>CP070627.1:4585730-4588759 GCA_020355945.1 Candidatus Aminicenantota bacterium | reverse complement strand
TCACCTCTGCCCCGAAGGCCCTGGCCAGTTGTACCGCATAGGTACCTACGCTTCCGGAAGCGCCATAAATCAGGACTTTTTGTCCGCTCCGGATATTTGCCTTTCTAAGACAAATCAATGTTGTAATTCCCCCGCCCGGGACGGCAGCGGCTTCCTCATAGCTCATATTGGCCGGTTTGTGTGCCACCATACCAACTTCAGGCATACATTTGTACTCGGCATAAGCGCCAAACTCAAAACCGGGAAGAGCGAAAACGGGATCACCTTTTTTAAAGCGTTTGACCTCTTTGCCGACTGCATCGATTTCCCCGGATAACTCCATCCCCAGTATGGCCCACTTTGGCTTGGTAAAACCTAAAAATAATCGTGCCAGGAGCCCTCCAGGGACCCTTAAACCTCGGATTCTCGTATCCCCAATATGTGCTGTTGTCGCATGAACTTTGATCAGCACTTCATTGTCCTTGGGAACCGGTTTTTCGAGCTCTCTGAGCTGAAGAACCTCCGGCGGACCGTATTTTGTGCATACAATCGCTTTCATAAGTACACCTCCTACTTTACTAATTATACGAAATTCGTGTTTCCACTTTTTTCCTATCAACGATTTGTAGAATTTCCGACATAAAAATTTAAATTTTCATTTTTAATGCCCGGAGGCGTATCAATTATAACTGTTTTTCCAAATTAATTCAAGAACTAAATCTATAGTAAAAAAGCTGACATTGGTATATAATTTATGACTAAAATGTTTAAAGCATCTTCGGTTAAAAATAAAAAATACCGCCTGGTTTTCCTGATGCTGCCGGTGGTGATCCCCGGGTTGATTATCAGCGGATTCGGCATTCTTACAATTTCTCAGCAGGAAAAAGCAAAAGTGTTAAAGGCTGAAGAAAAATATACAGCAGACCTGGAACTTATCCGCCAGGAAGTGGAAGAGGAAATTGAATCTACCCTGGAAAGAGTTTTTCAACAATTATTAAAAAACCAAATCCAATTGAATTATCCTGGTTCCATTCAACAGGTATTAAAAGAAATCCTGCTAAAAAATTCTATTGTGAAGTATCCTTTTTTGATCGATTCCAGGGGAAAATTTATTTTTCCTTTTTCAAAAAAAAGTATCATACCCATTGTACAGCCTTCATTTCCCGGGATAGGAAATAAAAAAATCGAATTCCTTTACCGTGAAGGAGAGCGGTTTGAGTTTAAAGAAAGAAAAATAACGGAGGCATTAAAGCATTATGTAAAATGCCTGGAATATGGTGATGAAGGGCCATTTAGACCGTATATTTTCAATTCCATTGCCCGCTGCTATTTTAAGTTAGCCAGGTATCCCCAGGCGGTGAGTTATTATCAAAGTATCCTTGAACTCTATTCTCAAGTTTTGTCTTTAAAGAAGGATTTTTCACTCTATTTCCAGGTACTTCGGCAAATGGCCCAATCTTATCAGCGGCTGGGATGGAAGGAAAGAGCAGTGGAGATGTATCTTCAATTGTACGATAAGATTCTTCAATATGAAACCGCTAATCCTGCGGATAGATTTGCTTTCTTTAAAAATGAAGCGCTGGAGTATTTAAATCAATATATCAATATCCATCTGCGAAAGCCGGACCTCTCCGGGACAGCGGACCGGCTCCGGGAATTTGCCGGCCCTGATATCTCTTTAAGATGGCGCTATTTTGAATTTGACAGCAGTGGAAATACAGATAATGAAACCATGGTACTGGACCGGGAAAATAGAGATATCTACCGATTTATGAAAATCCGGGAGTTCTATTTGTATACGGATGAAAAAACACAATTTTATAAAACCTTAAAGGGAATGAAACAGTGGCAAACAATTGACCCTTTGACAACAGGAATGGAGATATCAAGGGTGAGGAGTCCGGTTTCAGGGGATATTTTTGATGTGGTTGTTAAGAGGCTGCCAGGTGGTTCTCCTATTTTTTTTGGTTTTATGATTTCGCCGGGTTTTTTAAGTACTAATAGGGTGTTAGGGATTTTAAACAGAGGCCTGGAGGACCCGGGTTTAAAAGTGCTTGTGGTGCTTGAAAAAGACCGGGGCCGTCAATTTGATGAAAATAGTGTTTATCGGTTTCCTTTACTGTCTGTACAATTTGATCGATTTTTTCCCGGGAAAATACTGGCGTTGTATTCCAGGGGAAGCAATTATTTTCCCCGGCAGGCCCGGGAGGAAATCCGGTTGAATTACCTGTTAATAAGTTCATTTATCCTGGTTCTTATCCTGGGAATTTATTTGTTTTACAAGTATCTTTCCAGGGAAGCGGAGTTGGTGCGGTTAAAGTCGGAATTTACAGACCGTGCCTCTCATACTTTGAAGACCCCTTTAACTCGTATTCGCATGTTAGCGGAGAAACTGCAGTTAGGTTGGGTTACCAATGAATCCAAAAAGGCGGAGTACCTCCAGGCCATCCTATCGGAAAGCGACCGGATGGATGAAATGATTACCAACATGTTGGACTTTTCCAGGATTGAGGCGGGCAGGAAGCAATATAATTTTGAAAACACATCTTTACCAGGGGTTGTAAAAGAAGTGCTGGAATCTTATACTCCTTATATCAAGAATCTTGGTTTTCAACTGGAGGTGAATATTGATAACAATATTCCTTGTTTTCTTTTGGATGCGGAAGCGGTTCGGTTGATCGTGGTTAATTTAGTGCAGAATGCTGTCAAGTATTCCATTAAGGAAAAATTCATTATTGTCCGGCTTTACCGTGAAAAAGAAGCTGCGGTACTGGAAGTTGAAGATAAGGGGATGGGTATAGAGAAAGTTGATTTAGAGAAGATATTTGAACGGTTTCACCGGGCATC
Organism: Candidatus Aminicenantota bacterium; assembly: GCA_020355945.1. The sequence continues at coordinate 4,585,933 of CP070627.1, read as the reverse complement.
CGGTGGTGGGGTTCAGACGGTAGAAGGAAGTGGTTTAGGGCTTTACCTGGTGCAGCATGCGGTGCGTGCTCACAATGGTGAAGTAAAAGTAATCAGTCATCCGGGAAAAGGCAGTCGGTTTGTGGTCTTACTGCCTATAAAGGGCATCCTTAATAAAAAGCTTTTACGGGGGGTCCAGGGGCCCCGCGGCGCGGGGAGCCTAA
>CP070627.1:4578058-4585630 GCA_020355945.1 Candidatus Aminicenantota bacterium | reverse complement strand
GGGTTTAGGGGGGGCAGTTTTTTCAAAAAGCGCCCCCCCCTGGTCGCCGAAGGCAAAAAATTGGCTTTAGGCGGATGCGGACCTGTTGACAAAAAGTAGTTATATCTATATAATATAGGATTAACAAAATTCAGGAGGCTGTTATGGTGAAAAAGAAGCTGAGTCCAAGTTTGGAAGATTACCTGGAAGCCATTTATGTAGTGGCTCAAAACAAGAAGATCGTTCGTGTGAAAGACCTGATCAAAATGCTGGATGTAAAAACCGCTTCTGTGATTGGTGCGTTGAAAAAGTTGGAGGAGAGAGGACTGGTGGAACATGAACATTATGGATATATTGATTTGACCCCGGAAGGAGAAAAAAAGGCCGCTGCAATTTATGAAAAACACACTGTATTATTGAGGTTCTTAAATGAATTCCTTAATGTAGATGAAGAGATTGCTGAGAGGGATGCATGTAAGATGGAGCACTGCATCAGCGATGAGACCTTTAGCAAGATCAGCCGGTTGACTCGGATATTGGAAACGGCACGGGAAAAGAACCCTTCATGGTTTGCAGAGCTTAAGGCATACATGAATACCAATGTGAATAAAAATGATTAAAGTTCCGGTTCTCCGGGTTTTATCTTTTGATGTTTGAGGAATTCGATATAATTCAGGTATTCTTCCGGTGCTTCGGTTATTTTAATCCCAATGCTGTCCGGGATATTACTGTCTTTTTTGTCAGACTCTTTACACCAGATTACTTCGCCTTTTAGATTGAAAACTTCACCCGGGACAGCGATGGATACGATGATTTCCTGGCTGGCGGGATATTTTTTGGTGGCGGAGATACCCATACCATATTTGGATAAATCTTTGGTTAGCCCAAGGTTATCAAACCCTTCTTCATCAAAGCTGACCATTAATTTTTTATTAATTCGTGGTTCCTTTCGTTTTGCCATTTTTAATTCCTTACCTTTTGTCATTTTTCATTGCATCGTCAAGGAGGTCTTCCATGTGAGAGGGAGAAGATTTGATTGATTTGTCCTGGTCCTTTTTCAATCGCTCCAGGTCCTGGCTGAAATCTCCATCCTCTTGTTCCATAGTGAGAGAGATCCTTTTATTTTTTTCATCAACTTCTATCACCCGAACCGGGACAATATCCCCAATTTTTAAAACTTCTTTAGGATGGCGGTGAATGCGGTCGGTTCCCAGTTTGGAGACATGAACCATACCGTCTACCCCGGGGAACAATTCGATAAAAGCGCCGTAAGTTTTCAATCGGACTACTTTTCCCTGGTACTGGGCCCCGGGTTTGAGTTTTTTCAATGCCGCTGTCCAGGGGTCCTCCATCAACGATTTAAGGCTGAAGCTGAGCTTTCGGTTTTGCCGGTCTATGGTTTTGATGGCTACGTCTAATTCATCTCCCACTTTCAATTTATCGCCGGCATTTTTGATGCGTTCATAAGAGATTTCTGAAATATGCAGCAGTCCTTCAATTCCCCCGATATCCACAAAAGCGCCAAAATTGCGGACAGCAGTGACAGTGCCTTTGTAAACTCTTCCTTCTTCCACTTGCTGCCACAAATTCTCTGCTTTTTTCTTTGCCTCAAGCACCAGGTACTCCCTCCGGCTGACCACAACATTCTTACCTTCCTCTTCAAACTGGATAATTTTGAAGGTGTAAATCTTATCAAGATGCTCATCAGGGTTTTCACAGTACTGCATGTCCACCTGGGACAAAGGGCAAAAGGCTCTTAAACCCATCAACTGTACTTCAAATCCACCTTTGGTGACGGTGGTGATTTTTCCTTCTACGGATAGATTTCGGTTAAAAGCCTCTTCCAGGGCGTTTAAAACCGCAATTTTTTGGGGGTCTTCATCAAAGCTGCCAATGTGATCGGGAGCCCTTCGGTAAGAACAATACCACATGCCATCGCCAAGACCGGTTACAAAAACAGTTACCGGATCACCTTCCGTAACAGTCAATTCGCCATTTATCGTTAATTCCGATTTTCGGATTACCCCGTCGAACCGGGCTCCTAAGTCCACGAAGACGTACTCTTTGTCAACACCGATAACTGTGGCTTCAATTTCATCACCAACTTCAATGTGCCGAACTTTAAAGGACTCATTCAACAATTGCTCAAAGCTTTCATCACTAATTTCTCGTTTATGTTCAGGCTGCTTGTGCTGTCTTTTCCCTTTCTTTCTTGCCATCGATCTTACCTTAAGATTTATTTTATTCGTTTCGATATATAATGTTGAGAAACACAGTGTATTACCTTTTGCTGCAAATGTCAACCCACTTCTGGAAAAACTAATGCCTCCGGCGGCCAAAAACCTTTTTACTAATACGTTGTAAAAGTTTGCATAAAAAAACCCTGGGTTTCTTCGGGTAACTTCGCGGCTATAGTCTTTTGTTTATTTCTTGCATGATCTTAACAGCCGTCTCAGGAATCTTCGTGCCCGGCCCAAAAATAGCAAAGGCTCCATGGTCATACAAAAATTCGTAATCCTGGACCGGGATCACACCTCCACAAATCACGATAATATCCTCACGATCCAATTTTTTAAGTTCTTGTACTAACTTAGGCAGGAGGGTCTTATGCCCTCCGGCCAAAGAACTCATGCCAACAATATGAACGTCATTTTCCACCGCCTGCCTGGCAGTCTCCTCCGGGGTTTGAAACAAGGGGCCCACATCCACATCAAACCCCATATCCGCATAAGCAGTCGCGATTACTTTGGACCCCCGGTCATGACCATCCTGCCCCATTTTAGCCACCAAAATCCTGGGCCTGCGGCCCTCCCTCCGGGCAAATTCATCAGCCATCCGACGAACCTGGTCCACCACACGATTATCACTGGCACCAAATTCGCTGCTGTATATCCCTGAAATCGTCTTAGTCATTGCTTGATACCTTCCACATACTTTTTCAATGGCATATGAAATCTCACCTAACGTCGCCCGCACACGGGCAGCTTTGACAGAAAGGTCCAATAAGTTGCCATCTCCTGTCTCCATACAACGGGTGATAGCATCCAACACAGAGTGGACCTGTTGTTCACTTCGTTTGACTTTTATTTCTTTTAATCTCTTGATTTGAGATAACCGCACCGCTGTATTATCTACCTCAAGGATTTCTATAGGTTCTTCATGTTCCGGGGGGTATTTATTAAGCCCTACAATAGTCTCTTGCCCGGAATCGATGCGGGCCTGGCGTCGGGCTGCAGCCTCTTCAATGCGCATCTTGGGAATACCCGTTTCTATAGCGCGGGTCATTCCTCCTAAAGACTCCACCTCAAGAATATGCGCCCAGCCCCGCTCCAGTAACGCACCGGTAAGACTCTCCACATAATAGGACCCGGCCCAGGGATCAACCACTTTAGTGATATTGGTCTCATGCTGCAAATACAATTGCGTATTCCTGGCAACCCGGGCAGAGAAATCCGTGGGCAGGGCCATGGCTTCATCCAGCGAGTTGGTATGTAACGATTGGGTGTGCCCTAATACGGCTGCCATAGCCTCCATACAAGTACGCACCACATTGTTGAAGGGGTCCTGTTCGGTCAAACTCCACCCGGAAGTCTGGGTGTGAGCTCGAAGGGCCATGGATCTGGGATTTTTGGGATTAAACTGCTTGAGCAGTTTGGCCCAGATCACACGAGCAGCCCTCATTTTGGCCACTTCCATAAAATAATTTATACCCGAACCCCAGAAAAACGAAATCCTGGGGGCAAAGTCATCGATGTTTAACCCGGCTTTAATACCGGTTCGCACATACTCCAACCCGTTCGCCAATGTGTAAGCCATCTCCAGGTCTGCGGTGGCCCCCGCCTCTTGCATATGATAACCGGAAACACTGATGCTGTTGAATTTGGGCATGTGCTGAGAAGTAAATTTAAAAATATCTGCAATGATGCGCATGGATTCTTTGGGTGGATAAATATAGGTATTTCGCACCATATACTCTTTTAAGATATCGTTTTGAATGGTACCGGTGAGTTTTTCCACGCTGACCCCCTGGTCCTGGGCAGCCGTGATATAAAATGCCATAACCGGCAGTACCGCTCCGTTCATAGTCATGGATACAGACATCCTGTCCAGGGGGATTCCTGAGAACAATATTTTCATGTCTTCTACCGAGTCAATCGCAACCCCGGCTTTTCCTACGTCACCTACCACCCGTTCATGGTCGGAATCGTATCCCCTGTGAGTGGCTAAATCAAAAGCAACAGAGAGTCCTTTTTGACCGGCGGCTAAATTACGCCGATAAAACGCATTGCTCTCTTCTGCCGTAGAAAATCCCGCATACTGCCGAACCGTCCAGGGGCGCTGTACATACATGGTAGTATAAGGCCCCCGTAAAAACGGGGGAATGCCTGACAGGTAATCCAGGTGTTGACAATCCCGGAGGTCTTCCTGTTGATACAACGGTTTCACAGCGATCTGCTCTATGGTATGCCAGGCAGCCTGGTCCAACTTAAGCCCGGTTTCTTTCTCAAATTGTTCCTGCCACTCTTCTTTTGATATCTCAGCCACTTTCAGACCTAAATCTATTTTGGTGAAATCCGGTTTCTTACTCATGATATCACTCCAATATTCCTGATTTTTTTAATACCCGGGAAAGTATTTGCTGAGTGTTTGCACCCATGTATATAAACTCATCCACTCCCACTTGTTTATGTATTTCCACCTGGTCTTTAGGATACCCGGCCAGCACAATAATAATACCGGGATTTTTTTCCTTTAGGGCCCGGGTAATAGGGGGAACCAGTTGAGGATAAGTTTCATCTGTGGAACAAATCACCACTATTGGGGCTTCGGATTGGAGAATCGCTTCCACGGCAGATTCCGGCGTATCAAATCCCTGGCCTTGGGGGAATTGCGGGTAAATGACATCAAAACCTCCCACTTCAAAAAAAGACTGCGAAAAATCAGCCCTGGCTTTGTGTTGGGAGAGGGGGCCCATGGTGACCAGGAAGACCCTGGCACCTGAACTGCCTGAACCGGTTTTTTCTTTATGAATTTCTACCGCATCCCGTAGCGTTTCAAAGATTTCTGCTGCCCGGAGTAGTTCCAAAGATTTAATTTTTACTGTTCCTGCCTTTTTCGGACTGACTGCTGCACAAATTTCACCAATGGTGGCACCGGTTAATAATGCCTCTGCTCCGACTCTCACCAGGTCAATGGTATCGGATACCAGGAAAGTCTTTAATGCGGACACCTTTTCATCGATTACAGCCTGGTCCACTTTTCGATTATCCCTATATTTTTTTAAATATTGCTTTCTTACCTGGTATATATCTTCATAATCAGGGAAATTGGTTTGCAATTTTTTTTCTTTGACATTGGCTGAATAGTTGGTGCCCACGATCGAGGATTTTTGTTTGGCAAAGTCTTGTTTTCGTTTTTCATGCACGGCTGCTGTTTCATTTTGGGGGAAATCTTTTTGCAGGGCGTGGGACATACCACCCATGGTTTCGATTTCCTGGAACAGTTTCCAGGCTTTTTGGCAGATTTCATGGGTTAATTTTTCCACGTAATAAGAGCCGCCGGCCGGGTCTATCAATCGATCCAGTCGGCACTCTTCATGGAGGAGAATTTGGGTATTCCTGGCGACCCGGCGAGAAAATTCATTGGGGTTTCCAAGAACTTCATTAAAGGGATTGGTATGTAAGCTGTCCACACCGGCCACTACTGCGGAAAAGGCTTCTGTGCTGGTGCGTAACATGTTCACATAGGGGTTGTAGGTGGTTTGGTTATAGGAAGAGGTCCTGGCATGGACAGTCATTTTTTGGGCTTTGTTACTCCCGCCGCAGGCTTCAACAGTTTTAGCCCACAGCATCCTGGCAGCTCTTAATCTGGCAATTTCCATAAAGTAAAAAGGTCCGATTGCAAAGGTGAAGCGCATGTGTCCGGCAATTTCATCAACAGCCACATCCCGGTCCAGTAATTGATCGAAATATTCTACTGCAGTGGCCAGTACGTATGCCAGTTCGCGAACCGCATCCGCACCGGCATTATGATAAGGTAAACCGCTGACACCAATAGTTTTTAAATGAGGGGTATATTGACTGGCCCAGTTGGTCACCCATGCCATTCGGTCATAAATATCTCTTAACGAAACCGGCAAGTGACCGTGAATCGCCAGGTATCCTAAAGGGTCTGCATCAACACTGCCCTTTATCCGGTTTATTTCTTTGCCCTGTTGTTTAAAAAGGGCGGTCAGCATCATGACTACTTCCAATCCACAAAAACCAGCGTTTATATGCAGGGGATATTTTTCGATTTGGATGTCTGCTAATGCGGTTGATAAATCTTCCAGGGTTGAGATAGCTGTACCGCCGCGGCCTACTTCACCTTTAGCTGCTGCATCGGAATCCAGACCTTTTTGGGTTGCCTGGTCTAATAAAAGATTGATACTGTTCTGGCCTTGCTGCAGATCATGTTTTAGTATTTCATTAAATTGCTGGGGGAGGTTGGCGGGAATTTCCTGGCAGATTTCCCACGGTTGAGTCAAGTAGCCACCAGGGGTTGTGCCCCTGAGATGACTGTCAAAACCTGGTTTTTGTTCTATATAAGTAAGACCTTTGATATCTTGTTTAGTATAAATAGGCTGCAGGTCGATTTCTTCATAGGTATGGGTCACCAGTTTTTCAAAGGGAGTGCCTTTTAATGATTCTTTGGCAGTGGTTTTCCATTCTTCATAGGTAGGTGCTGAGAAATCTTCAGCCAGCTTTAACTCTTTCTCCAGCTTTATCTTGAAGCTGTTTTGATGTTCCTTTGGCATCTGCTTTCTCCTTTGTTATACTCAATTTGTACCAAAAAAGTATTATCCATTATACAAGAGATTTCAATATAATACAACTGGGCGGGTAGTGCATCCTGGTAGTGGCCCCTTTAATAAAAAGTTTTTGCGGGGGGTCCAGGGGGGCAGTTTTTTCAAAAAGCGCCCCCCTGGTCGCTGGAGGCATTTTTCAGCAAATTGACAGTTAAGCAAGAATGGACCGGCAAGATCATTAATATATCACCAACATTGACCTGTTTGATAAACACGCTGCTGGTTTTTATAATCCCGTGTTCCTGGGTGAGCGAGGAAACATAAGTATCTTTTATAATTGATTCCCATTCTTGATTATTTTTTTTTGGCAATGCCACCAGGCCGAAGATTTTTTGGCTGCTTTTCCCTACTATAGAGTCCTTAGACAGATGAATGGCACCGCCGTAGATAACAATTTCATTTCGCTGCGGATACCGGGCAATTACCGGGCAGGCCACTGCTGCAGCGATATCTTCTTCTTTACAAGAACCCAGGAAAAATTGCATCACATCATAAAACACAAAATTCCCACACCGCACCTCATCAATCCCATAAAATTCATCCGCCACACTGCAGGTGGGAGTATCACCAATAGAGATTTCTACATTGAAAATACTATTTTCCCCTAAATACTCCCTGACTGCATTCATCTTAGAAACCGTATCATCATAGATTCCTTTCAGCTCTTGAGTCGAGCCGGCTCTATAAGAGTGACCGGAGTGAGTGAGCAGTCCTTTGAAATGAAGCCTGGGAGATCGCTTAATCTC
>CP070627.1:4559368-4577958 GCA_020355945.1 Candidatus Aminicenantota bacterium | reverse complement strand
AGGAGGTAAGCTATGTTTGATGAAAATAGGAGAGAATTTGTTGTTAATCCCGTCGCCGTGGCTGTTTTCATTGTTATTATTGCCCTTGATGGGGTGTTGTTCCTTCTCAACATAATCAATATCATTTTGGCCGCAGTAGTCGTTATAATTGCTGCTTTTCTTGCAGTTGCCATCAGGATTGCCGGGCAATGGGAAAAAGCCGTTATATTACGGATGGGAAAGTTTATCGGTTTAAGGGGACCGGGGCTCTTCTTTATTATACCAATTATCGACCAGGTGTATAAGTACATTGATCAGCGGGTCCGGGTCACTGATTTTAAGGCGGAAGAAACCCTTACCATGGATACCGTGCCGGTCAATGTGGATGCGGTGGTGTTCTGGATGGTTTGGGATACGGAGAAGGCTGCCCTGGAAGTCAAGGAGTATACGAAAGCGGTTTACTATATTGCCCAGACCTCACTGCGAGATACCATCGGTAAACATGACCTGGCCGATCTGCTGCAAAACCGGGAGAAAATCGCAGAAGCACTGCAAGTTAACCTGGATGAGCATACCAATCCCTGGGGCATCACCTGTCAAACAGTGGGAATCAAGGACATTGTCATTCCCTCCGCCCTGGCAGATGCCATGAGTAAGCAAGCCCAGGCGGAACGGGAACGCCAGGCCCGGATCATTTTAGGAACCGCTGAAACCGAAATCGCAGAAAAATTTGCCAAAGCCAGTGAACAATACCAGGAAAACCCGGTGGCATTACAACTGCGGGGTATGAATATGTTGTTTGAAGGCCTTAAAGAAAAAGGTTCATTGGTGATTGTGCCCAGCTCCGCTTTGGAATCTATGAACCTGGGGGCCATCGGTGGAATGACCGCATTAGCTAAAACCAGTGAAGAAGAAAAGAAAAAAGAAAAAGCAAAAAAGTAAGGCAATGTAAAAAAAATCAAAAAGATTAAAGAGGTGTCCGTCACGGAGGGGGTGCACCTGGCAGTCAACGGTGCCCCCCGCCGGGCAGGGACCAATACCTTGAACCCAGCTAAACCAAAAAGGACAATATCCATGAAACTCTCAACTTCATTACTAATCATATCATGGATCCCGTTGATTCAATTGCAAATTTTACGTTTCAATATAGAACTGAATTGGATTTTTCTTGTATCTATTGTACTTTCATTCATTGGGGTGTGGTTGTGGATAAAAAGTATTCCCGAAGATTCGAAGTTAAATCAATGGGTGGTAAAATTTCTTTCAATAGCTTTTTTCTCAATCCTTTTGTTTGGAATTCCGGTTTTTTTCTACATTTGTAAATTTTTTGAAATCAAAATTCAAGGCTTTAATTATTTGGAATCCCAATCCCCTTTCCCACTCATTGTCAGTATCATTTCAGCAGGTTTAGTGTGCAGCGTATTATTTTTGGCCTGGAAAGAAGTACAAGAAGAGGATAAACCCTATATACCGGTTTTAAAATTCATCCTGGCTTCCATATTTTTGCTCTGGCAGTTGAACCTGGGAATTCATCTTTATTATAATTTTCCTCATGAGGTGAGTTACTCGGATTATTTTCCTCAGCGAGACGTGATTTTACCTTATTTGGAATCGTATCACTATCTTAAAGTACTGATATTTATTTTCTATATGATCCAGAACCTGTTGTTTTTCGGGGCAATTTTTTTAAAAGGAAAGTTCCGGGAGCGACAAAATTTGCTTTTTTCCATCACCGGATTACTTATGGTTATCGGAGTTTTCACTATAATTTTCGGATTGGTCAATGGGACACAGCTAATTACGAATTATTACATTTTCAGTTTTGCCATCATGGTTACGATGTCCTTTATAACCATCATGAAACCTGTATTGATGACAGCAATGGTGCTTACATTGATTGGGGGGATGTTATCCTTTTTCAGGAAGGGATTAGGGCGCAGCGGGGTTCCGGTTCCTGTGGTGATACGAAAAAAAGGCGTTATCCTGGCACTGGCGACAGTTGTACTGTACGTGTTTTTATTTGGAGCTCCATGGCCTTTTCAAGATCCAGCCATTAATGTTCATATGGGAGTAATAAAAAATCGCTGGGAGAAGGGGTTTAATAATGATCTTTTTGATAGCCGGTTCTATTATGGATTCTTGTTATATGGAAAATGTGCAATGATGCCATTGGTAAACAAACTCAATGATAATGCCCCAATTATAAGAGCAGTTGCAGCAGAATATTTAGGCTATCTAGGGGATGAACGGGCGGTGGAACCGTTAATAAAAGCACTAAATGATAGAGACAAGGTAGTGATCTTACAGGCTGCAAGAGCCCTGGCGGAGTTAAAAGAACCACGTGCCCTGGATATCTTGCTGAAAAAGCTTGATCATGAGGATAAAGAATTAAGAGAGTCTGTGGTAAGAGCATTGGGATTTTTTAAAGACGTCCGGGTTGTGGATAAACTGATTGAGCAGTTAAAGAAGGAGAAAGCAAGGGATGTGATATTTACTATCAATTATGAACTATATATGATTACCGGACATGGAGAGCCTTATCCGGGAGAAAAGGGAAAGTCCGCAGAATGGTGGCAGCAGTGGTGGAAGCAAAATAGGCAAAATTTCATAGAAAAACATGGTTCGGAATCATGATTATGGTCGAAATACTTTTGCAAATAGACTATATCTTTGGCGTAAATACTCAATCCCCAGGAGGTAAAAAAATGAGAAAAATTATTTTATTGATTATATTGTTGTTGGCTGTATTTTTACTTTCGGCAGAAGTTAAAAATCCTGACAAACCATTAAAAGGAGAATGGGATTTGAAACCCCTGAAAGTTTGGGAATTGACCCATGCCAACGGTAAGGTATTTGCCACTCCCGATTTTGTGGTTTCCGAGGATGGAACCCTTTATGTCAATGACTTTAAAAACCAGGCCAGTTTTATCTTTGACAGTGAAGGTCGTTTTAAAAGGGCCTTTGCCAAAAAGGGCGAAGGACCGGGAGAAGTCCGGATGCACCTGGCTTCTTTTCTAGCTGATGATAAACTCGCTGCCATTGATATCGGCAGGCTCCATTATTTTTCCCGGGAAGGAGAATATATCAGATCCGTGGTGGTAAATACCATGGGTCATTTCCCCCGGTTTTTTATCGCTGAAGATGAATACATATTCACCACCGGGAATACCTATGCCATTGGCGCCAGGTCCTGGCCGGATAAAGGAACCATTACTCACTTTCTGCTAAAAACAGGTGAAAAAAAGACCATTGCGGAATATTCATATAAAGATAAACCCACGCCAATACCGGGAGGTCAACCGATGCGATTGGATGCGCTGCACTCCCGGATGATCCTGGGCTATGACTGCAAGAACCGCAAAATTTATTATGGAATGAACGACGCTTATGTGATCCGGGTGGCCAATTTAAATGGTTCGGTGGTCAATACCTTTTCCCTGGACCGGGCAAAACAAAAAATCGAAAAAGAAAAAATCGCGGAACTTTTTGAATTAATGCGCATAAACGTGCCTATTAAAGAACATGTCCATCGGTTCCCCGGTGAATTGATGCATTTCTGCCGGATTTTAATCGATGAGGGACTGGTTTACGTATTGGCAGTGAATTTAGGCCCCTATAGTGACAGCCAGGCCATGGATATCTTTTCCCTTGACGGTAAATATTTATACCGGGCGCTTTTCAAACCCGGCAGCGGTTCAAGAATCTATTTTCCTACGGTTATCAATAACATTGAAATCAAAAAGGGTTATCTTTATGCGGTGTTAGAGGACAGTGACGGTGAGATATCTATTGTCAAATACAAAATTTCGCTGCCAATGAAAAAATAGCCACAAAGATACACAAAGAGGCACAAAGAAAGAGAATCTTCTTTTATAAAATACTTCGTGTACCTTCGTGTAACTTCGTGGCTAAAAAAAACATTATAAGGAGAAAGACAATGAAAAAAATATTATTTTTTGTGGTGTGGTTGTTTTTTGTATTTCCCCTACTATCCGAAGTGGTCAACCCTGACAAACCCTTAAAAGGTGTTTGGGATTTAAAGGCTCGGAAAGTATGGGAGATTACCGAAATAGGAGGAAATCCCATCGTTTCTCCTATAATAACCGTATCAGACGACGAAATCGTTTATATTTACGATGAGAAGTTCGCTTTGAATTACATTCTTGATAAAAATGGAAAATTAAAAGCCACCTTTGGAAAGAAAGGGCAGGGACCCGGAGAAGTCGCCCGTGAAGGATTAATTTTTGCAGTAAAGGACAAACTGGTTATTTATGATTACCCCGCTAAATTACACTATTTTTCAAACAATGGGGAATATATCAAAACCCACTCCATCAGTATTGGAATCATACCTTACTATTTTATCAATGAAAACGAATATATTTCCGCCCCGCCGCCGGTTCGAGAAAATGTACAAATAAAATATGTGAACCTTCACACCGGGAAAAAACGGATCATAAAAGACATATTATATGAGGCCAGGGTGACAAGGTCCGGGATGATCGCTGCAATACCAGGATTTACTAAGATGCTGCAATTAAGTTTTGATCCCCAAAACAAACGGGTTTACTATGGTATGGATGATTCTTATCAGATCAATATGATCGATCTTGATGGCAACATGATTAACCGGTTTTCCCTGCAGCGGCAACAGCCAAAAATCTCCAATGACCTTAAGAAAAAGATTATTTATAATTATTTTCGGGGGTCGCGGGTGGAACATGAAAGTGAAGCCGCAGTCAAACATCTTTCTAATGAATTAACCTATTTTAATCGTATTTGGATAGAAGACGGCCGGGTCTTCATTTTTCTAAACAATATCGTCACCCATTGGAAAAGCCAGCCCATCGACATTTTTTCTCTTGACGGGAAATATTTATATCATAGTATATTTACTCCCGGAGAAGGGGAATCCATATCAAACAGCCTCAGTTTCGGAGATGTGTTATGCCTAAAGAAGGGTCATTTGTATGTCATTTTGGAAGATATGGAGGGAGAAAGAAAAATCGCCAAATACGAAATTTCCCTTCCTAAATAGAGTCTCCGTGTCGCGGGATGTGGTGCGAAATTATGAACCCGGTTGATAAGATGATTTCAAAGGATAGCAGCAAAAGTGACCCTTGTTCTCATCAAACAAGAGAAAAGAGGGACGGTGCGTGCAAATGTGCAAGTTTTTATTTGCTTTTTTCCCCTTGAATCGCAAGCACCAAAAAGAGCATCTTTCGAACCAAACAGCTCATTAACGTATTGGGAGTCTACTATTTTCGATAATACATCCCAAAATTCCCATTCAACAATTTCAAAAAATCCGACATTCTGCCGGTGGTATTCTCTAAAACTATAAAAATGTTGTCTTATATCATCTTTACGGTCGATTTTTTTTCATTCCTGTTGTACAATTTATATGGTTTTATGTTTCACCAATTAATATGCAACCGGAGGAAATCGAATGAATGTAAAACAAAAATTAATACCCCTTTTAATTTTGTTTTTTTTACTATTGATTAGTGCCTGTTCCAATCAAAAGCCCGGGAAAGAACCACCTGCGGCTGCTCAATCCCCTGCCCGGACCATAGAAGATGCCCGACCCTCTGCAGGGATTCCTGTGGTGCTCACCGGCACGCTCATTGACGGTACTGGTGCCGAACCGGTGCTAGATGCTGCCGTTGTGATTAAAGGTAAACGTATTGCAGCAGTAGGACCCCGTAAAGAAATAGAGATACCTGGAAATGCACAAATTATCTCATTTCCCGGGGGTACGATACTTCCCGGGTTCATCAATACCCACGTTCACAGCAAATACAATGAAAGTCTCCTGGAAACCTGGGCACGGGAAGGGGTGACCACTGTGCGGGATTTGGCTGCGGCTGCTGATTTGCCGTGGTTTACTTTGCGTGATAAACTGCGTACCAATCCGAAATGTGCCCGGGTAGTGGTGGCCGGGCCGGTTTTTACTGTTCCAAAGGGATTCATAAAAGAGGTTTCTTTAATTGTAACTTCCCCTAAAGATGCCATGGAAAAAGTCAATCAACTGGTTGATGACGGCGCAGATGTGATCAAGATCGGTTTGAATTCGCCATTAAACCCGGTCCTTTCCCGGGAGGAAGTGGCTGCTATTGTTAAAACCGCCCATCAGCGAGGTAAACCAGTGGCCGCCCATGTCATCAGTGCCCATGGACTGCGTATTGCTTTAGATGCCGGTGTGGATGACGTCAACCACCTGGCTAGCTTTGGAAAAAAATCCGATGCGCTCATCCAGCGAATAGTCAAGTCCGGGATTTACTGGATACCAACACTTGAAGCCACACCACCCTCTTTCAGAGAAAGGGGGATAGATGCTTTCCGGCGTTTTATCAAGGCTGGTGGGGAAGTGGCATTGGGTAATGATTCCGGTTCTCTACCCGGTGTTCAAGTGGGCATGCCTATTAAGGAAATCCAACTGATGCGAGAGACCGGGATGACTCCCATGCAAATTATTGTGGCTGCAACACGCAATGCAGCTCACGTATGCAATCTCGAAGATGAACTGGGTACATTGCAACCGGGGAAATTGGCTGATGTTCTCGTTGTGGAGGGTAATCCCCTGGAAGATTTACAATCGTTGACAAAGGTACGCCTGGTAATTCACGAAGGCGTTATCATTCGCAAAGAATAGTAAAAAAGCCACTGTTTCTATGCTTTGTGGCTAAATTATACTTTTTTTACCCGGATCAGGTAATGCGCATAAGCATAACCCTTTTTCAAATCAAAATACTCTGCCTCAAAACCATTCTTCTTGAAAAATCTCATGTACTCATCTTTATCCCGACAATACGTCCTCTGACCGGTAAACAAAAAATCCTGGATATAATTAAATCGAAATTTCCACCAGGGTTTCCGATCAATATCTTTAAAAACAATATACCCGCCTTTGGGTGTTTTATCAATGCACTGCCCAAGGAAGGGGAGTTGATTTTCAAAGGGGACATGATGAAACAGATCAATCAACAAAATGATTTCCGAATCTTCAATGGTTTCTTTGGTAATGTCTTTCACCAGGAATTTGAGATTTTTGATGTTTGCCCCTGGTATCAGTCGATCGGCCAATTGAATCCTGGAGGGGATGATATCCATGCCAATGACATTGGCTTTGGGAAATACCAGGGCAGTCCACAGGGATATGAAGCCATATCCGCAGCCCACATCGATATAATGTTTCCCTTCGGGGATCAGGTGAAAAATGCGTTTAATGGGGCATGTGCGCAGGCGGTAAGAGGTATAAAAGGATTGAAGTAAACCTTTTTTCTTGTAAATGTGTTTAATTTGTTTATAGGCCTGGTCGATTCGTTCCTGTAAATTTTCTTTCATTTTCTATAAATACTTAGAAAAATATTGTTTTGTAATGTTACCAGTTTACAGGTTTATTTCCTGATGTCAAGCCCATGATTGGCAACATATTTAGGCCGTTCGGCCATCGAGAAGGGCTTTTTTGTTTAATCAAAAGCTTTTGCGGGGGGTTATGCGCAAAGCGCCATGCGCTATGCGCCTTCCCCCTGGCTGCCGGAGGCAAAAGGGGCAGGCTTGCGACCTGCCAAATACCTTATTTTTGCCTGCCCCGTAATACTGCTATTTTTTAAAGGTTAAATCCCCTGAGACTGCTTTAAGGGTAATCTCCGGGGAATCACCTTTTTTAAAATATTTTTTAACAAAGGGGCTGTATTTGGAGCCTTCTTTGTTGTCAAAAGGAATATCTGAGTGAATATTGCCCTTCATGCCTTTAAATTTAAAATATCCCTTTACCGGGTTCCCATTGTAATCCAGGGTGATATCTCCCGACACCGTTTTAAGGTTCAAATCCACAGTGCTGCTTTTGGCAAGTTTAACGAGAACTTCACCGGATACGGCTTCGAAATTGCTGGGTTCATTAAATTCAATCCCGGATGCATCAATATCACCGCTGGCTGCTTTGACATTAAAGGTGCCCTTTACATTGGAGAGTTCAATATCACCGGAAGCTGCCCCTACAGTCATTTCACCGGTGGAATCACTTACATTGAGCTCACCACTGGCGGCTTTGAGTTTGATCTTTCCTTTAAAATCCTTCACCGTAACGTCACCGGAGGCTAATTTAGCCGATATGCTGCTCTTCAAACCAGCCACATCCAGGTCACCGGAAGCTGCTTTAAATTCAATGTTTGTTTTTTCCGGTACGGTCACTGTCCAGTGGGATTCTCCATGGATATTACATTTCCCTTCGGTTTTGTGAAATTCTTCTTTTAAAATAAGTGTGTTTCCTTTTTCTTCAAATACAGGTTCGAATTTGTCAGGGGGATACGTATACACCAGGTGAACCTTGATTTCGCTGTTGTTTCCTTTTTTGATAACACAGTCACCGCTGACGACTTTGATATCGACAATCTCTTTGGGTTTAAACGTTTTGTTGACCTCTTTTTTGTCTCCGGCCTGTACATTTAAAAAGAGAAGCGATAACATCAGTACCAATAATAATGTTTTTTGTCCGAATAATTTAAAATGTTTCATTGTTTAACTCCTTATATTTTATTTTTTATCAAACTTCCTGAGCGGTTAAGCTCACCCGCTCACCCGCTCACCTCTATGATATATCTTTATCTCTTATTTTTCGCCTGAAATTGAAATTCAGAACCCCCTAAACGTTCGAAATTGCAATTTAGTACCAGGGGGGCGCTTTTTGAAAAAACTGCCCCCCTGTACCCGCCACTCTCCGCAAAAACTTTTGATTATTTTTTGCTCTGTGACTAAAAATTCACAACATAGCCCTGATAGTATGTTACATCAATATAATCAAAAGAAATATCCGCCCACTTTTCCGTTTGAATGCGGAATTCCAACTTTTTTGTCCCCGGTATGATGGTATAAAGCCGATAGATATGCGTCTTGTTTTTCTTTATATCCGCGGGTTTAATCACCCCTTCTGCCACCGGACCGTTATCTTGATAGGAATAAATGTCCAATCGACAAATAGGCCTGAGCTTTGTTTTTAAGTTAGCAAATTTCAATTTGAAATCCGCAATTAAAAATCCCCTGGCATAGGGTACAGCCGGACCATAGCTTAAAAATCCCGGCACCTGGCGAGCACGGTCAAAATACCGGGTATAACCATGGGAAGCGCTGCGGTCTCTTTTGTTGAATCCGATTTTTCCCGGGAAATTTTCACCCTCATACCTGAGTTTATCTTTTCCAAACGGATGGGGATAATCCAGGTAAAAAAGCAGTGAGGCGGCATTACTTCCCGGCGGTTCTTTTACCAGGATTACCATCTCATTTTCACCGGGTGCTAATGTAAATACCTGCTGCCCTTTATAAACCCGGAAAGCCGGTTCTTGTGATTTCTCACCCGGTTTTTTCTTAAAATAATAAACCTCTCCAACCCTGGTTTTAACCAATCGCTTTGATGGATTCACCACTTTCAATCGATATTTTTGGCCGTTTTCTATGGTGCAATGACTGATATAGGGGCCCACAAAGGAATATAGGTGCAAAAAGTAATTTTTTAAAGGGTAGACTGTCAAAAGTTTTGCCCGCTTCATGCGTTCCGGCCACTGGTTGAAAAAATGAATGATTTCTTTGCTGACATCAGTGCCCAACAGTGCATGGGTTAAGGGGTATTTTTCAAAGGTATGGGCATCCCAATTGACAAAATCGGGGTAAAGCCACAGGGCTTTGTGCCGGTTTTCCATTACTGCCACTGTTGAAGTCATTCCCCCGATATAGGCATCCTCCAGCTTTTCTCCCAATTCGCGGGAAATATCCCGGATGACATAGGTTTTATCGGCGTTCCACTGCCAATAATAACTCATGTTAATAACCAGGGAAACCACGATCATTAGTACGATTAAAGGGATAAGCAGGTATTTGGGTTTCAATGGTTTCCATACGTATTGCCGGTAAAGAGATTTTATCAAATAAACCACCGCCACCAGGATCGCCGAAACAATGAAATAAAAAATAGAGAATGGGGGGCGGGGGATTGATAGGAAATAGCGGGTAAACAGGGGAATCAAGCAGAAGTAGGCAGCCAGGGAAAGCCACAGGATGTCCACGATAAAAATCACTGATTTTTCTATATACCCATAAGAGACAGGTTTTTCCGGGGATGATGATATTGATGCCCATCGTTGCCACAGCACCACTGTCATAAACACCATGGCGGGTATTACCGGGATAAAATAACGGGTGGGGCGGTAGGACATAATGAGAAATACAGCGGTATGAGCAAAGAAGAAAAGTGTATAACCGATTTCTGTCATTTTTGCTTCTTTGCGCAGCAAGCGCCTGAAAAACAACGGAACGTAAAGAATCGCACTCAACCACACAATAGGCATTTTATAGAATTGGTTTTTCCAGGGAAAGGCGAGAAAATTGCGAAAGGCTTTTTCCAAACTCCCGGGGAACATCAAATTTTCCATATACTGACCCGGGGCGCTGATGATCCATTCCTTATTGGGCAGATAGTGGAAGAGATACCAGGGAATAAATAAAATCAATATTCCCAGGAGGATAAAAAAGATATTGAGTATCCCTTTTTTTATTGAAATTTTTTCTTCATCCGGCTTATTAAACAGGTATACCAGGATATAAGCGACAAAAGGCAGGGGTAAGGCGTAGGCCATGATGGATTTGAAAATAAAAGTCATAAAGGTGGAAGCACCGGCCAGGATAAGAAATATGCTCTTTCTTTCCCCCCGATATTTTTCAAGGAAATAGAGGGTTAATATGACCCAGAAGATAATGGAGGTTTCAAAGGTGCCGATTTTGTTGTACATGACGTAGAGAAAATTGAACCCCAACAAAAGAGTTCCCAGTAGGGCAAATTTGAAATTTTGCTGGAAATAGGATTTCAAGGTGAGGAAAAAGAAAAGCAGGGAGAGTCCCGCAAATAGATAATTAACCAGTCGCATTTGCAGCAGGCCGACGCCGAAGATTTTAAAAATGCCGTATTTGATCCAGGGTAGAATGGGATTATAGTTGGTGATTCGCCAGTCATCCGGGTACCATTGGTCGTAGAGGGTTTTACTCCTGGAGTTATGGCATTGGTTGCCTTCATCTGTGAGGATGCTGCCGCTGAAGGTGATGTGGGAGGGAAGGTCTGCTCTTGGGGCATTGATGCGCAAACCCATGGAAAACAGGAGAATGAACACTGCCACGATGATTTCTACTTTTTTCAAACGCCATGTTTTTATCATAGCTTCTCCTTTTTTTGCCACAAAGACAAAGAGACAGGGTTTTTAAAAAGGAATCAATTATACGTTAGCTGCCGTTTGTGGTCAAGCCCCGCCGCGAGTGGATTTTGGCGATTTTGGTGCCAGGCAAAGTTTTCTTGGGCTGAGGGCGCCCCCTGCTTCGTGTAACCTGGTGGCTAAAAATAAAATTTGAGTAGTTTTACTCATTGACAGGGGATTGAATGATGTGATACCATTTTATTTGCAAATTTAAGCACAAGGCCCAATGTAAAAAGTAACACAGGGTGTATGCAGGAGGAAAGAATGAAAAAAATAATTATTATTATCATACTGCTGCTTATCAGCTTTATCTTTTCGCTTTAGGTGGTTGCCATGCTCCGGATACCAGGGACAACACTACATGGTGGTTGTGCACAGCGGAGCAAAGAGGATTGTTAAATATAGGCTGACCAATGAGGGCGTAAAAATAAATGTCGGGGCGAGGCATTTTAAATCCATATAAAATGCTTCGCCTTTTTTTTAAAATTAATACCTTGACAAAAAAAATTCCGTATGCCACAATTAAGGTTCATTAAAAAGAGATAATTAAATAGGAGGTAAAGATGAAAAAGATCATTCTTTTTGTATTGGTTTTAACCGTTATCTTTTCTTTTTCGTACCAGTTGAGTGCGAAAGGAGAAGAGAAAATATTAATCAAAAGACCTGAACCGGTTGAATTAACCCAACAGCTCAGTGCTGAAGAGATGCAAGCCAAGCGTGACCGTCTCTTCCAGGCAAAGTACCGCAGGCAGGAATTGTACGAAAAATTTGGTTCCCCGGGACAAAGGATTAGTGCTGACAACCCGAATGCGGTTGATATCCAGTTGGACAGCAGTTATACCAACTGGCAAAATCAAGCGGGTGATGTTTACATGACCGCACTTTGTTACAACGCGGGTACCTCATACGCAGCCATGGTAGAGGCAGAAGTAGATTTTTATGACATCAATCAAAACTACCTGGGGTACGATACGGGATGGGTGTATGGTGGAACCTACAATGTGCAATATGGCACCAGCGGTTACTGCACCAATGAGATTGCCCCCGGGGAATACGGGTTCTTTTGGGTCTGGCCTGATGTTTCTTATGCAGATGCCTATTATTATTCAGTGAATTTTACCGCTGAAGATTCCACCACCTACCCCTGGGCCAATGCATGGTTGGACTTTTATGGCAGTGTCTATAAGCAAAATACCGCTGGTTTATTGGAATTCTACGGCGATGTCAAGAATTACAGTTCCAATTACGTCACGTATTATACCGAAGTACATTTTGCGGTTTTTAATAATGACGACTCAAGGGTCCTTGATGTTGACTGGGATTTTGTTGACGGCGCCACTTACGGTAGCTCAACCAGCGCTATCTATCCGCAAACCTATGAACCCTTTGATGTATGGTTCTTGTTTGCCGACTACAACCAGGCCTCGGGTTCTTACTTTAACTCTTTTGAATGGTACGAAGCGGTATACAGTCCCCTCCCGGAATTGAACCCCCCCTTCGGACAATTTGCTACACCCATTGATCAATCGAATGTTGCCAGCAGTATCGCTGTCACCGGCTGGGCCCTGGATGACAGCGGTGTTGAACATGTGAAAATCTATCGAGGACAGGGCAGCCAGTTGCTTTTTGTCGGGGATGCCTCATTCGTGGAAGGTGCACGACCCGATGTGGCTGCTGCATATCCTCAATATCCCAATAACACCAGGGCTGGTTGGGGTTATATGCTGCTGACCAACTTTCTACCTAATGGCGGAAACGGGACCTATACACTTTATGCCATTGCCACTGATGCAGTGGGCAAAACCACTACGTTGGGCAGCAAAACCATCTACTGTGATAATGCCAATGCGGTTAAACCCTTTGGCGCTATCGATACACCCTCCCAGGGTGGAACTGCTTCGGGCAGCAGCTATGTCAACTGGGGATGGGCATTAACACCGCAGCCCAATTATATTCCCACCGATGGTTCCACTCTTAATGTTTTTGTTGATGGGGTGAATCTTGGGAACCCAACTTATAATGTTTATAGGGCTGACCTGGCCTCGTTATTCCCGGGTTATGCCAACAGCAATGGTGCTGCCGGCTACTTTTACCTGGACACCACCGCCTATGCCAATGGTGTGCATACCATCCAATGGACCGCCAGGGACAGCGGCGGCAACTCTGATGGCATTGGCAGCCGGTACTTCACTATTAATAATACCAGTCCCTCCAGTCCCTCCTCCGTTCAAGGGATGAAAACCGCGGTCCTTCCCCTCTTGCAAATCGATGCGCTCCCGGTAGAAAATTTCTCACCCGTTCGAGTGAAACAGGGTTATGATGAAGACAGCCTGCCTATTGCTGTTCCCCTCGATGAAAAAGGCATGAACCGGGTTGTTATCCCGGAAATGGAACGAATCGAAATCCATTTGTCTGATCTGCCAGCCCTTGACACTGCATATTCGGGTTACCTGGTGGTGGGCGATCGGATGATGTCACTGCCCGTAGGTTCCACCTTGAATCCCCAAACCGGTGTTTTCTCCTGGATACCTGGACCAGGACACCTGGGATCCTTCCACCTGGTTTTTATTAAAACTGCACCCGACGGCGCCATGTCCAAAAAGGATGCAATCGTAGAAATCGTTCCTAAACAATATTAAGTCTAAGTAAAAACTTTTTATTAAATTTTGCCTGTGAAAGCCGGGGTAAAGTCCGGGGAATTTTGCAGCTTAATTTTCGGATTAGTTCTTCAATATATCTCCTCCAGCAGCCTCAATACATCATCCCGGTCAACCTGGCGCGGATTATTATCACTGCGCCCCTTGGTCAGTGCATTGTCAGCAAGAAACGAAAGCGCCTCCCGCCCTATCCCATAATCCCGCAGCCTGGTCTTAAACCCCAACTCAACTAACACATTCTCCAATCTCCCCCGCAGCCCCTCAATCCCATCCACCCCAAAAAGAGAAAACAAAATAGAAAAACTCTCCCGGATATCCGCTAATCGAACACCACTTTGTAACGTATCTCCTGTGGTAAAATAATTCAACTCCACCACTTTTGGCAGCGTCAAAAATACTGCAATCCCATGAGGTACACCAAAATAAGAAGTGATCGGATATGAGATGGAATGGGGTAAGGTGGTCTTAGAAATATTAATGGCCTTACCTGCCAGATGACTGGCCACCTGGACCTGACTCAAGCGCTCAATGGTATTCTCTTTATCAAGATTATCCAAAATCAACCGAATCGCCTCTTTAGAGTATTCCTTTGATTCCCCGGTACTTCCCCTGGCCCAAATCGACTCAACAGCCTGGGCTAACGCATCCAATACAGTAGAATTTAATATAGGTATAGGCAAAGATTTCAACAAAAGAGGGTCCAATACAATATAAGTAGGCAGCAAACTTTTACGATCGATGGATATTTTCACTTTATCCTTGTACACCACGGCAAAGGAAGTGGCTTCACTGCCTGTGCCCGCAGTCGTAGGAATAAATACCGAATCCAACCGGTTTTCCAATGTTTTATCGGATAAAATTTCTTCCACTTTTTCACATTGATTGGAATAAGCAATGGAAATAATTTTCGCGATATCAATAATGGTCCCACCTCCTACTGCAATAATCAAATCAACACCGGTATTATGTTTTACCTCCCGGTATTTTTCCTCCACATCCTCAATAGGCAATGCCTTACCCGCATAAGAGACATACTGAACACTTTGCCTCCGGCGGGCAGGGGCGCTTTTTGAAAAAACTGCCCCTGCACCCCGCAAAAACTTTTGATTAAAATAACCCGCGGCGCCGCAAGGATGAAACCCGTCTTTATCGTTGAATAACAAGATGTTTTTGTACCGGGGAAGGATGTTATCCAATTGAGACAACGCTCCTTCACCAATAATTACCTTATCGCCGGAAATTTTCGATAAAAGCATCGCGATTCTCTCGTGGTGTTGTAGTGGGTCTGCCCAGGTCCGGTCGTGAACCCTTTTTTACCTTTACCACCACCAAAGACAATTGGTTATTGGCCTCCAGGTGACTGAAACATTCTCTCAAATCCATCGGGTTATCCGCACAGGCCACATATTCATAACCACAGGCGCGGGCAATGTCAATAAAATTAACACTCCCGGACACCGTGGGCTGACCCCCGGTGGATTCATGGGAATTGTTATCTATAATAATATGTTTCAACCGGGGATTTTTATAATGACCGATAGTGGCCAGGGTTCCCAATTGCATTAGTGCTGCACCGTCACCATCTAAAATAAACACTTTCTTTTGAGAATCCGCCAATCCCACGCCAAACGCAATAGAAGACGCACACCCCATTGAACCAACAGTATAAAAATCAGTGCCGTGAGGTTCTTTTCTCTGTTCCCGGATTTCAAACAACTCCCTGGATGTCTTACCAGTAGTGGACACAAAGACCGCATTTCCGGGAGTACTCTCCACGATAATATTTAACGCTTCCTCTCGGGTCATCACTGCCTGGCTCTTTTCTCCCGGGATTTTAAAATCATCGAAAACTCCTTTTTTAATGGCAATGATATACGGTCGATCGTGATGGTTCAAGTAGTCCCGAGCGTTTTCCAGTTGGCTTTCCCATCCTGGTTCCGCTAATATGGTATACTCTATTTCCATCACCTTAAATAAGTCCAACATAATGCGTCCCATCATTTTATGTTGGGGTTCGTCTTTTTTACCGGGTTCACCCCGCCATCCCACCAGCATCAGCCCCGGGATAGAATAAACATCCGCGGCCAGCATCGAGGTGTAAGGGTTGAGGGTTTTACAGAATCCCGAGTTCTGCATATACACCATGGCCGGTTTTTCGTGGGCCAGGTAGTAACCGGCAGCAATTCCCATGGCTTCGCATTCGTTGCAGGCAATCACATGGTTAAACACATCCTGGGAACTGAAATAGGATATCAATCCTTTAAATGTAGAGTCCGGGACACCCACAGCCGTATCAAATCCCAGTTCAATTAGTTTTTTTGAAAAAACCACTGGTGAAATCATGTGCTTTCCTCCGTTATTATTTATACTTAATTTTATCACAATCTTTGTTATATTTCTATGCTGTATTTCGATTATCCGGCAGTTCTGGCCTTAAAACAGCCCCGGGCTAACAAGGATGGACACGGACAGGGGCCCCATGGCATGGGGGAACTGTTAAAAGTTACCCCTCAATATAATTGGGTAAAGTTATTGTTATGGGTTCATCACCGTAATAACCAAATAGACTTTTAATTTTTCTCTCTTTCAACTCAAAAAGGGACACACTGCCGTGAACCTGCCTGGTTTTCCAGGAAGCCCCCTTGGGATTGCGAAAAGTGGGGAATTTATAACCCGGTTCCGGTGACAGGAAATTAATAATTCTCCACGCTGTGTCTTCGGTGATCAGCTGGGGATTTTCCGGGTCTTTGGCTTTGGCAATGGCTTGCAGGAGTTCTTTGTTTACTTCATCGTACCGCCATTGCATACCATTGAGTTCACTGGCAGCCGCAAGCGCCACCCATTCGTTCATGGCTGTCAGCCGCATTTCAGGTGTGATAGGGTGATTGGAAACCACGGTGACATTACTGAGGGTTTCCCGTTGAGGCGCAAAATAAAAGGACCCCGGACAATTTTGATCTGTCCAGGTTTTATTAATATACCCATCTTCACCAAATTGCCTGGGATCATAGGGGACATGTCTGAATAGTTCCTTTAATTCCTCTCTGAAGATTTTTAATAACTTATAAACAGACGGACTGAAAATAAGCATGATGAGATCTTTAATAATATCAAATATCCCACGTCTAAGCTTATAAATAGGGTCTTTGTAAAAGATGTTCCATATTTTTTCATTAAAATCAGTAATGTAATCCATGGGGTAGGTATAATCACCCCAACGGGGGATTAAACCCTTTTGGGGAGTTGGTGTCCCGTATTTTTCCCTCATTTGGAGAATATAGTCTTCATTCAAATCCTTCAATTTTTTTTTATAATATTTGGGAAGGTATTTAAAGTAAGGATAGGGTTCGTCGCCGATATTGCATCCGGCTTCGACAATGCAGGTTTTATCGGATTTTCCATCCGCCACCGGATACAACCATGAGACTCCCCGCTGGGCCTTCACCATATGGCTCACCACATCTTCTATGGTGGGGCAGTGTTCCATGCAGTCTCGATCAAGCGCCAGCGAATTAATCCCAGGCCGGGCCGGGTTGCATAATTGGGAAGGAGTCATGTCCACACCAATGGCCACACCTTCAATATTCAGGGCTGCCATGCTGCCAAAAATACCCGGTGCTGTCTGGCTCACAATCGGCAGGAACGTTTTTCCTTCTTCAGCCTCCGGCTTATAAATAATTAAACAAGCCGTATCCTGGTAAACATTACCAGTGGGAAACATAAAATCTCTACCAAAATAATGTTTACCTCCTTCAACCACATCACCGTAGATGGAATACGCATTACACATAATGGGAACCCTTAATAAAAAGGGCGGTATCTTTTTCTTAGCAAAAATCTCACCCGTATAGATATGCGCCATCGCAAGATCATGACCAAAATTAATCGCCCACAACTTTTGCATGAATTTCTCTTTTTGTTGGTCTCCTTTAAGTTCGGGATTTACCTCTTTACACCCTTCGTAAATCCCTTCCATTTCTTCTTGATATTCTTCAGGAATATCCGCCCCTATATCTTTCCGGGCTGCCTTTCCAATTAATTCCACAAACAATTCTTTAAGCTTATCAAATAGAGAAGAGTCTGATGTTTGGGAAAGCTCTTCGGATCTGAAAAAACTCATGGGAATGTTTGCAGCAAATTCCGTGGCCATCCGTGAAACCTCCGGTTCTGCCATTAGCCCCAAAAGAAACCCCATCTGTTTATGGGTACCTTCCACATAATAGGTTTTTTTAGGTTCACCGGTAACCGAATTTACAGAGGTCTTATGTTCTGCCAGGAGACCGATTTTGCCCTCAAATTCCATGTAACCCTTAGGGGTAACATAGGGAAGATTCTTCAACCGTTTATCCTCCTTAAAATTTTTGACATTAAAACCATCCTGACTAAACGCTTTTTTTAAAAACTCGAAATGTCCATCATTCTCACCTGCCATATTTATCCTCCTTTTTTATTGTGAATTGTAGATAATAAAGTATAAGAAACAAAAAAGAGAAAGTCAATTGTTTTTTTCTTAAATAATAAAAAAATGCTTGACTTTTTTCTTGCCTCTTGATATATTCTCATGGTTTTTATGGTTTTTTTATATACCCATAAAAAATCGGGCAAAATCATGGAGATAAAATGTATAAAAAAATACTGTCGGTAATATTGCTGGGGTCCTGTTTAGGCTTATTGGCATTCTCAGAAAATAAAACGTTGGATGTGTCTTTCATCC
>CP070627.1:4542603-4559268 GCA_020355945.1 Candidatus Aminicenantota bacterium | reverse complement strand
TTAGAGCTTTGTGCCGAAAGGAGCATTTTAAAGGATTTCTTTCGGACAATCTTGAGAAGGCTGTATATCACGAATGGGCAGTAATAAAAGAACTTAGAAAGCTATACAACTGCCCATTCGCATTATTTTAGAGCTTTATCTAATCTTGAAAAGTATTAAGACTGTGCCTCCGGCAGGCAGGGGCGCTTTTTGAAAAAACTGCCGTGACGCATCTGCACCCCGCAAAAACTTTTGACTAATTTCTCGATTTTAAATCAAAGGCTTTTTTTTGGGCAATGGATTGCTTCTGCGCTGCCTCTCTTTTCTTTATTATATTTAATTGGTTGGCATCCACATACTCAATTGCTTTTACATCACAGAACCGGACACATTGAGGGTCACCTTCACAAAAATCACATTTGAAGACCTTTTTATCGATAACATTAAAACCCATCGCACCAAAAGGACAAACCGCCACACATGAGCGGCAGCCAATACACACATTGTAATCAATCTTCACATAATCCAGTGCCTGGTCACGAGAGATCGCTTTTACCGGGCAAATGGTCATACAAGGGGCATCCTCACATTGCTGACAGGACATCGGGATATACAAACCTTCCGCTTCCCATTTGATGATATTAATCCGGCTTCGTGACGGATTGGAAACACCTTCGTGGAATACCGAACATACCAGTTCGCAAAGCCTGCACCCGGTACATTTTTCGTGGTTGATCATCAGGACTTTTGCCATTGGTTTTCTCCTCTTCACTAGATTTAAAGTAAATGAGACGGCTCTTTATCCAGGCCAAGCCGTTTCAATGTTTCCGGTGTAGGGACGCCATTTTCATCCCAACCATGGTGCTGGTAAAATTCATCGATCATTTTTTTAAATTTTTTCCTGTCTAATTTGGCACCCACAACGTCAGGTGCCCCACGGGTGCAGGGTTCGTCAAAATATCGATGATTGAGCATATCACCCTTTTTGAGATCATTTCGCTGCAAGCCTTCCCTGAGATTAAACAGCCTTTCTATATTGCTGCATCGTTCTGCGATTCCCCAGATTTCTTCCGGGGTTATTTCAAGTCCGGTGTTATAATAGATCACTTTGGGCCAATCCTCGAAATTGGGATGTGTTGCTCCCAGGAACACGGTGTGATATTTGCAAATTCCCAGGCAATCCACGGCCATGTAACAGTTCTCCTGCCAGAAAACCATCCAGGCCTTGCCTATATATGAAGTGTGTTCCGAACTCAACGGCCCATCATAAGGGATAGGCGTGCTGTATATCTTTCTTAGAATCTCTTCGGGTAAATGGTAAAGGTCAATGGCAGGTCTGCTTCTCAAGTGATCCGATCCCCTGGAACCGGTGGCGATACCAAGAGCCAGGCCAGGGGTGGCTCTTTCGTCCGAGTGCAAGTTGCTCATGCCTTTGACCTGGATGAGATAGTCAAAGGATTTCTTACCGATCTTCTCTGCTGCCGGGATTCCGCCATCTGCCAGTGTATTTCCCAGCCATCCCTTTCTAAAACAAATGCGCCGGATCATCTCGATGACTGCTTCGTCATTCCCGAATCTTAAATCCAGCCCATCGGTCTCTTTTTGGGTGATAATTCCCAATTCGTAGAGCTCCATTGCCCAGGAGATAATACTACCGGTCTCCAGGTTATCCATACCGTACTGGTCCACCAGGTGATTACCGGTTAATACGGTTTCGGCGCTTTTGCAGTCTACTTCTCCCCCAAAAGCGCCCTGGGAAGTATATTCCGGCCCTTCATCATACTTGCCGGCATAAGCACCGGTGGGGATTTTATACTGGGACCGACAGTGCACCTGGCAGCCAAAACAACTGACCATATGATACGGACCCATGGTTTCCTCGGCAATTTCATCAATCCGTTCGGGTTCAATATCATCCGCATACTCACACTGGTTATACTGGAAATTCCTGCACCTGATGCCGCCCCAGGAATTGGTTGCTCCCCAGATAAAAGGGGTACCCAGTGTGCCCTGGGTTTGGCTAACTTTGGAACTTACGATCTGGTCGATGAATCGTTTATTATAATTCAGGGCATCGGTGGGATAGGCAATTTTTATGTCCATCGTACCTCTGACAGCTACGGCTTTGAGGTTTTTTGAGCCCATGACCGCGCCCATCCCCGATCTACCGCCGGAATTTTTGATGCCTGTCATCACATTGGCAAAACTGACAAGATTCTCACCGGCCGGACCAATGACAAGACTTTTAATTTCTTCGTCATTAAGTTCTTTCCTGATTGCCCATTGGGTTTCCGTGGTGGTTTTACCCCATAGGCTGCTGGCATCTCGTATCTCTATTTCACCGTTGTGAATCCGGAGGTAAACCGGGTTCTTGGCTTTGCCTTTTATCACCAGGTGGTGAAAGCCGGCCCAGGCCAGTTCAGGGGCAAAGAACCCTCCCATATTGGCACTGCCCAGTAACCCGGTAAGGGGTGATTTAGCCATAATATGGGTACGGGCGGTTGCTGAAGCACAGGTGGCTGTCAGGAAACCGCCGCTGATCATAAGCGTATTTTTCGGTCCCAAAGGGTCACACCCTTTTTCCGTATGATTATACAACAGGTACGCATCAAGTCCTCTGCCGCCAAGGAATTTCCTGCGCACATCAACAGGGATTGGTTTTATTTCAATTTTACCTGTGGAAAGATCAATGTATGCTATTTTTCTATTTAATGCCATGTGAATTTGCCTCCTTTTTTGCTAAAGCCTCCTGGGCCAGTTTTCGGTTTACATCCCATACCGGTCCCCGTATCCGGGGAAAATCAGGTCGAATCCAGGACACACGGAACTCCATCCCACATTTGGGACACTTGACATGATTCTCCCCGGGATTCGGCTGAAGCCTGCCCATACAACTGGGATTATGGCATCTGAACTTACCATATGTTCGTGTCTTGCGCAAACTTTCAGCTTTTGACAGTTTTTTTTCATCTATTGCCATCATCACCTCCTGCCAATATATGGAATAATGGAATAGTGGGATAATGGGGAAAAGAAAGAAACTTTAAATCTATATTTACATTCCTATTTTCCATAACATTTTATATCATAAAAATCTTGATTTTTCAATAACCCATTTCTACACTCAGATAATAAAAAGTTTTTGACTTCACCCTCCGCCCACCAACATCATTAGTGTTACTTGATCGCCATCTTTAAGGGTCTTATTTAACTGATCTCTTCGAATCCATTCCTTTTTATTTAGATGTATCATAAATGCCCTATCCAGCTTACTGGATTCATCAAGCAGAAAACGGCGTAATTCATGTCCATAGGTGTTAACAACCTGGTTGATCAGGTCATCTATTGTTTCTCCGGGGAAATCCAATGAAAGTGTTTTGCTGCCGACAATCTTAGTAACAATGGGCATACTGAGAAACTCGACATTTATTTTCATGATTGATCCTTCTGCTTAAAAATTTATTATACCATGAACGCATTCTCATTATCAACATCATTTCCAGCAATTCACATTTTAAAAAACTTTTATTCCTGCTGCTTTGGGAAATCATGGTAATCCTGTAAATCCCGGTTCGGACCCTTATTTTCATAGGTCTCCGCGTGAAGGGCGCAGCCTTCATGAGGAACTACCATGAAATTTTTATATTTTTAGGCACCGTCCCCCATCTTATGGTTTGTCTTGCCTGTGCTCGATGATATAAGAATTGATTGTTTTCAAATATTCTCTGACAGTGGAAATATCCTTGTGGATAATATCAAATACTCGACTGTTGTCTACTTTCCGGTATAGATGGACCAATAAATTTCTGAATTTTGCCATTTGTTTTAGTTTCTTTGCAAAATCAGTGGGAAACAGGCCCAATTCTTCGAGAATTTCAAAGCAATCCGCATAACTTTGGGGTGATCGCCCCCCGGCTTTTGCAGCAATATGATTACAGATATCGCATGCTCCTTCTGTAACTACAATGAGATTGTATTTGGCGCTGTCGACTTTTTCAGGGGAAGCTAAAAAATCTTCCTTGCTAAGATTTCTTATTTTTTCCAGTTTGGCAAGGCCAGCATTAATTTCTCCGACAATATTATTGATGCGGTCAATATTGAACTCAGCCATTTAAAACCTCTTTTAAATAGGTATTGGATATGTATTGAAAGTCGAAATATTCCTGCCAGGTTCTGCATAAAAATTCTTCCCTGGCGATTTCGTCCCTGGAAAATAAAAGCGAACCTTTTGAAACGCTGTACCTGAAGCTTACCTGTGCACAATCCCGGTTAATCACCTTTACATCTATGGGCACGTATCGTTGAAAGGCGTGTCCCGGTTTGACCTGGTCTTCCAATTCCAGTGCCAGGTCTATCTCATACTCAAAAGTATCGATTGTTTTTATTTTTTTTTCCTCCAGGTAGACAGCCAGGTCGATATCTTTGAAATCATCGCTGTTAAGAAATGTACCCAGTATATAAGCGAATAGGATTTCTTTTTTTCCCAGCAGGCAGCGTTTGATTTTTTCCAGGATTGCTTTTTTCATTGCCTTTTCATTATGATAATAATCCGCGCTAATGTCAAGCCTTTTAACTCTTTTTTAATCTGGTTAACTTCCCGACTTCGTGTTTCTTCGTGGTTTTTGTGGTTACTCTTTTTCAATATACTGCATTTTTTCACCGGATTCGAGGTATTTCTTTTTGACCAGGTCTTTGAAGAACGAAACCAGGCCGTGTTTTTTCTCTTTCATTTTACTTTCCTCCCTTTAATAAAAAGTTTTTGCGGATGTTTCACGGGTCCAGGGGCCCCGCGGCGCGGGGAGCCTAAAAAGGCAAAGTGCTTTGCCCCATACGCTGTGCGCCATGCGCCATGCGCAATGCTCTCGCCCCCTGGCCGCCGGAGGCAAGGCATTAATCCGGGAATTTTGAAAAAAAGTCATCAATTTTAGCCACACATTTTCGCTTAAACGCATCTGCCCGGTTAGATGTTAAGAATTCCAGGTGGCTTGAAAGGTCAGCCATTTGTGCGCGTTTTTTCCAATCCTGGGGCAGGTTCATACCACCGGCAGCCAGACCGGTATATATATCGGCGTGGTAGTGTTCATCAAGGTTTCTAAGCAGGTTCCCGATGTCGATATAAGGCGTTCCTGCAAAAGAAAACTCCCAGTCAAGCACTCCGCTGACTTCACCGTCGTGTATAAGAATATTGCCGGGGTTAAAATCCCCGTGGACCAATTGACTTTGGGCATCCAGTTCGGCAATTGGCACCGCCTCTTTCTCCAATACCGTCTTAATACGGGTGATTCTTTCATTTCCAATCCAGTGGCAAACTCTTTCATCTGCGATCATCCGGGAAATGAATCCTTTTAGTCCTGCAAAAGGCCACGGCGTAATGGTTCCGTCTGCATTCAGTTTCCCTGGCGACGCAAACGATACGGATGCAATTCGTGCCAGGGCTTTTGCTGCCTTTTTTGAGAACTCCGGGACCTCTTCAAGAGGTCTTCCGGGCAGGAAAGAGAATACAGAGAACCGGTCGCCGCGATAAAGCTCGGTTGGGGTGGGAACCAATCCTTCAACCAATCCCATGACGTAGCATTCTATACCTGGTTGGGTGCGGCTGTAGAGGCGTAGAACGTAGGTGTTGCCATCATCCAACTTTATCTTATAGTTGGTGTTGCTCTTTCCCCCCGCCAGCAGTTGAACTGAAACGATCTCCCTGCCCTTAAGAAATGGCCGAATCCATTCACTTTGAAAGGGTCTATGAGGATGTCTTCTGTCCATTGTAATAAAATTTATATCTTTCCCAGGTGGAACCTCGTTTTTTTTATGAGTTATTTATTTTTTAACGACTGATATAGCTTTATGGCTCTTTGTGCCAGCACTTCCGTGGCATTGACCACCGGGACATGGGCTCGTTTGGGGTTAAAGGCAAGGGGGATTTCAGTGCAGCCCAGTACAATAACCTCTGCTCCTTTTTTTTCCAGGTTATCCCCTGCCGCGGCCAGTAAATCTTCACATGCCTTTTTATCCATACCGGATTTAATCCCATAAATCGCCTTCATCACATTGTTTTCCTCAATTTTGTCACCAGGTATCACCACCTTTAATCCTTTGGCTTTCAATTCTTTTTCATACAGCCCGGTTTGCAGTGTACCGGTGGTGGCGAGTAATCCAACCGTTTTTATATTGGGGTATTTAACGCTCACCTCATGGGCTGTCTCTCGGATCATGTGGATGATGGGAATCTTTACCGCCTCCTGCATGTGATCATAAAAGTAATGGACCGTGTTACAGGGAATAGCGATAAAGGAAGCACCGTTCTTTTCTAGCCGTCTTACCCCTTCTTGCAAATAAGGGATAATTGACATATCTTTTTTCTTAATGGCAGTCATACGATCCGGCACCTGGGGGAGGCTGTATATCAAGGTGGGAATATGGTCCTGGTCTTTTGCGGCTGGGGTTAATTTTACGATGAGAAGGTAGAAATTAGCAGTAGCTTCCGGGCCCATACCGCCAAAAATGCCTAAAATCCTTTTCGGTTTAATCGATTCTTTGTTTTTGGCGTATTCCCGGGATTGTTCCGACTGCCCATATATGCTCGTTACCTCCAGGCAGATAAACAAAATCAAAAAAAACATTAAACCAATCCTATTTTTATTCATGATGACTCCTGATGTAAAAAAATTCCTTCATATCTTATCTTTGTTTGTTTCATAGTATATTTATATAAAAAAAGAAAAAAATCTCAATTTTTTATTGGAATAATTTAGTACTCAAAGGTTTTCCCGAAAAGTTCGGGACCTGACTGCCATGCATCAGGAGCAGATGGTGCTAACCACATGAATAGTTGAATATGACCCAGTGTCCTGAAACCGGAGTTATAGAAAAAAGAAATCGCATCTTCATTACGGGCCACCGGTTTCACACTCAGGCAAAGCACTCCTAATTTCTTAGCTTCTTCAATCGCGAAGTTAAGCAAACCTCGCCCGATTCCCTTGCCCCGATGTTTTGATGAGACAACAATAGGCTCCACTTCGGCCTGCTGGTCTTCCAGAATCAGCGACACCAAGCCAACGACTTCTTCATTGAATAAAGCAACCCATATTCGTCCAGGACCAACCTGATCAAGATGTTTATCAAACTCGAGCCCGGGATTATCGCCTCCAATAGATGGATCATTGTAGATATCCCTATGATGCAGTGTCATTTCAGCCCATAATGACCTGCACCGTTCAAGGTCAGAGAACTTATATTGCCTTATTTTCATATTGACCACCCTATAATTCGTCTCTCCCCTTTTAAGTCCTTTTTTTCCTGGCCTTTTGCCGGATTGAACCAATCCATTTTTATCCTCCGCAGTTATATTTATAAGAATTCTACCTCAGCGTTTGCACTTTTGCACGCACCGCCCCCATTCTTCCTGCACACACCGCCCCCGTTCTACAACGACCCCGGAATCTTAGATACCTTCGGTTTCAAGATCTTTTAACGTCTTACCATCTTTCATCTTCCATTCATTAAGGCCATTTGCACTCCTACCCATAACAATCATTGCCGCAGTAGAAGAACTTGAAAAAATATAATCCTCATTTAAGAACAGTTTTTCATCCATTTTTATAATTACCCCTTCTGTTATTAATTTATCTCGCAATTTTTTCATTGTTTTGGGATAAGAGTTTGTCACCGGGTCAGCAATCTGGGAGTTTTTAAGTACAACAAATCCTTCTGAAGTAGGATTACCTATTCCGTTTGCTCCACGCGCGGCTCTAATAAAGAACAGTTCTTTTTCATTTTCTGTGTCCTTTGAAGTTTCTCTTATTTCCTCAAATATTTTGTAACCTAATGTATACTAGCATTTTAATATTTTCCAGAAATTCTTCCATTTCTGCTTTATCTGCTTCTGATATTGCAGCTTGTTTGGGTATTTGTGTGTTTTCAATTTTATAGCGATTTACTTTAACTGCAATCTCATATAATCGGTTTTCAAGATATTTGATATGTGCTTTGTTTAAATTCTCGTCTTTGCTAATAAAAACAATTGCTTCATTCCAAAAATCCTTATCATTAAGCTGCTGTTTCAGACGGTCATAAATCCCTTCTGCCTCGCCTATATAGATGCTACTTTCATATTTACCAATCAACATGTAAACACCTGTGGTATTCAATTCAGGTCTGTCTGTACATTTTTTTACAGCGTTTCTTGGAATTTTATAAGCTTTTCCAGTCCAATTAGAAAGTTCACAGGTCATCCTGCCATTTGGATCCCCATCCACTAGAAACAATTTTATTGTCTTCCCAAATACCATGGATTAGCCTTCTTTTTCAATACATTTGCACAACGCCATTTTGCGCTTATACGTTGTATATACATATAAGCTTCCGCCCTTGGTGATATCGTCACTCAAAAACCTCTTTTCAAGCATTACCTGTCTATTCATTCCCGGTTTGACCGGCTGCGGGGACACACCCAGGGATAGCATCTATGCATCCATGCATCCCTACATTCTTAAGAATCCTAATTACCATAATTGGAAAAAAATATCAACCGGTTGGGCAAAAAAAATGAAGGTTATTCGTTTTTGATGGGAAATTGGAAAATTATAGAGTCAGGAAATCTATTTCATCATAATCCGGTGCTCTCTTCCCTAAAACCGTCCTATTTTTAGGACATATTTGGGGGAACCTGGTTGGCAGGAAAATTGCCTCCCAACGTGGAGGTAAAAATGAAAAAAAAGATTACAATCATGTTAGCAACAGTTTTGGTATCCCTGTTCCTGTTCTCCGGGCTCACCTTCGGTGAATATTATAACAGGGACTATGGGTATGATCATTATGATTATGCTGATTATGAGTACCGGCTTGACAATGCGGTCACTCGCCTGGACCGGTATCGGGGCCCGGTCTACTATTTCCACCACCCCAGGGCTGATGTCTACTTCGTATTGGTGGGTGATTTCACTTTTGTGGTGCCTGCCCATACCTTTAGACCCTATTTACACCGGCACAACTTTGTATGGGTCCCCAGGACAAGGTTTATCTCATTGAGCTGCTGCGGCCTTGACTACTACGACAGCCATTTAAGATTCAATTTCTATTTCGACTTTTATAATCGCCGCCATTGGAACCGGAAGTATCACCACCAGTTAAGACGGGATTTCAGGAGTTACTATAACGGTAGAAAGCATCAAAAATGGTATCACAAAGATAGGCAGAAAATTATGCAGCAAAGAAGGGTGAACTCACACAAACATGGACATTCATACCCGGTTAAAGAAAGACAACGGGTCAATGGATACAAAAAATATAAACACTATAAGCCTCATGGAAACAGGAATTACAATTATTCGAATTCATCTTCAAAAAAACATTACAACCGTAGGAATCACAATTACCGGCAGTAAGAGCGAAATTACCGGTCTCCTTTTTTCACCCTGAAACGAATGAAAATTAATAGCTCATCTTAATGATTTTTCTTATAAGATTGAGTTGTGAAAAAGTTGTCTACCGGGACGATATCCCCTGTAAACCGCATGAATCAGCATTGCCTTTCCTTGTTATACAGGGTTAGATTACAGAGAGTTGGTCATGTGATTTGTAATTTTATTCCCGAATAACCCAGACCTGTTGAATTAAACCATTTTGGACTTTGTAGACAGCAGCGGTGTTATATATTTGATTATTTGTTAAACCAGTAACCTTTTCCCGGTTAATCACGAAACTTCCCATTACGATTCTATTAATAGTTTCAACGTGTAGGTCGGGGTTACTTTCGAAAAGTGATTGATAGCGCTGTTTTATTTCCTCCAGTCCGGAGCAGTAAAGAGTGTTAGGATGATAATAAATTTTGATTTCCGGGCTGTAGGTTGCCAGAAACGCTTCAATATCCCCGGCATTGTAAGCATTTACCTGCTGCTGGACAACATCTTCGGCGGTCTTTTTAATGATCTGGTCCGGTTTATACACATTGCCGTCTTTAACCACTAAATGAATATCACTGGTGTTCAGGATATCTAAAAGAGGATCGGAGTTGAGTATGACCAAATCTGCCAACTTGTTCGGTTCTATGGTCCCTAATGTGCGTTGTCGCCCCATTAACTTCGCATTGTTGATGGTGGCTGCTGTTAATATTTGTCTGGGTGTGAGACCGGATTCGGCCATCAACTGGAATTCTCTGAAGAGGGCAGGGCCATGCAGGGTGCCAATATTACCAGCGTCCGTATTGGCTGCTATGGTCACACCCGCGTCTTGAAGAATCTTCAAATTTTGCTGGCTGGTTTTGACTAATTCATTTCTCCTGTTGACCCATTTGTCATCTCTCTTTGGGGCGGCCTCTTCCGGCAAATGATATAGATCAAAAAGAGTGGAAACAGTATAGGGGTTGGCCAATCCATGTTCTACCAGGGATAATTTGACCCGTTTTGCTAAGGCTTCTTTATAGCCTTCATTAACGATAATGGTTGTGGAATAAATAACATTATGTTTTTTTACAAGTTTTATAAACTCTTCATCAACTATCTTATCCATGACACTATGGGCCAGGATATCCGCACCGGCTTTTACGGCTGCTTTTGCCGTCTCCAGTTGTGTTGCATGTACGATTACCCTGAAGCCATTTTTATGACTTTCTTCTATAGTGGCTTTAACCAGCGGGAAGTGATCTGCAGGTGTCTGACCGGATCGAACGATATACCATATTTTAATAAAGTCGGTTTTCTTCTCTATTTGCTTATGTACAAGTGCCAGGGCTTCTTCAATCGTATTTACCTTGATAATGGGGGGATCGTCTGTGGTTAGTGCTTTTGGTTGGTAGGTGGAAATCAATGGTCCGGCTATTGCTACTCGGGGAGCCAGGTCTGTTTGACGAGCCAGTTCTCGTACTTCAAAATTCCAGAATGGCCCACCCATATCTACTACCGATGTAATGCCGCACCGCAAATAACGGGCAAATGTATCTGGCAAGTGTTTTTTTATTTGGCTTAACTCCTGGTCAACATAGGGCACATACTTCCTGAGATCAATAATATCGGGGCGGGTATAAATCCCACCCGATTGGAAGAAATGGATGTGTGAATCAATCATGCCCGGGATGACCCATTTCCCTTCAATATTGATAATTTCCGCATCCTGGGGAATTTTTACCTTCCCCGGCTTTCTGACTTGAATAATCTTGTTGTCTTTGATCAAAATGACTGCATTTTTTATGGATGGAGCCCCATCCGGGTTAACCACATTGCCACCCACAATCGCTTTGTTAGATGCAGCGGCATAAATGCTGCCAACAACAAAAAAAATCAGTACAACAGCGTGAATTATGGCTGTTTTTCTCATGTTAATACCTCCATGTGTTATATTTTTGATTTTTTTAAAAAATAATAAAGCTCGAAAATGAATTATAACAAAATCACCACTAACGGTAAAGATACCATAGAAACAATTCGCCTCTCCCCATTCGTGTAAAGCTTCTAATCAAAAGAAAAATTTTCAAAACAGAAGAGGCAGCTATTCGAAATCTTCTGCGAGAGTATATCTTAAAACAAATTGCCGTCCTTCGCCGGGAAATTGCCGCTTGACTTCTTGATCTAGGCGTGCTGGTGTCTTTGTGTCCATACTTTCTCCCATATTGTTTTGAATAGTTTGAATAGTTTTAACATTATTCCCTCTTTTTTTTCTCCAGGGGTTTTTTCTTGTTTGCTGTAATCCGCTGGTAACAAACCGTTATCTTTAAGATAATCGATATTCCAATTATTAAAAGCGAATATGAAGCCAATATTTTTTTTAAGGAGAGTGTCATTGTTCTTCAAATCTTCTAACTCTCCTAATTCTTCTTTAAAAATCTCTTCGTATTCTTTTCTTTGCCTTTTTTTCTTACCTTCCTTTTCTTCTTTCAACAGCTTAGATGTGATATTTTCAACTTTTTCATTCACTCGTGTGATTCTTTCCTCTTTATCTTTACAATATTCAACAGCATCATTTAAAATATTTTCAGATTCCTCTAAGCAGCAAATATTGCTGCGAAAGTCCGGATCATATCCCTGTAGAAGGAATAAAAAAGTAATTTTCTTTCTCATTATTGCTGTGGGTGTTTTCATTTCATTTAAATCGTTTTTATGATCATTTTCAAGCTCGTGTCTCCGTTCAGGTGATAGTTGTTTCAAGCTGGCGTTTATTTGTTCATCGATAAAAATCCTTTTTAATGGGCTGTGGGTGCAGCAGCGTGAAGCTTCAAGCGCAACTTCCTCAGGGTCCTTTGGATGATTCATCCAGGTTTTGGGGTTACACGACTTCAGCTTATCCGGGATAAAATTACGTTCTGCCAATTCTTGCCATTTTAATTTTTGAAACAGGAGACGGGCCAGGGCTTTTCGACGGTCAAGCCATGATCCGACATCTTTTAAAACTTCCTCTATCCTGGTTTGCATCCTGATACGTTGTTCTTTATTGGGGGAATTTTGATAAATCCCCTTTAACAGGCATTTCATACCGTATACGCTGTTGTGATAGGCAATCACATTAATATAGCGCTGGTGATTGAGGTAATTTTTGACGGTAAGCTTTTCATGAATCCACTGGAGGAGGCTGTCATAAAGTTTTTCCAATCCAAAGGATTTTCCCGTGGATGTTTTAAACAAAGTGATACCTAAGATGGTAGATGGCGTTAGCGACAGGACCAACGCCGGTAATACACTGTCGTATCGAATGTTCCCGGTTTCACCCAGGTAAAAATAAACAGCTAAAGCAATTGTTATATTTGCCAGGAGAAAAAGCAAGAAGTGCAAGCTTATGAATAAGCGGAACGGGTTCCCCGTATACCAGCGTCTTATATCCTTAATGCTCATAAATCCGGCGATAATGATGATAAGGAAGATGTTTATTATGGGCAAGACTCCGAAACGACTCAAGAAGAGAGTTACCTTTTGCTTTACTTTTCCATATAAAGTGACGGTATCTACAAGTTCAAGAGCTTCGATCTCCATGTTACTTAACTTAAAGACCTTCGGCGTTGTATCGTTTTCATAATTTTTAAATGAGATCCCGGTTTTGCTCCAGTCTGGTCTAACCTCGATATTTCCATTAAGAATAGCTTCAAAGCGGTTTCGAAACGATTCACGCCAGGAGGGTTCATCATAGTTAAAATTTTCATATCCCGCCAGCGTATCCAATTGTTTAAGGATAAGAGTTGTTGTGTCATAGGCCAACGCCTTGACATCATCTAAATCTTTATCTTTGATTACGTCTGTAACAGATACAAAATATACAGAATCTTTGTCCTGGAGATGGCCTTTAACGATCCGGATATCGATAATGCTGAAAGTTAAAGGATTGTAATGGTTGGGACCGGCATTCAATTTCCTTAATAAGCCGTAAAAATTGGCAAAATCATTACGAGTTCCAAAAATGCCGATGGCTTCTGGACGCTGCTGGAGAATTTTCCGGATTTGGCTTCGCGCTTTATTGTTTGAGTCATACGGGAGAGGTAAATAGAGTTCTTTCTGCTTCTTCTGCAATTCTTTACGGAAAGCCTCTTCCGCGCGTCTTCCGAATTCGGTATCCT
This sequence comes from Candidatus Aminicenantota bacterium, assembly GCA_020355945.1. The sequence continues at coordinate 4,545,758 of CP070627.1, read as the reverse complement.
GGTAAAGTATCGCAATCGAACTAACCCAATACTTATTCAGGAAGTCAAAAATCACCTGGGCACGGCGTTCGACATTAATATTGGTACGAAAAAACCACCCCCCTTTTTGGTGGGGAATTTTAGCCGTCACCTGGGAAGATATTACCGGGATCCCGGATTTCTCTAACTTTTTACGCTGCTCAAGCGCGCGTACGAATACACCGCTCTCTGTCGGTCCCAGGATGATGTCTACTTTTCTTTCCTCTTCTTTTTTGCTTTTATCATATTCCATGAGGGAAACCAGGGTTTTCAGACCATCCGTTTCATTATCATAGGGATAGTCGTAGGTTTCAAAGTGGTCTTCGTTTTCCCTGGAATATTGGTCAATTGCCTCCTGGATTCCTTCTTTGAACCTTTTTCCTTCGGATGAATTGATATAGAGAACACCTAACTTGAACTTATAAGTTCCTCTATCGGTCTTGCTGCCTTGAGCAAAAAAGGTTCCGCTCAGCAGTAAAGTAAGGATTATACAAGTGATACGTTTCATTCTTTCCTCCCTTTATTTTTCTTATTCAATCAATCTCCATCTCTTAAAATCTGTAGTCTAAGATCTAATATTAAAAGGAATATTGATAAAAGTCAATAAGTATTTATACCTAAAAAAAATTTCTTGCAGGGTGGCTGAAGGAAATGGTTACCTATTTTGTTTGTAATTTGTAATTTGTAATTTCCCGGACAAGCCAGGCCCTTTTTGATTCCGGCTTGTCCGGGTTGTGGTCAGTTATTTTATTTGAATTCATTCTGTGCTATAATGCGTTTTAAAATGCCACAGAGAGAAGGAAGGCAAAAAGGTTTAGTCAGTAGATTTTGACAAAACCTGGCCATTAATGGATGACTGAATTTGGTCAACAATGATTGACCAAATTTATCTTCGCGTATCTTCGCGGCTTAAAAACATTGGCGTTGGATTCGTCGGATTTGGAAGCATAAGGATTATTGAAAAAAATATCAATTTCATCTAAAATTGGTAATTGTTTCATTTTTTTATTAGGAGGTAAGAAATGTTCATTGATATGATTCCTGAAATTATTATCGCAGCATTAATCCTCATTTTTCTTGTTATTGCCCCTTTAATGATTCATAGTAAGCTTCGCATGCCCGCCCGTCCTGAATTTGCCCCCATGGATCCTGGCGGCTGCCCGGCAGGGGTATTGGAATTTTTCAACTTAAGCACAAGGGAACTGGAAAAAGAAGGCTTTACAGTGGTTGCAGACGCGGTTCAAACTGAAACAGGATCTTTACCCAACCAGACCACTTACATCAGGCTCCTGGTCAATCAAAAAGCCGGTGATGCGGCCATGTGTGCCTACAGCGAAGTTAAAATCCAAAACACGAAACAAGTAGAAAAGTATGTCGAATTCTGCACCGAGTTTTCTACAAATAAAGAAGTTTCAACCAACAACAGCAAAATGCCGACTATATTCAAGAAGTTCCCGGAAAAACAACTCTTCCAATTTCCCAATATCAAAGATTTACACTACTTGTATGAAATTCACACCCGGGAAACCGGGAAATTTGTCGACCGATTTTCAAGAAAAATACTTCCGCCCAAAGGTAGAGAACTTGAACACCTGTCCACATCAATGACAAAGGACATGGAGAGGCAGGTTAAGATGGGTTACTTCTATTTGGACAGGTCGGCCCATGTGTATCGTCCGACGTTGAAAGGTGCTTATTTTATGACCTGGAAAACCATATTTAAACTTTTTGGTAGAAAAAAAAGGTGAAAAAAAATATTTTCAAATTTTCAAACACCGTTCCGGGATTCCCCTTTTTACATAATTGACCAAATTTACTGCCTTTTGAAGATAACGCTGCCGGTATGTATCTTTACTCCATCTTCATTTGCCACACACATTCTTGCCGGCTTCTTCCCATAAAGATATGCACAACCGTATTCACCTTTTTTATTTAGAGCGATAAACTTTTCACTGGGGAAAAATTTCGGGTTTACCTTTTTATATTTATCTACGATCATTCTTATCGCATCTTCACAAGCTTCTTGCGGGGTTCTTCCCTCTTTCATTCTCATAACAATATAGAATGATGCGCAGGATTTGATTACATCTTCTCCCCTGCCGGTGGCACCCGCTGCTCCGACTTCATTGTCTACATACAAACCGGCCCCGATTATCGGAGAATCACCCACCCGACCCGGGATTTTCCAGCTTAATCCGCTGGTAGAAGTAATCCCGGCAATATCACCGTTTTTATCAACTGCCAGGTGATTGGTGGTGCCGTAATTAAAAGCGATGTTTTTAATTTTAGCATTCATTTGCAGGTCTCTTAAATGGTCAGGCGGTCCCCAATCATCGTTTTTATTCAGGTTTTCTTTCCATTTTAGCCAGATTTTGCGGGCTTTTTCAGTCAACAAATTTTCCGCTTTAAAACCCCATTTTAAGGCAAATTCAAGAGCGCCTTTTCCCACCAGCATTACATGGTCGGTTTTTTCCATCACGATCCTGGCCACTGAACAGGGGGTCTTAATATTTTCAATACATGCCACTGCACCGGCATTATACGTTTTCCCGTCCATTACAGACGCATCAAGCTGGACAACGCCATTTTCATTGGGAAGGCCGCCATAACCAACCCCCAAATCTTCCGGGTCAACCTCCACTGTATTGGTTGATTTTTCAACCGCATCCAGGGCTGTTCCACCATTGGCTAAAATTTCCCAGCCCAGTTTCATGGCGTTTTCACCGGTTTGATTGGTATGACTGGTAATAATCAAAGGGATTTTCCCGGTACTGCCGCCTGCGGAAAAAATTTTTAAGCCGTTGAAAAAAAATACAACTGCACTAAAACCAATACTCTTGTTGAAAAATTTTCTTCTCGATATTTTTTCTGACATATAAAACCTCTCTGAAAATTTATTATTTTTACCTGCGTTACCTGGTCCCGGTTTAATGAGACAGGTTTGACCGGTTTGAAATCATTCAATACCATAAATTGGCTTAAATATCAACAGGTTGGGATATCTAAATTCACCGCCAAAATGCGGTATATTTGCTGCTTAATGTTGATTGTTCATCGTTTCCGGGTGGGGAGACTCCGCGACCTCTGCGCTCTCTGCGGTGAAAAAAAATATTTTGCCAGAAAATGGCAAGATTTTA
>CP070627.1:4530116-4542503 GCA_020355945.1 Candidatus Aminicenantota bacterium | reverse complement strand
TGCTCAATTTTTATCAATTTGAATTCTTTCCCAAAATTCGTCTCAACAGCCAAACCATGGATAAAATAAGGGAATTATCCAATTTCCTGTCCAATACCAATGATGGTGCGTTGGTGTCCCAGGGACGTATGATCAATAACCTGCTCAACCAGCTTCAAAGTGATTATGATCTGAATAAAGGGTTCCCCAATGAAGAGATCAGTAAATTATTCTACAAAGTGGATGCCACGTTTCACAGTTTTTTCATAAAGGCTGCCAATCCCACGATTTTGAATGAATTTGAATATCAAACCGTGGCATCGGACCTGGAACGGGTATTGAAAAGTATCACAGATATCACTGGGGGTAAAAATATTACCTCCAACGACCTGGTTCAATCGCTGGAAACGGTTTCCAACCTGGAGGATGTGTATTATCTCCTCACCTATGCCCCCCGGGACCCCAAAATTGCCGGCAAACTAAAAATTAAAGTGAAAAATAGAAAGTATGATGTCTTATACGATAACAATTTCCGGGCTGATTACATCAACGAATACCTGCAAAAATTGGAAAAGAAGGTGGCAACGCCGGATATCAAAATCATCAATTTTTCCTTTGATCGAAAGATCCTGGCATTTACCGTGACGGATTACCTGATGAGAACGCTCAAAGAAACAGATAAGCAGCCCGCTGGTGTGCTGAATGTCCGCATTCGGCTCCTGGACAGCAATAGTAACAACTCACTGTTTGACCAACAAAAGATGTTAACAGCCCAAAAGAGCGATATGAAAATTTCGCTGGGAGTGTTTAAAACCATACCACGAGGCCAATACAATTTTTTAATCGATGTGAAGGATATGCTTACCGGCAAGGAGGCAAATTTTCATAAGAATGTCAAAGTAAGATAAAAAATAACATATCCCCACCGGTTTCATCAAAGCGCTTCAATTAGAATCCATTTTATATTATAATTTAACGTAACCTTATTACTATATATTCAGCAAAAACAAAGGAGCGCAAGATATGGCAAAAAAGAAAAAGGTCCAGGATAAAGACAGTGGTTTGATTGGCCGGCGCCACATCCTGAAAAAAATACACCAGGAAATAGAAAAGCAAGAACCTGCCATCGTTCTAAAAGGACCCGCCGGAGTTGGAAAATCCTTCATTCTCACCCGGGTGATTGATGATTTAAAAAAGAAAAAATATGATATATTGATGATCCGGGGGCTCACTTCCGCTGAGATGGTTCTAAAAAAAATCGCACAAAAAGCCGCTGAAAAAGGAATTAAAGAAGCCGAAGGCATTTTCGCATCCCCGGTGGAGTACAAAGAAAAACTCAAAAAATTGCTGGAAAATTTTATCTATAAAAAGAAACTGCTGCTGGTTTTCGAAGATTTTGATGAAAATCAAACCACAGAAGGAGAGTTTTTAAATGAACGCCTAAAAGAATTAATACTCTATTTAAAAGATGAATTAAAAGAAAAAGACAGCCTGATGATTTTCTCCACCCGCGACGAGATTCCCAAATTTACTCCCATCGAGATCGAACCCTTTACCTGGTTGGAATTTCTTAAATTGATTTCCAGGACCTTCACATTGAAACGATTGAAGGAAAAAGCGTTGAAGTCTTTTTATTTTGAAATGGGTGGATTTCCCAGGGCGGTTGAGCTGTTTGATATCATTGCCCATCATGAATTCGGCACGGCTCATTTTGATTGGCCCGGGCTGCGGGAACGGGTACCCACACTGAGAGAGCGAATTCTCCACAAAGATAGTGAAACCGCTGATTTCTCCTACCTGTTGATTGAAGCCCTTTTGGGCTATCTAAAAGAAAACCAGCGGCAGTTATTGAATACGATATGCATTTACAGGGGACCGGTTGCCCAGGAGGCATTAAATGTCCAGCACCGGGAAATAAAACCCGGGGACCGGAAAAAACTGGAAAAGTTGTCATTAATCAATTATTTGCCTCGCCAGGGGCTGTATCATGTACACCGGTTAACGGCGCAAGTGGTTCGCAGCAGGCTAGAGGAAAACGAACAAAAGCAAAAGCACCTTGCTGCAGCAAAATATTTCCAGGGTCTCTGCCCGAAGGCGGATCCAGTGAGCGGTGCAGCCAATGAGGACAGGCCCGGGCAGGAATATGATGAAAATGGTCTTGAAGCCCGCTGGCACTATATAGAAGCCGGTGATATCGATACCGCCATGTCCATGACCTTTGGCATGGACTATTATTTTAGCCGCATTGGTTTTCCTCAATTTGCTTTTGACCTGGTCCGGGAAATGGAAAGGTACGCGTCGGAAACCACAGGAGAACAGCAAATCCATCTGCGCCTCCGGTTAGGGACATTTTATTCCATTTTCGGGAAACTGGATGATGCGTTAACCCAGCATGAAGCCTGCCTCAAACTCCATGAATCCCGGCAAGACACCCGCGGCATTGCCCTGAACCTGGGCCAAATGGGACTCATATATGAAGCCAAAGGCAAATATGATGAAGCATTAGAAAAATATCAAAAATCCCTGCAAGCCTATGAAAAAATCAATGACCCGGTAGAAATTGCCCGACGATTGGACCAGATCGGATCGATTCTTAAACGCCAGGGCAATTACGATGAAGCCTTTGAAAAATATCAACGGGCATTAAAAATCAACCGGGAATTGAACAATCAAAAAGAAATTTCCGCCAACCTGGAACAATTGGGGCGTATCCATGATGAACAAGGAAAATTTGATGCGGCATTGGACTATTATAAAGAATCCCTGGCAATAAAAGAAACCATCGACGATAAACCGGGCATTGCCTCCATCGTCCATCAAAGGGGCAATGTTTATTTTGTGAAAGGAAACCTGGACGAAGCTTTCAGCCAGTATCAACGATCGTTAAAGATCAAGCAAGAAATCAAAGACCATAAAGGTGCGGGTTACAGCCTGGGGCAAATTGGCTTGATCTACCAGAGAAAGGGCAAGACCGATGAGGCCTTAAAACAGTTTACCAAATCACTAAAAAATTTCGAAAAAGCAGATGAACAAAAGGGTATTGCTGCCAGCCATCACCAGATAGGACGTATATACGAAAACAAAGGTGACCGCGAAAAAGCACTCACTCACTATGAAAAAGCCCTGGAACTGCGGGAAAAGCTCGGTGATATGTTAGGAGCGGCCATCACTTATGGGCAATTGGGAATGCTCTACTATCAAAAAGAAGAATATGAAACCGCTTTAAGGTATTCGACCCAGGCGTTTGCCGTATTTTCCCGGTACGGTTCCCCCAATGCCGAGCTGGCTCGAAAGAATATGCTGCGAATTCGTGATAAGCTTCCCCAGGAGAAATTCAACCAAATATTAAACGAATTCAACATCAAAACAGGCCCCCAATCACCCCAAAAAACAGGTAAAGAAGGGGGTAAAAAGAAAAAAAAGCCAAAACCCAAAACCAAAAAGAAGAAAAAAGACATCTAGATTTCTAAAATTCCATACTTTCGTTTGTAATTTGGGATTTGTAATTTGTAATTTCCCCCTGGGGGGGGGTTGGGGTGAGTGACGGGATTTGAACCCGCAACAATCGGATCCACAGTCCGATACTCTACCATTGAGCTACACTCACCATTATTTAGGTTAGAATATTTTATATGATTATGACGGTTATGTCAATATGTCAAATGTAAAGTCTTCCGCTGCCTCTGCGGTTAAAAAAGGTTCGGGAAGCTCATGGAAAAATTCCCGTAAACCTTTTGTATAAAGCTTTTTTGACCGGAGAAACCCTTTTAAATGATCGCCCTTGATGCGGAGGAATTTTTTCGGAGGATTGGCGGTTTCATAAAGAATCTGGCTGTGGATAAAAGGGATGGTCCGATCATCCGGGCTGTGTATAATCAGCACCGGGCAATGAATATCTTTTAACCGTTTCCTGGTATTATATTTATATCGCAGCAGGAAGCCAACCGGCAGCCTGGGATAAATCATTTTTGCCATATCCGGTACGGATGTAAATGATGACTCAATGATAAGGGCGCGGGGTTGGTATTTATAGGCCAGGTATGAAGCAATTCCACCTCCCAGGGATCGACCAAAAACAATAATGTTTTCCGGCTTTACCTTCATTTCTCTCACCAGGTAATTCCAGGCCCCTTCGGCATCCAGGTAAGTTCCTTTCTCGGTGGGGCTTCCTTCACTTTTGCCATATCCACGATAATCAAAGATAAAGATGCTAAATCCCAATTCACGAAAGATTTTAAAGGAATCGATGCGTTGGGAAACGTTTCCGATGTTCCCGTGACAGAATAGAATAACACCCTGGTACTCCGGCGAAACTGTGCTTTCCGCTTCCCCCCGGGGGGGTTCCCGGGCTTCCGAGTTACCCGGATCAGGTGCGTCCCCTGGTACCTCCGGTTCAGGTGGTATATAGGGAATATACCAGGCATGAATCATAAGACCGTCCCCGGTTTGATAGGTAATCTCTTCATGCTCAATGGTCTTATCTGTTGATTCTACTTCGAAGTCTATCCCCGGAGAATAGAGAAGACGTGATTGAAACCGATAGAAAAGTATACAGTGTCTTAAATAAATAACAATAGGAAAGGCTAAAACCAGGAAAAAGATGATTAAAAGATATTTAATAAAATCACTGGCAAACATCAAATCCGGTTGAAATCATCCTGGTACCTAATGATATCGTCTTCCCCCGGGTAAGTGCCTGTTTGAATTTCAAAATTTTCCCCGGGGTTCTCTTTTTTATGTGTGTGAGTCATTGTCATGACCTCACCTTTCATGTTTTATGTTTCATTTATTTCAACGGCTGGTGCGGCTAAGTAATTCCATATCCGCATCCACCATCATTTTGACCAGTTCAGCAAAGTTAACCATTGGTTCCCAGCCCAGGATTTCCCGGGCTTTTGAGCTGTCCCCCACGAGCAAATCCACTTCCGCCGGTCTGATGAATCGTTGGTCCACTTTTACAAAGTCGCGGTAATCCAGGTCCAGGTAGGTGAAAGCGGTTTCCACCAATTCTTTTACCGAATGGGTTTCACCGGTGGCAATGACAAAGTCCTGTGGTTTCGACTGCTGAAGCATCATCCACATGGCCTGAACATAATCACCGGCAAATCCCCAATCCCTTTGGGCATCCAGATTTCCCATAGGTAATTCCTTAGCCAATCCCAGTTTAATTTTGACTGCATTGTATGTTACCTTCCGGGTCACAAACTCCAACCCCCGCCGCGGGGATTCATGATTGAATAAAATACCGGAAACCCCGAAAATATCGAAACTTTCCCTGTAATTAACCGTGATCCAATGACCGTAAACTTTTGCGACTGCATAAGGGCTTCGGGGATGGAAAGGGGTTTTTTCGCTTTGGGGAACTTCCTTGACCTTACCAAACATTTCAGAAGATGAAGCTTGGTAGAATTTGATCTCAGGATTGACAGCCCGCACCGCTTCCAGCATCCGGGTCACACCAACGGCTGTAAACTCAGCGGTTAAAACCGGTTGGTCCCAGGATGTGGGTACAAAACTCATGGCTGCCAGGTTGTATATCTCATCCGGCTGAATTTCCTCCAGCAGCCGAATGATAGAAAACTGGTCCAGCAAATCGGCATAGCGGATATTAATTTTGTCCCTTATATGTTCGATCCGATCGAATTTCTCCGTACTGGAACGCCGCATCATACCGGTCACTTCATACCCTTTCTCCAATAAAAATTCAGCCAGGTACGAACCATCCTGCCCTGTAATTCCTGTAATTAACGCTTTTTTTGCCATATGCACTCCTTTATAATAAAAGAATCCATTTTATATTAATTCCCTCCTTTAGTCAACTTATTTTTTACACAGAAGCCACAGAAGCCAGGGGGGACACAAAGTGATGGGCTCTGCGCACCCCGTAGTTTAAAAAAAATCACAATTGACCTATTGACCTATTGACATTTTCATTGAACTGCAATAAAATACCCCAATTTCAATATAAGGAGTTAAGCATGAATATGAATATAAAAAAATTATTTGTGTCGGTTATGGTAATCTGGCTTTTCACTGTCTTTTCCTTTGCCGGTGTCGAATGGATCACTTCCATTAAAACCGTGGGAAAAGGAAAAAAAGGCAGCAATGAAATTGATGCCCATACCTATGCCCAGGGAGGAAATGTCAAACAGGTGTTCGAAGGAGTGGTCAATGAAAACATGTTCCATTTCCAGGATGGCTATTGGCTGTATAAAGCAAATGAAGACAATATTTACATTGTAAATGACAAAGAATACAACTATATGATCATCCCTATGGATGGGCTGCTCCAGATGACCGGTATGTTGGGACAACTGTTTAAAATTGAAATTCTCGATCATAATATTAGCACTGAAGTCCTACCGGAAGAGACACTGCTGGGCTATCCCTGCAATCACCTCAAAGTAACCACCGACTATACCATGAAGATCAAAATTGCCTTTATAAAAAAGACAATGAAGTTTCACGAGGTGAAAGAAATATGGGGCACCACCAAAATACCCGGTCTCGATGAAATCAACCCGGGATTCTTAAAAAAAGATTTCAAAACCGGTATCCCGGACCTGGACGAAATGATTCAAAAAGAAATGGAACAGCAAAAAAAGATCGGTTTTCCTCTAAAAGTGATTACCCGCACCACCCAAATGGGCAAAAAGGGAAAAGTTAAAGGTGAAAGCACCACTACCATAACAGTGACCAAAATCAACAGCAAAAATTTCCCGGGATCCTTTTTTGAAATTCCAGCTAACTACGATCACGTCGAAGGCCCCTGGGAAAAGAAAAAACTATTCTAATTAGGCCTTCGGCAACCAGGGGGCGAGAGCATTTCGCATGGCGCATGGCGCATAGCGTATGGGGCAAAGCACTTTGCCATTTTAGGCTCCCCTCGCCGAGGGGCCTGGACCCGTGACGCATCCGCAAAAACTTTTGATTGTTAACCTATAATATTAATGGCCAGCTTTTTTAACCGATTGAAATCATCGCCTTTGCGGATACATTTGATCGGGGTTTCGGTAATATCAAGGATAGTTGAACCCTGGGAATCCGGGAGTGGGCCGGCATCCAGCAGGAGAGCGGGGCTGCGGTTGGGGTCTGTACCGGAGAATTGACTGACAATGGCCGCCGGGTCATTCAACGGCGGTTCACCGGAGCGGTTAACAGAAGTAGATACAAGAGGAACATTTAAGATCTCTACTAATTTTAGTATGCCAGGAACATTGGGAATACGAATGCCGATTTTATCGCTGCCCTTTATAAGCGTTGGATCGATTGATCCTGACACCTTAAACAATAATGTAAATTTTCCGGGCAGCAGCTTTTCGTAAAATAAATGAAAGACCTCGGGGACGGTATCCACCAGGCGGTGCAGCATGGGCAAACCCGGGACCACAACCGAATAAGGCATATCACCTCTGCCTTTTAAAGCGTCTATTTTATCTATTGCCTGTAAAGAGAAAAAATTACCCCCTATGCCGTAAAGGGTGTCGGTGGGATAGATGATTATCCCGTGATGGGTAATAATTTCTTTAATGGTCTCTATATTTTTTTTTGTCAGTATGTCTTCATACTTGATTATTTTCATTTATCTACATTTTGCGGGGTTATATAACCCCGCCTTCAATCTTTAATCGATTGTAATTTTATAAGGCATGATCAGGGCGGGGAAGAATTTTTTATACATATTTAGTTTGGTTTCCAGGCTGCGGACAGGGTCAAGGTCAACGTCAACAACCGGTGACTGTGTTTTTGCCTTTGCACCGATCAGTTCAAAGACCGTCTCAAGAAAAGACTTTTTCCTGGGATAGATTTTAATACCCACCGGTTCTGTGGCCGGGATTTTCGCCAGTTTTTTAGCCTCTATAATAGCGTCATGCAATCCTCCCAGTTGATCCACCAGTTTTAGATTTAACGCTGAGATACCAGCCCAAACGCGTCCCCTGGCAATTTTATCCACTTCTTCGGCTTTCATTTTTCGACTTTTTGCCACCACTTCCAGGAATAACTGGTAAATATGTTTCATAACTGCCCACATTTTGTCCTGTTCATCTTGACTAAACTCCCGGTAATCCCAGAACATATCCGCATACTTAGAGGTTTTTACCATTTCTTTATTAATACCGATTTTATCGTACAAGTCTTTCAGGACGAATTTTCCCGTGATAACCCCGATGGACCCGGTGATTGTTTGCGGCAGAGCCATGACATGCGGCGTGGACATGGAGACCCAGTATCCGCCCGAGGCTGCCACGTCAGCCATTGAAATCACCAATGGTTTTTTCTTTGCTGTCATTTCTGCTTCCCTACGAATGGCATCAGAAGCAAGTGCCGAGCCCCCGGGGCTGTCTATCCTCAATACCACGGCTTTGACCAATCGATTCCTTTTTGCAGCCCTTAATTGTGCCACCACGGTATCCGAACCCAGGACTTCATCACCAAACAATGATTTTCTCCCACTTTTACCCGGGTGAATTTCGCCGGAAGCAAATATCACCGCTATTTTCTTAATCCCTTCATAGGGCCGCGGAGATTTGGTCCCCTGGTAAATGTCAAACGAGACCGTTACATAGTCTTCTTTTGCATCGTTAAGAACCTCATCCTCATACAGGACATCGTCAATGAGTTTAGCTTCCAGGTAATCTTGATTGGTAATCGGGGATTCTTCAAATATTTTTTCCAGGGATTCGATATCCAGGTGGCGATTGGCGGCAATGCCTGCCAACGTCGAGGTATATATATCATCTAACAGCCTCTCTAAAGACTCCTTGTGAGCAGGGGTCATCCGGTCTTTGGTAAATATATTGGAAGCGGTTTTGTATTCGCCGATATGAAACAATTGGGCCTGTATTCCCAATTTGTCCAGTGTATTTTTTAAAAACATGGCTTCAGCGGCCAGCCCTTTGAGGAACAAGAACCCACCTTTGAATACATATATTTTATCTGCAAAAGTGGAAAGATAATACTCTTTTATGCCCCCGCCTTCAATATAGGCATATACCTTTTTGCCACTCTCCCGGAAATCCTTGATTAATCTCCCCATATCCTCTATTTTAGCCAACCCGGTCTTCATATAAGAAATTTTTAAAATAATCCCCCGTATGCGACGATCGATCTTTGCTCTCTTGATATGGTACCATAACTCCCTGATGGAAAGTTCCCTGGAAAAAACCGAATGATTGGTCTCCACAATCGGGCCTTGCAACTGGATTTTTAGAAAGGAATTCTTCGGTATATCAGGCTCTCGGTTCAACTGCATGTATACGTAGCCAGCAGCAAGGGCCAGGAAGATCAACAGTATCACAATTACCAAAATCGCTATCAATATGCCTTTTTTCATAGTTACTCCTTTTGGTCACTAAACAAATAGAACCTAAATTGTATTATACTTATTTTTTTAAAAAAGGTTTAAATTTATATCATATCTTGACAGGTTATTTTTTTTAGCATATAAATGAACCCGGAGGCAAAATGAAATCAACTATTTATATACTTATATTTGTCTTTTTAATTGTCCGGGCCAATGGAAGTATAAGTAAGCCATTGGAAGCAGTTGAAACAACGGCTTCCAACAGTACAAAAATTTTAAAAGAGGTAACCTCTCAATATTGGCAACTTCTCCTGGAAAACAGTGTTTACTTGCGTCAACGACAAGGCCTGGAAATTAAACGCCTTCCCGAATTTTCTCTGAAAAAAGCCGAATCAGATACCCGGCAGGTCCGCTCCCTGCTGCAGAAACTCAAGGAAGTGAAACCCGATGAGATATCCTATGACCAACGACTTACGTTCCAAATCCTGGAATGGCAAATGGAAAATCAAATCAAAGGTCATGGATTTTTCTGGTTCAATTTTCCCACCTCCACTTACGGTTCACCGATTCCCTACATCAACCGCTTGTTTTCCCATTTCCGGTTCCGGGAACAGAAACACCTCCGCCAATACCTGCACTTATTGAACCAATATCCTGTGTTCATCGAAGAAATTATTGCCCATTTAAAACAACAGTGCCAAAAAAAAATAATCCCTCCCCAAGCAGCGCTGAAATCATCCATTTCCTATCTGCGTTCCCTTATCCAGCCTGCGGATAAGGGTTTCTTCCACGTCCGGGAAAACCGCTTAAAACCCCTTCTCCAAACGCAAACCCAGATTGCTGAATTTCAAAAAAAAGTATCCCGGGTGGTTACCTTGCATATCAATCCGGCGTTGGAAAAATTGGTCACCTTTGTCCGGGAAGACTATTTTAAACATGCGCCTGAACCGGTGGGGCTCTGGCAGTATCCCCAGGGCAAAGACTATTACCGATTCCTGGTTAAAATCAATACCACCCTGGATTTAACCCCGGAAGAAATCCATCAAATCGGTCTGAAAGAGATAGAAAACCTGAGGAAGAAACTGGATGACCTGCGCAAGGAGTTAAATTTTAAGGGGGATGTTGATGCATTCGTTCGTTTTCTTAAAACCGATCCCCGTTTTAGGCCTCAATCACCGGAAGACATAGGGAAACGGTTGACTCATTTTAAAGAGCAAGCAGAAGCCAAACTTCCTATTTTTTTCTCAAAATTACCCAAAGCACCTTGTGGAGTCAAACGGTTGAATCCTTTGTTAGAGCCTTCGATGACTTACGGCTACTACCAAACGCCGTTGGCCTCGGACCCGAAAGGGTATTACCTGTACAATGCTTCGAACCTGGAAAAGAAAAACATCTTAAACACTGCATCCGCAGCACTTATTTTACATGAGCTTCTGCCCGGTCATCATTTCCAGGTGGCCTTGCAGGCGGAAAATGAAACCTTATCCCCCTTCAGACGTGAATTATTTCTTACCTCCTATTCAGAAGGGTGGGCCGAATACGCTGCCCAGTTGGGAAATGAAATGGGAACCTATAAAGACCCTTATGAACGCTGCGGCAGGATCATGCAAGATTTATTCATGTCGGTGCGCCTGGTGGTGGATACCGGGATGAATTATTTCCAGTGGCCCCGATCAAAGGCTATGAAATTTATGAGAAAATACTTACTCCTATCAGATGTAGAGATTGAAACGGAAACCTTGCGCTATTCAACAGGTATACCCGGGCATGCCCTGGGTTATAAAATTGGCAGTTTAAAAATATCCCAGCTTCGCGAAAAAGCGGAAAAGGCCCTGGGCCCGAAATTTGATCTTCGTAAGTTTCACGATGCCATTTTGGGCAAAGGGACACTGCCACTTTTTCTCCTGGAAAAGCATGTGGAACGATTTATTTCGTCTTTTTGCCCAGCAAGAGTAGGATCAGCACGGACAATCCAATGGCTGCCAGGAGGGAGAGCAGGTAAGGGAATCCGTAAGAGACCGGTAAAATACCCACCACCAGTGCCATAACAGCCATGAGCACGGCATAAGGAATTTGGGTTCTCACGTGGTCGATATGGTCGCAAGAAGAAGCCATCGAGCTCATGATGGTGGTATCCGAGATAGGGGAGCAGTGGTCGCCAAACACAGCGCCGGCCAGGACCGAAGCAATAGTCATGACCAGGAATTGGTGGAAATCAGGCGTATGTTGTGCTAAAGCAATGATGAGGGGAATCACCAACGGATACATAATGGTCAGGGTTCCCCAGGAAGTGCCGGTAGCAAAGGCAATAAGGCAAGAGAAAATAAACACAATACCAGGAAAGAGGTGATAGTCAAGTTTATCAGAGATCAAAGATACAAGGAAATCAGCGGTATTGAGTTCTTTTAATACCTCCCCCAATGACCAGGCCATCACCAGGATGATAATCGCCATCATCATGGATTTTAAGCCCTGCACAAAGGCGCTGATGAGTTCCCTTAGTTTCAATATTTTTTGGAACCGGGCCATTAAAATAGCCGTACACACCCCCAGCAGGGATGCCCACAGCAGTACCTTAAAGGGATCAGCAGAAGTGATGATGGTGCTTAGGTTTTTAAACACCTGGGTGGAAAATATGATCTTAAATACGGACATTTGCCCCAGCACTTCTCCTTTGGCCGCCAGACTGGCCTTACCGGAAATATACAAACCAATAAAGGTACTGCTAATTACCACAATAATAGGAATCAAACCATTGTACCACCTGGCTTTTACAAATTTTGCCGGGCTCAGGCCGGAGGATTCGAAATCCGAAAGAGGAACCGCGTCGTCTTTCAGTAATTTTCCTTCCTGCTGGGCCCGTTTTTCTGCTTTGCGCATCGGGCCAAAATCGCGGCGCAGGGTAAAAATCAAAATCACAAAGAGCATCGCCAGTATCGGATAAAATCGGTAAGGTATCGAGGAAAGAAATAGATGATAGGCATCCAGGTCAACATGTAAAGCTTTTAGTTGTTGATTGATGAGTGAAATTTCAAAGCCAATCCATGTAGAGATGACAGCAATACATGCCACGGGTGCAGCAGTGGAATCCACGATATAAGCCA
>CP070627.1:4511625-4530016 GCA_020355945.1 Candidatus Aminicenantota bacterium | reverse complement strand
GAGAGGGGTGGCCCGAAGGGCCGGGGTGTGTCTCCCCTCTTGAGAGGGGTGGCCGCGAAGCGGACGGGGTGTGTCTAATTAAATTGCTAAAAATCATATATTAATAAATGTTTAGCCTTAACTTAGCGGCATTCGGGACAGACACTTCTTCCTTCTTCCTCCTTCTTCCTTCTTTTATACTTCCATCAATCTTTATAATTTTTATAGTTGGTAAACTTCGGTTCAATCCTGACAATTACGTTCTTCTTTCTCTTCATCCGGTTACTATCCATTCGTTCTATGAATACCAAAATATATTCACCAATGAATCCCGGACCGGGGTGCCAATAAAATCTTCCGGTTTGAGTATCTAGAGCCGAACCAATGGGTAAAGGTCTGAAAAAATTTCCAATTTCCGTATAACCGGCTATAATACGGTCATTACCGGGAAATTCAATCATTAAACGCTCCAACTCTTCGATTTTGATTATGAAAACCCCAGATTCTTCACAGGTGACCACTTCAAGTTCACTATCGTCCGTTAATCCTCTTCGAATGCTGATGGAATCAAAATCATTAATGGGAACGTTTGGGTTCCGGGGTAACGGAGAGAATTTACGCCTGGTTTTTTTCCTGTTAAAGCTTGCAGTTTGTGCTTGCGTCAGGGGTGCCCCGATGTTCTGGATAGTAAAATATCTACTGCCGATGCCGTCGGAGTTATTATCGCTGTCAGAAGCTGTCCACTGGATGGTGTGAACCCCGTTTTCATAGGCAGTGGTATCTAAGGAAAAATAACCGCCGGGGCCACTACTATTGGCGTAACCCGGGAATACGCTTTCAACATCGGGCCTTGGTAGATTATAGGTGGGATTACCGAGATTGATGCCGTCTATATAAACGTTGATGGTTGAGCCGTCAGTAGGAATGATGTTGGGTTGGGGTGTTAATGCCCAGCCCCAGTTGATGAAAATGCTGCCGGAGGCTGTGCCCCCCTGCATAGGTGTGTCAATAGCCCCAAAAGGTTTTACGGCATTGGTATTATCGCAGATGATGGTTTTGGTGCCCAGGGAGACCTGGTTTCCCTCGATATCCGTGGCAATGGCCTCTATATCAAAGGTTCCGTTACCCCCGTTGGGCAGGAAATTGGTTAACATCATATATCCCCATCCGGCTTTGTAATTCATGGGGTACGAGGGATAGGCCTGTTCCACGTCCGGCCGTGCCCCTTCCACAAAATAGGCATCGCCGATATAGACCAGGTTATTACCCTGTTTCCTGTATACCTGGAGACTTTGTACACCGGTATCATCCAGGACCCAGCCGGTAACAGCTATACTACCTGTAACAGTGGAACCATCTAATGGAGTAGCAAATACCCCGAAAGGCACTGACAGTTGACCTGTTTGATAAACATCCAATCGGACCGCAACCGTTTGGGGGGAATTGACCGCCTTGGGATCTGAAATGGTTATCGTACCGTTATAGGTGCCCGCCGAAAGCCCGATGGTATCAACGGCAACCAATACTTCACCGTTGTTTGTGCCGGAAGAAGGAAAACAATTGAGCCAATTTTGATCAACCGATACTGCCCAGTTTAAATTGGTGTGATCCAGGCCTATTTTGGGGAAGTTTGCATCTAAGATAACCAGTTTGCCGGTGCCGCCAATATTACCACAAGCCAGGTAGGCATAATTTCCTTCCACATAAATGCCGCGTGCGCCGCCGTAAATACCCGCCGCCGAAACATCGCTGTACACGCCAACCGCCGTGGGTGCGTATGGATTGGATATATCAACCAGGTGTAAGCCTTTATCGGAGGATGCCGTCTAGGCATAATCTCCGGCAATTTTTATATCACCGTTAAAAAAATCGGAACTGATAAAATCGGTACCTTGTCCGATTTCTACCGGCTGATCGGGGTTCGATATATCCAGGACAATCATCCCGCAATGTACCGTCAAATAGGCGTACATGCCTTCAACATAAACAGCCAACGGATATTGAAGGTACCCGAAGTGTTCATATAAACCTCGCGCCTGGGGGACATTGGGATTGGATACATCTAAAATTTGCAATGCGATGTAATCGTCATCATCTGACGAGCTAAAGGTTTGATTTATCGCGACATAGGCATAATCACCCTTTACATAAACCTGCCCCTATTTCCTATTTCTTCAAAGACCCTGCCGGCTGCCAGGAAGCAGTAGAAATGGGAAACGCCAAAATTGTGGAAGAATCCCTCCCTTACGCTTATCTTGTCTTTACCTCGCTTATAGTAGGTTACGATAGTACTGAAAAAATGGTTACCTTCTAAGTGTTATGAACAATCATCCCAGGGATGTCCTGGGGATTTGTTCTCATCCCATGGGTCTTCATCTGTTTCTGTTACCAGCGGGTCCGAGACCTCATCCCTGTCCCATGGATGATCACTACCTCCAAGGACCATCAATGCTTCAGCATCAGTTAATTTAGCCATGTTTTCCTCCGTCTGAAATAGCTTTAGATAACGCCGCTCATTATTTTATAATAAATTGAGGGACATTGCAATACATTTTTTTTGCCTGTCCCCCGTTTTTCCGTACTGGTTGACTTTCCATAAGATATTTTTTATAATCCGGGAATTAGAATTAAATTATCTGGCGGTTTTTAAAAAAGGAGGATAAATGAAACGTTTAATCTTAATTTCAACTTTAATTTACACGATTCTGTTCATGTCCACCGGTTTAGAGGCAAAAAAAAAGAAGGATGACGCATTCTCTAAGAAATATAGTCTGCGTTGCGACGATATGATTGCTTTTGTCTCATACGAACCAACAAAAGCATCGTGGCTGCCTACAAGGAGTTGAAAGAGAAAGAGAGACAAGCAAAACAATAAAAAAAGGGGCAGTGCTCTTCGACTGCGTATTAATTCTGGAGGTATGATGAAGGATTCAAAAAAGGATAACACGTTAAGCAGGAGACAGTTTTTAAAGGCCTCTGGCGCGGCTGGTGCGGCCCTGGGCGGTGTGGGCCTGGGTTTTTTCGGCTACGAAGCAGGCAAAGACCCCTCTACTTACACCGGGTGGGAAACCTTTGAAGGGGGCAGTCAGACCTTTAACCGGAAACCGTGGCAGATCGATCACCCACCATATCGGAAAGTGGGCCCTACCACCAGACCCGATGCCCGCGCTGAAGTAATATTTGCCCGGATGGGGGTCCTGATGCGCAACTGGAACGAAGAAACCGGTTTAAGCGGGTTACCGGACCACTTGCAGGCTTTTTACAAAAAGAACCCGGAAGCACTGGAAGTGGACCTCTCCTTGAGGAAAGAGATTTTTCCCAAAATGATGGCAGACCGGCAAAAATACAAGAAACAATTTATCCTGGCCAATGCCTACTCAAACGCCATGGGTGCGGTTTCTCCACCCCGTATCGACAAACCGCCGGAGGAATCGGACTTTCCCATAGGCGGTCGTTTCAATGAACCAACCACACCCTTAAAAATGAAAGACCCTAAAAAAACATCCAAACTGATAAAAAAAATGGCCCATGAATTCGGAGCCACCCTGGTGGGAATCGCCAAACTGAATCCCGATTGGGTATATCTTTATCCCATGAGGGGAAGAGGTTTTGATCCCGATAAGCCCATTGAAGTGCCAAAACATTGGGAGTATGCTGTTGTGGTGGGTACCCCCATGTCCTGGGACCCGATGTATGCCAATCCCAATTATGGCACCTCTAATGACGCCTATTCCATTTCCCGGATCGTGGCATTCCGGGTGGCCTCTTTTATCAAACAATTGGGGTATGCGGCCCGCCCTCATACTCCCGGGACAGACTATGATCTGATGGTGCCTCCTATTGCTATCGATGCGGGGCTGGGAGAACAAGGCCGGCATTCTATTGTGATTACCCCGGAATTGGGGTGTAATTTTCGGCCAGCCGTGATTACCACCAATCTGCAGTTACAACCGGACAAACCCATCGACATCGGTGTAAAGGATTTTTGCAAACACTGTAAAATTTGTGCCGACCAATGCCCAAGCAACTCCATTACCAGGGGTGGTAAAGTAGAGATTCGCGGATATGAAAAGTACCCCTTCAATGCTCCCACTTGTTTTAGATTCTGGAATTCAAACCTGGGGAACATCGGGTGCAGGCTTTGCATTGCTGCTTGTCCCTATACTCGTAAGGCCAACTGGCTTCATAAAGCAGCCTTTAATGTGTCCTTATATGATCCTACCGGACTTGCTGATAAGGCCTTGACCGGTTTGCAGAAAATCTTTTATCCCGGACCGGACCCGCAAAAGTATTATATGCCTTCACTGGGTGGTGAAAATGCTTCTTACAGGAAACCTCCCTGGTGGCTGCGGTCCGAGGATTTTATCGAATAAAGGAGGCCCATCATGCAATTTTTCAACAGTGGATTTTTCTGGTTTATTGAAGGAATCCTGGTGACCCTGGTTTTTCTTGGATTTAAAACCTGGATGGAGGATCGGGGCGTGCCCATGCCCTGGTGGAAGTGGGTGCTTTTTGGCTTATGGGTTCTTTTGGCCGGTTTTACTATAGCTTTTGTCGGCACCAGTATCGGGGAAAATGAGACGGTCGCCGCTGTAAAAGGCGGGATTATTTTCGGGATCATTACCATTATTTCCGGCCTGGGCTTATGGAGACTATTACAGACCGGCAGGGTGAAGAAGACAATAAAACCCCATGGCATGGGGGACCTATAAGACCCTTCGGGCCTCCGGCAGCCAGGAAAAACCTCCGTGCCAGGTAAAGTTTTTTCCTTTAATGATATAGCAGCGGCGACAACTGACATATAAGCCGGGACAAATGATATATAAGCGGATACAAATGATGTAAAGGCGGCGACAAATGATGTGAAGGAGGCGACAAATGATATAATGGCGGCGATAAATGATATAAAGCCGGCGACAAATGATATAATATCAGGGACAAATGGCATATAAGCGGCAGGGAACGATACCAGGTAAATTATTTCCCGCGGCCCCGCCGGAGGCAAATGGGAACCAGGGACGATTCATAGAATTGGAGAAAAAATTGGGCAGGAGCGGGATTTTGAAATGCGAATACCTACGCTCCTGCCCAATCCGAGAATTCAATTCATCATTTTTTCCATGAACTGAAAGGCACTAGCAAAAGAAGGTTTCGTCGCCGCCACACAAACAAGGAACAAGCGTAGCATAGCCGGTTCCGCATTGGGAATAATCCATGGTAAATTTTCCACCTAAAGCCTTGTCCAATTCCAGGTTGGATACGGTTTCCTTGTTGAAAGTCAGTTTCTTGGTCATTTGTTTTTGTTTCATTTGATTTACCTCCTATTTTTTATATGAGATTTTGAAAACGTTTAGCCTTCTTTAAATAACCAGCCACATATCACGATGATTACTTGAATCATTTGAAATGATTTGTTTTGTGAAGAAAATAAATGATAACACATTTTCCAGGAAAAATCAACCGTTCATTTTAGATGCAGCCCCCGAAATCTTTAAAGCTGTCCGATATCCCGCCCCGCGATTATATGTTTATTGTTGATGTCTCCGGTTCCATGAGCGGGTTTCCCCTGGATATATCAAAGCAACTTCTCAAGGACCTGATTGGAGGTTTTTGATTTGATTCGCCGCAGCCTGGGCAATGCCAATATTTTTACCTTTGGAATCGGAACCGGCGTTAACCGTTATATCATCGAAGGAATGGCAAGATTGGGCATGGGTGAACCCTTTGTTATCACCAATCCCCAGGAGGCCGGTCAAGTAGCAAAAAAAATCAGAAAACTGGTTGAATCACCGGTACTCACTGACATCACCATCGACTACCAGGGTTTTGAGGCCTATGATATCGAACCCCTTTCCATACCGGATATTATGGCAGAGAGACTGGTTATCGTGTTTGGAAAATACAAGGGTAAACCCAAAGGAAAGATTTATTTACAAGGCAGATGCAGGGGAATGATTTACGAAAATATGATCGATGCCAGCCAAATCAAACCATCCCTTGAAAATTCAGCTCTGCGTTACCTGTGGGCACGGCACAAGATCAGGCTGCTGGCCGATTATAACCAACTGTGCTACAATGACGAACGTAAAGAGGAAGTGACTAAACTGGGGCTGACTTATAACCTGTTGACAGAGTTCACTTCATTTATTGCCGTTGATCCGGAATATCGAAATGTTGACCGGAATCCTTTTACCGAAGAGTTATTTTTTATTTTGGCCTGTCCCCTTTCTCTCCCTGATCCCCCTGAAAACGATTTAGAATCACGCGAAGCTTACGTGCGTTATTAATATCTGCAGGATCGAACATGGCAATCTGTCGACATTGATAAAGCTCCGGATTTAAACTCGTCGGCTCACAAGGTTCCCTGAGTATGACAAGGATATCTCGCATTTGACGGTGCTTAACCCACCAGTCGACCTCGTATTTTACCCAGTCTGAACGAGTAGCAGCCAGAGAGGCGACCAAGAGCATCCGTTTCGAGTCGCCCAAGAGTCGATCAATCTCGCGTGCGTAAGCGGCGGCAAAAAGGTGAGCATTTCGGCCATCGCTTTTGTGTCCCCGGCCAAAATTCTCAAAGTCCATGAAGACATACTGATTAAATCCGCGTTCAACTATTGCTTCGATTGCCGGG
Organism: Candidatus Aminicenantota bacterium; assembly: GCA_020355945.1. The sequence continues at coordinate 4,523,406 of CP070627.1, read as the reverse complement.
AGAATCAACTGCCGACAATACTCAGCGTCGGTAAGTGTGTGGCTAACGAAGAAAAAGCCAGCCCACCATGAGTTATTTGACTTGTCCTGTGACATAAATCGAAATCGTAAAGTCTGTGTGTTGCGACCTAAATATAATTATACGAAATTCGCGTTTGTCTATCAACAATGATTAGAATATGCTACCGCCTTTGGGGGCTGAGCATTTTTTACTAACCCCTTTGGCTCTACCAACATGGGTATTCTCCATCTAAACATCGGGGTGTTCCCGGTAAATTATTTTTTATCATACTAAAGAAAAGATGTCAACTACCGTCCCATCTTCCATGAGATTACCAGATGGTATCCACACCATAATCATCAAATTTTTCATCCACACTCACAATAGGTATTTTTTCAACTAAAGCTTGAGAAATAATAAGCCTGTCAAATGGGTCCCTATGATGAAGCGGCAAGCTGCTTAATTTAAAAAGGTGCTGCAACTTTAGATTTAGCAATTTATAGCCGTTAATCCGGAATTGATCGGTGACAATTTTATCGAAAGGTTCTCTAAATTCAAGATGACCAATATTTACCTTTATTGCTATTTCCCATATACTGGCCATACTAATGAATCTGTCGTGTGGGGAATCTATCAAATCCTTTGCCCGGGGACTCAATCTCTCATCACCAAGGGCATACCAGATAAAAACGTGAGTATCAAAGAGGTATTTCATTACATATACTCTTTAAAATCCTCGATTGGCTGGTCAAAATCACTTTTTATCACAATCAACCCCCTGGCACTGCCGAAGTTGGATTTTTTCTTTTTTCTTTTGTTACTTTCTTTTTTCCTGGCAATACCCTCCTGGAGTGATTTTTCTTGCCTTTGCTGCTTAAACACCAGGAAATCGATAAAATCCTCCACTTCTTCTTGCAACTTCTCCGGGAGAGAGATGTATTTATTAAGTATTAATTGAACATCGGCTTTCATCGCTTTACTCCATTTTCTATTTTCATTTTCATATTAATATTTTATTCTCTATTCATTATTATTTCAACTGGATATTTTTTTTTTTTGATTTTTTTTACATGAATGGTGAATGGGCGTCCCCGGTTTTGGAAAATAAGTAGGTTATTCCGGGACAAGGTAGGGGGGTAGGGGACAGCATACCCCAGGAGGGCTAACGAACCATTAGGGAGGGAGTTAAACCATTAAATTTCTCCATAACGGGAAAACAGCGAAAGGAAATCCAAAACCTGCATTATAAAAGCAGCACAGCCGTTAATGCCTGGGAAAAAAGTGTTAAAATTTTGTTCTTCATAGGAAGAAAATTAGGATTTTATCCTCAAAAACATTTCTAATTCCATCTCTTAAAACCAGTGAAAAAATCGGAGAATTTTAGGGATTTACTTTTTATTAAATTATGTTATAAATATTTTGATGAAATTGAGACTCCTGGTTGAAACGACTCAACTTTAAAGGAAGGTTCCTTTTTCATCAAAAAGGCGAAGAAGTTCAAAGATAGTTCATTTTTTTTACTTTACCGGTTGGTCAAGGAATCGAGGTAAAGAAAGTTCGATCAATAAGTTCCGCTGTAATAAAAGCGGATTCAAATTAGGACCTATTGAGCAGTAGATAATGGCGGTAGCTTATTTAAAGAGTTCTGTCGTAATTTGTAACCCCCGGCAGCGGGTAACGGCGGAAGCTTACGGGCGCCACGAAGCTGGTGCACTTGTGCAGAGATTTAAGGAAATACTTTCCAGTCCCAGAATTGGGTGATAAAAGTAGAAACAGAATTAAATTTCCTTCAAAGGATGAGTGAAGCTTTCTGTTTATTGATTGGAAGTGTTGGGGATGATTCCCATTCTGTTGGGATGTCACTTTTGGAGATTGCTTTTAGAGAAGCTGGTTTTTTTGTAAAAAATATAGGGATAATGAATGATTTGGAGGATTTTTTCAAGCGTGCAGAAAATTTTGATGTCATTTTTATTTCCTGTATGAATGGGCATGTTGACCTTTATCTCAAGGATTTTCCTTTAAAGTTGAGACAGTTCAATTCCAGGAACAGGGGTGCAAAAGTGTGGTACCTGGGCGGTAATCTTTCCGTACAGGAAGGTGATGAAAGTGTAATAAAAAAATATCGGAAAATGGGCTTCGATCTGGTATTACCGAAACCCATTTCTTGCCATGAAATAATGGAACGGCTCTTAAAGTACCTCTATTACAAAAAAATTAAAAAGAAAAGAGTGCGCCACCTGGTAACGGATGAACCCCTTCATATTGCCAGCAAAGATGTTATCGATGATTATCCCCTCAGTGATGAAGAGTTTCATTCGCAGAGGGATATGGTTCTTAATTCCTGGTCCACCGGTCAAGAGGTATGGGATGCCGATATAAAAAGAAATCATGCGGATGTCTTAAAAAACATGCATCACATCCTTGTAAATAATCAATCCTTTAACTCCAGTCCCCTGGTTCAACCCCGTACCGGTGTTGCCCACACCTGTGATGAGATAGAGATCTTGACTTTTTTACGGAAAAAAGGCCTGGATATATCCTCCATCCAACTGGATGCCGCCAGTCGCAAAAAAATGTTTGACAAAGCCCAGGAAGGTGTGTGGAAATCAGAAAAGGGCAAACAGTCGTTTCTTAATGGTTACCCGGTGCCGGTTCATGGAGTCAAAGGTATTGAAGAGATCGTTCATTCTATTGACAATCCGTTCCAGATCAGGGGAGGGTCACCGGACCACCGTTTGGTTTATGAAATTGCACTGGCTGGTGGTACGACTTCCCTGGAAGGTGGATTTCTTTGCTATCTCTATCCCTATGATAAAAATACTTCACCGGTGGAGAGTCTTTTTTACTGGAAATACATCGATAAGTTGGCGGATTGGTATTATCAAAATTTCGGCATTATTATTAACCGGGAGTATTTCGGCCCTCTCACTTGCTGTTTGTTAGAACCTGCCATTCCTATCTGTATTAACATTGTCCAGGCGATTCTCTCTGCCAAATCGGGAGTAAAGTGTATTAGCGTAGGGTTGGCAGAGCAAGGAAACCGATCCCAGGATATCGCGGCTGTGAGAGTACTGCATCAAATGACACGACAATATCTGGCAAAATATGGCCTCCGGGATTGTACCGTCTCCACAGTCTATCATCAATACATGGCCTCATTTCCCAGTGATATCCATAAAGCCAGGGATTTAATCTTAAATTCATCAATAACCGGTGCCTTAGCAGGAGCCACTCGAATCATGACGAAAACGCCTGTGGAATCACATCATATTCCCTCCAAAGAAGATAACGCCGAAGGGCTGCGGATTACCCATATAGGGCTCCTTAGGGCTAAGGAGGAAACCATAAACTGGCCAATGGTGAAGCAGGAGATGGTATTGTTAACCAGGGAAGTCACAGCCCTAATGAACTCGATAGAGCAATTGGGTCAAGGGTCTATCGCCAGAGGGATAACCAGAGATTTCCAGGAAGGTATTTTAGATATTCCCTTCTCCCCCAGTATTTATAATAAAAATCATTTGATTACCGCCAGGGACTGCGATGGGGCTATCCGTTTTGTGACCCCGGAGGGTCTTCCTTTTGATGAAGATGTGATTGATTTTCATAAAGAAAAGATTCATCAGCGTATGACTCGACAGAGAGCTTTTAAAATTTTTGAAATACTTGAAAAAGATCTCACCCGAATATGGAAGAATGATTATCCCCGGTGGCCATTGGACGGACATTATGTATATTAGATTAAATAAAGAGAATATCGAAGATATCCTATCATTAACCCCAATTTAAATATGAAACATCCGATAGATTGTGAGGATTTATAAATATGAAGTTAAAAATTTTATTAGCAGCAGTTTTCAATGAAAAACCACTAAAAATAGAGGAAATTGGAATTGCCTCGATAGCTGCAGTTTTGAGAGAAAATGGCTATCAAATTATGATTACCGGGGGCAGTGAAAATGAGATTGATTATAGTAAAATAATTCATTTGCAGCCTGATATAATCGGTTGCCCTGTTTATTCCATTTCAAAGAGTTCATTTTATAAGTTCTGTTTAAGAGTAAAAGAATATCTACCCCGTGTCTATATATGCGCAGGTGGAAACTTTCCCACTTTTAATGCTCGAGAAATGATGAATGAAGCTCATTTTATTGATTTTATAGTTAGAGGAGAAGGTGAATTTACATTTCTTGAGCTTGCTGCCAGTATTGAAGGAAAAAAAGATTTTAAGAATATAAAAGGATTGGTTTACAGGGCTGGTGATAAAATCATTGTTAACGATGACAGGGAATTGATTCCTGACATTAATCGTCTTCCTTTTCCGCACCGGGATTTTTTAATAGCTAATAAATCAAAGATTGCTCCCATTTCAACCTCCCGCGGATGTATGGCCCACTGCACTTTCTGCTTTGCAGGTCCCTTTTGGAAAAAATGGCGGGGAAGAAATGTAGAAAATATCCTGGCTGAAATCACGTATTTATACCAACTGGGAATTAAGCATTTCATGTTTGTGGATTCCAGTTTTGAAGATTCTTATGAGGGCCTCAACAGGCTTAAAGGTATTGCACAGGGTATTATAGATATGAAGTTGGATATTTCATACCGGGTAAATCTCAGAACGGACTTTTATCAAAAGGCAAACTCAGGAATTACGGATTTATTGAAAAAATCAGGATTGTCTCTTGTATTGATCGGTATAGAAAGCGGCAATGAAGAGGATTTGAAATTATATGGCGTAACAACCTCTCCCGGGGAAAATAGTAATTGCCTCGAGTTTTTCAGAAATCATCAAATACCAATTGAATTCGGCTTTATCAATTTTAATCCCTATTCCACTTTCGAAAGGCTCAAAAAAAATATTGATTTCTTAGAAAAAAATAGGTTAAGCTTTAGTCTTTATAAAATAAAGAGTAGATACCAGAACCTAAAAGGGAATCCACTTTCAGAAAAAGTAAGGCGAGATAAACTCATAAAAAAAGGGAAATTTGACGATTATTTTAATTATGATTTTGTGGACAGGCGTGTCGGGTTACTCTGGGATTACATTGCATCTTATTATGAGAAAACCAGGGCTATTATGGAAGGAATAATGAGTAGAGAGTTTTACCTGGCAAAATTAAATCTCCTGAAAGAAAAAATAAAAGATGATAATAAAGCCCGGGAAATAATTCGCCTCCATAACCTGGAAATTAAAGAAAAACTTGATGAAATCGGCAAAAATAATGCTGAATGTTTCAGGGAATTAATATTTTTAGCAGAGCATTCATGGGATGAAAAAAAAGCCGATATGATTACTGATAAATTTTGCAGCATGGATGACCTCCAGGAAACCAGTATAAATATGAAAAGAAAGGGAATTCAATTTTTGCAAAAAATGTATTCTCTAGGTCCCAGGTACAGTGATATCCTGGGTATGTTTTTCCTGGACCTGGGAACGAATTAGCTTTCCAGGAAAGAATCCGAAGACTGGGTTTATACGAAAGGAGTATCGTTGACATGAACAAAAAATTCAGGATTTTATTAACAGCAATATATAAAGAAAAAAATCCTGCACGGTACGAAGAAATCGGGATTGCTTCGATTGCAGCGGTTTTGAGGGAGAATGGATATGAAGTGATACTTATGGGCGGTACCGAGCCTGAGATCGATTACGATAAAATAATTGATTTCCAACCGGATATTATTGGAGGTCCGCTTTATTCTGCATCAAAGAAAGGATTTTATAAATTTTGTTTGAAAATTAAAGAGTATCTACCCGGCACCTATACCTGTACCGGTGGATTTTTCCCCACTTTTAATTACCGGGAAATACTGGCCGAAGCTGATTTTATTGATTTCATCATCAGGGGGGAAGGTGAATTTTCCTTTCTTGACCTGGTTTCATACCTGGAAAAGAAAAAAGATTTAAAAGATGTAAAGGGTTTAATTTACCGGGAGGGTACCGAGGTAATTGTGAATGAAGAGAGAGAGTTAATTGCCGACCTTGATATTCTCCCTCTTCCGGCCCGGGATTTTTCAATCCGGAGCAAAGCGGAAATTGTGCCGCTCTCTACGACACGGGGCTGCCTGGGAAATTGTACTTTTTGCCTTAACAGGAGCTTCTGGAAAAAATGGCGCGGCAGAAGTGTCAAAAAAGTACTGGAAGAAATCAAATATCTATACAAACTCGGATTTAAAAATTATTATATCATGGATGTGAGTTTCGAAGATTCCGATGAAAATAACTATGAAAGGATTAAGAAAATCGCCCGGGGAATTATCGATGAAAATTTAGATATTACTTATCGCATTGATGTAAGAGCTGAATTTTATAAAAAAGTAGACCCCCAGATCCTCAAGTTGTTGAGAAAATCCGGTTTGCGTATTATAATGGTAGGTATCGAGACCAATAATGAGGAAGACCTGGAACTTTACGGAAAAATTGCCTCACTGGAGGATAATCGTAATTGCATCGACTTTTACAGGAATTATTCCTTCTGGGTTGACATTGGATTTATAAATTTTAATCCTTATTCGAATTTTGAAGGATTAAGACAAAACGCTGTTTTCCTGGAAAAATATTATTTTTCCTTTGACTTTGTGAAATTCACATTAAGATACCGGCTGACAAGAGGCAGTAGACTCTATGAAAAATTAAAGAATGACGGCCTGTTGGGAGATGGAAAGTATGATGACGTAACCAATTACAGGTTTGTCGATGAACGGATAGGTATACTGTATGATTTTATAACATCCTATGCTAAAAAGGTGGAAGACAGCTTAAAGACAATCCACAGCAGGGAGTTTTTTTTAACAAAGTTATTCGTGTTAAAGGAAAAGATAAAAAATGATCTTGAAGTGTACCGGATGGTTTGCAGTTATGAAAAAGAGATAAGACAAATTCTCGATGAGTTAAATAAAAAGAATGCCGACATTTTCCGGGAGTTGTTAAATTTATCCGAAACCTCCTGGGATGAAAGAAAGGCTCTTAAAATAACGCTCGATGAAGATGGTCAGAATATTCATATTAAGAAGGCCGGTGACCTGGGGAAGAAGAGTATCGAACTCTTAAGAAAAATATATTCCATGAGACCCGGGTACTCAAATATGCTGAAAATATTCTTTTACGATAATTATAGATATTAATTAAGGCTGGTGATATATGGCTTTCAAAGTTTTGTTCGTATCAATTTACAGCAGGCAAGAAGGTGACGACGGCCAGGAGGAGTTGGGGATTGCTTCAATCGCAGCCCTTATGAGAAAACAAGGTTATGAAGTGATGATTAAAGGCGGATACCAGGACCAATTGGATTATGATGAAATAATACGTTTTGGGCCTGATATAATTGGCGGAAGTGTTTACACGTTATCAAAAGATTCCTTTTATGCCTTTTGCAAAAAAATAAAACAAAAGCTAAAAGATGTTTATATCTGCGCCGGGGGATATTTGCCTACTTATTATGATGTTGAGATGATGAAAGAAGCTGACTTTGTGGATTTTATAATCAGGGGAGAAGGAGAGTATACATTCCTCGAACTGGTTTCATCCCTTGAAAACCAAAAAGACTTAAAAGATATAAAAGGTCTGACATATCGGTGCGGCGATTCCATTGTTTTAAACGAACGCAGGGATTTGATACCGGATATCGATATTCTCCCGCCCCCCAGTAGAGACTACTTAATAGAAAATAAATTGAAAATTGCAGTCTTAGCAACATCCCGGGGATGTTTTGCCAACTGCAGCTTCTGTGTGGCCGGGGATTTCTGGAAAAAATGGCGAAGTAGAAGTGTTCGCAATGTTTTAAGTGAAATTAAGTCACTGCATGGCTTAGGGGTTAAACGTATCAATTTTATCGATCTTAGTTTTGAAGACTCGCACGGCGGCACGAGGCGAATGGAAGAAATTGCCCGGGGAATTATCGATATGAATCTTGATATTTCATATTTTATAGATATCAGGGCTGAATTTTATAAGGAACTCTCTCCGAAATTGGTGCACCTATTAAAAAAATCGGGTCTAAGTGCTGTTTTATTGGGAATAGAAACAGCTAACCGGGAAGACCTTAAACTTTACGGCAAGAGAGCAGCGCTTGAAGATAACTACAATAGCATCGAGTTTTTTCGAAAGTATGATATAAATACGAAAATCGGCTTTATTAACTTTAATCCTTACTCGAGGTTTAAAGGTTTATATGAAAATGTCACCTTTTTAGAAAAATATGGTTTTGCCTATGATTACAAAATGATGATTACCAGGTATCGTTTAACCAGGGGAAGCCGGTTGGATAATAAAATTAAAAAGGACAATCTTATGGGAAACGGCAGGTATGATGATGTTTATAATTATGATTTTGTTGATGAGCGCATTCTAAGGCTTTATAATTTCTTGTACGGCTATTTCCGGGAATTAAATGACATCTTTTCTAATTTCTCCGCAATGCCGGTTTACTTACTCAGGTTATCCGATACAAAGAAAAGATTGAAAAATAATAAAAAAGCATTTCACCTGGTAACCGAATACGAGCAAAAAATAGCAGGTATTCTTGACGGTCTGAACAGGTCGAATGCCCAATGCTTCAGGCATCTATTGTCTTTAGCGGAAAACAATTGGAAAGAAGAAGAGGCTGAAAAAACAATACGTGCTTTCCTGGGCAGAAAATATTTGTTGGAAATTGTTTCTGACTTGAAAGAAAAAGCAATTGAATTTTTCACGAATATGTACTATTTAGATACAAATAATGACAGCATCGTGAGTTTTTTATATAACACGTCTGCTGTGAAAGGGAAGAAAAAAGGCGGGGAAATGCCGAATTAAGGATATATTACTATGTTGAAGATTCTAAAATCTAAAATTCACGGGGCAACCGTAACGGAAGCGGATTTAAATTACGCAGGCAGCATTACAATAGACTCCAACTTAATGAAAAAAGCCGGATTATTACCCAATGAATGTGTACTGGTAGCTGATTTTAATAATGGCCATAGGCTTGAAACCTATGTGATAGAAGGGAAAGAAGGCAGTGGGTCCATATGTTTGAATGGTCCCTCCGCTCATCTGATTCCAAAAGGACACAAGGTGGCAATACTGGCTTTTAAATATCTGTCTGAAAGTGAAATCAGCAGCCATCAACCGGTAATCGTAATCGTTAATGATAAAAATATTGCCCTAGATGCGAAATAATTCAAATCCAGGCCCTTGAAAACAGGAAGGAACAGACATCATACCAGGATACTACTCCAATGAAAGAAAAATTAGATACAAATGAAATAGAAGATATTACAGCATTAACCCCTTTGCAAGAAGGAATATTTTTTCACTATTTAAAGGATCGCGAAAGGGATCACTATTTCGAACAATTATGTCTGGGCATAACCGGTGATATCGATACGGTTAGTTTCAGGAAAGCATGGAATTTTGTGGTAGAAGCGAATGAGATGCTTCGAACCGTTTTCCGTTGGGAACAGTTGGATCAACCCACCCAGGTTATCTTGAAAAAGCATGAAGTTGAAATAATCACCTATGATTTTTCCGATAAAGGTTATTGCAGCGAAGAGCAAGAACGGTTAATCGCAGAAGTGAAGTTTACAGATAGGAAAAGAAAATTCAACTTAACGGAAGTTCCCTTTAGAATATTATTATTCAAAATCCAACCCGGTAAATATGAAATGATTATAAGCAATCACCACATTGTTTATGATGGATGGAGCAATGGGATTATATTGAAGGAATTTTTGGAATTTTACAATGATTTAAAGAATGGAATTCAGCCGGTAAAACCGGTAAAAAAAAAGTTTAAAGAGTTTGTAAAGTGGAGTAAATCACGGGATACCGGTAAAGAAAAAAAATTCTGGAAAGAGTATTTGGAAGGATTTACCAACAAAACAGAATTACCGATAAAAAAGAGAAAAGAAAGAAGTGTAAAAGAAATCGAAGACTATCCCATTAAAATAGGCGCTGTCCTGAAAAACAAATTGGAAACCTATTCAAAATCCCGGAAAGTAACGCTGTCTTCCATATTGTATACAGCCTGGGGATTACTGCTGCAAAAATATACCAATGATAATGATGTCATTTTTGGAACCACCGTATCGGGAAGAACCGCGAAAATAAAAGGGATAGATAAAATAGTCGGCCTTTTTATAAACACATTACCCTTAAGAATCAAAACCAATATCCGGGAGAAAATAGGCCAGGTGGTTAAAAGAACAAGTATTCATTTACAGAAAAGAGAAGACTTTGGACATACATCGTTAACAACCATTAAAGATTGCAGTGAATTGGAAAATAAAGATGAATTTTTTGATTCTCTACTGGTGGTAGACAACTACCCGTTAAATGAATTATTTTTGCAAAACAACAGCTCTTTAGCCATCCACAAATATTCTATTTTTGAAATGAGCCACTATGATTTAACCGTCAGCATTACGCTGTCAGGTGAGATAAAAATAAGATTTATTTACAATAATGGGATACTGGATAGAGAACATCTCATGTATCTAAGCGGGCACTTTAGCCGTATGCTTGAAAGTATTACGGATAATCCCGGTGTACGTATATCTGATGTAAGCATATTAACAAAGAAAGAAAAAGAATTGATATTGATTGATTTTAATAGCACAGACGCATGTTATCCGAAAGATAAAAAAATCAACCAGCTATTCGAAGAACAGGCAGCCAAAAGCAAAATCCGTGATAACATTGTCATTGTATTTAACGATGAAATGATTTCTTATAAAGAGTTGGATGAGAGATGTAACCAATTGGCAGAGATGCTGGTGGAAAAGGGGATTCGAAGCGGTGATATTGTAGGACTTTTAAAGGAGCGTTCACTGGACCTAATAATCGGGATAATCGGGATTTTGAAAATTAATGGCATCTGTCTACCCCTGGATGTAACCTACCCGGGCAAAAGAAAAAGTGCACTCCTTGAAAACAGCGGTGCCGGTTTTGCCATCAAAGGGAAAGAATGCGATTATATTTCGAATGCCAATTGCCGGGTGATTGATTTTGATAACCAGGGGATTGCTTCATATTCTAAAAGTAAACATGTACGGAAGACAGCGGATTCAGAGGAGGGTGCTTTTATTTTTTACACCTCGGGATCCACCGGCAAACCCAAAGGAATTATTATAACCCATACCGGGACAATCAATAATATATATTCGAAGATAAAAGAGATGGATTTATGCCGGGATGATATTTTTTGTCAATGTTTGAATATTAGTTTTGCCGCCTCTGTATGGCAGATATTTGCACCTCTTGTTTTAGCAAGCAAATTCCATATCTATCCAAAAGCTGTAATCATGGACTCGTATGAACTCTTCAGAAGAGTCGATAACGACAGTATTACAGTTTTAGAAGTGGTTCCATCCATGTTAAACTCTTATTTGGAGCTGTTAAAAGAGAAAATAAAACCACCATTGAATCAACTGAGGGTGTTACTTTTAACCGGGGAAAAAATCGAACCTTCATTGGTAAATAAATTTTTTAAGAATTACAACCTGCGTTTATTAAATGCCTACGGTCAAACTGAATATACGGATGATGCCTTGTATTATGAGATTCCTTATAACCTGGAAACAAGAATAGTCCCGGTGGGAAAACCTGCCATTAATACACAGGTATATATCCTGGATAAAGACTACTGTTTACAACCGTTAGGGATACCGGGAGAATTATTTGCAGCAGGGGATGGTCTGGCAAAAGGGTATATTAATGATGTGGAAACTACAAGTGAAAAATTTACGGAAAACCTCTTTAACCCGGGTAAAAAAATGTATAAAACCGGTGACCTGGCCAGGTGG
>CP070627.1:4489597-4511525 GCA_020355945.1 Candidatus Aminicenantota bacterium | reverse complement strand
CGCCGAAGGCGTATAAAACCTGCCCGAAGGGCTCCGCTTTGTTTGTAATTTGTAATTTGTAATTTGTAATTTGCCCTACCAGGGCCACATGGTCCGGGGTTCTCTCCACTTGCCGGACAAATAATTCATGGATGGTTTTGTCCCCTGGGAAGCCTGCGGCCGTATTATTAAAATCAAATAATATCCAGGCCTTTTCTTCCCCTGGTATAATTTCTATTTCCGATATTTTCCTCACCGGGTTCTCAAGTACTGATGAAATTATTTTCTTAAAATACCCAATGAATCGTTTGATGGTTTCAGCCTTAAACAATTTGGTGCAGTATTCAAGGGTAAACTTCAATTGTTTATTTATTTCAAAAGCCTGTAATGTCAGATCGAATCTTGATATCTTTCTTTTATATCTATACGGTTTTAAGGACAAATCAAGATTTTCTGCCTGTTGGACATCAACATTCTGCATGACAAACATGACATCAAACAATGGATTACGGTTGACTTCCCGGTTAACCGGGACTTGTTCCACTAATTCTTCAAAGGGATAGTCCTGGTTGTCAAAGGCTTTTAAAGTATTATCTTTGACCTGGTGGAGAAACCTGGTAAATATTTCCCCGGGTCCCGGGTAGTTTCTCAAGGCCAGGGTATTGACAAACATGCCGGTGATTTGTTCTAAATCCGCATGCCGTCGGCCAGCAGTGGGGGTTCCGATTACAATATCTTCCTGGCTGCAGATTTTTGCTAACATCACATTAAATGCAGCTAACAACATCACATACAAAGTGGTTCCTTGCTTTGCTGCCAGGTGTTTTAATGCATCAGTTTCCCCTTTGCTTATTTCAAAGCCGGTCCTGGTCCCGGTAATTTCCTGTAAAGGGGGCCTGGGATTATCCAGCGGCAGGTTGAGCACCGGGATGCCATCCTGGAATTGCTCCAGCCAATAAGCTGCCTGGTTTGCCAGGATAACTTGCTGCTGCGGAAGATTAAGCCACTGCGCATAATCTTTATACCGGACTCTCAAGGATGGAAGTTCCTTTCCTGCATAAAGGGCTGCCATTTCCTTTACAAAAATTTGCTGAGAGACTCCATCGGTGACAATGTGATGCATATCCACCACCAGGATATGCTGCCGGTTCCCGGTTTTGATCAACGCTGCCCTTAAAAAGGGGGGCCGGGACAGATCAAAAGGCCGGATAAAATCACCAATCATTTCATTCACATGGTTATCAATGTTTCCATTAGCGGCTGGTATTTCCGGTTTCTCAACAGCAAATTCCACGTCCGCGGGGGCATGAATTCTCTGCACCGGTTCTCCCTCTACCACAATAATAGAAGTCCGATAGCAATCATGACGTTGGATTAAGCGCTGGAATATATTCTCTAACTTCTTCCAGTCCAACAGGTCCTGGATGACCACGGCTTGCACTTCATTATAGGCGGTACTCTCACTGTCAATTTGCTGGAGAATATACAACCGCTTTTGTGCCGGGGAGAGTAGATAGTAATCTTTTTTTTCTGCTGTGGGGACAGCAGTGTAAGCGCTGCTGGGGGTAAGTTCCCCTTTGATATATCCTGCCAGCTTTTCAACAGTGGGATGGTTAAAAAAATCAGGCAAAGGGATTTGAACTTTTAATTGCTTGTGAATAGCAGATATGACGGTTATGGCTTTTAGCGAATCCCCGCCTAATTCTAAAAAATCATCATGAATCCCGATGCGGTCATACCCGAACAACCCCTGCCAGATGTTGACCAGGTCCTGTTCCAACCGGGTGCGGGGTTTTACATATGATCCTGATATATAAGACTGTCTATAAAAAGTAGTGGGCTGTTTTTTATGGATATTGTCCTGTTGGCGCAGGGTTTTAAGTTTCACCCATTGATCGATCCGGACTTGCAAATCCCCGGATGAGATAATGACCTGGTTGGTATCACAATGGTATAATACCCGACGAAAGGTCTCTATCCCTTCATCCGGGGACATGTTTAATTGGTTTAATGCTGTCCCTATGGTTGTTTCCTGTTTTGCTTCTTCCCGGGTCTGCCAATCCCCCCAGTTCAAACTGATCCAGCCTCCGGGATTTTCCCGGTTATGTTTGTATACAAAAGCATCCATAAATTGATTGGCTGCCGAGTAAGCAGCAAACCTCAATCCTCCCAAAATCGGAGAAAGGGAAGATGTAAGTAAACAAAAGTCCAACTTTCGGTGCTCCAGGATTCCCTCCAGGACCAGGAGTGCGTACACTTTGGCTTGAAATTGCTCTTCAAAGGCAGATTGATCTAACTTGTTAATGGTGTTAAAGGATGTTCCTCCTCTTAATACTCCAGCAGCATGAATCACACCATTAATGGGTCCCAACTGTTCTTCTGAGAGTAAAACCATGCGCTCCATCTCTTTTTGGTTGGCTGCATCGACATTGAAAATCAGGATCTTTGCCCCCAGTTTCTCCAGCTCCTTTATTCGACGTATCTTAATAGCAACACCATTATTCTTTTCGTGATTGGACAACCATTCATCCCACTCTTTCCTGTCAGGAAAGGGAGAACGGCCGGTTAGAATGAGTTTGGCTTGGACTGTTTCAGCCAGGTACCTGGCCAGGGTAAGGCCAATGCGTCCGAGGCCTCCGGTTATCAGGTAAACACCTCCTTTCTTTAATCGGGGTATATTTCCTGGTACTTCCTCCAGGCGGATGGGCTCAAAGGTTTGTACCCACCGATAATCATCTCGATAAGCAATCACTGTATCCGCTGATTTAAAAAATAATTCAGCCGCCAACTGTTTTACCATTTTTTTCTCATGGCTGCTTCCTGGCTCTGGTAGAATAATATCCAGGCTGCGGCAGCGGATGTAAGGATATTCCTGGGGAATCACTTTAATGGGTGCAAATACTGTTGATTTCTCCGGGCACAGGTTTTCTTTACCGGTTACTTCTTGCGTGTTGTTGGAAATAACAACGATTTCAAAATCACTGCTAATGTCCAGGTTTTCAATGGCTTTTGCCAGGGAGATCAAACTGTACAACCCCAACTCCTGGACTCTGTCAAAGGCTTCGATCCCGGATAATGTCTCATCCTCAGACGTAACACTCCATAAATGAATGATTTTGTCTGGAATGTTCGCATCTGCTCTGAGTTCAGCCAGCAGGGTGTTGTAGTCGGGAACCTGTTGGGGATTGATGGTATATTCGAGGTTATTCTTTTTGGAAAACTCATCGCCCTGTTTCACCACAACAACCGTTTGATTTCTATCCCTGAGTTGTTTAGCCAATTGGGAACCCAAACCGCAAGTGTCAGCAAACATAAGCCAGCAAGACCGGGTCGAGGGGGGCACGATATCCGAAAACAATATTAAGGAACGTTTCCATGATGGGATGTAAAACCAGTCCGCCTTATCGGGTTTTTTATTTAATGATAAGTGCAGGGATAACTTGTTCATCCCTGTATCGGGTAGGTCACCGCGGGCCGGGTAATGGTCTCGGTCAAAGGGATAGGTAGGCAAAGGAATACGTTGCCTTTTTTTACCATGATGGAACCCAGGCCAGTTGGGTTTTATGCCATTGAACCACAATCTTCCCATCTGGTTCAACAGCCAATAGATATCTGATACATCCTTTTGCGGATGCCTCATCAGGTTGATAATTCGCTGTGCTGGGTTATGCTGGATGTACCGCACCACCAGGGCACTGAGATCACGCCCTGGTCCGATCTCCAGGAATAAGGCATTTTCCCATTTGTTGACTAACACATTGAGCCCTTCGGCAAAGCGGACTGTTTGTCTCAAGTGGGTGGCCCAATACGCCGGATCCACGGCCTGGTCCGCACGGATCCAGTTACCAGTGACATTGGAAACATAAGGAATTTGCGGCTTTTGCAGTGTGAAGGAGCCGACGACCTCCTGGAATTCTTCCCGGATGAGAGACATCATAGGGGAATGGATGGCATGGGACACGGGCAGCCGCATGCACAAAAATTTCTTTTCTTTCAATTGTTTTTCAAAGGCATCAACGGCTTCATTGGAACCGGCAACGATGCAGGACGGACCATTGTCAATGGCTAATGATAATTCCAATTCCGGATTCGAATCCAATAATGGGGTTAAATCTTGCCTGCTAAGGGGGACGCTTAACATGGCACCAGGTTTCACTTTCTGAATCAATCTCCCCCTGGAGACCACCAGTTTTAAAGCATCTTTTAAAGAAAACACCCCGGATACGCAGGCAGCCACATATTCCCCAAAACTGTAACCCATCATGGCACTGGGTTTGATGTCCCATTGGATGAGCAATTTTGCCAGGGCATATTCAATCGTAAAAATGAGCAGTTGGGCAATTTCGGTTTGGTCGATATTTTTAGCCACAGAGGACACAGAGGACACAGAGGAGCTTTCCTTACTCACCAAATCACCGGGATAAAGAATTTCTTTGATATCATGCCCCATTAGCGGCTTTAATATCTCAAAACAGCGGTCCATTCCCTCTCGAAATACAGGCTCTTTTTGATATAATTCCCAACCCATGTTGACATACTGCGAACCCTGGCCAGGAAACATAAAAACCAGTGCAGGGTTTTGATTTTCCTGGTGGGTGCAAAAGGTTTTCATTTTCCCGGAAGCGGGGTTTGACAACGTCTCCAGGGTTTCCTCGTTAGTGGAACAGACCATCATTCGTCGGTGGCGAAAGACCCCTCGACCGGCCTGCAGCGTAAAAGCCGCATCTGCCAGGCTGGTTCCCGGGTTTTTTTCCAGGAATTCTGCCAGGTTTTCCGTCATTTTTTCCAGGGCAGGTTGGGATTTGGCGGAGAGGAGAATTAATTGGTATTTCCTTGAGGGCTGATCAGGTAAGGGGGCAAGCCCCTTTGTCCTCCTGGGGAATTCCTCGAGAACCACATGGGCATTGGTGCCGCCGATACCAAAAGAGCTCACCCCTGCTCTTAATGGATATTTATCGTTTTTCCACTCTATTAACGTTGTATTGACGCAGAAGGGACTATTTTTAAAATCGACTTTTGGATTGGGGGTCTCGAAATGCAAACCGGGGGGAATTTGACGGTGCGTTAACGCCAATACCACTTTTATAAAGCTGGCAATTCCTGCGGCTGCATCCAGGTGACCGATATTGGTCTTAGCAGAACCGATCTTACAAAAGCCTTTTTTATCCGTAGCAAATCCCTGCTTTAATGCCTCGATTTCCACCGGGTCTCCAAGGGGTGTGCCAGTACCGTGGGTTTCAATATATGTAATACTTTCCGGTTCAACTTCTGCCATCAGGTGTGCGGCTCGGATAACCTCTGCCTGACCCTCTATACTGGGAGCTGTATATCCGACTTTCCGATTCCCATCGTTATTGGTGGCAGAACCTTTTATAACCGCATAAATGGTATCACCCTCTGAAATGGCATCCTCCAGGAGCTTTAAAACAACAATACCAATACCTTCTCCTGAGATGGTTCCTTTTGCCCTGGCATCAAAGGCTCGACAATGACCATCCGGTGACTGGATCATTCCCTCTTTATAAAGATAACCCCTGTTCCTTTTAGTGGATATGGACACCCCTCCTGCCAGAGCTATATTGCACTGACCGGTTAATATCCCCCGACAGGCCTGGTCAATGGTCACCAGGGATGTGGAACATGCGGTTTGCAGTGTAAAACCAGGGCCCTTTAAATTTAATTTATAGGCGATTCGGGTACTCAGGAAATTGCTGTTGGCTAAGCTGGCAGATGCAAATCGCCCCACTTCCTGGGCCTTACCGGATAGTGTGACCAGGTTCTCCCAGTTAAGACTGGATGAAGCCCCGGCATAAATCCCTATCTTTTTGTCATATGTACCGGGATCATAACCGGCATGCTCTAACGCTTCCCAGGCACACTCATGAAAGATGCGTATTTGAGGATGCATAACCACTGCTTCACTGGGGACATAATCGAAAAACCCGGCATCAAAATATTCAACATCCTCGAGAATGCCGCCCCCGGCTTTTACATAATAGGGGTTCTTTAGTAATTCAGCATCCACACCGGCACTCTCCAACTCCTCCTCTGTGTAGAAACCAAGCGACTCTACGCCATTTTTTAAATTTTCCCAGAATTCATGGATATTTCTAGCACCGGGAAACCTTCCACTCATCCCAATAACAGCTATTTCCAGCCCGGTTTCACTCATCGTTCGCCTCCTTTGCCTGTCTTATAAACTTTTTCATCCGGTTTTTACCTTTGTTTAACGTTTCAGCCTGCTGGTTGTATTTTTTGTTTGAATCAATGCTCTCCACTTCTGCCTGGTTCAAATACTCGTATAATGAATGGATCGTGGTATATTGAAACATGACCGTAAAAGGTATATCCCCTTTAAATTTAAAAGCCTCCCTGAGTTTATTGGTGGCTTTAAGCAGCAGCATGGAATTGCCGCCAAGATCAAAGAAATTGTCATGTATACTTACTTTATCCAGGTGAAGCAGCTCTTTCCAGATTTCGGCGATGGTAATTTCCGTGTCATTGGCCGGCGCGATATACTCCGCACCGGTACCCGGGATGGGTTCATAACCCTCTAATACGTTGAGGGCGGGTTTCCCGTTCGGAGTCAAGGGCATCCGCTCCAACAACACATAATAAGAAGGTACCATGTAATCCGGCAAGTGCTTTAATAAATACTCTCTTAACCCGGGTACGGATAACTCCTGCCGGGCCGCAATATACGCACATAACTGCCGCTGCTCCCCATGGCTTCCACCTGTCTTGTTCTTGTTTATATCTTTTACCAGGACTAAGGCAGCACTGATGTCTTCATGCTGCAAAAGCTGATTCTCTATCTCACCCAATTCAATCCTGAATCCCCTGATTTTTACTTGCTTATCGATGCGGCCCAGAAATTCGATACTGCCGTCGGGAAACCAGCGAGCTTTGTCTCCGCTGCGATAGATTGTACTATAATCAGGCAAGGGGGCAAGCCCCCTTGTCCCCTCTAAGAACCTTTCTGCTGTTAATTCAGGCCGGTTTAAATATCCCCTGGTTACACCTGGACCGGCAATACACAACTCACCGGGTACCCCGATGGGCACCAAACGACAATGGGAATCCAGGATAAACACTCGATAATTGGCAATGGGTTTACCAATAGACAGGTTGGCATTGTCTTCCGGGGAACACCGCTGGTAAGTGGCACAAACCGCGGCCTCTGTTGGACCATAGGTATTGTAAACACTGCCCCTCTCTAACAAGTTGGTTATATATTCTTTTTTTAATTCATCCCCGCCGCTGATGAATATGCGGATACTGCCGGTACCGGGCAGTTGATTGATTTCATTTAATAATAAAGGAGAAACACTGATAAACGTAATATCATGCTTAAGGATAAATCGCTCCAGTACCTGGCTGTCCAGGAGCACATATCTGGGACATATGGCGACTTTTCCACCTTTAAACAAGAGCGGATATACCTCTTCCACAAAGGCATCAAAAGAGTACGATGCCTGCTGGAGGGCCGTATCCCGGACCGATATTTCAAATTCGTTATCAAATGCCTGCAAATAAGCCATCACATTCCGGTGCTCCACGATTACCCCTTTGGGCCTCCCGGTACTGCCGGAAGTATAGATAATATAAGCCGCATTTACCGGTGCACCGATACCATTTAAACCAGGGCAACCGGTTTTATAAATGCCAGGGGAAAAAATATCAATGATTTCCCGGGCCAATACCGGGGTTCCTGTTACTTTGGCGGATAATGGATTTTGACCGTAGGTTAATAAAACGTTTGCCCCGCTCTCATTTAACATGTATTCGATGCGGCTGGAGGGATAGGCCAGCTCAATCGGTAAATAAGCAGCCCCGGTTTTCAGTATTCCCAATATGCCTACCATCATCTCCAGAGATTTTTCTACCATCAGGGCCACAACATGATCCGGCTTGACACCCCTATTTCTCAAGAAATGTGCCAATTGATTGGCCCTTTGGTTTAATTCCCGGTAGGTTAATTGGAAGTCTTGTAAAAGCTCTTCACTTACCAGGGCAATGTGGTCCGGGGTATTTTCCACTTGCCTGGCAAAACATTCATGAAGGGTCTTATCCCCCGGGTACCCTGCCGAAGTGTTGTTAAAATCGATTAATATCCGCTGTTTTTCCTCTTCTGACAATATTTCGCAGTTGGATAACAGCATGTCCGGGTTAAAAAGCACCTGGCTTAACAACCGGTTATAATGACTGATAGTTTGCTTGATTGTAGATTCCCGGTACAACCCGGGATGATATTCCAGGACCCCTTCAACCTGCTCATCTGTTCTTTTAAAAGAGAACAGCAAATGATAAGGAATATATTGGAGATACCTCTTATAATGGATATTTTCATGCATGATGGCAATATCAAACAGCGGGAAATCATTTGCCCTGGTTTCATAAGGTATATTAAGCTGTTCCAGTAATATTTCCACCGGGTAATTTTGGTGTTCCGCTGTGCGGGTGATTTTTTCCTTTACCTGCAGTAATAATTCTTTAAAAGTCATGTACTCGTGGATTTGATGCCGAAGCATCAAGACTGTATTGATAAAGTCGATATCCGCTTCCTGTTTGTAAATAGGTGCACCAATGATGATATCGTTATGTCCGGTATATTTATTTAATAACAGCACCAAAATGGCGGTCAGTATCATATGCAGCTTTACGTCCGAGCCTTTGCTTAACTGCATTAACCACGATGATTGGTCCTGGGGAAAACAGAGAGGCAGGCAATGCGTCTCCAGGTGATTGATTTTATTTTTATGGTCATAAGGAAACCCGGTTTTCACCAGGTCCCCGGCCAGCTCAGCCAGCCAAAAATCTTTCTCTTTGACATTCTGGTCGGCAGCAGCGGCCAGCTTATCATAATTCCGTTCCGACATTTCTTTTCTCCTAAAATCCGAATTGGTCATCTTCTTCCCGGGAAACCCCAGGCGCTGCCATTCCCAGGTGATGAGATATTTTGATGTCTTTCAATTTTATTTCTTTATTGGCAGTGACCGTGGATATAATTTCCTTAAAATAATTGATAAATCTTTCGATTGATTCTTTTTTGAAGAGTTCCGTACTGTATTCAAAGGTAAATGACAGTTTTCCCTCCAGTTCAAAGCCATATAAACTGAGATCAATCAATGCCCGGCTTTTGTGTTCATAGTGATAAGGTTTTAAATTTAAGGTGGGGATCTTGATTTCATTGGTCTCAAAATTTTGCCACACCAACATGACATCGAATAAGGGGTTTCGACTGATTTCCCGTTTTCCTATAACTTTTTTCACCAGGTCTTCAAAGGGATAATCCTGGTTTTCAAAGGCTTGCAGGGTTCGTTCCATTACCTGGTGGAGAAACCCTTTAAATGTGTTGTTTTTGTCGAGATCATTTCGCAGCACCAGGGTATTAAGAAATACCCCGATTATATTATCCAGGTCCGTATGCTTGCGTCCGGCCACCTGGGTTCCGATGGATATGTCATCCTGACCGGTAATTTTAGAAATGAGTACATTCAATATTGCCAGCAGCAGCCCAAATAAAGACACTTCTTCTTCAATGGCAATTTTTTTTAATGCTTTTGATTCCTGGCGATGGATGTCAAAATCGAGCATACTGCCTTCAAAGCGCATCGTTCCCGGTCTGGTAAAATCTGTGGGTAGATTCAAAACCGGTACATCTCCGGCAAACTCTTTCAGCCAGTATTCTTCCTGGATTTTTAACATTTTCCTGATACCGTTATTGTACTGCCACTCTGAGTAATCTTTGTACTGGATTCTTAACCCGGGTAATGTTTCTTTTGCGTAAAGGGCCATTAATTCTTTTACCAGTAAAGATTGAGAGGAACCGTCAGAGATGATGTGATGCATATCCATCATAAATATATGTTCTTGTGGGGAAATTTTGATTAATCCCACCCGGAGCAGAGGTGGTTTCCCTAAATCAAAGGGCCGGATAAAGTCCTGTATGATACGAGCACGTCGCCCGGGGCCCTGCACTGTGCAGCCTGCGCTGTGGTATTCTATTTCAAAATCAATAGACTGGCGAATTCCCTGGTAAATCTCACCTGCCAACAGGATAAAACAGGTGCGCAGGCTTTCATGTCGGTTGATTAACCGGTAGAATATTTGCTCCAGTTTTTTCCTGTTGATTTTTCCTTCCAGCAAGAAGACTCCCGGCATATTGTAAATAACAGCTTCTGTCTTCATCTGCTGGAGCATATACAGCCGTTCCTGTGACGAAGATAAAAGGTAATATTCCTTTTTCTCTGCCGGGGATATGGAAGTATATTTATTGGCTGCGCCTGCTTTAATGGTTTGGGCTAATTTTTTTATGGTGGGGTTGGTGAATATTTCTGCCAGGGGAATCTTCACATTGAGGGTCTTGTGTATCTTTGCCGCCATTATCGTAGCCTTTAACGAATGACCGCCTAATTCAAAGAAATTATCATGGATACCGATTGATTCATGCAATTGAGACGCATGTGATTGAGACGCATGCAATGCGTCTCTACCTATAATCTGTGCCCATATTTTCACCAATTGTTTTTCGATTTCATCCCCGGGGGCTGCGTAATTTTCTCCTGGTTGCAATTCAGGCACAGGTAATGCCTTTCGATCGACTTTTCCATTGGCGGTTAAAGGAATTTCTTCCAACCTTACGAAATACGCAGGGATCATATAATCCGGCAATGCCTTCAACAAATAATCTCTCAATTCGGACACCGGGATGGCCCGTCGGGAAACAAAATAAGCGCAAAGATATTTTTCTGCGGTTTGATCCTCTTTTGACAGGACCACAGCCTGATCAATTTCAGTATGGCCGGACAATTGACTCTCTATTTCTTCTAACTCGATCCTGAATCCCCTGATTTTTACCTGACCGTCAATCCGACCAATAAATTCAATGGTGCCGTCCCACTGCCACCGCGCCAAATCACCGGTTTTGTAGATTTTTTTTGAAATATAGGACCTATAGGACTTATAAGACCTATTAATTCTTTTACCTGGCACTTTTTTTCTTTTATCCCGGTCAAATTTCTCTGCTGTCATCTCCGGGTGGTTCAAATACCCCCTGGCCACACCCGCACCGGTAACACACAATTCACCAGTTACTCCCACAGGTAAAAGATTACCGTAACTGTCCAGGATGTAAACCCTGTAATTGGTAATGGGTTTCCCAATGGAAACACCCGGGGAACCAACATTATCAAGGCTGGAACAGCGGTAATAGGAAGCACACACCGTGGTCTCTGTGGGGCCATAGGTATTGTAGACCACTGCATTCCCCATTTGAACCAGTCGATCGACATAACTTGCCTTTAACCGGTCCCCTCCACTAATAAAAATTCGTATCGAACTTCCTGAGATTAATGGGCGTTGGTTCAATTCATTCAACATTAGCGGGGAACAGGTAATCATGGTGACGTTATGCTTTGCAATAAAGCCTGATAACCGGTCCATATCCTGGATATCTTTTTTTGCAGGAATGGCCAACCTACCTCCCTTTATAAGGACGGGGTACATCTCTTCCACGAACGCATCAAAGGCAAAACTTGCCTGTTGAATAACAATATCATTGGCATGCAATTGAAATTCATTGGCAAAGGCATTGAGATAGGTGATGAGATTCCCATGCTCCACCACCACGCCTTTGGGCTTCCCGGTGGTCCCGGAGGTGTAGATGATGTAGGCGAGATTTGCTGCGGGTTTAGACACACCCCGCCCCTTCGGGGCACCCCTCTCAAGAGGGGAGTTTCCGAATGTAGGACAGGCAAGCCTGTTCTCTACATCTATAAAAATTTTCTCACCTTCCCACCTTCTTGCCCTCTCACCTTCTTTGGCTAAAATACTGGTGGTAACCAGTAATTTGGCACTGCTGTCGGCCAACATATAATTGATGCGTTCTTCGGGGTAATCCGGCTCAATAGGCAAATAGGCACTGCCAGCCTTTAATATTCCTAATAGACCAATAATCATTTCAACAGAACGTTCCACCATGACACCCACAATGGTGTCAGGTTTGACACCTTTTTCTTTTAATAAATAAGCCAATTGATTGGATTTTCGATTTAATTCCCGGTATGTGATGGACACATTTTCTTTAATAGGTTGGGTGCGCCGCACCCCAAGCCCCCTTGTACCCTTTAAGTGCTTCTCCATGCTCCATGCTCCATGCCCCATGCCAATTACAGAAATATGATCCGGTGTTCTCTTCACTTGTTCTTCAAATAATTGATTTACAACTTTATCCTCCGGGTATAAAACCGTTGATGCTGTGTCGTTGAACTGATAAAGGATTTTTTCCTTCTCCTCTTTAGAAACCAGTTCAATTCCTGGTAATTTTTTACCCGGATGGTTGAGAGCATCCTTGAGGATGTTTACCAGGCCTTGATGCATCCGGGGAATATCTTCATCTGAAAACCGCCCGGGTTGATACACCCATTCAAGCTCCAATACACCGTGAATGTCCCTGTTGGCAGCGTTTATATGGATTGTAAGCGGGGTAGATTCATACCCGGGAAAATGGTATCTCATTTTGAATTTGCCTTCCTTCATGTCCGGGTGACCGATGAGACTAATGTTTAATAAATAACCGGGATCAACCCCGGTAACCCCTTTGAGTTCGGTTGAGAGACGATCAAAGGGGTATTTTTGATGATTTTTCAATATATGGTTAACCTCCTGCCCGGTTTTTTCTACAAATCCGCGGAAATCCATTGTATGTCCTGTTTTGATCCTGAGGGGAATGGTACTGACAAACATACCCACTGTCCGTTTATGGGATGCTGAGGCCCGGCCGTGATTGGCACTGCCAATCACCACATCATCAATCCCGGTTACCCGGTATATATAAACCGACAGCGCGCATAACAGGACTTTATAAATCGAGGTGCCACGATTCTTGCAATACTGGTGTAATTGGGTGCGCAGATCATTGGGAATGTTAAATATGGTTGATATGGCTGAGATATCCCGGGGATTTTCATTTTCTTTTTTAAGACTTGACAGATGGACCTCTTCCGGAAGCGGCAGCAAGGTGTTAAACCAGAATTCCCTGTCTTTTTGAGCCTGGAAAGATCGTAAGTATTCTTTTTCATGGTTAATGTAATGGATATAAGAAGGGGGCAAGGTGTTATCAATGGGTTTCCCGGATTTGAGATTCCAATAGATGCCATTGATCTCTGCAGCCAAAAGCAAGTGGGTCCAGCCATCAGACACAATGTGATGCAGCTTCATATAATAACCACTCTGTTTTTCATTGAATTTAAGATAAGCAAAATCAAAGAGACGACCGTTGATGAGTTGAAAGGGTTTCCCAACATCAGCTTCAATCCACTGCTGCACATCCTCTTCCACACTCTTCAACGGGTAAGGTTCGAAGGAAGATATATACTGGAGAGGTTCCTCCTGGATATCGAATTCCACGATTCTCAATCGCAGCCCATCATTCTTTAAAATAGCCTGGTTAATGGCCTTTTCCAGTAATGGCCTGGCCAATATTTCGTTGTAGCGAATACTAAAGGTCAATGTGTGGCAGGCAGTATTGGGGTATATTTTTTCAAGGTAATAAATGCGTTTCTGGGCATGACTTAAAGGATAACAGGTTTCTATGCTGCCGATGACCATGCGTTTCTCTCCAGGACTGACGATATCCAGGTCAGATAACATGATCCCGGGATGTTCCACCACCTGTCCCAGTAAAGTGACCAGGTACCCGGCAAATCGTTCAATAGTTTGAGCTTTGAACAAATCCGTACTGTACGCGAAATTTAAAATAATATCTCCTGCCTGTTCAAAAGCAATTAATGAGAGATCCAATTTTGAAGTGTTGAAGGAATAATCCTCCTGTGAGTGTGAGTGGGATAGATCGAATAGAGTTGACCAATTGGATGGGTTGGACGATGAAGAATCAAAAATGTTCTGAACAATCAACTCTACACGACTGATAGGGTTAAGGCCGGGTTCTTCCTCATAGTCCAGTTTCTTCAGCAGTTCTTCAAAGGGATAAGCCTGGTGTTCATAGGCATCCAGGGTATTTTTCCTGACTTCCGTTAAGAAATTGATGAAGGGTTTTCCACTTTCCGGGAAATTTCTCATCATGACAGCGCCAATCAACAGACCTATGATATTTTCCACGTCCGCGTGATTCCTCCTGGCAATGGGAGAGCCGATGATGATATCTTTGCTGCCGCTGTACCTGGAAAGCAGGATTGTATAAGCTGCCAACAAAACCATAAACAACGTTGTCCCGGTTTCTTGCATCAACCGGTTGACCTGTCCGGTTAACTCCTGACCCAATGAAATCGTGATGGTATTTCCTTTATAGCTTTGGTGATCCTGCCGCGGGTAATCATAGGGTAAATTCAAAACCGGTAAATGACCGTTAAGATGATTGAGCCAGTATTCTTCGTGTTTTTTCATTTCCACGGATTGAATTTGCTGGTTCTGCCATCCTGAAAAATCTTTGTATTGGAGCCGCAGCCGGGGCAATTCTTTCCCGGCATATAGGGCTAAAAAGTCTCGCAATAATAGCTGGGTGGAAAAGCCATCTGATATAATGTGATGCATATCTACCAGTAAAATATGTTTCCCGTTTCCTGCTTTTATTAATCCGATGCGCAGCAAAGGTGCCTGCGATAAATCAAAAGGCCGGATGAAATTGGTTATAATGCTGGTTACCACCTGCGAACTGCGGGCTGCGGGTTCTAAATGTACCGCACCGTCTTTATCGGGTGCCCCTGCCGGGTACCTGGTAATTTGTAATTTGTAATTTCCTTCGTGTATTCTCTGCACCGGTTGGTCATCGATTATTTCAAACGAGGTTCGCAAGCTTTCATGCCTCCGGATCAACTGGCAAAGGGCCTTTTCCAGCCTCTCTTCATCAATATCTTCAGCCAGAGGTATTTGCACAGGTATATTAAAAGCGAGGGTGCCGGGATTCAACTGATGTAAGATATAAAATCGCTGCTGGGCCAGCGATAACGGATAATATTCCTTCTTTTCTGCTTTCTTTATGGAAACATATTTATCTTCCCCAGCATCCCCAGCACCACTTATATATCCTGATAACCCTCTTATGGTAGGCTTTTTAAATATTTCTACCAGGGGTATTTTTACATTGAACATTTTATGTATCTTAGATATCAGTATGGTTGCCTTTAAGGAATGTCCGCCCAATTCAAAGAAATTATCATCGATTCCAATTTTTGAGAATTCCACCGGTTCCAAACCTAAAACCTCTTGCCATATTCCCACCAATCTTTCCTCTATTTCATTTCTTGGTGCCGCATAATCTTCTTCTGTTTTAAATTCAGGTTCCGGTAATGCCTTTCGGTCTACTTTTCCATTAGGTGTTAAGGGAATTTTTTCCAACTGTAAGAAATATGACGGGATCATATAATCCGGCAGTGCTTTAGACAAATATTCTCTCAACCCTGAGCCGGGGATGTGATTATTTGAAACAAAATAAGCACAAAGGTATTTTTCACCGCTTTCATTTTCTCTGGCTAGGACCACTGCTTCCTTAATTTCATTATAACCCAGTAATCGACTCTCTACTTCTCCCAGTTCTATCCTGAATCCCCTGATCTTGATCTGCCCATCAATACGACCAATAAATTCAATATTACCATCCAGCAACCTCCGCACCAGGTCACCGGTTTTGTAAATTTTTTGCCTTCGGCGACCAGGGGGGGCGCTTTTTGAAAAAACTGCCCCCCCTGGACCCCACTGCAAAAACTTTTGATTGGGGATGATTCTAATTCGTGTTAATTCGTGGGCTTCTTTTTTATCATGGTAATCCCAATAATCCCATAAATCGTGGTCAAATTTTTCTGCGGTTAGTTCCGGTTGGTTCAGGTACCCCCGGGCTAAGCCTTCACCTCCAATGTAAAACTCCCCGGTAACACCGATAGGTACAAGTTGCAGGTAAGCGTCCAGGATGTAAGCAGTGGTGTTGGTGATGGGCAGGCCTATGGGAACCGTTACTGCACCTTCCTCGATTCGATCGATGAAGTAATAAGTGGCATAGACCGTTGTCTCTGTAGGGCCATATACATGAATCACCCTGCCTTTGCCCAAATATTCCAGTGCTTTCCTGGCATGTTCCAACGAAACCCGCTCTCCTCCGAAAAGAACCTTCTTTACATGAGCAAAGCAGTCGATCTGCATATCGATCAATGTATTAAATAAAGCAGTGGTGACAAAAAATGCAGTGATTTGCTGCTGCCGGATCAATGCTGCCAACCGGTCCAATTCCAATACCCTTTCCCGGTCCACCAACACCAACACCGATCCATTGAGCAGTGCACCGTATATATCGAATACAGACCCGTCAAACGCATAGTTGGATAATTGCAGTATCCGGTCGTTTCCTGTTAATTCGATATAATTGGTATCCTTGACTACCCGGATAACATTGGCATGGGTGGTAAGGTTTCCTTTGGGTTTTCCGGTGGTGCCGGAAGTGTAGATGATGTAGGCGAGATTTGCTGCGGGTTCAGACACACCCCGCCCCTTCGGGGCACCCCTCTCAAGAGGGGAGTTTCCGAATGTAGAACAGGCAAGCCTGTTCTCTAAATCTATAAAAATTTTCTCACCTTCCCAACTTCTTGCCCTCTCACCTTCTTTGGCTAAAATACTGGTGGTAACCAGTAATTTGGCACTGCTGTCGGATAACATATAATTAATGCGGTCTTCGGGATAGCCCAACTCAATAGGCAAATAGGCCCCACCCGCTTTTAATATCCCTAAGAGTCCAATGATCATTTCAATCGATCGTTCCACCATGATGGCTACTATCGTGTCAGGTTTGACACCTTTTCCTTTTAAATGAAGAGCTAGTTGATCTGACCTTTTATTTAATTCCTTGTAAGTAATATACAAGGGGGCAAGCCCCCTTGTCCCCTTTAAGTGCTTCTCCATGCTCCATGCTCCATGGTCCATGCCAATTACAGAAATATGGTCCGGGGTTCGTTCTGCCTGTTCCATGAATAATTCATGAAGGGTTTTATCCGTTGTTTCCCCGCATCGTGTATCATTAAACTCATATAACATCTGCTGTTTCTCTTGTTCGGGGATGAAGGATATCCCGGATATCTCCCTTTTCCAATTGTCGATAATCGAGGATACCAGGTTCTTGAAATATGTGATAAATCTCAAGATTGTTTCTTCTTTAAACAGTTTTGTGCAGTATTCAACGGTAAAAAGCAGTTTGTTTCCAGTTTCTGCTCCTATTATCGTAAGATCAAATTTAGATGTTTTGTTTTCATATTGATAGGGTTTGAGTGTTAATCCCGGTATTTCTATTTCATTTACTTCCATATTTTGGAGTGCGAATATAACGTCAAAGAGGGGATTTCTGCTGACATGTCTAGGGGCCGAAACCTTTTCTACCAGGTCTTCAAAGGGGTATTCCTGGTTTTCATAGGCGTTTAAGGTTTTTTCTTTGACTTCCTTAAGAAATGTGTTGAATGGTTTATTTCCGACGGGTTTGTTCCACAGGACCAGGGTATTGACAAACATACCGATAATTTCCTCCAGGTCGGCATGCCGTCGGGCAGCCACTGGCATACCCACGATGATCTCTTCCTGGCCGCTTAATTTTGTCAACAAAACATTGATTATGGCTAAAAGCAGCATAAACAGGGTAACCTCTTCCTTTAATGCCAATGATTTTAACGATGCTGTGCATTCCTCCTGGAACTCAAAGTGCAGGGTTTTTCCTTCAAAACTCTGGACCTGGGGGCGCACATAATCAAGGGGAAGATTTAATACCGGGATTTCTCCTGCCAATTGATTCAACCAATAGGTTTCTTGCCGGTTGATGGCCCCGCTGTCTTTTGCCTGGTTATGCCACTGCGAATAATCCTTGTACCGGATACGAAGTCCAGGTAAGGCTTCTCCTCTATAGAGCGTCATCAGATCTTTTATAAATACGCCCATTGAACTCCCATCCGATATAATATGATGCATGTCCACCATCAAGATATATTTTCGTTCTCTCCCCTCTTGAGACCTTAACCCTACCCGCAGCAGGGGCGGCTGTGCAAGATCAAATGGACGGATGAAAGAGCTTATAAGAGCTGTTGCAGATTGCGGGTTGGAGAACGCGGTTGCGGCTATAGACAAGGGGGCAAGCCCCCTTGTCCCCTCTAAGCTTTCACTTTCAAATTGCACATGATCATGAATTCGCTGCACCGGCGTTCCTTTTACCAGTTGAAAGGAAGTCCTGAAACTTTCATGCCTCTGGATCAATTGCTTGAAGGTCTCTTCCAGTTTGGCAATATCCGGGACTCCCTCCAACTCAAATGCGCCAGAGATGTGGTAACTGGTAATCCCGGGCTCCATCTGCTGCAAAATATACAATCGTTTTTGAGCGGAGGACAATTCATGATATTCTTTTTCTTCTGCCGCTTTAATGGAAGCATATTTATCGACTGCGGCTGCTTTAATGGTTTGGGCTAATCTTTTTATGGTGGGGTTGACGAATATTTCTGCCAGGGGAATTTTCACATTGAGGGCCTTGTGTATCTTTACCGCCATTATCGTAGCCTTTAACGAATGACCGCCTAATTCAAAGAAATTGTCATGGATACCGATGGATTCATGCAATTGAGACGCATGCAATGCGTCTCTACCTAGAATTTGCGCCCATATTTTTACCAATTGTTTTTCGATTTCATCCCCGGGGGCCGTGTAATTTTCTCCTGTTTGCAATTCAGGTACAGGTAATGCTTTCCGGTCTATTTTTCCATTGGAAGTTAAGGGAATTTTTCTTATCCTTACAAAATAGGCAGGTATCATATAGTCTGGTAATCCTTTAGACAAATATTCTCTCAATTCAGAGACAGGGATGGCATTATTGGAAACAACATAAGCACAGAGATATTTTTCATTGTTTTCATCTTCTTTGGCTAAGACCACTGTTTCCTTAATTTCATCATGATGCAGTAATCGATTTTCTATTTCTCCCGGCTCTATCCTGAATCCCCTGATTTTTACTTGTTGGTCAATGCGTCCCAGGTATTCCAGTTCCCCGTCCCACAGCCACCGGGCCAGGTCACCTGTTTTGTAAATATAGGACATATAGGACATATGGGACATATAGGAGTCAGGGAGAAACTTCTCTGCGGTTAATTCCGGGGCATTCAGATATCCCCTGGCAACACCGGCTCCTCCAATATACAATTCCCCGATGACTCCCAGGGGAACCGGCTTCAACCATTGATCAAACAAATAAACAGTGGTGTTATTAATAGGGCTGCCAATTGGTAAGCGAGGTAAGGTTTCCTCAACGAGTTCAACTTTTATCTCTATAGAAGTTACCGTGGTTTCGGTGGGGCCATACTCATTATAAAAATCACAACATTGACACCACTTCCTGGCCAGGACCACAGGGCAAACATCTCCACCTGAGATAACCCGTTTCAATTGAGATGTATCTTTTAGCCTCATATTTTCTAAGAATGAGGGCACTGCATGAATATGAGTAATGGAATGATTGGATATATAAGTTTCAAATTTACTGCTGTCCATTAGGGTAACCTTATCAATAAGAACCAATACGGCCCCACTGAAAAGAGCAATAAAAATTTGTTCCACTGATGCATCAAAACAAATGGTAGAAAATTGCAGTACCCGATCTTTTTCATTCATATCAAATCGATTTTTTTGAGAGTAAGCCAGGTTGACGACTGAAGCATGTTCTACCAGGACGCCTTTGGGTTTCCCGGTGGAACCGGAAGTGTAGATGACGTAGGCCAGGTTCGGGGGACTCACCTGGCAGGTTGAGGTTAAGGTTAAGGTTGATAAAGACGGATGGTTAGAAATATCTATTATCTCTATAAATCTCTTCTCCACCTCAGCCTTAACCTTAGCCTGGGTTTCCGGCGCAGCCAGCAAAACCTTCGATCTGGTGTCGCCCAACATAAAATTAATGCGGTCTTCGGGATAATCCGCGTCAATAGGCATATAGGCACCACCAGCTTTTAGTATGGCCAGGATACCAATAATCATATCAACCGAACGTTTCAACATGATTCCCACGATGGTGTCAGGCTTGACACCTTTTTCTTTTAAATAAAGAGCTAGTTGATCGGACCTTTTATTTAATTCCCTGTAAGTAATATACAAGGGGGCAAGCCCCCTTGTCCCCTTTAAGTGCTTCTCCATGATCCATGATCCATGCTCCATGCCAATTACAGAAATATGGTCCGGGGTTTGTTCCACTTGTTCTGTAAATAACTGGTGTATGGTTTTCCCCCGGGGGTATTCAACGGCCGTATCATTAAATTCATAAAGTATCCGATTCTTCTCTTCTTCCGGGAGGATTTCTACCTGGGAAATTTTTTGTCCAGGATCATCAAGTATGGAAGATACAATGTTTTTTAAATATTTTATAAATCGATGGATGGTTTCTTTTCTAAATAATTTTGTACAATATTCGAGGGTTAATAATAATTTTGCTTCCGATTCAACCACCTGTAAAGTGATATCAAATTTAGAAATACGATTTTCAGGTTCATAGGGTTTTAGTTTCAAACCTGGTATTTCCAGTTCGGCAATATCCACATTCTGTATAACCAGCATGACATCAAACAGGGGATTTCGACTGGCATCCCTGGTAATAGAAACCTTTTCCACCAATTCTTCAAAGGGATATTCCTGGTTTTCAAAAGCTGCCAATGTTTTTTCTTTTATCTCTTTGAGGAATGTATTAAAGATTTTTTTCCCTGAGGGTTTATTTCGCAGTGCCAGGGTATTGACAAACATCCCGATGATGGGTTGTAAATCAACATGCCGGCGGGCTGCTGCCGGTGTACCCACAACAATGTCTTCCTGGGTGCTGAGTTTCAACAGTAATATATTGGTTATGGATAAAAACAGCATAAACAAAGTCACTTCTTTCTCTAATGCCAATGATTTCAACTCTTTTGTGCATTTTTCTCCGATCTCAAAATACAAGGTCTCCCCTTCAAAGCTTTGTGTTGGCGGTCGTGGATAATCAATGGGAAGATTTAACAGCGGAATTTCCCCGGGAAATTGATTCAACCAATATTCTTCCTGCTGTTTTATGGATGCTGATTCTTTTTCTTTATTCTGCCATCCTGTGTAATCCTTGTACTGGATACGAATTCCAGTTAATTCAATACCTGAGTACAGGGCCATAAAATCTTGTACCAATAACGCATAGGAGGCACCATCAGATATAATATGATGTGCATCCGTTATGAGGAGATATTTTTTCTCTTCTAATTTTACCAGCCCCACCCGCAAGAGTGGCGCTCGGGATAAATCAAAGGGACGGACAAAGTTCTTTATCGTACTTGCTGCGAATTGCGGGCTGCGCCCCCTTGTTCCCTCCAGGCTTTCAATCTTAAATTCCACTTGATCATGGATTCTCTGAACCGGCCCATCTTCTATTATTTCAAACGAAGTCCTCATACTTTCGTGCCGTTGGATTAATCGGTGAAATATATGTTCCAGGTGGATGATATCAACATCACTTTCCCCCGTGCCTTCCAGCAGCAAAGATTGCCACATGTTGTAATTGGTATGATTGGGTTCCATTTGGTGTAAAATAAACAAACGCATTTGGGCTGAAGAGAGGTAATAATATTCTCTCTTTTCCACCGGTTCAATGGTAGTGTGTCCGGCTTCTGCTGCTTCTGCTATTATTGCCGATAATCCCCTGACAGTAGGGGAGTTAAATAACTCTACCAGGGGAAGTTTTACATTCAATACTTTGTGGATTTTTGATATAACTATTGCGGCGTTTAACGAATGCCCCCCTAATCGGAAAAAGTTCGAATCAATGCTGATACGCTGTTCTTCTATTCCCAGGACCCGGGACCATATTTCCACCAACTTCTCCTGGATTTGGTTTACCGGTGCTGCGTAAATACTTTCTACTCCTATTTCCGGCTTCGGTAATGCTTTTCTGTCTACTTTACCATTGGGGGTT
>CP070627.1:4460564-4489497 GCA_020355945.1 Candidatus Aminicenantota bacterium | reverse complement strand
TAGACATGCTTTTTCCCCCGGGATCTAAATATGACATCCCCATTGCAGCCGTTACCGGTACAAACGGCAAAACAACAACCGTCAGGCTCATTTCACATATCCTTGGGCTGAATGGAAAGAGTGTCGGTATGACCTCAACTGACGGCATTGTCATTGGCAATAACTCTATTATCGAAGGGGACTACAGCGGACCTGAAGGGGCAAAGATTGTGCTGATGGATGCTTCCGTAGATCATGCTGTATTAGAAGTGGCAAGAGGAGGAATTATTCGAAGAGGACTGGGATTTGAGGAAAGCGATGTTGCCGTGATAACAAATATCACCCCGGATCACCTCGGTGAAGGAGGAATCAATACTCTCGAAGACCTGACCAGGTTAAAAGGCACCCTGGTTGAGACTGTCAAACCAACCGGTTACGCGGTATTGAATGCCGATGATGAATTGGTATTGACCCTGAAAGAGCAAACAAAAGCACAGGTAATCCTGTTTTCTCTCAAGCACGATAACCCTGAATTGCTAAAACACCATGCCGATGGAAATATTATTGTAACCCTTATCGATGGATCACTTATCATTCAAAAAGGACCTTTGGTATCCACGGTTGCCAAAGTAAATGAAATACCACTCACCTTCGGCGGCTATGCCCTCTTCAATGTGTCAAATACCCTGGCTGCAGTTGCTGCAACCTATGCACTGGGATTAAACGAGAAACAAATAAGAGCTGGCGTGGTCAGTTTCAGTCCATCCATTGGCCAATCTCCCGGCAGAATGAACATTATTGATATGGGTAATTTTAAGGTAATGGTTGACTACAGCCACAATATCGGAGCCGTTAAAGCTACTGGGCAGATGCTTCCTTTTATTGCCCCGGGAAAAAAGATCAGGATGGCAGTTGGCACCGGAAATCGCAGGACCCGGGATATCATTGATTTTGGAGAAAGCCTTGCCGAATTTTATGATTATGTTGTGATTACCGATACGGATCCCCGCAATAGAGAGCCCGGGGAGACCTGTGAGTTGGTACAAGAAGGCCTTATCAAAGCAGGTTATGAAAAAGAGAATATAGCCATTATCCTCGATGGAAGAGAAGCTACCCGGAAAGCCCTGGAGATGGCATCTGCTGGCGATATCGTAGTGCTCCAGGCAGATGACATACAACAAGTGATTCAAGATGTACTGGATTATAAAGCGATATTAACTAACCGGATCCTGCTTGATAAGATAAAGAAAAAAGCGAAAACAGCTTAAAAAAAACGCAGCCGGCATCATGAGCAATAAGCAATCTTCGTTTATCTTTAAGCACATTGAAGATTCAAGGAGAAACATGATTCAATTCATGGCAGACATTATCCGGGTGCCTGCAATTGACCCGATGTCAGCGGAATAACTTGCCTGGAATAACTTGCCTGGCACCTTTTTGCCTTTTTCCTTTTTTTCTTTTTTTTCAGACATCTTTATTCAACTGTCTGACCCAAAACGAACCAGGATTGATCTTCTTTAGTTTTTCCAGTTCCTTTTCAGCCTCTGACCTTTTGTTCAACTCTCTTAATATCTTAATCATTCGGAATAAGACCCACTCCATGTTGATATTGGCTTTCTCTGCCAGGCGATAATAACTCAATGACGACTCCAGGTCGTTTAATTCATAGTATAAATCGGCAATGGAAACCAGCAAGCAGCCTTCATCCTCCCGGGGCACTTGTTTAAAACGGATCATCTGCTGGTATATATCCAATGCCTCATGATATTTTTTTTCTTTTTCCAGGTGCTCAGCTTTGAATAAGGAAATTCGATATTGAAAGATATCGGTTATTTCGTCGAAATCAGCAGCGCCCGAATCCAGGAGGTTTTTTACTTCATTGCCCTTTTTAAGCTGCCCAAGGGAAAAGATTTTATAATAGTTGAATTCATTTTTTTCCGCCTGGCTGCCCGGGGTCAACTGCCTGGTATGTCGAATGCACTCCTCATACCGCCCCAATTGGAAAAGGATTCTTATCAATCGTTTCCTGGCTGGCGGCCAATGCTGCGCAAACATTCTATATTTGAGCAGGTGCCGGTAAATTTCTTCTGCATTGGCAAATAGTTTCATCCGCGACAAAATCTCTCCAAACCGGAGTAAATTCTCAGCCGAAAGGTAACTTTTCCTGCTTTTCACTTTAACCCAAACTTTGAATACCTGTTGATCGTTTTCTTCTTTATCCAGGTCATACAGGTAATTATCCAGGTTTTGCCTGAATAATTTTTCCACCAGGGGGTCTCGTTTTTCTTTCAAAAATTTATAAAAATTATCCACCACCATCTCCATATTATCACTTTTTTTGAATTCATCACTCAATAATAGAGCAGCGGTTCGCTGCTGCTGGGAATCCAGGGAATTATTTTTAACATAGGTCAGTAACTTTTGGGCATCGGAATAAAGGGGATAACTTCGTTTTATTTTTTTAAATTCTTCTTCTTCCAGTTTCCCTAAAATGCGGCCAAGATTCAAAAATAGGGTGTAAAGATGGTTTTTAGGCGGGTTTTTCTCAATGGCTTTGATTAAAAACACCGCACTTAAAAAGAGCTTATCCTCTCGTTCATAACACAGCGCCAATAGATTCGCCGCCCCGGGAATACCTTTGTATTTGGGATATACATTAAATAATCGTTCAAGATAATCAATCGCTCTGCGGAAATTGAGATTATTGTGTAATATTTTCCCTGCTTCGAATAAATAATAGGGATTGCTTTCGATGGCAGGTTTGATTGTTTTTTCCGCTTTCCTCAGGTAATCAATGGCTTCGAGATAATCTTTTATCCCGGAATATCCCACTGCCATTAATATATACAATTCCGGGTTCTCTTCCCCTTTTTTCCACAGGTTCACAATGGTTTCCATTATTGTTAAAGCTTTCCGGAAATTTTTAAGCTGCAGGTAACCCTTGCTCAATTCAATTCCCGCCCGGACGGCTTCAGGGGTGTCGGGAAAGCCTGCAAATAACTTTTCCAGGTAAGCTTCTTGTTGAAAGTAGTCATCCTTAAAAATATCCGCTAACTCCAGGTAAGCTGATTTCGCATAATCCGAACCAGGATACTTTAGAGTAATTTTCTTAAAATAATCGCTGGCTATTTCATGGTTGTGATTTTTTTTATAGGCCATGGCGATGTAATAGTGCAAAAAGGCTGCTTCAAGAGGGGTGAGTCGGTCTTCCTTTGTGTTAAGGATATCCAGCGATTTCTCCAACACCAGGGAATACCTGGCTTTGGTGTATAATTCTTCGATTTCCTTTAATGTTGGAGAAATACCCTGCGAGTGCAAAGCAAAAGCAGAAAAAAGCACAACGCATAAAACACAGTAAATAGACAAAACGTTATGTTTTATTTTAGTCTTCATGTGACGGTTCTACTCCACCTGGATTAAGCAATTTTGATACCAACTATTGAAAAACGTCAACCGGGATTTCTTTATTTAGAGAATTGATATTAATCTTTTCCTCTTATTGGTTCTGTCATGCTTGATTTCTTTGCCGTAAGTTTCCAGGATACCCGGCAGTGTAACCCGGGCAAGTTTCGTAAAAATTCTCCATATATATCTTTAAAAGTCAAAAAATTCTTTAGTCCCATGTCAAAAAACTGTCGCTATTGACAATCGGCTGTTGTGCTGTTAAAATGCAACCTTTATGGGTGACAAAATGATGAAAAAAAGAGTGAAGAATAATACCATTGATGGTCTTGCCTTTGGGTTGAGGTTGGTGTTTTTGTTGGTATGCGTGTTCATGTTTGCTGTTTACGGTTACAGCCAGTTTGTTGGTGAGCAGCCCTTTGGCAAAGCAGAACCGGATATTGACACCGAAGTCAAATACGATGAAGGGCTTATCCTGTTCAAATTTGACCTGGATGAAAGTCACCACATCACGGATTTGAAGAATAACTTTTTTAAGATTGAATTGGAAAAAAATGACTACCTGGAAATGATAGATGCGGTATTTCCCAGGGGTGTTGCTTATGCCGATGAGATGGTTTTTAAAGGTCAATTCGCCGTGAAGGTTTATGTCAGGTCGTTAAAGGATATTACCGACCCTGTGAAGTTAAAATTCAAGGTGTCGTATCAAATTTGCCAGGAGAAACCCCAGGAGGTGTGTTTCCGGCCCGAGGGAAAAGAACTTGAGGTTACCATTAAACAAACCTTTAAAGAAGTAAAAATGATTGGTAAAGGGAAGGAAGAGGAAGGTAAAGAAGACCGCGGGAAAAAAGAAGGGGAATCGTATTCCCAATGGATCGAGCGGATGATAAAACAGGAATTGGAAAAAAAATCATTTTTTTTATTCCTGGTGGTATTTCTGGCCGGTTTGTTAACCAGTCTGACACCCTGTGTCTACCCGGTTATTCCCATTGTGATGGGGTATATTGGCACCCGGAGCGGCAAAAAGAAATTAAAGGGGTTTTATCTTTCTATATTTTTTGTGTTGGGTCTGGCGTTTGTGTATTCGGTGTTGGGTGTAATTGCTGCTGCCACCGGCACCATGATGGGGGTATCTTTCCAGAACCCTGTTGTTGTCATTGTCATATCTGCAATTTTTATCGTCATGGGTTTGAGTCTTGCCGGTTTTTTCGAGATAAAGGTACCCAGTTCTCTTTCCTCTAAAGTCCAATCCGGTTACAAGAGCGAAATCTTTGGTTCTTTATTGGTGGGTGGTATTTCCGGGATCATTGCTGCTCCTTGTGTGGGTCCTGTTCTTATTGCGCTTCTTTCCTGGATCAGCCAGACCGGCAATATTCTCCTGGGGTTCTGGTTGACCTTCACCTTCTC
Organism: Candidatus Aminicenantota bacterium; assembly: GCA_020355945.1. Next base: position 4,484,709 of record CP070627.1, on the reverse strand, counting down.
CATGGGAATGGGAATTATTTTCCTGGTGGTGGGAACCTTTTCCGGGCTTGTTTCTACCTTGCCTAAAGGTGGCAAGTGGATGAATTATATTAAATATTTCTTTGCCCTGGTTTTATTGGGAGGCGGTATTTATTTTCTAGGCACCATTGCCGCTCCCTGGGTCAGCTTGCTGCTGTGGGGTATTTTCCTGGTGTCTGCCGGTATCTTTATGGGACTCTTCAAACCCCTGGAAGAGGATGAAGTCAAAAGTAAAACCTTTAAGGTGATTGTGGTATTGATCTTCTTAATTGGTGCTTTACTCTTTGTCAAAGCAGTGGAAATGAAATATTTCCCGGCAAAGTATGCCGGGGAATCAACGGAAAGAATACATTTGCCCTGGATCTCCAGTCTTGAAGAAGGAAAATCACTGGCCAGAGCAGAAAACAAACTGATGATGATCGATACCTATGCCGATTGGTGTGTGGCTTGTAAAGAACTCGAAAAATATACCTTTAAAACCCCTGAAGTTTCAGGGAGGTTAAAGGATTTTGTCCTGGTGAAGCTGGATTTTACCAAAAGGAATGAAGCCAATGAAGAATTGAGAAAATCTTTAAAGGTCATTGGCATGCCCACGGTGATTTTTTTCAAACCTGACGGGACAGAAATCCATCGCTTTTACGGTTTCAAAAAAAAGGATGAGTTCCTCAAGATTATCGATTCCCTGTAATTACGGTAATTCCCGGCGCACCAATCACTGCGCCGCCCGCTTCGTGTATCTTTGTGGCAATTGTAAGTAAAAGGGCTAATCGGGAATCCTGAAGCGGAGGAGATTTTCACTGCCGTCGCGGCGGACAATGGTCATCAGGACCCGGGAACCACTTCTCTTCCCGGACATAATTTCCCGGAACTGCCGCACACTTTCAACCTGGTCCCTGTTAACTCCAATAATGACATCGCCGGCCCGCAGCCCGTTTTCATAGGCGACACCACCCCGCTCAACTTCCATGACCACGACTCCTTCCGAAGTTCCCAGCTCGTATTGCCGCGCCAGGGAGCGGCTGTTATTTCTCAAGGTCATGCCCAGGTCAATGACTGTACCATCCTCATCATCACTTCGTATCTTTACACTGTCCGGCGCTTCGGTTACCTTCACTTCAACGGTTTTCTTTGTATCTTTCCTGTAAATGGTTAATCGCACCACATCTCCGGGGCTGTGGTTGGCAATAATGGTTCGCAATTCCGTGGCAGATTTAATTTTCTTTCCATTAACTTCAAAGATTAAATCGTATTTTTTTAATCCGGCTTCCTTAGCAGGTGTATCTTCATCCACTTTCACGATCAGGACGCCACCGTGGGGGTATTCAAAATCTTTTGCTTCATCATCTGTGATTTCAGTGATGGAAACGCCCATATATCCCCGCACCACCCGGCCTTCTTTTTTTAAGTCCCGGATCACTTTCCTGGCCATGTTGGAAGGGATGGCAAATCCAATGCCGATGTTACCGCCGCTGGTAGAAAGAATGACAGAATTAACACCAATAGCCTTACCTTGCATGTTGATCAGCGGTCCGCCGGAATTGCCCTGGTTAATGGCAGCATCGGTCTGGATAAAGTTCTGGTAATCCACTTCCAAACCCCTCAACTCTCTTCCTTTGGCAGATACGATGCCGGAAGTGACGGTCAAGTCCTGTTCCAACGGGTTGCCAATGGCTAACACCCATTCTCCCACTTCCAGCTTATCGGAATCACCCAACCGGATAAAGGGATGGTTTTTTCCTTTAATTTTTAATAGGGCCAGGTCGGATTTGGGATCCGTCCCGATTTTTTTAGCAATGTATTCTTTTCCATTAATATCGGTAATTTTTATTTTAATGGCATTTTTCACCACATGGTTGTTGGTTAAAATATACCCGTCCGCCGAGATAAAGAAACCCGAACCTGTCCCGGATACCCGTTGTCTTTCTCCCCGGCCCGGGGCATTGAAGAACCGGTCAAAGAAATCATCATTAAAAAAAGACCGTCGCCTTTGTACCAGGGATTCGGATGTGACTTTTACTACGGCAGACCTTACCTTTTTAACCAATGGAGCGAAATTGAAAACGTCTCCGTTTCCACTGGCTATTGTGTCTGCTTTTACAGTTGGCGGGGCCAGTGTGGTAACAGTTTCTTGTTCCTGTTCCTCAACCATATTGGGAACATCCGGGGCATTGGCCCGTTGAAAATAGCCAAAGGTTAACGCGAAAAAGATCGCCCCTGCCAAAAAACTTATTGCAGCAATTATACCTATCTTCTTCATTGTCTACCTCCTCATAACCAACTTTTACTTTTCATTAAATTATTATACACTCACTGATAATTAATTTCAACTGGTTTTTGCCTCCTAAATCCACCCTTTAAGAGACACCCCGGCCACGGATTTACACGGATTTTTGTTTATCCGTGTCTATCCGTGGCTTTTTGACTTTTTCCCGGCATTAATGAACCGTAATCGGGATGTTTTTGGGTTTCTTTACTTCGGGTTTGGGAACCTTCAATTCAAGAATACCATCTTTCATGGATGCATTGATTTTTTTGGCATCGGTGTTCTTGGGAAGCCTGAAGGCCCGATGGAATTTGCCACTGCGCCGTTCGCTCCAGCGATAGTCATCTTCCTTTATGTCTTTTTCTTCCTTTCGCTCACCGGAAACCGAGAGGGTATCGTTTTCCACTTCAATCTTCACGTCCTTTTTTGAAAGACCGGGAATTTCCACTTTGAGTACGTAATCATCTTTGGTGTCATAAATGTCCGCGGCCGGAAGCCAGGAAATGTCAGAACCGTTATCTTTATCCTCTTTGACATCCTTAGATAAAGGAGCTGTATAGAAAGGATTAAAGCAGCTTACTCTTTTTATCGGTGACCATCTTAATATCATCATTTTATACCTCCTGTTTTCTTTTTTTATTGTTTTCGGTAATAGTATAGTATAATTTTTCCCATTTGTCAACAATTTGATAATAATTTTATAAAGAAAATCTTAGTCTATTACTATCAAATTTAAAAAATCATCCGGAAAATCGCATTGTTTTAGTACTTTGTGCCAGGCGGAGTACTCTAAAGTATTTCGCCTGGTCAATCTTAATGAAGGCTGTACGCGTATCACGAATGGGCAATAATAAAAAGGACTTTGTAGAATATTTACAATTGCCCATTCGCATTATTTTAGTACTTCATCTAATCTTGAAAAGTATTAAGCTCTACGCCTTCGGCGACCAGGGGGGCGCTTTTTGAAAAAACTGCCCCCCTGGACCCCCCACAAAAACTTTTCCTATGTTTACCTTCGTGTACCTTTGTATTACTATCTGTCCACTGTCCACTGCTTGTTTTTTTGGCAAGCATTTTTGCAGCGGTAATTCCCGGCACACAAATCAGTGCGCCGAAAGATGGCCCCTTAGGGCCTTCTTGGGCTGCGGGCGCCGCCCGCAATTCGTTTGAAACGTTTTTCCTCTCCTTTTAACAAGCGTCTGATATTACTGCGGTGCGTAAAGACAACCAATACAGCAGCAAAAATAGAAAAATACAAGAGTTCATCGGAAATAGAGTAATTCATTAATCTTCTCATGATGAGGATAACAATAGGTAAAGCAATGGCTGCCGTCATTGAACTGACCGATACAATCCTTACTGTCAATAAAACACTGACAAAGATGGCCAGGCAAATAAGCCCGGCCATAGGATACAGGGAGAATAACATGCCTGCCCCGGTCCCCACCCCCTTTCCTCCTCTGAATTGGGCGAATACGGTCCATATATGGCCGATGATCGCACAGGTGCCAGCAATAATTTGCACCGTATCCGGGGTTAGAGGCACCGGATCGAACCGCAGCCGGGAAACCAGGAGGGTAGCCAGCACACCTTTACCCACATCCACCAATATAACGACTGAGCCAATCTTCCAACCCAGTACACGAATGGCATTGGCTCCCCCGGCATTGCCGCTGCCGTAGTCACGGATGTCAATACCTCGAAGCAGTTTTGATAAGATAATACTGGTGGGAATAGAACCCGCCAGGTAGCTTAAAATAATAATCGAAATAAGTGACAGCATATAAGTCCTATTGGGTTCCCTTTTGCCTGTTTTTTTTAATTGTACCCGATAAATGCAAAGCCCACTGTACCGGGACCGGCATGAACCCCAAGCGCGGGCGCAGCCTCTAGAATTGGAATTTCTCCGCTTATATTAAATCGCCTGGCTAATTCAGCCGCCAGCGTTTCAGCTTTGGAATAGGCATTGGCATGGGCAATGATCAATTTGATTTCTTTGTATTGACGCGCCTCTTTGGCAGCCATTTTCAATGCTTTCTTCATGGCGCTTTTTTCGCCAAAAGCCTTGGCTGCTAAAACAACGTGCCCTTCCCGGTCAAAAGATACGATCGGATTGAGGTGAAGTATTTTACCGATCAAACCTTTGGATTTACTTAGCCTTCCCCCTCTGACCAGGTATTTTAAGGTTGGCAGGGTGATGAAAATCCTGATATTTTCGATGGCCTGGTGGGTACGATGAATAACCTTATCCAAAGAAAGTCCTTCTTTTATAGCTGCAACAGCTTCCATGACCACCAAACCCAATGCGACGGATATACCTTTCCCATCGATACAAATAATTTTGTCTTTCTCAAACTGCCGGGCTGCATTTTCCACAGACTGTAAGGTCCCGCTGCTCACGCGCGGGAGGTGAATGGATAAAATCCTTTCATACCGGTTAATCACATCACGGTATATTTGCCTGGCATCTGCGGCGGATGGCTGCGACGTGGTGGGATGCTCTTTCGAGGAAGCAAGTTTATCGTAAAATTCAGCGGGTGTTATCTGGACTTTATCTAAAAAGGTTTGCCTCCCAAACGTTAATTTTACCGGGATAATATGGATATGGTGGTGGGTGATAAAATCCTGGGGAAGATCGCAAGAAGAATCAGTAACAATACCGATTCTTTCCGTCCCGGATGCAAGAAAAGCTTCTTGATGCTGCTGCACCATATCATCGATCTTTTTGGATGAAATCTCTCCATGAGGAGCCAAAATATCGAATACGGTCTCCGGGGTGTTGGTATGAATGTGCACCCTAACCCGCTCCTCACCCCCGGCAACGATCAAGGAGTCACCTAAATCCTTCAGTTGGGTTTTTAATTGGAGATGATGGATTGACTTTCCGGTTATGATACATTCCGTACAGTAACGAAACTCAATTCCCGGGTTGACTTTTTTTAGCGGTACGGATGGCGCGGCGGATTCCTGGTGAGAAATCAGGTTTATGATCCGTTTGATTTTGCCTTTATCGATAAAATTTACGATTCCTTCCAGTAAGTGAACGAATCCCAGGGCACCGGCATCCACGACCCCGGCTTTCTTTAAGACTTCTAATTTTTGCTGGGTCTCAGCTAAAGATTTTTTAGCTTTTTGTAAGCTGTTTTTCAGGAGAACCACGAAATCTTCTGTTTTCTGGGAGGTTTTATGGATATAATTGGCCCAATCGCTGATAACGCTCAAGATGGTTCCCTCTTTAGGGTCGGTGAGTGCGGAGTAAGCTGCTTTTTTGGCATTTTGCACAGCAGTGGCAAAAGCGCTGGTAGTAAGCCGCCATTTTCCCCTGGCACCCTGGGCAAAACCGTGGAAAAATTGGGCCAGGATAGCGCCCGAATTCCCCTGGGCTCCCATCAACGCAGATTCGGCCACTTGTGAACTCACTTTAGCTATGGCCCTGTCAGGAAGTTTGACCAGCTCAGAGGATATATGAAGCATGGTCAGGAACATGTTAGTGCCAGTATCGCCGTCAGGCACCGGGAAAACATTTATCCGGTTCAAGTAATCCTGGTGTTTTTCCAGGTGGCTGATACTGGCGATTATAGCATTTCTCAACCGGATACCGTCCAGGTACCTGATTTTATTCACCTGAAATCCTTCTGCCTTATTCATTTGCAACTCTTATTTCCGGTAGTCCTATATTGTATCTGAAATTAACGAATATTGCAATGATTTAATTAAAAAAAAGATGTCCACAGATTACACAGATTACGCAGATTTTCTTTATTTTAATATTTTAAAAATTTTTGTTTGTGTTTAAAATCATAACTCTCATCCACTTGAGCCAGCTTCTTCTTTAATAGATGTGCATTAATAAAGGTTTTATTCTTAAGATAAAGATAACACCATAAATTATTTTCAGCATCGGATTTGACCTGGTCGAATTTCATAAATACCTTCTGGCCTTTTAATTTATTTTCCAGGAACTCCACTGCCTGTTCTCTTTTTTCCTCATCTTCTTTTATTCCGATAAGCCTGATTTTTAAACCATCATTCAATATCAAAATTCCAGGGGAAATAATGCGTTTGATCGTATAATATTTTTCTCTCGCACCGCTGTTTTTATTGATTTTAGAACCAAATTGCATGTTTTTGGGATTGATTTTTTTATCCAGTTTTACCGGGTCCTTGAAAATATAGGGGAGTTTTTCAATTTGCCGGTTAAAGTCGATAACGGGTAATTCCTGTTTTACAAATCGATATTCCGGTTGCTTGAATAGACGGGTTTCGCTGACACCCAATTTATCTTTAATAATAGGAATAAAGTCAGGGTTGATTTCATATCCCACTGAGTTTCGATTTAACTCCAATGCAGCTAAGGAGGTGGTGCCGCTGCCTAAAAACGGGTCCAACACCGTATCTCCTACAAAAGAAAACATTTTAATCAACCGCCAGGGTAATTCCAGGGGAAACATGGCCAGGTGTTTATCTTGCTTCATACCGGCAAAATTCCAGTGCCCGGAAAAAAACGTATTCCATTCCTCTTTTGTTAATTGGGATAGTTCTTTAGTCTCTTTGCTGATCTCCTTTGGTGACTGACCGATTTTTTTAAACAACAAAATAAATTCGTAATCCAGTTTCAGGATACCGTTCCTGGGATAGGGAAATGAACCCATAATGGTTGCGCCGCCAGTGGTGTTAGTGGTTGCCACTTTTTGCCAGATAATCGCTCCCATATAATCAAACCCGATGGTTTCACAAAATTTAATGATCTCCGTGCGAATAGGAATGACTTTATACCGGCCGTAGTAAACCGACCGGGCATACTGGTCACCAATATTCACACACAATCGGCACCCATAATCCAGGACCCGGTAGACCTCTTTCCATACCAGGTTAAGGTTATTGATATAGTCTTCATAACTATCATTGAAACCCACCTCTCCCCTGGTACCGTAATCTTTGAGCTGCCAATAGGGTGGAGAGGTTACCACCAGGTCAACGGAACAGTCCTGGAGTTCCGCCATTCCCCGGGAATCACCGTTAATAATCGTATGTTTTGTCTTCATTGGTTTTATATCATATAATATTTTAAGGTTGGTGTAAAGGGCCTATTTTCGTGATTCCTGGCCGGAGCTATTTTTTTTGTTTGTAATTTGGGTCAATTTATGCTATATATTTAGTGAGATTTTGCCCGCATGAATACAGGCGGTCAAATCATTTCTACGACAGGAGGTATGGTATGATACGAAAACCTGTTGTTGCCGGGTCGTTTTACCCGGGAGAGAGTCAAGCTCTAAAAAATGAACTGGAGGAATACATCCGGTTTGCAGACACCAAAAAGAAGGTAATAGGATTAATATCTCCTCACGCCGGTTATGTTTACTCTGCCGGCTGTGCAGGAAAAGGGTTCGGCCAGGTAGAAGTCCCGGGAACTGTCATTATACTGGGTGTCAATCATCAAGGATTCGGGCATTCTTATGCAGTGGACGGTCATGATCGCTGGTTTACCCCTTTAGGGGATGTTGAAATCGATGATGAACTGAGGAAAAAATTAGTAACCGATTCAAAAATATTTGCTGTAGACAATAAAGCCAGCAGCATGGAACATTCATTGGAAGTGCAGGTTCCTTTTATCCAGTACATCAACCCGGACGCCAAAATCCTTCCCATTACCATATCATCACACGACGCTGACCAACTAATCGCAGGGGGCAAAGAAATTGCCCGACTCATTAAAGACAATCCTGATACACTAATCGTGGCTTCCTCAGACATGAGCCATTACGTCGATGTTGAAACCGCAAAAGAAAAGGACCAAAAAGCCATTGATAAGATTTTGGCTTTAGACCCTGAGGGGCTATTCAATGTTGTGGCTTCCGAGCGAATTTCCATGTGTGGGGTATGCCCCACCACCATGATGTTGTCTGCCGCATTGGAGTTGGGAGCCCAAAAAGCCGAGATTATCGAATACACCAACTCAGGGAAAGTAAGCGGTGATTACTATCAAGTGGTGGCTTACCTCAGCATGATGGTTTACTGATAATACTTACTTATAATCTTCCCGGACCGGATAAAACACATCAATGACCTTGCAATCGGTAATCGCTTTGCCCGAATGAGGTACATTTCCCGGGATCACTGCTGCCTGGCCGGGTTTCATAATTTGTGCTTCACCATCTATAATCAACTCCAGTTCGCCTTCAGTAATATTGAATACCTGTTCATGGGGATGGGAATGTTCCGGCAAAGCCGACCCTGCATCAATGTTCCAGTAAGCAAAGGTCATGTTCTCGGAGTGCACAAAACGAACATGAAAACCGGGTATCAATTCTTTCTCTTCTATATCAGCCAAATTGATAAACGCCATATTTCCTCCTGGTCTATAATCATACCAAAGTCATTAAAAACTGTCAAAGCTACAAATGATTAAAAGCTTTTTATTGGGTGAGATACTCCTCCAATTTCTGGAGCGCTTCCGGCATGTTTTTCCGTCCGAATCCAAACCGTACATATTGATTGCTGTAATTGAATTGATTACCGGATGCCAATAAGACACCCTTTTTATCTAATAAATCCAGGCAAAAGGCTTCCGCATCTCCAGTAAAAATTAACCGTGGAAATATCAATGAGCCGGCATTAGGTTTTACCCAATCAAAAAAATGAGAATTCCTGGAAAAAAAAGATTCCAGGTGCTGGAGATTGGCCGTGATGATTTCCAGGTTCCGGTTTAATATCAACGCTTTGTTCTTTAAGGCAAGAATTGCCAGGAACTCACTGGGTCCACTATTGCAAATAGTGGTAAAGTCTTTATAGGAAGCAATCTTATCAAATAATGATTGATTCCCGGTTACCATCCACCCGATCCTCAAACCAGGCAAACCAAAAGATTTTGACATAACTCCAAGAGAAACCCCTTTCTCATAGACATCACAAATCGCCGGCAGCCTGTTTTTCTCATTATATTCCAAAAATCGATAGACTTCATCCGAAAAAACGAAAATATCATTTTGCCTGGCAATTTCAATAATACGATTAAAAAAAGCTTTTGAGGGGAGATAACCGGTGGGATTATTTGGGAAATTGACTACAATGGTTTTTGTGTTGGCAGTGATATTTTTTTCGAGGAAATGGATATCCAATTCCCAATTATTTTCAGGGTTCATGGGCCATGGCGTAACCCTGGAGCCGATGGCATGGGCTACTTCGGTCAATGATTGATAGCAAGGGGATTGAACGATTATATGATCGTTCGGATCAAGCAAAGCATTCATAAAGGCAAATATACCTTCTTCAGCGCCTGAGAAGACAATAATGTGATCCGGTTTTGAGTGTTGGTACAGTTTTGAGATTTCTTCACGCAGGAGGGGATGGCCCAGGCTTTCCGTGTAACCCAGCCAGAGTTTTTTAAAGTCCTTTTCAGCATTTTTATCCAGCTTGAATAAGTCTTCCACTTTAAGGGATTCGCAATCGGAAGCGCATAGAATGTAAGGTGCGCTAAATTCATATTTTGCGAAGAAGCGTTCCAGTTTAAAATCGTTTATCTTCATGGCTTACCTCTATGATGTCATCTAATCTCTTTATTGCTTTTATAGCGGTCCTCCTTAACTCTGCTTCCAGGAATGCCATCCTTTTACTTAGTAGGTGATGCCATGCAATTCCCATTCTTCTTCATCCAAATTCTCTTCCAGGTAATAGTATTTATTATCTTGAAACGCATAGGTCACAGCCGGATTGGGGCGGATGCTTTCTTTTTTCGCACCTGGTAAAAATACTGTTTTCAGGACGTTTCCGTTGATATCCAGTATAAAAAATTCGTAAAGACTATCTTTAGTTTTATAGGTTTGCAGATAGATTTTGTTGTTTTTTGCCAGGAAATTTTTTGTAACCGGTAAATATTCCAGGAAGTATAACATCTTTTTAACGATGTCAGGCGCGTTTTTATAAGCAGGTTGTAATTTAATCCATTCCCAACTCTCTTTTTTATACGCTTCGGTAACTTTAATCTTTTGGTATGACTTTTTTATCGGTGTCAGCCGGTTGCCTTCCAGATCAAAACGCTGGATTTCAAATTCCTTTTGTTGATCTACCAGGAATAATTGGTTATCTAAACATTGAATATATACACTGGTAAGGGGAAACGCTATTCTTCCTTTCCCCTGATCGTTAAGCAGCGTTGTTTCATAGAGATTTTTTAATTCTTTAAATTCAGCACTAAAAATCAAGAGACTGACCTGACTTCCACCTTCATTGGTTCTTATAAACTTTGTTACGGCGTAATTTTTCCCAAACGGGATAACCTGGAAGACGATAAAAGGAATTCGTTTTTCTTTTATCATTTTCCCGGTTTTTGTGAAGTAGATCATTTTGTTAAAGGAGTTCAATAAAACATATTCTTTGCCGACCTGCATGGTGATTGGCAGATCAGGTGCCGGTAGAAGTTCCCCCGGCCCTTCGCCTTTTTTGCCGAATTTTCGTAAAAAGCGATAATCCTGCAATGAATATACATAGACCTGCACATCATCCAGTACAAAAAGTTCATCGCCATCGATTTCTATTACTCCCGGGTTGGATAATTCCGCCAGGACGGATAATTTCCCGGGAAAACCATGAGAAGCAAAAATTACAAGAACCAATAAAACCAGGAACACTATTTTTTTCATTTTTTTAACTCCTGTTTCCTGTTTACGTTTACTGTTTACTAATACATAATTATACTCCAGTGGAAGAAAAATTTCGAGCGAAATCATGATTTTGAACCAATAAAAATTTAGGATCAGAAATATAGGGTCAGGTATTTAATCTATTCTATTGATTTTCTTCATTATTTGATGTAATATATTTCCTTAAGAAAAAGGAACTTGCCATGAATAAAAAAGTAATGACTCATCAACCTTCTTTCATCCCGGGGCGAAAATCCCCGGGATTCATTGGTAGACGGATTGGACTGGTGGGGATTTTTTTTATTGTTTTTTTCTTTTTAACCTCATGTACACCGAAATCGCAAGAGGAGACCCCGGTTAACGGTTTTTATGCTTGCGATGCTGAACAATGGGCGTTCGACACCCAATACCGGTATACGTATGGGCATGACTGTAAACCGTTTTATAGCAATCATTTCACCATATACAGCGACGGAAGCAGCCCCGAGGCCAAACAACAGCAGGCCCAGATGGCGGAAGAAATATTTAGCGAACTGGTGCAGATATTTCAAATCCAGGACATCACGGAGGAACTTCAATTTACCAATGGCTACACCTATTATATTTACGCACAGAAACACCTGGATAATATAAAGTCCATGGCGTATCGCAACGGGTTTTTTATTCCTGCCATCGATTGTGTCACCCTTCCGGGTATCTATACCAACAATCCCTGGGGGTACCGCATTACTACCAAGCACGAGATGATCCACGTCTTCCAGTTTACCCTCACCGACTGTCCCACCAACAATGGATGTACATATTGGCTGCATATGTGGTTTTACGAAGGCCAGGCCATAGGTATGAGCGATCCCAGGGATAGAGCACGGGTGAACACCCTGGCCGAGTACAATCAATGGATTTCCGACCCGGATCATGGCAACCCGATTTCCATTAGGCGCTGGTCCGATTTCCCGGATCAAGACCTATTCTCAGAGTATTGTCCCATGTTCTGCCTGGCATACGAATACCTGGTGGACCAGGAATATGGTCATGGGGCCACCATTGGCCATATCAGGACCTTATTCCAGTTGAAGAAGGATGGAGATAGATTTGAGGAAGCTTTTGAAAAGGTGATGAATATGTCAATTCCCTACTACGAGGAAAATTTCTACACATTGATTGAAGAATACCTGGAAAAGCGGGCACTTCCGCCCCTTCCGCCACTAAATATCTAAAATCTCCATCCCTCCTGGTTACCATTTTTGCTGTTATAATTTCTTCTTGTAAACATGCAAGGACCCTGGTCCATATGACCCGTGATTATGAAAAGCGAGGTGGTGAACATGACCGGATACTGTATTATAGACACCCATACGCATCTTTGTGATTCCATGTTCGATGCGGATCGAGAAGAAGTGCTTTTACGCGCAGAAGCAGCAGGGATTTGCATTGTTATTACTGTGGCAGAGGATCTTGCGGATGCGAAACGAAACCTGGAACTGGCAGGGAAATATCCCCAATTAAGGGCGGCAGCAGGACTTTATCCCACTCACCTGGACCTGGAGGCCGCCGATACCATGATTTCTTTTATTCGCAAACAACGAGAAAAATTGGTGGCTGTCGGAGAAGTTGGTCTCGATTATTGGGTGGTGAAAGAGGAATCCCAAAAAGAACTTCAACGAGAAATTTTTGCCCGGTTTATTGACCTGTCTTTGGAACTGGATTTGCCATTGAATGTCCATTCACGCTCCGCTGGCCGTCATGTGGTTTCCATGCTGCTGGAACGCGGCGCCCGCCGGGTTCAACTTCACGCCTTTGATGGAAAAGCATCCGCTGCCATGCCGGCTGTCGAAGCCAACTTCTTTTTCTCGGTTCCTCCCTCAATCGTGCGTTCACGACAAAAACAGAAACTGGTTAGACAATTACCCCTATCATGTTTACTGGTTGAAACAGACAGCCCGGTGTTGGGACCTGTTCCAGGTGAACGCAACGAACCCGCCAATGCCCCGGAGGTGGTGACGGCTGTGGCAGGATTAAAAAATCTGGATAGACAAGAGGTATTGGAGGCTGTCTTCCGGAATACCTGCCGGTTGTATGAGGGCTTATTTCCTGTATAGTTTCCGCCGGTTAGTAAACAATCATGCTCAGGTAAGCCACTACCCGGCTGTAGTCTGCCATTACCCTGCCGGAATTGGTATAATCAATGACTTCAGCCTTTTGGGCTCCCAATTCCAGGGCAGCGGCAAGCATGATGGTGGTAGGACTTGCACCGCACATGGATATCCGTTCCATTGCCACGGTATTAAACAGACCTTCCGGGTCCAACGCCAGGATTTTATCAATCGCCATTTTGTCTTTTTCCCTGGCGCGGTCTGCACTGATGAAATGGCTCATATCCGTTGAGGCAACCATTAAAATGTCACCGGGATTGTCTTTGATCAGGGCTGCGATTTCTTTACCTGCCGCTTTCAACCGCTGCACATCTCCCCCGGCGACAGTAATCGGCAAGATTTTAGCTTCCGGGTTTATAAATTGCACAAATGGCACCTGGACTTCCAGGGAATGCTCTTTGATGGAAGCATTACTATCAATTCCAAATATCTTTGAATCTTTTACCAGTTTTTCCCTGAGTTCCGTATGGATTTCAGCTTCCCCCAGCGGTGTTTTCCAGGAATCATGGCCGTCCACTGCAAAGGGGTGCCCAAAACCATAATGATTGACCCCCAGTATAATCACGATTCCCGGGACTTCTATAATGCCGAATCCTTTCCCTGCACAACTGCCGGAAAAGACATAACCGGCATGGGGAGAGACCAGCCCAATTACCTTTTTTTTGGTTTCGGAGAATTCAATATACTTTCCCAGTTCTTCTTCCAGGATAGATTTGCTTCCCGGGTAAAAGTTCCCGGAAGCAATGGGTTTTCGTACCATTCTAAACCTCCTTATATGTTACACCTCACCTCAAATCTTTTTTGCTTATAATTAGTTGTGTTTGCTTGCGAATATTGGTCATCAATAAATTATATCACGACTTGAAAAAAGAATAAATAAAGTTGTATACTTGTAATTTAAAAATCCCAGGTTAAATGGAGGTAATTTATGAATAGATTCAAAGGAGCATTGTTTTTTTTGTTAATTGTGTTTTTTGTGGTGTCTTGTTTTTCACAGGCTAAGGTCAAGGATTTAAAGTTTCACCACATGCAGGATTATTGTTGGATGAGGCTGGCCAGGATTGTGCCCGAAGTTACTGATCGGGTTATTTTACCTATGGGAACAGTGGAGGCTCATGGTGCGGTGGCGATTGGTGCCGATAATATCATCCCCACTAACCTGGCGGAGATGATATGGGCTCAGTGCAATGCCCTGATCGCCCCCTCCATCAATCATGGCTTCACCGGCCGCAGCATATCTCAATTCCCAGGGGCTATCACAGTAAGAGAAAACATTTTCGAGGAATATGTGTATGATGTTTTAAAAGATTTAGTGAGAACCGGTTTTAAAAATATCCTGGTCATTAACGGACATGGAGGAAATACCGAACCCAGCAAACGAGCTATGGAACGCCTTCATACTGAAACCGGGGCTCATTTTATGATTGTTGATTGGTGGAAGATCGCCTTTAATATTGCCACTGAAGTTTATGGACGAAAAGCCACCCAGTCCGGGCATGGTGACATGGAGGAAGCAGCCCTGGTGATGTCATATAATCCCGAGCTGGTAGATAAGGAAATGTATGAAAAACTGGGTAAAGATAATGTGGGAAAAGCAGGCGTTGACGAAGGGGTTTATTTACTGCCTTCCTGGGCCACCACCCGGTACCCGGATGAGGGCGAGGGCTATCTCAATTTCGATGTAAAAAAGGCCAAAGACTATACCAGGAAAAAAGCGGATTATATTGCTAACGTATTTCTTGAAGCCGTTAAACGCTGGGAAATGATGGAGGCCTGGAAAAAGTAATTTCAATCGATGCGCCACAGGTAACTGGCTTTAAAAAATAGCCCGCGCTTCATTGCTAAAAGGTCTCCCTGCCCGGGAATCCATTGGTTGGTGTTATTACTCCACTGGTTTCTCAAGTATATAGAACCATAACCCAGGTGAACCACTGTGCCCGGGATTAAGGTGAAAGAGGCGAGAAGATCGGTCAACAACTTTTCCTGGAAACTATCGCCGCGAAGAATACCGCGAATGAAAAAGTATTTGTTAAATTGATAGGTGGTGCGAAAATTGTAAATGCTTCCGGAATAAATGGTCTGGCTGCTTTGCTTTTGACGCAAGTCCGTGTGTGTAAGATCAAGGCCCAGGCTCAGTTTGATACCGGGCTGCACAGTGACGCCGATGTTGAAGATGCGGCCGCTGCCCAAAAAGGGATTTTGCAGGTCATAATAGATGGAATCGCCAACAATAAAATAACCGTTTAAATGGAGCCATTTGAACAACTGGATATTCCCGTTACCCAGGAAATAATTTTTATGGAAAAGCTGGCCGGCCCATGCTTCATTTTCAATGGTGTATTCGAAATATATCCCACCCATGGGTGCAAATTCCATTTCTAAGCCAAAAATCCAGGCAGAATCATTCATTTTTGTTGCCAGGTCCTGCAGGTCGATATAGTAGACATAGGGTTTGATTTGCTTCAGCCATGGAAGTTTTTTTATTTTCATATTAAGCAGTCCCCCGGAACCAATGATCCACCTGTTAATGGCGGTTCGGTTCAGGTGGGCGGTAGCCATAAAAAAATCCGTATCATACCGCTCATAGGCCAGCATAGAAAAGAAAGAGTTCGTATTATATTGGAGCATGGCATTCCAGCCATTTCCTTTTTTCAGGGGGCCCTCTTTGGTTTCGCGTGTGGCACTGTAGAGATAAGAGAGTGTTGCCCTGAGGTTTTTAGCCAGTCGGTACTGCAGGTCCGCTCCTGCCACATCATTGCGCTGACCGGCAAAATGGCGGCCGCTGTAAAGGATGCCAAAAGAATTATCACTGCCCATGTTGTATTTAGCCCTGAAAATACCAAAGAGGGCGGATTTACCTTCATGGGGATTAATTCCTTCTGGCCAGGTGCTGCCGGGTGACCGGTCATTGGCGGCAAGAACGGCAAAATTCATCCGGCCCGAAGAACCACTCAATTTCACCGCCCAACCCGGGTCCACGATAGACCGGGTATGAAGCGGCGCAGTCATCATTCCCCATTTGACCAGGCTAAAGTCTAAAATTTCCTTGCTTTCCATGAAAAACGGTCGTTTTTCACTGTAAAATATCGGGTACCGTTGATTCACTTCCACCTGGAAGGCATCGCTCTCCACCTGGCTAAAATCCGGGTTCAACGTAGCTTCTGCTGTAATAGAGGATGTGATACCGTATTTTAAGGCTGCCCCGATATTGGTATCTGTTTCTCCGCTCCATTTATCCGGGTCCAGTCGTTCATCATTCCTGCTGTAAGTAAAATTGGGAAGTATTTCCAGTTTCAATGTTCCTTTGAGCCCTTTGTAACTCAGTTCTGCCATATAGTTAAAAATAGTTTGGCCTCGTTGGATTTCAGGCCATGTGCCCCGTACGCCCAGGCGGCTGATTTGTCGAAGAAAAATAACTCCCATGTTTACCTCTTTACCCGCTTGATAGCGGATGCTTTCCAGGGGGATACGCACTTCCACCCGGTAGCCATCCGGGGTAATTTTACCTGCGCTGTCCCAGACAAAGTCCGGTGCCAGGTCTGACCCGCTCACACTGACAGCGGAATTGATGGCATCTGCCTGGATACCATTGGGATTGATATAAAATTCATAATTGGTCTGTTTGGTACCCGAGGCATCCAGCAGTATCCCCACATGGTCGTCCCGGGAAATGTTGTCCCTCTGGGTAATTGAGGTCTTTATCTTGTGCGGCTCCGTATCGAAACATTTAAAAGCAAAATAAATGTTTCTCCGGTCATAAGCTGCCCAGACCTTTGTTTCCTGGGTCATGGGGTCACCGTAATTGGGAGCAATGGTTTTGAATTCTTTATTTATAGGCGGCAGCTTCCAGACCTCTTCCTCCAGTTCGCCGTCAATCTTTATAGAATGAGGAGGCGAAAGGTTATTCGGGATGATAATGTTGTCTTTTTCCTCTAACCGGACTGCTTGTAATAATGACAGATAACCGGTTAGAATCAATATCCATACCCAAATACCAATCTTTAACAGCAGAGATGATTTAGGCATATGTCACCCTCCTTCCTTGAGGTACCAGTTTTTTGAATGGGTTAACATTTCTTTTAGGCTGCTTTTTTCTTATGTGCTTTTATTTGTTTGCCATAGTTTTCACAAAAATAACGAACACACTCCGGCGCAATATCAATAGCTTTTTCGTCATATGCCCCGGTTTCCGGGTTTAACCATATCAATGCATAATCACCTTTAACCATTTGAAACAGATTTTTATTCCTCAACGGCAGCAAAACTTCACCGGGATTTTCTTCTACAATAAGCGAATAAAAGTCTAATTCATAAATTGAAACATCCAGTTCTTCTTCAAACCAAAGTCGTAAAACATAATCTTTTACGTATTCAGCTTTCAATAAACCTTTTTCTTGACTGTTCTGCCAAATGGATTCGTTATTTGCGTATGTTGTCCATTTCTCCCATTTCATTGTTCTCTATCCTACAATTTTGACAGGTCTGTTATTAAATGCATTTTCCCATTGTTCCAACAATTCTTCTTCATGTGCATCCACCCATGCTTCCACCATTTTTCTTAACCTGGGTGGAAGCTTTTTGCCAGGTTTCATCCATTTTTTGGCCCTGATCTCATACCGGTAATTTCTTACATCATCCTGGTATTTGACATGAACGTGAGGTGGGGCATGATCATTATAATTCATCAGTACAACAAGAGCACCTTTTTTGAATGGATGTGAAACCGGCGGCATTTTACTCCATATTAGGCTCCTACATTTGTTCTTTTTGCAAATCCTGCCAACATTCGGTTATTTTCAATCTTATCACGCCACATCTAACACCAATGGTTACGTTAACAATATAACCACGGATATTATATTGGAAAATTAATTATTATTCAATACCTTTTCACTTTTTTCCAGTATTTCCAGCAAGGGTCTGAACCGGGATTTACAGGATTACAGGATTACCATGATATCCCAAAGCAGCGGGAATAAAAGTTTTTTAACCGTTTGTGATTCAGAATAGCAATTTTGCATCTTTTTTTTGTGGCTTTTGTGGTTAATTCTTGTGGTATTTTCCTGGTGGGACAGGTGAATTGTGTGCCAGGCTAAGCTGGCGCATTCCAGTGGGCTCGAGTCCCACGCAGGTAAAGCTTAGCCAGCAGCCTGCTACTGAAGCAGCATCGGTGGAGGTAACAAAGCTGATGGAGCCGGTGGATAGGAGGTGCTGGGCCGCAACGCAAGTGAATGTTGTAAGCCCCGAAATTGTCGTCATCGCGGAGGCCGACAGCCTAATTTAGCTGGAAGGCAGAACGCGGTGACCCGCTAGTGGCAAGGGTCATCGGGCTCTGTCCGATAGTGGCGGTCTCAGACAGTGGCACATAGTGGCGCATCGAATGGAGTGCGTCGGAACGCCACTATTGGGAGACACTGCCAGGTCTCCTGAAAGGAGTATCTGCTAACAAGCCGAAAAGGCAAGGAGGTAGAAATGCCCGGCAGGGAGTCGGACATGCTTATAGTAGTGATGAAGCAGGGTAATGCCGTTGTTACGTGGAGCGAAGATAGTGGCGGCATGCGCTGGTGTGTAGAGGCTTAAGGAGACATTACTCCAGTCTCAGAACTGGGTAGCAATGGAAACAGGATTAAGCCTCCTATCAAGAAGTGTTGGTGAGTCCTTCTTGTGAGCATCAGCGGGGAGCCGGATGAGGGAAAACCTCAAGAAAAAGTCTATTAAGATTATGGACGGATCTGTGCGGATGTTTCACGGGTGCCGGGTAACCGGCTATCCCTACCGCGACAAGTAAATGGCAAAGTAAATTATCAATTCCAGGCTGCGAAAAAATGTTTTATTTGCCGACAAACTATTGACATATTTTCAAACAAATATTATAATGGTGCTGAAGGAGAAAAAAAAATGGATGATTTTAATCGCCAGTTGGGAACAAAAATAAAAAAAATAAGAGAAAAAATGAATATAAGCCAGGAAAAATTGGCTCAAATTCTAAAAATTCCCAGGACCTCTTTGTCTCAAATAGAAAACGGGAAACGGGAACTCAAAAGCCATGAATTGGTGGAAATTTCCAAAACTTTTAATTGCTCGGTGGATCAATTACTGGATTTAAAAAAAGAACCCGAAATAATTGTAACCAGGGATGAGACAATGCAAAAACCCAGGGAAGAAATCCGGGTCAATGTTCCCCGGAAAAACATGGAAAAATTCAAAGAAGTGCTGCTCTATATTTTAAATAAAGTGGGTTCAAAACCCAATATCGGTGAGACCGTACTGTATAAACTTTTATATTTTATTGATTTTGATTTTTATGAAAAGTATGAAGAACAACTGATAGGGGCTACTTATATAAAAAATTACTACGGGCCGACTCCCCTGGAATTCAAGACAATAGTCGAGGAGATGATTCGCACCCAACAGATAATTAAGGTGGAAAACAAATACTTTGAATACCCCCAGACCAAATACCTGCCCCTGCGGGAATCGGATTTAAGCAAATTAAAAGCGAATGAAATTGAAACCATTAATGATGTGTTAAACAGGCTCTCTCACATGAACGCTGCTCAAATCAGTCACTATTCCCACGATGACGTACCCTGGCTTACCGCCGATGAGCAAGCTGTCATCGAATATGAATCGGTATTCTATCGAACCGCACCCTATTCGGTAAGAACAGATTAAAATGACCTTTAATGAAATTAAAAACACGTCTCATTTCAAGAAAGATCTTAAAACACTACTAAAGCGGTTTCGTTCCCTGGAAGAGGATTTGAAGGTATTTATCAATACCCAGTTGAAATTATTTCATAAGATAAAAAAAGATAATGACGGCATCAAACAAATTCCGGGATTAAAAAAAGAATACCCCGTAATCTTTAAGGCAAAGAAATTTGCCTGCAAAAGTTTGAAAGGCAAAGGAGCAAAATCAGGAATCAGAATTATTTACGCCTATTTTGAGCAAGAGGACATCATTGAATTTATTGAAATTTATTATAAAGGCGACAAAGAAAATGAAGATAAAGAGAGGATAAAAAAATACCTTTATGATTAAAATGATTTTTCCTGCTGTGGTATTATGTAGTTTCTATATTCATCCCCGGGAAATCGACCCCACTCATCCACGTTTGCCTATGAATCTCAAAAAGGATATGAACCATGATAAAAAGATGTAAATCATGTATATTGCCCGAAAATTACCCGGGCATCATTTTCAATGATGCCGGGATTTGTCAATTTTGCACCGGTTACCGGGAAAGACAATATGCCGGCGGCGAGGCACTAAAAAAAGTAATCGATACGATCCTTAAAAACAATGATACCAGGAGGAATAAAGAATATGACTGCCTGTTAGGTTTCAGCGGCGGTAGAGACAGCTCTTTCCTATTATACTACTTTGCCCGGATTTTGAATGTAAAAGTCCTGGCTTTCTGCATAGATAACGGGTTTATCCCTGAACAGGCCAAACAAAATATGAAAAGAATCGCCGGTTTACTGGATGCAAAACTGGTGATTGAAAAACACGACAAGTATGAAAAATGCATCAAACATTATTTGACAGCATGGATGCAAAAACCATCCGCCGCTATGACCGGTGTATTATGTACAGGCTGTAAATACAACATCGTCAAAAGAATGAGGGACTATGCAGAGGCTAACAACATTCCCATCGTTATCCTGGGAGAAACACCTTACGAGGTCGAAGGACATTACAAAAGAAATCTTATGAAAACGAATCCCTTCGCAGGCAGCAGCAGTTCCATCGATGGTTCGTTTATTGCCGGTTATATCTCTCAAATCATTAAAAATCCCAGGTGGATCATGAAGCCCTACAGCCTGATGATGCAATTTAAAGAATATTTCTTCTATTTCCGAAAAAACATAATCGGAACCGGGAATTTTCAAGTTATATTTCCCTTTATGACCCATATCAGGTGGGAGGAAAAGAAAGTGATGGCACTCCTGACAGAGAAACTGGCCTGGCAGAAACACAGCGGACTTGAACTCAATTGGAGAATTGACTGCCAGGTGGCAATTTTGAAAATGGTCCTCTATAAAAAAACGCTCGGGTTTAACGACCTGGATGAAGGCTTTAGCTGCTTGATCAGGGATAACCAGCTAAGCAGGGAAACAGCCCTGGCCAGACTGCAAATAGAAGGGAATATCGACGATAAAGCCATAAGTGCGATCGTTGAAAAAATAGGTGTCGATTTTTCAAAACTCCAGGGCATCCTGGAAAAAATAGAAACGCCGGTGATCAGTAATCGTTAACAAAACCCATTGTTAGGCACTTTTTCTACCATTAAGTTGCCCAGGAACAGTACATCCATATCGGTATGCTCAAAGCAGGCTAGAGCATGGGCAGGCGTACAAACAATCGGCTCGCCCCGCCGGTTGAAGGAAGTATTCATCAGGACAGGAATACCGGTTAAACGCTGGAAATCTTTAAGTAAGCAGTATAAAAGCGGATAGCTATTCTCATCCACGGTTTGAATACGTGCCCGACCATTCACATGGGTAATCGCTGGCACCTTTTCCCGCAGCCCGGGCTTAACCAGAAAAGCAAAACTCATATTCGGTGACTCGCAGTAGCCATCAAGCCAGTGGGAAACTTCTTCTTTAAGGATGATGGGAGCAAAGGGGCGAAAATCTTCCCTGAACTTGACCCGGTGGTTGACAATATCTTTCATCTCAGCCGGAAAGGGCGGTGCCAGGATGCTTCGCGCCCCTAATGCCCGCGGGCCGAATTCCATACGACCTTGAAACCAGCCGATAATTTTCCCCTCGGCAAGCAGCCCGGCCGCATCTCTCCCCGGATTGTTACTCACCTTAAATTTCATATTAAATCGCTTGAGAGCCGACACATTTTCCTGGAAAGAAAATCCCGGGCCGAGAAATGGACCAACACCGGCAGTCCGGGGAAATTTCCCGGTCAAGCGCTGGTGCAAATATAGAGCCGCTCCCAGGGACACCCCGGCATCGGATGGGGCTGAAGGGACGTAAATGCCTTCAAAAGGTGTTTGTTCCTTGATCTTTGCATTTGCCACACAATTCAGGGCCACCCCGCCTGACATACAAAGAGATTTGCAGCCTGTCCGCTGGTCCAGGTGAAGGGCCAACCCCACCATGACTTCCTCGGTAAATTGTTGTATACTGGCGGCAATATCTTTGTGCCTTTGACTGATTGGGCCTTCCGGTTCACGGGCAGGGCCGAAAAGGGCTGTAAAAGAAGGCGGAAAGGTCCGCTGCAGCGCACCGGCATAATCAATATCAGCGGGATCGTAGTGCAGCGCGATCTTCTTCTTATCAAAGAAGATTAAGGACTTGATATCATTTAAGTAAACAGGTTCCCCGTATGCAGCCAGCCCCATTACCTTTCCTTCACCGCTGTTGGTCCTGAATCCCAGGAATGAAGTAAAAATACTGTAAATATGCCCCAGGGAGTACGGATATTTTATTTCATTTAATTTAAACAATTTCCCATTTTCATATTTACCCATAAGACACGTCTGATATTCACCGCACCCATCGACTGAGAGGACTGCCGCTTTATCCAGGCCGGACATGAAATAAGCGCACGCCAGGTGTGACACATGATGATTGATATAGTGAATACGAAAATTTCTTTTGGTATTAAAATTAAAATATTTTTTCAGCAGATCCCGCAAAAAAAACTGTTCTTTAATGATGGAGAAGTAATTGCTGCCCCGCGAGACCCTGTGGCCAAACCTCCTATCTCTTAACGCTGCTCTCAGCGTGGTAGCCACTCGATGTAAAATCCCCCGATATGGAATCCAACCGCTAACGATGTGATGGATATCGTTTATTGTAAGACCGGCGCTTTCCAAACAATATACAATCGACTGCCGGGGAAAACCCTGGAAATGTTTTTTCCTGGTAAAGCGCTCTTCTTCGCATGCAGCCGCCAGGTGGCCGTCCACCAGCAAAGCAGCCGACGAATTCTCAAGATTACTGATCCCCAATATATTCATTCGTTTTCTTCCTTTAATATTTCAAAAACCAGCGAAGTAATGAAAGGTAATTTTATCACCCGGCTTATTACAAGTCGATTGGCCTGGATTATTTCCTTGACTTTCTCTGCTTTGACGTAAAACGTATTAAAGCCCAAAAGGATTTTACCCCCTGGGGCCATGTAACCCGGGATTTGTCGAAGGAATTGATCGATCATTTCCGACCCTTCCTCTCCGCCGCACCAGGTGGTGCATGGAGATTCGATATGCTGCTGCCTGCCCCATTTTTCCGGGACGTACGGGCTGTTGAAACTGATAATATCATATTTTTCTGCTGGCAGGTTTTCCGTCAGGTCGCTTTGAAAAAGCGCGGTTTTAACTCCATTGAACAACAAAAATTCCCTGGCGGAGCGGATCGCAGCAGGATCGATATCAACAGCAGTGATGACTCTACATTTCCGCCTGTATGCCAAAATCGAAAGCACGGCTGCATATCCGCAGCCCATATCCAGGAAACGACGATCCTGTAAGTTATCCTGTTTCAAGGCTTTTCTAAGACAAAGAGTTGTCCAGTCCCAATAAAGCAGCCGTTTGCGGCTGTAATTTTTCACACCGAAAAGCAAGTGAGCCAACAGGTGCGATTTTCTTAGTAGGTATACTATTTTCCTGTAATAGGGATGAAAAAAGGCGATTATCCTATTCTTATAATTCATTTACCTAATTTTAGCCACAAAGGCGGGCGGCGCCCGCAGCCCAAAAAGGCCCTGGCGGGCCCTTAATGAAAAGTTTTTGGGAGTCCGTGACCGCCGAACCCTTTTTTCAAAAAGGGTTCTGGCCGCCGGAGGCATTGGAATTATTAAATCGAATTTTCTGCGACTTTGACTTTTAACCGGGAAAGATATTCAGTGATTTTGATATCTTTGGGACATGCTTCCATACAATTAAAGATAACATGGCATCTCCAAATCCCGTTTCTGTCATTGACTACAGCCACCCGTTCATCCGTACCATCATCCCTGGTGTCAAAGATATAACGATAAGCTTTTAACAGGGCCGCGGGTCCAAGATAATCGTTATTACCCCATAAACTGGGACAGGAAGAGGTACATG
>CP070627.1:4449618-4460464 GCA_020355945.1 Candidatus Aminicenantota bacterium | reverse complement strand
GCTTAAAAGGAAACCCGGAAGTGGCACTAATCGAACGAAGTTTTCAGCAGTTAATAAAGAAGCATGAAGCGTTTCGCACCGGTTTCCGCATGATAGAAGGGGACCCGGTCCAGACAATACAGGACCGGGTAGATTGGAAACTGGAGTATGAAGAATTAAAGAACAAGGAAATGGCGGCTTATGTAAAAGAATTTAAAAGAGAATTCGATCTCAGCCGTCCCCCGATGTTAAGAATAACGATTTTAAAAGTAGAGAAGGAGAAGTACCTGATGCTGGTGGATATGCATCATATCATCGCAGACGGTGTATCCACGGCCATACTGGTCGATGACCTGGCAAAGGCTTATGAAGGGAGGGAATTGGAACCGCTGACGATTCAATACAAGGATTACGCGGTATGGCAGCAGGAATGGTTGGCCGGGGCGGAAACCAGGAAACAGGAAGCCTATTGGTTGAAAAGATACCAGGGGGAAATCCCGGTATTAAACCTGCACACCGATTATCCCCGGCCGCAGCTCCAGAGTTTTGCAGGTTCGCAGTGTGATTTTCGGTTGAGTCAATCAACTACAAGTCAATTGAAGCAGATATGCCAGGAATATGATGTTACACTTTATATGATCTTGTTGGCCTGTTACCAGGTCCTGCTGGCAAAATACAGCGGACAGGATGATGTGGTAGTGGGCAGCCCGGTGGCAGGGCGTGATCATGCGGATACGGAAGGTATCGTAGGCATGTTTGCCAACACCCTGGCCTTCAGGAGTCAACCGGCAGGAGAAAAAGAATTTAGCAATTACCTGGCAGAAATCAAACAAATTTCAATAGAGGCATATGAGAACCAGGGTTACCCCTTTGAAGAACTGGTGGAAAAAGTGGAAATCACACGGGATGTGAGCCGTAATCCTTTGTTCGATACCATGTTTGTTTTACAGAATATTGAAATGGCACCATTGAAAATGGGTGATATAGAAATAATGCCCTACAGAAATGAGCCTGATGCGGCCAGGTTTGATCTCATCTTTATCGTGAACGAGTTTACAGGAGAAATCTCATTTATAGTTGAATATTGCACCCGACTGTTTAAAGAAGAGACAATCAACAGGCTCTTCATGCACTACCGACACATCGTGGAAGAGGTCCTGGAAGAACCCGGCAAAAAGATTTTGGCAATAGAAATGGTAACCCCGGGGGAAAAAGAGGAATTATTATATGATTTTAACGATACCCGGGCGGAATATCCCGCCAATAAAACCCTTCAGCAATTATTTGAAGAGCAAGTGGTACGAACCCCGGATAACATTGCCGTTGTCGCACCAACGGAGATGAAATATAGGACTTATATGACCTATATGACCTATATTTCTTACCGGGAATTGAATAAAAAATCCAATCAAATGGCATACCTGTTGAAAGAAAGAGGCGCCCTGGCGCCCGGCATCATTGGCATCATGGTGGACCGGTCTATTGAGATGATCACAGGTATATTGGGCATATTAAAAGCAGGTAGTGCCTACCTTCCCATAGACAGCGCCTACCCGGAGGAGAGGATTTTATTAATGTTAGCGGACAGTGGGACGTCAATGTTGCTTACACAGGGAAAAATAATTGATCGCCTTTCCGTTACGTCTTTAAAAAATATGAAGACCAGGGCAGGTCACCAGGAGTTGGTGGTTACCCCTGCTCAAACACAAATAAAGAACTTTGATGGCCTTCCCAGGCCGGATCGAACTTTAGTGGATTATGAAAAATATCATCAATATATAGGCATTGCCATGGCAAAGCATAGGGTTTCTCTCCAGGCTACACGCGGGTGTCCCTTTCATTGTGCATACTGTCATAAAATTTGGCCAAATAATCATATTATTCGAAGTGCTGAAAATATTCTAAAAGAAATTTGGCCCTGTTACCATGCCGGGGTGAGAAGATTTGTCTTTATCGACGATATCTTTAATCTTGACAAAAAGAAGAGCGCTAAAATATTTGAAAGCATTATCAAACAAGGTATGGATCTTCAATTATTTTTTCCCAATGGTTTGCGCGGTGACATTTTAACTAAAGATTTTATTGACCTGATGATGGAAGCCGGGACAGTTAATATAGCCCTGGCCCTCGAATCCGCATCGCCGCGAATACAGGAATTAATCCGCAAAAATTTGAACCTGGAAAAATTTGAGGAAAATGTCCGATATATCATAAAAAAATATCCACAATTATTACTTGAATTGGAAATGATGATCGGATTCCCCACTGAAACAGAAAAAGAAGCCCTGATGACCCTGGAATTTTTAGAAAGCTTAAAATGGATTCATTTTCCCAATTTACATATACTCAAAATTTATCCCAATACCGATATGTATAAGCTGGCCCTGGAAAATGGTATCAAAGAAGAACTAATCGAGCGTTCCGTCAGATTGGCATACCATGAATTACCCAGAACACTACCCTTCTCAAAGACTTTCGTCAGGCAGTATCAAACGCGATTGATGAATGATTATTTTTTCTCAAAAGAACGTTTATTACAACTGCTGCCCTTTCAGACAAAAATACTGACCCGGGATGAATTTGTACAAAAATATGACAGTTATCTACCCATGAAAATCAAGCGTTTCTCTGACATTCTCGATTGTGCCGGGATTTCAAAAGAAGAATTGGGCAGCCTGGAATTTTTACCGGAAGACTATATGGCGGCACCGGATTTCAGGAAGAAAATTAGCAAGCATTTCCCGTCCCCCCAAAAAACAGATAATCCCTTCAGGATTTTGCTCCTTGATCTGTCCTTATTTTTCAGTGAACAAGCGCACACGACAAATATACTCTATGATGTGATTGAAGAGCCCCTTGGTCTGATGTACCTGGTTTCGTTTCTCAATGAAAAATTCAACGGTGGTGTTTGGGGGAAAATCGCCAAGTCACGAATTGATTTCGACAGCTTTGCCGAGTTGAAAACAATCATTTCGGATTTTAAACCGAATTTAATTGGCATTCGTACGTTGTCTTATTACAGGGAATTTTTCCATAACGCTGTATTAAGGATACGGCAGTGGGGCATAGATGTGCCGATTGTGGCCGGCGGACCCTATGCCACCAGCGATTATAAATACATCCTAAAAGATCAACATGTGGATGTGGTGGTATTAGGAGAAGGTGAATTGACTCTTGCCCAACTGGTGGAAAAAATGATGGAAAACAACCGCCAACTTCCCGGAGAAGAAGTACTGCGGGAGATTCCCGGTATTGCCTTTGCTCCCGGAGCAAACAAGGCAAACCAATGGAACCAGGCAGAAAAGAACAGGAATATCCTATTGCTGGATGAGATAACCGGACAAATGACCCAATATCCCGCTGAGAACTCGGAACATATGAACCAACCTGATGACTTACTTTACGTGATTTATACCTCCGGTTCTACAGGAAAACCCAAAGGAGTCATGCTGGAACATGGAAATCTTGTCAATCTTATCTATTATCAATATAATTATACGGATATTGATTTCAGTCGGGTGCTGCAGTTTACTACTATCAGTTTCGATGTGTCAGCCCAGGAGATTTTTTCCACCCTTTTGGCCGGGGGCAGGTTGTCCCTGGTGGCAAAGGAAACATTGGCCAATGTGCCGGCATTGTTTGAGCGAGTAGAAAAAGATAAGATAAAAACCCTATTCCTACCCGCTTCATTTTTGAAATCCGTAATCAATGAAGAGGATTTTGTTCAATTGATTCCCGGTAGTGTACGGCATGTGGTAACCGCCGGCGAGCAAGTGATTATCAATAAGCGGTTCAGACAATATTTACTGGAAAATGGAGTTTATTTTCACAATCACTACGGACCAACAGAAACCCATGTGGTGACCGCTTTAACCCTGGACCCTGCCGGTAACATCCCGGAACTCCCCTCCATCGGCAAACCGGTTTCCAATACAGGTATCTATATGCTTGATAAAGCAAAACACCTGCTTCCCATCGGGGTACCAGGAGAACTATATATCGGCGGCACCCAGGTAGGAAGAGGATATTTAAACAACCCGCAATTAACTAATAAAAAGTTCTGCCTCCGGCGGCCAGGGGGCGAGAGCATTGCGCATGGAGCATGGCGCATAGCGTATGGGGCAAAGCACTTTGCCATTTTAGGCTCCCCTCGCCGAGGGGCCCCTGGACCCCCCCGCAAAAACTTTTCATTAAAGGTGCCATTAAAGGCATTAAAGGTGCCAGGTAAAAAAATTCATATGTCCTATACGTCCTATATTTATAAAACCGGGGACCTGGCTAAATGGCTGCCTGACGGTAATATTGAATTCTTAGGCAGGATAGACCACCAGGTAAAAATAAGAGGATTTAGAGTTGAATTGGGAGAGATAGAGAGCCGACTGCTGAACCATCCGGGAATAAAAGATGCCGTTGTCCAGGCAAGAGTGAATGAAACCGGTGAAAGATATTTGTGTGCTTATATTGCTCCCCAACTGGAACTTTCCGTATCGGAATTGGCAGAGTATTTAAGTAGAGGTTTACCAGGTTATATGATTCCTTCTTATTTTGTCCAATTGGATAAGATACCCCTGACTCCCAATGGAAAAATAGATAGAAAAGCACTGCCAGCACCGGGGATGGAAGCCGGTGATCATTATAAAGCCCCACAGGATGAAACTGAAAAAAAATTGACAGACATATGGAGCGAAATACTGGGAATCAAAAAAGAGAAAATCAGTGTCGATGCAAACTTCTTCCATTTGGGAGGCCATTCACTCAAAGCAACCGTATTGTTTTCACGAGTCCATAAAGAATTTAATGTAAACATTCCTCTTACTGAAATATTTAATACACCTCATATCCGTGGGCTGGCCGCATATATTAAAGAATCAGGCAAAAGTAAATATATTCCAATCGAAGCAGTGGAAAAAAAGGATTATTACCCCTTATCATCTGCCCAACGACGTCTGTATATTCTCCAGCAAATAGATGAAGAACAGGGTATTGGCTATAACATCCCTTCAGTATGGCAGTTAGAAGGAAATCTCGATGCCGGGAAATTTGCAGCGGTTTTCCAGCGGTTGATCCGGCGGCATGAAAGCCTGAGAACATTCTTCACCGTGGTAAATGATGAACCGGTACAAAGAATAAAAGAAGAAAATTACCAAAAGGGGACAGGGGGGCTTGCCCCCTTGCTTATAGAACCCGCAGTTGGCAGCCGTCAACTGGCAGCAAACACTATAAAGAATTTCATCCGCCCCTTTGATTTAGCCAGAGCTCCTTTGCTGCGTGTTGGTTTAATGAAACTTCCACACACCCCGTCCGCTCTTCGCGGCCACCCCTCTCAAGAGGGGAAAGGGGAAAAGTATTTACTGATGGTGGATATGCATCACATCATCTCGGATGGAGTTTCTATCGACATATTTATAAAGGAATTTATAGACCTGTATGCAGGCAAGAGACTGCCGGCTCTAAGACTCCAATATAAAGATTATTCAGGATGGCAAAACCTGCAGGTCCAGGGAGAACGCTTTAAGCAGCAAGAAACCTATTGGATAAAAGAATTTTCCGGCCAGGTGCAGGTTTTAGACTTGCCAACCGATTTTTCCAGGCCCTCAATGCAGAGTTTTGCCGGCGGCAGCATCTGTTTTGAAACCGGTAAAAAAGAAACCGCCGCATTAAAATCCCTGGCCCAAAAACAAAATGTCACATTGTTTATGTTACTTCTTTCCATTTATAATGTTTTTTTATTCAAACTTTCAGGCCAGGAAGATATTGTCGTGGGCACACCTATTGCTGGCCGCCGGCATACTGATTTGGAAGCCATCATTGGCATGTTTGTCAATACCCTGGCACTGCGGAATTTTCCCCCGGGGCAAATCACCTTCACCCAATTTTTACAAGCAGTAAAAGAGAGAACAATAAAAGCCTTCGACCACCAGGACTACCTCTACGAAGACCTGGTAGAACAGGTAACAGTGGAACGGGATACCGGTCGGAATCCTTTATTTGATACCATGTTTGCCCTGCAAAATGCGGATACCCATGAGATTGAAATTCCAGGATTAAACGTAACACCTTATCTTAATGAGACCCCCATATCAAAGTTTGACTTAACCTTAACCGCGGTTGAAAGGCAGGAAAATCTATTCTTTACCTTTGAATACTGTTCAAAACTTTTCAAAAAGGAAACCATCCAGCGGTTTATTGGTTATTTTAACCGGGTCATCTCCCGGATTGTTGAAAATGAGACGATAAAACTATCGGGAATAGAGATCATCGATGAAAAAGAGAAAAATCGAATCCTCTATGAATTTAACAACACAGCCGCAAACTATCCTAAAGATAAGACCATCCATGAATTATTTGAAGAACAGGTGGAACAAACGCCGGACCATGCGGCCCTGGTGGGAAAATTACAAATTACAAATTACAAATTACAAACAAAATACAAATTACAAAATACAAATTACAAAAAAAGCAGCAGTTGCTATCTTTCTTATAAGGAATTGAATGAAAAGGCCGGTCAATTGGCCTACCTGTTAAAAGAAAGAAGCGTTCGATCCGATACTATTGTAGCCATTATGATGGGGCGATCCATAGAAATGATTATCGGCATCCTGGGCATACTAAAATCCGGAAGTGCTTATTTACCGATTGATCCGGAATACCCCCGGGAGCGGATTGATTATATGTTGACCGAAAGCAGCGCACAGATTCTATTAACCGATAATCTTTCGCAGCAATTTAATTGTCAATTGTCAATTGTCAATTATCAATTGTCAATGAATCAAGAAACACCGACAGCAGCCGTACTTTCCAACCCGCAACTGGCAACTCGCACCTCGCACCTCGCCTACCTCATTTATACGTCCGGTTCGACGGGCAAGCCCAAAGGTGTGATGATCGGGCACAAGGCCGTCAACAATTTCATTATTGGGATCACGGGGCAAATACCTTTTAAACCCGGTAAAGTCTTATTGGCCGTTACCACCATATGCTTTGACATTCATATTCTTGAGACGCTGGTCCCGTTGTGTCGGGGGATGCGGGTGGTGGTAGCGGATGAGCAGCAGCAGCGGGACGGTAATTTATTAGCTGCAGCAGTACTTAAACATCACATAGACATGCTGCAAGTCACACCTTCACGTTTGCGCATGCTGCCCGGAGTTGGACACGGACACGATGTCTCATGCCTTAAACATCTCAAAGAAATCATGGTAGGAGGTGAACCGTTCCCGGTAGAACTGCTGGAAAAATTGAAAAAATTAACCTTTGCCAGGATTTATAACATGTATGGCCCTACGGAAACCACGGTTTGGTCTGCTGTAGAGGATTTAACCCATGTCGAGGAAATAACCATTGGTCGTCCTATTGCCAATACGCAGATATATATCTTGAATAAAAACCAAAACCTTCAACCAGTGGGTGTGGCAGGGGAATTGTGTATTGGTGGTGATGGCATTGCCTGGGGGTATATCAATCAACCAGGATTAACCTGTGAAAAATTTGACCAGTATTTATGGGAATGCCAGGATTATCATGATGAAAAGCTTTTGCAGGGGGCTCTGCGCAAAGCGCAAAGCGCAGGGCGCAAAGCGAAAAATACAATTGGCGCTATGCGTAAAGCGCCATGCGCCATGCGCCTTCCCCCTGGTCGCCGAAGGCAAAAGATATACAAAACCGGGGACCTGGCTCGGTGGCTCATGGATGGACGCATTGAATTCTTTGGCCGTATAGATAACCAGGTAAAAATCAGGGGGTTTCGCATCGAGTTGGGAGAAATCGAAAGTCAACTGCTGGCACATGAAAAAATTAAAGAAGCAGTCGTAATTGCCAGGGAAGACAGCAGCAGCAATAAATGCCTCTGCGCTTACATTGTCTTAATGCACGGTGAAAGCATTGTCATTGATCAAACGGAATTCAGGGGATATTTAACCAATCGCTTACCTGATTATATGGTTCCATCTTTTTTTGTTCATCTGGATAAGATACCCTTGACACCCAATGGAAAAATAGATAGAAAAGCGCTTCCTGCACCGGAGATAAAAGCAGGTGACAATTATGAACCCCCCAGGAGCGAGTTAGAAGAGAGATTGGTAGAAATCTGGCAGGAGGTATTGGGGGTGGAACAGGTAGGCATCAATGATAACTTTTTTCAACTGGGCGGGCACTCTCTAAAGGCCATTCAAATCGTCTCTTTGTTTGAAAAAGAAGGTATTCGTATGAATGTGGGCGATCTATTCAGGTATGGCAATATCAAAACCCTGGTGGAAATAAAATCAGTACCCCGGGAACCCTTCCAGGAGAATGAGTTCATTGAGCAAACAGTTGAAAAAGTAGAGCATTGTTCAGAGGAAGAAAAAGAGAATATATTGGAAATGTTGGAAAAGAGCATCCGGGAGTTTAGCGATGCCATTCTTGAAGGGAAGGTCATCAAGTGTTATCCTTTGAGTGCCATGCAAAAGGCCTATTTAAGGCTTTCCCGGCGTTCCGCCGGTACGCTCATGGCTTTCAACGGGTACCCGGACCAGGATAGATTATGCAAAGCCATAATAAAGACCACAGCGGAGCAAGGTTTATTAAGAAGCCGGATGAAGAAAAAAGACAGTGATTTATTATGGTATGAGCATGAGATGCCGGAAAATTTGCAGGTACCCTTTGTAGACCTGTCTCATTATGGTATGGAGGCGGCAGAGGAAATCACCCGGGTGATCACTGCCCGGTATTTTCTCAACAGGGATATCAATGTCACCATTCTTCCTTACCGTGTCATTTTGATAAAAAAGAACATGAGAGATCACCTGGTGGTATTTGCCGCTGACCATACGATTTACGATGCGTTAACAGGCCAGGTACTTAAGACCAACCTTGAGAATTTCTACCACCACGGGGAAGCCTTTGTGAAGATGAGAACTCCAACCATTAGAGGGTATGATGAATATGTAAACCAGGTCAACAAAGGTCCTCAACAGGTAAACCAGGATAAGATTATCCGCACCTTTGAACTGGAGGAATTCAAGAACTCCATGGCAGAAGTGAACCGGGTATTTAAAGCCAACAGGAGTAACCGGTTTGTGAACCATGAAATAACCATTCCTTTAAAATATACAGCCGGTCATTTTGATGATAAGATGCCCCTGGAAATTTCGCTGCGAATCTATGTCTCATTGTGCAAAGTGTTTTTTGGTATTGAAAAAGTACCGCTGTTGTTTTTCAGTTTCGGGAGAAAATATCAAGATAAGGAATTTTTCGATACGGTGGGTGAGTTTACCGACCTGGTCCCTATCCTGGTGAGTTCCAATGAAAATATTTTAGCAAAGATAGAAGAGAAAATAGCCTTTGCCTCGAAGCATAATATCAATTTCATGAGCACCTTAATGAGCGAGGAAATGTCGGTAAAATGGAAAAAAGTAACCGATCTGTTATCTCCTGGTGGCATCGGGTATGATTGGAACCTGCTGCGATTCAATTTCACCGGGAAAACAGGGGATATTGAATTGGAACGGGTAAAAGAAAGCAGTAAGAATATGGAGATAAGGGGCCATCCCCCCATCAATGATGTTGAACTTGACGGCATCACTGTTATGGCATCTTATAATAATGAGCGTTTGAAAATCGAGGTGGGATTTAATATGGAAGTGGACCAGGCGGAATTTCGAGAAAGTATCCGGGAGATAATCCGGCAAATAGCGGATTTGAAAGACCTTACCCTGGTCTGCCAGGAGGACGATGATGACAAAAATATCAAAAGATAGAACCGACCTGTTTAACCGGTTATTTCAAATTGAGAACAATTGGCACGATGTTCTTTACGTGCATACCCCTTTTTGTGTGCAGAAGTGTTACTATTGTGTTTACTCCTCCAAACAGGTAAGCGGGCCTGAGGAATTGCACCGGTTTTACCACCAGGTCCTGCCGCAGCAGATCGAGCAGTATGGCCCTATCCTGGAGAATGTCGCATTTGAGCAGGTCTATTTCGGCGGCGGAACCCCCAGCATCTGTGATGCCGGCACATTAGAAAAAACCTTTGCAGGGATACCCAACTTCAAAAATATCCCGGTGAAATTGACCGAAGCCGCCCCGTTTACTATTACCGACGAACACCTGGACCTTTATCATCAGTATGGATTCAAATTTGTGTCTATGGGTGTTCAATCCCTGTCCCCGCAAATATTGGAAGCTCAGAACCGGCGGTATGTGGATGAAGAAACGTTGATACGTTTCTGTGATATCCTGGACCAATATGATATCATCAGCAATATTGATTTGATTTTTTACCTGGAAAGCGGCCAGTTGGAAGACCTGGACCAGAACAGGAAAGAGCTGGGTGAGGTCATGTCGCGGATACGGCCCGCCTCTATTACCATTCATTCCAGTTACCTGGCCAGGAAGTCGGCGGAAAAACAGTTAGCCATGATCCATTTGATAAAGGAAATGTTGGCGGAATATCCCGAATACCAATGTACCAATGCTTTGTTGGAGGATTCGGAGGTCGAGGTGGACAGGGATTATGCGGCAGAGTACCGCTTGATGCGAAAAGAGAAGGATTTCCATTTTTATATGACCCCGAAGCTGCCTGAATCGCACCGTTATGGACATAATATGGTGGCCCTGGGGACTTATGAGAAATTTAAACCCCGCTATAATTACTATTACATCTATGATTACATGGATAAATTTTCCTTTAAGGCGCTGACCAAAAAGTATAAGTTTTTGTATACGGAGTTTGAAGAGACCCGTAAAAAACTGGGTTTACCCAGTGATAAATATATGGCTGTCGGGGATTTCTTTAAAAGCGAAGAAGCCCGGGAAGAATTCAAAAAAGCAGTTAGAGAAGCCGGGTTACCTTATTATGAGCTCTAATGCACATTTTTTCTTCACTATC
>CP070627.1:4440029-4449518 GCA_020355945.1 Candidatus Aminicenantota bacterium | reverse complement strand
CGTGATGACGAGGCATAGTGGGGCTATGTCGAGGAAGAACAACGCAGCTATTCACGTTCAGAACCAGCGAGAATGATAGGTTATTTTTGGAACGAGCCACTAGAGGGAGGCTAAAACAAGATGGAAAAAAAATCCGACATCAATCGCAGGGATTTTGTAAAAAATCTTTGTCTCGGCACCATCGGGGGCGCGGCGATGGCGAACTTTCCACTCTTATTTGCAAAAAAAGAAAGCGAAGTAAAATCACCCCGACCTAATATTATTCTTATTGTTGTGGATGACCAGATAATCAGCTCTCTTGAGTTTATGCCTACTATAAAATCACAGTTAGTCGATAAGGGAATCACTTTTTCAAACTCTTTTTGTACCAGCCCGGTATGTGCACCGGCAAGAGCATCTATTCTTACTGGACAGTATTTGCATAATCACGGGGAGACCACCAATTCCGCCCGAAAATTCGTATATAAAAGAGATAAAGAAAACACAATAGCTACGGTTTTAAAAGGTGGAGGATATAAAAATGTATTTATTGGAAAGTACACTCACGGCTACGATAACGCAATTTATATTCCGCCTGGTTGGGATGAGTGGTATGCTTTATTGGGCGGGGCACCTGGTAAGCACCGTTGATTTGTTACCAACAATTGCGGAGCTAGCCCAAATACCCATCCCTGATTTCGTTGATGGACGTTCATTAGTTCCTTTATTACAATGTAATCCTTTGCCGTTATCCAGGTGGCGTAAGGCGTGCTTAGTTGAGCTGGGGAAATTTGATAAATGGTATCGCAAATCTCCTCCCCCGGCCTACAAACTTTTAAGGACAAGGAATTTTAAGTATATTGAATATGATACCGGTGAAAGCGAATTCTATGATCTACTCAACGACCCCCATGAATTTTCCAACATTTACCAAAACCTGACCCCTGGGAAAAAAAAGATGCTGCAATTAAGGTTGAATCAGTTGGGCAACTGCTCGGGAAAAAAGTGTAGAGAAATCGAATATGGTGACATCCCGGTTTACATACCGGGAAAAGAAAGAGATGGGAATTTCAAATAAGCCTTTTTCGCTGCTGATAAAACCTGCCTCAGCCGATTGTAACCAGGATTGTACCTACTGCTTTTATTTGGACCGTGCAAAGCTTTATCCCCGGGAGCGTCGCCGCATGTCTTCAAAAGTACTTAAAAGGGTGATTTCCAGTTACATGAGAACCCGGCAGCCTCATTATATAATTACCTGGCAGGGAGGAGAACCCACATTGATGGGAGTTGATTTCTTTGAACAAGCAGTCAAATTGCAGCAAAAATACGGGGAACCCGGCACAATAGTTTCCAATGGAATTCAAACCAATGCCCTGCGCATCGATGATGAATTTGCCAAATTCTTTGCCAGTTATAATTTTTTAATAGGAGTCAGCCTGGATGGGCCTGAATATATCCATGATTTTTATCGAAAACACAAAAATGGAACCGGTTCGTATCAAGGTGTCATGAAAGGGATCGATTGTTTAGTGAAAAATAGACTGGAATTTAATATTTTAACCCTGGTCACCCAGGCGAATGTGATGAAAGGCAAAGAGGTTTACCAGTTTTTGTGTGAGAAAGGTTTTTTTTATCATCAATATATCGAGTGTGTGGAATTCGATAAAAGAGGCCATCCCCTGCCCTATACCATATCCGGTGAAGAATGGGGGAACTTTCTTTGCGAAGTCTTTGATGAATGGATAAAATCAGATATTTACAGGATTTCTATTCGTTTATTCGACGCCATCCTGGCCCATATGGTGGAAAATCAATTTACGATTTGCAGTATGGGGCGCAGATGTGACCGATATTTTGTTGTTGAGTTTAACGGAGATATTTATCCCTGTGATTTTTTTGTGGAAAAAGCCCTCAAAATCGGTAATATCAATAAGCATGGTTGGAGTGACCTGATGGAATCACCTGTTTTTACTAATTTTGCTGCACAAAAAAGTAAATGGAATAGTCAATGTAATAACTGTAAATATCAGTCGTTTTGTTTTGGTGACTGCCTTAAAAATAGGTTCTATACTCAAAAAAATCCAGGGCAATTAAGCTGGTTATGCAAGGGTTGGAAAATTTTTTATGAGCACGCCCTTCCCGGGTTACAGGCAATTGCAGAAAAACTCAGCAAAGCACAGGGAGCAAAGAATTCAAATAAAGAATGTACATCCTGATAAAAGAAATCGGTACTGCGGTTTCTGATTTTAGTGACAATCCCTTTACGCTAACCAATTAGAAGATACTTTCTTCTACAATGAAAAGCTTTTGCGGGGGTGCAGGGGGCGGTTTTCTCGAAAAGAGCCCCCTGCAGTCATGCAGTCATGCAGTCACACCCCAAAGCTGGTGCCCAGGGCTTTGGCGGTTTGCACCAGGTCGGAATCGGGTTTCACCCGCCGAGGAACGGCAATCGCATCTTTAATCAATGTGGTTTTGATCTCCTGTCCTCTTAATCCCACCAGGTGGCCGAATTTCCCTTCCATAAGAGCTTTGACTGCATGATAACCGAAACGGCTAGCCAGTATCCGGTCAAAAGGCGAGGGACTGCCGCCCCGCTGCACATGACCTAAGATCGTGTACCTGGTTTCAATCCCGGTGAGGTCTTCGATTTTATTGCCGACAAATTGGGAAATGCCGCCCAGTCGGATAGGATCATTGGGATCGGCTACTTTTCGAGCGACTACCACGTCACCGCCTTCGGGTTTAGCGCCTTCCGCCACCACTACCAGTGAAAACCGTTTCCCGTTTTTTTCTCTATTTTTGATTTTTTCAGCGATTTTTTCCATTTTAAAGGGGATTTCCGGGATTAAAATCACATCACCGCCGCCAGCTATCCCGGCTTCTAAAGCAATCCACCCCGCGTACCTGCCCATCACTTCACACACCATGATCCGGTGATGAGCCTCTGCCGTAGAATGAAGCTTATCAATAGAAGCCGTGGCTACATAAAGAGCCGTATCAAACCCAAAGGTAACATCGGTTCCGTTGATATCGTTGTCAATAGTCTTGGGCACACCTACCACCGGGACACCATGAGTTTCATACAACTGGTTGGCCATATATTGGGTGCCGTCACCACCTACGGTAACAATCACTTCTAACTCATTGTATTCTACTGTTTTTACCACTTGCTTTGAGACATCCTGGTATTCGATTTCCCCTTTTTCGTTTTTTACCGGGTATTTAAAGGGAT
Source organism: Candidatus Aminicenantota bacterium (assembly GCA_020355945.1). Next base: position 4,446,307 of record CP070627.1, on the reverse strand, counting down.
TATCCCGGTTAGAGGTGCCTAAAATCGTACCACCCCTGGGTAATATCCCGGAAACGTCTTTTAAATTCAACTTTTGTACTTGTTTTCTAATTAAACCGCCAAAACCGTCCTTGATACCGAAAACTTCTACACCATAATCCTGGTAAGCAGTTTTGACAACAGCACGGATGACCGCGTTTAATCCCGGACAATCACCCCCACCCGTTAAAATCCCAATTCGCTTTATCTTTTTCATACCGCCTCCTTTTTTTGCTTTTTAATTCTTCTTCAAGGGAATCGATTGCTTTTTTTAAATTTTCCTTTAGCCGGGGATAATCCTCTTTGGTGGCATCGGCAGGAATTCCAAAAGGTTCACCGTAAGCATAGGTGATTTTACTAAAGGGCAAAGGAATTTTAAATTGGTCCCAGGTTTTTTTAAATACCTTTTCCCTGCTGGCATGCCAACAAATAGGAACAATCGCGGAATTGGTTTTTTGGGCCAATCGAATCGTACCGTCTTTGATCTGCTTCGAGGGACCCTTGGGACCATCTGCCGTGATTAATACTTCCGAGTTGTCTTCTTTAATGGTATTAGCCATGGCTAAAAATGCCCGGGCACCTCCCCGTGACGAAGACCCCCGTACCGGGTTCATCCCAAATTCCACTGCCACCTGGGAGACCAATTCACCATCCTCTGAAAGTGAAATTAACGGGCGGGCCCCGGTTTTCTTAAACCGATAAATGGTTACAAAAATATGGCGATGCCAATACGCATATATAATGGGAATCTTCTTCTTCCTCAATTGGTCAATCTTTTCCACGCCCACAATTTCCAGCTTGCAGGTTTTTATGAGCGCATGAACCAGGAATTTAGTTACTTTTCGTATCAAAAAATATTTAAGTGTCTTCCGAAATGTCATACTCTTTGATCTTATCTAACAAGGTTTTATAACTAACCTCCAACATTTCTGCCGCACGGGTTTTGTTAAATCCGACTTCTTTTAAGGCCCTCTGGATTTTTATTTTTTCCACTATCTTAATTGCCCGGGAAGTTACCTGTTTCAAATTACCGGAAAAATTAAACGTGTCCACCAGGGAAAAGGGTTTTTCCGGGAGAATAATATCATTTTCCGTAATCTCTTTGCCTTTGCATATAATTAAAGCCCGTTCAATGGTATTCAACAACTCCCTGATATTGCCGGGCCATTGATAGTCGAGTAATTTTTCTTTTGCTTTTTCCGAGAGAGCAGTGCCCTCTCGCCTCATTTCAATAGAGAATTTTTTAATAAAATATTCCGCCAGTAAAATAATATCACCTTCTCGTTCTCTTAAAGGAGGCAATTGCAAGGGAAAAACATTGATTCTAAAGTAAAGGTCTTTTCGAAATCGCGATCCGGTAACGGCCTTTTCCAGGTTTACATTGGTGGCAAAAATGAAACGGATATCCAGGTCGATTTCCTGGTTGCTGCCGATGCGGCTGACTTTTTTTTCTTCTATCACTCGCAGTAACTTTCCTTGCAAATTCATGGGTAAATCCCCAATCTCGTCCAGGAAAAATGTTCCTCCCTGGGCCAGCTCCAGTTTGCCGATTTGACGCACATAAGCATCCGTATAAGACCCTTTTTCATGGCCGAATAGTTCGTTTTCCAACAGGTTCCCCGGGATGGAGGCCGAGTTAATGGCAACAAAAGGTTTTTCCCTTCTCTGGCTTAAATTATGAATGGCGCGGGCAAATAATTCTTTCCCGGTTCCACTTTCTCCTAACAACATCACCGGTGTATTGGTGCCTGCAACTTGTTTTAACTTTTCCGCTTCCTGCAAAATTGCCGGGCTGCTGCCAATAATTACGGTCTTTTCCATTTCTGAGGCGTAAGCTTCTTTGAAAATAATATTTTCTCGCAAAATCCGGGTGGATTCCAATGCTTTTTCCACAAGTAAAAACAGGTAATCCGGGTCTACTGGCTTGGTAACAAAATCAAACGCCCCCTCTTTCATGGCTTCTACTGCCAGTTCAATGGAACCAAAAGCAGTCAGTAGAATAAAAGGGATATTCAAATGCTTTATTCTTTTTAAGAATTCGATGCCGTTTACATTGGGTAATTGAAAATCGGAAATGATGGCGTGGAAATTTTCTTTTTTCAAGAGCATCAGAGCGTCAGCCACATCATCAGCGGTTTTGACCCTGTATCCTTTTTCACTGAGAATGCTCTCCAACATCTCCTGCATGGATTTGTTGTCTTCGACTACTAATAATTTATTCATGCCCAATATTATAAGAGAAAACAATCCCTTTTGCAAAATTTTTGCCTCCGGCGGGTCAGAACCTTTTTGAAAAAAGGTTCCGACACCTCCAAAAACTTTTCATTGGGATGGTTTGGATACTCTTTTTTCCTTTGTGCCCCTTTGTGTACCTTTGTGGCTAAAATTAGACGTTGGATTTAGGCCTCGCCGAGGGGTTGAAAAATGGAGGGATTTTGTATATAACTATTTATTAATTAAATTAAAATAAATGGAGGTTAGAATGCGGAATATAATCGTGGGTATTTTGACAGCATGTCTTTGGGGAGGGATTTTAGTCACAGGTTCCCTCTATGCAAAGGAGAAAAAGGAATACACCGTGGCAGTTAAACTTGAGCGCGTGGAAAGGGAACCCGGATTGGAACAAGAAATAAAAGTAAAAGATGGTAAACTATTCGACAGTGGATCTTTTGCTATTGTCTGGGCTCCTGCCCCCCAGGGCTTTCGCTTCAGGATTTACAATAAAATGAATTCACCTATTACTATCCTGTGGAACGAATGTAGATTTATCGACGAAAAAGGAAACCCCCATAATATTTCCCATAAAGGGGTAAAACGGCCATCTCTTTCTGAAATGAAGGCGATGATACCAACGGTGGTATTTGTGGGCGGTAATTGGCAAGATGTGTTCTTTCCGTTTGATTCCGATTATATCAAGCATGAAAAGGAACTGGTGAGTTTTTCTCAAGGTGCTGCTGCTTCAAGAACTTATGGAAAAGCCGGATTACGAATCCAACCTATCTTCATTGATAAATACAAAGAAAAACAAGTAAAAAAAATAGTGAAAAAGAAAAGCAAAAAGGACAAGAATTTTAATTTTGAAACCTATATTAACCACCATACTTACAGGGTGGTCATGGTTTTAAAATTTAATGAAACCAAATACCTCTACACTTTCTTCTTCCGAGCTCACCTTTTAGACATTTGAAATTTTTGCCCTTTACTGTGCCTGCCAATCCGGCCGCCAGGGGAGGGCAATCAAACCCAGGCCCGGGCAATTCATCCACGTTTCTACGGGGTTTGATGAATCAAACCGTGAAGCATCTACAATTGTATTTATATCTATTTTTTCTTCGCGTCCCTTCGCGTGTCTTCGCGGCTTATTTTCATAGGATCTAATCGAGTTTTGGTACTTTTATAAATTCCATGTTATGTTCCCGCAGCAGTCGATTCAATTCCGGGATATCCGAACCCATCAACTGGGTGGCTGTCATAAACATAGGAGTTAGCCGCTGATGTATCTCTTTTATCCGTTTTTCCTGGGTTTCCGTGGGTTTACCCGGATAGTTGTTAATGCCCATCTGCAGTTTGAAAACCTGTTCTGTTACAGCCCCTCCATGCAGCGCCATTTTAAGAGGTTTGCGGTAAAAACCTTTTTCAGTACCCTTAGGCAAAAAAACCGATTTAAGTTGCTTGAGCTTTTCACATACATGGTTAAATTTTTTCATCACCTTTTCCGGGGTTTTTTTGTTTTCTTTCAGGTCTTTACCCAACTTTTGTAATTGGTTGTCCAGCATTCTTATCCCGGAAATCATTTTAAATCCCTTGCGCATCAAATCATTTAGCTGCAGGACGGTTTCGTAATTTTCTTTCCATTCTTCCAGGGGGTAATCCAGGTTTTTATCTTTTTTGACCAGGATTTCTTTTTCAAGTTTAAGTTCTTGTTTTCCGTATTCCAGGACTACTTTGTAGTTACCGGGCAGTACAAATGGACCTTTAGGGGTCCCGTACCAGCGGGCCACATCTCCTTTTAACATTGGCGGTAATTCTTTGAACGGCGGTTCCCCGCGCAAATCCCAGTAAACCCGGTTGAGGCCTTTTTTACCGGTTCCTTCCAGGGTTCGTTTTTTCGTCGTGCCCATGGAATCATAAATATGGAGATGAACCGGTTGGTCTTTTCCTGCTTTTTTTTTTAGATAGTAATTGATTGCTGCCCCAAAGATAGGGTTAGGGGCAGAAAAGACAGGTTTGGCATAATACTCCGTACCTTTGCGCTCAAAATAAATAGTGGCAGGACGTATATCGAAAAGATGCGCTTCTTTGTCGAGTATCCCGGGAGTCAACTGCTGCAGCGGAGAAATATCGTCCATGATCCATACCCCCCTGCCATGGGTGCCCACAATCAGGTCCTTTTCCCTGGGGTGCACGGCAATATCCCGCACCGCAGTAGTAGGAAATTCCTTCTTAAAAGGAATCCACTGTTTCCCTTCATTAAAACTGAAAAACAGGCCAAACTCACTGCCCAGGTAAAGGAGATGGCTATTGATAAGGTCTTCTCGAATGACATGCAAATACCCGGTTTTGGGCAGGCTGCCGCGTAAACAGACCCAGGTTTTGCCAAAATTGTCGCTTTTGTAAACATAGGGCGCATAGTCATCCCAGCGGTGACGGTCAAAAGTGACATAAACCGTGCCCTCGGCAAAATGCGACGCTTCTACACGGGACACCCAACTGTAAGGCGGCAGTCCTTTAATGTTTTTGACCACGTTAACCCAATTTTTACCATTGTCCCGGGTTACCCACAGGTTGCCATCATCCGTACCTGCCCAGATAATCCCCGGTTTGACCGGGGATTCGGCAATGGTATAAATGGTGCAGTGAACTTCTGCACCGGTGTTATCCATTGTAATGGGTCCACCTGAATCCACGATCTTTTGGGGATCATTGCTGCTGAGGTCCGGGCTGATTTTTTCCCAGGAGTTACCGCAGTCTGTGGATTTAAAGAGAAAATTACCACCAAAAAAGATTATATCAGGATTGTGGGGAGACAGGTGAATCGGGGAATTCCAATTGAAACGGTAGGGTTCTTCCTCCAGGCCAGCCCTGGGGATGATGCTTAAGATTTGTCCGTTTCCTTGATGGAAACGTTCAATATTTCCCATTTGCAGGTTTCGAAAAACAAAATTGTGGTCCCTGGGGTCTACCTGGGTATAGAACCCGTCTCCACCGCCAACCGGGGACCAATGAACATTCATGATCCCTTTTTTATCTTTTGAATTAACGGGCCCGGCCCAACTGCCGTTATCCTGGAGCCCTGCGTAAACATAGTAAGGGTACCTCATATCATAGGTGAGTTGATAGACTTCCGCCCAGGTGGCATTTTGTACCGAGTACCAGTGTTTGCCTCTATCCCAGGAGATATCGATGCCGCCGTCGTTACCGTCGATGATATGATTGGAATTGAAGGGGTTCACCCGGATGCGGTGGTGGTCCGCATGCAGGTCCTGACCGATTTCTTTAAAGGTCTTACCACCGTCTTCGGAGATATAAGCCCTACCGGAATACGCATAGATCACCAGGTCATTGTTGGGATCAACGGTGATTTTGCTGTAGTAAAAGGGGCGGAAATTGACTTTTTCGTAAGTTTTTTTGTCACACATTCGTTTCCAGGTTTCGCCTTTATCTTGGGACCGGAAAATACCGCCCTCCTTGTTTTCTATGATGGCATAGACCACTTCCGGTCGGCTCTTACAAACCGCCAGCCCACATCTTCCATTAACACCCTGGGGAAGGCCCTTTTTCAATTGTTTCCAGGTTTCACCGCCGTCAGTGGTTTTGTATATACCGCTGTGGGGTCCGCCGCTGGTAAAATGAAAGGGCTTTCGCCGGTGATTATAAACTGCTGCATAGATGATTCGGCTGTTAGAGGGGTCCATGGCCATATCGGCAATTCCCGTATCTTCATCATAGTAGAGAACCTTTTTCCAGGTTTTGCCGCCGTCAATGGTTTTAAAAACTCCCCGTTCTTTGTTGGGGCCCCATAGATGGCCCATGGCGCCAATGTAAACGATATCCGGGTTGTTGGCATCGATGAGAATCCGGTCGATATGACGTGTTTCTTCTAAGCCCATATGTTTCCAGGTTTTGCCGCCGTCTTCGGATTTGTAGACCCCATCGCCGATAGCCACACTGTTCCGGGAAGTGGCCTCACCGGTGCCTACCCAGACAATATCCGGGTGACTCAGGGAAACCGACACCGCACCCACAGAAGCAGAGGTTTG
>CP070627.1:4395805-4439929 GCA_020355945.1 Candidatus Aminicenantota bacterium | reverse complement strand
TTCTTAAGCTTTCATGCCTAGCGATCAACCTCTTCAAAGTATTCACTACTTTCGTTTTGTCCAATTCACCTTCCAATAGAACTACCAGCGGTATGTTGTAGGTGGTGCTTTGCAATTCTATCTGCTGCAAGATATATAACCTCTTTTGCGCTGACGACAAATCATAGCAGCTCCTTTTTTCTATTACATCGATAGAAACATATTTATCTTCTTCTGATCCTTTTATATATTCCGATAATCCTCTGATGGTAGGTCTTTTAAATATTTCTTCAGGGGGTACTTTAATATTAAGTTCTTTGTGCATCTTCGATATCAGTGCGAAGCACTTTAATGAGTTTCCTCCAGATACAAAAAAATTATCATCTATTCCAATTTTAGCCACCTCTAATATTTCTTTCCATATTTTAACCAGTGTTCTTTCTTCTTCGGTCCTGGGTATCGCAAATTCGATTACAGAATGAACTGAATGGGTATCTATTTTTTTCAACTGTTCATAATTAATAGCTCCTTGCTTCAGCGGCATGAAATTCATTTGATGCAACTCTGGGATAACATTTCTTTTTTTATCCTGGGACGATATTATATTTGAGACAGTACGAAACAACGCTGAACCGGAGATTTCCATTCCATTTTTTATCGAGTAATAAACTTTAATAACTTGCTTATCGGAAGGATTTTCTTTCAAAAGCTTCCTGATATTATCATTTACGCTATTTAATCCGATAATGATTTGACCGGGGTTACACTGTAACGATATTAGTATTGAGTCGAGGCCTTGCCTGGAGGAAATCATTTCATAGCCTCTAAGATGCATTGCGTGCATCACATGTTCTGGGTTTCCTTTATTCATACCGATATTATCCCAGGCACTCCAGTTTAAACAATATGTATGAGTGTATCCATTACACCGGCGGTAGAGACAAAAACTATCAAGGAAACTATTGGCGGCAGCATAGGCGCTGTAACCAATGGCTCCAAAAAGACTAATAATGGAAGAAAATGCAACAAAAATTAAGTGGGGCTTATTTTCAAGAAGCCGATGTAGCACCAGGGTTCCATACACCTTGGAGTGATACATGGTATCGAAAACCGCCTGTGTTTCGGAAGTAACCAAATGATCATCCATTTCGTTCTTTCGGCTTTCCAAATTTCCCATCCCTGCCAGATGAAAAATACCGGATAGGGATTCCTTCCATTTAGATTCCGCTCTGGCAATCAAACGATTCAAAAAGACTCCATCACAAATGTCTCCTGCACCGTATATAAAATCGCTGCTTACAGATTCTATATCTAGATACCCGCGCACACGTTTTGAGATGACTGTATTTTCTTCCAACAGAGTGCTCCAATTTTCCCTCTCCGACAGATTAGTCCGCCCCACGATGATGAGTTTTGCTTGAAAGTTTTTCATCAGCCATTTACAAACATGTGTACCTATTCCTCCCAGGCCTCCTGTCACAAGATAAATACCTCCATTTCGTAGTGGTATTTCTTGCAGAGCTTCTTGCCTCATGTCCAGACGGAAAAGGAATGGAACCAAACGCTCTCCACTTCGATATGCCACCTCCTTACTCTCTCTAAGATTTCTCCACTCTCTCAAAAGGCATTCTGCATCAGCATATAAAGTTCCCAATTCCAGGTCGATATGGCGGCATTGTAACCACGAAAGTTCCAAAGAAACACTCTTTAAAAAACCGGATATCCCACATTTCTCATAAGCAACCTGGTCATGATCGTGGCCGGATACCCAATGGGCATGACTGCTAACCACAAACAACCGTATCGGTGAGTTCGCTTTTCTATTTAACGCCTGTATTAAACTCAATAAGCTGTATACTCCCCGAAATTGAGCATTTTTTATAAAGCCCGTATCAAAATCCCCAGGGTTCAATTCACTTTCACTGTAACAATAGAGGTGAAAGATGTCATGGATTTGAATGACGTCTTTATAAACCGCCTCAAACAAACGATTATAATCATCAGGTTCCCTGTAATCGATTTCATAGTATTTTGCATCGATTCGTTTAAATTGAGAGCCGGTTTTAACCCGAATGCATTTGCAGGCATTCTCTGCCAATTTGTTTATAAGTGCTCCACTCAAGCCCAGTTGATCTTCAAAAACCAGGCAATTATTACCTTGCCCGGTATAATCTAGCTGTAGGATTTCCTCCCTTTTCCAGGCTTTCCTGAGAAACCATGAGGGTAACGTATTTTCATTCTCCAACAAAATATCGATTCTCTTTATCGTTTCTTCAAAATACCCGGACTCGAATTTTTTTACAAGTTTTGACCGCTGCAATTTACCAATTGATGTTTTAGGTATCTCCTGTTTGCTTAAAGGAATGATATAATCTGCATTTAGCCCGATTTTTTGAACAACTATTTTACGAATGTCTTTCACCTGCATTAAAACACGACTAAAATCCGGGAATACCGAACTGAAAAACAGTGCCAGTTTGTCCGTATTACTCTCCGGGTCTTGAACAGCACAGGCAGCAGTATAGGAAGCTTCAACCCCTTGCACTGATTCCACAACCGATTCGATTTCGACACTATTGTAGTTTATCCCATTGATAATAATCACATCTTTTGCTCTTCCCGTAATGGTCATCCGGCCATTTTGAATAAATGTCAGATCTCCTGTATCCATCCATCCGTCAGCAGTGAACACATCGTTGTTTAATTGGGGGTTATTGATATATCCAGGGGTAACACTCAGGCCTTTTACCTGTAAACGGCCGATCACACCTTCTGTTAACACATGGTTTTCGGAATCAACGATTCGTATTGAAATACCCGGAATCGGTTTTCCCAATTCGACAAACGTGACATTGTCCGCCTCTGAATGACTTTTTCTTATAGAGCCCCCTAACGAAAACTTATCTAAATGATGGACACCTTCACCAGGTTCAGGGGTGAGTAAATGCGAATAAACGACTCCCGAACAGGTCTCCGACATTCCCCACGCAGGTTTCACGGCGTTGGGAGATAAATAACAAGGCGCCAGGAGTTTTAAAAAAGCTTTCACGGTTCCGGCATTTATTGCTTCCCCCCCATTCATAAGAAACCGCATTGAAGATAAATCCCAATTCCTATAATTCTTCTCTTCAATTTGTTTTTTTATAAGGGCATACGCAAAGTTTGGTGCCCATGAACAGGTGGCTTTATATTGGGTCATTAGGTCCAACCATCGAAGGGGGTCCGATAAAATATACGCCATCCTAACCTGTACCTGTTGACATCCCAAATAAACGTCCCTTAAGTGAGACTCTACAATTCCACCAACATGTTCCAGTGGCATCCAGTTAATGGAAATATCGTTCGTTGTCCAATCATTCAACAAAATTGAACCTTTTTCCAAAGCCAGGATGGTTTGATGATTGTGTACAACGCCCTTGGGCATTCCTGTACTTCCTGATGTAAAAAGCAATAAAGCCAAATCTCCAGGATGGCTTTGATGCCAGTCTTTTTTAGGTTCATGCCCACGAAGTTCTTCGATCGCTGTCACCTGGAAATCTTTAAATAACATACCAATCGATTTTTTCAAGCTTTTACTGCTTAATACCACCGGTTTATCCAGCATCTTCCATATATTGTATAACGCATTGGTTTCATTGTTGGATTCATCATAGCTCTTTGGAACCGCCAAAGGCGCAGGGATAATACCTCCCAGCGTACATCCCCAGAAGGCTGCCAGGTAATCCTCATCTCTATCGAATTGAAAAATAACTATATCTTGCGCCTGAAGGTTGATTTTCCGTAAACCTGACAAAATTCTTTCCGCTTCTTCCAATAATGAAGGATAGACCTGAAAATACTCCGTACCATCCGCGTGAATGAAAACAATCCCCTTTTCTCCATTTTCCCTAGCGGCTCTGTCCAGGATGTCTATTAACGTTCTGGGGTCCCCTTCTTCCTCTTTTAGTTCTTCTCCATGAACGATAGCCAATGGAATTTGGGTATTCGGTTTATCTATTTCTTTGGTAAAAGATTCCACAGAGTCTTTAATATCTTTAGTGGAAACCTTCTCGAATTGGGGAGAAAAATCTTTTAAATGCAAAGGTGTTGGCTTCTCTATCTTTTCTTTAACAATTATACCGACATGTTCTATTTCCTTTTCTTTTTTTATTTCATTTTCCAGGGTTTTAATTTCAGTTGTATCGTAAAATTCTAATTCTTCTAAATATTTTCTATCCACACCACCATCAGAAGTTCGTGGTAATGAAAACAACTTAACAAACCCAATGGGAATGATATCGATAAGAAAAAAATTTCTTAAAAATTCCTCAATTGATTCCATAGAAATGTCTTCCTCTAACACCAAATAGGCTGTTAACTTTAACACACTTCCACTCGTTTTTCTTAATACCACGGCACAATCGTTTATTAAATTGTGTTTAAGTAAAAGGGTTTCGATCTCTTCAGGGGTAAAACGGCATCCGTTGATATTTACCCGTTGGTCGACTCTGCCAAAAAGTGATACTTTCCAATCCGGCAGCCAACTGGCCTTATATCCTGTCTTATATATTTTTTTACCCGGTATGACTGACTTTTGAAGAAAATGCGATTGATTTAACTCCTCGTTTTTATAATATTGATCCATTACGCCGCTTCCTGAAACATACAGTTCGCCGAGGATACCGATGTCGACCAACTGACTTGCCTGGTTTAATATGTAAGTATCGGTATCAGATGCCGGTCTTCCCACATGTTTGCTCTTTATTCCTTCCAACGCATTATCTTCCACCAGTGCGGTTATCATGCTCATTTCAGGAAAGCCATAATAATTATGCCACCTTATTCCTTTGTCTTTTACAAAAGTTCGAAACTCACTGGCATTGAATACATCCTCTCCCATAGTAACAATATTGCGAATCGTACTGGAAAAAACGTGTTTATATTGATCTTCCAAAACTAACGTCTGCAAAAAATGTAACGGACAAATCACACTTTTAAACGGATGGTTTTGCATCAAGTGTATCATTTCACAGATATCTTCCTTATGTTCCCATTGGGAAAATAAAATACGTCCCCCGGTTATCAAATTTGCAATCCATATTGGGAACGCCATTTCCAGAGAGGAGAGAGAGGAGATAAATAAGGTGTGACTAAAATCGACGTTTAATTTTTCAAGATTAAACCGTATCCAATCCACTATATTTTTGTGGCATAAGATGACACCTTCCGGCCCTCTTGCCGAATTGGAGCAAAAGCTGACCAGCAAGGGATTTTGCACTGTGTTACCAATCCCCGGGTTTGGTTCTGTTTTCCGAGAAGCGCTCCAACGCCCATGGTTTAGCATTACCGTTTTACCACTAAATTTCGGATGTTTATTGCCATTACCGGAGGTAAGTAAATACCTGGTTTTACTCCGATGAAGTATCGAATTGGCGTATTCACCTGCATAAGCCGGGTTAATAACCAGGTAAGCCCCACCTGCTTTTAATATTCCCATCATGCCGGCAACCCGTTCCACGGCAAAATCGAGATCGATGGCGACAATATCACCGGTTTTAATACCGGACTTTTTTAAAATTCTGGCTATCTGGTTTGCCTGTTGATTTAATTCTCTGTAGGTAACGGATGCGATAAATCGCCCTTCTTCTTGCCTGTGGGGTGTACCTGTATCTAATGGTAACTCCTCCATGCCCACCACGGCGATACGATTTGGTGTCTTGTTTACCTGCTTTTCAAATAACTCTTCCACACTTGTATGATGATCAAAAGTCATAATCACCTCCATACATTACATTGGAAGAATCCAATAATATTTGCTTTTTCTTTTTCTCAGACAGCATTTCTATTTCAGCCAGCGTTTTAACCGGATTCTCCACTATTTCTTCCAATATATTTAAAAAATAACCGATTAATCTTTTCATCGTTTCTTTTTTAAATAATTTTGTACAATATATTAAAGAAAAAACGATATCATTATCAATTTCTACGGCTTGACATGTAAGATCAAATGGTGTGGTCTTATGTTCCAATTCATATGGCGCCAATTTCAAATTTTTTATCTCCAATTTCGGAATGTCCGGATTCTGCAGCACAAACATGGTATCAAATAAGGGGTTTCTTCCTGGTTTCCTATCGAAATTCAACTTATCCACCATCATTTCAAATTGGTATTCCTGGTTCTCAACGGCTTCTAATAAAACTTTTTTGACATTATCCAGGAATTCCTTAAATGTGTAATGGGGTTTGGGGTAATTTCTCAATACAATGGTATTGGCAAACATACCAATAATGTTTTCTATATCGGCGTGCGGCCTTCCGACAACAGGAGAACCTACCATGATATCTTCCTGCATTGTATATTTAAATAACAATATATAGTAAGCGGCCAATAATACCATGAACAGTGTTGTCCCTGTTTCTTTGGCCAGCTTTCGTAATCCCTGGGTCAATGCTTCACCCGCCTTAAAGGTTTCCAGGTGTCCCTCGAAACTCTGAAGGGGTGGCCTGGGATAATCTATCGGCATGTTTAGTACAGGTGGGGTTCCTTTAAATCGCTTGAGCCAATACTCCTCTTGCCATTTCATTTCGTGGGATTCAAAAAATTTGTTCTGCCATTCTGAAAAGTCTTTGTAGGCAATCTTAAGTTCAACAAATGGTTCTCCTTCGTACAACGCCATGAATTCTTTTACAATTAGCGCCATGGAGGCGGCATCAGCGATAATATGATGGATGTCCACCATTAATATATATTTTGATGCAGACAATTCCATCAAGCCGACTCTAAAGATGGGCGCCTGTGACAAATCAAAGGGACGAATAAAATGATTCGGTGTCATCATGAATGATGAATGATGACCCTCTGTTTCTGTTTTGTTTGGAATTTGGAATTTGGAATTTGGAATTTGTCCATGGGGCACCTCTTCCCAGCTGCACCTGTCACTTGCACATATCACCTGAAAATCATAATAGTCGATTTTAAATTCCACCTCTTCATGGATCCGCTGCCCAGGTTTTCCTTCTATGGTTTCAAAGGAGGTCCGCAAAGACTCATGGCGTTTGATCAATTTCTTGAAGGTGGTCTCTAACCGGTTCCTGTCAAGGTCGCCCTCTATTACCATTACTCGTGGCAAGTTGTAACTGGTACTTTTTACGTTCATCTGCTGCAAGAAATACAATCGCTTCTGGGCTGAAGAGGTTTTATAATAATCCTTCTTTTCCACAGGTTCTATTGATGAATAAGGGCTTTTTTGGGCATCCCTGATAAATCCAGAAAGTTCTTTGATGGTGGGTCTGCTGAAAATTTCCGGGACTCCCAGCCTAACGTTCAATTCTTTATGAATGGCCGATATCATGACCACTGCTTTTACTGAGTTTCCACCCAATTCAATGAAATCATCATGAAGACCAATGGTTTCATATCCTAAGATTCTTGTCCAGATACCGGTGATTTTCTTTTCCAGTGGAGTCCAGGCAGCCACATAGGCGGTGTTCAATTCCGGCCGGGGGTGGGACGCTGCCGGCGAGGAGATTCCCGACAATATCTCCTCTGGGGCTGAAACCCGGGAATTATCATGCTGGCGGATGAGGGCCTTTAAATCCCTGGTGGATATGATTATATTAGGCGGCAGATTATAACCCAGCAGGCGGAAAAAAACTTCACAACCTTCCGATGGTAAAATTCCGTCTTTAAGAAGGTCCGTTTGGATTTTCCCGGGTTTTGCGGCAGCCGGGTTGTGCAGTCCCAGTTCAGCAAGAGAAAAATCTTCGGATTTTTCATGGTTTTTTTCTTCATCAACGGCCAACAGCGTATATTCCTGCAGGTCTACCAATGGTATACCCTGTTCATCCATAACGGTGATATCAAAACACAAAAATTGATCCCTGCGGGAGCTTTGGTGATCTACATATCTCATATGGCTCACTATCTTTGGCGGCAGGGGGCCGTTTATTTTTACTTTTTTGTAAGAGAAGGGCAGGTAGGCCCCTGTCACGCTGTCGGGTATTCCTATCGCGCAGTCCAATAATGCCGGGTGCAGACCATATTGTTTTGTGTCGGGGACGAATTCCCCTGCCAGTTCCAGGGTAGTTAAGGCTTGATTATCATTGAGCCGCTGCTGTTTCATCATGTTTTGCCACCTGGGACCAAAGGTGGCTGCACTTTCTCCCGGACAGGTCCCCTCGTTTACAAGGACGGATTCCATGGTGAAACCCTGCCGGATTGATTTTATATCATGCTTAATTGGTGCAGAGTCATTGAGCCACTGTATTTCACCTTCGGCGTGCCGTTCCCATTGATCCGTACCGGGGTTCTTTTGGCTGATGATCATGAATTTGTATGCACGGGCATTTTTGGTTAAAACCGTTCTCACTTCTTTTTCCTGGCCCTCTTGTACCATCAATGGACTGTAGAAATAGACGTCGCTTAACTCCATGGAGCCGGTGCGGGGGTCATTGGTTTGCCGGGCATGGTTTTCCAGTGCAGCGCGTGCCATTTCCAGGTAGGCGGTGCCGGGGAGTGTGGCATGGCCCTTGATACGGTGCTCATCCAACACCCAATGGGTGCCGGGACTCAAACGGCTCACATAAATTTGCTGCTTATTCCCGTTGGATATACATTCCCGGAACAGGGGATGACTCACTGGCCTGGACCGGGGTGGAGATAGGTTGCCCTCCAGGGTCCCCACTAATCGATCGATGACCCGGACCGCTCCCCCTACCTCCTGCCAGGCATCCCAATTGACACTCAAGGTAAAGGAGGCGGTTCTTGTCCGGGCATAGGTGTCAAGAAATAAATTGGCCGCACTGTAAGCGGTTTCACCCATTCCTCCCAGCAGTGCCCCGAGGGAGGAACAGAGCAGGAAAAAATCCAGGGGGCTGTCTTTGAAAATCTTATCCAGTACCAATGTGCCCTTCACTTTCGGGGCAAAGACTCGGTTTATGGTTTCTTTTTCCAGGCGGTGGATGACTGCGCCGTCCGCGATTCCTGCCGCATGTATAACACCATTGATGGGACCAAAGTGCTGGCCGGCTTCATCGACAACTTCCCGCATCCTTGTTTCATCGGTCACATCCGCTTCATACACCGCCACCTGGCCTCCCATCTTTCGGATTGTCATTAATTTACTGATTTTGGCACCGGTGGGAGTGTGGGCTCCCTGGTTTTCCAGGTATTGTTCCCACTCCGCCGCGGCCGGGAAAGGGGACCTCCCGGTTAAGATGAGCCTGGCTTGCAGACGGGAAGCTAAGAATTCCGCCAGTACCAGGCCAATACCCCCAAGACCCCCGGTAATAAGATACACGCCTTTCTCCCTTAACCGGGGAGGCGTGCGTTCGAGTGCGGGCAGTGGGAGGGGTTCTACTTCCCGTACCAGGCGATTCTGTCCCCGGTAGGCCGCCATCAAATCCGGGGGGCCGGCCAATAACTCCGACCACAACTGCTCCTGGCTTTGTTTTTTTCTTTCTTGCACAAAAATTTGTCCGTCAAAGTCCACTGACCGGCAGTTTATCCCCGGATATTCATGGGCAATGACCCTGAGCACCCCCAATAAAGTTGATTTTTCCGGGTATACCAATTCCCCGGCGGATATTCCTTGCATATTGTTGGAAACCACCACCAGGTCAATATCATTACCTTTGGGATGCCCACCCAATGAGCGGGCTAAATATAGTAAACTATAAAATCCGTATTCCTGGCATTTTTCCAACCACTCCTCCCTGGAACCCGTTTCATCCCTGTCACCAATGCTCCACAGATGAACGATCCGATTGGGTATTCGCTTCAATGAGTGCAGTTCATTAAAGAGTTTCACATAATCGCTCTCTTGCCCCACATTTAGGGTATATTCCCGGGGGCCCACGGTTGAAAATCCTGTTCCCTTTTTTACGATGACAACATCCTGGGCAGCCTGCTTTAATCGTTCCAGCAGTGCCAGACCGACGCCCTGTTCATCCAACAGCACCAGCCAGTTATTATCACCAGGGACGGTCTCACACGGATAGAGGGGA
The DNA here is from genome assembly GCA_020355945.1 of Candidatus Aminicenantota bacterium. The sequence continues at coordinate 4,429,966 of CP070627.1, read as the reverse complement.
AGGGGTGACCCTTTCCAGGCTGGCAGGTAAAACCATTCGGCGATATCTGCTTTCTTGCCTCCCGGTTGTTGGGACATTTGGATTTTGCCTTTCTTAAGGTCTTCCAGCATGGAGACATCCACGGGATAAGCGTGTTTTTCAAAAGGGTAGGTGGGCAACGGGATACGCTTCCTCTTTTTTCCGCTGTAAAGTTGGTCCCAATCAATCTCCTGGCCGTACAGCCACAAGCGTCCGATTTTGTTTAAAAAATAATAGGTGTCCGCTGTCTTTTGCTGGGGATAGCGGATGGTACTGACAACCCGCTGCTGCACTGTTTTGGCCGGATGCTGCCTTAAGGTGGCGCTTAAATCACCGGCAGGTCCGATTTCCAAAAAAACAGCCGTCTCCTGTTTTAACAATTCTTCCAGTCCAGCGGAGAATCGCACCGGCTCCTTCAATTGCCTGGTCCAATAGCGAGGATTGGTGGCATCTTCAACCGTGATCCATTTCCCGGTTACCGTAGATATATAGGGGATTTCCGGGGGATTGAGCTTGAATTGCCGGATTTTTGTTTCAAAGTCCGCCAGCATGGGGTCCATCATCTTTGAATGACCGGCATGGGAGATGTTTAACCGCATAAAAAGACATTTCTCCCGCTTTAACTGATCTTCCAGGGCATCCATGGCGGCAGCGGGACCGGAAACAATACAGGAAGGTCCATTGATAACAGCAATCGATACCTCATGGTGTTCCTGCAGCAGTGGTTTTAACTGCTGCTCCGTTAAGGGCACACTGAGCATCCGGCCTCCAGCTATGCTGTGCATCAACTTCCCCCGGAAACTTACCAGCCGGAGGGCAGCCTCGAGGGTAAAAACACCGGATAAACAAGCCGATACATATTCACCAATGCTGTAACCGATCATGGCGTGGGGCTTGATGCCCCATTTCATTAATAACCGGGCCAGGGCATATTCAAAAATAAACATCAACGGCTGGACCACATCTTGTTGAAACATGGCGCTGTTCTGCCTGGGAGAAACAGGTGTTGGGCCTTCCCGGGGATAAAGAATATCTTTAAGGCTGTAATTCACCATTGGCCGCAGTATATGGAAACAGTTATCCATTTCCTGTCTAAATCCCGGTTCCTGGAGGTAAAGGTCCAGCCCCATATTCACATACTGGGAACCCTGGCCGGAAAACATAAATATCACCGGCGGTTTGCTCTTCTGCAGCACAGAAGAATGAACCAACTCCGAATCCGGCTGGGACAGGGTTGCCGCCGCTTCATTTGCATGGGAACATACCAATATCCTGCGGTGCTTTAAGCCCTTCCTTCCTTTTTGTAATGTATAGGCTGCGTCGGCAAGATGGATGCGGGTATTTTCTCTAAAATGGTTTGCCAGGTTTCCGGTCATTTGCTCAAGGGCTGATGGACTTCCGGCCGATAATAAAATTAATTGATATTCCCGTCCTGCGCTGTGCGCCTTGCGCTCTGCGCTTTGCGAAATAGGTGCTTCTTCAAGGATAATATGGGCATTAGTCCCGCCAATGCCAAAGGAACTCACCCCTGCCCGCCGCGGATGTCCATTTTGTTTCCATTCCCATAATCGGGTGTTAACGGAAAAGGGGGTGTTATCAAAGTTAATCCTGGGGTTGGGAGTTTTAAAATTCAGACTGGGTGGGATTTGTTTATGTATGAGTACCAGGACTGTTTTGATAAAACTGGCTATGCCTGCGGCCGAATCCAGGTGCCCCACATTGGTTTTGACCGACCCGATTTTACAAAACTGCTTTTTTCCCGTGTCAAATGCCCGGGTTAATGCTTCGATCTCGATGGGGTCGCCAATGGGGGTCCCGGTTCCATGGGATTCGATATACCCGATGGTTTCCGGCTCTACTTCTGCCAGGTGCAGGGCGGTTCGGATCACTTCTGCCTGTCCCTCGACACTGGGGGCGGTGAAACCGACTTTTCTCCTGCCGTCGTTATTGATGGCAGTGCTTTTGATAACCGCATAAATATGGTCTCCATGGTTAATTGCCTCATCCAATGGTTTCAAAACCACTATTCCTACGCCGTCCCCGCCATTGGTGCCGTTGGCGGAGAGGTCAAATGCCCGGATATGTCCATCCCGGGAATGCACCATCCCCTCCTGGTAAATATACCCCCGGTGGGAGGGCAGCATGATACTGATGCCGCCTGCCAGCGCCATATCACATTGACCCGTCAGTAAAGCTTTACACGCCATGTCAATGGCCACCAGCGAGGTGGAGCAGGTGGTGTTGAGTGTTATTCCCGGCCCCTTTAAATTCAAATTATAACAGATTTGCAGACTTAAATAATCTTTATTGAACAATTGCTCTTTACTAAAGTTGACCTCTTGCCCGGTCATGCCCAAGACCAGTGCCACCACTTCCCAGGCAAGATTGGGGGAAGCCCCGGCATAAAAACCGATTCCACCATCATAATTGTCAGGGTTATATCCCGCATCCTCCAGCGCTGCCCAGGCGCATTCATGACATACCCGCAGCTGCGGGTCCATTATCTCCGCTTCCGCCGGGGTATAACCAAAAAAATAGGAATCAAAACATTCTATCCCCGCTATCGTTCCTTTAACTTTAACATAATGAGGATTTCCCAGCAACTCTTCAGAAATTCCCGTCTCCAGCAATTCTTCATCTGAAAAAAATGAAAGTGACTCCATTCCATTTTTCAAGTTTTCCCAGAATTCTTCAAGATTTCTTGCGCCTGGGAAGCGGCCAGCCATTCCAATTACTGCTATTTCCCAGCCATTTGCTTCTTCGCTTGCACTATTCTCAGGCATTTGCCGTACCTCCTCTTAATCTTGACCGTTTGACACTTCTTCTTTCTGCCGGATAAATTTCGTGATATTGCTTACGGTGCTGAAATTTTCAATTTCCATGTCATCATATGTCACTTCAACATGAAATTCACTTTCCACATAATTAAGTAATTTCATGGCAAACAGCGAATTGACCAGTCCCATTTCAAAAATATTTTCATCGTCATTGAAGATGGCCAATTCTTCGACATCATTCAGGTTACCTACAATGAATTCCCTTATTTTTTCTCGAATTTCCATGGTAAACTCCTTTGCGTTTTCCTTGATTTATTTAATGGCAATGAAGTTCCAATATCTTTTAAGTGCCCGGTTTAGCCGCGGCATAGGGCGCCGATAAAGTCATAAACATAGCCCTTACTGATTTGTGTGCGCAGTACCTGGAGATGGTGCTGCTTTAAAATTCCTTTAAATTCTTTTTCTGTCAAAAGTTCCCGGTAGCCCAGGTTTAATTCGGGGTGTAATTCCAGGAATACCCGGGTTAAGGGGGTATCTAACGGGACAAGTATAACAATGATGCCGGTTGGGGCTGCCATTTTTTTGTGAACCTCCAGTACTGGTGCTTTATCTTTAAAATGTTCAATCAGTCCGAAACTGCACACCAGGTCAAAGCGTTCCTTTAATTCCAATGCAAAAAGATCAACATTGAGATAGGTGATATTTTCTTTTACATCATCCTCCATTCGGGTATAGGCTTGATAGGAGGCATTACTGCTGTCCACCAATGTGCCGGTTCCCCCGTATTGGCGCAGCAGCCAGCGGGTTAAAAACCCGGTGGCGGCACCCAATTCCAGGACCCTGGGGCTATGGGGTGTGCTTACCTCGAATAAACGTGTCATTACCCGGTTCAAGGCAAATGCCAACCGAAACTTATTCTCCTTTAAATGCTCCCGCAGTTTGAGCATCATTTGCTGTATATCCAGTTCTTTAAAAATTTCCTCCGGGGTTTCCGGGGAAAAAAAAGTCTCCCAATCAAAATTTCCTGGTGCGGCTTTTTTGTAAATGCTTGTCTTATACATATTTCACCTGATTACTCTTTAAACTCCACTTCCCCTGGCCCGATTGATTGTTCGCTTCAGCTTGTTTTTGGCTTTATCCAATTTTTGAACCTGGTTTTCCTTTTTTTTGCCGGGGCTCTCTTCAACTCCCTCTTCACCGATGAAATGCGCCAGGGAATGAACCGTGGGATAAGTAAACATGGACACCAGGGGTATATCTTTACCTACCGCATCTCTCAATTTACTGCTCACCTGGATAATGTGCATGGAGGTCCCGCCAAGATCAAAAAAATTATCATGCACCCCTGTCATATCAATTTCCAGTACCTCTTTCCAGATATCAGCAATGAGTTTTTCCATATCAGAACCGGGTGCCACATAGGTGGCACTTAATTTGTTGCGAGAACGATCCGGTTCGGGAAGCGCCCGTTTATCAATTTTCCCGTTGGAAAGCAGCGGTATTTTTTCTAACCAGACAAAATGTGACGGTATCATATATCCCGGCAATTCCCCGGTGAGAAATTCTCTTAACTCCGAAATCGTCAGGGTTTCATCCGAAACGTAATAGGAACATAAGTATTTTTCGTCTTTACCGGGTTTCTTCTCCCGGTGGTAACCAATTCGCTGTGAGAAGCGTTCAAAACCTCTTTCCGTAACCCTGCAATTTAAATCTTCCTTTACATTTTCTAATGTTAGATGGTTCAACCTCTTTTCCCAACTGGTGGCGCTGCCGTAAAAATGAAATCCCCGGGCTTGAAGATGCCCATAGTCTCCGATTTGTTTGATGGGACAATTGGTGGAGTAAATGGCGTAATTCTTTCGACTCTGCCAATAAAGGTTCCGTTGATTCAAATAAGCAATCATTTCACTATTGGTGATATCGCAATAACGGTAAAAATCCAGGACTTTCAACTTTTTGGCGGCTGCTCCGCTGGCTACCACATCAATATCAATATAATCGAACATATTTTTATCCATTTCCATCGCCTGGACCTGTAGTTTGGCAATTTCCTCCTCCAACCGGTTCACCTGGGTGATGCCTTGCTGCAAAAACATGAATAACTTATTTTCAATGATCTGACCGCGGGATAAGGTGGCTCCCACTACCACATTGATATCATTTTTATAGGCATATTCCGCTGCCAGGGCAGAAGAGGTATGAAAACATCCCCTGCATACGGTGTGGGCTGTTTTCAAGCTCTCTTTCAAAATGAGACCCGTATTGGGGTGTGTCAATACTTTATGATCCACCCCCAGGGAACCGGTAATTTTCTTGATATTTTCCAGGTCTTTCTTACTAAAGTAGCCATTATGATAGGTGACAGCCAGGACACGGAACCCCATATCTGTCAATCGATACAACGCATAAGCCGCCCCCCTGCCACCGGCATATAAGAGTAAACAATCGTATGCTGCCTTTTTCTCTTTATTGGCTTCCCGGATGGATTGTTCCAGGTGGGCCAATGTTTTGAAATAAGCCGCGATGCCCTCTTTATAATTTCCCAGATTTTGACAAATATTGCACTGATCCTCCTGGATGGTGATTCCCGGGTAACCTGGAGTAATACCACAGCTTTTACAGGATTTGCTCTCTTTAGTGGTCTGGCTTTTTTTGTCTTTCATTACCACAGTACATTCCTTGACAGCAGGATGCCTGGAGAGGGCCGCATTTATTTCCCCGGTTTCAATACGATATCCCCTTATTTTAACCTGTTCATCCCGTCTACCCAAGATTTCGATATTACCATCTTCCAACCAACGGCCCATATCTCCACTTTTGTATATTATACCCTGCCCAAAGGGATTGGCAATAAAATTCTCATTGGTTTCTGTCGGGTTGTTGACATATCCCCGGGCCACACTGTCACCGGCAATATGAATCTCCCCGGGTATATTCACCGGCATTAACTGCATATCAGGAGACAGGATGTAGATTTGGTTGTTATTCACGGGTTTGCCTATGGGAACAATATCACCTTTGTCCCGGGGATTAAGATCACTATAAGTATTATTGATGGTACATTCGGTGGGGCCATAGGTATTGACGACCTGTCCTTCGTAATACGAATAAAGGGTTTTAACTACCTCAATACTAATAGGTTCCGCACCAATAATAAGCCAGGGAAGTTTGAGTACCGGTTTCTCCTGCTTAGCTTCCAAAAGGGAGACCATGGCGTTGACCAAAGTGGCCGGGCAATACATCATGGTCAGGTCTGAATCCCCGGATATCAAGCGGATTAAAAATTCAGCATCTTTGCTTTGATGACTACTGATTACCCGGGTGCTGCCGCCTACTCCCAGGGGCCAGAAAATTTCCCATACCGACGGGTCAAAAGTTAAATTGGTGCGCTGTAAAATCACATCCTTGCCGGTTAATTGAAACTTTTCCTGCATCCAATTGATACAGTTATTTACCTGTCTATGCTCTACCATTACCCCTTTGGGTTTGCCGGTGGAGCCGGAGGTGTACATCACATACGCTAAATGAGCGTTGTCATTCACATTTTCCAGGTCTTGCCCATCTTCCCGGTCCATTTCCTTCCAGGTTTGATCCAGGTGTATCACCGTACGCAGGTGGTCCTGGCGGAAAATGCCGGTACCACTTTTTTTCGCATAGGCAATCCCTTTGATTCCCTGTAATACTCCCGGTTCCGGTAGTTTAAAATCATTTTCCAGCATAACCGCGATTAATTCCCCCAGTGTATGTTCCCCTTCTCCCAGCACTGCCAGGGCGATATTCTTATCTTTCAAAATGGTGTCATAATCACTGGAAGCATAAGGACCACCTGTTATAATGGGAACTTCCACCCCCCACTGCCGAATCAAGGAAACAGTTTCATGAAAAAACTCCTTAAAAAAGGTTAAAGTGCGTAGGCCGATTAAATCCGGTTGATACTCCTCCAGCAAAGATTTTAACTCTGCGAAACTGTCGAAATCATTGCCGGATTTATATATTCTACCATGGATTTTATCTCCAAACCGCTGGTTTAAATAGTTTAAAAGATAAATTTCTCCCAATGGTTGTTCGGCCACATTATACAACATGTGGTGGGAGCTAAAGTGCTGGGAGAGGTCCAGGAACAATATTTTTTTGGCGTGGGGTTTTGGTTTTCTTTCCGGCGGCTTCATATCAAAAATAGAACCTCCCGGCTCCTCCCGTTCTGCTAGTTCCCCGGAGGCCCCGTAACTGATGTCCATATCCTCGATACCGATAAAATCAATCACATCCCGGATACCCTTGATTTCAACGGGTAGATAAGCATTGTATTTTTGGGCCAGGGCCGCTTCACTGAGTATTTTCATTTGGACCGGCAGCACCTGCTTTAACCGCTCTTTATCCAGGAAATACTCATTCAAGAAATTGGACTGGTACTTGCGGGTAAAGCCTTTGGGGAAGGGTAAGGTTTCCGGGAGTTCATGAAAGGCGCGGTCTTTGGAATTCATGATATCCCGTTTGGATACCCCCTGCTCTAAGGCGAATTGCTCCATCTCAGTGTTGGGGAATATTTTCAAGATGTGGATGTAAGGAAAATGAAGCCATTTAATGGACTTGATAAAATCCAATGTCATCATGGCTTCTTCTTCGGTTTCCGATGGAAATCCGTGCATGGTTGCCATTTCCAGGATAATACCGGGGTGTTTTTCAGCGATATAGTCCATGACCTTTTTGAATTTATCCAGGTCCAGGTTTTTCTTTAAGAGTTTTTGCAGCCGCGGTGAAGCGGTTTCCAGGGAGAGGTTAATCCCCCGCGTCCCTGATTCCACCATGGCATCGATGTACTCCGGGGTCATAATATCCCCCCTCACCCCGTTGGGAAAGAAAAGCTGCACTTTCAGCTTACTTTTAATCAACAGCTCAAACAAGCGCATGCTGTTGTTCCTATCGAGATTGAAACTGTCATCGATAAAAGCAAAATTGTTGACTCCCCTTTTGTAATGGTACTCAATTTCATTATAAATATTTTCTGCACTGCGATGCACATGCTTTTTAGACCAGATTTTATGACAGTACAAACATTCATAGGGGCATCCCCTGGTGGTTTGCAGGGACATACAGTTGGTTATGCTGGCCATACCGATTTTGTTCTTGTAATTTCTTAAATCAACCAGGGAGCGGTCCGGCATGAGCATGCGATCAAAGTCTTTGATGGGCGGCCTTAGTGCTGTCAATTCTACGGAAACACCATGGTCGGTTTCAAGACCTTGAAGCGCTGTAAAAGCAATGTCCTTCCCTATGGTTCCATCGGTTACCAATGCCCTGGCGCCAGAGTCTCCCAGCATATAAAGCACTCTTTCCGGGGGCACCTGGGAATCAATGGGCAAATAAGCAGCACCGGCTTTCAAAATTGCTATCAATACAACAATTCGCTGGTTCGATGGTTCCATCATTACTCCTACCACTGATTGGGCTCTAACCCCCTGTCTTCGTAATATCCGCGCCAATTGATTAGACCTTTGGTTTAACTCTTCATATGTCATAGCCGAGGCGCCTTCTACCCCTGATACGGCAATAGTAGCCGGAGTTTTGACCACTTGCCCTGCAAAACACTCATGAATGCATCTGTCCTCTCCATATTCCCGGGTGGTGTCATTAAAATCCAGGAGCAGTTGACCTCTCTCTTCTTCGGTTAATATCTCAATCTCGCGAAGGGGTGCATTGACATCGTTAAGCGCATTCTCCATCAATTGGCTAAAATGTGAAATAATCCTTTCTACTGCTGCTTTCTTATACACCAATGAATTAAACTCCATGACCCCTTCGATGGTCCCGTTCTTTCGCACAAAAGTAAAAATCAAATTCAGCGTGATGTGACTGATAAAGGTCCTATCATGGATATTTTCCAGTAGAATGGCTATATCAAACAACGGAAAATCCCCATCAAGACGGGGATCAGGGAGGTCCAACTTATCCAATAACCGTTCCAAAGGATACCTCTGGTGGTCCAATGCTTCCACTATGGTTTCTTTCACCTCCAGCAGCAGTTCCTTAAATGTCATCCCTGATCTCACTTGATTTCTTAAGGGCAGTAGGGTATTGGTAAAGCGCCCTTCCCGCTCCTGCCGGTAAATGGGTGCCCCCACAACGATATCGGTGTTGCCAGTGTATTTGTTGACCAATACCAATAGGCCCGTTACCAGCATCATGTGTATCCGGGGATCGAAATTTTTACTGGTCTGTATTAATCGCGATACCACTGCTGGTGTCAATTGAAATGACACGGTCTCCTTATTATACCCCTGGTGGCTGATTCTTTTATAATCGTAAGGGAAACTGGTTTTTTGCAGTTGCCCGGACAATTTCTTTTGCCAGTAATCTCTTTCTTTTTTATATTTACCAGCAGCAACAGCAATTTTTGCCCCATCTGGTTGACCTTCCATAATATTATCCTCCTCCATGATATATGATATCGATCTACCCCGTCGCTTTTTGGGTAACTAAAATTCAAAATCCTCCTGGTTCTCTTTTAGGATATTGGACTGAGGCTCCAGGAAGTTATGAGAAATTTGGATATCCTCTAATCTAATATTTCTATGCGCTGCCACCTGTTCAAGAATCTCAATATAATCCTGCAGCATTTCTTCAACGGTAGAACGCTTATACAATGCTGTAGCATATTCTAATATTAAACCAATTTGCTCCCTGGGTTCATTCACATAGAGGACCAAATCCATATGAGAGATGGCATTTTCAAACTCATAGGGTATGAATTCCAGGTCCTTTACTCTTAATTCCGGGGTTCCCAGGTCCTCAGATACAAACAACGTATCAAATAGGGGATTACGACCAGGCTGTCTGGCAATTTCCAGCTTTTCCACCAATGTATCAAAGGGATAATCCTGGTTTTCATAGGCGTTTAACGCATTTTCTTTTATCTCCTCCAAAAACACAGTAAAGGTCTTATCACTGTTTGGGTGACTCCTTATGGCCAGTGTATTGACAAACATACCAACAATATCCTGCAAATCAGCATGATTTCTTCCTGCAACGGGGATCCCTACAACAATGTCTTCCTGTTCCGCATATTTGGACAACAATATAATATAAACAGCCAATAAGAATATGAATAGCGTTGCATCGCTTTCCCGAGTGATGGTTTTGATTTTTATTGTTAATTGAGAGTCAATTTCCCATTGCACCCGATCCCCTTCAGATTTTTGCATTGCCTGCCTGGGATAATCAGTGGGTATCGCCAGCATTGGAATATCGTCCTTAAAGCGATTCAGCCAGTATACCTCTTGCTTCTTCATCCGGTCCCATTTCAGCAGTGCATTTTCCCATTGGGAAAAATCTTTATACTGAATACGTAAAACCGGCAGCGTTTTCTCTTCATATAAATGAACAAACTCACTTACCAATAGAGCCATTGAGACACCATCCGAGATAATATGATGCATATCAAAAAGCAGCAGGTGTTTTTGAGGATTTATTTTTATCAATCCCACCCGAAACAATGGTGCCCTTGACAGGTCAAAAGGTCTTATAAAACCAGCTAATATTGCTTTCACCTGTTCATCATCCTCATCAGCAGCCTCGTAATCACTTATTGACAGATCCACTTTCCGGTGAATCCGTTGGACAGATTCTTTTCCTCTTAATAGAAACCCGGTCCGCAAGCTTTCATGACGTTCGATTAATCGTCGAACCACCTCCTCAAACCGATACCTGGCCAATTTTCCGTTTACTATCGTCACCAGCGGTAAGTTGTAACTCACGGTCCCTTTCTCCATTTGCCATAAGAAATACAACCGCCTCTGGGTGGAAGACAAAACATAATATTCTTTCTTTTCAACGGCCTCTATAAAGGCATACTTATCTATCTTTACAGACTTTATATACCGGGCCAGACCGTATATGGTGGGGGCTTTGAATATTGTTATCAGGGGCAACTTTGCATAAAGCTCTTTATGTATTTTCGATATCAGCACCACTGCTTTTAACGAATGTCCACCGGATTCGAAAAAGTTGGTATGAATGTCTACTTTATCTTTTGGAATTCCCAATACCTCTGCCCATAGGTTTGCTACCTTTTGTTCCGTTTCTTCTAGCGGTGCTGCCCTTTCGCCTAATCTCACTTCCGGAACAGGACCCGGGAGCACTCTCCTGTCTATTTTTCCAGTGGAGGTCAGCGGCATCTTATCCAAAATCACAAAGTAAGAGGGAATCATATAACTGGGTAATTTCTCTGATAAATAGATTTTCAGTTCAGAGACGTCAACCTCTTCATTTAAAACGATATATGCGCATAAATCTTTGTCTCCATTTTGGTCTTCGTTGGCAACCACTGCAATGTAACGCACAGCTTTATGGTTCGATAGAGAACTTTCGATTTCGGCGATCTCTATTCTGAATCCTCGTATTTTTACCTGATGGTCGATCCTGCCTAAAAATTCGATGTTTCCATCGGCCCACAACCGCGCCAAATCACCGGTCTTGTAGAGTCTTTTTGAAATATAGGACATATAGAACCTATAAGACCTATGATTTCCATCCTGGTAATCCCATAAATCATGGTCAAATTTTTCCGCTGTTAACTCCGGTCGATTTAAATATCCCCGAGCCAATCCAAGGCCGCCAATACACAACTCCCCAACAATACCCACTGGCTGCAACCGGTTATAATTATCCAGGATATAAAGCGTGACGTTCTGCATCGGTTTACCAATGGAAATATTTCCTGTACCTTGCCATTGGCTAAGAGAATAATTACTGGAATATATGGTTCCTTCCGTGGGGCCATATATGTTTTCCAGGAGGATTGGGGAACCGAATCGTCTGAACTTTTCCACCAATTCCGGTAAGAGTGCTTCTCCTGCTAAAAAGATATATTTCAGACAGAATAAGCGATGAATATTTCGGGGGTTCAGTATCTGCACAAAGGTATTAAACATGGATGGTACGAAATTAATATGCGTAACACTGTCCCGTTCAACCACATCCATAATCGCCCAGGGGTCTTTCTCTCTGAGTGGTTCAAGGAGAGTTAACCACCCACCTCCCATAAACCAACCGAACAACTCGGTGACCGATACATCAAATAAAACAGATGTCTTGAATAAATAATTATCTATTTGGGAAATGGGATATTTCCGTTGTAAATCGCATAATATATTGACAACGGAACAATGTTCCACCAATACACCTTTGGGTTTGCCTGTGGAACCAGAGGTGTAGATGACGTAAGCCAAAGAGGTTGCAGGTAAAAGCGTAGGGACAGAACATTGTTCTGACCCCGCCCCTTTTTTTTGAATCACCGTTTCATAATGAATAACATGAACAAGATCAAGTACGAAGACAGAACAATGTCCTGTCTTTACGTCATCTCTATCTGAAATCAAAATTTTCGCACCACTGTCTGCTAACATGTATTGGCTGCGTTCATCCGGATAATCCGGGTCGATGGGTAAATAAGCACCCCCGGCCTTCAATATTCCCAATATCCCGATGATCATTTCCAGTGACCGCTCCATCATAATACCAACAATGGTGTCAGGTTTGACACCTCTTTGTATTAAAACCCGGCCCAGTTGATTGGTTCTTTCATTCAATTCACGGTAGGTAACATGCATGGCCTGCTTCCGTAAATCGGACGCGATAAATCGTGTCCCTACACCCAGGAGAGCAATATGTCCCGGGGTTCTTTCCACCTGTTCAGCAAATAATCGATGGATTGTTTTATGTTTTGGGTATTCCACTTTTGTATTGTTGAAATCATTCAATATTCGTTTCTTTTCTTCAGGGGATATGATTTCTATCCTTGATATTTTCTGACCGGGATTTTCCTTCACCGATAAGGTTATTTTCTTGAAATAATCGATAAATCGGTGGATGGTTTCTTTTTTAAATAACCGGGTGGCGTATTCAAAGGTAAACAGCAGGGCATTGTCATCTTCAATGGCCTCTAATGTCAAATCAAATTTTGAGGTATAATTATTGTATAAATGGGGTTCAAGGGTTAAGCCCCGGATTTCTATTTTAGGGGAGTCGACATTCTGCAGTATAAACATGACATCAAACAAAGGATTACGACTGGTATCCCGGACTACAGCGACTTTTTCCACCAGGTTTTCGTATTGGTACTCCTGGTTTTCAAATGCTTCCAGGGTATTGTCTTTTACTTGCCCCAGGTACTCTCTAAAGGGTTGATGTCCGGGAACATCATTCCGTAATGCCAGGGTATTGACAAACATGCCGATGATATCGATGAGGTCCGCATGTCTGCGACCTGCAATGGGAGTACCGATGACAATATCTTCCTGGCTGGCTATTTTAGATAAAAAGAGATTGAATAGTGCCACCAGGACCATATACAATGTAACCCCTTCTTCCAGGGCCAGTGCCCTCAACGCCCGGGTAGCCTCTTCACCTAACTCAAAATTTAGCCTGTCACCTGCAAAGCTCTGCACCACCGGCCTGGGGAAATCCGTTGGTAAAGTAAGTACAGGTATTTCACCTTCAAAGAGCTTTACCCAGTAGGCTTCCTGTTTTTTGATGCTGTCACTTTCTTGCTCACGATTCTGCCATTGGGCATAATCTTTATACTGCAGCCTCAAGGGGGGTAGTTCTTCGCCTCCATAGAGTGCCATAAATTCTCTTATAAATATTTCCATGGAAACACCATCGGAGATGATGTGATGCATGTCTACCATCAGTAAATGCACCGGTACCCGGTCATCTACTTTGATCAATCCCACCCGCAGCAAGGGTGCCCGGGATAGATCAAAAGGTTTGAAAAAATTCGCTGTTATTCTTTCTAACTGCTTTTTTGATTGTTCCCGCTCATCTCCCATCATAGCTTCATCATATTCCAGGCCGAATCCTACCGTTTCATGTATCCGCTGAACCGGCTCCTCTTCAACCATCAAAAGGGAAGTCCTTAAACTATCATGTCGTTTGATCAACCATTTAAAGGTATCTTCCAGTCGCACCTTATCACAAACCCCTTTTAACTTCACCACTGACGGGATATTGTAACCTGTACCCTCCTCATCCATTAGGTGCAAAAGATACAATCTCTTCTGGGCTGAAGATAATGCATAATAGTCTTTTTGAGGCACTATTTCTATGTCGTTGTATTTGTCTTCCGAGGTGTCTTTTATATACTCCGATAACCCCCTTATGGTTGGAGCTTTAAACATTTGCGTCAGGGAAACTTTTACGTTCAATACTTTATGGATCTTTGAAACCAATATCGTGGCATTTAAAGAATGGCCGCCCAACTCGAAAAAGTTGGCATCGATACCAATGGCATTTTTTTCTATTTTTTGTGTTTCTCCACGAAACAGCACTTCATACCACAGTTCTTCTAAAGTCTTTTCCAACACGTCCCTGGGGGCCACGTAACCGTCGGTTGTACCACTGGTGTCAGGATTTGGCAGCGCTTTCCCGTCTACTTTTCCATTGAGGGTCAACGGTATTTTATCCAAAATCATAAAGTATGACGGTATCATATAAGCAGGCAATTCCAGTGATGAAAACTTTCGCAATTGCGATACCGACAATGAAGCAGTGGCTTTAGCAGAACGGGGAACAATGTACGCACAAAGATACTTCTCTTCCGACTGGTCCTCCCTGGCTGTGACCACAACCTCTTTTATTTCATCATGAGACAATAAACGACGTTCTATCTCTACGGGTTCGATTCGATATCCCCGTATCTTTACCTGTTGGTCGATTCGACCTAGAAATTCCAGGTTCCCATCCGGCAGCATCCTGGCCAGGTCACCGGTTTTGAAGATTCTTTTAGAAATGTAGGACGTATAGGACCTATAAGACCTATAGGGCTTATAAAAAATAAATTTCTCGGCAGTTAGTTCGGGCCGGTTCAGGTATCCCCTGGCTAAACCATGCCCGGATATATAAATCTCTCCAGCTATTCCCTCGGGAACTGTCCGCATCTGCCGGTCAAATATGTAGATTTGCATATTAGCCGCGGGAACTCCGATAGGTACAGATTTTCTTTCTTTATCCCGGTTCTCGTCAAATTGATAAATCATACACCCCACTGTCGCTTCCGTTGGACCATATTCGTTGTAGATCTCTATATTCCCGGGAAAACACTTAACAATATCTCCGGCTAATTGGGTGTTTAACTCCTCACCTCCCACGATAAAACGTTTGACAGCAGAGAGGCTCCTGTTTATGGGCTTATTTCTTATCAATTTTAAATGAGAGGGTGTGAGTTTCACCACTCCCACTTTATTCTCCTCGATGACTTTATCTATTTCGACGGAAAACTCACCGGTGTCTCCGCCGTAAATAACAATGGCCTGGCCGGTGATCAAAGGAGTAAAAATCGAAGTCACGGTGAGATCGAATGCAATCGAGGTATGCAGCGGGAAATAAAGAGGCTCATTTTTTACATAATTTTTAGCTGCCCAGTAGATATAATTGACCAACCCCTTCTGCTGAATCATCACACCTTTGGGTTTACCGGTTGTCCCGGAGGTATAGATAATATATGCCAGGTTATCGGGACCGCAGGTATCGGCTGCATATTCCCTGTTTGGACAAGACTGCCCCGGGTAAACCACATCTATTTCGCCTATCTCCCGGAAAATGCCGTCGGATAAACCTTTCGTGATTACCACTAACTTTGCTCCGCTGTCCTTAAGCATAAACCGGGACCTGGCAATTGAAGAACTGTCTAATGGTAGATAAGCAGCGCCTGCTTTCAGTATTCCCAGGATTCCGATGATCAGTTCCGGTGAATACCTGACCAGGATTCCCACAATTTGATCCCCTTTGACCCCCCTATTGACTAATCTCCCGGCCAGTTGTCTGGATTTCTCATTTAACACCCGGTATGTGATATGGTGGTCCTCATGCATAAGGGCAGTGCATTGAGGTGTCTTTTCCACTTGCTCCGCGAATAATTCATGGATGGTCTTGTGCCGTGGGAAGCTGGCAGCGGTATCATTAAAGTCATATAAGAACCTCTTTTTTTCCTCCTGGTCCAACAGCTCTGTCTCCGATATATTCACCGATAAATCAGTAACCAAAGATGCCAAAATCCGGTTGAAATATTTTGCCATCCTTTCAATTTCCCCCCTGGTATAACCTCCGTTAGTTTCACAGGAGATCTTGATGTGGTTCTCATTTTTATGAAATGAAACCAGGAGATTGTTCCCATTATCTTTTATACCCGGTATCTTGTGAATATCTCCCGAAGCAAAAATCAAATCAAACAGCATATCATAAGTCCTATCCGTAAGGAATTCCAATTCCTCGACAATCTTTTCAAAGGGATAGTCTTGATTCTCAATGACTTCCATAAAGGTTTTCCTAACTTCCAATAAAATATCTTTAAAGGTCTTATTCCCGTTTATCACCTTCCTGAAAACCAACAGGTCATTGAAGAGGTTCTTTTTACCGGATACCGGGAACACAGGCGTGCTGAGAGATATATCATTTTTCCCGGTATATCGATATAAAAAACTTATAAAAGCCGATAACATCACAATATAAAGGGTTTCGTCCGAATTCTTACTCAATTTGATCAACTGTTCCGAAATCGCCGGTTGTAAAACAAAATCGATCCGATGGGGTTCGGTGGGAAAGCCTTTTCCAGGGTGTTCCCGGTCATGACTGCCGGTTTGGGTCTGAAGAATTGGTTCCACTTCCAGGTCCTGTAAATAATTGATCCAAAAATCCCTTTGCAGTTTATATTTTCGGGTAGAGAGAAGTATATTATCGTATTTCTTCATGAATCCCTTTCTCCTTACTAAAACCTCTCATTATAATTCTAAAAATCGAATTCAATATTGACCGTCTCATTTTCCGTTCCTGCACCAGTGGATTGATTTTCTTTTTTAAACAATTTTATATCCACCCCAATTTCATGGGCTAAGCGCTGGATAAGTTGTGCCGGCGGATTGAATTCCAGGTCTGTTAATACTTGTTGACGAGTCATTTCACCTTTTCGTATGAGTTCCGAATACTCAATTTCATAAAGAGAATATCCCATTTTTTTACGGTCCATATAGGTGTTTAACCAGATCATTTCACAATTGGTGGTTCGAGCCGGATAACTGGTGGGCATAGGCTGCCAATCAAAAAGTTTTTGGACTTCTTTTATTAATGCTTCTTTATCTGTTTTATAAAAATCAAATACATAAAACGGTACTACCAATATTTTCCCCGGCTCTAAGCCCATTTCCAAATCATCCCTGGTTTGATAATCTTTTTTCTTTTGCAATATTTTATATTTATCCATAAATTCATAAAAAAACGCTTTATCCCCTGTTTTTTCAATTACTTTTATCATTTTTTCCAGTGAAACACTGGCGCAATCTTTATCACTCATCATTGCTGCTTGACCTTTTGAGTACCCGTTAATCACCAGCGATATATTAAATTTATCAGCCACTTCCAGGGCATTGATATAGAGGATATTCCCGCACACATAACAGGAATTTAACCCTTCATCGGATTCATTGACATATTTCCATAGTTTTTTCATGAATAGCAAATCTTGCTGCATGATGACCAAATCAACGTCCAACTGTTTACAGAGCTTTTTGACATTGTCGGTGGCAACTTCATCTTCATAGCCATGATCATTGTGAAATCCCAGTGCTTTTAATTTAAATTTTTCAACAATGGTAATCAGGGCATTGCAACTGTCAATGCCGCCGCTTAAGGGAACCAATACATCATATTTGCCGCCGGTCTTCTTGATTTTTTCCATGCATTCGATCAATTGTTGCTCATTGTCAAATGGATCCGCCGGAGCGGAGATTTCTTTTTCCCGGGAATTATTGCAGTAATTACACGTTCCCTCCTCATCAAACTCTATTCCAGGATACGTTTGAGGTAACACACATCTTTTGCATACTTTCATGTTAATAAACCCCTTTTATTTTTTCCAAATCTTTAACTTTAGAGGAATTTTTAGAAATCAAATTCAAATTTCTCCTCTTGTTGGCCGCGGTCTTCCATTATTTCAACCGGTTTATAAGCTGAAGTTAATTCAATGTCCATTAATTTTACTTCATCATTGCTTACCACTGTGTTTATTATTTCCAGGTAATGCTGACAAAAGAGTTCCATACTCTCTTTTTTGTGCAGTTTTGCCGCATATTGCAAAACGAAATTAATTTTTTCCTCTTGTTCTTCGGCTTCCAGGACCATTTCAAACTTAGCGGTTTTGTTTTGAAAAGGATAAGGGACAAAGGTCAGTCCTTCCATCCGTAGTTGAGACCGTTCCATGTTTTGCACCACAAAGGTGGTGTCCACCAAGGGATTCTTGCCCACTTCCCGGTCCAGGTTAAGCGCCTGTAATAATAATTCAAATTGGTAATCCTGGTTGTCGAAAGCCCCTAGTGAATTGGACTTCACCTGCTGTAAAAATTCCTTGAAGGTTTTTTTCCCTTCGGGATAATTCCTGATGGGCAGTATATTAACAAACATGCCGATGATATGGTCCATGTCCCCCTGTGTTCTTCCCGACACCGGGGTTCCCACCACGATGTCTTCCTGGTTGCTGTACCTGGATAACAGGATATTGTAAGCGGCCAATAATATCATATATAAGGTTACCTGTTTTTGCGAAGCCATTTCTTTTAATCTTTTGGCTAATGGATCAGTCGCCGCAAACTCGATGACTTCTCCTTCAAATGCCGATTTAGAGGAATCTGCGGGGTAATCCGTCGGCATATTCAACGGGCGTATTTTATTAGCAAATACCTGTAACCAATAATCCTCTTGTTTCTTGATGGCCTGCCTCCCCTCCCGGCTGTTCTGCCATCCTGAAAAATCCTTGTATTGGGTTCTCAGGCCAGGTAAGTTTTCTCCTCCATACAATGCGGCTACCTCTTTTTCAAATAGAGCTAGTGAGACACCATCCGAAATGATGTGATGCATATCCAACATAAGGATGTATTCCCGGTCTTCCAATTTCATTAATCCTACCCGTATTAATGGGGCATGTGATAAATCAAAGGGACGGATGAAATCGGTCGGTAGTCGGCAGTTGGCAGTCGACAATTCCGGTGAGTAATGCTCAACGGCAAATTCCACCTGGTGGTGTATTCGCTGTACCGGTTCATCTTCAACGGTTTCAAAGGAAGTTTTCAAACTTTCATGCCTGTTAATCAACTGTTGAAATGTTTTTTCCAACCTGATCTTATCTAACGCACCCTGTACCTGTATGACATAAGGCATGTTGTAAGTGATCCCGGTTTCATCCATCTGCTGTAAAATATACAACCGCTTCTGCGCTGATGATAAGGTATAATATTCTTTTACTTCCAGGGGCTGGATTGAGCAGTAGGTTTCCTCTTCACTTCCTTTTATATGTTGAGACAATTTTCTTATGGTGGGCATTTCAAAAATTTCTCCTGGCGATACCTTTTTACTAAATGCTTTATGTATGCTGGAAGCCAGTGTGGTTGCCTTTAACGAATGCCCCCCTATGCTAAAAAAATTGGCATCGATACCAATTTTTTCTTTTTCTATTTTCAAAATTTTCGACCAGATTTCCACCAATTTTTTCTCTACTCCACTGCGCGGTGCTGTATAAGAGTCGATCTCCATGACAATTTCAACCTTAGCCAACGCCCTCCTGTCTGCCTTGCCACTGGAAGTGAGGGGTATTTTCTCCATTTTAACAAAATACGTGGGTATCATATATTCCGGTAGTGTTTGTGATAAATATTCTTTTAATTCAGTGAAGTTAAGTAGAGAGGTTGAGCAGGGAACCACATAAGCGCAAAGGTCTTTTCCACTATTTTCATCCTCACGGACGATTACCACCACCTCTTCTACAGAATCATGCGTCAACAATCGACTCTCTATCTCTCCCAGTTCGATACGAAATCCCCTGACCTTAAACTGATCATCCATTCTTCCTAAAAATTCGATATTTCCGTCAGGAAGCCATTTTGCCAGATCTCCTGTTTTGTATATTTTTTCACCAGGAACGAAAGGATTTTCAATGAACTTCTCTTTTGTCAGTAAATCATTTTTAAAATATCCCCTTGCAGTTCCTGCCCCGGAGATACATAATTCACCGGGTACTCCTATTGGCTGCAGCAAACCGGCTTTACTTAATATATATATCCGGGTATTGGCAATGGGCTTCCCAATATTTAAAAATTTTGTCCCGCTTACATCTTTTACACTGGACCATATTGTGGTTTCTGTAGGCCCATAAAGATTAAATATTTTTCCCTGTACCACACCTCTTGTATCATCTAACAACTTTTCAGGGAATATTTCACCGCCAACAAGCAAATATTTCAATACCCTTAGGCTTTCTGAGGCCCCCTTATCCGCAATCATCAATTTTAACCGCGATGGTGTAACCTGAAATATGGTTATTTTTTCTTTTTCTATTAATTCAGCTATCGCACTGGCATTTAATTGCTGTTCACTGGTACCTATGACTACTTTTGTCCCCAGTGTTAAGGGTAGGATTGTTTCCAATCCAAATATGTCGAATGAAATGGTTGTTAGCGATAAAATACGGTCATTTCCCGTAAAAGGAATTATATCAGTGATACCTTTTATAAAATTTATCACAGACTTATTTTCTATCATCACACCCTTCGGACGACCGGTTGTACCGGAGGTGTAAATAACATATACCAGGTCAGTAGAAACACTTAATGGAGGTAAATTCGAAGTGTTTTCTTCATAATTTTCAATACCATCTAAATTTATAAATAGTGACGTATTCCCCAATCGGTTTTTATTACTATTTGTTAAAAGTATTTTAGTGCTGCTCTGATTCAACATATACTGTATTCTCTCTTCCGGACATCCAGGGTCTATAGGAATATATGCGCCCCCTGCTTTCAAAATGGAAAGGAGCCCTATAATCATTTCAATCGAACGTTCCGGCATTAATCCAACAAGACTATTAACTTTTACTCCCTTCAATCTCAATTGCCATGCCAATTGATTGGCTTTTTTGTTTAATTTTCTATATGTTAACTTCTTGTCTTTGTATACTGCGGATACTTTATCCGGAGTCTTCTCCGCCTGTTCCTCAAACAATTGGTAAACTGTTTTATCTTTGGGATAATCGACATCAGTGTTGTTAAACTCATATAATAACTGTTTCCTCTCTTTTTCCGATATGATATCTATGCCAAATACCTCTTTCCAGGGATTTTCTACAATTTTCTTCAAAATACACCTGAAATGATTGGTCAATCTCACCATGGTATCTTCATCAAATATCTTCTTTTTGTAGGTAAAAATGAATTTAATGTCATCAAAAATCTCTATTCCAACAGTTAAATCATAGTGAGTTATTTCAAACATGGAAAAGGAATCCAAGAATAATTTGCTGTTTTTCATTTTTAATCGACTATCTAAAGGATAGTTCTCCAGGATAACAATAGAATTAAAAAGCTCTTCTTTAGTCTCTATATTACTGTATTCCTTTATATTTACCAGGGGTGTTTGTTCATACGCTTCCCTCAATTGCAATGTCTTATCTATTCGTACTAGAAAATCTTCTATTTTTTCATTGGAATCCGTTTGTATTCTTAAGGGTAGTGTGTTGATGAACAACCCAACCATTCCTTCTATTCCATCGACATTTGGAGACCTTCCTGATACCGTGGTGCCAAAAATGACATCATCGATATTATTATATCTCTGCAACAATATTCCCCAGGCACTGTAAAATAATGATGCCAATGTTATCCGCTGCCTTTTGACAAAATTCTCTACTTTATCTCTTATATCTTTTGTAAGGCTAAAGTGAACATTGTTTGTCCCGGTTATTTCTTTCCCATTTTTTCTTCTTATCCCTGGTTCTGCAAGGAGCTCAAATCCCTTTAAATAACTTCTCCAAAATTTTTCCTGGTTGTCTTTACCCTGCTTTTGAGTCCATCTGATGAATTCTTTAAATTTTGTCTTAATTGGTTTCTTTAATTTTCTTCCCTTGAGTAAATTATTATAGGCATTAAAAAATTCTTCTAAAATGATTCCATTACTCCAGCCATCATACAGGATATGGTGATTGCTGATAATCATCTCATATTTATTCTTTTCAATTCGACATAAGGTTATTCGAAAAGGGACGTTTCGCAAATCGAATTTTTCTTTCCTGTCTTTAATCTTAATTTCTTCCAGGTGCTTTTTCTTTTCTCGGCTGTCTCTATTTGATAAATCACAATATCGCGGCTGAAGTTTATGATTTTTTAGAATGATTTGAATTGGATTTTCAACTTTCTCCCAACGAAGCACAGCCCGTAACATCTCATTGGTTTCGATAACAAAATTCCAGGCTTTATCAAATAGTTCCCGTTCCACTTTGCCAGACAGCCCCAGGCTTAATTGCTCAAAATACAGTTCGCCTTCAGGGTCATTCAAATAATGAAAAAGCATGCCCTCCTGCATAGGTGTTAGTGAAAAAATGTCCTCAATATTTTGCTTATCCAGATTTTTCAATTTTCCCCTCTTTCATACGTTTATATGGGTGTTTCCCTATTATTCCCGTTTCGGTCTTTTTTATATTAACGATTGAGTTCTCATGCATCAACCCCAAAGGAAATTTGAATAAGCTTCCGCCGTTGGGGCTTCCGGCCTTCTCATTCAATAGTCGGTATTTGGACTCCTAAACTCTCGTAATAGCCAAGCCATCACATGTAGATATCCCTGAAAGCGACACCGACTTCCTATTAATTCAAAACACTAACCTCCTATTAACTCAAAACACCAATTTTTTTTTAATTTGGTTCCTCACGATAACATATTAAAAAAATTTTGTAAATACGCAAAATTGTTGCATTTTTTTATTAAATAGTCTAAAACCTTTTATTTTCAAATAAATTGATAGTAAAATCTTTTTAAAATTTAAATTTAACAATTCTATAAAAATTTTGATTATTGGCTGAAATATTTCATAATACTTCCATTTTAGCGTCTCTTATTTATATTTTAATATATTTTTAGCACGCAACAATTTTTGTTATTCTTTCTCAATTTTCCAATTTTGGACATGGGTCCACCACTCCAGGACTAAAATGCTGTAATAATGATTTGTAAATTGGAAATTGAATGGTTTTTGAGTTATAATAAAACATGGCAAAATTAGATTTTAGAGACAAATGGGTTTTGGTTACCGGTGCGTCCAGCGGGTTGGGTAGGGCTATCGCTCTTTACATGGCCCAAAAAGAAAACGCTAACCTGGTGGTGGCTGCCAGGAGAACCAAACGCCTGGAACAACTCAAAGAAGAAATCGAGTCTTCAGGCCACTCAAAAGTTAAAATTATCACCGTCGATTTGAGCGAACCCGGTGGAGCAGAATACCTTTTTAAAAAAGCCACCGAAGCAGTAGACATCTACGCTGTAATCAATAATGCCGGTATAACCTTTTACGGTAAAGCAGAAGCCGCACACCTTGATGAGTTTGAAAAAATTATTGCAGTCAACTTAAAAGCAGTAATAAACCTGAGTCTCCGATTTCTCTCCTGGTTTGAAAGAAAGGGAGAGGGAGCTATCCTGAATATTACCAGTGAGGCAGGGCTTATACCCACCCCTTACCAGACGGTTTATTCTGCTTCCAAACACGCGGCCCAGGCTTTTACCGAAGGTTTACGCCTGGAGAATCGCAAGAGTAAGGTTGTCATTTCTTCTTTTGCCCCCGGGGGCATTGCCACGGAAATGCTCACCAAATCCGGCCTGGATAAAAAACACGGGCTCAACAGCCCCTTAAATATGAAAGCAGATAAAGTAGCCCGATTAGCGGTTAAGGCCTTTAAAAAGAAAAAGTTCCTCTCTGTTCCCGGGGTTATGAATAAACTGATCCTTTTCCTGGTTCGCTTCTTCCCGCGAAAATGGTTGGCAGCAGCTTCCGAATTAGCGTATCGACCCTAGGGTTTTAGGGGACAGGCCAGTTGCAGCTAATGAATGGCAGAGCAGAGGATGTAGCAGCTATTGATTGGGAAGAAATCAAATAAAAAAATAATTCTAAGGAGGCAATATGAAAATTTTAAATCCCGGGAGATTAACCATCATCCCCACCACCATTACGATTACGGTTCTTGTGGTTTTGTGTACCATAACCGGTTGTAACCTGCTAAAGAAAGATTTTACCGGAGGAATAGAATTGATTATGCAGGTTGAAACGGACGAGGCTGTCAGGAGGATGACGTTTGTGGACAGGGCCCGGCTGGTGGTCCTCTTAAAAGATTATGAGGTCACTTTTTCCGCAGCATCACTGAAAGATGAACGTACAATTGAAGTCTCTGGTCTGAGACCAGGGGATGAACTAAAAGTAAAAGATATCCTGGATGATGATTTAAGAGAGTGGCATTACCAATTCTCCGGGGGCAATCTCATATTAACATTAAAGCACAATGTATTAACCCTGGTTAAAGAACAGGCAATTTTACAGGCATTGGAGGTGATGAAAAAGCGGCTGGATATGTTCGGATTGAGCAAAAAATATATCCAAATAGAAACCCCTGGCTCAGACCGATTGAAGCTGCGAATGCCCCCTGTTAAGAACCCGGAGAGGATCATGGCCGCGATCCGTATGGGGGGAATACTGGAATTACGACCTGTGACCGATGGACCTTTTGACGCCAAAGAGGAAGCCTTGAAAGCCTTTAACGGCACCCTGCCCGAGGAACTTAACATTTTGAAAACCAATCCCCGCAGGATGGAAAAGGGATATTATGTTGTAAAAGCCTATCCTGTTATCACTGGTGCGGACCTGGAAAAAGTCCGGCGATCAAAAGATACCTGGGGGTCGCCATCCATTGCATTTACTCTCAATTCTAGAGGAGCAAAAAAATTTCGAGACTATACCGAGGCAAATATTGGGAAGAGGCTTGCCATTGTCCTGGATAACAAGATCCAAAGTGTGCCCGTTATTCAAGATGTTATTTCCTATGATGGGGTGATAACCGGACAGTTTACCATCGAGGAAGCAGAGGATTTGGCCCGGGTCCTGAATTCCGGGGCACTGCCCGCACCGGTTAAAATTATCGAGGAAAAAATCATAGAAGCAAAAGAAAAGTAAATTCCTGTTAAATACTTTGCCTCCGGCAGCCAGGGGGACTCTTTTCGAGAAAACCGCCCCGTGACGCATCTGGACCCCCCGCAAAAGCTTTTGATTAAAGGACTCCCCGCGCCGTGGGGTTAATCGTGGATGATTCTCTTATGACCCCGGGGACAGGTACCCCGGGTGCAGTCGTAATACCCCTCATCATACTCTTCCCGTGTTTGATAATGCCGTGCACAATAAATTTTACCGCACTTCGGACAATAGGCATCCAATCCTTCCCGTTTATGATGCTTTTTCATGAACGCATGAACCTTAGATAGATTTTCCTGGTCCAGGTGCTTAAACAACTGCGGGGCCAGGTCGCTGGCCAGGGAAGTGCTGAAAGTAATACCGGAAAAAACCAGGGAGTCTTCTTTATCAAACCTGGTGCGACCGATTTTAAATTTCACGGCAATCTCCCCACAAACCGAACAAGGGAGATGATATTCCCTCTCTTCTACTTTGAGCACTTTTTGACCGGGCTTTTTAACCTTTTTCCCGGCAGATAATCTTTCTAACTCGGTAGACAAAGCCAGGTGGCAGTACTTAAAGGATTCTTCTAACTCCTGGTTCAGGCGTCGGGCCTCGTTTGTGTCCAGGCTGGTTAATTCACTGCTCACCTGGGCCAGTCGACTTTCCGCAGCCTTTAAAAAATTCCTGGCACTATCCTGAAATTGACTGTTATTTTCTGTACTGGATGAGAGCATTTGCCAGGCTGCCACGATGCTGTAATAGCATTCCTTGATGTCAGCGGTCCACAAGTTCCTATTGCTTTCAGCCAACTCTGTCCCGGTTGCCAAATACTCGATTATTTCATCCTTTACCTTTTCTAACCCTGAAATATATTCCCTTATTTTCCAGGTTCTTTCTTTAGCCGCAGATTGGTTTTTTCTATTTTCCATTGTTGACACCAGGGATTTATTTTAAAAGAAATATCAAAAAAATTCAATGGATTGGAAGAAATTTGACTGTCTACTTTTTGTTTTCTTCCCGGGACCTATCCACACTTTTTTTGACGCGGATTCTCTTTTTGATTTTAATCAATAACACAATTAAAATCGCTGTAATAAAAAGTACGAAAAGAATAAATAGTTTCAAAATAGACAAATTGACGGCAATGTAACTTCGACCCGGGGTGAAATACGTCCGAACCACCCGTGATAGATCCCCGGCAGTAACCGATTTAATTATAGCTTCGTATTCCGGTATAGAACCGGATTTCTTAACAACAAATATCCACTCCCTCAACCAATCAGCCCGGCTGAGATTATTTTCCATATACCGCGCCCATTCCCCTAGCAAACAAGCTTTCGCTTTCTGCAGTTTTACTTTATCTATTTCGCCGCGGCGAATTTTTTCCAGGTGCGCCTTGATTGTATGAAGAATTTTTTCTTTATCAGGTATTTCCGAATTCGTTTTTATCACAAAATAGCCAGTATCCGAGAAGGTTCTATTATACGCCCGTAAACCATAAACCAGACCTTTTTTATAGCGTATTTCTTCAATGAGGTCGTTTTGAAGAAATTTTGCCAACACTGTTAGCACCCAATAATCCGGGTTTGCCAATCCCACAGTACGAGCGCCAACCATTAGCCAACACCGCTGATTAAGCAATAATAGCTCCTGGATATTGATTTCGTAGGGACCACTTTCCTGCCACTCCTGTATTTGAGGTAAAGGATGGGCAGGTTTTTCAGACAAAAGATCAAAATACTTGACTGATTTCTCCAGGCATACTTCGGGTGTCACATTCCCTACGATGATCAGGCCGGCATTTGCCGGCAAATAATACTTATGATAATAATCGATGAGTTCTTCCCGGTTAATCTTCCTCAATGAATCCTTTTCCCCGATGACCCGTAAAGTGAGGCTTGAATCCGGGTAAAGAGCGGCACGTACTTCCTTATCAAGGTTACCCCCGAAAAATGTAATTTTAAAATTGTCCAACCAGATATGTGTCTCCCCTTTCTCCTGTAAAATCACCTTTTTTTCTTTCTCTACTTTACCTGCAGGAAAGGTAGGATGAAAGGTAATTTGAGAAAGCCACTCCATGGCGATATCAAAATCTCCCGCAGACACCTCTGCAAAATAAACGGTTTCCTCCCTGGCGGTCCAGCCATTCATGCGGCCTCCCCTCCCCCGAATGATATCCTTAACTTCAATTTCATTCCATTTCTTTGTACCGGTGAACACCATATGCTCTATAAAATGAGAAATCCCATTATTTTCCCGGCTTTCGCAGCGGGAACCCACACGGAAAACAATATAAGTAACTACGGATTTGCTGTCCGGTCGCGGTTGGCACCAAACCTTCAGCCCGTTTTTCAGGGTAAATCGGTGTATTTCAAAAGGCTGATGGGAAATCGCTGCATTTAGTTGAATTCCCGGGATTATCAAGGCAAATAATGGTAGAAGCAAAGCTGAAAGTCTAAAAAACTTATTTATTAACATCATCACTATCCTTAAGTATAACCTTTTTTGACTTTAAAGTAAAATAATAAAGAAATACGTCCTCTTTTCCCATTTTTTAAAAACTGGGGGTTAAAAAATGACGGTAGATTTGTTATAATAAAACATCAAATAAAAAAAATGAGAATTTATATGGCGAAGTGGACTGATGAACAAGACATTTAAATACAAGGCCCTGGAAGAAAGAGGCGATTTTAATGGTTATCGATAAATTCGCAGAAATCTTAAACAAAATAAACCAGGAAAGTGGCAAGTACTACTCGTTCCTGCAAGCCCATAACCCGCGGTTACCAGCGGATTATTGGTTCCAGCATCCGCCCGAAGGCCTGACCCTGTTTTTGGTCTTTTATACCCGGGCCTGCCGCTGGGCCAGGTGCCTGGGATGCAACCTTTCGTCTATAGAATCTCAATTCGATGTACCCTTCGATGACATTATGAAACAGGTGGACCATGTTTTTGACTTTCTCCTCTCCCCGGACCACAAAGAGAAGCTGAGAAAAATTATTCTCTCTAATAACGGCTCTGTCCTGGATGAAGTTACATATTCCACCACCGCACTTCTCTATTTCGCGGCGAAAATGAACATGAACTGCCCCAATATTTCTGTGCTGACACTGGAGACCCGGCCGGAGTACGTAGACCTGGCAGAACTCGAAGTACTGCACCGCGCCCTCCAGGAAGGAAAACATCCCACAAACCTGGAATTGGCTATCGGGATCGAAGCTTTTGATGACAAAATAAGAAACCAATACTTCCAAAAAGGCTTAAACATGGAGACCTTTGAATCCATGGTAAAAAAAATTGCCCAATACGGCTATAAACTAAAATGTTACTTTATGCTGAAACCGGTCCCGGGACTGTCAGAAGAGGAAGCCATCGAGGATATTGTTAAAGGCATTGATTACCTGGATTCCATCTCTCGAAAATACCACATTGAAATCAATATGCATTTAAATCCCACCTATGTGGCCCAGGGTACTGCCCTGGAAACCGAATTCAGGAATGGGAATTACCAGCCCCCGAAACTGGAAAGTGTTCAAAAAGCTGTCCTGGCTGCCGAAAGGAAACAGATTTCCCTATTTGTGGGTTTGAATGACGAAGGCCTGGCCGTACCAGGAGGCTCTTTTACCCGGCAGGGCGACCAGGAACTATTGGAAAAATTGCATCGCTTCAATAACACCGGTGATTTTTCGCTCTTAAAAAGATAACCAAAATCCCCAAAAACTTTTCATGAAGATGGTTTTTTTCTTTGTACCCCTTTGTATACCTTTGTAGCCAAAATTAGGCGGTGGATTCAGGCTGGTTTAGTGCCTTAAGAATAATATTTTGCCAGAAACTGGCAATATTTAAAAAATTACAAAATACAAAATACAAATTACAAACAAATCACAATCCCAAAATTACAAATTACAAACAGCCCTACCGGGCTTAAAATGTATCTGTGTGATCATCGCCGAAGGCGTTTAAAACCTGTCCGAAGGACACCCCTTTGTTTGTAATTTGTTGCTTGTAATTTGTAATTCCCGGACAAGCCCAACCTGAATTTAGGTTAATCCCTCTTTGGTTCCGGCTTGTCCGGTTTAGGGGGTTGAAAAATAGTTGCCTTTTGATGTATACTGTTGGAGAAGAAAGGAAAAAGAGAAATGATTCTCAATTTTACAAAACCGGTAAATTCAAAAGTTTGATGAAAGAAAATGAAAAAGCCACAAAGATACACAAAGAAGCACAAAGAAAAAGAATTTTCTTTTATAACCTATTTCGTGTACCTTTGTGTAACTTCGTGGCTAAAAAATAACGGGAGGAAGAATGAGAACGGGCGCCTATCAAAAAATTCACAACAACGCAGCGTTAAAAAAAATCATATTTATTTTGGGATTCCTGGTTTTTAGGCTGTTTTTTGTTAGTCCCCAAAACCTGTACTGCGAAGAGACCGGGTTCAAATATTTAAAGAACTACAGTTATAAGGACCATTATGAACATCAAGCGCAAAATTGGGGCATCACCCAGGCCAAAAACGGGTTCATCTATGTGGCCAACAATGGCGGTGTGTTGGAATTTGACGGTGTTTCCTGGCGGGTCATTTACGTACCCAACTACACCGTACGTTCCCTGGCCATCGATGAAAGCGGCACCATTTACATCGGTGGAAAAGATGAAATCGGATACCTGGCCCCGGATGCAAAGGGATCTTTGCAATATGTATCACTGCTAAAGTATTTGGATGACAATCAAAAAAACTTTTCCAATGTATGGAGGACCCATGCAACAAAAGAGGGAATCTATTTCAGGACCTCAACGTTCCTTTTCCGGTGGAATTCAGGGGAAATAAAAGTATGGAAGACAGACCATCTTTTCAGGGCTTCTTTTGTATGTAAAGGGAATTTTTTCGTTCAACAACAAAAAAAAGGACTCATGCAACTGGTAAACGATTCATTCAAGTTGATCCCCGGGGGCGAAACCTTTGCAGAGGAAAAAATCTGGATGATGGTTCCATATGATAATGATAAGCATTCCCAAAAATTGCTTATAGGAACCCGATCAAAAGGATTTTTTCTATATGATGGAAAAACAGCAGCGCCTTTTCCTATAGAAGCGGCTGATTATTTGAAAGAAAATATATTATATCATGGTATCCGGCTGTCCTCCGGTGATTTTGCCCTGGCAACTCTCCACGGGGGCCTTGTCATCATGGACTCTCATGGAGATTTAAAATATACCCTGGATAAAAACTCCGGTCTGCAGGATGAAAATATAAAATACGTTTTCCAGGATATCCAGTGAAACCTGTGGTTGGCCCTGGATAAAGGGATATCCAGGATCGAATATGGATCCCCTTTTTATCTCTATGATGACCGGTATGATTTACCTGGAATTGTTCTATCAGTAGTCCGGCATCATGGTGACCTATACGCGGGAACCTCCCGGGGATTATATGTGCTTTACTCTCATGCAAAAGTCTTCCGCCAGGTATCCGGTATTTCCAGCAACTGCTGGTGCCTGCGATCGATCGAGGGTTCAATCCTGGCAGCCACCACGGATGGCGTTTTCCAGGTTGATGACAGGAAAAATATCAAGCCAAAAGTTATCCGGGACGTATCTTTTGTGTTATTGCCATCTAAACGATACCCCAATCGTACCTGGTGTGGAACCAAAAAAGGATTAATCGCTTTATCCCGGAAAAAAGACCGATGGAGGGAAGAACACCGATTTGAAACCGTCAATCAAGAGATACGATACATTGCGGAAGACAAAAACGGGAGCCTGTGGTTGGTCACTTCTACGGGGGGTGTTTTAAAGGTGGATTTCCCGGTTGATATCAACCACCCGGCAGTGACCTGGTATGAAACCTCGCACGGGCTGCCAGGCGGTCGGGTTTATGCAGCAGTGGCCGCGGGGCATGTCATGTTTGCCACGGAAACAGGAATATTTCGATTTGATGAAAAAAAGAAAGTCTTTATTCCTGATCGCACCATGGGAGATGAATTCGCCGGCGGTTCCGGACCTGTCTTCCGCATCATCGAAGACCGGGGAAAAAATATCTGGGTCCACTCCCAATCCAGGAATTACCAGGCTGTTCCCGGGACAGGGAATTCTTTTACAATTTATTCCACGCCTTTCCGCAGGATCCCTGAAATCCAGGTGAATGCCATCTATCCTGACCCCGATGGAAAAAACACCTGGTTCGCAAGCTTTGACGGCCTTATCCGTTACGATGCCACAGTAATAAAAAATTGCCAGCAAGATTTCCATACCCTGGTACGAAGAGTACTGGTAAATGAAGAGCTGGTTTTCGACGGTCATAAAAATAAAACAGGTAAAGCTGGCAAAGGTCTCTTTCCTATCTTTGAATACAAGAAGCGAAACCTTCATTTTGAGTTTGCCGCGCCTTTTTTTGAGGCTGAAACCGAGACACAGTATCAAAGTTTCCTGGAAGGATACGATGACAGTTGGTCTGCCTGGAATAAAGATACCAAAAGGAATTACACCAATCTCGATCCCGGGATATATTCATTCCGGGTGCGGGCGAGAAATATTTATGAACATATAGGGAGTGAGGATGTATTTCGCTTTAAGGTTTTACCTCCCTGGTACAGGACATGGTGGGCATTTTTAATTTATGGAATTATTTTTTTGCTGTTGATGTTCCTGGTGGTTAAGTGGCGTTCGCACAAATTGGTACAGGAGAAACAAAGGCTTGAACACACCATAAAAGAACGAACCAAAGAAATCCAGGAAAAGAATATGCAGTTAAAAGATCAATCCGATAAATTGAAAGAGATGGACAGCGTAAAATCACGTTTTTTTGCCAACATATCCCATGAATTCCGCACGCCCCTGACATTGATTATGGGTCCGATGGAGCAAATGCTTTCTGACAGCCAGGATAAAAAACAAAAGAAGAGACTAAGCATGATGCTGCGAAATTCACAGCGACTGCTTACCTTGATCAACCAATTATTGGACCTGTCACGGTTTGACAGTGGAAAGATGAAATTACAAGCTGCCTGTCAGGATATTGTTTCTTTTTTAAAAGGCATATTGTCATCTTTTCATTTGCTGGCTCAACAAAACAAATTGGACCTGGAGTTTCAATCGGAAGAGGAGAAAATAAGCATGTACTTTGATGCCCGGAAAATGGAAGAAGTGATGTATAACCTTTTGATCAATGCCTTCAAGTTTACGCCTCATGGTGGGAAAATAACGGTTTCTGTCTCAGTGGCCCAACTTGAACGACAGGAACACCAGGACCATCCTCAAAAAGGAAATTCACCTCCGGGTTTTGTTAACATATCGGTCAGCGATACAGGGATTGGCATTGCCAAAGAGCAATTGGCTCATATTTTCGATCGTTTTTATCAAACAAAAGGTCCGAAGCAAGAGGCGCTTAAGGGCACGGGCATAGGACTGGCATTAATAAGAGAGAACGTGGTATTGCATCATGGAAAAATCGATGTGCACAGCCAGGAAGGAAAAGGAACGAAATTTGTTATCCGCCTGCCCATGGGGCATGATCATCTCGATCCTAACGAAATCACAGACTCCTCTGCTGCCCCACCTCAACCCCGAAAATACAAAGAGATTGAAACCCTTTATATGATAACCGAGAGCGAAACCGGAGAGCAAGACAACGAAGAACCAGGGGTAGTTAAAACCCGGGACCGGGAAAAACCTGTGATCCTGGTGGTAGAAGACCATGCTGATGTCAGGAAATACATTTGCGAGCCGCTTACAACGGATTATACTGTTATAGAGGCTGCTGACGGGAAAGAGGGGATTGATAAGGCCAAAGAGATCATCCCGGATTTGATTGTCAGTGATATTATGATGCCTGGGGTTGACGGGTATGAATTGTGCCGGGTGTTAAAAAAAGATATCAGAACCAGTCATGTCCCCATCATATTATTAACCGCCAAAGCTTCGGAGGAGAGTATTATCCAGGGTTTGGAAACCGGGGCTGATGATTATATTACCAAGCCTTTCAACAGTAAAATATTGGCAACCCGGATCAAGAACCTGATCGAGCTGCGTTACCAGTTACAGCAAAAGATTCAGAAGCAGATGCTGCTGCAGCCGGATGAAATTGCAGTGTCTTCTATGGACCAGGAGTTTATCAAGGAATTGCAGGAAATTATTGAAAAGAATTTGTCAGACCCTCAATTTCATGTTGAAGCATTGTGTAAAAAGCTATATTTGAACCGTGTCACTCTTTTCAGGAAAGTTAAGGCTTTAACAGGGGAGTCCCCCACCGAATTTATCCGTTCTTATCGTCTCAAGCGGGCTGCTCAATTATTAAGAGACAATTTTGGCAATGTTTCCGAGGTGGCTGTTGAGGTGGGTTTTTCTAATTTAGGGTATTTTACCAGGTGTTTTAAAGAAAAATTTCACCAATTGCCCTCCACATACCAGGCCTCCGAGCCCCATGGCATGGGGGACCTATAAGGCCTTCGGCCTACTGAAGGCTTCTTTAACTGAATCGATGCGGTTGTAAATGCAACAAAATGAAGGATGTTATATAATCTTTGAGAAGTTGTTTACACAAAGGGTATCGAAGCCTTCAATCAAAAGTTTTTGCAGGGGGGTCCAGATGCGTCACGGGGCAGTTTTTTCAAAAAGCGCCCCCCTGGCTGGCGGAGGCAAAGTAGAATAATGAGTTAAAATTTAGAAATTCTTATAAATCAACCACGACCTGAAAAAAGGATTGATGAATCTGTATTCTCCTTTATATCTATAGATAATTCTTAATTTTTCCAGGCGATTAAGGGCTTTTTTTACAGAAGCTGGTTGGGTGATACCGGAAGCTTTTAAAAATCCCGAAGAAAGTGGGGATTCACCGCCTACCCTGGTCAGGCCCAACAGGCAGCGGAGCTGTTGAGCGGTGACCTGGGCCATGGTTGTTTCATATCCTTTTAGCTCGCGGCTGTATATTAACTCCAGGGCTGCCGGGACAGCATCAGCGGTTATATTGTTACCGGGTAAAGTGGTCTCCCATATTGCGCTGCATAACTGTTGAACGTCCCCTGGGACCTCCTGGCTAATCTCAAATATTTTCTTCAACAAGTCCTCTGAAATGATGCGCTTTTCGAGGCGAAATTTACTTTGCAAAAATTCACTGAATATTTTTTTATCCAGGGTTCCGACATTCACTGTAACCGCTGACTTAAAAAAAGCGCTCCCAGGAGCATTGAAAATCTCATTCATCTGATTTCGCACACTCCCGGCAAATATATAGGGGATATCACCGTGAAATTGAACTTTGCTTCTCAGTACAGCCAGGGCCGCGGATGGGTCTTCTACCTTTAATATATCCTGGAATTCATCAAAAACCACGGCCATTTTCTTTTTTTTATT
>CP070627.1:4388864-4395705 GCA_020355945.1 Candidatus Aminicenantota bacterium | reverse complement strand
TTTGAAAAAAGGGTTCTGGACTCCCAAAAACTTCTCATTAAAGACATACTACCACTCGCTGACCCACTTACCCACTGACTCACTGATTAACTACCAATTATATCTTCCAAATGCTGCCAATAACTTTTAGCGGCTTTCTTATCAGTGTATCGGATGATGGTTTGATGACTATTCATGAGAATATTTTCCAGTTTATCCTCTGGCAACCGGAGAATGATGGTTTCTAAAACATCTTTTAAAGGTTCTACTTCTCCGGCAGGAGAAAGGAAACCATTTTTTTGGTCTTCAATCACACCGTCAATCCCTTCTCCTTTAGCACCGATAACAATACACCCGACAGCCATGGCTTCAAGATAAACCAGGCCAAAGGTTTCCAGGTAACTCACTAATACAAAAATATGAGACTGTTTCATCTCTTGTATCACTTCTTCCCTGGACATTAACCCTTTAAACCGCACACGTCCCTTAATACCCAATTGAGAAGCCAACGCTTCCAAACGGCCGCGTTCCTCTCCATCACCAATAATCGTATAAGTCCAGTCCGGTTTATCCTTTAACCGTGCCAAAGCCCTTAAATTGGTATCGATCTTTTTCCGTTCAATTAAACTGCATACGGAAATAATAGAAACCTTTCCCCGGGTTTTCCATTGTTTCATTCGCTTAATACCAACTCCCGGTTCTTCAATGAGGTTTTCCTCTATCCCGGAAAAAGCAATGAAACTTTTTTCCTGGTAACCAGGAAACCATTTTAAGACTTTATTATAAATATAACCGGAGCGACAGGCAATCACAGCAGCGGCTTCCAATAGCTTACCACAGCGTTTGCTAAAGTGTGCCGGGTTATCGTCCACCAGGTCGGGGGTAATATGAAGACCAGCCGCATAGGGCAGTTTCCTCTTCCGCGAGTACCGGTAACCAATATGAAGACTCTTATCGTAATGGGCCACCACCACATCCGGGACAAAACCAATAGACTTTAAATATTTATTTAAATACCTGTACAAGGGATAATAAAAATATGCAATCCTGGGAATCTTGAAAATAGGAAAGACAATAACCCGGACACCATCAAGAGAAATCATTTCCCGTTTAAAGGTTTTTTTGACTTGTTGTCCCGGTTTAGGGGCCAGTAATTCTCTTAAATAGAGATAAACCGGGCGGACCACGATTACCTTTCCTTCCTGGTTCCAGTATTTTACCAGGCTGTGCAGTGCAAAAGTAATACCCCTGGCATCCGCGTCCGTGGTGGATGGATATAAAGAAGAAATAAACAGGATGTTCATCTTACTACTTAGGGGTGTGTCTTCTTTGCCAGTACCAGGGTGCTGCCTTTTCCATGGGGCATAGTCACAGACAGCCAGGCCAGGAATTTCAAAACAGGCATAAAGAGGATTTTCAATTTAAAACTGCGTTCACAGATGCGGTCGATTTCCCAGGCCAGTTTACCGGTAAACCCAAACGTGTATTTTGAGCCCACGATAGTAAATCCCATGTCTTTTAGTATTTGGCTCAATTCATCGGGCGTGTATTGTTCGCCCACATGTTCTTTTGCGGCCCATTGATCGAATTCTGTAAAAAACTTACCAGGTAATATGTGTTTATTATTTTTGTCATTGGGAATATGAATAAAAAGAAAACCTCCGGGTTTAAGGGCCCGGGAGAGATTTTCCATCGCCGTTATATTGCCTTTGATATGCTCCAGGACATCGATACTGTAAATAAAATCATAGATGTCGGTTTCCTTTAATGTCATGAGGTCTTGCTGCCGGAAGTTCACATTCGGGGGTAATGGGTCCGGGAATTGGTCTTTAATATCTATGGCCGTCACTTGCAAATCCGGGAACGTTTCAGCCACTTCCAGTGCATAGTTTCCATTACTGCAGCCGGCATCCAACACCTGCTTAAATTTTTCCATTGGCAATTTCCGCAAATATTTTTTAAAATAAAGATTCCGGATATAATACCCCAGGTGAACCGGTCTGAAGGGCGTCCGGTCAATGATCTGCCTTATAAATTGTTTAAAACCCATAATCACAAAACACAAAATCACAAATTTTGGACATTGTAATTTGTGATTTGTTTGGGATTTGTAATTTGTAATTTGTAATTTTCCATCAGGGATCACTTTGGCATTAACGTGCCTCAATCAGGCGGTTGTATTTTTCCTCCAGATTTTGAACCTCCTTTTTTATGTCATGGTATTGTTCGATAAATTCCCTCCCGGTTTTTCCCATTTGGGTCCAGAGGTGTTGATTTTCCAACAGGAAGAGGATATTCCGGCAGAGTCCGTCCACATCCCGTTCGGGAGACAGCAGCGCGCTTTTATCCGGCACCACCACGTTAGGGATATCCGCATGATAGGTGGCAATCACCGGCAAGCCCATAGCCTGGGCTTCTAAGATAGTGGTGGGGGCGCCGCCTTCACTATCACCATCCGAAGCAGTCACACTGGGATGAACGAAAATATCCGCTTCCTCTACCCGTCGTAAATAATCATTATAATTCAAAAATCCCGGTAATTCTACGTAATCGGTCATGCGGTTTTCTTTAACAAAGGTCTCTACTGTCTCTTTTAATTCTCCGTCTCCGATCATACAAAAGTGGATATCCCGGTGCCCATGATCTTCCCGCACCTTTTTCACAGCTTCCAATGCATAGATCAGTCCTTTTTTTTCAGTAAACCTGCCGCAAAAAAGCAGTTTGACTGCCTGGTTTCCCTTGGGTTTTCGTTCCCTGAACCGGATGGTTTCCACGGGAACAGCAATACGCTGGACATGAATCTTTTCCTCCGGGCACCCCAATTGAGAGAGTTTTGATTTCATGTGCTTACCTTCCACCAGGAACAGGTCTCCTCGTTCAAATAACTGTTGGTACTGCTTCTTCAAGGGATCGATCATGTCCCGTTTGGAAAGGTCCGCACCGTAAAAGGTAGTAACCAACGGAATATTCAGCTTACCCTTCATTTGAAGAGCCTGGACGCCATTGTGACCGAAATGAGCGTGGATTAACCGCACACCCCTGGATTTCAAAATACCTTCAAAATAGAGATTCCTGTTGGATAAGCGTTTAAGAATGCCGTAATAAAACCATTTGAGACGGTATCGCTTGAGCTGTAATAAATAAATATCCCGGGAAGGAAACGAAAAATAGTCCAGGTTGGCAATGTTCCAGGCCAGGCATATGGGAGTAATGGTTTTCATATGGGAAAGGTAATGATAAATAAAGGTTTCGGATTTAACAAAAAACGTACCGCTAAAATGAGCCGCTACCGGTTTGTTATCGTTCACCATTAAACCTCATCAAAAGGTTTTCTATTCCACTACCTTTTCTTTCCTTACTGCAAAATACTCTTTCAAGCTCTTGCGGATAAAACGAATCTCCTCTTTATCGAAAATCACCAATAGGATAAGATAGACCACGGCAAAAATAGCGGAGAAACATATCAACTCACCCAATAAATTAAAGGATACCAGGGCTTTTTGTAGTAATAGAATAACTGCCGCCGCTGTAAATGCAAACAACAGTGGTTTTTTTAGTTGGTCCAGGTACGGGGAAACTCCCATTTTTACCAGGTAATACCGAATAAAAAAGCCCACCGGGTGAAACAAGCAAAGGGTAACAATCAATGTGCTCAATGCTACACCGGTGATCCCCCACCTGAGACCGATATAATTAGCGATGAATAAAAACACTGTTTTCCCGGCATTCTCCCAGAACCCGATATCTGCCCGGCCTTTGGCTAAAATTAAATTGCCCATAGGGTTGCCAATTGAATACAATATACCCAAAAAAGAAAATATCGCTAAAATCGGTACGGATAAAAGCCATTGATGGCCATAGAAAAAAAGAATGATATTTTCGGATAATGAAAAAAACAGCAGGTAAATAGGAGCCATGATATAGCAGATATACCGTATCATTTTCAGGTAATATTTCCTGATCTGAGCGTTATCTTCCTGGAGTTCCGCAAGAGCAGGGAATGCCACACTGGTAATAATAGGATTAACCCGGTGAATGGGTTTGAGCATGAGAGCATAAGCCACTGAATAGTATCCCAGGGCTGATGCTCCCAGGAATCGACCGATCAATAAATAATCGATATTTTTATTGAAGCGATTAATAATTCTTTCCCCCATCTGGTACAGGCCAAAGGATAAAAATCGTTTTATGGATTTATACTGAAGGACAAATTTTTGGGGTTTCCATATCCTGGAGCCAAAGTAAATATTTAAACCTGCTGCTGCGAACGATTGCAACAGCATCCCCACCACAAAACTCATGATATTTCTGTAAAAATACGCATACAATATGGTTGAGACGGAATAAACCACAGTAGCGGTCATATTGATTTTAGCTAAAATGCCAAACTGCATATGTTTTCTCATCAGCACATTAAACACAGTAGCCGGGCCCGTAATCGTAAAATTAAAGGCAAGAATCCATAAATATAGATAAATCCTGGGTTCTTTATAATAATAAACAACAATAGGAGATGCCAGGACCACTAAAATTGTCAATAACACCCCCACCAATATATTGAAATAAAAGAGGGAGGATAATTCAATCGGCTTTATGTCTCGATAACTGATAATGGCAGCGCTTACTCCCATATCGGAGAAGGATTCCAATATATTCATCACCACGGTAATCATGGCAAATATCCCAAAATCTTCGGGTTTTAAAAGCCGGGCCAGTACAGCAATCGTACCAATACCAATAATAAATGAAAAAGCCGAATTGATGGTATTCCAGATAGTACCGGAAATCACTTTGTGTTTCAAAAACATCCTGGTAAATCCTTTATATGCCTTACCCGGACAGGCTGGAACCAAAGAGTGCCTGCTTGCCCGGAAATCACAAATTACAAACAAATTACAAACAAATTACAAACCACAAATTTGTATTTTGTGATTTGTAATTTTATTTTTTGCCATTTTCTGGCAAGATTTTGCAGATTAATAAATTTCCGTTTCGTTCGTCTAAAAATGATAAAACTTCTCCAGGTAGTTCCGCAAACCAGGCGCCAGCAATTCCCCATGATACCCGATAACCTGTTGGATTTTGTCATTTAAAACCGGGTCTACCGCGTTGATCGCCTGTTTGTAATAATTTGCCGAGTCCCTATTGGTATCCACGTTGGATTCAATGGTATGTAGTTGGGTATTGGAGGATCTTTCCAGATAGGTTTGCACCTGGTCAACTACCTCCAGCCCTACAAAATCAAAAACCCGGCATACCGCGTCCGGGGGTTTTTCCGATATCTCTTCATGAAAGACCAATTGAAATTTACATCCAT
The DNA here is from genome assembly GCA_020355945.1 of Candidatus Aminicenantota bacterium. The sequence goes on along the minus strand of CP070627.1, from coordinate 4,390,409 downwards.
GATGGTCCAGGTCTTCCAGCAGGACTTCATAATTGATCAACCACCACAAAATCAATTGGATATCCTCATCGCCGCACCCGGGGCCATCAAAACGATCGATGAGTTGGCCGTATTTTTCGAATCGACTCATACCCGCGATATCTTTAAAAAACGTTTGCAAAGATTGATTGAGTTCACTCAAACTATCTTTCCGGAATAATCTCCGGATGGAACTAATCTGCGCTCCGGGATGCCGAAGTATAATAAGATACAGGGCATCTGAAAAAACACGTGAAATTAACCCGATCTTAAAATTCAAGCGCAGTTCTTTGGTTACCTGGGCTCCCGGGTGACGGTTCTTCCCGGACTGCTGGCTGATGGGAATGGTAAGGGTGTTGAGGTGCAATAAATAATATCGTAAAAGTTTTAAAGGCATTTCTAAGTGGAATTTCCGCAGCACCCGTTTGCATTGGGAAAACAGGAATCCATCCCATTTTTTCAAATAGAGGGGTCTCCCGCTTTTGTAAAAAAACGGGTATTTCAAGCGTGGTAGTCGTTGATACCCTTTTTTCACGGACTGTATATGCCTGTCCTGGGGATGTGATAAATATATATTTCTCGTTGGCAATCCCGGGAATATGAATATAAAATCAGCAAAGGGTTCCATCAGCAATTCAACGTCGGGATGGGCATCAAAAATATTGGCCAGCCAGGTGGTGCCGGATCGTTCGCATCCCAAAATAAACACTTGTTTCATCGATTTATTTTTTCCTGCCCACCATGATTGAAATCCGTTCATCCACATCAATATAGTCGGAAATATGTTTTAACCCTGCAAATTTAAAAAGTTGTTGATACATTTGTACGGACCGATATTTCCAATGGGGTTGGTCCGGTTGGTCAGAGGTATTTTCCACTAAAAAAACCAGCCCTTGTTTTTTCAGAACCCGGTCAATTTCAGCGATAGACTTTTTCAAGACCTTTTCATTGGTAATGCCGCCCAGGACGATACATATCCACGCCACATCAATCGAATCGTTTTCAATAGGAATGTTCGCCTCTTTCATCACCTGGTATTGCACATCAGGATATTTGGGTGCCAGGTCAAGTAGATGTTTGATGGGGTCCACTCCGATTGCTTTTCCTTTAAGGATTTGAGCAAGATCATGGGTAAACCGACCCGGGCCGCAGCCAAAATCAAGAACCAGTCGTTCGTCACCATTTAAGTGCTGTTCCAGGATAGGGAATAATTTATCTTTTTGCATTTGCGTTACAACTGCCAATTCTTCTTCCGGGTGCTGGAGATTAAACACCGATCGCTGGCCGTGTTTTCTTGCCCGCCTCTTCCAATAGCGAATCCCTGTAATTTTCTTTTTTTTAAAAAACAAATGGTAAATCTTGCGCAATATTTTCCTCATATTTGCCTCCGGCAGCCAGGGGGGGATTCTTTTTGTAAAAACCATCCCCCCCTGGCCCCCCCGCAAAAACTTTTGATTAATAAAAAGCTTTTGCGGGGGGTCCAGGGGGGCGGTTTTCTCGAAAAGAGCCCCCCTGGTCGCCGAAGGC
>CP070627.1:4381323-4388764 GCA_020355945.1 Candidatus Aminicenantota bacterium | reverse complement strand
GTCAACATTTCAGCTTACGCTTCTCAACAACAGCAAAAAACGTGGAACCAGGTGCAGGAATTAAGACATTCTTCCCTGGCACCTTTTTTTCCTCCCCCGGCCAAATGTGTTGGGAAGCCTTCAACTCGGGACGAAAAAAAAAATTAAAATTCCAAAATATGGGTTGAAATTCTACCTTTTTTATTTTATAATTGCCTGCGAAGATGAAAGCCCAATATTCTTAGGAGGAAAATTGTTTATTAGACCGCCGATTAAAAGAATTGGGAAAAGGAGGAAAACATGAATGAGTATCATCAAAACCAGGGATTTAACCCTGTAAATGTACAATTAAGTTTCCAGAAGGTCAGAGATTTCACCAATGCTTTATCACCGGAAATATTTACCGGTGATTTGATGGAAAAAAAGAAAATGGCTGACCGAGCCCTGGAACATCTTGATTCTTATTTTAATGCTAAAGACAGAGATGTGATGACTTTTGGCCCATGCGGACCAAGAGCCCGCATCCCATAAACGAAAAGAAAATAACTTCCTTTTGAATAAAAGGTTTTCCACCTGGATTTCCGGCCAAATGGGTTGAGAACCCTTCAAAGGGGACGTATAAAATTAAAAAAAACCAAAACAAAAGTTGAAATTTTACCTTTTTTATTCTATAATATATGTCTTAGATTGAAAGGCCCAACATTCTAAGGAGAGCGGCTGTTTATTCAGACCGCCAAAAAAAAGAGAGTTGGTAAAGGAGGAAAACATGAGAGAGTATCACCAACAACAGGGATTTAACCCTGTAAATGTACAGTTAAGTTTCCGGAAGATCAGGGATTTCACCAATGCTTTATCACCGGAAGTATTTACCGGTGGCCTGGTGAAAAAAAAGAAAATGGCTGACAGAGCATTGGAACATCTTGATTCTTATTTTGATGCCAGGGACAGAGATGTGATGACTTTTGGCCGATGCGGTGGAACAAAACCCCGCATTCCCTAACCGGAAAGGAAATAACTTACTCGTTCTTTGAAAGCCAGGTAAAATTACGGAGTTGAAGCGGCAAGCTCCGGTTTCAAGCCCCAGCCTAAAGCTTTAAGCGTTGGCAGATATCTGCCCGGTTTTCGGCTTGCAGTCTGCGGATTTCTGCTTGCGGCCTGGAGTTTTGGCTTTTGGCTTGGGGCCGGAGCTTAACCGTTCCGAAAAATTGTAAAAAAAACAAGGGATACCTATTGAAATTTTATCTTTTTTCTTTTAAAATAGTATTGTATTAAAAATTCCGACATCCTGAGGGAGGCAATCAATAAATAGGTTGCCAGGGAAAGGAGTTGGAAAAGGAGGATAAAATGACAACTCATGGACAGGACAACGTAAATGTCAGGTTAAGCCTTAGTAAAATTAAGGACTTTATTGACGCCATACCACCGGAAATATTGAAAGGTAATTTGGCAGCAAAAAAGATGATGGCTGATGCAGGGCTCGCTTATTTTGATAGTTTGTTTGCAAGTAAAGTCGGGGATGTGATCAGTGGTGAGCCATGCCCGGTAGGAAGACCCCGTATACCCGATGGCTTTTAACTATTAAATCCTGTAATTGAATGTCCTGGGCAAAAAATAACCAGGTAAGATATTACGTGCCAAAGATGAAAAGAGCTTTTTTGCAATCGAGGGGCTTATTTCCTTTTGTTTTTATTTTAATTTTTCAAGCCTGTGTTTTCGCCCAAAGTCAGTCAACAACTGCAGCCAACAAATTTTTACAAGGCAGTGGTGTTTTTGACAAAATTTTGTATAATCATGAGTTGTCCGAAGCTTCTATCAATGCCATCATCCAGGGCCCCAAGGGATTTATCTGGTTGGGCACCGATAATGGCCTGTATCGCTTCGATGGTTACAAATGCGTTGCTCATAAACATGATCCAGGTGACACTAAAAGCATCTCTGATAATAGGATCACTTGCCTCTACCTGGACAGCCAGGAAGTCCTATGGATAGGAACAAGTAATGGTCTCAATCGTTTCCACTGGGACACCGAATCCTTCACCCGTTACCAGAAAAACGAAGATGATCCCTTAAGCCTGAGCGATAACGATGTCTCAAGCATCTATGAGGACAGCAGTGGTTATTTCTGGATTGGAACGTATTCAGGTGGGCTGAACCGGTTTGATAGGGAAACAGGGAACTTCAAGTCATATAAACATGATAGTGCAAACCCCAACAGGCTCAGCAGTGATACGGTGAATTCGCTTTGCCAGGATTACCAGGGTCTATTGTGGATCGGTACTGATAACGGGCTGAACCGGTTTGACATAGAAAAAGAAACCTTCACCTATTATAAACATGATGCGGATAGGCAGGGTACTTTAAAGGAAAATAATATCTGGAGTATCTTTGAAGATAGTAAAGGTGTTTTATGGGTGGGGACCTGGGGCGGGGGCCTTCATGAATACATCCGGGAAACAGATCAATTTACCTATTACCTTATCGGCGCAGCCGCACCCGACCGCACAGAGACCAGTCATAACCGAATATCCTGTATTTACGAGGATCGAACCGGTATCATCTGGATAGGGACCTTTGGAAACGGTCTCTGTAAATTTTCAAGAGAAGAAGGGACTTTTGATTGCTACACTCATGATGCCAGTAGTCCCCGAAGTATCAGCGGCAATATGATATCCTCCATCTACGAGGATAAAACCGGGATGTTGTGGATCGGGACCTACTCCGGGGGCCTCAATACATACGATCGAAAAAAAGAAAAAATTTCTCATTTCATTCACCATGTGAGGAATCCTAATAGTCTAAGCGACAGCGTGGTGCAAGCAATCCATATAGAAGATGAAATCATTTGGATAGGCACTTATCGAGGTTTGAACCGCTTTAACAGGAGAAACAAAACCGTTACTCATTTCCTGCAAAATCCGCAAGACCCTGCCAGCATCAGCAGCGATGTGATACGGTACATTTTTATTGATAGTTATAATGTACTATGGGTAAGTACTGACAACGGATTGAATCAATTGAATCGAGAAACCGAGAAATTTACATCATTTCAGCATGATGGCAAAAATCCCGGGAGTATCAGTGATAATAAGGTAGGACCAATCTATGAAGATAAAAAAAGACAGTTATGGATCGGTACAAGTAAGGGACTTAATCTCTTTGACCGTAAAGAAAAATCATTTGTAAATTTTACCAATAAAACCGATGATCTCAAACTTTTAAACAACGTTTATATTTTGTGTATTCATGAGCAAATTGTTAATGGATATAGTATTTTATGGATCGGAACGTACAATGATGGACTCATTAGATTTAATACTGAGAAAAGAGAACTTTATATCTATAAATACGATCCCCATAACCCCGGCGGTTTGAGCAGCAGCACGATTCGATCGATATACCGGGATGAGGATGGTAAATTATGGTTGGGAACCGATAGCGGGCTTAATCAATTTGATCCGGGAACCGGGAAATTTCTCGTTTACGCGGAAAAACAAGGACTTCCCGGCAATAAGGTGTATGGAATTTTAGAAGATGGAAAGGGGTTTCTCTGGATCAGTACTCAAAATGGATTATTCCGTTTTAATCGGCAAACCCGGGAATCTAAAAATATTGATGAAGGCTATGGAGTACAGATCAGGGTATTTAACCATGATGCATATCATAAAAGCCCCAGCAATGAAATGTTCTTTGGGGGGATGAATGGCTTTATCTCTTTTTTCCCTGGAAAGATTAAAGACAATACCCACATCCCGGATATCTTTATTACGGATTTTAAGATATTTAACAAATCCGTTGGCGCCGGAAGTGGAGGAAGGCTTAAAAAATCGATAACAGAAACAGATGGAATTCGTCTCTCCTACGAGGAGAATATGTTTTCAATTGAATTTGCAGCACTGGATTATACCTGGCCTGAAAATAATAGATATAAGTACAAAATGGAAGGATTTGACAAAGATTGGATCGAAACAGATGCCAGGAAGCCTTTTGCCAGCTATACGAACCTAAACCATGGAAAATATATATTTAAAGTTAAAGGCTCGAATAATGCCGGGATATGGAATGAGAAAGGAACTTCCTTAAAAATAATTATTACCCCACCTTTCTGGAAGGAATGGTGGTTTCGGATTACAGTGGGTCTAAGTATTATCCTGCTTTTAATTATCCTCTATCTTAATCGCACCAGGCGGTTAAGAAGGGAATTGGCAGAGCAGCAGCGGGTCCAGGAAATATTAAAACAATCCCGTGATGTAATGGAGCGCTCCAGGGACCTGGCAGAATTCCGTCGCGCGGAAATTGAAAAGTTAATAACCGCTATCTCTTCTTTATTGATTGCCGTTGATGCAAATGGGAAAATATATCAATGGAATGAAACCGCGGAGAAATGTTTTGGGATTCCAGCCACTCAAACCAATGGGCAGTTATTTGTCGAAGTGTTAAAAGATTATATTACCCCGGGTACATTAAATATGCTGATGGATAAGGGACTGGGACCGGACAATGTCTATGATATTTTTGAAATCCCTATTCAATTTAAAGATACCGGGGCAAAACTTTTGTTAGGGACGATCAACCCGATCATGGACAGAAGCGGTCAAAAATTGGGGTTTCTATTTTTAGCAGAAGATATTACCCACAAAAAAGAAGAAGAAATGAGGCGAAACCTGTCACAAAAACTGGAATCCCTGGGAAAAATGGCAAGAAACATCGCCCATGAAATAAAATCACCACTTCAATATATCGGCAACAATTCTTATTTTATATATGATTCTTTTGAAAACCTGGTAAAATTTTTTAATGCTTTAAATCAGTCATTAACAGCCATTGAAAAATCAGACCCCACACGGGTAAAAGAGAACCTGGAAAAAGCATGTAAAGAATATGATATTGAATATATTCTCAAGGAGGGGCCCAAGGCATCCGATCAGATCATTAAAGGAGTATCCCGGGTGACAACAATCATTCAATCCATGATGGATTATACCCATCCGGGCAGGGGTGTGATGGAGCAAGCCAATATCCATGAATTATTAGAGACTACCCTGGTGTTCATTCGTAAAAACAAGAATGAAATTTACCAGGTACAGACGGAATTCTGTCCGGATATTCCCCAGGTTCTTTGTTATCCTGGTGAATTGGTCCAGGTCTTTATGAATTTATTGATCAATGCGGCAGACGCCATCCAGGAAAAAGGCAAACCAGGATTAATAAAAATTACCACCGCACTCAATAACGATGAAGTCATCGTATCCATTGCTGACAATGGGTGTGGTATACCGGATGATATTAAGGACAATATTTACAATCCTTTTTTTACCACCAAGGAAGTGGGTAAAGGCACCGGACAGGGGCTTTCCCTGGTTCATAACATTGTTACGGAAAAACATAAAGGAAAAATCTATTATGAAAGCAAACCAGGGGAAGGCACCACCTTTTATGTGCATTTACCTTTATCCCCGGATGATATCAGTTAGGCTTCCTGGCATCCGGAGGCAAACTTTTGCTGATAGATAATAATTTGAAAATGTGTTATACTCTACCCTCTGTGATCTCTGTGCCCTCTGTGGCTAAAAAATAAAAGGAGAAGATAAATGAGTGCTAAAATAAGTCAAAAAGACCTGGAAACCTGGGCAAATTATATACTCAACCATTCATTGGGAGGTATTAAGCCGGAAGATATCGTGATGATCAAAGGCGAACATATTACCTGGCCATTGATGTCAGTTCTCCAGGATAAGATTTTTGCCGCCGGCGCCATTGCAGATATCAATCTAGTGGCACCGGACAACGATCGCGGTAAAGTATGGGGGGCATCGATTACAAAATTCGGCACCCTGGAACAAATCAATCGTGTCCCTGAGTGGCACCACAGCCGCTACCAGGCCATGACCAAATATATCGAAATCCTGGGCGCTGAAAACCCGGCTCTCTTTGCTAACCTCCCGGAAAAAACCGCCGCTGAACTGATGAAAGCCGATCACCCTTTTAAAACGATTCGACTGGCCAAATCCTGGGTACTGACCCTCTTTCCTACACAAGCCTTTGCCGAGTTGGAAGGTATGTCCCTGGAAGAATACACCAATATCATCGTTAAAGCCTCTACCACCGATCACAAAATGCTCGGGGAAATCGAAGAACCACTCGCCCAATTAATGGAAAAAGCAAAAACCATCAGGATACAAACCCAATGCCCCAAAACCGGGAACCGGCTAGAACTGGAAATGGACATTTCAGACCGATTTGTGGTCCGCTGCGTAGGCGAACGAAACTTCCCTGACGGTGAAATCTATACCAGCCCGGATGCCAATTCCACAACAGGAGAGATCTTCGTAGACCTCCCGGTTTATTATAATGGCGTCACCATCCAGGGGATTTACCTTAAATTTGAAAACGGGATTATCAAAGAATACAGCGCAGAAAAAGAACCTAAAACCCTGAAAAAAATCATTGAAACCGATGAAGGGTCTCACCGTATCGGAGAAGTGGCCCTGGGAATGAACAGCGGCTTACAAACCGCCCTGAAACACCCCCTGTTCGTGGAAAAAGTAGGCGGCACCCTGCATATCGCCATTGGTGAAAGTTACCCCGAATGCTACGTGAAAGACCCTGCATCAGAAGAAGGAAAAGCCCAACTGGATGAATTCTTTAAAAAAGGTATTATAAATAAATCCGCCCAACATGTGGATATTGTAACGGATTTCAGACCCGGGGGCGCCGGTCGGGCCGTCTATTTCGACAATACCAAATTGGAAATTAAAAATAACATCTGGACCATCCCTTGATTTTCTATGCCTTCGGCTCCGTGAAGCATAGGGGGGGCGCTTTTTGAAAAAACTGCCCCCCCGGCCCCCCCCCGCAAAAACTTTTTATTATGTCAACAGCTTTGCCCATGCTGCAGACCTCCTGGCCGCCGAAGGCAAATTAAAAAATTTTAAATTATTGGGAACTTCTGCTATAATGATTTCGTTATTAGGGTATGAAATATGGATATAGACAGAATAGTTAGACGATTAAAAGCAGGTGACCAGGAGGCCTGGAATATGATTGTGAATAGATATTCTAAGACAGTTTACAACATGGCGTTAAATTTCGCTGGCAACAGCGATGACGCGGCTGATATCACCCAGGATATCTTCCTCAAGGTCTATAACAATATTAACAGGTTTGAAGGCGAAAAGACCTTCACCGCCTGGCTACTGCGGCTCTCAAAAAATTACTGTATCGACTACTGGCGAAAACACAAATACAACAGGAAGAGCCTGGAATTGGACGACAACATCAGGAATGAATATTCCGCTGAAGCAGACACCCCGGAAGACTCACTCATCAGGAAAAGCGATATCATGTACCTTAGAAAAAAACTACTTCTTTTGCCACCGGATTTGAGATCACTGGTCATTATGAGAGATATCCAGGATTTTTCATACCAGCAAATTGCAGAGCACCTGGATATGCCGCTGGGAAC
>CP070627.1:4373337-4381223 GCA_020355945.1 Candidatus Aminicenantota bacterium | reverse complement strand
CAAAAGTTTTTGCGGGGGTCCAGGGGGCAGTTTTTTCAAAAAGCGCCCCCTGGCCGCCGGAGGCATAGAGCTATAATACTTCTCAAGATTGACGTGACGCATGATGGAAATGCTTTAAAGTGCTCCCTTCGGCATAAAGTACTGAAATAATAAATATAAACTCTTTTAAGCGCGAATATTTTTGAGGGTTAGTGCCCGCCCTTTTAAAATTTTTTTCTCTTAAGGCCAGAATGAGAATTCCTGTATTTTTGACTATAAAGTTGACAAATGGATCAAAATCCAATATCATATATTGTTTGGAGGAATGATGTTAACCAGAACTTTGAGAGTGATCGATCGATTTATTGAGATACTTGGCCTCGAGATATATAAAGGCAAATTAGTTGAAATTACCGTCAAAGAGAAGAAAAAGAAACACCGGAAAAAGAAATATAAAAAATTCTTTTCCTTATGCGCGAAAATAAATCTCGACGAAGATAAGATAAATAACCTGAGGAAGCAGAGCCTGATGGAATTTTTTTTGCCTGGCCCCTTTTTCTTTCGCTCGCTATTCCCGGACAGACTCCTGGTGCTGCTCCTTTGTCTACATTACTCATTAATCACATATTTCACCCTGACTGTTTGAGGCAAGGTCTATTGTACATTGAAACTTGACCTCATTTCCATGTTTAATAGATATCGTATAAGCTCCACTAACTATATTATTTAATTGATAATCGATATCATAATAGCAGTCACAAAAACAACCCAACTCTGCTTCCTTCTCTGTTATTACGATTGATTGACCCTGGCAGCGGATATCGGCAGTAATTTCACCGGGGCAGCAATTTAAATATGCATTCACATGCTTTAGGTTCAGGGTATTCCCGGCATACTCAAAGGTGATACACTCTTGCGCTTCACCCTGGTTTACACCGTCCTGTTTCTGGAAAGTACTCGAGGCTTCCCCTTTGCATCCCGCATAACTTAGTAAAACACCTGCCGGGTCCAGGTTCTCAGTATTGCTAATACTACTGGTTTTGCATCCGGGTGCATTTAATAAAAACACCATCAGGATCAGGATCAAAAACGAGATCCCATAAAGCTTACTCTTCATTATTCTTACCCTCCTCATATTTTAATTTAATCGCAGCGAAGCAAACTAAGTTCTTTCTTTATTTCCTGTCCCTGTCTTTGTTGATGGCTGCCGCTTAGTGGATTTTGAGGGAGAGACCGCTTGGGGCACGATGCCCAGCAGTTCAACCTCATAGATCAAAACATTATTAGGCCCGACTAATGGCGGCGAGCCACGTTCTCCGTAAGCCAACTTCGAGGGAATAAAAAATTGATACCTCGAACCTACCTTCATTAATTGAAAGCCTTCCGCCCATGCAGGGATTACCCGTTGGAGCGGAAGTGTGGCCGGCTGCCCACGTTTGTAGGTATTAATAATTTCCTTACCATTGATAAGGGTTCCCCTGTAGTGAACCTTTACGATATCCGATTTCCCGGGAATAGGACCGGTACCCTCTTTGAATACCTTGTACTGGAGACCGCTTTTGGTGACGATGATCCCCTCTTGTTTGGCATTTTGTTTAAGAAATTGTTCTCCTGCAATTTTGTTTTTTTCCCCTGTTTCTTTTAGTCGCTTCTGGCGTTGGTCATTCATTTTTTTTTGAAATTTGGAAAAAATTTGCCGCATCTGCGGCTCCGGGATTTTCGGGGTGCCCGGGGACACCGCATCCTTGAAGCCCTGGAGAACAATGTCTATATCTACCTCTTGGGCAATTGATTTTACACCGACGCCAAGTTTGTAGCCCACAGAATAACTGCTCTTTTGTCGTTCTGTCTCAAGGGTAAGTGTTTTCCCGGGATTTTTCGATCCCGTAGAATTTGCACAATTCACTACAATAAAGGGAAGTATGATCATTGTAAAAACAATAATAATTCGTTTCATCCTTTTCTCCTTGAAATGATTTCTTTCACTATGAAAACTGAGTGTAGCACACCCATACAAAAAGGTCAATACCCTACACTCCTCCACAACGAATTTGTAATAAGTGGGAACATTATCGCCTCTTGAAAACCAAAAACCGGGTGCCAGCTTTTAAAGAAAACCGGCACCCGGCCCTGAAATCAGTCTTTATCGTTTGATTTTACTGGCGTCTAAGTTTTGTTTGTTCAACTTCATTCGTCGAAATCCTCCATCAGTATTTGGCTTTGGAGTTGGTCAATACCGGCACCATCCAGTCGCAAGAGAAGGTGGCTCCATCTTCATTCACTTCTCCTTGTACAAAAACGGCAGGTTCAATGACGCCATGGCCATCATCAAACATAACCAGGTCTGCTTTTTTCACCAGGACAAAATGATGATCTTTCTGCTTGGCTTTTATTTTATTGGTGAGATGCTTCTTTATATTTTCCACAACCCCGGGAACCTTTACTTTTTCTACATCATACCACCTGACGATAAGCCCGGCCAGTTCTCCGTTGGTTCCCAACGTCACTACTACACGGGATGCGCCCAATACCGGGATGCCGCCCAATTTCCTTTTAAAGCTAACGATTACCAGCTTATCGAAGATTTCACTGGCTTGACCGTTGTAAACAGCCTCTTTTAATACGTTTACTTTATTTAAGACCAAACCATTCTTATACAAACCCAGGGCTTTCAGATGATTCTTAGCCAGGGTGGGGGCCTGTTTTTTTGACGGTAATCCCGGGGTGTCACCGTGTCCATCATAAGGTGCCATGCCTTTACGGAAGATTATATCCCCGGTAACTTTGTTAATCTCGAATTTTGCCGTCTTATCATCGCCCCTGTAGAGGAGACAATTTTCAATTTGATGGAGTTCATCCAGGTAAAAAGCAGCACCTGTGTAGGCGAAAACTTCCTTTGCAATCGCGTCGGCTTCGGTAAAGCCCAGATTTGGAAGTACACCGGTATATGTGTCTTTGATCGCTGATTTGTCTACATTCACATATGAGCTGTCAAATTCAACGACAGTTTCGGCAAAAACAAATCCTGTAACCAGCAGGACTGTGGATATTAATATTAAGATATTTTTCTTCATTTTTTACCTCCTAATTTATTGCATGTACCTACAAACGAAAATGTTGCCCGCCCCTTCGGTATGAGAACAAAGGGTATCATATCGGCACTCTGAGAAGAATACCGAGCATGCTTTGTCATAAGGATCAGGGCCGCCAAAGGCCGTTATGCAATCGAACCATTCATAAAGAATTCTACCTCCATATTTGAGTCGAATTGCATACTGGGTAGACACATTTACCGCGGGAAATATCCAGGCAGGGGTATGGAAACCATTTACAATGTGAAGCCTATCAGAGCTGCTAAAAATATCATCATCGTCAAAGACCCATGGATACCACCACTCACCTGGTTTTTCAATGGGAGAACAGACCACATCGCATGAATAGAAAACCACCCAGTTGGTCCAGTAATCACCCCAGCCTCCATCATTTTCTATGGAAGGATCGATAACAGGGTCCCCTACATTAAAAAGATCAACGACACCGTCGTTCACCCAGAATTGCCACGGGCCTCCATGTTCACAACTGTAGACAAATTCATACCAATCAATACCCCAGTTCCAACTGGGATCATAATTGTTGTACGTGTCCCAGTGATCAACATTCGCTGCAAATGGTCCATCTACGACATATACACACGGACCGCCGATATTATCAAGGAACGCCTGTACGGGGGGTATGGTGTTTCCCCAGTCCGTTCCATAATAGCCGCCGACATAGTTATAGGGTCGTTGAATGAAGGGTACCGGGAAGATGAGTCCGGGGCCGCCGCAGCCGTGACATCCAGGATCGGGGTAACCCGTACTGGACTCACATTCCGCACTCCAATAGCACATTTCATCCGACGTATGAGGTGAAGGTGGTACCTGGTAGAAGTTCTTGTCATTCCAGCATTTAAACACCTCTTCCGAAGGTCCGATCCAGAGGTTGCATATACCACCGACAAATTTAAATGCATCTTTATTTAGAATAGACGACTTAAGCGGGTCGTTAAAAACCTGGCAGGAGTTAAAGTATAATGATTTGCCCTCCAGCGCACCGGCGGGGAGACTATTAAAGTAAGTATAGCTCAGGAATCCATCGTCCAGGTATATACCGGAACTGGACCCATGGCCGATTCTTCCCCAATATATCAAATTGGGGCAGCACAACCAGTCTTTGATATCCGAGAGATTTTCCTGGCTGCCCAGCAATTTCACGGTATTATAACCTGCACTCACAGCAGCATCGTATGAGTAATTGATGGCGGCGAGTGCTGTGGGAATATAATCGCAGCAAGTGCTGAGCACAATATCTACACTCGTATCCGGGCAGTTACAGGGTTCGGAAGGCAACTTTTCACTTGATGATTCTCCCTGGAGCGGCTTATAGTCGTTTTCTATCCAAAGAACTTCGTAATTCTTATCTAAAGTTATCTTTGAAATCTCACTGGTGTATCTATCTTTCAGCAGGAAATACACCAATAGAAAATCACCTTCAGCGTCACCGTCTTCATCGATCACATCGATTTGTGCCCTATGATAGATCATTTCTTTATCATTCAATTTAAATACGTTCCTTACAGTTATAATTATTTTATCTGCATCTTCTTCGAGACCGGGTATATGTTGATATGCGCTGGAAAAGATGGTAATAGGCACGTTATCCGAGCTGTCCATTCCCTGTGATTGTGAAGCTGCAAACTGAAAACAGCCAATGGTTACTAACGCGATAATTATCGCTAATAACTTAAACTTAAAATTTGATCGTTTCATGTTTTCTCCTTTTTTGTTTATTGGTCTGATAAATTTCTTCATGCAATGAATGTGTGGTTGATTTTTCGGGCATCTAAGTTTAGGCTTAGATATGCCCTGGCTGGGGGAATTTAAACCTCTCAAAATATAAAATTAAATCCTTAGGATAATCGTATTTGAAAGTCTTTTTTGACGTAGATAATTTTGCCTGGCACCTAAAATGGTAAAACCAATTCACCACAATAAGTGGAAGCATGATCATTGTAAAAACAATAATAATTCGTTTCATCCTTTTCTACTTATCGCCTCTCGAAAACCAAAAACCGGGTGCCGGCTTTTAAAGAAAACCGGCACCCGGCCCTGAAACCAGTCATTATCGTTTGATTCTACCAGCGTCTAAGTTTTGTTTTTTCAACTTCATTCGTGGAAATATTCCACTCGTTAACATTGTCCCGCTTTTTCGATATAGTCAGTATTTTTTTACCCTTTACCCTTTGGGTTAGGGTCAGTATTTGGCTTTGGAGTCGGTCAATACCGGCACCATCCAGTCGCAAGGGAAGGTGGCCCCATCTTCATTCACTTCTCCTTGCACAAACACGGCAGGTTCAATGACGCCATTGCCATCATCAAACATTACCAGGTCTGCTTTTTTCACCAGGACAAAATTTGAATTTTTTTGCTTGTCTTTGATTTTACCGGTGAGATGGTCCTTTATATTTTTCACAACCCCTGGAACCTTTACTTTTTCAACATCATACCACCTGACGATAAGCCCGGCCAGTTCTCCATCGGTTCCCAACATAACGACTACACGAGAAGCGCCCCATACCGGGATGCCGCCCAATTTCCTTTTAAAGCTAACGATTACCAGCTTATCGAAGATTTCACTGGTTTGACCGTTGTAAACAGCATCTTTTAATACGTTTACATTATTTAAGACCAAACCCTTCTTATCCAAACCCAGGGCTTTCAGATGCGTCTTAGCCAGGGTGGGGGCCTGTTTTTTCGATGGTAATCCCGGGGTGTTACTTTCTCCCTTATAAGCTGCCATGCCTTTATGGAAGATTATATCCCCGGAGACTTTGTGAACCTCTAATTTTGCCGAACTATCATCGCTCCTCCTGTAGAGGAGGCAATTATCAATTTGATGGAGTTCATCCAGGTAAAATTCAGCACCTGTGTAGGCAAAAATTTCTTTTGCAATCGCGTCGGCTCCAGTAAAGCCCAGATTTGGAAGTACACCGGTATAGGTGTCTTTGATCGCTGATTTGTCTACATTCACATATGAGCTGTCAAATTCAACGACAGCTTCGGCAAATACAAATCCTGTAACCAGCAGGACTGTGGATACTAATATTAAGATATTTTTCTTCATTTTTTACCTCCTAATTTAATTCATGTACGTACAACTGAACACGTTGGTGTTCACAGGTTCGGTAGGGGCACAAAGTTTATCGGCTGAACAATCCGGATAATATACCGAGCATGCTTTGTCATAAGGATCAGGGCCGCCATAGGTGATTACGCAATTGAACCATTCTTGAAGAATGTTTCCTCCATTACTGATTCGAATGGCATACTGGGTAGACACATTTACCGCAGGAAATATCCAAGCATTGGTACGGAAACCATTTACAATGTGAAGCCTTTTATTACTACTAAAAACATCATCGGAGTCAAAGACCCATGGGTCCCACCACTTTGATTTTTCAATGGGAGAGCAGACCACCTGGCATGAATAGAGAACAACCCAGTTGGTAAAGTAATCACCCCAGCCTCCATCAGGATGAGGGTCCCCTACATTAAAAAGATCAACGACACCGTCGTTCACCCAGAATTTCCACGGGTTTCCATGTTCGCAACTGTAGACAAATTCATACCAATCAATACCCCAGTTCCAACTGGGATCATAATTGTTGTACGTATCCCAGTGAGCAACATTCGCTGCAAATGGTCCATCTACGACATATACACATGGACCGCCGATATTATTAAGGAACGCCTGTACGGGGGGTATGGTGTTTCCATGGTCCGTTCCATAATAGCCACCGACATAGTTGTACTGTGAATATGCAAGGACACTAATACCAAGCATAAAAATCACTACTAACATGAGTTTAGATTTTCTCATTTTTTGTAAACCTCCTAATTATTTAAGTATTCGCTGGTAAAATCGCCCTTCTCACTGAACTGACTCTCGAAAAAATCAAACGTTAAACTGCATCTAAAATCAAACGGATTGCAATATAACCTACTTTTTACGTTTTGTCAATACACCAAAAGTTGTATTTTTGGGTTGATTTTGAATTTCTTTTTTTGTACAACTTTAGTTGTACATTTGAAAAAAGGTTGTACTTCATATGATATCCAATGTTTAGATTTTTCCCATTTATTTATGGTGGAGCCGGTGGGGTCCATTTTGGTGAGTTTGGAAAGTCTGGGGTCAGGTATTTTCAGGCTTCCCCCGGATTTGGGGAAAGGCCCCCCGGGTTCACCCGTGGTCAAAATTAGAATCGCTGCACCATCCCGGGAATTCTAATTTTAGCAAAAGATTATTTACCTGTCCCTATCGTTCTATTCATTGTTTCCTATTTTGTTCTCTGCGCTCTCTGCGGCCTCTGCCGTGAATACCTCTCTTTGACTCTTTGATAATCTTCCATGGTATCGATGTCCACCAGGATGACATCATCATCGACTTGCACCGGTGTGAATCCTTTTCGATTGATAAATTTCCTGAGATTGGAATCCCCCGGTTCCGCTAACAATTCCTTTACCAGGACACTTTTTAACAGGATAGGGTGCCCTTTTCTGTCATTGAAAACAGGGATAAAGACACATTGGTCAGATTCTTTTCGTGCCTCCAGGAGCTTTTGGTATACTGCTTCTGTTATCAACGGGTAATCGCCGGGGGTAAGAAAGAACCATGGAGATCTCACATGTTTGACCCCTTCTTTTACCGAGGTAAACATTCCTTCAGGGTAACGGGGATTAAACACTACTTCCAGGTTGGAATACCCTTTTGTGAGCTCAATCATTCGTTCTTTTTTATACCCCGCCACCACGATCACACGTGAACAAAGGGTCTTCATCGCATCGACAGCTAGCTGAATAAGGGTTTTC
>CP070627.1:4337151-4373237 GCA_020355945.1 Candidatus Aminicenantota bacterium | reverse complement strand
CCCCGCAAAAACTTTTGTTTTTTTCATCATGGTAATCCCATAAATCCCATAAATCGTGGTCAAATTTCTCTGCGGTTAATTCCGGGTGATTTAAATAACCCCTGGCCAATCCCTCCCCGGAAATCCATAACTCCCCCGGTGCTCCCAGGGGAGGCACAGGTACCTGGTTTTTATCCAACAGGTAAATATTTACATTATCCGCAGGAATTCCGATAGGTACGGAGACCTCTCGGTCCTTTGCCGGATCAAATCGATATATCATACAACCCACTACCGCTTCCGTAGGACCGTACTCGTTGTAAATTTCTATGTTGGGGAAAAAGGTTTCGCATATCTCCCGAGCCAATTCCGCAGTCAATTGCTCACCTCCAACAATCAACCGTTTTAGCTTTACAGCGGAAGCCGGTATATCAATCGCCTTGATTACTTTTAGATGGGAGGGGGTTAATTTCATTACCCGGACTTTCCCTTCGGTAACGATCCGTTCAATAATACTGGCACGGTCCCCTTCTTCCCCGGGATACAATACCACGGCATTCCCTGAAATCAAAGGAACATAGATGGACGTGACCGTTAAATCAAAAGAAAGGGAAGTATACCAGGGGAAATCACAGCTCTCTTCCCTGACATATACCTTCCGGGCCCAGGTGACATAATTCACCAGGCTTTGATGTTCTACCATCACCCCTTTGGGTTTCCCGGTGGAACCCGAGGTGTAAATCAAATATACCAGGTCACTGGATTTACTTATACCCGGCAGACCCGGGATACAACCTTTATCGGTATCCGTATACAACGTTTCATCATCCGGGGAAATCATTTCCCCGGTATAGGTAAAATTATCGTTTAGCGGTGAAGATGATGCAGCCAATAATAAGGGGATATTACTGTCTTTGATGATCCAATTCAATCGCTCTGGCGGGAGTCCGGGATCAAGAGACACATAAGCCCCACCCGCTGTTAATACCCCCAGTATACAGATAAGCATTTCAAAAGAATGCTCTTCCACTATGCCTACGATGCTGCCGGATTGTACCCCCCTGCTCTCCAGGACCCGGGCCAACTGATGAGATTTCTCCTTTAACTCCTTATAGGTCATACGGTTAGATTCCAGGACCAGGGCCGTTTGGGTTGGAGTCTTTTCAGCCTGTTCCGCAAACAACCGGTGAATGGTTTTGTCCCGGGGATAATTGGCACGGGTATCGTTGAAACCGTATAACAGTCGATTTTTCTCTTCTTCCGTTATGAGTTCCATTCCCGATAGCTTTTGCCCTGGGCGGTTTAACGCAGCAGTTAATATGATTTTAAAATATTTGATAAAAGCCCGGATAGTTTCCTGTTTAAAAAGTTTTGTACAGTATTCCATTTTACACTGGAGGTATTTACCCTCATCAAATACCCATAAGGTGAGGTCAAACTTGGTGGCCGGGTTTTCAGATTCATAAGGCTCCAGGGATAATCCCGGTATTTCTACCGGGATATCGGAACGTTCCAATTGAAACATGACATCAAACAATGGGTTCCGGCTGGTGTCCCTTTCCAGTTCAAGGTTTGCCACCAGGTCTTCAAATTGATACTCCTGGTGTTTAAAGGCCTGCAAGGTTTGTTCTTTGAGTTCCTTTAAAAAACCGTTAAAGGTTTTTCCTGCTGCCGGATAGTTACGCAGCGGCAGTGAGTTGACAAACATACCGATGATGTTTTTCAGGTCTTCATGTCCGCGGCCTTCCACCCCTGTTCCCACCACAATGTCTTCCTGTCCGCTGATTTTCGATAAAAATACATTGCATATGGCCAGGAGCAGCATAAAGAGTGTGACTTCGTTTTTAACCGCCAGTGCATTTAATTGACCGGTTTCTTCTTCTCCCACGACAAAATCCACGGCATTTCCTGCAAAACTCTGCAGCGGAGGCCTGGCATAATCGGTGGGAAGATCCAGTACCGGGATATCACCTGCAAATAACTTCAGCCAATAGGCTTCTTGTTCTTTAATTTTTCCTCTTTCCTTTTCACGGTTTTGCCATTCCGCGTAATCTTTGTACTGGACCCTCAAACCAGGTAAGTACTGACCTTTATAAATGGCCATAAATTCCCTTATAAATAACCCTGTGGATATACCATCCGTGATCATGTGATGCATATCAAATAAAAGGATATGCCTGTTTTCCTTCTCTTTTATCAACTCCACCCTTAACAGGGGCGGCTCAGCCAGGTTAAAGGGCCTGACAAAGGCTTTGATTATTTCCCCCGGGCTTTGATTACCGGGTGCATGGCAGTTCACTTTAAATGAAAATGGAGGGTGGACCTTCTGGACAGGCTCATTCTCCAACAATTCAAATGATGTTCTTAAACTTTCGTGTCTTTGGATCAATTTTTCAAATGTACTTTCCAGGCGATCCATGCGGATGATTCCTTCCAGGACCTTTATCATGGGAACGTTGTACCCGGTACTTTCTTTATCCATCTGTTGAAGCACATATAATCGCTTCTGTGCCGAGGATAACCCATAATACTCCTTTTGTTCCACCACTTCAATAGCATTAAAATCATCTCTTTCAGCCTTTTTTAAATATTCCCCTAACCCCCGCAGGGTGGGAAACCTGAATATGGACTCCAGTGACACTTTGGCATTAAAATTTTTATGTATTTTGTTTGCCAATACAGTGGCTTTCAACGAATGTCCACCCACTTCGAAAAAGTTTACATCGATACTTAGTTCGGTTTCGTCAATACTCAAAATGTCAGACCAGATTTTTACCAGGCCCCGCTCTGTTTCATCCCGGGGAGCAATATATTTAACCCCTACATTGACCCTGGGTTCCGGCAGTGCCCGGGTATCGATTTTGCCATTCCGCGTTAAGGGAACCTGGTCAATGGTGACAAAATATGCAGGGATCATATAATCCGGGAGTAAGGCCGCCAGGTATTCCCGCAATTCAAACACCGGCACTTCTCTATCCGAAACCATATATGCACAAAGATGAATGTCTTCATCGTAGTCCTCCCTGGAAACTACCACTACCTCCCTTATCTCATCATGGGTCAACAGGCAATTCTCAATTTCCGCCAGCTCGATCCGGTAACCTCTTATCTTTACTTGATTATCTTTCCGGCCCAGGAATTCAATATTCCCATCTTCCAGCCACTTTGCCAGGTCCCCGGTCCGGTACATGGTCTTCCCCGGTATAAAGGGATTGGGGATAAATTTCTCCGCGGTTAAGGTCGGCTGGTACAAATACCCTGCGGCAAGGCCCTCCCCGGATATATATAACTCACCCACCGCTCCCATTGGCACAGGTTCCAGGTTTTCATTCAACAGGTAAACCTGGGTGTTAGCGATGGGTTTTCCTATGGGTACCGACTTCCTATCGGCGCTGTCCTCAGTGGGATTAAATTGATAAATCATACAGCCCACCGCAGCCTCAGTGGGCCCATACTCATTGTATATCTCTACTTTTCCCTGGTAAGCCCGGTAAATGTCTTTTGCCAATTGGGTACTCAGTTGTTCACCGCCCAGGATAAAACGTTTTACACTTGAAATCCTTTCATTTGTGTTCCGATCTTTTATCAATTTCAAATGGGAAGGGGTTAGCTTCACCACTGCCACTTGATTATCCTCCATCACTCTCTCAATTAAAGCTTCATTGGCTTCCGCTCCATCCCCATACACAACAATGGCATTCCCTGTTATTAGTGGGGTAAATAGGGACGTCACCGTTAAATCAAAGGCAATTGAAGTGTATAACGGGAAATTAACTTTTTCATTTTTCACATATTGGTTTGCCGCCCACCATACATAGTTAACAATCCCTTGTTGTTTTACCAATACCCCTTTGGGCTTACCGGTGGTTCCGGAGGTATAGATTAAATATATATTATCACCTGGCTTGTTCAAACATTCCCTGTTCTTATATACATGGTGATCGATATTTTCCTCTCCTTCATCGGCCAGCTCTTCATATAAAATGATATTTCCTAAGGATTCAATGGCTAAAAGGGACGGATTGCCTTTCACCAGGTGTTCCTGGGTAATTAATGCTGCTGCTTTGCTGTCTTCTAAAATAAATGTTATCCTTTCCTCCGGGTCTTTGGCATTGATGGGTAAATAAACGGCGCCTGCCTTCAAAATGCCCAATATTCCTAAAACCATCCATACTGAACGCTGTCCCATCATACCGACAATGATGTTTCCTTTTATTTGAAGGTCTATTCCTTTTTCAATTAATAGGGCTGCCGTGCGGTTGGCTTGCTCATTTAACTTTTTATAAGTGACCTGTTGAGGGCCCGATACCACAGCGATATGATGAGGAGTGGTTTCCACCTGCCGTTCAAATAACTGTTGGATGGTCATTTCTTTGGGATACCCTGTATCCGTATCGTTCCAAACAAACAATATTTTCTTTTTTTCTTCCCCCGATAATACGGAAATATCAGCAATAGGCCTATTGGGATTAAAAAGTGCTTCTTGAAGTAAATAGGTATAGTGGTGGACAATTCTTTCTGTCTTTTTTTTATTGTAAAGAGATGAATTATACTCCACCTTGCCGCTGAGTTTCTCACCAGTGCGGTTGAAAAGGAACATGATGTTGATACGGAAATGCTGAATATAGTTCCGATTATGGACATTTTCCAGCAGCAGCATTACATCGAATAAAGGGAAATCCTCTGCTGGGGAATACGACATGCCCAATTCATAAGGCAGGCTCTCGATGGGGTAGTTGACATGTTCATTGGCCTGGGCAATGGTTTGCCTTACCTGGATCAACAGGTCTTTGAAGGTCATATGATCTTCCAACTGATGCCTTAAGATCAAGGCGGTATTGACAAAATCACCTTCCTGTTCCTGCCGGTAAATGGGCAGCCCGATGGTAATATCACGGGTTCCGGTGTACTTAGCCAGCAGCAGGACCAGGCCGGCCACCAACAGCATATGAAGCCTGGAATCAGAGCCAGTACTGGCTTTTATCAATTTGGCTTCCACTGCCCCGGGAAATCCACAGGGAACCACTGCCATCTGCGGTTCTTTATTAGCGGCGCGCTCATAATCATAAGGGAAAAAACTCTTTTCAAAATCCCCGGATAATTGGTTTAACCAGAAATCCCGCTCCCTGGTATTTTGACCACCGATATATTTTTCTTCTCCGGTAATATCATAAGATTTCATTTTTTATCTCATTTTCCCGGTTCACATTTATACCTGCAAACCCGCTTGCTAAATCCCGGGCTCTCTTATTCAACTCACCATGATCTTAGCCATTTTACGTTTCAATTCCATTTCCTCTTTCATGGAAAGGTTATGCTCCTCGAAAATATCCTTAAATAAACAGTTGCCATCGCATTTGTAACAATTGATATCATACTCCGCCAGGATCGGTGCCAACTGGGGGTATTCTTTTAATACTTCTTTTATTCCTTTGTTAATATACCTTCTCATTTTACATTTCCTCCTGGTTTTTGGTGAATTTACAGGTCAAAGTCTCCCTCCTCCTGGCATTCTTTTTTTACAAATATCCGGCTATTAAAATTGTCACGGATAAATTTTCCTTCTTCGTTAAATTCATTTAGTGAGGGAACAGCAAATTTTTGTAATTTTTTCCACCGCCCATCAGCATCAAAGATTTCTTTGAAAGAGTAGGGATTGGGTATTCCCAGGCTGCGGCAGTGTTTTTCAAACCGGTGCATCCTCTGGTAAGCCACCTCCCGCACGGGCTCCATATCCAATGTCCAGGAATCAAAGATCAACATATCTCTTGCCTTTTCGGGATATAAACGCTTTCGCCTCTCTTTCCATTCATCGGAACTATTTTGCCCCATGTAATGATAAAGAAAGGGGTTGCATTCAGCCTGGTAAATACAGTTTCTTAATTGGGAAATCAGGTCCAGGGTTTGCTGGAAATCCGCTTCGGTCTCGCCAGGATGGCCGATAACCCAGTAAGTGGTGGTTTTAATCCCGGCCAGGGCAAAATTGCTAACCGCAGTCCTGATTTGCTCCACGTTAATGCCTTTGCGCATCAGGTCCAATACCTTCTGGGAACCGCTCTCCACCCCTAAGCGAACCCGGTATAAACCACTTTTTCTCCAGGAAAAGGTTTTATTCGCATCCGCGGCCGCCTGGTCCACTTTATAATAACCATCATAATACAACGATACCTTTCGCTTGATTAGCTCATGGGCCAGGTCGTCTATAATAGGATTCAGCAGGGAATCGGTCATAAAAAATAATTGATGACCGGAATTGACATTATTCAACTCAACAGCATTGTATAACTCCACCATTTCATCAACGGTGTCTTTGATATCTCGCCTTCGATATTTACCCCGGAACTGCCTTTCGTTGCAAAAGCTGCATTTGTAAGGACAACTGAAGGAAGCAGTCCCGGGTAGATGCGAGTATTTGCGGATATTTAAATCGGAAAAATCCGGGGGCCTGGCATCTTTTAAGTCCAATACCTCACCATCGATATCTTCACGCGTATACACCCGCTGAGATGCCGGGAGTTCACCTCGTAAATACTTTAAAAATAGTAACTCCCCTTCTCCGATGATGATTTTGTCCACATAACCTGCTGTCACCTCCAACAGCCGTTCATAGTTAGGGGAACCCTTGATGTGACTGTCGGCAAAAATTCCCCCTCCAATCACAGTCTTTATGTGAGGGAATTTCTCCCTGGTGAGTTTTAATACAAACAGGGAGGGGGCCACAGTGTCTTTGTAAACGGTTAATCCCACCACATCCGGTTCCTCAAACTCCAGCACAAATAGGAAATATTCCTCCAGGATTTTATAGTAGCGAGTAAGTATTTCATTGAGCTGCTTAATATAAGCATCCTCCACCCGGACATAATAAGATTTGTATATTAATACTTTTACCAATTGGATATATTCCTCTTCATCCTGGTAATGGATATGGGCCATCATATGGTTCCGCAGGACATCATGCCCGATATTTTTGAAGTTTCCTCTTTTCTCCACGGGAATACACGCCTTTAATACATCAAAATAATCATAATAAAATTCCAGGGCTTCATTCTTGACAATTAAATCAATGATTTTTACTTCATATCCCTGGTGCTGAAGAAAACTTTTTAACCGGGCCAATCCCACCGGCGGCAGGACCGGGGCCCAATAGGGCAATATGGCCAATAAAATTTTCTTACAATTCAAAGTCATTGTTATCATCCATGGGAATGGCTGTGTCTACCAACAGGCGATCATGAGAGATGACAATATCCCGGATTTTTATTTCATTGCTCTCCATTACCTGGTCCATCACTTCTTCAATATGCACCAACATCCGCTTCATAAAGTCCCGGTTATAGACATTGGTGTTAAATCTCAATAGGATATCCATCTGGTCCTGGAATTTCACCAGTACATCAAAATTATAGTTACTTCTATCCACTGTTTCTATATTGGATACCTGGAAAGGGAACACTTCCCTACTATCATTTTTCCCGTTGATTACATCTTCAACGATATCTCCGATAGGATAATTTGAAAATGTCAGGAAATGGTCGATTAAATCCCGTTTTAAATGGGATTGAGCCTGGATTTCCGCCAGTGAATAATAATGGTAAGGCTCACTTTCCAGGGACTGTTTTTGTACCTGGCGTACCAGTTGAATAAAGGCGGTGTTCGGTTGGAAACGGATGCGAACCGGGATCGTATTAATAAACAACCCGATCATGGATTCCACACCTTCAACCTGGGGAGGACGGCCCGATACCACGATTCCAAATACAACATCCTGTTTACCATTGTACCTGGCCAATAATATTCCCCAAAGGGTTTGAAAAATGAGGCTCAATGTCACCTGGTGTGTGACTGCCATTTTATCCAGGGCACTGGTTTTCTCAGGCCCTAAGGTAAAGAGAATCTCTTCTCTTTTATATTCTTTTGAGGCGGTTCCCGGTGCAGTCCGCTTTGGTATACTGGCGGTTTCTTTATAATCTTCCAGTAAGCACCGCCAATATTCCCGGGCCTTTTCTTTATCCTGGTTTTCCAACCAGCGAATGTAGCAGCGATAGGGCTTATCTGCCGGGAATTGATAGGGTCTGTTCTCAATATAATTATTATACATCTCCAGGAACCGGGAATACAAAATCCCACCCCCCCATCCATCCATTAATATGTGATGATTACTCCATATAAATTCATATTCTGCTTCACCCACCCTCAGCACCGCCGCCCGCAGCAGGGTATCCTTTCTCAAATCAAAGAACTGCTGCCGGTCCTCTTTTTTAAAGACCTTAATCCATGAATCTATGTCCATGCCCCCTCTTTGAACCGGTTCCCTTATATCCCGGTAATAAACATCGATCTTGCCCTTCTTTAAAATCAATTGCAAGGGCCGGTCAAGGTCTTCATGGACAAACACACTTCGTAATATTTCATAATGGTTTACCAACTCTTGCAGCGCTTTCCTTACCGCGGCCATATCCAATTGCCCATGAAAGCGATAAGACAGTTGAATAAAATATGCAGAGCTGTGCTGATCATAAAGAGCATGAAATATCATTCCTTCCTGCAAAGGTGTACAGGGATAGATATCTTCCAGGGGGTATTTCCCCTTTAAGCGCTCTAAGGTCTCGATGGAGAGCCCCGGGTATGTTAAGTCACCTGGGGTTAAATCTCTTTCCTCCCGGTTTGAACAAAAGGAAATCACCCGCTCCAACTCTATTTTGAAATGTTTCCCCAGGGTTTCAATGGTTTCGGTTTTATATTGCCCGGTATTGTAACCGATTGACATTTGCAGTCGGTTATCTATTACCATACCGGATACTTCAAGTTCATAGTTTCTTTGGGCATTTAGACTCATGGGATTCCCTGCTGGGGGGTTGACGATTTCAAATGAGCTCTGCCGGATTTCCTCATCAAATTGTCCCAGGTAATTAAATATAATTTGCGGTTTTAATGTAAAGGAGATTCCCTCTTTGTGCTCCCTGGCAGTTAGATATTTCAGCATTCCATAACCCACGCCTTTATTGGGTACCTGCCGCAGCCGCTCTTTCACCTCCTTGATCTGGCGGGATAAATCCCATCCGGGGGAAAAATCCAACCCCACCGGGTAGATACAGGTAAACCATCCAATGGTCCGGCTGATATCGATATCCATATCCATCGCCGCGGCCATAGGGGCTAAGATGCCTTCCCTGCCATGACTTTCCATGGCGATTACCAGGGTTTCATGACCGTAGATTTTCCTGGTTGCCAGGCCCAATGCCGTCACCAATAAATCGTTAATTTCAGTGCCAAAGGCTTCATTTGCCCTGGTCAGCAGATGATGGGTTTGTTCCCTGGTTAAACGAAACAATGTGGTCCGGGTATCTCGCCATAAATTCTTTTCTTCTTCAAAATCCTTCCTCAACACCGGGAACGCTTTGGAATCCAATTCCTGCCAGTAGGTCTTCTCTTTTAAAAATTCTTTACTATTGGCATAGGCCGCTAATTGTTCCGCCCATATTTTGAGGGAATCGGATTTCAAGGGTAAGCTAAAGTGTTTCTGCTTTTTATATTGTCGATATAAGCGCAGGAAATCTTCCAGCAAAATCCGCCAGGAAACCCCATCTATCACCAGGTGATGCACAGTGACTAATAAACGGTCGCCATCATCCAGGTGAAATAATCCCACTTTCATCAGGGGGCCGTTTTCCATGTCAATGCTGGCATGAATTTGATTGGCCTCGGCTTCAAGCATTGCCAGGGCATCTTTACATCCCCTGAAATCATAAACCTCTAATGAAGACGGGTACTCCAGACCATGATTGATTTGAATCACTTCTCCATGTTCTTCTTTAAAGGTCATTCGTAGGGCATCATGATGTTCCGGTAATTTTGAGAATACGGCCCGCAGCCCGACTTCTGCAAATCCCTCGGCCGCATACAACATCACTGCCTGGTTAAAATGGTGCCGGTCCACTACTCTATTTTCAAAAAACCATTTTTGTATGGGGGTTAAAGGCAGGATTCCCGAAACCGGTTCCTGGATGGGAATACGTTCTATTTTTTTTACCAGGGGTGCCAGGTCTGAAATGCGCGGGTTCCGGAAAATATCTGTCATTTTCAATTTATAACCTTGTTTATTCAGGTATGAGATCACCTGGATGATCTTGATGGAATCTCCTCCCACCTGGAAAAAATTGTCATTTACCCCGACAGGTCTTTGTCCCAAAACCTTCT
The DNA here is from genome assembly GCA_020355945.1 of Candidatus Aminicenantota bacterium. Next base: position 4,363,061 of record CP070627.1, on the reverse strand, counting down.
CCCAGGCTTCCACCAACAATTTCTCCAGGGTATCCCCTGGAGGAACATATTCCCCTTGTTTTTTCTTTCGCCATTCAGCATCTGCCAATGCTGCCAATGCCTGTTGGTCAACTTTACCAGCGGGGGTTAAGGGCAGATTCTCCAATATCACAAAATTTGCCGGGATCATGTAATTGGGTAACTGTTCGGACAGGCGCCGTTTTAATCCGGGTAAATCCAGGGGTCCTGGCCCTGCGGGAACAATAAAAGCGCCCAGGTATTTTCCCTCGGCCTGGTTTCTTTTAACCAGGACCACTGCCGCTTTTATGTTCTCATCTTTTACCAATTGATTTTCTATTTCTCCCAATTCGATACGGAACCCCCGAATCTTGACCTGTCGATCCATGCGTCCTAAAAATTCAATATTCCCATCCGACATCCACCGCGCCAGGTCCCCGGTTTTGTAGATTTTTTTTGAAATATAGGCCATATAGGACCTATAGGCCCTATGAATTTTTTGAATTTTTTTGCCTGGCGTCTTTTTTGGCGTCTTTTTTCTTTTATCCTGGCCATCCTGGTAATCCCATAAATCATGGTCAAATTTTTCTGCGGTTCGTTCCGGATTGTTTAAATATCCACGAGCTACCCCAACACCGGCTAAGCAAAGTTCACCCCAAACCCCCGGGGGCTGCAACTGATTATCTTTTCCCAGTATGTATATCCTGGTATTCCACACCGGTTTTCCGATAGAAATCTCTCCGCTTCTCTCCTGGTGACGGTGTATGGTAGACATGACCGCACCTTCCGTAACACCATATTCATTTGCGATCTCAATATCTTCATTTTTCTGCCGGGTCATTTCAACAATGTAGGCCGACACCTTATCCCCGGCCAACGTTGCCACTTGTAATAAGCGGCTTTCTTCTTTGGTAAGATTCTCAAGGATGGCCTGGAACAACACCGGGATACTTATGAAATGAGTGACATGATGTTTAACGATTGCTTCCTTTATTTTGGTAATATCTTTTACTTCTTTCTCCTCCAACAAGACGACTTTTGCGCCTGAGATGGCAGGTGTGAAAAAACTGGTCACAAAACCATCAAAGGCATATGAGAACAATTGCAAAAAGGTATGGTTTTGATTGATTTTATAGTTTTCTTTCCTGCTCATCAGGGTATTCACTACACTATGATGTTCAACCATGACACCTTTGGGCCTGCCGGTGGTGCCAGAGGTGTAGATGACATAGGCTAATGAGGTGACAGGTGCAGGTGACAGGTGCAGGTGGGAAGGCCTGGGGACGATAGCGGTGCGGCCCCTCAAAGGATTTATCGCGTCCGTTACATATACAATCCCATTTTTATATGTGATTTCATTCGATAAATTAGGGGTGGTAACCAGGACGTTGGCCTGGCTGTCAGCTAACATATAATTAATACGCTCTTGGGGGTAATCGGGATCAATAGGCAAATACGCCCCACCAGCTTTCAGAATTCCCATAAGAGCTATAATCATTTCAATGGAACGCTCGACCATGATGCCCACAATGGTATGGGGTGGGATACCTTTTTCTCTTAACTGGTGGGCCAGTTGATTGGAGTTTCGGTTTAATTCCATATAAGTGATAAAGGCATTTTTGTATTTTGCCATTGGTGATATGGCCCCTGCATTTCTTTTAGACAGGGGCATCGTTTGTAATTTGTCCTCTGTCATTTGTAATATTGACCCTAGCACAGTCGTATGGTCCGGGCTCTTCTCCACCTGGTCCCGGAGTAATTCGTGAAGAACTTTACCGGCCGGATAATCCGCCGTTGTATTGTTAAAATCAAATAAAACCCGGTTCTTCTCCTCTTCCGGGATGATTTCCACCCGGGATATTTTTTTCCCGGTTTCCTCCAGGATAGACCGCAGCATTATTTTAAAAAAGGTGATAAATCGTTCAATGGTTTCTTTTTTGAAGATTTTTGTGTAGTAATCGAAACCCAACCGTAAATGGTCACCTGTTTCCTTTGCCCACAAAGTAAGATCAAACTTGGAGGTTCTATCCTCATACGGATAGGGACTTACTTTTAAACCGGGTATTTCCACTTCCGGCATATCAATATCCTGGAGTACAAACATAACATCAAATAAAGGATTCCTGCTGGTATCCCTTTCAATGGAGACTTTTTCTACCAGGTCTTCAAATTGATAATCCTGGTTTTCAAAAGCTTCCAGGGTACTTTCCTTAACTTCTCTTAAAAAATGCAAAAACGGTTTTTCACCCCCAGGGAAGTTTCTTAGCACCAGGGTGTTTACGAACATCCCCATCATATTGCCCAGGTGCGAATGCCTTCGCCCTGATATGGGAGACCCCACCACGATGTCTTCCTGGTTGGATACTTTTGATAAAAATATATTGAATAATGTTAACAGTACCATAAAAAGAGTGACCTCTTCCTTCCGGGCCATTTCTTTTAGATCACGGGTCTGGCCGGCTGTAATCCCAAAGCTCAACTTACTTCCTTCAAAGCCCTGTATGGAAGGTCTTGCATAATCAGTGGGAAGACTTAACACCGGGACACCACCTTCCAACTGCTTTACCCAATATTCTTCCTGGTATTTTGTCTTTTCCCGGTGTTTCCGGCTGTTCTGCCATATAGAGAAATCTTTATACTGGAGTCTCAATGGTGGTAATGGTTTCCCGCAGTACAGTTCCTTGAATTCCCGGATAAATATATCCATGGAAATCCCATCGGATATGATGTGATGCACATCTACCATCAAGACATACTTTTGCTCTCTCCCCTCTTGAGAGGGGTGGACGCGAAGAGCGGCCGGGGTGTGTGGAAGTTCCATCAATCCCACCCTCAGCATTGGTGCCCGGGATAAATCAAATGGACGGATGAAGGAACTTATAAGAGCTGATGCGGGTTGCGAGTTGCGAGTTGCGGGCCCCCTTGTTCCCTCTGTGTTCTCTGTGTCCTCTGTGGCTAAATTATAACTTTCAATCTCAAAATCCACCTGGGCATGGATCCTCTGTACCGGTATATTCTCTATCAATTCAAAAGAGGTTCTCAGGCTTTCATGCCGGTTGATTAATTTCCTGATGGTTCCCTGGACTTTTTCCTTATCCAGGTGACCTTCCAGGGTAAAAATCGCCGGTATATTATAACCGGTGCTCCCTTTGTTCATCCGGGACAATACAAATAATCGCTGCTGGGCCGACGATAATGCATAGTAGGTTTTATGTTCGGCCGGAGCAATGGATTCATAGCCATCTTTTTTCCTGCCTTTTATATATTGGGCCAGTTGAAGGAGACGCGGCTGATTAAACACAGCTTCCAGGGGTAATTTTACTTGTAAATCCCGGTGGATGATGGATACCAGCATGATGGACTTTAACGAATGCCCCCCCAGGTCAAAAAAGTTGGCCCCCCGACTGATGGTCTGCCGGTCAATCCCCAACACAGTAGACCATATTTCCGCCAACTTCTCTTCCACCGGCCCCATGGGCGCCTCATACCCCTCATCCCTTGAAACAGTCCCAAAATCCCCGAAATCAAGGTCCAACTCCATCAATCGTTTCCGGTCCGGGGCGCCATTGGTGGCTACCGGCATTTTCTCCAACCGGAAAAAAACAGCCGGGACCTTGTATAAAGGTAATTGCCGGGACAAATACTCTTTTAATTCAGACTCCCCCAGGTGCCGGCGGGAAACCACAAAAGCACACAAATACTTATCTTTATTTCCAGGTTTTTTTTCTTTGCCAATCACAACCGCTGTTTCTACCGGTTCATAAGCTTGCAAAAGGTCCTCTATCTCTCCGGGGTCCAGGGTGTTCCCTGCAATTTCTATCCTGGGGACAATAGGGGCAATACTGCGGCGGCGGGGATAATTGAATATTTTACGGATAATGCTTTTTAATGGCGAGGAGGGAACTCCCTGGCTTTCATTCAATTCCAACAGTACCTGTTTTTTCTCTTCTTCGCTGAGTACGTCCAATTCTATTAATTTCTTCCCGGGATATTGCAGTGCCTTCGTCAATATCCTCACCAGCCGCTGATGAACCCGGACAATGTCTGTGGGGGTATACCAGTCAAGCTGGTAAACCCATTCCAGCTCAAGTATACCGTGGATATCCTTGTTGCTGCAATTGATGTGAATGGTCAAGGGGGTGGCTTCTTCATGGGAAGAAATATGCTCCATGCAGAACTCTTTTCTTTCCTGGTCCGGGTGACCGATGAGGGTAATATTCCAGAAATAACGGGTATCTTTGCCAGTTATTGTTTTTATATCCGAGGCAAGTAAATCTCCCGGGTACCGGGCATGGTTTTTCAAGATACGGTTGACTTCCTGGCCGATCTTTTCTACAAAATCACTGAATACCATATGATCATCAAGGATTATTTTGAGGGGGATGAAATTGATAAGCATTCCCTTGGTTTGTTGATGAACAGCAGTATACCGGCCGTGATTAACAGTGCCAATAATAAATTCATCCTGCCAGGTGACCCGGGACACATAAATAGAAAGTGCGGATAAAATAAGTTTATAAAGAGAAATGTTATGGCTCTTGCGGTATTCATGCATCCGGGAGCGCAGCTCATCCGGGAAAACCAGTTTAGAGGAACTGCCCTGCAAACCAGGGGAATTATACCTTTTGGGAGATATGACCACTTCTTCCGGCAGGGGCAAGAGGTCATTCAACCAGGACTCCCTGTCCTTCTTTGCCTGTAAGGCGTTTAAATACGTTTTCTCATCCCACATATATTGGATATGCGAGGGGAGGGGCTGCGGCTGCCATGCTTTCCCGGACCGTAATTCCTGGTAAATACTGTCGATTTCATGGATGAGAAGGGCGGTGGACCCCCCATCCGAGATAATGTGATGAAGCTTCATATAGTAACCGGTTTCTTCTTCATTTAGGGTGATAAGAGCAAAATAAAAAAGATCCCCGTCGATGAACTCAAAGGGCTTATCGTTATTTTCCAGCACCCATTTTTCCAACTGCTGCCTGCCGTCTATGCCGGTGAATGCAAAACTCTCAAAGGAATAATCCTGATGAGGAAAAATATACTGGGCCGGCCCGATAAAATCTCCATGTTCCACTTCTGCGATACGGGTACGAAGGTTCTCATTCTTATACAACGCATTATTAATGGCCTGCTGCAGCAGCTTCTTCTCGACGATCCCCGGGTACAGCACAATATCCCCATCATTTTCGCAGCCAGTTCCCGGGTAGGTCTTTTCAATGTAATAAACCATTTTTTGGGAATGGCATAAGGGGTAATAATCTTTTCTTTTGCGGGTTGAGTATTCCCTTAAGGCAGCGGTTTCTTTTTGAGATACCACTGCCGGGTCCTCCAGCGTTTCCTGTAAGAAGTCCCCGGTTAACTTATTTTTATATTCCCTGTCTTCCACCAGGTGGTGCGGGATATAGGGAATGAAAGACCGGGTATCCGGGTGATGCCGCTGCAGTGCCTGGCGGTCAACTTTGCCATTGGGAGTTAAGGGCATTTCTTCCAATTCTATGAATTGAGTCGGCACCATATACGCGGGTAACTCTGTTTCCAGGTATTTCTTGATTTCCCGGATATTACAACTTCCCGGGGTACTCATCACCAGGAAAGCCAGGAGATTTTTATTTTTCTTTTCATCCTCTTTATCAATGACTGCGGCTTCTTTGACACCTTCATGTTTTATTAAACAGTTTTCAATTTCTCCCAATTCAATCCTGAATCCCCTTATCTTGACCTGGTAATCCTTTCTGCCGTGGAATTCAATGGTTCCGTCAGGAAGCCAATACCCGGAATCACCGGTTTTGTAAAGGCGGATACCTCTAACCCCTGGAAAGGGGTCTTCCATAAAGACCTTTTTTGTTCGCTCCTGGTCATTTAAATACCCTCTTCCCACACCTACACCGGAAACACAAATTTCCCCCACCACCCCTACAGGGCATAAATTCATATCATTGTCAACAATGTATATGTTAAGATTCTGCACTGGCTTACCCAGGGGTATTCTTTCCAGGTCCGCGGCTTTCTCCATGATATAGTGGGTGATGTCGTCGGAAGCTTCGGTTGGACCATAGGCATTGACCATTTTGATATGGGGATACAGTTCAAACCATCTCTTTACCAGGGACGGCTTCACCTCTTCGCCGGTAACCAATAAGTACTTCAAGGTGGGGGGAACATGATGTGGCTCTCTACTAATAAGGTCAAGCATTACAGATAGGTAAGAAGGAACCACTTCAAGGATCGTCATCCGGTGTTGATTGAGTTGAGTGAGAAAAGTGGTGGGTTCCAGGATTGAATCAATGGGATAAATGATGATTTTGCCTCCTACAGCTAAGGCTGCAAAAAACTGCCACACGGAGATATCAAAGGTATGGGACGCATTCTGGGCCACAATACTGGCAGATGTCAAATGTAAATCATTAATTTTGGCTTGAATGTGATTCATCATCCCGATATGTTCTATCATAGCTCCTTTTGGTTTTCCTGTCGAACCTGATGTATAAATGATATATGCTAAATCTGACATTTGATTCACAGTCTTTGGATTTCCACCGGGTTGATCGTATTTTACCTTTTCTGATTCATCCAACAAAACAACAGCCGGAGAAAGCTTTTTCTTTTTTTTCCTGTTGGTTCTTCCAGGTATAAAGGCAAGGCCGGCAATTTCTTTCAAAACCTCTTCCCCGGGTAATTTCCCACCATTTTCCATGAATTTTACGATCAGTTCACAAAAGGTTAGTTCTCCTTCCCCTAAAACAACCACATCAATATTGCTGTCCTGTAATTGTGAAGCATAATCACTGGTCGCATAGGGTCCTCCGGCTATAACCGGGATATCCGGTTCCCACTGCTTAATCAATGAAATTGTTTTATGGTAAAAATCTTTAAAGGGAGTTAGGGTTCGGACGCCGATCACATCCGGTCTAAATTCATCAAATAATTGCTTTAGCTCCGGGTAATCATCAAAATCAATTCTTGATTTGGCTATTTTACCATTAATTTTATCTCCCAGTTGACGTTTTAAATAGGTCATGATATCCATAAGTCCCAGGGGCACCTCAACAACATTGTATGGCATATTGACGCTGTCGATGGAAAAAAGCTGTGATAAATCCAAAAGTAAAACCCTTAGTGCATTTTCAGAGGGCTCCTGCGCAGGAAAAGCGTCAGGAATCGGTAAACGATCTAAATCAGTGATATCGGGACGGGAGTGCGTCAAATAGGGCTCCAGCCTGATGGATTGAAGGTCCTGTAAATCGGTAAAAGAATATTTTTTAACAACCTCCGTATCTGTTAATAAAATCGATGCTTGAGAGTTTTCTACAATGTATTTAATTCTTTCCAGGGGGTCGGTCGGATCAATGGGGATATATGCCCCACCTGCTTTCCAGGTTGAAAGAATACCTAACACCATCATGAGGGAACGGTTCAACAAAATTCCCACCGCCTGATCTTTTTGAAGTCCGGTCTTTCGCAAAAAATTTGCTAATCGATTGGCTCTCTCATTCAACTCCCCAAATGTTATCGCATGTTCTCTGAAGACAACCGCAGTGCCATCGGGTTTTATTTGGGCATATTTTTCTATCAACTGAGCGATTGATTTATCTTTTGAAAAATCTGCTTTGTTATTGTTAAAAGTGAAAAGTAGGCGACTCTTTTCTTCTTTTGAGAGGAAACAAATATCGGAGATCTTTACATTGACATCCCCGGTTAATATTTCCAACTGGGTAATATAATGCGATGAAACCTGTTCTGCAAAATACCCGGGATAAATACCCGGATCATACAAAAGATGACCCTTCACCAGGTCTTCCTGACAGTCCAGGGAGAAGACAAGAGTGGGATTTATATTTTTTGCCCGGGTGTCATCATGAATATTCTTTAATAAACATACGATATTGGAGATGCAACCGGTTTTGATCAGGGAGTTGTTAACCAGGTATTCAATGAGCTTTTCGGAAGGATAGTCCTGGTTTTCATAGGCTGCCAGTACGCTTTGTTTGACTTCCAGTAATAATTCTTTAAAAGACATTCCCCCCTGCATCACATCCTGTATAAATAAACACTCATTCATTATTTTTTCAGGTTTTCTCGGGCGGTATAGGGGTGATATAACCGTAACCGTTTCATTGCCGGTATATCGATATATGAGTGCTTTTAGTCCGGCTAACAGGATAACATAAATGGTAAGCATATTCCTATAGCTCAAATGCATCAGTTGAGCGGACAATTTACCAGGGATAACTATTTCTATTGATTCCAGGGCTTTCCCGGTTTTGGGACTTCTTTTACCTGCCAATGAAATTTCAGTGCCGGGATAATCCCCGGATAGTTTATTTATCCAATATTCTTGCTGTTCGATATATTTGGTACTGGTGAGCACCGAAAAATCGTCGCTTTTTTCTCTGAGCATATCAATATTCTCCTTTATTTATTTCCCAATATACTGATTAGAAATTAAATTGGATATCATCGGTGGTAAGAGCGTCTGTTCTCTCATTAAAAAAATTTTCAACATCATGATCTTGCCGGAGAGCATCCTTTAATTGCTTAATCACTTCAATGTCAATTTCCGGTTTTGCCGGTTCCGTTAATTTTTGTTTTATTCCCCTGTTAAAGGCCCGTAAAAAATCTTTAACCTGGTCCAGGGTTATGCCGCGATGTTTTAAAAACCAGATTTTAGTATAGTCAAAATGATACTGGGGGACGTAAATGGGTGTTTCAACGGATAAAAAAATTTCCTCAACCCGGTGGGAAGCCAGCTTCGAATCCATTGTCTTGTGACTCCATTCAAAACTTTCACCTTCAAGGTTATATTTATCTTTTTGTTCCCAAATTGGAGTAATGGGTTCACAATACCATAGTTGAACCTGGAAAAAATCGATGTTACTTTCTTTTATAAATCCGAGGGTATCCTGGATTGTTTCATAGGTCTCCCCGGGAAAACCAATGATAAATGAGCCCATGGTCAAGATTTCAAATTCCTTTAATAAAGCAATTCCTTCAAGATACTTCTCCACAAGAGCCCTTTTGTTCATATTTTTAAGGATTTGATTATTTCCTGATTCAATACCCAGGAAAACCCCTTCACATCCACTTTCTTTCATTAATGACACCGTTTCCCTGTCGGCAAATTGACATCGAAAATTGGAAGTCCAGGGCAATCGGGTTCTGTGTTTGATCATCATCCCCAGGAGCTCTTTAAATCTTTCCCCCGGGACATTGAAGGTGTCGTCGATAAAATTAACCATTTTTACGGTGTAAATAGTTTCCAGGGATTTCAACTGCCGGATAATTAACCGGGCCGGTACGGTTTGATGTTTTCCCGCCCGTTCAGGGAATCCGCAAAAGGAACAACTAAAAGGACAGGATATGGAGGTCCTGACATTGACCACTTCCCCCACGCTGGGGGAAAATAAATCCCAGTTTACCATATTTTCCTTCAATGGATTGTTTTCTCTTACTTTGGGAGTGGCCAGGTAACCGCCGTTGTTTTTATAATAAATATTGGGAATCGAGGAAAGGGGTTTATTATTTTTTAAACTGCTAATAATCGCTGTCAGCGCTGCTTCTCCCTGGGAACTATCTACATAGTAATCCGCCCCGATGGTTGTTCCGAAAAGATACTCCAGGGAAACCTGCGACAGGATACGAACCTGGGTGTGAATAAAGGGGCCGCCCAGGATTATTTTGGCAGTGCGGTTATTTTTCCTGATCACCTCCATGATTTCCAGGATGGGGAGCACTGAGGTATATAACGTGGTGATAACCGCTATAGTAAGGATATTTTCTTGTCTCAATTTTTCCACCAATTCCTCTTTTTCTTCCTGGAAGGAATTCACATAATCAAAACTGAAACCTCTTCGATGCAAATAGGTGCCGAGATAGGCAATGGCGGCGCTAAAGGTATCCCCTGTCAGTAAGGGTTTTCGAGAGGATTTCCCGTTCTTATTACTGCAATAGAAAAGATTGAAAATCTCCGACGCTGTATAGGGTTTATCATTGCAGCGGATAAAATTCAGGTTTAAATCCCGGTAAGCGCCGGAATGACATCCCATCCCCCGGATGCTCTTTTCATAATCGGCAAAGTTGATATCGTTATGGCCGATAAACAAACAATCAATTGTTCTTTGCATAATCGGGCTCCTTAAAAATTAAAGTCAACCTTCAAGGGCTGCCTGTCTTTTTCCTCTTCCGACAGCAGTGTTAATTCACCGATGCTTATTTCTTCATTGGTGCTAATTTGCTCCAGCAGGTGCCGGAAGTGCCCGGCCATCCGTTGTACTGTTTCAGCATCATATACATTGCTGTTATACTTAAATATCACCTCTAGTTTTTCTCCCGGGAGCACGATCATGACAAAATCATAATTGCTTTGTTCAATGGATTCCACCTTTAACAACTCCAGGTCTGAGGCTGCCCCCCCGTGCTCCTCTTTATACGGGTTTAACAGGTTTTGCCACAGCTCCGCTGCCCGGTAGGGGTGAAATGAAAAAATATGATCAAATAAATTCTGCTTTATCCGGCTTCCGGCTTGTATCTCCGCCAATGGAAAATAATGGTGGGCCTCACTTGCAATTGCTTGCGCCTGGACCTTTACCGCCGCCTGGTTAAATTTTATGGCGTTTTCATACCGGATGCGCACCGGGACAGTATTGATAAATAATCCCACCATGGATTCGATCCCGTCTATTTCATGTGAGCGGCCGGATACCACCAGGCCAAATACCACATCGCCTTTATTATTGTACCTGGCCAACAGGATTCCCCAGGTGGTTTGTATAAGCGTACTTACCATCACCTGGTTCTTTACCGCGATGTTTTCCAGGGCCTGGGTCTTTTCTCTGTCCAATACCAGGCGAACCTCTTGCTCACGGTATTCTTTATGATCCGTACCCGCAACCCCGGTTTTGGGAATACTTACTGGTTCGTTATATCCTTCCAGCAATTTTTTCCAATACTCTGCCGGTATATTTTTATCCCGTTGTTCCAACCACTGCACATAGGTGCGATAGGGTTTAACCGGGGGCAGCCGCAGGGGCTTTTTTTCCCGATAAGCATCGTAAACCTGGAAGAATTCTTTAATTAAGATAGCTGAGCCCCACCCATCCATCAATATGTGATGGTAACTCCAGGTGATTTGGTACTCATCCTCCTTCACCCGGAACAGTGCCGTCCGCAGTAAGACATCCTCATTCAAATGAAAGTAACGTTTCCGGTCATTTTCTTTAAATTCTTTGATAAATTGTTCCTTTTCAATTCCCGGTTCTCTTAGGTCCTTGAAGTAAAAATCCACTTCCCGGTGGTTCAAAACCACCTGGAGCGGCCGGTCCAATCTTTCATGGCTAAAGGATGTCCGCAGTATATGGTAACGTTCAAACAGTTGATTTAAGGCTCTTTTAAAAAGAGGTATATCCAATTCACCGCGAAGCCGCAGGGAAACCTGGTTATAATACGCGGTAGAGGATTGATCATATAAGGCGTAAAACAACATCCCTTCCTGCATGGGTGTCAACGGGTATATATCTATCACCGCATGGTTATACTGCCGGGTCAGCCGGTCAACAGTCTCTAGAGGCAGTGCCCGGTAGGTGAAATCAGAAGGGGTCAATTCCTTCCTGTGCCGCGTGGAACAATAAGAAATTACCCGGTACAATTGCTCTTTAAAAGCAGTTCCCAGGGCCTCGGCCGTCTGCCGCCGGTACTGCTTATCACTGTAAGCAATCGACAGGGTTATCTGCTGGTTCTCCAGGATGCCGGAAATATCAAAATCATACTTTCTCCGCTCATTTTCTCCCAGGGAATTTTGAATAAAAGGTTCAACCCGGGCAAAGGAAATTTGTTCCCCATCGGTGTCAAACTGGCCCAGGTAGTTAAAACTGACCTGGGGTTTTAATTTAAAATCCAGGTCTTCTCTGTGCTCTGGCCGGGTTAGATATTTCAGTAACCCATAACCAATTCCATTATTGGGCACATGCCTCAGGGTTTCTTTGATTTCCTTGATTTGACGCGATAAATCCTCTCTGTCATCTTCGTAAGAAAAATCCAATACCAGGGGATATACAGTGGTGAACCACCCCACTGTCCGGTTGATGTCCATGTTCTTAAGAATTCCCTCCCGGCCGTGCCCTTCCAGGGCAATGCACAACTTTTTAATGCCAAACACCCTTTTTATTGCCGCCCCCAGGGCGGTAAGCAATATATCGTTTATTTCCGTATTAAAGGCTTCATTGACCCGGGTCAATAAAAGACGGGTATGTTCCTGGCCCAGGGAAAATGAAACCATGCCCATATTCTTTATGCGGTTATCCCCTGTTTCAAAATCCCTGGTTATGGGCTGGAAGGGTTGGGATTCCAGTTGCTTCCAGTAATTTTTCTCATTTAAAAATTCTTCCGTGTTGGCATATTGGGCTAACTTTTCCGCCCGGAGTTTGAAGGAATCGGTTTTTAAAGGGAGCTCCAGGGGTCGTCTTTCCCGGTACTGTTGGAATAAAGTTTCCATATCTTCCAGCAGGATTCGCCAGGAAATACCATCTATCACCAGGTGATGAAAGAGCACCAGCAGGCGGTCTCCATCATCGAGGCGAAACAACCCCAACTTCATCAGCGGCCCGGTGCCCAGGTCCAGGCTTGACTGCAGCTCCTCAGCCCGGGTTTCCAGCGCTGCCCCGGCATCTGTTCTATCTCTTAAATCAAAAACCTGGAGGGAAAACGGGCAATCCAACCCCTGGTTTACCTGGATAATCTCCCCATTCTCCCTTTTAAAGGTAACGCGCAGGACATCATGATGCTCCTGTATCCTGGTAAATACAGCCTTCAGCATATCTTCTTCCAATCGAAAACGTGAAGATAATGTCCTGGACATGTTAAAATGATGGGGGTTTTCCAGGGAAAATTCAAAAAATTCTTTTTGTATGGGGGTTAAGGGAATAATCCCGGTCAGCACCGACTGGTCAGCCACTCGCTCCAACCGGGCTACCCGGGGGGCCAATTGTGATATGCAGGGGTTTTGCAAAATATCTTTCACCTCAAGCCAGTACCCTGCTTCTTTCATTCGTGCCGCGATCTGGATGGTTTTGATGGAATCACCACCAATCATAAAGAAATTGTCATCTATACCGATGCGATCTTTTCCTAAAACTTTTTCCCAGATTTCCGCTAATTTCTTTTCTGGCTCATTGCCGGGGGCACGGTATTCCATATCGCTGCCCAGGGCAATCTTCTTCGGATCGGGCAAGGATTTACGATCGATTTTTCCACTGGGCGTTAAAGGAAACTCTGCCAATGCAGCAAAGTGAGAGGGGATCATATAGGAAGGTAATCGATTGGATAAAAATGCCCGGAGCCCGGAAGCGGTAAATTCTTGAGACGCAGCAATATAAGCACACAGGTATTTTCCTTCCCCAGGATCCTCCCTGGCCACCACAACAGCTTCTGTAATTCCCTCTTTTTTTAACAATTGATTTTCTATTTCCCCCGGTTCGATCCTGAAACCCCTTATCTTTACCTGGTAATCGATTCGTCCTAAAAATTCGATATTTCCCTGGGGCATCCACCTGGCAAAATCACCGGTCCTGTACAGTCGTTCTCCTGGTACAAAGGGAGAAGCCAGGAATCTGGCTGCGGTTTGCCCGGGGCGATTTAAATATCCCCTGGCCACTCCCAGACCGCCGATATATAATTCCCCCACTGCCCCGGGAGGACAGGGTTCCCTCCAGCGGTTCAAAATATAGACGGTGGTATTGCTGATGGGAGTCCCGATGGGCACCAGGTGACCGGAACCCTCTAAACACTCCACCAGGAACTCAATGGAAGTAACCGTGGTTTCGGTGGGTCCGTATTCATTGTAAAAACAACAGCGGGAATACCATGTTTGAGCCAATGAAACCGGGCATGCATCACCCCCGGCAATCACCCGTTTTAAACGATGGGTATCCTTCACCTGCATCCCTTTCAAAAATGAAGGTACCGCATGGATGTGAGTCACGGAATAAGTAGATACATATTCTTCAAACCTGTGGGCATCCAATAAAGTTTCTCGATCCACCAGCACCAGGCCAGCCCCACTAAACAGGGTGATAAAAATCTGCTCCACAGAGGCATCAAAACAAAAAGATGAGAATTGCAAGACCCTATCGTCTTCATCTAGGTTAAATTCTCTCTTTTGGGCAAATGCCAGGTTCATCACCGAGCGATGTTCCACCAGCACTCCCTTGGGTTTGCCGGTTGATCCTGAAGTATAAATAACATAAGCCGGGTCCTCCACCCGGTTTATAGATGTGGGGTTGGACAGGTTCCCCTGCCAGATATTATCACCTTCCCGGATATTCTCAATATCGAAGCCAATAATGTCGGCTTCAAAAGATATGCCGGGTGTGCTGGCAGGTTGAGCCAGGAAGTATTCGGCACTACTGTCCTTCAGGATATAACGGATGCGCTCTTCCGGGTATTCCGGGTCAAGGGGCAAATAGGCGCCTCCAGCCTTTAAAACCGCCAGGATACCGATCAACATTTCGATTGGCCGGTCACTCATGACGCCCACTAAATGGCCTGGTTTTATCCCTCTTGCCCTCAATAAATGTGCCAAAGAATTGATTACACCGTTCAAGTGCCGGTAAGTCATAGGAAGCCAGGGGTCATCTCCCACCAGCGCGTTGTTGTCCGGGGTTTTCTCCACCTGCTGCTCCAATACCTGCTGAATCGTCTCCCGGTCCGGGAATTGAGCCCGTGTTTGATTCAAATCCCATAACACCTGCTTTTTCTCCTCATCGGTCAAAAGGCTGACCCGGGATAATGGTACGGATAACTCTGCCAGCACGCATGCCAGGGTTCGGCTGAAATATTTGATCATCCGTCGGATTTCTTCCCTACTGTAATAGGACTCATTAAACCGGAAATTAAACCGGATGGCGCCCCCTTCCCTGATCAATGATACGGAAAGCCTGCTGTTTTTATCGCCAATAGATTCCAGGTTATGAATATTTTCGCAGCTAAAGAACACTCCCAATAACCCATCAACGGGTTGTTTAAATATGGTGCTTAACTCTTCAATCACTTTGTTAAATGGGTAATCCTGGTTCTCACATACCTGGAGAAAGGTTTCCCTCATATCCACTAAAATCTCCCTGAAGGTGATATCCGGTGACATAATCTTTCTGAAAATCACCATATCGTTTAACAGGTAATGTTGGTCAATTCCCTGGTAAACAGGACTGGCCGCAGATAAATCTTCCTTGCCGGTGTATTTATACAAAAAGCTGAAGAAAGCCGACAACATTACAATATAAAGGGTTACATCAGAATTTTTACTCAACTTAAGTGTCTTTTCCGCCAGTTCCGGCGGCAGCACCCACTCCAGGTGCTCCATCTTTGCCTGCGCCGGGAAAATCCCGGGGTGATCTATGTCTTTATGGTTGTGGAGGGCCTGTTCCCATTCCGGGTCCAGGTTCCATAACTCTTTAATCCAATAGTCTCTTTGGGCCTTATATTTTCTGGTAGATAACAGAATGTTGTTGTACTGTTCCAAAGTCAACACCTTTCCTATTAATAATTAAAAACCAAATTCAATTTCAATTTGTTCCTTCTTATCGTCGGATTTGTTTTTTTCCTGCTGTTCCGGTTCCCCTTTCTTAAATTTACTTATATCCACGTCCACTTGCTTTGCCAACCGCTCCACCACCCCAGGCGGGGGATTAAATTCCAGGTCCTTCAGGGCCTGTTCACGGGTGAACTCACCCTTTCGCACCAGTTCCGCATATTCCACATGGTAGTTGGAATATCCCATTTTCTGCAAATCCATATAAGTATTTAACCATATCATTTCACAGTTGGTGGTTCGCTTGGGATAGCTGGTCTTTTGAGGTTTCCAGTCAAAGTGTGCCTTAATTTTCTCTCTCAACAGGTCTTTGTCAATTTTATTAAAATCAAACACATAAAACGGTATAAATAACATTTTATTGCAATCCACTTCCCTTTCCAGGTCTTCCCTGTCCTGGTAGGTAATCCGTTTATTTAAAATATTATATTTCTCCAGGAACTGGTTGACAAATTCCTTATCAGCGGTTTCCCTGAAAATTTCCAATAGTTTTTCCAGCATTTCAATGGCTTTATCCTGGCTGCGGATTTGTGCCGCCTGTCCCTTTGAATACCCGTTAATCACCAGCGGTATATTGTACTGGTCCGCCGTTTCCAATGCATTTATATATAAGATATTTCCACATATGTAACAACTGTTCATCCCTTTCACATGAGTTTCATTAATGTATTTGTAAAGTTTTCTCATAAACCCGATATCTTGCTGCTTGATAACCAGATCAACATTTAACGCTTTGCAAAGGTTCCTGGCATTGGCTGTGGCGATCTCATCTTCATAACCCTGGTCATTGTGGAAACCCAAAGCTTTGAGTCCATATTTCTCAACAATGGTAATTAACACATTACAACTATCCACACCGCCACTTATAGGCACCAATACATCATACCTATTTTTGTGATTTTTGTATTTCTCCAGGCAGGCAATTAATTCCTGCTCGTTGGCAAAGCTCTCTTCTTTCAAGGTATGTTCTTCTTTTTCCTTGTATGCCCGGCAGATATTACATACCCCACGCTCATCAAATTCTATCCCCGGGTAAGTTTCGGGTAATACACATTCACTGCATATTTTCATGGATAACCTCCTTTGACAGTCTTTTTTAAAATTCAAAGGCAATTTCAGTCTTCAATTCATCTATTGTCTTATTTTTCGAATTTGCACCAGGAGGGGCTGTTTTCCCGGCACCCTTTAATATCTGTCTCTTTTCCTCTTCTGACAGGATATCCAGGTCAAGAATATCCAGGTTCGGGAGTTGAACAATACACTGCAGCATCTTTTTAAAATGCTCTGACAATGTTTCTATGCTTTTTTCATCAAAACGCCCACCATTGTAATAGAATACCACTTCGTTTATATTTATAAATAGAGCGAGATCGTAATTGGTTATATCAAAGATTGAATGGGAATTCACCAACAAACTGTAATCATCCGCTGTTAACCTATCCTCTAGCGGGTAATTTTCGATGACCACAATGGAATTAAAAAGCTCTTGCTGTTGATTCACCTGGCTGTATTCTTTGATTTTAACCAGTGGTGTTCCTGCATATTCTTCTCTCAACTGTAAGTCCCCCTGGATGCGCCGCAGGAGTTCCGGGATTTTTTCCTTCTCATAAGTCTGCACCCTTAATGGCAGCGTGTTTATGAATAACCCGACAATATTTTCGATACCTTTTATTCTTCCGGGTCTTCCTGATATGGTGGTACCAAAAACCACATCCTGGGTATTATTATATTTTTGCAATAAAATTCCCCAGGAACTGTACAACAAGGTGGCAAAAGTCACCTTGTTTTCCTGTATAAAATGCTGGATCTCACTCTTTAACCCAGGCAGGTATTTCATTTTATAACCTTCTATCTGTTTCACATCTCTGCTGGTTTTCCTTCTTTTTGGGGTTATTGGAAGTGGGGTAGGGCTTTTAAAGCCCTCCAGGTAACCTCTCCAAAAGCTTTCCTGGAGGCGGGTATCCTGGGTGTGCACCCATTGAACAAATTCCTTAAATTTATGCTTTAACGGTCTGATGGGAATTTTTCCCCTGGATAGATCACTATAGGCTTGCAGGAATTCTTTGATAATAATACTGTTACTCCAGCCGTCATATAAAATATGATGATTACTGATAATCATCTCATATCTTCCCCTGTCAATTCGACATAAAGTTACCCGGAAGGGTACATCCCGCAAATCAAATTTTTCTTTCCTGTCTCTTTCTTTTATCTCTTCCAGCACCTGTTTCTTGTCCCTGGCATCTCCACCTGGCTCCGAACAATCATAATACCGCGGTTGAAGTTTATATTTTTTTAAAACAATTTGCATGGGGCGCTCTACCTTTTCCCAGCGAAATACGGTTCGCAGCATCTCATTGGTCTCGATCACAAAATTCCATGCCTGCTCAAAAGCCGGTATCTCAATATCACCGGAGATATCCAGGCTTAATTGTTCAAAATAAAAATCACTCCCGGGGTCTTCCAGGTAATGAAAGAGCATACCCTCCTGCATCGGGGTTAAGGACAGGATATCTTCGATATTTTTTTTCTCCAACTTTTGCATTTATTGAAGTATGACTTTTGTCAAAGATATGGATGCGAAGTGGCTGCTTCGCAGTTAATGAATAATTGAAGATGTCATTGTCACGCCGCCCCTGGGCCGGTTGAATCCCTTTAATTTTTCATCAAAAACTCTTATTCATACCTAATCGTGTTTGCAGGATTTGTATAGGCGGCTTTTATAACATTATAACTCAATGTCAATAACACAATTGGGATGGTGATTAGTATAGGAATCACCCAGAACCACCAACTGATTGTGGTTCGATAGGCATAGGTGGTGAGCCATTTATCCACCCACAGGTAGGTAAGAGGGAGTGCAATTAAAAGGGCTGTAAAAACCAGTTTAAGAAAGTTTTTTGAAAGCAGCACCAATATATTGACAACATCAGCGCCAAGTACTTTACGAATACCGATCTCCCTGGTTTTTCGAGCAGCATTAAAGGCAGATAACCCAAAAAGACCTGAGGCCGCTATAAAAATCGTAAGTAAAGCCAGAAAGCCGAAGATGGCTCCGAATTGATTGTCGGCTTTGTACTGCTGGTTAAAAAATTCATCCAGGAAAAAATAGTCAAAGGGAAGATTGGGGAATACTTCTTTCCATTTTTTTTCGATAAATTCCACGGTTTCCTTTATATTGTTTGTATTTAACTTAAAGGCAAAGAAACCCGGGAGTTCAAAGAGGGCAAACCTAATAATACGACTCTTAACAGCTTCTTTCAGGGAACGATGATTATAATTTTTTATCACCCCAATTATCTTTAACCGCTCTCCAAATATAGTGGTTATATAAGCATCAATGGCTTTTTCAGGGCTTTCAAATCCCAGCAAATTCATGGCTTTCTCGTTGATGATAACCGCCTCTCTATCAGTGATAATTTTTTCTGAGAAGTCTCTTCCAACAAAAAGCTTTATTCCCAGGGTATCCAGGAAATGATACCTGACCCAGGTTACCTCTGTTAAAAAGAGCTTTTCAGGCTCATCTTCTACCCTCCTGATTTCCATATCGGCCCCCATGGCATGCCCCGGGACGTGGAAAGTGCCGGCTATGTTCAGAACCCGGGGATCTTTTAGTATTTCCGTCTTAACGGTGTCCAATTTCTCTCGAGTGGTGTCCCTTAAATTTGCCCTGGGAGTTCGTACTACCAGGACTTGATCTTTATTAAACCCCAGGTCCTGGTTTTTCATAAACCTGATTTGTTGGTAAACCGTTAACGTTGCGGCGATTAAAGCGACTGAAATAGTAAATTGAAAAACCACCAGGACCTGGCGGGACATCCTTCCTCCCCCGTAATTTATAAATTTTTCTCTTAATATGTTGCCCGGCTTAAAAGAAGATAGGATAAAAGCGGGATAAAGGCCGGTAAAGAATGTGCCGATCACAAATATCACCAGGAAAGGCACCCAAAAATGCGGGCTGCTGAAAATGGTCATAAATATCCTGGAACCAGTGAAACTGCTGCAATAAGGAATTAATATAAGAACCAGTATAATCGCCATACCGGCACTGAGAATATTAAGGGTTAGAGATTCAGCAAAAAATTGCCGGATCAACTGGATACGGGATGCCCCAACAACTTTTCTTAATCCAACTTCCCTGGCTCTTTCCATTGCCCTGGCAGTATTGATATTGATATAATTCACCCATGCAATAATAAGAATAAAAACAGCGCTAATTAACAACCAGTTTAGGGCTGTGGCATTGCCGTTTTCCTTCAATTCGATTATACAATCCGAATATAAATGAATATCCCTCAGCGGTTGCAGCACACATATATGACGGCGATTGAATTTTCTCATATCATCTCCCATGTATTTATCGATAATTTTAGCAATCTTCGTCTCCAGGGATTTGAGATTGAAATCGGGGTGCGTTAAAATATATGTATAAAACTGGTAAACCATCCAGCTATTATTATCCCTGAAGAGAGGATGAATAAGGACATTTTGGTTTGAAGCCAGAAAATCAAATTGCATGTGGGAATTTTCCGGGAGATCTTTAAATATTCCTTCCACCGTATAATTCTGCCCATATCGATCAAATATGTGGATGTTTTTCCCCACCGGGTTCTCGTTACCAAAATATTTTTTGGCTGCAGATTCTGAAATCAGCAGCGTATTTGGTTTTGTGAGGGCAGTCCTGGGGTTTCCTCTCTTCAAAGGCAAATAAAACATCTTAAGAAATGAAGGGTCTACATAAAATATTAGCTCTTCATAGAACCTGGTGTCTTCTCTGGCCACAATAGTTTCTCGCTGCACGTGGATCCTGGCAAATTCCAAAACCTCAGGAAATTCTGCCTTTAGAGCCGGTCCCAGGGCAAGGCAAGTGGGAGCAAATTCAAACGTTCTTTCTCCTTTTTGCATGATCATTTTTAGTCGATATATATTGTCTGCATCTTTCTGAAAACTATCGTAACTTCGCTCAAAGGAGACGTAGTACCAAATTAGCAGACACACTGCCATACCAATGGCAAGGCCTGCAATGTTAATCAATGAATAGCCTTTATGTTTTTTTATATTTCTAAAGGCGGTCAGTAAATAATTCTTAATCACCAGTCAATACCTCCTCTGTTTTTATAACAAGTAATTCTTCTTTTGTCAACCTAAGCCTTGATTATTTCTTCATCATGGGTTTCCTTCTTAACCGTAAGGAGTCCTTTATGGGTAATCCACTGTCCTGTGTCCTGGAAAAAGAAATCCTCCAATTATAGGTTTATCAATTCAATGCCATTCTCTTTCTAATTTACGTAAGCTTCCGCCTTTGGGGTTTCGGCTGAACTTTTAAAACAATAATTTATATACTTTAAAGTTTTTTTCTAAGTCTTCAACACTCTCTTTTTCATTAACAATAATAACAATAAAAAGCCTTGTTGTTTTTGAGCATTATAATTACTACACCATAGCATATGGAAAAAATTTTTTCAATACGCAAAATTGTTGCATTTTTAGAGATGTCATTATTCATCATCCGATCCGGATTCAAAAAAAATTTTAGTTACATCTTTTATCAATTCTTTCAAAAAAAATGAAATCCACTGTTAATTACGCATTATAATCACACCATTCCAAAATAATTTAACCCTATAACCCTATTTTCAAAGATTCAAAGGGTTTCCATTTTATGACCTTTGGGGTTAGAAATCAATCGGATCGATTTTTTTGAAAAGTGTTTCATTTCCCGGTTTCATGTTTGCCTTTTAATGTTTTATATTCACTGATACCTATTTTGAGAGGAATGTTAATTTTGATAAATCTTGAATTTTTTAAGTAGTATTTTTCTATTTTTATTAAAAAAAAAGTCTAAAATGTTAATATTTTTCATATTTTCAGTATGCAACAATTTTTGTTATATCCTGTGTTTTTTGCGTTCGCTGTGGTAAAATTTGTCAGCAGTTGTGAATGAGGAGGTAATAATGCTTGAGTACCTTGAGGATTCATTGGATTTGAACCAACCGCACGTTGCATCATTGCTTGATGAGCTTTCCCTTTGGTCTGCCCCCTTTGGTTTGATGTTGTTGGACCAGGTTAAGCTCAGGCCTGGTATGAGGGTACTGGATGTGGGTTTTGGCATTGGTTTCCCGGTCATTGAATTGGCGCAGCGACTGGGAAATTCTTCTACTGTTTACGGCATCGATCCCTGGACAGCAGGGATTGAACGTACTCAAGATAAAATTAAAACCTTTAACATCAAAAATGTAAAAATAGTGGAAGGGGATGCCGCATCCATGAATTTCAAAGACAATATGTTCCACCTGATCGTATCCAACCTGGGAATCAATAATTTCGCGGACGTGGCAGCGGTTTTCCGGGAATGTTCCCGTGTGGCAAAACCAAAAGCCCAAATCGCATTAACCACCAATCCCGAAGGCCACATGAAAGAATTTTACCATGTCTTAACCGAAACCGTCATCCAATTAAAACTGGACCATTTGCTGGATAAGTTAGAGGCGCAGCAAAAGCACCGGCTTTCAGTGAAGAAAGTCTGCCATCTTTTGGAAACAGCCGGCTTCACCATTTGCCAAACCCAACAAAAATCCTTTTCGATGCGTTTTCTAAATGGAACTGCCTTTCTCAATCACTATTTCATCAAATGCGCCTTTATGGATGGCTGGAAAAGCATCTTCCCCACAGACCGGTTAAATCCTGTGTTTACTCGACTGGAAAAGAATCTCAATGCCCTGGCAAAAAAGAAGAAAGAATTTAAAGTCACTGTTCCCATCGCCTATATCGAAGGTGAAAAACCATAAAAAACTTTTTATTATTTATCCCTCTTTGTTCGGTCCTGGTTCCCATCTTCATGCATACCCACAATTGCTGTGGCCTGACCCTGGGGGTCTAATTCAAACTTGAGACGGAAAAAGATCAATCCTTCAATGATAAAGGTGTCTTTGGACATAGCAAACAGTTTGACATAGTCCTTGTTGGCGGCGCCTTCCCGGAAATAATAGAGACTGCCGTTTCTGAGCTGCACATGTCTTGTTTCGTAATCCCCGGCCAGTGTTTTCAAATAATCCCCTGAAAGATTTTTGGGCTTTTCCAGGGCCTGGATGTAGGCCATGGCCCAATCAATGGATTTAGTGTCGAATTTTTCATCTTTTTTTACTTTCAATGCTTTATGGTAATACAACTTAGCCTGGTCCCTGTCTCCTTTCTCTAAGTAGGCCCTGGCCAGGTGGCTGATGGCGTGTACAGATTCCGGGTTCTCCTTGACATGTAAGTCATACAGTGCAATGGCCTCATCAAAGAGCTTTTCGTTGATAAAAATAGAACCCATTCTGTCGAGGGTTTTTTTAGAAAAATCATCAGGGTATTTGGCCTTCATTTTGGGAAGTAGTTGTTTCACTGCCTGCGGGCCATGCTCTTGGACCTTCCAGGCAAATTCATAAACCGGGTAATCGTAATGTTTATAATCCAGGAAGGCATTACCCAGTGCCTGACCGCCGATACTGCGGGAAACCAGGTCCGCACAGATACTCAGGCCATAGTAGCTGTTGGTCAGGTAGACCACCGCCATCTTGTGCCGCGGGTAGGCGATGATGTAGTTCCTGAAGATTCCGTAATCCCCCCACTGCCAGAAAGCGGGTCCGTTTTCATCTTCCTGAAGTCCGAAGCCAAGGGTCCAGGTCAGGCCCTTTTCTTTGTCCACATCGATCTGGGGGGTAAACATCGTTTTGAGGGTCTCTTTTTTTATCCCTTCACCCTCCAGGACCGCGCAGACAAAACGGGCGTAGTCGGCAGCCGTGGTGTAAAGAGTGGCTGCGGCATGGGCTCGCGACCGCTTGCGAAAATCTTCCGGTTTTCCAAAGTAACCATGGCCATTGGCTGAGGTTTTTTCATACGCCTCTTGCCAAATCATGCAACTGTTTTTCATTCCCAGGGGGTCCAGGGCAACCTTCTTCATAATGGTCTCCAATTTTTCCCCTTTAAGACGCTCTACTACCAACTGCAAGAAGTAGTAACCTACTGCGGAATACTTGTATTTGCTGCCAGGTGCAAAGAAGATGGGAAAGGGTTTCTCCCTTTCACCGTGGGGCAGGCCGGATGAGTGGCTGAGAACGTGACGGGCAGTGATTTTTTCCAGCCACTCCTTGTGGAAACCAGGCTCCTCCAGGGAATGGCCGATCTCCTTTTCAATTTCCTCCTTAGGGAGATAAGTAAGCAGCGGTGTATCCAGGTCCAGTACCTTCTCCTCCACCAGCTTCATCACTGCATAGGCAAAAAAGGGTTTGGTAAGAGACGCGGCTTCAAAGATAGTCTCCCGGGTTACCGGTTCTTTGGTTTTGGCGTTTTTCACCCCAAAGCCTTTGTTCCAGATGATCTTACCTTCACGGACCAGGGCAATTTGCAGCCCCGGGACCCGGGCTTTTTTCATTAATTCGGGAATCAAAGTTTCCAGGTCCGATATAATGGTTTTAGGGTCCTTTTTCACTAATAGGGGTGGTTCTTCCAGGGCAAAAACCACACCGGAAACTGAAAAAACAAACAAAATGATAAAAAGCCTTACAAAACCGACCAGAAAATTTTTATTCATGGCATTTCTCCTTGATTAATATAACAACTATATCTATAAGACGTAAAAATAACAAAAAAGTTTCACCGCCAAGACTGAAGAATGGAACAGTCGGATAATCACCCCCATTACCTTTCCTTCATTATCAACATATGCATATTCAACCTTCCGGTTTTTATATTCAAATGACCGAAACATAAAAAATTCTTGCCTCACTGTAATACAAAAAATTTTTTTCGTATTGACAAAATATGATTTTTGTATTATTACTATAATGAAAGATAAAGAATGAGGAGGTCATATGGAACGTATGATGAAGACGCTGCGGTTTCCTGAGGCACTTATTCAAGAAATGCGCCCCTGGATGAAAAAAAGTAATTTAAATTTTACTTCCTTTGTCATGGAGGCTGTCAAGAACTATATCCGGGTATTAAGATATAGAGAAGGCGTTACAAAAAGCTTTGGCGCCTGGAAAGACCAGGAACATCCTGAATTAAAAAAGGGGACAGCACAGTATGTGAGAAAAATGAGGAAAGGCAGAGTCCATGGCACTTTTTGATACGGATGTCCTGATCGACCATTTGAGAGGAAACCAGGGGGCGCGCCAATTGTTGTTATCCCTCCAGGAGGAAGTAAACTATTGCAGCGTGATCACTACAGGAGAAATATTATTTGGCATGAGAGAAGAAGAAAAAGAGAGAACCATGGCACTTTTAAACAGTCTAAATGAATTGGCTGTGGATAAAGACATTGTCAGGCTGGCTCACGATATTAAAGAAAAGGCAAAATGCCATCAACTAGAACTCTATGACTGTATCATTGCGGCAACAGCATTAAATTTCGATCAAGTTTTGGTGACTCGAAATGCCAAACATTACCCTGATGACCGCCTAAAATTATTGGTTCCAGATTACAGTTTGGAAGGCACAAAAGAGGTAGAAGATGTGGAGGAGGAGCAATCAGGGGATGATTGATTTGAAAAAAAGGTGAGAATCACTTATAATAATTCCATGAAACATAAAAAAGGTGAAACATGGTCATAAACGGTGAAAATGAATCCATCAAAGAGATACCTTACGGAATCTCCGATTATGAACTCATCAGGACCGAGAATTATTATTATGTGGATAAAACCCCCTACTTAAAAAACCTTAAAAAAGCTGGCAGATACCTGTTTTTTATCCGGCCGCGCAGGTTTGGAAAATCCCTGTTTATCTCCCTCATGGAATCTTATTTTGACATTTTTTATAAGGATCGGTTCGAGGAATTTTTCAAGGGCACCTGGATTTATGACCACCCCACAGACGAAAAAGGCAAATACCTGGTGCTTACCTTTGATTTTTCCGGCGTGGAACCGGACCCGGACAAAATGGAAGCATCCTTTTTAAACCATGTTCAAGACATTGCCGTCAGTTTCATTCGAAAATACAGCGATTACCTATCAGCCAACCAGGATATGGACTATTTTACCCAAAAAATAAAAAACAGCGGATCCGCATCAGATATTTTATCCACCTTGCTTCTTCTCTGTAAAGGCGCCCGGCAAAAATTGTACGTGGTTATCGACGAGTATGATAATTTTTCCAATACCATCTTATCCACTGTAGGTCAAGATGCCTATGAAAAATTGACCCATGGTCCGGGTTTTTTCCGCTCCTTTTTCAATGCTTTAAAAAAAGGCACCGGCCGTACCGGGGCACCCATTACCCGCTCCTTTATAACCGGGGTATCCCCCATTACCATGGATGATGTCACCAGCGGCTATAATATCGGCAAAAATGT
>CP070627.1:4300422-4337051 GCA_020355945.1 Candidatus Aminicenantota bacterium | reverse complement strand
TAAGTAGTAAGTAGTAGGTAGTAAGTAGTAAGTAGTAAGTAGTAGGTAGTAGGTAGTAGGGGTTTGATTTATCAAACCCTTTTATATCAATAAATCAGTAAATCAGTGAGCCAAAAGAGTTGATTATTGCAAAGTTGTCGTTTATAATAGAGAGGAAATGAGGTATTCAATGCTAAAGGATGCGAAAATATATATTGCCGGGTATAAAGGGCTGGTGGGTTCTGCTATTCGGCGAAAATTGCAAAAAGACGGCTATAACAACCTCCTATTAAGTGACATTGATGATTTTGACCTGCAGCAGCAGGCAGAGGTAGAGGCATTTTTTAAAAAGGAACAGCCGGAGTATGTGTTCCTGGCAGCGGCAAGAGTAGGGGGTATCTGGGCCAATAAGACCTATCCCGCGGAATTTATTTACAGCAATTTGTCTATTGAAGTGAATGTGATCCATGCGGCTTATAAATACGGTGTTAAAAAGCTTTTGTTTTTGGGCAGTTCCTGTATATATCCCAGGTTAGCGCCTCAGCCCATGAAGGAGGACTCTCTACTGACCTCTCCCCTGGAGCCCACCAATGAGGCCTATGCCATTGCCAAGATAGCCGGTTTAAAGATGTGCCGCTATTACAACCAACAATACGGCACCAACTTTATTTCGGTTATGCCCACTAATCTTTACGGGCCCAATGATAATTATAATCTTGAGACCTCCCATGTTTTACCGGCATTAATCCGGAAATTTCACGAAGCCAAAATCAATAACCAACCTGCTGTGGAACTTTGGGGTACCGGTGCACCCCGGCGAGAATTTATGTACGTGGATGACCTGGCAGATGCCGTGGTTTTCCTGGTGAAAAATTATGACTATAAAGACATTGGAGAAATCATCAATATCGGTGTTGGCAAAGATGTCAGCATCAAAGAATTGGCAGGAATCATCAAATCCATTGTTGGATTTGCAGGAGAATTGATGTGGGATACCAGCAAACCTGACGGCACCCCGCAGAAATTATTGGATGTCTCCCGTTTAAATGCGTTGGGATGGAAGGCGCGTTATTCCTTGAGAGAAGGAATTCTCAACACTTATGAGGCTTTTTTACAAGAACAAAATAAATAACCTCTTTACCTATAACCTCTATTCCCGGGGAGCCTCCCTGTCGATTCCTTTTTCTTTCAATAATTTTGCCAGTTCCTTTTCATCTCCTGTAGTGGGGATGCCGATTTCTTTGTTGATTTGAATGGATTTTTGCCAGAGTTGGCTTTGTTTTTTATAGTTTCTTTTTTTATTATATATCAGTCCCTGGTCCCACCAGGTTCGAGCCAGTCCGGCGCGGTCGCCCAATTCTTCACAAATTTTTTCTTCTTTTTTGTGAAGAGCCATGGCCTCGGTCAATTTTCCCCAGGTAGAAAGAATCAGTGCCTGGTTGCCATAACTTCGAGCCAGTTGGTCGCGGTCTCCCAATTCTTCATGAATTTTTTCTTCTTTTTTGTAAAGAGCCATGGCCTCGGTCAATTTTCCCCAGGTAGAAAGAATCAGTGCCTGGTTGCCATAACTTCGAGCCAGTTGTACGCGGTGGCCCAATTCTTCACAAATTTTTTCTTCTTTTTTGTGAAGAGCCATAGCCTCGGTCAATTTTCCCCAGGCTTTAAGAATCAGTGCCTGGTTGCCATAACTTTCAGCCAGGCCTATGGGGTTGCCCAATTCTTCTTCGATTTTTTCTACTTTTTTGTTAAATTTCATGGCCTCTTCTAATTTGCCTTGCCTTCTATATATCAATGCACGATGCGCATAAGCGGCTATTAATGCCCATCGATCCCCCGGGAATAATGTTTCTACCCTTTGGGTCAGCCGGATATAAAAATCCGCAAAACCGCGGAAAGTGCAAAAATCATATAAATCATACAGCCAATCAATCAACCGCTTATCACGATTGGCAGAAGCAGCTAATAGTGCTTCCTCCAACTGCAGGTAAAATTTTTCCTTGATGCTGAAATGGACGCTTTTATCAGTAAAAATGTCATGTACCAGTTGGATAAAACGCTCTTGAAACCGGTTTTCAAAACATCCCCGTACCAGTTCCCGCACCAACTGGTGCAATTCATAGGCCCGCTGCCCATTACTTTCCCGGCGCTCGCACCAGGAAAAGGTATACAACTGCTCCAGCCGTTCTGCTGCGTCATCATTTTTTGCCAATTGCTGCAAAAAATCCAAAGGAACCGGACCCGGGCTGCATATTGACAGGTATTCCAGGGTTTCTTTTAATTCCCCGGTCAACAATGGAGAGGATAGATCGAACACGGTTTCAATGACCCGGGAATCGCTGTCCTCTGCGACCTGTCCTTTTCGTAACAGTGCCAGCCGGTTTTCTCCGGCCAACTTATCACGCAGCACCGAAGCCTGGTAATGGGGGGTAAATACCATCAACGAAATCGCCTGCCGCAGCGCAATGGGCAAATAACCAAGATTATCAGCAATCTCCAGGTAAATATCTTTTTCCGAATCACGATATTCCGTCTCTAACATTTGTTGAAACAAGGCCAGGGCTTCTTCGGGGGTGAATTTTTCCAAAGGGATTTCATGAACCCGGACCTCTTTAAATTTAAGACGCAGGTGTCTATACATGTCCCGATTCCGGGTGGTAACCAGGAGGGTGGAACCGGTGCGCATGGGCAGCATGTATTGTAAATTATTCCAATCCACGGCATTATCCAGGATCAGCAGGCATTGGCGGTCTTTTAACAGGCCGGTTACCAGGGCGCGAGCCGATACCGGATCCGGCGGCTCGTCTACCTGGACTTTCAACTGCGCAGCCAGGTGCATGGCAAACGATACAGGCGTATGCTCGTCCACCCGGATCGGATTAAGAACGCCATCTTTAAATGCCGCTTTAAACCGTTTGGCTGCCTCGATGGCTAAGGTGGTTTTGCCTACCCCCCCGGCCCCTTCGATACTAAACAACCGGCCGGTAACCACCTGTACGCTCCCGGAACTGCCTGCTTGTTCCAGGTTTTCCCGGATTTGTTTCAATTCTGCTGCCCTGCCTACAAAAGGCACGCCGGGTTCGATTAAAGGAGGTCCCAGGTCCACCCATGCCGGTTCAACCAATTGCTGCAATATCTCCCGGATCTGTGCAAAATCTTCGATGCGGATGGAAGTAATACCCAACTTCGACAACCACCGGTTCAGCTCGACCCGTTCATCTTTCTTCCCGGGCTGCTTCATAATGGCAAAATGGGGCCGCATATCCTCCAAACTTTCCATTATCATGATTGTCCGGTCATGGGCCAACGAGCACCCGATAAACAGCAAAGAACAATTGGTAAACACCCGTTTTAAAAAAAGGGGCAGCGGTGCATGGGAGTCAAAACCCGTGGGGTGGCCATAGAGGGCGGCATACTGGGAAGAAGCCAGCACAATGGAATGAATGTCCCTGAGCCCGCCGTGAATTTTCAGCAAAGAGTTTTGTTCAAAACGAGTGAACAGCCGTTCCAATTCCCCTGCTTTTGTCCCGTGACAAACCCAAACATCGGGACCTGGGGCATTATTTTCCACCAGGCAGTCAAAATTGGTAGTGATTTTAAGCCCGGGAAACGCCCGGTGCAGCAGGTGGAATTTGGGTTTCATTTGGGGCGGCAGGGGTTTATCAAAATGGGCGCTGATTTCTTCTTCAAACTTGCGCCTGCCGGATTTTTCCACTAAGAAATCCGCCATTTTTTCAAATTTCTTCTCATGGCCGCTGTTTTTCAATTGCAAATATTGCTGTATTTCCCTGGCATGGAGAAATTCCTCTTTAATTCCATCAAAGAAAAGGTCAAGGAAAGCAGACCAGGTGGGACAGGCTGGCGCACTAAACCCTGCGCCGATAAAAGGCACCAGGAATTTTTTTTGAGCGATTAATTTCTTAATATTTTTTGCATTGCCCGGTTCTTGTAAAATATCATTCCTTCCCATTGCATAAGTATAATTAAAAAAGAAATAAAAATCAAGTTTTTTTTAGTAAGAAAATTTGCCAGGTATATTCCCTTCTGGGTATAACGTTTTTATGTGACGGTTATGTGATCGAGACACCGATTGAGGGGACTTTTTCGCCTACCACCTAGTGGGACGGGTTTGTTGGGGATTTGGAATTTATTTTACCCGGGAACTTCTTTTCCTGACAACCGTCCGCCATTATAACCCAAAAACAGGGAACAAAGAGCACAAAAACCGGTAAGTACAATGAGTAACCGCAGTAACCATGTTGGATTTATATTTAAAACAGTCAAGGCGAGCATTACACCGATAGAAAAAATAAGGAAGAGGATTGCCACGACGATTTTTTTCTTAAGGATAGGGGTGGTTATCCGTTTGAACCGGTTTTTTCCATCTATCACTCCACTAATAATACTTACACCCACTGATAAAGGCAGGAAGATTGAAAGTATTTTGAAGGTAGTCATGAATTCATACTTTAGCGAATCCTTGAGAAAAAGAGTCATAAAAATCAGGAACAGCATTAAAAAAGAAAAGGCCTGGGGGAAGTGAACCAAAATATTGTGTATATGAAGATTGAGAATTTTTCTTCGTTTGGGAGACATCTTGTCCACATAGGGTTGGAAAGCGGCTTTGGCAGCACCGCATGCAGGACAGACCTCGCCCTGGTATCCTTCGTTAATAATGTAACCACATACACTGCAAATCATCTGCTTTTTCCTTGTCTTTTCTTCTCCGGCAAGTTCAGTCTCTTCCTGGCGATTAAAAGAAGACTTAGGAGCTCCACACCCCGGGCAAACCCAATCATCGGGTAAGTCCTCCCATTTTTTTCCCTGTTTTTCTTCATCGTAAATAAAGCCGCAAACACTGCACTCATATTTGGCCATATTTGCCTCCTCCTGTTTTTAACCACGAAGTTACACAAAGCGGGCGGCGCCCGCAAACCAGGAAGGCACTCCGGGTCAGGTCCTGTGCTTCGGTTCCTTTCCTTTTGATACAGAGAACCAACGGGTTGTCATCTTCATCTCTAGACCTGGCAAAAATGAAATGTGTTGAAATCGTCAAATAATATACTCCTTAGCCCCACAGGGCCAAATCAAAAATAAGATTAATAAAACCAAAATCAATGTTTTCATAAAAAGTTAGATACCACAAATATAAAGAAATATCAACAGGTGGAACAAAAAAAGGGCGATTAGAAAAATTGGCCTGGCACTTAAAATGATTTTCAATTCAATCTCCCACCGTTTAAGGTCCATAGACGCATTTTTTCATTTGCATTTTCTTAACATTTGGTGAAAAGAAAAAATTAGCCTGGCACCTTAAATGTTAAACCTCACACAAGTGGGTTATATCCAGGTATCCGAACATTGACAATCAGACAAAGATATTGTACACTAGTGGAATAAAAAAAATATTGGAGGAGGATAAATATGAGAAGAGCTTTCGGTTTTTTAATTTTGATTTGCTTAACATTGTCTATGGTCAGTTGTTTTGATGGCCCATGGACTGATGTTCTTGATGATGTACCTTATTGCCCGCAGGAGCAATACAATTACTGTGCTATTGCTTGTATTCAAATGTGGGCATGGTATGATCGCCACTTTGATGTAACCCAAAATCAGATTGCAAATTATATTGGAATCGCTACACTTGGCAGTTATCCAGAGAATGTTGTAGAAGGAGTCAATGCCTTTACTGATTCTTATGGATTCATGGTAGAGTATAATAATACAAATATTGGGCAAGATCATTGCATCGCTGCTTGCATAGCGGCCATCAAGGATTTTACTCCAGCAATTATGCCTTTTTATGGTGGTCCTAATCCCTATGACCCATTGACTTTTGATCCCTTTGAGAATTGAAATAATAGGAGGAAAAAATGAACAGACGCAAATATTTTTTGACCTTATTTTTAGTAATCTGTTTGATACAAGTAACCATTGCTGAAAAGCGTGTAAAGCCAAAATCCATTGAAGAGCTAACAAATCCTTCTTCACCATCTTATGTACCTTATCCTTATCCTATTACTAGAAGTGAAATAATAGAGGATTTAAAATACGCAATAAAGAAGCTGTGTACTCCCAAAAAGGGTAGATATGAATCATTTACCCCCGGAAATATTCCCATTACAGATAAGATTAAGTTAAATTTATTGGAAGAGAAACCAAAATATGAAATTGGGAAAATTTTAAAAGTTAAAAACCGGGTTTCCGGGTTTGCTGAGGATTATTACTGGATTGTTTTTATATTGAATAAAAAAGATAACTCAATAGCAGCAAGGATTCACCTATTGGCAAACGGTCTTTACGGAGGCACTGCAGCTTATTCTACCGATCAAGAACCACAATATGGAAAAACCGATCAAGATGTCCTTAAAATTTTGTCTAATTATATAAATCGCCCTATAAGCAAAAAAGAAATTAAGTCCAATGAACGAATATTTTTCCCATCTCCAATTTCTGATATTTTCATGCCCACATGGGAGATTAAAATGACTGATGGCTCTAATTATTACTATAGTTCATTTAAAAATATGGTTTATAGAATAGAGAAAAAGATCCCATGGAAAAAGGATAAAAAAGGAAATAGACCAGATTGGACAAAACTTGTTCCTCATATGGATTTTGCTTTTGATGAGATTGATGATAAGATAATCATATTTGAAAAGTTAAAAAAAAATAATAAGGACGGATAAAAAATGATAGTTTTCATGCACCCCAGGTGAAATTGGCACCCAAATTCTTCAAATTATCTCCTTTTTTTTGTAAACAATTTTTGGGAAAGATTATAGGGTCAGGTATTTATTTTCTCTAATGATGGAAAAGAGACATTTAAAAGTCTGGCAAATTGCTGAATATTTCGGTTTTGAAAAGTCAGAAGATTTCATCAAGTCCTTTAAAAAATTTTTGGGGATGACCCCTGGGAAGTTTAAAAATTTGACAAAATGATTAGAAACGCATCGTCGGTGATAATATGGATAAAAGCGTCTCCGGACCAGCAAAAGTGTAACATTAGCAGTAAAAGACCCTCCGGGATAGAAAAAGCTGCTGACGATCAGGAAAAAGCCGCTCAGCAAAAGCAAAAGTGACTCGCGATTAGCAAAAGCGGCTCACCAGAGGCAAAAGCGTCATAAAAGCAGCAAAAAGCGTCTTGCAAGCTGTAATTGCTGCGACTGAAACGCTTAAGCGTCAACGTTGCAGCTTAGGCCTCTCAACAACAGCCAAATGCATGGAACCAGGTGCAGGAGTTAGTTGGTTGCTGTTTCTTCATCCCTGGTTTTACTTTTTCTTCTATCGTATCTTTTTTTCAGTTCGGCAACAATTGC
The DNA here is from genome assembly GCA_020355945.1 of Candidatus Aminicenantota bacterium. The sequence goes on along the minus strand of CP070627.1, from coordinate 4,329,756 downwards.
ATCTGCACCAGGTGCATTGTTTTTGGCCGCGGCTTTAATCGAATCATAAAAGGCCCGTGCTGCTGCAAAAGCATCCGCTCCTGCTGCCAAAAAAGTGTCACTGAGTTTCTCCAGGACCGGTTCCGCTATTTTCAACAGGTCTCTAAGCTGGTTGGCCAGGTCCAGGTCTTTTTCAAATTCCTCCAGGTTAAGGTAAGGCGGTACAAACTCCGGGTGTTCCTTTGCGTATTTTAATGACTGTTCTACAAAGGCTATGGATTTGTTACCCATCTTTTGCATTGAATGTCTTTCATTTACCGAAAGATTGATGGAAAACTTCGATACCTTTTCGCGAAGCGCGTTTATGTCCTGTTTCAACGCCTCTTTTTCTTCATTACTCATTACATAAGATACTTTTTCATAAGTCATTTTTTTCTCCTCGATTCAATTTACTCCTGCCCGGGCAGACAGGATGAATGCTTGATTCTATATAGAAAAAAAACGACTGTCAAATGCAATTTTTAATTTTAAAATTAATATTTTCAATAATAAAAGGGGTTTCCAGGGATAAATTTTGGAAGATTTTCCGTATTCCCCGGACTTGACCGGAGCTTCCAAATATAGTAAAAATTGATATATGAATAAGAAACCGGTAAAAACAAACTCTTGTATTGCCATTTTAGATCGAGTAACAGAATTTATAATAACCCGGGACACCATGGAATTTTCAGAACTGACAGTAGAAAAAATCTGCCGCCAGTTAAATATAAGCCAGTCCAATTTGTATTATTCATTCTTGAAAAGAGGGCCAATGACTCCCGGGCAGTTTTTATTGGGGGTAAAGTTGGGCCGGGCGGTAATGTTTCTTAAAAAAGACAATCGGCTTACAGTTAAAAAAATTTCGGAAAAAGTGGGATTTAATACCCTTGATTATTTTATCAAGGTTTTTAAAGGATATTTTGGAACTACCCCCGGTAAATACAGGAAGAAAATATGTGTGGGAAAACAGGAAACAAGGTGAAACCAGGGCCGGTTCTATTTCCAGATATCTTTAAATTTGTGGGGGGTACCGCAGTAAAAGCACTCCAGCGTACTATTTTGCCTCCTGATAAATTCAGGGGGAACATGTTCCCAATGGGCGTGAAAAGATATACAATCCTCATTGGTACACCCGGTGCCTTTAATTTTGTAAATGCGCGGCGGCGACATTAACCTCAGCTTCCGGGCTACTTTGTTATCTTTGACAATGTTTACCGTGCATCCCGCGGTCACAGCCGCTAATCGGCGGATATCACTGGAGGATAATTCTTTGATTTCCGGTAAGAATATTAATCCTTTGTATACCCCGGGTTCTTTTTTGGACTCACCCACACCAATGCTGCCCCGGTATTGACTCCATCCCATGATTTTCAGGGTTTTAAAGAGATACAGCCAGATATCTTCTTTGGGTTCTCCCCGGCAAAAACGGTCAATTACCACCCCATTGGCCAACGGGTTGATACCTTCTTTCAGTGTTTTGGGTTTTGAATTATCCGGGGATACTTCCCGGATGAAATCATCCCTGTAACTGGTAGGGGTAATGCTCTCCCCGTTGAAATCGCTGCCGATTCGTCCGGAAATGGCACTGAGAAGCGCGACTCGTACAAACATGCCGTTGATGGACTGCCGCTCCCAGTGGTTGAGGGGTAAATCATCCAGGTAGGTGGGAATGGTGGGAAACTCTTTATGCCGGGGCAGAGGATGATAGAAGTACGTGTTTGCCGGCAGTTTTTTGATAAATTCCTCCCTAAAAGTTATTTTTGCTCGCAGTTGGTCCTGTATTTTTAAGATTCTATCGCCCATCCGTTCCAACTGGGGGCGGGTAAAATAAAACCGGCTGGCAATATCCGGCTGCGACAAATACTCTGCCAATGAATCAAATTCTCTTAATGCAAATCCATTTTCTTTCATTTTGTCAATATACTGTTTAGGCATGGCTATTTCCGGCGGTGCGATAAGGTCTACTTTAACATGACCGAATATTTTAAGTCCATCCGCTTTGGAATGGACGGTGCGGCCGTGGAATAAATCTCCCACCAATGCAATATGAAGGGAGTCTGTCTGCCAGTTATTATCCTCAAGCAAGGTAAACTCATCCAACAACTCCTGGGTGGGATGCTCATGCTTCCCGTCACCGGCATTAATAAAGGCAGGTTTAAAACTAAGATGGTTTCTCTCTGCAAATTTTTCGCCTCTAAGCTGCAGCCACCGACATACCCCTTCCAATCGGCTCCTGACAATAAATATATGATTATTGTAGCCCACCAGGGTCATGAACCCGTCCAGGTAGCTTTCTTGCTTGTTAAACGACGAGCTGTCCGAACTAAAAATTGAAAGCTTGACCCCCAGGAACTCAGCCGCATTGCGAAAGGACTCCCTTGTCCGGGTACTGTCTTCCAAAAACACCTCATATATCCCGAAATCCATATCATTGATGCGGAATCCATCGAGTATTTCCATATCATTGGTATGCCATGCTTGTTTTAATTCCCTGGTTTTTTCAAAGAGGTATTTTTTTTCATCAATGGAGAAATCCGCGGCCACGCACAGGGATCTTTCTTTAAATACGTTACCTGACATTAGTCTCTCCTTTTATCCCGATTAACTCCAAACATTTAATCCAACAAATACAAATTCTTTTTTTCATTTTTTTTAAGGCTTATTTTATAGAAAAGGAGAGACGATGTAAAGAGAAAAGTGTAAAAAAGAAAAAAAAATCCTGTTGGAGGAGGTGTTGATTTTATTGGTTGACCACTTCGGCGTTTATAACTTTGCCGTCTACTTTGCCTCCCTGGGACAGGAAAACCTTCACTTCCAGGTCATCGTCTTTTACAATAATATCACCTTTCACCACGGAACCCTCCGAAATTGTAATGTCTATTGTTCGAAGTCGGCGGGAAATGCTGTGACTTCTTTTGATAATAATATCGCCTTCGATGATGCTTTTATCCAGTAAGGTAATGTCGCCGGTGTGGGTTTTGATATCTCCCATTACAGCGGTATTTTTAAGGGCGAAGTTCCCGTTTACATTGGAGATGCTGCCTTCGATCCTGACTCCTTTGCTGCATTTTACAGACCCATTTACAGTGGAAATGCTTCGGTCCACTTTCACATGGTCATAACAGGTGACAGAACCGTTGACTGTACCAATACTGCCCTCTACAACCGTATTTTTTCCCACGGTAATCCCCGAGTTCACGGTTTTCAGGCTTCTTACTTCACTGTCGCTTCCGACTTTGATCCTACCGTTCACTGTGTTGCAATTGCCCCTGATGGTGCAATTATTGCCGACAGTAATGCTGCCGTTGACGGTTGAGGCGCCGCTGTTTACGGTTTCACCGTCCCTGATATGGATGCTTCTATTGACACCCACATTGCAGCCGGCAAAAACCAAACCGCTGATTAAGATGATGGCAAAAACATGACTAAAACTTGACGCTAATTTTCTCATTTGTTTATCTCCTTGTGGTTAATTTCCTTAATATTATTATAACGAAAAAAGAATGGAAAAGGTTCTCTCTCCGAAGGGACTAAATTTCTCCCGGACTTTTCCCCCCGATGAATCCGCGGCGGTTCCTACCCGCCTTTCCTCTCCCTTTGTTTCCTTTTTCTTTTTTCTTATGTTTCGTGTTTAAACTTTCAAGTGAATAGTTGTCGATTTTTGTTTTGATCCGACCCTTCCAATTGGGGACTTTGTGGATAATATTTGGATGGGAGTTTCCGGCGCAGATTTCGATGGAGTTCCCGAAAGGTTTGTTTGGGGTTGCTCCTTATCAATTGGACAGCCGCGGCTGTCATTATCCCATTGTAACGGTCATTTATATAAGCATCATAAGCAGATTCACCGGCGTTGCACCCGGTTAAGAGCACCTCAGGCATACCGTATTCCGGGTAAAGGAACCGTTTTCGGATAGGTAGGGCCATATTACAGTTATTACTTTGCAAAGGCATAAAACGCGCTCTCATAACGTTTTGCAGGGCTTCACAGTTTATATCAATCCCACTGGTTAACATCTTTCGGGTAATGGTACCGGAGTGGCAGGAATCACTGATGACGGTAAGGTGAGCCCTGGGCTCGATCTGGCTAAGCCTGATGCGCAGCTCATCGTCCGGTAATTTTCCATCGTGGACAAAAAGCGCTTCGTCCCGGTTATCGGGTTCATCTCCGTCCTGGTCAGGGATGTAAGTCCCGTGACCGGCATAGGTAAACACAATCACATCTCCTGGTCCGGCATCAATCACCAGGTCGGTGAGGGCTGAAAGGATGTTTAACCTCGTGGCAAGTGCATCAGTGAGAAGTGTGATGTTATCTTGTTTAAAACCAAAACACTCAACCAGTAATGACGCCCAATCATTAGCATCATTAACGCAGCCGTACAGGTTATTTCCAGTGCCCGGATAATCATTGATTCCTACACAAAGTGCTCGTTTATTTGGTGCCATGTTAAAACCTCCTTTTTAAGTGTTTTTTTCAAAAGATCCCTTTTATTTTATGTTTTGCTGCATGTTACTTACTTGTGTTACTGTGTTCCCTGGTTTATTTATGGTTTCAGGCCGAATAACAGCGATCTTATCTTTATCCATGTAGAAGAGGAAGGGGGCACCAATCACCAGGTTGTACTCCATGCAGTGGAATTTTTTCCTGCCTTCAATAGGGGCTCCCATTATAATAGAGGCAGGCCAGAGGCGCACCCGTTCACGACGACCGCGGACGGAAAATACCGGATAGATTTCCCCCTTTTTTGCCTTTTTGTTACATTTAATTTGCAGCGCACACCCAAAAGAGGCGCCAGCCTTTAATATCCTGGTTTGCACAGAAGCATCAATACCCCGGGTTACATTGCCAAAACCATCTGTCATACCGCCAGTGGTAACCGTCATATTTTTGCTGGACCGGATCTGCACCGGTTCCACCAGGAAATACAAATCACCATGGTCCTCCAACACCAGGGAAGTGGGTATGAAGACCCGGAAAAACATATCCGTGATATCCCGGTTACTGCTGTTCTCCAGGAAAAGACTTATTCCCAAATGATAAAGCGTTTCTTTTTTTCCTGGTTTTTCTACTGTTTGGTAACTTTTGATATGCAGTCCGGCAATGTCTATTCCATCGTTGAAGTAGAAATCATCGGCTTTACCGTAATCATTTTCATATTGGGCCGATCTCGCCTCTCCTGGCGGCAAAGATACATTTTCCCAATAATAAGAAACCCTGTCGCCATTTTTTTTTACCCCGGGTTTTCCCAGGATAATATGGCTTTTAACGGGAACGATAAAGGGCGAAAATATATCCTCTTCCAACAGGGAATCCCTGCCAAAGGCAGTAAAGGGACTGTCTTTTATATACTTTCCCCGGGGAATATCAGAATATATATCAATTGTCAGGGCATCATCGCCAAGGTTGACAATCATGGTTTCATGATTGATAACCGGGACAAAATTTCGGGTCTTCAGGGTATCCCTTTCAATGATGGCCAATGTTTCTTTGGCGGTTTTCTTAAGGGGTGCAGCGGGTTGGGGCTGACCGGGAGAGCAGCCCCACAACACCGCGATTAAGTAAATTACCAGGACCTGTAGAGGTAGAAATTGCCGGGGAATCGGGCCCGGGTCTGCTGCAGCTCTATTTTTCAAGCCCATGGTTTTCCCGGTAAAGTTTTTTAATGCTGCCAAAGCAAGAAGTATCTTATCTCCTATAGTAGCGTAAATCTGAGGGGTTGTGATCGTAGGGGCAGTCAGTGGGGGTATGACGCATAAGAGGACCTGGACCCCATTTAGAGACAAAATACGTTTCAGTTCCTACACTATCTACGATAGCAGAGTGAGAACTGGCCACATCGTAATAAACTTTGTCACCTGCTTGTGCCGTTGATTGCAGTTGATAACTGCCATCCAACCAATAATCAGAGGGATCGACCATCCATTTGTCGTTAGATGCAGATTGATTATGCCAGGCATATGAATGGCAATTGTATTTTCGCGTACTACTCCTTAAAAGAGTGGCATTTGGGAATAGTGTTGTGGCCAAATTATCCAAATATTGAATTTCCTGGGGTGAGAGTTCCCATGTCCTTACCTCCACCGGGACTGGAGTCCCGTTCGGCGTATTCACTGTGCTGGGGTAATCCGCAAAGAGAATGTTTCCTGCATTAAAGACAAAACAAACCGCTATAACAAAGAAATAGACTATGAGTCTATATTTTCTTATCATGTGCATATTCATTTTATATCTCCTTTCTTATTTAATTTTATTTTTTCCTATCCCGGATAAACTTCCAGGCCCTGGAAAGAATAAATTTTATATGGGAATCTTTGATCCCTGCATAGTCTCTGTATACATCTCTTTTTTCCGTTTCAGTATCAGGTGGTAAAACCCCTTCTTTTTGCATGACTCTTTTCATGATAGCCAGGCATGCAATCGTTCCAATGAAACCGTAAGTTTTGGGATATTTTTCCTTTAAAGTATAGGTCCTGTAGGCCCGGGAAATCAATTCAAGCCTCTCTGAACCGGAAAGGTTTTCAATAATTTCCGGGCGGGATAAAAGTAATTCAATGAGGAAGTATTTAAGAAGAAGCCAGTCTTTTGTTCCTTTTTTTAGTTTCTTTTCCCGGATTTCTTCCGGGTCCATTTTTTGGTATATCATAAGCAGTTCTGTCCCGCTGTCTTCCCGTGCCAGTAGTTCCTTAAACACATTGAAATTCGAAACCATTGCTAAGAATCCCTGCTCCAGGCTATTATAGAACAGGATCTCTCCCCCAAGCGGGTGGTTTATACAGGAATCCACCACCCCCCTGGTTGACATTTTTTTGAGGGTTTCGGTGGGTATCTGGCAGGCAGCCCTTTTTTCGGCAGCATTTTTAAATTGTTTCCACTGCTTGGTCCCGGGTCGAACCGGGTAGATATACTCATCTGAACTTCCAGTGGATTCTTCCTGGGGATTTCCCCTGCAAAAACTGGAATTTACGCCTAAAAACAAAACCAAAACAATCGAAAGAAATAACATTTTGCTCATTTTTATTTAACCTCCTGGTTTTTAATTTGTTTGCCTTTTACCGGGGGCGCGTCTTAAGTTGAGACACACCCCCAATTCGTTTTCTCGTTTTTCTTGCTCTTCTCTATCAAGCGGGCAATGGACCCAAAGCAAATGTGTTGTTTTTGTTATCATAATGGATAATGGTCTCTTTATCAGTCAGGTTGACTTCCAGGTATCGGCCAATAACTATTTCCAAAGGCCCGGATATGGGACGGCGATCGGTATTGGGTATAAGGATGTTGGGTGGTAGGATCAAACCATTTTTCATATTGTTTGCCAAAAACACTTTTATTTTTTCGAGGGGTTCAAAATAAATAATGTTGTCGAAAGGAACGGCTGCAGCGTTAGTCTGCCTGAATTGTTCATCCTCATTTGGTGAGATTACTTTTTGTGACATACCCACGGTTATGGTCTCTTTTTTATCATGTTGATTGTCAAGCCCATATTGTGATGGGAGGCCTTTTCGACCCTCATCGAAAGATACCCCGTTGTAAGTATATGTATATCCGACTGATACCGGACTTATAGTCTCACACTGCACAAGTACTGTATTGTATTCTTTGATTGATTGAGTTGAGACAACCATTTTCCAGTCCGTGGTAAATTTAATTATGTTATATTGCCAAAATGGCTCAAATGCGATACACACGACAGGGTGTTCTTTAGAAGGATCGAATCCTTTAAATGAACGGACGATTGCCACACTCTGTTGAAACTCCTGTATTTTTTTTAGTCCGTCCAGGTCAATTTCAATAGTAAGTTGATGATAATTCACAAATCTTCTCCTTATATCTATATTCAGGTCGGATTAAATCCTGACCCGGCTGCCTATTTAAAATCCATATCGTAAAAACGATTCCAGGTATTGATTTGTGAATTTTTTGATTAAGAGGGCAATTCCAGGTATATTCTTTTCAATAAGGTGTGAATAAAAATTAAAACCAAAATCAAAAAATTCACGAACCCGGCATTTGTTTCGTCTTAGGGTAATGCAGTTGGTAGAATGGGTGCCGGCAGCATTGATACTCTAAAGAGAGGAGGAACGTATGATGTTTTATAATGAAAGAGCACCTTAACCGATGTTATAGCCAATAGGAATTAAAACCCACAAAATTAAACAGGATTAAAAAATAAAACCAAATAAGGAGAAAAATTATGGCTATTAACTACACGTTAGATTTGATTATCGATGATGATTCTTTGGCAATCATCAGGGCAGCTCAATTAAAGCTTACCCTGGCAAAGCCGGTTGGCGGTGGAAACCCGAATGTTACCTGGTTGGTCTTCTCTCCCTTTGCGGGAAATAAGGTAGAATGGCAAGAGGAATTCGGCATATATGCCTCTCCAAACCAGGTGATTCAAAACGGTGCTGTTATTTCAAGGATAAGTGAGGTGTTTCCTGCCCAGGATGCCGCATATTATTCTTTTAGTTCCAGTGCTACATTTGGAGGACCCTTTACAGGCAGCGGCGCCCCTGGGAAAGGACAATTCAAAGTTAATAATGACATGCCCAATACAACACACCCGGCATTGACCTTCGGCCTGGAACAAAAAGCTTCTATAAACGCCAGCGGTATTGAAGCATCACCGATAAATGCAGCCCTCATCCCCGCTGCGATGAAGGTCACGTTTACCCCTTTAACTACCGTTTATGTATGGTTACAGGGGCAATTTACTTCCGGGACCGTTATTACAGAGATTAACGGGGATGCCACGTCAGTCACATTCGGAGGATCTATAACAAGTCAGGCACTCGTATATGATCCGGCAACAGGTAGGTTTGTACCATCCAGCGCCGATGGCAAAATGATTCCTTGGGCTAAGGTTTCGCATGTCCTGGCGCATCAGCGAGCTGGTGTTTTCTATTTAAGTAACAAGTAATGCCGCCGTCCTGGAAAAAATCATTGCAGGATCAATTGATCAACGAATGATTTTGAAAGGACAGGGGCGTTAAAAAAATCGATTCCGAAAGGAATAGGTATTAGCAAATGAAGGGAAGGAAGGCGGAGCGATCTCCGCCATCTCTTCCTTTTGGTCTTTTAAATAAAATCATTTATAAGGTTACTGTGCACAATATCGGACCCAGGACACATTGGAAATACAGGGGGGAGGCGTAAATTATTTTATTTTCCCCGGCAGACTCTGCTGGAAGAGGTGAATATGACGTATACGTTGAAGGTTCAAATCAACAAGGATGACCTGGAAACCATCAACAAAGCGAATCAAAAAGTTGTATTGATCAAAGTCGTACCCGACGGACAGCATAAAATTGCCTGGGTAACTTTCGTCCCTTTCGAACAAAATCAAGTGACTTGGGACAACGCCTACTATTTGTATGCTTCCCTCACGGAACCCGGGGAAGACAAAAAAATTATTGTAAATTCCAGTAAAGCAGCACAGGCCCGGTTTGAGTATACATTTACCGGCAATCTATCCTTCTCTAACGGCCAGCCCAACTCACAATTAGGGGATGGACAATACGAGGTCAGCAACCAGGTTCCTTCTGATCAGCAGCCGTGGATAACATTCGGCATGGCCCAAACCTGTACCGTCAACAGCAAAAAGACCGAGATAATGCCAATCAATGCCGAAGTCGTACCTGCGCTGCAATTTGCTAAGTTCACTCCTAGGGAAACGGTCCTGATCTTCCTGGCCTCCAATATCGCGGCAGGCGCTGTTCATGATAATGTAATAATCAGTTCCGATTTCAGGGCGGCCGAAAGCGCGAAAATTCCCTTGCGGGAATCCGAACTGGAAGCGGAGAGTGTGGCCACCCAATTGTCCTTTAGCCCTGCTAATCAAACGATTACCGTTGTTTATTCCGCAAGCCTGGGTAAATTTATTCAACAGTAGCAATACATTTTGGCCTTAAGAGAAAGAAACTTTGAAAGGGCGGGCACAGAGACCCGCCCCTACACCCTTAAAATCCCCCATAATCGACAAATATTTACCGGATTTGTAGGGCAACTCCCTGTGGTTGCCCCTAATTTGGTCAAAATTAGAATTCCTGTAAATTTGCTGTTGACATTTTCTTTGTTAAGTTATATATTTTTAATCGGAGATTAAAGATGTTAAAGAAAATGAAAACGGGATCGCAGATGTCAAGAATCAAAGATTTCCCTAAGCGGTGGAAAATCAAGGAATTTTCCATTTATAAAACCAAATAAGGAGAAAAATTATGGCTGTTAACTACACGTTAGATTTGATTATCGATAATGATTCTTTGAGAATCATCAGGGCAGCTCAATTAAAGCTTACCCTGGCAAAGCCGGTTGGCGGTGGGACCCCGAATGTTACCTGGTTGGTCTTCGATCCCTTTGGGGGAAATAAGGTCGAATGGCAAGAGGAATTCGGCATATATGCCTCTCCAAACCAGGTGATTCAAAATGGTGCCGTTATTTCAAGGTTGAGTGAGGTGTTTCCCGCCCTGGATGCCGCATATTATTCTTTTAATGCCGCTGCGACATTTGAAGGACCCTTTACAGGCAGCGGCGCCCCTGGGAAAGGACAATACAAAGTTAATAATGACATGCCGAATACATCATACCCGGTATTGACCTTCGGCCTGGAACAAAAAGCTTCTATAAACGCCAGCGGTATTGCTCCATCACCGATAAATGCAGCCCTCGTCCCCGCTGCGTTTCAGGTCACGTTTACCCCTTTAACTACCGTTTTTGTATGGTTACAAGCTGAATTTACTTCCGGGACCGTTATTACAGATATTAACGGGAATGCCACGTCAGTCACATTCGGAGGAGCTATAACAAGTCAGACACTCGTATATGATCCCGCAACAGGTAGGTTTGTACCATCCGGCGCCGATGGCAAACCCATTCCCATGGAGAAGGCTGCCCACGTCAAGCTGTTACAACGACCTGGTGTTTTCTCTTTTAGTACCAAGTAATGCCGCTCTCCATGTAAAAATCATTGCAGTTGCTCATGAGGCCGCGGCCACGCCCGGAGACGTATGAAAATCATGCTCTCAATTTCTTAATTCTATTGTAGATGCTTCACGGCTTGATTTATCAAGCCCGGCCCTGGACGATTAATCCGCATCTCTACGGGGTTTGATGAATCAAACCCCTACAATCGTATATATGAGCATTTTTTCTTCGCGTCCCTTCGCGTGTCTTCGAGGCTTATTTTCATAGCAGCATCAATGGATCAGTGAATGATTTTGAAAGGACAGGGGCATTAATAAAGCCGATTCCCAGAGGAATAGGTATTGGCAAAGAGGAAAGGACGAGTGGTCATTGCTTATTGTGAATTTTTTTACCAGGGGGCTAATTTTATTATTTCTTTCCCATCACCTGTTTCAATGATTCCCACCTTTCCGCGGCGGTGAGAATTTCACCCGCAGCCTGGAGGATACGGGGGTCTTTTTCGTAGAGTTCATATGCTTTCAAGAGGGCATCGGCAGCAAGCTGGCAGGCGCCGGTGCGATACAGCCAAAAAGCATAATAATACCAATTGTCCGGGCAATCCTGCTTTGCTAAGACAGCGGATTTCAACACCTCCAGGGCCTTATTGGGCTGCCCCCGGTAAAAATAATAAATAGCCTGGGATTCATCCACCTCAGCCACCCCTGGTGCCAGTTTCTTCATCTTCCTGATCAATTCTCTTGTTTCCTTTCCTTCTTCTCCTTTTACTAACCCCCTGCGGCAGCGCTGGTCTGCCTTCTGTTTCAGGGCCCATACGTCAAAGGGGTATATCTCCAATACGCGGTTCACATATGCCTCAGCTTTTTGCAGCAGACCTTGTGCGATCAAGCTCTCCCAACTGCAGACCAGGGAAACCAGGTCACCAGGGTTAATCTCCAATGCTTTATCAAAATACTCCACGGCTTGTTTCGGGCTGCCTAATTGCTGGCTCACCAGGCCAAGTTTTTGATAGTGGGCCTCGTTCCCGGGTTCCAGGGAAGCTGCCTTTTCAAATGCTTTTTTTGCAGACTCAAACCGGTGTTCACAGTATTCCATCATGCCCAGCAGGTGATATTTGCTGGATTCTTTGCGCACATAAAGAAGTGCATTTTTATATATTTCAATGGCTTCCTTTTCCTGGCCGCTTTTAATAAGTATTTCTCCTAACTGCATCCCGGCATCCACTGCCTGGGGATGCTTTTCCAGGACTTCCCGGAATTGCTCCGGGGCGCCAATCCAATTTCCAGTGGCAGCCAGGAGTTCAGCCAGTTCCAACTGTTTCTTCCATCCACCGGGATATTTTTTCACGTATTTTTGTAATGTTTTAATCTTGATATGTTGTCTCGAGGGCTTGCATTTCAAAAAGATATGCATACTTCGCTGGATTCCCTCAGGTAAGGTTACCTGGACCATACAGGTGGCGGCCACCGGGAAACCGATCTCCCGGAACTCCCGGTGGAGAATCTCTTCCGCATCTCTTAAGCCTTTTAACCAGGCTTGTGAACTTTCGCCATTTTTTTCTATCACTGGTAAAACATTTAACAAATCAAGGATGGATTCTTTTATTTTTAATTGGTGTTGTAAGATTGCCTTTGCCTGCTGGATGCGCTTGCGAACGTTCTCATTGGTGATACCAAAATACTGCGCGATGCCCCTGTAGGGCATCTTCTTAAAAAAACGTAAAATAAAAGGTTCACGCAGACGAGGAGGTAATCCTGAAATTGCCTGGTAAATTTCCCTGTAAAAGGATTCATTTAAATACGTACTTTCAGGCGAATCCTCCAAATACTTACCATTAGGATTGTTATTATTTTCAGAACCGATATCATCCATATTATCCATGTATACTCCTTCTTTTTGACGTTTCCTGAAAATATCAATACAAACGTTGCGGGTGAGTTGAATTAACCATCCTTTGAAATTGGATATATTCGGGGCATACAGGGGAAATTTATCCATGGCTTTAAGCATGGCTTCGCTCAGGGCATCTTCTGCATCATAAGGTGCGCCATTCATCATCTTCAGGCAGATACGGTAAAGTTCTTGCCGGTACCTGGACCAGTTTTCCCAAAAAACCGACGCATCTTCACGAGGCAAACAGTCAGCTAATTCCCGATCTTCTCCATCTATATTTTCCTCCTAAAAGTTCCCTCCGGAAAAATAAACTCATAAGAAAAAAGCGTTATAAGGAGGACGATAATCATCACCCCTTTGTGAATTTTTAGACTATGAGGGCAATTAAAAATTTTATCCTCCCATGATTCGATCAAGGAAAGCGATCATTTGACAATTTATTTTACCGTTGCTCTCTAAATTATTGCCAAACAATCTTACCTGTATTATGTCATGAACATCAGGCTAATGGCTATAAGAGAGGTATCAAACTAGTATAAAAATCGATTCAAAGGTTATAAAAATATATAACAAATGATTCAAACCGATAAATTTGGATTCAAAGTGATTTTCCCGGGGAAAAATCAGGTAACAGGCATTGATCTTGCTATAATGATTGGGCCCACCAATAAAAGGCAAAAATGAGTTCATTGTCGGGGTATGATTTTGAGAAACGGTTAACCTGTGTTAAAATAAAAAGGAAATGAAGAAGTTTGCGGTGTTTTTCGGTCTGGCAGCGCTCTGTGTGTGTTTGCTCCGGTCTACATCAGACAAAGAAAAACTGGACGCAATTGCCAAACAAATCCATGGTATCAACAATAAACTGGAAGAATTAAAAAAGGAGGAAGGCTCTATATTAAATGATATCTATAAAATCGAGCTTCAATATGAGAAAGCCCATATCGAAAACAATAAGATAAAGCTGCAATTAACAACCCTGGGAAGAAAAATAAATAAAAAAAATTCGGAAAAGAAGAAACTGGAAATGGAAATCCAGGAATCAAAGAAAAATTTAAAACAAATCCTCCGACTCCTGTATAAGATCGGCGGGAATACCTATTTGAAACTCTTTATCCGCATCAATACCCTTGAGCAGTTGTTCACAAATTACCGTCTATTTATCTCGTTGATTGATTACAAATCCAATGAAATCAATAAACTCAAAACAAACATTCAGCGCTTAATGGCAGTCAAAAAGGAATTGGAGATTCACCATACCAATCTTCAAAATTTACAAAGACAAAAGGAGCAAAAACTACGGGATATCAGGTATCTGAAACAGTCGAAATTGAATTTAATAAGAAAAATCAACAATGACAAAAAACAGTACAAGCAATTGCTGGATGAGCTGGAAGCCGAAGCAGCCCAATTAAATAAATTGATTTACGGCAAACCCTTAAAAAGACTCCTGGGCTCGATCGATCTGGAACGGGTCAAAGGGAAATTAAAATGGCCCATCAAAGGAAAGATTATCTCCTTTTTCGGGAAAAAGAAAAGTACTAAGTTTAATACCTACATCATTAACAATGGTATTAAAATAAAGCCCATTGGTTCGGACGAAGTAAGGGCCATCTATTCCGGGGAGGTGGTTTTTGCCGATTATTACAAAGGGTATGGTAACCTGGTTATCATCCAGCACGCCAAAAACCTATACACCCTTTACGGTCATTGTGAAAAGATGATTAAACAGAGAGGAGACAATGTTAATGAAGGAGAATTGATCTCCCTGGTGGGCGATACGGGGTATACCTCTGGGAAAGCCCTTTATTTTGAGATACGAACGCAATTAAAGCCTCAGGATCCATTAAAGTGGCTCAGCAAAAGACAATAAAAGAGGCATTCCTGCCTTTCCTCTTTCCCCTAAAAAGGAACCATAAAATTCCATTTAACAAAGACGAAGATGCGACTAAATTTGCCCGAAACATAAAACTTCAGGAAATTTTTGCTGTGACCTTAATCTATAATTTTTCTGTATTTTTCTACTTCCTGGGTATTTTCTTCAGAACCACCAACTCATCATCGATGGTGTCGGGAAGATAATCCCGGTGCGGAACCAATGATAACGTGTATGGGCGATATCCTTGCTTATTCTTTTTCCAGGGGATTTTCTTATCAATACTGTAGATCATATCACGATTTTCATTGTAGAAGTAGATGGTTCCATCCGCCATTTTTATTTTCCATAACGGATATATAAAAGTTCCTAAAGGTGACGAATACGAGACTCTTTCCATTTTTTTAATTTCATTGTCGTCAATGAAACGACCGAGTGATTCGGATAAAATATTTTTAACATCTTCATCTGTTTTAGCTTTAAGGATTCTTAACAGTTTCTTGCGGCGTTTTTGGGAGGATGTTTTAAGATCATTCTCCCCGATAGCTCCACACTCTGCAAATAACCCAGATGCCAATAATGCTACTCGCAAAGGAGTGTTTCCATCCCTGTCCATAACCAGTATTAACCAGGTATAATTATCAGCCAATTGGGCAATACGATTCTTAACTTTAATTATTTTCCAAATTTTATAAGACGATTGAGGTTCAAATAGTTTATTTAACATGATGTCTGTGATTGGAGGAGTGCCAACATAGGTCACATTTTCCATGTCACAGTATTTCTCTACATAATATTTTAAATCAGCAATTATTTCCTCTCTATTTTTCGGGTAAGGATATGGGACATAAGAGGGTGATTTTGGGTCCGTCAGTTCGTTCATCGACTTTTTATCCCGTCTTTTCTCCCCGGTAACCGAAAGACATAAGAGAAAAATTAACACTAACACAGCGATAAATTTCTTTGAATTCATTATTCACCTCCTGGTAATATTAATTCAATTGGGATCGGGGTCTGGTACCAAATCTTTTGCGAACGCAATTAAAACCGCAGGATCCATTAAAATGGCTCAGCAAAAGACAATAAAAGAGGCATTTCTGCCTTTCTCTTTCCCCTAAAAAGGAACCATAAAATTCCATTTAACAAAGACGAAGATGCGACTAAATTTGCCCGAAACATAAAACTTCAGGAAATTTTTGCTATGACCTTAATCTATAATTTTTCTGTATCTTTCTACTTCCTGGGTATTTTCTTCAGAACCACCAACTCATCATCGATGGTGTCGGGAAGATAATCCCGGTGCGGAACCAATGATAACGTGTATGGTCGAAATCCTTGCTTATCCTTTTTCCAGGGGATTTTCTTATCAATACTGTAAATCACATCTTGAATTTCACTGTAGTAATAGATGGTTCCATCCACCATTTTTGTTTTCCTTACCGGAAATAAGTAGCATCCCAAAGGTGACGAATAAGCTACTCTTTCCATTTTTTTAATTTCTTTGTTGTCAATGAAACGACCGAGGGATTCGGATAAAACATTTTTAACATCTTCATCTGTTTTAGATTTCATGAGTCTTTTCAGTTTCATGCGTTGTCCCGGTGAGGATGTTTTAAGATCATTTTCACCGATAGCACCAGACTCTACCCATAAACCAGATGCCTTTAATGCTACTCGCAAAGGAATATTTCCATCCCTGTCCATAACCAGTATTAACCAGGTATAATTATCAGCCAATTGGGCAATACGATTCTTAACTTTAATTATTTTCCAAATTCTGTAACTCGATTGAGGTTCAAATAGTTTATTTAACATGATGTCTGTGATTGGAGGAGTACCAACATAGATCACATTTTCCATGTCACAATATTTCTCCACATAATATTTTAAATCGGCAATTATTTCCTTTCTATTCTTCGGGTAAGGATATGGCACATAAGAGGGTGAGGAGGGGTCTGTCAGTTCTTTCATCGACTTTTTATCCCGTCTTTTCTCTCCGGTAATCGGAAGACTTAAGAGAAAAACTAACGCTAAAACAACGATAAATTTCTTTGAATTCATTATTCACCTCCTGGTAATATTAATTCAATTAGGATTGGGGTCTGGTACCAAATCTTTTGGGTCATAGTGATATGGACCACCATAATAGGTCCCCCCTGCAAGAACAAATGAATCATGCCCAATGATTCCTTCAAAGACATAATCAGGTAAGCCAATTATTACCCAATAGACAGGAGCGGGCATAAAACGAATTTCCAAAGTACCACCATCAATAGTTCGATTTGGCAAATTATTAGGATCGTGAAACCAAACTTTAATAGCTAAGGGCCTACCATTTTCATCTTCACGCCATTTATACCCTTTTATGAGAACAGCATGATCCATCCAAAATGGCATAATAGATGGTACATAATCCTGGATTGCATATATGGTTGCCCCAATTAGATCGCCTTGAGCACCCGGTTCAAAAATGCCTCTGGTTGCACAATAACCCTCAGAGCAAGTAAAAGATCCTATACCCGTTTCTAAATCAAATGGGCTGGTCGCCTGGTTGAAGCCAATGCCTAATTCATTTGCAATTTCTTGCTGGGTTACAGAAAATCCATCAAAATGTGCCCACATCTGGATGCATGCTATACCGCACCAATTACTACACTCCTGGTTATGAAAAGGCACGTCAAGATTAATAAGTTTTTCAAGATCTGAAGGTATACATTGCACATTAATTAAAAACAAAGAGGCAGCAATAATTACCTTAAAAATAACAATAAATCTGGTTATCATAATAATATTTCCTCCTATTTTAGAGATTTATTTTTTTACTCAAGCAAGTGTCTGCTTCATTATAAATATATGTTGTTATGAAATTGCGAATCAGAATCAACACCTTCTTTGCTGCATCCTTCCGTTTCAAATAGCCAAAAAAATAAACCATTTTCTAGCTCCTGTACTAATCAGAAAATTTGTTATATCATTTTATGTTTTTATTGTCAAGACAAAAGTTAAAAAAGTCATGGAAGTGTCTCTCCTCTATCGAGAGGTGGGGCTCCTTCATCGATGTGATTGAGGAGGCCGGGTGTGTCAAAATGAAGATTGCCATCCTTTAAATACTTGACGCTATATTTGGAGTCTGATAGAATGAAAAACCTGATTTTTTGTTGGTCATTTAATAATTTTTTTGTTATAATGCAATGTTGCAAAATAAAAAAAGAAATTGTGATAGATGAAGAAATTAAATAATTTTGTATTTCTTATTGCTGTTACGGTGGCACTCTTTTTGATATTCGGGGGCACAAAAATTTTCCAGTCTCATCCAGAGGCCAAAGAAGAATATGACTATCTATCGCTAATTTCCGAAGTGGTGTCCCTGGTGAAGATGGAGTATGTGGAAGAGGTTCAACCGGAAAAGAAGTTCCCTGGCGGCTTTTCCAGGATGCTGCGCTCCCTGGACAAATTTTCCACCTACCTGGATGCCCCAAAAACAAAAATTTACCGGTTATACCAACAAGGCAAGACCTACAACTGCGGTATTTACGGCACAAAACAGTCTAACTATTTCTATATTACCGATATTGTCCCCAACTCCCCAGCCCAAAAACACGGTCTTAAACCCGGGGACACCATAAAAGCAATTAACGGGGAAAGTATCTTTGGTCAATCCTTCTGGGAGATGGTTCTTTCGTTACATACAGATAAACCCGAAACCATTGAACTTATCCTGCTGCAAAATCAAAACAAACCGGGAAAACCCAATAAAATCAAATTAAAAACCACATCAGTCAATACCGATCTTAAAATCAAAAACATAGACGCCAACATCCTGGTGGAACTTCCACGCATCGATGCAACGAATGCAGCTCACCTGGAACAAAAGTTAGAAAATGAATTATCCCACACTAACCCCTTAAAACTTATTATCGATTTGAGAAAATACAGCGGTGGGGATATCGATGCCTTCATTCAACTGACCCGGGTGTTTTTCCCCCGGTCCATACCCCTAACCATTAAAACAAAGCACAAAGAAGAAAAATTTTTATTAGGGTCTTCACACCCCTTAGCCTATCAGGCGGTGGTTATCATCAATAAATCCACCCGCATGTATGGTGAACTGTTGGCGGCCTTGTTTAAAGAATATGGCAAAGACAGGGCCATACTGGTGGGCGTGAAAACCAGGGGGTTTATTTCAAAAATCAAGCAATTTTCTCTCTACGATGGCAGTTCCATCCTGCTAACCGAGGGATTTTTTTTACTAAATGGAAAAAATCCGGCCGATACGGGTGTTACCCCAGATGTTAAGATAAATGAAACCGATCCCGATAAAATCATCGATCGTGCCGTCTTTATCTTGAAGAAAACGTATGACCAGGACTAGAAAAAGAAAAAAGAACAAAAATACTTTTTTGCAACTCTTCGTGCTGTTTATTGTCATTGCCATTGTTACCATCGTGGTATTGGAATATATTGATTTCAAAAAAGGGGAAAAATCCGTTATTTTTACAAAAATTATCCCCCTGAAAAAAGTAGACAGCAAAATCATCCAATTTAACACTCAATTGATTGACATATTAAACAAAAATAAAATCCCTCATGACTATTTCCTGGATGAAGAAAACAAATACCATTTTAAGCTGGATATCGATCAAGCAAGATTTGCCGGATTAATCGCCAAAGTTAAAATAATAACAGACCTGGTAAAGGGCAAACTGGAGCTCAGGGAAATCCAGGGACTGGCCGGCAAATCCATTATGCTCTACGAAGTTAAGCTGGGCCCAAAAGTAACTCATTTGCTGCTGATCTCCAAATTGAGACCCGTTGCAAAGGCCAGGGAACCGGGGAAAAAACCTGTTGAAAAGGTAAAACCCAAAGAACAGCCAAAAGTAAAAGTAACGCACCCAACAAGAATTGCCTTTATCATTGATGATATCGGGGAGTATGATATTGGCGCACTGGAGTTGAAACGCCTGAAGATTCCTATCACGGCCTCGGTATTACCGGACTCCCACCGCGCTCACGAAGTTGTCCGCTGGCTGAAGGAGTACCGTATAAAAACAATGATCCATTTACCCATGCAGCCCACCAATTCCAATGGCAGACGGTACGATCCGGGTAAAGTGATTACCCTCGGTTCCACTGACCGGCAAATCCGCTCGTTAATCCGACGAGCCAAACAAATTGTCCCCACTGCCGAAGGATTGAATAACCATGAAGGTTCTCTGATAACAGCAAACCGTCAAATAATGACGCGGGTCTTAAAAATAATAAAAGAAGAAGGTCTTTTCTTTGTTGATTCCCGGACTATTGGAGGCACCGTCGCCTATGAAGTGGCCAAAGAGTTAAATATAAACGCAGCATATAAAGATGTTTTCCTGGATCATATTCCTACTTATTCTCACTCCATTGCCCAGGTGCGGAAACTAGTGGATATTGCCCTGCAAAAAGGAAGAGCCATTGCCATCGGCCATCCCCTGCAAAGCACGCTCCGAGCCATCAAAGATTCCGAACGTTATATCAAACAAAAAGGCGTCAAAATCGTTTACGTAAAAGAACTACTGGAGTAAATCCCAAATATTTGTTTTGTTACTGATTTACCTTGTTTTTCTGTGGTAATCCGTGTTCATCCGTGGCTAAAATTAGAATTGCCGGAATTTTTTTTTTGATGTTGCCATTTTTAAAAAAAAGTGTTATAATAACGTACTAAGATAAATCAGACAAAAGAGATATAAGATCAAACTTATATAAGTAACCAGGAGGTAAAAAATGGCGACGAAAAAAACAACCGAAGAAAAAGTCGAAAAAACAACAAAAGAAAAAGAAACCAAAGCCAAAGCCGAGGAAAAAACCACCAAGGCCAAAGAAACCAAAAAAGAACCCCCCAAAGACAAGGAAAAGAAAACCAGTGCCAAAGCCGAGGAAAAAACTACGAAGACAGAAGAAACCAAAAAAGAACCCCCCAAAGGAAAGGAAAAGAAAACCGCTGCCAAAGCCGAGGAAAAACCCAAAAAGACCGAAGAAACCAAAAAAGAACCTCCCAAAGACAAGAAAAAGAAGGCAGAGGAAAAGCCCGCTGAAGAAAAGAAAACCGACGTCAAAGCAGAGCATTACGAATTTCAATCGGAGGTCAAGCAGTTGTTGAATATACTGGTTTATTCCCTTTACCAGCACAAAGAGGTATTTTTAAGGGAGTTGATTTCCAATTCAGTGGATGCGCTTAACAAGGTCAAATTTGAGAGCCTGATCAATTCCGACATCGAGGACAAAGACCTGGATTTAAAAATTGACATTACCTTTGACAAAGATAAAAAAAGGTTAGTGGTGGAAGATACGGGGAACGGGATGACCAAGCAGGAGCTCGTTGAAAATATCGGGACTATTGCGCATTCCGGTACATTGGACTTTGTAAAAAAGGTAACCGAATCCGATGCCAAAGATCGAATGGATTTAATCGGTCAATTTGGGGTGGGTTTTTATTCCAGTTTTATGATAGCGGATGAAATCCATATCCATACCAGGTCCTATATCAAAGGCAGTAAAGGTCTGTTGTGGAAATCCAAATCCGGTGAAGACTATACCATTGAAGAAAAAGGAAAAAAAACCAGGGGAACACGCATTGAATTATTCGTCAAGGAAGATGAAAAGGACTTTTTAGGGAAAACCCGGATAAAAGACACCATTAACAAGCATTCCAAGTTTGTGCCCTTTCCCATTTATCTCGAAGGTGATAAAATCGAGAGTGTGGAAGCCATCTGGACGCAGCCCAAAACAACTTTAAAGGAAAAAGATTACCATGAATTTTACAAGTTTTTCCAGAACGCCAACGAGAACCCGGAAACCTATCTCCATCTTTCTTCTGACGCGCCGGTCCAGTTTAATTCCATCTTTTATATCCCCAAAACCAACACGGAGATTTACGGATGGGTAAAAAGCGATCCCGGGGTTGATTTGTATTCGAGAAAAGTATTGATACAAAAGGCATGCAGTGACATTCTACCGGAATATTTACGGTTTGTTAAAGGTGTGGTGGACTCGGAAGATATTCCTCTTAATATTTCCAGGGAGACCATCCAGAGCAATGTACGGATCAATAAAATCCGCAAGCATGTACTGAAAAAAATCTTCGAACATCTCAAAAATATCAAAGAAAAAGACAAGGATAAATACCTGAAGATCTGGAAAAATTTCCAACGGAATTTTAAAGAAGGAGTGCCCAACGAGTATGAATTCCGGGAAGAGCTGGCCTCGTTGTTAATGTTTTATTCTTCTAAGATCGAGAAAGACAAATATACGGACCTGGATGAGTACATCGAGCGTATGGGCGAAGACCATTGGGAAATGTATTACGCGATTGGCAATGACTATGACTCTATCGAACGCAACCCCGCGCTTGAGGTTTTCAAAAAGAAAGACATCGAAGTGCTGTATTTTACCGATCCCATGGATGCCTGGGCGGTGGATCATTTACAGCAGTACAAAGGAAAGCTGATCCGGCCGGTGGAATTGGCGGATATCAAACTGGAAGAAGATGAAAAAGAGAAAGACAAGAAAGCCTTAAAAGAAGCTGAAAATTTCGCCTCTTATTTGAAAACCACTTACGGCGATCGCATTGAAGATGTAAAGGTTTCCGAACGGTTAGTGGACAGTCCTTGTATCCTGGTCAGTTCCAAAGGCGGTCCCTCACCCCAGTTGGAGCGGATCATGCGCTTGCAAAATCAAAAGGCTGACTTCTCCAAGAAGGTATTGGAAATCAATCCCAAAAATCAATTGATCAAAGAGATGATCCGGATTCACAAGGTAAAGCCCAACAACGATCGTTTGAAAGAATTGGCGCTCCAGTTGCTGGACAACATGATTATCCGTGAAGGTGTGTTAGAAGATATAGATCGTATTGTTCCCCGCATCCACGATATCATGTTCCAGGCCGCCCAGCAGGTGCAGTAGGTGAGGATTTCGTAGGGACAGGACATTGTCCTGTCCCCCCGCTTTCTTCTAATTTCAGCCGCGAAGATACACAAAGAGGCCCAAAGAGAGAAAAAGAGGGCAATCTTTTACTTTGTTACTTAGTACGTGTAAACCAGTCTGGCATCTAATTATCCAATCCCACCTAATCCCCACCTGGTAAATTCAAATTTTCAAACCCCGAGACAGGTTTCACATTTTTTTAGAAAAGAATGAAATCCAGTTGAAATAAAAAAATATTTCATATAAAATATTAACAGTATTAAAAAGGAATTTTCATGGCTACTTCAGCGCAATTAAAAGCCTTGTTTAAAAGCTTTGCAGATGGAGATGACACACGTTTCTATACCTTTGCAATGCAAATTTCAGCACATGAGGCAAGGCTCGGTCATGGGAAATTGGCTAAAGAACTAAGAGATATTATTGATGCAGCTAAACAAAAAAAAGAAAACATGACCTTCTCGCAGCAACCCCTCCCTATAGTTCAACCTAAAGGCGAACTTGCAAATTTACTTTCTGCCTCCTTTCCAAAGGTTCGATTTTCTGAAATGGTCCTGGATGATGAAGTTTCCGATCGACTTAACAGGATAATCAAGGAACAGCGTCAGGTAGAAAAATTACACTCACACGGTTTATCTCCAAGAAGAAAATTTTTATTACTTGGTCCCCCCGGGACTGGAAAAACCATGACTGCTTCAGCACTTGCAGGTGAATTGAACCTCCCTTTATTCGTCATTCGGTTAGAGGGGGTAATTACCAAATTTATGGGAGAAACATCCGCAAAGCTTCGCCTGGTATTTGATGCGCTTAAACAGCATCGGGGCATTTATTTATTCGATGAATTTGATTCCATTGGAACAACCCGCAGTTCCATTAACGATGTTGGGGAAATACGCAGGATATTAAACAGCTTTTTGCAATTTATCGACCAGGATAATTCAAACAGCTTGATATTGTCTGCAACAAACCAACCAGGTATACTTGATTATGCTCTTTTTCGTCGTTTTGATGATGTGATTGAGTACAGTTTACCTGGTAAAGGTAACAGGTTAAAGCTTTTAGAAAGTAAGTTAACCGGTTTTTGTACACCTGGATTAAATTTGGAAAAGCTTGCGAATGAGTCAGAAGGATTAAGCTGTGCTGAAATTTGCCGTGCTTGTGAAGATGCTTTAAAAGAAACCATTATAAACCACAGGGAAAAGGTTACACAAAAAATTATAGGACAAATGATTGCTGAAAGAAAAAAATACCACAACAAGATGTTTAAAAAATCCCAACAATCCAGAGGTGAAAAATAGTCCCTATGGATGCGACTCGATTCATACATCGCCATATACTATTACACGATACTTCAACCACAGAAAAATTCACTGCCCCGAAGGGTGGAGGACCAAAACTTAAATTACCTCCAAGGGAACGACAGGAACACCGTGATTTTCTACTGGGGCAACTGGATAAGGCTAGCAAAGATTTTGCACATTTAAAGAAGCGCCGAAAAGCAGCAGGTATTGACCAAAAGGTTGGAATAACGTTAACTTTCCAGAGCGAACCAAATTTTGACTTGAAGTTTGAAAGCCTGGAATTCAGACGCTCAGGCATTGAATTGCTTTCTGTACAAGAGAGTGAGGGAATCACATATGCTTCTGTATTCATCCCTGATGGGAAATTAAAATATTTTATCAAAAAGATTGAAACGTATGGGTTCGAAGATACTCCAAAGAGAAAGCCCAAAAACCAACCACTGGTAGAAAGCATTTCTGAAATACACAAAACCAAACTTGATGATTTGTGGACTGATGAAAAAGAGTTGTTTCCAAAAAAAGAGCAAAAGATTTGGTGGGAAGTTTGGCTAAAGACAGTTGAAAACAAAGAACCAGGAGAAAATGAAGAAGACAAAATTTTAAAATTTTTCCGTGACAATGCCAATACTTTGGGTATTAAGTTGAGTAAAGAATATATTGGATTCCCGGACAGGACTGTAATTCTTGCATATGGTTCTCCTGGGCAGATGGCACAATCTTTAGACCTTCTAAATTGTATTGCCGAACTCCGCAAAGCAAAAGAAAACCCGGAATTTTTTATGCAAATGTCTCCGAAAGAACAAAGAGAATGGGTAGATGATGCTTTAGGAAGAATAGAGCCTGCCAGTTCAGATAGAGTTGCAATTTGTATTCTTGACACAGGAATTACCAGAGAGCATCCGTTGGTTAAATTACATCTTTCTGAGAGCGACATGCATACCTATAATATCAACTGGCTTAAATCTGATCATGAAGGGCACGGCACTGCAATGGCAGGGTTGGCGCTTTATGGAGATCTTGTTGATCTTTTGTCGACGAATAATAAATTTCACATCCCATATCGATTGGAATCTGTAAAAATGCTGTCCCCCTTCGGTGAAAACGATCCGAAATTGTATGGAGAAATTACCTCTCAATGCATTAGTCGGGCAGAAGTTGAAGTTCCTGAGCGGCAGCGTATTATATCGGTGGCAGTAACTGCCCCTGATAACCGGGACAGGGGACAACCTTCGTCCTGGTCATCTAAAATTGACAGTATTTGCTCCGGGGCAGAGGATGAAATCAGGCGTCTGATGGTCGTTTCCGCTGGAAACACAGATAGGACAGAGCGTCATAACTACCCGGACAGCAATTTCACCGACGGCATACATGATCCGGCACAGGCATGGAATTCCCTTTGTGTAGGTGCGTATACTGAAAAAAGTATTATTGATCCAAACGAATACCCTGGCTGGAAGCCTATTGCTCCACCGGGAAATTTAAGCCCTTCAAGCACTACTTCCGGTATATGGGAAGATAAGTGGCCTATTAAACCTGATATTGTCTTTGAGGGAGGGAATGATTCAATCGATCCATCAACGGGTTTGGCAGACAGCTTTCCTGAGAGTCTCCGATTGTTAACCACACACTATCGTCCAATAGAAAGGCTCTTTACTGTTTCTGGTGATACAAGCGCAGCAACATCGCAAGTTGCACGAATGGCTGCTATTATTCAGGCAGAGTATCCTGAATTTTGGCCGGAAACCATCCGAGCACTTCTTGTCCATTCTGCTGAATGGACGTCTGCAATGAAAGCCAAATGGGAACCCTTAAATAACAGGAAAAATAAAGAAAATCTTACCCGCTGTTGTGGTTTTGGTGTCCCAAATTTGACACGTGCGCTGCGCAGTGCTAACAACGCTCTGACTTTAATTATTCAAAACAAATTATATCCGTATAAAAAGAAAGAAAATCGATGTATAACCCGTGATATGCATATACATAAAATCCCCTGGCCCATTGACGTTTTGGAAGATATGGGAGAGACCGATGTCGAAATGCGTGTCACGCTTTCTTATTTTATTGAACCTAATCCCGCACGTCGTGGTTGGGCAAAAAAGTATGGATATGCTTCCCATCAATTACGTTTTGATGTAAAAACCCCTACTGAGACTCTAGATCAGTTTAGAAAAAGAGTCAATAAGGCAGCAAGGGATGAAAAGGAGAAAGCAGAAACAAGGAGCGATTCGAGAGAATGGCAATTAGGGCCCACACTGCGGCATAAAGGATCGATTCATTCTGACCGTTGGCATGGCTCTGCGGTTGAACTTGCCCAAAGGTCTTATATTGGCGTTTATCCTGTTTCCGGTTGGTGGAAAGAAAGGCATCAGTTAGAAAGATGGAACCGAGAAGCCCGATATTCAATGATTGTAAGCATTACTACCCCAAGAACCGATGTTGATATATACACCCCTGTGGCAAACGAAGTCGGAATAAAAATCTATGTATAGATGATATTTAATTTTTCGTCAGACCAGTTGATGTTTTTTTACTTTTGTGCTATTTATAAAGCTGAAGGGGCAAGTTATCCCAAATGCACAGGAGTTGACAAGTAATAGTAAGGCATAGGAGGATTACAATGACCAAGCCTAAGTTAAAAGAGCGAATGCTGACCTTTTTCATTACAGAGGTAGGTCTTAGGTGGACTGTAAGAGTAGTTATTGCATTAATTATAGGGGCAGCATTTCTATTCGAGAGCTTATTGGGGTGGGGCCATCTAAGATCGGCCCTTACAGTCTCTGGTGTGGCTTCGGTTGCCATTCTTTTTATTACATCACGAAAACTCCATAATCGTATCTACTATCGATCAATCCTTGGATTCTGGGAATTTGAGGTGACACCCCGAAATCCCAACGAGAAATCTTTGCAAAAATTGATCAACCAGCCTATAGCAATCTTAATAGATCTCGACCGAAACGAACTTCGCCTCCGTGGGTGGCATTTTGAAAAAAAACTACAGATGTTCTTTTCCAGTACTCAAGCAGTCATTTCCGATCCAGCACGAACCTCAGGCACCTTGACCTACTGGTTCAGACCCAGTGAAAGTGCTCTCCTTGATGAAGCCTTCATAGGAGTCTGCAATTTGGAATGGAATAAGTTCCACATAGCAGACCGAATTTGCAGGATGGACGGCTTCTGGATACGAAAAAATAGCCATCAAACGGGAACAATCACCTACAAGCGAATATCCGAGGATGAGTTCAGAAAACGTTTAAGTGGTTTGCAGGTGGAGGATGCTTGATTTGGGATTGAAATCAACGGTCCACCTATCTTACATATCTTAATATTAAATTAAATTCCAGTTCTTGGATTCAATAAAAAATTTAAAATCAATCAAATCGACTCCAAAAATTCACAAATCCGGGTGAGAACCTGGTTAGGGCAGGTTTCATAGTCAATCCTTGGGAAAAATTGCCGGGCAAATGTTGTCTCCCGGTATTTCAGGTTGAAATTTTTAAAACACATTTTAAGACCCACCTGGGAGTATGGAACATCAGTAGGTAATGAAATTTCCGGGACTTTGGAGGAAGTAAATTTCTTCTTATATTCTAATTCAATTATCTTTTTGATCATCCTGGGGCATTCCCAATAGGATGACTCTATCATGGGGTTGAAAAAAGCATACTTTATTAGACTTTTGTCAACGCTTTCATCCAACTTTTTTTCAATAGCCTCTTTTCGAATTGAATGACATTTCAATTTTTCAACATCGCAGACAACAATGACATTATCGGTTTGACTCTTTTCAATAAAATAATACCTTTCATTGATTTGATGAGGAACTTTATCGACAGACCCGCAGTTTTCACAATAGACTTTATGATAGTCGGAATTTCGGATATCTGATTTAACAAATTCGAGTAAATCTTTTTCCTGACGACACGTGTTTTTGTACTTTTTTGTGATTAAATTTGAGATAAAGATTTCTTCGGTGTCACCTTCCACGAAAAACCATATCTTCTTCATCTGCTTAAATTTTGTATTTCTCCGAATTACTGATATGTTTTGTGTAGAATTCCCAATGCTTATGCTTAAATAAATCCAGTTGGGATTCCAGGTCTTCCTCCCGGAATTTTGGCGATATAAAATTTACTTCTGTGCCTTTTCGTTTGGCAACTTTCCAATTTCCAGGATGGACAAAATCACAAACCAATGGAGAGTGACTGGCGATTAAAATTTGCGAATCATCCGCATAATCTTTAAGATAATTGATAATGTACTTCAACCGGTTAAAATCGAGACCATTTTCGATTTCATCGATAAGAATTAATGAAGGAGGAAATACCCCATCGCCTATATGAAAAGGTATTTTCGGTGTCATCAGTAAAAATAGGATGCGATAAATCCCATCTGACCACTGGGTTTGCAGGATCGATTGATCGATATTTTCCTCTTCAAATGTAAGTAAATCCGCTTTCATCATACCTTGAATATCCTGCTGGGTAAAAAATATCTTTCTTATAAACGGGAAACACTGCATGAACTCATTTATCACTTCGTTAAAGACTTCCGGGTAGGATTTTTTCCAATTGCTTAACACAGACGAAATGTTAGCCCCGGTATTGTCGGGAATAACAGCATCCGGGGATACATCTACACGACGACTTTTGTTGGATGAAACCCAAAAAATTCGTTGAAAAAACCCACGAAGGAGGTTGATGGTTATGAAGTCAGGTTCATTTATAGAGGAGAGAGCCGGCAAGTTTTTGGGGATAAAATAATTTTTGACTTCAGATTGAGTGGATTCATTAAACAATATTTTCTTTTTTGAAGAAAACAGGATGCGATTGTTCCTGGTAATTGTTTCATTAAAATTATTTTTACCATTTTCAGGTATGATGTTTATCTCATAAATCACTTTTTCGATCTCTTTAGAATTCATTATCTCAAAATTGAATTTGCCTGAAAAATCTGTTTGGATGATTTTGGGTCTATCTTTAAAAAGATTGGAAAAAAAATTTAAGGTCTGGAACAGGCGTGTCTTACCCTGGGCATTATCGCTGATTAGTAAATTGAAGTCATCGATGGAGAGATTTTTAAGTTGAGTTTCAACTTCGTTGTCTCTCAATTCTGTCCATTCAAAAGATTTTAATTTAATTCTCATCAAAAAACTCCTACTTGTTTCTTGAGCTTTAATTTTAAAACAAATGGAGAATAATTTCTACATTTGAGAAAATTTTTTAAGCAATTATAGACCTTTTCTTTTCCCTTTTTCATCTCCGCAACCATGTCAAGTACTTTTCCCCTTTGCCTCCGGCGGCCAGGGGGGTGAGAGCATTGCGCAGGGCGCATAGCGCACAGCGTTTGGTGCAAAGCACGCAGCCTCTTTAGGCTCCCCGCGCCGC
>CP070627.1:4262702-4300322 GCA_020355945.1 Candidatus Aminicenantota bacterium | reverse complement strand
CCACCATAAAAGGCCTGGCCCCATATATAATGAAAAGCGAAAAGAGCCTATGTTTAGACATTCAACCGGTAGAAGAGAAAGAATTTTATCCATTATCACCGGCGCAAAAGAGGTTATATTCTACTCAGCAAATTGATCCCCAAAGCACGGCTTATAACATATGTCAGATGTTCCTGCTGCCAGGTGAATTAGACATTGAAGCATTTGAAAAGAGCTTCATTAAATTGATAAAAAGACATGAAAGTATAAGAACATCGTTTCATATGTTGGCTAATGAACCTGTGCAAAAGGTCCATGATATAGTGAAATTTGCAATAGAATATTATAATCCAGGCAACAGGCAAAAGGCCATAGGCAGTAAGAGGCAGGAGGCAGTAGACAATAGGGAGGAATTAACGCCTGAGTCCATCATAAAGAACTTCATCCGGCATTTTGATTTATCCCAGGCGCCACTGCTGCGGGTGGGGGTGATAGAACTTCAACACACCCCGGCCGCTCATCGCGGCCACCCCTCTCCCGCTGCCCCCACCACCCATCAAAAGGAAAGTTCAGGTAATAGATATATCTTAATGGTGGATATGCATCATATCATTTCAGATATAACCTCTCATACAATATTGAAAAAAGATTTTATTGATTTGTATAAAGGAAAAGAACTATCCCCATTGCCGCTTCAATACAAAGATTTCTCCCACTGGCAGAATCGTGAGGAACCGAAAGAATTGCTAAACAAGCAAGCACAATATTGGTTGAAAACTTTATCCGGCCAACTACCGGTGCTTAACCTTTCCACAGACTATGAAAGGCCTAAAATAAAAAGTTTTGCAGGTAATACGGTGAGCTTTGAATTGAATGAAAAGGAAACCAATATCTTGAATAATATTGTAAAAGAGGAAAATGTAACGCTTTATATGGTTATATTCGCTGCGTTCATCATACTAATTTCAAAACTAATCGGTCAGGAAGATATAATTATTGGTACACCTACAGCCGGAAGAACCCATGCTGACCTTGAAGGTATAATTGGCATGTTTGTAAATATCCTGCCTATTAGAAATTTCCCCACAGGGGATAAAACCTTCAGAAAATTTTTGCAAGAAGTAAAAACGCGAACCCTGGAAGCCTTTGGTAACCAGGAATATCAGTTTGAAAATTTGGTGGATAAACTGCTAAAAAAACGAGACCCCAGCCGTAACCCCATTTTCGATGTTGTCTTTAATTTGTTGAACCAGTCAAATATTAAAGATAGGGCTGCTGGCTTCATAGATAACACAGATGAAAATAAAGAGGCTATTTATGATTTCAGAAGGGATACGGCACAGTTTGATATAAATTTATTAGCTATCGATTTTGAGGAAAGGATTCAATTTAATCTTGAATATTGCAGCAAACTGTTTAAATTGAGTACGATAGAAAGATTTATTGAATATTTCAGGACCATTTTGTCTTCACTAGCGCAAAACATAGACCAGGAATTGTCCGATATTGAAATGATTAGCCCTCAAGAGCAAGAAGAATTTCTAACGATTACTCCTGTGGCCAGGAATTAAAACAAAAGGAAGGAAGCTAAAGTGAAAATACCGACATCTTATCACCAGGAAAGGCTCTGGTTTATTGATAAGTTTGAAAATGGATATCTTTATGAATCGAGTCCTATTTATCATAACATACCATTAATTTTAAATATTGAAGGACCCCTGGATATTGAAATATTAGAGAAAAGTATACAGGATGTGATAAATCGCCATGAAGCCCTGCGCACCCGGATCGTTAACCTGGAAGATAAACCTTATCAGTGGGTGAATCAAACCGTAAATTTCAGTTTATCAATTTTAGATTTGACCGGGGATGGTCATAGCGGTGGATATGATCGGGCAATCTCTTGTGCTTTCGAAGAAATAAATCAACCATTTGTACTTCATGAAGGACCGTTAATTCGAGGTAAGTTAATCCGGTTTGAAAGTCGGCAGTTTATCTTCGTAATCACCATTCATCATATAATTGCAGATAGATACTCCCTCAACATTTTACTGGAAGAAATTTTCTTATATTATAAAGGGTATTTAAAGAAGCAACCTCTTAAATTGCCTGATCTCTCGATTCATTATGCAGATTTTTCCCAGTGGCAGCGTAGTTTATCGGTAAAATTTATGGAATCATTGTTGAGTTATTGGAAATCAAAAATATCCGCTAAACTCCAGGCATTGGAATTACCATTAGATAGGCCCAGGGCGCTGGTTCATACATATCAAGGTAAAGGGCAATCGATTTCATTTCCAAAGGGTTTATGCGACCGTATAAAGGCTTTTAGTAAACAGGAGAAGACCAGTAATTTTATTACTTTATTAGCTGCCTTTAAAGCGCTTTTATATAGATACACCGCTCATGATGAAATTGTGGTGGGAATAAATGCAGAGAATCGGAGTCAACCCGGTTTAGAAAAAATAATTGGCCCCATTTCCAATTTACTGGTGATCAGGGACTATCTCTCAACAGAGCTCCCATTTCGTGAATTTATCTGTGAAGTGGATAAAACTGTCAAAGATGCTTACAAACATCAATACATGCCATTTGATAAGTTGGCATTAGAAATTAACCCGGCTATAGATATGAGCCGTACGGTGTTTTTTGATGTATTATTTCAATATGAAGACACTCCCCACCCCCTACCCCCGGTGGGAGATCTAAAAATCACGATTGTTGAAACCAACCTGGGATGGGGAAAATATGATTTGAATATCCTGGTCCAGGATAAAGGAGAGAGTTTCTCAGGTATTCTTGTGTATAACTCGGATATTTTCAGCGAATCCACGATCTCTCGGATGATCGAGCATTATTTGGTATTACTCAAGCGCATTTTAGAGAACCCGGCTCAAGCGATTTCATCCTATTCTGTATTAACTGACCGGGAAAAAAATCAATTATTAACAAAATGGAATCAATTGCAGGTCCATTACCCGGAAAATAAAACCATCCATGAATTATTTGCAGAACAGGCAGCCAGGACACCGGATGAAATCGCTGGCAAAGGGCCCGGTTTCAGTGGAGCGAGGCCAGTTATCGCGTCCATATCCTACCGGCAATTAAATAATAAATCTGACCAATTGGCGGAATTATTAAAAGCAAAAGGTGTTAAACCCGATACCATTGTGGGCATCCTGTTAGAACGTTCATTAGTAATGATAGCAGCAATAATAGGGATATTAAAAGCAGGGGGAGCTTATTTGCCCATAGAACCGGGATATCCCGGGAAAAGAGTAACCTACATGCTGGATGACAGCCATACCTCGCTGCTGCTTACTCAAAAAGAATTAGTAAAGGAAATCCGGTTCAAAGGAGAAGCCATCGATTTAATAAATGAAAAGGGTTACCCCTCAGCCGCCGGTGATTTATCATCACTGAATGTCCCTGCTGATGCCGCCTATGTAATATATACCTCGGGAACCACCGGCGAGCCCAAAGGTGCGGTGATCGAGCATCGTAATGTTGTCCGCTTGTTGTTCAATGATAATAATCCCTTTGATTTTGACAGCCATGATGTATGGACCATGTTTCACTCCTATGGATTTGATTTTTCCGTTTGGGAGATGTATGGTTCCCTACTCTACGGTGGTAAATTAATCATTATCCCCAAAATGATGGCAATGGACCCCACCGGGTTTTTGCAGGTTTTAACAAAGGAGAAAGTAACTGTATTAAACCAGACCCCCACAGCCTTTTATGCTTTAATAGATGAAGAATTAAAAAAACCGGGAGGAGAACTAAACCTGCGGTACGTCATTTTTGGAGGCGAAGCCTTAAAACCGGCTAAACTAAAAGAATGGAAAGAAAAATACCCGGGAACCCAATTGATTAATATGTATGGCATCACAGAAACCACCGTTCATGTGACCTACAAAGAGATCACTGACCAGGAGATAAAATCGAATCAAAGCAATATAGGAAAGCCCATACCCACCTTAACCGCGTATGTAATGGAAAGGGGGCTGAAGCTGTTACCCCTGGGCATACCCGGGGAATTATGTGTCGGAGGAGAAGGGGTATGCAGGGGATATTTAAATAGACCCGGGTTAACCCACCAAAAGTTTACAAGAAACCCGTATAAAAAAGTAGAGCGGCTTTATTGTTCAGGTGACCTGGTAAAGCTGCAGCAAACCGGTGAAATGGAATACCTGGGACGTATCGATCACCAGGTCAAAATAAGAGGCCACCGCATCGAATTGGGAGAAATAGAGAGTCAACTGTTGAATCATATTGATATAAAAGAAGCTGTTGTCATGGTAAGAACAAACCCAAACAGCGATAAATATATATGTGCCTATATTGTTTCGCAAGAAGAATTGACCGTATCCCAATTGAGAAGCTATTTGTCCGAAGGTTTGCCGGATTATATGTTACCTTCATTTTCTATAAAAATGGATGCAATCCCCTTAACCCCTAACGGGAAAGTAGACAGGAAAGCGCTGCCAGCCCCTGAAATATCGATAGGGAAAGGGTATATCGCTCCCCAAACTAAATTGGAAAAAAAGCTGGTGGAGATATGGTCTGATGTGCTGGGCTTGGAAAAAGAGAAAATAAGCACTGAGGCTAATTTTTTTGAGTTAGGAGGCCATTCTTTAAAAGCTGTTACCATGTTGTCCGGTATACACAAAACCTTAAATGTCAACATTCCCCTGGTGGAGCTTTTCAGAACCCCCACCATCAAAGGATTATCGCAATACATAAAAAAAGCCGAAGAAGATCAATATATAGCCATTGAACCTGTGGAAAAAAAGGACTACTACAGCCTATCCTCAGCCCAGAAAAGATTATATATCCTGGACCAGGTGGAGGAAGTCAGTACCGCTTACAACATTTTTGGAGCCTTCACCCTGGAAGGGGAATGGGATGCAGCCCGGTTGGAAGCGGCATTGCGAAAATTGCTCCAAAAACATGAGAGTTTCAGGACATCCTTTGTCATGGTGGAAGAAGAACCAGTGCAAAGGATCCATGACAATGTGGAATTTGCAATAGAATACGATTGCGCAGAGCGCAAAGCGCACAGCGCACAGCGTAAAGAGGAACGCCAGGCGCCAGGCGCTGTGCGCTGTGCAAGCACTATAAAGAATTTTGTCCGTCCCTTTGATCTTTCCCGGGCACCGCTGTTGAGAGTTGGCTTAATGCCCCTGGAAAACAAAAAATACCTGTTGATGGCAGATATGCATCATATCATTTCAGACGGGGTCTCTGCGCAAATATTTGTAAAAGAGTTTGCTGCATTATTTGCAGGAAAGGAATTACCACTGCTTCGCATCCAATATAAGGATTATTCGAATTGGCATAACATATGGATTGAGTCGGCGGAATTCAAAAAACAGGAGCAATATTGGTTGAATCGATTTACAGGAGACATCCCGGTCTTAAATATTCCTTTAAGCTACACCCGGCCAAAAGTAAGGAATTATGAAGGGGATGAGGTAAATGTGGTGATAGAAGGAAATTTAATGGGAAAACTGGAACGATTAATGAAAAAAACCGGCACTACCTTATACATGATTTTGCTGGCCGTGTGCAACCTTTCACTGTACAAATATACCGGCCAGGAGGACATCATTATCGGTTCGGTGACCACAGGCAGGAGTCATACGGAACTGGAGAATATTGTCGGTTTTTTCATTAATATGCACGCCATGAGAAATCGTGTCAAAGGAGAAAAATTATTCCTCGAATTTTTAGAGGAAGTTAAAAAAAATACCATTGATGCCCTTGACAATCAAGATTATCCCTTTGACGAATTGGTCAGTAAACTTGGCATTAAGAGGGAGTCCAATCGATATCCTTTAGTGGATGTGGTATTCCAATTACAAAATATTCCCTTCCAACCAGTGGAATTGACTCAACTGCAGGTTTCTCCATATCCCTACAACCATAGTTTAGCGAAATTTGATTTATATTTTGAAGCGTTCGAAATGCAAAACGCCATCAGTATAAATATCCAATACGCAACCTCGTTGTTTACCCGGGCAGCAGTGGAGAAAATGGCAAAAAATTACCTCTACATTTTAAACCAGGTATTGGACAATGAGAATACCAGGCTGGAACAGATCAAAATCCTTCCAGGGGTATCAGCGGCAGCATCCAACCCTCTTCAAGAGGACCAGGGCGATTTCGGATTTTAAGAATATAAAAATACAAACGATAAATAGTTTCAATTACAACAGGAGGATCTTAATGAAACAAAATTCACTGATAACCAAAAAGAGAGTGGCCATCGTAACAAACAATTTACATTGTGAACGAAATATGCAGTTTTTTTCCACTCTTGAATATTATTTCAAAGCAAATGGTTGGGAAATAGCCGAGGATTTCGACGTTAACCTGGTTATTTTTTCTGCCTGTGGTTTTCATGATACCATGTATGAAAAGGTAATAAGAACCCGCGATAAATTAAAAAAAATGCATTTCCTCGAAAAAAATATCGTGGTTATGGGGTGTTTGCCCAAAACCCACGAAGAGGATTTATTAAAAGAATTCCAGGGGCAAATCATCTATCTTCATCATGAAGAGCTGCTGGATGATCTTATCAATGCAAAAATTCCCTTTACCAGGATCAAGCCGATTTCCTTATTTAAAACCCATAAGAAATGCCGGCATATAAAAAAGGAATACGATTATTTTTATATAAAAATAGCAGAAGGCTGCCTGCGGGGATGTACCTACTGCGTAATAAACAAAGCAAAAGGAGAGTTGAAAAGCGTCCCCCTGGAGAAAATTGTAAGTGAGTTTAAATCTGCCATTCAAGGAGGGCATAATAAGATATTTTTAATGGGAGAGGATACGTTTGCCTACGGGTTTGACATTAACACCACAATAATCCAATTGGTGGAGCATCTATTGGCAATTGAACCAAAGGTGGAATTGTATTTTGGCTACCTGCATAACCGCTGGCTGATTAAATATTCCCGGAGCATATTATCTCTATGCAAAAGAGGAGTTATCCGGGAACTGCATATCGGGCTTCAGCATGTCAATGAAATGATTCTCACCCGAATGGGACGCCACGTTGACTTTTCCCGGTTATACGATCTGATAAAAACCATAAAAAAGGAAAACCCTGGCTTTTATCTAACCGCAGATATCATGGTGGGGTTCCCCGGGGAAACCCGGGAAATATTCCGGGAATTGGCAGATTTCTTTAAACAAGACAAATGTTTTGATAAAATATGCCATTTTAGTTACAGCGATGTAAAAGGGGCTCCTTCTTGCCAATTTGCAGACAAAGTTCCCGCTGCTGAGGCAGCGCTGCGGTGGGAGGAAATGGATAAAATCCTGGGCCCTCGCTCCATTTCCTATCAAAACAAGGAACCGGAAACCATTGACGAGGCTACCTTCAGATTGGCAACCCTAAATGATTATTTATTTTGCAGTGACACATTCAGAGAAAAAGTAAAAGAAATAGAGGATTCCCAGGACCTGGCATGGGCCAAAACAGATATCCTGGCGAAAGATGAAAAAGATTTTGGGTTCTAAGGATTTTAAAAAAAAATTGACACGGAGGCACAAGGGTGGCAAATTCGGATTATTTTAACGAGTTGATAAAAAGCAATGAGGAAGATTACTGGTTAAACAATTTAGCAGGGGAACTGGTAAAAACCAGTTTTCCCTATACCAATGACAACCCACCAGGCAATGTAAACCAGCATCAAAGAGAAATATTGAAATTTCAATTAGCAGGAAAACTATATTTGCAGTTAATGAAATTAAGCAATAACTCTGACATCAGGTTACATTTTATTTTGACAGCAGCGTTGGTGTCATTACTAAATAAATACACTGGTAATCAAGATATCATTGTAGGTACGTCGATTTATAAGCAAGAAATAGACGCCGAATTCATCAACACGGTTCTTATATTGAGAAATCGGTTAAATAATAATATGACCTTTAAAGAATTGCTGCTCCAGGTGAGAGCAGGGATAACCGAAGTAGTTGAAAATCAAAATTATCCCCTGGAACGGCTGCTGCAAAAATTAGAAATACCTTTTTCCAAAAATGATCATTTTCCGCTATTCGATGTTGCGATTATCGTTGAAAATATCCATGATAAACGTTACCTCCGCAACATCAATCCTAATATGCTTTTTTCCTTTTCCGGCCAAGAAGGATATGTGGAAGGAATCGTGGAGTACAACGCCTCCCTTTATGAAATAAAAGCAATAGAACGAGTGATTATTCATTTAAAAAATCTATTGAATGAGGTGCTGGTTAATGTGAACCTGCCAATCGACAGGATAAATATATTAACACCAGAGGATAAAAGACACCTATTGTATGAGGTAAACAACACAAAAATCAAATATCCGGCGGATAAAACCCTTCATGAATTATTTGAAGAGCAGGTGGAAAAAACACCGGGAAATATTGCTGTCCGGGAGTCATACAGCAGCGGCTCCATTACTTATGGAGAGTTAAATAGAAAATCCAATCAATTGGCTGGTCTGCTGCGATCAAGAGGGATAAGCACGGAGGAGATCGCCGCCATAATGGCCGGGGGTTCAGTGGAGTTGGTGATAGGAATAATGGGTATATTAAAAGCCGGCGCCGGGTATTTACCTATAGACCCGGAGACCCCGGTGAATCGAACCAGGTTTATGTTAGAAGAGAGCGGGGCATCTATACTGCTCACAAGTAAAAACTTTATCCCTGGTATCTCCGGCGACAGGGCCAGTGGGGGGCACTACTCTTCCCGGGATATCATTTTCCTCGATGATGAAGATATTTATGTGGGAAGCGCTGATAACCCGAAAAGCACCGGTAAACCGATGAATATTGCTTATGTGATGTTCACCTCCGGGACTTCCGGCCGGCCCAAAGGGGTAATGGTTCACCACAGGGGTGTTGTGAATTATATCAATTGGGCAATAAAAACATATGTGAAGGATGAAAAATTGGATTTTCCCCTGTACACATCCATTTCATTTGATCTGACCGTAACTTCGATATTTATTCCCCTGTTAACCGGCAGTTCCATTGTTGTATATTCAGGAGAATACAAAGAGCTCTTAATCGGGAATATAATTGACGATGACAGCGTCGGAGTCGTCAAAATAACCCCCTCTCATTTAAAGCTATTAAGGGAGAGGGAAGTTGCCCACCCCGGTGCGGGTCCAGGTGGGAGTTACAAACGTAGTATCAAGCGCTTTATCGTGGGCGGGGAAGAACTAAATAGTGGATTGACAAAAACAATTCATGAGAGTTTTAACGGACAAATAGAGATGTATAATGAATATGGTCCAACTGAAACGGTGGTGGGTAGTATGATCTATAAATTCAATCCCGCAACTGATCAGGGAAAATCTGTTCCCATAGGAACTCCTGTGTATAATACCCAGGTCTATATATTGGACAGCAATCGAATGCCTGCACCTCTGACAGTAACAGGGGAGATATATATATCAGGACATGGTGTTGCCAGGGGATATTTGAATAGACCGGAATTGACTGCTGAAAAATTTGTAAAAAATCCTTTTGTCCCGGGAGAAAGAATGTATAGGACCGGTGATATGGGTAGATGGGTTGAAGCGGGTAAAATGGAGTTTTCAGGTCGGATCGACGCTCAGTTGAAGATAAGGGGCTATCGGTTCGAGCCGGGAGAGATCGAACGTCTATTACTAAAGAAGGATGAAATAAAAGAGGCAATCGCAGTGGTAAAAGATGATGACAATGGGGATAAATACCTTTGTGTATATATTGTTTCAAATGAAAAACCTGAAGTAAATAAATTGAAAGAATATTTATCGAAATATTTACCGGCTTATATGATCCCCACTTATATTATGCAAATAGAAAATATTCCCTTAACCCACAATGGTAAAGTAGACAGGAAGGCAATGCCGGCTCCCCAACCAATAACAGAAAGTAAATATGCTTCCCCCAGGGATGAAGTAGAAAGAATGTTAACAGGAATCTGGGAAAATGTATTGAGAATAGATAATATAGGTATAAATGATAATTTTTTTACCATTGGAGGCGATTCAATTAAAACCATTCAAATTGTTTCCAGGGTAAAAAAAGCAGGATATAAAATCGAGATGCGAGATCTCTTCCAGGAACCCACTATAGCAAGATTAGCGCCTTTACTAAAAAGAACAGAGATCATTCCTGATCAATCGGTGATTTCCGGGTTCGTTCCCTTAACCCCGATACAGCACTGGTTTTTTAAAAGCCAATTCCCGGACAATCATCATTTTAACCAGGCCGTGATGTTTTATTCGCAAGAAGGAATTGAAGAAGAGGCTGTAAAAGCCGTATTTTTAAAACTACAAGAGCATCACGATGTGCTTCGCATGACATACAACACCAACACGCAGGACGGGGAAATGATCCAGGAAAACCAGGGATTGGATTACCCTTTTTCCCTCCAGGTATTTGATTACCGGCACAGCGAAGATGCGATTACCGCCTTAGAATCCACGGCCAACCGCATCCAGGCCGGTATTGATCTAAAAACCGGTCCCTTAATGAAACTGGGGTTATTTCACCTGGAAGACGGGGACCGGTTATTAATTGTCGTTCATCACCTGGTGATTGACGGTGTATCATGGCGTATACTTTTTGAAGATATGGAAACTTTATTTCAACAATTCAAAAAAAAGCAGCCCTTAGCCCTTCCCCTCAAATCCGATTCCTTCAAGTCCTGGTCGGAAAAGCTGCACCACTATGCCAATAGTCCGAAATTCTTAGAGGAAAAGGCCTATTGGAAGGAATTGGAATCAATGGTAATACCTCCGCTGGAAAAAGATTTTCCCGCAAAAGGTAACCATAAGAAAGATGAAGTAAGCCTATCCTTTAATTTATCCGAAAAGGAATCCCGTCTCCTGTTAACTAAAGTAAATCATGCATTTGGCACGGAGGTCAATGATATCTTATTGACGGCATTGGGCTTAAGTGTAAATAAAACTTTCGGGAATAATCGGCTGTTGGTGGCCCTGGAGGGTCACGGCCGGGAGGAAATTTTAGACCAGGTAGACATCAGCCGCACCATCGGTTGGTTTACATCCATTTACCCCATCGTATTGGATATTGCTTCCGGGGATGACCTGGCCCGCCAGATTAAAGAAACAAAAGAAAGTTTACGCAGAGCCCCTAACAAAGGAATCGGTTACGGAATCCTGAAATATTTAACAAAAAGAGAATACAGGAAGAATATCGAATTTAAATTGAATCCTCAGATCAACTTTAATTATTTAGGACAATTTGATGCGGATATCCGACAAACCTCTTTTACAATTGCCAAAGAGGCATATGGAAATACCATGAGTCCGGAGGGGGAAAGGATATCTGAAATTGAAATTTCGGGGATAATCACCGCTGGACGATTGGTGGTAACAGTAATTTATAATAAAAGACATTATAAGCCTGAGACCATGCAAACATTCCTGGATAATTATAAAAAAGGGCTGTGCGATACGATTTCTTACTGCGTGTCCAGGAAAGAGAGGCAGTTAACTCCCAGTGATTTAACATATCCCGGAATGTCCATCCAGAAGGTTGAACAACTGGCTCAGCAATATCCCATCGAAGACATCTACATATTAAGTCCGATGCAGGAAGGAAAGCTGTTCTACACATTCTATAACCAGTTATCCCCGGGAGGTTCGGTGCAAATAAGAATTTCTATTTCCGGGAACCTGGACCTCTCTCTTTTTGAAAGAAGTATCAATGAACTGTTTATGCGTTATGATATATTGAGAACGACCTTTGTGTATGAAGGGGTAAGGGTTCCGATTCAAATCATTTTAAAGGAACGCCAGGTAGAATTTTTATACCAGGACCTCCGTGAAAAAATTACCAATGAAAATAAACAGTCGGTAATCGATGAATTTGCGGAACGAGACAGGATGCGCTCATTTGACTTTAAAAAAGATGTGCTCATGCGCACGGCGGTCCTGCAAACCGGTGACAGGGACTATGAAGTGACCTGGAGTTTTCATCATATATTGATGGATGGATGGTGTGTTGGCATACTATTCGAAGAGTTTTTAGTGATATATAATCACCTGGGGCAAAATAAACCATACAAATTACCCCCCCGTACACCTTATCGGGAATACATCCGCTGGCTAATGCAACAAGATAAAAAGGAAGCGGAAGCATACTGGAAAAAATACCTGGAAGGTTATGCCAAAGAAACCAGCCTCCCCAAACAGAAAGGTGTTAAAAGAGATCAAAAGGGCTATCAATTTGAAAGAGAGTCTTTCCACTTTAGTGAAGATAAAACATCAGGTCTTCATTTATTGGCTGCAAGGAGCCAGGTTACAGTGAATACAATCATCCAGGCGATTTGGGGAATTCTCTTGAGTCAATACAACCGGGAAGAAGATGTGGTATTTGGTGCGGTGGTATCCGGCCGCCCTTCTGAAATTACGGGAGTGGAGTCCATGGTGGGTCTATTTATCAATACAATCCCGGTACGAGTATCCCTTAAAAGGGGAATGACATTTCAACAATTAATACACCAGGTCCAGGAAAAAGCAATCCGGAGTGAGCCTTATCATTATTATCCATTGGCGCGAATCCAGGCGGGCAGTATATTGGAACGAAATTTATTGGATCATATCCTGGTTTTTGAAAATTACCCACTGGCAGAACAGGTGGAAGGGATTGTAGAGAGAACCCCAAATAAGGCCTTTGATGTTCTAAAGGTTACTGAATATACACAGCCGGATTATAATTTTCATGTGGTAATCTCCCCGGGGGAT
This sequence comes from Candidatus Aminicenantota bacterium, assembly GCA_020355945.1. The sequence goes on along the minus strand of CP070627.1, from coordinate 4,287,582 downwards.
TCTTTAGGAATTGAATTCAGGTTTAATTCCCTGGTATATGATAGGAATTTTGTAAAAAAAATCGCTTTACATATTGAAGAGTTGGTAGATACAATCCTCAATGATGGAGATATCCGCCTCGAAGACATAGGGATTAGCGATGAAAAAGCAAAGCTGAAATTTTCTGACCAGGACAACTATACGGCAGATTTCGGTTTTTAAAATCACAGGTAACAAAAGGAGCAAGAATGGAAACAACCATGAAAAAAATTTTGCTGGCGATTTTACCTTATTGGGACCCCATGATCCCACCAATGGGAATCACCACGCTTAAAGCGTTTCTCCAGGAGCACGGCTATAAAGTAAGAACCGTTGATTTAATTGTAAAAAAGGAATGCCTGGATTTTTACAATAACTATTTTGAAACCCTGAAGAAATGCGTTCCTGAAGAAAAACGCGGAAATTTTAACAATATCGGCCACGATGTGCTGCAAAGCCATTTAATGGCACATTGGAATCACAACCATAAAGACGAATATGAAGAATTGGTCAAAACATTGATTTATAAGTCATATTATGTCGAGGTGGAGGACTGCTATGCCCGGGAGCTGAACCGGATCATGGAAGAATTTTATACCATGCTGCACGCCTATTGGTTGGAGTTATTGGAAGAGGAACAGCCGGATGTGGTGGGAGTGACAGCATATAAATGTACCATTGCCGCCTCCATGTATGTGCTTAAACTGACAAAAGAGAAATACCCTCACATTAAAACCTTGATGGGGGGTGGAACCTTTAATGAGACCCATGCCCCGGATTCTCCCAATTTCCAGGTCCTGTTGGACACCTCAGCGGGTTACCTGGATAAAATCATTTTGGGACAGGGGGAATTGCCCTTTTTAAAATATTTACGAGGGGACCTGCCGGATTCAAAGCGTGTGTATACGAAGGAGGATGTGGGCGGACGTATTTTAGACTTTCATGAGCAAGATTTACCGGATTTTTCCGACCTGGACATGGCAAAATATCCTTACCTGGCAGCTACTGCATCGGCCAGTTGTAAATATGGTTGCAGTTTTTGTGTCGCCCGGAAAGTTGCCGGCAAATACCGGGTAAAAAATCCGGCACAAACCGCGGATGAGATGATAAAGATGCACAAACAATACGGCCACCAGTTATTTTTCATGACCGATTCCTTATTGAATCCTGTGGTCACTGACCTGGCCAACGAAATCATTAAAGCAAGAATTTCATTGTATTATGATGCCTATTTCAAAGTAGATGATCCTTCCGGGGATATCCGCAACACCTTACTCTGGCGGCGAGGTGGATTATACCGGGTTCGCTTAGGCACGGAAAGCGGGTCGCAGCGCATACTGGATGAAATGGATAAACAAATAACCGTTGAACAAATTAAAACCACCCTATCGGCCCTGGCCTATGCCGGCATCAAAACCACTGCCTACTGGGTGATTGGGCACCCGGGGGAAACCGAAGAGGATTTTCAACAGACCCTGGACCTGGTGGAAGAATTAAAGGATGATATTTTTCAATCCGAATGCAATTACTTTCTCGTTCACTATTCGAAGCAGACCAGTGCGGATGACTGGCGGAAAGGTATCGAATTGTTGTACCCCAAACAGGCATTGGATATGTTAGTCTTCCGGTACTATACACCGGGGCCGCAAATGGAACCCTCACGAGAGGAAACCTTCAGGAGAGTGCACCGGTTCGAAGCCCACTGCAAAAAATTGGGAATCCCCAACCCCTATTCCTATGATCAGCACGTGAATGCCGATGAACGGTGGCACCGATTACATAAAAATGCAGTGCCGCCATTGTTGGATTTCATGGCCAGGAATAAATATATCGATGAAAACCAGAACATAAAAAGTGAAACCTTTGCCAGGAATGTGCGAGAAGACAATGGCGATTTCGGTTTTTAAAGGAAAGAAAATGAAAGAAATAAATGCTTCTAAGGAAAATTTGCATGTTGGCGAACAATTCTTTAAAGAAAAAGAATATTGGTTGGATAAATTATCCGGGGAATTTGTTATAAGCGGTTTTCCCTATGATTATGAAGGGGATGGCACCGACAACCTTCATACCGGCAAGCTAGACCATACCTTCGACAAGAAAATATTTTCACGATTGATGCAGTTGCGAAATGAATCCGACCCCAGGTTGCATATGATAATAGTGGCGGTAACCGATATTTTGATCCACCTCTATACCGGGGCCAATGATATCATCGTAGGAACAACCATCGATAAACAGGAGGCGGAAGCAGAATATGTTAATACCATACTGCCCTTAAGAAATCAAACCCGGGATCATATGACCTTTAAACAATTCTTATTACAGGTAAGAGACACGGTTGCCGGAGCTGTGGAAAATCAAAATTACCCCGTGGAAGAACTGTTTGACCAATTGATGGTAAATGACGGTGAAAATAGGTGCGGTTTATTTGAAGTAGCGGTCTTACTGGAGAATCTCCAGGACAGGAAATATCTCCGGCATATTCAACCTGCCATCCTATTTTCTTTTAATAGGACCGCAGGATCGATTTGTATGGAACTGGAATACAAAGCATCTTTATATAAAAAAGACACAATAGGAAGAATTTTAGAGCATTTTAAACGGTTATTGGAGATGGTTATTTTTGATATCGATATACAGCTATCTTCCATTGACATACTTTCCCCCGAAGAAAAGCAAGAATTAATCATTGAATTCAACAATACAGCCCATGATTACTCGGACCAAAAGGCAGTTCATGAACTATTTGCAGACCAGGCTGGCAAAAATCCCGGGGCAGCAGCTCTTATCCTGGATGACAGCGGTGGGGAAGTGAGTTACCGGGAATTGAACACCAAAGCAAACCGGTTGGCAAAACTGTTGAAAACCAGGGGAGTTAAGAAAGAAACCATTGTGGGATTTATTCTTCAACCCTCCCCGGAAGCTGTTATCGGGATATTAGGCATATTGAAAGCGGGAGGGGCGTATTTACCCATAGACCCGGGCTATCCTTTGCAAAGAATCCGTTATATGCTGGAAGACAGTAAGGCAATGGCGATATTAGCAGTCAAAGCCTATGCAGAGAAAGTCATTTCCCCTCACCCCTTGATATTATTGGACGACGAAAATATACCCGGGGAGGATGGAGCCAACCCGGAAATGCGTTGTGATTTAGCAAGCGCGGCCTATCTAATCTACACATCCGGCACCACAGGAAATCCCAAAGGGGTACTCATCCAACATGGAAGCCTGGTAAATTACATCCGCTGGGCAGCCCGAACCTACGTTCAAAATGAAAAGGCAAACTTCCCATTATATACCTCTATTGCCTTTGACCTGACAGTAACTTCAATATTTACTCCATTAATAACCGGCAACTCTATCGTGGTTTACCAGGGGGAAGACAGGGAATTTCTGGTGGAAAAGATATTTAACGGGAATAACGCGGCAGTGGTTAAATTAACGCCGGTCCATTTAATGTTGATGAGTAATCGAAAAGAGCAGGAACCGACTATCCGGCGTTTTATCGTGGGGGGTGAACGGTTAGAAACCCCATTGGCACAAAAAATCACTGCAAACTTTAATGGAAATATTGAAATTTACAATGAATACGGACCCACAGAAGCAACGGTGGGGTGTATGATTTATAGATTCAAACCCCGGGCAGATGACACACCCTCAGTACCCATTGGAATCCCGGCCGATAATATGGAAATCTATTTATTGGATATGGACATGAGAAATGTACCCCCGGGATGTATGGGAGAACTATACATTTCCGGACATGGGTTGGCAAGGGGGTACTTGAACAAACCGGGATTAACAGTTGAACAATTTATACCCAATCCCTTTAAACCCGGGAAACGGATGTTTAAAACAGGAGACCGGGCTCGAAGACTGGCAGATGGAAATATTGAGTTCCTGGGCCGGGTGGATCAACAGGTAAAAATAAGGGGATATCGCATTGAAACCAGTGAAGTGGAATATTATCTATCGAAGTTTGAGGGTATCCGTCAGTCCCTCGTATTGGTCAAGGAGGATGAAAAGGGCTATAATAGCCTGGCAGCCTATATAGTCCCCTCCGGCCCAAATATTGAAGTGGGGGAATTAAGACATCATTTGTCATTATACCTCCCGGAATTTATGATACCTTCCTATTTTGTGCAATTGGATAAATTGCCCATAACCCCCAACGGAAAGGTAGACAGGAAATCTTTAGCAGCCATTGATCAAAGCTCAATGGATATGGGAGAGAATTATTGCCCTCCCACCTGTAAATCGGAGAAAATAATGGTTGATGTATGGCAAGAAGTGATGGGTATTGAGAGGATAGGAACCGCTGACAACTATTTTAACATGGGAGGGGATTCTATAAAGGCAATCCAAATATCATCCCGGCTGTTGAATTATGAACTCAAGCTAGATATCAGCGATTTATTCCAGTATCCCACCATCAAGGAATTAACCCCTCATATGAAACCCCTTAAACAGGAGATTAACCAGGAAGTCGTTGAAGGTGAAGTCAAATTAACCCCCATACAAAAATGGTTTTTCCAAAAAAAAATATCGGAAATGCATCATTTTAACCTGCCTGTCATGGTTTACCGGCCAGGGGGCTTCAACAAAGATATCCTGGAAAAGGTGTTTCAAAAATTGGCGGAACATCACGATGCACTGCGCATGGTGTATTTAATTGAAGACGAAGAAATAAAACAGGTCAACCGCGGCATTCAATCTCCCCTCTACGAACTCATCGACATGGAAATAACCGGGGAATCCTATGAAAAAATAATTGAAGAAAAATGCAATCAAATCCAGGCCAGTATGGATTTGAGCCGTGGACCACTGCTGAAATTGGGTCTATTCAAAACCATTAAAGGTGATTATTTGCTCATTGCTATCCACCACCTGCTAGTTGATACGGTGTCTTTAAGTATCTTATTTGAGGATTTTACCTCACTTTATCAACAAATGGAAAATGGAGTGAAAGCAGAAGATTGCCAACTACCTTTAAAAACAAGCTCTTATAAAGAATGGGCAGAAAAATTATATGAATATGCCAATAGTGAAACCATGCTCAAAGAATTGAAATATTGGCAGAACCTGGAAAAAATGGAATTATCCCCCTTATCTAAAAATAAGGATAACCAGGCGGGTAAATCCAAAAACAACGGCATAAAAACCTTCGAGTTATCCGAGCAATACACTGAAAAATTGTTAAAGCGAGTAAATAAGGCTTATAATACAGAGATAAATGACATTTTACTGGCAGGGTTAAGCCTGGCTTTAAGCGATTGGACCGGGTTAGAACGGATACCGGTTGTTTTAGAAGGACATGGTAGGGAAGACATCATACCAGATGTCAATATAACTCGTACCGTGGGTTGGTTCACTTCGGTATCCCCTGTGATTCTTGGTGGCATGAGAAATAAAGAAGACATCTCCTCTGTCATCAAAAATACCAAGGATATGCTGAGGGATATTCCCAACAAAGGTATTGGATACGGCATATTGAAGTACTTAACCAACGAAGAAAATAAACAGTCAATTGAATTTCGTTTGAACCCGGAAGTGAGTTTCAATTACCTCGGGCAAACAGATGAAGATTTGAGTAATCCATTATTCCAGGTGGCTGATATTTCCAGTGGGAACTCTATCAGCCCATTAAATACCCAATGGTTTTATTCCCTTTACATCACGGGAATGGTACTTAATAAGAGATTGAGAACCATAGTGAAGTATTGTCCGGGAGATTTTGAAGACAATGACATACAGTCTTTTGTTACCGGCTATGAAAAATACCTCCGGCAAATTATCGATCATTGTGCATCCCGGGAAGATACCGAATTTACCCGAAGTGATTTTACTTCTTCAATCGAAGAACAGGAATTAGAATTGGTCTTTGATATTCTCGGCGGGAACACAACAAAGGATTAAGGAGAAAAAAGATATGATTGCCAAAAGCGATGTAAAGGATATATATTTCCTTTCACCAATGCAGGAAGGGATGCTTTTTCATTATTTAGCAGACAGGTATTCCGAGGCTTATTTTGAACAAATGGTTTATTGGATCCATGGAGAATTTGATCATCGATTACTGGAGCAAGCCTTCATTCAAATCATAGAAAGGTACGATGTGTTAAGAACTGTCTTTGTCTATGAAAAATTGCAAAAGCCTTTGCAGGTGGTCTTAAAAAAAAGAAAAGCCTCTATTTGCTACCTGGATATTTCTCACTTAAATAAACAAGAAAGCAGCAGTTTCCAGGAGGACTTTAAAAGAAAAGATAGAAAGATGGGATTTAATTTATCAAAAGACCTCCCCTTGCGTATTTCAATAATAAAAACTGCAAAGGACACCCATCTCATGTTATTCAGTTTTCATCATATCATATTGGATGGATGGAGTGTGAGAATCATCTATAAAGATTTATTGCAAATATATCAATCATTTCGAAAGGGTGAACCCTTGAAGTTGGAACCGGTTAAGGAGTATAAGAATTATATTAAATGGTTAGAGAAACAGGATAAGGAAGCAGGAATTAAATATTGGAAAAGTTATCTCCAGCATTACGAAAACCAGACGAATATTCCCAGGTATATTGAAGGAAGAGAAAGAGAAGATGAATATGAACTGGCAGAGCATCACTTTAAAATAAACCAGGTGTTAACCGAGGAACTAAAGAGAATCGCAAATGAAAATAACTTAACCATCAATACCATATTCCAATGCTTGTGGGGGATTTTGCTTCAAAAATACAATGACACCAATGATGTGGTATTTGGTACTGTGGTTTCAGGAAGACCCGAAGATTTTGAAGGCATTGAAAACATGGTGGGATTATTTATAAATACAATTCCGACAAGGATAAAAAATGAACCTGGAGAAAAATTTGTCAACCTCCTGAAAAAAGTACAGGTGCAAATGACTCAATCCAAATTGTATGAATTTATACCCCTGGCTGAGATACAGGCCAACAGCCTGTTAAAAAGAGCACTTGTGAATCATCTTGTTGTATTTGAGAATTACCCGGTGGATAATGAAATAAAAAAATTAAGCCAGGATAACCGCTCGGATTTTTGGGTAGAGCATGTTGAGGTATTTGAGCAGACTAACTATGATTTAAATGTTATGGGTGTCTTAATGCGAGAATTGGAAATGGGTATACTTTACAATTCAATCGCATATAATGCCGATGTAATCAAAAGAATAGAAACGCACCTGATAAGTATAATCGAGCAATTCAGCATTAATCCTGGAATCCCTGTGGAAGAAATAGAGATCATCTCTCCATTGGAAAAGAAACAATTATTATTTGGTTTTAATAGAACCGAAGCAGGATATCCGCAAAATAAAACAATACATGAGCTATTTGAAGAGCAGGTAGAGAGAACGCCAGGCAGCATTGCTGTGGTTGGGCAAAGCTCAAAGCGCACAGCGCAGAGTGCAGAAGAACGCTATGCGCCATGCGCCATGCGCCATGCGATTACCTACAGGGCATTGAATAAAATATCTGCTCAATTGGCACATTTATTGCAGCAAAGAGGTGTTCAACCCGATACCATTGTGGGTATCATGGCGGATCGTTCCGTGGAAATGATAATCGCTATATTGGCAATATTAAAATCCGGTGGCGCCTATATGCCCATTGACCCGGAGTACCCGGCAGAACGAATTAATTACATGTTAAAAGACAGCCAGGTAGGAATTTTGGTAACCTCACCAAAACTCCAGGTTAAGGCTAAGGCTGAGGTCGAGGAGGGAAGCGGGCAACCGCAAGGATTGCCTTTACAGACTATTAATATTGAGAAAGATATTTTTTACTTCTCCAAAAGTACTCCCTCAACCGTAAGCCAGGTTGGCCCTGCCAACCTGGCTTACGGCATCTACACCTCCGGTACCACCGATAAACCCAAAGGCACCCTCATCACCCATCGCAATGTCGTACGTTTGCTATTCAACGACAGGTTTCAATTTGATTTTAACAGCCGTGATACCTGGACGCTGTTTCATTCCTATTGTTTTGATTTCTCTGTGTGGGAAATGTATGGCGCCCTGTTATACGGTGGGAAGTTAAGGCTGATACCTCGTATAACCGCCGTGGATACACGGGAATTCCTGGAAATATTGGCAAAGGAAAACATTACCGTATTAAATCAAACCCCTTCGGCATTTTATAACCTGGCGAACCTGGAAGTACAAAATCCCAATAAACATCTCTATCTGAAATATGTCATCTTTGGAGGAGAAGCCTTAACACCACTGAAATTACAACAGTGGAAAAACAAGTACCCCGAAACCCGGCTCATCAATATGTTCGGTATCACCGAAACCACCGTCCATGTTACTTATAAAGAGATAGAACACAGGGATATCCGCTTAAATATAAGTAACATCGGTCAGCCTATTCCCACCTTATCCACTTATATCATGGGCAGGGGGCAGCAACTGTTACCCCTTGGAGTTACAGGAGAAATCTGCGTCGGCGGTGAAGGTGTGGGCAGGGGGTATTTAAATAGACCCGAATTAACCAGCGAAAAATTTGTCAACCATCCCTATATAACCGGGCAGCGCCTCTACAGGTCCGGCGATTTGGGAAGACTCCTGGAAAATGGCGATATGGAATACCTGAGCCGCATCGACTACCAGGTCAAAATAAGGGGCTTTCGCATAGAACCCGGAGAAATAGCAAACCAACTGCTGCGGCATGAGGACATAAACGATGCAGTGGTGTCACCAAGAAAAAAGGAAGACGGGGAGGCATATCTCTGTGCCTATGTCGTTACCCAACGAGAATTCTCGGCACCGGAATTAAAAGAATACCTGGCCAGGGAACTACCTGCTTATATGATACCATCCTATTTTATCCGCATCAAAAATGTCCCCTTAACCCCAAATGGAAAAGTAGATCAAAAGGTTTTGCACTCCCTTGATATGAATTTGAAAACAGGCAGCGAATATGCAGCACCTGAAAACGAAACCGAAGAATTAATCGCTGCTGCCTGGAAGGAAGTCCTTCATAACGATAACCTCGGTGTCCATGATAATTTCTTCGATATAGGGGGACATTCCCTGAACCTGATCCAGTTAAACGGTAAATTAAACCAGGTTTTTCAAAAAGATATCCCTATAGTGGAGATGTTTAGATATCCCACCATTCGTTCCCTGGCCCAGCATATAGACGATAAAAAAACCCCTGAATTTATTTCAGACGAAAAAATTGATCGTTCCTTAAATATAATGGAAGAAACCACTAATTTTTTCTTCGGAGATTCCGATGAAATGATGTGAAAATTTACAGGCTTGACAAATGAAAAAAAAAAGTGTATCTTAACTTTTACTTACAATTGGAGGTGATATCATGTTTAAAGGTTATTTAAAAGTTACCTTGAGGAATATTTTAAAACACAAAGGATATTCATTTATAAATATCCTGGGGTTGGCTATGGGGATGGTAGTTTGCATTCTCATTTTTCTCTGGGTCCAGGATGAATTGAGTTTCGATCGATTTCACAAAAATAGTGACCGAATTTATAGGGTGGTTAAGGAACAAGTACAGTCAAGTGGAGAGATTTTCCCGGTGGCAGTCACACCCTGGCCTTTAGGCGCAGCACTTGAACAAAATTATCCTGAAATAATAAATTTCACGAAATTTTGTACTATTGGCAGGAGACTGATTACATATAAATCCGAATCAGGTGATAAAAGTTTTTATGAAAATGGCGTATGTTTAGCAGACCCTTCATTCCTGGAAATGTTTTCTTTTCCGTTTGTAAAAGGTGACCCGGCCACTGCTCTTTCGGAAGGCCATTCCGTTGTTATCACAGAAGAAATAGCGGAAAAATATTTCGGCAATGAAAATCCACTGGGAAAAACAATAACCAGTAACCAAAGGTATGATTTGCTGGTAACCGGCGTTGTCAAAAATGTTCCCCAAAATTCACACCTCAAATTTGATTTTCTTATTCCCCTGGAACCGACATTGAAAAACACCACCTCGAAGGGGAACTGGTTTATCAATAATTTTTATACCTATATCCTCCTTGAAAAAAATGTCTCGGTGGAAAACCTTAAAAAAAAGGTTTATTCTTATCTTCAAAGGCTATTCCCTGAAAATACAACAAAGCTTAAACTCCAGGCTTTAACCGATATACATCTTCATTCCAATTATGCCATCGATCTCTATGGGGCCAGTAAGGACACTTCCGTATATATCTATATGTTTTCTCTTATTGCTGTTTTTATTTTGCTCATCGCCTGTTTTAACTTCGTAAACCTGGCAGTGGCAAGAGCTTCAACCCGGGCTCTAGAGGTAGGGATAAAAAAAGTTGTGGGGGCCAGGAGAAAGAATTTAATCGTACAATTCTTTGGAGAATCTATTTTTCTTACAATTATTTCATTTATTTTTGCCCTTATATTAGTCTACCTGCTCCTGCCTTTATTTAATAACCTGGCGGGAAAAGAGCTAACCTTAAACCTTTTTAGCAATAATGTAGTCGGCCCCGCTTTGCTTCTTATTGCAATAATAACAGGAATAATTGCGGGTATTTATCCGGCGGTTATCCAATCATCTTTTCAGCCCACCAATGTAATCAAGGGAAACTTTATCTTTGGCACAGGTAAACCGGGAAGTTCCCTGTTAAGGAAAGCGCTGGTGGTTCTCCAGTTTACCTGTTCAATTACCCTTATTATCGGCACCCTGGTGGTAAATAAACAGTTAATCTACACGCAAGATAGAGCCCTGGGGTATGAAAAGGATCATATGATATACTTCCCAAAAATAGGCGAAATGCATTCAAAATACCACACCTTTAAAAAAGAACTCCTGAAAAATCCCAGTGTATATTCTGTCACCACGTCGTCAGATAGACTGACATATTCAGTACATTCCACAGGTGGATTTCAATGGGAAGGTCAAAATCCGGACACCCAGTTCATGCTTTATCATTTTTCTGTCGATTATGACTATATAAAAACATTTAAAATGAAAATTTTAGATGGAAGAGACTTTTCCAAAGAGTTTACCACAGATGCAGTATTAGGTAAGGCATATATTATAAATGAAGCTGCCCTAAAAGCAATGGATTTGAAAGACCCTGTTGGGAAAAAGTTTATCTTTTGGCAGAAAGAAGGCTCTATTATCGGTGTTGTCAAGGATTTTCATTTTAAATCCCTGCACACTGAAATTGAACCGCTGGTGTTAAGAATCGATCCCAACTGGGACCAGTATGTTTTTGTAAAATTAAGGCCGGAAAATATAACCGACACGCTAAATTACGTTAAAGAAGTCTATAAACAATTTAACCCCAAGTATCCCCTGGAATATTATTTCCTCGATGATCAGTTAAACCGCCTATATGACAGCGACAGACGGACATTCAAAACAATCCAGTACTTCACCTTTATTGCCATATTTATCTCATGTCTCGGTTTATTTGGTCTGGCTTCCTTTATGGCGCAGCGGCGCTTCAAAGAGATTGGGATTAGAAAAGTACTGGGAGCTACGATTTCGAATATAGTCGTGAAACTCTCTAAAGAATTCTTACTCCTGGTAGTAGGTGCCAATATTTTAGCCTGGCCAATCGCTTATTTTTTACTGGCCAAATGGCTGCAAAACTTTTCCTATCGCACCACTATGTCGGTGGGGATATTTATTTTTTCTGCCCTATTAACATTGGTGATTGCGATTTGTACTGTTATTTACCAGTCGGTAAAGGCGGCAACTGCCAATCCTGTGGATGCTATCCGCTATGAATAAGCACAGCGAGGAGATTTAAAAATGGGGTCACAGGAAAAAACAAAAAAAACCTTGAAAAAAGAATGGTTCTTAGTCGCAGGATCGCTAATCGTTATTTCGCTTGTCCTGCTTTTTCTCTTCAGGGAGAAACCGGCTGTCATATCGGCACCGGGTTCAAAAAGCGAAAAACCCCTCCCGGTAAGTAAAGCTGGAGAACCTGTTGTACCAGATAAAAAAGAAACCCAGGACCCTGAGCAACTGGATTATAAAACCGCTGCCAATCAAAATACCATTTCTGCCTATCAAGAATATATAAAAAAGTATCCATCAGGAAGCCATGTGAGGGAAGTGGAAACCCGAATAAAAGAATTACAGGAAATGCCGGAACAGGTAAGAAAGGCAGCCGGAAAAGTATCAAAAGTTATTAAAGTGGAGAAAAATGAAAAAGGATCATGGGAAGCGGATTTTGGCGATGGTATCATCATGGTATATATCCCTCCCGGTAAATTTATCATGGGATCGGATGAGGATGAAGCTCAAAGCGATGAACAGCCAGTCCATGAAATTTACCTGGAGGGATACTGGATGGGAAAATATGAAATTACCTTTGAACAATACGATAAATATTGTGATGAAACCCAAAAGGAAAAACCCGACGATGGCAATTGGGGAAGAGGAAAATTCCCGGTCATCTCAGTATCCTGGCATGATGCGCTAGAATATTGTAAATGGCTGTCTGCTAAAACAGGATTTCATTTTAAATTACCTACGGAAGCGCAGTGGGAAAAAGCAGCACGTGGGACAAAGGGACAAAAATTTCCCTGGGGAGATCAAAACGCCAATGAAGATTTAGCCAATATAAAAAAAACAGGGGAACTGGGTGGACCAGTCCCTGTGGGTTCATATCCCCGGGGTGCATCTCCTTATGGTTTACTGGATATGACTGGCAATGTATGGGAGTGGTGTTATGATTGGTATGATTGGTATAAGGTTGACAGCCCTAAACAGCGAGAAAACCCGGAGGATATTAGAAAGTTTAATTTCCGCGTGTTACGCGGTGGTTGTTGGTTCGAGGAGCCTAAGTTCGTGAGGGCCGCCAATCGCTATGGCATCAGACCAACCTATCGCGGCTATATTGCGGGTTTCCGTCTTTGCATGGAAAACTAATAGTCAACAAACCGGAATAAGAAAACCTGTATAAAAAATCTATAAATATTTCACCAGCAGTACAATTTATTTGAGCAAAAAAGAAGAGGAATTCATTTAAAAATGATCCCAAAGGAAAATGCTAATATAAGAACGGGATTGGAAATCGCTGTTATTGGTATGAGTGGAAGATTCCCCGGGGCTAAAAACATCCATGAATACTGGGAGAATCTAAAAAACAGCGTCGAATCCATTTCTTTTTTTTCGGATGAAGAATTGGCGAAAGCAAGAATAGATGAGCAGACCCTTAAAGACCCTGATTATATAAGTGCCTACGGTTATCTACCGGATAAGGAACTCTTTGATGCCTCATTTTTCGGCTATTCTCCCCAGGAAGCGGAATTAATGAATCCGCAAATTCGCATCTTTCATGAATGTGCCTGGGAAGCATTGGAAGATGCTGGCTATAATCCCGGGACTTATAAAGACAGGATTGGTCTCTATGCCGGTGCTTCATCCGGGTTTCATTGGGAAGCCCGAGCGCATTTAAGCGGGAAAAGTAATGAATATGGAGAATTTGCAGCAGCTCAATTCATTCATATAGATTTCTTATGTTCCCGGGTGTCTTATAACCTTAATCTTAAAGGGGGTACTTCCTTTGTGCAGACGGCTTGTTCCACATCCCTGGTAGCGATACACCAGGCTTGCCGGGCATTATTAACCGGTGAAAGTGAAATGGTTTTAGCCGGAGGAATCTCGATATTTACTGCCCCCAGGCAAGGTTATTTATACCAGGAAGGTATGATATTCTCGCAGGATGGTCACTGCCGGGTGTTTTCCGGTAATGCCAGCGGCACCATTGGGGGGGAGGGCGCAGGGGTGGTACTACTCAAACGGCTCAAACCCGCTCTCCAGGACAGGGATCATATTTATGCCATTATCCGGGGAACCGCTATTAATAATGATGGAAACAGGAAAATCGGGTTTTCAGCCCCCAGTGTCGAGGCACAAGCCGAAGTCATCCGCATGGCACTGCGTATGGCACGGGTGAACCCTGAAAGTATTACCTATATCGAAACACACGGCACCGGCACAAACCTGGGAGACCCGGTGGAAATTGGAGCCTTAAAACTGGCATTTAATACCGATAAACGAAATTACTGCGGCATCGGGTCTGTGAAAAGCAATTTCGGGCACCTGGATACAGCCGCTGGCGTGGCTGCTTTTATAAAAACCGTCCTGGCCCTTAAGCATAAACTCATCCCCCCCAGTTTGCATTTTGAAACCCCCAACCCTGCAATCGATTTTAAAAATAGCCCCTTTTATGTAAATACCACCCTTAAAAAATGGCAGGGTAACGGAGAGCCTCTGCGGGCCGGGATCAGCTCATTGGGTATCGGGGGAACCAACGCCCATGTCATCCTGGAAGAGGCTCCGGCGCAGACCCCGGATAAAGAGGTTAATGCGGAAACCTCAAGCCAATACCAATTAATCCTACTATCTGCCAAAACCGAGACCGCCCTGGAAAAAATGACGGAAAATTTAGCCCGATATTTCAAACAGGAAGGGGTTAACCTGGCCGATACCGCCTATACCTTACAAGTAGGAAGAGAAACCTTCCCCCACCGCAGGATCCTGGTATGCTCCACAATTGAACAAACAATCGCTGCCTTAACCTCCCCTGCTTCGGGCATGTTTCGTACATATCACTGGAAACCAGGTGATAAGGAAAGAGATGCTATTTTTATGTTCCCCGGTCAGGGTTCTCAATATGTGGATATGGGTTTGGACCTGTACAACACCGAACCGGTTTTCCAGGAAGAAATGGACCGTTGTTTTGAAATATTAAATAGCCATCTTGATTTTGACATCAAAGAAATCCTTTACCCTTCCCTCTCTGTGTCCTCTGTGTCCTCCGTGTCCTCTGTGTCCTCTGTGTCCTCTGTGTCCTCTGTGGCTAAAAATCGAATCAACCAGACCGAAGTCGCCCAACCCCTTCTTTTTGCTTTTGAATATGCGCTGGCAAAATTATTGATGAAATGGGGAATCGAGCCTTATGCCATGATCGGCCACAGTATCGGAGAACTTGTGGCGGCTCATTTATCCGGGGTTTTTTCGCTGCAAGAGGGCCTAAAATTGGCAGCCCTAAGAGGACGATTGATGCAGCAAATGCCCCCCGGTTCAATGGTAAGCGTCCCCATCCCGGAACAACAATTAATCCCGTTATTAAACCAAAACCTCTCACTGGCTGCTGTGAATGGGCCTTGCCTTTGTGTGGTCTCCGGCCCTCACCAGGCCATGGCATCTTTTGAAAAACAAATGGAAAAACAGGGATATGACTGCCGCAAACTTCATACCTCTCATGCCTTTCACTCAACAATGATGGAACCCATCTTAGCGGAATTTAAAAAAGAAGTGGGCACAGTCACACTAAATAAACCGAAAATTCCTTATATATCAGGCTTAAGAGGTAACTGGATAACAGCAGAAGAGGTCACCAATCCGGGTTACTGGGCAAGACAGGTGAGAGAAACCGTAAGATTTAGCCAGGGGCTGGAAATACTCTTTAACAAGAAAAACAGCCTTTTCCTGGAAGTAGGCCCTGGAAATGTATTGAGTTCACTGGTGAAACAGCATAACCAACAGCAGCCGGCTCAAAAGGCCATCCATTTTATCAGGCATCCCCGGGAAAAGGTATCAGACAGGCATTTCTTGTTAAATAAAATAGGTGAGTTATGGTTTTACGGCAAAAGCATTGATTGGTGTGAATTTTATCGGCAGCAACAGAGGCAGCGGCAGCGGGTGCCACTGCCCACCTACCCTTTTGAGGGTCAACGCTACTGGATTGAGGAAGCTTCTCTGCAACTTATCCCGGGGCTGTTAGCCAGGAGAGCCTTGTTGAAAAAAAAGCAAAATATCCGGGATTGGTTTTACATCCCCTTATGGAAACAGTCTCCCCCGCAATTCTTTAATGGCAGTGCCAGTGAACCACCGGCACAGGGCAAATGGTTGGTATTTATGGATAACCAGGGAATCGCAACAGGCCTGAAGGTAAAATTGCAGCAAAAAAAACAAAGAGTTATCACGGTAAAAGCCGGTGCGCAATTCACCAGGATCAATGATCTTGAGTATATTATCCATCCCGGCCAAGCCGATCATTACATTTCTTTATTCACCCGGCTCCTTAGTGAAGGGGATATCCCCGACATCATTCTTCATTTATGGAATGTTACCGGTACCGGTAACCGTGACCATTCCATAGAAACGGTGAAAAAAGACCTGGACCATGGTTATTTCAGCTTGCTGTACCAGGCTCAGGCCATAGGAAAATTGAATGTTAACCAGGAAATTCAAATCATGGTGGTTACGGATAATATGCAGGAAGTCACCGGTGAAGAAGATTTATGCCCCGCGAAAGCAGCAGTACTGGGTGCGGCTAAAGTGATCCCCCAGGAATACCGTAATATAAGCTGCCGCTGCCTGGATATTACCAGCCCCAAAACCGGGAATTGGCAGGATACAATATTTATAAATCGGCTTCTCAGGGAGTTCCAAACTCCATCTACCCACACCGTTGTTGCCTATCGAGGCAGTCACCGTTGGATTCAAATTTATGAACCCGATCCCGGGGAAAAAACTCAAAAAGACCGCGAAACCAGTCATTATTTGAGAAATAAAGGAGTCTACCTGGTTACAGGTGGACTTGGAAGGATAGGCATGGTATTGGCCAGATACCTGGCATCCGCTGTAAAGGCCAGGCTGGTGCTAACCGGACGTTCCCCTTTCCCGGGCAGGAAGGAATGGCAGCAATGGTTAAGCACCCATAAAAACCACAGCATCAGCCAAAAAATCAAAGCAATACAGGAACTTGAAAAAATGGGTGCAGAGGTACTGGTGATGCAGGCCGATGTGGCTGACCAAAAACAAATGCAGCAGGTGATCCTCCAGGCAGAAAAAACCTTCGCCCCCCTAAACGGTGTGATTCACGCAGCCGGTATTGTCGGAGAAAAAGCACTTCAAGCGGTGAATCATACAGATCGAAGCCAAAGCATGGAGCAATTCTATCCCAAAGTGGATGGGGTCCTGGTTCTGGAAAAAATCCTGGAAAATAAATCCCTTGATTTCTGCCTGCTGTTCTCATCATTGGCCTCTGTTTTGGGGGGATTGGGGTTTACTGCCTATTCAGCGGCAAACATCTTTATGGATTACTTTGTCCGACGTCATAACCAGTCCGGCCCTTCCTGCTGGACCAGTATTAATTGGGACGGCTGGGACTTTAGAACACAAGAGGAGATCTCAGCCGCTGGAGAAAAAAACACCATTGAATTCTCTATGGTTCCCCAGGAGGGAATCAAAACCTTTGAATACATATTCTCAAGGAATCATGTATCTCAAATTGTTGTTTCCACCGGTGACCTTCAAACCAGGATTAACCAATGGATAACCTTTGCCAGCGAAGATGAAGAGATTGAGTCCCGGGCAGCGGAACCCTCCCCGGGGCAGGGAAGAGAGCATTTATCCACCACTTATGTGGCCCCTGCTAATCCGCTCCAGCAAAATATCATTGATATCTGGGAAAAATTCTTTGGAATTAAACCCATCGGTATTATTGATGATTTTTTCGAGTTGGGAGGCGATTCCTTAACGGCCGTTACCGTGGCACGAAAATTTCACAAAGAATTAAATATCGTTGTACCCCTGGCAGAATTCTTCAATAGACCCAATGTAAAGGAATTGGCTGAATATATCAACCAGGCTGAAAAAAGTGCCTACTCTTCTATAAACCCTGCCGAGGAAAAAGAATACTATGTATTATCTTCCGCACAAAGGAGATTGTATTTCATCCAACAAATGGACTTAACAAGCACAGCCTATAATCTATATCACGTGGGATTACTGGAAGGAAAATTGGACCGGGAGAAATTTGCCGGCGCATTCAAAACCTTGATCCAACGGCATGAAATCTTAAGGTCTTCTATTCTTATGGTGAAGGGTCAACCGGTTCAGAAGGTCCATTATGAGGTGGAATTTGCCATTGAATATCATGATCTTTATAGAACCCAGGTTGAGGTTGAGGTTACGGTTAAGGTTGAGGAGGAAGAGGGAACAAGGGGGCTTGCCCCCTTGTTAAAGAACTTCATTCGTCCCTTTGATTTATCTCAGCCCCCTTTCTTGCGGGTAAAATTGATAAAATTAGGAGAAAAACAGCATATCCTGTTCGTGGACATGCATCATTTGGTTACCGATGGTGTCTCCTTCGAAATTTTCATAAAGGAACTGGGCGCCCTCTATGGTGGGCAGGACTTACCACCTTTAACGCTTCAATATAATGATTACTCAGAATGGCAGAATACACAAAAACAACAAGAATTCATAAAAAACCAGGAAGAATATTGGTTGAACCGGTTTAAAGATGAAATCCCGGTACTCCACCTGGCCGCCGATTATCCCAGGCCGGTGGTCCAGAGTTTCGAGGGAACCAGCATCACATTCGATTTGGAACACCAGGAAAAGGAAAAGTTGAAAAAACTGGGCTTAGAACAGGATGCAACCCTCTTTATAGGAACACTGGCCCTGTTCAATATATTCCTGGCAAAATTAAGCGGCCAGGAAGATATTGTCATCGGAAGCCCTGTAGCTGGCAGGACACACGCAGACCTGGAATATATAATGGGTATTTTTGTAAACACCCTCGCCCTGCGGAATAAACCAAATGGGGAAAAAACTTTTTATGGCTTTCTAAAAGAAGTGAAAGAAAATGCCATAAAGGCCTTTGAAAACCAGGAATACCCCTTTGAAAACCTGGTGGATAACGTAGACGTAAACAGGAACATCAGCCGGAATCCCCTCTTTGATGTGATGTTTGTACTGCAAAACGTGGAAATCGAAGCAGGAATGATACCGGAAGTCCAAATCACCGACTTAAGATGGAAATTCCTGGAACGGGAAAGCAAAAATGCAAAATTTGACTTAACATTAACGGTAATAGAGATGCAGGACCGGTTGGTTTGCGATATTGAATATTCTACGAAACTCTTTAAAAAGGAAACAATAGAAAGATATATTACTTACTTCAAGCAGTTGGTCACATCGGTGTTGCAAAACCCTGAGAAGAAGATATCCGATATTAACATGGTACCGGAAAAAGAGAGACGACAGGTATTGGAAACATTCAATTGCGGTGCGCAAGCCTGTTATCCCGCGGATAAAACGATTCACCGCTTGTTCCGGGAACAGGTAGACAAAACACCACACCATGTTGCCCTGGTAGGGGTCCATGAAAAACACGAAAAAAATTACCATATGTCCGACCGGTCAGACCCATCCTATATATCTTACAAAGAATTGAATCGAAAAGCCGATCAATTGGCCTGCCTGTTAAAACCAAAAGGCGTCCAACCCGACACCATTGTAGGTATCATGGTGGAACGTTCCATTGAGATGCTTATCGGGATATTGGGAATTTTAAAAGCCGGCGGTGCTTACTTACCCATTGAGCCCAACTACCCGGACGACCGTATCAATTATATATTGGCCGACAGCGGAACGAAAATTTTACTGGCTGCGCCAGGAACTCAGGTTAAGGTTAAGGCTGAGGTTAAGGAGAGATTTATAGACATAATAGATATTTCCAACCTTTTTTCTTCCTCAACCTTAACCTCAACCTCAACCTTAAGCGAGGTTGGCCCTGCCAACCTCGCTTACATCATCTACACCTCTGGCACCACTGGAAAACCCAAAGGCAGCCTGATCCAACATCACAATGTTGTGCGACTGCTCTTCAATGACAAATTTCAATTTGATTTTAGCAGCAGCGATGTGTGGACATTGTTCCACTCCTATTGTTTTGACTTTTCCGTTTGGGAAATGTATGGGGCGCTGCTTTATGGGGGAAAATTGATATTGATATCCAGGATGACTGCCAGGGACACTCAACTGTTCCTGGAAATATTGAAATTAGAGAATGTGACTGTGTTAAACCAAACACCCCCTGCATTTTACAATTTGGTTCCCCTGGAGCTAGAAAATTCCGAAAAAAATTTGCATCTAAGATATATCATTTTTGGAGGAGATGTTTTAAAACCAGCTAAATTAAAACAGTGGAAAGAGAAGTACCCGGAAACCATATTGATCAATATGTTTGGTATCACAGAGACCACCGTACATGTAACCTATAAAGAAATCCGGGATAAAGAAATTGAATCAAATATTTGTAATATTGGCCAACCTATTCCCACCTTAAGTTTGCACATAATGGATAAACATCTAAATTTAGTACCCATGGGTGTGACAGGGGAATGTTGTGTCGGGGGTGAAGGGGTGGGGAGAGGCTATTTAAATCGACCGGAATTAACCTATGAAAAATTCACAAACCACCCCCACATATCCAATTTGAAACTTTATAGGTCCGGAGATAGGGGGAGGTTACTTAATAATGGAGAAGTGGAATACCTGGGAAGAATTGACCTTCAGGTGAAAATCAGGGGCTTCAGGATAGAATTAGGGGAAATCGAACATCAATTGCTCCAACATGATAAAATAAGCGAATCAGTAGTACTGGCAAGAGAAGAGAATGGCAGCAAATATCTTTGTGCTTATGTGGTTTCGGCTGAAGAAATAAAAGCATCGGAATTACGAAATTTTCTTTCCGGTAAACTCCCGGATTATATGGTACCCGCTTATTTTGTTCACCTGTATGAACTGCCCTTAACACCAAATGGAAAAATAGACAGGAAAGCACTACATATCCCTGTTTTAGAACCAGGGGACCAATATGTCATCCCCAGTAACAAAATAGAAAAAGAATTGTTAGAAACCTGGAAAAAGGTATTAGGGAGGAATAATATAAGCATAAATGATAATTTTTTTGCCATTGGTGGAGATTCCATTAAGACAATCCAGATTGCAGCCGGGATGACTAAAGCAGGATATAGAGTTGACATGAAAGATATTTTCCAGAATCCTACAATAAGAGAATTAGCACCTTTAGTAAAGAAAGTAGATAAAATTGCCGATCAATCCGTCATCACAGGGATCGTACCATTAATCCCAATCCAAAAAGCTTTTTTCCAAAGTACAAAAACAGACCCCCATCATTTTAATCAATCAGTAATGCTCCATTTAAAGGATGGTATTGATGAAAAGGCTGTAAGGTGTATATTTTCAAAGATACAGCAGCATCACGATGCCCTCCGTATGACATATAAAAAAGAAAATGGCAAAATGATTCAAATAAATCAAGGATTGGATATTCCTCTTTCACTTGAGATATATAACCTGAGAAATAGCCAAAATGTTGAAGAAAGTCTTTTAGAAAAGGCCAATGAGATTCAATCAGCCATAAGCCTGGAAAAAGGCCCAATGATGAAACTGGGATTATTCCACCTGGATGATGGCGACCGCTTATTAATTGCGATTCATCACCTGTTTATCGATGGCGTATCATGGCGTATCCTTTTTGAAGATATAGAAACACTATACCAGCAATATAAAAAAGACAAACCGCTAACCCTACCCTTAAAAACCGACTCCTTCAAAGTTTGGTCAGAGAAATTATCCCGGTATGCCCACAGTCATCAATTTTTGAAAGAGAAAAACTATTGGGCACAATTGGAATCAAAATCAATACCCACCATAAGTAAAGATTTTGCCAATGAAGATAATTATATAAGAGATGTTCAAACCTTATCATTCTCTCTAAATGAAGAGGAAACCCATCTTCTTTTAACCAGGGTAAATGAAGCCTTTGCCACAGAAATAAACGATATCTTAATAACAGCACTGGGATTGGCAGCAAAAAGTGTTTTTGGCAATGACCGGCTGCTCATTGCGCTGGAAGGTCACGGCCGGGAAGAAGTTTTAAGTGATATTGATGTGAGTCGGACAGTGGGATGGTTTACCAGTATATATCCTGTATTGCTTGATTTTTCCTACCAGTCTGCAGAGATCACAGAGACCACAGAGACCACGGATAGAAATCTTGCCCGTCAAATTAAGGAAATCAAAGAAACTTTGCGCCAGGTGCCCAATAAAGGTGTAGGATATGGAATACTGAAATATTTAACCCCGGCAAAGCACAAAGAGGGAATGAATTTTCGCTTAAATCCCCGGATCGTTCTTAACTACCTGGGACAATTTGATGAAGATGTAAAGAAAGGCACATTCAGCCTGGCAGCAGAACCCACCGGGAATACCTACAGCATCAATATAAAAAGAAACTTCGAACTGGAAATCAATGGGAGGATATTCAATAAAAAATTGCTAATCTCCATCTCCTATAATAAGCTGCAATATAAGTCCCAAACCATTGATGCATTATTGGCGCACTATAAAAGGAAACTCGCTCATATTATCTCTTTTTGCGCAGGGCGACAACAGCGTGAATTAACCCCCCAGGACTTGACTTATAAAGAACTGTCAATAGAGGCTCTTGAAAAATTACAAAACCAATACCCCATTGAAGATATCTATACATTAAGTCCAATGCAAGAAGGGATGTTATTTCACAGTTTATATGATAAAGATAAAAGCACATATTTTGAACAGATATCCTATCGGCTTCATGGAAAGTTAGATATAGACATGCTTAAAAAAAGTTTACATGAGTTAAGTAAACGTCATGAAATATTACGGGCAACATACATCTACGAAGGAGTAGATCAGCCAATCCAGGTGATTTTAAAAGAACGGCCCATTGATTTTAACTATAATGATATCTTTGCCATGAAACCAACAGGTGAAAATGAGAAGGAGATTTTTATAAAAGAATTTAAAGAAAAGGACAAAAACCGTTCATTTGATTTGTGCAAAGATGTTTTGATGCGCATAACGGTTTTTCGGGTCAATGAACAAGAATATGAGGTCACCTGGAGTTTTCACCATGTATTGATGGACGGCTGGTGTACAGCCATATTGACATCGGAGTTCCTGGAAATCTATAACAGTTTTCTTGAAAACAGGCCATACCAACTGCCGGATGTAACACCCTATCGAGTGTATATCCAATGGCTGCAAAAGCAAGATAGAGAGGCTGCAAAGCTCTATTGGCGCAAGTACCTGATGGGGTATGAGGAACAGGCGGGTATCCCGAAACACAAAAGTTTTAAACGCCATGAGCAAGATTATAAAAAGGCAGCCGTCTTTTTCCTCCTGGAACAAAAACAAACCAGTGACCTTAAAAAACTGGCAGGAAAAATGAATGTCACTGTAAACACAATTATCCAGGCAGCATGGGGAATTCTCCTGGGAAAATACAATGACAAGAGCGATGTGGTATTCGGGAATGTGGTTTCAGGAAGACCTCCTGGAATAGTCGGGGTGGAAACCATGGTGGGCCTATTTATTAATACCATTCCCCTTCGTATCCGCTTTCAAGGAAAAGAAAAATTTAATCACTTAGTGGGCAAAGTCCAGGAAAAAGCAGTAGAAAGGGAGCCTTATCAATATTACCCGTTAGCAGAAGCACAAAGAGAGAGTTTCCTGAAACAAAATCTCCTGGATCATATTCTTATATATGAAAACTACCCGGTGGCAAAGGAAATCCATATGCTTACATCCCGGGATGGATTAAAGCATTCAAAAAACACTCTTCGCATATCAAATGTAGAAGTGTTTGAGCAGACAAATTATGATCTCAATGTTATCGTGATTCCCCATGATCAACTAACCGTAAGATTAGAATATAACGCCAATGTATATGATGGTGATTTTGTCAGGGGAATTGCTGATTTTTTTAATCAAGTTTTAAATCGAATTTCCACTGGTAATGATAATGAGCAATGTATAGAAATGTTAACATCCATAACAGGAGAAGAGAAGCAGAGAATATTATTTGATTTTAATGATACAAAAGCGGATTATCCAGAGCATAAAACCCTTCACCAATTATTTGCCGAGCAGGTGGAAAGAACTCCCGATCATGTGGCCCTGGTTGTGCACGGCGCAGGGGGCAAGGCGCAGGGCGAAAAAAGATGCGATGCGCTTTCTTATAAAGAATTAAATGAAAAAGCCAATCAATTGGCCCATTTATTGATGCAAAAAGGAGTAAAACCGGACAGCATTGTGGGAATCATGGCAGAACGGTCTTTAGAAATGATCGTTGGCATATACGCCGTATTAAAAGCAGGAGGAGCCTATCTGCCCATCGATCCGGATTCCCCGGCAGAGCGAATTAAATACATGTTAAAAGACAGCAATGCACAATTCCTGGTAGTGGACGATACTTCGTGCGCTTCGTGGTTATCTTTTACGCTGAAGGCCCTTTTAAATTTGTCCGAAGGACACCATCTTAACTTCCCAGCTTCCCAACTTCCCAGCTTCCCAACTTCCCTCCCTTCCAGCCTGGCCTACGTCATCTACACCTCCGGGACCACGGGAAAGCCCAAAGGCACCCCTGTCAGGCATCGCAATCTAAACAATTACTCCACCTGGTTTAAAAGGGAATTTCAAATTGGAGTAGAAGATAAATTTTGTTTTGCCGGTTCCTTTTGCTTTGATATGTCGGTGACAAGCCTGATGGTTCCTTTGATTTCCGGTGCATCCCTCCACACCAGCCGGGAAAAAATTGAGCAGGAACCTCAGGTGTACATCCGCTTTCTTGCAGAAAACCGGGTCTCCATTGTAAAGTTAACCCCCACCCAGTTCAGGCTGCTGCAAGATTTTATCCAGGATGAGGATTTAGGTTCCCTGCGCTATATTATCTTAGGAGGAGAAGCGGTTGATGTCAATGACATCCGGCATTATCTCTCCATTTACCCACATCAGCGAATTGTGAATGAATACGGACCCACAGAAGCTACGGTAGCCACGGTATTTCATGTGGTCAGCGGGAAAGATTTTGAGGGCACAGTTGGTGATGAACCCACACGGTCAAGTTTACCTATTGGCCGGCCCGTTTCTAACAACCGGATTTATATCCTGGACAAATATACAAATTTGGTGCCCCCTGGCGTAGTGGGTGAATTGTGCATAGGTGGTGAAAGCGTGGCCCCGGGTTATTTGAA
>CP070627.1:4255722-4262602 GCA_020355945.1 Candidatus Aminicenantota bacterium | reverse complement strand
ATTTAAAGCAAAGAGGGTAAAAATATCAGGGTAGTGCAAACCTCTTTCGTTTTTCCCATAGGTGACTTTTTTGATTCCTAACACTGCTGCCATTTTATCCTGCAAATAGCCAAAATGTCTCCGTATTTCCCGTAAGCGCTTGCCCATTGCTTCTTTTGACATGATCAAACCTCCTTTGCCCTGGTTTTTGAGCATTTCAATGCCTGACGAGGCGTAAATTACATCTTACCTCATTGTTACACTTCCTGTCAAGAGGAATTGAGATAAATAATTATTTATTGAACGTATTTAATGATTATCAATAAATAATCTATGTCAACTAATAGGCATTTCATTATCTTTTATGAATATTTTAAGATTATCCATATGTATTAACTGATACTTAATCAATACTTATTGCACTTATATATACAATGAATGACCTTTGGTTAATAACGAATGAATCCAAAAGGATAACCAAGGAACTATTGAAGATAATCATCAGTCTTTTGAAGATGGCAGGTTATTCATTTTGCTCCTTTTTTTACTATTCTCCCGGATATTGTGCTATTCCTTTTTTCCTGGTTTTGGAAGTTATAACCTTTTTCCCCACTTATGCGTAATAAATAATAGTAAGGAAAGTAAGGAGGTAGAAATATGACACAATTAAATTACAGATGTCCCAAATGCTCTAACACTCAATATGAAATCGGTGAAATAAGGGCAGCCGGGGGATTTTGGAGTAAAGTATTCGATGTCCAGGGCAAACGCTTCTCTTCTGTGACCTGCAGCCAATGCAAATACACGGAATTTTACAAAGCTGATACCAATATGCTGGGAAATATTTTTGACTTTTTTACCAATTAATCTTTTCTCTTCATTTATGAAAACAGTCAATAATAAAGAATTTTTGCCGGTTTCAATTCATGAAATGAAACAAAAAGTCAATTTTATGGTTTCTGACGCCACAAATTGGGTCCTATTTATGGCGTCGAGTAAAAATTTGGTGCCAGGCAAGATAAAGTGTCCCTATTTTATATCTGTCTCTTTTTTAATCGGAAATTTTTGTTGCGTTCCAGGTTCCCCTTTCGTATGTACTTTCGGAGATGATATACCGTTTGGCGTCTCCGATCATGGTTTCCTCATCGTAGAAACTGCCGGTATATTCATAGATAACCTCAGGGTAATAAATGGTGAAATTAACAGACCTACCGTCAACCGTATAGGTCCCTGTACCCCCGTCACTGTCAAAAACCTCACCACTTTCCGTATCGCCGATAAACGTCACCGTGACTTCAAATGAACTCCCATCATTATATTGCTCTGTTAACCCCCATGTACCCTGGATGTAGTACTCTTTTTCCGCATAGGCAAAGAGGATATGATCCTGGGAAATGGTTATAGTCCCGGTACTTTCGACTTGTGCTCCGTCTAAGGTAACTCTCAGGTTGGTATAACCATCTTCAAGGGCGTAACTGTAATTGACCTGTTCGCCTGCATCATAAAAATAAGTGCCGGTTTCAGGGGTTCCTGTAACTCCGGCACCAACAGAGACGCTTAATTTATACTCGCCGGTTCCCTGGCCGGCACTGGCCACCAGGCTGTGATTACCGATAATGGTAATGGTGCCGGTACCTTCGATTTCAGTTCCGTCTAAAGTAACAATCAGGCTGGTGTAGCCCGCCTCGACGCTGTAACTGTAATTGACCTGGTCATTTTCCTTGTAAGTATAGGTCCCGGATTCAGGGGTCCCGGTAACGCCTGCCTCCACTGTGACAGTTAATATATATTCAACAGCATCTTGTGATTTTTTGCAGCTCATATTTATTAATAAGCTCATCAAAATTGTAAAAACAAAAGCAGTGGTAAAAATTTTTCTCATTTTAAATGCCTCCCTTTTAAAATGCCAAACCCAGTCCAAGAGTAACCTGGAAACCACCCAGTTTGATTCTTTCATCATCTACTTTATCTGTGGCGTACAAATATCCGGCTGCAAGTTCTGCAAATAGATTATTTTTATATATCCCATAGGTAACACCCAGGTTCCCTCTTATACCGGTTCCTGCTTCCTCTTTTTCTTCAACACTGACGATTTCCTTTGTGGGGATCATATTTTTAGTGATTCCAATGGTATTGGTTATCCGGCAAGCGCCAACTTCAACTTTTATTGATATGTCATTTTGCCTGAGAAATCCTACATAGTATCCCAATCCTCCTGAAATAATGAGTTTGTCCAGGACGTTTTCACCTTTTATATCTGCATAAATCACGCCTTTATTACTCCACTCTTCCCAACTATAGCTGGAGGAAAAAAAACCACAACTGCCCCATAGATAAAAATTTCCGCTGATGCGCAGGGAAATCTTACCCTCCGGGAAATATTTTGTTTCACCATACCGTTCTTTATAATCGGCATCCGAAATGGAAAAGTAATTGCCACTAATAGTGAACACAACTCTTTCTGCTGAAATAAACACCGAACCTAAAAAAATAACCAAAATAAAAATCAATTTTCTTTTCATTGTTATCATCCTTATTTGATACAGATAATTTTATTTATACTTTTTGCTTTTTGCGTCATGTTTTATCTTATTGCAATCATGCCAATTTGTCAAGCCCGGAAAAGGGAAAAAGATGGGTTAAATCCATCCTGCTAAAACAAAATTTTTAAAAGAAAATTGCCAGATAAGTTGAAAATTTCCGTTTCTTATTTAAAATAAAAGGCAGGAGGTGATTACATTGAAAAAAAGAGAAACTTTAAAAAACGGAACCAAGTTATTAATAAGAACGCTTACCTTTAATGATCTTGATAAATTAATGGAATTCTACCGCTCAATTCCCTATGAAGACAGGAAATATCTAAAAATCAATGTCACAGACAAGAACGCGGTGGTAAAAAGGATCAGGGCTGTTGAAGAGGGAACTGCGGTCCGGATTATCGCATTGAAAAATGGTGATATTATTGCCATTGGTGTACTTGAATTGGGCACCGATGATTGGCATAAAAGCATGGGAGAACTCAGGGTCGTTGTCGCCAGGGAATTTCAGCGTAAAGGACTGGGGATGATTATGATAAGAGAACTTTATCTACTTGCCTCGGAGCATAAAGTGGAGAAAATTGTCGCCAAAATGATGAGACCCCAAATCGAAGCCCGAAAAATTTGTAAAAAGCTTGGATTTCACGAAGAAATCTTACTCCCCGACTATGTTAAAGACCAGGATGAAAAGGACCAGGACTTGATAATTATGACCTGTGACATAAATGATTTGTGGAAAGAACTTGAATTTGTTTACAAGAACAGTGACTTCCAGCGGTGCAGGTAAAACCCTATCCCAGGCCAATTCCCAAAGCTTATTTTGGGTTTGATGAATCAAACCTCTACTTAAACAACTTCTCATAAATATGGCATAGAAATTGCGGTGAATTTTATGTATAATTTGGGAATGCGTTGAAAATGTGTGTTGTCTCATTTCAGATGAAAGAAAACGCACCCAGGAGGAAACATGAATATAGAAAAAAGAAGCTTCAATGATGGAAAGGCAAGTCCATCCATTTGTTTGACGGTTTTGCTTTTCATTCTTTTTCTGCCAATGGCCGTGGGGGCTGTTGGAGATGAAGATGAAACAAATGTGGTGGCGCTTTCTCCTTATGATAAATTAGTAAGAACAGCCAATGAAAAGGGATATGCTAAAGTGATCCTTAAACTGGAAGTCAAGAATATCAAACAATTGACAGGAAATTCCACGCAGTATAAAACCGTGGCCCCGGGTGGGAAATTCCCTTCCGAAGGAGTCCAGGCAGACCTGGACCTGGAACTTGCCATCCACAATGCTGCTTACGCGGTACTGCATCGGTTAAATGGCAAAGATTACCGACTAAACCACATGTACAGCACACTCCCTTACCTGGCGTTGGATGTATCACCTGCGGCATTGGCTATATTGCCATCTCTTCCTGAAGTACTGGATATCTTTGAAGACCGGCCCGGGAAATTGGTGGAGTATTGGGAAGAGCAGAACTCCTCCAAAAGACCGTTAGAAAAGCCTTTTACACCAGGGAGTGATGATATCCCGATGCTGGATGACAGTGCTAGCCTGGTTGGTGCGGAGGAGGCATGGAATATGGGGTATACAGGCAGTGGCTGGTATGTGGCCATACTGGATACAGGAATCCGGCGCACCCACCAGTTTTTCCAGGGTAAAACCATTAAAGAAGCCTGTTTCTCCGCTAATTACGATTGCCCCAATGGGAATGTCTCCATGTATGGGACCGGTGCTGCAGCACATTATGAAAGTACATATGAGAGTTATGACCATGGTACCCATGTGACAGGCATTGCTGCCGGGAAATACGGCAGCCTGGCCGGTGTGGCCAAAAATGCCAACATCATTGCTGTCCAGGTATTCTCCCGGTTTGGCCCGGAAGACTGCGGCAGCATCCCCTGTGTGATGAGTTATGATTCGGACCAGGTAAAAGGATTGGAATATGTCTATTCTCTTCGGGGAACCTATAGTATTGCTGCGGTAAATATGAGCCTGGGAGCTGGGCATTACAGTTCTTACTGTAACGGTGCGCTTCAAAAGGCAGCCATCAGTAACCTGGAATCAGTGCGTATTGCCACGGTGATTGCCACTGGCAATGACGGCCATTGCGGTTATATCAGCTCACCGGCTTGTATTTCACCGGCCGTGGCTGTAGGGGCTTCAAGTAAAAGTGATGTGGAAGCTGTGTTTAATAACTGGCATGTGACGCTGCAAGAGTTTTTCGCTCCCGGGGTTTCTATCAAATCCTCCACCGGGAGTTCCAATTCCAGTTATGCGTCATGGAGCGGCACGTCCATGGCCGCCCCGCACGTGACCGGCGCCTGGGCATTGCTGCGGCAGGCCAAACCTGCAGTCAGTGTGGGCCAAATATTCGATGCTTTGCGCAGCACAGGGGTTTTAATTACTACCTTGTGCATGAGTGAGGGCACATGCCCCCGTATCCAGGTGGAGGAAGCCATTAGTGAATTATTGGGAGAATCACCATCCATTACCGTGACTTCACCCAACGGCGGCGAAACCTGGACTGTGGGAGCATCCCATGCCATTACCTGGACCTCCACGGGAAGCGTTGGGAAGGTTAAAATCGAATACACTACCAATAATGGCAGTAGTTGGTCCACGATTACCTCTTCTACAGCCAATGATGGGTCCTATTCCTGGACCGTAACCGGTACGGAATCTTCCCAATGCCTGGTAAAAGTGAGCGAGGCAGCGGATGGGAACCCGTCAGATACCAGTGACCAGGTATTTTCTATCACTGAATCAACACCACCGGGAATTGCACTCAGTCGTACACGATTGAATTTTGGTTCTGTTCGTTTCGGCACCACCACGGGTAACCAGGTGATATGGATCAACAACAGCGGCGGTGGAACTCTAAACTGGATAGTTAATACCAGTGCTGCATGGCTCAATTGCACACCCGCTTCCGGGACCAATGCAGGTGTTTTAACGGTTTTTGTAGATCCCACCGGTTTAGCTGTGGGTAATTATAGTGCTACTATTACTGTTAGCGATTTCAATGCCACCAATTCTCCAGGGATAATTACCGTCAACTTGACAGTTATGAATGCGTCACAGGACCAGGCACCTTTTGGCGAATTTGCCACACCCGTTAATGGTTCCGCGGTTCAAGGCAGCATCCCGGTGACCGGGTGGATACTGGATGATGTGGAAGTGAAAAGTCTAAAGATATATAATGGAACCGCTTACATTGGTGATGCAGTATTTGTAGAGGGGGCGCGGCCAGACGTGGAACAAGCCTATCCCGGTTACCCGAAGAATCACCAGGTGGGTTGGGGGTATATGCTGTTAAGCTACTTTTTACCCAACGGTGGAAACGGGACGTACACGCTTTATGCCAGAGCCACGGATTCGTCCGGGCAAGAAGTCTCATTGGGGGCCAGGACTATTACTGTAGACAATGCCAACGCGGTGAAACCTTTCGGTGCTATTGATACACCGGCACAAGGAGGAAGCGCAGCCGGGAGCAAATACAGGAACCAGGGGTGGGTACTGACGCCCCAACCTAATAAAATACCTGGAGATGGGTCTACTATTAAAGTATACGTGGACGGCGTATATCTCGGCCGCCCCACTTACAATATCTACCGGGCAGACATTGCCGGTCTTTTCCCCGGTTATGCCAACAGCAATGGTGCTTTGGGCTATTTTGATTTTGATACCACCACTTATACCAATGGCGTGCATACCATCCAGTGGACAGCCGTGGATGATGCCGGGAACACCGACGGCATTGGCAGCCGGTACTTTGTCATACAAAATACCGGCGGAGCCTCCACCAGCTCAATGCACAGCACACAGTGGACAGGGGACAGCCAAAAATTACTGCGGATTCCTGTGGATTATGACAAACCTGTATCGGTTAGAAAGGGCTGTCATGAAAAAATAAAACCACAGAAACCACAGGAAATTTATCCCCATCGCAGCGGCATTATTATGATTGAAACCAGGGAACTGGAACTGGTGGAGATAAACCTGGGTGGTTCGGACTGGAGGGGATTTCAAATCGTTGGTAATCAATTGAGACCTCTACCCATTGGCTCAACCCTGGACAGGGAAAATGGTGTTTTTTACTGGCTGCCCGGGGCGGGATTTATCGGAAAATATCAACTGGTGTTTATGGATACGGAGAAAAACATAATAAAGAAAATAAACATAAAGATTTCTCCCAAATTTTCTCCCGTTTCCCCGTTTCCCCGTTAAATTGAAAATACCTTTTTGCCTCCGGCAGCCAGGGGGCGAGAGCATTGCTCATGGCGCATGGCGCATAGCGGATGGGGCAAAGCACTTTGCAATTTTAGGCTCCCCTCGCCGAGGGGCCCCTGGACCCCCC
>CP070627.1:4249612-4255622 GCA_020355945.1 Candidatus Aminicenantota bacterium | reverse complement strand
GAGGTATCGGCATTGTTGAGGAACCATTTTTCAAAATTCTCAGCCGCTCGTTTAAAGTTTCCCCCTTTTTCGTAGATTAAGGCAGCCTTCCGGTAAAACCCTTTCCTGGCATAAATTTGTGCGGCCTTTTCGTACCTGCCATGATTGTAATAAAGTTCTGCTGCCTCCTGGAACCGATTATTATCTTCCAGGATCACCCCGGCCGCTTCAATATTTTTTCTCTTCAGGTACAATTGAATCAGCTTATCTATATTACCACTTTTTTTATAGAGTTCAATTGCCTGGGTTTCCCGGTTTAATTTTTCATACAACTCCCCCATTTCATTGTAGCGCTCACCTTCTTCATAGGCACTGATGGCACGCCTATAATCGCCCACCTCTTCATAAATCTTACCCGCGTCATAAAAATTCCCATGCTTAAGCGCTTTTTTTGCCTTCCTGGCCAAATACGACTTTTTGAACAAAACGGAATAGAGAGCATCAAATAAATTCCTGTCCTCAAGATTGATCAACTTGGCAACTTTGAGCACTTCCAAAACAATTTTCAGGACGATAGCAATGATGGCAATAATAGCAATAATCTTCAGCACAGGATAGTCATTTAATACTTTTGTTATGTCATCCATGATTCACATGAAAGAGTATATCAAACCTATGCAAAAAAATCAATTTAAAATTGACAAATTGTGAAGAAGAATATATACTTTTTATGAGTTAAAGATTTAAGAGTTCTTAACTAAGTTTTTTAAGGAGCAATTGAGAAGATCGATGAACATACAATACAATCAATTTAAAAAGTTAGATTCCTTCCTGGTGAACTTCTTCCCCCAGTTGGATTTTAACCATAAAGAATTAAACCGGGAGAATTGCGAACGTCTGCTTCATTACCTGGTCATTATCGTCGATACCTTAGTCAAAGGGGAAAATCTGTACAAAAAACGAAACCTGATCCTCCCGGAAGGAAGGTCCTTCTTCCATACTGATATTGTTGACCGGATGATGAACATCAATCTTTACCTGTACAAATTCGACACCTTCATTTTCAATTTCACCAGGACCGAACGCCAAACCTTTATTTTCATCATTGAAAATATAATCGATTACTTTAAACGGGGCCGATATTACGTGGACAAAAAGGATCTAAAAAGCCTATTTATAGATTACCGGTTCTGGGTGGAAAACTTTTTAAAAATGTTTAACCAGAAAATCATCGGTTCCATCTATTCCAGTAAGAAGTTGAATCTCAAAAATTTCTTCCATTCCAGTGATTCCATCAATAACGAGTTGATATATTCCAACCCTTCGGTTAGCTTCAGTATTTCACCTTTTGCCATCAGCAGGGATAATAAGAACTTGTTCCTATCACAGGTAACGGATGGACAGTTGATTTATGCGGATATGGTTCCCGACGATGGAAAAGAGACGGTCATCAGGAACGCAAAATATGATTTTAAGATATATGAATTCTTATTCTCTAATTTTGATTTTGACCATGCCAACCCCTTCAAGCGTAAACTAAAAAATGAGCGGCACGTGCTGATGGAAAAGGCGGTATTGATTGAAACCGCCTGTAACTACCATAAACAAAGACTTTTCATGGACAGCTACAACCTGTTAAAAGATCTTCCCTTTGAAATCACCGATCTTCCCCTGGTCTATCTATTACAGATAAAGAACCTGGTGAATATTAACCGGCTGTTTGAGGTGAAAAAACTCATGCAAAAATTTGTCACCCTTTATCCCTATTATGCGGATGGATATGAAATCATGGGGGATATCCATTTAAAGGAAGAGGATTTTGAAATGGCGCTTAATTTCTACGAAAAAGCGCTGAAAATTACCCAGAATAAACGGGTGGCTGATAAACTAAAAAAGGTCCGCGAAGCCATAGAAAAAAATAGGGAAAAAACCTCGAAACAAAAAAATGAAAACTTCTACGATATTACCGAACATGTGTTTCACCATGAAGAAAAATTGCTGAGAAGAGAAAAAGAATTAAGACAGATGGTGGAAATATTGCTGGCCGATTCCCGGAGGAATGTCCTGCTGGTAGGAGAAAGCGGGGTAGGCAAAAGCGCTTTGATCCGGCTGTTGACCGCGGAAATACTGAATGGTGATGTGCCGCCGCCATTGAGAAATCTACGACTGAAGGAAATTAACTTTGTCTCTCTCTTAACCGGTTCAAAGTATCGCGGTCAATTTGAAGAAAAAGTATTAAAACTGTTTAATGATTTCAAATCCCAACCAGCCATCCTGGTGTTGGAAGACGTACACCTGATGATCTCCACCGGTGCACCCCGCGGAACCTCACTGGACCTGGTGAATATTTTAAAACAGTTCCTGAGAGAAAAATCCATCCAGGTCATTGCCACCACCAGCTACGAAGAGTACAAAAATACCATTGAAAAAGATAATACCCTGATGGGATTCATCCAGAAAGTCACTGTCAATGAAATGTCCACAGCAGACACCCGGAAAATTTTGAGAAATCTCGCCGAAGATATCTTTTCCGGGGACAAAATTATTGTTTCCGAGGAGATCATCGACCAGATCCTGGAGAGTGCCAAACGGGATGTGCGAGATAAAAAATGTCCCGAAGCAGCCGTAATGATCCTGGAACGGGCGGTCTCAAAAGTCAAATATAAAACTCATATGGATGAATTGAATAAATTCCAGGTGGAGCCCGCGGACGTGGCAGAAGTACTTTCGGATATGTTAAATCTACCGGAATCCAATCTGCCTATCTCGCTGAAACAGCGGTTGATCCATTTAAAAGATAATTTGTTAGAAGAAATCGTCGGGCAGGATGAGGCCATCGAACGAATGACCGCTGCCGTCATCACTGCAAAATTGGATTATGATACCAAAAAAAATCGACCCGATGGGGTATTCTTATTCATTGGTCCCACCGGGGTAGGGAA
Organism: Candidatus Aminicenantota bacterium; assembly: GCA_020355945.1. Next base: position 4,252,701 of record CP070627.1, on the reverse strand, counting down.
AACCGAATCCGCTCTTGCCCTATCCAGGACACTCTATGGTTCGGAAGATTATTTAATTCGCATTGATATGTCCGAATACATGGAAAGATTCACCTATTCCCGGTTTGTTGGTGCTGCTCCCGGTTATGTGGGGTACATGGATACCAACCAGTTAACCGATAAAGTGCGGCAAAATCCCTTTAGCATTATCCTGCTGGATGAAATCGAAAAAGCGGATTCCCAACTGTTGAATATATTCCTGCAGGTATTTGATGCCGGGCGCTTAACCGATGCCCGGGGAAATGTAGTGGATTTCTCGCACACTACCATAATCATGACCTCCAACATCGGGACTTCCCTGTTTTCCAAAACCCAGATGGGATATCAAAGTGATTTGAAAGGAAGCCATGTCTCTCATGCAACCCTGCTGAAAGCATTAAAAAAATACTTCTCCCCGGAATTTTTAAACCGGGTAGATGAAATCCTGATATTCAATCATTTAAAAGAAGAGGATATTAAGAAAATCATAGATATTCAATTGAAAGCCACCAGGGAACAACTGGAAAAACAAGATAAGGAAATGGTTATATCGGATGAGGTGATGGATTATATCATCAGGGAAGGGTATTCCAGGGAATATGGCGCCCGTCATATATCCCGGACCATAAGAAAGCAAATCCTTGAAAAAATCGCCCATCTTTCACTGGAAAAAGATTGGGATTATTCCCGACAGGTGGTATGTTCCGTGGATAAAGAAGAGGACCAGGTGGTGGTACAGTTGGAATCCGTGGGTATTGAAACCGTGGATGATGGCAAATTTATCGAAGGTGTCAACGTGGAGTAATGAATAAAATATTAATTATTGATGATGAAAAGAACATCCAGGTATCATTGGCCTCAATTCTTGAGGATGAAGGATTTAAAACGTTTTTCGCCGCTACCGGTGAGGAAGGACTGGAGAAAGTCAATAACATAAAACCGGATGCGATATTTTTGGACATCTGGCTGCCCGGTATTGACGGCCTTGAAACCCTGAGGAAAATATTGGCCGTTGATCCGCTGCAAATCGTCATTATGATTTCAGGTCACGGCAATATTTCCACTGCGGTTCGGGCGGTAAAGGAAGGGGCTTATGACTTCCTGGAAAAACCCCTCGGCCTGGATAAAGTCATGCTGGTGCTCAATCGAGGATTGGAATATCGAAAGGTACTGGCTGAAAATGAACGACTGCGTTTACAGTTGGAAGAAAGTTCCCGATTGGAAAAAAAGAAAACCTTTAAAGAAGATCCCGATGATTACGATTTTGATATGATTGACACCTCTTACTTTAAAAAGCAAAAAACCGTCAAAAAAAGTAACATCTTTTATGGCCTGGGTCTGCATTCCGGTGTAAAAACCGGGATGGTGATCAAACCGCTGCCTCCGGGCAAAGGCATCCGTTTTGAAAATATTTCCGAACAGGGATTTATACCCGCAAGAATCGAGTACCTGGATGCCTCTTCATATGCTACTTCCATACGAAAAAACAACCTGGAAGCCAAAACCATCGAACACTTTATGGCTGCCCTGCACGCTGCCGGTATTACCAATCTCGCCATCAAAATCAACAAGGAAGTACCCATCGGTGACGGATCCGCCGTGAAATTTTGCGAATTTATCCGCAAGACCGGTATAGTTATACAGGATGGGCTTATCCCGGAAATCATTATCGACAGGACCCTGGTTATCGGTAAAGAAACAAAGGATGGAAAATATATTAAAATAGAACCCTCCGATATATTCTCCATTAAATATACCACCATCTATCCTGAACCACTGGGTACCGTAACTTATAAATTCGATATGAATTCCTTTGATAATTTTGAAAAAGAAATTGCACCGGCTCGCACCTATGGGTTTGTGGATGAATTAAGCAAACTCTCCCAGATGGGACTGGCAGAGGGTGGACGCGTGAATAATTTCATCATGATCGATAAAGGTAAAGTCATCAATACCAAACTGCGATTTAAAGAGGAGTTGGCCCGACATAAAATTCTTGATATCATCGGTGATTTTTACCTGCTGGGGTACCCGATACGGGGAAAAATCACCGCTCAGAAAACCGGCCATACTGAAAATACTCAACTGGTTAATTTGATCAAAGAGACCTATATATAGATGAAAAATGGGCAGGCACAGGGGCTTGCCGCCTGTCGCCTGTCGCCTGTACTTACACATTATTTCTGATTCATTTTTTTTCCAATTTGATGATGAGGTCCAGTTTTTGCTCTTTAACCTCAATTTCTCTTTTATAGTCCTGGTATCCGGGTTTTACTACTTCCAGGGTGTACTGGCCGGGTTTTAAGCGCAGGTTTTCGATTTTCCCTTCTTTGGGAGAAATTCCCCAGAATTTTCCATTTAAATAGATGGAAGACTCTTCGGGGTGAATTTCAAGAATCACATCAACCGGTTTTACCAGTTGCTTGCTCTCTTCTTTGGGTTCAGGCGGGAGTTCTTTTACCGGTTCGGTTTTTGCCTTGTATCCCGGTTTTTTTTCTGCTTCTTCGGGTTTTGCTTTCCTGGCGGGTTTTTTTGATTTTGCCGGCCCGGTGTAATCTTTATCCTTGAGCAATTTCAACTGGATAACAATTTTTCGGGTGTCGTAGTCGTACAGGTCGATTGCCTCTTCCACGTAGCCTTCTTTTTTGATAATCAGTTCATTCCTCCTGGATTTCAGGCGTAAGGCAGAAGCATAAGTGGAAAATTCATAGGCTTCTCCGATCCATTTGCCGTTTAACAACACATGGGCATCATCCGGCTCTACCTTGAGAATTACCCGGTATTCCGAGTAATCCCAATCCCAATCATAGGGAAAGTGAAAAGTACACGCTGAAAAGACAAATATTAAACTGACTATTAATAACGCATTACTTACGTTCTTCATCGTTCTTTCTCCTTTATATTATGATACCACTTAAAACCACAGGATGCAATTTGCATGCCAAAATAGACCCGTTCATTTGTCCTTTTTAAAGGACATTTTTATAAAATCAACCGCGAAAATATACTAAGACAAAAAGTTAGAACTTAGTTCGCTGCGGTCGCAATTCACAATTGATTGGAATGATGGA
>CP070627.1:4244286-4249512 GCA_020355945.1 Candidatus Aminicenantota bacterium | reverse complement strand
TATTGTAGATGCTTCACGGCTTGATTTATCAAGCCCGGCCCTGGACGATTAATCCGCATCTCTACGGGGTTTGATGAATCAAACCCCTACAATCGTATTTATGAGCATTTTTTCTTCGCGTCCCTTCGCGTGTCTTCGCGGCTTATTTTCATAATAGACCGATGTCCTATTTTAGTTTTGCTCTGTCACTAGAAAAGGACACTTTCGGCTTTTTTTTTTGATTTTTTACGGAATCGAAATTGCTTGCGTTGTTTCGGATTTGCATAAGGAGTTACATATGAAAAAAACAGGTCGTGTATTAAAGTACATATTAACGGTTGTGATCATGATTTTAATATTCGCCCCCCCGGGTTCGGCTGCAAAAGAGAAAGCAAAAGAGAAAAAAGCCAGGAAACATATCAATATTCTTGGAGCCCTGGGACTGGCTACTTCAAGCTTTGATGACCCCTTAATTGACATTGGGGTAGAACTCCAATTGGTTCAACAATTTTATTTTCGCTTCATTATTAATACTCACCTGGATACCGGTGGAGGGTATTATTACGATCCGTATCATTATTCGGCATATTATTGGCCTTACCAGGATTACGGCCGCAACGGAAATATACTGCATGGATTAAATGCATTCGGAGTTTATAAAATATCTCTTTCAAAAAAAGCAAGACTTTTTGCCCAGGCCGGACTCAATTATATTTATTATTGGAGGTATGAAAACATCTCGGATTATATGTACTGGAAGAGAGGACGGGTAAAAGGTTTCGGAGCGGGATTGGGCACCGGTGTCGAGCTTAACCTGGGAAAGAAGCTGGGGATAATCGGGGGTGGTACTTACGAGAGGTTGTTTGCAGACGAGCCGCCGGAGAACCCGGACGATCCGTCCCCGGGTAAACCCTCCTGGGTCAAAATCTATGTGGGACTTTATTACCGGGTAAAATAAACCGATTAAGCATTAAGCGATCAGCTCTTTCATCCGCCTGACAGCTTTTTCCAGACCCATGAAGGTGGAATTGGAAATAATCGTGTGCCCGATATTTAACTCCTCGATTTCTTCAATGGCAGCAATAGGCCCTATATTCTGGTAGGTTAAACCATGCCCGGCCAGGACTTTAAGATTCACTTTCTTAGCATATGTCGCTGATTTTTTTATTTTATCCAATTCCAGTTGGGCATAGCTGTTATTCCAGTTTTTGGCATACTCGCCGGTGTTGATTTCAATGGCTTTTATTCCTGATTTGTAACAGGCCTTGATCTGGTCGATATTGGGGTCGATAAAGACAGACACTTCCATACCGGCGGCTTTCAGGTTTCCCGCTACTTCTTCGACTTTTTCAGTGTACATTAATACATCCAGTCCGCCGGTGGTGGTCACTTCATCCGCTGTTTCCGGGACCAGGGTACAGACATCGGGTTTATGTTTTAGTGCAATTTTTACCATTTCCATGGAAATAGCCATTTCCAAGTTTAATTTGGTTTTTACAACAGCCCTCAATAATTCCAGGTCCCGTTCCTGGATGTGGCGCCTATCCTGGCGTAAATGGATGGTAATGCCATCGGCTCCGGCCAGTTCTGCGATGGCCGCGGCATATATCGGGTCCGGCTCATTGGTCATCCTGGCCTGCCGCAGCGTGGCAATGTGATCGATATTCACTCCTAACTTCATGTTCATCTCCTTTTTATTTTTATACTCCTATAGTAGATTTGATTAAATGTTCAAATTTTCCTATATTTTCATCGATGACAGCTTGATGTTCCGATTCCATCATGAGTCGTATTTTGGGTTCGGTCCCGGAATACCGGATCAACAACCTGGAGTTGTCCCCGTATTTTTCATTAAAGGCAGCGGTCATTTCATTTAACTGGTCCCAGTGGTTCAAATCTTTTTTTTCCTTGATTGTAATATCTTGCATCACTTGAGGATACAATACCAATTGCCCGGATACCTGTGAGGGTTTTATCCCCAGGTGAGACAGGGCTTTGAGGAAGTACAAGGCCGTGAGGATGCCGTCCCCGGTTTTTTGAAAGCTCCTCAAAATGGTATGCCCGGACTGCTCACCTCCGAGTATGGACTGGCTGCGCTTCATTTCCCGGTAAACATATTTGTCCCCCACCCGGACCCGGGTATATGTGATCCCCAGCTGTTCCAGGGCTTTCTGCAGGCCTAGATTACTCATGACCGTGCCCACGACAATTTTATTAAAATCCTTATGGGTTCGGGTATGGAGGAAATACTGTGATATCATATATAAGGTATAATCCCCGTCCAGGAGAGCACCGCTGCCGTCTACGAAAAGTACCCGGTCCCCATCCCCGTCAAAGGCAATGCCCAGGTCGGCATGTTGAGTTTTTACGGTTTCTTTAAGTGTTTCCATATGGGTGGAACCGCATCCGCGGTTAATGTTTTTCCCATCCGGGGCGGCATGGGTGACCACGGGTTCCAGCCCCGCTTCCCTGAATACCCACGGTGCCATCTCATAGGTGGCGCCGTTGGCACAGTCAAGAACGATTTTTAAAGATGCGGGGTTTATTGGCCATCCCGGACCTGGGACATGGCAGGATAAAAAATGCCGGTAAATTTCCCTGGTTTCCGTGGGATTATCGTTGATCAGCGGTTTGTGGGCAACAGGTAAGGATGAATCGGGCAAACTAAAAAAAATATCCTCTATCCGGGCTTCCATTTCCCCGGGGATTTTTTCGCCGTCACCGGCGAAAATTTTTATGCCGTTGTCTGTGTAAGGATTATGGGAGGCGGTTATCATGATCCCGTAATCAAAAGCACCGTGATCCGTAACCAATGATAACCCTGGGGTAGGAATAACCCCGCAACTGGTGACGTCGTATTGATGGGATTTATTGGAGTTGGAGGCTGTGCCGGCTAGTCCTGCTGCAATTAAGGTCTCAATATGCTGGCTGGAATCCCGTGTGTCCCTGCCGATAATAATTTTGGCGCCTTTGCTCCATGTACCGACGGCTCGCCCCAGTTTTACGATTGAATCATCATCCAGGGGGAATCGGCCCACCTGCCCGCGAATCCCATCGGTCCCGAATAATTTAATTTTTTTTGTCATTTCCGGCTTTATTTGTCGGGTTATTTTTACTTTCTTTTTTACTTTTATTTTCTACACTGATATGAACTTCAACCGTATCGGTATCTTCGAATTTCAGGATTTCTTTTTCTTTTTTAAGAGGGATTTTAATGACTGTACTTTCTTCGATTTTTGAAAGGTTCACCCATTCGGCAGCCTCCACTCTTTCAATCGCCGTAATTTGCGATTTATATCCGAAGATTTTCACTTTATCCGGTACTAACCGGCGGTCTATAATTAGTATACCCGGTTTGATTGGTCCCCGGTAAAAGACCTTTATGGGTACTTCCCGGGTGCTAAATTCTTTAACTGCTATTTCAATCATTTTATGATGGATGGCCATTATTTCCGTTCCTTCGGGAAATTGGAGATAATTTTCAGTCCAATAATTGTGAGTGCCTTCTGCCACATCTTTCAGGTTGATGCGAATTTTAAAATCCGCGGGTGTGACTTTACTCAACTGCTGGGAGGTGGCCCGGACTTTTATCCGCACTTTATCCGGCCGGACGCTCCTGACATCGATGTTTTCCTGGACACCAAAATATTCTACATCAACTTCCATATTTTCTTCCGAATAGGAGCGTTCTTTTCCTGTTATCATTGCCCAAACAAAGATGGCCAGGCCCAGGGCCATGAACCTCAGCCCCAGGTTTTTCAAAATAAAATTCTTTATCTTCATGATGATATTTTTATTTCACCTTCTAGACATTATAGTGCTGCAGCCTGTTTTTTAGTCCTTCGCGGTCCAGTCCGCGGATCAATTGGCCGTTTACCGCCATGGAGATTTTGCCGGTTTCTTCCGACACCACAATAGCAATACAATCGGTTTGTTGGGTAATACCAATGGCTGCCAGGTGGCGGGTGCCTCCGGGGCTTAATTCCAGCAAGGGCGGCAGTTGAAAAAAACAACGGGCCACTTCAATCCTGTCTTTGCTAATTACCACCGCACCGTCATGCAGCGGGGACCCGGGGGTAAATATGGTTAATAACAAATCTTTGTTCACCACCGCATCGATTTTTACCGGTCGGTTCACATAGTTTTTTACTTTTATCTCTCGTTCGATGGTAATGATGGCGCCAATTTTGGCTAAGGATAATGCTACCACTGTATTGATGATCTCTTCTTTGACCCCGGCTCTTTCGGCCAGGCTGTACTTGGTTCGCAATCTACTCCCGATTTCGGCAAGAATCTCTCGCAGCTCATCCTGGAACAATACAATAATCGCAATAATCAGGTAGGTGGAAAAATTGTTCAGGATAAACGAAAAAGCGGTTAATTTTAATGAGTCAGCAGCAATTGCTAAAATCCCGATAGAAAGCAGTCCCACTGCCATCTGGTAAGATTTGGTGCCCTTAATAATTAATAACAGGTAGTAAAATAAGAGAAACAGGAAAAAAATATCGATGACATCCGCATAATTAAACCTGGAAAACGCATTAAATATATAATCAATAATCATTTAATCATTTACATTTATATTTTATCTTAATTTGTCCTATTTTTAATCTAAATTTTTACTGTTTTTTTTACCTCTGGTTCTGCTGTTTCTCTGTCACTGGCTGCTTTTTCGTTAGACTCGTTGGTCTCATCACCTGGTTCATCCGGGTTTTTCCCCGGTTCATCCTGGTTTTTTTTATTTTCTTTGGAGTTGGCCAGGGGTTTCAGTTCAATGCCTTTGAGGATATCATCGATCTCAGTGGAGGATAGGGATTCTCGTTCCAGTAAGTAATTGGCGATTTTTTCCAGTTTATCTTTATTGTCAAGAATCATTTGTTTTGTTTTTTGGTAAGCTTTACTAATGATATTGGATACTTCCTGGTCGATTCTCCTGGCGGTATCTTCGGAATATTCGTTGTGATACATCATATCTCTACCCAGGAAGAGCAGGTCTTCTTTTTGGCCGAAGCGGATGGGTCCCAGTGTAGACATTCCCCATTCGCAGACCATTTGCCGGGCAATGGCAGTGGCTGTATCAAAATCATTGCCGGCACCGGTGGTAACGGTGTTGAGGAAGATTTCCTCGGAAATGCGCCCGGCCATGAGCACGGAGATTTGTGCTTCCAGGTAATTTTTGGAGTAGGAATATTTATCGCCCAGGGGCAATTGTTGGGTGACGCCCAGGGCCATGCCCCGCGGGATGAT
>CP070627.1:4235651-4244186 GCA_020355945.1 Candidatus Aminicenantota bacterium | reverse complement strand
TGCAGACCCAAAAAGTGATTGAATTGTACCGGCAGGAGAAATACCAGGAAGCAGTGTCATTGGCGGAAACCGCTTCAAAACTGGCTGAGAAAACCTTTGGCTCCCTTCATCGGAATGTTGCGGTTTCTTTGAACAACCTGGGGGAGATTTACCGGTCCCAGGGCAGGTATGCGGAAGCGGAAGCCCTGTTTAAGCGAGCATTGGAAATAGAAAAAAAACAACCCGCATCGAATCGGTCCATTGCGGCAAAATACCTGTACAACCTGGCTGTCCTTTATGACCAACAAAAAAAATATTACCAGGCAGAATCTTTTTACCGGCAGTCCCTGGAAATATACAAGGAGGTATTCGGTTTAAAGCATCCGCTGGTAATTGATATTTTAACCAACCTGGCAAAAATTTACCGTTTCCTGGGGAAAAATTCTCAAGCAGAGAGCTATTACAAACAGGTTTTGGAACTAAACAAAGAAATATTAGGGCAAAAGCACCCGGAGGTAGCCAGGATAATGAACAACCTGGGGGCCATATACTATTCCGAAGGCGATTATGTTCAAGCAGAACCCCTGTTGAAACAGTCTTTGGAAATCAACCGCGATTCAACCGATGAAAAAGGTCAAACCAATGTTGGTAAGAGTTTAAACAACCTGGCTTCTCTTTACTATTCCCAGGGCAAATATAAACAAGCCGGGCCGCTTTTCAGGCAAGCCCTGGAAAGGGACGAACAGATTTTTGGTAAAGATCATCCCCGGGTAGCCAGGGATTTATTCAACCTGGGGGCCTTCTACTTTACCAACCGCTTGTATTCCAGTGCGGAAAAGCTTTATAAGCGAGCGTTGGCAATTGATGAAAACACATTGGGAAAGGATCATCTCACTGTGGCGGAAGATTTAAACGAGTTGGCAAAGCTTTATTATCGGCAAAGGAAATATGCCCTTGCCGAGTCTTTTTATAAACGAGTCTTACAAATAAAGGAAAAGGTCCTGGGTTCTCAGCATCCGGATAATGCAGATTCTCTTACCCACCTGGCTGCACTTTATTATTACCAGGCAAAGAATGTATTTTTCAATGGGCAATCATTTCCTTTTGTGATTTCGAGATTGCTTTATTGCGCTGTTCAATTAACCCGGTCTGAGAATTTGTTCAAACAGGCACTGGAAATGCTGGAAAAATCACTTGTAGACAATCCGGGTGGAGTTATTTTTAACTTAAATTACCTGGTGGTATTTTATGAAGAGCAGGGCAGATATGCGGATGCTGAAGCGCTTTACTTGCGGATATTGAAAATGGGCGAGGAAAATTATGGGCCGGATCATCCTCATATAGTCAATATATTGGTAAATATGGCGGATTTTTACAAGAAGCATGGGAAGTATGGTAAAGCAGAGCAGCAGTATAAACGAAGCCTTCGCATCAACGAGTCGGCTAATGGGAAGTATCACCCGGATACTGCCGGTTCTATGGAAGTGTTGGCAAAATTTTATGAGGAATGTGGAAATGTTGTTGAAGCGGAGCGTTATTATGTGCGGGCGTTGGCAATTTATGAAAAGGTATTGAAACCGGATCATCCGCAGTTGTCTATTGTGTCGGAGAGTGTGGCGAATTTTTTAAAGAGCCGGGGTAGATATGTGGAGGCGGTGCCGCTTTATGAGAGGGCGCTCAGGATATATGAGAAAATATTGGGTATAGAAAATGCTTATATTGCTGAGGTATTGGAGACAATGGCGGATGTTTACAAAAAGATCAAGAAGAGAAAAGAGGCGCGGCGATTGTTGAAGCGAGCCGGGCAGATAAGAAAAAAGAACCGCTGATGAACGTTGATGATTATGATATACTATGATAGGGTGCCCGCGCCGCGGGCCCGCCGGAGGCAGATCAAATTCTACTTTCATTTATATTGAATATAAAGCAAAGTATACTTGTCGTTATATTTAATATAAAGTAAACTACACCGTCATGGTCGCATTATGGTATTATTGACAACTAAGATCAAGCCCCGGGAATATGAATTATATCGTTGAACCTCTCTTTTTTGTGTCTTTTCGTGTTCCTTTGCGGGTTTAATACAACGCAAATTTACGAAAATGGTAGGTATGGGTAGGAAGAAATCTAAAAAAAATCAAATTTTTACAACAATCTAATTGTCGCTGGTCATCTACTGGAGTAGTGAGCCTCCTACTTCAGCAGGAAAGAGTTCTACCTCAGTGGGAAAGCATTCTACCTCAAAAAGAAAATATCCAACACTTCATGCACCGCTGGTTATCTTTGATCAAAAAATACTGGATTATTAATGAATAACTGAAGAAATTTAGAATTGTTGATTTTTTCAAAGAAATATATTATATTGTTTGTGAGCGGTAAGCCTTATCCGGATGGCCCGGGTGTTCCCATCCATAGGTTGGCCAAAGCCCGGGAAAACGACACCGGGAGGCACGCTCTCTGGTTTAAAAGTTTCAGAAATTTCTTATCCGGTTAAAGGATGTGCTGTATCTCTTTCTCATCTTTCTTGCGAAGCCAAAAAAATGACAAAGAACCAGATTCTTCAACGGGCAAGAACTCGTGATAATCGGTGGTAACGATGGTGGCATTTTCCCGCTTTGCCAGTGCAAGAACAAAAGCATCTGCGTAGGAAATACTGTAAGTGGTTTTATATTCTCCCAATAGTTCGATGAAATCTTCGTCTAAGTTCCAGATAAAATGAATGGGAAGCTTTTTGACATCTTCGAGCAATTGTTTGGCATATTTTTTGTCAGAATATCGTATTGAATCATAATATACTTCCCCCAAATTTGCCGCATGCATATAGCATTTAATTTGGCTCTCTTTAAATAGTTTTCGGAGCTTTTCGCCGCCCTCTTCTCCTCGAAAATATGCAATAAGAGCACAAGCATCGATGACATAATATTTCAAATCGTTTTCCACTTCATCTCCTCTTTTTCTTTTTCAGCTTTTTTTGATTTTGCATACATATCGCTGCTTGACAACTTATCCCTGTATTTTCCAAACAGCAGATCGATATAATTTGAATTTCCTTGCTTTTCTCTTTTTTTATTATTCAAATACTCAACAAAATCCAAAACTTCCATCAATTGGAATGAATCAAAATCACGCAGGTTTTCAATTATTTTATCTTGAATTTGGCTATTCATTTAAAATCTCCTTTAAAGTGCTTTTTAAAATATTTCGCATTTTTATTCTCATGCTTACATTTTAAAATGAAAGCGCTTTTTTTTCAACTAAATTTTTCGATCATGTCTAAAACGATTTCCCTGATTTCCGGGGACACTTCTTCCAGGATGATTTTATAAAAAAAATCATAAATCCACCTTCTAATTTTAGCCACGAAGATACACGGAGGGACACGAAGAAAGCCACTGATGAACATGATGACCCCTATAAAAGCTCCAAAAGATTTAGCCACAGAGAACACAGAGGTCACAGAGACTCTCCACACACCCTACTCCCTTCACTCACCTCACTCACAAATGACTAATGACAAATGACTGATGACTGTTGCTTGAAGGCTCTGACCCGCCGGAGGCAATAGTTAACGGTGGATTTAGGAAATTCCGAAGGGTTGATTTTTTCCAAGAAATATATTATATTATTTGTGAGCGGTAAGCCCTTCCCGGATGGCTCGGGTGTTCCCATCCATAGGTTGGCCAAAGCCCGGGAAAACGACACCGGATGGCACGCTCTTTTATCCTTCAAATTTTTCGATCATGTCCAAGATGCTCTCCCTTATTTCAGTGAACAATTTTTCCATCATTCCAAAATCAACCATCGATGGGTTTTTAATTTATCCAGTTTGAGTAGGAGAAATTTCTTCCTCTTCTTCTACTTCAGTTTGAGGCTCTTCAAGGGGATTCACAATATCTACTTCTTCTAAAATATCCTGGAAATCTTCAACATTCCTTGTCATTAAAGGACAGTTCAAAAACTTTGCTGTTGCCAATATTATTGCATCAGGTAATTTGATCTTCTTCTGCTGCCTGATCAATATCACATTTTCTGCAATCTCAGAGTTTATATATATTATTTCAAAATTGTCAAAAAACTCTTTTATAATCTGTCTTTCTCTATCGTCTGAAAATTGATAACCCATTACCTCCATATAGGTTATAATTGAAATATAGAAATCATCATATCTTTCAGAAATGTCTTCTATCCTTAATAGGCCTTTTGAAAGATAAATAATGATATTACTATCCAGAACAATCTTATTTCCACTCATCTCTTATTGCTTTTTGCCACGCTTCGGGATTCTCTATATTTTGAAAGATGTTTTTTTCCTGGATCTGTTTAAGGAGCCTTTTTATATTGGCAACTTTCTGTTTACCAGGAATTTTTGATTTTTCTTCTTCTTTTAATATTATTATTTTTAGGTCACCTTCCACCATATCCCTATATTTTTCAGGAATTTTTATTATCCCATTTTCCACTTGTGTTTCAAACTCAACTGCCAGCATACAAATAACTCCTTAAATTTTTTCGAGAATTAATCTCAGCTATAATATAAACCTATAATTGATTTTTGTCAACTCAAATGTGTTAGAATTGCCATCCCGGGTGGTTCGCTCTTCTATCCTTCAAATTTTTCGATCATGTCCAGGATGATTTCCCTGATTTCCGGGAAGACTTCTTCCAGGATGACTTTATTGCCTTCTTGCAGGTATCTGCCGGCGTAGAGGAATGCTTTAATTAATTCTAAGAGGCTTTGATCGGTAATATGTTCCCGGGCTGAATTCACCGCATTGACAAACAGTTCGCGGTTTTTAATGTCCACCAGTTGCCGTAAGTATAGAGCAATAACCTCTTGAACTTCGTTGATTTTATGCCACTTGTTTAATTTTAACAATGTCAGGTACAAGCCGTTTGCCCTCTGGGTATCGTCCTTTGATAGGCAGGCTTCCATAATGCGATAGATAAATTGTGTGACTTCTATAATCTGGTATTCTTCCAGTTTTTCTTTGATAATTTTACCAGGCACTCCTTCCATATGCTCACCAAATTCTCCCAGGCATGCCTTATTTATTAGAAGAGTCAACCTGGCACCCCAATTATCCTGCTCTTTGTTTAATCTTTTTTCAGCCCAGGAAATGGCATCCTCAAATCGGCAGGTTAAGATTAGATAATCTGATTTGCAATGAAGGTAATCAGGATTATCTCTAATCTGATCATACACTGTTTTTTCAATCTCCTTTAAATAATTTCCTGTTTCTTCAAGGTCCTTTACCGAATAAATTGAGTATCTTAGGTACTCTAATTTATGATCTATATCTTCCGGATTCAATTCTAGCGATTCCCGGAAGCATTTCATTCCTTCTTCATGCTTGCCCAATTCAGCAAGAATTTTTGCTTTTTCTTTCCAATAGGATAAATTCTTCCCATCCAGTTCAATAGATTTTTCAATCAATGGTAGGGCTTCTTTTGTTCGATTTAAATACCGCAAGGCACTCGATTGTCGGAGATAATACTCAGGTTCTTCTGGACTTAATTCACTGGCTTTTTGAAACGATTGCAAAGCTTCTTCATATTTTTCCAGACTGCCAAATATTCGCCCCTTTTCCTCCCAGTAGCTGTCATTATTTCCATTCAATTCAATGGCCTTTTCAATCAATGGCAGGGCTTCTTTTGATCGATTTAAATAACGCAAGGCACGCGATTGTCGTAGATAATAATCAGGTTTTTGGGGATTTAATTCGCTGGCTTTTTGGAATGCTTGCAGAGCCTCTTCATCTTTATCCAGGATGTAAAATAATAGCCCCTTTTCCTCCCAGTAGCTGTCATTATTCCCATCCAATTCGATTGCTTTTTCAATCAATGGTAGGGCTTCTTCAAAACGATTTAAATTTCTTAATGCATTTGCTTTTGCATAATAATATTCCGGTTCCCTGGGATTTAGTTTAATGGCGTTATCAAAGCATTTTAAGGCATCTTCAAAGTTTCCCGCATTTACTAATATTTTCCATTTAGAAACCCAGGCATGCTCATCATCCGGGCATTCGTCGATAATTTTATCTATAATTTCAATATATTCCTCTTTTTCTTCTGCGATTGGATATTCTACCAGTTGGAAAATATCTTTGCTGGCATCAACATACCTTTCCTGTTGTAAATGCGCCTTGAGTGATTTTTTCAAAACCAGTTTTAAATCAGGACTTTTTTTATCAACATCTATCTCACTCTTGAATGCTTTTATCTCATCTTCAACCTTCTCGTAATCACCCTTTTTTATCAAAAAATCTGTCATTTTGTCAAATATTTCGAACTTCAAAATGCCTTCTGCCGCATGCTGCAAATAGGAAAGGTAATGGAGATGTTCTTCAAATATCTTCCATTTATTTTGTAGAAATGCAGCATCCAATTGTTTTATGGAACGCTGGAAATCCTCTTTCAACTCTTCAGGGGTAAAATACAATTTCAAAAGTTTGATTAAAACTTTAAATCTCCTCCTCCCGGAAATGGTGGCATTCTGACGCCATAGGCGAAATAACCGCTCCGTGACATCATACCGAGATATCTTATGTTTGCCAAATTCTACCACTTCGATAAACCCGGCATCTTTTAAATTTTTAATATGGGCATAAGTGCTCGGCTCTTTGATTCTTGTCTTTTTCGAGATTTCTTTGGGTGTGGCCGGGCCATCCATTTCAGCAAAGGCATCCAAAATGGTTCTCTCCTGCGGGGCCAGGTTTGAAAAAAGGTTCCTAAAATATTCACTCAAACTTTCCATCAACTCATTGGTGGCATCTTCCACTTCAAAGACATTTTTTTTGGTGACAATATCGTAAAGAAAAACCACCAGCCTGGGATTCCCACCGGTTAATTTGGCAATGGCAGCAACCTTACCTTTTAAATGTTTCTCTTTGCGATTGAATTCTTCTTCCAGGTTGTCGTCAATAAACCGTTTTTTCAACAGTTCCAACATTTGCGAGTCAGACAAATCAACCAATGTAACGATTTCAAAGAATTCATAGAAGGGCTCTTTGTGGCTAATAATTTCTTTGAAAATTTTTACTGCTGTGCCAATGATCATAACCGTTTGTTGATCGGATAAAAACGCACGCAGTTTTTTGTATTCCTTTTCCTGCCACTGTTTAAACACCTCTTCCAGGTTATCACAGAGGATAATGATTTTTTTGTTTTCCGATTTGGAGATATTTTTTAAGTTTTCAAAGCAAAATTCGATCACATCATCATCTGCCTCAAGGTGTCCCGGTATTTCCCATCTTTTTTCATTGGAAAATTTTTCATTAAATTTTTGGTATATCTTTACTAAAAATATCACCAACGAATTCAATGAAAACCTCTCTTCTTCCAACAGGAGAACGGGCAAAACCTCGTTGGATATGTCCTCATATCCCTGGTGGGTACACTTTTTTTCATAAAAATGATAGATCAAAGAAAGCAAATGCGTCTTGCCTAACCCCCTTCTGCCCACTAAGAGGCAATGTTTGGGGGGTGCACCGCTGCAAAAGCGCCGGGTTTTTTCAAGGATGTCTTTTACGGTATGGTCTCTTCCTACTAATGTTCTTTGCAGGCTTTTCGGCTCGCTTTTCCAGGGTGAATAGGGGTTCAAAGGGGTTTTTCGTACTGTTTCAAATGCCATGGTAAATCCTCCACCAGTCTTTGAGCCACTTGTTATGGAAATAAACCCTTTCCTCTGCCGGGCTGCGTTCAATATAAAAATCACTTTCCAGGTTAGCCAACAGGAGTTCGAATTTTTCTTTATCTCCTTTGTTGCTCATCTCTTCCTGGTAAATAGCAAAAAGCAAATTGCATGAAATCCCGTTATCGGCCCTGGCCAGTTCTCTTAATATTCTCCTGGCGCTTTTGGAATCTTCAGGGGAATAGTATCGCCATAACCGTTCGTAATAATCTTCAAAATATTGTTTATACTCAGGCCCATGAACCCGTTTTTCATAGCATCGGTCCACCAGGTCCGGGTTGATGGGGCGGCCTGTATTCCTGGATTCTTTAATGATTGAATCGATAATGATTTGTAAGTTGATGGGGATCATGGTTCCCACGACTTCTATAATTGCTTTACTGACGCTATTCTCTATATTTATTTCTCTTACCTCAAATATTTTCTTTATAAAGTCCTCTGCTACCTGTTGTTCAAAAGGGCCGATATCGATTCTACCTACATCGTTTATTGTTTGGGTTTTCTTCAGATATGAAACAACTTTTTCCATTCCCATTGATCCGCCCATGATAAACCTGAGATTTTCCAAAAAAGAGGGTTCATGCCTTAATTTACGAAGCCATTGCAGTATTTTTATTGCTTCATTTTCACCTTTTTCACCTTCATTGATAAAATTGTGCAGCATCAGGGGGAATTCGTCAAAGATGAAGAGTAATTTTTTGGTTTTTTTGTTTTTTAATAACTCAATAATCAGGCGATTGACTCACTCTTTCCAGGCTTCCCAATCTTTGTCTTCTTCCAGGGCTTTTTTTAATTTTATTTTGAATTCCCAAACGGATATTTCATCTATATTTTTGAAAGGCTTTGAAAATATTTTTTTCAATTTT
>CP070627.1:4224413-4235551 GCA_020355945.1 Candidatus Aminicenantota bacterium | reverse complement strand
AAATCAACTGCCAGATGAACTTTTTAAAAAGGAGCATCTCACTAAAGGCTTTGGTTTTCTCCAATAAAATGATAAAATAAATGCCTTTAGAGGAAAACCAAAGATGAATACCACCATTGAAAATGCAAAAAAACAAATCCCTGAGGATTTGCTCAAGCACATCGAACCAGTGGAAGACTGGCTAAAAAACCAACCAGGACAGGAATTGAGCCGCAAAATTGCACTTTTCGACCTGGATAATACTCTCCTGGTGGGAGACTGCGGAGATGCACTGTTCGCTCAACTAAAAATCGATGAACGAGATAAAAAGAAACCATTAACCATTGATAACAAAATGATCCCCTTCACCTGGACAGAATACCAGGAAACCCTGAAAACAAAAGGAAAAGTAGAAGCCTATTCAGCGGTGATCGAATGCATGGCCGGTCTTCCTTTGGATACGCTTTTAGAGACCAGCCGCCGGGTCATGCATTCCCATCTCAAATACCTGGAATTAGAAGGGGTAAAAATACCGGTCCCCTATCCCCATCCTGTCATGCAAGCCCTGCCAGTCTATCTCAAAGCCCTGGATTATGAAATATATATCATTTCAGCTACCAACCAGTATACGGTGCGATACGTGGCAGAGGAATATTTTGGTATCCCGGGACCCAATGCTTTTGGGATGGTTCCCATGGTGCAAGATGACCCTCAATTTGGGAAAATCCTGGGAAATAAAATCAACGGGCCTGTCACCGTAGTAGAAGGAAAAGTAGAAGTTTATAAGGATTGTCTAGGAACCGTTCCTCCCTTGATCGCTGCCGGTGACAGTACCACTGATATCGCCATGCTGAACCTGGTTCATTCACAAGGCCTCATCATCTGGGTAGGAGAAGATGAAAAAAAATTGGGATCAATCAGACAAGATATAACCCACCCGGGGGATGTATATTTTTTTAAAAGGTAGAATTTCCGGTAACCAAATGTAGGGCTTGTGTTTTTCCCGGGTTTCTGGTAGTATTGATTTTCAATTATTAAAATGAAGGAGAATATCATGAAAAGAATTATTATCGTTTTTGTAAGCATGGTACTGTTTATGGCAGTGAATGTCGGTTGTACCAATGATTCCGGCAGTCCTGATAAAGAAATTACCCTTGAGACGCTGAAGCAAAAAGCCAGTTATGGAATGGGCTACAATATAGGCGTGACCCTGAAAATGAGAGAAATAATCGATGAAGTGGAGCTTGACCTCTTGCTGCAAGGAATTAAAGATGGCGCTTTAAAAGAAAAAGGGCTGCTGGAAGAGAAAGAGTTACGGGAAACATTGCAGACCTTTTATCAAGAGCTGCAAGTGCGTCAGCAAGAAAAGAGAAAAATTCTTGGAGAAAAAAATAAGGTTGAAGGTGAAAAATTTCTCAAAGAGAATGCCACAAAAGAAGGGGTAATTGTTACAGAAAGCGGGCTCCAGTATAAAGTGCTCAAAGAAGGAACCGGCCCCCAACCTAAAGCCACAGATACTGTGAAAGTCCATTACATCGGGACACTTATTGATGGGACAGAGTTTGACAGCTCTTTCAAACGTGGAGAAGCCGCCAAATTCCCGCTTAATCGTGTGATCCCTGCCTGGACCGAAGGCGTGCAATTAATGAAAGTCGGATCGAAATATAAATTCTTTTGCCCTGCGGAGTTGGGTTACAAAGAACGAGGACAAGGACCTATAATCGGGCCCAATGCCGTACTGATTTTTGAGGTTGAATTACTGGGCATCGAACCACCCAGAGGATTAACACCTCCTCCTACAGTAAAGAAAGAAGAGACTAAACCGGCACCCAAGAAAAAAGAACCGGAAAAGAAAAAATAACAAATCAACACTTTAAAGGGAACAAGGGGGCTTGCCCCCTTGTCCAATATCCCATCATTCCCAAACATGCCTTCTTAAGGCAACAGCATTGGGGAGGGAAGCCTAGGGGCTGATGTCTTTCTTTTGAAGAGCTTTGATGATCTTTTTCATTATAAAGGGATAAATGACAGCCGTTAAAATCGCCGCCAATAAGATGGATGCCGCCTGGGTTCCGGTTATAATTTGATGTTCTAACCCAAAGGTGGCAATGGCTGCCAGTAAGGTTAAAGGAAAAGAGATTGAAACCGGCACCAGGGTAATCTCTATCAAGGTCAGCGGGGAGAGAAACAGGACCAGGGACGCCAGTGCCCGTACAAAAAATATAACAAGAGAAATAATCACTGCGGTGAGCAGTACATGGAGATGGAGAAAGTCTTTCATATCAAACTGGAGTCCTACTTCGATAAAAAATACAGGAATCAAGAATCCATAAGCAATTCCGCCGATTTTACGTTGAATTTCTTCTCTTTTTTTAAAGATCAGGGCAAATGCCATCCCGCCAATGAAAGCGCCGACGATCAATTCCATATCCAATAACGCAGCCAGTCCGACAAAAATAAACATATTCACAAAATTAGCCCGGATACTGCTCTGCATTGGATCACTACTTTTCAGGAAGGGACGCACTAAAACGGGGAACCACCATACCAGGAGACGAAACAATCGATATATGATAAAAGCACCCAGTAAAAAAGCGGCTAATTGCCCCAGGTGAATTGCCGATGCCCTGGAGAAACCGAACCGGTAATAAAGAGTAAATACTGTCAATGCCATCAGGCTGACCACTTCACCAATACTGCCGATAATAAGCAGTTTTTGCCCGATGTCTTTCTCCAAAATCCTTGTTTCATGGAGTACGGGGAACAAAAGCCCTACGGCTGTGGTGAGGTAAATCAACGCATAAATGGGGACCTGGTGAAAGTAAGTCATCAACAAGAATGAAAGAATCACCACCAGGGCAATCATAGAACTGTAGAGATAGATTTCTTTTTTGGGAGTGGTTTTTATTTTTTCAAAGTTGATTTCCAGGCCTACCAGGTACATCAAAAGTATAAATCCCAATTCCCCCAGGAACTTGATGATCGTGGTTTTATGAAATGCTTCTTTAAAAAATAAGCCGATAAATAACCCGAAAAGGATTTCACCCACAGCAGAAGGAAGCGACAGGCGGCGAAAGAGAAAAGGCATTAAAAACGCACCGGTACAAATACACAACAACAGTAAAGCTTCCAGGTTACTCATTGGTTTCGGTCTCCGGGATCACCAGCGTGGAGAGAAGGGTCTTTTTGGCCACCAGGTAAGGTACATGAGGGGTAAAAATAGAAACCCGGGTCAAAGGATTGGTTACGATTACCAATAGATGCATCTTCATCGGCTTAAGATAGGTTAAGGTCTGCCGCACCGGGTTACCTTCTAACACCTCATAATCAATGGATTTTTCATAAATCCCTTCAAAATCCGAGATAATATCCCGTCGTAAGCGGATGCGTTCATCTTCTTCTTTTCCTCTCATTTCTTTTGGCAGGGTGACATACACTACCCGGTAAGGTTTATCGAGCAATTTAGCGATTTCAATACCGGTTTGCATGGCCTGTACCGGGTCCGGGCCATTAAAGGAAATCACCACCCCTTCATAAGGAAATGTCAATCGTGACAGGAGAAAAGGTTTTCGTGATTTTTTAAAAGCCATCCATATCCGGGAATATTTTAAACTTCCTTTCCAGGAAGGCAGTACCAGCACCCCCGTATCCAGGGAAAGCATAAAAATTTCTTTAAACAGTTCAATGGGTTGGCCGATATCATAATTCTTAACATCGGTTTTGATTTCACATGAGGGTTGATGGGATAGTTTTTTTCTAAAGGGGATAAAGTGGATGTGTTGGGATTTGAAGGAGTTCAGCCAGTAAACCACTTCATCCATATTGCAGTCGAAATCTTTATGAAGGGGGAATACAATGTTATTACCGTATTGGAGTGGGAATTGGGGTAATCCTTTCAACAGGATAGTGGTAACCTGTTCAAGAACTTTAGGTTCTCCCACCAGGACTGCCCGGTCCCCTACTTTCAAAGAGCAATTGCCCTCAGGCAGGATTAATTTATCGTCTCTATATAATGCGGAGATATGCCATTGTTTGGGTTTCAAGTATTTCAGTTTCCGGTCTACCAGGTGGGATCTGGCTTTGATGCTTACTTCGATTATTTCGCCTTTTCTCAATCCCATATTGGCAGCAGGGATCACACCTTTTCCCAGTTCTTTTAACAGCAAATAGATACCTGGCTGCAGCGGATTGACCAGTCTGGCATTAAAGGGTGCGAATATTTTTTCGTCAACCTCCTGGTCCACCAGGATAATAATTGGGATTTTAAGGTTAAAGGTTTCGCGGGCGATACGGCAGAGTTCGATGTTGACGTCTTTATCTCTTAGAGTGGAGATGATATATTTGAGTTTGTCCAGGTTTAGTTTTTTCCATGTTGACAGGCTGGCAGCAGCGCCGTTGTGGTATTCCACACCGGGGATTTTTCCTTGCAGATAGTCGATTCGGCTCTCATTGATATCAACCCCTGTCACAGCCCATTCGGTGGAAAGGGTTTTGAGGAATGCCTTTCCAAAGTAGCCCAGGCCGAATATCAGTAATTTTTGTTTTTCCGACTGCATGGTTAACTCCTTACTCCTTACTATCACTTCAACCACCGGTTAATTTTTGTTTAGACAGTATATCACAAAAGCAAAAGATCGGCAATTTTTAAATGACTGCCTTCAGTCTTAAAAAGGTAAAGACAGCTTGCCTTTTCTATGGTTTTCTGGTAGTATTGATTTTCATTAGATTTTTAATAAAACTTGAAGGAGCGAAGCATGAAAAGAATTATTATTATTTTTGTCACCATGACGCTGCTTATTATGGTGAATGCCAGTTGTACAAAATCCACAGAGTCGGGAAGCCCTGATAATGATAAGGAAATTACCCTTGAAACAATAAAACAGAAAGGCAGCTACATCATGGGTTACAACCAGGGACTCAACCTGAAAAAGAGACAGGTGGCCGATGAATTGGACCTGGACATCTATATGCAGGGAGTTAAAGATGCAGTAAAGGGTACACCAAAAATCGAAGAAGAAGATAGGAAGGAGTTATTTAAGGAGTTTTATAAAGAATTCAGGGAACATCTGGATGCAAAAAGAAAAGTCATTGGCGAAAAAAATAAGGTTGAGGGTGAAAAATTCCTTAAAGAAAATGCCGCGAAGGAAGGGATAATTATTACGGAAAGCGGTCTCCAGTACAAAGTGCTCAGAGAAGGCACCGGTCCCCAACCCAAAGTCACCGATACTGTAAAAGTCAATTACACCGGGACCCTTATCGATGGGACGGAAATTGAAAGTACGCTAAAACGTACCGGTAAACCAGCCACATTTCGTCTCGATCATGTAATCCTCGCCTGGAGAGAAGGCATTCAATTGATGAAAGTAGGGGCAAAATATCGATTTTTTGCTCCATCAAAATTGGCTTACGGAGAACGAGGATCAGGACAAGCCATCGGCCCTCATGCCGTACTGATTTTCGATATCGAATTACTGGGCTTCGAGCCGCCGGAAGAAGAGAAAAAAGAGACTAAACCGGCACCCGGGAAAAAATAAGCTGGGCCTCCGGCGGCCAGGAACCTTTTTGAAAAAAGGTTCCTGGACCTCCAAAAACTTTTTATTAAAAACTATTTTTCTTTCATTTTTTCATGCCATACCGAGCGATCCGGTTCCATGGGTTTTTTGGTTTTTTTAGGTGGACTCTTTTCCAGTTGTTCCAATAAGTATTTCACTGCAACTTCAATAGAAGGGTCTTTTCCTCTGGCAATTTCTTCGGGTCGGTCGATAACTTCAAAGCCTTTGTCCGGGGAGACCCCAATACCTTCGACGATAAATTCTCCTCCTGTGTGCACAAAGGCAACCACAGGCACATCAATGAAAGCACCGTCCACCAACTGCGGGCTCCATCCCAGTCCCACTAATCCGCCCCATGTGCGGGTGCCGATCAATTTGCCCAGGTTGTATTTTTTAAATAAATAGGGAAAATCATCCCCACCGGAACCGGAGGTGTGATTGATTAACATGACCATTGGCCCATCGAGCGCAAAGGTGGGGTCTTTTGCCAATGCCAATCCCCGTAAGTACAAATAATATACAGTTCTCTGTGCCAATTTATTGATCATTTTTAGGGGTGTAAAACCACCCCCATTATAGCGGTCGTCAATAATAAACGCTTCCTTATCACTGTAAGCATAAATACCCTTAAAAAATTCCCGACTGCCTTCTATTGCAGTATTAGGGACATGGATATAGGCAATTCGTCCCTTTGACAGTTGGTCCACCATCTTTCGCCTGGATTCCACCCAATCCATGTAAAAAAGCCCTAATTCGCTTTTAATGGGCTTGATCCAATAGGATCGTGCGCCTGTTTCCGTGGGTTTCGCATTGACGGTAATGGTGATTTTCTTTCCGGCGGTGTTCTCGAGGAATTTGTAAGGGTTGTCTTTTGCGAAGACATCCCAGCCGTTCAAGCGGATAATGTAATCTCCTTCTTTAACATTAACCCCTTGCTCGGTCAGGGGAGAACGGGTGCGTTCATTCCAGTTTTCTCCCTGGTAAATTTTAACAATCTTGTACCTGTCAGCTTTTTTATCTGCTTTTAATTCAGCGCCTAAAAGCCCGGTATCCATACGTTCGACTTTTTTGAAATCACCGTAGTTTACATAAGCGTGGCCCACATTCAGCTCGGCCACCATTTCACTAAAAATATAATCCAGGTCTATACGATGGCTGACATAAGGGAGTAACGGTGCGTACTTTTCCTTTATCTTCTGCCAATCTATCCCGTGCATATTCTCCACATAAAACCAATCCCTGTATATACGCCATCCTTCATTAAAAATCTGCCGCCATTCTTTTCCCGGATCGATTTTCATTACCAGGTCATCCAATTTCAGCTCCCCAGCGCCTGGTTTTTGATTGGGTTTGATATCGATGATTCCCCATTTATCCTCGGCTTTATAGAGAAGTTTTTTCTTATCAGCCGAAATGGAAACCCTTTGCACACCTTTGATTACCGGGTTGTCTTTGCGGGATTTCAGATCATATAAGTGGAATTCCCTGTCTTTTCCATAAAGCACTTTTCCCCCGATATCTGCGATAAAATTGTAATTTGCAGGTTTAAGAGGAAATGCATCAACCCGGTTCTCAATGCCGTCAAAATCAATAATAACAGGTTTCATCTTACTTTTTCCATTTTTGGCTTTTTCGCCCTTTTTAGGTTTACCGACTTCGGGTGTGGTGTCTGGTTTGTCCTCTTCGTCTAAATCATGGATTTCTTTAAAAAGATGGGGAGCATCTTTGGTCAGTGCCATGGCATAGATACGGGTGGTCTTGTTGTAGATATAATCAAATTCCAGGCTGGCTAAACCTTCCCGTATATTCAAGTCAAAGTCCCGGTCGGAAAGGAAAAATATATATTTTCCACATCGGGAAAAAGCTGGAGCGAAATCATTGTATTTTCCACTGCTTAATTGATAGGATTTTCCTTTTTCTAAGGAGTACACCCGGAGTTTTTCCAGCCGGTTTTTGTCTTCTTTGCTGTAGACGACCCATTGGGAATCCGCAGACCACTGGTAATCCGTGATGGGGTCCAGGTATCCTTTATCCATTACGGTTATTTTCTTTGATTGAATATCCAGTACCTGCAATTTCCAACTGGTATCAATAAAAAGCAGTTTTTTACTGTCAGGGGACCAGGTTGGCTGTAGTTTCCATATTTTATGGTTGTGGGTCAGTTGAAGGGTTTCTTTCTTTTTTTTAGGATCTTTTAAATAAATCTCATAATCGCCGGTTTTGTCTGATATAAAAGCGATCCACTGACCATCCGCTGACCAGGCGGGAAACATCTCCCGCACGTCCTGGGTGCGGGTGAGATTGGCAGTGACGCCTTTTTTGGCAGGAACAGTAAAGATATCTCCCCTGGCATCAAATACCACCTGTTTACCCTCAGGGGATATATCAGCGCCAAACCTGGTAATAAATTTCGCTGCATTTTTGAAGTAAGGAAGCCGGTTGGGATTATCAAAATGAATGTTAACCGTGACCTTTTGGTATTTCCCTGTGTCCAGGTCCAGTATATAAATATAACCACCATTTTCATAAGCCACTAAACCTTCATGACCGGAGGGCCACAACACATCGAATTCCTTATGATGGGTGATCTTTTTAAAATCTTTTGTTTTCAAATCATAGGACCAGAAATTTAAGATCAAATCCCTGTCAGAAACAAAATATATTTTGTCGTTATACCAGGTGGGATGACGGTCGGTCCCGGTGAAGCGGGTGATTTGTTTTGAGGTATCATTTACCAGGTCATAGACCCATATATCCTGGGCGCGTCCGCCTTTATAGCGTTTCCAGGTCCTGAATGCCCGGTCAATGGGCGTATAAACAACCTGTTTGCCATCAGGTGAAAAAGTACCAAACCCGCCTTCCGGGATTTGCAGCGGTGTCTCCAATCCTCCCTCTATATTGACAAGGAAATACTTGCCTTTTCGTTTTCCATAGGGGGTACGGTTAGCTCTTATTAAAACCTGTTTGCTGTCCGGCGTCCAATCCAGGGGGAGGTGATCGAATCCGCCTCTAGGGGGCATCTCTCCCACATCGTTATAATACGTCAATTGTGTTGGCATACCGCCTCTGGAGGGCATAATATAAATCTGCCGCGAGCCGGAATATTCACCTGAGAAGGCGATCCATTGGCCGTCCGGTGATATCTTAGGGAATAATTCCAACCCTTCATGAGAAGTCAGCCGTTGGGCGTCACCCCCGCCAGACGGAACAGTCCATATATCCCCGGCATATACAAAGGCGATTAGCTCTTTATTAATATCGGGGAACCTTAATAAACGAACATCTTCAATAGGTAAACCATAATTGATCAAAAAAATACACATCAGGACCAATAAAAAAATTTTTTTCATCAAAGCCTCCTGTTAAACTTTAAATAATTTATACGAAATTAGGAGCATAGAGTTTGATTTTAAAGATGTTTTATTTGAAAAGAACTTCATTTTTTGTTATGATAGAACGTCGAAAATAAAAAGTGTTTTGGTGATAAAGCGAATACGGAATACGTGAATACGGAATACGTAAAGAAAGTACAAGATGAAAAAAGAGCTTAAATTCAAAGATATTGGCGATGGCATTTATGTGGTTGAAACCTTCTATTTGAACCGGGTCGATTTTGCTGCCTGTTATGTGATGGAAGATGAAGGTGAAGTGGCTGTGATTGAAACCAATACCAATCATGCGGTACCTTTCATTTTAGGAACGTTGACCCAACTGGGATTCGGTAAAGAACGGGTAAAATACGTGATATTGACTCATATTCACCTGGACCACGCCGGGGGAGCCGGTGAATTGATGAGAAATTTGCCCGCAGCAGAATTGGTCCTTCACCCCAGGGGAAGAAAACATATCATCAACCCTGAGAAATTGATCAACAGTGTGAAGGAGATATATGGCCAGGCCAAATATAAAGAATTATACGGTGATATTGTCCCTGTACCTAAAGAGAGAGTAAAAATAGCCAATGATAGAGATGAGGTGCGGTTAGGCAGCCGGGACTTGCAGATGTTTGACCTGCGCGGCCATGCCAAACACCACCTGGTGGTGTGGGATAAAAAAACAAAAACAATGTTCAGCGGTGATAATTTTGGCATCGGTTACCCCCGTATGGATTTCGGGAATTTCCGCCTGGTGTTTCCATCTACTTCTCCCACCCAATTTGAACCGGGTAAAGCGCTGGAGACCTATGCAAAAATTGTTAACCTTAACCCTTCCCGGGTATTATTGACTCACTATGGGGTTCTTGAAAATATAGGTGAGACGCATGCCCAGTTGAATTCGTGGATTGAATTTTCCGTTGAGATTGCTGAGAAAAGGTACAATGGAGGATATCGAGAAAATGACCTGACCGATATTCTCGAAAAAGACTTATGGAGGCGTTTCGAAACAACGGTCACAGATGCCCGGGGTACAGGACTGACACCGGGAGAGAAAGAATGGCTGGCAATGGATGCGGAAATCAATGCCCGGGGACTTACCCATTATATCCATAAACTAAATAAAGAAGCGAACCAACAATGAACCAGGTCATTTTAGAAGTCAAAAATATTACCAAAAGTTTTTTACAGCCGGATAAAACACGCCTGGTGGTATTAAATGGTCTGTCCCTTGAAGTACCCAAAGGAACCATCGTTGCTGTAACCGGTGCTTCCGGTTCCGGGAAAAGCACCTTACTTCACCTGATGGGAGCATTGGAACCACCGGATGCCGGCGATATTTTAATGGAAGGGAAAAGCATCTTAAGCTTCAACCGCAAAGAGCAGACCTTATATCGCAACCAGCAGGTGGGATTTGTCTTTCAATTTCACTATTTAATGCCGGAATTGAACGTCAGGGAAAACGTTGCTTTTCCTTTTTTAATGAAAGACTTTAGCAAAGGCCAGGCTTATGAAAAGGCGGAAAAAATCCTGGCAGATGTAGGTTTAAGAGAGAAAATAGACTATATGCCCTTTCAATTGTCCGGTGGTGAGCGGCAGCGGGCTGCTATTGCCAGGGGACTGATTAACTCCCCCGACATCCTCCTGGCTGATGAACCCACCGGGAACCTGGACTGGCAAACCGGGGAAAGAGTTTTTAATGTCTTCAGGGAACTGCTTAAAGAAAGACATCTTACCGCTGTTATCGTTACTCACAACGAAGCACTGGCCCAACTGGCTGATGAAAGATACCATCTCCATGAAGGAAAAGTTATCAGGCAATAGTAGAGACGCATTGCATGCGTCTAAAAGGGTATGAGGAAAATCTAATCCTATCCCTTTTCGTATTAATCATATGAATTAAAATTTAGGAGGAATGAATGAAGAAATTAACCTGTTTTTTTGTTTGCCTGATGTTATTGAGTTTTTTTGTTTTTGCTGACTTCGATTTCAGTAAAATCAAAGACAACATCAGTGAATTTACGCTGCCCAATGGGTTGAAGTTTATCCTGTTGGAAGATCATTCCGTACCCATTGCCACATTTATGACCTATGTCAATGTGGGCGGGAGCGACGAAAGAATTGGCATCTGGGGTATCTCCCATTTCCTGGAACATATGGCATTTAAAGGGACATCGGAGATCGGCACCAACAATATCCAGGCGGAAAGAAAACTCATGAAAAAAATGGATGC
>CP070627.1:4216542-4224313 GCA_020355945.1 Candidatus Aminicenantota bacterium | reverse complement strand
CAATGTACTGGTATATAAAAGTAAGGAAAAAATCCTGGCAAAAATCCACCACCCACATTTTGCTCTCTTTGATCTCGTAATAAAAAGGAATCACCCCGTCGTTTTTGAAAAAGGTGATATTGAACAGTCTTTCCAGCAGTGCGGTTTTCCCCATTTTGCGGCGGGCCAGGATGGCGGTAGTCTGGGATTTTTCCTCTTTGATATCGTCAATCCACTTAAGAAAAAAAGCCAGTTCTTTTTTTCGTCCCACAAATAAATCCGGTTTGCCGATTCGTTCTTTTAATGCGTACTCCATGTAACCTATATACCATAAAAGAAAGGAAATATCAAACGAAAATCAACACACCACCGAGAATAGCCCCTTGTTCTCATCAAACAAGAGGCACACTTCCGCCCCATTTCTGGAAAGGCTCATCATAAGGGCAAAATCATTTTGGGAGCATTATTTCCGGGTTTTTTTTCAATTACTATAAACCACTATAAACCACTACAAGGAGATAAAAGGTGACATAAAGCGGTCACTTTTTAGCCACCACTATTTTTGAACAAAAGGGACTTTTTATTTCGTCAATCAGCGGAGTTTATATATCGAAACATGAAAAAGAAAAAGGCTGAGGATTAGAAAAAGCACATACAACACTTGCACATTTGCACCCACCGTCCCTTTTTTCTTTTTTTGGGTTCAGAACCTCATTTCGAACCCGTCCTGAAGTGCCAGGGAGTCATTGGTAAGTCAACACCCGCGACACTTGTAAATACACACTTCTGGTGGGGAACCCCTAACGAGAGCTGATAAGGGTAGTCGGGTTTCAAGCTCCCCTGGACTTTCACAGCCAGGATCTTTTTCGTTTTCCAATAGGCATGTTTGTAACAAATACCAGTATCTTTACATGGGGTATTAATACACATGTCCGTCGTACGCATGTCCGTATTGAAACGGACGTAAATTTCCTTCACGTCTACCGGGACATGTTCAGCACCGTGAGGCGGATACATCTCAACCACCCTCGGCGGAACCAATGCCTCATTCGGCGTGATGTCAACCGACGCTAAATACTGAAACCATTCGTTTTCGAGCTCTTCTGCCGAGGTGTGAAAAAGGTTCCGAATTGTTTGGGAAAGGTCACGTGTGGTGCCAAGATCTTCAAAAAACTGGAAGAGTGCCTTTTGCCCGTATCGTTCACGCAGGAATAAATTAAAACTTGCCCCCACATCGTACGCAAAGGGGTTTTCAGACCCGGGTTTCCCATAATAGGATGACCATTGCTGGACTTTTTCGAAGCTGACATTTCCCTTGTGATATTGCATCGCTGCAGTATTCAAGGCTTGTTGCTGATACGTTTCGAATGTGTCAGTCGCCAACGCTCCAATAATTTGGGCTTGTCCTTCGTCAATAAAGCGAAATTGCTCCAGCAGGCTTGCTCCTGCGGTGACATGATATAAGGCAATATGCGAGGATTCATGGGCAAGGATCAGTTTCCCTGTTGACGCAAACGCCGTTCTCACCGACAACCTGACTTGATTATGTTCTGGGGAAAAGCGGGATGATTCTCCCTCGATATAGACGACGGTGAGGACATGTGGAAGATAGGAACCATAATAGTCAGACAAGGTGTCCCAGATCGGATCGTATTGCTCCAAGGAATTTCCGTGAAGATCGTAATAATGATGTTCATGTTTCGGTTCCTCCCCATTCACGGCTTGATCAAGCATCCCCATCGGGATAACACTGCAAATATACATAAAAAGTATCCAACAAATTTTCTGTGGCATATTTTCCTCCTTATTGTAAGAGATGGTTTCTATTTCGTGAAGATGAAACAACATTCATGCGCATGTTGTCATTCTATTTGTGTTGATAATATGAATACAGTGGCAACTCAGGCATTAGTAAGCAAATCCATACTAGTATTACTTCAGAAATGCTTCCGCCATTAGAGGGTACTCACTCCTTTCTACCCACTTTAACTCTACCCACTCAGATGTTCCCAATCTAATCATCGCCGGTTATCCCGGAAAAATATTTTTACCACACCTTGAGAAAGAAAGTCAACCCCTTTTGAAAAAATGAGTATTTTTACCTATACTCCGCTGCCCTTCCAGCAGGGCTTTGGTATACCTGGCAGTGGTTGAGATATCGGTGATGCCAAACATTACCAGGAGAAGGCTGTCCGGCTTGCAATAGAGGAGGTGAAGAAATGACAGCAGGAGCAAAGTATACAAAGATTGTGGAGTGGTCCAACGAAGACAGATGTTTTATAGGCAGTTGTCCCGAGCTTTTTTACGGAGGCTGTCATGGCAGCGACGAGCGCGAGGTTTTCGATCATCTATGCCGGATCGTGGAAGAGACGATCGAGCTGTACAAACAGGACGGTAAACCCCTGCCACCATCACTCAGTGGCAGAGAACTGGTGAACGCATTGCAGCGTGTTGCATAACAAAGAAAACAGTACCATTTATTAATTCAACTTCAACTGAAATGGATATCCCGCATGACCTGGGGGTCTACATCTTTGTATCTCTCGGTTTTGATGGATTCCTTTACCTGGTTAAAGGTCTTTTCTTTTACCATAATCTGCTGGTGTAACTCATCGATATTCGATTGAATCCACACATTAACATCATGGAATCCCAATTCTTCATCCGCATCAAGTTCTCCCTTTTTTATCAATTCCCGGACGGCCTCTTGCTTAATTTCCATTTTGTCCAGATCCAGCTTAAACTCATCGCATTTAATTTGGAGTTCAAGGATTTCATCCTCAATCTCTTGCATAACCTTCAATGCCAGGTAATCCCTTTCTTCTTGCTCATTTCCAGGAGAAAGATAGTGGAATTCTCCTTCTTCCAGGGCCATATCCAGCCATTTCACTTCATGGGCACGATCAGACTCCTTAAATCGTTTTAGTAAGTCTTGAGCATGTTTTGTGGGAAGATGGGCCAGGGTCATACAAATTCTTTCCAGTTCGGAAACCGTTGCTAAAGACGAAAATAGCTTCATCTCAAATTCCTGGTATTCTTCTTCGGTAAATTCATCCCTTTTAAGTGTATTCTTATGTCCTGTCATATTGCCTCCTATAAAAAGTTCTCCTGTATAACTGATTTTTTGTTTTTCATCTTCTATTTTTTACCCAAATATACTTTTTCCACTGCTCAGCGGGTCAGAAATTTTTGAGGATTTCAAATTGAATGCCCAGTGTAAGGCCAATGGATTCGAAATGATTATCCCGGGTGAAAACACACAAATTGTGACCTTTGGCCTGGGCTGCAATTACCAGGTCACTGAAAGGAACATTGAGCCCGGCCTTTCTCAGTTGGTTTCCCAATTCCCCGCAGTAGACAAAAAAATCCCTGTCCGTTTCCAGGTAGTTCAACTTGAGCAAGTTTTCTTTGACAAAAATCGTTTCTTTTTTACCTGCCGCCCCTACCAGTAATTCCGCAATTATCACCCCGTTGGTGAATACCCGGTTTTGATCCAATAGGTCATGGACCCTCTTTTTAATCGCACCTTTTCGGCCCTGGAAAAAATCAATCCAGATAGAAGTATCAATCAAATAATTACTCATCCTTCATCCCCGGGTTTTATTTGCTCACATGCTCAACCTCACCAAGTTCCCTGTTTCTATATTCCCTGACATCCAATTGGAAATTCAACTTCCCGTAGGCATTCTTAATATTTTCTCTTACCAGTTTCCCGAAAAATTCCGACAGCGCCTGGTGAATAATTTCAGTCTTATTCTTCATTCCACTAATCTTCATAATTGACTGCATCAATTGATCATCCAGGTTAAGCGTCGTTCTCATGTGCACCTTCTATGCATATTATAACATCATACGCTCCATCTGTCAACTTTTTTGTAAATTTTTTTATATTCTTTGCCTGTAAGGGACTTTAAAAAAAGTAACAAATCTGCTATTATTATTATCTTCTAACACAAAAGTGAATCAGTCGGAGTTAAAAAAATGAGTATAGATGTGACGGGTTTTAGTTTTTCCTCTATTTCCACATGCAAATCCTGTCCCCGGGCTTATAAATACAAATATATCGAGCAGGTCCCGGAAGCCTTTTCCTCTATTGAAGCCCACATGGGCAGTTGTGTGCATGAAGCCCTGGAGTGGGCCTATGCCCAGCGCCAGCAAGACCATGAACCCACCCCGGATATGGCACTGCAACAGTACAAATATGCCTGGAACAGCGGCAATTTTGACAATATAAGAATCGTTAAAGAAGAGAAGTCTGAAAAGGATTATTTCCACCTGGGGGGTGAATTTATTGTATCCTTTTTCCAGCGCGTGTTTCCCTATGACCAAAGCACCACCCTCTACCTGGAACACCAATTTGAACTACCACTGGGGGAGGAGATTAACTATCGCGGTGTGATTGACCGTATTGCCAAAGAGCCGGATGGTACCCTGCGAATAATAGATTATAAAACCGGCCGCGTTGGTCACCCCCTGGATACCCTGCAATTGCCCTCCTATGCGTTGTACATCTTCCAACATAACATCGATCAACAAATCGAACTGTGCCTTGAGGACCTCCGGGAAGCACGCACCATGGTGGTTCCTTTCAGCCGCAAAGAGGCGAAAAAAGTAAAAGAAGAGTTAATGAAGGAAATCATACAAATAAAGACCACCAGGGAAGAAGATTTTATCACTAAACCCTCTATATTGTGCCTGTGGTGCGGTTACAATCATATTTGCCCCAATCCCCATGAATCTGTCAACCGTACCGGTAAGAAGGAAACGACGGTAATAACCGGTGAATGGCAGGAGGCGTGCCCGTTATGCGGCGGACTATTACAGGAACGAATGGGAAAATTCGGCCCCTTCCTGGGATGCAGTCATTTCCCTCAATGTCGATATACTCGGGACCTGGGGGTAAAAAAAACGTAAAAAAACAAAAACATTGATTTTTTTCTATTTTTATGCTATTATTTAATTTTAAAAACCCCAACCAAAAAATCAAGAGCAGTTTATCAAATGTTTAAATATTTATCCATAAACCATGAACAATATCATTATTTATTCGGTGGTGTGTGAGTATAAAATAAGAGATTAAGAATGGTAAAAGAAAACCAACTTCAACGGTTTTTTACCATTGCTAAGACCTACGGGCCCGAAGAAATTAAAGAGAAGGGTTCCCGGTTTATTGCCTATCTATACCCTGCGGCCACGGCAAAAGAAGCCGAGTCGATTATAGCCGGCCTGCGAAAAAAGTACCACGATGCCACCCATGTTTGTTTTGCCTATCGGTTGGGAAAGGGAAAAGAAGAGTACAGCCGCAGCAGTGATGACGGTGAACCCGGCGGTACTGCCGGACTTCCCATCTACTATGAAATAAAAAATAAGGACTATCTAAATGTGCTGGCAGTAGTCATCCGCTATTTTGGTGGTACCAAATTGGGCAGCGGAGGCCTGGCGCGAGCTTATGCCGCGGCGGCTCGAAAGGTTATTGAAACAGCAAAAACCCTGACCATAGATATCAAAAAAGAAGTCTCATTGGATTTTTCTTATGATTTCCTCGGAGAAATCATGAACCTGGTTCATCGTTTTTCCCTGGAAATTGTTAAGCAAGAATATACAGCCAGAGGAATATCCATGAAATTGGCCGTCCCTATCGCACAAATGGAAGAAGTGACCAACGTACTTGCCCGCATCAGCAGCGGTAAACTCCAATGGCAATAATCCGGTAATCGATGATGATCGGTCATCTTATAAGTATAAAAAAAGTATTTAATTTAGCTCGATTTTAATAAAAAAGGAGTTTTTTAATCATGAAGTCAAAAGTCAAAATAAAAACCCAATCATTTTTTAATATCGGTACCCAGCGCGCTCTCTATGAGAAAGTCGGTGGATACATCAGCAAGGAATTTTATATCCAGGAATATATCAAGATCCTTAAGGAGCGGTACAATTTAAAAAAAATATATCGTTTCGATCTGGGACAGAACAATGACGGATGTGCGGAAGAAGTGGCCCAGCGGTTTAAAGAACTCAGTAAGAGCAATATCCGGCAATTTTTAAAAAACTACCCGGAATTTATTTGCCTGAAGCTGCGGGAGAAGATCGCCAGGCTGCACAACATTTTCCCGGAATGGATTCAACTATCCGCCGGACTGGAGCAGATGCTGGCCCATATTGCCTCTTCTTTTCTTGAATTGAACGATCGCATTTTGGTTACTTCCCCTACTTTTTACCTGTTTGAAGAGTTCTCCAGGCGGATGGGGGCCGTTCCCATATATCTTTATTTAAGAGAAGAAGATAATTTTGATTGGCTCCCCACTACCTTTGATGAATACAAGAAAGTGTTAGGCCACCTGAATCCCAAGTTGATCTGGATTGCCAATCCCAACAATCCCAGCGGTGTGTTCAGTCCACCGGAATTGGTAAAAGATATTGTTAAGGAAGCTGCCGATCATTATGCGTTTGTGGTGATGGATGAAGCCTATGGCGAATATACCGACCCGGCTGAAGGTGTGTTGTCTGCCTCCTCCCTCCTGCATGAATACAAAAACCTCATCGTTTTACGTACCTTTTCCAAAGGCTACGGTCTGGCCAATTTAAGAGTCGGGTATGCCATGAGCAGTGATGATGATATCCTGCGGGCATTAAAAGTTCATCGCACCTATTTTCCTATTACCCAGTTTTCCTTTGATTTTGCCAAGATTGCCCTGGATCATATGGATTACCTGGAAACCGTTCGCAAAAGGGCAGAGGAGCGAAAAAAATATTTTATAAAAAAAATTAAAGACTCCCCGCATATTATCCATATAAATTCGGAAACCAATGTCATGATGGTCCGACACATCAAATTATCCGCCAGTCGACTCATGGACCACCTGGAAAAACACGGGATCATTGTGGCTAAGGTACCGGGTGAAGATTCGATACTGAAGCGATACATCCGGGCTACACTGGGAACCAAAAAAGAACTGGACTATTTTACCCAGGTGTTGAAAAAAACAGGATGAGTGAGTCATCTAGGAGTTTAAAACTTCGTGCATACTGTTGGCTAATTTTACCAATGCATAGGGTTTTTGAATAAATCCCTTCACCCCCAATTCCAATATGGATTCCACGCGGCTGTCTTTTTTGAACCCTGAAGCCAGGAGGACCTTTACATTTTCATTCATTTTGGACATTTCCATGTAGGCTTGTTTACCTGACATTTTAGGCATCACCATATCCAACAGCACCCCCTTAATTGTATGGTGATATTTTTTGTAAATGTTCACCGCTTCCTCTCCGTTTGCTGCCAGGATAACGTCGTAGCCGCATTCTTCTAAAATGGCTTTTGCGGTTTGGCGCATGATCTCTTCATCATCCACCACCAAAATTAATCCTTCTCCCCGGTGTATTTTTTCTTTCAGCTTATGATTTTTTTCTTCTAATTTATTGGGTTTAAGAATCGGTAGATAAATATGAAAAGTGGTCCCGATTCTTTCTTGTGAATAGACATCGATAAACCCTTTATGCTGTTTTATAATATTGTATACCATGGCCAGTCCCAGCCCGGTGCCTTTGCCGTCTTCTTTGGTAGTGAAGAAGGGGTCAAATATTTTGTCCAGTGTCTGGGGATTCATACCAATTCCTGTATCCTGGACCGAAATGGTCCAATAATCCTCTTCTTTCTCCTCCGGTTCGGTTTCGGGATACAACTGAAGAAAGTATTTATCGGTCTGCACCCGTTCCAGGGAAATGCTCAAGCTGCCCCCATATTTTTCTCCCTCTTTTCTCATAATTGTCATGGCATGGGCAGCATTGATGCATA
>CP070627.1:4204895-4216442 GCA_020355945.1 Candidatus Aminicenantota bacterium | reverse complement strand
CGGCCGCTTCGCGTCCACCGCCACTATCTCTCAAGAGGGGAGACACACCCCGGCCCTTCGGGCCACCCCTCTCAAGAGGGGAACTTCAGGACTCAGTACTGCGTTTTTAGCACCAGGCAATAAGTGCTTATCACTCACCTGATGTATAAAATGGGTGGCGGGGGTAGTGGGAGAGGGGGGACTCCTCCATCGTATAGAGGGAGGAGGCGGGGTGTGTCTGCTTAGGAAGCAAAATGCTTTTTTTAAGCACATTTAGCCTTATCCCGGCCCTGACAATTTTTTTATCTTTGTGTATTACTATCCGTCAACTTTTTGTTTTTTTGGCAAGGATTAATTCCCGGCGCACAAATCAGTGCGCCGAAAAATGGCCCGTTAGGGCCTTCTTGGGCTGCGGGCGCCGCCCGCTTCGTGGCTAAAATTAGAATTGCTGGTATAGAGTCTTGACAAATGTTGAGAAATTGAATAAGATTACAATTTAAGTATGAATAGAGAATAGAGGAGAACTAGTGTGATTATTACGATTGCAAATCAAAAAGGCGGTGTTGGAAAGACCACCACTTCCATTAATGTTGCAGCGGCATTGGCATTTTTGGGTTACAAAACCCTTTTAGTGGACATGGACCCCCAGGCCAATTCCACGGTTTCTTT
Organism: Candidatus Aminicenantota bacterium; assembly: GCA_020355945.1. Next base: position 4,215,794 of record CP070627.1, on the reverse strand, counting down.
TCTTGATCCCCACAGTTTAAAATACACCATATTTGACTTCCTGGACAACCCGCAGTTGGCTTTTGAAGACATCGTACTGCCTACCAGCATCAACAATCTCTTCCTGGTGCCGTCTTCCATTTCCCTGGCCAAACTGGAGTCCAAACTGATCGGGGAGATTGACGGTCATTTTCGTTTAAAGGACCGGGTAGACACTTTCAGGTTCAAGTATGACTATGTGATTATTGATACGCCGCCAACTTTAGGATTGATTACCATCAATTCCTTTGTGGCCTCGTCTCATTTGATTATCCCCATCCAATCGTCTTATTTTGCGTTAGAGGGAACCGATGACCTGTTGGAAACCATTGAGAAGGTGAGGACACGGAGTAACCCGGACCTGGCGCTCTTGGGGGTGGTGATTACCATGTACGACAAGCGCACCGTGATTGCTAAAGACAGTGTCAGTCATATCAAAAAACTGTTTGGCCGGAAGGTTTTTAGTACGATTATTTCCCGGAACGTGAGATTGGAAGAAAGCCCGGCCTATAAGGAATCCATATTTACATTTGCACCCAATTCCAAAGGGGCGGAAGAATACCAGCAGTTAGCAAAGGAGATTGTTAAAAATGGCTAGAGCGAGGAAGATAGGGTTACCCGAATTTGTTAAATCCAAATTTGATAATCATTTTGTGGAAGAACTTTCCGCCCGCACCCGCACACCGGTGATTCGCAATATTCCTCTAGATAAATTGGTGGCCAATGTGCATCAACCCCGCAAGGATTTTGGTAATTTAACTGAATTGGCAGACTCTATTAAAGAAAAAGGCATCCTGGAGCCTGTATTAATACGACCCAGGAATGGCCAATTCGAGATCGTGGCCGGGGAGCGTCGGTACCGGGCCGCTAAAATAGCCGGCTTAAGTGAAATTCCTTGTATCGAACATGATGTTGCCGATAACGAAGCCCTGGAAATCTCTATTATTGAAAATATCCAGCGTAAAGACCTGGATATCTACGAACAGGCATTTTCTATCAAATCCTTTGCTGAAATCTACGGGTACACCCATCAGGATATTGCTCAAAAGATCGGTAAATCACGGGTAACGGTTACCGAATTGATTCGTATCACGGATTTGCCGGAAGAAATCCTGGAGCGCTGCCACCAATTAAATATCAATTCCAAGACCTTCCTGCTGGAACTGGTGAAGCTGGAAAGCATAGAGCAAATGAAGGAAATGCTGGACAATTACTCGGAAAAGCCGTTCTCACGAGATAAAATCAAAGAGAAACGGAAGGCCAAAGAAGAAAGCAAAGCACCGGGTAAGTCTTTTAAATCAATTCGCTTTAATGTCACTTCCGAGGATAAATCCGTGCAAATCAAATTCGATATTAAAACGCAGGACCCCGACAAAAATAAAATCATCGGTATCCTGGAAAAACTGATTTCAGACCTCAAATCAGATAAAGTTGCAGGGTTTGATTTTAAATGAGACAGCGCACACCCCATTTGGTTTACATAATATATCTTATCCGAAGTAGTATAATGTGCCATTGTGTAACATATTATGCCTCCGGCGGCCAGGGGGCGAGAGCATTGCGCATGGAGCATGGCGCATAGTGTATAGAGCAAAGCACTTTGCCATTTTAGGCTCCCCTCGCCGAGGGGCCCCTGGACCCCCCGCAAAAACTTTTTATTAATACATGGATAAAAAATTCCTTGCGGAACAATATATCAATCAAGGCAAATCCATGGCCGATATTGCCCGGGAAAATCACTGCTCACGACAAACAGTTTACCGGCTGATTAAAAAATACGGCATTCCCCCCAGGAATCGCTCCGAATCCAGGATTAAAGCCCTGGAAAAAGAAAAATTTAAAGACAAAAAAAAACGTCATATAAACGAAACCTTTTTTGAACCTTCTAACTGGTCCCCCGGCATGGCCTGGGTATTAGGTTTGTTGTTTGCCGATGGTAATATGGAAAAATCTAACCCGGTTTTTCGACTAAGTCAACGTACACCGGATGGTTTATGGAAAGTGCTTAACCTCATGAGAAGCAGCCATACGATCGCAATCAAAGAGAAGAAGTCATATAAAGGCGTTATTTCGGGTAAAATATACAACTTCAAGGTCTGGAATAAAAAAATATACAATGATTTATTGAATCTTGGCCTGAAACCGGCTAAATCTACAGACATGAAGTTCCCCCGGATTCCCCCGGAATATATGAATCATTTTATCAGGGGTTTGTATGACGGTGACGGTTCCTTTTATATCAATCGTTTTGATGGCACTATCATATCACAATATAGGAACGGTTCGTTGGATTTTATCACTACTGTAACTGCCATCCTGCAAAAAGAATTAAATATTCCCATTACCATTCACAGGAATGAGAAATTCAATACTTATTACATCAAAATCAGTCAAAAAATCAAAGAATTGGTGAATTATCTTTACATGAACGCCCATGAAGCCATTTACCTGACAGAAAAATACAACAATATAAAGAATTTAATAGGTTAAGGTTAAGGTTAAGGAAGTTTTCTCCTCAACCTCAACCTTAACCTAAATACAATATGTATCCCGGATGCACAGTGTATTCCGCGGCGCCGCTTTCCGTGCTGCGAGCGAAGGGGGGCAACCCATCCCTTACTCCCGGATTGCCGCAAAATTGTATCGCCCGCATAATACACCCGGTTCCGTGGAAAAAATTGATGACAATTTTGACCGCGGCACCTTGAATTGTATGGTGATCGCAGTACACTTTTGAATGTGGAAAACTTTGTTGAAATTGGCATAATCGCTTTTAATTTTCAAGATTCCAATGCCGGCTTTTCCCATTCCCTTGCATCCATGCAATTACCAATGACAGTTCTTTAAAGTTCTCTCCGTGACTCCCCTACTCTCTTTTACCCTATGCTTCCCACCTTTTTGGACACATCTTTTACCCGAATCCCACCTGACATTCACCTTATCAAACCGGCTCCGGGTCTCTTAATAGGCCTTTTTAGCGTTTTTTTCTCCCGAGATATAGTTAGTGTTTGCTTCGTTGTATTTTCGTCGTTTTTTGGGGCAATTCCAGCATTTTCCGGGTTAACCGTTCTTGTTTAGTTGAAAGTGAGAACGTCGACATGTCGACATCGATGTCTTTTTTTTAAGAGGTTTTTTTGATTTAAAAATGATGATGTCGACATGTCGACACCGGTTTCGAATCCACAACCCCTTTGGTATGTCCATCATCATCTTTAACCTCCCTCCAGGGGCCATAGATCACTGCCTGTCCTCGTTCCATGTTTAACTTGCTCTCAGGTACTTTCTCCAGGTTTAAATGAGAGCCATCTTTCACCAATTGGTCCACATCTTGCATAATGGTTCCTGGATTTGCGAATTTTACTTTGGTGCCAGAGGATGCATAAACAGAGCAGAATTTGCATTTATGGTGGCATCCCCGGGTGGTTTCGACATTTCCCACCAGCATTTTCCTGCCCAGGATATTTTCAATAAAGGTATTGGTGTAGGTATGAATCGGAGGAAGTAGATGCCTGGCAGGCACAACACATAAATCTTTATTAAATTTGAATTTCACTGACTGACCATTTCCAGGATAGAGCTGTTTAACTTTTGTCCAATCTTTCCCTGCCAGGACAGCTTTGGCAACTTCTACAATGGGCTTTTCTTTTTCCTGGCTTTTGTTTTGGGCTTTTTTGCTTTTACAAAAGACGCTGTCATGGCCCCATCAAGTTCTTTCATTTCATCATGGGAAAGGTCTCTAAATCCCGGGTATTTCTCAAAATCATCTAATTCATAGGTTCGTGTGGTTTCTATTTTAATGTCTTGGAAGCCGGCATTTTCTAATTTCGATATATATTGGTTTCTTTCCAGGGCGCCGGCAATACACCCGGACCATGCTTCCATATTTTTCTTTAAAGGAGGGGGCATTTTTTTTAAGAAGTTCTTTTATTTTTCCTTATCCAGGTACCCGATCAGGTGAAAATAATTCTTCATAAACGCTTCTTTGATGTTAAAACCTGAATTGTGCAAAAATGATATCCATAATTTGCCGGCATTAAAATCTTCCAATACTCCTAGAAAAAAATAGGGATGAGAAATTTTTGATGTTTCTACCATTTTTTCCGCATGTTCATTCCGCTTCTCTTTGAAAAATTCATAAGATCCGATTAATGAATTAAAATGAAAAGGTGATTTCAGTTGTTCAGCGCCACCTCGGGTGCCCCCCCCTTTGACTACGTAGTTCATGAAGTTAAGGTTATTCTCCCTGATAAATCGCTTGTATTCCAGGAAACGCTCTATGGCAGCCCGGGGGTCCTCATCCCGGGAAAAGAGTACCGGGACCATGTCGTGGAAATCACCGATAATACGATTAAAGTCACCACCTCCATAAACTCTTCCATTGGAAAAATAAGAGACAGGCGCTTTAGGGACGTCGAATAAATCCTGGATAATCGCGGCCCAGGCCAACATCACAATTTCATTATAATATTCCTTATTTTTTTCATTTATTATCGAGATATCCAGTTCGAAAGACTCATGTTTCAGGCTCCGGGCTTTAAATTTTTTTAGAATCTCAGATACGGAAAAGCTGTAGTCCTGGAGATCCACGTATTTTTCCAGTTGGATATTTTTATAGTCTTGCATTTTCAAAAATTGCACATAATCGCAATAATCCGTTTGCAGGTTTGTTTTTTCACGGGGCTCCCCGATTCTTCTTGTTTCCCCGGAAAGATCGCGCAGTTGCGCTTCCAGGATACCGATACTGGTGCCATCCGTGATCAAATGATTGAAAATGATCAGGAGCCTGTAACGAGTGTCGTTTACTTTCAATACCGCTGCCCTGAACAATACATTATCCAGCACAGCAAACGGCTCATTTAATTGCTGCACCAGGCTGGTGGTAATTTCAGTTTGGTAAATATCCGAATAAGAAGAAATATCGATAAGAGGTAAATATATATTGGAAAAGGATTCGAACTCTTCGATAAAATAACTGCCTTCCCTTTCGACAATCACAGATCTCAACAGGGAATTTTTTTGAACCAGTGCTGCGACAATATCCTGGATTTTCCGGCAATCCACAGGATATAAAAAATCATAGGAGTAATGCACGAAATCCGTTGAAATTTCTTTGAAAGGAGGTACCAGGTAAAATTTCTGCACGGGAGAAACTTCATATTGGCGAACCCTGGCATTTTTTTTCAATAAGAGAGTGAAGCGGTTATTTTCATTCAATTCCTCAAGCATCTTATAACGGTCATCTTCGTTTAGCGAATCTTTTAATCCCAGCAGTTTTACCATTCCATCATCATCGAGGTCTTCGGGTTCCGGTGCCAGGACGCCGGGCGTAATAAAGACCACGAAATCGGGATAAATCACAGTTCCAGAGCCAGTTTTTTTCTCTATATCTTCCAGTACTTTACCAATTTCAAATGACTCACCGGCGATGAATAATACCCGGCAGGAGAGCCCCCCGTATGGGTAGGTCCTGTAATAGACAGCGGTATCGTATTGCCTGGATAAATAAAGTTCGATGTTTTCCATATCCATACCGGTTTCTCCCTTTTGAGCCAGATTCCGGCAAATTTCATCGATGTTTCGGTGGAGCAGCAGTTGGTGAAAATGGATGGGGATGCCTGATTTTTTCATCAGGGAAGCTAATTGGACAGCTTTTAACGAATCGCCCCCCATTTCATAGAAATCATCGTATATTCCTACCCTCTCGATTTCGAAAAACTGTTGAAATACTTCCGCTGCTTTTCTTTCCGCTTCATCCCGGGGTGAAACGTATTGGGTACTGAGTGACGGGTGTTTCTGTTTTTTCCGGTCAGGGTATGGGGATTCGTTTTCAAATTTTTCCCCGGGGATTTCCCGGCTGGATTTCGGGTTGTTGTGATACTCCATCACTGCATGCAGGTCAAGGGGGGATACTGCAGCCTGCGGCAGGGGGGATTGAAGGATACGGAGGAAAACCGCCACCCCTTCGGCGGGGGTTATGAAAAAGGGATCATCCTGACCGGTAACCCTGTATTTTTCTTCTCTCAATCTCCTGTTGAATTCCAGGATCATACCGACTTCCCGCCAATCGGTCCAATCGATGGTAACTGCACGCGTGCCCTGCTTCTGTTTGTAACGTGCAAATACATCCAGGAATTCATGGCCGGCATTGTAGCCTACCTGCCCGAATTTTATACCATAAAGAATATTTCCCAGGGAGGAAGAAAAGCCCCAGAAATCCAATTGCTTCTCTTTAAGAATTTCATCCAGGACCAATGTTCCTTTTACTTTTGCCGCCAGGAGTTTCTCGGTCATTTCCCGCGTCCGTTTCTGGATGACCCCCTCATAATCGAGGAGGCCGGCGGTGTGGATGACACCGTTGATGGGAGAGATACGTTTTTCAACTTCTTTTACGATCTGTTTCATTGCCGGATAATCGGAAACATCGGCGTTATATACCAGGAATTGCGCATCTCCCTTTTCCAGTTCCCTGATTTCCAGGATTTTCCGGCTGACACTGTCCTGTTCACCGTTATCGGCAATCCATGTATCCCATGTTTCCCTGGCGGGAAATTCGGCGGTATCGATCAGTATCAAGCGGGCTTTAAAGTTCTGAGCCAGGTGCCTGGCAAAGGTAAATCCCAGGCCGCCCAGACCGCCGGTAATGAGGTAAACTCCTTTTTCTACCAGGCAGCGGTGGCCACCGGGTATGCCGGTTTCTTCCAATCGTACGGCTTTTATATTTTGCAGCCAGCGGTGATTTCCCCTTAATGCCGTTATTTTATCCGGGGAATCGATGCAGAGTTCGCGCATTAAGAGATCGATGGGCGTATCTATTTCCATGTCGATGCTGCGGCAGAAGATATTTCTATATTCGAGGGGAATAATTTTAACGGCCCCCAGAACGGTTGCCTGGGCGGGGAATAATTTTTCTTCACCGGTCACTTCCTGCATACAGCAGGTGACGATGTCCATGCGGAGATCAGTGGTAATAAACCGGTTTCCCAGGGCCTTTACCAGGTTCAACAAGCTGTATAAACCCAGGTCCTGGGTCCGGTCCAGTTCGTGGAGAATTGTTTCCCCGGTTTTATATTCATCAAAATTCCATAAATGAAGCACCCGCTGCGGAATTTCCCGGGTTTTCGACAATTCCTCCAATAAAGCGTCATAATCGCCGGGGTTCCCCGGATTCACCGTAAATTCCAGTTCACCTGTCTTTTCGAACGTTTTTCCCGGTTCCACAACGATGATAATTCCTGCAAACCGGCGCAGGCGGTGGACGATTTTTTTCCCCGGACCTTCCCCCCGGAGAAACACCAGCCAGGAGGAGCCGGAGAGACTCTCCGGCGTATATTCTTTTGCGGTGAAGGATTGCTCCCACACGGGGATATAGAACCAATCCTCCATATCCTTCCTGCGGGTTGGCATAGATTCCCCGGATAAAAACCGATCGCGGATTTCATTGATATTTCCCTCAGAAGGATAAGATTTACGGTCAAAGGAATAAGCAGGCAGCGGGATACGGTTTCGTTTATCGCCATTATAAAAAGCATTCCAATGAATATTGACACCCGAACTCCACAAATGACCGATTTTATCCAAAAGGTAGGCCGTATCCTGTACTTCTTCCTTTTTATGGCGGATCATATTTAAAACGATGTTTTCTTCTTTTTTTAGGGGATTCTGGTTGACATACAGTGGCAATCCACGGTCGGAACCCACCTGGACAAAAATGGGATCGAGTTCCCGGATTAATTGCCCAATGCCGTCGCAGAGGCGGATGGTTTCGGTCATGTGACGAGCCCAGTATTCAGGAGAGGTGGCCTGCTCCCGGGTGACCCAGGTGCCGGTTACTCCTGATAAATAAGAGATTTCCGGGGGATTCAACGAAATCCCCTTAAAATATGTGATAAATTCTTCTTTAAATGGAACCATCACCGAGGAATGAAAGGCCACGAAGATCTTAAAGCGCAAACATTCATATCCTTTTGCTTCCAATTCTTCTTCAAATCGGTTAACCAGGTCGATCGGTCCGGAAACGAGACATGAGGCTGGCCCATTAACGGCTGCAATGGACAAGTCGCCGGGAAGGAGGAGATTGAGCTCTTCCTCCGGGATGGGAACGCTCGTCATGGCTCCCGGGGGCATACGGTGCATTATCTTACCTCGCAGAACTACCAGTTTCAATGCATCTTCGAGAGAAAAAACACCGGCCAGGCACGCTGCGGTATATTCGCCGAAACTGTTGCCGATAATAGCCTGAGGTTTTAGTCCCCATTTCATTAACAATTTCGCCAGAGAATACTCAAATAGCAGCGTGATGGGACCAGAGTAAAAAATATCGCTAATTTTCTCTTTTGCTGTCTCTATGCCTGCCGGGGAAGGGTAGAGAATGTCTTTGAAGCTGACAGCAGTTAAAGACTGCAAAATATGAAAGCAGCGGTCCACTTCCTCCCGGAACTGAGGTTCCTGGTTGTATAGGTCCAGTCCCATGTTGACATACTGGGATCCCTGCCCCGAAAACATAAACACCAGTGAGGGTTTTTCATCGTTTACCGACCGGGTTTGCAGGTTTTCGTTTTCGGGTGCGGAAAGGGTGCGTGCCGCTTCCTCCCGGTTGGAGCATACCAGCATGCGGCGGTATTGGAAGGCCTGTCTCCCGGTTTGCAGGGTGTAAGCGGCATCGGCCAGGTTTATGCCGGGATTTTTCTCCAGGTGAAGGGCCAGGTTCCGGGTATTTCTATCCAGTGCGGCCATGGTGTTTGCAGAGAGTAAAAAGAGTTGAAACGGCTGTCCCTGGGAGGAGGGTTCCGGCGGTGGTGCTTCTTCAAGGATAACATGGGCGTTGGTACCGCCCAACCCAAAGGAGCTGACCCCGGCCCGCAAGGGCTTGCTTTCATCTCTCCATTCCGATAGTTGCGCATTCACATAAAAGGGACTGTTTTCAAAATCGATGTTGGGATTGGGCCGTTTAAAATGCAAACTGGGGGGAATCAGTTTATGTTTGATGCAAAGTGCCGCCTTGATGAGTCCGGCGGCCCCGGCGGCCGCATCCAGGTGACCGATATTGGTTTTAACGGAGCCGATGCGGCAATATTGGCGTTTATCGGTATTAAAAGCAAGTTTCAGGGCCTGGATTTCCACGGGGTCGCCCAGTTCGGTGGCGGTGCCGTGGGTTTCCACATACCCGATGGATTCGGGTTCCACTTCGGCCATCTCCAGCGCGGCTTTGATAACCCGGGCCTGCCCATCGATACTGGGTGCTGTAAAACCTGCTTTATTTATTCCATCGTTGTTGATGGCAGAACCTTTAATAACCGCATAAATATGGTCCCTGTCCTGCAGGGCATCTTCCAGTTGCTTCAGTACCACTACTGCCGCGCCTTCTCCCCCCAGAACGCCGTGGGGCCCGGCATCAAAGGCGCGGACATGACCGTCCGGGGAGTAGACGAGGCCCTCATTATACATATGGCCAGTCTTATTTAAAAGGGTAAGAGCGGCTCCACCCGCCAGTGCTATGTCGCATTCGCCGTTCAATACGGCCTGGCAGGCCTCGTGGATCGCCACCAAAGAGGTGGAACAGGCGGTGGTCATGGTGAAACAGGGACCTCTCAAGTCGAGTTTATATGACACCCAGCCGCCAAGGAAATCTTTATCCATCAACAGTTGGGCCGAAAATGCTCCCAACATACCGATATCATCGGAGAGAAATGCCTGCCCCTTCCAGTGGAGATTAGGGGAGGCGCCCACATAGAGTCCGATCAGACCGTTGTAGCCAGCGGAGCAGTAGCCGGCGTCTTCCAGGCCGGCCCAGGCAATCTCATGGAAAATTCGTATTTGCGGATCCATGAGTCGTGCTTCTACTTCGTTATAACCGAAGAAAGATGAATCGAAATACTCGCTGCCCTCTAAAACACCATATGCTTTGACATAATTGGGATTCTCCAGTACGGTCTTCTCGACACCGGCTTCCAGGGGTTCCTCATCAGAAAAAAAGGAAATGGATTCCTTCCCGTTTACTAAATTTTCCCAGTATTCCTCAATATTCTTCGCCCCGGGGAATCGTCCGGCCATACCGATAACAGCGATTTCAAACCCGGTTGAATTCGTTTGCTTGCTCATTTTTTTCCTCGTTTCTTCTGAGATCGTATCTTTCTTTTTTCTTTACCTCTTTGCACGGCTTTGCCACGGTCATCGCCGGCAAAGCCGTTCCCGGTCTCCTCCCGGTCAAAATACCCTGCCAGGGCACTGACGGTGGGGTACTGGAATATATGAACCACCGGGATATCCCGGTTTAAGGCTTCCTTCATCCGGGTTGACACTTTAATAACATCCAGCGACGTACCGCCGGCCTCGAAAAAGTTATCATTGGCCCCCACTTTCTCCAATTCCAGGACTTCTTTCCATATCCCGGCGATGATTTTTTCCGTTTTGTTTTTGGGAGCGACATAATCCGTGGTGGGAGTGAATTCCAGGGCAAGAAGTGCTTGTTTGTCTATTTTTCCATTGGGGGTTAAGGGAATTCGTTTAACAGGGATGAAATAGGCGGGAACCATGTAATCGGGCAGGTGTTTGCCCAGTATATTCCTCACTTCCGTGGGATCCAACGGGTCCGGCGGTTGTTCCGTCACAAAATACGCACACAAATATTTTTCAGCCGAGCTTTTTTCACGGTCTATGACACAGGCTTCTTTTATCCCGGGTATTTCCTGCAACCGGGTCGCGATTTCCCCCAATTCGACGCGAAATCCCCTGATTTTTACCTGGCTATCCATGCGGCCCAGGAATTCGATGTTACCGTCCGGCAGCCAACGGGCTAAATCACCGGTTTTGTAAAGCCTTCGGCGACCAGGGGGCTCTTTTTGTAAAAACTGCCCCCTGGACCCCCGCAAAAACTTTTGATAA
>CP070627.1:4166939-4204795 GCA_020355945.1 Candidatus Aminicenantota bacterium | reverse complement strand
GGTGATATCTTTTTCATGGCCGATGGCTGTCAGTATAGGGATGGGGGTGTGGCAAACTTTTCGGCACAGGCGCAGGTCGTTAAATACGGCCAGGGACTGCTCACTGCCGCCGCCCCGCGCAATAATAATGGCGTCAAGCTCTATCCCGGGACTACTCTCCAGGAAAGTAATCGCCTGGATAATACTATCTACCGCATGGGCCCCTTCCATCCGGGAATCCACGAAAAAAAATCGGTACTTGTTCTCATAAGGATGCAAACCGGCCTTTATGTCCCTGATAGAGGTGCCCTGTCCCGATGTGATCAAACCTAAACGGGAAATGAAAACCGGGACCACCAATCGTTTCTGGTTCTCAATAATCCCTTCTTCTTTTAACTTATCAAGGGTTATTTCACGCTGGTTTCTTATTTTGGCCTGGGTATATTCAGGTAGTATATCCAGCAGACTTAACCGGATATCTACAACATTTCTTAAGGGCAGGTAGACTTCCACATGACAAAACACGGGCAGGTCTCGTTCCAATGATTGAGCTGCTCCTGATTCTTGCAGTTTTCGCTCGATTTTTTCCAGGTTGTGGGTTTTGATCTCTACCCGGAAGAATATGTCCCGGTTTTCATCTTCGTCTTTTAGATCCAGGTATGAGGCCCATTTATAGTTTTTGACATCCGAAGCGATCACACCGCGTACCCATATATTACCGCGGATACCTTCCCGGATTAACCGGTCCAGCCGATTGCGAAGCTCTGCCACCGAATAAGATTCGGGAAAGACAGCCAGTTCTGGTTTTTTGCCGCATTTAACCGGCGCTGCAGAGGGTTGAAGGTTATTTTCCAGCACCCTTATCTCTGCATCTACATCCCCGGGCTGAAGATACCAACTTTTATCCGCAGGATTCCAGCGATAACCCCTTATTTTCAGGTCATCTTTTATGGGGTAGGCATTATATATATGAATGCTGTTCTCATCAAAAGCAACACTCACCTCCTGACCGTTGATTACCACCGTAACCCATTTCATTGCTGATCGTATCTCCTATATCCCGGGCTAACCGGTTCATTTTTACTCATCATTAAAAAAATCATCCGAAATTCTTATGCCTCTACGTAATATAAGGTAGAAATATAAACCAATTTAGCAATAAAATCAATAGCTGTACCAAAGGAGGTATGAAATGTACGAAAAAATTATTTTAAGGCTTGACAAAATACAGTGATATTATTTATAATTAAAGTTCAAATTGCAATGATGATTACAACAAGAAATCCAATGCATGATCTTTCAGTCGGAGGAGTCCAATGAATAAAAAAATTACCTTCATCACTATTACGTTTTTGGTGGTTTCCATCTTTTTAGTGGGGTCTCGTAGGGAGAGGCAGGAATTATACCTGAAGGCTGTGGCCGAAAAGGATCTATCGACAAAAATGCAATTGCTTAAGGATTATATAGAGAAGTTCGGAGATAAAGAAGATAAATTTTTGAGATTTATCTATTTGAATCTTGCTGATACGGCCTTTAAACTCAAAAATTATGACGAGTGTATCCAATATGGTGAGATAGCGATGGAAAAAGGCGAAATAGACAAGGCCAATAAACTTCGTTTATATTTTTCCCTGGCCAATTCTTACTACGCAACCAAAAGAGATATGGATAAAGCCTATCAATATGCCCAATCAGTTATCGACCTTTCCAAAACCTTGATCGAGCAAACCCAAAATTCAAGCCAGGATCAACAACAAGCAGACCAGTTCGCCGAGAATTATAAGAACTTTTATATTGCACCGGCTTACAGGCTCCAGGGGCTGATCCTGTATTTTAAAGACAAAGATAACCCGGATAATATTAAACAAGCCGCTGAAAAGGCTATTGAAGCGTTTAACCAACATGAAACCGATATCTATTACAAAATGGCTTTTTCCTTAGCAGGTAATTTGGCCCAAAAAGGTAAATTTGATTACGCTATTGCTGTTGCTGAGAAGATTGTCGATCTAAAAAAGCCTAAATATAAAGAAGCAGACTTCTTAGCAAAATTATACAGCAAGAGAAAGGACAAAGAAAAAACAATCCTTTTCTGTGAGCTGGCATACCAGGCCAAACCAGGTGTAGAGTTGGCAATGAAAATCGGTCAAATGGTACACAAGAAAGATGTGAATAAAGCCATTCGCTACTTTGCCGATGCTTACGTCTTATTGAAATTGGACAAACAATCCGATGCCTTCAAATACCTGGAACATTTGTATTTCAATGAGGTAGCAAAAGATAAAACACCTGAAGAAAAAGAAGCGGGATTTAAACAGATCATTAACGCTGCCGGCGCTCGGTTGGGCGTAGAAATACCACAAGAGTCCATGGCTAAACAAAACTTGAACGCCGAACAACGTACCTAAACCCACTCCACTTTTCTCCCACATTATACAGGCAGGAGTATTTTCCGCTGATTGGCCACCCGTCGGGTAATCCCTCGGGTGTCAAAGTATTCGAAGAGTACAATAATATACCTCCTGGTCAACAGGGTTAATTCTCGAAAGGCCTGGATGTCAATCAGTTCTCCCTGGTTTCGTTTGTACTTTTTGAGTTTGTTAAGTATTTTGTTCAGCTCATCTTTAAAGATAAAATATTTCTCATTCAATTGAACCACCTGGCCTCTCTCTATTAGAAGCCAGAGTGAATCATTGACCTCTTTTTGCACCAGGTCCGAAAGATTGAGAATATTTTCAATTGAAAAAATGCTTATTTTGTGTTTCTTAAGGGTGGTTTCGATTTCCAGCAATGAGTCTTTTTCATTTTCAGAGAGAGCCATTTTCTGGAACACAATCTTATCTGTTAAGACTTTAAAGGAAAAATTATTCCTGGCGCACTGCAGCAGGTATTTAAAAAATAGCGATGAACGCGGCAGCTTTAATTTTGATTCGATTTCCGATAATTTAATGGTTTTGGCCCTGTTGGTGTAACAGTCGGTTAATATCCCCCTCAGCATCTTATGATAATTTTGAGCGCTTTCATAAGTGGTGATGGATAAGTGGATGAAATCAATGATTTTGATTTTTTTATGGATTTCCTTTTGGATAAGAAAATCAATTAATTCTTCCCGGTGAATCGTAAAGAAAGATAATAATTCTTGCGCTTTTAGAAATTTTTCTACGGTTAAGAGGTTCAATAGGATGGTGGTTTTTTCTCTCTTTCCCGGGGTACCATTACTAAGGAATTTGGATATTTTCGTCAATTTTCGTTTATTGTACTTGGATATCATCGGTAATAACACCAGGATCTCTTTATCTCTCTTTTTAAATACCACTTTTTCCAGGAATTTGAATTCCACTTGAGTTTTAAAGTTTGCGATAAATATGTCTTTTCCAATTTTTCTGAAGTTTGCCGATACGATTTGGTCGGAGGTGATGAGACTTCCTGTGAGGGAGTTCTCCCGGTGTTTTAGTTCGACGATATACGCGTTAAATTTCATTGCGCTTTAAATTTACTTTTTTCATAAAAAATCCTGCCCCTGCACCGGAGGGGAAAACGTCTACATTCTATACGTTTAAGAAATAATTATATAAAAGTAATCGGTATAAATCAAGAAGGTCTGATTTGCCTGGTACTTTTTTTCTTTTTTTCTAAAAATCTCAGGTAATTTACTACAATTTTTCGGTTGACCAGGCCCGGGGTTTCGCTTTAAACCATTGACTGGCTTTTGACCATGTTTCCTTAAAAAAGTCAGACCTGCGGTAGTTCTCTAAATCTTGCTCGGTTTCCCAGCGGCTGTAAGAGAAGAATATATTTCTATGATGAAGGTCTTGCAAAATATCGAGATGCTGACAACCTTTAAAGTTTCTAATTTTCGAACGGATGGTAGTGACGAATTCTTTGAAGTCATCGCTTTTTGATTCCATAAATGTCATTTTAACGATTCGAACGATCATGGTTTTTCCCATTATTTTAAAATTAAAGTGCATTATACACCATCCGGGTTACAACTATCAATATAAGGGGGTGGCACCCCCAACCCAAGAAGGCCCTATCGGGCCATCTCGCGGCTCACTGAATTGTTCGCCGCAACTTCCAAACAATGCCCGCGCCGCGGGCCTGCTGGTGGCAAAAGAGAGTTTACTTTCAAAGATGAAATTGGATAAAAAAAGGCTAAAAAAACAAAAAAAATCCTGACCCTCCACGTTTTAACGATGGACTTGAGAATAAAAAGTTGACTTTTTCTCTTATTTTTAATAATATTTAATTCTAAACCTCTAATCCAGTGACCAAAGGTAAAGTAAAAATGTAAAATGATACCAGGAAAAGACCAATGATTTCATTAAGACGAAAGCCAGTTATTGCCCTCCCTGTTTTCATCAGCTTCTTTTTTGTTTTCCTATTGTTGTCGCCATTTGGACTGGCATTGGATCCACAAAAAAGAATATCCCAGTATATCCAGGATACCTGGGAAATAGAACGGGGGCTGCCGCAAGTGACGGTTCATGAGGTTATCCGCACCAGGCCAGGCTACCTGTGGCTGGGGACGCAAGAGGGACTGGTTCGCTTTGATGGAGTACGATTCAAAACCTTTGATAAAAAGAGTGTGGAACAATTGGATAACAATTGGATATGGACGCTTTATGAAGACCGAAAAGGGAATCTCTGGATCGGCACGGACGGTGGGGGGGTAACTTGCATGAAAGACGGCAAATTTGTCACTTATACCACCCAACACGGTTTATCCAATAACATAGTGAGATCAATTGGTGAAGATAGTGAAGGAAACTTATGGATGGGCACGGAAAGTGGTTTGAATCGCCTGGCCCGGGAAAAATTCACCATCTTTACCAAAAAACAAGGATTATCCAATGAAAAGATAAGATGCATCCATGAAGATAGAGACGGGAACCTGTGGATCGGAACTAACGGCGGCGGACTCAATCGCCTGAAAGACAATCGATTTACCGCATATACCACCAAAGAAGGATTATCCGATGACCAAATAAGCGTCATCTGTGAAGATAGAGACGGGAACCTCTGGATTGGTACGGACTGCGGGGGTTTGAATCACCTGAAAGATGATCGATTCACCACTTATACCACGAAAGAAGGTTTGTCCCATGACCGAATAAGCGCCATCTATGAAGATCAAGCGGGGTGCTTGTGGATTGGCACCTACGGGGGAGGATTGAATCGTCTGAAAGATGGGAAGTTCACCGCTTTTACCACTAAAGAAGGCTTATCCGATGACTTTGTATTCTCCATCTTTGAAGACCCGGAAGGAAGCCTGTGGATTGGAACCGGGGGCGGCGGCCTGAATCGCCTGAAAGATGGAAAATTCACACCTTATACCACTACCGAAGGTTTATCTGACAACCTGGTTAGTTCTATCTATGAAGATGGAGAAGGAAACCTGTGGATCGGCACCTACAGGGGAGGGCTGAATCGCTTAAAACAAGGAACCTTCACCGCTTATACCACCAAACAGGGCTTATCAAACCACCTGGTAAGAAGCATTCACAAAGATCGACAGGGAAACCTCTGGATAGGGACGGACAGGGGGTTGAACCGCTTGAAAGATGAGACATTTACCGTCTTTACCAAAGAACACGGCCTATCCAATGAAAAAGTGTGGTGCATTCATGAAGATCGACAGGGAAACCTGTGGGTGGGGACAGACAGTGGATTGAACTGCCTGAAAGATGGGAAATTCACCATTTTTACCAGGAAACAAGGCCTGTCAAATGAAAAGATAATATGTATTCTCGAAGATCGGACAGGGAACCTGTGGATAGGGACAAACGGCGGTGGACTGAATCGCCTGAAAAATGGAAAATTTACTGTTTATACTACCAAAGAGGGATTGTCCAATGATATGGTATGGGCAATCTATGAAGATGAAGAGGGGACCTTATGGATTGGCACCCGCGGTGGGGGATTGAATCGCTTGAAAAATGGGAAATTTACACGCTTCTGCGTTAAAGAAGGTCTCTTTGATGACATTGTCTACCAGATTCTTGAAGATGACCGGGGAAATTTCTGGATGAGCTGCAATAAAGGCATTTTCAAGGTGAAGAAACAGGAACTCAACGATTTTGCCGAAGGGAAAACCAATTCCTTTCACTGCGTTTCTTATAATGAAAAAGACGGGATGAAAAGCAGGGAATGCAATGGCGGTACTCAGCCCCCCGGGTGGAAGACCCGCGATGGAAAACTCTGGTTCCCCACCATTAAAGGGGTAATGATGATAGACCCTTCCTTTACCAGGATTAACCAGGTGCCGCCCCCGGTGGTGATCGAGAAAATTATCACCAATGATCTCAACTTTCAACCACCCGTTTTAACCAATAACGGAAAAGTGATTTTACCTCCGGGAACGGAACGGTTAGATATTCAATATACGGGTTTGAGCTTGCTGGTGCCGGAAAAGGTGCGGTTTAGATACAAAATGGAGGGATTTGATGAGGAGTGGGTGGAGGTGGGAACCCGAAGAACCGCTTATTATACGAAACTCCCACCAGGAGATTATACCTTCCGGGTGACAGCTTGCAACAATGACGGCATTTGGAACAAAACCGGTGCTTTCATTTCATTTTATCTGAGACCTTTTTTTTACCAAACCTTTTGGTTTTACCTTTCCTGTGTCCTGGCTGTGGGGGTCATCGGTTTTATAGGTTACCGGGTGCGAGTTCGACGGTTTAAGGCCCGGGAAGCCAAACTCCGCCGCCTGGTGGAAGCGCGAACAAAACAATTAAAAGAATTAAACATAGAACTGGAAAACAAAGTAAAAGAAAGAACATCCGAATTAGAACAGGCCAATACCCGGTTAAAAGAAGCCAAAGAAATAGCGGAACAGGCCAACCGGGCGAAGAGCATGTTTTTAGCCAACATGAGCCATGAAATTCGTACTCCTATGAATGCCATCCTGGGGTTTACCGAAATCCTGGAAAAACAAATAACAGATGAAAGGCATAAACAGCTTTTGGAAGTCATTTCCTCCAGTGGGCAAACTCTCCTGGGTTTGATCAATGATATTCTCGATCTTTCCAAGATAGAAGTAGGGAAAGTGGAATTACAATATGGAGAGGTGAATATCCGTTCTATTTTAACTGAGATCAGGCGCATATTTTCCAGTAAAATGAAAGAGAAAGGGCTCGATTCTCAGATGGAAGTGGACCCGGGGTTACCTGAGTTTTTATTATTGGACGGTTTGCGGATACGGCAGATTCTTTTTAACCTGATGGAAAATGCGGTTAAATTTACCCATACCGGTTTTATTAAGCTGTCCGCCCGGATGGGCCCCGGCAGTGATGCCAATGGTGTACTTGTCCAGGGTGCCCCGGAAACGATTGAGCTTATTTTTTCAGTCCGGGACAGTGGGATTGGGATACCCCAGGACCAGCAGCAGTATATTTTTGAGACCTTTAGCCAGGTAGAGGGACAGCGCACATCAGAATATGGTGGTACAGGACTGGGGCTGGCAATCACCCGGCGCCTCACCAGGATGATGGGGGGCGAAATCTCAGTCCGGAGCACAGTAGGTGAAGGCACCACCTTCCAGGTCACCTTCAAACAGATCGCCGTAGCAGGCGGACCAAAAGCATTCCAAATCGAACCCATCGCTCAACTGGGTGTGGATATCGATTCCATACAGTTTGAGCCAGCCACTGTTTTAGTGGTAGAAGATCAAGAATTAGGACGCCAATTACTATTGGAATACCTGGATGATTACCCGGAAATCCAGACCCTGGAAGCGGAAGACGGACAAGAAGCATTGGAACTGGTCAAATTGCACCATCCCCACCTGGTGCTTATGGATATGGGAATGCCGGTCATGGACGGTTATGAAGCCATTCAAATACTCAAGGCAGATAAAACGCTTCAATCAATCCCCGTCATTGCTATTACCGGTTATGATACGCCGGAACAACAATCAAAAGTGAAAAAGGCGGGCAGCGACGGTTACCTGGAAAAACCCATCAGCCAGGAAGAGCTGATCTTCCAACTGATGCGCTTCCTGCCTCACTCCTGCCTTAAAAAAGCCAAAGAACCAGGGGTACACCCGGAAGAAAGCCCCCCGGCAGATTTACTATCACCAGTGCTTATATCCAAACTCCCCGAGTTGATTACAATCTTGCAGCGTGATTTCATCGACCGCTGGAAAAATATAAGCAAAACATTTTTCCTGGATGAAATCGATAATTTTTCAAAAGAAATTCAAAAACTGGGGAATCAATATTCATTAACTATACTGAGAAATTGGGGAGATAAATTGTCAAAAGAAATACAGGACTATGACATGCAGCAGGTAGCTAAAACATTGGTATATTTCCCGAAGTTAATCAACGAGATTAAAACGCTTGTCGAGAGTTTAGATGAAAAATGAAAAGAAAAAGCCAGTAGTTCTCCATGACCGGATAACCGGGAAGGAGGAAATAACAGTGAAAGATATTCAATACAAAGACCAAAAAAAACCGTCAATTTTTATCGCTGAGGATTCCCCTGAAAGTTTGAAGGTATTGTGCCAGTTTTTAAAACAAGAAGAATATCGGATCTCAGCAGTGGGGAACGGCAAGCAAGCACTGGAAATGATCCCGGAAATTCGACCGGACCTGGTACTGCTGGATATCATGATGCCGGGAATGGATGGATTCGCTGTTTGTGAACAATTGAAAAAAATAACCGGGACAAAGGATATTCCGATTATTTTCATTACGGCAAGAGCGGATAAATCCGATATTGTCAAAGGCTTTGCACTGGGGGCCGTGGATTATGTGACCAAACCCTTTAACGGAACGGAATTGTTAGCCAGGATAAAAACCCACCTGGAATTAAAAGCTTCCCGCGAAGAACTCAAAGAATTGAATGCCACCAAAGACAAATTTTTTTCTATTATTGCTCATGATTTAAAAAATCCGCTGCAATCGTTATTATTTTCTATCGATATATTGTACGGCAATTACGATTCCTTTGATGAAGCCAAAAAGAAAAGTTTTATTTACCGGTTTCATAAGAGTGCGCATCAACTCTCCGCACTGTTGGGAAATCTCCTGGATTGGTCAAGGTCGCAGCGGGGACGCCTTGAACACCGTCCTGAAAAATTGGACATTGGTATCCTGGTGACGGGAATTATTGAATTGTTAAAAGAGAATGCCCGGGAAAAGAATATTGTATTATCTCACAGGATAAAGCCTGATACCTTTGCTTTTGCAGATAAAAATATGATGGAAACCGTCATCCGAAATCTTGTGTCCAATGCAGTAAAATTCACCGGGTCCCAGGGGGAGGTGAAAATTAAGGCTTATATGAATGACAATCGTGTTATCATTACTGTTTCCGATAATGGTGTGGGGATGGAACCGGAAGATATGGCTGCACTTTTTCGAATCGATACCCATAAGTTAACCAAGGGTACGGCCGGTGAGAAGGGCACCGGCCTGGGATTGATTTTATGCAAGGAATTTGTAGAAAAAAATAATGGTACAATTGATGTCACCAGTACGCCGGGAAAAGGTTCCTCTTTTAAAGTGACCCTACCCGCTGCCTGATTTCTTTTTTTCTTTTTCCTTCTTTGGTACCGTATGCAATTCATCAAGGTCCAGGTCGATGTCCACATCCAAATCCTCCAGACCCTCGAGGACTTCATGCCAATCATCCAAAACTTCCAGGCTTTTTAAAGCTTCCAAACCTTTAAGACCTTCCTTTAAACCTTTTAATCCTTCTTTCAACCCTTTTAAACCTTCTACACTCACGTCCAGGTTTTCCAGGGCTTTGAGACTCTCCAGGGCTTGCAATCCTTCCAGGTTAATTTCCAGTTTTTCTAACGCTTTGAGGCTTTCCAGGGCTTTCAAACCTTCCAGGTGAATGCACTCATCCTTTTTCTTTTCGGTTTTTGTTTTTTGTTCGGAGATCAAAGAAAACGAACAAAAAAGGATCAACAATAAAATCACAATCATTTTTACAAGCTTCATATTCTTCCTCCTTTAAAGGATTTAAATTTAATAAACCTTTATTAATTTTGTATATTATATAGACGACACCTGGGCCAATAAGGTTTACATTTCCATTAATTTTTTTTATCGTCTCCGGGCGGTAAATAAATTACCTGTCCACTATTATTCTTTCTCAGTCGGGTTTCCGTTCCTCTTCAACGGGGGGTAAAGGATATCGAATTTACCCGCGTACCGGAAAAAAAGGATAAATAAGAGATTTTGGAGACAGGACGTCAGGGGACAGGCTAGAAGACTCCACCGTCTCTATATTTCATATTTCACCAGGAGGAAAAAAATTGATCTGTCCACTTTCTCTCCTTTTGAATTTTAATTGGCAAAATGTAAAAAAAAGTTGATATTTTTTTCTATATATGATAAAATGGAAGGAAAAGAGGTAAGGTGAATATGTTAATAAATTATAATAAAGGAGAAAAAAGATGAAAATGAAACGGTTTGATAAAAAGCTGCTTTTAAACAAAAAAACGATTGCACACCTGGACAATGGTGAAATGGAAGTTGTCTACGGCGGTTATATTCCTCCTAAAACACGCCTCTGCTCTGAGAAGCCCCCCTGTTCCTGAATCTGATAAACGAACTTGCGCAGCACATAGGGTCCCTGCGCCGCGGGGTTTCACAGCAGACAGGATGCTGGCATAACCGCTGTCCGCTGCCTGGCGGTTCCTTTTGTACACGATATTCCCGCCAAAATAAAGGGGGTTATTTTGGGGAGAGTCAAATAGAACCTGGCCGCCGGAGGCAAGAAAACGGTGAATTTAAACCTCATAACAGCTTGACTTTTTAATTTAATATTTGTATATTTTATTTTAAAAAAGGGCACAGGGGGTAAAAACGGTGAGTAAGTGCTTTATTAGTTATCGCCACGTCAAACCTGACGAGGACATTGCCGATTTTTTAGGAAAATGTCTCAGCCAGCATAACCAAAAAGTGTTCCTTGATACCAAAATTCTTCCGGGTGAGAAATGGGTTAAGGAGATTGAAAAACATTTAAGATCATCCGATTTCTTCATTGTTCTATTGTCTAAGGAATCCATACGCAGTGAGATGGTGAGGCAAGAGGTCAAGCTAGCACACCAGTTGTCGAAAAAAAAAGGATGAACAATTTACCATCCTGCCGATTCGTGTGGACTTTGACGGCGAATTGCCTTATGACCTGGGGGCATACCTGGATCCCGTACAATATACACGCTGGACGCCTGATGTTTCTTTTGAGACGTTAGCCGGGCAGATATTGAAAGCCATTGAAAAACATGAATCACTGCCGATAAAAGGGAAAGCAGTTAATGATGATATTTCCCCATCCGGAATGCAAACGCTTTTCGATGCCACGGACGGTATCGGTGCACCGTTACCTGCCGCCGATCCAAGATTGACGTCCTTAATCGAATTAAATACCGGTGCGGTAAGGCTGGATTCCCCTTTCTATGTGAGACGTAAAGCGGATGATGAGATTATTCAGCAAATCCATAAAACAGGCTCCACCACCAAAGTCAAGGGAGCGAGACAAATGGGAAAGAGCTCTTTGCTGGCACGGGCACATGCGGATGCAAAAAAAAATCACTACAAATCCTTTTATCTTGATTTTCAATTGGTAGATGAAGCAAACTTGACGTCAATAGAAGCACTATTCAAAGAACTGGCCTGGAAAATATCAGAGGCACTGGAAACCGATATCGAACCGGATGATTGTTGGAAGGAGCACCGCGGCGCTAAAGACAATCTCACGAAATTTATCAAAAAGGCCGTCCTGGATGAGGCCCGGACACCGGTGCTGATTTTGTTTGACGAGGTAGACCGATTGTTCTCTTGTTCTTTCAGGGATGATTTTTTCGCCACTATAAGGGGGTGGCACAACCGCAGGGCCACCGAAGATTGCTGGAACCGCCTGAACATGGTGATTGCCCATTCCACTGAACCCTATCTCTGGATCAAGGATATCAACCAGTCTCCTTTTAATGTAGGACATTCGATTAATATGGAGGATTTCGATGTCTTCCAGGTAAAAGAGTCTAATGCCAAATACGGCTGCCCATTGAAGACAGACATAGAGATTGAAGAATTGCTAAATCTTACCGGCGGACAGCCTTTCCTGGTGTGTGCGGCATTGTATACGCTGCGAAAAGACAATTACACCATTTCGCAGTTAAAAGAAGCTGCCATAGAAGATATAGGAACGTTCGGCGATCATTTGCGGCGATTTGTCTGGCTTTTGCAGGAAGAAAAGGAATTAAAGGATGCTCTTCGCCAGGTATTGCGGCGCGGCACCTGCGACGATGAAATTCATTTTATACGTCTCAGGAGTGCGGGACTGGTAAAAGGTAAAACCCGTCAAGCCGTACAAATGCGCTGCCAGCTTTACAGCGATTATTTCAGGAAACACTTATGAGTGATACAACTCAAATAAACAAAAATTTTTATGTTGTAGGTGGCTCCATGCAGCCGGATGCCCCAAGTTACATCGAAAGAAAAGCGGATAATGAAATATATGAGCGTACATTAGCCAGTGACTTTTGCTACGTGTTGACACCCCGCCAGATGGGCAAATCCAGTTTAATGGCCCGTACGGCCCAACGGTTGAAAAAGCAGGGGATTCAAACAGTGATTGTGGACCTCTCTCAAATCGGGTCTGAAAAAGAAAAGGAATCTGCCAATCAATGGTACTGCGGTATTGCAGATTGCGTTTTAGATAAATTGGGCATGGAGATGGATATTGGTAAATGGTGGGAGGAACGAAAGCACTTGCCTGCCCTGCTGCGCTTGACCAGGTTTTTCCGAGATGTTGTCCTGGCGAATGCCACTGACCAGGTGGTGATATTCGTGGATGAGATCGATACCACCATTGCCCTGCCTTTTACAGATGATTTCTTTGCCGCTATTCGGGCATGTTATAATGCTCGAGCCACTGAACCGGTATATAGGCGTTTAAGTTTCGTACTTTTGGGAGTTGCTACTCCTTCGCAATTGATTAAAGATACCAGGAGAACACCGTTTAATATCGGGCATCGAATCGAGCTTACCGATTTTACGCCGGAAGAGGCACTACCTTTAGCCAGGGGCCTTGGAAATGATCAAATAAAGAGTGAAGAGATACTTAAGCGGATTCTTTATTGGACTGGCGGTCATCCTTATTTGACGCAAAAACTCTGTCGTTTGGCGGTGGATGAGAAACCGGGAGTTTACAATGACGAATATATCGATGGTCTGGTGAAAAAGTATTTCCTTGCTCCTGGTGCCAGTCACCAGGACGCTAATCTCAATTTTGTCCGTGACCGTCTGGTGCATAAAAAGAATCCCGTTAGAAGGATTTTAACGCTTTATCGCCGTATCTTACAGGGACGCCCGATTACAGATGAACCTCTCTCTTTCATTCACACGGCATTGAAACTATCTGGATTGGTGGTACTACTTGCAAACCGAAAGTTAAGTGTGCGTAACCGTATATATGAGCTGACTTTTACGACGGATTGGGCAAAAAAAGTAATGCCAACCTATTGGACAAAGCATATTGAGATTATTTCGATTGCGGCGATATTAATTGCCTTGATTATTGCAATCGAAGTGATAATACCTGGGGTGTATATTGAAAACATCCGTACAGCGCAGGATGATGTCCCAATTCAAGAATATAAAACATTACGAACAATCCCCGGTTATTCCGGTACAGCAGAAGACCTTTTAGCACAATACTGGGACCGCCGCGCTTTGCGCGCTGAAGCAGTGGAAAAACGTGATGAAGGGGTGTTATATCGATTGCAAGCCATGAAAGTGAAAGATACAGAGATAAGACGTCGTGAAGTCGGTTGTCTCATAAAAGATGATTATGAGAATATTCTTACCACATATCGGCACAATAAAGATGTGAAGGCTGTTGCATTTAGTCCTGGCGGACCCACTGTGATCACCATAAACGGTGATAACACAGCACGGTTGTGGTCGGCTGATACAGGCGAACCTTTAGGAAAAATAATAAAACATAGAAGTTCTTTTTATTATAACGCATTGTTTAGTCCCGATGGCCGCACCGTACTCACAGGAATCTCTGATGATACAGCGCGGTTATGGCGAACTGATACCGGTGAACCCGTGGGAAAGCTTATTATACATGGTAGTAGTATATCTACCGTAGCGTTCAGTCCCGATGGCCGAACCGTGCTCACAGTAAGCAGGGATGGCAAAATCAGGTTGTGGTGTGCTGATACTGGTGAAAATGTGGGAGAGCTTATGCTACATGGAAGTAGTGTATCTGCCGTAGCGATCAGTCCCGATGGCCGCACCGTGCTCACAGGAAGCAGTAATGGCATAGTCAGGTTGTGGTGGGTTGATACAGGCGAACCTGTGGGAAATATAATGAAACACAATTATTTGGTTGGTACAGTAGCATTCAGCCCTGACGGCAAAACTGTGCTCACTGGAAGCACTGATAACACAGCACGCTTGTGGCGGGCTGACACTGGCGAAATTGAAGGAAAGATAATGAAACATGATGACCATGTTAGTGCCGCAGCGTTCAGCCCAGACGGCCGCACCCTCATCACAGGAAGCAGTGATGGCACAGCCCGGTTGTGGCAAACTGATACCGGCGAACCTTTGGGAAAGATAATGAAACATGACGATCATGTTAGTGCCGCAGCGTTCAGCCCAGATAACCGCACCGTGCTAACCGGAAGCAGG
The DNA here is from genome assembly GCA_020355945.1 of Candidatus Aminicenantota bacterium. The sequence goes on along the minus strand of CP070627.1, from coordinate 4,190,153 downwards.
GATGGAACAGCCCTGTTGTGGCAAGCCGATACCGGGGAACCTGTGGGAAAGATAATGAAACATGATGGTTATGTTTTTGCTTTATCTTTCAGTCCTGATGGTCGCTCCGTGTTTACGGGAAGATATGAAGAAGTAGTCCGTTTGTGGCGAGTTGACACTGGCGAACCTGTGGGGAAACCTATGATACATCACGATTCAGCTACTGCCGCAGCGTTCAGCCCTGACGGTCGAACCTTGATCACAGGCAGTTTTAGAATCGCCCGGTTGTGGCGAACTGATACCGGAGAACCTGTGGGAAAGAAATTGGAACATAATGGTATTGTTTCTTCAGTAGCATTTAGCCCTGACGGTCGTACCGTGCTCACAGGCTGCTTTAAAACAGCTAGTTTATGGAGAACTGACACCTGCGAACCTGTGGGAAAGCCTATAATACATTACGGTTTAATTCGTTCCGTATCGTACAGTCCTGATGGCAGGACTGTAACTGTTGCGACTGATAATTGGATCCATCAGTCGGATATATACGGTGATACAATCAAACCCAAAGCCAGTCGTTTACTTCCCGGTATAGGTACCGGTGCATATCGTTTTTTGGACGATAAAGGAGACAAAATGCATGTGGCCGTAAAAGTCACTGGTAACTCCATCAAAATATATACTATACGTTTCGATATCCCCGATGCTCCACCTATCAAAGGGAACCCGGACGAATTAATGGAGGAATGGCAAAAAAAATTGGCCTTGAAATTAGATGAAGAAACAGGAAAAATTGAACCCATGTATCCCATTGAGGTTCCAAGGGAACGAGTACGCAAGTAATTACTTTGTAGAAAAATTTTGTAAATTGAATTTTAGGAACAGACTTGATCTTTGTTTCATATTTTGGTATAGTTTCAGCGAATGCTGAAACTGGCATTTAAAGTGAAACAATGACGATAAATGAAATAACTCCAAAATTAATAGAACGCGCTGTAAACGTATTGAAGGGCACGGGAGTCTTAGAAGTTATTCCGGGAAAAACCTCACCTGAAACGGATTTAATGATTAAAGTCAGGGCAAAAAACAAAAGCAAACAAGAGTACCTTCTGTTTTTTTATATCAAATCCATAGGACAACCACGGTATATCCGGATGGCAGTAAATGAATTGAAGGATATATTGACAGGCAAGGCAAAATCCTATGGAATTGTCGGAGCACCTTATCTATCGGAAGAGTCGGTCAAAATTTGTAAAGAAGGTGGAGTCGGTTTTATTGATCTTGGGGGAAATTGTTTTATACAGGTTAATGGGATATACATTGATATCCAGGGGCGACCGAATCCCTTTCCCAATACAAGACCGCTAAAATCTCTTTTTACTCAAAAATCCTCACGGGTAATACGTGTTCTCTTATGCCTTTCCAAAAGAGATTGGTATGTTAGAGACCTGGCTAAAGAGGCAAACATCAGTATAGGACAAGCTTCTAATATAAAGCAAAAACTAGTGGATCACGAATTCATTAAGATTGGAGAAAATAAAACCTTCCGTCTTTTAAACCCTGAGAAACTGTTAGAAAAATGGACACAGAATTATACCTTTCGAAAAAATAAAATTACCCATTACTATTCCTTTGATGAAATAAGGGCTATAGAATATAAATTGGCAAATTATTGTGAATCTCAACATATTCAATATGGGTTTACTCTTACATCCGGTGCTGCCCTCATTGCACCCTCTTTAAGGTATAATAGGGTGTTTGCTTATTCCACCGGGGCTGTAGAAGATATTGCTCGCCAGTTGGGTTGGAAAAAGGTCTCTTCCGGGCCAAATATTTCGTTGTTACAACCTTATGAGGAGGGTGTTTTATATGGAGTTCAAGATGTAAAAGGTTTTAAGGTTGTTTCTGATGTCCAACTTTATTTGGATTTGAAAAGCTATAAGGAAAGGGGGGAAGAAGCGGCAAAATTTCTTTTAGAACATAGGTTAAGAGAACAGTGGTAACTATAGCAAATTATCCAAAAGCTGAGATTGAAGCGTGTTTATCTGTAATGGTAGAATTGATGACCCTGCTGGGGGAATTCCGCGATCATTTGGTAATCGTTGGCGGGTGGGTTCCATATTTTTTAACCGGAGAGAAAGGAACGAAACATACAGGAAGTCTTGATATCGATCTCGCTCTTGATTTCCGAAATATACCTGATGTTACCTACCGAACAATTCTTCAACTTATGAAGAAACGTGGTTATGAAAAAAATCCACAACAGCCGTTTATTTTTTATCGGACAATAAAAGATGAAACCGGTTCTTTCATTAAGGTTCAAGTGGATTTCCTTGCCGGGGAGTATGGGGGAACAGGAAAAACACATCGCACCCAAAAAGTACAGGATGTACGGGCAAGAAAAGCAAGAGGAGCTGACCTGGCATTTCAATACAACTCAATGGTAAAACTTAAAAGAAGAATGCCGGATGGAGCAGAAAATGAAGTGATAATAAAGGTAGCAGATGCTATTCCTTTTTTGGTGATGAAAGGAATGGCCATATGGGAAAGGTATAGTGAAAAAGATGCTTATGATGTATATTTTTTCATTCGTAATTACCAGGGAGGAATTAATCAATTGGTGAAACATTTTCAAGCACATCTATCATATTCCCTCATCCAGGAAGGCCTGGGAAAAATATGTGCCAAATTTTCAACTGTTGATTCACCAGGTCCTGTATGGGCAGCAAATTTTTTAGAAATAGACGATGAAGAGGAAAAAGAACGGGTAAAGCGGGATGTATTTGAACGGGTGAATGTATTTTTGAATGCCCTTAAAATAAAACCTTTCAAAAATAGATCACGGATGGAATGGCAGTGAAAAAGTTAAAGTGGTAATTATAGTCATTTTTGTCTTTTTTTGCAAGGAAAAAAAGATAAAAATGACTTTTTTCCCCGGGAATAAAAGGCGGAAAGATTCTGGTTACCTAATTGTAAATCCTGCCATTGCCATTTCCTGGTCTTGACAAATTTAACCGATTCCAATATGATAGAAATAACCGGTTTTTTGGTGCCAGACAAGTAAGCTCCAAAGAAGACAAAATGGCTGTACCAAAGTCGGTCAAAATGAGAACGGCGGTTTTTCCCAATTTTCCCAATTAGACTTTATTATAGACGAATTTTATAATATAATTATGTAACCATGAGGAATCAAAATTCGAAAATTTGTCAAAAAGAGGCAGATGTATTAATAATTGGAGCAGGACCCGCCGGAACAACAGCCGCAATATTACTTGCAAGAGAAGGGCTAAACGTTATTTTAGCGGATCGATTCAATTTCCCCCGAGAGAAGATCTGTGGTGATGGGCTTATCGCCGATACATTTCGTGCCCTTTCTCGGTTGGGGTTGAAAGAACATGTCCTGGCCCACGCACTTGAAATAGATAAACTCCGCATCTATGCTCCCAATGGTTCCTATGTTTCAGTTAATGGCCGGTTTGCCTCTATTCCCCGGATTCTATTCGATGACATCTTGAGAAAATCCGCGGTGGAAGCCGGGGCGACTTTTATCTCACCTTACACTCTCATCGAAGCGCTGGAAATGGATGGCGTTGTTCACGGTGCTAGATTCAGGCATTCCCAGGATAACACAGGTATGGAAATGAAAGCAAAATTCACTCTCCTGGCTACCGGTGCAAATCCCAAACCCCTTGAATTGTTCGGCGTATGCCAGCGCAAAATGCCAGGAGCTGTTGCAGCCAGGAGTTATTTCCGCTGCAGCGAACAAACAGCAGATAAATATCAATGCTTTTATATTTCATACGACAAAACCATCTGTCCCGGATATGGTTGGGTATTTCCAGGGACAGGGAATACCTTTAATATTGGTACCGGGTATTTTCTGGATTCGAAAAAAAAGCCTCCAATAAGAGACCTAAAAAAATTGTGGTATCGCTTTATTGATTTGTTTCATATTGCCAGGGAGATTGTTTGTGAGGCAAAGCAGATATCATCTTTAAAAGGGGCTTTACTTCGAACGGCTTTTACTGGCGCCAGATTAAACAGACCCGGTTTAATGGTGCTGGGAGAAGCCGCTGGTTTAACTTACTCTTTTAGCGGCGAAGGAATCGGGAAGGCAATGGAAAGCGGTATTATCGCATCAGAAATACTGCTAAAATACTTTAAAGAAAAAACAACCGACTTTTCAGGTATTGACGTTCTCTATAGAGATACCCTTAGAGAAAAAATGAGTGCTCGTTTCCAGGCCTATAAAAAGGCTCAACGTTGGCTTTCCCTGCCGATGTTAGGGGATTTGATCTGTTGGCGCGCAAATGCCGGTAGGTATGTCCGCAAACAAATTGGAGGTTTAATCGAAGAGACTGTTGATCCCAAAACCATTTTCTCTACTATCGGGATATTAAAAGCTCTTCTTTTTTAAAAGGATCCGGATTTTTTTTAACGGAGAACGGAGGATTCAATATGGAAATAGCAGAAAATCAAATGAAAGAAGAACTTAAAAAGAGTTTAGACAAAGACCTGGTGCCGGTATATGTCAGGATTCTTTCAGTGGTCCCTTTTCTACGAAAAATCCCTCCCAGCCTGGTCTACCTGATACTGAGTATTTTTATATTTATACCATATCTTTTGGTCAAGCTTTTTACCGGTCACCGGAGCAGCTTCAATGAAATAATGGGAATATCAATATGTGTGGCCATAATTTGTGCGGCGGGGGTTTTGTTATCCAATGCATATAGTAATGTCAAACATACAATCACTCTTTTACCGGGAATTTTTTCTTCAGAACAACAGTATAATAGACTGAAACGAGATATAAAACTTCTTTTTCGATCCCCTGTGCAGAATTACATCTCTTTACTTTTCGGATTAATGGGGTTAGGGGTTGTTTACTATCTTGACCCCTATATTGAAGGCGGATATGGTGTTTTCTTTTTTATTCTTGTCTTTTTGGCCTTTGGATTTTCCGGGTATGGACTTTGGTTAGCAATTACTACGATTTATTGGATTTTTCAGCTTCAGACCTATGGGAAATTCAAACTTTTTCCTGTACCGGGGCAAACCATGGCCCTCAGGAGTACCTCGAGATTGGTGGGGATATTTTCTTTATCTTTTTCGTTACAAGTGAGTTTATTTTTAGTCGCGCTTTTTTTTATAAATTGGAAAAATAGCCAACTTTTGGGATTAACAATATATTTCCTGGCAATTCCCTTTATATTGTTCTGCATCGGTTTTTTTGTATACCCTCAATTGGCAATAAAAAAAATTGTATCGGAGCGAAAATGCGAAATTGTCGAGGCAATTGAAAGGAGTATGCAGGAATTCAATTTTACCAATCTACTTAATAAAACAACTGATTTTCCCGAGGCACTGGAACGCTATTCTAAAATTGTAGCCCTTCACTATGAAATGATTCATTCCCGAACTTTTTTAATTGACCTGGGAACTCTATCTAAATTTTTCTCGTCAATTGCCGTTCCAATCATTATTTTTCTTTTTGAATACTGGTGGTTCAGGTGATTCTAAAGTTTATCATACTCTTCCGGTTTCACATCCGGGACTTTATTTGCAGGGGGTAAGAATTACAAATTAGGTGCCAGGCAAAGTCCTATCTATTCCGAAGGTAACCGGCTCATCACAGAACTCAAACCGTTATTAAAAGATTCAGCCGCCAGTCAGTATTTAATCCGATTAGAATTATTTGCAGCCGGCAATTGGGTAGGGCTGGATGACACGGTAAAAGCGTCAGGGCATTTGGAAAACCTGGTAAGGCTGGTGGAAAAACAACCGGGCGCGACAGTATCGTGTCAGAGTTAAAAAAATTAAGGCCGCGGGAGCATCAGTCCCCATAAATTCGCTGGAAACAATTAAAAAGAAAATGCCCACGAATTACACGAATTAACACGAATAATAAAAGGAGAGGAGGTGATTTTAATTGTCAATGAATTTCCTGGAAGATAGGAAGATTAGAAAAGGCTCAATTGTACCGGGCCTCTTTCAAATTCGGATAATTTTTTTACATATTCAACCCATTTTTTTTCCATTAGAGTATCCCGCAGTTTTGATGGTAATATAGTTACAGCATCCATTATCTCCTCGAAAGGGATAAACTTTGCAACTTTTCTCAAATCGATTCTCATCAAGACTTCCTTGGTATAAACTCTTTTCATATCAAGAAATACCAGGGATTTCAAAAAATCCCGGGTTTTTTGGTGGTTAAGCAATAGAAACGTATAGATCGCATCATCGATGTCATCAAACCCCAAAAAATAACAGGTATCATCTAATAAGATTGGTTTAGATTCATTTGGAATAATCAATGAAAATCTCGATTTCTTGTATAAACCTGATATAGCTACCTTGTATTTCTTGAACGAATAATCGCCAATGCCGAATATTGAAAAACGAGGTTTATTTTTATAGATGCTTGATTTTCTTTCCAGGAAATACGCTTCGTTACGTTTCAGGTACTGATAGGTCAAAGGATATTTTTCTCTTATATAAGCTGTATTCTGACCAATTCCCTGTTGGGTCACCAGGATATATTTTGATGTTCCTGTAATGATTGGTTTTTGTAGGTCGGAACTTTTTAGAAAACCATATATCAAGTCTTCTTCCAGTTCCAGTCTGTCACCCATCTTATTCACATAGGTCCCGTTTATTTTTTTTAACTCCATCACTTTTGAGCAATCATGCTTTAAGCCGGAACGCCACACCATTGGAGATTCACCATCAAATATTTTATATTTTTTATATTTTTCAACATCAGAAACAAATTTATCATCAGTCCAGCCAAAGGTTTTGCCGGGGGGATTATTTTTATAAGTGTAAAAATCTCTTTCCGTACATTGTAATGCAGCCCCTTTGTTGAACATACAGTAAAATAAAGAAGCAGCAACTGAAACGTTAAATTCCTCTTCGGCATTTATGGTTAACTTTTCTATATTACTGATCCTGTAGCATTTCTTTTTTAGTTCGTAAATGATATTCTTAATAACCGAATTTTTGACCAGGAATGCCATATGGCCGTTATAATTGGAAAAATTTTCCAGCAGCAGTAAAGCAATATATTCGGATATATCAAAATTTCCCTTGCCGGTAATGGCATCCAGACCACTGAAGCTTTTGAAATTCGATTTTTTCGGTAAATTCTCAGAATTCAGGCTTCCCAGGATTGAATTGGTTACCCAGGGAGGATTACCCAATACTAAAATCTCTTCATTTCCAACGTTTCTCGCCAGGCCCTGGAAATTGAAATCAAAGATATTTTGATGAAAAAGATAAATTTTAGATTTTTTCTCCTGGTGATTCCTCAAATAGTATTTGATAATGCGGAATTTACATTCCCAGATGTAGGCTTTATATATTTCAATCCCATAAATCTTATCTATTTGTTTCAAATGTCTTAAAGCAGAGATAATAAAGTTTCCTTTACCACAAGTCGGCTCAACCAAAACATTCGGATGGATGTCTTTCTCCAAAAGGTAGGAGCATATCTTGTCAGTCAATTTCGATGGCGTCTGGAAATCGCCATATTCAATGGGATTGGGTGCTGCAACGGCTAGCTGAAGATTTTGAAGCTCGTATTTTAGCCTGGAAAAATCTTCCTGGGAATCAAAAAAGTTGACAATTCCGGATCTATCTTGTAATTCCCTGTTGAGTTCAAGATAAGAGCGAGAGGTTTTCATCAGTCCTTTCAGGAATTCAGCAACTTCAACATTGATGTCAGCCTGTAGAATTTTCATGAAATTACCTTTTGAGTCTATAATTTATGAACAATTTTTACTATCCCATCCGTTATGTCTGTCAAAGTAACGATTCGTTGATATTGTAATCGCCATTGCAGTGCATTTGAAATGGTTAGGTATCCTTGCCTTGGTGGATTCTGAAGAATCTCGTCTGATATCTTATTTAGAGTGATTTCGTCAGCAGGAATATTCCGATCCATTAAGTAGGCAATGATATCATCGGTGTTTGCACCATTATCAATCATTTGTAAAATGGACTTTGTGGTTTGGTAATCACCTGTTCTTTCTTTAGCAATAAAAGAGCAGCTTTTGAAATTTAAATTTGCTGTTTGGGTTTTCGGATCATCTTTTTTTTCGTAAACAAACAGTAATAAATTATAACCCAATCCATATATTTTTTGTCTTGCATCTCTAAAAGGACAAGAAGATTGAGGTTGTACGATTGACGTGACTTTCATATCTGTATTTATATGCTCGTCAGGGAAATCGATTCCACGGGCCGCTGAACCTTCAGTATAGATGTATTGCTCTTTCAGTACCTTCTGAAACTTATGTTCTATATGTGTACCTACCGCTTTGCCATCGGTTACTCCATAAAGGTCTTTATTTTGATAATCTGACTCTTTATCGCAAAATAGTCTGGCTTCCTGGATTAAGCTTTCTGTGGTCAACTTCTTTTTCATCGATTCACCTTTTTGACCGAACTTCACAAATAATCAAAAAATGCTTTTTCATCTTGTTATTATAATATATCTTTTAATTATTAACAAACACACATACAAAATTTTTTCAAAACCTGTAATTGCTGCCTGAATACAGTAGGGCTGGATGACACGGTAAAAGCGTCAGTCCCCATAAATTCGATAATTTTCATTTACAATCAGTGTAATCTGTGTAATCTGTGGTTCCCCCTTTTTCATTGTCTTCTATATACTACTTTTCCACCAACAATGGTATATTCTACCACCCCTTTGCCTTCCCAACCAATGAAAGGACAATTAACAGATTTGGAACGAAAATCCTCTGCGTTGATTTTAAAGGGCTGTTCCAGGTTCAAAATCGTCAAATCTGCTGGCAAACCTGGCTTCACCACTCCCCTGCCCTCAATGTCCAGGCGAAGCACCCTGGCGGGATTAGTGGAAAATAATTCAATCAGTCGCTTCAAATCGATAATCCCGGTCCTTACCAGCCGGTCATAAATGACGGAGAAGGCTGTTTCCATACCAATGACTCCAAAAGGGGCCTTTCCAAAATCCATTGCCTTTTCTTCCAGCGAATGAGGCGCATGGTCCGTGGCAATACAATCAATTACACCTGTTTTCAAGCCTTCAATCAATGCTTGCCGGTCCCTTTCGGTTCGTAAAGGAGGCTTCATTTTATAATTGGGATCGCAAATTCCGTTTTTTACGATGAAGGTTTCATTCAATAACAAATGGTGAGGCGTAACATCCGCAGTCACGTGAACGCCGCGTTTTTTAGCGTCTGCGATCAATCGAACCGCCCCTTCCGTGGAAATATGAGTCAAATGAAGAAAAGAGCCTACTTCTTCCTGGAGGCGAATATCCCGTTCAACAATCACATCTTCTGATGCAGCCGGGATTCCTTTTAATCCACACTGCTTTGAAATCACACCTTCATTGACCTGACCATCTTGAGAAATGGCGTGGTCTTCGGGATGTTCAATAATGGGTACCCGGAGGGTTTTGGCTTTCTCCAACGCTTTTTTGAATAATGCTTCGCTCATTACACAGTGCCCATCATCGGAAAAACCCCTAACCCCCAGGTCTACCAGTGCTTCCATATCGGTCAATTCTTGACTTTCCAGGTTCTTTGAAACAGCAGCCACCGGGAAAATATTTACCAGTCCTATTTCTTTGGCCCGGTTGATGATGTGACGGGTGACATTGATATTGTCATTAACCGGAGAGGTATTAGGCATACAGGCAATAGAGGTAAATCCACCATGGGCGGCGGCCTGGGAACCGGTGGCAATGTCTTCTTTATGCTCTTGACCGGGTTCTCTCAGATGCACATGCATATCAATAAACCCCGGGCTCACCACCAACCCTTTGGCGTCAATTACCTTTAACGAACCACCAGTTTTTATTAATGGTGATATTTCTTTGATTTTTCCGTTTTCAATGAGTATGTCGCAAATTTTATCTGTTTGCGCTGCCGGGTCCACCAACCGGCCATTTTTTATTAGTAAACTCATCTTATTCTCCTTGTTATATCTTCATAAAAACAAGGGGGCAAGCCCCCTTGTTCCCTCTAACTATTTTGTCTGTGTTTGTCTGTGGCTTTATTCTCATTATCCGAGACATAGGGCAAAAATGGGATTAAAAGCATTGCCGGGACAGAGGCAACAAAACTGAGGCCAAATAACCAGGCATACCCCAACCACCCGGCGATAATACCACCTACCACTCCGGCAAAAATAGCGCTGATATTCATCAGGGCAGTACCAATGGCATAGTGGGCGGCCTTAAACTCTTTGTGGCAGATACGCATCAGGTAAGTCATTAATACAGCAGTACCCAGGCCACCGGCAAATTGATCAAATCCATGAGTCGCAGCCACCAGCGCCAGGTTAACCGCACCAATCCCTGCAGGTTCTGCAGCAGCAGTAATGATTTTAACTCCGGTGACAATTTCAATAAAAGAAATGTGAAGGACAGCCCGTCCCATGGAAGCGGCTTCTAAACCTCCAGAACATTGATGAAATCCATGGGCAGCAGCCCCTAGCATCATTTTGAAAGCTTCGCTTCCCAAAGGTTCGGCAGCCCCGGTAATTATTTTAATAAAAGAAGTGGGAAGGATGGCCATAGCCATATTAACGGCCCCAGTGCCTGCGGTAAATTGATGAAATCCATGGGCAGCAGACGCTAACGCCATGCTGGCTGCACCGCCCCCCACAGGTTCGGCAGCAGCAACGCTGATTTTAATAAAAGAAGCAAGATGAAGTGCTAACGCCATGTAAATAATATTAGTAAAATTTTGTGCCATGATAAACGGCCACATCACCTTTTTAAGAGAATAACGGGAAATCATCCATCCTCCCATCATGGCCCCGGCAATGGATGCGGGTAGTCCTACAATTGCAGAAATCCATCCATAATGAATTTTTATCCCCAGATCTACCATAAAAGGGGCCACCATTGTAGAAAGCGTCCACTCTCCGACTCGAAGCAGGATGATAAATGCCAGGATAAAAGCGACCTTATCCCTTTCCATGAAATACAAAAATGCTCGACTGTAATGCGATTCAGGGTCTCTTATTATAAGAGCTTTAATCCGTTTCCGAAAAATGCCCACCAAAAACAGGATTAGCAGTAACAACAGTGCCACCCAATGAGAAAAACCTATCTTTTTTAACAACGGCAACTGTTCTTTCAACTGTTTATAAAAGGGTGATTGAAAAAAATACCGTACAGCAATGACAACAATAACCATCCCAGCAGCAAATAGAAACGTTTTCAAATGAAGGGCACGCATAAGGAGGTGCTTTATTTTTTTTCCCCTGGTTTCCACTTCCTTTAAAAAGAAAACATGGTAAAGAAAAAACATACCAAAAATAGCAGCAGCAACTAAAAATCCCAGGGACCAACCAACAACGGCAGCAATAGTGACAATCACACCCGTGCCCGTCATCATGGCAATGCGGTAGGCCATGGTACGGTAACCCACAAATTTCGCCTGTCCGTCTTTATCCAACGCTTCCATGTAATAGCCATCAATGGCAATATCATGAGTCGCAGCAATAAACGCCCCGATAAAAAAAAGTGCGGCAACCAGTTGAACACTGTTACTCAAAGGAACTACAAATGCAGCCACCCCTAAAATCACCAACAAGATGGTCTGCATGGTTAACAACCACAGCCGCTTAGTACTGTATTCATCCACCCAGGGGCCCCACAAAAACTTCAATACCCAGGGCAAACCAAAAAGATTCACCAACCCGATGGCTTCCAGGGATACCTTCATATCCCGGAAAAATACCGAAGAAACCGTCCGGATAATTATATAAGGAAATCCTTCCGTAAAATAGGTGGTGAAGGTCCAGATATAATCCTTTGAAAATTGTTTTTTTTTCTTTTTTTTTTCGTTCGTCTGCCTTGCTTCTTCGGTCATCTGTCTTTTGCCTTGCCTTTCTCCCTTATTTCTTTCATTTCTTTTTTATATAATAGTCTCAAACGCTGGAAAAAATCCAGGTACCCTTCGGTTTTGAAATCCGGGTAAGTCCATGCCAACGGACAAATTTTTTTTCCTTTAATCACATACTCCATATGAGCATAAATACCTTTTTGTAACGGCACCCGGTGATAATAATTTTTGGTGGTGGCAATGATTACATTGGCCTCGGAAAGGTAACCGGGATCCAAATTAATGGTTCGTTTGCCATCACAGGCCGTCTCTATCTCAATCTTGTTGGTCAATAACTTAATATCCGGTAACTGCTCCGGCAGGATGAACTCCTTAAAAGAGACAAATCGCCGAAACAAGGGAGTTCCCATTTCCTGGTTGTAATAAGTGGTAAAATCAAAATTAAAAACATCAGACTCCAGGTCAACAGGAGAAAAAATCCCCGCTAATCTCTTTTTTACCTCCCGGTAGATATCCTCGTCTCCGTAAATAAAACCGGAAAAAAGTTTGACTGGGCTAAACTCTTTTTCAACACCCACTTGCTATCGTCTCAAAATAATGTCACCTAATGAATTAATCCCGATGGTTCTACTTTCCCTTATTTTTCGTTTTTTCTCTAAGCGGTTGTGTATAAAGGGAATCCAAAATATAAAATCGCTCATTGATAAATGCTGCGGTTTTCTTTTTAGAGGGAGATATTTCATACAGGCTGCCTTCAAAAGAAGGTCCCACATAATGGAACTTATGTTCTCCATCCATCATCAACATTTCACCGGTGAAGGTGAAAAAATAGACCTGGTCCCCTCCGCTGGTAAAGAGAATCCGGTTCAAATCCCGCCGCGCACCAACAGTGTCTCGTACAAAAGGTTTCATGGCAACGACTTCCAGGTTGGTTTCAGTGAAAAGGCTTTTTTTCCCTCTTTCCGTAAGAATATAAAACATTTGCCGGTCCTGGTCACAATAACATTCAATGACTTTATCCGCCAGTTCAAGGGCTAAAAATGATCTGTAATCAAAATTAATCAGACGCCTTTTTTCATCTTTTGTCAATACCAGGAGATTTTTATTTTGGGGGTCAAAGTTCTTTAATGTGAGTTCCGCATAATTGCCTTCCCCGATAAACATGGTTTCATCTCTCTTGTAGAGACTGTTATTAAAATGTTCATAGATTAATGCCTGGAAGGCGTTTCTCAAATCCGAAAGATAAATAATAAATGATGATCGATCAGGGGAAAAGTAAACTTTAACGATCTCCGAAGAGGTGAGGTCCAGCTTTTTACCCTTTTCAATATAACTTTGTATCGGGCTTTTAGCATGGTGGGCCTCGTATACCAGGTGATACTTTTTAACGGTTTCAATGGGGACTTTTCCCACCAGGTTCATATCATTTATATTTATTGCGCTTGTTTCTTTGCTGGCAAAATTAAATTTGTATATAGGAAATGGATAAGACGGGTAGACCGGTGTTTTTTCCCCGATTTCCGAGACAATGGAAAAGGGAGACTCAAAGGCCAGTTTTGAAAGCCTGCTGTCGGTAATATAGGCAAGAGTGCCGCTGTAATTAAAACCCACATCCACAGATGGCATCGGTAACGGGCGAGAGGAAACCATCATGAACCGGGGACTCGAATTAACCACTTCAACCGCATAGAGATAAACGCTCTTATTTTCAATGGCAGTGGTGGAAAATATAATCTTTTTGCGATCCTTTGAGAGGAAAATATCTTGCAACTGGCCCTTGTAAGCCAGTACATTTAATATTTTCAAATCTTCGCATCTGATAAAAAAGAGTTTTCCGCTTTCCCCACTTACCTTTGTTGCCCCCACCACCAGCACCTCATCAGAAAGCCAGCGAATGGCCTTCATATCAAAAAACGGTAAATAGCTGTACTCCGGGAATTCATACTTTCCAGGAAATAATTCTTTGAGTTGGCTGATCGGATTGCCGCTCAATATAGCCCGGTTGATCCAATTCTGCGCATTTGCATTTCCCCGCTGATTCCTGGCATAATAAATTCCCATTAATCGATTGATGTCTTTATCCCATCTGTTCCTCGAATAAACTCCATCCAAATAGCTTTTGCTTTTTCTATCTTTTAATTTCAACAACACCTGGGCATAGGTTTTATAGTAGTCTTCATGGTAATCTTTAAATTTTAATGTTTTAAGAATAGTTTGGGCTCGATTCGGATCGTTGTTATTTAAAAAGTATTTGGCCATTAGTAAATTTGCCTCATTGCTGTCCGGTTTCACTTCAATGGCGGTTTGGATATATCTATCCATGTCCTGCAATCGGTTGAGGCGGAAATAGGCCTCTGCTGCAAAGAAATTGAAATAATAATTATCCGGGTGCCGATCCGCTTCCGGCTTCAGCAAATTTAAAGCATCTGTGGGTTGATCTAACTGCAGGTATAATTTGGCCAGGAGAATTTTATACTCAGGCACTCTTAAATTTCCTAACGCTCGATTAAAATAAGTTTTTGCCAGGGGATAATTCTTTTTCTTCACGTATTCTGCGCCCAGGCAAAGATAAGCAGACGAATAGGCGGGGTCCAGGCGGACGGCCCGGTTCAAATTTTCGATAGAGGTGGAAAGTTTCATGTTGGTGGTGGATAACGCAATACCCACCAGGGCTGTTGTGGAACGATGATTGAGATCCAGGTACCGTTTAAATTGCTTGGTCACCTCCCAGAGATCTTCTGCGTCGATTAAACCCATAAATGCACCCCTTAATGCCGGGTCCGGATTGCTCTCAAAATACAAATCCCAATGCTTAACAGCCAATGCGTTATCTCCAATTAATAAATAAGCAACCCCCTTACCAAACTGGGGATTATCCCTGGCCGAAAGAAATGGGGTTGCAAAGACCGTTAATAACATAAAGACAATTATCATACGTTTCATCTTATACCTCTCTGACAGATTATAACATATTCAAACTTTTTTATAAAATATTTCTGCTATAGAAATTACTTTTTTGCCTCCGGCGGCCAGGGGGCGCTTTTTAAAAAAACTTTTGATTAATTCCATTGGTGTGGTAAAATTGCATATTTGAAAAGAGGAGTCGTAAACAAGGATGAAATTTCTAAAAAATTTAGGGCCAGGAATTGTTGTGGCAGCAACAGGTGTGGGAGCCGGAGATATGATTGCCGCTTCAGTGGCCGGGGCAAAATACGGAATTGTCATTATCTGGGCAGCCATTGTCGGGGCAATAATAAAATTCATTCTCAATGAAGGAATCGCCCGATGGCAATTGGCCACCGGTACCACTGTCCTCCAGGGCTGGAAACATAAATTTCATGCCCTGGTTTCAATATACTTTATCGTTTACCTGTTTCTTTGGGGATTTATTGTGGCCGGCGCCCTGATCGCTGCCTGCGGTTTAGCTGCCCATGCCATTTTTCCTTTTTGCCCCGTGGAAACCTGGGGAATCCTTCATTCCTTGACCGCTCTACTCCTGGTTTATATCGGCCGATACCAGTTGATGGAAAACTTAATGAAGTTTTTTATCGGTTTAATGTTTGTGGTTGTATGCCTCAGTGCGATTTTAATTCACACGGATTGGGGCCTGGTACTTAAATCACTGGCAATTCCTGGTTTACCCCCGGGATCGGTTACCTTTATCCTTGGTGTGATCGGCGGTGTTGGCGGAACGGTTACTTTACTCAGTTACGGGTACTGGATCCGGGAGAAAAAATGGATTGGCAAACAATTTTACAAACGAGCCAGAACCGATTTAATGGTCGCTTATTTATTGACCGGTTTATTCGGGATGGCCATCATAATAATCGCGGCAGGGGTTAAGCCTGAAGTGATAACCGGCAGTAAAATGGTCATTGGGTTGGCTGAACAAATGGGTACGGTGGTGGGCCCTATTGGTAAGTGGATTTTCCTTATTGGTTTTTGGGGGGCGGTGTTTTCTTCAATGTTAGGGGTCTGGCAGGGGGTCCCTTATCTCTTTTCCGATTCTATCCAGGTATATAAGAATAAAAGCTATACTATTTCCCGGACCAAAATTGACCTCCGTTCGCGAAATTACCTGTTCTTTTTGTTCTACCTGGCCATTCCTCCTTTGATCCTGTTATTTTTTGGGAAACCGGTCTGGGTGGTGGTGATTTATTCTATAATCGGGGCTTTTTTTATGCCTTTCCTGGCGGTTTTATTGTTAATTATGAACAATAGAATAAAATGGGTGAAGGATTTTAAGAATAACCTGTTAATTAATTTATTGCTTTTTGCCGGGTTGGTTTTATTTGCGTTTTTGTGTATAAGCGAGATATGGCAGAGGCTGTTTTAAATCGGAGGCAAAGGTGAAAAATATGATTTTCATTTGACTTTTAAAGAGAGAAAGGATATTATAAAAGCGAGGTGAAGACAACGATGATCGATCCAGGTGATTATGAGCGAATTGTTTTTTTTACCGGTGCGGGTATGTCTGCTGAAAGCGGGGTACCCACCTACAGGGGAAGCGGCGGCGTATGGCATCAATACAATTGGGAAGAATACGCGTGCCAGAGGGCGTTCGATCAAGACCCGGAGAAAGTTTTGAAGTTCCACGAACTAAGACGGAAAGCTGTATTGGAATGTAAACCCCATGCGGGACATTTTATCATCTCGGAATTGGAAAAAAAACATCCCCAGGTTACAGTGGTCACTCAAAATATTGACGGCATGCATCAGCGGGCGGGAAGTAAAAACGTCGTGGAACTTCACGGCAGTCTTTGGCGGGTACGATGTCCCCATCACGGGGTTAGCGAAGATGTGAACGAAACCTATAAAAACTACAAGTGCGAAGTATGCAATCGTTGGCTGCGACCGGATATTGTCTGGTTTGAGGATATGCTTAAAGAGGAGGTGATACAAAAAGCGATTGGTGTCATTGGTGCATGTGACCTGTTTATTAGTATTGGTACCTCAGGGGTGGTGTATCCTGCGGCCGGTTTTCCACCCATTGCCAAAGACAACGGGGCATTTTGCATCGAAATTAATCCTGAGTCATCACCCCTATCTCACATGTACGATCAAAATATCAGGGAACCTGCCAGTAAGGCGCTATCCGACCTCTTCCCAAAACAGGCGCCCCGTTGAATTTTTTTTACATTTCTTTTCTCGATAAGCTTTGAAAATTTTTCCATCTTGTTATATTATATATGGATATGAAAGAGAAAACCAAAATTCCGGCTGTAAGCTTGAAGATTAAGGCCATGACTGTGGTGGGCCTGATGATTGCTATTCTATCCTTACTATATTTTCTTTATAACACCATCAAGTACAACAAAAATGAAATCAAAAATGTCACCGACACCTATGACAGGATTATAGAGAGAGTTTTCAACGTTTCTGCAAGACATCTCCCCATCTTTTACCGTGGACGCATCAAAAATTTTCTTTCAACCGGAGAGATAAAAGAACTCTTTGTCAATGAAGACAAAGATAAACTTTATGGCCGGGTCCAGGGTTTTTTACAGACCATTAGAAAGCGATATACTTTTCTAAAGGCAATCAACTGCTATAATTCCCGGGGTATAGGAATGGCCAGGGTATACGATGAGGAAAAAAATAAGCCCCCGGCAGGACCGATTAAACCCTTATTAAAAAGAGTAATCAGAGAAAAAGAGGAAAACCAATCATTCTGGAGGTCACAAAATGAAGTGATGTACAGCCTGATCTTCCCAATACTTCCTGATGACAGCACCGGCAGTGCTGTCGGTGCATTGGAATTTGTCATCGAACCCAGGAATTTTTTAGATGATACCACTGAAGAGATGCTGAAAGTAAACATTGTGTTCCTGGTGAAACCAGATAATATCAGCTCATTCAAGATACCAAAAAATCTTACAAAAGAGCAGTCAATAAAAGATGCCTACCCCGGCAATCCCGATAAATTGGGTAATGACGACCTGGTTAGAATCCTGGAAAAAACAGGTATGAAACTCATTGGAACAGAAGTTTCTTATAAAGATAAAATCTATATGGTACAACCTCATTTTGATTTGAAGGATTATGAAGATAACCCGGTGGCAGCGGTTGTATCGATCTATGATATTACCGAACGAAAAGAAAAAATCAATCATTCTTTTATTCAAATTATTGTTATTACGGTGGTTATTTTGATGGTGGTATTTCTCATTTTGTATTATAGTTTTGGTAAATTAATGGATCGGTTAGGGGAGAGGGAGAAACAACTGGAATCGGAAATCCTGGAACGGGAATTGATAGAGAAGGAATTAAAAACCCATCGGGATCACCTGGAGGAGCTGATTTCCGAAGGTACCAGGGAGTTAGAAATCAAAAGCCAGGAGATCGAAGCCAATGAAAAGAAACTCCGAACCATTACCTCATCGATCCAGGATGCCATTGTGATGCTGGATCATCATGGAAACGTTTTATTCTGGAATCCGGCAGCAGAACGAATGTTTGAATATACTGCCGACGAACTGCAAGGCGAGGACTTTTTTAAACAAATTATTCCCACCAATGATTATAAGAAATTCACCAAAACCATTGGCGAGCCCGGTAAAGCAGGACAAAAGGGGTCTCATGGATATGGATATGGAACGATTATCGAAATTGAATGCAAACGAAAAAACAATGAAATTTTCCCTGCAGAATTAATGCTGTGGGAAGTGGAAATACAGGAAGAACCCAATTTAATCGCTCTTTTAAGAGATATTACCCAAAAGAAGGCAGAGGAAACCGAAAAACGGATTCTATTACGAGCGGTGGAACAAAGTAGTGTAGGCATTGAAATTTCGGACACCAATGGAATCATTGAATATGTGAACCCAAAGTTCACCAAAATCACCGGCTATGAACGAGATGAGGTGGTAGGAAAAAAGACCGATATATTAAAATCCAACTTTACCCCCGACAAAGACTATAAGGACTTATGGGAAACCATTACCGCGGGTAAGGACTGGCATGGAGAATTTTATAATAGAAAGAAAAACGGTGATTTATACTGGGATTCGACGCTGATATCGCCGATTAAGGATGCAGATGGGAATATTACCCATTTTGTAGCCATAAAAGAGGACATTACCGAACGGAAAAATATGGAGATTGAGTTATTGAGTGCCAAGGAGTCCGCCGAAGCAGCCAGTCGTTCAAAAGGTGAATTCCTGGCCAATATGTCCCATGAAATTCGGACCCCGCTGAATGCCATTATTGGGATGACAGAGCTGGTATTGGGTACGGATTTGAATGAAGAGCAGCAGGAATACCTGGATATTGTCCAGCAGGCCTCCCGTGCCCTGTTGAACCTTCTGAAGGATATCCTTGATCTTTCCAAAGTTGAAGCCGGGAAATTGATTTTAGAGCCTACTCCCTTTAGCCTTCGTAAAATCCTGGGTGATACCACTAAAACCCTGGCAGTTCAGGCCCATGATAAAGAGCTGGAATTGGTTTACTATATTGACTCGGAAGTACCTGACCAATTAATTGGGGACTCAGAGCGACTGCGCCAGATTATTGCTAATTTAATCGAGAACTCGATTAAATTCACAGAGAGAGGTGAAATCGTATTAAAAATAGAGATATTGGAAGAAGGCCTTGAAGATGATAAAATCCTTTTGCATTTCATGGTTTCCGACACTGGAATCGGGATATCCCAGGACCAATTGGAAACTATTTTTGAAAAGTTTTCTCAAGCTGACTCCTCCACCACCCGGAAATATGGAGGAACTGGTTTGGGATTGGCTATTAGTGCAAAATTAGTGGAACTAATGGGAGGGATCATATGGGCTGAAAGCCCCGCCACATTCCATCATTTTAGTAAATGTGGGCCAGGCAGCACCTTTCATGTTACTGTTTTATTTGATGTGGACAAAGAACAGGAGGACATCAAGAAGCAAGTAGAAATCCGTGAATTGAAAGGCCTTTCCGTGTTAATCGTTGATGATAATGAAACCAACCGGCGATTTCTACAGGAAGTTTTGGCCAAATACGGTTTAAAACCGGAGATTGCAGGTTCCGGCCCGGAAGCCCTTGAAATCCTGGAAGCAAAACCTCTAAACCCTCCCTATTTTCGACTGGTTATTCTTGATTTCAGGATGCCGGAAATGGATGGCGGCACGGTTTTAAAGAAGATAAGGGAAGAGCTTAAATTAGATATACCGGTTATTTTGTTGACCTCTGGTATAAAAGCTGAAGATCTCCCTGAATTCAAGGCCCAGGATGCTTCTGCTCATTTATTGAAACCCATCAATTCCCAGGAATTATTGGAGACCATACTTGAAGTGATGGGGTATAAAACCAGGAAAGAGGATAGGGAAAATGCACCCGGGCAAAAGGAAAAAACGGGAATTAAGGAGAAAAAGGCTGGTATGCGTATACTGGTGGCAGAGGACAATATCATCAATCAGCGATTAATTCGGCGTTTGCTTGAGAAAAAAGGTCATAAAGTAGAAATTGTCCAGGATGGCAATGCGGTAGTGGAAACCTTCATCAAAAGAGCCGGGAATCCACAAGAGAAATTTCACCTGATCTTGATGGATATCCAGATGCCTGATATGGATGGCCTGGAGGCCACCCGGGAAATCCGTAAACTGGACAGGAAAGTCCCTATCATTGCTTTAACTGCCCATGCCATGAAAGGAGACAAAGGAAGATTTTTGTCCCAGGGAATGAATGATTACATTTCCAAGCCCATTGACAAATCTATCTTGTTTAAAATTCTTGATGAATATATGCCTGAGGAATAGTAATCGCTCGATTCCCCAGTACCGCAGTAATGGTATAATCAGTGCCGACATTCGCGGTTTTTCTATTGCCATTCAAAATCATGGGATAAAATTTGGGAGTTATTCTTCTAATATAACCGGGTTGGTTAATTCGCCGATTTGTTCTATTTTAATGGTGACCTGGTCACCAGGTTTCAAAAAGACAGGGGGTATACGGGTAAACCCGATGCCATGAGGTGTTCCTGTTAGTATGACGGTCCCGGGAAACAGGGTAATGGATTGGCTCAGGTTACTCACAATAGCGGGCACATCAAATATCATATCCGAAGTATTTGAATCCTGGTAGATTTTTCCATTGATCTCCGCTTGAATTGAAAGATTATGCGGATCGGGTATCTCATCTTTTGTCACCAGCCAGGGCCCCAGGGGGCAAAAGGTATCGAAGCTTTTTCCCCTGACCCACTGGCTTTTCTGTTTCCTGATCTGCCAATCACGGGCGCTGACATCGTTGGCACAGGTGTAACCCAATATATAATCCATGGCTTCACCCGGTGACACATTTTTTGCTTTTTTCTTTATGATAACGGCCAGTTCGGCTTCATAATCCACTTGATGGGGTCCCACTCGAGGTAATATAATCGGGTCCCCGGGCCCCACAATCGTACCCGTTGCTTTCAAAAACATCACCGGTATTTCCAGGCGTTTTATCCCGGTTTCAATTCCATGCTTCTTGTAGTTCAAACCAATACCCAGGATATTGGGTGGAGAGACAGGGGGTAAAATTTTTTTTATTTCCACCCTTTCGGAAGTTACCTTGAACTCATCAAAGATATTCCCTTTGATGAGCTGTGCAATTTTACGGCGGGGATGGTCTGCGACCCCCCAACATATTTGTTCATTTGGGCAGATAAATCGAATTATTTTCATCGCAAACCAATAATCTCCTTTTCGTTTTGATCATCTGATCAACCACAAAAATACTTAGCATTTTATTATATCATACTATTGCAAATAGTCCTAATACCATTCAAGAATGTGGGTGAAGGGGACGGGTGGGTGAAGGGGACGGTGCGTTGAAATGTTTAAATGTTGTGTTGAAAAATGAGGTCGGTGCGTTGGGGTGCTGTATTGTCGAGTCCTTTCCCATTACCTCATCACTTCATTAATTCAAAATTTCTAAAAATTTTTTTAATTTCCTTTGCCTGGCACCTTTATTTCTTAATGATGATGGTAAAATTGATATTCTCTGGCGGCGCTATTCGGATGGGATGAATATGATATGGTATATGGACGGAATTGTTCGCATTGGTTTTGAGTATATCGAGACGCGTGCTGATTTGACCTGGCGCATAGTAGGTAATGGAGATTATAATAATTAATTGATTTAGCCACGAAGTTACAGTGAAGCAGGTGACACGAAGGTGATTTAATAAAAAGTTTTTGCGGGGTCCAGGGGCGGTTTTTTCAAAAAGTAAAATTATGGGGTCAGGTATTTATTTTATAGAACGACTGGCTCTTTTTTTTCCTTTTAATTTTACAACTCTCTATTTTTCTGGTATAATTTTTGCCGTTTCAGAGATAACAATGATAAAATTGATGGACTTCTTTGTGTTTCATGAATGTCAATGGAAGAGGGTAAAAATGAAAAAAATTTTAATTATTATTTTAATTTTTTGCATTGGACTTATTGGCATTTCAGTTCGCGGTCACAGTGAGTCTGAAACCGATTTCGCTCTCCTGCTCAAAGGAGAAAAAATTATCTCCACGGGAGGGTCATATGAAACCGGGAAATCCGATTTTAATCCCGATTTTGCTTCTTTCCTTAATAAACTTGGGGATTTTTTAAAGGAAAACCAGGGTTTGATCATCGAAGTTGGTGGTCATACGGACAACAGCGGCAGCCCGGAAGTCAATCAAAAATTGTCATTATCCAGGGCGCAGCAAGTGAAGGAATATCTTGTCCGTAAATTGGGGATAGATGAAGACCGTATTCTTGTCAAAGGATATTCATCCAGGTTCCCGATTGCAGATAACAGTACTCCAAAAGGTAAAGCAATGAACAGACGGATCGAAATTGCAGCTTTAAAAAATGTAAATCCAGCCGGAAGACTGACCTATCTCAGGAGAGATGTGTTTACCAAATTACCGGATAAAATCGATTTCATCCGGGCAACAATCAACCAGGACCTATATCACCTGTATCGGGTATTGACCAGGAAAAAATCAAATGCCAATGTGACATTCCTTGACCTGAGTAAAATCAATCTTGGACCTCAATCATTAATGATCATCTATTCGCTTCTGGAAAGAGGTTTCCGGTTACCTCGCAAACAAAATGTGCACCTGTTAACAGGAGGTCTGCGTACAAAACTTAATGAGCTTAAGGGAAGATTGCAGGTCGAGACACCCTCCTGCCTCATCAGCTCACATTCGGTTGAAATCCTGGTGGGAATTGATGAGAAGAAAATGTCTGCTTTATCGGTATTCGACGGCAAATCCGAGGTCAAGGCACAAGAGAAAAAAGTTGAAGTACCGGAAGGATTCGGCACTACAGTAGAAATGGGCAAACCACCGGGCCCGCCAGAACCACTGCTCAAAGCACCCCAATTAATCAAACCCATTGAATCTAAAACAAACCTGCCCGGCAAACCGAATACCAGTAAAGTATCAAT
>CP070627.1:4162775-4166839 GCA_020355945.1 Candidatus Aminicenantota bacterium | reverse complement strand
TGGAAGGGACATCTTTATTTTTGCAACAAGAAGTACTGTATTCGCAATTATTGGTGCCAGAAGATGTGGTAAATTTTTGCCTGGCCGGTCTGGAAAAGGCCCGGATTTTACGCCTTTCAGACAAAGACAACACCTATGAAATCGCCCATGATGCCCTGGCCCGGCGAATTGACGAGAGAAGAAGTGTTGAAGAGAAGACCTTACTCAAAATAGAAAAACTGGTAAAAGAACGATTTGCAGCTTATGAAGCCACCACTACTCTATTTTCCAAAGGAGAACTTAATTATATTGAGCCTTATGAGGAAAAGCTAAAATCAAAGTTAGACGCTGATGAAATTAAATTTATAGTAAAAAGTAGAAAAAAAGTCTCCAAACGAAGAAAAATAATCGCTTATGGCACTGCTGCCATAATTGTTATATTACTGTTATTCGCTTTCTTTGCCGCCTGGCAGTGGATAAAAGCGGAAAGAAACTATAAAAGCGCAGAAGCAAACCGTATTGCTATAATAGCTAAAGGCACGGCAAAACAAGACCCTACTATTGCTTTACGTATAGCTGAAAAAGCCTGGCAACTGGATAAAAATAAAACCGTAACCGAAACCATACATAAGATTTACAGGGAGAATCGTTTTTATAAAATCATTGCCAGGCAAGATGATTACATCGAAGCCGCAGCCTTTTCACTCGATGGCAGATATGTTGTCACCGGTTCCGAAGATGGAACCGCCCGGTTATGGGACCTGGCGGGAAACCAATTACAGGATTTCAAAATTCATGAAATGAGAATCACTTCCGCGGTCTTTTCGCCTGAGGGCGAATTTGTTCTCACCGGTTCCGAGGATGGAACCGCCCGGTTATGGGACCTGGAAGGAAAGATATTGAAAACCTTTGCGGGACATGAAGAATGGGTGAACTCCGTTGCCTTTTCGCCCGACGGCAAATATATTCTCACCGGGTCAAGGGATGGAACCGCCCGGCTGTGGGACCTGGAAGGAAAGGTATTGAAGGTTTTTAGAGGGCATAACCAGGATGTCTTATCCGCTGCTTTTTCGCCTGATGGGAAATATATTCTCACTGGCTCGACAGATGAAACCGGACGTTTATGGGACTGGCAGGGAAATGAATTACAAACTTTAGAAGAGCATGAAGGATGGGTTAACTCCGTTGCCTTTTCGCCCGATGGCAAATATATTCTCACCGGGTCAAGGGATAATACTGCCCGTTTATGGGACTTGCAGGGAAAAGAAAAAGAGGTCTTCAAAGGTCATACCGATCATGTTTTATCCACAGCTTTTTCACCTGATGGCAATTATATTCTTACCGGTTCCGGGGATAGAACATCCCGTTTATGGAACTTGAAAGGAAACGAATTACAGGTTTTCAGGGGGCATGAAGATTGTGTCACTTCCGCTGCTTTTTCGTCTGACAGTAAATATATTCTCACCGGGTCAAAGGACAAAACCGCCCGTTTATGGAAATTGCAGGGGAAAATTTTCTCAAGGCATAAAAAGTGGGTTACTTCCGTGGCTTTTTCTCCCAACGGTAAATATATACTCACCGGGTCAAGGGATGATACCGCCCGGTTATGGAACTTGCCAGGAAATGAACAAGAGGTTTTCAAAGGTCATAGCGATCATGTTTTGTCCGCGGTTTTTTCGCCTGATGGCAATCATATTCTTACCGGTTCCCAGGATGGAACATCCCGGTTATGGGATTTGCAAGGAAAGGTATTACAGGTTTTCAGAGGGCATAAAGATCGTGTCACTTCCGCTGCCTTTTCACCTGACGGCAAATATATTCTCACCGGGTCATGGGATAATACCGCTCGATTATGGGATTTGCAGGGAGAGGTATTACAGGTTCTCAAAAAACATAAAGATGATGTCACTTCCGCTGCCTTTTCGCCTGACGGCAAATATATTCTCACCGGGTCATGGGATGATACCGCTCGATTATGGGATTTGCAAGGAAACATTATCCATACTTACATAAGTGATAAAAATTTGATCTCTTCCGTTGCCTTTTCGCCTGACGGCAAATATATTCTCACCGGATCGGCATATGGTATCTCTCAATTATGGGACTTAAAGGGGGAAAAAATACAGGCTTTCACTGTTCCCGGGCATAGGGTCACTTCCGTTGCCTTTTCGCCTGACGGTAAATATATTCTCACTGGGGTCCTTGATAAAAGCGCCCGGTTATGGAACCTGACCGGAGAGGAATTACAGGTTTTCAAAGGGCATGAAGGTGGGATTAATGCCGTGGCTTTTTCGCCTGACGGCAAATATATTCTCACCGGTTCTAAAGATAAAACCGTCCGAATATGGGAGATTATGCCACTGGAAGATTTCTTGAAAAATGGAGTTTGTGAGAAATTAAACCAGGAGCAGAGGAGTAAATATGGGATTTCCCCTCCTGGAAAACGGGGAGGAGAAAAGGGAGGAAATTAAATGAAAATTAAAAAAATCATATTGGTTTTCCTGTTACAGGCATTTGTTTTAACCGGTCCGGTCTATTCACTGACAATTAAAATCGGCAGTTCCGCACCTGACCGTTCTCCCTGGCATAAAGCCCTCAGGAAGATGGCCATTGAATGGGCAAAAATAACAAATAATAAGGTAAATCTCAAAATATTTCCATTCGGAGTGGCAGGCAATCAAGAAGAAATGGTCCGGAAAATACAAAAGGAAAAGCTGGGAGGAGCCGCTCTCGCCAACTTTGGGAATATTTACCCGGATATTTACGCGTTGAACACTCCTTTTCTCATGTCTTCCGAAAAAGAATTTAATTATGTTTTTAATAAAATGAAAACGTATTTTGTAAAAAGAATCGAATCCAAAGGCTTTAAGGTGATTGCCTTCGGATTCCTCGGCTGGTATTATTTCTTTTCAAAAAATCCCGTGTTTTACCCCGAGGATTTGCAAAAACATAAGCTCTCCCTTACGGAAATGAGCAACGAGATGAAACAGGCATGGAAAAATGCCGGATATGATATTGTAAAAACTGATTTTAAAGACCTGGAGATGGTTATGAAAAAAGGTAATGTCAATGCCTTTTGCCTGTCACCGCTAGTGGCTGCTCTCGGTCAATACTTCACCATGGCTCCCAACATGAGCTCCATCAAGGTTGCCCCCGTGGTCGGGGGTCTGGTACTATCGGGAAAAACCTGGGAAAAAATCCCCGCTGAGTATAAAAAACAAATGATGGAAGTCGCTGAAAACCACTATGATGAGTTATATAAAAAAATCAAAAAACTCGAACAGGAGGCCATAGAAGAGATGGAGGAGTATGATTTGATCGTCAACAAGTTACCCGCTGATGCCCTGAAAAAATGGAAAGACTCAGCCGCTAAGTTCAGGGATGCACTCATGGGAAAAGTTTTTTCAAAAGATGTATGCGATCGGGTGTATAAGTACTTAGATGAATACCAGGAAAAATATTCTCACCGGCCCTAATTTTAGAGGTAAGTTTGCAGGAGGGAATATGATAAAATTTATTTGTGGAGTGATGGAATGATGAAAGGTGGAATAAGGGATTAAAATGAATTCGCCATTTAAATTTTTAGACGCTTACGAGAAGAAAGATAAAGACATTTTCTTTGGCAGAAACGAAGAAATCGAAATATTGTACAACAACACATTTAAAACCAACCTTATGCTGGTGTACGGGCAATCGGGAACCGGTAAAACCAGTCTTATTCAATGCGGGTTAGCCAATCGTTTCCGGGAAACCGATTGGTTTGATATATACATCAGGAGGGGGGACGATATCAACGTTTCTCTCCGGCGAAGGATAAGAGAAAAAGCGGATACGCCCATTGAAGAAAGCGCAGATGTCCCGGAAGCCATCCAATCGCTTTATCTTGATTTTCTCAAGCCCATTTATTTAATTTTCGATCAATTTGAAGAGTTGTTTATCCTGGGTACAAAAGAAGAGCAGCAGGCGTTTTTTAATACCATTGTCCGGCTGCTCAACTCCAGCAACGGGACCGGTCGTAAAAGAATATCGTGCAAAATAATCTTTGCCATGCGAGAAGAGTATATTGCCTGGCTTTATGATTTTGA
>CP070627.1:4152771-4162675 GCA_020355945.1 Candidatus Aminicenantota bacterium | reverse complement strand
AAAAAGGTGCCAAAAAAGGTGCCAGGCAAAAAAGGGCAAAAAAGTGCAGCCTCGTGAGCCGCCCCCCGGTAACGAAACAAAATAGCCCACGAATTACACGAATTATCACGAAGGAAAATAATGGGGACCGATTCTTAACTGTCACCTTTTTTTTACCAGGAGAGGCAGGATCCAAATATTACCTGGCAGTTTCCCATTGGGTTCTAAATCATGATTCCGGTCGAAATTTTGCTCTAACTACACTATTATTGCTTGTATCAATGTAAGGAGGAACAATATGAAGCAAGTAAAAAAAGTACTAATGATCTTAATTTTAATCTTAGGGAAAAACCATGGGATGTCAAAACATATGAGTGATATAAAATGATCGTTGTCACTATCATTTCGTTAGTGATTCTTGCTGTTTTATATAAGGCTTTTACCATTGATCTGACTTTTTCCCGACGCCAAAAAATCATCTTGCTCCTCCTGCTTTTAGGAGGTGTTTTGTTTTTAATAGTCAGTTCCCCCGGTAGTGTGTTCAGTTCTCTTGTTGGAACTGGAAAAATATGGGAGGGGGTATTTGGTCTGGCGTTTACTCATTACATCATCTGCAGTGTGGTTTCGCTTTTGTTTTCCAAATATAGACAGCAAATCGTGTTCGGGACATTTGTAGTACTCATACTTACATCTTTTTATTCTATTTTCAATGGGTTGCGGTTGCCCATGGTTAAAGAAATTCACCTGGCAATGGCTAAATTACCGGAAGAATTGAACGGTTTTACGATTGTTCAGCTTTCTGATCTTCATCTTGGAGGTGTGGCTAAACCAGAATGGCTGGAACAGGTGGTAAAAAAAATCAATGCACTCCATCCCCACCTGGTGGTGATTACCGGCGATTTGATAGAAGAAAATGGATGGAATGAGAACGGGAAACCTTATGCTGAAGCGCTCAAAAAATTAAAATCAATACACGGTGTATATGCCGTGAGTGGGAATCATGATGTCTATGAGGGCGGTAAGAATTTTTCCGGCATTACAAAAGAAGCTGGTATTACCCTTCTCAATAACCAGACCGTCACCGTGGCAGGAGGTATCCAATTGGCGGGCATCTGTGATCCCCATGGAAAAGCTTATAATAGGCCGGGAGCAGATATAGACAAAGCCTTGAAAAATATCGATCCGTCTTTACCGGTTATCTTTCTTTCTCACAGGCCGGAATACTTTAAAGTCGCCATGGAGTATGGAATTGATTTACAACTTTCCGGGCATACTCATGCGGGGCAAATTCCTCCTATGGATCTTTTGGTTATGCTTGGATATCATTATCCTTACGGGCTTTATCAGGAGGGTGATTCTTATATTTATACCTCTTGTGGTACCAGTGTGTTAAAGGTGCCGATGCGGCTGTTTTCCCGGAATGAGATCGTTAAAATTGTGCTCACCAGGTAGAAATTTTGTTGAGCCAGAGAGAACACAGAGTGTACAATTTGAAATCACAATAGAACTAAAGTTTAATTCTCAACAATTAAACCCCGGTCCTGGTGAAAAGATTGCATTTTAGGATTATGCTTTGCTTTGGAAATGAAAAAATATCATAGACAAGGAGGTAAAAAATGCTTAAAGACACCATGTTAAAAACGATGGTTATTTTAACTTATCCAAATTTTTGCCTGTCTCCATATTCCCTCCGGGGTCTTGAAAAAAGGTGACTTTTCTTCTATACTTTTTTTATGAAATACCTTCTTTACACAATTGCCGGCTTTTCAAAAAAATATCCTTTACAAAAATCCACAATCACCATCGGAAGGGATGAAACCAACGATATTGTTATCAATAACGAATTTATCTCAAGAAAACATGTAAATATTACCCTCAAACCCAATTCTTTCCTGGTTGAAGATGCCGGATCGGCAAACGGCATCTTTGTGAACAACAAAAAAGTAAAAAAAGCAGAATTAAAAACCGGCGAATCCTTCAAAGTAGGTGAAATCATATTCTCCCTGGAAACAGGAGAAACATCCGAATTTACCCTCTCCGAACAGTTTAGCCCGGATTTTATTAAAGAACCGAAATACAAAGAAAGCAAAATAAGCCACAAAAAAACCAAAACCCTGGGATCCGTATTTAAAGGAATAGAAATAGAAATCTTGCAAAAAGGTCTCAATTTTAATACCTTTAATGAATTTATTTCTTATCTCTCATTAAAGCTGGCGGAATTTCCCGGTTTCGGGGTATTCTTCCTGGTGGAAAAGCAAGATGGAAATACAACGATTCATCTTTCCATCAATGCTGACCAGGGCTTCTTTTATCACCTTAAAGAAATCCTGGAGACGAATCCATCGCTTTTCCGGCAGAGATATCCATTGGATAAACAAAACCATACAGGTACGGATGCCTGCGGCAGCTATTGCGCAGAGCCATTGGTTTTGGGAAGTAATCAGAGCTGCCTGGTCTATTTTCCTAAAGATGACAGGCTGGAAAGGCTCGTAGGCATCAATGCTTTTCTTATCTCCCTGGCTAAAATGATTGAATTCCTGTATAAAGTGATTGAAGAAAAGAAATATCAGGCACCAAAAAAAGTAAAGGAAAGGCAAGATGAGATAAAGATCATCACCCATAGTGAAACCATGAAAGCCTTGATTCAACAGGCTAAAAAGATGGCGGACTCGGATGTATTTGTATTGATCGAAGGAGAGAGTGGTACCGGGAAAGAGCTGTTTGCCCGGTTGATTCACCGCTATTCCCAACGGGATCAAGAAAAATTTGTGGCCCTCAACTGCGCGGCAATACCTGAAAATCTCCTGGAATCAGAACTTTTTGGATACGAAAAAGGTGCATTTACCGGCGCCTATAACCAAAAAAAGGGAAAACTGGAATTGGCATCCGGCGGCACCCTGGTCCTGGATGAAATCAGTGATATGCCCCTCAACCTCCAGGCTAAACTCCTGAGGGCATTACAGGAACTTGAATTTTACAGGTTGGGGGGATCGATACCCATTAAAGTTAACCTGAGAATCATATCCCTCACCCATCAAAACCTGGAAGAACTAATCAAAGAGAAAAAATTTAGAGAGGACCTTTACTACCGACTGGTCCACCGTACTATCACTATACCCCCGTTAAGGGAAAGAAGAGAAGATATCCCCGCATTAATTAATTACTTTACCAATAAATTTTGCCAGCAGAGGAATCGCTTTATTAGCGGATATTCAGTCAAAGCTTTCGAAGCCCTGGTCAATTTTAACTGGAACGGCAATGTCAGGGAATTGGAGAATGAAATTAACTGTATCGTTAACCTTACAGATGACGGCGAGCGCGTGGATTTTGATATCCTATCGGAAAAAATTAAAAAAGATTATGAGTCAACCAATCAACCGGCACTTCATTTGCCCTCATCAGCCCCAAAAGGATATAACCTGAAACCGGAACCTGAAACCATTATTGAAGTATTAAAAAAGCACCGGTGGAATAAATCAAGAGCTGCCAAAGAGTTAAATATGACCTACCATGGTCTCCATAAAAAAATGAAAAAAATGGGGATAAAAAGAGATAACTCAGGCTAAAGGCTAAGGTATTCTCCTGCCCCCTTTCCCTTTTTTTCTTCGCGTTCCTTTGTCCTTTGCGTATCTTCGCGGCTAAATTTTATTTTTCCTGCATAATAACCGTGCGAATAGGGAAAGGAATATTAATGCCCTCTCGGTCGTACTTCTTCTTCAACCGCTTAATAAATTCATGGCGTACAAGAAATTTATCATAAAATTCCTTACACCTCAGGTAAACAGTAAAATTAATACTGGAATCACCAAACGTATGGTACCGCATAAAAGGCTCAAACGTTTCCTCACCCCCGGGAACGTCTTTTAAAGTCTCCCGTGCCACTTCCAGGGTTACCTGCTCTACTTTCTGCAAATCCGACGAATAATCAATCCCCACCTCGATCAACAGGTTCAGAGCCTTCTTGGGCTGGTAATAATTGGTTACAATCGTAGAAGACAACCGGGAATTAGGAATGATAATATAATTGTTAGGCAATTGCCTCAAAAGTGTGTCCCTCCAGGTGATATCCACCACATAACCCTCCTCTCCACTGTCCAATTTGATGTAGTCTTTGGGCTTGACCCGCTGCGTAGCGATAATATGAAACCCGGCAAAGAGATTGGCCAGGGTATCCTGCAATGCTAACGCCACAGCCAACCCTCCGACACCCAGCGTGGTAATAATAGGCGTAATGGAAATCCCCAAAGTCTGGAGTATGATAAGCAAACCAATGGTTAAAATAAAAATTTTGATCGTATTCTTAATAATAGAGGCTGCCGCGAATTTTGAACGGAACCTATCCGAATAGGTAAAGAAAAATTTGCCCAGCAATTGCAGCAAAAACCAGAAAATAGAAAAGATCAACAGGGCCTGGAATACATGGTCCAAAAACGCCTTTTGCTTTGCTGTTAAGGGTAAGATACTAATAGAAATGAACACCCCTACCAATACCAACCACAACACAATGACGGATCGTAATGACTCCAGGAATACATCATCCAGCCTGGCTTTTGACTTCTTTGCCAGGTTTACCAGTCGTTTAAGAACAGTCAACCGGATAATAATCCCCATGATTAAACTTACAAAAATAATAATAATAGGTAAAATCGTTTGCCAAAGACTCCAATCATCCATTGCTTTTTTTATTCCTTATTCCTTAAGAACATTAAATACCATAATCGGGAAAAAATAACAACCTGGTGGATTCGGTTTCATTGGATTTTTTTAAAAAAACCAGACCACTGGTTGAAAATATCTCTTATTTATTATAAACTTATTTTTCGGACTTTATTTTAGACTTTAAAGAATAGACATAGACAGATGGCAACGATTCTTGTGTTGGAAGGTATTTCAAAGCACGCGGACATGATTCGTACGCACCTGGAAAAGCAGGAATTTAAAGTGTGGCTCAGTCCTTCCATTATCGAGGGAAGAAAAGTACTGGAAAAGCAATTACCGGATTTCCTGGTCATTGATTTAAATGTCGCAGACAAAGGCTTTTTTGAGTTTTACCGCTGGATCCTGGCAAACCACAAAACAGCCGGCATACCCAGGCTTTTTATATCCGGTAAGATGCAAGCAGAGCTTGCCAAACAGTTGCAAACAGAGAATAAAGAGACGATTCTAAATAAACCTCTGGATATTAACCGGTTCCTTTCTACCGTTAACAAACTGAAATCTGCTAAGAATAAGAGTCCGATTATTACCAAATATAGAGAGCAGGATTACTTTTCTACTCTTTTGGGTAAACCAATTGGTCCTGCCATTATAAAGAAAGAGATTGGCCGCGGCGGGATGGGGGCGGTTTTTTTAGGAGTCCAGGAATCCCTGGACCGGGAAGTGGCAATCAAATTGTTATTGCCTGAGTTAGTAGGAGATGATGCGGCTATTGAACGGTTTCAACGGGAAGCATTGTCCATCGCCAAATTAAAAAGCCCTCATATCGTTCAAATTTTCGATTTTGGTGAATTGGATAATCATGCGCTGTATATCATTATGGAGTATTTACCCGGTCAGACCGTCGATCAGTATCTGAAACGCAACGGCAGTTTCCCCCTGGAAAAAGCCATATCTGTAATTATACAAGTAGCCACCGGTTTGCAGGCAGCTCATGATGCGGGTCTGATCCATCGAGACATCAAACCTTCCAATTTGATCATGAACAACAAAGGTCATGTAACCATTACGGATTTCGGGTTAGTGAGACCGCAAAAAAAATTGAAACATACCCAATCCGGGATTTTGGTGGGAACTCCCCACTACATGCCCCCGGAATTGGCGTCTGATACACCATTGGATGCCCGCTCCGATATCTATTCCCTGGGTATGGTGTTTTATCATTTAATTGCCGGTCATCCACCATTTTTATCTAATAACCCAATGGAAATATTGATGAAACATTTGAACGAACCACTGCCTGACCTCAGGAAAGCCATACCGGATTTTCCCCGGGAAGTATATGACATCATCGAACGGATGACGGCTAAAGACCCCAAAGAACGGTATATCAATTGCCGTGAACTGCTTTGGGACCTCAAGTCCCAGGAGAGAAAATATGTCACTCCCACCAGCCCACTGAGCCGACCAGGACAAGAAGAGGGCATCGCCACTGAAAAAGTTGCTAAAATAAAAGTTGATTCTTCACTTTTTCCAGGCCTATCAAGATTGAGGAACCAGTTCCCAGCCATTTTTTCCCAGGATAATTTACTGGGAACCATGACCATCAGTGCATCGGGGTCCCTGGTGAGTAGAAATGGAGAATTCCCGGAAGAGTGGAAAAATGCCATCTTTATCTTACATGAAAGCACCACTCAATTGGATGATACCGTAAGATTAGGAAAATGGAAATTTAAACTGGTTGAAACCGCTGACGAGATATTGGCTGTATTTCCCCAGGGGAAAAACCTGGGTACCATGATGTACAGTAACAAAGACACAGGGAGTTTTTCCAGTGCTTCATTAAAAAATGTCAGTGCCTCTTTTGAAAGTGGCAGGCAATCCAAAAACCCTATCCGACAAATTGCATCGATTGCCGGGGTGTTTGATGTTCTTTTATTCAACCCTGACGGTCAATTGGCTGATTATGTACTGAAAGATTCCCACCGACTGGGTGACTACAACCGCCGGTTACCACCGGTGTCACAGATTATTCAATCCATTTCCTTTAATATTTCCGGTTTGGACCTCTGGTATGAGAAAGGACGGGTACTGCTGTGGAGGCTTGATTCGGGTATTCTTTTTATTATTGCATCAGTGGATATCAGCCGCTCCTTCCTTTCCATCTATATTACTGCCAACCTGGAGAAATTGAACACCGCGGCAATCATCCAAACCGCAGTCGTGGAAGATGCCAACAAGAAAAAAAAGACTCCCCCCAAAAAAGAACCACAGGTGAATAACCCGGTACCACCGGATTTGATGGAAAAAATTCAATTGGAACTGGCCCGGATGATCGGTCCCATTGCAAAAGTGGTGCTGTCAAAAGAATGCAAACAATTGGGCTATTCAAGAGGTAACTTCCCTGATGACCAAATGTCTTCATTAATCCAGAAATTGACCAAACATGTGGAGGATTCAAAACAAGAGCAATTTAACCATCGCGTTCAAGATACAATCTACGATTACAGGAGTAAAAAATAATGAGAAGGATAGGTTTGGGATTAAAAATAATGGTATTTACTTTCCTGGTGGTGATTATCACATCTTTAATACTTATTTATTTTTCATATCGAACGTCTTATTTGGATTTGGAAAAAGCTATTGGTGAGCGTTTGCAAGCCATTGCCGCCACTGGTGCACTAATGATCGACGGCGACCTGCACGATCAGATCAAGACACAAGAAGATGCCAATACAGAGGCCTTTAAAAAGTTGCAAAAAGTCCTCCGGGAAATCAAAAAAAAAAATAATCTAAACTCACCGGTTTACACGTTCCGGCGGGAAGGCGAAACCCTCAAATTCATTGTCATGACACAAGAAAAAACCTATAT
This sequence comes from Candidatus Aminicenantota bacterium, assembly GCA_020355945.1. Next base: position 4,155,168 of record CP070627.1, on the reverse strand, counting down.
CGGTGACACCTACAGTATCCGTGAGGAGATGTGGCCTACTTTGAACCAGGGGAAAGCCAACCACACCAGGATATATAAAGATGCCCACGGCATATGGTTGTCTGCCTATGCCCCTATTCTTGACTCCAGGGGCCAAATATCCGGTATATTGGAAGTGGATATTAAGCTGGAAACCTTTCTGCAGGAGCTGCAAAAAAAGAGGAACCGATTATTGATTATTAGCGCTATTATCCTGGCAGTGGGAATTTTGCTGAGTTTTCTTTTATCCCGGAGAATGGTGAAAAATTTAAGATACCTGAGCGATATCACGGGAAAAATCTCAACAGGAATGGTGGACCGGTCGATAAAAATTAAAAGCAAGGATGAGGTGGGGGAGTTGGCAGAATCCCTGGAACGGATGCGGGTCAGCTTGAAAATGGCTATGGAAATGATCGAAAAAGAACAAGAGGACGAAGAGGAAAATCATTCATAAAATAGAAAAAGGAGAATTCACATGCCAACCAAAATTAACTCCCCCACCATTATCAAAGCAGCCGGTAATAAACCTAAAGTCATCGAAGAGTTCATGGGACGTGTGAATACCAATACAGAGGCGGTTAGTATTGCCCGAATGACCAGCCCGCCCGGGTGGATAGAACCCGGTCAAACACCGGAATTTGATGAGTATACGATTGTATTAAAAGGCATGCTTATGGTTAAAACCAAAGATGAAACCATTGAGGTGCATGCCGGTGAGGCAATTATTACTCATAAAGGCGAATGGATCCAATACAGCAGCCCCGGGACCGAAGGCGCTGAATACATCGCCGTTTGCCTGCCAGCCTTTTCACCGGAAACCGTTCACCGGGATGACCTAAATTAACCGCCTGCTATGAAAAAAGCCCACGAATTACACGAATTACACGAAAAAAAACTAAAATAATTCGTGTTCATTCGTGTAATTCGTGGGCTTCTTTTTTTCATTCGGCTCCGGGCAAAGGGTCCGGCCTTCATGTGTGACTGTCATAGGGTTTGCAAAAATATGAAAAATATGTCATTATACATTCTAAATTTTATCTTGGAGGTTTTGAAAAATGGATGAGGAAAAAACCACTGTTTTAGAGAAGTCCGAGGTGATTAAGGATACCCAGGTTCAACCCCAGGCCACGGGAATCAAAGCTGAAATCAAAAAAAACATGCCCCTGTATATTGTCATTGGAATATTAGTGGTAGTCCTGGTGGTGTTGGGATATTTTTTGTTTTTTCATGGCAAGGGTGGTCCTGGTGGTGAAGGAGCGGCCCAAATTCGCCAGATGCAGGAGTTGACCCAGCAGGTACAGGAATTGGAATCAGATGTTAAAGAAACAGAGGATGAAATTTTTAGCCTCGTGGATGAATACAAAGAAAAAACCGGTGAGAAATCATTGGGAATCAACGCCCTAAAACTCAGTGAAGATGAGAAAAAAATCCTGGAACAGCGGATCAAAGAAGAAAAGGACCTTTCAGTCAAATCATTGTTAGAAGAGATCCTTGAAAAAAATAATGAAATCCGGGAATTGAAAGGAAAAATCGCTGAAATCGAAAAGCTGCTGCCTAAACCACACATTGTGGTAAGAGGAGAGAATCATTACACCATTGCTATGGATTTCTTATTAGATGAAAAGGGAGTGGAGAAGAAGCGGGCCATGGAGCTAGTGGAACGAACCGCACTCTTTGACCAACTGGTCCCGGGTTTCAAAGTATGGAATTTTTATACTGGTGATGCGTATGGGTCCTCGGTTACCCAGGGCACTGCCAGTATATCCCCCAATACATTAATTCGCCGTGCCAAAAAGAAGTTAGTGGATGCCCGGGATGAAGCTATTGCCCAACGAGATCAACTGTCAGAAGACATCAAAACCCTCGAGGATAAACGAAAACAACTGATCAACCACCTGGACTCCCTGACGCAGGAAAAGGAAAGCCTGATTACCCAGGTGGGTGACCTGAATCAACAGGTCAATTCGCTTTTTTACTTGTTGGATTCTCAAAGGAATTTAAAGAAGAAAGGCATTCTCAAAGGTGGTTTTTTGAAATCCACCAAACTGCGGGATGTATCTCCCGAATATTTTACCACAGCGGTTGATCTAAGGTTCCGGGATCAAATCGTGTTTTCAGCGTCTGAACTGGGTATTAGAAAATAAAAAAAATAGTTCTCTTCCCCAAATTTTATCGAGAGGGAACGGATTACAAAATTGAAATGAGTGGTGATAAGCAGAATGCCATTGTCACCATCCTGGACGCAGCCAAATTCAAAAACGAAAGGATTGTGATTTCGGTTAAGTAATAACACACCCCGACCGCTTTGCGTCCACCGCCTCTATCTCTCAAGAGGGGAACTAATGGGTGCCCCTGGCGGCTAAGAACTTTTTTAGTAAA
>CP070627.1:4144106-4152671 GCA_020355945.1 Candidatus Aminicenantota bacterium | reverse complement strand
AAAAAAGCCCACGAATTACACGAATTACTCGAAAAAAAATTTTTAATAATTCGTGTTAATTCGTGTAATTCGTGGGCCCCTTCTTTTTCATGCGTCTCTGGGCGAGGCCAGCGGCATCATGAGTGCCTGTCCCTTATTTTTTTGCTTATTTTTTTTTCTCAATTTTATATTTCTGGAAATAAAGCATGAGTTCATGATAAAAGATGGCGTCCTGTTCCAGGTGCTCCAGTAATTCCTTCATATCCGGCCTGGATTCTATGAAAGCCGCCTTTTGCCGCTGATTTTTAAGTTCCTCTTCTTTTTTTTTATATTGGGCTTCATGGTTTTGGCGTTCACGGTCCAATTGGGTGGTTAACTCCTTCATCGCTTGTTCCAGTTCCATCTCCTTTTGTCCTTTTTCTTTATAAAACATGGGCTCCCTGCCGAAAAGCAGCCAGTCCATGGATAGATCAAAATCATCCGCCAGGCGTTTTAGTGTAGTTAAGGAGGGAAGGGTTAGTCCGCTTTCGTTTTTGTAATAGGTGTTAGTAACGATGCCCAGGCGGGAAGCCATTTCTTTCATATCACAGTTAACATGTTTTCGTAATTTTTTTAATCTTGCTCCCGCTGCTTTTAATATCTTCAATCGCATGATAATGCTCCTTTTTAAATTGTTATTGTACATTTTATCATACCATTGGCCTGTTAACCATACTTATTACGGAAAAAAAGATTTTATTAGCGTTCAATGGGGATTTATTATCGTTCAACAAATATTTATCTTCGTTCAACAAACATTTATTTTTATTCAAAAGTTTTTTACTTCTGTTCAAGAAATATTTATTGATGTTCAAAGATTATTTATCTCTATTAAAAAACTATTTACCCCTGTTCAAAAAACACTTATTGGTATTCAAGGAATATTTACCTTCTTTCAAAAAATATTTATTCTCATTCAAGAACTATTTATCTTCGTTCAAAGAATATTTATTAGTGTTCAAATGTTATTTATCCTAGTTCAGAAATCATTGATTCTCATTCAAAAACCATTTATCCTTGTTCAGTATGTATTTATTGGTGTTCAGTATGATTTTGTGATTTGGGGACAGTCAGGTTGGACACATTGCCAGAAGAATTTGTCTGCTGCGGCGTGGGTTAGTTACGATTCAGGTGATCAATTATTTTAAGGCTTTGTTCACGGCTCAAGCCCTCATCGAACTTCGTCTGGAAGAAATATTCTTCCAGTCCTTCCATTTGTTCCTGATCAACGTCGTCAATAATTACAAAATTCTCAACTCCAGGATGTTGATCCAACCAGGCTTGTATTTCTTCATTTCGACCGGGATAATGTCTTATCGTTCCCTCATCACGCCTGAGATCAGGTGTAATATCCACAATCCGGTTAGGCTCGATCCCTGCCTCCTTAAAAAATACTTTCATTTGGGAAAGTGTATAATGGTCACGCCAGGTACTGGATATAACTACATAGGAATCCTGAACGGCTGCCAATATCAGCTTGAAATTTTCCAGGGCCTGTTTTCCGAACTTACCACCCGGACCTTTTTCCGACATCCATGGATTAATCACACCGTCAATGTCTAAAAATATAATTTTCATAATAATATATTATTGGAAATTTGAAGGTTAGTCAATGCTTTTAAGTGGAATTTTCCCGGTAAAGATTGGGTAGGAATTTTTGCCTTAGGGATTTTAGGGATTTTGCCTGGCATCAAAAACCACCCCGAAGAGATATTGTATACCTTTGCGAAACATTTTGCAAGAAAAATTTTTCTCCTTTGAAGATGGATATCCCAGCGTACTCGAATCCTGTTAAAACCTGACTAAATTTTTGCATTTTTATCCTCTGATTATATTAGACGTTTTTTAAAAAAATTTTAAAAAATAATTGAATCTTCTTCCCCCAGGCCTATTTAACTCTGGCGGGTCCCCGCGCCGCGGGGCCCCCTGGACCCGCTGCTTTCAGCAAAAGATTTTGTTTATTTTCATAAATCTCCGGGAGAGGCCGCGGCCTTCCTGGGCTGCGGGCCCCGCCCCCTAACCGGTTAATTGGGAAATGAGCTCTGCTGATGAAATAACCCTTAATAACGGATAGAGAGGATTCTTTCTGTAAAGCCCCAATGTATTTTGATGTATACTCCCTGAAAATGCCGCCGTACAATCTTCCAGTAAAACAGCTTTAAATATAAAGTCCTGCTCATGAAAAGCATCGGTTGAAAAAACAATGGGCTGCGCATGTTCCCTGAAGGCAGCAATTAAATGATTAATCGGCGCAATAATTTGCTTTGCCAGCGGGGTAATGGGAAGTTTTTTCGCTTCCACAAAATTATCTTTGACCATATCAATAATCAAAAGAGCCATTTTTTCCTTATGATTGGACATTTATTCTCCTCTTCCTCTTTAACAAATTCCCACATTCACACGCACCGTCACACCGTCCCCAGGTCCCAGGTCATCCCCAGGTCACCCAGGTACATCTCCCGGTTCTTCTAACGGGAGCATGATACTGACTTTTGCGCCATTTTCAACATTTTCAATCGTCACTTCTCCGTTCATTGCTTGAATGGCATGGTAAACAAAGGTTAATCCCAGGCCTTTCTTTTGCATGAAAGTCGTATAAAAGGGATCAAACACTTTTTCCGGTTCTTCGACACCGCCAGCATTGTCAATGATTTCTACGGTGAAAAACGGGCGGTCCTTGAAATAACGGACATGGATTTTGCCTTGAATATCCCTGGCTTGAATTACTTCAACGGAATTTTTTATAATATTTTCCATACACACGTTGAGTAAATTGGCATTGGAATTGATGCGATCGTCTTGCCCTTCGTCAATGATGATAGATATATTTTCCGGTACCACTTTGCTGACCACAGTGGACAGCAGGTTGGAAAATGAAAGCGGGGAAATAGAGATATCCTTAATAGCAAAAAAGAAGTTTATTTCATCGATCAGTTTGGCAATCCGCTGGATGGCCTCTTCTGCTGCCTCCAGTTTCTTTTTTATACCCGGTTTGTTCACTTTTATTTCCAGCATCTGCAGGTTCCCGGAAATAATAGCCAATGGGTTGTTAATTTCATGAGCAATGGAAGAAACAATAGAATTCAAACTGTTGATTTTTTCTGCCTGGTTTAATTTTTTGTCTTTTTCCTTTATCGCGTCCAGGGCCGCCAGCAGTTCCCGGGTCCTCTCCTCCACCATTTTTTCCAGGTTTTTACTGTACCCTTCAATGGATAAAATCTGTTCGTTAATTTTATCCGCCATGATATTAAAATTATCCGAAAGCACCTGGATTTCATCGTTGTTCTTAATATCCGACCGAACCGAATAATCACCGGAAGCAAAGGTTTCAATCTTCTCACTCAAGATTTTGATGGGTTTGACGATTTTATCGGACAAAAAATAAATCGTCAGTGTCAGGGTGAGAAAAAGCAAAGTACTGATGAGCAGTATTCGCCGGGTGATTCCCTCCAATTTCGACTGCATCCGTTCCACAGAGGTGCCAATAATCAAGTATCCCAACGGTCGACTGACTCCTATAGAAATGACAGGAAATAAATACTGGGTATAATGTTCTCCGTTTAGATAAAGACTTTCCTTTTCAAAGGCGATTTGATTTTTCAACATCTCCTCCAATCGGAGGCTGTCAATGATCCCTATGGTTGTTTTTTCCTCCTTGAAAGCGATATTTTGGGTGATATTATCAAAGATAACCAGGTAATCAAAATCAGCAAGGATAAGAGGTCGGGCAATATTTTCCAATTGATGGTAATCCGCATCAAATAGAGGCTTTTGCAGCAAAGAAGACGCATTCTGGCCCAAAAAGAAAATGGTCTTTTCCGTTTCGTTGATGGAATAATCTTTTAAATACCGGTCCAGTATAATGAAAAATATGCTCATTACCAGCAGCGTGAAGACCACCAGGCTCAAAATTAATTTTGTCTTAATGCCCTTTTTTAACATCAATATCCTCAAAATTGACATTCAAAAATTTATCGATCTTTACATTTTTTACATAACCTTTATAACCTAAGAGAGAGTGTGGATTCAACAAAGGGATTAAAAACGCTTCTTCCTGGGCAATGGCTTCCAAACGGGAGAGTATCTTTAATTTTTTCAGTTCGTCAGTCTCTTTTCGATAGGCAGCCAGTAGTTCCAGGGCTTCAGGTACCTCATAACCGAAAAGATTTAACTCGTGACCCGGGGTAAATAGAATCTCATAAAAATAAGACGAAAGCGGAACATCTACCACGTAATAATTCGAAGTCAGATCGAAATCTCTCTTTTTTTCTCGCTCCTTTATTTTATCCAGGCTTTCCCACTCCAGGTCCAGGTCCAGGTTATATCTGCTTAATTTCTTTTTTAATAGTGGTAGTAGTGTTTTCCTGATTCCTTCCCTGGAGTTGACACACGTGATTTTTATTCTTTCTTTGGGGGCAAGCTTTTTAAAATTCCCGGGAACCATGGGATTAAACACAAAATAACCGGTCAGGCTGTAGGGCAGTACCATCCTGGAGGGGGCTGCTAACTCCCACTTTTCACTTCCGGCTAAATCCCATGACAGGATAAAATCTTTAAAAAAAGTTCTTAAGTGCTTATCTCGAAACGGTCCCTTGCTGGCGTTCAGTTTAAAATAAAAGGCACCAAAGGAGGGGGTCTTAAAATAATTGTATTTATACTTTGAACCTGGCAACTTAAAATGACGATTGTATAGAAATAAATCAGGTTCCCCTTTTCGAATGGCTTTCTCAAAATCAGAGTGTTCATGGTAAAAGTGAACCACAAGCGTATCGATTTTGCTCTTTTTACTGACATAATAGGGATTTTGTTCCAGTGTCACCACCGCTTCTTTTTCATGCCGTTGAAAGTTAACCACCCGGAAGGTTCCTGAAAAACTCATATTTTCCGGTTTTCGGTTTTCATTGCGATGCAAGGGAAGAATCGCCATAATACTGGCGGTGAAATAATAGGCAAAGGCCACATTTTCATCCTTTAAGCGAATCTCCACCACTTTGGGTCCCCGGGCCTTTATCCCGGTACAATGTTGTGTTTTCCCCTGGAAAAATTCCTCACCGCCTTCGATCACTTTATAGACAGGATTGGGAGAAGAAGAGTGTCTCATCCCCGCTTCAATGGACCGGATCACCTCCTCGGAGGTGATAGGGGAACCATCGGAAAACCAGGCGTCCTTTTTGATTTGAAATATTACGATTTTTCCTTTTCGCTCATAGTTCTCCAAAAGAAAAGGGTAAGCCCTTAAATGGGAATCCAGTTTGAATAAAGTACTGTATATAGCTCGGAAAAGAAACTGGAGATTAATATAATTCCGTTCCACGGGATCGTAATTAAAATCAAAAGAATAGGGGACGGCAAAATGGAGAGTTTTGGTTTTTGGGGAGGAGGCGGTAGAGGCCCCGGGTTTCCCGCTTAGCCCCGGTGTCCATGTAACAATAAAAACAAATGAAATCACCAATACGATTAAAGATAAAGAAACAATTTTAGATCTCATTTATTATGTATTACTCGATTCGTGTATTAGCCGGAATATAACTATTTTTGGGTACCACCACAATGCCATCGATAATATGATAGAGTTCTGTCTCGATTTCTTTCTCCAGGCCGTTGTAATCGATGATGACGTTGTCACCTACTCTGACGTTTTTATCGAGGATAGCATTCCTGATGAAACAATTTTTCCCCACACCCATTTTACTGGTATCAACAGTTGGGGCGTCCCCGTAAAAATCCGCCCCCATCATTACCACATGGTCCAGGGTGGAACCTTCTTTAATAATGGACCTGAGACCAATAACCGCATCGGATATTTTACTGCCCTCCAATACTGAACCCTCACATATCAAGGCCCGGTTGATTTCGCAGTTTTTTATCTTTGAACCGGGCAGGAAACGGGCATTGGTATAAATGGGGTAATGTTCATCGTAAAAATTGAATTTGGAAACCGGGTTGGCAAAATCAAGATTGGCTTCAAAAAATGCTTTAATAGTCCCGATATCTTCCCAATACCCGGAAAAAACGTATGTGTATACATGATGGGTTTGAATAGAAGCCGGGATGATCTGTTTGCCAAAATCTTCATCCTGGTTGGTTTCCAGGAGATCGATCAATACGTCTTTATTAAAGATATAAATTCCCATAGAGGCAAGAAAGGGATGGTTTAATGTTTCCCTTCCGTCCTTATTCATAAGTTCCGTCGGTATTTCCAGTTTATCCAGGGTTTCTTCTTTTTTGGGTTTTTCTTTAAAGTCAATAATTTTCCGTTCTTTATTAATTTTGAGGATGCCAAAACCGCTGGTGGATTCCCTGGACACAGGGGTGGATGCAATGGTAATCTCTGCGTTTTTTTCTTGATGAAAGTTGACAAAATCCCGGAGATTAAACCGGAACAATTGGTCCCCGGAAAGAACCACCACCACATCTACTTTTTGATTTTGAATAAAGTTAATGTTTTTCCGGACAGCATCTGCGGTTCCCTGGTACCAGTGTCTACTTTGCAGTGTCTGCTGAGCCGACAATACCTGGACAAAACCCCTGGAAAAATGGTCAAATTTATACGTATTGAAAATGTGTTTATGGAGCGATACCGAATTAAACTGGGTCAACACGTATATTTTGCGGATGTCCCAGTGAATGCAATTGGACATGGGGATGTCAATGAGCCGGAATTTTCCTCCGATAGGCACAGCGGGTTTGGCCCTGAATTTGGTCAAGGGATACAACCGTGTCCCCTGTCCGCCGCCCAATATCACAGCTAATACGTTTGTCATTTAGCGCTCCTTGCAGGAACATAATAGTCTTAAGAAAAGAAATTGTCAACCCTTCGGCCCCTAAATCTCTCATTAACTTTTTCCTCCGGCGGCCGTGACCGCAGTGACCGCAGGAATTAACATTAAACATTAAGGTGCCAGGTAAAAAAAGTTAAGCCGCGAAGTCACGCGAAGTGGTTTTCCTGTTATAAAAAAAATTTGAATTCTTCTCCATTTTGAGGTATAAATTATACCTTCAGGAGGCAATATTGAAAACGGTGGTGATTTTTATATTTGTTTTTTTCCTGGTGTTTTTGGTGTGGGGGACTCATATCAATAGCCAGGAGGAGCTTCCGCTTCTCAAAGATGTCAGTATATATCAGCAGTACCAAAAAGCAATGAAGAGTATGAAGTTCCTGGGGGAGACTATTCTTGATTATGTGGATCATTTTAACAGGGCTCCTAAGGCCAAAACCCTCAAGGAATTATTGGCAATGGATTGTGGCATTGGGTTAACCTTTGCGGAATTCTTTTTTGATGAAATACCTGAGGAGAAAATACCGTTAAAAGATGTGTGGGAAAATGATTTCCTTTATAAATACCAAAGGGAACGGTTCTGGATTGCCAGTCCTGGCAGTGATGGAGAATTTGAGGGTTTTGAGCAAACCGGGGTATACCCGAACACGGAAACATATTTGCCAGGGAAAGATATTATTTTTTCCAATGGCAGATTCGTGTCGTTCCCCATTGAAAAGGATGAGTTCAATTTGTTATTCCGGCTTTTTCTTGAGGCGGTTTCCAGTTTTCGTTAAAGAACCTTTATTCATTTTTTATCGTATAAGAAAGATGGAGGAGATAAAATGAAACAATTAAAACGACTATTTTTTATTTTTCTGGTTTTACTCTTTATTTTTGGGTGTTCCGGCAGCAGCGACCCGGGTAATGAAAAAATACTCGGGGAAGCAAAAAAAGAATATTACGGTGTTGAAGTAAATGGCGTGCTGTGCGGATACTCGGAGCTCACTGTCAACCATATTGAGAAAGATGGCAAGAAAGTAAAGCAGGTAGAGCAAAATATATTTTTTATGCTCACTTTATTAGGTAGTAATGTTAATACGGACATGAAGATGCTGTCTTACCTAGACCCTGAGACTTATAAATGTAATTACTTTAGCATCAATGTTAAACAGGGTGAAATCAAACGAAAGGCAAAAATTGAAATAAAAGATAATACAGCCATTATTGAATCATTTATGAGCCAGGAACCCACAAAAATAAAAATGACCCCGGATATTATTTTTGGCGATTATGAGCTAGCTAAAAATTTGAAAAAAGACTTTTCGGATGACAAAACAAAAGAGAAAAGTTATCAGATCCTTGACCCAATGGATGGAAAAGTCCGAAAATCAACATTTACAAAATTAGGCACTGAAAAAATTAAATTAGTGGGAAAAACTTACAACGCCGTTAGACTTAACCAGTTAGTCCAGGAAACAGGGGTTAAAGTGAAATGGTGGTTTGACCTGGAAAATTCCGATATGCTGAAGTTTGAAGTAAGTAATCGCAAAATATTTAAAACAGATCATAAGGTAGTGGATAAGATTAAAGTGGCAAATATGAATGAATCTATTTTCACCAAAACCAATGTTTCTATTGCCGATATCCATACTATATCTTATATGAAACTAAAAGTACAAATTGAACCCACAGGAGTGCATCTTACCCCGGGGGACCTTAATATACCGGGCCAACGTTTTACCGGGACCGTTAAAGATAATTTAATTGAAGGGATTTTAGAAATAGA
>CP070627.1:4134032-4144006 GCA_020355945.1 Candidatus Aminicenantota bacterium | reverse complement strand
CCATTCCTTCCATGAAAAATGGCCGCTTTTCGCTGTAAAATATTGGGTATCGTTGATTGACTTCCACCTGGAACGCATCGCTTTCAACCTGGCTAAAATCCGGGTTAATAGTCGCTTCACCGGTAATGGCAGAGGTGATGCCGTATTTAAGGGATGCCCCGATATTTGTGGAAATATCGCTTTCCCCCCAGGAATCGGCATTTTCCCGCTCAACATTTCGATTATAGACAACATTGGGGAGTATTTCCAATTTTAATTTCTTTTTGAAATCCCTGTAAATCACAGTGGCCATGGCGTTAAATTGGGTTTGGCCGGCCTTAATTTCAGGCCAGGCGCCTACTCTTCCCAGACGACTGATATACCTCATAAAATTAATGCCCATTTTCACTTCTTCACCGCTCTTGAAGCGAATACTCTCCAGGGGAATACGTATTTCTGCCTGAAAGCCATCAGCGACTATTTTTCCTGCACTTTCCCACACGAAATCGGATGAGTTATCATAAGCCCGCCCATCTACCGCTGAAGTTAAAGCATCCTCCTGGATGCCAGCCGGATTGACATAAAATTCATAACTGGTTTGTCTATTTCCCATGGCATCGATAATAACTCCAATCCAGTCATCTCGCGAAATCGTATCCCTTTTGGAGATTGAGGTTTTTATCTTATTGGGTTCGGTATCAAAACACTTAAATGCGAAGTAAAGATTTTGCCGGTCATAAGCCATGCGGATGGTTGTCTTGTGGTCCAATATCTCACCAAATACCGGGTTAATTGTAATAAATTCTTCTGATATTGCTGAATGATTCCACACGTTTTCACTTAAATCGCCATCGATTTTAATCGCCTCAGAAGTCCTGGTGGGGATGATTATTTTCCCGTCCCGGACCAGTTCAACAGCCCGGGCAAAGTGGAATGTAAAAACGATAATTCCAATCATAATAAATACGAATTTGATTTGATTGCTCATTGATTCTCCCTTTTCTTCTGTGTTTATCAACGCCAACCTGTGGTTGATTTATGTGAGCTTCCGCCTTTGATGCTTTGGCTGGTCATTGAAGGAAAATTCATCTATTAATTAAACCTAACTATTTTTCCCAGGCACCGGGGACCCTATCATTACGATAGATGCCTTGGCTTTTTAGGTAGGTAAAATTATGAACTGTTAAAATAGCATATTTAAAGAGCTTTTTCAATACTCAAAATTGTTGCATTTATTAACAAAAAACCCAAAAATTTCTTAAAATCTACTTTTTTAAACATATCTACAGCAAAATATTTTTTTAAATTTTTATTTAACAATTTTTCAGAGAACTTGATCATCTTCTGAAATGCTAATAATAATTACATTGAAGCACTTTTTATTGTATCTTTTTAACCTATTTTCATCATGCAACAATTTTTGTTATTATTACTCGCAAAACGCTGCTATTCTTCCATGTTCCAGGAGTTTTCCGTTTTCTTTAACCTCAGCCTTGACCTTAACCTGGAAATTCTCAAATGAGAATTACTGCAAGCTTTTCCGGTTTATATTGTTTTACCATTGAAAATGATAATCATGAAAAAGGAGGATAACATGAAACGCACCTTCATCATATTCATAGTGGTCACGCTGTTATTCGCAGTTTTACCTTCTTATGGGGATTATACCTCCAGGGCCAGTTGGGAGGAGCAGATTCACGGTATGGGTTACCTTATCCTTCATCTTTCCAGTATCAATGCCATTAATGGGATGAACCTCACACCGGACCAGGCCCGGCGCCTTCGCCAGATGGCCCATGAGGTAGAAGCCATCAGCGAGAAAATCCCGGATTTTGAAACCATTTACCGCCCGGACCTGGCAGAAGTGCGTGATACTTATCTCGAAGTCCGCAAGTACATCATTTTCGGTAAAGAAGTGCCGGACGAACTTGAGGAAAGGGTCATGAAAGCCAGGAGCATCGAGTCTGCTGTTATCCGTCTCTCCCTGGACAACAAAAAAAGGGCCTGGACAAGCTGTGCCCGCTGTCATACCGAGCCCGGGGTAAGCGATGTCCGTTCAGACAAACGAATCATGGCAGCCCTCAACATAACCTCATGTCCCAACTTCACCGGTCTGGAGAGGGAAACCTTCCTGGCCCACATGGCGGGTATTTTTGGTAGAAGGGGAATGCTGAAGCTTATGAGTTTATCGGCGGAAGTGGACCGTCTGCTCACCGACAGCCAGAAAGAGATACTGCGAACCTTTACCTGCTGTATCATTCCGCCTAAAGAATTGAGCGACCCTGTCCGTGCCGGGCAAGCCACCAGCGGCGAAAAAGAGATTGAAATACTTCGTAAAGTGCGAAAGGTACCGGAAACCTTCTGGCCATATGCAAAGTCTCGTGGACTTAAAAAACTCGAACAGTTACTGGTATTCAAATATCCTGGCATTACAGCAGACAAGATCAAGGCCATCTGTGATCATGTGGGTGAAATTTATGAAAAGGCCAGGGCACTTCCTGAGGTGGATTTTGAGATGGATAAGGGAGAATTGGCCGCTGAGCTCAAGAATGCCGGTACTCCGAAAAAAGAGTTGAACAAGCGTCAACAGGACTACATGAATGCCCTGTTCCTTTTCATCCCTGGCTCTTCAGAGGTTTACCACAACATCATCAAGCGCATCAAAGCAGACCACTCCCCTACTCCCCCCTGATTCTCAATAACTAAACAGTTGCTTTTTATGGCAGCCGCTCATGATGTTGCCGCTTCGCCCGGATGTTAATAAAAAAAATCAATATTATTATTGAAAAAATATTTTTTTATACTATTTTCTTTATCAGAAAGATATTTCTTATAGGAGGATTAATATGCGATGTGAAAAGCAATACTTTTTAAAATGTTTGCTTATTGTACTTTTGGTTGTAATGGTGGCATTTTTATTTCAGCCCGGACCAGCAAATGCACAAAAGGGGTCTATTGCTCAAGTCCTGAAAATCACAACTGAAATTTCCAGTGGACTTTATACCGCAACATTAGAGACTCCCTATGGCAAGATCAATGTGAATCTCCCCGATGATATTGCCTTCGGTGACATAGTAGCAGGAACATTGTATACGTCTCCTCTAGGCAAAACAAAAGAAGAAATAGCAAAGAACCTGGATAAACTCAATAGTTACGTGGTGGAAATAGAGGAAATAAAGGATAACCGGACATCTGCTGCTCAAAAAAAGAACTCCTGGACCATTCCCAAAGGCATAGATGCCATTCACCTGGTTTTCAAGGACAAAGACAATGTTCAAATGGCACGAAAAGAAGTGCCTCTTTCCCCTAAACCTCTGGTTTATTCCCCTGCTGATTTTCATCTTCCCACCATAGGGCAAGCCCAGGAACTGCTTCACATTACCGGCCCCTTTGATGGTAAATTTTAGCAGCACCACCATTCGTATTGGTGATATTGATGCAGAGCTTCTGGCGGAATCGCCGCGGGGGTTAATTGTTCTGACTCCACCGGACGTCATCGGGCCGACAAAAATTACTTTAAAGGAAGGAGATTTTGAGGTGATGAGTAAATATCGCAACGTTTCCGTTAGGCTAGCAGCCGGTAAAAATCTTCTTATAAAAGGCGAGTCGACAGAAGTGACGGTAATTGTTAGAGGGCTTGAAGGGCTTGAAGAGGAGATCCCTATTCGCCTGCAAAACAAATCACCCGGGACGATTAATATGGCAGGCGGCAATATCCAGGCCGGTAACATCCGACCCAAAGATATTAAACCCGGTGGAATCTATACCTACACCCGCACCGTGACCGGGATCATGCCCGGCATGTTCCATATAAATGTAAGAATATATCCCCAATTAAATCCAGGGGATGAGGATTTTAGTCAACTTTTACTGCAAGAGAATATTTCCGATGCCATACACCCCGGGGCTGAAGACATTGCCCAACAAGGTGATGAGGTTGATAAACAGGATGAAGGGGATATAGGAGATAAAGTTGATAAAGAGGATAAATTATTAAAATGCAATGTATGGATTTCAATGTCTGTGGGACGTAGAATTCTTGTAGAAGATTGCAAAAAGATTTCGCCAGGCGAAATCAAAAAGCTGGCAAAAAAACTTTGGGCGGCTATCGATTCCGGTACCAAAGCGATATGCAAGTCATTGGATTGTCCCATTGTTGTGATTCGAAATATTCGACTTTCTTCTTCTTCCTGTAAGAATAGAGTTTTTGTTGTTACGGTTATATTTGAGTTTATGTGTCTGCGTTGAAATAGTTGACATACTTCGATATTTTCAAAAAAAGGGCAGGGGCCATATGACAATATACAAACAAATCACATATTACAATTGGGTCCTGCCTTGCATTTTTCTTGATTTTCAACTAAAATAGAATTTGAAACGTTCAATACATTCAATTCCAGTGAACAGAGACCAATGTAACCAGGAGGAGATTCATGTCATTAAAAAAAGAGATGCACATGTTTAAAATATTTTCAATTTTTATGATGGTTTTCGTTTGGGCCGGTTTTAATACAAAACCACTGGTATTGGGAGCGAAACCAAAAACCCAAAAGATATTAAATTTAAAAAAAGAGGCATTCCAGCAGTTAGACCAATTATCAGACCAGTTAACCCGTACCGCCAGCCAAATCTGGGAATTTAATGAGATTGCCCTGGAAGAATACAAATCTTCCCAATTATTGGCACAATTGCTGAAGGATCAAGGATTCAAGGTTGAGTTTGGTGCGGGTGGTCTGCCGGTGGCTTTTGTGGCCACTTATGGGCAGGGCCACCCGGTCATTGGCATACTTGGGGAATACGATGCGCTCCCGGGGTTATCTCAGAAGGCTGGTTCTGTGACCCAGGAGCCGATTACCCCCGGAGCACCGGGCCATGGCTGCGGCCATAACCTGTTTGGCACAGCCAGCGCCGGAGCAGCCATTGCTGTCAAAACCATCATGCAGCAGTATAAATTAAAAGGTACGATTAAATTTTTTGGCTGCCCGGCGGAAGAAACAGTGGAAGGAAAAATTTACATGATCCGAGATGGTGCGTTTTCAGGTTTAGATGTCTGCCTGGATTGGCATCCCTCCAGTAAAAACCAGGTTAGCCTGAAAACCAGTAATGCGCTGAATAATTTTGAAGTTATTTATCGGGGTAAGACCTCTCATGCTGCCGGAGACCCCTGGAATGGCCGCAGTGCCCTGGATGCGGTGGAACTGATGAACCACGGGGTCAATTGTTTGCGGGAGCATGTTCGGCCGACGGTACGAATGCATTATGTGATCCCGGAGGCAGGCAGAGCCCCTAATATAGTGCCGGATTTTGCCAGGATATGGTATTATGTGCGGGGCAAAGATCGACAGGAAGTGGAAGAAGTCTATGCCAGGGTACTTAAAATTGCTGAAGGTGCGGCCATAATGACCGAAACCACCCATCAGATCCATGTGATCACCGGTGTTTATAACTACTTAAAAAATAGAGCGGTGGCATCGGTACTGCATCAGAATCTCCAGTTGGTGGGCCCGCCGCTATTTACTACGGAGGAACAAGAATTTGCCTGTCAATTGCAGCGCAAATTTGACAAAAAAGAAGAGGGTATGAGTACGGTGATTGAACCCTTTATAGAGCCGAAAGAGTACATTGGCGGTGGTTCTACAGATGCGGCAGATGTGAGCTGGCTGGTTCCTACTGCCTCTCTCAATGTGGCCTGCTGGCCGCTCGAAACTCCCGGTCACGGTTGGGGTGTGGTTTCCTGTTCGGGCTCATCTGTGGGATTCAAAGGCATGATAACCGCGGCAAAAGTTCTTTCCGGTGCCGCCATCGATCTCCTGTTAAACCCTAAAATTATAAAGAAGGCGCAAAAGGAATTCAAAGAGAAAACAAAAGATTTTGTTTATAAATGTGCGATTCCCAAAGATCAAAAACCCCGTAAGGGAAAGACAAGGTAGAAAATCCGCATCAATGCCCCGGCCGCCAAAGGCAAAGGTTGAAGAGAATTTTAAAGGGCCCCGGGTGTTTGATTTTTTTAGGAAGGAAAGGTGTAAACCTTTTGGGCAAATCTATCGTTTTATAAATCTAAGAAGTAAACTAAACTAAGATACAGGAGAAGTGTTATGATGCAATGTAAAACGTATTTAATCATTGGCCTTTTTTTTATGGCCATTGTCCCGGTTTGCAGTCTTGAGGCGAATGAAGCAATGGAGATCCCTTTCATCAATACACCGCCGCGGATCGATGGGAAATTGGATGATCCTGCCTGGACAACCGCTGCCCGTTTCCGGGGATTCAAAAGTTTCAAACCCGATTATGGCAAACCTGCCAGCGAAGAGACGGTGATGTATTTCTGTTCTGATGGGGAGAATTTCTACTTTGCCGCGCGATGTTTTCAAAAGAACCCCGCGGAAGTCAAGGGAGCCATGACCAGGCGAGACAACATGTTTGGAGATGATTGGGTGGCAATTTGTATTGATACCTTTTTTGACATGCAGTCTGCTTACGCATTCCTGGTCAACCCCCTGGGCATCCAGGGAGACGGCATGCTTGATATTGGCGGCGACCTGGATGCCAGCCTTGATATGGTCTGGTACAGCAAAGGTGCGATTGATGATAAAGGATACACCGTAGAGATCAAGATTCCCTTCAAAAGTATCCGCTTCCCGGTCAAAAAGAAGGTAAAAATGGGTTTGTGGTTGGTGAGAAACATCGTTCGTACCTCAGAGAGCCTGAGCTACCCGGAACTTTTCCCGGATAAAGGAGCTATCCTTACTCAAGCACAGCCTATCCTGGTGAGGGAGATGAAGTACAATCGAATCATGGAGGTACTGCCTGCCTTTACCCATACCCGGGGCCGGTCTCTCGAGGCAGGGCAATGGGCAATGGAAGAGCGGCAGACAGATTTCAGCCTGACCGGGAAGTTGGGACTTACCCCGAGTCTTGTGCTGGATGGTACTTACAATCCTGATTTCAGCCAGGTAGAAGCGGATGCGGGGCAGGTGGATGTGAACCTTCGCTATGCCCTGTTTTACCCGGAAAAACGCCCCTTTTTCCTGGAAGGCATAGATGAGTTCCAGTTTGCCGGGAATACCGAAGATGCCCCGCTGTACGCTATTGTGCATACCCGTAACATCATTGACCCGGTTTTTGGTTTGAAGCTTACGGGTAAGATGGGCCAGAAAACCAGTATCGCCAGTATCCTGGCAATCGATGAGCCCTTGAATGGCGAAAATCCCCCGGGGTCCGGCCGTGCCACCTTTGGCATCTTGCGTTTCCGGCATGCACTAAAAAAAGATACCTATATCGGCGGATTCTACACCGGGAGAGAAGTTTCAGAAGGATACAACCGGGTGGCAGGTATTGACGGCCGCTTAAGAATTTCCAGGTTCTCCGTGGCCGAATACCACCTGTTGGGGTCTCTCAGCCAAAACCCGGAAACCGGGGACACCAACGCCGGCCATGCCCTGGGACTCAGCTACAGCTACGGCACCCGGAACGTTATTTTAGAAATGGGACTCCAGGATATTTCCCGGGATTTCCAGGTGGATACTGGTTTCCTGACGCGGCGAGGCTTGACCCGATTGGCCGCTTTCGGTATGTACCGCTTTTACCCCAAATCCAAATTTTTCCAACGGATCGAGCCTTTTTATTGGAGCTATCATATACTGGACAAAGAGAGCAATTTATTTGAAACCTGCAATCTTTTCACCTTTCGCATCAACATGCCCCGGGCTTCTATGTTCCGTATCGATCTGATCCTGGCGAATGAAGTCTTTGCCGGGAAGCGTTTTGATACCAGTGCTATCGGGTTCCGGGCCGAGAGTCAAATTACCAAACACCTGTTTTTTTACATTTTATTACAGCGCCGCGGGAACATTTATTATGACCCGGATAATCCCTATCCCGGCAGGTCCAACCGTGCTTCCCTAACTTTACAATACCAGCCGGCAGAGAAATTCACTACCTCTTTGGATTTGACTTATGCGGATTTTTACCGCCGGTCCGATTCCCAAAGGGAATACGACTATACCATCCTGCGCAGCCGCACCACCTTCCAGGTGAGCAAATACCTCTTTTTCCGGGGCATTGCCGAGTACAATTTCTACAAGGAAAAACTGCTGTTGGACCTCCTGGCTTCTTTTACTTATATCCCCGGCACAGTGGTTCATATGGGTTACGGGTCAGTGTTGGAAAAGATTCGTTGGAACATGGATATGGAGGAATATATGTCATCCCGACGATTCCAGGAAACCCGCCGCGCTTTCTTTTTCAAGGTCTCCTACCTCTGGCGACTGTAATACTCTAGAGTTTTTGGGTTTCTTAAAAGTATCCGTAAATTTGACAAAACCGGGAGAAATTGGTAATTAATAGTAGAGGTGAATAATGAGAAATAAAAAGTTTATTAATTTATTGATGATGTTGGGTTTATTATTGTCATGGTTGGTATTGGCGCAGCAAGAGGAGCCTCCTGCTATTACTATTGAAAAAGTGTCCGGGGAGGTTTACTGTCTTTCCGGACGAGGGGGCAATATCGGTATTCTTAAGACTGATGAGGGACTTTTGCTGGTGGACAGTCAATTTAAAGGAACAGCCGATGAAGTATTGAAAAAGATCGCCGGCCTCTCCGCCAAACCGATTAAATACCTGGTCAATACCCATTATCACGGCGATCATACCGATGGGAATGAAGTGATTGGCAAGGATGCTGTGGTGGTGATGCATCCCAATTGCAAAGCCTCTTTGATGAAGAACCAGAAAGCAGATGAACCTAAAAAGGAATACTTATCGAAAGTCAAGTTGTGGAAAAAGGACATGGTGATTCGAATGGGCGATGAAAATGTGCGGCTGCAGCATTTTGGAAGCGGTCATACTGCTGGCGACCTGGTGGTGGTATTTGAAAAATCAAAGGTTTTTCATACCGGTGACCTGTTTTTCCATGGCATGCCGCCTTATATTGATGTTAAAGATGGTTCTGATACGGAAAACTGGATTCAAACCATTGAGACACTCTGCAAAGAGTACCCGGATTATAAAATCATTCCCGGTCACGGCCAGGTAACAGACCCGGGGGAGTATTTAAAACTTGCCCGGTATTTGGAGTACTTGAGAAAAGAGGTGGCTGCAGCGATCAAAGCGGGAAAAACCAGGGAACAGGCCATGGAAACCATCAACCTTGAGCCTTACCAGGGATTGAAGGACAGCAGTCCGTTTACCAACAAGAAGAACAACATCGGTTGGATTTATGATGAACTGACCCGCCAGAAGAATTAATCGCAATTTTTCCCGCACCCTAAATCCACCGCCTATTTTTTAAAGCCGCGAAGACACGCGAAGGGACGAGAAGAAAGACCGCTGATGAATGTGATAACCATGATAAAAGGCCTCATTAGTGAGAAGTTTTTGGGAGTCCGTGACCGCCGAACCCTTTTTTCAAAAAGGGTTTTGGCCGCCGGAGGCAAAAGGAGAATGAGATATGATGAGACCTAAAGAAAAATTAATGAGTGCTGAGAATGTACAGGTTTATTTGCACAGCCTGGAGAAACGTTTCCTGGGACAAGGTCTTACAGACAGCGAACAGGAGCTTACCAGGGAAATAAATATCGCTTTGGAATACAACCCGGAACTGGAGGAAGAGCTTTTGGATGTATTTTTGGCCCCGGTTTCTTCCACTTATTCCGGTATGAAAATGATCTTCCATGAAAAAGAGGATACTGGTAAGGCCATAGAAAAAATCGATGCTGCGGTTAGTTTCACGGAATCGGAATGGAAATTTATGCGAAAAGCTGCTGCTAAAGGAGGTAAACTTTACAATACCCTGCGGGACAAAATTGACCGACTCAGCCTGGGAAGAATTGAAGAGAGTAAAGATACCCGGAAATTCTTTATTGACATGCCCCTGGATGCAGCCATTACCCTTCACCTGGAAGTGACTCGCACCGGTACCCAGTGGCTGGTGATTCCCACTGGTCCCTGTCCTGTCGTTTATAAAACAGACCAGGGTGAGGAAAAGATGCAAACCA
>CP070627.1:4124652-4133932 GCA_020355945.1 Candidatus Aminicenantota bacterium | reverse complement strand
AAAAACTTTTTACTAGAGGTTGTCCGTGTTGGTCGTGGCTAAAATTCATTGGTCAACTTTTGGTCTTAACAAGGGGAATAAGATGACTTCTTTAATGGAATTGGTACCGGAATAGAGCATTACCAGGCGGTCGATACCGATTCCTTCCCCCGCAGCCGGACCCATGCCTTGCTCAAGGGCCGCTAAAAAATCTTCATCAATTACTTGCGCTTCTTCATCACCTTTTTCCCGGTCTTTCACCTGCCCCTCGAACCGGCTTCGCTGATCCATGGGGTCGTTTAACTCAGAAAACCCATTGGCTACCTCCATACCCGCTACATACAATTCAAAGCGCTCGGTCTCCCGATCATCCAGGCGAGAACGTTTGGACAGCGGCGAAATTACCCGGGGATAATACATCACCAATGTCGGGTCCTGGAGAGAATCTTCTACATAATGCTCAAACATCAATTCCAACATTTTCCCGTAGGTGGGCGGCATCTCTTCTTCAGGCATATGCTTCTCGATAAAAGCTCTTAGCTTTTCCTCATCCCACAACTCTTCCAGGGAAATGCCCGCCTTTTGGCAAATCAAGTCCATGTATTTTTCCCGTTTAAACGGCGGCTTCATGCAAAGCTTTTTCCCTTCATATTCAATATGATCGCCTCCCAGGATATTTTCGTTCAGCACTGCGATCAAATCTTCCGTCAATTTCATATAATAATTAAAATCTTTGTACAATTCGTAGAACTCCAACATGGTAAATTCCGGATTATGTTTTTGGGAAATTCCTTCGTTCCTGAAGTTCCGGTTCACCTCGAACACTTTTTCCATACCGCCGACTAACAAGCGCTTTAAGTACAATTCCGGTGCGATTCTCAGGTAGAGATCAATGCCCAGGGCATTGTGGCGGGTGATAAAAGGTTTTGCCGACGCACCCCCGGGAATGGAATGCATCATAGGCGTCTCCACTTCCAGGTAACCCCGCTCATAAAAAAACATCCGTATCTGCTGAATAATCAAAGAACGCAAATTAAAAATCTTCCGGGTATTCTCATTCACCACCAGGTCCAGGTAGCGCTGTCGATATCGCAGCTCTTTATCCTGGAGACCATGCCATTTTTCCGGCAGCGGGTGCAAAGACTTGGTGAGAAACGTTAACTCAGAAACCAACAGGGTTAATTCATTGGTTTTGGTGCGGAACAGTTTACCTCCCGCGCCAATAATGTCACCAATATCCAGCAATTTAAAAACCTGGAACTCTTTTTCAGAAACCATATCCTTGCGGATATAAACCTGGAGTTTTGCTTCGCCATCAAACAGATGAAGAAAGGCGCTCTTACCCATTTTTCGAATCGCTGTCACTCGACCTGCGATCTTCACCACAATATCCGCTGCTTCCAACTCTTCATTGGAGGTTTCTTTATATTTTTCAATAATATCTTTAAAGTCGTGGGATTTGTCATATGCATAAGGATAAATTTCAACTCCCAGTTCTTCCAGTTTTTTTAGTTTTTCTAATCGCACGTTGGATTGTTCGTCTAACATGGTTGACCTCTCTAGTTGACTATTTTTTTCGATTTTTTTATCACATAAACTTTGAATTTTTTTACCCGTTTAAAGTCCACATCGTCCCTGGTGGCGATATAATTGGCGGAAAATCGCTGATATTGCGGATCGTAAAAGAATTTTATCCCATTAGCCAGGTGAATCTCCACCCATCGATGTGGAATCGGGATTAGTGCATTCTTTTTTCCTTTTTTAAGGTAAAATCCTTTGACCAATTTATTTTTTATCCCGGCCGAATCCAGCAAGACTTTCATCACATTGGCAAAACCCACACAATTGGCTCTTTTGAATAAAAACACTGCCGCGGCATCCTGGGGTAACTTCTTTTCAGAATAGCGAATATGCCCACTCAGGAAATATGAAACATTGGTAAGATAGTTTTTTAATGATTGGCTGTCATCAAATAAATCTAAAATCATCTCTTGTACATGCGGATTTAATGCTGCGATATACTTTTTATTGGGAAACACCCTGAAATTAAGGTTCAGGCTGAGAAAATTTGAGCTTTTGATCTCTGCGGTCAGCATGTCATGATGATAGATCAATTTTTGTGAAAAATTGTCATTTGCATAGTTGACGAAAATCTCATGATGCCGGGTGGGAAGTGACAGCCTGATGTTTTCCACCTCGCGTATAGGGGAAATAACCAGCAGTAAAAGAATTAGAATTTTCATTGAATCACCTTATCCAGAACAGCATTTATAATTTTATAGGAATCTTCTCCGCCGTATTTTTTGGCAATCCGGATGACATCATCGATGATAATGGCTTTTTGGTCATTGAAATAGGACTCAGCTACACCCATTCTCAGCAATGCACGGTCTACAGGCATCAGTCGTTCCAGTTTCCAACCGATCAGGTTTCGGGTGATCAATTCATCGATTTCTTTTTTGTCATCCAGGACTTTTTGGACGATCTTGAGAATATAATCTTTCTCCGGACGGTTAATTCCTTTAAAGAAATTTTTATTATTTCTCAGCAGTTGTTTTGCTGTCAGTTGATTATTCAAGTTCAGGACATCTACCTCGTAAAGTAATTTCATGACAGCTTCTCTGCTGTATTTTATACGGAACATTGAAGGTTACATTTATATTTTTGTAACTTTAAAGAGGTTCAGCAGTTCAACAGCTGACCGGGCAGCCTCGAAACCTTTATTCCCCATTTTATTCCCTGCCCGTTCAATGGCTTGTTCCGTATTATCAGCGGTAATCACCCCATAGGTAATAGGCATGGTAAATTCCAGGTTCAGCAGGGCGATTCCTTTAGTGACTTCGCTGGCTATATAGTCGAAATGTGGGGTTTCGCCGCGGATCACAGCGCCCAGGCAGATAATGGCATCGTATTTTTTGGACAACGCCGCTCGTTTCGCCACCAGGGGAATTTCAAATGATCCGGGTACCCTTATCACATCGATGTCATCTTCTTTACCATCACTTCGTACAATGGCATCGATGGCTCCCTCCAGTAACCGTCCGGTAATGAACTCGTTAAACCTGGAGACCACAATGGCAAATTTAAAGCCTTTAGCGATTAATTGACCTGAATATTCTTTCATTATTTTTCTCCAAAGTATTAGAGCAATAAACATACCCTAAAATGCCTGATATGTCAAGAGGGAGACCAGGGAAGGGAGCATGTCCCTGTCCCTGTCCTAAATATAGGACAATTTTCCTTCTTTAAGTTGGCATAATAATTGCTGAATTAGAGAGGAGGAGTTCAATGTAATATAGCTAAGGAGGAAACGAATGAAAAAATCATTGATAATTATTGCAGGTCTGTTTATTTTCTTTATGAGGGGCCAATCAACCGCTGTGGAAGACCCTTTTTTATGGCTTGAAGAAGTAAAGGGGAAAAAAGCCCTGGAATGGGTGGAACAACAAAATAAGAAAACCGCTGCTGAACTTGAATCAATACCGGGATTTAAAGAATGCAATGAAAAGGCCCTTGAGATTTTAAATTCCGATAAACGCATCCCTTATGCAGTCCAAAAAGGCAATTATCTTTACAATTTTTGGCGTGATACCCAACACCTGCGTGGGGTCTATCGTCGCACCACATTGGCGGAATATCGGAAAGAGAATCCCAGGTGGGAAATCATCCTGGATATTGATGCACTGGCCAAAGAGGAAGGGGAAAATTGGGTATTTATAGAGATGAATTTTCTTTACCCTGACTATAACCGCTCCCTGCTGAGCCTATCAAGGGGTGGGGGTGACGCCATCGTGGTGCGGGAATTTGATATCCCTAACAAATCCTTTGTTAAAAACGGTTTCCAATTGCCTGAAGCCAAAAGCACTGCGGCCTGGCTTGATATGAATACCATCTTTGTGGCCAGCGATTTTGGCCAGGACACTTTAACCACCTCCGGTTACCCGCGAATGGTTAAACTGTGGAAACGCGGAACACCACTCAACAAAGCAAAAACTATTTTCGAGACCAAAAAGACCTCTGTCTATGCATATGGTTCCCGTTTATTTAGCGATGAAGGCCATATCGACCTGGTGACCGACGCCAAAACATTTTTTAAACATGATAAATACCTCCTGGCGGATGGAAAATTGAAAAAAATTGATATCCCCGAGGATGCCGATATTATCGGGTATTTTAAAAAACAGCTCCTTATCCGGTTGAGAGGCGACTGGAAGATCGATAATAAAATATACAAACAGGATTCGGTTATTATTGGCAAACTGGAGGATGTCATGGCTGGCAAAAAGGAATTTCACCTTCTCATGGCACCCGGGGAGCGCTGTTCTATTTCCAGTGTGAACACCACGAAAAACATGATTTTGATTACGGTACTGGATAATGTGGTAAGCAAGCTTTACCAATTCACCTGGCAAGACACCGGCAAATGGCAGCGGAAGCAAATTAAAATAGCTGACAATGGCACTCTATCGGTGTTTAGCACCAATGAAAAAAGCGATGATTATTTCATTATCTATGAGAATTTCCTGACGCCCAGCAGCTTATATATGGTTTCAGGCAGTACCGGCAAGATTGAAAAACTCAAAAGCCTTCCTGACTTTTTTGAGGCAAGGCCCTTCAAAACCCGGCAGCTTGAAGCCACCTCCAGGGATGGCACTAAGATTGCTTATTTCATGGTGATGAGAAACGATATTAAGTTTAACGGGAAAAACCCTACTATACTCTACGGTTACGGTGGATTCCAGGTATCTTTTACCCCTAATTACTCTGCAAGTCTGGGCTGCTGCTGGTTAGAAAAAGGTGGTGTTTATGTGTTGGCCAATATTCGCGGCGGTGGTGAGTTTGGCCCCAAATGGCATCAGGCAGCGTTGAAAAAAAATCGCCATAAAGCCTATGAAGATTTCATCGCTGTCGCACAAGACCTCATCAAAAGAAAAATCACATCACCGGATAAACTGAGTATCATGGGAGGAAGTAACGGTGGTCTGCTGGTGGGGGTTGTATTCACGATGCGTCCTGATCTTTTTAAGGCCGTGGTGTGTTGGGGGCCGCTGCTGGATATGAAACGATACACCAGGCTGCCTCCGGGTGCAAGCTGGATCGCCGAATATGGCGACCCTGATGACCCTGATATGTGGGAATACATCAAAACCTATTCGCCTTATCACAATTTGAAAAAAAATGTGAAATACCCGAAAGTGCTCTTTACTACTTCCACCCATGACGATCGCGTTCATCCGGGACATGCCAGGAAAATGGCGGCCAAAATGCAAGACATGGGGTATAAGGTGTACTTCTATGAACATACCCAGGGCGGTCATAACAGCGCTGTCAATAACCAACAAATCGCTTACGGGATAGCCCTGGATTACGGATTTCTCTATAAACTATTAATGAGTAAGTAAGGAAAGAAATCGGGGCAGGTATTTTATCCTGGGCAGGGGTGAGGTGGCCATCGAAGTTAAAGGAACTTCGCGTGTAGATAATAGGGACTTTAATGCTCTAATTGCTTTTACAGAACAGTATTCTCCCCGCCGGGCATTTATGGTTTGCAATGAAAAGACAAAGCGGCTTCACAGGGGGATAACGGTGATTCCCTGGAGAAAATTTTTACAGGATTTATGGGGCGGCGAAATCATTGGATAAAAACCTGAAATGACAAAAATGACAAAAAAGTCCAGCTTTTGTCATTTTCATTCAGATTAGCGTTTAGTGAAAGTTTGAAGTATTGAAAGTAGAAAAAAAAGTGCCAGGCAAAAAATAGAAAAATACCAAAAATGCATTTTTATTGGGGCCGCGAAAAACAAGGAAATTTTTTTAAAACCAGTCGAGGGAAAGGGAAAATGGGACGGGTAAAAGGAGAAGAAGAGATTAACCAGGCCGGCCGATACCGATGGTGAAGCTGGTCACTTTCTTGTCTCCTGCCTGGTGCTGCTGCGGTTCACACTCTTCCCCGATTTGCGTCTTTATGTCGAAAATCAC
This sequence comes from Candidatus Aminicenantota bacterium, assembly GCA_020355945.1. The sequence continues at coordinate 4,127,974 of CP070627.1, read as the reverse complement.
CAAATAGCCCTCTTCTACGGATTCCGATGCCAGGTATTTATCCGAAAGCTGGTTAATCCCGTCTTCAATCGTACGGGTAAGATTATAAAGGTTTATTTTCGTTTCAATGATATATTTCTTTCCTTTATAAATTAAAATAATATCCATTCTTCCAACCCCTGAGGGAACTTCGTAGCGAAGCTCTCCCGCTCCACCTCTCACAAATTGGTAAAGCCAGGCTGTGAGAAGGAATTGGCCTGTCTTTTCATAAGGTTTATTCTCTTTATAAAATGCGTTTACCCCGATCCGGGCAATATATTGCTCGAAATTAAGGATAATTCTTTCCATATCGAGCCTGTTCCCCGGTAAAACGTATCCATGCAGGGGTATCTCTTCGTATACTCTCACTTCTTTAAAAAACGTTTTAGTAAACCTGGCTCTATAGATGTTATTGGCCACAATCGCCTGACCGTCTTTATTCTTGATCAGGCCATATTGTTCCAACCAGGTATGCTCCTCGTCGTCGGGATTGTACTCCGCATGATCGAATATGATTTCCACAAACGTTTCTTTGAATAGTTTGGCTTTCTCATAGAGGTTGTCGAAATGGTGGTTTCTTTCTTTCAGAAGCAGCCGGATTGCATTTTCCACATCGTTTTCGTCGATCGGTTCTACTGTTCCGGGCTTAACGTCCACAGTGAGGATAGTGCCCAGGCGGTTGACCAGCCAGGGTTGGCCCTCGGTTTCTTCATAAATCTTTTTGACTGCTTCTTCGCTAAAGGGTTGGTTGGTTTCTTCCGTATATTGAGAAAAAAGATCCCGCACGTTTTTTAAGGAGAAAGGCGGCAGGTCTACCTGGTCGGCAATATTAAAAGGAGAGACTCCGCCGACAATGAGTTTGGTTATATTCCTGATGCCAATCAAGCCGATTGAATAAAGGGCCTTTTGCTCTTTGCTTTTGTATTTTTGGTACAATCTTCTTAAGGTGGTTAAGAAATTTTCCAATTCATCTAAAGGAATGCCGTCAAATTCATCGATAAAAATGACAATCTTTTTAAATTCGATTACCCGGTTCAATTCCTCGAACAGGTCCATGAAGGAAAGATGATTTGTTAAACGGTGGTTTTCAAGAAAGTGCTCGATCTTATCGCATTTTTCGCAGTCAACCTCTCTTAGCCTGTTTTTTAATTGAGTATAAAGCTCTTTTTCGATTTCCCGGTAAAACTCTTGCTTACTCACCTCGCTAAGGTTCTGGAAACATAAAAATATTACGATATAAGTGGGGTCTTCGTGCAATTCCTGGCATATTCTCTCTAAGAATGTTGTTTTGCCGCTCTGCCTGGGGGCAAACATGGAGAAGTATCTGCTTTCGTCTACCATGGTTTTAAGGTCTTGCTTTTTGGTATTGGTAACATCATCCAAACGGACATAATAAGCCTTTTTCGGGATTACGGCACCGGAATCCTCGAATATTCGTACCGGCTTTCTATATACCATCTTATCGACTTCTATTTTTTTTCCTGTCATGGTTTTATCTTATTTCAATCATACGGATTTGTCAAGGGTTTCAGGTTAAGCCGTGGAAGAAAATAAACTAACTGCCCACAGCCCGGACATGCCGGAACCAAAAAGGAAGCGAATTATTAAAGATGGGAAGTTGAGGGGAGTGGACAGGGACTTGAAATTCGTTTAAATTATTAATTAAAAATTACAAACAAAAGGAGAAATAATTTACCTGGCACTATTCACCACACCGATTGCTCCAGGCTGTAAGAATGTAAGAAGAAATTGTCCCGTTATTTTGTGTCAGAGCTTTTTTTCTTTAGTTTTTCTATAGCTAAAAGACAGAATTTATTCGGGGTCTCTGAACCCTTATGCATTTCTACTATTTTTTCCCATCTTTCATACGCTTCATCATATTTTCCCATGCCTTCATAGCAAAGTGCCAGGTATTTTAATTCAAGTTCTTTGGTATTGTATTTTGAGGAAACCTTTTTAAATTCTGTCATAGCTTCATCATAATTTTCTTCTTGTATTAGTTCTATACCTTTTTGAAAAGTCGAAACCATAAAAAGATTTGTTTCAATAAAACTCATTAAAGTTCTACTGTTGCACTTTGCTTTTGCTTTTTCCAAAGTAACCCTTGCTTCATCAAAGTTATCATTTCTAAAAAGTGTCCAACCTAGATTATTAAGATAAAGAGGATTCTCCTTGTCAATTGTCAAGATTTTTTTCAATAATTCAATTGCTTTTTCATAGTTTCCTCTATTAATTTCTTGAATTGAACTATGATGCAAAGTGTCAACTTCTTTACATCCCTGGAAGGCTAAAAAAAGAATTATAGTTAAGAGCAATATTTTTGATGGTAAAAAATCATATATAGATTGGGCTTTTATTGACATAATTGTCCTCCGTTTTTAACTTTTTAAATCTCATAAGATAATTTTATATGAAATATGAATTTATTTCAACCCCCTGAAAAGAAGAAAGGAGCCACTCATTAGAAAGTAATTGTCAAACCAGGACAAAGAAAAGAAAGAACAAGAACACAAGAAGGTGACAGGCAAAAAATCCCGAAAAATCCCGCTGCGCATTCCTGATATAAAATATCTGTGAATTTTCTTTAAATCAGCCGTGGGAAAGGGAAAATGGGACGGGTAAGAAGATAAGAATAGATTAATCAGGCCGCCTGATACCGATGGTGAAGCTGGTCACTTTTTTGTCTCCTGCCTGGTGCTGCTGCGGTTTACACTCTTCCCTGATGTGCGTCTTTATGTCGAAAATCACCAGGAAACCCTCTTCCACGGATTCCGATGCCAGGTATTTCTCCGAAAGCTGGTTAATCCCGTCTTCAATCGTACGGGTTAGATTGTAACGATTTATTTTCGTAGGCATTCACTTCTTTAAAAAATGTATTAGTAAACCTGGCTCTATAGATGTTATTGGCCACAATCGCATGACCGCCTTTATTCTTTATCAATCCATATTGCTCCAACCAGGTCTGCTCCTCGTCCTCGGGATTGTACTCAGCATGATCGAATACGATTTCCACAAACGTTTCTTTGTACAGTTTGGCCTTCTCATAGAGGTTGTCGAAGTGGTGGTTTCTTTCCAGCAGAAGGATTTCAATGGCTTTTTCAACATCCTGTTGGTCAATGGGTTCTACTGTTTCGGGTTTAACATCTACAGTGAGGATGGTGCCCAGGCGGTTGACCAGCCAGGGTTGGCCCTCGGTTTCTTCATAAATCTTTTTGACTGCTGCTTCGCTAAAGGGTTGGTTGGTTTCTTCCGTATATTGAGAAAAAAGATCCCGCACGTTTTTTAAGGAGAAAGGCGGCAGGTC
>CP070627.1:4121182-4124552 GCA_020355945.1 Candidatus Aminicenantota bacterium | reverse complement strand
ACCGTCTAAGAACACAATTTTTGTCTTGTATACTTCTGGAAGTTCCACCAACTGTTCAATAATTGACAACGGTAAACGACAGCAATGAATTGATATGGATACTATCTTGCCAATCACCGTTTAACCCGATCTTCATGAAATAATTCTCTTCCTTCCCCAATGTTATACCCGGGATATTCTCTATTAAGGGAACAGGTTCGATCTTAGGCCCGGTTATCTCTACTGTTTCAATTGCCGAAACCCTGAATTTATTCTCCAGTTCCTCCTTAGGGATAGAATGATTATTCACCGGCCAATGATCTTCCAATCTTTCTTTTGAAGGTACTATAAAAAATAGCGGATAATAAGGCTTCTTCATACTCTCTTTATAAATTAATATCTCACCTTTAGGTAGATCCTTCGGCTTATATTCCCGGAACAGTTTTCTTTCTTTTTTTGACACATGGCCTCTCAAGCCAATACCGAAAGGGCATGCGCCGGTTTCCTGCCAGAGTGCCCTTATATGAAGCTTGAGCGGGTTTGCTTTCGCTTCCTCGATGGAAGTGAGATAAATCAGTTCCAGATAATTTTTTTTAAAAACAACGCAGCGATTGGCTGTACCCTGGCCTTTGTGAATCCTGGATATATTTGCTTTAAATCCTTTTTTCACCAGTTTTTCAAGTTCTTTGATTCCCGGGTCTACGAAGCAAAAGACATGATCGATTTCAAGATTCACGAAAGATACTATAATACATATTCCAAATTTTTTCAAGGCTGAATATACACTGTCCTGATTTAATGAGAAAAATCTCTTGACATTTACAATTAATCGTTTTAAACTAAGATAAAATATATGAAGAGGAATAATAATGAGTACTTTTAAAGTTTCAATCACGGCCGTTAATCCCAAAGAAGAAGATCGTATCACTTCACCAATAGAAGCAATCGTAGATACGGGTTCGGAACTGACATGGCTTCCCGGAGATATTCTAAAAAAGACAGGGATAACACCGCGTCGGAAAAGAATGTTTATTACTGCTTCAGGGGATCGTGTTGAACGTCAGGTGGGTTATGCTATTTTGCGAGCCGAAGGCTTTGAAACCAACGATGAGGTCGTTTTTGCCGAAAAAGGCGATATGATTTTATTAGGAGTTCGAACCCTGGAAGGCTTTTCGGTTATGGTGGATAACATCGGACATCGATTGGTGGCTCAGGCTTCTTTAGCATGCTAATTCCTTCATTCACTGTCTGCATGCGAACAATCGACACGCACAGGTGAGTGCAGCGAACTAAGTTCTTTTTCAAATGTACAACCTTTTCAGGAATATACTACTTAAGTTGTACGATTTTTTGAAAAAATTTTCATACCAAAAATACAACCAATGGTGTATTGACATAATCTGATTTTCATGTAATATATATATCTTATATCTCTCATCTCAAGATTTCACCAGTTTGGCTATAAAACTTTTCAAAATACAATCCATTAAAAAGGAGGAAACATGAAAAAAACGAAAAGGTTTTTTGGACAAAGTCGTCTCCTGCTTTTTGCAATTACCTTTGTCTGCGTTTGCGGCCTGGTATGGACGGCCGCTAATTTGCCGAAAAAGGTAGTCAGGAGCCAGGAGCGAATGATCGAATTGGCTGACTCGCCGGTTCGCATCTTGCTTAACGGAAACGATTCCTATCGCATTAGCCTGGATGGGAAAAACTTTTCCCGGGAATTACCCCAGAGGAATTTTATCAGGGTGCGGGGCCATGTATTTGATCCGCTGGTGAACCCTCCCCTGGCTATGACAACCGAGGCACCGGCAGGTAGGAACCTTTACATCGTACAGTGTGTGACCCAGGCCATCGAGGCGTATCAAAAGCAAATCACCGCCATTGGCGGCGAAATTTGCGGTACCATGCCGGACCACGCCCTCATCGTGGAAATGTCCTGGGAAACCAGCAGAAAAGTACAAGGTATGCCCTTTGTTCGTTGGGTCGGGGTCTATCAGACCAGCTTCAAGCTGGTGGGATTGGAAGATAACGCGAGTCGAGTGATGTCGGCGGACAAAACCGATTATTCCCTCTGGTTGACCAAGAAAACCAAGAAAAAGGAAGTGGCGGATTTCATCACCAGCATCGGCGGCGAAGTGATATTAAAAACCAAAGGCCGTCGTATGGAAGCCAAACTGGATCAAGGTCAACTGCAGCAGGTGGCGGCTCAACCCCAGGTCCTGGCAATTGACCTGTGCACCCCCAAAGAAGAGGATATGAATAATGCCCGGGATATTGGCGGAGCCGACTATATAGAGACGGTTCAAGGTTATACCGGCCAAGGTGTACGGGCCGAGGTGTGTGATGGCGGTGTGCGAACCACCCACGTGGACTTCCAGGTGACTCCCATTATGATGCACGCTGGCAACAGCTCCAGCACCAGCCATGGGACACCGGTCACCGGAATCGTGTTCGGCAGTGGTACGGGTGAAGCCATAGCCCGCGGCATGCTCCCCAATGCGGAACAGCCGATTTTTTCCTGCTATAATTGTTTCACCGACAGGTACGTTCTTACCCAGGAGTTGGTGGACCCTGCCGGTCCCTACCGCGCCGTCTTCCAGACCAACAGTTGGGGAAACACCCGCACCTTCTTCTACACCACCATCTCCGCAGAAATGGATGAGATTATATTCGACCTGGATATAATCATCACCCAGTCCCAGAGCAACGCCGGGAACCAGGATTCACGGCCGCAAGCCTGGGCCAAGAACATCGTCTCTGTTGGTGGTGTGAGACACTATGACACCCTGACCAAGACTGACGACTGCTGGTGCAGCGGCGCCAGTATCGGTCCGGCTGCTGACGGCCGTATCAAGCCGGATGTGTGGCATTTCTATGACTATATCCGTACCACCTATTACAGCAGCGATACTGCCTACACCAATACTTTCGGCGGCACCAGCGGGGCGACCCCGATTACCGCCGGTCATATGGGGTTGATTTTCCAGATGTGGGCAGACGGTGTTTTTGCCGGTGGTCCGGGACTGGGTCGAGATGTTTTTGACAGCCGGCCCCACTTTACCACTGCCAAGGCACTGTTGATTCACTCTGCCTATCAATACCCCTTCAGCGGCACCAGCCACGACTGGACCCGGATGCATCAAGGTTGGGGTATGGCGGATGTGGGGAATCTCTACGATTTGGCCCAGGCCCATAACTGGAGCTTCCCGGTTCTTATCGACGAAAGTGCAGTAATTGCCCCCTTAGGAACCCATACTTATAACGTAAACGTTACCACCGGCACCGATTCGTTAAAGGCCACCCTGGTATACGCGGATCCTGCGGGAGTTCCCCTTGCAGCAGTTCACCGTATCAATGACCTGTCGTTAAAGGTCACCGAGCCCAACGG
>CP070627.1:4101556-4121082 GCA_020355945.1 Candidatus Aminicenantota bacterium | reverse complement strand
GAAAATAAGCCGCGAAGACACGCGAAGGGACGCGAATAAAAATATGCATAAATTCTGTCGTAGGGGTTTGATTCATCAAACCCCGTAGAGGCATGGATGAATCGTCCGGGCCGGGCTTGATAAATCAAGCCCCTACAATAGAATTGAGAGAGCCCAGCGGCCTTATGAGCGACTGCGATGAAAAAAGCCCACAAATTACACAGATTTACACAAATTATAAAAAAAACAAAAAAAATCAGTGTAATCAGTGTAATCTGTGGTTTCTTATTTTTCATTTGTCTCCGTGCAGCAGCGCACCATTATGACCGTCTACTAATCATTTCTAATACGACTTTGAATTGCTCCGCTGTTCCCGGCATTGATATCACAAGGGGAATTCCGTTTGAATATGCCTTCTGGATATCGATGGAGTAAGGGATTTTTAAAATAACCGGGATATTGACTTCATGGGAAAATTCATCGATGATAGTTGATTGGCCGTTATCTTTATTGACGATGATGCCAGCATCTTTGCCTAACTCTTTGACCAGTTCCACGGTGAGTTCCAGATCATTTAAACCAAAAGGGTTGGGTTCCGTAACTAAGATGACATAATCGCTTCCTTTCAGGCTTTCTACCACCGGGCATGACGTACCGGGTGATGAATCAACAATGAGTAGACCCTCCATATCCATATAATCGTTGATAATTCCTTTGATTAAAGGGACCCCGGAAAGCTGGCCCACCTTGAGTCGCCCTTCGATAAATTTGATATTCCCGGATCTGCCGATTCTTATCTTCCCGATTTCCCTGGCAACTTCTTTGACAGCGCCGTCAACAGGACATACATAGGTACAGACACCACAGGAATGACACAGATCAGGGAAAAACATGGCTTTTTTTACCGGGGGGAGAATGGCCAGAGCATTAAATAAACAGGATTTTGCACAGGTTTCACAAAAGGTACAAACGGTCTTATCTATTTCCGGCACCTGGAGAGTAAAGGGAATCTCCTCCCCTATTTCAGGCGCCAGGAAAATAGAACCGTTGGGTTCTTCCACATCGAGATCAACATAAGTACATTCGTATTCCTTTGCACAGAGGGCAAGAGAAGTGGACACCAGTGTTTTTCCTGTTCCACCTTTCCCGGAAGCCACTGCAATATACATGATGATTAAACCGTTAAATCTTGTTTATGTCTTTCCAGGGCCTCTTTTACGGTTCCTTTGTCGTCAACGATCATCTTCACATTGGCCTGTCCCAGTATTGCCGCTGCCTTGGGACCGGGCTGCGCCCCGATGACCGCCTGGAATCCATTTTCAATGACAAATGTGGCTGCTTTTATCCCCACACCGTGACCTTCGTTTTTAAACTGATTCTCCTGGATAGAGAGGATTTTTTGCTCATCCGTATCATAAACCAGGAAATAACCGGCTCTTCCAAATCGTGCGTCCAGTATTGAATCCAGCCCGGCATCGTTTTCAATTGCGATTAATACCCTCATGATCTTTTCCTCCTATTGATATCCACCTTCTGTTTCTCTTCTATCCTGTTATCCTGTTGGTAGAGAAGGTGAGGGCACCGGGAAGAGCGGTGTTGTCCGGGTGCCCTCACCTTGTTTTTTCATTTTTTTTCGCTTTTGTCTTTTACTGTTTGTTCTTCTATTTGAGTGAGCCGTTTGTTAATTTGCTCTAATGAATCTTCCAGGTGTTTGGCTTGTTGGCGGAGCATTTCCGCTTCATTTTCGTAGGAATAGGGGGGCACATAGGGGTACGGATAAACAGAAACACCCCAGCGCAGCCCGAAACCCATGCCGCGCCTCATTCCACGGCCTCTTCCCCGGCCAAATCCGAAGCCTCTTCCGAAAAAAGGCCCCGTGTATGCATATCCGGGTGCATCAAAGCCCCCACAATAACCCAAACCTCTACCTGTCATCGGGCCCACACCTAAAGGACCGGTTCTATCACCACCAGGCATGTTACACCTCCTTATCGATTTTTTAAACCGTTATTACAATTCTCATTCAATTATATAAGCAAAAATCATGCCAGCCTTTTGTTCGTTTTTGGGTAAGAAGGTTAAAAAAAAGATTGAAGGCTTCGATACCCAATGTGTAAACAACTTCTCACTGATTATATAACATCCTGCATATTGTTGCATTTACAGCCGCAGCGGTTCAGTTAAAGAAGCCTTCAGGAGGCCCGAAGGGCCTTATAGGCCCCCCTCGCCGAGGGGAAAACGATATGTGGTATCTGTTGCATTTTGTTGCATTCTTGTGGGCAATATGTTAAAATGGGAATATGTTAGACAAATTTTTTCATGATGTATTTGACCATAATTTCGGAGGTATTATGGTCATTAAAGATGATTTACGAATTAAAAATATGAACAAAGCCTGCCAGGAAATAACCGGTTTTTCCGAAAAAGAAGCTGCCGGGAGATTCTGTTATGAAGTATTAAGGACAAAATGCTGCAAAGATACTTGCCCCATCAATATGAGAAAAAAAGGAAAAAAAGGGGAAGAATTCATCTCTGATATCCTGACAAAAGACAACAAAAGAAAATATATTAAAGCAAAAGTCATCTATACTCATGGATATTGGGTAGATATTTTTTCAGATATCACCCGTGAAGTTGAACTGGAAAGGAAGATTCGGGAAAAATACATTTTCGAAGATATTATCACCCAGGATAAGCGTTTGATCGAAATTTTGAATCAATTCCCCAAAATAGCGGCCAGTACGGTACCGGTGTTGTTTGAAGGAGAAAGCGGGGTGGGTAAAGAGGTGTTTGCCACAGCCATTCAAACCCTGAGTGATAGGAAAGACAAACCCTTTGTCAAGATCAATTGTGCGTCTTTACCGGATACACTGCTAGAATCCGAGCTGTTTGGATATAAAAAAGGGGCATTTACCGATGCCCGCAAAGATAAACCCGGACTTTTTCTGGCTGCGCACCAGGGGACACTTTTCCTGGATGAAATCGGGGAAATGAGCCTGCCACTCCAGGCCAAACTGCTGCGGGCGGTGGAAACCGGGGAAATTATCCCCCTGGGGGCTACAAAAGCGGAAAAAATCAATGTCAGGTTCCTGGCTGCCACCAACAAAGAGCTTTTTAAAGAAGTAGAACAGGGCAATTTCCGGGAAGACCTGTTTTATCGATTAAATGTAGTCAACATTAAAATCCCGCCCCTACGGCAGCGAAAAAGTGATATCCCGCTTTTTATCGATTATTTTATCAACCAATTTAATATTATCCAGGAGAAAAATGTGGCAGGGGTTTCGCCGCTTGCCTTAGAAATCTTATTGAATCACAACTACCCTGGAAACATAAGAGAGATGCGAAATATCATGGAGTATGTTTTTATTTTCTGTAATGAAGGTCAAGTCAAGCAGAAACACCTCCCTGAATATTTAAAAGCCGCGGTAATCGATCGAAGAAAATCAAATAAAGATACGAAAACGGGAACAATTATGGAAATGGATGCCCATCAAGCGATTCATGTTGAAGATTCGCCTTTGCAGCGATTTAGCGGGGAAAAGGAGTTGATCCTGGATGCCCTTAGTCAGACGCGTTGGAATAAGAAAAAGGCGGCTGATATTCTGCAGATGGACCGGACAACCCTATGGAGAAAAATGAAAAAGTTCGGTATCACTTAAGCAGGGGAGAAAACAAGAAGACAAGGGGACAGGCAAAAATCCAAAATCCGAATCCAAAAAAAGGGGGTCCACTTTACTCCAATCACCTCTGGAATGATGAAATGATGGAATACCTGTAATTACTTTAAATGGTGGAAGATCGTCTCACATACTGCGGGGATGGAATCGCGAACAACTTCCGACAACCCGGGAGAAACCTCCTCAGGGATATGTTGAACCTGTACAGCGATGATCTTCACATCAACACCACATATATTCTTTAATTCTCTTAAAAGGTTTGAAGTGGGTATCTGGTGCATGGAAAAATCATCGATCTTTTTTTCCGGGATTTCAGAGATATCCAGTTCAAAGATTTCTCCGGCCGGTTTCCCCACATCCACGGCATCGACGATTATTATTCTCTTTGGCCGTTTATCACTTAGAGTAACATTAAATAGTATTTCTCTTACACTCAAACCGGCATTAATTATGCCAACCCCGGGAGGGATTTCCCGGCTTTTTTGTAAATACTCTACAGCAGCAGGTCCAAACCCATCGTCACCAAAAAGAATATTCCCGCATCCCAGGACCAGTATTTCCTTGTTCCAATAATCTGTCATGATAAATAAAAAAAGGGAGTACGGCTGGATAAACCAGCGCGTACCCCTTATTTTAAAGCTTTTAGGCTAAATTGAATTTTAAAGTCTCAGTTCTTAAGGGTATCGATCAAGTTACCTTTAGAGTCCAGGATATCGATTTGAACTGCGATGCTGCCGTCAAGGTTATGGGTGGCACAAGAGAGACAGGGATCATAAGCTCGAATCGACATCTCAATCTTGTTCAACATACCCTGATCGTAATTCCCATTTTTAATCAGGGATTTGGCGGCCTGGTTCACGGACATATTAATGGGAGCATTATTATGGGTGGTGCCAACGATCAGGTTACAATTTGTAACCAGGCCATTTTCATCGGTTTCATAATCATGAATCAGTGTGCCCCGGGGCGCTTCGACACATCCCACACCCCTGGCTGCTCGTGGAGTCACTGCAACTCGTGTTTCCTTACTGGTGATATCCGGGTCATTTAAAAGTTCCACCGCATGCTCGGCATTATACAGCAGTTCAATCAGCCTGGCCCAGTGATACAAAAGCGTTAACTGGGCGGGACGGCCAAACTGGGACCTGAACTCTTCAAATTCTTTCTGGGCCAATGGTGTTGCCATCTTATCCGCTACATTGATCCGGGCCAGTGTATTGGTCCGGTAAATTCCCTTTGGATCGTTGAAATCCATTGAGAAACCTTCACCCCAGGATTTGGCATAGGGGAACTTCAGGTATGTCCAGTCTTCCACTTTCTCTGAAATAAAGTCTGTATACTGTTCATAAGTGAAGTCTTCATAAGACCCATCGGGTTTCATGAGCCTGAGTTTGCCATCATACACATTAAGAGACCCATCATCCGCCACTGTACCAAGAAAACCCGTATTGATTACACCTAAGGTTTTAACGGCATCAAGATACTTAGGGAAAATATTATCTTTGGCAAACGCGATGGAAAATTTGGCAAATTCCAAAACCTCTTCTGCCATGGGCAGGACTTTATCCCTTTCAGCCTGGGTTAACGGTTTACTAAAACCCCCGGGAACAGCGGTCACCGGGTGAATTGATTTACCGGATATCATCTCAAGCATTTGTGAGCCCAGCCAACGGTTGCGCACCACTTTTTTCCCGATTTCCGGGTTAGCCTGGGCAATACCGATGACATTACGCACCGAATAATCGGCATCGGGTCCCATGACAAAATCAGCACCGGCTAAAAAGAAGAAATGCAGGATGTGTTCTTCGGTATAAGCGATGCTGTTACAGAGGTCGCGAAGCTTCTTCCCAGCCGGGGGTGGTTCCACGCCAAAGACCGCATCATTGGTTTTAGCGGAAGCCAGGTGATGCGACCAGGGGCAAACCCCGCAGATACTGGTTACAATCCTGGGGAGCTCTTCCACCGGCCTGCCGATACAGAATTTTTCAAACCCTCTTAATTCTACTACATTGACCTTGGTATCGGCAACATTACCGGTATCATCCAGTTGAATGGTCACTTTGGCATGGCCTTCGATCCGTGAGACTGGTTGTATAACGATTTGTTTACCCATTTCGATTACCTCCTTTTCGCCGGTAAAGGTCTTAGACGTTTCTGCCCGCCGATATACCTGTTTAGCAACGCCCGTCTGTCCTCTACCAGTTTGGCATCAAGCCCGATACTTGATAGGGCGCTTATCATATCCACTAAAGGATTGGCGTTTTTTCTTATGGGACCGAAACAGCCGCGACAGGGCATATATCCTTTAATACAGCGGGGAATATTTGCTTCTCCTTCCAGGTAGGGTTTTCCACACCCGGACCTGGTCACAGGCCCTAAACAAAGTATCCCCTGCTCATTCAGACACCGCATCTTATCATACTCACTCGGAGTAAATTCCGCATCCTGTAAAGGCCTTCTCAACCCAACATCTGTCTTCTCTTCCCGTTTGGTTGGGCAGTCATCGCAGACACTTCGCTCCGGGAGTTCAAAGAGCTTGCCCTCCAGGAGACATGTCAATGCTTCCGCTATAATCGCCGGGTTCATCGGACACCCCGGGATATAGACATCCACTTTAACCACTTCATCAATGGCATAAACTCTATCCGTAAGGGGAGGAAGATCTTTAGAGGGAGTATCGGCAGATTCTGTGCTCCGGGAATCCCGGTAAACTTTCTCATAGAGATCCTCCAGGGGAAACATATTGGCCAGTGCCGGTATGCCTCCATGGCATGCGCATGCACCAAGGGCGATCAGGGTCTTGCACTTTTTCCTCATCTCCTCGGCCACATGCTTTTCCTTTTCGTTCCTTATCCCACCGGAAATCATACCGATATCTGCTTCCGGGATTTCAAGCTCACTCTTTTCTCCTGTTTGACCGAAATACTTGTGGTCCATTAGAACCGGCATATGGACGAATTCAAGGGAGGGGAGTAAATCCAAAAGCTTTTCCCCGATGTCCAGGATGGCCACTTCACATCCGCCACAAATATTCAGCCATTCTTCTGCTACTTTTGGCATCAAAACCTCCTATTTTTGCCAATAAGACACGATGAAAGCGCCCTGGTGTCTTTTTGGCAATATTTCTTTCATTTTATTTTATTAAACCTTTAACTTTTGGCATTACCTGGTTTTTTGCAGCCGGTTAAACCTCAAACGTTAAACCGGTTCACCTTCAACCACGATTTCTGTGACCACTCGCCTGGTGTAAACCAGGTATTTCCCGTCTTCTTCGATGAGTTTTGTTTCGAAACCATCATTACTATACGTTGAGATGTTCTCCCGGGCAGCAGCTTCGGTTTGGTAATCTTCATGATCCCACATGTACTTCTTACTGTCAATGATCTTAAAATTATCCGCCAACTCAAACCTCCTTTATTCTATCCTTCACTATAGGGGCTGGGGCCCAGTTCTTTAATGGTATCCACCATCTCTTTCATTACCCGGGCGAATTTCGGTCCTTCGGAAGCCGAGACCCATTCCAGCCTGAACCGTTCTTCTTCCAGGCCAAAATCCTCCAGCAGTAGGGCAATGGCATCGGCTCTCTTTTCCGCTCTCAGGTTTCCCTCTATATAATGACAGTCTCCCGGGTGGCAGCCGCACATAATCACTCCATCCGCACCTTTGGTCAGTGCATCGATTACCAGGTTGGGATGCACCATGCCTGAACACATGACCCGGATTATCCTGACATTTGGGGGATACTGTAACCTGGAGACACCGGCAAGATCCGCCCCGGTATAAGAACACCAATTACAGCAGAAAGCAATTATTTTGGGTTCAAATTCTTCTTCGCTCATTGCAAACCTCCATCCACCAGGCGATTATACTGGTTCCAGCGCACTTTCAACCATCGCGCCAAACTGTTCAAGTCTGAAGTTCCTGACAAATATACCCTGTTTGGGACAGGTGGCCATACAGGTCCCGCAGCCGTGACATAAGGTGATATCCACATCAACGGTTTTCTTAACCTCACCTTTCTTCATATATTCGATCAATGTAATGGCACTGTAGGGGCAGGGTTCAATACAGTAGGCACAGCCGTCACAATTGGCATCAATGGGTTCTGAAATCCTGGGTTCGATTTCCATTTCATCCTGGGAGAGGATAACCCCGGCCCGGGTAGAAGCGGCCATAGCCTGCAAGATACTTTCGGGAACATTCTTGGGGCTGTGGGCGGTGCCGCAGACAAATATCCCATCAGTGGCAAAATCCACCGGTCTTAACTTCATGTGGGCTTCCAGGAAAAAACCATGCCTGGTGATAGGTACTTTTAGCAGCTTGCTGAGATCGGTATTGGTTTCCGGCGCTTCGATGGCTGCGGACAACACCACCAGGTCCGCCGCTAAATCCAGGTCCATATCCAGGAGCCGGTCCTTTACGGAAACCTTTAATTTTCCGTTGTTATCACTTACTGTGGGTTTGTTTTCATCAAATCGTACGTACACAACACCTTTCTCCCGGGACTCCCGGTAAAGCTTCTCATAGAAACCATATGAACGGATATCTTTGTGCAATATGTATATGTTGGCATCCGGGTTCAGCTCTTTCATTTTCAGGGCATTTTTTATAGCTACGGTACAGCATACCCGGCTGCAGTAGTCCCTGGGCTCTTCACGGGAACCCACACATTGGATCATGACGATATCTTTACCGTTAACTCCACCATTGGATAATCGTTCTTCAAATTCCGTCTGGGTCAATACATTCTTGTTCTCACCATATAGATATTCCGTGGGTTTGTATTCCCGGGCACCGGTGGCAACGATGATTGCACCATGTTTTATCGCGGTTTCTTTTTCACCTGTCTTGATCACCGATTCAAAGTTTGGCACACTCCCTTCAATGGAAGTCACTTCGGAATTCATATAGAGTTTTATTTGGGGATGATTTTTGACAGAAGTTTCCAGTTCCTCCAGTTTCGCGGGGATATCCCCGTCCGAGCTGAAATGGATTTTCCTGGCTAAACCACCCAGTTGCTTTTCTTTTTCTACCAGGTGTGTGTCAAATCCCTGGCCAGCCAGTTCAAGAGCCGCTGTCATGCCGGCAGCCCCGCCGCCAATCACCAGGGCTGCTTTGGTAACACCCACGAATTGGGGATAGAGACTCTCGTTCATTTTAACTTTTGCCACTGCCATCCTGATCAGGTCTTTCGATTTTAAGGTGGCTTCCGCTGGCTGCTGCATATGCACCCAGGAACACTGGTCCCTGATATTGGCCATTTCAAACAGGTAAGGATTCAGACCGGCCTGTTTCATGGTGTCCATAAACAGCGGTTCATGGGTTCTTGGGGTACAGGAGGCCACGATCAACCGGTTCAGTCCCTTTTCAATGATAATATCCTTTATTCTCTCACAGGTGTCTGCCGAACAGGTATACAGGTTATTTTCCGCATATACCACATTGGGAAGGGTTTTGGTATATTCAACCACCTCCGGGACATTGACCACTCCGGCGATATTGGTACCGCAGTGACATACAAATACACCCACCCTGGGCTCCTCTTTGCTGACGTCTCTTTCAGGGGGGTACTCTTTCTTAGCGATCAGTTGACCCCTGACATCGCTGAGAAGGTTCAGACATCTTGATGCAGCGGCATCAGACTCCATTACTGATTCAGGTATATCTTTGGGACCGGATGAAACCCCGGCCACATAGACGCCTTCTCTACTGGTTTTTACAGGATCAAGGGGATGCATATCAATGAATCCGTCTTCATTCAATTCTAAATCCAGCAGCTCTCCCAGCATTTTTGAAGGCCCGGATATGATGCCCACACATAACACCACCAGGTCAAATTCCTCCTCTACCATACCTCCGCCGTTGTCGCTCTTGCTGTACTGGATTCTTAAATTTTTAGTGCCGGGAACCTGTTTTACCGTGGAGGGACTTGCTTTTATATACGTTATCCCATCTTTCTTAGCTCTTTCATAGTATTCCTCGTACCCTTTGCCAAAGGCCCGGATGTCTCTATAGAAGATGGTGCAGTTCAGCCCGGGGCTGTGTTCCCTGGCGATGACAGCTTCTTTGGTGGCATACATACAGCATACGGAGGAACAATACATATTTTCCGTATTCCTGGAGCCCACACACTGGATAAATGCCACTTTCTTAGGCTCACTCTTATCATAGGGTCTCAAGATATGGCCGCTAAAGGGACCGGTGGCAGAGAGTATGCGCTCAAATTCCAGGGAAGTGACCACATTGGGATACCTGTGGTAACCAAATTCACCCACGGATTGGGCGGCAAACACCTTATACCCGGAAGCCAGGATAACCGCACCCACATCCAGCTCTACTTTTTTATCCGCATCTTCATAATTGATGGCATCCGCGGTGCATACTTCCTTACATATACCACATTGATCATAGTTCAGGTGAACGCAGGTATTTTTATCAATAACCGGCGCGTTGGGGACCATCTGGGGGTACATTTGATAAATCGAGGGACGCTTATTAAGGCCGGTGTTATATTGATCCGGGATGGGTGTGGGTTCTGTATATCTTGAAGCTGTGGAGACCTTCTTACCGGTGGGACAGATAAAGTCACAAGCTCCGCATACCCAGCATTCCT
This sequence comes from Candidatus Aminicenantota bacterium, assembly GCA_020355945.1. The sequence goes on along the minus strand of CP070627.1, from coordinate 4,110,813 downwards.
GGCTGTTTTTGGCAAAGGGTGAGTCAACCTGTCTCCTGGGCCCCCTGCCGATAATCCCCACAGCAGACCTGCCCATTCGCTCTTCGCACATCCTTACACATAACCCGCAGTAGATACAATCATCATTCTTTTGCTTTATTCTTACCTCTTTGACACCGCAGTCGGCTGCTATCTTGCGGATAACCTCCGAATCGGGACACCTGGCTAAAAGCAATTCGGCAACGATTCTCCTGGCTTTTTGCACCCTATCGGTATTGGTTCGAATGGAGAGGCCATTGGATGCGGGATAGGAGCAGGAAGCTTGAATTGAAGGGGCTCTCCCCTCTTGGTCCACTTCCACCAGGCACAGCCGGCATGAACCGTAAGGTTTAAGCGCCTTATGATGACACAGGGTGGGAACCTTTAACCCGACTTCCTCGATACATTCCAGGAGTGTTTTACCTTCAGGAAATTCCTTTTTATCGCCATTTATGGTCAGTTCTATCACATCGATCCTCCTCATACTCAATTATTAATGCGTTCAAAAGAGAGATGAACCTCCGGGTGAAGCGCTCGAAAAACCCGGAGTGTTTTGTCGATATTCCCGATGGGTTTTATATCTAAATTATCTTTTTTAAAGTCGGTCTTATACATTATCACCAATTCCCCTGATCCCCATCCGGTATAATTTCCCTACCACCTGGAACGCATCCATGGAGGTACCCAAAATTGGCATCTTTTCCTCATCTGCCTTTTCCAGGGTCTCTTGATCGACTTCCCTGCCGCTGACAACAATAATACCTGAAATTTCTTTGGCACCTGCGATAGGAACAATGTTCAGGTGTCTTTGATACGTCACCCATATATTACCTTGTTCCGCGTGAGTCAGGACACTGCTCAATATATCGCTTACATAGCCCCCGGTCACTTTCCTGTTTAAGAAATTATGCCCGGCTTTGACGTCCAGTTCCAACGTTTTTACAATATCTATTAATTTCATTTTTATTTCTCCAGGAAAACAATAAATTCTAAATTTGTTCCTTTTCCGGGTTTCGAGTCGATGCTCATCGCATCCGTGCAATTTTTTATATTGGGCAGCCCCATTCCCGCTCCGAAACCCATTTCTCTTACCCAGTCGGGGGCAGTGGAAAAGCCTGGCTGCATGGCTTTTTCCACATCCGCGATACCCGGGCCGTTATCAATGGCATTGACTCTAATCTTGTTTTCCTCTACACGAACAGTGATCTCCCCACCTTCCGTGAATATAATAATATTCATCTCCGCTTCACAAGATGCCACAATGACCTGCCTGGTAATCCGGGGGGGAATACCGAGCCTTAAAAGATTCACCTTCAGGTACCCGCTCTGTTCACCGGCGTGGTTATAATCTCCTCCTTTTATTTTATACCTTAATGTTATGCTGGTTTTATTTGATTTAATATCTTCAAATATGTGACTTGCCCTATACTTATGGATCTCTTCCTCGTGATAGTCTATCTCGAGTTTTTTAAGAAGACATTTAATAATATCACCTTTGGTGATGACTCCCACCAGTTTCCCGGTGCCGTGGTCCACAACAGGAAATCTCCCGTATCCTAATTTATCAAATTTACTGATGGCATGTATCAGCGGTTCATCGGTGTAAAGGGATTCAATTTTTGTCGTCATATTATCCTTTACTGTCTCATCCATTCCTCCCCTCATAATACAATCTATAAAATTTTCAATGCTTATGATTCCTACCATTTTTCCCTGGTCCAGCACCGGCAGCCCGGAGATATGTTTATCTTGAAGGATTTTCCTGACATCCTTCATCGTATCATGGGGACCTACCGTGATGACCTCACCGGACATGGCTTCCTTCACATTAAGTTCATAAGCAAGTTCCTGGATTTTTGAAGGCGATACTTTATCCTTTACTTTTACTGTCATATTCGGAACACCCTATGAGTCCTTCTTGATATAATCTTCCACACGATTCATACATCGGTAAATTGGTAAATAAAAGAACCATATTCCGTTCCCGGGCAAGTTGAATCGTCTCATCCATCGGTCGTTTACCTCTCACAAAACAGATGGCTTTTATATTAACCGCATCAGCGATATATATCGCCTGAGGGGTGGTCAAACCGGTGAGTAAAAAGGTTTTTTCATGTTTGATGAAGGCCAGGACATGACTCATCAGGTCACACCCACATGCCATTTTTACCTCCATATTTAAAAATTTTTCACCGCATATCACCTCGCCCTTTAATATCTCCATAACCTTCTTGAGTTTCATCATTTCGTTCTCCCTTTCGCTATACCTTAATCATCAATCATCATTCTCCTTTTTTTTCTAAGTCACACCTGAGACAACGTTTGGCTTCAGCAATTGCTTGCGCTTCCGTAAAGCCTAATTCAACCTCTTTGAAGCTCCCGATCCTTTGAGAAACCGGGATTAATGACATTTCAGGTTTTTTAAGGCTTTCTATTTCTTCTTCCGAAAGTTGTAATGGCTCGACGCGTAATGCGGGGCGGGTTACCTCATATTTTCTTTCTAATTTTTCTCCTCTTATATATTTGTCTATCATTCGAGCCGCAAGTTTTCCGTGTGCCATCGCCTCAGTCACGTTATTGGGCCCGGTCACCACATCACCGCCGGCAAAGATTCCTTCTATATTTGTATGAAGCGTTTCCGGGTCTACTTCAATGGTATTCCACTTAGAAATTTTCAGGCTGTCCCCATCGGTTATAAAAGATACATCCGGTTCCTGGCTTATTGCCAGGATTAACGTATCTACTTCAACTCTAAATTCGGAACCCGGAATCGGAACAGGCCTTCTTCTACCACTCTCATCCATATCCCCCAATTTCATCCTGACACACTCTATTGCCTCAATTTTCCCATTACTTGCCAGTACTTTAGTTGGAACAACCAGGAGTTGGAGATCAATGCCTTCGATAATTGCCTCATCGACTTCACTCTCAATCGCCGGCATCTCTGCTCTTGTCCTCCGGTAAAAGATCCTGGTATCCTTACCTAAGCGCTTTACTACTCGAGCTGCATCTATAGCTGAATTTCCTCCACCAACGATTATTACCTTATCTCCTATTTTTACTTCGCGGCCTAAATTAAAATCTCGTAAGAATTCCACTCCATCTATCGTTCCTTCGGCATCTTCACCCGGGATTCTCATTTTTAAACCTTTATGAGCACCGGTGGCAATGAAAATCGCTTTATATTCATCCTTCAGTTCGGAAAGCTGGATATCTTCCCCTACCCTGGTATTGGTTTTAATTTCAACACCTAATTTCTTGATCCTCTCTATCTCTGCATTCAATACATCCCTGGGTAACCTGAATTCCGGTATGCCCACGGCAAGCATACCACCCGCTATCGGCTGGCTCTCAAATATAGTCGATTTATACCCCGCCAGGGCAAGGTAATGCGCACAGGTAAGTCCTCCCGGGCCGGAGCCGATCACAGCCACGCGCTCATCTCTCTCGCTTTTTGGTTTTTCTTCAATGTGAACACCATGCTTCATCTCATAATCCGCGAGAAAACGTTTTAGCGATCGAATGGCTATGGAATCACCCCACTCCCCGGCCTTACACTTCACTTCACAGGGAGTATCACAAACACGTCCACAGATAAGAGGCAGTGGGTTCTCTTTTCTAACTATCTTAATCGCTTCTTCAAATTTCCCCTGGGCAATAAGCCCTATATAACAGGGGGCATCCTGCGCCAGCGGACATGTATGCTGACAGGGTGAAGAGATTATTCCCTTGCATACCACCGCAGGGCATCGTTTCTTTTTGATATGAGCTTCATATTCATCCCTGAAGTAGCTCAATGTAGAGAGTACCGGGTTTGGCAGAGTCTGCCCCAATCCGCACATGGATGCATCTTTTATGGTTTCACTCAGTTCGTATAAAAAATCTATATCCCCTTCTCGGCCTTCTCCGTTTGATATCCTGGTAAGTACTTCCAGTAATGCGTCACTGCCCTCACGGCAGGATACACACTTACCACAGGATTCATCATTGGTGAACTGGATAAAGAATTTAGCCACATCCACCACACAGGTATCCTCATCCATAACGATCATCCCGCCTGAACCCATCATTGAGCCTGCTTCTTTCAGTGATTCGTAATCAATAGGAGAGTCCAGTTTACTGGCAGGTATACATCCACCTGAAGGTCCGCCGGTCTGTACCGCCTTGAATTTTTTCCCACCGGGAATACCGCCGCCGATCTCGTAAACCACCTCCCGGAGTGTTATTCCCATGGGGACCTCGATAAGACCGGTATTATTTATCTTTCCCACCAGCGAAAATATCTTTGTTCCTTTACTGGTTTCGGTGCCGATGCTTGAATACCAATCCGCACCCCTGGCAATGATGGCCGGCACATTGGCCAGGGTTTCCACGTTGTTGATCAGGGTGGGGAAACCCCAGAGTCCCGATTGGGCGGGAAAGGGCGGCCTCTGCCGGGGTTCAGGTATATCCCCTTCAATGGAATGGATAAGCGAAGACTCTTCACCGCACACAAACGCACCCGAGCCTTCCCTTATCTCTATGTCAAAATCAAAACCCGATCTTAAAATATCTTCACCCAACAGCCCGTATTCCCTGGCCTGGGAGATAGCGGTCTTCATCCCTTGTATTGCCAGCGGGTACTCGGTCCTCACATAAATATATCCCTGGGATGACCCGATGGCATTGGCAGCAATGGTCATACCTTCTATTACCGAGTGTGGGTCTGACTCCAGCACACTCCTGTCCATATAAGCACCCGGGTCACCCTCATCGCAGTTGGCGATCAAATATTTCGGATTTCGCTCCTGCTGCCGGGTCAATTTCCATTTGCGGCCGGTGGGGAAACCGGCACCGCCGCGGCCCCGCAGCCCGGACTTCATAATTTCTTCCACCACCTCTTCGGGTTTCATGGAAAAGAGAACCTTTTCCAAAGCAATATACCCGTCCCTGGCTATATAATCCCTGATCCTTTCCGGGTTGATAATCCCTTTATTTTTCAGGACCACCAGTAACTGTTTTTTAAAGAAGGGGATATCCGAAAGCAGCGGCAGCGGTGCCTTTTCTTCAGGGGGGGTAAATATCAGTCTCTTGACGGGTCTGCCTTTGAGGAAATGTTCTTCCACCAGGTGCGGGACATCGTTTACAGCGAGCCAGCCGTAAAATATTCTGTCAGGCAGCACCACCATCAAAGGACCCTGGCCGCAAAAGCCGTTGCAGCCGGTGGTCACCACATCAACTTCATCTTTGAGACCCTGTTTCTTTAACTCCTTTTTAAGCTCCTCCATAATCCGGAAGGCACCCCCGCCCACACAACTTGTTCCTGCACATACCATTAATTCGATCCGCTTCTTTTTAGCCATTATCCTACCCGTTCAGAGCCCATACCTATGGCAAATTCTTTGACCAAATCACCACCAAGGATGTGTTGGTCAAGAATTTTTATCGCTTTTTCCGGGGTCAATTTCCCATATTTTACGGGAGGAGAATCGCCGATTTCCACGGTAATCATCGGCTCATACGAACACAAGCCGGCACATCCGCTAGAGGTGAACATAATATCGGTTATAACCCTCTTATCGAATTCTTCAAGAAAGGCATCCATGATTTCCCTTGCTCCTGCAGCAATACCACAGGTTCCTAAATGAACGATTAGCTTTCCCCGGAAGTTACCTTCCCTCAGGGACATTTCCTTTTGGGAAGCCTCTCTCATTTTTTTCATTTCGTCTACTGTTAATCTAGGCATGGTTTTGTTCCTTTTCTTTTTCTTTATATTTTTTTATGATTCCAGGTATATCCCTGGCCTGCAATTTACCGTATACATCGTCTCCGATCGTAGCCACCGGCGAGAGCCCGCAGCAGCCAATACATCTTACCGACTTGAGGGTAAACAGCATATCCGGGGTGGTTTCATCCTGGCCGATTTCCAGCACATCACTGAATTTCTCCAGCAGTTTCTCCGAACCCCTGACGTAACAAGCCGTTCCCAAACAGACATTAATGATATATTTACCAATGGGCTTTAAACTGAAGGCACTGTAAAATGTCGCTATCCTGCATATGTGAGCCAACGGATAGCCGGTTTCCAGGGATATGTATTTTAAAACTTCTTCGGGAAAATATCTCAGGTATTCACTGACCTCTTGAAGGATTGGCATGAGCGGCCCCGCTCTATGCTTGTGCTTCCTGACGATATCAAAGACCTTTGCTTTTACTTCCGGTGCAATTTCTACGACTTCTTTTTCTTCAAGAGATATGGGCTGGACAACATTTAGCACCGGGCAGTTTTCCGTACAGGTGCCGCACCCGGTACATTTATCCACATCAATGAACCTGGCTTTGGTATTCAGGGTCACCTTTAACTTACCCGGCTTCCCTTCGATCTTCTCTATATCCGAATGAGAGATAATTTCTATATCCTTATGCCTGGCGATCTCCACCAGCCGGGGGGCCATGGTACACATGGCACAGTCATTGGTGGGAAAAGTTTTATCCAGCATGGACATGACCCCGCCTATCCCGGGTTTTGATTCGATGAGATAGACTTTCATCCCTGAATCGGCCAGATCCAGGGCCGCCTGCATTCCTCCGATTCCACCGCCTACTACAGCAACAGACCCTATCTTTTTAGGCATTCTTCTATCACCTCCTCAGCATTGATAAACTGCCGGTGAAGTCCCAACTCTTTTGAATTGATCCCATATGCCAGACCAATCAATTGGGAAAAATAGACCACCGGGATATTGGGCTCTTTCTGCTGGAACTGGTAAGAATCAAGGTTGACCTGGCATAACGGGCATGCCGTGGCAATGATGTCTGCACCGACATTCTTTGCTTCCTCCAGGATTTTGCCTGTAAGTCGCATATATACATCTTTGTTGGAAAGATTGAATGTTGCCCCGCAGCAATCGGTCTTGAATGACCAGTCCAGCACCTTCAACCCCAAATGCCTGAGAATAGTATCCATACTCTGGGGATTTTCGCAATCATCAAATTGTTTTACTTTTGGAGGCCTGGTGAGCAAGCATCCGTAATAGCAAACCGCATTAACCTTTGAGAGCTCTTTGATGACCAGATCATGTTTAATCTCATCGTAAATCTCAAGGGGGTGGATGACGTTGACGCTGTTCTTGAATTCGCAGCCGATACAGTCATTTACTTTTTCAGCGGTTTCTTTACTCTCGGCAATTTCATGGACTGCATACTTAAACCTTGAGAAACACGCAGCACAGGGTACCACAACACAATCTTTGCCATCTTTTTCAATTTCCGCAAGATTGGAAGCGGGAATCGCCACCGAAAGCAGTGAGGAGATGCCGTGTACCGCAGTAGGGGCGCAGCATGTCCATCCCTTTACTTCCTCTAATTCCACACCGCAATATCTCGAAATGGCCTTGAAGGACTCGAGATAATCTTTTGCACTGGAGTGCATCGAACAACCTGGATAAAATGGATAATTCATTTAAAACCCTCTATCTTTTTTGCTTTTCTAATGATTTTTCTTACCTTGGATGGATTCCTGATAGTAGGAAACAAATTAAGTTTACCTTTCTTCAACATTGCTTTTGCCAACGGCAAATCTTTAAAAACCAGCCTGGCTCTCATCCGCATGAATCCTGCTACTCCCATTTCGTATATACAGCCAATAAATTTGAGTGAGAGAAGGCATAGGTTATAGAACGCCGGGACCAGCGGTATCTTTGCTTTAACCTTTTCTCTCCTGGCAATGATTCGCAGTGCATCCATAACCGCGGATATATCAATACCCTGGGGACACCTGGTGGTGCAGGTCTCGCAGGAAGCGCATAACCATATGGTATTGGCTTTAAGAACTTTCTCTTTCATATTTAATTGAGATGCATGCATAATTTGTGCGGGAACAAGTTCCATTTCAATGGATACCGGGCATCCACTGGTACATTTTTCACACTGGTAACAGAGATTTACATCCTCACCCACTACATCTTTTATTTGTGAAATTAGATTGCTCATTTTTTCATTTCTCCCTATTGCTCCTGCTTTTCCTCCTGGAATAATGAATTTTCGTCTTTCCCGGGGAATGATCATGAATAAATCCTGGTGAAGGGACGCAGAATTTTGCTATGACTTCCTGGTGGACTCTCATTTTTGAACCTCCTGGTACTTAATTTTTTATTTCTTAAACACTCATCAGTCCTCAGGTCGATCGAACTAAAAAATAGCTTCGAATCACTGCTTCATTAATATCTACAATAAAACCGTTTTAAAATTCAAGATTAACATTGAAGAGATATGTTACACGAAAAAAAGAAAAAAATCAAGTAAAAAATTCTATTTAAATTAAGTTTGTAACTTAACGATAATGAAATCTTTCTATATTGTAGGTTATTTCACGCTAAAGAGGAATATATATAATTTTATTTTAAAATTATTTTTACTAAAAATGAAACAGGAATCAAGCCCCCTCTCCCGGGTACCCGGGTATCCGCCCTGTTTTCGCCTCCTCTATTCCACTCGTTGAGCAGACCAGGTTCCGCTTTTTACATCGCCGGTCCAGTAGTCGCCGCTCATCCGGGGAACGGTCCCGGTAAGGACGCGGTCCGGCCAATCGCTGTAGGAGATGGTAAGGTCGTCATTAACGATCTCCCAGGTACCGCTGTACCCCCGGTCATCGGTAAAATCCCCGGAAAGAACATCAGCGCCGGAAAAGGTAATATTGAATTCTATCTCTTCTTCGCTTTCGGTTTCCGTTTCCTTAATGGTAACATTCCAGGTGCCGCGGATATCAAACACCCGGACCACTACTTTTAAATTGGTATACATGACAAACTCACCTGCCAATGGCCATTGGTTACCGTTAACCGATACTTCTATCGAGTGGGCGCTGTCCAGGGGGTAAAAATTATATTCGATTACCGTCAGTTCCTTGTGTGCATAGGTGCCGGCGGGGGGTGTACCGTCCACCCCTTCCTCAAAAGTTATTTCCAATTCCCAATCCGGGATACCAAACCCTTTGCAGCCGTTGAAGGACGCCAGGATGACAAAAATAAAAATGATTGGTAAAATACCTATTTTAAAACGTTTTGATATAGTCATTATTTTCATTTTGCCTCCATTTATTAGTCCTTAATGATAATACAATTTGTTGTTCTTTGCAATACCTATTTATGTAACTATTCAGTTTTTGGAAAAACTTATCATGCAGTTCATGTCTCATTCGCCCGTACGGTGTCCTTCGGCCACCTCCCTGAGGCTCATTCGATCATGAACTGCATTTTACT
>CP070627.1:4090621-4101456 GCA_020355945.1 Candidatus Aminicenantota bacterium | reverse complement strand
CGTGTCTTCGCGGCTTAAAAAAATAGGCGGTGGATTTAGGTCTCGCCAGGAGGTTGAAAAAATCTTTTACTTTGTTTAAAATTCTCTTGTCTCAACAAAGGAGGAAATAATGAATCATTATAAATATTCGCACTTTTTCTTAATAATTGCTGTGATGATCTTATTTTCAGCAACCATGTTTCCCCAGGGGGTTATCATTGATCATACCTGCACGGATATCGGCAAAATCCCGGATACCTGGATCAATAAAGTAAAAAGCATGCTGAAAATCCACTATGCCCACACCTCGCACGGCGAACAAATCACAGTAGGATTAGAACGATTATCCGATGCCAATTCAAAATACCACTTTTATCCTGATAATTGCAATGTTCCCCAAACTACCCAATATCTCAGTTTGATGGATGGACAGTATTTCGATAGTTATTGTGAGACCTATGTCACCCCGGATTTATACTGGGAAGGTAACTATGGATTGAATATCACCCGGTCGGTTTTAAACAGCTTTGATGTCAATATTTCTCTTTGGGCCTGGTGTTCTCAATTGGATTACTACAGCCAATCGGAAACCCAGGTATACTTGAATGCCATGGCCCAGTTAGAAGCAGAATATCCCGATGTCACCTTTATTTACATGACCGGGAATGCCCAAAGTGAAGAACAAAACCGGTACAACAGGAACAATCAAATCAGGAACTACTGTCGAAATAACAATAAATTTTTATTTGATTTTGCCGATCTTGATTGTTGGTATAATGGTCAGCAGTATAAAGTAAATGGGATCCCCATGGAACACCCGCATTATCATGGTGACCAGGCCGGTCACACCACCTATGAAAGCTGCGAAAATAAAGCAAGGGCATTTTGGTGGCTGCTGGCCAGAATAGCCGGATGGGACGGTAACGGAGGGACAACCCCCTCCCCGGTTATCAGTCTCAATAAAAGTCAACTCAATTTTAACTGCTATGAATCAGGTCCCTCTCCTTCGTCCCAGGCTTTTACTATCAGTAACAGCGGAACCGGCACCTTAAACTGGGCAGTGACCGACAATGCCGGTTGGCTCAACTGCACACCCGGTTCCGGGACCGGGACCGGCACGGTGACTGTTTCAGTGGATTCTACCGGGTTGTCCGCAGGGACCTGTACCGCCGCCATTACGGTCAGCTCTTCCAATGCCAGCAATTCCCCCCAAACCGTAAATGTTACCTTAAATGTTTATCAAGCAGGCAGTGATGAACCGCCTTTTGGAAGTTTTGATACACCGGTGCATGGTTCGACGGTACGCAGCAGCATCGCGGTTACGGGCTGGGTATTGGATGATATTGGTGTTGATCGTGCAGAGATATACCGGGAGTCCGGCAGTAACCTGGTGTTTATCGGAGAGGCCACGTTTGTAGAAGGTGCCCGGCCGGATATTGAAACCGCTTACCCTGACTACCCCAATAATTCCAGGGCCGGATGGGGATATATGATGTTAACCAATTTCCTGCCCAACAGCGGAAATGGAACCTTTACCCTTCATGCCATTGCCACAGACATCACCGGGCATCAAGTGACATTAGGAACCAAAACCATAACCTGTGACAATGCCAATGCAGTGAAACCTTTTGGAGCCATCGACACCCCTACCCAGGGTGGTACTGCCTCAGGCAGCGGTTTTATCAATTGGGGATGGGTACTGGCCCCGCAGCCCAACAGTATTCCGATTGACGGTTCCACCATCAATGTCTATGTAGATGGAATCAATATCGGTCATCCCACCTACAATATCTATCGAGAAGATATTTCCACATTGTTTCCCGGTTATGCCAACAGTAATGGCGCTGTGGGTTATTTTTACCTGGATACTACGGCTTATGAAGACGGTGTTCATACTATCCAGTGGACTGCCGCGGATAATGCCGGGAATAACGACGGCATTGGCAGTCGGTATTTTACCATCCAAAATACAGGAAGCAGCATTAATTTCTCTAACACTAAAAGGGAACAAGGGGGCTTGCCCCCTTGCTTGCCCCCTTGTCTAATTACATCGGTCACCAGGTGGTGGGTAATCAATTGAAACAGCTTCCCATTGGTTCCTTTTTGAATGCACGGCAGGGAATTTTTTCCTGGGGACCCGGGCCTGGTTTTGTTGGCCTTTATGAATTGGTATTTATCAATAAAAGTAAAAATCGTTTGCAGAGAGTAAATATAAAGATTTCACCGAAGTCGAAATAATGGTTGACTTTAACTAGGTCATGTGATAATAATTTATCCTGGTATCGGTATGAAAGATGAATAAAAATAAGATATTGGAATCCCTGAGAAAGAGACTTGACAGAGAGAAAGAAGAACGATTTAAACTGTTTAAAAAGTTAAGGAAAAATTTGCCCCATATTATAAACATCATCACTGAATTTAACGTTGAAAAAGTTGTGCTTTTCGGTTCTATTATAGACAAGGAAAAATTCACCGAACATTCTGATATCGATATCGGGCTGATTGGGTTGAATAAAGGGGATTTTTTTAAATTGTATTCCAGGCTTACGGATCGGATTACCTGGCCCATTGACCTGGTGGACCTGGATGATGACCCGAAATTTAAAGCCATGATCCTGGAAAAAGGAGAGATCATTTATGACAGAGGAAGAAAGGATAATAAAAACCTTATTATCTGACATAAAATTTGAATTGGAAAAGCTTTTGTCTTTAAAGGATGATATGGAGGAATTAAAGTCCAATTTTGGGGACAAGAAGCCTGATAAATTTGATTGCTCTGCTGCCGGTTATTTGCTTCATAATTTCTATAATGGGGCTGAAAATATTTTCAAAGACATTGCTTCGGTGTTTGGGAATAGGGTAGATAAAGAAGAATGGCATTCTACTTTACTCAAAAGAATGCTTTTAGAGATCGAGGATGTAAGGCCAAAAGTTATTTCGATAGATTTATATAAAAAACTCCTGGATTATAAGAATTTCAGGCATTTCTTCAGGCATGCGTATTTATTTGAACTGGATTGGGGTAAGATGAAGGGGCTGGTGGATGATTTTGAAAAAACCATCGAGAAATTAGATATGGAGATGGGGAAATTCATAAAAGAGATACGCGACATCATGAAACAAAAAGAATCGACTTAATACATTTGAGCGCATTGTTAGGCGCTCAGCTCATTTTGGCGGCAGGGATTCATTAAGATTTTATCGCCTCTTATTCCAGTTAAAAAAAAATTCTCTATTGAATTACATATGTATTTCTAGTAAAATGAAGTCAGAAAAAAAAGAAATGTTGAGGTAGATCAATGGGTGAAAACGAAGAGATGCGGTTGAACATCGAGGTTTTATCCGGGAATCGCAGTGATACTGCCAATGTCGCAGTGGAACTGGAAAAAGGATTGGGAAAAGCAGCAGCGGTTCAATTAAAAACAAAACAAATCCCTAAAATCCCTACAAGAGGTGTAGACACCGGTTTAATCCTGCAAGTCATCCAGGTTACTTTATTTGCCGCTGAAACCGCCATACTCCTGGCCGCACTTCTGAAAGGAATTAATAAGAAAAAAACCGGCGGTACACTTATGATTAGCAATTCCAAAACCGGTAAGAAAGTGGAGATTTCCGAAAAGGATTCGTTGAAAAAAATTGAAAAGAAAATTCGTAAAGTTCTAAAAAAGGAAGGGTTGAAAGTACTTTTTGAAAAGGAATAAATCCACAGATGCATGGAAGACACCAATGAAAAAAGAAGAAGGTCTTATCGCGGTTATCGTGGGAATTGATGGCTATAAAAAAAAACCACTTCACTGTGCGGTTAATGATGCTGTCTGTTTAACCGAAACACTGCAAAAAGTATGGAAAGGTCGAAAAGTTCATATCAAAACCCTTGTCTGGCCTTCATTGAATGAAAAACAGGCAAAAAGCCAAAGAGAAACATGGGGGATCAAACTACCCAAAAATGCGAATAAAGTCACTCGTGATGGTATTTTATCCACAATCCAGGAATGTGCCAGTCTGGCTGGTGAGTCGGATACGTTTATTTTTTACTTTTCCGGGCATGGTGTTCTTGCCGACGAAGAACCAGCTCTGGTCACTGTTGCTGATGGTAAAACCGCTGAAGGAATCGAATATATTAAGATAAAAGAAATTCAACAAGTGGCTGCTGAATGCGTATCCCAGAAAAAGGTCATGATATTGGATTGCTGTCAAAGTCCAGCCAATAAACATAAACCAGTGGAGGGGTATAAAAATTTGAAAGATTTAATCCAGGGATGGTCTATCTTTATCTCCTCCAGTCCTGGAGAAGTTTCATTAGAAGACCAGTATTTTGGGGACAGCAGGGATGACTATCTCCAGCAGGGCATATTTACCGCCAGCCTGGTGGAAGGTCTTCGAGGTGAAGCAGCCGGCAGCAGTGGTTCGGTGAGTCTGGCTGATCTGGCTTATTTTGTAGGTAAACGGGTTCCGGTGGAATACCAGGAACGGGTGCTAACGATGATATATTTATTGTCTAAGAATGGCGTTAAAGATCAAACTGATATCAAAGGAATGGGTTTCAATTCTCAAAACCCGGTGCTGCTTAGCGAGGCGGTTGCCATAGGGGGACCATACCAGGTTATAATGGCTCCTGAACCTGAACCACTATATTCAGAAATAGCGGGAAGAATATTGCCAACTAAAAACTTCTTAAAATATTGGCTTAAATTTCTACTGGGCAAATGGCACATTGAATTCCCTTATAAATTTGAATTTCGTGAAATAGGGGCTCTGCTATATGCTGCCACCATGCTTCTCACAGTTATCTGGCACTGTTCAGAAGCAATGAATCATACGTTTTTGGTATTTACAATCGTAATAGGGCTGGGAAGTGCACTTCTTTGGTGGGTTATGCTCCCATTTGCCGTTGCGGCTAATGAAAGCTATTGGACTCTGGGTGGATATGCAACTGTCATTTTTTACCTGCTCTGGCATATCATTGTTTTATTAGGTCTTGCATGGTTATGGAGTGTTGATAAAAACATCAGTCAAGTTGGGGATAAAGTCTTCTTCGTGGGGTTGGAACTCTTTTGTATATTTGCAGCAGTGGCTATATGCTGCTGCAATGCCAGCCAGGCAATCATTGCTTTAGCGGAGATCGTTAGGACAGATGAACGACGAGAAATTCGTCGGGCGATTCGGGCATTTCAACATTTTAAATACAAAATCTTCGTGTTGGATTTAAATAGTTATGTGGCTCAAGTACCAGCCAGACCTGAGTTTTACCTATTTATCCTGGCTGCCGCTATATTAATAGCCGCTGTGGTTACCCTTCCTCAAATATCTACCGAGACGGTAGAGACTGTAGAATTTAGACTTTATGTTATTCGCAATATTGCAGCTTTGTTTTTGGTGGTTTGGCTGGTATTCTGGTACCTGGGGGCTTTTGATGCAATTAAAGGAAAGGTCTACAAGGTATAGTGGCAAGAATGCCAGTTTTTTTTAAAATTTCATTTCATATTGATAAAAATGTGAAAGACATCAGTGGGTGAACCTTCTCTCAGGTGAACCGCATGCGCTGCTTTGATATCGGTGTAACCGGTTTCCAGCTCTTTAATTTCACCGGTCAATGGATAATCGAAATCGGTTTCTCGTATATGGTCTAAATGTTCTGAATATCTTTTCCATAACTGCAAAAATTTCCTGGTTTCGGAATAGACAATGATAAAATTTTGTTCCAGGCCGGCAGGGTCATAGCCGAAAAGTTTTTTTAAATGGCCGTCTATTTTTGCACGATCAAAACAATGTAAATTAAACGCTTCAACCATTGCTTCGGTCTCTTCTTCGGAGTATATGATCTTCATATCCGGCCTTCCAATGGATTTGCCGGTGGCCGAACGCCCCCACCGCGGCTGCTCCTTCACGATAAAACCTTCGGTAGAGAGGAAAAGCGCCATAAAGTCGCTGCGGCTGTCTTCTTCATTTTTAAGGCTTTTGGAAAGCCCCTGGAGATAATGAGCGGTTTTGACCATGGACTTTAATATATCCTTGCGGCGTTTTTTCTTTTCAACTCCCCTTAATAATGTCTCCACCGGCACCTCATCACCGCTGACCGGGCAGAAAATTGGGTTTCCCCTCTCCTGGAACATTTTCAACATTTCGTATTTATAGGCATAAGGCGTACCTGGTCTTCTCGGTTCCAGGCACGGTCCGCAGCGGCAGGGGATCATTTCATCATATTGCTTGTTCTTATGCATGTTCAGGGTTTCGTGAATGTGCTCCAATTCATTCCGGATAATGCCCAGCAGTTCCCTTTTGCAGGAGCCAATAACGGAAATTTTTATTTCCCGGTTCAACCGGTCACTCACCACCAGGGCCGTGGAATCTTCAAACCGTAATTCCACGCCGTTCTTCCAGAAGTGGTCGTCTTTTATTAAATAATATACGCGGGATATAAAGCGGCTGATGATTCCTTCCGGCATAAAATCGTAACTGTAACGGAAATGGAGATTGCCTGCGGCCTTATATTCATCAAAAGGAATAGGCGGCCGGTCTGCCGGTAGCAGTTCCGGGATAATGTATATGTCCGTACCGGTAAAATTGAAACACAACTCAAATTTCTCCATAAGCCGGATCAATTGTTGGTGTTTTTCCCGCGGGTATCTGGTTAAATCCCAAATGTCTTTTAAATCCTCAAAGGTAAACCTGCCTTTGTTTTCCTGGATATGGCGGGTATCGATCAATTTATAAACCGCCTCGGTTGCCCATTCGGGATTAAGAATAACCGTGTTTTCCAGCAGTCGATCGTGCCTATAGTGGAGAATTACCCCCAGGTCATGCAAATAACCGCTGAGAAACTCGGCCCGTTCCTCGTCCATCCCGTATTCTCGACAGATTTCAAAGTAACCCTCCAGGCTAATATAATCTTTTTCTTCTTTGGTTAAACGTTCCCGGATGTCCAACCAGACCCCGGGCAGTTGATCATGCAAATGGGGTACACCGCGCAACACTTCCCGAATTTTTTCTGTCAGTTCCGATATTCCATCACCTGTTAAGCAGCTCACTTTCAAAAAGGTCACTATATTTTTGAATTTCTCTATAAAGGCCGCCTCATCCAGGTATTTAATGCGCACATCGGATTTATTCATCACTACAATCACCGGACTGTTATCGCTCAGGAGCTTAATGATATTGAACCAGTAGTCAAACCCCTGTGTTTCTTCTTCTTTCCGGGCTTCCCACACCAATAAGTAAATCGAGCGTTTGGTCAGGAAGAACTGGTGGGTGGCGTGATAGATGGCCTGCCCCCCGAAATCCCAGAAGTGAAGTTTTACATTTTCGGAATCTTCGGCATCAAAAGAGCAGCGTAATTCCCAGGGGACAATGTTAATACCGTGAGTAGTGGGTTCTTTTCCTAATTCCACCTGGAAGTTATTGTCTTTTAATTTTCGCATCAAAGTGGTTTTGCCCACTTCTCCATTGCCCACGATCAACAGTTTGGATTCCAACAAACGAACCGAAGCCTGTTCCATTTCTTTGAAATAATTCCAAACCGCCTCTGTACCTTGTCTCACAATCTCCACTGGGGGGGTCTCCAGCGGGTTTCCTTCCAGAAAAATGCCATTCCCATATGGCTCATATTCCCATTTTATTTTCATTCCCAATTCAACTATATCTTTGGGAAGCTGGTAGATTTTATTATGCGTTAAAACAAATCGCTTCAGATTTTTTAACTCCCTGAGAACTGAAATATCTGATATTTTATTATGACTTAAATATAATTTAGTCAAATTTTTTAACTCTTTGATATTGGAAATATCTGATAGTTGATTAGAACTCATATCTAAATTTGTTAGTTTTTTTAATTTTTCGATGACTGAAATATTCGATAATTTATTGTGTTGTAAATATAACATTGTCAAGCTTTTTAAATCTTCAATGACAGAAATATCCGAAAGTTTCAGCCCAATCAAATTTAAGCCAATGACATTGTTGTTTTCATCCACAACATATGTTTGGCTTTTCCAGATATTTTCAGTATCCACTTTTTCTAAACTGATCCCATATTTTTTTCTCAATCTTTTGATAATCTTTAAATCCTTCGACATGATGTCATCCTCTTAAGGTTGATAGGGAATGGAGTAATGACAAAGAATGCTTTCGAGCATTGACACTAAAACTCCCAAAATGCATTATTCCCTCCATGTAATGATACCATAAAAGGAAGAGCGTAGCAATAAGCAATTAGCAATTAGGAAAGAAAATATTTATTTAAATCCGTAACCAATCTTTCGCACATGTTCATCACCGACATATAGCTAAAGAAAATGTGGCTGAAGGCAGGTTTTCTTTTGTGTTATTCATGGTTAAAATTGTAAACAGAGAATAGAGAAATTTGGGGAAAAATGTTTTCTCTATTGACTTTGGCATACATTTCTTTTAAAATTAAATTTAAATGAATTTTCAGGAGGATTAAAATGGATGAAATGGAAAAAGAAGGCCTTATAGCGGTAATCGTAGGGATAGATGGCTATAAAAAAAAACCTCTTCACTGCGCAGTTAATGATGCCGTCTATTTCATGGAAACACTACAAAAAGTATGGAAAGACCATAAGACTATTATTAAACCTTTGATCTGGCCCCATATTAATTATATACAAGAAAAAAATGCGAAAGAGAAATGGGGTATTGAAGTGCCCAAAGATGCACATGAAGTTACTCGTGAAAGCATTTTATCAGAGGTACAAAAGTGTATTGACCTTGTCCGTCCGTCAGATACGTTCATTTTTTATTTTTCAGGTCATGGCGCTCTCACCGATAAAGAACCAGCCTTGGTCACAGTTGGCGATGGTAAAACCGCTGAAGGAGTCGAATATATTAAAATAAGAGAGATACAGGAAGCGGCAGCTAGATGTCCATCCCAAAAAAAAGTAATGATATTGGATTGCTGTCAAATTTCAACCAAAAAATATAAAATGGTGGAGAGGTATAAAAATATGAAAGATTTGACCCAGGGATGGTCTATATTTCTTTCCTCCGGTCCCGGAGAAATTTCATTAGAGGACCAGTATTTTGGTGACAGCAGGGATGATTACCTCCAGCAAGGGGTATTTACAGCCACCCTGGTGGCAGGGCTTCGAGGTGACGCAGTTGGCAGCAGTGGTTCGGTGACCCTGGCTGATCTAGCTTGTTTTGTATGTAAAAGAGTACCAATCGAATACCAGGAACGGATTGGAGTATTATTCACTATAAGAGGTGATCAAAATTGGATTGGTACCCGTGGAAAGGGCTTTACTACACAAAATCCAGTGCTGCTGAGTGACGCTTTTGCCATGGGCGGATCTTACCAGATCATCATGGCTCCGGCGTATGTACCAACTTACCAGAAAGTACGAAGAAAAATGCCAGGAAAGTATTTTATAAACAATTGGTTTAAATTCCTGTTTGGGAAATGGCCCATTGTATTTCCTAATAAACTGGGATTTCGTTTGGGAGCATTTCTGTACACTGTCACCATGATGTTAACCCTTCTTTGGCATTCTCCAAAAACAATAGATAACAATATGCTGACATTTTTCATTGGAGTCGGCCTGGGAAGTGTATTCATTTGGTGGAGCACTCTTCCATTCGCAGTTGCCGCTAATGAAGATCGTTGGCGCCCGGGAGGATTTTTAACTGCAATTTTTTATCTGGTTTGGCATTGTATTGTCGCATTAGGCTTTGCATGGATATGTGGGATTGAATTCCCCAGTATCAATCAGGAGCCCAATCGATTTATTTACCTGATTACAGACCTTTTCTTTATATTTGCAACAGTGATGATCTACGGCTGTAATGCCAGTCAAGCGATTATTGCCCTGGCAGAAACCATCAGACCAGATGAAAGACATGATATTCGTCAGGCGATCCGAGCATTTCAGCAATTTAAATACAAAATGTTAGGGGTGGATTTGTATAACTTTGTGCCAATGATACCGGTGAGACCTGACCTCTACTTATATATTGGGGCTATCTCAATAGCCATAGTTGGTTTCAATATCTATCAAGTAATGATTGCTGCAGATGCAATGACTCTACGTCTTTGGGTATTTCTCATGCGCAATATTTTCGCCATGATCTTGGTGACATGGTTAGTATTATGGTATCAGTCAGCTTTCAAATTCATCCAACGAGAAGTTTATAAAAGATAAAAAAACAGTAAGCAAAATAGAGGTTCGAAATATCCCATCTTTACAGACTACCATTAATCATAAGTTTTTGCGGATGTTTCACGGTCCAGAGCAATGCTGTTGACTTAAGGTTAAATGTCTTTTTAGTGCTTTTTTCTTTCAGCACTTTATGCCAAACGGAGAACTCAAAAGAATTTCGTTCGGTCACTCTACCAGCAGGCCGTATGCGTATCACGAATGGGCTAAAAAAACAATGATGAATTATGAATGCTGAATGATGAAAAAACTTATAAAATATCTTAAAAAAGAGCTTCAAAAGCTCTTCCTCATCATTCATCACTCATCATTCATAATTTTAGAAACCCCCATTCGCATTCTTTAAGTATCTTATCTAATATTGAGAAGTATTCAGCATTTTGCCTCCGGCGGCCAGGGGCTCTTTTTGAAAAAACTGCCCCTGAACCCCGCAAAAACTTCTTATTAAATCCGGCCATGTCAGATCATATAAAGCGCCCCCCTGGCTATTGGAGACAAAAAAAATTTAAATGAGATTTTTTTAAAAAAATTTTATATAATCCTGGTGATGAAAAACAAATTTATGTCTCTTTGTATTACAATGTGTCAACTGCTTGTTTTTTTGGCAAGGATTTTTGCAACGGTAATCCCCGGCGCACAAATCAGTGCGCCGAAAGATGGCCCGTTAGGGCCTTCTTGGGCTGCGGG
>CP070627.1:4051789-4090521 GCA_020355945.1 Candidatus Aminicenantota bacterium | reverse complement strand
TGATGACGAGGCATAGTGGGGCTATGTCGAGGAAGAACAACGCAGCTATTCATGTTCGGAACCAGCGAGAATGATGCGTTATTTTTGGAACGAGCCACTAGCGCAGGATAGAAGGGAATACTGCGCCTCATTGCCCTAAAGTGCCTTAGCCGGTCCCCCATGCCGAGGGTCCGCTCTTATCGATGCGGTACAAAATCATCCCGGGTGGTGAAACCTTCTCTTTGCTAATGAAAATAGCCTTTTTCAGACGTTCTTTTGCACCAGGGATGCTTTTGGCATTGTTGGTGTGAATAGTAAGAATCGCTTCGCCGCGGGTAACTTTATCTCCTACCTTTTTGCGAAATACAAACCCGGCACTATGATCGATGACATCTTCCTTTTTTTTCCTGCCCCCACCAATATCAACCGCGGTCATGCCCACCTGGTAAGCATTGATTTTCGAGATATATCCGCTTTTTTCAGCAAGGAGTTCTACCTGGTGTTTGCTCCGGGGCAGCAGGGAGTAATCATTACAAACCCTGGGGTCGCCACCCTGTGCAGTAATAAATTTTTTGAAAATTTCCAGGGGTTGACCGGATTCAAGAACCTTTCGGAGCTTTTTTATTGCTTTTTGGTAATCTTTTTCCACCCCGGCAGCCACCAACATGGCGGCACTTAACCCAAAGGTCACTTCCATCACATCTCCAGGCCCATGGCCTTTCAGTGCTTCGATGGATTCGATAATCTCCAGGGAATTACCCACTGCCTTTCCCAATGGCTGATCCATGTTGGTAATCAGGCCAATGGTAGTGCGATTAGCCTTTTCACCAATAGCCACCATGGTCTGGCAAAGTTCAATGGAATCTTCCAATTGAGTCATAAACGCACCACTGCCGGTCTTGACATCCAATACCACACCATCCGTCCCCAAAGCCAGTTTTTTACTCATTATGCTGGCAGAAATTAACGGGATACTGCCAATCGTGGCAGTGGCATCCCTGAGAGCATATAATTTCCGATCAGCAGGTACGGTATTTTCTGTCTGACCGCAAATCACCATCCCGACCTCATTTAAAACTTGCTTAAACCGATCAGGCTGCAAAGAAACATTCATCCTGGGGATGGATTCCAGCTTGTCCAGTGTACCCCCGGTATGTCCCAGCGAGCGGCCCGATAACATAGGAACTTTAACACCACAAGCGGCCACCAAAGGAGAAAGAATAAAACTGATTTTGTCTCCTACTCCACCGGTACTGTGTTTGTCTATCTTTTTACCACTGATGCCCTCTAAAGAAATCAAATCTCCCGAATGCATCATGATACGGGTCAAGTCCGTCATTTCCCGTTGGTTTAAACCCCGAAGATAAATAGCCATTAATAAAGCCGCTGCCTGATAATCCGGGATTTCACCGCTTACACAGCCATCAATAAAAAATTGAATCTCCCGGGTACTCAATTCATACCCATCTCTTTTTTTCGCAATGATTTCATACATTATTTTATTGCCTCTTGCCTCCGGCGGGCCCGCGGCGCGGGCACCCTCTTAGGGGGGCTCTTTTTACTAATACCTTGTAAAAGTTTGCTAGAAAAACAAAGTTTTGAGCCTGGAAGTTGCGGCGAACAATTCAGTGAGCCGCGAGATGGCCCGCTAGGGCCTTCTTGGGTTGGGGGTGCCACCCCCTTTTTGAAAAAAGGTTTCTGGACTTCCAAAAACTTTTTATAAGAGGTCATCTGTTCAAAAAAAAGGTGTATGGCATGAGTTCTCCCATGGTGGTTTTTTTCCATTGACCGTGCTTATTGCACAGGTAGACAACGGTGTCGCTGGTGGAGAATTCAGTCATCACCTGGCGGCAAGCACCGCAGGGTGGAAGAAACTCCTCTGTATCACCAATCACTAAAACTTCAACAATACGACGTTCGCCATTACTAATCATCTGGAAAACAGCATTGCGCTCAGCACAAATAGTCAGACCATAGGACGTGTTTTCCACATTGCAGCCGGCATAAATTTTCCCGGTATCTGTCAATAATGCCGCTCCCACATGAAAATGAGAGTAAGGCGCATAAGCGTTTTCTTTTACCTTTTGCGCTGCTTCCAACAATCTTTCTACTGTCTTCATCTTTTATACCTCTTTGAATCGGAACCTATATTCTATTGAACAAAAAAAAATAAGTCAAGCCTGTTTTGCATCAACATAGTATAGATAATAAAAAGTTTTTGCGGGGGGTAGGGGGGGCAGTTTTTTCAAAAAGCGCCCCCCCCTGGGCAACCCAAGGCAAAATTTATTTGAAAAAAAATTATTTTTGAGGTATACTATTATAGTTTAGACTAGCTTTTAAGAAAAGAGGAGGTGTTGAAATGAATCATACGATTTTTTCGATAAAAGAGCCGGTCAATGAGCCGGTATTAAGTTATGCTCCGGGAACACCGGAGCGAGAACTGATAAAAAAGGAATTAGACCGGATGACCAATGAACAGGTGGAAGTTCCTGTGATCATTGGTGGTAAAGAGTACTTTACCGGTGATTTGGGCAAGCTGATCATGCCCCATAAGCATGGTCATGTAATAGGAACCTGGCACAAGGCCAATGAAGAGCTGATTAACCTGGCAATTAATACAGCGCTTGAGGCCAAAAGGGAGTGGGAGACGATGCCGTGGCCGGAACGGGCGTCCATTAATTTGCGAGCGGCAGAACTGATTCACCACAAATACCGCTATATACTGAACGCAGCCACCATGTTGAACCAAAGCAAGAGCGTTCACCAGGCGGAAATTGATTCCGCTTGCGAATTGGCGGATTTCCTGCGCTTCAATACCTATTATATGAGCGTCATTTACAACGAGCAGCCCCATTCCACCAGGGGCACGGTCAATCGCCTGGGATATCGACCATTAGAAGGATTTGTATTTGCGATTTCCCCCTTTAACTTCACTTCCATAGCCGGCAACCTGCCCACAGCCCCTGCATTGATGGGCAATGTGGTGCTATGGAAACCTGCATCCACTGCCGTACTTGCCGGCTATTACCTGATGCGGTTGTTTAAAGAAGCCGGATTTCCCGATGGGGTGATTAATTTCATTCCTGGTTCAGGCAGCAAAGTCGCTAATCCTGTATTGAACAATTATCACCTGGCTGGCGTTCATTTTACCGGTTCCACTGGTGTTTTTCAAGGGATATGGAAAAAGATCGGTAATCATATTGAAAAATACCGGACCTATCCTCGCCTGGTGGGTGAGACCGGTGGGAAAAACTTTGTGGTGGTGCATGCGTCCGCCGATCCCGGGGAAGTGGCTGTCGGTATGGTCAGGGGCGCCTTTGAATACCAGGGGCAAAAATGTTCCGCCGCTTCCCGGGCCTATATCCCCACATCGATGTGGCCCCAACTGAAAACCCTCCTGAAAGAAATGATCGGTGAAATTAAGATGGGTGAGCCCACGGATTTCAGGAATTTCATGAATGCAGTGATTGATGAGGATTCCTTTGATAAAATTACGGGCTATATAAAAAAAGCCGAAGAGGATACGGATACTGAGATCATTATAGGTGGAAAGGGTGACAAGCGTGTGGGTTATTTTATCGAACCCACGGTTTTGTTAACTAAAAATCCCCACTTTATCACCATGGAGGAAGAGATTTTCGGACCTGTGATTACCCTTTATCTCTATGATGAAAAAAACTTTGAAGAAACGCTTCATCTGTGTAATGAGACTTCACCGTACGGGTTAACCGGTGCGATTTTTGCCCGGGACAGGGCGGCTATTCTTAAAGCAGGAGATATTTTAAGACATGCGGCAGGTAATTTCTATGTGAATGACAAACCTACGGGTGCGGTGGTGGGTGAGCAGCCCTTTGGCGGTGGTCGTGCTTCCGGGACCAATGACAAGGCAGGCTCTCACCTTAATTTGCACCGCTGGGTCAGTCCCCGTACGATTAAGGAGAACTTTTACCCACCCACGGATTTCAAGTATCCCTTTATGGCAGAAGAGTGAATTAGGGATTACATCGCTAGTTTGCTTTTTATTGCTTTAACGTCTTTCTCCAGTTCAAAGACCTCCAGTGATGACAAATATGGCATTCATGGCAAAAAGATTAGGGCAAAATCTTATGATTGTTCTGCGGGAAAAGTAATATTGTCGAAGAATGGTTATTTTTCGCTCTGCTGCAAAATTCTTAAAATCCGATATGGTCAAGAAATGAAGATTGGGGGTATTATACCAGAGGTGAGGCAAAGCACTGGTGACCGGGGTTTTGCCTCTGAAAAACAACTGCATACGGGCGGTGATATAAGAGAAATTGGGAAATCCCACCACCACCTTTTGCCCCACCCGCAAGGCTTCTTGTAATACAAACTCCACATGCAGCGTCTCTTGCAAGCTCTGGTTCAAGATCACATAATTAAAGGATTGATCCGGGAAACTGGATAACCCGCTGTCAAAATCCATATGAAATACACTGAGCTCCTTCTCTACACATTGGAAAATGGCAGACTCACTCAACTCGAGCCCCTGTCCCTTGGCCTTCTTTTTTTCCCGCAACAGAGCTAGCAAATCACCGTTCCCACATCCCAGGTCCAACACTCGGTCTCCCGGTTCGACAATACCACAAATAATCCGGTGGTCCAACCGTATGGTTCTTCTATCTGTACTTGTATTCGTTTTCGTATTCTCAATGCCCATTGCTGACCTTTTTTAAAAAATGTTTAATCAGCCGTGTCTCTTCCTCGAATTCCAGTAAAAAGGCATCATGGCCGTAAGTGGATTTAATTTCGCAGTAGGTGGCATCTTGTTGCCGAGACATAAGAAATTGCGTGATTTCGCGGGATTGCCAGGAGGGATACAGCCAGTCGGAAAGAAATGAAATCACCAGGAAAGAGGTATTTATCTTTTTATTGTTGGGAATGAGTTTCTCTCTTGAGACATCGAAATAACTGAGAGCCCGGCTAATGTAAAGATAACTGTTGGCATCGAACCGTTTCACAAAAGCACTGCCGTTGTAATTCAAATAGCTTTCCACTTCAAAATCGACATTGAAAGAGAAGCTGTAATCACCGTTTTTGAGTTTTCTAGAGAATTTTTCTTCCATGGAGATTTCACTCATATAGGTAATATGCCCGATCATGCGTGCCACAGCCAGGCCGTTTTCCGGTAGTGGGCCTTTGTAATAATTGCCGTTGTTCCAGTTGGGGTCCTTCATAATTGCCTGCCTGCCCACCTCTGCAAAAGCAAGCTGCTGGGGAGACTGTTTCCATGAGGTGGCAATGGGAACGACGCAGCGGACCTTATTAGGGTAAGACGCTGCCCACTGGAGTGCCTGCATGCCGCCCATGGAACCCCCAGCCACACACAATAGTTGCTGGATACCTAGGTGGTCCACCAGTCGTTTCTGGGCCTTCACCATATCGGCCACTGTGATAACGGGAAAATCCAGTGCAAAAGGTTTGCCGGTTTGCGGGTTTATGGAGTAAGGACCGGTGCTTCCTTTGCATCCACCGATGACATTGGAACAAATCACAAAGTATTTCCTGGTGTCAAAGGCTTTGCCCGGTCCGATCATATCATCCCACCAGCCAGGGTGTTTATCGCCCCTGTGATAACCGGCAGCATGGGCATCGGAGGTAAGGGTATGCTCAATCAATATGGCATTGCTTTTGTCTCGATTCAATCTTCCATAGGTCTCATAGGCCAATGTAACCGGCCCAAACCGCCTGCCGGATTCTAATTCCAGCATATCACCAGGGGTGTGACCAAAGGTAAAATATTGCTTTTCTACTATGCCAATGCGATTGGTCTCGTCTTTTACTTCCATGATTACCCTTTCTCTTTCAATGCTTTTGTTAATGCTTGGTCAATATCTGCGATGATATCACGCGGATGTTCAATTCCAATGGATAAACGGATGAAATCCGGGGTAATCCCGGCGTCCAGTTGTTCTTCCGGTGATAATCGTTGGTGTGTGGTACCAGCCGGATGGATTGCTAAGGTACGGGTATCACCAATGTTGGCCAGGTGAGAAATAAAAGAGAGATTGTCGATAAAAACTTTTCCTGCTTTACTGCCGCCTTTGATACCGAATCCGATAATGGCACCCGCGCCATTGGGCAAATATTTTTTTACTCGTTCCTTTTCCGGGCTGGAATCCAACCCGGGGTAGTTTACCCAGGTCACGGACGGATGATTTTCCAGGAATTGGGCAACTTGCAGCGCATTCTCACAGTGCCGGGGCATTCGCAAATGCAAGGTCTCCAATCCCTGTAAAAAGAGGAATGCATTGAAAGGAGACATTGCCGGTCCCAGGTTCCTCATCATTGATACCCGTGCTTTAAGAATATAGGCAATATTACCTATTGGCTTGAACTTTTCCACAAAATCCTCATGGTGATAACTGGGGTCCGGCCCGGCGATTAATGGAAATTTCCCGTTGGTCCAGGGGAATTTCCCGGAGTCTACGATAATTCCGCCGATAGAAGTGCCGTGACCGCCGATAAATTTGGTGGTAGAATGCACCACGATATCCGCCCCTGAATCCATGGGACGTAGGATATAAGGCGAAACCGTATTATCCACCACTAGAGGAATCCCGTTACTGTGAGCAATTTTCGCAACAGCTTCGATATCTGCCACATTCAACCCGGGATTGCCGATGGATTCGGTATAAACGGCTTTGGTACGGTGGTTTATCGCTTGTCTGAGTGAAACCAGTTCATTGGGGGACACAAAACGAACAGTGATACCAAAGCGTTTAAAAATGTATTTAAACAAGGTAAACGTCCCACCGTATAGATTTTTGAAGGAGACGATTTCATCCCCTTCCTGGGCAATATTTAGCAAAGCCAATGAAATCGCAGACTGGCCGCTGGCAGTGGCCAATGCCCCAATTCCGCCTTCCAGAGTTGCCACACGCTTCTCCAACACATCGGTGGTGGGATTCATTAAGCGAGTATAAATATTTCCAAACTCATTAAGAGCAAATAGATTGGCTGCATGTTCACTATTTTTAAACAGGTACGAGGTGGTCTGGTAAATGGGAACTGCCCGTGAACCGGTTTCTGCATATGGTTCGTGACCCGCATGTAGCAGCAGTGTTTCTGTTTCTAACCGGTTATTTTTTATGTCTATTGTGTGTATTGCGTTCATTTTAATCCTCCATTATATCCGAAAATCTCTTTATGAATGGATTTTACTGCTGTTTCTCTTTCTTGTTGGTCGATAATGAAATAAACGGCCACATTGGAAGCACCCACAGAGATGGTCCGAATATTGATATTATGGGAGGAAATCGCACCCAATACCCGTGCGGCTATTCCTGGTTTTTCCAAGATGCCTTCTCCCACAACAGCAATCAGCGAGATGTTGTCAAGAGATGTGATCCGGTCTACTGCCGACAAGCCAACATCATTGACCATTTGTAAACCCTTTGCCAGGTCGTACCTGGATAGGAGGATATTGATACAGGTCTGGGATGTAATAATCGATTTGATATTGATTCCTACATTGTTCAGTTTGGTGGTCACCTTGGCCATGATGCCGGGCTTAATTCCAACGCCGACACCGTGTAACTTAAAAATACCGAAATCATCGCTAAAGGTCACACTTTTGATGACATCTTTTTTGGTCACACCTTTATCCCAGATAACAGTCACCGGCTCCAGTTCTTCTGAAAAATGGTTGATATTAAACAGCCGGATGGGGATTTTTTTCTCCATTACCGGTTCAAAGGTCCGGGGATGCAAAATCCGGGCACCGAAATAGGACAATTCCGCAGCTTCATTGTAGGTCAAATGGTTAATAACCATGGGATTTTCCACCAGTTTTGGATCTGCGCTCATAAAACCCGGGACATCTTTCCACAGGTCCACAGAGGTCGCATCTATGCATCGGGCAATAGCAGCAGCAGTATAATCGCTGCCCCCCCTTCCCAGGAGGGTCACCTTTGAGTCCGATGATATGCCGTAAAAGCCTGGGATCACATAGATATTGTCTCCTGATAGACATTTCTTTACCACCTTTTCCGACAGGGAAAAATCTACGGCAGCATTTCGGTATTCTCCATTGGTAAATAATCCAAGGGTTTCGGGTAAACATTCGCTGCAGGGAATATTCATGAAACATAAAATGGATGTCAACACCAGTGAGGAGAGTCTCTCGCCGTAGCTTAATACCCTATCTTCAACAAAGTCAGGAATTTCACCCAGATAGTAGATGGAGCGTAAATATTTTTCCAACTCCTCCACCCGTTGGTTGATTTTGTCCAACACCGTTTCCCTGTAATGGGTATCATCGATATAGAAATCGATGATTCGATGATGAACATCCTTCAGGTGTTTTTTTAAATCGGATATGGCACGTTCATCGGTTTTTGCCCTCCGGATCGATTTGACCAGGATATCCGTAACTCCATAAACTGCGGAAATCACAATAACAACTGGCTGCCGATAGAGGGTAATCACCCGGATAAGCCTGGCAATATCTTCTTTTGTTTTGAGGTTTGATCCACCGAATTTGACCACCGCCTTTTTTTCTTTCATTGTCCACCTCCCAATCCGAATTGGTATCCGTAAACATCGAAAAATAATTCAGCGTTTCCGATAGAGCCGCCAGCAGCCCCTTTCACTAAATTGTTAACCAGCAGTGTGAAACCGATTTTATCCCTCTCTTTCCGCAGCCTTCCTGTAAATACCTGCATACCGGAAGGAGATCCCCAGAAGCTCATTTTGGGTTGCGGGAAACGTTTGTTATCCATATACACCACCGGCTGTTGGGGCAGCGAGGGAAGCGTTGGGCTATTCAATTCAAAGCTCCGCCACGCCTCCAATATATCAGCTTCTTCCACCGGTTTCTCAAATGTAAGCCATACGGTTTCTAGGTGACCAAAAAGAACCGGGATACGAACGCAGTGGGGATAGATTTCAGCGTCCG
This sequence comes from Candidatus Aminicenantota bacterium, assembly GCA_020355945.1. Next base: position 4,081,625 of record CP070627.1, on the reverse strand, counting down.
TATCCAGTTGAAGAATCTTTTTTAATTCAATCTTCATCTTTTCTTCTTCCCGTTGGATATAGGGAATGACATTTCCCATAATATCCAGGGCCGACAATCCCGGGTAACCGGCACCGGACACTGATTGATAGGTGGATACAAATACCTCTTTAATACCGAAGGTCTTCAACGGTGCAAGGGCCACAGCCAATCCTGTGGTGGAACAGTTGGCATTGGTAACCACGAAGCCGTTGTCGGGGAAACCCTGTTGTTTTATATATTCCAGCGTTTCCGGGTTGACTTCCGGGATCAATATGGGGACATTTCTTTCACATCGCAGTGCCCCGGCATTGGAAAAGACATAAAAATGATTTTTTCTTAACTCCGGTTCAACTGTTTTCGCCACATCAGCGGGTAATGCGGAAAAAACAATTTTGATCCCCGATTTTTTCAACTGAGTGATATCCAGGGTTTCTATTTTCATCTTTCTTACAGATTCCGGCATTGGAACCGGCAGAACCCACTGCACATCATCGCCATAGGTTTTACCGGCTCGTGAGCCGGAGCCGGTGATTATGGATAGCTCAAACCACTTATGATTGGAGAGTCTGTGGAGAAAAACCTGTCCCACAACCCCAGACGCACCCAATACTGCAACGTTCATTTTCATTTTCTTTTCCATTTTTTACCCTTTCGCTTGTTTTTTTTTATCCTGTTTCTTCCTCTATTTAGCCAAAAATTTTCACAGTTTGAATTTACATGCCGGAACGTGATCAATATCCCAGCGCTGAGTTTTTGGGGAGTATTATTTTAAATTTGGCTAGGGATTGTTCACCGTCTTTATTTTCTAGGGCTAAATAGAGTTCCTCCTCTTTAATTATGGAATTGAGAATTATATCATCAGCTCTTTGTGCTTTTATATAGGCGCGATATAAATAGTTGCCTCCTGCGGAGAATATATCAATTTGCTGTTTATTTTCTTGATTGTAGTATGATAAAAACACATAAATAAAGCCGTTATGTACTTCGATGCGACTGAAATAAGTTAAGTCATTGGGCATCCGTTTGGCCAACTGCTCCAGTACCTCTTTTGGTGCCCTGCCTTTGGCTTCTCTAAATAATCTCTCTTTCTTAACTTCATCGGTGATTTGTCTTCTTTCTCTTTTCAAGCTGAAGGCATTTATTACCTTCCCGTCCATATCGGTAATCGAGATTTTATAGAAATCGTTTTTTCCAAAATAGAGCCGATTATTATGATACCCAATAATCATCATGGGAGTCAATGCCACATGGACGACACCAAACTGGTTATTCCCGGTTTGGACTGTGCCTCCTTCGAATATCAAGAATTCGCTTATAACCTTTTGTTGACCGGTTTTGAGGTTGATTCGACGTATTTTTCCTTTGTCCTCGTTTACGGCAAGCAAATTTCGTGGGGCTGTGATGAATTCATTTTCATTGAGAAAAAAAGACGGCAGATATCGTACATTGCTATTTAAAACCGATTTAATAAATTTTCCCTGGCTGTTAAAATAGTGAAGCCTTCCGCTGTCCTGGATAATAATTTTATTATCCACCAGGAACATGGGTGCCTGTATTATCCTACGGATCTCACCCGGGCCTTCGCCCTTTCTTCCAAAAGCGCCGGTGAATTGTCCATCTTTGTCAAAAATATAATATCTCATATTTTTTTTGTCGTAGACATAAACGGCGCCATCCTCTGCCACCAGTATCTGGCGAATACGGGCAAAGGAATCCTCACCTGCTTTTTTTGTCTCCCAAATCTTACTCAATTGGAAATGAAATTCTCCATTTAAGGGTTTGTCGACATTTTTAACCTCGGGATAGAGGAAAAAGACTGACATCACTAAAAATGAGAATAGCAATAATTTTAATTTTTTCATTTTTAATTCTCCTATTTTTTTTATTGGGCCATGGGCTCTTTTTTCTGTGTTATCCTTTCTGCCCATAAGCGACAAAGATACTGAGGACTAGCTTTTCTCCACCAGGAGTGGCGGGGCGGCAGTCACCCTGGGCACACTCCACAGCCACATCAGTTAGTCCGGCAGCAGCATACCAGGCGCGTATATCGTCCCGCCTGAAACCCAGCCAGCGATCGGCCATGGCCTCTCGCATCCATTCCTGGTTATGGGCATCCATGTCAATCAGCACCAGCTTCCCGGCCGGGCGTAGCACACGGGTCAACTCAGCAATAGCAGCCGCCGGGTCTGGTGTGTGATGCAGGTACATATTTCCAAATACAGCATCAAGTGAACCATCAGGTATAGGCAGCATATCACCCCGGGCTTCTCGCAATTTCACGTTGCTGAAGGTGCCCAGGTTTCGCCGTGCTATCGCCAACATTTCCGGCGACTCATCAAAGCCATAGACAGCAGTTGCACGCGTGGCCAACCCCTGGATCATAAAACCTGTTCCCGTGCCCACATCAGCTACTACAGCACCAGGTGGAAGATTAGCCCGTGCAATAGCAGCATCACGCATCGCTTCAGTGAAGTAACCGGCTCGCATTTCATCCCAGTTCTCAGCTACATCAGCAAAATACACTCTTGATTCTTTCATTTTAATTTCCTCCTTTTACCAACAACTACAAACGGGCAAGCTCGTCGGCAAGCCCCGCAGCTTTCGATAATCATCCCCCTGGGCAATTGCTCCATCGCTGCCTTCCGACACAGTTCCTGATCCACCATCTGCCTTTCACCAATGGCTCCAACCGGGCAAACCTGGTAGCAAATGGTACAGCTCTCAGGGCAGGGATTCCAATCCGGAATCGGATCTGGTGGATCTGGTGCCAGGTCAATGTCTGTTACCACTGATACAAGGTGCACTCGGCTTCCCAACTGGGGTGTTATGAGCAACGAGTTTTTACCTATCTTCCCCAACCCGGCTGCTTGGGCAGCGTGCTTGTGCGACAGATCGCCGCGACCATAAGACCTCTCTGCCTCCCAGTAACGATAGGGCTCGTCAGAAGGTACAGGAATAGCCCGCCCTCCGGCCTTTTCCAGAAAAAGGGCTATCTTGCAGGCCAGTTGATCGAGTTGGGCATGAATAATTTCCATGGCCCGATGATAGGCCGTAGCAGGTCCTTCCAGGGTACTGATAGGAATGCATTGAGCACAAACAATAACTACCTTTGCCCGGGGCAGGATGTCCCCGGGATGGTGACCGACTGGCGCCGATCTAAACCGCTCAACCGGCGCCACACCTACCAGTTCAGCTCCTTTTTCAAGAGCGAACTGTTTTAGTTCATAAGCTGTAATTGTCATATCCGCACTCTTTCATTTTCTTGCCTTCCTGCTCTCACCAGTTGCCCCATCCAGGCAAAGGGATCAGCAGTCATTTTTAAATCTTGTAAACTTCTTCCATAACTTCAAGAGCGAACCTGGCAGACACAACTGCCGGTGCACCACCCATCTTTATACCGACCTCAATTGCCTCAAATACTTCTTCTGCCGTGGCTCCGCATTTGGCAGCTTCTTCAATATGCCACTGCATACAGGATAAACAATCCTTAACCACCGAGATACCAATGCCGATAAGCACTTTCGTTTTTAAAGTAAGTGCTCTATCGGAATAAGCGGCTTCTTCCAATTCGATAAATAAATTATAAACCCTGGATTTGAATTTTAAAAATTTACTGTGAGCTTTCTTCCTTTGTTTTGTTAATTCTTCAAGCTTGTTCATAGTTTTTCCTCCTGATTGAATTTTTTTAATTTACTGCGGGTCCTATTAAATTAAGAATATTTTCTCTTAATATCATTTTTTTTTCAAGATCAGTTAATGAATTTATCGCTCCGTTTCGGGGATCTTTTAATTTATCAACAATATTTGAATAGGTATTTTTTAACCCCAAAATCGGCCAATCCGTGCCAAAAATAATTTTATGATTGATTTTTCGCTTGAATAAAGCCCGGAGAGCGTTTATAGGTCCGGAAGGATCGAAGGAGGCCAGGAACCCACTGATGTCCAGGTACACATTGGGGCGGAATGCGCAAAGTAGTACAGCGTCATCAACATTATTTACCCCGCCGTGGGCAAGAATAAAATTTACATATGGATATTCATATGCAATTTCGTCGATATATCTAATTTCAGAGAATTTACTCCTAAATATGGGAGATGTGGGGCCGGTATGAATAATTACGGGGAGCTTATTTTCAGAACACAGTTCATAATATGGCTTTAAGAGTTCATCATTCGGGTAATAGCCACATGGAGGATATACCTTTAAACCATGAATTTTCCTCTTTTCCAGGTATTTACAGAAAATTTTTAAGCCCTTTTCATTCCAACGTGGGTCTATTCCTGCAAACAAATAAAATCGACCGGGATACTTGTCTAAAACGCGGGTATGCATAGCGATCATTTCATCGATATCATACTGCATGTCTTCCAGCTGAAAAGTAAAATCAGGGAGAAGTAAAATTGTTTTCTCTACACCGGCCTCATTCATTTCTTCTACCAGGTGATCGCATTCATGATCGGACAAATTCTTTTTGTATTTTTCTTCGATGGTCTTCCGTTTTATAGTTGGTGCGTACTTTATGGTGGCGGAATATAAATTATCAATAATTGGTGCATTAAATGAGTGGGGTAAATACCTATCAGACGGGATATGAACGTGTGCATCTATTATTTTGAAATCCAAATTCCTTCCGGGTTCAGATTTTTTTGAGAATAAAGTTTTAAACAAATGAATCATTTTTCACATACCTCCATCTCTTTACATTGGCCGCAGGCTTTCTTTATCGTTTCTAATACCCTGGAACCGGCCTCCTTTTGGGATGGGTCTGTTAATTTTTCCCTTATCCCGCTGTTAAAACCTTTTAAAAAAAGTTTGACCTGATCCTGGGTCATCCCTCGATTCATTAAATGAAAGAGGGCATCAAATTCAAAATTATATTGGGGAACCCAGGTTGAATTTTTTATCGATAAGAAACTTTGCTCGACGAAATCGCATCCTCGACGAAAATCCATGGTGGCATGAGACCACTTAAAATGCGCACCTTGAATATCATATTTTTCTTTTTGCTCCCAGATAGGGGTGATGGGATCGCAGAACCACAACTGCGTACGGAAAAAATCCAAACCACTGTCTTCTATGAAGTTAAACGTATCCCGGATGGTTTCATCGGTTTCACCGGGAAATCCCACGATAAAACAGCCGAATGTCAAGATGCCGTATTCTTTTAATAACTCAATGCCCTTAAGGTATTTTTCAACGGTAACGGCTTTATTCATATTTTTCAGGATTTGATTATTTCCCGACTCGATTCCCAAAAAAACACCTTTACAGCCGCTTTCTTTCATTAACTCCACCATCTCCCTGTCGGCATATTGACATCTAAATTGAGAATGCCATAAGAATTTATATCTATTTTTGATAATCATCCTGACAATTTCTTTAAATCTTTCGGGGGGAACATTAAAGGTGTCATCGACAAAATCCACATGCCTGAGTGATTCGATTTGATCCAGCAGGTTTAATTCCTCCTCTACAGCTTTTAAATTTGCGGTCTGGTATTTGCCGGCATGCTGGGGGAAGCCGCAAAACGAGCAGGCAAATGGACAGGACCTTGAAGTCCTGACCATGACATAATCGTCTACTCTATCGGCAAACAGGTCCCACTTGACCATATTTTCAGATAAAGGGTTGTCTTCTTTTAAAACTGGGGTGGACACATAGCCTTCATCGTTCATATAATATAGATTATTTATTTTATCGATATCCCCTCCTTCTTTTAATGCCCGGATGAGCTTCACCAGGGTGGCTTCGCCCTGGGAACTGTTGACATAAAAATCGGCTCGTATGGATCTCAAAACAGATTGTAAGCCTTTTGGCTCCCGGCTGCGTACCTGGGCAGAGACAAAGGGTCCACCCACTATGATTTTAGCATCCCGGTTATATTTTTTTATAAATTCCATTATTTCAAGAATCGGCAGGGAAGAGACATAAAATGTTGTGGTGATGGCAATGGTGAGTATATCCTCTTGGGCCAGCTTTTCTGCCAGGTATTCCTTTTCATCCTGGAAAGAGCTCACATAATCGAAGTTGAGGCCTCTTCGATATAAATAAGTCCCCAAGTAGGCCACGGTGGCGCTGAAAGAACTTCCCATCGTTACCGGTTTCGGCCGGATCGAATCTGAGGACGACGATCCGTTTCCATTGCAGCAAAGTTCATTGAAAATATCTGAGGCAGAGTAGAGTTTATTATTACTGCGAATAAAATTCATATTTAAGTCCCGGTACGCCCCGGAATTGACACCCATTATCCTGATGCTCCTCTCATAATCCTCAAATTGCATCTCATTATGACCGATCAAGAAACAGTCGACTTTCTTTTTCATGATTCCTCCTCTTTTTAACCACAAACATTCAGAGACATTGTTTGTCTGTGTGAGTCGGCGGTTTTTATTTTTATTTTTTTTAAAAAAATCATTTTTTATATTCCTCTTGCATTCAACATCTCGACAAAAGCTTCTATTCTCGTTCTTATCTGCTCTATCGAAAAATTGTCCGGATCGATAAGATCCGCTTCAATTGATAAATGTGGAATATCCTGGGTTTTTAGATAATCCGCAACCAAGAGAGATTGACCGGAGACCGGTTTACACCCGGGATGACACAACTCGATGATTGCATCAACGGCGTTCCGCTCGATTAATTTAGCCAAAGACTTCAATCGCTTCTTTACACTGCCGTAGGCAATACATTGCATATATTTGCGAGCCAAACTTCTCCAGGGTTTGGCAGGGTCTAATTCATCCCAGGTAATCTGCGAATATTCGTCTGCGACAATATTTAGATTTAAATATTTCAGCAGCATTAAAAGGGAGGCGGTATGCAAAGGCAGCATATGTAACCATAAGATCCGTGGAGAATTTACCGGCTCGGTATGGTCATTGGATTCGTCTACTTCTTTCTTTAAAACTTTGTAAAGCTTTTTGACGATTTCAACCGTTTGGGGAAGTCCGAACTTACTCTGGATTAAAAGCCCATACATAATAGTGGGCAAATTTATACCCAAAATATTCTTTTTCAAGGAAGGTCTCAAGGCCTGGAATTTTAACCACCATTTCCTGGCTTGGTTCGCATAATGGATCGTTTCTTCAATACGTTCCTGTTTAAGATGGATTTTGAAAAAATCGGCTAAGTTCAAAACACATCGATGCAGTTGGTGGGCCAGGTACTTTTCCGCCGCTTCATCCACGCTGTGGGGACAATCGATATGAAAAATCGTTTTCTTGTATTTCTTACTTAAATAAGAAGGTAAAACAATCGCCTCTTCACAGGCAAAGCTTGGCGACACGAAAACATCCGGTAAGGGGAAGTAATTACTATCTATGGCACCTAAAGTTGCCTGGTGAATGGTACAGTACGTACTGCTGGGAACGATTGTTCTCGCTTTTCCAACCATTTCCCTGTGCATCGAAGACATGGCCACAAGTACGGCTACCTGTTCCAAATAGAGCATATCTACTCCCAACATATAAAATATCTCTTTGGGAACCACACAATTGGCAAGTACTTTTTTATCCGATTCATAATATTTACGAAAACTGCTGGGACCCTCGAAGTAATTTAGGTTTAACATATCTCTAAAGCCTTCGATTTTGGTATATTTCATAATTAACTTCATCCGGTTGATGCCCTGGCAAAGCGGATTATTCACATCATCAATCCTTATCGTGTCTTGTTCTTTATGGTGAATTTCAAACATACTGTCCTCCTTTATTTTTAAAGGTTTCGATAAAGGCTTCCATACGGGTTTTTAACTGTCCTATACCCTTACTGGTAAAATCCGACTCAATCACTAATAAAGGGATGTTCCATTGTTGGCAATATTCCTTTAACAGCACGGCCTCGAATGTATAATACACACAAAATTTCGTAATATTAAAAATAATACCATCTACAGCATAACTTTCCACCAGGCGTTTTATGCGGGCCATCCGTGAAACCGGGTCCATTGTCCTGGGGGTATATCCTAAATAGAGGCAACGTTTTGCCAGCGCACGATAAATATCTTTTTCATCAAGGTCCACCAGGGCTTCTGAAAATTTATTCCCACTGGACGTATTATTATAAACAATATGGCATTTAATATTGCTGAAAAGATCGTAAAATTTCCTGTCAGGGATAATGCCACCTGCCAGTAAAATATTCGGTCCTTGTTTTTCCAATGGGGGCATTTCCTTTAAGATGCCTATTTTATGTTTGATATCGGCAGTATAATCATCGAACGTATCCATCAAGTTCCACAACTGTTCTACCTGGAATCCGATTAAACGCGCAGTATCGGGGAAATTATTCCTGGCTAATAAAGTTGTATATTCTTTTACCAACATCTTTGTTTTATTGTATTCTTTGCAAGTTTCCCTTAATCTTTCTTCGGTAATGATGGTATCGTACTTTTTTTCGAGGAACATCTTTAGAGCGACAATATTTGCTCTCATCAAATCAATTGCTTCATCGGTTACCAACCTTGGAATATTTAACGGATAAGTGAATAAATTTTCATGTGTATTAGTATGGGCGTTGTTTTGATACTCAAGAATGTCAGACATTTTTTCAGTGGCATTGCAGCAATTGGTAGTAATCACTCCATCCAGGAAATTATACTTCTCACTTTTTTCTAATAAAGCGGAAATCACATTCTTTATATATGCGCAAGAATAGGTTCGCATATAACGATCGCTGCTGGCCCCCTTCTCTATATCGCCGGTTATCCGGGTATGGTTAATATTCGCAGCAGATAGTAACTCGATAGGAACCGCCAGATCCGTCCACCCGACAACATTTTTCCTATTTTTTTTATGGTTTCTCACGGGAATTTCTTTCTCAAATTCAGCGGTTATTTTCCCTGGTGTCCAAAGTGACTTTCCATTTAGAGCAGCATTATTGGTACGCTGCTTTTTACTTTCTTCGAGAGCAAAGAATGCTGCACCTAAGGCCCCGATGATTTGCGGATGGGGTGGAACCAATATATCTCTCTTATTAAACCCGGTTTTGTCGATCAACATCCGGAGCATACCGCTATTTTTTGCAACACCGCCGGTAAAGGCAACGGGGGTTTTTAACCCGATACGCTTTCCCATAGCTAAAACCCTGAAGGCAATTGCCGAATGTAATCCCTTAATAATCGATTCTTTTCCCTCTCCCTCCGCCAGTTTGGATATCACTTCCGATTCTGCAAAAACCGTGCACATACTACTTATTACTGTTTCTGTTTCAGCCTTTAGCGATATGGGTCCCATATCATCCAGGGAGACTTCGCAAATATCGCCGATAGCTTCTAAAAACCGCCCCGTTCCTGCAGCACATTTCTCATTCATAACAAAATCGATAATCTCCCCTCCATCATCGATACTTATGACTTTACTGTCCTGTCCTCCCATATCGATAACCGTTCGTGCAGAAGGGAAATAATAATGAACACCTTTTGCATGACAACTTATCTCGCTAATGACTTTACCTGCACAATGAATATTTTCCCGTCCATATCCTGTCCCAATACAAAATTGAATATCTTCCAGGGTTATGTATTCATTATAGATCTTTGACAGGTCCTGGAAAACCAATGCAAGGAGATTATCGGTACAGGTTTTATGATTCGGTTCCGTATCGATAACTTTATGTGTAACGATTTCATATTTATCATCCAGGACAACCCCATCTGTGGATGTCGATCCCAGGTCTATTCCCATATACAATTTACTATTGTTCTTCGGCTTCCTCATTTCTGTGTTCCTCCATTCCATTCTTCATATGCAAATAACGCCGCCCCCAATGCCCCTATAATCTTTGGTTCATCAGGAACCCACATGGCAGTTTTTTCTATTCCCAAAAGGGTGACCACTTCTTCAACCATTCCCTCATTTTCTGCGACCCCCCCGGTAAAGACAATCGGGGGATGTATCCTTATGCGCTTTCCCATACTTAATAACCTGGAAACCATTGCATGATGTATACCTTTAGCAATCGATTCGCTTTTAACGCCCTCGGCAAGCTTCGAGATTATTTCAGATTCGGCAAAAACAACACATGTACTGCTAATTTTACATGGAGAAGTTGCTCTCCTGGAAATCTTGCCAAACTCTTCCAGGGGGACTTTCAGTATTTTGCATGCGGCTTCCAGGAACCTTCCCGTTCCTGCAGCACACTTATCATTCATAACAAAATCGATAACCTTTCCTTCATTATCTATACGGATTACTTTACTATCCTGTCCTCCGATATCGATAACAGTCTTGGCGTAAGGGAAATAATAGTTAGCGCCTTTGGCATGACAGGTTATTTCAGTAATAACCTTATCCGCACAGTCTATATTATTTCTCCCATATCCTGTTCCGATACAATGCTTAATATCCTCTCTCGATACCTCCCGGTTAGAGCTATTAAGACTTGACCGGATATCTTTTATAATCGATTCAATGATAATTTCGACGCCATCGCTATGCTTCGGTTTCGTCCGAATCACTCGTTTTGCCAATATATTCTTTTCCATATCCAATATAACTCCCTTGGTTGATGATGACCCGATATCAATTCCAAGAAAAAATTCCATTTGCTTCACCTCCTCTCTAGCCAATAAGTTTAAGTTCCCGGTAGTTTCTCTTTAAAAGCTCTAAAGTACGTGCTCTACTAAACTTATTATTTTCCGTGTACATTATTTTTCTATCTTCTTTTTTAATAGAATATGTTAATATGGAAACCTTTTCGGAGTTTTGCTTAATTTCAGGTTCGTTCAGGATAACTCCTTTAATTTTATTCATTTCAATATTGTCAACACCAGGTGATTTCGCTAAAATGGTTACATTTAAATCTGTTTTCATGTGGCTGCCGTCGGATTTAAATATAATGACCTCATCAATATTTACTTTGGATTTTATTCTGTTTTCAATTAATGCAGGATTAATTTTAACTCCACTTTTTAAAATGATAGTTTCATTTTTCCTTCCTTTAATGCTCAAATATCCATCTTGATCGATATTACCAACGTCTCCTGTAGGAATTTGCTTTCCCAATTCAACTCTCTTAACATTTTCCAGGTAATAGGCCTTAATTGTAGGAAAATTGCTGTTGGTAATAATTTCATCATCGTCTGCAAGGTGAATTTTGATAATCGGTCTACCCACTGTCCCCAGTTTATTGGCACCTAATTTATTACAGGCAATCATCCCGATTTCCGTTTGTCCGTAGATTTGATAAATATCCAGGTATCCTTTTTCGAAATGTTCGAGTATTTTAATATCCACCGGGGCCATACCGGTGATTAAGTACCTGGTTTTACCACCTAATGCTTTATATAAGGGCCTATAAGTGTAACTTCTGGCGATAAATTTTAATAATTTACTCTTTTTATTATAAGGGAGCAATTCTCGAATGAATTGTTTAATTGCAGACCCGGTATTGATTCGATACAGGTTAAAATAGAAATTGGGTGGGGCGATTAATATCGTGGGTTTGAAGGTTTCCAGGCCCTTAAAAAGCGTTTTATCGTCAACCAGGACGATATCGACGTTTTTGATTAGACAACTCCACATCAAGAACCGCTGCTGATAACTTGCTAGGGGCAAATAGATTAAAAACTTGTCGGTATTGGAGAAATTCATCCAATTGAAGAACAATTTTCCGCTTTCAATCGAACCGTGCTCGGAAACACTCAGGCCTTTGGGTATCCCGGATGTACCGGAAGAAAAAACGATTGAAAAATCCCGATTCTCCAATAATCGCTTTTTTATTTCAACCCGGGCAGCACCGGTATCGAATAATTGATTAAGCTCGATCACCGGGCAAATGTCCTCCGGTACAGCCGGGACATTCTCCCGGCTGATTAAGTAATCGATGTGAAATAAATCGATACGATTCTTTAATTGTTCCACCGGGTCATTTTTACTGTGTAAGACTGTTGTGGCACCCATGAGAATGAGAGCAAAATCGCACACAAAAAAGTAATAGGAATTCTCTATATTAAGACCCACTACCGAATTATTGTTAATGCCGATTTTTGCTAAATTATTGTAGCATATTTGTATATCCTCATGAATATCCGTGAATAATTTTCTCCTTTCCTTCAAAGCCAGGCCGGAGTTGGAACTGTTGTCCCGGGAGAAAAAATGGATCGCACTCTCTCTATTGGATTCCAACGTTTTAAAAACATCGTAAAAAGTCGACAATCCAACACCATTCTTATCGTTTCTATTGTTTTTCATGGGTGTTCCCCTGTTTTTCCTTACTTACCGGGCTTCATAATGATTTTTAATAATAGATATCATGTCTGATACCGTCTCATATTTTGCGTTAATCAGGGTTTCCAGGTCACGAAAATTCCCAAATTCCTTTTCTATCTTGAACATAATTTGTACCCAGGCGATAGAGTCAATATCCAGCTCAGTATTTAAATTGGTATTTTTGGTGATACCTTTTTCAAAGGTAACTTCTTTTAATGTTTTAATGATAAAGTTTCCATAATTTCTTTTTTGTAAAAACATCTTGAACCTCCCTTTAATCTTTAACAATTAACAATTGACATTTGGGGTCATTCGATTTCAAACATCTTTTTGCTGGTAATCACATGGCAGCATAAGAAATTGTAGGTATAGCCGGCTAGAACCGCTCCCAGTATAGGGGGAATGAGATAAACCAGGAAGAATTCCCACTGACCGGTCACCAGTGCAGGTCCGAGGCTTCGCGCCGGGTTCATTGATGCACCGGTAATGGGTCCTGCGAATAAAGCGCACAAGCAAACCGTACCTCCAATAGACATACCCGCAGCACTACCTACTGCCCGTGTATCTGTGGCTACTGCCGTAATGACAAACATCAAAATAAACGTCAATAGGAATTCCCAGATTATTCCTGTGATCAGCGAATCATTGGCTGGTTGGGTCACCCCAAGGTTTAATACAGCCCCTGGTTTTTGAGCCTGTAACATAGGATTATAGGTCAAAAAGAGAACATAAGCGGCGGCAATAGCCCCCAGGTATTGAGATAAAATATAGGGTGTGACAAGTTTCAGAGGGAAATGTCGGTTAAAAGTAAAGGATATAGTGACTGCCGGGTTAAAGTGGGCACCGCTGATATGTCCCACTGCGTATATCATTACCATAATAACCAGACCAAAGGCCAGGGAGACGCCCAAATGTCCTACGGCTCCGTTAAATAGTTGATTGGCGGTGACGGCTCCGCACCCGACAAAGACAAGAAAAAAAGTACCGATAAATTCAGCCAAAGATGCTTTGGTGATTTTTATTGCTCCATTACATTGGTTCATTTTTTCCTCCTTTTTTTAGTAGTGTTAAAGTTTTAAATTTAAATTGGGAAACTTAAATACTATTTTTTACTCTCTTTACGCACAACGCAGTTCTTTTTCATATTCACTTTCCAGGTTTTTCAATAACTGTCCCACGATACCGCTGTCAAACACTGATTTTTCAGCTTCCGAGGCATCCCGATGCAAATAGGTATCCTGGTAGAGCCGGATAAATCGTTCATAGAATTTATGCTGGGGTAAATTGGTTTTTAAAACGCAGTGAAAGAAATCGAATTTAGTATAGTCATAGGTAATCAATTGGGATTTCCTGTTTTGATATAAGGTGGTACCAGGAAGCGGGGTAAGAATGAAGTATACCGGGTGTGTCAATTGCAGGTACAAAACATAATCGGTGAGGCGCTTGAAATCTTCGTCGGTAAAGGCGGGATCAATTAAGAAGTAGGATATGACTTCCACATCAATGCTTTTTAAGAATTCAACGGCGGCTTCGTTATTCTTTACGGTATTCTTTTTATTGATTGAGTTGAGTTCTTGATCTGAAGCCATTTCCATGCCGATGAGCACCAATTTCGTACCAATACTTTTCCAGTTGACCATTAACTGTTTATTGGCGATGATTTCATCGGAGCGGGCGTAGAATTGGTAGGATTTCCTGATGCCGCTGGCTTTCACCGCTTCATAGAGTTTCATGCTGTATTGAGGGTCACCGATGGTATTGTCCTCGGCCAGGAACACATAGGGTTCTTCAATGGAAGCCAGGTCGTTGATAAAGTTTTCCACGCCCCGGGTTTGAAATCTTCCCCCGGCCAATCGCCAAGTGCAGCAGAAATCGCACCTGTATTCACAACCCCGGGTAGAATAACTGGCTGCCAGGGGTTTCCAGGTGCCGCGAAAATACTTACTACGATAGGCACGGTTGATGTCCCGGTTGGGGGCTTCAAGCACAGAGATGTCCACCGGGAGCAATTTTCTAGAGGTAATTTCAAACCCCCCGGGCCCATGCCAGGCGATGCCGGGAATACTTCCCAACTCCTGCAAATCTCCGTGGGTTTCTAATGACCGTATCACTTGCTTAAATTTAAGTTCCCCGTCACCAATAATTGTTACATCCACATCGGGCAGGTTAAAGTCAGTGGGTACCATGGTGGGGTGGGGGCCGCCAGCTATGGTAACGATTTCCGGTTTCCATTCTTTGGCTTGCTTAAAGAGCTGCTTCATGAGATAGTAATCGGCGGTCACACCGGTGATACCCAACACATCCGGGGAAAACTCCCGGAGTGCTTGATAAAAATTTTGATCAAATCGCATATCCAGCAAGCGGATATCATGGTGCCGTCCCAATTGGCCGGCAATGGATTCCATACCCAACGGTTCAATAATCATACTCCTGGAGAGTACAGTATCGGGTTCCGAAGGTTGTACCAGTAAAATTTTCATCTTATTTCTCCTTTATTCTTTGGATACCGGTTTTTAGGTTAGCATTTAGCAGCAGCAACTATTACCGTTACTATTGTCACTGCTTTCATTTGAGTCACAACAATCTTGACCAATCGTTCCTATTCCGGCAACTCCTTTTGTTTCTTTTGGATCCCGGAATAATATCCCGGAACTGCAGGGGAAGTCGGCGGCTTCTTCCAGGGGAATATCAATATAGGGATGTATATAAGTAAATTGACCTTTATAAGGGGGTTTCAATAAAATATTGAAGGTTTTATCGCAAACCGCCACCCGCTTACCTCGTGGGTAAATATGCCCGTCATCATCCCGAACCTCCCGCCAGGGTCCATTATAGAGAACAGCCTGTTTACGTTCCAGGCATCGACCTTCTTTGCCCTTGAAGGCGACAAAATTATGATACCTGATTTCTTTTCCGTTTATAACCTTATATGGCAAATCGCTCCTGCCTAACCACTGTAAACCATAGAATTTATATTTACCGGTGAACGTACCGATATCATCTTCACATAAATAACCTTCTTCAAGAGCACTTTCATCCGAAAGGAGCAGGCTGAAAAGAAAGATACCGCCTTTCTTAAGAATTCGATAAATTTCTGAAATCATATTGCGGAAATCTTCGGATAACGGTGCGATATTAAAATTCGGCACATCATAGGCTGCAATATCAACACTGTTGTCAGCGACTAACGGGTATTCTCGTTTCATATCGGATATATAACTCTCCAAATGGATATAGTTCTTTAGTTTATCCACTGAATTCTTGTCCAGGTATTTTTCAATTTCAGAATACCGACACCTCAAGTCGCCATGGGGTGTATAATGAAATTGAATTTTTGCTAATTGTTCATCCGCCAGTTCAGCAAATTTTACCTGCAATTCCTCAAGATGGTTATGGTTCGAAAAACAGTTTATCACTAAACCTCCAGGCCCCACCTGCCTGGCAGCAATATAAGGGAGCACCTTGTTTTTACCCCCAAGTATAACCGCGTTTATTCCAGGCGAGAAATAGTCAAGACCATAGGTCAGGGAGTGCTCAACGTTTTTACTTTTAAGTGAATCCGGTACATCATTTAAGAAAGTTCCCAATAATTTTAGCCTACTATCAGGCACTTCGCAAAGGTCCAAATGATTACCTTCATTACTTACTACACTTAAAACCAAATGACTTAGATCATCCAATCTACTTGTTGTATTTTTCATCATTAACTCCTTTTTTTAAAATTTTTATAATTCTTAAATTTTTTATTCTTATACAATGCCAGGATGCCAGGATTTAGCAGCGCACACAGCAGCGCTTAAATTCTCCTTCTTCGACCGGTTGAACCATTTTTTGGAAGACTTCTTCTACCTGGGGATCCGGATGTTCCCATTCCCAATGGAACTCTCTTTCATTAAGTTTAAGTTTTGATATTTCTTCATCTTTTAGGAGGGGCGATCCTTTATAAAGGTGGAGCCGGGTTTCATATTGAATGGGATCAATCACATCTCCCAGGTTATTATTCTTAATGAAGCTGGCTAAATTCACCAGCCCTTCAAGATTGGTCCAGGGATTAAACGTAACAAAAGTAGTATTCACCTGGATTCCATTTCTTTTTAAGATTTCCATGGCTTTCACAATATCACTTAACGTTATATCCTTTTGCAGTTTCTTCAATATTTCCTCAGAAGGGAATTCAATCGAGGTGGTTATAGCAATACAACCGGTTTTCCTGAATTCTGCCACTGCATCCTCATTCTCTACAATATGATCGACACGGGTGGTAAAATCATAAGTCAGATGAGGATATTTTTCATGTATTCTATTTACAATAGATAATGAAAATTTTATACTATTAATAAATTCAGCATCCACAAAGGTAATATGTTCGACTCCTTCTTTAACCAATTGATCGACATCAGCCATTACGATATCCTGGTCTATGAATTTTACTTTGGTGCCGGAGACTGCATAGACCGAACAAAATTTGCAGGTGTGGTGACATCCCCTGGTGGTTTCAACATTTCCAACAATCATTTTTTTGTTGACTATATTTTCAATAAAGGTGTTTTGGTATGTACGAACAGGAGGAAGAAGATGCCTGGCAGGGGGCAAACATTCCTTCCTATCAATATTCAATTTGGCCGATTTATTCTTCGACGAATATACATGCTCGACTTCCGTCCAATCCTTCCCTTCCATAACTGCTTTAGCAAGTTCTACTATCGGTCTTTCCCAATCTCCCAATATGCAACTGTCACCATATTGAAGCAGTCTGTCCCTGTTTAGCCTGGCGTATGGCCCGTAAAAGCAAATGTGGGCTAGGGGATTCTTTTCCCTGATCTCTTTGGCAATGGCGGTTCCACCTTCTAACGAATCAAATAAAGCTAAAGCAATACCCAAAAATGAATGGTTTGCTATACCTGATTTATCGGATTTATTAAGATATAAATCATAGGTATTGGGAGTTATGCCATTTTTTATAAAAGAAGCACCTGCAGTTGAGATGAGAAGGGGTTGAAAACCTGTTTCATATGTCGATATTAATGCCACCTGTTTCAATGCCGACTTGCTTGCTTTTACAAAAGATGCTGTCATCGCTCCTTCCAGGTTTTTCTTATCTTGAGGGGAGAATTCCTTAAAAGCCGGATATTTTTCAAAATCCCTTAATTCATATGTTCTTGTTGTTTCTATCTTGATGTCTTCAAAACCAGCCTTTTCCAATTTTAATAAATACTCATTCCTTTCAAGGGCTCCGGCAATGCATCCTGCCCAAGCGTCCATATTCTTCTTTAACTTAGCAGGAATTTTCTTTAAAAACACGATATCGGAAATGGCAAATCTACCATTGGGTTTTAGTACACGAAATGCCTCGGATAGAACTTTATCTTTATCGGTGGATAAATTAATCACACAGTTGCTGATAATTAAATCGACACTGTTTGCCGGTAAAGGGATATCCTCGATGTGTCCCTTTAAGAATTCGACATTTTTGATACCTGCTTTCTTTTGGTTTTCCCTGGCCAGTTCCAGCATTTCATCTGTCATGTCCAGACCGTAAACTTTCCCGGTGGGACCGGTTTTTTTGGCAGATAAAAACACATCAAGGCCGCCGCCGGAACCGAGGTCCAGGATAACCTCGCCTTCTTTAATTTGCGCCAGAAAAGTCGGGTTACCACAGCCCAAGGAAGCAGCAAAAGCTTCAGCAGGGATATCCTCCGGCAGCGTTACATATAAATCTTTTGTTACAGCGGATTTTTTTGAAGAGCTGCAGCAAAAAGATGAATCGGAAGAGGCAAATGCTTTTGCCAGGTTAGCATACTTATCCTTAATGGCTTTGTTGATAACACCTTCGTTAACCTCCGGCTGCTGATGGCGGAGAGGCATGACCATTGCAGCCGCTTTCGAACAACAGCAGCTTTCTGCCAGCATTTTGGTATCCTTAATCTCTGCCGGGATCCGGTCCGATGTGATATGATTGAATCCTATACAACTAAAAAAATTTTCCTCATTTTCTGTTTTCAAATAGAGCTCGCTAATGCCTCGGCTTTCAGCAATATCGATCATTTTTTTAGCTAATTTTGCCCCGATCCCCTTCTTTCGGTATTGCGGCAAGACAGCGGTGGATCGAATAATCCCATATTTCCCGTAAATTTCAAGACCGATGCTGCCGACAATCCCATTATTAAGTTTTGCCAGGTAAAAATTATTGATTTGTTCTTTTAATCCTTCTGTTGAAAGATTGCATTTTTTCAACAAATCTTCAACTTTTTTTGTTTCATTACTTTTAGCCATCCTAATTTTTAAGTTCATAGTTATACCTCCATCTTTTTTTATTTCATAAAAATTACACCTTTTTTTTTACATTCCAGGTTAAATTTACTGAAAAAGCATCCTTTACTATTCATTCGTTTTGCCGGGAAATCAATGCCTAGATGTATTTTTACCAGCCTGGTTCCTTCATTGAGAACGCCGCGCACCGACCCGACACAACATCTTGGCCCTCCCTGGCTGGCCACAGCTTGTAATCCATGAGCGGTTACAATATTGGCTAAACTTCTTTCTTTATCATGCATTGGTGTCGCTTTTTTAATTATACTAAAACAAACCCCAAGTGCCACAGCAGCACCGCAAGCGCCATAATATCCACACCAACCTCCTGAAATTTTGCTGGTTCTCTTAATACCTTCCAATACATCGCCATAAGTAATTGAGTTGGTAGTATTCTTAAACGACATTAGAAAAGCGCCTGCTAAAATAGGATGGGGCGTATTACCGCTGACACCACATTCGATAAATATTTTTTCTGCAATATCCAAAGGATTTCTTTCGGTCATTTTGGGAATTTTTTCATAAAGGGTTCCCATTATCTCATTAGAGACGCATGAATTACATAAATAATGATCATCAACACACTTAATATAAGTATTCTCTCCTTTACCGCAATTATAACACCTGGCAAATATCGCCTTATCAGAGTGGGCCAGTGATGAGTCGCAAATTTGACATTTTCCTATTTTCATAATTTCCTCCTTATTTTTATCATTCAAATTTCTTTAAACGATTTATTTGAGGAAAACAAACAAGATACATAAGAACCGGCATGACCGGTTCCAAAAGTCAATATATATCGATCCTTGTTTATGACTCCCTCATCTAATATGTCCTTTAAGTTAATCGTAAAGTCTACATAATCCATATGTCCGTATTTACCAATATTCTTTGTGAATATTTTGTTTTTATCAACCCCCGCGGAAGCGATACACTGTGTTACCATTAAAGGATTTGCGTTTTGAATGAGAATTTTTCCAATATTATTATTATTTAATGAATTCTTTTTAATCAGATCCGAGATACATTTTACATAACTGATGCAGTGAACGATTGAGTTATCGTCATTTACATCTGCATCATAAAGCTTTCCACTAGATACGATTACATTATCCAGTAACCTGAGACTATATTTCCCATTGTTGTCACTATCTTTACTGATTAACATAATTCCCGCGGCATCTCCCACAATGGCATAAGCCCCGAAAATTCGCTTATCTATGATTTCGGTTTTATTAGAGGTAACTATCAATATATTATTTAAATCCTGGCTGCTTTGAAGAATCGAACCGGCTAAATGTATTGCAATTTCTATATTCGCACAGTGATTACCTGTTATATTGATCACATAGGAATTACTCATCTTATATTTATATTGTAAATATTTTGCTAAATTTTGTTGGGTAACATATGCAGGTTCCTGGGTTGCCATGATGACATCGATATCTTCGGCCTTAACCTTTAGAGTATTGAACATTTTTTCAATTAAACCACCAATCATAGAAGCCTCTTCCAGCCTTGTTTCTATCCTGATACTTTTTAATTTCAGGATATTTTCTATAAACAAGGCATATTCTTGTCTATTCTTAAAACCGGTTGGAATTGATTTTAAATTAATACCCTCCAAAAAATTTTCCACAGGTAGTTCTTCCTCAGGAATATAATAATCGATATAAGTTATACAAGCCATTTTTAATCTCCTTTTAATATTTTTTTTGAATACCGAGGTTCTGAAACAAAAGAGTTCAATGCCTCGCACTGAAAGACCTCGTTGCCGGGACACGTCTTCATTCCCGTGGGTTCGTGTTTTTTGCGGGCAGGCAGATTTAACAACACCCCGGTAAATTGTTCTGCCAGTTCAGCAACCTCAGGTTCTTTAAATATTGAATAATGGTCTCCTGGAATCTCATAGGATTTTATCGGTTTGAAGCAGTAATCATCCCAGCGTTTCTTAAATATTTCCTTTGAATGATTTGCTTTAAAGTAATGAAGTGTGGTATTAATACTGCTGCCCGGTATATACAATGCCCTGGCGTTGGCTAACGCCCTGCCCGTATTAAGGTAGGAAATCGATTCCCTTACACCCAATCGATCATGATTTCGCACCACCTGCATTCCATATTCAACCATCAGTTTTTTAATCTCTTCAACATCAATATTTCTTTTTTCCAGGTATTCTATGATTTTTGGCCATATCTGCTCTATCTTAGATATATTTCTCAGCTCTTTCTTAATTCCATAATCTCGCAGACAGCGTTGAACAAATTTTAACTCTGATTCTAACGTGAATTTCTGTACATGTTTTTTTAAAGGTTTGTCTGGTCCCGGAGAATCAATTAACGCCAGGAATAAAATTTCTTCCTTCATTTGTTCCAATCGCCTGGCCATTTCAAAAGCGATCGTACCACCCAGGGACCACCCGGCAATGTAATAAGGCCCATGGGGTTGAACTCTTTTTATCCTGGCAATATATTTGTTAGCAAGTCCTTCTATAGTCAAATTCGCTGGAGTGTGATTTTTTAAGCTGTCTGCTTTAATTCCCCAACAGTTAAATGCATTAGTTAAGTGATTACAAAATTCAATGTACCCCTCTACCTCTCCACTTCCATCATGAATGAAGAAAAGATTATTTGCTCTGACACCTTCTTTTCTTAACAGGACCAGGTTATCTATGCCCTTTCCCATTTCCACGTTTTCATTCCGAATATACTCTCCAAGCTTTTTTACAGTAGGTCTTTGATATATTTCTACCAGGGGTACCAGTATATCAAATTTTCTATTTATTTTTGCTGCCAGCATGGTTGCCTTTAATGAATGACCGCCCAATTCAAAGAAATTGGCATCGATGCTGATGATGTCTTTTTCTATTCCAAGCAATTCAGACCATATTTTGACTAACTCTTCTTCTAACTCATCCCCTGGTGCTGCATATTCTTTGCCTGCTTTAAACTGCGGATTCGGCAATGCATCTCTGTCTACTTTCCTATTCACCGTTAAAGGGATCTTTTTTAGATGCATAAAATGCGATGGTATCATGTAGTCAGGCAAATATTTTAACAAATACTCTCTCAGTTCGGATATCTCCGGTTCTATTTCTGAAACGATATAGGCACAGAGATATTTGTTATCTACTACTTCACCCTCTTTTTCCACAACGATTGCTCCTGTTATATCCTTCATATCTAATAGTTTACTTTCAATTTCCCCCAATTCTATTCTGAAGCCTCTTATTTTTACCTGGTGGTCCACTCGCCCCAGGAACTCGATAATGCCGTCCGGCAGCCAACGGGCCACGTCTCCGGTTCTGTATACACGTTCTCCATTCGATAAATAGACAAAGCTTTCTGCTGTCAATTCCGGTTTATTTAAATATCCCAAACCAACCCCTTCTCCTCCAATGTACAATTCTCCTCTAACTCCCAGAGGAACAAGCTTCAACCATCTGTCAAAGAGGTAAACCGTGGTATTACTTAACGGTTTGCCAATAGGTAAACGAACGAGGTTCTCATCTACATCTTCAAACTTCATCTCTATGGAAGTTACTGTGGTTTCTGTAGGTCCATACTCATTATAAAAATCACAATAACAGCTCAACTTTTTTGCCAATGGAACTGGGCAAACATCCCCCCCTGATATGATCCGTTTTAACTTATACGAATCTTTCAGAGTGATACTATTCAAAAATGAAGGAACTGCATGAAGATGGGTAATGGACTGGCTCGCTATAAACGCTTCAAAATTGTCTTTTTGCAGAAGCGTGTCTTTATCGATGAGAACCAGAAGTGCCCCGCAAAAAAGAGTGATAAAAATCTGTTCCACTGAGGCATCAAAGCATATGGAGGAAAATTGCAATATTCGATCATGCGCACTGATATCAAAATAACTCCTTTGAGAAAAGGCTAAATTAACAACTGAAATGTGTTGTATCAAAACGCCTTTAGGCTTCCCCGTGGAACCCGAGGTGTAAATGACGTAGGCGAGCCTGGTAGTACTCGTTGTGGGTTGGGGGTTGGGAATTGCGGGTTGTTTCTTTGCCACAGAGGACACAGAAAAGTCTTCTAAAAAAATCTTCTTACCTTCCCACATATCAATTCTTGCCTTCTCACCTTCTTTAGCCAAAGTGCTGGTGGTGACCAGCACTTTGGCATTGCTGTCGGCCAGCATGTATTTTATTCGTTCTTCCGGATATTCGGGATCAATGGGTAAATAGGCACCCCCTGCTTTTAATATAGCCAGGATTCCCACGATCATCTCTACGGAACGTTCTGGCAGTATACCGACGATATTCCCGGGTTTCACCCCTTTTTTTCTCAATACTTTTGCCAGTTGATCGGATTTTCGATTTAAATGCAAATAGGATAATGACAGGTAGAGAGTTGACCGTACACCTGAAATTGTTCGTATATCCGAAATTGGTCCCATCACGGCAATATGATCCGGTGTTCTCTCCACCTGCTCTTCAAATAATTCATGGAGGGTCTTGTCTTGGGAATATGTCATTTTGTTATTGTTAAACTCAACCAATAATTGATGTTTCTCTTCATCCGACAAATAATTCAATTCATTTAAGGGGGTTCGAATATCTTTTACGATGGAACGAAGTAACTCCTGGTAATGGCTGCCCATCCGCAGGATTCTAGTTTTGTTAAACAGGTCGGTATTATACTGGAGCGCCACATATATTCCTTCTGGCAACCGGGTAAAAACAAAGAGCAAATCAAACTTGCTTACTTTTGAATCTACCTCATATCCTTCTATAGTTACTCCTTCTATCCCTTCCGCAGGAATACCTCCGATTTCCGGGTTTAAGCTAACCATCACATCAAACAGCGGGGAATGGCTCGTATCACGGGCCAATTCCAGGTCATCCACCAACTGGTCGAAGGGGTACAACTCATGGTCATAAGCGGCTAACGACGTCTCTTTCACTTTACCCAGCAAAACTTCAAAACTATCTCTCCCTTCAAATACCGTTCGCAGGGCAAGTGTATTGACATAAAAACCGATCTGCTCCTCCAGGTCACGGTGCTGCCTCCCCGATATGGGCGAACCGATGACTAGATCTTCCTGCCCGGTATAACGATATAACAATGCCTTCACCGTTGCAAGCAGCAAAATAAACAAACTGGTACCCTGACACTGGCTTAATTCTATTGCTTCCCGGCTTAAAGCGGATGGCAGCAAAAAGCTCAACCTGTCTCCATTGTATGTCTTTACCTTTGGCCGTGGATAATCACAGGAAAGCTCCAATACCGGTACCTCCCCTTTAAATCGACCCTGCCAATACCCTCGATGGTTGTTTAACCCTTCTCCCTCTAATTGCTTGTTCTGCCAGGCTGAAAAATCTTTGTATTGAATTTTTAACGGTAACAAGGAACTCTCCTTACCATCAAGAGCGGCATTGTACAACATACACACCTCTTTGACCAGGACCCCCATTGACCAACCATCCGAAATAATATGATGCATATTTAATAAGAATAAGTACTTCTCATCCTCCAACTGGAGCAATTTGGCACTTATCAACGGTCCCTTACCTAAATTGAAAACCTGTCCGGCCTCTTCGTCGGCTAATGCCTTCGCTCTCTTTTCCCGGCCAGCATCTTTTCTTAAATCTATCTCTTTAAACTTAAACCCGATCTCCTCTTTTCCCAATATTCTCTGTTTCGGCTCGTCATCAATCGTTATAAAAACGGTGCGCAAACTCTCATGGCGCCGCACCAACATCTCGAATGCTTTACCAAAGGCTTCTCGATTCAAAGCGCCTTTGAGGATGTAAGCCCCCGGCATATTATAAGCCACGGAACTCTCCTCAAATTGACACAATACCCACAAACGTCTTTGGGCATGCGATATGTCATAATAATCTCGTTTTTCTATTTTTTCGATAGGGGAAGGAGATGAGGAGACCACTGACAATTCAGCTAAATACGCTGAGAGTTTTTCAATGGTGGTATATTCGAATATATGCGTGATGAGAAGGTTGACATTAAAGACTTCATTCAGCTCGGACACCAGCAGTAACGCCTTGATGGAGTTGCCTCCCAATTGAAAAAAATCAGCAGTGACCCCCACTTTTTCTACTCCTAATATTTTACTCCAGATACCAGACAGCTTTCTTTCTATTTCATTGCCAGGGCCAACAAAAGAACCGGGAACCGGAAGCGCGCTGCGGTCTAAATGACCCGTGGATGTCAGGGGAAGCTCTTCTAACTGAATAAAATTCATGGGTATCATATAAGCGGGTAAACGCTCGGATAAAAATTCTTTTAACTCATGAACATCTATACTCCCCGGGGATTTTACATTGACATAATAGGCCCTTAAAACCTCCTCTCCTTCCTGATCTCTGTCTAACACCACCACTGCATCTCTCATCCCTTCATAAGCCATGATATGGAAGCGGATTTCACCCAGTTGGACACACCGGCCCTGTATTTCTAACTGGTCATCTTTCCTGCCTGTAACAGCAATATGACCATCCGCCAGATACCTGCCCATATCTCCGGTCCGGTGCAGGAGCTGGGTCATTGATGAATGATCAGAATGGTCAGTGATTATTGGTGAAACGAATGGGTCCCGGATGAATTTTTCCCAGGTTAATCCCGGACGATTTAAATAACCGCGGCACACGCCGATACCCCCGACATAAATTTCCCCTTCTGTTCCCATGGGTACTGGATTGATGTAAGAATCCAGGATATAACATTTATAAATAGACCGCTCTTTTAAAAATGTCTGGAGAGAAACAGGGGAAGATAATACCTCCAACCACTGCCTGCCATCGGTATATTCTCTTTTTATACCCTTCACTAAATTTACCAGGCCCTGATGCTCAACCATCATGCCGCGGGGAAATCCACTGGCGTCGGATTCATACAGTACACAGGCCAAATCCCACAGCCTATTCACCGATTCAAGGTCTTCTCTCGAACCTGAGGCTGTCAATTCCGGGTGGTTACTAACTGCCAAAATCGATATCGATGTGGGTATATCTCCGGCTAACCCGGGGGCAGCGGCATCCTTTTTATCTTTATCCTTATTCTTATCAATCAACACCATTTTACAACCGCTGTCTTTCAATATACAGCTTAACCGCCAACGGGGGATTCCCACATCAAGGGGAATAAACGCTCCACCTGCCTTCAATACACCCATAATCCCGATTATCATCTCCAGGGAACGCTTCAACAATATGGCCACGATGGCTTCGGGCATTACCCCCTTTTCCCTTAATACACCCGCCAATTGGTTGGATCTCTCGTTTAATTGCCGGTAAGTTAATTGAAGGTTACTGATTCCCGGGTCTACACTCCCCGCCCTGCTCCATGCTCCATGCTCTATCCCGGTTAAAGCAATCTTGTCCGGGGTCTTCTCTACCTCTTCTGCAAATAACTCGTGGATTGTCTTCTCTTGTGGATAGTCGGCTTTTGTATCGTTAAAATCATATAACAACTGCCTCTTCTCTTCTCCCGATATTATCTCTATATCCCTTAACTTCATACCGGGTTCTTTCACAATTAACGAGACGATCTTCTTAAAATAGTCGATGAATCGTTCAATGCTTTTCTTTTTAAACAATTTTGTACAGTATTGAAATGTAAAGAGCAGTCGCTCACCCGCATTTGTCCCGATTAATGCCAAATCAAATTTCGACGTGGAATTTATGTAGTCATAGTACTCCATTTTTAAACCCGGTATTTCTACTTCTACCGGGAATGGTTCACCCCGGTGGGAATCCGTTGATACCCCTGATACCGCCCCGATATTTTGCAGCGCAAACAAAACATCAAACAGCGGATTTCGGCTGGCATCCCTGGTGACCGCCACCTTCTCCACCAGGTCTTCAAACGGGTAGTCCTGGTTCTCAAAGGCTTCCAATGTACGCTCTTTTACCTCCTTTAGAAATTCCTTAAAGGTTTTTTCTCCCTCGGGGTAATGTCTCAATGCCAGGGTATTGACAAACATCCCGATTATCTTTTCTAAGTCCGCGTGCCTCCTCCCGGCAATGGGAGTTCCCATGACGATATCCTCCTGGCCGCTGAGCTTTGATAATAAAATATTGAAGATCGACAGTAATACCATGTACATCGTAGCGGTGGAACCATCCCCTAATGCAACTGATCTTAGTGCCCCGGTATCTTCCACCGATATCCCGAAGTTCATGGTGTCTCCTTCAAAACTTTGAACCGCCGGTCTCACATAATCTATAGGCATGTTTAGCACCGGTATCTCTCCTTCAATGCCAAACTCTTTTAACCAGTATTCTTCCATCTTTTTAAGGGTTTGCTTTTGTTTTTCGCTATTTTGCCATTCCGCATAATCTTTGTATTGAAGTAACAATTTTGGAAGTTTTCTGCCTTTGTAAAGGTTTTCAAATTCCTTTACGATTAAATCCAGCGATAGTCCATCGCTAATAATGTGATGCATATCAATCATTAAGATATGTTTCTTTTCCTCAATTTTTATCAAACCCACCCGTATTAGCGGTGCCTTTGTCAAATCAAATGGGCGGATGAAAGAATTTATAAGAGTTGCTGCGGGCTGCGGGCTGCGTAGTGACGTTGGAGGTTCTTCCTTTTTCTCAACAACCTTAACCTTAACCTCAACCTCTTTACTATTATAATATTCAATCTCAAAATCCACCTCATCGTGTATCTTTTGAGCAAAGCGATTGCTCACATCCAATATCGAAGTTCTAAAGCTTTCATGCCTCTTTATAAGCTTTTTAAATGTTATTTTCAACTTTTCTTTATCCAACTCCCCCTTCACCATCAATACTTTGAGTGTGTTGTATACAGTATTTTTCGGATCTGTCTGCCATAAAAGGTACATCCGCTTTTGAGATGATGATAGTTCATAGTATTCCTTTTTTGAGGCCGGTTCAATGGAGCAATAATTACTATATTTCCCAACTTCTTTTATGAAATCGGCCAAATCCCTTATTACAGGCCTTTTAAAGAATTCTGCTAACGACACTTTTACATTTAACTTTTTATGTATTTTGGAAACCAATACGGTTGCGTTTAAGGAGTGGCCCCCTGCTTCGAAGAAGTTGGTATCTATACCCAGGTTTTCCCTCTCAATACCCAGAATTTCCGACCAGATATCTACCATTTTTCCTTCTAATTCATCCCTCGAAGCCTTATACTCTTGATTGGATTTCAATTGGGGCTCCGGCAATGCTTTTCGGTCTATTTTCCCATTGGATGTTAAAGGAATTCTTTCTACATGCATAAAATAAGCGGGTACCATGTAGCCTGGAAGCCGTTTGGATAGATATTTTTTTAATTCATCAGCACCAAGTTTTTTCTCAATTCCCTTCCCACTGACGATATAGGCGCATAGGTAACGGGTACCGGTCTCTTCTTCCTTATCTATGACCACTGCTTCTTTTATGTCATTATGTTTCAATAAGTGACTTTCGATTTCACCCAATTCTACACGGTATCCACGAATCTTTACCTGTTGATCGACTCGCCCCAGGAATTCAATTTCTCCGTTTGCCAGCCACCGAGCCAGGTCACCGGTCCGGTATAACCTGTCATTGGTCATTGGACATTGGTGATTGGGGAAGAACTTAGAAGAACGGTTTTTGGTTTTCAAAGAACTACTAATCACGAATGACGAATGACGAATGACGGCTCTTCCAAATTTCTCTGCTGTCAATTCCGGACGATTCAGATAACCCCTGGCCACTCCTGCTCCTCCAATATAAAGTTCTCCCGCCGCGCCCACTGGCGCCAGCTTCTGATATTTATCAAATATGTAACACCGGGTATTAGATATCGGAGTTCCCAACGTCACCGGCCCGGAAGTACAACATCCCACCAACGCATCAATGGTGGTTTCTGTGGGACCATATTGATTGTACAGTACATAACCCTTTTCCAGTATATTATCCTTAACCACATTGTCCAGACGTTCTCCTCCAGACAACACCACGTGAATACTCTTCAACATCGGGCCATTACTCAATAATTCATTCAACATCATGGGAATAAAATTCAACACATGAATGCGATGCGTTTCAATATATTGACGCAGTACCTCACTGTCCAGCAGCAGATCTTTGTGGATAACATAAAGAACAGCACCGTGAAGCAACGTACCGAAAATCTGATTAACACTGGCATCAAAGGTATAGTCTGACATCTGCAATACATGAATGTGCGGCCCTAAACAATGCGTCCTGCCAAACCAGGTAACCACATTAACCGCATTTCTGTGTTCCACCATCACGCCCTTGGGTTTCCCGGTGGAACCGGAGGTGTAAATGACGTAGGCCAATGAGGCGACAGGTGCTTTAACCCACGCCGACAACTGCAGGGGGTGAGGTGTAGGGGCGCGATTTATTGCGTCCGATAAATATATAATTTCCTTTTCAAAGTTGATTTCCTTTGATAAATCTGGCGTGGTTACCAATATCTTTGAAGCGCTGTCTTCCAGCATATAGTGAATTCGTTCTTCCGGATAGTCGGGATTGATTGGTAAATATGCTCCACCGGCTTTCAATATTCCCAATATCCCAACGATCATTTCCACAGATCGCCCTATCATGATACCTACAATGGTGTCGGGTTTGACCTCTTTTTCCTTCAGCAAACGGGTCAATTGATGGGACCTTTGATTTAATTCCCAATAAGAAAGATGCATGCCTTCCTTCTTACCATCTATCCTTCCACCCTTCTCGCCTTCTTCGTTTCCTACCAGGGCCACATGATCCGGTGTCTTCTCTACCTGTTCTTCAAACAATTGTTTGATGGTCTTATCTTTTGGGAATTCTACTCCTGTGGAATTGAATTCATATAATACCAGGTTTCTTTCTGCTTCCGGTATTATTTCAATTCCTGATAATTGCCGGTGTTTATTTTCAAGTACTGCCTTGACAAGTTTGGTAAAATAGGTGATAAACCGTTCAATGGTGCGGTCTTTGAATAGGCCGGTTCTGTATTCAAATGTAAATACCAGTTTTTCTTCTACTTCCACTCCAATTAGTGTCAGGTCGAATTTTGATGTCTCAGTTGTATATTCATAGGGAACCACTTTCAAGGCAGGGATCTCTAGTGATTGGATACCGGTATTTTGTAATACAAACATCGTATCGAAAAGTGGATTGCGGCTGGCATCCCGTGTTACGGATACCTCTTCTACAAGGTCTTCATACTGGTAGTCCTGGTTCTCGAACGCTCTTAAGGTTTTTCCCTTTACTTCTTCTAGGAAATCGGTGAATTTCTTCTCCCCTGAGGGATAAATCCGCAGCGCCAATGTATTGACAAACATCCCAATGATTTTT
>CP070627.1:4045072-4051689 GCA_020355945.1 Candidatus Aminicenantota bacterium | reverse complement strand
GGGGACAATTGATATCGTTTAAAGCATTTTGCAGCAAATTTTCCAGATGGCTGGTAATTCTTTCGCTGGTTGATTTGTGATAAAGTAAAGCGTTATATTCCAGTGTTCCTTCGATATATTCAGCGGTTTTGCAGAAAATAAACACCATATTGGGTCGAATGTCCCGGAGGTAATTTCTGTCGTGAATGGTATCCAAAAGTATTGCAATATCAAATAGAGGGAAATCATTTTCCGATTTCTGCATGTTTAATTTATACAGCAGGGTATCAATGGGATAGTTTTGATGTTCATTGGCCTGGAAAATGACCCGGCTTACTTGCAAAAGCAGTTCTTTAAATGTTTTGTCAGGATTGACCTGGTTCCTGATTGCCAGAACAGTATTGATAAGCTCACCTTCTACATCCTGTTTGTATGTAGGAATGCCCACTGTAATATCTTCGCTGCAAGGATAGGTATATTTATGGAGTAACAGTACGATACCGGTGACCATAATCATATGAATCCTATAATCAGAGCCTTTACTCAAGCTCACAATCTTCGAAAAAAGTCCCGGCGAAAGCTTGAATTTAAGGATTTCTATTTCACTACCTGCTGCACTTCTGTCATAAGGAAATGTGCTTTTTCCTGTAAACCCGGACAATTGGTTTAACCAATAGTCTCTTTCTTTGATATTTTGACCGGCAGCAATGGTCAATTTACTGGAATAATCACTATTTTTCATGTGACATTACCTCCTTTAATTTTAGCCGCGAAGACACGCGAATGAACGCGAAGAAAAGATTAAAAGCAAAAAGAATTAAAATTGTCCACAGATTACACTGATTACACTGATTTTTTTATATTTTTTTATAATCTGTGTCAATCTGTGTAATCCGTGGACTTTTCTCTCGGCAGTTTGTCATAAGGGCGCGTTGTTGCTTGGGGACGGATGAAAAAAAGTGTCTGAACCAGGATTTATAGGATTACACGATGACCAGGATTCCTCGTTCTGAGCAGGTGTAAATGTTTTTTCGCCGCGTTTTTTTGTGCCTTTTGTGTTTTGTTTTTGTGTTTTATTTTATGTCACCGTATTTTTTTTAAGTTCCGGGAGGGGAGCAAAAAAATCATTGGTTTCTGCGGTATGTCTTAATTTTAAAGAAATGGCCTCAGGTAATGTTAACTTCCTATCCAGGATGTATTCCAGGTCACTACTATCCATGCCGATAATAGAAGTGGATTGGCCTTTCGAAAATGCTATTTGACCGTCATCGCTAAATCCTGAAATACTGATAAAAAGTCCTCGCGTCCACTTTGCTTTACGGGATATTTTTCCATCAAAAACCAGTAAGTCATCCTGTCCGATTTTATTTTTTTGCCACTTAGCTTCCACCAAAAAGGTATCATTGTCCATTTGAAAACTGCCGTCAATTTGTTCCCCTGTATTCTTGAAGGAATTCCTGGGATTTAAATCATATAATTCAAATAACCGGTTTAAAAATTTCTCAAATTCAAATCCCCGTTTCTGGGGTTCTAATTTTGAAAGAATTTTAAATTCCTTTATTAATTGATCTAACAGTTGGTTGTACATATTTTTATCAACGGTTCCAAGTAATTGCTTGACATTGTACTCCTTTTCAGAGCCATCCGGTTCATAATATTCCCTTCCTTTCTGTTCCAATCGAATTAAATGTTTATAGCTGACTGTTATTCCAGGTTCATCCGGCATGGGTACTTTTTCTATTGCTTCCAATTTTTCAAAGCTGCTGTTTATTTCTCTAAAAGTATGTAATATGGCTGAAAAATAATCCCTTTTTTGTTCTCCCTGAACATAGATATGGATTCGTTTTTCCTCATTATCGGATTTGACCACTGCCGTGGAATTAAATGATTTATTTTCCAATACCGCACCGGTTCTCCAATTCAACTCATTTTTGATGTCTTTGTGCATTTTTACTATAAACCGGGGCATGATAGACCTGGGCAGGAAATCGTATTGAATAAGGAATTTTAAAGCAGGGGCATAGTCAAAATCAAATGAGGGTTCCTGGATTTCCAGGAGGTCCGGTATAAGGATTGTCTCGCTGTCAATTTCATAACAAAGTTCAAATTTTTGCATTAAATCGATAATGAACCTGTATTTATCCCGCGGATAATAATAATCGGTATCTTTTTCCTGTTTTAATATCTTTTCCAATAGGTTTAGTTTTAAAAGGCCTTTTGATTCGGCAAGGTCTTTTGAATTGATAATTTTATAAACCGCTGTGGTGACCCATTCAGGGTTAATTACATGAGTCTCTTGCAGCTTAAAATCTTTAAAATGCAATACCACACCCAGGTCATGGAGGAAATCCACCAGGGTGTCTTGGCTGATTTTTGTTATTATATTTTCTTTCATGCATAGGGTTTTATATTCATCGTAAGTGATAAAATCTTTGTTCATTTTTTCCAATCGTGTTTTGACTTTGAACCAGGTTTCCGCCCAGGTCGTATATATCAGTTCGACTTTTACCAACTCATGGATTAATTTTTGTGAAAAGCTTTCAATCCCTTCCCCGGAAGCGCAGGACAAACGAAAAAAGCCTTTTATGTTCTTGTATTTCTCCATTAAGAACAAACGATTGACATCGAAGCCAGGGTGCGTATCGATTTTATTGATTACCACCAACACGGGTGAATCGCCGCCGAAGCTTTTTACGTGTTTGAGCCAGTACTCGGTTTTTTCATCTTTCCTACCGTCCAATACCAAGACATAGAGGCTCCGTTTGGATAAAAAGAATTGGTGAGTGGCATGCATAATTTCCTGTCCCCCGAAATCCCAAATATTGACCTTTACCTTACTTTCTCCCTGCTCTACTTCCCAATGGTTAATATTGATGCCGTGGGTCTGGGGTTCATTCTGATCAAATTTTTCTATAAGTAATCGTTTGACCAAGGAGGTTTTGCCTGCCCCTCCATCACCCACCAGGAGCATTTTCACTTCATTGAGGATCCTTTTTTTACCTTCAAGGGACTCAAAATATGCCTTTACTGCCTCTTTCCCTTTCTTTATAATTTCCATTGGAGGAAATTCAATTGGATTTGCACCGAAAATATTCAATAAATTTCCTTTAAAATTGAAAATTTCAACCGGCAGTTCAGTTATTTCATTATTTGTTAAAACTAAATGATATAAATTCTCTAAATCTTTGAGAGGGGAGATATCGGAAATTTGGTTGTCATTTAAATATAAATGAGTTAGATTTTCTAAATGTTTGATAGAGGAAATATCGGAAATTTGGTTGTAAACTAAATTTAAATGAATTAGATTTTTTAAATCTTTGAGAGAAGAGATATCGGAAATTCGGTTGTCATGTAAATCTAAATAAGTTAGATTTTTCAAATCTTTGAGAGAGGAGATATCGGAAATTTGGTTGTAAACTAAATTTAAATGAATTAGATTTTTTAAATCTTTGAGAGAGGAAATATCGGAAATTCGGTTGTCATGTAAATCTAAATAAGTTAGATTTTTCAAATCTTTGAGAGAGGAGATATCGGAAATTTGGTTGTCATTTAAATATAAATGAGTTAGATTTTTTAAATCTTTGAGAGAGGAAATATCTGAAATTTCGTTGCCATGTAAATCTAAATAAGTTAGATTTTTTAAATCTTTGAGAAAGGAGATATCTGATATTAGGTTGTAATGTAAATCTAAATGAGTTAGATTTTTTAGATCCTTGAGAGAGGAAATATCTGAAATTTGGTTGTTAGTTAAATCTAAATGAGTTAGATTTTTTAAATCTTTGAGAAGGGAGATATCTGATATTTCTAATCTATATAGTTCCAATCCAATGATTTTTTCATTTTCATCCATGGAATATCTGTGGTCTAATTTTCTGTAAATTCTTATCTCTAGTTCTTTAATAATCTCTAAATCCTTTGACACATTAAGCTCCCTTAAAAGGTGATAGGTGCGTTACAACGGTGACAGGTGCAGGTGGGAGACTTGAAAAAACATCTTTTCCTATTCATCTCCAAAATTTCACCTCCGTCTATTTTGCTTTTTTCCAACATAAGAATGTAAGCTTAAAAATTTATCTTCTCACCGGTCCTTAAAATTTCTGCTGCTACTGGATTATCATCATTAAACTCATCCACAAGAAACGGATGAGGTTCGATATCTGCATCGATGTCCCGCGCGATTTTCATCAACAAAAATCGAAAATCAAAACTGTCTCCTATGAATTTATCGGTCAAAATCGCTACATCGATATCACTCCATTCCGAAGGATTGCCTTTGGCGTACGACCCAAAAAGGAAACTCCCGGCAACATTGATATTTCTCTGCTTTAAAGCATCAATATATTGATTTATTAGCCGGTGTATTGCTTTCATATCTTTTCTTTTAGCCAATTTCGCAGCTCCTTTATACGTTCAATATTTTTTTCGGTAAAATCTTTTGTGCATTTTTTATAAAACTCCCGCTTATAATCTTCATACCTGGTTTGAACATTAAACAAGGTAATATACTGAAGAGAATCCTTTTGGGAGTCAGTTAGCTCAAGCTCACATTGTAAGGCTATTTTGTAGAGATCATGGGTGTACGGAACTCTTTTGTCCTTTACTTTAACATAGTATGCTTTTAACAGCTTTTCTAAAACCAGATGTCCAACAAATAACGACCACATATATTCTTTTGACTTAAACATATTGTGCATTGATTTGAAATTATCGTCAGATATTTCAGTCCAGTATTTTATATGGTCTTCTTTTGTCATCCGACCTTCATTACTATCTTCAACTTTGTTTTCTTCGTTCATCTTGTTTCACCACAAATCATCCATAGAAGATATAATACAAAACAGGAAGAAAATCAAGTCTTTTATGAAAATATATCATTTCAGAAACCCCAATCTGCTTCCTCCGGGTGGATATTTTTTCCTAAAACCACTTCCTTAATATGCTTATTCTCATCTATGTACTTTTTTCCTTGTTGAAAGTCTACCATTGACGGAACCGCATTCCTGTGCAAGCTTTTCCACCGTTCATCCGCTTTGTAAATCTCTTGCAGCGTATAAGGATTGGGGATGCCCAATTTTTTACAGTGTTCTGAAAACAGGTTCATTCGTTGGTTAGTCTCTTCTCGAGATGGTTCACCTTGCAATATCCAGGTTTGCAGAAGCAGCATGTCCGTGAACTCTTCCGGGTAGAGGAGGTGACTCTTGTTATTCCTGGCCCACTCTTCAGAATTCACCTGGCCGGTTAAAAAATAAGAAAAAGCATTACAGTCCGCTTCATAAATATCATCTTTTAACTCTTCAATAAGATCAAGGGTTTGCTGGAAATCTTTTTCTGTTTCCCCGGGGTAACCGATGACCCAGTAAGTGGTGGTTTTGATGCCGGCATGAGCCAGGCTGGTTACGGCTTCCTTGATTTGATCGGGCATGATTCGTTTCCCCATTGATTCCAACAGGCTTTGCGAACCGCTTTCCAGTCCCAACCTGGCCCGGTAAAACCCTCCCCGGCGCCAATGTAAGGTGTTTTTCGGGTCACATACAGGCTTATCCGCCCTTAAATAACCGTCCCAGTAGATGGAAAATCCCGATTGGATAAACACCTCTGCCAACTCTGAAATAACCGGGTTCAGCAAAGAATCGCACATCAAAAACAACTGGTTTTGATGTTGTTGGTACAGGGTTGTTAATTCATTTACGATGCGGGGAATTTTCTTCTTTCGAAATTTTCCCCAGAAAAATCCTTCGGAACAAAAGCTGCATTTAAAAGGACAACTCCGGGAAGTATAGGCTGCTAAATTGGGATAAAAATTAAGGTCAAAATCGGAAAAGTCAGGGATATTGGCAGCATTAAGGTCCAGGGCCTGGCTGTTGATATCTTCCAATGTATAAACCCCCTGGTTTTTTGGTAGTTCTCCTTTTAAATATTTTAAAAACAACAGTTCTCCTTCTCCTACTATGATTTTATCGATATAGGGGGTTTTCTCTAGAAAGAAATCAAAATTAGGTGAGCCGATGGCCAGGTCTTCCGTAAAAATACCTCCGCCCATGATGGTTTTGGTATGGGGATAGTATTTTTTTGTCAGTTGGAAAGCGAAAAGGGAGGCGGGGACTGTGTCGGTATAGACGGATAATCCTAATATTGTGGGTTTTTCAAGGGCTAACAAATCCAGGACATAGGTTTCGAGCCGGGTATAAAACCCTGCTATTATTTTTGTGAGTTGAGACACCTGGGTTTCGTGGATATGGCAGAAAAAGAATCCGGATACGATGATTTTTATCAATTTTTTGTATTCTTTTTCATTTTGGTGATTGAGATGAGCCATCAGGTGTTTTTGCAGCACGGTAACGGCTGTATTATAAAAATTTCCTCTTTTATCGGGTGGTACGGATTCTTTTAGGGTGTTTAAATAGTTATCGTACATTTCTCTGAATCCAGGTTGTACATTAGCGTCTATTGTTTTTATGTTAAAACCATGAGGTTGGAGAAAACTTTTGAGACAAGAGATTCCCATGGGTGGAATTAAAGAAGACCAAAAAGGGAGTAAACCTAGCAATATTTTTTCATTATTCATTTTTTATCTCCTGTGGGTTTCAATGTCGTTTAAGGCTTAATAAAAAGTTTTTGCGGAGAGTGGCGGGTCCAGG
>CP070627.1:4039525-4044972 GCA_020355945.1 Candidatus Aminicenantota bacterium | reverse complement strand
CATCACTTCCAATTGTAACTCCCGGGCTCCTGGGGAATGGATTACGGTAAAATTTAAAACGCTCATATGGATTTTCTTTTTTTATTGGAGTGCTGACCTTGGGTTTACGAAATTTACTGCTCATAAAAATACTCCTTAATTAATCGCATTTATTTTATCCTGCTTTTGTCATGGCAATCAAGGAATAAGGCTTTCCATCGATGATTACAGGTCGCCTGAGTTTTTGATAACCGCCTCCCTGGTCTTCCCGGATGTCCGATTCCAAAGAAATTGTATATCGATGGTTGGAAGTGCTTTGATTTTTTGTTCCGGGTAACGACATTTCCAGGAAATAATCGAAGATTTCAGCGCTTATTCTTAATTGCTGACAAACTTCATCCCGAACGTCCATAATTGAGACATACAAAGACTTAACTCGCGAATAGAATCGTTGATGTTCTTTATATAAGATAGTAAGGAAATTTTTAATTTTGGCTTCATCAGCGGGTGGGTGATGCAAACACAATTTTTCCCCTCCAGGATTTTTTATATCTTCCAACATATCGAAAGAAATCATATCGCTGTTTTTTTTGAAAACAGAAACCGGGAAAATGAGTCGTCCCGGGATTTGGGGATGTGAGTCCGTATATAGAATTAAACCCAATTCAGCCAGGCGGGGGCACCAGGCCATGTAAATGCGTGGAGATAAGGGCTGTTTTTCAGATTTAAAGTCCTTTTTTTTTGTGGCCGGGCTACTGTTTCCAAAAAGAAGATTTACTGCTGCTTCTTTCATGGCATTAAACAGGCGGCGACGCGGTGCATAGGTTTTCATTTTACCCTTCTTTTTCTTTTCTTTTTTATCGATTACCTTTTGTTTTGCTACAATACGCGGCGCAACATTACTCAATCGCTTCCATGAATTTTGGACTTCTTTTAACCATGTCTGTTCATCGATGGGGAATGCCCCTTCACTAATTTTTTTTATTAACCGTATGGATTCCACGGCTTGTTCGGCCAGTTCATTGTCCCATTCTTTGTTTTCCCATTTTCTCGATTCGGGATTCCAATTTCTCAGTGGCGCAGGAATGACAATTTCTCCTTGTCCCCCTGGATTAAGTTCCCAAAGACGATTTACAAACCATCCGGGAATGGTGTAAATCCGATGCATTTCAACGATCAGTTGTTGGGTATAAGCCCTTTTGTCAACCTTGTATTTAATTATGGCTTCTTTGCCTTTTCCTGTTAAAGTAAATTTGGAAGAATTCCTGGTTATTTTTTGTATCCATTCAAAGTCTATTAATTCCCGTACCAGGTCATCCAGTACCCGTTTACTTAATTCATCGATAAATATCAGGCCTTTAACCCGTTTAGATAACCCCTCGGCAAGTTGGGTTTTTGAAAATTCCCCTTGTTTCTCCCCAATCTCCAGCGCATCGGAGAAAAGCTTCAAATCGGTGAAAAGACCGACATGCCTTTTTTTGGGAGCAGGCCAAAATTTTGCTTCTTCATCTGGGATTTTTAAACTCATAGGTTCACTTTATCTTAAACTCAATTAAATGTCAAGTAACGACGTAAAAACATTAAAAGTGGCAGGCAAAGAAAAATTAAAGATTAAGGTTGAGGTTGAGCCTAACCATTCCCCCACAAAATCCTGGTAATCCCAAAATCCCACAAATCCTGGTTCAGACATTTAACCCATTCACCCATTCTTTTGAAGATGTAATGAGAAATATTAATATTCGGAATACACTTAGAATAAATTGTATTGTTTGAGTATATCGGCAAATTTTTTATTTTTTGAAGCATAATCTTTTAAAACAGGGATCAGGTTTTCATACTTTTCCTTATTATCCGTGATTCTTTTATCCAGGTCCGCGACTTTTGATTCAAAAGGACGAATCATGGTTCTCCTGTCCCATAAAGCAAAACTGATGGTGCCCACGGTAATAGCAGCGAAAATAGCTGCCAGGATCCCGATATAAGTCATCATCTCTCCAAACCGTTTATCCACTTGTTCAAACCGTTTATCCACTTGCTCAAATCGTTTATTCATATCATCACGCAGATCCGCAAACCGTTTGTCCATTTCAGCAACCTTTGTATCCAGGCGAATCAATAACTCCCGGTCTTTTTGAGTAAACCCGTTTTGAGCACGGGAAAGTGAGGGGAAAGCCAGCACCAGGATTAATAACATCAAGACCGACCATGATTTTTTCATTTTTTTCATCATACCATAAAAATAACTAAAATATCCGGGTTTGTCAACAGTCACATTTTTCATGATGATATTATAGTATAAAAAATCAAATGTTTCAACTAGCCAAAATCCTTCGTCAACTTTTCTTTTCTCCCTGAAAAGACGCATGGGTAGGGGCTCGGTCTGCATTTTGTGTTCGCCCGCAACAAGGTGCAGATTGTATTTGAAGGATTAAAACGGGAGGTCACGCACCTCGCACCTCGTAACCCGTACCCCGCAACTCGCAACTCGCAACTCGCACCACTCACCCCTCACCACTCACCACTCATTTCATTTTTTACACTCTTCTGATATAATTGTCATGGAGGCGACGATGAGTGACGACTTAAAGATGGTAAAGCAATTGCAACAGGAGATAGGGATAAAATTGCCGCGAGTTTCCCTGGAAAAATTAATGACATATCCTATTACCGGTTTCGCGGCTGATGATAACGGGTGGGTGCGGGGTCTGGCGATTTGGGGAAAAGAAATGCTGCGCCCACCTGCACTGCTCTCAACATTTCAACGACTGGAAAAGCTGTTATTATTCAACAATAAAATCAGCGATATCTCAAGCCTCAAAGAGTTGAAGGGGTTAACTCATTTAGAATTGGGAGAAAAAGGGACAGGTGGAATTCCTGCCGGAAGGCGCAGTGCGCGACTATAATGTGAAAGCGTTACTGGAGGGTATTAAACCCGAAAAGGAACGGCTTATCGAAGCGGAACAACTATTAAACAACGATAAGATCGAAAGCAATATTCCTGGTCCGCCGCCCCCGGTGAAGGTGATGAAGAAAGAATCGAGTAAAAAAAGAATATGGAAAACGGTCTGGTGGTTAACAGCGGCTATCGCAGGTCTTATCGGGGTTTTGGCCGCAATATTCGCACTATTGGATTCCGCCAGTTTCAAAGAGTTTATAAAGAAACTGTTGGGATGAAAAGTTGACCGTGAAGTAAACCAGGAAGTTGGTGTCAAAAAATATCACGATTAACCTCATTACACAGCTTATCAATATCTATGGTTTTATCAACTACCGGGTTTATTTTCTTCCTTAATTTTTTTAGCCTGTAAATAACCATTTATCAATAAAAATTTTTGCAGATGACAAATCATAATTGACTGATTTTGAGATTTGATCTGGAATGCTGAGAAAAAAAGAAAATATTTCCTCTTTGCAAAGAACGTGGTAAAATAGAAAATTAAATGTTAAATATTATGATTAATGTGGTAACAATATGGAACAAATAGATCAACGTGTGGATAAAAACTCGATTATAAGAGAGTTTGCCAGGGACACCATCTCCCTGGAAGAACTCTATCAAAAATTCCAGGAAAAGGAGGTGGATCATAAAATATACGTGGTCAAGGAAGACCAATTTGCCGAAACCGAAGTGTTTGAACTGGTGGGCATCCTGGGGAGCGGAAGGTCTTGCTATGTATTCCTGGCTTTGGTGGATAAAAAACTGGTTTCCCTGCGCATGAGTTATGAAGAAGGGGATTTCGAAAATAAATTTGACAGTGTCAGGGTGGAGATGGAAGAGGACTATGATAAATACTTCCTTAATATCCTTTATCCTGCCGTCCCTGTAGGTTACCTGTGCTTAGGCAGTGTTAAAAAAAAGCAAAAACTTTTTTTCGATAAAAAAGTCTTTGCCAGCTTCTGGGAAAAAGCCGACGCTACCCTGACCATGAAATTGGGGGCCAGTATTGAAAATAAACTCAAATGGTTCCTGGAATGCCTTAAAGGCCTGCAGCTTATCCACGCACGAAAACGAGCCCACTTCGATATCAAGCTGGAAAATCTTTTCCTGGTAGACCACCGCTTAAAAATAGGAGATTTCGAGTACTACCTTAAAATCGAAGAATTTATCCGTTCAAAAATCCATTTCTGCGGAACCCCCGGTCATATCGCACCGGAAATGTTCTATGAAAAAAAAATAACGGAACGAATCGATATTTTTTCCGCGGGCGCGGCCTTTGCCAGGCTGTTCACCGGTGTCGAATCCAAAGAAAACCCTGGTTTGGAAGTGAAGCTGTCAGCGGAAGAAGAAAGAGAATTCAACACACTGTTTAAAAAAAAACACCTGCAGCGACTAACCATTAAAAAAGTTCGGGAGGCCTTCATAAACAATTTTAAACGGTTCAACTTTTACAGGAGCTATTTGCAAAAAGAGCTGCAAAACCCCGGGTTACCCGAAGCACTGCGGAAAATTTATCCCCTCCTGTTGAATATGATGAGTTTGAACCCCGGGACCAGACCGGATGCCAATACCTTAATCCTACAGGTGGAAGAAATCACGGGAAAAAGTACCGGCAAACCCGAAGACGCTGATAATGGTTTCACCTCCCCTGTGTTTAAAATCAGCAAGACCCCTATCACCATTGTCAATTTGAACAAGAAATCCAGTATTGAAATCGGCAGCATCAAACGAAAGGAACAGGCCGATCACAGCCGGTTTAACGATATCAATTTACGATTCGTGGATATTTCCCGCCGGCATCTCCAGGTCAATTACATTGAATCCCCTACCGGCAGCGGTGAAGACAAAATCGAAATTCTCGATCTCCACAGCAAGCACGGCGTATTTTTAAATAAAGAAAAAATAGAACCGGGAAATCCCAGGGAATTGAATCCCGGGGATATTATCCAATTGGGGAGTATTATCTCTTTCCGGTTTACCAGGGACCAGGGATTCTATCTATTGAAAAACATCACCCGGGAGAGAAGAAAGGGAAATTTAATGTGGATGGATAGAGACCAGGTCAAAGAACTGCCTGATCAAGAAACAGTGATTATATTATTAAAGAAACCCCTATACCTGGCGCTTTCATCCTTCGGTGCTGACGAGGAGACCGCGTTAATGGTTGATGAACGTGGTGACCTGGAAATTAAAGGCGGACCGGAAAACGCCCTGGTAAATGGAGATATTATCCTATGATAACCGGGACCCCCAACTATATTCCCGAATCACTGCTGGGGCAGACCCTGGGAAAATACCGGGTCATGGAGATCATTGGCCGGGGCGGCATGGGAGTGGTGTTCAAGGTATGGGATACCCTGGAAGACAGGGTTAAAGCCATTAAAACGGTTCCCCCGGAGGTGGCTTTGTCCCCGCTGGCCTTTGATGACCTGAAACGGGAAATATCCCTGGCCTCCGGGATCGTTCACCCCAATGTGGTGAAAGTCTTAAGTCTTGAAGCCCAGGACGGCCAGTATTTTATTGTCATGGA
>CP070627.1:4027594-4039425 GCA_020355945.1 Candidatus Aminicenantota bacterium | reverse complement strand
GCCCCGCGGCGCGGGGAGCCTAAGAAGGCCCTTCGGGCCATCTCGTGAGCCGCTTAACTGCGGCTCACAACTCCATGCTCCGTGCTACATACCCCCCCTGGCCCCCGGAGGCAATCTATATTTAGGTGATACACTTGATTATCGGGATATAAAGGATATTGACAGGACAATGCAGTCGATTAAGGTGATTCTCTGTAACCCTCCTTATTCAAGGCATTCTTTAAACAAGGGAGAAGGGATAACTCAATTAGTTAGA
Source organism: Candidatus Aminicenantota bacterium (assembly GCA_020355945.1). The sequence continues at coordinate 4,039,169 of CP070627.1, read as the reverse complement.
GATTATTACCAGGTTTAAGGAACTGGCCAGGCTTGAAATCCATTTCTTTGACAATGAACTCTCCCCGGCAAAGGTTGAACATCGAATCTTGAATTTTTCTCCTCTCCCCATCGGTTCTACCCTTGATACCGGAAGAGGGGTTTTCTATTGGCAGCCAGGTCCCGGGTTTTTAGGGAATTACCGGTTTGTATTTATTGAAAAAGGAAAAAATGGGGAATTAAAAAAAAGAAATATAGCAATAAAAATTGTTCCTGGATTTACTAAATGAAACTTTTTGCAGAAGATGATGAAGGTGAAAGAAAGCTGGTGAAGTATAAGATTTCAAAACCCATCGGTTGATAAAATCCGCAGGTCATCCCGCCGGGGTATCCCCTGAAAAACCCAGTTGATATTGGGTGTCGGCAAAATAATAATTGGAACGGCTTTCTCTTTTAATAGTAATGTATCCATCGCTTTCAAGTTCTTTGGTTACACGGGATACATTGGCCTGTTGTTTTTTGACCGTTTTTGCCAGTTCCTTCTGGTTAATACCCGGGTGATCCAAAATCGCCTTAAATATAGGATACTGGATGGAAGATCTTTTAAGCCGCTGGATGCGATGTTTTCCCAGTTCATAGAAAAAGAAACGCGCATGCTCCGTGGTAATGGTTTTGACCAGGGGTTCATTATAATATTTAACCAGCAATTGATAGACAATATTCAAAATTTCCCTGAAGGAACCATGGGAAATATCATAAATATATTTTAACAGGTTCTCTTCAATAGGCACACACCCGTTCATTTGGTTTTTCTTTATTCTCAGTTCAAAGGCCTTCAAAATTTCTTCGAAAGATAATGGGTTTACTGTGATCACGCTGTTGGTAACCTGTCCTACCCGGGGGATATTTTTTTGGATAAAGTTCCCCAGCCCCTCATTGCCACAAATAAGCCAACTGATGTAAGGAATCTGCAAGGTATCCCGTATATCATTGAAAAAGCGTATTAAATCGCCTTTTTCAAAGCCATATGCGATATCAAGGTTATTGACCTGTACGATCATAGGAGCGGCTTTATTGTAAGTTTCCTGTAAAAGCTCTCCCACTTCCCTTAGGTAATGGATTAATATGGTTTGATTAATAAGGGTGGAGCGTGAGACCGTGGAACCTGTAGTGAAACCAAAACCAGCACCCGTGATACCTAAACTGGCCAATTTGATGTCTGAAAATTTTTCATTCAATTCCTGGATGAGCTTGTGTTTTTTTAATTTTTTATCGGTGAAATCTTTCCCGGTTATTTCTTTTACAATGGCAGCCAGTACAATTCCCATAAAGGTGTCATTGTCCCATTTGGGCTTGCAGGGAATTTCCAGTAGGGGTGAAAAGAAACCTTGTTTGGAATGACGGACGTAATTTCCCATGGAGGTTTTCCCCACCCCGATTTCTCCTTCCAGTATAATCACTGATTTGTTTGAAAGAAGGTCTGAAAGGAATTTGGTTTGTTTTGTATGTCCCACAAACAAATCAAGATTATTCCTGCCGATGGGGAAATTATTACATATATTATCCGGTATGTCCCATTTTTCAAACATGCTCAACCTCCTCACCAAGTTTGAAATATATTAAATTTTAATATATATCAAAATTTTAAAAATGTCAACATATATTAAATTTTAATATATATCACGAAATTCAAATTAAATACCCGGGGGTGCGCTTGCTAAAATATCGATTATGAGGTATATTGTCTCCTCAAAGGCAGCAAATGAAAACATACAGCAAAATAATGACCAATGATGTCTATTCACATGGCAAAAGTGGAGCGTTTCTCATTTCTATTCTAATACTTCAACAATTTTTGGGAGCTCTGACCTTTCCTATTGCCAAATACGGCCTGGCAATCATCGAACCCTTTACCTTTGCCTTTTATCGTTTTGTCTTATCAGCACTGGTTTTGCTGGGAATCACCCGGTTGAGGTCCCGGACACCGCCTATTGAAAAAAAAGATCATTGGAAAATCCTTGGCCTGGGTTTCCTGATCATACCCTTCAATCAAACCGCCTATCTTTACGGGCAAAAGCTGACCGGGGCCGGTCACGGCGCCCTGTTATTTGCCACTGTTCCCATCTGGATTTTCCTGGGAGGTTTGCTCTATTTGAGAGAGAAATTTATCTTAAGGCGTGCAGTGGGTGTTATTTTGGGTCTTATCGGGGTAACCATTATTATGACCTCCGGTGCCATACAATTGGGGAGCGAATATTTACTGGGTGATTCAATCATTCTTATTGCGGTATTGGCATGGGCTTCTTATACTATTCTTGGTCGGCCATTGGTGCTCAAGTACGGTGCATTTCGCGTCACTGCTTATGCCCTGGCTTCGGGTTCAGCCATGTACTTCCCTTTTGGACTTTACCGTGCTGTTATTTTCGATTACAACGCTGCCACATTAGGTGCCTGGCTGACGGTTATCTACATGGCCTTAGGGGTTTCGGTGGCAGCGTATGTGCTCTGGTACTGGCTGCTAAAATACATGGAAGCCACTAAGATTGCTGTTTTTCATAACCTGCAACCAGTGGTAGCTTCCGGGGTGGCCTTCATCTTTTTAGGCGAACCCATCGGATGGTCCTTTATCATCGGCGGCGCAGTGGTGCTTACCGGCGTTATTATTACTCAGAGATAAACCTTTTTTAATAAAAAGTTTTTGTGGGGGGTCCAGGGGGGCAGTTTTTTCAAAAAGCGCCCCCCTAATAGGGTGCCCGCGCCGCGGGCCTGCCGGAGGCAAAAGTTGACTTTTTTTTTTCGATTATTTACAATGGGGTGGGTATTAAAAGGAACAACCCAAAGATACTGTAGGTATGAATTTTTGAAAATGAAAGATAAAATAGATGTTTTGACCCTTGAATGGGGTGATTATTTTTTTTCTTTTAAAGCAAAGCGCGAGAGCAATCACCGGGAAGTGAATCTCACAGGACATTAAAGGAGAAAACCGTTGGCAGGGGAAGAAAGAAAATACAAAATCATGATCGTGGAGGATTCTGAAATCCAGGTGGTGGTGCTGCGCCATATCCTGGAGCAGCAAGGATGGGAAGTGTTGGAGGCCAACAGTGCCGAACAAGCGTTGGATGCACTTTCCAAATCCACGGATGAGGAATCCCCCGGCTTGATTATTATCGATTATCATCTGCCGGGCATCCAGGGAGATGAATTGTGCCGCCGGCTGAAGTTGAATATTAATACCCGGAGCATTCCCATCCTCATGTTAACTGTTGAAGATGACGAAGAAAGTCAGCGACACGGCCTGGAAAGCGGGGCTGATGATTATTTACCCAAACCTACCGATGACGATATCCTGGTACTAAAGATTAAATCCTTACTGAGGAAATCCAGGGAGTCCCATGTTTTATTTGGTATTGGCAGTTCGTTATTCCAGAGCAGCCGGATATTGGCAGTGGATAACAGCCTTACTTACCTGGAATTCCTGGCTGAGGCCTTTAAAGAAGACGGCATTCGTATTGATAAAGCCTTCGGCGGCAGCGAAGCCCTGGAAAAAATTAAAGAGAAAAAATACGATTGTGTCCTGGTGGACCTGGCCCTGCCCGAAATCGACGGCATTGAAATTTGTAAAAATATCCTGGAAATGAGGCGTTCGCTGGAGGAGCCCCTGGTGATGATATTGATGGCCCATGAAAGCAAAGAGGACATGGCCCGCGCCCTGGAAGCTGGGGCTGATGACTTCGTGGGAAAATCCTGCGATATCTCCATTATTAAAGCACGAGTAATTGCCTTGCTCCGAAGAAAATTTATCCTGGAAGATAACCAACGGATTTTTGAGGAGTTAAAACGAAAAGAGCTGGAAGTGGAGCGGTCACGCATTGAAAAAGCCGCCGCAGAAGCCAAAGCTGTCCTGGCGGAAAAATTACTCAATACCGTGGAACAACTGGAAGAAGAAATCGAAGAAGGAAAACGCATGGAAGAGAAAATTAAAAATTACTCCTATGAACTGGAACGTAGTAACAAAGAATTGGAAGCCTTTGCCTATGTGGTCTCTCACGACTTACAAGAACCCTTGAGGGCCATTTCCGGTTACCTGCGGTTAGTGGAAAAACGTTATAAAGATAAGCTGGATGATAAAGGTAAAGATTTTATTAACCGGGGTGTCAGCGGGGCCCGGCGGATGCAGGAAATGATCAACGATTTATTGGTGTATTCCAGGATTACCACCAGTGCCGGGAGTTTTGTCCCCTGCTGCTTTGAGAAAATCCTCGATCAAGCATTAACCAATCTCAGCGCAGCCATCGAACGAAGCCAGGCCAAAATCACGCGAGACCCCATGCCGGGATTCTACTGCGATGAATCCCAGGTCCTCAGGTTGTTCCAGAATCTCATCTCCAATGCCATCAAGTTCTGCGATAGATCCCGGCCGGTTATTCATTTATCCGCCAGACAACTAAATCAAAAAGGTAAAGGTAAAGGTAAACGTAAACATAAACATAAAGGTGAAGATGAATGGTTATTTTCCATAAAAGATAATGGTATCGGCATTGATCCTGCCTATAAAGAAACCGTATTTAAAATCTTCCAGCGGGTCCATGGTAAAGGTAAGTATCCGGGAACCGGCATTGGCCTGGCTATATGCCAGAAAATCGTTGAACGGCACGGAGGGAAAATATGGGTGGAATCCGAACCCGGTAAAGGTTCCATGTTTTTCTTTACCATTAAAACAAAAATGATAGAGAATAGAGGATAGAGGATAGAGGATAAAGGAGTCCCGACATGAGCGGACGTACACGTAAACGAACCCGTACAAATGGCACATCCCCTATTCATATCCTCCTGGTGGAGGATAACCCGGATGATGCGTTAATTATCCGGGAGATGCTCTCGGAAACAGTCTCCACCCAATACCAGGTGCAGTGGGTGGACCAGGTTTCCAGGGGAAAACAGCAGTTAGAGGAAAACATCGCCGGTGTTGACCTGGTCCTGTTGGACTTATTTTTGCCCGACAGCCGGGGGATGGACACGTTACTTAATTTTAAGACATTTACCCCCCGCATCCCTATTGTGGTGCTTACCGGGCTGGACAATAAGGAAATGGGAAGGTGTGCCATAAAAGAAGGCGCCCAAGACTATATTTGTAAAAATGACCTCACCCCCAGCATGCTGGAAAATTCCCTGCGTTTTGCCATCGAACGGCATCAACTCATCATGCAGCTGGAAAAAAGAAAAAACCAGACCAGGAAAAGTGAACAGCGGTTCCGACGAATCATCGAGAGAAGTGCAGATGGTATTCTTATCCTGGACCAGGAAGGCCGAATAATCTTCACAAACCCGGCGGCAGAAAAAATTCTCGGTAAAACACCCGATGAATTAATAGGCCAAAAATTTGGATATACATTGGTTCCTGGTGAAGCAGCGGAATTGAATATTACCGGGGAACCGGGGGGAGTTGGATTCGTGGAAATGCGGGTGAAAAAAATTGATTGGGAAGGAAAAACCGCCTACCTGGCTTCCCTTTGGGACATCAGCGAACGTAAACAACTGGAAAAATCGCTCCTGGTTGAAAAAGAACGATTGGATATTACCTTCCGATCCATCGGGGACGGCGTTATTACCACAGATGAAAAAGGATGTATCGAATCCGTCAATCAAGCCGGCCAACAGATGATTGGCCGGACGCAGCACCAGGTATCGGGTCAACCCGTGTCTCGAATCCTGGACCTGGAATTCCCACCCCAATCCCCACAAAAAAATAAACGTGCCTTCTCCTATGGAACCAGTGTCATAACTGTAAAAGATAATGAAATAGTGATCGATTATTCCCATGCACCGATTTTAGACAAGGAAGACTATATTATAGGTTATGTGTTTATTATCAGGGACACCACGCTGCAAAAAAAAATGATAGAAGAAATGATAAAAACCAGGAAATTGGAATCCCTGGGGGTGGTGGCCGGGAAATTGGCCCATGATTACGACAATGTATTTACAATAATTCTTGGAAATATTTCCATTGCTAAAACCCATTTAGCCGAAGATCAAGAGGTATTTAAGATGCTGGAGAAATCGGAAAAAAGCGCTTTGAGAGCAATGAAATTGACCAACCAACTGCACACCTTTTCAAAAGCCGGCTGCTTCTACCAGAGGAGCATTTCTATTACCAGGCTGCTGAAAAATGTCGTTGAAGATATCCTGGAAGAACGCGGTCCCGTTGATTCCCCCATCACCTGCGCATGGAATATTCCCGCAGACTTATGGCCCGTGGAATTTGACAGGGATCAAATATATACCGCGGTGTGGAATATCGTCAAAAACGCTGAAGAATCCATGCCCAATGGCGGACTCCTGGAAATCATACTGGAAAACGTACTGATTTCGGAAAAAATGCACTTGCCTTTAAAAAGCGGGAGTTACGTAAAAGTCTCTATAAAAGACCACGGCAGCGGAATGGAAAAAGCAGCCCTGCAAAAAATCTTTGACCCCTTTTTCACCACAAAAGAAGCCACGGGAATGGGACTGGCCACCGCCTTCTCCATCATACGGAATCACCAGGGTACCATTGAAGTGCAATCAGAAAAAGGGGTGGGCAGCAATTTCATTATATTTTTACCCGCTGCGGCAGACCGGGAGGGAAGATGGAAGATGAGAAGTGAGAAAGTAAGATGAAACCAACCTTGAAATTACTGATACTTGAAGATAATCATGACGATATCTTATTGCTAAAAGAGATGATAGCGGAAATCCACACCTATGATTTTATTGATACTACTTTTGAGACGGTTATCCTGGAACGTCTCAGTCAAGGAACCCGGTATTTAAAATCGAACCGGGTGGATTTGATTTTACTGGATTTAACCCTTCCCGACAGCCAGGGGTTAAATACGCTTCAAATCTTGCGTAAAACAGAAGAAGCCAGGAATATTCCTATTATTGTTTTAACGGTCCTGGATGATAAAGAAATCGGTATTGAAGCGGTAAAAATGGGTGCCCAGGAGTACCTGGTGAAAAGTGACGTCACAGCCAGATCATTGGTCACCTCTATCCGTTATGCCATTGAACGCCAGCAATTGAAATTACAGTTGCAAAAAGAGACCGAAGATTTAAAACAAAGTGAAAACCGGTTTATAGAGATTATCACCAACATCCCTGACGGTGTTATTATTGTTGACGCCGATAAAAAGGTCCGCTTTATGAACCCCGCGGCTGAGAACCTGTTGAACCTGGAATGCAGGAAAGTGCTGGGAAAACCCCTGGGATTCCCCATTGTGGCAGATGAATCCGAATCAAAAGAAATAGAGATTCCCGGGAAAAACCGCACCCTTTTAACTGCGGAGATGAGGGGAGTAAAAATCGATTGGAAAGGAAAACAGGCCTGGCTCATATCCCTTCGGGACATCACCGGGAAGAAGAAATTATTAAGGGCATTCCAGGAAGAGAAAGAACGCCTGGATATCACCTTACGCTCGATTGCCGATGGGGTCATCGCCGCGGATGAAGCCGGGGTGATCCGCATCATCAACTGGATGGCCGGGCAAATGACCGGGTGGCCGCAGGAAAAAGCCGTGGGAAAACCGCTGGCAAAAATTTTAAAAATGAAAAACAAAACCACCGGCCAGATCATGATCAATCCCGGGGAAAAAGTAATGAAAAAGGGCGAAACCATTGAATCTTTCGGTACCGACACCTGGGTATTGATTACCAGGGATAGCAGTGAAATACCCAGCGAATATTCCTGCGCTCCTATCTTGAAGGAAGGAAAAGCCATCGGGGTGGTACTGGTTATCCGGGATGTAACCGAAAAGAAAGAACTGGAAGAAGGATTAAGACGGTCTCAAAACCTGGAAGCCCTGGGGGTGCTGGCCAGGGGAATCGCCCATGAATACAGCAATATCCTCACCTCCACCCTGGGGTATATCTCCCTGGTTAAAATGAAAACAGGAGAAAAGAATAAAGCCTTCCCCCGGCTGAAAAAAGCAGAAAACGCGGGTCTGCGGGCAAAAGAAATATCTTATCGACTGTTCACCTTTTCCAAAGGCGGAGAACCCCAAAAAAGAGAAAGTTCTATTGAAGAAACCCTGAAGCAAGCGGTACATGACATATTTACCAGGAAAGACTCCCCAATCACCATTGAATGGCATATCAGGGATTTATGGCCCATGGTGTTTGACCCGGACCAGGTCCTTTTAGCCGTAAGAAATATATTGAAAAATGCCGCTGAAGCCATAGGCAGACCCGGCATCGATCATGAAGGAAGAATAACCATTAAAATAGAAAATATTAGAATTCGTGGTATAAAATCTACCATCATCAAGCGCGGGAATTATGTTAAAATCTCCATCACGGACCAGGGACCCGGGATTTCAGAGGAGCACCTGCCCAAAATTTTTGACCCTTATTTTTCCACCAAAGAAAAAGCGGAAGGCATGGGATTAACGACTGCTTACTCGATTATCCGCAAACACGGCGGCGGTATCCAGGTGAAATCAAGAAAAGGCAGGGGAACCACTGTCAGCCTTTTGCTGCCAGCTTCCGTTACCTTGCCGCCCCAGGAGAAACCCGCAATTTCAATTCCTGCCGTGGAAAAGGAAGTTGAACCCCCTGCCCCCAAGAAAAAGAAAGTATTAGTGATGGATGATGAAGATTCGATTCGAGAAATCGCTAAAGAGTTGTTGGAATTCCTCGAATACGAAATCGTAGAGGCGGAAAACGGTGAAGAAGCCCTGGAATTGTATCGATCGGCAATAGAACGGGGCGATCCCTTTGAAGCGGTTATATTAGACCTGGTTACCCCATCAGGTATGGGGGGTAAAGAGTGCGTGCAAAAACTGCTGGAGATCGATCCCAACGTAAAAGCCATTGTTTCCAGCGGTTATTCCGATGACCCGGTGATTACCCATTACCAGGATTATGGTTTTTGCGGGGTTTTGCCCAAACCCTATAAAATCCATGAATTAAAGGAAGTCCTTTCATCCGGCCCTTCGGGCGTATCTGTTTAAAATTTCAGCCGCGAAGTCACGCCAAGAGACGCGAAGAAAGAGGCATTTAGGGGGACCCGGCAAAAATTTAACCCGATTAATTCAGCAATACACGTACAACCTTTTTTGGTTTGTACAACTTTAGTTGTATAAATTTTTTTTTTATTTTCCACCCAAATATACAACCTTTTGCGTATTTACAAAAAATAAATAAGAGTGATAAAATTAAAATATGAAACATGACATGATTAAAGAAAAAGGAGTTAAAGCAGCCAATGCAAAAACACGGCAGCTTAACTAAGAAAAAAGGAAAAAACTCCCCCAATTTTGTTTCCCTGGTAAATCAAATAAAACCAAGTAAGTTTTTATTAAATACCGGGACTATATGCATAATCAAATATTACTTAACGATCTGTATATTGCGTTGTTGATTTGTTAAAGGCCTTCCGTAATGAATACGGAAGAGCCTTATGCCTGCGATCCGAAAAACATAAACAACCAGAAAAAAAAATAATTAAAAACTTAGGAGGTTAGAAAAATGAAAGTTTTGAGAAAGAGCATCATTTTTACAATTTGTTTGATGTTGGTGTTTAGCCTCTATGGTGAAAAAGCCAAGAAACAGACACTAACATTAGAGCAGATGCGTATGGAAATTGAGAAGCAAGGCCTTAAGTTCACGGTTGGTGAGAACGATGTGCTGGACAAGCCGTTGGAGCATCTCTGTGGATTGATAGTGCCGCCAGGTTGGCAAGATGCGGGTAATTTTGATGGCGGCTACAAAGGAGAAGTGGCATTGCCCACAAGCTGGGACTGGAGGGATTACGGCGTAGTAACCAATGTACAAAACCAGGGTTCCTGTGGTTCCTGTTGGGCCTTTGGTACTATCGGTTCCTATGAAAGCTGTGTGGCAGTCGCTGGCGGTGGACTGGATAATTTATCCGAGCAATGGCTCCTGGACTGCAACACCCTTGGTTATAGCTGCAGTGGTGGATGGTGGGGCTATCCCGACATGTACGATGGCGTTCCGCTAGAAAGCTGCTATCCCTATGTGGGTTATCAACAAAGCTGCAGCACCAGTTGCCCCAAATATCATCCCATGGAAGCCTGGTACTATGTTGGCAACTCCAGCAGTGTCCCCAACACAGATGACCTCAAAAATGCCATTTATAATCAAGGTCCGATTTCCGTAGCCGTATATGTGGATTCTTACTTCCAGGCTTACTCCGGTGGTATTTTCTCTAACACTTCCTCTTCTCAGCCCAACCATGCCGTCATCCTGGTAGGATGGAACGACAGCGGCGGATACTGGATCATGAAAAACTCCTGGGGAACCGGTTGGGGTGAAAGTGGCTACATGAGAATTGAATACTATGCCAATAACATAGGATATGCTGCGTCTTACGGTGTACCCGAGACTATTATACCACAGCCGCCGGTGGCCGACTTCTCAGCAGACCCTAATCCTGTCCAGGTAGGCAACAGTGTACAATTCACCGACCTCACCACCAACAACCCGACATCATGGAGCTGGACCTTTGAAGGCGGCAATCCTTCTTCCAGCACCAGCCAAAACCCGCAAGTTACCTATAATACAATCGGTACTTATACGGTTACACTAACGGCTACCAACGCACAAGGCAGCGATACGGAAACCAAAACCGATTACATTACCGTACAAGAAGTGGTCATCGAGTACTGTGATTCATCCGGGAATGATCAAAGTTACGAATACATTGCCGGGGTTGACGTCTCCGATCTATCTAACAGTTCGGGTGCATCCCCTTATTCCGATTTCACTTATATGACAGCCAATTTAGCCGAAGGTGAAAGTGCTGATGTGTTATTAACACCCGGATTCCCCGGCAGTTCCTATACCGAATACTGGAAAATCTGGATTGATTATAATGTAGATGGTGATTTTGAAGATTCCGGAGAAGAAGTGTTCAGCGGTTCCGGGAGTTCCACGGTAAGCGGCAGTTTCACGGTGCCCTCCGGCACTGGCGGGGTGAGCACCCGGATGCGAGTATCCATGAGTTACAGCACCTATCCACCGATATGCGGCACCTTCACCTATGGTGAAGTTGAAGATTATACCGTGGATATCAGTGGAGGATGTACGCAATATACCTTGACCACCAACACCGTGGGCAATGGCAGCATCGATTTGAACCCTGCCGGAGGTACTTATTGTGAAGGCACGGTGGTTACCCTGACCGCCATACCTGATGCGAATTGGGAATTTACCGGTTGGAGCGGTGACTTGACCGGTTCAAACAATCCCGAAACAATTACCATGAATTCCAACAAAAGCGTCACGGCAACATTCACTTATGTCCCGCCCCCGCAGTACACCTTGACCGTCAACACCGTGGGCCAGGGCAGTGTCACCCTTAATCCCCCGGGCGGGACTTATGACGAGGGAACAGTAGTTACCCTGACCGCCGTCCCGGATTCCGGTTGGAAGTTTGACAATTGGACCGGTGACTTGACCGGTACAACCAACCCCGATACCATTACCATGGACGCCAACAAAACCGTGACCGCTAATTTCTCGGAAGTGGGGAACTGTACTCTTACTGTGGGCAGCGCCACGGTATACGGGAGTACTTCCACCGCGGCCAATCGCCG
>CP070627.1:4002016-4027494 GCA_020355945.1 Candidatus Aminicenantota bacterium | reverse complement strand
AGGTGGATTTTGAGATTGAGTATTCCCGGGTGGGGGTTAAAGTTGAACCCGAGGGGACCGGGGATTTGCCCCCGGGAGTGGGAAACATAATCAAACGTTTTATTCGCCCCTTTGACCTGGGAAAACCTCCGCTGCTGAGAGTAGGCCTGGTCCGGTTATCGCCGCAAAAATACCTGTTTATCCATGATATTCACCATATTATCCGGGATGGTACCACCTCCTGGATATTTGTCCGGGAATTTGTAGATCTGTACAAGGGCAATCAACTGCCGGAATTGCGAATCCAATATAAAGATTTCACAGCGTGGCAGAACCGGATGCTGGAGTCTGAGATCATAAAAAAACAAGAAGCATACTGGTTGGAGGTATTTCCTGGAGAGATACCGGTATTGAACATGCCCACTGATTTTTTCAGGCCTGGGGCGCAAAGTTTTGAAGGTGATTATATTGAGTTTATACTGGATAAGGATTCTTCGGCTAAGGTGCGGCAACTGGCATTGGCACATGGTGCCACCCTTTACATGTCGCTCCTGGCAGTTTATACGATCTTATTGTCCAAATACAGTGGTCAAGAAGACATTGTGGTGGGGACACCGATTGCCGGACGTCCTCATGCAGACCTGGAAAACCTGATCGGTATGTTTGTCAATACCCTGGCCATGCGGAATTATCCAACACCAATGAAAACCTTTGCCCAATTTCTTAAAGAAGTAAAAGACAATGCATTAAAAGCCTATGAGAACCAGGATTATCAATTTGAAGTATTGGTGAACCGGTTGGGTATTGCACCTAACCCTGCCAGGCAGAGCTTATTTGATACCATGTTTGCCGTACAGAATATGGCCCCGGGAGGGTCCGACTCTCAAAATCAACTCATTAAAGGATTGGTTTTTAAACGCTTAAAATTCGAGGAAAAAATCACCCAGTTTGATATTATGTTTCACGCCATTGAAAAGGAAGAGACTATTTCCTTTCGATTACTCTATTGTACCCGCCTGTTCAAAGCGGAAACCATCCGGTTGTTTATTCAAAATTTCAAAGAAATCATTGGCATGGTTACGAACAACAAAGACATTAAATTAAAAGATATCGCTATTACTCATGGATTATTCAACCAGGAGATAGAAGTACCTGAGGCCGATTTCGAGTTCTAGCGGTCGCCCACACCCTGGCCGGTGGAGGCAAAAATGGGAGAAAATGGAAAAATTCCGGGAAAAGCAGCAATAGCGGCCCATCAAAACATTAGAGAACGGGACTATTGGCTGAACCAATTCTCCGGTCAATGGGTCAAAAGCCGGTTTCTTTATGACTATAAAACCAGCAGCCGTGAAGTGCGAAAATCAGGACCCCTTAGGTTTGAACTCCCATCTCACCTGGTGTCTCAATTGATGAAGATAAGCCGTGGGGTTGACCATACCCTTCACATGATACTGACGGCAGGGTTGGTGCTTTTGCTGCACAAACACACCGGGACCATCGATATTCTAACCGGTACACCTATTTACCGGCAGGCGGTTGATCCTTCGCTTATTATCAATACAGTATTGGTATTAAGAAATCAAATAAAAGAGAGCATGACTTTTAAAGAATTGCTGCTGCAAATAAGGGAGACCATTGCCCGGGCCACCGAACATTACCGGTATCCCCTGGAGATATTGAAGGAGCAGCTAAATATCGCTGGTCCGGGAGATGATTTTCCCTTCTTTGAGACAGCCATTTTACTACAAAACATTCATGATAAAAGTTACTTTGGGGATATTCCCTTCACCGTACTTTTCTCTTTTATCAACACAGGCAGCGGCCTGGAGGGGGAGGTGGAGTATGATACATTACGTTACCACAAAAGTACCATCGAACACATTATTTCTCATTTTACTCACCTGGTGGACCAGGCACTGGCAAAACCGGATGCTGCTATCATTGATATCTCGCCCCTGTCAAAAGAAGAGAGAAACCAGGTATTGGAGGTGTTTAATTCCACTGCCGGGGATTATCCCACCGGTAAAACAATTCATCAATTATTAGAAGAGCAGGTAGAGAAAACCCCGGACCATGTAGCCCTGGTAGGGCAAGCGGGGCATCTTTCTTATAAAGAATTAAATGAAAAAGCGAATCAATTGGCCCGTTTCCTGCGGGCACAGGGTGTTAAACCCGACAGTATTGCGGCAATTATGTTGGAACCCTCTATGGAAATGATTACAGCAATATTGGGGGTATTAAAGGCAGATGGGGCGTATCTTCCCATTGACCCTGCCGCGCCTCAAAAGAGGGTTGAATCTCTTTTGCAAGACAGCCGCGCGGGATGTTTATTGACCACAGGGAAGTGTACCGGTGCATTTTCGTTTGCTGCTTTGCGGGGATTTGAGCGTCTTTCGGCTCAGCCTTATCTTACCCCCTGCCGTGCCCAGGTGGAAGACTTAGACCGCTTACAATTTCCAAATCGCTCACTTATCGACTATGAAAAATATAGACCCTTTATCGGACAGGCCATGGTAAAAAACAGTATCACCATCCATATGAGCCGGGGATGCGTGTATAATTGCGCTTATTGCTTCAAAATATGGCCCAGGAAATATATACTTCGTTCTGCTGAAAATGTGTTTGAAGAAATTAACCTTTACTACCAGCTAGGAATCCGGCGCTTTGCTTTTGTGGATGACCTGCCTAATATCAATATCAAAGAGAGCAGCAAATTGTTCCAGTTAATTATCCGGAACGGCTTAAAGGTACATCTTCATTTCCCCAATGGCATCCGGGGGGATATATTGACCCCGGAGTATATCGACTTAATGGTAGAGGCAGGGACCATTACCATGGACCTGGCATTGGAAACCACCTCACCCAGGCTGCAAAAACTGGTACGGAAAAACTTAAATCTTAAAAAATTAGAGGAAAATATCCGGTACATCACTGAGAATCACCCGCAAGTGATATTGGAACTGCAGATTCTTCATGGTATTCCCACTGAGTCCGAAGAGGAGGCCAGGGACTCGTTGGAGTTCATTAAACGGATCAAATGGGTGCATTTTCCTTATATTCATGTATTGAATATATATCCCAATTCCGATATGGCCCGGATTGCTGTGGACCATGGGATATCCCGGGAGGCCATTGAGCGTTCCGCAGACTTAGCCTACCATGAGCTGCCTGAAACCCTTCCTTTTCCTGAGAGTTTTACCCGAAAATACCAGGCGGAATTTTTGAATGAATATTTTATGGCAAAAGAACGGCTTTTGGATGTACTCCCTTATCAAATGAAGGTACTCTCCGAAGATGAGCTGGTGCAGAAGTACAACAGCTACTTGCCGGTGGAGATCAACCGTTTTGAAGAACTGCTGGATTATGCCGGTCTATCGCGTGACCAGATAAGGGGAGAGTTCTTACCACCGGATTACGGTGTGGTTCCCGGGTTCAACCTGGAGTTAAAAGCGTACTTCCCCCAAATAATGCCCCGGGAAGATGCATTGAGGGTTCTGCTGTTGGACCTGTCTCAATATTTCACCCATCATACCAGGATCATGTACGATGTGGTGGAACCACCCCTGGGATTACTTTACTTACTCACCCATTTGTATCGCACCTTTGGCAGTAGAATCAACGGGAAAATCGTCAAATCCCGGATAGATTTCGACAGCTTTGAACAATTAAAGCAGCTCATCGATGATTTTAATCCCCATGTGATTGGTATAAGAACCTTAAACTTTTATAAGGATTTCTTTCATGAAACCATTGCCTTCATCAAACAGTGGAAGCCGGATATTCCCATCATTGCCGGTGGTCCTTATGCCACCAGTAATTATAACATCATGTTAAAAGACAGTGCCATTGATCTGGCTGTGGTAGGGGAAGGGGAAATCACTTTTGCCGAACTCATTGGAAAAATTTTAGAAAATAACAAAAAACTCCCTGGGCCATCGGTTTTAAAAGATATCCCCGGCCTGGCTTTCCTGGAAAAGAAAAGGGAATTCGATAGACCCGGGACTCGGGAAATCCTGTTGATGAATCAATTGCCTCCCGGAGTGTCTGAGCAATCGCTAGAGAATCCTTTACCGCTCAATAGATCCTCTGACCTGGCTTATATTATTTATACCTCCGGTTCCACAGGCATTCCCAAGGGTGTGATGATCCAACATGGTAACCTGGTCAACCAGCTTACCGGGCTCAGGAAGCGATTTCATTTTGACAGCCGTCTGAATTATCTTTTGTTAGCTGCATTTACTTTTGATGTTTCTGTGATGCACATTTTTTCCCCGTTAATCACGGGTGCAAAGGTGCATCTGATTGATGAAGAAACCCGTAAGGACTCTTTGAAATTGTGGCGATTTGTTCATCAAAAGCGTATTGATATCCTCAACATTGTGCCGGCTTACATGAAAATTTTGCTGGAAAATATTGAGAATAAGCAGATTCGGTTAAAGTATCTTTTTGTTGGTGGGGATATTTTTGACACCGAACTTTACCGGGCGTTAACAGATACCTTTGACGTGGAGCATATCATCAATATCTATGGGCCCACAGAAACTACCATCAACGCCACTTTTTACCTGTGTAAGGATATAGAAACAGGAAAAAGTATTCCCATAGGAAAACCGTTGATGAATTACCGGGCTTATATTTTGGATAGTGATTTGGTCCCGGTCCCGGTGGGAGCAGCCGGAGAGTTATGCATTGCCGGTGAGAGTGTAGCCCGTGGGTATTTAAACCAACCGGAATTAACTATAGAAAAATTTCTTTCTAATTTCAATAGGTCTTATAAGTCCTATAGGACCTATATTCCTAAAAAATTATACAAAACCGGTGATTTAGCGCGGTGGTTATTGGATGGCAATATTGAATTTTTGGGCCGTATTGACCGCCAGGTTAAAGTTAGGGGATTTCGTATTGAACTGGGAGAAATAGAAACACAATTATTAAGCCATAAACGCATAAAAGAGGCTATTGTCATTCCCAGGGAGGATGATAACGGTGATAAATATCTTTGTGCTTATATTGTGCCGGGTTCGGTTGATTCTTGCGGCGGTATTAGCTGGTCAGAGGTTAAAGAGTACCTGATGGGTCAGTTGCCTCATTATATGGTGCCCACCCATTTTATAACTTTAGAGAAGATCCCGTTGACCTCTACCGGGAAGCCTGATATGAAGGCTTTACCAGGGCCAGGGCCCGGGAAAGACCGGGCAGTGTATGTGGCACCCAGGAATGAATCGGAAGAGGACCTGGTGGAGGTATGGGCTGAGGTGATGGCTGTAGACAAAGGTGGTATTGGTATTGACACCAATTTCTTTGACCTGGGTGGTCATTCGTTAAAAGCCACCATATTGATCTCTCGCATTCACAAGAAATTAAATATAAAAATCCCCCTGGTGGAGTTATTCAAGAATCCCACCATCCGTGGTCTTTCGCAGTATATTGGCGGAGTCGAGGAGGAAACCTATGCAGCCATCGACCCGGTGGAAAAAAAAGACTATTATCCCCTTTCCTCTGCCCAGAAACGGTTGGTTATCGTGGAGCAGATGATCCCGGGAACCATCGCTTACAATATGCCTTATGTGATGATTTCAGAAGAACCCATTGACCGTCAAAAGCTGGAACAAAGTTCCAGGAAGTTGATTGCCAGGCATGAAAGTTTACGTACTTCTTTCATTATGAAGAATGAAGTTCATGTCCAGAGAATACATGAAACTGTGGATTTCGAGATTGAATGTTTTAGCATGGAGTGTTTGCCCTCAAGTGCTTCCCATGCTTCGGGTTCCATGGACCATGCCAGTACTATAAAAGCGTTCATCCGCCCTTTTGATTTGTCAGAAGCACCGCTTCTGCGGGTGGGATTGATAAAAATCGAGGGAAAAAGGGATATTCTTATGGTAGACCTGCATCATATCATCACGGACGGTACATCCCAGGAGATTTTGGTCCAGGATGTGATGGCTTTTTATTCCGGGGAAGAGTTATCCCCCTTACAACTCCAGTACAAAGATTATGCCCAATGGCAAACCCTTGAAACCTGGAAAACCGCGGTAAAACAGCAGGAAACCTGGTGGACAGCCCGGTTCCGGGATGAAATCCCCTTGTTGGATTTACCCTTTGATTATCCACGGCCGGTTACCCAAAGTTTTGAAGGGGATCGGTTAGAGTTTTCCATTGGGCCAGCAGAGACCAACGGCCTTAAAACCCTGGCATCCCGGGAAGGTGCCACCCTATATATGGTATTGTTGGCTATTTTTAATGTGTTTTTATCCAAAATAAGCGGGAAAGAAGATATCATCATCGGAACGCCGGTGGCTGGTCGTCGTCACCCGGATCTGAAACCCATTGTCGGGATGTTTGTTAATACACTGGCCCTGAGGAGCCAACCCCTCAACCATCTTACCTATCGAGATTTTCTTCAACAGGTACGGGAAAACACCCTACACGCATTTGAGAACCAGGAATACCCTTTTGAGGAGCTGGTGGAGCAAATATCGGTGGAAAGGGATATTGGTAGAAACCCGTTGTTTGACGTGGTGTTCACATTATATAACATCCAGGTGGCCTCCCCCCGCGATAGAGGGTTTACCCAAACCCTCAAATCCTATGGGTATCGATCGAAAATATCAAAATTTGATATGACCTTATTTGCAGCAGAGCTCCAGGGCATGTTGGTATTTAACCTGGAATACTGTACCCGACTTTTTCGAGAGGAGACGATTCATCGGTTTATCCGTTATTTCCAGGGGGTTTTATTCCGCGTACTGGCAGAACCGGGAATAAGATTGTCTGAAATTGAGATTATTAATGAAGAAGAGAAAAAGCAAATATTGGTTGATTTTAATGCCACCTCCACTGGTTATCACCGGGATAAAACCATTCATGAGTTGTTTGCGGACCAGGTAGAACAAGCCCCGGACCATATAGCCCTTATAGGGCAAATGACAGGCAAAAAGGAGACAGGTGCGTACCGGCGTGACAGGTGCAGGTGGGAAGAGGGGCATCTTTCTTATAAGGAATTAGATAAAAAATCCGATCAACTGGCCCGCCTATTGCGATCAAAAAATGTTGAACCGGGAGATATGGTTGGGATTATTGGTGGACGGTCGATGGAGATGATAATAGGAATCCTTGGTATATTGAAAACCGGGGGTGCCTATTTGCCCATTGATGCTGATTACCCTGAAGAGCGAAAAAATTACATGAAGGCTGACAGCCGGGCTAAAATTCTTTTAACCGCAGAAGAAATAATCTCTGCGTCGAAGGACACCGCTTTCCCTCTGCGCCTGTCACGCCGGTACGCACCCGGCACCACTTTGGCCTATGTCATGTACACGTCCGGTTCCACGGGTCGACCTAAAGGTGTAATGGTGAAGCATCGGAATGTAGTGCGGTTGGTGAAGAATACCAATTTTGTAGAGTTGAACCCGGGGACCCGGATTCTTCAAACCGGTGCACCTGTCTTTGATGCCACTACGTTTGAAATATGGGGCAGTTTGCTCAACGGTGGTCAACTGGCATTGGTCCGTAAAGACATAATTTTAGATGCCCATCAACTGGGTGAAGCATTGAAGAAATTTGAAATTAATACCCTATGGCTTAGTTCACCGTTGTTTAACCAACTGGCCCTGGAAAACATCCGACTCTTTTCACCACTTCGTTATTTACTGGTAGGAGGCGATGTGTTATCCCCTTCCCATATTAACAAAGTAAAAGAGGAGTTCCCGGGATTAAATATCATAAATGGATATGGTCCTACTGAGAACACCACTTTTTCTGCCACCTATTTAATTGAAAAGGAATTCAGGCATAATATTCCCATTGGCCGCCCTATTGCCAATTCTACGGCTTATATTGTGGGTAAGCATCATCACTTGCAGCCCATTGGAGTGGTGGGCGAGTTATGGGTCGGAGGAGACGGTGTTTCACAGGGATACCTGAATGATCCTGGATTAACAGCCGAGAAGTTTGGCCATGATTTATGGGATTACCGGTATTACCATGACAGAAAAATCAAAAGTTTTTTGGGGGGTCCAGGGGGGCGATTTTTCAAAAAAGCCCCCCTGGCCGCCGGAGGCAAATTGTACAAAACCGGTGACCTGGCCCGCTGGCTGCCTGATGGAAATGTCGAATTTTTAGGTCGAATGGATTTCCAGGTGAAAATCAGTGGATACCGCATCGAATTGGGAGAGATTGAGAACCACTTATTGAAGTATCCAGGAGTGAAAGAGGCAGTGGTCATTACCAGGAAGAGTGACAAAGAAGACCGATATGTGGCGGCGTATATTGTCTTATCCCCCGGGGGTAGGTCTGACCAAATCCCTGGTTCCGCCGTGGTATCCCAATTACGTGAATTTCTTTCCCGGGACCTGCCGGATTATATGATCCCTGCATTTTTTGTGACGCTGGAAAAGATTCCTTTAACCCCCAACGGTAAAGTGGACCGAAAAATGTTACCGGAACCCACTGCCGGTGAAAGGGGAGAAGATTATGTCGCTCCCAGGAACAGTGTAGAAATGAAGCTGGTGGAGTTATGGTCCGCGGCACTGGGAATCGATAAAGAAAATATCAGTATTGACGCCAACTTTTTCCAATTGGGAGGGAATTCGTTAAAAGCCGCGCAAATGACCGCCCGTATTCACCGGACCTTCCAGGCAAAAGTATCCCTGGGAGATATATTTAAAACTCCCACCGTAAAAGACGTTGCCTTAATCATCTCAAAAGCGGAAACCACACCCTTCTCAGACCTTGAAATAGTTGAAGAAAAAGAATTCTACCAGCTTTCCTACAACCAGCGCCGGCTCTGGATTATCTCCCAATTGGAACCCGGTACCGCCGCCTATAATATGCCGGAACACATTGTCTTCACCCATAAAGTTGATGAAGATTCGCTAAAAAAGGCTATTCATAAGATCATCCAGCGCCATGACAGCTTAAGAACAGGTTTTAAAGCAATAAATAAAACCCCTGTCCAGTTTGTGGTGCCCCGGCAGGTGGACATTCCCTTTAAAGGAATCGATCTTTCATCAAGGGAAGAAAATGAAAAACAGCAGCAGTTGAAGCAAATTTTAGCCCAAGAAGCCGAAACTCCCTTTGACTTAACCCGGCCCCCTCTTCTCAGGTTTGTGCTGGTAAAAGTGGGTGAAGAAGAATTTCACCTGGCATACAATATGCATCATATCATCAGTGACGGTTTTTCCATGCAAATAATGAAAAAGGAATTTATATACTTATACGAAAAATACAGGAAAAAGCAACCCGCAGAACTGGAACCCCTCACCTTACAGTATAAAGATTTTGCCGTGTGGCAGGATAAACAGTTAGAAAGTCCTGGAGTTAAGCAGCAATCGCATCGCTTCTGGAAAAAAATACTGGAAAAGCAGTTGGTCCCGGTCAGGCTGCCCCTGGATTCCCTCCAGGACAGCGACACCAGGGAGGGGGCCGCATACCGATGCGTGATCACCCAAAAAACAAAAGATCAATTAAATCAATTGGCCCAATCCCTTCACACCAGTTTGTTTATCGTTATTCTATCGCTGTTCAACATACTGCTCTCCCGGGTTTCGGGACAGGAGGATATCGTAATCGGTTTACCCGTCTCAGGCCGGGATCATATTTCATTCCAGCAGATGGTGGGCTTTTTTGTCAATACCATCATCCTGGATACTCACGTGGACGATGACATCACTTTCAGCGAATTCCTGGACAAGGTCAATGTCAACGTCCTGGAAGCACTGCAGCACCAGGGTTATCCCCTGGAAATGGTACTGGATGATTTAAATATGAAATTCCCCCAAATTAACGTCTTTTTTAATATGCTCAACCTGGATCCAGGAACGTTGGCAAGAGAATTGGATTCACTGGAATCTTATCATGCAGAAGAGTCCATTGATGTTAAATTTGATTTAATGGTGTATATCTCGGAATATAAAAATGGCATCGAACTGGTTTGTAATTACAAAAAAGCCATGTTCAAACCCTCCACCATCTCTTCCATCATGGAGAGATATTTAAGAGTTATCGACTTTTTTACCGCCCACCCCGGGAAACGTATTTTTGATTATAAACAGGCCAAACCCCCGGGAAAAAAACGATCTTTAAAAAGGAATTAGTCTTTTGCGCTTCCCTTGTTGTGGTTTATTTTCGAATGATTTAAAGGAATGGATATGTTAATTAAGACCTTCGAGGAACAAGTAAAAAAGAGGCCGGGGAAAATTGCTGTAAAAGCAGGAGAATACGCCCTCACTTATGGTTTTTTGCATCGTCTTAGCAGCCAATTGGCCTATGTCATAACGGAAACCGGCAAAACCCCGGGTAAAGAGAATGCAGCTGCGTTATTATTGGGACATGATGAGAATATGATCGTCGGAATCATTGGGGCCCTAAAAGCGGGAATGGTTTATATTCCCTTTGATCCCACATACCCGGAAGAACGATTAGCGTATATGTTAAAGGATTCCAATGTCGGACTGCTGGTCACCAATAATGAAAATCTCAATTTGGCAAATAAATTAAGCAATCATGTGAAAAAGCCCATTGCCATCATCAACCTGGATGAGATCGATGCACAAACCCCCGAGCCAGATGCGCATATCCGCAGGGCTCCCCATCAAGCAGCCTATATTTTGTACACCTCCGGGTCCACAGGAAAACCCAAAGGCGTGGTTCAAACCCTTCAGAATATTTTTTATTACATCAACAATTGGGTCAAGCGCTTTTCAGTTTCAGACCGGGATCGCATGGCGCTATTCGCCTCCTTCTGTCACGATGGGGCTGTCCCCGATATATACGGCTCCTTACTCAGCGGTGCCACCTTGTACCCCTTTGATGTAAAACAGAGAGCCAATATTGAAGAGCCTTCCCAATGGTTAACCAGGGAAAATATCACCATCTGGCATTCAGTGCCCACCTGGTACCGGTATTTTGTCAATACCCTGACCGGCAATCACACCTTTCCTGAACTCCGGCTGATCGTCCTGGGCGGTGAACCGGTAAGAGAGCACGATATCATTATGTTTAAGAAATATTTTCCCTATTCGAAATTCGGGAATATTTACGGTCAAACCGAGACCACCGTAAGCTCCATATGGCTCCTTTCCCAGGATGATGATTTTCATAAAGTGCTTATCGGGGAGTCCATCGATGGTACGGAAATAGTGGTGGTGGACAAAGAAGGAGATGAAGTGGAAGAACTCGAAGTGGGTGAGATCGTGATGGCCGGTCATTTTCTCTCACCCGGTTATTTGAATAATGCAGGAGCCACCCATAACGTTTTCAGCCGGGATGAGGAATTGGAGAGATTATATTGGAGCGGGGACCTGGGACGCCTGCTGCCAGGAGGAGAGATTGAAATAATAGGCAGGAAAGACCTTCAAGTAAAGGTCAGGGGATTTCGCATCGAACCGGGAGAAATAGAAACCCTCCTCTTGCAGCACCCTGATATCAGCGAGGCAGTCGTCGCTGCCAAAGAAAGCAGCGGAGGAAGTACTTACAGCACCGTCAGCGGAGACCACCATCTATGGGCCTACTTTGTATCCCCAAAGGATTTTAAGGTTTCCCGGTTAAGAGAATATTTAGCCAGGAAACTGCCCGATTATATGATCCCCACATCTTTTGTTAAATTGGAAACCATGCCCTTAACCCCCAATGGAAAAATCGATAGAAAATCGTTGGATGCCCACGGGACCAGGTTGGGCACCGGCACGGAATATGCGCCCCCCGGCAGTGAGGTGGAAAAGGTATTAACAGGCATCTGGAAAGAAGTTCTCAAACTGGACCGCATCGGCATCGACGATAACTTCTTTGACCTGGGCGGTAACTCTATGGATGTCATCAGCTTAAACAATGAATTGCAAAAAACCTTCAAAAGGAATATTCCTGTAGTGGCCATTTTTCGCTATCTCACCGTCAGGTCGTTTGCCCGGTATTTAAACCGGGAAGATGTCCGGGGCCGCGGGCTTGAAAAAAAAGCAGACCGCCTCCCCGAACCAGGGAAACCTCAAATAAGCACAGGGGAGAAGGAACGAACCGGGGAAATCGGGCAAGAAACCAGGGCAGTAGGATTGGAAATAGCTGTTATCGGTATGGATGGAAGGTTTCCCGGGGCCAAAAATATCGAAGAATTCTGGGAAAATTTAAAAAATGGCATCGAAACCATTGCCTTTTTTTCAGATGAAGAACTCGAAGAAGCCGGGATTTCCCTTGAATTGCTGCAAAATCCCGGTTATGTAAAAGCCCAACCCTGCGTGGAGGATATCGAATACTTTGACGCCTCTTTTTTCGATTATACCCCAAAAGAAGCAGAGATAATGGACCCCCAGATGCGTATTTTTCATGAATGTGCGTATCATGCCTTAGAAGATGCCGGTTACGATCCCTATTCTCATCAAACAATAATTGGTCTTTATGCCGGTGCTTCCGTGAGTTTTCATTGGCAAACCATCGCATTCCTGACCAGTGACAGGAGTGCAGCCGGGCTGTTTGAAGCGCGTCAATTATTTGATAAAGAATATTTATGTTCCCGGGTTTCCCATAAATTGGATTTAAGAGGGCCGGTGTTTTCGCTGCAGACTGCGTGTTCCACGTCTTTAGTAGCCATTCACCTGGCCTGCCAGGGGCTGATCAACAGCGAGTGTGACCTGGCACTCGCCGGTGGAGTCAGCATCCCCAACCTAAAAAAAGAAGGCTACCTTTCTCGCAAAGAAACCATATTTTCCTCCGATGGTCACTGCAAGGTGTTTGATGCCAGGGCTGACGGCACGGTGTTTGGAAACGGGATTGGCGTGGTGGTGCTCAAACGTCTCCACCAGGCCATTGCCCACGGGGATCATATCTATGCGGTCATAAGAGGTTCGTTTATAAATAATGATGGAATCAATCGGGGTGGATTTACCGCCCCCAGCGCCGAAGGCGAAGCCCTGGTCATCCGAACCGCCCTGCAGTTGGCAAAGGTCGAACCCGAAAGTGTTGGCTATATCGAAACCCACAGCACCGGGACCCCTTTAGGCGGTCCCATTGAAGTGGAAGGTTTGAAATTGGCATTTAATACCCATAAAAAAGGGTTTTGCGCCCTTGGCTGCGTCAAAACCAACGTGGGCCATTTAAATATTGCCGCCGGGGTGACCGGGTTTATAAAAACAGTACTTATCCTGGAGCATGGATTGATCCCACCCAACCTGCATTTTAAAACCCCCGATCCTGCCATTGATTTTGAAAACACCCCCTTCTATGTCAATACAAAACTGACCGAATGGAAGAGGCGCGCATACCCCCGCCGGGCCGGGGTCAGTTCCTTTGGCATTGGCGGAACCAATGTCCATGTGGTCCTGGAAGAAGCACCTCAATATGTCACCAGGCATCCGTCATTGGTCACTGGTGAAACCAGCAAAGAACGGGAATATCATTTAATTTTGTTATCCGCCAGGACCGCCTCGGCCCTGGAGCGAATGACCAAAAACCTGGCTGAATTTTTAAAGAAAAACCGGGACATCGATCTTGCCGATGTCTCCTACACATTAACGGTGGGCCGAAAAGCATGGGAACACCGGAGGATGCTGGTATGTCACCATGTGGATGAGGCGATAGAAAAACTCTCATCCGCCAGGCCCGGTAAAGTGCATTCATCTTTTACAAAAGACAAAGATAACCCCGTTATATTTATGTTTTCCGGGTTAGGGTCCCAATATGTCAATATGGGACGGGAGTTGTATCAAACAGAACCGGTGTTCCGTGAGGAAATGGACCGCTGTTTTGAGATATTAAAACCATTAATGGGTTATGATCCAAAAGAAATTCTTTATCCGTCCGACAGGTCCGACAGGTCAGACAGGTCAGACCAGTCCGACATTCTTATTAACCAAATTGAGATCGCGCCGCCCCTTGTTTTTATCTTTGAATACGCCCTGGCAAAATTAGTGATGAAATGGGGAATCACACCCTATGCCATGATTGGATACAGCTTTGGTGAATATACGGCCGCCTGTATATCCGGTGTTTTATCATTGGCAGATGCATTAAAATTGATCGTATCCAGGGGAGAATCGATAAAAAAGATACCCCCTGGTGCCATGTTGAGTGTTCCCCTGCCCCGGGATGAATTAAAACCCTTACTAAACCCTCACCCTGAGTTATCATTAGCCATAGATAACGGGCCGTCTTGCATTGCTGCCGGCCCGGGAGAGGCAGTGACTGCCTTTGAAAAAGAGATGAAAGAAAAGAAGTATATATGTATGCGGATTCCATCAGCGCGAGCCCTTCATTCGCAGATGATGGAACCCATTTTAGAGGAATTTGCCGGGAAAACAGCGAAAATGATCACTGTAAATGAACCCCAAATACCCTATATATCCAATGTGACAGGCAGCTGGATAACCTCCCGGGAGCTCACGCCGGCCTACTGGGCCAAACATTTAAGAGAAACCGTGAGATTTTCAGACGGGATAAACCAATTAATGAAAGAGGAGAAGGCGATATTTTTGGAAATCGGTCCGGGTCGAGATTTGAGTACGCTGCTGGTGCGTCATATCGAAGGTAAACCCGGTTTAAAAACCACTCATTTAGTCAAACCCCAGGAACAAAAGACAGCGGATAATTACGTTTTGTTGAATAGGCTTGGTAGACTGTGGCTTTGGGGAGTGGAAATAGACTGGAATCAATTTTATTCCAGGGAGAAAAGATACCGGGTGTGTTTGCCGAAATATTCCTTTGAACCCCGGGCTTTTCCCATTGAAGGAAACCTTGAAGAGAAAGCCGCAGCAATTTTTTCTCAACATGGTCCGCCGGAAGAGCGCCAACAACAATTCACCAGCAATTCCCTTGAAGAATCTCCCGTCACTCAAGTCATAAGTCAGCGTCCCGGCCTGGAAACCGAATATGTAAGTCCAGGGAAAGGGAATGAGATGGAACAAAAACTTGCCCATATCTGGGCCCAATTTTTTGGATTTGAATGTATAGGCATTGATGATGATTTTTTTGACCTGGGAGGAGATTCGTTAAAAGCAGTGATTGTCATCAACAAAATTCATCAAGAGCTGGATATTGAACTGGCCATGAATGAATTTTTCCAGGGACCCACCATAAGAAAACTTGCTTCATTAACAGCCGAAAAAGCCCGGGAAAAACAGGTAGAAACGAATCAGCCCCCCCAGGTTGACCGGGCAGAAAGGGAAGAAGACCTGGTACAGTACTTTGACCAGCCATTTTTCTTATTTAACCGGCCAGGCCAAAAGAAACTATTCTGCTTCCCTTCAGCCCTCGCTTTTGGGATGGCGTATAAGGATCTTGCCGCGGCGATTACCGGTTACACGTTTTATTCGTTTAATTTTATCGAACCAGGAGATAGATTAAAAAGATACGTGGAAATCATAACCGGGTGTCAACCGGTTGGACCTTACATATTATTCGGGTTTTCGGACGGGGGGAAACTCACCTTTGAAGTGGCCATGGCATTAGAAAAAGATGGGTACCAGGTATCAGATATTATTTTAGTCGACACCTTTTGGGCCGGGGAAACCAGCACCAGGGAAATTTCGGAAGCAGGCATTAACCACCTGGTAAAAATCCTGGAAGAGCGTGGAGTCCATTTTCTTAAAGATAAAATAATAGCCAAAGTAAAAAGCTACAGGGCATATGTGTTTAATAGAACCCCCCTGGAACCCGTAAATGCCAACCTTCACCTAATCGTCTCAGAAGAAAATTGGGGAAATCCCCTCTGCAAGTGCTGGGATCCCTTCACTGCCAGACCCGCCAGGATTTACCGGGGGTATGGAGGGCATGCAGATATGTTATATGCCCTTGCAGAAAAGAATGGAAAAATTATCCGGGAAATATTGGATAAAATAAGCCAAACAGGAGGCATAAAATGAAAGAAGATAAGATCGGACTATCTTTACCTGGAGATTATTTTGATGGTAAAGATGGAACCACCTACCGGTTCACCATTTTAAAGGACATTGCGGTAGCCGGTTCAGCCTCACCCATCCCCTATGATGATACCCTCCGGGATTACATCATCGGGCTCTATGATAAGTATAAAGATTTTGCTATCTATGTTCATTTCCCCTGGTGCATCGAGCACTGCTCGTACTGCCATTACTACAGGGGCCCGATGTTAAAGCGAACCGAGTTAGAACAAATGCTGGAAGCGGAAAGAAAACATGCGAAGATGATGGATGATTGGATCGATCTCCCCTCCCGGGATGTACGCTCGATTTATTTTGGTGGGGGCACACCCACGGTTGTGCCGGCAGACCTGCTGGAAGAGGCTGTGGCATACTATTTTGAACGTTATGGCGGCAATAATGAAGAGTGCGAAGTTTGTATGGAAGTCAGTCCGATTACCCTCAGACCTAAGAAGATTGACATTTTAGAGCGGTATATCGATCGTTTAAGCGTGGGTGTGCAGTCCTTTGATGACGATATTTTGAATGTGATCGAGCGTAAGCATACCGGGGCCCGAGCCATAGAAGTATTGAAGGAGGTGGTTCCCCGTTTTGCTTCTGTCAATGTGGACCTGATCTACGGCCTGTACAAGCAAAGCCTTGCTACCTGGCTGGCTTCAGTAGAAACAGCGATTCAACTGGGCGTTCAATCCCTCACGATTTACCGCCTGGATATCCGGGATGTACCGGCAATAATCACCACCTTCCGCCGGCAACCGGAGATGTTTCCCGATGAGTATTCGTGCTGGCGGATGTACGATGAAGCCAGGCATATGCTGGAATCCGCGGGTTATAGAGAGAACCTGGTGGGTTGGTTCCTCCTGCCGCAGGTCAAGGACACCACCGTATACCGGGAGCGCTGGGAAAAACAATCGCCCTGCATCGCTTTCGGCCCCGCACTGCACAATTACGCAGCCGACCACTTTTATGAAACCTTAGCCGATCATGGGGAATACATCGCTGCTGCAAAGGCCGGGAAACTTCCTATTCAACACATCTACAACTTGACCCCGGAAAAGCAGCTCACCTGGTATGTGCTTGCCCAGTTGAAATCCAACAGCCCGGTATATAAATCGCTAATCAGCCAACGATTCGGCCAGGACCGCTGCAACCGGTTCATGGAGTTAGTCCAGGATTACATTAACTGGAATGTATTGAAAGAATCCGGGGATAAACTGGAACTTACCGCTCACCACCACTATATACTGGAATGGATGCTGCTGGACCTGATCGGTTCATTAAAGTAGAGAACCAAACATCAACCTCCCTTAAAACCCAAAAATGTGATTACAAAGGGTTGATTTCTATGTCCCGGCCATTTATAATTACGTTTTGTTATTAAAGGTGATAAACTTAAAATATAAAAAAAATAAGGAGTAACAACCATGAAGTGCAAACAAATTTTAGTAAGTATGGTTTTATTAATTGTTTTAATCCCGCTGCTAAGCACCAATATGAAAGCAGGAGTAAAAGAAAAACACCTGGAAAAAGGGAAGAAGATATTTGAAAAAGTCATTGCAGCCTTAGGGGGAGCTGAAAAGATCAAAGATATAAAGAATGTCTCAACCAAAGGGGTGTCTGCCCAGTTAAGCATCTTGAAACCCGGGGAAAAAATTAAAATGGATTCTGAAACAGTGATGGAATACCCGGATAAATTACGATATACGATAAAGGGAACTCGAGGCCTGGTGACAATTATTATCAATGGCGATGAAGGTTGGATGGTAATCCCGCCCAAACCCATGGAACCAATGTCGAAACAAGATATAAATTCCGAACTTGCCTTCATTCAAAGAGATCCTTTCCATATCTATCGGAACCTCCACCAGTATAACATTCAATGGATAGGGGAGAAAAATGTTGCCGGTACCATGGCCATTGATCTTTTTCTCACCGGTCCTACCGAGTTTCACCTCTTCATCCACCCCAAAACCTATCTCCCTGTCGGTCTTTCCTACGGGGGAACGGTCCCCAACAGACCCGAACCCCTTGAACGGGTAGAAATTCACTCCGACTATAAGGAGGTGGATGGAATTAAAGTGGCCTTTAAGATTATTCTCAACGAAGCGGGTAAAAAGGTAATGGAATTTACTTTAAAAGAAATTAAATTTAATATTAAATTGGAAAAGCATTTCTTTAAAGTAAAAGAAACAGGGGAATAGGAATTAAATTTTAAATTTAAATAAGAAATGATTGAAAATGGGAGGAAACCGCTTATGAAAAAAATCAATGATGTAAAGTTGTTTTTATTTTTGGTCATTTCACCGATTTTGTTTTTTACTGTTTCGGTGTATGGCGCATTGGGTGAAGGTGAAACTGACAGTGGTTTAAAGAACCCCCCCCAAAGGGTTCCTACAGTGACATCAAAGGTAAAAGTCGACGGGGTGCTTAATGAAGAGGCGTGGCAGCAAGCCCTGGTCCTGGAACTCAACTACGAAGTAGACCCGGGGGAAAACATTCAACCACCAGTGAAAACCGAAGTTCTTTTAGTCTGTGGTGCCAGCCATTTGTATGCGGGGTTTCGGGCCTATGACCCGAAACCCTCGGAAATCCGGGCCAGGCTCACCGATCGTGACAAAATCTCCAACGACGACTACGTGGGAATTATATTGGACACCTTCAATGATTCGCGGCGCGCCTATGCGTTCTATAGCAATCCTTTTGGTATCCAGCGCGACCGGATTTTTCCCTCGGGTGACGGGGGAAATCAATGGGATGCCATATGGGGTTCAGCCGGCCGGATTAATAAGGAAGGATATATTGTTGAGATGGCCATCCCCTTTAGTTCGCTGCGATTTCAAAGAAAAAAAGAAGACCAGGTATGGGGAATCGATGTGGTACGCAGCTATCCCCGCAGTCTGAAGCATCTTATCGGTCTTTTCCCCCGCGACCGCAGCAACAACTGTTACCTGTGCCAGACAGATAAGGTGATGGGTTTCAGCGGTGCCAAACCTGGGATAAACCTCGAATTCGATCCCACCCTGTCCGCGGTGGTGACCCAGGAGCGAGAGGATTTTCCCGGAGGGGAGTTCCTGGATAGGACCAAGAAGGTGGACCCCGGGCTGACGGCCCGCTGGAGTTTCACCCCGAACCTGACACTGAATGCCGCAGTTAATCCGGACTTTTCCCATGTTGAAGCCGATGCCGCCCAGTTAGACATTAATACGCCCTTTGCCTTATTTTACCCGGAAAAACGTCCTTTTTTCCTGGAAGGCGCCAGTATTTTCTTAACTCCCTTTTGGGCAGTCTATACGCGTACCATTAAAAACCCTGACTGGGGCATCAAATTGACCGGCAAAGAGGGAAAAAATGCCATTGGCTTCTTCACGGTTAGGGACAGGACCACTCATCTCCTATTTCCCTCCAGTCAGAGTTCGGACCTCACCTCTTTGGACCAGCCCAATATTAACAGTGTGCTTCGCTATCACCGGGATATTGGCAAGTCGTCTATCCTGGGAATAGTCATGACCGACCGGGAAGGTGACGATTATTTCAACCGGGTAGCTGGCATTGATGGGGACATAAAATTCACGAAAACAGATCGCATCGTGTTTCAAATTCTTGGTTCCCAAACCCGTTACCCGGACCAGGTGGTAAACGACTTTAACCAACCTGATGGAGACTTTTGGGGCAGTGCCTATGCTGCGATTTACGTGCATAACACCGAACATGTTTCAATTTCTGCTCTATACCAGAATATCTCAGCCAATTTCCGTGCCGATGCCGGTTTTGTCTGGCAAACCGATACAGAAGCCTTTGATCTTTATGGAGCTTACCGGTGGCGCCGCAACCCGGGCCATTGGTTTACCCTGCTCAGCATTGGGGCCGGGTATTTTCAAGACACGGATCAAGACAACAACCTTCTCCAAAGAAACTTCTACGGCTCGATTAGCTATAATGGACCGCTTCAGTCTTCTATCAATCTTAATATAAATATAGGAAAACAGACCTTTATGGGAATGGAATTTGATAACAATAATATGGATTTCAGTGCCTATTTAAGGCCCTCTGGTAAAATTTACCTGGGACTCATCGGGGCATTCGGCCACCAACTCGATTTTAGCAACGTACAGGCTGGAAATCATATATTACTCAACCCCATCATCCAATACAATATCGGGCGTCATCTCTACATCGGACTGGATCATGTATTTGAAAGGCTTAATGTGGACGCCGGTCGTTTATATACGGCAAACCTTAGTAATATCCGCCTGGTTTACCAGTTCAGCCGCCGGGCCTTCCTGCGTACCATTTTACAATATGCCCATTATAACTATAACCCGGGAAATTATACCTTCCCCATCGATCCTGAATTCAAACACCTGTTTTCACAAATCCTTTTCTCCTACAAAATCAATCCCCAAACCGTATTGTTCCTGGGATACTCTGACGATTATTTCGGGTACAGGGAAATTCCCTTAAAACAGAATAATCGTACCCTTTTCCTGAAGATCGGCTATGCCCTGGTACTTTAAGTGCAACAGTGTGCGGTCATGACTAAAAATCCTTAAGCCTGCTTCTTAAAGCACTGCGAGTCAAGCCCAGGTATTCAGCGGTCCTGGTTTTATTGCCCTTGAATCTTAACAGGGCTTTTCGCACAATTTCTTCTTCCAGGGTCTTTAAATCCAATTTGTCTGGCGGGAGTTTGAAACTTCCCGGTTCAAGAAGGCCTGTTCCCGTTCCTGCCGCGGAAAAATAATGATTGCCATTGACATTCGCATCTGTTAAAAAACGGATATGTTCCGGCCGGACTTCGATATCGTCGTAGAGCAGCACGGAGCGCTCGATGGTATTCTGGAGTTCCCGAACATTTCCCGGCCAGGGATACTCTTCCAGGATAGTTACGGTATCCCGGTGCAGGAACCGAAATCGGCGGTTCTTTTTTTCGGCGTATTGGGTCAAGAACATCTGGGCCAACGGGGCAATGGCTTCTTTTCGCTCACGAAGAGGAGGCACCTGGATATACGCTACATTAAGCCGGTAAAATAAGTCTTCCCGGAATCGCCCCTCTTTAACTTTTTGCAGCAAATTCTGGTTAGTGGCGCAAATCACCCGGATGTCCAGTTGGATTTTTTTTAATCCGCCCACCCGGTAAAAAGCGCGTTCCTCCAGGACCCGCAGCAGCTTGGGTTGAATCTCTAAAGGAAGGTCGCCAATTTCATCCAGGAAAATAGTCCCCCCCTGTGCCAGTTCGAACTTGCCAATGGCTCCTTTTTTTTTGGCATCGGTAAAGGCGCCCTCTACATAGCCGAATAATTCGGTTTCAAACAAATTGGCAGGGATAGCCGTGCAGTTAATGGAAATAAAAGGGGCAGTGACATCACCCTGTCCGTAGTGAACCATCCGGGCCACTACTTCTTTTCCTGTACCGGTTTCCCCCTCGATGAGTACCGGCAGCGAGCGGTCCTGGTGTAATTTTTCAGCCACATCCCGGACTTCACGCATCTTTTCTGAAAATAAGCCGATATTACCGATTCCCACGATTTTACTATAGGCACTTTTGATGCGCTCGTATTTCTCCCGGACTGTGCTAGTGGCCTGATGCACTTCTTCGTCAAAATGGATTTTCAAATCGCGATTTTCTTTCAGCAGGGAGATGTGTTCCTCCACCCGGCTGACAATACTTGCCAGTTCCTCCACATCAATGGGTTTCAGCAGGAAATCATAAGCCCCTGCCCGCAGCGCCTGGATAGCAGAGTCCATATTGCCATAACCGGTAATCAAAACGATATCCGTGAATTGGCTTGCCGGTAATTCTTTGATATACCGCGATAACTCAATACCATCGATTCCCGGCATACGAATATCGGAAATCACCAGGGGAAAGGGGTGGGATTGGTATAATTTTAAAGCCTCACCACTATCCTGGCACTCAGCAACATCATGCCCTAATTGGTGGGTCAAAAAACCGGAAATAGCTTTAAGGCTTAACTCTTCATCATCGATCAAGAGGATTCTCATGGGGTTTCATCCTTATCTTCTTCACTTCCTATGTTCCCATCTTCCCATCTTCCCTCTTTTTCCCATCTTCATTTTTCACTGCCAATGGGAACTTAAGGGTAAACCGGGCACCGCCTTGCGCAGGATTGTCTGCGGTAATGGTTCCCTGGTACTTGTCGATATAACGTTTCACAATGGCCAGTCCCAGCCCCATACCTTCCCCGCTGTTGTGGGTAGAAAAGAAGGGGTCAAAAAGCTTGTCCGCATCTTCGGTGGGAAGCCCGGGCCCATTATCCCGGATAACCAAAATAGCAAAATTTTCACTGTTATAGGTGGAAATCTCAATTTTTTTATCTTTGTCCTTCATTTCATCCAATGCATGGACAGCGTTTACCACCAGGTTGACAATGATCTGTTCAAAATGGACCAGGTTGCCTTTAACGGTTAAGGGATCGGTATCTATTTTAATTTGCTCCCGGATGCCGTGGGCATGGACCTGCTGCCGGGTCAGGGAAAAGGCGTTTTTAACAGCCTGGTTAAGGTCCACTTCAGAGACTTTGGGGGCACCGGGTATCACCCAAAAGGTGCGCATATGCTCGATGATTTCCACGATCCGTTTAACACTTTTGGATATAATATTCAATTGATCGATAAAGGGTTCGGACAGTGCGCCAAGATTGCGTTTGTGCCAATATTGGATACTATCTGCCGTCACTTTGATGGCATTGAGAGGTTGATTGATTTCATGAGTAATACTGGCAGCCATCACACCAATAGAGGCCAACCGGGCAGACCGCTCCGCATGCTTTACCGCATTGATTTGTTTCTTCTCTGCTTCTTCCCTGGCCTTACACTCTTGTTCCAATGCCAGTTGGGCTTCTTTATGCTCTTTGATCTCCAGGTTTAACCTTACATTGGCTTCCAACAACTCCTTTGTACTTTCCCGGACCATTTCTTCCAACTGGTTTCGGTATTTTCTCAATTCACTTTCCGCCCGCTTATGAAAAAAGATCATAAAAAAAGTAATCATCCCCATATAACCCAGGATCATCCATATCATCCTCTGTTTTTGGGTTCCCATGGCACTGACCATAGGGGTGATGTCTTTCAAACTAAGAATACCTCCCGCTTTTCTCCCTGCCGCATCGTAAAAGGGGAATATGCCCCTGAGAAAATGGGTGTTATCTTTTGATATCATCTCCAGTACAATCCCTTCATCGGGTATGCTTTCCACATCTGGCAATGCTTTTTGAAATTGTTTCAAATAGATACATTCCCAGGTGGAATAGACCAACAGGAGGTGTTTCATGTCATTCCAATTATTGCGGATTTTCTTTTCAGTAGTGATAGAAACCCATTTTTCTTGATTCAAATACTTCTTTTTTAACAGCAAGCAGTATTCGTTGCCGGATTGCTCCTTTAGCATTTTGAGAAAATCCTCCGCCTGGATACCCAGTTCCATGTACCCGATCAATTGGCTTTTATAATAATAGGGATGCACGGCCCGCAGGGCCACGGCGGTTTTACCCATTTCTTTGCCAGAGGTAAAAGTTTTTGTTTCTATACAATTATCCAGCGTCACCCGTGTAATGAGATCGTTGTAGAGGTGTGGGCTGTGGACCCGAAGAAAACAGGTCTTTACCGGTTCAGGGTTTAAAAAATACCAGTGGGTAATCCGGTTTTGACGCTTAATGCCTTCAAATAAAGGACGGCACAGTTGATAAAGAGCCTCCCGATCCCTGGCTAAGAAATGAGCGGCAATGTTGTCATTCACCAGCAAGGCTTCCAGGGTGGCAGACAACATATTGGCGGTATTATTCTCAAAATCAATGAAGGCCTTTTGAGCAGTTTTAATAGAGGACCTGGTAATCAATTCCACGTTGTGACGGTTGGAAATGTTGAATAAATAGATAACTCCCACCATACTTGCAGCAGTCAGCCCCACGATAAAAAAAACCGCCCGCCAACGATAAATAAACTCTTTTATACTTTTTACCCTGCTAATTTTGTTTTCCATTTACCAGTCTTAACGTACTATAATAATAGAATAGGAAAATATTGTCAAGTCATACCATGCCCTGCAGCAATTCTAATTTTAGCCACAAAGTTACACAAAGCGGGCGGCGCCCGCAGCCCAAGAAGGCCCTAACGGGCCATTGATGAACGCTGATGAACATGATGACCAAAATGAGAATTGCTGATTTAAGGTATTTGACATTTGAAAATTATTTTGATAAACTAAAACTTCACTCCAGGGGCAGCATTTTGTGCTTTTTTATTGGGTTTTGTTTTAAATGCATGAAAGAAATGAACAGAAAAGAAATATAACCTGCAAAGGAGGAGCGGCAATGACATGTAGAAGACATATCACCTTTTTATGCGTGTTGGTTCTTTTGGCTTACCCGTCTCATCTTCTGCCGGATGAACCCTTTGCTCCCTGGGCCAAATTAACCCCGGAGGGAGCTTCAGCATCTCAACAGCAAAAGATTCCCACAAAAGCAGAAGTCGGGATTCCAGCCTATCCCAATGCCTATATCATATCCCTGGCTGCGATGGAAGATAAAAAAATCGGTAAAACCCTTAACATCATTCATATGGTTTCCCCGGACAGCCCGGAAGTGATTTTATCCTTCTACAAAGAAAAGTTGATGGCAATAGAAGGATGGAAATGGGATGAAATTTTTGAGGCCTTTCACACGGGCGAAGATTACACCAAAGCCATGAGCCAATTAAACCCCTTCGTGGAGATAGTGGCGGTATCCTTGAATACAGAGGATTTGAAGTATGTGGACCCCTCATTAAAGGAGACCCTTAAAAGTCGGATACAGATTGCGTATAATCCGAAATAGCCACAGACCGATTTTTCCGTCTCTTACTTTCTTACATATCCGCAGGGCGTACAGAAATATGGCAAGGCCACTTGCCAAACTCCTCTAATAAATCCTTAGGCTTCTGATCCGGATTTACCTGTTTAACAGACGGCAAAGCCATCCGTTTCCTGATGAAATGGGAACCGTTGATATTAAACTCTTCCATCAGCCATGCCGCATAGGGCGAATAAAAATGAGTCCAAAAGGGAACAGCCTCCAGTAAATTATTCTTCAGCATATTCTTTTCTACCCATTCTTTTGCTTCTTCTTCCGAATCAAATTCAATAACAATTGCCTCTTGTTTCCCGGTCTCAATGATTAGATAGAAATACACGCCAATAACAGCCACAAGAACCCTGAAGAACCTTAATCCCTTATCAAAATAGCCCATTAACATTGATACCCATACGTTACTTTGTTTTAACTTTAAAAACGATGCCATTGGTAATCCTCCCTGGATTTTTCACTTTTCACAACCGCATTCTCCCCTAAAAACTTGATTTCTATCCTGATATAGGATATACTGAAAGGTTGAGAAAAGCGGCAAAAAGTTGCAATATAGTAAACTTTTGTGAGCACTAGGCACATAAAGTGATTATAGGGCAATTTTTTCGCTTTGTCAAGGGTTAAGAAGTGAAAAAAATCATTGAACGTTTAAAACAAGTCAGACAATCAAAAGGCCTAAAACAAAAAGATATGGCCAAACAATTGGGGGTGAGTACCTCTGCTTATTCAAAGATTGAAAACGGGAGAGTGGATTTAACCG
>CP070627.1:3995313-4001916 GCA_020355945.1 Candidatus Aminicenantota bacterium | reverse complement strand
TTTTGGCGGCGTTTTTTTTAAATTTACTATCGAAGTTGGTGACGTAAAGGATTTGTCGTTTGGGGTCGTAAAGAACAGACTCTGATGTAAGAAAAACCTTTGGGGTTTTCCAGGTTTTTTTTAATCGATGATGTTGTTTAATGGGAAGTTGGATTTCCCGGTCAACCTGGCACATAAATCCCCAGCCGCCAAAGGTTTCCTTAACCATCAGGAATATTTCATTGAGTCCCTTTTCCAGAGTTAAATAAACCGCATCATGTAAGCCGACAATTCCTACAAACGATGGGTCTCTATAACGATAAGCACTATTGCCGTAAAATACTTTTTGGCCATTGAGAAAGATACTGACTTCATCGCTGTATCCGAATGAAAGTCTTATGGGCTGTTTTTTATCAGAGGGAATCACGGTTCGAGCCAGGATACAATCCGGGGTTGGTCCGCTTCTTTTTTCATACCGGGAAATATTGACCAGGCCGGAAGCTTCAGGCTTAATTTTTTGCCAGTTGGTGAAAAAAACCTGGTAGAATCCCGGGTATTTTATCGCTGCGATATCGATTTGGGAGGCGTTAAATGCCTGGGAAATTTCCCATCCTGTGATCATATTGGGGGGCATTTCTGTTTCAGGTGGGGGCTCAAATTTTAGATGGTTATCAATCCTGTACTTGAAATTAGAAAAATAAGCGGTTTTGTTTTTTGGCCCCAGCACCCCAACAGAGCCTTTACTGGCACCATGTTTAAGGCCATGGATGACTAAGGCGGGCTCAGGGTTATTGTTTAAAAACACCCGGGCTTGTGTCCCGGAAATCTCCATTTTTAAATGGTTCCACCGGTTAGCCGGGATAGTGGCGTTAGCGGTAAACCCTTCACCGCTGTATAACTGCCAGCCAGCAACACCATTAAATACAGGCGTATATTGCAGGGCGTCCGGGTACAAATCCGCCCGGTGGGGGCGCAAGTAAACGTGCTCAAAGTTTTCTTCCGATTGCATGCGAAAGATAATTCCCGGGTAGGAGCGTTTGCCGCTGACGGCAATATCAACCTCGATAATGCCGTTTTCCAATTGTACATCCTTTAGATAAGCGGCACCGGCCAGGGCTTTCCTGCCCAGGTGGGTCACGATTTCGGCATTTTTCAAAATCCAGCGGTCAGACTCAAAGTCAATCATATCATCTTGAGCCTTTGTTGGTGATGCCAACAGCATCACACAAAAAAGCATTAAATGAATTATCTTAAAGATAGTTAACCTATTTGTCTTCATGTTGTTTCTCCTTTTGGATATAAAATCTTCATTTTGTCATTGCTGGTTTTCGCGTTTCTTCGCGTGTCTTCGCGGCTAAAATTAGTTTTTTGCCTCCACAGCGCCGCGGAGCCATTGGAGACGTGATTTGATGGGGGCGGCATATTGAAAGTTAGGGTGCAATTTAAGCGCTTGTTCCAGGACGGAAATGGCATCATTATATTTACCGGTTTCTATATAATTGGCTCCCAGGTTTGCCAGGGAATCCACATGCCGGGGATTTAATTGAAGGGCTCTTTTGAAATATTTAACAGCCATATCAAATTCTTGATTCTTCCAATACAAAACACCAATATTGTTGTATATTTCGATTTTGTTTTGTTGAGACAGGTTTTTATTCCAACTCAACACATGAAGTAATTCTAATCGGTTAATGTTGTCTATTGCCTTCTGGTAACGGGGTGAAATCTTCAAACCACGTTTCCATAAGGAAGCGGCTTTGCTGTACTGCCCTAAGGATTCATAAATCACTGCAGCATCCGAATAAGCATGCATGTGAGTTTCATGGTCTTCGATTACCTTTTCGAATTCAGCAGCCGCAGCCAGGAGGTCCCGGGAACTGATTTTCCCTTCAAATTCAAATCCATCCCATTTATTCATGGCACGCTCGCAGCCTTCGGGATGCTGTGTACTTTTAGTTTCGGGGTCACTGCTGGGAATCTTTGTGAATATCCATTCCCGCCTGGCTGCCGGATCGGTTTGAATCAAAGACAATTGGTTGATTTTTTCTTTTAGGCCCGGGTCCTCCGGGACCAGTTTTGCCATTTCCCGGTACATTTGCAGGGAATTTTCCACCAGTTCAAGGTGTTCATAAATATTGGCAAGCAGCTCGAGAATTTCAGGATTCCCGGGTTGTAATTTTGCGGCGGAATAAATGGTCCGGGCAGCCTTGAGATAATTCCCTTTATCCAAATACGCTTTCCCCAGGGTTAAGTACAAAGACCAGTCATCGGGGTGATATCGAAGCTTCCGTAACGCATGAATGATTTTAAGTTCATTATCAACAATATGTAATACTTTCCCGGCGGGGTTAAGTTCCCTGGTTTCCAGTAACTTTTCCTCTGCCTGGTCAAACATGGAGGCCTGGATGTAAGCCCGGGCCAGGTTCAAATGAGCATTGGCAAAATCAGGCTTCAGTGCCAGGGCGCGGTTAAAGGTTTCAATTGCCCTTTGATAATTGCCTTCTTGCTGATATATGTGTCCCAGGGAATTGTAAGCATTGGCTTCACCTGGATACTGCTCAATTCGTTTTAAGAAATACGCTTTCATTAACGGATCATATTGAAGCATACATTTCACGTTTCTGTCTTCCGGGAGGTTTTTTTCAGAAATCCATATGGACGCTTTTTCGTATTCGAAATCACTACTCAATAGAAAACCGCGGTTAAGCATCAGTGATATGGAAAGATAATCCTCCAGGGATTTTTTTAATCGGTGCGTTTGCTCTCCTACATTGGTGAGGTAGGGGAAGATAGATTCCTGGTATTTCAGCAGTTTCAGGCTTTCCTGGATTCCTTCCCAGTCCAGGCCACTGTGAAATTGGGCGTAGGGTAGATCATCCGTATTGATTTTATCAAAACCTTTCAGCATTTCTTCCAGTTTTTCTTCCCCCATAAGAAAGAAGCTCAGGAATTTATCGACCGACTCCACCCCATATTCTTCAAGCCCTGAGGTTTTCAATATAGAAGGCAGTTTTTTTGTTAATTCCTGGTAGTCGATATTGAGTTTTTCCGGGGTAGCCAGCATCAAGCACTGGGACGATCCGTAGATAACCCAGAAACTGGCGTGTGGAAATACCGATTTAAAGGTATTTAATATCACCTTAATGGAATCACCGGGCAATGGGATAGGAACCCATTGACAGAAAATGCCCCTGGGTTTGAGTTTGGATTGGCATACTTCATAGAATTCTTTGCTGTACAGTGTCCAGGAATCAAAGGCCCGGGGATTGGTGGCATCCGAAATAATAAGCGAGTATTTCCGGGGGGTGAGGAGAAGATAATTCCTCCCGTCATTACAGATCATATCCAGTTTAGGGTTGTTAATGATATCCACGTTCTCATGCTTGAATATATTGGCTACCTGGTGGATATCCGGGTTAAGTTCGACGCACTCCAGGCTGGAGACCTGGGTGGCGCAAGCTCCCGCTGACATCCCCGCTCCAAAAGCGACCATTAAGGCATTATCCGGTCGGTCGTGAACCACCGCGGGAAGAACCCCCAGCATCTTGAACAACTGGACGTGCCATAAACGGGAGGAGGCTTCTTCGATTCCATTGAGGTATAAATCTTTATACCCTTCTTTACAAAAATCGTAAACCACGACGTTGGCGATTTTACCTTCTTTATATAACAGGATCTCGGCTGCCGGTTGATTTTTTTGATATAGGTTGCGGAAGATAGGGGAGGAAGCGCCCAAAAACAGGATAGATGCAATCACCACAAAGACAGTCCCGTAAATCCAGCGGATGGGACGGCGGATATAGGCCAAAGAGAGTAATACCAGGACGCCGGCCAGCAGGTTCAGGTTGGCTACGGTGATTACACTTTTGTGGATACCCAGGTTGGGGACAAGAATAAATCCGGCAGCAAAGGCGCCCAGGATCGAACCCACGGTATTGACCGCATATACCGTACCCACGCTGTCTCCCTCCCGCCGCGGGCCCCGTTGACAAATCTGTATGGCTAAAGGAAGTGCAATGCCCATGAGTATCGTGGGCACTGCCATAATCGCTGCTGCTTTTAATACGGTTAGTGCCAGTGCGGGCCTGGAAAACAGCGCCTCATACAAAGAAGTAAAAATAAAAGGCGTGAGATAAGCAATCATCCCGATCCCGATTTCTATGAATACAAACAGCAAAACCTTTTGTTTAATCTTTGATAAGAATTTAGAGTAAATAAAACTACCCAGGGCAATGCCGGTCAGGAACGTCGCCAGGATAGTGGTAAAGGAGTAAATAGTATTATGGAAGAAAAGGTTTAACATGCGGGTCCAGAGGACTTCATACGCCAAAGCACAAAAACCTGAAAAACCAATGCCCAGCAAAACCATGATTACGGCTGCCGGGTTGTACTCCTGCCCGGGAATAATTTTTTCTTTTGGGGCCTTTTCCGGGATGGGTTCCGGGGCTGTTGTCGCTGTATCGCCCTTTCCCAGTATCCAGGCTGCCGCCGCCACTAACAGGTTGATGCCCACGGCAGCGATTGTGGTCAGGTGCATGCCTAAGATCTTCAAAAACAAGAATCCGCATAACAGGCTGCCCACCACGGCACCTAAAGTATTTAAGCTGTACAGGATGCCAACTTTGTTGCCAATGGTATGCACTCCCCTGACAAAACGTTTTAACAGGACAGGCAGCGTGGCCCCCATAAAAAAGGTGGGAACAAGAATTAAAGCAAAACAAATGAAAAAGCGGGTTAAATTCAACAAAAAAATATTTTCGTCTAAACCCTGGTACAGGCTGATATAGAGAGGTTCAATGACTTTCAATAGTAAAGGAAATATAAGGGCAAATATCCCGATCCCGGCTTCAAGTACCGCATATAGTCTTACTAAAGGACGGGGTTTCTTATCGATATATTTCCCCGCGGCAAAGCTGCCGGCGGCCAGTCCTGCCATAAAGGCTGACAGAACCGTACTGGTAGCCAGCATGGTATTGCCAAAAATTAATATCAACAGCCTGGTCCATACAATCTGGTATACCAGGCCTGAAATTCCTGAGAAAAAAAAGAGTACCAATACTAAAAATTGCATTGATTTGGGATTACTGTGTGTTATTGCTTTATTCATGCTTTATTCCTTGTGCACCGTTCCAGGTCTGATATCCCTGGACTTTTTATTTTTAACTCGGTTTTTTAGCCCGTTTAATTAAAGCATATTATATGTGTTAACCTAAAAAAAGTCAACCGAAACCTTTTTTTGCCTTTTTCTCTTGATACAATGTAAAACCTTTTTTTAAATATACAACTTAAGTTGTACATATTTTTTGAAAAAATTTACAACCAAAAATACAACTTTTGGCGTATTGACATTTACTAAATTTTAAGGGAGAATAAAGTTTAGACTCATATCATAAAGGCTCGCAAAACCGGTAAAAGGAGGTGTGGTTGAAACAATTCTTCAATTCAATGGTGTTGACTCACTGTTTACTGGTGCTGTTTCTAACAACAGCCAGGGGATAGTGTATAATCATGTTTCACCTAAATACATCATAAACAATTGGTAATGCAAAAAATTCTAATCTTAGGAGGTTAATCATGAATAAGATGTTTCATTCTCAACCCAAGAGTCCCTTCAGCTTTTCTAAGCTGAAATTTTTATTGTTAGGTCTCCTGGTGGTGTTGCTTTTGGGTTCATCCCCGGTTTCCCACCACCTGGCTTCCGGCAATGAACAGGGCAACTTTAAGTCAACGCTTCCTCACCTGACCATCAAAGATTTAAAGATTTCAGGTGTGGATGTGGGATTCAAGTTCAACGGGACGGTATTTTCTCACCAGGATGTTGAGGGCACCCGTTATTCCATTCCCCACATTTACGGTTTCGCTCACATGCGTGAAGTGGGCTCCCCGATGCTGCCGGCCAAAAACCTTCATATTGCAGTTCCTCATGGTGCAAATCCAGCCATTGAAATAGTGGATTCCCATTTTAAAGAACATTCCGAACCATGCACCATTCACCCGTCTTTGGCACCGCAGCCTGACTGTAGGGATTGCCCGAAACCGGAATTTGAAATCAACCGGGACGTCTATGAAACCGATG
Organism: Candidatus Aminicenantota bacterium; assembly: GCA_020355945.1. Next base: position 3,995,861 of record CP070627.1, on the reverse strand, counting down.
CTGATTTCCCCGGGAAATTGGTAGAAGTCATCAACACCGACACCTATATGGGGGTCCCGATTGCCGTTATCCAGGTTCGCCCCTTGCAGTTTAACCCGGTTACCCAAAAATTAAAGGTCTATTCCCGGATCAAGTTCAAAGTGACCTTCACCGGTGCAGAGCGCTCATTTGAACCGTTTGCTTCCAACAGTGAGCATGCCAACCAGATGGTGAGAAGTGCCGTGTTAAATCGGGATGCCATTCCCCGGGGGGTGGATAGAAATAAGAATTTTAGCGAGTCCTCCAGGAACGGCCGCAAAGATTACATCATGATCGTGCACTCGGATTTCTTGACTGAGGCCCAGGAACTGGCTATGTGGAAACGGCAGTTGGGTTACAGCGTGGAAATCGTTTCCCAATCATCCTGGACCACTACCCAGGTCAAAAACGAACTGCAAACCCGGTATGACAGTTGGACTCCCAAACCCCTGTTTTTCTTGATCTTTGGGGACCAGGAGTATGTACCGGCCGAGTATACCACCCGTTATACGGATTTGTATTATGCGGAA
>CP070627.1:3989198-3995213 GCA_020355945.1 Candidatus Aminicenantota bacterium | reverse complement strand
CAATCCCTGGAAACATTTATATTATTTAATAACAATGAGTTGGGAATAGGGCAGAGAAATTTTTCAATTTTTGGTGCCAGGCAAAATTAACTACAAAATTAACCAATTTTCCAGTCTATAAAAGAAATGGTGAAAAATACGTTCTCGGAAAACCGGATGGTTTACAAAAGAATGATGCGAATAAGTGATAAATACCAGCGGAAAATTTTGTTGTTATTTGCGGGATATTGAAATCGTGATGCACTTTGATGTATAATACAATCATGATAATAAACAGTCTGTTATTCGGATATTCAATGTGCTGGCAGTAAGGAGGTGGAGGATGAAGAAGATAAAAAATATAATTTTTTGTTTTATTATTTTATGTGTTGGTTTATGCTTTGCTGCAATGAGTGAAGACAGTGAAAACAAAGGTGTTCTTAAAGTTGAAGAAATAGAAAAGAATCCTGGAAAATATTTTGACAAAGAGTGCGTCATTGAAGGGTATGTAACAAAAGCCCTTGATGTACCCTTTGTCCAGCATGACATATTTAAAATACATGACGGCAGCGGAGAGATTTGGATATATACTGAAAAAGGCCCTCCACCGGTGAGAATAAAAGTCAGGATAAAAGGCACAGTTAAAAAGCTGTTGAAGATTCCTGTATTAAACATTGAAGCAAAATATTGTATTGAACTCAAAAAAATGGAATTCTTGTAAATTACCCCCAACAATGGGGACGGTGCCTAATTTTATAAATATTTCGCTTTTGAAGTAGAATGCTGCTGTCTTTAGGCTGGAAATAGCTGGTTTAGAGAGTTGGAACATCTATTGCAAAAAAAAAGGGGAGGTTGTATAATATAAACCATGACAAAAGATAAATTGGAATACCGGAAAGATGTTGCTTTCATAAACAGGGAGCAAGAGCTAAAGTACCTGCGAGATTATATCGATATTCGCCCTGAATCTATCCTTTTTCTACACGGCCCCAAATCATCAGGAAAAACCACATTGCTCTATAAATTTTTCGATCAAATCCAAAAAGAACAAAAACTGGATGTCAAGTTCCTGAACCTGAGAAAACGATTAATTCCCAATTACAAAGATTTCCTGCAATTTTTTTTTGGAAAGGACTATTCTAAATCCAAAGAAGATGTGAAGGAAAAACGTGAATATGATCTCAAATTCTTTAAGCTTTCGGTTGAAGTGTTAAAGGGAATGGAAACAGGAGAACTGGACCCATTTGTCATCATGGAAAAGGAATTTTTAAAACAAGAAAAAAAAGGCAGCAAACCTGTGGTCATTATCGATGAACTCCAGGCCATCGACCACCTCTATATGAATAACGGAAATGAACGTCAGTTGATTATCGAATTGTTTAATTTTTTCGTGGCCATGACCAAGGAAAGCCACCTGGCCCATATCATTATTGCCTCCTCTGATGGTTATTTCTTAAATACCGTGTATACCGATTCGCGATTGAAACTAAGCTCTAAGTTTTATAAAGTGGATTTTCTCCCCAAAGAAGATGTAATGGAATGGCTGCTGAACCTGGAAAAATATTCCAAAATAAAGGACTACTCACTGACTGAAGAAGACGCAGAAAAAATATGGGATACGGTTGGCGGCAGCATGTGGGAAATCCAGGATCTATTGGATAACCTTTTCGAGAAACCCCTCGACACTGTTTTAACTTTACATAAAAAGAAAATGAAAGGAATCATCTCCTATTATACCGGGTTGAATTCTCACAAGAAATCAATACTAAAACGGTTTATTGAAGATCGGAGCCTGGGGCTGGATGATCTTGCTGATATCGAGATGGAATATGAAACCCTGGAAGAACTTTTAAAGGATATGGTAAGGAACAATATTTTGTACTTTGACCCGGTTGATGCCATTTACTATCCCCAGGCCCCCAGTTACCAATGGGGAATCAAATTATACTTTGATACGTTAACCTGTCCATAAGGGGGAATGGTGCACTGGATTAACTTTCTTAGATCACCACACAATGCTGGTTTTTTGAGTCAGCATAAATGGTGACCCCTTTGGGAAATTGAAGCACGTTTAACGCATCGTCATTATCGGCAGGAGTAAAAAACCAGGGATCGATTTTGTCCTGGGTCGGGGCAATATAACCGAATATGATATTATTGCTAACCAGGTTGGTTAAAAAATGTGTGCCCTGTGTTCCATATATGCGGGTCTGTATTCTTTTATGATCCTCATCATAACCACCCTGTATCATGTATAAAAAATGACTGCCATAAATTCCCCCGGTAACATTTTCCTCCTTTTCCGGCAAAGGTTCGGCTCGCCCTGCTATATCAACACCGTATTCAAAAATGGCTGCACATTTGTCAATGTCCCGGTAATCTACCTGGATACCCCAATCCTTATTGTTACTCCCAATTCGCCCCGGTACAATAATCATATATTCCTCATCCCGTTCATGCATCTGGCGGTTGATAAGAGATATTTTTTTTCTTATTGAATCATGCATGCTTTTGGTATAAATAAATGGCGAAACAACAACGGCAAATTTAATACCCTGTTTAATGCCGTGTCCCTGCAAACTGCTTATTGATAAATATGTATGCTTTGCATGTTCGGGAATTTGAATGGTTTCAAATTTTAACTCAGGTAATTGAGTCAGTTGAACCACATGAAACATGCCGTTTTTTACATTTTTTTTACTGAAATCAATATTGAAAACAAACTCGATTTGATAATGAGAAGATATTTTGGATGAAATGGTTTCCATTATCTCAAGGAGATCGTTCTTAAAACCAAAATGGTCATCCCGGATAAGTTTTTCAAAAGTAACCCAATGCTTGTTTTGTCCCAATGGTTTTGTGTTATGGATATTGGCAAATCTCATGTGTAATTTTTTCATGGTTTCAAGTTCATTTCCTGAAAGCCCTTCATTTTTCGTCATGTCCAGGGCATAAAAGTACATCTGGCCATTCCCCAATAATTTTAACGGCAGGGGAGTACGAATGGTAGCCATTGAGACCACCGGGAAGTCATCCAATACCACGGCGTAGCCGTGTCCCAATGCTATCCTGGCAAAGCCTTCATTGGGGTTCTGGGTTTTTAATGCATACGGGAAGAATGAGTTGGCAACTCCCGAAACCAAAGGGTAATATACAGGTCCTGCAAATGTACGGTAAAAATTTCCAGGGATGGGGTTTAAAACAATGGCCATTTTTTCCAGGCTGTCAGCCGGTTGTTTCTTAATAAAATCGTCATAAATATAATAAATCGCCTGTATCAATTGATTAAGACGGGCAGAAGAATTTGGGTGATTATTCGGCAGCATAAAAGAAGTGTTTTCCCCGGCCCGGACAGACCCTTCACCACCGGGTAAAACACAAGCCTCATCTGTGGCGGAAGAGCGAACACTAATGGGGATATCACCCAACTGGTTAAGAATCGAAGCAATCGTTTCAATTTCTTCATTTTTAAACTTTCTACCCTGGTTAAGAAATCTTTCGTAGAAAACAGTGGTTAGAATCCGGGTCCTCAGCTTATGCGCTTTTGGGATCTTGCATTCGTTTATTTTAACCAATCCGTCACCTTTCCCACCCAATAGTCCATTCCCATAAATCCTGACATCGCCAACTTTTTCCACTACCATTACACCCATTGAGAGCACTTCCTTATTTCATCTTAACATTTCATCCGGGATCATAATTATATCACATCTCCTATCGTTTATGGCGGGAGAAGAATAAAATTTTTAAAAAAAGTGATTGAAAAAACCAGGCATTTGTGATATAAGTAAATATGAAAGATAAACCGGCAGCCTGGAAATCATTGAAATCATCCGTGAGCGAAAAAACTCGGAATTTTCGCCTCATCGACTCAGGTGGGGAATTTCTCCCCGGTGGTTCATATCTCCCTGGTTTCGTCGCCAAATATTTGTACGTGATGATAAAATACTGTAAAAAAAAAAAAATTTTAGAAAAAGAGAGGAACCCCCTGGAGCATTCGATTTTACAGGGATATTTAATCCCGGGAATCCAGCCTGTCCGGGAAAAGAAAAACTATCTCCCGGGAATCCCGCTTATTGGCATAGAAGTTGCTGGTAGGCATCTGAGGAGGTAGTATGATACAGGACAGCAATTTAAGAAAAACAAAAAAGGAAGAAGATTATAACGATATTTGTTCAACCTGTAATTATAGTGAACTCTGTGTAAGCAAGAAAACCAGGCAAGGGCCGGTATGGTTTTGCGAAGAGTTTGACGACTATGTCCCGGTTAAAGAGCAAGAAGTTTATGAAGCGGAATTGCAGCCGGCTCAATCGCGGGTCGGGCCTGGCACCATGGAAAAAGATTCCTCACAATTCAAGGGTCTTTGCATCAACTGTGAGAACCGTATCACTTGCGTCAATAGTAGAACAGCAGGAGGTATTTGGCATTGTGAGGAATATTGTTAGGTTACCAAAACACTATCACAAAAATATGGAGAAAAAATATGGAAACCGAAAACACGGCGGATTTCGTGAAGAAACTTAGAGAAAAAGAAAATGGAATGATTTCGATCCTGGAAAATATCCAGGACGAATTCGGTTATCTTCCCGAAGAGGCTTTAAGAACTGTAGCCGATGAGACAGGGCATCCTCTAATAGACATTTATGGAGTTGCCACATTTTATAAGTCTTTCAGTTTAAAGCCCAGGGGAAAATATTTTATAACTGCCTGTGAGGGAACAGCCTGCCATGTGCGCGGGTCTCAACGGATACTGGGAAAAATTGAAAAAGGTCTCGATATTAAAGTCGGAGAGACAACAAAAGACAACTTATTCACCCTGGAAGCGGTCAATTGTCTCGGGGCCTGTGCCCTGGGACCTATTATCGTGGTGAATGGTGAATATCACGGTAATATGACTGTCGGTAAGACGGAAGCACTTTTTAATAAACTGAAAAAGCAGGAAGAGAACGCAGAAGCAGCAGCAGAAGAAGAATTAAGTGCATGATAGGGAAAAAGGAAGGAAAATAAAATGAAAAAAATCAAAATCGGGGATTTAGAAAAAATCCGGGAAAAAATCCAGAGAACAACGGATTTAAGAGAAAACAAAGCCAGGGCAAAAGTGACCGTACATATGGGAACTTGCGGTATTGCAGCCGGGGCCCGCAAAATCCTGACTTCACTACTGGAAGAAATAGAGAAGGAAAAATTAAAGGATATCCTGGTTACCACATCGGGATGCGCAGGACTTTGCAGCCGTGAGCCCATGGCAACCGTTGAGATAATAGAAAAACCACCGGTAAAGTATGTGGAGTTGACCACAGAGAAAATAAAAAAAATTTTGATTGAGCATATCGTAAAGGGTGATATTGTACAAGAATATGCCCTGGCCATTGGAAGTGAAAGAACACACTAACAAATGAAAAACAATTTTATATCTATTATCGATTCGTATAGGAGAGTAGATCAAAATGAAAGAATATCGATCAAATTTACTTGTTTGTGCTGGAACAGGTTGTGTTGCCGGTAACTCATTCCAGGTAAAAGAAGAATTGGAGCAAGAGATTGCCAGGCAGGGACTGGAAAATGAGATAAAGGTCATTACCACGGGGTGTCAGGGTTTTTGTGAACGGGGACCTATTGTTATTGTCCAGCCGGACGGGATATTTTACCAGAGAATTAGTACAGACGATATCCCCCACTTAGTTGAAGAACATTTGCTTAAAGGCAGGCCGGTAAAAGAATTGATGTACACCCCAACGGAAGAGGAACCGCCCATTCCCAGGATGATGGATATCGGTTTTTTTAAATACCAGCGGTTGATTGCCCTGGCCAACCGCGGCCGGCTGGACCCGGAGAACATTGAAGAATATATCGGTTTTAACGGCTACAGCGCATTGGAAAAAGCACTAACCAAAATGACACCGGACGTGATCATTAATGAAATTCAAAACTCCGGCCTGAGAGGGCGCGGCGGGGCCGGGTTCCCTACAGGAAAAAAATGGCAGTTAGCCCGCAGGTCACCGGGTAATGAAAAATATATTATCTGCAATGGTGACG
>CP070627.1:3988095-3989098 GCA_020355945.1 Candidatus Aminicenantota bacterium | reverse complement strand
AATAAAAATAGCCAGGCTGTTATTTTTCCATAGTTTCAACGAAAACAAATAAACCAGCACAGCCAACAAAGCACCGAAAATGCCCAGGAAAGCACGAACCAGGAAATAGAGTAGGGGATGGGGTATCTTAAAAATGAAAAACGGTGCCAGGGTGAGGGATAGTCCCGGTAAATGGCCATAAGAGTACCAGACTTTGAATCCTTTTCCTACCCGGGCATGGTGCTGCAAGCGCACATCTATAAAATCTCTGTATTCATCCCGGGCATACTGGTTAAAAACATTTAAATCAAAGTCTTTGGCAATAGAATGGGAAATCACCAGGTAATGGGGTTCGTCACCGCCCAGTAATACACCTTTTTGCACCATAATAAACGCCGCAGCAATAAATAATATTTCAGTAAAAACAAAAATCCCGGTCAATCGTTTTTTCAAAGTCAAACGATTGAAAAAGAAGAGAAATTTTTTAAAGAGGCGGTATTTTCGTATCGTCAACACCAATGAAAAGACCAACGAAATCAATAACAAGAGGTTTGCCCGTTGAATAAAATCCGGATGATCCCAGTAAAACAGCTTCATCACAAATAGGAGTAGTCCCGAAGCCAGGGGGAACAGGAGTTCCAAATAGGGTTTTTTATATTTCACTTTAAAGAAAATAGTCAAGATCATTAGGACGCAGGTAATTATCACCAGTGGGTTCATCACCCACAGGGTGAAAAGGAAGGAATGGAAGCCGCCCAGGATTAACAATTTATTGAACAAAGATTTTATATTCCAATGGTGTTTCATTTTTATCTTTCATGATTTTAGAGAGCATTATCTCACACAACCCTGTGTTTGGCAAGCCTGCGGCCTCGCCTAAATCCAACGTCTAATTTTAGCCACAAAGTTACACAAAGAAACCCAAAGAAAAGAAGACAATAGAAACCATCTTAATGAAAAGTTTTTGGAAGTCCGTGACCGCCGAAACCTTTTTTCAAAAAGGTTTCTGGCCGCCGGAGGCATA
>CP070627.1:3986980-3987995 GCA_020355945.1 Candidatus Aminicenantota bacterium | reverse complement strand
AGGCCGGTATATTTTGATATGGTTTCAATGGACAATCCATCCTTTAACATATTGATTGCCGTCTCTATTATTCCTTCCTTTTTTCCTTCTTCCCTGGCTTTATCTTCATCAATTTTCCGCACCACTTTTCGCTGCGCATCCACTTTCATCTGGTGAAGTTGTTCCGGGGTCAAATTTTCATATTCGATTAATTCCACTACCTTTTTAATTCCTTCGTGTTTCAAGTTCACATGATAGTTTTCAGGGTTATGGATGGATTCATATATTAAATTCAGCCAGTCACGGTAATTGGGCGGGGTGTTATCACCCCGGTAATAATGGTTTAAAAAAACTAATTTATGCCCGTAAATTTCCACTACCTTATCATCCAGGTTCCTGGGGTCCACTGATGTGATCATCACTTCATCTTTTATGGGTTTATTGTTTTTTTGATTGATTTTATAGGGAGCGGTCAACACCACGATGGAATAAACCGTACGATCAATGCCGTATTGCTCGGAGCTTCTCTGCAATTGGGCCAGGGCCATCATAAAATAATGGAGAAACCGGTCGAAATTATAGTCGTAATCCACTCGCTGTATTTCGATGATTACCCGGTGGTCCACCGATTCGGCGAAAATATCCATGGTAATATCAATATATCCTATTTTTGGTTCGAATTTCTTCTCTGTCTCGATCTTATCTACCTCGATTTCGATTCCTAATATATCCTTTACGAATGCTTTAAATACGGTTATGTCGGTGAAGGCCTTTTTAAATATGGTGCCGTTATCCAGGGGGGCCAGCATTACTTGCTCCTTATATATCGTTCTTGTTTCATGATGATATTATAATATAAAAGATCAAATGTTTCAACCAATGGAGAATCTATGGTGCTAGGTAATTTATTTCCCGGTTTAATAAGGCAAATAACTTGCCTGACCACAGCCCGGACAAGCCGGAACCAAAAAGGTTCTGGCTTGCCGGGAAATCCCAAATTACAAATCCCAAATTACAAACAAATTACAAATCACAA
>CP070627.1:3985862-3986880 GCA_020355945.1 Candidatus Aminicenantota bacterium | reverse complement strand
TCACAATTGGTATCCAAATATATTGGCGAGACAGAGAAAAACCTGGAAAAGATTTTTACCCAGGCAGACATGCGCAACTGGATTCTTTTTTTCGATGAAGCGGATGCGATTTTTGGGAAACGGACTACGATTTCCGACGCCCACGACCGCTATGCCAACCAGGGCACCTCTTACCTGCTGCAGCGTATCGAAGACTGCCCCAATGTCGTGATCCTGGCCAGTAACAATAAATCCAACATAGATGATGCCTTTTTTCGCCGGTTTCAATCAACGGTCTACTTCCCTATCCCCCGGAAACCGGAACGGTTAAGACTGTGGGAACAGGGCTTCAGCCCGGTATCAACACTGGAAAGCGACATCCTATTAGAGGAGATCGCAGAGCAATACGAAATGGCAGGCGGGGCTATCATGAACGTCATCCGCTTTGCATCGCTGATGGCAATTAAAAAGAAGTCCCGTATAATCGCTTACGACGACCTGCTCAGGGGCATCCAGAGAGAATTTAATAAAGAAGGAAGAACGGTGTAGGATGCCTCCGGCGGCCAGGGGGGCGCTTTTTGAAAAAACTGCCCCCCTGAGCCCGTGAAACATCCGCAAAAACTTTTCATTAGAGTTTGTTTCGATGCAATGTAAGTATTAAAAAGGAGTTTCTAATGGGCATGTGCGTATGTAATGGGGCAATGCTGCAGTGCAGTTTCGGGGCAGCGCCGTCGACAATGATGGTGCTGCCCACCAATAAGGTGCTGACTTGTAATCAGCCGGCGGCAACTATAATGGATAATAAACCCATGGTCAATATCTTGCCCTTCGGGATGTGCAACTCGATGGCCAACCCGGTAGTGGCAGCAGCCACAGCAGCAAAATTAGGGGTTTTTACACCCGCCGCCTGTGTGCCCAATACAGTCGCACCCTGGGCGCCCGGTTCACCCACGGTATTGATCGGCAATATGCCAGCATTGAATAATAATTCCAAATTGATGTGTATGTGGGCCGGTGTTATACAAATTACCAACCCCGG
>CP070627.1:3984654-3985762 GCA_020355945.1 Candidatus Aminicenantota bacterium | reverse complement strand
GACACCAGACACCAGACACCAGACACCGGATACCGGATACCGGATACCGGATACCGGATACCGGATTTGGCAATTAAAAATTGTCTGTCAAAGTCATCGTCAACCTCATCAACCTTACAACCTACAACCTCAACTCTTGTCAACTATTGATCGCTATTTTTTGGCTTTCTTTTTCTGTTTCTTGTTTTTTGCCAACTGCTCAAAAAGTATTTCCAGGTTAATCTCATAAATCTGTTTCACGATTTTCTTGAACTCTTTATTGGCTAAAACTTGCAGTTGCACCTGCCTGGCGTACTCATTAGGGATGCTTCTGGTGATTTGTTTTTCTCCGATTTTAAAGGAATACTGATTAACCCTATGCCGCTTTCCCTCTCTTCTACAAACACAATTGGCTTTACCACAGAGAGCGTTTCTCGTACTAAAAGCGCCAGGAAGAATATCTCTGATTTTCCAGAGCCTTCGATAGAGTTGTGATCGTTTACCAACCAATGTCTTCTCGTTGTCATCTGTTATATCTATATCTATTTTACACATCTTAAACCTCCGCTTATATTGTATATAAGGAGTCATAAAAAATCTAGCGAACAAAATTATTTTTTTATTTTTTTTTGCCTTGCGTGAAAAAGCAGGTGAGAAGAGGGAAATGACCGATGCCAATTTTTCTTCTCCCATGCTTTAAATCAAAAATCACAAATCTACCTCACCCCGCAGAACATTTTAAAAGCATTCAAACATAAAATCCCCATTATCACTGTGTTTCAACACTAAAGGTCAGTGTGCAAAAAAGCAGAAATGCGAACAAAAAGTGCAGGTTCATCTTCCATCTTCTGAAAAGATTTGAAGCAAAAGCGAAGATAATCGCAAATATACTTAAAATATAAAGCAAGATTTCGATGAAAACTCCCCAGAGGAAACTTTTGCAAGAATGTTTGGAATGAAACGGTTATGAATTTTTACTTAAAACAGCCATAAATGGGGACTTCTTATGAGGAGGATAAGCTAGCTTGCGAAATTGCTGGCTCACCCAGACCTAAATCTAATACTATTTTGCCTCCGGCGGCCAGGGGGGCTCTTTTCGAGAAAACCGCCCCCCTGTACCCCCCTCAAA
>CP070627.1:3983444-3984554 GCA_020355945.1 Candidatus Aminicenantota bacterium | reverse complement strand
GTAGAGGTGAGTGGCATGGAAAATCAAAGGGAAAATAATAAGACACACCAACCAGAAACCAGTAATGTTTTTTCCCGGGAATTTTCGCTTTAATACCAGGAATAAACCTAAAGCGAAAAAGGCATTCAGCACTGATGCAGCCAACCGGAAGTACAATGCCGGCGGAATAAGTTTTCCTAAGCTCAATACATGAAATAACCAGTAAAAAGGGATCAAAAGAAAAGAAACACCAGGCAGGTGAAAAGAGTGGTATTTACCGTTATATTCTCCACCGTGGAAACGAAGGTCCATGGGCAGATATTTGTAATAGGTTTTTTCCTCGAAGTTATTTTTCAAGTCGAAATCACCGTCTTCCACCAGGCTCTGGGTAATAATGATATAGTGGGGTTCATCGCCGGACAGGTGAATGCCTTGCATATAAATCACCACTGAGCCCAGGGCAAATATAACAAAAGCAGTGAACCAGATGGTCACTGGTTTTGCTTTCATTAAAGAAAACTTGATCTCTCTCACTCCTTTTTTGCAAGCGGCATTGAATACATAAACGAGAAGGATAAAGCACAGCGTCCGGATGCGGAAATCCGTGACAGAGGAATATTTCAGTAAAAGCAGCGGTGAAAATAGCATCAAGGAATAGGGATTAAAGATTTTGTTTTCTATAAAGTTAAAAAAGTATTCAAAAAGAGCAATGATGCCGATGCACAATAGCAGAAACTCCCATCCGGCATTACCGTAAACCAGGGTAAAGAGGAATGAGATCAAACCAATCATTTTGACTGTCATTTGAAAACCCGGAAAAAATTTAGTATTCTCCATGTTTACTTGTTCCTAAGGCTGTATTTTATCATAAGATGGTGTAACGTGTAACAGTTAAGGTTAATATTTTTATAGTCTAAGCCAACCTATTGGAATGATGAAAGAATGGAATAATGGAATGCCGGAAAACCTGAAAAGAGAGAAAAGTGTCTGAACCGCTGATAAACGCTGATAATTGTGATGGGCTGTGATTTTTCTTTTTTTGTCAGCGTCATCATTTCATCATGGTTATCAGCGGTTCAGACATTTTGTGTTTTTTTTGCGTATTTAGTATTTTTTTGCCTGGCGGTTTTT
>CP070627.1:3982234-3983344 GCA_020355945.1 Candidatus Aminicenantota bacterium | reverse complement strand
GCAATTTTTAAAAGAAATTTATGCCCAATTTGGTGGAGATATCATCCTGAAAAAAGATCGAAATGTCTATCCAACCGGTCTTAATAGAAATATTTTATCACTGAGAAAACTGATATGCTGATATGTTGATATACTGATGTGCTAATTTTCTTAAAACATCTTCCCTTCTTACTTCTTATATTTGTCCTTCTTATTCTGCGTTCCCAGTGTTCTTTTTCCCCTCCCCTATTCCTTCCTGTTCCCCGTTCCTCTTGGACACAAAGCCCAAAAACAAAATAAAGGGCCGCCTCACCGGGAAGTTCGGTTTTAATCCTCCTCCTCAATCACTTAATCCTTAATTTCTCAATGTCTAATTTTCCTAATTTCCCAATTCCCGGAAGAGGAACTCCATAAGATTAAAAGATTTCGTTTCACATTCCAGTAATCGATTCATCAATCGAACTCTTATAGGGTTCTTTTTTGCTCCTTACAAAATAAAATACCTGTCCCTATAATATGTAATGGAGGAAAAAATACCGAACCGCCGACCACTTGTGCCTTCACCCTTACATACTGCACGTGGTGGCAAGGGTGCGAATCACATTTTGAGAGCACTTTTTATAACCCTCCGTCTTTTTCTTTTTAAAGTTTCGATATAAACTCCGCTGATTGACGACATTTGGAAGTCCCGTTTTTTCAAAAAAAAGTGGTGGCTAAAAAGTGACCACCTTATGTCACCTTTTATCTCCTTTTAGTAGTTTTTAGTAGTTTATAGTAATTGAAAAAAATCTCGGAGATAATCCTCCCAAAACTGTTTTGCCCATGTGATGGGCCTTTTGAGAAATGGGGCGGAAGTGCGCCCGTTGTTTGATGAGAACAAAGGTCGCCAATTGGCATCTTTCAGCGGAAGTACCGGAAATCAAAAAAAATTATAACGGTACCAATACCAATAAAGGATAAAGTGCATAATCCGGAATTTTCCGACCACCGATTCCGTTCTTGTCCGACCACTGAATCCGATTCAGTCCTCCACTGATTCTGGTGGGTATCCCGATAGCCTCATTTAAATAATACCAATCATTTTTACTACCTGGAAAAGAAAAAAACCCTTTTAAGAAAGATATAATGACA
>CP070627.1:3981024-3982134 GCA_020355945.1 Candidatus Aminicenantota bacterium | reverse complement strand
AAGCCCATTGAAGTGCCAAAACATTGGGAGTATGCTGTTGTGGTCGGTACACCCATGTCCTGGGACCCGATGTATGCCAATCCCAATTACGGGACATCGGGAGATGCCTATTCAAAGACCCGGATTGTGGCGTTTCGGTTGGCTTCGTTCATAAAGCAGTTGGGTTATCCTGCTCGTCCTCATACGCCGGGGTTCAGTTACGACTTGATGGTGCCGCCAATTGCCATTGATGCGGGTTTGGGTGAGCAGGGCCGTCATGGTGTTTTAATTACGCCTGAATTGGGCAGTAATATCCGGCCTGCGGTGGTGACTACCAACTTGGCTATGCAGCCGGATAAGCCCATCAAATTCGGGGCCGGGGATTTTTGTAAAACCTGTAAAGTTTGTGCGGAACAATGCCCCAGTGGTGCTATTACCAGGGGTGGTAAACAAGAAGTCCGGGGTTATTTGAGATACAAAGTGGATGTATCGAAATGTCACAATTTCTGGCGTTCCAACCTGGGGAATATGGGGTGCAGGCTTTGTGTGGCTGTTTGCCCTTATTCGCGGAAATCCAACTGGCTGCACCGGACAGCCCTGGATGTTTCGGCCAATGATCCTACGGGGCTTTCTCATAAGATATTGACTTTTTTCCAGAAGGTCTTCTATCCCGCTCCTGATGCGCAGAAGTATTACATGCCTTCCATGGGTGGTGAGAATGCATCTTACCGGGAGCCTCCCTGGTGGTTGAGAACGGAAGATTTCATCGATATCTAAGGAGGATGACCGTGGGATTTTTTAATAGTGGATTTTTTTGGTTCCTGGAGGGAATATTTGTATGTCTGGCTGTGATGGGATTTAGGGTATGGATGGAGGATCGTGGGGTTGCTATGCCGGTGTGGAAATGGATTCTCCTGGGGATTTGGGTTTTGTTGTTGGGGTTTACTATTGCCTTTATTGGCACCAACCTGGGTGAAAAGGAAGTTACTGCTGCTTTGAAGGGTGGTATTATTTTTGGTCTGGTGACTATTATTGCTGGTGTAGGATTATGGCGGTTGATTACAAGAAAAAAGGCTTAAGTATTAACAAAAGTTTTTTGGGGGGTCAAGGGGGGCGATTTTTCAAAAAAGC
>CP070627.1:3979807-3980924 GCA_020355945.1 Candidatus Aminicenantota bacterium | reverse complement strand
AAAGAAGATGTGATGGAATGGCTGTTGAACCTGGAAAAATATTCGAAAATAAAAGATTATACCCTTACATCGGAAGAAGCGGAAAAAATATGGGATACTGTAGGCGGCAGCATGTGGGAGATACAGTATTTATTGAGCCAACTATTCGATTATCCCCTCGATAAGGTCTTAACCCTTTTTAAAGAGGAAATGAAAAGCCTTATTGCCCATTACACTGAATTTGATAAAAGCAAGAAGCAGGTACTCCAGGTGGTGAATCAGAAGGAAATCGTAAGGAGTGAGGACCTCGAAGACCTGCCAATTGATGGACCTGGGCTAAAGGAATTATTACGGGATATGGTAAAAAACAATATACTCTATTTTGATCCCACCAAAGCCATTTACTACCCCCAGGGAAAAAGTTACCGGTGGGGAATCAAGTTGTACTTTGAAAATCTCGATTTCTAAATTACTTTGCCTGGCACAAAATTTACAAAATTTATTATTGCAATATAGGTTTTTTTTTATTATTATTAAAATATGAAACAGGTCAAAAAATCTATTATTGCGTTTATGTGGCTGATTCTTGTAGGACTTTTTGTATTTGCGGCTGAAGAGAATATCCGACTCACCCTGCCTGTACGTGTGTTTGCCGGAAAACACCCGGTAACCCACTTGCAAAAACAAGATTTCAAACTCTTCATCAACAATGAGCAGCGGGAAATCCTGGAAGCAGTAAATCAATTCACCTCCCTGGGTCAACAGCCTGATTTCCTGGGAAGAAATTTCGTTCTCTCCTTTCATATGACCGATTATGGGAACCAGGTGCAAGAATCCATCTCTTACTTTGTCACCGAAATGTTAAACAGCGCTGATGCGTTAATCATAGTGACTCCCCTTAAGATATACAGGCTCAATGTATCCGCCAATAAAGAAAAGATGATAACCGACATTGAAAAATTGCTTAAAAGCGACTGCTATGAATTCAGGAAAAAGTTAAATGCGTCAAAAAAAAATCTTGAAATACAAATGAACCGAATGATGCAGCTTTTTCGCGGTGAAATCAGGGACCCCGGTTTAGCCACCAGCTATAAAATAATCGGTACGTTTTTATCTTCTTTTCCCCAGGGTTTTTTGA
>CP070627.1:3978586-3979707 GCA_020355945.1 Candidatus Aminicenantota bacterium | reverse complement strand
TCCAGGTCCACATGTCTACGGCCAGCCACCGGGGTTCCGATAAGAATATCCTCCTGGCTGCTGAGTTTGAATAAAAAGATATTATATATAGTCAGCAATACCATAAATAAAGTGGTGCCTTTTTCTAAAGCGAGGGTTTTTAAAGCAGCAGCTTCCGGGCCGCTGATTTCAAAGGGCAGTGTGCTGCCTTCAAAGGATTGTATTGCCGGCCTGGTAAAATCAGTGGGCAGATTAAGATAGGGAATTTCTTCCTTCATTTGCTCCAACCAATACTGTTCCTGGTTCTTTAATGCCTTTTGATGGGCTTCGCTGTTCTGCCACCTTGAAAAATCTTTATATTGTATCCTTAGTCCGGGTAATTCTTCCCCTTCATAAAGGGACATGAACTCTCTAATAAATACTTCCGCGGAGATGCCGTCGGAAGTAATATGATGCATATCTACCATCAGGATATGTTTTTTTTCTTCTTCCTTTATTAATCCTACTCGAAGTAACGGCGTTTGCGATAAATCAAACGGACGAATAAATGAATAAATACAGCTTTTAGCTCCCGGGTCCCGGCTCTTAGTAAATTCAATTTCAAATTCCACATGTTTATGTATCCGCTGTACCGGTTCCTCATTCACCATATGAAACGAAGTCCTTAAACTTTCATGCCTCTCTATCAATCGCTGGAAAGTACTTTCAAATCTGGCTTTCTCAACAATACCTTCTAATACATATACTGTGGGAATGTTGTAGCCAATGCCCGTACTATGTTCATCTAACTGCTGTAAAACATATAATCTTGCCTGGGCAGAGGACAACACATAATAATCTTTTAATTCTGCGGGTTCGATTGAAATATATTTGGCTGGCAGGGCCCGGTCGATATATCCTGCTAACCTCTTGATGTCCGGGGTTTTGAATACTTCCTCCAGCGGTAAACGCACATTGAATTCCTTATAGATCCTGGATACCAGGATGGTGGCTTTCAACGACTGGCCCCCCATCTCAAAAAAATTGGCTTCAATGCTTATATGATCTTTCTCAATTCCCAGTAATTCCGACCACAGGACAGCCAGTTTTTCTTGTGTCGGTGTGCAGGGAGCAGCGTATGTTCCGGTAAATTCATCTAAACC
>CP070627.1:3977364-3978486 GCA_020355945.1 Candidatus Aminicenantota bacterium | reverse complement strand
CCTACCTAAAAAAGGATTGGAGGCAAGGCGGGAAATGGAATTATCTATTTTTTCCAATAGAGTCGCCGCTGCCAATGGATTATCCTGGCTGATATAATCAAAAATCCCGTAAAGATCGCATTCAGCAGTTTTTAGATACCGGACTTCGTACTCAGAACTCACTTTATCCTTTCCTTTAAACGTTTCATCATGTCACGGTGGGGAATGCCTTCATCTTCCGAAGCATCCAGGGCTTCTGCCTCACCCAGTTTTTGATACAATTCAAGCAAATTGATGAGCATTTCGTAATGTGCATGACTCATAACCACCATATCCCCTTTCCCCTGCCGGGTGACAAATACCGGTTCATTCTCACTATGGCAAAGCTCGGATATCTCGTTAAAATTGTTTCTTAAATCACTAACGGGTCTAATAATGGGCATATCTACCTCCTATCATTTAGATGATAATATTATATCATAAAAATGATATTTTTTCATCTTTTTTTGGCTTTTTTTGAGTTATAAGCTGATTTTGTCTGTCTCGTATTTGTTATTGATTTTTATCATAGTAAAACTGCTGGGGGAAAATCTTACACTTTGGGCGACTTTGACGCAATCCTGGAGGAAAATAAGGAAAACTTGACTTTTATTCTCATTTTTATTATAAAAAACAAATGAAAACAAAAAACACAAAACAGGTATGGACCGCAAGAATCCTTACTCTTTTACTTCTTTCCATAGCTATTCATTTTTTTCTCCTAAAGCGGCAGGAAAACAATTTCACAAAAGTAATTATAATTAAGGTCATTGGAGATGAAAAGGAGATCATTCATGAAATCAAAGGGCTGGATAGGAATGATATTCTCCTGGAAACTACAGAACTCTCCAACCCCGGTAAAAAACGAAATTTCTTATTAGATATAGTTACTTTTTTTATCTTATTCTCCATAAGCCTGGGCATTTTTCATGTCATATATTCCGCTGTTCTCCGGGTGCTTACCAGGAACTTCGGAAACAAAGACTCATCTAACTCTTTGTCTGAAAAAAAATCAGGAAGGTCCATTTTCCTTACTATAAATAGTAAACAAATTCTGAAGGTATGGGTACTTGCCGTCCTGTTGATGTCCATTGCTATGCATTT
>CP070627.1:3976139-3977264 GCA_020355945.1 Candidatus Aminicenantota bacterium | reverse complement strand
CCACAAAAACTTTTTATTGTTTACTCTAAATTCCTGTAATACTCCACCGCTCCTGAGGTCACCTGGATCAACTGCTCCCTTAAACTGTCGGATAACTCCACCTTAGACCTTGTTAATGCCGCTTTTATGGTTTTTAAATTCATTTTGAGGACCGCGTCATACCCATCCTGTAATACTTGCCCCACCCCCAGGTCCCGGGCTTCCGTGACAAGCCTCAATAGATTGACTATATCCGCATCACTGTCCTTTGACTGGGTGACTTCTAACGAATGAAATCGGTATACCATCTGCGAACCGGACTGACGACTCTCGATTTGATCCTGGATAATACCCTGGTATACCACTCCTAAAAACTTCTTCATGTCCCTGCACAAAGCAACAACCATATACGACGGAGTCAATGCCTCTTCATCTACCAGGTTGCTGTAGAACTTTAAGGCATGATAACAATTCCACTCCTCGGAATAAACATAAGAAGGGAGTACCTGGGGATCGAATTTCGTTTTTGTACTTACCACTTCATGATTTAACCGGTATTTGAAAAAACCGGTTACTAAGGGATTCCTGGATTCCGCTGTTTTCCTGTCTAAACCCGCAGAAATTCGCTGATCCAATATTTCCGCGGCTTTAGGGTCAAGATACAGGAGATTGGTGAGGGTGGTTCTCAATGCCTGGGGCTCCAGGTATTCAGCAATTACATCCCGACCGGCTTCCCGGGTTAATTCCATGATCTCATGAATAGATGCTTCATGCCATTTGTTCTTTTCCCCGGCAAAATAAACAGGAATAGCCAATAGCACATTAAATAGGTCATCATAAATCGAGGACTTATTAAGGTCTACAACATAGCGATTCACCTCTTTATCATTGACAATGAGAAACCGGATTTCTCCGGATGCTTCATCCACTTCCCAATGCAGTTGGTCCAATATCCGGTGTTCCAGTTGAGCAAAATACCGTTGATAAATTTTATCTTCTACTTTGTCATCAAAGGCAAAATGAGGTGTGGTGTAAGCCCTGGTGGTATCAATGGATTTTTCCAATTCATTCAATAAGACATTCATTCGTTGACAGGTGCCGGTGATCTGTTCGGTGCCGGAACCTAAAATATCCCACCATTGGTCC
>CP070627.1:3974914-3976039 GCA_020355945.1 Candidatus Aminicenantota bacterium | reverse complement strand
GTCTGTGTTCGTGGAACCGGAAATTATTTTAATCTTAAAGGGATTTTTATCAATGATCGTACCGGTAATGGTGATTTTATCCCTGTTGGTCATGGTATTGGTTTGAGGAGTGGTGATCTCCATTGTCGGAGCAATATTGTCAATAAATACTTCCAATTCATGTACATTGCTATTCTCCGCTGCATCCCAGGCTTCCACTTTAATAGGGTTGACGCCTTCAACCAATGACAGGGTGGTTTCAAAGGTATTATCCTGTAAAGTTACACTCATACCATTGATCTTCACGGTTACCGGGGAGGTGTCATCCACCTGACCCTGTACCTGCACCTGGGAGGTATTTAAATAAGCACCGGCCGCGGGATGAGACACAGTGATTTGAGGTAAAACCGTATCCAGGCTAACTGTGACACTCAATGAACCCTGGTTCTGATACACATCCGCCGATTCAACGGTAATGGTGTTTTCTCCTTCAGTTAGGATTAAGTTGTAAGAATAATTCTGTTCCTCTAACTGGGCATCATTTCCATTCACCCTGACATAGGCAATCTCGCTCTGGTCTGTCACGGTTCCTGAAACCGTCACCTCTGGCGTGTTACGGTAAGTCCCCTCCTGCGGTGAGGCAATGGTAATTTCCGGCGGTTCCGCATCAGGAATATAAGTCACAGTAATACCGGCACTTCCGGTATTACCCGCTTTGTCCTCTGCCGTAACCAAAAGCTGGTTTTCACCTTCAACCAGGTTTACTTTACTGAAGGTAAATTGATCGCCGTTGATGGTTCCTGCGGTGGTGTTATTGAGTAATATCTTTAACGGGTTGATCTCTGTAATGGTGCCAGTGATAGTAATGGGAATTTCCTTGATTATGGCATTATTTTGCGGAGCAGTGATTTGTAACTGGGGAGCAATGGTATCTACCACCACATGATGTTGTTGGTTGGTTTGATTCCCGGCTGCATCTTCTGCCGCTAAAGCAATGGTATTATCTCCCTCATTCAATTGCAATGGCACTTCAAAATAGTTCTCCCCTTGTAAGATTACATCATTACCATTGACCTTTAACGTCACCGGTGAATCATCTATAATTTGACCCGTTAAAACAACATTGGCACTGTTGAGAAAAGCATC
>CP070627.1:3973683-3974814 GCA_020355945.1 Candidatus Aminicenantota bacterium | reverse complement strand
GCTATCCTGGATATCCCGGATGATACCGTAGTTTGCCGGTGTGAGGATATCACTTTGGCTGATATCAAAAAAGGGATTGCCAGTGGTTATAACAATCCCCAGGCATTAAAAACCGGTATGCGGGTATCAATGGGCAACTGCCAGGGCAGAACCTGTGGTCCCGTGGTTTATGATGTATTAAACCTATTGACTAAACAGTCCCCTGGAGTTTTAGGGCCTTTCAATGCCAGACCACCGTTGAAACCCATATCCATCAGCGCATTAGCTAATTTTAAAATGAGCCACAAAGATACACAAAGGAACACAAAGAAAAAAGGATGAAAATAGTGGAAGAAAAATCTCTATTCAAAGAGGAAGTGTTTAGAATCATCGGAGCAGCCATTGAAGTGCATAAGCAGCTTGGTCCCGGATTTTTAGAATCCGTTTATGAAGAAGCGATGAAATACGAGTCAGAAGATAGACAAATACCTTTTGAGTCTCAGGTTACCATACCTGTTTATTACAAAGGTAAGAAATTAGAAAAAGAATTCGTCGCAGATTATATCGGGTATGGAGGAATTATTGTTGAATTAAAATGCATTCCAAAGTTGACTAAAGTCGAAGAAGCTCAGATAATAAATTATCTAAAAGCAACCAGGTTTAAAGTTGGGTTACTGATAAATTTTGGCAGTCATGGTAAATTGGAATGGAAACGGTATATCCTCTAAAATTTTTATTTTACTTTGTGCATCTTTGTGTACCTTTGTGGCTAAAAATTAATAGCTAAAAAGGAGTTAAGAATGGATATTAAGGAATTCAGGAAGCGAGGGCATGAGTTAGTAGATTGGATGGCGGAATATTTTGAAAATATTGAGCAGTACCCGGTGAAGTCCCGGGCAGTGCCTAAAGAGATTATCCGGCAGTTACCGGAGTCTCCACCGGAACAAGGAGAATCGTTTGAAGTCATTTTTAAAGATTTTCAGGAGATTATTATTCCTGGTATGACTCATTGGCAGCATCCTTGTTTTTTTGCTTATTTTAATGCCAACAACAGTTACCCGTCGGTATTAGCGGAGATGCTCACGGCAGCGATGGGTGCTCAATGCATGATCTGGCAGACTTCGCCTGCGGCAGCGGAGCTGGAAGAGCGGG
>CP070627.1:3972447-3973583 GCA_020355945.1 Candidatus Aminicenantota bacterium | reverse complement strand
AATTAAATATCACTCATACTTTAATGAATCTACAGGATTTGCTGCAGCTGCTTTAATGGACTGATTACTTACTGTTAGAACTGCAATAATAAAGGCTATTATCCCAGAAAAGATAAATAATTCAACTCCAATACTTGTTCTATATGCAAAATTCTGTAACCATTTATTCATAAAAATGTAAGCAACAGGCCATGAAATAACATTTGCAATCAATACCCATTTAATAAACTCTTTTGAAAGCATTGTAACAATTCCTGAAACCGAAGCTCCAAATACCTTTCTGATACCAATCTCTTTGGTTTTCTGTTCTGCAGTAAAAGCCGCTAATCCAAATAGCCCAAGACAGGCAACAAAAATGGAAAGTAAACTGAAAAGGTTCAAAAGTTTTTTGAGTTCCATCTCAGAAGAATATTGTATGTTAAATGCTTCATCTAAAAATTCAAAATTAAATGGATATTCGGGTGCATATGTTTGAAAGTCGGTTTCAATACTTTTCAAGGCATCTGAAATCATATTACTGTTTACTCTAATAAATATATATGAATGCCAGGGTTTATATATCCTGAATAAAAAAGGTCTAATTGGATAGTGCAAAGAATTTGAATGAAAATCTTTTACTACTCCTATGACTCTTACATAACGTAAAGATTTATCAAATCTTGGATCCATATGACCAAAATAAATATCTGTACCAATCGGGTTTTTTATGTTCATCTCTTTCATGGCTGATTCATTGATAATACACGCCTGGGTTTCATCTGTTGGAAATTTTTTTGAAAAGCTGCGTCCTTTTGTCATATCCATTTTAAATGTCTTAAAAAAGTCGTAATCTACCATCGTATAATCCCAGTTAGAACCATCCCAATTTCCTTTCCATCTCATCGGAATACTCGACCCCACTGAAAGCGGTTTTTCAGCTGCTGATGTAACATTAAGAATACCTGGATTGGAAAGAAGTTTTTCTTTAAACGAATAAAAACGCTTCATTAATTCAGGATTATTTTTCAGAGTTATAATGTGTTCTCTATCAAATCCGAGATCTCTGTTCAGTATGAAGTTTAACTGTCTGGAAATAGTAAATGTACATATTATCAATCCAGTAGAGATGGCAAATTGAAAAACAATCAATACATATC
>CP070627.1:3971209-3972347 GCA_020355945.1 Candidatus Aminicenantota bacterium | reverse complement strand
ACGGTAGGATTACCGGATACCATATACCCTTCTTTTTATGATTTCAAATCATCAAAGCTTGAGATGACTATCAAATCGGTAATATGTTCAAAGTGACCGTCATAAGTAAAAATTGCACCGCCATATTGCATTGCTGTTGCTGCAATCCATAAATCATTTATTGGAATTGGTTTTCCCTTCACTCGTAATTCTTTATAAATTTTGGCATAATATTCTGAGGTATTTCTGTCAATTGAAGCAAATTTAATACGGGGGGAGCTCAAAAAAAATTCCAATTCGTTCCTGTTTATTTCTTCCCTGTTTCCCACTGCAAAACCGCCTAATAATTCTCCAATTACAACCGGGCTTATGATTATATTGGGAACACGCCTTATTATCTCGACAGCATCAGTATCTGCTTTTTTAAAGGCCCGATAAGAATTGGTATCAATAGTAATGTATTTTATTTCCATAACTCTTCGTCGATCTTATTGAAATCTTCCGTTGCCTTCAAAAATTCTCTATCTTCCTCTTCTGTCCACGTTCCAGCAAGGTAATCAAGATCATGATAAACCCCGTCCTGGTCCTTGGCTTCTTCCATATCTTCAAGAAATGTAATGAAAACCGGGATTTTCTTAGAACTGGAAAACTTTTCCTTGAGCTTAATTTCGCCGTTTTCGTAAATACCTCTTACTGTCAACATTTTTTTCCTCCTTGTTCAACGATAATATAACGTAAAAGTCTCTTTTCTCAAATCATTTGCATTTTAAACTCATTATTCGTACATAATTAATATGAGATATTTTTCTAGTTTTGTCAAGCCCTATTGTGAAATTTTTGCCAGGTTTTTGCCTATCCCTTTTCCTATCCCGGACCGCGGCAAAGCCACAACCAAAAAGATTTAAACCACGAAGGACACGAAGGACACGAAGAAAAAAGGTTTTTAAAAAGTTGAGAAAAAAATTTTTGCCTATAAACAGCCGATATTAAATCTTTTCGAGACTTGAAAAAAAATATTTTGCCAGAAAATGGCAAAACTTTACGACAGGGTAACCTAATAGGGTGCCCGCGCCGCGGGCCCGGAGGAGGCAAGAACAGATATGGACAAAAAAGTTGACTTTTTTTACGAATTTAGCCATAATAATACATAAGAGGTAGA
>CP070627.1:3969963-3971109 GCA_020355945.1 Candidatus Aminicenantota bacterium | reverse complement strand
CCCCGCGGGAGGCGCAGATCATGGACCCGCAGATGCGGGTATTTACCCAGTGCACCTGGCATGCCCTGGAAGATGCCGGGTATGATCCCTTTAGTTATGACCGTCGTATTGGTCTATATGCGGGCGCTTCCCCCAATCTTCACTGGGAAGCCTTAGTCCATTTTTCCAATGTCAGCCAGGGTTTAAGCAGTTTTATCACCCTGCAATTGGCAGACAAGGACTTTATGTGCACACATATTTCTTATAAATTGAATTTGAGAGGCCCCAGTTATGCTGTGCAGACGGCTTGTTCTACTTCCCTGGTGGCCATTCATTGGGCGGTGCAGGGGCTGCTGCTGGGGGAGTGTGAAATGGCCCTGGCCGGGGGAATCTCGATAAATTATCCCCCCAAACGGGGGTATATATACCAACCGGGGATGATTTATTCTGCGGATGGGCATAACCGGACGTTTGATGCGGCCGCCACTGGTTCGGTGTTTGGTGATGGGGTGGGAGTGGTGGTATTGAAGAAGCTGGAAGACGCGGCTGCCGATGGTGACCATATATATGCGGTAATCAAAGGCACAGCCACTAATAATGATGGGTTTCGCAAGGTGGGTTACACCGCACCCAGCGTCGAAGGTCAAGCCGAAGTGATCAAAACGGCGCAGTTCATGGCAGGAGTGGAACCGGAAAGTATCACCTATATCGAAGCCCACGGCACTGCCACCCCCCTGGGCGACACCGTGGAAATAGAAGCATTGAAACAAGCCTTTAATACAGGTAAGAACGGATTTTGCGCTGTAGGCACCGTAAAGAGCAATGTAGGGCATCTTTATTCGGCTGCCGGCGCAGCAGGTTTTATAAAGACCGTATTAGCCCTTAAGCATCGCTTGATTCCTCCCAGCCTGCATTTCAAAACCCCCAATCCTGAGATCGATTTTGAAAACACCCCTTTTTATGTAAATACGGAACTAAAAGAATGGAAAAGTGAAAAATATCCGCTGCGAGCCGGCGTCAGTTCCTTTGGCATTGGCGGCACCAATGCGCACGTGATTTTAGAAGAAGCACCCGCTGTCAGAGGGACGGGCGAACACGAGGTTCGCCTCTACCTTCGCCCTTCTCCATTACCGCAGAACCTCACACCGGGTGATCGTAGGGGCGAAC
>CP070627.1:3968716-3969863 GCA_020355945.1 Candidatus Aminicenantota bacterium | reverse complement strand
ATCTGCCGGGGATGGATACAACCTTTACCGTCAAAGCCTAATGATTTGGCCTCCAGGACACTTTCCCGCAAGCCTTCCATATCATCCACATCGGAAAACACCGTATCAATGGCTTGAATACCCGCTGCCCTGGCTGCATTCACCAACATAGACCGGGCAAAAAAGCTCTCCCTGCCCTCATTGGTGCGCTGCGTACCGATGTCTGCGGTATAATCTTCCAACCCAATGGCCAGGGCCACATTGCGTTTACTGGCCGAAGCAATAGGATAAGCATTGATGATTCCCAAACCACTCTCCAGGATAGGCATGAAAAACACCTCCCAGGGGTCTTTTTCTTGGGCCTGGATTTCATCGATTTTTTTATCGATTTCCTGGATCTGCTGCGGGGTTTCTGCTTTAGGAATCAAAATTAAATGGGGTTTTTGGGGAATGATTTCTTCCAGGTCTTCTAAGCCCAGGGGCAGTTGGTTGATGCGCACCATTCGTTCCGCACCCATGAAATCCATACAGCGTAAGGCATTTCGTACCAGTACCCGGGCCGCGTCTTTCATTGGAGGTGCCACCGAGTCTTCCAGGTCCAGGATCAACCCGTCACCTTTATGAATCGCAGCATTGATAGATAATTTGGGTTGATCCCCGGGAAGATAGAGCCGTGACCTGCGAAGTCGATCGCGGCTGCTGGCGGGAACTTCGACTTGCCATGGAGGCAAAAACCGCTTCCCTTTATCCAGCCCTAACCGCCGAACCGCAGCCTCAATCCTGGCCATTATCACATAAGGCAGCGCTCCTGAATCCTCAAACTCAATCTCCATATGCTCTATCTCAAAATATTGCATCATCTCATGAATTAATTTCCTTATGGAATCACCATATAAAACCTCGACTTTACTGTTAAATTTTAGTTTTATACCACCGGTATCCGTAAGATTCAACCCCACCCAACAATCGGATCGGATTGCCTCTCCCTTGTTACCGGCTTCAGCATAATTTGTACTCATTCATACCCTCCTGGCGTACTGAAATAAAAATCCTTTTTAGCCATAGACTTGCACAGACGTTTTACAGACAATTTGTAATTTGTAATTTTCATCTCCTCACCTTCTACTACCTACTACCTACTACTTACTACCTACTACTTACTACTTAC
>CP070627.1:3967466-3968616 GCA_020355945.1 Candidatus Aminicenantota bacterium | reverse complement strand
TTTTTGAATAATCGAATTGATTTAAAAAATTATTTAGGTGAAAGATAAATAAAAGGCTTTTAACCAGGCAATCCTCGTGCCGAGCAAAACACGGGACGTTGGGATAGGAGATAATCCTTGAAATTCGTCATTGTTGCCCAGCGGGTGAGCCGGAGGAATTTAACAGGCAAATCCCGACAGGTCAAAAGCTAGCCACTGGACCTGTAGCGGAACCGAAGTGCGATCACTGAGAGGTGGTGTACGAAGCAGAGGGGAAGTGAGGGCGCAGGCTGCGTGATTGAACCCCGTAAAATGTATAGTCATGGTCCTTAAGGATAAGCCGTGATGAGCGGTAAAAGCCGACGGAGTGGATTGAGCCGGAAGGCAGCAGTCCCTATTGGGTTATGGCGATGCGGTAGGGACACCATCGGGGTCTTAGTGCGGAGCATGTGCTCAAAGGGGTAACCCGGGGACTCGGGAGAGCCTACTGTCTCCTTTCGTGGAGAGAGCCGGAAGATAAGGGGTACCGGCTGACCAAGAGCCCTGGCGCTGATGAGGTTGCTTCCGCCTCTCAGCGAGTCCGCTTGAGGCGGAGACACAAACTTGAGGGAGCAGGCAAGGTATCGGGGGACGAGCGAGGAGCGAAGGACCTCGAGAAGGGCAGTGGGCAGTCTTAGCGGAGCATAGTACCGATGAAGGTGGGGAACCGAGGCCCAAGGGACCCACTGGAGGGAAGGCGAAGCCGGCCATAGCGTTCCAGTGGAAGGAAACAGGGGAGAGACTTTGAGCTCAACAACTCTGTCAACGGAACTCCATTGGACTGTGGAACAGAGGGTGATGACTTCCTCTAAAGCGGGCAGCAGATGCTATGCGCCGAGGAACCGGATGAGCGAATCGCTCACGTCCGGGTCTGTGGGGGGGCCGGTCGGGAAACCGCCGGCCCTACCCGGAAGAGAAGTTTGTGATTCCCCTGGGAAAAGCCAACGTGTTAAATGAGGGTACGGATATTACCGTGGTTTCTTATGGGGCAATGATCCGGGAAGTGCAGCGGGCCATGATTACAGCAAAAGAAAAGGGAATCTCCGTAGAATTAATCGACTTGCGTACGATTTATCCTATTGACAGGGAAACCATTGCCCGGTCTATTAAAAAGACAGGCCGAGTACTGCTG
>CP070627.1:3966215-3967366 GCA_020355945.1 Candidatus Aminicenantota bacterium | reverse complement strand
TCGCAGCGCAAGGTGTCTGCCGGGTTGGCTGCTGCTACCCGGACTCCCTGGAAAGAGACGGTTATTATAGCAATGATCAGAGCTAATGCGGCAGCGATAAGGAAGGTGAACCAGCCCAAATTGATACGATAGGCAAAATCCTGCAACCACTTATTCACAGCAAAATAAGCAACCGGTACAGCGATCAAACCGGAAGTCAGTACTAATGTCACAAATTGCCTCGACATCATCACTAAGATACTAGCAGTAGATGCACCCAGGACCTTGCGGATGCTGATCTCCTTTTTACGCATCCGGGCAATAAATGCCGCAAGCCCCAAAAGACCGAGACTGGCTACACTAATACCAAGCAGCGTTATAATACCCAGGAGTCGGCCCATCTGCTCTTCGTAGCGATACACCCGGTCAAAATCTTCATCTAGAAAGGAGTATTCAAAAGGAACCCCGGGGAAATGCTCTTCCCATTTTTTTCTTACAAACTTTATAGTACCCCCGATATTTTCAGTGGTGACCGAAAGTGTGAGTACTCTCATCAGGGAATTTTCGATGTCCATAATCAACGGTTCATCCACCTCCTGCATGCCTAAAAAGTGGAAATTTTTAGTCACCCCGACGATTTTCTTGGTTTTGCCGTGGTAATGGGCTTTAAACTGCTTGCCAAGGGCATCTTCTGCAGATTTGCAACCCAAATGCTTCACCCCGGCCTCGTTAATCAAAAATGCACCGGCAGGATCATTCCCCATCTCGCGTAAAAAGGGTCTGCCAGCAGCCATACGAATATCATATTCATAGAGAAAATCAAAATCAATTGTAATGACTTTTAACCTGATGGGTTTGTTATTCTCCATGTTCCTGGGCCACAAATAGTAACCGCTGTTATCCTTTTCGCCGGCAACTTTTGAAGATGCTGCGGCCCCGGTTATGTTAACGTGATTTTTTAAATCGTTTTTAATTGCTTCGTAATTTCGCCTGAAATGGTTGAGATTGCTCTTGATAGGGAGTATCAATTTCTGGTGACGATTGAATCCTAGCGCACGCCCCTTCATAAAATCGAGCTGTTGAAAAACCGAGATGGTGCATATCACCAGGAATATGGAAATAGCAAACTGGCCAATAACCAGGATTTTTTGCATTAACGATCCTTTTACTCC
>CP070627.1:3964962-3966115 GCA_020355945.1 Candidatus Aminicenantota bacterium | reverse complement strand
TTTTTTCAAAAATTTATTCACCGGTGAATCGTCACTAATTGGACAGATCAACTCCAGGGTAATTTCCTCGCCGTAACCGGTATTCAATACCGCCACTTCTACTTTTTGGATAGGGTCTATCACCCGCTCACCAATGGGCTCCAAACCAAAGGTTTCTTTATGATATTTTACCGCTTCATCCAGGTCTTTCACCACTTTACCAATATGATGCAATTTCATTTTTTTAGAATATCTCCGTCGAGTCTCCCATGGTAAAATACCAATGGGAATTGTCCAGTATTTCCTTTTGATATTTATGTTCTTTGTTTATTCTCAGGATCAACGGCCGGTCGATTTCTTCTTTAGAAAATCCCTTCCGGGTGAAAAGTTCTTCGATCAGGCGATTACCCCAAAACCACACCATCACTTCTGTTACATTTTTTTCAATGAAAAAATACAAACTGTGGTCAATTAAAGGAGAAAGAGTTTGTTCATCATTCCGTGCCCCAAAGATATCGATAATATGTCCTCTTAATGCCTCTGCTTCCCTGTATAACTTTAAAACTATATAACCCTTCAAGACCTCATTGTCATAGAATCCAAACGGGAAATACTCCCAATCGGGTCGCTGAAGATAACGCCAATTCAGGAAGGCCGCCTTTCTCACCACAGCGATCTCATAATCCGAGGAGCAGGTCTCCCACAGTTGATCAAATCTCCGGTCAAATTCCGTCACCTGGCGAATATTCGGGTTGGCAGGGCCCTTTTCCAGGTTAGCTGTTGTGATTTTCCATTCATCAAAATTAATCAAATCATTATACCCTAAGGCCACATTTTCAAATTTATGGGCCAGCTTGTTGGGGAATCCCCAGGTATAGATGATATTATTCCGTGCCAGTTCATCCATTAATTTACCGCCGACGAACTTCAGCAAACCGCGATTCTGGAACTTTTTGTCCACCAATGCGCCAATGGTATGGGATGCAGTGAGTTCTTCATCAAACACCTTCAACCGGAAAGGCACGGCAGCAAAATGCCCCACCAAATGGTCTTCATGCTCCGCCACCCAAATGAACGAGTGCCCTGCGGGATTTCTGGCGGTAAATTTCCAATACCAGTTCTCCAATGTCCGGGGATTCCACCGCGAGGGCAATTCCCTGGCATCCAATTCCAT
>CP070627.1:3963701-3964862 GCA_020355945.1 Candidatus Aminicenantota bacterium | reverse complement strand
CTTCTTTAGCACTTACGGTTATTCTTTTTGCGATATCCGGGTGTCGCCGGATGACGAAAACCAAATCTACATTTTAGGCATCCGCATGTTGGCATCAAAAGATGGAGGAAAAACCTCCTGGCATATCGGCGGTAAAAAGAATGTCCATGTGGACCATCATGCCATGTGGATCAATCCTAACAACCCGGATCATTTGATTAATGGAAATGACGGCGGGTTAAATTTTTCCTACGATCGAGGGAAAACCTGGCAGAAAATCAACAATATTCCTATTGCTGAATTTTATACCATCTCCGTGGATATGGCAAAACCTTACAATATATACGGCGGCACGCAGGATAACGGCTCATTATTCGGCCCATCCGACCATATCCCGGAGCATGGGGTGCCGGACCCCTGGAAACACCTGGGCGGCGGCGACGGATTCTTTGTGTTTGTCGACCCTGAAGACTCCAATACCGTCTATTTTGAATACCAATTCGGTGCTTTATTAAGGAAAAATTTATCCAGCGGTAAAACCAAAAATATCATGCCCAAAACCAAGATCGGTGAGCCGGCACTGCGCTGCAACTGGATGACACCCTTTATCATTTCTCAACATAACCACTTAACCCTATACTTTGGCGCTCAAAAACTGTTTAAATCCCTTAACCGGGGAGATACCTGGCACTGTATCAGCCCGGACTTGACCACCAATCCCGGACCGGAAAAACAGGGAGATGTTACTTACGGTACCATTACCAGCATATCCGAGTCCAGGTTTCAGCCCGGTCTCATGTACGTGGGAACCGATGATGGAAATATTCAAGTGACCCATAATGATGGAATTACCTGGGAAAAGATTAATACCGGGCTTCCCCGGCGCTGGGTGAGCCGCGTCATTGCCTCCGGGTATGATAAAGCCACTGTTTATGCTGCTTTAACGGGTTATCGCCAGGATGATTTCAAATGTTATTTATACCGGTCCATGGATTCTGGGAAAACCTGGACATCCATCCGCAGCAACCTTCCTGACGAATCCGTGAATGTGATCAGGGAGGACCCGAAAAACGAAAATATTCTTTACGTGGGCACAGACCTGGGGATTTATGTGTCCATTGATAAAGGCAATACCTGGTATTCGTTGTGTAATAACTTACCCACCACGCCGGTGCATGATTT
>CP070627.1:3962434-3963601 GCA_020355945.1 Candidatus Aminicenantota bacterium | reverse complement strand
AAGAAAAGGGGACAGGCAAAAAATATCTTCTTCCAACATTCCCACGCACCGACGCACCGACCCCATTTTCATCATAATTATTTCGTTTCGTTTTTCATTTTTAATTTTTAATTTCGTGGGCCTTCTCCTGGTTTACCTTAATTACACCTATATTGCCACGTATTTCAATCGCTGTTTTGTAGGGTTGGGAAAGTTTTGCCAGGTCTTCGAGGATGGCTTTACTCTCTTTTTTATCTGCCAGCAAAGGCGTTCCCTGGCGGTGAAGCGGTTCATCTTTGCCCAGCACCACCGGGTAAAGTTGAATCCGGCTAACCTGGTTTTCTCCTGTAAAGGTAATCACCGGCACGATGCTTTCCCAGAAGCAATTTTTATTGAAATGAATTTTATTCACTTTTTGGTCAAGCAGCGAGGGGTCCCGGGTATCAAAAGCAAGCCCAAACCTGCTATAGTTTTCCGCCGGGTAACCAATCGGAATGCCCTGGAAAAAAAAATTACCCAGGCTGTAAAAAATCGGTTTGTTTTTATAGATTTCAATACCCCACAGCCGGTGAGGGCCCGTATTGAAAAACACATCGGCTCCCGCATCAATACAAGCCCTGGCAAAGGTTTCCAGGTATCTTACCGGTTTTGTATGTTTCTCTTCTCCCGCGTGACAATGAATACTGGCAATAACAATCCGGGCATTGCGCCGGGCAATTTTTATCGCATCTGTAATTCGCTTTAAGTCCTCTTCATTTAACTTACCACTATAATGAAGCTTATCTCCCGGTACAAACTTGATATCATCGATTTTGACTTCTTTTTTTAGTTTTTCTTTTTCTTCTTCTGGCAGTTGGATGCCGAAATAATTAATTATATCTTCATTGAGCTTTTTTAACATTTCAAAGGTTTCTTTGGGAATTTGAATCTCATTGTCGGTTCGCAGGGGATTCAACCCGGGCTGCCCGTTTACGTAAGGATGAGACTGTGTGGCAAAGGTAGCTTTATGGACTGTATTCCCGCAGTTGACCTGTCCCACCCGTCCCCCCGGGGTATCAATATAGCGGGGCCGGGAAGCTTCCTGCAGGTCTTTGCCTGTCCCGGCACAACCGATACCGACTCGCTTAAGGTTGGCTAACGTTGAGAAAAGTCCCACATACCCGTAATCCAGGGTATGATTATTGGCAA
>CP070627.1:3961164-3962334 GCA_020355945.1 Candidatus Aminicenantota bacterium | reverse complement strand
AAAATCAATGTGTTGTTTATGGGAACCAGTCGAATCCTGGCAGGAATTGCCCCCACTTTTTTTGATGAACTGTCAGGAGGCCGGACGCTTTCTTATAATCTTGCTTTACCTGCACTGCCCATCAGTTCGGCTTATTTTGTGCTGAAGGATTACCTGGAAAAAAATCCTTCACCGGAATGGATTATTATGCAATTACACATCAACCGGTGCAGGAAATGTACCCTGTTCAATTATTATTCCAGTCAAGGTTTGATCCGTTTGGGTGAGATATTTTCTCTTTTTATGAACACGCAGAGTAAAAACATTGCCGTCAATTATATCTTCCCCTTCAAGATGTATAAATTCTTTACTGTCCAATATTTGTATAACGGTATTTTCCATCCGTCGCGACTTCGCCGATTACAGGAGGACAATCGCATTATCCTGGACCGCATGATAGGAGAGAGGGGGTATTATTTTATCGAAGAGCAGGCAGTCTCACCGGACAACCGTTTACCGGATGACTTCGGTGAGATGGAAAAAATAAACGCTGCCGCTCAGCAAGGGCCGGAATACGATCCCTTTGATGATCCCTTTGTAGAAAAGTTTTTTGATCTAACCCGGGAAAATGGGGTAAAGGTACTCCTGATACAGCCGGTTTACTGGGAGAATCAACTCTTACAGTATGAAAAAATACCACTCCAGTTCGAAATGATCTTGAAAGAGTATGACCATGTATTCCTGGCCAAACAGGGATGGAAATTGCGGCGCTATGAGAATCGACTCTTTTCAGATCGGACTCATTTGAATAAAGACGGCGCCAAACGATTCACCCGAGAAATTTACCAGGAATTCCATGAGGTTTTCCCGGGAGTGAGATGTGGAAATGGGAAAAAAAATGAAGGCTAAATTTAGCAAACAACTCATTCATCATCTGTATGCATTTTTTTCCGGGATTCCGCTGCTGGGTATGGGGGTTAAACGTTGGAAAATCAATAAGAACTTTTCCATCGAAAGAAAGGTATTAAAAGGAAAACATCAAAGCCCCGGTAAACACCGGAGTGTTTTGTTTTTTTCCGTTTATAGAGCAGGCTCCACCTTTATTGGTGGTTTAATGAAGAAAATAGCAATGGAAGCCGGGTTGACCCCGGTGGACCTGGATGGCTATTTTTACCAGTTGGGTAAAGGTAA
>CP070627.1:3959894-3961064 GCA_020355945.1 Candidatus Aminicenantota bacterium | reverse complement strand
ATAGTGTACCGATTGATAACCGAGGGCCTCAAGGAATCAATTCTTACTAACGGAACCAGGACCTTTTTTAACAATTGGCCCTTCATATCCAATATCAACAACTCACTTTTTCCCTCTATCTCCTTAAAAGTCAACAGGTAGATTCTTTGATCCGCTACAAAAAAATTCCGTATAGGAGGAAAATATGCCGGGAAACGCAAACGGCCCTGGTACCGTTCATATTCACCCGCTAAATGTTCCATCCAGTATTTCAAATATCTCCGCTGATGAGTTTTGGTTATTTTTACCTTTTCATAAACGGGGCGGACCGAATAAAGGCGCTTACCACCGGTATCAAACACATGAATGATCCCGTCCCTATCGTCGATAAACAGTTGATCCCGGTAAACCAGGCATAAAGATCCCCTGATATGAACGGGATTGATATATTTACCGGTAAAAAAGGGATGCTTATAGGCAAAAATTTCTTTCACTTTCTTTAGGTTTGAATCGCAAATGCTTATGGTAAAATAATAACCACTGGTAGGGACGCCGGTTTCATAGAGTAAAACGGAAAAGAAACGACTGAAAAAATTGGCCTGGTATTCCGTACGGAACTCACTCACTACAAATTGATTTCCCATAGGCATATAGACCATCCGGTCAAGTGCATCGGCCGGTTTCTTTTGCTCCTTTATAAAATCGCCCTCAGTGGAAAAAAAAGAGGTTTTGTGCTTGCTGTTGATAAAAATATAACCCGGTCCGATACGAAGCGTTATTAATCCTTTAAATTCTCCCTTTCCACCACCCTCTTTCCCGAATTTTTTTATAAGACTGAAATCCGCCAACGAGTAAATATAAACGGCTGCCGGTTCCGTGATATAGAGTCTGTCTTTAGTGGCTGTAATCGTATACGGATTGGTGATTCCCGGGAGAACCATTGCTTTTCCCGCCCAAACAATACTTCCCAGGAGGAATAATATGAAACAGGATATATTTTTTTTCATTTTTTACCTCTAGATGATAAAGAGCAAAATGCCCAGGGCTGTTAATACCAACAGCGGCGGCAGTGCACGCCAGGTAAATTTTCTGCCGTGAAGGTTTGCCGGTTTCAAGTCCATCTTTCCATAAACCGAAACAAACGCCGGACCCAGCACTGCCAGAACCACCAGGCACCCGGCTGAAAAACTG
>CP070627.1:3958624-3959794 GCA_020355945.1 Candidatus Aminicenantota bacterium | reverse complement strand
AAATCCCTGAAGGCATCTTCCCAACTGGACCCGTTGTTATTACCCCTGGCATTAGCATCTACATAGATCACACCGGAATAAGATATAAGAGTAGACATAAAAGCCGCCACCACTAGCATTTTCATAACATAGCTTAAAAGCTTCATATTTTACCTTCTTTGCTTTTCAAGTATTTTTAGCAATTTTGGTGCCAAAATGGATCCAAGGGGTGGATTTCTTTAAAACTCCCTATATTCCTTGAAAATCCAGGATTAGCCCGGCAAGTTAATATTATGAACCAACTATGAACTCTATGAACTACATATGAACTTAGTTCACAATTTTATGAACAACTCATTCAAAAAGATTTCTATTCCCGGTATAATTAGCAGTTCCTCATAAAGGCTGCACCTTCGCCCGGAGAAGGATGAAAAAAAGAGAACCACAGATTACACAGATTTACACAGATTTTTTTGCTTTTGTTTTTTTTCGTGTAATTCGTGTAATTCGTGGGCTTTTTTTCATAACAGCTCGTCATGAGGCCGAAGCAGCGGACAGTTCCATGTAGGTTCAGGACTGTCCACTGCCTCTTTTCTGCCCTTTTCCATCTCCTTTCCCGGTATTGTTAACTACCGGACTGGAATTGATTATGAAATCTCGGAACGATTCTTATGTTTATATATTTTTTCTTCATCTCTCCATTGGGACTTTTTCCAACAAAAACCAACCGGTATTCTCCAAAATAGGCGACACCCGGCTCCCAGTAGAAAATACCTCTTTTGGTTTTCAGTGATGAGCCGATAGGCAGTGACCATAATTGATCTCCCACCGCCAGGTAACCTGTGTATTCGAAGGAAAGATCTCTTGATGGCGCGGCTGCTTTTTGTGGATCAAGACCCAGGTCTTTTTTCCCGTACTCCCGGTGCTCAGGTTTGGATGGATCAGAAGGATTTAACCTGATCATTATGCGTTCTAGTTCTTTTATTTCGATGTTTAC
Organism: Candidatus Aminicenantota bacterium; assembly: GCA_020355945.1. Next base: position 3,958,818 of record CP070627.1, on the reverse strand, counting down.
AACACCGTTATCATCCGGGTAAATCACCTGGAAATGGTCATCGTTCCCATACCCTTTTTTAATCTTTACCGGTTCCCAGTAGTCCGGGGGGATATCAGCTATTCCGGTCATTAAGTGGTATTCCCGGTTTGAGGTATGTGATAAGGAGTTAATGGTTCCGATATTTTTGACATAAAAATATCGACTGCCGATAC
>CP070627.1:3957344-3958524 GCA_020355945.1 Candidatus Aminicenantota bacterium | reverse complement strand
GTGTTAGCATATTCCTATAGAGTAAATTATACGGAATCAGGAAGTTTCTTAACTGACGTTACCAACTTTCGAAATACTGCCGACGGTGAGATGGATGAAGTGCATACGTTACGACACAGGTATGCTGCTGATGTTGCAGTCTTGCTAATTGACAATCCTGTTGCCTGTGGTCGTGCTTTTACAATTATGGCAGATTCTTATGATACCTTTGCTGTTGTACATTGGGACTGCGCCACGGGTTATTATTCATTTGCCCACGAGATCGGACATCTCCAGGGGGCGAGACATAATCCCGAAGCAGATTCTAAAACCACGCCATTTCCCTATGGACATGGTTATTATTATGAAGCCGGGCATTGGCGAACGATAATGTCGTATGAATGTCCTGCTGGTTGTATACGAATACCCTTTTGGTCAAATTCTGATATTTTCTTTAATGGAGTTCGCCTGGGAACAGTTGCAACTCATGATAATGCACGTGTACTTACCGAAACAGCGGATATAATAGCCTGGTTTAAACGTGAAAGTATGCCATATTTAGCACCATTGCTGCTTGATTAAACAAAGCTAAGTGGTTAAGTTAAAAGGATTTTTGGAGTTGATTTAATCCGGGAAGAAAGAATTTTATAATCATTTAAAGCAACATATTTGACGGGAAAGAAATGAATTTTTACCGTCGTAAACAATAAAAAAAACAGCATAATAAGGAGGATCACATGAAACCAAAAAGTATAGTTTTGATGGCTGTAATTCTTAGCATTTTGATCATGTTTACCACAGCGGTTAGTGACAGCACGTTTGCCACTGCTAATCAAGGCGTTAAGGAACAGAAAATTCCTGAAGGCGAATCAGACGACAGACCCTCCTATACATGGCGCGTCTGTGAGGTGGTAATGGTAGGCCCTGATAAGGGTTATATTAAATTAAAATTAACAGAGCAAGACGGCAGTTTTATTAATAGGTGGTTTACAGCAAGCGAAGATCAAGAAAAAGAAATACTGGCAACCGGCTTAACGGCAATGAGTAGTAATTTTAAAGTTCGTGCTTGCTTCGACTCTTTAGCAGAAGGTGGTACAATTGTATCCTTGTTCATACAGCGGTGAGGCGTATTTTCTGTCGCAGCGGTACGAAAGGCAAAATAGACAAAAGGGGACAACAAAAGGGGGACAGGCACGAATGC
>CP070627.1:3956064-3957244 GCA_020355945.1 Candidatus Aminicenantota bacterium | reverse complement strand
GGGCAGGTATCATTAAAATCAAACAATATCCGGTTCTTCTCCTCTTCGGCTATGATTTCTATCCGGGAGATTTTCTTTCCAGGATATTCAACCACAGCAGTTACAATCGTTTGGAAATATCTTGCAAATCTTAAGACTGTTTCTTTTTTAAAGAGCTTTGTGCAGTATTCAAGGGTAAAATGGAGTTTTTCACCGATCTCCTCTCCTATCAAGGTGATATCGAATTTCGAAGTCTGTATGAGGTTTTCACCCTGGTAGGGCCTTAACTTCAAACCGGGCACCCGGGGTTGAGGTATATCCAGGTTTTGAAATGTAAACATGACGTCGAATAAGGGGTTCCTGCCCGCGTCTCTTCTTATATCCAGGGCCGCATACTCCACCAGGTCCTCAAAGGGGTAGTCCTGGTTCTCAAAGGCTTGAAGAATGGTTTCTTTTACCTGGTTTAAAAATTCGTTAAAGGTTAATTCTCCGAAGGGAGAGTTCCGCAATACCAATGTATTGATAAACATGCCGATCACATGCTCCAGATCAACATGGTGTCGCCCTGAAATCGGTGTCCCCACAAGAATATCTTCATCCCCATGGCTGCTCAATTTTGATAATAAAATATCGAATATACTCACCAATACCATAAATAATGTGACCCCGGGCTGCATCGTCAATTGCTTTAATGCGTCTGTTTTCTTGCTTTCTATTTCAAAAGCAATGGTATGACCTTCAAAACTTTGAAACTCGGGTCTGGGATAATCGAAGGGTAAATCGAGTATGGGGATATCTCCTTGAAATTGTTTCAACCAGTAGGTTTCCTGTTTTTTTACCGCCTGCCTTTGCCTTTCACTATTCTGCCATATGGAGTAATCCTTGTATTGGATAGGAATTTGGGGTAATTGCTCACCGACGTAGAGTGCCATAAAATCCTGTGCCAACAGGGCATGGGAAATACCGTCGGATATGATATGATGACTGTCCATCATGAGAATATGCTGTTGGTCCTGGTCACCGTCACCGTCACTGGTTTTGATCAATCCTACTCGCATCAGCGGTACTTTGATAAGGTTAAAGGGCCGAATAAATCCCCGGATCAATTTGGGAATTTTTTCTTCTTCTCCCTGGTAATCCAGGTATTCCACCCGGGAATCCACATCATCTGCATCATGAATGATCTGCACCGGTTCTCCGT
>CP070627.1:3954774-3955964 GCA_020355945.1 Candidatus Aminicenantota bacterium | reverse complement strand
GTATCGTTAAAATCGTACAACAACTGCTTTTTCTCCTGTTCAGTCGTGATCTCTATATCTTCCAGCTCTTGCTGCGGGGCAGAGATAACCGCAGAGAGGATATTTTTAAAATAACCGACAAATCGTTCAATGGTCTCTTTTTTAAACAGTTTTGTACAGTATTCAAGATCAAAAAACAATTCTTCCTTGCCTTTTACTTCTATTCCAATTAAAGTCATGTCAAATTTGGCGATGGCATGTTCAATTTCATAGGGATTGGCCGGCGCACCGGTATGTTTATCCAGGTCGCTTTTTAAATACTCATCTTGACTCTGTAATACAAACATGACATCAAAAACCGGGTTGCGGCTGATGTCCCGCTGCAGCGACAGCTTATCCACCAATTCTTCAAAGGGATACTCCTGGTTCTCAAAAGCGGTTAAAGTACGTTCTTTCACTTCCTTTAAAAACCCCGGGAAAGTATGATGCCCAACAGGGTAATTTCTCATGGGCAGGGTATTGACAAACATGCCGATGATAGGCTCCAGGTCGGCATGCCGTCTTGCAGCGATGGGTGTTCCTACGATAACGTCTTCCTGACCGCTTAACTTTGAAAGTAATATATTAAATACCGCCAGCAGCGACATATACAATGTTGCATCTGCATCTGCGGTTATTTCTTTTAATTTTCGAGCCCGCTCCCCTTCTATGGCAAAACTCACACAACTTCCTTCAAAATTTTGCATTACCGGTCGTGGATAATCAATGGGCAAATCTAGTACCGGCAGTTCATCGGAAAACAACGTGACCCAATAGGTTTCCTGCTGTTTCAATAATTCTTGCTGCTGCGGGCGTTTCTGCCACTCGGCATAATCTTTATACTGAATCCTCAGCGCCGGCAAATGTTTACCTTCATAAAGGGCCTTGAATTCCTTTATCAAGATATCCCGCGACCGGCCGTCGGTTATGATGTGATGCATATCCACCAGCAGCAGGTGCTTTTTCTCAATGGTTTTAATCACCGCTGCTCTCAAAAGGGGCGCTTTCGATAGATCAAAGGGGCGCTCGAAATTTTTTATTATTTCTTGCATGTGTCCCAAACTTTCCACTTCATAATAATCAATACCAAATTCAATACCGTCTCTTTCATGTATCTTTTGAACCGGCTTTTCCCCCATGATCTCAAATGACGTCCTTAAACTTTCATGCCT
>CP070627.1:3953479-3954674 GCA_020355945.1 Candidatus Aminicenantota bacterium | reverse complement strand
GCAGTGTCTCTAATACCACGCCTTCTACTTCATAGGTATCCTGTCCTTTTTGGTGATGCGAACCATTAGCTGTCTTATCACCACCAGTTGGTCGTCTCTTTTTGCTCATACTCATATCATAGTGAAAAACGAAGAATATTTCAAGAGGAAAAATGAATTTATTAAAAAATTTTTGTTAATTTGAGTCAAAAATTATTTTATACCTAATGCAGGAGGGAAATTAAAGAAATCAAAGGGGCAGCCCTTACGTCTGCCCCCAGATTTCATACATCATACATCACCTTTTACCTTTTGTGCATTAAACAATGCACACCGTACCGTGTACCGTACAGGCCCTACCTATCCCTTACGGGACATAGGACACTTAATCTTAGGAGGTTAAAACAGGTGAGATGGTGAGAAGAATATTTCATCTTCTCACCAATCCACCAATCTATATCGAATAAGCTTTCAGGGGCTCACTTGCTGCGATTACATCTTTCTCTTTTTCCAGATCGTAATTACCCGTATAAGGGTGGATCCAATTGGCCTTTACTCCTTCTTTCCAGGTTTTGTTTCTGTATATTTTTTGAAAGGCGATCTTGGCTCCTCTAAGGGTCCGATAATTTCTATAGGTTAAGACCCGACTATTGTGAAGGACTACCAACAGGTAGTAACCCTTTTTGTACAAGATATAAACGCATTCCAGGAAATAATAAGCAGGATTAATCAACATTAATAATAACCTGGTGTCGTCAGCAGGGATAGTACGGTTATCACCTATTTCCCCAAGGGGTGCTTGATTCGGATATTTGTAAGTACTCGTGGATTTATATGTATATGAATCTTGATCCGTCTTCTGACTCGAAGATGGATTTATGTTATCCATTTGGGCACCTCCCAAGGAATGATTTGGGTTTTCAAAATAAAAAATACTTTTTTGAAATAGAAAATAAATGCCGTCATTTTGCCTGTGATGGTTATCTTTTTTATGTTTACGCTTGACTCTTTCGGTTTTTCATAATATAATGGTTTCCTATGGAGAACAGAATGAGAATATTTGATAATAAATTGTTTACTCGTTCTAGAAAACATTGGTTTCACCCTGTTGCTTTTGTTGTCTTTTTCCTGTTAAAAAAACATTTCTGTTTTCCATATATAAATTATAGTTTCTATTTTGAAAAATGTCAAGTAAAATTTTTATTTTTTCTAAAAA
>CP070627.1:3952169-3953379 GCA_020355945.1 Candidatus Aminicenantota bacterium | reverse complement strand
GTTGGTGACGGTATGAAACACCCATGGCTGAAACCGCATCGTAAACTTCTGCATATACGGGGATGTTTTCTTTTCTTAATGTTAAAAAGGCGTTCTCCACATCTGCTCCGCCGACGATGGCATAGCAGATGGGTTTTTCTGCGGCTTTGTGTTTTTTGAAGGTATTTTTTATCATGGAGATAAGATTTTCCGAATCAAAGGTGGATGCCTCGCAGTAGAGCGCGATGGTGGCGTCTATTTCTTCACATTTCACTGGCCCGGATAAGGCCCGGATATAAATATCGGAATTTGCATCTCCAGTGAGATCAACCGGGTTTTTGCTGGAACCATAAACAGGGATTAAGGGATCGAAGACCTTTTTCAGTACGGTTTGATCGTCAAATAGTTTAACATTAAACTTTTCACAGGCATCGGTTGCCAGCACCCCGACACCGCCGCCGTTGGTGATAATCACGGCATTTTTCCCCCTGGGTTTGGGGCTGAACGCAAGGTATTTACACCAGTTGAATGCTTCATCCAGGCTCTCTGCCCTTAATACTCCGCACTGCTTCATGATGGCTTCAAAAATGTTGTCTGCACCGGCAAGCGATCCGGTATGAGATGCAGCAGCCATGGCCCCCCTGGTTGACCGCCCTGATTTAATCACCACAACAGGTTTTTGAGCGGTTGCCCATTTAAGGGCCTCAATTAACCGGGCTCCATTTTTTACCCCTTCAATGTACATAAGCACCACTTTTGTTTGGGGGTTGGGAACCAGGTATCGGAGGAGGTCGGCTTCATCAAGATCACATTTGTTTCCTGTTGAAACAATGGCAGATAACCCGATATTGGTTACCGTAGTTCTGCCAATCATGGCCACGCCCAACGCACCGCTTTGGGTTAATATTGCCACATGCCCGGCTTGAATTATTGAAGCGGAAAATGTGGCATTCATTGAACTGGAAGCAGAATAAAGACCGAAAATATTCGGCCCCAATACCCGCATACCATAAGTCCTGGCCAGGGTCACAATTTTGTTCTCTTCTTCGATATTCCCGATCTCGGAAAAACCTGAACTGATAACCAGGAGGTACTTTACACCTTTTTTACCACAATTTTCCACTGTTTGCACCACATACTTAGCCGGCACTGCAATCGCTGCCACGTCAACAATGTCCGGGACGTCCAAAATATCCTTGTATACTTTTTGGCCTAATATAGTGCCCCCTTT
>CP070627.1:3950858-3952069 GCA_020355945.1 Candidatus Aminicenantota bacterium | reverse complement strand
AAAGGAATCTCCATGATCAGGAACCCGATTTTAGCCTCCTACGCAGCTAAAATCCTTCCATACCGGGGATTAGGAAATGGCATAAGAAGAGCGCTTAAGGAATACCCCCATATTGAATTCATCGATGATCGGGAAGGAAATGAGTTCAGAGTGATTATAGAAAGAACCGGCTCGTAATTTGGGTATTTATTTTTGCTTGCTTCACCCGGTCTGCGTCCTATTCCCTACTTAGCCCAATTGGGTGTGTTGGCGGGTCCAGTGCCGCTGGTCCAGCTATTTTTTTGACTGGCACCTTTTTAAAAGAGAATATCAGGTGAAAAACTTCACTAAGTTTTGCCTCGCTGCATTTTTTGTTTGGGACTATTTGACTTTATCTGTATTTTTGATATATTATGATGGCTAAAATAAAAGGTAAAAAAATGAATAACGAGGAATTGCTTGAGATCATAGACTATGCCGATGAACTGGAAACCGAAGCAACCATGAAGGATTTTGATGCGGACTTTTTTTTAAAGCATTATAAAAAATACTACCAGGAAGAAATTGAACAATTAGAGATTCCCCTGGCTCAATTGCTTGCTAACATCCGCCTGCTAAAAAATGAAAGATTAACCCTGGCCGGTCTATTGCTGTTCGGACAAAAACCCGGAAGACTGCGGCCGCAATTCACTATAAAGGCTACGGTTTTCGATGGCAATGAAATTTCAATGCACCACCTTAAAGATAAAGAAGATATCACCGGTAAGCTAATCGATCAATATAACCAGGCGAAATTTTTTATTAAAAGAAATTTGCGGCGAACGCAAAAAAACCAGGACTTTAACGCACCAGGCATCCTGGAAATACCGGAACATGCTTTCGCTGAGATTACAGCCAATGCAATCGTTCACCGAAACTATTATATCAATGCCCAGATTCAAATCTACCTGTTTGATGATAGACTGGAAATCGTCAGTCCGGGAAATCTCCCTAATACGATCACCGAAGAAAATATTAAATTCGGTGTTCATATCGAAAGAAATCCAACCATACTTTCCTTCCTGGAAAAAGATCCTGGTTTTAGCTACAGCGGTAGGGGAAGCGGGATTCCCACTGTTTTGAAAATGTGTAAGCAAGCCGGCGTAAGGGTTCAATTCCTGGATGATAAACAAAAGCAGCAATTTAAAGTTACCTTTTTTAGAGATTAGAAAAATGTGCCTCCGGCGGGCAGG
>CP070627.1:3949527-3950758 GCA_020355945.1 Candidatus Aminicenantota bacterium | reverse complement strand
CACTGAAAAAGTCTCCGAACGAACAATTGCCTTGCCGTTCTTCAATAACCTCAAAGAAGAGCAAATTGAAGCGGTTGTTCAGGCCATAAAGGATTTTTTCTTAAATCTCTTCAGACCATAGATCGGCTCTGTAAAATGGAGTCAAAGGAGGCAAAATGAGCAGCCAAAACAACTATATCGACGCTATTTTGAAAATTATCCGGGCAATCAGCGGCAATTTAAGCAGCATCATTGAAATTGCCGGAGAAGTCGCAGAAAAAATAACTGCCGGCGGCAATATATACACCACGGATGAAAAATCCGGCTTTGCCATGGAAATGACCTACCGGTCCGGTGGAATGATGCTGCCGCTGCCCCTGCAAAACCCGGACCAGGTTAAAAAAGGAGACGTGTTACTGGCTTCAACGTTGAACATAAACCCAAAACAGCAGCAGGAACAATTTGATGCCGTCCGCAAAAAAGGAGGTTTTATCGTATTGTTCGGCTCAAACGAATCCCCATTGACCGAATACGCCGACCGGCTCGTGGATAATACATTACCCCCGGGGACAGTGCCTGTGGTTGAAATTAAGGGAAAAGAGAAAGTATGCCCGGCGGCCAGTGTGGCCAATATAACCGCTGCCTGGCTGTTGGTGGGCGAAGTGGTGGCTGCCTGTACACGACTGGGGAAAATGCCGGTCATGTATGCCAGTAATGACGCCAGAGGGGGGGTCGACTGGAACGGGAAATACCAGGATGTGGCATTTCACCAACCAGGGGAATTTAATATTCCCACCTTACAAAAAGGATGCTTGAGCCGCGCTTATTTAGCCGATATTAAAAGATGTATCAAAAGTATCAAATACACCCAACAGGAACTGCTGGAAGCCGCTGGCCAACTGGGAGCCGAAACCTTAAAAAACAATAAAAAAGTTTATTGTTCTTTTAACGGACACTTCCTTTTGCAGCAGCTCGGCCTTCCCGGCACCCCACCGGTATTTACCATTATCGATCCATTGACAACTCCCATTAGCAAGGTGAATTTTGAAAGCGGAGATATCTTTGTCTGGGTGGGTTACTATTATTATCCCAATCACGAAATCTATTTTATAAACATTGCAAAAGTAAAATCCGTGTGGATAAACGGTGCCCGGGCCATCAATCCCATTACCCTTGAACCGGGTAAAATTATTATCGATCCTTACTGGGGCTATGGAGATGCTTCAGTGGCTGTTCCGGGTTACCCTATTCG
>CP070627.1:3948196-3949427 GCA_020355945.1 Candidatus Aminicenantota bacterium | reverse complement strand
GGGCCCCGCGGCGCGGGGAGCCTAAGAAGGCCCTTCGGGCCATCTCGTGAGCCGCTTAATTGCGGCTCACAACTCCATGCTCCGTGCTCCATGCTCCATGCTACATACCCCCCCTGGTGGCCGAAGGCAAAAGGGCGTCATGAAAATATGACGGTGGCGTCACAAAAAAATGACGGTTTCTTTTTTATTGTTTATAAGTGTTATCCTGGAAATCAAGCCATATCAGGGCTTCACAAAAATATACCAGTTGGAATCATTTTTGCGCGCATAAAAAATGATGGAAAAAAAATATGGGAGGTTCTGAGAAATGGAGAGAGAACAAAAGAGTGTGGTTAAAATGAAAAAAAATTTTTGTGTGATCAATTCATTAAAGAGACAAAAAAACAAAAGGAGGATATAATGATCAAGAATATGACATTTGTAGTTAGTGTTGTTTTTATTGTTCTTTTATTAGTCATTTCAACTCAGCAATCATTTACCGCTGATTTCAACAATGATGGTTATGACGACCTGGCAGTGGGCGCTCCCGGTGAGGCCCGGGTGCTCAGCCGAATTCAGGTCATGTCTTCATCTTCAATGGCTCTGCCGGAGGTCTTAATGCTTTTCAGGGACTCAACCAAACCGGACTTGGTGCTAACGAAGCCAGGGATAATTTTGGCGCATCTTTGACTACTGGTGATTTTGATAACGATGGTTTTGATGACCTGGCAGTGGGGGCCCCGGGAGAGTCCCCCGGCTCTGCCCCTGAGTCTGGTTACATATTTGTCTTTCACGGAGCTGTGGGTGGTCTTTATCCTTTTAGTGGTCTCAGCCAGGCGGGCCTTGGAGCCAATGAGGCGGGCGACAGGTTTGGTGTGGCTTTACCCGGTAGTCCCGCATATAAGAGAAGAGCCTTTGTCGAAATAGACCGAATGACCGGGACCGGATTCCCCCCTCAACAATGGGTTGATGGTAACTATATTCATACTTTAGAGAGTATCTACCTAAAGGGAGGAATGGTACTGGATGTCAGAAGAGATGATACTGATATTCCCAATCAGGTGAGTGTAAGTCAAGCAGAACTCCATAATCTGATGACTGCTAATAAGAACGCTAACTTTGAAGAGGCCGGTGATAAGTGGTCAGGTTATATCGTTGTGGTAAAATCGCTTACAGGCAGTCCGGGTACATTTGGTGTAATGTTTGACCATAGTACTTATGATTTGAATAGTTTTCCGAGAGAAGGGTGTGC
>CP070627.1:3946864-3948096 GCA_020355945.1 Candidatus Aminicenantota bacterium | reverse complement strand
ATAAACCTATAGGTTTATTTTTTTTAAAATTAATAATTATTAATACCACGAAAACCCTTATCATATAAAAGTTTTCCGGAATTGCAAATTTGGCATGAAAATTGCCTTCTTGTGAATTGAAAATGTGTTTAAGCACATTTCAAATTAAGATACAAGAGAAAAAGGAGGGTTATGATGAAAATGTTTCGTATGAAATCAGTTGCGGCAGGAATTTTTATTTTTCTCCTGCCTTTCATTGTTTCGGCTCAGTGGTTCCTTTTACAGGACTCACCCACCGATAAGACAAAACTGGGATTCCGATATCTTCGCCCCGATTTCAAAGGGGATGTCAGCTTGTCTTTTCTATCCGGTGTTTACGATTTATCCGTCAGCATTCCAACGGGTTCCCGTCTGAATATTGTAGGTGTTTTTCCTTTTGCATCAATGGGCGTGGAGGGTGATGAATCTGAGAGCGGTATCGGGAATATCTATATCGGGCTGCAGCACCGCCTGAAATCCACTGTTGAAAAAGGAATCAGTTTATCGTTGGGTGTGTTTTTACCCACCATGTCAGAGGACAAGCTTGCAGTTTGTTTAATAGGGATTTTTACAAATTATTATGAATTTCAAAAGTATATGCCCAATGTCCTGACGATTTATGGAAACCTGGCCTATCACCACATCAAATCAGAAGGTTTGATGTTGGGCCTGGAAATCGGACCGAAACTAGCGATACCGACGAAAAATGGAGGAGATGCAGAGTTATATGCCCATTATGGTCTTTCCGGTGGTTATCGAACCGGGGGTATTGCCTTCAAGGCTGAATTGGCTGGCATTGCCGTGATCACTGAAGAGGTTGATGATTTTGGCGATCGTTTTATTCATAGTTTAGCGTTTGGCCTCCAGTGGGTCCGCGGTTCTATCAGACCGGGAATTTTTTACAAAATATATCTCAAAGAGGAAATGAAAGATATAGTTAGCGGGGTATTGGGGATTAAATTGGATGTGCTGCTGAAATAATGACATGGTGTCCCGTTCCTGTTAGTTGTTAATAAAGGAAGGGATGGCGGAGAGGGTGGGATTCGAACCCACGGTCCCGTTGCCAGGACAACTGCTTAGCAGGCAGCCCGATTCAGCCGCTCTCGCACCTCTCCGCGCAAGTGCGCAAATGCCGAGGACGGGACTCGAACCCGTACAGGCTTTCACCCACAAGCACCTCAAGCTTGCGTGTCTACCAATTCCACCACCTCGGC
>CP070627.1:3945528-3946764 GCA_020355945.1 Candidatus Aminicenantota bacterium | reverse complement strand
ACCTGTATCCGGGAGTTGATCGTCAGGTGCCATCTCCGTATCTTCAAGAAATGAAAAAATCGATTCCAATGATATTTCCGGTTGGCTTAACACCTGTTGTTCCAGTATTTGTTTTCCTTTGACCACTTTGGGCCAGGGCGTATCCAGGGAGTCATTGCTCAACCCGTGTACCCCTGGCAGTACCTGGAGGATTTTCTCTTGCCTGTTGGAATAGTAACAGAGCTTATCCATATTGCCTAAAATTAAATTAAAACCATTATATGCGGCACTCTTTGATTGGAGTTCTTCCAGGTACTCCTGGCTGGAGATGTTTGAGAGTAAATATTGGCTCACCAGAGTACCTCGTGATGGTGCGTTTTTTTTGGGGGATTCAGTCCCCCGGTAATTGGTCAGGGCGGCGAGTTTTCCTTTTTTGGTAATTCCCATCCAGGTTCCACCTGCTTCCAGGTCTTTGCCAGCCAGTAGAAACCGGTCTTCCTCCCACCAATCTGCAGGTGCAGTGGGACGGTGGTAATATTCATCACGATTTGCTGCTAAAATCAGCTTATAACGCGGGTGTGTTTGAAAAGCAAATATTATTAGACACATTGAACTTAGCTCCGCTTGGATTAAAAATAAAATGTATCATGTTTTGATGAAAAGTGCAATTTTTTGCCACGGATTTACACGGATTATCACGGATTTTCACAGGTGGATATTAACTTTTTTTTTAACTTTAATTGATTGAATTCTTCTGTGCTAGTTAATCCGTGTTTTCCGTGTTTGTCCGTGGCTAAAATTAGAATTTTTGGATCTATACAAAGGGATTGAAACAACAGGTGCTGTGTGGTATAATTTTTATTAAATTAGAGTGGTATGATTAGTGCCAACCCCATTTCAATGAGATTGGTTAAAACTGATAAAGGTATTTACTCGATAACGTAGGAGGTTAATAATGGCAATTGTTTTAGACGGTTCGGGCTTCACAATTGAGAAATTGGTTCAAATCGCCCGGCACAATGAAATAGTCGAAATCCATCCCGGTGCTATCGAAAGAATGAAAAAATGCCGTGCTATGTTGGAGAAAAAAATCCAGGCCAGGGAAATTATGTACGGTGTAAATACGGGAATAGGAGAATTTTCCGAGGTGATATTGTCGGATGAGCAAATGAAAGATTTTCAAAAATATTTGATATACAACCATGCGGCAGGGATTGGTGACCCGGCCCCGCTTGAATATGTGAGGGGGGCCATGGC
>CP070627.1:3944186-3945428 GCA_020355945.1 Candidatus Aminicenantota bacterium | reverse complement strand
ATTCATACCGAGATGTTTAATGACGCCATTATCCCCCTTATAGAAGATGGTGTGATTAACGGCAGGAAAAAAACCATTAACCGGGGAAAGATCATTGCCAGTTTTTGTTATGGCACCCGGAAATTGTATGACTATATCCATGAAAACCAGGTTTTTGAATTCAGACCGTCGGAATATGTAAACGACCCGTTTATTATCAGCCAGCATAACCGGATGACAGCGATTAATGTGGCCATCGAAATAGACATGACCGGCCAGGTTTGTTCCGATTCCATTGGCTATGATTTTTACAGCGGCATTGGCGGCCAGGTGGATTTTAACCGCGGCGCGGCCAGGGCAAAAGAAGGAAAAGCCATTATTGCCCTACCTTCAACAGCCAAAAAAGGGAAAATTTCCCGGATTGTTCCCCGCTTGACCGAAGGGGCTGGCGTGGTTACCACACGGGGGGATGTGCATTATGTGGTTACCGAATACGGGATCGCTCATCTTTTTGGAAAAAGTATCCGGGAAAGGGTCCTGGCTCTGGCTCAAATCGCTCATCCCGACTATCGGAATGAAATCTTAAGAGAAGCAAAGAATCGTAAATATATCTTCCCGGATCAAAGAGAAATGCCCACCACAAAAAATGTCTATCCAAAGGAACTGGAAACCAAAATACCGTTAACTGATGGAACGGCTTTATTTTTCCGTCCGATAAAACCCACGGATGAGTCTATGCTGCGTAATATGATGTATGCTTGTTCGGAGCGGTCTATTGCTTTCCGTTTTTTTAAACCGTTAAAAGAGTTTCCTCATCGTTTTATCCAGGAATTTACCCATGTGGATTATTTGAAAGATATGGCTATTGTGGCCTTGGTCCAGGATACCGGGGGGGAGCATATTATCGGGGTAGGCCGGTACTATCTCAATCCTTCTACCAACCGGGCTGAGGTATCCTTTATTGTAAGAGATGATTGGCATTCCAAAGGCATTGGCACGCATTTATTGGACATTCTTACCAGGGCAGCAAAAGAGCGGGGTATTATTGGATTTGAAGCCAGTGTATTGGTAAGCAATCACAGTATGTTGGCGGTATTTCATAATTCAGGGTATAATGTGTCTACCCGGAGGGAAGAAGATATGTATATTATCTCCTACGATTTTAATAAATAATCAGAAGTTTTTGCGGGGGGTTCAGGGGGGCAGTTTTTTCAAAAAGCGCCCCCCTAATAGGGTGCCCGCGCCGCGGGCCCGCCGGAGGCA
>CP070627.1:3942841-3944086 GCA_020355945.1 Candidatus Aminicenantota bacterium | reverse complement strand
GAACGCGGGGGCCCGTGCCCCCGCCAATAATTCCAATGATCTCATGCAAATTCCGTCCCCTCAATAAAAATCCCGTATCTTTCCCGATCTCCGGCTTTCATTTTCGGATTTTTGACCAATTTCTCATCAATAAAGCAGTATTTATTTTTGGGTTCCTTATGTTTCATCCATTGATTTCGAAGGTATCTTACATGGTCTAATAAATCCGTTTTGCAGCGAATTAAATGATCGAAAAAGGAGGGATGCCATTTGAATTTGGGAAAATGATGGTTATTTCCGTATTTTTTAAGGAATTGCGGGCGGTATTTTTTATATCTTTCAATAGCGGGATTGGGGGGATTTGCTTTGGGGGCGGGGGAATTGGGTACCATTTGGGAGGAATTCTTGGCGGGGGCGCGGGCCCCCGCGTTCGGGCCTATCAATCCTCTGGGGCTAGAGAATCCTAATATGCGGTTAATATCGCGCGAGAAATTGGATTTTAAGCTCTCCATGATTTGCGAATAATTGCATTCTCCAAGGGGTTGGATTAATAGATGGATATGTTCCTTGTTGATTTTATAGCCGTATATTTCAAAGGATTTTAACTGCTGCGTATGGTGCAGTTCGTCTAAAAACAAATGACAAAATATGTCTTCTGTAAAATAAGGATAGTTATTGGAAGTATTGGTACTTATAAAATAGAGGCCATGTTTGACAAGCAATCGTCTTTGCGAATTTTTGTAGACGGTCATTATTTTGTCCTTACTCAAAGAACAAATTATAATGTATCTCTTTCATATTCTCAAGAGGTAAGGGGCAGAAAAGGGGGTATGCATGTTGGTTTGTTTACTTGTCCCATTTTTTTTATGGATATGATGGATATTTATTTCCTGTCAAGAAATATTTATTTCTTGAAGAGGGGCGGTTTGTGATAAACCGAAACTGTTTCATGACAAAAGGCCGGCGTTTTTTTCCTGGCGGGAAATGGATATTTCCAGACGAGGGGTGGTTTTTTCTTGACGGGAAAAAAAGTATGCCTGACAAGGGGTGTTTTGACATTCTCTCGGGGGAAAACGAAACTTATTCCCGGAATTTTCGTATTATATATCTTTAAACCAACATCAAGGAGCAAGCCAATGGCAGGAAACAAAAGACATGGACCAGGACCCGCAGTTGAAGCACGAGATATTGGCGTATTATTTTAAGTATAGAAACAAAAAAAAGCCAGTGGAAAAAAACCAGGATTAAGGGGTGCCTTTGCGCCTG
>CP070627.1:3941494-3942741 GCA_020355945.1 Candidatus Aminicenantota bacterium | reverse complement strand
TGGTGCCTAACATTTTTCTTTCTTTCAATAACAGGTATTTCATTCACTTTATCGGGAAAATACGAATATGGTTTCCATAGAACGGAGTTTTTAATAACAACTTCCCTTTCAATTGTCCAGTCATCCCCGATTACAGCATTGGGGCCCAGGGTTGTCCCGGATTCAATAATACAGTTATTGCCAATGAATACCGGGGGAATGATATTAATTTCAGAAAAGTCAATGGTTGTATTTGTACCAAGGCACCCCCAGGGATATCTTTCATAAGGAATTTCCAGTTGGATTTTTCCCTCCAGGAAGGATTTATTAACCTCTATGTAATCCCGTTTTCGTCCCACATCAAACCACTCCCCCTTATATTCGATACCCCAGAGTACATAATCTTTTGGCAGTGTGACGTACTCTATCTTGCCTAACATCGCCGGGAAAACATGTTTACCGAAATCGTAAAAAGGTTCAGGCGCGGGATTCTCCTGGTCCGCTTTGGTACGCAAAGGATCAAGGGTTTTTAATAAATCCATTTCAATCATATAAATGGAGGCATTGTTCAGATTACTGGGAGAGTTGGGGTCTTTTTCCCTAAAATTAATGATTTTCCCTGATTTGGAGATGAGCCCCTTAAATTTTTTTGGACATTTAAGTTTAACCGTACCAAATTCTCCCCTTTTTTCCCAGGGAATAGGGCTTAAAACCATGGTAAAGGCAGCTCCTTTTTTTTTTGTGGATATCGTACATTTGTTCTAACATTTCCGCGTCAAAGTCTGTCACAATATCGCCGCTGGGAGCAATGATGGTGGTGCCTTTAAATTCCCCGAATACGGGCATGGTTTTATCAGTATCTACTTTTTTGGCTTTGTTTCCCAGGGCTTGTTTGCAAACCCCTCCCAGGGTCCCGGATGGTTTATCTTCTTTCACATAATTGATATTCGCCCCGAACCTGGCCCCGTTTCCGAAATAGTCTTCAATGGTTTTTCCTAGTACGTGGATATTCATGGAAATATCTGTAATCCCTGATTTAACGGCCTTTTTTACCCACATCTCTATCATAGGAACTCCCCCGATAGGAAACATGGGTTTGGGAAGATGGTGAATGGTCAGCGGTTCCATTCTCTTTCCCAGACCTGCTGCTAATACAGTGATTTTGATCTTTCCATTCACACCCTTTTGATGGGTCCAACTGTTGTTTAGATATTTTGTTATGTCAATAGTCATAGTATATTTTAAAAAAGAAACGAATTAATGTCAAG
>CP070627.1:3940133-3941394 GCA_020355945.1 Candidatus Aminicenantota bacterium | reverse complement strand
TGGGAATAAAAGTTTTTTGCGTCTTTTTTTGTAAATAAATTACCTGGCAATATATTCCAATAAAAGGGTTTGATGAATCAAACCCCTACAATCTACTTTTTCGTTTTTTTGCCTGGCATTTTTTTACCACTGACAATATATTTTTTCCAAAATAAAAAAAAAATTTGAAATTTTTGTAAAACTATGCTATATTGTTCATGAAACGCAAATATGGAGAACAACATGAGCAGGCAAAATGTAAGTAGAATGTTACAGGTCATCGCCGGGATTTTGGTACTGATGACTTTCAACACGAATTTGTCCGGGGCGATTTGGTATAATGGTAGTGGTTTTGCATTTGAAGAGGAAGAATTAGTCTTATCATACCAACCAAACGGTTCCCAAATGTTAATTTTATATGGAATTCCGTTGGTGAAAACTGTAATTACAACCTCTTTACCTGGCATTCAAAATACAGCAGCTAATTATCTTAGAGACCGTATAAACAAAAGTGCCACAAATTTTTTAGCGTCCTACTCCCACTTGCTTATGTTTTTAAAGGATGTGGAGGCATCGGAAGCGAAGAATGTGGATTATAATGCATTTAAACTGAATCTGGATGAAACCATTGAGTATATGGAAAGTACAAAAAAAAATTACACTGAAATTGTAGAGATGACAAAACAACTCCCCTACAATAAATCTGTTATATTGAAGCTTGAAAATTTCAGATACGATCAGTTCCAGGAGAGTAACAATTTAAGAAAAGATGTCTTTGAAAAAGTAAAAACCTTCTTGATTAAAGGTGATGTTCGAGGTATGTATAAAAAGACCCTTTCGCAGTTAGATAATATTTTAACAATTTCCAGGGATATTAGAAGGAAATTGAAATCCAGCAAATCTGTTTTATTATCTGATTTATGGAGACTAAACCAGTTATACTCTGAAGCAATGTTCATGGGGCAGTATGCAGCTCAAGTATTTGAGGAAGTTAAACAGGAAGTTTCTATAAAATTATAAAAAGAAATTGCCGTTGAATCATTGTTTTTGGTTGAGAATCTGTAAAAAGGGAAATTAGAGGTGATGATACACTTGTATTTTGAAGACATACATAGCACCATCAGCATGATGAGAGCAAAAGTTGAATCCTTCTCAAATACGGTACCTTTGGAAAAATATGAGTCTAAAATGTTCCGTGAGAGGGGGAAAATTATAGGGAGTAATTGCCGATGGAAACCTTCAGAGCCTTCTTAAAATTTGAATTCAATCGATCCTTGACCTG
>CP070627.1:3938760-3940033 GCA_020355945.1 Candidatus Aminicenantota bacterium | reverse complement strand
TGGTGAATGATTTTATCCCGGTGGTGATTGATTTTTTCCTGGTGGTCAGTGATTTCTTGCCGGTGGTGAATCATTTTATGATGGTGGTAAATGGTTTTAGGGTGAAAGAGGGGGCGTGAAAGAGGGGGCGGGGCGTGCAAACGTGCAAACGTGCAAACATTTTGATTCGAATTCCAATGACTGTAGTTTGATGAGAACAGACTGCGGAAAACCTTACCAAAATGAAAAGTCAATTATAACAAGCTTTTCTAGCGATTTTTAAGGCGAAAAATTCGTAAACGTTACCCGAACGTAACTAAAACGTGCCTATCGTTGTATTTTAACTATATATTACGCCGAATGGTTCTACGGCCTGGCATTTTCCTGGCATATTTTATTCTGATACTTCCCACCAGCCCTCTTTTCGTGATCCCATGCGTTTTAGTTTGCCTGCCTTTTTTAAAGCTTGTATATGCTTTTCAACAGCACGTGTAGAAATATTTAGTTTTTTGGAAAGTTCAGGTATTGTAAGACTCGATGTCTTTCGAAGCAGTAACAGGATTTCGTTCGAACTCTTTCCCGAACTTTTTCCCGAACCCTTTCCCGAACTTTTTACTTTATCTATCTTTTCCGGCAGAAAAGCAGGATGAATCGGGAACTCAACGATAAAATAACTTCTATCGTCATCAGTAATAAAGCAAGGCATAGGGGACCCGTTTACTTTAACTTTCCTTAGAATTTTTGGGATACCGGTTCCTCGACCTTCGGTTAGCTCTAGCTCCTTCAGGAATTCACCAATTCTACGATTTCGATACCGCCGGGCAAGAAAACGGTATTGCTCTATATCTTCTTTACGGATAGAACGATCTGGCCCCGGAAAACTGGTTACAGTGACTTTGTCAGGTAGAATACGGACTTCTATCGGTTCCCTGATTTCATAAGAGCGATGATACACGGCGTTGCATATGACCTCTTCAAGGGCGGCAAAGGGATAATTGAAGCAGCGGGAAGCTTCCGGGCGGTCAGGATGCTTGATTACCTTTTCCTGGATGACAGTAGCACGGATATGAGACAGGGCTTCTTCCAACATGCGATTAAGAGGCCCAATAAAAACCTTTTCCGTAAAAGTGTCTGCTCCCGGACCTTCAGGGAAATGTACAATGTCAATCTGGGTTTGTGGAAAGAAACGGTAAGGCTGCTCATTAAAAAACATCAACCCGACATTTTTCGGACGAACAGCTTCCACTGGACCGTCTACGATGTTCATCTGTCGGCAAAGTTGAACAAAGTCCAT
>CP070627.1:3937386-3938660 GCA_020355945.1 Candidatus Aminicenantota bacterium | reverse complement strand
GCCAGGGGGCGAGAGCATTTCGCATGGCGCATGGCGCATAGCGTATGGGGCAAAGCACTTTGCCATTTTAGGCTCCCCTCGCCGAGGGGCCTGGACCCGCCACTCTCCGCAAAAGCTTTTGTTTACCTCAAACTGAGTTTCCGGACAGCCTGCTTTATACTTTTAATCAAAAATTTTAAAAAAAATTAAAAAAAAAGTTGACATTTTCAAAAAAGTGCATTATATTATTAATGCAGTATGACACAAAGGCAGTAATGTGATAATGAAAATGAAAAAAAAAGCAGCAATGTTTTTTCAAATCAAGCCCAGTTCAGGGATACCCATTTATCGCCAGATCATCGACCAGGTTTGCCGACTGGTGGCCAGTGGCTTTTTAAAGCCCGGCGATGCCCTGCCTTCCATCCGGGAGGTTGCCGGTTCGTTTGAGATCAATCAAATGACCATATCCAAGGCCTATACTATCCTGGAAGCCAGGGGAATTCTTGAACATAACCGGGGAAAAAGAATGGTGGTGGCGGCCACGCAGCAGGGTTCCAAAAGCCTGGAGGAACGCTTAAAATTAATCAGACCTGCATTTGATGAAGTGCTGACCCAGGCCCATCAACTGGCATTACCAAAGGAAGCTATTTTAAAAGAATTTAGAAAAATCTTGGAGGATAAAAATGAGTGATATCATTCTTAGTCTTAAGGGATTAAGTAAAAGTTATGATTCCAACCTGGTGCTGGATGAAATTGATTTTTTCGTTCGCAGGGGAACCATTATGGGATTGGTGGGAAAAAACGGCGCCGGAAAAACCACTCTGATTAAGTGCCTGCTGGGGTTACTGGAAATAGACCAAGGGGAGGCCCGGGTGTTTGATGAACCCTCCTGGAATTTGAGCAGTCAGAGTAAACATCGAATCGGGTATGTGCCCCAGCATATTTCCGGGTTTGGCTGGATGACCGTAACCATGCTGCTGACCTATACGGGAACTTTTTACGATCATTGGAACCGGGAAAAAGTGGAAAACATGCTGAAGGAGTGGGAACTCAATCCCCACGCCAAAGTCAGTTCCCTTTCGGAAGGAGAGAGACAAAAGCTGGCTATCATCCAGGCCATGGGCCATGAACCGGAGGTGCTGATTTTGGATGAACCGGTGGCCACCCTGGACCCGGTTTCCAGGCGAAAATTCATTAAAGAATTGATTGATCTTAATCTAAGTGAAGATAAAACCGTACTTTTTTCAACTCATATTACTTCAGACCTGGAACGGGTGGCAGCGGAGATTACTTTA
>CP070627.1:3936002-3937286 GCA_020355945.1 Candidatus Aminicenantota bacterium | reverse complement strand
GAGACATTTATCTTTCCCCTTTTCCTCTCTGGCAATGGCCACAGCCTCTTTTACATTTTTATGATTGAGCAGCCGATTCTCGATTTCACCCAGTTCGATACGAAATCCCCTGATCTTGACTTGATTGTCAATTCTTCCCAAAAATTCGATATTTCCATCCGGCAGCCACCGGGCCAAATCACCGGTTCGGTATAAACGGCCATTGGTTTTTAGAGAACGACTAATGACAGCCCTTTCAAATTTCTCTGCGGTTAATTCCGGTTGGTTTAAATATCCCCTTGCCGGACCAGTCCCGCTAATACATAACTCACCCACCACACCAATGGGCTGCAGTTGCCTTTGATGACCGAGAATGTATATATGCGTGTTCCAGATGGGCTTGCCTATGGATACCTTTTTTTCCTTTTCCTGGTGGCGGCAGATGGTAGACATTACAGAAGCTTCGGTTACACCATATTCAATGGCAATTTCAAGATGGGGATGTGTTTTGCCGGTGTTTTCCAATAGTTTTCCGGGCACATTGTCACCGGCAAGTGTCACTGTTTTCAAACCAGCAGACTCCTGGCAGGTAAGCGTCTCCATAATCCTCCGGAAGAACTGGGGTACAACAATAAAATGGGTAACCCTGTGATTTAATATTGCCTTTTTTATGGCGAAAATGTCCATTGCCTCTTCTTTACCGAGGAAAATAACAGCAGCCCCGGAAATAGTTGGAGTAAACATGCTGGTAACAAACCCGTCAAAAGCATAGGAAAACAATTGCAGTGCCACATCACCAGGTGTAATTTTATAATAATGTTTCCTGCAAGTTAGCATGTTAACAACACCTTGATGCTCCACTATCACGCCTTTGGGCTTGCCAGTGGTTCCCGAAGTGTAGATAACGTAGGCCGGATTAGCCGGGCTAACCTGGCAGGTTGAGGTTAAGGTTAAGGTTAAGGAAGGTAAAAGTTTGGAAATATCTAATATCTCTATAAATCTCTCCTCAAGGTCAGCCTTAACCTTGGTCCCTGGTGCAGCCAGCAAGAGCTTTGCCCTGCTGTCAGCCAACATATAATTAATGCGATCTGGCGGATATCCGGGATCAATGGGTAAATAGGCACCACCTGCCTTTAGTATGCCCAGTATTGCGACGATCATCTCAAGGGAACGTTCCATCATGATGGCTGTAATGGTGTCAGGTGCGACACCTTTTTCTTTTAATAAATAAGCCAATTGATTGGATTTTCGATTTAATTCCCGGTATGTGATGGACACATTTTCTTTAATAGGTTGGGTGCGCCG
>CP070627.1:3934614-3935902 GCA_020355945.1 Candidatus Aminicenantota bacterium | reverse complement strand
TCAATTTTGATAGGTATTAAGCTCAATTGAATCATTTTTATTGCCTTTTAATCTTTATTGTTCCTGTTAAAGTGGTTTTACCCGCGGAAACCCGGACCGAATACGTTCCTGGTTGTACATATTTACCCGAAGTGGCAAACCCATTACCCAATTCAGTACTGCCCTCGAAAGTCAAATCCCACAGCGCACGGTTGATGCCTCTTTCACCGGTTCCTTCCAATTTTTTGATCACCCTGGATTCCTTTTTCTTTTTATCTTTGTTTTTATCATCCAGTACCATGATCTCAACTTTTTGCGGTTTTTCCAGGTAATAGTAAATATAGGCGTTCCTGTGTTTTTCAGTGGCCCATTCGCCATTCTCCCGGGCCCGGGGCAGGGAAACCGGTTTAATATCAAATAGGTGGGCTTCCTTTCCCTTTGTTTTGTCTTCAAAGGTTTGAATAGGTTCTACATCCAATATAAACGCACCCCGGCCGTGCGTCCCGATTACCAATTCATTATCCCGGGGATGAACCACCAGATCATGCACCGGCGTGATGGGTAAGTTATTACACAACGAATACCAGGTATTACCTTTATCAATGGATACATATATGCCCAGGTCCGTGCCCACGTAAAGAATATTTTCGTTTTTCGGGTCCTCCCGGATTACATTCACGGATTCATCCGGAAGATTAGCACAAATGGATGTCCAGGTTTTACCAAAATTCGTGGACCGGTATAAATAACTCTTGAAATCATCCTGGCGATAACCTGTTAAGGCTGCATAAACAGTGGCTTTATCATACCCGGAGGCAATGACGCGGCTTACCCAGCGCTGAGGAAGCCCTGTATTCATCTTTTCCCAGGTAACCCCATCATTATGGGTCACTTGAATATTTCCATCATCGGTGCCCACGTATATTAGACCGGGCTGAAACCGAGATTCGGATATGCTGGTAATGGTACCGTAAGTGACATCGCCTTGTTTTTCCGGTCCGGGACTGGTGGTCAAATCCGGGCTGATACAGTGCCATGTATCTCCCCGGTTAAGGGATTTAAACAGTTTTTGAGCACCAAAATATAGGGTTAAATGGTTATGTGGTGAGATGATAAAGGGTGTCATCCAGTTGCAGCGCAGCGCCGGCTCACCGATCCTGGTTTTAGGCATGATATTTTTGGTTTTACCGCTGGATAAATTTTTCCTTAGTAAGGCACCGAATTGGTATTCAAAATAGACGGTATTGGAATCTTCAGGGTCCACAAACACAAAGAATCCGTCGCCGCCGCCCAGGTGTTTCCAGGGGTC
>CP070627.1:3933224-3934514 GCA_020355945.1 Candidatus Aminicenantota bacterium | reverse complement strand
TGGCCGATTCGATCAACTTTTTATTTTATCATGCCTCGCACCCGGACTTTGTCTTCCAACTGGATGTGATTCCTGCGGGGTCGCAGTGGGACAACTGGTTGAACATCCAGAGACCGCTTTTATCTATTGGAGCTGTTTATAATGGCAACCCGGCAAATTATTACCGGACCCTCGATATCCGGGAACATTATGACTGGATTATCTATTTTGATACCACCACCGCATCGGACTTGCTGTGAAACAGTAGGGAACAGGCATCGCCTGTTCCCTTAACTTCCTTAATTTCTTTGTCAATGTACAACTTTTTACGAAACGTACAACTTTAGTTGTACGTTTTTTAAAAAAAATTTTCATACCAAATATACAACTTTTGGTGTATTGACAACATAATTTTTTAGTGTTACTATCTTATTACTTCCCCTATATCTTATAATATTACAGCCGAAACCGTAGTCCAATGGAGTTGCGATGAATATAAATTGCAATTATGACCATGGTGGGAATAATTATGGTTCCGGCAATATTAATGTTGGAACCCAATACCGGTCCTGGTATTCCGCCGCACAGTCAAAAGCGGACCCGGTGAGATCAGCGATCCTTTCGGGATTTCCCGGGGATCTAATTGTGTATTTTAAGAGGTTTAAAATTCCAGAGCCGGGGCATCTAAGTTTATCTACTTAGATGCCGATAAAATCAACAAAACATTTATTGTCTGGAAAAATTTGTCAAAGCTAAAAACATATAAGGAGGAAATATGAAAAAATCAAACGTTAGTTTTAAATTATTAACAATAATTATAGCGTTCGTAACCATTGGCTGTTTTCAGCTTGCCGCTTCACAAGCGCAGGCAGCCGGCAGCTCCGATAAAGTGCCTATTACCATCTTTGCCAACGCATATAAACATATACCCGGTCTCGAAAAGGATGCCAATAAAATCATTAAAACCGTAAGGAAAGAATTTAACCTGGATGATAGAGGAATGAACTATCATAGGGTAGCCATTGATGTCATTGATGAAGACAATGACGCTGAAGGTGATTTTCTATTTGTATATTTTCTGTTAAAACATACATACACCAGTGAGATTTCAAAGATAACTTTATCGGGGAATTACGAAGTTGTCCGGATAGAATATGGCTATAAGCTGAAACCAGGGGAATCCTCAACCGAGTGGTTGGTTCGCGAGGCCTGTGACTGCCCTGATCCCAGTGTGGAGATTGTGCTCAGCACCTGTGAGACAGGTATTCCCACCGCGGTCGAGGGCATCAATTACTCATACGATGCTGCCGT
>CP070627.1:3931833-3933124 GCA_020355945.1 Candidatus Aminicenantota bacterium | reverse complement strand
TATAGGTATACCCGTAAATGGAAAAATCCTGCCATTGGATGCGGCGGTTGTGGCAGTATTCCCAGATGCCCTGGTTTTCTGCTTCCGACATTTTTTCTTCTTCTATCCTGGCATCGTCGTTTCCTAAAATGATGAATATCTTAGGATAGGTGTTTCCCAGGGTTTGTTTTACGCGGTTCAATTCCTTAACCAGGAAATCCCGGATAAAATCTTTATAAGGAAGGTCATAGCCGCCTTGCGAGGCAGCGTAGGGAGAGGGGAGGATATCACCGCCGATAAACAAAGCTGCAGGCTGTTCCTTGATTATTCGGTCGAAAAGTTTTTCATAGCGGTGCACTTGGCCGTGCAAATCTGAGACAAAAAAGCAATTTAAAGGCTTTTGAGAAGGAATTTTAGTACTCCTTTTTGATTGAATTATTAATTTATAATAATACCATCAAGGCAGAATAAATTCAAATAAAAATTTTCCTCTAATATTGTCTCCTCGGTATGGAGGCCTCTTAATAAAAAGTTTTTGCGGGGGTCCAGGGGGCAGTTTTTTCAAAAAGAGCCCCTGGCCGCCGGAGGCATAGAACTGAGTACTTGGTAAGATTAGATAAAATACTGAAAGAATGCGAATGGGCGGTTGTATAGTTTTCTAAGCTCTTGCGTTACCGCCCATTCGTGATACGCGTACGGCCTTCTGGGAGAGTGACCGGACGAAGCTCTTTTAAGTGCTCCGTTCGGCATAAAGCTCTGAGAGAACTTAGAACTAAATGAGTTTATTTTTATCTGTTCTCTGAAAGGTAGAAAACAATTGAAAAAGTAATAATTTTTGTTGGAATAAGTAAAATTCTTAGTTATATTTGGAGATTTTCTAAAAAATGACTGGAATGATGTCTTCACTTCTCATCTTCCTCTCTTCCTATCTTCCTAACTTCCTCTTTTTCTAATCTCTTCCAGGTTGCGTTTCATGATATCCAGGTGGTGCCAAAAAAGGTGCCAGGCAAAAAAATCCAATTGATTGGAATGATGGAATGTTGGAATAAGCAGAATGGTTGGGTAAATTTTTGCCTGTCCCCCCTATTTTCCCCTATTTTAAACTGAATAATTGTTTTTCACTTATTGACAAAATGACTGGATAATACTATTATTGATTATATAACAAGCATTTATAAAGGTAGGCAAAGCCGATGAAGAGACAAAAAAAAGTCAATCGAGCTAATGATGAAGACGTAATTAAACGCTTAAGAGCCATGAATCCTGGGCTAAATAAGGATTTCGGAGTCTCAAAGATAGGTATTTTCGGTTC
>CP070627.1:3930418-3931733 GCA_020355945.1 Candidatus Aminicenantota bacterium | reverse complement strand
CGTCCCCCCTCTCGAGAGGGGAGGTCCGGAAAGCATACAATGCCTGGTGCTCAAGACGCAGTACTGAGTCATTAAATTCCCCTCTTGAGAGGGGTGGCCCGGAGGGCCGGGGTGTGTCTCCCCTCTTGAGAGATAGTGGCGGTGGCCGCGAAGCGGACGGGGTGTGTCTAATTAAATTGCTAAAAATCATATATTAATAAATGTTTAGCCTTAACCTGGTGGCATCCGTGCCAGGCAAAAAAAATCAAAACCCCTGAAATTCCCCAAATATTACCCGGACATCCAGGATTTTCATATAACCGGGATCGAAAAGTAACGCTCTTTCGCATCCCTTAAAAATGTTGGGTGCCGCAAAAAAGTTTAATATAAAGCCTTTTCATTAAAACCTGGAATCTGTCGGGCAATCGGGCAGCTAATAAAAGACTCAAAACATAGATAAGTTAAGGTTTAATAAAATAACCCGCCAGCTCTAAAGCAGCTAACAAAATTAAGGCTTGTCAAATTTTAGATTTTGTATGACAATTAAACTTTAAATTCGATCAATTTAACAATCTCTTGTGGTTATGTTTGATAGGTGTGCCTGCACCGGGGTCTTCCAAAAGGTGTAAGCCCCCAAGCCGCGCTTAAGAAATGCCAGGGTGTAACATCCAGCGGCGGAAGCTTACCAATAACCCCTATTTGGGGGAAGATATGGAGTAATTGATGAAAATAACCCCTGATATAAGGGCTGCCCATGAAAAATTATCAAATGCCAGCCTCCGGTTCCTGGAGTTCGTAGAAAAAAATCCCGGGGCGCTGATGCGTTCCAGTTTTAGCACCCTGGAAGGAAAAGATGATGTGGGAAAACTCCAACCCTGGCCAGCATTTGTCAATCAATATACCAGGAATCAAATGGAAAAAGCCTGTGTAAATGTATTCAAGCTTATCAAACGTATTCCCGGGCTTATATTTGCTAATGATCCTTATAAAATGAGCCGCTATTACGAAATTCCCCCGGACATCGTTAAGATTCAATTGGATGGAGTGAATGACCGACATATTGACAATCTTTTGGCACGGGGAGATTTTATTTTCTCTCCTACGGGTTTAAAGTGTCTTGAATATAATGTCTCCGCGGGTGTCGGCGGGATGCAGGTCGCCTACTGGGAGCCAATGTATGCGAATATACCTGTTATCTCAAAATTTTTGCAGGAAAATCAAATAAAAATGTGTAATAAAAATTTGCTTTCCCTCTTAATCGAACATCTGTTCAATAGAGCCGCGGAAAAATTCCCCACCGGTGAAACCGAAATTAATATTGCCCTGGTCATTCCCA
>CP070627.1:3929003-3930318 GCA_020355945.1 Candidatus Aminicenantota bacterium | reverse complement strand
GATCACGGTCAATTTGCTGATTTTCCCCTGGAAAAAATGATAGAGGCATTTAAACAAGGATACCCTCATTTATACAAAAAAGGTGGTCCGGGTTGGCCAACCCGGGGTGACTTTGAACTGGAAGCTGCATCGATAAATTAATATTTTTTGCCTGCCCATTTTTTTGAATATTTAATTCCTGCCTGTTGATCCGGTTTTACAGTTTTTTCAGTCTATCCCATAATGGAAACTGTCTCCACGATGCTCCGGACAAAATATCTTTGTATGGTTACTGTATTTTTTAAGAGTTAAATAAACTTCTTTTAAAACAAACTCAGTTGAATCTGCTGCCATTACAAGAAATGCTTTTGGTTTCAGAGTTTTCGCTGCATAATCCACTCCTTTTAGATTGACAGGCCATACTTTATCATACGTAGAATGCCCCGGCATGATCAATAAGTCAATGTTTTTACCCGTTTCTTTTAGATAGTTGATGGTTTTTTTGAAGGATTTCTCCCTGGATTCTGAAAACAGTATGTGGTACCCGCCATGAAAAATCACCAGCCCGTCCACTTCTACCAGAAACCCTGTTTCGAGGTCACGTATGCTCTCAACTTTTATGCTCTCAACTTTCAATTCTCTATCCTGCATTTTTTCCCCATCCGGAAGATAAGTATATGTGGGTCCATCCACATCTTTAAAATAATATGACTCCATACCCCTACCCTTTTTGTCTTTAAAGCTGTAAATAAAGGAGATGTCCGGATGAATTTTCTGCCATCTGTTATAGCGCTCAGGATTATGATGCCAATACGCGGAACCACCCGCAAAAACAATGGTTTTTTGCCCCTTTATTTCATCAATGTGGATGTGCCCGTTTGCCAACCGAGGCTCATCCGGTTCATTGCCATATACATAATAACTGAATATCAGAAAATGGTTTTTGGTTTTAACCGCATAACCAATACGCCCTAACGCCCAGGCAACAGCTTGTCCTTCCTTGAGTTTTTTTTTCATCCATGAAGAATACCCAAAATTTATGATATTTATTTTTTCTTTTGCACCCAAAGATTTTAGTGTTTTCGCCACTTTTTCATGACCATATCTGCAGGCATAATAGAGAGGTGTTTTCCCATCAATATCCTTGATGTTGACATCAATTCCTTTTTTAACGAGCTCTTTGACTATCGAAAGATGTCCGTTTAAAGCAGCAAAATGAAGTGCGGTTCTATTATAGTCATTATCTGTTACATCTATATTTGCACCGTTATTAAGAAAAATATCTGTCAGCTGAGAATAACCATGAATGGAACTCAATATCAGTGGAGTTCTTCCC
>CP070627.1:3927570-3928903 GCA_020355945.1 Candidatus Aminicenantota bacterium | reverse complement strand
GGGTCACCTGGTGGGACCCTTCGAGATTGAGTCTGCCCTCTTAGAGCATGAATCCGTGGCGGAATCCGCAGTAGTGGGAAAGCCTGATCCTGTCAATATGGAAGTAGTAAAGGCCTTTATCGCACTAAAACCCGGGTTTGAGCCCTCTAAAGAGTTGGAATTAAAAATAATGAATTTTGTCCGCAAGAAATTATCTCCCCTGGCCATGCCCCAGGAGATCGAATTTTTGGATTCCTTACCCAAAACCCGCAGCGGGAAGATCATGAGGCGTCTGCTCAGAGCCAAAGAGTGGGGTGAAGAAATCGGTGACACCTCAACCCTGGAAAACCATGAATAAAGAAATTGCCACAAAGACACTAAGGCATAAAGATAAAAAAAATGTACCTTCGTGTCTTGGTGTCTTGGTGGCAGAAAATAATATAAGGAGATGAAACATGTCTGATCTAAAAGATGTCATTTTAGAGTATATTCAGGAAGAATACCTGGAAGATGATGATGATCAAGAGGTCACCTATGATACGCCGTTAATTTCCGGTGGTATCGTGGATTCTTTTTCAATGGTCTCTTTGAAGCGGTTTTTAGAAACCAACTACAACATCCAGATCCCGGATGCCAAAGCCACACCTGAAGCGTTTGATACAGTTAACAGCATCGTTATCCTGATGAAAGAATTCGGTGTCGAATAAAACAGGGGGTAATTAATTATGGCATTTAGTGATGGCAATAGAAAAATCTTCCAGTCAGAACTGGAAAATATTAAAAGTGATGGTCTTTTTAAAGAAGAACGCATCATCTGTGCCCCCCAGGATTCGGAAATCGAAGTGGTTTTTCCAGTAGGAACCGAAGAAAAACGGGTGATTAACATGTGTGCCAACAATTACCTGGGGCTCTCCTCTCATCCGGAAGTGATTGAAGCCGCGCGCAAAGGATTGGATCACAGGGGTTATGGGATGTCTTCCGTTCGGTTTATTTGCGGTACCCAGGACATTCATAAGCAGTTGGAAGACAAATTATCGGAATTCCTGGGAACTGAAGATACCATTCTTTTCCCTTCTTGTATGGATGCCAACTGTGGTGTATTTGAGGCTTTATTGACCGAACAGGATGTGATGATTGCCGACCGGTTGGTGCATGCGTCTATTATAGACGGTATGCGTCTGTGTAAAGCCGAACAGGATTCTTACAAGCATTCCGATATGAAACACCTGGAGAAAAAACTCCAACTGCATGCAGACAAACGGTTGAAGATGATTCTCACCGATGGTAATTTTTCCATGGATGGGGACCTGGCCAGGTTGGATCAAATCGTGGAACTGGCGGAAAAATATGATGC
>CP070627.1:3926132-3927470 GCA_020355945.1 Candidatus Aminicenantota bacterium | reverse complement strand
AATTACCATAAGTCCTTTATAGCCGCAGGCGGCGTCCTCAAAGCTTATCGTATCATCGTTTGTCTCAATTACCCATTTGCCATCATACCTTTCTGCCCCTTTAATGGCTTTGCGGTCCAGCTCTACACGATTACCTTTACCTATTCTTAAATATCGTTTGTATCGGCGGGAGGCCAACAGCTCGATCGCCCACTGCGCCGTAGCTTTATTATCCTTATGCTGACTCAATAGTTCTTCTAACTTTTCCACTATTTTCTCACGATGCTTTTTTTGACGTTCTGCCTCTTTGGGATTGTAACAGAGTATATAACGACGACGACGCTCACCATCTCCTACAATCACCTCTTTGGCATGCAAATTTTCTTTGATCACATTGTATTTACCACGTTTGCTCAGAACTTTGTTTTTCACCTCCGATACACTGGCCATCCGCGTAGCTAAAAGATATTTCCCACAGGCCCTGGAAAGTTCTCCTCGATTCTCTTCTGAATTAATACCGCTATCAGCTACAAAAAGAGCACGGCCAAGCTTCCAACCTCTCAAATCCTGACGAATTTTCTTAATGGTATTCACATCAGGAGTATTGCCGGGAAATACCCAACAACGAACCGGTAATCCTTCACGGGTTACGGCTAAGGCGACAACTACTTGAGGACTCCAAACTCCATCTTTGGAATGACCATACTTACGAAGGCCTTCTGCAAGAACTTCTATTTCACCATCAATGTCAATATCTATATCTTCATCCTCTTGATCGATACAAAAAGACGCTGTTGTTGTATCGTAGAAGATCAAATCCACTTCCAGGTTAAAAAGATTAGCTGTATGAAAAAATACATTTTTTTCAACCTCTTTTGCATGATAATAGAGATAGTCCATACTTTCGTACATATGGTCCAGTTTTAACGTATCACCGGAGGGAAAATATACCTTTGATAGCCATCTATCCCAGACACCCAATTTGGACTCAGGTTCACAGAGACGGTTGGCTGTCATCGCCAATAATGCCTGTTCATAAGAGTAAGACCCCGGGCACACTTTCTGATTATGCTCTCCGATGGAACGAAGCGCTTCACCAATCCCCAATTTTTCCCATAGTAACTTGATCACCTCAACCGTACCAAATTCCAGTGTCTTGATAAATTTAACGGTATCAAATAATTTTTTAGCCTCATCATCATTCTGCTCACTTTTCTCCTGCTCCCACTGTTCTGAAATATCGAGCACTTTTAAGCCACATACACGGGCGATTGATTTACATAACCTCACCAGGGAGTCTTTATCCACTTGATCGGCTCTTCCGAAGTTGTGAATGATGTGTGCTACGGGCTTTTTGGT
>CP070627.1:3924691-3926032 GCA_020355945.1 Candidatus Aminicenantota bacterium | reverse complement strand
ACCTTTTTATAAAAAGGTTTCTGGACTTCCAAAAATTTTTTATTAAGAGTTGTTTAGAGATTTTTTTTGACTGGCACCTTATTTTCAAATAATATCTTCCAGTCTCTTTTAGACATAGACCAATTCTCTCTTTATAGATTCCATCATACGTGGTTTAACTGCATTTGCAGATACAAGGTCCACCTTTACACCCAGCAGTGTTTCCAACTCTTCAGCAAGGGTGACAAAATCCAACCCGATGGGCTGCTCAAAGTCCACCAGTATATCCAGGTCACTGGTTTGCATCTCTTCTCCTCGAGCATAACTACCGAAAACCCCCAATTGTTTCACATGGTATTTTCGCTTTAAATCCGGCTTATGTTGTGCCAGTATTTTTTTTAATTGTTTTACTGTCTTCATTGCTCTGCCTTTGTATCCTCAATTATACCATATTTTAGGAATTTGAAGAATCTATAAAGTCAGTTCAAGTAGTAAAATTCCAGGCTTAGAAATACTATTTTATGCCTTTTGTGGATCAAACTTCAAAGCTTTTTCCATTACTTCTTCGGCTTCATCAAACCGTTTCTGTTCTTCGAGCATTAACGCGTAGGCCCTATATGAAGGAAGATGTTTCGGATCCGCTTGAATCCCTTTTTTGAATTGCTTTTCGGCCTCTTCAAGCCGTCCCTGTTCTTTAAGCATCAACGCGTACGCTTGATATAATGGCGCATGTTTCGGGTCGGCTTGTATTCCTTTTTTGAACTGTTCTTCGGCGTCCTCAAAGTATTCCATTTCTTTGAGCATCAACGCGTACGCCTGATATGAGTGGGCATGTTTCTGATCTGCCTGGATCCCTTTCTTGAATTGCTCTTCAGCCTCCTCAAAGTGTCCTTTTTTTTTGAGCATCAACGCGTACGCTTGATAAGATGGTGCATGTTTCGGGTCGGCCTGAATGCCTTTTTTGAATTGCTCCTCGGCCTCCTTAAAGCGCCCCTGTCCCTTGAGCATGAGTGCATAAGCCTGGAATAACCATGCATTTTTCGGGTCTGCTTGAATGCCTTTTTTGAATTGCTCTTCGGCCTCCTCAAAGCGCCCCTGCCCTTTGAGCATAAGTGCATAAGCCTGGAATAACCATGCATCTTTCGGGTCGACTTGAATGCCTTTTTTGAATTGCTCTTCGGCTTCCTCAAAGCGTCCCTGTTCATTTAGCATTATTGCATAAGCATGGAATAACGGCGCATGTTTCGGGTCGGCCTTAAGGCCTTTTTTGAATTGCTCTTCGGCGTCGTCAAACCGCCCCTGTTCTTTGAGCATGATTGCATAAGCATGGAATAGCGGAGCATGTTTCGGGTCGGCCTTAAG
>CP070627.1:3923244-3924591 GCA_020355945.1 Candidatus Aminicenantota bacterium | reverse complement strand
TTATGTAATTTCATATGCACCGGGTAGGTTACCCCCGGGATTAATTTATCCGGGCTGGTACCGCCTGGTATCTCCAGCACAGGCGTTAATAATCTCACCAGGGGTTGTAAATAAGTAACGCCTCTTTTTTGTGTTTCTTTTGTTCCATCCGGCCGTTCCACTTCCAGTTTCAACCAGCATTTGCCCGGCACCTCTATATCCGGCATGGGGTGCGTATCGCTAAACTCATAGGTGCCCCCGCCCCCCATATGATGGGTGTCATTATATAGGACCTTGAGCAGGTTTTCTTTTAAGTCAAGAAGACTCAATTTAATATTGCAATCTATATCGTTATCCAGGCTGTTATTGACTTCGCATTTATAAGAAATAGGCATTCCTGCTTTGATTCCCCAGTAATGGTTCAAATGGATATAACTCATGGTTTTAGGACGGATCAGAGTGAAGCCTTTACCGAATTTGTAGACCCCGGGTGCATATACCCAGAACATGGTACGTTCCGCCTGTTTTTCAAAGGAATATTCAACTGTTTCTCCCGGGGGCAGGGTAAGAGTGGTTAATGGATTTATTTCCTGGTGACCCCATTGGTATTGGAATTCCACTTGTTTTTCCGTATCCGTGTAATTGCGGGCATGGAGCACAAAGCTCACCGGGTCGCCAATATGCACTTCTTCATTATCTACAGTTAACCAGTACTGGCATTGGTCTTTCGGTACATACGGGTCAGGTGTGCTGTAAATGGCAAACCGGCCCGAATCACTCTCTACTGCGTTCAAAACCTGGTTCCCTTCCTCATCAAAAAGCTCGTAATAGGTCCCGTAAATGCCATAATCATTGGTCTGGACATCTGTCAATGTAAAAGAAATGGAAACATCACTTTCCTCTCCCGGGGGTAAAGTAATACTTTGTTCAGACTCATAAACCACCTGGTCTCTAAAGGGTGTGTATGTTTTCAATAATGCCTTTGAAGCAGGGAATTGACTTGAATTTTTTATTTTCACATTCAATTGCACCTGTACTGTCGGAATCGTGCTCACATCAAACATGGGGATAGGCAAATGGGGGTTTTTCAGGTACGATATCAGGTCACGTACTAATTTTAATTCGGACAATGTGCAAGCCCCGTGCGCTAGGGACCAATCCGGGTATGAGGCGCTGAGAAAAACCATCCCGCCATTTTCACCATAGGGGTATGCAATCAAGGCAGGTTCTTGATTGGTAGTTCGGCGTATTAGAACGCTTGTCCCGGCAGGAAATGAGCTGAATCCGCCGTCAACTCCGGCAGAGATTCGCTGGCTGGTCTGTCCCGCAAAGATTGGTACTGTCTGCGAAAAATATATGCTGCCGTGA
>CP070627.1:3921791-3923144 GCA_020355945.1 Candidatus Aminicenantota bacterium | reverse complement strand
GAAAACCTGTCAAAAATCGATTTTTCCGAATACATTAAAAGCCTGGCCATGCATATTTCCCAATTGAGGGACGTGAACAGTAACAAAGCATCCGTAATTACCAGGACGGAAAATATTTTTTTAGGGATTGACCTGGCCATTCCCTGCGGCCTGCTTATCAATGAATTACTCACCAATGCGTTTAAATATGCCTTCCCCGGCGATAAAACCGGGGAAATTCGCATCCAAATGCGACTTAAAGACAATCAATCCTATGAACTGGTTATCAGCGATAACGGTGTAGGACTGCCGGGACATATCGATATACAAAATCCCCCGAGTTTTGGTTTGCACCTGGTCAATATATTGAACAAACAACTGGCGGGTAAAATCGAGGTCAACCGGGAAAAAGGCACTACCTTTACAATTGAATTTCCTGTAGAAAGGCGCTCACGGAAATAAACCCTGCAATATATTTTGCTTTGTCAATCATTCTACTCCCCTTTATAAACCCGTCATATGAGGATTCCAGGGAAAAGGAGAGAAGTTTGTCAATTTTTTTTGCTCCGTTTTCCTTTTTTTCAATTGCCGGTTTTCTCCCCCAAAACATGGTATGATGGCTTCCTGGCCGGTTCACCCCCGGATTGGCTCTCCTGGCAACAAAATTGCTTAATCAATATATAATAAATGATCAATATAAGAACAGGTACATGAATATAGTAAGAGGTGATTTGATGAATAATCATTTTAAACCTTTAAAAACGCTTAAAGGATTCACGTTCACTATAAGAGCAAAACTTTTCATCATCCTTGCTCTTCTTATGGGATTCATTTCCGTCTCTATATACAAATATTTCCCTATGGGGATTGAAATTAAAAACACAATTACATGGGTTAGTTTATCAATTTTTTTATTGGTAATCCTTGTTTTGTTCTTTATCAGCTTAGTGATTACCAGGCCGTTGACAAAATTAATCAGCACGGTTAAGCAGGTTCCCGGCGACGATTTATCACGGAGAGTTCCTTTACAATCAACTGATGAGGTGGGAACCCTGGCGACATCCTTCAATTCAATATTAGCAAACCTGGAAACCAAAGCATCCCAATTACAAACAAAAATTAAAGAACAAAAATCGGTCCGGGAAACCTTGAAACAGGTTGAAGCGGAGAAACAATTATTGCAAGAGCAACTTCGCCAGATGAAAAAAATGGAAACCATTGGAAAACAGACAGAGGGAATTGTACATGATTTCAACAATATCATGACCGTCATCATCGGTTATACGGATTTGACCCTGGATTTGGTGTCCAAAGGAAGTATGGCAGAGAGAAATCTTAAGCGGGTGATGGCGGCATCGAATCGAGCCAAGGAAA
>CP070627.1:3920337-3921691 GCA_020355945.1 Candidatus Aminicenantota bacterium | reverse complement strand
GTCAATGTTTTCTTCATTTTTTATTTTACGATAGATGTTCTCAAAGTCCTCTCTCAGTATGCTCAATTCCTCCGGGTAATGGTTGAAAAAATATTCTATTTCCTCGAATTGGTTTTTATCTTCTTTGGTTTGGGTTTCATTATCACCTCTTTCACTACCCACATCCAGTTGGAGAAAGGCCTTAAAAATTTTTTTCACTTCATAATTGAAGTTGGAAAAGCTGTAAATTTTTTTTTTCTTTTCTGTCCATCGTTCTACGATATTTGTCACGGCTTCCTTTACGATGCGTATGGGGATTCGTTTTTCCCACCAACGGTAGAGGGTATCAAAATCCTTGGTGGTAATAAAGAAAATGATACCGTATTTATTTTGCAGGTATTGGATAATTTTGATCACAAAATCTTTATCTTTATCCACTTTTATTTTTAATCATATCATAAATTTTCTTTAACCCGTAATAGATCAGGTTGGGTTCAAACAGGTCGATGCCTTTGATTTTGCTTTCGAAATATCGTACCAGCCCACCCGTGGCAATCACCTTTGCGTTATTGCCAATGATTTTTTTATATTCTTCGATCATATAAGACAATCCCCCTACATAACAGTGATAAATGCCGGTGATGATATGTGATTCCGTATTGGT
The DNA here is from genome assembly GCA_020355945.1 of Candidatus Aminicenantota bacterium. The sequence goes on along the minus strand of CP070627.1, from coordinate 3,921,048 downwards.
CCCCATGATAGATTCAGGGACCTGGAAATGAACCCGTCCCAATTTAGCGGCATGTTGGGCCAGGCTGTTAATGGATAATTCAATTCCGGGGAAAATACAACCGCCCAGGTATTCCAGGTCTTTGCTCACCACATCAAAGGTGGTGGCGGTACCGGAATCGATAATGATAAAGGGAGGATCAAAGAAATGAAGCGCACCAATGGCATCGGCAATTCGATCGGCTCCTAATTCTTCCGGGATGTCGATTTTTAGTTTGAGTCCCACATGGTCGGCTGTGGTATGATCGATAAATATAGCCTCTTTCCCGAAATACTCTTTAATGCTCAACCGGAGAGATTCGTCAACAAAAGGAACCACTGATGATACAATAATATCCCTGACTTCCAGCCTGTATTTCCTCTTAACCAGACTTTTCAAAAAGTACCGCGATACTTCATCCGGGGTCATCAGTTTGTTCATAAACATAAGGCGACTTTCATAAAAAACAGCAATCCCGGTGACTGTATTGCCTACATCAATTGTTAGCAGCATAATTTATAACTCCTTTATTCAAATTTTTGATTGTTCTTTAAAGCAAGAAAAATATATCACAGAATCTCTTATTTCTCAAGAAACTTTCGAGTAACTATTCAGTTTTGGAAAAACTTATCATGCAGTTCATGTCTCATTCGCCCGTACGGTGTCCTTCGGCCACCTCCCTGAGGCTCATTC
>CP070627.1:3918870-3920237 GCA_020355945.1 Candidatus Aminicenantota bacterium | reverse complement strand
GGCGTGGTCATTCCCCGGTCTTTCAATGGAACATCCGGAACAAAAGCTGAGGTTGGGAATAAACACGTTTCAACAATTCCAAACCTGGTGATTCGGGAGCTGGTGGTGGCACTGGTGCTGGTGGCAGTTATCCTGGTCTTTTCCACGTTTTTTAATGCACCGCTGCAGGATAAAGCCAACCCGGGACTCAGCCCTAACCCGGCCAAAGCCCCCTGGTATTTCATGGGTTTTCAAGAAATGCTGCTTCATTTTCACCCGGTGGTGGCGATTTTAATTATCCCGCTGCTGGCTGCTGCAGCGCTCATTGGTTTACCCTATTTAAAATATGATGCCAACACCACCGGTGTTTGGTTCCAATCGCAAAAAGGCCGCCGGATAGGGATTTTTTCTGCTCTCACCGCATTTGTAATCACTCCCCTGGGCGTAATTGGTGATGAATATTTCATCGATTTTACCGCCTGGCTGCCCGGGGTTCCTTCCATTATCAGCAGCGGGCTGCTGCCCTTAAGTATTGTCGCGGCAGCGGTTACCGGTTTTTATCAACTGGTGAAAAAAAGGTATACCGCTTCCAATAACGAGGCCATCCAGGCCGTTTTCATATTGCTGTTGGTCTCTTTTATCGTTTTAACAGTGATAGGTATATGGTTCAGGGGAACCGGCATGGCATTGACAATGCCTTCGGCGACCAGGGGGCTTTTTTGAAAAATCGCCCCCTGGACCCCTAAAAAACTTTTGTTTAGGAGGTTATGATGAAAACATCAAAAAAAGAAAAAATCGCGGCTTCCCAACTTTCCCGGCGAGATTTTTTATCCAAAGTGCTGCTGGGATTGGGAATGATTGGGCTTGCCGAATTTAGCGGGATAGTGGTTTCTTTCCTCTGGCCCCGTAAGCCCCATACTACCGGGGAAGATACTGAAAGTCTTATTGAAGCCGGGGCAGTGGAGGACTTTTCTCTCCAGTCGGTTACCCCCTTCAGGATAGGTCATTTCTACCTTTCACGATTGGAAGACGGCAGTTTCCTGGCTTTGTCAGCCAAATGCACCCACCTGGGATGTGCGGTTACCTGGATACCCGATGAAAATAAATTTATCTGTCCCTGTCATTCTTCTGCCTTTGATATTGCCGGAAGTGTAACCAGTGCACCAGCCCCGCGAGCCCTGGACCTTCATCCGGTGATTATTGAAAAGGGCATCATAAAGGTAGATACAAGCAGGCGTATTCGGTACAAAAGTCTGTCAAGGATGAAGGAAACCATTTAATCAAAAGTTTGTGCGGGGGAGTATGCGCAAAGCGCGAAGCGCAGGGCGCAAAGCAAATGATGCGAATGACGCTGTACGCAAAGCGCCATGCGCCATGCGCCTTCCCCC
>CP070627.1:3917400-3918770 GCA_020355945.1 Candidatus Aminicenantota bacterium | reverse complement strand
GGAATATTTTCTTTATATTTTTTATAATCTTCATCTGCCAGATAAGCCAGGAGCATTTGAAAATAGGTGATAAGACCTTCCTGGTCCGGCGCGTTTCCCGGGATTTGTTCTAAAATTTCATTTATCATTTTGATGACGGGTTCCTTTTCATTAGTATTTTTTTCTTTCGCGTTAACTGCCTGGGAGGTAATATTGAACATAAACTCATAGAACTTTTTCTCCTCCCCCTCTTCTTCTTGTTCATCAAAAATGTCCGAAGGCAGATTAAACTCGTTTAAAATGTCATTAAAATGCTCTCCGGGAACGAATTGCTTCACATTTAAAATATCCTTTCTGGCTTTTTTTACATTTGGTGAACCTAATTTTGAAAAAATCAAGAAAGCGGTTATAAAAGATTTCAAGGCTTTGGTGTAATCCTTTGTTTCAAAATAGATTGTTCCCATCAGACCGAGACTTGATGCAGTACCGGATATATCTCCGATTTTTTTTCTTATTTCCAGGGATTCTTCATACAGCTTTAACGCATAATCATAATCATCTTTAAGTTGATATATCATTCCAATTTGATGCAGAATATCTGAAATCCCTTTAATATCACCGATTTTCTCTTTTATTTCCAGGGATTTTTCATACTGTTTTAACGCCTCATCATAATCGCCTTTATATTCACAGATCATTCCGATATGATGTAGAACTTTCGATACACCAGAAATATCTCCGATTTTCGTAAAAGTGTCCTTTGCCTTTTTTAACTGCTTTAATCCCCTATCATAATCGCCTTTATATTGATATGTGATTCCGATCTCTAATAAACTTAATGAAATCCCTTTAATATCTCCGATTTTTTCTCTTATTTCAAGGGCCTTTTTATATTGCTTTAACGCTTCATCATAATCACCGAAATCGTGGTATAAAATTCCCTGAAAATGATACAATGCCGCCCGGTTTTTGTCGCTGATAGGTTTTACCGAAATTTCAGCCAGTAATTGAAACGCTAATTGGGGATAGCCCGTAATGCTCAAATGCTCTATCATTCCACGAGTAAATTCTACAGCCCGGTCCCACTCTTCAGCCTGCAGTAAATGCCAACGGGCTTCAAAAGCATCTTCTAATAATATTTTTTTTTCTTTATCCCTTTTCCCATCAAAATATTCCGCGGCAAGAATATGGGTTTTCTTTCTCTCACTATTTTCCATTTTGGATGTGGTTACAAATGTGGAGGTGAGCCGGTGAATATTAAAAGTATCTTCCTCAAGGTAAACCAGTGAAAAGGCATTTAAGGATTCCAGTACATTTTTTATTTTAGCTGCTTTTATCCCGGTTACTTTTTCCAACCCTTTAAACACCGTCATTCCCCTGAAAACCGAAGC
>CP070627.1:3915922-3917300 GCA_020355945.1 Candidatus Aminicenantota bacterium | reverse complement strand
CCTGGTTATCTATTTCCATTTCGATTGCAGCGAAAGGGCAAATCATTTTACAATTTCCACACCCGCTGCAAAGACGTGTTTCAGTTTTAGCTGTAGTTGCTTCAAGGGGGACTTCCCCGGCGGTCATGGGTGCGGCTGCCTTGGCTGCGGCTGCCATTCCCTGGGCTGTCGCCTCTCGAATGTTGGCTGGGAACCGTGCTGCACCGGCAATATACACACCATCTGTGGCAAATTCCACCGGTCTGAGTTTCAGGTGGGCTTCAAGAAAGAAACCAAAAGAATCAACCGGCACCTTTAGCATACGCGCCAGTTCTACTGCACTGTCTTGAGGTACCAGGGGCGTCGCCAGCACCACCACAGCAGCGGGGAGTGTTACTTCCATTCCTGCCAGGGCATGATAAACGCGTACCTGGGAGACTTTGTTGTTACCCAGCACCTGCGGTGGACGCTCAGGGTCGTACCTGATGAATCGGACCCCCGCCTCTTGCGCACTGCGAAATGCCATTTCCAATTCTATTCCATAGGCCATCATGTCGCGCTGAAGCACGGTCACCCGGGCACCAGGGCATATCTCCCGGATATAGCGGGCATTCTTGATGGAGGCGCCGCAGCACAAACGGCCGCAGTACTCGCGGCCAGGTGTCCTGGCACCGGAACAGTTGATAAATACGACGTTTGTGAAATGTTTCCTGCCCCGTGCCAATGCTTGCTCCAACTGCCGCTGCGTCAAAACTCCCTCTAACCCTCCCAGGCCATAGAGTCCATGAGGCTCCAGCTCTCGAGCCCCCGTGGCAATAATCACCGTGCCCACGGAGAACTCCTTTTTCTCCCGGGAAGTAGTGATTAAAACATCGAAGGAGCCGATAAAACCGGAAATATCCTCTACTTTACTGTTGAGATAAACATTAACATTCGTTAATTTTTTGACAGCGTTGACAAGATTTTCCACCAATTCACGTGCCAACCGGTCGCCTGGAATAAGTTTCCATAACCCGGCTGCAATACCGCCGAGTTTATCGGTTTGTTCCACCAGGTGAACCTGGAAACCCTGTTTGCCAAGATTCAGCGCAGCCGTCAGACCTGCCACCCCTGCGCCGATCACTAACACGGCCGGTTTTACTTTTGCGCATGCAATTTCCAGCGGCACCAGGTGTGCGGCTTTTTTTACACCGAGGCGAAGGAGTTCCATGGCTTTTTCCGTGGCTGCCTCAGGTACGTTCATATGAATCCAGGAACAATGCTCCCGGATGTTAACAAATTCGAAAAGATAGCGGTTTAAACCTGCTTCTTCGCAAGCACGGCGGAATAGCTCTTCGTGGGTTCGCGGCGTGCAGGATGCCACCACCACCCGGTTTAAATCATGCTGCGATATTTTTTC
>CP070627.1:3914442-3915822 GCA_020355945.1 Candidatus Aminicenantota bacterium | reverse complement strand
CCCCCCCCCCTGGCCGCCGGAGGCATTTTATTTTAGAGATTTTTTGGCAAGATAAGGGCTTTCCGGGTTTACGATTAATTTCTGTTGTTTTGGATCAACTACAACATCCATATCTTCCATAGGGATAACCCCCAACAAAATTTTAGAGTCCCCGGGAAGAACAATTGCATCTACATTAGCTCTCCTGTTTTCAAATCGAATTTCCACGGGTCCCACCACATCCAATTTCTTTTTTTGACCGTCTGCCAATTCAGCCATTTGTACATCTACCTTTGTCAAATCCAACTGGACTTTTACATTTTCATTTATGGCAAGCATATAGGCGCCGCTGTCTACCAGTGCTGTTACTTTCATATGCTTTATATCTTTCTCTTTTATATAACCTTTCCTGAATAAAACCAGGTCGGCTCCGTTTATCAATTCGATTTCCGCATGTACAAGACCCATTGGTTTTGTCTCCTTATTTATATTTTGTACAGTAATATAATAGTTGGTTTATTCTTATTTGTCAATTAAAAAACAAATTTATTTAACCTGGTTATAATAGGTTTTTAGGGTAATTTTCTTTTCTTTGTTCTTATCAATGACCCAGTTTTCCTGGTAAATGGTCCCATCTGTTTTTACTGTATAATCAATGCCGCTGATGCTGTTTCCTTTCTCGTCTTTTGTTTCCAGTCGGAAGGTATGGGTGGAAATCCAGGAGCCGGTCATGATGGTAGGGCCGTTGGCAGTGAAAAAAGCATAAGATACATAAAGGTTTTTAGAAACATCGAATTTGATCATTACATAGGCTTCCCAGAAGTCTCGTTCAGGGTGCTGTCCCACAAACTCCACCAACAACCAATTTTCCCCCAGAACCCAGCGGTACTCCAGTTCACCAGGTATAGCCGCATCTTTCCCCGGGTAAAAGGAACGGGTTTTCCATTTACCTACAAAAGGTTCAAGTTTCTTCATCTGCTCTGTAAACGTATCCCCTGAAGGAAATAGGGTGAAAGGCGTCACTACAATTACAATTAAAATTAAAAATAAACCAAGCAATTTTTTCATTTTTTTAAACCTCCTTTACTCATGCTTCATCCTTAGAGTCTTTTCTTCTAGCGAACAACATCATAATTCAAAGATAATTTTTTGTCAATTTGGGAAAAATCGAGTCGCTGGTAATAGGATCACCTCACCGCGGAAGTGCTGTTGACTTAAGGATAATCTTTTGAGTTATCTCAGAACTTTATGCCGAACGGAGCAATTTAAAGGACTACGTCATTTGATCGCGTCAATCTTGAGAAGCCCTACGCGTATCACGAATGGGCAATAATGGAAAGAATTTTATAGAATATTTACAATTGCCCATCCGCATTATTTTTGTAATTTATCTAATCTTGA
>CP070627.1:3912956-3914342 GCA_020355945.1 Candidatus Aminicenantota bacterium | reverse complement strand
GGGGGAGTATACTCCCCCTTATTTTAGAATCAGATTGTAACATCAATTAACAGGTGCTTTAGGACCTTTAACACTTCCACTACATGTAACCATTATAAAGGTAGTCTCAGTACAATAGCACATAACAAAATCACTACCTGTGCTGCACGACGCATCCTCACTAGAACACCAAACGGTTTCGCACCAAATCGTGGTTCCATTCGGACAATTTTTTGTTACCGAACATGGCCATAAAATATTCGGAAAAACCGCTAAGAGGAGCCCTATGAGGGCAAATCCAATTAACGTACCTTTTACAAATGTTTTCATTTTCATTTATTCCTCCTTTTTTTTAATTTACCAGGCTTAAAAAACAAATAAAAACGCATCATCCCCAAATCTCTCTAAATACCCGATTCCATATCTTATTGATTCTCTTATATAGAGACCCCGAATTTTGACGATATGATTATCCTTTTCCAATATAATTTTTTCCAGGAGCTTTCCATTACTATCGAGATGCAGGATAAGATGCAATCCGGCGGTTGAACCTAACGCATAATAAAGATGACTGTTTTCATCAACATCGAATCCCATGCAGTATTGAGTTCCACGGACAACGTTTATTTTTTTTGATTTCTTTTCCCCGGGAGTGTCAAATGAGCCTTCCCTGACCTGTTTGCTTATTTCATCAATTTCAGGAATGCTCATTTCTCCAAGGTTTAAATAGAAAATAATACGGCCTTCCAGGTCATATTTGAAAATCACCGGGTAACATTTATAAGTGCCATAAATCTGGTTGTTTTTTACCTGGAAAATCGCTGCATTAAAAATTCGATAGGAGACCCAATCCTGTGTCTTCAAACTTTTTCCTATCTCCTTCATAAAATTTCCATTGGTATTAAAAATGGATATCGCTTTTCTTTTATGCCAATCATCCGTTTCATAACGGGCATCACAGTATATGTTCCCATTACCCACCCGGATGGTGTTCAATTGTACACAATCTTTAATCGGATATGCCGAAATAAATTGACCGGATAATGAAAAACGTTTGATTTTTTTTCCACCATGGTCACCCACCAGGATGGAATTACAATCCACGAATATGGCGCATGGATAATAAAGATCATCGTCTGCCTGCCCGATACTACCGATCTGGCAGATCAACTTTTTTTGGGGGCTGAATTTCAAAATTCGGTGATTGGCACCTTCGATAAAATAAAAATCACCGTTTTGATCCACATCGAAAAAGCTGTCAAAAAAAGGAACCCATCCTTCAGTATTCAGTTTTAAATCCGTAAGCTTTAAGATTGGTTTGACTTGAATGGTTCTTGTTTTTACTTTTGTATAGTGAGATGATTTAGAATCCCCATAAAGAAAGAAGGGGAGCAAGAGGATTAATAC
>CP070627.1:3911457-3912856 GCA_020355945.1 Candidatus Aminicenantota bacterium | reverse complement strand
GCTCGGAACTCCTGACTACACTGTTACACAATTATTCGGACTTCGCCATTATGACTATTGACAGCTTTATCCATCGAGTCATTAAAGCCTTTGCCCTGGAAATCGGCCTGCCCCTGAATTTCGCCATCGATCTGAACTACGAAAAAATCGAAGACTATGTGATTGAACGACTCCTGGCCAGTGTGGGAAGAGATGAATATATTACGGATATCATTTTAAAACTGGTGTTTTCCCGGGTCCAGGAAGAAAAAAGCTGGAATATCGAAGCAGATATAAGAAAATTTGAAAAAGAACTGTTTAACGAAAAAAATATCAACTGGATAAGCTCCATCAGCCAGTTTGATAATGTAGAGTTTTTTCGCTTTATGGAACAATTGGAAACCCTCCGCCGAAACTATGTCGAAACCTTCAATAAATTGGGCAAACAAGCATTGGACCTTATTCAAGGAGCTGGTTTGACCATCGATGATTTTGCCTATAAAAAAAGCGGGGCAGCAGGATTCTTGCAAAAATGCGCAGAGCTAAGGGTAGGCAGTGAGAAAAATTTCGAAATGGGAAAACGTTTCAAAGAAGGCCAATGGACCAGTAAATCCGCACCTGCCGCAATAAAAACTGCAATTGAACATCTACTGGATAACGGTTTGGAGCAAATTAGCGAAGATATTATTCATTATTACGATGCCCACCGCCGCCTGGCATTAACCGCCGCTGCTGTTCTGGACAACATCTATCTGGCCTCTATCGTTAACCGGGTTAAAGAGCTTATTGAAGAATACAAAAAAGAGAATAACGTGGTGCCTATTTCGGAATTTAATGTAAAAGTCTATGAAATTGTGAAAGATTCTCCTATCCCTTTTATATATTCCATATTGGGCGAGAAATACAACCATTACCTGATCGACGAGTTCCAGGATACATCACGATTGCAGTTTGAGAATTTGCTCCCCCTGTTTGAGAATTCTCTGGCCACAAATCTTTTTAATATGGCGGTTGGCGACGCCAAACAGTCTATTTACAGGTGGCGGGGCACGGATTGGGAAATTATGGAAAAGGAGATTGAAAAGAGAATCCCACCACAGCAACTGACCATCAAAGTATTGGATAACAATTTTAGAAGTCTGAAAAATATCGTGGATTTTAATAACCTTTTCTTTGAATCAGTACGTACTTTTTATAATACCAGGGGTGTACAGTTAGGGGGCATCTACAGCAATATTACCCAAAATCCGGCCCGAAAACAAGGCGGTTTTGTTTCCCTGCGGTTTATTGAAGAGACCACAAAAGCAGAGGAAGCAGACCCCATGGTTTTTGAACAGGTGAAGGCTGTCATCGATGACTGCACAGCCAGGGGCTGTGACTATAACGATATTGCTGTCCTGGTCAGGGAAAATAAAAAAGG
>CP070627.1:3909957-3911357 GCA_020355945.1 Candidatus Aminicenantota bacterium | reverse complement strand
CCCACCAGTTTTCCCGTTGGCAAAGTGAGTTTTATGACCCTATACCCCATGAGTTTCTTTGAATACCTGGTGGCCATGAAAGAAGATATGCTGGTTAAACGTCTCAAAGATCAGTCCTTCTCGAAGCCGCTTCCGGAGATTTTCCATGAAAAGCTCACCCGGTTGTTCAAATATTATCTGTATATTGGGGGTATGCCTGAAGTGGTTCAAGATTACATCAAAAAGAAAGATATTGAAAATGTGCGTAGGCTCCAGGAAGAAATTTTAAACGCTTATGAGCGGGATTTTTCCAAGCACTCATCCCCCAGTGAAGCCATACGGGTTTCGCAGGTCTGGCGTTCGATCCCGGCACAGTTGGCAAAGGAAAACAAAAAGTTTAAATACAGTGAGGTTAAAAAAGGAGGAAGGGCTTCCCGTTTTGAGGCTGCCATTGAATGGCTGCGGAAAGCGGGACTTATTTATGCGGTATATAATATTAAAGTACCGAAGCTGCCGTTGGCCAGTTACGTGGATGACAGTAAATTTAAAATTTATCTATTGGATTCGGGTCTACTTGGGGCTTTGTTGAAGGTTCCATCACGGGCGATTATACTGGGGGATAAGCTGTTTTCGGAATATAGTGGGGCATTTGTCGAAAACTTTGTTTCCCAGGAGTTGTCGGTTCACATTGATCCGGAAGAAATTTTTTACTGGACCAGTAAAAGCGAAGCGGAAGTTGATTTTATCGTTCCCATCGGGAGTAAGATTTTTCCTTTAGAAGTTAAGGGAGGCCTTAGTCGAAGGACAAAAAGTTTGCGTGTCTATGCAGAGAAATATAAGCCTTCAGCTATTTTTCGTACCTCTCCCAGGAACTTTACCTGTGATGGTGATTTCACCAATATTCCCCCCTATGCCATTTCCTTGTTACCAACTCTCCCGCCAGTGGTTGTTTGATGAGAACAATCACCTGTTTGCCCTTCTGCGTCCGTCTTCTACTCGACACCCTCATCCTTGAAAAAACAAAAAAAAGGTTCCAGGCGAAATTTATATTGAAAATCATGGGAGGTTTTCATGGTGCCGTGGGCCTCGACCGGGACCAATAAAACAAATAACTCACCTGATGCAATAAAAGCACTTCCCCCACATGTTTACAACTTCGCTTCCCGGCTTTGTGTTTGTGGCTATTTTCACGATAATAAAATAATCGAAATACTTGAAACCGGTAGGATTTTATACTATTATATACGATGAGGCTAAATGATATGAATAAAAAACTAAGATTAGACACAGGGCAAATCGAAGTGATCGATGATGCCTGTGCTCGGATTTACGCCTCAAAATCTCCGGCTGAACGGCTGAAAATCGCTTCCGGGATGTGGCGGTCCGCTAAGAAATTATTAACACTATCGGTCAAATCCCAA
>CP070627.1:3908452-3909857 GCA_020355945.1 Candidatus Aminicenantota bacterium | reverse complement strand
GAGGAACATCGGTTAAGCCGGTATGTGGAAATCATAACCCGGCATCAACCCGGTGGGCCTTACCGGTTATTCGGGTTTTCCGCCGCTGGAAAACTCACCTTTGAGGTGGCCAGGGCGTTAGAGAATCACGGTTTGGAAGTATCGGATATCATTTTAGTCGACTGTTTTTGGCCACCGGATAATAGGGATGTGGAGGTACCCAAAGCAGCACTAAAAAATATGGAAACATACCTGGATGATTTGGGGGTGGGGTATCTTAAAGAAAAAATAACGGGAAAAACAAAGGAATATCGGAAATATTTTACCAATGAGAGGCGCCCGGAAGTGGTGAATGCCAATGTCCATTTAATCCTTTCGGAAGAAAATCGAGACACGCCGCAGGCCGGATGCTGGGATGAATTTACCACAAAAACGGTCAGGATTTACCAGGGGTTGGGGACGCATAATGAGATGTTGTACACCGACGTGGTGGAAAAGAATGCCGAAATCATCCGGGAAATATTGGCTAACTACTTTTTGCAGGATTGATTTCTATGTTTCATTCGATTAAAATTAAACTTAAAATTCGATAAAAAAGGAGTTAAAATATGAATTCGAGGAATATTAAAAAAATCCTGGTACCGATGATGGTACTATTCATTTTTTTGTTTCACGTTTATGCCGGTGTAGGAAGCGAACAGGCATCTTTAGAAAAGGGCAGGAAGATATTCGAAAAAGCCATTGCAGCCATGGGTGGGGCCGAAAAGATCAAAAAAATAAAAAATATCTCATATGATACGGATTTAATCCGGATAACTTCCAAAGGAGAAAAAGTGACAATACATTCCTTGGCAGTACTCGAATACCCGGATAAATGCCGGTATTCCATAGATGCACCTCGGGGTCAGGTGATAATGATCGTCAATGGCGATGAAGGGTGGCAGTTATTCCCACCCAACCCCATGGAGCCGATGCCTGAGGATGGTATAAAGTCTCAACTTGCCACGATGCAAAAAGACCCGCTCTATATCTCCCAGAATCTCCACCGCTATAAATTTCAATTGGTGGGAGAGAAGAATTTTGCCGGTAAAAAGGCAATTGCTCTTCACCTCACCGGTCCTACCGAATTTAACCTGTTCATCGACCCCAACACCTATCTCCCTGTCGGTGTTTCGTACCGGGAAGGGATTCTCGCTTCACTTAATATAGCTGAAATGGAAGATATTTTCTTCGACTACAGGGTGGTTGATGGAATTAAAATACCCTTTAAGTACATTACAAACGGAGATGGTAAAAAAATGGCGGAAGCTGTTGTAAAAGAACTTGAATTTAATATTAAAACCGGGGAAGATTTCTTTAAAGCAAAGAAATCCCCCAATGGAAAGGCCAATTAACGTTCCCGATAGAGGGGGCCCACAGAACACAC
>CP070627.1:3906945-3908352 GCA_020355945.1 Candidatus Aminicenantota bacterium | reverse complement strand
GTCATTACATATATCTTTCCATTATTGACAATCATTGAATGAATTGGCGGATAATAATCTTTAAAGCTTATACGGCTTTTAAGCATTTCATATATCAGTTTAAAGTTCGGGTCCCTTTGAAACCATTGCCGAGTCTTATCTTTATAGGATGAGGGTATTTTAAGCCTTTTGTAATCTCGTTTAATTCGGTACATTTTTTCCCCATTTTGATCAAACACATCGATGGCAAACCCTTGAATCCCGGCTATAATATAGAGTTTATCTTCATTTATATAGGGATCAAAAGGAGTAATTGGGAATTCAATCTTGGAATTCTGGTTCAATTCAAAATCCGATTTATAAATGACTTTCTCTTTTTTAAGGTTTTCATCGGCTAAAAAGAAAGCTGCTACAATTTTCTGGCTGTTTTCTTCTTTTGGTGTGGTGGAAAAGCAAATATATTTTTCTCCAAAAGGAAAATACGTATCACTTGAATTCAGTCTATATTCATTTAGATATTCCCCGGTTTTTGAAAAGATGGTTAATTTTGCTAAACTGCTTACATAAACTTTATTGTTAATGGGAACAACGATCATAGGCGCACCAAAGGGATTTATTTTTAATTCACCGGGACCTTCGCCTTCTTTTCCAAATTTGTTAACGAATTTGTAGTCTTCAAGGTTATAAATAAACACGGTGGTTTTTTCCTGGATATAGATGCAGCCATTTCCTATATTAATACTTCCCGGCTGACCGAATTCTTTAAAAACAGCCACCTTTTGGGCCTTTAAACTTAAAAGTGAAAAAAGGCCCCAACACGTAATAAAAAGTATGATCTTAGTTTTCATGATTCCTCCTTATGTGTCTCTTTTTTTTCATCTTCAATATACGTGGTAAAGAGGTTGTTTTCAATGGGCCGAAAGTCCCGAATTTAAAAAAGGGACTTTTGTCCCGGCTTTACTTATATGGAGAAATTTGTTATAAATGAGAGATGACTATTGTCTTAATCGGCATATATTTTCTTTTTTTAGGATTGGGCCTGGTTACCATTTATATTTCTTACCGGTTGGCCCGAAGGTACCGTTTTCGATTTCTCCATTACTATTTTTACAGTGTCATTTTCTCTATTGTTGTTGGGTTTATCACTTATATAGGTGGGTTGTTTGGCGAGTTGACACTGGCACCATCGCTGTCCTGGCATGTCAGTTTTACAGCCAATATCATCATTTCTGTCCTGGCTTTTCCTGCGGTAATTGTGACCCTTTATATGATGATATGCTGGATATTGGAATTTTTATGGGGAAAAATATCCCGATGGTTTAAACTGGCGTTCTGGATTATTCAAATCTTGTTCATCCTGGTGTTTTTATCCGCTTTAAAAGTCTATCTTGATACAAAAGAGTTGAAATCGCTAAATCTTATTTTTTC
>CP070627.1:3905437-3906845 GCA_020355945.1 Candidatus Aminicenantota bacterium | reverse complement strand
ACTTTTCCGGCACCAATGTGATATCCTTACTGGCAAGGTGAAGTTCAAGTCCATTTAATAATGCCCCCCATATCTCAAAAGTAGAGGCATCAAACTCCAATGCCCCGGTTTGTAATATCCTGTCTATTTCCTTGAATCGAAGGTAATTGGTATTCTTTACCAGTCGAATCACATTTCCATGATCTACCATTACTCCCTTGGGTCCACCTGTGGAACCTGATGTATAAATAATATAGGCCAAATTGTCAGGTGAACACCGGTTTGTAAGAGGTCTATGGTCATTATTGCCGATATTGGGATGGAAATCCCCTGGGGAGATCACTTCCCGCACCCCGTCAGCGACGTATTTTCCCGCATCTTCACAATCGGTTAATAATAAATCGATCCGGGCATCAATCAATAAATATTTCTTTCTTGCTCCAGGGTACCCGGGATTGATGGGAAGATAAGCACCTCCGGCTTTAAGGCTGGCCAGCAGCCCTACAGCCATTTCTATTGAAGCCTCTGTCATCAGGCCGACGATTCGATCGGGGCCGATACCTTTACTCATCAACAAAAGTGCCAGATGATGGGACTTTTGATTTAATTCTCGGTAGGTAATCCCCTGATCTCCGGGACCAGGACCTGGTGCATGGTGTTTCTCCCGGTGCTGCGCTGTGCCCCTCGGGCTGTGGGCTATTACCGCAATATAATCCGGGGTTTTTTCCACCTGCTCTTCAAATAATTGCTGGATGGTTTTGTCTTTTGGATATACTGAAGAGGTGGAATTAAAATCGGATAATATCTGTTTTTTATTTTCTTCTGATATGATCTCTATCTCCCCTATCTTTATCCCTGGCTGGACCATTGATGAGAGGATCTTGTTAAAATAACAGATAAATCCTGCAATGGTCTCTTTTTTGAACAGTTTTATACAGTATTCCAGGTAAATTCTCAGCCGGTCTCCAACTTCTGCGGCAATCAGGGTGATGTCAAATTTTGCTTGCCGCAGGATGTTTTCATGCCAATGAAGCGACTGCCGGACTCCTGGGCTTTGACTGGGCCGGTCATCAAAATTCTGCATTACCAACATGACATCAAACAAAGGATTCCTGGCTGTATCCCGATTTACCTCGATTCGTTCCACCAGATCTTCAAAGGGATATTCCTGGTTTTCAAAAGCATCCAGGGTGTTTTTCTTCAGGTCTCTTAGAAATTCGATAACGGGTTTTTCTCCCCGGGGGTAATTTCTTAAGGCCAGTGTATTAACAAACATGCCGATCACTTGCTGCAAATCCGCATGGTGACGTCCTGCCACAGGTGTTCCTATAACGATATCTTCCTGGTTGGCCAGTTTTGATAATAAGATGTTGGTGAGGGCCAGTAATACCATGTAGAGAGTGCACCCCTCTTTCCGGGCCATTATTTT
>CP070627.1:3903924-3905337 GCA_020355945.1 Candidatus Aminicenantota bacterium | reverse complement strand
CGTCCATTCCATCCGGGTTTGCACTCCTTCGTGGAAATTTTTTCCTTCCTTTTCAGAGAGGTTTTTATAGAGGGATTCCAACCGGTTTAATTCTTCTTTCCCGCCAAAGGCATCGATATTGATTAAAATGTGGTCGATGGCGCGGTAGGCGGCATGGATAAACCAGGGGATATCGCTCTGTTTTCGTTTCCAATAGAGTTCTTCAATCAGTGAGACATCCCGCGATTTCCCCAGTCCCATCCAGGCGCCTTCTCGTACATTGGCTAAATGGTGACCCAGGAGTTTGATTCCTTCATTTTCCGGGTCGATGCGGCTGAGGGCAAAGGCAAGTTCAAATTCCAGGGGTTCTTTAGGTTTGACTTCTTCAAGACGTTTACGCCAGTCTTCCCTTTGTTTTTCAGTGTATGAGTCTGTATCTTCATCCCTGGTTTTACGCCACCTGGCTTTTCGTTTTTCAAGCCCTTTTAATTTATCATTTAGCCGGGATTTTAATTGATTGAGCAAATGACCGGGTATGGCTTGTGATGGGGGATTTTTTCCGATTGCCATAATGGTTTTGTATTGAACAGCACTGTTCTTATTATCAAGAAGTTCCATCAGGGCTTGAAGAGCATCTTTATGTGGGATTTTTGCCAGGGCGTTGATTGCTTTTACACGGGTAGACATCCGTTCACCGATTTTAACAGCCACTTTTTTCAGCAGTTCGCTGCTTTCAGGTGCTGCTATTCCTGATAATGCGGTTATAACTGCTGCCCGGATCCTGGTATTTGGTTCTTGAATAAGCTTGTGTAAGTAAGGAAGAAATGACACTGCTTTTGCTTTTCCCAGGGATAATATGACATTTTCCTTTACACGTATATTTTCATCATCGAGCATTTCTATCAATATAAAAATCCCTGGTTTTGAAGGGGCTTCACCCAGGGCTCCCACTGCCTCAATTTTTCTATTCACATTATCTTGCTTTGATATTTTTTTAAGGTATTCCAGGCCCACTTCGTCACTCAATTTTAGTAAGGTGGCTGCTGCGGCTAACCTGACAATTGGTTTTTCATTTTTCTTTGAATAAATATTTTTAATAACTCCTGATTTTTTCCTGGCAGAGAGCTTTCCCAGGCTGAGCAAAGCATTCTTTCGCACATCCGGTTCAATGTCATTTAACAGGGATACCAATGGTTCAATTGCTTTGGTACTGCCAAGCCCACCTAAAGCCTCAGCCGCGCGGAGCCGCACATCAGAATCCGGGTCTTTGAGCAGTCCAATCAAGGGTTCAACCGCTTTCTCACTGCCAAGCCCACCTAAAGCCTCAGCCGCGCTGTCCCGTACATAAGACACCGGGTCCTTGAGCAGTCCAATCAAGGGTTCAACCGCTTTCTCACTGCCAAGCCCACCTAAAGCCTCAGCCGCGCTGTCCCG
>CP070627.1:3902408-3903824 GCA_020355945.1 Candidatus Aminicenantota bacterium | reverse complement strand
TTTGTATTTTAGCACCTGCCTTTTTTTTAGACAGGTGCATTGTAATTTTTTTCATCTTCCTAACTTCCTATCTTCCTCATCTTCCTGGCTTCCCTCTTTTGAACCCCCCGTAAAAGCTTTCTATTAGAAGGTTGTTTCTTCGTGTTCCTTTATGCTTCACTGTAACTTCGTGGCTAAATAAAAACAGGTGAAAAAATGAAAGACATGAATTCAATTCAAAACACACTATTTTCAACTATTTCCTCTCAACAACCGGAATTAAACCAATTACTTCAACAATTGATCCGGATTCGCAGCTACACCGGTGAAGAGCAAGAAATCGTCGAATTTATCATTGAAAAAATGAAAGAATACGGATTTGACGAAGCCTATTCCGATGGTCTGGGCAATGCCGTGGGCCGAATTGGCAATGGACCGGTTAAAATACTTTTTGATGCCCATGTGGATACGGTAAAAGTAACCGAATCAGAGGAATGGCAATATCCACCTTTCGATGGAAAAATCGTTAATGACAAAATCTACGGCCGCGGTGCTGTAGATGAAAAACCCGCTGTAGCTGGCTATTTAATTGCTGGAAAAGTCATAAAACAGCACTTTGGAAATGAAACCCTGCCTTTTACACTTTATGTGGTGGGCTCGGTATTAGAGGAAGACTATGACGGGTACCCGCTGTGGCACTTAGTAAAAAATGAAGGGATCAAACCTGGTTTTGTCCTGTTGGGTGAACCTTCGGGTTTACAGGTCTGCCGCGGTCAAAGAGGTCGAATGGAACTCAAAATCGAGACCTTTGGCCGCGCTGCCCACGGCGCCCATAACAAATTGGGTATCAACGCTGTATACAAAATAGCCCCTATTATCACTGGCATCGAAAAACTTGACAATCAATTGCCAGGTAAAGAACCATTGGGGAAAGGTTCCATTACCGTGTCCCAGGTAACTTCCCGCGCTCCTTCACTTTGCTCCGTACCGGATTACGCACAAATCCATATCGACCGACGCCTGACAGTTAATGAAGATCAAAAAGGTGTTATAGAAGAGCTGGAGAAAATTGTAAAAAATACCGGCGTCGATGCTAAAATTTCAACTCCTAAATATTCCGGTGTCAGTTGGAAGGGAATAAAATTTGAACAAGAGGCTTATTTCCCTACCTGGATTTTTGAAGAAGATCATCCATTGGTCCAGGCAGGTTTGAAAACAGCGGAAAAGGTACTGGAAAAACCTGCTAAAAGCAGGGTTTGGGCTTTTTCTACCAACGGTGTTGCCACTGCCGGGCACCTGGGTATTCCTACTGTCGGTTTCGGCCCGGGTAGAGAAGAACTCTCCCATACAACGCGAGAAGAACTAGCCCTGGATGATTTACTCAAAGCCACACAATTCTATGCCCTGTTTCCGTTCCAGTTAACTTCTGCCTCCGGC
>CP070627.1:3900884-3902308 GCA_020355945.1 Candidatus Aminicenantota bacterium | reverse complement strand
GATTTTGCCCAATGATGTAATCGTGAGGCAGATATGGCCTCTCCACCCAAAAATAAACATCTTAAGGAACTTAACTTCCGAAAGGTATCCGTATGCTCAGCCGTATCTTCTATCAACGGATAAAACGTGCTGGGGGAGCAGTTCAAAAGGGTTATTTTTTCATTGAAAATGGTTTGGATGATTCGTTGGGGATCATAGTAATCCGAAGCTAATAAGTGTAATTCTCCACCAACAATTAAGGGCATGGCCAGACTTCTCTGGGTGATATCAAAACCAAACGAGCTAATCACTAATACCTTATCCAGCGGCGTGATGTTGAACTCATTTGTAAACCAGTTCATTAGGTTGGTCCAGCCGCTGTGATATACGCCAGCTCCCTTGGGCCTGCCTGTGGACCCTGAGGTAAAAATGACATAAACCAGGTTATGTACTGTTACAGGACTATTGGGAGCCTGTGTGCTCTCCCGGGCAATGACCTCCCAATCATTATCCAGGCATACCACTTTTGCCTTATGCGCAGGTAACCGATCCAATAGATTTTCTTTGGTTAATAATACCTGCAGCATATCGGCATCCTCAAGCATAGTAGCCAGGCGTTCTTTAGGATATGTCGAATCAAGGGGCACATAAGCCCCTCCGGCTTTTAGAACACCCAAAAGAGCAATGACCAATTCCAACGAGCGATTCAAGCAGATTCCCACCATTACGTCTGGTCCTACTCCCAGTGTTTGTAAATGACGGGCCAATCGATTGGCCAGGTGGTTTACCTTCCGGTAGGTTAACCGTTGATCTGCATAGACCAGAGCAGCAGCTTCGGGGGTTCGCCCGGCATGATCCTCAAATAACTGATGGTTGCATTTATCCCGGGGGTAATCGACACGGGTGTCATTCCACTCTACCAGGAGTTGATACCGTTGGGCTTCCGTTAATACCTGCGATTCAGAGATCGATGCATGGGAGTCTCCCACCTCTATTAGCCCCATGTCAGGGTAAACAGGTTGATCAAACTGACAGCTAATCCTCAAATTCTCCAGCAAATGGGGAGAAACTTCTCCCTTGTTTGGATAAAGGAGCTTCTCCCTGACCACGGCATTAAAACATCTTAGAAATGCCTTTACCTGCTCGATGGACATCCCTCTTTCCCTCAAGTAATATAACGAGACAAAATTAAACCCGGGATCAGGAACCCATATGGGTGTGTCAGGTGACAAAAATGCTTTCTCAAGCAAATCACAGGCGGTTCTGGCATCCATGGTATCATGCGACCAGCCAAAATGGTACCCCTTTAGTCCATATTTTTCTCTTTGCTGCCATATGGGTGTTAAAAGCTCGCAGTACCACAACTGCGGCCGGTAAAAATCAGGTTGAGTCTCTTGGAGAAAATCCATTGTTTCCTGGAATGTCTCAGCCGTCTCACCAGGGAA
>CP070627.1:3899346-3900784 GCA_020355945.1 Candidatus Aminicenantota bacterium | reverse complement strand
TTAAAAATATTTCCCTGTTGATGGGCAGGTATCATTTTTTTTAGCATCGCGAAATAATCATCGTGCAATTCCCGGAATTGCAGGTCCAAATTGGCATCCACAGACTTAACCTCAAAATGATTTTTCCGGAGAAAGCTTTTTAAACAGGCGATTCCCAGGGGGGGAATCTGGGGGTCCCAGAAGGGCAGCAGCACTAACAATATTTTTTCTTCCAATTTTTTCTCCTCTCTTTATCGGTCAATCCCAAATGATAAATAACACATTCAAAAAACCTTTCATCCGGAGACTTAAATTAAAAATCGAAATCATGTTGACTATCCTGGAGAACGTTTGATTTTACGGTAACGAATTCATGACCGGTGGTAATTTCTTCCAGCCTGATTTGAACATCTTCCAGCACTTGTTCGAGTATGTCCTGGTAAAGCGTTGAAAGTCGTTCAATGGTTTTGGTTTTAAACATTACCGTTGAATATTCAAAAGATATAGATATTGAATCATGGAAATTTGTTGCATGCAGCATTAAATCGAAATGGGATACGTTTCGGGGATCGAGATCGACACCCCTTAGCTCCGGCATCGTGCTTTTCCTGGCTGGCTGTGTCTCATCCCTGTATACAAAAACCACATTCGCCAAAGGATGTCTCCCGGACTGCTGCGGTATTTCCAGTTTATTTACCAGTTCTTCAAAGGGATAATCCTGGTTTTCATAGGCTTTCACCGCCTTTTCTCTTACTTCCGCCAAATAATCGCAGAAACGTTTGCCTTGAGCGGGAAGAGTCCTGATTAACAGCATATTGACAAAAAACCCGATTATATAATCAAGTTCGGCGTGCTGTCTGCCGGCTGTAACGGTTCCCACTATAATATCCTCCTTTAAGGCATACTTTGACAGCAATATATTATAAATAGACAACAAAAACATCATCACGGTGACGTTCATCTGTAATGCTTGTGTTTTTATCGTCCCGGTCAATGTTTTGTCAATGGTAAATTCGACGGCATGTCCCTTAAAGCCCAGCCGGTCCGGTCTGTTATAGTCGGTTGGCAGGTTGAGTAAAGGAATGTCTCCTGCAAATTCGTTGAGCCAGTAGGCTTCTTGTTGTCGGAGTTTTTTCCTCTCTGTTTCACTGTTTTGCCACTCTGAAAAATCTTTATACTGTATTCGTAAAGGTGAGAGTGCTTTTTCTTCGTACAGTGCCTGGAAATCGTTGGCCAATATACCATGGGAAATACCATCCGATACAATGTGATGCATGTCGATAAGGAGGAGATTTTGATGGTCATGGATTTCCAGCAAGCTCACCCGGATTAACGGCGCCTGTGACAGATCAAAAGGGCGGATAAATTTTTTTACCATCTCTTCCACTGTCCCCTCTTCCCGGATACGCTCATTGGCCATGACAAAATCCACTTGATCATGGACCTTTTGCACCGGTTC
>CP070627.1:3897808-3899246 GCA_020355945.1 Candidatus Aminicenantota bacterium | reverse complement strand
GGCTTCTTCCGGGATGCCGAACACGAATGAAGCAAGGACATTGGCTTTGAGTTTTTCCAGGTGAGGTTTCATCTGGGCATTGGCCATGATACTCTGGCCTGTTTCTTTATAAAGGTCAATCACCTTCAGTAGACAGTCCGGGCATCCACCGGCTATAAGGTTCTCACTGAGGAAAGAGACCGCCATATCTTTGCCTTTGTCATCTTTAAATTTTAAAACCTCAACATTATTATGGGTCTCTTCGGTAAAATCCGTGCCATGTTCTTTCATTAACGCCAACAGGGTGTCTTTGGTGTAATTTAAATTGATTACAAGTGCCACATCCGGTTCCTGGTCTCCGCCGAGTTTGCCATAAAGACCGACAGCTATGGCATGGATATCTTTTTTAGGGTCTATACCGGTTTTATCAACGAAATCCTGGTAATCTTTAAAGACCTTGCCGGGTTTATCGGGTTTTTCCTTTTCCCCTTTGATCATCTTATCAAAGAGCTCCTGCTGGGCAAATTTTTTAAAATTCACGGTAATAACACCGGCGGCGTTATTCCCTGCGGCGTTATCCGGGAGCAAGGAAAACAGGTCTACATCCGCTCCTACTGCTGGGGCCTTTTCTTTGCCGCAGCCCGACACCACCAATAAGGTTGATAACAACACGGTAATTGATAACATCAAAAGAATTTTTTTCATTTAAAACCTCCAAAATAAGTTTTATAATATATTTTTACGCACGTTTACACGAAACGTTCACTTTTAAAAGATACAATATTACCATATTTGGTTTTTTTTGGCTACTAACCATAAAAAAAAATTTTATCCCTGCTGCCCAGGGGGGCGCCGTCCCCGGTTTGATATTTCCTGCTATTTATGGTATATAAATATTATGGACTATGCATTAGAAGAACGAATCGGGAACCCGGACCTGTTTACCGGCAGAAAAGCAGAATTGGATTATTTCCTTAAATGGATTAACGATATCAAAGAAAGAAAATCGCAAAGTACCGCCATCATGGCCCGGCGCAAAATGGGAAAAACCGCCCTGCTGGAACGGTTGTTCAATATCACCTTTTACAAAAACGACGGCGTGATTCCTTTTTACTATGAGATCAAAGAAATCAAAATGTGGATAGTGGATTTTTGCGTGGATTTTTTCCTCACCTTTATTTACCAGTACATTGCTTACAAAACCCGGAACACTTATTATCTCAGGCCGGATGAAAAAAACAATTTTAATAAAGTAAAAGAGACAGCCATAAAGGAAGGATTAGACTACTTAACCGGTATCATCGACAGTGTTGAATACTCGATTCGTCACGATCATGTGGATATTTTGTGGGGAACGGTTCGTGAAGCCCCCCTAACCATCGCTTACAGGCAAAAAGAATTCATCGTACAAATGATCGATGAGTTCCAGTTTATGAATGCCATGATTTATTGGGACAAA
>CP070627.1:3896266-3897708 GCA_020355945.1 Candidatus Aminicenantota bacterium | reverse complement strand
CGCTTCTCGAATTCTTCGATTAATCGAAGGAATTGAGCTTCACCGGGAATCTTTTTTCCCAGGCGTTTTCCCCGTTCTTTTAAAAACGTGTCGGTTCCTGTCCACACCAACGGATTATCATCCACATACAATGAGTTGTCCTGGATCATTTCCAGGGCTTTATAGTGAATCTCTCCTTTAGGGTCAAAAAACGAATCCACAGCAGTTTGAATGCCCCATAACCCGAATCGATTTTTTTTTATCAATTGAAAAATATTCCCTGCATAATCGAGGTCCTGTAATATATCGTCATCGTTGATGTTAATGGTTCGAGCCTGGGGGGATTTGATATTGAAGGCGGTTAACTTAGCAGAGAATTGTTTTAAAAGGTCCCGGAAATGTGTTTCCGGCAATTTTCGCAGTTGTTTTCCCTGCACTGCCGAGCAGAAAATACACCCTCGTTTACACCCCCGGGAGACATTGGCTTCCAATCCCGCTTCAAAATGATTTTTTTCCAGGAAATCCAGGTTGAATCGAAATCCATTGAAGTGTTTGGGTTGATTGATCTGGTTAAAATCCGAAATAATGATAATCCCCGGAATTTGAAATAAAAACCCTTTAAATTCCAATAATTTGTGAATATCATTGGCATTGATGGCTTTGATAAGCTCCGCTAAGACAAACTCAGCTTCGCCTCTCACCAGTAGATTAATTTCCGGGAGATGGAAGCTGGATTTTAAAGGGGTCAACGTAACCAGGGGGCCCCCCGCGGCAATGATTCCATTATAGTTATATTGGTTTTTTACCTGGAATAAAAGGTCCTTGATGGGGGTGAACAGGTCTTCAAATAGTGTGAAGCCTATCAGGTCACAGTTCAACAACTGCGGGGAAACAGCGGTTACCGGCAGGATTTGTTTATTTACCTTCACATTAAAATGCGCATTGGTAAGGGCGGAACCAAGAAATAACCAGGAAGCTGTCAAATGAATGGTTTCCCAGCGCTTATCCGTTAACAACACCGGGTAAGAGAGGCCAATGGTGTTGATGTTTGGAATTCCAATATCCAGGACTTTGTCTACAGGAATGAGAGAGAAAATATCTGCGTTATCTTTAAGCAGCAGGGATTCCAGGATTTGCCTGTATTCAAAAGCATTGGCATCATATTGAATCACCCGTTTTCCTTTAAAAATGTTACCAGTGGTATGCATCATTTATAGATTATACACAGGAATTGGCAGATTTCAAGATTTTGGCAGATTTTGATTTTGGTGCCATACAAGAATGCCACTAGGATAAGGCTAAACATTTATTGATATATGATTTTTAGCAATTTAATTAGACACACCCCGTCCGCTTCGCATCTACCCCTCTCAAGAGGGGAGACACACCCCGGCCCTTCCTGCGGTCACGGCCACCCCTCTCAAGAGGGGAATTAAAGGACTCAGTACTGCGTCTTGAGCACC
>CP070627.1:3894710-3896166 GCA_020355945.1 Candidatus Aminicenantota bacterium | reverse complement strand
TCCCGGGATTTTCCTGGATGTAGGTGGTTCGTTTCCTTCCCGGTATTCAATAGGTTCCTGGGCTGTATCGGGGATAGTGGCCTCGCTAAAGCCGGCCTGGGTAATACCGTCGATTTCCAATAAAAACCGACAATTCCTGTAAGGATCATTTCTATCTGCCATTTTTTACCTCCTTTTTTCTTCTCATTAACAATTAACAATTGACAATTGACAATTGACAATTGACAATTAATAAACTACTCCGTAACCGCCGACCCACCCTGCCACTGGGCAATACGGAAGATGACAAATTCCGCCGGTTTAACCGGGGCCACACCGATCAACACAATCAGTCTGCCGTTATCGATATCATCCTGTGTCATGGTGGTTCGGTCGCATTTGACAAAGAAAGCCTCTTCCGCGGTGGTGCCCATCAAAGCGCCGTCTCTCCATACCCGTGTTAAAAACTGGGTAACGGTTTGTTTCACCCTGGCCCACAGTTTTTCATCATTGGGCTCGAACACCACCCACTGGGTACCTTCTTCGATGGATTCTTCAATATACAAGAATAAACGGCGAACATTGACGTATTTCCACAAAGGATCAGGGGATATGGTTCTTGCTCCCCATACCCGGATGCCTCTCCCGGGGAAAGAACGGATACAGTTGATTCCCTTAGGATTGAGAATATCCTGTTCTCCTTTGGAAATATTCAATTGGAGATCCAGGACAGTCCGAACTTTCTCGTTGGCAGGTGCTTTATGGACTCCTCTTTCAGTATCGCTGCGGGCATATATCCCGGCAACATAACCACTGGGAGGGGTTAACTCCTGGATGAGTTTAATTTTCCCGTTTTCTTTCGTTTCTATAGGGACCTTTATCCAGGGGTAATACAAAGCCCCATAACCTTTGTCGGAAACGACATTATCTTTCTGGGCCTGGATAGCATCCAAATCCGCGTCTTCTTGGGGATCAAGTACACAGAATCGATCTTTCATATTTTCGCAGTGAGTAATCATCGCCTTCTGAACCGTTTCTGAGGTAATTCCCGGGATACATACAATGTTTACCAAATCAACTTCATTAAACACCTGTAAACCTGTTCTTTTCCCGGGTCCGCCATCAGTTCCCACATAATCTCCGTCCTCTGCCCCATCTTTTACTCGTACCACATAACATCGGTTCCCGCCGTTGGCAAAAAAGCCATATACTGCAGAAGGTAAATAAGGTGCTTTTACTTTGTCATACCTTCCGAATTTGCTGACAAAATCTCCCCAACCGGTGATAAGCGTCGCTTTATCAATCAACTCATCATTATTGAACTCACCATCTACTACATTTTGTGTCATTCCCACAAACCCGACTGTGCTGGTGCTTACACCTTCAATGGGTTTGGCTCCTATTTCTACCTCTTCAATATACACGCCCGGTGATAAATATTCTGGCATTTTATTCCTCCTTTTTTGAAAATTTTATT
>CP070627.1:3893151-3894610 GCA_020355945.1 Candidatus Aminicenantota bacterium | reverse complement strand
AAAAAGGCTTCCGCTGTGGGTTTGTATTTTTTGGGATTAACTCCGAATTTCCGGTATACCTCACGCCAGGCAGTAATATTTTGAAAATCCGTAAGCTTTTTATCCCCAACTTTTTTAAAAAGTTTCTCAGTATTTTGTTCAATAATAGTTCTCAACGCTGCTGATTTTTTTGGGATGCTCAGCCCCCGGCCTACAACCAAACCTATCCTGAGGTGAGGAAACATATCAAAAATTTCATTTTTTACTGTCAATTTCATTGATGATAACTCCTAATTAATTCTGCGTCCTGGCAGACGATTTAAACACCCTGATATTTCAATGCTTTCAAGAATTTCAATCACTCTTCCGGGTAAACTTCGCTGGTCTGTCTCTTTTAATTCCTCCTTCCATTTTATATCACACTTGCTGCTGCATTTCAAATTTTCAATTACATTTAAATCATTGGTACTGTTAAACTCATTGATTCGATTAATCATTTCCTGGTTACAGGCGGAGCAATTGGAAGTAAACTCTTTAGGAATAGGGTAAAATTCAAATCCCCCGATACGTATAGTAATGCCAAGATGAGCGGTTCGTTTCACGATTTCAAATATCGACCAGATCCAGGGTGGTTTATAGTAACCCGCTTCCCACAATAAGGAAACCGTGGTGAAATGCTGGATACTTACAGCTTCAATAGATACCACCGCGGCACCGATTTCTAGAGAAAGCTCAATAGTGGAGATTGTATCTTCAATGGCTTCGGTTTCGTTAAGAAAGGGCGGTTTCAACAGCACATAAGCCAGCAATTGGGTTTGCCTGCCGTGGAACTTTTTCCCTACTTCCAACAATTCTTTGGTGGTGACGCCTTTATTGAGGATCAATTCCCTGATATCATCCCTGGCGGTTTCCACCCCGACACCGATTTCTACAGTGGTATGGGGGAGTAATTTCTCGATTTCATCCAGGATTTCCCCGGTGATATATTCGGGTCGGGATTCGATAATCAATCGTTTGATATGTGGTATGGAAGCGATTTTTTTTAGCATGTACCTCCTGGATTCCGCTGCAATTTCCAATTCATTTAGGAATGAACCGCCATTATACAAGCAGAACATGGGATATTTGCGAAAATCAAATTCAGCCATGGCTCCATCAAACTGTTTTTCCAAACTTTCAGGGGGTATATAACGACCTTTGGATGAAGCGGAATAATGCCCACACATAATGCATCCTCCCTGTTTCTGTTGAGACCATCCACATCCGCACCCCCTCAGTATAATAATCACACGTTCAACGGATTTTCCATCGATAAAACCAACACCTGTTCCGATGTAGCCGGCGTGTTCAAAAAAAGTTTTTCCCAAATCCACGGATACCAGGTTCTTAATATCCTCATTAATTGTTAAAAGGAGTTGTTTGGCTTTTTCGTATTCTTTTGTTTTAAACGTTGGTTTATATTTCAATTTTACCTCCTGGT
>CP070627.1:3891592-3893051 GCA_020355945.1 Candidatus Aminicenantota bacterium | reverse complement strand
ACGGGGGCAGTTTTTTCAAAAAGCGCCCCCTGGCCGCCGGAGGCACTACTATTTAGTAAATTTCTTTCTCAAGCCTTCGCCGATAAAGTTAAAGGCAATGATAATAATAAAAAGAACCACCCCTGGAACCACGATGAGTTCAGGTCGATCGAACAGGTGGTCTTGTCCGGCATCGATCAACTGTCCCAGGGTAGGAATTTCCGGGTCCAGCCCAATGCCCAAAAAATTCAAACTGGATTCCGCCAATATGACGCCGGCGATATCCAGCGATGCTTGTATCACCATCAAAGGTGAAACCAGGGGAAACATATGGTGAAAAATAATCCTGGAAAAAGAGGCATTATAACTTTTAGCTGCCAATATGAATTCTTTTTGTTTGTATTTAAGGACTTCACCTCTTACGATTCGGGCGCAGCCCACCCAACCGGATATTGTTAAAACCAATATAAGCGTCACCATGCCCGGGTTAAAAAATGAAGCCAGGGCAATGGCCAGGAGTAAACCGGGAAAAGCCAGTATGATATCTACCACTCGCATGATCACAGTATCCACGATTCCCCCGGCAAACCCGGATACCATGCCCAGCACCCCACCGATTAAGGCGGATAAAATCACTACGGTTAAGCCAATAAGAAGGGAAATTCCTACACCGTAAACCAGGCAAGAGATTAAATCCCTACCCAGGTCATCCGTTCCCAACAGGTAAGTTGACGAAGGCGGCTCCAACTGGCGGTTCATATCAATCTCAATCGCTAACCCCCTGGAAAGGGAAAAACCAATCATCAACAGGAAAATGCCTGCTAATAAAAAAATACCAATACGCAGTTGAAGGTTTTTACCGGTTTTTGATTTCATATCTTAGAGATTCTTTAAAAAATGCTTATTTCTTCTGTTTCTTTTCATAAGCTTCTATTTCTTTCAAGACCGGTGTGGGTTCCATCATCATCTTTGTTTTGTATTGATTCAAAATAAAATACTGGAGAATCGAGGAGCGCTCAAGATGATAAAGAAAATAGGGTACGGAAATGTTTAATTTTTGAGTTAAGTCTTTTTGCCTCAGGTTCAAGGCTTTCCTGGTTTGTTTAATGCGATTACCTACTTCGATATTATTTTCTTCTAACATAGGTTACCTTTTTAGAATATTTTATTTTTTGTTCGCATATTTCATTATATAATATTTTTCGCTTGATTTGAAGCCGGCATTAACTGAAAAAATTTTCAGCCGCGGAGTTCCTCGGACAAAAACGCTTTTGCCTTCGGCGACCGTGACTGCAGGGGGGGCGCTTTTTGAAAAAACTTTTGATTAATTTCATTCGTTTCCAGGCGACGATGCGGCCTTATGGTTCACCGTCATCTTGCTCTAGTGGCTCGTTCCAAAAATAACGTATCATTCTCGCTGGTTCTGAACGTGAATAGCTGCGTTGTTCTTCCTCGACATAGCCCCACTATGCCTCGTCAT
>CP070627.1:3890032-3891492 GCA_020355945.1 Candidatus Aminicenantota bacterium | reverse complement strand
AATTTATCAAGACATGAGCATATGACGAATTCGCACTCTATATTTGTCCACTGTTATTATCGCTCCTTCCTCAATCTCTCTCTTGTATGACTGAATCAGACGTAATAAAATTTTACCCTGTAGTTTGGCAGGAATATTTACTAACCTTATTATTGTGGGACAAGGCATTTTCTTTAAAAACACAAGTTCTCCAAAATCTTTATCAGCAGTCACTAAAACCAAATTTTCCTTATATGCTTTTTTAATAATTACATCATCCCCCGGATCTTTACCGGTTTCAGGGACCCATGTAACATCAAATTCTTTCTCCCTTAAATCCTTTACAGCAAAAGATGAAATACAACTGTCCACTAAAAACTTCATGCCTGAGCCGTGACTATTGCAGGTTCCACTCTCTCATGGGAAACAATTCGATGAGCATAAATCATACACGCCTGGATATCTTCTCTCTCTAAAAACGGATATCCTTCTAAAATTTCTTCCACAGTAGAACCTTCAGCAATCATTCCCAATATATGCTCGACCGCAATCCGCTTTCCACGTATAATAGGCTTCCCGTTAAATATCCCGGGATTAAAGGTTATACGCTGCAAAAGTTCATTATCATTCATTGCTATCTCCTTCATTAATATAATAACTTTTTTCTCTAATGTCAACCGGAATACCAATAAAAAAACAAAATATTTTTTTCCCTTGGCCCCTTTTATATGTTTTAGAAGGGTAGAAAGGGGAAGAAGAGAAGTAGGGAAGTGGGAGAGCTTTTAATGGCGGTCATTTGTCATTTTTCATTGGGCATCGGGAGAGACTTAAAGAGCGGGTTGCGAGTTGCGAAGGGATAGTTGGTGGGTCAGTAATTCAGTGGTAAAGAGGTTGAGATTTGCGGGCGGGGAGACTTGAAATTATTTTAAATTGGATTATAATTATACCTGGATAAAGGAGCCAATATGGTTGAAAATGTCGAAGACATAAAAAATATTATTCAAAAAGAATATCCCTACCTTAAACACCATTTCGGTATTAAACGAATCGGCCTTTTTGGGTCCTTTTCAACCCACACAGCTAAAAAAACCAGTGATATTGACCTCCTGGTAGAATTTGCCGCACCCATCGGTTTTAAATTTATGGCACTTGCCGAATACCTGGAAAATAAAATGGGACGTAAAGTCGATTTACTTACCCCTGATGGACTAAAAACTATCCGGGTGAAGCAAATAGCAGAAAAAATCAAAAAGAGTATTGTCTATGTCTGAAAGAGGGATTGCTGAATCTTAACAAAATTTCCCGGGAAACCGAAAACGATCAACAAAACAACGAATCCAATTTTCAAACATAACCAGGTCACCAAAAACCTATAGAAGACCAAAAAAAGTAACAGGCAAACACAATGAAGAAACCAGGGAAATTTAGTATTCTTTGTGGAACCTCACTGATATTTTAGGTGAGTGAGGTGAGTAAGGTGA
>CP070627.1:3888462-3889932 GCA_020355945.1 Candidatus Aminicenantota bacterium | reverse complement strand
TCAGTTTTGGAAAAACTTATCATGCAGTTCATGTCTCATTCGCCCGTACGGTGTCCTTCGGCCACCTCCCTGAGGCTCATTCGATCATGAACTGCATCTTACTTCCAAAAACTGAATAGTTACACTTTCGACGATTGCTATTTTATCCCATTTATGATATTGTCATTATCCTTTACATCCGGTAGAAAAATGATTAAAGATTACGGGAAATTTACTGGCGGTTACCCTGGCATATTGGTAAGGAGTTAGTTCGGGATGACCAATATACGATCTAACCTCCGGAAGATTTACGTATACAAATTTCTCAGCGATTTTTTGCTCATTGTCCCGATTATAATACCCTTTTATAAATCCAACCACTTGAATACCACCCAGATCTTCATTGTCCAATCCGCTTACGCGGCAGCAGTGTTGATTTTAGAGATACCTTCCGGGTATTTTTCCGATGTCATGGGAAGAAAGAAAACACTGGTCCTGGGGGCACTTTTTCTTCCTGTTGGCTTTGGCATCTATGCCATTTCTACTCACTTCATGGAATTTATATTGGCGGAAATCCTCCTGGCCATCAGCACCAGTATGCGCTCGGGCACTGATTCGGCTTTCATTTATGATACCCTGCTGCAATTGAAAGAAGAATCCTTATACCGCAAATTTGAAGGCAAAGCCCTTTTTTTTACCCGGGCCGGTTCGTCCATCTCTTCCGTATCAGGAGGCCTATTGGCATTAATAGCGCTTCGCTTTCCGTTCTATCTCAACATTATTCCCGGCGTAATCATGGTTTTTATTTCTTTTTATCTGGTTGAACCGGAACGAGAAAAGCGTTCCGCTGAAAATCCCTTTATAGACATTTTAAAAATTGCGAAATCCGGTTTAACCAATGGGCAAATTCGCTCCCTGATGCTCTTTTCGTCCTTGATCTTCAGTACGGGAGTCATTGGTGTCTGGTCCTATTTTTTATATTATGAAGTCCTGGGAATCAACGTTGGATTTTATGGCTTTTTGTTTGCCATTTTCGGGTTGTGGTCCGGCCTTGGGGCCAAAAATTCCCACGCCCTGGCGGAGAAAATCGGGAAAAGACATTCGGTTTTTGTTTTATTGATCGTTTCTTTTACCTTTGCAGCGCTGGGTTTGCTTAAATCCCTATTCTTAATCCCTATTATATTTTTAATTGGTTTTATATGGGGATTTTCAGGACCGCTGCTTTTGGAGCATTTGAATAAAATCATTGCCTCGGATGTACGGGCTACGGTTTTGTCGGTCAATAACATGGCTGGAAGCCTTTCCTATATCATACTTTCTCCGGTCTTTGGCAGGTTGGTGGATGTTTATTCCCTGTCTAGCGCTTACCTGGTAATGGCGGTTTATTTCTTTGTGATCGGTTCATTATCCGTGTTCCTGTTAATCAAGAATAAAGTGATTCGTTATAGTTAAGCTCATAGCTCATAGCTCATAGCTAAAAGCTTTTTCACC
>CP070627.1:3886885-3888362 GCA_020355945.1 Candidatus Aminicenantota bacterium | reverse complement strand
ACCACCGCAAAGATCCTTGCAAAAAAAACAAAAAGTTGAATGATAGTAATACAAAAATACACGAAGAAACCGGAAAGAGTAACGAGGAATTAGAAAAGAGTACCAGGGAAAAGGGAAAGAGCAGTAAGGAATTTTTAATAATCGGTAAAGAATATCCCGGTGAAGGTGAAATTCGTACATTTTTTTGTACTCTATAGTAAACAGTAATGTGCTGTGGTAGAATAACAACTTTTAAGGAGCACCAATATGAGAAAGAAGATATTATCGGACCTTTCAACAAAGTTGAAAAAAATACGGATAAAAAAGTGCCTGGCAAGAAAATCATTTGTTGACATCGAAATATCTTTGGATTAAAATTTTCTTGTGAAAGAATTGGAAAATTGCCAACTTTGCGAACATCGCTGCCAGGTCAACCGCTTGAAAGGCGAAACCGGGGTCTGCCGGATGACCACACCGGTGATAGCTTCCGCCCAGTTACATCCTGCCCCGCCGGAAAGCTATACCGTCTTTTTAGCCGGATGCAATTATAAATGTTTAAACTGTCAGAACTGGTCTATTTCCCAATACCCGGATAATAACATGACCCTTAGAGGTTACCTGGAACCGGGAAAACTGGCTAAAGAATGTATCAACCAACTTTATTCCCCTTTTGGCAAACTCATGGGAGCTGACAGGATATTTTTTTCCGGCGGGGAAGCCACCATTCATCTCCCTTATATTGAAAAAGTAGTCGAAGAAGCCCGGAAAATAAAACCGGAAGTCAAAGTTAATTTCGATACCAACGGGTACATGACAGAAGAAAGTTTAAAAAGAGTACTGCGCTTTACTACCTCTATTACTTATGACTTGAAAGCTTACCATGATGAAGTCCACCTGGCACTCACCGGGGCATCGGCAAAACCGGTTCTCAGGAATGCCGAATATATCGGCAAATACGCCAAAGATAAACTATGGGAGTATCGTATACTGGTGATTCCTGGAATCAACGAAGAAGAGATAAAACCATTAACTGATTTTGTCGCCGGTATTGATCCTGCTTTACCCGTGTGTTTTTTGGCCTTCAGGCCTAATTTTGTATTGGAACACCACCCGGGCGCTGATGAGGGATTGATGAACCGGTGTGTGGATATTGCCGAAGCTTCGGGCCTGCAAGCTGCCCACTGGGCCGGTCAAACAGGTATTGCCGGGAAAATTTCAACCCCAAGTGACAGCACTGCCGGTTCTTATGCACGACAGGCCGGGTGTCTTACCCTGCCCAGGAATTGCTCCACCTGCCCTTCAAACCAGCGTTGTCCGGTAAAACGTTATATTCCCCCTCGAGTTACCTAATAAAATTACACATTCTTGCCTGCTATGAAAATAACTAAAAAATTAGCCACGAAGTTACACGAAGAAACACGAAGGAAAAATAGACATAAATTCAATTGTAGATGCTTCACGGTTTGATTCATCAAACCCCGTAGAAACGTGGATGAAT
>CP070627.1:3885291-3886785 GCA_020355945.1 Candidatus Aminicenantota bacterium | reverse complement strand
CGAAGCAATCACCATGACAAACCCGAAAAACCTGGATTTAAAGGAACCGGCAATGGTACCCAGGACAAAAAAGAAAACCATCGTCAACAACAGGACAGCCAGGTAAACGGACAATCGTGCATAATCATGGGCCAGCAATTTTATACCGTTGATTTTCAGCAAAAGCCATGACAATCCTACAGTAAAAAAGAAGAAGAGAACCATCACGGATATTCGCACCAGGACAATAGAAAAAAAGAGTTTCCTGTATCCCAGGAGTCCTTTCATGAACCGCAAATAGTCTTTATGGATGAAGGATTCATACCCCAGGTAGAGAACCAGCAGGCTGCCCAACAATAATAAAATACCGGAAAAATCCTTAAACCCACCTAATTTCACAGCAAATAGAGTTCTACCTTTAAAGGAATTATAAATATTCAATCGTTCTCCTGAATCCACATTGGCGGTTAACTCCGAAACGGTACTGGAATTAACAAAATAGATACTTAAAGGAGGGGGGATAAATAATATCCGAAATCCATAGGCGCCAAATTGATTGTAATTGATATATTGTCCCACTTTCAACCGTTCAATATCCTGGAACGGTTCTTTGCTTTCAATGATGCCCTGATAATTATTGATACCAATTTGAACAAGGTAGAGGGCCAGAAGGACAAGAACAAAAAACATCAGACTGTTTTTTTTGCTAAACAACCGTTTACATTCCGTGATATAAGCTTCATTAAATATTTTCATCATTTACTCATTTTAAAACATTTTTCAATTATTTTCCAGTGATATCGTAAAAAATTTCTGCTGCATATTGGCCGAAAAGCAGGGTCTGGGAATAGGAATGGTTGATCTGCCAGAGATCAGGGGTTCCAGGAACACCATATGCATCCACGGTAGATTTAACCCTGTTCAACATATCCAGGATGGCCTGGGAATCTGCCAACAGCTCCTGGTAAAGGCCGCGGATATCGCCTCCACTCAAATAGTTTTGCACCTGGTTGGTTATGACACCGTTCAATTCTTTACTTTCCCTGAAAAAAGCATAATCAAAATTTATCAAATTAGTGATAACAGCCTGATTATAAGGTGAACTGTCGGCAATTTGTGTAAGTGCATGGTATGTTGCTTTTGCGTTTTGCATATTCCATACTGCACTGTTAATGATTGGCTGCAGTTCAGTATAGTCAACGCCGTTTATCTCCTCCAATTCAATTTTGTTTAAAAATAAGAGCATATCAGACTGGGATTTCAAAAAATATCCGGCAGCTTCCATCACATGGAGACGAATATCTTCGCTTCCAGGTCCTGCAAATCCTTTTTCTGTCGCGTTAGCAATTATTTTTGCCGGACCTTGCATGTAGAAAAGGCACATGATAAAGACTCCTAAGAGGGTCTTTAAGGTTGCCCGTTTGATTGTTGGTCTCATCATTCACCTCTCTTTTATTTTTTTTAAATAATATTTGAACCCTTTCGGGCCCTTTCATTGGATTTACTTTTATCAAG
>CP070627.1:3883696-3885191 GCA_020355945.1 Candidatus Aminicenantota bacterium | reverse complement strand
AAGGCGGTGCCCGGTTTACCCTTAAGTTCCCATTGGCAGTGAAAAATGAAGCGGAGAAAAAGAGGGAAGCCGGGGAGATAAAAAAAAGAGGCAAGCTGAGAAGTGAAGAAGATAAGGATGAAACCCGATGAGAATCCTGTTGATCGATGATGAAGAGTTAAGCCTTAAAGCTATTTCCGGTTTTTTGACCCACCAGTTGGGCCATGATGTCACTGAGTGCCAGGATAGTGGTGAGGCTTTAAAGTTATACCAATCCCACCCCTTTCCCCTGGTGATCTCCGATATTCGTATGCCGGGAATCGACGGCATTGAGTTATCGCGGTATATCAAAGGATTACCGGGAAGCCAATTCACGGATATCATTTTGATTACCGGTTATGGTAATATGGATTCGGCTATCCAGGCGCTGCGGGCAGGGGCATATGATTTCCTGCTCAAACCCATTGATGTGGAGGAGCTGGCCAGTATTGTCAGCCGTATAGAGGAACACATCTCCCTGCTGAAAGAAAACATCGATTTGAAAAACCATTTTGAACAAGAGGTAAATCAGGCCACCAGCACGGTGCGGGAGAAATACGAACGCATCAAAAGTGCCTACAGTAAAATCGTAGGCATCGGTAATATCGGGATATTTTCCAGGAAGATGCGTGAAGTCCGGGATGTGGCTGCAAAATTACACCAGGACCGGTCGCTGCCGGTATTGATCGAGGGGGAAACCGGTACGGGAAAAGAAGTGGTGGCCCGGATGGTTCACTATGGACAGGGCGATATCACCACCCCCTTTATTTCCATTAACTGCACCGCTATTCCCGCCAATTTGTTTGAAACCGAATTATTCGGCTACGTAGAGGGTGCCTTTACCGATGCCAAGAAAAAAGGAGCCATTGGTAAGTTCGAACTGGCACAGGGGGGGACCATCTTCCTGGATGAAATTGGTGACCTGCCCTTAGAGATTCAACCCAAGCTGCTGCGGGTCCTGGAGGAACGCTCTTTCTACCGCGTAGGGGGATTAAAGAAAATTCAACTGGACATCCGGGTGATTTGCGCCACCAACCAGAATTTGTTACAAAAAGTTAAAGCGGGGCGATTCCGGGAAGACTTATTTTATCGGCTTAATGTAGCGTATATCCAGGTACCTCCCCTTCGTGAACGAAAAGAAGCCATTGCACCGTTGGCCCAGATGTTTTTGACCCAATACGCTGAAAAAAAGAACCGTCGATTTCGATTTTTGCACCGGGACACCGTAAGAATCCTGGAGGAGTATCCCTGGCCGGGAAATATCCGGGAACTCCAGAATACTATCGAGCGCGCCGTACTGCTCTACGACGATATCGAAGCCCGGCCGGAACATATCCGGTTTTTAACAGAGGCGGATGTCAATGGTAATCATTATTTTTCCGCGGCAGAATCCGGAACAGGTTTCCTTGATCCGGGTAGTATCAAACTCCCGCCGGATAAATTGGATTTAAAGACCCTGGAAGAAGAAATTGTGCGA
>CP070627.1:3882099-3883596 GCA_020355945.1 Candidatus Aminicenantota bacterium | reverse complement strand
TCTTCATCCTGGTTCTCTTCAAAATTATCAAATATAATCATGAGTTTTTGCTTTAAGAGAAAATTGTCCAGGAACCAGGCCAGTTTCTCTTTTACATCTGCCTGCGCGGCATAAACTTCATCGGCTTTTTTTATTCCTGAAGCGGCTGCTTTTTTGGAAATGGCTTCCAGGATTTGTTCAATAGTGGTTTCGCCCCGGACAACGATAAAGTCATACCCTTTGCTCCTGAGGTTGGCAGCCGCGCGGGTGGTGAGGGTGGATTTGCCTATGCCGCCGGGCCCTTTTAATACAATGGCTCCCTCTTTGTCGGCAATGCGTTTGTAGATGTCCCTTAATACCTGGCGCCTGCCAATAAAACCCCGTTCCAGGTATTTGGCTCCCATAAAATGATGACTTTCCGGTCGGCCCGGGGTTTCAATACGGTGGTCTGAAAAATCTTCCCTGGTGAGTTTTTCATGTTTTTTACGCACCAGCAATTGGGGGATTTCATATTCCTTTAAGAATTCCCATTGGGGCTTCTCCCGGGTTCGCTGCTGTTCCCCCTTTAAAATGGCATCTTTTCCCTGTGTAAAGGCTTGTTTAACGGTTTTGTTTTGACACAACTCCCGGAAGAATGCCGCGTTAAACTCGATGGCAGCTTCATGACTGATGGCTTTTTTCATACCGATGACAATATCGATTCCTGCCTTGAAAAGGGCCCGGGCAATTGGCATTAAATCCGGTTCCTGCCGGGCCGAATGGCAGGCGGACAGGATAATGATCCGGGGAAGAGGCTTTAAAAACTTCAACAGCTTTTCACCAGTGACTTCCAGGCATTTACCCCATTGGTCTTCCAGGCTGAGAACTCCTTCACCTTTTTCATTGATGCTGCCGTGGGCCGTGATGTGCAAAATATCGTGCTTGCCGTCTTGTAGATGATCCCCAATTTCTGTAAGTGTGTCCTTTACCGGGTCAGGCATATCTAAAAAAACCTCTTCCCGGTCAAAAGATTTAAAAACTTCCAGCATGATGTCCTGTTCCCTTTCATAATAGATATCATCGACGTCTTCGGGGCTGGCCGTGATGGAGAGGATTTTGATTTGTTTTTGCCGAAAAGAAGGAATTTTTACTTCTTCTTCGTAAATACGTTTAATGTCGCGGCCAATGTCTGCCAGGACTTTTTTAACTGCCGAAGAATCCAAACTGTCCAGCGGCTGTTTATAATCATGGCCGGCTTGAAATTTGTCTAACCCGTATTCTTCAAATAGGCAATCACTAATAGGAATCCAGCATATTGCGCATTCGCCCTTATCAGCAGCCCGGATTACTGCCGGGAGTTCTACTTGCGTGATGAATTCCGAAGCGAGAAAGTTATCGCTGACCAGGAGCACGGCAATTTTAGTGGTATCCAGGGCTTTCATAATTTCGTCGCGCCATTTTTGGCTGGTTTTGATCTGGGAATCATCCCAGGTAATGATTTTGCCTTTGCTAACTAAAGGCTGAACCATGGTTTTCAGC
>CP070627.1:3880498-3881999 GCA_020355945.1 Candidatus Aminicenantota bacterium | reverse complement strand
ACAAGGGGGCAAGCCCCTTTGTCCCCTTTTAAGAGAACTGGCAATGCTGCCTGTATTTTGTATTGTAAAATATCGGCTGCCGATGCCGTCGACATTTCCGGCATTATCCCGCACGGACCAGGCAATGGTATGCACGCCGTTGGAATAAGCGGTGGTATCCAGGAAAAAATACCCCGCCGCCCCATTACTATTGGCATAACCAGGGAATAACGCGGCAATATCTTGCCTGTACAGGTTGTAAACCGGGTGCCCGATATAAACACCGTCTATATAGACTTTGATAGTGGAACCGTCGGTGGGGATCGCATGGGGCTGCGGTGTTAATGCCCAACCCCAATTGATGAATTGACTTCCTGAAGCTTCTCCTCCTTGTGTAGGGGTATCGATGGCACCAAAGGGTTTAACTGCATTGGCATTGTCACAGGTGATGGTTTTGGTGCCCAGGGTGACTTGATGACCGGTAACATCCCTGGCAATGGCATAAAACGTAAATGATCCATTACCCTGGTTGGGCAAGAAATTGGTAAGCATCATATACCCCCAACCTGCCTTATAATTGTTGGGATAACCCGGATAAGCAATTTCTATATCGGGTCGGGCGCCTTCTACCAATACGGCATCCCCGATAAGTTTCAGTTGACTCCCCTCTATTCGGTATATTTTTACGCTCTCTACGGCAATGTCATCCACCACCCACCCGGTGACAGGAATGCTGCTCTGCACTGTGCTGTTATTGACCGGGGTTTCAAATGTTCCAATGGGACCGGCATCAGTGCCAGCAGAATAGACCTTTAACGTCACATCTATGGTTTGGGGAGAATTTGCAGCACCGGGACTACTAACTGTTATCGTACCATTATATGTCCCGGCGGATTTATCGGATGCATCAACGGTTACTTCCACTTTGCCGGAATTGATGCCTGAAACAGGTGTGCAGTTGAGCCAGTTGGCATTATCACTGACAGACCAGGTCATTACCCCGGCACCGGTATTGTTAATCAAAAATACCTGTAAAGGAGTTACCGCCCCACAGGTGCAAGCACCAAAATTCAACCGCGTCCTGGAAATCTCTAACTCCGGTGTCCCGGCATGGCTGGTGTTAACCCCGATGGTTACCCGGTTTCCCCTCTTGGCATTCATATTTACCGCAGCGATTTTATAATAAACGGTGTCGGCGTTTTGAAACCCGGTGTCTTTATAAGAGTAAGCTGTCACCCTGGCGATTTCAGAAGAAGAATTGCTTTGAAAATCTCCTGTATATCCCCGATATATGACAAACTCTTTGAAATCGCCCCAGTGGTTCCAATGATGGTTTAAATCCGGCCAGATTTTTGGTGACCAGGTTAAATCAATGGAACCGGTGGTATGATTATATTGACCGGTAAAATTTTCTACTTCTTTTGGAGTAAAAACCGTGGTTATGGATTGGCGAGCTTTATCTTTAACCGCATCAAAAAATTGTTTGGCAGCGGTCTCCCGGTTGTTGCCTTTGAACTGGTAT
>CP070627.1:3878888-3880398 GCA_020355945.1 Candidatus Aminicenantota bacterium | reverse complement strand
TCAGCGATTCCCCGCCGAAATCTTCTAAGATCATCATTAAACTATTTTCACAGGTTTCAATATCGTAAACCTTTATCACACCAGGGATTTCATTGCCCAGCTTCCGGGTTATATCGTATTCACGCCTAAACCTGGCTACTTCTTCCGGTGTGGGATATTCTTTTTTTAAAATTTTGAGAATCACCCTCTGGTTATCTCTAAATCGACGTCCGCGATAGACAAGAGAATGATTGCCATCGTGAAGTTTTTCTTCTATTTTGAAGTTATTAAGTACCTTCACTGTTTGCCTCTGTTGGCCTGCTTATTATCACTAACGGTACTGCTTGTGTAGCACGAGTATCTGAAAAATACCCTCGAAGCTAAAAGAGGAGCAGCGGCTTTCAATTTAGCTCTTAAATTTCAATGTTTGAAACCATGCTGGCGGTTTCGTTGTTTCCTGTTTTTGTTGAATCTTTGACCTCTGAAATGGCTTTAGATTCCTCCTATAATTTTATTTTTTTTAACGTTACATATAAACTATAAACGATCAGGAAAAAAATTTCAACTTTTTTTTAAAAATTCTCGTCCACAGTTTCTGAAATTTTGTCCTATCCGCTTTTTTCACTTACCAATTCAATTTTTTCAATCAGCTTCATATTGAGAGCCAGGTACCTTTTATCCCAACTGATTCGACCATTTTTATAAACCGCCAATAGGCTGTAAGTTTCATTTTTGTCGATAATTTTATAGGTATCTTCCGGGATTTGCCAATAGGGGCTGCCCAATATCATATGGCTGGCTTCTTCCAGGGTTTTCGCCTCTCGAGCCGGCCACCCCTTCACCGGAGCTAAAAGATTGTAAATCTTATCTCTTTCTATCATTGGCTCACTTTTTATCCCACATCACACCAGTTTGAGTTATTTCCCAACCTAAATGGCAAACGATCCCCAATATCTTTAGGGCGTAATTATCTCATTTTGAAGCTATTTTTTCAATGTTTTTTCCCAAAATTTTTTATTTTTTTAAAATCCTGGTCTGATTCTAATGGTTATCAATTTTTGTTTTACTTTACCGGTTCTTGTTTTTTCGATAAACACAAATTGATAATCGCCGATAAACGCTGGTCCTGGCTGCCAGGAAAAGATGCCTTTTTCTCCATCCAGTGTAGAACCAGGAGGAAGTGTTCCAAAACGATTCCCAATGACATAAAAGCCATCCAGGACACCGGTGGAGAACTGACGGATTTCCAGCCGTTCCAATTCTTTGATGGTAATGGTTATATTGCCGCTGTCATCCGGGTAAAAGAAATGCGGCTCGATTTCTTGATTATATCCTCTCTTAACCTTAACGGGATGGGAATAATCAACCGGGATTTGGGAGATATCAGGTGCCCCACTGGGGACGCTGTGCGCTGTGCGCGTTGCGCTTTGCGAGTTATTCCGAATAGTAAAATACCGGCTGCCGATACCGTCTGTATTACCCGCATCATCGGTGACCGACCAGGCAATGGTATGCACACCGTTTTCATATC
>CP070627.1:3877278-3878788 GCA_020355945.1 Candidatus Aminicenantota bacterium | reverse complement strand
GTCGGGTTTGGTGAAACGCCTGTCGGGTTTGCTGGAACGGCTGTCGGGTTTGGTGAAACGGCTGTCGGGTTTGCTGAAACGCCTGTCGGGTTTCGTGAAACGCATGAGAGGAAACGTGAAACAGTTGATTTGCTGCACGAAACTGCTTTCAACTGACTTGGAACAGACCTTTTGCCACACGAAACAGTTTAAAACAAATGCCATCTTAAGAAAATTGAGAAAATCAAAGGAGGTATCAAATGATTTACAAAAAAAGCAGACTTGAAGATTATTTTGCAAATTCAAGGCTCGCCATTAATAATGTTAAGAATAACACTGAAGTTAGAGAGCTATTAAACCCTTTCAATGTTGATGATGCAAGATTTGAAACTGGTATAGCTCTACTTGATTCGGCTTTTGAAAAAGAAACGATTTTGATTGAAAAGCGCGGCTTGCAGCTGACAGCAAAATCCGATATGAAAAGATTATTAAATGAGACACACCCCATTTATATGAAACATGTTCGATTCACAAAACTAGCTGTTAGAGGAAATACTGAAAAACTTGTCGGGCTCGGTTTGATAGTGCCAAGGAAAAAAAATATTAACGGTTGGTTAAAACAAACCCAAATCTTTTATGCCAACGTAGTTAAAGATGATGAAGTGATGCAGTATTTAGCACGAAACGGTATCACACTTGAAGAATTAAATGCCACAAAACAAAAAGTACTCGAGGTTGCTTTAGCAAATGAGAAGCATAAAGAAGCCATTGCATTGGTACAAGATGCAGTAGTAGAAAGAGATGATGCACTGGAAGAATTTGATTTCTGGATGGATGAATTTATAGTTATCTGTAAAGAAGGTCTTAAAGACCGCCCACAGCTCCTTGAAATGCTTGGCATAAATGTTTTGTCAAAAGGCTATAGAAGAAGAAAGAGCACAACAAATAATGAAAGTGAAAATCAAACTCCGGCTGAACAACCTCAAACAGAAGCAACACAAACACAAGAGGAGCAAACTCAATAGAAAAGAAAAAGGAGACACACATTTTCAGGGAAAGTAGAGTACAAACAGGTATGAATAATGGCTAAAGCAACGGACCCAAAAAAACCAACGTTAGATTTAAAAAGAGCTTTCATCGAACTGCACAAAGGCGCTTTGAAAAGCGCGGTCGGTAATCTATATATGATACTGATAATCGCAATCCTCTCAGCCGTCTTCGGCGGCTTTATTGTAAGATGGCTGGGGGGATATCCAAAAAAAGAAATCAACGCCGTCAAAATACCTTACCCCTTCGGGGACTTATACAGGGTCACCGAAGGAAAAATCATCCGCGATGAAGAAGGAAAAAAAGAAAAAGTGCTACTGGCAAAAACATTGGACCTGGAATATAAATCAACCCTGGACATCTCCGCTTGCGCCATCGGCAAATTTATAAAAATGAATGAGGAAAAAAGGGACGGCCTGGTGGAAATCAAAATTTGTATCGATGAGATCGAATACGCATTTAACAGCTCGTTCCTGTACAAATG
>CP070627.1:3875660-3877178 GCA_020355945.1 Candidatus Aminicenantota bacterium | reverse complement strand
GAAGGAGGTGCGCATGATTAAATTTGAGAACCTGACCAAATATTACGGCAGTGTCTGCGCAGTTGATAATATTAGCTTTGAAGTTAAAAAAGGTGAAATCCTCGGGTTCCTGGGCCCCAATGGTGCCGGTAAGACCACCACTTACCGGATTTTGACCGGCTATTTGCAAGCCACTTCCGGTACCATCAAGGTCAAGGACTACGATATCCACGACCACCAGTTGGAGATCAAGAGACTCATCGGTTATCTCCCGGAATCCGCTCCCGTCTACCACGATATGCTGGTGTACGATTATCTGAATTATATAGCGGATATACGGTGTGTTCCCGGGGATAAGAAACTCTCCCATATCAAGGAATTGGCAGACCTGTGCAGTTTGAATGAAGTGATGCACAAGGGAGTGAATGAACTTTCCAAAGGATACCGCCAGCGGGTGGGTATTGCCCATGCGTTGATGGGTGACCCTGAAATCCTGGTGCTGGATGAACCCACCGTGGGGTTAGACCCGAACCAGATCGTGGAAACCCGGGAGATTATCAAACGCATCGGTAAAGAAAAGACTATTATCTTTTCCACCCATATCCTCAGTGAAGCGGTGGCCACTTGCGACCGCATCGTGATTATCAACGACGGGAAACTGGCGGCTGATTATACCATGGATGAACTCCGGGGTTTAATCGAAAAGGAATCCATTGAAGATTTATTTAGAAGAATAACCAAGGGGAATCACCGATGAAACAAATGGAAAATATCAAACATGTCTTTAAAAGAGAATTTAAATCGTATTTCATTTCACCGATTGCTTATATTGTGATTTCGATTTTTCTTTTAATCATTGGGTGGTTGTTTTTTTCCACCTTTTTTCTTAATGGTCAGGCCAGCTTGATGCGATTTTTCACGCTGCTGCCCATAACCTTTGCCTTTATTATTCCTGCGGTTACCATGAGGTTGTTTTCAGAGGAGATGAATGTGGGCACTTATGAAATCCTATTGACCTTGCCGGTAACCTTCCGGGATATTATTGTGGGCAAATTTCTTGCAGCGGTGGCGTTTGTTGCCATCATGTTGGTACCGACAATTTTTTACGGCATTTCCACGGCCCTGTTAGGCAAACTGGATTGGGGGCCTGTGATTGGCGGTTATATCGGCGCCCTCTTGCTGGGGGCTGCTTTTTGCGCCATTGGTTTACTGGCTTCTTCACTGACAAAAAACCAGGTGATCGCCTTTATTATCGGCATGGTCATCTGTTTCAGCCTCACCCTGTTGGTGGATTACGGTCTTTACTTACTCTTACCTGAAGCATGGGTGAAAACCTTCCAGTATCTCAGTGCCAGTTTCCATTTCCAGAACATTGCCAAAGGAGTCCTGGACAGCCGCGATGTTCTCTATTTTCTCTCTGTGATGTTTATTGCTCTCTATGGGGCTAACCTCATCATGCAAGAGAAAAAATAAGGAGGGTAAAATGAGTGAACAAGAACATTACACGACTTCATCGCCAATGCAAAAATACTATAAATT
>CP070627.1:3874031-3875560 GCA_020355945.1 Candidatus Aminicenantota bacterium | reverse complement strand
CGCCCGGAGACGTATGAAAAAAAAGAAGCCCACGAATTACACGAATGAACACGAATTATTTTATTTTTTTTTCGTGTAATTCGTGTAATTCGTGGGCTTTTTTCATATCAGCAGGTAAAAATGAAAATGATCCCGTCGAAAAAATTAGACAAAAAAAGTATTGAGGACATCATCGCTCTAACTCCTCTGCAGCAGGGGATGCTCTTTCATTATTTGAAAGAACCGGGACCAGACCTGTATTTTGAACAACTAAGCATCGGGATATCCGGCCCTGTAGACATTAACTGTTTTAAGCAAGCCTGGAATATTGTGGTGGATACCAATGAAATGCTGCGGGCTGTGTTCCAATGGGAGCGGTTGAAACATCCCATTCAAGCGATCTTAAAAACACATCATCTCAGCCTGAGGTATGATGACCTGACATCCACAGGGGAAACACGAACGTTGAAGGATGTAAAAGCCAGGGATCGAAATGAAAAATTCGATCTAGGGGAAGTGCCGTTCCGGGTCAGGTTATGTAAAATCAATGAAAATCGTTTTGAAGTTATTATCAGCAGTCATCATATCTTATATGACGGCTGGAGTAACGGAATTATTTTGAAGGAATTTTTTAAGGCCTATCATGACTTGTGTAATAAAAAGAACCCGGTTAAACCGGTAAAGACAACATTTAAAGAATTTGTCAAATGGATGCGCAGCCAGGGTACGGATAGATATAAACAGGAAAGATTTTGGAGAAACTATTTAAACGGTTTTGATACGCCAACCCGGTTAGCGGTGAAAAAGATAAGAGCACAAGAGGGTGTCTACCCGGGGAATTCTTTAATAAGATTTAAGGAAGATATAAAAAACAGGTTGGAGGATTTTGTAAAGAATGGTGGGATTACATTGGCTTCATTCCTGTACGGTGTTTGGGGGATACTGGTGCAGAGATACAATAACAGCGGCGATGTGGTTTTTGGCACCACAGTGGCGGGAAGGTCTGCGAAAATCAAGGGAATAGAAGACATTGTCGGGTTGTTCATCAATACAGTGCCCTTGCGGGTGCAAACGCAGCCAGGTTCCAATGAAAAA
Source organism: Candidatus Aminicenantota bacterium (assembly GCA_020355945.1). Next base: position 3,874,486 of record CP070627.1, on the reverse strand, counting down.
ATAGGAGAGTTCCTGGAGCGAATCCATCGCTCATTACGCATGAGGACAGTGTATGAACATACGTCCCTGCCGGATATAAAAGAATACAGTGAAATAAATAATGCAGACGAACTTTTTGACACCATTGTGGTCATAGAAAATTACCCGCTGAGCAGCCGGTTAATTCCGGGAAACAGTAAGCTGTCTATTGATTCGTACACCATGGTTGAAATGACCCATTATGACTTAACTGTCAATATAACGGTTTCCGATGGGATCGTGGTGAATGCGGCTTATAATAAATATTTATTCGAGGAAGAAACCATGGTGAGATTGCTCCATCACTTTGAAAGGGTGGTGGGAAATATTTTAGACAATCCCGGGGCACGGGTTACAGGTATTGAGGTCCTATCGAAAGCAGAAAAAAATCAAATATTATATGAATTTAATTGCACGGATGTTGAATATCCAAAAGA
>CP070627.1:3872400-3873931 GCA_020355945.1 Candidatus Aminicenantota bacterium | reverse complement strand
ATGCCAAAACCGGCTATTACAAAATTAAAAAGATATTAAGGGGGCAAAATTGGGATAAAAAAATGGTCTCTCCCCTGACCGCAGTGGGAGTGAATGCCAATGAAGGGGATTATATTATTGCCGTCAATGGCAAATCAACGGCAAAAATGAAAAACCTCTACCAGGCCCTTGTCAATACGGTGGGAAAACAGGTTCGCTTAACCCTCAATTCAGCCCCCTCTCCAAAGGGAACCCGGGAGGTGGTGGTGGTTCCCCTGGAGAACGAAATTCCTTTATACTACTATAACTGGGTGCAAAAGAATATTGAAACGGTTAATAAAGCAACAAAGGGGAAAGTGGGCTATATTCATATCCCTGATATGGGACTGGCAGGGCTAAGCGATTTTATAAAACTCTATTATCCCCAACTGCGCAAAAAAGCCTTAATCATTGATGTTCGCTTCAATGGGGGAGGTTTTGTTTCCCAATTGATCGTTGAACGACTGCGTCGTGAAGTTGTATTTATCGAGATATCCAGGTATGCAGTGCCGAGGTTGAATACCGAGGGGATGCTGGATGGCCCTAAAGTATGTATCATCGACGAATTTGCCGGTTCCGACGGGGATATTTTTCCCTACCGGTTTAAAAAGTACGGGCTGGGAAAAGTGATCGGTAAACGCACCTGGGGCGGAGCTGTAGGGATAAGAAGACCTCTGCCCCTACTGGATGGCGGGCAGCTCTTCAAGCCTGAATTTGCTTTGTATGACCCGGAAGGAAAAAAATATGTCATTGAAGGATATGGCGTGGACCCTGATATTTTTGTTGATAATGACCCGGCAAAAGAATTTGCCGGTATTGATGAACAACTGGACAAAGCCATTGAAACCATCCTGGAAGAATTGAAAACCAAAGAAAAACATATACCACCCCCGCCGCCGGAACCGGATAAACAGGTGAAGCATTAATTCCAGGAGTCAGGATGATTTTTATTGGCGGCGTTCAACCCAGGACAGTACGGTTGGAAAAAGTTGCCCGGGCCTGTCCTTCTTGTTCGCATTTCGAAATCTGTCTCAAACGGGTGGACCATTATATAGCCCTCTTTTTCATCCCCCTCATTCGTATAAAAAAAGGAGTTCCTTTTTTGGTTTGTGAAAACTGCGGCACTCTCCCGGGTGAAAGTGGCTCGGCGTTTGAATTTAGAGAGGCAGGCCAGCCGCGGCAGTGTGGTTTTTGCGGCAGGACCGTGGAAGCAGACTTTTTCTACTGCCCTTACTGCGGAAAATCTCTTTAATCGTTAAAATCCCAGGGATTGCCAGTTGATGTTGTGGGAGCCCAGCGATTGCACAGCAGAATCGACTTTTACCGTATAAGAGGTATTGTTGTACAAATACCCGTTGTTATAAAGATGGAGTGCCAATTTTAAATTTCCGTTGGTTTCTTCATAGTAGTGTTTCAAAACCTGTAATCCCAGGTCAATATTGTATTCCACGTCAAAGATTCGGTTTTCATTGATGTTCAAGGGTCCGCGCCAGACTGCCAGGTTCACCTGCAT
>CP070627.1:3870741-3872300 GCA_020355945.1 Candidatus Aminicenantota bacterium | reverse complement strand
TGGAAAGGTTGGTATACCTGGATATTTTTTCTATTGGCTCACCTTCATTTTTCATGGTTTTGGCCATTTCCCTGGCTTTTTTATCATAACCTACTTTTTCTCCCTCTTCGAAGGAAGTATCGATCACACCTTTCAAATCACGATAGTGTTTTAAACTCTCCTCATATTCTGCACGCTCTTTTTCATTAAAATTTGCAATCTCGGCGATCTCGAAGCCTTTGAGAAATACCTCCTCTTTAAGAATGCCCGGTATTGATTCAAAAGTTTCCAGGTGTTTTAAAAAATACAACCACTTGTCAAAATGGCTTTCCAACTCATCTTCCTTTTTGGTGAAACGCGGCATCTCGATAAATATATAAGTCAGTTTATCAAAGAAGGTCTGGCAATATTGATCTTTCAACTGCACATGGGTCATGTGGTTTTTTTGTTCCCTGCAGTCGTCAAACTCAAAATCCAGCAGGGCCACACAATAGACCGGCTTTAATTTAAAATCCCAATCACCTTTTTCTGCTTGCTCTTTGATGGGAAAGGTGGTATAAAACACGGCTCTATCTTTAAAGAATTTGATCTTGGCTTTTTGCATTTCCACGATAAACTGGTCACCTTTATCGTTTTCGCAGTGGATATCGAAAATAGCTTTTCTTTCACTGGAAATAGAACCCAGTTGCTCCGGGTTTTTAAAGGACAGGTGAATGATTTTATGTTTTGCTGGCAGTAGCTGGTTTAAGAAATCTATTAATAAATCTTTACTGGCTTCTTCACCGAAGAGTTTTTTAAAGCCGAAGTCGGTGTAGGGATTAACATACCTGGCTTTCATCAAACCGCAAGCCTCCTCAGACATCTTTTTTCTTTTGTCTTTCTATTCATATCTCAATTATAATTCCATTTTGCTTTTTTTTCAACCTGCTGGGACACTTCATGTTTTAAATGGGGTCGCGTCTCAACATTTGAAAAAAAAGTGCCAGGCCAATAAAATGTTAAAAAAAAATTTAAACCAGGGTTGACAAAGTTGCATTACTATTCTATTATATATCCGGGAAACTTAAAACGGAGGTTTCCATGGAGAATAAAACTGAAAATATTGAGAATAGAGAGATCGTACTCCCTGGAGTATCGTCTAACATGCAAAAAGTCATTAATCACACTCTAAGGCTTGCCCGTACACCCATCAGGAGTGCCGTACTGGTGAGAGCGTTGGATAATATCATTCATATTGTTGAATTATTGGACAACAAATCACTGGAAAACATCGTCAGCGCATCATCAAACTTAGATGTTTTATTATCATTGTCCGAAGAAAGCATCATATTGGAGTCGAAAAAACCAGTCCAGGAGAATCCACTTCGATCACTTCGTCTACAGGGACTTCGTGCTAAAAACGAACTTTTAAAAAGGGAAGGCGGCGTGATTACCTCCGGTCAGGTGGCTGAACTCCTGGGAATCAGCCGACAGGCAATAGATAAAAGACGCAGCCAGGGAAAACTCCTGGCTGTATCCCTGGGCAAGCGGGGCTATTTTTATCCTGTCTGGCAATTTTCTGAAAACGGGGTGCTTCCAGG
>CP070627.1:3869082-3870641 GCA_020355945.1 Candidatus Aminicenantota bacterium | reverse complement strand
ATGCCGGTTTCCGCATCAGCGAGGACAATGCCGTCAATGGCTTCTTCAAAGAGTTTCCTGTATTTTGCTTCTGAAATTTTCAGGGTCTCATTGGCGCGTTTGTTCCGGATGGACAATGCATAAAATTCACCTAACCGCTGCACGTCTTTTAAGTCCTGGTCTGTGTAATCTCTTCCCGGGTTGGCCAGTGCAATTTGTCCCACCAATTGGTCTCCCAACATCACGGGAAGGGATAAGAAACGCTCCAGGGGCACGTGTCCCCGGGGGACACCGTTAGAAGCCGGATGCTTATCCGGGTCATTGGTATAAAACGCTTGCCGGGTATTCAATGAATGACCCCAAAGACCTGGATATCGCCCATCCTTACCAATAGGAAACGTAATGCGCTGATTTTCTTTATCCAGCATACACTGGCCTGCCATCATCTCTGTCAGTGTATAACCGATATTATCCCCGGTTACCCGGTCAATATGGGAGACATAACCATGTTGGCTGCCTGTCAGGCGTTTGGCCTGGGCCAGGATCATATGAGTGATTTCTTCAATGGAAGCTTCCGGTGAGATTAAGGACTTATATAATTCAGCCAGGATTTCATTTACATCTGACTGCCGATTGGGGTCTTCAAATTCCATTTTTAATTCTTCTCCTTGTTGGGGATATATGCTATCTTTAAAGTAACTCCTCATTTATGACCTCCTTATTTATTTTTTGAATCCATTGATCCGCTCCACCAGGCGCAGTTGGGAATTGAAAATAAAAGATGAAACAATCCTGGGATGTGGTTTTTTTTAGCTAAAACAAAGTGCTTTTTCATAATATCAAAAGGAGCAATTTCATTGCCAGGATATCTTTACAGGGAAAAGCGTTGTAAAAGGCGATGCAAACGTTGTTTTTAGGGCAATACCCGTTAATTGGGAAAAGTAAAAAGGGTGCAAAAAAAATTGACATTTTTTTCTCTTTACCTCTCAACAGGCAGGATTAAGCCATGATAAAAGCGGGTTATAAATATTGACAGAGCAAAAAATATTGCAGGGTTTTTCGGATAAAAACTTTGCCTGTGTTTTTTTTAACCGTTATTTTGAAAAAGGGAAAGGGAAGGTTATGAAAATCGTGGTTCCCTGTTTTCTTTCTATTTCAACGGTTCCCTTCAACTGCCGGGTCAACAGGGAGATTAACTGCAGCCCCAGGGATTTGGTTTCCCGGATGTCTATATCCGGCGGGAGCCCAACACCGTTATCACGAAACTCCAGGGCTAACATACCAGGAGGGGCAAGGCGAATAACGATGTGAATTTCACCTTTTTTACCCCCAGGGAATGCGTGTTTCAAGGCATTGGCCAGCAGCTCCGTAAGTATTAGACCAAGAGGGATGGCCGTATCCACCTCCAGCGAAAGGGAGGGTGTTTCAATTTGTATGTGGGGAGTGATATTTTCGACCAGGTCCCCGTAAGTACTAAAAATGTATTCCACGAGATTATGGATGTATTGTATCCCATCGGTTCGGGCCAGGTCTCCGAATTGATAAAGATTTTCATGGACCAGGGCCATGGAACGAATCCG
>CP070627.1:3867422-3868982 GCA_020355945.1 Candidatus Aminicenantota bacterium | reverse complement strand
TTTGAAACCGGGGCCAGGTCCATTTTCCCGGGTCCAGGTTCAATTCTTTACAGATCCCGTAGGGACCTGTTCCCTTCAACCGCCGGAACAAAGGATGATGGGATTGCCTGGCAGCTATTGATTCCCATGATTCTTTCATGGGGTCTCCCACTGCCAATCGCTGATGAAAAGGAAAACCAAAAAGACCGCAGCAGGGATAAACCAGGCCGTCTTCACCGATTACCAGGTCTCGGAATGCCATACTGCAAGGCTGCTTGTACTTTCCTGTCCCGTGAGAAGATGAAGAACCATATCCACGGGGAGATATGGGGATATGGGGAATGTAATGGACCCATCGAGACCGATGGCGATGATAATGATAAAATTCGGGTAAATGCTTTTTAATTTCCTCGATATACCGGTTTACGGATTCCTGCCCTCCTGGAATCTCCCGCAGGGTAAAATTGACCTGTATTTGCAATTGCCATGCCCGCCGGATAAGGGAGATTACCCGGGATAACGGTACCCTTTCCTGGTGTTCGGCATCGAGACTAATGCGGATAGAAAAATTGTCGTTCCTGCTTAAAGGTTCCAACCATTCCGGGTGAGTATCAAACCAACCGGCACCCGTTAGGATTTCCGAGTGGTATCCCCTCCGGGAAGCAAGGGAAATTCCCGTTTGCAGTGCACCAGGGGAGAAAAAGGGTTCACCACCGGTCCATAGGATATAGCCGGAAAATTTCAAATCCTCCACTCGGTTGAAAAAAGAAGAAAGCCATTGGCAAGACAATTCTTTTTTATTCTCAGGGCGAGCATTAACATTGCATGAAGTACAGCCCACGTCACAACGACGATTCAAAAAAATAATAATGCTTTGATATTTTTCTTCCCATCTTCCCATCTTCCCATCTTCCTATCTTCCTAATATTCCCTCATGGCAGCCACCAATTCGTCTCGGACGTATTCCCACTGATTGATGGCGATCTGGCAGGTGCCCACAGATCGGTGACCGCCGCCGCGATATTTCAACATCAATGAGCCCACATCAATTTTAGATGTCCGATTCAGGATACTGTGACCGCAGGTAAACACAATATTTTGTTTTCTATATCCCCAGATAATTCGTACTGAAATATTTATACCTGGGAAAAGAACATATTCTTTGAAACGGTTACCAGACAAGATAGGATTGACATGCAGCAGGGTAATCACCAGTACATTGCCCTGCACAGCGGAATTGTCTTTTATCATTTTTTCGTAGTCTTTTTCTTGGCGGAAATAGCGTTCTACTCGTTCTTTCACATCCGGGATTTGCAGGATTTCTTCTACCGATAGATTTCGGCAATAATTGATCAGGTCCTTCATCAATTGGTAATTGGAAATTCGATAATCATTAAATCGTCCCAGGCCGGTGCGGGGGTCCATGATAAAGGAGAGAAGAATCCAGCCTGTGGGATGGAGGATATCCTCATCGGTTAATTGAGCGCTGTCGGTTCTGTCAACAGCATCCAGGAGACCGGATTCATCGTATCGAGAAAAATTTTTTCCCCCCTCATAATAATTATAAATCACTCGTGCGCA
>CP070627.1:3865759-3867322 GCA_020355945.1 Candidatus Aminicenantota bacterium | reverse complement strand
TGATAAAGGCTGCCATAGAAAATTGACATGCGAAATTATACAGGGTATAAACCAGGTAATAGAAAAGACGGAAGTGGTGTCGGTAAAAGACCTTGAAAGGAAATTGCTAATGAAAAACTATATCAAGAGCGAAGATATTTGTTATGAGACGTTGAGAAAGTATGTCAACGACCATGGATTACTAACAAAGGAGGTAAAAATGGAGCGTAAGAAGTTTGAGAAGGAGTTTGTCAATGATTTATGGATGGTGGATTTTAAGGAGGGCAAAAGCATCAAATGTGGCAGAACAAGGAGAAGAACCTATTTTTGCGGCATAATAGACGATTGCTCTCGCTTTTTGGTGGGGCATCAGTGGGGAGTCAACGAGGATACGGCCCTATTTGCCAGGACCCTTAAAAAAGCGATTGCTACTTACGGAATACCCAAAATATTATATTGCGACCAGGGCAAAGTGTTCTTGAGTAATTATATTGTGCAAGTGTGTGGTCGGTTGGGTATTTCACTGGTTCATGCTCAACCTTATTCGGCCGCTTCCAAAGGTAAAATCGAGCGTTTTAACGGCACCATTTCCCGGATGTTTTATCCCCTGGTAGAGGATTTTGCCTCACTAAGTATCGATCAATTAAACCAACAATTTTCTACTTTTGTTAACGGTATTTACCACACAAAGGTCCACAGCAGCCTTGGTCAATCTCCCCGGGAAAAATTTCAGAGCGGTTTATCAAAAACCACCATCAGGCGTATGGACGCGAATCAATTAGAGCAGTTCTTTTTGTGTTCTATAAATAGAACAGTCCGGCTCGACGCCACGGTACGCATTGATAATATTTTTTATGAAGTGGATATGAAGTATGTGGGTGAGAAGGTTGATATTCGTTTCCCCATTGATCAGCCTGATCGTTTTTATCTATTTGAAAACGATCAATTGGTACGGCAACTCAAACCGGTGGATCTGGTAGAAAATGCCAGTCCTCCCTATGTGACTACTTCCTATTCAAAATTATTCAAAAATGAGCAATGAGCAATGAGCAATGAGGAATGAGGAATGAGGAATGAAGAATGAAGAATGAAGAATGAAGATGGAGGTTGAAAATGTACAGAGAATTTTATGGATTTAGCCAATCGGTAAACCGGAAGGATATAGCGATTAATGAGTTTTTTTTATCCAATAATTTCAAGGAAGCGATTTCACGTCTGGAATATATGAAAGTTAATCGAGGCTTTGCGTTGGTGAGCGGAAGCTGCGGTGTGGGGAAAACAACCGTGTTGAGATATTTTGCGGAAAATCTCAATCCCAAACTTTTTAAAGTGATTTACATACCGTTGGCCACGGTTTCAGTCACCGGCTTTTATAGACATATTGGTTCGCTGCTGTGTGGGGAGGTGCCCTACAGCAAAGACCAATTGTTTCAAACCATTCAGCAGACCATCCTCAACCTGGCCGTCAATCAAAAAACCATCCCGGTGTTTATTTTTGACGATGCTCATTTCTTTAGAAGCGATAATTTTTTTGAACTTCAATTCCTGTCGAATTTTAACTTCGATTCATTATCTCCGGCCCTG
>CP070627.1:3864091-3865659 GCA_020355945.1 Candidatus Aminicenantota bacterium | reverse complement strand
TACTTATCGATATAAAAGACAAAGATTCCAACCTGCTGGAGTCCGTAAAAGTAAAAGTCACACCGGAAATAAAAAAAGTTACCCTTATTCTTGATGTTAGAAAGTAAGCGATGAAAACAACTGAAAAAATATCATTAAAAATACCCATAAAAAAAGGTTTTTCCAGGTAATTCTTTCTTTTTCTTTTCACTTTTTTTTGTTACTAATCATTTTTTTGTTGACTTTTTGTTACCCATATGTTATTATATTATCTAGACCAAAAAGGAGGATTTAAAGATGAGCGTGAAATTGAGAAAGAAGAAAACAAAGAAGGGTGAGTCACTTTACCTGGACATTTACCAAAATGGTCAACGGGAGTATGAATTTCTTAAAATTCACTTGACAAAAGACAAAGAATCAAACAAAGAAAAGATGAAAATTGCAGAAGGTATCCGGGCAAAGAAAGAAATTGAAATTTTAAGCGGTGCCCATGGCTTTACCCCAAAGTTCAAAAAGAATCAAAATTTTGTCGAGTACTTTGAAAAAATTTCACAAAAAAAGAAATCCACTAATTACCCTGCAACCTTAAAACATTTGAAGGAATTCACCGGTGGGGCAATAAAATTTCTTCAAATCAATGATAAATGGTTAGAAGAGTTTAAAGCATACCTTTTAAAGAAAGTCACAAATAACACAGCAAATGTTTATTTTACAGCCATTAAGACTGTATTCAAAAATGCTGTAAAAGAAAAAATCCTCCTCGAAAACCCTGCACAATTCACTAATACAATAAAGACCAGTGATGTTGAACGGGTTTATTTAATCCATGAAGAACTAAACAAACTGTCCTCTGCAAAATGCCCCATTGATGAAATCAAAAAAGCCTTTCTATTTGCCTGTTACACGGGTTTAAGATTTTCAGATTTAAAAAACCTAACATGGGAAAAGATAAAAAGAGAAAATGGGAGATGGCAACTTCAATACAGGCAACAAAAGGCCGGCGGTTTTGAATATTTCCCTTTATCAGAGACCGCAAAAAATTTATTAAACAGTGACAGCAATATTATCAATTTTCCCAATAAAACAGTTTTTGAACTGCCCTGTAAAATGTATTACAACGAAGTTTTAAAAAAATGGGCTAAGAACGCAGGGATTGAGAAAAATCTGTCCTCTCATGTCGCCCGGCATACCTTTGCAACTTTGGCCTTAAGCAATGGGGTGGATTTATACACCGTTTCAAAGCTGTTAGGTCATAGGGATATTGCCACAACTCAGATATACGCAAAGATCATTGACAAAAAGAAAGAAGAGGCTGTGGACATGCTTCCGCCTTTACAGGTAAATTTAGGATAGACAGATCGAACGATTTAACAATACCTCCGCAACCCCCTTTAAAATTCCTTAAGGGGTATTTTCCCCATTTTTCACCTCCCCTTTATGGGATTTAATCCCGGCAACCCGGCAGCGGAGTAGTGGAGGACAGCCCGGTCCCTTTTCCCCGGTCCCCTGGTACTATCCTCCGCCTGTCCTCCTCTCATTCTTACCCTTTTCCTGGCATCCGGCTCCCAATGTTACCCGTTCAATATGGT
>CP070627.1:3862422-3863991 GCA_020355945.1 Candidatus Aminicenantota bacterium | reverse complement strand
GAATTCCAGCTTACCTGAGGGATAATTTCTTAAAGCCAGGGTTTCGATTAAAAGGCCGATGATATTCTCCAGGTCCGGGTGAGCCCTACCGGCAATGGTGGTGCCGATGACAATATCTTCCTGGTTCGTATACCTGGCTAATAAAATATTGTATACAGCCAATAGGAGCATAAATAACGTGGTTCCTGTTTCTTTTATCAAGTGATGGAGATGCCGGGTTAAGGATTTTTCCAGGGTGAAATGGAATCGATGGCCTTCAAAAACCTGTACTGGGGGCCTGGGAAAATCAAGGGGCATATTTAAGGCCGGCAGTTCACCGGGAAATTGTTTCCACCAGTAGGCTTCTTGTTCTTTTATTTTTCCCGAGGTGAGCCGCTCATACTGCCATTGGGAAAAGTCTTTGTATTGCAGCGACAACCGCGGCAAATCATCAGCATCCGGCTCTGCATAATGTTTCATGAATTCCTTTAAAAATATGGTGATAGAGGTTCCATCAGTGATAATATGATGCATGTCAAACATGAGAATATGATGGTCTGGTGAGATTTTTATTAATCCCAGCCGCAGCAGCGGCGCCCGGGAGAGATCAAAAGGACGAGTGAAAGAACTTATAAGAACTGCTGCGGGTTCTTCAGGCAAGGGGGCAAGCCCCCTTGTCCCCTCTGTGTTCTCTGTGACCTCTGTGGCTAAATCATAAAACTCCATCTCAAATTTCACTTCATCGTGGACCTGTTGTACCGGTTGACCATCGACTAATTGAAAGGATGTTCTTAACATTTCATGTCTTTTGATCAATTTTTTAAGAGCATTTTCAAATTTCTTTTTTTCAACATAACCCTTCACCTGGTGGACAGCCGACATATTATAGGCAGTGCTTTCCGGTGTCACCTGTTGGAGAATATAGAACCTAGCCTGTGCCGAAGAAAGAGGATAATATTCCTTCTGTTCTGCCGGTTCTATTGATTGGTACCTGGTTTCTGCCGAAGCATTGATAAAAAAGGATAATCCCTTGATGGTGGGGTGTTTAAATACTTCTGCCAGGGGGACTTTTATATTCAATTCTTTGTAAATTTTTGCCGTCAGTATGGTGGCTTTTAAGGAGTGGCCGCCCAGGTCGAAAAAATTATCATCGATGCCTATAGGGGATGGAGACGCATGTGATGCGTCTCTACCTAAGACCTCAGACCATATCGCTGCCAATTTTTTTTCAATGCTGTTCCGTGGGCCGACATACGCTCCGGACCTTTGAATTCCCGGGGAAGGCAGGGCGTTTCGATTCACTTTTCCACTGGGGGTTAAAGGAATCGTTTCCATTAGCAGCAAATAACCGGGGACCATGTAATCCGGCAGATGCTTCAATAGTTCGGCTTTTAGGTCTGAAGGGTCTATTGCTTGTTTTGCTGCAAAATAGCCGCACAGGTATTTCTGACCGCTTTCATCCAAACGATCCACCACTACTGCTGCTTTGATTCCTTCCTGTGCCATTAATTGGTTTTCGATTTCTCCCAATTCGATCCTGAAACCTCTTATTTTTACTTGCTGATCGATTCGGCCTAGAAATTCGATGTT
>CP070627.1:3860752-3862322 GCA_020355945.1 Candidatus Aminicenantota bacterium | reverse complement strand
TACCAATGTATTGACAAACATGCCAATCACCTGGTCCAGGTCGGCATGTCTTCGCCCTGAGATGGGTGTGCCCACGAGAATGTCTTCATCCCTATGACCGTGACCGTTCAATTTTGACAATAAGATATCGAATAAACTCACCAGTACCATAAATAACGTAACCCCGGGCTGGTGGGCCAATTGCTTTAATGCTGCTGTTTCCTTGTTCCCGATTTCAAAAGCGATGGTGTTACCCTCAAAACTTTGAGTGGCTGGTCTGGGATAATCGGTAGGCAAGTCCAGTACCGGGATATCGCCTTGAAATTGTTTCAACCAGTGGGATTCCTGTTTTTTGATTGCCTGGTTTTGCCTCTCACTATTTTGCCATTGGGAGTAATCCTTGTACTGGATAGGAATTTTCGCTAACAATTCTTCTTCACCGCCGTACAAAGCCATAAAATCCTTTACCAGCAGGGCATGGGAAACACCGTCGGCAATAATGTGGTGAATGTCCACCATGAGGATATGTTCATTTTCTCCTGTTTGTATTAATCCCACTCGCAGCAGAGGGGCTTGAGATAAATCAAAGTGACGAATGAAATTTTTAATATAGCTCTTAGCTCTTAGCTTTTGGCTCTTAGGGTCTTGAGCCGTGCTGGTATTTAATTCTTCGATTTCTCCCGGTGATTTTTCGGGGCTAATTCCTCGCTTGTCTCTGTTTGTAATTTGGAATTTGCAATTTTCTTCTCTATGGATTCTTTGTACTGGTTCCTCGTTCACCAGGACAAACGATGTTCTTAAACTTTCATGCCGGCGGATTAACCGGTTTAACGTATTTTGCAAACGAATTTTATCAATGGTGCCTTCCAGTACTACAACTTGTGGTATGTTGTAGGCGGTGGTATTCTTTTCCATTTGTTGTAAAACGTATAACCGACTCTGGGCTGAGGAGAGGGGATAAAAATCTTTCTTTTCCACTGGTTGGATGGCAGCGAATTGATTTTTTGTCTCTTTTTTAATGATGGCTGACAATTCCCTGATAGAGGGGGCACTAAAGATGTCTACCAGGGAAATTTTTACATTCATGTTTTTATGTATCTTTGCTGCCAGTATCGTGGCTTTTAGCGAGTGGCCGCCCAGCTCAAAGAAATCATCTTCGCTGCTTATGGCTTCACGTAATTGAGACGCATGTGATGGGTCTCTACCTAAAACCTCCGCCCAGATGTCGACTAATTTCCTTTCGACTTTATCGCGGGGTGCAATGTAATTCTTCGTGGTTTTCCCGGTTTCAGGTTCGGGTAATGCGCGGCGATCAATTTTTCCATTGGGATTTAACGGCATTTTCTCTATTTGAATAAAATACGACGGTATCATGTAATCGGGCATAAAATGGGATAAATAATTTTTTAATTCTAACTCTAACCCTTGTTTGCTTGAGACGATGTAAGCGCCTAGATATTTATCGCCGCTTTTATCTGTTTTGTACAGGACCACTGCTTCTTTGATTTCACCATGCTTTAATAATTGGCTCTGGATTTCGCCCAATTCGATGCGGAATCCCCTGATTTTAACCTGGTGGTCCTGGCGGCCC
>CP070627.1:3859080-3860652 GCA_020355945.1 Candidatus Aminicenantota bacterium | reverse complement strand
GGTTCTGGCTTGCCGGGAAATCCCAAATTACAAACAAAGTGATTTGTAATTTTATTTCTTACCATTTTTTGGCAGAATTTCACGGGTTAATAATTAGTGACCCCAACAAGATCAGCGCAGGACAGAAGCTGAAACTGCCGAACGTATAGCCAACAAACCAGGAGCTAATCGGGAAACACGATGTAGGGTTTGAATTGTATGAGTTTCGGGTCTTTTCGGGCAATGGCCAGGAGTTTGCCTTCATCGTCAAAAAGTCTAAAATATTCACTGGTTTCATTGCCGTTTTTTATGGGAATGATTTTGGCCACATCCCCGGGAACTAAAGGCATACCATTTAACACTGCCTTTCTGCCGCCAGGACCCACGATGATTTTGGGAAATTCCGGCAGCAGGGCTTCGATGGGAGTCACTACTTTTGAGATTTCACCGGCGTTCACATACCCGGTTAATTCCTCCGGTGTAAAGGCGTTCTCCAGGCGAAACTCTCCTACCCCTTCCCGTACTAATTCTTTCAAGTAAGCCCCTACCCCCAAATTTTGCCCCATATCATGGGCCAGGGAACGAATATAAGTCCCGGAGGAGGTTTCTGCTTGAAACCATAAGGTGGTTTCATCCACGACTTTGCCTTGCAAAGAAAATATCTCCACTTCCACCGGTTTGACTTCGATGTCCCCTGCTTTGTTTTCCCTGGCATATTTATACAGGGGTTTGCCTTTAAATTTTTTTGCCGAATAAATCGGGGGTATTTGTATTTGTTTACCTCTAAACCCGGCCAGGAGCGAGTCAATATCCAGGGTCCTCAGATCAATGGGTTTGTTTTCCGCCAGGGGTTCGCCTTCGCTATCATAGGTGGTGGTGGCATAACCAAAGGCGATGATACCGGAATAAAATTTTCTTTTTTTTATATAGAAATCAAAAAATTTTGTGGCATTCCCCATCCCGATTAATAAAATGCCCTTAGCCACAGGGTCCAGTGTCCCGAAGTGACCCACTTTTTTTACTTTGAATAACTTTCTTATCTTTTCAACAACGGTGTGAGATGTGATATTAGAAGGTTTGTTCACCAGGATCAGCCCATGAACCATGTGCCTTTTTTGCCCCTTTTTTCCCATGTGACCCTTTGCATCATATCATTTTAATTGTTTTTTGACCACTGCCAGGATTTCTTTTTTGGCGATATCTATATTTCCCTTGAAAAAAAAGCCGGCCGCATGGGGATGGCCTCCACCTTTAAATGCTTTGGCTACCTCCTGGGAACAGATGTTTCCCCGGGACCGGATAGAAACCCGATAGTAGTTATCTTCGATTTCTTTAAAGAAAAGCGTGACATTCACACCCTGTATGGAACGAGCGATTGAAATCACGTCTTCTGTTTCAATATCTTTTAACGAAAGCCGATGTAAAAATTTTCGATTAAAGGTAATCATGGCCACCTGGTTATTTAACCGCAGTTCCAGGGTGGATAATACCTTTTGAATCATTTGCACCTTCTCCAGGTGGTTGGAATTGAACAGGAGGTCACTGACCTCTACGGGTGTAAAATGGCATTTTTTCACCAGTTGGGAAGCGATG
>CP070627.1:3857405-3858980 GCA_020355945.1 Candidatus Aminicenantota bacterium | reverse complement strand
GTCCAGGCGCCGGCCAGGTAAAGGTTCTTGATCGGTGTGGTATGCGGCACACGATTCGGCCCGGTGTTGTTCATGGTCTGGTCCCATCCATATATGGCTCCCCGGTAATTCCGGGTGTAACGCACATTGGTCAATGGCGTTCCAATCTCCTTCACCTCCACAGCATCGGACAACCCGGGAAGAACCGTCTGCTCCACCTTTTTGATCAATATTTCAGCCATTCTCTCCTTCTCTTTCCGGTACTGTTTTTTGTTTCCTTTCCAATAATCGGCCTCATACTTCTCCCAATGTTTAAAGCCCTGGAGCGCGAGAATGTTGACGGTATTCTTCCCTCCAGGAGAATAACCTTTATAAACATTGTCATACAGCATCATTCCATATCCTGAATTCTCCACATCAGCATTGAGAAAGGTCTTGTAGGCGGCGTCATCATCATAGTCTGGAGCATAAAATATTTCGCTGTCCTTTATGCCCACCTTGCCGACCAGGTCCTTCTTCAGTCCCAGGAAAACCTGGAAACACGATAGACTTACGTTGTAGGTCTCGAATTTGGCCAGGTAATCCTTTAGAAACTCCTTCTCATCCATCATCTTAAGAAACGTATCAAACGCATTGGCGTTTGAAACCACGACTTTTCCTTTATACTCTGCCCCATCAGCAGTCTTAACTCCATAGGCTGTATGATCCTTTACCAAAATTTTCTCCACTGGTTTTTTTAGCTTGACTTTGCCGCCCTTATTTTCGATGAACTTAACAAAGGCATTGCTGATTTCCTGGGACCTGCCTTTGGGATAAAACCCTCCCCCTGAAAGATAGTTTATGGTTGGCAAAGCATAATAGTAGCAAGCAAGTTTGGATGGGGGAAGGCCATAGTATCCCCAAAGCGATGAAATAATGGCTTTCAACCTGGAATTCTTAATTCGGGTATCTACCAGGGCCCCCCAGGTTTTGTTGAAGCTTTTGAACAGATAGGGAAAATCCTGGGGAAAACGGCTCATATCAACCTGGCCCCCTGCCTGGGAATACTTATTTATGTCCCTGTTCAAACCTGCCATATCCTCAAAGATTCCCTCGATACCCGGCTTTTCGTCAGGGAAATATCCGATCAATTTATCGATGTATTTTTTCAGATTTTTCTGGGGTACACGGAAATCATAATCCGGGAAGATGGCGCGGTAGAGATAGGGATGGGGAACAAACTCGACCTCTTTGATCTCTGGAAAACCGGGAATAAGGTTCGCGACTCCATTTCTCTCGCCGACTGTAGTGGAATGAAGGGAAACATCAAAAACAAAGCCACCTGGCCGTTTGAATGTTGTGGCATATCCGCCAGGCACATAATGTTGTTCCAACACCAGGGGCTTGAATCCCTGCCGCGCAAAGGCTGCGGCACAACTTAATCCCCCAAGGCCAGAGCCTATAATCACAGCATCAAATTCTGTTTTACTTTTTCCGGTGCTGTTTCCCCTGGGCAACGAGTCCCAATCCAGGGCGAGCATGGGCATTGCTGCCAGCAAGGTCTTTAAAAAATCTCTTCTCTCCATGACCTGATCAAACATTTTCGTTTACCTCCCT
>CP070627.1:3855725-3857305 GCA_020355945.1 Candidatus Aminicenantota bacterium | reverse complement strand
AATCAAAGAGTATACTTATGACTGGTGCAACGGGTTCAGATGGGTGATTCCCGGTGGTGGCACCAATGGCGATCACATGATTATCGATTCCCCGGATGGCGGCGAAAATCTTACCCGGATGGTGCCTTATGATATTACCTGGTGGGTGTGGGGAGTCAGTATTACCAGGTCAACAATATCTTTCTCATCAGATGGAGGAAGGACCTGGACCACCATAGCCAGCGATGTTAATACAAAAGTAGGCAAGAATACATACCAGTGGCTCCCGGACAAGGCCACCCAAAAAGGGCGAATCCGAATCCAGTGCTATACAGGTAATAAAGAACTCATTGCTGCGGACGGCAGCCAAGTAGACTTCACTGTTAAAACTGCCTCCTTCAATAATTGGGGCAGTTGGAAGAGTATGGGCAAACCGCCGCTGAGCGGTCAATACGGTGTTGAACGCATCGTGGTAGGACAAAACCAGGATGGCCGACTGGAGGTCTTTGGTATTGGCAACGACGGTGGTCTCTGGCATAATTACCAGACCACGCCAAACTCAAGCTCATGGAGCGGTTGGGGAAATATGGGTAAACCCCAGGGTTTGCTGCTCAGTACTGCGGCTGTGGCACGCAACCAGGACGGACGGTTAGAAGTTGTTGCTATTGGAAGCGATGGCGCTCTCTGGCACAAATACCAATCCAAACCCAATAAAGGCCCCTGGATTGGCTGGGGCAGCATGGGCAAGCCCCCTGGCGGCGTGAAGCTGGTTGCTAAACCGGTTATCGGGAAAAACCAGGATGGCCGCTTAGAAGTTTTCGTCTTTGGTAGTGACGGTGCCCTGTGGCACAGGTACCAACCCAAACCCAGCGTAGGTCCATGGAGTTCCTGGAGCAGTATGGGCAAACCTCCTGGTGGAGGAAAGTTCTATGCCAACCCTGCAGTAACAAGAAATAAGGATGGTCGCTTAGAAGTCTTTGCCATGGCAGGCACACCGGGCACAAAAGAATTCCAGTTATCTAATACCGCTCTTTGGCACACTTCCCAACCCAAATCCAACCACAAAGGTTCCTGGGGTTCCTGGAAAAGCATGGGAAAACCTTCCAGTGCTTCCTGGCCTTGTCCTGCCGCGGGGCAGAATAAGGATGGTCGCCTGGAAGTTTTTGTTCCTGGCAGTGACGGTGCTCTCTGGCATAAGTACCAGTCCCAACCAAACTCCGGTTCATGGGGACCCTGGAAAAACATGGGGAATCCCCCTGGTGGTATAAAGGTCCTATCTCAAATCGACGCAGCTGCGAATAAAGATGGTCGTTTAGAGGTTTTCACTTTTGGCATAAGAGGCAAAGGCCCCAGCAGTGTGATTGCCCCGTGGCACATCTGGCAAACTTCACCAAGTAACGGCTGGAGCAAATGGGCTGGCCTGGGCGCTCCCCCGGGTAAAAACTTTGAATCCCTTACTGTTGGTCAAAATAAAGACAGACGCCTGGAAGTATTTGCCATTGCCTCAGATGACAACTCCCTTTGGCACATCCGGCAGAAGTAGTTTTTTGCCTCCAGCGGCCAGGGGGGCGCTTTTTGAAAAAACTGCCCCGTGAAGCATC
>CP070627.1:3854043-3855625 GCA_020355945.1 Candidatus Aminicenantota bacterium | reverse complement strand
CGATTCATTTAAAGAAGCCTTCATGAGGCCCGAAGGGCCTTATAGGTCCCCCATGCCATAGGGTTACTCCATTAAAATTTTCTCGATAAATTTCCTCGCTTCCTCACTGCGACTCTGACCCAACCAGAAAATGATCTTTTTCTTTAATTCTATACTTTTTTCCTTTTGATAAAATTCGATCAAATGTTTAACTCCACTCTCACCACCACTTTGCGCAATAGAGAAAATCACTTTCTCTTTTAACTCCTCATCTTCAATAATTTTATAAATTTTAACCAGTTGATTTAAGCTGTCAGCCCCCCTGATTTGTCCCAGCCAGAAAACGGCCTTTTCCCTGACTTCTTTGTTCGTGTCCCTCAACACCACCTCTACCAACAGCGGGATCACCCTGGGATCAATGATTTGACTGAGAATAAAGATGGCTTTTTCTTTTAACTCCCGGTTTTTATTGGTTCGTATAATCTTTTCCAATAGAGGAAACGCCTTTTCTTTATCCATTTGCATCAATGCATCCAATGCCACCAATTTCATCTCCGTATCCGGGTCCTGGCTGGCCCCATTAAGGATATATTTATATTGCTTAAACCCCTTTTTCACCAGGTTCTCGGCAATCTCAACCCGTAATAATTTAGCGTCATCAATCCATTTGCTGGAAGGATATCGCTGCATTAATGTTTCCAATTGAGAAAGCGCCTCTCTTTGGGTGTCTAATATTCTATCCAGGTTTTCAAGGGTTTGACTTAACCGGTTCATACTGTAACCCAACCAATAGAAAGACTCATCCGTCAATTTCGTATCCGGGAAGGCTTCCACGAACTCCCGCAGTTGTCTCACTGCCTCTGACCAGTCTTTCCGGTACACGGACTGCTTCGCTTCCCTATAGAGGTCGGCAGCCTGTTTCTCTTTTTTATCTCCAGGCGCCTCTTCCCGAGCGGTTGCCACAGCACCCAGACATAAAAGAACAACCAATATCACGTTCATTATTCTTATGAATTTCATCGCTAACCTCCTATATTTTCAATCGGGCGTTCCGTTTATTTCCGGATTTATTATAAATTTTCATTTTAAACAAGGTGTCATTCCTTTTTAAAATATCCCGGACCCGGCCGATGGTTTCTCTCCCGGCATTATCACCATTGTCTTCACCTGTTTCCGCATTGGAAATTTCAAGCAAAATCATTTCCAGTTCTTCCAACAACTGGGTTAACACCACATCACTCCCTCGTGCTGCGATTCTCTTTAATAGGTGATTTTGCAGGGCCAGTTTTTTCAGGGTTTTTTTGTCTATTAAAACAAACCCTTCCTCTCCACTGCTGGCTTCCTGCACCGTGTAGTTGGCACAATCGATCAGCAGGGGACGAAGGGTTTCAAAATGCTCCACCGCAGCCGCACTGATTTTACGTTCTTCTACACCCCTTTCAGGGACAGAAGGCAAATAAAGATACCTGCCAATGGTAATTCCTATGACTACTAACAGCAATGCAGCAACCGGGTAAAGCACCCAGCGCCTTATTTTGCCTCCGGCGGCCAGGGGGGCTCTTTTCGAGAAAACCGCCCCCCTGAACCCCCCGCAAAAGCTTTT
>CP070627.1:3852360-3853943 GCA_020355945.1 Candidatus Aminicenantota bacterium | reverse complement strand
CGAAATCAAAATCAAAGAGATACGACAGATTGGCGGAGGAGAATTAACAGGAAACTTCCAATTTATTTCCCCGGATGACAATAACCCGGATGACCGGACAGTAATGGAATTAAAACTGGAAAAACCAGTCCCACCAGGCCAAATCCTGCGCCTTAAAATCGAATTTGTCCTGACTATCCCTCAAATATTTTTCCGCACCGGCGCAGAGGGAGATTATTTTTTTATGGGGCAGTGGTTCCCCAAAATCGGTGTTTTACAAGACAATGGCCAATGGCACTGTCATCAGTTCCATTACAATTCCGAATTCTTTGCCAATTACGGGACCTACCGGGTGTGGTTAACGATTCCCGGAGAATTTGTTATTGGTGCCACTGGTAATTTAATCAAAACAGAAGAAAATGCCGACAATACCATTACCTATGTTTTCGAGGAAGACAACATCCACGATTTTGCCTGGACCGCCTACCCGCATTTTAAAAAAATCACGGAAACCCTTCAACTAAAAGAGAGTAATGAGGCCATCACCATTGAATTACTTCTTGCCCCGGGCCACGGGGCTGCCAAACATCGGTATTTAAATTCATTGAAGTTTGCCCTGGATTTTTATGCGCAGCATATCTTCCCCTATCCGTATAAAAAAATAACCGTGGTGGACCCGCCGTTAAGGGGCCTGAAATCCGCGGGCATGGAATACCCCACCTTGATTACTTCCGGTTATATTGATATGCTCCCTGGTTCCTTTAAGCTAACGGAAATAGTCACCATCCATGAATTCGGACATCAATACTGGTATGGTATCGTGGGCAGCGATGAGTTCAGGGAAGCCTGGCTGGATGAAGGGGTGAACTCCTTCTTTGAACTTGAAATTATGGATGAATATTTTAAAGATTCCAACTCACTGCTGGATTCACCCTTCATCAAAATAAATGATTGGGAACTGAGTCGTATTTTTTACACGTATGTGCCGCCCCTGGACCCCGTCAACCTCTATTCATGGAAATTTTTTAGCCGCTCTCAATATGTAGCCAATGTCTATGCAAAGGCGGCTATTTTCCTGAGAAGTTTAAAAAATCTTGTAGGCAAAGAGCGGATGTATAACTTTTTTAAATATTACGCGGAAAAATATAAATTCAAACATTCCTCAACCGGAGATTTTATTGATGCGTTTAACACCTTTATGAACGAGGATTTCTCCTGGGCCTTTGACCAATTTATCCATGCGGGAACAAACCTGGATCATGCGGTGCATTCGGTGGAGTCGGTGAAAATTGCGGCTAAACCGGATAAGTTTAGAAATGAAGCGATCTTTGTACGAAAACAAGGTTACTTCCCGGTGGAATTGGTGATTGCCCTGGAAGGGGGAAAAGAGATCAGGTCCTTCTGGAAAGAGAAAGAAAACTGGAAAAAAATTGTTTTTGATGACCCCTGCCCTATCCGATACGCTGCTATTGACCCCCACTGCCGCGTTCCCCTGGACCAAAATTTCCTGGATAATTCAAAAATATGTAAACCCTCTACCTCCGGTATCAAACGGTTATCAATGCAAATCGGATTCTTCTTCCAGAATTTACTGGGATTTCTAA
>CP070627.1:3850675-3852260 GCA_020355945.1 Candidatus Aminicenantota bacterium | reverse complement strand
CTTCTTCTCCTTCACCTTGTACCACCAGGTCAACGAAGGGATTTTCTTCAATTACCTCCTTTGAATTAAAAGTGACATCCGGGCCTCCAATAATAATGAATGCATCCTTTTTTTCTTTTATTATTTTAGCTACTTTTGTTATGATTTCAAAATTCCATATATATGCTGAAAATGCGATGATATCTACGTTTTGCGAGATGATCTTCGAGGTAATGATATCTCCCGGGTCTTCACAAAAAAACTTATTTATAATGATGTTAAAATCTTGACTGCGAGATAAAATGTAACTCTTTAATATTAGGAAGGCCAAAGAAAAGTCCCCGGAATATTTGGGCGTAATGGAATTAAATGAAATGGTGGTATTATTAGTCATGCTCTCTCCTTGGGAATACATCTTCGGATAAACTCATGTTTCGAATAATATCCCGGGCCTCATTAATAATCTTTTGCTTTAATTCATAATTTTCTGGCTTCCGAATATTTCGTAACACTTTAAAAAGATACTGCTCATCGTTGCTTACACTGAATAGATGACCGTATTTTTTCGAAATGCGGTCAATAATCTTTTCATATACAAGGAGTTTATTCTTTTTAAATTTCATATCAACCTCTTTCCTTATCCGTGGGATACCAGTATAGATGATTTGTAAATAAAATGATAACCGGTCAGCCTCATTTAAATCCTCTTCAGGGAATGTGTCTGCGGATATGAGTCGATAAGGTGCTTTGGGTTCATAAGCCAATCCATATTCTTTGGCATGCCTCCAAAAAAATGAATTAGGTATCAAATAAAAGTGAAGCGAATGAAAGTTTTCTACATTTAATTCAGAAATTAAATAATCAAGCGTCTTTTTGAACGAGTCCAGGGTATCGCCGGGTAATCCGTGAATAATCTCCACCAGTGTTTTTTTTAATCCCATCTCCCTTGCCTTCCTTACATTTTGGGTAAATTTTCCCAGGTTCAGCCTTCGGTTCATTGTCTTTAATGTATTGGGATTGATGGTTTGCAAACCATAGCCAAATGAAGATGTGTCCCTTCGATTTGTTAGAAATTTGACCAGTTCTTTTATTATCTCTTCGTCAAGATATTCCGGAGGCGTTTCCAATGTGAAATTGAGGGGCTCTAATTTTTTCTTAGCTCTTTCATGGGTTAGTTGGTTAAGCAGTCTGAATATCTCTAATGCTCTATCCCTCTTCAGGAGCAAGTTGGAGTCGATAAGGGTTAAAAATTTAAGTTTTAGTAAACGGAAGATCTGTTGGAGGTCTCTTTTAACCTTATTTAAGGAATATACGCGTATTTTCCTTTTAGGTCTTTTATCCCATAAACAATAGCAACACTTAAATGGACATCCCCTGGAGGTTTCATAATAAAAATATTCACATTCTGTGAAGTCTTCGAGATTCAGTTCATAATCTTGATCTTCAAGTCTGTATTGATATGAAGGAGGATTATCGATTATTTTATTCTCACTTTTGTAAGTGACACCACTTACATCGTTGAAGTCGAAAATACCTTCTTTGATTCTTTCCAATATATTATAAAAAGCTTCTTCTCCTTCACCTTGTACCACCAGGTCAACGAAGG
>CP070627.1:3848988-3850575 GCA_020355945.1 Candidatus Aminicenantota bacterium | reverse complement strand
GACTAATATCAACGTCATTGATTATTCCTTCCCGGCCATGACCTTCCAGGTGGATTAATATCTTTGTGATCCCGGCCCAATCAGCTAAAGCCAGGGCCAGGGCGGTTACCAATATATCCTTAGTCTCCGTATTGTAGGCCCGGTTGGTCTGTTTCAACAATCGAAGGGTATTTTCCTTATCCAGGACCATTTCAATGGTTTGAACATGAGCAAAAATTTTATCTTCTTCTTTTATTTCACGGTCCCGGGGCAAGGGTTCTAAATTGCTTTCTTCTATCTCTTGCCAATAGTTCAACTCTTTTAATACCTGGTGGCTTTGGGCATATTCTCTTAACTTGCGGGACCAGTATTGGTAAGAGTCGGTTTTGTCCTGGAAGCGGATATCTTCTCCTTTTTCCAGTTGTTGATAGGCAGTAGAAAAATCTTCCAGCAGTATTCGCCAGGATACCCCGTCTATCACCAGGTGGTGGATGGCGATTAAAAGATGATCTCCTCCTGGGGTTTTAAACAGTCCCAATCGCACCAGGGGCCCTCCTGTTAAATCCATTCCTCCCTGGATTTGGGAGGATTTTTTTTCTACTAACGATTCAATGTCGTGGTGATCCGTATTTTCCAGGTTGATCACCTCCAGGTGGTAGAATTCCCCTTCTGATCCACTGTTTACCTGGACAACCCGGTCTTCCTCCTTTTTGAATATCATTCGTAAGGCATCGTGATGGGAAACGATTTTTTCAAAAATCCGTCTGGTCCACTCTTCTTTAAAACCTGTTTCCCGGGATATCATCACTGCCTGGTTAAAATGAGAGTTGCTGCCAGGATAACTTTCAAAGAACCATTCCTGGATAGGAGTTAGGGCCACTTCTCCTTTAACTGTGTCCTGGGGGATTTCGCGTTTGGTTTTTTCAATGTTTTTAGCTAAAGTGCGTATGGTTTGGTGTTTGAATATGCTGTTTACTTTCATTTCCAGGTCATATTTTTTTAATCGTGCCGCCAACTGGAGTGCTTTGATGGAATCGCCGCCCATTTCAAAAAAATTATCATCGATGCCTAATGTGTCTTTTTCAATTCCCAGGATCTCCGACCATATTTTTACCAGTGTTTTTTCTTTTACATTCCTGGGACTGGTGTAGATTTCAGTGGGTTTTACTTCCGGGGCCGGTAATGCCTGACGGTCGATTTTACCGGTGGGAGTTAGGGGAATGCGGTCCAGGGTTACAAAGTAAGAAGGGATCATATAATCCGGCAAAGACCGAGACAGATATTGTTTTAATTCCGCTGTATCTACAGTACCGAAAACGATATAGGCACAGAGAAATTGATTGCCCGGGTTGCCCGGGGGACTGTCCCCTTTTAGGACTCTTTTTAGAACTACCACGGCTTCTTTCACTTCGGGGTGGTGTAATAATTGGTTTTCAATCTCTCCTAATTCCACGCGATTGCCCCTGATTTTGACCTGGAAGTCGAGCCTGCCTAGAAATTCAATATTACCATCTGGCAGCCACCGTGCCAGGTCACCGGTTGTGTAGAGTTTTTGCCTTCGGCGACCAGGGGGGGCGCTTTTTGTAAAAACTGCCCCCCCTGGACCCC
>CP070627.1:3847290-3848888 GCA_020355945.1 Candidatus Aminicenantota bacterium | reverse complement strand
GATATTCTTTTATAAATTCTTTAAGCTGTTGAAAACCGGTGGTGCGGTTTTGTACGAAGGTTTTATCGTATCGTTCTTCAGCGATGATGACCTGTATCATTCCCAGGGCCAGGGGCAGATCAGAGCCTGGTTTTAATTGCAGCCAGGTTTGGGCTTTGCCGGCCAGGTCAGTTTGCACCGGGTCTACCACCATCAGTTTTGTGCCCTTTTGCAGTTGTTTTATAATTTGTTTATGTTCGCCGATGCGGGTTTTGGCCGGGTTTGCCCCCCAAACCACAATGCAGGCCGGTGGATGCTGGTAATCCGGGAACGGGTAAAATCCGCAGGTTAATTTTGAGGCCAAAAATCTCGGCAGGAAGCATACATGGCCGGAGGTGGTCAAATTCGGTGTGCCAAAGGCATTGGCCAGCCGTTCATTATATACGTCGATCAACCCTCTTGCCGCTCCCTGCACAAAAGAGACGCTTTCAGGCCCAAACCGGTTTTTGGATCGGGAAAATTGGTCGGCAATGATATCCAGCGCCCTGTCCCAGGAGATTTTTTTCCATTTACCTTCACCTTTTTCCCCTGCTCGTTTTAAGGGGTAGGTTAACCGGTCCGGGTGATAAAGGTATTCCAGTGAAGCGCGGCCTTTGGCACATAATAGGCCTTCATTTACGGGGTTTTCCGGGTTTCCCTTGATGCCGACAGCTTTATTGTCTTTAAGATGCACCAGCAAACCGCAGCCGCCGAGGCACAAACCGCAGGTACTTTTTACCACCTGTTTTTTAACCATTACCTGTTACCTCTATTATGGTGAGCACGATCAAAAGGTAGTTTAGGAGACATCGTTTAGGAGACAGGCCGGGAATAGGCTCACATTTTTTTATTTTATACCTTATATCAAAACGATGGTAATGTCAATAAAAATAAACTTAAGGGAAGTTTAGTCGGACTGACCGGGATTGCGAAGGAGCTGGTTGCCCTTGGGCTGCTCCAACAAAGTGACCGGGGATATCGTGCCAACAGCGATATCATCCTGGCCTTCCTCCCTTTCAAGAAAAAGAGATGAAAGGTATGACCCTGTAGGAAAGATTGGCCTATCCCGTTTCCTTCCTCCATGCAAGTATTTTACGCTGCTTTGATTGGATTGGGGATACTTGTTTAACAGGCAAATTGAGGATATCTCCAGGTAATTTAAAAATTAGCAGCAAGGATTAGAGTTACAGATAGTTCCACAGAAGGTGTCAGGGGAATGAGTACACGTCATAGTATGGCAAAATGTGGATTTGCATGAATCACACCTCATGCCAGCGTCACCAGCTCCCCCCTCAACAACTCTCATCTCGGTACCATCCAAATTAACAATGGTTTTTTTGTTTAAAAATAGTTTCCTACTAAATTTTTTTGGTTTCATTGTTCCTCCTTTTTTTAACCTTTCTTTCATGGCGATAGATATTATAAACAATAAAAATTCTTTTTACAACCCCCAAATTTTTTTTGCTTGAATTTAGAAATGGCCCAAAAATTGGTCTATCCCGTTTCCTTTTTCCCTCCTACGTTCCTTCAGGGTTTAAGGAAGCCTCCAACAACTCCTTGTGCTCCACTTTGAACTTCTG
>CP070627.1:3845585-3847190 GCA_020355945.1 Candidatus Aminicenantota bacterium | reverse complement strand
CCAGGGCCTGGAAACCGGTGCCGACGACTACATTACCAAACCCTTCAACACCAAAATTTTGATTGCCCGGATTAAGAACCTCATCGAAATCCGCACTCAATTGCAAATGAATATCAACCGGGAGATGACCCTGCAGCCGGTTAAAACATCGGTATCAAAAATTGATCAAGCGTTTTTTCATGATTTACATGAGGTGATCAATAAAAATTTATCGGATGAAGAATTTAACGTGGAACAATTGTGCAAAAAACTCTATATGGGGCGGACGACCCTATACAGGAAAGTACTTGCCTTAACAGGCGAAACCCCTACCGACTTTATCCGTTCATATCGCCTCAAACGGGGAGCAGAATTACTCAAGCAAAATTTCGGTACGGTCCTGGAAGTTGCTTTTGAAGTGGGTTTTTCTAATTCATCTTATTTTGCCAAATGCTTTAAAGAAAAATTCCACCAACTGCCCTCCGAATACCAACCAGCTAATAAACCCTAACCCCATGGCATCCATGCAACCATGCAACCATGCAGCCTTAACCTCTACCTGAGTTCTCTGACAGCCCTGTAGCATATTCATTGCCAACCGGCGGATTTTTCAATTTTTTACCAATTTTGGAACGAAATTTTTATACCTGGAACATTTGTTGCATCCCTCTACTTTATTTGGAACGATTCTTTTATCATTTCGGAACCTCATCGCTAGCTTCTTAATCCTTTTTATACTATAATATAGGCGTATCGTTTGACGAGGGGAAAAATTAAACGTCAAATGATCAACCACCTTGCACAAGGGGGTGTAAGGGGTGTAAAGTGAATGGGGGTTTTGAAAGTTTTACCCGGGAAAAACTTTTAATAAAAGGAGGGATAAAAATGAATCATTTGAAAAATGAAAACCTGAACAAATGTTTTTCCCTTTTAAGGGAATATCTCGATGAAGGGCCTCTGAGCAACAAAAAAAGGAACGCTGTGCTGGCACTCAACCAACTGCAAAAAATCACAGCAGGAACAGACTTCCAGGGTGCTTCGCCGGACAGCAATGCGCCAGAGGCCTCGGGTATTATTTGTACCGGTAGACCGAGGTTTGACGGAAGTCCAACCGAATAATAGGTGAGTAGATTTGCAAATTCAACTGGTGTAGGGCGGAGCAAATGCTCCGCCTCTACATTTCAACCGGGAAAAAGCCACAAAGATACACAATGCGGGCGGCCCCCGCAGCAGTGTATCATCGTGAAACTTCGTGGCTAAAAAAAAGAGGAAAAAATGGAGATATCCAACCTGACATTTATTGTGACCGACAATTGTAATTTCAATTGCTCCTACTGCATTCAAAAGAAAGAAAAAAAGACCATTAACATTAACAAAACCACCATCGAAACAGCCGTGGATTTTTTTTATCCTTTTTTTAAGGATGATGGTAAAGTCTATATTGGATTTTATAGGGGAGAACCTTTGCTGGCTTATGAACAAATTAAACATGCAATAATGCTGGTTCAAGTTTGTATTTTCTCTTAAAAAGGTTGAAATCTTGAATGAATCCGGGTATAATAACCACATGAAGTACTGTTTTGTGTTCTTTTGTGGGCTTCATTTCCATGCGCCGGCAGTAAATAA
>CP070627.1:3843876-3845485 GCA_020355945.1 Candidatus Aminicenantota bacterium | reverse complement strand
GGTTGATTACAACAAACCAACTGTCCAGCCCCTTCATGAATCACTTCTACCATATTACCACATACTTCGCATTTGTAAACTTGCAATTTCTTGGTCATGTTTAAATTCCTCCTTATCTCTTATATTCTAGATTATTTTATTCCATGCTCTAAAAGCCTTTCTTTAAATTTGCCCAGATCAGTGTAATGTTTTCGTTCTTCTGTTATGATCTTATCCATTAACTCCGCATGCTCCCGGGGGACAAATGTTTTCAAATCCATATGGAAGAGTAGGGAATCCAACTCCTGTTTCATGGCAAATTCCACGGCAGAGATCAGGTTGGTCACATTTCTCATCTCTTTTTCGCGGGTTTTTTCGTTAAAGAGTTCTTCGGTAAAGGTCTTCAGGTATTCCACGTGATCCTGGTTAGAAATTCCTTCCGGTTGGGAATCCGCGGTCTTTACCTCTTCCATCAGACTTTGAAAAGCTTTTTTGTGGTCATTTTCTTCATCAGCGAAGAAATTGAAGATTTTTTTTTGGTCGTTGTTTTCCGCGCGTTTGGCCCATTGGCGATAGAATGCTTCTCCATTTTCTTCGATGCGAATCGCATACTTTAGTATTTCTTCAACTCCCAACAGCGACATCATTTCCTCCCAACGTTCGCATTTCTCCGCTATCATTTATTATTCACAATTCATAATTCCTTGTGCCTGGCGGCAATTTCATCGGCTAACTGGTCCAATTTCCGGTAGTCGTCTTCCAGGGGATATCCTTTTATTAATAAAGGTTCCAGGAATTCCACTTTTAAATTTTTCATGTTGTCTTTAATGATCTCGACTGCTTTTCCACCCCATCCATAGGAACCAAACACAGCGGCATATTTTACTTTGGGTTTCAAGGCATTCACCAGCGTGGCTGCATACACCGCTGCAGGATGCGGCGTTACCAACACAGTAGGGGTTCCCAGGATAATAGTCGCCGCATCCACCAGGGCCATTGCCAATTGCCCCAGGTCGGTCTGGGTCAGGTTAAACAGTTTGACACCGACACCCCGGTCGATCAATGCATCACTAAGATATGACGCCATCTTCCCTGTACTGCCGTGCATGGACACATACGCCAAAATCGCTACATTCTCCACCCGGGGGGAAATCCAATCCTTATACGCCTCTATTATAATCTCGGGCTTGTCATACACAGGCCCATGACTGGGCGCAATATACGCAATGTCCAGCGCTTCAATCCTCCGGATATTTTTCTCAATGGCCACTCGAAACGGCATCATGATCTCGGCAAAATACCGTTTGGCATCTTCAATGACTTTGGGTGCATTCTTAACGAACAGGTCGCTGGTGGCCAGGTGAGAACCAAAAAAATCACAGGAAAACAAAATCTTGTCCTCCCTTAAATAAGTACACAATGTCTCCGGCCAATGCACCCAAGGTGTGAATACAAATTCCAATGTCCGATCTCCCAATGAAAGCGTTTCACCATCCCGGATGGTGAGAAACCTCTCGGATGGGATCAATAAGAGGTCTTCCAAAAACGCTTTGCACTTTTCATTGGTTACCACTTTGGCTTCAGGGTAAAGCTCCAACAGATCAGGAATCGCACCCGAATGATCCTGCTC
>CP070627.1:3842166-3843776 GCA_020355945.1 Candidatus Aminicenantota bacterium | reverse complement strand
CCTTTTTGAGTAATCGAGTTATTGGTAATCATTTCCCGGGCAAAGGAGAAGTACTCCTTAGTACCTATGTTCCTTGTAAAAGAGCCGGTGGCATCCAATAGAATTATATAATGACGGGCTGTATTTGTCTCCTGAGGAGGTTTATCTTTCTCCTGCCCGAACCCCAACCGGGCAAAATTACATACCCAAAACAGGCACAACAAACATAAAAAAATTTTCCTGGACGATTTTATTTCCTTTTCCACATTTACCTCCCTTATCGTCAGGCTTTCATTGTTCTTTAAGCAGCCAAACCATGCTCTTCCTTCATCCTGGCTGCCTTTTTCGCGGTCTTTCCGTGTATTCCTTTGATCTTGTGGCAATGCATAGGCTTCCGCCCTTAAGGTTTGGCGAACAATCTCAAACATCATTTTCTATCCTCTAGGGCCCCCGGGATTGGTTGAAAAATAACCAATCCCCAAGAGCCCCTGTTTATTTTTATTCTATTACCCTTTTGGCACCGGGAAACCGGGATACGAGCCGCAGGTAATGGATATGATTGTCATATTTTGAATGATTTTCAGCCCTTCCGATTTCTCCCTTTAGTGGGGCATCCGGATTGTTTTTGGCTGAATTGCATTCGCACCTATTCACTTCAATTTCACCCAATCACCGTCGTCTTTCTTGTTTACTGTTTAACGTCATGCATTCACTTTTAAATTTTTTAAAGGGTTAAATACCCTTCACCAGGAAACTTTTTTAACAAATTATCAGCAATTAGTCAATAGGTAAAAACACCTATTTAAAAAAAATCTGAATAATCAGTGTAATCAGCGTAATCTGTGGGCCTCTTTTTTTCATCTTGCTATCTTCGCGTTCCTTCATGTTTCACCGTGTCTTCGCGGCTAAAGTTAAAATAGGCTTCCGCCATTGCCCCCGGCAAGGCATTTAAAAGCTGTACACCTATTACTCTTTTGGATATTCAAGGTTAAATCCTTCAACACCCTCTTTTCAAACCACTTCCACCTGGAAGACCATCTTCACAACGGTTTCCAGTCTTTAAATTACAAAATACCACGATAAAAAATGATTGTAAATCCTAAAAATGGTGCATTTTCTCCAGGAACAACCTTTTCCCAATGGAAAACCCATTATATCAATCAATTCATCCACTTTTAATTCAAGGAAACCGTATTAAATTATTTTTTAACTATTTCCGGTGCCGGTTTATTTTTTCTATATGAAGATATAATCTTCTTTTCCAGGATTCAAATTTCCTTTCCCTAATTTGCACAATTTTTGGGAAATACTTCCAGGGCCTCCAACAGCCCCCCAGCCCAGCAACGCTTTTAACTTAAAGTTAAGAACTTTTTTCTTTCAGCACTTTATGCCGAACGGTGCAATTGAAAGCATTTCGTTCATGGATCACGTCAATCTTGAGATGCCTTCGCGTATCACGAATGGGCGGTAATAGAAGAACTTATAAAGCTATACAACCGCCCATCCGCATCCTTTCAGTATTTTATCTAATCTTGAAAAGTACTCAGTTCTTTGCCTCCGGCGGCCAGGGGGGCTCTTTTCGAGAAAACCGCCCCCCTGGACCCCCCACAAAAGCTTTTCATTAGAGGTTG
>CP070627.1:3840446-3842066 GCA_020355945.1 Candidatus Aminicenantota bacterium | reverse complement strand
TTAAAATATCACGCTTTATGATTTTACCCTGGTATTAAAAAACGGAGGCAGTTAAATGAGAAATAATATCTTAATTTCATTCTCTTTGTGTTTTTTATGTTTTAATTTTTTATATTCCAGCGAGTATAAAGAGACAACCCCGGCCTTGCAATCGTTTGAGGCCCATGTGCAGTTAAAAAACGAATCGATTTTCAAGCATTTAAAATGGCGGTGTGTGGGTCCGGAGTTCCAGGGAGGACGGATATCCAGTATTGCCGTTCATCCCCGCAACCCATTTATTATTTATGTTTCCGCTGGTTCGGGCAACCTCTGGAAAACCATTAACAACGGCACCACCTGGGAACCGGTTTTTGATAACCAATCCACCTTTGCCATCGGTGATATTGCCATCTCGCCATCCCATCCCAATGTGCTTTGGGTGGGAACCGGGGAAGACTTAATGGCCAGGAGTTCGTATGCGGGTACCGGTGTATTTAAATCCACGGACGCGGGAAAAACCTGGCAAAACATGGGCCTGCACGATTCCCATCATATCGGCCGGATCGTCATCCATCCCCAAAATCCCGATATTGTTTACGCGGCTGCCATGGGACATCAATATACCTTTAATGAAGAACGAGGATTATTTAAAACCACGGACGGTGGAAAAACCTGGGAAAAAGTGCTTGATATTAACGAAAAAGTGGGAGTAACGGAAGTGGTGCTGGACCCGGCGGACAGCAATATTATATTGGCAGCAGCCTGGGAAAGAGACCGCAAACCATGGAATAACTTCGAAAGCGGCCCGGGCAGCGGCATATATAAATCCAGTGATGCCGGGAAAACCTGGAAAAAATTAACCAATGGCTTCCCGGAGGGAAAATATGTGGGCCGCATCGGCCTGGCCATTGCCGCTTCCAATCCCAATGTCATCTACGCCCTGCTGGATAACCAGGAACCCAAACCCAGTACAAAAAAACAAAAAAAATCCAAAAAAGAAAAAGGATTGAAAATCATTGACCTGGAAAAAATGTCCAAAGCAGATTTTTTAGCCATTGATAAAAAAAAATTAGAAGCATTTCTCAGGGACAATCAAGTTCCCAAAGAATATACGGCGGCGGTGATCCGGGAAATGGTGCAAAAAGAAGAATTAACCCCCCAAAAACTGGCCAAATACCTCTTAGATTCCTATGCAGACCGAAAACTGCACGTAACCAATGTAAAGGGCGGTGAAGTCTATCGTTCTGATGATAAAGGTGAAACCTGGCAAAAAGTAAGCCGGGAATACTTTGATCACTTCTTTAGCACTTACGGTTATTCTTTTTGCGATATCCGGGTGTCACCGGATGACGAAATCCAAATCTACATTTTAGGCATTCGCATGTTGGCATCAAAAGATGGGGGAAAAACCTTCTGGCATATCGGCGGCAAAAAGAATGTTCATGTAGACCATCATGCCATGTGGGTGGACCCCACAAACCCGGATCGTTTGATCATTGGTAATGACGGCGGGTTAAATTTTTCCTACGATCGAGGGGAAACCTGGCAGAAAATCAACAATATTCCTCTAGCTGAATTTTATACCATCTCCGTGGATATGGCAAAACCTTACAATATATACGGCGGCACCCAGGATAACGG
>CP070627.1:3838723-3840346 GCA_020355945.1 Candidatus Aminicenantota bacterium | reverse complement strand
AGTCCAGAACGCCAGTTTAAACCATCGGGATACCTTTCCCCATAAAAATTCCAGTATCCAGCATATCATCATATACAAGGACACAATTGCTGCAGGAAAAGCCAGGCAAGAAATGATGATATTGGCTGTAAAACTGACATGCCAGGACAGCGATGGTGCCAATGTCAACTCGCCAAACAACCCACCTATATAAGTAATAAACCCGAAAATAATGGAGAAAATGACATTGTAAAAATAGTAATCGAGAAATCGAAAACGGTACCTTCGGGCCAACCGGTATGAAATATAAATGGCAACCAGGCCCATTCCTAAAAAAAGAAAATATATCCCGATGGAGACAACAGTCATCCTTCATTTATAACAGGTTTTTCCTTAAAAGTAAAGCCGGGACAAAAGTCCCTTTTTTAAATTCGGGACTTTCGGCCCATTGAAAACAACCCCTTTACCACGTATATTGAAGATGAAAAAAAAAGACACATAAGGAGGAATTATGAAACTTAAGATTATACTTTTTATTACGTGTTGGGGCCTTTTTTCACTTTTAAGCTTGCAGGCCAAAAAGGTGGCTGTTTTTGAAGAATTCGGTCAGCCAGGAAGCATTAACATAGGAAATGGCTGCATCTATATCCAGGAAAAGACCAGCGTCTTTATTTACAACCTTGAAGACTACAAATTCGTCAACAAATTTGGAAAAGAAGGCGAAGGTCCCGGTGAATTAAAAATAAATCCCTTTTATCTGCCCCTGGTCGTTGTTCCTTACAACAATAAAGTTTATGTAAGCAGTTTAGCAAAATTATCGATCTTTTCAAAAACCGGGGAATATATAAATGAATATAGAATCAATCCAACAGATGTGTATTTGCCTCTCGGAGAAAAATATATTTGCCTTTCCACAATACCAAAAGAAGAAAACAGCCAGGAAATTGTATTCGCTTTCTTTTCAGCCAATGAAAACCTTAAAAAAGAGAAGATCATTTATAAATCGGATATTGAATTGCAGCAGAATTCTAAGATTGATCTCCCAATTACTCCTTTTGATCCCGTCATATATGAAGATAAACTCTATGTTATAGACGGGATTCAAGGGTTTGCCATCGCTGCCTTTGATCAAAATGGGGAAAAAATGTACCGAATTAAAAGAGATTACAAAAGGCTAAAAATTCCCTCATCCTATAAAGATAAAACCCGGCAATGGTTTCAAAAGCACCCGGACTGGAAACAGATATATGAAATATTTAAAAGCCGTATAAGCTTTAAGGATTATTATCCGCCAATTCATTCAATGATTGTCAATAAGGGAAAGATTTATGTAATGACTAATAAAATAGAGGAGGAGCAACGGGAATGTATTGTTATGGATTTGCAGGGAAATGAGATAAAGAGGATTTACCTGCCGATACCGGAACAATATGGACTGGATTTTAATGTGCTTTTTACCATTACTGATAATTACTTTTATAAACTTGAAGAAAATATTGATGATGAGACCTGGGAATTATACAGGATAAAAATTTAAACACAAAAAAGGAGAAAGGAGAGAGCAGATAAAAAAAGGCGAAATCGGAATCAGGGTCTATTACCTATTACCTATTACCTATTACCTATTGAAATATTTACCTTTTT
>CP070627.1:3836996-3838623 GCA_020355945.1 Candidatus Aminicenantota bacterium | reverse complement strand
TTATGGCACAGGAAATCACCAAACGGACCGGTTTCTTTGATTACATTTATTGCCAGGGTCTCGTCATCCACAGGAATTCCTTTGACTACATGTTTAATCATGCGAGCAAATTCCGCATCTAAAACCAGTTGCCCAAAGTCAAACGTGATACCGCTCTCAAGCATTCCCAGACCGTATATCATATTGGCACCTGCCAATGCTGGTATCAGTCCCGTGAGAGTTTTCTCATGTCCGATTTGGGCATCGGAGACTTTTCCGTCCCCCTACGTGCCGCCGACGTAACTGGGGATTTTATAGTAACGAGCCAGGCAAGCCACTGCCCCGCTCACTAATGCCGCTTCCGGCGTCCCCACCGATGCCGTACCCAATTTTAAATCCATAGCCGTAGTAGAACTACCATAAATCACCGGCGCCCCTTTTCGAGCCAGTTGACTAAGGGTAATACCTCCCAGGAGTTCCGCGTTATGTACCACTAATGCACCGGCCAACGTGACTGGCGCTGTAGCACCTGCCATGGCCATGGATAATATATTACAAACTGTCCCGGTCCGTGCGGATTCAATAATGATTTCACAGCAGTCGTTGATCAGTTTTAAGGGACTCAACGGGCAGGTGGTAAAGGATATCATGGGGCGTTCTTTGAATTTTTCTTCGCTGCCGGCAATGGCTGCTCCCATTTGCACGATCTTTCTTAAAAATTTCCCGTTTCCAGGGCCAAAAGCACAGTGTTTGGTGGTATGAGGCAGAAATGCTTCGGCATTGTGGAGTGGGACAGAGGTTTGATTCACATCGTGGGCACCCAAAGCCTTTTCACAAAAGTCCACATCTTCTAAGTAATCAATTACCCGGGCTGCATTTTCCAGGTCTTTTTTCACTGGTTCGCGGATTTTGCCGGTATAGGGGTCAACGATTTGAACGCCTTCGCTAAAATTGGTGAAATGGACTCGGGTGCCTTCCAATACCAGGTCGTGTTTGGGATCACGGCCGTACAGTACTACTTTTGCTGGTGCTGACTGGATGGATTCTTCCACCAGGTAAGGAGGAATTTTGACGGTTTTGGTTATGCGGTTGACTGTTGATCCGCTGTTTTCGAAAAGGTCCAGTGCTTCATCATTTTCTACATGGATGCCTGTTTTTTCCAGCAGTTCCAGGGTTGCTGAGTGAACATCGTTTAATTCGTCCTCGGTGAGGATATTGAGGCTTAGTCCCCAGGTGCGGTTTTTTCCTGCAAAGACACTATGTTTCATGGGATGCCTCATTAAGAAGTAATATCATTGTTTTACCTCCTTTTTTAACCACAGAGGACACAGAGGTCATAGAGGATTTTATGTGTCCTGGTGGGGATTTTATAGGGAAGGGATAATATGTTATAGGCCATTGAAGCGGTTTACGTAAGCCATTAATAATGCGTTATTTAAGCATATTCGACCCACTGAGCATAAAAATCGTTTAGAATCGTTATTCATATTTTCATTTTAAAGAAAAATCGATAATATGTCAAGGAAAAATCAGTAGTTTGGGAGTAATAAATAAAAGCTTTTGCGGGGGGTCCAGGGGGGCGGTTTTCTCGAAAAGAGCCCCCCTGGCCGCCGGAGGCAATTAAATAAATACCTTCGTAAAAACGTTT
>CP070627.1:3835265-3836896 GCA_020355945.1 Candidatus Aminicenantota bacterium | reverse complement strand
ACCATCCAGTCCAATTCCATCTCGCTGGCCGCATATAAATCATTTAATCTCAATTGGCTGCCTCAACAGGTTCCGCAATTGCTTCCCATAAGTATTACTATTGCTTTCTTAACCTGGTTGGTTGTCATCGGTGGACTCCACTCAATTGCTCGAGTGCTTAAAATGATTACACCACTCATGGTCATCATTTACCTTTTTTTGGGTATTGTAATTATATTTAAATATGGGGATGCGTTTGCGGGAGTGTTAAAAATAATTATTTCAAAGGCTTTTACCGCCACCGGTGCATCCGGTGGATTTGCCGGGGCTACTGTCATCATGGCGATTCGCTACGGGGTAGCCCGGGGTTTTTATTCCAATGAAGCAGGGACCGGCAGTTCACCCATTATGTTCAGTACTGCCAAATGTGATAACCCGGTAAAACAAAGTCTGATCGGTATGTTCGGTGTATTTATTGATACCATCGTAGCCACATTGACTGGTTTTATTATTTTAATCAGTGGAGTATGGGCTTGCGGGGAAACCAGCACGGCTTTAACCACAGCAGCTTTTAGTGTGCCTTTCGGGAGTTACGGCAGTTATATCGTATTCTTTGCTTCTTTTTTATTTGGATATTCCACACTCATTGCCTGGTGTTTCTATGGGGAGCAGTGTTTTGTATACATCTGGGGACCCGGGATGAGAAAAATATTCCGTTGGGGTTTTTGCCTGCTTATTATTTTCGGATTTATTGAAGCTGAACTACTATGGAGTTTTGCTGATTTATTAAATGCCTCAATTGTAATTATCAATGTTACAGCCGTATTTTTCCTGGTAAAATTCGTAGTTTCATTCACCAAACAACGCAAAGCAAAATAAGTAAAAGTTTTTGCGGGGGGTTCAGGGGGGCAGTTTTTTCAAAAAGCGCCCCCCTGCGGTCACGGTCGCCGGGGGCTTGATATTTTTTCTCTTTTGTGTTACATTCTATAACATATAAAATTAACATTTTAGGAGCTTTTATGTTACCTGATGTCATTCTTCATAATGCCGTCAGCCTTGACGGTCGTATTGATGGGTTCAACCCCAATATCGGCTTATTTTATGAACTGGCCTCCGGTTGGAACGAAGATGCAACACTGGCGGGCAGTGATACGATTATCAATATGCCGGATGAAATACCCCCGGAGGATGAAAGCGTATTTCAACCCCCGGAGATAGACCCCAATGACTCGCGCCCGGTATTGGTCATCCCGGACAGTCGCGGCCGGGTAAGACACTGGCACTATTTAAGGCAGCTCCCTTATTGGAAAGACATGATTGCCCTGTGTTCCCAATCAACTCCCGATGAATATTTTGAATATTTATCCCGGAGGTATATTAACTACATCACCGCCGGTGACTCTCATGTGGACCTTAAAGAGGCTTTAGAGAAGTTATATTCTATTTTTAATATTAAAGTGATACGGGTTGACAGCGGGGGAACGCTTAATGGTATACTTCTTCGCCAGGGTCTTGTCAAGGAGGTCAGTGTTCTTATTGAACCTTACCTGGTGGGTGGTTTAACTCCCAAATCAATCTATCGAGCGGAAGACCTGCAAACCCCGGAGGGAGCTTTAAATCTTAAACTCACCCACCTGGAAAAACTTCAAGAC
>CP070627.1:3833532-3835165 GCA_020355945.1 Candidatus Aminicenantota bacterium | reverse complement strand
CTTTGCTTCTGTAAATCATGGTAATCCTGAAATCCTGTAAATCCAGGTTCAGACCCTTATGTTCATTCGTCTCCGTGTGAAGCTTCGCAAAATGACTTGCTATTATTAAAATGTAAAAGGGAACAAGGGGGCTCGCCCTTTTGTTCAATATTCCATTACCCCATTACCCCAATCTTCCAAACCCAACATTCCAATATTCCATTTTTTACTTGCCTAAAACAAACAAATGTATTATACTGGTGAAATGAAAGTAAAAAAAAAGACAATAACAGGTGAACATGTTGCCAATTCGGATAATTTTAACAGGCGATTGAAACTTATTCGACGTTCCCTCAAGTATACCCATGAAGAATTTTCAAAACTTCTTGACATTTCAAAACCACTTGTAGATCAATATTATACCCAAAAACAAAAATCCTGTAAAGCTAACCAGGAGGAAGAGAAAGAGAAAATATAAGGAGTAAAACTGATGAAAAAAATGAAGTTATTATTTATACTCCTGTATTGCCTTTGCTATTCGTTGTCAGCCATTGAGATTAAACAATTAAGAGAAATCACACTTTCTCAAGATAAAGAAAATTTTATCAAATGGCCCGGTTCTTTTATCGTAACAGGAGATGACATGTTTTTTGTTTTCGATTCCAAATCGTCAAATATAAAAATCTATAATGATACTGGCAAATTGGTAAAAATCTTTGGAAGATTTGGTATGGGGCCTGATGAGTTTGTAAAACCTTACTTAAGCGCTTATAAAGAACCCTTTGTCCTTATTGGTGATTTTGGCAGAAAAACTTTTTTTATATATAGACGTACATCCAGCGACAGTTTAGAGTTTGTTCGTAAGTTTTTACATCTGAATATGGCCCATGATTTCCATTTAATAGCTGATAATAAACTCCTGGTTGCCGGATATAAATTGACGAATAGCCATAAAGCGTATCATCTCTATGAATATGATTTTAATAATAACCAATATGAATTTATACTCCCATCAGAGATATCTTATGGTTTTAATTCATACAATAAATTTCGTAAGGAATATGATGAAAAATTATGTTATATTGGTTTGTTTCAATATATTGATTTTTCAGATGACAGCATATATCTTGTCTGGACAGGGGACATCAAAATAATCAAGATCGATCGAAAAACAAAGAAATATACTTTTTTTGGCCAAAAAACAGAAAACTACGTTCAACCTTATGTTACCCCGGGAATTAGGAAAGCATATTATGAAAGAAAAAATATATTAATTTTCCAATTACAAAGAGACATGTCCTATGTCAGAGACATCTTTGTTTTTAAATCAAAAAAAGTAGGCGTGGTTTATGTAGGTCCATTTAAAAAGAATATTAAGGCTAGCGTAATGGTTCAAATCTATAGCGATAAATGTGAATTAATAAAAGAATTTGAAGTAATGAATGCAACAGCATCTCACCATTATGAATTATTTTCTTATTTCAAAAAGGACAAAAATCTTCTTTATATCCTTGATACGGAGACATCGGCAGAGTTAGATCAATTTCATAAAATTCACGAATTCAGGATTGAAGAATGAAAAATTACGTCATCGGATTCCTGGCGATCTGCATTGTGGTTTTGATAAGCTTTATGTACAGGGATTCAAAAAATC
>CP070627.1:3831796-3833432 GCA_020355945.1 Candidatus Aminicenantota bacterium | reverse complement strand
TCTTAAAAATTCTCTTGATTTTTTTTTCGTTTTGTGCTATTAAATATTGCTCTACTTAGAAAATCGGAGTAGGAGAAAAAAGTTGAAAAGGAGGATAGAAACAAAATTCAATGTACAATGTCAAAAACAAGGGCGGAAGCCTATGTACCCGGAAAGGGTTTTGCTCACCATCTATGGAGGATTTAATGAGCACAGGATTTATTTTCCTAAATTTCAAATACTGGGACATTCTAATAAGGCCTAAACCAGATTACCATTTTTGCTATCTGAAATATCTTCAAAGGAATGATAGGCTTCTATTTAATCAAGCTCATAATTTTATCAGCAAGAGATATGATTTTATTTTTTGGAGGAAAAAATGAAAAGAATCTTTTTTAATTCTATCAAATCGTTTGTAATGGTTTGTCTTTGTGTTTTTATCTTATCGACTTTAGGCTTGAATCTCTTGTTTTCACAAGAAACCCCAGAGGATAAGAAAATTAGAGAAAAGTATGAAAAAATTGGCAAAGAGGAAATTCGAAAACAATTCGATGCTATGCAGGATCATTTATTAGAAGCGGGTAGATCAGTAGGAAAGGATGGCCGTTTCCTGGTGAGCACAGATGTCATTAACCTCCGAAATGTCGTTGCAAATGTGAAGAATAATATTATCGCTCGCAGGAATGCAATTAAAAAACTAATATGGCAGGTAGCAAATGATATTGAGGCACACCGCAGTACAGGTGTGAAGCTGGACCCCAGTTCTGGAACCCTGGCTTATAATGATTTGGAACGGGTGAAACGCTTACAGGATGCAATCCAAAAAAATAGTGTATCGCTAAGAAGTCTGGCTGTTTCAATACGTATGGTAGTGGATGTATCTAAGGCACTCTATAAAAAGGCATTAGCTGCAACAAATCCCGAATTAAAAAGCAATCTTTATATTGAGTATACTGCGTTTGCCTATGAATTAAGTACCATCGTTATAGAGTTAATAAGCAATTATGAACAGGAGGGACGAGATGAACTTGAAAAATTATACAGCGAACGTAAGTTGGAAGTGGAACGTTTAAAAGGAAGAATAAATAACAGGAAAAATGTGTACAAGAACAGGTTAGAAAATGGACAAATTTCAAAGAAAGCTCATGACGAAAAAATTAAACAGTTTACAAATATGGAAGAAGCACTGGATGCAACCCTGGTAGGCTGGAACACGATTTTCAAAATCCTGGGAGAACAAGAAAAATGGGCCCAAAAAATAAGATCTAAAAAACAAATATTTATCGATATCAGGGATGATGCCGGGTTGCAATTGGACCTCCTGGCCGAAATACGAATTGCCAGGGAAGTTTTAAGCTATTTCAAATCTATTGAAGAAATCACGGAAATTGCAGAAATTCCATTGTTAACAATCGATGGGGAACTGGCAAAAGTTTTACTGGGAATAAATACAAAAATCCCGTCCAGTAGTGAAATAAGAAATAACACCGACAGGAATTAGAAAAATATATGGAAGGAAGATCAAGATCACAGATTATATATAAAAATTTAAGGGATGGAGGAATTTAATATGGATTTCAGAAGGAAAGATTCCAAAAGCAAAACAAGAGAAATAGGAGAATTACCCTACTATGATTTTATATTATTGGGGCATTCC
>CP070627.1:3830049-3831696 GCA_020355945.1 Candidatus Aminicenantota bacterium | reverse complement strand
TTAATATTGTAAAACTTAATTTTCTTCTTGATAATGGTTTCTTGCATGTCACGGGTAAGACGGCCGAATACCTCTTCATTACTCCATTCGGAATTCAACAGGAAGGTACCGCCCTCTTTAAGCTCTTTTAACATGTCGTAACGGCCAATGTAAGCAGGATTATGACAGGCAACAAAATCTGCCCGGGTAATCAGGTAAGTAGATTGGATTTTGCTCTTTCCGAACCGTAAATGGGAAATAGTAATACCACCGGACTTCTTTGAATCATAAGAAAAATACCCCTGGGCATTCATGTCAGTGTTATCACCAATGATTTTGATGGAGTTTTTATTGGCTCCCACGGTACCGTCGGCACCTAAACCCCAGAAGATACACCGTTTCATATCCTTGGGTTCCGTATCGATGTGCTCTTTAATGGGAACGGATTTATGACTGACATCATCATTAATACCTACGGTAAAGCTGTGAAATGCAGCGTCATCCAGGTGATCAAACACTGCATTCACCATAGAAGGTGTAAATTCTTTGGAACTTAAACCGTAGCGGCCGCCGATAATTTTAATATCTGTATCTCTTAACGCATTTACTACATCGAGGTAGAGGGGTTCACCGGCAGCACCGGGTTCTTTGGTGCGGTCCAGTACAGCAATCTTCTTAACCGAACCTGGGACAGCTTTTACCAGGGCTTCATTGGAAAAGGGTCGGTAAAGTCGTACTTTAATCATAGCTACTTTTTCGCCCCTCGCGGTCAAATAGTTGATGGTTTCTTCGGCTGTTTCAGCACCGGAGCCCATAATGATAATGATTTTTTCTGCATCCGGCGCGCCAATATAATCAAATAAATGGTACTGTCTGCCGATTTTTTTGGCCAACAGGTCCATGTACTTTTGAACGATACCAGGTGTTTTGTCGTAATAGAGATTTACGGTTTCCCTACCCTGGAAGTAAACATCCGGGTTCTGGGCACCCACTTTAAGTATAGGATTATCCGGTGTCATGGCCCGATTCCTGAACTCTTCCACATACTTCATGTCCAACAGGGAAGCCATGGTTTCGTAATCGATCATATCGACTTTCTGGATTTCACTGGAGGTTCGGAAGCCGTCAAAGAAATTTAAAAAAGGCACCCAGGATTCCAGGGTGACCAGGTGAGAAACCACGGCCAGGTCCATGACTTCCTGGACCGAACCTGCAGCCATTAAACCCCAACCGGTATTCCTGACACCCATCACATCCGAATGATCACCGAAAATTGATAATGATTGACAGGCTAAGGACCGGGCAGAGACATGAAACACAGTAGGCAGCATTTCACCCGCGATTTTATGCATGTTGGGAATCATCAACAATAGCCCCTGGGAAGCCGTATAGGTGGTGGTTAAGGAACCGGCGGACAGGGCACCGTGAACCGCACCTGCCGCCCCACCTTCCGACTGCATCTCAATCACTTCCAGTTCCTGGCCAAAAATATTCTTCCGGCCATAAGCCGCCCAACTGTCAGCCAATTCCCCCATGGGTGAAGAAGGGGTAATGGGATATATTGCCGCTATTTCACTAAAAGCATAAGCCACATGACTGGCCGCTGTGTTTCCATCAATCATTGATTTTTTACCCATGATTAACTCCTTATA
The DNA here is from genome assembly GCA_020355945.1 of Candidatus Aminicenantota bacterium. The sequence goes on along the minus strand of CP070627.1, from coordinate 3,830,065 downwards.
TTTTAACTTTTATGAT
>CP070627.1:3828300-3829949 GCA_020355945.1 Candidatus Aminicenantota bacterium | reverse complement strand
GTACGGCCTTCTCAAGATTGTTCGGACGAATTGCTTTAAAGTGCTCCGTCCGGCATAAAGCCCTGAAATAATAAAGCCTGCGCAGCACAAATTAATAATATTCACTTTTTTAAGCTTAGATATTTTGATAGAGAGCATTTGGAGCTTTGAGCCGAAAGGAGAATTTTTAAAGGGCTTCAAAAATTTTTTGGTGCCAGGCAAATTTTCATTTTAATATTCAATCATCAGGTCTTAATCAAACGGTTATCAAAACGGTAATTTTCAATACGGGAAATAACAACATGCTTTATATCAGGATGTGATGGGTTAATCAAAATATTAAATTCATGTTCCACTACCACCGATGGAACTCGAAGTAAAAGTGTCTCCTTGCCTAATGCCCAATCGGTTCCTAACCGGGATAATTCAAGCGGCGCCGGGAAACTTCTCCAATTAGCCGGCAAATCCGGTATTAAAATTTCTTTAGCAGTTATGGAATCAGGTATCTCAAGAGTGGCAATACAAATATCCTTTGGCATCATTGATAAAGATACGTGAACCAGGTATTCCACGGTGGCCAAAGCCCTGGTTTCGGAGGTATAAATAATACCAATGCCCTTGTTATTCCACCTTCCACCATATAACCTGGCGCCTGTGCCGCTCAAATCATCGATGTATTTTGCTTTTGCGATTCGATATACCTTCATGATAAAATGATCATATCCGGGAAATATCCTTAAGAAAATACCCCATGCTCAATTCGTCCCAACTCTTCCAGGACCATTTCAGTTCCGAATCTCGAGTTGAGTAAGCTCAATGGAGTTTTATCCGCCAGCGCCCTATTGGGCTGGTTCATCCATGAGAGAAACCTGTCTTTATCTTCAAACACATTGGTTCCCCTGGCCGCAACTTCGGCAATCTGCAAGATTTGCTCGGAGATAACACGATTAAAATGCTTTTTTAACGTATATCTCTGTATGGTTCGTTCGGTTATGGGAATGAGTTTCGCCATTTGAGTAATGGAGAGATTCAGATATTTCCCCAGGCGCATGAGAGCATCTTTGGTAATTCCTTCATTACTCAATTCAATTAAGTCCATCCGGCTATTTATTTTTAAATGTATGACATCGCTGCCCCACAACACTTCCGTGATGCTTGCTGCTTCCATTTTTTTACCTCCTTTTTATGATTAACAGGCTGACATCTGTCTTAATAATAACGTCAAATGTCTTTTTTGTCAATTGTTTTTTTGCTTTTTCTCTGTGTCCTCGTTATAACGTGTGCTCTGTGGCTAAATTCGTCTTTCCCCGCATCATCTCCCGGAAATCAAAAAAAGCAACCGTGCCATTTAAATTGGCCGAAGCAAAACAACCCGGTTGACAAGGGTTTTCCCTGATTTCAACAGGAATCCACAACAAGTCAATGGTTCGAATACACGCACCACTCTCAAAGTCCCATAATTTCACGGTATTATCCCGGGAACCGGATATAATAGACCTGCCGGTTCGCTGTGGTGCCTTAAGTGAGTCAGAATCAAATTGGTTCATTCAACAGGCACAACGTAGGTCATCCGCAAAGATTTGGCCAAAGGAAGTATCCAAAGGAAAGGAGATTATAAATTAGAGACAGTCTATTCATGATGCGAGCCTCACCAGGAGACGTATGAAAAT
>CP070627.1:3826548-3828200 GCA_020355945.1 Candidatus Aminicenantota bacterium | reverse complement strand
GCCGGTGCTGATCTTGTTTTTCAAAAAGTCGTCGATGATGGCCAGCCCGGGATGGTTCCCTCCAGTCTAACCTGGAAACTGGATTGGGGCGGACTGCGCTTGATTTTTATCCACAACCTTGATATGTTGTCCGAACTGCTGGACACACCGGCCCCACATACCTTTGGCATTATGACCTACAGCGGGTTGTTAGCTGCCTTTACACCCTCCCAAAAAGCAGATCCGGATTCCATTCGTGCCACTAAACTGCACGCCGGTTTGCTGGCTCACAATCAACAGTATCCCACCAGACCTGCAAATTTTGTCTGGGTTATAGGGTCAAAAGGCGATGCGGTCGAGGTAGACGGCATCCAGTACCTGGGCATCCCGGTGGAAAAAGAAGGTCCCGCTGGCCAAGGAAAAGCAGTACGCGTGGATGTAGACGTGGAATCCGCCAGGGCTGTACTACTGGATGAACAAAAAGAAATCGTCCTGAGAAAACCACCTATAAAGGGAAAAAGAACCTGCCACGAATGCAGGAGACTGGCGGATAAAGGCGCATATGAAGAGAGTATCAAAGCTTATAAAGAATTTATTGAAAATAACCTCGGACATTACCAGATCGACGATGCTTATTTTGCTATAGCTGAAATATATGATGAAAAACTTTTCATTTTTACCGAAGCAATATCATGGTACCAACGGTTAATAAAAGAACATCCGTCGGGAACCTTGACCGCTCTCGCCAATCAGCGCATCAAGCATCTATCCCAATATTCCGATTATGATTTTAAGCCTTTGCAGGACTTCGAACGTATCAGGAAAATCGATTTCTCCAGGAAAAAAGACCAAAAAGAAGAACAACTGAAACTGCTCAAACAGGTGGAAACCATTATCAACGAATACCCGGGATGTAACCTGGCGTCTGTGATGCAGCACTGGCTGGCCAACCGCTGGCGGCAATTTTCAATCGATAAAGCGTTGGCATCATATAAAACCCTTAAGGAAAAATACCCCAACTCCGTCGAAGCGAAAGAGATTTCGCTTGAGATCGGGGAAACTTATTATAATGCCGGGCTTTATAAAGAGGCATTAAAAAATTATCAAAAGGCTTTAGGAGAATTACCCGGGAAGGAAAAAGTCATATCTGCCCGCATCAAGCGGTCAAAGCGTAATATCCGCCGGGAAGTGCTGGCTGTTTTGGCATGGATAATCGCAGCGATTTTTTGTGGTTTGACTCTTTTACTTCCACCGGTGGGACTGGATTTGAGTCGGATCGGCCGTGGTATCCTGGTATTCGTTATCCTGGGAATCATTTTATTATTCGCTGCCTGGTTGATCCATGAGCAATTCTCATCGGTTAAACAGATGTGGTTATTTGTCGGTCTTTTTGCCGGTGGTGCCGGTTTAAGTTCCTTTTTATCCGTTAATTTCGCCCAAAAGGTGGCTGGTTCCCGTAAAGCATTGAAGATCATTATTGGCAGTCTCGCCGGTATATTATTTTTTATTACCGGATTTTATTTGATCATCTATTATGTAACTGTCCATTACCTGACTGTATTTAAATTATAAATTCCCCCGGCAATGGGCCCCTCATAAATAAAAAGTTTTGCGGGGGTCCAGGCCCCTCGGCGAGGGGAGCCTAAAATGGCAAAGTGCTTTGCCCCATACGC
>CP070627.1:3824792-3826448 GCA_020355945.1 Candidatus Aminicenantota bacterium | reverse complement strand
CGAATCACTTTTCCGTATTTGATGAGCTGCGGGACCACTCGCTTGATGGTATCCACCGGTACGGCGAAGCCGATTCCTGCGCTGGCCCCGGTTTGGGAATAGATCATGGTATTCATCCCGATTAATTCACCGTCAGAGTTCAGCAGAGGTCCTCCTGAGTTTCCCGGGTTGATGGAGGCATCGGTCTGGATCATATCCCGGATGGTGACATTTCCGGCCCCCCTGATATTCCTGCCCAGGGCACTGACAATACCTGTGGTGACAGTATGATCGAAACCAAAAGGATTGCCAATGGCAATTACTTTTTGTCCCACTTGCAAATTAACTGAGGACCCTTTTTGCAAGGGAGTAAGTCCTCGCAAATCTCCTTCAACCCGTAAAACCGCTATGTCTTTTTCCCTTACAATACCCACCAATCGGGCTTTTCGATACTCCTGGTTGGGAAGGGTAACCGCAAATAAGTCGCCCTCTTCAATCACATGGTAGTTGGTGACGATATGCCCGCTGCTGTCCCAGACAAAACCCGAACCCGTGCCCCTGGCCACGGCCTCTTCCTGGTAAAAGAAGTCTCTTACCAGTTGAATATTGGTGACAAATACCACGGAATTAGCGGTTTTTTTGACCACGTCGATGGTATTTTGTTCATCTTCGGTAAGGGTGGACATAGTTGGTGAACAGGATATACACAGGGCATTTAAAACGAATATGATGATGGTTATTTTCCATTGTCTTGTTCTCTGCATTTGCACCTCCTTTAATATCAAAATTTTCAGATTTCCAGGAGAACAGTTTAATTGATTTTCAAATGATTTTCAAGTAACCATTTGCACCAAAAATCGTGAATGTTATTTGGGAGAGGTTATGGCATTGAAATCAATAAAATTTTGGGATATAATAGAAAATTCAAGGAGCTCCTAAACCAATGACCCAATGTCTCAATTGTAACCGGGAATCAAACATGATTTCCGGATACCTGCACCTCTGTGCCCACTGCATCAAAACAGGTTTTGATAAACTCTTACCCCAAATAGAAAACGCCCATGCCCTCAGCCGGAAAAAATTTAACCTGCCGGAAAAAATTTTCAAAAGCCCCTCCGGCCTACCCTGTTACTGCTGCGCCAATGAGTGCCGCATGGCAGAAGGAGAAAAAGGATTCTGCGGCCTGCGAATCAATAAAAATGGAAAAATCTCCGCACCTGGTATCAATAACGGCAAAGTCTCATGGTATTACGATTCACTTCCCACCAACTGCGTGGGGGCCTGGGTCTGCCCGGCCGGAACCGAGACAGGATACCCGGAATTTTCCTATTCCCAGGGCCCGGAATACGGATATAAAAATTTAGCCGTGTTTTACCACGGATGCAACTTTAACTGCCTCTTCTGTCAGAACTGGGACTATAGAGAACGATTGTCAACAAGAGGTAGGTCTGCGTCAGAGTTGGCAGGGGCCGTGGATGCCAGGACTTCATGTATTTGCTACTTCGGCGGTGACCCCTCACCACAATTGCCACATGCCATCAAAGTCTCTCAACTGGCTTTAGAAAAAAATAAAAACCGGATACTGAGAATTTGTTGGGAAACCAATGGGGGTATGCATCCCCGGCTTCTTAAAAGAATGTTGGAGCTTTCCCTCCAATCCGGGGGATGTGTGAAATT
>CP070627.1:3823034-3824692 GCA_020355945.1 Candidatus Aminicenantota bacterium | reverse complement strand
AATACAGGTAAGATTCCGCCAGACTTTCGTAAGCATTACCGGATTGCGGGTGGTTTTTGACATTTATCTGGCATACCATCGCTGCTTCTTTGTATTTGCCTGCATCAAGAAGCCTTCTGCCCAGACCAGCCATTTTGCTTTGAGTAAAATAATCCGGGTACTTTGCCAATAAAGCATAAAGGGCGGGCTGCATTTGAGTGAGAGTCTTTTTTTTAATGATGTCAATGAAATGCATACACGGGGTGTTGTAACTTTCATAGCCCAGCCAGGAGATGGACGGAAGCTCTCTATATCCAAAAACCAGTTCCATGATATCCCTAACAATACTTAACCCATTGGAACTGTTACTAAAATAAATAACACCTGCCTTCTGTTCCCTGAAAATCTTTATAAATCCCTTATATATCCCGAAATCCCCCCATTGCCAGAAAGCGTCGCCCTGTTGTGTCTTTTCGATGCCAAAACCGAGGCTCCAGTAAAGTTCATTGTTTATTTTGACTTGAGGTTCCAGCATTTTGTTTTTGGTATCAAGGCTTATCCCTTTATTGTTTAAAAAGGCAGTGATAAATGTTGTATAATCATTGATCGTTGTATAAAGAGATGAGGCGGATACTGCCAACACCCGTTTCCTGAACTTCCCATCGGTTTCCCCGATAAAGTTGTGGCCCACAGCCGCCAATGTGTTATATGAATCTTGCCATACCATGCTGCTGTCAGTCATACCCAGCGGTTTAAAGACTTCATGATGAATGATTTTTTCCAATGGCTGCTTTTTAATATATTCAACGATAAACTGGAGAAACAAGTATCCGTTGGCAGAGTATTTAAATTTGGTGCCGGGTTGGAAAAGTATTGGTAAAGGTTTTGAGTGGGGACCGTGCGGAAGGCCGGCCGAGTGACTTAATATCATTCGTGCGGTTATGGTTTTAAACCAATCCAACCGGAATCCCGGCAGCTTCAAGGAGTGGTGTAAAACCTTTTTTTCCAAATAACTGGCAGGTACATAATTGACCAAAGGTGTATCTAGATCCAGTTCCCCTTTTTCCACCATTTTCATGACCAGGTAGCCGAACAAGGGCTTAGTAAGGGAAGCAGCTTCAAATACGGTATTTGGGCTTACCAACCCTGGAGTATTCACGTTTTTTCGGCCAAATCCATGTATCCATATGGGTTCACCGTCCCTGATAACAGCAATCGCAAGCCCGGGTATGTTTGCTTTTTTCATAAGTTGGAGAATTTTTGCTTTTTCAAAATTTTTGATTATTTTTATGGTCTTTGGTTGAGGTTCTGTTTCCGTTTTATGATTGACCGCTAATACAAACGCCGGAATTGTGATTAAAGCAGCAATATAGAAAACCTTGAAAAATTTGTTATTTTTTTTCATCATTATACCTCCATTATTTATTTATATTTATACTTCTAATAGTTAGACGGATAAACAACCAATATGGATTACGTGATTTTAAATTTTGCAATAAAAAAGCGGAAAAAGCGGGGACAGGCAAGAATGTCATTTCCAATCCTCCGGGTCTCCTTCTGGATCCTCTCCACCTCAAGGTAACCCGGCACATATTTCTTACTCTTCTCCAATCTCTTGATCTCTCCCTTACGCGAAAAACTGTAATAGCCCTCAAGGGAAATTATCAAATGCTCCACCA
>CP070627.1:3821275-3822934 GCA_020355945.1 Candidatus Aminicenantota bacterium | reverse complement strand
ATCTTTCTCAATTCCCAGTAATTCCGACCACAGGACAGCCAGTTTTTCTTGTGTCGGTGTGCAGGGAGCAGCGTATGTTCCGGTAAATTCATCTAAACCGGGTAACGGCAGTGCTTTCCGGTCCACTTTTCCGCTGGGTGTTAACGGCAGGGACTCCATTTCTAAAAAATACCCCGGTACCATATAATTGGGTAAATATTTCGATAAGTACTCTTTCAAATCTTCTTTCAAAAAAGCATCCAGGGAACCCGGAGAAACAAGAACCAGGTAAGCACAAAGATAATTCCCCTTGTTCCCGTCCGCAATAACTATTACCGCAACTTCTTTAACTTTGTCATGTTTCAATAATTGATCCTCGATTTCTCCCAATTCGATACGCAGCCCACGAATTTTAACCTGGAAGTCCATCCGGCCCAGGAACTCGATATTACCATCTGCCAACCAACGACCCAGGTCACCGGTTTTGTAAATATAGGACCTATAGGACATATAGGACCTATAAAATTTTTTGACTGGCCCTTTTTTGTTTGAAATTTGGAATTTCTGCGCAGCCAGTTCCGGGTTATTCAAATACCCCGGGCCTACACCAATACCACCAATGCAAACCTCACCGCACAAACCCACCGGCAGTAAATTCTGCCTCTTATCCAACACATACAAGGTGACATTAGCAACCGGTTTACCTATGGGAATTATCCTGGGTTCTCTCCCCTTCTCACCCGGTATCCGGTAATAGGATACCACATCCGTACATTCCGTGGGACCATAGGTATTGATAATCTCACAATTGCATACTCCCGAATCTAACCAGGGGGCCAATTGATCCATGCGGATGGGTTCACCTCCCAGGAAAACATAACGAAGAGACCTTAACCTCTCAAATCCATCACTGCCATTCAATTCAACAAAGGGGTAAAATACGGTGGGAGCACAGTTAATAATGGTCTGACCCTCCAAAGCAATAAAACCGGACAATTCATCGAAATCAAACAATCCCGGGGATGCCAGGCACAAACAACCACCTATGACCAGGGGAGCAAATAAATTCTTCTGCGCCAGGTCAAAACTGATGGGAGCAATCAACAGGAACTTATCATCTCCATCCAGTTTAAATTCCATTATATACCAGTTCACCAGGTTGACGAATCCCCTGGTCTTAATGGGAACACCTTTAGGCCTTCCCGTCGAACCCGAAGTGTAGATCACATAAATCAAATCTTCCAGGCCGGTGTCCCACGAAGGATTAGAACTGTCCTGCTGCCGGTAAAGAGATTCATCCTCAACATTGATCACCTCACCCGCAAAAGTGATGGTTCTTGTATACTTCTCCATGGTTAACAGTAAGGAACTACCGCTCTCATCTAACATGTACCGCACCCGTTCTAAAGGATAATCCGGGGCCACCGGCATATAAGCCCCACCGGCTTTCAATATCCCATACAAACCAATCATCATGGGGATGGAACGGTCCACCATCAGACCCACGATCGTATCCGCACCCACACCTTTTTTCTTTAATGTCCTGGCCAATTGGTTGGATTTTTTATTGAACGCTTCATACGATATATAGTGCCGGTCCTGGTCCATAAGCGCAATACTGCCAGGGGTCTTTTCCACCTGGTCCTCAAACCAATGCATCATGGTCCGGGTTTCCTCTTC
>CP070627.1:3819515-3821175 GCA_020355945.1 Candidatus Aminicenantota bacterium | reverse complement strand
TACTTCAATGCAGATACCACCACCCAATCCTTAACTCCCAACCAGAGAATTCTTTACATCTACAGGGACAACCCCGCCTGGAACTACATGGCCATTGTTCCTGATTATCTTCTTGATGTCAATTTCAAAAGAATTTCCGCATATATCCAGGACACCATCACCTGGGGTAAATTGACCGCTCTCATTGGTTTACGATACGACAGGGAGCAAGGCAAGGTGAACCCTATAACCATGCCTTATTTCACCTGGTATGAGCCCGGGTCTCCCCATCATGGGGAGCGGATGTTTGCTGATGTCATTCATACCCTGGAAATCAGGGAATTCAAAGTCCCGGCTGAATGGGAACTGTTGTCACCCAGGATCTCCTTAACGTATGACATCACCGGCAATGAGAAGAATATGGTAAAACTGTCTGCCGCTCGATATATGTCTCAAAGTGGAAATTCCATGGCTGCCCATTACATCCCCTTTCGTTCTCTACTGGTTAACTGGGCTGATTCCAATGGTGATGAAACCCCCCAGTTTGAAGAAGTGGGAGATATCTTCTATGGCGTCCCTTTTTACCAGATCGATCCCATTACCAATATGAATCGGGTACAGTATGATGGGGATTACAACACCCCTTACCTGGATGAGCTGATCCTGATGTTTGAAAAAGCATTAACCAGTGATCTGGCTTTTTCTATCGCCGGTTTCTATAAAAAGAGACACAATCTCTCCCAGGATGTCAATTCCCGGGGAGAAATGCGCGATGTTTCCAAAGGTATAATGTCAGACGGGTCTATTGAGACTAAAGAGAACTGGTTCTATATCGGTACAGCTTCCGTGGGTGGAACTGAAGTTCCCATTTATGAACCCCTTGAAGCTCCGGTAGGGAATTATTACTATAACTTAGAAAAAGCCTATGACAGGTACCTGGGATTGCAGTTGTTGATGACCAAGAAACTCTCTCATGGTTGGATGGCCAACTTATCTTTCACCCTCCAGGATTGGAAACGGTTTCGCTTTGAAGAAGAGACTTTAGATATGAACAATTTTGATTTCTTTAACCAGGGAGTTGTGGCCCCCTCCACCACTGGTTCCGGACTAAGAGACATTTGGATTAATTCAGGATGGATGGTGAAATTAACCGGTATGTATCAACTGCCCTGGGGAATCAACCTGACTGCTTTTTTCCAGGCCAGGGAAGGATATCCCCAGCCTTTAAGAAGGAGAATCTTCCTGAACCAGGGAGGGGTTTACCTGTATCGCGCCGGTAAAAAATCCGGGAATGAGAGACTTCCCTTTTTCTGGTTGTTGAATCTCGGCCTGGAAAAAACACTGGACATTACCGACACGATTACTGCCACACTGCTAGTTGATTGGTACAATGTCACCAACAACCAGATCGAGTTAAAGCATAACCTCAATATTGGTGCTGCTGCCGGTCCTGCTAACCCGGAACCCATCATGTGGACAAATCCCGGGATATTCCAGTTGGGTATCCGTTTGAATTTCTAAATAAAAAATAGCCACAAAGTTACAGTGAAGCGTAAAGGTACACGAAGAAAGACCGCAGATAAACGCTGATGAACATGATGACCATGATAAAAAAAACCGTCAATAAAAAGCTTTTGTGGGGGTGCAGGGGGCGGTTTTCTCGAAAAGAGCCCCCTGCTTA
>CP070627.1:3817746-3819415 GCA_020355945.1 Candidatus Aminicenantota bacterium | reverse complement strand
TACCCTCAAAGCCGTGGCCGTTGATACGGCCAGCCAGGAAAGCCAACCCGCGGAAATCACCATCGTTATTGAAAATTAGTCAATAATCAAAGACAACGATTGCTTGCCAGAGCGGTTTGACAGGCTGATACGCCTGGCCTGTGCGTTGATCAAACCCAGGTCAAGACCATTGATGATGCCGTCAACTTTTACATCACACTTGAAATTATCTTTGGTAATGGGCTGAAAAAGATTGGCATGAACGATGTCAAGATCAGAGGTGTTTACCACATCGTCTCCATTAACATCACCTTGAAAAACACTGACATATAGGTTTTTAACTCCAATAAGGGGTTTTCCTTGTGTGTCTTTTATACCGGTCAAAGTGATGCCCAAAAGGTGGGAATCGGGTACATCAGTCATCTCCAGGAACAACCGGTTTTTCTCAACGGTAATGTTTTTGAGGGTGCCGCATGACAAAGAGGCTTTCCCGCTGGCAATGGTTTTAGTGAAATAGAGGATCACTTGCGTGGGCCCCCCGGATCGGATTTCCACCCCCACTTTATTCGCACCCGGATGCAGCGGCAAGTCAATATCAAATTCTCCCGCGGTACTGTGGACTTTACGAGACACAGCGTGGTATAACCTCAACGGGTCAGGGTATTCATATACCCCCATATCAATGATCGGTGCAATGCCTTTGCCTGAGTCAGGCGTACCGGGATCATCGATGAACCGTGGGTTACCGTCAAAATCACCGGTCATGTTTTTCAATACACACTCGTTATTACCTGCATCGATGCAGCAGGACCCGGGCAGCAGTCTGAGGTTGTCGTCAAGGGTGCCGGGGATATCATCGAGCCCGTCAGCATCCACGAATAATGGTGTATTACCGCGGCTGCCCTGGTTGCCTTCACCCCCCAGGACGCCGGTCCAGCCCTGGACACAGGAATAATGGATAGAAAATGTCCCGGGTCCCCCGCTAAAAAGCTGGGCACACTCACCAGGAACATTAAGATTAATATTACCCCAAAGAATGGAATTACAAATTGTCAAATTACCGGAAACATTATAGATCCCGGCACCGCAGTAATCATCTTTACCCACGTTCATACTAAAGGTGCAGTTGATTAATGTCCAATCACCTTCCCAGTTAAAAAAGCCGGCGCCGGAATTGGCTGAATTCCCGCTGAATAAGCAGTTAACCATTGTAACATTTTCACTGTTGTCAGCACAGTTGTACACTCCCCCGCCGGATTGTCCGGCGGAATTACCATAAAATTTACAATCCATCAATTTTACCCGGGGGAGGTTTCCGTCAATAGCGATTCCACCACCGCCGTATGCTGCTCGATTGGCAGCAAAGGTGCAATTGGTTACGGTCAACCAGGCCGAATCAATTATAATTCCCCCTCCATTTTTATGTTCATAATTCGTGCCGTTGGCATCACCGCCGGTAATGGTAAACCCATCAAGAAAGGTCTCATCCTCTTGTCTGCTGCAGCTTACCACATGATAACTGTTATCGGAAATATGGTTAGCCTTTCCAATATCCCCACTAAGAATGGTTTCATTGGACTTAAAGTCGCGGTAGTTAAGATTAAAGGTTCCCGGGGTCTCACTGCCGGAAAAACCACCGTAAAGTTTCACACCTTCGGTGAGAATAAAGGTGGCGCTGCGAGGGTCATTG
>CP070627.1:3815964-3817646 GCA_020355945.1 Candidatus Aminicenantota bacterium | reverse complement strand
TTCATGTCTCATTCGCCCGTACGGTGTCCTTCGGCCACCTCCCTGAGGCTCATTCGATCATGAACTGCATTTTACTTCCAAAAACTGAATAGTTACAAAAAAAATTCTTGAAAAATTTTTTTATTTGTGCTACCTTTAGGGGATGGTGACGACATGTGGCTTATTTTTAAAGAAAGGCAAAAAATAAAGAGAGGAAGAAGTATGGGAAAATGGTTACTTTTGTTTTGCTTCCTGTCCTGGGGTGTCCATATGGCAGGTGAAACCAATAAAAGCTTTTTTTTTCGTGGTGCCTTTTACCAGGACTGGATGGGAATAAAAAGCGAGGGCAGTGATTTTTACAACCGGTTAAGCAGCCGGTTAAAATTAACCTTTTGGAACAAGCCGGGGGATGGCTGGACCGTATATATGGATATTCGTAATCGCTATACCCCGGGTGATAAAGGTAATAACCAGTTGATCATTTACGATACCCATATCTCTTTCAATCGTTTAAAAAGCAGGCTTTTTCTTTCCCTGGGACAGATGAACCTCTACGATACAGCAGGGATTGGTGAATTAACCGGGGCGGTTATCGGATATAAATTGAGCAAATACCTTTCCCTGGGAGGATATGCGGGGCTTGAACCGGACATCTATAATACCAAATGGGATACGGATTACAACAAATTTGGTTTTTTTATCCGCTTCATGGGGTCCGGCGCCAAACAGTTCTCCTTGAGTTTTAATCGGGTCGGGTTTGGAAATAAAACCGAACGACAATTTATTTATTCAAGTTTATTACTGCCAATTCAACGACTTTTTGTCCTTTATGGGATACTGGAGTATGAACTGCATCCCGGGATTAAAAGTGAAGACCGCCTGTCCCGGTTGTTTTTAAATGCCAGGGTTAACCTGGGCAAATATATTGATGTCACTGCCAATTTTAGTTCCGGTCGGGGTTTGGATTATCACCGTTACCTGTTGGACCAGTCCCGGCACCCCACCATTCAAAACAGTGAAATAGAAAGATTTTATTATAATAAAACCTATGGGGCCCGACTCAGTATCAAACCGATAAAGAGCATACGGGTATTTGCGGAAAAAAGGGAAAGTGAATTGATAGACAAAGGAATCAAGAATCATACCACCCGGTTCGGCATATCCCTGGCTAACGTCTTGAAAACAGGAATTTTCCTGTACGGAAGCTTCAATATAAACCGTGGGGATGCTTCCGAATCCGACTCTTACTACATTTCTGCTGCCAGGAATTTTGGGAAACTTTCCTGGAGCCTGAGTTTTGCTAATTATTACCATGGTGTCCGTATTACCGGGGAGGGAATGCCTGAGATTTTTCACCTTCCTGATCGGCAAACCATATCCACAAACCTTTTCCTGGTATTGAGCCGTTCTTTTGCCGTCTCTTTTGACTATGCATATTCAGCTCAAGAGGAAAACCCGGACCACCAATTCTTTGTCCGGATCATTTTCAGGAGATAAATATAGAAATGAACAAAATATTCAAAAATACCCGGATGAAATGTTGTAATCAAAAAAGGATAGTTAAAACCTGGGGTGTATTGCTGCTTTCCCTTTTATTCATCTACTCCGGGGGTGGGTCAAATCCTTCACAAAAACGCTGGAATGCCGTAACTCACGATAAAACCAATTTCCCGCTGCTGGGTAAACACAGGAGCGTATCTTGT
>CP070627.1:3814172-3815864 GCA_020355945.1 Candidatus Aminicenantota bacterium | reverse complement strand
CGTTCCCAGACAAACTCTTCATCCAGTTCACCGATTTTTGCTTTTGTATCAGCCACCCGCATGTTGTAATATCCCCGGTCAGGAATAACGCCGCCAGAGGCAAAGAGCAATGCCGGGACATTATCGCGAGCTTTTGCCGTATTTTTTACCCGGTCCACCATGAGCCGGGCTTTTAGTTCCCGGATGCGGGTATCTGCATACCGGCCCGCCAACATCTGCACCACCAGGTCAAACTCTCTACGACTCAATCGCTGATAGGGATAACTGGCCCGGATTTCAGCATATAATTCATCCAGGTTCCTGGTTTCCGGGGCAGTCATGGAGAGCAGGACCTGGGCCAGGACGTCCAGGGGGGCTTCCACCGGGACGATGGTCTCGATGGATTCGCTGTCAATATTAGCGGCAATAACGGCTGCTTCTACCAAACCGCGACGGTGAAGGGGATAAAACATCCCCCGGGACACCTCCCCTACCCCGTGCCCGGAACGACCGATCCGTTGAATGGCAGAAGCAATAGAAAAAGGCGCCTGGACTAACACCACTTCATCTACAGAACCAATGTCGATGCCCAATTCCAGGGAACTGGTGGCAATAATGGCTGACAATTCTCCATCTTTGAACCGTTTCTCCACCACCGAACGAATTTCTTTTGCCAGGGACCCGTGATGGGAGTAGACCCGTTCGCCTTCGCTTTCATTGATTAAACGGGTTACTTTTTCCACCATACGCCGGCTGTTGGCAAAGAAAAGGGTGGAAAGGTTTTGGTTCATTATTTTACGCCATTCTTCCATCAGTGACGGCCACCAGACTTCGGAAGGAAGTTGTTCTTTGCTTTTTTTTTCTACTTTTTCGGGGAAATTTACCTGGATGTGATATTTTTTTTCCATATTGGAACGGACAATGGAAACGCGGCGTTTTTTGTATTCATAAGTGTGATCGTGTTCTTTTAATTGGTAACCACCGATGAAATCTGCCACTTTTTCCAGGGGTTTAACGGTGGCTGACAGGGCGATGCGTTGGAATTCGCCGCACAGGGGGACCAGGCGTTCCACAGCCGTCATCAGGTAGGTTCCCCGTTTGTTGGGAAGCACCGCATGGATTTCATCCAATATGACGGTAGAAATCCCGGTTAGCATTTTCCGGCCGCTTTTAGAGGTTAAGAGTACGTTCAGGCTTTCGGGTGTAGTGATGAATATTTCCGGTGGATGGCGCTGCATTTGGCGGCGTGCTGCAGGTTCGGTGTCTCCGCTGCGAACCGCGGTTCGTATGTTAGGAAGTGCCACAGCGGCTGACTCGAAATAATCCTGGAGTTCTTGCAATGGTCTTTTTAAGTTGCGTTGGATATCGTTGTTTAATGCTTTTAATGGCGAAATATACAATACTCGCATTTTTTCCATGGATTGGCGGCTGACTAAAAAATTATTAATCGCCCACAAAAAAGCGGTCAGGGTTTTACCGCTGCCGGTGGGTGCGGTGACTAATACATGACTGCCTTTGGCGATTTCCGGCCAGGCTTTGGTCTGTATATCCGTAGGGATTCCTACTCGTTCCAAAAACCATTGACGGACCAAGGGATGGAAAAGGTTTAAGGCATCTTCATTTGTTGTTTTTTTGTTTTTATTCATTTGTAAAAACAGTATCCTTAATGAAAATAACTTCAGAATTATATCACAGTTGTTGCAATAAAATAAG
>CP070627.1:3812377-3814072 GCA_020355945.1 Candidatus Aminicenantota bacterium | reverse complement strand
AGGGTAATTACGGATGCACAAGGTAAAGCGTCTTTCAAAGTCAAGATACCGGATATTGAGTCTGTCAGTCAATGGCAGGTATCTGCATTGGCCCATACCTTTAAAGGGGAAATGGGGTCCGGGAAAGCCAGTCTGCCGGTTTCCCGGGATTTATTCGTGAAAATAGAAGTGCCCACCAATCTCATCCACCAAGATGAAATCAGTATTCCCGCATCAATATATAATTACCAGCGTTTCCCGGAAACGGTTATCCTTAAACTTCAACGGGGAAATTGGTTTGAATTGTCAGGCCCAGCCAGTCGAACAATAACAGTAAGACCTGAAGACAGCAAAGTCGAGTTCTTTAAAATTAGGGCAAAGGCTGTAGGGGACCATCAGATGGTTCTTAAGGCCCTTCGGTTAAAGCAGGCACCAGGCCAGGATGCGGGTGGTATGTTATCGGAAAAAGTGACGGTTATCCCGGTGGGAAAGGAAATTCAAAAAGCATTCAATCACACCCTGGGAGGAAATCGGGAAATCCGGCAGATGATCCCTATACCTGAAACAGCAATTAGAAATAGTGATAAGCTGTTGGTTAGAATATACCCCGGGTATTTTTCCCAGGTAGTAGAAGGAATGGAATCCATGCTGCGAATGCCTCACGGCTGCTTTGAACAGACCACTTCCGTGCTTTATCCTGATGTCATGGTCCTGGATTATTTGAAAAAAACCGAGCAGGCAACACCTGAAATTGAAAAAAAAGCGAAAAGTTATATTGCCAGTGGATATCAAAATCTGCTTCGATATGAAACCACCCCTGGGGGTTTTTCATTTTATGGAGGAGCACCTCAAAAAATTCCCACGGCATTCGGATTACAGTTATTTGCTGATATGGCAGAGGTTTACTCCATTGACAAAGGATTAATACCCAGGATGCAAAAATGGCTGCTCTCCCGCATGACTGGCGATCATTGGGAACCTGACGGTCATTTTGGTGCTGCCTCATCTGCCAGGGACAATAATTTTGCAGCCACTGCTTATGTAACCTGGTCATTACTTCATTCCGGTCTTGACAAAAACAACAAACAAATAAAAAGGGCTGTGGCTTACCTGGAAAGGAATCATGAATCTTACCTGGATAATCCCAATGCGTTGAGTTATTGTGCTTTATCACTGCAAAAAGCCGGCAAAGAACCCGGGAGTATTCTTCAGCGTTTGAATAAGCTGGCAAGAAAGGACGATTATGGCATGTACTGGACGCCCGGGCCGCAGCTCAGGGGTGGGAGAATTCTTTCCACCGGGACCACAGAAACAACTGCAATTGCAGCCCTGGCTAACTTAGAAGCCAACAATCGCTCCATTGAAATCTCACCAATACTCCAATACCTGCTCAAAAACAAAAATGCCTATGGAATCTGGGGCTCTACCCAGGCCACTGTACTCACGTTGAAAGTGCTCAAAGAAGTTGCTCCTAAAGTTTCAAGTGCTGTATTTGGAAATGTGAATATCTGGATGAATAATAAACATGTAAAGAAGATACTTTTTACCGGCGAAGAGAACAATGATACGCAGGAAGTGGATCTGAGGGAAAATTTACAGGAATCTATTAGTGTGGGCATCCCGGAAGTGCGGGTAAAATTTGATGGTGACGGGGAACTGTTCTGTCAAATATTATTATCCTATTATTTAAGATGGGATGACCCCACCATTGGTTAT
>CP070627.1:3810566-3812277 GCA_020355945.1 Candidatus Aminicenantota bacterium | reverse complement strand
TACCAGCAATTAAAAGACCTGGCAAAAAAGCTGCGAACCAGGCTCTACCTGTCCCTGGTATCGGAATTTGATGAAATCCGCCAGGGTATTCGCTTTCCTACAAAAGTGAGTATGATAGAAAAATATAAAGGCGGACGAATTATTTCCGGTTATCGGGGGTCCAAAGGCTGGGAACGAACCCTCACCGAATTTACTTATACCGATTACCAATTCTTTAACGTTCAAACCGATGTCACAGTACATTGACATGTAAAAAAATCTTTTAAGGAGGAAAAAAAATGAAGTACTATTTAAAAATCAGCATGTTAATGACGGCATTTTTAATTTTTATTTTACCGGTATTTTCTCAGCAGGATCACCGGGAAATCGTAGAAGAAGTAAGGATCGACTGGTGGCAGGTACCGATATTTGCCGTGAACAAGGCAGGAAATCCCATCACCGACCTGGAACCGGGAGATATTGATATCATCATAAATGGTAAACCAATATCCAGATTTACCCTGCACCAACGCACCTTCCTTGTCACCGAAACCAAAGAAACCATCATCCCGGACCCATCAGTCCCCCGGGCTCATCAAGATATGCAATTGATGAAACCCAAAGTGATATTCCTGTTGTTTGACCTGACTTTGTCCAGCGAATCCGGTATTATCCGATCGAAACAAATTGCTGAGGATGTCATCAGGAAAGCAGAAAAAGATACCTATTTCTTCATTTTAACCATCGAACCCTTCAAGGGGCTGAATTATATCGGTGAAGGAACTGACAATAGAGACGAACTGGTATGGCTGACCCGGCAAAAAGTTAAACGGCTAGCCAATAACCGAATTGTATCCGGTGCCGGCATAGAATTAGGGATGCCTGGCAGACGGGTAAGTAAGTATACTGGCATTGAAAGTGGATTCTTTCGTAAAAGTGCCGCCGCTTACTTTAAGCGAAAAAGTATGGGTTTCTTTTATTCCTTTGAAATTCTCTATCTATACCTCAATTCAATTGAAGCCAATAAATTTGTTTATTTTTTCAGCGAAGGCGTCTCCAATTCCGTTATCGGGACTATTAAAGGCGGGCTCACCATGTACAGGCATTACCTGAAGGAAATGGCCAATTATCTTAGCCGCAGCAGTGCCGTATTATTTATTATCAACGCCATGGGGGTAATTAACAGCTATTCATCCGGGGCATCCGGCGAAAATTCACTGCACTTCCTGGCCCAACAAAGTGGAGGCAAATACCTGGAAGGCGACAATATAGAAATCGTGCAATCTTTAGAAAACATGCACCGCGCTTATTATGAAATCTCCTTCCCGGATATACCGGTCCGCAAAGATACCCCCCGAAAAATCACCATCACCTCCAACCGGGAAGGAGTCTCCATCCATTCCCTGCGCCGCCTGGAAAAAAGCAAAAAATATTCTCAAATGAATGACATTGAAAAAGAACTCACCGCCCTGAATGTCATCACCCGGAATCCTCTGTTTAAAACCAAAGCCTTGATTCACAACGCCAAAATCATTGATACCCGCCATACCGGGAAAAAGAAGACCTATACCGCAGCACTGCCCGATAGTTGTTTAAATAAAACCATTGATCTCTATAAATTCTGGATTTTAATTGACCCGGATAACCCGGCAGCAGCAGTTAAAAAACTTGAAAAAGAATCCCTGGTACTTCAAAAGAATAAGCTGGAAATTGAATTTAAAGTCAAAGATAA
>CP070627.1:3808750-3810466 GCA_020355945.1 Candidatus Aminicenantota bacterium | reverse complement strand
TCAAACCCCTACAATGGATTCAAAAATAAGGTTACAAGATGATGGGATGATGGGATCAGGTATTTTATTTCATCACTGATTATTCCAACATTCCATCATTCCAATCAATTGTGAATTGCCACCGAAGCGAACTAAGTTCCCTATTGTCTATCTTTTTTTAATTGTTTAATAATCTCTTGAAATTCTTTTTCATTCCTGATGAAGTCCAGGTCTTTGTCTTTTTTTAAAAGCTCGAAGTCATTGAATCCTTTTTTTATCGCTTGCTTCAGGTAGTTAAGTGCTTTTTTCTTATTTTTTACCCTGGAGTACACGCAGGCCTGGTTGTAGATTATATTTGGACGGTAATCGCCTGCCCGTGCGGCAATCTCCAGGAAAATACCGGCCCGGTGAAAATCCCCTTTTTGAAGATACCCGGTCCCGTCCCGGAACGTATGTATTCTCAGTTCTGTAAGCAGCCGCTGCGCCAGGGCCCGGTCGTATATGTCAGCTTTATTGGCTTCCTCCTGGAGATAACGGATTTTTAAATCCCGGAAAAGGACAGCCTGTCCCGGTATATCCACCAGGTTACTATTTTTTAACCTCTCAGTTACCCGGGCAAATATGCCGATAAAATCCGCTTCTTTTTTATTTCGCCTTTGCTCTTTCTTCTGAAATGTTTTATATTCCCGGCTTTCTGCCAATTGGCGTGTTTTATTTTCCAGTTTAGTGATATCCACCAGCCCGTTAAATAGTTGTTGGGCAGATTGGTAAGCAGAAACGACAAAGAATATATTTTTTGATAGTTCCAGGTTTTGTGCCCGGTCCAATGTTTTTTTGTATAAATCCGCCACCAGTTGTTCATCTTTTTGTTTTAGTCCTTTTTTAATGGCGTTAATTTCCATCCATTCCAGGGCCTGGAGGCAATATTCTTCCGGGGGCCATTGGTGGCCGCCGTCAAACACCAGGACCCTGTGTTCAACATCAGCAGCATCAAGGTCTTTATCCAGTCTCATCATTTCGCGGTAATTGAAGTCCGCAAGTCCTATCATTCCATAATAAAGTGCTGATTTGATCATTCCCGGTTTTAAATTGACATCCAATCCGGCGCCGCAGCCAATAATGCCTGCCGCAGGGCGTTTAATAATGTATTGGAATGTAGACGCCGCGCGGGAACCACCGGAAAAACCAGCGGCATAAACCCGGTTATCATCGATGGAAAATCTTTCCCGGGTATCCAGCCACATGGCGCGGCCTGCCTGGTATATCGGTTCCCAGGGACCATTCCTGGAATTATTGGAACCCACGATGATATAGCCATATTTTCCTGCCGCTGCTTTAAAATGGCGCAAGGGAACCGGTCCCTGGGCTCCCGGATCAAAAGCATAAATAATGGGCCATTTTTTATCCACAGAGTAACCAGGGGGGAGATACAACGCATAACTTTGCTGCGGGTCGGTCCGGCAAACCACTTTTTCAATGATTTTCCCGGTTTCAAAATTCACCGGGGATTTCCCATAATTGAAAAAAACTCCGCTGATTGAAATCCACATCCAAAAACTAACCCAAAATTCTTTTCTTTTCATGATCCTGATTATAACGGAATCCGTCAAAAAAATCCACACCTAATTTTTTTAAGCCGCAATTCTCATGTTGAGAATTGCCCCAAATCCACTGCCAACTTTTGCCTCCGGCGGCCAAAAACCTTTTCGAGAAAAGGTTTCTGGACTTCCAAAAGCT
>CP070627.1:3806933-3808650 GCA_020355945.1 Candidatus Aminicenantota bacterium | reverse complement strand
AAAACAAAAAAATCAAATTCGCAGCTTTTGCCGAAAAATATATCACGGATTATCCAAAGCCCAACAAAAAAAGCTATAAATGCGATATCGTGCGGCTGAAAGTCCTCATGCCGTATTTTGGAGATTTTTGAAGTGCCTGAAAACGAATCGAACATCATTGAATTGACAGCCTAAAAAGCCTGTCAGAAAGACTGCTTTTTAGCGGTGTAAATCTCTTCTCTGTAAACAGAAGAAGAGCCAAGCCTGTATCGAAACAGAATATTGACGGCAGAAAGGAGGGTGGTTGAGAAGGGGCATAAAAATTTTTTTTCATCGGGGGGTTGACTTTCTTTCTCAAGGTGTGGTAAAAAGTAGCTTCCGGGAAAGACCGGCAATGTTTAAATTGAAAACAACTGTGGTAGCAGGGCGAAAAGGGGTAAGGTCAGGCCCAAAGGGCGGAAGCATTCCTGGAGTAATACCGGCGTGGATTTGGCGGTCAATGACTGAGTTGAAGCCGTATTTTTTCCGTTTTTCTAGTTTACCTGGTATGGTTTGAAACATGAAAAACCTGTGGATAAAAAGAGCAATTAAAATTTTCACATTTGCACGTACCGCCCCCTTTTTCTTTCTAAAAACAAACAATTTCTGGATAAAGTAAAAATATGCCTGAAATATCAAGATTTCTCGGAATTGTGATCGGGATTTTCCCACGCGAGCACCCGCCGCCGCATTTTCATGCGGTCTATGGGGAATACCAGATTACCGTTGACATAGAGACAGGCGTTGTCCATGGAGATTTTCCCAGGCGGGCTCTGCGGCACGTATTGGAGTGGTTTGATTTGCATCAGCAAGAACTTCTCGATGCCTGGGAACGGGTCCAGGCAGGTTTTCCACCCAAGAAAATAGCACCGTTGGAGTAGAAAAATGATACCGAAGGTAATAGCTGCAAAATACGAACACGACTATACGGTTCACGTCCTTTTTTCTGACGGAACCGAAGGCGATGTAGACATGAGTCAGGAACTTTACGGCGAGATGTTTGCTCCACTTAAGGACCGAAGTTTCTTCAAGCAGTTCACTATCCACCCAGAGTTCCACACACTCTGCTGGCCAAATGGAGCTGATATTGCCCCCGAATTCCTGTACGAAAAAGTAAAAGTTCCAGCATAACAAAAACATGATAGAAAACAGAGAAGGTGCCAGGCAAAGATTTCATATACTGATTATTTTTCTTCTATGTTCCCCGGATTTTTTTTAGTAATGTCAAAAGTTTAGTCGCAATATGCTTCTGAACAAGCTTCTGAGGGGAGTTAGCGTGTTCAGTGTTTTCCCCCCCCTTCATGGTAAATTTATTAGGCACTATGAAAAGAAATAGAAAAAACAAGGTTAGCGTGAATGTGCGAAGAGGTCTGCGTTTTGCACTTCCCTGGAAACCTTGCAACACAAATTCTCCTTTTTTCATTTAGCCGCCTCTTTTTTCATGAAACTTTTGACATTACCTTTTTTTTCAACTTTTGATCATTTGCACGCACCGTCCCCTGTTTTACTGTTTTATAGATATAATGGAGGTTCACCGGAAGTAATCCTTTCCGGTTTGTTATCCAGGGGAAAATTTCTAAGTATCGGAGATTTTGAATCCTTATACATAAAGCTTATCAAAACCACAATGCAGATCGCCAGGAATCCGATGACGTAATTTTTCATTCTTCAATCCTGAATTCGTGAATTTTATGAAATT
>CP070627.1:3805115-3806833 GCA_020355945.1 Candidatus Aminicenantota bacterium | reverse complement strand
TCCATTTCCGGCATTTCCAGGTCCATCAAAATAAGATCAAAGGATTCTTTTTTCAGTTGGTCCAGGTCATGGTTAAAACGGTCTTGTCTCCCATAGGGCTGCAGTACTCCGTCGATATCTAAAAAAATAACCTGTCTTGTTTTTTTCATCATATCTGCAAGTTACTACAACAGCAAGATAATTTCAAGTGTTCGACTGATTTTTTTACACCATCAAAAAAATGAAGAAATAACTTACCTGACCGCACTTAGGTAACCATCGGCTATAAAGCATTACAGTCAAAGGAAAAATTATTGAGTCAATTGTTCGGGTAGGTATGAGGTGATATTTCGCTGTTCCGGGTCGATACCGATGCCTAATAGGGTGATGATTTTTCCTGATGTGAGGTAAGGTTCATAATATTTCTTCTCTTTGATTTGTTTCAATGCCTCTTCCGAAGTTCCGATTTTAAACTCAATGATATAGATGTGGGTTTCGGTTTCCGCCACTGCATCAACCCTGCCGATGTTGCTCTCACTTTCCGGTTGGATGGTTATCCCTGCAAGTCTCAATAAAAGATAGATGATGGTGTGGTAATAACCTTCACGGTGTTGGATAAATATATCGTAAGGAATAGAAGCAAATAGGGACTTTATAGTAGTAAAAAAAATATCCAGGTGGTTTTCTTTGAGTGATGATTTAAGCTTTCTCAATATTTTAAGACTTTCTATCGATCGCTTTTCCGTAAAATCTTTTAACAAATGTTTTAAAAAAGATTCTCTCACCTCTTTATTGGGATAGGAAAGTTGATAGATAGTCCCATCATCGGTCACGTCTTTTCCTTTGATGGTTAAATACCCGGTTTGAAAAAGAAGTGACGTTATTTCCATATTCTCGATTTCAAAACTTTCAAAGGTGGTGGTGTCGGCTTCAACTTTTTCAAATTCCATAACAGGAATATCTTTTTCCTTGATGGCTTTAATAAGAAAGGTCGGGGTACCCGTGGCAAACCAATAGTCGGCAAAGGCTTTTTTTTCAAAATAAAGAAGTATTGAAAAAGGATTGTAAACAAAGCGTTTACCATCCCAGGAATAGCCATTGTACCAGGTTCTTATTTTTTCCATTGTTTCACTGTGGGCACCGGGTACAGGAAAATAATGCAGTATTTCCTCTTCAGTATAGCCTAACATAGTGGAATATTTTTCGTCCAGGGTGATATCGTTGAGATTATTCAATACTGAAAATACGGAAACTTTTGAAAATTTTGAAACACCGGTGATAAATGCAAACTTCAGGTACTCATCCGCACCTTTGATGACAGAATAAAAATTTCTTAAGATATCCCTATTCTCTGAGGCAATATCTTTTTTATTCTTTTCGACAAAATCGATAATGGGTTTATCGTATTCATCCACCAGGATAACCACCTTATTCTTTTTGGAAAGCTCGGCAATAAGTTCTCTAAATCTCTTGTCATATCCGCTTTCTTTTAATTTTATTTCATGCAGTGCTGCATTTTGTGCGATTAGATATTCTATGGTTTCGATTAGTTCTTCTTTATTTCCATATTTTAGTCCTAAAAAATCAATATGAATCACCGGGTATTTTTCCCAATCGATTTTGTCGTATATCCACAGTCCTTTGAATAATTCTTTATTGCCGGAAAATATCTCTTTGAGAGTTGAGATTAAGAGGGATTTCCCGAAGCGTCGCGGGCGGGAGAGAAAATAATATTTCCC
>CP070627.1:3803281-3805015 GCA_020355945.1 Candidatus Aminicenantota bacterium | reverse complement strand
CGAACGCCACGCCGTACCCCACGCCGACCGCCACTCCAAACCAATTCACTGGTACTCCAACTGCAGATAGTCCCCATGATATCCCTGCTGAAGAAATAATTAAAATAAAGAAAGCCTGGAGAATTAATTTACTCTGGACCGGGTCATTGCGAAGTACTTCTTTTGTTGCTTTATATCCTTTTGAATCCTGGTATCCAGGTTTGCCAAATTTCTCTATATACCAGCGGATGGCCTGGGGGAAAAAAAATACCCAATAGAGCAATCGCAAATAATCCAATGGGTTCCACAGGGATAAAGGGCGTTTGAGCCTGGGGGCCAGGTCTAACCTGGGAACCGTATTATCATTTATACTATTTTTCACAGCATTTGCTCCATGTCCTGTTGATACCTGGTTTGCCAATCGTATGCCGGGTCAGCCAGGGCTTCAAAACGATGAAAAGCGGCACACTGCAATTTATAAGGATGGCACCCCGTGAGTTCTACCAACTGCTCACAGGTTTCAGCATCAAAAAAAGGGACGTCGGGTTCCCAGGGATGGGCCAGGACCTGTCGGCATTCTGCCTCATTAAAGGGGCCTAATGTGAAAGGCACCAGGAAATTGAATGCCGGTGACCCCCTGCCAATATCAGGAAAGACTTCCTTAAGAGGGGTCCGGGATACAGCCACCATCTTGAAATCCCGGTTGCTGTCGCATACCGACCGGAAAAGGGCAATCTCAGCGTGAGTGATTCCACATTCAGGCCCGTAATCCAGTTCATCCAACAAAAACAATAATTGGCTTAAATTTAATGCTGCCCGGATGGTTTGCCAGTCACAATTGTCTAAATCCAATGCCCCGGAAATGTTTTGGAAAAAATCTGACCGGTCCTTTAAAGAATGGCAATCCAGGGGTCCAATGACTTTGCCCTGCCAATGGCGAGCCAGGTGCCTCAGCAGTGAGCTTTTACCGATTTTGGGTTCACCCAGCAGCGCCACCGAACCTCTCTGGAGCAAAGTCATTAAGCGGCGCAGTTCTGCTTCCCGTCCAATGAACCGGGCAGGGTCCCGGATGGCCATAAATTCGGTAAAGGGATTAAGAGGCAAATCCTTTGGCGGCGTTGAGGCAATGCCCAGGTGTTTTTGGGCAGCTTCTACCAATTTGTCTATATGCGTTTTAAGCGGGGGAGTATAGGCCTTCAACCATTGAAAGTTTGATTTTAGTAATTTAAATATCCCCTGTGGGAGAACATTTTCTATACAAAATGTGATGATGGTCTTATTTTTATCCAGGGCGTGATTGATCTCACGCTTAACCCAATTGGATTGGTTTGCATTGGAAGAGAAGACCAGGACAACCACTTTTGCTTGTTCAACCGCATTGATGATTTCATTGATCCATGTATCACCGGGTTGAATTTCTTTTGGCGCTAACCAACATCGAATATTTTTTGCTTCCAATGACTTGTAAATTTTTTCTGCCACATCGAAGTTGTTTTTAGATTCCTTGCTTTTCTCACTGGCATACGAAATAAAAACCTGGTGGTTCATTATATTTTAATCTATCCCTTTGATTCAATTCCCATTTTTAATACCATTTTTATAGAGTAAAGCTTTCCCTGAAGTCACTAACGAGTTTTTTTACTTTTTCTCCCTCCCCATCTAAGAATCCCTCTGAATCCAGACGTTCGGCAGCCAATTCCCAACGGCTCTTTTTTGTTGATTCTTCGGCTGCCTCTTCCTGCTCAATCTTTTGAT
>CP070627.1:3801442-3803181 GCA_020355945.1 Candidatus Aminicenantota bacterium | reverse complement strand
AAAAAGAGTGAATTAAGAAAAGCAATAAGCCTCCGGTTGAAAAAGGTACGGGAATCATTATCCTTTAACCAGGAGAGAATGGCTATTCATTTCGGACTCAGCAGGTCCAGCTACACCAGGAACGAGAAAGGGGATACGTTTCCCAACCATTTTGCCCTGCATAAACTGGCTGTTACTTTTGATATATCCCTGGATTGGCTCATTTGTGCTAAAGGACCGATGTATTTTAAAGAGAAGCCAGGGGAGAAGGAAAAAACCGACACCCGGGAAGGTGCACAAGTGGAGAAGTCTTTGAGTCCGGAACACCGGGAATTGTTAGAGCAAATGGAACAGATACCGCTTTTGCATCATGAAATCATGGCGTTTTTCCATCGATTTATATTGGAAAATAAGGAACTGGTGGGGAACGCCATGAATAGAGAATCTCCACTGGAAAGCGTGGAAAGCGAAACCCGGGATACTCATCAACAGGATTGATGCAGGAAGATTCTCTTATCCTGTTATTTTGCGCAGCAGCGCTCTCCCGATAAACCGGGTTTTATCGCGCAAAGGGAACCCTTTTAACACGGTTTTCACTACCCCTTGAGTGAAACGGGTCCGTTTTGAATAATCAACGTTCACATCAACAATCACTGGTTTTCCTTTGGCAGAGGTTTCCAACGCTATGGGAATCACTTCGTCAATGTCTTCATTGTTGCCGATCTCAAAATAGCCGGCCCTGCATGCGATGGCCATACCCTCCAGGTTGAATTTTCCCAGGATGGTACAGGTTTTTCGGTTATAGGGGATTTCCTGCCCTTGTGCGATTTGGGATAATTCTCCATCATGGAAAACAAAATAGGTGATACCCAGACCATTTTGGGTGGCTGTCAGGGTTTCCATCCCGGTCATAAGAAATGCGCCGTCACCGACTATGCCGATGACTTGTGAACCCGGGTTGGCCAGTTTAGCTCCAATGGCAGCAGGGACACAATAGCCCATGCTGTTAAAGTCGCTGGGGCAATAGCAGCGCTGCTTTTTTTTCATTGGGAAAAGTTCCGCCACCAAATAGGTATGATTACCATCATCAACCATGGTGACGGCATCATCTTCAAGATGTCTGTGCAGCGCTTCAAAAAACAGTAATGGATTCACCTTTTCATGTAAATGTTTCCGCCACTCCGCATAATAGGTCTCTTTATCTTTCTTGATATTTGCCCTCAAGGTGCTGTTTTTCCTGTTTGTTTCATAATGATCCTGCTGGAGTTTATCCAGGATGGCCTGGAGAATGATGTTGGCATCTCCCGGGATTGGCACTTTGGCGGGGAAATTTTTGTTGAAGACCTCCGGGTTCATATCCACATGGATTAGATTTTCCGGGACGCTGCATCCGAAGCTGCCGGTGGGAATCTCGCTGAAACGGGTACCCACTGCCAACAAGCAGTCACAATTTTTAAAGGCATTTTCCGATGCAGGTACCGCAGCCGGGCCAAAACCTATTCCCGTGTGCAGCGGATGGTCACCGGGGAATACACACATACCTTGAAGAGTAGTGGATACCGGGGCTTCCAGGATTTCCGCCAACCGGATTAAAATATCCCCGCATCCCCTGCAGCCCCATCCCAGGAATAATCCCGGGGCTGCAGCCTGTTTTAACAATTCAACGGCCCGGGAAATCATGGCTTCATCAATCCGGGTTTCGTCTTTTACCGGTTCATAATCAGGCAGTTTTCCCCCCAGACCCGCATCTCCTTTGAACA
>CP070627.1:3799589-3801342 GCA_020355945.1 Candidatus Aminicenantota bacterium | reverse complement strand
AAGTTACACAAAGGGACACAAAGTAAATTCTTTTTCTTATATATCCTGGTGGCTATTTTTTTCATTTTTCTTCCTCGTTAAGGGACAAACCGGTATCCGTCAGCCATGCTAAAACATCAGCAAACAGCTCTTGCGGCTGGTTAATGGAAACCGCATGGCTGCTGAAGGCATACAACGGAAATTTTATTGTCCGAGTATAAAGGTCGTTTATACCCGGGAAAGCATCCGGGTTATAGTTGAGTATTATCCTTCCCGGACGATCTTCGCTTCCGGGTTCTCCGGCATCGTGTATAACTGATTCCAGTATGTCGTAGTGTAGTGCCAGGCTCCCGGGGATTGCCCGGGAATAAACAACAAGATCGTATGCGCCATTGGTGATAAAGGTATTGACATGGGCGACATTTTTCAAAAACATACGACCACAGCGCGGCGAATAGTAATCGACATCGTATCCTCGGTAGAGAGCAATATTCCAGTGAAAAGCACTATTGGCATCGTAATTCAATGACAAAAAGTACCGGTCCCATGGTTGGAGAGCCCCGAAGACCCACCTCATATCACCGGGTTCCTCGGCGGCTAATTTCGCTGCCTTACGGGCCATGTCCCTGAAAATTAGTTGTTCAAAAGAAGCATGCTTATCCATTTGTGTGTCCACGTTAAGGTCCTGGTTTAACTTGTAGGCATTTGTACGGGCCGATGCATAAAGTAAAGGTATACCGGTAACATCCACCCCGGTTACCATCATGAGGTTATTGGTAAAACTTAGTAATCTGGCTGCGTTAAAAAAGATATCCCATAACCAATCTTTTGGTTTTGTATAGTTATAATAATCACGTCTGGCTACCTGGTCAATAAATATTAGCGCATTATCCCTTGGATTACAATTGCTGTCAGACGGTTTTTGCCAACAGGGAACATATTGAAGTCCTTCTTCCCGGGCAACTTGAAATATTACGGAACCTTCCTGTTCAAACATCTCACCGGCAACTTGATGTTGATAACCGGCAGAAATTGCAGGTTGTATGAGAATTTGATGGCTGAATTGCCGGGCAATGATTTCCGGGGGCACCGTTTGGTTATTATACCCGGGAAACACCGCATCATAGTGGGCCTGGATTTTTTCTACCAAATCATCGTCCTGGTACATTTCAATGCCATTGGCATAGTCTTTATAATTGAGCAGTATATGAAGCATAACGGTGGAGCGGACGCCGCCGTAACTCTCACCCACTATGATCACAGGATTGTCTTGCAGCTCAGGGTGGTCAGAAAGGAATTCTAAAAGCAAGCGAATAAAATCCGCGGCATCAAAGAAGATGTTAAAATTCTGAGCATTAAATTCCCTGAATCTGGCGTTCCCATCTCCAGGTGAATTCATCAAGTTGTAAGAAAATCCTGTCAACCTGGCATCCACATATAAGAGGTTACCCATCCGGGACCAGCTTACCGGGTTAGGTATGAATTCATCCCCACCGTTTTCTAAAGTGGTGTCCAGGGTCATCCTGGCGGTGTTAAGGCTCATTAACCCATCACTGGTGGCGCCGCCGGGGCCGCCATTAAAAAAAATGAAAAGCGGTTTTTCCCCGGGGTCTTGATCCGCCGGCTGAAAGCTGTACCATATACGGGCTTCGGATGATCTTAACGTCAGCCTGGAAAAGTAGCTTTGATAATGAAAGTAAAAATCAACCGGTTCGATAGTGATAAATCCGGCTTCGCATTCCAGGGATTGATATCCCGATTGACCATGCGGTTT
>CP070627.1:3797736-3799489 GCA_020355945.1 Candidatus Aminicenantota bacterium | reverse complement strand
GGTACACCTGTGGCAGGCCGCCGCCATGCGGACCTGGAAAAAATCATCGGGATGTTTGTCAATACATTGGCGCTGCGGATTTATCCCTCTGGAGAGAAGAAATTTACCGATTTCCTGGAAGAAGTAAAGGAAAAAACCTTAAAAGCATTCGAGAACCAGGACTACCAGTATGAAGACCTGGTGGGAGATGTCAGTTTAACAAGGAATGCAAGTCGCAATCCACTTTTCGATACGATGTTTGTATTACAAAATACTGGTCTCCAATCACTGGATATCCCTGCCTTGAAAGTGGTTTCCTATGAATATGCAACTGGGACATCAAAATTCGACCTGACATTAAGAGGAAGGGAACTGGAAGAAAAAATGGTATTTACATTCGAATACAGTACCAGCCTATTCAAAGGCCGCAACATTGAACGGTTCATCACCTATTTTACCAACCTTGTCAAGGGAGTACTGGAAAATAAACACCTGCAATTATCAGGAATTGAAATAATACCGGAAGCAGAAAAAAACCTGTTATTATATGAATTTAATTCCACAGGAGTAGAATTCCCGAGAGATAAAACCATCCATCAACTGTTTGAAGAGCAGGTAAAGAAGACACCGAACCGTATTGCCCTTAACGGTTTATCCGTTTCCGTCGGGGAGAATGTAAGGGCGATGAATCAATCGCCTCTACATCAAATCACATACAAAAAATTAAATGAAAATGCAAACCTGTTGGCGCATGTATTAAAACAAAAAGGCATTCAACCCGATACGATTACCACGATTATGGTGGAACGGTCCATAGAAATGATAGTTGGGATATTGGGAATATTGAAAGCCGGTGGAGCGTATTTACCCATCGAACCGGATTATCCGCAAGAACGTATTGATTTTATTTTAAACGATAGTAGTGCCCGAGTTCTGGTGGATGAAGATTTATTAATGAAAATCGCTCAATTCACGCCGCCGGTTCAACCCACTCAACCTACTCAATTGACTCAAATCACACAGCCCCATAACCTGGCTTACGTCATCTACACCTCCGGTTCCACCGGGAAACCCAAAGGGGTTTTGGTTGAGCACTTCCCGTTAGTAAATTTACTCTTTTCCCAGATGAATCTATTTGGCATAAGTACGAAAGATCGGGTGCTGCAATTTTCTTCCATTTGTTTTGATGCATCGGTTGAACAAATTTTTATTGCCCTTTTCAGTGGGGCAGTACTGGTTCTCGTCGATAAAAATACGCTCCTGGAAGCCGTTAAATTCGAGACATTTATATCCACCCGGTTAATTACCCATCTTCATGCCGTGCCTTCATTTTTATCCAATATGGGGCTAACAAGTCATTATCATTTGAAACGGATAGTCTCAGGAGGAGATGTCTGTCCGGCAGCTTTGGCAAAAAAATGGAGTAAATATTGTGATTTTTATAATAAATATGGCCCCACGGAAACCACGGTGACTTCAATAGAAATGTTGGTTAAAGATGTCGATAAGACCTCAATTGGTTTGCCTATAGGGAAACCCATCAATAACACCTTCGTTTACCTGTTTGACAAATGGATGAAGCTTGTACCCATAGGAACAATTGGTGAATTGTATATCGGAGGAGAAGGAGTAGCCAGGGGTTATTTAAACAAGCCAGAACTAACCGCGGAGAAATTCGTAGAATTAGAGGTTGAGAAGGATATTTATCATAGGTCCGCTAGCTCCCATAAGTCCCATATTATCTACAAAACCGGTGACCTGGCCCGCTGGCTCC
>CP070627.1:3795881-3797636 GCA_020355945.1 Candidatus Aminicenantota bacterium | reverse complement strand
CCCCAACTTTTTTTTGTTTTGTAATTTGGAATTTCGGATTTGGAATTTGTTTGTAATTTGGGATTTGTAATTTGGAATTTCCCGGCAAGCCGGGGTCCTTTTTGGTTCCGGCTTGACCGGGTTGTGGACAGGCGAGAAACAAACCCCCCCACTGACAGAAAAAGGTGCCAGGCAAGAAATCCGATTCCTTTTTTTATTGAAATTCCATTCATTTTTTATTAAAATGAGAAATGGACGTTAAAAACATCTTATTTTTGGTTTCTTTGATAATCTTCCTGGGTTACCTGGCGGAATGGCTATTTAAAAAGATCAATATCCCCGATACCCTGCTGTTGATCGTGGTAGGTTTCATCATCGGTCCCAATGTACTCAACTACATTGACCCCCATGCCCTCGGAACCCTGGCACCTCTCTTTACAACTTTTACCCTTCTCTTTCTCATGTTTGACGGTGCCCTGTCCATTGACCTGCGTTCCTTTGCCGAAGGCATCGGTGCCGGCATTACCATCGGGTTTTCCATTTTTTTCGTTTCTGCCGTTGTTATTGCAGGCATTTTTTATTTCCTGCTGTATGACCCCCTGCTCTCTTTAATGCTGGGTTTTTCCCTGGGCGGTGTCTCTTCTGCTTTTATTATTCCCCTTCTAAAACAAATAAAAGTGGATAAAAAACTCTATTCCATACTAACCCTCGAATCCGCTTTAACCGATGTGCTTTCCATTGTTTTTGCCATTACCATGATGGAGTTGAAAATATTGAATGTCATCGAGATCAAAACCATATTCTCAGAAATTGCTTCTTTATTCTTTGTGGCAGGAATGCTGGGCATATTGGCTGGCTTTTTATGGATTTTCCTGGAAAACAAACAAATCATTGAAGAAGACAGAAACTATATGATGACCATCGCCTATGTGGTGCTGCTTTATTTCATCACCGAATACCTGGGTGGAAACGGTGCTATTGCGGCCATGTGTTTCGGTATTGTGATTGCCAACTCCAAAATCATGATTTCCATGGCGCAAAAGATTAAAAGACCCAAAAAGAAGGTCAAAAAGGAAACGCAAGAGGAGAAACCGGGAAAAATAATCAATGTCGTGTCCCGCAGGGAGCGGATGTTTTACCAGGAGATCTCGTTCTTCCTGAAAACATTTTTCTTTGTCTATATCGGCCTTCTGCTCAATATAAAAAACCTCAAAGCTGTAGGAATCGGCTCCGGGATTGCGGTGGCGATATTGTTATTAAGGTATGTGAGTTTATTGTTTACAAAAAACTATAAGAAGCCAGACCGGATGTTGGTCAATTCTTTATTTGCCAGGGGAATCGCACCGGCGGCGATTATGCTGATGGCAATGGAGAAACAATTATTGATGGATCAAACCATTATCGATGTTGTTTATTTCATCATCACGGCCACCATCATCCTCAGTTCTCTCAGAGTATTTTTCTACAAATTGAAAATAAAAAAACCCTCTTCGACTGAATAAAATATTTAAGCGGCATAAGGGCGAATACAAGATTCGCCCCTACATATGAAAATTTGATGGAAAATTGTGGTAAAGAAGGTTACCTATTCGTAAAGTTTTGCCATTTTCTGGCAAGATATTTTTTGACAAGTCTGTAAACAATTTAATATTGCCTGTTTACAGACAAAAATTTTTCCCCCAACTTTTTTTTGTTTTGTAATTTGGAATTTCGGATTTGGAATTTGTTTGTAATTTGGGATTTGTAATTTGGAATTTCCCGGCAAGCCGGGGTCCT
>CP070627.1:3794024-3795781 GCA_020355945.1 Candidatus Aminicenantota bacterium | reverse complement strand
TTCTCCTTTTTCCCGGTCAAATTGATTAAGCCCTCCACCCTCCGTGCCAATCCAGAGGGTTCCGAAACGATCTTCATAAATGCATCTGACAAAATTATGGCTTAAACTCTTTTCATTAAAGGGTTCGCTTGTATAACAAGTAAATGTCTCATTTTTGGGTTCAAATTTGTTGAGACCTCCCCCGGATGTTCCTACCCATAATGTTCCGACGCGGTCCGTATAAATCGTTCGGACCTCATTTTGGTTTAAGCTGCCGGGGGTATTCGGGTCCGCACGGTATCGTTTAAAGGTCTCACCGATGGGATCAAATCGATTGAGCCCGTTGGCAGTGCCCACCCACAACATACTATTAGGGTCCACGCAAATTGCATATACGATATTGTTACTTAAACTCCGGGGGTTCCCGGGGATGGTTTGATAATTGATAAAGGTTTCTTTTTCCAGGTCAAATTTGTTTAGTCCGCCGCCGTTGGTTCCCAGCCAGAGCACACCGTCAGGATGTTCAATCATGGTCCAAATCCAATCATCGGCTAAACTGTTGGGGTTCCCGGGATCGCGTTTATACACTTTGAAATTGTATCCATCGTATCGATTCAAGCCTTCCTCTGTGGCAAACCATAAAAATCCATTACTGCCCTGTAAAATGCAATATACGCTGCTTTGAGAAAGTCCTTGTTCCAGGGAAATATGCTCGATTTGAGCGCTTCCACGCGAGTAAAGATAGAGTGACGGGTTAACAAGTATCCATGAGACGATAATAAAGACGGTTAAAGAAAAAATGCACAATAGCCTGCTTAATTTACGCGGTTTCGTTCTCATTAGATATAGTATAAACGGTTTTAATTAAAAAATTAATGTACTCGTTCGCCTGGGGTTGCGCCTGAGTCAGGGGATAAAATAAAAATATCTTTTCCCCCGGGCCCTGAGGCCAGCAGCATTCCTTCTGAGGTCCCAAATTTCATCTTCCTGGGTTGTAAGTTGGCTACCACAACAATTTGCCGGCCCACCAGGTCTTTTGGATTGTACGCTTGTTTTATCCCTGCGATAATTGTCCTGGTTTCAAGACCGATATCTATTTTTAAACGAACCAGTTTATCGGTTTGTTTAATCTCTTCTGCTTCCAGTACCTTTGCGATTCGTAAATCAACTTTCATAAAATCATTAAAATCGATTTGCGGTGCCAGGGGTTCCGGTATGAAAGCTTTTCCGAGTTTTTTGGACCCCGGGACTTCTTTGCTTGCCTCGATCATCTTATCAACATCCTTAGCAGCAACTCGTTTTGCCAGGTGTTCAAAATGTTTCAGTTGGTGATTTTCAAGGATAACTTTGTAAGAATCCCAATTAAAAGGTCCTTCGCCCAGGAGGTTCTCTACTTTTTGGCAATAAGAAGGAAGTACAGGTTTCAAAAAAATAGTGATAATCCTGAACAGGTTAATCACTGTAGTCAGAATCCCCCTGGTAGCTTCCGGGTCTGTTTTTATGGTTTCCCAGGGTTTCATTTGGTCAAAATAGCGATTGGCCATGTCGGCCAGGCTGCGAATCTCGATCACTGCTTTGGAAAATTCGCGGTTTTCATAATAATCAGAAATCCCACCTGCTTTTTCTTGTGCTTTTTGGATTAAGGCTTTTCCCTCCTCCGGGACTGTTCCCAGCGTGCTGTCGATTTTATTCAGCATTTGCACGCCCCGGGAGGCCAGGTTGGTAATTTTCCCGATCAACTCAGCATTGACACGGGTAACAAAATCATCGAAGTTAAG
>CP070627.1:3792166-3793924 GCA_020355945.1 Candidatus Aminicenantota bacterium | reverse complement strand
ACACACCCCGCCCCTTCGGGGCACCCCTCTCAAGAGGGGATTTTGTGCGCTGTGCGCTTTGCTCTACGTACCACGGCAGCCAGTTCTCCTCTAAGTAAACCCTGTCAGTGCAGCGCTTAACTTCAGAGATATTTATATTTCCTGTAAGTGAAGTACCATCTTCATCTTTTATAACAAAGGTATCGTGGCTTGAGAACCCACTGATCCTCAATGTTTCATAATTCTTGTTTGCAGATAATCCCCGCCCCCCAAGGGTCGATCTAACTCTGCCATCTTCTGAGGCGACAATGCTGCCATTGGGAAAGGTTTTCTCCACCTGGTAAGGCTCAAACCACAACTCCTTCCGGTCATCAGGCTGTATGGATTTCACAATTAACCGTTTGCGAAGATAAGGATCGTCCCTGTGGGTGATAACGATTCGATCACCCTGTTTGAAGCCTTTTACTGTAAGAATACTGTTCTCCTCTGCATATGGGATTTCAGCCAGGGGAAAACGGGTGCTGCCGTCATTTTTTTCAACATAGGACCCGGGGGACACGGGCCCCGGAAACACGGTGGTATTAAAAATAAGATGCACAAATTGGGCCGAAGGGAGAAGGCCGGCTTGTGTACAATAATCTACCCCCGGGGTCTCTTCGATGATACGGTAGATTTCGGAAATAACCACATGGCGGCCAAACGGCCAGCCACTGCTGTCAATACCCCCGGAGATGGGGTGTAAGAATTCCTGCAATCGTTTCTTTACTCTTGCTTCCAGCAGGTGGGCAGCAATATTTGACTTTGGGGTTACTTTGAAGTTTACTGCCATGTCAAGGTACTTGGGGCCGACGACATGGACCCGGGTGGTGATGGACCGACGGACCAGGAGATAATTTAAAATTGTATCCCGCAATTCATCATCGGGCACCGGTTTGTTTTCAATTGTTTTGGGTACCACTGAGATCGATATATGCCCGGTTTCACTGCTGGTTGTGTGCTCCAGGTTGCGATTGGTAAAAGTCCGGGCCCGGGCCACTTGTGTGGGGGCAGCTTCGATGGCCAGGGTTTCAAAATCTACTCCTGATACTGCCCGGTACCTTTTTTGTAAATCCACGGCAGCTCGGTGCAGGGCTCTGTCTAAGGGCTCGGCATCTTTGCCGCCTGCGCCTGGTTCAGGGTTTGTTACGGTGATTTTCGAGGAATCGATCCCCTGGATTTCATCTATGATACGGTTAATCTGCCCGGCTGCCACATTTCCTGCCGCACCTCCCACCTGGTAATAGGAGGTACAGGTAATCTCTGCCCCCTGGGACGGAACAGCGCCGAAGGTGCTGGT
This sequence comes from Candidatus Aminicenantota bacterium, assembly GCA_020355945.1. The sequence goes on along the minus strand of CP070627.1, from coordinate 3,792,609 downwards.
GCCGAAGCGAATCTCACCGTTGATACTATCCAATGAAAAGTGGCGCTCTCCCGGGGTGGATTTCAGCAGATCGTCTACAAGACTCCACTCCTCTTCGTTTACCCTGATCTTAGGATTAAAATAGGACGCTTCTATACCTTGAGCCAGGTATACGGGGCTTGACTTTAGAGTAAGAGATTGCCAGGGCCTGCCGTTACTCTTGCCTAAGTGTTCATCCCGCACCGGGAAAACATTAACCGCGGTTCCCTGGCCCTCGGTCTGACCGGCTGGAATTTTTACTTCCATGCCAGTAACAAAAAGAATATTCTCACTACTTGCTGGATCATCGGCTTCCACCCGGGTACCCTGGGGGAAAAAAACGCCATGAGACTGGGCTTCGGTCAGTTTAAAGACTACCCCTGCCCGGGCTGCTTGAGCCGGACGACGGTAATTCCCGGTTAATA
>CP070627.1:3790301-3792066 GCA_020355945.1 Candidatus Aminicenantota bacterium | reverse complement strand
CATCCTATCATTCCCTGTCTGCGTGCAGGTACACGCTACACGGTACGCGCTACGCACATGCAGGCAAACAATTATGAGCGAAGCGAACTAAGTTCTAATTTACCTCCTTAGTCCTTCTTAAACAGGGAATTCTCCAAATCCGAATTAAAGGAGATCTCAGTTATAGTAAACTTCATATATTCCTGGCCACCCTGGTAAGTGGTTATTGAATGAGCCACCATCATCCCCTCAACCTTTTTGTAATCCGACATGATACTTTCCGATTCAACTTCAGCCTCTACTTGATTTAATGTTATAGATTTGGACTTGTAAGTAAGATAGGTTTTGGCATCAACATAAATCGTAACCGTAAAGTCATCAGGATGGATTTGCTCCAAAACCAGGTATTCTTTATCCTTAATTTTCTCTTTTCCTTTAAATTTATAGGTGATACCTAATTTTTTAGGGTTAAGGAGCACATCCCTACCCAGGGTCTGCTTCTTAAAATATTTAGCCTGTTTTTCCGGCATCTCTTCTGTGGTCCCGGTTTGGGGATTGGTAAACCAGGCGGTAGTTCCATCATATGCCTGGGTAATGTTCATACCCATCATTTCGATATCCATTCGCATCTTGTTGGGCTCTTTCTGGTACATGGTTACCGAACCACTGAGATTCATTGGAATGATCTGCATCGAGCCTGAAAGGGTGGTGTCTTTAATCGCTTCAAGGACTTTTCTTCCGCCCTGGGCCTCGATCATCTTTTCCAATATCTCATCCACAGTCTGAGCAAAACTTCCAACCGATACCAAACTTAAAAACAAAAACCCGATAAATCCCAAAATCATAACTCTCTTCATTGTTTTTCCTCCTTTATTTGCCTTCGGCGACCAGGGGTCGAGAGCATTTCGCATGGCGCATAGCGCATAGCGTATGAGTCAAAACACTTTGCCATTTTAGGCTCCCCGCGCCGCGGGGCCCCTGGACCACCGGCAAAAGCTTTTTATTAAGACTACTTCTTCCTGAGCCGGGGGCGCCCGGCATCAAGATTATTGTAATTTAATGCCGCATTAAATATAAGGGAGAAATTCCCATGAGTTTCATAACGCCACATGGGATTAAAAGCAAATAGAAGAATATGGCCTTTTCCCTTTGGGACATCAACTAATGCGGCCCGATTTTGCAGTTCCTCGGCTCCTTCCAACATACCGCTCACCAGGAGTTTGTTGGCCCGCTCAAAGCGAAGCAAAACCCGGATTGTCAACAAATCAGGGGGTGCAAATATATTGAACCTATCTTTGAATTCCGGGGGTATTCCTGTACCGGCACCGGTTATTTTAGGTGGTTCAATGGGGCGCCCCTGGACAACATCCGGGTCTTTTAAACCACCACGGCCACTTTCCCGCGGCTGCTTTGATTTCCCATAAAACATTTCATCGAAATCCAGGTCTCCAAACAAGGCCTTCAACCCGGTTTCCAGGACAGGGTTACCATTGGATATCACCCCCAGGGTGCGGTCATATCCGTACATTACCGGACTTTGCCGATCAATGACCCTCGTCTGCAAAATCGTTCCCTTTGCTTTTAAATTTTTAGGTTTTATGACCGCTGCACTTTCGATCATTCCATAATCGATAGGTAAGTTTACATTGGTGGTGATGGGAATAAAAAGACCGCCTCGTTCAACAAAGCGCTGGAGATTCAAAACCCCTTCTAACCCCATGCCTCCCCGGATATCACCGCTGGAAACCGGCCCACCTAAATGGGAATATTCTTTTGATTTTTCCCA
>CP070627.1:3788412-3790201 GCA_020355945.1 Candidatus Aminicenantota bacterium | reverse complement strand
AAAAAATGGACTTTAATGCGATCATTAAACGAGCAATAGCTATTATAACAAAACCCAAAGACGAATGGCAGGTCATTAAAAGTGAAAGCATGACCATTACCGAAATGTTTACCAAATATGCCATTTTTTTAGCCGCTATCCCGGCAATTGCCGGTTTTCTCGGTTGGATAATTATTGGCCGGTCTTATGGCCCTTTTACGATTAGAGCGCCAATTGGACGTGCATTGCTGTGGGCAATATTTATGTACGCTCTTTCCCTGGCTGCAGTCTATTTATTGGCTATCATTATTGATGCACTGGCACCTTCTTTCGGCGCCCAAAAAGATATGGTCCAATCAATGAAAGTCGTTGTTTTCTCTTCTACAGCGGCCTGGGTGGGGGGAATTTTTCATCTAATCCCCGTATTGGCAATCCTGGCACTACTTTGTGGCCTCTATGGCCTGTATCTCCTGTATCTGGGTATGAAGAGTTTAAAAGAACCCCCACAAGATAAGATGGCAGGATATTTTGTCGTAACCCTGATTGTCTCGATTGTTGTGCAAATCGTGATCCTGCTGCTTGTTGGAGTCATTGCTTTTGGCAGCGCCAGGGCTTTCTTTAGTTTTTAAATAAATACCACTTATTTAAATCCAGCAATAAATAGACAGCCCCAGGTAAAAGGAAATAGTAAGAGATTTTTGCCTTTTAAGGCGCCCACCGGGGGGCCCGCTTGATTTTATAGGCTTTTTTTTATACAATGCCCTTGATGAAAAGAATGAAACTTTTTATCCAAGAAATGCGTCTTATATCAAGACCAAACATAAAATTAAGTGCGGAGGTTTAGAATGAAAAAAACAGGTTTAATAGCTGGAATCAGTTTTTTAGCTGGTGCGTTGTTCTTTGCGTTGTTTTTCGGATATCTTCAAAAATCAGATAGCGATAAACCGCTGTTGTCTCCATCAGTGGCTCAGGCGGAACCTCTAGTCGTAAACAGGGGTGGACTGAATTTCGCACCCCTGGTTAAAAAAGTAAGACCCGCGGTGGTGAAAGTGATTTCCCTATCTATCAGGAAGCGGGGTTTTGGCTTTGGAGATGATTTACTGGATAGATTCTTTAATTTTACCCCCAGGAAAGAGAGGGTCCCGGGTGTGGGTTCAGGCTTTTTTATTTCCAATGACGGGTATATTATCACCAACAATCATGTGGTGGAAAATGCAATAAAAGTAAGGATTAAAACCATCGACGATAAAGAATATATCGCCAGGATCATTGGCACCGATCCCAAAACAGACCTGGCACTGTTAAAAATAGATGCCGAAAATGTACCCTTTATCCGACTGGGGGATTCCAATAAAGTGGAAGTAGGTGAATGGGTCCTGGCCATTGGCAATCCCCTGGAACAGGACTTGAGTGTGACCGCTGGCATCATCTCTGCTAAAGGCAGACAATTGGGCATGGCTGAGTACGAGGACTTTTTGCAAACCGATGCGGCGATTAACCGGGGCAACTCCGGTGGACCATTGATTAATATGGAGGGCAAAGTCATTGGTATTAATTCCGTAATACTCGCACCTGGCGGAGGAAATATCGGTATTGGTTTTGCCATCCCTTCCAACCTGGCGGAAAAGGTGGTGGGGGACCTCAAAACAAAAGGTCGAGTCATACGCGGCTACCTGGGAATCCGTATCCAGGCCCTAAGTGAATCGGAAGCCAAAGACTTTGATCTAACTACAGCCGGAATCCTGGTTATAAAAGTAGAGGAAGATTCCCCGGCCGAAAAAGCCGGATTAAAAAAATACGACCTTATTGT
>CP070627.1:3786520-3788312 GCA_020355945.1 Candidatus Aminicenantota bacterium | reverse complement strand
CTATTGCGGGTTATGAATAAAGTAACCGATGTTTATACTTGTAAAGACGGCTTATCCAATGAGAATATCCTGGATATTTTAGAAGATCGTCACGGGAATATCTGGGTAGGTACGCTCAACGGTTTGAATCGACTAAAACAAGATCGATTCGGGAGGATTGTTTTTGAAAAATTATTAAAAGATCATGTCATTAGCAGGCTGTTTGAAGATAGAGAAAATAATCTATGGATTGGTACCGGTGAGTCAGGAATCAAACGGTTAAAAGACAGTAAGTTTATCACCCCGGCAGCACCAGGAAAAAACCAGGGAGAAATTATGTATGCAATATTTGAAGACCGCCGGGGAGATACCTGGATAGGTTCTAACGGCGGGAGATTGTATCGGTATCGAAAGGGTAAACTCATTGAATCCCTTAAAGTACACGGGAAATCAAACATTAATATCATTGCTTTCGAGGAAGACAGCAAAGGGAATTTATGGCTGGGGACCTGTGATAATGGGGTGTTTCAAAGGAAAGGTCAAACCAATACCTTTATCAATTTTACTACCCGGGATGGTCTGGCGGATAATTGTGTTCACTCAATATTTCAAGACAGCAAGCATAATCTCTGGTTCAGCACCGAAGACGGAGTAAGCCGGTATCGCAGCGGGGTATTTGCATCCTTAAAAACCAAAGACGGCTTACTGGGGAAGATTGTTACCAATACGTATGAAGATAAAAATCATCGCATCTGGATTCTTAATTCCAAAGGAATAAATCTTTTAAAAGATGGTAATGGTAAATTCACAGCCAATAATATGAGCAAACATTTGAAAGGTATACCAGTTAACTCTATCTACGAAGAAGATACCCCCGCAAACACAAAAAAAGAAGGAAATGTGATCTGGTTCGGAACCTTTGCAGGGTTAATACGATTCAAAGATGGATCCTTTATTTGCTATAATGAAGCGGATGGTTTGACCAGTAATTATATTTTTCGGGTATTTGAGGATGATTGGGATAATCTCTGGATGTCAAGTAACAGCGGGGTTCTTCGGGTAAGCAAAGACCAACTGAACCGGGTAGAACAAAGGAAGATCCATCAAGTACACTGCACCACCTTCGGAGTACCTGACGGGATGATAAGCATTCAATTCTATAATATATACTCCAGGAATTCCGCCATCAAGAACCGGGAAGGGGAATTATGGTTTGTAACCAAAAAAGGAATAACCATGGTTCACCCGGGAAAAGTTCAAATCAATCGCACCCCACCGCCAGTGATTATTGAAGATGTGCTTTTTAATGGCCGGGATCGGTATGCTTACAACAGCTTGCACCTGGAGACAAAGGTTTTTAAGGGAGTAAAAGATATTGGTTTTCATTTTACCGCCCCCACCTTTATATCACCGGCAAAGATAAAGTTTAGATACAAACTGGAAGGTTATGATAAGGATTGGGCATTTCTCACACCTGGGGCAAGCAGGACTGCCCTTTATGAAGACCTGGCACCCGGGACTTATACCTTTAGGGTAACTGCCTGCAGCAGCGATGGGATATGGAACAATACCGGTGCTTCCATGGGCTTTACTTTAAAACCTTGTTTCCAAAACAGCACTTTCTTTAAGCTGCTGCTCTTAGTGGGCGGCCTGGCCCTGGTATCAGCCGCGGTTTTCCTGTTTAAAAAATTTCCATTGGCAAGAAATGGAAAAGCAAAGTATAAGAATTTGCACCTGAGTCCCGCCTATGTGAAAGAGTGTATAAAAAAACTGGATTATCTTATGGAAATTGAAAAAGTTTACCGCGATGAAA
>CP070627.1:3784628-3786420 GCA_020355945.1 Candidatus Aminicenantota bacterium | reverse complement strand
AAGTGCTTTGCCCCATACGCTATGCGCCATGCGCCATGCGCCATGCTCTCGCCCCCTGGCCGCCGGAGGCAAAGTTGCAGTGAGTTTGCAATCAATGAATAATTTGTTTATAATTGTTAATAGTCACGGATGAACGCAGAGTAACCGTACTCCTGGGTCAATTCATGGCTAGAAAGAATAAGGAGTGTACAATGAAAAAACCGGTTCTTTTTATGGCATTAATTATTATTATCAGTATTTGGGCCAACGCCGCGAAAAATTCCGTGGAAGTGCACTTCCGGGTCTTTTCCGGTGCTAACTTCGTGGAAGGGCTGAGTATCGATGATATTCAACTTTTTGAAGATGGGAAACCCCAAACCATCGATGCACTGTACCTGGTCAAGAATAAGGAAATACTCAGCATGCAAGGCCTGGAAAAAAAGCCTAAGGTCAAACGTCTTTTTGTTTTTGTCTTTTATCTCCGCCAGTATCCGCCGCGACTGGACGAAGTTATCGACTATCTTTTCAACCAGATCATCGTCTCCGGTGATGCGCTTACTTTCTTAACCCCTGAAAAGACCTATAACCTCAGGGGCCCTGCCCTGCACTTGAAACCCAAAGAGGAAATCGCCCACCAGATGAAGGGACTGCTGAGAAGGGATATCACCATGGGCAATTCGTCTTATTTAAAGAGACTAAACCAATTAAAGGAAATTTTAGCCGACCTTTCCGATGAATCCGGGTCAAATATTATCCAGGATATGGGAATCGGACTGATGAAGTACAAAGATACCCTGGGAAGCATTGAAAAAATGCGCGTCAAAGAGCAGAGCAGGATTATTAACTTTTTAGGGCAGCAAAAAAGTAAAAAGGAAAAGAAATTTGCCTTTATCTTCTATGAAAGGGAGGTAAAACCCGATTTTAATGCCAGTGTGATGCAGAGATTTCAACAACAATTCAACGACAGGATCGATGTATTAAACGACCTGCAAGGCCTCTTTGATATATACAGACGGAAAGTTGTTTTTGACCTGAAAAAGATAGAAAATAGATTTCCCGGCTTAAACCTGGTGGTGAATTTTGTTAATTATAAAGGCATGGGATTTGCCCCGGCACGGGGAGTTGTTATGAGAGAATATTCCGAAGATGCCTTAGAGTTGTTTACCAAACTGGTTCAACTGAGCGGGGGCATGAACCAGAATTCTGCAAACCTGGTCGCTTTTTTTAATACCGCCCAATCCTATTCCAGTCAATTCTATACGCTTCAATATGTATCTTCAAGTCCTGGAAAAAAGAAGAACAAACTCACGAAAATAGAAATAAAGATAAAAGACAAAAATTATAAAGTATATCACCGCCAGGGATACTAATAAAAGAAAAAGGTGGTAGGCAAAAAAATAAAAAAACGAGCAAAACTACCTGAAGATTTGAGGGCTGTCTTTCTCTTCTTCCTCTTTCTTTCCGCGGATATTCCCGGTAATAAGTCCTTTGATGAACGCATAGAGTCCGATTAAAAAAAGAATCGGCGGGTAATAAAACACATACCCTGCCGCATATCCGACAACAAACCAGACAACAGCAATGGCCATCATGGCCAGTCCACCGACAACGCCCTTCTGAATTCCCTTTTTTTCCGGTGCAAAAAACCCCCTATCTTTTGGCTTCTCTTTTGTTTGAGGTATAGGTTGTGCCACTTCGCTTTGACTCATTTCCAAAGCCGAATCTTTTTCCTCCAGGTACTGACCGGCAATTGCTGGTCCCGCGTCACGGGATTGGAATGCCCTGGTTATTTCCCTGAGCATATCGGTCACCA
>CP070627.1:3782719-3784528 GCA_020355945.1 Candidatus Aminicenantota bacterium | reverse complement strand
ACTATAAATTGGTATAAACCAGCCACGTTTTCGTCACGTTATTTTAGGCACTTTTTAGCCACCACTATTTATAGATTGCAATAAAGTTGAACTGCTAAAAAAATGAAAAAAATGTCTGTCCTATTGACTTTTATCGGAATAACTTGTATGGCAGCTTTTTGCCTTCTATCCGTTTCCCTTTATCTTTTTTTGAAAGACATTAATTATCTCTTGCAAGGCAGTTGACCGTATTTCACCATAATCATCGATTTTAGGGCTTAACTGCTTCCATATATGAGGAAAGCCCGGTGACTTTATAAGAAATTCAATGCCTTTTAAATAGAAGAAACCAAAGATAAATGTAATATTTTCCAACTCCTGGCCCAGGGTTGTTTCATCAACCAGATTATCACGATACCACTTCAAAAAAATTTGCCTGATGTGCCCTGTTTCAATTTGCAAATAATTCAGCAGCCCAATTAGACTAAGTAAAAGCGTGTATTCTTCAGTGCCCTGTTTTGCCCGGTTGGTATGTTGGATTAGTTTAAGCACTGCGTTGACTAATCCGGGGGTTACCCAATGGTGAAAATGACCGGGATTTTCTGATCTGAATAAGGCATAAGTATTCCAAAGGTACAAAAAGGTATTTAACAGGTTCTCTTTTTCAAGTGCCAATACTGTTTGTTTGCTGTTTGAAAGGTCCAGTATTTTTTTCTTCCAGCGCGTTTCAACTTCGTAAACGCAAAGAAGGCTTTGCAGAAACAGTAAAGAAATAACAAAACCTTTCTCTTCTGAGAATTTCTTATCATCGATAGTGCTGACAATGTTTTCAATGGTGTGTTTATCTAGCTTTTCCAGGCGGTTTAATATTAAGAGAAAGTTTATTTTTTCGCCATTGGATTCAAAAGTGATATGTGTAGGGTCAAGGTTATTTATGTAATTGGTAACATATTCCAGAAAGAAGTTTCCCAGATTCTGGTTGGGAAGGTTATCAAGGCACTTAATGCCCATGTTAATACTCTTAAAATTTGATTTTTCTATCAATTTTTCTATAATAGAGGCCTTTTTTACCAGGTGAACCAGCGTATAGGAAGGAAATATATGTAATTGCGGGCAGTTTTCCAGTACAAAACACAAATTATCGAAATGGCCTCTTAGTATAAAATCATCCTTTTCATCTTCGGATAGGCAATTGAAGGTTTCGATTAATTCTATCTTCTGACTTTCAGAAAGAGGTTCGAAGATGTTGGGGAATAGGCGTAGATTTCCATTGGCAATTATCAGTCTGATGATATTGTCAGTTCCGATTTTCTCTTCAAAATCGAGTTTTAAGATGCCACACATATTTTTTAATTTTCCTATGTTCCAATGGATACGTTTTATCGGGCGTTTTTGATCGATTGTTTTATCAATAAGCTTTGACGTCCGATCAACAGAAAGCCTCTCTATTAACGCATTCGCCATCTCATTGGTCGAATAACCTAAAAAATTCATTAGTTCAATAAATGTACCATTGTTTTCAATCAGGTTGAGATAATTGGCAGCCCCGATCTTTTTTTCTAATTTTTCAAGCAAACCCTTTTTTCTTAATTCCCTCAACCCTAACCCGACAGTTCCAATGGAACGTTCTTCATTTATGGCTTTCTGGATGATATTCGTGGCCCATTCTTCCGTTACACTGTCAATCAACGTATTCGCCATATCATCTGTCGAGGATTGTATAAATCTAATCAATTCAATAAATGTACCATTACTTTCAATCAGGTTGAGATAATTGGCAGCCCCGATCTTTTTTTCAAATTTCTCAAGCAAACCTTTTTCTCCTAATTC
>CP070627.1:3780803-3782619 GCA_020355945.1 Candidatus Aminicenantota bacterium | reverse complement strand
ACAAGGGGGCAAGCCCCCTTGTTCCCTCTGTGTTCTCTGTGTCCTCTGTGGCTAAATAATATTCTATTTCAAATTCCACTTCATCATGTACCCGCTGAACCGGTTCACCGTTTACCATCTCAAAAGATGTCCGCAAAATTTCATGCCGGCGGATCAATTGCCGAAACGCCTGTTCCAACCGGTCCCGGTCAATCTCTTCACCTAATAAAAATGCCCGGGGCGAATTGTATCCCACTCCTTCCGGCTGTAGTTGATGTAATATATATAACCGCCTCTGCGCCGAAGATAAAGCATAATACTCTCTCTTTTCTGTTAATTCAATGGGCGCATATTTATATTTACCGCCTGTTTCTTTCAATCGCTCATATCCAAAAGATTCTGCCAATTCCCTGGTAATATCACTGAGAAAATCTTTCTTAAAATAGGTTTTCCATTGATCTGCCACCGCAGGGTCTATGGTTTTGTGCGTGTGGAACTTGGGGTCACCCCTCATAATGCCTTGAGAATGAATCCCATCAGTCATCCGCTCTTTTTTATCACTGTAAGGCTCCAACATTCCCGGATGAAATTCCAGGCCCAGGAACTCACATATCCCCTCCATGCTCTTGCGCGGCTCTTTGACCAGGTCCTCAAACCTGATACAATATCGACGAGACCCGGGCACCCGCTTAAAAAACTCCAGGATGTTTTGATGACAGATAATCCATTCCAATTCAGCCAATTCATACCTGGTGACGGAAAAATCTTTAAGAACCCCCTGGACTAAATTGAGTTTTGCTTCTTCCTTGGAACGGATCATCCCGTAAGGATGACGCACCAGGTGAATATAATAAGGGCGTTCAAATTCCTCTTCAGCCCGTTGGAGCACATCAGGATAATATGCATAAAGGGGAGATTTGTCCACCAGGATCCTGCCATTGAGCCAACCCTGGACCAGGCGATAAAATTCCCGGCCAGTCATCTGTTGATCTTCAAAAGATTTCATCATCTTTTTCGCCTCATCTACACTGCACTGTTTAAGCTGCATCACCGCCCGGATTTCACCTGCCACACCACCGCTTATTTCATCAAGGGTGCGGGCAGAAAGTAAATTCAACTCAGGAGGCGCAAACAACCGGGGATGACCGCCTAACATCACCCGCAGTAATGTAGAACCGGACCGGGTCGGGGAAAGAATAAAAATCACCGGCGCCAGTTTTGGTTCATTGGCAGGTTCCCAGGAAGGGGGCGAAGATATCAATTGACGCACCACAGCGATTTTTCCTGCATTGATTTTTTCCTTCGGGTATAATGCCTCGTCATCATCCCCTGGCCCCATCCCGGTCAATGCCGCGACAGCCCCTGGGAAATGGCCGGTAAAAAACACCGCTAACTCTGCAATGGTGGGGGCGTCAAATACCGCCTGTACATATACCATCTCTCCCAATAACTTCCTGTACTGGTTCACCAGTGTCATCCCTTTAAGCGAATCCCCTCCCAACTCGAAGAAATTGTCATGAATGCCGATCTTATCAATACCAAAGAACTCCTGCCACAGCTCTGCCAATTTTTGTTCCAAAGGCGTGCGGGGTGCTTCATAAGCTTCCAGCAGCGCTGGCCGCGTACGCAGCAAAACGGCTTTGTTTTTAATCGTATCAGCCTTGCCCGGTAACCTTTCCAGATGAACCCAACGCTCAATCCTTTTGCCCAGGTCCCCCGTGGAAATCACTACCTGCCTGATACCCTCTAATGAAAATAACCGGTCAAAGAATTTCATGGTTTCGTGGGGTCTTATACCTAATTCGTTTTCCTCCCCCAGGTTCCAACCCTCCAGGTC
>CP070627.1:3778879-3780703 GCA_020355945.1 Candidatus Aminicenantota bacterium | reverse complement strand
ACCCTGTTAAAAGAATTAGCCGCTTCCCACCCGGGGTTGTGTGTGATAACCACCCGTGAGCCGGTTACGGATCTGGCTGATAGAGTAGACCATTCGGTCAAGGAAATTTTACTGGAACACCTCTCAGATGAAGCAGGCGCGCAATTGTTAAAAAGCCTGGGGGTCACCGGTTCGGAAAAAGAGATCGTGCCAGCGGTTCAAGAATACAACGGTCATGCCCTGGCTTTGAACCTTTTGGGAAATTATTTGTACAGCGTTCACCAGGGGGATATCCGCAAAAGGGATAAGATTCCCGCGTTATTCATGGACAGGAAAAAAGGCCGGCATGCCCGGCGGGTAATGGAAGCGTATGAGCGCTGGCTGGGAGAATCGGCGGAATTGAATATCCTGCGCATCATGGGACTGTTGGACCGACCCGTGGAAAAAGGAGCGGTTGAAGCATTAAAAGGTGAGTCACCTATCATTGGCATCACTCAAAAAATACAGGAATTGTCCGAAGAAGATTGGCAGTGGGCCTTAAGCAATTTAAGAACCGCCAATTTGCTCTCCAAAGCAGACCCGCAAAAACCCGGCACCCTGGATTGTCATCCTTTAGTGCGGGAGCATTTCGGTGAAAAGCTCAGGGAGGAAAATCCCGGGGGCTGGAAAGAGGCCCATACCCGGTTGTATCATTATTATAAGAATCTCCCTAAGAAAAAGTTTCCCGACACCTTGCCGGAAATGGAACCGCTGTTTGCCGCCGTGGCCCACGGCTGTGCAGCCGGGCTGCACCAGGAGGCAATGGATGATGTGTTTTGGCAGCGGATCAGGAGAGAAAAAGAACAGTATACATACCATAAACTTGGAGCCTATGGAGCTGATCTGGCGGCCCTGTCCCATTTTTTCCAGGTACCCTGGAGCCAACCGGCCGCAGGTTTGACAGAAGAAGATAATAAAGGCTTTGTCTTGATTTGTGCGGGTTTTGGTTTGCGTGCAGTGGGCCGGCTGAAGGAGGCCCTCCAGCCAATGAAAGCAGGGTTGGAAATGGATATTAAACAAGAAAATTGGCAGGCATCAGCAACAGATGCCAGCAACCTCAGCGAACTGGTTCTGGCCCTGGGGCGGGTGGAGGAAGCCGTGGAATTTGCCCGACAGGCCGTCACCCATGCCGATAAAAGCGAACAATGGGATCAAAAAATGAGAAGACGAACCGCCCTTGCCGATGCCCTCCACCAAAGGGGTGAGTTAGAGGAAGCGGAAAAATGGTTCCGGGAGGCGGAAGCCATGCAAAAGAAAAGCCAGCCGGAGTTTCACTACCTTTACTCGCTGCAAGGCTTTCAATTCTGCGACCTCCTGCTGGGGCAGGGCAGACATCAAGAGGTGAGGGAACGGGCGGAACAGACTTTAGAATGGGCAGAAAACTATTTAGGACTTCTTGCTAAAGCCCTTGACCGCCTCTCCCTGGGCCGGGCCTGGCTGATGCAGACCCTTGCGGAGAAAACCGGGGATTTTAGCAAAGCAGGGGACTATTTGCACCAGGCGCTGGCCGACTTGCGGAAAACAGGGGTTCAAGAATTTTTAATGCGTGGCCTCTTCGCCCGCGCCGAATGTTTTCGCCATCAACAGAAATTCAAAGCAGCCCGGGAGGATTTGCAAGAAGCCTTAGAGATCGCCCAACTGGGCGGAATGAGGCTTTTTTTAGCCGACTATCACCTGGAAGCCGGGAAACTCTGTGAAGCTCAAGGAAAACAACAAGATGCCCGCAAACATCTTACCACTGCTAAAGAAATGATGGAAGAGATGGGATATAAAAGGAAATTGAAAGAAGTTAATAAGATACTGGAA
>CP070627.1:3776952-3778779 GCA_020355945.1 Candidatus Aminicenantota bacterium | reverse complement strand
CCGCCGGAGGCACTGGTTCTCTATTTTCTTAACGGCCCGGGTAATTTATTCACACCCCTTCCCCTGGTAATCTTTACAAACCCTAAAATCATTTTTTGAAAAGCAATAAAATAATACCCATCCGGCTGATCCAGGTGAAGGTCCTCTCCTCTTAGGTAAGCCTCAACCTGGGGCAATTTCACTTCAACTATGGCTTCAGAAGAAGGAATTTGAACACAACCAAACATAAAAGTATCTCCACGACGCCTGTCAAGAATGGGACCACCAATTTGAAAACTCTTTTCTCGTAAAATCACAGGAATCCGCTCATGAGAAAAATAACTAATGATCCCATTGACTTCATAAAAATACCCATCCAGGCCCCTGGTTTGAATAAAAGGAACAGGTGCTGATTTCAATACCAATTCCTTAGTTTTGTAACCATCATATTTTCCTTGAAAAGGAATGGTAGACCCAGCTTCTTTTTGAACAACGCCCACAAAAGCACCAGCCCCTTTCTCCCTGTGAGGGAAAATCCGCCGACAACATAATTGAATTTTTTCATCTCCAGTCACAGCAGATGAAACCGGAAGATCAGTCGACAGTGACACAGGTCGAAATCCCCGCGCCAATAAAAATTCCACCTGGTCTTCGTTTTCTTCCTTTGCAAAGGTACAGGTAGAATAAATGATGAACCCTCCCGGTTTAACCAATGCCATTGCATCTGCCAGGATTGATTTTTGACGGCGGGCACAGAAAAGGACATTTTTTTCCGACCAATTGGATAATGAATGTTTTCGCTTTTGAAATAAACCTTCACCGGAACACGGGGCATCAACAATAACCACATCAAAAAAACCCGGAAGAGACTGAGCCAAAAAATCTGTGGAAAGCGAGGTTACTATCACATTATTGAGACGATGACGAATGATGTTCCAGACCAGGGCGTTAACCCGTTTTCGAATGACTTCGTTAGCCACGAGGTATCCGTATTTAATCAATTCCGCTGCTTGCGTGGCTTTACCCCCAGGAGCAGCAGTGAGGTCCAGGACAATTTTACCGGAAAAATCAATCACTCCTGAAGCCGCAGATATAGCCAGCATAGCACTGGCTTCCTGGATATAGTATTTACCCGCCGCGTACTCGATGGTTTGGGAAGGAAGAGTTTCTTTTTCCCAATAACGGCCATAAGGAGTACACCAGGGAATAGGAATGCCGTCCAGCTCTTCCCCGGTGCACTGCTTTGAGTTATACCTGATGCTTTTTACAGAAACCCCTTGAATAGCTTCAACCAACTGCCTGGCTTCAGTAGAACCGATGAGTTTTTCTATTCGTTGATAGAACTGGTTACAGCGGTTTATGGGTTTCATGCATTTTTTACAAATCCCTCCACTTATAAACCCGGTCGAAATCACCCATTTCATCAAACTGGAGGTATTGATATACTTCTGCTTCGTAAGGAGCGACTTTTTGTTTGTATATTTCAAAGTATTCGCCTGCAGAGGGCAATTTGCCTTTTATCGCAACCACTGCACCCAACTCGGCCGAACCCAGGTAAACCTGTGCACCCGTTCCCATCCGGTTATCAAAATTCCGTGTAGAAGTGGAAAACACAGTCGCACCTCCAGGTACCCGCAGTTGATTCCCCATACACAACGAACATCCGGGAACTTCAACCCGGGCGTTTACCTGGTTAAACACAGCGAATAAGGCTTCATCTTTGAGTTTGGACTGATCCATGCGGGTCGGAGGACAGATATAAGTACGGACATCAGCGTTGACGGTTTCACCTACCCAGATTTTGGCAGCCGCGCGGAAATGACCGATATTAGTCATACAAGAACCAAT
>CP070627.1:3775020-3776852 GCA_020355945.1 Candidatus Aminicenantota bacterium | reverse complement strand
CGGATCGTTATAAATTCCCATTTCCTCACCCAGAGCAGCCGCATATTCAGCCCATCCTTCAGCATAAGATGTAAAGACCATTTCTCGCCTAAACAGGGGCAATGCTTTATTTTCCGCCTGTAATGCGATTTGAAAATGGTGTCCAGGGATCAGTTCGTGTAACATCAACGGCGCTGCCGTCACCAGGGTGTCCTTTACCTGGTTAGAAACGTTATACACGTAATACCCCTTTGTATCCCAGGCGGTGGGAACTTGATAGTAACCACCGGTGAAGGAACTTTCCAGTAAAGGGTCCAACCGTTTAATGCCGCATCCTGCCCGGGGTTTCTTTGAAAAGAACATATCCAGTTTTGATTCCGCTCGCTCCTTGTAAAAGATCAATTTTTCCTCAAACGCCTGGATACTTTTGGCTTGAAACCCGGGGTCTGTCTTAAGAAAATGGATAAAAGCCGCACGGTCGCCCTGGAATTTTAGCTCTTCCCGGATTTTGTCCAATTTTTTTTCCAGGATGTCAATCTGGTTAAACCCGATCCGGTGAACCTCTTCAGGGGTTAAATCCAGGCTGGTATGATATTTAACCAGGTACTTATAATAGGCTGTCCCCTGGGGATACTGCCATAATCCAACCCGTTGGGGCGCTTTTTTAAAATATTCCCCTTTGACAAAATCCGTCATTTGTTTAAGCAGTGGATTAATCCTGGTAGTAATGATCCCGGAGACCTTTTCCCGGAAGCCCTTTCCCTCTCCAGGCCCAATCCCTGGCAAGCGATCGCCACTGATGTAAAGCACATTCTTCTCCGCCGGTTGAATCAAGGCTTCCAGGTAAGGGATCATGACTTCCAATGCTGGTTTGGGAAGGATGATTTTTTTTTGGTATTGCTGTTTTAAAATAAAAATCACCTCTTCAACAAACCTGGGGTATTGTTCCAGTAAACGTAAATATACCTTAAGGTCTTCCGTTTCCTTAAATTGGAACTCGGAAAAAAATTGGTTATTCCAGGGGAAGGGAGAAATATGGGGAGCAATCGGGATGTAATACCAGAAAAATTGGTACCATTCCAGGTCATTATTCAGTTGCCATTCCAGGATTTCCAGTGATAATTCTTCATCATGGGTGAGTTCCCGGGGTTCTACTTGTTGGAGTTTTTTAAGCAAGGAACGCACTTCCCGGATATAGGCTGTTGTTTCTTCAAAAGAGAAGAGGGGTAATCGTTCAATTTTACGACCGTACTTTTGGCGTAAAAAGATATCATCCTTAAGCATCAACTCCCAGTATTGGTCTATTACGTCTTTTAAAATCTTAGTACTGGAAGTTGAAGATACTGGTTTTTCTCCTGCCAGTCCTGTAACACAAGCGGTAAATAAAAAAAGAAAAATAAACAAATTGATAAACCGTTTCATTGATAATACCTCCTTCCGCGTAGCGGGGTTTTCACAGCCGTTTATACCTAATATGCGAGATATTGTCAAGAGTGGTGTATAAAAAAATAAAGTTTTTTTTAAACGATAGAAAAGGGGTCGGTGCGTGCAAATGTGCAAATTCGGTATAACTGAGTAATTTCCCGAACTTCCTGGCGATTTCTTCCTCTGCTCCTGCTAACTTGCCTTCCGTTTCCGCTTTGACTTTAAGAACAAATAAAATACCTGTCCATAACCCATCTATCTTTTTGTTTGCTCCAGGATCCAATCTCCCATTATTTTGAGAGCATCTTCGGAGAAAGTCTCTTCAATCTTTGCGTATTCATTGGGGGAGCCGGTGCTGGCATGTTGAAAAAGGTGATTAAGATCGGGGAATTCCTTCAGTGTATAGTTTTTATTTCCACCTTTTTTAA
>CP070627.1:3773086-3774920 GCA_020355945.1 Candidatus Aminicenantota bacterium | reverse complement strand
AGACCTTGCCGGTGATAATCCCCATGGTGATTTATCACGGTCCCAGGAAATGGGAGGTGGATACAGGGTTTGATTCATTCTTTAAAGCGCCTGGTTATCTGAAAGAGTATATTCCTGATTTCAATTATAAATTATATGATATCTCACATATCCCTGATAAATCGATAAAAGGAGTAGTACTGCTGCGAATCCTATTGATGTCCTTGAAATATATATTCACACCGGAATTAAAATACAAACTGCGGGAAGAAATATTACCATTATTTCTTGAGCTCAAAGATAAGAAAAAGGGAACCGAATACCTTGAGGTGCTTCTTAGGTACCTGACCAGGAGTGCCGGGAGTTTACCGGAAAAAGAGCTCAATGAAGCAGTATCGCAATTATTTGAAGAAGGAGGTGATCTCATGGAAACTATAGCCGAACAATGGGAAAAACAAGGAATGGAAAAGAAGGCAAAAGAAACAGCAAAGAGGATGTTAGAAGATGGGGTGCCAATTGAAACGATTTCAAAGTATACAGGGCTCACTGAAAAAGAAGTAAAAACACTGATGAGTTAATAGTATTGGTAGGATTTGCCGCCAGGCAAAGTAATCCTTTATTCTCCACCCTCTTTTGTACCCCTGAAAAAATCATCCGGGGAAAGAATACCGGATTGGAATCTGCTGACAGCATGATTCACCATCTTCTTTAATTCGCCCACATTGCCGGGGAAATGGTATTTTTCCAGCAAAGGCAGCAGCTTTTTCGGTAGAGCCGGTTTTTCTATACCGACTTTTGCCGCTGCTTTTCCCAGGAAATAGTCCACCAACAGGGGGATATCTTCTTTTCGTTCCCTTAAGGGCGGGATATGAATTTCATGGGCTTTCAAATGATTATAGAGGTCATAACGAAAGGCACCTGTTTGTATTAATGCTGAAAGATTTTTAGCGGTTCCCGCAACAATCCTGGCCCTGGAAGGCTTTAACTTATCCGAACCTACCGGGCAGTATTCCCGGTTTTGCAGCAGCCGCAGGAGCCTGGCCTGCGATTCCATGGAAAGGTCGCCAATCTCATTTATATAAAGAGTGCCTTTGCCGGCTTTTTCCAGGTCGCCTTCGATTATTGCCGCTGCTCCTTGAGATAAGGTGGTTCGATATCCAAATATAAGACGTGCAAATTCTTCATCATTCAACCCGGTGGTTTCAAATGGAATGAACTTTCCTTTTCGATGGCTTTGTTTGTGAATCTCACCAGCCAGGAATTCTTTACCCACGCCGGTTTCTCCCATGACCAATACCGACCTGGAGGTGAATGCCACCAGACCGATGGTCTGACAAATCGAAAGCATCTCTCCACAACAGGTGATCACATTGGGGAGATTCCTCTCCTTGCAAGAGGTATTTGAGAAAAGCTGCTTTTTATGGCGGATAATATCTTTATGAGTATCTGTTAAATCAAGGGTGTCATGGATTGCACGAACAAGTTCCTTTATATCGATGGGTTTGGTCAGACAATCAAATGCACCTTTTTCCATACAATCGTCTGCTGTTTTGGCATCAGGAAAAGCAGTAATAACGATTACCGGGATTTTCGGATACTCGGCGACAATGTCCGGCAGCAATTCGTCACCTCTCATATGCGGCATTAAAATATCCAACAAAATCACGGAATATTTTCGCTCCTTTAGTTTCGGCATAACTTCGAGGCTGTCCTGGCAGCACTCCACGTTGGTAATTCCATGCAAACGTAATTTATAATACAGGCTGTTCAGGAAATGCTTTTCATCATCCACCATCAATATTGGCTGTTCCGGGAACAATTCTTTTTTCACTTTTTTATCCCCTGGTTCTTCCTG
>CP070627.1:3771150-3772986 GCA_020355945.1 Candidatus Aminicenantota bacterium | reverse complement strand
GGACAGTCCGTCATGAACCCATTTCAGTCGCTTCGTGAGATTGAAAAGTTGCAAAAAGAATAATTCTTTTTATTGAGAACTGATTTGGCGGCAGTTACGATTTGATCAAAATGTCTTCTAATTTTGCCTTCCATTCTTCAAGCTCTTTTTGCCAGTATTTTTAACGAAATATCGAAATATTTTCAACCTGAATACCGATACTCCCAGGGAAATCCCAAATTCCAAATCCCACTCCTGTTTCCCTTGTTTATTTCAAATGATTGCGATATAAAAATTTCATAAAAGTGCCATATTCCTCTTCATCAAGATTAAAAAGCCTCAACGTATCTTTGTAATTTCCATCCGTTTGCGTTAAGGCTTCGGATAAAATCGCTTTAACCTGCTGACGGTTTAAATCTCTATTTAAAAAGGGTTCTTTCACTACTTCCCAAAAACTCTTTCCATTTTTGAGGTTTTCGCTGATACTGGTGATTTCCGCTACGACGAATTTTCCTTTTCGGCCGGAATAGCGATGGATGAGTTCGGCAATATGGCTTTTGCCTACGCCGGTTTCACCGATGAGTAAAACCAGTTCCTCTTCCAATGAATATTTCAATACCATTTCCCTGATTTTTTTTATTTCGGGGCTGGCACCTGTAATTCCCTCGCTGTCCTCTTCGTCTTCCATTACTGTTTCGATCATTTTTTCCAGTAATTCGCCCATTACTTTG
Source organism: Candidatus Aminicenantota bacterium (assembly GCA_020355945.1). The sequence goes on along the minus strand of CP070627.1, from coordinate 3,772,276 downwards.
AACACTTCCATATCTGTTTCAGTAAAGGTTTCTTTTGTTCCGCTGTCCAGGTAGAGGAAAAAGTGTGTTTTGACGGGCAAGATAATCAGGCTTTTCACGTTGAGACTTACTGCGGATTCGGACAGTTGATTTCCAAACACAACAATTTCGACATTCTCTTTTTTAATCATATCCCCTTTGGTAATGATTTTCCTGGCAAAACTTTTTGAGAAGCCGGTTCCCAGGTAGATTGACTTTCCTTCTATTTTCCTGCCTTTATGCCAGAGGATATCCCCATTTTTATCAAAGATCATCACCAGGGAAACCTGTTTCTTCTTTAATATATCCCATAATTGAGTTTTTACACTTTCAAACATTAAGCATCCCAATCTTTAGAAAACGTTACCTTTGAAAGGTACGGGGTCTTATTAAATACCATAGATAGAAGAAGTTTTCAAGTATTTGGTCTACCCTAAATCCACCTCCTATTTTTTAAAGCCGCGAAGTTACACATGGGTTGTTTTTTGCATGGGTATAAAGATATGAAGGTGCGAAGTAGAAGTTGAGAAGGTGATTACCCTCTCAACTTCTTACTTCTTTCTCTCCAGTCTTACGCCCGGGTTCGCTTTTTTAGCTTTCTAACACCTTGACTTTTACACCAAATACTACACGACTGGTGATTTCAGCGGTACTTTCAACCACAGGGCTTAACCCGGCTATCCGGGCAAAGCAATGTTGGGCAGCCCATGCAAAAGGTATGGGGATGACATGTTCCACAAGTGTCATCGGTTAATTCACCTCCCTTAACCGAAATCATCTCCCGGTTGCCCAGGTTGGCAATGGTGTTTTTGTTTAACGCCAACTTCTTGTTGAATTTTTTTGTCTTCATTTTATTCCTCCTTTTTTTAAATTTTTTTTCATTGCTTCATCCTCATACCCGTAATATAACTTATTTATCAAAAATTTGGTCAGGACCTATAAAACTTTACTTTTTTTCTTTTTTTTGTTGGATTAAAGGGACTTTTGAAAGGTAAGGATTTATAAATATTAACCCGGGCTGCTCTTAAAGCATAATACGATGAAATTACTTTTGCCTCCGGCGGCCAGGGGGGTTCTTTTCGAGAAAACCACCCCCCTGGACCCCCCG
>CP070627.1:3769214-3771050 GCA_020355945.1 Candidatus Aminicenantota bacterium | reverse complement strand
CGGGGCTGCATGCCGTTTCTTCTTTTATGGAGTTCTTTGATTTTCTTAAGATTGGCATCATAGAGATTGACCAAATCGTAACGGATGTTATTTTCATAAATCCGCCGCCACCCCACATACCCCTCCCCTACTTTCCGCAGGGAATCTCCTTCAGTGCTTTTCATGACCCGTATAAATTCCCCGTCTTTGGTGAAGAAGGAAATTCTGCCCACACTGTTGACCTGGAGACAGTCGTTAAGCACATGAAGCTGCACGCTGGGATTGCCCCTGTCCACGATAAACTCCTTTGGCCCCTCTCCCTTCCTGCCAAACCTTTTAATCAATTGAAAATTTTTAAACGAGTATATTGAAATGCTGGTGCCTTCATTGATGTAGATTCGGTCTCCCTCTATATAGAATCCATGCGGATATTTAAAATCCTGAAAGGTGGCGATTACCTCTGGAAATAAGTGACATGTCATTAAAACCGTAAATAGTGAAAGGAATAAAAATAATTTTCTCATTATGACCTCCAACATATTATTATTGATGCAGCAGTTGAAATCCCTTTATTCACAGGACGCTTATTCAAAACCACAATATCCTCCTTGTCAAATAGATGATTTTACAGGGAATGCGTTAATTTTTCAATATGCCGGGTTAAAAATCAGTAATTTTAGCCACGAAGATAGACCGTTGATGAACACTGATGAACATGATGACCATGATAAAAGGCCCCCTAATAAAAAACTTTGCCTGGAAACTAACCCGTGTATTCTTCAACAATCCACTGGCCCAGGTTTCGCTTTTCCTTTGAAAAACTTATTCCCACCAGGATAATTTGCTTCTCTTTGATTTTATACCTTTCATAATACCTTTTTTCATGAATCCGGGCCATTGCTTTTTGGGCATCGTTCATTTTAAACTCCAGGATATAGAAAAAGGTGCCAGGCACGAATTGACCTCCCATTAAACCCGGGAATGATTTTTCCGTATTAATAATTTTATAAGCACCGGGTTAGCAAAAAAAAGTGCCAGGCAAGGTTTTTACTTTCAAGTCTAACCACTTCAATTAATTCCAGTAATATGCAGTTCCCAGGTCTCTTTATCTTCGTTTTCAAGCAATTTATAGAGTTTCCCGTTTTTTATTGTGAAGGTGACGTTGGGGCTGGCCTGGCTGGTGGATTTGGTTAAAGAATAATGAAACCATTCATCACTTTGATTAAAGGGAAGAAATACCTTTTTTAATAATTTCCCTTTTAAACCTAATATAACAAATTCCGATTTTTCTTTTTCTTTCCTGTAGGTCATTACATAGATTTTTTCATCAGCCACCAGGAACATTTGTATGGCAGGAAAAAAGTCAGGGAAATAGATTTCTTTCTTTATCAAAGATTCATACATTCTTTTCCATGGATAAGCAGTTTTAAAATAGTCATGGTATTTTTTCTTATCAGGTTCGGATATTTTTATCTTTTCATAGTCATGATGAATCGTATAAAGCATGTTTCCTGACGGGTCAAAAACATCGATGATAAAATTTTTCCCTCTTTTAAAAAAGATTTTATCGTTAAATACCTTGAATTGGAGGCCTCTTATTTCAATGGCATCGCATTTTTTCCCTCCCCCTTCCATTTGATAAAAAAACTTTGCCTTATAAATTGTTTTTATCTTTTCCAGGTTCGAATTATAAATATTGGCAGTGTCAAATTGGATGTTTTTCTCCTGTCTGCGGGATTTTCCAATAAACCGGTTTCCTATCGGCCTGACTCCCCAATGCATAATCGATCGTGCTTTTATTTCTTTTATATAATCCCCGTCTTTGGTATAGTATAAAACCTTATTTCGATCGCTCAC
>CP070627.1:3767276-3769114 GCA_020355945.1 Candidatus Aminicenantota bacterium | reverse complement strand
AGAAATTTTGAAAAGGCCCTGGCCATTAATCCTGGAAACTTACAGGCCCAATTTGGCGTGGCCACCATGCATGAATTATTAAAGGAAAATGAAAAAGCCTTCCGGATTTATTCGAAATTACGGACATCATATCCTGAGAATGCCTGGATTAAAGTCAGGTATGATTCGATCAAAACCATTGAAACAGAAAATTATTTAAAGAGGGCAGAGCAATATAAAAATAATAACCAGGTGGAGGCCTATATCAGTGCCTTAGAGACAGCGTCCCGGTATTCCCCGGAGATGATCGACATAAAGGTGCAAATCGCGGATTTTTTCAACTCCCGGCAGCAGTATGAACAGGCTGCCCGTCAATATGAAAAAGTACTGGAAAAACTTTCCCACAATGAAGAAATATTAATGAAGCTGGCAGAAGTCTATGAAAATATGAGCCGCTTTGATTCCGCCCTGGTTATCTATCGAAAGATGCAGGAACAAAAACCCGGTGACCTGGCCATCAGCAATAAGATCAATGAATTGAAAATCAAATTTCATGAATCCAATTTACCCCCTAAGTTCAGGAATATATATTTCAAAAATGACATCAACCGGGAGGAACTGGCTGCTTTAATCGGGCATTATTTTGAAAGATATCTTGAAACCCGGCCGCCGGTGATTATCACCGATATCGGCGGCTCCTTTGCCAAAGAGTATATTATTAAGGTGTGTACCTTAGAGATTATGAATCTAAGACCCGATCACAGTTTCGATCGGTTTACCGAAATTAACCGGGCTACCCTGGCGGTGGTCATTAAGGCCTTGTTAAAATACCTGGAAAAAAGTGCCCAGGGCGCTTATGACATGCAGTTTCATCCCCTGGAAGAGGTCATTGAACCCGCTGATATCTCCCCCCTCCATAAGGATTACCAAACCATTAAATTCCTGGTTAATGCCGGGATTATGAAATTGGCCGCCGGAAACCGCTTTCATCCCACCCGCCAGGTTTCTCCCTCTGAAGTCCTGGAAGCGATAAAAAAGATTCTCACCAGCATCCGGGAGAATTAAAAACCAGGAATTGCACCGGGAACAATAATCGAAATCGTGTTATCGTGTTGTTTAAAACAAATCCGGTTATTTTTACATACCTTGCATTGGTAATTTATCTGTTTTTTTATAACCGTCGGGTACGGAATAGACCCCAGGACCCGGTGTCTTTTTGGTAATCTCCTCTACCATTGTCTTAATATTAATATCCATTCCCATCATGCTTATCTCAGTCAGTACCGGAAACCCATCGATCTTTTTAAATTCTTCCATGAATTTTTCACCCACCCTGAATTGGGCCTTATATACTTCAGTATAAAGATCGCTATATTTTTTCCAATTAAAGGGCACATCCTTGCTGGCCCAGAAGGTCATTTTCATATCCATGCCCATCATTTTCATATTCACATCGTAGCCCTCGGCATTCCAATTGAGAACTTTTTTGGTTTGACCGTTGGGTTTAACGGAAATGGTCATGCCATCCATCATCTGTTTTATCATTGGTGCCATTTGCTCCGGCATTAATTTTGTTATATCCAGGGGTAAGGCGGCCTCAACATAATTTTTGGATTTGTGCATCACCATGTACACCTTTTTTTCCGCTAAGTTCACAATCATAGACATCTCATCTGATATCGAGGCCATTTTATTTGTCCCCAGCCAGGTTTCCTGGATCAGCTCTTTTGCCGGCTGGCCCATGAAGGCTCCCGTCTTGGTCTTTTGTTTGATGTAGACATCGGCTTGCAACAATGCAAATGAGACCACCACTACCGTTACGATTAAAATTAACTTTTTCATATTTTCTCCTTTTTTAG
>CP070627.1:3765336-3767176 GCA_020355945.1 Candidatus Aminicenantota bacterium | reverse complement strand
CACAGGTATTGTCAGTGCCCTGGGCAGGAATATCAGGGGAGCGGGTAATGTCACTATCCGGGATATGATCCAGACCGATGCCTCTATCAACCCGGGAAACTCAGGAGGACCACTGCTGAACTCCGATGGCGAATTAATCGGGATGAATACCATGATCTACTCCCAAACCGGCACCAGCGCAGGAATCGGTTTTGCTGTGCCGGTAGATACCATCAAGCGAGTGGTCCCGCAGCTCATCAAATACGGAAAAGTGATTCGACCCGGTTTAGGGGTAAGCTTATTGCTGGACCAATACGCCAGGAGGTTTAATATTGAAGGTATTGTGGTACTTGAAGTGGTGCCCAATGGCCCTGCCGACAGGGCTGGTATCAAAGGATTAGGCAGAGACAGGTACGGTCAAGTCTATATCAGAGATATCATTGTTGGAATCGATAAATATAAAATCACTTCCTACGACGACCTCTACAATACCCTGGATAACTACCGCGTCGGGGATACGGTTACGGTAACCCTGGAAAGAGACGGAAAAAAGCGAAAAGTCCAGCTTACCCTGATGAGGCTCGATTAATCCTGGTAAATGAAAGATTTGATGTATTTCTGGTAATCTTCCGTGCTGTTGAGGTTATAGTACCATCCTGTATTTTCCAGGGGGATATATTTTACTTGAGCCAGGGGAAATAATTTGATGATTTTCCGGGTTTGTTGTTTTAATAGGTTTTTTATTCGAGGGACCAGGCTTTTATTGTAAAAGGCAAAAAGGGGTTCGTACTTGTCTTCACCTGAAACCGGTACAACGATTTCATATTGATTGGTATAAGCTATCATCCGGTGGAGGAAAGGGATATTAATCTCCGGTATATCACAGGCAATGACAAAATTGATTGGATTTGCCGAAGCTTCCAGGCCACACAATATCCCCATCAGAGGGCCCTGGTCCGGCTGTTCATCCATCACCACCCGGTAAGGTAGGAAATCAAACAATTCCACGGACTGGGCACTGATAATGATCTCCTGGAAATGGTTTTCAAGATTTTGGCTAAGCCTTTGGATAAGAGGGATACCCCGGATTGGCAAGAGTGCTTTATTATCTTTCATCCGCACACTTTTTCCTCCTGCCAGGATAATCGCACTCATTTTTTGCTGTGGTTTCATGTTAGCGACCTTTTTTGTATTTTCTAATAGTAATTTCTTTTTTCATTTTTAAGGGATCCAACCTGGTCTTGCCGCCTACTCTGCGGCAGGAAACATTTGGCATTAGATTATAGCATTAAATCCCCAAAAATGAAAACCAGTCATCAAAGACTTGACTGATATGATATCGTTAATCGAGAACGTATCTTGGGTAAGTGTGTTTGGCCTGTTCAGCCGCGTTTAAATCGATCTCCAGGGTTACGAAGGGCTGTTGGGGTGAAGTCAGGGCCAGTACATTGCCTTCTCCCGGTTCAATAATCCAACCGGTTCCCCCCCATTGGACGTTATGGCTGGTGCTGTGGCCGAAATTAGCGGAGAGGCAGAAGGCGCCTGACACCACCGCGGCAGTGCGTCCGCCGGCAACCCATTTATCCGTTGTAGATTTCGGTGTTGCCCGCGGACATACCAGTATATGAATACCTTGTTTGCCGTAACAGCGTGCATGGGCATTGAACCACAATTCCGTGCAAATGAGAAATCCTATCCTGGCTCTGCCGGTTTGGGTAACCAGGAATTCCCGGTTTCCCCGTTCATACCAGGTGGCTTCCCAGAATCCCTCTTCATCAGGTAAATAATATTTGACATGGGCGGCCTGGTAACCGGTCTCAGCTTCCCAGGTAAAGCCCTCATTGAGTCGTTTGCCCTTTTT
>CP070627.1:3763380-3765236 GCA_020355945.1 Candidatus Aminicenantota bacterium | reverse complement strand
CCGCGGTCATGTTGGATGTTGTACATGATTTTTTCAATGATTTGAGGTCTGAGTTTCTCATCATTCCATCGCTCACTCCTTTGTTTAGAGTCACCCTCCAACGCCCAGGACGGGAAAAGAACCGTAAGCCCGGTGCTGGTGGCAGGATAAGGATAGGCGAATTTGTGCTTTTTGAAATTATCCATCTTTTCTAATGTTGGTTGGGGACGCTTTTTAACTACCCAGGTGCCGTAACGGATTTCCGCGGTTACCTGGACGACAACGGTAACCGCCAATAAAATACCTATAGTATTGCGCCATTTTACCAATCGTTTGTTAGAAAAGGAATAAAAAATCACAAATATGAGGCTTAACAGCCCTAACCAGAAAATCAAAGAGTCCACCCATTGGGAGTAGTGATTGATGGTTCCCGGGGTATAGTACCCGGGTTTAGGCAGATACTTAAACAGTACGAAGTTGTAGAGTAGGAACAAGGGAACAGCCACCAGGGCCAGGAGTTGATAAGGCGAGGTGGATTGTGGTGTGCTGTTAGGGGTGGGGTTTTCCTTTGCAGAGCGAAACAACCACGCCAATACCAGTAAAAATAAAAAGGGCAAGAGCATGACAATGCGACCGGGCACACGAAAATCACGGGCAAAGGGAAAGTATTTCCAGAAAAAATAATGCACCGGCGCAGCCTTGCCAAGACTGCATAGAAATACCAGTGTAACCAGGGTCCAAACCAGGGAAATTGAAATCGGTACTTTTTTACGGATTAGATAAAGTAAGGGCACAAGGGCAATAAGTAGAATGAGTGAGGAACTGCCAAACGCGCCGTGAACGTCGCTGTGCAGCGGTGAAAAAAAGTTGTTTAACATACCGCCAATTGTGTCGCTGAATTGGGAACTCCACTTGTAGCTTTGACCCACCCGCTGGACATTGCTGGAAAGAAAATCAAAATAGAATGGAATCGTATAAGCAGAGGACAGGAGTATACCGCTGATAATACAGATTCCAGTGGTTATGAAATATTTAACCCGGTGAGTCCGTTCTACTTTTACTTCAGCGGATATTTTACTGAGAACAAATGGAATGGCTATTGCAGTTGTGGCTGCGCCCAATAGGCCGTAATACATCATTTGGGGATGCCCGCCGCAGATCAGCAGGTAAGTCGCTGCCATCATGGAAACCGGGCCGATAAATCGTGTTGGTTTTATATAATAAAAAGCCATCGCCATACACAAAAATAGATAACCTGTGTAATTTTCCAGAGAGGTGCCGTAGCGAAATAGGTCCAGCATACGCAGGTTATAGACGGTAATAAAAGAGATGATAAATGATAGGATGTGGTTCAACCGAAGTCGGACCAGTAAGATAAATAGTCCCAGGTGAACCAAACCCAGCGAAAGGAGCCGTAAAAATGTGTTCCACTGGAGGGCGTTTCCTTCCCAGTAGCCCGGCAGCACGGATGCCAGGTGAGAAATCGGGTGAAAAACCTGTCCCTGGGTAAGGGCTGTCATGGATTGACCGCCGGCAAATCCGGGGATATAAAGGGGAAACGTACCATGCTTCAACGAATACTGTAGTTCCATTTGCTGGCGAATGGGAAAAGCAATGTAATCATTTCCAATAGTCAGGTCGCTTAAAAAGGGTATTTGCCAATAGAAAACAAGAAAGGGCAAAATAATGATAAAGGCGTAAGAAATTAGTGTTTTTAGGGAGCGTTTTGATTGGGGTTCAGTGTTAGGTTTCATTGTTTTCAATAAAAAGCTTTTGCGGGGAGTCCAGGGGGGCGGTTTTCTCGAAAAGAGCCCCCCTGGCCGCCGGAGGCAATTAAATAAATACCTTCGTAAAAACGTTTTTCCGATACTTTTTTT
>CP070627.1:3761422-3763280 GCA_020355945.1 Candidatus Aminicenantota bacterium | reverse complement strand
TATTCACCTGAAAGAGCAAAAAACAGCCGAAAATAAAAAAAACCGGGGAAGATTCCCCGGCTCAAGGTGGTTGTTTGGTTGTTGGAATTATGCTTTTAAAATGGGTGCTATTTTTAAATCCTATATGAAAAAGGCTGTCTACGACATGGTGAGGATATCCGCGGAACTGCACTTGAAATATGACCCGGACAAACCCGTCCAGGAAATCCTCAACGGACTGGAGGCCTATAAAACCCTGGACCCTTGCTCCGGGAAACCCTACAAATGGAATGATGAAAAACAGCTTTTGTATAGTATTGGTACGGACCGAGTCGATAACGCAGGTGAAACCAATATATATCGAAAAATAGCAGGTTCGGATTATGCTATCCCGGTGATTCTTTATTTGAGATAATCTACTATCTACTGCACCCCTTCGGGTTTATCCAGGAAACTGACCAATTTTTTGGCTTTTTTCTTTAGTTTTCTCAAGGCTTTGGCTTCAATTTGCCGGATTCGTTCCCTGGTCACCTGGAACTCCTGTCCCACCTCTTCAAGGGTGTGTTCATTGCCATCCCTTAACCCGAATCGCATCTCGATCACTTTGGCTTCCCGGTCGGTTAACGTGGAAAGTACATGTCCCAGTTGTTCTCTTAGATTCATTTTGGAAACCATTTCCGGTGGGGATGCGGTTTTTACATCTTCCAAAAAGTCTCTTAAATGGGAATCGTCATCACCTACAGGTGTTTCCAGGGAAATGGGTTCCTGGGCAATTTTTAGTATTTTCCGGATTTTTTCAACGGAAAAACCGGTATCTTTGGAAATTTCCTCCTCTGTGGGTTCTCGCCCCATTTCCTGGACCAACCGTCTTTGGGTGCGGTTGATTTTATGGATGGTCTCAATCATATGGACAGGAATTCGTATGGTTCGAGCCTGGTCGGCAATGGCCCGGGTAATCGCCTGCCGAATCCACCAGGTGGCATAGGTGGAAAATTTATATCCCCGTTGATATTCAAATTTCTCAACCGCTTTCATTAACCCGATATTGCCTTCCTGGATGAGATCGGAAAATTGAAGCCCCCGGTTAATATACTTTTTTGCGATTGAGACCACCAACCTCAGGTTGGATTCCACCAGGTCATTTTTTGATAGGTCGATCAGACGCTGGCCTTCTTCAATATCCGCACAGGTTTTGAAAAGCTCATCCGGGGTGATATCATATTTTTTATTTAAACTGTCCAGCCGGCGATAGTAATTCGCCATTTCTTCTTCCAGGTTTTTGTATCCGGGACTATCCTTGTCCCGGACTTTTGCCATTTCATTTTCCAATTTTCTAATCCGACTGAGAATGTGACTGTAATTCTCTTTAAGCTGTTTGATGCGATTCATGAAACTTCGCTTATGTTCGTAGCGAAGCTGCATATCCTGGATCAAATGGGTAATTTCAACCATTTTTTTGGCCACCTGGAAGTTCCTGACCTTGTTTTTTCTGAAGGTTTTCAATTCTCTTTTAAATTTATTCAACTGTTCAAATTGCTTCAAAAAACTTTCCCTGACTTCTTGTCGTTTGGATTCATCTTCGATATCTTCATGGGTTTCGATGACTTCATCGATATCTTTGATTCCTTCCAATAAATCCCGGCCCAGCTCGATGACAGAATTCAATACGATATTAGTTTTTGAAAGTGCTTTTATAACTTTTTTTTCACCTCTTTCAATTCGTTTGGCGATTTTAACTTCTTCTACCCGTGACAGGAGATTAACATTCCCCATTTCCCTTAAATATTGTCGAACCGGGTCACCAACAATTTCACTTTTCTCCAGGTTGGATTTCACCATCTTTGCCCGGGGTATTTTTATGATTTTTATCTCATTTTCT
>CP070627.1:3759463-3761322 GCA_020355945.1 Candidatus Aminicenantota bacterium | reverse complement strand
TTGACCTTCATCTTTTCGGTCATGTAAGCCACGATAAAGGGTTGGGAAATGGTTTGGCCGTAACCGATGGGGCAGGGGTGGTCGCCATAAGCATTGACTCTCCAGCGGTAGTTTTCCGGGATATACATATGGCGGCGCACTTTTTCCATTGTGGTCAATACGCGTTTATCTTTGATACCGTAAAACTGCAGCAGCCGTACCATTCGCAGCCGGTGGTCCCGGAGGTAATCGTTCCCTGCTTGATTTTGGCCTGTTTGGTCTGTTTGGTTTGAGAGGGTCTTTATTTGCCTGTCCTCGTCCGCTGGCGGTCGATTACAGGAGGCGCACACCATCAAGGTCATCAACAATATCATGGCTGATAGCACGGTGATTTTTTTGATTTTACCATTCTTTTTCATTCCTTTCACCTGGCTGAAAAGATAAACCAAAATAAAGAAAAAGTCAAGCTATATTTTTTTTCATATTATTTTAGCCCAACATTTGATTTTTTATCTTCGTTATATTATATTAATATCTTAAAGTTATAGAGGGTTAAAATAGTTTTTGTAGAAAAAAGGAAAAACAATTGAAAAAAATTAGCAGCATGTTTATCTTAACCTGGCTCCTGTTGATGGGAGTTATATTCCCCAAAACCAGTATAGATATTAAATTTGAACACATCTCCCAGGAACATGGATTGTCCCAACTGTCAATTAATCATATTATCCGGGATAAAAAAGGGTTTATGTGGTTTGCCACGCAAGATGGTTTGAATAAATATGATGGTTATGGTTTTACCGTTTATCGTCATGACCGGGATGTACCCACTTCTATCTCAGCCAACCATGTCAGGGTTATTCTTGAAGACCCGAGAGAGGGAGTGATGTGGATTGCCACTTCCGGTGGGGGTCTTAACAAATTTGATCCCGGTAAAGAGACATTTACCCGTTACTTGTATGATCCCAAAAACCCCACGGGTTGAAGTCATGTTTATGTATTTTCACTTTACCAGGACAAGACAGGTGTATTATGGGTGGGTACTTGGGGAAAGGGGCTCAATAAATTCAATAAAACCAACGGAACCTTTACTCATTATACCCATGATGCCAATAACCCTTACAGCTTGAGTTGCGATATTGTCCGGGCAATTTTTGAAGACAGCAAGGGGGTGATGTGGGTGGGAACCTACGGGGGAGGTCTTAATCAATTTGACAGGGAAAAGGAGCGGTTCATTCATTACCGGTATGATCCCCACCGCCCGGATACTCTAAGTGATGATCGAATCATGAACATTATTGAAGCTAAAACAGGAACCCTGTGGATCGCCACGGATGGTGGAGGTATTAATTCATTTAACCCTGATACAAAGATATTTACCCGTTTCCAACATGATGCCGGCATCCCCGGCAGTCTCAGTCATAATCGGGTTCGGTTTGTTTATGAAGACCGGATGGGGGTATTGTGGGTAGGCACTTATGGTGGAGGCCTCAATATTTTCGATTATGAAAGCGGGCAATTTACCATCTATAAGCATGATCCCCTGGAGGCCGAAAGTTTGAGTGATGATCAACTGTTGTGCGTTTATGAAGACAATACGGATTTGCTCTGGTTTGGTACCAATGGCGGGGGGGTAAACAAATATGACCGGCGGCGTAAAAAATTTAAGCATTACAAATATTCACCTATGAACCGAAATTCCTTAAATGATCCCCAGGTCAGGGCAATTTATGAAGATTCGGAAGGTATCCTCTGGATCGGCACCAATTACGGCGGCCTGAGTAAACTGGATAGAAAAAGTGATACCTATACCCATTATCGGCATGATCCCAATAAACCTGACAGTTTACCTCACGATCGTGTGTATAGTATTAGTGAAGACA
>CP070627.1:3757504-3759363 GCA_020355945.1 Candidatus Aminicenantota bacterium | reverse complement strand
TTTTCTTCGTGTTTCTTCGTGTAACTTCGTGGCTAAAATTAGAATTGCTCCTGCCATGCGGTACTAATGTTACTTATTTTTTTTCTTTCACCGGGTACCATTTGGCTTCGGTCCTGTCTTTTACCACCGCGTGCCCGGAAAATTCGTAAAAGGAGTTGTAATTGTAAGTCCAGCCAAGATAAGGAGAATCTCCCCCGGAATGGGTGGTATTAAAGAAACGATGCGATAGAGAACCGAAACTCCTGGCAACGTCCATGGTGGTCGCCGGTATCCCCCGGCTGGGGTCTACCGGGATCCAACCAAAGGGAGGAAGATAAACCTGGGCCCACCGGTGGTAAACCCGATCAATAGAGCCATCGTCACCCCGTACCACCACGCCAGCTTCGTAACGGGCAGGTAACCCGGCTGCCCGGGCCAGGGCAATATAGGAAAAAGTAAATTCCGAACATGAACCGTTGCCCCGCTTCAACACGGTGGGCGCAGCATTCCAGCCGCCTGTACGTTTATACTCCATATTCAAATGGAGATACTTGTGAATCTTAAAGGCGATCCAGAAGGGATTGGTTTCATTGCCCACGATTTTCTTCACCAATTCCTTGATATAAGGATCGTTTAGTTTTAGCTTATGACCATCCACCAGGTATTTTTTTCGGATCTCCGGGGGGATTTGTTCCAGGGGTTTTACCCAGCCGGGAAGGATGAAATATTTCAAATCCCTGGTTTCGATCTTTGCTTTATAACCCAGTTGGAGAGATTGCAATGCCGGGATATTGCCCTCGAGTACCCCGAATTCCTGGTCCCATACGTCTTTGATAAAGGTGAGCTTAGAAGGAGAAAAAGTCATTGGTTCTAATAATTTCTGGTGAGGCCCATCTTTTCCTACACAGACGTAAAGCCTGGCAGTCACATCATTGGAAGGCCCCAGGTTGGTGAGAGCTTGAGTGAAGTGAACCTCTCGGTGATGAGGTTCGCCCAAATAGTAGGGTTTTTTATTGACTGCAATATCCAGGGCATAAAGCTTTCTCTCTTCAAAATCCAATACCCAGAGGGTATCCCCCTGCCGGCAAATCCCAGCGGGATATGGACCCGGAGCCGGTAACACACCAAAGATTTCCCCTTGAGGGGTGGCGCAGACGATTCGGTCGTCATATCGCTCCGAGAGCCAGAAATAACTGCCATCAAAGAATATAGCCGTGGTGTCCCTACCCGGGCCGTCAAAGGTTTGCAGTTCCGTGCCGTCGGAAGAGTCCAGTTTGAGAAACTTACTTCTCGAAGTGGCCCACAAGCACTCACCATCCCAGGCCAGTCCCGAGGCATCTGTTTCCACTTCGGATAGGACAAAGTCTACTCGTTTCTTTTTCATATGATAGTGAAGGATTCGACTGTTCTCCCGGTCACTGATCCATAAACCGGCAGGATCTTTGGCAATACCCCAGGGGTAGCGGCAAGGCAAGGGCTCTGAAGCAATGATCTTTTTCTCTTTAATCGAAAATTGATAAAGATGACCCGCAGCCCGGTCCGATATAAGAAGCATATCATTGTCCAGGGCCATGCCAAACGGTTGATCCATGTCTAAAGGAATAGAAAAAGTGACTTTACCGATATCGGCAAATATTAAGACTGGTAAGATTAGAAACGTTAAAATTGGTGCTATTCTTTTCATATATACCTCCTATCCATAATTGTACCTCACAGGGCGCTTAAAATCCAGTGCTTTAACCCTAAAAGACACAAAAGACACAAAAAAGTCACATCAAAAAGGGCCCCGCGGCGCGGGGAGCCTAAGAAGGCCCTTCGGGCCATCTCGTGAGCCGCTTAATTGCGGCTCACAACTCCATGCTCCGTGCTCCATGCTCCAT
>CP070627.1:3755539-3757404 GCA_020355945.1 Candidatus Aminicenantota bacterium | reverse complement strand
TCTTCGTGTACCTTTGTGTAACTTCGTGGCTAAAATTAGAATTGCTGCTTCCAGGCCGAGGGGATTTACAACAAATTTCCTTTGTGGTATAAATAAACCTGGACTTTTGTGCGGGTTCTTTATCACAAAACAATCCGGGAAAGCTGTTAAACATAAAAAATGACTCCACTCATATGAGCCAATTCGAGTCAAAGCGGATGCGTCGCCTGGTGACAATTATTAAGGGCGGAAGCCTGCCTTTCCTACTGCTAGTCCTGCCTGTGCTGATGGTGCTGACAACTGTAAGCTTAAACCATGCCCGTGGTCCATACTGGCTGGGCAGTAACCTGGACCCGGAATACGTCTACCTGCTAAACGCCGCTAACCTGGCCAGCTTAAAAGGTGTAGGCCACATCGACCACCCGGGTACACCAGTCCAGGTCCTGGGCGCTGTGACCATTAAAGTGGTTCACTTTTTTAATTTTTCTTCCCAAACCGATTGGCACACCGATGTATTGCAGCGCCCGGAATACTATCTAAAGGCCATTCATATCGTGATGACGGTCCTGAATGTATTGATGCTCTTAACCCTGGGAATGTTTACCTATTTCCTGACAAAAAATCTTTGGCTCAGCTTATGGCTTCAATTATCACCTTTTTTCTCTATTACTTTACTGCAATTCGGTTTAACCCGCGTGAGCCCGGAACCACTCCTGTTTTTCAGCAGTTCTTTGATGATCGTGGTTTTGGTCTTTGTCTGGAAAGCCCATTCGGATAACTTTACCACCCCGAGAGAAAATGTGATAATGATTCTCATTTTTGGACTCATTACCGGTTTCGGCATTGCCTGTAAAGTGACCTTTATTCCCCTGGTCCTTATTCCCCTTATCCTATTCCCGAAATTAAAAAACAAGATTCTTTATTTATTTGCAGCAGCCATAAGTTTCGTTATCTTTACACTGCCTATTATTCGCATGTATCCGCGATTTTTTGATTGGATTTACAAACTTTTTACCCATTCGGGCCAGTACGGCAGCGGGTCCTTTCAATTGGTGACCTCCCACCAGTTTATCAGGAATATCAAAAAACTACTGGTGCAGAATCCCTTTTTCTCTATTACCCTGGTCCTGGCACTGGCGTTTATAATCATCACCCTCCTGGTCCCCAAATGGCGAAAGACCTCCTGTCCCAATATCCATTTTAAACTGCTGGTGGGCACGGCGGCTGCCCAGGCTGCAGGACTCTTAATGGTGTCCAAACACTCGGCTAACCATTACCTGCTGCCAGTACTAAATCTAGCAGGAATTACCCTGTTCCTTATCTTCTTCTCCCTTAAACACTTACTGGATCACCACCATGTGAATTCTAAAATTTTCATCATAATAATAGTAATATTTTTAGTTGCCCTGGCGGTTTTGTTAAATCCCCCGGGTCAGTTGAAGAAAAAAATTAATCACCTGGCAAACTTAAAAGAGAAATCCCTGGCTGTCTATCAAGAAATGAAAAATAATTACCAGGACTATACCAGGATCTATTTTTACCGGAGTTCTTCCCAGGAATATGCCTTAAAGTTCGGCAGTGACCTGTCCCGCAGTTACCATGCGGAAACACTGGAAAAACTCTATAAACATGTCTATTTCTATGATATCTGGACCAAACGCTTCACCGGTTTTGATTACAACCGTACGATTTCTTTTGAAAGCATCCGCTCAAAGTATGGCGATCAAATCGTATTCCAGGGCAGCCGCGGTACAAAAATACCCGGTCTTGAGTTAAAAAAAGTATCGGAAAAACGTTTTTACGAAGGTATTTATTTAATTGCCTCCGGCGGCCAGGGGGGCTCTTTTCGAGAAAACCGCCCCCCTGGACCCCCCGCAAAAGCTTTT
>CP070627.1:3753565-3755439 GCA_020355945.1 Candidatus Aminicenantota bacterium | reverse complement strand
CAAACCATTCATGATGGACTCCTTTTTCACCACTCTTTCTCTTGTCCATTTCTCTTTTATTTCGTATAATATAGGGCTGTTAAAAAGGAGTCCATCATGAATGGTTTGGATATAAAAAAATTCAAAGTGATCCCGGATGTACCCAAAAAGCTCAGTGGATTGTACAATATTGCCTATAACCTGTGGCTGTACTGGACCCCGGATGCCATTAAATTATTCATTCGCATGGATGATGAACTGTGGGATAAAACGCGGCATAATCCCGTGAAGATGCTGGGGGAAATTAGCCAGGAACGACTGGATGAATTGGCTAAAGATGAAGCCTATGTGGTGGAAGTGGCAAGAGTTCGAGATAAACTGAAAAATTATATCCAACACCTCAATAATAAAGCAAGAAAAAAAAACACTGGCATCGCCTATTTCTCATTGGAATACGGCTTAACAGAAGCACTTCCCATATATTCCGGGGGTTTGGGGGTCCTGGCTGGCGACCATATAAAGGCTTCCAGTGACGCGGGCTTGAACCTGGTGGGAATCGGTTTACTCTATCAATTGGGGTACTTCCGGCAGTATCTCAATCAAGATGGGTGGCAGCAGGATTTTTATGATGTCAATGATTTTCATAATATGCCGATTACGGAAGTCAAACAAGCCGATGGCTCTCCCCTGGTAATCCGGGTAAAATTGCCGGGAAGAGACCTGTATTTAAAAGTCTGGGAACTGGTGGTGGGACGAATAAGTATCTATTTGATGGACGCCAATATCGAGAAAAACAACGATCCTGAAAGGAAACTCACCAGCCAACTCTATGGCGGTGATAGAGAAATGCGGCTGAAACAGGAGATAATACTGGGTATTGGCGGCGTAAAATTACTGGACCAACTGGAAATACCGGTTAAAGTCATCCATATGAATGAAGGCCATTCGTCATTTGCTTTGTTCGAACGGGCCAGGATATTAATGAGAAAGCATGGGCTTTCGTTCGATCAGGCTATAGAAGTGACTCGCAAGACCAGTGTTTTTACTACCCATACCCCGGTGCCGGCCGGGAATGATGAATTCCATCCTGATTTGGTCCGGGAATATTTTCAAGAGTATGTCAATGACCTGGGACTTTCTATAGATGATTTTCTAAGTTTTGGCAGGGTTCGTCCCGACAATACCCAGGAGAATTTTTCCATGCCAGTGGTGGCGATTCGATATTCATCGTATGTTAATGGTGTATCCAAACTGCACGGTCAGGTATCCCGGAAGATGTGGAAGAACCTGTGGGACCAGGTCCCATTAGAGCACATTCCCATCAAATCCGTAACCAATGGGATTCACCTGGCCTCCTGGCTTTCCTTTGAAATGACAGAATTATTCCGGAGATACCTGGGGGATCATTGGCAGGATAAACAAGACCAGGAAGAATTATGGGAGCGTATTCATAATATCCCGGACCCGGAATTGTGGCGGGTTCATTCGGTGAGACGGCGGCGCTTGATTTATTTTATCAGGGAACGGCTCAAGAAACAACTCATTGGCAAGGGGGCTTCGCAATTTTTAATCAACCAGGCCCAGGAAGCGTTGGACCCGGAAATCTTAACCATTGGCTTTGCCCGCAGGTTTGCTACCTTTAAACGGGGTAATTTGATCTTTCGCGATATGCAGCGGCTGATGAAGATGTTGGATCATGCCTTACGACCCGTACAGTTCATATTTGCCGGTAAAGCCCATCCCCAGGATAATGCCGGTAAAGAGATCATCAAACACATCATTCATTCCATCAACACCCACAATTTAATCAAGCAAATTGTGTTTATTGAGGACTATGATATGAATGTAGCGCGTTATATGGTGCAAGGGGTGGATGTGTGGCTAAATAATCCGCT
>CP070627.1:3751589-3753465 GCA_020355945.1 Candidatus Aminicenantota bacterium | reverse complement strand
ATACCAGGTGCATTCCTCCTTTTAAATCGAGACCCAGGTTGATTTTTTCTCCCGGGGGATACAGCATTACCAGGGAAAATATAATAACTGCGAAAATTATTACGATTTTCCAGCCCATGGTTTTAATCATTTTGGCCTCCCAATATGAGTCGTTTATGATTTTCCATTGGAGAAGAGAATGGTTTTATTTCTTTTTTTGGCCTTTTTGGCCTTTTTGTTCTTCTTCAAGGCCGATGATACCAGAAATGGAACTTTTAGCGATTTGCAATTTTGTGCCTTTAGCCACTTCAATTTCGAACCTGTCTTCCATTACGCGGGTGACGGTCCCAAAGATACCACCGGTGGTAACCACCCGTTCACCGCCTTTCAGGTTGCTAATCATGGACTGATGTTGTCTTTGTTTTTTTCGAGCCGGCATAATGATGATGAAATAGAAAATCACAAAAATCAGGATAAAGGGAATCATGAACTCGAGGGGGTTGAATTGAGCTTGACCCCCACCGCCTCCTGTGGGTTGAGCAAATAGATACATCTTACACTCCTTCTTTGTAATCCAGTAAAAATTTTTCTTTAAATTTTTTAAAGCTATTCAGTCTTATAGCATACCTTATTTTGGACATAAAATCAAGATAAAAATAGACATTGTGAATAGAATTTAAGATAGCGGCGTTGATTTCCCCGGATATATAAAGGTGTCGAAGGTATGCCCGGGAAAAATTTTTACAGGTATAGCATTGGCATCCCGGGTCTAAGGGGTTTTTATCAAGTTTGAACCGTTGGTTTTTGATAGACAGTCGGCCGTGGGAGGTAAAAAGGGTTCCGTTCCTGGCTACCCGGGTAGGCATGACGCAGTCGAACATGTCTATCCCCAGGTCTACTGCCATCAAAATTTCCCTGGGGGTTCCTGAGCCCATCAGGTAGTGGGGTTTATTCACAGGCATTTTAGGGGCCAGGAAAGTGATAATTCTTTCAAACTCTTCTTTACTTTCGCCCACACTCAAACCGCCCACGGCATATCCATCAAAATCCATTTGGGAGAGTACTTTCATGGATTTTTCTCTTAGGTCTGTATGCAGGCCACCCTGGATGATGGCGAATTGTGAATTTTCCTTGTTGGTTTCCAGGAAGTGTTTTCTGGCGCGTTGGGCCCACAGGTGGGTGATTTTCAATGCGTATTCATCTTCTTCTCGCGCAGCGGGATAGCCTGCGAAATAGTCCAGTACCATTTGGATTTCCGAATCAAAGTTGTTTTGAATTTCCACTACATTTTCCGGTGAGAAGAAAAATTTACTGCCGTTGATATGGGATTTGAATTCAACGCCTTCTTCGGTTACTTTTTTGTTTTCTTTGATGGAGAATATCTGGAAGCCGCCGCTGTCTGTAAGGATTGATTTTTCCCAGCCGATAAAATTGTGCAGGGAACCAAAGGTTTTTATAATTTCCGGGCCTGGTCGTAGGAACAGGTGGTAGGTGTTGCCCAGGATAATTGTGGTGTTGATTTCATTGAGGCGGTCTGGTGTTAGTGCTCTGACTGCTCCTGAGGTTCCTACGGGCATGAATACCGGGGTTTTGATTTTGCCTTTTTTGGTAGTGATTATCCCGGTTCGGGCCAGGCTGTTTTTATCTTTATTTAGAATTTGGAAAAGCATTAATTTACTTCCGGGGTTGTTGTTTTAAGTATTTTTACGCTGTTTATATTCACATTTATCTTCCTTGTTTTTAGCCAATTTTATTGGATTTTTATTCAGGTTAGGTTAATAGTATAGTATTTTTTTCACATAAAATCAAATTTTTTTTGCTCTGGACAGGAACATACCCTGTATCCTCCATATCTGCGGTGGAGGGGGGCATTTTAATGAAAAGTTTTTGCGGGGTG
>CP070627.1:3749611-3751489 GCA_020355945.1 Candidatus Aminicenantota bacterium | reverse complement strand
GGTAAGATAGGCACAGCAAACCATATCCCTCTACTGGAATCCCTGCTCAGGGATGAGTATGACTATGTCCGAAGCGCTGCCATCGAGGCGTTGGGGAAGTTAGCCACATCAAACCATATCCCTCTCCTTAAACCCTTTCTCAGAGATGAAGATGCGTTGGTCCAAAGCGCCGCCCACGCAATCGAAAGTATTTATAAACGCTCTACACCGCATTTAGTCATCGACGACATCTTACCCCGAAGAATCCAATTAGAACCACCCATTTCTTATTCTACCCGATCAACCGATCCTCTCCATATCCTCCATATCTCGGATATCCATTATTCCCAGCAACGTCACCCGGATATCGGACGGATTTTCCACGAATTCTTAGAAGACCTTACCAAATGGCGGCAGCAGCAAAACAATGAAAAAATCCGTGCCGTCTGTCTTACCGGCGACATCGCCTATGAGGGAAACCACACCCAATACGACTCCATCCATAAAAAAATCAATACCATCTTATCCACTGCCGGATGCTCCAATGATGATCTATTCATGGTCCCAGGCAACCACGATGTCCGGGACTACCATATCCTTTCCCATCAAGGCCAACAAATACTGAAGGACGCCTGGAATAATCAGAACAACATCAATTTCAATGTTCTCAATGATTTTCAAAATTACCGCGAATTCCATGAAAAATTTACCCATTACTATGGATTCATTGAGAAATACGGGTATCAAAACTCTCGAACAGAAACATTCGGAGACGTCTCAAAACCCTGGTATTCAAGAACATTAAAGGATTACCCGGTACGGGTCATCGGTCTCAACTCTGCTTTATTCTGCCTCAAAGACTTCAATGAATACGGGAAAATCCGCATGGGTTCCAATCAATTCACAGAGGCTTATTTTCAAGGCAAGTCAGGGCATCCATCCAACGGAGAACTGGTAATCCTGCTGACCCACCACCCGCTTAACTGGCTTTGGGAAACAGAATACGAAGAATTTTCCTCCTTATTGGAACGGTATGCGGTGATTCATCTACACGGCCATATCCACCGGTTGAAAATCCGGAACTTGTTTTCTTTTTCCGGGAGTAGTTATCTATCCGTAGGAACCGGCAGCCTCTACGGTGTAAAAGGCATAGAGGATATCAACACGTATCATATATTAACCCTTGATTTTGAGAAAAAAGAAGTCCACATCTGGGCACGGCGGTGGGTACCAGAATTGGGTAGGTGGGCCGTCTATGCGGATGAGACCCGGAATACCTTCCCTTTTCCTCAGCCCAACATCTACATAAATCAGGCCATAGTATGAATGGAAAAATTGGGGTTTAGGCATAATATATATTCTCCTCTTCTTTTGTCATTAAATATGAATTCTTGTTTGAAAGGCAAGTGGAAATATCTTACAATTTTTCAATCTCTTCTATGGATAAACCGGTATATCCTGAAATTTTTTCCAGTGGTTCCCCCATTTTTTTCATTTTCAAAGCGATTTCAATATTTCTTTCATTTCTTCCTTCAACTCTTCCTTCAACTCTTCCTTCGGCTTTTCCCTCCTCATAAGAGGTATCTACCACCCCTTTCAAATCCCGATAAGCCTTTAAACTCTCCTCGTACCGGGCTAATTGCTCCGGGGTAAAATTGGCAATCTCGGCCACATGAAACGCTTTTTCAAATATCTCTTCTTTCAATATCTCCGGTATCTTATCAAAATCTTCCAGGTACTTCAAAAAATAAAGCCATTTATCAAAATGGGTTTCCAATTCATTTTCTTTTTTGGTAAACCGCGGCATCTCGATGAAAACATAGGTTAATTTATTATAAAAAACCTGGCAGTACTGGTCTTTCAGTTGAACGTTACTGACGAAGTCCTTCTTCTCCCTAT
>CP070627.1:3747629-3749511 GCA_020355945.1 Candidatus Aminicenantota bacterium | reverse complement strand
ACCTAAGATATCTGACCATATTTCCACCAATTTTTTTTCGATGTCATTCCTGGGGGGAGTATACCTGCTTCCTGCTTCCAGGGTCGGTGCTGGTAAGGCTTTCCTGTCTATTTTACCATTGGGTGTCAAAGGAATTTTATCCAATTGAACAAAAAAACCGGGAACCATAAAGCCGGGTAACCTTTTGAAAAGGAAATCCTTTAAGCCTGATGTATCTAAATCTTTGTTGGTTACCACATAAGCGCAGAGGTATTTTTCTCTATTTTTTTCAATAGTTATTACTACAGATTCGTTGATTTGGGGATGATGATTCAAATGTTTTTCTATTTCTGCGGGTTCAACCCTGAAACCCCTTATTTTCACTTGTTGATCGATTCTACCCATAAATTGGATATTCCCATCCGGCAGCCATCTGGCCAGGTCACCGGTTTTGTAGATGGTGAGTGGTGAGTGGTGAGTGGTGGAGTGGTGAGAGTGGTAACGGAATAATAAGAAGTTTTTGCAGGGGGGTTCAGGGGGGGCAGTTTTTTCAAAAAGCGCCCCCCCTGGCCGCCGGAGGCAGTAGTTTTCCGCGGTTAGTTCGGGGTTGTTCAGGTATCCCCGGGCAAGACTGTGTCCGGCAATGCATAACTCTCCGGGTACACCAATAGGCTGTAAGCCAGAGGAGTTGGGTTTTAAAATGTACACCTGGTTGTTATAGATGGGTTTCCCAATAGGAATATTTTCCTCTTTGGTTTTGACCGGCCATGAGGTGGTTACTACTGTATTTTCTGTGGGGCCATAGTTGTTATGGACAGGGTATGGTTGGGGAACAAAAATCCGCAATTGATCTCCGCCAGTCAGGAGCGCCCGCAGATGACGTTTACTCTTTGAGTGGGGCAGCATCATCAACTGCTCTGCCGCTGGTGTGGGCAAAAAACTGATGGTTATCCCATGCCTGTGAAAATAACTGTCCACCTGGTAAATGTCACTTTTGATGCGATCTTCTATAATGTGTAAAGTTGCACCTGCTGCCAGGTAAGGAAAAATCTCCCATACCGAAGCATCAAATCCCAAAGATGCATACTGGGTGGCATGGTCTCCCGGTGTGACTGCATAATAGTGGTTGTGCCAATGACAAAGATTTATCAACGACCGGTGGTCCACTGCCACCCCTTTGGGCTGACCGGTGGTCCCGGAGGTGTAGATGATGTAGGCCAGCTGGCCCCCCTGCCGGGGGTAAATTCCAAATTCCAAATTCCAAATTCCAAACAAAGATGTGCCCTTCGGGCTATGATTAAACGCCTGCGGCGAAGAAAGTTTGGCAATTTCCCTGCGGGTTAAAAAAATTTTGGCATTGCTGTCCTTTAACATAAAATCAATCCGATCCTGTGGGTATTCCGGGTCAATAGGCAAATAAGCAGGTCCGGCTTTTAATATGCCTATGATACCAATGATCATATCTAGGGAACGTTCCATCGTGATGGCCACAATCGTATCAGGTCGGACACCTTTTTCCTGTAATAAATGGGCCAATTGATTGGATTTTTCATTCAATTCCTTGTAGGTCACCGTGATTAACAAGGGGGCAAGCCCCCTTGTCCCCTTTTCGTGTAATTGGTGGGCTCCCACGAGAGCGATATGGTCCGGTGTTTTGGCTGCTTGTTCCTCGAATAAACGGTCAATGGTTCGGCTGGTGTCATAAGGCACCTCAATTCCGTTACACATTTCAAGGATTTTTTCTTTTTCCTCTTCCGGGAGGATTTCTATGTCCGATAACTTTATTCCTGGATCGCTGGCGATGATAGACAATATGTTCTTAAAATAACGGAGAAAGCGTTCCATGGTTTCGGGTTTAAACAGGCGGGTGCGGTACTCGAAGCGAAAAACCAGCCCGTGTCCC
>CP070627.1:3745645-3747529 GCA_020355945.1 Candidatus Aminicenantota bacterium | reverse complement strand
TCAAAAAGCGCCCCCTGGCCGCCGGAGGAACTATAAAAAAATTTGTCTGGCACGTTTTTATGCTTACGGCGTTCCCGGGCCCCTGTTCTTCAAAGCTTATTAATCTCAGTCACATGCAATTCCCACTCTTCCGCCTCTTCATTCTCTAACAATTGGTAGAGTTTTCCATCATTAATATTAAATGGATAGTATGACACCAGCGTCTGTTCAATAACGGGAAGGAATACTTTTTTTAATAATTTTCCCTTTAGATCAAATACAAAACACTCATGCTTGTGATCTTTCTTTTTATAAGTGAGTACATATATTTTATTGTCTTTTACCAAAAAAGAGAGTATCGCCGGGAAATAATCAGGGAATTTGATGGGCTGCATAAATTGAAACACGTTTTTGGTTGAAGGACTTGTTTTGAAATAGTTAATAACCGCTTTTTTTAAACCCTCTGAGATTTTGATATCTTCATATTTTTGATTGATTGAATAGAGTTTTTTTCCATTACTGTCAAACACGTTTATTTTAAATTCTTTTCCGCCAGCCGTAAATATTTTGTTTTCTGTAGCCTGGAAAATGTAAGGTTCAGTAAAAACACGGGTGCCGGCTCCTGGTCGGAAGGGACTTTCCCATCTGCAAACTTCCTTTACTTTATTCAATTCCGCATCATAAATATTTACGGTAATAAAGCTCTCCTGTTCACCCATCGTGGAACACATGCCAACAAATCGATGGCCCATGCCCAGGAACGCGTTTCCGAAAAAGCTGTAAGGGGCTTTGAGTTCTTTTTTAAAGGTTCCAGCCCGGGTAAAGATTGAAAGTTTGCCCACACTGCTTATCAGCAGAACCTCGGGCTGAACATCGAGGATTAACCCGGACCCACCATAAGAGGTAATTTTAAATTCCTTCGGTCCTTCCCCCTCTTTGCCAAACTTTTTTTCCAGGCTGAAATCTTTTAACGAGTAAATATAAATGGAAGCGCCTTCGGTGATAAATAATTGATTGTTGTCAACCGTAATAGAGTCTGGTTTTAGAATATCCGGGAGAATTGCCACTTTGTCGGCAAAGACAAAATTTGTAAAAATAAACAACAACAATACAAACAATAGACAAAATCTTTTCATGATCATACTCCTTATATAACTGCCAGGAAAATCGTTTTTTTCTTTCCCGGGATCCCGGCAGTAAAAAAAATCATTTTTTTTCAAAAGAAAATATATTAAAGGAAGTGATGTAGAAAGTCAACACATGAATGAATATTCAAATTATGGGGAGAGGAGTTGATGTTTCCAATTTGCTCTTCATATTCTTACCCTTGAAGAATTCGTACCAGGCAAAACTTATAACGGTGTAACGGTGGTGAGTTGTACCGACAATTGGTATTTTTAAGGAAGGTCTTTATTTCACTTTTAACACCACAAAAGTGATATCATCATCCTGGGGCTTTCCCTTCAGCCACGAGTCACCGGCTGCAGCCAGTTCATCGATGATCTGCCCCGGGGGTTTACCCCCAATCCCGGCGAACAATTGTTTAAGACGCGAATAACCGAACATTTCTTCATCAGGGTTAAATAACTCCGGTAAACCATCGGAAAGTAACAGCAATGTGTCTCCTTCATTAAATTCAACCTTTTTATGAGGGTAAGGAAAATGATTAAACGCTCCGATTGGTGGTGCTTTAAGAACAATTTCTTCCACGGTGCGGTTTTTCTTTTTGTAGAGGTAAAGGGGCGGCATGCCGGCAGAAGCGACTACGCCCTGGTTATCCTTTATGCGAACCAATGTTAATGCCATAAACAGGTTACCCAAATTCATCTGTTTGATGATGCGGTTACTTTTGCTGAAAAACGTATCAAGCTCGAAAGGAAGCCCCCGGGCTTCGGTTAAAAAAAT
>CP070627.1:3743658-3745545 GCA_020355945.1 Candidatus Aminicenantota bacterium | reverse complement strand
TCCTCCTGTTCCAGGGGCGGCACCACTACAATATTAATATCAAATTTAGAAGACCGGTTATGGGACTCCAATAACTCCAATTCCAATCCCGGCAAACGCATATCTTCAGTCGGGGTATCCATAAAACTGTACAGCATCTGGAAAATTGGGGAATAACTTAAACTCCTTTCCGGCTGCATGATCTCGACGATCTGACCAAAAGGCGTATCTTCATGCTGATAGGCTTCCAGGCACGTCTCTTTCACCCGGTGCAGCAGTCGGTTAAAGGGAAGATTCCCATCCAATTGGGTGCGTAAAGGCAGTGAATTAATCACCATACCTAACATGCCTTCCATCTCCTTGTACCGGCGGTTAGCAATCCCGGTTCCGACACAAAAATCTCCCACACCGGAATACCGATACAAAAGAACCTTAAAGACTGCCAGCATCGTCATAAACAAAGTTACATTGTTCTTCAGGCTGAATTCCTCTAACTCATGGGTAAGGGAAGCGGATAAATGAAAATCAAGCAGCGCCCCTTGCCCACTGATTACCGATGGCCGGGGACGGTCATAAGGTAACTCCAATACCGGGGGCAGCCCCCATAACTTGTTTTTCCAGTAGTCCAGGTGCTCCGCCAGTATCTCCCCTTGCATCATTTCCCGCTGCCAGATGGCAAAATCAGCGTACTGGATGGGTAATTCCGGCATCTGGTGGTCCAGGCCTCGTGAATAAGCGGTAAAAATAGTGACAAATTCTCTTAACAATACCCCCTGGGTCCAACCATCATGAACCAAATGATGTTCAGTTAAGACCAATAGGTGTTCTTCCGGTTTCAGTTTCAACAGGGTAACCCGCAGCATAGGACCGGTTTCAAAATTAAATTTCCGCCGCCCCTCTTCTTTTAACCATTCAGCCACTTCCTGCGATTGCTGCGACTCTGCTGGGCCACTCCAATCAATGACCGGAATCTTAAACTCATACGGCGGGTCTATGTGCTGAACAGGTAAGCCTTCTACTGTAAGAAACCGAGTGCGAAGTATCTCATGACGCCGGATGATTTCGCTGAACGTACGCTCAAACAACTCTTTTTCTATTTTGCCTTTGATGCGTATCACCCGCGGGACAAAATAAGCCACATTCTCTGCATCCAATTCATGTAAAAACCACAACCGCTCCTGGGCAAAAGAAAGAGGAATTAAGCCATCCCGGGAGCCCCTGGGAATGGCTGTCGCCCCCCGGTCCTGCTTCCCTATCTCTTCACATAAAGCCTTTATATAAGGCCGCTCAAAAAATTTTCGCAAAGGAACCTCGATCTGAAGCTCTTCCCGTATCCGGGCAATGCACTGGTTGGCCATGATGGAATCACCGCCTAACTCAAAAAAATCATCCATAACACCAATCTTCTCTATCTTTAACAACTTTTGCCATATCTTGACCAATTTTTTCTCGGTCTCAGCAACTGGTGCCACGTATGCGACACCCATAGTAATGGTACTCTCATCCGGCTCAGGCAGCCTTTTTCTATCCACCTTGCCACTGGTGGTCAAAGGCATCTGTTCCAGGGGAATAAAATATGCAGGAATCATATAATCCGGCAGCTCTTTTAAAAGATGTTCTCTTAGTTGTGAAACGGTAAGAGGACCGTTACTACCACTTACAACATACGCACACAAGTAGTAACTGCCGTTCTCATGTTCTCTAGCAATTACCACGGCTTCCCTGGTACCCGGATATTTCAATAGACAGCTCTCAATCTCCCCCAACTCGATGCGAAACCCCCTGACTTTAACCTGGAAATCAATACGACCCAAAAACTCAATATTCCCATCCTTCAACCAGCGCACCAAATCACCGGTTTTGTATAATTTGCCTCCGGCGGCCAGGGGGGCTTTTTTGAAAAATCGC
>CP070627.1:3741668-3743558 GCA_020355945.1 Candidatus Aminicenantota bacterium | reverse complement strand
TCTCTCCCACGAACCTGGCTTACGTCATTTACACCTCCGGGTCCACCGGGAGACCCAAAGGGGTAATGGTTCAACACAACAATTTTGTCAATGCCGCTTTTAGCTGGCAAAAAGAATATCGATTGAACGAAATCCAGGTCAATTTACTCCAGATGGCCAGTTTTTCCTTTGATGTTTTTGCCGGTGATTTTGCCAGGGCGTTACTGAATGGTGGTAAACTGATCGTCTGCCCGGAAGATATAAGAGTAGACCCACCTTCATTGTATTCCCTGATCAGGCAGCAGTGGATCACGTTGTTTGAATCCACACCTTCCCTGGTTATACCGTTTATGGAGTACGTATATGAAAATGAATTACCCCTGGATAACTTGCAATTGCTTATTATCGGATCGGAAAGTTGTCGGGCAGCGGATTTTAAAAACCTGGTTTCAGGTTTTGGCAGCCAGATGAGGATTATAAATAGTTATGGTGTTACAGAGGCAGCAATCGATACCAGTTATTATGAACAAAGTATCCAACATATTCCTCCTGTGGGAATTGTACCCATTGGTATGCCCATGCCCAATATGAAATTTTTTGTATGGGATTACGGACAAAAATTACAACCCATCGGGATTCCAGGGGAATTAACTATCGGCGGTGCCGGTGTTGCCAGGGGGTATCTAAACAACCCGGAATTAACCGCAGAAAAATTTTGCCTCCGGCAGCCAGGGGGCGAGAGCATTGCGCATAGCTCAGAGCGCACAGCGTTTGGTGCAAAGCACGCAGCCTTTTTAGGCTCCCCTCGCCGAGGGGCCCCTGGACCCCCCTGCAAAAACTTTTCATTAAAGGGAACAAGGGGGCTTGCCCCCTTGTTATATCAAACCGGCGACCTGGCCCGGTGGCTGCCGGACGGCAACATCGAATTCCTGGGCCGAATCGATCATCAAGTAAAAATCAGGGGATTTCGAATCGAATTAGGAGAGATAGAGAATCAATTATTAAAACACCAGGGAGTTAAAGAAGCAGTGGTGATAGCCAGGAAAGATCATGTCAAAAATATATCACTTTGTGCTTACTTCGTCGGCAGCCAGGAAGGGGCATTTGAAATACCCACTAATGACCAATTAAGAGAATATCTATCTCAATCATTACCGGATTATATGATCCCCCTTTATTATGTCAATATGGACAGCATCCCTCTCACACCTAACGGCAAAGTCGATCGAAAAGCACTGCCGGAACCGGAAGCCAGACCAGCCAGTGAAATATATATACCACCGGAAAATGAGATGCAAAAGCAATTGGTAAACGTGTGGCAAGAAGTCCTGGGTATTGAACCAATAGGCATCAATGACAATTTTTTTAAGATGGGCGGCGATTCTATAAAAGCAATACAGGTATCTACGAGATTAAAAAAATATGGGATAGATTTGAAAGTTAATGATTTATTCTTACATCCTGTAATAAAAGAAGCAGAAAAATGTATAAAAGAAACAGGAGGCGAACAAAAAATCCCTCAATTCCCGGGCCGGGAAAAAGGAGAATTAGTACCCCGGCACATGGACCTGGAATGTAGAATCCCTAAAGAAGACCTGGAACGGATCAACAATTACATAACCAGCGCCATCGATGAAAACCCGCAAATTCAACTGATATACCCATTAAGTCCAATGCAAAGCGGGATGCTCTATCACTGGTTAAGAAATGAAAAATCCGATTCTTACTTTGGCCAGGGTGTATTTACCATAGAAGGAGAAATAGAAAAATCAATCTTAGAGGATACATTTAATCAACTCATCGAAAGATATGATATTTTGAGGACTATCTTTGTTTATGATGACCTGGAAGAACCCCTGCAAGTTGTCCTGGACAATAGAAAAGCCCGGGTATATGACGAAGATATCACCC
>CP070627.1:3739669-3741568 GCA_020355945.1 Candidatus Aminicenantota bacterium | reverse complement strand
CCCTCCAAATTCAACCGCCAACTTCCCCAATACCCCAAACCACCTGCCCGTCAAGTGGCTTACCGCTTTTCCGGCGCTGTGGAAGAAATTTATGCCACCTTAGTGGTGCGGCTATTTTACAGCGGGGCGTTTGAATTAAAAGACCTGTATAAAAATGCCGCTGAATTCCGGGATGCAATCGGCTGCCTTTGCGGTTTTATTTTTACATCTCCCAATGAAGGCGATGGCATTATTTCTATATTTTTTGAAGACCAAACCTCTATGGAGAGCAAGGTGTTGTTCCTGCGATTCATCCATGAACATCTTTTCAGGCATACCCTGGCCGATTCGGTAGACCGGGAACGAATATACCGCTGCCCCGCATGCAGCGAAGAAGTAGAAAACAAACGGGCGGTTAAGATACGATTGGAAAAGGGCAAAACCAACATTACCTGCCAGTACTGCGACGCTGAAATACCATTATTCGATCTGCTGGAAGAAAAATTCGGCGACCCGGACCTGCTTCAAAAGGTCAGGGAAATGGAAGAAGAAGCCGAAGAGAAAAAAGATGAAGCCGTTGGTATCACCACCTCCAGGGCAAAAGCGGATATCGGGGAATTTGACGTCTTCCTGGCCCATAATAGCAAGGATAAAGAGCAAGTTGTCAAACTCTCTGAGAGACTAAAAGCCCGTGGACTTAATCCCTGGCTGGATATCGAACAAATACCACCAGGCAGATGGTTCCAGGACATCATTAGTCAAGATATTCAAAACGTTAAATCCGCAGCAATAATCATTGGAAAACAGGGAATCGGAAAATGGCAAATCCTGGAACTGCGCACCTTTATCAGCCGGTGTGTCGATGAAAACATACCCGTTATACCGGTATTACTGCCTGGCGTCTCAAAACTCCCTTCAAATTTAACATTCCTTCGCGAACTCAATTGGGTAAAATTCAAAGAAAAGATAGAAGAGACCGAAGCCCTGGACAACCTTGAATGGGGAATCACAGGCAAAAAACCCCAAAGAGGACCCCATGGCATGGGGGACCTATAATTAAAAAAATTACAAATTACAAAATTCAAATTACAAACAATGCACCTGTCTAAAAAAAAGGCAGGTGCTAAATTACAATGTCCAAATTACAAACAATTATGGCATGTTATCTGTCATCTGTCGTCTGCCGTCCGTCATCTGTCTTTTCATCTTCTTACCTTTTTATCTTCTCAACTTCTCTCTTTTTCCACTGGCCCCGTGAAACATCCGCAAAAACTTTTTATTAATTCTACCCTTCCTCTCTTCTTCGTGTACCTTTGTGTGTTACTATCTGCCCACTGCTTTTTTTTGGCAAGGATTTTTGCAGCGGTAATTCCCCGCGCACAAATCAGTGCGCCGAAAAATGACCCGTTAGGGCCTTCTTGGGCTGCGGACGCCGCCCGCTTAGATGCTAATTATTTA
Organism: Candidatus Aminicenantota bacterium; assembly: GCA_020355945.1. Next base: position 3,740,131 of record CP070627.1, on the reverse strand, counting down.
CCTGTCCCTTTAAAAAAATTGCTGTTTAGATTAAAAAAGGGCTTGACATTTGTGTTGTAATTTTGTATATTATGGAAAGTTTAATGCAAATATATACGAAAAATGTGCAATGGTACAACGAATAAATACAATTAAAGAGGTCTTAAAGAAGAGAAAGTCTGTCCTGGTCCTCGGTCCACGTGGCTCAGGGAAGACCTATTTTGTAAATCATCTATTAGAATCATTTATTCATTCACTTAAAATAGATTTACTTGATGGAGCATTGTATAGAAGATATTTAAATAAACCCGAACAGTTAAGTAAAGATATCGAGTATCAATTAAATAATGATGTGCTCTATGTTTTTATAGATGAAGTGCAGACGATTCCTCAATTGTTTAATGAAGTTCACCGGTTGATTGAACTTTATAAAGAAAGATGTGTTTTTATTTTAACGGGTTCTTCCGCAAGAAAATTAAAACG
>CP070627.1:3737637-3739569 GCA_020355945.1 Candidatus Aminicenantota bacterium | reverse complement strand
CAAAAGCTTTTTATTAATCCCTAAGTCAATCTCCCTGCCCTATGCCAGAAGCCCCCCCAGCCACCAGATATAAATAAATAAACTTTAACGATTTGTTTTCGTATTAGAGGACTGAAATGATAAAAAAATTTTTTTTGCAAGAAAAAAAAGGATTGAATGTTGTATAATATTACGCAAGAAATGTGCGAAACTTCAGGAGGATATATAATGGCACCTGGGACTGCATTGATGCCCGGTGTGAGTTTTGCAGCGAAAATATTTGCCAGGAGTTAAAATGAAGAAATTTATTGTATTAATACTGTGTTTGCTGTTGATTTCCTTTTTCACCCAGTGTGGAAAAAAAGATGAATCACCACACCCGCAAACAAAAGAAAAAAAAGATAGGAAAGCAAAGGCGGGAACGGAAGAGAAAAAGGACGAGGAGATCGATATTGATAAACTGGATATACCGGACCGGATGAAACAAGCCATCAAAAGCGGCCGTATCCCCATGGAACGTGTCAAACAATTCCTGGAAATGCGAAAAAGCGGCGCCAATCTCCCAGCAGTGAAAGTAGAACGGGTGCAGCGCCAAAAAATCAATGCGTTCCTGGTACTCAATGGCGCAGTAGAACCGGAACGAAAAGTAGAGGTCTATTCCCGCCTGTCTGCTTACGTGAAAAAAATAGCCAGCGAAGAAGGTGACTTTGTAAAAAAAGATGATGTACTGGCACTGCTGGATGATACGGAAATCCTCATCAGCTACCGCCAGGCCGAAATCCAACTGCAGCAGGCAAAATTGACCCTGGATGACGAGGAAACCAATTACCAGAGAAGCCAGGAATTGAAGAAAAGAGAAATGATCTCCCAACAGGATTTCCAATTGTCCCAGGCCACATATAACAAGGCCAAACTGGACCATCAAACCAAACTGGAAAGTTTTAAAGACCTGGAATTACAATTAAGTTACACCAAAATAAAATCACCGGTGGAAGGTTATGTCACGGAACGACTGATAGAAGTAGGAGACCGGGTCAATGCCAATCAACACGTCTATACGGTAGAAGATTTTTCACCCCTCCTGGTTCGTGTCTATGTGCCCACTGCCGATATTGTCAACCTCAAGACCGAAATGGAAGCCCAGGTGGTGACAGATGTTTTAAAAGGGATGGTTTTTGAAGGAAAAGTTAAACTGATCAACCCGCGAATTGACGTCCAATCCGGTACGGTTAAAGTAACTGTAGAAGTTTTTGACAAAACCCGGAAGCTAAAACCCGGGATGTTCGTGGAGACCAGGATCGTGGTGAGGAACAAACCGGATGCCCTGGTGATCCCCCGGAAAAGTATCACCTATGAACAAAACCAACCCTATGTGTTTATCTTCAACTTCCAGGGTATGCAGGTTGCTAAACGTTCTATTAAAACCGGTATTTCCGAAGGTGACTTTATTGAAGTGGAGGAAGGCCTGGAAGAAGGTGACCGTATTGTTACCGTGGGAGTAGAAGGTTTGAAAGACCAAATGAAAGTGAGAGTAGCCCGATGAAGATCGTTAAATTTTCCATTAATCACCCGGTGTCTGTTTTTATGTTCACTGTAGCTGCGCTTATTTTCGGGTTTATTTCTTATTCCAAACTCACCATCAACCTCCTGCCTACTATTTCTTATCCTACTCTTACCATTAAGACAGAATATCCCGGTACCGCGCCCGCTGAAATCGAACATATTATTTCTAAGCCTATCGAAGAGGCGGTGGGTGTGGTGGATAACGTGGTACGTATTTCTTCGGTGTCCAGGGCCGAGATGTCCGAAGTCATGGTGGAATTTGCCTGGAATACCAATATGGATTTTGCCACCCTTAAAGTACGGGAAAAACTGGACCTGCTGAACCTTCCCGTGGATGCGCTGAAACCGATTATCCTCCGCTACGACCCCAACACCGAACCCATCATGAAA
>CP070627.1:3735601-3737537 GCA_020355945.1 Candidatus Aminicenantota bacterium | reverse complement strand
GGGGTAATGTTCATGATGCCGTGTTGAATTTTCTCAGCCGCAAGCCTTATACCCAATGGAAGTACCGCGAAGGAAAATTTGCGCCACAACCCAATTTTGCACCGGCAGCCAAGCCCATTGTTTTACTGATCAACGAACAGAGCTTAAGTGATGCCGAATTGACAACAGAGGCCTTTAAGGTACTTAACCTGGGAAAAGTCATCGGCACCGAAACCTATCGGTGGTTGATATTTACTTCGGGTAAAACTCTTGTTGACGGCTCTTACTACCGGTTACCCTCATGGGGATGTTATACCCTGGATAAAAAAGATATCGAATGGACCGGGGTGAAGCCCGATATCTACGTCAAAACCACTTTGGAAGACCGACTGCAAGGCAAAGACCCCCAGTTGGAAACCGCCATCCGGGAAATCTTAAATCAATTGAAATAGCCAGGAACCCTATTACGTCATTTCTACAATCAATTTCCATAAAAATTAAATTTCCCGAAATTTTTTTTTCCTGTGGATTTTTTTTCCCCAATATATTATACTGCTATCTTAGGGACAAAAAATACAAATAACATGGTAATAGGAAGGAAAATATGTATTTGGTTGAAAAAATCAGTAATTTGATTCTAATAACCATAGAAGATGACCTCAGCGATAAAGAAGTGAAAGAGATCAAAAGGCAACTGGCAAAGGTGGCAGAAATGGCCAAAGATGATGTGGTGGTGAGTATTAATATGTCGGACCAGGCAAAAGAGCAGAAGGGGATGAACTTTACACTGGAAAATAAAATCAATGAGCTGTTAAAATTTTGCTATCTTTCGGGTCTCAGGGTTTACTCGTACCGATATAGTTAATTAGTAAGCGAACTCTAACTGGTGGGTTTTTCGTGCCTCTGAGGAGCAGGGGTCAGCAGTGCGGCCTCCCGCCGCAGGGAATTACTATACTTCTAATTTTAGCCACAAAGGAAAACATTATCCTTCCATTAAAATCGGTTGAAAATTATTAATGGCATTTACAGCACGCTTCAAGCTGTTCGAATGCTGCACGGCCCGTTTTAAATTCCATTTATCCTTTACAAATGAAATCAACCTGGCATTATAGTCTGGTCCCATTTTAGAACTAGCGTTTTTGGGAACAATGGCATTCCGCATTGCCCGATCTTTTGATTTCCGTGCCATCTTAACCAGGAAAGCTTTCGGGTCGTCCACCTCTTCATCGATATTAAAAGGAATTTTTGATATGGGAATCCCCAAAAAGCCAGCAAAGGAGTTACGGTCCGCCATCACCCATGATTCCACTTCCCTTTTCGCTACCCTAAAAATCAAATTAGGGTGCGGTTCGACGGGCAGCCATTCTCTAATCAACTTTGGTGCGCATTCTTCTCTGTCCAAATCGGTTAAAACCAGTATCGGCATTCCCTTTGCTGCCTGATTAAAATCTTTGATTTTTGATTTTATGTACCCAAAACCACTACTGGAATGCTGCCGGGTAAGATCTGGAAAACAACGTGAAATTTCAAAATTTTTTCTCGACTGTTTTAATATAACTCTAAGCACCGCTTCACTTAACTGATCTTCAAACACCAGGTTTATGGCAATCACTCAAATAACTCCATCTCCAGTATATTTTTGGGCCGTATTAAAGGGACCATTACTTCAGATGGCTTTAAGCCGCTTTCCAGCAGTAGGCGAATGTCTTCAAAGGAAGAGGATGGCTTAATTTCCGTTCCCTCTTTCCCAGGTTCAAAGACTAATACCTCTTCGCCAGCGATACCAACATTAGAAAGCAAGTCAATGCTGTGGGTGCTGATTAAAATTTGCTGCTTTTTCTTTTTTTTGCTGGTAATTCGATAGATCAACGAGGGAATATGGTTTAAAATTGAAGCATTTAGAGAAACTTCCGGTTCTTCCAATAACAACAACGAATTGTCTTCAAATAGAGCCCAT
>CP070627.1:3733562-3735501 GCA_020355945.1 Candidatus Aminicenantota bacterium | reverse complement strand
AGCATTGCGCATGGCGCATAGCGCATAGCGTATGGGGCAAAGCACTTTGCTATTTTAGGCTCCCCGCGCCGCGGGGCCCCAGGCCCCCCCCGCAAAAACATTTTATTAAAGGTCGTTTCAACCGTCATCTGTCCTCTGTGGCAAAATGTAAAGTTTCTAAAAGGTCTTAGTAACCTTTGCCTGGATTTAAAGTATTACTGATATGAAACATTTTAATAGGAGGAAATAATGAGAAAAATTCTTATGATTGTAATGATGTTGTTCTTGATGGTCTTTTTTTTAGAGGCTGGGGATCTCCCGGTCAAGGAAAACGAGACCATTGAAAAGAACTTAACTTTCGCAGGTGGAACAGAACCGCAAACTCTTAAGATCGACAATATTTTCGGTTCCATCAGTGTTTCCGGTTACAGCGGTAAAACCGTCCGGTTGACCGCCCAAAAAACCATCCGGGCCAAAACCAACCAAACCCTGGAAAACGCTAAAAAGGAAGTAAAACTGGATATTTCTACTAAAGGCAACAGCATCGATGTGGTGGTTGATGGACCTTTTAGAGACAAAGAAGGCCGCTGCAACTGGAAAACCCACAAATTGGGATATATTGTCCAATATGATTTCCAGGTAAAAGTCCCCTTTAAAACCGGCCTTGATGTCAAAACCGTGAATAAAGGCGATGTTGACGTAAACGACATCCAGGGAAAAAGCACCATCAAAAATGTCAATGGCAAAATTACGGTTAAAAATCTTAAGGGGGATTTCCTGGTTCATACGGTTAACGGAAGAATTAAAATGGAAGGAATCACCGGTTCCGGTGAAGCCCATACCGTGAATGGCAAAGTAACCGTGTTGTTCGATAAAAATCCCGATTCCGATTGTTCCTTCAAAACAATCAACGGGAACCTGGAACTAGATTGTCTCCCGGGGCTGTCAGGAGATTTTAAGCTTAAAACCTTTAACGGGAAAATCTACAGTGATTTTCCTGCCACCTATCTCCCGTCTTCTCCCGGGAAAGGAGAGCGAAAAAAGGGAAAATATGTGTACAAAAGCAGCCGCTTTAAGAGTGTCCGCATCGGGAACGGCGGCCCTGCCATTAAAATGGATACCCTCAACGGTAATATCATCATATCTAAAATTTAAAACTTAAATTATAAAGGAGGATAACAATGATAAAGATAAAATCTATTTTTATATGTTTCATTGCTGCCATGTTGGTAGTTGGGTTTGGGGCAGCGAATTATGCCCAGGACCCACCGGTTGATCGAGCCGAAGTGCCCCTAACCGATCCGTCAAAACCAGCGTCGGTCAACGTCAAGGTCCATCATGGCGAAATCATTGTCACCGGTTACAATGGCAAAACCATCATGGTGGAGGCAAAGGTTGACACCGATTCCTGGGAATCCAAACTCCTGGAAAAGGCAAAAGAGAAGGCGAAAGAGAAGGCAAAAGAGAAGGTAAAAGAGAAGCTGAAAAAGATGAAGAGAGAAAAATCCAAAAAAACCGAAGGAATGCACCTGATAAAAAATAACAGCACCGGTTTAAGCATTGAAGAAGAAAATAATGTGGTGGATATAAAAGTCTCTTCTTTTTCGAAAAAATTGGACGTGAATATCAAGGTTCCTTATAAATCGTCTTTGAAACTAAAGGGTTTTCAAGCCGGGAACATCAAAGTGGAAAACGTGGACGGTGAATTGGAGGTGGGTCACTACAACGGTCCCATATCATTAAAAAATGTCAGCGGTACAGTGGTGGCTAACACTTATAACGGCGAGTTGACCGTCTCTTTTGACCGGGTAAATTTGAATAAACCCATGTCATTCACTACTTTCAACGGAGATATCGATGTCACCTTTCCAAAAAATGCAAAATTTAACCTCAAAATGAAATCCGATCAAGGGCAAATATACAGCGATTTTAAATTAGAGATGCGGTCTACCCCGTCCCC
>CP070627.1:3731521-3733462 GCA_020355945.1 Candidatus Aminicenantota bacterium | reverse complement strand
TTTTTGAAGAGTCAAAATTTATAAATTTTGACTCTTCCCTTTGTCTCTTCACTTCTTGCTCTACCTTTTCTTTAAGTTTGGTACATTTTTGATGGAAAAAAGGAAAAAAAGGGAAAAGAAAGACAGGTCAGATTTTACGGCCTGTCCCTCTTTTCTTCTCAACCTGCCATTCCTCTCCTATCTTCCCCAGAAAAAAGTTAAAATTTAGGTTTAATTTTTACTACAATGTTACTTCCTATCCGATTTCCATATTGATCTTCTTCAATAAATATCAGGTGGTACTTGCCCAGAAAACCAGCACCTATCTGCCAGTAAAAAATACCTTTATTCGAATCCAGGTAGGCCCCAATAGGCATCGGTCGGAATTGATTACCCACCAGCATCTGTCCGTATAACTTGCCTTCACCGCCGAAGTGTAGTTCAAACCGTTCCATTTCTTTAGCTTCAACCGTTATCATGCCTCGTTCATTGGGATAAATCATTTCAAGTTCAGCGGGTTCCAGGCCTGTTTTATATCCCTTTATAATTCCCACAGGCTTTGACGAATTTACTTCAAATTCTTTGCCCTGGGCTGTGCGCCCTGCGCTCTGCGCATTGTGCTGCGTGGAATTCCGGGTCATAAAGTACCGGCTGCCTATCCCGTCTGTATTGCCTGCATTATCTGTGGCGGTCCACTGGATGGTGTGCACACCGTTCCCGAAAGCGGTGGTATCCAGGTAAAAATACCCCACAGCCCCATTACTATTGGCATAACCGGGAAACAGTGTCGCAATATCAGACCGGTAAATATTATAAGTGGGATGACCGAGTTTGACACCGTCCACCCATACATTGATTGTTGAACCGTCATTGGGAATGTGGTTGGGCTGGGGAGTTAATACCCACCCCCAGTTGACGTAATTGGCACCGGATGCAGTGCCGCCCTGGTCAGGTGTGTCGATAGTGCCGAAGGGTTTTACTGCATGGGCATTGTCGCAGTTGATGGTCTTGGATCCCAATGTTACCTGGTTTCCTGTTGAATCCGCGCCTTTGGCATAAAGGGTATAGGTCCCGTTTCCACCATTGGGTAAAGAGTTTGTTAACAGCATATAACCCCAACCGGCCTGGGAATTTTTCGGATAATCGGGATAGGCCTGTTCCACATCCGGTCGCGCGCCTTCTACAAACATGGCATCTCCGACATAACCGGAGCCATTATATATCTTCACACTCTTCACTTCCACATCATCCAGTACCCAACCGGTCACCGGGATACTGCTCCTGACGATGGAACCGTGGGTAGGTGTGGCAAATTCACCAAAGGGAGGCTGGTCTTGTGAGGCACTCTTTACAATCAAATTGACATTTACTGTTTGTGGGGAATTGCTGGCATTGGGATCGGTGATTGTGATGGTCCCGGTATAGGAACCTTCTGTTAAACCAGCAGGGTTCACCGATACCGTTAAAACACCGGCGTTGGTACCGGAACCAGGGGTGCAGTTGAGCCATGGGACACCGGCATCGGTGCTCCAGTTTAGCGTTCCACCACCGCTGTTGTTGAGCCATAAAACCTGGGAGTCGGTGAAGGTTCCTGAACTGAGGGCGCAAAAATTAAATTGTGTACGGTTCAGGGCAATCTCCGGCGGTGTAGGAGCAAAGATAGTAAATACTGCATCACTGGTATCCGAAGGACTACCATCCGAAACCTCGTTAATACATACCAGGCACGCTGGTGATTCTAAATCCGGAACTCTCCAGGAATATTTACCGTCATTGCTTGTGGAAGAAGTGATGATGGACCAACTGCTGCCGTTGTTAGTAGAAAGCGTGATTTTAACATTCCCTACAGAACCGGAAGTGGTCCAGGCTATTTTATGAATCGATCCTACGATTAAACGTTCTCCCCCATTGGGAGAGGTGACTGTGATAGTTGGAGATGACGAAGGAACAATTGAAAATACC
>CP070627.1:3729473-3731421 GCA_020355945.1 Candidatus Aminicenantota bacterium | reverse complement strand
TTCTTACAATGAGGGGGATGGGATGAAATCCCGGTGGTGTACCGGTATAGGGTGCAAGACTCGAGACGGCCGGTTCTGGTTTCCCACCAGTGTAGGAGTAACCGTTATCCATCCTAATCAAACCGGGGTCGATACTCCTCTCCCGCAGCTTATTATTGAAAAACTCATCGTGGATGGTGAATCTGTTATAATCAAAAGTTTTTTGGGGGGTTCAGGGGGGCGATTTTACAAAAAAGCCCCCCTGGCCGCCGGAGGCAAGCTGAAACTAGCCCCGGGAAAAAAACGGGTGGAATTTTTTTATACTGCAGCCAGTTTTATCAAGCCGCGGAGGATCAGGTTCAAATTAAAATTAGAAGGATATGACCGTGATTGGGTAGAGGTGGGAACTGTCCGCAGTACTACTTATACCGGTCTTTCCCCGGGTCATTATACCTTTAAAGTGACGGCTTGTAATCCTGATGGGGTTTGGAGCCGGGAAGGGGCTTCTATTTCTTTTTATATGCGGCCTTATTTTTACCAGACCCTTTGGTTTTATATTTTTGCTGTACTGTTTGTTTTGTTGGCGGCATTTTCTTTTTACCGTTACCGGGTCAGGCAGTTGAAAGCCAGGGAAAAGGAACTGGGTGTGTTGGTAAAGGTTCGCACCCGGGATTTGCAAGAGCGGAATCTTGAACTGGAAACTGCTCATCATAAAGTCCAGCAGTCCAGCCAGCTCATCGAGGTCAAAAATCGCCAATTGGAAGAGCAAGCTGAGAGATTGAAAGAGATGGATAAGATCAAGTCCCGTTTTTTTGCCAACATTTCGCATGAATTCCGCACGCCGTTGACTTTGATCATGGGACCTTTAGAGCAAATGCTTACCGGTGCTCAAGAAAAGGAAAGAGAGCAAAAGAAGAAAATGCGGTTGATGCTGCGCAATTCCCGGCGCCTGCTTGGTCTGATCAACCAGTTGTTGGCGCTAGCCAAATTCGACAGCGGCACCATGAAACTGCAAGCGGCCCGGCAGAATATCGTGCCTTTTTTAAAAGGGATTTTGAGCTCTTTTGATTCACTGGCAGTGCAAAGTGAAGTAGAATTAATATTTCAGACCGAAACGGAAGACATTCCTCTTTACTATGACCCGGGAAAACTGGAAGAAGTCATCTCCAACCTGCTTTCCAATGCGATCAAATTTACCCCGGTCGGGGGGAGGATAACCCTGGCGGTTAAAGTCAAGAAAGCCCTGCCAGGCAAAGAAGAGCAGGATTTCCTGGAGGTTTCTGTTTCAGACACCGGGTCGGGGATTCCCCGGGAAGAGTTGGTGCATATATTCGATCGCTTTTACCAGGCCGACAGCACCTATGTGTATCATCGCCAGGGAACCGGCATCGGGCTGGCCATTGTCAGGGAAATCGTCGCACTCCACCACGGCACTATTACTGCACACAGCCCTGGAGACGAAGGTATCGGCACTCGATTCGTTATTCAACTGCCCATAGGAGATGCCCATCTCAAACCTGGAGAAATTGTGGAATCATTCCCGGGTTCGAGGGAACCAGGGGCAATAGCGGCGCCATCCGCAGTCCTGGTTCCGGGGGTAATAGAAGAAGAGGAAGAAGAAGCTGAACCAGGGATTAAAGACGAAGATATGGTCAAAGAGCCGGACACCCGGGAAAAGGACATCATTCTGGTGGTAGAGGACAACGCTGATGTGCGGGAGTACATCCGCGGTGCCCTCGAACCCGATTACAACGTTAAGGACGCAAAGGATGGGGAAGAAGGACTCCGGCAAGCCAGGGAAATTGTTCCTGATCTCATCATCTGTGATATTATGATGCCAGGTATGGACGGGTATGAACTGTGCCGGATTTTAAAAAACGAAATTGCCACCAGTCACATTCCCGTCATCATGTTGACCGCCAAAGCAGCCGAGGAAAACATCATCCGGGGCCTGGAAACCGGTGCCGAT
>CP070627.1:3727421-3729373 GCA_020355945.1 Candidatus Aminicenantota bacterium | reverse complement strand
CAGATCATCCACCCAACCGCTGCCGCGGATCAATATTTCTTTGCCATTGATCTTGTAGCCGCGGTGCCCTTGTTTATTGATATAATCCGATACCTCCCGGATACCAAAGGTAACCTCCTGGCTGTCTGAAATCTTTTTATTATTATTCAGCAGGGCAGACAGTTTTAACCGGTACAAATGCGGCGTTCCCAGGTTGTGGGGCCACCACAAACGGGGATATTGAAATTGCAATTCCTCATATCCATCGGGACTGAAGATGATCTCTTTTTTCTCCAGGGGTTTCAACGAAAAAGATTGACTAAAACCGACATCTTCAATTTCGCCCTTCACCACACCGGATACCTGGTTTTTACTATGGTTAACCAGGTCAACGGTAACAGTAAGGGATGCCTGGTCCAGCGTTTGCAGGTTGACCTTACTCTGCACAAAGGGATGGTTCAAAGATACGGGGCCGGATAATCTCAGTTTTACTCCCCGCCAGAGTCCCATATTTTTGTCCGGGGGACCAGGATTCCAATCTACGAAACCAATAGTAAAATCACCCTTTTTTGGAGGAAAAACTTCCACGGCAAGTAAATTCCTTTGCGGATGAATAAACGGGGTAATATCAAGATCAAATATGCGAAAGGAACCGATGATTTCATGGGAAGATGCGATTTTCCGACCGTTTATCCAGATATTAGCCCGGTAATTGATGCCTTCAAATACCAGTCGCGCAGTTGAAAAGCACGGCAAACCTGCCAGGCTAAATTCCTTACGGTACCACCAGGACTGCTTAAATTGCTCCCCGGGGATTTTTTCCAGGTTTTTAGCAAAATAGATGTCCTTATAGAGGTTGTTTTTCACCAGTGCAGCAAGTACGGTTGCGGGAACCCTGGTTTTATACCAGCCTTCGACACTGAAACCGGGAGTGGAAATGGTTTCTCCTGCTGCCTTACACACCGCAGATGACCGGATATACCAGCCATCTGCCAGGGCGATTGTATCACCGCATTTTTCAACTGGTTCCCCGGGTTCCTCCCCGGTATGTTTACAGGAGGCAACAATCAAAAGGGTTAAACAAAGTAACACAAACCCTGGAAAAACCCGCCATATTTTATTCCAATTCATGGTCAATTCCTTCATATCAGATGATTTAAAATATCACAAAAATAGCAAAAAATCCACCTAAATTTAGAAAAAGCACCAATTCCAATTATACCCCAATTTTACCACGAAGGACACGAAAGACACGAAGGAAAGATGCGGTATAGCTTAAAAAAGAATCTACTCCACCTTATCTATTTGTAATAGCCATCCATCCAGGTTTTCATTTTCAATCAATTGATAGAGTATTCCATTGCTGATGGCCCCGGGATATAAACGTTCTCTTATTCCCCTGTCTTTTCGTGGGACATAGACCGTATTCAAAAGTTTTCCGTTAATATCGAAAATAAAATGTTCCAATTGGTTATCTTTTTTGAAGTGAGTGGCGACATATATTTTTTTATCAACCACCCTAAACCCCCAGATTCCACGCCAATATTCAGGAAATTGTAGAATGTCTTTCAGCATCTCGTATTGTTTCCGGTCACCTTTTTTAAAACTTTCTATTATGTCTTTTTTGAAGGCTTCCGTCACTTTGACTTTTCTATAATCATGCTTGATGGATGATATTTTTTCACCTTTACTGTTGAATACAAGCAGTACATCCTGGGCGTTAATGATTATTTTATCCCCCAGGATGTCGAAATGGCAGGGATCGACAAGCGGATTAAAATATTTTCCCAATTCCAAAGCACCTTTTTCTCGATAGACTTCTTTTATTTTGTTCAAATTTTCATCATAGAAGTTGATGATGCCATAGTAGATACCATTCTCTACTGTTTCCCGTCTACCGACATATTTATTTCCCATCGGTTTATAGCGGGTTTGTGGTTCCGGTGATTTCAATTCTTTGATATATTCTCCTT
>CP070627.1:3725369-3727321 GCA_020355945.1 Candidatus Aminicenantota bacterium | reverse complement strand
CTTTCCAACGCACTCTGCCAACCTCTTTTTAAATCCATATAAGGCTTGCCGGATTTGGGATTTTCAAGGGGACGGCGTCCCCACCCTATAGGATTCGTTCATGACATTTGAAAAGAACCAGTCGGGAAAAATTTGTTTTTTTGTATGTATTTACAGAATATTAATAAATATACCGGTTGCTGTTACTGGTAAGATTAAGCTTGATAAACAGTTCACGGACCGATTTGTTGATAGGAATGCGCCTTATTTTCTTGTTTTTGGCTTCCTGGGCCGTTACTGTTATGAAATTGTGTTCCAGGTTGACGTTGACCCATTCCAGGTTGTAGATTTCTGCTTTTCTCATGCCTGTATTAAGCGCCACTAAAATCACGTGTTTCAAAGGAGTTTGCGCATTTGCCACGAGTAACCCCATCTCGTTACGGGATAAGATGCGTTCCCTTGATTCTTCTTTTACCAGGTCCAGGGTTATGGTTCTCAAACTAAGCCCATACCATTCGGCAGCCTTTTTAAGCATGCGTTTTAACAGTATCACTTCCCGGTTGACTGTTGCAGACGATACCGGGTTATCGTGATTTTTCGCCTTTTGCTGCAACCGGAGTTTCCTGTATTCGGCAATGTTGGAGCTTTCGATGTCTGCGATGTAAAAATCTCCAAAAAACGGCATGAGGGCTTTTAGCCGTGCGATATCGCATTTGTAACTTTTTTTGTTGGGCTTTGAATAATCCGTGATGTATTTTTCGGAAAAGGTTGTGAATTTGATTTTTATATTCGAGCAGTCTTTGATATATCTGATTGCCATTTGATTTGCCCGATTTAATATTGACAATAGACTCCGAAAACCGTAAAATAATAATGGAACTCAAAGGTAAAATGATGAAACTTCCAATCAATATCCACGATATATTGACCGGACGCACAGTAGAATGGGAACGCCTGGAATTTAAGGCTGGTTGGAATCCACAAGAAGTGATCCATACATTATGCGCTTTTGCAAATGATTTTCATAATTTGGACGGTGGATATCTAATTATCGGTATAAAGGAAGAAAATGGACGTCCTATCCTACCTCCCCTCGGCTTGACACCAGGACACCTCGATTCAATACAGAAAGAGATCGTTGAACTGGGATACCGTATTATTCCATATTACCATCCTGTTGTAGCCCCTTACGAAATCGACGGTAAATACATTTTAGTGCTGTGGGCGGCAGGCGGGCAGAGCCGTCCATACAAAGCACCGGTTTCTTTATCAAGACACAACCGAGAATATGGATATTACATCCGTAAAGGTTCTATCACAATTCGTGCCTCTTTTCAAGATGAAGCGGAACTTATGACACTGGCTGCAAAAATTCCATTTGATGATCGCATGCACCATACAGCCGCACTTGACGACCTTGATCTGGGTTTGATTCGTACCTATCTGAAGAAAGTAAAAAGCGATTTGTTCCAAATGTCGGTTACGATGGACTTTGTTCAACTTTGCCGACAGATGAACATCGTAGACGGTCCAGTGGAAGCTGTTCGTCCGAAAAATGTCGGATTGATGTTTTTTAATGAGCAGCCTAACCGTTTCTTTCCACAAACCCAGATTGACATTGTACATTTCCCTGAAGGCCCGGGGGCAGACACTTTTACGGAAAAGGTTTTTAAGGGGCCGCTTAATCGCATGTTGGAAGAAGCCCTGTCTCATATCCGTGCCACTGTCATCCAGGAAAAGGTAATCAAGCATCCCGACCGCCCGGAAGCTTCCCGATGCTTCAACTATCCCTTTGCCGCCCTTGAAGAGGTCATATGTAACGCCGTGTATCATCGCTCTTATGAAATCCGAGAACCAATAGAGGTCCGTATTCTACCTGACAAGATCACTGTAACCAGTTTTCCGGGGCCAGACCGTTCTATCCGTAAAGAAGATATAGAGCAATACCGTTTTCTTGCCCGGCGGTATCGAAA
>CP070627.1:3723315-3725269 GCA_020355945.1 Candidatus Aminicenantota bacterium | reverse complement strand
TAAGAAGCTGTGCTGGATAAATTCCAGGAGATTCCCAATCAATTTCTAGCGGTGAAGAATAATTTCCAGGGAATGCGGAATAAATTCCGAACGTTCCCGGACAAATTTCTAGCGGTCCCGAATAAATTCCAGGGGGTGTGCAATAAATTTCAATTGTTCCTGGAAGAAATCCAGGCGGTGCGGGATTGATTTTCCACTGGTGGTTAGTGAAAAACCTTTGGTTCAAAAGAGTAATCATTGAGCACGATCATATTATCACTCGATTTGCCGCATTTTTGCTTGGCACCTTTTTTGTTTTTTGCCTTTTTTTGAGAAACAACATTCCAGCCCTAAGAAATGACATTCTAACCTTAGAAAATTATGGGGCCCGTTATTTTATTGCGATCCCCAACGAGTTCTGTTACAATTAAGCTTTAAAACCTAATGTGCAATACGAATGATCGGAGCAACAAAAAGGGAACCGATAAAAAATGATTTTCATTGGATATGAAGGAGATGCAAAACAATGGCTGTAAATGCAATTGTTATTGTAGAAAACAGCAAACAAATATCTCTAAAGGAATTTGCCCGGGGCTTAAAAAATGACCCATGGGGAAAATTGGCCTGGTTTACAATTCATAAGGAAACGGACGATATCACTGATTCCTGGGAGGAATTCCAATGGGAAGGTAAACAATACTTTTCCTGGAGAACTACCCCTATTTTTCGTTATCTTGGGTTCTTCGAGCCGGAGGTCGATACAGACCCTGAAGAAATTAAAATCGTCCATATCACCTTTCTCAAAGCGATGCTCTCCGTCGAAAAAATCGCCGGCGGTCCGGTTTATGTAGGCGATGATATCGTTGACAGGCATACCCCCGCCGATGTATTGGAGGATGAACGTCCCTTTTATCTTCCTTTGGATTTGGATTTACTTATTCCCGGATGGCGCGAAAAAGCAAAAATTGAGATAGATGACCGATACATGATATTTTAATCCGCTTCTCTCGGGAAAACCCGAATGGTTTCCCCTGTTCCCCTGTTTCCTTTTTTCATTAATCATTGAGCTCATCGGGCATATTGGTGGCAAACAACTTACCTGACTCCATCATCCACTCTCATTTTTGCCTGGCACCTTTTTATTCCCCTCCACTAGAAATTGATTCACCACTGGTGGTCAGTGATTTTTCTCCGGTGGTGGATAAATTTGATACAGTGGTCAATAATTTTTTCCCGGTGGGGATCGATTTTGCCCCGGTGGTAAGTGATTTTTTACCATTTGCATTCTCTTCAAACATCCGATACAATATTTCCATGACAGATGAATATCGATCACCAGGACCTTACAATTACTGCGATTATCTTTGTGTTAAATGCGAGTTTAACGATGAGTGCGCGGTCTATGCCGAAGAATTGGAGGCCCAAAAACAGGGCAAGAAAAAGCTTGAAGCATTACAAGATTGCCTCAGGGAAACTAATGAAATGTTAATGCAAATGATTGAAAAACAAGATATCTATATTCCTGATGAAGATGGAGAATCGGATATGAAAGCACTCAGTGATATCCGTGAACAAGTTGCAAACAAACCGGTGGTCAAACTTGCTTATGAGTATTTGAACGGGATCAATGATTTTTTTAAAGACTACAAAGAACATTACTTAATTCCCGTGCTGTTGTCCGATGCTTTTTTCGACCTGGATTGGTACAAAACCATCATCACGGCAAAAATTCAGCGTACCTTGATATCATTTCGACAATTTGCCCTATTTGATGAAGTATTCCCGGAATTTTCCCTGGAAGATGCTTATCATACTTCCGGAGTGGTTTATAAAGCACTGTGGAAATCATTATCCGCGGTACGGGTATTAAAAGAAGCCCTTACCGATTACACCGACATCTTAACGGAACTGGAAAACCTATTGCTTGAAATCACCAATGAATTCAGGCATGAATTTCCTTTTATGATTTTAATGT
>CP070627.1:3721252-3723215 GCA_020355945.1 Candidatus Aminicenantota bacterium | reverse complement strand
GCGAGAGCATTGCGCATGGCGCATGGCGCATAGCGTATGGGGCAAAGCACTTTGCCATTTTAGGCTCCCCTCGCCGAGGGGCCTGGACCCCCCGCAAAAGCTTTTTGTTAATTCTCCTAAGAAGTTAAAGCTGATTTCCGGTTGGAGGTTGAAAAGGTGGCCTTCTTTTTTCTGTAGGGGAGTTAAATATCGTAATATGCCATATCCTATGCCCTTATCGGGAATACGCCTTAAGGTCTTTTTTACTGATTTAAGGACACCAGCCAGGTTTCCTGTTCCTGCCATATCCAGGGTAACCGGGTACTGGGTGGTGAACCATCCGACAGTGCGGCTGATATCAATGTCCGGGATAATGGGTTCCCTGCCGTGACCTTCTAAGTTGATGGTTATTTTTTCCAGGCCTGCCCACTGCTTTATTGTCATTCCCAGTGCGGCTAATAAAATATGGTTAATTTCCGTATTGTAGGTCTGGTTTACGTTTCGAAGCAAGAGTTCTGTTATTTGTTGGTCCAGGGTTATGGATATGGTTTTGCAGTACTTTTTTTTCTTCAAGCGCATTCCGATTTCATGATCTACAGGCAAAGGCTCTGGCTGGTGCGCATCCACTGCTTGCCAATATTCCAATTGGTTTAGAATCCCTTTGGCTTGTTTGTTTTCTTTGGCTGCGGCATATTCCTTCAACTGAGAGGCCCAGTGTTTAAAGGAATCGGTTTTTCCCGGGAATTTTATCTCTTTTCCCTGGTGCGCTTGTATGTATCCGCTGGCCAGGTCCTCCAACAGTATACGCCACGATATGCCATCCACTACCAGGTGATGGATGACTATCAATAAATGGTCTCCTTCCCGGGTTTTAAATAAACCTGTTTTGACTAATGGTCCTGTCTTTAAATCGATGCTTTGCTGTATCCGGTTGGCTTCTTTTTCTATTGGTTTTTCAATATCATCCCTATCTTTAATATCCATGATTTCGAAGTCCAACAATTTCCCATTTATTCCTCGATTTCCCTGGACGACAATTGCCTTTTCATGTATTTGCTGGTTAAAATCATATACCATTCTTAGGGCATCATGGTGTTCCACCAGTTTGGTGAGCACCTTTTTTAAAATCTCTTCATCAAATCCCTGCTCACAATACAACAAAACAGCCTGGTTAAAATGATGTTTATCTTTTAAATCAGATTGGAAAAACCACCTTTGGATGGGTGTTAAATCTACTTCCCCTTCACCAATTTCTTGTTTGATGGCCTGTTGGGTTTTTGTTATGTGCCTGGTTAGTTCTTTTATAGTCGGGTATAAAAATAAATGGTTAATTTTAAGGTTAAGTCCGTAGGTTTTTAACTTTGCAGAGACTTGTATGGCTTTAATAGAGTCCCCGCCGATTTCGAAAAAGTTATCATTAATGCCTACAGCCTGATGTGATGGATTTCTGCCGAATAATACTTTTGACCAGGTATCTACTAATTTTTTTTCAACATTGTTTCTTGGTGGTTCGTAGTTTTCTCCCCCGGTTTTAAGTCCAGGTTCCGGTAATGTTTTTCGGTCCGGTTTTCCGCTGGTATTGAGGGGTATTTTTTCCATTTTTACAAAATAGGAGGGGATCATATAATAGGGTAGGTAAGAGGATAAATATTCCCGTAATTCCGGGTCATTGGTGTCATTGTCGTTTGTATTTTTTACTGTCACATAGGCGCAAAGATATTGGTCACCATTTTCATCATTTTTTGCTACCACCAGGGCTTCTTCTATGTTTTCATGTGTCAATAGGCAGTTTTCGATTTCTTCCGATTCGATCCTGAAGCCTCTTATTTTGACCTGGTGGTCGATCCTGCCCAGGAATTCGATATTACCATCGGTCAACCACCGGGCCAGGTCGCCGGTGCGGTAAATATAGGCCCTACTTTTGCCTTCGGCGACCAGGGGCTTTTTTTGAAAAAACCGCCCCTGGACCCCGCAAAAACTTTTG
>CP070627.1:3719182-3721152 GCA_020355945.1 Candidatus Aminicenantota bacterium | reverse complement strand
TTTTAGTTTCTCTTTGGCTTCTCTGAGTTGTTCCAGGTTGTTGCTGGCCAGGGCAATGGAAATGGGTTTGCCCCAGAAGCCCCGGCCGCCGAATTCCAGTTTTTCGGCTCCGGGTACCCGGCCCACCTGTTTTCGGAAGCGATTGGTAACTTCCAGGGAATCCCAATCCCGGTGTTCACTGCTAATGAGGGTGACATTGAGATTCCCCTGGTGGGTGCCTGTACCAATGCGGCGGGCAATGGCCAGGACCAGGTCGCTGCCGTCCCGGTGTTCCTGTTTGTATATTTCGTTAACCTGCCATATTTTGGTTTCCATGTTGGCCAGCAGTTGGTCGGTAATGGCTGCCGGTGTGCCGGCTGGCATTTCCAGGGTTATATCGACTCTTCTGCGCTCGATGTTAGGGAAGAAGGTGGTTTTGATAATACTGCCTTTGAGTGCCCCAATAGTGATCATTAAAAGTGCCAGGGGTACGGCAATGGTTAATACGGGCTTTTGGATGACAAATTGAAGAAGGGGCCCATAAACTTTTTCCCGCAAGGCTCGAAGTGCTTTGTCTGCCCCGCGTTCGATAAAGGTTTTTTTATTGGCCTCTGCACACAGGGCCCTGGAATGGGCAATATGTGAAGGCAAGATAAAGGTAGCTTCCACCAGGGAGAAGAACACGGTGGCCACCACCACAAAAGCCAGGTCCCGGGTGCGGTCTCCCAATCCTCCTTCTAAGAAGAAAAATGTAGTGAAGATGACCACTGTGGTTAAAATAGAGGCAGCCACCGAAGGGAGAACTTCCACAGTTCCTTTGACTGCGGCGGGGATGGGCTTTTCTCCTGCTTCATGGTGCTGGTAGATGTTCTCCCCGATCACGATGCCGTCGTCCACTAATATCCCCAGCACCAGGATCATGCCCAGCAGAGACATCACGTTGATGGTGAGGTTAGAAAAAGGCGCCACCATGCACATACCGGCAAAGGAGATGGGGATGGCCAGGGCCACCCAAAAAGACATGCGCATATTAAGGGAAAGAGAGAGGAACAAGAGTACCAGGACCAGGCCCAGGATGCCGTTGCGGCTTAAAATGTCGATGCGTTCCTGGATGATTTCCGAGCCATCCCGTATCACGTAGGCCTGGACATCAGGGTGCCTGGAATTGAATTTTTCAATGTAATTCTTCACCGCCCGGGCAACAAAGAAAAGGTCTTCCTCGTTGGTATTCTGTATGGTGACCCGTACCGCGGGTCGACCATTATGATACACCCGGTTGGGGTTTTCCGACCAGCGATCGATCAGGTCCGCCACATCCTGCAGCCGAATAATACCCCTTCGGGAGTGGATTTCAGCAGGTGATTGGACAGTTCCCGGGCATAGTATCCTTTGACATTAGCCCTGATCAAAAGTTCTTCTTCACTGCCCTTTATTTTACCGCCGGTCATCCTGATGTTGGCTTTTTTGATGGCCTGGAGGACCTCCTGGAACGTCAGCCCGTAGGCCCTGAGATCATGCTCCCTCAAGGCAATTTCGATTTCCTCTTCCGGGAATCCGCTGATGGAAACCTTTGAGATGCCCTCGATGGCCAACAAATCCCGTTCTGCCCGGCGGGCCAGTTCTTTCAGGTGCCGCAGATCAACATTGCCGGCCAGGACAAAATCAATGGCAAAGTTGCGCGGCTCCCGCCGATAAATAGTCAAGCGTTCCATGCTGGCCGGGAATGAACTCACCTGGTTCACGGCATTTTTTACATCCTGGAGTACCACGTCGATATCATAATCGATGAGCAGTTTTACCGTAATCATACAACTGTTTTCGCTGGAAACCGATTCCACCCGCTCGATGCCGGTAATTCCTTTCAGGTTATCTTCGATTTTCAGGACAATGGCCTCTTCGATTTCTTCCGGGGAAGCTCCCGGGTAAAAGGCCTGGATATTGATGGTATCACTGGGTCTCAGGGGAAAAAAGGTGGTTCTCAAGTTTTTGTA
>CP070627.1:3717112-3719082 GCA_020355945.1 Candidatus Aminicenantota bacterium | reverse complement strand
CCATCCGGCAGCCACCGGGCCAAATCACCGGTTTTGTAGATTTTTTTAGAAATATAGGACATATAGGACCTATAAGACCTATTGAAAACAGAGAGAAACTTCTCTGCGGTTAATTCCGGGTTGTTTAAATATCCCCTGGAAACCCCGACGCCGGCAATACACAACTCACCGGGAACACCGCTGGGTTGGAGTTTCAATCCTTTATCCACGATATACAACGTTGTATTCCATACAGGATGACCGATTTTGATGCAGTGGTCTTTCTCCTGGTTCCGGTATATAGTTGACATGACAGCGGCTTCAGTTACACCGTATTCGTTTGCGATTTCAATATTCCTGTTTTTCGCTTTGGTTATTTCTATTATATCCGGGGATAATCGATCACCGGCCAGGGTGACCACTTCCAGGGAAACAGCTTCCCCGGGGGTTAGACTTTCTATGATTGCCCGGTACAATGCCGGCACACTTATAAAATGAGTGACTTTATTCTTTACGATAACTTCTTTTATCTTTTCAATATCTGTTATGCTTTTCCGGTTCAAAAGTACAACCCTGGCCCCGGAAATGATGGGCGTAAAAAAGCTGGTGACAAAACCGTCAAAGACATATGAAAACAATTGCAGGGCGATAACGTTTGAATTCATTTGATATTCTTCTTTTCGGTATAAAAGGGTATTTACCGCACCTTTATGTTCGATCATTACGCCTTTGGGTTTTCCTGTTGTACCGGATGTGTAGATGATGTAAGCCAGGTTAACTGCGGGTTTAGACACACCCCGCCCCTTCGGCCATATAGGCGACGCGCCGCGTCCACCCCTCTCAAGAGGGGATTTCCAGGAGTCCGGGCTTAATTCGATTACCCCACTCACCTTACTCACCAAAACTCTCACATTGCTGTCCTTTAACATAAAATCAATCCGATCCTGTGGATAATCCGGTTCAATGGGCAAATATGCTCCGCCTGCTTTTAATATTCCCAAAATTCCGATGACCATTTCAAGGGAACGCTCCACCATAATAGCCATAACGGTACCGGGTTGAATCCCTTTTGCTTGCAATAACAGGGCCAGTTGTTCGGATTGTTCTTTCAATTCCCGGTAAGTGAGCGCACAGCGCATGGCGCATGGCGCATGGCGTTCCTTATTCCGTTCTATGCTTTGCGCTTTGCGCTCTGCGCTTTGCATTTCTCCGATAATGGCAGCATTATCCGGCGTTTTTTCTGCCTGTTCTGCAAATAATTCATAGAGAGTCTTATCACCGGGGGATTCCACTGCGGTATCATTAAAATCATATAACAACCGGTTCCTCTCCTCTGCTGACATTATATCGATATCGGATATGCAGGCCCCGGGTTCTTCTATCACCCGTTCCAACAGGGTTAAAAAATGATTGGCCAGTTTCGTGATGGTCTCTCTCTTAAATATCCCGGTATAGTATTCCAACTCAAAGTAAATCTCATTATCACCTTCATGGACAAATAAGGTTAAATCGAATTTCGAGGTTTTGTTTTCGAATTCTTTATAGGGTTCTACCTTTATTCCTTTTATCTCTTTTTTAGATTGTTCAAAATTCTGGTTTACCAGGCATACATCAAAAAGCGGGTGCCTGGAGGCATCCCTGTTTAGTTGTAATAGTCGTACCAGTTCTTCCAATTGCAGGTCCTGGTTTTCAAATGCGTTAATGCATGTATGTTTGACTTCTTTTAGAAATTCCAGGAAGGTTTTGTCTGGGGCGGGATAGTTTCGAAGGGCCAGCGTATTGACAAACAAACCAATAATATGATCCATGTCGGCATGACGTCGGCCTAATATTCCACTTCCCACAATGATATCATCCTGGCCGGTATATTTATGCAGCAGCACATTGAAAGCTGCCAGCAGGTGCATAAAAACAGTGTTATCGCTGCCGGCACAGGACTGCCTCAACCGCAGCGCTCTTGATGCTTCAAAATAAAATCCATAATGATCTCC
>CP070627.1:3715036-3717012 GCA_020355945.1 Candidatus Aminicenantota bacterium | reverse complement strand
CGACGCATAGATATAATCACCACTGACATGTACACCGGACACGCTTCCCGGGGTGTCATAGTTTGCCACAATCGCCGGTGATGCGGGATCGGATACATCGATAACCGGCAAACCGTTACTGCCGTCCGCCGCATAGGCATAATTACCCATGACATATACGGCAGTTGTATGCCCGGGAGTATCATAGTTCCCGGTTATCGCCGGGGATTCCGGGTCGGATACGTCGATAACCCGCAAACCGGCGTTTCCATCCGCCACGTAAGCAAAATCACCGCTGACAAATACACCGTAACTTTTGCTTAAAGGTTGGGAACTTACCAATGTAGGAGAATATGGGTTGGAAATATTAAAAATAATCAGGCCGAAAGGTTCCGTCAAATAGGCGTAGTTGCCGCGCACAAATATTCCTGAGGCATTACGCAGGGGATCAAGATTATATGAACCCGCAAAGGCCGGTGAGAAGGGATTGGATATATCGATAATATGTAAACCCTCTTTACATGCCGTATAAGCATAGTTGCCGGAGACATAAACATCCTCGCTATATTGGAGTGTATCATATGTTCCCGCCAGTACCGGGGAAGCGGCGTTGGAAATATCGATAATCTCCAACCCGTCATACATGGTGGACACATAAGCATAATTACCGCGGACATGTACATTTTGTGTTTTTTCAATATATATATACCTGGGATACCTGGGATTGAAGGGAGTATCAATCTTGCCGCGCAGGGTAGGTGAGCCCGGGGTCGATACATCGATCACGTGCAGGGCATCGGAATGCGAGAGATAGACATAATTACCACTAAAATCCAATCCCACGGCATCGCCTGAACGATCGTATTCTCCAATATGAGTGGGATCGTTTGGGTTAGAAATATTAACAACATGCAATCCATTGCTGCCGGTCGCCATGTATGCATAATTACCGGAAATATACACACCTACCCCCCTGGAAGGCCCGCCACTTCCAACCGGGACCGGGGAGGTGGGATCGGATATATCGATTACCTGTAACCCTTTGCGAAAGGAAGGCGTATAAGCATAATCACCGCTGACCTGGATATCGTACCCCCCCGCATTATTCAAGCGTCCAACCTCTACCGGCGCGGCCGGGTTCGATATATCCACAACCGTCAGGCCACCGCCCGTCAAATAGGCATAACCGCCCCGAACATCCAGTGCCCATACATCCTCGAAATACCGGGACTGAAATGTTCCTACCAGTCCGGGGGAGCCGGGATCGGAAACATCGAAAATATCCAATGAGACGAAATCATCATCCTGTTCACCTTTATCCGTCGCCACATAGGCATAATTTCCTTTAACGTACACATCCTCCGGGCCATGATCGACTGCGGTCTCCGAGACCAATGTTGGTGAAGATGGTATAGTTACATCGATAATTCTCAAATTTTGACAGGCAATCACATAGGCATAATTACCTTTAACATATACAGCATTTACATAACAATAATAAGGAATATCTATTGTGTAGACGCCTACCCGGATAGGACTGTATGGGTTGGTGATATCGATGACCAATAAATTATCCGTTTCCCCGGTATCCCCGATGTATGCGTAATTCCCTTTAACAAACACGCATACTGCCGAGGCGGGAGTATTTATATTCCCTATTTTCCGGGGATAGGCAGGTGTGCCGATATCGATAATATCAATCCCGGCCCGGGATGCGGCGCAGTATGCATAATTGCCTTTGACAAAAACATCGTGATAACACCCGGTGCCCCACTCCCCGATTTTGGTAATACTGGTATTCCCGGGAAAAAGAATTCCCGGGAAAAATGCGATTAAAAATAATAAAAGGATCGGAAGTTGTTTCATCTTTTTTCTACTTTTCATGGTAACCTCATATGCATTTATAATAACATACTTTTCCGAATTTTGGTCAAAATTGATAATATTTTACCTTTTTTTTGAAAATGTTAGTTGGATAAGGTTTTGAGA
This sequence comes from Candidatus Aminicenantota bacterium, assembly GCA_020355945.1. The sequence continues at coordinate 3,715,044 of CP070627.1, read as the reverse complement.
AGTCAATA
>CP070627.1:3712942-3714936 GCA_020355945.1 Candidatus Aminicenantota bacterium | reverse complement strand
GCCGCATATTGCCGGAACCGGCGGTCACCCGGTGTTGCTTTGGTGAAATTCCGAGACATGATGGTACCGTCGGGACCGGTTTGAGTGACCGGTATGCCTGCCAGCGGGTCCTCATCAGGCGGTGGAAGCACGATAATAGTAGAATCCTGGCGCTGAAATTTCGAGATGATCTCGAGTTCCCGTTCCACTCCCGGGGAGAGATACAGGCAGTGAACCACCAGGACAGCCGCATTCTTGACCAGGTGAGTCACGGATTCTTCCCAGGTTTCATCCTCCAGGATCAAAACCGGGATTCTGTCCTTAGCTTCTTGAAGCCAGAACTGTAGGGGGTCCCTGGCATCGCATACGCCTATGATGGGCATGTGCCGTTCAATTGCCGATCGAATCCTGGCATCCAGGTCGCTACCCGAATAGAGACGCACGAAGTCCCAGTCGAAATCCCTGAGAAAGAGGGCGAATGGCTCGCCGTGGTTGTAGTGTGCACGCACCACTTCGAGGGCTTGTTCGTGCACTTTCTTGGCGTGCCGTTTTACTGCCCGCCACCGATAGGCGTCGGCCAGATTGCTAAAAAGGCCCATGGTTTCTTCCAGGTACGTTTTTTTCGCTCATTTTTTCTGCTTGTCCCCTTTTTTCACCACCTCAGTTTCCTGTAGATATAATTGTTATCTTTTCCTGCCCATTTTCAAGAGATATAGAGGCATTCAAGATTTTTTTGTTAATTGTTGGGTATAGTCTTAATTTATTTTCAATTAAAATTAACATATCATGCCTGAGATCCTCTATGTTCCCTTTCCCGTTTGATATTATTTGACATTGATTTAGATGCTGGCTTAATGCCAGGGGTCTCATCTCCACTGGAAGGACAGCTATATTCCATGCAGTGCAGGCTCCATTCAGGTAACTTTGTTTTTCTTCTAAGGTTTGGCCCAGAGCAATATAACCAGATGCAATATCTAAAATCATTTCGGACATTTTTTTGGTTCTTCTTTTATTTTTCTTCTTTTTCATATCTTTTTTTGCCTGCCCCCTTTTTCTTTTTAAATTGTGAGATATACTCTGTGATCACTGACATATTTCAATGTTATTCACAATGTTGAGTTTCTCTTCTAACTCTTTTAATGCCTTTAATTCAGCCCACCATTCAAACGTGTCGCTGTTCTCTTCAATTTCATTTTTTTGGAAGCGCTGGATAAATTTTTCAGAAGACAGTTTATATTTGGTTTCCCATTTTTTTATATTCCCATTTGTTTTATTTAGAGCATATTCAATCTTTTTCCTTTCCTCCAGTAACCCATTAGAGACAATTTTTTTAAATAAAGAGATGTCAGCCAATTTGGTTTTCAAACTCATTTTTAAATTCAACTCACTCATACCAATCACCTCCTTTGACCGGTTCCTTTTTCAGATAAATATTATATTACCATTTTTGTTTTTTTTCCAGTTATATCTTTTTTACTATTTTTCGCCCGTCCCCTTTTCCGACGTTTTCCGACGCATGCACCACATTGTCACACTATCAAGCACCGCCGCTATGCTTACGAGTTGAAGCTGTTATTAGGCAAAGTCAGCTACTTTTGCACGGTCGATAGCCTGCCTAATGGTTTCGGCAACAGGTCCAAGGGCAGCGGCTTTGTTAGTGGCATTTGGATTAAATGTGGCCGTTGTAATGCCGTGGAAATCAGTAGGTAAAACGATTTGTTGCCCTTGGGGTTGTACTACAAATACCCTGCGTCGGCCCAATTTACCAATAAAAAGCCCAGCCTCAAAGATTACATTATCTCGTGCTACAGTTTTAATCTCACCTCGGCTGTAAAGTTCATCATCCGGTGAAAAAATAAAAATGCCGAAATCATAGGTAATGGTAGCTGCCTCTAGCGCTTCAAGCATAGCATCTCCTAAGCCGAATACCGTCCCCTGGTTCCAAATTTCCACATAGGCATCATTTTGCAATAAAAGTTGAAGCTGATTGGCGATTGGCAGTCCTTCACTTGAGG
>CP070627.1:3710825-3712842 GCA_020355945.1 Candidatus Aminicenantota bacterium | reverse complement strand
AAAGTAGATTGTAGGGGTTTGATTCATCAAACCCTTTTATTGGAATATATTGCCAGGTAATTTATTTACAAAAAAAGACGCAAAAAACTTTTATTCCCACTTCCATGAAATTACTTTAGCCACAGAGGACACGTGACCGCTGAGGTCACAGAGTAAAAAAAAATTATTGATGCCCGGAATTTTCCTGCTGTATGAAGGATTTTAATAGTTCTATCCTTTCAATAGGTAAACCCGTAATTTCAACCACCGTATTTATATCTATTCCCTTCTTGAGACAAGTCATCGCAACTCTCAACTTTTCCTCATCTTTTCCTTCTTTTACTCCGATTTCTTTGCCTTTTTCCAGGACTTGCTGAAATACGGTACTCATCATCGCACCTCCTTCTTCAAAGGCTTCATTGACTGCATCCCGGAGTTGTTCCGGTTTTACATCTTTTATATTAGACCCCAGGTATATCAACAGCGCCTCCAGGTCTTTCTTCTTGGTAATACCTCCTGTATTTTAACGGAGTAGTTCCAAAATAGTCTTTGAAAACCCGTATGAAATAATCAACCGTATTGAATCCTATTTTCGTTGATACTTTTTTAACGGAGAGCCGTGGTTTCTCTAGCAGCAGTTCTGATGCACGAATGATTCTTATCCTCTTTAAAAGCCAGCCGGGTGAATTTATTTTATAAGTTTTAAATAAGTCATATAAATAGGACCGGCTCATATTCAATTCATGGGAAAGCCGGCTTACATTCAATTCTCTAAGTTGATGGTCCTTTAGGCTCCAAATGTATTTTATCATCCATCTGAAGATTTCAAAATCTGCACTGTCTTTAAGTTTTTTACTATCCATAATGCCGGATATTACCATATTTCCAGGTTAGCTTCAACTTTTTCCATCACTTTTTACAGGCAAAAATACTGAAAAACGTCCAAAAAATTTCCCCATCAAAACCCTCATCAAACCTGATTAAAAAGAAGAAAAAACATTGTAAATATTGAAACACAGGCTTGACCCGGGTTTGGGTTCCTCTTACAATTAAGCTTCGAATTTACATTCCAGACGGCCGGATAAAATGTAAAATCAAAAAATTAAAACAGGAGGTAACAAAATATGCCATACGAAAAAATTTCAAGAGTACTGAGCGATGAAGAAATTGAAGGTTTACTCCAGGACATAACAAATTTAGACGCTAAAATCTCGGCCTTTGCGGTCAACCTGTCGATAAAGGATAGGAAAACTTTGTATAAAATGGGAGACCGATCGCTGCCTTTTGTAGAACAGGCGCTGAAATATGCACACACTCACAAAGAGTTTGTTCCACCTTTTCTTAACGTAGAGGAATTCCAAAAAGACTGGGACCTGGCCCGGCAATTGAAAGACCTGATGAAGCGGGTAGAACCGGTGATGGAAAAACTCAGCGACACCTATATGGCCGCAGGAGCAGACGCTTTATCAGCAGCTCTCTCCCTTTACGACGCGGTAAAAGCAGCGGCAAAAGCCAGTAAACCCGGCTCTGATGTCATTGTTGCCGAACTAAAAAGAAGATACGAAAGAAAAAAAGGTAAAACTGAAGAGGAAGAACAATCACCAAACGAAACGGAAAGTTGAGTCTTTTTTGCTCACGCGTGAGTCTTTTTCACTCACGCGCCAGTCTTTTTAGCTTATGCGCCACTCTTTTTTACTCAACCATGAGTCTTTTTTGCTGAGCAGTGAGTTTTTTTTGCTTAACCACCAGTCTTTTTGACTCACCTTTGAGTCTTTTTTGCTTAAGCGCCACTCTTTTTTACTCATGCGTGAGTCTTTTTCACTCAAGCTCCAATCTTTTTTACTTAAGCTTGAATCTTCTTGTATCCTTTTGTGGTTTTATCGAAGAAAAGAAAAAAAGTGCCGAAAAAAAAAAGTGCCAGGCAAAAAAAAGAGAAGAGAAAGTAGATTGTAGGGGTTTGATTCATCAAACCCTTTTATTGGAATATATTGCCAGGTAATTTATTTACAAAAAAAGACGCAAAAAACTTTTATTCCCA
>CP070627.1:3708703-3710725 GCA_020355945.1 Candidatus Aminicenantota bacterium | reverse complement strand
CTCGCCCGGAGACGGATGAAAATTATGCTCTCAATATCTCAATTCTATTGTAGGGGCTTGATTTATCAAGCCCGGCCCGAGCAATTCATCCACGCCTCTACGGGGTTTGATGAATCAAACCCCTACAATTGTATTTATATCTATTTTTTCTTCGTGTCCCTTTGTGTAACTTTGTGGCTAATCTTTTAAAGCCTTAAAAATTAAAATATCAATGAGGCACCGAACCACAACTCATTATCATCATTGACTGCATCAAGAAAAACAAAGGTATAATTCACAAAAGGGGACAGGGTAATGCTTCCGAGTTTAAAGGGGACAGAAGCGCCAATCGTCAGGTCACTGAACCCGGTATCCGCCCCTTCCGGCAGATACATCCCGGCGTTATATCCCAGTGTGGCAGCGAGGTCCAGGGTAAGCCCACTACCTATAGACAGCGGATGGCCCCCGGTCAACTGGACGTAAAGACCATCTCCCAGGTTGATATCGTAAAAAGCAGTAAGCGTAGGAGAAAAGGGCACTTTTGGAAAACCCAGTTCAACAAAAAATTCCTGGGTGGTATTATCTTTAAATTCAAAATCCCTGGCAAACCACCAACCGTAATTGGTGAATCCTAAAACAAGTGATAAATCTTCCGTTGTTTGAAGCGCATAAGTCAACGTCAAATCGATTTCATCCGCATATTTATAAACGTCCCGGTCAGTGAGCGCAAAGCTGGCCCATACATTCAATGAAAAACCTGAGTCGCCAAGATCAAACGTCAATGAAGGTTGAAAAGCCGAATTGTTATCCGGCAATAAATCAAAACCCCGCCAGATAAACCGGGATGTTACATCCAATTGGACGCTAACATTTTTACCTGCCAGGTGCAATGATAGAAATGCTATCAAAGCAAATAAAATCAAATGTTTTTTTCTCATTTTTTACCTCCTTTTTTCTTTCTCGGTAATGTAAAAATTTTCCAGGTATTTTTTACTATTTTTCATTATACATATTTTTACTTATTTTTTCAAATTTTGTTTCACTGGGGGGCTGGCAGTACGGGCAGCCTATTAGAGACCCCACCTGCCCTTATAACCGTTATAACGCACCTGTCACCTTTGGCAGCCCGCTTTGTGTATCTTTGTGGCTGTTTTTTTCATTTTTTATAAATCTCTTCAAGGGTAAATGATACCATATTGACGATGGGATAATCAACAAATTTCAACTATTATCAAAATGCAAAGAGACGTATGAAAAATCAAAGCCAGAAGAAATAAATACATCTTTTAAGCGTCAGTCCCCGAATGTCACGAGCAAAAAATATAAAATATGGTATAATAAACCGTACTGACAGGAATAGAATGAAAAAAATAAGCAGCAAAATTCCTTTGGCTTTAATCGCCCTTTTTATTCTTATTATTCTTTTTATTCTTTTCAACCAATTTGATATGACGCACCCTACCAATGTTTATACGGAAAAAGACCTGGGCCCGACAATCTTTGATAAAAGCAATGGTTTCTACCTGGTTTTTGCCCTTTCGGAACCCCCTGATGTAAATGTGCACTCCGATGAAATCATTAATAAATACCGCAGACTTTTCGATCCTCAATTTGACAATGAGCGTTTTCGCTTCAATTGGGATATTATCGCTTATCGAAAGATGTTCCACAGGTATAATGAAAAATCCCGGTTTATTAATCAAAATAAAAAAGATTGGGTCACTTTTGTCAGGTCCAACCAGGGCAAAATAGTAAAATTAAAAACCCAACTTTCTTTTTTACTGGACCGCTATGAGAAATTGCTTGCTTGTGAAATGGTCAGTGATTTTTCAACTCCTCGAATTGTTTTGCACCCTTCTTTTCCCCAGGACCACTTTTATCCTTATCCTGGCGAGACCGCTTTATTAACCATTGCCAGGGTTTATACCGCGCTAAAAATCCTTGAAACCCGGGAAGGTAACGCAGATGGTCTGCAAGGTATCCTGGATCAAACCGGTTTCAGTAAAAAGCTGATGGAGTCTGCCCGAACCCGTTATACCAATT
>CP070627.1:3706578-3708603 GCA_020355945.1 Candidatus Aminicenantota bacterium | reverse complement strand
TTCAAGCCCCAGCCTAAAATCATTAAGAGCCAATAGTAGTTATCTGCTTAGGCTACGGTCTCCAGTTTCAGCTTTCTGCTTGTAGATTGCGGCTTGTGGCTGAAGCTTAAATGTTACGTTCACTTCGTATGTATTGAAATATGAGAAAAACAGAGGGTAAAAAAGAGCAATTAAAACTTGCACATTTGCACGCAAAGTCACCTTTTTTCTCCCGTCTCTTTTTCCCTCTATATATTTGATTCTGATTCGAATTTAGGATTTGCTGTCAGTTAAAATAATTCCAGAGGAACTGTGATATTAAATGATAAGTAAAAAGGTAATAACTGATAAGAAACCAACGATTTTTGTTTCTTATTCCTCTAAAGATAAAGCTTTGGTCGATTTAGTAGATAGAGATTTCAGGAAAAAATTGGGCATTATATTACTGCGCGATGAAAGGGAGTTAGATTATCGGGAAAGTATTTATATGTTTATGAAGAAGGTTCGACAGGTTGACTATGTATTGATTATGTTGAGTGATGCATTTTTGAAATCCCGGTATTGTATGTATGAGATGACAGAATTAATGAAAGATGAAAATTATAAGGACCGGATTCTACCTATTAAAGTGGAAGAAATCGATATTTTTAGCCTCAAAGGGAGACTTGAGTATACCCATTACTGGAAAGACGAATTTCAGAAGTTTGAAAAAGCATTAAAGCCTTTTGCAGGTAAGTTGGATAGATCAGTATTGGTTAGCAAAGAACTAGAAGAGGCAAACCTGGTAAAAAATATTTATTCTACAATTAATGAATTCTTGAATCATATTAGATCTATTCGGTTGGAACAACTGGATGAGTTGCAGAAACAGAATTATCGACAAATGAAGAAAATCCTCCGACTGGAAAATATGAAAAAGACGATAAACATGAAGTTTCCCGGCGTTTTGATATCTGTTCTTGCAATATTTATGGCTGGACTAATTCTTGGAGGATTAATATATTTAAAAAGTAATAATAAGTATAGACAATTTCCCTCAGAAATATTAGCAACTTTTGAAGATGATACCAGTGGGCTACCTTTGGCAAAAACAAACTGGGGGCAAGAATGGAGCAAATTTGGTGATTCTGAATTCAATTGCCGATCTGTTTCCATTTATTCAATAAAAAAAATTCTATCGGAATCCAATAATTATGCTATGTGGATAGATGTTAATTTACCAGAATGCGAAGCTCAGGTCTATCGTTATACTGGAATAGTTGCCTATTTGGGAGCTAATATGGAAAAATTTGATTTAAGTCTATACTCGGGGGTTTCAATTGATTTTGGTATATCAAAATTAGAAGGATCCCTTGATATTTTTGTACAATTAGTAGACACAAAAACAAAGGTGGATGGAGCGTGGCATGTTGCACCAATAGAGTTTAATTATAAAAGAATTGGACCAAAAGATAGGCCGAAAATGACAAAAATTTCAATACCCTTTTCAAAATTTATATATCCTTCTTGGTATAAACCTGAAAAAGTACTTCCTCTATATTTAAAAGAAATTTATAAAATTGCTATCATATTTAGACAAAAAATATATGACAGAAAACCTGTGAAAGGTATTTTTATCATAGATAATATAAGATTTTATAAAGATAGATAGAAAATTTTTCCAGCCAAACGTATTTTAAACACAAAATGGGTAAGCCAATAACCAGGATAGTCAAATGTGTTAGGACGAATAAAGCTCTTCTCTGTAAACAGTAGAAAAGCCAATGCCTATAACCCCCCGAAACAAAATGAGATTTACAATTATATTCGCAATCGATATCCAAAAGAAGAAATCATTAAAAGTGGTCTGAAAGATATTGACACAAGGATTGAAAATAACAATCTATTTTTGATCCTTTATGACGCCTGAGAAAAAACAGGAAGTTCACCAATCGTATATTGGAACATAAAAGAGAAAAGAGGGGGCGGTGCGTGCAAACGTGCAAACTCTAATAATAACTTTTCCTGGCACCCTTTTTTTCTTTTTTCCTGTATTTAAAATAAATC
>CP070627.1:3704447-3706478 GCA_020355945.1 Candidatus Aminicenantota bacterium | reverse complement strand
TCATTTTTAAGGATCTGGAAACCTATTTAAAAAAGGGGGACATCCGCGGCATGTATTCACGGGAATGCATCGAAATAAGTAAAATCCTGGCACTTCTGTACAAAGTAAAGATTTTCCTGGATGCGGGACAATTCCCTGACCTGGAAGATCTATGGCGATTGAACCAGGCTTATGCCCAATCCCTCCTTTTCGGCCAATATGCGGCTGAAGTCTTTGCCCGCATCAACATATGAATATCCTGGTAACATGATCGATACATTTTAAAAAAGGAGAAAAACAATGACATATCAAAAAAAAGTATTTTTAAGATTCGTAATTTTTATGTTCATCGTGTCTATTTTTTGCATCAAATTATTGCCTTATCTTAAATTTAACGGTTCTGAAACTGCATTCGATCAAGGTGAACAAGAAAATAGGTGTGAAATGAAACGATTGATTAGCACCGGTGCCGGTTATTTTTTACGTTCTCAATCGGATTTCTTGCTGTTCCTGGACAAAATTGAGATGTCCGATCCGGAGGGCATTAATTATATTGAACTGCAAAGCCTGGTCCAGGGTTCCATTGATAACCTGGAAAACGCAAAACAAGAGTATAATTGCTTAAAAGATATCGCCGCCTCCACTCCCTACCAACCTGATATGATTGAAAAGTTAAAAACCTTTGATTATAATGCTTTTATAAAGGAGAAGGGCTTGAATGCCGTCATTTTTAAGGATCTGGAAACCTATTTAAAAAAGGGGGACATCCGCGGCATGTATTCACGGGAATGTGTGGAAATAAGTAAAATCCTGGCACTGCTGGAAAAAGTAAAGATTCTAACGGATGCAGGGCAATTTCCTGACCTGGAAGATCTATGGCGATTGAACCAGGCTTATTCTCAATCCCTCCTTTTCGGCCAATATGCGGCTGAAGTCTTTGCCCGCATCAACATATGAATAGCCTGGTAACATGATCGTATCGGTTAACCGGTTGAATGATCAATCATAGGAGGAATAATGAAAACCTTTACCACATTTATCAAAGCGGATTGGCAGGGTATGTGCCGCACACCAAGGAACTATATTGTCATGTTAATAATATTATTTATCACTCTATTTTTTGTCCAATCCGGAGTCCTGAAATATAAAAATATTGGGAATGAAAAAATGGAATTCCAGGGGATCGAACGTTTAAAAGCAGAATCATATAAGAGAATAGAAGATTATGGAATAATGGGATTTAGAATATTTTTTATTCCCGAACCTGCGATCATTTTTTTCGTAAATACAACAATATATTTTAATTTAACATCTTTTATAGACACAGGCGATGCTCTTGACATGGATCAATCATGCCTGGGGAAAAAGTTGTATTCCGAAAGGAAAGTGGGATTTAAAGATTTTTCCGGGGTGATGTTTTTTATAACCAGTCTTGCGGTACTATGCCTGGGCATTTTTTCCATCAGTCACCCGGAATTCCGCAAATTTCTTGCCAGTGTAGCCGGCCAAAGAAAAGTATACCTGCTGCTCATTTCCTCCCGGGGTCTTTTTATATTATTATTTTTGTTCATTGTTACCGTATGTTCGGTTTTACTGGTGCTGTTGAACCATATCACCTTACCTGCCCGGTTTTATTCCCATATGGCAGGCTTTTTTGCAGTGATGTATGGTGAAATCATATTTTTTTACAGCCTGGGAACGTTATTAGGCACCATGAAAAACCGGGCATCATCGGTTTTGCTGGGTATCGGGCTGTGGTTCGGGGCTATCTTCCTGGTTCCCGGGGCCATCGACCACCTGGTGTCTAAGCAAGCCGAACGAATTGATTCCAATTATCAATATGACCTGGAAAAATTAAAGCAAGCAATGGGTTTTGAAGACCGGGCCAAAAAAGAAGTGGGAGAATATGACCCGGCAAAAAAGCATACCAAAGAGGTAAGAGATGTGGTGAAATCTTATCTTGAAAAGGAATATTTAAAAATATTGAAACTAGAACAAAAACGCGAAGCTGCCATGCGGCAATTATTGAAAACTTATAATTTATTATCTTGT
>CP070627.1:3702313-3704347 GCA_020355945.1 Candidatus Aminicenantota bacterium | reverse complement strand
GCCGTCATTGCTTGCAAACCAGATAATATTTTCAACAGGATCGGGATAGATAGCGTTCACCTGGACAATTGGCATCCTGATAAAGGGTTTTTTATTGAGAACATATGTTCCATCCGGCTGGAGAATTGCCTGAAAATTCTTGTTCTCCGAGCTAACCCAGATATTTTTATTTTTGTCTTCCGCAACCCGCCAAACATTTAGTGAGCCACCTGCGAATTCAGCCCCCAATGTATGGTCAGGCCTAAAAACCTTCTTTCTTTCATCAAAGTGATAAATCCCTTTTGCCGTCGCAAACATGACATGTCCTGCAGCCATGTAAGCACGAACCGGTCCCGGAGGCAGCCCGTATGCTGTATCATACCTGGTGACAATATGAGAATCAATTGTCCCTGCAGCCGGGAAATCAACTTTTATAACGTCCTTTGTCAATGCCTCCAACCACAAATTTCCTTTTGGGTCCTCAACGATGGTTTTTATTTGCTCCTTTATATTTTCAAATTGGCTCTCCTTTGTCCATTTGCCATCTTCCCGGTATAAAGAAACTAAACCACCCGCGGTCCCCACCCAAATACGGTTTGGCTCTCTTTTGGAGCGCTGTAAAACTAAAGATTTTTCCACAATCACCCGACTCCATTTCATTTTATTTTCAACCTGGAAAACCCCATTCCCTGCTGCTACCAAAAGGTAGTCATCAACTGAGAGCAAGAACCAACAGTAACCGCAATTTATTGGGATATGACGGAATTTAACGGAATAGGGAGACTCAAGCATGTACAAGCCATGAGTTGTTCCTACATATAAATCATTGCCGGGACCATGCCGGGTAACCGATAGAACCAGACCGGGCAGATTGGATCGATCCTCATCATAGACAGAAAAAGGAGTTGCATATTCGATTTTTGATATTCCTTTTTCCAGTGCCAGCCACAGGTTACCCTGGAAATCTTCAAAAACGTACTTTACACTATCATTTTGCAGGCCGGAATCTTTGGTAAACATCTTTTTTAATTTTCCCTGTGGATCAATTACCAAAAGGCCTCCACGGGATGTTGCCAATGCAAAATCGCCATTGGACAGTTGGATACCATGATAGAGTTCTTTTTCTTTCAAATAGCCATCCAACATTGTAGGGAAACGTGTTAGTGTATTGTCATTATAATCGTATATATTAAATCCAATTTCCCTGGTTATCATCAGCAACTTTTGAATATCGTATTGAGCTATCAAGTAAATCTTATTTGTGGCAAGCATTTCACTTCCCGGGATCAATTTTAGCGAATCATTGACTATTTGCATCAACCCGACATATTTCTGTTGAATTAATAATTTTCCATTCCAGGAAAAGATAGACAAGAAATAACTCTCACCCTCAGCCTGCCATACGTCTATTTTCTTTTGCCTGGTATTCCACCGGAACAGGTAGTTGGAGGTTCTGAAATAAACTCCCTCTTTTGTGGCATGTATTCTCCATACATGGGCAAAGTTTTTTTGATGGTCCTTCAGATGGTTTACCAGGGATTTATATTGCAGCGTCCCTTTGAAATCCGGGGCTAAGAAGCCGAATTCATTGACTCCACCGATGTAAATAGTGCCGTTATCATCAACTGCTATCGATCGGACTTCGTCGTTGGGAACTTCAATTCTCCGCCAGGAACCCCCATCATATTCCAACACACCTTCCCCAATGTTGGCCACATAAATAACACCCCTTTTGTCCTGGCCAATACACCAATTTTGAGGATGAGTGCTGGGGGTGTAGTTGGTAACGTAGTTCAAGCCGATATGCTTATCCAACTCGACATCAGCAGATGATAACAAACCCAGGGATATATAAAGCAGAAATATAATAATAAAAAGCCACTGCACCCACAGCCGTCCCGTTGTTTTAACCTCTGCTGGTTTCATTGTTTTCAAATAACGAATACCATATTTTTTAAAAAAAATCAAGAAGAAAAAAAGTAACTATTCAGTTTTGGAAAAACTTATCATGCAGTTCATGTCTCATTCGCCCGTACGGTGTCCTTCGGCCATCTC
>CP070627.1:3700178-3702213 GCA_020355945.1 Candidatus Aminicenantota bacterium | reverse complement strand
GAGCGTGCCGCCCCCCTGCCTAATGCCATTGATTCAACTACGGTTGCCGGCCCTGAGACCACCTCACCACCTGCAAAAACACCTTGTTTTGTTGTCTGTAGACTTTCCTGGTCAACAACAATAAGATTACGCCTGGAGAGCTTGATCCTATCTTTATCATTGATGAATGATGTATCCGGTTCACGACCCTGGGTGGGGATTATTGCATCTGCCTCAAGGACTAGCTCTTCATCATCAAGCGGAATTGGCCTATGCCGGCCGCGGGCATCTGGCTCGGAAAGGAGTGTACGGACACATTTTAAGCCGCTTACCTTGCCGTCTTTACCTATGACCTCGCGGGGGATGAGCTGGAAAAGGAAATTCACGCCCTCCTGTTCGGCTTGAGAGATCTCCTCTTCATCAAACTGCATGTCTGAGCGCGAGCGTTGTGATAAAACATGAACCTCTGCTGATCCAAGACGGCAGCTCAAGCGCGCTGCATCCATGGCAGCATGTCCGGTTCCAATAACAATAACCCGGTCTCCTGCTTTTTTTCGTTGTTCGGAGTTTGCTTGCTTAAGAAACTCCATAAAATCTACTACCCCCTTAAGACCATCCTCTCCGGGCAGCTTATTAGTACGGCTTTTGGAAGCACCGGTGGCAATGAAGACCGCCTGGTAACCCTCTTGCATCAAACGTTCAATGCCTGGCTCGCCTCCTACAGGGGTGCTTGTTTTTATCTCAACACCCAGCGCTTCAATCGCTTTAATCTCAGCATCTAGCAGTTTTCGGGGGAGACGGTATTCCGGGATTGCCGTTCTCAGAAGGCCGCCGGCAAATGGCAGGGCCTCAAAGATCGTGACCCGGTAACCCATTCGAGCCAGGTCGTATGCAGCGGCAAGGCCGGCAGGACCGGAGCCTATAATGGCAATCCGCTCCTCGTGGATAACCGAGGCAGGAGCCACAGACTTCTTAAGGTAATCGATCTCATGGTCTGCAACAAACCGCTTAAGTGCCCTGATGGAAATTGGCTCATCAACCTCGATGCCCCGCCGGCAGTTGGCCTCGCATCCATGTATACAAAGCCTCCCACATATAGATGGTAAGGGGTTATCAGCCCTGATCACCTCCAGGGCATCCCTAAACCTACCCAGAGCAATAAGCCCTATATATCCGGCTGCATCCTGACCCAGGGGGCAGCTCTTCTGGCACGGGGTGGGCATGAGTCTCTTACATACTTCGGCCGCACACCGCTTCTCATATATGTGTGCCTCATATTCTTCCCTGAAATATTTGAGGGTAGTAAGAACCGGGTTTGGAGCTGTTTTGCCTAAACCGCACAGGGCAGCATCTATAATGGTTTGGGAAAGGCGCTCTAATGTATCAATATCTTCCTTTGTTCCCTTTCCATTGCTGATCTTTTCCAGGATATTATGCATTACCTTTGTTCCTACCCTGCAAGGCGTGCATTTACCACAACTTTCCTCAGTAGTAAAATCTAAAAAGAATTTTGCAATATCCACCATACAGCTCGTTTCATCCATTATAACCATTCCGCCAGATCCCATTATTGCACCTGTCTTGTTGATGGATTCGTAGTCAATGGGAATATCAAACATTCTTTCAGGAATACACCCTCCTGAAGGACCTCCCAACTGTGCGGCCTTTATCTTTCCACCATTAATGCCTCCACCGCCAATTTCATAAATGGCTTTTCTCAATGACATACCCATAGGGACCTCTATAAGGCCCGGATATTTAATCTTTCCGGCTAGAGCAAAAACCTTTGTTCCCTTGCTTTTTTCAGTGCCGATAGATGCAAAAGACTCAGGGGAATACATTATTATTTTTGGAAGATTGGCCAGTGTTTCAACGTTATTAACCACGGTTGGATGTTGAAATAGCCCCTTTATAGGCGGAAATGGTGGTCTGGGTCTTGGCATACCACGTTGATCTTCAATAGAAGCAATAAGAGCAGTTTCTTCACCACAAACAAAAGCACCAGCGCCTTCCCTTATGCTAATATCAAAGGAAAACTCGGTTTTTTTATCCGCAT
>CP070627.1:3698037-3700078 GCA_020355945.1 Candidatus Aminicenantota bacterium | reverse complement strand
TTTTTTTGGATTTCTACCGAAGAGCGAAGGTAATCAATCTCTTTTGACTCGCCGATGCTGACTTTGGCTTTGGTTATTTTGTTTACTTCTTCCAATCGTTGGAGTTTTTCTTCCTGGGAGGGTTTTATTTTTTTATAGAACTGGAGTCGATAGTAATGGGTTTTCAAACCTTTAATGATATTTCTTTCGTTCATTTCCGCCTGTATTTCAGCTTCGGTGATGTAGGCTCTCCCGGCTTTGAGCAAAAAGTGTCGATATAAGGGATTGGGCATGGGCCATTTAAGTCCCATTCCCCATATGGAAGGTTTTCCCGGTTCACCGGGTATTTTAAACCTGCCCCTGGCATACTCAAATTCCGGGTTGGGCAGTGTGCGGGTGTCCCGGTACTCTGCTGCGGCAATATCCTGGTCCACTTTTGATATTTTCAACAGCAGGTTGTTCTGTTTGGCCAATTGTACCAATTGCCGGAGAGTATAAGTACCTTTTGTCATTTCTCCTGCCAGTTTACCAGGCAGCCAATTCAAAAAAAGTACAGCCAAAAATAAATACATCCATTTTTTAGTTATTATTTTCAATTATTCCTCCTTATATGAAAAAAGGTTAAGGTTGAGGCTAAGGAGAGGTAAGCCACAGAGTTCACAGAGAGCACAGAGAGAGTGTTCTCTGTAGCTAAAAAAACACGGATCAACAGCGCAGCACAACGCTGTCAACAAGGGATCCAGATTGATATATAAATTTGCTTTTAGGTACCGATTCAGGCAAACGCCTGAAGGGATCGTTTAATTGAAGAGGTACTTGTATATTTAAATCATATTGTTTTACAAGATTGATTTCAAAATTAATGTTGGGGATATTGCGTTTCATCCAGGTGTTGGCCAGGGGTAAGTCAAAGCAATCAAAGCTTTTAGCAGATAATTGACGTGGGTTTTTTGTTTTAGAATGATCGAGGTGGGTATGAGGATTTTTATTTTTGCAGTCGCATTGGAAACCGAAGATTGCCAGTTCAATATCTGCTGTACCGTTATCTTTGCAGCACAACACCTGGTTTACCATGATTTCCTGGCACATGAACAGGGCGTAAATACTCAGCAGTAAGAATGAAACCGGAATTTTTTTATTTTTTTGCATCCGGTGGTTATATACCATTTTATGGAGAAAAAATCAAGATTAGTAATGGCAATTTATTTTTGTTTGCTTGAGAGGGGATTATCAGCAGATTATTTCCCGGGTAGGCTAGGGTTCCATCCGCTTGATGTCTTCTATACAATCAAAATCTTTATCATATGAAAATATCTGGGTACAGCCCTTGTTCTTCATAAACACAGCATTATAAGCATCTATATAATCAATATTTTCCTGGCTGAAAAGGACAAGTGCTTCGGAAAGCAATTTTTTGTTGAGTATTTTCAGGTTGGGTGTGTTGATCATTATGGTTACCTTCTCAATTATCTCTTCTTTAGAAACGTTATAGAAAGAATGGAGGGTCCAGATTAATTCCGCAATAACCATGTCCGACGTTAACAACAGGATTTTCTTTTCTAACACCCGTTTAAAAAGGTCCCGGCATCTTTCATATTTTATGGGATCATCCCCGGTCAAATACCTGAGGAGAATATTGGTGTCAATAAATATTGGGTTCATTATTTTTTCGCCTCCGCCTCCCGGGCAATTTTATCAATCACTTGTTTTCGAACTTTCTTAAAATTGATGGGTTTTTCATCCCCGGGTATCTTTATGGAAGCACCAATATCAAGGATATTTCCTTTTATAGGTTTGAGGATCAACGTGTCATTTTTAACCAGGATGGTAATTTTATCATTCGTTTCCAGGTGAAGGGCTTTACGAATTTTTTGGGGAATGGTAATCTGACCCCTTGAGGTTAAGGTTAAAGTTGCAGACGCCATTTTATTTTCTCCTAAAAATTCAGAATTTTATTTCACGCATGAATTATAATATAATTTTCTTACTTTTTCAACTTTTCTGAAAAATTAATATTATATGAAATTTTAGTGAGTGTTCGCCCGAAAATTCTGCAATATTT
>CP070627.1:3695894-3697937 GCA_020355945.1 Candidatus Aminicenantota bacterium | reverse complement strand
AGTTCAGGTTCAAGCAAATCATTGTTTAGAAAAATTCTTGTTGTTAGCCAATTTACTGCCGCAATTATATTAATTATAAGTACAGTGGTCATCTATAAACAGCTTAATTATATCAGGAATAGAAATTTGGGATTTAACAGGGAACACATAGTAATAATTCCGTTAAATAAATCGTTAGGTAAGAATTATCAATCTTACAAAAATGAGATTAAGCAAAATCCAAATATTATAAATGTTACAACTGCAACAAATGTTCCGACAAATATAGGAAATATTAATCCAGTTTACTGGGAAGGACAAACTACAGCAAATTACAAAACAATTAACTGGGTTGCGGTTGATTATGATTATTTTGATACATTTGAAATGAACATAATTGACGGAAGGAAATTTTCGAAGGAGTATTCCACTGACCTTCAAAATTATATCGTCAATGAAGAGGTTGTAAAACTGATGGGTTTTGAATCAGTTGTTGGAAAAATGTTTTCAATCTGGAAAAATGAGGGTCAAATAATTGGTGTTGTAAAGAATTTTCATTCCCGGTCTTTACACACTGGAATTGTTCCCATTGTCTTTACTATTGATCCGAGGTGGCGCTGGAGCCTTTCCAGGATATTTGTTAAAATAAAACCAAATAATATACCGGGAACTTTAGATTATTTAAAGAGTACTGCTTCTAAATTTGCATCTGGTTACCCGTTTAATTATTCTTTCCTTGATGAACATTTTGACAGGCAGTACCAGGGAGACCGGCAAATCGGAACAATTTTTAAATACTTCAGCTTCATTGCTATATTCATATCCTGTCTCGGGTTGTTTGGAATGGCAGTCTACATGGTTGGGCAGAGAACAAAAGAAATAGGCATTCGCAGGGTGCTTGGCGCTTCAAAATCTTATATAATGATGCTGTTGTCAAAAGAATTTTTAGTCTTAATTATAATTGCAAATATAATTGCCTGGCCGTTAGCATACATAGTAACGGGAAAATTATTGGCCAGTTATGCATTTAAAACAGGTATCACAATATGGATATTTATATCGGCAGGTGTACTTACACTTTTATTAACACTTTTTACTATTAGTGTGCAAATAATGAAAGCTGCCCGCGCCAATCCTGTTGAAGCATTAAAATACGAGTAGTATTTCGCCAAACCGGGCGCGATGCCTTAAATCTTTACTTTCTAACAGGTTCATGGTTGGCCTCTTTACCTTTGGGAAAACTTCACCGGCTCCATTTTAACGAAAGATTGAAACATTCGCACGCCCCGTGCGCTTTTTTCCTTTGCAGGAAAACCATAGAATCGGAGATAATAAAATTTAGGGGGCAATCACCGGCCTGTCCCCAAAAATGCCGCAAAAATGTAAAGTCATTGGAATTGTTTGCGGACGTTTCGCGGCACGGGCCCCCGCCTTCGGGCTCATTAAAACCTCGCCGGGCATCGGCAAAAAATCTTATTATAAAAAGTATGGCATCATGTTATCGGACACTTTTGGCTTGCCTTTGTACTATCATTCCAGTATCATAAACAAAGACGAGGAGGTCTTATGAAAAACGGCTTTGTCAAATCGTTGTTGTCACTTTTACTGATGCTTGCTCTGTCCCAACCGGTATGGGGCGAACGAGTTTATTCGATTGTTCCCTGGCTAAATGTCCGAAAACTCCCGTCCACCCAATCGAAAATCATCCACCGACTGCGCCATGGCAGATGGGTTGACGTACTGGAAAAAAACAGTGAATGGCTGCACATCCAAATGGCCAATGGAAAAAAAGGATACGTTTATTCCAAATTGACAACCGATTACCGGCTAAAAGTCCTGAAAGATGAACGGAAACTTATATTATTAAAAGGAGACACCCGCGTATCTGAATATCCCATTGCATTGGGTTTTAATCCCAGGGACGATAAAATCAAGCTGGGAGACGGATGCACACCGGAAGGCCGGTTCTATATTTGCCAGATCATTAACAACCCAGAACCATCGGAAACCTATGGCCCGGTTAGTTTGCGAATCTCCTATCCCACTATTGAAGATGCCCGCAGG
>CP070627.1:3693747-3695794 GCA_020355945.1 Candidatus Aminicenantota bacterium | reverse complement strand
CCGTTTTTCCATTTCTCCGGTTCTTTCGTTTTTTACTTCTACCACCTTTTCTACTTCATGTTCCAGGTTCAATTTCATGTGGTAATTGTTTTTAATGGTTTTTACTAATAACTCTTTGTATTCCAGTTCTCTTTTTTTTAGAATATCGTCTCTCGTTTTTCCCGTAGGCTGTGTGGGTTCAGGTATACTTTCCTTCCCGGCACGCCCCGCCGCAGCGTGAATCAACTGTTTCCTGGCCTCTTCCTCCTTTACATCCACCAGGTTCATCACAGCAATGGAACCCCAAGCGCTGGTAAGATAACAAGGCCGAACAAGAACCGGGATAAATAATATCCGCTTATTCGCCGAAACAATTTCCAAGACTCCCCTCACCGCCTCCGGTGTAAATCCGGATTGCAGAATGGGGCTGGAGAGAAGAACCATCACGCCGCGGCAGGTCTCGAAGGTATGCAGGAGTTTTTCCTCGCTGGTATCACCGGGCAAGAAAGCCCATGACTCTGAAATGGTAGAAAAGCCTTCTTCTTTAAGAACGGCGGCGATCCACCGCGCTGCCATTTCGTCGTCATCATGATACGTAATAAAAAAATCGTATTTCATTCGTCCCCATTGTCCACCTCTTCCACTTCTTCCTTCTCTTGTGTATCCCCGCCTTCTATTTCTATGAATTTCTCCATTGAATTGATTAATACTATTTTTTCTTTTTCGCATATTTCCTGGAAATCACTATTAAAAGAAACTAAATATTTTATGCCATATATACGGCATGTGGCAAAAATCAACGCGTCATTGGGAAGGAGATTGTAGTTGATCATAAAATAATTACTTTTGTTGATGATCTCATCGTCCATATCAAGTACTTTGAAATTATGAATAAAATCTAAGGGTTCATGTTCTTCTAAAATTTCGCTAATGCGTGATGAAGCCTTTAATCTTAGTGGAGAAACCCCAGACATTACCGATAAAAAATGGTAAATAAATTCACTATAAACAATATGATTGATATAATTATCCGTTTTAGAGGTGAATATAAGTTCCAAAAGTTCAGTTTGTGTTCCTTTTATATATTCGATCAAGATTGAAGAGTCGATAAAGCACTCATTGATAATACCACTCATCTTTCGATCCTTCTATATCCTTATATTTCGCGATGCCTTTGAATTTTTGGATTCTTTTTAACGTATTTTTGCTTTTTCGGTTGGACTTTTTTAATTGAGTCAATTTCTTTATCGCTTCGGGGATACCCCCGACCTTTAACTTCATATTCACTGCAGCAGGTACCTCTAAAATCAATTTTCCCATGCTGTACCTCCAAACTTATTATAGTGCCTTTTTTATATAATTTCAACTGTTGCACAGGAAAAATGGAATAATAGAATAACTGCCAATTACTTGAAGATTTCGCCAAAATCAAAGGTGATAGTGCAGGGGCCTAAATCGAAGGCTATTTTTCCTTCTTGAAACTCCCCCAAATCCTCGTATTTTTTGTCTCCCATAGTAAACACTACTGCGCTTTTGGTTTCGGGATCAACAATGCAATAATACTTTACACCGGCCTCCTGGTAAAGTTGATATTTTAAAACCCGATCTTTCCTGTCGGTAGAAGGAGAAAGAATTTCAAAGACAAGAACCGGGGGGACCTGAATTTTCTCACCCTCGATATTTTCATCGCACACCACAAAATTATCAGGCTGAACAATTGTGTCTTCATCTATCTGCCAGTCCACCGGCAAATATGCATCGCACCGAGGGCAATTTTTAAGTAGTCCCTCCAACTGGAACGCAATCTTGTTACTGATGCGCTGGTGTTTTTTTGCGGGGGTAGGAGTCATAGCATAAGGAATGCCATGAATGATCTCCCATCGGCCTTCCCATTGAACATAGTCATCATAAGTATAATGCGGTAAATCTTCCATTTTCAAAGCTGTCAATCCCATATTCTGGCTCCTTCTGTTACTAATATGCAACATATTCCTTTTTTTGTCAACCCCATTTATCCAACTTGCCTCCGGCGGCCAAGAACCCTTTTGAAAAAGGGTTCCTGGACCTC
>CP070627.1:3691573-3693647 GCA_020355945.1 Candidatus Aminicenantota bacterium | reverse complement strand
AATCCACTGCCGGCTCCATAATTGGGAATATCAAATTGCTGTCCGCTTTTAAGTGCAAATTTCACAAACATACCGCTGTAAACCAATACCACCGCCGGACGTGTGCGGTAAGCGGTCATCTGCTCTTCTGTCAGCTTCTCTCCGGGAGCGGAAGAGCAGTTTACCATGACAAACGTGATCAAAATCAAAAGAAATGCCAATTGTTTTAATTTCATATATTCCTCCTTTTTTGCAGCCGTGAAGGCGCTGGTTTTATTATTTCTTTATTGTCTTTTTTAATCGACTGAACCGATTTTTTCCCGGGTAAATGATCCGCCAAAGCTATAACAATGAACAACAGGATCAAAAGCGGTATTAAAATAACCAGTAGTTTCCGTTTGTCGAAACCCCTGTCACTGGCACCAGGGGTGCGAAAGATAGGGTAGGGGATTAATTTGAGCTTTGGCAATTTGATTTTCGGGATGTTAATTTGGGGAAGAGCGATTACTTTAGGCTCTTTGGCCTTGCCAATGATTTTTTTCTTACCTGGTGCACCTGCTGCCAGGCGATCCACTGCCGCTTTAAATTCCCGGGCCGTGCCATATCGTTCCCGGGGAGATTTGGCAAGGCTTTTCATGATAAGGGCATCCACTGAAGGAGGAACTGCATTGTCCAGTGAGGAGGGTGTTGGTGGGATTTTTTCCAGGTGCCCCAGTTGAATTTCATGGTTGGAACCGCTGGAACTGGTAAAGGGCGGTTGACCTACCACCATTTCATACAGGGTGACCCCCAGGGAATAGATATCTGTAGCGGGTCCCATTTTTTCCCCGCGAAGTTGTTCGGGAGAGGAATAAAGGATTGTTCCCAGGGTGGAGCCTACCCGCGTTAATCCATCAATGCCTTTGACTTTGGCTATACCGAAATCACCGATTTTAACGGTATTGTCGGCGGTAATAAATATATTTGCCGGTTTGATGTCCCGGTGCAGCACTCCCCTGGTATGAGCGTAGGAAAGGCCCTCCAGGATGTGCGCCGCAATGGTTAATGCTTGCTTGACGGGAATTTTACCTTTTTCTTTTATTATGCGTTTGAGGGTCTTTCCCGATACATACTCCATCACAATATAATAGGTGTCTTCCTGGTGTTCAAAGGAATGAATGGTGACGATATTGGTGTGGTTAAGCCTGGCCTGGGCAATGGCTTCCACACGAAACCTGGCCATCAGGTGCGGAATACGCGCCAACTCCGGTGAAATAATTTTGATGGCTACCTCACGCTCAAGACTCATATCACAGGCCAGGTAAACCGAACCCATACCCCCCTCACCGATTTTCCTGAGGATTCGGTAATTTCCAATGGCTTTTCCTTTCATTTTATCGATCCTTTATCCTGTCCAATTATGGATCTCCCGGGGTCCTGGGGTTTTGGTGATGACGTAATAACTGTTTGCCTTTTCCCGGGAGAGGGCGATGCTGAAGCAGAAACATCAGCGCTCAGTACCAATAAATATATCATCACTGCCAGCAGCAGCACCAACAATCCCAGTAATATAAAAAGCCAGGCTTTGCGTTTTTTTCTTTTTTTCAGGGGAGGGGTAATGATCTTTACGGTATCGGTTAATCCCGGGGTTTCGTCTTTTTCCGTGGAAACAACAATAACTGTAATATTATCCGGGCCGCCGTTGGTTTTTGCTCGTTGTACCAACTGCTCTGCAATTGCGGCGGTGGAGTTGACTTTTAAATATTCTTTGATCTCATGGTCCGGGACCACACCGTAAAGTCCATCCGAACATAACAAATATTTTTGACCGGTTTGAATGGGGATGGTACCTGTGGTTTGAATATCGATTTCTCTTTTTAATCCAATGGATTGATACAGGACATTCCGTTTGGGATGATTACGCGCTTCTTCTTCAGTGATAAAACCATCTTTTAACAGCTTGCCCACCAATGAGTGATCTTCTGTTAACCGGGTTAACGATGTGGTTTGTTCCTGTTCCGGTATCGTGGTATTGCCGGTATGGGCACCTGAATTTGCGTGCGTTGTGTGTGCAGGTGAATCCCAATATAAATATATTCGGCTGTCTCCCACATGG
>CP070627.1:3689399-3691473 GCA_020355945.1 Candidatus Aminicenantota bacterium | reverse complement strand
ATTTACTACGGAGTTTATATCGAAACATGAAAAGGAAAAAGGAAAAGACGGAAGCTTAGACCCCGAGGGTTTGATGAATCTATTTCATCCTGCCGTAAACCCGAAAATCGTCGATATGAACTCCCTCATAAGCTTGATCGGCATCTGACCTCATCCGGAAACGTATTTGCACTTTTTCCCCGATATAACGAAATAAATCCAGTGCCAGGAAACTCCAGCCTCCTTTGTCGTATATCTCCGGGTCATCGTTTAAGCCGCCCATATAAGTACACAACGGCAAGAATGTCTGACCGTCGGCGGTGATTTCCAGCCAGAGAGGATCATCGTATGTCCTATGATAATCGTCGCCCTCCAACGAATTACGGATATATACGCTTAAATAAGCGCAAGATAGGCTTTCCAGGTTGAAAACCGGCGACATTAGCCAATTATCGGCATTGTTCTCATAGGTATTATCCAGGTCCGTTCCCCAACAATTATTACCCGAATATGCAGTGAAGGTGTTATCGGAGATGTAAGCGGGTACGCCTAATTCCCACTCATCTCCGGTTCCCCCGTGGGTCCAGCCGTTCACGCCATTTTCAAAATCATCGAAATAAATCGTCTGAATTGGATTTAGTTGGATTGTCTCCAGGTTTTCCAGGGCATCCCGGAGTGCTGCTTTGCCATTATCCACTGATTCCGATTGCAGATGGGACAGGGCGGCTTGCTGGAATGCATAGGCCGTATCCAGGTTATTTTGATGGGTATCGCTTAAATGAATGCCGCGGGCATCGACGAAGCGTTCCCATACGGAAAGAGAAAGGGAATACAGCTCTTCTATATCGTTTTCGGGCAAGCTGTACCGGGGACCGGATTCGGAAAGATGGCCTTTTCCCCACTGGGGAATTCCTACCGCCGGATCAGATGAATACCAATAGGAATCGATGCCATTAGGATAAAACAGGGGATTCTCGGCCTCCGGTTCGCAAACCATCACAACCACAACTCTGTCAGGAGATAGAAGATCGATATCCTGGGAGGTTTCCATTTTGTGCCAATTGTAACCGGGAATATAATAATCGATAACCCAGTGCATATCCATTGGGCTCGGGTAATCGGTTAAAATATTTAAAAGGACACGGGAAGGCACACCGTTAGCACGGAAAAGGGCTGCCCCGGCATGGGCGTGGCCTGTACAGGAATTACCCCATTTGAGCGCATATACCGCGCTGAATCCCATGGGCTTATGAGGGAATCTCCATGGGATTTCGTTTTTGCAATACCTGGCGATGGAATTACTGAGAATTCTGAGGTTATCGGTATTGTCTTTGACCAATAACGCCTTTTCTTGTACAACCGGGGCATCGACCTGGACACAACTGGTGGACCGGAGCCACTTCCGGGTATTCTCCGGTAACTGCTCCCTCGTTGGTAATTGAATATATGAAGGCATTTCCAATGATGCGTCTTTAATCCTGCGTATCAATACCCAGCCTTCCCAGTTGATTTCGGCGGATGCCGATTTTTGCATCGTGGCGGCAACGATGACGTTAGGCGGGGCCAATCGCAGGAAACGGTAATGGAGTAAATCCTCGCTTTCGATTCTAAGAGAAACCGGTACCTGGTCCTCGAAAGCGATGGGGATGTGAAAATAGATTTCATATGTGTCTGTGCTGGACAGAGTCTCGACACGTAGGTTCCCTGTTGCTTTTATAAGCTGTAACACCGGCTGGGAAGGAGTTTCCGGGTCAGTGCCCGGATTCGAATCGCCGGGCTCCGAACCGCCGGAATCCTTGACCGCACACTGGATAAGAAACAACGATAAAAAAAGCAATAATAAAAGATTTAGTGTTTTGCACGGTTTCATTTATTCCTCCTTGCAGGCCCCCGGAGTGGGGCACCCTATCCTGTTATTTACCATATATATTATACGTATAGGTGGAGACTGTTTGGACAATATTTTTTCTCTTCATGCTTCCCAAGAGGTGAAAATGGTTACTCATAATGGTTAGGCCGATGGGTTTGACAAAGTAAAACCCGGAATAGTATTTGATGATATTAAATAGCTTCTCCTTCTCCACATCGCCCAGGT
>CP070627.1:3687225-3689299 GCA_020355945.1 Candidatus Aminicenantota bacterium | reverse complement strand
TTCCGCTGTTACCACATCCAGTTCAGTGGCTGTCTCGATCCCGGAAGGTGCCTTAATGTAGCCGATCAGTGTATCATCAAAGGTATTGTACTCACCGCCGTCTTCGCCATACCAGCCGTTTCCCGATACCCAGCTCACCCGCTGGCCAATGACTTGATAGGCATGAAGCGCGGCTTCAGTGGTGGTATTGGCCCCGGTACCGTGGATGCTGCAGGCCATTTCCACATGACGCTGACCATATACACCACCGTCTGCTCCGCTCTCTGAACTGTGATTTCCCCGGTACCCGTATACATATGGGTACGAACCCAGGGGGTACCCCGGCCCTTCAAATACGTAATTCAGGTAGTTTTTCAGGTCCGCTACGGTTTGCCAATCATCATCCGAATAAGCCCAGGACCGATACTGGTTGGCATCCAGGTAAGCAGTGGCAAACGAGGGATCGAAGATAATATAAACCGTAACGTAATTTTCCGGGTCAGTGCCCACGCGTACCTGGTAATCACCCACAGGTGCATTGCCAGGAATCTGGACAGCCGCTGCTCCCCGGGAGGCATCCCAGGAAATACTCCAACTCAGGGTTTGACGGGGATTGCCCGGTTCTGACGGGGCCAGTACGGTTACCGGCGTGGTATCGCTCATGCCGGCCTCATCTTTCACATACATGGTGCAGCCGCGGCGGACCACGGCAGCATTTTTAACATTATCCGCTCCCGAAGCATTGTCCGTAACACCATCCCAGGCACCGGATTTACCATTGTCCCAGCATTTGTACAGTTTGGTTTCATAGGAATCATCGTACAATACCTTCACCAGGGTGCCGTCGTCCGGGCTGCCGCCCAATAATTCCTGTTCCATTACTTCGGCCTGTTCTACATAAGCCTCCTGGGTTACCATCCGGTTGATAAAATCAACCTGTGTCCCCCGGTCAAATCGTACCCCGTACACCTGGCCGGGCATATAGGGCACATCATCCGGGACCTGCCGGTTGTTACCGTCGGAATATACCAGGGAATGGGAACACGCGCCCTTTAAACCCAATACCAGGAAATCTTTTAACCGGACCTGCTGATAGGTCAACGGTGCGGCAAACATCCGGTACCGGTTGGCATCGAATTTAAAATTGGCCAGCGCAGGCATGGTGCCCACAAGGGTTAAGGTTTTATCCTTGAAATCCTCGACTTTCAAAACCATCCCGGCTCCCAGTTGATCGCTGTCGCTCAAATATTCACCGGTATTGGCATCCAGGACATCGGCATACCAATCCAAAGAAGCCAGGGCAGTTTCTACGGTGTTGGGATGGAATTGCAGGGAGATAGGCACCAGGCCGCCAAATCCCTTCACAGTCAGCCGTGCTGCCAGCGGGTAAACATAATCCACACCCCCTAGAGCAACCACCTGGTACACCACAGAACCTGTGTTTCCAGGGTCATCCCTGAAGAAAGTCTGTCTCGGGGAGAGTTCTGCCAGCAGCTCAAAATTGTAAGGGCCTGCGGTGAGGGGAGCACGAAAGACCCGGTAACCTGCTGCTCCGCCATAGGGCTCCCAGGATAATTCCACTCCGTCACCAGGGGATAAAACCGCCTGCAATGAAGGCTGCATACCCCACTGCGGCGGGGAACCACCTATCGAGCTTAACGCCAGGAGCAATGAAAAAAACAGGAACGAAAAAAGCGTAATTTTGCCATAATGGCTGAATTTGCTCATATAACCTCCTTATGATTTTTTTTTAACGGCAATTTTTTTTGGTTTCTTCTTAATTGATTGCCGTTGGTATGTTATATGTTACATGACTTAAGAAGAGTCATGGCTTAGCCTCACAACAAAGAATGAGAATAAGATTTAAATCTGATATCTGATAAAATAAACCACTTATCCCTTTTTGTCAATACATCGAAAGTTGTATATTTGGGTGGAAAAAAAAATGAAAAAAACGTACGACTTTAGTTGTACAAGCGGCTTTTGGTTGTACATGTTTGTCTTCTATGAAAAAAGCCCACGAATTACACGAATTACTCGAAAAAAAATTTTTAATAATTCGTGTTAATTCGTGTAATTCGTGGGCCCCTTCTTT
>CP070627.1:3685045-3687125 GCA_020355945.1 Candidatus Aminicenantota bacterium | reverse complement strand
AAAATCGAATTGATCTTTGAACTGGACACCTCGGCCAGCAGTGATTTTAAAGTTGAACATATCACTGGAAACCAATACAAAGTGGTTTTAAAAGACCTGGATGGTTACGAGGGATACAGGGAAAACTTGCTGAAAGAGATACATCAAAATCCTACCCTGCGCGGCATTACCTTAAAAAACTGCAACCGGCTCCATGATGAGTTAAAAGGACGTTCCTTCTTTCTCTTTTTTGTGATATCGCTTATCCTGATCGGGTTGATAATTGTTGCTGTTTCCACCAGGAGTACAAAAGAACCCGCTGTCCGGGATACCCCGGTAAAATTAGGGTTTCAACCTTCCATATTTATCGTGCCGCTGGTGATATTGGGTATCTGGTTTTTACCGGGAGTTGGTACATTGGGAAAAATCATTTGCTCTGTGATTACTCTTTCCATCATGTCCCTTTTTATCATCGACAAAACCGACACCCACAAATTTGTGGACCACGCCAAATTTTTGTTAATGATTGTACTTTACTCCGGTTTCTGGGTGCTTTACTTCCAGATGTTTGATTCCGTTTTATGGTATACGCAAGCCTTCATCGATGCAGCTGTCGTGAACAAGTTTGTAAATAGTTTCCTTGGGATATTTGGAATTGAAATTAATTGGTTCTTTGATGTAGAGCATATAACAGTGATTAACGCACTTACTATTATCATCCTGCAATTAATCGTTTCCAGCATTGTAAAAAAGAAAAAGGCAATGCCCACAATGATTACAGGTATAGCTTTTGGTACTATAGGCATAGGGATATTGGCCATCGCCCAAAACGTTTGGATACTCATAATTGGGATTGTGGTGTTTTCAATTGGCGAAATGACAGCACATCCCAAATTCATCAGCTATATCGGTCTGGTTGCACCTTCGGATAAAAAGGCCATGTACATGGGTTATATTTTCCTTTATGGTGTATTTGGCAGTTCAGTGGGTGGAATAATGGGTGCTAAGCTTTATGTTCACTTTGTAGACAACTTGAACCAACCCCGTACATTTTGGCTCGTCTTTGCCGGGATCGGGATTCTCACTATTATTGGTCTTTTACTGTACAACAAATTCCTGGCCCCCAAAAAGGTGGAAAATTCATCAAATAAATAAAAAATGCAGCGGCGGAGGACAGCCTTCTCCGCCCTGTTCATACCGCATACCAATCATCATACCGCAAAATTCCACATCTGCTCATCAATAACTTCCATCTTTCCATTATTCAAACAAAATATTGTTTGACATTCTTTTAACAATGTGATTTAATTTATCATTACAAAAGTGCTTTAAGAGGGCTTATGGACGATAAGGAATTATAAATTGAAATGAAACAATCTAAAATGAACAAAAACATAGAAAACCCTTCCGCTGCCTTTAATACAAGCTGGCCAAAGAGTTTAAGGGGGTGGTGGCAGGATTACCATTGGTCAGTGATATTAATTGGAGTCGTTATTGTATTCGTACTGGGTTAATTTGGATTCTACGAAGCAAAAAAAACATTCTCTCCCTGGGATATTTTATATCGTATTATCCAGCTTTTTGTCTTAAATTTTGATACATCAATATCAGGTTTGAATTGGAAAGTGGAGTTGGCCAGGTGGTTGGCACCCGGAATCGCGGCTTATGCAGGTATTAGAGCATTACTGGCTATTTTCAGTGAGCAGTTTCAATTACTCAAAATTCGTTTCCTGAGAAATCACATTATCATCTGCGGCCTGGGAAGAAAGGGACTACTGTTATGTCAAATGTTTAAAAATCATGGATTCCAGGTGGTGGTTATTGAGCAAAATGAAAAAAATGATAAAATTAAACAATCCAGGGATAACGGATCGATTGTCCTGGTTGGCAATGCAACACTCCCTTCTATTCTCAGCAAATCCGGTCTGAATAAAGCAAAGCACTTGTTCGCTGTGTGCGGAAGCGATGGGATCAATGCGGAAATTGCTATTCTTGCCAGAGAATTTATAACCATAACAGCTAAAAGAAAAAAACCATTAAGTTGTACCGTTCATATTGAAGACCCTCAACTTTGCCGTCTTCTTAAAGAACGGGAATTTGA
>CP070627.1:3682863-3684945 GCA_020355945.1 Candidatus Aminicenantota bacterium | reverse complement strand
GTATTTCCAATGTGTCCTGGGTCCGATATTGTGCACAGTAACCTTATAAATGATTTTATTTAAAAGACCAAAAGGAAGAGATGGCGGAGATCGCTCCGCCTTCCTTCCCTTCATTTGCTAATACCTATTCCTTTCGGAATCGATTTTTTTAACGCCCCTGTCCTTTCAAAATCATTCGTTGATCAATTGATCCTGCAATGATTTTTTCCAGGACGGCGGCATTACTTGTTACTTAAATAGAAAACACCAGCTCGCTGATGCGCCAGGACATGCGAAACCTTAGCCCAAGGAATCATTTTGCCATCGGCGCTGGATGGTACAAACCTACCTGTTGCCGGATCATATACGAGTGCCTGACTTGTTATAGATCCTCCGAATGTGACTGACGTGGCATCCCCGTTAATCTCTGTAATAACGGTCCCGGAAGTAAATTGCCCCTGTAACCATACATAAACGGTAGTTAAAGGGGTAAACGTGACCTTCATCGCAGCGGGGATGAGGGCTGCATTTATCGGTGATGCTTCAATACCGCTGGCGTTTATAGAAGCTTTTTGTTCCAGGCCGAAGGTCAATGCCGGGTGTGTTGTATTGGGCATGTCATTATTAACTTTGAATTGTCCTTTCCCAGGGGCGCCGCTGCCTGTAAAGGGTCCTCCAAATGTAGCACTGGAACTAAAAGAATAATATGCGGCATCCTGGGCAGGAAACACCTCACTTATCCTTGAAATAACAGCACCGTTTTGAATCACCTGGTTTGGAGAGGCATATATGCCGAATTCCTCTTGCCATTCTACCTTATTTCCCGCAAAGGGAGAGAAGACCAACCAGGTAACATTCGGGTTTCCACCGCCAACCGGCTTTGCCAGGGTAAGCTTTAATTGAGCTGCCCTGATGATTCTCAAAGAATCATTATCGATAATCAAATCTAACGTGTAGTTAACAGCCATAATTTTTCTCCTTATTTGGTTTTATAAATGGAAAATTCCTTGATTTTCCACCGCTTAGGGAAATCTTTGATTCTTGACATCTGCGATCCCGTTTTCATTTTCTTTAACATCTTTAATCTCCGATTAAAAATATATAACTTAACAAAGAAAATGTCAACAGCAAATTTACAGGAATTCTAATTTTGACCAAATTAGGGGCAACCACAGGGAGTTGCCCTACAAATCCGGTAAATATTTGTCGATTATGGGGGATTTTAAGGGTGTAGGGGCGGGTCTCTGTGCCCGCCCTTTCAAAGTTTCTTTCTCTTAAGGCCAAAATGTATTGCTACTGTTGAATAAATTTACCCAGGCTTGCGGAATAAACAACGGTAATCGTTTGATTAGCAGGGCTAAAGGACAATTGGGTGGCCACACTCTCCGCTTCCAGTTCGGATTCCCGCAAGGGAATTTTCGCGCTTTCGGCCGCCCTGAAATCGGAACTGATTATTACATTATCATGAACAGCGCCTGCCGCGATATTGGAGGCCAGGAAGATCAGGACCGTTTCCCTAGGAGTGAACTTAGCAAATTGCAGCGCAGGTACGACTTCGGCATTGATTGGCATTATCTCGGTCTTTTTGCTGTTGACGGTACAGGTTTGGGCCATGCCGAATGTTATCCACGGCTGCTGATCAGAAGGAACCTGGTTGCTGACCTCGTATTGTCCATCCCCTAATTGTGAGTTGGGCTGGCCGTTAGAGAAGGATAGATTGCCGGTAAATGTATACTCAAACCGGGCCTGTGCTGCTTTACTGGAATTTACAATAATTTTTTTGTCTTCCCCGGGTTCCGTGAGGGAAGCATACAAATAGTAGGCGTTGTCCCAAGTCACTTGATTTTGTTCGAAAGGGACGAAAGTTACCCAGGCAATTTTATGCTGTCCGTCGGGTACGACTTTGATCAATACAACTTTTTGATTAGCTAAGTTGATAGTTTCCAGTTCATCCTTGTTGATTTGAACCTTCAACGTATACGTCATATTAACCTCTTCGAGCAGAGTCTGCCGGGGAAAATAAAATAATTTACGCCTCCCTTCCGTATTTCCAATGTGTCCTGGGTCCGATATTGTGCACAGTAACCTTATAAATGATTTTAT
>CP070627.1:3680680-3682763 GCA_020355945.1 Candidatus Aminicenantota bacterium | reverse complement strand
GCGCCGCTGCTGCGGGTGGGATTGATAAAACTTGCACACACCCCGGCCGCTCTTCGCGGCCATCCCCGGCGGGGCACCTATACCTCTCAAGAGGGGAATGAGCCTGAACACATCCTCATGGTAGACATGCACCACATCATATCCGATGGGGTTACCATGGAGATATTTATAAACGAATTTTTGGCCCTCAACAGGGGTGAAACCCTGCCGCAGTTGAGGCTCCAGTATAAAGATTTTTCCAATTGGTGGAACCGGCACCATCAATCCGGAGTGCTGCGCAAACAGGGAGAATTTTGGCTGAAGCGGTTCCAGGGGAAACTACCGGAACTTAAAATGCCGTTAGATTTTCCCCGGCCCCGGAACAGGGGAAGTGAAGGAGACACCCGGGGCATCCGCATGGAAGAAGACCTGCAAGCCAGGGTAAAAAAACATATGCGCCGGAGCGGAACCACGATTTACCAGTTTTTATTGGCAGTATACAACGTATTGCTCTACAAATATACCGGACAAACGGACATCATCGTGGGCTCGCCCGTAAGTGGAAGGCGACATGCGGATTTACAAGGAATAGTCGGGGTATTTGTCAACATGGTGGCAATCCGCAATTACCCCGGACCCGGCAAGACCTTCGCGGAATTCCTGGAAGAGGTCAAAACCAATGCCCTGGATGCTCATGAGAACCAGGATTATCCTTTTGACCAATTGGTGAATCAATTGAGACTGCAAGGAAAACCCGGAAGAAACCCGGTATTTGACGTGGGCTTTTTGTACAATGCCCTGGAAATCCGCAAAATTCAAGACCCGCACTTAAAAATTACCCCATATGAAGTCCGGCACCGGGTCTCCCGGTTTGATATGCTAATGGGGGTTTGGGAGGACAGCGGTGGAATCGAAATCCGGTTGGAGTACTCCACGCAGTTGTTCAAATCCACCGGGATCGATGGATTTCTCAAACACTATATGGACATACTCCGGCAAGTCACGGAAAACCTTCAAATCAAAATGGAAGACATTGAGATTGAAACGGGTTTGAAAACCATAACATCCAAAAAACCTGAGATTCAATTCGGGTTTTAAAAAAACAGGAGAATAAAATGTATAGAGATTTTTCTACAAAAATAGTCGGGGTGGCACAAACCTATGCCAGGGAACGGGAATATTGGATAAATAAGCTATCAGGGGAACCGGCCCGGAGTTTTTTCCCCTATGATAATAAACACGGAACCGGGCAAGTCGGAGATAAAGCACCACTGAAGGGTAAAATGGCATTTAAAATAACCGGTCGTCTTTTTTCGCGGTTAAAGGAGGTGAGCACCGGCAGCGATCATACCTTGCACGTCATATTGGCGGCCGCGCTCACGGTCTTGTTGGGAAAATATACCGGGAACCGGGATATCATCCTGGGGGTGCCGGTCTATAAACAGGAAGAAGATGCGGAAGCGGAATTTGTCAATACCGTCCTGGCCATAAGGAATCGAATCAAACCGGGCGGGACGTTTAAAGAACTGCTGTACCAGGTTAAAGACACCCTGTTGACGGCCCATGACCATCAAAATTATCCCATCGAGAAATTAGCGGAGGAGATCGTCCCGGGATTTACCGGACCCGGGGAGGATTTTCCATTATTCGATGTTACCCTGTTACTGGAAAATATCCATGACAAACGCTATATCAAGCATATCCGCCATAACATGACCTTTTCCTTTTTAACGAAGGAAAATCTCCTGGAAGGTAACCTGGAATACAACTGGTCCCGGTACCGGGAAGCCACGGTAAAGCAGATAGCCGGGCATTTTATCAATCTTTTGAAAAATGTGCTGTATGGGCTTGACATCCCCCTGGCAGGGGTTGACATCCTGTCGGAAGAAGAAAAAAAAGAGATATTGGTTGATTTTAACGACACCGAAACGCCATATCCCCAGGATAAGACCATCCATGAGTTGTTTGAAGACCAGGTGGAACAAACCCCGGATAATACAGCCGTTGTCGGACCACTGCCGATAAAAAATAGGACTTATATGACCTATATGACCTATATTTCTTACCGGGAATTGAATAAAAGATCGAATCAATTGGCATA
Organism: Candidatus Aminicenantota bacterium; assembly: GCA_020355945.1. The sequence continues at coordinate 3,680,683 of CP070627.1, read as the reverse complement.
TTT
>CP070627.1:3678482-3680580 GCA_020355945.1 Candidatus Aminicenantota bacterium | reverse complement strand
AAGACAGGTCATATACAGGATGAAGCGATAACTTCGTCCAAAATCAAAGAAGCGGATGGAACCACTGATCAGGACACCACAAAGGGAAATGGCATTAAAACAAGCCATATCCAGAACAACGCCATTACAGAGCCGAAATTAGAAAATGATTCAGTATCATCAGCCAAGATAAAAGAGGCAGATGGCACCACGACACAGGACACATCAAAAGGATATGGTATAAAGACAGGTCATATACAGGATGAAGCGATAACAGAAAAAAAGCTTGATGAAAAGGTAAAGTCAAAACTGGTGACCAAAGGAGACAATCATACCCATTCAGCGGAGGATGTAAATGCTTTGCCTATCTCAGGCGGTACTGTGGAAGGAAATATAGTAATAGAAGGGAACCTTGAAGTTATCGGTTCTCTTATTGGGGGCCTGCCGATTGGCACTTTTTTGATGTATGATGGAGAGAATTGGCAAGACAATTCTACACTTCCTGGCTGGTTTGCGTGTATTGCAGAAAATATTACTCATGGATGCCCGAATTTGGTTGAAAAATTTATAATGGGTGATATTTATAGTAATAGAAAAAAGTCAGGTGGTGAAAATTTAAAAAACATTTCAGCCAATGAATTACCAAAACATAAGCATAGTATAAATCATCACCATCCTACAGCCAGTACTAGTACTTCAAATCAAAGCAAGAATCATTCTCATCAATATATTGAAGCCTATTCTGGTATTACACCAGGGGGGCCAGCACCTGACGTTCAACTTACAAGGAAGCAGATAACTTCCGAAAATTTAGATAATCATAATCATTCTCTTACGGTACAATTACCAAATTATATGGGAAAATCAGGATACCATATTTATAATTTGTACGATAAGTTACAAAATCAACAACATTTTGATAACAGACCGTCTTATTACTCTTTATTATTTATAAGACGATGCTATTAAAAATAAAGGAGGTTAATTATGAGAGAAGTAAAAGAAAATGTTGTGTTGTATTTTTTTGATCCCAATAACGGGATGTATATAGGGGAAGGTACTTCCGGTGATAGTGAGAATTATCAAAAACCGCCGAATGCGGTGTTAAAGAAACCACCTGAGACTCCTTATGATTATTATTGCGAATGGATAAGCGGAGAATGGATATTAAAACAAAGAAAAGCTTTTGAAGTGGACGAATCGGGGTTTTTAAAAAACGAGGTTAAAATGCCCCTTCCATACGAGGATAGAAAGAATAGGATCTTTGTTGAAAAAAAGCCTCCGGACAAATATGAGAAGCCAAGGTGGAACGGGAAAAAATGGGAAGATAGCCCTGTACCAACCGGTTTGTATATAGAGGTATTTGATCAAAAAAAGGAAAAATGGGTAGAAGGTGGAAAAGGAGAAGAACTTGCCAACCTTATCGATGCTGAAACCGATGGATTGATCAAAAATTGGTGCAGGGCACAGAAAAAAAACGAAGAATACTATATTAATAAGGGAATAGAAAATAGCAATGACCCGGAATACATCGCTTATAAAAAAGAAAAGAATAAAATTATACTTGGCCAGAAAAATAAAAAAATAGCTGCTGGCGTATATAAGGAGGGATGATGGACATAAGATGCAATTCAAAAAACATAAAGGAATTTAAAGAACTATATAATAAAAATTCCCGCTTGTTTCCTGCAAAAGAGCCCAATAATATATGCATAAGCCTGGATGATTCAGTTGAAGACCCTCTCATAATGGCTAAAATGAATGATGGGAAATTAATAGAATGGACGAGAGGTTATGAAAATGTCAAATCCTTCCTTTCACACGGGTATGTTAGAATAATACAAAAATGTCCATTTAGATTGATTGGAAAGTGCCTGGGGGAAAAGTGCCAGTTGTACCTTGTTAGAAATGCCACCGGTGACTGTTCGATTAAATGGCAGGCCATATTAAAGTTTAATAAAGTTTAATGGAAGGTTTCTGGCCTATCATGATTGGAACCGGGAAATTTGAAACCAGGACCAGGCCCAAAATCAATCCTGAATACGATGAGAAACAAACATATATCACCAGGGACCAACGGCCCGAATGGAACTGCGTGGGTCTACTGGGGCAGCTGCCT
>CP070627.1:3676275-3678382 GCA_020355945.1 Candidatus Aminicenantota bacterium | reverse complement strand
TCGATAAACACAAACCGGTATTCCCCGATAAATCCCGGACCCGGCTGCCAATAGAACTTTCCGGCTTCCCAATCAAAGGTGGAACCGATGGGCAGCGATCTGAGTTCCTTTCCCACCAGGGTATAACCGGCGATTAATGTTATATCCCCTGGAAAATCAACGGCGATGGGTTCCAATTCCTTTATACGGATATTATAGACACCGTTTTCATCCGTTTCCAGGTGACATCCTCGCCTATAATCCTCCAGGCCCCGCCTGACAATTATGGGGTGAGAATCATCAACCGGGAGGTCTGAAATTTGAGAGATTGGGTAATATTCCCGGTTATTGTTTACTTTTTTCCGGTTGAAGGTTTTGCTTTTTACCCAGGCCCCACCGGTATTGTGTATGTTAAAATACCGGCTCCCGATGCCGTCGGTATTCCCGGCGTTATCCGCTGCAGTCCACTGGATCGTATGGACACCGTTTTCATACAGCGTGGTATCCAGGTAGAAATACCCGGCAGCACCTTCACTGTTGGCATAACCTGTGAATAAATTAGCGATATCAGCCCTGTAAATATTATAGGTGGGATGCCCCAGGTTGACGCCGTCCATAAAGACATAAAGGGTGGAACCATCGGTGGGAATTCGGTTGGGCTGCTGGGTTAACACCCACCCCCAATTAACGAACCGGTTCCCGGAAGCCATGCCGCCCTGGCCCGGTGTATCAATAGCGCCAAAGGGTTTCACAGCATTGGCATTATCGCAGAGAATGGTTTTGGTTCCCAGTGTGACCTGGTGGCCTTCAGCATCAGTGGCGATCGCATGAATTTTAAAGGTACCGTTTCCGCCTCCGGGTAAAAAATTGGTCAACATCATATACCCCCAGCCAGCTTTATGATTCATAGGGTAACCGGGATAGGCCTGTTCCACATCCGGCCGCGCCCCTTCCACCAATACCGCATCGCCGATAAATACCAAATTGTTACTTTCGCCGCGGTATATCTTTATATTCTCAATCCCGATGTCATCCAATGCCCAGCCGGTGACTGGAATGCTGCTACTTACAGGGGAACCGTCAATGGGAGTAGAAAATTCACCAAAAGGAGGAGCCGACGCATTGGCCTGGTAAACCGTTAGAGTAACCGCCGCCGATTGGGGAGAATTGAAGGCATTCGCATCGGATACGGTAATAGTGCCCGTATAAGTGCCCGGTGCCAGCCCGGTGCCGTCAACGGAAATAGACACTTCGCCGTTACCGGTCCCGCTGGCGGGATAGACCTGGACCCAACCGGCTGAAGGCACTGCGGCCCAGTTAAGGGTGCCTTCGCCGGTATTGTTAATCAAAAGCGCCTGGGGCCCGGCCAGAGGATTGGTCATGGAGACCCCAAAATAAAACTGCTGACGATTCAATGATATTCCCGGGGAACCCTGCGCAGCACTGCTGCGAAGGCATATATAATCAATCTTTAGCGTATCGCTGTCAATGGGGGCCTTATTCGATACTGCTACATTGGCATTCAAACGGATTCGTAAGGCATCTGAACCGATATAGCCTACATCAGGTATGGTGGCACGAGGTTCTGTATCTTCAGAATCTTCGGTTATTATATAAAGGTTGAAGGTTTTATTGCCCCCTTCAGTGGTCCAGGCAATGCGCACGGCAATGGGGGTGTCTGTGGCAGCGATGTCTTCCCATCCCTCCACTTGTTCATATTTACATTTATCATGATCGTCACAATCCCCCGTAGGATCATCAAAGACCCCCAGGTGTCCGTATACGAATACTACTGCATCGTGGCTCTCTTTATAAATCTCCAAACCCACAGATGAATCCACCCAATAATCATCGGGCAATGACGGATACTTTGCCCATCGGTCTGACCACAAACCGATGATCAATTCACCCTCGTCCGGGAGAAAAAATTCCTTCAAGGTTTGCGCTTCTTGCTTTATGAACGTAGAATCGGATTCATTTTTCTCAGAATAAAGAACCAGGAACGAATCCTGTACTTGCGGGGCCTGGCCGTTGTGATGAGGAAACCACCAGGTTTCACCGCCAATAGACCACTGGTTTTGGGAGGCATCCACTTCTTGAAAAGCCTGGTTAAAATCTTCATAATAAA
>CP070627.1:3674058-3676175 GCA_020355945.1 Candidatus Aminicenantota bacterium | reverse complement strand
TTGTTCCAAAATCTCAAGATAATGCCCGGCCATTTCCCGGACTGTGGACTCTTTAAAAAGCGCACTGACATATTGCAGCGTCATGACAATATTCTCCCCGGTCTCAATTCCATTCAACGATAAATCAAACTGCATTTTTTTATTTTCATTTCCGGATTCATAAGGCTCGACTTTTAAGCCCGGCATCTCATGAGACAGTCCCGCCTTGCCCTCCTCTGCCAGGTTTTGAAAGGTAAATTGCGTATCAAATATGGGGTTTCTTCCGAACTCTCGTTCTACTCCCAGCTTTTCTACCAATCGATCAAATTGATAATCTTGATTCTCATAAGCTTTCAATGCATTTTCTTTTACCTCTTGCAAAAATTCCATAAATGTTTTGTTCTCCTCCGGCCGGTTCCGCAGGGCCAACATATTGACAAACATGCCGATAACATTTTGCAAATCCGCATGCCTCCTGCCGGCAATACCGGAGCCCACAATAATATCCTCCTGCCCGGTATATTTGGATAACAATATGTTATAAACTGCCAATAGCACCATATAAGCGGTGGTCCCTGTTTCCCCTATTAGTTGTTTTACTTTAACAGTTAATTGATTTCCAATTTCAAAAAATACAACAGCACCTTCGGAATGACGCGCTCTAGCCCCGGCAGGATCAATGGGTAAATTTAACTGAGGTATTTCTCCTTTAAATTGCTTGAGCCAATACTCTTCCTGTTTTTTGATTTTCTCGGAGGTGGCTGGGTGATCCTGCCACTCTGCGAAATCTTTATATTGAATGCGCAGCCCCGGGAGCTCTTTTTCTTCATAAAACGCCATAAACTCCCTGACAAATATAGCCATAGATGCACCGTCAGAGATGATATGATGCATGTCTAACATGAGGATGTACCTATCCTCGGAATTCCCCTCTTGAGAGTTATAGGTGCCCCGCCGGGGATGGCCGCGAAGCGGTGGGGGTGTGTGAATTAACCCTACCCGCACCAGGGGAGCACAGGAAAGATCAAATGGACGGATGAAAGAACTTATAAGAGCTGCTGCGGGTTGCGAATTGCGGGTAGTGGGTTCTTTAGACAAGGGGGCAAGCCCCCTTGTTCCCTCTGTGTTCTCTGTGATCTCGGTGGCTAAATCGTAATATTCGATTCTAAAATTAACATTTTTATGTATCTGCTGGACCGGTTCTTCGCCTACGATATGAAACGATGTGCGTAAACTTTCATGACGTTGGATTAATTTCATGAACGTCTCTTCCAACATCTTTCTTCCAGGGTCCCCTTTTATAACGACATTTTGGGGAATGTTGTAAGCAGTGCTGGTTAAATCAGCTTGCTGTAAGATGTATATTCTTTTTTGTGCTGAAGATAAGGGATAATATTCTTTATTTTCAGTAGGCTCGATGGGGGCAAATTTATCTAAGGCTTTTCCTCTTATAAATTCTCCCAGACCTCTAATAGTAGGTCTAATGAATATCTCAGGTAAAGGTATTTCTACATTTAGCTCTTTATGAATCCGGGCCAGGAGTACAGTCGCTTTCAGGGAATGCCCCCCTGATTCAAAGAAACTGTCATCAATGCCTATAGGCGATGGAGTGTCATGCAGTGCGTCTTTACCTAATAATACCTCAGACCATATCCCTGCTAATTTTTCTTCCAGTTCATTCCTGGGGGCGACGTATTTTTTTCCTGGTTCATATTTGCCAGGGCCAGGTTCAGGTAAGGCTTTTTGGTTCAATTTTCCATTGGGTGTCAATAGGATTTTTTCTATTGGGACAAAATAGGAAGGAATCATATACGCTGGCAGTTGGTTTGACAAATATTGCCTCAATTCGGACATTTTCATCTCTTTATGTGGTATGATATAAGCACAAAGATATTCATCACCCTCTTTAGCTTTCCGTCCGATAACCACTGCCTCTTTAATATTTTCATGTTCCAATAACCGTCTTTGGATCTCTCCGGGTTCGATTCGATAACCCCTGATGTTCACCTGGTCATCGATGCGGCCTAAAAATTCAATATTCCCGTCCGGCTGCCACCGGACCAGGTCACCGGTTTTGTATATCTTTTGCCTCCGGCGGCCAGGGGGGCGCTTTTTGTAAAAACTGCCCCCCTGGACCC
>CP070627.1:3671831-3673958 GCA_020355945.1 Candidatus Aminicenantota bacterium | reverse complement strand
CCGTCGAAATCATGGGATTTGATCATGTCCCTGAAGCCGGAGAACTCTTCCAGGTCACCGACGATGTGGAAAAAGCCAAAAAAGTCGTTGAATTAAGAAAACAAAAGGAAAAGGAAAACCGAAAAGATGAAACCTTTGCTGAAAAAAAATTAAGCCTGCAGAATCTTTTTCAAAAACTGGAAGAAAATAAAATCAAAGTCATCCCTATTATTATGAAAACAGATAACTTCAGTTCCGGCGAAGTATTGGAAAAAATACTCTCCAGGCAATCCCGGGAACAATTAAAAATAAATATCCTTCACAAAGGAATCGGCAATGTGACGGAAAGTGACATCCTGTTGGCATCCACCTCCGGGGCAATGATTGTCGGTTTCAATGTAAAAACCCCTCAAAACGTGATGGCACTGGCCAAACGGGAAGAAGTGGAAATCAAATTGTATAATGTAATCTATCATTTGATTGAAGATATCGAAAAAGCCATAAAAGGCGAAATTACACCGGAATACATTGAGAACTTGATCGGACAGGCAGATGTCCTGCAAGTCTTTAAAATTTCCAGTGTGGGTGTTATTGCCGGATGCCTGGTGAAAGAAGGAAAAGTAACGGTAAACTCGAAAGTCAAGGTTTTTCGAAAGAATGACCTGGTTTTTGAAGGGGAGATTGAAAACCTGAAGCGAGTAAAAAATGATGTCTCCGAAGTGCCCGCGGGTACCGAATGCGGAATAAGAATCAAAAACTTTAACGCCGCTGAAATCGGTGATGTGCTGGAAATCTATGAGGTAATAGTAAAGGAGTGAGAAGTAAGAGCGTGATAATGTGATCGTAGGAATTATGGTTCTGGATTTGCACTCTAACAGTACGCACAGCTTAAAAGAAAAGAGGAAAATCGTCTCCAGCATGAAAGAAAAATTAAAAAACAAGTTTAATATATCACTGATTGAAAGCGACTACCAGGACCTGTGGCAAAAAATTCAAATTACCATTGCCATGGTGGCAAACACCAAAACAATAGTGGAAAAAGCTTTCGATCAAATGGAAGATTTTGTTTTTATGAATTATCCCATTCAAGTTTTAGCTGTGAGTAAAGATTATATTTAGAGGCAATGTCTCATCGAAAAGAACGATTTTCAAGTACGTTAAAACAGTGTCTGGCCGACATCCTGGTGAAGGATATCAATAATCCACTATTAAAATCCGCGTTCATATCTAACGTTATTGTCTCCAATGATTTAAAAAAGGCTGAGGTATTTGTCTCTTTATCATCAGCATCCGGTCATGGGGGGGCGGATATAGATGACCTGGTATCCCGGTTAACCAAATCCAGGGGGTTTATCAAACGAACGCTGGCCAAACGGATGTACCTGAAATATATCCCGGAATTGGTATTTATCAAAGACGAAATCATGGCAGACAGGAAAGCCAATCGAATTGAAACGGTTAAGGGTTAAGGGTTAAGGGTTAAAGGCAAAGTGGATGAAAGGGAAAATCAACATAAAAAAGAAGGTGGCAGAGCTCATCAGGAATTCCCGGCGAATTGCCATTACTTCTCATATCCGGCCCGATGCGGATTGTATTGGCAGTGGATTGGCACTCTATTCGATGATCGAGCAATTGGGGAAAGAGGTCCATTTTTTCAATCTTGACAAAGCCCCTTTTCCACTGACTGAACTGCCCGGTTATGAAAAGATTAAATACGGCCAGATATATCCTGATCCTTTTGATATTGTGGTCCTGATAGAAGGTGGAACAGAAGATCGAACGGGCATGAATTACCTGGATAAGTATTTTACTATTAATATCGATCACCATGCCACCAGTTCCTTTTGCTGCGACCTCAACTGGGTGGTGCCGGATGCCGGAGCTGCCGGGGAATTAGTCTACCAATTGGCCGATGAACTGGGGATTCAATGGACACGGGATATCGGGTTTAACCTGTACGCTGCTCTCTCTTCGGATACCGGGTCCTTTAAATACTCCAATACCACTACCAAAGCCCTGGCCATCGCTTCCCAACTGGTGAAAAAATGCCATTTTACACCCGTAGAGGTCAGCGACCTTCTTTTCAATTCCAATCCCCTGGAAAAGGTGCAAATGATTCAAAAGGTATTATCCACCCTGGAACTGCGG
>CP070627.1:3669602-3671731 GCA_020355945.1 Candidatus Aminicenantota bacterium | reverse complement strand
CGCCATGAACATGACCCGGATTTTGGCAGGGCGGTTCCTTTCAGCCGGATGGTCCAGGACATAAAAATTCTCAAACAGAACAATATCAATGCCGTGCGCACCTCTCATTACCCGGATCACCCTTTGTGGCTGGACTTATGTGATCGATTCGGCATTTACTTAATCGATGAAGCCAATATTGAGTCCCACGGCATGGGTTACAAGCCGGAACAAACATTGGGAAATAACCCGGAATGGAAAGAGGCTCACCTGGACCGGGCTATAAGCATGGTGGAACGGGATAAAAACCACCCCTCGGTGATTACCTGGTCTATGGGCAACGAAGCAGGTGACGGCGTGAATTTTGAAGCCATCAGCGCCTGGATGCACCAACGGGACCCTACCCGCCCGGTCCATTACGAACGCGCCTTAACCCGCCCCCATGTAGACATTGTCTCTCCTATGTATGCACGGATCGAACGAATTGTTGAATATGCTCAAAAACCGCAAACCCGACCGCTGATCCTCTGTGAATATGCCCATGCCATGGGAAACAGCGTGGGAAACCTGAAAGAATACTGGGATGCCATTGAAAAGTACAAACATCTTCAAGGTGGTTTTATCTGGGATTTTATTGACCAGGGGCTGCGAAAAAAGACCACTGACGGTCAAGAGTTCTGGGCCTATGGCGGCGATTACGGCGATATCCCCAATGACAACAATTTCTGCTGCAATGGAATCGTGCAGCCGGACCGCACGCCCAATCCTTCGTTATTCGAAGTGAAAAAAGTCTACCAGTATGTAAAAATCGAACCCCTGGACCTCATGGCCGGTCAGTTCAAGGTATTGAATAAATACGATTTTATCGACCTGGACTTCCTGGATATTTCCTGGGAATTAGCCGAAAACGGTCTTTTGCTGCAGCAGGGTCAATTAAACCGTCTCTCCCTGGCGCCGAAAGAAGCCAAAGTGATTACTATACCTTTTAAAAAGCCGAAGCTGAACCCGGGCAGTGAGTATTTCTTAACTTTGACTTTTTCCCTGGCCCGTAAGGTCTCTTGGGCTGAAAAAGGACATGTATTGGCATGGGAACAATTTCAACTCCCCTTTAACGTTCCATCTCTTCCATTGGTGGATATGGAAAAATTACCGGGACTGCAATACAAAGAAACAGATGAAAAAACTATTGTTACAGGGAAAGGATTTTCCGTTACCATAGGAAAGGCCAGTGGGTTGATTGAAGCGTGGGAAATCAATGGTGATCCGTTGATTAAAGCCCCATTGACACCCAATTTTTGGCGGGTCCCTACTGACAATGATATTGGCAACAGGATGCCACTCAGGCAGGGTATTTGGCGGAATGCCGGGAAAGAACGAACCTCGATAAAAGTATTTGTCAAGCAAATGAATCCCCGGGTGGTCCGGGTTACTGTGCTTTCTTTCTTATTGGCAGGTAATTCTCCCCTACAAAATACTTATACTATTTATGGCAATGGTGATATAGTCGTGGAGTGCAAGGTAGTTCCTTATAAGGATTTGCCTGATCTGCCCCGTTTGGGGATGCAGACCCAATTGCCTGGTGAGTATAATACGGTCACCTGGTTTGGTAGGGGCCCGCATGAGAATTATTGGGACCGTAGAACCGGGGCGGCAGTGGGTCGTTATTGTGCACCGGTGGAGAAACAAATTCATCGGTATGTGCGACCCCAGGAAAACGGTAATAAAACAGATGTGCGATGGGTGGCCTTAACGGGAAAAGACGGGAAAGGGGTGTTAGCGGTGGGAATGCCGTTGTTATATGTTAGTGCCTGGCCTTATGGCATGGTTGATCTTGAAGAGGGGAAACATATTCATGAGCCGCGGGATCAGGGAATTATCACCTTGAACCTGGATTATAGGCAGATGGGGGTAGGTGGTGACAACAGTTGGGGTGCTCTTCCGCATCCTGAGTACATGCTGCCGTCAAAGGAATACAGTTATCGATTTCGTTTGACACCGGTCCCGGCGAATACAGGAACACTGGATGGTTTGATTCTCCGAATCTACGAATAATCATTTAGGGAGCCCCTAATAAAAAGCTTTTGTGGGGGGTCCAGATGCGTCACGGGGCGGTTTTCTCGAAAAGAGCCCCCCTGGCCGCCGGAGGCATA
>CP070627.1:3667372-3669502 GCA_020355945.1 Candidatus Aminicenantota bacterium | reverse complement strand
TGTTGAAAAAATATGTCACCCATATGTTTATTATTTTTCCTTTTGAAGTGCCTATTTATGAAAAGGAAAACATTCCGTTTACTTATACGGGTCATCCCCTGCTGCCCCTGATAAAGATAAAGGAAAGCAAAGAGAGTTTCAGGAAGCAAATGAAAGTGAGTGACCCTGAGTTGATGGTGACCTTGCTGCCCGGCAGCCGGAAATCCGAGATTCATTTCTTGCTGCCGGAAATGCTAAAGGCCATGGAGTTGCTTAAGAAGGAATTTAATGTGAAGTTGTTTTTATTAAAGGCTGGCATCATTGAGCGGGAGTTAATTGATGGTTTTCTTAAGGAGAGTCTGCTTGATGTCACGGTTATAGAGCAGGGGCAGGGTTATGATCTTATTCATGCATCGGATATTATATTGACCACCTGCGGCACGAGCAACCTGGAGATTGCCATGTTGGGTACTCCTTTTGCGGCGGTTTATCGTATCAACCAGCTTACTTATGTATTGGGTAGAAGGTTTGTGAAGATTCATCTTTATTCTATTGTCAATATCCTGGCGCAGAAAGAGGTGATAAAGGAGTTGATCCAGGATGATTTCACGGCGGAGAACATTGTAAAGGAGATGCGGAGAATTTTAACCGACCCGGGGGTAAGAGAGAAGATGTTGGTGGAATTTAGGCGTATCCGGGGTTTATTGGCTCAGGATAAAAATGCGCCTGAGATCATTTACAAAAAGATTGCCGGGGATATTTTTTAGGTAATTAAAAAGAGGGGACAGGCAGGAAAAATTAAAAATTCAGTGCCTGCACTTCAACCGTCCACTCTTCCTCCTCTTCATCTTCCACCAACTGGTACACTTTACTCCCTTTAATGGTAAACGGATATAAAGCCAATTGATCTACGGATTTCAGATCGATAAACATTTTTTTAATTAATTTCCCATCCAGGCTGAAGATAAAACATTGTGAGCGGTTCCGCTCATCCTGGCTGGTGATGGCATAAACCTTCCCATCCGCCGTCATCATGGTGCGGAGAGCGGGAAAATATTCGGGAAACCGGAGGGGGGCTAAAAAACGATAAATCGCTTTAAGCCGGGGCAGACTTTTTAAATAATCCTCTATCTTTTTTTTATCTTCCCTGGTGACTTTCCGTTTTTGAAAGGGTTGAGTAATCGTATTGATTTCATTACCGGAGGTATCAAACACGTGGATTTTAAAATCAGGTCCCCAACAGACAAATAACCTGTCTTTATAGACGGAATAGGTTTGTGTGCCCTCCAGTGGATTAAAACCGCCGCCCTGCCCTTGCAGCGAATGTGGCATGCTGGTAAGCATTTTGATTTTGTTCAGTTTTTGATCATAGAGATTAACAGTCCTGCAGCGGACATTATCGATGACCATGTTCAAGTTACCCACAAATCCGTTTCCGAATTTTTTAAACCGCCGGGACTGATCTTTGGTCTTAATCTCATTGATGTATTGTCCGTTTTTGGTAAAAAACGTAATTTTACCGATACTGTACACTGATATCTTATCGCTAAGGATATCCAGGTACAGCGGTGGAGCGCCGGTGCCGGGGGCCTCCAGGAACTCTCCCGGGCCTTCACCGATTTTCCCGAATTTTTTCTTCAACTTGAAATCCTTTAAATTGTAGATATAAACAATGGGACCGTCGGTAAAATAGGCCTGGTTTTCATCCACTTGTATGGTATTGGGATTGGCCATTTCCGGGAGAGGGAATGTTTCTCCGGTCAAAACCAACGAAAACCACAGCCATACGATTACGCTTGCTTTCACTTTCATTCCGTTAAAGCCAGTACGCATTTTCAGCCTCCGTTATTATTCGATATTATTTTAGATTGCGTTCATCACGGTTTAATATACGAAAAAACCCGGGGTATGGTTCCATAAGAAATGGAGAAAAAAAGAGAAAAAAAGGGCCAGGCCAATAAAAATTGATAAAAATTGAGGGGAGCCCACAGAACACACAGAAAGACACGGAAAAAAAAAGCCGCGAGGGAAACCCTTCGCGGCTTTTGGCTTTTTTCAATACAATAAGCAGACTACGGGACTACCGGGTCCTCGGGATGTTCTTCGTTCCATCGGGCCACTAACTCATCCTAGGTTTTGCCGATCATATCC
>CP070627.1:3665137-3667272 GCA_020355945.1 Candidatus Aminicenantota bacterium | reverse complement strand
CACCACTCCACCACTCACCACTCACCACTCACCATCTACCGCACCGGTGACCTGGCGCGCTGGCTGCCGGATGGGAATATCGAATTCCTCGGTCGAATCGATCATCAGGTAAAAATCAGGGGATTCCGGATTGAATTGGGAGAGATTGAAAACCATCTGGCCAATCACGAAGAAATAAAGGAAGCCGTGGTTATAGACAGGCAAGAAAAAGATAGTGAAAAATATTTATGTGCTTATATTGTATCAAACAATAAGAATATTACCTTAGGCTTGCGAGAATATTTACAGCGGGTTTTGCCGAATTATATGATCCCGTCATTTTTTGTTCTCCTGGAAAAGCTCCCGGTCACTGCCCACGGGAAAGTAGACAGGAAAGCGCTCCCTGGACCAGAAGTGAGCACAGAAAAGGAATATAAAGCACCTCGCAATCAAATAGAGAAAAAATTAGCAGTAATATGGTCAAAGGTATTGGCACCCCAGGTGCAAGGCCCTATCGGCATTGATGCCCACTTTTTTAAGCTGGGGGGACATTCGCTAAATGCCACCATCATGACAGCGAAAATTCACAAAGAATTCCAGGTGATATTACCATTGGAACAGGTATTCATAACACCCAGGCTCGAAGACCTGGCAGGATATATTAAACACCGGGTTAAAAACATCCACATTCATGTCCCCATCGAACCTGCAGAAAAAAAAGAATATTATCCCCTTTCCCCGGCTCAAAAGAGATTGTATGTCCTCCAGCATTTTACAGTAGATAATACCAGCTATAACATGCCTTATACCATCAACCTGGCGGAAAACATCGATAAACAGGAACTGGAATCCACCCTGGAAAAACTGGTAGCCAGGCATGAAAGTCTAAGAACCTCATTTAAAACAGTAAACGAAGAACCTGTTCAAAGGATGCACCATGAGGTGGAATTTAAGATGGATTATTATTTAGCTGCAGAGAGCAGACCTGCAGCAGCTCTTATGAGTTCTTTTGTCCGTCCCTTTGATTTATCTCGTGCACCCCTTTTGCGGGCGGCATTGATAGAAAACCAACAGCAAAGAGATATCCTCATGATCGACATGCATCACATCATCACGGACGCTGCATCGCAAGACATATTGATAAAAGAATTTATGGAATGGTATGCAAACCCCGGGAAAGAGCTGGCGCCGCTCAAACTTCAATGCAAGGACTATTCGCAGTGGCTGGACTCCGGCCCACAGAAAGCATTGGTAAGGCAGCAAGAAACCTACTGGTTAAAAGAGTTCCCCAAAGATGAACAACTCCCGGTCCTGGAACTGCCTTTCGATCATCCACGACCGTTAGTGCAGAGTTTTGCAGGAAATCGGGTCAGGTTTATCCTGGAGGCTGAAGAAACGAAAATTTTGAAAACCACTGCCGCAGAAAATGATGTTACCCTTTATATGTGTTTACTGGCAGTACTTAATATATTATTTTTCAAACTCAGCAGCCAGGAAGATATTATATTGGGAACCGCCATTGCAGTACGTCGGCACATCGATCTGCAGGATGTCATCGGTATGCTGGTCAATACCCTGCCCATGAGAAATTATCCCTCCGGGGATAAACCCTTTAAACTCTTCTTAAAAGAGATAAAAAAACGAACCCTGGAAGCCTATGAGAACCAGGAATACCCCTTTGAAGAATTGGTGGATCATTTACCTGTTAACCGCGATACCGCTCGCAACCCGGTATTTGATGTCATGCTAAACGTATTGAACCAACCCGGAAATACCAGTGAAATTCCAGGACCAGATACCCTTCCCTATCAACACCAGGAAGCAACCTCGAAATTCGATATTACCTTTAATGCTTTTGACCGGGAAGAAAACATTTACTTCACCCTTGAATACAGCACCCGGTTGTTTAACCCCACCACCATCGAACGTTTTATCGCTTATTTTAAAAAAATTATATCTGTCCTGGGAAAGAACCCGGAACTCCGGCTAGGAGAGATAGCAGTCATTGATAAAAAAGAAAAAAATAAGGTATTGTTTGAATTTAATCGTACAGCAGCAGCCTATCCAAAGGATAAAACCATCCAGGAATTATTTGAAAACCAGGTGGAACAAACCCCGGACAATATTGCTGTATTCGGAGCCCACCAATTACACGA
>CP070627.1:3662901-3665037 GCA_020355945.1 Candidatus Aminicenantota bacterium | reverse complement strand
TTTCGAGAAAACCGTCCCCCTGAACCCCCTACAAAAGCTTTTTATTATTTCGACAGCAGAGAACAGGTTTCTACCAATCGGATGAATTCTGCCCGATAACCCTCAGGGTCTTTTCCTTTAGAATCCTTAGCCAGATCAATCACCGCTTCATAAGTCAGGTCTCCTTTAAACTTTGAGTTCCGAAGTATCATGCCAAAACCCGCTACAGCCGCAGAAAAACGGAAATTATCCGAGGCCTCTGCCAACGAAATATCCTGGTCTACCACCGGGTGCTCAATAAGCTTGCTCCTCTCCTCTTTCGGAGGCTTGTAACGCAGCTTGACCGTCATGATCTCCCCACTGGAACCAGCCGCATCCTTAACCCTGGTCTCCTGGTACTTGAGCGCACCAGCTTTTTTCACTTCTTCCTCAGAACCCGCAGGGATAATTTCATACAAAGCAGTCACCGTATGCCCAGCCCCTAACTCACCCGCATCCTTTTTGTCATCATCAAAATCCTCATCAGCTAAAACCCGGTTCTCATACCCCACCAAACGATAGGCTTTGACTTTAGCAGGATTAAATTCCACCTGGATTTTCACATCTTTGGCAATAGTAAAAAGATTGGCCCTCATCTCTTTACCAAACACCTTTTGGGCTTCCTGGATGTTATCAATATAAAAATAATTACCATTACCGGCATTGCTGATCTGTTCCATGCGGTTGTCCTTGTAATTTCCCATGCCAAAACCACAAATAGTCAGGTAAATATCATCTTTTCGTTTTTCTTCGATCAGTCGCACTAAGTCACCGGTAGAAGATACCCCTATATTGAAATCACCATCCGTGCAAAGAATAACGCGGTTATTACCATCGGTTATTAAATTATCTTTAGCCACTTTATATGCCAGCTTTATGCCAGCTCCACCCGCGGTAGAACCCCCGGCATGCAGTTGTTCCAATGCGTTTATAATCTTTTCCTTCTTAGAAGCCGAGGTAGATGGAAGCACCAAACCTGCAGACCCGGCATAAGCCACAATGGCAACTTTATCCCTGTCATCCAACTTTTCCAATAAAAGTTTTAAAGATTTTTTCAACAACGGCAGTTTGTTAGCGGCTGACATCGAACCGGAAGAATCCACCAGGAATACCAGGTTACAGGGACGTAAATCATCATAATTCAATCGTTTCCCCTGGAGACCGATGTGGATGAGTTGATGGTTTTTGTTCCAGGGACAGGCAGCGATTTCAGTAGTAACAGTAAAAGGATGAATACCTTTGGGTTCCGGGTAGTCATAAGTAAAATAATTGATCATTTCCTCGATTCTTACTGCATCTTTACGAGGCACCTGGTTGCTATTGATAAATCGCCTGATATTGGAATATGATGCGTTATCTACATCAATAGAAAAGGTGGAAAGGGGGTTTTGGCGGACATCTTTAAATTCGTTTTCGTATATCCGGCTGTATTCTTCGGTATTAAAATCCGCTTGTTCTTCCATTTCGAGTCTTCCTCCTACTCCTACTTCTTTTAGCGGCGCTGCCGCAGGAGTCGAAGACACATATCCCAATTCACTAAGCTTGTCTTTTGACATTTCCTGGCGAGAGAGTTCCTCTTTTTTGCTCTCTTTTTTTTCAGCGACTTTGGCATCTTTTTCAACCAGCCCGCCGCAGGCGATTAAGCTTACCAATAGAACTGGCAGTATTACACTAACAAAAACCAACAAATAATTTCTTCTTAACTTCATTTTTTCCTCCTTGTATTTATTATACACTTTGTGTCGGACAATTTTCCACAAGTTCGCCCGTTTTTTTCAAAAAGCGCCCCCTGGTCGCCGAAGGTCTATATCTTAGACTAAATTTATGATAAAATAATATATGGCACTAAAAATAAAATCAGAAAATATTAAATTTGTCCTTTATATGGTGGCTGTACTGTGGGTAGTTCTTGTGGTGGATTTGGTGTTACCTTTCAATTTGAAAACCCTGGGAATCGTCCCCCGAACAGTTAAAGGTCTTATTGGCATTGTTTTCTCCCCGCTTCTTCATGCCAATCTATATCACCTCATCGCCAATACCATTCCCCTGTTGGTCCTGGGTCTTTTATTGGTAATTTTTTATGAGAAGATAGCCGCTCCTGTCACTGTAATTATTGTA
>CP070627.1:3660661-3662801 GCA_020355945.1 Candidatus Aminicenantota bacterium | reverse complement strand
ATTTTGTATGGGTTTTCCAATAGGGATTGCACTGCTGCCGCTCCAATCCGCTAAGGAATACCTGCTGGCATAAATAGCCGCTTCCGTAGGACCATACAAATCCTCTAGCGGAATAGCACTATCCAGGCGGCGGAATTTATTCACCAACTCCGGCAGCAAAGCTTCACCCGCCAGGAAAATGTATTTCAAACCCAATAGTTTGCCAATGCTCTGGTTGGTTAACTGGTCAACAAATACATTGAACATGGAAGGAACAAAATTGATGTGGGTGATATTCATTTTTTCTATGGTATCCAGTATCTTTGCCGGGTCCTTCTCACCACCAGGCTCAAGCACAACTAACCTCCCTCCCTTATTCCCGAAAAACCAACCAAACAACTCCGTCAACGACACATCAAAAAGATATGACGTTTTTAACAGGTAAACATCCGATGGTGTAAAAGGATACATTCGATCCAATGCAGATAATGTGTTCACAATAGAAGCATGATCTACCATCACCCCCTTAGGATGCCCGGTGGAACCGGAAGTGTAAATGATATAGGCCAACAAAGAGGTGCCCTTGGGGCGATTATTAAACGCCTCCGGCGAAGAAAGAACTGCGATTTCCCGGCTGGTTAAAAGAATTTTGGCATTGCTGTCGTTGAGCATGTATCGAATACGTTCCTCCGGGTACCCCGGGTCAATAGGTAAATAGGCCCCGCCGGCTTTCAATATTCCCAATATGCCAATGACCATTTCCACTGACCGGTCCACTTTAATACCAACGATGGTATCCGCCATGACACCCTTACCCCTCAACAAATGGGCCAATTGACCTGTTTTTTCATCTAATTCACCATATGTTACCTGTATCTCACCAGGCATCCGTGCATCCATGCATCCATGCAAAGCTATACCATCCGTGCTTCTCTTCACCTGCTCTGCAAATATTTGATGAAGGAATTTATCTTTGGGATATGGGGCTTCTGCCTGGTTAAAATCTACTAATAATTGACACTTCTCCTCTCCTGGTAAAATTTCCAGATCAAGAACCTTTTTCCCGGGATTTTCCATCATATCCTGTAAAATACAAACAAAATGAAGGGATAACCGTTCAATACTCTTTTTATCCAATACCCCTGTTTTGTAACTAAAATTGATCCCCAAATCATTCCCGGATATCCCCGGACCGGTTACAGCGATCGTTAAATCATAGTGTGTCATTTCCTTAATTGAGTATGAACAAAGGGATAATTCCCCACTTTTCAACCGACTGCTCAAAGGATAATTTTCTACAACAACAATAGAATCGAAAAGTTCTTCCTTTTTATCTATTTCACTGGTTTCTTTTATATTCACCAGGGGAGTATACTCATAGGGTCTTCGCATTTGCAATTCGAGGTCAAGTCGATGCAGTAAGTCTATTGCCCTTTCACCAGGTGAACCCTGTACCCGCAGCGGCAGTGTATTTATAAATAACCCCACCATCTCCTCTATTCCCTCCAGTCCTGCTGTTCTCCCGGATACAGTGGTACCAAAAATAACATCATTACTGTTATTGTACTTCTGCAATAACAGCCCCCAGGCAGTATAGAATAATGTGGCTAATGTTATCTTATGTTTCCTGATAAAATGATTCACCCCGGTTGTTTCAAAACGAACCGAAACCATCTTCGTAATTACTTTAGGTTTTCTTCTTTTTCGTTTAATAGAAAGCTCTATTTGGGTGTCGAATCCCTTTAAATAGTTCTTCCAGAATTCCTTTTCTTTATGGATATCCCGTTTTTGAAACCATCTGATAAACTCTTTAAATTTTGTTTTCATTGGTACGATCAAAGGTCTCCCCCGAGATAAATCATCATACGCCTTAAAAAATTCGTCTAAAATAATTCCTGTACTCCACCCATCGATCAAGATATGGTGATAACTCAGGATCATAAAAAACTTTTTTTCATGGATTTTGCCCAATGTCACCCGAAAGGGAACCTGGTGCAAATCAAAACCTTCATCCCGATCTTTAGCTTTTATCTCTTCGATGAAACCGTTGACCCGTTTGCCCGGGTCTGCAGGCAAATCGTTATCATTGCCATATTTTTGCAAATCATAATATCTCGGTTCCAGGTGATGTCTTTTTAAAACCAATTGCACCGGTTCTTTT
>CP070627.1:3658414-3660561 GCA_020355945.1 Candidatus Aminicenantota bacterium | reverse complement strand
CAAAAACTTCAAAAACTTTGCCTGGCACCAAATTTCTTGCACTGGTCCATTTAAAGAATGGCAGCGAGAGAAGATTGAATAACCAATAATGCTGTTTTCGTTCGCTTCGTTCGCTGCCAAAAAAATATTTTTCATTTTTCAGCTTGACTTTTTCCTGCAAATCTGGTAAAATTCTCAATTTATTTAATTTTTTAAATAGCAAGGTAAACTCCAAAAGGGGTAAAGGCGGAAGCATATTTAAAAAAAGATTAAAATGAGTGAACAAAAAGAAAACAAAGAAGAATCGAAGAACGTGGTGCCTGCAAGCAGGAATGTAAGTCTGGAGCATGGAGTCGTAGGCAGTAAAGAGCTCAATGACATTACCAGGGAAATAAAAGCAGACCTTGAGGAGTTGAAAGAGATAGTTATTTCAGTCAAAGAAAAAAGGGAGCGGGCGGCTGAGCTTCGTATGAAAATCATCGAAAAGTTGATTGAGGTACGCAAAAATAAAAAGGTACTCCTGGGTGAGCGTAATTTTTCAGATTACCTTGAGAAAGATATCGGCATTACCCGCGGCCATCTTTCAGAACAAGTAAAAGCCTATGAATTGTGCATGGAAAACAATAAGCCTGAATATTTCAAAGAGGTTGATCCCAAGGTATTGGTAGGGATAGCGCGGATTAAGGACAAAGAACTACAGAAAAAGTTGTTTGAGAGGGCTCCCGAACTGACAAGAGAATATATCAGGAATGTTAGACGGTCTAACATTTTAGGTAAAGCAAAAGACTCTAAAAAAAGTACAAGTACGGTAATGGATTTTTTAAAAAATTCGGAAAGTGAGTTGTCCCAACAAATAGGCAGCTCAATGTATCAAAAAATTTTTGGTGTTGGAAAGCAAATTGATAAATTGTTTAATACCGCCGATTCAATTGAGAGCTGTGATGCCCTGAAAACAACCCTACAAAAAATGATCGAAATCAAATTTTCCAGTATTGGAAAAAAAGAAGAATAAAGGATGAAAAAAAAATGCCCACAGATTACAGAGATTACACAGATTTTTTTATTTTGTTCTTCGCGTCCCTTCGCGTGTCTTCGCGGCTTATTTTCAAGGTAGGCAAATAGCTATTTTCATGGAAAATAAGGTAAAAGCAACTGGAAAACTTAAGAAGAATATTGCCCTAATCGGTGCCGGGAATTGGGGGAAGAACCATTTACGGGAATTAAACCAATTAGGAGTTTTACAAAAAGTCCTGGAGAATTCCGGCAGCATTATTGCAGAAAGGAAAAAAGATTTCCCGGACGTTCATTTTGTAAATGATGAAAAACAGGTTACCGATGATCCGGGTATCCAGGCCGTGGTGATTGCCGCACCTGCCGAATCGCACTATGAATTAACCAAAAAATATCTCCTGGAGGGAAAAGATGTCCTGGTAGAAAAACCACTGGCTCTTACTCTGACACAGGCAGAAGAACTCATCAATATTGCAGAAAAGAATACAAGAATCTTAATGGTGGGACATATTCTTCAATATCATCCTGCTGTAATTAAATTAAAGGAATTAATCGATCAAGGAGACCTGGGGCAAACCAGGTATATCTATTCCAACCGGCTGAATATCGGGAAATTAAGAACCGAAGAAAATGTACTGTGGAGCTTTGCCCCACATGACATTTCTTTAATAATGATGTTTATGCATGGGGAGGAACCTCTTAAAGTCTCAGCCTTTGGAGGCGCCTATGTTAATCATTCGATTTCAGATATCACCCTGACTATCCTGGAATTTAAAGACGGGATAAAGGGCCATATTTTTGTCAGTTGGCTGCATCCCTTTAAAGAGCAGAAACTGGTTGTGGTGGGATCGGAAAAAATGGCGGTTTTTGATGATGTCAGTACAGAAAAACTCTTTATCTACCCCCATAAAATCAAATGGGAAAAAGGAAAAATCCCGGTGGCCCAGAAAGCGGATTTTAATGTGGTGGAGTTTGAACGAAAACAACCGTTAAAAGAAGAACTGCTCCATTTCATCAACTGTATCGAAACCAGGAAAACCCCGAAAACCGACGGTCGTGAAGGCCTAAAAGTTCTTAGTATCCTGGAAAGAGCGGAAGCATGGATTAGTAAGTAGTAAGTAGTAGGTAGTAGGTAGTAGGTAGTAGGTAGTAGGTAG
>CP070627.1:3656164-3658314 GCA_020355945.1 Candidatus Aminicenantota bacterium | reverse complement strand
GTTACCCCCATGTTTGGCAAACGTTACCGGTTCCGGTCCACTGAAAATATCCTCCGGGAGTTACGGCAGTATAAGAAAGGGAATCACTTTATATTTTTCTATGATGATAATTTTGCTGCCAGGCCCCAACACACCAAAGAGTTGTTAAAGGCCATGATCGAGGAAAAACTTCATTTTAAATGGTCAGCCCAGGTCAGGGTGGATGTGGCAAAAGACATCGAGCTGGTCAAACTGATGAAAAAAGCCGGTTGTCATACCGTATTTATCGGGTTTGAATCGATTAATCCTAAAAGTCTTGACCAAATGAAGAAAAGCCAGGGGGTTGATGATATTGTCAGGGCAATAAAAGTACTTCGTAAACATCACATTCATATTCATGGCATGTTTATGCTGGGGCTGGATCACGATAATTGGAAAACCGTGAAAAAGACTGTTCGGTTTGCCAAAAAACACAGGTTGAACTCTGGTCAGTTTATGATCATGACCCCCCTCCCAGGGAGTGAGTTATACTATTCATTGATAAAGGAAAACCGTATCCTCTTTAAAGACTGGAGTTTATACGATGCCCATCATGTGGTTTTTAAACCGGTCAATTTCTCTGAAGCCCAGCTTCAAACGGCACAGATATACAGCCATAAGAAATTTTATTCAAGACTGGAAAGAATTAGAAAACTGGTAAAGGGTGATCTGCACAGTTTTTTTATTAACCTTTATGCCCGTCATTTGAACCACATCTGGAAGAAAAAGAACAAAACCTTTTTAAAGGTGCTGGACCTATTAAAACCCAATCGGGGTGCAGACATTACTGTTGATTACCGGGAAAGAGTCACCGTACCCTAAGGCAGGGGTAGCAATGGTTACCTTGATAAAACCGAGATGCAGGCTTTTGCCGACAAATAAGGAATATACCAATGAAAAAATTCATTATTACTATTATCGGCTGCGGGTTGATCGTGGTGGTCTCTCTTTTTACTCTGGTCACCCCCGGATGTTCAACCGGTTCCATTACTAATTATGAACCGACATATGCCTCCAGCCGGGTTCGCTCACTCCTGGTGGTTTCATACCATGAACTGGCCAAAGAAGCGGGATACAGGATTTTTAACTCCGGGGGTAACGCTTTCGATGCCTTTGTTGCGGTTACCGTGGTGGAGAATGTGGTCTCCTCCGGGTATGTTACGCTTGCGGGTTTACTCAGTACCCTGATCTACCATGCAAAAACCAACCGGGTAATCCACCTGGATGGTGGCTACAACTCGGTATTGGACCCGGAAGGGGCGTATAATCCCAAAAATCCGGTGAGGGGGAAAATGGTGGTGGTCCCGGGGATTGTATCCGGGCTGGAAGCCATATCAACGCGCTATGGGCGATTGAGCTTTGCACAAGTCCTGCAGCCAGCCATCGAGATAGCCAGGGACGGGTTTGCCATCGGTGAACGTTTTGCCAGGTGTATCGAGTCCGATGTCCGGAAGCTCCAGGGCACAGAGTATGGCCGCCGTACGTTCTTCCCTAATGGCACCGCGCTTCGGACCGGGGATATCCTGAAACAGCCCGAATTGGCGGAATTCCTCACCAAATTGGCGGAACAGGGGGCCGATTACATGTACAAAGGTGAATGGGCTGTCCAATGTGTGGAAACAGTGCGAAAGGAAGGCGGGTTAATGACACTGGAGGACCTGGCTTCCTATCGGCCCACCTGGGGGGAACCCTGGAAAATGTCCTACCGAGGTTATAACATCTGTGCCTCGTCGGGCCGCTCCATGTATGCCCTTTGGGCTCTTCTCGCCTTGAAAACCCTGGAACACACCAACATCCGGCCGCTGGGACATTTTTCCGCTTCTCCGGATGCACTGGAGATCGTCGTTCGGGTAGCACGAGCGATTGACAAGGAGCGTTGGATTCGTGACTATCAATACATCGACAATCGAGCCCTGGTAAATTCCCGGCTGACCTCCATCTATACGGCCGGCATTTGGGCCAGGGTAAAGGGAGAATTGCATCATGTCTATCAAAAGACACCGCCGCAGCACCACACCCTCAGTTCGATTATTGCCGATACCGAAGGCAATGTGGTATCCGGGAAACACTCCATTAATTCGGAATTGTGGGGGCCGGGGCTGTTCGTCCAGGGGATTCCGTTGAATGGTTCC
>CP070627.1:3653902-3656064 GCA_020355945.1 Candidatus Aminicenantota bacterium | reverse complement strand
CAGGAGTGGTCACTAAAAATTTTGTATTGCTGTCGGTGAGCATGTAATTAATGCGTTCCTCCGGGTATCCGGGATCGATGGGCAAATAGGCGCCGCCAGCTTTTAGTATTCCCAAAATGCCAATAATCATGTCAACGGAATGCTCCATCATGATTGCCACGATGGCGTCTGAGGCGATACCTTTTTCTTTTAACAGGTGTGCCAGTTGATTGGATTTTTGGTTTAATTCCCGGTATGTAATAGCAACAATAGGACTAAACAAGGGGGTAAGCCCCCTTGTCCTCTCTTCGTGTAATTCGTGTAATTCGTGGGCTCCTATTAAAGCTATGTGATCCGGGGTTTGTTCCGCTTGTTCCGTAAATAATTCATGAATCGTTTTGTTTTTTGGGTATTCAACTACCGTATCAATAAACTCATATAAAATTCGATGTTTCTCTTCTTCCGGTATGACGGATATCCCGATAATCTTTTGCTCCGGGTTCTCTAACACCGCTGCAGTGATATTTTTGAAACATTTTATAAATCTTAAAATGGTTTCTTCTTTAAACAGTTTAGTGCAATATTCTACTGTAAACACCAATCTCCCTTTTTTTTCTACCCCATTGAAGGCTAAATCAAATTTAGAAACCTTGTTTCCATATTCATAAGGTTTTAGTTTTAATCCAGGTATTTCCAGTCCAGGGATTTCCATATTTTGCAGTGCGAAAATGACATCAAACAGGGGATTCCGACTGGTATCCTTGTGCATTGAAACCTTTTCTACCAGTTTTTCGAAAGGGTATTCCTGGTTTTCGTAAGCTCTCAATGTTATTTCTTTGACATCATTCAAAAACTGCTTAAATGTTTTTCCCCGGTGGGGTCTGTTCCGTAAAACCAGGGTATTGACAAACATACCGATGATTCGCTGTAAATCAGCATGCCGGCGGGCTGCTATTGGTGTACCTACCATGACCTCTTCCTGGCTGCTGAGTTTCGAGAGAAATATGTTGGTTATGGATAAAAGCAGCATAAACAGTGTTACTTTTTCCTTTAGTGCTAATGATTTTAACGCCTTTGTCTCTTCCTCTCCAATCTCAAAATGTAAGGTGTTTCCGGCAAAACTCCGTATCGCTGGCCGTGGATAGTCAATAGGCAGATTTAATAATGGTGTTTCCCTATCAAATTGTTTCAGCCAGTATTCTTCTTGCTGCTTTATCCTTTTACTAACATTGGTTTTGTTCTGCCATCCCGAGTAATCTCTATATTGAAGTCTTAGTCCGGGTAGTTGGGCATTGGCATACAAAGGGACAAACTCTTCGATAATTATGCCCATAGATACCCCGTCTGATATGATATGGTGCATATCGATTATAAGTATATATTGTTTCTTTTTCCCCTCTTGGGAGTTATAGGTACCCTGCTGGGGATGGCCGCGAAGAGCGGCCGGGTTGTGTGGAGGTTCCATTAATCCCACCCGCAGCAGTGGCGCCCGGGATAAATCAAAGGGACGCACAAAATGATGAATGATGAATGATGAATGATGAGACTCCTCTGTGCTCTCTGTGTCCTCTGTGGCTAAATCATCATATTCAATCTTAAAATCCACCTGATCATGGATTCGCTGAACCGGCTGATCATCTATTATTTCAAACGAAGTTCTCAGACTTTCATGTCGTTGGACTAATCGGCTAAAGGTACGCTCCAGGTGCATTATATCAACATCATTTTCGGCGGTGCTTTCCAATACCACCAATTGCGATATATTGTAATTGATGCTGTTGGGTTCCACCTGGTGTAAAATAAATAATCGCATTTGGGCGGAGGATAGATTATAATACTCTCTCTTTTCCACCGGTTCAATGGTGATATATTTATCTTCTGCAGCTTGTGCTATTATTGCCGACATCCCCCTGATAGTGGAGAAATTAAATAACTCTACCAGTGAAAGTTTTACATTAAATACTTTGTGGATTTTTGATATAATGACTGCGGCGTTTAACGAATGACCCCCTAACCGGAAAAAGTTCGAATCAATGCTGATACGCTGCTCTTGTATCCCTAAGACCCGAGACCATATTTCCACTAACTTCTCCTGGATTTGGTTTACCGGTGCTGCGTAAATACTTTCTACTCCTATTTCCGGCTTCGGTAATGCTTTTCTGTCTACTTTACCATTGGGGGTT
>CP070627.1:3651627-3653802 GCA_020355945.1 Candidatus Aminicenantota bacterium | reverse complement strand
CAACACAAACGATTTGCGCAGCATATAGGCTCCCCTCGCCGAGGGTTTTTACGGGAGTCAAAATTTATAAATTTTGACTGTTCAAGAACATTGATAATCCAGAAAAAGGGAGAAAAAGGTCAAATATTATCATTTTTGACCAATAAATTTTCAGTTATGTTATAGTAATATTAGGATGTGAAAACATGCAAAAAAATATTGTTGGCCTTCTTTTTGGATATCTAAATTTTGTAAACCACGGGGGTGCGGCACGAATCTCCCCGGGAACACCAGCGGTAGGACCGAAGATGAGGCCCACTGCCGCGGAAGGTGAGAGAGATTTGTGCCGGAACCCCTATTTAAAAAGAAGGTGGTGCAAATTTGATGAAAAGGGAGGCGAGTAAAAAAATACAGCCTTTAAAAAGGCAAAAAGGTACTGTCAAAAGTTTCATGAAAAAAAGGCGGCTAAATGAAAAAAAGAGTATGTGGGTTGCAAGGTTTCCAGGGATGTGCAAAAGGCAGACCCCTTCGCACATTCACGCTAACTTTGTTTTTTCTATTTTCCTTCATACTGCCTGATAATTTACCATGAAGGGGGGGGGAAAGCGCTGAAAGCGCCAAATCCCCTCAGAAGCCTGTTATGAAGCATATTGCCACTAAACTTTTGACATTACCAATAAAATAAGGAGGATAGAAGAATGAAAAAAACAATGGTGTTTTTGGGTCTTGTGTTAGTCGGGTTGTTGGATGTTGTTTCAGCAGCCGGTGTACCATTGCAGGCTGCCGTTACAGTTACTTCACCCAACGGCGGTGAGAGCTGGGAAGTAGGTTCAGCATATAATATTACCTGGACCAGTACCGTAATTATCGGTGATTTAAAAATAGAATATTCGACAGATAATGGCACCTGGTGGTCAACTATTGTGGTATCCACAGAGAATGATGGTAGTTATACATGGACTGTACCGGATAATCTATCAGATAATTGCCTGGTGCGCATCAGTGGAATCGATTGGGATGAAAATCCATCAGATGTGAGTGATGCGCCATTTTCAATTGTTCCTTCGTCATCTCCCACCATTGCAATCACTTCTCCCAATGGGGGAGAACGTTTAACCGTAGGTGCCATCCATAAAATAACCTGGACTAGTACTGGAAATGTCGGTAATGTAAAAATTGAATATTCATCAAATAACGATAATTCCTGGGAAAAAATAGTTGCATCCTGGCCTAACAACGGCAGTTATGACTGGACAGTGCCTGATAATCCTTCTGATAATTGCCTGGTGCGGGTCAGTGAAACCGAAGGTGAGTCTTCGGATGTCAGCAATGAAGTATTTTCAATTGTCTTGCCCCCTTCTATCACAGTTATCTCACCCAATGGAAATGAAAGCTGGGAGATCGGTTCTTCTCATAATATTACCTGGACCAGTGCCGGGAATGTAGGTGATGTAAAAATAGAATATTCGACAGATAATGGCGCCTCCTGGATAACTATTGTGGTATCCACGGATAATGATGGTAATTACACATGGACTGTACCGGATAATTCATCAGATAATTGCCTGGTGCGTATCAGTGGAATCGATAGTGATGACAATCCTTCAGATGTGAGTGATGCGGTATTTTCAATTGTTCCTTCGTCATCTCCCTTCATCACAGTGACTTCTCCCAATGGGGGTGAACGTTTAACTGTAGGATCGACTCATAAAATAACCTGGACCAGTGTTGGAGATGTAGGCAATGTAAAAATTGAATATTCCACAAATAACGGTAATTCCTGGAAAAAAATAGTCGCATCCTTACCCAACAACGGCAGTTATGACTGGACAGTGTCAGGTAATCCATCTGATAAGTGCCTGGTGCGGGTCAGTGAATCCGACGGTGAGCCTTCGGATGTCAGTAATGAAGTATTTTCGATTGTTTTGCCCCTTTCTATCACAATCACTTCACCCAATGGCGGTGAAAGATGGAAAGTTGGTTCTTCTCATAAAATAGCCTGGAACTGTACCGGGAATATAGGTGATGTAAAAATAGAATATTCGACAGATAATGGTGCCTCCTGGACAACTATTGTGGTGTCCACAAATAATGATGGTCGTTACAAATGGACTGTACCGGATAATCCGTCAGATAATTGCCTGGTGCGGATCAGTGTAATCGATAGTGATGACAATCCTTCAGATGTGAGTGATG
>CP070627.1:3649352-3651527 GCA_020355945.1 Candidatus Aminicenantota bacterium | reverse complement strand
TTGAAAAATTATATTTGGCCCGATGGGACTCTTTAGTCCTTATTGGCAGCATCATCATGATTATAAAATCCTCAGAGAGGATAACCATACGTTTAAAGGAGTAAAAACCATTGTTGTTGAGAGTATTCCCAGGTTTCCTCATGGAGAAAATTCGCTTTTTGGGAAAGCCTGGATCAGAACAGATGATTATAGTATTTTAAAAATTGAATGGAACCCCAAATCCCTTGGCAATGCTGAGGATATAAAAAAAGCAGCCAAAAAATTGCAATCAACACCCCAGGTGACCTTTACCACTGAATATTTGATTGAACGACAGGGTATCCGTTATCCCAGTCGGAGTTTTCTAGAAGAATCTTATGTGAATAAAGAAGGGGAAAAGAGAACGTTAATCACCACCGTCATTGACTATAAAGATTACCACTTTTTTGTGGTAGGGACAGAGGTAAAGCGGGTGAAAATGGGGAAGTTCTGAGTAGTATTCAAATCGCGCCGCGGGATGCGAACAAAATGGGCAAAATAAATTACCTGACAAAATTTTTCAATAACTATTGACAATTACCTGTTCATGTGATATCTAAAAGTGGTTACAATGATGATTCTAAAAAAATCAGGATCCCGGTTATCTTCAAAAAGGACCAAACAATGACTGAACGAAGGATATCCAGGTTAAACGAACGGGAAAAAGTTCCTTGCGGGAAATAAACGAAGAGGCGAAGGAGACATAATGCAAAGAAGAAATTGTTTTAGAAGGGTAAACATCGCTGCCCTGGGCTTTTTTTTGGTTTTTTTGTTTATCTTTAACAACTCAAGCGTTTTATCTGCTTCCACGGACAACAGCAATGGAAAAACCGGTAAAAGAGGCCGGCATTTTATCGTACTGCTGGATTCAAAAGTTGCTGTTGAAAAAATTTTTAAAAAAAGCAGCCAGTCAAAAAGCGGTGATTTTTTCGGTCTTTTAAAAGATGCCCTGGAAAAGAACCCCTACAATAGCAAGCCAGGTGAAAAAGATAATGACAACGATCTCGACGCCTTAGATTATAAAACCTATAAAGAAGGAAGAGATATTGTTTCCATCGTGCTGCACCATTTTTCTTCTAAGGGTTACAAAAATCCCCCGTATTTTTATACTTTCACGGATATTATTCTTATTGAGAGATTTCTTGAAGCAAAAAGCGCATTAATCGACTCTTTGAAGAGAAAATTCAGGTATTACAAAACATTTATAGATCCGATGTCCCCGGAGAAAATTGCCAATGCAGAAGAGATCGTACTACCTTATTTGTGTGCCAGGCATAATGGATATAAGAAAGACAGCAGTTACATGAAAGCATTTCGAGAGTTTGAAAAATATACTATTGAAGACATTGTCATTATTTCCATTTATGAGAAGACCAGAGAAAACAAAACTTCAGTACCAAAAAAAGAATGGGAAGAATTTAACAATCATTTTGAGTACAAGCACATTAAGACAAACCAACCCGATGACGATAAGAACATCATTGTTGATTATATCAGCGTTAAACCCCGGCACAAGGAGGATTTTCCGATTTTAAAGGTTGATAAGGAACGTGAATATCAACTGGAACGATTTGCCAAACGATCGCCAGTGCTGCATTACTGGAGAGGCGAAAGCGGACTTGCCGGTTTACCCGAAGGATACCGCTTGCAAGGATACCGATTGCAGTGGTCCGGTGGCCCCGCACCCGGGGATATCCACTGGAAGGATATCAAGGATATCATTGACGAGAAGGCTAGTTTATACCTGGCTGAAAACGATTCACAGGTGTATATCCAATCAGCCTATATCAAAGAAAACGAATCAAATAAGGCCCGGGAAAGTGACAATGAAGGTAATGCAAAAATATACTACAGGATAGTTATAAACGACTATAACCCGGGAGGAGACCTCAAATACCCGTTTAAATACAGTCCTGCAATGGAGATAAAAAGTATAACCTATCAATTGCAGGAACAGGAAAAGTATGCGCCGGGTTTTCCATGGATAAGGTCGGTGGGTTATGTCAATGAGGAAGATTTAGAAGTGATTTTAGTGAATCGTAAAAATTTGCCAGGTTTATCCGCAGCAGAAGCAGTTGAAATTTTCAAAAGACAGGCTTTAATCAAGTTATCTGCTGTTTACGCAGGGATTATCGTTGTACTTTTTGTTTTCTACCT
>CP070627.1:3647075-3649252 GCA_020355945.1 Candidatus Aminicenantota bacterium | reverse complement strand
ACATTTGCACGCACCGCCCCCTTGTTTTCCCAACATTGGGTACAAGGGGGCGGTTTTCTCGAAAAAAGTCCCTCTGATTTTACAATTACTTTTTCTTCTACTTATTGGGGGATACAGTAACGTTTACTGTTTCTGTCGAGTTGTTTCCAGAGATATCTGTACACATGACAGTGATGGTATATATCCTACCGCTTCCTGTTCCGGATCGTTCTGCTCTAAGGTTCACAGTAAGGTCACCTGTAATCTCCCAATCCGGGTCCGTGTCACCATCGCCGAGGCCATTTACAGGCTCGTTGCTGCTCACTGCTATGACTTGACAGTGGGGTGCATCATCGCAATTATCAGAAGCGGAGACATTCAATGTGACTGCTGCCATTTTGTGATTTGGCGGCCATAAGACATTGGGACTTGCACTTAGATTCTCGATAGTTGGAGGAGTAATATCCTTGACAATCACGGTTTGTGTTTGCATGGTAGTATTCTCATTTCCGTCATCATAAGTCCAGGTCACTGTGTATGTGCCTTGTTCCGTATAGTTAAGCGGATCATTGGTTGTGCCTGTGACAGTTCCTGTACAGTTATCTGTGGCCGTAGGAATTGAGGTGATTTCCACTGAGCATTCACCACTTACCGTTGGTAAAGTGGGTACATCAGGAAGCGGCGGTGTTGTATCCACTACAGTTAATTTGGCCTGGCAAGTATCTGATTCGTTATGTTCATCTGTTACAGTAAGGGTCACATCGTGAATACCCGGTGAAAAAGGTCCTTCATTATCAATAGATACTGTTATTTCATCACCTTCATCAGGATCGTAACAGCCCCCATCTACATCCTCTGGAGTTATGAATGCCTGGCAGTTCTGATCTGCTGAAACCTGGATATCTTTACACAGGGCCACCGGAGGTTGGTTAAAAACTACAATTAGATAGAAAACCTCCGAGTTGGAATTAATCAACTTAGACCAGACAATGTGAACATTCCCGCTGGAATCAACGTCAATAAAAGTCGAACTCTGGTTAGTATATGAAAGAGGACCAGTGTCTATCGGATCTCCATTATTATCAAAAGTAATTTCACCATCTGGATCCAACCTATAGTAATACAGGGAATTACCATATGCAATAGAAGCGACGTGAACATTGTCTTCTGGACCTAATTCAATTGAAGGGAGATTACCGGGGCAAAGTTTCTTGTCGTTTACCAAAGTAGCCCCATATTTATCTAATTTCTTATAATAAGTTGTCCAAACATCTCCCTCTACTCCATGTTTCGTTCCTACCCAAACCACGTGAAGATTGTCGTTAGAATCAACAGCTACATTAGGAACCGCTGATTGGATTGGACCGATCTGGATGTCCGGGATCAAGATGTTTCCATCATTATCCAGTTTTGTATAAAAAACTCTCCGGTTATTGGGACCTGTAATATAGTCATATTTGTAATGGGTCAGATGGATATTTCCATGAGAGTCAACGGCAATGAATGGCCAACCAGTATTGTTAAAGTCATATGTTAATCTTTTATTACTGATCAGGATATTACCATTGTTATCCAGTTGACTATAGTATGCTTCTGTTGGCCAATATCCAGGCCATTCGTGTCTGTGCCTGAGATCAGACCATACGATATAGATATTGTCATCCTGGTCCAGTGCAATATTAGTGCTCCCGGAATAGTAAATTGCTTCTGTCAACCTCAAGTCATTGATTATGGTGTTGCCATTATTATCGAGTTTCTTATAATAGACTTCCCAGTTTGAATATTGATACAAACTGGGAGCATGAAGTCTGCCGTCTGTCCACGTCAAATGTAGATTGTCATTGGAATCTACTGCTGGGGTGAATTGATTGTAGCACGAATACATTGTCATAACGGGTTTCTGGTCTACTTGTACATTACCCTGTTTATCCAGTTTTGAATAGTATATATCACCATACCAGTAGTTGCCGCCAAGCGGGTTTCCATCTCTGCCCTCAATCCAGAAGATATGATGGTTATCCTGGGAGTCGGTGACGATATGAGCGAATTCCGAGCGTGAAGGGTCATCAGTTATCTGCATTTGTGAAAACCATTGCAATTGTTGTCCAAACGCTATACTAGCCAACGGCCCTCCAATCAAGAAAAAAATCATTTGAAGACAAAATAAAAATTTTGTTTTCATTTTAATTCCTCCTTTT
>CP070627.1:3644797-3646975 GCA_020355945.1 Candidatus Aminicenantota bacterium | reverse complement strand
CCCCCGCAAAAACTTTTTATTAGTCCTTAAATCGACAGCATTGGACCCAGCCTAATAGGGTGCCTGGACTGCGGGCACGCCGGGGGTAATAGTAAGAGTCTGGATTGATTTTTTACAGAACCGGGCTTCAGTTTCAAAGTTGCTTTTTTCAAAGAAATCAACGAGTTTTTTATATCGTTCAATGGGATCGGTTTTGGTAGCCCAGCAAAGTTTAGCCAGACATTCAGGACAAAGAGTAACGGGCCGTCGGTCACTTTCCTGGCGGTGATTACTGCCGCACATACAGCACTTGTACAGTGTACAGTGCAGCATAGAGAACATATGACCGGTCTCGTGTACAGCGGTTTTCATGGTACGCAGCAGGCAAAGGCGAAAATCAGCTTCACTTTTCTCCGGGTCGCCATTGCGATAAATAGACCACACCCCTACCCGGTCGCGGGTTGAGGCCTGCCCAAATACAAAGTTCCAACCACTACCCGGCCATAAATCAGAAGTAGTGAAAGCAATATATGCAGCAGCATCCTTTGGCAGCCGCGGTTTTAGCACTTCAGCCAACACATAGGTGGTGAGTACCTGTTTCATTCTCCAGGAAGGATGGACACGGCGAGCGATTGGAGGAATAAGTGATAATGGTAAGTCTTTTTTGATTTTCACTGGCAGATTGAAATAACGACCCATAAAGTCTGCTGTAAGTGTGACAATTTGGCGCTGGATTTTTGTGAAATCACCCAGCGGTTGTACATAAATCACCCGCCGCTTACCCTGTGGGGTGACCGGATCGCATTGAAGGTATTCTTCAAACGTTTGACCGGTTTCGGGATGCTCAGCCAGCCAATCACCAGGTTGGGGCTTACCCAATTTTTCATGGAGCGGACGAAGTTTTTCTATCATTTGTTTTAATGAATCGATTGACATCTCAGCATTTACCTCCTTACATGACCAGGAAAACAAAAGAATTCCTACCATAGCCAGGCATTGCAGCCTAATTTTGAACATAACTGTTCTCCTTTATTTATCTCACACTTTCGTATCCTCCGGGGACTCCTTTTTTGGAAAGCACGATCTGCCACAGTTGGATGTTCCGTGCCCGAAACGAACCTGCGCAGCTTAAGAGATAATATTTCCACATCCGGTAAAATCGTTCATCATATTTCTTATTCTGCTTGATTTTGTCCTGGTTTTTTTCAAAATTTTCATACCAGGCCATTAAGGTTTTATCATAATGCGGCCCGAAGTTATGCCAGTCTTCCAGGATAAATAATCCTTCGATCGCCCCGGTAATATGAAGGGGTGACGGCAGCATGCCGTCCGGGAAGATGTACTTATGCGTCCATGGGTCTCCAATTACCGTTGTTTTATTATTTCCTATGGTGTGCAATAAGAACAAACCATCATCGGTCAAACATTGATGCGCTATTTCCATATAAACCCTATAATTTTTGTATCCCACATGTTCAATCATCCCGATAGAGACGATTCGGTCAAATGTCTCGTTCAAGGTACGGTAATCTTGTAATCGTATTTCCACGGGGAGTCCGTTACACAATTCTCTGGCAAGTTTGACTTGTTCATTGGAAACCGTTATCCCGACAACATCTACATTGTACTTTCGGGCTGCATATATTGCAAATCCTCCCCAACCGCAGCCAATATCCAGCACTTTCATTCCAGGTTTTAATTTAAGTTTTTGGCAGGTGAGTTCCAATTTTGCTTCTTGCGCTTGATCGAGGTTTTTGGCATTTTTCCAATAGGCGCAACTGTAATTCATGCCTTTATCCAGCATCAATGTATAAAGATCGTTGCCGATGTCATAATGTCTTTGGCCAATTTTATAGGCTTTTGACTTTTTTTGCAGGTTCAATAATTTTGCTTTTAAAGCGATCCACAACATGGGAAGACCTTTCACTTTTTCATGAAGATTGGCGCTCAGGACTTTATAAAAGAATTGGTCAAGGTTTTTTGCTTCCCACCAGCCGTCCATGTAAGATTCACCAAGGCCCAGGGGTCCCTGGCTTAAGACTCTTTGATAGAATCGTTCATCATGGATTTGCATATCCCAGGGGCGATCCCCGTTAACCCGGATATCTGCAAAGGAAAGAAGTTCGCTGGCTTTTTGTTTAAACCGATTCGCCATATAACTACCTCCTGGTTTTGATATACCTGTATTTTATATGAAAC
>CP070627.1:3642514-3644697 GCA_020355945.1 Candidatus Aminicenantota bacterium | reverse complement strand
CCTGTTTATCGATGACTTTCCGGGCATATTGGACGCATTTTTTCAGAAAGGGAAACCGCAGCAAAGGTTCCCCGCCGTAGGTTCCAATGGCAACCAGGTCATTTTTAGAAGAATGCGCCTTAAGAAAGTCGATGGCTTTGCATGCAGCGTCGAGACTCATGATCTTATGACCGTGATCTCTTTGTCCCTTTGCATAACAGTTGTAAACGCAGTATTGGCAGCGCAGCCCGCAATCTTGCGTCAATTCCAGGCTAATGGATTGGACAGTGGAATTTAATATGTCTTCAACGTTATCAAAATGATCGGACAAACCGAAATTCGCTGCTTTTTTCACCTGCAGGATATTTTCTTCATTGACGGCATTGACAATATCTTCTGCTGCATCGAGGAATGCTTTCTCACCATACCTGGAAATAAATGCCCCTGTGGCTTCATCAACATCCTGGTCCAGGAGATTTTGAACCAAATCAAACACTTCTTTCCTGCATTGTAGAATCTTATTTGTCCCGGTGTCATAAAGATGATACCCTGATGCAGTTTCAGTCCTGATCATTTTTGCCAGGGGTTTTTCGGGTTCAAATGTTTTCCTTAAGAAA
This sequence comes from Candidatus Aminicenantota bacterium, assembly GCA_020355945.1. Next base: position 3,644,101 of record CP070627.1, on the reverse strand, counting down.
TCGAGACATCCATTCTTGCCTTTCTTTTCGGTTTCCCGTTTCAAACATTTCATCCTGGTTTTCCTTTTTGTAACAGCCGGTCAAAAATGCGGCCGGACGAAAAAAGAACAGCCTTTCAAAATATTGAGCATTAATTTTACCACAACGGAATCTCAAACACAAGCTTTTTTTACGGCGCAAAGCATTTTGTGATGCTACTTTTGATTGCATTCTGCTACATTGCCTCACGTATATTTTTAATACATTGCACAGGCTTGTGAGTAATTCGAGAATTATCGGAATTTATCTATTGATTTTGTTTTTTTGCCTCTTTTTTATCAATTTCTATGAAAAAAAAATATCATGGATAGTGATGAAATGAAACGAATGAATTCAAAATTGTTGAACCTAACAATTAAAGCCTTTTTGATATTTCCATTGTCGGTTAGTAAGATGGTGATAATTCAGTGCTATAAACGTGAGAAAAAGTGAAAAAAAAGGGGAAAAATTTTTTTCAGAAAAAAGTTGATAGGCAAAAAAATACTTCCTCGAAAAGACAATTGTTCACCGACACTTTTTTTCTCCCGGCAGATTTGAAATAAACCCTTTACTTTTTTTCCATATTCGGTATAATTATAAATCAAAACCAAAAAAGGAAAAGGCAATGACCCCTGAAGAATTGATCGAATTTGGACAACGCGCCAGAAAAATCAGGAAATACCTGCGAATCTCTCAAAAAGAATTTGCAGTACACCTGAATATCTCAAACACCTACCTGTCTGAAATAGAATCCGGGAAATTCAGACCCGGTTTCGAATTCTTCGTGAATATGGTCACCAAATTCGATGTCAATATAAGATACCTGGTTACCGGCGAAGGAGATTTTTTCATAAAAACCGAAAATGATTCAAAAAAATATTACGGCGAAAACAGCGAACTTATCGAGGAAATGCTTAGAGACTTTGAACATGTTTCAATGGTGAAATTTGCCGTACTGGAGTTCTACCAAAGCTATAAAATCTCTAAAAAAGAACTAATTAAAGCCGCAAGAGAAGAATTCCGGGAAGAAAAACTGCACCGGAAAAAAAAAGAATAAGAAAGGGCCCGGCGGCAATCATCAAAAAAAATTTTTAAAAAAATTTTTTTCCTCTTGACTTTTATTTCGATTTGTTCTATACTTATTTCGGTATGAATAAAAATTATGACTTATCTGAGTTGTTTGCTTTGAGCAAACTGAAAAATAAATTGTGCTTGCGGTTTTTATGGCCTGGCACTTTTTCCAATACGGAAAGGAAAAAACATACGTGGGCACAAAGAAAACCACTGGAAGGAAAGGTGAAACCGATTCCAGGAAACTTAAAAAACATTAGACCATACGTTGAACCTTTTTTGGGAGACGTAAAACAGGTGGCGGGAGACGTGAAACAGTTGTCGGAAAACGCGAATCAATGGCCGGAAGATTCAAAACAGTCGTCGGGAGACGTGAAACGGCTGTCGGGAGACGCAAAACAGTCGTCGGGTTTGGTGAAACGCCTGTCGGGTTTGCTGGAACGGCTGTCGGGTTTGGTGAAACGCCTGTCGGGTTTGCTGGAACGCCTGTCGGGTTTG
>CP070627.1:3640229-3642414 GCA_020355945.1 Candidatus Aminicenantota bacterium | reverse complement strand
AGGTAAATTATTTGCTATTAGGGGGGCTCTTTTCGAGAAAACCGCCCCCCTGAACCCCCCGCAAAAGCTTTTTATTAAGGAGACTTTTTCTGCTTTCTTTATTTTCTCCAGGAGCCTCAGGTAATAGGAATCCCAGAATTCCTCTCCCATTTCCGGTCTCTGGCGTTGGTCCATTACACCCAATACCGCCGCCATTTCCTTATATTCCCCTGCACAGGCAGGGCAGATGGCTAAATGCGCATGGAACAAACGTTTGTCTTCTCCTGATAATTCATCGTAGTTGTAAAGCGCATCTACCATGATCCCTCTAAAATTTTTACATTTTATTTGTTTCACTGGTAAACCTCCTTACCAGGAATATCCCTGTAAATACTCAATTGTTTCTGTAATTTTTTTATAGCCCGAAAGAGTAAACTCTTTACGGTTCCTTCGGAAATATTTAAAAGTTTCCCCACTTCTTTTCCCGGCATGTCTTGATAGTGCCTCATGACAAATACGGCTCGTTCCCGGGGAGATAATTGTGTTAATGCTGCCTCAATATGCTTTTTAATTTGTTGGGATTCGGCATAATTTTCCGGGTTTGCCGGTTCTGCCAGGTCTGCGATTTTCATTTCCTCTTCCAGCGACTGCTGGTCTCGCTCTGCCTGGAAAGAAAGTTTCCGTTTCCGGTCCAGGAAGGTATTCAACGTAATCCGGTAAAGCCATGAACCGATGGATGCCTCTCCCTTAAAGGTTTTCAGCGCACGAAACGCTTTTAAAAAAACCTCTTGCGACAGGTCCTCCGCATCCTGGGGCGAACCGGTTAAATCAAAGGCCAGGTAAAAAATCTTTTTTTTGTTTTCCCGGACAATCTCGGCAAAGACTTCTGCTTCACTGCTGCCAACACGCTTAACCAAATAAATGTCACGGTCCATTACCAATTCCATACCTTCTTGGACGAGGTTTATAAATATTAAGTTTACAAAAAAATAAAACCAATATCAAATTTAGTCCGTGTTTGTCCGTGTTCGTCGCCCCTATGTGGCTAAAATTAGTCCAATCGAATTTCGGATTTAAAGTCCCGAGGGTGTCCTATAAGAAACTTGAAATTGTCTCAAAAACAGGACGTTTATGGCTTTTTTTTCTGGCATTGGAATTGCTTACAATGGTATAGGAGGTACAAAATGAAAAAGCTAATTATTTTGACTATCAGCCTGGTTTTGTTGGCCCCCTTTGCTTTCTCTTATGACCTCGGTGATGAATCCGAGCCCAGCACCATTGAACCCAGATACTATGACGACGCCAAAGTGCTGCGGGTAAAATATACCCAGGGAGAAGCATATGTCAAACGCAGTTACGATGAGGGATTCGAGGAAGCTGCCCTTAACCTCCCGATTTTCGAAAAAGATATTGCCGGTACTACTGAAGGCCGGTTAGAAGTTTACCTGGGAAGATTAAATTATGTAAGACTTGATTTTGATACGGAAGTGGTGTTTGATAAAGTCCCGGCCCTTCGAAAAACAGACCTCAATCTCAGGGTAATCCGCGGCGGAGTCTATTTAGATATTGAAAACCTCGACTATGAGCGAGATATTGAAATTCAGACACCGGATTGTGGTATCTTCGTGCTGGAAAGAGGATTGTACAGGATTAATGTCAGTGAAGGAGGCCGGACCGAGGTTTACGTTTATGATGGCATCGCTGAAGTGGCTGGCGACAATTACAGCCGCAATGTCAGAGAAAACCAAAAAATCGTCATGTTTAACGGTCAAGTCAAAGAACGACCCTTCTATTTCTATTCCACTGATACCGATGAATTTGACCGTTGGAATCGGGATAGAAACAATATCGTCGGTTATGCCCGTTACAGTTCTTCCCGGTACCTGGATGACGGTTATGAAGAGTATGAATATGAATTGTCCCGCCATGGCAGATGGCGATACCATTCCACATACAATAACTATATCTGGATACCTTATAGTGTACATGCCGACTGGCGGCCTTATTACCATGGGCGCTGGATATGGCATCCCTTCTATGGTCATACCTGGATGTCCTTTGACTCCTGGGGATTTTTTACCCATCACTATGGTAGATGGCACTGGGACCCTATTTATCATTGGCATTGGATACCGGGTTATCATTGGTCTCCTGCCTGGGTATCCTGGTTCTGGGATGATTATTACTATGGCTGGTGTCCCCTCAG
>CP070627.1:3637934-3640129 GCA_020355945.1 Candidatus Aminicenantota bacterium | reverse complement strand
TGTTGAAAAAGGGTCCCCCGGAGGCAGTAAGGATAACCCGTTTGATAAATTCCTTTTGGTTAAGTCCCAGGCATTGAAAAATAGCGCTTTGTTCGCTGTCCACCGGTATGATTTCGGCATTGGAGTGTTTCATAGCCTTATTGATGAGTTTACCTGCCGCCACCATGGTTTCTTTGTTAGCCAGGCAGATGCGATGATTATTTTTGATGGAGGCCAATGTGGCTTCCAGGGCAATGGTGCCGTCAATGGCTGATACCATGGTATCTACCCGGGGATGGGCAACTACCTCTAAGAGCCCTTCACTGCCGTAAACCACCCGTTTCCCGGGAAATGTATGCCGCAGCAGACGGGCATCACTCTCTTGTTTAACCGCGATAATATCAGGCGAAAACGTTTGCACTTGTTTTTTCAACAGTTCGGTATTCTCACCCGCTGCAATACCGGTTAATTGAAACTCCTCCCGGTTTTGGCCAATCACCTCCAGGGTATTGGTGCCAATCGAACCGGTTGAACCCAAAAGCGCTATATATCTCATTTTTTCACCAGGAATAACGGATGATATAGAAAAGCACCGGCGCACAGAAGATATAGCTGTCCACCCGGTCCAGGATACCGCCGTGTCCCGGTAACAGGGAACCGGAATCTTTTTTATCAGCCGCCCGCTTAAACAGGGATTCGACGGGATCGGACAGTTGGGATAAAATTTCAATGATCCCGCCGGTTACGATTGCTGTCCATACTTTTACTTCTACTGGAAAAAGTATAATCGATAACCAGCCGCTGGCAGCACCAAAAATCACGGCGGCGATCAATCCTTCCAGGGACTTGTTAGGGGAGGCAATAGGGAAAATTTTATGCTTCCCGAACGCTTTACCCAGGAAATAGGCTGCCGAATCACCAATGGCAATCACGAATAAAAGAAAGAACAGGTAATGGGGATGGAGTTCTTTTAATTTAAACATAAAATAAAGGGGCACATAAAGATAAAAAACCGCCAGGAAATGAATACCGATATCTTTTAAAAAGGTGTTTAATTGCTCCTTTTGGGTTATGGAAAACAAAAAAAACACACCGGTAGATACCAGGATAATGATAACCGCCAGCATCAATTCCGGTTTCCCAAAAGTAAAGGAAGACCCGATGACCATGCCGTTTAAAAAAATAATCACAGGTGAACTGATGCGGGGTTGAGTCAGTTTTATTAGTTCAAGCACCGCGCCGCTGATTAATAAAAATAAAAAAATGGAAAAATAGACCGGCGGCACATATTTAATAAGTGAATAGGCGACAATGATTAAAAAAAAAGCGGTTGTGGTCCGGGTGACGAATTCTTTCATACTTTACCGAATCTCCTCTCTCTACCTTGATAATCAATGATTGCCTCCAGGAACTCTTTCAATCGAAAGTCGGGCCAGGGGGTGGGGGTGAAATACAATTCCGAATAAGCAATCTGGTACAATAAAAAATTTGAAATCCTTAACTCACCGGAGGTGCGGATTAAGAGGTCCGGGTCCGGGCTGTCAAAGGTGTACAGGTATTGATTAAACAGGGCTTCATCTATTTTTTGGGCAGGGATGTTATCTTTAACGATTTTTTTTACGGCCTGGATAATCTCCATGCGGGCGCCGTAATTCAATGCCAGGTTGACCTGCATGGTTTTATGGGATTTGGACAGTTCGATGGTTTCGGTTAATTTTTTTTTCAGTTTAGCGGGTAATCCGTTGATATCCCCGACCGTTTCCAATTTGATATCGTTTTCGATGAGCAGGTCTTTTTCTTCTACCAATTTTTCATACAGCATATTCATGAGGGTATTGACTTCGGTGATAGGTCGTTTCCAATTTTCGCTGGAGAAGGCAAACAAGGTGAGGAATTTGATCCCTAATCGTAAGGAATATTCAGTTATTTTCCTGGCGGATACAGCGCCTTCTTTATGGCCGGCTTCGCGTTTTAGACCTCGTTGTTTGGCCCATCTGCCGTTGCCGTCCATGATCACGGCCAGGTGGACAGGGATTTTGTTTTGATCTATTTTTTTAGCAAGCGTATATTCTTCGGTTCCTTCTTCGATCAAATCTTTAAACTTAGTCAGCATTTATGAATTATAGTTTTTAACTCACCCTTTGTCAAGCCCTGGCTTTGGCCAAATCCACCGTCTAATTTTAGCCACAAAGTTACACAAAGGGACACAAAGAAAG
>CP070627.1:3635634-3637834 GCA_020355945.1 Candidatus Aminicenantota bacterium | reverse complement strand
AATACCCGGTTCAAGGAAAGATTCAAATCCAATTTTTTAAAAATTTCTTCTATTGATAATTTCAGCAGTTGTTCCAGGGTGAAATTAAGGGTAGTCAAGCGTTCATTATATTTACGGTACAAACATTTTTTAAATGCCTTAATATCCAGGTCCCGGATGGTTGATCTTACGATTACCAGTTTTTCGGTCACCATTTCTTTAAATTGCACTTTGCTGCTTTCACCTTTTTTAATCAAATCCAATATTTCTAATTCGTCCATTTATATTTTATAGGAAATACCTGAGTATTTCAATAGATGCCAACGATTTAATGGATTTTATTGGTTTGTCCCTTTCTTATGTTCCACGATTTAATGGATTTTATTGGTTTGTCCCTTTCTTATGTTCCACCAGGAGGGAATATCCTGTAATTTTATACCTGCGGAAACCTTTGAAAAGTATTATCCAATGGCTGTTGACAGGAGAAGAGATTTGTTTTAAAATGGCCTATGATACCATGCGCAAACGCAAATTTTGCTCATCGCACAGCAGTTGAGACAGATTGCTCAAGGGCTGCGCCAAATGTCTCAAGCCCTGTGCAGGATAAATTTTGCCCTGCGCAATGTTCCCCAGGCGTTTTTTCATTTGTTTTTTGCCCTGCGCCGGATGAATTTGCTTCAAATCCATTTGGCACACCCCCTGGGAGACATGGAAAATCCCCTGAACCACCTGGAAACCCTTCTGATGCATGCGCAAAAAAGTATTTTGCTTTTGGCGCAACTGTTGAGAAATATTGCTCAAGTGTCGCGCAATATTTCTCAAAGGCTGCGCCAAATGTTTCAAGCCTTGCGCAATATTCCCCAATTGCTAAGAGACGTCTCTTAACACCTGTGCAATATCTCTCAATTGCCGGGCAACATGTCTTAAAGGTTAAGCAAAATCTCTTAGGTGCTGTGCGATCTCTCCCAAATGTTGGGCAAAATGGTTTAACTGCTGAGCGACATCTCCCAATCGTTGTGCAATATGTATTTTGTTTTGTGTCTTCTGTGATACTGTCGGTGAAGTTCTTGTTTTTTTGCGAAGAATATTCTGGAAGACTCTGTTTGAGGCTGTGATGATGTAGATTTTGGGTTGGGGGCGCCGCCCCCTCTGTGGTTATATTTGATTTTTTTAAGGAGGAAACAGATGCGTTGGTCAAGAGTTTCTTATGCCAATAAGATTTCCATAGCCCAGATGTTGGTGGCGGGTTTTAAAAATTTCTGGGACCGGTTTGCCAAAAGCGGCATCGATGAGAAGTATGTGAAAGAGATAGAGGACTTAACGGAGAAAGTGCTCAAACTCAAGCAAAAGCAAAACCGAATCCGTGCCGATCTCAGGGCAACCACTGTGGAACTGCAAGAGGCGTTGAAAACGTTGGGTAAAAAGGTGAGTAGAGGTAGAGGAATGGTGAAAGTGGAATTGGAACAATCCCTCTGGAACGCCTTCGGGATTACCGGCAAAAAATAGGGGGGAAAAGGGGGAAGGAAAAACCTGTTGCGGGTTGCGGGAGGCAAAAGATCAATTAGAACATGATTATAAGGATTGAAGGATTGACAGGATTAAAAACTTGAAAGTGTCACCGCAATTCTCCCGCCTTTTCGTTTAATCATGTCTATCCTTTAATCGCTTAAATCCTGTTCAAACCATCAAAAAAAAGGGACGAGGCGTGAAAAAGTCTCCGTATTCCCGGATAATTTCCGTATTAAAAAATGGAACAATAAAAGAAATTAAGAAAAAAATAGGAGGAGAAATGAATAATAATCGGAAATATTCAGTTGCCGGGCTTCTTGCCCTGTGTTTTTCGATCCTGCTCCTTTTTTCATGCAAGCGCAGCAATACGGATACTCCAGGTCCATCAGGAACGTTGGCGGAAGCGATCGACATCAACGGTATTGTTAACCACCTGGAAAACTTTGAACTAATCGCCAATGAAAATTCCGGTCACCGTGCGGCCGGGTCGAGCGGCTACAATGAATCGGTAAATTACGTCAGGGAAGTGCTCTCCAACCAGGGCTACACATTGAGCGAACAGGATTTTATTTGCAGGTACTTTGAAGAAACCGAGTCTCCCGTGATGGAAATGTCGGCGCCGACGCAAAAAACATACGAATGGTGGAACGAATTCAGGACCCTGACCTACTCGGGAAGTGGTGACATCACTGCCGAGATCGTGTTCATCGAC
>CP070627.1:3633313-3635534 GCA_020355945.1 Candidatus Aminicenantota bacterium | reverse complement strand
AGGCAGATCATGGAGTGGACCTCACTCTCCAGGATAAAAAGGGCGATTATACAGTTTACCAGTGCAAAAATTGGAACTACAAAGATAAGCTTTCGGAGAAAGAATTTACAAAATTTTTTGATGATTTCAATGATCAATGGGTGAGAGAACAAGACTTACCAAAGCCGGAAAGATTTATTTTATGTACTTCCATGCGAATCGACAAGCATAGGCCCAATAATGAAGCATTCCTGTTTGCAAAAGAGGAATTTGAAAAGAAGTTTCTGGGAGAGTGGGGACAGTCGATCCTGGTGCAATATTGGGATAGAACCGCATTAGACAATAAATTAAAAAATCTGCCGGATATTACAGCCGATATGTTTAACAGCGACATTACCATGCGTCATTGCGTCGACCTTGAGGATTGGAAAGATGATATATTTATCCCGGTTAACCACAGGCAGAAGTCTGTTGAAGGGTATTTGAAAGACTATTTTAATAAAAGAGAGAAATTCTATATCCCGGATGAATGGAAAATCAAATTCTTTGAAAAGATAAAAAAGACAAATACTGTTCTTATCAAAGGGTTCCCCGGTACCGGAAAAACCTGTATTTCCCTGGAATTGGCAAGCCGGTTCTTCTTCGATAATACCAAAATTGGCAAGCATCCCTATGTCTATTATCTGAATTTTAAAGATTATTTCACCCCTGAAGAGTTGATAAGGGGAATAAAAAAAAGACAATCCCTTCCAACGGTTTTTATTTTCGATGATTGTCAGGTGGAATTGGGCCGGGTTAATGACCGGGTTAAAACTTTAAATCACCGGATTCGTCAGATAATTAAGGACAGGGACATATATTGCATATACCTGTACAGGACGACTTTGACGGAAGAAGAAAAAACAGATGAAGATCCTGATTTCATAGATTTTTTTGGTAAGGAGAATATCGTAGAATTTAAAACGGGAAACCAGCTCTTTAAGAAAATCCTTGAAAAGGTAAAACCATGGTTGAAAAAAGAAATCGATATTGATAAACTTTATCAATTAGCCGGCGGCGATTTATACATACTGGATTTTATATTGAGCTCAATAAACAACGCTGCAGATTTTGACAGATTTAACAGTAACAGAAATGAACTTTATGAAAAGGTAATCGATAAATATTTTAAAACCCGGGTGGGGAGGGGGAAGTTTGATGGGGTTTTAAAAATATCCTCCCTGGCTCAATTCGATATCGGAATCCATCCTGTATATTATAGAAATATTTGTAAGGAGATCACAGAAAAAAAGATTAAAAAGACATTGGATGAATTGAAGGTGGAAGCGGGGCCTCCGTCTCAGTCCAAATGCTACTTTTTGCATACTTCTCTTGCTGAGTTAATTTGCCGGTCTGCCTTTTATATTAACGGAGGCAGAACCCCTTTTATAGATGATATTTCAGAAAATGTTTTCGAATATTTCAAATTTTTGTCATCCATTGGGGCATCAAGAGAGGAGTTTAATGAAGATCTGGAAAATTTTTTATCTAATGAATTAAAGTTATTCCAGGACCATGAAGAAACCGGGAATATAAAAAAGAAATTTCTTAGCTATGAAGAAATCCTAAAATGGATTAAAGAGAAATTTGAGCTTATTTACCCAAACTCAATTGGGAAAATGTTATTGGTCTCAGAAAGTCACGTCTCATTTAATAATTATTACAATATCTTAAAGGAAAAAATCGAGAATGGAACCTACATCGATACCCTTATATCTTATGGGAATATTGCAACCGGACTTTTCATAAAATGGATGGATAATTCATATCCTGGACTATTTAAACAATTAAAAAGCCAATTAAACGGTGAAAAATTGAATCAATTGATCAAAGGTGGAAATTTTCAATCTATCATCAGACTTTTAAACAGCTTTTTTAATAGGGAGGATAAAAAGCAATGGGATAAACTACTAGATACTTTGGATAATAACAGCATAAATAGTGTAATAGAAAGAACCATCCATGAAGGACCCTCTATTGGAACTATCGGATTAGGATTGAGAGAATTAGGAGAAAAAGGTTTGCTTGAGAAATTTGAAAAAAAGATCGGGGCTGCCAATTATCTCAACCTGATTGAGAACAATGGTACATTTATTGAATTGATTAGATTTATCGAATATTCGACCAACGAAATGGCGAATACGTTGATTGACAGTGTAACGGAAGAATGGGCCACGAATATCATCCAGAAAGCCATAAATGA
>CP070627.1:3630968-3633213 GCA_020355945.1 Candidatus Aminicenantota bacterium | reverse complement strand
GAATGTCCAGGTTTTTCCTGAAAAAATGACCGGCTTCCTGGTTCCTGTCGATAGCGAAATAACGGTCCATGTCCCAATATATCTCTGCTTTTCCCGCCTGCAAAAGATGGCAAATAATGGTTTCCTCGGCTTTGTTAAAAGCATTGAACCCGCCGAACACCACCTTCTCCCCTTCCAGGTCTTCCAGGGATACACCTTTTCCGATTTTCTCAGCCACTTCCCGGTAAACCATGCCTTCATAAGCTTTATTCTTTCCCCGCAGCAGGCGATTAAACTCCCGGTAAAGCACACCCAAATCCGCCCAAAAACCGGTATATCGATTGTAAATATCGGATTTCTCATCTTTGGTGAAGTCCTCTACAGCCTTAAAATCCTCCAGGTTCTTGAATAACTTTCCCGGATCAATAAGGTATTTGTCAATTTCATCAAAATCCGAAATAATCATCTTACCCCAGGGGTAAAAATCTGCAAATTCCTTAGGATAATTCCTGATATGCCGTTGATAGACATCATACAATTCAAAAATCAAATCCAATTGGTCCGAAACAGTCAATCCTGACAAATGAGCAATAAAATCATTGCTAGAAAAAACCGGGGGCGCCCAGATATTGGTATGATCAGGCTTTTGAACCTGGAGATACCGGAGAAAATACAACCTGGCCCGACGAGTCGGAAACACAAAAACAACTTGATGAATATCATTCCCATATTCCTCTAAAAACTTACCCGCTAACTTTTCTAAAAATCCCATTATTGCCTCCGGCAGCCAGGGGCTCTTTTTAAAAAAACCGCCCCTGGACCCCGCAAAAACTTCTTATTATTTTCTGTCCACTTTTTCAATTTCCTTCGTTTCCAGGTAAAACAAATAACACTCGACTTCCCGGTATCCCATAGCCTGGATGGAGTTTTTATATTTGATCATCTGCTTTACATGGCTGTTATTCTTTTCACCGGTTTTGAAATCGATAATGGTAACCGAATCACCATCAACCATCACCCGGTCCGGCCTTAAAATTCCTTCATCCGTTATAATCGGAGTCTCTATAAAAACGTTAGGCATATGCCCGGGCTTAAACCATTCCTTTACTGTTTCGATTTCAAATATTTCCCGGATTTTTTGTTCCAGGATATGCCTCTCTTGCACGTCAATATCACCGGAAACCAAAGCCCGGTCCATTACCCGGGTCACATCCGCTGTAGAGCGGATATTGGCAAGCACCTGGTGAATCAAAATTCCCCAACTGCGGCGCTCCTCCCGGTAATCCTGATCAAACCGCCAAAATTCCGCCGATTTCCTGCGGATGGTGATCTTTGTATACCATTTGTTGGAAAGCAATTGATCCGTTTCATGAAATTCAATATCCGCGGGTTCTTCTTTTTCTTCCTCTTTGAAAACCGGCTCACCAAAGGTAAATCGTCCTTCCAGGTTTTCATCTTCTTTCATTAATGGCACAGCCAATTCATTCAAACGTTCATAATTTTCATTGTCTTTTTTTCGCTGGACGATAATATGAAGCGAGTCAACCGCCCGGGTAAAAGCCACATAAAGAAGATTAATATTATCGATCAATACTTTTTCCTTCTCCTTTGTGAATCCCGATTGGAAATAGGTTTCCTCCAATAATTTTATGGAATTCACAGGCATTGGGGTATCTAATGGCGGAACAGTGGGGAGAAGCGGATCAGGTTTGAGCCAGAGCTGCTTGTCAAGCCGATGCTCCCATTCGGCATAAGGAAGAATCACCACCGGGAATTCAAGACCCTTGGCCTTATGAATAGACATAATCTTTATTGCCGGTTTATTCTCCGGTACCACCAGGGAAAATTCCTCTTTATTGAATTCCCACCAGTCCAAAAAAGAAGAAAAATCCACGCTGTTTTCCGCTGTATAATTGGCTACCACATCCAGGAACGCCTGGAGATAACCACAGGTGCCAAAATCCAACGACTCTGCCAATTGAAATACCCGGATCACTTCTTCAATCACCTCATAAACCGGCATGCGGATAAGGTAATTCCTTCGTTTAAAAAACTCCCCGATTTCCCCGGATATTTCCCATGGATTGCCCTCCAGGAAATAGTTCCCAATCGTAGTGGGCTCCACTGGATTTCGGCGGTTATGAAGGCTTAAGAAGTAGATAATGGCAGACTCGGCAATTTTGTCTGCCGGGTTGTTTAAATACATAAGAATATTGATCAAAAACCGGGTTAAAGGAATTTTTGCAAGAATTAACGAATCCGGTGA
>CP070627.1:3628622-3630868 GCA_020355945.1 Candidatus Aminicenantota bacterium | reverse complement strand
AATGAATATTCCGGGAATATGACCGGAGTAGGCATGATGAAGTCTTCAATTTACGGTGTTTGGAGTACCCAGGAGGTGGTAAAGCTTTTTGAATATATCAAAGAAACCCAGGAATCGGAACGTCCATTGATATTGGCTGGTTTTGATATGAAGAGTTCCGGGAGGGTCTATAACAAAAGACCTGGCTTTTTCCGTGATGTAATCGCAACCATTGACGAAAATTACGCCCAAATCGTTTATGATTTCGATAGAGAGCTTCTCAGGAAGACATTTGGAAGGGACACCGGCTTGCTCAGAAGATATATGACCACCAGGAAAGAAGAATTGATGGATTTCTATCAGGGGCTGGTGGAATTTTTCGATTTGAATATGGAAATCCTGCAAAACGCTCATCCCCAAAACCCGCAATTTCCCCTGATGGCCAGGCAGGAAGCATGGTCTGTGCTGCAGTATATAGACTACTTCCAGGAAGGTCTGGATAATACAACATTGGCCTATATAAGGGATGGGGCAATGGCAGAGAATTTAAGTTTCCTGGCCAATACCATCTACCCGGGAAAGAAGATCATTGTTTGGGCCCATAATTTCCACCTCCGGCACAATGTGAAAGGAGAGATACCGGTGCCTAGCATGGGTGCCTGGACAGCGGATGAATTCAGGCCGGTACTTTATACCATCGGGTTGTACATGTACCAGGGAAAGGCAGCCTGGAATGATCGCCGGGTATATACCATCGCCCCCCCGGATAAAGATAGCCTTGAAGCCATATGCTACAGGGCCAGGTGCAAATTCTTGTTCGTGGACATGTTATATCAAGTGGAATGTGAAGGTAATTCCTGGATGTTTACATCAATTGAAGCAAAAACCTGGGGGAAATATTTGCGTGTTATGGTGTTACGGGATCAATACGACGGCATTCTTTTCATCCATACGGTAAACCCACCGGACTACATTTGAGAAGGGGACGGTTCCTAAATTAGGTGGTGGATTTAGGCTGGCTGGGGTTGTTTTTTGTGCTTTTTGTGGTTATAATAAGCATTTGATTTATATTCAAAGAAGTCGAAAAAAATCGGAGGAAATATGAAACATTTTAAATCAGTTCTTATATTTGTATTTCTCATAGCGATTATTTTTATCCAGCATTTACTACAGCCGCCGGTTAACGGAGATACGACAAAAAAAGATGAAATCGTCATCGCCATGTGCAGACCCCTGGTGAGCCAAATCAAAAACATCGAACAAATGTTCGAAAAAGACATTATCCCTCTTCGAAAAATAAAATTAGTCGTTTTCTATCATGAAAATGAAGTCACAGACTACGCCCCATCATATGCTTATGTAGAAGAAAATAAACTCTCCTGGGTGACCTTTGAGACCATCAAAGGAGAAGTTAACACCGGGGACCTGTTCAAAAAGAACCAATGGACCGAGCAGTTCAGGTCTATTTTTGATAAAACCAATGGCATCATTTTTACCGGCGGTATGGACATCCCTCCGGCTGTCTACGGTGAAAAACAACTGCTGCTCACTGAAGCCGCCACCCCGGTTCGCAATTATTACGAACTCTCTTATCTCTTCCATTTATTGGGCGGCAGCCAGGATCCTAAATTTGTCCCCTTCCTGGAATCCCGTAAAGATTACGTGGTACTGGGAATTTGTTTAGGGTGTCAAACCATGAATGTGGCCTGCGGCGGAACCCTATACCAGGATATCCCCTCGGAAGTCTATGGATTCACCACTGTTGAGCAGGTTTTAAATGCTGGCCGGGAGAATATTCACAGTTCTAAATACCTTAAAGATTTTTATCCGCTGGAAAAGGACCTTGCCCCGGCATTTCATCGCATCATACTTAAAGAGGACAGTCTTTTTGTCAAACAAATGAACATGGAGAAAACTGATACCCCATTTATTTTAACGTCTCATCACCAGGCATTAAAAGAATTGGGAAAAGACCTGTTTGTAACTGCCACCTCCATGGATGGCAAAATCATTGAAGCCATTGAACACCAAAAATATAAAAATGTTTTAGGCATTCAATTTCACCCGGAGCCCTATTCATTGTATATGAAAGGCAGTTACTATCGAAAGGCACCTGGTGAGCCGCTGGATTTCAATTTAAGATATTTCTTAGAGGATAATCCTCCCTCCATGACCTTTCATAAAAAAATATGGCAGTGGTTCTCCTGGGCGTTAAAAAAATAATGCCTTTGCCCCGTGAAGCGTAGGAGAAAACCGCCCCCCTGGAA
>CP070627.1:3626271-3628522 GCA_020355945.1 Candidatus Aminicenantota bacterium | reverse complement strand
AATCCCTGGTAAAATTCAATACCTTCTTTGTAGAAATACCGGTTAAGGGAAAACCACTGCTCCCAAAACCTCATTTTTCCATACAGATGGTAATTGGATTTGGTCATGCCGAAGGAACCGTAAATGTTGTCGTAATTCTTTACCAGGTGCAAATATTCTTTATAGAAAATCGGTTTAGGTTCGAATTTAGTTAAAGCGGTTTGAAGCAATTTTTCTATCGAATCAATGATAGGAAATCGGTTGTACAGGTTAAGCGTTTCGTCACCTTCATCTTCACCAGGGGGAGTATCGTAGGCAACGGGAAACAATCCTTCTTTGAAATTGCCAAACACAGACAAACACTCTGCCTGAAAAGGTGCCAGTGAATTGGAACAGATCTCGCAGGATAACAGCAAAGGAATCATTTCCCGGCACATTTTATAAAAACAAGACAGGGCAATTTCTTGTCCCCGCAAATGAGTGGAACCGGCAAATAAATCCATGGTAAAGATCATAAAATGGTAGAGTTTTGTCAACCCTGCTTCATAATTACCTTCCCAAAAATCAGCCCGCGCCTCTAAGACGATCATATCCGCATATTGAAGTACCATGGGTAAAGAAAGTATTTGTTTCCCAATGATATATGAATCCAGTTTCGAGCATTTAACCGCATCGAACAATTGATTGTAGTCGAAGTATTTACTACTATCAGCAATAATATTTTTTAGCTCTTCAATGGAAGAATAACCAAAATTATTACTTTTTTCAACCAGTTTTTTTACTTCTTGACCAGGGGAGGTTTTATTTGATTCCCGGGGAAAAAGTTTTAAATAGGTGTCCCAGCTATTACAATCTTTGATTTCCCACCGGGCCGGCAGCCAATCTTTCCTGATAGGGAAATAGTTTTTGTAATAGGTATCGTATTCCACCTGGAGTTTTTCAATCTTCACTTTATACATGGAGTCATTCACCAGGCTTGAGATTGATATAATTGCATAGACGATAACCAGGATAATAAAGACTCTCAGGGCAACTTTTAAGAAGGGTTTTAGGAATCGGCTTTCTTTCTTCTTTTTTACTTTTTCCTTTGCCGGTTTTATCGGGGCGACTTCAATGGTTTTATCCGGTTCGATATCTCTCAAGATTTCTTGTACGGATTGATAGCGATTTTTTTTCTTTTTTTCCAGGCATTTGAGAATAATTCGTTCCAGTTGCAGGGGCATTTGGGGATTCAATTTAGATGGTGGTTCCGGTATTTCATTCAGGTGTTTATAGAGCATTTCCCTGTGATCGGCTGCGGTAAAGGGCAGTTTACCTGTTACCATCTCATATAGGATAATACCCAGGGAATAGATATCGGTAGTGGCATCGGCTTTTTCGCCTTTGATTTGTTCGGGAGACATAAAGTCCGGGGTCCCCAGGACAATACCCTCCTCTGCGTCGTCAATGTCCAGGTTAATGGACCGGGCAATGCCAAAATCCAGGACATATGCTTTACCGTTTTTATCGATCATGATATTCTGCGGTTTTAAATCCCGGTGAATAATTCCTTTGTTGTGAGCGGCGATTAAAGCGCCGCACACCTGTTTGATCATATCAATGGTTTTTTCTACAGTCAATTTCCCGGTGGATTGGAGGATTTCCTTTAAGGTATTGCCTTCGATGTAATTCATGGAAATGTATTTTATTCCTTTGATTTCCCCCAGGTCATGGATGCGGATGACGTGTTCATGAAGGATTTCCCTGGCCAGGAGCAGTTCGCGTTTGAATCGGGCGATGATATCCGGTTCGGAGCTGAATTGGGGTTTAATCATTTTCAGGGCCACGACGGTATCCAGTTCCAGGTCTTTGGCTTTGAAAACCCGGGCCATGCCGCCTTGTCCGATTTCTTCGATAATCTGGTAACGTGTGCCAAACTTTTCACCCGGGGAAAAGCTGAGGGGGTCGATATGTAATCGGGTGCTGGCTTCCAGGACTACTGTTTCCGTACCTATATTAGGTTTTGTCTCTTCCTCTAAGACTGCGCCGCACTTTATACATTGCCTTATACCTTCCGGGTTCTCAAAATTACAATTTTTACATTTCATTACTGACCTCTGTGGTTTTGTGGTTTTTGCAAACCTTATAGAATGTATGATAAATAAATAGTGAGACTTTGTCAAGATTAATTTTTTTCTTCTAACATGAAAGTACCTTAAAAAATTAGCCACGAAGTTACACGAAGGAAAATATTCATAAATTCTGTCGTAGGGGTTTGATTCATCAAACCCTG
>CP070627.1:3623906-3626171 GCA_020355945.1 Candidatus Aminicenantota bacterium | reverse complement strand
GGGATTAAAATTTGCCGATCGATTCCCGGAACCGATTTTCACACCGACTACCAAAGCCGACCAGGGTCACGATGAAAATCTTACCTTTGAGCAAATGAGCCACCTGATGGACAAAGGGGATGCGGAAAAAATCCGGGAATTGTCCATTGCCCTCTATAAACATGTCAGTAAACACGCCTATGAAAAAGGCGTTATCATCGCTGATACCAAATTCGAATTCGGAAAAGATGAAAGCGGGAACATCATCCTCATCGATGAGATTTTTACCCCTGATTCCTCGCGGTTCTGGAAAGTAGAGGAATATGTTCATGCCCATTCCCAAGGCAAAGAACCTCCGGCATTTGACAAACAGTTTGTCAGGAATTACTTGAGCCAATCCGCCTGGGATAAAAACTCCCCTCCACCTCAACTACCCCATGACGTTATCACCAAAACCAGGGAAAAATACATGGAAATCTATGAAATTTTGACTGAAAAACACTTATAATCGGTAACATGAATATATTGGACATCATCCTTATTCTTATCCTACTTCTCTCTATCCTTTTCGGTATTTTAAAAGGTTTCATCCGGGAATTGTTTTCCCTGGCCTTTTTTATCATCGCGGTGGTGCTATCGTTTTTATTTTATCACGAAGTGGGAGGCATCTTTATGTCCTACTTAAAAAACAGGGATGTCTCCAATTTTGCAGGATTTATCACCATCTTTGTGGTGGTGCTGATCGCAGGCGCGGTGGTTACTTTCTTTGTCAAAAGAGTATTTGCCATCGGACCCCTGGAAGCCATTGATAAGATATTGGGAGGATTATTCGGGCTTTTACGAGGCATATTGATCTCTGCCATTATCGTATTGGCTTTAATCGTGTTCCCGGTAAACCACAGCTTGATTATAAAATCAAAACTGTCGCCCTATGTCATAAAAACCATTGAGGTGGTGATTCATTTCCTTCCTGCAAAATACAAAGAAAAAATTAATAACATAAAAGACGGGCTAAAATGACAGACAAAAGAATTTTAGAACTAGCAGAACAATTTGAAGATTTAACCATTAAAAAAATGATGAAAATATTGGCCTACAAAGCTGCCAATTCAAAATTGTATTTTAAAGAGATATTGGAGGAATTTGAAAAAACCCTGCTGCAAGCACTATTGGAGAAATATGATTACAACAAGTTAAAGATGTCCATGGGGATTCACTTGCACAGGAATACCATTACCAAAAAGATGGAAAAACTAAAAATCAAAGAAAAAAAGAGAAAAACAAAGTAAAAATTATTAAAAGAGAGAAATTAAAATAATATTTTCTCTTAGATTCCTCCTAGTTGAAAAATAGCGATTTGACAACCAATAAAGACTATAATATAATACCAACTTAAAATTTCTTTGATAATAGGAGGCAGTATGGCAAAAGATATAACGTTAGGAACAGATGCCAGGCATGCGGTTTTACGGGGCATTAATCGATTGGCCGACACGGTAAAAGCGACATTGGGACCCCGGGGACGAAATATTGTATTGGAGAAGAAATATGGTTCTCCTACCGTTACCAAAGATGGTGTCACTGTGGCTAAAGAGATAGATTTAAAAGAGCCCCTGGAAAATATTGGCGCTCAAATGGTAAAGGAAGTGGCTTCCAGGACCTCTGATGTTGCCGGAGACGGAACCACTACTGCCACGGTATTGGCCCAGAGGATTTACACCCAAGGATTAAAAATGGTGGCTGCCGGTGCCAACCCCACCTTAATTAAGAAGGGTATCGATAAAGCCGTCGAGACCGTTATCGACCAATTAAAGAAATTAAGTAAAAACGTTTCCGGTGAAATGATTGCCCAGGTAGGTGCTATTTCCGCCAACAATGATACCTCCATCGGTGATATTATTGGCAAAGCCATGGATAAGGTAGGAAAAGACGGGGTGATTACCGTAGAAGAGGGCAAATCATTAGAGACCCTGTTGGATTTTGTGGAAGGAATGCAGTTTGACAGGGGGTATCTCTCCCCTTATTTTGTTACCGATGCGGACCGGATGGAGTGCGTATTGGAAAAACCATATATACTTTTATATGATAAAAAAATCTCTAATCTCCATGAGATGCTGCCATTATTGGAGCAAGTGGCAAAATCGGGTCGGCCGCTGGTAATAATTGCGGAAGACATTGAAGGAGAAGCATTAGCCACCCTGGTTTTCAACAAAATCAGGGGTACACTGAATATTTCAGCAGTAAAAGCTCCCGGGTTTGGTGACCGACGCAAAGCCATGCTGGAAG
>CP070627.1:3621537-3623806 GCA_020355945.1 Candidatus Aminicenantota bacterium | reverse complement strand
TCAATTTGGGAATTTTTTCTTCTTCTCCCTGGTAATCCAGGTATTCCACCCGGGAATCCACATCATCTGCATCATGAATGATCTGCACCGGTTCTCCGTTCATCATATCAAAGGATGTTCTTAAACTTTCATGCCTGTGGATCAATAATTGAAATACCTGTTCCAGCCGCTGCCGGTGGAGTTTTTTATTAACTTTCAACACAAACGGCATATTATAAGTTGTCCCGATCCCCTCCATTTTGTTTAAGATATACATTCTCCTCTGCATGGCTGATAAAACATAGTATTCTTTTTTCTCTACGGGTTTAATGGAAGTAAACGCAGGAGCGGCATCGGGTTCACCTTGAATTTCGATGAGTTTTGATAAATCTTTCACATTGGGTGAGTTAAAAATGTTTCTCACCGAAAGGTTGGTATGAAATTCCTGTCTTATCTTTGCAATCAGGGAGGTCGCTTGTAATGAATCGCCACCCAATTCGAAGAAATTATCCTGGGTACCGATGTGTTCATACCCCAGTAATTTTCCCCATATATTCACCAGTGCTTGCTCCTTGGGGTTCGTGGGTGCGACATAGGGGGTGGACAACTCAGGTCGTGTTCTCTGTGATGGGGGCTTTTCCTCTTGCACCAGGTCCTGGCTCTGTAATCCTTCAAGCTTAATCCATTGATCAATACGGGTTTGCAAATCACCGGCAGATTGAATCACCTGGTGTGCGTTTGGACAGGATAAAATCAGCTCAAAAGCCTCTGCCCCTTCTGCCGGCGTCATGGCCAATTCAGCGATAGAAGCACCTATGGAAGGAATTTTATCCTCGGCTTCCCCTGTCTGCCAAACATCCCAGTTGACGCTTATCCAACGAGTGGAATGAATGCGTTTATGGAGAAAAACATAGGCATCCATAAAAATGTTAGCCGCTGAATAGGCCACAAATCCCAGTCCCCCTAAAATCGACGAAGTGGAGGACATTAATAAACAAAAATCCAATTCACGATCTTTAAGTAGTTTTTCCAGCACCAGTAGGCCATAGACTTTTGGTCGAAACTGCTCTCTGCAGTCCAGGTCACTGATTTCTTTTATTGATCGGAACATATGCTGCCCCATATTGCCAGCACAGTGTATCACCCCGCTGAGGGGGCCAAATTTTTCCTCTGACTGTAGAAGTACGTTTTGCATTTGCTGTTGGTTGGAGACATCTGCCTGGAGGACCAGGACAGAGGCCCCTATTTCCTCTATTTGCTTTAACTTTTGTATCTTGCGGCTTATGCTGTCATCTGCAGGGTGAGAGAGGATCCACTGGTCCCATTGGTGCCTGGGGGGAAACTCCGAACGTCCGGTGAGTATTAATTTCGCTTGTAGGGATTTGCCCAAATGTGCAGCCAGTATCAACCCGATACCCCCTAATCCCCCGGTCACCAGGTAAACCCCTTCATGTCTCAAAGGTAATACCTTTTCACTATCACCGGGTTTTATCAATCGGATGGGTGTTACCGATTGGACCCAACGATAATAATTCCTATAACCAACAATGGTATCCGATGGCCGGGTTGAAATTTCCAACACCAGTTGATCCGGGAGGATTTCTTTTAACTTGTCTGAGCTGGGCCAGATGATATCTATATTTCGGCAACTGATATTGGGATATTCTTGTGGGATTACCTTTAGGGGTCCCAACACAGTGGCCTTGTCCGGGCAAAGCTTCTCTTCGCCGGTAACTTCATGGACACCGCAGGTTACCACATCAATTTGAATACTACCGGTGATAACCAGGCTCCCCAGGGCTTTTGCCAGGTAGATTAAACTGTAGAATCCCAGGTCCAGGGATTTTTCTACTCTTTCATTTACCAGTTCCCGGTTTTCATTGAGTGCTGGGGTAAGACTCCACAAATGAACAATCCTGTCGGGTATTTTCCCGGATGATTGAAGCGCTTCGATTAATGCTTCATAATGGTTTTCCTGTCCGGGAGCGATGGTGTATGAACCGTCTTGCTGGTGGGCAAAGGCATCCCCGATTTTCACCACGGTTACATCACTGCCATTTTCCTTCTCATGGGTCAGCCGCTTTACCAGTGTAGAGGCGAAATTGCCATGATTAACGTCATCAGCATCGGCAAACACCAGCCATTGGTGAGGGGCCGGTGTCTCTTCCGGGCTCTCTTCTTTACTGGTCCGGGCAATAATGGATCGTTTCCAGGAAGGAATATAGAACCAGTCGCTAATATCGGGTTTTTTTCCTGGTAAAAGACCCCTGATCATTCTCTCCCTGATCAT
>CP070627.1:3619167-3621437 GCA_020355945.1 Candidatus Aminicenantota bacterium | reverse complement strand
GGTTACAGTTGTTTGCCCATATGTAAAGTTTCAAAACGATCCCGCCATCGCTGCCAGACACACCCCACCCCTTTTTTTTAAAAAAAGCATTGTAACATTTTTTATTTTATGATATAAATAGTGAGATGATTAACGATCATGAATTTCGTTTAATAGTTATGCTTTTAAGTAGAAATTTTGAAATTTGAATCGCAAATAAAAACAGGAAAAATGAAGATAAATATTTTTGACTAAGGAGGAGTTGACATGGGCGACAGAGGAAAAAAAGATAAGGCTAAAAAAGAAATAAGAAAAAAGGCCAAACTCACCCTAAAAGAAAAACGGAAACAGAAAAAAGAAAAAAATAAAAAAGCATAACCAGTCAACGCACCTGAAAGCCCTTAGAATCGCACGGCCGGTGATTTCCGTTGCCAACAATAAAAAAAAAATTTTTTTTTACTTTTCTTTACATTCGTTTCTTTTTTCTTTAAAATATTGTAGGCTCTTTTCTATAAAATATTATAGGCCCTGGGAGCACAAATTATGAGAGAAAATATATTTGGAACGACTAAAGATGGTAGAATGAGAGATAAAGGAGGTGCCGTACTTTTTTTTGTCTTTATTATCGGGTGCCTGATTTTTTCGTCAAAGGCTTTTGGTCAGCGCTATTATTTCAAGAACTATTCCGTGGAAGAGGGTTTAGCTCATTCGGATATTTATACGGTTTTCCAGGATAGTAAAGGGTATTTGTGGATTGGTTATTATGGAGGTGGATTGGACAGATTCGATGGCAAAAAATTTACCAATTTCACTGTAAAAGACGGCTTAAGTAATGATGTGATCACTGCCATCATCGAAGATAAAGAAGAAAATTTATGGATTGGAACCCATGACGGTATCTGTAAATACGATGGTAGAACCTTTACTTCTTTCACCCAAAAAGATGGTTTAATTCAGCCCCGGGTCAGTGGGATTTGCCAGGATGGGGATGGTTACTTATGGCTGGCGCTGCATTCCCACGGTGCCAGTCGGTTTGACAAAACACGTCTCAATTTTAAAAATTTCACCACCGCCGACGGATTGATCGATAACGACACCCTGAGTATTCTGGCGGACAGTAAAGGAAATGTATGGATAGGAACTGCTAAAGGGGTGAGTCAATATAAGGGTACTGAATTTGTTCAAAATTTGGTTACCCAACGTTTGAAAAATTATCAGGTCAAGTCTATTTTCGAGGACAGCAAAGGCAATTTGTGGTTTGGGACAAGCAGGGGAGTCCTTTGTTTTGCTGGCAAAACCTTTACCCTTTACACCAGCAAAGAGGGTTTGGTCCATGACGATATCAAAAGTATCCAGGAAGACAGTAACGGTATTTTGTGGTTTGGTACAATCAAAGGAATGAGTCGATTTGACGGCCAAACCTTTTCCAACTATACCACGAAAAACGGGTTGTGCTATGATAGTATAGAGGATATCCGTGAAGACCGTGAAGGTAACCTATGGATTGGAACTCGAATGGGAATATCAAAATTTAGAGGCGAAACCTTTACCTACCTGGGCAAAGAAGATGGATTAAAGGATAATGTGGTCTGGTCTATATGGCAAAATCATGATGGACCCATCTGGATTGGTACGGAAAAAGGCATTGCCAAATTTTACGGGAGAAATTCCCCTATGGTAACCGAAACAAGCGGATATTTCAACGATTCAATATACCTCATATACGGGGATAGAAAGGGCAATATATGGTTTAGCACCAGTAAGGAAATCATCAAATATGAAGGAAGGAAATTTACCAATATAAGTCAAAAAATCGGGATTCCCGATTATGAATTTTTATGTATCCTGGAGGATAAAAACGGGAACATCTGGCTTGGCACCCAGGAAAACGGTGTAATCAAGTATGATGGAAAAGCCGCTGAAATTCTTACAAAAGAAAATGGATTGCTGGATAACGATATCGCCGCAATGATAGAAGACCACCGGGGAAATCTCTGGTTCGGCACCAGTAATGGTATTAGCATATATAACGATCATACAAAACAATTTATAAATATCACCCCGGCGGATGGATTAAATAACAAAGATGTGGTATGCATGGAGGAGGACCCGGAACACAACATCTGGATTGGCACGTACGGTGGAGGGGTCAATCACTATACCTTTCCATTGCCATCGTCTCAACATTTAAAAAAAGGCAAATTTGAAACCTTTACCTCAGCCGACGGACTAATCGATGATGAAATCATTTCCATGGTATTTGACAATGCGGGTAATTTATGGGTGGGTAC
>CP070627.1:3616794-3619067 GCA_020355945.1 Candidatus Aminicenantota bacterium | reverse complement strand
GGCGCTGAAAGTGAAGCTTTTACGGCCATTCCTACTTCTTGCCAGGCATCCCAGTTGACAGCGGTGGTATAAGTCAATGAAGGGCTGGTACGGTTTTGTCGGGATGCCAGGGCAAAAGCATCCAGGAAAGCATTGGCTGCGCAGTAGGCCACCTGGCCGGCTGGCGCTAATAAAGAACTGATGGAGGAACACAACAGGATAAATTCCAATTGTTTATCCCTGGTCCTGTTGTTAAAAATTTTGTCCAGTACCAGGGTACCCCTGATTTTCGGGCTAAATACCGTTTCTGACATGTCCCGAGTTCGGCGTTGGATCAGTCCGCCGTCCGGGAGGCCTGCGGCATGGATAATACCGTTAATGCTGCCGAATTGTTTTTCTGCCCGGTCCACTGTGGTTTGCATCTGTTCCAGGTAAGCTGCATCTGCTTGAAGGATCAACACCTCTGCGCCGATGGTCTCCAGTTCCTGTATTTTTCGTATCTTGCCGCTGGTTTCATCGGCGGGATCATGAGATCGCAGCCACTCTTCCCATAACTGGCGCTCTGGGAAGGCTGAGCGTCCCACCAATACCAACCGGGCCTGGTATGCCCGGGCCAGGTACTCTGCCAATACCAATCCAATACCGCCCAGCCCCCCGGTGACCAGGTAAATACCTTTTTCCTTGAGCAGTGGTATCTCTTCGCTTGTTTTTTCCAGGGAGACCGGCGTAAAAGCCTGGACCCAGCGCTGGCTGCCCCTGTAGGCCGTATACATGTCAGGGGCGTCACTTAATATATCAGCCAGCAGGATTTCGATGAATTCCTTTTCCCCGGATGGTTCCGGGCCGGGTCCGGGCTCAATATCAATGGTGCGGCAGCTTATTGTTGGGTATTCACCGGGAATCACCGACACCGCACCCCGTACTACAGCTTTTTGCGGTTCCAGTTCTTCTTCCCCGGTAACCCCTTGCATCCGGTTGGTCAAAACCGTAATCATAACCTTATTCTTATCATCTGCTTCATCACTCACGCCTTGCGTCCCGATTGCCTGCGCAAGAGCCAGTAAACTGTAAAATCCCAGGTCCAGGGCATCATCTAGCTCTTTAGGGGCTGCTTCCCCTATCAGCGCCGGATTTTCCGTAACATTCCATAAATGAATGATCCGATGAGGCATTTGCCGGGCTGATCGCAGCTCAGCAAACAAGGCCTGGTAATCACTGTCTTGCCTGGGATTAATGACATATTCACCATCCCTTGGGTGGGTAAATCCCGGGCCCTTTCGCACCACGGTTACCTCCTGGTAAGCCTGCTGCAATCGCTTGACCAATTGCACCCCCCAATTTCCTTCATTGACCAACACCAGCCACCTGGATTTGGATTTCAAATGAGTGATGGGGTCCTGGTCTTTGTCTCCCGGTATAGGGGAAGGTTTCCATGAGGGGATAGAGAACCATTGGTCAAGCTTTGATTTTACTATTTCCCCGGGGGTTGGCTTTTTCTTTTTCCTTTCCCCGGTTTTTATAAAAGTTGCATCTTCCATTTCCAACTGGTAACGCAGTTTTTCAAAGGGGTAGCCGGGCAATGGCATACGGCACCTCTTTTCCCCTTCATGAAACTCCTGCCAAAGGATTGTTTTCCCATAAAGCCACAACTGCCCGATTCGCTTGAATAAATAGTAAACATCAGATACAGTTTCCCTGGGATGCCTGAGGAAGTTTAAAATCATTTGGTGCGAATCTCCGGTGGTATGGCGTTTAACGAATGTAGCTAATGTTTTTCCCGGGCCGATTTCCAGGAAGATCACGGGTTGTTTTTTTTGTAATTCTTTCACCCCATCTGAAAATCGGACGGTGTGTCGCAAATGTTTTGCCCAATACCCTGGATCAGCGGCTTGTCCGGCAGTGAACCAGGTACCGGTTAAATTGGATATATAGGGGATTTCCGGCTCTTTCACCGCAATTTGACCTACCTCCTTTTCGATGCGCTTGAGAATGGGGTCCATCATTGACGAGTGAAAGGCATGAGAAGTATGAAGCTGCCTGCATTCGTATCCCTTTTCTTTTAACTGTTTTTCAAATTCATCAATGGCTGCACCGGGACCGGAGACTGTGCAGTTGGACGGGCTGTTCACTGCTGCCAATGATAATTGAAGGTTTTGGGCCAACATGGGTTGCAATTGCTCTTCAGGCACGGCGATACTTAACATCGAACCAGTGGGCAGTTGCTGCATCAGTTTTCCCCTAAGAACCACGATCTTCAAAGCATCTTCCAATGTAAACACACCAGCCAAATGAGC
>CP070627.1:3614420-3616694 GCA_020355945.1 Candidatus Aminicenantota bacterium | reverse complement strand
CTATTGTAGGGGCTTGATTTATCAAGCCCAGCCCTGGACGATTCATCCACGCCTCTGCGGGGTTTGATGAATCAAACCGCTGTAATCTACAATTGAATTTATGCATATTTTCCCTTCGAGGATTTTTTGCCTGTCCTGAATGTTTCCCGAATGTTACTGTTACGAATGTTACTCAAAATTTTTTACTCATGCTATTGACTTTTAACGGAATAACTTGCCTGGCACATTTTTCTCCTTTTTTGCCTTTTTTCAGCAATAGCGGAAAAAAAAATAAATACGGAATTCCTGTTAGGCCTTTTCCAACTATTGAAATTTTATATTTTTTTTTCTATAATTAACGCTTAAACAATTAATAAAATATAACATTTCATTGTCTCTAAAGAGAGGAGGTTATTATGATACGTAAGGTTTTGTTCGTTTTAGTAATAGGTGGTATCGTGTTTGGTCTTTCCATGCCGGGTTCCGGTGGAGAAGGCTGGGTGACCTACCGGTCCGAGGATTATGGTTTTTCAATGCGCGTCCCGGAGGGCACCAAATTTAAAGAAAAGGAATACGAGGGCGGCTGGGGAGCCTTGTTTGCCGACTACCAGGGAATCCAACTCTGGGCTGTAGGAAAACTGGGGGCACCTGAAAAAGCCGAAACAATCGAAAAGTATGGAGTAAAGGTTACAGGTATACCTGACAAGTATTGGCAGGTCATCGATAAAGGAAAAAACTCCAGGGGCTGGAAGTGGTACTGCACTGTCAAGGCCACTGACGGCAAAATGGTGGCCTATGGCGGTTACGGTGTGGGGCCTCAGGGCAGTTACCTGCTGGTCCTGGTAACTACCACGTCTGATTTTGAAGATAATTATAACGATTATCTGAAGTGGTATAAGAGTATTCGACTTTTTTAAGCTGCCTTAATATTTATCACCATTTTAGGATGGGTTTTAGAATAAGCAGCACGCCCATGGCAATAAGAAGGATACCCACGATCAGGGTGTTTCCAATAATGGCAGCATAAAATACAGCAGCTAAGATTAGCAAAATAAAGGAGGGGATCAGGTATTCCCATTTTCGGGTGGTGAAATAAAGCCCTAGAAATCCCAGGCCCGGACCAATGATGAAATTTGGCCAGGTGGTTTCCACATGGTTCCAGGAGGTAAAATTAAGCCAGAAAAAATACCCACAAAAAAATACCAGGATGACAATAGGCAGGACAACCCCTGCTGCTTTTTCCCGGTGCTGAATCCAAACAGCAATCAGTATCGCCACCGGAACCAGCATGAACAAGGGCCATAATTTTTCTACATTGAGATAGGGGATAAAATTGACCACCAGGAACAATATCCCCATCCCCACCAAAATTGCACCCAGGACCAGAGAGGCAATCTTAATGTCCGTACTCTTTTTTTCTTCCATTGAGACCTCCGTGTTTCAATGTTTTGCATCCTTAGTTTACTTTTTATAATAACATATTTTAAACGTACCAGGTGGTTAAAAAGTTCCCGGGATAACCAAACGCTTGAAAATATTTTTTCAGGGGGATATAATTTACACGTAATTTTACGTTTTTTGCTTATGTTTATATTTTTAAGATGTATATGGTGGTACGTTAAGGTGGTGAAAAAATGTTATGGTGTATGGAGAATCGCAACAACAAGCGTGAAACTCCATGGATAAAAGATAAAAAGGAGGTGTGGAGATGAGTATCCACAAACAATTTTTAGGTATGGTGCGCAAGGGTAAATTTTATATCCTGGCGCCTTTGGAACACCAGGATTTGCCGGTGGGAGCATATCGGCTCACCCGCATACAAAGAATAGAAGCCCGGCCCCCAGAGCCTGATGAAATTGACCTTTCAGATTATGAAAACCGGGTCATCGTGGTCAACGGAGAGGCAGAAAGCGATTGGATTTATACTGCCCATGTGGCTGAAGAGGCTGGACCTGTTCTCTCCAATTTCCTGGAGATTTACTTCTCAAGAGAAGAAAGAGAAAAAAAACTCTGTGTACTGGTGATCGGTCACCACCCGGATAAACCCGGTGGAATGAATCCCCGCAGCAATACCAGCGAATTTGAATTCAATAAAAAACTGGCACCCTTGATCGAACGGCACATTCAAAAGGTGAGGGTTCAAAAGCTCTTTTATAAGAGCTATGAGTCGCTGCCGCAGGATATCAACGACCTGGACCCGGATTTTGTCATAAGTTTGCACTGCAACTACTATGATAACGTACAATCCGGGACAGAGGTTATCTATTTCCAGGATGATCAGGAAGGAAAGCAAAT
>CP070627.1:3612032-3614320 GCA_020355945.1 Candidatus Aminicenantota bacterium | reverse complement strand
CGGTCATTAGTCATTAGTCATTTGCCATTGGTTATTTGTATATAGGTGTAGATTCTTCAGTTTACTGGTTGGTTCATTCATTTTAAATGTTCAATAAAACTCCAATCCAGGTTAGATTTTTTTATAGTATTTTCCAGGTATCCCCAATCTATGGCACCCCCGGATTGAATTAGATTTTCTATATCAACCTGGTCCTGCTTACGAAAAGAAGACAGCTTTATAACGATTAAATCCTCAATAGAAATAATAGGAATTATTGTGCCTTCATAATCGATTTCAATTCTCCGTTCAATCACGGTCTTCAAATAATCGTTATCTGCCTTTAATAAATCCAGCATGTAAGGCTCACTTTTACCTTTAAGAGAAACGATATTCCTCCAAATGGTAATACTTTTTAGCTCCATTTCCTTTTCATGACTTTGAATAAGATTAAAAGAATTTTCAAGAATTGACACCACTTTTCTTTTAATGTTTTCATCAAGAACAATAAGGATATCAATATCCATAGTAGTCCTGGCAATGCCGATCATGGAAACTGCCCATCCCCCGGCAAGGCAAAATTGTAAATTATTTCTTCTTAGTTCACTGCAAACTTTTTTTAACAGGACCTTTAAATCTTCTGCAATTTCCATTGATTCTCTTTTGCATTAATAGCATCCAGGTGAATTTTTCTGATTAACTCAGTTTCGGTTTTGTTTGGGTGCATCTTTTTTAAATAGGCCAATTTCAGCTCCATCACAGTTTTTAATAGTTCAAAAGACTTGTTAAGGTTTGCCACCATATGTGTTTTTTGATCTTCTGTCACTTTCATTTTGCTTTAATTCCATTAAGGAAATTTTACTTGCACCAGGACTAGAATAGTATAAACGGAAAGAAATGTCAACCGGATAGGAAAAGATTATAGGAATGGTGGCAGGTGAATTACTTCCTGTATAATTCATTTTCACTTTTGGGGGAGAGGGAAAGGAGAAAAGGTGCCAGGAGAAACAGAAAAGGTGCCAGGCAAAGAAAGTGACAAATGACCAATGACTGTTGCTCGAAAGGGTTTTGGCCGCCGGAGGCAAAAGTTGACGATTTTCCGTATTTAACTGCTGATGACATTAAGGCCTGTCTTCAATATGCTGCGGACAGGGAGAAAATACAAATGGTGATGGAAGTTTGAAGCTGGTATTTGATCAAAATCTGTCTCCAAAATTTGCACATTTGCACACACCGACCTCTGGTTTTGAGAAAGAGGAAAAGGAAAGTTCATATGGGACTGAGAGTGTCAAAAAAAGAACTGTTAAAGAAAGTGAGGCAAGTTCGGAAGAACAAGAGAAAAACATCATCCTGGTGGTAGAAGACAGCGTCAATGTCCGGGACTACATCAGGGATGCGCTCGTGCCGCATTATACAGTATTGGAAGCTGCTAACGGTAGAGAAGGTATCGATACTGCAAAAAAAGTCATCCCGGACCTCATTATCACCGATATCATAATGCCGGAGAAGGATGGGTATGAATTGTGCCATGTTTTAAAAAATGATATAAATACCAGCCATATCCCCATCATCATGTTGACAGTAAAAGCGACGGATGAAAACATGTTAGAGGGCCTGGAAGCAGGGGCGGACGATTATATTACAAAACCTTTCAACACTAAAATATTGTGCGCCCGTATCAAAAACCTCATCGATATACGCACCCAATTACAGCAAAATATGAAACGGGAGATGACCTTGCAGCCGACTCATATGTCGGTGTCAAAAATCGATAGAGAATTTCTTAAAGATTTACATGCTGTGATAAACAAGAATTTGTCCGATCCCGAATTTAACGTAAAAGAATTGTGCAGGACACTATATATGGGCAGGATCACCCTTTACAGGAAAATACATGCCTTAAGCGGCGAAACTCCCGCTGACTTTATCCGGTCGATCCGTCTTAAAAAGGGAGCGGAATTATTGAAACAGAAATCCGGGACCGTTCTCGAAGTCTCTTTCAAGGTGGGATTTTCCAGTTCATCCTATTTTGCCAAATGTTTCAAAGAAAAATTCCACCAGTTGCCCTACGAGTATCAAGGGTGAAATGCACTCCGGGCGTTCACTTGACTGGTAGCATAATCCTTGCCATTTTACCGGTTATTTATTTGAGGGCGCATTTTGGTACAAAATTATTATAATTGGTACATTTGTCGCATATCCCCCTCTCCTTTGGTACGATTTTAGCATCATTTAGGGACACTATTGTTATATTTTCAAACGATTTTATACCATAATTTAAGTAGATGATTCGACAGCGAAAAAGTCGA
>CP070627.1:3609625-3611932 GCA_020355945.1 Candidatus Aminicenantota bacterium | reverse complement strand
AAAAGTTAAAATCCACCAGTATTCATGCCGGGAGGGTTATCCCCAGCGGTGCCATTAACAGCAGCTATAACTCCAGCTATCATGTTGGTTTGGATGTGGATTACTGTTTTACAGAAAATCTTTCTGCACTTGGATTGCTGGGTTATAATCACTTTGTCTCCGGGTCTTCCTCAGTCAGCGATACTTATTGGTGGAACATATCAGCTAACCTGAAATATAAATTTACTACCAGTGCTCTCCGGCCTTATATTAATTTTGGCCCGGGTGTCTATATCCCGGGAAGCGGGTCTAAAAAACCGGGATTAAACATCGGTCTGGGCCTGGATATTTCATTAACTTCAGACTGGACTATAGAATTGGGAGGGGATTATCATCATGTATTTACTGGTGGAAGCGACACAAGTTTTTTTGTGCCGCATATCGGCCTGATTTACCGACTTTAAAAAAACAATGGTATAAAATTGAAGATATTGATATTAACTGCTGTAAAGGCAAGAGATTAATTGTTTCACTGACCACCGGGAACAAAAATTCCCGGATGCCCTTGTAAAAGAAGATAAAATTCAATGGGTATCACTTTAATATCATCCCCAAGAATTAAATCATTTTTAGAAAGTAAAATCTTATTCCGCCGGGTTTTAATTTTTGATAAATGTGAAAAATCTTCCCTGACAATTTTATTCTGGTATTTGACTTCTACCATCCACTGGTTGTCGTCTAAAAAATCGATCTCATATTGATTCCTATAAAAAAATGTCCCTATTTTCATTTTTCCATTTTTTGTTATTGAACCTGATATCGTTTTTTGCCATTGGCAAAGAGGATGCCCGGTGGTAAAGAGAGATAGTTAAAATTTTTTCTGCCTAATCCTTGCGATTATTTCCATTTTATGATATTCAATACATCTAAAGAAATTAAAGGTATACCATGTATGAACGAATGCTGAAACGTTTTCGCGAGAAGATTCGCAATCGCCAGTATGTAATGACACAACATGCAAGAAAAGAAATGATCGACGATGATTTATCAATATACGATGTTGAACATGGTCTATTAACCGGCAAGATATTGGAACGTCAAAGAGACACAACAACTGCTGAATGGAAATACCGTATCAGAGGAGAAACTTTTAAAAACGATAATGTGGAAATGATTGTAAAACCAGGTTTCACCGGAAAACTGGTGATTATTACGGTATACTTACTATACGAATAGGAATAGGAGGATATATATGATATGTGATATTTGTGGACGAGAGGGGGCGCGTGTTCGCAAGGTGACCGAAACCTGCGGCAAGGGCAAGGATTTACTGGTAATAGAAAATATTCCCATGGTAAGCTGCTCCAATTGTGGGGAAAGTTACTTTACAGCAGAAACACTCCATGAGATTGAACGGATCAAACTCCATCGTGACAGTTTTGCCACTAAGCGCCCTGTGGAAGTTGCTAACTATATCTAACCACAAAAGTACTGCCGGGGCCGCTTTTACCTGTCCCCTTTTTTACCAAAAAGTGGATAGATAATTTTTCACGGAGGTTAGAATGAAATGCGCCATTTGTAGAAATGGAAATACGGTTGAGGGTCAGGTTACCATCGTATTGGATAAAGAGCAGGCTACTTTTGTTTTTAAAGAAGTGCCGGCGCAGATTTGCGATAATTGCGGGGAGGAATATCTTTCAACCGAAACTAATAAAGAATTGCTTAGATTGGCAAATGATGCTCTTAAACGCGGAGTATCTCTTGAACTTTTAAAATATGCCGCTTAGAGGTCCATCAACATTAGAAATTTTTCTCTATCCGTGGCATAACAAGAGTGGCATTCGGGACAGGTATTCTATTTTACTGGCACCATTCGTGCCGCTAAAGAACAAATCTCTTATTGTTTTCATCAATAATCACAATATCCCGGCCATCAATACCCGCATATAAATAATGCACGTCATAGTTGGCTAAAGGAATGACTGTCGCCACTTTGGTATAAAGTTTTATTTGTTCATCCTTTTTTAACGATTTGGCCAGACTTCGCTTCACCTCTACCACATAGGCTCTCCCGGAATCATCATCCACCAGGATTAGATCAATTTCGCTTTCACCTTTCCTGTCCCAATGCCTTCCCATTTGATTAAATTCCAATTCAAAGGGATTAAGCTCTATAAAAATTCGTCTGATCAATGCCTCAAGTTTGAATCCTTCATATTCCGGGAGCTTTTCCCAAATTTTATCAAATGCCCTTTCCTTTTGATTGATTTCCCTTAGCGCCTGGTACCTGCTCATGAACCGAAACCAAAACTCATAAAAATTGTCCGC
>CP070627.1:3607218-3609525 GCA_020355945.1 Candidatus Aminicenantota bacterium | reverse complement strand
AGAATCCATGATGAGGTCAATTTTGAAATCGAGTATTTTTTAGCCACAGAGGACACAGAGGACACAGAGGGGACAAGGGGGCTTGCCCCCTTGTCTAAGGAAGCCACAGCAGCTCTTATAAGCTCTTTCATCCGTCCCTTTGATTTATCTCACGCCCCCCTGGTGCGAATTGGTTTGATAAAATTGAAAGAAGCCAAACACCTCCTCCTTCTTGACATGCATCACATCATATCGGACGGTTTTTCTCACGGCGTATTGGTAGAAGATTTCACGAGCCTTTACACAGGAAAAGCGTTATCCCCTTTAAAGCTTCAATATAAAGATTATTCCCGATGGCAGAATAGCGAAAAGCAAAAGGAACACATCAAACAGCAGGAAGCGTATTGGTTAAAGGAATTCTCAGACGAAGTCCCGCAAGTGAATTTGCCCCTTGATTTTGTCCGGCCAGCGGCTCAGAGTTTTGCAGGTAAAATCCTGGAGTTTACAATAGGAGAAACAAACACCCGGGACTTAAAATCCCGGGCGTCCCATCAAGATGTTACCCTTTATATGATATTACTGGCAATCTTCAATGTGTTACTGGCAAAACTCAGCGGCACGGAAGAGGTCATCATTGGAACCGCGGTGGCAGGTCGTCGGCATACGGACCTGGAAAAAATTATCGGCATGTTTGTCAATACCCTGGTGTTACGGAACCACCCTGGAGGCGAGAAACCATTTATCCTATTTTTGCAAGAGATCAAAAAGAGAACCTTACACGCCTTTGAAAACCAGGATTATCCATTTGAAGACCTGGTGGAAAAGGTTGCAGTAAAGAGAGATGCCGGTCGGAATCCCCTGTTTGATATTATGTTTAACTATCAAAGCGCAGACAGGGAATCGCAGCCTAATACCATGACGCAATTTGAGAGGCCCCTGGAGTCAGACCCCGATCTGTATGAAAGCCAAATATCAAAATTTGACCTTACCTT
Source organism: Candidatus Aminicenantota bacterium (assembly GCA_020355945.1). Next base: position 3,608,554 of record CP070627.1, on the reverse strand, counting down.
AACCGCAGTAGACATGGACAAAAATCTCTTTTTCGCGGTTGAATATTGTACAAAACTCTTTAAAGAAGAGACAATCAAAAGATTTATCAACTGTTTTAAAAGGATAGTATCTTTTATCGTTGGGGATTACAGGAAGAAAATCTCGGAAATAGAAATCGTCTCAGAAGAAGAGAAGCGGCAAATTTTATATGATTTTAACGATACAAAAGCGGATTATCCCCGGGATAAAACCATCCAGGGATTATTTGCAGAACAAGTGGAAAGAACCCCGGATTATATAGCCGCAGTCAAACCACAGCAGATGAAATATAGGACTTATATGACCCATATGACCTATATTTCCTACCGGGAATTAAATGAAAAATCCAATCAATTGGCCCATTTATTGAGACGAGAGGGTGTTGGACCTGACATCATCGTAGGAATCATGGGGGAGCGTTCCATTGAAATAGTCATCGGGTTATTAGGGATATTAAAAGCAGGGGGTGCGTATTTGCCTATAGACCCGGATTACCCTGAGGAGCGAAAGCAATATATGCTAAAAGACAGCGGTGCAAAAATTCTTTTAACAAAACAGGAGATCGCGACTGCCTTTTCCCGCCTGCACTTGCCACCTGCACCTGCCACTTCTCTCGCTTACATCCTCTATACTTCCGGCTCCACAGGGAGGCCCAAAGGCGTTATGGTGGAGCACCGGAATGTGGTCCGATTGGTGAAGAATACCAATTATATCGAATTTAAACAAGGAAATCGTATATTACAGACCGGTGCATTGGAATTTGACGCCTCTACTTTTGAAACCTGGGGAAGCTTGTTAAATGGTCTCACCCTTTACCTGTTGAGAAAAGAGGAAATTTTATCCGTGGAAACTTTAAAAACAGCGGTAACCAAATTTAATATCACCAGCCTCTGGATGACATCGCCGTGGTTTAACCAGGTTTCCATGGCAGACCTCGAGGTATTTGCAGGATTGAAGAATCTTTTAGTTGGTGGAGATGCACTTTCGCCTTATCATATCAGCAGGGTAAGGGAAAAGTACCCGGGACTAAATATAATTAATGGGTATGGGCCCACGGAAAACACCACCTTTTCCACCTTCTTCCGGGTAGATAAAGATTATAATCGTCAGGGGGAAACAATACCCATTGGCAGACCCATTGCAAATTCAACCGTTTATATTGTTGATAAATATAATAATTTACAGACGGTGAACGTACCTGGCGAGTTATGGGTTGGAGGTGACGGTGTTGCCAGGGGATATTTGAACAACCCGGAATTGACAAATTCCAAATTCCAAATTACAAATCACAAACAAATTCCAAATTACAAATCACAA
>CP070627.1:3604804-3607118 GCA_020355945.1 Candidatus Aminicenantota bacterium | reverse complement strand
CCGCGTACCTGCACGCAGACAGGGAATGTTGGATTATTTAAAGAACTGTATCACCTGGATTAACGCCATGACAAAAAACGGAACGCCAACAAAAATACCGATCATCCACTGGGTAGTTGCCAAAAAAAATTTTGCCTGGCACGAATGCGCTTTTATAACGCTGGCCGGGATATCACCGATTCTCTCCGGTCGTAGACCGGCTGTGGTAATCTCTACGTTTAACAGCTCTTCAAGGGAGAATTCTTCAATATCCTCGACTTCTCTTTCTTCTTCTTCCTGGGCAAAAACCGGGTTGTTGATGGTGAATACAAAAACAACCACCAGTAAAATAAAGAACAATTTCTTTACCATCTTTAAAACCTCCTTTTAACGTATTTTTTCTTTAACCGTCATTTTCGGTTTCATTTTCTTCTTCCTGGTTATTTACCCGCCTCCGGTATCCGTATCCTGTGGACAGTTTTAAATATCCCAGCCTCTCAAGTAACTGCGGCTTATGAACCAAAGCAAATTGAGAGACCTGGTAGAATTCAGACAGGATATCGTAAAGTACTTTAAAAGATTTGTCCCGGTCTTCTGTGGCTTGTTGGGCCTCTGATTTCTCCTTTTCTTGCTTTTTGTTGGCTTCTTTTACCTTGAGTACCAATTGCTTTCCCTTTTCCAGTTTTTCCCTGGTTAAACCGAATCGAGTGGATATTTCGTTTAAGACTTCTTCATCGGCAAATGCATTATCGTAAAAAACTTCTGCCTGTTCGATCCAGCCGTAAATATCTCTTCTTCGTGATTCAGCCAGGGCAAATTTTGATTTCTTTTTGGGCTTATTTCTTAATGCCAATCGAGTTAATGTAATATGTTCGATATAAACCGGGTTGGCTTCATCCAGTGCCGTTTCCAGTTCCGCAGTGGCTTGAAATTGGTCAGAGCGCTCTTTTATCTGTTTTTGATAATCCTCTTTGGCTTTCTTGTGCACGGCCAGGCACTGGTCTAACCGGGCATCATCATAATTGTACTCCAACAGCGGAGTCTTGATCTCTTCGTCTGTTTTGGCCGTGGTAAAGGCCAACTCTGCAATACCTAACACATTTTCCATGGTTTTCTTTGTAATCATGTTTTTTTCTCCTTATATTTATTTTTTTAGCCGCGAAGTTTCATTGAAACTTGAAGGTACACAAAATGGTGTATTGCCGCGGCTATTTTTTTTCATTTTCTTCCTTACAAATTCATATTGAATTTATCCCGTACAACCCATAAAAATTTAAGAACCTGTACCGGATGAATTCCCAATGCTCCCGGATAAATTCCAGGTGGCCCCCAATAAATTTCTAGTTGTGCAGAATGAATTCCGAGAGGTCCCCAATAAATTTCTAGCGGTGCAGAATGAATTCCAGGTGGCCCCGGATAAATTTCTAGAGGTCCTGGATAAATTCCAGGGGATGCGCAATAAATTTTAAGTGACCCTGGAAGAATTCCAGGTGATTGAGAATGATTTAACAGGGGTTGGGAATGAATTACGATTTGAATAAACTTAATAACCATTATTCTCCTCTTATGGTTTCAGTTTGTTTTTTAAATTCAATTTGACCCGGGCGGCTTCATTCAAAATAGACCGCTCAACTGCCGGCTCCTTCATCAATCTCACCAATTTAACATACACTGAATACCTGGGATCATGGTAAGTTACATGGCATGGCAAAAATGCCCCACCCTTTTTTCCTTCCCGGATACCCTGTAAAAACATCGGGACATTTCCACCCAATAACCAATTGCTGTTCAGCCTGTAATGACGGTGCAAATAATTTATATAATGGATATGGGGATAAGACTTTCCCATTTCAATATTGGTAATGGTGGCCGGTTTAACTTTTAATTCCCGGGCCAGTTGCACCCTGGTTTTGCCTATGGCTTTGCGAAAGACCGCAAACCGCTTACCAATTTGCTTTTTAATTTCTATCCCGGGTCCACCGCCCCTGTCCCCACGCTGCCGCCTCTCAAAATATACATTAACGATTTTATTAAACATAATATATCCTTATATTTCGTTTTAGTGAAATATTACTATACAAATTACCGAATAAAAAGTCAAGAAAAAAAATTATTTTTATCGAACAAATTTTTAAAAAAAATTAAATCAGCCACAAAGCGGGCGGCGCCCGCAGCCCAAGAAGGCCCTAACGGGCCATTTTTCGACGCACTGACTTGTGCGCCGGGAATTACCGTTGTAAAAATCCTTGCCAAAAAAACAAGAAGTGGACAAAGAAGCACGAAGAAAGACCGCTGATGCACCCCGGCCGCTTCGCGGCCACCGCCACTATCTTTC
>CP070627.1:3602389-3604704 GCA_020355945.1 Candidatus Aminicenantota bacterium | reverse complement strand
CTCGCTGGTTCTGAACGTGAATAGCTGCGTTGTTCTTCCTCGACATAGCCCCACTATGCCTCGTCATCACGCCTTGCTCTTCACGCTCAGCCCTCACCGCTAACGATACGTTATTTTCGGAACGAACCACTAGTTGCTGTATCGCTGTAAGCTCGCTAAAGCTGTGACAAAATAGTTTAACATAAAAAAAACTTTTTTTCCAATTCAAACAAAAACAATCATGAATTCCCCGGTCTATTCCCAAAAAAATTATAAAATTAGGCACCGTCCCCCCATTATTTTTGAAATTCCTATTGAAATATTCTTCATGTTCCTTTAAAATAAGAGATCGAAAGAAAGAAGAAGATAAGTAAAAGATAAGTAAAATGGAGATAGACGCTTTTTTAATAAATATGCCAGGGTGAAGGTTAATGAACAGGACGAACAGGGCAAACCAGTTCCGGGTGTTTTTATCGGGATATAGAGATTACATCCAAAAGGTGTTAAAGCCTGAGCATCGTCGAATAAGAGCGTTCTTTGACCGCTGGCGGGAGCCGTATTATTGGGCTCGCTATGCCAGGAGCAGCGACAGTCCTTATCCCAATCCCATAAGGTCTGTATTTACTCGCATTAAACGCCCGGAAAAGGTAGTAGACAAGATTTTACATAAACCGGAGGAATACCCGGCTGGCATATCCCCGGAAAGTTTTTATAAAATGCATGACTGCATTGGTGTACGAATCATCGTTTACTTTCTCTCTCAATTGCCTTACATCGACAGGGAACTGCGATCCTCCCCGTCCGTAGAAATATCAAATGACATTCCGCCTGAAGCTTATTTGAGCCGGGATTTAATGAATCGCTTCGGGCTGTCACACATTACTCACAAAGAAAAAGAAAGCGGTTATGCATCCGTGCATTACGTGATCAAATTAAACACCAAAACCCGGAAAAAAGAAGCGATTCACCCCTGGTTTGAAATCCAGGTTCGAACCCTGGCCCAGGAACTCTGGAGTGAAATGGAGCACATTCTTGCTTATAAATCAGCTCAAAAAGCAAACTTTTCTACAAAACGTCAGTTTCAAATACTCAGCAGCCAGATTAACGCCATGGATGAACATTTTAATTTGCTGTACGAGGAACTTATCCAGGACCAGGGAAAAACAATGTATGAAGAAGATGATGAATTGAGCCCGGAGAATCTCCCTTATACCCTGTCGTTGATCGGCATTCGCTGTGCCCAGCAGGATTTCGATACCATTATCTCTATTTTGAAAAGCCGGGGGGTTAAAACCATCAATGATTTTATTACGCTGGCCAATCCCATGCGACTGGAAACCATACGAAATACGTATATTACTGTCACCGGACGTTCGCCTGACAATTTTGAGTTAATTGCCAGCCTGGGTTCGCTGAAGGGGATACACCCGGAAGAAAATGAAGCCCAACATGTGGAATCTCAAATCGAATGCAGTCGATTCTGGAATAAGTTCAGAAAGCAATTCATATCCGACAAAAACGGTCCCCGCCCGGATGATTAACGTAATGAATAATGGAAAAAATAAAGATTATTGATACCAATGCCGGTAATATTCATGAATTTGGCATGTGCGGTTACAAAAATATGAAGCAAGAAGGATACCGCCGAAAGATCCAGTGGATAAAACAGCGGTTTGCAGAAGGTATGAAATATAAAATATTGTACGCGGATAAACACGGGGCAGTGGGTGGAATCGAATATATCCCGGGAGAATATGCCTGGAGACCGGTTGAAGCAAGTGGATATATGTTCATTCACTGTATATTTATCATGCTTCGTCAATACAAAGAAAAAGGTTTTGGTGCGCTCCTGGTTGAAGAATGTTTAAAAGATGCAAAAAAAGAAAATATGCACGGTGCGGCAGTGGTCACCCGTAAAGGCACCTGGATGGCGGGGAAGGAATTGTTTATCAAAAAGGGCTTTGATATAGTGGATAAGGCGCCGCCTGATTTCGAGTTACTGGTAAAAAAAATAAACAAAAATGCTTCAGCCCCGAAATTCAAAAGAGATTGGGAAAACAGGCTGGAAAAATATGACAAAGGCTTAACAATAATCAGTTCGGATCAATGTCCTTATTCGGCAAAAGCAGTGAAAGAAATCAATGAGACAGCAAAGGAGAGTTACGGCATCCAGCCGCATGTAATAGAACTGGAAAATTGCCGGGAAGCCCGGGATAATAGTCCCTGCGCCTTTGGCACCTTCTGCATGGTATATAACGGAAAATTGATTGCAGAACATCCGATCAGTAAAACCAGGTTCAAAAACATCATGAATAAAATTTTAAAATGATTGGTAA
>CP070627.1:3599974-3602289 GCA_020355945.1 Candidatus Aminicenantota bacterium | reverse complement strand
GAGATCCGGGAGAGTGAAGAAGAGTTCAAAGAAATATCCGGGGAATATAACAAAAAAATCACGGATTTAAAGAATATCCTGGAGTCTAATAAATCAAGGTTAGCCGAAGTTACAAAGAAAAAATTAGCGTTAAGGGGTAATATTCTTACCAATTTATTGGATATTTACGACACCCTGGCGAATAAAAAGAATGGCAAAGCGGTTTCCCTGGTGGAGTCTGAATTTTGTGGTATTTGTAATGTTAAAATACGACCGCAGCGGTTAAATGAACTCATATCTTCCAAACAAATGTTCACTTGCGACAGTTGTGGTAGAATATTGTTTTATAGAAAAGTAGAAAAACCGGAAGCAAAAGCAAAAGAAAAGGAAAAGGAAAAGGAAAATAAAAACAAAAACCCGTAAATCGCAGCAAACGAATAGAAAGTGATTGAATTTTATCATATTTATAAACAATATGTGAGCGATCAATATGCATTAAATGATGTGAGTTTTTCCATCAATAAAGGTGAATTTGTGTTTTTAACCGGTGCTTCGGGAGCTGGCAAAAGCACGTTGTTAAAATTAATTTTTAAGGAAGAACTGCCCTCCCGGGGGCAAATTCTCATCGACTCCATCAACATCAATTTAATTATCTCCAAACTGCTGTACCAATTAAGAAGAAGCATTGGTATCGTGTTCCAGGATTTCAGGCTGCTGGATAACCGCACGGTTTATGAAAACGTGGCGATTCCGTTGGTAATAAAGGGTGAAAAAAGGTTAATCATCGATAAAAAAGTGATGAATGCCTTATCCATGGTGGGTTTAACCCATCGACGCAATTATATTCCCACTCATATTTCCGGGGGTGAGCAACAGCGAGTGGCTATTGCCAGGGCCATTGTGGGAAATCCCAAAATTATCCTGGCCGACGAGCCCACAGGTAACCTGGATACGGAATTGTCCATTGAAGTTTTCAGGATCTTCGAACGAATTAATGCCAATGGAATTACCGTGTTAATTGCCACCCATGATAACCACCTGCTGGACTTATTTCCCAAACGAATCCTCAAACTGGAAAAAGGTCGATTGATTTACGATGGTAAAATAGAAGGTGGAATTTGAACGTATCCAATTTAAAGAATACCTTCGGCAATGCCATTAAAAATATCGTGCGCAACAAACTGGTCAACTTTTTATGTTTTGGTATTATCGCTTTTACGCTCCTGATCTTCGGGATTTTCAATTACATTACTTACAACCTCGATGTCTTCACCCAGGGCTTTTCAAAGAATATCAAGGCAATTTTTTATTTTCAAGAGGAGGTGAGACAGGATGAAGTAGACCTGTTGATCAAGAGACTCAGGGAAAACTTACTGGTAAAAAATGTAGTATTTACCTCCAAAAACCAGGCAGAAGTTAATTTTTCACGCCAGTTCCCGGAATTGGAATATATTCTCTCCGAATTTAAGCGTTCACCTTTCCCTGCTTCCATTGAAGTGGAATTCCACCAGGAATACGCCATGGATACCAAAATCATTTCCCTTATTGAAGATATTGAAAAATTAAACATCGTGGAAAGCAAACAGGTCAATATCGACTGGGCAAAAAAAATCATTGTGCTGAAACGGTTTATTTCCGTGGTGGGAGTGTTCCTCAGCCTGATCTTAATATTTGTCTCCAGTTTTATTATTTTTAATGTGATCAAGATCAGTATTTTTTACCGGAAAGATGAGATCAATGTGCTGAGACTGGTGGGAGCAACAGATTGGTATATTAAATTCCCTTTCATTATCGAAGGGGCGTTTCTTGGTTTTTTTGGCAGCCTCATGGCCAGTGCACTCCTCTTTATCACCTTAAAATTATTTCCCCTCTATGCCAGGTTTATGTTCGATATTGTCAAAGGCATGATCGATTTTAAAACCATTCCTCCTGGTATTTTTATCAGGCTCATTGTATTGGGAACCGCCATCGGTTTACTTTCTTCTTATATTTCAGCCAAACAGTTCCTGAAAAACTGACGGGAAAATAAACCAGCAAAAGAGACCGCAGATGAGCGCTGATGAACATGATGACCCTGATGAAAATCCCTTTAATGAAAATTTTTGTGGGCTCCAGGGCTAAGGTTACCTTATAGTAAAATCTTGCCAAAAATGGCAAAATTTTTAAAATCACAAATCACAAATTACAAAATACAAACAAATCACAAATTACAATGTCCGAAATTACAAACAGCCATATCGAGCTTAAAAATGCTGTTTTATAATCCTCGCCGAAGGCGTTAACAAATATGCCCGAAGGGCACTTCTTTTGTTTGTAATTTGGGATTTGTAATTTGG
>CP070627.1:3597555-3599874 GCA_020355945.1 Candidatus Aminicenantota bacterium | reverse complement strand
TTCCATCACCTTTTCCTAGAGGATTTGGTCCCAGTTTAGATACTTGTAACACCACTTTTCGGATGGTTTCTGCGAATTTCGCACCTTCGGCAGCAGACACCCATTGAACCTGGAACCGCTCTTTAGGAATCCCGAAGGCATCCAGCAGTTTTTGCAGTACCAGGGCCCGCCGCCGCGTGTGGAAATTACCTTCCGAATAGTGGCAGTCACCCGGATGGCACCCCAGCACCAGCACACCGTCTATACCCTTTGAAAGTGCGGACAGCACCATTTCCGGTCGAACGCGAGCCGAGCACATTACCCGGACCACCCGGCAGTTGGGTGGCATTTGCAGCCGGGATACCCCTGCCATGTCCGCGCCGGCATAACTGCACCAGTTACAAGCAAATACCAAAACTTTAGGTTCATATCCTTCCATTGAAACATCCTCTAATCAAAAGCTTTTGCGGAGAGTAGCGGGTCCAGGGGGGCGGTTTTCTCGAAAAGAGCCCCCCTGGTCTCCTTCGAGTGCCAGCGAGTCAATCATGCTGAAAATTTGCAAATCAGTAAAGCCTTGCTGCTGGATAGCGCCGTTTGGACAGGCAGCAGCACAGGAACCGCATCCTTTGCACAGTACTGCGTTGACCGCCGACACGGTCCGGCCCTGGTTATCTGTTCCCATTTCGATTGCACCAAAGGGACAAACCAGTTCACAGTTTCCACATCCGCTGCAAAGGCGTGTTTCGGTTTTGGCGGTAGTGGCTTCAAGAGAGACTTTGCCTGCGGTCATCGGTACAGCCGCCTTTGCTGCGGCGGCAATTCCCTGGGCAACCACCTCTCGAATGTTCGCCGGGAACCGTGCCGCACCGGCAACATACACCCCATCTGTGGCAAACTCCACCGGCCTGAGCTTCATGTGCGCTTCAAGAAAGAAACCAAAAGAATCAACCGGGACCTTTAGCATCCGGGCCAGCTCTGCTGCGCTGCCATTGGGTACCAGGGGAGTCACCAGCACCACCATAGAGGCGGGGAGTGTCACTTCCATTCCTGCCAGGGCATGGTAAACCCGGACCCGGGAAACTTTTCCATTACCCAGTACACCCAGTACCCGGGGTGGACGCTCCGGGTCATACCTGATGAACCGCACACCTGCCTCTTGCGCACTGCGAAATGCCATTTCCAATTCCGTTCCATAGGCCATCATGTCACGCTGAAGCACGGTCACCCGGGCAGAAGGGCAAATTTCTCGAATATAGCGGGCATTCTTGATAGAAGTAGCACAGCACAGCCGGCCGCAGTACTCGCGGCCAGGAATCCTGGCACCGGCACAGTTGATAAATACCACGTCAGTAAAACGTTTCCTGCCCCGCACCAATGCTTGCTCTAGTTGCCGCTGCGTCATCACACCCTCTAACTCTCCCAGGCTGTAAAGCCCAAGAGGCTCAAGCTCTCGAGCTCCTGTGGCAATAATCACCGTTCCCACAGGGAACCCTTTTTTCCCCCGCGGGGTACTTATCCGAACATCAAAAGCACCGATAAACCCGGAAACATCCTCTACAGTGCTGCTGAGATAGACTTTGACATTTTTTAATTTTTTGACGGCGCTGACAAGGGTTTCCACCAATTCACCTGCCGGACGATCGCCCGGTATGAGTTTCCATAACCCGGCCGCAATACCGCCAGGTTTATCGGATTGTTCCACCAGGTGAACCTGGAACCCCTGTTTGGCAAGATTCAATGAGGCTGTCAAACCGGCCACCCCTGCCCCGATAACTAATACTGCCGGTTTTACGTCTGTGGATGCCGTTTCCAACGGCACCAGGTGCGCGGCCTTCATTACGCCGAGGCGAATAAGGTCCATGGCTTTTTCAGTGGCTGCTTCCGGTACGTTCATATGAATCCAGGAACAGTGCTCCCGGATGTTAACAAACTCAAAAAGATAGCGGTTTAAACCCGCTTCTTCGCAGGCGCGGCGGAATAGTTCTTCATGGGTGCGCGGGGTGCAGGATGCCACCACCACACGGTTTAAATCATGTTGAGATATTTTTTCCTTGATAGAGGACAGACCCGCGTCAGAACAGGTATAGAGATTGTCTTCCGCGTATTTGACCCGCGGCAGCGTTCGAGCATAATCCAATACTTTATTGATGTTTACCACCCCGCCGATATTGGAGCCGCAGTGGCAGATAAAAACCCCGATATTAACTTTACTCATCGCTGCTTACCCGCTTACTCTTTGAGCAGTTCAGCCACTCGTCCGGCTGCGGCAGATGCCTGTACCACCGAATCCGGGATGTCCTGCGGCCCTGATGTAAATCCCACTGCCAGCACACCGGGACG
>CP070627.1:3595130-3597455 GCA_020355945.1 Candidatus Aminicenantota bacterium | reverse complement strand
CCCCATTAATAAAAAGTTTTTGGAGGTCCAGGAACCTTTTTTCAAAGAGGTTCCTGGCCGCCGGAGGCAAAACAGGGCATGAAGTTTATAATCGAAGGTGATATATTTCGAATTTTCCCGGATTTAAGAATAGGTGTTGTCTTATATGGCTGTTGAGCTTTTAACCCTGCTGCCTATAAAAGGGTTTGACCTGGCGGCAATTCATGGTGATATTCGTCTTAGGATATCGAAGGGCGGTGAAATGTTTAAACCCCGGGGGGGCAGGGAAATGGAATTGACCGAACCGGGAGAGATCGTTTATTCGGATGCTAAAACCATACTCACCCGTCACTGGAATTACCGTGATTGTGATCGTGCAAAAATAACCGAAAATTCAACCTTGATAGTCCTGGCCGGCGAAGCAGCATTAAAAGATATAAGTACCCAGGACGTAATCGAAACCCTGGTTAAAATCGTTGAATATGAATTAGCCTCCTGCCAGGGCACTTATAGTACCTTTATTTTGGATAAAATGAACCCTGAAGTTGAACTACAATCCAATAATTTTACGGGTTTCCCTGATGAAAATTATATAAAGAGAAGATAAAGATATAACGATAATAGAAAGAGACACCATCTTAATTAAAATTAATACCTGGTGTATAATATTATATTGAAAATATTTTATTAGGAGATTGAAATGAAATTATATTATGTGAACTTTTCCATAATCATATTTGCGGCTTTGTTTAACGCACCAGGTTTCCAGTTGAAAGCCGAAGAATATCAAAAAAATCGACAACTACCCCCTGCCAGGCATTACCATGTAAATCCAGCCACTTCCAGTATAAAAATAGATGGTGCGTTGAACGAAGAAGGGTGGCAGGAGGCGGTGTTAATTGAACTGCCGTATGAATGGTTCCCAGGCGACAACATTCCTGCGCCGGTAAAAACAGAATGCATGGTGACCTACAGCAAATCGAAACTCTTCATCGGCTTCCGGTGTTTTGACCCTGATCCAAAGAAAATAAGGGCCCACTTGATCAATAGGGATGCTATCAATACCTATGTACTGGATGATCATGTGGTTATCCAACTGGATTGTTTTAATGATGATCGCCGCTCCTTTCAATTCCGGGTTAATCCCTTAGGCGTCCAGGCTGATGCGATGTTCAGCACATTTGAAGGATACGAGGATTTTTCCTGGGACGCCATATGGGATTCTGCCGGAAAAATAACCGATTTCGGGTATGCGGTTGAAATAGCTATCCCGTTTAATCAACTCCGCTTCCCTAAAACCAGCGGAAAACAGAAGTGGGGATTCAATGCGGAGAGGTCATATCCCCGGAATGTCCGCCATCGAATGTGTTCTCATATCAGGAGTCGGGACGAAAGATGCCTGCTCTGCCAGTTTAATAAAATAACCGGTTTCGAGGGCATCTCACCCGGTCGAAACCTGGAACTCGATCCCACCTTGACCCTAAACCGCACCGATAAGAGGAATGATTTTCCCAAAGGGGAAATGGAAAACGGTAAAATAAAAGTAGAACCGGGAGTCACCTTCAAATGGGGCATTACTCCCAATTTAATTTTAAATGCCACCCTTAACCCGGATTTTTCCAATGTGGAAGCAGATGCGGCTCAACTGGAAGTGAATACGCGTTTTGCCTTGCGTTACCCTGAAAAAAGACCCTTTTTCTTAGAAGCAGCAGATTTATTTCTTACTCCCATGGAAGTTGTTTTTACCCGTACCGTATTTGACCCATTATGGGGAGTAAAAACCAGTGGGAAAATCGGTAAAAACGCACTGGGGATTTTTGCCACCCAGGATAGGTACAATAACCTTATTTTCCCCTCGAACAAGGGATCAAGTTCCACAACCATCAAAGAAAATGTCTATGGAGGGGTCTTAAGATACCGGCGGGATATCGGGAAAAACACCACCGTGGGTGTTCTATATACCGGGCGATTTAGCGAAAATTACCATAACCAGGTTGCAGGAGTGGACAGTTTTATCCGGCTTTCCGGTATAAAAAAATTGAATATTCAATTTTTACACTCCCAAACCCTTTACCCGGGAGATATTTCTCAACAATTTAATCAACCAACGGACTCTTTTGGAGGGAATGCGTTGTTTATCCGGTTTGAGAATATGGGGCGTCATTTATTCTATTTTTTCAACTACGAGGACCTGTCTGCCGGTTTCAGGGCAGATTTTGGTTTTATCCCCCGAGTAGATACGCGGCGGCTGGGGGCAGGTATAGGTCCTATTCTTTGGGGCAAACAAGGACAATGGTTTAACCGGATAAACATCGAACTGCGGGGCGAAAAAATTACAAACCATGC
>CP070627.1:3592705-3595030 GCA_020355945.1 Candidatus Aminicenantota bacterium | reverse complement strand
GCCTAATTTTAGCCACAAAGTTACACAAAGGGACACAAAGAAAGACCGCTGATGAACGTTGATGCACATGATGAACATGATAAAAGGCCCTATTAGTGAGAAGTTTTTGGGAGTCCAGAAGGGGCTGGAAGCCCAGCCTAATTAGAAGTGGTTCATAGAAGCAGTTTTGATTTTTTTGTTTTCCCACCTACACCTGTCATCTTCACCTATCACCTTTAATAAAAAAGGGTTTTGGCCGCCGGAGGCAAAGGTTGATGGCGAATAGTAGGGACAGGTATAAAAACGTGCCAGGCAAAATTTTTTTCTTCTGTTCTTTGAATTTTGAAGAATAAATGGTAAAATGAAATTGCCCCACATTAGTGAGGTAAAGGTAACGGCAATGAAGGAACGAATCTCAGTAAAAAATTTTTCAGTGATCGATTCCATTGAAATGGATGTGAAACCAATCACTATCTTGATCGGCCCGCAGTCCACCGGCAAAAGCCTGATGGCGAAATTGGTATATTTTTTTAAAAGTTTACCGGCAGAAATGACAAACGCCGTTATTGATGTATATAACAAACGTGAATTAGATGGAATGATCCGCACCAGGTTCAACAAAATTTTTCCCCAGTATCTTCTTAAAGACAAAATATTTAACGTTACTTATTACTATGACGATCAATCAATTTCCATCACCAATGAAAAGGCGAAAACCTATAAGTCATTGAAGATATCCTATTCCAGGTCTATTTTGTCAAATTTCAATGCACTTAAAAGGACTTATAGAAATACGCCCGGACAAGACAGCTTTTCAAAATCATATGATAGAACCCTTCTTAGAACCATGATTTCTAATGAGTTGAATCGTTTTTTTTATGGCATCAATCACCTGTTGACGATTTATATTCCAGCCGGGCGTTCATATTTTGTAAACGTTAAGGAAAAAATTTTCTCAATGCTTTTTGAAGATTATAACATTGATTATATGCTTAAACAATTCGGTTCTGTTTTGGAGTCTTTCAAACAAGCTTATGCACATCTAACCAAAGAAAAAAATAATCCTTTATGCAGGTTTTTTTCTGAGATACTGGGAGGAGAATATGGATTTGATAAGGAAAAAGAGTGGATTAGCATGAAGGATAACAGGTTTGTTTTATTAAAAGATTCTTCATCCGGCCAGCAGGAAGTGGTTCCCCTGGTGGTCTCATTGATTGCCATGACCGGTTTAAAGGTAGAGGGTTCTTATACATTTATTGAAGAGCCTGAGGCACATCTTTTCCCCGAATCACAGGGTAAGATCGTGGATTTTTTAGGGATTATATATAACACATTAAAAAGAAATGCCGGTTTTTTTATTACCACACACAGTCCATATATTTTGACGTTTTTAAATAACTTTATCCAGGCAGAGAATGTTTATAATCAGCTAACAGGGATGTATACCAGAGGTAGTATAGATGCTGAAACAAGGGATAAACAAATCAAAGCCCTGGATAAATTAGTAAACCCCGGCACCCGTGTCGCTTTTGATGACGTGTGTGTATACGTAGTAAGAGACGGCACCGGTAAAGATATTAAAAACTATGAACACAAACTCATTGATGCTTCGGTAATCGATGATGTATCCAACAGCACCGCCCGTATTTTTGATGGATTGTTGGACCTCTCGTTTGGAGAGTAAACGCGGTGTTTCGGTTTGGTTCGTGCGGTGAAGAAACGCGGGATAAGTTAATCGTTTTTGAAGAGCGGGGGAGAAAATTTGTTGGTAATAATAAAGACAAAAAAAAATTTTTAAAAGTCCGGGTTGATAATTGCCTGGAATTCGCCGGTAAACGTTGTGACTGGCTCCTGGTGGATACGGTTGCCAATATTGCTCATTTTATCGAACTTAAAGGATGCGACTTGAACCATGCGCTGCGCCAGTTGGCTAATACTGTAAGCACAATTTCTGATCCGGGCAAAAATTATATTGATCGTTCTTTCCGGGAAAAAATAGCCTATGCGATACTCAGCCGTTGTCCTGCTAATAGTACGGAAATCCAGGTAGAAAAGGTAAGGTTCAGGAAAAAATACAATACCCGGTTAAACGTCCGTAACAATCAACTTGTCCAGGTCCTTTAAAACCAACCAGCGCTGTTTGTGATTTGTAATTTGGGATTTGGGATTTGTTTGTAATTTGTGATTTGTATTTTGTAATTTTATTCTTCCAGTATCTTATTAACTTCTTTCAATTTCCTTTTATAGCCCATCTCTTCCATCATTTTTTTGGCAGTGGTAAAATGTTTGCGGGCATCTTGTTGTTTTCCTTGAGCTTCACAGAGTTTCCCGGCTTCCAGGTGATAG
>CP070627.1:3590278-3592605 GCA_020355945.1 Candidatus Aminicenantota bacterium | reverse complement strand
CTGGACTGTTGTCCTTTTGGATATGTTCGCAGCGGGTAGTTGCGAAATATCTATTCCTTGTTGTTTCAGTTTTAATTCAAAAAGCTTCCTCTGTTCAGGCGATAATTTTGATAAGCGTTGTGTCAAATCCACCATAACCTCCTGAATTAAAATCCAAATTCAATTTGAGGAATATCCAGGCTTGCTTCTTCCAGGTCAAGGGATATTTTGATTTCTTTTAAGAGGACGCGTTTATTTTTTATCACTGCCGCGATGATCTCTTTAAAATAGTTTATAAATGTTTCTATGGTTTCCTTTTTGAAGAGCTTTGTACAGTACCCGAAGTTAACGAGAAGCTCCTGGGTGCGATTTATTTCGGTGACAGTCAAAATCAAGTCCGGCATTGCTTTGTAGTCATCATGCTGAGGGGTGGTTTGGTTTGCCCTGGGAAGTGAAGGTTGTCCTGTTTGTTCCCGGGTTTCTTCCTGGGATGCAAAGGAATACAGGACACTAAAGATAGGGTTTCGACTGTTGTCGCAGGAAACCTGGACTTTTTTCACCAGGTCATCAAATTGGTAATCCTGGTTTGCAAAGGCCTCCGGGGTCCTGGTGCTTACTTCCTCCAGCAACTGTGCAAAGGATTTTTCTTCTTTGGGATAATTACGCAGGGAAAGGGTGTTGATAAATACACCGACGATGTTATATAATTCGGAATACCGGCGACCTGGGGCCGGAGTTCCGATAATAATATCTTCCTGGCTGCTGAGTTTGGAAAGAAATACATAAAATACGGCCAGCACCACCATAAACATGGTGGTATTTTCTTCCCGGGCGTATTCTTTTAATGTGAGTGTCTCCTGGGGGGATATTTTAAAATGAATATTGTCTGCTTCGAAGTTTTGTAACGCCGGTCTTTCATAATCCAGGGGTAAATCCGGTACTGGCAGGGGCCCGGACAATTCCTGTGTCCAATATTCCTGTTGTCGCTTTATCTCTCCTGACTGCACCAACTTCTCCTGCCATTCCGCGTAATCTTTATACTGGTACTTTAATCCCGGGACCTGCTTGTCCTTGCCGGCAAAAAGCCTGGTAAATTCATCAACAGTTAATTTAAAGGAAATGGCGTCCGAGATGATATGGTGCATGTCGAATAAAAGCCAATGGTTGTCCTCTTCTCGTTTTATCAATCCAATTCTTAAAAGCGGTGCTTGAGATAGATCAAAGGGGCGGATGAAGTTCTTTATAGTGCTTGCATGGGGCATGGGGCATGGACCATGGAGTTCCTCTTGGGGTTCTGCGCTATGGTATTCAATCTCAAAATTCACTGTATCAAGTATTTTTTGAACCGGTTCGCCATTCACCACCATAAAAGATGTCCTGAAGGCGTCATGGCGTCGGATCAACTTCTTGAAGGTATTCTCCAGCTTTTCCCTGTTCACCTTGCCTGCCAATACAAATACATCGTACATATGGTAAAGGGTACCAGGGGGTTCTAACTGGTTGGGAATATAGAATTTTTTCTGGGCGGGGGACAGGGGATAGTATTCCTTTTTTTCTCCGACGTTTATGGGTATGGACCTGGATTTGTTTTTTACCGCTTCTTTTACATGTCTGGATAATCCGCGGATATTGGGGGTATTGGAGAATTCCGCCTGGGATATCCTGGCGTTAAATTCTTTGTAAATCTTTCCCAGCAGTCGTGCGGCTTTTAGTGAATGTCCTCCCAGCCGGAAAAAATTGTCATCGATGCCGATGAGATGTTCTTCTACTCCCAGGATTTCAGACCAGGTTTTTACCAGTTTCTTTTCCAGGGAGTCCCTGGGTGGGATATACTCTTTATCCCTGGTAATTCTCGGGGTGGGGAGCGCTTTTAAGTCCGTTTTGCCATTGGGGTTTAAGGGGATTTGTGGGAGGGGTACGAAATAAGAGGGAATCATATAATCGGGCATTTGCCCGGCCAGGTAATCTCTCAAATCCTGTATTTCCAATGGTTCCCCGGGTTCTCCGTTAACGTGGGGGACGTAAAAGGCGCACAGGTACAGCTCACTGTTTGCTGCTTCCTTTGCTGTAACCAGCACTTCTTTTATATCATCGTGCTTGCTTAATCGGGATTCGATTTCTTCTAATTCGATGCGTAGTCCTCTTATTTTGACTTGCTGGTCGGATCTTCCTAGAAACTCGATATTCCCGTCTGCCAGCCAACGGGTCAGGTCACCGGTCTGATATAACAAGGGGGCAAGCCCCCTTGTCCCCTTTAATAAAAAGTTTTTGCGGGGTCCAGGGGCAGTTTTTTCAAAAAGCGCCCCTGGCCGCCGGAGGCAGAATTTTTGTGCGGTTAATTCCGGGTT
>CP070627.1:3587849-3590178 GCA_020355945.1 Candidatus Aminicenantota bacterium | reverse complement strand
TTTAGACTGCTGCTTCAGCTCTGATTCTGAAAAAATACCGTCGAAACTGAAAAAATCATCCTTATTATCTGTATAAATCCGGTAGCCAATCCCGGACCACCTGTAATCTTCCGGTTTTTGCACGATTCCCGCGCGAACCGGATTTAAATCGATATAAGCCAAACAATTCTGTAGACTCTCTCCTTGTTCGATTAATACGCTCTTAAATCGGTCGCCCCACAGGTAACCGGTACGGTTATTCATTTTATTGTACCACCTGGAAAAAGTTTTAACTGTCCCGTTTTACCCGTTTTAACGTTCCGTCCCTGGATTCCTGGATCCTGGATTCTGAGACGTGACCCCATAAAAACATAGATTGGCGGATTGACAAAGAGTTTAAAATCTGATACTATACCTAAAGAATCAAAAGGCTTTTTGGTTCTGTGGACATCAGCAATAGACAATTGGAAATGCCAGTGGATAAAGCGAGTTGATTTTAAGATGATCAGGATGAAAATGAGGAATAAAATAGCATATGAATTTGGGAAAGTACAAATAACGGCTGAGAGAGGCTTTAAAAAAGTCTTTCCCAAATTTAAAATAAAAAAATCTTACACTTTTAAGGAGGAAGGAACAATGAAACGTTTCCAACTTTTTTTGATGACAATGGTAATAACCTTTGCCCTGGCATTTAATCTATTTTCCCAGCTCCAACCTCTTTCCACTGAATGGGATGCCACTGCATTTAATAATGGACGGCGTGTTGTCCGGGATTGCAGTATGCCTTATATGGGTTATTACCATTTTGTATGGCACAGTAAGGAGTACCCCCCTCAAGTTGTCACCCCTCAACCCATCAACTGCGGCAATTCTGATATTTACTATGCATGCCTGGACGATAATGGAACCCTGGTTATCCCCGCCACCAATTTGACCCGGCAATTGAAATATGCAGATAACCGGTATCCTTCAATCGCGATTGAATACGACGGTCTTGATGACTTTGGAGATTGGCGTAATTTTAATGATATGCATGTGGTATGGCAGTGCAAACAAACACCTGGTTCAAGTTACGAAATTTTCCATGCTATAATTCCTGTGGGCAATCCTCCTGCACCACCTGCGGCACTCACCGGTATAAAAAATCTTTCCAACACCACCACAGACTCCATGGTACCGGCAATAGCTATAAACCACTACACTTACCCATTCCCGGAAACCAATCAACATATCCATGTGGTGTGGCAGGAAGAAGATGTAAACACCGGGGGGATTACGCCCACCAGTGAAATTTATTATGCACGCAGCACAAACAGTGGGGTTAGTTTCACTGCCCCCCAAAATCTCACCAACACGCCGAGAAATTCCCAGATGCCTTCGATTTCTTGTTGTCTTGATACGTTCTTTGGGTTCCCGCTGGATTACAGCGGAGGTGATTGTGATTACAGTTCCAACCAGGTTCATGTTTCTTACAACGAAGACACCACCGCTGGCGGTATAAATATTTTTTATCTCGGAAGTACCAATGATGGAGGCACCTGGAACTGGCCTATAAATGTAACGGTTTTTGCCCTGGGCACGTTACAAACCATGGATGGGTACTCGTGTATTGCTGTTGATATGCAGGATAGAGTTCACATTGCTTTCATGAGGGATGTACTACCCAATGAACCTACCGGTGCATATGCGCCGTGGTTGGGTCCTTCTACCATCAATGCCTGGCCCGGTCCTGATCCGGGTATGTATAACACCATACCAAATCGAATTGTATACGTGTCAAGCAGCCTTTTTTTACAGACGGCACCCGTGAACAAAGACCAGGAATTTCCTACTGTGGCCCTGGACCGGGAACAGAGCGTGACTGTCAACTGGCAAGAATACAATGCCAGCCCACTTCTCCCCAACGAGTATGAAATCATCCGAATATTCAACAGGAATACGGTACCACCCGCCCGCCCCCTGTTAACGCCTATTTATGGCCCCTGGTCAAATTTTATCAATGATTCTGCGGATTCTGCAAATGACGATCTATTTCCAAACCTGGCTCACAAAAAAGTATCCATGTACATGCTTATGAATCCATCGATTCCAGGGTTCACCGAGATATGGACAAAAATCAACGGCCTCGGCCCCACCAGTGCCACTGGTCCTGGATTCAAGAATATTATGTTTTTGAAAAATGTCCAGAGAGACCCCAGTGTCAACTAGGCAATGACGTGTTGGAATAGAGATTAGGGACAGGTAATTAGTACATTATAAATATACCAATGAAGGTGAAAGGCCAGGATAAAACGGGGTAGGGATATTCTTTTCTTTGTGCCCCTTTGTGTAACTTTGTGGCTAAAATTAA
>CP070627.1:3585413-3587749 GCA_020355945.1 Candidatus Aminicenantota bacterium | reverse complement strand
CCCTTTTCTTCCCGGACCAATCGGTTGATTGAGTCATAAGGATTTGATTATACTATTTCAGTGATATGAAGCTTGAATTCCTCTTCATCCTCATCCAAAACCAGTTGATATATTTTGTTGTCTTTGATAGAAAAGGGATACAGCGTAAGCATGTCACTTTCTACCAGTGGTATAAAAGTCTTTTTTAGCAGTTTCCCGGTGAAATCGTAAATAAATGTTTCAAATTTGCCGTCTTTATTAAAGTTTGAGAGGATATAGATTTTATCATCAGCAAGGCGGTAATCTTTAAAAATCGGCATATGTTCCGGCAGGGAGATGAGATTCCTGTCTTTAGCAATTAAATAAGGCTCTTTGTAACGGATATCTTTGGTGAAAAATTCGTCGATGGATTTCTTCAGTTCACCATTAATAGGCACTTTTGTATAATTGGGAGTGAAAGATGTGACTTCCTTTCCATCGGAATTAAATATCTTGATGCTATTGGTGTCAGTGGGGTAAACGAATTTGTCTTTATATGCATACCTATCGAAATAGGTCGCCATCCTGGCCATTAATATGGGGTCGCGTTTTTTGCCTGCCTGGCCCGGAAATTTATAATGACAAAGTGTATTTATTTTTTTTAAGTTAGCGTCCACAAAATCCGCGGCAATATAGGAGACTTTATTTTCAGCAATGTCATGCATATAAACATATTTATCCCCAACCGGGATATATCGGGACAGGGTTCCGGTTGGGGTTTCTTTGAGAAATTCGCCCTCTTTGGAAAAAAAAGAAATCTTACCCAAACTATTGATCAACAGTTTGTCGCTGGTTAGATAGAGGCTAATACTGGGAAACCACGGGGTCGGGATTTTCTTAAATTCCCCGGGCCCTTCGCCAGCCTGGCCGAATTTTCTAATCAATTTCATGTCTTTTTTTGAGTAGATAAAGACTTCAATATCCTGGGTAATATAAATATAGTTTTCATCCACAGTAATGGATTCCGGTCTGTAGATATCGGGAATGGTCAGTTCCCCGGCAGAGTAAACCGGGGCCATCAAGCTGATTAAAAAAAATAGAGTTAAAAAAAAATTCATTTTTCTTCTCCTTATAGTATTCATAATAATATACGAATAGGAAGTGGACAGTGTTAACTAAAAAATAGCAAAAGTTAGAAATTATTACTGCACAGCCGGGATTCTATTTTTTGCCCTATTTTTCTATTTTTTGCCTGTCCCCTTTTCTTTTTCTTCTTTCTATTTCCAGGAGAGGATATTCATAAATCTCTTCCGCCCGTTTTCATTGAGATTGAGGTACGTCTGCCCCAACTCAACAGCTCTGGCCCGGCTGGAAATTTCACCGCCTTTTCCCAGGATACATTTGCGGATTATTCTTTTAATATGCAGCTTATCTTCACCGGTAAGGAAAGGATCTATTTTACCGGTAAAAGTGATTCGCGCTGCACTTTTTATCTTTTCCCACAACTTATTCAAGATTCACCTGTTATTTTCAAATCAATTTTTTAGAGGGCAAACCCATAAGTATATTAAAAAAAATAAAGTCGTATGTCAATAGTTTACAAATAAAAAATTTAAAATACAAAAAATTTGACCGCTTAAACTGCGAATCATCCCTGGAAACGACGAAAATGGAATTCTTGTATGTCCCTTTTCTCTCTTTTCTCTCTCTGATATCTCCTGTCCGGGCTGGGTGACAAAACTTCCGGAAACTTCCGGAGATATTTTCCGTATATACAAATAAAACGTATGAACGTATGAAATTAAAGTAAGAAAAAAATATGGTATTGTCAAATAAAGTATGAAAAAATGGGGTCTTAAATGGTGAGTGGTTAGATGTAATGCATGCTTGTGTTGGGTCATCGCCTCCCATCCCCTTGTAGAGGCGCTTTTCAAGCGTCTCATTCGTAACTTTTTGACAATACAAAAAATTTAACAGGTAACAGGAGGTAAGAAATGTATCGAAACCAACAGGAGAAAAAAAGTAAATTCTTTGATGTTATTGTTTTGTCATTGGTTACTTTTGTTTTATTGAGTGCGACATCACCGGGGTTGTTCCCGGAACCCGGGAAGATGACCCTGGCAGCACTGGGAGATTGTATTATATCGCAGCGGGTATCGAAATTAGCGGAACCCCGCTTTTTGCAATTGGTAAACCTGGTGCGCAGTGCAGACTGTACGTGGGCCAATTGTGAACTGCCCCTGGTGGATATCAGCCAGGCTTATCCCGAACCCTGGGGGGATATAAATATATTTTGCGAGCCCTGGGGAGCGGATGAGCTCCAATGGTTAGGGGTAGACTGTGTTGGTTTTGCCAATAATCATACCCTGGATTACGGG
>CP070627.1:3582974-3585313 GCA_020355945.1 Candidatus Aminicenantota bacterium | reverse complement strand
GAATAGCTGCGTTGTTCTTCCTCGACATAGCCCCACTATGCCTCGTCATCACGCCTTGCTCTTCACGCTCAGCCCTCACCGATAACGATACGTTATTTTCGGAACGAACCACTAGCAAAAAAGGGATTAAAACTTAAATGTATAGGTGTACTTTAACATGAGGGTGCGATTATTGGTAACCGGAATCACGGGGACCTCACGGAATCGGTTGGTATTGATATCTTCGTTGTACACCAGGTAAAGATCATTGCCCTCACGGGGGTTATAACGGATACGAATATTAGCAATCACCGCATCAATGGCACTGTTGTATTGGATAAACGCACTGGTGGAAAACTTGATGCTCCAGGTGTTTAATACCCTTAACCGGGCAATGTGGGCAATAAACCGTTTATCCCGGTCAGGAAAACGATAGCCGTTGAACTGGTAAGTACCGCTCAATTCCAACCCGGATGAAATATTCCAACGGGGAGTCAGGGTCATGGACAGCCCCCAGCCATCGTAAAAAGTACCGGCATATAAGTTGGATTCCAGGGAAAATCGTTTATTCATCGGCGTAGCCAATATGGCCTCCAAACCATAAAAGGTGTATCGGCCCACCGGGACATCCGGGTCAGGATCAGGTTCTTCCTCGTCATCCTCCTCCTCGGCAAAGGAAAAACCCTCAGTGACATTTTCATAAAAATATTTGCAGGAAAAACTGCCGTAATAACCGGATTTGGTTATCAATTCATATCCTGTGCCTATTTGGGCTGATTCGGTCAGTTGATCCTGGTTGGAAAGAAACATCAAGGCATTTAAAAAAACCGTATGCTGAAAGAATTTTGATTTTTCCCCGGGAAACCATCCATACCCTACACGACTACCCAGTCGTGTATAATCCTCCCGCTCCAGGAATCCCATTCCAGGATTAAATTCCGCACCGGAACGAGAGTACTCTGACTGGTAATGAAATCCCCTGGAGTTGCGCCGTTCCCAATTGACCCGTATTAGTGAGGGGGCCAGGGAAAATAATTGATTATCCGCATCGTTCTCAAAAGTTTGTGCCCAATTGAGTATTAAATAATCGTCACCGAACAGGCGGAAAATCCCGTCCAGCCCATAGGCAATATTGTAAGTACCATTTGTGCCCAGCCTCGAAGTAACTATACCACCGATATAAGAGTAAGGGTTAAAGATGCGGCGCCGCAAGCGCAGGAGACTGAAATTCTCTGCTGGCTGGTCTTCCCGGGCCGCGGTTTGCATGCTCATGAGTCCCAGGTCCCAGGGACCTAACCGTCCCACCAGGCGGGCCCCGCCATAAATACGCACCGGTTGATCGTCATAAATCCCGATCTGACGGCTGTAAAACAGGCGATTGCCACCATCCAGACTGAAATCAAAAATGGCGGAACGCTCCTGGAAAAACAGTCGTTTTTCCGGGAAAAAAAGAGAAAACCGTGTCAGGTTAACTTGCTGGTCATCCGCCTCCACCTGGGCAAAATCCGTATTTACGGTAATATCCAGGGTCAGGTTACTGCTGAATCCGTACTTGATATCCAGCCCTGCTTCTACCGCGGGATCATTGATTTGTTCATAAGAGGTGCCCGGGACATTAAGTTCGGCAGACCGGCTGTATCCACCCAGGACATATGGGGTCACATACAGGGCTTTCCGGCTTTGCACCCCGGTCAAGACGATCTCTTGCGTCAAAGAAGGCATAAAAGCTGCCCAGGGACCACGATCGCTGGGGATTTTTGGAAAAGTGACCAACTCATTCTTGTGCGACATATACCGCCAGGCAGAAAGCCCCATGACCACCTGCCCGTCCTTATCCTGGAAGCGGAGACTGGTGAAAGGGATCCGCATCTCAACAAACCAACCTTTTTTGCCGCGAACCACCTTCACATCCCAAAAGGTATTCCAACTGAGGTTAAAAGGAAAATCACCCCGGGCATCGTTAAACACGGTCAAATCCAGTCGCAGGCCCGTTGGTGTGGTAAAAAATGCTAAGGCATTCTCTTTATCATTAAAGGTATCGATGATGATACCGAACCAGTCGTTACCCGGTCCGAACGTATCCCGCTGTTTTGAGGTAGCCAGTATTTTTGCCGGGTCTGTTTCATAAAGTCGTCCGGCCACGTACAGGAATTCATTATCATATGCCACCAGCAGCTCTGTTTTTTCCGTGGGCTCTTTGCCCAAATGAGGGATATGCATGACCATAGGCAGGGGTTGGAGGTCTTTCCAGGCGGGCTCATCACTCAAACCGTCCAGTTTGACCACACCATTGATGCGCTGCAGCACATAACCGGGATTGTGAGTCTCCACACCTTGAACAAAAAAAGAAAAAAGAAAAA
>CP070627.1:3580531-3582874 GCA_020355945.1 Candidatus Aminicenantota bacterium | reverse complement strand
CTTAACTTTCTATTTTCACCATATTATTTTGCTTCCCTAATTCAAAATATTATGGTAAAATTACGATTATGAATTACAAAAAAAGAACAGTCGAATCTGCAATTAGAGAATTATTCGATGTATTTCCCATTGTGGCCATTACAGGCCCCAGGCAGGCGGGCAAATCCACAATGATAAAACACTTTATAAATCCCGATTGGAAATACTACTCATTGGACAACCGGGAATTGCTCCTCCGCATAAAATCTGATCCCACACTATTTGTAAACTCCATCAATTCCCATGTGGCTATTGATGAAGCCCAAAAATGCCCGGAACTTTTCCATGCCCTTAAAGAGCTTGTTGACAAAGGATTTAATTATCAGGTTATACTTTCCGGTTCCACCAATTTTTTACTGATGAAAACAATTACCGAATCACTGGCCGGTAGAATTGGTCTTCTTGAATTGTTGCCTTTTTCCTTTGGGGAATTGTTGGGTGTGGAGTCAAACGGACTGGTGCAAGAAATTTGCAATTCCCGGGATATCGAAGACCTGTTTACACGCTTAAACCGCATAAAGAACAAGAAGCAAACCGTTTCGAATGATATGCTGGTGGATTTTATTTATAAAGGCGGACTCCCCAGGATTCATGATCTCAAATCCGCACCGGCGCGTTTTAGGTGGTTCCAAAACTATATCAGCACTTACCTTGAAAGGGATCTACGTGATCTTACCCAGGTGGCTGATCTGGATTTATTTCAAAGGGTTTATAAGCTCATCGCTTACCAAAACGGCGGCATGATTAATATGTCTACACTGGCTTCGGATGCCGGCACCACTACTCATACTGTAAAACGGTATATATCGATACTGGAAACCTCTTACCAATGTAAACTACTCCCATCATATCACTATAATCAACGTAAGCAAATTATCAAAACACCGAAAATCTACTACCTGGACAGCGGTTTGGTTAACTACTTCATGCAGCATACCACTGTTGAACGGATGTTATATGGAGGTTCATGGGGTAGTATGTTGGAAACTCATGTTTTCGCCGAATTATATAAAGAGTGCAAGGATATGGCGCCGAAACCGTCCCTTTACTATTGGCGCACCAATAACGGTGCTGAAGTTGATTTTATTATCGAATATCAAAACCGGTTGATTCCCCTGGAAGTGAAATCTTCTGTCCAAATAAAATCGACTTCAATTAGAGGTCTAACGAGTTTTTGTGAATCGCAGGCAGAGGGGCGTGTACCATTTTCCCTGGTTATATACAGAGGCGACGAAATTGCTTTTATAAACAAATCAACACTGGCCATCCCTGTTGGACTATTATATTAATTTCACCTTGCCTGGAGAGGAGCCGGTCCTGTCCAGTGATCCGGGAAATCACCTGAAAAGATCCCGATAGCATATTTTTAAGTTTTTTTCAATATTTTTTTATTTCCTTTATATTCTGACATTCGGGACAGGCCACAGGCCGGGAATCTTCCTTTTTTACCTTTTTCCCGGCCTGTCCCCGGCCTGTCCCCTTATCTTCTTATCTTTTCCCCAATGTTGAGACCTGCGCCGTTTAGTTTAGTTGCCCGTTGTTTTCTCAATCCTCGCTCATCGCAATCCAACAAAGGCGCAGATTTTGTCCCCAACTTTTCGATGTCGCAGGATTAGATACCTTCCACACCTGGACTACTGCTTCGTTCTCGGTTATTGATTTTACCGATACAGCAAACGTATCCGGTATGTCTTGAAGATAGTCTTTATCCTGCAATGTATTCGCGACGAATACAGGTATTGAATTAAACTTATTCTTAAACTTTACTGTAAATCTTTTGAAATTAGTTTTGTTGGGTCCTATGGTATACACCCCGCTTTCTATTTGCATCTTCATAATTTCCTCCTATTTTTGAAATTTGTTATGTCAAAAGTTTTCTTGGGCTAAACTTTCAAAACCCTTACGATCCACTAAACCACACCTCTATTGGGTCATTATTTTCTTCGCCTTACTAAGGCGGCGTACCATTATAAAATATCATCTTGGCCTCCTTTATTGGTCATTAGTCATTAGTCAGTGGTCATTGGGGCTAACACTTGACTGACAACCTATGCCATTTATTATGCCTACGGCATATCTACATTGCCTATATCCAACAACCAAACCGCTCAGCCTTAATCACCGATCAAGGCTTGCGATCATTTGAGTTTTACCTTCTCAAATGATACGCCTATATTATGATGTAAAATTGTTTGAAAATATGAGACTGAAATACCAAAATGATGCGAAAAATGTACCAGTGAAAGGAGGTTATGCAACGTATGTACCAATCTTACAAATTTCGTACCAAAATATACAAACAAG
>CP070627.1:3578087-3580431 GCA_020355945.1 Candidatus Aminicenantota bacterium | reverse complement strand
ATTGGTCAGCGGACTATCCTGCATTTAAGCCTGGTTCTTTCGGCAGAGCCGGAGGTGCTGTTGATCGATGAGATCATTCACTCTATGGATGCCTATTTGAGGAAATTTTTCCTGGAACAGTTGATCGATCTGCTTTCCCGCCGCCGGGTTACCTTGATCATGGTGAATGTCAACTTCCATGACATCGAGCACATGGTGGACCGGGTGATCCTGTTAAAAGACGGAAAAATTGCAGTAGACGAGGCCATCGAAGACTTAAAAGATAAAGTAAAAAAGGTGGTTTGCCAGGGTGCCCCGGGAAACCTGCCGGTTCTTTCTCAAAGCGGCCACCCCAACCGCCCGGACTATTTTATCTATCCCTTTAAAGAGGAATACCGGCAGCAAATCGACGGTGAAGTGGTAGATTTGAATCTCACCGAGATTGTTACTGCATTTATCGGGGGTGAATATGCATAAAATCTCAATAAAAAGGAGAAAACAACATGAGAAAATTAATTTTAACTATTACATTATTGTTATTACCAATCCTGGTTTCTGCTGCTAAGGTGGTGCCTATCAAGGGCCCCTTTAGACCCTATCAAATCAGGGTAGATGAAAGTAGAGCATATATTGTCGAAGGTGCAGCCATTTATATCTATTCATTAAAGGATTTTTCCTTACAAAAAAAATTCGGGAAAAAAGGAGAAGGGCCCCAGGAATTTATAATACCGCCCCCGGGTGGCGTGGAAATTGTCATTGGTCCCGATTGTCTCCTGGTAAACAGCCTGGGGAAACTCTCATATTTTACAAAGCAAGGGGAATTTAAAAAAGAGATCAAGATAACAACAATCCAGGGAGGCGGTGTTCTTCCTATAGGAGACGGAGACCGATTTGTCGCCATTAGCACCAGGCAGCAGAATAATACAATTTATGACGCGGTAGATATGTTTGATGCGGATTTAAAAAGAGTGAAAGAAGTTTTCAGGGTAAAAAGTTCACTGCAGCCGGGAAAAGTCGATATCATTACCACTGCCAGGCGGCCTCTTTTATGTACTTTCGCGGATAAAATATTTTTCGGAGGCCCCCAAGGGGAAATTCATGTGTTTGACGGCAGCGGGAAAAAACGCTTCACCATCAGTCATAAATATGAAAAAATAAAACTGTCAGAAGAGCATAAAAAAAGGTATATCCTCTTTTTTAAAACCGATCCCAGGTTCAAGCAGGGGTGGGAACAATTCAAGGACCAGTTGCATTTTCCTGCTTTCTTACCGGTAATACGCAATCTGATCGTTTCTGATGAAAAGATTTATATCCTAACTTATAAAAACAAGGATAAAAAGAGAGAATTTCATATATTGGACCTGGAAGGGAAACCAATAAAAAAAGCCATGCTTCCCCTCCCGGAAATGAATCCCCTTGAGCTCTATCCTTATACAATAAAAAACAATAAACTGTATCAATTAATTGAAAATGAAAACCTGGAAGAGTGGGAATTGCACATAACGGAGATTGAATAGTAAAAACGGTGGGTAGTAAAAATGGTAATGTCAATACTTTTATTAAAAAAATGAAACGGAGGAAAACATGCTAAAAAAAGAGTTCAGGGAAATCATCGTGCCGACCCTGCTTCGATTAAGTATTTTATTGATGTTCCCTTTGCTCGGTCTCCTGGAGTTGGGGCAGTATATCAGTGGACCTTCTTATTACATGTTTATATCCTTTACATTGGGATTGGTTACTATCTGGATCGCCTCTACCTATGGTATCGATGCCTTCAGGCATGAACATAAGGACCAGGCATTGGAGTATCTTTTGTCGTTTCCTTTATCAAAATTTAAAATTGCTTTATATAAACTCATACCACGGATTTCCATACTGATGGTATTAATTGCCATCAACCTGGTGGTGGATTTCATGGGGTTTGCAAATTTTGAGGGAGAGGGGCCGGTATTTTATACGATTGTTGTGTTTTCCCCGGTTTGCCTGGTGATGTTTTTTCTTTTGTCGGGATTTTTTGTCAGCGTGTTTTTCGAGAAAAAAAGATCGCGGATATTTTTGAATATTGCGGCTATTGTTTCGATGACAGCGGTTTCATTGGGGATTCATTCTTTGCTTATGTCCACCTCCCTGGTAAGACATGTTTATGACATCAGTTTTTCAGCCGGGTGCCTGGTGGTTCTGGCAGTGCTGGGTCCGGCGTTTGTTTCGGTCTATGGAAAGATGGACTTGAAGCCAGCAAACCAACACGGCAGAAAATTTACCTGGCGTGCACTGCCGCCGCTGTTGGTATTAACAGCCCTGGGTATTTTGCTCTTTATCATCTAGAGGTAAAAAATGAAAAAAAATATATCCTGTTTCATATTAT
>CP070627.1:3575636-3577987 GCA_020355945.1 Candidatus Aminicenantota bacterium | reverse complement strand
CATCAACCGCACCACATTACGATGATCGATTAATGAGCCTTTGGGTCTGCCTGTGGTCCCGGAGGTGTAGATGATGTAGGCCAGGTTCGTGGGACTCACCTGGCAGGTTGAGGTTAAGGTTAAGGTTGAGAGGGAGTGCTCAAAAGCTGGTGCAAATTCCGTCTCAATATTAATAAATTGTAGAGACAATCCTCTCGGTTGCCTAAAATTCTCCTCAGCCTCAGCCTTAACCTTAACCTGAGTCTCTGGCGAAGCCAGAAAGACTTTTGCATTACTGTCTTTCAACATAAATTCAATGCGTTCCCGGGGGTATTCCGGGTCAATGGGCATGTATGCACCTCCGGCTTTTAAAATGCCCAAAATGCCTACAATCATTTCTAATGAAGGCTTCACCATAATTCCTGCAATCGTGTCTTCCTGGACACCTTTTTCTTTTAATACCACTGCCAATTGATTAGATCTCTCATTTAATTCTTTATAAGAAAGATGCTCCTTGCCGCAGGCGTTTGAAAGGGGCACCTTTTCTTTCTTACCTTCTACCCATCCACCCTTCCTTCCTTCCTCTTTACCCACCAGGGCCATATGGTCCGGTGTCATTGCCACTTGCTCCGCAAACAGTTCATGGATGGTCTTGTTTTTGGGATATCCTGTTTTCATATCATTAAATTCATATAGTAATTGCTGCTTTTCCTCTTGCGAAACCATATCGATATCTTTCAATTGAATAAAGGGATCATTAATGATGGCTTTTAAAAGCTGATTAAGATGAGACACCAACCGCCGGATGGTGCCTTCCGTGAATATGCCGGTATAGAACTCGATATCAATGTAAATCCCTTTGGGCAATTCATGGATAAAAAATGTCATATCAAACCTGGAACTGGGGTTTTTATAGCCGTCAGTTACAAGATTTTCATCGATTAAGAAAGGTGACGGCTGGTTTTTAATGGGCTCGAGAAAATTCTGCACCACCAGGCAAATATCAAATAGTGGATTCCTGGAAGGGTCTCGCTCCAGGTCCAGGCGGTCCACTAAGGCTTCAAACTGGAGGTCTTGATTTTCAAAGGCTTTGAGACTGTTATGGCTGACTTCTTTTAGAAAGGCTTCAAAAGTTTTTTCACCCATGGGAAAGTTTCTCATGGCCAGGGTATTAACAAACATGCCTATGATGCCCTGCAGGTCAGGGTGACGCCGGCCGGCGATTCCACTGCCGATTATAATATCTGCCTGGCCTGTGTATTTATAAAAAAGAACATTAAGCACTGCCAACAAACTCATAAACAGGGTAGCACCGTTCCTGGTGCCCAATTCCCTGAAACGAACCATATCTTCGCCCTCAAAAATAAAACCATAATGGTCCCCGGCAAAGGTAAACACCCCCGGACGACCGGTGTCAGTGGGCAAATCCAGGCGGGGAATTTCTCTTGCATCCGCGTACAGGTTCAACCAGTAATCTTCCTGTGCCTTGATACCGCCACCGGCAAATAAACGGTTCTGCCATCCTGTAAAATCTTTATACTGGAGAGGCAAGGGTTCCAATTCTTCACCATTATATAAAGCGATGAAATCCCCGAAAAGAACCTCTTGCGATATCCCGTCCGATACAATATGATGCATATCCGTCATCCAGGTATAACTTCCGTCAGGGAGACAGACCAAACCGGACCGCATGAGGGGAGCCCGGGAAAGATCAAAAGGGCGAATGAAATGCGTTATAAGATCGGGGACAGGACACTGTCCTGTCCCTACGGTATTTCGCGTGCCTTCGCGTGTCTTCGCGGCTAATTCATAATATTCGATCTCAAAATCTACTGTCTCATGGATTCGCTGCACCGGTTCATTTCCCACCATCGTAAACGACGTCCTTAAACTTTCATGCCGGGCAATCAGTTGTTTAAAGATGGTTTCCAGTTTATCTTTATTGATATCTCTCGCCGCCGGTAAAACCATAGGAATATTGTAACCGGTGTTGCCGGGGGCCATCTCCCGGACCAGGTACAACCGCTTTTGCGCTGAAGATAATCTATAATATTCTTTTTTTTCTGCCGGTTCAATAGGTATGTACCGGCTCTTTTCAATGGTATCTTCTTTAAGGATGTATGCGGCTAAATGTTTTATCACCGGTTGTTTAAAGAATTCTTCAATAGTCAGCTTGATATCCAACTCTTTGTGCATTTTGGACAGGATAGTGATGGCTTTTAAGGAATCGCCTCCCAATTGGAAAAAGTCATCTTCGATGCCGATGGGTTCAATGCCGAAAAAGGTTTGCCACATATCCGCCATTGCCTGCTGGACCGGGTTGACAGGGGGGACATAAGGGCTGGATAACTCCGGCCGGGCATGTAAAGAGC
>CP070627.1:3573182-3575536 GCA_020355945.1 Candidatus Aminicenantota bacterium | reverse complement strand
ATCGATGAATTTTGCAAAGAAAAAAATATCGAACGACTCAAAGAAGTAGAAATCTATCATCACGGTGTTATCAAACAAACCAATCAACAGCTTTTTAATCTGCCGATGATACCCCACTATCGCATTGACAAAAGCGATGTGCTGATTACAGTAGGAGCGGATATTTTTGACACTTTTTTAAGCCCGGTGGAATGGGCTAAACAATATGCCGCGTCCAAATCGAAGAGCTATATAAAATGGTATCATATGGAACCTTACTTGACCCTTACCGGTGCATCGGCAGACCACCGGGTTGTTGTCAATCCCGGCAGCGAACCCTATGTGCTGGCATATCTACTGCGCAATATCACACCTCGCGATAACATACCTGAAACCCTTATGACACAAGTACCGGAATACCCACTGAATCAAGTGATTGAAGCCACTGGCATAGAAAAAGAAATTCTTGAGTCTATCATTCAAACCCTGGAAACAGCGAAAAACCCGTTAATTATCAGCGGCGGGCTTGCCACTGGCAAAAGCAACGGACCTGTGACTGCCCTCTATACTGCTTTACTCCAGTGGGTACTGGGCATGATAGGAAATACCGTTGATTTCGATCGTGCCTTTAATGACGAAAATGTGGGGACTATTAACGAGCTGATCGACATTGCCTACGCTTGCCGGGATAACCGGGTTGGGGTGGCAATCTTTTCCAGGCTTTACGGTTTCACTGCTATGCCGGCCTTTGTAGACGTTATGAAAGGAGCCCGGTTTAAAGTGGCTGTTACAGACATGCCTGACCCGGTAATGGAGATGTGCGACCTGGTACTGCCGCTGTCCCATCCCCTGGAATCCTGGGGCGATGCCGAACCCAGGAAAGGGCTTCAATCTGTGATTCAACCGGCGCTTCAACCCCTTTACGACACAAAAAGTGAAGGAGATATCCTGTTAAACCTCCTGGGAAATGATAAAACCTACCGGGATTACCTGGCCGAGCACTGGCAAGGAATGGATGAGAGTTGGATTCAGCAGGGATTCAAAACCACTGAAGTAGAACCTCTGCCAGTTCAATTGGTTAATGAGGCCAATTTGGGCAAACCTGGGGCGCCTTATAAAAAAGATTGTCTTTTTATTATTCCTTCGCTTCGGACTTACGACGGCAGGAGTTCCGGTATTGCGCTGTTGGAGGAGATTCCCGATCCCTTGACTGCGATTTCTTATGGACAGTGGATTTCGGTTTCTCAAGCTGACGCTCAAGAGAAGAATTTGCAGACCGGGGACGTAGTGAAAATTGAAACCATTGTAGGCAAGATAAAAGGGCCTGTCTATCTGACACCCGGGCTTCCTGCGGGTATCATGACTATTGCTGTTGATGCATTGGTTGGTACTGATATGCAAGTGGACCGGGGGACCGGTGAATTTATGTTTTGCCTGGAAGAGGTCAAACTAAATAAAACTGGTGAAACTACTCGTTTAGCTGTTTTAGCCGGTGCGCAGAAAACCGGTAGGCGTGGTATTTTACCACACCTGGAAGGGAAAGAAGAACATCATCAGCATGAATATAAACGTCACAGTCTTTTACCGCCTCATGAGCATAAGGATTACCGTTGGGGGATGGTGATTGATTTAGGGCTTTGCATTGGGTGTTCGGCATGTGTGGCGGCGTGTTATATTGAGAATAATATTCCGATTGTGGGTAAGTCAGAGCATTTAAAGGGCAGGGAAATGTCCTGGCTTCGTATTGAGCCGTATTATAACAATCCCGGGCAGCCGGAATTTGTTCCCATGATGTGCCAGCAGTGTGATTATGCGCCTTGTGAAACGGTTTGTCCTGTTTATGCTACTTATCACAACCCTGAAGGGCTCAATGCCCAGGTGTACAACCGTTGTGTGGGAACGCGTTATTGTGCCAATAATTGTCCTTACAAAGCCCGGCGGTTCAATTGGTTTGAGTATAAGGATTCTTTGCCGCTTTATCTTGTCTCAAATCCTGACCTTTCGGTGCGACCCAAAGGGGTCATGGAAAAATGTACCTTTTGCATTCAGCGGATACGGTTTGCCAAAGACCGGGCTAAAGATGAAAAGCGGTTAGTCAAAGATGGAGAAGTGATCCCGGCTTGTGCTCAGATCTGTCCAACCGGTGCCATTATTTTCGGTAACTTAATGGACCCCAATTCCAGGGTCAGTCAACTGGCCAAATCCAAGGATGCGTATCGTATCCAGGAGTTATTGGGCACAGAGCCTGCAATCTACTATATTAAAGGGAGCCACGAAGGGACACGAAGGGACACAAAGGGGAAAAAAATTTAGCCGCGAAGTTACGCGAAAGGACGCGAAGAAGAGAAGATGAGCAAAAATTACAAATTACAAAA
>CP070627.1:3570726-3573082 GCA_020355945.1 Candidatus Aminicenantota bacterium | reverse complement strand
ATTCCTCCTTTTTTTGATCATTCATTATTTAACCATAAGTTCAATAATTTTCGGCAAGAATACAATACCACCAATGATGACAGAAATAATAGCTGCAATTAAAACCGCTCCCGCAGCAACATCTTTTATTAAACCTGCTTTTTCCCTGTAATCCGGCGAAACCAAATCCACCAGCCACTCAATAGCAGTATTGACCATTTCGGATATCAAAACCAACCCAATCGCCAATACCACTAAACCCCATTCCCGCACGTCCAGTTTAAAAATAAACCCGGCAGTGACCACCACAACAATCGCCAACGAATGAATCCAGATATTGTGCTGGGTTTTGAAAGCAAGGAAAATCCCCTTAAAGGCATAACCAAAGCTCTTTATTCTCCGGGAAATAGAGAATCTTTTATCCTTCATCATCATACGGCCTTGAAGGCTATAAATACCATAAACCGAAAAAAATAACAAGACCTGGGACCCTAAATCCAACGCCTAATTTTAGCCACGAAGATACACAACGCGGCAAGCCGCAACCAAAAAGAGAGGGGCTTGCCTTGAAATTACAAATTACAAAATACACAAAAACTTTGCCTGGGACTTTTTTTGCCTGTCCTTTTCCCCCTTTCCCTCACCGCCAAAAAATAATAAAAATACTCTCCTTTTCCTCATTTATGTTGACATAAATAAAAAAAACCGCTATTATTATGATACAGAAGGTGAATAAAATGGATTTAACTCTTCGCATACCTAAAGAAGTTGATATAGCACTGAAAATCCCGGAAAAAGAGAAAGAATTATTTCTTCTAAAAGAATTGGCAATCTCATTATATCAGCGCGGGGTCCTCTCCTTTGGCAAAGCAAGAGAACTGGCCAATATGACCAAGTGGGAATTCTATGAGGAACTTGGGGAAAGAGGAATTCCCAGGCATTATACCGTTGAAAACTTCAAAGAGGACCTTCTTTATGGAAAAGAAAAAGAAGATTAAAGTCATCTGTAATTCTTCTCCTATAATTGGGTTAGCAAAAGTCGATCGGTTGGATATAATAGAAAAGCTGTACCAGGGAATAATTGTACCTGAAGCAGTATTTGATGAATTAATAACTATGGATCGATTGATAAATGCTGGTTTCAGGATCGATGAAAATTTATATGAATTAATTGCTTCTTCTCTTGAAGAATGAAAGGCAAATATTTTTTTGCCTGTTCCTCTCTCCTTTCTCCCTAAATGTCATAAAAAGGGACTAGATGGAGGAAAATTCGCCAGGAAAATTCGCCTGTCCCTTTATATCTTTATATTATTTCCCAAAATCCATCACCTCTGGAACGATGGATCCTGGTGTCATCTGAAATATGGAAAAAGTCAAGGAAAAGGTATATAATGAACCCGGGTGAAAACATGAATAATTTGAATAAGAGGGTAAAACAAATACCATATGGGTTGACCAATGACGAACCGGCGCCTCGGCAAAAAAAAATGCTGGTTTTGATCGTATCGAGTTTTTTCCTGGTTGGTTTGGCGGCTGCAGAAGTAAAGAATCCCGATACACCATTAAAGGGTGATTGGGATTTAAAAGCCAAAAAAATATGGGAAGTTTCCGCTTATGGGAAAAAGGTCATGGCGATGCCGGGTGTGGGAGCTGTCCTGGATGATGGTACTATCTGTGTTTTTGACTGGAGACGCAAAGAAAACTATATCTTTGACAGTAATGGCAAATTTGTCGCCAGTTTTGGGAAAAAAGGAGAAGGCCCCGGGGAAGTTCGCTCACAAAGAAACATCTTTGCCGGTGAAGGGAAGTTTATTATAATGGACTACTTTCAAATCCATTATTTTTTAAAAAATGGCAAATATCTGAAAACGGTTCGGTATACAAGAACCTGGGGATTTCCCCAATTATTTATCGATGATGATGAGTATTTATCGCTTAAATCCACCGATACATTTGAAATCCAGTGGGTAAACCTGACAAAAGGTTCATATAAATCAATAAAAGAGATATCTTATTACCAGGGAGTCTCTTTTGCCGGTAAACAGGGCCGGATGACGATTATAATACCTGGTTTAACCCCGGGCATCGAGTGTGCCTTCGATCAAAAGAATAAAAAATTATATTATGGCAAAAACGATTCATATACAATATATGTGATGAATCAAGAAGGAATTGTCTTAAACCGTTTTTCTATCGATCGAAAGAAGAGATATTTTACCACCGGGATGAAAAAGGAATTACAAAAGGAAATCGGGCTGTCCCCTGCTCAATGGAAGCGTTTTCCCGGCTATTTGACGGAGTTTAACAAAATTCAAATCGTGGATGAATTGGTATTGGTATATGTTATATATATCGGCGATTACTGGCACGAACAGCA
>CP070627.1:3568261-3570626 GCA_020355945.1 Candidatus Aminicenantota bacterium | reverse complement strand
CGGAATTCAGCGGCATTTTTATACAGGTCTTTTAATTCAAACGCCCCGCTGTAAAATAGCCGCACCACTAAAGTGGCGTAAATCTCTTCCACAGCGCCGGAAAATTTGTAAGCCACTTGACGGGCAGGTGGTTTGGGGTATTGGGGAAGTTGGCGGTTGAATTTGGAGGGGAACACCAATTGTCCACTTTCCCGAAGTGCTGCTTGACGGTTTAAGAGCAACTCTACCACGGCATGGAGAAGCGAACGTTCGGTTTCGGGATCAGCCAGGCGTTTGAGGTCTTCAAACTCAATATTGGCCTGGAGCACCTCTTGTTCACATACGGTTCCTAATCCATTGGGGTGCTTACGTGCAGCCCGGACAATAGCGGATGCGTAATTATTGAGAATTTCCGGTTGAAGCAAAACAAAATCACCAAAAGAAAATCGCCAGACCAAACCTTGTGCCTGGGCATGGCTGATTACCGTATCGAAATCAGCTCCCGTGAAATCTTTGCGATATTTTTGTCCAAATGCCTCTTGTAAATCGGATTTTCTTGTCAGCACATTTTTTCCTTTTCGTCTCTTCAACAAATATTCCCTGATTTTTTTCCATAGTTCAGGTGAGCGGGTGACCGGAAGTTTGTCCCAGGGGATGGATTGAGTTATGGCGCTGTGAAGCTCTTTTATTCCCTCCCCTGTATTTGCACTGGTGGCAACATAGGCGCTAAACCCATGTTCCTTGAGAAAAGCCTGGATATCACCGTCTGTGACTGTGGGTGCTCCCCGGTCCACCCGGCCTGCCACCAGCAGCCTGGGGCAGTCATCTCCCGCTGCTTTTTTTAAGGCTTTTTCCCAGTGGTCAACACCGCCAAAGGGATTTTCCGGGTGCGTGGGGTCAAAGAGTACAACTCCCAGGGCTGTTTCATCCAGGAAGAGTTGGTGTACCACCTGGTAGTCGGTTTGCCCGGCCAGGTCCCACAAAAAAGTTTCCCGTGTGATTTCTCCACCTCTTTGCTGTTTTTCTTTTTTTGATTGAAAATTCCAGACTTTCATGCCGTGGGTGGATTCTTGTGGAAGAAACGGTTCCCCCATCAGTGCGCGGGCAATGCAGGTCTTCCCGGTGCTGGTTTCTCCCATTAATACAACTTTTGCATTGGTATAAGTGACGGATTTCGCGGTAGTCGGTTTTCCCAGCAGCACATCGTAATCCAATTCCCAAATACGGATGATTCGATCTTTTTCTCCCCGCGTGGCCAGTAATGGCAAATGAGGATGAAAGGCAAGCCCTCCCCAGACTCCTTCAGTCGGCTCATCGATAATAGCCACCGGTTCCCATTTATCACAGCGCCATAACCTGGAGGTTTGATCGTAGGATTGGGAGGCTAAAAGATTGCCATCCGGT
Organism: Candidatus Aminicenantota bacterium; assembly: GCA_020355945.1. Next base: position 3,569,243 of record CP070627.1, on the reverse strand, counting down.
GAAAATAGAACCCCCAAAACACCTTTAGTGTGGCCTTCAATAATATTCGATTGTTTCCCTGTTTTAACATCCCAAATTCTAATGGTATTGTCCTTGGAGCCGGAAGCCAGGATATTTCCATCTGGTGACCAGGAAACAGAATTAATTTCATTTGTATGTCCTATGAGTACCTGGAGCAACTCACCGGTTACGGGATTCCAGGTTCGTATGGTTTCATCTGTTGAACCTGAGGCAAGTCTTTGTCCATCAGGGGACCATGCGATACTATAAATACACGTTTTATGACCCTTTAATTCATGAAGTAATTCAATACCCAAAGCTTTCCAAATACGTATGTTAAGGTCTTTACTGCCTGAACTTGAAGCAAATGTTTGTTCTTTTGGTGACCATGAAATGCTGAAAACACTATCTTTGTGTTTTATAATTGTTTTAAGAAGTTTCTTTTTTTTTCCATCCCACAGGAAAATTGTTGCATCGAATGAACCCGAAGCAAGAATTTGACCGTCTGATGACCAGGATACACTATGCACCCAATCTTTATGCCCTGTTAGCGTTTTATACAATTCCCCGGTTTCAGTATTCCAGATACGAACAGTTCTATCTTTTGAAGCGGAAGCCAACATCACTCCATCCGGTGACCATGCTATCCCACGAATTCCGTCAATATGCCCCCTTAGTGTATGCTTTAATTTCATTCCTGCAGGTATCTTTTCCGGTTTTATTCCTTGCTTTGCTGCCATTTTATGACTCCTTTTTTCCATTCATATTCCATGCTTTCCATGCTTTGTTGTTCCATCTTTAATATCATATTATAAAGAAAAATCAAGGGTAAGTAAAGAGAATTTGCAAAAATTGGTCTGTCCACAGCCCGAACAAGCCGGAACCAAAAAGGTTCTGGCTTGCCGGGAAATTACAAATTACAAATCCCAAATTACAAACAAATTCCAAATCCCAAATTACAAATTACAAACAAAAGAAGTGC
>CP070627.1:3565779-3568161 GCA_020355945.1 Candidatus Aminicenantota bacterium | reverse complement strand
GGACATGATCGATGAATAATATTTCCAAAGAAGAAGACGATGTTAACCAATCCCGGGTGCTGGCCAGGGCAAAAAAAATTGCCAACAATCAATCCCTTTCAAAAGATGAATTATTAAAAGAATACTCAACGCTTGTCGAAGAATATGAAGCATTACTCAAAGAGTCCGGTAAACCAACCCGGACCGGAAACCAGCCCCCGGTGGAAACGGACCCCCGGCCGGACCAGCCGGAAGAAATAGTGGCGATGAAAAGCCGCCTGCTTTCCCATATCACCCATGAATTTCTAACCCCCCTGAATTTGATTATTACACCGCTGGAGCAAATGCTAGCCAAAAGTCGCAGCCAGGAACAAAAAAAAACCTTTTTGCTGATGCATCGAAATAGCCAGCGGCTGCTCCTTTTAATTAGCCAGATACTGGAATTATTAAAACTTGAGAGCATGAAATTAAAGTTAAAAGCCAGTCGGCAAAACCTTATTCCCTTTTTAAAAGGAATTATAGCTTCCTTCGAGTTATTGGCCGAGCAAAAGGAAGTCGTTTTAATCTTTCATACTGACAAAGAAAACATCCCCCTCTATTTTGAACCCGATAAGATAGCAGAGGTGATGTGCAATCTTATAATGAACTCCCTAAAATATACCCCCCCTGGCGGCCAGATCAGGGTATCGATTTGCCATTTGCCCCCCAATTCAGTAGAAATATCCGTGCACAATACCGGACCCGAAATCACCCTGGACCAAACCACACGGATATTCGACCGTTTTTACCACTTGACTGAGCGATTCGAACATTTTATCAAAGGCCTGGGCATTGGGCTCTTTTTGGCCAGGGAATATATCAAGCTACATCATGGAAGCATCCATGTGAACAGCGCCCCGGATAAAGGAACGGAATTTGTTATCCGACTTCACAAAGGAAAGGCTCACCTTAAATCCGATGAGATCGAGGAACCACCAGTGTCTACAGCAGCAGAGCTGACCGGCTGTAAAATTTCCGAACGTTATGCTTACATGGTGCAGTTAGAAAGAGAAGAAAAAGAAAAAAACCAACCGGACAGCGGTAACATTCCCCCTAATGAAAAAGAAATACAGGACAGGGATATCGTGCTGCTGGTGGAAGACAACACGGATATGCGCAGTTTTATAAAGACTCTCCTAACCGAGGAGGATTTCATGGTAGTGGAAGCCACCAACGGCAGGCAAGGCATTGACAGGGCCAAAGAGATTATCCCGGATATCATCATCAGCGATATTATGATGCCTGATGTGGACGGCTATCAATTGTGCCGGGTATTAAAAAAGGATATCAAAACCAGCCATGTCCCCATTATCCTTTTATCCGTCAAATATACGGAAGCAGAGATTACCCGGGGGCTGGAAACCGGTGCGGACGACTACATCACCAAACCCTTTAACGTGGATATACTGTTGACCCGGGTCAGGAACCTGATCAAGCAGCGGCGTCAACTGCAGCAGCGGATACAGTGGGACACGGTGACACACGCTGCTGAATTGGGCCTGTCTTCTTTAGACAATTCTCTTCTCAAAAAGATACAAAAGACCATCGATAAGAATTTATCCGACCCGGAATTTGGCCTGGAGCAATTGGCAGATGCCCTCTATATGAGCCGGGCATCCCTGCACCGGAAAGTAACGGCCCTGACCGGCCAATCTCCCAATAAGTTTATCCAATCCTATCGGTTGAAGCGGTCGCTGGACCTGTTGAAATCCAATGCCGGTAATGTCACGGAAGTGGCATTTCAAGTGGGTTTTTCCAGTTCCGCCTATTTCACCAAATGTTTCAAAGAGAAATTTAAACGCTTACCTTCCGATTTCCAGGCCCTTTAAGCCGGAACGCCGTACCTCAAGCGAAGATGACAGATGATGGAATGTTATTAAAATTTGGGTAAAATTTATACAGTTTTGAATATATTTTTATAATTTTGAATATATTTTTATACTCCCCCCTCTAAAACCTTTATTAACAAGCGTCTCCAGGACAGCGACAATAGTGCCAGCAAAATTGATTTAATTTTTATAAATTTTGATTTAATTTTGATATCTTTTCCCGGAAACATTCCCTATAATATAATCTCACTTGAAATTATTGGATGAAAAAAAAGATAAGGAGAAAAAAAAGTAGAAAAAAAGAAAAAAAGAAAAAAAAGGGAGGCAGGCGAGCAAGAGAAAAAAAGGGGGCAGGCGAGCAAGAGAAAAAAAAGGGGGCAAAAAAAGGGGGCAGGCGGGAAAAACGCCTGCCCCCTTTCCGTTCCACCCTGGAAAGGAAAATGGGAAATGGAAACTGGAAACTGGGGACAGGTAGAAAGCGCCGATTAAGAGGAACTCCGGGACATGAAGGAAAAATTGGCCTGGCACTTTTTTT
>CP070627.1:3563288-3565679 GCA_020355945.1 Candidatus Aminicenantota bacterium | reverse complement strand
CTGAGAAGTTGGGAAGATGGGAAGATGGGAAGCTGAGAAGCGAATTGCGCAGCATATCGCGCCAACAACCGGAAACGAATGAAAACCAGCACAAACGATTTGCGCAGCATATAGGCCCCCCTCGCCGAGGGGCCCCTGGTCGCCGAAGGCAAAAAATATATAGAACCGGTGACCTGGCGTGTTGGCTTCCGGACGGCAGCATTGACTTTTTGGGGCGCATCGATCACCAGGTCAAGGTAAGGGGTTTCAGGGTCGAATTGGGTGAGATAGAAAGTCAATTGCTAAAGCATCATAAAATAAACGAAGCGGTCGTGGTATTAAAAAAAGATAAACACGGAACTCAGCGATATTTATGTGCTTATTTTGTTTCCAACAGTGATTTATCGATATCCGTATCGGGGTTACGGGAATACTTGTCAAAAAGTTTGCCCGATTACATGATTCCCTTGTATTTTATGCAATTGGAAAAGATACCTTTAACGCTCAATGGTAAAGTAGACAGGAAGGCGCTGCCGGACCCTGAATTTAAAGCAGGTGAAGATTATGCAGTACCCAGGAATGAAATAGAAGAAAAAGTGGCTGAAATATGGTCAGAGGTTTTAGGGACAGGGCACGCAAAAATAGGTATCCATGACAACTTTTTCCAAATTGGCGGCCATTCGTTAAAGGGAGCTGTTGTGATATCCAGGATGCTCAAAGCTTTTAATGTACAATTGACATTGTCCGAACTATTTAAACACCCCACCATCCGGGGATTGGCCGGATATATTAAACCAAGGACTGCAGAAGATAAATTCATATCTATTGAAGCCGCAGAAGAACAAGAACATTATCCCCTCTCCTCTGCCCAGAAGCGGTTGTATATATTGAACCGGATGGATCCAGGGAACACAGTTTACAACATACCCGCAGTTTGGGTTTGGAAGGGCGAGCTTGACAGGAAGAAATTGGAAGAAAGCTTTAGAAAGCTGATACAACGGCATGAAAGTTTTAGAACTTCATTTGAAATGAAGGGAGATGAACCATTTCAGCAGACCCATGAAACGGTGGAATTTGATATTAAGTATCATGATTTAGCCACAGAGGAGGGGGTGGGCAACTGCCAACTGCCAATTATTTCAGACTTTGTACGCCCTTTTGATTTATCTCAGGCCCCACTGCTGCGAGCCGGATTGATAAAAACAGGAGAAGAAAATTACCTGCTGATAGTGGACATGCATCATATTATCTCTGATGGCATTTCAATAGAGATATTTCAAAGGGAATTAATTGCGTTTTACCAATCCGGAGAGCTGGCCCCCCTGGCTCTTCAGTACAAGGATTATTCCCAATGGCAAAATAGGGAGCTCAAAAGGGGATTTTCAAAAGAGAAATTAAAAAGGCAGGAAGCGTTCTGGCTAAAGGTCTTTGAAGATGGGGAGATTCCTGTGCCGGACCTGCCCTATGATTTTCGCAGACCCACAATCCAGGTCTTTGAAGGAGATATCATCGAGTTTGAGATTAGCAGCACAAAGACCCATGCCTTAAAAGAGCTGGCTACAAAAGAGAACGTCACCCTTTTTATGCTTCTCCTGGCAATATTTTATATCTTGTTGAGCAAAATTAGCAACCAGGAAGATATTGTGGTGGGTACACCCACAGCCGGCCGCAAGCATCCAGATTTAGAAGGTATTATTGGTATGTTTGTCAATACCCTGGCCTTAAGAAATTTTCCAATAGAGGGCAAAAGTTTCAGGAAATTTTTAGAAGAAGTCAAACAACGAACCCTAGAGGCATTTGATAACCAGGATTACCAATTTGAAGACCTGGTAGACCAGGTCATAAAGAACAGGCCATTGGATCGAAACCCTCTGTTTGATGTCATGTTTGCCCTGGAACATATCGAAATGCAGCAGCCAGCGGACTCGCCCCTGCTGCTGAAACCCCTTTATTATAAATCCCAAACATCTAAATTTGATATGACACTGACGGTCATGGAACCACCAGGTGGAGAAAAACAAGAAAATAAATTATCTTTTAGCCTGGAATATAATACCCAACTCTTTAAAGCAGAAACCATCCAGCGAATAATCGAGTATTTTAAACAAATGCTAGCCGGCATACCGGATGATCCGGGTAAACAAATAAAAGACATTGACATCCTTCCGGGAACAGAAAGGAAAAGATTGTTATATGATTTTAATGATACCCGGATGGATTATACCGGGGATAAAACCCTCTATCAGTTATTTGAAGAGCAGGTGGGGAGGACACCGGACCATATAGCCCTGGTAGGGCAAATTCCAAATCCCAAATCCCAAATTACAAACAAAGCGGTGTCCTTCGGACAGGTTTTAAACGCCTTCGGCGGGATGCATCTTACTTACAGGGAATTAAACAAAGCATCCGATC
>CP070627.1:3560796-3563188 GCA_020355945.1 Candidatus Aminicenantota bacterium | reverse complement strand
ATAATAAAAATGGGGAACATTGCTCCATTCATTTTCAATGTACCGGTTCACTGTAATAATACCTTTTTTATGGCCGTAATACTGCCGTGTCAGGTCCAGGTAGGTATTGTCCAGCCACTGGCTGGTCAGGGTTTGGTCTTTCTCCACCTCCCGGTGCATGGCTAATTCAAAATCCGCAAAAAGGGTTTGCCTGTAAAGCGTCCCTCTAAATTCATCCAGGTACTGGTCCAGGATGTAAAGTTTTAACAGGTCATCGGTTTCAATCTTGATGAAATGATGGACCAGGAGGGTTTCATTAAAGGTGCTGGCAATCTCTGCCAAAAAAATCGGGTAATGGGCTAAAGGAAAGGGCTGGGTTTTATTGGAAAACCAGGAATGAAGCGCATGACCAAATTCATGCGCCAGGGTGAATACGTGATTAAAAGTGCCATTGTAATTCATTAACACATAAGGATGAATATCGTAGACCGCACCATTGGAGTAAGCCCCGGAACGTTTTCCTTTATTGGGATAGATGTCTATCCACCGGCTGTTAAACCCCTTTGCCAGGATATCCGTGTATCCTGTTCCCAGGGGTTTAAGGGCTTCCAGGATAATTTGTTTGGCGTCTTCAATGGTGAAGGTCTTTTCTACGGTGGGTACCGAAGAGGCATAGATATCATCGTAGGTTAATTTTTTTAGCCCCAACAAGCGGGCTTTTAATTGCAGATAGCGATGCAGGGGGGATAGATTTTCTTTAACCGTCTCAATTAACGTATGGTAGACCCGGGGATGAATATTATGAGGATAAAGGGCCGCTTCAAGGCAGCTTTTATAATGACGAATCCTGGCATGAAAAAAATGATTTTTTACCAGGCTGTCCAACAGGATGGCATGGGTATTTTTAAATCGGGTATGATGTTTCCAGAAGGTGCGCATGACTTTCCGCCGGTCTTTCCTGTTTTTGGCATCCCGGTAACGCACATAGTTGGCCTGGTCTAATTTGATTTTTTTCCTATCTGCAAGGGTGATTTGAGGTGCTGGTATGTCAAGATCGTTCAACATTTTGGAGGCTTTTTCCGGTGCATTGGAAAAAAGCCGGGTTTGGGCCATGATCCTCTCTTTATCAGTAGAGAGTATATGCTTTTTCATCCGTAAAATCGTATCAAAATCCATCTGGTAAACTTTCAGGCGGGGTTCGGCTTTCACATATTCCGCTATTTTCTTTTTTCCCAGTTTAAGAATGTCCGGGTCCATAAAGGCCAATTTACTCCGCAAATTAACACCTGCCGTATGTATTTCGCCTTTCATGGCCTGCCAGGTGGAGTTGCCCATATCGGTATCTGAAGATAAACTGGTATAGGAATGGGTTTTATCTTCTATCTTTTCAATTTCGCTGACATGGTTCAACAAATGGAACATTTTCCCGGGAGAGCTGGTCCAGTTCTTTGCCAGGTCATCGATTTTATCTATCATGTCCAGGAGTAATTGTTTATCTTTTTGCCATGCCTCTATACCAGGATAAATATCCTTTATCTGCCAGGTGAATTCTTTTGGTACCTGGTTTCTCTCCGTTTGTGAAAAATCTGGTATTTCTTTTTTATTTTCTTTTTCCATTATCATCCTTTTATAAATGAATGCGGGTACCTTCTTTTTTTTCCAATGCATCGGCAATATGATCGGCATCGGTGATAATGGCAGTGCCAGCGGTACTTTCAGCAAAATGTACGGCGGCTTCCACTTTTGGCCCCATGGACCCGGCAGGGAATTGTCCCTCGGCTAAATATTGTTTAGCTTGTTCAACGGTAATGTCAAACAGGGCTTTTTCCCTGGGTGTCTTAAAATTGATGCTCACATGGGGTACATTGGTTAAGAGAAAAAAGTGAGAGGCCTTAATCGCCTGTGCGATTAAATAAGCAGTACGGTCTTTATCGATGACACTGTCCACCAATTCAAAGGTATTATTTTTGGGGTTTCGGATCACGGGAATTCCGCCGCCGCCGCCAGCAATCACAACATTGGCTGTTTTGAAAGTATCGGAAATGCTGGCGGAAGAGAAAACTTTTATGGGAAGTGGAGAGGGAACGATTCGCCGGTATCCTCTACCAGAGTCTTCAATAAAGGTCCAATCGGGGAATTTTTTTTTCATCTCCAGGGCTTCGGTTTTCGTTAAAAACGGGCCAATCGGTTTGGTGGGGTTTTTAAAGGCCGGGTCATCTCTTCTCACTTCCACCTGGCTCACCAGTGTTAATACATTTATATCCGGTTTTTCCCGGTTAATGGTGTTGATGATGGCCAGTTCCAGGAGAGTACCTATTTCCGCTTGTGTCAGTGCATTGCAAAGTGCCAGGTTGAGGGGGGGGATATCTATTTTTTGTCCTGCCAGTTGTCTTAAATAAGCCATGCCTACCTG
>CP070627.1:3558302-3560696 GCA_020355945.1 Candidatus Aminicenantota bacterium | reverse complement strand
GCGGGCGCCGCCCGCTTCGTTGAGCCAGGAAAACAGCGGAATGAAGCACCTGGATTTTCGACTTTGTTTTTTGCAGGCCGCGTCTGAGCCAGAGCAAACATCCCGGGCAATCCACCACCACAATCTCCGCACCGCTTTTTTCAATATTTTTTATTTTTCCTGCCAATAATTCAGCAGATATCTCCGGCAATTTCATGCTGTAGGAACCCGCAAAACCACAGCAGCGGTCCGCTTCATCCATTTCCAGCCAATTGACTCCCGGCAGCACAGATAAAACCTCACCGGGTTCGGTTTCAATCCCACACTCCCTTTTTAAATGACAGGAATAATGATAGGTGATATTGATTTCTTTTACCAGCGACCCGGACCCTGTCAGAAATGCACCTTGTTTCTGCATGAGGTAAACCAATTGAATGAAATCCATGGTTTTATCCGCCGCTGTTTTCGCCCTGGCGAGAACTGCAGGATCATCTTTGCAGCAATGCTGCCAATGTTTTTTTAACATTACGGTTCCCGTGGGGCAGGCCGTAACAATATAATCATAATTAGCCGTATCATCTGCCAGGTGTAACAGGTTTTCTTCAGCCATTTTTTTTGCACTTTTCTCCAATCCCATATAAATCGCCGGTGCTCCACAGCAATGTTGTCCGGGCAAAATCACCCGGTACCCGGCTCGATTCAGTAGAAAAACAATGGACTCACCAATTTCCGGGTAAAGGTAATCGATCAGGCAGCCGTAAAAGAATGCAATCGTGCCTTTTGGTTGTAGGATTTCCTGGTTGATGGTTTTGAAGACAGACCTGAAGGTTTTTGGGGCAGGAGAGGGGAGTTGATGGCGGAAACTGAAAAGGCGCATCCCCGGGGCTGCTGTCTTTATTGAAATATCAAACATTTTTTTATGGGGTAATACCTTTTCAATGGCGATTTTGTGTAAAAAAGGCGGGGGTATCTGGCCGCGGATATAGGAGCGCAGTTCAAGAATCAGCCCGGGAATATCGATTTTTCCCGGGCAGGTCTCCCGGCATTTACCGCAATTTAAGCACAATTCCTGGATTTTTTCCGCATCCTGCGGGGAACTTAAGAAAGCAGTCAGCAGCGTTCCGATACCGCCAGCATAAACATGCCCGTAAACCTGCCCCCCAACCAATCCGTAAACCGGGCAAACATTCAAGCATGAGGCGCAGCGGATACATTGCCCGATATTCTTAAACACCGGGTTGGCCAGTAATTCCAACCTGCCGTTGTCCAGGAGAATGACGTGTAATTCTTTGGGAACAATGTCCTCCCGGTTGGGTCCTTTAAAGGTGTCTGAGGGGGCGGTTATCATGGTGACATAGGAGGTGAGATACTGGCAGGTGGCGCTTCGGGGTATGGCTGCCGCCAATGGACCAATATCCTTGAATCGAGGAACCAGTTTTTCATAACCCAGCACAACGATGTGAACCGGCGGTAGGCTAGTGGTGAGCCGGCCATTGCCTTCGTTGGTAAAAATCACCATGGTCCCGGTCTCTGCCACGGCAATATTACAACCGGTAATCCCGATATCTGCGGCCAGGAATTCTGCTCTTAAAATTTTTCGGGCCAGTTTCACCATATGGGGAATATCCGGTTGTACCTCTTCACCCACTGCTTTAGAAAAGATATCCGCGCATTTTTCTTTGGTAAGGTGGATGGCGGGCATGACCATATGAGAGGGTGGTTCATCGATTTGTTGGACGATCCATTCGCCCAGGTCGGTTTCCACTACTTTAAGCACGTCTTTGAGGCGGTGGTTCAAGTGGATTTCTTCCGTAGCCATGGATTTTGACTTTACGCATAATCGGGCGTTTCGCTGTCGGGCAATTTCTTTGATAATATTCGTCACCTCCTGCCCGTCTGCTGCGCGGTATACTTTCCCACCTCTCTCTGTCACTTTTTCTTCAAATTGCCGGGCCAGTTCTTTGATATTTTGTATGGCGGTTGTTTTTATTTTTTCGATTTGGTCTCTGAGGTGTTCAAAGTTAATGCCTTTGTAGGCGTTTTCCCTGGCCTGGGGGTAGGATTGGGCAAAATTACCCAGAGCGTTTCTCAGGGCTGGGTTGTCCAGGGCATTTTTAATTTTTTTCCTGAATTTTTTATTGATTGGCATGGCTTTTTATCTATATCAGTTAATATTTTTTAAGAGTCCTCTTTATATCATATAGAGATGTATTTATCAAGGGGATTCCTACTTCTAAATTCGTTGTCAAATTTCCAGAATATTTCGGAAATTAAGATAACGGATGTAGGAACCGCGCCCCTACCCAGGACTATATAGACCTTTTTGTAAAGGTAGAGTAGTGCCAATACTATTGACTTAAGAAATTATGATCTGGAATAGTGGTGTTTAATAAGACGTTTTTGCGGGGGGTCCAG
>CP070627.1:3555800-3558202 GCA_020355945.1 Candidatus Aminicenantota bacterium | reverse complement strand
GAGAAATATTTGTGTGCCTATATTGCAGCAAATGAAGAGGTGGATATTTCGGAGCTTCGAAGAATGCTCTCAAAGAGTTTACCTGATTATATGATCCCATCCTATTTTGTCCAGGTAGAAAATATACCATTGACGCCAAATAAGAAAGTAGACATTAAGGCATTACCGGAACCTGAGTTAAAAGCCGGTCAGGATTATACAGCCCCCCGAGATGAGGTGGAAGATAGATTGGCAGGGCTCTGGGCACAGGTATTAAGAATTAAGAAGGAGATCATTGGCATTGATAATGATTTCTTTGAATTGGGCGGACATTCGTTGAATGCAACGCTATTGATAGCTAATATTCACAAGGAAATGAGGGTAAAAGTGCCCCTGTCAGAGATATTTAGAACCCCTACCATCAGGGAGTTGTCCGAATACATTAAATGTGCAAAACAAGAAATATTCGCCTCCATAGAAGCAGTAGAAGAAAAGTATTACTATGAAACCTCCTCAGCCCAGAGGAGGTTGTATATCCTGCAGCAGATGAGTCTAAATCTCACAAACTACAATATTCCCCAGGCAATGGCCCTGGAAGGAATTGTAGATAAAGGAAGAATGGAAGAGACTTTGACAGAGCTCATTCATAGGCATGAAAGTTTAAGGACAAGCTTTACCGTGGTAAATGATGAACCGGTCCAGGAGCTGCACGATAAGGTGGAATTCAAAATTGAATATTATGATCTTAATAGAACTGAGGTTGAGGCTGAGGAAGAGCGGTCTTCGTTTTTAGAGGGAACAAGGGGGCTTGCCCCTTTGCCTATAGAACCCGCAGCAGCTCTTATAAATTCCTTCATCCGTCCTTTCGATTTATCACAAGCCCCCCTGCTGCGGGTGGGTTTAATTGAACTTCCACACACCCTGGCCGCTCTTCGCACCCATCCCCGGCCGGGCACCTATACCTCTCAAGAGGGGAAAGTGCGCAAGTATATATTGATGGTAGACATGCATCATATCATCACGGACGGAACCTCTATGGGAGTATTTGTCAAAGAGTTTATGGAATTGTATGAAGGGAAGGAATTATCCGCATTAAAAATTCAATACAAGGATTTTTCCCAATGGCAGAATAACTTAATCCGGTCAGGGAAAATAAAAGAACAAGAGTTGTTCTGGATGAACCAATTTAAAGGGGAAATTCCTGTACTTCACCTGCCCTATGATTTTAAAAGACCGGTAATCCAGGATTTTGCAGGTGATGCGAAAAATTTTATGCTGGAAAAGAGAGAGACTGCGGCATTGAAAGAGATTGCCAGGCAAGAGAATACCACCTTGTTTATCGTGCTTTTAGCAGTTTATAATATATTTATTTCAAAGTTAAGCGGCCAGGAGGACATTGTCATCGGGTCACCCATTGCGTGCCGGAGGCATGCTGATCTAAAGAATGTGATGGGCATGATGGTCAACACCCTGGCTCTAAAGAACTTCCCGGTTGGAGAAAAGACAATTAAAGACTTTTTGCGGCATGTAAATGAGAGAACACTGCAAGCCTTTGAGAACCAGGAATATCAATTTGAAGACCTGGTAGAGAAGGTAAATGTAAGAAGGGATACCGGTCGGAATCCCTTATTTGATGTGGCCTTTGTACTGCAGAATATGGCTGTCCCTCAACTGGAAATCCGGGAATTGGCTTTAAAATCCTATGAATATGAAAACAAGACATCAAAATTCGATATGATGTTTACCGGTTTTGAAGCCCATGATAGATTGGTTTTTTCTGTTGAATACTGTACAAAACTTTTTAAAGGAGAAACAATCGAAAGATTTATCAAGTATTTTAAGAAGATAATTTTCGAAGTTATGTATGATACCGGGAAGAAATTATCACAGATCGAAATCATATCGGAAGAAATCAAAAGGCAGATTTTAGATGAATTTAATAATACTCATTCTCAGTATCCCGAAGATAAAACCATCCATCAATTATTCGAGGAACAAGCAGCGAGAAAACCGGATAATATCGCCCTGGTGGGTAGAAGTCCCAAATCCCGAATCCCAAACAAAAAGGGAACAATGGGGCTTGCCCCCTTGTATATTACTTACCGGGAATTAAATGAAAAATCCGGTCAATTGGCAAAATGTTTAAGGGAAAAAGGGATAAAAGGGGATAATATAGTTGCGATAATGGTAGAGCGGTCAATAGAGATGATAATCGGGCTGTTTGGAATATTAAAAGCAGGGGGAGCCTATTTGCCCCTGGACCCGGATTACCCCAAAGAACGAATCAATTACATGTTGAAAGACAGCGGCGCGAAAATTTTATTGTCCGAAGGACGCTATCCTGACTTCCCAGCTTCCCAGGTTCCCAGCTTCCCAGCTTCCCTCCCTTCCAGCCTGGCCTACATCATCTACACCTCCGGTTC
>CP070627.1:3553297-3555700 GCA_020355945.1 Candidatus Aminicenantota bacterium | reverse complement strand
TTTTGCTATAGATAAAACTTCCCGTAATGGAAAATCGGTGGGATAATCTGTTTTGCCAAGAGAACGAGGTTCAAATTGTAAAATTTCCAGTTCACTGCTAATTAAATCCTGTGATGTTTGCTGATCATCATTTAAGTTGCTTGGACATGATACGAATACCGGTATTTTCACTTTGTCCTCCTTAGAAGATAAATTTAATCATATTAAAAAAGGAATGTCAACTGAAATTTTTAACATTATTGGTAGTAATATTAACTTGAGGGAATAAGTATTTGGTTATCTGTGGGAAGGGGAAGATTTTTTTCCGTGCGATATATTTTAAAACCCGCTTTTGAAAGGTATGCAGGTATTTTTCGGATAGTATTCCGATCTTTTTCTTTCTCCTCTTCCGGTAGTTGACCCCACGGGATGAGGAAAGGACTTGTCTTTTTTTTAGGATTTTTTAGGCCTGGTGCATACTTCCAATCCTCTTTCAAGCGCTCTTCCATCCAAAGATTATGTTCGATTTTAGCCATTAATTTAATTTCTTCTGGTGTAAATTCAACAGGCTCGGCCTTCCAGTCGTACATCGGTACAATATAACAACCAATGGCATGTAATTTATACCCTATGTAATCGGCTTGTCGCCGGTTAGATTCTTTCATATTTTCCGGTAATTTATCCCATGGAACTAAAAACGGATTGATTCGTAACGTTTCACCTTCTCTTAATCGTTCTCTAACATATTCATCGTGGATATTACGAGATAGAATCTCTTTTGTACCAATATGCAGTAATTCAGGGTTTAATACTCTATCCAGGAATCCAAAACCGTTAATCATGCTAAATCTGTGTATATCATCTTTTAATAATTTTGTTAGGCCTGCTTCTCGACTCATTCGCACAACAATTGGGATGTTGTGGTTTCTTAGCAGTTGATGCAGAGTTAGAGCTGATGATAATGCAAAAGAATTGTTGTCAATGCAGACATAGATAATGTCCAGGGGGCACTCTCCATTATCTGTAAAAAGAAAATGGCCATTCTCGAAGTCTTTTGATTTAATATCAATTTCAAGGGGAATAAGCTCGCATACTTTCTCCAGGTTATGATATCTAAGGTAGAGCAAATCTTTTTTATGTTCTGCCATTTTATCGATAATGGTAATTTTTAATTTTTCATCAGTCTTACCCGCTAAAGTCATCCATTTTTTTGCAGCATGAGTCACCAGGCTCTCTCCCATATGCCCAACCCCAACGATAAGCAAATGGCGAATTGGAGATTGGCTGGCTTCTTTATTTTTAAATGGAGATAGTTGTTCGTCATCCATTATGGATTGGGCTGCATGGTCAAAAAGATTGATAAATTCCAGTCGGAAGCCTTCGTTTCTTTCCAATTCAAATTCCCGTTCTTTAAGCAAGCGGCAGAGTTGTGGAGCTACAATATGAACAATGCAGTTCAATGGTTTTCGTTTTTTATCTGATATTAAATTTCGGGCTTGAACTGCAATTTCAGCATTAATATCATCCTGACCACAAACAGAAAATAAGTACTTTGCTCTGTTCAGACCGGCTTTATTGAGATAGTAGGGGGCTGTTGCATTACCAATTAATACAATAATGCCGTTATCCCTGCATTCTTTAATATTGTCATTCTCTTCATCCAGTTCGATTGCCACTACTTTGTATCCATAATTTTTAAGTTTCAGGGACAGCAGCAGTCCTTTATTTCCCAGACCGCAGATGATAATGTGACCCTTCCATAGCCCAATTTTAAGCAATTGAAATTGTTCCCTGAAAATCACAGCTAATGCTTTTGCCGCTGTATAAGCAGCAATTGCCGGTGCCAACCACCGGGCTACCTCTAATGCCCAATTCAGTGTTATGGTTGTATCGAAACTTAATACAAAGAGCTGGAGGATACGATAAAAAATCTCAAGAAGAGGTAATTTTCTCCCTATATTTGAGAACCCAATGTAACCCAGGATGAATACACCAATCACACCCAATAACATCACCCACCAACGATAATTCTGCCACCATTGTTTTAAAGTCTTTTTCCAGCCCTTTTTGCGAGAAGCACGGTTGTTTTTTACTTTTTCATTCGATCCTGATTTTTTCATTTTTACCATTTCCTTTTTCCAGGATTAACTATAATCGAAAAAAAAATAAATTGCAAGACCCCGGCATGAAAAAAATTAATGATAAAAGCTTTTTAGCTCTCTTAGAAATTAGTGCCGGACGGAGAACTTTAATGCAATTCGTTCGGTCAATCTTAATGAAGGCTGGACGCGTATCACGAATGGGCAATAATGAAAAAAACTTTATTGAATATCTAAAATTGCCCATTCGCATTATTTCAGTATTTTATCTAATCTCAAAAAGTATTAAGTTCTCTGCCTTCGGCGAGGGGGGGGGGGGGGGGGG
>CP070627.1:3550785-3553197 GCA_020355945.1 Candidatus Aminicenantota bacterium | reverse complement strand
TAGGTATACCAATTGATTGCCCTGGATGATTTCGTCAGCGATATAATTCTCCAGGTTAAATGTCTGGTCATTATATTCCGGTTCAACCTGATAGGGGGGGTTGATGCCGTAAAAGCCTTCTAAGGGTAGAACGCCGATGATGGCTTCGCCGTTGAGCAGATTGTTAGTACCTCCGAATACGATTTCAACACAACCGTCTCCATCTAAATCAATCAGTTCCAATGAAGACTCTAACTGACCCGTATGATGGTACTGGCTCACTAAATCACCCTCCAGGTTATGACAGGCAATGATGGATAGAAATCGTTCCATATGTATCCATTTGGAAATGATCAAGATTTCCTTGGTTTTTGATCTGGCGAATCTGACAGGCATGGGCCGGAAATAATCTTTAATCTCAATTTCGCTAAACGTATATTTGGGGGTCATCATTCTCTTCCAAATTATACGACCATCATGATCGAAAAGTGTGATGGAATACTTATCTTTATGCAGCAAATCGTATATACAGGCAACCAATTCTTTTTGCGGATCATTGTCGATATTCGACGTATCGAGTATATTTTTTAATTCTCTTTCATTGAAAATATAACCATGGTTAATACTCCAAAGAATGTCGCCTTTTGAATTTTTCACATGAATGATTTTTCCATCAACACTAAATGATGCTAATCCGTTGGATTCATCCCCGGGGAATTGGCTCAATAGAAATATTAACAGTATAGGTATGAGGATACATATCGATATGATTGCCGGCAAAATCTTTTTTTTATGTTTTGCCCCCTTTAATGTTTTGGCATCTTTATCCTGTAGCCATCTGTCAATCTCTTCTTTATAGGCGTAAATCCGGTAACCTGTGTGACCAGAAACGCGATGTATTGGCAGGCCGAGTTTCTTTTCCCAGTAATAGATATTGCGCACACTCATGTCCAGATATCTGGCAATGGCTTTGATGCCAATCAGTTGTTTTTCTTCCTTAACCATCGAAATCGCTTTCAAAAGATAATGTAAAGGTACGATTTTTAATTTACCTGCCTCAAAGATGTTTCCCGTACCCGGATGTGCAAGTATAACTACTTTAACTAAACCCTATTCCTCTAACCTGGTCAGCAGATCTGTTCTCATTTTTTTCTGTCATTCTAAGCAAGCCTTTTCTAATAACGCCTGCTTTCAAAATTCTACTTTATCAAAAAAAAATGAAAATTTCAATAGAAAAGTTGAAAAATTTTGAATATTCCTGTTCCGTCTTTGACCAAAAAGCGCAAACGCAAATGAAAACAGAAAAGGAGAAAATAGAAAAAGGCAGAAAAAGAAAAGGTGCCAGGCAAAAAAACTTAAAATAAATTTTTCTCCCTTGAAATTTCCTTTGGGATGTGGTAACTAGTATTATGAATATGAAGCAGCATTGGCCTATTGCAGCACTAGTGCTTGCGGCATTAGTCATTAATACTTACCTGATAATCAAGCATCCGGTCCGAAAAACCTGGGGAGATGAAGCAATATATATAGAGCTTGCTCACCAGGAGGTATCGTTCCTGGCAAAATTGAAACGGCTCGTTCCCGGGAACATGTTTTTTGAATGGCGCCCGCCCTTCGCCTACGGCTTATACGGATTATTTGCCTCAAAAAGCATAACACAAGCCTATCAT
This sequence comes from Candidatus Aminicenantota bacterium, assembly GCA_020355945.1. The sequence goes on along the minus strand of CP070627.1, from coordinate 3,551,548 downwards.
CAAAAAAATACCAGCATTAACCCGAACCTCAAATGGAATGATGATTTCAGTATATTTTTTAACAGGGTTTCTTTTTTTAACCTGGTATTGTTAATCATAATCGGTGTAAATATTTATATCCTTTGTCTCTGGTTAAATTCCCGGAAAGCCTGCGCAATTGCAGCTTCAGCCATGATTTTTTTCAATCCCCGGCTGCTCTTTTACGTCCAGTCGATATGGCCGGAACTCTTACACCTGGCTTTGTTGACATCGGCCCTTTTGCTGCTGATACTATATTATCGCCGGGAAAAATTACTTTTTTTAATTATTTCCGGTATCCTTTTCGGTTTCTGTTCTTTAACCAAAGGAATCACCGGACTTTATTTATTTTCACTTCTCCCTGTGTTTTTTTATTTTTTATATCACCGCTCAGGGAAAAATGTGAAATCATCACTTAAGTTAGTTGCAATTTTTTTCTGCTGCTATTTAGGTGTGATATTACCGCAAAAATTGTCCAATTACTTCAATCATCATGTTTTTTCAATCGCCTTAAACAAATGGGTGAATATCGAATGCGGTATTATCCCGGCCCATGAAGCAGGAGGTGCTTTGTATGAACGTTATTATAGTGCATCCCCGGACCTGGTAACCCGCGAAAAATTATCCAAAAAAAGAGTCTTCGATTATTTAAAACGTACCAGTATGGTGAAGGTTTTTGCAAAACAATTGGGACAGTTTGTTTCCATGCAGTTAAACGATTCTTTTTTATATAAAGGGTTCCTTG
>CP070627.1:3548271-3550685 GCA_020355945.1 Candidatus Aminicenantota bacterium | reverse complement strand
CGGGTCCAGGCCCCTCGGCGAGGGGAGCCTAAAATGGCAAAGTGCTTTGCCCCATACGCTATGCGCCATGCGCCATGCGAAATGCTCTCGCCCCCTGGCCGCCGGAGGCAAAGAAATTTAAAAATTCTCTCGAAAGTCACGGATGAGTTTTTTCGCTTCTTCTCCTTGTCCTTTAAGAAATCCTTCTGACTTCAGACGTTCTGCCGCAAGTTCCCAGCGGGATCTCTTGCTTTTCTTTTCCTCCGATTCGATTATTTGTTGTTTATTGTTCATTGTTCAACCTTTGCGGGCGCGGGAACTTTATTTTCATGGTAGTTGCTCATGAGGCCGCGGCCACGCCCGGAGACGCATGAAAATTATACCCTCGCTTCCTCCATTCTATTGTAGATGCTTCACGGCTTGATTTACCAAGCCCGGCCCGGACGATTCATCCACGCCTCTGCGGGGTTTGATGAATCAAACCCCTACAATTGAATTTTTTTTACTCTGTGACCTCTGTGGCCTCTGTGGCTAAAGTAATTTCATGGTAGGCAAGGAAATTTAAAAATTCTCTCGAAAGTCACGAATGAGCTTTTTCGCTTCTTCTCCCTGTCCTTTAAGAAATCCTTCTGACTTCAGACGTTCTGCAGCAAGTTCCCAGCGGGATTTCTTGCTTTTCTTTTCCTCCGATTCAATTATTTTTTGTTTAGTGTTCATTGATCAACCTTTGCGGGCGGGTTTTCCAGTGTTTGGCAATATTGCATTGTCGAGCGGCGGCCTTACACTGTCATTTGACATCATTGCACTATCATTTGACAATCTTACACCGTTATCTGACGGCTTTACACTGCCATTTGATATCATTGCACTGTCATTTGGCAATCTTACACTGCCATCTGACGGCTTTACACTGTCATTTGATAATATTGCACTGCCATCTGACAGCGCTGCACTGTCACCTGGAAACAATGCAATACCATCTGACAACGTTGCACTATCATTTGGCAGCATCGCACTATCATCTGACAGATTTACACCAGCATTTAACAACATTACAATGCCTTCTGAAGTGGTATTCTTGCCTGTCCCTTTTTCCTTTGCCACTTCGCCATTTTCAAAATAATCCCTGTGAACAACAGCATTAACAATGGTCATCATGTTCATCCACGGTCATCAGCGGTCTTTCTTCGCGTTCCTTCACGTGTCTTCGCGGCTTAAAAAAATAGGCGGTGGATTTAGGTAACCAATTAATCAAATTTCTTTTGAGACAAGCTTCCGCCATTGGTTGTCATTTTCAACCACTGCCGCTTTCTCATTGCATCGGCCTGCTTTTAATTAATTTAAAAATACTTCCTCTTCCAGGGGCTGCCCTATACGTATCGTTCTGCCCCTTATAAAGTCATTGCATACCATAAATTGTGCAAGAAATCAATAACTTTGTGGAGAAAACCAGGAATCAATTGAAAATTTTCTTTGTATTGATATTGTCCCGGATTTTTTTTAAAATATAACCATGAACAAAATAAATCGTTTTAATGTTCTTTCCCTATTTTGCTGGGTGTTGGCGGGGGCATTGTTATGTTTGTCAAATTCGTTGAATTCGCAGGCTAATGGAGAAAAACACATGAAATGCTCGATCATTCAAAAAATTACTTTGGCACACTGCGCCAGGGGTATTCGTACCTGCCCCAAATGCAGGGAAGTATATACCCGCAAATATTGTTTACTGGATATTTGTGTAGGTGGGAACGCAGCAAGACCTGTAATAGAAGTAGAAATCAACGGGGAAAAAGTATGGCGGGAATTCGATATCATTAAAGTATTTGAAACCTATGATAAAGCCTTTGCCTATGCCCGGTCCCATAAAATTCCCTTTGTTAAAGAAAACCTGGAATTGGATGCAGTGCTGGAAAAATTGAAAAACCAACTCCCTGACAACTGGGGGATGCGTATTGAAAATGAACGGCTGATCCTGGAGCGTAAAGAACCGGCTTTTGAGCAGGACACAAACCTGATCAATGCACCAGCCGCGCTCATTAAAAAAGAACTACATGAAAAGGAAACAAATGCTAAAAAACAAGGCAGAGAGATTTACTGCAAATTTGTATTTCAAATGGAGACCCGGTGGTTCCCGGAACGGCTGGCATGGGCAAGAAATACCAATCAATCGATTGACCGGGAGATCAGCCAGCTCCCCGACAAGTACAATATAACAAATTTATACAATAGGGCTGCAAAAACCGCAGAGTATCTTTACCGGGGCAAGACCGCCGAAGAGAACCGCCGCATTGATACCTTTGAAAAAGAAAGAAAAGAGCTGGAAAAGAAGCGGGTGCGATTGCCTGATTATGTAAGCGAGGATTACTGCTTGTTTTTACTGGAAAAACAGGGGATGCAAGATGGATACACCTTGATATACCCTGAAGAAGCATCGC
>CP070627.1:3545756-3548171 GCA_020355945.1 Candidatus Aminicenantota bacterium | reverse complement strand
TATATCCATGGATTGGTTGATATTTGATTATGGGCCGATGTTTTTAAAGGAGAAAGAACCGGGAAAGCCCCCGGGAGAGGAAGTGGCAAAAGAATTGGCAATCCAGGCGGAGGAACTCAAAGAAGCAGGGCAAGAAGAAGTAAAGAAACCCTGGTGGGAAGAAAGCATGCCCGATGCCAGAGAATTATTGGAATTCATGGCAAAAGACCCCTTGTTCAGGTATAAAGTGTTTTTGTATTTCTATGAGTATAAAGAGAAAAAAGACCAGGATGAAGAGAAAAAGGAAGACCAGGAATTAAACATTGAATCGGCTCCCACTCCACCTGGCACTCATTAGTAAAGAAATGTGAAATGTATTGCATAATTGGTGCCAAATGACCGATTTTTACCATTTAAACACATTTTGCAACGAAATTGATAGGCATGAATCAATTTTTATATCATTTTGAATCCAAATTGATAGCCGAAAAAATTTTTTACGTTATAATAGTAGCAGATCATTTAGCAAAGAATATGCGGTTTGTTAATGTTAAGTGATCCGCTTCCTTGATCAAGGAAGGCTGCTTTTAGATGCAATGGTAATATTGATTTTTTAAAAAAAAGGAGGAATTAAAATGAAGGAATTAAAAGATTTCCCTCCGGCACAGTCAGGCCGGACCGTTATTTTTTTGTTGGTAATGGTGTTTTTGTTGGTTTCCGGTGTCGTTCATACGAATATTTACGCAGCCGAGCCAACTAAACCTGGAGGAAAAATTTTGGAAAAGTCCACGACTATGGATGATCCACCCGAGATTAGCGTCAATCGTACACAACTTAATTTTGGGGCCATTGTAGAAGGGGGCATGACGTCCAGCGTTACCCCTTCCCAGGGTTTACTCATCACCAATAGTGGTGGTGGGACATTGGACTGGTCAATCCATAATGCGGCTGATTGGCTGATCTGTATGCCGACATCCGGTACCAACAGCGGTGTTGGCACCGTATCGGTGGCACCCTGTGGTTTACCGGCAGGTCCATATTCTGACACGATCTATATCTATGGCCATGGTGCCTCCAACTCCCCGCAAACAGTGACGGTGCACCTGCAAGTAAGGAACCCATCACAGGATCACCCTCCCTTTGGTACGTTTGAAACACCCATTCATAATTCACATGTCAGCAGCAGCATCCCGGTGACCGGCTGGGTCCTGGATGATGTGGAAGTAGATAGTGTAAAGGTCTACAACGGTTCAAGTTATGTTGGGGATGCGGTATTCGTGGAAGGGGCGCGGCCGGATGTGGAACAGGCATACCCGGATTATCCCAACAATTACAAGGCGGGTTGGGGCTATATGTTGTTGACTAATTTTTTACCTAACGGCGGCAACGGCACTTACACCCTTCATGCCAGAGCCACTGATTCGGAAGGCCAGGAAGTTACATTGGGGTCCAAAACCATTTTTTGTGACAATGCTCATGCCGTGAAACCCTTTGGTGCCATTGATTCACCCACACAAGGCGGTACGGCCTCAGGCAGCGAATACATTAACTGGGGCTGGGCATTGACCCCACAGCCTAAACATATTCCCACCGACGGGTCCACCATTAATGTTTACGTGGACGGTGTTAATAAGGGCCATCCCACTTATAATATTTACAGGAAAGATATTGCCGAATTGTTCCCTGATCTTGCCAACAAAGACGGTGCCGCCGGTTATTTTTACTTTGATACCACCGGTTATGCGGATGGTGTGCATACCATCCAGTGGACGGCGCGAGACAATGAGGGTGTTAGCGACGGTATCGGCAGCCGGTATTTTACCATCCGCAATACCAACGGAGGTAATAACAGTCAAACCAAATCCACGTCTCAAAGCCAAAAGACGCCACCGATGAGAATCGAACATTTAAAGGATTTACCCCTGGATCATTGGTCTCCGGTGAGGATGAGAAAGGGGTTCAGGGAGGACATCCAACCCCGGGCCATATATCCCGATCATGAGGGCCGAATCATAATTGAAATCAGGGAATTAGAGCGAATTGAGCTTGACCTGTTCAACCGTTTTACCGGTATCTCGGAAATCTCCGGTTACCAGGTGGTGGGTGATGGACTTCAATCGCTGCCCATCGGTTCCACCCTGGAGCCCGGGAAAGGTAAATTCTATTGGATGCCGGGACCGGCGTTTTTTGGTGATTATCACTTTGTGTTCATTGAAAAGGGGCCGTTCGGGAAAGTGAGCCGGCAGCATATAATTGTGAAAATCGGTCCAAAGCAATTCTAATTTTAATTTTTTTGAGAAAGAAATTGGAAGAGGGCGGGCACAGAGACCCGCCCCTACTATTCAGTTTTTGGAAGTAAAATGCAGTTCATGATCGAATGAGCCTCAGGGAGGTGGCCGAAGGACACCGTACGGGCGAATGAGACATGAACTGCAT
>CP070627.1:3543234-3545656 GCA_020355945.1 Candidatus Aminicenantota bacterium | reverse complement strand
TGCCAATTGGTCAATTTTGTATTATATTGACTCCATGAAAAAAAAAGTTTCCCGGATACTGGTTTCTTTGTTTTTAGTGGTTATGCTTTTCCTGGTTTATCAATTTTTCAATTACAGGAAAGCCTGCCAGTGGGAACTCCAAAAGGACCAGGCACCTCAGATTGAAAAAAGAAAAAAGAAAAATCACCTTCACCAGGTCCTGTTTTTAAATGAAATATATCAAAATTATGATTCCTTTTCTCCCAAAGACGATATCCCTTTAAATAAATTTTCCGCTGATCTGTCCAGTCTCTCTATAATAAAAGGAGAAAAGAGAAAAGAACACAAAGACCTTCTCATTACCGGTGATGAAGTCGTGATTGCCGTATGGAATCTTGCCCGATTGATGGAAACCAACCACCTGGATTTAATGGAAATAGAGCTGCTGTCCACCAGGAATATCACCATGGATGCATTGGTAATAACCAAAACCAGCGGTATTTTTGGAGGCATTCCTCGAGGGAATTTGCTGCATCGAACCCGTCTTGCTGCAAATAAAAAACGACAATTTGAAACAGTTGCCATGGATTTACCTAAAAAATTGGGAGCCGGGATATTGATTAAAATAACGCCCCAGGGGAAAAAGAAAAAAGTAAGAATAAAAATTAGAAATTTATCCCTTTTGAGCCGTAAATTTAAGATCATTGAAGATATGCCTCGACTGGACTATTTTAAATATGGTGGTTTTGATCGCAGGAGGTTAAAATCCGTGTTCCTTCGGCCAGGCAGTACATTAACCTATTCCATTGCAGCCACCTCCCCTGCGCATCAAAAAATATTTTTGGACGGTTACCTGGGAAGTGTTGATGAGAAACCTCTTACATTTAAAATCTTAGTGAATGAAAAGCCGGTGGTGTTTGAAAAGGTTTCAAAAGGGATTTCTTATTTCAAATCCGAAGTTGAATCCCGGCAAGACAGGTTAAAATTGACGATTCATGTCAGTGGGGAAAGCAGCGGCATTGGTGTCCTGGGAAATGTAAGTTTTTACCGAAATTTCAAAGAGAAAAAAAATGTGGTGGTTTACTTAGTGGATGGGTTGCGGGCGGATAAATGCGGTATAAAAGAAAAGGTGTTTGAAAACAGTTTTAAACATGGTGCCATATTTACAGGTGCTTATGCCAATGCCGCGCGCACCGCTGATTCGCTGCCGGCACTATTTACCGGGAAATACAAATTTACCCTGGTGAAAAAGAAACATGAGGTCCCTTTTGTTCGAGAAAACGAATTTCTCCTGGCCGAGTATTTTAAATGCAAAGGCTATGTGACTGCGGCATTTATCAATAATCCCTGGCTGCTTCAATCCAATTCCTCCCAGGGATTTGACTTTGTCAATTCCTGTTGGAAACATGTTAAACAGGCAAAAGCATTCCCCGGTGAAGAAGACTATATCAATGCAAAATACGGGGAAATGGAGAAATACCTGCAAGAATTTGTACGGCAAAACAAGAGCAGACCGGTTTTTGTTTATATTCATACTATGGAACCCCATGTTCCTTATGAACCGCCCAAAAAAATGAGAAGATATTCGGCTAATGCTGATCCGGGTATTTTAAAAACCCTGTTTAAAAAGGTAACCCAGTCGCCCACGTATCCGAAACTAACCCATCCTAATGCAGGACAACTGGAGGTTCTTAAATCTCTTTATAAAGACCAGGTGGTTATTGCCTATGATTTTTTTAAGAAGGTTCATGCTTACCTGGAGGTTGAGGGCATTATTAACTCGTGGTCTCTGTTTATTTTAACGTCGGATCATGGTGAGCGATTTTATGAGCATGGTTCCTGGATTCACGGCCCGCCTGATGTGTACAACGAAGTACTGCGAATTCCTTTAATGATAAAAGGCCCGGGCATAAAGCCCGGGATTTATACCAAAAATGTACAATTGCTGGACATTTATCCCACCATCATGGATTGGTTCAATGACAAACCGCGAAAAAACCTGGTGGGAAATTCTCTTCTTAATTATATCAACAGTAACAAACCGGGGGACGAGTTTAATGAGAGAGTTATTTATATTGATGGAACCGGTAACCCTCATCAATACCAATATGCTTACATTAAGAATAAAATAAAAGTCATCATTGACGGGAATAAAGCGGAGGTTTACGACCTGGAAAAAGATCCCGGGGAAACTGCGGATATAGGAAAGGACCTGCGATTTAAGGAATTGATTGCTGAGGCAAAGGTGTTTGGTCAAAAGTTTAAAACTAGTTTTGATAAAGAAAGAAAGAAGCGGAAGATGTCCCAACAGGAGAGGGAGCGTCTGAAAACCCTCGGATATATTGAATAGGTCCCCGGCGCGTTCTCATGGACTGGGGCACCCACTAATAAAAAGTTTTTGGGAGTCCAGAACCCTTTTTTCAAAAAGGGTTTTGGCCGCCGG
>CP070627.1:3540708-3543134 GCA_020355945.1 Candidatus Aminicenantota bacterium | reverse complement strand
GACATGATGAGCTTTTATGGAAGACGTGAAATGTTTTGGTTGTATCCAATCGAATGCTCTGATGCGGTTCAACGAGTGAATTCCATCGGTCAAGAACTTGATCTTAAGCGCGAGCCAGATGGTATCGATAAGTATGGTCATTTTTTTCGATCTGATCACTTTACATTTAATGCACGAGAGGTTCCTACATTCACCATAGGGCTTGGCGGCAAGTATCTGACAATGTCTGAGGATGAAATCGCCGAGATTCGTAAACAAGTTGGACAACTTTATCATCAACCCAATGATGAAGTTTATTCCTGGTTCCGATATGACGGTGTATTGCAAGAATTAAAAGTCCTATATCATCTGGGCAGTTTTTACGCCAACCAGGGCGAAAAACCAAATTTCAAACCAGAGAATCCTTACAACGCAGCAAAAAGAATTATTAGAATAAAACAAGTAAAAGGAATTTACTAAGTTAGATAAGGTAAATTATTTGCCATATCATTTCCCGGACGGTTGGGCAGGAATTCTTTTTTGGTGATGAAAAAGAACTCAGTTCGTTGCGATCACAATTGATTGGAATGAAGGAATAATAGAAAAAAGGTGAAGGTCAGTAATCAAAAGAAGGTCGTATTTCGAAGCGGTGGAAGGTATGGCGCAGCCAGAGTGCTGTCAGCATCGAGGCTCCCAGGTCAGCCGCCGGAAAAGCCAAAAATATCCCCGGAAGTCCAAATAAAGCCTGGAAAATTACCATCACCGGCAGGAAAACCAGGACCTGCCGGGCAATAGAGAGGATAAAACCTGCCAGACCCCTGCCGATCGCTTGATAGGTGACAGCTCCGACCACCTGGAACCCTACCAGGGGCAAAAGCGCGTTGATTATTCTTAGAGAGGATATCCCCTCGATAATGACTGCCGGGTCTTTACTAAAAATTTTAACAAAAAATGCCGGATAAAGTTGAATGAGCACCCATCCCAGGACACAGAAAATGCTCACCATATAGATAGCTGTCCAAAACGCCTTTTTTACCCGGGCCAGGTCCCGGGCACCATAGTTATAACCGACAATAGGCATGTAACCCTGGGCAGCCCCGATCATGGGCATAAAAAAAATCATAACAAAACGATTGTTAATCCCCATGATAGCCAGGGCAAAGGCACCATAGCCAGCCAACAGGCTGTTGGTTAAAGTGGCCACAAGACTGGCACCCAGATGACGGGCAAAGGACGGTATTCCTGCCTTCCACAGTTCGTACAGTATACCTGTAGTGGGAAACATTAACCTAACTTTGAATTTGAGATGGCTTTTAGGACCCGCAAAATAAATCAAAATGATGACTAAGGCGATGGTGTTAGCAATCACTGTGGCTAAAGCCGCCCCTTGAATCCCCATTTTTAGTGTAAAAATAAATAGAGGGTCCAGTCCAATATTCAATATAGTACCGGCAAGCTGGGAATACATGGCAATGTTGGGATTTCCTTCGGCACGTGCGCATTGGGACAATATCATATTGAACATCATAATCGGAGTACCCAATATAATAATAAACCCGTAATCATAGGCCTGGGGAATCACCTGGCTGCTTTTGCCTATCAGTTCCAACAATGGTCCTAATTGGCTAATGCCTAAAAAGGTAATAACAGTACCCAAAGTCAATGCCAGGAAAAGAGAACTTGAAAAGACGTGATTGGCCCGATGGTATTCCCGGGCTCCCAGGCTTCTTGAGATATAGGACATTGATCCGACACCGATTAACAACCCAAAGCCAAGTATCAATATTTGCAGCGGCATGATTAAGGTCAGTCCGGCAATGGCTTCGGTACCCAGCCTGCCGACAAAAATGGTATCAACCACATTGTAAAGGGCCATTGCGGTCATAGAGATGATGGAAGGCAGTGAAAACGATATAAGGAGAGGCAGGATCTTATCCGTACCCATGCGCTGCAAGCGTTTATCTTTTGTCATTTCATCACAACTTCTATTTCCTATTTATCCACATCATTGAATTCAACAAACACTCATTTTACCCAAATGATAAGACAAAAGCAATGAAATCCCGCAGCCAACAGCAATTCTAATTTTAGCCACAACGATACACCAAGGGACACGAAGGTAAACAAATAATAAAAAAAATCCAGTTCTTGTGGTGGTATTGTGCCGAAGGCACCATTACCATAAAAGACACCGCTGGTTTTGTTGTTCCCAATGCACCGATTTATATACAGTGGAGTAGTAAAAAATTTTGCCTGTCCACCCCTTATATTTTAAAAAACTTTGCCTGGAAAAAACTTTGCCTGGCACGAATGCCACTAAGATAAGGCTAAATGTTCATAGGAAAGGAATTTTGGTACCGAAGCATACACACCCCGCCACCTTCATCTATACGATGAAGGCGTCCCCCCTCTCGAGAGGGGAGGTCCGGAAAGCACACAATGCCTGG
>CP070627.1:3538179-3540608 GCA_020355945.1 Candidatus Aminicenantota bacterium | reverse complement strand
AGGGTAATTACGGATGCACAAGGTAAAGCGTCTTTCAAAGTCAAGATACCGGATATTGAGTCTGTCAGTCAATGGCAGGTATCTGCATTGGCCCATACCATTAACGGAAAAATGGGCACAGGTGATTGCAAATTTAAAGTATTCCAGGGTCTTCGGGTGGATATGGACCTACCCCCCCTTCTAACCGAGGGCGATGAAATTAGCATTCCCGTAGTTATCCATAATTACTATGGTTCTCCACAGGAAATTACACTATTGCTTCAGCACGATAGTTGGTTTGACCTGTCAGGAAATACAACCCGAAAAACAAGAATAAACGCCAATGGTCGCAAAGTGGAATATTTTAAAATTCGAGCTAGGGGCGCTGGGAATCATCGGATGACACTACGGACTTCAAGCCGTGTGCAGAACGATACGTTTGTTAATGAATTGGCTGTTATTCCCCTTGGCAAGGAAATTCAACAGGGCTTCAATTACAGGCTGAAAGGAGGTGAAGAAATCCGAAAACGGATAGTTGTACCTGAAACTGCAATACACGGTAGAGATAAACTCATGGTTAAAATATACCCGGGATTTTTATCCCAGATGGTGGATGGAATGGAATCCATGCTGCGATTTCCTCACGGCTGCTTTGAACAATCCTCCTCTATTACTTATCCCAACATCATGGTTTTGGAGTATATGAAAAAGACGGGTCAAGAAACCCCGGCAATCAAAGAAAAAGCAGAACACTACCTTTCCAAAGGCTATCAAAAACTCCTGCAGCATGAGAGAAGAGATGGGGACCTTTCCTTTTTTATCGGATATGCCCAAAAAGTGTCTTTGTTATTTAAAGGACAGGATCAAAAGATTTTCACTGCTTATGGATTACTGTTATTTTCAGATATGCAGAAAGTCTACCCCATTGCCGGCGAAATAATTCCCCGGGTACAAAAATGGCTGCTTTCGCAGATGGAAGATGATCATTGGGATTCTGACAGCCCGTTTGGAGCGGCTTCATACGCCAAGAATAATGCCTTTACCGCCACCGCCTATATTACCTGGGCTTTACTCCATTCCGGTATCGATAAAGACGACAAACAAATCCAAACAGCCCTGGACTACCTGGAGAAATACCATACATCTTATTTTAATAATCCCAATGCTTTGGGTTATTGTGCCTTATCATTGATAGAAGCCCAACGGCAAGTCCTACCGGTTATTCAACGGCTGAATGAGTTGGCAAAAAATGATCAATATGGAATTTACTGGGCAGCCGACCCGTTTGGAACTGGTGGCAGTGCTGTCTCAGCCGCAAACGTCGAAACCACAGCGATCGCCGCCTTGGCAAATTTGGAAGCCAATAATCAATCCCTGGATGTCTTTCAAATCCTGCACTACCTCCTGATGAACAAAAAAACCTCCGGTACCTGGGGAAGTACTCAAGCCACTGTGCTTACATTAAAAGTGCTCACCAGGGCCTTACCCGAATCCTCAGAAGCGGTATTTGGCATGGCCAATGTTTGGCTGAATAATGAGCCGGTACAGGATATCCTTTTTACGGAAAATAACAATATCATTATGCATGTTGTGGATTTAAAGGATTTTGTTGGTACGGGGCTCCCAGAAATCCAGATAAAGTTTAAAGGCAGGGGAGAACTGTTTTGTCAGCTATTGTCATCGTATTATTTAAGATGGGATGACCCGTTAATTTATCAAAGAAAATCACCAATAAATCTTGATTTAACATACGATAACCGGCGATTTAATAAAGGTGAAATCTTAACTGTTGATGTCACTGCCTCTTATACCGATAAAAGAAATGTAAACTTTGCCATCGTTGATATAGGAATTCCACCTGGATTCAAAGCAATCCCGGGAGATTTCAGGGAAATTAAGGCAAAAGGGATCATTGATCGTTTTGAAATTAATAGAGGTCGAATTGTGCTCTATTTGAATGATCTCGATCAAAAGGGAAAACGGTTTCGGTTCGGGTTGAGAGCCATCACGGAGGCACGTGTTAAGATGCCTGGAGCAAGGATTTATGAGTATTATAACCCGCAAATGATTGAGGAGGTGCAGCCGGATGAGTTTACGGTAATCTGAACGGCGTGATATCAGTTGCTCTCTATCTTCTTTAGTCTGTAAAGAATTTTTTGATTTTTTGTCTAAACGGTTGATATTTTCCTCAACTTATGGTATATAATATAGTTTAAAAAGAGTACAAATGTTTAAGAGAATTCGATCACTAGAAGACGAGGAAGTGGGTTTGGGTAATGTGCAATATGAGGATGACTTTAAGGCGAGCGGAGGAGCAAAGAACCCGTACTGGTTTCGGATTTTCTGGCTGTCAAGAGAAGTGCGTTGAGGAAAAGTAAAGGACAGACAATACCGGTCAAGCAAAGGGGGCAGAGCAGCACTTGTTAGACCCCCAGGGGCGGAAGCCTATC
>CP070627.1:3535644-3538079 GCA_020355945.1 Candidatus Aminicenantota bacterium | reverse complement strand
CGTATTGTCTTTATGAGGTTTGACCAGGGTATGGTGCCGATATTTACCCTTTACAAAGCAGATGGTGACTATGGCAGCCTGGAACGAATGCGGTACCCCAAGCCAGGGTATCCCAATCCCGAAGTCAAAATCGGCATTGTCAATATTGAAACCCGTCAGATTCAATGGATCAATTTTGAGGATAAGAATAAGACAGATCATTATCTTGCCTTTCCCACCTGGAATAAAAAGGGGGATAAAATATATTTCCAATGGATGAATAGAGACCAGGATCACATAGAAATCCTGGTTTATCATTTGAAAACCCGGGGCATTGGGCTGGTCTATGAAGAAAAGCAAAAGGAGTGGGTAGAATTTTTTGAAAATGGAGGCTTTTATCTTTTAAGCAATGATGATTTTTTGATACGCTCCTCCAAAGACGGGTGGTTCCATATCTACTATATCTCCCGGAAGGGAAACCAGCGGCAGCTTACCAGGGGTAACTGGTCAGTGGAAAAAATCGAGTGCGTGGATGAAAAAGCAAAGTACATCTATTTTACTGCCAGAAAAGAAGACTCCACGGAAATTGATTTTTATAAAACCGATTATCCGGGAAAACAGGTAAAAAAGCTGACGGATTTTAAAGGCACTCATCGGGTAAAGGTTTCCCCTTCGGGTCGTTATTTTATCGATCGATACTCAGCGGTTAATATCCCTTCGCGAGTTGAATTACGAGATAACCGGGGAGAATTGGTAAGAGAACTTGGAGACAGTTATTCACCGGAAATGGAGGAATATCGATTGGCAAAAGGGGACCTGTTTAAAATCAAAACCGAAGATGGAGTAGAACTGCCTGCCCTCTGGTACCTTCCCCCCAACCTTGACAAAAGCCAAAAGTACCCGGTGGTGGTCCGGGTTTATGGTGGGCCTGGTTCAGCAAGCGTAAGAAATAGTTATCCCAGAGGCCTGGAAATATTTTTCCTGGCCCAGGAAGGCATTATTAACCTGTATGTGGACCACCGGGGTTCGGCTCATTTTGGAAAAAAAGGAATGGCTCTTATGCATCGCCAACTGGGGAAATGGGAAATGCACGATTATATCCAGGTGGTTAAATATTTAAGAACCCTTCCCTTTGTTGACAGTGAGAAAATTGGCATTGTGGGGCACAGTTATGGCGGGTATATGGCGGCATTGGCTCTCACTTACGGGTCAGACTATTTCAAATACGGCATTGCTGCCTCCCCGGTGATCGATTGGAAACTCTATGACACCGTTTATACCGAACGTTACATGGATATCCCCCGGGATAATCCCGAAGGGTACAAAAACAGTTCTGTCCTCACCTATGTCCATCAACTGAAAGGGGAGTTAAGAATCACCCACGGAACCATGGATGACAATGTCCATGCCCAGAATACATTACAATTTATCGACAGGGCACTGGATGCGGAAAAGACCGTTGAATTGATGTTGTACCCGGGGGAGCGTCATGGAATAGGAGACAAAAAATGGTTGGAATACCGTAAAGCAAATCTAATTTTCTGGTTAAAACATCTTTTAGGAAGAAATATTAACGATTAAATAAAATGTGGAGGTAAAAGGAAACATGAAAGATTACGGGAAAATATTCAAGATTATACTTTTATGTGTTGTTATTTTGTTGGTAAGCATTGAAGGTCCTGCAAAAAGCAAAAAAAAGGAAAAGGTAAAACCTGTTTATGTGTTTAAAACCATCACTGAGGTCAAAGGGACCCCGGTTAAAAATCAAAATCGTACTGGCACCTGCTGGTGTTTTTCTACTATTTCTTTCCTGGAATCAGAATTACTGCGACAGGGAAAGGAAGAGATCGATCTTTCGGAAATGTATGTGGTACGGCACACGTATCCCCACAAAGCGCTTGCTTATATTCGCATGCATGGAAGGGCCAATCATTCCCAGGGGGGGCAGAGTCATGATGTGATTGACCAGGTCAGGTGTTACGGGATCGTTCCGGAAGAGGCATACCCGGCAATGAATATTGAAGAAAAGCGACACAATCATGGAGAAATGTCAACGATTTTAAACGGCATATTAGAGGCGGTGTTAAAACGCAGGGGCAAACGCGTCACCCCCCGGTGGCTGGATGCTTATAAAGCCGTCCTGGATGTGTACCTGGGAAAACCACCAAAGACCTTTACTTACAAAGGAAAAACCTATACTCCCAAACAATTTGCCCACGAATACCTGGAATTAAACCTGGATGATTATATTGAGTTAACCTCTTATACTCATCACCCATTTTATAAAAAGTGCCGTATTGAACTCCCGGATAACTGGACTTATAACGATGACTACTATAATGTACCCATTGATGACCTGGAACGAATTGTTGATCATGTGCTGAAAAGTGGTTATTCGTTGGTTTGGGACGGGGATGTCAGTGAAAGGGATTTCTCTTCTCGTGAAAAGGGATACG
>CP070627.1:3533108-3535544 GCA_020355945.1 Candidatus Aminicenantota bacterium | reverse complement strand
TGGTCATTGGTCATCGGCGAAAGAGTTGAAGGGGCCGGGCCTTACTTAAACCCGATGTTTAAGTTAAGACCCGGTTCCCCTCCTGGTTTTTTTTAAGCCCGCGTGTTATTAATCAATTATTCAATCCTGGCGGCCCATATGGTCCAGGCCAGCTTTCCTCCTTCCAGCCAATAGCGGTGCCCGGGAGCCACTGATACTTTTTTTCCTCCCTGGTAGGCAGACAGCATCAGGTTGGCCAGTGCAGTCTTTTCAAGAATAACCCTCGCTGCCACTGCTTTTTCCGGGAGCTTATCGGGATCATCTACCCAGAAGAAATGCGCCGCTTTATCAACAGCGTATTTAGTCAGCAAAACCGGGCCGAAATAATCCTGTCGCTGCGAAGTTTTGAGCTTCTCAGGCTTTTCAACTGCCTTGATAATGGAATTGGTCTTAGCAATCACTTTAATCTTCTTGACATGCTGCCAATCCTCCAGTTTGTAATCGGCTGAAACGTGGGTGATTACCGGGTTGGTAATCCCGGTGGGTGGCTTGGCCACGAACTCAAAACACTTAAAACTCTTGGGGCAATTGGTATCCACAGGGACCAACTGGGGGTCTTGCCAACCTGTTGAACTTACCACACCTTCCGCTGAAATATAAAGCTGCGGCACCTTAGAAGGCAAGATTTCCAAATTCACTTCATCGACTCGCATGATTAATTTCAATCTTCTTTCATCCTCAGCCGCATTGGCTTCGTGGATAAAGAGTCCCACCAGCAAACCCAGGACCACTACCAGTCCCAAACCCATAAACATAAACCTCACCAGCGAAGCTTTTTTGTTGCTAATACCTTTCATTTTTTACCTCCTATTTTGTTTTTTTAAATTATTTATTCTTTATTCCTTGCGCAAGGAATACAATCATTCGACGATTCGACGTTGACCGCCCACCACTGAGCGTTGATCCCGCCGGATCGCCGGATGATCTGCCTATATAGTAGCGAAAAAATGATTGGCCGTCTATCAATGAGGTTTCAAAATAGGTATAAAAATCGTTGCAATGGGTGGAGAGAATATAACATATGTTTCAACAATATAAATTTCGATTCAAAATTAAAGATATTAACCCTCCCGGGAAAAGAGGTAATTACCTGCCCCCTATTTCTCCCCTATTTCTCTTTTCAAAAAATTCGAACTTAAAAGAGTTTATATTTTCTATTTCAGGACTTTATGCCGAAGGGAGCACTTTAAAGCATTTCCTTCATGCGTCGCGTCAATCTTGAGAAGCCTGGCGCGTATAACGAATGGGCAATAATGGAAAGAACTTTGTAGAATATTTAAAATTGCCCATTCGCATTATTTAAGTACTTTATCTAATCTTGAGAAGTATTATATTCTATGCCTCCGGCAGCCAGGGGGGCGCTTTTTGAAAAAACTGCCCCCCTGGAACCGCCACTCTCCGCAAAAACTTTTGATTAATCTGCAAGAAACAATATTTTCAATTGTTTAAAAAACCATAACCTTTCCTATTGCGTAAAAGGTAGAATAAGTAGTAGAATATACAGACAATTTAGGAGGTCTGATGAAAAAAAACATGTGGGTATGGGTAATTGCCGGACTCATGGTGGCGGCAGGCCTGGTTATTAGTAACATACTCAGCCGCCAAAAACAACCCATGCGGCGCAAGCCTGAAGCTGCCAGTCAAAAGCCCATCTCTATCATCACGGTCCAAAATAAAGATATTGAAATTCCCATAGAAATGAGCGGCCCCCTGTACGCCTATGACAAAATAGAAATTTTCGCTGAGGTTTCCGGGGTTTTGTTGAACACTCCCAAACATTTCAAGGCAGGAACCCCATTTAAAAAAGGGGAGGTGCTCATTAAAATCGATGACCGGGTGTATAAGAACAATGTATTGGCTCAAAAAAGCAGCCTTCTCAATCAATTAACGCTTCTTCTCCCGGATTTATCCATTGATTTCCCCCAAAGCAGCCAACGGTGGGAAACCTACCTGAAAAACATGGATTTGCAAGAGGAACTCAAGCCCTTGCCTGACCCGGCCAGTGACAAGGAACGCTATTATATTGCCTCACGGAACATTTACAATCAATATTATGTGATCAAAGGCATGGAAACCACGCTTTCCAAGTATACTATCCGGGCCCCCTTTGCCGGTGTAGTGACCCGGTCCATGATTAATCCGGGTACCCTGGTGCGGGTGGGGCAGGAATTGGGCGAATTCATCAGTACGGAGGTATACGAGATGGAGGCTTCTGTCAGTCTTTTTGATGCCAACCGTCTCGAAACGGATCAACCGGTCAACCTGACCAGCGAAGATGTTCAAGGAACCTTTACCGGGCATATCCGCAGGATCAACCGTGTACTGGATTCCACATCCCTCACCGTTAAAGTATACATCCATTTGCAAGACCCCCGGCTGCGGGATGGGATGTATATG
>CP070627.1:3530557-3533008 GCA_020355945.1 Candidatus Aminicenantota bacterium | reverse complement strand
GGATCGCTTTCCGGCGGTGAAGCCCAGCGTATCCGTTTAGCTACCCAGATCGGTTCCAACCTGATGGGCGTGTTGTATATCCTGGACGAACCGTCCATTGGCTTGCACCAAAGCGATAACCAACGGTTAATCGATACCCTTCACCGGCTGCGGGACCTTGGAAATACGTTAATTGTGGTAGAGCACGATGAAGATACCATTCGCAAAGCGGATTATGTGATTGATATGGGTCCGGGTGCCGGTCTTCACGGCGGAAAGATCGTAGCCAAAGGAACCCCCAAACAGATCGAACGCAGTGCCAAATCCCTGACCGGTCAATACCTTTCCGGTAAACTCTGTATCCCGGAACCCCAGCAGCTAAAAGCACCTAAAAACTATATCCGGGTCAAGGGGTGCAAAGAGAATAATTTGAAAAACATTGACGTCAATATTCCTATTGGGGTGTTGACGTTGATTACCGGTGTATCGGGCAGTGGCAAATCCACATTGGTGACTGAAATCCTTTACAAAGGTATGATGAAAAAGCTGCATCATTCAAAGATCAGGGCGGGTGAGCATGATGATATTTTAATGGATGAGCCTATAGATAAGGTGATTGTGATTGATCAAAGTCCGATTGGCAAAACCCCTCGCAGCAATCCGGCCACGTATACCAAAGTATTTGATGAGATAAGAAAAATTTTTGCGGATACATCAGAAGCCAGATTGCGAGGATACAAACCGGGCCGGTTTTCCTTTAATGTAAAAGGCGGCCGCTGTGAAGCCTGCCAGGGTGATGGATTGATTAAAATCGAAATGAATTTCCTGCCGGATGTCTATGTGGAGTGTGAAGAATGCAAAGGAAAACGATATAACAACGAAACCCTGCAGATACGATTTAAAAACAATAACATTGCCGATGTGCTGGCGATGAGTGTAGAAGAAGCGCTGGAACTGTTTCAAAATATTCCTGCCATCAAGCAGAAATTGGATGTCCTGGACCGGGTGGGATTAGAGTATATCAAACTGGGTCAGAGTTCTACTACATTATCCGGAGGTGAAGCCCAGCGGATCAAATTAACCCGCGAGTTGTCCAAAAAAGCCACGGGTCGAACCCTTTATTTACTGGATGAACCCACTACTGGCCTCCATTTCCATGACGTGAAAAAATTAATCAAAGTGTTGAATGATTTGGTGGATAAAGGCAATACCGTGGTAGTAATCGAACATAACCTGGATGTGATTAAATCTGCGGATTATATTATTGACCTTGGGCCAGAGGGTGGTGATGATGGTGGAGAAATCATTGCCCAGGGTCCACCGCGCAAGGTAGCGGATATAGAGCAAAGCCATACGGGTCGATTCTTGAGAAAAGTATTGAACAAACCAATGCCCAATTGTAGGAATTAGCCACAAAGGTACACAAAGAAACACGAAGGTTATGTAGAGACGCATTGCATGCGTCTCAAAATTAAAAATTAAAAACAATGAAAACATGAACGATTTAAATAATGATACATATCCGAGGACGATTGACCTGGTTGGTATACCGGATAATCCTGGTTGTTATATTTTTTCAGATGCTGATGGTAAGGTTCTATATATTGGCAAGGCTAAGAACCTGGGGAAGCGGGTAAAGAGTTATTTTCAAAAAAAGGGTTTGGACCCTAAAACAGGGAAAATGGTCGGGGAAATCTGTTCGGTTGAGTTTATTGTTACCGATAATGAAGTCGAGGCTTTGATCCTTGAGAATACGTTGATCAAGAAGAACAACCCCAAATATAATATTGATTTAAAGGATGCCAAGAGTTATGCGTATATTCGTTTGACTGATGAAGTATTTCCGCGGTTGGTGGTTGCCAGGCTAAGGGACATGAAATTAAAGGGGGAATTTTTTGGACCCTTTGTATCTGCTGCTGCCAGGGATCATGTGATGGCGGTTTTGAGTAAAACGTTTAAGTTGCGCACCTGTAAGCGGCTGCCTAAAAAGCCCTGTTTACGGTTTCATCTCAATTCTTGTGATGCGCCTTGTATCGGGAGAATCAATGATACAGGATATGCAGGAAAAATCCACCAGGTGCGAATGGTGTTGAAAGGAAAAACCCGGGAACTGGTTACTCATATGACTGAAGAGATGAAAAAGGCATCGGGGGAGTTAAACTTTGAATATGCCCTGGAACTACGTAATCAAATTGATGCGGTTAAACGGCTCCAGGAAAAACAGAACATGGAGCGAAACAAAAAATACAATGAAGATATTGTTCATTACTTAATCAAGAACGATACGGTTTACCTGGCGTTTTTTAATGTATACAAGGGAACCCTGGAGAATAAGCAGGCGTTTCAATTCGATTACAAGAACGAGGAATTTTTCGAAGAGTTCCTGGTGCGGTATTATTCAGAGAACAAGGTCCCTAAAGAATTAATTGTCCCGCAGGAGATCAATGATTCTATTGTTTCTTTTCTTAAAAT
>CP070627.1:3527999-3530457 GCA_020355945.1 Candidatus Aminicenantota bacterium | reverse complement strand
GTAGATTACAGCGGTTTGATTCATCAAACCCCGCAGAGGCGTGGATGAATCGCCCAACCTGGGCTTGATAAATCAAGCCCCTACAATAGAATTGAGAGATTGTGAGCATGATTTTCATCGTCTCCTATTTTTCTGCCTGGCACCTTTATAGTAGCCGTCAATATACTGTTCGTTTAAACCCCTTTTTGACAGCCTATCAACATATTTTCTAATACCTGCTTCCATGACCTCTGCTGCATTTAATACATCTGCAAAAGATAAATTTCTTCCTGGCATTTTTTTTACTCCTTATATTTTTATTTTTATTATTTTTTTTTCAATATCTCCGGGAAAGAATCCGTGAGATGACGGGAAGCTTCCGTGAGTTAACGGAAACTCTCCGTTAGTTGACGGAAATCTTCCGTGAGATGACGGGAAGATTCCGTGAGTTGACGGAAACCTCCCGTGAGCTAACGGAAAGAATCCGTAAGTTAACGGGAAGCTTCCGTTAGTTATCGTGAATCTTGAAATTATTAACGACATTTTTGCTTCCTTTATTTGATATCTTGAAAAAATATCCCCTCTTTTTGCAGCAATTCTTTTACTCGTTCCTGTTCCTCCAAATAATAATAAGGGCTAAAAAAATATCCCGGCCACTGTAAATCCTCTCCTTTGATTATCCAGGGATTGGTGGTAGAAAATCCCATTTTTTTAAAATCAAAATGGCAAAGAAGACAGCATATATCATCAAGCATCCATTTTAATGAACCAGGTAATTGATTACCCCCAGGAGAAAGGTATTTAAATACCGCTAATCTCCTCCCGGGAATATTCTTGAACCTGGCATATTCATATACCTTTGCCGGGGATACCAGCTTATCCTCACTTGATTCAACCCTGGTGTAAAATGCAGCGGTTCTTAAAAAACCGTCAATGATCACATGGGTAAGAAACCCACAAAATTCTTCTACTGTTAATTCTTCATGGAAAAAATCACAATATTTTTTGTATATGCTCATGGATTCTTCATTGGTATCTGTCTGAAACACCTGCTTGAATAACGGTAACAGTACATACTGTCTTAAAAAATATGCTTTGATTGAGAGGCGCTGCTGTAATTCTATCATTGATGCGCTTTTACAATATAAGGGCCGGTAATTAAGAAAACTCTCAAGCAGCCTGAGGAAATCTAACGGATTTTTTACCTGTTCCTGGAAATTCCCGGCTAAAAGAACTTTACTAAACATCTTATCTGTCATCATTTAAAAGCTAAATCCCATTATCATTCGTTCAACATTGGCAATGACATCCGTGATGCTTTTGAGCATTTCCATGATCTCAATTTGATTGGCTGCAAATGCTTTAAATACATTTTCCGTATCTTTGAATTTTTTAATAGTATCGCGGTAGTATTTATCATTTTCATTGAATTGTATCCCGGCAGTTTTCTCGATCAGTTCGGATATTTTTATAAGTTTTTCCAGCAGTTTATTATGTTCTTCCTTGTCTGTTGTTTTAATAATGATTTCTCCCAATTGTCCGGACATCTGGCACAATTGTTTTAATAACCGTTGTGGTTTGAGCCTTTTAATAAAAAGCTTTTGCCGGGGGTCCAGGGGGGCGGTTTTCTCGAAAAGAGCCCCCCTGGTCGCCGAAGGCATAGGATTATTTTTTTTCATTGGAGAACTCCTCTAACATCTCTGCCAGTCTTGCACCGGCATTAATCAATTGGTACAGGGTTTGACCTGGACCCTGGTTATCTTTAACCAACTTGATTAACTGTTGGTGTGTACGGGGAATGAGTTCAACTGCATGGATTACTTCTTTTAGCATGCTGTTGATTTCCCGTTTCCGTTTCAGTATTTTAGCACCGATCTTCGCGTACTTTTCCCGGCTGGATTCTTTTGCCGGCCAGCGGAAACACACCATATACAAAAATTGCCGGTCAAAAAAATTATTGATCAATACCTGGGTGGTTTCCAATTCTTGTTTGAGTTTTTCGATTACGATTTCCAGTATGGGTTGGTGTTGGTTCATGATTTTTAAAATAAAAGCGCGCCTGGCTGAAGCGGTTAGTGTTTCAGCCAGCGCGCTGTAAATAGAAAAAGAGAGGTTGCTCACTCTCTTTTTTAGGGGGTCAATATGGGAAAGGTATATCGTCTCGATATTCTTTTTCACCTGTTGGGCATTCTTAGAAATATCTTTTGTATAGTCTTTAATAATAATCGATTCCAGGAGATCGGTATAATTTACCAGGTAATTAATGAATTCTTTTCGCAGTTCCAATTGGGTCCAGGTGAGTACGTTCGGTTCCAGGAGGGAAGAGTTGATGGTTTCTTTTTTTAATGACTCGGCAATGCGGGTATTGATTTCTTCTGCAAACAGTTGTTCAAAGCAATAGGTAGTGTTTTTTCCTATTTTTTTGGTTGAATCACTGAAATCTTTGAAGGGTTGTTTTAGATAGACAGTAGAACACCCG
>CP070627.1:3525439-3527899 GCA_020355945.1 Candidatus Aminicenantota bacterium | reverse complement strand
TTGAACCGGTATGCCAACCGGGTGGCCCGGGTTGTCATGGAGAAATATGATGACAGATACCGGTTGAATGAAAACGAGAAAATCCGCTATAACCGCCAACTGATGCTCCATAAGTGGGGCATCGAAGAACAGGAGAAATTGAAAAGTACCACTGTATTTGCCGCCGGTGCTGGCGGGTCCGGCTCTCCCCTTATTATGCAGTTGGCCCTGATGGGAATCGGCACCATTATTGTCTGTGATTTTGATGAGGTGGAATTATCCAATCTAAATCGCCAACTCCTGCATGATGAATCCAGGATTGGCATAAACAAAGCACTCTCTGCCCAAATGACAGTCAAACGAATCAACCCCAATGTAAAGGTTATCCCTATTTCCCAAAAATTGACCCGGGAAAATGTCCATGAACTGGTGGGAGAAGCTGAAATTATTTTCGATAACCTCGATGACCTGGAAGCGAAATTTATTTTATCCGAATATGCCGTGGCCCACCAGGTCCCTCATGTTATTTCCTCCATGATCGATTTAAATGCCTATGCGGCTGTATTTCATTCCCCCCCCACTCCCTGTTTTCATTGTATCCATGACAGGAATTTGCTGGAAGAGATCCGGGAGATAAAAGCCAGGGTTAAAAATTACCAGGAGACTCCCAATCCGGTGGCACCACCGCCTTTGTTTATGAGTACCGGGTTTGCCGCCAATGAAGCGGTTAAAATCTTACTGGGATTTGAAAACCCGGCATACAATAAATATTTCTTTATGAACCAGAGAGGAACCCCGGATATTGTCAATTCTCAAGGGTACCGGCTCATTACCTATACCTTTACCGATCATTTCAAAAAGATATCGAAACGCCAGGGATTTGATTGGGATGTGGGATGGGGGGGTAAATTTTTCGAGGAACTGGAAATTGAACCCGACCCATCCTGCCCCGTTTGTGGAGACGCGGCTAAAAAGAGGAACCACAGGACGGAAATCGCTGCCATTAAGGAGAAAGAGCCTGTTAAACCTGTTGAAAAGGCAATTATTGACAATGAGCCTGGTGAGCCAGGGGATAAAACCGCTGCCGCGGCCCTGTTGTTTGGTCACGATACCCATATGATTGCCGGGATAATGGGGACATTAAAAGCAAATAAAGCCTACGTCCCATTGGACCCCTCCTATCCGCTGCAGCGATTGCAGTTTATGCTGGAAGATTCGGGAGCCAGGGTGATTCTCACGGATAACCGGAATTTCAACCTGGCGGTAAAGGTGAGAGATAACGTAAACAAACGCATTCCCATCATAAATGTGAATAAAATTTATCATGATGAAAGAATACCCGGAGAAAATTTAGGTCTCCCTATCAAGCCCGGCAATTTCGCCTATATTTTATATACCTCTGGCAGCACCGGTGCCCCCAAAGGGGTTATACAAAATCACCGCAATGTGCTCCACTTTGCCAGGGTATATACCAATGCCCTGCATATACATCCGGGGGATCGATTGACGCTTTTCTCTTCTTATGGTTTCGATGCTGCCAAGATGGACATCTTTGGTGCCCTATTGAATGGCGCAGCTTTGTATCCCTATGATATAAAACAAGAGGAGAGCCTTGACCGGTTACCCGATTGGCTGAGAAATGAAGGGCTCACCATTTTCCACTCCATTCCCACGGTGTATCGCTATTTTACCGACATGCTTACCCAGGATGAATCATTCCCGGATATCCGTTTTGTGGTGATGGGAGGCGAAGCAGTGCACAAAAAAGATGTGGATAAATATAAACACTACTTTCCTGATACCTGTATATTTATCAATGGATTGGGCCCTACGGAATCCACGGTGACCCTGCAGTATTTTATAAATAAAGAGAGTGAGATCCTCAAGGACTCTGTCCCGGTGGGATACCCGGTGGACGAAACCGGGGTGTTTTTGATTAATAAAGCCGGGGAAGAAACCCGGGTCTATGAAGTGGGAGAGATTGTATTTAAAAGTGATTACCTGGCCCTGGGGTATTTAAACCACCGGGAAAAGACGGATGCAGTATTTGTGACAGACCCTTTAACCGGCAGCGGCCGGGTATACCGCACCGGTGATTTGGGCCGGCGTTTACCCGACGGCACGATTGAATATGTAGGCAGAAAGGATTTCCAGGTAAAAGTAAGGGGATATCGAATCGAATTAGCCGAAATCGAAAACAAGCTGGATACAATAGCGGGTATAAAGAAAAGCGTGGTGGTATGCCAGCAAGAGCCCAACGGGGAAAGCTATTTAGCCGCCTTTTATATAAAAAACCAGGGGCAAACCGTTGATGAGCTTTATGTGATCCGGGAACTTAAAGCGTCACTGCCGGATTATATGATTCCCAACGTATTTTGGCGGGTGGAGGATTTCCCCCTGACTGCCACCGGCAAGATAGACCGCAAAGCCCTGGCCAAATGGAAAAAAGGCTTCCAGGAGCCGGAAGTCCCATATGCACCG
>CP070627.1:3522879-3525339 GCA_020355945.1 Candidatus Aminicenantota bacterium | reverse complement strand
AAGCGCTCCCCCTAATAGGGTGCCCGCGCCGCGGGCTTGCCGAAGGCTATCTCCAGACGCCAGGTATGGAAAAACCGCAGGAAGCGCATTTGCCGTTGGATAAGTTTAAAACCCGGGTGAAATATCCACTTCGTTGAATCAAACGGGTATTACATTTAGGACAATAGGTGTCATCCCATCGATCAGCGCTGACATTCCCGGCGTAAAGATATTGAAGACCCATTTCTTTAGCTGTTTCCAGGAGATCAAAAATAGTCCCGGGGTCGGTGGGGGGCACACTGGTGAGTTTATATTGCGGGTAAAATCGTGAAACATGCCAGGGAATCGTCCCATCCACGCTCAAAATGAAAGAAATCAATTGTTTTAGTTCTTCTGTGTCGGAATTTAACCCGGGGATCAATAGGGTAGTAACTTCCACCCAGATGCCTTTTTGTTTCATTGCTTTTATGGTATCCAGCACAGGTGTTAACCGGGCACCGCAGTATTTTTTATAGAAACCGTCGGTAAAGGCTTTTAAATCCACATTCGCCCCGTCCATGAAAGGGGCAATCATTTCCAGTGCTTTGCTGCTCATGTAACCATTGGTAACCATCACATTCTTTATACCGGAATCCTTAGCCAGTTTTGCTGTTTCCAGCATCAATTCAAAATAGATAGTCGGTTCGGTGTAGGTATAGGAAATGGATTGGGACCGGTTTCTTAAGGCGGTTTTTACCAGTTGTGCCGGGGAAATGGATTCACCATAGATATATCCTGCATCTTCAACCCTTGACAGCGAATGGTTCTGGCAGAATTTACAGTGAAAATTGCAGCCCATGGTGGCAATGGAAAACGAAGTTGAACCAGGTAAAAAGTGATACAAAGGCTTTTTCTCAATGGGATCGGTATGCGTGGCTGCTACCCGGTCATAGTTGAGAGAATAAAGTTCTCCCTTGATGTTTTGACGGACCTGGCAGATTCCTGGCTGTTGGTCATCTAAAATGCAGTGATGAGGGCAAAGCAGACACTTAACCTTCTGCCCTCCTCCTTTTTCGTATTTCTCATACAAAAGCGCGGGTTTCATGGTTTGCCCTCTCCCTACTTCCCTACGGCAAATTTTTTGCCCCTATCAAATCACCCGTTGAAGGGTCTGTTCGATCTGGTTCACATTGACAGCACCCACCATCTGGCTCTTTACACTGCCATTTTTTATAAATAACAGTGTGGGCAGACCGCGAATCAGGTACCGGGAGGAAGTTTTGGGGGAGTTGTCCACGTTGACCTTCAGTATCTTTACTTTTGAACCGTAACGGGAGGCAATTTTTTTAAGCCCCGGCTCAATCAATTTACAAGGAACGCAGGTGGGTGACCAAAAGTCCACGATGATGGCTTTCTCGTTATCACTAAGAAAGTAATCAAAATTTGTATCATCGGCTAAAATCAATCCGTCCATTTGAATTCTCCTATCATATCTATATCTTTAAATAATTCATTGCCTACTCTTTTAGGGAAAAAACAACTTTCCAACCCTTTACAATCTCTCGCCATCCGATTGCCAAAGGGTTCAATTTTTCCCCTAACAGAAAATCAAAATACATTTTATTATTTTTTTCCTTATGTTGTCAAGCCTATCATGTGATTTTTTTTAAAATTACACACAATATCTGGGGGGTAAGCCCCGGGGACCACCCATTTGTAGGGTGTTGAACCAGTGGCCGGAGGGCGGGTGGTAACCCGTATTTTTCCGGGTTCGCCGCCGCGATGTGGCTAAAATTAAAGAAAAATTTTTTCTTTTTTTGAATTTTTTGCTAAAAAATGGGATAATATATATCTCTATCAGTAAGGAGAAACAGGTATGACAAAATTGCCTCAAATTCCAGGCTACCGGATGATAAAGAAGCTGGGCCAGGGAGGAATGGCAGATGTCTATTTGGGGGTACAGGAAAAGCTGCAGCGTCATGTGGCCGTAAAAGTAATGATTCCTTCACTTTTCCGGGACGAGCTATTTTCCAAACGATTTATAAAAGAGGCCCAAACCGCTGCCCAGTTGAACCATCCCAATATTATCACCATCCATGATGTAGGAGAAGCAGAGGACAGTTATTTTATTGTTATGGAATACCTGGGAGAGAGTTTGAGTAACCGGCTGAGACAGACCGGTTGTCTTCCCCCTAAAAAAGCGCTGAAGATCGTCAAGATGATTGCCAGTGCCCTGGACTATGCCCACAAAAAAGGATTCATTCACCGCGATATAAAGCCGGATAATATTATGTTTCGTTCCGATGGCACAGTGGTACTGGTGGACTTTGGCATTGCCCGGGCCATAGACTCCAGCACTCACTTAACCCGTACAGGTATGAGTATTGGCACCCCTCATTACATGAGCCCGGAGCAGTGCAAAGGGGAGAAAATTGACGGCCGCAGCGATATCTATTCATTGGGTGTGCAGCTTTATGAAATACTCACCGGCGATGTCCCTTA
>CP070627.1:3520317-3522779 GCA_020355945.1 Candidatus Aminicenantota bacterium | reverse complement strand
AGAGGAGAGAAAAAGCACACGAACCGGTAAGGTGTTAAAAAATTATAAAACCTTAACCCGCATTTCTCACCAGGAATCGTAACGAAATGCCAAAGATGATTATGGATGCAAGAAAGGCGACTGAAGCCACTGGAGGCGTACTTGACAGTACGTCGAAGCGGGTGAAGGAGCCTGACGCAGCAGGCATAGGCAGATTTGGCATTGCAGTAGATTGCTGGTGAGAAATGCGGGTTAAACCTCCAGCCACTGCTCATCCTCAGAACAGGCAATCCTCTTCTCTTCGCAGTAGGCTTCAGCCTCTTTGGTAAAGCCATTCCGAGAAAAAATAAAGCCAACTACCTGCTTTACACTTTCCATCTCTTTGACTGCCTCGAATTTCTTCTCAAACGCTGCTGCTTCATCCAATGAAAATTTCTTTTGATCCCTGCTTTTCACTTCGCCGATGATGGAATAATCACCCGGTGATTGAGAACGGGCAAAAATATCTACGCTGAAACCCCTGGCATACTCAGGCGAACTGTTGTACTTCCAAACTCGTGAATAATCACAAAAATTGAAATCCGGCGGCAAAAAACGGGTAATTGATTTTAATAATTCATTTTTTTCCCGTGCGTTATATTTTAGTTGATCCAGTATCAAATACTCGGCAAAATACCCTTTTTGATAATTGTACTTTCCCTGTAATCGTTGGTACTGCTTCTTCAGTTTTTGAAAGGCTTCATGGTATTCTTTTTTTATCTCACCCACCTTGAAAAGTTCGATTTCTTTTTGGTAAACACCGCGAAACACTTTGTCGAAAATTTTGTCCTGGACACCGCGGTAGTCGAAATTTGTTTGACCTTGCTTTATAATATCCGCCCCAACCAGGGCTTTCAGTTTTTCTTCCAATTCTGCATCGGTCATGTCCAGTTGCAATTTTTCTAATAACTCTTTCCGGGTGACCTCTTTATTCTTGTTTTTACTGAGGTAAAGCACGATATTTTTGGCATTTCGGTCGTTGACCCGCTGGAAAGCAGTGGCAACGTACTCCATCCAGGTGGATTTGATCTCGCCTCGATCTTCCATTGTTTCAAATTCGAGGGTTCGAGTGAGGCCGTCAACCCTGGTGAGGTCTTTGTCCCTATATTCGGAACGTATAATGGAGCTGATATAAAAAGGACTGCCTTCGGAGAGATGAGCGATAAGATAAGCGGTTTCTTCAGTGACCGGCACCTCAAAGAACCGTGAGTATTTAAACACCATCTCGATGGCTTCCTCTTCCGGCATATTTTCAAGATATTTGTACTTGAACCGTGCCGGCAGCATCATTCTCAGTTCGTTCATCAGCCAGCCTACCCAACTACCGGAGACCAACAGGGGTGCGATTTTGCTTTCAGCCGTGCTTAAATATCCTCCGGCCATGTCATCCTGGAGGGTCTTCAATGCTTTGTCCCGATAGACCACAATATTTAAAAACTGGAATTCATCGATCATTTGAACGATAGATTCTTTCTGCCTGAAAGCAACGGTGTGCGGGGCGATGCGAACCGTCTCCCACAATAGATCAACATGCTCATGACGGGCTGAATAATCGACGCTGTCAATAAGCTCCGCCAGGTAGTCTAATCCTTCTTTTACGGCGTCTTGTTTAGCTTTCTCCAAATTATCCCTTTTAAACGGGATAAGATAGCCGGATTTCCTGGTTTTAAAAGCGATATACTGGTAAACAAAAGTCAAGAAAAAATCGACACAAAAATCGACGGCCCATTTTTTTATTTCTTTGACTTCATAATAAAAGGGGATCACCCCATTGTTTTTGAAGAAGGTGATATTGAACAAACGTTCCATCAGGGCGGTTTTTCCCATTTTTCGCCGGGCCAGGATGGCTGTGCTTTTAGATTTTCTTTCCTTGATGTCGTCTATCCATTTGAGAAAATAAGCCAACTCCTCTTTCCTGCCGGTAAACAGGTCCGGGTTGCCGATGCGTTCTTCTAATGCATATTCCATAACCTTTATATATCATAAATGAAAGAAAATATCAATCAACACTGTAATCATTGTAATTAAGAGGATCGCCTCATCTTTTCGGAGAAGATTAAAATGAAACCCGGATATTATCCCTGTCTATCGCCTTCCCCAGTTCATCGAAATCCTTATCACTGGAGAGAATTACCGCATCACCAGGACATTGAAGAAGCATTATCATGTCAAAGAAAGGACGCCAGCAGCTCTGCCCCCTGTACTCAAATTCATTTTTTGTGAAATCCCATTTTTTGAAACACTCTAACCATTTTTTATTTTTTGGCTTTTTTAGGAATTCCGATGAAATTTTTTCTCCGGCTACTTTACGTTTCAGCTTTTTGAGATTTTCGACAATATCACTTTCTTTAAAAAAATTTTCTATATTACATTTTTTCCTGGGCTTTTCCTTGCACTTTGTAATTGGAGAGTCTGTAACAAGACATTTGTCGCCATGGCCATTT
>CP070627.1:3517748-3520217 GCA_020355945.1 Candidatus Aminicenantota bacterium | reverse complement strand
CAGGCCCTCCAATCCCCTGACCTGGTAAATATCTCCTGCCTGGTAAATTTTTGACACAATCTCAGCCAAATTTTCTATAAATTCATGATCTCCTTTTTTGTACTTTTGTTTAAATAGAGCAATATAATTGAGAATTTTAACGGCAGCCAATTCCGCGGCAATACATACGATTTCGGTGTTTGCCAGGGAAGCGTATTTTTTTGTATGGGCATAAGAAATCTCATAGTATTTTTTGGAGTCAGGCTTGATGGTGGTGATGTAATAGCCGTTGTTAAGGACAATGGTAAAAGGAATGTTATTTTCAACGCAGTGTCGTATCAGGGCAGTGGAAAAAACCGTTTTTTCCATGACCATGATTTCGCTGATACGGCG
This sequence comes from Candidatus Aminicenantota bacterium, assembly GCA_020355945.1. The sequence continues at coordinate 3,519,845 of CP070627.1, read as the reverse complement.
CAAAGGAATAGCGTCAATAATTTTTTGATTTTTCTTTAGGACTGCTGCTTCGCCGTTTAAGCTTAAAAATACATAAGGTTCGCCAATATAAAGGGGTTTTTTAAAGATCTTGATGTGCTCTTTTGTGGTATCTGCTGCTGTGAGGCCGTCAAATGTAATGCCTAAAAATTGAAATCCTTTATCAATCGGTTTAATCGCTGTTTTTTCCTTTTTTATTTTAAGGCCGATTTCAGAGAGAAACGTTTGGGTTTTCGACAAAACAGTCTCTGCTTCCTGTGGGCTTTTACATAAAACGATAAAATCATCCGCGTACCGGATTAAACGCACATCCAGGGCTTTGACATGTTCATCAAAGGAATCCAGGTAAAGATTTGCCAGGCAGGGGGACAACGGATTTCCCAATGCCAGTCCTTTTGAGCGATCTTTATACTCACTTTCCAGGATATACCCATTCCCGGTTAATTTTTGCACCAGGTTTTTGATTAATGTGTCTTTTGCCGGCAGGTAAAGATCCAACACTCGGTATAAATGGGTTAAGTCTACGGAGGGGAAAAAATTTTCAATATCAGATTCGATGATGTACTCATACCCTTCAGCCAGGGCAGATTTTATCATGAGTGCTGCTTTTTCACGAGAAATGCCTTTCCTGAACCCGATGGATTCTTCTTCAAGACAATTATCAATGATCTTGTACAGGGTTTTTACCAGGTAACGGCTGACAATAAGGTCTTTAAAATTTAACTGTTCCACTAACCGGTCCTTTTTATTCTTTTGTCGAATCATAAATGCAGTATTGGGTGAGGCAGCGTATTGGTCATTTTTGATTTCATCACACAATTGTTTTGCAAAAGCCTGTTGGTTAAAGGGATACATTTCATTTTTAGAGAGCCATTCTGCAGCATGATCGTAAGTTTCCGTCACATCTTGTATAATCGGGATAAGGGCTTTAGGGTCAGGGAAGCTCATGGCAAAATAGGGGGGCGAATCGGGTAATATGCGATAATACCCCTGTGAATTGGTTAGTTTGCCGCCTGTATGGATTTCACTGCCCAGGAGTAAAAAGGGCAGCAGGTTTTTACATTTACCTTTGATATAAAGGTTACCGATCATCCCGTTGATATATTGAACGGATCCAGGCTGGGATTTCGAGGTATGCTTGATCTCCGTATATTTCCAATAATAGGGCAGCATGGAAAAGTCATCCTCGCCGGGTAGATATTTAAACTCCCGGTTAAATAAAGTGGAAAAGCGTTTTTCAAACAACCTGATCAATCGATCTTTGGAGATATAAACCCGGGTTTTACCTTTTTCCCGTTTAAAGGGCAGTGGGGAAAGGAATTCCAGGCACAGTTCTCCTTCCGGTTGTACAGAGGCAAATTCGTGGACCAGGGTTTTATAGTTTCGTTCTTCTATATCTCCGGGTGAGAAGATTTCTAAGGTTTGTTGGTGAAACGGGTCAGAGAGGTAATCCAGCAAATTTTGCTGCCATTGGGAGATTGCTTCGGGGGGTGGTTTGAAAAAAAAGAATTCAACCGGCACCTGGTCCAGGGATTTTAATTGAGAGGAGTGTTTTTTATCTTTAAGATGAAATACCGGAATGATATCGGGTTCCAGGGAAGAGAAGCCCGGGGTTTTGCTGCTTACGGCTTTGACAATGGCCTGGATCACTGAAATGGGGTGGCTTTTCATTATAGAGGAGTTCTTTTTACAAATAAATGTGATGGTCAGGCGGTACCATTTGATTTTTTCAAATACGTTTAAGTGACCTTCATTTTCTTTCATTTCAGTTTCCCCGGTTATTTAATCTTTCATCTCTAATAATCATAGCTTTTAATTATAGAAAAAAAAGAATGACTTTGCAATCATGTTTTTTCTTTTTTTCTGATTATTGGTATACATTTTTGCTTCCAATTTTCAGAAAACCTGAGAAGGGTGATATAAAGCAATTCCTGGAAAGGTGAACATTAAATATTCGTCCGGATTTTCGGACTGAAGTCCGGATTCCCGGACTATCAATTTTCAAATTCATATCTTCTCCAAACCGTCCCCCACCAGGGGGGATGTCCTCTCGGACAGTCAGTGCCAGGCTTGTAAACT
>CP070627.1:3515177-3517648 GCA_020355945.1 Candidatus Aminicenantota bacterium | reverse complement strand
CACCGGTACCCACCCACACAGTATCCGGGTTTTTCGGGTCAATGGTAATGCAGCCGATGGACATGGTATATTTATCGAACACAGGTTCAAAGGTGATTCCTTTATCCGTGGATTTCCACAAACCGCCGCTGGCAGTACCGATATAAATAATATCAGGATTATTTTCCACGCACTGGATATCGGTGATGCGTCCGCTCATCACTGCCGGGCCGATGTTCCTGGCTTTAATATCGCCAAATATAGCGGAATCGATTTCCACTCTGTTGGCTGGTGCTGCGGCTAGATCGAGCATTCCAATACTTAATACCATTATGGCCAAACATAAAATAATTTTCTTCAATTGCATAAGCCCTCCTATATTTAAAATATATTATACTTTATACGAAGAAATGTGACAATGTTTTAAACTTTTTTGTTTTTATTACGTAATTGCTGTATAATTAAACATGGCGCAAGGCGCATGGCGATATGAGAGACTGTCTCTCTGTGTCCTCTGTGGCCTCTGTGGCCTCTGTGGCAAAAAAAAGAAAAGGAGTAGAAGATGAGAACGTTTTTGGTTATTATTTTAACGATCGTGTTTTTGAGCCCATTGGGCCAGGCCCAATCATTGGATGAAATCATTAAAAACAATTTAGACGCCAAGGGCGGTGCTGCCAAAATCGAGGCACTCAAAACCGTGAAAATGACCGGGAAAATGATGATGCAAACTTTTGAAATGCCCTTTACCATGTGGTTTAAAAAACCCACCCAGGTAAAAATGGAAATGGTGTTCCAGGGCACCACCATGATGATGGCTTATGATGGTAACATCGTCTGGCAAATCAGTCCCTTTGCCGGGGGCAGCGATCCCCAGGAAGTGACGGGAGAACAAGCAGACCAGGTCAAGGATACAGGTGAAATGATGGATGAACCCTTTATCGATTATAAGAAAAAAGGCCATAAGCTGGAACGAATAGGAAAAGAAGACCTGGAAGGCACCGAAGTCTTTAAGTTGAAACTTACCCGGAAAGATGGCCGGGAAATATATTATTTTATCGATACCGAGAGCTTTATCGAACTGAAAACTTCCACCACAAAGAAAAAGAAAGACGGTACCGAGGTGACCATAGAGACCAGTTTTGGTGATTACAAACCCGTGGCCGGTGTGATGATACCGCACTCGTTGAGCTTCAGTGTTAACCAGCAGCCCATGAGTTTGATCTTAGATGCGGTTGAGCCCAATGTAGAACTGGCAGAGGATTTCTTTTCCATGCCCCCTAAAAAAAGTGAACCCCCTGCTGAAGAAGCCAAAAAGTAAGACCCGATAGTGACGTAGTGACGAGTGACGGAGTAACCATGGATAGAGAGAAAGCTTTAGAGCTGGTCAAACAGCATTTGGAAAAAGATAATTTAGTGAAACATTGTCTCGCTGTGGAAGCCTGTATGCGGGAATTTGCCGAAAAATTCGGCGAAGATGTGGAAAAATGGGGGCTCACCGGGCTCCTCCACGATCTGGATTATCAATATACCGTGGATGACCCGGATAACCATACGTTAAAAACCGTGGAAATGCTGGCTGAATATAACCTGGATGAGGACATCCTGCACGCCATTAAAGCCCATAATGCCAAAGCCAGCCTGGATTCCAAAATGGATATTGCGCTTTATACGGTAGACCCCACATCCGGTTTTATCATTGCCTGTGCCCTGATGCATCCCAGTAAACAACTGGAAAATGTAAACCTGAAACGCATGAAAAAACGATTTAAAGAAAAATCCTTTGCCAAAGGAGCTAACAGGGAGCAAATGCAGGAATGCGTTAAAATGGGAGTGGAATTGGATGACTTTTTAGTTACGTCCCTCACCGCCTTGCAGAAAATCGCACCCCAATTGGGACTTTAAAAAAAGTTTAAAACATAACAAAAATTGTTGCGTACTCACCAGGCAGCTAAAATTCACAATGCAGAGTAATAATGTGCATATAAGGAGATTTTTTCTTCTTTGCCGTTGGTGGGGAAATTTATCATTCTAAAATAAATAACATATCTGGCCTGCTTTGATTGTTAGGGATTATAGAGATGTCTTACCAACTGGTGTGGAGAAATTTACCCGAAAATTCCAACTATAATGTTTAATTTTTTACACAAAGCAGCTAATTTTAAGTGATTTTCGCAATAATATTAAAAAAAGTAGATTTATTTTTTTTTAATATAAAATTAGCAAGAACTTAACTATTTTTCCCGGCAATGCAACAATTTTGCGTATTTACAAAAAGTTTCCCTGTATGGTATATTATAAAGATTAATCACAAGACAGCACACTCAAAGCGTTGTTCAATATAATATCGAATTCTTGATTTGTTGACACAGTGATGTTTTGATACGTGGTACCTGGTGGCTCGTTCCAAAAATAACGTATCATTCTCGCTGGTTCTGAACGTGAATAGCTGCGTTGTTCTTCCTCGACATAGCCCCACTATGCCTCGTCATCAC
>CP070627.1:3512603-3515077 GCA_020355945.1 Candidatus Aminicenantota bacterium | reverse complement strand
CAGTGTACCGGTACACTGCCATTGGTAAGTGGTACACCGTCATTGGTATATGGTACACTATCATTGGTACATGGTACACTGTCATTGGAAAGCGGTACACAGTCGTTGGTAAGTAGTACACTATCATTGGAAAGCGGTACACTATCATTTTTCATTGGTACACTGTCATTGGTACGTGGTACACTATCATTTGTTTCCTTTCCTTTTCCCTAATATTTCTTTAATTTTTCAAGGGATTGATTCATATTGTATTCACCAGTTACGCCTCAGAAGTTTTTGATGACGTCGTATTGAAAACCAACTTTTCTACCTGTCAATTCAAAATGCTTGTCTTTGGAAAATACGATGAGATTGTGCTGCTTAGCATGGGCCGCGATCATAACATCGGACATTGGCAAAGTTATACCTGAACGTTTCAATTGATAAATGATCTTTGAACTATAAATGAAAAAATCTTTATCCATTTCCAGGTAATTAAGACCTGAAAAGTTATCGATGATAAAATCGAATTGCTTTTGGTTTTTAGCGCCGGTTAGAAGTTCAGAAATAACAATCCCATTGTAATATATCCTATTATTGGCTGCCAGGTCGAGAACTCGATTTTTGATTGCTTCCGATTTTCCTCTAAAAAAATCAACCCATATGGAGGTATCAACAAGGTATTTATTCATACGATTCCTTTAATTCTAATAATTCCCTATCCCTTAGTTCCCTGACATCAAGGTCTATATCTATCTTTCCATAAGCATTCATGAGATTCTGCCGTCTCAGTTTGCCAAGGTAATCTGATAACGCGGTATTGATTATTTCTGTTTTATTGGTTATCCCTGTATGCTTTGTGATTGAGTGAAGCAGCGAATCATCAATATTTAATGTTGTTCTCATCTGTACCTCCTATGCATATAATAATGTCATAGACTAAATCTGTCAAGGGTGAAATTGAAGTTTTTTTATTTTTCCTTTTTTCCCCCTTCGGGCCTTTGGTGGTAAAAATAAATTTGAAAATCCACCCACATTGGTATATAATACTCCTTTAAAAATTAATGAATGAAGGATTTAAAAATGAGCGAAAAGAAAAAAGAGAAAATCCTGGTGACATCAGCACTTCCCTATGCCAATGGTGATATCCATATGGGACACCTGGTGGAATACCTGCAAACCGATTTCTGGGTCCGGTTCCAGAAAATGAAAGGGAACGAATGCCGTTATATGTGCGCAGACGATACCCACGGCACACCCACCATGATCAGTGCCCGCGCCATGGGTATTACCCCCGAAGAACTGATCACAAAAAACCACCAAAAACATATCGACGATTTTGCCGAGTTTGAAGTGGAATTTGACAATTTCTATACCACCCACAGCCCGGAGAACCAGGAACTGAGTGAAGAGATTTACTCCCATATGGTGGCCAACGGCCATATTGAATCAAGATTCATCACGCAATTCTATTGTGAAAAAGACGAGATGTTCCTGCCGGACCGTTTTGTGATCGGCACCTGTCCCAGGTGTGGGGCCGAAGATCAATACGGTGATTCCTGCGATAAATGCGGGGCAACCTATTCCTCGTTTGAATTAGAAACCCCCCGCTGCGCCCTGTGCAGCAGCAAACCCGTGGAAAAACAAAGCGAACACCTCTTCTTTAAACTCAACCATTTCAAAGATTTCCTAAAAAGTTGGGTCAAAGACCACACCACAAAAGAAGTGGCCAACAAATTGGAGGAATGGCTAAAAGGCGATCTGAAGGACTGGGATATCTCCAGGGATGCACCATACTTCGGTTTCCCCATACCGGGAAAACAAGGGAAATATTTTTACGTGTGGGTGGACGCACCCATCGGCTATATCGCTTCCACAAAAAACTGGTGCATAAAAAACAACTGCGATTTTAACCAATTCTGGAAACCCTCAGATGCGAAACTGTACCACTTCATCGGCAAAGACATTGTCTATTTCCATACCCTGTTCTGGCCGGCCATGCTGCATAATGCTGGGTATAAAACACCGGATAATGTATTTGTGCACGGGTTTTTAACGGTAAACGGCGAAAAGATGAGTAAATCCAAGGGCACCTTTATTAATGCACGAACATACCTGGATCATCTTGACCCCCTTTACCTGCGCTATTACTACGCCTGCAAATTCTCTTCATCCATTGATGATATTGACCTCAGTTTCGATGATTTTGTCATGCGGGTTAATGGTGAATTGATCGGTAAAATCACCAACCTGGCATCCCGCGGCATTCAAATGCTTAATAAAATAGACAGTACCCTGGGAACACTCCCGGAAGAAGGAAAAGCATTGATCCAAAAGGTACAGGAAAAAGCAGACACCATTGCCGGGTTTTATGAGAACCGGGATTTCTCAAAAGCAATGATTGAAATCCGCGGCCTGGCCGACCTGGCCAACCGTTACTTTGACGAACAAAAACCCTGGGAAACCATTAAAACCGACCCGGAAACCACCAGGGG
>CP070627.1:3510010-3512503 GCA_020355945.1 Candidatus Aminicenantota bacterium | reverse complement strand
TCTGCCAGGACAAATAAATTACCTGGCACCATATCTCATATCTTTCCCTTTCCTCCTCTTTCCTTTGTGTCCCCTTTCCTTGCCTTTCCTTTCTTTCCTTTAACAACCCGTTACCTATTGACAAATGGTATGCAAACCGCTAGAATTTAGAATGATGAATAGCAGAAAAAATCACCAGGTAAAAAAGTTTATTGTCATTGAAGGCCTGGACGGCGCGGGTAAATCCACTCAAATCAATCTTTTAAAAGATTATCTCCATCAACAGGATATCAATTATAAATACCTGCATTTCCCCCGGACTGATGCACCTGACGAGTCCCCGATTTACGGCGAAATGGTGGCCAATTTCCTGAAAGGAGAATACGGCGACGTCAACCAGGTGAACCCTTACCTGGCGGCACTACTATATGCCGGAGACCGTAACAATGCCAAAACCATGATCCGCCAATGGCTGGAAAAAGATTATTTTATAGTAGTGGACCGGTACGTTTATTCCAATATGGCATTCCAGGGGGCCAAATTCAAAGACCCGGAGAAAAAACGAAAATTAAAGGAATGGATACTACAACTGGAATACCAACACCATTACATCCCCAAACCCACACTCTCCATTTTTTTGCATATGAATTTTGAGTTTATCAGCCGGAAATTAAAAGATACCCGGGAAGGTGCGGACCGAAATTACCTGGCAGGAAAACCGGATATCCATGAAAGCAGCCTGGAACTTCAAAAAAATGTTGAGAGAGAATACCTGCACTTGGTGGAAGAAAATGACGATCTTTATTCAATCAACTGCTTTGACCAAACCGGCCAAACCTTATTACCCGAAAAAATCCATCAAAAAATCATTGACTTGCTAATCGAGAAAAAGATGTTATGAGTAAATTCCAACCAGGTGTGTTCATTATCCACATATTGAAAGGGCTGCGGCACTTGGAACCCTTCATCCGACATCTACGCAATTGAATGTTAAAAGGTTTTGATTTAGTTCTTGGCTCCTGGTTTTTAGCTGTAAGGCGGCTGAATCGCTTTAAAATCTTTTAAGAGCTAAGGGCTAAGAGCTTTGTAAAAAATTAAGAAAAATACGTTCATTTTGTTCCAATTGTGCTTCATCCCGGAGTGCATTGAAAAAATAGATTGAAAATGAAGAGTCTCTTTTTTTGATTATGTCGAAAATTTCATTGGCCTCTTCCACATTGTATTCAGGATGAAATTGCACACCCCAAACCGGGAGGTCTTTGTATTGAAAGGCATGGACCCCGCAGCGCGGTGTGGAGGCAAGAATCTGAAAATCATCTGTCAAACGACACACCTCATCGTAATGGGAAACCATAAAAACCGGGGGATTGGGAGCCACAATACCTTCAAATAGAGGGTTCTTAGATAACGTGATATTCATCCATCCGAATTCCGGGGTTTCTGTTTTTCTCACCGACCGCCTACCCAAAAGGGCACGGACAATAAATTGATGACCATAACAGATACCCAGTAGGGGCTTTTTCATATCAATAATATTATCGATGATCTCTTTTAACTTCTCCTCCCAGGGATTATCTTCAACAACCGATGCCTCTGACCCGGAAAGAATAAAATGGGAATATTTGGACAGGTCAGGGGTTTTCCGGGTCCGGGGAATTCGCACAAAATCCGCCGTCCAATCAGCTTGCTGGAGAGGCCTTGAAATCGCAATGTCAAAGGATTCAGCCAGAATCTCATCTTTCATACAATTCAGCACCAATATCATGACAGTCACCTCAACATGATGATTGATTTTTATCAATCTTTATATATTATACTTTATCAATGGGTAAAATGTAAAGTCTTCCCAGCCCCTAAATTTCTTATCAACCATTGCCTCCGGCGGCCAAAAACCTCTTTGGTTCCGGCTTGACCGGGTTGTAGACAGGCAAGAATGCTTAAAATTCTTTTAAGCTAATTCATTATACTTTTTACTGCTGCCCTTTGATTTTTCTACCGGGTATTTTTTGGTGTTGAGTTTGATCTTATCACGGATTGCCCTTTCAACATCAATGCCGGTTTCATAGGCAAACAATAGACTGAATATAAAAACATCCGCCAGTTCTTCTGATATTTTCTTCTTTTTTTTCGCGGCAATTTTTTTTGATTCCTTTACATCACTCCACAGGAATACTTCTTGTAATTCGGCAGCCTCAATGGATATGGCTTCTGCCAGGTTCTTGGGATCATGAAACTGTTTCCAGTCCCTTTTATCCCGGAAATTAAGGATTTCTTTCATCACTTCTTTTAGATTCATTTTCATTTACTCACTTCATCGGGCCCTATTTCAAGCTTAACTGGTGTGAAATAGATATACCGTGCTTTTCCAGTCCCCGGACAACAAGATCAAAAGGCACGTCCCGGGGAGAAAGCAGACCCGGTTGATTCAACTGACCTTCCAGGATCAACCGCGCACCCAGGCTCATGGTGAAGCCTACTGTCCTCTGCATGGAAGTAAAACCCGTATCCGGGTCT
>CP070627.1:3507414-3509910 GCA_020355945.1 Candidatus Aminicenantota bacterium | reverse complement strand
GATGGGACTTACAACGATTGAAATGAACAGCCGGGTAAGTGAAGGCAAGAATCAAAATAATCTTATAATGAAGGTTTTGAGGGGCTGGACCATTGCTCAATTTTTAGGATTAAAAATGATTGACAAAGCACTTTAAATTCTTTATACTTACGCTTAACCTGGGTTGGAGCCAGGAATTTGCCATTAAAGGGGCAAAGGTAGTATGAAATATAAACCTAAGGATGTAAGGAGATTGGCGTATGGAAGCAAAGCAGTTATCACGATTCATTTTAATTTTGCTGTTGGGGTCCCTTTGTGTGACAGGATATGCCCAAAAAAAAGAAACAGTGGAAGATTTATCGAAAAGGCTTGATACCTTAGAAAAAGTGTATAACGCTCAGTTGGAAGAGTTGGAAGTGATAAAGGAGAAAATCCAAATTGCTGAATTGAAAAAAGAAGTTGAGTCTGCAAAAGAAGGAATAAAGGATACCAGGAACCTCTTATATTGGATATTTGGTATCACAGTGGCCTTATTTTTAGGACTTTTTACGTATTTTGAAAAAGCATATAACAAATCCAAGATGCGTGCAGAAAGGGAAATTATGAAAAAAATTGCCTATTACTTCGATACCGAAGAGAGTAATTTACAGCGACTGGTGGAGGAAGCTGATTTGAATCGTTTGAAAAATAAAATGTCAATCCTCGTGTTAAGCCCTGTGAGGGCTGACATTTCATTTATTAAGGATTTTTTTAAAAGAGCTCGCTTTCCCAACGTAAATTTTCAATATACTGATAACATTACCAACCTTAAAAGCGCAAATATGGTGCTATTCAACAATGATGATGGAAAATTTGATCACAAGGAAATTTTAAATATAATTGCAAAAACAAAAGATGACGTTTATTGCTTTTATTTCGGACAGAACAGATTTGAAAGCGGGGATTATAAAGATAGAGTGAGCTTCGCCAATACAAAACTTCAGCTCTATGGAAACCTTATCAATGCACTCAGGTACCAGGAGTTTATGAAATCAAAATGAAAAGAGTAATGGGAAACCCAAAAATTTTAGAAGAAAAACAAGGAGGTGTGAATGCAATACATTTTATTTGATGTAGATAAAATCAAGGACTACGTCTTTGAATCCTTTAAACCAAAAGAAGTCAAAGGCGCTTCCGAACTTATTAAATGCCTGGATTACTATTCAAAAACCCGGATGAGTGAATTAATGAGCCAATTGAAGAAAAATTTTCCTGGCCTGGGAGTGGTTTACGCCAAAGGAGGAGGTGGTTTGCTTAAAACCAATGATTCCAATGGACAAGAAATCTGCAATTGGCTGGAAAAGAATTTCTCAGAATATTTGAAAGAAGGAGGAAGTTTGACCGCTGTTTGCCATCCCTTAGAAAAAGACTTCAAAACAACTTATGCCATCCTGAACTACCTGGTGAGAGACCGTAAATCAGAAAAACGATTAATTCTACCGCTGAGTTCGGTTGAGTTCCAGGGGGAAAAATCAAAATGTGAATCTTGCGGAAAAAGACTCCACACAAATGAGTCTCTTCGCTTTTGCAGTATTTGCCTTGAAAAACGCCAAAAAGGAAAAACCGAAGTTCAATCCCTGGAGGATATTTCTGATAAAGAACTACTGGTAATTTATGGCGATTTGAACGAAGCCGGGGCTCACCTTGCTGCCCTGGAAGAGGAACAGGATTTAGCTGATTTTTCTGAAACCGTATATCAAACCTTACAAGCTAAACGCCTGGAAATCGAAGAAAAACTAAAAGCCAAAGGATTTAAATACCTGATGCCGGTGATTGGCGGTGACGACATGATTGTTTTCACTCATCCCAATTCCTTTGAGTTGATTAAAGATCTACTTTTCAGCATTGAAGAAATCCTGGGAAAAAAACTCAATAAACCGGTAAAAATGAATTTCTCTTTCCTGGTGGCAAAATACAATTTTCCCATCTACCACCTTTTTAAAATATCGGAATCATTGCTGGAGAAGACAAAAGATGCTTACTACAAGGACAAAAGCAAACAAACCCATCATGGCTTTTTCTGGCTGTGGGAGGGTGAATACATGCCCACAGAACGTGATGTTTATACGCAAAAAGAATTCTCCGATATCTTCAACACAGCAAAACATATCCACGGCCCTGGCTCCCGCATCAAGCGCTCCTCGCTGCACCAATTAATGGACCTGGTTTCAGACCGTTACGAAGGCAAGGAAAAACAATTAAATACAGAGTATTTCCTGGCCCGTCATTCGGAATATGAGAGTTTTGTGGTCCAAAAAGACAGGGGAGTGGATTTCATGCTCAATTATGAAGGGAAAAAAATTAAACTTACAAGAGACCTTTTGGAGGATATCATCCATATGGAAAATCTTTTGTATAAAGAGAAAGGTAAGAATAAGGAGGAAAAATGAACAACAGGATTAACCTTAAATTAATCCCGGATTCCTCATTTTTGCTGGGTGGAGTGAGTGCCGACCCGGCATACGATTCGATAACCGC
>CP070627.1:3504812-3507314 GCA_020355945.1 Candidatus Aminicenantota bacterium | reverse complement strand
TATAAATGGTAGGAAATGCGGTGATATAAATTTGCCGGTTATCCACTGTGATGGAATCCGGGTTAAAAAGTTCGGGTAACGGAACTACAGTAGTAGAAAAAACAAAACCTTTAGCCAACAGCAGGAGCAATAAAAAAACCAAAGTAAACGCAACTATTTTCATTTTAAAATCTCCCTTCATTTTTTTGCAGGTAAAAAAATTGATTGTCCAACCGGCGGCATTTGAATACTCTTCAACCCTTCATCAATCCAGGCCAGGAATTTCAACGAAGAATCATTAAGCGAACGGTCAAACCTGAATTCAATACATTTCGCTCCTTCTTTGCCAGCTTTAAGAACTGTCACAACCATTCCCGTGAGCTTAATTACCGTTCCTTGTTTAAGGAAAGACCTATTAATACTACCGTTTATTAATTCCAGTTCAAAGGTATTGGAGTCCGAACGATAAACCCGGTGATCACAACTTTCCCAGGACAATACCCACCAGGACTCAGGCAGGGGGTCCCGGTTCAGCTTGCGATAGTAATAGGAATGCAAACCAATGGAAAAATCCGGGACAGTCAGCAAAACGATTTTTTGTGGGAGCTGCTTATGGTTAAATTCAGCTTTTTCAAGAACGGATTTCAGCCGATTAACAAATACCTCTCTAGCAAAACCAGGACCGACAAAGCGTTGAATAGGTGCAAAAACAAAATGGATAAATAAAAGCAGCCAACAAAAAATGCTAAGAATTCTTAGTTTTAAACCCGGTAATTTTCGAACAGACTTCCACCAGTAATATAGAACAAATGAAATAATAACCGCACCCCCTACAAAAGGGACAACCAGGCACCTGGCACCAGGAGATGCCACTGAAAAAGGAATCAAAGAAATAACAGAACCCACCAACATCCACCTGGCCCCTCGGCGAGAGGACCCTATATGCTGCGCACCCCTCGGCGAGGGGACCCTATATGCCAAAGGCCCTGTTCCGTTACATTTCAACGAACTTACTTTCTTAAAAAGAATGGTAAAAAGAATAATGATCAAAACAGCAATAAGAATGATATAAAGACGAATAGAAGGAAACATCCAGAGCTCTGTGTGCCCCCCAACAATCATTGAGCCTGCCAAAGCCAGGAAGCGTCCGGGAAAAGCCAAAAGAAACCGCAATGGTACTGTCAATGGGCTTAGATATCCTGATCCGGCACTGGCCCCGTACCCCAATGATTTGTAGACAATAAGATAAGCGATAGTCATTAAAATAAAGGGGAGAAGATTTTTTAACTTTTGTTTTAAAGCATCGTCAGTTGCCAGCAGCTCATAAGCAAAAAAATAGGCAAGAACTCCCAAAGCAGCTTCTCCGGCCAATAATGAGAAAAGAATTCCAAGAATTGAAATGAACCGTCCTTTTTTCCAACCCTGTTCCCGCCATTTTGTATAAGCCAGCAGAGACCAGAGTCCGATAGAAGCTGCCACAATAATATGACGGGCTGCGGTCCAGTACACCACATACCAGTGAATCCCGGATATTGAAAATATAACGACTGCCATTGTACTGATTCGGCCCGGCACTGCTCGCTGCATTAAAAAACCTGCCGCGATTATCAAAGAAGCGAACCATAATATATTATGGAGACTATATCCAATAGGATTAAGACCAAAAATTGCGTGATCCAGGAGCAGCAGAAGAGAACTTAAAGGCCGAAAAAATTTTGCTTTAAATTGCGGGCTCCAAAACCACTGGAAAGCGCCGCTATCTTTTAAGGTTCTCATATGTACCGGGTCACCGTCTGCTAAGGTGTAGATGTCCATGGGTCCCAGCCAGGTACAGGGTGAAACACCTTCCAATATCCCTAATTGCATGAAATCATCAGCCATAAAGCTGCTAAAAGGCAACTGGACAGCTCCGAAAACAATGGTAACCAGTATTGCCCACTTAACCGGGAAAACTCCAGGGGATGTTTTTACGTTCTTCACCTTTTTCCCTAATCAATCTCATGGACATACAGTTCCCATTCTTCATTTTCGTTTTCAAGCAATTGATAGAGTTTCCCGTTTTTTATGGTGTTAGGGTAAAAGGAAAAAATAGTCTCTTCCACGATGGGAACATCCACCTGCTTTAATAACTCCCCTTTCAAGTTAAAGATAAACAATTGATTTTTCCCTTGCTTTTTTTTGTAGGGGATGACATATATTTTATTGTCCACAACCATTTGATAGTGCACAGCCGGAAAAAAATCAGGCCAATAGAGCCACCCCCTTGCTTTCACAATAGCTAAAAGCCTGCTGCGTTTCAGGACATAATAGTCTTCTACTGCTTGTTTATGTTCCTGTGTTACTTTTAGCTTTTCAAATTCAAGATGAAGGGTATCGATTTGCTGCCCGTTGTTATCATACACATATATGTTCCCGTTTTCGCCATCCTCTCCTTCGATAAAAATCTTGTTATCACAGACAGAAAAACGAATCCCCAATCGTCGGCCCATTTCCGCTAAATAGATGCCATTGATGGGTTTCCCT
>CP070627.1:3502207-3504712 GCA_020355945.1 Candidatus Aminicenantota bacterium | reverse complement strand
TTTAAATTTTTCCTGGCAATCGATAATTTTTTAACGTTTTCAATGATTAAATCGAAATTTCCATCGGTTCTATATTTATTGTATGTCTTTTTAGAAACGCCATCCAGGGAAACCATTAACATATCCAAACCTGATTTAACAATCTTTTCAGCTTTAGACTCCGATAAAGGAACCGATAAGTTTGAAGGGAAAATGGTTCCAATATTTCTTTTATGAGAGTATTCAATCATTTTCAATAAATCGTCACATAATAAGGGTTCACCAAAAAGGCTGAAACTTATGCCGACTAAATTATCACATAAAGGATCGATGATTTTCTTGAAATCTTCAAATTTTAATTGTGAATTGATATCATATACTTCTCGAAATTCAGGATTATTGTGCATACATCCCTTGCACTTTAAGTGACAAAATCTTGTTGGTTCAACCTTTATATAAATAGGTGAGCAATTGGGTTTTCTCTTTCGAAATAGAAAATCCAGCAGTGTAAAAACAATATTGATAACTTTTCTTATAGTTAGATGGCGAATAGTAATATGAAGATGACGATCTAACAAAAGGTTTCTTTCAGAACCGATCCAGTTTTGTATAAAATTCATCGTGCGTCTCTGTTTTCTCTTTTACGCGGTTTTCGGGACTTTCAGAATTTTTTTCTTTTTCTTTATTTTTATGCCCGTATTTGTATCCATCCTGTTATTGTATGAATAATACCTGTAACCGTTTCTTTTTATATTCACCCTATTAAGAACCACTCCCAATAAACGGAGATTGGTGTATTTGTTCAGCTCATCCCTGGCTTTTTCAACGAGTTTTTTGTGGGTCTTACCGCCCCAGGTAATCAGCAGGACACCGTCTGAGTGATGACCAATGATCACCGCGTCTGTGATGCCCATCAAAGGAGGAGTATCCAGGAAAATGAAATCAAAATCCGCTTTCGAGGCCTGGACCAGCTCTCCCATTGCTTTTGCATACAGGAGTCCGCCGGGATTGGGGGGTACAGGTCCCGATGGAATTACCGTGAGATTGTTCACCTCTGTCTTAAAAATAACTTCATCAAGCTTGCTCCTTCCCACCAGGAAAGATGACAAACCTTTGGTGTTTTTTATCTTAAAAATCTTGTGAACCCCGGGATTTCTTAAATCCGCATCGATGATCAGGACCTTTTTATCAAATTCGGTAAAAGATACGGCCAGGTTGACAACGGCAGCGGTTTTACCTTCCTGGGGTATGGCGCTGGTTATCGTTAAAATCCGGGGCTGATGATCAGGTGTTGAGAGCAGGATAGATGTACGGATGTTCCGGTAGTTTTCCGCATAGATGGATTCCGGATCCAAATAGTTGGCCAGCTCAATTTCTTTTATCTTTTTTTCACTCCCGGGATTTTTATTTTTGGGGAAGTCCCGGGAATAATAGGAGTAAGCATAATCCCAATGGGGTTTATTAGGGTCTAAAGCCGGGATAAAACCGAGAGAAGGGACCTTTAGCAGGGTTTCCACCTCATCCGGGGTTTTGATCGTTTTATCCAGCCAGTCCAGTAAAAAGATAAGGCCAAGACCTCCACAGATACCAAGGAAAAGTGCCATGATTAAGGTTTTCTTTTTATTAGGAGATATAGGGGCAGTAGGGACTTCTGCCAGGTCAACCACTGTGATATTGCTGGTTTGATGTTCTTCCAGCCTGGAGGTTAACAGGGATTCCTTTTGTTTTTTAACCAGGTGGTCCAGGAGGTTTTGCATATTTTCCACTTCTATTTTCAGGCTGGTGTAATTAATGGCACTGTTATTGGCAGCCACCACATCTTGTTTTTGCTGGTCCAGGAGATTTGCCAATGAATCTTCTTTCTTTTTTGCCGACTGGTATTCAGCTTCTGCTTCTTTAAGGATTTTCCTTCCAATCTCGCGGGTTTCACGGTCAATGCGCTGCTGCAGCGAACCCAATTGAGATTTTAACCGCTGCATTTCAGGATAAGATTCTTTGAATATCTTTGCCTTGCGATTGTATTCAACCTCAACTGACGAGTGTTGTTTTTTGAGGTCCTGGATCAATGGGTTTGTCCTCACTTCCGGGTAATTTTCAAAATTCTTCCCTTTCAGTTCCCTATAGATCGCTTCTTTGTTGATGCGGTATACCTGGGCGCTGGCAAAGGCCTTATTTAGTTCTGCAAGTTTATCCATTACTGTGGTTTCTTTGTCGGATAGATAATAGAGTTCTTTTTGTTTACCATAATCCTGTAATTCCGCTGCTTTCTGATAAAGGGTATTTCGCAAATCATCAATTTGTGTGGTAAGAAATTCCGATGCCAGTTTGGTGGATTCCGTCTTAGTGCGGCGGTTAAAATCAATGTAATTTTTAAACAGGGTATTCACCACATTGGCGGCCAACCCGGGATCAGTAGACCGGTATCTAACCTTCACCAGCCGTGAGTCCTTGATATTTTCCACCTGGAGTTTTCCCAGGAAACCGCTGATTGCAGATGACATCTCCGCATCTTTGTTTTTTTTCTTT
>CP070627.1:3499583-3502107 GCA_020355945.1 Candidatus Aminicenantota bacterium | reverse complement strand
CACAGATTACACAGATTACACAGATTTAAACCCCATGACATGGTGGACCAATAAGCTGTCATCCGTCTTCTGTCTTCTGTCGTCTATCATCTTTCTACTACCTACTACTTACTACCTACTACCTACTACCTACTACCTACTGATCTCTTCTTTGTGTCCCTTTGTGTAATCTGTGGTTAAAAAAGGAGAAAAACAATGACTCAATTAAAAAGCAAATGGAAAATACCGCTGATGGTTTTCCTGGTTTTGACGTTCTTTGTTACCGGTTTAATACCGGAAGAAAAAGGATATAAAATCATATCCTATAAAGGAACCGTAAAAGTAAAAAAAGACAATAAAATCATTCCCCTCACCGGATCGCAAACCTTTCCCCTTAAAAAAGACCATGCCCTGATGCTTTACAAGGACGCATCAGTTGAAATCGTTTTCCCCGACGGCAGCCGGGAAACTTTTTACGGGCCTTTTTTTGCTGCCGTATCCACACTTCAAAAACCCTTCACTAAAAAACAACTATGGAAACCCATTCAGCGGATTTTCGAAGAGGAAGGGGCAATACATGGCCCTACCCGGAGCGGACCCGCAGACCGGGGCGCGTTTAAGGATGAAATCAATAAGAGATTAGCTGATAAATCACTGGATGATCCGACACTTCCCGCCGACAAAGTCAAAGAGATGAACGCTGCACTGGAAACCGTTGACACACTGTTTAATGCTTTCCCAAAAGTCAGGCGAATCGTCATTAAAGCCCTGGTTTATAGGGAATTCGGCTTGAATAAAAAAGCCCTGGAAACCATTATGGCCTATTATAATAGCATCGCCAATAAACCGGGTAAAAAAATCGTGCGCGGACAGGTGGAAGATTACGTGTATACTGAATTCTTACCTATTACTATCACCATTGAACCCCAAAGCAGTGTGGGCGGTCCGGTCATGGGTTTCTATAGGACATTCTCTGCTAACATTGAACTCTGGTGGGCCGCATTCTATTATAATGGAAAAGAACTAATAGAAATTGAAAAAACCTGCGACTACAAACAGCATCCCCAAAAAACATTTGCGGTGCGTAAGAACCTCGACGTCATACCGGGCCAGTCTCCTCATTGTATCTTTGTCGTGGTCTGCCCGGAATGGAGGGAATTGGAAAACTATGATAATATCCGCACCGCGAAAAATAAACTACTCACAAAAAAAGAAACAAAAGTAAATACCGTCAAGGATTGGGGCAAAGTTACCATCAAGTTATGTTTGTAATTTACTGCCTCCGGCGGCCAACTTTTTGAAAAAAGTTGGACAAAAACTTTTGACTAGAAAAAATAATAAAAAGTTTTTCGGGGGGTCCAGATGCTTCACGGGGCGGTTTTTCAAAAAAGCCCCCTTGGTCGCCGAAGGCAAATAGGAGCATAGAAAATGAAAAGATTAAATCAAAAACCGGTTGTATTCCTGGCTTTTGCCAATGACCGGGTCAGGGAGGGCGCTTACCTGAGAAATCTTCCCGAAGAACTCCGCTGTATCCGCGATGCCTTGAGCGAAGCAGTCAAGGCAGGGATATGCGAACTGGTCGAACGGGCCAACGCTTCCCTCGAGGATATAATGGATGTGTTCCAGGACAGGACTTACAAAGACAGGATTGCTATTTTTCACTATGGCGGGCATGCTGACAGCTATAAACTCTTACTGGAATCCCGGTACGGCGGTCCCTCGTCCGCTTATAAAGAAGGCCTTGCCCCATTCCTCGGTGGCCAAAACAGCCTGAAACTGGTGTTCCTGAATGCCTGCTCAACCCAACAGCATGCTCTCGAACTCAACCGCGCCGGTATCCCCCTTGTTATTGCCACATCACAGGATATCTTCGACAGTACCGCCCTTCGACTGGCTGACCGTTTTTACAACGGTATGGGAAATGGCTTATCCTTTGAACGCGCTTGGCGCGAAGCCAGGGATGAAATTATTATCCGAACCGGCCCATCTAATACCCCGGCCATGTACCAGGATGGAAAAGCCCCCGATGATGAACGATTCCCCTGGCAGTTTTATTATAAAGAGGGCGCTGAAAACGTCAGCCAATGGAACTTACCCGATGCTGCCCATGATCCCTTGTTTGGACTCCCACCCATTCCTCAAACATACCCTTTACCACAATCCCCCTATTTTTTCCTCGGTCGCTTCCGCCGTGAACACGCGCCCTTGTTTTTTGGGCGTTCTCATTATATCCGCGCATTATACAACCGCGTCACCCAAAAAAACGCTGCACCCGTTATTTTACTCTACGGCCAGTCCGGTGTAGGTAAATCCTCCCTCCTGGAGGCAGGTCTGCTGCCAAGACTGGAAAAATCGCACACCTGTCTATATATCCGGCGAAAACAGGAAACCGGTTTATTGGGTACCCTGGAAGAAGCCCTTGTAAAAAATTACAAAATACAAAATACAAAAAAAGTGGCCCACGAATTACACGAATTAACACGAATTTCCGAAGAAAAAGAGACAAGTATAACGACAACCAAAGGCAGTCATGGTTTGCATCAAG
>CP070627.1:3496954-3499483 GCA_020355945.1 Candidatus Aminicenantota bacterium | reverse complement strand
GTCAGGGCTGTTATCAGGGCACCGACTCCAAAGAACGCAATCACCAGCCCGGGGATGAAAAATTCAACAAAAATAAACAAAAGCCCTACAATCGTCCATATAATTTCCGGGGTTATGGATGATAAAAATGTCATCTTACTCTCCTTTTAAAAATATATTATACGTATCAAAATAATTAAACGTTTCAAAAAAAAGTGAAACTTCAATATACAATAAAGCACATTTAAAATCAATAGGTGAAGGAATCTCAAATTTTTTATCAAATTTTGCCTCCCCCGGTCTCCCCTGCTTTTTCCTGCAGTTGTTGAATCATCTCTTGCAGCGAGTATCCCAACTTCAAAGCTTTTACAATGTATTCCTCTGTCACCATTTTAAACAATTCCATTTTTTCGTCTTCCCTGCTTTGGTAATCACCCCTGACAAAATAGCCGGAACCTGGTTGGGAGTAAATATACCCTTCTACATCCAATTGATAGTAAACCTTTACAATGGTATTGGGGTTAATACGGAGCTTGGCCGCTAATTCCCTGATGGGTACCAATCGATCGCCTTTTTCCAGGTACCCGGAAATAATTAACAGTTTGATTCCCTGTTTCACCTGTTCATAAACGGGTATAGGAGATTTGGGCTCGACAGTTATATCCAGTGGTTTAGGTGTATCTTGCACTTTCATACCACTATTATAGAACAATATTACAAAACTGTCAACTCCATATCTTCGCGTTTCTTTGCGGCTTTAAGAAAAATGCAACTTAATAAAAAGCTTTTGTGGGGGGGCCAGGCCCCGCGGCGAGGGGAGCCTAAAATGGCAAAGTGCTTTGCCCCATACGCTATGCGCCATGCGAAAGGCTCTCGCCCCCTGGCCGCCGGAGGCACATTAATTTTTTTTCTTTTTAAACCATTTATAAGTTCGAGCGCCGTGCACCACTTCGGCCAGTTTATCAAAATAACGGCCCATTAGCTTGATATGGCGATATTTAAGGATATGACTCAATGAATTATAAACAAACCAGCGGAATCGTCGGGCATAGATGAATTCAGTCATCAGGTGTTTTTGCAGTAAATGTAAATAATTGGTTCCCGGGTCCTGGTTGGTGTGATTTTCCAGTGTATTGCCAATGGCTTTGGCAGCCAATTCGCCGCTTTTGTGGGCCTGGTAAATGCCTTCACCCAACATGGGGTCCACCAGGCCGGCGGCATCACCCGCCAATAATACGTTTTTATAAACCGATGTTAAAAAGAAATTTCCAAACGGCAGTGGGTGTCCCTGGATTTTGAGTGAGTCAATGCTGCCAAAGTTATAATCGGAAAGAAACCGCTTGAATTGATCGGTTAGATTTTTATTTTTTCGATTCAGCCCCCCGATCCCGACTACCAATCGATCTTTATTGGGAAAGATCCAGGCATAACCCCAACGAAGATATCCGAACGATAAAATCGGGACATCAATGGGCTCAATCGCTTCTTTCTTAGGGAGAAATATTTCCAGGCCATAAGCCAGGTTATGCTGCCATTGGGAGCTTTTGATCTTCTTTTGTTGGAAAAGTTTCGTACGCAGGGTGCTGTTGACCCCATCAGCCCCGATGATGAATTTTGCCTGGATGAACCGGTCTTTGGATGTAGTCAGGGTTAATTCTCTCCCATGGGCTTTTGCCTGGATATCTGTCACTTTTTCACCTTGAATCACATCCACCCCGGCATCTTTTGCCTTGCGAAGCAGGAATGCGTCATAGACCTGCCGATCAACAAAATGAAAAGGAAAAGGCGATAGGCTATTGACTAAGGTTTTGGTTTTATAGCGGATTTCAAAGCGATGGGATGTAAAGTTGATGATATTCTCTCTAATGAGTGCATCTGCCGGCTCATTAAAAACCCGGTTCAACAGCCGGATTGTCTTGGCTGTGAGGCAGCCGCCGCATAATTTTTTCCTGGGAAAGCGTTCCTTATCCAACAAAAGTACATGATAACCCTGTTTACCCAAAATGTACGCTGCCGTGGAACCCGCAGGCCCTGCCCCTACAATAGCAATATCATATTTAAATGGCATAATTAATTTTAAAAGAAATTCTATTATATTGCAATACCTATGTCTCCGGAGTTACCCCGTTTTTTTTACAATAGGTTCCTCAGGGCTATAAATCTGGATAAAAGGGGGGACAGGCAAAAATTTATTGATATCAATCAGGCTGTAAAATAAGGCACTTGCCTGAGCTCCTTCCGGGGTTTTTGAAAACAAAACAATTATACCAGGGTTAATTGCCGGTGTGCCAGGTTTAACAGGCCCTGAACAGGAGCACCATAAGGACAGGCTCTTTCAAAAAGCCCTTGACAAAGCATTATACTTCACATAAACTATCCCTGTAATTTAAAAGTATTTTTCCCGGAGGTTGCAATGAAGAAATTGTTAGTAGCTTTAAGCCTTTGTTTGGTCATTGTCTATTTCAGCGGCTGCGGCAGCCAGAAGGATTCTTCCGCCATAGAAGGAGAGAAACTACAACAGATATTTGCTCAACACAAGCAGTGGGTTTT
>CP070627.1:3494324-3496854 GCA_020355945.1 Candidatus Aminicenantota bacterium | reverse complement strand
ATTGCCTCCGGCGGCCAGGGGGACTCTTTTCGAGAAAACCGTCCCCCTGGACCCCCAGCAAAAGCTTTTTATTTTTTTGCAAAACGAAGACGGATTAATGTAAACGCACCTTTGTAGATTTCTTTTTTAGATATTTTCGATTCCCCACAGGTGCGGTCGAAAAAGATAATAGGAATTTCAGCTACTTTAGCGTTCTTTCGTTGGGCCCAATAAAGCATTTCTACCAGGTAAGAATACCCGTTAGAATGCACTCGGTCCAATCCAATAGCTTCCAGGATTTCACGGCGATAGGCGCGGTACCCGGAAGTCAGGTCATTACCCTTCACCCCCAACACAAACCGGGCAAAGCGGTTCGCTAACCAACTTAATAATATTCGCCGAATACGCCAATTAATCGTACCGCCGTCCCAGGTATACCTGCAGCCTATTACCAGGTCGTGGGTTTCAAGGGCAGAGAAGATTTTTGGCAAGTATACCGGGTTGTGAGACAGGTCTGCATCCATAGTCAGGAGTACTTCGTAATCTTCGTTCAATCCATATTGGAGACCAGCTCTATAAGCATTTCCCAGGCCTCTTTCTCCTTCGCGTTCCAGGAGCATGACATTGGCAAGGGTTTTTTGGGCAAAATCTTTTACTACCTCCCCGGTGCCGTCAGGGGACCGATCGTCCACCACTAATATATCCACCCAGGGTAGGGTATCTATAATTTTTGTCAACACCAGGGTGATATTTTCTCGTTCATTATAAGTGGGAATAATAATAAGGGCTTTCATTTGACTGCCTTTACCTGTACAAACCGAAGCGCCTGTACTTTGTAAGGGAGTTGACCATGCTGATAGTAAAAATCCCGGACCTTTTGTTTATATGCATCGGATATGAAGAATCCCATATCTGTAAACACCAGGGCAGTGAAGTCTTTTTGGAAGAGTGCCTCCAGTTCTGCAGCGGGTATGGGTTTCATTCGTATTGAAAAGGGATTGCCGGCAAAATTGGCTAAAGGAGCGAGAAATACCTGCTGCCAGATGGCTCGATTACGAACAAACAGTAATTTTTTGTATCCTTTGATGGAACGGCGCAGTTCATCCACTGCTCGCCGCTGGCCCAGGTCAATAAATACAATCGGGCGATCATGGGGCAGTTGGTCTTTTACCTTGAGATACATATCCACTAATACCTTGTGGGTAGAGCCTCTTTGGTGGTAATCTTTTATCTCCTTTTGCAGCATAATCACCTGGAGGGCCAGGTAAAACAATATCGGGACTCCAATCACTAATATGATTGAGAGCTTTTCTATTTCAATTTTTTTCAGGAGATCTTTTATATCTTTTTCCAGCCAGGCTGCGATCATGATCCAGAAACCCACCAGTGGGAGATAGTTATAGCGTGAGGGGGCGTAATGGATAGACAGGGTGATTCCAATGGTCATAAGCATCCAGAGTAATCCGTACAGGGCCAGTCTATTTTTCCGTCGGATCAGCCAATAGCCTAAAGCTGCTAAAACCACTACTATCAATGCGATTTGCCAAAATGCCCCTGTAAATGCTTTATCCAGGCCCACATATTTGGAAATCATAAACCCGAATTTTTTAAGAGCTCCTTTGATTCCCAATTTGCCGTAAGAGGTGAAAGCAGAGGCGCCAGTAAGTTTCGGTAAAATAATAAAATAACCCACATAAATTATCATCAAAACAAAGAGGCTAGAGGTGGATTTAAGGGTGGTTTTCAAGGGGGTTTGTTTTACCAGCCACACCAGTCCGACAGCCAGGCAGGGCAGGAGTATCCAGGTTTCTTTTGCTGCGGCTGCGCACAGGGTAAGGATGAAGAGCAATATATGTCGGCCCGGTTGTTTTTTTTCTTCGAGGTTATTATAGAGGATAAGTACTGACAGTATAAATATTAAGAGCAAAGAATCCGGGCGTCCGGCTGCCCATAGGGTTACTTCGCTGTATATGGCAGAGGACCCGTAAAGAAGGCTAATCAAGGCCGCCGGGGTTATACGCCGGGTGATTTTGAAAATTAAAAAATAAAGCAAAAGTACATTTACCAGGTGGATGAGCACAGTGAAGATGTTATAGAAGAGTGCATGCGTTTTAAAGAGGGTATAGTTGAGCAGGTAGGAGAATTTGACTAAAGGTCTGAAGAAGTTATTGATTGGTTTTAATAGTTCCGAAGGGTTTTGCCAGCCGGAGTAGGAGGAGTTGAGCCATTCGAAGTCGTCGCTCATCAGGTAGGTGTTTATAGTAGGGAGGTAGGTGATGAGGATAAAGAGAGTAATGAGAAGTCCGGTGATATAGGGCTTTTGTTTAAGGGTTTCCAGAATATTTGTTGTCATTTTATAAATTGTAGCAATTTAGAGAAAAAAATACAATTAATTTTAGCCACAAAGTTACAGTGAAACGTAAAGGTACACGAAGAAAGACCACAGATGAACGCTGATGCACATGATGGCTATGATAAAAGGCCCCCCTAATAAAAAGTTTTGGGAGGTCCAGGAACCCTTTTTCAAAAGGGTTCTTGGCCGCCGGAGGCA
>CP070627.1:3491692-3494224 GCA_020355945.1 Candidatus Aminicenantota bacterium | reverse complement strand
GGAAATATGGTCGGATATCTTAGGTAGAGACGCATTGCATGCGTCTCAATTGCATTCATCCCTGGGTATCGATGATAATTTTTTTGAATTGGGCGGGCATTCGTTAAAAGCCACGCTGTTGATTTCAAAAATCCACAAAGAATTAGGCGTAAAAATACCGCTGGTGGAAATTTTTAAGCGGCAAACCGTGCGGATGTTGTCGGAATACCTCAAAAATGCCAAATCCACGTGCTATACGGGTATCGAACCCGTGGAAAAACAGGAATACTATAGGCTGTCTTCGGCCCAAAAGCGGCTCTATTTCCTCCAGCAGTTGGACCTTCAAAGTACCAGCTACAATATGCCCCTGGTTTTACCCCTTGGTAAAGATATCCATATGGATAGGATTGAATCTGCAATAAGGAAACTAATCGCCAGGCATGAAAGCCTGCGGACATCGTTTATCATGGTGGGAAATGCACCAGTACAGAAGGTACATGATGACCTGGAATTTGAAATGGAATATTTTGATTTAGCCACGGAGTTCACAGAGGACACAGAGGGAACAAGAGGGCTTGCTTCCTTGCCTAAAGAACTCGCTGCCCCCAATCCGCAGCTCGCAGCAGGGCCTGTAAAGAACTTCATTCGGCCTTTTGATTTGTCCTGTGCTCCCTTAGTGAGGTCAGGCATGATCAAACTGCCGGATAATAATCATATCTGGCTGGTGGATATGCATCACATCATTGCGGACGGTACGTCCCATACTATTCTTACCGAAGATTTTATCTCCCTGTACCGGGGTGAAGAGTTGAAACCGCTGCGGCTCCAATACAAAGATTTTTCTCAATGGCAAAATCACCTGTTTGCAAGTGGTGAAGTAAAGGCCCAGGAGGATTATTGGTTAAACCTTTTCCCGGATGCTGCCGAAATACCCCGATTGAACCTGTGGACCGACCATAAGCGGCCGGAAGTATTTACTTTTGCCGGCGACCGTTATGAGTTTATCCTGGACCGGGAACACAGTCGTGAATTCAATGCCCTGGGTGTAAAAAATGGCGGCACCCTGTTTATGAATATGCTGGCAGCCTTGAATACCCTTTTTTATAAATATACCGGCCAGACAGATATCATTATAGGCACCGGTATTGCCGGCAGACCCCATACCGACCTGCAGCATATTATCGGGATGTTTGTCAATACCCTGGCTATGAGGAATTATCCCGAAGGAGAAAAACCCTATGAGACCTTTTTAAAAGAAGTTATAAATAACGGGATCAAAGCCTTTGAAAACCAGGACGTCCAATTCGAGGAGTTGGTGGATAAACTGGAACTGGAAAGAGACCCTTCCAGGAATCCTCTCTTTGACATCGGCCTGGTGGTTCAGAATTTCAGGAAAATCGGGGAAGGAAAAGACAGCAGTTCAATAGGTGAAAATCCAGGGCAGGTAGAAGTTCTGCCCCTGGCAGACGAAAATCTCCCCGATGTCCAATACAGGAATCTCACCACTAAGGTGGATATGACATTTTTTATTTATGAACGAGGAGAAGACCTGCACGTCAGCATCGAGTACTATACCGGTGTTTTTTGTGAGGAAACCGTCAGGCGCCTGGCCCTGCATCTTAAAAACGTGATCAAAGCTGTTATCCAATCCCCTTTCCTTCAACCGGACAATATGGAGATTATTTCCCGGGAAGAAAAACAGCAAATTCTTTATACATTTAATGAAGCGGCGTATCCGGGCCGCCAACATAAAACAGTTCATCAACGGTTTGAAGAACAGGTGGAAAAGACACCGGACAGGGTGGCGGTTGTATCTGAGAATAACCAGGTTACCTACCGGGAATTGGACCGACAGGCGAACCGGGTATCCAGGTATTTATACCGGTTAAAAGGTGTCAACAGCGCTCCCATGATGGGTATATGGTTGGACCCTGGCATCAATGTCACCGCAGCCATCTGGGGTGTATTGAAATCCGGCGGGGCTTATGTACCCATAGACCCTGATCTGCCGGAACAAAGAAAAAAACAGATGATCAAGGACGCCACCATTGGCATTGTTTTATCGGAAAAGAAATATATCAAAGATTTGAATCGCTTGCAAAGGGAATGTGAGGGGTTTCACCGGTATTTATGTATGGACAGCCGCGATATCCATAGGGAAGAAGAGGTTGAGAAGAGTGACTTAATGAACCGGGAATTGTGGGAGCATGTGGGAGAGCGTTCCACAGATGAAATCACCGGAGGCGGTTGGATCAGCAGTTACACGGGTGAACCCTTTTCCAGGCTGGAGATGGATGAATATGGGGATAATGTCTTGAAAAAACTGGAACCCTTGCTTCATCAAGATATGCGGGTTTTAGAGATCGGCTGCGCCTCAGGTATTACCATGTACCGGGTGGCGCCGCGAGTAGGGTTATATTACGGCACCGATCTTTCCCGCGTGATTATTGACAAAAATAAACAAAAAGTAAACGCCCAAGGATATACCAATATCAAACTCTCCAGCCTGGCAGCCCATGAGATTGACGGTTTAGAGGAAAGGAATTTTGACCT
>CP070627.1:3489055-3491592 GCA_020355945.1 Candidatus Aminicenantota bacterium | reverse complement strand
GCCAGGGGCAGTAAAACCACGGGAAGCACGCGAATACCGCGAAAACCAATCACCAAAGCCAATAAAACAGCAATCAATGTAATCGTACCGGAACGGGCTAAGTCGGCAATAATGAAATCGTATTGATCAATACTGTTACGCAGAGAACCCCCTACCCCTCCCCAAACTCCGTAAGCCCGGGATATCTCACTGGTAATGGCATTCAATTGCCGGAACAATTTTTTTGTTTTTCCCAGGCTGGTAATTCCTTTTGTCGGGAACACTTTCACTGCCATGACCTGTCCATCTTCACTTTGGTGGTATTGGGGCAGGTCCAGGTAACGCATCATTTTTTTGATATCTTTTTTGTCTTTTTCTTCCTTTTCTTTTTTTTCCTCTTCGGTTTCTGCCTCTTCACTCAACAAATCTTCGCCCATAGGGTTTACCCTGGCTTCCAACCGGATAAAAAAGTCCAGGATTCGATCTAAAAACTCCGAAGGCACCAATACGTAGCGGTACTTTTTGTAGAAATCCGCGGCATGACGGTATTCCATGGAACCAATCCCGTTGATATCTTTAACTTTTAGAACCGCTGCTGCTAAGGCCCTGGTAAGTTTGTCTTTATCGGGGCTTTCCAGAAGGATGGCGAAAAAGCCGCCGCTGCCCGTGGTAATATTATCCATTTTTTTCTTTAAAATTGAAGCCCGGCTGTTTTCAGGTAGGAGGCGGATCAAATCCGAATCCAGGCCCACGTTGGAAAACTGGCGAATGGCAGGGATGGAAACGATCAGTGCTGCAATAAGCCACAAAAAGGGTTTCTCCAGGGCATGCTTACAAACAAAGGTAACAAATTTATCGAAAAGTTTATCCATGGTTTCGTATTTTACAATTCAAGTCACATTGTATGTTTTACGTTAAACTACCTGGAATCGTTTATTTCCTTTATTAATAAAAAGTTTTGCTGATGTTTCACGAGTCCAAAAGAGAGAAGATAGGAAGATGAGGAAGATGGGAAGGCAGAGCTTCCCATCTTCCCATCTTCCATCTTTACCCCCTGGCCGCCGGAGGCGAAAAAATAAAAAAAAATACCTTCACCTATTGAAATACATGAATATTTTGTTAAACTAAAAACATGAACAAATTGTTAAGGAGTGTGTCAGTGAAAAAAAAAGCGGTGGTGTTCACTCTTTTATTGACCCTGGGTTTATCCTATGGTTTTGCAAAAAAACTCGCCAAACTACCACAATTAACCAATCCCATCAGCATTGAAATCCATGATCATGAACTCTATGTCCTGGATGATGTGGTGGTTTATGTGTATTCGTTGAAAGATTACCGGTTACTAAGAAAGTTTGGCAAGAAAGGAGAAGGCCCGGGCAAATTAAGCCCCAATTCCGAAGTACCCCTGGCAATGAATATCTTTAATGGGGATGTTTTTCTAAATTCTCAAATCAAAATGATCCGTTTTTCAAAAACAGGAGAAATAATTAAAGAACAACAAATCCCGTTTTCTTTTCAAATCATCCCCTTTGGAAAAAATTATGTTTCAATAAAGCTCACGGTTAGACATAATATGCCAACGTTTAATGTGATACTTTATGATTCCCGATTCAACAATCTTAAGGCCCTTTATTCCCGTGAACGAATTCCCCGTTCCCGTCGGGGCAAACTCCCCTTACCACCGGAATTAATCATTATCCGCAGTTCCGGCGATAAATTATTTGTTTTCGACCAAAAAAAAGATTTTTATATCAATGTCTATGACACGGAGGGCAACCAGTTGGCCCCCATCAAAATGGACTCCCGGAAAATCAAAGTCACTGATTCCTTCAAAAAAGATGCCCTGGAGTGGTTCAAATTACATCCTTCATTTAAAATGGTGACAGAAGAGCTGAGAGAAATGATCTATTTCCCGGATTACCTACCGGTCATGCGAAACTTCCTGGTAAAGGATCAAAAAATATATGTCCAGACCTATAATACCCGGGACAACCTTTCGGAATTTATTACGCTCAACCTCAAGGGCGAATTAATAAAACAAGTTTTCCTCCCGGGCTGCGAAAACTCCCCTGTCCAATTTACTGCCTCTAATATTTTTACCTTTTTCAACGAAAATTATTACTATCTGGAAGATCATAAAGGCGAGTGGTCACTGCATGTGGTCCATGTGGAGAAAATAAAATGAACATTACCATTCGAAAAGGTGAATTAAAGGATGCCGAAACCATTGCTAAGTTTAATGTTTTGATGGCAAAAGAGACAGAAAGTAAGGAATTGGACTTTGAAAATGTCTTCCGGGGAGTCAAAGCGGTCATCAAAGACCCCCACAAGGGGTTTTACCTGGTAGCGGTGATGAAAGGTGAAATTGTGGGGCAATTGATGGTGACCCCTGAATGGAGCGACTGGAGAAATAAGAACTTTTTGTGGATACAGAGTGTTTATGTACCGGAGGCATACAGGAAGCAGGGGATTTTTTCAGCTCTTTACCACCATCTCAAGGACATCGCCCATTACAAAAAGAAAGTCGCCGGTCTGCGGCTCTACGTGGCAGTCAACAA
>CP070627.1:3486417-3488955 GCA_020355945.1 Candidatus Aminicenantota bacterium | reverse complement strand
CTTGCCCCGGGCATATAATGTTTTGAATGAAAGGAGCCCGTTAAAAAGAAAATGGGAATTTACCGGTATATTCTTTATAACACCTGTCACGGTATAATTATCTTTATTGTCGAGCTTAAGAATTTTTCCCAGGGGTTCTTCGTCTGCGAAATATTTTTTTGCCATATCCTCGGTAAGCACGATGGAATAGGGCGCTTTTAGGGCAGTGCCAGGATTGCCTTTGATCATTGGCCATGAAAAAATATCGAAAACAGAATCATCCGCATAATAGAACCCGGATTCAAAAAATTGTTTATCCTGGTATTTGACCACCGGTTGGAACGTCCAGCCGAACCTCACCGCATTGACCACTTCCGGGAAACTATCTCGCAGAGCCGGGGCAGCCACGGCATTGGAAACCCCCGAGATATCGTCTGTCCCTCCTATGTTGGCATGGTGGCAAAGGCGGTAAATCCTGTCGGCATTCTCATGGTACCTGTCAAAGCTGAGTTCGGAACTGATATAAACCACCATCAGTATACAGCAGGCCATGCCAATGGCAAGACCGGCGATATTAATAAATGAATACCCTTTGTGTCTTTTAATGTTTCTAAACGCAATTTTTAAATAGTTTTTAAACATAACATTCCTCCTCTATTCATAGCGCAGTGCATCTATGGGCCTGGTAATCGCTGCTTTGATAGATTGGTAACTGACCGTTGCCAGTGCAATCACCAGGGCCATTGCCCCGGCCAGGATAAATGCCTGCAATCCGATAGAAGTCCGGTAGGGGAAATCTCGCATCCAGTTATTCATAATAAGATAAGCAATGGGCCAGGCAATGACATTTGCCAGGAGTAACAATTTTGTAAATTCTTTTGTCAGCAGCAGGGCAATGTTAACAACCGTGGCCCCCAGCACCTTACGAATGCCAATCTCTTTTGTCCGTTTTTCAGCCATAAAAGATGCCAGTCCTAACAAACCCAGACAGGCGATGAAGATAGCCAGGAAAGTAAAATAGGACAAAATATCCCTGGACCGTTCAATATCCACGAATTGACTGTCAAAAGAGGCGTCCAGGAAAAAAGAATTAAAAGGCATGTGGGGCACCATTGCCTTCCATTTTCTTTTTAAGAAATCCATTGTACCGGTGATATCCCCCGGTTTGATCCTGGCCAATATAACCCGGTACGGATTATATGGGTGTCTCGGGGTATTACCGATATAGAGAGGCCTGATGGTCTCGGTAATCGGTTCGATATGAACATCTTTTACTACGCCGATCACTTTTTTAGGGACCCATGGGCCGAAAACGTCCACACCCGGGATGCCTGATGCCATGATAATCTTTCCCAACGGCTCTTTCCATCCGTATTGTCGGACGGCCGTCTCATTAATGATCACTGCATTTCTCTCATCTGTGCCAAAGGTTTTGGAAAAATTTCTTCCTTTTATAATTTTCATTCCCATCGTAGGGATAAAATCGCGGTCCACATTGATATCTGCCATCAACTGGGTCGTGGCCAGCGTAAAACCTTCAGGGATTTTGTCATTGATCTGGGAACCCCAACCCGGCAGCGTGGAGGCTGCCGATACATGCAAAACACCGTGATGGCTTTCCAGTTCCTTTTTAATCACCGGCAGCATTTCCCTAACGCCGTCGTCCATCATGGGCAGGACCACTACATGTTCCTTATCAAAACCCGGCTCCCTATTCTTCATATAATTGAGTTGACTGATAATGAGTTCAATGGCGATAATGAGTATGATGCATATGGCAAACTGCGCCACCACCAGGATACCTCGCAAACGGGAATTAGAGGCCCCTGATCTCAAATCCCCTTTCAATACGTTGATGGGTTGGAAAGCCGTAAGAAAGAAGGCCGGGTAACTTCCGGCCAGCAAACCGGTAAAAAGCACCATCCCCAAAATACCCGGGATGAGCCACGGTATTTCGTTAATATTGAGACTGAGAGGCCGTCCCGCCAGGGAACCCATCAAAGGGAGTGCCAATTCGACTAAAAATAGTGCCAATACGATTGAAAGAAAACTAAAAACCAGGGCATCCATGAGAAACTGCCAGATTAATTTTCGTCGATCCGCTCCTACTACTTTGCGAATCCCTACTTCTAATACGCGATTGGAAGCGCGTGCCGTGGAGAGATTCATGAAATTTACACAGGCAATGAGTAAAACAAACACGGCAATGGCTGTAAAGATATAGATGTAAAGAATGGGATCGTTCCCCCCCAGCCCCCTGATATTATACAGGCGTATCTTTTTCAGCGGATGCAGGAAGTATTCAAGGGTGCTGCTTTTAGCTCTTATTTGATCGCCGGCATGTTTTTCAAGAAGCGCAGGGAATTTTTTCTCCAGGTCCCTGTAATTCACACCTTTTTGCAAAAGAACATAAGTAAAAAAGTTATAGCAGAGCCAGTCCGTAAGTATAGGAGAAAACGTCTTGCCCCGGGCATATAATGTTTTGAATGAAAGGAGCCCGTTAAAAAGAAAATGGGAATTTACCGGTATATTCTTTATAACACCTGTCACGGTATAATT
>CP070627.1:3483773-3486317 GCA_020355945.1 Candidatus Aminicenantota bacterium | reverse complement strand
CAAATTGTTCTCATTTGTCCTGGCCCTCAAGACCTTTGGCTCCACCTTCATTTTTCAAATTTTACTCCTTACAATATCCGGGATTTTGTTCTTTGCTTTTTTTCGTCATTTTCTCCGGCGTCCCCTTTACAAATTTTTACATGAAGAACCCCATCAGGCAGCCATCGATGCCAGGTATTTTGACAGCCACAACCGGCTGACAGCAAGAATTGTCAAAAGAAATATAACCAACCTTTCTCAATATTCAAAGAATAAAAAAAAGTCCATGGTAAATATTGCCAGGATACTTCAATATGGACTCTTCAACCCGGGTGTTTCCAATTTAACCTCGGTATTCTTTTACTCGTTGGCCGGTTTGCTTTTCATATTGCTCCTGGACGGATTTATGACGTACAAAATTGGCGATACCGGGAATATAATCGAGTTTCTTAAGGGCAGCCAGTGGTTTTCTTCTGCCCTGCCCTTCATTTTTATTCCCTTTTATACCTACAGCGCCATTTGCCTTGCGGCTGATTTTCTTCGTCATAGAGATCGAATTTCAAACTTATGGCTGCTGACACCGGTAAATTCAAGGAAAGAGTTTATACAAAGGATCATATTATCTTATCTCTGGGTTGCCGCTAAACATTTCCTGGTGATTTCACTACTCTATGTACTGGTACTAGTGATGTCCCCTGGTTTGTATTTTTCAAGCCTCTTGCCCTTAATGATTATTGGCATCATGATATATATTTTTTTCATCTCCATTACATTGTTAAAGACCCCAAAAATAAATGCCAAACAAATTTCCACCTGGTTAATCACATATTTGAGTACTTTTCTATCCATATTCTTCATCGGGTATTTACTGGCAATCGCCAGTGGACTTTCATTAAGTTTTTCCTCACCTGTTTTGATCATTATCATTTGTCTGGCCCTTTTAAACGGCTTTTTATTTGCAGTTTCCCTGGACAAATGCAAAAATATCGAGTTAAATTTCGCCAATTAATTTGATGAAATTATGGGGTCAGTTCATTTATTTGTTCACTGGAGTAACTGGCGACATGGTGTCAATAAAAAGCACCCCATCATACAATTGAGTCCAATAAGCTTTTTGAGATTCCCAGAAACTAAATCGGCCGGACAGCGGCTGCCTTAGCCAGTGAGAAGGAGAAAGACCACGAAAGTCAAGGAAACAGAAAGGTTGATTGACCTGGTGGAAAAGGTCACCCAGTGAACCCGGTTCAGGCGCTGCCAGGGAATTGGACTCTTCCCCTACATAACCCCAGGAACCCTGGTAACCGGTAATACCTATGGTGTAAACCCGGTCACCCATTTGGCGATTTAAAAACCTACCGTGGGGACCGACATTTTTTAACTTCTTGAATCTCTCGTATTGTCCGGGATATAATCCCACAAAAGCAAGGTCCTTCATGATGTGATAATTATGTGCCCAAATAATGATCTTCCTGTCAGGAAAGTACGTCCGGCAAAGCCAGAGAATGTTTTCAGCCATAGCCGTATCGCGGGAATAGCGGTCTTTAATTTGGTTGTCTTTTGGGGGGCTGCCCGATTCCTGCAGGGCCCGGGCCATGTTCAGGAAACTCACCAGTGATTGGCGGACATATTCAATCTCGCGGGCACTGGCATAAGAGAGCATCCTGGTTTTATCCCGGTCCAGTACCTTTACCAGGCGCCGGGCCACCTCCTGGTTGAAATGGCGTTTTTCCGGGTACTTGTAGTAATCAACGGGAACCAGGCGGATGGACATGGTACGAAAATCCTCCCGGTCTTTTTGGGATAATATATTGGGGTCCAGTTTATCAAAAAAAGAAAAAATAAAACCCGGGAAAGAATTTTCCCGGGCAGCCCTGGTGGAAACTCGACAGTCAAAACCGGCAATAGTCATAGGCAATGGCGTTTTTTGGGTACTCCTCGCATACTCCATGACAGGCATTACTTCGGCACTTTGCGACCAAACCTGGTAAAGGGCCTTTTGGGCCACCTCATGAATGGGTATATTAGACCGCAGCGCCGCATCCAGCAGCCGGCAGTCAAAAAAACCCGCCTCCCAGGCCAATACATCAAAACCCATCACCTGGTGCAAGAAACGTATAAGCCGGCCTTTGGCCAAAAAAGCAGTACCATCTCCATGGGTATTTTCGCCCAACTGGACGATCCGCACACTGCCAAGCACCTTGACCAACGGCGCCAGGTCTGAAAAATCCTCATCTTGCGGGTCAATAGAACGAAGGGGTATGATATGGTCTTTGAGCCACGCCACTTCCTGGTCCCGGGTTTCACGCTGATCCAGCGTTACCCCGGTAAAAGAAGCAACAGGAACAGGTAAAAACACGAATAATACCAGGACAAAGAAAAGCAGTTTCCGTTTCCTGGTAAAAGAAACTTGAAAAATTGGTTCTTCAAAACGCTCGTGGTCTTTATTTTTTGTTTCACTCATATTCTATCACCAAATGAAGTATAATTGCACCGTTCACATTTGTCAAGGGCAGTACGAGGGTCGCTCACTTGACCCAACCATCAAAAAATAGTAATATTTATTAC
>CP070627.1:3481127-3483673 GCA_020355945.1 Candidatus Aminicenantota bacterium | reverse complement strand
CTGGGAAAACACTTCCGGGAATTTTTTGCGGATAAAAGAGAAGCATACCAGATATTGAGGGCATTACTGGATAAAGGGAGTTGGAGGGGAGAGCCGTTGGCCAGGCGAAAAAACGGTTCCTGGTTTGACGCCCAGTTATCAGCCAGCCTGGTAAAAGATAGAACCGGGAAACCCATTGGCGGAATGGCTTCATTTATCGATATCACCCAGCGCAAGCAGTTGGAAAAGGTCCAGGAATCCATCTACCGGATTTCCGAAACCGCCAGTTCGGTAAAAAACCTGGATGAATTGTACCCCAAAATCTATGAGATCATCAGGGGCTTAATCCATGCAAAGAATTTCTATATTGCCCTTTACGAAGAAAAGGACGAGACTCTTTATTTCCCTTATTTTATTGACCAGGAAGACCCGCCGCCGCAGCCCCGGAAACGTGAAAAGGGCATGACAGAATATGTGCTGCGAACCGGTGCACCTATTTTAGCCCCGCCCGAGGTATGCGAAGCCTTGAAAGCCGCCGGCGAGATCGAAGACCTGGGAACCCCTTCCATTGACTGGTTGGGGGTTCCCTTAAAAACAACGGATAATAAAACCATTGGTGTCCTGGTGGTGCAGACCTATGAAGAGGGGCTGAGGTATACGGAAAAAGATAAAGATATGTTGGTGTTTGTATCCACGCAAATTGCCATGGCCATCCAGCGGAAACAGGCCGAAGACCAGGTAAAAAAATCCCTCGAAGAAAAAGAAGCCCTACTCAAAGAGATTCACCACCGGGTAAAAAACAACCTGGCCATTATCTACGAATTGCTGGAATTACAATCCGGTTCCTTTCAAGAGCCAAAGCTGCTGGATTTCTTTAGAAGCAGCAAGAACCGGATTAAATCCATGGCCCTTATCCATGAAACATTGTTTCAATCCGAGGATATTGCCAGGATTGACAGCGACCTGTACATCAACAGCCTGGTAGACCATCTGAACTCAGCCTTTGGCGGCGGCGACAGCAGCGTTCACACCAACGTCCGGGTGGAGAACATCCCCTTGAGTATTGATACGGCTATTCCCTGCGGCCTGATCGTTAATGAACTGGTCACCAACGCGTTTAAACATGCCTTTAAGAAACGCCGGCCAGGGGAGATCGCCATTCGCCTGTCCAGGGAAAAAAACAACAGCATGACATTAGAAGTAAGCGATAATGGTATCGGGCTCCCCCCGGACCTGGATATCCGGGAAGCTTCAACCATTGGTCTGCAATTGGTAGACATATTGGTTCGTCAATTGGAGGCATCCATTTCTATTGAGCGAAATAACGGCACCCGGTTTAAAATTAATTTTTTCGAACGAACCGCCGAATAATAAGTAGTAAATAAGGAGTTTTTAACAGTGAAAAAATCAAAGATACTGATTGTGGAAGACGAAGGCGTGTTAGCAAAAGGTTATGAAAAAAAATTGACAGCATTGGGTTATACTGTAGCCGGTGTGGCATTCTCCGGGGAAAAGGCTATGCAGATGGTTGAAGAAAAAAAGCCGGACCTGGTCTTGATGGACATCAAACTAACCGGTAAGATGGATGGAGTGGAAACCGCCCGGCAAATCCGGGAACGCTTTAACATACCCGTGGTTTACATCACTGCTTACGGCGATAAAGAAATCATCAAACGCGTCAAGCTCACCGAACCCTATGGTTATATTATCAAACCTGGGGGCGAAAGAGAATTACACTGCAATATCGAGATCGCACTTTATAAGCATAAGATGGAAGCAGAGGTCTCAAAAAAGGAAGAACTGGAAGCCTTTGGCATATTTTCAATCGGCCTGGCCCATGATTTCAACAACCTGCTGCAAATGATTGATGGATTGATCCAGGGGGCCCGGGATTCATGCAGTCTCGATGTCAATGAAAAAAAATGCATCACATCGCTGGATAAGGCCAGTGAAAGATTGCACACGGCTGCTGAGCTAATCAAAACTTATGAAGACATTTTTCGCGGGGACCCGTTATTTAAAAGGGAAACAACGCTGTCCGGCATCATCGATAAAGCTGTAGCTGGAATTTCCTTTCCCAAAGATATTAATATTTCTATTCACCTGGATTTAAATAAAAACCAGGTTACCATCCTCGCGGACGAGGCCCGGTTAAAAGAGGTGTTTTCAAACCTGTTACTCAATGCGGTTGAAGCAATGAAAAACAAAAGGGGAGGAAATATATCCATTGCGGCAGAAAATATTACCCTGGAACCCGGGAATCCTTTACCGCTAAAAGAAGGTACTTATGTAAAAGTGTCCATCCGGGATGAAGGGGAAGGCATTCCCGTGGACAAGCGGAAAAAAGTTTTTATTCCTTATTTTTCTACCAAAGACAATTTTACCAAAAAGGGTTTGGGCCTGGGGTTGACCATTTGTTATTCGGTAATCAAGCGTCATGACGGGCATATTGAAATCGAATCGGAAATAGACAAAGGAACCACGGTCAACGTCTATTTACCCTACATGGGCTACATGGGCTACATGGGCTACATGGGGACGGATGCTTAAAATATGTATTTTTTTAC
>CP070627.1:3478476-3481027 GCA_020355945.1 Candidatus Aminicenantota bacterium | reverse complement strand
TCATGATCGAATGAGCCTCAGGGAGGTGGCCGAAGGACACCGTACGGGCGAATGAGACATGAACTGCATGATAAGTTTTTCCAAAACTGAATAGTTACACTAATTTCGGTTGATAAGGCCAAACATTCATGTTATAATAGCTTCACTTTTTTTGAATGAAGTAAAATGCAAATGGGAAAAAAGAATGCTCAGACAATCGTCACCGATTTAGCCGATAAATTTCAAGCTCTATCCCAACAGATCATTGAAGATTCCAACATCAATCTCCCCTGGGTGGACTATCTTAGTAAAATTTCTAAGACTTTAATTGAATTCTCTAAGTGTGATGCCATTGAACTTCAGCTTGAAAAAGAGAAAAGAGATACCTGCGAATTAATCAGACGTACAAAAAGATCGTTTCACTTCGATATTATTTCCTGTACACAAAACAGGGAGAAAGAAAATATCTATAAATCAATTGCTGTCATCCCCATAAAAGTAGGTCATCATCGAGTTGGGCTTTTACAATTAATGTCCCGAAAAGAGAATTTCTTTATAAAAGAGGAGATGACACACTATGAAAATTTTGCCCTGCCTCTGGGGCTGGTATTGTCGAACCAACGTTCCCAGGCAGCTTTACGGGAAAGGGTTAAGGAATTGACCTGTTTGTATGGGATGGCCCGGGCAGTAGAAAGACACGGCACTTCGTTGGATGAAATCCTGGAGAGTACGGTCAATCTTATTCCCCCGGCCTGGCAATACCCTGAGATCACCCAGGGTAGGATCACGCTGGACGGGCAAAGTTATGCCACTCCGGGTTTTAAATCAAGTCCATATAGACAAACTGCCGATATAGTAGTAAAAGGCAAGAAACGGGGTTCAATTGAGGTGGTATACACGGAAAAGAAACAAAATATTGATGAAGGACCTTTCCTGGAAGAGGAACGACATTTAATCAATAACATGGCCAGGGAACTGGCACTAATCATTGAACGGAAACATTCCCAATTGGAAGAAAGCAGGCTGCAGGCACAACTCCGTCATGCCGACCGGTTGGCCACCATTGGTCAACTGGCATCAGGAGTGGCTCACGAGTTGAATGAACCATTAACTAATATCCTGGGGTTTGCCCAACTGGCAGGAAAATGCCCGGATTTACCCGAACAAGCCGGACAGGATATCGAAAAAATAATTAAAGCATCTCTTCATGCCCGGGAAATTGTAAAAAAACTCCTGATCTTCTCACGCCAAATGCCCTTCAGGAAAGTGAAAACCAATATAAATGATTTAATTAAAGAAGGGCTTTACTTTCTCCAGTGGCGCTGCCTAAAAGAAGGGATTGAACTGGATTATTTACTTTCGGAACACCTAGCGGAGATCACTGTGGATCCCTCTCAACTCAAGCAAGTGATTGTCAATCTTGTGGTCAACGCAATCCAGGCCATGCCCGAGGGGGGCAAACTGGATATAAGGACACGTACCTGGGGCAGCCATATTTCAATAATTATCAAAGATACCGGCATCGGGATGAGCAGCGAGGTATTAAAGCAGATATTCCTTCCGTTTTTCACTACAAAGGATGTTGGGGAAGGGACCGGGTT
This sequence comes from Candidatus Aminicenantota bacterium, assembly GCA_020355945.1. The sequence goes on along the minus strand of CP070627.1, from coordinate 3,479,447 downwards.
GGGCCTCTCCGTCGTCCACGGCATTGTCAGTTCACACGGTGGTTCCATCAAAGTTGACAGCACGGTGGGGCTGGGAACAACCTTTGAAATTCGACTGCCATTGAAGGGACCGGCTGAATAGGAGGATAAACAGGATGGCAAAATCCACCGGCAAAGAAAATATTTTAATTGTTGATGACTCTAAAGATACGCTGGAGATGGTGCAAAGAAACCTGGAACCGGCAGGGTACCGGACCTTCACGGCCCTCAATGCGGCGGAAGCCGTGGAAACGCTTAACTCGACCCCAATTGACCTGGTTATCACCGATATCAAAATGCCAAAGGTCAGCGGCTATGACCTGATGGAATATATTAAAGAAAATTTCAAGGACATCGAAATCGTGGTAATTACCGGTTATCCTTCGATTAAAGGAGCGGTTAAGGCCGTAAAAATCGGGGCTGAGGAGTATTTACCCAAACCCTTTACCGATAAGGAGCTTTTTTCAGTGGTGCAGCGGTCTTTGGAAAAATTGCGGATGCGTAAGGCCATGAAAGCACAATTACAAAAGATACCTTCCGCCCCCTTCGGCCTGATTGGCAAGTCCGATTCAATGAGAAAAGTGTTTCAAGAAATCGAAAAAGCGGCATCCACTTCCGCCACGGTGGTCATAACCGGGGAGAGCGGCACGGGTAAAGAGCTGGTAGCCAGGGCCATCCACTACTCCAGTTCCCGGGCTTCGGCTCCCTTTGTACCGGTCAACTGCGGGGGAATCCCGGAAACCCTGCTGGAGAGCGAACTGTTTGGATATGTAAAAGGCGCCTTTACCGGGGCTTTCGAGACCCGGGCCGGATTCTTCCAAACGGCTGACGGTGGCACCATCTTTTTGGACGAAATCAGTGAGACCAGTTTAGCCATGCAGGTGAAATTGCTGCGGGTACTCCAGGATAAAACCATCTGCATGGTGGGTTCAAGACGGACACAAAAAGTTGAT
>CP070627.1:3475824-3478376 GCA_020355945.1 Candidatus Aminicenantota bacterium | reverse complement strand
ATAGGGTGTTCGTACCACGGAACCGTGGGAGGCAAATTTAAAATAAAGCTCCTTTAGCCCGGAAAGCATCTTTTCGAGGTTGTAATTGACCTGTACTTCTTTGAACAGGTTCTCCGCATAGGCGGCTAAATCATATTTATTTTCCAGTACACCCTTGATCACCCCCGCCAATTCCCGGATGTCACGGTTTTTAAAGAGAATACCGCTGGTCTCTTCCAGGATTTCACGGTTGCCATAGGTGTCGGAAGCAATGACCGGGACCTTTAAAAGTCCGGTTTCCAACAGCACAATCGGCAGCCCTTCCCATCGGGAGGGCAGCAAAAACACATCCCCGGCACTTAAAATGTCATACACATCAGTGCGGGCACCTAAAAAACGAATGTATTGAGAAACCGACAAATGCTTGCTGAACTGCTTCATGGCTTCAAACTCAGTACCATTTCCTACAAAAATAAAACCACATTTGTTTTTTTTCAACTGCTCTTTGATGAGTGCGATAGCCTTGATGAGAATATCATAACCCTTTTGAAAATCAAACCGCGCCACAGTGATAAATAAAAAATCATCAGCAGGGAAACCCAATCGCTTTCGCAATTCTTTTTTTGATTGCCCTCTCGCAGCAGTTACAGTGGAAAAATCAATGCCATTGGTTAAATAAATCACATTGGCTAAATGGTACTTTTCTTCCATGAAAAGCTTATCCTCCCGGGAAACAGCAATAATCCGATCAGGCTTGCGCAAAACCCGCCTTTCCAATTGATACCGGAGCAAATAGCTGATTTTGGCCCGGATAGAGTTGATAAATTCATATTTGTGGATATGCAGCCCGTGCGCAGTGAAAATGATAGGTACCCTGTACCGTGCCAGGGGACGCTTAAAAAAAGAAACCAGCGGCCGCAAGTGATGAATATGCACGATGTCAGGAGATTTCTCCATTACATATCCGGGAGCATAACCTTTATCATGAATTTCTACATGTCCTAACCCCTTGAATTTCTCTACTGCAGGCCCGGGTTGACCAAATACCCCAAACCGGATATCCTGCAAACCCCTGGTAATTTGATAAATATGCTCGATTCCCCCACCCAGGCTGAATTGATCAGTTACCAAATGTATACGCAATATTGCCTCCGACGGCCAGGGGGGGCGCTTTTTGAAAAAACTGCCACCCCCCTAATAGGTTGGGGCTGCCAGCCCCCCCCCCGCAAAAACTTCTTATTATTCTACTCTTTCTCGCCAATAATTCAACAAATCCAGCAGCGTCTGTTTAATTTCGTATCCCGGTTTCAAGTTAAATTTCTCCCGTAACAGCCTGGTATCCCCCCAAAGCCTGGGAGTATCCACTGGTCGTAATTTGTCTTCATCAACAACCACTTTTATATCTTTTGTTGAAAAAGAGAGCAATATATCCAATATATCTTTGATGGAATAAGTGTTCCCGGAACATAAATTGTAAATCTCACCACTTTCTCCCTTTTTAGCAATGACAGTTAAATAGCGGGCAATGTCCCGGACATCGGAGACATCCCGGATAGCATCAAGCTTGCCTACCCGGATCAATGGCTTTCGTTTGCCTTTTTCGATTTCCGCGATCTGATGAGAAAAATCCGAGGCCATAAACTGGTCACTCTGACCCGGGCCTGTAAAATTAAACGACCGCACCGTAACAATATCCAGGTTTTCTGCCCGCCGGTAAAGATTCCCCACCATCTCCATAGCATACTTTGACAACGAATAAGGATTGGTAGGTGAAGATACCGGAACTGTTTCTTTACAAGCTTCACCCTCACAGTTCCCGTAGAGCTCGGCAGAACTCATTAATAAGAGGCGAGAATGAGGTGAAAACCGGTGGATGGCTTCAATGACATTGGAACTGCCAATAAAATTGACCTGGTAGGTTAATTGCTGATGTTTCCAGGAAAACCCTACATTGGCAATGGCTGCCAGGTGAAAAGTCAGGTCCGGTCGAATGTCCGCTGCAGCCGCAAATACCTTGCGCCTGTCCCGGATATCCACATGATAAACCTTCAACCGGGAAGAAGTAAAATCAGTTACTTCGGTTATCCCGGATAATACCAGGTCCGGTTCCTTTTCCAATACATCAAGCAAATGAGAACCCAGGAACCCCGAACAACCGGTTATTAAAACCTTTTTACTCATCCGCTCCCGGGCTCCCTAGTCCTCTATTCCCAGGAAATCTTTCACCCTGCCCAGGTTGCCAAAAGTGACACCTGCATTGAATTGGGTTTCAATCCGGCCGCCGTACCTGTATATTCTTAATTCACCAATAAATTTGATGCATTGATAATCGTAAATGAGTTTAAAGGAACCATGACGAAATTCTTTGTCGGTGATATCATAATTCACGATTGAATCTAATTTTAATGGGAAGTGGGGAATGTCTATCTTCAATTTGCCGCCAACGATATCTCGATTAAACACATGTGCTTTTTGAAGATAGGGATTAATATAGCGGGTGTAGTTAAATCTCCCGGTTACAGCGCTTTTTTTGTTGGTATAAGCCAGGTTTACGCGAATACGGGTAAAATTGT
>CP070627.1:3473171-3475724 GCA_020355945.1 Candidatus Aminicenantota bacterium | reverse complement strand
GTTCCAGGGGATAATTTTGATTCTCCAGGGCTTGTTTGAGGATTTGACTGACTGCCGACAGCAGTTCTTTATAGGTGGTGGTTTCCTGGATTTGATTTCGCAAGAGCAGGATGGTATTAATAAAATCTCCCTGGATTTGCTGTTTAAAGATGGGAACTGCGACGATGATATCCGCTTTTGCGGTGTATTTGGCCAATAATACCATCAGGGCGGCTGCCAGTATGACATAAAGCCTGTTGGGGGATTGGCCGCTGATTTTCATTAGTTGGTTAAAATGCTCGCCGGTAAATATCAATCGGGGTTCAAGGGTTATTTTATTGGCTTGATTGGTTTTTCCGTGTTTTCTTTTAAAATCGTAAGGAAAGCCGGTGATTTGCAATTCACCGGACAATTTTTTAAGCCAGTAGGCTTTTTCCTTTTCTTTTTCACCGGCGGCTGCCACCACTTTTTTTGAGAATTCTTCTTTTATCATATTAAGTTCATTCTTTATCTAGAATTCAAAGATTTCTTCCAGGTCATTGATGTCATTGACGCGGGCCTCCAGCAGTTCCTTTGAGAGTCTGATCTCTTTTAATGGGATGTTCTTGTTTTGGATGACCTGTCGGATAATTTCGCAGAAATGATTGGCGATTTTTTCTATTGTTTCTCTTTTGAATAGTTGGGCTGCGTATTCAAAACGGAAGACCAGTTGATTGGTGGTTTTATTTTCAAACGCATGGAGGGTGAGGTCGAATTTTGAGGTTTTATATTCCATTTCATATGGTGCGATGGTCAGGTTTGGTACACGAAGGGTGGAACGTTCAAAATTCTGGACCGCAAATGTAATATCAAATAGGGGATTCCTGGAAGGGTCCCGTTCCAGGTTCAATTGCTGAACCAGTTCCTCGAACTGGATATCCTGGTTTTCAAAGGCGCTAAGAGCGCGTTCTTTTACTTCCTGGAAAAATTCCCAATAGGTTTTATTGCTGTTGGGGCAATTTCGCATGGGCAGGAAGTTGACAAACATACCGATGGTTTTTTGCAAACCCAGGTGGGGCCGCCCCATGATGCTGCTTCCCACGATAATATCTTCCTGGCCGCTATATTTAAATAATAAGATATTCAATATGGTGAGCAGGTTCATGTAAAGAGTGGCCTCCATTTCTTCGCTGAGGGCTGTCAGTTGTTGGTTTCCTGGTGGTTCGAGATAACTGATGTAATGTCCCCCTTCAAAGTTCTTCACCGGGGGCCGGCTATAGTCGGTGGGTAATTCCAATACCGGGACTTGACCCGGGAACAAGTCCAGCCAATAATCTAGCTGTTTTTTGAATTTACCGGTTTTAATCAAATTATTTTGCCAACAAGAAAAATCTTTATAGTGAATTTTCAATGATCCCGGTTTTTCCCCGGTATAAATCCCGGCAATATCTTCGATTAAGATTTCTATGGAGGTTCCGTCGGATATGATGTGGTGGATATCAAAGAATAGTAGGTGTTCCTCCGGGTTCAGCCTGAAAATCACTGCCCGCAGCAGGGGCGGCCGGGTTAAATCAAAAGGGCGAATGAAAACCGCGGGTATATTCGAGGGGGCAAGCCCCCCTGGACCCTCCTGGCTTAAGTCATGATACCGGACCTGGAATTCTACCTCATCATGGACGCGCTGCACTGGTATTTCATTGATATAGGTAAAGGAAGTCCTGAGACTTTCATGGCGCCGGATACAGGCTTTGAAGGTCTTGTTAAAGGTTTCTATATCCAGGTTGCCTTGCAACTTCACCAGAGTAGGAATATTATAAGTGGTGCCGATTTTCTCGAAATGCTCCATGAGAAAGAGTCGTTGTTGTGCGGAGGAGAGTTCATAATATTCTTTCTTTTCAATGGGTTGGATTCCGGCATATTTGATTTTTTCCGCATTGTAGATAAATTTTCCTATTTCCCGGGGGGTTCTAAGTTTAAACACCTCTTTCAATGTTAATTTGACGTCAAAGGCTTTATGTATTTCGGAGACCAGGACGGTAGCCCTCAGGGAGTGTCCTCCCAATTCAAAAAAGTCGGAATCGATACTGATGACGTCTGTTGGGATTTTTAGCATCTTTGCCCAGATTTTTGCCAATGTTTTTTCCACCGGGTTTCTTGGGGCAATTTGGTTGTCTTCTTTTTTTATTTGGGGTTCTGGCAGGGCTTTTCTATCCACTTTGCCATTGGGGGTTAAGGGTATTTTTTCCATTGAGATAAAATAGGAGGGGATCATATAAGCCGGCAGTGATTGGGACAGGTATTCCTTTAATTCTTTTGGGTCCATGTTTGAGACAATATAAGCGCAGAGATATTTATCATTGGTTTGATTTTCCCTGGCTGTGACTACAGCGGCATTGACCTGGGGGTGGGTTAACAAGCGATGTTCTATTTCTGCTGTTTCGATTCGAAATCCCCTGATTTTAAGCTGCTGGTCGATCCTCCCCAAAAATTCAATATTACCATCGGGCAGCCAGCGGGCTAAATCACCGGTTTTGTAGATTCTTTTGAAAATATAGGACTTATAGGACCGATAGGACCTATGATATTTATCAGGGT
>CP070627.1:3470517-3473071 GCA_020355945.1 Candidatus Aminicenantota bacterium | reverse complement strand
CTGTGCCTATCTAAGTTTTTGGCTCTGGAATTGGGTGGAAGATGAGAATTACCAAATCCACGACCCATTGTGGCTGGATTTGACCACCGATGGCAGCCAATTCTATCCCATTTGCAGCCATATGGGCGGTGTCAATGATGACCCCCAAATACCGGATGTAGGAGGATGGACCCGCATAATCCTGGACCTCAGCCATTACGCCGGGAATATCGTTCGCATCCGCTTCAGGTTCCAATCCGACTACAGTATTGCCCAGCCTGGCTCTTACATCGATGACTTTCATGTGTACGGTAGAATTAAAGAGTTTGAAACAAATCCCATCACTATTGAACTTAATGCATCCCGCCAGACCGAAAGAGCCTGGCTCATCCACAAAAATTACGTCAAAATCGAACTCTCTGTTAATAACCCCAATCAATCGAAAGACTTAAAATACGTCATTTTTAAAAAAGAGACAGGACTATACTATCAAATCCTGGAAGAAATAACAGGAAATGAAATTCAAGAAGGTAAATACACTTTATTCGACCCACTCCCTAATCGAGATGTAAAATTCCAGTACCTGGCCGCAGTCCAGGATGCCGCTGGTAAATATGTAGCCTTTTCATACCCAAAAACCATTTAACATACATCCCCTGTTATTTTTGCCTCCGGCAACCAGGGGGGGCGCTTTTTGAAAAAACTGCCCCCCTGGCCCCCCGCAAAAACTTCTTATTAAACCCTTCCTCTTCCACCTTCCGTCTTCCTATCTACCCATCTTCGTGTTACTTAGTGTAACTTCGTGGCTAAATTTTTTAACACATTTGCCTGAAGGGCACCTCTAGTGTATAATTTAAGCGATGAAAAATATCCTGTTTTTCGACCTGGAAGTGGACAGCCAATCTCATATCCAGGATATCGGCGCCTGGTACAACAATACCCACTTCCACGATACTTCCGTTAAAAATTTTCAACATTTCCTGAAAACCACATCATCAGCAGCCTATTATATCTGCGGACATAACATTATCCGGCACGATATCCCTATCCTTAAAAAATACCAGGTAGATGAAGAATTCTTTAAAAAACATTTTATCGATACCCTCTACCTCTCCGCACTGCTGTTCCCCCAATACCCCTACCATAAACTGGTCAAAGACTATAAACTGGTTTCCGAAGAACCCAATAACCCGGTCTCCGACTCTAAACTCACCATGAGCCTGCTAAAAGACATTATCCGTCAATTTCAACAATTGGATACTTTATTTCAAACTCTTTATTTCCATTTACTTAAAGATATCAACATTTTCAGGGGATTTTTTATTTATCTTAATGAGAGGGGGCTGCTTGATTTGATGAGGGCATCAAGGGAAGAGTTCTTGCCAGGTTTGATAAAAGAACGATTTAATTCGAAACTGTGCATCGGCAGCGATTTCAGGGGCATGATAAAAAACCACCCCCTGGAACTGGCCTATGCACTGGCTCTATTTAACACCGACAGTATCGATTCCATTTCTCCGCCCTGGTTGGTACACCTGCATCCCGAAGTTTTACAGGTATTTCATCAATTGCGCTGTAATCGCTGCCAAAATCCCAATTGCACCTACTGCAGCACCCAACTGGATGCCAGGGTGGCATTGAAACGTATTTTCGGTTTTGAGAATTTTCGCCGCTTTGAAGGTGACCTGGAAATACCATTACAAGAGCAAGCAGTCAATGCCGCCCTTGATAATAAATCCTTTTTAGCTGTCTTTCCCACCGGCGGCGGCAAGTCAGTCACCTTCCAATTACCCGCCTTAATGAAAGGAGAAGCCAGCCGGGGTTTAACCGTAGTCATCTCTCCTTTGCAATCCCTGATGAAAGACCAGGTGGATATATTGAAAAACCGCCACGAACGTACTGATGCGGTAACCATCAATGGTTTACTTTCTCCGCTGGAACGGGCCGAGGCCATAGAAAAAGTAGAATCCGGGGCCGCACATATACTTTATATCTCCCCGGAATCCCTCCGCTCTCCTACGATCTTAAGAATCATCAAAGACCGCATCATCGATCGTTTTGTCATTGATGAAGCTCACTGCTTTTCCTCCTGGGGACAGGATTTCCGGGTAGATTACCAGTACATCGGCGAATTCCAGAAACAGTTGCTGAAAGTGAAAGCCCTTACCCAACCCATTCCCGTATCCTGTTTCACTGCCACGGCAAAACCCCAAGTGATCCATGACATCAAAAACTATTTTCAAAAAAAGTTAGGAGTGCAACTGGAGGTCTTTAAAACCTCACCCAAACGGAAAAACCTTACTTATGGAATTTACTATGCGGCCAGTGCCCAGGAAAAGTTTTCACTATTATTGAATCTTTTATCACAGGATGACAGTCCCAAAATTGTTTATACCACGCGGGTAAAGCGTTCCGAAGACCTGGCCGAACGACTCCGGCAAAACGGCTTCAATGCCGCTGCCTATAATGGCAGGATGTCCAGCGAGGCCAAAATAAAAATCCAGAACGATTTCATGGCGGGAAATATCAATATTATCACGGCTACTTCCGCATTTGGCATGGGTATTGATAAAGA
>CP070627.1:3467862-3470417 GCA_020355945.1 Candidatus Aminicenantota bacterium | reverse complement strand
ATTGAAATTCGGATCGGATAACCACGAAGGACGCGAATACAAATCGGTTAAAAGGATTTTCACACCACTGTCTGCCAGCATATAATTCACCCGCTCCTGTGGATATCCCGGGTCAATAGGTAAATACGCACCACCGGCTTTTAATATGCCCAGGAGACCAACGATGGTTTCAAGGGAACGCTCTCCCATAATGCCCACAATCGTACCAGGGGCGACGCCTTTCTCTCGCAATAGATAAGCCAGTGGTTCCGACTTTTGATTTAACTCACTATACGATATATTGTTTTCGTATGTTTCTTGTGTTTCAAGGTTCCCGATCAGGGCAATATGATCCGCGGTTCTTTCTACCTGTGCTGCAAATAACTCATGGATTGCTTTGTCTTTGGGATATCCTGTTTTCGTGTCATTAAATTCATAAAGCACTTGCTGCTTCTCTTTTCCGGAGATAATTTCAATATCTTTTAATTTAATAGAAGGTTCCCGGGTGACTGTTTTGATGACTGTTTTAAAATGTGATACCAGGCGCTGAAGGGTTTCTTCTTTAAATATACCGGTATAGTACTCGATATCAATATAAACTGTTTCGCCTATTTCATGAAGGGAAAATGTCATATCAAACTTTGAGATAGGATTTTTAAATTGGGTAAAGGCAAGATTTTCATCGGCTAAAAACGGCAATTCTTTTCTTTTTCCAGGTGGTTCGAAGTTTTGAACTACCATGCAGATATCAAAGAGTGGATTCCTGGAGGGGTTTCGGTCCAGGTCCAGGTGGTCCACCAGGTCCTCGAACTTGACATCTTGATTGGCAAAGGCTTCGATACTATTTTCCACTACTTCTTTTAAGAACTCCCCATAGGTCTTTTCTCCTTCGGGGTAGTTCCTGATAGCCAATGTGTTAACAAACATGCCGATGATATGCTGCAGGTGGGCATGGGGCCTTCCGGCCATGACGGTACCGATAATAATATCTGTTTGACCGGTATACTTATAAAAAAGTGTATTTAAAGCCGCAAGAGTATTCATATAAAGGGTGGCGTCGTACTTTAGACCCATTGTCCTGAATCTAACCGCATCTTCTTTTTCCAGCGTGAAATCACAAGAGCCGCCCGCAAAAGTAAATACTTCCGGGCGTTTATAATCGGTCACCAGGTTCAACCGGGGGATTTCACCAGGATCCGGGTACAATTGTACCCAGTAATCCACCTGGGAATCTATCTCCCCGCTTTTAAACAAACGGTTCTGCCATTGGGAAAAATCTTTATACCAGAGCCGCAAAGGTTTCAATCCTTTATGGTTATACAGCGCTATAAAATCATCATAGAGGATGGAAAGGGAGGTGCCGTCTGAAATAATGTGGTGCATATCTACCATGAATAGATATTTCTCTTGTCCCGCTTCTATTACCCCCACCCGCAGCAGCGGTGCCCGGGAAAGATCAAAAGGACGGATGAAGTTCTTTATTGTATTTGTTACGGGTTCTTTAGCTCCCTCTGCGGCTTCTGCGGCTAAAAAATATTCTATTTCAAACTCCACATCATCATGGACCTTTTGTACCGGTTCATTTCCTTTCATGATAAATGATGTGCACAAACTTTCATGACGGGTGAGCAACTGTTTTAAAGCCGCTTCTAACCTCTCTGTTTCAACATCTTGCTCCAATGATAAAACCAATGGCATATGATAAGTGGTTCGATTCAAATCCTTTCCCGGAGATGCATCAATAAATTGCTGGAGAAAATAAATCCGTTTCTGCGCTGATGAGAGGGGATAGTATTCTTTTTGTTCCACGGGTTCGATACCTGCATACCTCGTGGTTTCGGCGTGTTTGAGGTATTCCCACTGCATCCGTACCGTCTGGTTCCTAAAAATTTCCACCAGCGGTACTTTTACTCCTAACTCTTTGTGGATTCTCGAAATCAGCAGCGTGGCTTTTAACGAATGACCACCCAATTCGAAGAAATTATCATCGATACCCAGGGATGAACGCAATTGAGACGCATGTACTGGGTCTCTACCTAAGGTCTCTGACCATATTTCCACTAATTTTTCTTCGATGCTGTTCCTGGGAGGGGTATAATACTCACCTGGTTGAAAAACAGGGTGAGGCAGTGCCTTGCGGTTGATTTTGCCGTTAGGAGTTAAGGGAATTTCCTCCAGGTATACAAAAAATGTAGGAACCATGTAACCCGGCAATTGGCTGGAAAGATATTCCCTGAGTTTAGTTGAGTGAGTTGCGTGAGGGGAGTTAGGGAAGTCGAGTGTACAGGATTCAGCCGGTACAATATAGGCGCAAAGATAGCGGTCTCCGCTTTGATCTTCTTTTGCCAGCACTACTGCATCCTTTACATCCTTTTGTTTTAACAGGAGGTTTTCGATTTCTCCCAGTTCGATTCGGTATCCCCGGATTTTGATTTGTTGGTCGATTCGACCCAGGTATTCCATTTCACCATCAGGCATCAATTTCACCAGGTCACCGGATCGGTAAATAGGGGACATATTGATTCTTTTTTCATCATGGTAATCCTGGTAATCCCATAAATCCTGGTCAAATTTTT
>CP070627.1:3465206-3467762 GCA_020355945.1 Candidatus Aminicenantota bacterium | reverse complement strand
GAATATAAAGGACTCTGTAATTTGCGGTTCGACGATACCAATCCCAGCAAGGAAGAAGAAGAGTACGTGGAAGCCATTAAAGAAGATATTCGCTGGCTGGGTTTTGATTGGGGAGACCGGGAGTATTATGCGTCTGATTATTACGAACAACTTCACCAATTCGCTGTCCGGTTAATCAAGGCTGGTAAAGCCTATGTATGCGATCTCACCCCGGATCAAATCCGGGAGTATCGCGGCACCCTGACCAGGCCCGGTAAAGAAAGCCCGTATCGCAATCGCTCGGTTGAAGAGAACCTGGATTTATTTGAGCGGATGCAGGCGGGTGAATTTGAGGAAGGCACCCATGTGCTGCGGGCAAAAATCGATATGGCATCCCCTAATTTGAATATGAGAGACCCGGTCATGTACCGGATTCTAAAAGCTTCTCACCACCGCACCGGTGATAAATGGTGCATTTATCCGATGTATGACTTTGCCCATGGTCAGTCAGACTCCATTGAAGGCATCACTCACTCGATTTGCACCCTGGAATTTGAAGACCATCGGCCGTTGTACGATTGGTTTATCGAGCAATTGGGAATCTTTCCCTCCCGGCAGATTGAGTTTGCCCGTCTCAATCTCAATTACACTGTCATGAGCAAGCGGAAACTGCTGCAGTTAGTGGAAGGTGGTTATGTCAGCGGCTGGGATGACCCACGCTTGCCCACCATTTGTGGTCTGCGGCGCAGGGGTTATACCCCCGAGTCCATCCGCGACTTTGCCGAACGCATTGGCGTGGCTAAAGCGGACAGCACTGTAGATATCGGGCTTTTGGAACACTGCCTCCGGGAAGATTTAAATAAACGCGCGCTCCGGGTGATGGTGGTGCTGCGGCCTATCAAAGTCATTATTGATAACTACCCGGAAGGAAAAGTAGAAATGTTGGATGCTGATAATAATCCTGAAGACCCGGACAGCGGCACACGAAAAATCCCTTTTTCCCGAGAAATTTACATTGAACAGGAGGATTTTCGCGAAGACCCACCCAAAAAGTATTTTCGTTTATCTCCCGGACGTGAAGTACGGCTCAAGCATGCCTATTACATCACCTGTGAAAAAGTGATCAAAAACGAAAAGACCGGAGAAATAATAGAACTTCACTGTACCTATGACCCTGAGTCCCGGGGTGGTTGGACCCCAGATAACCGCAGGGTGAAAGGGACGTTACATTGGGTATCTGCCCAACATGCCATTAAAGTTGAGGTACGGCTTTACGATCATCTCTTTACCAAAGAGGACCCTGATGATGTGGAGGAAGGTCAAACGTTCATAGATAACTTGAGTCCCAATTCGTTGGAGGTATTAACCGGTTGTCTGGCAGAGCCTGGTCTTGCGGATGTTAAGTCCGGGGACCAATTCCAGTTTTTGAGGCAGGGGTATTTTTGTGTAGACCCGGATTCAAAGCCAGGGAAATTGGTATTTAACCGGGCGGTTTCTTTGCGGGACACCTGGGCCAAGATCGAGCAGAAGATGAAAACTAAGTAAAACCCCGAAGGATCTTAATGAAAAGTTTTTGGAAGTTCAGAAACCTTTTTTCAAAAAGGTTTTTGGCCGCCGGAGGCTGAATATTTTTTCAGATGGTTACAATCCCGAATTCATATAAAATTTTATTCCCTATCGTTTCTGTTTTTTCAAAGACTTCCGGCATGGTTTTTCCGATCTCTACGAATCGGTTCCCTTGCCATTGGTATACTTTGAAATATATATCCGGTTCCGCTTCCAGGCCGAAATCGCTGAAGGTCTTTTTGCCAAAGGAAAGAGTAAAATTGCCTTTTTTATCGGTGATCACTGCTCCGATATAATCATCTTCGATCCGGTCTTTATCAAACACCACCACTTTATAAAAATCTAAAATTTCTCCTTCTTTATTTTTTAAGGTCCCCCTGAGTTTGAATTCATTTCCCAGGTTTTCAATATCTGAGATAGCACAGTGAATGGTGCGGTCTGGGTCTACATGTTCTTTTAACTTTGATTTTATCTTTTTCCACTTTTTTGGGATTTTTCTAAGGAACCCCGGGGTTAAATAAATGACTTCAGGGGTAATGAGTTCCGGGGCAATGCCTTGCATATCGTGGATAAATTCCCAGTCGATATACCCGATTTCCGTTTTGTTATCCATATTGAACAATAGTCTCACTTTGTCCTCCTATGTTTTAGCCACAGAGGTCACAGAGAACACAGAGAATCTGTTCCTCTAAAATGAAATCTGATTATATTATGAAAAACAGATTAAATCAATGACATGGCAAATAAAAATTTCTGATTGGAAAATTCTTGATTTTTTTATAGGAAAAAAATACAACATTTAAATCAAAGATTTATTTTATTTTCTCGCCGATTTCTTCACCATCAGCACTGTGGACGATTAACTTAATTACATTCCCTTTACCGTCCTTTACAAATGTGATTTTTGCCTGGACCGCTTTAAGGAAGAATTTTGTTTCTGATTCGGGGAAGAGCTCGAACCGCGGCTGCGCGGTTCCCTGGCCGAAAAGACGGTTATTCTCCTTAGTAATG
>CP070627.1:3462546-3465106 GCA_020355945.1 Candidatus Aminicenantota bacterium | reverse complement strand
AATATTTAAATCGTTGTTTTCTTGCGCATCCATTATACAAATTATTTTTTCCTGTTATTTATATCTCGTATCCTGTACCGGTTGATTGCCCTATCATGGTTTCAAACCAATCCCGATTAATTTGCCGGCCAGTTCAAACGCTTTCAGGGGTGTGGATAAAATAACCACATGATAGCGATTGGCCAGGTCAATGGTTGCTTGCGGAACTTCTTTTCCTGAAGTGATTACCACGGCAGCCAGGTCCACTAAATTGGCTGCGGAAACGATGTTGGTATGGGTTTGCACCGTAAGCCACAGGTCACCGGCTTCTGCACCGGTCATCACATCCGAAAGCATGTCGGAAATAAATACACCTTCGACATTTCTGGCTTCCACATTGGTTAAGGCTTTCAAATCCGCCTTTTCAATAACTTCTTGAAGATTCATTACTTCCCTCCTACAAGTTCCTGGCAGTAATCATTCCTGTCCCGGTTTATCCGGCGGTGTCAGGGAGAGTAAGTCCAGGTCCCGGATTACTTCCGCGTAACAGGTGGCATAGCTTTTTACCAGGTCATGGCCGACAATCTTTATCCTGGAGGTCGAGGACTTTCGCCGCTGGTTGAAATAATCTTCCAGGATGGCAATTTTTTCCCTGGAAAGTTGTTTTCTTTCATCAACAGGTAGAAATCCAAATGCCACATAAACCCATGTACGTCCCGGTGCCAATTCTTTCATTAACCGGTTTACTTCACAGTCTTCCATACACCCGGTACACATCATCAGGCCCATCAATTCATCGAAGGTTTCCAATTTCCCGCATTTTTTACATTGGAGATGGAAACGGATGGATTGGGCGGTCTCCATTACATTCCAGAAATGATCGCCATCCCGATATTCCTCCAGTGGTGGTTCATCCGCTGAAAAATACGTGATCACCCTTTTGGTATCCGAACATTGTTCCGTAATGACGAAGCCATAACGCACATTCACCATTTCCCATGAACAAGAACAGGCTGATTCCTGCATACGCGCCTCCATATAAGAGCAGGTGTTTAATAGAATCACTGCAAATAGAACTGAAATTTAAATCTTATTATAAATAAAAACCATTTCAAATTCAAGGGCATTTCCTATTTTTTTCCTATGCCCCGCCCCCTTTTTTTGATATAATTAAGAGAAAACGAAATGAGGTGTAAGTATGTTTAAGTTTGGTAAAAAAGGATCCAATGATGGAAGAGACTATGAAAAAAAATCCCGGCGGATTTATGCCTGGAGTGATCTGCTCAAGTCTGTCAGCAAATTTCTCTGGCTCATTGTCATTCTTATTGTACTGGCGGCACTGGGTAAAATGTTCGTGTTTAAACCCGGGAAAGAGTCAAAAACCATGAAACCGGTCAAAAAACCGGTGGTGGACAAAATTGATTGGAGTCAGGTCAATAAAAAAATTGAGAAAATGATGACGGAGGCCCGGGCAGAAACCGAAGAACTGGCATCGGCAAAGCTGGACCAATGGATCGAAAAAAACATGGAACGGGTGGACAATGATTTCCTCAACTGGTATTTTAGTTATTGGACCCAGCAAAAATTGGGATTACAGAGCCTACTGGCCCAGGTCTGGCACTGGGTGGACAGTGACAGTCCCACGGCCGCTGAAAAAATCACCCAGGAAGTCCAGGAGGAATTTACCAACCGGGTGATTCGCCCCCAGATCGCCCAAATGGAAATCGAACGTCTCATCAATGAAATTGTTTCCTATTATTCCGGTACTTTAAAGGGAAAACTGGAACGCATCCCCCGGGAATACAACATTAACCCCGCCGACTGGGACCGGTATATTGCAGATATTTCGGTAATGGTTAAAAATGTGGAAGCCGGTCGCAGCACGTCTCTGCCGTTAAAGGCCCTGGTGGGGCTTACCGCTGGCGGCGTCATTGTGATGGCCAATTCATTACGACCGATTATCGCTAAAATCGGGGCTAAAATCTCATCAAAACTGGCCGCCAAATCTGCAGCCAAAATGGCAGCCAAAACCGGGGGCAAAGTAGCGGTAAAAACCGGTGGAAAATTCCTGGGAACCATTATTGCCGTGGGAATTATTATATGGGATGTCTGGGACCATCACGCCACCAAAAAAAAAGCAAAACCCGTCCTGCGGCAAAATATTTACGATTATTTAAAGGAGGTCAAGGAATCCATTCTTCATGACCCTGCCTATGGCATTATGACTGTCATCTACCAGATGGAACGGAGCATTTCAAATAAAGTGAACAAAATTGAATAATAACCCGGGAGCATGGATGCATGGATGCATGCAGTCATACAGTCATGCAATAATTAAGTTGACCGTAAAAAAATAAGAGATTCTGTGATTAGTTATTGCAATAAATTGCCATTTCATTTAAAATATATGAATGATAGAAATTGATTTTGTTTTTAATTTGGTATCAGGAGAAACGTGATACTGAATTGAAAGGTGAAACCGGTTTCCATCATAAAAATATGAACAAAGGAGTAAAGTGATGAACATTTATGTTGGCAATTTACCACGTCAGGCCAGCAGCGATGATCTGCGCCAGGCTTT
>CP070627.1:3459884-3462446 GCA_020355945.1 Candidatus Aminicenantota bacterium | reverse complement strand
ATAAACGCCTCTGCATTCATGTTGGCACCTAACCAATAAATCTGGCTGCTCTTTAACTGGTCCCAGAAAAATTTCTTTTTTACCCGGATGGCCTCAATGGTGTTCATCAAGCAAAGAAATGTGGTATTGGTTAAAGTCCAGGCCATTTGATTGATAAAAGCATCAAGCTGACTCCAATCGGTTTTCAGGGTTTTCAATTCCTGTTTGGCAGCGTTAAATGCATCTCCTGTTTTGAATTCGCCGTAGACAATTTCACCGTTTTCCACATATTTATCGGTGATGACCCGGGGGTCCCGCACCCATTCGCCTTTATCGTTCTTCTTGATAGGGATGGCTTTGGTTATCAAGCCCATGCGTTCCATTTTAGCAGCACTCCACATCTCGTTGGCAGTGGCCTGCCACATGGCCTGCTCCATGCTCAGGTTCCAGGGGAGAAAATCAGTTGAACCGCCAGTGGGAGAAGAACCATGACGAGTACCGGCCTGTCCGAAGGAAGCCGTATCCGCGGCTACGGTAAAATCACAGGCCTGGCCGATCTCCTGGCCGCCGGCAATCCTCATGCCGTTGCAGCGGCAAATCACCGGCTTGCGCGCCTTGAGAAGACCATCCACCATGCCGGAAAAAAGGTCCATATATTGAGCATATTCCAGGGGCCTCTTGGAATAATACTCCGCATATTCCTTTGTATTACCACCCGTGCAAAAGGCTCGATCTCCGGCAGCCGTGAAAACAATAACCATAACATCTCGCTCCATGGATGCCTTATGCATCCCGGCAGTAACCCCTTTCACCATTTCCGTGGTGTAAGAGTTCAGTTGATCAGGATTGTTCAGGGTAATCCAGGCGGTGTATAATCCATCGACTGCTTCCCCGGTTTTTGGGTTAACCAGGGGTTTTTTTTCATACATCGTACAGGGCGCCTCAGTGCCAAAATGTTCATCTCCAAAAATTTGATGATCTTTGATCTCATTGTCTCGTATTAACCAATCTAATGCCATAAAGATACCTCCTTTTAAAAAATTATCATTCCATTTTAATTGAATTTGAGAAATAATTCAAGGATAAAAACGAATCTGAAAAAAAATAAAAAATTTCTCCCCAAATGTTTGATTATCAAATTTAAATTGAATATAATAGCAAAGCAAAGGTAAAATTTGTGGGTTTCGTTATAAAGATACCAGATGAAAAAAAAGATAAAATACTTTTTGTTGATATTGGGCCTGGTGGTTTTGGTATTAACTGCGCTGTTGTTTTTTACCAACTTTTATAAGATATTCCTGGGGCCGCTGGAAATTGGCAGAGATGTGGACGGCGATTATGGAGATGTTATACTGGTGCTGGGCGGTGGATTACGCAAGGGACGGGAAATCGGCTACAGCACTGAAGAACGCTTACTCCTGGCGGTGGAATTGTTTCGGCAAAAAAAGAGAATGATTATTGTTTCCGACGGGAGTTTATACCGCCGAAGCCCGGCTATTAAAAAAATTACCGATTTTCTTATAAAAAATGGAGTTGAAAAAACATATATTCACCTGGAAGGCAAAAGTCAGACTACCTTTGACAGTTTTTATTACACCCAGAAGATGCTTGAGAAAATGAAATCCAAAGAAGTCATTGTATGTACGTCACCTTACCACCAGGAACGTGCGCAAATGATCTTGCACCATCTGAAACTGAAGAATTTTAAAATTGCCAGGATGAAACATTCCGAAATCTATCAGGCCAGCACGATCCAGCAGCGGCTGCGAAATTTATGGTTAATTTCCAGGGAATACCTGGCTATCCTGAAATTTAAAATTTTTAAAAAATAGGCATAGATTTTGTGTTAAAATGGTAATATAATTAAGAAAAGAATGACAAGAGGAGGTTAACATGAAAAAGGTTGCTGTGGTATTATCCGGCGCCGGGGTTTTTGATGGCGCGGAAATCCATGAATCGGTTATCACGTTACTGGCATTGGACCGCCAGGGGGTAGAAGTACAGATTTTTGCTCCCAATATCCCCCAGATGCATGTGGTTAATCATTTAAGCCAACAGCCTGCGGATGAGACGCGCAATGTCCTGGTGGAGGCGGCTCGTATTGCCAGGAGTAAGATTAAGGACCTGGCGCAAGCCAATATTAATGATTTTGATGCGGTTATCTTTCCCGGTGGTTACGGTGCGGCGAAAAATTTGTGTGATTTTGCTGTCAAAGGACCTGACTGCAAAGTAAACCCGGTAGTGGAGCAATTTGTGGCGGATGGATTGAAGGCGGGTAAGGTGATGGGATTTATTTGTATTGCCCCGGCATTATGTGCACGAATCGCAGCAAACACCGGTGTGCACCCAACCCTCACTATTGGTACTGATAAGAATGCAGCCGCTGCCGTGGAATCACTGGGAGCCCGTCATATCAATTGTCCGGTCAATGATATCGTGGTGGATGAGCAAAACAAAATCGTCACCACCCCGGCATATATGCTTGGTCAGCGTATCAGCGAAGTAGCAGACGGGATTGAAAAGCTGGTCAGCAAAGTCCTGGAAATGGTTTAAGCGGGCGGCGCCCGCAGCCCAAGAAGGCCT
>CP070627.1:3457222-3459784 GCA_020355945.1 Candidatus Aminicenantota bacterium | reverse complement strand
CTTTGTCGATGACCTGCACGTGGAATTGGTTCCCGTGGGCGGGGCTGTTCCCATGTATATCATCGATAAAAGCTATAATCTTTACCCCGGTGAATCACCCATTATTGATGCCCTTGATTTTCAATTGCTGCCGGGAAATTATGAACTCCGGTATCGAACCTCCCGGGAACCCGCGGACCAGGTTTCTGTTTTTACAGTTCAACCCTCCGGGATTGGTGTGGTGTCTTTTACAGGTGGTACGGCCAGCACACATCCGCTGGGTATGAAAGAGATCAATTTTCAAATCACCAACACGGATACAATAGCGGGACACATTCCTGTGACCATTACCCTCACCAATGTTCTGAATCCAACGCCACTGCTCCAGGAAACCCGGGACTATTACCTGGCCCCCGGTGAAATCATGGTAGATTTCATCAATTATGAATTTATAGAAAAAGGCAATTACCAGGTGGAGATTGCCGGTGCCAAACTTCCGGAACCGGGTCAGGCATTGATTCAAATTGTTGATGTCAATGAAGTGACCGCCAGCATTTCTGTAGACGCCCCCGAATATGGACAGATACCGGTTACGGTTTCCATTGATAACAAAGGTTTTGAAGGATTTACCGGCACAATAGTGATCGAGTCAGGCGGTTTTGTTCAAAGTGAGTCAGTGGAAATGGCCCCTGCCAGCCAGGGTCAGCAGGTGGTGACACTGGCAACCGCCGGTTTGACAGCCGGACCCTGCCAGGTAAAAGCAGTTCTATACAACAGCAGCGGGGAATTACTGACGGAAACCACCGCACCGGTTACCATCGCTCCCGCGGATATCCAGGTAATCGAAGTACCGGAGAACCTGGAAATCACAGCCGGCAGCACCACCACCACCGCACTGAAATTAAAAAACCAGGGCCACCTGCGGGGACAAGCCGGCTTGAAACTCAACGCCCTGGAAAACCTCGATGATCAACGGGAAATTGCCCTGGACCCCGGGGAAGAAATCAACATCGATGATATCTTTATCAATGTCCCGGCGGATTTACCCACGGGAAATTATCCGTTTTACTACACCTTAAACGGAGAAGGTGTAGAAAACGGCGCCACAGCAGGTAATTTCAATATTAAAGTAAACGGTACCTCGCTGGAAGTGGAAGCATCATTGGATCGGTCCCTTTATAACCCCGGGGAAACTGCGGTGTTGACACTTAATATTACTTCCACCACGCCTTCGGATGCATCACTGGAAGCAGTAGTGAACTGGGGTTTATTTAACGAAACCCGACCATTTAACTTAAACGGGGGCAGTGCAGCGTTGGTATTTAATATTCTTTTGGATGAAAAACGTGAAGAAAAAGTGTTTTACGGCATCTATCATCAAGAAGGTAAAGGAATACATTTGAATGATATTTACCTGAACTTCTACGGTGATATAAGCGTGGAAACCGACAAACAGGTGTATGCCCCGGGAGAAATCGTGCATGCGGTGTTTACCGGCGAGCAAACCGGTGTGCTCATTGTACAGGCCTTTGAAGAAACCTACACGGTAAATATGTCCGGAACTGCATCAGCCAGCTTCCAGGTGCCTGTGGATACATTGGGAGGTACCTACGGCATAAGCTGGAATTTTACACCCGCAGACCCCTTGCAGCCGGGAGGTTCCGGCAGTCAGCCCTTTGATGTCAGCGGTTTAGTGGTAAAAGTGGCTAAATCCGGGCTGGAAAAAGGTAAATACGTCCCGGGTGAAACTATTAATGCCCAATATATTTTTGAGTCCAACCGCGATATTACCCTGGACCTGCGCTGCTGGACCACCACTCCCACTCATGAATGGGAATACCTGGGAGAGAGCAGTATAACGGTCTCGGCAGATCATCATGTCAATGCCCTATCATCCTATCCATTTACCACCACTGAAGCCGGAACCCATCACCTGGTTTACGGGCTTTACCAGGAAGAACGATTGGTATTATCCGGCAGCCTGGCCTTTGATGTGGGAGATGCGGTGCTGCTGGGGATCTCCCCGGAACAAACAGAATACAAAAACGGTGATGAACCGGTGCGATTAAAAGTCGATTATTTTGGAGAAGGCTTTGCTCAATTGCAGGTGCTGCTGGATGAAGAGAATGTCCATCAACAGGGTATCACCCTCAACGGATTAGGCAGCACGGAAGTGGTACTGGAAAGCAGCGTGGTCAGCGGCGGTTCGCACACCGTAAAAGCCGTACTCTCCCAAAATTCTCTAACCTCCTTCAAAACCACCGGGTTTATCTATGGCACTTATTTACCGGATTTAACCACAACTTTTGTAAACACCCTCCAGGACGGGTTGAATTACTCGTTTACAATAGAAGTAACCAACAGTGGCAAAACTGCCAGTACAGCCACATCAATGGTGTTCAGCGACACCGGTGTGGATGTGGAAACCGTAAGCATACCGGCATTAGAACCCGATCAGTCCCATGAAGTCACTTTTGATTGGAACGGGAACGGTAAGGCCGGGTCCCATGAATTGATGTTTGAAGCGGACAACACCGATATAGTAAAAGAATTCTCCGAAACCAACAATAGTTTGGCATTCAC
>CP070627.1:3454558-3457122 GCA_020355945.1 Candidatus Aminicenantota bacterium | reverse complement strand
TTTTTTTGCCACGGATTTACACGGATTTACACGGATTTTCATGGGTGAACATTTATTTTTTTGGTTTTATCGTTGATTAATTGAATTCGTCCGTGTTCGTCCGTGTTCGTCCGTGTTCGTCCGTGGCTAAAATTAGACTTTTTATCTTAAAAAGAAATTGATACCGATGGAGAAGGTGAACCCGCTTAAATCTAACTTTTCCCATCCTTCAAAAAAGGATGAGAGTTCTCCTTTTACGTGTTGGTAACGGGCTTCCAGTAACACCCCCCAATTCCTGCTGAACCTGGCCACAAAACCGGCTTTTGCATTAAAGCCCACGGTATAGGTGCTGGTTTCAGCGTATTCATCTTCATCTACAGTGCCTGACTCAAAATTGATAAAATCACCCCATTGTTCATATTTCCAGAAATACATGCCGGCGCCGCCGCCTAAAAAGGGACAGAATCGCTGGCGGTGACCCAGGGGATAGAGCTTGAAATCCGCTTCCGCGGATATGATTCTTAACGCCAGGTTCTGATAAATGGGAGAGCCATCCTCGTATTCATAGTCCCGGTAAAAAGAGAAATGTTCATTGTCATAAACCCCACCTTCAAGGGCAAAGGAAATAAAGCGGTTCAAAAAGTGTTCATATTCAATGCCATAATAGGCATCCCGCATGTCCTGTTTGGTAAAGGCCAGGTTATCCATGTTGGTTTCCCATAAATCCGAATCCATGGCCGGGTGAAATACCCCGATCTTAAAGTTAATACTCTGGGCGCTTAATGCCGAATGATTCACGCCAATCATCATGGTCGCGGTAAGTATCATCATTAAAACCAATTTTTTCATTTTGTTCCTCCTGTGAAGCCTGTTGCAATTTAAATGCCAACCCATTTCCGGCGAATCACCGCCAAAAGTGTCCTCTTTTTGGGACAATGGATGGATAAAATGGTTATTGCATAACCTTTTTAATTTTATCTTTCCTGGGTACCGAATTGAACCGTTTAACTTCTTTGCCTTCTTTGAATATAATAATCGTGGGAACCCCAAGGACCATGTATTTTTGAGCGAATTCAATATTTTCGGTGACATCCACTTCATAAGCCCGGATATCCGTAGGGCTCATCTCTTGCATGATATCCGCCAACAAAGGGGGGACCTTTTTACAAGGTGCACAGCCCGGGGAACTAAAATCCAGGATAACAAATTGAGACGCCGCTAACCTGTCCTCCAGTTCATCCAATTTAATTTTTTCCATTTGTTTCCTCCATGAGTTTCTTTATTTTGTTTCGAATCAATTGGGGGTTTCCCGCACCAATGGTAATGTCGTCAATTTTTCCATATTTATCGATAAAAATGATCGTTGGAATAACTGTTATTTTATAGTCCTCGAAGTTATATCCTTCATGGGACACAGCAATGGGAAACGTTAGTTGGTTTCGTTTAATATACTGTCGAAGTAATGCCGTCTCCCCTGTCCTATCCAACCCTTGTTTTTTTTCTATCTCATCCTGGTAATTTCCATACAGTTTGGTACAGCCAATCACCACCAGTTCACTCTTTTTATATTTATTGTATTCCTGGTTTAAAACCGGGATGATTTTTCGACAGGCACTGGACCAGGTGGCCCAGAAATCAATCACCGCCACCTTCCCCTTTAACTCTTCCTGGGAAAGCGGTGGAGAATTGATCCAGGTATCTGCAGAAATAGGCAGGGGCGGTTTGCCAATAAATTCCATTTGCTTCAATTGCGATTCCAGGACTAATTTTGTTTTGGGTGCTGCAGCAACTGAAATTGCTTTTTTTAACATCTCTTTTGCTTTCTCAACATCTTTTTTCTGCCTGGCAATGGCAGCTAAATTCCAATATATATCGGCTTTATACTTTGATAAATTTCCCGGTAAATCAGAAGCTTCTAAAAATTTCCGGGAATATGTTTCTATCTCCTTAAGGTCTTTAGAATAAAGTGATACATACAGCCAACCCATGAAACGCCGGTTATCCTCTTTAAGTTGGGATTCGATCTCTTTAAACAGGTCCAGTGCTTTACCTGTTTCCCCGGTACCAATAAGAATTTGTACTTTTGCCATTTTTGCGTCCAATGTCAAATCCGATTTCTTATTGATTAACTCATCGACCTTTTGATTAGCCTCGTTGAACCTGGAGATTTCGATTAATAACCTGCTCTTCAAAAGTTCGGCTGTATCTGAGGAGGTTTTGTTCTCATATTTTTTGAGTAATTCTTCCAGTTCTTTCACTTTATTATTTGAAACAGGTACTGGTTCGTTTTCGGGTGCGGTGTTATTTATCTTTTCAGTATAACGTTTTTGAATCGCTTCATACTCGGCGGCAAATTTCAAGGTTTCAGGATCCCTTTCATCCTGTTGGCACTGGTAGACAATGAATAATGCCAATAATATAAATACAACAACCGCCGACCGGATCATATCGCGCCTCCGGGAGATACGGCATTAAGTAATGTTACAATACCTCACCTCCACTGCGATTATACCATAAAAGTTAA
Source organism: Candidatus Aminicenantota bacterium (assembly GCA_020355945.1). The sequence continues at coordinate 3,454,619 of CP070627.1, read as the reverse complement.
CCACAAAAAACACAATAAAAAATTAAATCATTCGTGTTAATTCGTGTAATTCGTGGGCTAT
>CP070627.1:3451894-3454458 GCA_020355945.1 Candidatus Aminicenantota bacterium | reverse complement strand
TTATAATCCTATTTGTTTTTTCCAGGGCATATTTGATCTTTTTCCTTTCCTCTAAAATACCGTCGGAGACAACTTTTTTAAAAGTGGCGATATCGCCGGAAGCGGATTTTAGGCTCAGTTCTAGCTACCTTAGAAGCATCAGCAGATTTTCCCGGGTAAAACTCAATAGATCATCCTGGAATTCCAGGAATGGCAGTACATCATTTTCCAGGGTTTTCCATTTGAAAGAACGAATCCTTTGACCCAGGATCCCAAGCCAGTTGTCCCGGGTAATGTTGACATAACCTTTCTGAGTCTGTTGGAGAGCGTTATTTAATAACTCAAAATTGGGTAACAAATCTTTGTGTTTTGTACGATACCAAAAAAGATCGTAGACATCCCGGCCCTTTGTATATACCCGCATGAGAAGCGCATGACATTTACCGGCAAATAATGATGCCAGATCGTAATGCTGAAGAACCACCGGCAGATGAAGGTCTACAATCGTTCTTTTTCCCACCCATCCTTTAGGGGGATTTAGATCAATTTCAAGATGAATGTTTAATTTCTGTTCTTGCCGATGAGTCAAACCGGCTTCATAAAGAAGTCCGACAAATCCGATTACAGCTTTTTGCACACCATGTCTCTCTTTTGTATTGATGGTGCATGAGTATCCGCTTTTTTCCAGTTGATTATTGATTTTTTCCATGAAGATTGATAAATTTGAGGCATCCCAATCATCTGCTGCTGAAAAATCCAGGTCTTCGGAATATCGCCTGGTCCGGTATAGAAAACGCAGTGCTGTTCCTCCTACAAAATAGAGCGAAGAACTCATCCCCAATTTCTGCATTAGAAAAAGAATGTAATTTTGAACGTATTCTCTCAAGGTGTGCAATTTTTCGCCTTTGGCTTCTCGAGTAAGTTGCAGGGCAATGTCTTTCACTATTCTTCTCCTCTCATGCTTTTAATATACTGGCAGGTCAATTCAACAGCTTCCCGGAATTTTTTTCTCTTTGTTTCCCGGGAAAAATATTCAAACTTTTCAAGGTCAAGAATATCAAGGTTTTGAAGCCGTAATTCTTTCAACCATTCAATAGAAAAACGATTACCTGGCATGAACAAGTAAATTTTGTCAACTAAAGCTTTTTCAGGGTAAGCAATATTTATATTATAACCGTTAACCTTTTCTTGCCTATATCCTTTAAAAAAAGACGGTTGTACATGATAGTAGATAAATAGAGAATCCTGCGCTGTAAATCGTACCCCCCGGTCTGTGGTTACGGATGTGGGGTTGGGAACATATTCCGGGATCATTTCATAATACTGGAGAGCCCAATCCAGGGAAAGGTATGACGGATGAACCACGCTGTTGGCGATAACAGTAAGGGGAACCTCTTTTACGCGCCAGGGTTTTTCGATCAAATACCATCCCCTGCGAATTTGTGAAAGCTTCCCTGCCCTGACCCAGCGAGAAAGCTGTACTTGCTTATGCGAAGGAGGTCCTGGAAAGATTGCCAGCATTGAAGAATGAAACAGCGGCCGTTTTGCAAATTCATTCAAAAAAATATTCCAGTCCATGGTAATAACTTAACACATTTGTTAAGTTATTGCAATACACAATTTGATATTTTTGCCTCCGCCACCCAGGGAGACTTCCTTCAAACCTTCAGCCCTTAAAAAATATTCCGCCTTTTTTCAAAAGGATTTCGTCCTATTGATGGGAAATAATTTACCTGCCCAATACTTCTTGATCATCGATTAAATTTGCAATATAATATCCTGTGGTGCTTTCCAGTAAAAAGAGAAAGAGTAAAAAATGAAGCGGAAGCCATTGAAAAAACCATTACTCTCCATTTGCACACCGCATCCCCTTCTAGCCGTGACGTGACACTTCGGTTTGAACCTTACCAGTCGGTGCTGTTGAAAGTAGACCGGCATGGCCATGTGAAGCCGATAGCAATTGTTTTCCGCCCCCAAACGCCGAGGGTGCTTTCAGATAAAGATAAAAAAGAAAAGGACCGCAGCCGGAGCAGTAAGGGCTAAATTTTCAAATTTTTTCCTGTCCCCTTTGCTTTATCTGATTCAAGGTAACAAAAATAATTACATCAGGAAATTATAATTTCGGGCACCGTGAATGATTCGTCGAATTTGAATGGTTTTATTTTTTACAATATAAAAGACCAGGTATTTTTCAACCACCAGCATACGGTACCCCTTATTTTTTAAACGATCATCTTTGGGAACCCTACCTAAAAAAGGATTGGAGGCAAGGCGGGAAATGGAATTATCTATTTTTTCCAACAGAGCCGCTGCTGCTGATGGATTATCCTGGCTGATATAATCAAAAATCCCGTAAAGATCGCATTCAGCCGTTTTTAGATATCGAATTTCGTACTGGGAACTCACTTTATCCTTTCCCTTAAGCGTTTCATCATGTCACGGTGTGGAATGCCTTCATCTCCCGAGGTATCCAGGGCTTCTGCCTCACCCAGTTTTTGATACAATCCAAGCAAATTGATGAGCATTTCGTAATGGGCATGACTCATAACCACCATATCCCCTTTCCCCTGCCGGGTGATATATAC
>CP070627.1:3449221-3451794 GCA_020355945.1 Candidatus Aminicenantota bacterium | reverse complement strand
TCCAGATGCGTCACGGGGGCAGTTTTTTCAAAAAGCGCCCCCCCTGGCCGCCGGAGGCAAAAATGATGATGAATTTAGGGGAGAAAAGGGACTTGACAAATTCCCGGGAATGCAATAAGATAATCCTATGACAGGAAAAGGAATAGATGAAGATGAAATGACTTATCGAAAACCCAAACGCTTCTTCGAAAAATCCGGGGCAGTGGACCCGGAGTCCTCTTATTATGTGCCCCTGGAAAATGTCGTCAACACCGATAACCAGGATATTAGAACCATGGTGGACCGGAGCCGCTACTTCTCTATATTTGCCCCCCGGCAGAGCGGCAAGACAACTTACCTGGAAGAATTTTGCCGGGAATTGCACAAAGATCCGACTTATGTCGCTATAATATTGTGTTTCCAGGATTATAAAAATTTAAATATAACACGGTTTTATTCATTGATAGAGATGGAACTCTATGAGCAATTAATAAACCGCTTAAAAGAGATTCGCTGTGAAAAGGCCGAAGCCGTGGACCAGTTTTTAAAAAACCACCATCTTACCGACCATATTTCCTTCAGGCTGTTGTTTGAACAATTGAACCGGATCATCGAATTCAAGAAAATTGTCGTTTTTATCGATGAGTTCGACGGCATTCCCCTGAAGGAATTGGAAAATTTTCTTACTTCTTTAAGGAAGTTATATCTGAAATACAAGAGAGTAAAGCAGAAAGCGCTTTACTCCATCGGCCTGGTGGGAATAAGAAATATCACCAAACTTATCGTTGGGGGAGTGTCACCGTTTAATATCGCCGACCAGGTGGATTTGCCCCCTTTCTCTTTAAAAAATATCCGCGATCTCTATGCCCAGTATACGGCGGAAACCAATCAACCCTTTATAGGAGAAGCAGCCAGGAAGGTTCATGAAGAAACCGCGGGTCAGACCTGGTTGGTCAACCGGCTGGGAACCATCCTGACCGTGAATATTAAGCCGGGAACCGTTGAACCCATCAATGAGCAGGATGTGGAAAAAGCGATTCAAATCCTCCTGTTAGAAAGAAACGACCACTTTGACAACCTTTATGAAAAGGCCAAACTGTATAAAGAATCCTTTGTTAAAATTGTGTTTGATAATGTCAAATATAACCCTGGTGATGAAGAAATTACCTCGTTAGAGCAACATGGGCTGATTAAAAAAAGAGAAAGTAAAGCAGTGGTGGCCAATAATATTTATAAAGAAAGATTTATTGAGACCTTTTTCCACGACGCCGAAGTACCGGGAGAGATTTCCACAACAAGATATGTTTTACCGGATGAACGCCTGGATATGGAAAAGGTTCTCCTGGATTTCGATCAATACATTGCCCAGATTGGAGTAAGAGCGTTTTATAAAGAGAAAAAGCCTTATGAGAAGACCGGTCAATTCTTGCTGACAGCCTGGCTTTACCAATTTGTCAGAGGTGGAGTGGGAGAGCTGCGGTACGAAGTCCCGGGCGGGTTTGGAAGAATGGATATTATTTTAACTTATAAGGGAAGGAAATATATAATTGAAACCAAAATAAATCGCCACAATCTTACCCGTACTCTTAATGATGGGATTGACCAGCTATCGGGAAAATACCTGGCATCGGAATTCCTGGAAGAGGGCTACCTGGTGGTCTTTGACATAAAGACGCAGATAGGAGAAGAGTGTGAACCCCGGTATCACCAGGCGGGGAAGAAAAAAATCACCAGTTTTATTATTGCTATCGGCCGACCTGCGGAGAAAATTCAATCCTGACTGTGTATTTCACTTGATCCTTCAACTCACTGTCCTCATCTTTTTCTCTTTCTACTTGCCAACTCCCTACTACTACCTACTACTTACTACTTACTACCTACTAATTACTTCTCTACACCTTTATAAATCAGCACACCTGGAAACCTGCGCTAATTCAACATTTCAAAAAAAAGACTACACTTTTATAAAAGAGGAATAAAAATTTAAAAACGATGTTATATAAGATTTGTTGAATTGGGTCAGTTTTAATTGACTCATGTTTTTAAACAATTTTGTTTTCTAGTGGTTCGTTCCGAAAATAGCGTGTCGTTATCGGTGATGGCTGTGCGTGAAGAGCAAGGCGTGATGACGAGGCATAGTTGGGCTATGTTGAGGAAGAACAACGCAGCTATTTACGTTCAGAACCAGTGAGAATGATGCGATATTTTTGAAACGAGCCACCAGGGCAGGAGCTGGTGGGCTCAGCCGTAGAAAGAATTGTTTTGTGAAAATGTTTGGCTAAAGTAACGATTTACTTAACGGCGGCAGCTTATGTGCGCCGCAAAGCTGACGTATTCCAGACAGGGAGCAGCAGTAATATGAAACGGGATTTTACCTTGAAAAAATGATTGTAAAGAGAAGAGAAATGAGTGAATACAAGATCACAAATCGAATTGACCGTAAGCAATGGTCCGATTTTGTGTTGAATCATCCCCGGGGGAATATTTTTCAAACACCGGAGATGTTCGATGTTTTTGATAATACACGAAACAATGATCCGGTGTTTTTCGCGGTGGTGGATGAAAATCAACAAGTCTGTGGTATTCTTTTGTCA
>CP070627.1:3446547-3449121 GCA_020355945.1 Candidatus Aminicenantota bacterium | reverse complement strand
CTCTGTGGCTGAATAATATTTAATTTCAAATTCCACCTCCTCATGGATTTCCTGCACCGGCTCCTCTTCCACTGTTTCAAATGAGGTTCTCAAACTCTCATGCCTGTGGACCAGCTTCTTGAATGTTTGCTCCAGCCTATCTTTATCTAATACCCCTTCCAATACCCACGCTGACGACATGTTATAAACCGTGCCGACTTCATCCGTTTGTATTTGCTGCAAAACATACAACCGCTTTTGGGCGGAAGATAATGGATAATAATCCCTCTTTTCCATTAATGCTATGGGTGTGTACCTCTCTCCCTTCGCAATCTTTATATATTGGGAAAGCCCCCTGATGGTGGGTCTTTTAAAAATCTCCACCAACGGCAATCTTACATCAAAAAGACGGTGTATCTTCGCTGCCAGGGCAGTGGCTTTTAACGAATGACCGCCCAATTGGAAGAAATTGTCATCGATACCGATGGATGAACGCAGTTGAGACGTATGTAATAAAATATCCGACCATATTTCCTGCAATTTCTTTTCGATTTCATCCCGGGGGGGCGCGTATCTCTCACCAGGGCTTATTCTAATATCCGGCAAGGCAGCACGGTGAATTTTACCCGAAGGGGTCAGCGGTATCTTTTCAACCTGCATAAAATAAGAAGGTACCATATAATCGGGCAAAAATTTTATTAAATATTCTCTCAATTCATATTCCAGGGCTTTACCATCTCTGCCTGGAACAATATAAGCCGTCAGGTATTTATCTCTCCCTTTATCTTCCTTTACCACCACCACTGCCTCTTTGACTCCTTCATGCCTCAATAGTCGATTCTCTATCTCACCTAACTCGATACGAAACCCTCTTACCTTTACCTGGTAGTCCATTCGTCCTAAAAACTCGATATTGCCGTCCCACAACCAACGGGCCAAATCACCGGTTTTGTAGATAAGATAGGACTTATAGGACCTATAGAACCTATGATATCTCGAAATTTTTTCAATTCTTTCGCCTGGCACCTTTTTTTCGCCGAAGGCGTTTAAATCCGCCCGAAGGGCGCCTCTTCCATTTTTAATTTTTAATTTATAATTTATAATTTTGAATTTCTCACAGGTTAACCCCGGTCGATTTAAATACCCCCGCGCCAGACCTGCTCCTGAAATACACAACTCACCAGGCACACCCGTAGGCTGGAAACGATCGTATTTATCTAAAATATAAAGTCCGATGTTGGGCAGCGGTTTACCAATTGGGATATTCACACTCTCTTCATATTCCTCCTCTTCCCACAGCGAATAATAGCTGGCATAAATCGTAGCCTCTGTGGGACCATAGATATTTTCCAATGAAACACCCGGATTTAAACGCATAAACCTGTTGACTAAACCCGATAACAGCGCTTCTCCGGCTAAAAATATGTACTTGAGCGAGGACAATTGAGCAAGATTTCCACCATGCAATATCTCCAAAAAAGCCCCAAACATGGGGGGAACAAAATTGATATGACTGATAAAACTGCGTTCAATCACAGCCAATATCTCCCGGGGGTCTCTCTCGCCTCCTTTTTCCAACACCGCTAACCGACCCCCTCCTAAAAACCAACCAAACAATTCACTTACCGACACATCAAACGTGCAGGAAGTCTTCAATAAATAGGTATCTTCCCGGGTAAAGGGGTATAGGTTAAATAATGCCAACAGCACATTAACCACAGGACCATGCTCGATCATGACTCCACGGGGACTCCCGGTGGAACCCGATGTATAGATGATGTAAGCCAGGCTGGAAGGGAGGGAAGCTGGGAAGCTGGGAAGCCGGGAAGCTGGGAAGTCAGGATGGCGTCCTCCGGACAATAAAATTTTCGCTCCGCTGTCTTTCAACATGTAATCGATGCGTTCTTGCGGGTAATCCGGGTCTATGGGCAAATAAGCACTTCCTGCCTTCAATATCCCGAAAATACCAGCCACCATCTCCACAGAGCGTTCCACTATTATACCTACAATGTCATTGGCTCCCATTCCCCTGGCTCTTAGATTTCTTGCCAGCGGGTTCGTTCTTTCATTGAATGCCCGGTAGCTTAAAAACACCTCACCCTTCGGCCCGACAACAGCAATGTGCTGGGGGGTCTTTTTTACTTGCTCTTCAAATAATGATTGGATTGTCTTATTCTCCGGGTAATCGGTTCGCCTTTGGTTAAAATCAAGCAGCAGCCGGTTCTTTTCTTCCGGGGATATGATCTCCAACCCCGATATCTTTGCCTCTCTATTCTCAAGAATACCGGATAAGATTCTCTTAAAATAGTCTACATACCGTTTAATGGTTTCATGTTTAAATAATTTCCTACTGTACTCAAAACAAAACCACAGGCTCTCTCCTGCCTCTTTTACCACTAACATCAAATCAAATTTTGAAGTAACGGTTTCACAATCATAAGGTGTTAATTTCAACCCGGGGAGGCTTAATCCGGGTACCTCCATATCCTGGAGTAAGAAATTGACATCAAAGAGTGGATTCCGGCTCACATCCCGGTTAACTACCACCTGTTCCACCAGGTCTTCATACTGGTATTCCTGGTTTTCAAAGGCCTG
>CP070627.1:3443866-3446447 GCA_020355945.1 Candidatus Aminicenantota bacterium | reverse complement strand
GTAGTGGTACCGCCAAGGTTCACTCCAGTGAGGGTATAAGTAGTGGTGGGTACCCCAGGAGAGACCTGGACCGAACCCACAGGCCCTACATTGCCAATGCCATTGTCAATACTTATCGTATCCGCAGCAATTATATTCCAGCTTAACGTGGAAAACTGCTGGTATTGGATGATCTCCGGGTTGGCAGTAAAGGTCACCTGCGGGGGAGAGATGAATTTATGAATATGTATCACCAGGTAAGAACCTGGTTTGGAGTTAAGTTTTATTGATAGTAAATTGTTGGCTTTTAACTCCACCGTACGTTCCATCAACCCCACCTGTTGATTAAAATCCGCGGGTGAAAATATGAGTTCTCCATTAAGTTCTATTTCGGCAGAACTCACACGGTTTTCCCCCTGGGCACTGCCGTTGGTCAAAGTCATGGTAAAGCCTGATGAGGCATAATTTAAGGGAATGGTAAAATTTTCCTCGATGGTCACTGGTTTGCCCTTATCGCGGGTATATTGCTTTGGCCCGAAAAACGTCACAACTCCCGCAAAAACAGAACCAATGCCTATAATCATAAACAAAACCAGGACCATTGCTTTAATTATTATATTTTTCATTATACACTCCTTTTTCTTAAGATGTTCCCCATGCCATGAGGTGCCTACAGTGACCGAGAGCCTTTCGAGCAATAGTCATTGGTCATTGGTCATTAGTGAAAAAAGGAAATAAGAAAGTTTACTGAAGCTGCTTTTGAAAACAATCTATGAGAGCGTAATGAAGTAACATTTTAACAAAATTTTTTATTTTATGCAACCCACAAACTGAAATTTTTACCGTAGAAATCAGATATTGACTGTAAAAAATGAATCACCAGCCCTAAAAAATCATCCCTGGAGTGTAAAAAATCATTCCCCAGGTCTAAAAAGTCATACCTGGAGTGTAAGAAGTCATTCCCATGGCCTAAAAAGTCATTCCCGGGGTGTAAAAAATCATTCCCCGGCCCTAAAAAAGTCAATACTTCAATTCCAGGGATCCATTTTTTAGAGCTAGAGTATCGTTTTTTAGCACTAGAATATGACTTTTTAGGGCTAGAGTGTCGTTTCTTAGGGCTAGAGTATGATTTTTTAGGGCTAGAGTGCCGTTTCTTAGGGGCCGGGAATCGTTTTTTAGAGCTAGAGTATTGCTCCTTAGGGAATGGGAATGACTTTTTAGAACTAGAGTATCGCTTTTTAAGGTCCAGGAATGACATTTTAGGGCTAGGTTATCATTTCTTAGGGGCTGGGAATTATTTTTTAGTATTGGAGCATGATTACCTGGATGTCATGAATATAAAATTAAAAAGGAGATGAAAAAGGTGCCTGGCAGAAAAAGAGGATTCCGATCCCAGTTTCCAGTTTCCTGTTGGAGATTTTCTTCGGAAAGCAGGCCATCCGGGTCGGCTGCCAGGGTAATGGGAGTGATTTCCGGGATGAATTCTTTTAAGATGGCATCGTACCAATGACTCATCAGTCTATTCCCAGCCGGGTCCTGGCCTGGTCGTACCACATGAGTAGTTTAGGGTCTTCCTGGAGCACGGTTTCGGAAATACGACGGGCCACTGCGATTATAGTTACATAGTCCCGTTCCTGCCAGGCTTTCTTAAACCCGGCGCGTACAGCTTCCAGGCGAAAGATTTTCAGTTTTTTCCCCGGGGGGATAGCTGTTTCGGGTTTCATGCCGGGCAGGAATCGTTGATCTTCGTTGTATTTGGACGGTACATATCCGGCGGGGAGGTATTCGGTAAATTCTTTTAATAATGTCCGTTCGCGTAATTTTTCCAGGTCTGCCGCATTATTGGGGTCCGGGACATACCAGCGGTCTTTGGCTTTGGCGCGGAGCCCGGGATCATCTTTAGGTAGATTCCGCAGTTCTTTGTAATTTGTTGACAGGTAGCTGTGCACCTGGTTGGGCACGCCTTCTTTTCCGTCACAGCGGAGGAAGTTTTGTTCCAGGAGCAGTGAGAGTTCCAGGGATTTTTCGTATTTATGCCAGCCGCTGATCTCTTTTAAAAATTGTGGGTGAATTTCCTGGAAAGTTTGGGGTTTTTTGGTGAGTCGTTGTTTGAGCCATTGGATAGCCGAGGCTTCGTCGGTTACGAATAAGTCCAGTTGTAAAATTTCTTTAACGGTCATGCGTTTTTTATCGAATTCTGCGGCCTGGTGTTCAAGGAAGTACATTCCTTCGCGTTGGGAAAATCGCTGTTCCAATCCCCGGTAAAATTCCGCTGCTGACAGGGGCACGGCAACGCCGCGTTGGACATGGAAGGCCACCATCCGGTCGAAGAGCAGGTAATTTTGTCTTTCGGCGATGATTTCGGCTTTTCCGTCTTTAGTGACAAAAACCGGCAGTTGTTTCAGGTGAGTCCGAACAAAATCCCATGCCCCTTCCTCTGTTCCGGATTCAATCTTAAAACGTTCTTCCAGTCCTCCATTAGGTTTGTATGCAGAAATAATAAGGTCTTTTTTCACCGCACCAGAAGTTGTAACTTGCTTTATTGCACCCTGCTTCCGATCTAAAACACGCACATCCGCCACAACAAAACCTGAATTCCCTA
>CP070627.1:3441179-3443766 GCA_020355945.1 Candidatus Aminicenantota bacterium | reverse complement strand
CATCCACCAAAGCCGCTAAAGTAGGTAAAGCAAGATTGGGGCACAACGCCTGGTAACCCAATATATCCATGCACTCCGACAAACCGGAAACGGCTAACCCGCTGGCGGGATTGACCAGGTAAATGGTTTTCTTACTGTTAGCTGCCAACGTTCAACCCTTACCAATTATTATTCATCTCCTGTCGATTTTGCCAAAGCTTCCGCCTTTGGGGGTTTGACCGGTTAAGGTTAAGATTTAACCCCGTGAGCACAGCCGACTCAACCGCTCCCGCTTTGATCATTCCTGATTCACCAACCACTGGTTTGGACAATTTAAAATTATGTAAATAGCACAAATGGAAAAAAATATCAACTATCAACCGGTAATCTACTCCAAAATCCACCACCTGATTTTAGTCATAAAAATACACAAAGGGCAAAAATGCATCATTGCTTTAGTCTGTGTCTTGATCAGTTGGCGTAAAGGAAGAATCTGTTGAACCAGGCTTTTGAGGCGAATTTCTGTCACTAAAATGAATCAGGTATCTTGTTTGTTGTAATTCCGGATCAAATAGTTTAATTGCAGGCGATTCTTAACCCTGGTTTTTTTATATATGTTATAGATATGCTTCTTGACCGTCTCCAGGGAAATAAAAAGCTTATCTTCGATCTCCCGGTTGCTGTGCCCTTTAATAATCAAGTCAATAATCTCTCCTTCCCGTTTTGAAATCCCATATTTTTCAAAAAAAGAATCCAGGTCTGTTTTAACAGTTTGTTCCAGGGGCCGAGAAGCATAATACCGGGTTAAAAATCTTTTCAGGATAATAAATACAATCAGCGGGGTGCCGTAAAATACTACATTTGTAATCACCGTATCCAAAAAAAGATCGTATACCGGCAGCAAGCCCATCATACAAATTTCAGACAGCGTGAATCCCACGGCAAAGGTAATAGCAACACCAGTAAAATATTTACGTTTCACAGGACTGTCCAAATGTTTCAAATTCCAGGATAAGTAAAAAAGCGAACCGTAAATAAAAATCCACTTAATAATACGGAGAAGAGGAATAGGGGGAGATAAAGATGAAAGCGAATGCGGTGCCGGTTGGGATAGGATATGAGATATCCTCAATGCCAATAGAGCAAGGAAGATAAAAACAAATATACCAAATCCCCATTTAAAGGCACGGGGTAATGACTTTTCCATTAGCCGAACCACAAATTCCGTAAAAAAGTACAACATGGCAAACACGATTGGAACAATTAAAAAATAATTAAGCAAGGTGATGGAACCGTAAATGTCTGGCGGAACCACCTGGGGTGCCAGGACACTGTAAACCAGGCCAAGGATTCCAAAGACACACCAGGCCATGAGAAACACCAGGTAAGAGAACAAGTAAGGGACACGGCAGCGGCGATACAGGCGATAAGCTGCTACCACCAAAGCAGCGGCAACAGCTATATTCAATATCAATAAAACAATCAACCCAATGGAAACTTTCATCATCCCTTTTATATCAAAATCATATGCTAAAGTAAATACATTTTCCGACTACCAAAAAAGTGGTATTTTGAAAATTACCACTTTTGTGTCATTGAAAAACCTTCTATTTCATATTATATTTGCCTTGAAGCCAATCCGGATGCTCTAAGGATGCTTCAATAAGATTAAAATTAAATAGGAGATAAAAAATGAGAAAATTGTTGATTTCATTTCTTGCGGTTTTGTTTTTAACCTGCCTGGCATCGGCTGCAAAAGTTGCTGTGCTCAGCGAACTGCAAAGGCCTGAATCGATTACAGTAAACGGCCACCAGGTCTTTATTACTGAGGACATAAACGTCTATATTTATTCAGAAAAAGATTACAGCCTGCAGAAAAAATTCGGCAAAGAAGGCGAGGGACCACAAGAATTTAAACGTCACTCCAATCCAAGGCGTGAAAATATAAGGATTATTGTTCGGCCAAAAGAAATTCTTGTAAACAGCATAGGGAAGATTTCTTATTTTACCAGGAAAGGAGATTTCATAAGAGAAATGAAGGTTATGTTGAGCGTGGGGGGGTATATCCCCGTGGGAAATCATATGGTGGGTTTTGGCATGGATCAAAAAGATAAGACCAGGTACATTACACTTAATTTATATTCTCCTCAATGTGTGAAAGAGAAAGAATTTTTCAGGGTGAAAGCCCCTATCCAGTACGGGAAAAACATTGATCCGGTAAAAATGAGTGTGGGTATGCTGGTCGTAACCATACTTGTTGAGGATAATAAAATGTTTTACCGGGGAGATGACCAAAAGATATATGTATTCGATGAAAATGGAAAACAAATTTACTCCATTACACCCGAATATGAAAAAGTAAAATTTACAGAAGAATTGAAAAATAGATATATCAACTTCTTAAAAACTGATCATCGGTATAAATATGTTTATCAACAAGATAAGAATAGAATTAAATTCCCGGGATATTTCCCGCCTATTCGTGATTTGCTGGTGGCCGACGAGAGAATATATGTCATTACTTTTAATAGCAAAGATGATAAAAAAGAATGTTATATCTATGATAGTGCCGAGGGAAAATTCATAAAGAAAGCATTTATCCCGTTAG
>CP070627.1:3438488-3441079 GCA_020355945.1 Candidatus Aminicenantota bacterium | reverse complement strand
TTGTAATTTGTAATTTGTAATTTTAAAAATTCTGCCAGTTTCTGGCAAGATTTCACGATTGGGTAACCTTTTTTCAAAAAGGGTTTTGGCCGCCGGAGGCAAAAACTATTCGATCATCAAAAAGGCGTAGCGGTTCATTTCCTGGGAATAGTCTTTTCGCACATCAATAGGGAAGCCGTATTGTCTGACAGTGGAGAAGACGTCTACTGCTAATGCTTCAGGGGCCGGGCGGGCCATTTTTTGGTTTTTGCAGTCTTCTCTTTTTTCTGTGCATTCGCTGCAGATGGTGCAACTGTCCATGAATAAGAGAAAGGTTCTCTCAAAGCCTGAAAGAAAAACCGCGCGTTCCAGTTTTGAGAGTTTCATATTGACTTCTTTTGACCATTTGTGGCGGTCTTCGGGTTGATCTACTTTTTTTACAAAATGGAAAATCACTGCGGAGTTATATTCGTGGAAGAATCTTTCGCATTCGGGCACGGAAGGAACATTAGGGGGGCAGCAGCAGTTTTGGCCGTATTCTTTGCAGCCGAAAGTGCATTTCATGCGTACCCATTGGGATACGATTATTTTTTTCGGATCCATCCATTTGAAATCCCAGTAGCCATATTCATGGAAGAGATTTTCCAATTTTTCATGTTTTGTGTTACTGGTATGTGTTTCAGCGGTCATTGATTTCCTCCAATCGATGATGTACATGAGAGTTTCAAACCAAACAGTATTTTATCGGAAATAGGTTGTGATTTCAAGGAGAAAATAAAAGAGAAAAAATTCCGGATCGCTGTTGACAAAAGAGCAGTTTTTATATTATATTGTTCGTGTAGGAAGGTATGAATCATGACAAAAGAGATAAAAAATGAGAACAGTAAAGCCGGTAAAGATAGGGTGAAATATCAAAAGCCCGCCTATAATGCCGGTGAGGAAGAGAGAAGCTCCCGCCGGGAAAGAAAGTTACTACCACCTGCTAAACGGGGAACCATCAGCAGGCTAGTTATAAGGAAAGTTATAAAAGAAGTCATGGAAAAACGTTCGGCTCTCTGATGCTGTACAGTTACACTGAAAATGTTTTTATTAACTGTCCCTTTGATGGTTCGTATTTGCCCGTATTTCATGCTATAATTTTCACGGTATCCGATTGTGGTTACAGCCCCCGCTGTTCTATGGAGATAGAAGACAGCAGCGAAGTAAGGATCGATAAAATTGCTAAAATCATTTCAGAGTGTAAGTATGGTATTCATGATATATCTCGCACAGATTTGGATAAAAACACGAACCTGCCGCGTTTTAATATGCCCCTGGAACTGGGAATGTTTTTAGGGGCAAAGCGATTTGGAGATGATGAACAAAGAAAAAAAGTCTGCTTACACCATTTGGGGGTACAGGATCACCAACGGTGCATGCGTTGACTCTTTTTTGCTGATTTTTAAGTATTTTTTACTCAACGCTGAGTTTTTTTCCCTCACGCGCCAGTCTTTTTTGCTCAACGATGAGTCTTTTTTGCCTGCGCACGAGTCTTTTTTGTTCAACAATGAGTTTTTTTCGCTCGCTTGAGAGTCTTTTTTACTCAACGGCGAGTCTTTTTTGCTCACGCGAGAGTCTTTTTCACTTACTCGTGAGCATTTTCTTCTCGGTGTTGAATCCCTTTCATTCATATATGAATCTTTTTTATTAAAAGAGAATGTTCTATTTGAAAATTATCTAAAAGATATGCTGGAAAGCCTGCCGTCGCACTTGAATGAAGAAGCGGTTCAAAAGGAATTGAACCTGGTGAATTGATCAGCAGAAAGCTCTGAGATAATAATTTTTAAGTACTCTTTTTTTCTTCTGGCCTGGGGATGACTACTTTAAATTGCTCCCCCTCGACATCATTGTAAAATTCAATATTGGGCTGCTCTCTCAAGGCATTGAGAATGCCTAAACCCAATCCCCTGTACGGAAGCATCTTGGTGGCAAAAGATGCAATTAATGCATTCCGCATGGCTGAATTTCCAAATTTAATATTCTCAACGGTCAAACTGTTGGGCTGCTTACCCGGACTGATTATTTCTATCCGATTATCAAAAATAAATACCCTGATGGGGGCGTTTTTGAAATAATCCCGGTGAATAATGGCATTTTGCAGCACCTCTTCCAAAGCAACTTGAGAAACTTCCAAAATCCCCAGGCTGTTAAAATGCTGCCCTTGCTGGGTCTTTTTTAAATTTCTCAATAAAAAAGACATGCCGTCTTTATATTGGTGAGCCAGGTCCCCTTCGATATCTTCGCTGTCTCGATACTCCCTATCGGCAATATCATTCCCAAAAAAACTAATGGCTTCATCCGCGTATATTTTGCCACTGCTTTGAAATAATCGCTGAAGTTCTTCCGGTGAAGTTACTTTGCGCTTATCCGATCCGTTTTTTACCCAGAAAGCGCCTTCATTATATTCTAATTCACTCATTTTTTATCCCTTTTTTTTATAATTTTATTAATTTAATACATTTTATTGCAAAATTCAAGTGGTAATCGAAGTTTTTTTTCCAAAAATAAGTTCCCCCCTCAGCAATTCTCATTTTGTTTTTTTTTGCCTCCGGCGGCCAGGGGGACTCTTTTTG
>CP070627.1:3435793-3438388 GCA_020355945.1 Candidatus Aminicenantota bacterium | reverse complement strand
TGCTCCTCTATTTTAAAGAGGGATGAATCCACGCTGGGATTCACTTTGATTTGCTTAACCGTGGTTTCCATTACCACTTTATCCTTTACATACATTTTGGCCTTAAACGCAAAAGGAATTCCCTTTATGGTTTTGAAGTCAGACTTTATACTGCGGGCCACGCCTGTCTGCCCCGGGAACCTGGATAACTGCTCTTCTATCTCAATCAATTGCGTCTCCCGGTTAATGAAAAACTTTGCCCAGTTCTTTTTAGCATCAAAGATATAAATCACATCATAAATTTTCCCTTCAATTTCTTCTTCTTTGAGGTACTGGAATTGGTACTTTCCTTTTTCTTTGGGGGAAAAGATATCATAGCGGTCTGCAAACCAATTTTTTTCAATATCTTCTTCCGACATGGGTTGTTCCTGCCCCATCCGTTTGCTAACACCTTCCTTCCCGTTAATAATCGTTTCCACCTTCATCATTCCACCCATGATTGACATGGCTATATACATCTTGTCCGGGTAAAGGATAATGGTTTTACTTCCTATATCTATGCTACGGTTACCCAGGGTCATTTTTGAGTCTTTTACCACTTCCAGTGCTTTTAACTGCTTGAATCCCCGGTGGGTTGTCTTTAACAGTGAGGTAATGATGTTCTTGCCTTTTTGCAGCATTTCCGGTGTGGCAGGTGGTATTTTTTCTTTTAATGGCGGCGGCTTTATGGAAATATCTATTTGTTTTACCTTCCCCAGTTGAGAGAGGTCCCCGGCTTTTTCTTTTATGTCTTTCCCATTTCCCACCACCAGGATCACCATTTTCTCCGGGGTAAGATATTTTTGGGCCATTTCCAGTACATGTTCAGCGCTTACTTTTTTAATATCTTCGATCAACTTTTCATCTGCTTCTTCAGGGATACCGTAAAATTCATTAGTAAGACTTCTCAACAAAATTCTATCCGGGGAACTGAATTTAAACACATGGGAATTTAAGAAAAAATCTTTGGCAACTTTGAGCTCTCTTTCACTCACCAATTCCTTGCGAATGATGTGAATTTCGTCAAAAATCGCTTTAATGGCTTCTATTGTGGATTCGGTTTTGGTAAAGGTCGAAAAGTAAGTTTCTCCGGGGTAGAGATGTTCGGCAATAATACCCCCGAAAATGCCATAAGTTAGTCCCATTTTTACCCGGACCCGGGTATTCAGCCGGGAATCAGAACCCTGGGAAAAAATCGAATTGAATACCATGATTTTTGCTTTTTCTTCCATATTTTCTTTAATTCCCAGGTGACCGATGGAGAGATAGCTTTGATTGATATTTGATTTTTCAGCAAAGGCCACCTTTAAATCATGGGTTTGTTCTTTTACTTTTGGATACAGGGGAATTTTAGCAGTGGTATTCCAGTTGCCAAAGTGCGTTTCAAACAGCTGCCCAAGTTCATCGATTTCTATAGGTCCCACCACACCCACCAGCATATTATCAGCCGCGAAAAAGGTTTGGTAAGTTTTCACAATATCGGCTTTGGATATATTTTCCAGGTGTTCATATTCAAGGATTGATGCAAAGGGAGAATTGGCCCCGTAGATCAATTTATCGAATTCCCGGCTCACAATGGAAAAGGGGGTGTCATTTCTCCTGGAGATAGCAGAACCCATCCGGGTTTTTGTCTCTTCCAGCTTTTCTTCGTCAAATGCAGGGGAGTGCAGGATTTTTGAGAGTATGGAAATAGCGGTATCAAAATTCTCTTTTAAGCAGTTGAGAGAAATTTGAAAGTAATCATCCCGGGAAGAAACGGAAATAGTGATTCCATTGGAATCCAGTAGTTTATCCAGATCTTCTCCGCTTAATTCTTTTGTACCTCCGATTCTCAAAACCTGGGCCGTTAAAGAGGCAAGGCCAACTTTTCCCGGAGGATCATAAACATCTCCGCCTTTAAGAAGGACGCGGAGATTCATCAGGGGCAATTTTTCATCCTTAATGAGCCTTAGCTTTATCCCATTATTGGTTTGGGCTTTTTGAATTTCCGGTAACTTGAAAGGATTTAATTCAGGGTACTTTAATTGATCGACTTTTCTTTTTTTGGCAGCAAACGCGGACTCAGCACCCACATGACCCAGCAGGAGGGCAAGGATTAAAATAGTAACCAATACTCTTAATGGTGAGGATGACTGTTTCATTTTTCCACCTCCTCTTTTTTCTCTTCTTTCTCAATCCGGGCGATTGAGCGGTTATTCCGGGTAAGGTATTTTTTCACCAGTTCCCGGATATCTTTGCCGGTGATTTTTTCAATGGCTTGAAGGTTATCAAAGACTTTTTCCCAGGACCCCAATATCATTTCCGAGCTTAACATATTGAACAGCAGACCGAAGTTTGACTCCATCCTCCTTATTTCAGTTACTTTTACCCGGGTTTTTGCCGAGTCCAGTTCTTCCCGGGTAACGGAATCCTTTTTTATTTTTTCAATTTCGCTGTCAATGACTTCCAGTAATTCGTCCGTGGTATGGCCGCTGTTGGGGAGTGTTGCGATCATGTAAAGACAGGGATATTTATTCCCAGGGAATCCTGCTCTTGAGAATATACTCAATGCGGATTTATCTTTGATCACCATTTGTT
>CP070627.1:3433090-3435693 GCA_020355945.1 Candidatus Aminicenantota bacterium | reverse complement strand
CGGTTCTTTTTGTCAGTCCTCCCATATCCTTTCCATCACAGGATGAGTTGAAGCAGCACCTGGAGGGGAAAGGGGACCAGGAGGGCCTGGAAATGTTAAACCAATTGGTGATTGAGGCCCCACTGCGACCGAATCCCAACGCAATCCCCAGCATGTGGTACATGGCACTCCTCGACAGCCATTACTTTTTCGACGGCTTTGGTTTCAAGTCCTATATGGATAAATTCAATTGGGAATCGGGCGAGTTGGACGAACGCGAAGATCAATTCCCCCCGAAGCGTCCCCTCCTACCGTACCTGGAAAAATTGAACAGCAAAATACCCAAACGGTACGATATCGAGCAAAACAAGTATGTGGAGAATGAGGATTGGTTGGTCTTTGATCAACCGGATGAAGAATAAACAACCGCAAGCCGCAGGAAAAAAAATGCGAAGACTGAACAATAAGGATGATATCTCCGTACATGCCATTTCCGGTATCCACACGGTATTGCTTAATATGGATGCCAAAAAGGGTAAAGAGAAAGGGCTGCTGGGATTTGCCATCAAGAGAATCGACCAAACCGAAGATGAAAGTTACTGGCTGAGAGGGTTTCGCACCTTTGAGATAAATGCTGACTCTCATCATCCCGGTGCCCTGGTAAGCACATGGAAAAATCCTATCCAGGATTTCCATTGGGGAGATTACACGGTAAAACCGGGCCATAAGTATACCTATATTGTGGTGCCGGTTCGCGGCACACCAGGCAACCTGGTGCACGATAAAGGGATCAAAGTCACTATCTCCACCGAGGACGAAGACCAGGGCGAGCATGCCGTGTTTTTCAACCGTGCCGTGGCAGGTTCCCAGGCTTATGCCCGCAAATTCGGGAATCTGCCCCCGGACGAGGTAGGGCCGCCAGCGCTAAAATGGCTCTCCCGCGGACTGGTGGAAGCCATGGTGGAATTCATCGGACAGGCTAAAGGAAAAGACTGGAGCCTCTATGCCTCGGTTTATGAATTCAACTACATCCCGGTACTGGAGGAATTCAAAAAGGCCATAGACCGCGGGGTTGACGTAAGAATTATCTTCGACAATAAGGACACGAAAAGCGGACCCGGGGAAGAAAACAGGAAGGCCATGAAAAAGGCCGGTATCCACCCCAAATACACCATTGAACGAAACGCCAACTCCTCTTATATTTCGCACAACAAGTTCATCCTGGTCCTGGAAAAAGGAAAACCCCGGCAAGTTTGGACCGGCTCTACCAATATCACCGAGGGCGGAATCTTCGGTCATTCCAACGTAGGGCACATCATACGCAATGAAAAGATAGCTGCTGCATATCATTCATACTGGCAGGAACTGTCAGGCGACCCGGAAGCAAAAACCCTGCGTCCTTACAATGACCAAAACACGCCGCTGCCCGGGAAAAATGCGCCTCGCCGCTATATTCATCCTGTCTTCAGTTCTCGTGGTTCCCTGGAAGCACTTGATTGGTATGCGGAAAGAATGGAGTCGGCAAAATCCAGTGTGTTTTTGACTGCTGCCTTCGGTATCAGCAAGGAGTTTCAAAGCGTCCTCGAAGAAGACAAACCATACCTGCGCTACGTTCTCCTGGACAAACCGGGAAAGGGCCTGGACCTTATCAAGCGGCATCATGACAACATGATCTCCATCGGTGGGGTACTGAACGATAATGCCCTGGACGATTGGTTTGATACGAAGTGGAAGGCGGAAAGACTGACAGGACTCAACACCCACGTACAATATATCCATACCAAGTACATGCTCATCGATCCCCTGGGAGATGACCCGATGGTAATCACCGGCTCGGCCAATTTCAGCGAAAACTCCACCAGGAATAATGATGAGAACATGGTGATTATCCGTGGGAACAAACGGGTGGCAGATATGTACCTGGGTGAATTCATGCGGCTTTTTGACCACTTCCGCTTCCGCGGTACCAAAATAGGAGCCAAAGCCCGGGATAGGGAAGGTGCTCATCCTGATTTACACCTTGCTCCCGATGATTCCTGGACAAAAGAGTTTTTCCAAAAGGGGCACCACAAGGAAATGCAAAAGAAGTTGTTCCGGGGATACTAAATGATTGAGTACACCTGGAAGCAAAGTATTAGTAAATAAATAATTTTAAATATGGCCCGGTTCCGGCAGTTTGATATACGGAACCGGGCAAAAATAGGAGGTTTTACAATGAAGAAAACAGAAATATCACAAGGGCCGTGGACCCGTATCCGCCCTTTGCAGCGTGACGAGCTTGACCCATATACTGAATCGGGTATGGTAATGGGTGAGTTGACCTGGGGTCGTTTTCGCAACAACCTGGGCAAGGTGATGGCCTACACGCCGCGCCTGCTGCAAACAGAGGTGGAATACTGTAACACCTTTATCTTTGACCCCGAGACCTTTCGGGGAGATGTCCAGGAAGCCGGGTTCAACGACCGTTTCATCAAAGAATTGGTCATATCGAGAACGTCCCTGGCAAACCGGTCCCGGTATTCGATAACTCACCACGCTTTCATTGGTATGTCGCTGTATACCAACGCGGGTCGCCGGGATGAAGCCCACATGAAATACCTGCATCTGCATGAACATGAACTGCA
>CP070627.1:3430372-3432990 GCA_020355945.1 Candidatus Aminicenantota bacterium | reverse complement strand
TTGTCCCATGCAAACCTCCTTAAATGACCCGTTTCATAGTGGAATAGTCGACAGCGCCGATTTCCCGCCCGGTCTTTGCCAGTGGTTTTCCAGCCACTTCAAAAACATCTGCCGTGCAGAACCTGGCCGGTGATATTTCACCAATACCAACACCGTTGAAAAGACGATAACCGGTCTTGTCCCTGTACTCATGGCTAGCCTTTACAAATGCCCTGGCTTTGGCCTCGTTTCCAAAACCACTGGATAAGAAAATCTCGGTGTTATCTCCATAACCGTTTTCAATCAGTGCATTTCTTACGTTGGTCACCAATTCGATAGTCACGCCGGTGCCGGTTTGGTATCCCGGGTCCGGGATTTTTTGGTGGTTGTAAAAAGAACCACTTTCACCGATGTTTTCCCCGCAAGTATCCACTCGCATGGAATTCTGCCGCATGCCAAAGTATTTTGCCACTGCCAGGCTGTCAGTGATTTCCCTGTTAAAGGTATCCACCAGTGTAACCCGGGGAATTTCCCGGGGCATATGTTTATCAAACAGTTCCGCTGTTTTTAGGGCAGCGTTTTCTTTACCATAAATCGAAGCCAGGATAATGGTGAGCACATGGGGAGTAGTGCCTACTCCTTTTTGTCCGATGTTGGAAGAACCGATATCCGTGCTGGTCTGAGACGCACCACCTTTAAGGGCTGCTGCGGCGATCTCTTTGTCCAATGACCAATAGTAATGCCGGGCTCCAAAATAAATAATCGGGATATCCATATAGATGTCTTTCAGTCGTTTGAGTTTATCGGTCACTTGTTTAGGTTCAGGGGCTTCAATGCCTACAGCGGTGGAAATCGCACTGGACAGTACCCCCAGGTACATGGTCTCCAGTTCCACAAAACTCTGGGCCGGGCCCTTGATGATCATCAACGGCTCATTATTGACAAATTTTTTTTTATTGAAAAGCCAGACTTCTCCACCCACCTGGTCCAGGTCGGAATATTTGAATAATACTTCCGCAGCATCCTCCAACCCGACCACAGGCCCTTCACCCCGGCAAAAAACCTTCATGGAAATCACCGGGTTAATCTCTTCTTTTTTCAAAATCTCATTGGTTCTTAAGAAGTATTTATCGGTATAAAGAACGTGGCTGGCAGGAAGTCCGGTTTGTTTTATTTTCATGGTTTTTTTATAATGGCTCATTTTTTTGTATTTGTCAAGTTTTTTTAAAAAGCACAACAAAAACTTGCAATCATGTGCGATTTTCAATAGAATATTATATTGAGAAAATTACAGGAAATTTTCATATGACAAAGTCAATCGACATAACAGGTTACAAAGTAAAAAAAGAGCTTGGGGCAGGCGGAATGGCTAAGGTTTACCTGGCCTTAGACAGCAAACTGGACCGACCGGTGGCTTTGAAAGTGCTTTCACCGGCTTTTGCAGAGAACTCACGCATTACCAAACGGTTTATTAAAGAAGCCAAAACCGCCGCACAACTGCAGCATTCCAATATTGTTTCCATCTTTGATGTGGGAAAACAGGGGGGGATGTACTACTTTGCCATGGAGTATTTGCAGGAGAACTTAAAGGACCGGCTGAAGCGAGGAACCGGCATTAAACCCAGGGAAGCATTGGCTATTATAAAAGATGTGGCAAAAGCACTTTCTTATGCCCATAAAAAGGGATACGTTCACCGGGATATCAAACCGGACAATATAATGTTTCGCAAGGATGGAGCCGTGGTATTGGTGGATTTTGGGATTGTCAAAGCCGTCAATGAAAAAACAAAACTCACCCGTACCGGTATATCAGTAGGCACCCCCCAGTACATGAGCCCGGAGCAAATCAAAGCCAAAAAAATCGACGGCAGGTCAGATATTTACAGCCTGGGTATTGTATTGTATGAACTTCTCACCGGTCAAGTGCCTTATCAAGCTGATGACCTGGTAAAGCTGGCCATGCAGCATACCGGCGATCCCGTTCCTCAACTGCCGGTACGGTTGAAAGATTTTCAACCTTTGATTGAGAAAATGCTGGCAAAAAATCCACATGAACGGGTGAGAAACGCAGAAGGACTCATTCGCTTAATTGAAGCACTGGATTTCAAAATTAAAGAAAGAACCACTAAAATCCAACAGGCACCATCTGCACGCCGAAAAAAAATCCCCCTGGTTATCTTTCTATTAGTGGTAATAGGTATGGCTGTGGGTTCCGGGTACCTCATCCTGGAATCAAAACGCAAGCAAGAAACCATTGCCTGGCAAACGGCAAAGAGTACCCATACCATTCCTGCATACCAGGAATATTTAGAGCAATATCCGATGGGAAGGTATCAAAAAGAAGCTGACAGGGCAATTGAAGGGATAAAACGAGACCAGCAATTTCAACGTCTTTTTAACCAGGCAGAGGCATATTTCAACCAGGGAAATTATGAGAAGGCACTGAAAAGAATAAATGAGGCAAGACAGATAAAAGTTACTCCCGGACTAAAAGCCCTGGACCAAAAGATAAAACGCCAATTGGCTGAAAAATAATTCTCATTTTGGAGAATAGTTAACCACAAAAGACACAAAAAAAGACCGCAGATGCACGCTGATCAACATGATAACCATGATGAAAGTCCCTTTAATGGATTTTG
>CP070627.1:3427652-3430272 GCA_020355945.1 Candidatus Aminicenantota bacterium | reverse complement strand
AAGAAGAGATCAGTAGGTAGTAGGTAGTAAGTAGTAGGTAGTATAAAGATGACATAAGACAGATGACGGATGACAGCTTATTGGTCCACCATTTCATGGGGTTTAAATCTGTGTAATCTGCGTAATCTGTGGTTTCTTATTTTCATACGTCTCCGGGCGAGGCCAGCGGCCTCACGGCGGGCTTCTATGAAAATACCTTAAAAGTCAACCACAAAAGACACAAAAAAAGACGCAAAAAATTTTTATTCCAGCTCATTTGGAGAATCATGGTAATCCTGTAATCATGTGAATCCTGGTTCAGACACTTATTTTCTTCGTACCCTGCTGAAACTTGCATCATGATTGACTGTCTCATGAAATTTTTCCACCAAATTGTAAGGTGTTCTCTTTTAAGGACATTTGCTTTTCATTTTAAAACCTGATCCCCAATAACCCGCCATCATCGTAAGATCCCTCGGTATTGATATTCTAATTCTCTTTAGATAAAGCTAAACCGGATACAAAGAGCTTGGACTCTTTATAATAGTCTTTGTTCAACCCTGGTTCGACAATCACATCGAAATCCAGATCATCATCGATCGATATAAGACCGATCTTATGTTGCTTGAACGTTTTCAAATCTACATTCCGCACATATTTTTTGTACAGGGCAACAAACGAATAGTCGGCAAATTTCTTGTAAAATGCCGCCTGGGTTAATGCTTGATTCCACTTTGAGAGTTTTGCCTCAACCGCAATCAAAAAGAAATCTCTTTCATCCAGGTCGACAGTCCGTATATATAAATTTTTATCAACTTCATCGATCAAACCTTGCTCTTTATAAAGTTTCAGGATAACGTTTTTCAAATACTTCTTTGAATAATGTACATTTTCTTCAATCTCATCCAGGTAAACAGGCTGATTGATCCCCATTTTTAGAAGAAAAAACACATCAATCTTATTTTTAAAATAAAAAACACTTCTTTTTGAAGAGTTCCTCATCCCGACGAAATCCGCAATTCCATACCCGGAATCCACTTCATGGACAATATTTTTACAATTCTGCACGGTTTTTAAGAAGGTTAAAATCCCTTCCTTCATTTCTGCTTCATATCTCAAGTGTTTCCTCTTTTATTTTTTCAAAAACATTTAACCAACATTCCAGGTGCCCATAAGAAATATTTGGATAATTTTCATCTGTTCTTCTAATTCTGCCCAGTTCCTTCATTAATTTTATGGCACTTCTAACTTTGTTAAGGAAGTCAGCAGAATCCGAATTGGAATTGATATCAGCTAATTCCTGGCTTCGTATTTCAAGAAAATGGACTTTAGAGTATTTATTTAGATGAATTACATCATTCTTTCCCTGGCAAAATTTGCAGTTACAAATTAATTTTGGATTGTACCTAAGAACCTCAACTGCTTTATCAATATCAAAATAAGAAAAAATCTGGGGGATATAATATTTTCTCTTCATCATGTATCCAACAGGCCTATTTGAAAGCAGATTTTCAGAAGAAAAGCTGCTCAACGAAGCAATTCCTGAAGAAAAAGCATCTATTCCTAAGTACAAAAGCCCAAGACCTAAATTTCCTACTCGGGCAGCAATGATGGGTCTTTTTAAGCTTTTAAATTTTAGTAAAAGTTTTATGTAACCGTATAGCTGAGATACATTCGTAATTTTTTCATGTATATTATTGATGTAAAATATAAATCCATCAGGTAAAGCTCTTGAATAACGGTTAACCAGCTCAATCCTATTTTCTTCGTCTGTTAATTCTTCAATATTGATACAAACTCCTGCGTAAAATTCATCCCTGATATTATTCTTCTGTAAATAAGACCGGGTCTCTTCAATTATCTTCAAATCTATATCAAGCCATTCATCTCCTAGATGTTGAGAATAATGAAAGGGCGCAACCAATTTTTCAACTCCCCAACGTAACTGCCATTCCAAAACATCAGCGACATACCTTTGTATTTGCTCCAGGGTAGATAGCTTTTTGGGGGTTAGCTTATTAAACTTATCATAGACGTACGGAAGATTTCTGAGGCTGTTTGTTTCACTGAACTTCGAAAATGTCAACCTATTGGTGGACGGATCAAAATAAAAAGGTATCCTGAATTTTTTCAAATCTTCAACTTGTTTTCGGAAATTTGGCAAGTAATTTGCTTGATATTCTATTCCATCCATATGTCCTCCCTCTCGAATAAATTCGGCAATCTCCGTTTTTTCATTGTGTAAAAGTCTTATAAAAAACTTTTTTTGTTTGAAGGTTTTATCTTCGATAATTCTGAAATCGGTTTCTCTTTTTAAGAGAGGGATTTCTTTTAATATCTTTGACAATTCAGAAGCGCTTTTGAATGGCCTTAAGTAGGGCTGCTTTTCAAGCAATCTCAAGATAATATTTTCAAATGCATTGGATATGTTTTTGTTGATATTTGAGGGGTTTTCAGGTGGACGAGTAATAATATTATTTATCAAGACAAACACGTTTTCCCCACTGAAAGGGAATCTGTCGGTGAGAATTTTATAGAGCATAACCCCAAAGGAATATAGATCACTCCGGTAATCAGGGCGCTTCCCTTCGATTATTTCTGGGGGGATATAATTGGGAGTTCCGACCAGCTTTCCTTTTGT
>CP070627.1:3424921-3427552 GCA_020355945.1 Candidatus Aminicenantota bacterium | reverse complement strand
GTTACATCATCCTGGAGATAGGCATAGAGTTTTTCATATTTTATATCTAATTCCGGTGCCAGGCAGATGAGCACGATATCCAATTCAAAAGGAGTTAGTTGGAAAATACCAGCCAAATGGTATAAGGGCAGATAAATCACTTGTTTCAAGCTGTTTTCAACTTTTTCTGAAATCTTCTCTCGCAGCGAATCCACTTGCTTTATCAAAGCGGTTACGTGGGATTCCCCTCGACTCTTCGGCTTTTTTCCTATTTCCCTGTCCACATCTTCATCTTTAATACAAAGGCCAGCCAGGCCCTCATCCCTTGTTTGGTTTCGTGCGTATAAATCCCGGAAGCGCACCACCTGGAGATGAACCAGGGTATCCAGTTTTAACAGTTCATCCATAAGATGCTCTCTGCCATTTTGGTAATATTTTCTTCCCTTTTCACCCAATTTACTTCTCCATCATTCGTAATTCCAACTTACCCGTTTTTCAACTTTTACCGTTTACTCCTACAAACGGTCAGACTATATTATGGTATAAAAATGAAAATGAGAAGGGTAATGAGGTTACAAAAAAAGGGTAAAATTGTTTCAAAGTGAATGACAGGATAGTACAAATGTTACATAGAGGGTAATTTTGTTACAAAATGAACCTTAACCGGGAAAATCGATATTTTGGCAGTAATCTTGCTACTGGTATGAAAATTAATTTTGCCACAGAGAACACAGAGAGCACAGAGAGGTTTTTTTGTTCGGAAATCTTTCTATTCATGTATCTTTGTGAATCAAATTGCTTATTTTTTTATTTTCAAAACGGTTGAAATTTTCATTGTTTTATGCTATTTTATCTATCTACGTCGCTTGTTGTAAGGTTGACAGTGGAGCATATTACTATGAAATATAAAGTTTTTATCTCTCATTCATCAAAAGATACCTGGGTGGCCCGACAGATTGCCAAATATATTGAAAATTTAGGAGCCGATGCATTCCTTGATGAGGCAGATATTGATTATGGAGATGACTTTGAAAAACGAATTCTTGAAGCAGTAAGGACGTCTCATGAACTGTTGGTTTTGTTGACACCATGGGCTTTAAAACGGTATTATATCTGGTTGGAGATTGGAGCCATTTGGGGACTGGGACGCCGTGTAATTGGTATACTTCACGGCCTGAGCCCTAATGAACTTGTCACCCAGGAAGGAACACCTGCTTTATTAAAACGTATTGATCTGCTAGATATCAATAATATTGATACATACTTTGAGCAACTTAAACGACGAATTAATCATGAGGGAGAAAAAAAATGATTAAAGATCAACCTCACTATGATGTCTTCGTCTCTTATGCAAGAGAGGATATTGATTTTGCCAGAGAGCTGGTAAGGGCACTAAAAGCCAAAAATATCTCAGTCTGGTACGATCAAGGTGAATTGCGGTTTGGAGATAATATCCTGAGGAGCCTGGAGGATGGATTGGAACGCAGCGACTTTTTCTTGCTGTTATTATCCCCGGAATATTTCAATAAACAGTGGACACAATTCGAGACCGGGGTCGCTCTTGGACGTATGGGTAAAGGCCGGATTTTGCCGATCTTCTTGCATACACCCCAGGAAATAAAAAAGAAAGGCTTTTTTGCACATATCATGGGAATCGAAGCTGAAAAATACTCACTGGAAGAAATTGCATCTATGGTCTCTGAAGTAATTAAAAAACGTAACGATGAGAAGCAAGTGTCACAAAGTCCATAATAATTCCTGGATGAACCTATCCTCTTTTGTTGATGCTTAAATCATTCATCATTCAACCTTAGATGCCTGGTATTCAGTGGGTAACTGGTTAAACTTTTTCTTAAAACACTTGGTAAAATAATTGGCACTGGAAAACCCCACCTCCAATGCTACTTCCAGGACCGTCCCAAAATTACTCTTCAGTAATTCCGCACCCTTTTGCAGACGACAAGAACGGAGAAATTCACCAGGAGTTTCACCAGTCAAGGCATGGATTTTCCTGTACAAGGTGACCCGACTCATATAAAGTTTCCTGCCCAATTCCTCTACATTGAAATCAGGGTCCGCTAGATTCGCGTCTATAACCTTTTGCAATTCCCGGATAAATTCCTTATCCCCCCGGGAAAGAGTTTTTCCCGGCAGCAAAGGTATCTCCCATTTCAAAGTCTTTTGCAACTCACGGCGCTCCCTGACCCGCAAATACCTGCGCCGGAAACAGTAAACTAAAAACACCACTAAAAGTACAAAAAAAACAACCCCAAGAAAAAACCAGCCAGTCTGGTAAAAATAAGGCTGCAAATAAAAAGAAAAAAAAGCTCCTTCCCGGTTCCATACCCCATCAGCATTGCAAGCTGTCACTTTAAACGTATAATGCCCGGGTGAAAGACCAGTATAGGTAATACTGCGGAGATTCTCCCTATCAACCCAATCCCGGTCATATCCGACTAACCTTAATCTAAATCTTATCTCTTGCGGATTGATAAAACTCACTGCCGTATAATAAAATTCCAGCCTTTTTTGGCCTCTGGCGGCCAGGGGGCAAGAGTATTGCGCATTGCGCATGGCGCATAGCGTATGGGGCAAAGCACTTTGCCATTTTAGGCTCCCCGCGCCGCGGGGCCCCCTGGACTCCCCGCAAAA
>CP070627.1:3422190-3424821 GCA_020355945.1 Candidatus Aminicenantota bacterium | reverse complement strand
TTGTCCAGGACTTTTTTGTTGTTTGAGTTTAATACATTTCCAACCAGTGTAATCATTTTTTTCCCAGTTTTAATATCAAAAAGAAAGGTTTAGACATTAAAAAACTCTCTCAATATTGAAATGGCCTCAAATCCGGCCCGTTCCTGGGCTTCAACTGTAGAAGCCCCCAGGTGAGGAGCAGGGAATACCTTTTCATGATCGATCAAGGCAAATTCTTCCAGGGGTTCCCGTTCATAGACATCCAGGCCAACGGCTCGGATTTTATCACCGGCCAACGCCTTCATCAGGGCATCTTCATCAACCACACCGCCGCGGGCAGCATTCACAAACACAACCCCCTCTTTCATTTTCTCAAATGCATCCGTCGATACCAGGTTCCTGGTGGATTCGGTTAGTGGTAGGTGCAGGGAGATAAAGTCGGAGGAGCCCAGGAGTTCATCTAAGGTTACCTTTTTTACCTGGGTCACCAGGTGGGCATCCATCTTCGTATCGGCTTTAACTTCAACGATATCATAATACAACACCTTCATACCCATGGCCAATTGGCGTTTAGCCACTTCTTTCCCGATTCGCCCCATCCCAATAATTCCAGCGGTTTTCCCATAAAGCTCTATCCCCTGGGAAAACAGTTTTTTTTCCCATTTATGCGCTTTCATACTCTGGTATGCCGGCCCAATAAACCGACAAATTCCCAACATTTGGGCCAGTGTATATTCTGCGACAGTGATGGCAGTGGCCAGGGGCGTATTCCGAACTTCAATATTTCTTGACCTGGCAACTTCAACATCAATATTATCCGTTTCTATCCCGGCCTCGATAATTATTTTTAATTGCTGCGCACCTTCCAGGATTTCTTTATCCAAAATTGTCGCTGGGCTGACCACAACAGCTTCATAGTTTTTAATCTCTTCCTTCAGTTCATAGGGATTCATACCCCTTTTTACAACGATTTCAAACTCCGGTATCTCATTTAAACGCTCGACGACTTTTTGACTGAGTGCATCAGTCAACAATAACTTAATCAACCAATATCCTCCTGAAGAATTTATTACTAAGATTATCAAAATTTTGCGTATCTGTCAAGAAACTTCACAAAATAAAAAAGGTCATCAACCCGATTTTGCTGATTGGAAGCTCTTTTAGAGTTAATAACAATGATAAAATTTTTTGGGGACCCTTAACTTTTTCCGATGTACCATGTCAATTACCCGTGATAATGGTGCGGTTTTCATCCTTACGAGCCAGGTCCATCCGGCATCCCGGGAAAAATACCCGATCATTTATTTTCTTTTTCAAATTTCTCCATAAATTGGACCAGTTCTTTCACCCCTGCCAGGGGCATGGCATTGTATATGGAGGCCCGGCATCCGCCCACACTGCGGTGCCCCTTTAACCCGATCAATCCATGATTGGTGGCCTCTTTAATAAATTTTTCTTCCAATTCTTCCGGGGTGATACGGAAGGTCACATTCATCCTGGAGCGATCTTTGACTTCCGCGGTTCCCTTATAAATCGAAAGATTATCAATGGCATCGTACAGGAGTTTTGCTTTTTCATTATTCCTGGTCTCCATGGCCTCCACCCCGCCATTGGCTTCCAACCACTCCATCACCAGTTTAACCATATAGATGGCAAAACAAGGGGGTGTATTAAACAGGGATTTATTTTCGCTCTGGATTTTATAGCTCAGCATGCTGGCCAGGTTATCGGCGGAATTTTCAATCAGATCATTCCTCATAATAACCAGCGTCACACCGGCAGGCCCCATATTCTTTTGCGCCCCGGCATAGATGGTGCCAAATCCGGAAACCTCCAACCGACGGCTGAAAATGTCTGAGGACATATCCACGATCAATGGAATATCCCCGGTATCGGGAAAAGTGTGATATTGAATACCACCAATGGTTTCATTAGAGGTGACATGCACATAAACAGCGTCGGAGGAGAACCGAGCCTCAGGTATATAACTAAAATTTTTATCTTCGGAGCTCCCGGCAACATTCACGGTTCCAAAAAGTTTCGCCTCTTTGATGGCCTTTTTGGCCCAGGAACCGGTGTTCACATAATCGGCTTTGCCACCTTTTAATAAATTCATCGGAATCATGGCAAATTGCAGTGTAGCGCCTCCTTGTAAAAACATCACCGAATAATTAGCCGGTATTCCCAGCAGCGTCCTGACTTTTTCTTCCGCTGTTTCTATAATCGCGGTAAAATCTTTGGAACGGTGGCTGATCTCCATTACTGAGAAACCGATGCCATTGTAATCCAGTAACTCCTCCTGTGCTTTCTTCATCACTTCATAGGGAAGAATTGCCGGCCCTGCATAGAAGTTATATTTCCTGGCCATTGTCGTATCGCCTCCTATAATTTAATTTCAATTTAATAATGTGTTATTATACACCGATTCTCAAAATAATCAAGGGGTATTTTTCCGTCAACTTTTTGTTTTTTTGGCCCGTTAGGGCCTTCTTTGGCTGCGGGCGCTGCCCGCTCTGTGTTCTCTGTGGCTAAACATTCGCCGCAGGCGTTTAACATTTTTGCCCGAAGGGCGCCTCTTTGTTTGGAATTTGGAATTTGGGATTTGGAATTTTCCCTTGATGGTCTTGACACCGGTTATGTTTTTTTTATCTT
>CP070627.1:3419456-3422090 GCA_020355945.1 Candidatus Aminicenantota bacterium | reverse complement strand
AAAGGACGGGATGCCTATGTTCAATCTCAAACCGGCACAGGCAAAACCGCTGCTTTTTTGATTACAATATTTCAATTATTTCTTGAGAAAAACAGACCCATCAAAAAGAAAAAAGCCCTGATTATTGCACCCACCAGGGAATTGGCTGTCCAGATTGAAAAAAATGCCAGAGCCCTGGGACGATTCCTGGATTTCAAAACCGGGTGTTTTTACGGCGGCGTGGGTTACAATAACCAGGAAAGACTCCTGGATAAAGGAGTTGACATCATTGTCGGTACGCCAGGACGATTGTTGGATTTTCATCATAAAAAGAAATTGGATCTCAACAGCATTGGTTTCGTGGTGATCGATGAAGCGGACCGTTTGTTTGATATGGGTTTTCTCCCGGATATCCGCAGGATAATGGACTGTATGTCCAGGCAATCCCAACGGCAGACCATGCTTTTTGGCGCCACCCTGGATGCAAATACCCGGGGTATTGCCCGAGAATATATGAAAAATCCTGTCAAAATCGAAATCATGCCGGAACAGGTAACCGTGGATAAAATCACACAAGTGCTTTACCATGTTGGTGAACGGGAAAAGATAAACTTGATTTTGGGGATTTTAAAAAAAGAGCTGCCCAGGAATGCATTGATTTTTACTAACATGAAACAGGAGGCGGCCCGGGTAGCCAGACACCTGGAATACAATGGTTATAAATGCCAACACATCAGCGGCGATCTTCCCCAGAGAAAACGACTGCAGGTTATGAATCACTTTAAAGCTGGAAAACTACCCTTCCTGGTGGCTACGGATGTAGCGGCCCGGGGACTTCATATCGACGATCTTGAATTGATTATCAATTATGACCTTCCCGGTGATTGTGAGAATTATGTCCACCGGATCGGTCGTACGGCTCGAGCGGGAAAATCCGGGAAAGCCATTTCCCTGGCTTGTGAAAAATACGTCTACAACCTGGAGGCTATCGAATCGTTTATCGGTATAAAAATACCCATCGGCTATGCGGAAGACGATCTTTACCTTCAAGATAAAGCAGAAGGTATGATTTTTGACAGACCCATGCGTAAAACCCGCGGGAGAGGCGGTAAACGGCCGCGTAAATCCTTAACACCCAGGCGCACCCGTACCTCCTCCAACATCGAAACATATAAAACCCGGGATCCCGGGAAAAAACAAGCAAAAACAGGCAGCAAAAAAAAGCCTCACAAAGAACCCGCTGACAGACGTCATCCCAGCAAAAAGAAAACAAAAACCACCCAAAAACCAGCGACATTGGAAGACCGATTAGAATATTATAAAAAGAAATATGGAGATAATTTCAACATTCAAAAAAAAACAGGAGCAGCACCAGGGAAACGATCGCTAATTAAAAAAATAGCTGGCTTTTTTAAGGGAAAAAAGTGATAAAAAATAAAAAATGAGATATAATATATAATATGTACAAAAAAATGAGGTTAAAATGATTCTAGACGAAGAAAAAACACATAAAGATTTTATTCGTAATTATAAAAAATTTCAAGAAAAATTTGATAAACTTTACTGGAAAAAAAACCCGGATTGGTACCTGGAATTTAAAGAATTTAAGGATGAAAAATTTAAACCCATCGAGGAATACCAGGGGTTTTACTATATTTCCAATCATGGGAAAGTGATCAGTTTCAAAAGGAAATTACCGGGAGTGCGGCGTTCTTCAATGCTCAATGGTTTTTTAGCGGTTACCCTGAATCACTTTGGTTCTAATAAACTCCATTTCATTCATGAACTGGTATACTCCCACTTCGTAGAAAAACTAAAGCCCTATCACCGGGTGATCCATAAAAACAATGATGTCGCTGATAATTATTACAAAAACCTTCAGCAAGTCAGTATTTCGGAAATATTAGCAGCGAAGGAGCCCGGTAAATCGGATGATTCGGTTCCTTTACAACAAACAAAATTAAGAAAGGTTAATAAATCCCCGGGAGCGAAGGATTCGACAAAAACCCGGAAGCCAAAACGGCGGCGGTCCCGGCAGCCAATGAACGAACTGGATGCAGGAGTTTTGCAATTTAACAAGGAAGGGAAATTTGTCCGGCAATTTCCATCCCTTCGCGAAGCGGCACAGGATCTGGAAATAAACCCCCAATCGATTTTAAATTGTCTCAAAGGAAAAACCACGATCGCCGGAGGTTACCAGTGGCGCTATAGTGTGGACCCCAATTTCGATGAAGGCGTTTTTGATATCGAGCCTGTTCCTAAACCAAAAACTCGCTTTAAAAAACCAGTTTATCAATACGACCCGGAGGGGAATTTTATCAAAAAGTATCCCTCGGTTAAAGAGGCGGCTAAAGCCATGGGTATAACCCCCGGAGCTATTAGTTTTTCCATGAAAAAATCCAACCGCACTGCAGCCGGATTCATTTGGAAATTAAAAGAAAAATAACCGGGATGAATAAAATTACCCGATATTGTATTTAGTGCCGGTGGAGACTTCGGCAATATTATAAGCCTGGGAACGCATACCATCCAGTTGATTTAACAAATCAATAAAATAAATGGCTGCTTCGTTTTTACATACTTTCTTACGCAGCCGGGCAAAATGTTCTAATTTGGCGGTTTTAATGGATTTTTTTATCCGCCGGTTCATTACCT
>CP070627.1:3416716-3419356 GCA_020355945.1 Candidatus Aminicenantota bacterium | reverse complement strand
ATCATGGTCAAATTTCTCTGCGGTTAATCCCGGGCGGTTTAAATATCCCCTGGCCAATCCCTCACCGGATATACACAACTCACCGGGTATATTTGCAGGCATTAATTCCAGGTTTTTCCCGAGAATATATATCCTGGTATTATGAATAGGATAACCAATAGTGGGCTGGTCCAGGTAATCTTCAAATTTGCTGAAATCAATAAATTGGGCTGCCGAACCAATAGTAGATTCCGAAGGACCATAATGGTTCATGACCTGGAGGCGTCTGCATCGGCGGTGCACTTTCTCCACATCGGCAACATTGATGCTTTCCCCTCCCAAAAGCAGTAATCGAAGCGTCTTATCCAATTTTACCCAAAAACCCAGGACCTCAACAATGGTGGCAAAAAGTGAAGGGGTCATCTTTAAATAGGTTATCCTATTGGCTTCAATGTAATCGCACAAAGTTTCAGCCGACATATACATCTCTTTAAGCACCAGGTGCAATTCACCTCCGGTTAAGAGGGGTGGAAACAAGGCCGTGTAACCCAAATCAAAAGCAAAAGAGGAGGTAAATATTGCTTTATCCGATTGGCTTAATTGAGCAGCTTTTGAAAACCAACTTAAATAGTTGACTAAATTTTTATGGGTAACCAGGACACCTTTGGGTTTGCCTGTAGAACCGGAAGTATAAATGGCATAAATGAGAGTATTTGCGGGTTGTGGGCTGCGGGCTGCGGGTTTTGCTCCGCTCTTCACTTCGGGCACCCCACTGGGAAGGGAAATTACCGTACCTTTCCAACTTCCTGGTTTATCATTATCACTTTCTTTAAAACTACCCGGGGTGGTGACCAGTGCTTGAGCGCTGCTGTCTATCAACATGTAAGCGATGCGATGGTCAGGGTATTCCGGATCAATAGGTAAATAGGCGCCGCCAGCTTTTAATATTCCCAATATAGCCACGATCATTTCTAAAGAAGGTTCCATCATGATGCCCACGATGGTGTCGGGTTTGACATTTTTAGTTTGCAATAGATAGGCCAGATGATTGGACCTTTTATTTAACTCTTTGTAAGTGATTGACATGAGTACAGGCAGGGGGGCAAGCCCCCCTGTTCCCTTTGAGAATGCTATTTCGAGTAATTCGTGTAATTCGTGGGCCACTCCTACCAGGGCCAGGTTATCAGGGGTATGTTTTACCTGGTCTGCAAATAGTTCATGTATGGTTTTATTTCCAGGATATTTTGTTTCCGTATTATTAAAATCAAACAAAATTTGTCTCTTTTCTTCTGGCGAAATTATCTCTATTTGAGATATCTTTATGCCAGGCTCAGTTAAAATCGTATGAAACATCTTCCGGAAATAAGCGGCAAATCTTTCTATGGTTTCCTCTTTGAAGAGTTTGCTGCAGTATTCGAAATTAAAAGAGAGTTTATCTTTTAATTCCACAGCTTCTAATTTCAAGTCAAATTTTGATGCCCGGTTTTCGAAGGGATAGGGCTGCAACTTAAGAGCAGGAATTTCGATTGGAGAAAAATAGATATTTTGATGCACAAGCATCACATCAAACAACGGATTACGACTGACATCCCGGTTTACCTCAACATGTTTCACCAACTCTTCAAAGGGGTAATCCTGGTTCTCAAAAGCCCTTAAAATATTTTCTTTTTCCTCCCGGAGAAAATCGCTAAATCCTTTCTCACGATTTGGGTAGTTCCTTACTGCCAGGGTATTAATAAACATCCCAATGATCTTTTCCAGGTCTGCATGCCGGCGACCTGCCGCCGGTGTCCCAATAACGATATCTTCCTGGCCGGTTATCTTTGATAACAGGACATTAAAGACAGCCAATAAAACCGTGTATAATGTGGTGCCATGTTCCCTGGAAAAGGTGTTTAATAATCCTGTTTGTACTTTATCTATTTCAAATTTCACCGTATTTCCTGCAAAACTCTGGATCACCGGCCTCGAATAATCAGTGGGGATGTTTAAAATAGGTATTTCCCCTTCAAATTCCCTCAACCAATACAACCCCTGTCTCTTTAATATTTCCTGCTGGGAATCATGATGTTGCCACTCTGAAAAATCCTTATATTGAAGCTTTAGTCCAGGTAACTCTTTGCCTATATAAACATTCACAAAATCCTGTACCAGTATAGCAATAGAAGTTCCATCCGAAATAATATGGTGCATATCCACCATGAGTATGTGTTGATCCCCAGGACTCCCCTCTATCACACCCACCCGCAGCAGTGGCGCCTGGGATAAATCAAAATGCCGGATGAAGTTCTTTATGATGGACTCAGGCATTAATTCCTCCCTATTGCCTGGATCATACCATTCTATCTTAAATTCCACTTCTTCATGTATCCTCTGTACCGGTTCTCCATCTATCCTTGCAAATGACGTTCTTAATCCTTCATGTCTTTTTATCAATTTAATGAAGCTCTTTTCAAATGCTTCAATGTCTAATTCACCTGATAAGAGGAACATCTGACACATATTATAAGCCGTGCTTTGGGGATCAATTTGCTGGATAGAATATAACCCCTCCTGCGCCGATGATAATGGATAAAATTCTTTCTCTTCTACCGGTTGAATGTCTAAACATAGGCTCTTTTCGCTTTTCATTATATATGGGGCCAGGCCTTTTATGGTGGG
>CP070627.1:3413972-3416616 GCA_020355945.1 Candidatus Aminicenantota bacterium | reverse complement strand
GCCAATACAGTGGTGGGGGTGATGAAGGAACGGTCCATTGAGATGGTTATCGGGATCCTGGCGATATTGAAAGCCGGAGGCGCTTATTTGCCTATAGACCCTGAGTACCCGGAACAGAGAATATTATCTATGTTAATGGACAGTGAGGTATCTGTGTTACTCACGAAAGGGGACCTCTTAGGGCGGTTCTCTATCACCACTTTCATGAAAATGAAAGCCAATAATGAACACCTGGTGGTCACGCCTCCCCGGGACCAAATCAAGGATTTTGACAGTATTCCCATCCCGGACCGAACATTGATCGATTATAAGAAATATCATCAATATATCGGTGAAGCGCCTGCCATGAATACTATCACCATGCAAGCCACCCGGGGATGTCCTTACAATTGCCTCTATTGTCATAAGATATGGCCCAAGACCCATGTTGCCCGCAGTGCAGAGAATATTTTAAAAGAAATTTTATATGCTTACAATGCAGGTCTCAGGAGGTTTGTTTTTGTCGATGATATCTTTAACCTGGATCGAAAAAATTCCAGCCGGTTATTTGAATCTATCATCAAAAAAAACCCTGGTATCCAGTTGTTTTTTCCCAATGGTTTCCGGGCGGATATCCTGACCAGGGATTTTATTGACCTGATGATGCAAGCGGGTACGGTTAACCTGGATGTGGCGTTGGAGTCGGCATCCCCCAGGATTCAGCGATTAATCAAGAAAAACCTGAACCTGGAAAAATTTAAGGAAAACGTTCAGTATATCACAGAGAAGTATCCGCATGTGATATTAGAAATGGAGATGATGCACGGTTTTCCCACGGAGACCGAAGAAGAAGCCATAATTACATTGGATTTCTTGAAGGGATTCAAGTGGGTGCATTTCCCCAATTTGCATGTATTGAAAATCTTCCCCAATACGGATATGTGCAGGCTTGCCCTGGAAAAGGGTATTCCAGGGGAACTGATCGAGCGATCGGCGAACCTGGCGTTCCATGAATTGCCTGATACGCTCCCCTTCCCAAAGAGTTTTACCCGGCAGTTCCAGGCGAAATTTACAGGAGAATATTTTCTTTTAAAAGAGCGTTTACTGGATGTCCTGCCGCGCCAGATGAGAATCCTGACCGAAGGCGAACTGGTTCAGAAATACGACAGTTATTTACCCTTTGAAGTGAAGCGCTTTTCTGATATTCTCCGGTATGCGGGAATTTCATGGGAGGAATTAGGGGATGTTGAACTCAAGCAGGAAGAGACATACCAGGTCCCGGATTTTCGCGAAGAGATTTCAAAATACTTCCCGGTAAAGAAACCGGCGGAAGATGCATTCCGAATCCTTCTCCTGGACCTGTCTCAACTGTTTAGCGAAGAACATGAGCACATGCTGCACCACCAGATCGAAGAACCCCTGGGTCTGCTTTACCTGATGTCATATCTGGGCGAGACCTTTAAAGATCGAATTATTGGGAAAGTGTTCAAATCAAAAATCGATTTTGACAGTTACGAGGAACTGAAACGCATCATCATCGAATTTAAGCCGGATTTGATTGGCATTCGCACCTTGTCTTTTTACAAGGAATTTTTCCACAAAGCTGTCTTGATGATTCGGCAGTGGGGAGTGGAGGTGCCCATTGTGGCAGGTGGTCCTTATGCCACCAGCGATTATGAATTGATTCTACAGGACCCGCATGTGGATGTGGTGGTGTTGGGGGAAGGGGAATTGACCCTGGGTCAACTGGTGAAAAAGATGATGGAGAACGAGAACCGACTCCCTGACGAAGAGGTATTAGGGCAGATTCATGGTATTGCCTTTGCAAAAGGCGAATATAAAGCATTGAGAAAAGAACAAAGCGTGGGGATTATTCTCCCGGATGAGAGCGCCGAAGAATTGGACAATTATGCGGATGGGAACCTGGAGCCCATAAACTCCGATCATGACTTACTTTATGTGATTTACACATCGGGTTCAACCGGGAAACCCAAAGGGATCATGCTGGAGCAGCGCAATCTTGTCAATCTTATCTGGCATCAATATAGATACACAAACATTGATTTCAGCCGGGTGCTGCAATTTACCACCATTAGTTTTGACGTATCCGCCCAGGAGATTTTTTCTACCCTGCTGGCAGGCGGACAATTGACCCTGGTCAGGAAAGAGACCCTTAATGATGTACCGGAATTGTTCAGGGTGATGGAGAAAAACAAGCTTAAAACATTGTTTGTGCCTGCTTCGTTTTTGAAATTCGTGATGAATGAGGCGGATTATGCAGCGCTGATTCCGAAAGACCTGGATCATATTGTTACGGCGGGTGAGCAGTTGCTTGTGAATGAGGCCCTTAAGAAGTACTTGCAGGAGAATGAGGTTTATCTTCACAATCATTATGGGCCTGCCGAGACCCATGTGGTCACTGCTTTAACAATGGACCCCACCGGTGACATACCGCAGCTTCCATCCATTGGCAAACCGATTTTAAATACCGATATTTACATATTAGATAGAGGAAAGAACCCTTTACCGGTAGGAGTACCGGGTGAATTGTTGATAGGTGGTATCCAGGTGGGACGGGGTTACCTGAACCGACCGGAATTAACCGCAGAGAAATTCTGCCTCCGGCGGCCAGGGGGGGCGCTTTTTGAAAAAACTGCCCCCCCTG
>CP070627.1:3411224-3413872 GCA_020355945.1 Candidatus Aminicenantota bacterium | reverse complement strand
CTTGCAAAATAAGCCGGATTATGATAAAAAAGAAGCATGAAAAATTTATTTCGCTTTATTTTACATATAACCGTAAATAAGTTTTGCTTGTTAAAAATAGATGCACATGATCACATGCTGAAGGGAAAAGGATAAAACGTGTATGAGAATTTTTTCGGATTCAAAGAAAGACCGTTCCAACTGGTTCCTAACCCGGACTACCTTTTCTTGAGCAGGAGTCACGAGGAGGCGATTGCCCATCTCAATTATGCTATCTCTCATGGAGATGGTTTCGTGGAAATCACCGGGGAGGTGGGGACCGGGAAAACCACCCTTTGCCGGGCATTCCTGGAAGACCTGGATAAAAACTCCGATGTGGCTTATATTTTCAATCCCCAGCTCAATTCGCTGGAGTTATTGCGGGCTATCAACGATGAATTCGGTATCAGTTCACAGGCCGGTAATGCCAAAGACCTTATCGATACACTCAATGCTTTTTTAATGGAGAAAAAGTCCCAAAAGAAAAATGTAATCCTCCTGATCGATGAGGCCCAAAATTTGAACAAAGAGGTTCTTGAACAATTAAGACTGCTTTCTAACCTGGAAACCAACACCAGCAAACTGCTGCAAATTATCCTGGTGGGCCAGCCCGAATTGCAGAAAATGCTTGATTCCTATGAACTCAGGCAGTTGAGGCAAAGAATAACATTGAGCTGGTACCTGACGCCTCTCAGCCGTAAAGAGACCAGGGAGTACATTTGCCACCGAGTGAATATCGCCTCTAAGAAAACCGAAGATAAGTTTACCGAGTCGGCATACCACTTGATCTATAAATATTCCGCTGGTATTCCCAGGTTAATCAATATCGCTTGTGACCGGGCGCTTCTTACTGCCTACGGTTTTAACCGGCGTAAGGTTACCGGGAGCATTGCCAGGAGCTCAATAAAGGAATTGAAAGCCAGGGGAGGAGACACACACCGCATTCTTACCAAAAGCAGGGTGTTTACCGGTTTTTTAGCCTTGTTTTGCCTGGTACTGATTGCTGTGTTCCTGTTCAAGATGCTCTCTGTTTCCAACCCTCCAACGGTGGTTGAGGGGGAATCAGCCGGGAATGCCGGGCTGGTGACAAAAACTCCCGGGAAATTTGAAGATTTCCTGGGGAATTTAACCAGCCGCTCCTCCAGGTTTATTGCCCTAAAAACAGCCATTTCCCTGTGGGGAGCAGGTCCCAGGCTGAATCGCTACCTGGACGATATCGATGATGATGCTGCTTTTTTCCAGTTTGCCGCTGCCCGGAATAACTTCAGTGTCCTGGCGGTAAACAAAGATTGGCAACTGATAAAAAAATTAAATCTCCCTGCTGTCCTGGAGTTTTTGCCTCCGGGTGCGATTTCTCCCCGGTATCTTACCCTGGTTAAAATGACTGAAAATGAAATCATTCTCAAAGGTGGCGAAAAAGATGAATCCATAAGCGTGAAACCAGGGGAAATACAATCTTATTGGTCCGGGAACGCTTACATCTTATGGAAAAATTTTTTCAACTGCAAGGGAGACATTCCCATCGCCGCCCCAAAAGAATCCGTTTTTACCCTTAAAATGCTGCTGCGGGATATCGGGTTCGAGGAAATGAAATTGGATTACTTGTATGATGATTTCACCAGGGAAACAGTAAAAAAAATCCAGGAAAAGCATGGCATTGAGGTTGACGGCATCGTGGGGGCAAAAACGAAAATTGTCATTTACAATGAAAAAAAAGAATTAAACATTCCCCATATTCGGTCATTAAACAATTCCCCCGGGGATAACCCCCAGGGAACCAGGGAAAGAAGGAGTATTGAAAATTGAGTTCGATATTAAGAGCCTTAAAAAAACTTGATGAAGACTCTATGGCCCGGGAACCGGGAACCGGTGAACAAAAACAAAAAATAAAAATGAGACAGGTGGTTAGCCGGCGAACCAGGTCTTCCCGGTTAATTAACCGGTTACTTTTCATGGTATTGGCTGTTTTGCTGGTGGGGGCTGCCGCGTGGATCTTCATCAACTCCATAAGCTCAAACCAGGAACCTCCGCTGACAAAAGAGCGGGATCATTCCCCTAAAAAGCCTGCCCTAACACATTCATCTCAACAGGTCCCCACGGTCCCGGCTTTAAAAAAATCGAAACCACCTGCACCTGGCGGTGAGCAATCGAAGCCTTCAGCAAAACCGGCATTTCCCGGGAGTGTGCCGCGGCCGCAGCCCGATAGCAATCGCGTGGAAGAACGCATCCAGCCGGTCACTGACCAAAAGCTTGCCGATAAAACAAACGATCCTGAGGAATTAATAAAAAAAACAAAACACCCCGAATTTATTCTTGAGGGAGTTCTCTGGTCCGATAACCCGGACCGACGCGTTGCTTTAATAAACGACCGGTATCTTAAGGAAGGTGACACCATCAAGGGAGTATCGGTGGTCAAAATCGAGAAAAAGGCGGTAACCCTTCAGTCCGGCCAGGAGAAGTGGACCTTAAGGGTGAAGAAATAACCTGCTTCATAACTACCATGAAAACCCCTCGGCGAGGGGAGCCTATATGCTGCGCAAGTTCGTTGGTGTTGGTTTTCATTCGTCTCCGGGTGAAGGCGCGCGCGCAATAAGGAGGAACTACGATGAAAAAAATTCTTATCATAACTT
>CP070627.1:3408471-3411124 GCA_020355945.1 Candidatus Aminicenantota bacterium | reverse complement strand
AACGAATTCGCTGCAAATATATATCACTCTTATTTGCCGGAAGTTTAATTTTTTTCCCGTTAGGAAATTCTAACTCTTCAACCACCCCTTTGGCGAACGTTTCTTTTGAGTCAATTATTTTTTTTTTGAATTTCTCCAAGCAGGTCATTTCACGTTGATTTGATAAAATTGCCGCAAGAAGTGGCAGGCCCCACAAAATGCTTCTATTTCCCTTTTTATCAGTATATATTTCGTATAAATTCCAATATCTTTCAACATAATCAGAGGTGGACCGGCTTATATAAGGGCTTGTAGGATAGAATTTTTTAAAGCCTCCATTCCTGGTCATATTTTCAGTACTCATAATCAAATCATTAACAATAGTTTCCTTTAGAATCTCCTTTTCCATGTCTTTATCAAAGCCGATCCTGTAAGAAAAAATGATCTTAGTATTGGTATTCTTACTATCTTTTAGTATATTTTTTAATACATCTCTCAGCTTTCTATCGTTATCTTTTTTACCAGCCACATTCTCAAGCAGTATATCCAATACAATTAATTTTGGATCATGCATGTATGCCAGCTCTATTACTTCAGCCAGCTTATCCCTGGGGGTGATTAAAGGCTCTCCCCATTCAATATAGGTCTTATGGTCAATATCGACAAATACAATCTCTGAGTTCCCAAGACTTATATCTACTTCTGCTGCTTCAAGTGATTCCTCCGTAATAAATTTATCAAAAAAGGTATTAATCGTGCTCTCCCCCAGGTTGGTACTCTCCAACAAATGAAATGCAATCACGACTAAAGTACCGATGATAATGTTCAGGAAAAATTGATTTTTTTTCTTTTGAGAAAATTTTCGAAAATCAAAAATTGGAGATAGTTTATTGAAGAGCTTTTGGGCCTTGAGATATAAATATTTAAAAATGGAAAGGGGGGGGGAAAATACAGACTCTAAGAACTTTTTAGAAGGTCTCTTTGGCGGATTTGGTTTAGTTTTATTTATTTTCACAGTATTCTTTCCAATGGTTTTGATATGCTTCTATCAATATTCTTCTATCCTCAAATTCCTGTTCATTTAAGCCAGTTCTTTTTATCTCCTTCAAGATTTTATAGCTTATCCAATAGAGGTCCACTTCCTTTTCATAGGTGTTGCTTATAAATTGTAAATAGAAAGCCTTTTTCAGTTTCTTCTCCGTTTCACGAATTTCTTCCTCATCAATTTTTTTAAGGTCTGCCAGTACTTGCGAAGAAAATTCGTGGTCTAAAAGAGTCAAACGGTATTTTTCACTTGTGTTGAGCCCCTGGACCTTCCAGTAATAAATTTTTGAAACTTGCATTCCAATATCTTCCGGTGTTAACGCCAGGCGATCTTTCCCCATTATTTCCTTTTCAAATACTTTTTTTCCTCTATTGTCCATAAAAACAATCTTCTTGGGATTTCCCTTACAACTTCCCCAAGAGAACAAAATAGGATCATTAGGTAGAACAGTTGCCTTATAACCTGGCAGCGGAGGAAAAATATCAGTACCTCCTTTTGTTACAGCCGGTCTTTTTTTATGCTCATATCTCTTAAATCCGATAAATTCCAAAAGTTTTGCCAAAATATTCTTTTTGTTTTCAGGCGGTTTCGATGTGATTAATAAAGTTTCTTTATCCAACTTTTTTACCAAAATAGGGTACGAAAACTTAATGTCAATTTTTTGAACCCCGGATTTTTGAACGATCTTATCA
The DNA here is from genome assembly GCA_020355945.1 of Candidatus Aminicenantota bacterium. Next base: position 3,409,408 of record CP070627.1, on the reverse strand, counting down.
CCAGGGAATAACTTCATGAAATATTCGGGTTTTTCTACCGTGCCATCTCTTCTTATGACGCTGCATGCGTTTGCATTGTAACTTGCTTTAGTTCCTTTCCCACTTTTGAAACCTGAAATCAATAGTGCGTAATGGTCTTTGGGAAAAATCTGTGCCCCGCCGAAAAATATAGCAGTTAAAATTGATATCGAAAGAAACTTCCTCACTCTCATTCTTTGCCTCCGAACATCTTTCATTTTCACCTAAATCCTTTTCTGTGAGAATAATAACCCACTTAGGAAGAATTGTCAAACGAAATATGTAAATCCGTGAAGTTATCGTTCATGTGGAATGTGGGGTGTGGGGTTCATACCCACTGTAAATCTTTAGAATTTGTTAAAACTAAGGGAGGAGGTAAGGGAAAACGAAATAGTGGTGGCTAAAAAGTGACCACCTTATGTCACCTTTTATCACCTTTTAGTAACTTTTAGTGCCTTATAGTAATTGGAAAAAATCCCGGAGATAACCTCCTGAAAATGGTTTTGACCGATTGATGGGGCTTTTGGGAAATGGGCCGGAAGTACGCCCGTTGTTTGCTGAGAACAAGGGGCGTAAGACTCCAGGTATTTTTAAACGAATCCTCCAGGTTTAATTAATAGTGTATCGCCTTTTTTGATCATTATTTTCGATAATTTTGCAGCTTTGTATTTGTGTCTACTTCATTTTCTATCAGTGGTAAAACCCCAGGGAGTTTTACTTGCACTGCATTGAGAAGTTGTTCGGATAATTTATCTGGTTTGGGTACACGATGAAGTTTTTCTGACCTAACCTTTATAATTACACTGCTAAGCCTGGATAACTTTTTTATGCCTTCTTCAACGGTCAAATCCATATCTTTCCAGCATTTTCGTAAAAACTGTTCCAATCTGTATGATAGCATTGTTATAAGCAAATGTCC
>CP070627.1:3405717-3408371 GCA_020355945.1 Candidatus Aminicenantota bacterium | reverse complement strand
GCATATTGAAGACAGGCCTTAATGTCATCAGCAGTTAAATACGGAAAATCGTCAAGTATTTCCTCTTGTGTCATTCCCGAAGCCAGGTAATCCAACACATCATAAACTGTAATCCTCATATGCCTGATACAGGGTTTTCCTCCACGCTTATCCGGCTCAATTGTTATAATATTTCTATAATTTAGCATGCATTAATTATAGCATCAGGAATAGAAAATATCAATCCCTTGGTTCAGTGAAGAAAAAAGGACAGGCAAGAAATAAAAAAATAATTGACAAAATGCCATGTTACAAATTAAAAAGTAAAAACGAAAAATGAAAAAGTTAAAATGGAAGTTGTGCACTTCGTGCCATTTTTATACGCCTGCGGCGGAAAAAAAATTCCTAACTTTTGTTGCCAGACAAAAAATACCCACCCCTTATTTATGGCAAAGAGGCTATAGTTCTGTCACAGGGATGATCCCGTTTTCAGGGCTAAACGACTGAGATACGACATAATAATCCGTTATTCCCAGGGAGTCTGCCAAATTTGATAATTTATGGTAATCCCTTAAATTTCCCTTCCGCTTCACCTCCAGGGCAAGATTCTTTTCCGGCAGCACAAAATCCATCTCCACTCCACTTCGCCTCTGGTAATAATTCACCTTTCCATAGGTCCTAACATTATGAAAAACAGCATTTTCCAATAACCTGCCCTCGTCAAGTTTGCCCAATTGATTCAAAATTCCATTGTCACAGAAATAGATTTTTTTCGTTCCCCTGACTTCTTTAGAAACACTCCGACCAAAGGGTGAAATCAAAAAAATGAAATAAGTTTTTTCAAGAAAAGAAAGATAAGAGTATACAGTACTTCTTGAAACACCGATTTCGGAAGCCAGACCGGTGATTTCAAGTTTCGAGCCGGTTCTTTGTGCCAGGAGCAGCATTAAATCGCGAAAAGCTGTTATCTGGTGAAAATCAGCCATTCTCTTTACATCCATCTCAAAATAGGAAGTAATGATATCTTTAAGATAGAGTTTCTTCTGTTCTTCCTCCTGCGCTAATACCACCTGGGGAAAACCACCAAATGCAAGGTAATCTTCAAAATACTTTTTGTACTTCTCATATCCAATCAAATTTTTGCACCGGTTTTTGGCAGGGAAATCATATTGAAACTCTTTGGGATTCTCTTTAAAAACCAGGAACTCCTCGAAATTGAGGGGAAACAATTCAAAAACAATTTTTCTACCAGCCAGGCTTTCGGGGAATAAATTTTTCATATAGAAGCTGCTGGAACCGGTGATGAAGAATTTAACATCATAATGATCGTAAAGATATTTGACTGCCAATACAATCCCGGGTTTTGCCTGTATTTCATCAAGAAAAATATAAGCCCTTTCCCGGTGCGTAATACCGTAGGGTTTAAGGTTCTGCCAAATATTATTGTAATCCATCTCTTCAAAAATTTTTTGCTCAATTATATTCTCCACATCCAACAATACTTTGTTTTTACTTTTGATTTTATCGTAGATCATCCTGAGCAGCGTGGTTTTTCCTACTCTCCGCATACCTGTGACAACGATGATTTCCCTGGTTGTTATTTGCTTATCAATCTTTTTTAACAAAAGTCTGGGATATCTCATGATTTAAGTTTAATCGATCAGGGACAATTTGTCAAGTATTATTGGACAAAATTTACCTAAATTTGTCTGGTGGTATTAGACAAAATTTACCTAAATTTGTCTATTTATGTTGGCAAGTGAAAATGAAAAAGAAAAGGAAGAAAAAGAAGAAAAAGGGACAGGCAAAAAAATATAAAAAAAATATAAAAATAATTGACACGGAAGAGCTTTTAAGAGTTTCATGTCATAAAAGAAGGAGCATAGATATTAACACCTGCTTAAGTGTTACTATTTTTATTATTGTCAAGGTAGGGGCGAGGTCTCCTCGCCCGGAAACAATGAAAATCATATATGCTAAAAAGCTAAGAGAGAATCCTTTGTGGCTAAAATTCAAAAAAAACACCTCCATCAGTTGAAAACTATTTGTATTTTCTTTAAAATCCCATTATGATACCTGGAAGAAAGTTTATATTTTGTTCGAGGCTGTATTTGAAACAAAAAGCTTCGGGATCGGATAGCAAAGAATAAGGAGGAGAAAATGTCAGAGATGCCACCTATCCACAGTCAGGTCAATGTGTGCGCCACCCTCCTGGGCGAAGCCATTACCCACACCCATGGGCAAGATGCCCTGGCCCTGGCTGAAGACCTGCGAAAACAAGCGGCTCAAACCAGGGGAATGGAAGAGAAAAAAGCCGTAAAACAGTTGTTTCGCCTACTAGAACATATCGAGGGTTTATCCCCGGAACAAACCTTGTGGGTGGCCAAAGCCTTTTCTATTTACCTGGTGCTGATCAATGCTTGTGAAAATGCTTATCGCACCTCACGACTGAAATTAACCATAGGCCAGGAAGCACCTCCATTGAGCGGATGTTTAATATATGTACTGACCGCACATCCCACTGAGATTCGTTCAGCCCCAAGTATTTCATTAATCCACCGTATAACCGGGGTATTGACCGGTTGGTTCTCCCGCGGCGCGGATAAACCTCCTTTACCGGATGAAGAAAAAGAACTTTCAGCATTGATCAGGTTAATGTGGCAATTTGGCATTCA
>CP070627.1:3402961-3405617 GCA_020355945.1 Candidatus Aminicenantota bacterium | reverse complement strand
CGTAAATTCTCTCTTTTAATCCAAATACCAGGTTGGTTACATTTCTATGTTCCAGCATTACCCCCTTGGGCTTGCCGGTGGTGCCGGATGTATAGATCACATATGCCAGGTCACCGGGTTTATTAATAATTTCAAGATCCCTATTGTCTCCCGGATAAATCATTTCATCTTCAACAACAATAATACTTCCCGGGGAAATGTTCTTTAACCTTCTTTTATCCCTGGTGTATACGGATTTATCTACCAGCAGTACTTTGGATTCACTATCTTGAATTATAAATCCCTGTCTTTTTTCCGGGAATTCCGAATCTATGGGCAAATATGCTCCCCCTGCTTTCAATATGGCCATAATCCCGATAATCATCTCTATTGAAGGATTTATCATTATGCCGACGACACAATCCGGTTTTATTCCTTTATTTCTTATTTGTTTAGCCAACCGGTTGGCTCGATTGTTTAACTCTTCAAAGGTAATTTTCTCTTCTTCGAAGACGGATGCCACATGATCGGGCGTAATCTCCACCTGCCGGGCAAATAATTCATGGATGGTCTTGTCCCCGGGATATTGGCACTGGCTATTATTAAATTCAAATAATAACTTCTCCTTCTCTAACCCTGTTAATATCTCTATTTCCGATATTTTCTGCCCGGGTTCTTTTAATACCTCTGTTACCACCTGGTTAAAGTGCATGCCAAACCGATTGATGGTCTCTTCTTTAAACAACTTCGTACAGTATTGTATCGAATATCTTATCTTTTTTTCAAATTCAGTCACCGAGAAGGTCAAATCAAATTTGGATATCTCTGCCTCTTTACTATAGGGCATTATCTCTATATCATCCATCTTAAATTCGCCGATCTCAATGTTCTGTAATACAAACATGGTGTCAAACAATGGGTTTCGGCTGATATCCCTTTTGATTTCCAATCTTTCCAACAATTCTTCAAACTGGTATGCCTGGTTTTCATATCCGCTTAAAGCAATTTGTTTTATTTCTTTCAAATAATGGATAAATGTTTTTTCTCCGCCGGGTTCACTTCTTATGGCCAGGGTGTTGACAAACATCCCGACAATTTCTTGCAAATCCGCGTGATCGCGTCCTGCAACCGGGGTACCTACGATTACGTCCTCCTGGCTGCTGTACCGGGACAACAACACCTTGTAACACGCCAACAGCAGCATGTAAAGCGTTACATCATATGTCCCGGACATCCGGTTCAACTTCTCGGTTAATTCCTCACTCAACCGGAAAGAACTACGGGAGCCTGCAAAGCTCTGAACCTGGGGCCGACGAAAATCCGTGGGCAGGTTCAACACCGGGACCTCTGCCTCATATCTTTTCAACCAATACTCTTCTTGCTTCTTGATCTCCGACTCTTGCCGGCCTTTATTTTGCCATACCGAGTAGTCTTTATACTGTATATTCAACGGTTTTAACTCCTTTCCTTCATATGCTGCCGCCACATCATTGACAAGTATCTTCATGGATAAGCCGTCCGCTGTGATGTGATGCATATCTACCAACATCAGGTACTCTTTCTCTTCCAATTTTAATACCTTCATTCTTAACAACGGCCACCGGCTTAAATCAAATGCCCTTATAAATTTTCTTACCTGGGAATCCGGTTCTTTACCGGTTATCTCTTTATATCCTAATTGAATATCCGATACATCACCGATCTTCTGTACCGGTTCTCCTTCCAGTAACTGAAAACTTGTACGAAAGGCTTCATGTTTTTCTATTAATTTTTTAAGGGTAGATTCTAACCTGGTCACATCTACATTTCCCTTTAATATAAATACTCCCGGGACGTTATACGCTGTGCTTCCCTTTTCAAACTGCTGCAGGGCATATAACCTCTTCTGCTGGGAGGAAACCGGGTAATATTCTCGTTTTTCCACAGGTTCTATCGGTTTAAATGCACCTTTACTTTCATTGGTAAGGTCTTTTCCATTTGCCGTGGTATTGATAAACCTGGAAAAACCTCTTATTGTAGGTGAATCAAAAAAATGGGTAAGGGGTACTTTAAAATCAAATTGTTTTTGTATTTTCGCTGCCAACATGATTGCCCTTAAGGAGTGTCCGCCCAGGTGGAAAAAGTTGGAATCTATACCGATAACCTCTTTGTCGAGATTCAAGACCTCTGCCCACATTTCCACCAATTTCTCTTCCATTTGATTCCTGGGCGCCACATATTCGCCTACTGGGGTAAATTCCGGGTCAGGTAAGGCTTTCCGGTCAATTTTTCCATTATGAGTCAACGGGAATTTTTCAAGCCGCAGCAAATGAGAGGGCACCATGTAATAAGGCAGACGTTCATTCAAATAATCCTTGATCTCGGCGGTATAAAAAGCATCGGGATCAGAGGGGACAATATAAGCACAGATATACCTGTTATCTTCCTCTCCTTTTACAGCAACCAATACCTCTTTTATTTTATGGTGTTTCATTAATAACGATTCGATTTGTTCCAATTCGATGCGATGGCCCCTGATTTTTACCTGGTGATCGATTCTTCCCAGGAATTCTATTTTTCCCTGGTTATTTTCGTCGATTAGCCAACGCCCCAGGTCGCCGGTGCTATATAACAAGGGGGCATATAACAAGGGGGCAAGCCCCCTTGTCCCCTTTAATAAAAAGTTTTTGTGGGGTCC
>CP070627.1:3400203-3402861 GCA_020355945.1 Candidatus Aminicenantota bacterium | reverse complement strand
TCTTTTGTTTGTAATTTGTAATTTGGGATTTGGAATTTGTTTGTAATTTGGGATTTGTAATTTGGGATTTCCCGGCAAGCCAGAACCTTTTTGGTTCCGGCTTGTCCGGGCTGTGGTCAGGTAAATTATTCTTCGCTGTCCCGGACACCTGGACAAACCTCCCAGGTTTGCGCAGCCATTCCCCGGCTTGCGCAATCATTACTCTTTTTTTCTCATTCATCACTCCGGCTTGCTCAGTCATTCCTCCAATTTCCTCAGCCATTACTCCGTCTCGATCAATCATTCCTCTGCTCTTCTCAGCCATTACTGCACCAATCGCAGTTTTCCCTCAGTGATTTCAATGATTACTCCTTGTAAAATTTTGTTTTCACTACCCTCTTTCAGTTCAATCTTACTCTCTTTTTCTATCTCTTGAAAGCAGGCATTCACTACCTTGACGTCCGTTAAATGGCAATATATCAGCGAAAATTCATTATCAAAATCGTCATTAGATCCCATATAAGGATATGTTTCGCAAAATAAACTCTTATAATATGATTCAATTTCGCTCGGAACCTTTTGCACCAGTGATTCCATAATTTCATCAAATTTTTTTACTTTGATTAATTCTCCTATTTCAACACTGAAAGAATAAGGTAAACAAGTACCTTCATATACACGACACTTTTGATATTCTTTCAAGATTTCCGGGTTTGTTAAGAATGTATCAATAATTTGCTGGAGTTTATCCAACTTTTCCTGGCTGATTTCCCCTTGATCATCCCCTGAAGCCCGGATTTTTTCTTTAATATCAAACATGTAATCAATGGTAAGACGGTATGTCTTTTTCATTGGTCTATCCTCCTTTTATTATTAATAATTTAAACTTCTTGCCTCTTCCCGGAAAGCCTGGACAATGATTTTTTTTGTGTCCGGGTTTATATTTGTACCCAGGAATATTGAAATTTGTGTAAATTTGGGTTATAATGGGAACATGAAATTGCGTTCCCGGTTCTTCTGCATTGAATATGATCAAATAAGCAATTCTTTTTGTTCGCTTCAAAAAAATCATGGCAGCATCGTAGCACAAAAGAGGACGTATGTCAACCCTAAATTCAATAAAAAATTGCAATTGCCGTCATTTTTTCCCCGGGGGCAGTAACATGGATGAAAACATCGCCAGGATGATGGAACATTTGCAAATACCCGCAATGAGGCTTGCTTTAATAGCTGAGTACAAGCGGTTAAAAGAGATTTTCAAACCCCTCATCGATGAATTCGATGAGGACCAGGAAAAGATCAAGAGTAAGGAGGTTACAGGATGATTGATGCAGACAATTTTCTCCGGGACATTGAGAGTTTATTGAAAGTAAAAGTAATCAATACCACGTTAATGGCAAAGCTGGAAGAGTCCAAAGTGCTTTTTAAAAAGGATATAGAAGAGCATTTTAAAGAGGCGGTAAAAGTGATACCATTTCCTACCGGGGAGTCCATTGAATACCCCTTTACATTAACCCGGTCTTTTAAAAATGGTATATCTAAGTGGAGAGCCAGAATAATCGACAAAAAAGTCCATCTTCCCTGGGAATCTATTTTGCCGTATGATTTGATCGATGAAATCGGCTCTTATCCTGTCAATTCCGAAGAGACTGTCCGGATCAAGGATATTAAATATAAAAGGAACCTTTTTAACATCAGCTTTATTAAATACCTGGATGATGCGATTGTGGGCATTATCCAGAAAATAAAAGACAGTTCCGGCAGCGGTGATAAACCGGATGTGTCAACGTTGGATATGTGCCAATACCTGGACCTGCCTGATGAAGAACAAGTGGACATCTTTTTACAGTATTTTAAGACCTACGCGGAGATACGGAAAAAGGTATTATTTAATTTTTTTACTAATATCCTGCCTGATACGGAGATAATGAGAGAACTTATCTGACAATCATGTTTTCATCAAACCAATCAATGGCAAGGATAAAAGCCTGTTAAAGCTGTAATAGAATTGGGTAGGCGTTTTTGTTTCATAGTAGCAAGTCATATTGCGAAGCTTCACCAGTAGACGTATGAACATAAGGGTCTGAAACTGGATTTACAGGATTTCAGGATTACCATGATTTACAGAAGCAAAGGGATAATAATTTACTGTACCTATGCATTAATTATCGGAAGAAGGGATTAATAACTCTATACTCTTGCTATAAAAGTTGATTAAAAAATCGTTTAGATAATTTTTTTCTCCTGGTACTCCCGGGAGAATAAAAAGAATTTTACCACTTCCGGTTACACCATATATTGCAGGTTTGTAAGACGGATTAAAGGGTTTGTGAGAATCTTTAAAACCAATCAAATTAAAAACAGCCCCGGTTGTATTTCTAAGATCAGCTTCATTTTTCAATTCATTCACGGGAACAATACCGGTAACTACAAAGGGAGGATTTAATTCATTTAGAGCCTGGATAGCATCCAGGCAATCGGGGCAATTATTACGGGAGAAAAAGATATATAGATATAATGGAGGTTCACCGGAAGTAATTCTTTCCGGTTTGTTCTCCAGGGGAAAATTTCTAAGTATCGGATTTTTTGAATCCCTGTACATAAAGCTTATCAAAACCACAATGCAGATCGCCAGGAATCCGATGACGTAATTTTTCATTCTTCAATCCTGAATTCGTG
>CP070627.1:3397441-3400103 GCA_020355945.1 Candidatus Aminicenantota bacterium | reverse complement strand
AGGGGGTCCAGGGGGGCGGTTTTCTCGAAAAGAGCCCCCCTGGCCGCCGGAGGCAAGAAAGAAAGTAACATTATTTTACATTAGATCATTTTTGGTTTATAATTGAAATTCCAGGTAAAAAAATGTATAATCGGTTCAAACGAGGAGAAAAACATGAGTCGTTTTTTTAATACAGCCGGGCCAATTGTGGGGGAAGACCATTATTGTATCGACCCCCTGAATCGATTTGACCTTGATGAAATGCTCTCATTAATCGATCAAAAGAAATACTTTATACTCCATGCTCCGCGCCAAACCGGTAAAACATCATTCTTGCTGGCGTTTATGGATTACTTGAATCGACAGGGGAAATATAAATGTTTACATGTTGATGTAGAAGCGGCGCAGGCGGCCAGGGAAAATGTTAAAGAAGGGATGCAAACGATACTCATGCTGTTGTCCCAGAATGCTTCTATTTACCTGGAGGATACATTCTTCAAAGAAAAATGGAAAGAAATTTTCGAGGAAAGTGGAGAATTTATTGCCCTAAATGAAGCATTGATGCAGTGGTGCCGGGAAAGCACCAAACCGATTGTGCTTTTTATCGACGAAGCGGATTCACTTGTCGGCGATACATTAATATCACTGCTTCGGCAACTGCGCACCGGTTATACTCACCGGCCGCGGTTATTTCCCCAGAGTATCATTTTATGCGGTGTTCGGGATGTCAGGGATTACCGGATTTTCTCGGATAAAGAAAAAACCGTGATAACCGGCGGCAGTGCTTTTAATATTAAAGCAGAATCATTACGGCTGGGCAATTTTACCCCGGAAGAAATAAAAATATTGTATCGACAGCATACGGAAGAGACAGGCCAGCAATTTAGTGATGATGTATTTCCCCTGGTATGGGAATTAACCGCGGGTCAACCCTGGCTGGTGAACGCCCTTGGCTATGAAACCTGCTTTAGGATGAAACAAGGAAGAGATAGAAGTAAAACCATCACGAAGGATATGATCAACCAGGCCAAAGAGAACATCATATTAAATCGTGAAACCCATGTGGATCAACTGTTGGACAAATTAAAAGAAAACCGCGTCAAGAAGGTAATCGAACCTATCCTGGTGGGTTCTAAAGAACCGGAAAAAATAAATGATGAAGACATCGATTATGTTGTAGACCTGGGGCTTATTCATAAAAAACCTCAACTGGGGATTGCCAACCGGATATACCAGGAAGTTATCCCCCGGCAATTGACTTATAGTACGGAGTTGACTATTTCCCAGGAAGCCTCATGGTATATGAGGGCTGACGGCAGCCTGGACATGGATAAACTATTGAAAGCGTTCCAGGAATTTTTCCGGAACCATTTTGAAAGTTGGGTAGATGGTTTTGATTATGCAGAAGCTGGTCCACAGTTGCTCCTGCAGGCTTTTTTGCAGCGTATAGTCAACACTGGTGGACGAGTGGAACGGGAGTACGGATTAGGAAGGCAGCGGACTGATTTATTGGTGATTTGGCCTTATAAAAATGGTGAATGTATCCAGAAGGTGGTAGTGGAGTTAAAACTCCGTTACGGCAGCAGGGAAAAAACCATTGAAAATGGCCTGGAGCAAACCTGGGAATATATGGATAAGTGCGGCACTGAGGAGGGGTATTTATTATTATTTGACCGGTCCAAAAAGGCCACGTGGAAAGAGAAAATCTTCAAACTGGAAAAAACATTTAAGGGCAAACGGATACCTGTATTTGGCATGTAAAATTTTCACTCTCCCCTCTCCTGGAAAGCCTTTACATACTTTCTCGCGTCCTTGTTCCGGCAGGGGGGACTTACAATTATTCCCCGGGATTTAGTTGATTGATTTCTTCTATGGATAAACCGGTATATAATGAGATTTTTTCCAGGGGTTCCCCCATTTTTTTCATTTTCACAGCGATTTCATTTTTTTCTTCAATTTTGCCTTTAACGATTCCTTGGGCCTCTCCTTCTTCATAAGAAGTATCCACCACTCCTTTCAAATCCCGGTAAACCTTTAAGCTCTCCTCGTATTGGGCCAATTGTTCCGGGGTAAAATTGGCGATTTCGGCAACATGAAAGGCTTTTTCAAATATCTGTTCCTTCAATATCCCGGGAATTTCCTTAAAATCTTCCAGGTTCTTCAGGAAATAAAGCCATTTATCAAAATGGGTCTCCAATTCATGTTCTTCTTTGGTAAATCGCGGCATCTCGATGAACACATAGGTTAATTTATCATAAAAGACCTGACAGTACTGGTCTTTCAATTGCACATTCCTGATGAAATCTTTTTTCTCCCGGTTTTCATCATATTTAAAATCCAGGAGGGCAACGCAGTAGACGGGATTTAATTGAAAGTCCCAGTCCCCTTTTTCCGCTTGTTCCCGGATGGGAAAGGTGGTATAGAACATGGCCCGGTCTTTTAAGAATTTGATTTTTGCTTTTTGCATTTCGATGATAAATCGTTCACCATTGGCATTCTCGCAGTGAATATCGAAAATCGCTTTTCTTTCAACGGCAATATCACCCCATTGTTCTGTGTTTTTGAAGTTTAATAAGACGATCTTATGCCGAACCGGCAGTAATTCATTGAGGAAGTCCTTGAGCAAATCTTTATTGGCTTCTTCTCCGAAGAGTTTTTTAAATCCGAAATCGGTATAGGGATT
>CP070627.1:3394679-3397341 GCA_020355945.1 Candidatus Aminicenantota bacterium | reverse complement strand
TGTTGGGAAAGTAAAAAAATAGTCCAGCCATCGGATACGATATGGTGAAGTTTCATGTAGTATCCCGACTCCTTCTCATTAAATCTTACTATTGCAAAATAAAACAATGGTCCATTGATAAATGAAAAAGGTTCCCGGGTTTTTTTATCGATCCACTTTTGCAGGTCGTCTTCACCTTTGCTCTTTCTGCCGCTGAAGTCCAGGTAGTCCAACGGCTGCTGCTGGTAAGGGGCGGCATATTGGTACGGTTCCGGCAAAAAATCAAATTCCACGATTTGTAAACGTAAAGCGTCATTTTTAAGAATCGCATTATGAATGGCTGCTTCCAATAGACTTCTATCCAATATCTCTCCATAACGGACCGTAAAAGCCAGTGTGTTGCAGCCTGTATGTGGGTACGTCTTTTCAGTGTAATAAATTCTTTTTTGAGCATGGGTTAACGGATAAAGCCTGGCATCGATTCCAATAACAGCTTGCTTCTCTCCAGGACTGATGATATCGATTTCCCGCAGTGAGATTCCCGCATTATCGATCACTTGGTCCAGGAGTGTCTCCAGGTGCCCGGCCATCCGTTCAATGGTTTGAGGCTTAAATAAGGCCGTGCAGTACTCAAAAATTAATAAAATATCTCTTTGCAATTCCTTTGCGTACAATGTAATATCCAATTTCGAGGTGGTTTGGAAATACGAATAAAGGTTACTGCCATGGGTGGGCAGGTCATGAATCCGGAACTCCTCTGGCAGGATCCCGGGAGTAGTGGGGTCTGTCATATTCTGGACAATTAATGCTACATCACTGATAGGTTCGCGGCCTGGCTTTTCCTGCCAGTTGACTTTTTTCAACAATTCTTCAAAGGGATAGACCAGGTGCTCATAAGCTTCCAACGTATTGGTTTTCACCTCTTCCAGGAAATCGCTAAACGTTTTCTGCGGACCAGGAAAATTTCGCATCATCACAGAGCCAATCACCAGGCCGATGATATCTTCCAGGTCTGCATGGTATCGACCGGCAATGGGAGAACCGACAATAATATCCTGCTGATCGCCGTACCTGGATAAAATGATGGTAAACGCAGCTAATAACAACATATACAATGTTATTCCCGTATCTCCAATAAACCGATTCACCGCCCGGGTTAACGCTTCACCCAATGTAATCGTGTAATGGGCGCCCTTTACACTGCGGGACTCCAGGCGGGGAAAGTCAGTGGGCAGGTTAAGAACCGGTAAGGGCCCCTTCAACCGGTGGAGCCAATACTCCTCGTGCGCTTTCATATTCTCCGAGCGGATTAGATGGTTTTGCCATTGGGAGAAATCCTTGTATTGAAGGCGCAGCAAAGGTAATTCTTTTCCTTTATATAAAGAGACAAAATCACGTGTCAATATAGTCTGTGAAGTTCCGTCGGAAATGATGTGATGCATATCCATTAAAAGGAGATAGTTACCATCCTTTTTCTTTATCAGTCCTACCCGCAGCAATGGCGCGCAAGAGAGATCAAACGGACGAACGAAGTTCCTTATGCTTGCTGCCAGTTGCGGATTGTGGGCTGCGGGTTCCATAGACAAGGGGGCAATCCCCCTTGTTCCCTCTGTGTTCTCTGTGTCCTCTGTGGCTAAATCATAGTATTCAATTTCAAATTCAACCTCAGCATATATTTTCTGGACCGGTTGACCATCGAGGTTTTCCAGGGACGTTCGCAAACTTTCATGCCTATGGATTAACTGTTTGAAGGTCTGTTCAAGTTTTTCTTTATCGACACCCCTATCTAGAGAAACCAACTGGGGTAAATTATAACCGAGGTTATCCGGTGCCAACTGGTGAATCACATAAAACCGCTGCTGAGATGAGGAGAGGGTATAGTATTCTTTCTTTTCCGTCGGTTGAATAGAGGTATGGATACTTTTTTCAGCACTTTCGATGTACCTGGCCAGGCCTTCAATGGTGGGGGTTTCAAATATCTCTGCCAGGGGTAGTTTGATGTTAAATATTCGATGTATTTTGGCAGCCAGGATGGTGGCCTTTAACGAGTGTCCCCCTAGTTCAAAAAAATTGTCATGGATACCGATCTCCAGGTGATCCACATCTAAAATCTCTGCCCATATTTTTACCAATTTTTCTTCAATTTTATTTCGGGGTGCAGCATAGTTGTCTCCTGTTTTTACTATAGGCTCAGGCAGCGCTTTCCTGTCCAATTTACCACTGGGTGTTAAGGGTATTTTTTCTAAGCGGACAAAATATGACGGGACCATGTATCCCGGTAAAGATTGAGACAAATATTCGCTGAGGGCGGGTACCTCTCCGTCCGCCATTTCTCCATGCTCTTTTATAGGTGCCCCGCCGGGGATGCCCCATGGTCCATGCGTCCCGTCAGGGACAACATAGGCGCACAGGTACTTATCCCCGGTGGAATCAACCCTGTCGATCACCCTGGCTTCTTTGATTTTTTTATTTTTCAATAATTGACTTTCGATTTCACCGGTTTCTATCCTGAATCCCCTTATTTTTACCTGGTGATCCAGGCGGCCTAAAAATTCGATATTACCATCCGGCAGCCAACGAGCCAGGTCGCCGGTTTTGTAAAGCTTTGGCCTTCGGCGACCAGGGGGGGCGCTTTTTGAAAAAACTGCCCCCCCTGGACCCCCCTGCAAAAACTTTTCATCAT
>CP070627.1:3391911-3394579 GCA_020355945.1 Candidatus Aminicenantota bacterium | reverse complement strand
GTCTGGTGATGCAAAGGTGAATAATACATCAAACAATGGATTTCGGCCTGGCTCTCTTTCTATCTTTAGTTTTTCTACTAAATCTTCAAATTGATAATCCTGGGTGTCAAAGGCCTCTAATGTTCTTTTTCTCACTTCTCGCAAAAATTCAATAAAAGCGCGATCCCCTCCGGGGTAATTTCTCAAAACAATGGTATTGACAAAGATACCGATGATATTTGCTAAATCCGCATGCCTTCGACCGGCTAAAACAGTGCCAACAACAATATCCTCCTGGAAGATAATTTTGTATAACAGTACATTAAATAAGGAAAGAACTACCATAAACATGGTAGCATTTTCTTTTTTTGCCAATTCTTTTAATATCTCTGCCTCCTGGTGCGTGATCTCAAAATCAATCGTATTACCTTCATACGTTCTCTTTCCAGGTCTGGGATAATCAGTGGGGATTTCCAGGACCAGGGGCTTGCCCTGGAATTGTTGTAACCAATATTCTTCTTGTTTTTTCATTTCACCGGAGAGAATTTGGTTATTTTGCCATTGGGAGAAATCTTTATACTGGTATTTCAGTCCTGGTAGTTTCTCTTCCTGGTATAACTTTACCAGCTCAGTGATTAATATGCCATTTGAGGTTGCATCTGTTATGATGTGATGCATATCTGTCATCAGTGTGTGTTGGTTTTCTTTTGCTTTTATTAATCCCATCCGCAGCAGCGGAGCTTGTGAGAGTTCAAAGGGTCGAATAAAATTTTGTATAATGGTTCCCACCTGGCTGTCCCCTTCTACATCACTGGCATTAGGGGTTTCTACCCGGTGATATTCAATGGTAAACTCCGCGTGATCATCAATTTTTTGCACTGGCTGACCAGCCAAAATGATAAACGATGTTCTGAGAATGTCATGTCGTTGGATTAGTTTTTTGAAGCTGTTCTCTAACTTTTTCCTATCGAGTTTTCCTTCCAATATCACTATATTGGGCATATTGTACGTGGTATTCCCGGGGTGCAGTTGTTGAATGACATACAACCTCTTTTGTGCTGGTGAGAGCAGATAAAATTCTTTTTTTTCTGCGGGTTCAATGGATACGAATATATCGTCAGCCTTTCTTTGTCTTTTCTTGATATGTGAAGCCAGGCCTCGTATCGTGGGTTTTTTAAACATTTCCGCCAGGGTAATGCGAAGGTTAAACTCCTGGTGTATTTTTGACACCAACTGAGTTGCTTTTAGTGAATGGCCACCCAATTGGAAAAAATTATCATTGATCCCCAGGGATGAACGCAATTGAGACGCATGCAATGTGTCTCCACCTAAGATATCTGACCATATTTCCACCAATTTTTTTTCGATGTCATTCCTGGGGGGAGTATACCGGTTTCCTGTTTCCAGGGTCGGTGTGGGTAAGGCTTTCCTGTCTATTTTGCCATTGGGTGTAAAAGGAATTTGCTCCAATTGGACAAAAAATGCAGGGACCATATAATCGGGTAACCTATTGGATAAATAATCTCTTAACTCATGAGCCTCGAACTTTCTTTCTGAGGCAATATAAGCGCAGAGATGTTTATTGTCTTCTTCTTTTGTATCTTGACTTCTTCCCATAACGTTACTGGCTATTACCACAGCTTTTTTTATTTCGTTATGGTTCAACAATTGATTCTCTATTTCTCCCAATTCGATGCGAAATCCCCGGATTTTGATTTGGGAGTCTATCCTGCCTAAAAACTCGATGTTCCCATCGGGCAGCCACTGTGCCAGATCTCCTGTTCTGTAAATATAGGACATATGGGACCTATAAGACAAATAAGAGTATATTTTTTCAGGCAAGGGGGCAAGCCCCCTTGTTCCCTTTAATAGGGTGCCCGCGCCGCGGGCCTGCCGGAGGCAAAATTTTTCTGCGGTTAATTCCGGGTTATTCAAATAGCCTCTGGCCAGTCCTTGCCCGGAGATACACAATTCTCCGACTACACCGATGCATTGGAGTTGATCGTATTTGTCCAGGATATAGAGTTTTACATTGGGCAAAGGTTTACCGATGGGGATGTTAGGTTTACCTGCACCGATTATACTTTCTATACCTTCCGATGTTATCGAACTCTGCCAATCCCGGAGAGAATAGCGACTGGCATAAATAGTGGCTTCTGTGGGCCCATAAATATTTTCCAATGCAATCCCGGGAATCAGGCCCCTGGATTTTTCCACCGGGTGGGTCAAAAGCGTCTCTCCTGCTAAAAAAATATATTTCAAAGTGGATAATTGACTAATATTCCGGGGGGTTAAATGGTCTACGAATACGGTAAACATGGAGGGCACAAAATTGATATGGGTGACATGATACCGCTCAATGGTATCCAGGATGAGGCTGGGGTCTATTTCCCCACCTTTCTCTAATACGGCCAACCGCCCTCCGTGCCAGAACCAACCCAATAACTCGGTGACCGATACATCAAATAAAACTGAAGTCTTTAATAAATAAGTGTCTGTTTCCAGGAGAGGATATTCTTTGGATAGAGCGTATAATATATTCACCACTGACCGGTGTTCCACCATGACCCCTTTGGGTTTGCCGGTGGAACCGGAGGTATAGAGGATGTAGGCCAGCTGGCCCCCCTGCCGGGGGTAAATTCCAAATTCCAAATTCCAAATTCCAAACAAAGATGTGCCCTTCGGGCTA
>CP070627.1:3389136-3391811 GCA_020355945.1 Candidatus Aminicenantota bacterium | reverse complement strand
ATTCGATATAATTGGTATTCTTTACCAGCCGGACAACATTTTGGTGGTTGACCATGACTCCTTTGGGCCTGCCGGTAGAACCGGAGGTGTAGATGATGTAGCCCAGTTGAGTGGGGAAATCTTGTTTGCTGGTTCCGGTGCGGCGGTCTTCATATTTATTTACATTAATTTTAGTTAAATCAACCACCTCAATATCTTCACCCACCACACCTGTCTCACTCACCTTAGTCAACAAAATTTTAGCACTGCTGTCGGTTAACAAATATTTTTTTCTTGATCCGGGATACTCCGGGTTGATGGGCAAATATGCCCCACCCGCCTTGAGTATTGCCAATACCCCGATAATCATTTCCAGGGAATGCTTTGCCATTATTCCCACTGCTGTGTCCCGGGTTACGCCTTTGAAATGAAGTTCGGAGGCCAACCGGTCTGCCCGTTCATTTAACTCATTATAAGTTAGCGATTGATCTTCAAATACCACTGCTGTCCTGCCCGGTGTTATTGTGACTTGCTCCTCGAATAATTGGTGGATGGTCCTGTCTGCCGGATATGGGGCTGCCGTATTATTGAAAATATTTAAAATCCGACCCTTTTCTCCCGGGTCTATGATTTCTATTTCTTTTATTTTCGCCAGCGGATTTTCAATAATTGAAAAAATGACTCTCTTAAAAAATCCTATCAATCGTTCGATGGTTTCTTTTTTAAAGAGTTTTGTACAATATTCTATTTCAAAAAGCAGGTGTTCTCCGGTTTCCATTGCCATCACACTCAAATCAAATTTCGCTATCCTGTTTTCAATTTCGTAGGGTTTTGATTTGGATCCGGGTATTTCCATTTCCCGGGAATCCATGTTTTGCAAGGCGAATAGGACATCAAACAGGGGATTTCGGCTTGGATCCCGTTTTAGGTTTAAGGATACGTTTTCCACCAGGTCTTCAAATTGATAGTCCTGGTTCTCAAAGGCGTTTAAAGCGTTTTCTTTTAGGTCGTTTAAAAACCGGGTGAAGGTTTTATTTCCCCGGGGATAATTTCTCAATGCCAGGGTATTGACAAACATCCCGATGATTGCTTCCAAATCCGCATGTCTGCGCCCGGCAACAGGAGTGCCGATTACGATATCTTCCTGGCCGGTTAGTTTTGATAGGCATATATTGTATACCGCTGCCAGGACCATGAACAATGTTGCCCCTTCTGACCTGGCGATTTGGTTTAACATGACTGTTTTTTCTCTATTTAATTCAAAAGCCATTCGATTCCCTTCAAAGCTCTGCACGGCCGGTCTTGGGTAATCCGTGGGCAGGTCCAATACCGGTATCTCGCTTTGAACGCCAAACTCCTTTAACCAATAGGCTTCCTGTTCTTTTAATAAGGCCTGCTGTTTTTCACCGGTCTGCCACCGGGCATAATCTTTATACTGGAGTCTGAGGGGCGGTAAATCTTCCATTTTACCGGCATACAACGAGTTGAATTCATTTTTTAAAACCACCTGGGATGCACCGTCGGTAATGATGTGATGCATGTCCAATAAAAGGATGCAGCGGGGGATACCTGCGCAATCCGGGGGAGGTGAGGATTTAAGCTTTATTAAACTTGCTCTCAGGAGCGGCGCCTGGCTTAAGTCAAAGGGACACATAAATCCGTTGATTATTCCTCTTGCTTCAGCCTCATCGGCTTCATAATATTGGACGGCAAAATCCACTGCTTCATGAATCCTCTGGACCGGTTCTTCTCGCATTTCAAACGACGTTCTTAAACTTTCGTGACGCCGGACCAGTTTTTTAAAGGCCCAATCCAGCCTTTCCTTACTTATCTCTCCCGGGAAGCGGATGACCTGGGGCATATTATAACTGACATTATTCAACTCCACCTGGTGAAGAAGATACAAGCGCTTCTGGGCTGGTGATAGAGCATGGTATTCTTTTTTTTCCGCCGGCTCTATGGAGGCATATCTTTCTTCTTTTGCATTGTTTATATATCTGGACAGACCTCTTATTGTTGGTGTTTTGAAGATTTCAGCCAGTGAGATTTTTACGTTAAAGGCTTTGTGCAGCTTCGAGGAAACAGTGGCGCCTCGTAATGAATTCCCTCCCAATTGGAAAAAGTTGGCGTCGATACTGATATTTTCTTTCTCCATCCCCAGGACC
This sequence comes from Candidatus Aminicenantota bacterium, assembly GCA_020355945.1. The sequence goes on along the minus strand of CP070627.1, from coordinate 3,389,667 downwards.
CCGGACCATAACTCCACCAACTTCATCTCTACACTGCTGCCGGGTGCGGCATAATCCTCTCCTCTTCTACCTACAGCAGGCTCAGGCAGCGCTTTCCGGTCCACTTTACCGCTGGGGGTTAAAGGAATCTTTTCCAGGGGCACGATGTAACCCGGGACCATATAGGAGGGTAATACCCCGGACAAACGATTTTTCAGGTCCATACCATCGATATCTTCACCGGTTTTTGATACCACATAAGCATACAGGTTCATCTCTCCGGTGTTGTCCTCCCTGGCTGCTGCCACCGCTTCTTTTATATAATCAATCTTTGCCAGGCAGTTCTCGATCTCACCCAGTTCTATCCTGAAACCCCTTATTTTGACCTGGTGATCTATTCTGCCTAAAAATTCAATATTTCCATCCGGGAGCCATTTGGCCAGGTCACCGGTCTGATATAACAAGGGGACAAGCCCCCTTGTCCCCTTTAATGAAAAGTTTTTGCGGGGTCCAGGGGCGGTTTTTTCAAAAAGAGCCCCTGGCCGCCGGAGG
>CP070627.1:3386356-3389036 GCA_020355945.1 Candidatus Aminicenantota bacterium | reverse complement strand
CAGGGGGGCGCTTTTTGAAAAAACTGCCCCCCTGAACCCCCCCGCAAAAACTTTTCACTAATAAGAAGTTTTTGGGAGTCCGTGACCGCCAAACCCTTTTTTCAAAAAGGGTTTTGGCCGCCGGAGGCGAAGTGTTTTTTTAGGTCTTTGGCCAGGATTTTGTTAAATACCTGGGCGCCGGTTTTTGAGAGGTGGGAGTTGGTTTGTCCCCAGCCGCCATCATTGAAATAATCCCGGTTTCTTAAAAAAAAGAAATATTGGGGACGATTATAATTATAAAAAAATACATTTTTGTACTTCCATTCCAGGCGTTTTAAATGCAGGGCAAACACTTTCCGCTCAAAATTTGTTCGATAAGTCCCGAAATAGTCCGGCAAAACCACCAATATCACCGTTACCTTATCCTGGTGCCATTCCTCCATTAATTTCATAAAATACTCCCCCTCTATGCCCGGGTAGCGGCGATACCGCTGCAGTTTATGATTGCGGATGTATTTGCTGACCAGCTTTTTCTTTTCTTTGGGAACCTCCAGACCGCTGTACTGGTGAATCGCGATAAAATCCCGGACAGATTCCTCTCCGGCGTCAAGGTCCTCTTTTTCTTTTAACCGGATCAACAGGTTATTGTGAAAATTATCGATTCTATTTTTATATTTCACCAACAATAACGGACCGGAAAAATAACCCACATGTTCTTTTGGGACCTCAGTCTCAAAACGGGCCATCCATTTGGTGTCTGAGGTGATGTTATATATAAAATAATCCACACCATAGATCACCATTTTGGGTATACCGGCGTATTTTTTATAAAGTTTATAGAAATAATAGTTATATTTTGGTCCTTTTCCCTGAAAGGTTTCCTTAAAAACCCTTTGCCCCAATTCTTTTTCGATATAGCAGGGATGGATGCCTTCATAGGTACGAGATGTACCGAAGATCAACGTGGTGAAGGTTTTGTCTTTTACATATTTTTCAAACCGTTTCTCAAATTTATTTTTGGAATAAAATTTGGTTTCCAGTGTGGTGATTAGATAAAATAGCCCCCTGTCAAACAGGAATACAAAGAGGATAAACAGGAAACCTCCTATCAAGTACTTTTTTATTTTAAAACCGGAAATAGATAAACTCATTGGTTGTATCCACGGCAAAGACAATGATAAGGCAGATAAACAATGCAAAGCCGGCGACTTTGACCGGCTCAGGCATACGCTGCAGCCATTTCATTTTTTCCCTATTTTTATAGAGAATTTCCACCAGGATAAATATCACCACCAGGACTAAATTGGACAACAAATGGACAGCGCCCTGGTCCGAAGGCTTTAACCCGATATATTTGATATAAGTGAAGGCCTTTTCAAAGGATGGGGCCCGGAAAAAAATCCAGGCAAAGGAGACCAGGTTAAAAGTGATAAACACACTGATGAAATGACGCAGCCAGGGGATTTTGTTTAGTTTGATTTTCTTGACAAATTTTTTCCTGGCTTTTTTGGTGGTGTAACCGACGATCAAGTAAAGACCGTGTAAGCTCCCCCACATGACAAAGGTCCAATGGGCGCCGTGCCACAAACCGCCCAGGAACATGGTCACGAACATGCCAATCACATATCCCCAGGTCTCTGCCTTGATGTTGTACAATTTCGGAGTTTTAATGGGTCTCATCACCGCATAAGCAATAGGCAAAAATAGGTAATCCCGAAGCCAGGTGGACAGCGATATATGCCAGCGATTCCAGAATTGGGTCATGCTTTTACTAAAACAAGGAAAATCAAAATTATCCATGGATTTAAAACCCAGGATTCGTGAGATACCAATAGCAATATCCGAATAGCCGGAAAAATCGCAATAAATCTGGAACGCGTAAAAATAAGCGCCAAAAATGAGATTCAGTCCTCCCTGTTCCGGGTTTCGGAAAACCTCATCCACGAAAACAGCCAGCCGGTCGGCAATCACCATTTTTTTAAAGATTCCATACACCACCAGTTGAAAACCGGAGATAATCCGGTCCACATCGAAATTGACTCTTTTCTTCAGTTCCGGGATAAAACGTACGGCACGGTCAATCGGACCAGCAAGAATCTGGGGAAAAAAGGACACATAAAGCGCAAAATATCCCAGGTGTTTTTCTGCTCTGGCATTTTCGTTGTAAACGTCGATTAAGTAGCTGACCATTTTAAAGGAATAAAAGGAAACACCGATAGGATAAAGGAGTTCCAGGGGATAGTACGTCAAATCCTTGAAAAAAACACCGCCCAGATCAAAAAGCGAACCCCCGACAAAATTCGTGTACCGGTATACAAATAATACTGTCAATGCTGATAATAACCCCAAAACCAGTAAACGTTTTCGTTGGGATCTGGATTCCCCGGGGTCCAGTTCACTGATTTTAAGGCTGATGAAATAGACAATAATAGTGGGAACCACCAGTAAAGCCAGGTACTCCAGCTTATAATAGCCATAGAAAAAATAACTGCCTGCCAGGAGGTATATCCAGCGAAAACGCTGCGGTACGAAGAAATAGAATAAAAAGAGAGCAATAAAAAAAATAAGAAAGTCAACCGAGTTAAAAACCATTTTTAAATTTTTTTAGCACCGCTGTTAACGCTGTAGTGTAGATTTTATAATCATTTTGGAGAAAAGTCAACCCCCGGCTCGGCCCTTTGTCAAGGTAGAGGCAAAACAG
>CP070627.1:3383573-3386256 GCA_020355945.1 Candidatus Aminicenantota bacterium | reverse complement strand
CGGCCCGGACGATTCATCCACGCCTCCGCGGGGTTTGATGAATCAAACCGTGAAGCATCTACAATTGGGTTTATATCTATTTTTTCTTCGTGTCCCTTCGTGTAACTTCGTGGCTAATTTTTTAGTAATTTTCATGGTAAAATAAAAAAATGAAAATCTTAATCATTGCTTACTACTACCCACCCATCAGCACCGGCGGAACCCTGCGGCCCGTCCACTGGGCCAAATACCTCCCCCAATTCGGCCATGAAATCACTATCCTTACCCATACCTATGACAAAACCAAAACAAAACCGGGAATCATCCGCATCCACGACCCCAGCTTTAACAAATCACGTACCAACCTCCGTAAAAAATGCCAATGGCTGATCCTGAGATTATTCACCGAAACATTAAATATATTGGGCTTCTACCACTCCATCTACACCCGGTGGAAACAAAAGGTAATAAAAAATAGTCAAAAAATAATCCAACAGGTCCAACCCGATATCATCATCGCTACCTACCCACCAATAGAAACCCTGGAAATCGGGGTCTATATATCAAAAAAATACAACATCCCTTTAATATCAGACTTCCGCGACGGACTTATGTTCGAACCCATCGAAACTAAGCGAATGAAACAGTACCGCTGTATAAGAGAGAGATATAAAGAAATCGAAAAACAAGCTGCTGCCCATTCAGCAGCAATCACCTCCATCGCTCAACCGATTACCGATTACTACAAAGAAACCTATCACCCCCCCCATGCAGAAGTCATCTCCAATGCCTTTGACCCGGAGGATTTAAAAGATATCCCGGGAGATATCCGGTTTGATCATTCGTTTTTTAACATTGTGTTCACCGGTCGGTTTACATTATCCGATAAATACAATCGCGTGGATTTTTTCTTCGATGCAGTCAGGTTGTTGATCCGAAAAGAAAAAGACCTGGAGAAAAAGATAAAGATTCACCTGGTAGGGGAATATCGCAAAGAAGAATTGCAAGACCTTAAAGATTTAATTGATAAAGAGATTATCGTTCTTCATGGGTTTGTAGAGCGGAGCAAGTCGCTGGCATATCAACGGGCAGCGGATTTGCTGTTAATCATCACTTTGCCGGACCGCCGCAGTTCCACCTCGGCAAAAATTTTTGAATATCTTTACGCTGGAAAGCCCATTTTAGCATTAACCCATCAAACCGTATTGGAAGATATCATTAATGAAACCAAAACCGGCTGGAACGTGCATCCCCAACAACCAAAAGCCATTGCTGATTTACTGCAAAAGATCATAATAGATACCGGGTTTTACCATTCTATTAAGCCGGATGGGGAGAAGATTGAACAATATTCCATTAAAAGCCAAATGGAAAAGTTGAACCATTTATTAGAAAAAATTGAATGCAGTAATGTATGAAAACAGAAGGGGCCCACAAATTGTCCGGATTACCCAAATTTTTTTATAATCTGTGTAAATCTGTGTAATTCCAACTGAGGGCGCCCCCCGCGCCCTCCTCGGATTTGACGGTGGTGTGGGTGTGCAGTGTTTTTTTTACCCAATAAAGCCCTAGCAATTTAAATGCCAATGTTATCAATTTTTAATTTTATTTATCCGGAAATGTTATAAATTCTTAATAATAAATTTTTTCCTTCCTCCATATAAAATTTTTATGGTAAAAATATTAGGGAATTGACAGTTAAAAAGATTTACAATTTGTAAAGTTTTATTGTTCAACTTTTGATTGAAATGATGGAATGTTGGAATATTGGGATGTTGGGTTGGGGAGATTGAGAAAATGGGATGTTGGACAAGGGGGCAAGCCCCCTTGTTCCCTTTAAAGTTAATTAAGGAGGTTTTAAAATGCACGAGGTTTTGAAAAGGAGAAAAAAACAGTTATTAATCATTGCTTTAACAGCAGTGATAGCGTTGGTGTCAATATCTTGTGTCAGTAGAGCTGCTGACAGGACGGAAATTTTATGGGATACCTGGGGAGTGCCTCACATTTTTGGAAAAGATATCGAAGGAGTGTTTTACGCATTTGGTTGGGCACAGATGCACAGTCATGGTGACTTAATTTTAAAACTCTATGGTGAAGCACGGGGAAGAGCCTCGGAATATTGGGGAGAATCCCACCTGGAATCCGATACCTTTATTCGAAACATGGGAGTACCGGACCGGGCCAACCATTGGTTTAAGGCCCATAACCCCCAATTCCAGGGGTATTTGCAGGCCTTTGCCAAAGGCATGAATGATTACGCTGCCAAACATAAGGACAAAATTGATAAAGACCGTCTCAAGGTCCTGCCTGTTACCCCGGAGGATATGTTGGCCCATACCCAGCGGGTGATCCATTTGTATTTTGTGGGTAACGAGCCAACCCGGGTGATACATAATTGGAAAAGGTCCGAACCTAAAGGAGCAAATGACGCAAATGGTTCAAATGCCTGGGCTGTTGCGCCTTCTCATTCAGAAAGCGGAAAGGCAATGCTTTTAGCCAATCCTCATCTTCCCTGGTCAGGTTTTTTTATGTTTTATGAGGCTCAATTAACAGCCCCGGGACTGAATGCCTGTGGTATTACCATGGTGGGTATGCCCTCACTGGCCATCGCTTTCAATGACCACCTGGGATGGACCCATACCCTTAACATTCATGACGGCGCTGATTTTTATGAATTAACCCTTAAAGAGGATGGGTATCTTCT
>CP070627.1:3380786-3383473 GCA_020355945.1 Candidatus Aminicenantota bacterium | reverse complement strand
GCATGATGTGGATCGAATACGGCTGCAGCAACGTCGGCTACGGTGGAAACTATTTAACCTATTAATACCATCTCATCTCCGGTAATCACTCATTGAATCAACCGCAAGGACGCGGGGACGCGGGACGCGGAGAACAACCCCGGCGTCCCCGTTTCGCCTCCGGTAAACCAATTCCTTATACAACCTTTTTAAATGTGTAAAACTTCAGTTGCACGTTTTTCCAGGAAAATTTTCCACCCAAAAATACAACCACAGAAATTCCGCAAAAATCTTTTTTAGATAGCGAAAGCACACTTTATAATTAACTTTTCCCGCGGTTTTATCCTTTAAAGCATTATGGGAAGATGTTAAAGAAATGAATAATCGATACAAAGTCTACAGCAAAAAGGTTGTATCAAAACCCCGGCAATAGAGAATTAAAGAAAATAAATGCGGAATTTCTGGAAATTAAAAAAACCAGTTGATTTTTTCTTCCATTTCTGTTAAATTACCATTTGCAAAGCAATTTTATGTCTTCGCCGCTTTGATGACGAAAACCAGGCAGCAAAGGAGGTAAAGGATGAGCCCAAGCGAAGAAAATTCCGGGTTTTGTCAAACCTGTGGTGCTCAATTATTCCCTGATTCAAATTTTTGCCACCAATGTGGTACGCTAACCACTGCAAAAGAAGAAAATGATGCACCTATAGAAAAAAAAGACCTCAAAGATTATGAACTGTACCAGGTTTATTCTGTTATTAATAATTTCCTTTACAAAGGCATTTATTACGACAATTTGAAAATCAATTGGTTTATGATAGACCGGCAAGAGCCGCCGGTTCCCTTTGAACAAGCGATAGCAAACTATAAGGGAATATCTTTTGCTTCCCGGGCGGGCCCGGAGAACCACATAAAGGAACGCTTTACACGAGAAGAGGCGGAATCACTTAAGAAATATTTGATTTCTGCACAGAAAATCAAAGCGGTGCTGGAGGGATACCCTTTGCCTGTCAACGCCACTGTAAAAGGATACCGTGACGCCCCTCCACCTCCGGGTACGGATTTTATCCTGCTGCATAAAAAAGCCAGCTATAATTTGCCTTTTAAAGTAGAAGGTGTCTTTAATACAAAAATAGCAGACGAACGAATTCTTGGTGACGACCAAAGCATTACCGTTGTTTCCGGGATCAGTCTCAAAGAGGTACAAAAACAGCTCAAAGAAAGAGAAAAGAAAAAATAAAATAAAACATAATCATGAAACCCGGAGCCCACCCTTGAAATTTTGTATCATTAGTTTAGTCCTTCTGTGCCTATTTCCCTGCTGCGGTCAAAAAAAACAAGAGGATATGAGATACAGCCAGGAACAGGAACAAGAAGCAAAAGAAGAATGGCTGCCTGAGATTGCTCCCTACCTGGATTCCAGGCCCTCGACCATGGACGGACAGGGTAGGGCGGTTATCAAACCCAAAGGCCCTTTCCCGGTGGGTTCCCTGGTGGATTTTAAAATAACTTTCACTGTTGGTAAAGCCGGCATCGCCCCGGGGGGATTCATATTACTCCAAATCTCCCCCTGGTGGGGCTGGAGCGAACCACAAAATTTCAGCCCCGAAGCCGAAGGATTCACCTCTGTCGCCCCATCTTTCGCCGATCCTTCCTTGCAAGTAAAAATACTATCTATGCACCGGGTCCTGGTTTTCTCCCGGGAACAACCTATAGAACCCTACGAGACCATTACTTTTAAATACACCGGGGCCCGTGTGGACAAGTTTGCCGAGGCAGAGGAATTGTTTATGATCTTTGTGGACGCGGACGGAGATGGCCATTCCGCATGCATTGCCAATCCCCCAACCATCCAAACGCTGGCCCGGGAACCCGTACACCTGAGCGTGGTCTCACCATCCCAAACCAACCCGGGGGAAACCATTAAAATCTCTGCTGCACCACTGGACGCTTTGGGCAATTGGAGTCAATTCCCCAAAGGAACCTTTACTCTTTCCGTTACCCTCGATAAAAAATCAACAGCAGAAGAAAAGATTAAAGCAGGGGGAAATGAAAAAACCTTGACGTTTCATACAACACTTGCGGAGGAAGGGATTTATTTTTTCCACGTAAAAGGCCCTGATGCATTGGAGGGAAAAAGTAATGTGACACTGTGTCAGAAAGGAATACCGCGGTTAAAGCTGTATTTTGGGGATATTCACGGTCACAGTCGGCTTTCGGATGGTACGGGCACACCCGGGGATTACTATCGATATGCCCGTGAAGTTTCAGGTCTTGATATTGCCGCACTGACCGACCATGCAGACTATGGTCTGATACCCCTCAAGGGAAAAGCCTGGAAACGAATTAAAGATGCAGCGAATAATATATACTCACCGGGACATTTTGTTACATTTGTGGGATTCGAATGGACCAATTGGACTTCCGGTCACCGTAACGTGTATTATCGAGGTGAAGATGGGCCGATTTTTCGTTCTATTGATGAAATTTCCAATACACCGGAAAAGTTGTGGAAGCTGATTTCTTCTTACCAGGTTATGACCATTGCCCATCATGTGGGAGGAGGACCAGTGCCGATTGATTGGAGTATCCCGCCAGGTTCAAAAGAAAGGCTGGTAGAAATTTGTTCGGTTCACGGTTCATCGGAATATTATGGTTGTGAGGTCGGGATTTATCATCCGCAAGAGGGTCATTTTGTGCGCGATGCTCTC
>CP070627.1:3377993-3380686 GCA_020355945.1 Candidatus Aminicenantota bacterium | reverse complement strand
CTTATAAGAGCTGCTGCGGGCTGCGGGCTGCGGGCTGCGGGTTCTACAGACAAGGGGGCAAGCCCCCTTGTTCCCTCTAAGAGCGGGGACCGCTCTCCCTCAACCTTAACCTTAACCTCAACCTGGTAATACTCAACTTCAAATTCCACTTCTTCGTGGACCCGCTGCACCGGATGACCATCAATTAACTGAAACGAGGTTCGCAGTGTTTCATGCCTCTTGATCATTTTTTTTAAGGAAGCTTCAAAGCGCTCCTTTTCTACATCGCCTTCCAATTGGTGAATTTGTGTCATATTATAAGCGGTACTATCAGGAGTCACCTGCTGGAGAATATAGAACCGACTCTGCGCTGAAGAGAGAGGATAATATTCCTTTCTCTCTGCCGCCTCTATAGGCACAAACACCTCTCCTCCCGGTTCATCGATATAACTGGCTAATTCCCTTATAGTCGGGGATTTAAACATCTCTGCCAGGGACACTTTAATATTCAATTCTTTGTGAATTTTTGATGTCACCAGGATGGCCTTTAAAGAGTTTCCTCCTAATACAAAGAAATTATCATCAATCCCCATTGAATCATCTTTATTTAATACCCGGGACCAGATTTCTACCATTTTCTTCTCGATTTCACTGCGGGGAGATGCATAGGCTGCCCGGTTCAAACCTTGAACCATGGTGTTTTCTGCCAGGGCTCTCCGATCAATCTTACCAGTGGGAGTGTGAGGAAATTCATCTAGTCGGTAAAAACCACCGGGTACCATATAATCAGGCAGCCCCTCTTTCAATTCCAGCACCAGGTTGTTTTCATCCAAATCAATTCCTCCGGATGACTGGTAAAAAGCAGTTAAATAATTCTCTCCATTGGCATCCTGTTGGCATACCACGACACTTTTGCTGATTTGCTCGATACGGTCTAATTTACTCTCAATTTCCCCTAATTCTATCCGGTAACCCCTGACTTTAACCTGGAAATCTTTTCGGCCCACATATTCGATACTTCCGTCCTCTAATCGTCTTCCCAGGTCACCACTTCGATATACTCTGCCGTTTCCAACTGCTGCCCGCGGATCGGTTACAAACACCTCTTTTGTTTTTTCAGGTTTTTTTAAATATCCCAATGCCAGGTAATCACTTTTGTAAACGATCTCTCCTACGGCATTCAACACTGTCTCTTGATCGTTCTTGTCCAATAGGAACACCTCGGTTTCCTCTGCCGGATACCCCACCGCCACAGCCTCTCTTGTAAGATGAGTATTTTTGTCAATAAAATACTGCAAGGTAACCGTGGATTCGGTGGGGCCCAGGCCATTGATGAATAAACAATCACCGGGAAAATGTTTTTTATATTCCTCTATATCATTTTTATATACAGCTTCTCCACCTAAAACAATAAAACGCATATCCGGGAATGTAATAGGAAGTTTGCTGGTAACACTATCACTACCGCTGTTATTACCCAACTGGTTGACAAAATACCTGTATATCGTAGGTATGGAATGATATATAGTGATTTTTTCTTTTCTTATCCACCCCGGCAGCCGGTCCAGGCTTCCCTCTTGTTTGATATCAAAGGGATAGAGCGCCGCCCCGTTTAATAATGCCCCATAAATATCCATTTTGGCGGCATCAAAACTGTAAGAAGAAAACAGGGTGAGCCGGTCCCCCGCATGAATGTGCAGGCCATTGGTGTATACCCTGGCAAAATGCAGTACATTGCGATGACTTTGCATCACTCCTTTAGGTATACCTGTAGAACCGGAGGTGTACAAAACATAGGCCACTTGCTCCGGCGTAATTGAAACCCCGGGTACTTCCGGTACAATTTCACCGGTATTCATCCCATCGATGTTGATTACTTTTATGTTCTTATTGACTTTGTTTTTTAATGCCACAGCTAACGAATAATGATTGCCTTCGGTTACAATAACCCGGGCTTCCGAATCTTCCAGCATATATTCCAGGCGCTCTAAAGGATAAGTGGGGTCCAATGGCACATAAACTTTTCCTGATTTTAAAACCCCCAGCAGCCCGACAATCATTTCAATTCCATGCCCGAATAATAATGCCACTGCTTGCCAGGGGGGACTCTTTTTGGAAAAAACTGTCCCCGTGAAGCATCTGGACCCCCCCTGCAAAAACTTTTTATTAGAGGTTGTTTCAACTGTTATCTGGCCTCTGTCCTCTGTCTTCTCAGCTTCCCAGCTTCCCAGCTTCCCAGCTTCCATCTTTTGATCCCCCCGCAAAAACTTTTTATTTTTGCTGCAAACCGGGCAAAGGGGATCGGGTTTGATTTGGATCTCTTCTACCGCAGGTCCTTCCCAGCCCCGGTCCCACTCCATGCCCTGATCCCGGCTTATCTTTTTGAAATGAGGAGTAAAAGGATAAGTTAACCGACGATAAACATCACTATCGGCAATATTCCCTACCCCCCTCTGGTTAAACAGCACATATTTATTGTAGGCAGGGTTTTCAAAGTCCAATAAGATTTTTATGGCTTCATTGACGGCAAAACCGGTGCATAAAAACAAAGCAGGTGACGCCACCGGGTTTGGGCTTTTTTGATAATCCTTTGAATAGGCTTTAATAGTCTCGATCTTTTCCAGTATTTCTCTATCATAGAGGCAGTGAAAACAAGGGGTATACGGGGAATGCAGTACAACCGCATAAGCATTTAAATCGATCATAGAGGAAAG
>CP070627.1:3375198-3377893 GCA_020355945.1 Candidatus Aminicenantota bacterium | reverse complement strand
ATCTTTAAATTTCCCGCTGCTGTCAAAGATAGAGACCCTTCCCAATCCCCCGGAGGCATACTCCGGGAGGTAAAAGCAGTCATTGCCTGGATTGTGAAACATAAACAGCACTCTTTTTATTTCACCCGGTCCAACGCCATACCTGCAAAATGATGTCTCAAAATCGCCGTTTTTGTTGAATTTGAATACTTTATGGGTCTTCCTGGAAAACAGGAAAATATCACCTTTGTTATTGGACAGGAAAGAAGCGATCCCGATGCACTCATCCAGGTCAGCAGATTTTAACGTGATTGCTGCCGGCAAATAAACAGCAGCCCAAAAAAAGATCAGTAAGCCAATTAAAATCTCTTTCATATCGATATTTTATCACAAAGCGGGTGGCACCCGCAACCTAAATGTACCTCCAACGCATTGGAAGTACCCCTTGGCCCAAAAAGTTTGTATTTTGAGCAAAGATTTACAGGGTAATGGTATAAAGTGGGTGGCACCCGCAACCTAAATGTACCTCCATAGGTATTATCTTTTTTCGCCTGCTCCGAATTTTTTTTGCCTGTCCACAAGGTAACCTTCCTCATCTCCGAACAAATAACGAAAAAAAGAGAAGAAAGTAAGATGTTTGTTGACAGCTATATCCGATTAAGATAGAATATAATAATGCAAACTTAGAGGCAATCCCATGCATGAGAGAATACCTATCAATCCTGATGTTCTTAAGTGGGCCAGACAAACTGCCGGCATGCAGTTAAATGAAGTGGCTCGCAAAATGGGCAAGGATGTCGATACAATCCAATCATGGGAACATGGTGACACCACCCCTACTTATGTACAGCTAGAAAAATTAGCCTATCATATTTATAAACGTCCTGTTGCTCTTTTCTTTTTCCCGGCCCCCCCCCAGGAAGAAACCCCCAGGCAATCGTTTCGAACTTTCCCTGATCAAGAAATTGAAATGATGTCACCACAGATGCATTATTTACTTAAGCAAGCTCGAGCAATGCAAATCAACCTTGCCGAACTAAACGACTACGTCAATCCGGCAAAGCACAATATTGTTCATGATTTGAAGTTTCACCCCGACGCATCTGTAAAAACAATGGCCGCTCAAGTGCGAGAATACTTAGGGATAGATCTAAACACCCAGTTTAGCTGGAAAGATCCGGACGAAGCATTGAAATCCTGGCGGAACATTTTAGAAGTACATGGCGTTTTCGTATTTAAGGAAGCTTTTAAAGATAAAGATGAATCTTTTTCCGGCTTTTGCCTTTATCATCAACAATTCCCTTTAATTTATATCAATAACAGCACCTCAAAAACTCGACAGATATTCTCTGTATTTCATGAATTAGCTCACCTCCTATTGGGCACCGGAGGCGTAGTTACAAGAAATGATGATTATATTAAATACCTAAAAGGGAATGATCGAAAAGTCGAAATTCTTTGCAATCGATTTGCCGGAGAATTCCTGGTACCGGATTCGGATTTTTCCAAACGAATTGCAAAGGTCACTATTAGTGACCTTTCTGTTACGGATTTGGCTGACAAATATAATGTAAGTCGAGAGGTCATTCTTAGAAAGTGCCTTGATCGAAAACTTATCGACAAGGATTATTACTCCAAAAAAGCAGAAGAATGGGCTGATGAAGCAAGAAAAGAAAGAAAAAGAAGAAAGGACACGGGCGGAGGTGATTACTACGCCACGAAAGGTACGTATCTGGGAGAAGGCTATCTATCATTAGCTTTCAGCCGGTATTTTCAAAAGAAAATATCCATAAACCAGTTGGCAGATTACCTTGGAGTAAAAGTTAAAAATATTTCAGGCATGGAATACATTTTATTCAAAAAGGGGCTTGCATAGTGTATGTTTTTGACACCAGTCCCTTAATTGTATTGTTTAGGCATTACTATCCGGATCGTTTCCCCACTTTATGGGAAAGCTTTGAGTCAATAGTATTAGAGGGAAAGATTGTATCTGTCCGAGAAGTAGCAAATGAAATTGAAACTTATGCCGATGCAGACTGACTCATAGAATGGGCAAAGAAAAATCGAAAGTTCTTTTCTCAGCCTGCTGAAGATGAACTTTTAATGGTTGCAGAAATATTTAAAGTCAATCACTTTCAGGCTATGATAAGGAAAAAAGAGCGCTTACAAGGCAAACCGGTGGCTGATCCGTTTGTTATTGCAAAAGCCAAAGCTTGTAACGGATGTGTTGTCACAGAGGAAGATTGGAAAGAGAACTCCGCAAAAATTCCTAATGTGTGTGAGTATTTTGGGATTTCCTGTATAAATCTTGAAGGGTTTATGAAAAGAGAGGATTGGATTTTCTAAAAAATATTTTTTAAATTTACCCTGAAAATAGAAAGGGGTTTGATTATAGAAAATCAAACCCCTTGCTTTCTTAATTTTTAAATGGATTTATCCCCTGATTACATTTGCGGCATGGTCGCCTTTGTCGCCCTGGCGAATTTCAAATCGAACTCGTTCGCCTTCGTCTAAAGACTTAAAACCATGACCTTGAATTGCCTTGTGATGGACAAAAATATCTTTGCCATTTTCCATTTCAATGAATCCGTAACCTTTGCGGGAATCGAACCATTTGACAGTTCCATTGGCCATTGTTTGCTACCTCCTTTTTAAATTTTAACGAAAATAGAGGTAGAAACCTTAAATATCCAACAAAGATAAGACCTTGATTGAA
>CP070627.1:3372399-3375098 GCA_020355945.1 Candidatus Aminicenantota bacterium | reverse complement strand
TAAAGCACCTGGAGGAAGCTGTGAAGCGGGAATTACCCGGAAGCAAAGACCTGACGGACTACAACCTGCATGTAGGACTGGCCGGTATTGTGATCGCCTGGAATGTTTTGCAGCACTTTTACCCCTATTTCGATGAAGTCAAAACCGATTGGCAGAGAGCGTTGACCGAAGCACTGCAATCCGCATACAAAGACAAATCCCAATTGGATTTCCTGGAAACATTAAGAAAAATGACTGCCCGGCTTAAGGATGGGCAAGCAGGTGCCTATATATCAGGGAATATTTTCCGCATGTACCTGCCCCCGATGCGTTGGGATTGGGTCCAGGGGCAGTTGGTGATTACCGATATTTACGAAAAAACCCTGACCGATGTCCATGTGGGGGATGTGGTGAGGAAGGTGGACGAGAAAAAAGCGGAAGAGGCATTGGCAATAAAAGAACGCGGCATCTCTGCTGCCACCAGTGGCTGGAAACGATTCCGCGCCCTGGAAGAATTGCTCAGGGGGGCAAAAAATACTAAAATCTACCTGAATATTAAAAGAGACAGACCATCGGTATTCTATAATGAAACCGTTTCCCGCTCCGCCTTTTCACCAAAATATTACGGTTACCTGGAAAAACAAAAAAAACAATCCGGGAAAATAGGAGAAGGCATTTACTATTTGAACCTCGACATCACCCCCATGGAGGAAATTAACCGTTTAATGCCTGAACTGCAAAAAGCCAGGAGTATCATCTGTGATTTAAGGGGCTACCCCAAGGGCAGCCACCCGCTGCTCTGCCACCTGATAAAAAAGAAAAAAAGCTCCAATTGGATGTGGATTCCCCAGGTGATTTACCCGGACTATGAAAAAGTGACCTACAAAAAAGTGGGATGGCACCTGGAACCTATTAAGCCTTTCTTAACAGCCAAAATGATTTTCATCGCCGACACCAGGACCATCGGTTACGGGGAATCTATTTTGAATTATATCGAACATCACAAACTGGGCACCATCGTGGGTCAACCCACAGCAGGAACCAATGGCAATGTGAATTCCTTCTATTTATTCGGTAAGTACTTTATCTGCTGGACCGGCACAAAAGCAGTCAAACTCGACGGCTCACCCCATCATGGAAAAGGCATTATCCCCCACGTCCGGGTGGAACGAACCCTCAAAGGAGTCAAGGAAGGACGGGACCAACTCCTGGAAAAAGCCATTGAAATCGCAAAACAGTAAGTTGATGAGACCCGGGAATAGAGAAAAGCAAGTAAAGTTAAACGTAATTCTTGTCTTCATACTTGTCCTGCTGCTGGGGACAATGCTTTTTTCTTCATTACCGGGAAACACCATAAAAAAAAGAACCGTCACCATTACCCTGGCAGTGGATGAAAACTGCTTCACTAAGAAACAGGACCCCCGGGATTTTTTCAAAACCTTAATCAATGACATCTCTGCTGATTTTGAGAAGGACTTCTCCCTGCAATTTGTCGTGGAAAAACCTGTCCAATGGAAATATGATGGCGATAAACCATCGCTTTCCATTGATTCTCTTTTTTCTTACTTTGTCAAAACGGTTCCCAGGGGGCATACCGATGTGGTCATCGGGTTGACCTGCCAAAAGGGTTTAAAGGGAGAGGATGGGATTTCCTTTTACCATGAAGGGTATGTGCTGGTTCGTTGGTTTGACGATCTTTCGTTTTTAAAAAAAGTGTTGAAACATGAAATTTGTCATCTTTTTGGGGCCACCCATGTCAATGACAGTGATTCATTAATGGATCGGTTTTTAAGAGGGGATAATATAAACAAAATAAATCGTGAGATTATCCTTCTTCATAGAGATAGAGATTTTAAAGGCAGCCGGTTCCCGCTGGCTGCTCACAAAATGAACAGGGCTGCGGCACTTTACAAAGAGATCGCTCAAATCAATGAAAAGTTAATTCCCAATAACCTGCCCCCCATGAAAAAGAGAAGACTCAGTATATGGCTCCAGGCTGAGAGGGTCTCCGGCAAGCAACTGGTTGAGGTGCAAAAGGAATATGAACGTTTGGAAGATGTTTACCATTGTCTGGCTTTACTTTATATTGAGCTTAAAGAATATCCGCAAGCCATTTCCTTATGTCGAAAAGCCCTGCGTATCAATCCCCAACTATATGAAGCCTATAACTTAATGGGCATTGCCTTTCGCCGCAGCGGACAAATAGAAAACGCTATCAGCAGTTATCATGATGCCTTGAAGATTAATCCCTCCTATCAAAGAATTTATTATAACCTGGGTATTGCTTATATGAAAAAGGGTGATAAAGAACAGGCAATATCCGCATATCAAAAAGCCATTGCCGGGAACCCTCATCTTGCCGATGCCTGGAATAACCTGGGATACATTTATTTTGAAAAAGGCGATATTGACAGGGCTGTCTTTCATTTCAAAACAGCCATTGCATGTAACCCGTATCATCCGTTGGCTCATTCTAACCTGGCCGAGTTTTTGATGCAGAAGGGAGAAACAGACCTGGCGATGCAAACGGTAAAAAAGGCCCTGGCATTGAATGACCAACTTCCCGGACCCCATAATATCTTGGGGAATATTCTTACCCGACAGGGTCAACTGCAAGAAGCGGAAAAAGAGTACAAAACCGCGATTTCTCTTGATTCCACCTATTACAAAGGGTATTATAACCTGGGCAATCTTTATAAAAAACAAAAGAAATTCAGCCG
>CP070627.1:3369600-3372299 GCA_020355945.1 Candidatus Aminicenantota bacterium | reverse complement strand
TATTGTAGATGCGTCACGGCTTGATTTATCAAGCCCGGCCCGGGCGATTCACACATGCCTCTTCGGGGTTTGATGAATCAAACCCCTACGACAGTATTTATGCATATTTTTCTTCGCGTTCCTTCGCGTGTCTTCGCGGCTTATTTTAATAGCAGATACAAAATCCAGGAAACCCCTTGTGGTGCGCGGCGCAAGACAGGTAGGGAAAACATTCATTGTAAACGAATTTTCAAAAAATTTCTCCCATTTCATCAGCTTAAACCTTGAAAGACCCAGGGAGCGGGAATTGTTTGCTCATTTTAATACCGGGAAAGAGTTATTCGAACGTATCCTGCTTTATAAAGGTCTTTGGGTAAACGAACAAAAGACCCTCCTGTTTATCGATGAAATCCAAAATTCTCTAGAAGCAATACGGTCACTCAGGTTTCTCTATGAAGATATGGAAGAATTGAGGGTTTTAGCTGCCGGGTCTTTGCTTGAAGTATTCTCAAAAAAAGAGGGTTTTTCTTTTCCAACGGGTAGGGTAAGAAATATATTCATGTACCCGGTAAACTTTCAAGAGTACCTGGAATACAAGAATCCACCCCTGGCCCGGAAATTGTTCAGCCTGGATTTAACAGATAAAACCGATCTTCACAGGATTTTACTGGGGGAATTTTATGAATACGCATTTGTTGGCGGAATGCCGGAGGCTTTAGCCGTATATTGGGAAACGGGTTCCTATTCCCGGGTAAGAGAGGTATATGATTCAATATTCCAGGGTTACATCGAAGATGTTGAGAAATATGCAAGTCCTGGCAAAGCAAAATATTTAACTCATACCATTGATGTTGCCCCACTATATGCAGGTATGCCCATTACATATGAAAAATTTGGGGAGTCTTCTTATCGGTCCAGGGAGATGAAAGAAGCCTTTGATACATTGGAAAAAGCACTCCTGCTTTACCGGGCAAGACCTTCTTTTTCAATGCGAATTCCTATTATTGAAAAGTTGAGAATATCTCCGAAATTATTTTTTCTTGATACAGGTTTAGTCAATTTTCGGATTGGTTTTAAGGAATTTTTCAGTGATCGGCGATCGTTGGATCAAGTATACCAGGGGAGAATAGCAGAACAGTTGGTGGCCCAGGAGATCGTCTCAAAAACCTACATGAAACCCGGCCTTCATTTCTGGTTAAGAGAAAAAGGGGAAGCAGAGGTGGATTTTATATACCCCTATAAGGATTTACTCATACCTATTGAAGTAAAAAGTGGCACCTATGGAAAGCTTAAATCACTCTTTATTTTCATGGAGAAAAGTGACCATCCATATGCTCTTCGGGTCTATTCAGGGGAGAATCGAATTGACCGTATTCAACTTCCTTCGGGCAAAAGGTTTTATCTCCAATCGATTCCCTTCTATTTTTTACCAAGGCTGGATGATGTAATCCTGCAGTTAACCTCAAAACAGTGATAGCACCTGTAAGAGCAGGCATTTTTCCTCATGCGGAGAGGAACATTCCCACATTCACACGCACCGTTCCATTTCCTTCCGCCCCTTTCCCTAATGAATAGGTAAAAAAACATTATTTTTTTGCGATAACCAGTTGATTTTTTATTGTTTTCATATTATTATACATATGGTCAGTCGGTGGGAACACCTAGCCACCCTCTCAGCGTATGGTGGTACCGCAAGGGACTGACCTCATTTCTTATTACTCCTTACTCCATTATCTTTTTCTCAGATCAGGAACTTTTATAATCCCAAAAAAATGCGGGGTCAGGTATTTTTTCTCTATAAGGTTAAGATTTTTTCTGATTTTTTCTCTTGATTTCAATGGCTTTCAGGTATTTCATGGCCGTGGCCCAGGAAGAGACCAGGGCAATGACTAAACCGGGCAGACCATCAAGGATGCCCAGTTTCCAGATATAAAAACGTATAAAAGTAACCGGCGGTAAAAGAAAGGCTCGCAAATAAAGCATTTTTTTCTTCTTTTCAACTATATCTGACGCCTGCATATGGGAATATCGATTCAACCGGTTGATATGATCCGTGATATTGCGATAAGTAAAATGAAGGATATCCCCTTCCATTTTGACGGTTTTTCCCTCCAGGCGTAACCCTTCATGAACCCTGCCGCACCATTGACTTTTATCTTTTCGGAATAACCGCAATTTTCGATCCGGGTACCAGCCGGAATGTTTGATCCAGCGGTCCAGGTAGAAGGTTTTGCGCTTAATCAAAAAACCGTCCGCATCGATCTCATCACCTGTTTTTTGTTTTAATTTCCGGATTTCTTTTTCCAGGATTCCTGAGACTCTTTCATCGGCATCCAGGTTGAGCACCCATTGATTTTCCGCTTTATCCAGGGCGAAATTTTTCTGCGAACCGTAATCGATAAATGTATTTTTATAAATCTTTGCCCCGTACTGTTGGGCGATTTCAACGGTGCGATCAGTGGAATAAGAATCCACTACCACGATTTCGTCGGCGATGCCCCTGCAGCTTTTGAGCGCATCTTCTAACCTGTCTTCTTCATTCAATGTGATAATGACAACTGAAAGTTTCATGGCAGTTCCTCATGAGGCCGCGGCCACGCCCGGAGACGCATGAAAATAAAGAAACCACAGATTACGCAGATTACACAGATTTAAACCCCATGACATGGTGGACCAATAAGCTGTCATCCGTCATCTGTCTTATGTCATCTTTATACTAC
>CP070627.1:3366798-3369500 GCA_020355945.1 Candidatus Aminicenantota bacterium | reverse complement strand
CAAAGGAAGAGAGATAAGAGAAGCGGAAAAATTGGCAGACAACAATTCAGCAATGTAGCGAGGTGCTTTATTCCTGGTATTTTGCCAGAGTCTGCTTAAAAAACCGCGTATTTTTTCATTCCAGCCGCTTTTTGCCACTTCCGGCACAAAGTCCGTGTCGGGTTGGGAGTGCCGCTCACTTTTGAAGAATTTCAATTTATTTAATAAGGGAAGAAAAATACTTCGCCCCATGACAATGGCGGCGCTCAAAGTAAAGGTTAAAATAAACCCGGCATCAAGAAATTCAGCCGGATTCCTGGCCAAAAGAATTAACCCGCAAAAGGAAATAATATTAAAAATATTGAAATCCAGGTCAAGTAACCTGGCAATAAATATTAATATTATCATGAAGACAGCCCGTTCAGCCGATATTTTAAAACCTGAAAGTACTAAGAAAATGATTAATACCACCGCTGTGATGATGTATCTTTTTTTGATCGGGACCTTTATAAACTCCAAAATCCAAAGGGAAAAAAGCGCGATAATCCCGATATGAGCGCCTGAAATGGCTAACAGGTGGTATACCCCTGCATTTAAAAGTTGATCCTCCTGGTCAGGGGTTAATGTTCCCCTTTCCCCGATCAGTATGGCCTGGAGGAAGACTCTTTTCTTATCCCCACCGTCTTTTTCAATGGCTTCTCTTATTTTATTTCTCCAGGCTCCGATGAGCCGCCAGGATAATGAGGTTCGTTTGACCAGCGATACCATCAGGGAGGATTTACAATACCCATTGAAATGATTTTTACGCACCAACAGGTAATTTTCAATGGGATTGGGGTAAAAATTTTTATTTAAGGTGGTTTTGTATACTTTTGCACTGATGGCGATGGTATCGCCCCGGTAAAAATCCTTGAGATTGCCTTTGACTTTAATTCGTATGTTAAAAGACCCGGAGATTTTTTTCCTGTTAAATTCCAGGGATTTGGTTTCCAGGAAAATAACGGAATGGTCCCGGTTGATTTCGGGAAAAGTCTTGAGCTTCCCTTCGATGGTAATGTACTGTTCCTGTGGAGTAAAGGATTCCTTTACCCGGTAATAGTCATTTTTTTCTTTTACAAACTGGCAGGTGAGCAGCAAACCTATGGAAAGAGCGATCAATGCGTAACTGAGTTTCAATTTTTTTAATGCATAAAAAGCGCCTGCCAGTAAGAAGGCCAGGATAACAAAAGGCTGGAGGACCCGGTAATTGGTAATATCCAGGGCGTGTGAGATGGAGAGCAGCAGCAGGCTGATTAAAAAAATCGGGGAGAAGATATCTTTCAAACCGTGTGTTTTCTCCTTGGTGTTCTTGGTGACCCTGGTGGTTTAATTTATTTCTTTTTTTTGCCAAAAAAAGAGGGGAAGACTTTTCCCAGGGTTTTTTGCACTTTTTCCATGGGTTTGACCTGCGGGCCGACGATCTCTTCCAGTTTTTTCCTGGAAAGATCATGGGTGGGTTCCAGTTCCAGTGCTCTGCGGAAGTAACCTTCCGCACGTTTGTAGAGTCGTTCGGAATAGAACAGCATACCCAGTGCGGCAAAAGGTTCTGCATTCCAGGACTCCATTTCGGATGCTTTTCGCAGGCTTTCTTCGGCTTCATGCTTCAGTGAGGGAATTTGGGCCTGGCATCTCCCCAAAAGAAGCATATAATCAGCTCTACTGGGGTCTAAATTAATCGCTTCTTCCAGTCCTTTGATTGCCATCGAGTAATTTCGTTGGTTGAAAAGGGTTTTGGCTTTGCGATAGATTTCACGGGCTGTTTCAATCGGGTCTTCTTCTTTCAGGGATCCCGGGTCAACATCACGGTATCCCAATTTTTCGTATTGAGCCCGTTTATCAAAATCAATTAACAAATCATATGCCCGTTTACCTTTGTCTACAAGAAATTGGGCTTTCTTTTTCAGTTCCGGGTCGGAAACCGCCGCCACTTTAGCCGGGGAAAATTCCCCGGAATATTTTTTATAGGCACTTTCGATATCCCTGTGGGTGGCATTGGTAGGAATACCTAATAATTCATAGTAGTTCATGCCCTTGTTTTTTATTTTGTCATAAAAAAGATTGACCGCTGTCTCAAACGCAGCCAAATCGGTTTGGTTGCCGGCACCCATCATGGTTCATCTCCTTTTTTAACGGTTATTGATTTCTTTAACTTAAACATGGTTCTATTTTATACTATTTTCCATTTAAAAACAATTCATTTTGAAAAAATTCAGCAATTCTTATATAATCGTGTTTGTGTTTTTTGTGGTTAATTATTCTCCAAAATGAGAATTGCTGATGGAATCGGGGTTAAAACCCCAATGTTGGTAAAATGGTGCCCGGCCAGGATGGCACCCGCGAAAGGAGACACCCCCATGTAGCCTACAGGGGGGTGTCTCCTTTTACAAGAGCCGTTGTTTAATATATTCTCTAAACAACATATCAATGAACTCATATTGTCCCTTTTCGTTCTTTTTAAGGATACCTTTTTTTATTAACTGGTTCACCGTACGTGTGACATTTATCTTTATTTTCATGTCTTTGTTAAAGAGACTTTCCTTATTCTCCACCAAAGCTTTAAGCACAGCGACTTGCGCCGAATTTTTACCGACATCTTCCCATAATGTGCTGAAATACATTTCTTCTATTCCAATCGCCTCACCAGTTGCAATTTCTACAGCCTTTATGTCAATGGGCTTTTTTTG
>CP070627.1:3363984-3366698 GCA_020355945.1 Candidatus Aminicenantota bacterium | reverse complement strand
TAATTTGGAATTTGTTTGTAATTTGTATTTTGTGATTTGTAATTTTATTTCTTGCCATTTTTTGGCAAGATTTTACGCCTTAATGATTAGTGGCATTCGTGCCTGGCACCTTTTTTGTTTTTTTCATCAAGTAGAATATTGCATTTTTGAGCAGTAAGAAATAAGTTACCTCGGACCAATTCCAGTTTACTCTTTTTTATTTCTTCCAGTTTTTGAAAATCATTTTCCTTTAAAGCCTTTTCGATCAATGATTGTAATTGCTCGATGGATTCGGCGGCAACCGGGTCTTTTTCAGCATCTTGAGCAAACAACCCGACGCATCCCGGCACGAAAACAAACATCAACTCGCAAATAAAAACCATCGCTATCATGTATCTTTTCATTCCCCTTCTCCTAAAAATAATTTATTTCTTCCCCGGTGGAGACAAAAATTAACCGCTTAATCGCTTAATACATTCACCCATTTTATTAGATGAGTGAATGGATGACTTTTTATTTTCTCAGCAATCGACTGACTGGTTTTCAATTCGTTAATAATTTCCGCAATTGGAGATGAAGCGCATTTCTTATACTCGTTAATTTTGGTATTTAGATAATGCCTTCTGCTTTTATCCATTGCTTCCGGCGTCGGATAAAGTTGCCCATTTTTTTTGCTTTCTTTGGTTTCTCCATATTTACTGAAATCATTTTGAACATCATTTTTTATTACTTCTTTGCACATATTACATGAGCAAACTTCCCGAATATATACCCCCCGGCTTTTTATCCAATCCCTTTCAAGCAGGATATCCTGTGCGTCCGGGTTATAGTTTACTCTTTTATGGAATTTTGGGAAATAAAATTTCGCCAGGGGAACTCCTCCACCTACCGGGATCACCGGGCGATGCTCACCATATTCGATACCATGCCCAACTCCGGCCAAAAGTCCCTTTTCACCAGCTAATGCAATTGAAAAATAGCTGCCATGCATTGCGATTATCGGTTTTCTATTTTCACCCAGCTTAGAAAGAAATTCTTTATACCTTTTTAAAATAGTCTCACTCACGGATACTTCCGAAAAATCATCAATCCATATCAAAAAACCATCCGCTGGACATTTACTGTATTCCTCGATAACCTTCCTAATACTTCCCGGGTCCACCAGTATCTCTTTTTCAATTACAATTTCCGCAAACAGCGGCTTTTGGGAAAATAAACCCTCCATGTTCATTATTTTTTTTGACTCAGTGATGAACTTTAAGTTGTCTCGCAGTTCATTTTCTACCTTGTCCAGTTCCAGGTAAAAATAGGGTGCAATCAGGAATTCGGGTCTTAACTCGATTTGAGAGAAATCGAGGAATTCTTTTACATCGAGATTTTCAGCGGATTCCTGGACTATGTCGAGCTGGAATTCCAGTACATTTTTGCAAATTTCTCCAATGGCTTCATCTGAAATATCACCTGCGGTAATTGGAGTCTTCCCTGCATATTTTTTTATAATCGAACCATAATAATCTACTAATCTGGTAATCGATTTTTTTAACTCCCATTTCCCATCCGTCTTTCTCATAATTGTTTTAAGGGGCTGTTGAAATGCATGGGTTTGGGGATCTATAAAATAAAGCTTATTTTTTAATTGGGAAATAAATGCGGCAATGCCTGCAGGAGCGTGGGCAATGATATTGGCATTGAACCCCACTAAGTCGAAGGAATCCTTATAATCGCCCAGGAAGTATTTATTTTCATTAAAGGTTCCAAATAGAGCAATATGTTTGCAATCGCCGTTTTTGATTGTCAATTTTTCCCCCTTGATCTCAAAAATTTTTTTATGTATTCGACATTGGGTTTCCATTGCCTCATGACCTTTTGTGCCGGTAGTTCTATTCTAATGGTGCCGATTTCTTTCACGTAGATCATCACACCGATTCCTAACTCTTTTGCTTCTTTGGTCAATCGATCTAAATAACTGCCTCCCGGCACGCAGATATAAATATAATCAAAGGCATTCGAATTTCGCAGCGCTTGTTTGAGGGCACGCTTCCAATCTTTCAACTTAAATTCTATCCCAATTAGCTGCCCTTCCAGGTTTATGGCAGCTAAATCGATCACTCGATTATGGAACGGCACCTGCCAGGAATAGAGGAATCGATTCCTTTCTAAAAAAGGGATCGCAGCCTTTTCTAATTCATTCTCCAATCGAAAGCCCATATTCCTTCTCTGTGTTATCTATTAGATCGTTTGTTTTGATGCAGTCAAAAACAAATACGATGAAGGACAGGATTGAAATAATTAATGCCGTTATCGACGTCCAGGGAGGAACAAGCTTCGGCCACACAATCAGGAAAAAACCCAACAGTAAAACTATGGTTAGTAAAATCCCGAATACCCACCTGAAAAATTTTATTCTGCGGGCAGCAGATTCGAGTTTTCCGATAAATAGATTTGTTCGTTTTATCGCCCTGGAGGAATTCATAAAGTCCAGTTCCAGGTTTTTTACTTCAAGGTTCCGGATATTAAAGCTTCCACTGCTTTTGGCCTTGCCCATACGAGTTGAAATCTCGCGAACGAGAATTTCCAGTATCCTATTCAATTCTTCTCTAAAATGATCGATAATGGGTGAAATTATTGTTTTATCGATTTGGTCATAAACGACTTTTTCACAAACATTGAGGCACCGGTGCAAAGCACTAATGCGTTTTCGAGATAACATGATATCGATAAAAATACCGATTACC
>CP070627.1:3361154-3363884 GCA_020355945.1 Candidatus Aminicenantota bacterium | reverse complement strand
GTTTCTATTGACGCGGCTTTAGGTTTTACCCAATTTGCGATAGACGAATAAAGAATATCCGGATTAACCGGTTTAGTAATATGGTCATTCATGCCGAATGATATAGACTTTTCTTTTTCACCGGTTAATGCATCTGCAGTCATTGCAAGAATTGGTAATGACTCCTTATCATGTTCTTTCCTGATTTGTACAGTCGCTTCATAACCATCCATGACAGGCATCTGGATATCCAGCAAAATCGTGTCCGGCATCTCTGCATACGCTTTCTCTATACCATCCATCCCGGATTGGGCGGTTATCACCTCGCACTCCGGGATTAAATCATCCAATAGGGCTTCCAGGGCAATTAGGTTATCAGTCCTGTCATCTATTACAAGTATTTTTGGCATTGGTTATGGCTCCTTTGGGAAAATTTTAAAGGAAATTACTGAAAATTTCAATAGCAGGGCTGTATAAAATCAAAAATTTCAAGGCGCAGGGATGAAAACAAAGAAACCGGGAGGTAAGGTATTGCATTTTCCTGCCTTAATGTGGTATAACATTATATTCATTCTAAAGAAAATAAAATGAAAAGACTTTTAATCATTCGATTGGTTGTGTGGCCTATCATCGTGTTGGGCTCCGCAGCAAAGAAGACACGTTTAGGGCCCCGGAGGAGTAGTTGATGGAGAAAATTGCCATATTATTCAATCCCTCTGCCAGGAGGGGTAAGTCCGGGAAAGCAAAAGAGAAAATTGAACGAATTCTCAACGCCAATCATATTAATTACGATCTATTTGTTTCTGAAAGTGAAGAACACCTGAAACAAATGACAGTAGAGGCAGCCTTCAAGTATCCGGCTATTGTGGGGGTAGGTGGAGATACTACTGTTAATATCATGGTGCGAAAGTTGTTAAAGTCAGATTGCCCGTTTCCTACCCTGGGAATGATCGGAACCGGTTCTGCCAATGATATTGTGCGGGGCCTGGGCATCCATAAAATCAGAGACGCCTGCGCAGCTATTAAAAAGGGAGTCGTAGAAGAAATGGATATCGGATGCGTTAAGATCAAGGGAAATTCCAGGCCTTACTTTTTTGTAGGAAGTCTCAGTGCCGGGCTGGGAACCGCGGTGAATCGCTATGTAGCAAAATTTCAACAGGACCACAAAATAATCACCAAAATACAGCCTTTTTTCCAGTTGTTTCCCGGCCTGGTTGGAATTTACGATTCCTTCTCCAAAAAGAAATTACCTCTTCAGACAAAGATTCAATATTCGGATGGTAAAAAGGGTGAACCTATCATAAAAAATTTTGCATTTTCGCTGCTGGTGATATTAAATACCCCTTATTACGCCAATGGGTTAAAGCTGGGCAGAGACAATGGCTGCTTTGATGGGCTGTTGGACTGCTGTGTGATTGACACCCGTAATTTTTGGCAGACCTTTATGATGGGCTTGAAGATCCAGCGGGGCACCCACATCCGCTGCGAAAATGTAGAATATATGCACTCACCTTCCCTTAAATTTCTTTCAGAACAGCCCATGGATATCCTGGCCGACGGTGAAATTATCGAAGAAGTAAAGGAGTTTGAGGTATCTGTGATGAAGCGTAAGTTAAAGGTGATGTGTTTTTGATTTTTTCCTACCAGATTTTAAAAATAACGGATGGAATATTGACTAATTCTTAACTTGAATTTATAATTAGGGAATGCTTTATTTACTGTACTTAAGAAACGGATTTATTAAGAAATTCCCGTTGGATAAAAAACGTATCCTGCTGGGAAGGTCAAAGACTTGCGATTTTTTCCTGGATGAAGCCTTTGTTTCCAAAGAACACGCCGAATTAACCGTTCACTCCCAATGGCTCGCCGTCAAAGACCTGGGTTCCACCAATGGTACCTTTACCGAAACCGGTGAAATCCGGGAAGCCCGGATCGACTTAAATCAATGGTTCCGCATCGGGTGCCTGAAATTCTTTTTAAAAGAAGGGAATGCCGAGGAATTTGTTTTATCAAGTAAAATCCAACCCCTTTTTAACCGGATATCCAATGCCATGGCAGATATGGAAAAAACCACCGAAGCCTTAAATATCCTATATACGGAAACCCTGGTAGAGATGCTGCAAATTGGCTTCTCACTCCAGACCTACGGGAACCTGTTCCAACACGCGGAAGAACTTTTAAAAAATACACTGGTCAAAGGATGCCTCCTGTTGGTGTCAAAAAAAGAAAAAGTATTTAGAATCGAATCCCAATGGAATTACTTGAAAAAATATATTCCTGATTTTAACCGGATTGTTAAAATAAGAGAGATTTTCCAGGGAGCATTGAAAAACAAAAAGACCAACAGTTCCCATTATTTTTGTTCTTTTCCCGTTCATTTGCCCACTCAAACCATGGTGTTAATCTATATCGTGGAGACCTCTATTTCAACTGAAGTGACGGATTTTTTGGATGCCCTGGCAGTGGAAATTTCTGTGATCCACTCGTTAATCCAGCATAATCAACCACCCCAACCAGGAAAAAAAATAGAAAGACCACCCGAGATTATCACGGTGAATTCACAGATGTTAAATTTGTTGTCCCAGTCCAAGAAAATTGCAGCCAGTAATCTTTTTGTCTTGATCGAGGGTGAAACCGGGAGCGGTAAAGAATTAATTGCCCGGTTTATTCATCATCAATCCAAACGGAGCCAGGGGAATTTTATTGCCTTGAATTGCGCGGCAATCCCGGAAAACCTGATGGAAGTGGAAT
>CP070627.1:3358321-3361054 GCA_020355945.1 Candidatus Aminicenantota bacterium | reverse complement strand
TGGAACTGGATAACGACTACTCGACTTTAGAACGGCTAGCAATAAAAAGGGAAATGGTGTCAAACAGGCTGGGTTTCTATAATCCAAATCTACTGTTATTTATGTTTCTATACAATTATCGAGATATATCTTATTACATTGAAAGTATTGATGCGATTATCGTCATAGAACAGAATGGTTCTACGCTGCGGATTCACGATGTCGTAGCCACTAAAATGCCGACCTTGAAAGATATCGAGCCTTTCCTGGGATACTTTCCATATAAAGAGATCGAATTTCTTTTCTGCACTGACCGCCTAATGGTTGAAAAACCTGCAAAGAGGGAAATAAAGGAAAGCTTATTGTTTGTTAGTGATGACTTCAATTTAGAGGGTGAATTCATCTTCCCATCTTCGATACGTGCATGAGCCGTAACAGTTAAGCTGGTTTCATTGACAATTGATAATTGACAATTGGCAATTGACAATTTTTTCATTTCAATATTGCAGGATGATTTTTTTAATCGTCAATGGTCAATGGTCAATGGTCAATGGTCAACGGAAGAGCTTTTAAGAGTTTCTTGTCATAAAAAAGGAGTAAAGATATTAGAGTCATCTTAACTATTACTTACAAATTGGTATACAAAAGGAATCTTATGTAAAGCGCTTTATCTATTTGGGAGGGGTGTAAAGGGACATGTAAAGGGAACAGGCAAAATCACCTTATTATATAACTCAAAAAAAACCAAAATACGAAAAATTTCGTAATAAAAAAGTTGACATTTTTAGAAAATTATACTATATTATATACGAAACGTTTCGTATTACGAATTGATTCGTAGATGATAGGAGGTATTAAATGAAAAAAGATTCAGTTGCCAAACCCACCGAGGCAGAGTTAGAAACCTCAAAGGAAGAGATTTCTCAAATAAGGAAATTATTGGATAATTTAGAAGGAGAGAAACAGTGGACTTTATAAACAGTATTTTATCGGAAAATTTAATTAATGCATTGGGTTGGACCATCATTCATTCACTCTGGCAAGGAGCAGCAGCAGCTTTAGGATTGGCATTGATCATGTTTTTCATGCGGCGGTCCGGCGCCCGAACCCGGTACTTGCTAGGGGTAGCGGCTCTTACACTCGTCCTGGTCATGTCTTTGGTTACTTTTGTAAGCATATATAGTTTCCCGGGGATACAAGGAATATCGGCATCAGGAGGAAATGGTTCGGTACTGGCGTTGACCGATGCGGCAAAAATCGAGGACAGCGTCACCCTGGCGGTTTTTTTTAAAAGCTATTTTAATCGTCATCTCCCCCTGGTAGTAACGGTATGGTTGTTGGGAATCCTGGTGCTGACGCTGCGATTTGCAGGAGGATATTTTTACAATAAAAGATTAAAGCTCCATCGCAACCATCAATTGCCTGCTTCCTGGCAAAACCGGCTGGAAACTTTTTGCCGTCAAATCGGGATTCGCAAACCCATAAGATTGGTGGAATCGGCATTGGTTAAAAGCCCCCTGACCATCGGTCATTTTAAGCCAATAATCCTTTTTCCCCTGGGATTGGTGACCGGTCTACCCCGGGATCAGGTGGAAGCCCTGTTGGCCCATGAATTGGCCCATATTTTAAGGAAGGATTACCTGGTGAATATCCTGCAGAATTTTGTGGACATCCTGTTCTTTTATCATCCGGGAGTACGTTGGATTTCCTCTCATATCCGTGTCCAGAGGGAAAATTGCTGCGATGATATTGCGGTTTCCCTGTCCGGGGATTCGTTAAACGTTGCCAAAGCCTTGACCAACATCCAGGAATATGACATGAGAACCCCGGCCCCGGCAATGGCGGCTGCTGGTAATAGGTCGGGAGCCCATGCGTTGTTGGCCCGGGTAAAACGTCTGCTAAGCCCATCGGCGCAGGGTTCGGATTTTTCTGCCGGGACTGTTATCTCATCCATTATGATAGTCGGGTTATTGACACTGGTGCTGACTGCCCATGCATTAGCCAGCCTGAACCGGGATGGGGTAAGCTACAATAATCCTGAGGTGAAAAGCGCCTCAACTGTGGACGAGGAACAAAATCAGGTGGAAAAATTGGAAGATAAAGAAAAAGAGGAATTGATTAAATTGGTGAAAGAGATGAAAGAACGTAAAGAGAAGCTAAGGGAAAAGGGACTCTTGAAGCGGGATCCGGGAATAAAGCGAAAGTCGAGAACGGAAGTACTTAAGGAAAGAGGAGTAAGGCGGGAACGGGAAGAGCGAATGCGAACACGAATACAGAGAGAGGAAGTGCGGAATGAGGGAGTAATGCGGGAGCAGACAAAACGGGGAAGAATTCAGAGAAAGGATCAAAACTACCCAATATATCGTTTTGTTGAGGTTTTGATTCCCGAATTGATCCAGGATAAACTACTGATCTCTGATAAAGCAGAATTTGATATCCACCTCAAAAATGGGAAATTCTATATAAATTTTGAAGAGCAACCTGAAGCGGTTTATAAAAAATATAAAAAATTATATGAAAAAATAACCGGTAAAAAGTTAGATGATAGGGGATTCAGTATGATAAACAGAAAATAGCCTGCGGCCCGCGGGGAAGGGACCCGATGAAGAACCTCTAAGAAAGACTGCCATTTTATCTTCATCGTGTTCCTTCATGTTCTACTGCAAAAGTTTTTAGTGAGAAAAAAATTATAAAATTATAATAGGAGAATATTCTTATGAAGAAGATCAATGAATTATGGACTGTTTTGTTCAT
>CP070627.1:3355481-3358221 GCA_020355945.1 Candidatus Aminicenantota bacterium | reverse complement strand
AATTACAGCCCCTCCTGGAACCGTATGTGAACCTCTCGATTCACAAAGCTCCCTACATGTTAATCTCATCGTTTACCTCCTTTATATAAACTGTAAAATATGCCGCGTGCTATTCTGGCCCGGCCGTTCTGCGCTCCACTAACATTATTGTCTTTTTTATACTTCCTATATATGCCGTGAAATTCCCGGGAGGAATGTTGCCGGTGGGATAGGAGTATTCATAATGACCATTATCATCCATTTTTACCGTGGCGCCGGCCGTGAATTCAAGCAGAACCAGAGAAGGTCCTTTTTTTGCGCTGCCGGATATTACGGCATCATAAATCCCCACCGGTACATTGCATTGACTGATTACGGCAATACCATTCGTGGCCGCAACGCTCCTTGTTATCCATAACACTAATTTTATCGATATGCTCAAGGTCTTAACGTTTACCGCCCGTACCGCGAATGAATTGGGTTTCTGCGTTATGAATAAGTCATTAATTTTATAATAATAATAACCATTTGAGACATTCACTGTTTCCCGGAAATTTATTTTGATCAGCACTTCCTCGTTTGGCTGGGCAGTAATTAAAAGATTGATTATATCACCCTGCCTGGGATTTTTGGGTGAAATTTCGACATTTTTCACATGCCCTGATACAGTTGGCGTTAGAAGAAAGAAGAATACAAACAAAACCAGGACAATACTGATGGAAAAAATTTTTTTAACCATAACTATTCCTCCTTTTTTTCCTAAAAACAAAAACATAACATTTTTCTCAACGCCTGGGCGAAAGCTTCCTTTGGGTAAGCTGCCGCCGTTAAGAAATAGTTACTTTATCCAACAATTTCCAAAATATAAAACTTTTTCAACTTCCCACTCATCCATCGTCTATTCGCTTTTCGTATGATGAAACAGAATATTCTTCATGGCCTTGAAAAAATAATCCATATCGGTTCTTATCGGGTGTTTTTTATACTTTTCCAAGTAATTTCTCTCTGATTCCCATACCTCCTCCATGCTGTTAGGCATATCCACATAGTACGGGGGAACAAGGCCGGGTTTAAATTGGATCCGTTCATTTTGTAGGTTCTCCGGGTAGGTATTAAAAAACGTCTCACTCAACGGCCTTACTCCCACCAGCTTAACGTCCCCTTTGATCCAATTAATCAACATGGGGACTTCATCGATCCATAATTTTCTAAACACTCTTCCCCAGGCAGTGATCCGAAAATCATCTTTGATTTTTCCTTTTTCATCCAATTTATTTTTTTCGTAAATATAGTGATGGATATATTCCGAATAGGGATGCATGGTGCGTATCTTGTATATATAGATATTTTTACCATCCTTTCCCACCCTCTTTTGTTTAAACAAAAGTCCATAGGAGGGACTGGCATCAGTTTCAGGTTCCTTTACCTTTTGTACAATAAAGTAGACAAAATGATCAACATTTTCCAATGAGACAATTTCAAACCCGCAAAAGTATAAACGGCCCAGCGCCTCTGCCATTGAAAAAACACGGCCCCTTCCCTTAGTCACTGCAAAGTAGACCTTTTTCAGAAAGGGCAATTTGGGAAATACACGCTTCCAGGTAAAGTCGAAGAAATAGAGGGCATTGGCCAGGAAATGGGGATAATTTTTCAAAAAATAGATGTATCGTTTCTCACAGGGCTTAAATTTACCTACAAATACGGCTCGGTCTTTTAGCTTTCGGTTGACTTCTATCAAGTATTGATTCACTCTACGGTAATCGTTCAAGGTGTGTAGGTTCATAAAAAATTCGAGGGAATTGTCCGGCAAAATCTCTACATTATAGGGGTTACCGGTATCGTTCACCTCGGCTTTTAATATATCCACAGTATCCAAATCAACCACCCGGTCAACAAATTTGAATACACCTGGACATCTTTTTAAATAGATTTTTTCAAGTTTTTCCCGGACAAGAGATGCGGAGAACTTTTTCTTTGATAAAGAGATTTTCTTTGCTTCATACCTCTCTTTTTCTACCAACTCTTCAACAACCTTATACAACCTTATCTCCATGCATGGAAGCCAGTGGGGCTTCGAAAAAACTGATTTCCGGCACATCGATTTTCTCCAGTAGATTGTGAACATAATATATCGTTTTTAAAAAATATTTTCAAATTTTACTGACTTATGGGCACTGACTCCTCTCCTTTTCTTAACATAGTGCCAGGTATTTGCATTGTACGGTCTTTACAAGTGTGCATCAGAGTTATTGGCGCCAGTACTAAAAATAGTTGTTAGATATCCAATAATTCTATATACTGATAATTTATATTTTATGTGCTTTTTACGATTCAAAAAACTAAACCATATGGCCAGGGAAGCATGTATTCCCATGTCTTTTAATTTAAATAATATAATTTTCCATTTTTCCTTCTTAAAATGCTTATTGCAAAATAATGCACTTGCTGCCCCACGTCCAAACTGATTGTGCAAAAGCCATTTTTCATTAAAACGATATTTATAAACTTTATGATAGACAATAGAACCAGGTGAATAAAATATTTTGTAACCTGCTTTAGAAATTCTATAACAAAAATCAATTTCCTCCCCAGTAATAGGTTTTTTCCCTAAACCAAACGATGTATCAAATTCTCCAATTTCAGAAATTATTTCTTTACGAAATGAAAAATTGCTTCCGTAAGGTAATAGTGGGTATTGTAGATATTGTGGGTTTGGGCCATAATCCAGGTGACCAAATGAAATATATAGTTCTTCAGGTAA
>CP070627.1:3352638-3355381 GCA_020355945.1 Candidatus Aminicenantota bacterium | reverse complement strand
TCTGCCATTGGGCATAATCTTTATACTGGAGTCTCAACCGGGGTAATTTTTCTTCTCCAGGGGAATACAATGTTATAAATTCCTTTATCAATACATCCTGGGCTGTTCCGTCTGTAATGATATGATGCATGTCGATTAAAAGGATATATTGTTTTTCACCTGTCTTGATCAATTTCGCTCGCATCAGGGGTGCCCGGGATAGATCAAAGGGTCGAACAAAATCCCTGATGACCTTTTCTGCTGAGTCGTGCCCGGGTCGCCCGCTTTCGTAATATTCTATTTCAAAATCCACTTCATCGTAAACCACCTGGACCGGCTCCCCCTCCACGATCTTAAATGACGTTCTTAAACTTTCATGCCTGAAGATGAGTTGTTTAAATATTTTTTCCAATTTCTCGATCTCAATCTCCTTTTGCCAATGCACCTGCCGGGTTAAATTATAACTCATGCCCTGGGGATCAAACTGCTGCAAGAAATACAACCTGTTTTGGGCAGAGGATAAACAATAGTATTCCTTCTTCTCCACGGGCTCGATGGATACATAACGGTGGGGTGCCGCTTTTTTTATATACCCGGATAATCCCTTTATGGTCGGGGTTTTAAACATCTGCACCAGTGGCACCTTTACACCTAAATTTTTATATATTTTGGATACCAGGATGGTGGCTTTTAACGAGTGTCCACCCAACTGGAAAAAATTATCATGAATCCCCGCAGAAGATTGCGATATATTGAGCACCTCAGACCAAATGGCTGCCAATTTCTTTTCCAACTCATTTCCCGGGGCTTCATAATTTTCTCCTGTCCCCGGGGCTCCGGGTTCCGGTAATGCCCGGCGATTCACTTTGCCATTGGGGGTTAAGGGAATTTTATCCAGGTAAATAAAATAGGCGGGAATCATATAATCGGGCACAACCTGGGAAAGGAATTCTCTTAATCCTGGGATATCCGGGTTTTTTTCATTGGTTGTTTCATCTTCCGGGACAATGTATGCACATAAATATTTGTCTCCGTTTTCTTCCTCTTTTGTTACCAGTACCACTTCTTTTATTTCTTCATGCTTTAACAATTGGTTTTCAATCTCACCGGGTTCCACCCTGAAGCCTCTTATTTTTACCTGGAGATCGATCCGTCCTAAAAATTCGATATTTCCATCAGACAGCCACCTGGCCTGGTCCCCGGTCTTGTACAGTTTCTCTCCTTCTACAAATGGATTTTCAATAAATTTCTCTGCTGTTAAGCTGGCTTTTCCCAGGTAACCCCTTCCCACCTGGACGCCGCCGATACACAATTCACCGGGCACACCTATGGGCAGCAGTTGACTGGCTTGATCTGTTATATAAATACCGCTATTCAATATGGGCCGACCGATGGAGGGCCATTGAGGGATTTCTCCCTGCGGGTCCAGGGTTAAAGCAGTAACCACATGGGTCTCGGACGGCCCATAATGATTGTGAAGGTATACGTTGT
This sequence comes from Candidatus Aminicenantota bacterium, assembly GCA_020355945.1. The sequence continues at coordinate 3,353,911 of CP070627.1, read as the reverse complement.
TTTTCTTTAGATATTCTCTTAGCATATCACTGATCACTAACTGCTCACCAGCAGTCACCAGGTGCCTGACCCCGGGGGGGATAAGACCAATATAATCAGCTTCGCTAAAAATAAATTTCAAAAAAGATGTGGGTAAGAATAAGGTTTTTATTTTATTTTTTTCTACCACTTGAAATAATCCCGGTATATCACCCCGGGTCTGGCTGTCCACTAAGACCAGTTTTCCTCCTGAAAGCAGGGTGGAAAATATCTCCTGGAAGGACACATCAAAACTGATGGTGGCAAACTGCAGCACACTGCTGCAGTCGATTTGAGTATGCTGAAATGTATAGTGCATCAAATTGACCAGGTTCCGGTGCTCCAGCACGACAGCTTTGGGTATGCCAGTGGAACCGGAGGTATAAATCACATAAAGCATGTCATGGGCCTGGTTCAAAGGCTTAAGGTTCTTGCCCGGATACTGATTCATGCCCCGGGATATATCATCCAGCAGTACAATTTCCCTGGTTCTATCTCCCCTGTACCCCGGGATACCGGGACCGGTTTTCTTTTCCTGGTTTTTTGCTGTTTTAAATTTATCTTTTATAAAAGCAATACCACGAATTTCCTGCAATACGTCCTCCCCGGGAAGTTGGTTGTTGTTTGCCATGATTTTTTCCACCAATTCACTAAAAACCAACTCACCTTCGCCCAGGACCACCAGGTCCACATTGGCATCCTGCAAGATCAATTTATAATCACTGGTGGCGTAAGGACCGCCGGCAATAATCGGGACGTCGATTCCCCACTCCCGGATCACTAATACGGTTTGATGAAAAAATTCTTTGAAAAACGACAATGTACGGATGCCAATTAAATGCGGTTTAAAATCCATTACCAGGGTTCTCAACTCTTCAAAACAATCGAAATCGATTCGTGATTTGGCGATTTTTCCCCATACCCGGCCTTTGAATTTCTCATTAAGATAAGTCAGCAGGTACATCAAGCCCAGGGGCGCGTCTACCATGTCATACAACGTACGTTTCTGTTGGCGGGCACTGAATAATAAAGACAAATCAAGCAGCAAAACCCTGAAAGGATTACTTATTTTGGGGGGATGCGGGAAATGCTTCTTGATTTTATTATTAAAATCCGGGGCTGTCATGTGGTCATCCGGCAGCAGTTCGAAATTGCCGAACTCTTCTTTTGAAAGACCCGCACAATTGAGAATGTCGGAAAGATCATTGATTTCCATTGGCAAATAACTGTCATATTTCTGGATGAACTCACCCCC
>CP070627.1:3349791-3352538 GCA_020355945.1 Candidatus Aminicenantota bacterium | reverse complement strand
TCCTGGTAATCCTGGTAATCCCATAAATCATAGTCAAATTTCTCTGCGGTTAATCCCGGGTCGTTCAAATACCCCCGGGCAACACCGTCTCCACCCACTACCAACTCACCAGGAACCCCCACGGGCTGTAGGTGATGATTCTCATCCAATATATATACCGTGGAATTGGCAATAGGCATACCGATAGGAATATTTTCGTTGGACTCTTTATCGATTAAATAAACGGTGGAAAAGGTGGTATTCTCTGTGGGGCCGTAACCATTACTTACTTTCAGCCGGGGAAATCTCCTCTTTAACCGGTTGATGTGAACCGGGGAAAGCACGTCTCCTCCTACGAATAAATGCTTCAATCCTGAAAAAATATCTATATCGGTTTGCAGCATTTGATTAAACAGGGGTGCGGTCATCCACATCATGGCGATATCGTATTTTGTGATGCTTTCTTTCAACCGTGCTGGTGTTAATATCTTCTCCTTTTCTGCCAGGCACAGCGTTAAACCGTTTAAAAGGCAGCCCCAGATCTCGAAGGTGGAGGCATCGAATTCCAACGCTCCTGTTTGCAGCAGCCTGTGGTTTTCTTTGAATTCGATATAATTGGTATTCTTTACCAGCCGGACAACATTTTGGTGGTTGACCATGACTCCTTTGGGCCTGCCGGTAGAACCGGAGGTGTAAATGATGTAGGCCAGGTTCGTGGGACTCACCTGGCAGGTTGAGGTTGAAGTTAAGGTTAAGGTTAAGGTTAAAGTGGAGGGGGAAGGGATAATGTCTTTTTCGGTTATCATAATCCTGGCATTGCTGTCTGTTAACAAATATCGTTTCCTGGTTGGAGGATAATCCGGATTGATGGGCAAATATGCCCCACCCGCCTTAAGTATGGCCAATACCCCGGTAATCATTTCCAGCGAATGCTTTGCCATTATTCCCACTGCCGTCTCCCGGGCTGCCCCCTTGAGATGAAGTTCGGAGCCCAACCGGTTTGCCCGTTCATTTAACTCATTATAAGTTAACGATTGATCCTCAAATACCACCGCTGTCCTGTCCGGTGTTCTTGCCGCCTGGTTTTCGAATAACCAATGGATTGTCCTGTCTGCCGGGTAAGGAGCTGACGTATTATTGAAATTATTTAAAATCCAATCCTTTTCTCTCGAGCTTATAAGTTCGATTTCTTTTATTTTTCCCCGGGGATTTTCAATAAATGAAGAAATGACTTTCTTAAAAAATCCTGTAAATCGTTCGATGGTTTCTTTTTTAAAGAGTTTTGTACAATATTCCACTTCAAAGAGCAGGTGCTCTTCCTTTTCCACTGCCAAAACACTCAAATCAAATTTCGATATCCTGTTTTCAATTTCGTAGGATTTTAATTTCAATCCCGGTATTTCCACTTCCCGGGAATCCATGCTTTGCAAGGCCAGTAAGACATCGAACAAAGGATTGCGGTTTGCATCCCGTTTCACGTTTACAGATACGTTTTCCACCAATTCTTCAAATTGATAGTCTTGATTCTCAAATGCTTTTAAAGTTTTTTCTTTTACGTCGTTTAAAAACTCGATGAAGGTTTTATTTCCGCGGGGATAATTTCTCAATGCCAGGGTATTGACAAACATACCGATGATTGCTTCCAAATCGGTATGCCCGCGGCCGGCAGCAGGGGTACCTATTATGATATCTTCCTGGCCTGTTAATTTTGATAAACATACATTGTATACCGCCACCAATACCATAAACAATGTGGCCCCTTCCGAACCCGCGATTTGGTTTAACCTCTTTGTTTTTTCCACACTTAGTTCAAAAGCAGCGTGACTCCCTTCAAAGCTTTGCACTACCGGTCTCGGGTAATCGAACGGCAAGTCTAATACCGGTACCTCCCCTTGAATAGCAAATTCCTTCAACCAGTACTCTCCCTGTTTCCTTATCGATTCTTTCACTTCCTTACTATCCTGCCACCCTGAGAAATCTTTGTACTGGACCCTGAGGGCAGGTAATTTTTGACCTTCATAAAGGGACATGAACTCTTTAACAAATACTTCCGCGGAGACGCCGTCGGAAATGATATGATGCATATCTACCATCAGGATATGTTTTTTTTCTTCTTCCTTTATTAATCCTACTCGAAATAACGGCGCTTGCGATAAATCAAACGGACGAATGAATGAATAAATACAGCTCTTAGCTCCCGGGTCCTGGCGCTTAGTTAATTCAATTTCAAATTCCACATGTTCATGTATCCGCTGTACCGGTTTCTCATTCACCATATGAAACGAAGTCCTTAAACTTTCATGCCTCTCTATCAATTGCTGGAAAGTACTTTCAAATCTGGCTTTCTCAACAATGCCTTCTAATACATATACAGTGGGAATGTTGTAGCCAATGCCCGTACTATGTTCATCTAACTGCTGTAAAACATATAATCTTCTCTGGGAAGAGGATAGCACATAATAATCTTTTAATTCTGCGGGTTCGATTGAAATATATTTTTCTACTGCGGCCCGGTCGATATATCCTGCTAACCTCTTGATGTCCGGGGTTTTGAATACTTCCACCAGGGGTAAACAGACATTGAATTCCTTGTAAATTTTGGATACCAGGATGGTGGCTTTCAGCGACTGGCCCCCCATCTCAAAAAAATTGGCCTCAATGCTTATACCATCTTTCTCAATTCCCAGTAATTCCGACCACAGGACAGCCAGTTTTTCTTGTGTCGGTGTGCAGGGAGCAGCGTATGTTCCGGTAAATTCATCTAAACC
>CP070627.1:3346937-3349691 GCA_020355945.1 Candidatus Aminicenantota bacterium | reverse complement strand
TTATCCTTTAATCAAAAACGTTTATGGATCATTCACCAACAGGACCCGCTGGATAACTCCTACAATATGATGGGAATTATCGTTATGAATCAACAGGTGGAGGTAGAAACCATCAAACGAACCGCGGATAAGCTCATTGAACGCCATGAAAGTCTTCGCACCGGTTTTAAAGAAGTGGAGGGTAGGGGCGTCCAGTATGTGGTTGAAAAAGACAGCATCTCGTTACCACCCGTAAATACGAAGGATATTTCTTCCCTGGAAGAAAGTCAGAAACAAAACCGGGTAAAAACCATCCTGGCTGAGTTTAATAACCGACTCTTTCACCTGGATGAACCACCACCTTTATTTCGATGGTTATTGGTTAAAGCAAAAGAGGATTTATATATATTTGCTTATTGTATGCATCATATTGTTTCGGATGGCTGGTCCATGGAAATCCTGGAAAAGGATTTTCATTATATCTATAATGCATATTTAAATAATAGTGATATGGATCCTCCTCAGGCCAGGATCACTTATAAAGATTTTGCCCGGTGGCACAACCGCCAGTTGGAAAATGCCTCCGGTAATAGGGTTTCTCGTGAGTTCTGGATAAGGTTTTTGAAGGAGGAATTACCAATGCTGCGGCTGCCCGGGGATTTTGATAATCCCATCAATACAACTGTAAACCGGAAACCGGGAGCAAGCTTTAGGTTTGTGATTTCCACCGGCATTAAGGATGCGCTTAAACAAATAAGTAAACGTCACAATATCACCTTATTTTCTTTGCTATTTTCTATATATAATATTTTTCTTGCCATGGTCTCCGGGCAGCGAATCGTTGTATCCAGCATTGTCAATGCTGGCCGCGCTCATCCGGCACTGCAAGAGGTGATCGGATTCTTTGTCAACTCTGTCATTTTTAAAATAGAGATAAAAGAGGATATTGAGTTTATAGATTTTGCCCACCATGTCCAGCAGTCGGTACTGGAGTTCTTCACGCATCAAAATTACCCCCTGGAACTTGTACTGGATGAAGTGGGAATCGCCTATCCCGAAGTTGCGGTTTCCTTTAATATGCTGAACATAAGCAGTAAAGAAACCGTCCCCCTGGAGAACACCGCATCCCTGCACACCCCTGAAACCCAAAATGTCAAGTTCCAACTGGAACCTTACATATCGGAATACAGTAACGGCATTGAAATAATTGTAAGTTACAATAAAGATCGATTTAAACCGGAGAATATCGAATATATGATGGAAAAATATCAAAAATTGATGGAATTCTTTGCAATCCATCCGCATAATCAAATTAAAGATTTTAAAGAAACCTCCAAAAGAAGATCCTTTAAGAGAAAAAAGGCCTAAAACCAAAAAACCACGGGCTGACTCAGGATATGAAAAGACTGTGCCGGCCTGCGGCATCAAACCCGGAGAAAACATCCGTGATTATTCAAGCATTTGAACGACAGGTAAAAAGTCATCCGGGTAAATTGGCAATCAAAACCCGAACCAGGACCATCACTTATGATGCCTTGAATCAATTGTCCAATAAAATTGCCAATAAAATAAAAACAATATGCCAGGAAAGATGTCATATCGGGTTATTACTGGATGATGCCCCGGAAATGATTGCCGCCCTCTTAGGCGTTCTCAAAAGCGGTAATGTATATGTCCCGCTGGTGGCTGAATTTCCTGTAAAACGCATTCATTATATTATTCAACATGCTGAAATCCGGGTTTTTATTACCGACAGCAAAAATCACCAGTGGGCAGCAGCGGCTGCCAATGATAACAGGAATAAAAAAATGACATGGTTACTCATTGAAAACCTGGAGAACCAAATGGAAACCGGCAGCGACAGTTGGGAGGACACCGGGAACCAAAAGGAACGCGATGATGCCTATATACTTTATACCTCAGGCTCCACCGGTTTTCCCAAAGGGGTTCGCCAAACCCGCGGTAATATTTTATATTTTGTGGAACAGTACACTGAAAACCTGGGATTAACCTCAGAGGATCATCTCACCTTATTTTCTTCCTTTAGTCATGATGCAGCGGTGATGGATATTTACTCGGCCCTGTTGAACGGAGCCACGCTTTTTCCCTTAAATTTAAAAGAACAAAATGTATTTGCCGGTTTAACCCAATGGCTTAAAGCAGAGAGAATAACAGTCTGGCATTCGGTCCCCACGGTTTTTCGTTATTTTACCGCCAATTTAACCGGGAAAGTGGACCTGCCCGCTCTAAGGTACGTTATTCTTGGAGGCGAGGCTGTACTGCGCAGCGATATTGAAAAATTTTGCACCCATTTTCCCTGCAGGTGTCAATTATACAACCTGTATGGACAGACCGAGTCTACCTATAATTCCGGGCAATTTTTCCCCAGCCATCTTCCCGTTGAAGGCATTACATTGGGTGATGTGAATAAAAACACGGAACTGGTGGTGGTGGATGACAGCGGCAATGAAAAAGAACCGTTGGAAGTCGGTGAAATCATCATTGTCAGCCCCCATGTTTCTCCCGGGTATTGGAAAGATGATAAAAGCAACCGGGAAAAATTTAGTGAAACCTCACCCGGAGAGGACGACAGGGTCTATTTTACTGGAGATTTAGGCCGCCGATTGCTGGACAATAAAATTGAATTCCTGGGAAGAAAAGACCACCAGGTAAAAATAAGGGGGCATCGCATTGAATTAGGGGAAATCGAACAGACCATCATGCAGTACAATGATATTACCCAGGCTGTGGTTATCCCGGTGGAATCACCTTCCC
>CP070627.1:3344074-3346837 GCA_020355945.1 Candidatus Aminicenantota bacterium | reverse complement strand
TCTCAAGAGGGGAGACACACCCCGGCCCTTCGGGCCACCCCTCTCAAGAGGGGAATTAGAGGGCTCATTACTGCGTATTGAGCACCAGGCTTTGAGTGCTTTCTGGAAATCCCCTCTCGAGAGGGGGGACTCCTTCATCGTATAGATGAAGGTGGCGGGGTGTGTATGCTTCGGCACCAAAATGCCTTTCCTATGCTCATTTAGCCTTATCTTAGCCCGGACAAGCCGGAACCAAAAAGAAATATTCTGCCAGAAAATGGCAAGATTTGACGGCTTAATGATTAGTGACATTCGAGACAGGCAAATTGTGCATTGACGTGCCAGCTTCGCTTTGCCCACAATTTACCTGTTCCTATTCCCCTGGGAAAATACTTTGTACAATACCGGGACAATAATCAGCGTCAAAAATGTCGATGTCAACAACCCACCGATAATCGTCCAACCCATAGGCGCCCATAAGGTTCCTCCCTGGAGGGTTAAAGGCAAAAGCCCACCAATCGTGGTCATGGTAGTGAGAATAATCGGTAAAAACCGGGTTTCCCCTGCCTCTTTGATGGCTGCTGCCAATTCTTTACCTTCTCGATACAATTGATTGGTGTAATCCACCAGGATAATCGAATTATTCACTACAATTCCCACCAGGCTGGTGAGCCCGATAAAAGCAGTAAAAGAGAAAGAATAACCGGTAATCAATAGGGCCAGAACAGAACCAATAATGGCCAATGGCAGCGCAGCGTAAACAATGAGAGGTTGTTTAAATGATTTAAACTGGAGCACCAATACGGCAAATATAGCAATAATGGCAATCACAATGGCCTCCCCCATGCCGCCAAAAGACTCTTCCTGGCTCTCTTTCTCCCCCCCTACGAAGTAATCATACCCTACCGGCCATTGATATTTATCCAGCCTGGAAATGAGCTGCCGGGTCACTTTATTCACCGAATATCCTGCTAATACATCAGCGGTTAACGTGACACTCCGGTCCAGGTTGAAATGGTTGATTTTGGTGGAACTGACTTTAAATTCCACAGCAGCAACTTGATTTAAAGGAATTAACGCCCGGGTGGCTGTGGGGATATAGATTTTATCAAAAATATCCAGGCGTGGTTGTTTATCTCTTTCAAAATTAGACCTCACCACGATGTTGTACTCTTTTCCATCTTTATCGCGGTATTTGGCTGCGGTAAGACCGGCAATACTCATGCGAACGGTGCGGTCAATCTCCACCAGGGGAATGCCGTACATGGCGGCTTTGTCCCGGTTGATGTTCACCCGGATGTCGGTTTTGGAGGTGCTTAAGGGGTTGTTGATATTGATCAACCCGGGTGTTTGCCGGAAGATGTTTTCCAGGTCACGGGCTGTTTTTTCCAGTACTTCTATTTTTTCTCCTCTTACTTTTATTTCCACGGGTGCATCGACTGGCGGCCCTTGTTCCAATTCTTTGATTTCAATTTTGGCGCCCGGGTAAAAAGCAAAATCAGCCCGAAGCTCCCGGATCATCTGCCCCATTTGCTGCCGACTGACACCCTTTTTTAATTTTACAAACAAATGGCCGATATTACTTTTCTGCCGTTCGCCCAGGACATTATAATAAATCCTGGGGTTGCTTCGCCCGATGTTGGCTGCATAAAGGTCCAACTCCTCCCTGGTTTTTAATCGTTCTTCCACATCCGCCACTACCTTATCGGTTTGCCGGATCCCGGAACCTTCCGGCAGGTTGACGTTGATAAAAAACATATTTTTTTCAGCTTTAGGGAAAAGACTCACACCGATCAACGGGAAGAGCGCCAAACTGCCTATAAATACCAATATTGCCAACGCAATAATGAGACCGGGTTTCTTAAGGGCAAAGTCCAACCATTTACGGTATCGCTCCCGGATAAACCACTCAAATAGGTCCATGAGTTTGCTTTGTTTTTGTTTGCCAGTGGGTCGTAAAATCTTCCTGGATAGAAAGGGAGTAAAGGTGAGAGCAATGAAGAGTGAGGCAGTGAGTGTATAGATAACAGTTAACGGCATACTGCGAATAAACTCGCCGGAAACATCCCGCATCATAACAATAGGTAAAAAGGCCAACAGGGTGGTGGCAGTGGCAGAGACAATCGCCCAACCTATCTGGGAAGTGCCCTTGACTGCTGCATCCAGGTTGGTTTCCCCTTTCTTAATAAACCGGGTAATGTTTTCCACTACCACAATGGCATTGTCCACCAACAGCCCCAGGGTAATCACCAGCCCGGCAATAGACATCTGCTGCAGTCCGTAACCACTTTTATCAACAAATCCAATGGCTGCAAGAATGGATATGGGGATAGCCATCATCACGATAATAGAGCCGCGAATCCCTATGGCAATTAATATCACGATGCCTACTAAAATAATTCCCTGGGCCAGGTTTGATAAAAAAACCCGGATCCGTTGGCGCACACTTTCGGATTGATCGTAAACATAAGCTAATTTTATATTCTTGGGCAGTTTTTTCTCGAACCCGGTTAATTTTGTTTCCAGTTCCTTTATGATATTAAAAATATTGGTGCCTTCTTTCTGGGTGGCGGTGACAAACACACAGCGCTGCCCATTGTACCGGGCAAAATAATTGTTGTCTTCGTAAGTAAGGTAAACATCGGCCGCATCTTTTAAGTAAACCACTTTTGTTCCTTCGGAATGAATAACTGTATGCTTGATTTGGTCGATGGATTCATAAGGGCCGCTGGTTTGAATGGAGAATCGTTTGGTCCCGGCATCGATGGTACCGCCGGGAATATT
>CP070627.1:3341203-3343974 GCA_020355945.1 Candidatus Aminicenantota bacterium | reverse complement strand
CAAATATAAAGGATATTCCTGTCGGTTACAGGGGAGTCGTTGATTACGTCATACGGGGAGGCAGTTGGGACAGCAGTGAGGCGATTAGCATTCGCTCCGCTGATCGTGGGAAAGGGGAGTTTTTCTACTTTCCTGAATCAGGTTATAGTGGGCCCGTTACCCAATCTACTTCTCTTGGTTTCCGCCTGGTCCTGGAGAGATGATAGAAATATATTTCATCATTTCAACAGCTTGTTTTATTATGGTTACCTGTTGTATAATATACCTATGATTGGTCCAGGTTGGCGTTTAATTGTTTTGGGTACGCTAAGTGTGGTTACTGCTATATTGATGGGCGGATGTGCAGCCCAACCAGCACCGGTGGCTGTAGAACCTCCCCTTAACCAGGTCAGCGACCAGTACGTCAAAAGTGCCAACAAAATGGCAAACGACGGCCAATACAAGACCTCTAACTTCTTTTACAAAAAAGCCATCGCCACCTACGAAGAACTGGAAACCTGGGATAAAGCGATTAAGTGCTATATCAAATTAGGAGACAATTACCAAAAACTGGATGACGTGGCAGCCGCCCTGGGAACATTAAACCGCGCCCTGGACGTGAGCAAAAACCAACTGGGATTCCAGAACCTGGAACTGGCCAAAAGTTTCCAGAAATTGGCATTTAAATATTTGCGGGATAAAAATTTTGACCAGGCCCTGGAGTTATACAAAAAGGCCTTAACCATTCAACTGGAAGTGTTGGGAAAAGACCACCCCGAGGTTTCAAAAACCTACAACAGTATTGCCCTGATCTATTGGCACAAAAAGCAGCCGTTGGATGCTGAGGTGAGTTATCTTAAATCTTACGGCATCAAGCTCCGACAGTTCCAGGGGGTGCCGGAGAATGTGGATGAAAAATTTCGCTTATTGGATGGCGGCGGGGAATACAAAAAGGGAGAATTTCGAAAAGCACGGGACCATTTCAGCCGTACCATGGCTGAATACAAAAAACTTTACGGGCAGAATAAACCCCTCTTTGCGTTATTATATGAACAAATTGGCATCCTGCATGCGCTGGAAACAAATTATGACAGCGCCCTGGAATATATTCGCAAAGCCTTTCATATTCGGCTGGAGATATATGGTGACCTGACCCCTGAAGCCGCGACCGGTTATCTCAATATCGGCATTTGTCTTCGCCTGAAAGGAGATTACGAAGAAGCATTAAAATTTCTCAATACCGCCATTCGCATTAAGAGTGAGCGCCTGGGAGAATTCCACCCGGAAACCGCTGATATTTATTATCAATTGGGAAACGTTTACTATCAAAGGCTGCAGTTGGATGAAGCACTTTCTTATTTTCAACGAGCCTTGATCGCATTGGTCCCGGGTTTCAACGACAGCCGCATTGCCGCTAATCCACCACTGGCTGCTGTTTCTCCTAAAGACAAATTGCTGGAAGTCTTGACAGCCAAAGCCAATGCGCTGCGAATGAAATATTTGCATCACCCGGACCAGTTAGAACCCCTCTACTCTGCCTTTTCCACTTATTCTCTCTTATCCCATGTGGTAGAAAGGATGCGGCGGGGGTATAAATCCGAAAGTTACAAATTATTTTTTGGCGAAAAAATCCATGCCATATATCAAGAGGCTATTCAAACCGCCCTGCTGCTGTATGATATGAGCGAAGAACCCCAATACAAAGAAGCGGCTTTTGTTTTATGCGAAAAAAGCAAAGCCGCTGTCCTGGCAGACGCCATGTACGAAGTCAAAGCAAAACAATTCGCTGGCATTCCTCCCGCGCTGCTGGAAAAAGAAGAAAATCTCAGGGAAGAACTCACCTATTATGATACGTATCTTCAAAAGGAGTATTATAAAGAAAATCCCAACCAGGTCAAAATCAGGAACCTTGAAGAGCTTTATTTTAAATTAATGCTGGAATATCGCCTATTAATTGATAATTTTGAAGCCAATTATAAGAAATACTATGACTTGAAATACAAACCCCATATGGTGAATATCAAAAAAATTCAACAGTCCCTGGAACCGGGTTCGGCATTAATTGAATATTTTATCGGGGACAATGTCCTTCATATATTTGTCTTGACTGACAGGGTTCTTGAGGTGGAGGATATTCCCCTGGATGAAGATTTAAACCAAATCATCGTCAATTATAACCGGGCCATCAGGAAAATCGAGGATGGGCCTTTTTTACTGTTGAGCTGGAAACTGTACCGGATGCTGGTGAAACCGGTACGTCACCTGCTGCGCCAAAAAGAAAAATTGATCGTCATCCCTGACGGTTTATTGTCTACTATTCCCTTTGAATCCTTGATCACCGGGGCCAGCGGCAGCAGCGACCTGTCGCAAAGGGATTTCCTGGTAAAGCATTTTGCTTTTAGTTATCACTACTCTGCCAACCTCTGGCTTTACAGCGCTCACCAGCGCAGGACAAATAGAGGAACTGCTTTTATCGGGTTTGCACCGGTATTTGGCAAAGAAATCCGCAGTGGTTACATCATCACTCATGATCCCGGTTCCCCGCAAACGGACCGGGAAAAACTCTACAGCTCTTCTAACCTGAGAGATGGTCGCGGGGACCCGTTAGCCTCTGTCTCCCAACTGCCTGCCACTGAAGAGGAATTGCGTGCCATTATCCGGTTGTTTAAACTCCAACAAAAGAAAGCGGTGGGGTATTTTCACCGCAAAGCCAGCGAAGACAATTTTAAAACCGCCCATATGAATGAATACAACTTGATTCACATTGCCACTCACAGTTTGAAAGATGAAGG
>CP070627.1:3338328-3341103 GCA_020355945.1 Candidatus Aminicenantota bacterium | reverse complement strand
GCCCAGGGAGGTATTGCCGCCCTGGGAGAAGATAACCAGCCGGAAATATTTGTTAATGACATAATAAGGAGCGGAGGGGGCATTAATTATCGAAAAGCAGTGGAACATGTGGTTCAGCACTCCCGCCAACTGGTGAAGGAAATATTAATCGATAAGCTCAACGTCCCTTTTTCCACCACCAATGGCGGTCTCTATGACCTGGCCCAGGAAGGTGCCCATTCCCAACGGCGGGTCCTCAATGTCAAAGATATGACCGGTAGAGTGATCCAGGAAAATTTCTATGAATACTTAAAAAAACTGGAAAAATTAACCATACTTTACAATCATACCGCTATTGACCTGTTAACCTATCCTCACCATTCCAACAACCCCGATCGCCTTTACCAGGAACCTTTTGCTATTGGCGCCTATGTGTTGGACCAGGATTCTGAGAAAGTAATCCGTATTTTTGCCAGGAAAGTCATACTGGCCAGTGGAGGCTTAAGCAGTATTTACTTACATTCCACCAATCCCCAGGATATGGTGGGAAATGGTATTGCTATGGCTTATCGTGCCGGTGCGCGGCTGGCCAATTTGGAATATATCCAATTCCACCCCACTTCCCTGTATCATAAAGAAGCGGATAGTTTTTTAATTTCCGAGGCGGTAAGAGGAGAGGGGGCAAAACTGATGAACAGGAAAGGCGAGTATTTCATGAAAAAATACTCCTCAATGGGCGACCTGGCACCCCGTGATGAAGTCTCACGCGCTATTTACGAGGAAATGATCAAATACGGGGATGACTACGTACTGTTGGACCTGGCGTCCTTTGCTAAAATAAATATAAAAGAACGATTTCCCACTATCCATGAGACCTGTATGAAATACGGGATAGACATTGAGAAAAGGGCCATACCAGTGGTTCCGGCCGCTCATTACAGCTGCGGCGGTGTGCTGTCGGATCTAAGAGGTCGCACCAATCTAAAAAATCTCTATGCCATCGGCGAAGTCTCTTGTACGGGCGTTCAAGGTGCCAACCGACTGGCTTCGGTGTCTCTTTTGGAAGGCCTGGTATGGGGGGTTAAATCAGCCGAAGATATCTTGCAAATCATTGATAAAGAAGAAATCCCTTATGTGATCTCAGAAGTTTCACCCTGGAAATATCCCTATCCCCAGGAAAAACTTGACCCGGCACTGGTCTGGCAGGACCTGGTCACTATCCGCTATATCATGTGGAACTACAGCGGGCTTATCCGCACCCACAAACGACTGGAACGGGCCCGGTCCGACTTAGATTATTTAAGGTATCGCATTATAAAATTTTATCGGAGCACCGAGATCAATAACAGTATTATCAACCTGAGGGACAGCGTTCAAACCGCCTTACTGGTGGTGAATGCGGCACGACACAATAAAATCTCCCGCGGTGCCCATTACATTGCAAAAAATAACGACTGGTAGAATCCATAAAAATAGGCTTGAAAAAACTTCATTTTTTTGTTATAATTTCACTTCATTCGGTCGATAAACGTCGAAGCCTACCAAAAAACAACTTTCAATCAAATAAACATTCACATCAAAAATTTCGTATAAAAAACATGTAAAAAAATAAAAAGGAGAAAAAACAGATGAAAAAAATCACTGCAAGAACAATCGTTTGTTTGTTGGTCGTTTTAAGCTTTACAGGTATCATTTTTGCCAAATCCGCAAACGGGAACGCCTATGGTTTACTCAAGCAAAAGCTAAATGCCTATTTTGAGCAATTGGAAGCAGAAGAATACTTCAGTGGTTCGGTCCTGGTGGCCAAACAAGGCAAGATTCTTTTGCATAAAGGTTATGGATTAGCCAATATTGAAGAAGGTATCCGGAACAAGTCCAATACCGTTCATGCGATTGCATCCATGACCAAGGCATTTACATCCATGTCCATCATGATGCTGGAAGAGAGAGGATTGTTAAGTATTAACGATACCGTTGACATGTACATCCCTGAGCTTCCCGTGGGCGATCAAATCACCCTTCACCACCTGTTGAATCATACTTCCGGGCTTTTTGAGTATACCTATAACCCGGATGTGTGGGTCAATATGGACAAATTTCATACCCCGGAGGAAGTGCTGGAATATTTTATCAATGAGCCTCTCCAGTTTGAACCCGGTACCTCATGGGAATATTGCAATTCCGCTTACGTGGCATTAGGTATCATCATCGAAAGAGTATCGGGTATGAGTTACCGGGATTTCATCAAGACCAATATTCTTGATCCTTTGAAAATGACACACACCAGCTATGATCCCTATGATATGGATTTTCCTTACAAAGCCATTGGTTATGATGATATTAGCATCTACCCCCCGCTGCGGTCCCCGTATTTACACCCTACGCTGCCCTATTCTGCGGGTGCGATTTATTCCACTGTCAAGGATTTGTACAAATGGGACCAGGCTTTGTATACGGAGCAATTTGTATCGGCAGCAGCACTTGAGCTCATATTTACTCCTGGTCTTCATGATTACGGGTATGGATGGTATATTGACAACATGGACATCAACGGTCAACCGCACAAGCACATCTGGCATTGGGGCGCGTATGTCGGGTTTCACAGCTATTTTTCCCGGTTAGCAGACGATAATGTTACGATTATCTTACTCCTCAATACTTCCCCGGTCCTGGGTACAGAGGATGAACTCAGACCCATCGTTGAAGGTGCTGCTGAAATTATCTTTAACCCCATGGCATAGTGGACCTATTAATAAAAAGCTTTTGCAGGGGGTCCAGGGGGACGGTTTTCTCGAA
>CP070627.1:3335443-3338228 GCA_020355945.1 Candidatus Aminicenantota bacterium | reverse complement strand
GGGCTTTCGCCTGGTGAGTTCATTATTGCGCCAGGAGCCCATTGTTTACGGATGATGGACCCGTGCAAAAATAATGACCAGAGCCTTATCCGGCGCCGGTTTATTGTATAACTTACCAGGTAAGTTTCTTGTAAACCGGCCAAAGAGAAACAGCCGGCCGCCATTAGTAGGACAAATTGATATTTGTTTCAAAAGTGGCGGCAGGCCTTTTTGTATTCGGCAAGGAGGGGATTCTTTTTTAATTCTGCGGCTTACCTTTTATAATAAAAAAAAGCATAGAGCTTGAGATTTATACAGGTTTGTGGTATTAATAATACCGATGTAATGGAAAATAGGTGCAAATATGAGCGAAATAACAATCCTTCATCTGTCAGATATCCACTTTAAAAAGAAAAAAGACGACAATGACATCTCCTTCCGTGAAAATGTCCAGGAAAAACTCATCCAGGCCGTTGAGACCCATTCAAAAGAGTATAACTCCCCGGACATTGTCGCAGTTACCGGTGACATCGCCTTTTCAGGAAAAAAGCATGAATATGATGAAGCGTTGGAGTTGTTTGGAAAACTCAAGGGTATACTTAAAAAAGATACGCAGTTTCTTGCCGTACCCGGCAATCACGACGTGGACCGCGATCAAGTGGATGAATTTGCTTCCCTGTATAATGTGGTGAAAGATAAGCAGGTGGATGAATTTCTTAAACAGACAGAACAAGTAAAAAGGAAAATCATCGTCAAATTTAAAGCCTTTAGCAAATTTTTGAGTCAGATAAATCCCACCCTATTGGAATCCAAAAAATCCAAAGGGGATTACTTCTGGGTAAAAAATTTCAACGAAAAAAAGGTTTCATTCCTTGGGTTGAACAGCGCCTGGGCATCGGAAAGTAATGAAGATCAGATGAACATTGCCCTGGGCCAGCAGCAAGTTACAGAAGCATTAGAAGAATCAGGAGAAATCCCCCACCGTATTCTTTTAATGCATCACCCGTTATTTAATTGGTATGAAGAGTCTGATTTCGGTCAATGGAGCGGTAAAGTATTTAATCAATGCCAATTGATCCTTCACGGTCACGTGCATGTGGATTACGCGGCCTGCATCAGTACGCCGTCAGATTCCTGCATATGTTTATGTGCCAATGCCTCTTATACCCACGATGGATATATTGGGTTTCAATTCATCAGGGTTCGGTTCCTGGATAACCGGACAGTGGTGCGGGTATGGCCGTATATTTTTGATCCCAGGGAAAAACCGGATTTTTTCCCGGATACCCGGCGTTGGCACGGGCAAAAAAACAAACCTTACTTTGATATTGCCACCCATCCCCAGGATGAACCCTGCGAAGAAGACACCAGGCTTTTGCCCTTGCAAATCCCGGTAGAATACAAGGAATGGCTGGTGCAGTTCCATTCCCAGATGGACACCCAACAACTGGACCCCAATGCTACCGCTTATAACGTCCCGCTTCCGGACGTTTACATCCCCCTGGAAACCGCCAATCCCTATCATAAACCCAAAGACCAGGAATTGCTAAAAGAAAAAGACCGCGGCAAAGAAATTGAACTTGAAGAATGTGAAGAGAACCAGGACCAAAAAGAACCCCGGTTTATTGATATTGAAAAACTCCTGGAACGCGAGCCATGTATGCTGGTGCGAGGGAATGCCGGCATGGGCAAAACCACATTAATCAAACACCTGGCCTATACCATTACCCGGGGCAAAGCAGCAGCATCTCTTTGTGGTTACCTCCCGGTGGTGGTGTTTCTCAAAGACCTCCGGCCTTTGGATGAAAAACAAAAATTACCCACCGGTACCACTGCTGCCGTGACCTTTGCCAACCGTTTACAGGTTTATCTTGAATACCATGTCGGCACCCTTGATATGGAAGTAGTGAAAGGTTACCTGGCCCGGGACCGGGCATTGTTTTTATTAGATGGTTTAGACGAAGTACCCGGGCATCTGCGGGGCAAACTGGCAGAGCAAATGGCGGCATTCCGATTAAAATATAAACATAACCGGTTCATTATCACTGGCAGACCTCACGGCATTGATGCCGACGTAAAAAAACATTTCAGCCCTTTCCTCCACGATATCGAACCCCTGGATGATGAAAAAGTCAATGATTTCATTTACCGGTGGTTCCGGGTGGTATCCGGGCAAGCTGAAGGCCGGGCAAAGGCAACCGCTGTAGAAATGATCGGGGATATAAAAAACAATGAACATGTCAAAGTATTTACGCAAAACCCTCTTTTATTGACTGCTGTATGCATTCTTTACCTGGATAATCAACGTCTGCCGGACCAGCGCGCCGAACTCTACCGCCGCATCGTAGATAACTTACTATACCGCCGTTTCCATCACCTGGACCCGGAAAAAAGCGCTCGTATTAAAGATTACCTTAAACACCTGGCCTTCCATATGCAGGAACGCAATCTCAAAACCATTAATGTAGGTGAAGCCAAAAACCTGTTAAAATCGATTTTTCTCCAAAATGAGACAGCGGAATCCCTGCCTGGATACAACCGCCGCATCAATACCCTGTTTGAAGAAATCGAACCCCGCTGCGGTTTA
Organism: Candidatus Aminicenantota bacterium; assembly: GCA_020355945.1. The sequence continues at coordinate 3,335,662 of CP070627.1, read as the reverse complement.
TTAAAACGCCGCGGTAAAGGAGACCTGGAGTTTTTTCACCTCACCTTCCAGGAATTCCTGGCTGCCCGGCATATGCTTTACACAGAGACGGATTTCAAAAAATTCCTGGAAAATCCCTGGTGGGAAGAAACCCTTCTCCTTTACATCAGCCTGGTGAACCAGGAATGGAAAGATAAAGCCAACCAGATTGTAAAAGACATTTTATCCCATCCCCATAAA
>CP070627.1:3332556-3335343 GCA_020355945.1 Candidatus Aminicenantota bacterium | reverse complement strand
GGAAAACCGTGGGCACAATCATAGCGAATCACTACTTTCCATTGGCCATTAATGAAAACCTCCATTTGAACAACAAAAGAAGTAACTTTAGATTTATCAGTTTCATGATAATGCCTTTTGCGAACATTTTCCCCTAAAGGGATTACATATTCTGTAATACTCACTTCCCGGGCACCTTACGATTTTATCATCAGCCTTGCATTTATCTTCATATATTTGTTTACCTCCTCCCGATATTATAATTTCATTATATCGATTTGTCAACAAGTTATTGATGAAAGAAACTACAACAGAAACGAGGTCAGGCACCCTTGGGTATGCGACCTTCTGGCGTGGGAAATTAAAAATGAAAAACTAAAAATTAAAAAGTCAAAATGGAAAAGCACACAAACAAATGGATCAACCATTCTTGACAAGAACTCTTTTTTTCGCCGAAGGCGTTTTAAAGTCACACCAAGTGTGCAGCTTCCGTTTTTCATTTTTCATTTTTCGTTTTTAATTTAATTCTTTCCGCCCTTTCCTGGAGCATGGACGGGTAAAAATCCCGTACGAACGGGTTCTCCCAAATGACCAATGACAGTACTCCAAGGCTCGCCCAATGACAACACTTTCAAGCACTCCCCACTTCCCCACCGTCGATCACGACTCGTGAATCTCTAAATCAGGAAGCACCTCTTTTAATCCTGCTTTTTGATTTTCATCCATTTGGTTTATGCTTAGGTATATATAACTTAAATTTTTCAATTCTTTGAGCACCGAGAAATCGGTGATGGGATTATAATTTATCCATAATACTGTTAAATTTTTCAATTCCCTGATGGGTGAGATATCATTGATTTCGTTAAACCATAAACCTAATCGACTCAAACCTTTAAATTCTTTAATGAATGTAATATCACTTATTTTATAATAATCGAAAGCCAGGGAAGAATTCTCAACATTGGTGCCCTGGAAAATGGCTGATAAAATCGATTTAGTGAAAGAACAATTGCCTAAATTGGCGTTTTGAAATTTGGTGCCGGATAAATCACAATACTTGAAATCCACATAAGTCAACTGACATCGTGATAAATCCCGGCCTTTTAAAATTTTTTTGTCTATACTTAGCAAAATAGCTGCCGCATTGGTTCCCTGCCACTGCCGTTCCTCCGGGAGATCACGGGCATTTAACACCAGGTTCAACAGCGCTTCCTTTCCAGGCTTTTGCTCAAGGATGAAATGATTGATCTCTTCAGTGGTTCGATTCCTGGCAAAATGTTCGATTTTTCCGCTGTTAATCTCTATTACAAAGGCCTGGGCCGTTAAATAATCCCGGAAGGATTTGTGGGATATCCGGTAACGGTTATCCGCTTCACGGATTAAAAAAGTAAAGGTCAGGAATTCATTCAAATACTTTTCAAATTCCCAGGCCCGGTCGGTTTTAAAGTACTGCTTGAGATTCAATTCACGTTCTAACAACCCGGTATCAAAATTTACGGCATCATTCAAAAACATCCACACAGCCAATTTTTGCAGTATTTCCAACCGGTACTTGTTGGGAATAATAAAATCCAATTCATTTTTCCTGCGCAGCTCGTCCCGGATACATTTATTGTAAAGATCAGAAGCGTTAATGGTTTCTTTTTCTCCTTTTTCTTTGATCAACTCCGGCAAATAGTCCACGATCAGTTGCAGCAATACCGGCCGTTTGGCTAAATCATGCAGATCAAAGATTTCTTGTATTTGTTTCCAATAATAATAGGGATTATCGGTGTGGGTTTCCAGGTACTGCTGGATCTGGTCATCATTGAAAGGAAGTAGATAAATAAATTGATAATTCTTTTTATCCGTATGCTTGAATACCTCATGCAAATCCGTTTGGGATCGAAAGTATTCCTCGCGGACCGTTAAAATGATTTTACTTTTTTCACTGCTCTCGATCAATTGGCGAATTTTATCAAAATTCTTGCTTTTTTCATCGGCATCGATCTTCTGGGTCATCTCATCGAACCCATCCAGCAAGATGAAAAACTCATCATTGGCAATCCGCTGTTTAAATCCGGCAAAATTAATGTCGCTGATGCCTTCTTTGCTGAATTGGTTGACAATAAAGGGTTCGATATTTTTTTCAAAATAGCGCAAAGGAAAAAACAGGGGAAGACGGTTTTTCTTATCGCAAATGGATTTTTCACTGCCGGGTTCTAATCGATTGGATGCCACCTGGTGGGCCATGTGTCTTAAAAAGGTGGTCTTACCGGTGCCGTATTCGCCCAGGATGACCAGCAAATTCTGGCTGTCATCTGCTAACCATTGATTAATAAAGGTATCCAGGGGTTTGTAGACAATGGACTCATATGGTTCATCCGGTTTTTCACGCTCTTTTTCCCTTAATTTTTCGATTAAATCTTCCTTTTCTAGCTTATGGAAAACCTCTCTTGCTTTTTTTTCTACCCGTGTTTCAGCGTTCAGGTCGATATAGTGATTTTTATCCAGGAAATCCTTTTGGAAATCATGTTTCAGTCGCTGCAAATACTGTTCCACCTGGAAGTCAAAGCTTTTTCGTTCTTTATCTTCCAGCATTTCCACCTGGAATTTTTTGTCTTCGTTGTATTTTTTTAACATCAGGGGATTGGCGGTTTGCAGGGTAAAATATTCAAATAGATTGCAAAAGCCTTTGATTTCAGGTTCCAGGTCCTTTGCGTTTTTGTAGATATAGTTGAGGAGCGACAGTTTTTTATTGTAATGGAGCTGGTATTCAAGGGCTTTTTCCAGTTCAGTGCGGTCATCTTTACATAGGCCCTGTTGAAA
>CP070627.1:3329666-3332456 GCA_020355945.1 Candidatus Aminicenantota bacterium | reverse complement strand
ACGCCTTCGGCGAGGGGTATAAAACAGCATTTTTAAGCCCGATAGGGCTGTTTGTAATTTCGGACATTGTAATTTGTGATTTGTTTGTATATTGTAATTTGTAATTTGTGATTTTTAAAAATTCTGCCATTTTCTGGCAAGATTTTACTATTAGGTAACCTGATACCGGGAACATTCAGGGTTATGGTTCGATAGTGAATGTTTTTACAATGCTTTCACTTTTCAAATCATTGGCGGCACTGGCGGCCACTTTCCAATAATAGGTGGAACCCGGTTGCAGGTTATCAACCACTATACTTATTTCTCTTACACTATCTGCCTCATCTAGAGGTTCTTGTGCGGAGTACTGGCAGGAGACCAGGGGAATAACTAGCAGTAAAAAGATCATATATTTAACCAAAAACCTCTTTCTATTTAAAAAAGTTATCCCGGGAAAAAGGAATCCCCAACAAAGTAAAGCCCATCCCCTTTGATTAAAGGTATACATACCGGGGACCACTTCAATGGGATCACAACCTTTAAAACCAGGGTCTGTGGAACAATACAATTGATAGTGACTGTCACCTTTGCCCTGCCACCTGAATGTGATACTTGAAGAGTTTGCGACTTCACCTTCAACCGGGTTGATTAGTTTTATTTTAGAAAAATATTCAGGTAATAGATATATATGACCTCCTTTATTCAACTCCTCTCCTATATTTAATTTTATGAATTCATCAAAATTATAGAAATTGAAAATGTATATCTCTCCCTTTTGCAGCTCATATATATTTGAATATTGGGTGCAGTTACTGCCTTCTACATGGACGGCATCCAGTATGGACCGAAAAAGTTCTATGGAAATTTCCCCGGCATTCTCCAGCATATCGACGGCAGTATCATATCTCCAGTTCGGATACCAACCCCGTTCCGGGTGTAAAAGATAAAAGTTTGCCACTACCTGGTAATCTCCTTCTTTGTAGACTACATCCAGGCCCCCCTCGCCCCAGGCAATGACCGCCGATTTGCCTGTTTTATCCACTACAAAAACCTGGTTCTCTTTAAAGATATCTAGATTATATGTTTGAAAAAAGACAACCGCTTCTTCCACGTTTGCACATTGTTCAAGCATGTTTTCGGGCTTAAACCCGCTGTAGTACGGCTTACCCGGTAAGGCGGCCCAATCGTTGGGCGGAACCGAAAACCAATCATAAAACAAACCCTGATCATTCATACCTCCCATGGCGAAATCCTGCCTGTTAAACCCGACCAGCAAGCAGCCGTATTTCCCCTCACTTGCCGGGCGAATCCTGGCTGCGGTATCTTTGTAATCTATATTATAGTCCTCATTGTTTCCTATAAGAACCCGGCTTCCAACCACAGCAGTAAATCCGGTGCAGGGGAATACAGTGAAGCCCCATAAAAATAATATCAACAGGAGCGATATAATTAGACGACCTACTTTGTTCATGCGTTCTCCTTAAACCCTTAATTTTATAATCTAAATGCGATACCGGTTCTAACCTGGAACCCGGAGAGATTGAGTAAGAAATGTCTTTTCCAGAGATTTATCTCCGGTCCTCTCCAATAATTTGAAGGTAGTTGCACATTTAGTTCTCCCCAGTACCTTATGTTACTATGGTCTTTTATCCCCCATTTCCCGCTCCAGGTTTCGGTTGTACTGTCATATTGTGTCCGCCCCGGGCCCCACAGCCTGATCCCCAGTTGGAGGTCATAACCTCCCTCTAAGAAAAGAATCGTACGATTCCCGATGTTTATGTTTATTCGTGCGCCGCTGTTTAAACAAAAGCCATACCCTCGACCTATCTCTTCAATAAACCAATAAGATTCATCCAGGAGGTCACCCGGTGTGCCATTTTCATAATGATATTCCAATAAAGTATTTGCAAACTTGCATTCGGCATAAAGAGGCCCTGCGGCGATGTATCCTTCAACCCCGATCGAAGAGGACATTTTTTTCATCAAATGAATTCCTAATGTGGGAATATACCCCCTTACCGAAAGTGTATAGGAAGAATATTCTGTTCTGTAGATTATTTCCCGCCCATCATTTTCCTTGACAGTATACTGGTAATCTATATTGGAAATGGCGCTTTTTGACAGGTATTTAAATCCAAATGACAGGGCCAGCGATTTTTTTAAAAAATATTTAATCCTGAATCCAAAAGGAATGACATACTTAATTTTTTCAAATTCCCCTTCCTTTTTCATTTCATAAGATAGTATAGTCCCGATTTTTTTTTCAAAAGTAAATCTATCACGATAATAGAAATTCTCTGTTTTTTCATCTTCTACAGCCCGCGAATTCAAATCAGCCGGGTTCAAGGTTGAATAGCCACCATATAATTCAATTTGAAACTTTTTTCTTCTCTTCTCTTTAAATTCCTCTCCGGAACCGCTCTTTTCCGTGGTTGTTATCTCCTTATCCCGGGGAAAAACCCGGGGATAACATATCAAAACAAAAAAAACAGCAGTCAGAAGTATTTTTACTATTTTATTCATTTTTACCTCCCGGACTTCACTTTTTTATTATAAATACGGATGGGAGGATTAAAAACGGACTTAACCCGCATTTCTCACCAGCACTATTGATAACTTGTTCATTACATATAAGGTGTAAGAACTCAACCACATCAAAAAGAAAAATGACTTTTTCCAATCCTGTTGTCTAATTCAAGCCTACCATTTTTTCATAATCTCTGCAAAACAACTGAGACCACTGGGAATAACCGCACCATACCCATGACCTGGCTGTGTCCAGGCGCCAGCCAGGTAAAGGTTCTTGATGGG
>CP070627.1:3326770-3329566 GCA_020355945.1 Candidatus Aminicenantota bacterium | reverse complement strand
GGAGCCGAGGATAGTGTTGTTTTTGAAGTGGAGGAATAGGCGATGACTTTACCGGTAATACCTTTTCATAAAGAGGGGCAAGCGAGTGGACAAAAAAAACATTGAAGATATTATGGCGTTAACCCCGATACAAGAGGGGATGCTTTTTCACTACCTAAAAGACCCGGAAAGTTTACAGTATTTTGAACAGTTGTGCCTGGATTTATCCGGTGATGTAGACCCTGGACGGTTTGAAGGGGCATGGAATGTGGTGGTTGATACAAATGAAATGCTGCGAACGGTATTTCGTTGGAAAAACCTCGACAAACCGATGCAAGTTATTTTGAAAACCCACCCGGTTAAGTTGAGATATTATGATTTTTCAAACCGGGTTCACAGCGAAAAGAAAAAAGTTTTCCATGAGATAATTAAACGGGATACCCAGGAAAAATTTGATCTATCCGATGTGCCTTTCCGGATAATATTATTTAAAATGGAGGAAGCAAAATATAAAGTGGTAATCAGCAGTCATCACATTTTATATGATGGTTGGAGCAATGGGATTATTTTGAAAGAATTCTTCAACGCTTACCATTATCCGGCAAAGGGAGACAAGGTCACGGCACCACCTGTTAAGACAAAATTCAAAGAATACGTCAGATGTCTGCAAACCGCGCAAATCCAGGATGCACAAAAACAAGAAAAATTTTGGAAAAATTACTTAAAGGGGTTCGATACCCGGACACCGCTAACCCTGGGGAGAAAACGGACGAAGCATGGTTCCGGGACCGCGGTTCCGGGAAATGAACGCCTGGTTTTGGAAAAAGGTATAACGGATAAATTAGAGATTTTTATTAAAGAAAACCAATTAACCCTGGCAGTATATTTTTACTGTGCCTGGGGAATATTAATGCAAAAATACTGTAATACGGATGATGTGGTTTTCGGTGCCACTGTATCTGGCAGGTCTGCCCCCATAAAAGGGATAGAGAATATGGTGGGTTTATTTATCAACACGCTGCCGGTACGGATGAAGACAGGGCCTGGAGAAAAGGTGATGGCACTGTTGGACCAATTGAAAGTTATTCTGCCCACCTGGGAAACCTATGACAGCACACCATTGGTAAATATAAATAGATATTGCGGCATGGAAGGGGAAGTTGGCCGGGAGCTTTTCAATTCCCTGGTGGTGATTGAAAATTACCCGCTGGAAAACAGTTTAAAAGGGCAAGACAGCGAACCGGTCATCCCTTCGTATTCCATGGGGGAGAGCACTCATTATGACATCGCTCTCCGCATCTCCACCACCGATCATATCGCCCTGGAAGTGATTTATGATAATGAGACCGCTGATGCAGAAACCATCAGGAGATTGCTGGACCATTTCAAAAATATCCTGGTGAATATTGCAGAAAACCCGGGAAAAGCCATTCACGACATTGAAATGCTCTCGGAAGCAGAGAGGGAGCAATTGGTGTGGGAGTTTAACAGTATTGGATCAAGATTTCCCCTGGACCAGTCTCTCCATGGATTGTTTGAAAAACAAGTGGAACAAACGCCGGACAATATTGCCCTGGTGGGAGGAAAAAAAGAAGGGTGGAAGGGTAGAAGGGGAGAAGGTAAGAAAAAAGGTATTTCCTTCACTTACAATGAATTGAATGAACAATCCGGACAGTTGGCTCATTTATTGAAAGAAAAAGGCATTCAACCGGATACTGTTGTGAGTATCCTGGTGGAACGTTCTGTAGAAATGATTGTTGGTTTATTGGGGATATTAAAAGCCGGTGCTGCCTATTTACCCATCAACCCGCAAAGTCCGGCGGCACGAGTTCAATACATGCTGGAAGAAAGCAGTGTCAATCTATTGGTTACCACCAGGTCTTTGTTAGAAGAAGCAGAAGCGTTGAGAAGGTGGGAAGGTGAGACGATTTTATTGGAATCCGCGGTCTCCTCTTCCTCGTCCTTAACCCCAGCCTTAACCTGCCAGGTGAGCCCTGAGAACCTGGCTTACATTATTTACACCTCGGGTTCTACCGGGAAACCCAAAGGGGTTCCGATTACCCATGCCAATTTATCTCCTTTACTGCATTGGGGATACCGGCATTTAAATATTAATTCAACGGATCGGGTGGTTCAGAATTTATCTTATTATTTTGATTGGTCGGTATGGGAAATATTTATGGCACTGACATCAGGAGCGAGGTTGTATATGGTACCCCGGGATATAGTACTGGATACCAGGCGTTATGTTGATTTTATCAATAAAAACAGGATAACCGTGCTGCACATCACTCCCACGCATTTCCAGTCATTGGCTCACCAGGAACAAAAGTTGAGCACCTTGAGACATTTATGCATTGGTGCTGAAAAATTAAGTGTTGACCTGGCCATACGCAGTTATGAATTGGTAGATGATAAATGCCGGGTCTATAATATGTATGGCCCCACTGAAGCCACCATTATGGCAGCGGTGCTGGAGATTGATCCAGCAAATCTCCACTTTTATAAAAATTTAACCAGCGTCCCCATCGGGAAAACATTGGGCAATAACAAATTGTTGATATTGGACAGGGATTTAAATCTATGTCCAATCCTGGTGACAGGTGAGTTGTTCATTGTTGGCGATGGGGTAGCAGCAGGTTATTTAAACAGCCCGGAATTAACAGCAGAGAAATTTGTAGAACAGGTGACAGGTGCAAGTGACAGGTGCAGGTGGAGCCCTCGGCGAGGGGAGCCTAAAATGGCAAAGTGCTTTGCCCCATACGCTATGCGCCATGCGCCATGCGCAATGCTCTCGCCCCCTGGCCGCCGGAGGCA
>CP070627.1:3323846-3326670 GCA_020355945.1 Candidatus Aminicenantota bacterium | reverse complement strand
GGACATTGTAATTTGTGATTTGTTTGTGTTTTGTCATATGGCCCCTGCCCTTTTTTTGGACAGGGGCATTGTAATTTTTAAAAATTCTGCCATTTTCTGGCAAAATTTTACTATTAGGTAACCACTGCTGCTGCTCCTTTCCCAGAATAAAAGGATTTTTCATTGAAATAAAACGGACATTGTGTTAATATTTCCCGGTAAGATAAAATTCCGGTCAATAAGGAGTTATGTATGCAAAGTTTAAGTGTAACTGTATCGCCTGAATTTCAAGTGGTAATACCAAGAACCATCCGAAAATCTCTACATCTTCAAGCCGGTCAAAAGATGCAGGTATTCCTTTATAACAATCGCATCGAAATGATACCGGTGAGACCAATCAAAGAAGCCAGGGGATTTTTAAAAGGAATCGACACGAGTGTGGCCCGGGAGCAAGATAAAACTAAAAGCAAATCAACCAGCAATAAAGAATTTGATAAATTTATATCGGGATCAATCGAGGTTGAGGAAATTGTAATACCCTCCAGAGAAGAAATTTATGAAAGAAGGTAAAAATGGATTTTTTGCTTACCTGGAATTGTAGTCATCTTGCCAATGCCAATAAAAAAGACCATATACGCCGAATTAATGTGATGTTGAATTTACCGACTCCTGAAATCATAACACCATTAGAACTTTTCCAGGAGGAAAAAAATGATTGATCAATTAATTTTAGATGAAAAATATGAAGCACAAAAGAGATTAAATGATGAGGCCGGTAATGATATCGAGACATATTTTAAAAATTGCCGCCAAAATGTAATAGAAATGAGCAAAAAATATGGAGTGAAAATCCGATACAAGAAGACCGGGATACCAAAAGAAGAAAGCAAGACTGCTTGAATAGAATAGGGGAATTTTCTTTGCCTGTATCTTCTTTGGCTGTCCCTTTTTTATTTTGCTTTTCTTATCAAATCCTCGCTGCTGAAATGGAAAATAAATCTTGTTATTTCTTTCTCAGCTTTTTATCTTCCTTATTTTCACCCTGACCTCCAGAGGCAATCCAGCGGCGCATCAGTTCACTGGCAATTCGTTTACCGCCTTTTTCTTCCAGGATCACATCATGGCGAAGCAATAATTCAATTGTTTTTTCCAGGTCTTTGGTTCCTACTGCATCTGCCAGTTCAGCTATTGTCCAGTTGCCTTTTTCGCGTTCGGCCATGATACGCATCAAAGTACGTTCATTTTCAGTGACATTGGACCAGACACCTTCAAAATAGTACCCGGCACTATGAAAAAAATCAGGGGTAAGCACCGGTTCCAGGTCATCCGGGGTAAGGATCCGGGGTGTGGATTCGCCTTGTTTTAAGAACCTTTCGTTCCAGCGGGTCACCAGTTCCCAGCAAAGACGTTGAATCAAATAGGGTTGACCGGAAGTGAGACCATAGATTTCTTCTAACAATCCGGGTGCGTATTCCAGGGCAAAGTCAGGATGGGGTTGGGTGATAAGCTGTACTGCATCGTTGTAGTCCAGGTAGCCCACGCGGAGGTATTCGGCCTGGCCGTAAAAGGCGGATTGGTAATCGCGGCCCATTTCATCCAGTGTGTGCAGACCGGCAAAAATCAAACCCAGCCATTGATATTTTTGGTTAATGGACCGCAGGTAAGGAAGCAAACCCGGGTTGATTCGTTTTTCCTGGATACCGGTTTCAATGAGTTCAAATTCGTCTACAGCCAGGACAAGCTGTTTAGGTTCGGTCATTTGCGGGTTGAGTTTGTCCAGGAGTGCATTAAGGGCGCGCCGGCCTGTGCCCAGGTTTGTGTAGGAATCTTCTTTCGGGGGATGCGATTGCAGACCGGCATCAACAGCAGTGCGGTGTATCGCTTCGGCAAAATCAAGAAGAAGTTGACCGGTATGGTCTACCCAGCCCACGTTTTGCATGTCCAGGTAGACATAGAGGGTATTGGAATCAATTCGGTTAGCCAGGCTGCGCAAAATCGAGGTTTTGCCCATACGGCGGTGACCATAGAGGATAATTGCTGCCGGCTGTCCTGTGGTAGCCCAGTGATTCTCAATTCGCTGCATAATATCCGCGCGGCCAATAAAGGTTGAACCGGTCACGGGCAAGCCGGAGTAGCCCTCGTAAGGATTAAGAACAGGTTGGCGCAGCACGTCTTCTCCCACAACTCCACCGGCTTTACTGAAAATGTCCCGCCATTTTTCCGCGATTTCTTTGATAATAGGCCATTCAGGCTCAGGACAAGTGGTTTCGCCTGTTTCCAGGAGCCGGGTAATATCAGCCACGGCCCGGCCTATGGCTGTAGAACGATTAAGGGGTGCCTGTGAATGAAGAGCCACCCGTGCTTCGCTGGCTGAGGCTCGTAGGGTTCGCAAGGTTTCCAGGGTGCCGGGCCGCAGCGCAGGGTGGGAAAGTGTATTCATCCAATTCATTTCATGTTCCCAGTCAGCAATGGTTTGTAAATCAGTTGCTTTCTGCGCCCTGGAAATGGTTTGAGCAATACCGTACAACTCTAGTCCGTGAGTTAGCTCCTTCACAACAGAAAAGGCTTCAACGGCTTTGGCTGTTTCTTTGATATGCCAGAACCAGAACCCGGCGCAAGCTGCTCGGACCGGTGTATCAAAACGGGGTTCCGCCGGGAACCGCGATTTCCAGCGCCGCTTCCACCCCCGAGGCAAAATAAATAATCCGTCAAGAAAGCTCTGTCGGTGCTGATTATTAAGGCTTGCAGAGCCAAATCGCACCAGGTCCCAGTCAAAAGGTTTGTCTGTTAATGCTGCTGTACGGGAAAGCAGGATATCTCCCGGTAAACGGGCCAGGGCTGCATT
>CP070627.1:3320921-3323746 GCA_020355945.1 Candidatus Aminicenantota bacterium | reverse complement strand
CACGAAAAAAAAATAAAATAATTCGTGTTCATTCGTGTAATTCGTGGGCTTCTTTTTTTTCATACGTCTCAGGGCGTGACCGCGGCCTCAAGACAAAGCCTTGAAAAATATCGATCCATCTTTGCCGGTTATCTTTCTTTCTCACAGCCCGGAATACTTTAGGGCCGCCAGGGAGTATGGAATTGACTTACAGCTTTCCGGGCATACTCATGCGGGGCAAATTACTCCTATCGATCTTTTGGTTATGCTTCTATATCATCATCCTTACGGGCTTTATCAGGAGGGTGATTCTTATATTTATACCTCTTGTGGTACCAGTGTGATGAAATATATCAAGCTCGGCTATTTCCCTATATTTTAGGCCCGTTCTCTCTTTCAAAATATTTCTCATCCGTTCTATGGACACCTTGTACTTTGCAGAGCACGCAAGGGCAAATTTTCTCTCCTCTTTCCGGACGGCAAGCTGGAAAATTAAAACAAGGAGGTATCTGCTCAGGAGTTATTCAACATAGTCAGCAAAGCCCCCTTTCCGAAGAATTCAACTTTTCAAACACCGAGTCAGCTCTGTCACGAAAAGTTGAACTTCTATACGGGTTAAGTATTTCCACCTGTTTTTCAGTAAGTGTTTTTACCTTTTTTTTAGAAATATGTTGAATTTTCTCTTTTTGTATAGTATAACTATTTTGTTGATGGAATCGGGCATGTTTAGATGAGAAAGTGCTCGGCCTTCAGAGGTGGGAATCTAATTTCAGCTTCTGAAGAAAGCAAATAAAATTATAGAGAGGTTTAAGGGTCTGACCAGTAAACCGAAGGGAGGAATTTAAAATGTGTATAGACAAAAGTCGATTGGGAAGTGAAAAAGAAATTATTGAACACCAGGGTGACAAATCGTCCATCCGGATTCCTATAAAGTTTGAAAACCGGAAGGGTAAGGATATTAAGCACTATAGGATCGATAAAATCTCAATAATTGACGATAAAAAAACCGACAATGAGATAACAGGATTCCATACTCCGGAAAAATCCGAAAAAAAAGTCGGACAAACCGAGGATGAAAAAAAAACCACACAGGTTGTAAATCAAGAAAATCTTTGGTGCCAGGCAATAGTTACCGATAAAGAATGCATCAAAAAACTTAAAAAACAAAAAAAATATAGAATGGACCTGGCATTACTTCCTGAAAATGGGGAGGAAATCAAACGGAAAATTATTTTTGATAAACAAGGGACAGAGAAACCTAAAATTCCAAAACCATCCGAATACTGGTTTCTATATTTAAATTTAGGATTATTTATAGCTACTTTACTCGTATTATCTTACTGGAATTTAGTTATTAATAAAGATGCTTATGGCCAGCCTTTCTTTTTTAAAGACTCATGGGTTAGTGTGGGAATTGGGCTGTTACTCGGTTACTTTGGAATCTCCATTCTAAGATTAATTATTACTTTAACCAGGACACCCAATGACTACCCGGTTTTTTTTAAATATCCCGAATTATTTTTTGAAAAAGACTTTATAAAGAAAATGAAAAATAAGTCACACTTAACGATACTTTTATTGGCAGCCGTGAGTACAGCTCTCCTTATATATTTTTTTACGCCCATTTCACTACCCCCGCTGCCGTCAAAACATTTCTCTTACTATGATTCTGAAAATGACCGGGAAATAGAACATCCACGAATCTATCAGAGGAATGCTCCTAACCTTCGCATGGGAATCAATAAAAAACAACGCAAAAATAAAGAACCTTTATACGTTGCCGGCTTAAGGTTTGACAAAAAAGGCGACTTGATCACCGATTATTATGAGTTCATTATCGAGGACAGCGTGAGGGGAAGGACTGTCTTAAATTTTGAAGATGTTGTCGATGGAAAGGAACTGGAGGAAAACCAGGAACATGTTTCTAATTACATCTATGGAAAGAAACTCCGTGATGACAATATCAAAGTGACATTTGAAGGTGGGAAAAAGTTTACGGTGACTCATGTGCATAACTTAACAACGCCCCAATTGAAAAAAAAGTTGGGTAAACTTTATAGTCAAATATCGCCAAGAAATTTCAAAATTCATACCTTCATTACCGACAAGGATGAAACCATTTCTTCATTTCAAAAATGGTTTTACAAATCAATCGGGACAAAAACCGTACGTGCGGAAGAACTGCTGGCAATAAGTGAATGTTACACCATGGAAATGGATACCAGTTTTGAAAACGATATAAAACGGATAGCAATGGTGTGGTGCCTGCTTAATGTATCCGTGGAATTTAATATAAAACTCAATAGCGGGAAAATAGAAAAAATCCTGAAAATATTCGAATCGTATTACAAAAAAAACAGTATTAAAGGTATAGATCAGAGAATTACACAACTTTATTTTCGCCTGCTGCTTTACCTTGAAAAAAACTTTGCAGAGGATGCCTATAGTAAAATTCACCAATCCATAACCAGGGTGCTGGATAATTCAGGCGGTGAATATTACCTCTATTACCTGGAAGAGTGTGTCCGAAATAGCGTGTTGTTCGAGCCGTACTCAGGCGCTTTGGAAGAAGATTCTTTAAGAATCGCCTATTTTAAAAAGAAACGCGAGACCTTTGGAAAGCTAGAAAAAAACATAACCATATTAAAACGTATTAACAGCATAAAAGAGACCGATGGACGTTCGGAAGCGTTTATACAAAGTTTAATCGAAGAATTAACCCCTAACCTAACCTTCCTGCCCTTACCACTAAGAAACCGGGTATGGTGGGACCGCGCCGATTAAAATTTGTGTAAGGTTGAAAACCATGAAAAGGGAAATCGGGTGGGGGGTCCAGGGGGGCGGTT
>CP070627.1:3317994-3320821 GCA_020355945.1 Candidatus Aminicenantota bacterium | reverse complement strand
TCATGCGCTGCAAGGGGAACGGGAAGTGGCCTCGGAAAATAAATCACTGGGATACTTTAACCTGGTGGGTATCCCCATGGCGCCCAAAGGCATTCCTCAAATCGATGTGACCTTTGAAATCGATGCCAACGGGATTGTTAAAGTTTCTGCCCGTGAAGCCAAAACCGGCCTGGTGCAAAGCATGAAAATACAACCCTCCAGTGGTTTGTCTCCCGAAGAAATTCAACAGCGTATCCAGGAGGCCCGGCAATATGAAGAAAAAGATCGATTAAAAGTCAAACTGAATCAGGCTAAACTTAAACTGAAAGAGGACCTGGAAACCGTCAAATTCTTTCATTCCAGTCATTCGAAACAATTGGCCCCCAAAGAAAAAAGCGAAATGAAAAATTTAATCTCACGCAGTGAAAAAGCATTGGAGGGAGAAGACCTTGATACGATTGAAAGCATGATAATGAAAGTACAAATGCAGCGGGATAAGATAAATAAACTCTTAATATCCGAATTTGAAAAGTGAGGAGTCAAACCATGGCCAAAAGAGATTACTATGAAGTCCTCGGTGTTTCGAGGGATGCCAGCCTCAGCGACATCAAAAAAGCATATCGACAATTGGCAATGAAATATCACCCGGATAGAAATCCCGGGGATTCCGCAGCAGAGGACAAATTTAAAGAAGCATCCGAAGCCTATTCTGTTTTAGCAGATGACGAAAAAAGGAATCTATACAATCGCTATGGTTTTGATGGGTTGAAAGGTGCGGGTCGCGGTTTTGGTGATTTCTCCTTTTTTTCCGATTCTATTTTTGCGGATTTTGGAGATATATTAGGAGACATTTTTGGTTTTGGCGGCGGCAGGGGTGGTGCCCGCGGCGCCCGGCGGGGCCGCGACATTGGCATGGACGTCTACATTACCATGGAAGAAGCCTACACCGGCGTTGAAAAAGAACTGGAATTAAAACGGGAACGAAGTTGTGAAATCTGCGACGGCAGCGGCGCTGAACCCGGACGACCGGTAGAAACATGCCAGCACTGCGGCGGCAGCGGCAAAACCATGATACGTCAAGCCATCTTCTCCATCGCCTCTACCTGCTCCGTCTGTAATGGCACAGGGCAAATCATCCGCTATCCCTGTAAAACCTGCAGCGGAAAAGGTCGCACCCTGGAATCCCGGAAAATAAAAATCACCCTACCCGCGGGCGTAGACTCCGGTAACCGGCTGCGGGTTACCGGTGAAGGCGAAGGCGGCCACCGGGGCGGAAGGCCCGGTGACCTCTATGTCACTATCAACGTAGAGGAACATGACCACTTTAAGAGAGAAGACCATGACTTGATTTATCGCCTGGACATTTCATTTTCTCAAGCAGTACTGGGCGACGAGATTAAAATAGAAACCTTTGACGGTACGGAAAGAATTAAAATTCACCCGGAATCTCAAACCGGCAAAATTATCCGCCTCAAAGGAAAAGGGTTTAAACGTGTGAATTCATGGGGAAAAGGAGACCTCCTGGTGATATTAAACGTGGTTACCCCTACCCGGTTGTCTAAAAAAGAAAAAGAACTGTTCCGGGAGCTGCGGGAGATTGAAAAGCAAAAGATGGGGGAATCCACCGGGACAGGATAACAACATCACTGATATTTTAATGAGCACCAGGCGTTTTTTCTCGCATCACCCGATAACAGCAAACACCCTGCGCATCACCGGGGATGAATATCACCATTTAAAACATGTTAACCGGGCCAAATGCGGTGAGCCCATAGAGGTTATCAATGGTCAGGGAACCCTTTTTTGGGGCGAAATCCGGGCAATGAAAGCAAATGAAGCCATCGTCCAGGTAAAAAAAGAAAAAAAAGCCCAAAAACCCCCGGTCAGTGTTATTGCTGCTCCCTCCCTTTTAAAGCAGCGCCCCATGAATTTAATGGTGGAAAAGCTGACGGAGATGGGTGTGGATGAAATTCGACCCATCATGTTTAACCGCACCGATGAGACCTACAGCCCATCGCGGTTAAAAAAATGGCACCGCATTGCCGCCCAATCGTTAAAAGTAAACAAACAACTGTGGCTGACGGATATTTATCCGCCTGTTCCTATTGATGAAATCATTGAAATATCACAATCAATAAATACAAAAATATTGCTGGATATTTTAAGCCCGGGTCCTAAAGATTTTGGCTGGCAATTCCCGGTGATTGTAGTGATTGGCCCTCCCGGCGATATGGTAACCGAAGAGCGCGAAAAATTGGTGCAAAATGGGTTTATCCCATACAAAATCAATGATTGCCTGTTAAAATCAGAAACTGCCGCCATTTCCATTGCAGCTATTTTAATGGATGCCTTGCGTCATTCATAATGGTCGTGGTATAATGACTGATAACTCTCTATAATTGTAGTGCAGCATGATTGAATTAAAAGGCAAGATCGGCAAATATAAGATATTGAAAAAAATAGGCAGCGGCGGATTCGGAACCGTTTACCTGGCAGAAGATACCATATTAAAAACCCAGAGAGCCGTGAAAGTACCTCATCGACTGGGAGGGCAGTCAGAAAAATCCTTACAAGAATGCATCTTACAAACCAAATTATTGGATCACCCCAATATTGTCAAATTATTAACCGTGGATATCATTGAGGGTAATATATTCATGGTAATGGAATACATTAAAGGAATTGATCTTGAGACCATCCTGGATGAGAAGGATAAACTGGATATAAAAACGTCTTTAAGATATTTCAGGCAAGTGTTGTCTGCGTTGGAGTTTGCTCATCGTCATATGGTGATTCACCGGGATATCCGGCCTTCCAATATTTTAATTAATGAAGAAGATAATGTTAA
>CP070627.1:3315066-3317894 GCA_020355945.1 Candidatus Aminicenantota bacterium | reverse complement strand
GTTTTACCGGCATCTTCGGATACATGCAGCTCAACGCCCATTACGTAAATTTTGTTTTCATTGTTGGGATCGACGCGAATCTGTCCGAAGGCCCACCCGTAAGTGTCTAAAATTTCCTCCATATATCGCATCATAGCTTTTGTAGCCGGGATCATCTCTCTCCAGGTTTTGCCATGGTCGTCGGTGCGATACACTGTTGCACCTCTTATCTTACCCTTTTTGGGCCGTCCATAAGAATCTAACTCCCCTTTAGCCCATTTGCCAATAACTTCATAGTTATCAATAAAGGCATACAATACATTGGGTCTGGATCGGCAGATATCAATGCCGATTCTTCCCCGGTACTTTGCCGGGGGAAGGCCTTTATTGATAGTGGTCCAGGTTTCCCCGCCGTCAGTGGTTTTATGGATCCCGCTCCCGTAATAGCCGGGTTCATTCCCGGGATCGTTCCATTTTTTGCGGATTCTCTGCCAGGTGGCAGCGTAGAGGGTGTTGGGGTTCGAGGGGTCCATAACCAGGTCGATGGCACCTGTTTTTTCATCGATGTACAGAACCCTTTCCCAGGTTTTTCCGCCATTTTTGGTTTTATAAATGCCCCGTTCCCGGTTGTCTGTCCATTCATGGCCGGAAGCGGCCACATAAACGATATCGGGGTTTTCCGGGTGGATCACGATCCGGGGTATGGTGTGTGTGCCGGCAAGCCCCATATGCTGCCAGGTTTTGCCCGCATCCATGGATTTATAAACGCCTGAACCTGCCATTGAACTGTGTAAAATGTTGGCTTCGCCGGTTCCGACCCATACGATATCTTGATTGGCGGGGGCAATGGTTACATCGCCGATAGAGGTCGAGGCCGCATGCTGGAATACCGGTTCCCATGTGATTCCTTCGTTCATGGTTTTCCAGACCCCGCCGGATGCACCGGCAACATAAATAGTATACTTTTTTTCTTTTAGGGCCACTACGGCGGTATCGGTCATGCGTCCGCTCACATTGATAGGACCCAGGAATTGCCAGCGCAGGTGCTTGAAAATGGATTTCTCTTTCATGGCCTCATGTTCTTGATACCATTTTAACCGGAGTTCCGGGTTTGTGGACCTTATCGTTTCCGCGGCAGGCGCGAGTGCGCTTAAAAAAAACACCGCTAAGACGATAATCCCGATGAAACTTTTCCGCGAACGTGCAGGGCGGCGTGATAGTTGTGATAAAATCATGGTATTACCTACCTGATAAAGTTTATTTCTATCATAATAATATGGTATAAGAAATTCAAGAATATTTCAATACCTGAATCCACCCTAAATCCACTGTCAAAATATGATTTATTTGTTGTTTATTGTTGAATGATCAACGTTTGCGGGCGGGGAAACCGCCTGTTTTGCCGCCACCTTCTACCTTGACAAAAAGTTTTATATAGTCTTGGGTAGGGGCGCGGTTCCCGCACCCGTTATATTAATTTCCGAAATATTTGGAAATTTGACAGGGGATTTAGGGAGAAAGAATGGGTAGACAGGCTGTTTACAGGCAAAGTAAAATCATTCTTATGGTTGACAGGAGATTTTTTTTAGTTTATATTAAAGAATGTAACGAATATGAGGAAAACAATGTTAAGCAATTTTACAGCTAAATATAAAAAAATAAGTTCAGGTTACATGGGGTAAATCGTTGAGTGGCCCGAGGTGATCACAGAAGGCAAAACCCTGGAATAGTTCAGGGAAATGCGGATTAACCTCTTTTAGAAGCATCCAGTATGGTTATTCCTACAAGTTCTTCACCTCTATACCGCAATAATATACCGTTTTCCGTCATCTCCGAATCAGTTGCTTTTTGAGGTCTTTTAAAACTGATATAGAGTACATCTGCTTCTTTGTCGTAATCGATCCACATTTTCCTTTGGGGAAATTTCAACAAATATGGAGCTGCTGCCACTGCGGTATCTATATTTTTTTGGTTTACTAATTGCTTTTCCATAAAATCACCTCCCGATTGAGCTTAATTTTTCTTGAAAAATATGCAGTTATTATGAAACCATCTTCTTTTTTTATTTCTTTATAAACGACGGCCAAAAATTTCCCAGGCTTAAATTTCTTTAAAGCAATCAGTGCGTCTTTATAACCTTTTATAATGAAATCAGGATTTTCAACCGTGTCTAATACATCATCCATGTGCCCGGCAAGATCATCATGGGTTTCAACAATATGGACCCATCGTTCTTCAGGCAACCTGACAAAGAAACCGTTTTTTGAAACGACTTTTTCTTCCATTTTAGCACATCATCTCCATTATAGTAAAACAGGATTAAAAGTCAATGCTTTCGGTTTTTTCCAGGAATTTTCATTTGAGCCAGGGAGGAACCCGGAGTAACACGTAGTAACACAGGAGGATGGGAAAAGGGAAAAGGGGACAGGCGAAATAAGGAAACGGGACAGGCGAAAAATTTTGGCAAAGGATCTTAATAAACAGGTTCAAGAAAATCATCCGAAAATTACAAATCACCCTGTGGAAAAAAGAAGAGGTATGAATGCCACGAAGATGCCCGCATTTTTCCCGGCACCTTTTCCCCTTTTCCTTTCCAGGGTTCTTTTACAGCGAATTTATGAATTCATCGAAAAGCTCTACTTTTGCTGTTTCCTTTTTTAAAATGAGAAAGGGTTCAATTTCTTTTGAGAGTCTCTTTAAATTGAGTTCATGCAGTTTATCGGTTAACCGCTTTTTTAGCATGATCTTATTTTCGATATTAAGCTTTGTCCGAAGATATCCGTAATCCGGTTCTGTTTTGCCAAAAAGGAATATGACATCGTATATATCCCTGGCTTTTGTCCTTTTTC
>CP070627.1:3312136-3314966 GCA_020355945.1 Candidatus Aminicenantota bacterium | reverse complement strand
ATTCGTGTTCCTCTACATGATTTTTCATTACCAGGGTATTCACAAAGAAACCCAGGATATTTTGCAGTGTATCGTGATTTCTTCCTGCCCCCAATATACCGGTTACCACATCTTCCTGGTTAGACAACCGCGAAAGCAGGATATTGAGAACAGCATACATTACCACAAAAATACCGGTATTGTTATACAAAGCGATCTGCTTTAGTTTATCTTTAACTTCCTTTTCCAGGGCAAACCTGTACCCTGCACTGTCCAGGCTGTCACCGGTTTCCAGGCTGTCTTTATGTAATTGAAGTTCGGGTAAGCCTTGTTCTATCTTTTTACGCCAGAATTCCAGGGAGTTTTTCCCTTCCACGCCCTGCATTTGCCGGTTCTGCCACAGGGCAAAATCTTTATAGTGTATCGAAAGGGCAGGTAGTTCCATTTCCCGGCCCCACCGGTATATTTCGTATAATTGGTTAAATTCCTTTTTCAGTATTTCCATGGACCACCCATCGGATACAATATGATGCATGTTAAACATGAACCGGTAATAGGAAGGTGCCAGTTTCACCAGGGCCGCGCGAAAAAGGGGAGCAGTGGAGAGATCGAACAACTCCCCTGCGATTCGACGATACACCCGGTCACACGTCTGCTCTTTCTCTGCGAATTCCAGGCTCATCGCCGAAAGATCGATGAATTCAAAGGGCATTTCAACGTATTTCAATATGACCTGGAAGGGGTGATCCTCTACCACGATAAAAGCGGTGCGGAAACTTTCGTGGCGTTGGATGAGCCGGTCTAGTACCCGCTTTATCCCATCTTGCTCCACTTCATCCTTCAAATCTACATAACCGGGCATATGAAACGCCGGACTTTCGGGTTCCATCTGCTGGAGAAGAAACAACCGCGATTGATTGTAAGAGAGAGGGTAATACTCGCGGGTTTCTACCGACGGGATTTCGTGGAAAACCTTTGCACAAGTCTTAGAAATAACCGCACCCAGCCCCCGGATAGTAGGATTTTTGAATATCATGGCCAGGGGGAATTTCACGTTAAGTTCCCTGTATATTCGTGAGTTCAATATAGTAGCTTTCAGCGAGTGACCACCCAACTCAAAGAAATTGTCATCAATGCCAATGGCCGGAACATTTAATACCTCTGACCAGATTTTTGCCAGTTTTTCTTCTATTTCGTTCCGGGGTGCTGTATAATTATAATCGTCTCCTGCTTTAAACGCGGGAGCCGGCAGTGCCCTTCTATCTGTTTTACCACTGGGAATCAGCGGGATTTCAGCCAGCTTTACAAAATAGGAGGGGATCATATAATCGGGTAATTGCTGCGACAGGTTTTGTCTCAATTCAGGTACTGATAAAGAACAGTCATCGACCGGCACAATATAGGCACATAAATACTTTTCACCATTTTGGTCTTCTTTTGCTAATACAACCGCCTCCTGAATTCCATTATACTTTTCCAATTGACTTTCGATCTCTCCTAACTCGATGCGGAATCCCCTGATTTTTACCTGGTGGTCCATTCGTCCTAAAAACTCCATATTGCCGTCCGGCAGCCATCGCGCCAGGTCTCCGGTTTTGTAGAAGCAGCTGATAGCTGATAGCTGACAGCTTATAGGGAGTTCCTCGGAACTGCTTGCTTTCTTCTCCCTCCTATCAGCTATGAGCCATGAGCTATGAGCTAAAATAAATTTTTCTGCTGTTAATTCCGGGTTATTTAAATATCCCCGGGCAACCCCGGCCCCTCCGATACATAATTCCCCCGCAACTTTAATGGGAACAGGTCTCTCGTATTTATCCAGGATATAACACCTCACATTGGATATGGGCTTCCCTAAGATAACTTTACTCTTCGTATCCGTACATTTAGCTGCTAAGGCATCGACGGCTGCTTCGGTCGGTCCGTATTGGTTGTACAGCGTGTACCCTTTTTGGATAATATTGTTTTTAACAGGTTCATCCAGTTTCTCTCCACCGGATAAAACCACCTGTACACTTGCCAACCGTGGTACATCACTGCCGCAAAGGAGCTTATCTAACATCACCGGAACAAAATAAATAACATGAATTTGATATTTATCTATATACCGGCGCAGTGCTT
The DNA here is from genome assembly GCA_020355945.1 of Candidatus Aminicenantota bacterium. The sequence goes on along the minus strand of CP070627.1, from coordinate 3,312,869 downwards.
CGATATTATAGAGCAAATCTTTATCTACTATATGAAGAACTCCTGCAAACAATAATGTGCCGAATACCTGGTTCACGCTGGGATCAAATGTGTAATCGGCCACCTGGAGCACATGGGACCTGGGATTCAATCGATATTTCTTCCCAAACCAACTGACTACATTAACCGCATTCCTGTGTTCTACCATTACTCCTTTGGGCCGGCCAGTAGAACCGGAAGTGTAAATAATGTAAGATAAATTGGCCTCCTTCGGAGGAATATTAAGCCTCCGGCGGCCCGCTTTTTTGAAAAAAAGCGGGGCAAAAAACTTTTGATCAACAATTAACCTGGCATTACTGTCAATTAACATGTATTTTTTCCGCTCTTCGGGGTAATCAGGGTCCAAAGGCAAATAAGCACCCCCAGCTTTCAATATGCCCAATATGCCGATAATCATTTCAATGGACCGGTGCACCATAATTCCTACAATACTATCCGCCAGGACGCCCTTTTCTTTTAAAAAATGAGCTAATCGATCGGCCTTTTCATCTAATACACCGTAAGTGATGTGCATTTTCTCCTTCTTGCCAACTGCCCCCTTATCGGCCGGGGATGCCATCCCATGCCAATTGCCAACTAAAGCTGTCCCCTCCGGGGACTGTTCTACCTGTTCTTCAAACAATTGATGAAGGGTTTTGTCTCTCGGATATTCGGCTGCCGTATCATTATACTCCTCCAGCAGCAACCGCTTCTC
>CP070627.1:3309202-3312036 GCA_020355945.1 Candidatus Aminicenantota bacterium | reverse complement strand
CCACCTTTTTTTTTCCATCAAGCGATGCACTTCATCTAACAGGGGGGGGATTTTTTGGATTTCGTCGATTACAATCCAGGAACCTTCGGGAATATTGCCGGCCAGGGCCTCAAGGTTCATGGGATTTTGGGAAAGTTCGAGATACAGGGAAGAATCGAGCAGATCAAAAAAGAGAGCATCCCCCATGGTTTTCTCTAACCATGTACTTTTCCCGACACCTCTTGGTCCGAAAAGAAAGTAAGATCGGTTCGGCACAGGAAGCAATCGCTTGATGTATATTTTTTCCATAATGCAATTATACACTTATTTTGTAAAAATGCAATGCAATTTTACAAAACAAATGTAATTTTGCATGCCCCCCGCTTCCCGGCATTCCCTGTCAGCCCCTAATAGGAAGCAGGGGGCGAGAGCATTGCGCATGGCGCATAGCGTATGGGGCAAAGCACTTTGCATTTTTAGGCTCCCCGCGCCGCGGGGCCCCCTGAAACCCCCCCGCAAAAACTTTTGATCAATTTCATTCCTATCCGGGCGACGACGCGTGCGGTCAGGCATTTTCCTGTTCTTTGCAATAATTATCTATAAGCCCGATAAAAATTTTACCATACTTTGCCAACTTGGCCTCCCCTACCCCATGAATACTCAAAAAACTATCCCTGGTGCGGGGAAAACGAGCCGCCATTTCGATGAGCGAACGATCGGAAAAAATCACATAAGGAGGCAAATTGTACATATTCGCCAGGTCCTTGCGCCGCTGCCGAAGAATTTCAAATAACTCCCGGTCATACTCCATATCTTGATACCTTACCCCGGCCTTTGCCGGCTTATTTTTAACAGCCTCAACCTCCGGGACTCGTTCCTCTTTAAAGATTCCCATAACCTTTTCTTTGCCATTCAATACCGCTTCACCTTTGGGCGTCAACTTCAAACTCCCATACTCCGGGTCCTGGAACAGTAAACCCTTTTGAATCAATTGCCGGGAAAGAAAAAACCACTGCTTCCTGGAAAGGTCCATGCCGCTGCCATAAGTATAGAGATTTTGGTGGTTAAATTTCATTACCTTTTGAGACTTTGAACCCCGCAGCACATCAATAATATGATTAGCCCCAAAAATCTCCCGGGTTTTATCCACACAGGAAAGAAACTTTGTGGCCAGGTGAGTGATATCAGTCAGTTCTTTATCCTTCCTGAGACAGTTATCACACATGCCGCAGTTTTCTTTCGTGTATGCTTCGCCAAAATAATTCAACATAGGAACCCGCCGGCACACCTCAGTTTCCACGAACCGCAAAAGCGCATTGAGATGAAAGTAAGCAACCCGCCGCTCAACATCATCTTCCTTCTGGTTGATAAAATACTTTACTTTATGAATATCACCGTAACCGAACAACATCAGGCAATAAGCATTTACACCGTCTCGCCCGGCCCGGCCAATTTCCTGGTAATAAGATTCAATATTCTTAGGCAAGTCATAATGAACCACAAACCGGATATTGGACTTGTTAATACCCATACCGAAAGCAATCGTAGCAACGATGATTTGTACATCATCACGGATAAACAATTCCTGGTTCTCTTTGCGTTCTTCATCGGATAAGCCGGCATGATAAGGCCTGACAGAGAAATCTTGATTTGCCAGCAATTCGGAAAGTTCATCCACTTGACGGCGGGTGGCACAATAGATGATACCTGATTGGTTTTGAAATTTTTCCAGGAAGCGAATCACCTGGGTAAAGGGATTCCGTTTGGGAAAAATGCGGATAAACAAATTGGGTCGATCAAAGCTGTCAATAAATTCATTGGATTGATCGAATTCGAGGCAGTTGGCGATATCTTTGCGGACGCGTGGGGTAGCAGTGGCGGTCAGTGCCATACACACTGCCTCGGGAAACCGTTTTCTCACTTCAGCCAACTGCCGGTATTCCGGCCGGAAATCATGACCCCACTCGGAAATACAATGGGCCTCATCAATGGCGAGACAATCAACAGGTATTGTAGACAGCATCTCCAATATGTTTGATTTCAAAAGAGTCTCCGGTGCCACATATAGTAATTTGACTTCATTTTTTCTCACCCGCGACACATTCTGCATATATTCATCATAATCCAGGGAACTATTCAGCAGCGCCGTAGGCACCGCCAATTCCCTTAAGTACTCCACCTGGTCTTTCATCAAGGAAATCAACGGGGATACCACGATGGTTAAACCGTTAAACAGGAGAGCGGGGATTTGATAGCAGAGAGATTTACCGCTGCCTGTGGGCATAATGACCAGTGTATCTTTTTTGTTTAACACATTTTGGATAACCTTTTCTTGCAGCGATCGAAATTCATCGAACCCGAATACCCGTTTCATGATGGTTTTTGCTTGCTCAATCATGGATCTTTTCCTACTCCTTGCTCTATTTGATTATCATTTGTCATATCTTTGTAATTTGTTTCACATTGTTTTGCCGTTAAGAGATTTTATACCATGAATGTGTATAATAATCAACCTTATCTTTGAAAACCTATTAAAATTTGTGGCACCCTGTCCTGGTGCTGCGGCCTCACCCGGAGACAATGAAAAAGGGAAACCACAGATTACACAGATTTCCACAGATTCTTTTATCTTTCCTTCGTGTTTCTTCGTGTAACTTCGTGGCTAATTTTTTAGTTATTTTCATAGCAGCACCCCCATGATGCCGCGCCCTCACCCGGAAACGAATGAAAACCAACACAAACGATTTGCGCAGCATATAGGCTCGTACTATCCTCGCCGAGAAGTTTTCACAGCAGATACCATGATTTAAAGAAATAGAAAAAAATTTCGTTTACCTATTGACTGAAAAGCAGAT
>CP070627.1:3306259-3309102 GCA_020355945.1 Candidatus Aminicenantota bacterium | reverse complement strand
GAAATATAGGTCATATAGGTCATATAAGTCCTATATTTCATCCCCGATGGCCCGACAACAGCTATATTATTTGGAGTTCGTTCTACTTGCTCTGCAAAAAACCAGTCCAAGGGCTTATCTCCCGGGAAATCTGCTTCCGTACGGTTAAATTCATATAATATCTGTTTTTTCTCTTCTTCTTTTCTTTTAATTGGATAAGTTTTTATTTCACCTGGTTTTATCTTTGGGTTCGCCGAGATGCTTTCCAGGATGAAAACATAATCCTTCATGAAATGCTGCATGGTCTCTGACTTAAAGAGCGACGTGTTGTATTCCAGTTCCAGGTTTAAACCGCTTTTGGTTTCAGCGGCATTTAAGGTGATATCGAATTTGGACACCCGGCGGTCAAATTCATAGGGGGATAATTTCACCCCGGGGATAGTCACCATTTCCAGGTCTACGGTATGAAGCACAAACATGGTATCAAATAAAGGGTTCCGGCTGATGTCCCTGGGAATATCCAATTGTTCCACCAGGTCTTCAAAGGGATACAGTTGGTTGGCAAAAGCTGCCAGGGTTTCTTCTTTTACCTCCTGTAAAAATTCTGCAAAGGTTTTATTGGCATTGGGGTGAGTTCTCATGGCTAACGTATTGACAAACATCCCCACCACCTGCTGGACATCTCGATGGGAACGCCCGGTGATGGGTGTCCCTACGATGATATCTTCCTGGCCGCTATAACTGTGCAGCAGTATATTATATGTAGTAAAAAGCACCACGAAAAGAGTGGTTTTATGGTTCCTGGCCAATTCCAGCAGTTGATCTCTAAATTTCAATTCCAGTTTCAGCTCGATACTGGCGCCGTCAAAGGTCTGGACCGGCGGCCTGGGGAAATCATAGGGCATTTCCAGCACTGGCAGTTCCCCTGCGTCAGGGAACCGGTCCAGCCAGAAGGCCTTTTGTTCCTGTAAAATACGATCTGCCGCGGCTTCCCAATGCCACACCGCATAATCTTTGTATTGGACGGGAAGAGGCGCCAGGAATTCCGATTCACCCCGCAGCAGCATGGCCAATTCCGTTATCATTACACCGAGCGAAATGTCATCCGAGATAATATGATGGATATTCTGGATCAACAGGTGTTTATCTAACTCTACTTTCACTATCCCCACTCGCCAGAGTGGTGGACAGGAAAGATCAAAGGGCTGAATAAAGTTCTTTATAATGCTGGCTGCGAAGTCTTTAACCTCTGTGTCCTCTGTGACCTCTGTGGCTGTATCAATATATTCAAAACCCACCTGGATTTCATGAGCAGGATACACCCGCTGCACCGGTTCACCCTTTTCCAGGAAAAACCCGGTGCGTAATGACTCATGCCGGTGGAGCAAACGCTTATATGCGTCTTCCAGCAGGGAAATATCCACCGACCCTTCCAACCATAACACCGAGGGCATGTTATAAGCTTTATTTTTTTCTTCCAGTTGATCCATTATAAATATGCGCCGTTGCGGCGGGGCCAGGGGGTAATATTCCTTCCGCTCCACCGGGGGAATAAGCGTAAACATTGATTGCCCGGGGGTTTCCCTGATGTATGCTGCAATTTCTTTAACAGTAGGGTTCTTGAATACCGCATCCATCGGGATTTCCACCCCCAGGTCCCGGTGCAGCCGGGTTACCAGGGTGATGACTTTTAACGAATCACCACCCAGTTCAAAAAAATCATCATGAATGCCAATCAAATCCAACCCGAAGATCGCCTGGAATCCGGCAGCGATTTTCTTTTCCACTTCATTTCCAGGCGCTTCATAGTTAGCTGGTAACCGGGTGCGTTTATAGGTGGGAGAGCTGGTAGAGATTTGAGAGACAGGGGAAACAGCAGACATTTGCTCCACTGGCATTGGTTGTAAAACCCTACCGCCTTCAAGATCAAATTTTTGCTGTTCAAAGGAATAAGTGGGAAGGGATACCCGGTACCTTTGTTCACCTTTTTCATCATAAAACCCTTTCCAGTTGATTTCTTTTCCATAGAGCCACAACCGTCCGAGCCGGTCTAACCAGTAAGCGGTATCAGGAATTTCTTTTGCCGGGGGTCTTATCAAGTTGACCACCTGGTGGTTTTCCCCCAGGTAACGCTGGACCAGGGCGCACAAATCCCGACCCGGGCCCACTTCCACGAAAATCGCCCGCGGTTCTTTGACCAACTCTCTGATTTCCTCAGCAAAACATACCGTACCTTGTAAGTGCCTGACCCAGTAAGCGGGATCAACTGCTTGTTGCGGAGTAATCCACTGCCCGGTAACATTAGAAATAAAAGGAATTTGCGGCTCATTTAAAGTAATTTTTCTTAATTTCTCTTCAAATTTGTTTAAAATAGGGCCCATCAGGGGGGAATGAAGAGCATAAGAAGCATCCAAACGCATACACAACAACTTCTTCTGCTTTAATTGCTTTTCAAAATCATCAACGGCTGTTTTGGCACCGGAAACAATGCAAGAAGAGCCATTATCAATGGCCAACCAGAGTGGCGCTCCCGGGGTAAGCAGCGGCATTAGTTCTTCCCGGGGAAGAGGGACACTTAACATGGCTCCTTCCGGCGTTTGCCGGATCAATTCTCCCCGGTGTACCATCAGCTTTAACGCCTCTTCTACCGGGAATACTCCCGCCGCACAGGCAGCGGCATACTCTCCGAAACTGTACCCCACCACGGCATTAGGCCTGATGCCCCATTTCATTAAAAGTTGAAAAAGAGCATATTCAAAGGCAAACACTAGCGGCTGGCTGATTTCGGTTTGATTGATTCGGTCGGACCGGTCGGACCGGTCAGACTGGTCGGACTGGTCGGACCTATTGACCGGATAAATAAT
>CP070627.1:3303315-3306159 GCA_020355945.1 Candidatus Aminicenantota bacterium | reverse complement strand
TCTTCAATAGTCACTCCTTTGGTCACCTTTTCCGGGCGAAACATATCCCCTTCCCCGTGCAGCAAGTAGGTCAGGTTGACCCGGTACTGGCGGGAAAGAAAAACTAAAAGTTCAACACCCGGCTTCGTGGAGAGCAGAAGGAAATGGAGAACCAATATTCCATCCTCAAGAGAAAGATCAAAGCTGAATTACCCATGGAAGAATGGAAGAGATATGGTTTTGCCGATAAACAGTAATTTCTAGCTGTTTTTTCAGGTGAGTGATAAAGTACTGAGGCCACCGCAATTCCCCTCTTGAGAGGGGTGCCCCAAAGGGGCGGGGTGTGTCTCCCGGTAACCTGCGCCAGGACTGAATAGAAGCTTAACATGGCGGTATCCAGGATAGCCCCCCTGGCGAAAGCAAAAATAAACAAAAAAATCATTTAAAAATTTTTTTTTTAATGTTATAATTAAATCTTAATTTTTCATAGAAGACAAGGAGGCATGATGAACAGAGATACATTAAAGCAAGCGCTGGTCGTTTCACTCTTTTGGGGGGCATTATGGGGTATTGTGGAAGCCACGGTCGGTTACCTGGTTCACCTGGTGATATTCATCCCCGGGATTGCTGGTTTCATTATGTTCCCTATTGGTTTTTATTTTATGACCCGGGCTTACAAAGATACTGGTAAACCGGGAGTTTTATTTAGCACTGCGGCAGTAGCAGCCAGCATCAAGCTGGTGGACCTGCTTTTGCCCAATCTCAGCCCAATACACACCATCAACCCGGCAATAGCTATTTTAATGGAATCTGCGGCAGTGATACTGGTTTTTAAATTACTCGATATGAAACCCGTGCAATTTCGTTTTAAAGAGGCATTGATTGCCAGTACCGGATGGCGGCTGGGGTTCTTGTTTTATTCCTCGATTCTTTTTTTTACTGCCATATCCCAGGAGTTTATCCGGATGGGATTAGGGCATATTCTCAGGTTTCTCCTGCTGGAATCTCTGCTAAATGCATTGATTATTATTGCTTATTTAAAAGCAGAGAAAGTCTTTAAAGGTGAAAAAACATGGTCCTTTCGCGTACGACCGGCTGCAGCGGCTGCTGCCCTGGCTGCGGCTCTTCTGGTTAAATTAGCGCTGGCTGCGATCTGAACTAAAACCCTGTGTCCTGCTATGAAAATAAGCCGCGAAGACACGGTGAAGCATGAAGGGACGCGAAGAAAAATATGCATAAATTCTGTCGTAGGGGTTTGATTCATCAAACCCCGTAGAGGCGTGGATGAATCGCCCGGACGGGCTTGATAAATCAAGCCGTGAAGCATCTACAATAATATGGATTAAGCGAATGTATAATTTCCATGTTTCTCCGGGCGAGTTATCATGAAAAACTACTATGAAAATAGCCACCAGGACACCAGGGCACAAAGTTACACAAATGGTTTTATTAACGGAGAAAACCAGTGATAGAAATATACGAAGAAATATTAAAATTAAAGACCAGCGGTGAGAATGGTGTTTTGATAACCGTAGTAGAAAAAGAAGGCCACGGCCCTGCTGTGATAGGAACCAAAATGCTGGTGCGCCAGGACGGCCAAAAAAAAGGCACGGTAGGCGGCGGCAGCCTGGAATACGCAGCCGTAAAACATGCCACTAAAATCCTGGAAAATCAAAAAAGCCAATTAAAAAAATACCTGTTAAACCCGGATAATGAAATCATCAACGGCGAAAAAACCGGCATGCTCTGCGGTGGAACCATTACCTTGTTTTACGAATACATTGGTACCGGTGACAGGCTCTATATCTTTGGCGCCGGTCACATCGGCAAAGCCCTGGTTTACCACCTTAAAAATCTTAACTATTACATTACATTGCTAGACAATCGCGAAGGCATGGTAGAAACCATTGATGGCGTCCAGCACCGTATTACCACCAAATATGAAACCGCATTACAGGATGAGGACGTCCCGGAATCCGGTTATTTTATTATTGCTTCTCACTCTCACAAATTAGACTATGTGATCTTAAAACGAATATACCAGTCCCAATGGAACCCGAGATATATCGGGATGGTAGCGTCTAAACGAAAATCCCCCTTAATGATCGAAAAATTGAAAGAAGAGCTGGGAGCCGATATTAACCTGGATATGCTTTATACGCCTGTTGGCCTGGATATTGGCGGACCCAGCCCGGATGAAATCGCTATTTCCATCATTGCCGAACTCCAGGCCATTCGTTATAATAAGAGTGGGCATAAACACATGGGAAGGTAAGACTCGCCTCTCTTTGTACTCTGCGCTCTCTGCGGTGAAATGATATATATAATAACCGCTGGAATTGATGAAGGGAAAACCCGGGAAATAGAAGCAATTTACCGGCAGATGAAAAAAGGGGATGGTTGGGTTTCCAGGAAAGTCTTTTTAAATGCGGAATTCGTGGGTTATGAAATCGTAAAATTAAGCACCGGTGAAAAATTGCCCCTGGCATATAAAATGGAATTTGTACCACCGGGTTGGGATGCAATTTACCGTATTGGCCTGTTTCGTTTTTCAAAAAAAGCATTTGATTTTGCTGGAAAAATCATCGATGAAATCATCGCTAAAGATATTGAACCGGTATTTATAGATGAAATTGGTCCCCTGGAATTGCAAGGAAAGGGGTTTTGTCCTATGCTGGAAAAAATTTTAAAGACTCAAAAGGATGTGTACATTGTAGTGAGAAATCATTGTGTTGACGAGGTTATTAAAAGATTTAGATTAAAAAATTACGAAATAATTAAAATCTGTGCGTCCTCTGCGGTAAAATGAGACGAATGAAAATAATAAAAAGTTTTTGCAGGGGGGTCCAGGGGGGGCAGTTTTTT
>CP070627.1:3300371-3303215 GCA_020355945.1 Candidatus Aminicenantota bacterium | reverse complement strand
CATGTCCTGCCGCCTTATAGACACGAATCCATCCGGTGGGCAGTCCATGGGAAGTATGGTACTGGGTGACAACAGGATTCTTCTTTACCCCATTACCTGGAAAATCCACCTTTAAAACGCCTTTTGTTTGGGTGCCCAACCACAAATTTCCTTTGTCTTCAACAATGGTTTCTATTTCATGAGTTATATTTTCAAATTTACGTTCCCCCACCCATTGGCCGTCTTTACAGTATAAAGAAACCAATCCCTGGCGTGTTCCCACCCAAACACGATTTGCATCCTTTGGGGAGTGAAACAAAACATAAGAACGGTTCTCAATAATCCTTCTTATATCATCATTTTCAACCTGGAAAACACCGTCGGTGGTTGCAGCCAGGAGAGAGCCTGCAATTGAGAGCAGGGACCAGCAGTTACTTGATATCCCGGCAGCAGGACGAAATTCATGGGGAGAAGCAAGAAAAAATAATCCCCTGTCGGTTCCCACATATAAATGGTTCTGATGTTTTACCACTGCTTGAACATTCCCGGGTAGACTTGATTCCTCATCATAAATGGAAAGGGGAGAAACATTTTCGATTTTCGATATTCCTTTATTCATAGCCAGCCACAAATTGCCCTGGTAATCTTCAAAAACATAATTTACATAATCATCTTGCAGGCCGTAAGCTTTATTAAAAATTTCTTTTACCCTCCCGTGTGGATCAATGACAACGAGACCTCCCGCACGTGTCGCCAGGGCAAAATCACCGGAGGACAAACGGATACCGTGAGCAACTTCTTTTTCTTTCAAATAATGATCAACTCCTGTAAAGAACGGAACAGCTTCGATGCCGTCATATATATCATATGTGTAAAGCCCGTTTGAACGGGTCCCGATCAGTAACTTTTTTTTATCATAGGGAGCCATCATGCAAATCCTTTTTTTAGCAAATGTTTCACCACCAGGGACCCTCATTAACGAATCAGTGCCCCTATCCATTTTCATGAGACCAACGTTTTCCTGGCGTATAAATAACTCTTCTTTACAAACAAAAGAAGCTTTGAAGCTATCTCCCGGTTTCTCCGGCTTACATATTTTTATTTCTTTTGAATTGGGATCCCATCGGAATAAAAATTTTGAAGTCCTGAAATATATCCCATTTTCTGTCCAATGTGTTTCCCATGCATCGGCAAAGTTTCTTTCACTATCATCTAAATGGCCCACCAGGGACAAATAGTGCAACGTACCTTTTGAATCCGGGGCTAAGAATCCGATCTCATCTTTACCGCCGACATAAATGTTCCCGGTTTCATCCAGGGCCAGGGAGCATACCTTGAAGTTAGGTACATCAATTTGCCGCCAGGAAACCCCGTCAAATTCCTTTATGCCACTATTGTTGGCCACATAAATGATTCCACGTTTATCCTGTATAACTGCCCAGTTTTGGTTATGGCCCACATATTCTTGCCGGGTATAGTTCTTAAAATATTTTAAGCCGGTACTTGTGGTACTTCCGGTATTTTGGCCATATACGTATGAAGTTTTCCAAAAAGGTATTTCCAAAAGCAAAAGTGTCACCGTAAAGAAAAAAAAGATTCTTTTAAAACACAGCATCAACCTCACCGTTTCCCGGGGTTCATATATTATGCCTCTTAAGTTTTAAAAATAAAATCTAACACGAATAAGAGAAATTTGCAAGAGCAAAGTGATAAGAACAAAAAAACACCGCAGAGGGCGTTCGACATATGTCCTCTGCGGTGTATCTTTCCTGGACCCAACTTAGGTGTCCTTATCGTCACCGTTTCCTACAGGCGGCGGGTCTCCGTCTCCACCCCTTATGAAACTCATGTCATCTTGACTCAGAATCTCAAAAGGTTTTTCTTGTTTTCTTGTTTGTTCCATCTTACTTTCCTCCTTTTTTTGTTTTTTATTTTTTGTACCTGGCTAAGGGTAAACTCCACCCTTGCACTTTTTCATTCCTTAAATTTAACTTCCGGCTGGCTTTTTCAGCCGCGGGAGAGTTTACGGACAGGACCGGGTCCTGTCCGTAAACCTCTTTTTCATCGCTCCCTGGTCATGGATCTCTTTTTTTTAAATTTCTCTACCCTCTTACCTCCTTGTTTTATCATTCTAGCCCCCTTCACCGGTTCCATTGTCGCTGATGGTAATATTTTCCGCCTGAACCGCTGTCAATGTGCCAATGGACGACAAACCGGTGGGCCTGGTAATATTCAGTTCCCAGGTGGGTGGACCCGGGGGGATTTTTAATAATATTCGTTTCCTGTCACCGGAATGGGTGACGGCCAACTTTCCTTCCGAAGAAAAATCAAAATCAATCCACCATGGTAAACTGATCACACAAGTCATCCATAAATAACCGGGCCCCCTCACCACAGAGATGTCAAGGTAATCGTTTTCACCTGCGTCTCGCAGGGGAAGGGTGACCGAACTATTATGACTGATAATATGTGCGCTGCGGGTGGAGTAATGAAAGACATTAAGGTCTCTTTCTCCAGCTGCCAGTTTGTTCTCAATGGTAATGTCAATTTTCTTCACCATTTTTTCACCTCCATTCAAAATAAACTAACCTTCGATCGTTTACCTTGTTCCCTGTCATCGTATCATCGGTCAAACGATCTGCCCATATTATGGCATAAAAATGATTTAAAAGTTGGTAATGGTGATTCAAAATAATAACAAAATTGATTCAGGAAAATGAAGGAAATGATTCAAATCCTGTTGATTTTGATTCAGGAGCCGCCCGGAGAAGCATGAAAAAAAAGAGGCCCACGAATTACTCGAATTAACACGAATTATTTTAATTTTTTTTCGCGTAATTCGTGTAATTCGTGGGCTATTTTCAT
>CP070627.1:3297421-3300271 GCA_020355945.1 Candidatus Aminicenantota bacterium | reverse complement strand
GGTGGGGTGCTTTACATCTTTACTTTTTACCAGGTTTATTGTTGATTGTTGGTCTGTTTATTTTTCGGAAAGCTTCACCAGTTCTATTTTAACCAAACATTGACCCATTCGCATTCACCGTCCACGGTTTTCGGTTTTAATCCTGGAGAAGTGGAGTGGCGACCGCCGGAATGTCGTGGTATTTTCTGGCCTGACCCCTTTTTTTACTCGAAAATATTTTATCAAAAATTCGGACGGATAGCGGAATTTATGTTATAATTTTATTCGAGGAGGTTTAAATGAGTGTACACATAAATGTAGAGCTTCCTGAAGGAGTTTTCTCGGCTACCCGGAGTACTCCCGAGCTTTTTGTTAAAGAAATGAGACTGGCCGCAGCCGTCAAATGGTATGAAATGGAAAAAATATCGCAAGCCAAGGCCGCTGAAATAGCTGGAATCACACGGCACGAGTTTTTAAAAGCGCTTGATGATTTTGGAATATCCCCTTTCCAGGTCACCAGGGATGAGCTTTTAAAGGAGATAGAAATTGAATGAAAAATGGGTGATTGATGCTTCATCTCTAATTATCCTGGGAAAGCTTTCACTCCTTCATATACTCACTGGCCTGTGTGATGAATTGGTAATCTCTGACGGGGCAGCCACTGAGGTACTAAAGGGACCGCCTGGTGATAAAGCAAAAGCCTGGTTAAAAAAAGAAGGATATGCTGATTTTTGCCTGGCACCTTTAACCTTTAACCTTTAATTTTACACCTTAAAAGTGCAATGTAAATTTTTCAATTTTTTCCTTGAAATCTTTCTCAGATTATGCTATTGATCTCTTTTAAGAACACAACTGCGCAAATTAATTAATATGAGCATGAGAACTAAGTTTAAAAGATGGTTTTTCCAGGATATGCCGCAGGCAGCCACCTGGGATGAATGGCGAGATTGGAAAGATAAGGCTAGAAAGAACAAAGTGCGTTGGTTTCTTGCGGACACCTTTCCATTTTGGTGCTGGAAAACCTTTATCAAGCCTATTGAAAAAGCAAAGTCCTGGGTCCGTTACCGCACGGTTGATCGATATCACACCATCAAGACAACGTTAAAGCCCGGATACTATGATATGGATACGCGTCTACTTTATGCTATGTTCGATATGCTTGTGGATTTCGTGGAAGTCGAAAAAGCCTGGATGAATGTTGTGTTTACAAAGCGGAAACCCTGGAGTGGTTGGGGAAGAACCCATTGGTGGAGAAGCAGGATTGAAGGACTTGCCTACCTGGAGTGGGAGATCGGTTTAGGTGACCCGAATCTCCCGGAAGAAGAAAGGAATGAACAACAGGCCAAAGATGCACAAGAAATCAAATATTTGTATACCTGGTGGAAAGATGAGCGTCCCAATCGCCCTGATCCTGCTAAAGTCAGTGGATGGGATAAAGTATGTGATAAGTGGAATATTTTGAGTGATAAAGATAACTGTGAAGAAAAGAAGAGCGAGGTTGACGCCGCTCGAAAAAAACAAGAGATGATAGAAAAAGAATATGAAGATGAAGAGACTCGAATGATGAAGCGCCTGATCGATGTCAGGAAGGCATTGTGGACATAAAGGGTCAGGTAAGTTATTTTCATAATGAACTGAATTCCGGGTGGAAAAAAGAACCACAGCCTGCCTGGGGATTCTCTTTTGCCAAAAGGTAAGTGCTGATTACCACTTCGGATAACCAGGCCAGTTTTTGGGTAAAACTCATGGTATGAAATAGGGTATGACCATCAAAATCTGTGTCCCGGAGTTCCCGTTTCCATCGTTCAAAATCATTGCAATTGGAATTGCTGCCTCCAGGGTGAGATTGCTTACTCATGGTATTACTCCCTCAATCCCATTATTTTTTTTAGGGCAGCGATGTCCAACTTGTCTTTATCCCTTGGGGGATTTACCGCCAATTTCATCTCCAATAACTTTTCCAGGGATATAATCTTTACCAGCCTATTCTCTACCAGGGCATCAACCGTATGCGTTTTTAAAAGGTGATAAGATTTATCTTCGGGTAAAAAAACATCGATCTGCCGGTAAGGGCGATCGGTGTCCAAAAAAGTAAATACTATTGCTTTTTTATCTCGAATAAAAAAATCGATCATTTTTTTATCCAGCAGTGATTCCGGTGGAACTGGTACCCTGGGCGTAAGGCCTAAATCTTTTACTGCAGTAAGAAATTTTTTGATATTATCCGCATCCATATTAAGGGAGATATCCAGGTCCATGGTCATTCGTTCAACACCGTGAAATACCACCGCCATACCTCCACAAATAATGAATTCTACCCCATTATCTACCAGGCCGGTTATTATTTCAATGAGATATGGTTTCTTTTCCTGCATAGCATTTGGCCTTTAGAGGTAATGTCCCTGGAACGAATAAATACCAGGATTAACCGGAAATTTCAACACTTTTTTCATAGTGATATTTTATAAGAAACAGGAATTATTTTCAAGAATAAAAAAAGCGTTAATGGCGCCAGCTAAATTATTTCCTTTTGCCTCCGGCGGCCAAAACCCTTTTTGAAAAAAGGTTTCGGCGGTCACGGACTTCCAAAAACTTCTCACTAATGGCGCCTGTTATCATGGTTATCACGTTCATCAGCGGTCTTTCTTCGCGTTTCTTCATGCATCACCGTGTCTTCGGGGCTTAAAAAAATAGGTGGTGGATTTAGGGGACGTGGTACTTGAAACTTAATCGTATGTATGTTATTTTATAAACTCGGGAATTTAAGGACATGAATATTATCAATGATTGACCTAACTGCCTTAATAAAAAGTTTTTGCGGATGTTTCACGGGTCCAGGGGGGCAGTTTTTACAAAAAGCGCCCCCCTGGC
>CP070627.1:3294460-3297321 GCA_020355945.1 Candidatus Aminicenantota bacterium | reverse complement strand
GCCTCGGTTTCTTCTTTATTAAAAGCGGGCTGCCTTAATATCCGGCGGCAAATACCGATATGAGCATCGTCAAGAACTGCCTGCAGCGGACAAAAGATATTGGTTTTATCCAGCAAACCGAAAGCATAATGAATGTATTGGGCACCGGCGCCAGCCACTTCAAGCTGGGAAAAGACCTTTTCAATGGTTGCCTGCAGCCCCGGGACCCGCGCATCTCCTACACCTGCCGTAGAATAACAGGGGATGCCGTAGTGCTTTGCCATTTGAATACAATCGATATTGTAATGGATAAATTCCGGCGCTCCATAGAGGTCGTGCAAATTATCCAGCCGGGCCCGCACCGGGACAGCACCATAAATGACCGGAGTTCCCGGGTTCACCACCTGGGTCAGGGTAATGCCCGCCAATATTTCAGCATTTATTAATGCCACCATACCCTCTTCCCGGATAGGTGCTGTTGAACCTCCCTGTGGGGAACTGGATACAACCAAAGGCATCCCCTTCCGGGCTATAGCTATCAGCTTTTCCGTGGTATCTTCCACCATCCGGAGAGGGCTTTTGATCAGGCAGGTAATAAAAGAGAAGATGGGGTTTTCTTTAAGTTGATCAGGCCCTCCGACTGCAATTTCTGCCATGCGTATCACATCATCGAGGTGTTCCAGGTTCACGATCCCGGCCTGGATGTGTTTGCTCATATACATCAATGATGCCATAAATACATTGACATCCTTGTTGTCTTTGGTAATTCCAGGGTCCTGGATGTTTACATTGCGAATGAAGAAATCCACGTTTTCCAGGCTGCTGCATAGTTTGGCTGATTGACAGAGGTGTCTGACCGTTCCCCGTTTTTTGATATAAACGGGCCTGGAGATTTTAACGCCGGGATCATCCGTTTTAACGAAATCAGCGACTTCGGTTTCCAGGAAAATGTTGGTTTCCGAACCGGTACCGAAATAAACAAGCGGGACATGGGAATCCAGTAATAACCGGTTCTCTGGTTTTCTTGCTCCCAATACCACACAGGAAGGTGCGTTCTCAAGAGCTGTCCTCACCAGGTTTGCCGGGAAACGGACCTTCCAGGTCACGGTGTCACTTTTCTCTTTGGTTACACTGCACCCGGCACTGCCCAGTAAGTCTGCGGCATGTTCGTTGTGACAGATGATACCCGGATCGTCCAGGATAGATAAAGACGCCTGGTCCAGGAGTTTGATTTGTTCGTCGTTGATCCGTTGTTTTGGTTTTACCAATGTGCCTGTTCTATAACTATTATTCATGAGGCTCGCTCCTTGTCTTGTTTATCTATAAAACCTCTTTTATGTCTGGCTTTTGGGGGTCTGTATCGAATTCACCTTTTCTTACGGCGCGGGTATAACCGCGGCAGTGTTTGTCTTTGCCGGAAATTAATTTGCCCAGTATGATGGCCTTTTGTATCCGGGTATTGGTAGGATCACAAATTGCCGCATCAAGACCCTGGGAAATCGCGGCTAACATAAAGACCGCGTTTATCATGGGTCGTTTCGGCAGTCCGTAAGATATATTGGAGATTCCCATGGTGGTTTTTATGTCCGGGAATTCCTCCTTTAAACGTCTTAATGTCTCCAACGCGATTTTCCCATGATTAAAATTGGAAGAAAGGGGCAACACCAATGGATCAAAAAATATCTGTTCTTTTGATATTCCTGCTTTTTCGGCCTTCCGGTAAATTTCACGGCAGGCGGCAGCGCGCTCCTCCCTGTTATCCGGTATTCCACTGACGTCCATTCCCAAAGCAATGACAGAAGCTCCCCGGGCAGCAGCGATGGGCAGTATTTCTCCCAGGATGCGATCGTCATTTTTTACGGAATTAATGAGCCAAGGGCGCCGGTTGTTTATATGTTCGGCTGCCTTGCGGATAATCACCGGGTTTGCCGAATCAATGCTCAATTTTTTATCGGTGGTTTCCAGGGCAATATCGATCAACCAGCACATATCTTCGATTTCTTGCTTTTCATCACCTGCCCCTGTGCCGGCATTAAGGTCAATGAAATGGGCCCCGGCCTTATCCTGCTTCTCGATCTGCTGCTGTATGGCAATAGGGTCATGGGACATAATGGCCTTAGCAATGGACTTTCGGCTGGCATTTATTTTTTCGCCGATGATAATCATCACCTCACCTCCTTTTTGTTATGTGATTTATTCTTATCTTATTATTTTCCATCACGGTAGTGTTCTGCCCTGATATTGGGGAACGAACTCATCAGGGACTGTGCTAACTCTTGTTCAAGATAGAACCGGGGGCGTTGAGAAAGTATTTCATTGACCATTTCATGCGCTCTCCGGGCAGTGGTTTTACTCCCCTTGTTCACCCAGACCTCACGGTTCTCTCTATTGCTTAACCCCGGGAAGAAATGTTCTTTGTGCATATATTTTCTCGTATGTCGATCTGCGATAAAGTTCCCTCCGGGCCCGGCATTTTTTATCTGTTCAAATGCCAGGGTATCCTCGTTGACCTCGATTCCCTTGACTGCTCGAGAAACCATGCCAAGAATTTCATTATCCATGACCAGTTTCTCTTTGCTGACTGTGTTGGCAAATTCCATTAACCCGGCAGCATCGTGGATAAAATCACCCCCGGCCAGGGCAACGAGTAAATTGTTAAAGGCTGTTTCATAACCGCACTGGGCATCAAGAGTCTTGGAATCACTGATGCCGGCTGTAGAGTAATAGGGAAAGCCGTAAAACCTGGCAAGCTGAGCAGTGGCAGCATTGAGCATGCCGCTTTCCACCGGCCCACCCAGGTATCTCACATCATGTAGATCGACCGAGGTGGCCACACTACCGTAGATGACAGGTGCACCGACATTGGCTAACTGGGTGAGCAT
>CP070627.1:3291487-3294360 GCA_020355945.1 Candidatus Aminicenantota bacterium | reverse complement strand
GGCCAGGGGGGCTCTTTTCGAGAAAACCGCCCCCCTGGACCCCCCACAAAAGCTTTTCATTAGAGGTTGTTTCAGCCATCATCTGTCTCCTCTGACCCCTGTCGTCTGACTTCTCATCTTCCTATCTTCCCAGCTTCCCTCTTCTTTGTGTCCCTTTGTGTACCTTCGTGGCTAAAACCAAAATTAATAAAAAAAATTTTTTCCCTTGACAAGAAAGAACGAAATCTATATAATACTCCTTTCCAAAATCAAATTCCAATTGTTCCTGGAATTAAAGTTGACACTAAGGTTGTGAATTGAAAAAAGAGTTTTGGCTAAAGAGCATTATCCAGTTTGTGCTACTGTTGGGATTGTGGCTCCTACTGAGCGGTCATTACGACTTCTTCCACATTTCCATGGGAGTTCTTTCCGCCCTTTTGATCGTAACGCTCAATATCCGCTTGCGCAAGTACTACTTTTTCGAGGAAGAACTGGCTGAAGCAAGAGCCCGGATGAGAGATGTTTTCACTGTTCGAGTGCGATTCGGCCGCGTACTGTTCTATATCCCCTGGCTGATCTGGCAGATCGTGGTGGCCAGCCTCCAGGTGGCAGCCGTGGTTCTAAATCCTAAAATGCCCATCGATCCCTCCCTACTCCGCTTTAAAACCAAACTCCCTAATACCAGCGCAAAAGTAATCCTGGGAAATTCTATCACCTTAACCCCGGGCACCATCACTATCCAGATCAAAGAAGACGAATTCCTGGTGCACGCATTAATGGATGTCTCATCAACAGGTATTATGGAAGACTCACTACCACGGGAAGTGGCAAAACTATACGAAAAAAAACCGGGACAGGTGGTGCAGCATACTAAAATCATAAAATCAGGAGCAGATATCTAAATGGAACAATATTTCGTATACCTGTCTGTTATCTTGACGGTGATTATTTTTATCCCCCTTTACCGCGTCTTGATGGGCCCGACACTTTTCGACCGAATCCTGGGAGCAGGCGCCATTGCCACTAAAACCATGGTCCTGATCCTGGTGATTGGCCTGGTGTTCAATCGCCTGGATATGTTTATCGATATCACCATGGCTTATGCAGTCCTTAATTTTATCGGGAATATTGCTATCGCTAAATACCTGGATACCAGAAGAGGTTTTAGAAAAGAATAATGGAATTTTTACAAGTTATAGCCGGTATTATCGTCAGCCTGGGGGCATTCTTCCTGTTGGTGGGCAGTATCGGTTTGATCCGGCTTCCTGATTTTTTTGCCCGTACCCATGCCACAGGTAAAGCCGATACCCTGGGTATTATGTTGGTGATTTCCGGGCTGCTTATTTTCGAACTCTCCCAGGGATTCGTTCTTAATAGCGCCAAATTATTAATCATTATCGCTTTTGTGGGCCTGACCAATCCTACGGCTACCAATGCCCTGGCTAAGGCAGCGTTCCGGTTCCGCATGATTCCCTGGTTCAAAAAAGACCGTTCACCGGATGCCAAAGAAAAAGAAGAAAAAAAAGAGAAAGAATAATGCACTGGGAATTGGAAATTATCTTCTTTATCGTCTTATTGATCACCGCAATTCTTGCCCTGTATGTTAAAAATTTACTCATTGCCGTGGTAACGCTGAGCGTGTTTAGCTTTATGTCTGCCCTGCTTTATGTGGCAATGGGCGCTGTGGATGTGGGGTTTACCGAAGCAGTGGTAGGGGCTGGCGTTACCGGTGTTCTTTTCGTGGTGCTGATTTTTAAAACTACCAGGAGGAGTTCCGATTGAAAATCGTTAACTATTTGATTCTTATCGTCTTTTGTGCCCTGATGTTCTATGCGGCTGCCGGCCTGCCCAATCGGGGTGACCCCGACGCTCCCCTGAACCGGGAGAAAAGCCTGGCTGGCTCTAAAGGTGCCGCCTATTATTATATCCAAAACGCTAAAAAAGATGCCCATACCGATAATATGGTAACCGTAATACTGGCAGATTACCGGGGATACGATACCCTGGGCGAAGAAACCGTGATTTATACCGCCGGGCTAATTTGCTTTCTGCTTCTAAGAAAACGAAAAAAAGAGGGAAGCCAATGACACGAAAAGACGATAACCCGATTGTTTCACTGGTGGCTCGGGTAGTTTCTCCTTTTATTATGTTATATGCGCTTTATGTAATCTTTCACGGTCATTACAGCCCGGGTGGAGGTTTCCAGGGCGGTACCATGCTGGCGGCAGCAGTGCTGCTGGTACGACTGGCTGCGGGCGGCGAATTGGGCCAATTGCAGTTCAAAAAAAGCTGGGGCACCATACTGGGGGCCATTGGCGTGCTCATCTATTTCGGAACAGGTTTTGTTGCCATGCTGCTGGGAGGTAATTTCCTGCATTACGAAACCCTGCCCCTGGGTAAAGACCTCGCTGCCGTGCGCGGATGGGGAATCTTATTCGTAGAAATCGGCGTGGGCCTGGCTGTCATGGGTATCCTGGTGGCCATTTACGACGACTTGCTGGAAGGAGACCCATTATGACAATAATCGACCTTATCGTGGGACATTACGCCTATTGGTTTACGCTGGCTCTACTGGTTATCGGCCTCTATGCCATGATGATGAAAAAAAACCTGGTGAAAAAACTAATCGGCATGACCATCTTCCAGGTATCGGTGATTATCTTTTTTATTGCCAGTTCCGTGAAATGGGGTGGGACCGTACCTATCCTTGAACCTACAGATATCGATAAAGTCCACCACGGCATGACCGGTGCGATTGAAGCAGCTAAATACATTAACCCTTTACCTCATACCTTAATGCTGACGGCTATTGTTGTGGGAGTGGCTACTACCGGGGTGGCGTTTGCACTGGTGATTAGTATCTTTAAACGATATAAAACCTTGAACGAAACCGA
>CP070627.1:3288500-3291387 GCA_020355945.1 Candidatus Aminicenantota bacterium | reverse complement strand
CATCGAATTCTTTTAACCGGTTCCAACTCGAAACTTTTGAAAGGGGAGATTGCATCCGCATTAAGAGGAAAGAACTTCTCAGTGGGACTTTTCCCCTTCTCATTCAGGGAATTTATTCGGCATTACCATGTAGAAGAAGATACGATTTCCAGCCAGGGACAGTCAATGCTGCGAAAAATGCTGCAAAAATACCTCGATCAGGGAGGATTTCCAGGCTTGTTGGATTTGGAGGCGCATTTAAACATAGATTTACTGCAAAGTTACTGGGACACAATGGTGCTGCGGGATATTATTGAGGCTCACCCTAACGACAACATCAATATCACCTCTTTCACTCACTTTTCCCAGGCTTTACTTTCCCGGGTTTCCTGTCCCATGACGGTTCGGAAAATAATGACAAACATGGACCAGGCAGGGCTGTCTTTCTCCCCGGAAACTCTTTACAGGTACTTGCGCTACCTTGAAGAGGCTTTCATGTTATATAGTATTCCAATTTATTCCAGATCTGAAAAAATCCGTAACCGGAACTATCGGAAGGTTTATGCCATCGACTGGGCACTTGCCGATGCCATTGCCCCGGCCGAGGGCGTGGATATTACCCGGAAATTTGAAAATATGATATTTATCGAGCTTCTCAGAAGAGGGTATCAAGTTTCATATTATTTGACAAAACAAAATTATGAAATAGACTTCATTGCCATAAATAAGACAGCCCAGGAAAAAGCAAAGCATCTTTATCAAGTCTGTTACCAATTCAGTGACCCGGAGGTCCGTAACCGTGAACTGCGGGGGATCCTGAAGACCGCATCTTTTCTGAAGATCCAGGATATTTTTGTTATCACTTTCAATGAAGAAGAAACAATTGAAATGAATGGTTTTATAGTCAACGTGCTGCCAGCCTGGAAATGGCTCATCTTATGAGAGAAAAGAGACGGTGCCTGATTTTATCGTGTTCGTCCGTGGCTATAAAAAAAGAAAAAATACTCGCGAGTTTTCTGGGATGTTGGCAGAATTTTGATTTGAACTAAAAAGAGTGAATTCTCGTATATGAAATTTACGCTAACTAAACTAAGAACTAAGTAAATAAGGAGTAAATATGAGAACAAAAATAACGTTATTGGCACTGGTAGGTTTTATCCTGACTTTGATGGTTTTTCCAGGTGTCGTTCTGAAGGCAGAAGAGGCAAAAATCTCCGAAGAAGCTTATGTTAAGGTCCCGGGGACCATTGTCACAGAGAATATTCCTCCTATCCCCGTTGAAATTAAAGAGAAGATGAAACAGTACCGGGAAATGAAATCAGCTTCATTCGTGGATGTAGACCCCCGTGAAAAAGGCATAATGGTCAGAACTCGAACCGGTGCTACCACTCAACTTTGCTGGCTTGACCAACCAATGGGCCAATTGAAACAGTTGACTGATTTTAAAGAACCGGTGACCCGGGGCTATTTTTCACCGGACCCGGAACGAAAGTACTTTCTCTTCTCCAAAGATGTGGGAGGTGGGGAAAATTACCAGGTTTTTAAATATGACCTGGATACAGGGAAATCTGTCATGATTTCCGATGGTAAATCCCGTCATCAGGCTATTGTTTTTAATAATAAAGGAGACCGTTTCGCTTATGCCAATAACAGCCGTACCGGTATACTGTTTGATGTGTATGTGATGGACCCGGATAAACCCGCTGAAGCGAAACTGGTTTATAAAGCCGGCAAACCGGCATATTATCTTCCTGTTGTTTGGCTTCATGATGACCGCCACCTGGTGGTGGTAGAGTATGTTTCTGCCAACAAGGCGGGGACCCTCCTGGTGGATACGGTTTCGGGTAAAGTTGAGAACTTGACGCCTGAGAGTGATAAAAATGTCTCTTTTTTACTGGGAGCGGCATCGAAAGACGACAAATATTTATATGGTTTGAGCGATCAAGGCAGCGAATTTTTGCAATTGATCCGGTTTGAAAGGGCTGGTAAAAAGATAGACGTGCTCACCAGGGATATTCCCTGGAATATTGACGTTATTGCAACCACCAGGGACATGAAAAAGGCAGCCTTCCTGGTCAATGAGGACGGTATCAGCCGCTTATACCTCCTGGACCTTGATACTTTCAAATATAAGCCAGTTTCATCTATTCCTGGAGGTGTCATTGCTGATCTTGCTTTTGATCGGGCAGGCAAGAGACTTTTCTTCAATATCAGTAATGCGCGGATGTATCGTGACGCGTTTCACCTGGACCTGGAAACCATGGAATTGGTTCGGTGGACGGAAAGTTTTACAGCGGGTCTGGATTTATCCGGCTTTGCCACCCACCGGTTGATTCATTATCCCACTTTTGATAAAGTAAAGGGAAAATCACGGATGATCCCGGCCTTCTATTACCGTCCCACAAAGCAATCAGCCCAACCGTTCCCGGTGTTGGTTTATATCCATGGTGGTCCTGAAAACCAGGGCAAACCGAACTTCCAGGGGACCTTTAACTATTTTATCAATGAACTGGGTATTGCTGTAATTGCGCCCAATGTGAGGGGATCAGACGGGTACGGGAAAAGTTATCTTTTTCTGGACAACGCTGAGAAACGGGAAGATTCTGTAAAAGATATTGGTGCCTTGCTGGATTGGATTGCGGCGCAGCCGGAATTGGATAAAAACCGGGTGGGGGTTTATGGTGGTTCATATGGTGGTTACATGGTGTTAGCGTCGTTGGTGTATTACAGCGATCGCCTGGCTTGCGGCGTGGATATTGTGGGGATCAGCAATTTTGTCACCTTCCTGGAAAACACCTCTGCTTATCGCCGCGACCTGCGCCGCGAGGAATATGGCGATGAACGGAAAATCAGGGACTTTTTAAACAAAATATCTCCTTTAACCAATGCCCATAAAATTAAAAAACCT
>CP070627.1:3285511-3288400 GCA_020355945.1 Candidatus Aminicenantota bacterium | reverse complement strand
TAATAAAAAGTTTTTGTGGGGGGTCCAGGGGGGCAGTTTTTTCAAAAAGCGCCCCCCTGGCCGCCGGAGGCAAATTAATTTTCCAGGTAAGTTTTCAACCAGCGATGGATTTCTTTCCACCAGCGGACATTATTTTGGGGGCCGGAGATCACATGACTTTCATCCGGGAATATCACTAAACGAGAGGGTACCCCTTGCCGCTGCAAAGCAGTAAACAATTGCAGGCTCTCGGCAAAAGGAACACGGTAATCTTTTTCTCCATGGGTAACCAGGGTGGGAGTTTTGAATTTCTTAGCATGAAGATGGGGTGACCATTTGGCATAGAGTTCCGGTTCATCCCAGGGGGTTTCTCCTATATCCCATGCCGGGAACCAGAGTTCCTCGGTAGCCCCGTAGAAACTTGTCATATTGTACAAACCGGCATGACTGACAAGACATTTAAAGCGATTGGTGTGCCCCATGATCCAGTTCACCGAGTAACCGCCAAAGGAACCACCCACAGCAGCTTGCCGGGTTTTATCAATAAAATCATAATGTTCCAGGGCATAATCCAGGCCTTTGATGAGATCGATAAAACAACGGCCGCCGTAGTCTTTGCTAATCTGTTCTCGGAAAGTAGAACCGTAACCCGAGCTGCCCCGCGGGTCAATAAACACCCCTACATAACCTGGAGAACAAATAAGTTGAAAGGTAAACCAACCGGTCATGAATCGATCGGCCCACATACCCTGAGGTCCTCCGTGGATTGTCAACACCACCGGGTATTTTTTGTTGGGATCGAATCCCGGGGGGACCTGGATAAAACCATGAACCTTTGTCTCTTCCGCCCCGGTAAACCAGAACTCTTCCAATTTGGGGAGATCAAATCCTGCTAAAAACCCGGCATTTTCAAAAGTCAGTTGAGTCAGTTTAGTTTTTCCTTTCAACCACAGGGAAAATACCTCATCGGGCATATGATTATAGGAACGTAAGAATATCAAGCGGTCCTCTTTAGGGGTTATGGCGATATTGATATTATAACCGTCATTGGTAATTTGTTTGATATTACCCTTTAAATCTACTTTGTAGATGGAACTGCGACCGTGTTCCCGACAGGTAAAATAAATAACTTTACTTCCCGGAGCCCAGAGGATTTGCCTTAGAGAGCGGTCCAATGCTTCGGTTAAGGGGGTATGGGCTTTGGTTTTTCGATCGTAGATCATCAGGCGTTCCCGGTCTGCTTCATAGCCCTTTTTCTTCATAGCCCGGTAAGCAATATAACGGCCATCCGGGGAGTAATGAGGCTCTCGATCCAACGCAGGGTTTTCGGTAATCTTAGTTTCTTTTAACGTATCTATATCTAAAAGAAAAATATCGTGGTTGGTGCTGACAGCAAGAACCGGATCATCATTTCTTACAAAGCATATCTCTTTACCGTCGGGAGAGACATCAAAATCGTGTGCGCTGGTCAGTGATACCGGGGGAACGTCAGCATCCCCGGGTGTCAAATCCTTCATCGAACCATCTGTGCGGTTGACCATAAAAAGGTGATTCCGTTTATCCCCCAACCATTTGTCCCGCTCCCGGAAGAGTAAACCATCAATGGTTCTTGCTTCGCATTTGGGTAGTTCCTGTTTGGTCCAGTTTTCCAGCTTTTCTTTGTTTTTCGGTAAAACCCTTGAACGGCAGAGAATATGTTTTCCGTCTTTTGTCCAAATGGGAGAGGATAGAGCGGTTTCGGAGTGGGTTAATTTTTTGGCTTCACCGCCGTTAATATTGATCAAATAAATATTCCCTACCTCGTCCCTATCTGAAATAAAGGCGATTTGTGTCCCATCCGGGGACCAGCGGGGAGAATGATCTTTTCCTGGACCGGCGGTTAATTGCCTGGAGTTTCCTCCCGATATCGGGATCAACCAGATATCGCTGTTGTCTTTGTTCTCTTCCAGGTTGGTTATGGATACGGTATAGGCAATCCACTTTCCTTCCGGTGACACCTGGGGATCGGAGACCTTTTTGATTTTATAAAGGTCTTCCGGGTTCATGGGTTTTTTGGATTGACTATTAATAAAGTTAAACAAAAGTAAAACCATCAAGATTGCAAACATTACTTTTTTCATCGCCACCTCACTTTTTTATAAATTTTGTTTTCATCCTCTATTTCCGAGGACTCTTATACGTATACCCGGTTTCTCTGTTCCTTTAAAAATTCAAACCAGCGGTCAAATCCCTGGCCGGTTTTGGCCGAGGTTTCAAGTATTTTCACATCAGGATTATGGGCCAGGCAATCGGCTTTCACTCGTTGGATATCATAATCCATCATACCCAGTAAATCGATTTTGTTGATAATCACTGCTGCGGCTCTTATGAAAAGCGCAGGATATTTCCTGACTTTTTCATCTCCTTCCGGGATGCTTAACACAGCGATTTTTAAATTTTCTCCCAGGTCAAAGGAGGAGGGGCAAACCAGGTTACCCACATTTTCAATAAAAAGATAATCGATGCTTTTTAAATCTATTTCTTCCAGTTTTTGTTGAATCATTTTGGCGCTCAGATGGCAGCCGCCCCCGGTTTCAATGGCATAGGCATTTTTATGACCTGATTGAATGATGCGGTCCGAATCAAGGGCTGTTTTTACATCACCGATGATAACGGCAAAATTACCGTCAAAGTGATTGGCTGTATATTCCAATATCGATGTTTTTCCACACCCGGGAGAGCCGATGATGTTAACCGTAAAAATACTGTTACCAGTGAATAATTCCCGGTTCTGATCGGCAATGATTTGATTAGTCTCCTGGGCAGATAAATTTAATTGTTTTTTCTTCATTTGAATCACCTGTTTCAATAATCATTTAAGAAGTTTCGATTATAACAATTCCCCCACATTTGTCAACCCCTCGGCCAGGG
>CP070627.1:3282502-3285411 GCA_020355945.1 Candidatus Aminicenantota bacterium | reverse complement strand
CTCTCCTTTCATATGACCGATTATGGGAACCAGGTGCAAGAGACCATCTCTTACTTTATCACCGAAATATTAAACACTGCTGATGCGTTAATCCTGGTAACGCCGCTTAAGATATACAGACTCAATGTATCTGCCAATAAAGAAAAAATGATAACCGACATTGATAAATTGCTCAAAAACGACTGCCATGAATTCAAGAAAAAATTAAATGCCTCAAAGAAAAATCTTGAAATTCAAATGAACCGAATGATGCAGCTTTTTCGCGGGGAAATCAGGGATCCTGGTTTAGCTACCAGCTATAAAATAATCGGTACGTTTTTATCTTCTTTTCCCCAGGGTTTTTTGAATTTCAGGAACCTGTTTTTATATCCTGATATGAAAAATTATCAAAAGGTGCTTGGTTTTCTTGGTACCCGGGAAGGTGAGGGATGGTGGATTCATTTTCAACAGGGTGATAGTTTCGGGATATTTGCCAGGGCACAGATGGTGACAAAGGAAATAGACGATTATTTCAATCACAACGACCTGGCAAGACAATCGTTTCAAAACAATCTCCGGCAATTGGAAAAGATGTTCCAATTGGCGGATTCATTCCCCGGACCAGGGATTCTTAATACCTTTACCAATGGCAGCATTCGGTACAATACAATTCTCTGGATGCACCACAAACAAAGAGGAAGTGGCGCCGGTCCTGAGATCATTGGCCACCTGGGAACCATTCTCAATCGGATCTCCAAAGAAACCGGCGGAAAAACCGTTCATACCACTGACCCGGAACAGGGAATGAAAGAAATTCGAAATCACCGGGACTGTTACTATCAATTAACTTGCAATTTTGACGGTAACATCGAAGAGAAAAAGGTCAATGTAACAACAGCAGCCAATATAAAAGAATTAAAGCTTTTCTATAAAGATCATTTCACAGGAGAGGAGATTGGCTCGTTAGTCCGATATCTCTCCAAAGAAAGAGTGCAAATCATTGATTTTTCTTTAAATAAAAATACCCTTAAGTTTGCCATAAAATCCATCACGCTGAATAAAAATAAAGGAGAATCTTTTGGCCTGGTGAAAGTAAGAATCGAATTGTTAGGCAGCGGGGAGGCCATTGTGTATCGTACGGAAAATACCTTGAGGTCTTCCAAACAACGCATCACGGTTTCCCTCCCTCTCCCCGGCCAGCATAAAGGAACATTCAAACTTGTCATTACTGCGTGCGATTTAATGGCCAATCAATTGGCATCGTTTAAAAGAGAGGTAATATTAAAATGATGGGTAAATGGAATATAGTGGAAAGTTGGAAAAATGGAATAATGGCTGGCTCACGAATTACGCGAATGAAGGCGAATTACTTTATTTTTTTGTGTTTTTTTTGTGTTTTTGTGGTTATTTTCTCTATGGGTTCCCCGTTCATGTGGGGAGAAGTGTCCGATATCAATGTTGATCGACTTTACCTGGATGCCGGCTTTCCCCGGATTGTTGAGCATTTTGAAAAAAAAGATTATCAAAAACTTTCTTTAAAAGAGAAACTTTTCTTCATTGAGAGCCTGGCAAGGACATCCGGAGGGTTCCAGGCAAAAGAAAAATTAGAACCGTTACTGTCCGTTCATTCTTCTGATCCTGGGGTCCTGGCGACCGGTGGAGCGGTTTATCTTTCGTTGGGTGAGTTGGAAAGAGCCCGGACCTATATTGACCGGGCATTGACCCTGAGACCGGGATTTAATCGAGCCATCATTTCCAGGAGTCTACTGCTGCTTTATTACCGTGAATTTAATGAAGCCCGAAAATGGTACGAGAAATTATTGAGTTTAGACAAGGAATGGTCAGGTTCGGAGTTTGTTTTTCTTGTGGGTATTGATGTGTACCGGGCCTGTGCAGACCCAAAGAAATTAAGTGAACTGTATAAAACCCATGCTCAAAAGGTAAAAAAAACCAACAAGCGTTATTATGAAAGTTTAAAAGCCAATTCGCGGATGCACAAGCGTGCGGGTGGCAATAGATTTTTCCAGGTGGAAACCGGTTCGGATAGAATTGCGGTGCCTTTTGTCCTGGGAAAAAAGACGCTGCGTTTGAACACCATTCCCTTAACTGTAAAGGGAAAAATTTTTAAGGTCTTATTGGACACGGGGAATGCCACGGGTTGGTTGGTACACAGCCGGGAACTGAACGAATTATTAAAACCCAAAACCGGCGGACGTACAAAGGCTCGAATCGGCACGGAATCAGGGATGTTGGATGGGTACCGCCAGTATTACCGGACCATTGATTTCAATTTTTTTAAGCTTCATCATGTCAATGGGATTTATGTCCCCAAACCGCACCCGGATTTTCCTGATGCCAACTTGAACCCCTCTTGTATAACGGACCGGGTAGTGACCATTGATTTTGTAAAGAGAGAATTGGTCTTGCAGACCAAAGAGAAATTTGAAAGCTGCTTGTCGGCTCAACCCCGGGAGAGCATTAGTCGATTCGTGTGGTATGGTTATAAATTTCCTTCTATCCTGGTAAAGGTAAGGGGGAAGCAGGGGTTAGCAATGGTGGAGACGGGAGCGGAGGATATTGCATTGAAGTTAGATTTCCTTCAAGGATTACAATTGCAGCTTGTCCCTCGGACGAAGTACCTGGCTAATGGGCAGGTGTTTAAGTATCATCATGCAGCGGTGGTTCTTTCTATTGGCAATTTTTTATTTAAGCGGAAAGCGGCAGAGGTATGGCCGTTGAATCGGTTTTACAATCGGATTACCGGGGTGTCTCCTGATGTGGTTATTGGACCTAAGGCATTTGAGGGGGAATTTACTGTTTCTTTTGATTCTTTTGATAAGCAGATTATTCTTTCGAAGTGAAAGTGAGCCACAGACTTATACAAGACTTTGCACAGAGGCACGGATCACCTCTAATAAAAAGCTTTTGCA
>CP070627.1:3279490-3282402 GCA_020355945.1 Candidatus Aminicenantota bacterium | reverse complement strand
CATCGTCATATGGTGATTCACCGGGATATCCGGCCTTCCAATATTTTAATTAATGAAGAAGATAATGTTAAAATAACGGATTTTGGTACGTCTACTCTTTTGAACGATCGTCAGTATGCCACCACCAAAATCGGGTCGCCGCCGTACATGGCGCCGGAGCAATTTGAAGGCCGGGCAGTGTTGGCTTCTGATATTTATTCTGCCGGGTGTTTATTTTATGAAATGGTATCCGGTCTTCCTCCGATAGTCATGGCCAATCCTATGGAAATATACAAAAAAGCCAAATCTTCTGATTTTAAACCTCTTATAGAGAAAGTTCCTACGATTGCACCGGAGTTGGACCGTATTATAAACAAAGCCCTGGAACCGGAGCTCAAAAGCAGGTATCAAAATGTCGGCCAATTGATTGATGATTTGAATGAGATGGGCAAGGGAAAAAAGGATCGCTCCGTTGAGATCGAAGAGATCAAAAAGCGTATTGATGCACGTACTCAGCGTACCGATTATATTTGTTGGAACTGCCGTAAATCCATGCCCAAAAAAATGGAAAAGTGTCTCTACTGCGGTGCCGAACAATAATTGAAAAACTTTTTACTGGAGAGGGTCTGTGCCCGTTCATTTATCAGGCTCCTTTTTTTGCGGGGCTTTAACCAGGGTAATAATACCGGCAGCCACTAAGCAGAGGATTCCGCAAATAGTGAAAGCCAATGGGAAGTTCCCCATGTCCCCGAGCGTTCCACCCAGCATAGGGCCGAAAATCCCACCGATCCCGTAAGCCAGGAAAACCCAGCCATAATTCTGGCCCACATATTTTGTACCAAAGGTATCTGCTGTAATGGTAGGGAATAGGGCAAAATTTCCCCCGAAGTTAAACCCGATTAAAGTGGCGCCTACAAACAACAGGGCAGGTGTACCTGCCATGACCTGGAAGGCAATGACAAAGAGCCCCTGGGCAGCCATCATAATGATGATAGAGGCTTTTCTCCCGATTTTGTCACTGATGGTTCCCCAGGCAATTCGTCCCGCTCCATTGGCTAAAGAGAAGAAAACTGCCATGGCAGTACCGGCAATGGCGCTGGCTTTACTTAATTCGATCCCTGCATTGGAGAGAGCCTGCATAGGAAATAGTTTCATCAAACCGATGGACATTAATCCCGCACTGGCACCAAAGATAAAGGTAAAAAGGATCATATAGAATTGAGGGGTTTTCAGCATTTGCCCACTGGTCATATCGATAGCTATAGTAGGTTTTGCTTTTGCTTCGGTTTTTTGTTCCGGAGGTGTCCAACCTTCAGGCTTCCACCCTTCGGGCGGAAAGACCATCCATATGCCTCCGACTACTACCATTACCAGGAAAATGATACCATAGATGATAAATGTAGTGCTAAGACTGAAGTTAGCAATCAGTGACCCCCATGCGCCAGCCAGTTTAACCCACAACAAGGCACCAAATCCAAAACCAGCAACAGCAAATCCGGTGATCATTCCTTTTTTGTCCGGGAACCATCGCATAGCAACGGCGATGGGGACCACATACGCCAGGCCGATACCACTACCTCCGATAATTCCTATAAATAATAAGTGTAAGAAAAAGCTTTTGGTACCAATTAAGCCAGCAAGAATATATCCAATTCCCAGGACCAATCCCCCCATCATGGCTACATTACGGGGGCCGACCCCGGGCAACATTCGACCGGCAAGCACCATAATAATAGCAAACAGTGCCAATCCGGCAGAAAAGATAGCCTGGGTTTGGGCATTGGAAAAACCATATTGATATTTCCCAATAACATCTTTGGATACGTACTTGCCAACAATGTTATTCATTTTTTCTTCAATGTCTTTTTTTTGATCATCGAGGTTTTTCTTTTCTTCTTCTTTTGCCACTTTTATTTTGTTCAGTATCTTTTTAAGGGCTTCTGTGGGTCCTTCCAATTCTTTTTTCATTGCTTGAAAGTCCGCTTCTGAAATTTCTAAAACGCTGGCATTATAATTTAGAACGATATCTTTGTCCATATTTGCCTTAAGCCCGGGTGTGAAAACGTTCCAGGCATAAATGGCACCCAGGGCGAGTTGAATAAGAATCGCACCCACAACCACCAACCAGCGATTCATTATCTTTTTTTCTGACATTTTTTATGACCTCCTATGTGTATATGTGTATGTATCGTGTGTATGTGTATAGATGCATCATGCGGCCTGGTAAGCCGGGCGGCTTACCAGGCATTATGGACTATCACTTCTCACTTTTCGTATGTTTCCGATTACAGCTTTTTTGCCCCTTCCACCAGTTTGTCAACCACGGAAGGATCGGCCAGGGTGGTGGTATCACCGATCTGGTCTACAGCGTTCTCAGCAATCTTTCGCAGGATACGGCGCATGATTTTTCCCGATCGAGTTTTAGGTAGGGCAGGGGCAAACTGGAGTTTATCCGGGGTAGCAATGGGACCAATTTCCCCTCGAACATGTTTGACCAATTCTTTTCGAAGTTCTTCGCTTTCCTCGACACCTTCCACCAGGGTGACAAAGGCGTAAAGGCCCTGGCCTTTGATATCGTGCGGCATTGGGGCAACGGCAGCTTCGGCAACTTTAGCATGGCTAACCAGGGCGCTCTCTACTTCAGCAGTACCTATCCTGTGCCCGGATACATTAACAACGTCATCCACACGGCCCATTAACCAGAAATCTCCATCATCGTCAACACGACAACCGTCACCAGTAAAATACAGGTCGTTGAACATGGTAAAATAAACATCGATGAAACGATCGTGGTCTCCCCACATGGTGCGGAACATACCGGGCCACGGTTTCTTGATACACAGTTTGCCGCCTTCATTGGGATTACATTCGCTGCTGTCATCCCGGAGAACAACCGGTTCGACACCAAAGAAGGGACGTAAAGCCGACCCGGG
>CP070627.1:3276478-3279390 GCA_020355945.1 Candidatus Aminicenantota bacterium | reverse complement strand
TTATGTTCATCCAGTTGTTTCCTGGTTCTTGGAGCCAGGTCCCGGATTTCCAGCAGCCGTTTGGTGGTGCGAAAAATAAAGGCATCACTACCTGAACCTGAGCCATAGGAAACCAACAGGATCAGTTGGTCAGGTTCAGCTTCATCCAGTACGGCTGCCAATCCCATAGGAGATGAACCCGAATAGGTGTTGCCCAAAGTAGGACACAACAACCCGTGTTTATGTTGGGATTCATTGAAGCCCAATCGTTTGGCGGCATTAGCCGGGAATTTCCCGTTGGGTTGATGAAAAATCACATAATCGAAATCCCCGGGTTTCATTTTTGCTTTTTCCATCATGGCTTTAGCTGCGCCATCGATATGTTTTTCATAAGCAGGTTTCCCTGTAAAGCGTCCGCCGTGTTCCGGGTAATGGGCGTATTCCCGGCGCCAGAAGTCCGGGGTATCTGTCATAAAGCTGTGGGTATCCACTAACTCGGCGGCAAGATTATCAGCGCCCATGAGAAAAGCAGCAGCGCCAGCAGCGGCTGAATATTCCAATGCATCACCCGGGGCACCTTGAGATGTATCGGCGCCAATGCCTAAACCATACTCGATAACCCCTGTTTTGACCAGGTGAAGAGCAATAAACATGCCTTCGGTCCCGGCTTTACAGGCAAATTCCAGGTCTGCCGAGTGGATGTAAGGACAGGCACCTAAAGCTTCGGCAACAATGGTACCTGTGGGTTTTACCGCGTAGGGATGAGACTCACTTCCCACGTAAACAGCGCCAATTTTTCCAGGATCGATGCCAGCCCGGCGAACCGCATTACGTGCCGCATTCACCGAAAGCGTCACACAATCCTCATCCGGGGCAGGAACTGATTTCTCATTCAGGTTTAAGCCCTTTTTATAGGATGGTGCGTCTGCTCCCCATACTTTGGCAATTTCTTCTACTTTGATGCGGTAGCGGGGGATATGTGTTCCGTATCCGACAATTCCAACCATTAAAACCTCCTTTTTTGATCTTTTTTCGATTTAGAGCTGTTCCAAAGAATTTTTGAAATAAACTCAAGAACTTCATATTATACTATGGAATTGTTAATTTGTAAATTTAAAAAAAAGAGTTACAGCAATTCTGATTTTAGCCACATAGTGGCGACGAACACGGACGAACACGGACTAATAAAAAGTTTTTGCGGATGTTTCACGGTCCAGGGGGCAGTTTTTTCAAAAAGCGCCCCCTGGCTGCCGGAGGCTGTTCGAGAATAGAAAATTAAAAATGGAAATTGCCCGGACTATCGCTTAATACAATGCTAAGTCGCCAGGTTATTGATGAATATATCCCACCCTTTCTTAAATAATTCCAGGAACTTTCCTTTAAATTGTTTTGATTTAGAAAGGATTTCTTCTTCTCCAATAAAATTTACAATTACGCGAGCACCTCCTAGATCCTTCATCATTTTAAGGCTGGCATCTTTTCCTTTCCTTAGCTGAGATATGGCTATTTTATGAATCGCCCAATAGACAGGCCCGGGAACAATAACAGGAATTCCTTTATAATTAAGAGTTTCCGTATTTCGAAGCAAAATTCTTTGATAAGTGATAGGTGTTGTAACTATCCCTAATCCCTTTACTTTATAAGGTTCCTTTGTGTGACGACCAGGATCGCATAAGAATTCAATATTCAAATTTTTCCCGGTGGATTCCAATGCCGGTATATATTTTTCTGCTTTATCAATAATACTAAAATGAGGCATATAACCCAATTCATTTAAAATCACATGAATGGATGGACTGGATATCTTAGATATATCATGTGGACGGGCTACAGAAAAGTCAATATCACTGGTGGTAAATTAAAATTTTTCAATTTTATAATTATCTCGATAGACGACCAACGCCCAACTTCCGATTAAAACCAGGTGTTTAAGCGCACCACTTTTATTAAAACGTGATAATATTGTATAAAACTCTTCTTCAAATTCAAACATTTTCATAAGTTTTCCTGGCAATTTTCAACTGTCTTTCAAGGGCGGCTTCGGTTTGTTTCAATTTTTTAAGCTGGGCTTTAATTTTCTGTCTTTTTTCATTCGCTGCCTTTATTTTCTTCATATGTTCATGATAATCGGTCTCGTCTTTACATAAAAATTCAGAAACAGATTTGCCATCTTTCCAGTATTTTTTATAAAAATATACTCTGTCATTGATTTTTCTTCTGTATATTGAAACGGAATGGGTTTCTTCCAGGTATTTCTTCATTAACTCCAGTCGTTCCCGGTTATTTTTCAGCTCTTCTTCCAGGTAAACAATATTTGCTTCCAAAACCATTGTTTTTACACCATGTTTCTGTATAAAAAAGATAATACATGGCGTATGTTTTGTCAAGGTGTTTACACCATTTCTTTCAAATATTTTAAAAAACCTGGTGTAAATTTTTGGGGGGCCAGGATTTCATGGATTAATAATTTAGTGTCATTCGCACCTGTCACGTTTTAACTACCTCATCATTCATCATTCATCATTTCAGGGTCTCTTCTATGATACCCGGTTTTTTTGATCATGTCAGCGGCGGTGTTGAAATGATCTTTAGCTTGAAGGGGATTGTTTTGAGCCAGGCACAGGCGTGCGGTTTCCAGGTGATAGTCTATGAGGTGTAGTTTCATCTCTCCTTGTTCAGCGATCTCTTTGGCCTCTTGCAAATCCTGGTGGGCGCGGGAGAAAAGCCCCTGGAGTCGGGAACAGGCCGCACGGGCCAAAAGGCCGCGGGGTAAATCGTCCTGGTTGCCGGATTCCCTCAATCCCTCCACGGCCCGGTCCAGGTATGCCGCGGCCCGGTGAAAATCGCGGGTCCCCTCTTTTTCCGCCTGCATCATCCATGCCCGGCCCAGGGTGAGATTGTCTAAGGAAATATCCAAAAACCATCTATTTCTT
>CP070627.1:3273463-3276378 GCA_020355945.1 Candidatus Aminicenantota bacterium | reverse complement strand
TCCTGTTTGTGCTTGGTGGGAGATATCTTGTTGGTCAGTGCCTCTTTCCAGGTAACCCAGCAATGAACGGATGGTTGTATACTGGAACAGGACCACTACCGGGATTTGCTTTTTAAAGGTTTTATTGAGTTTGGTGTTGAGGTTAAAGATATCCAGGGAGGTGCCGCCCAGGTCGAAAAAATTATCATCCGGTCCCACCCGGTCTAGTTCCAACACCTCTTGCCATATTCTTGTCAGGGTTTTTTCTTTATTACTTACCGGTGCGGCATATGCCTGGTCTGCTTGAACATGAGGTCGAGGTGAAGGTAAGCGCTGCCAATGGATTTTACCCGTTAGCGTCAAGGGAATTTCCGCCACCACCATGATATAAGACGGTATCATATAATCCGGCAATTGACAAGCCAATCGCCCTTTAATCTCTGCTATCTCTAAGGATTGATCATTCGCCACCACGTAAGCCACCAGGTAATTTTGACCGGATTTCCGCTCACTCTCTACCACCACAGCTTTTTTTATATTTTCCAAAGCCATCAACCGGTTCTCGATTTCCCCCAACTCGATGCGGTATCCCCTGATTTTAACCTGCCGATCAATCCGCCCCAAAAATTCAATATTCCCATCCCTTAACCACCGTGCTAAATCACCAGTCCTGTATGTCTTTTGCCTCCGGCGGCCAGGGGGCGAGAGCATTGCGCATGGCGCATGGCGCACAGCGTATAGGGCAAAGCACTTTGCCTTTTTAGGCTCCCCTCGCCGAGGGGCCCCTGGACCCCCCCGCAAAAACTTTTTATTAACCTCAACCTCTATCTCTATATATCTCTCTTTTGTTAACTCCGGATTGTTCAGGTAACCGCGGGCAACACCTGCCCCGGCCACACATAACTCACCCACTACTCCTACCGGTAAAAGCTCCTGGTATTTGTCTAAAATGTAAACCTGGTAATTGGTGATGGGTCTACCGATTGACACATTGGCGGAAAGGCCGCGGCCCCGGGGGCACCTATAATAGGTGGCACACACCGTGGATTCGGTGGGGCCATAGGTGTTGTAAACATTGCCTATTTTGAGAAGATTACCGATGTATTCAGCTTTTAACCGGTCACCCCCACTGATCAAAATCCGAAGACAAGTCAACAACTCAGGGTAGTTATTCAACTCATTTAACAACTGCGGAGAACAGGTAATAAAGGTGACCTGGTGTCTGGCAATAAAACAGCATAAGACATGGATATCTCTAAGCACTTCCCTGCCAGGGATTGCCAGTTTACCGCCTTTTAACAGGATAGGATAGAGCTCCTCGACAAAGGCATCAAACGCATAAGAAGCCTGTTGGATCACTGTATCATCGGGCTGTAAGTCAAATTCTTTTTCAAAGGCGTTGATATAAGCGGTGAGATTTTGGTGTTCCACCATCACGCCTTTGGGCCTGCCGGTGGTCCCGGAGGTGTAAATAATATAAGCAAGGCTTGTTACGAGCTGCGGATTGCGGGTTGCGGGTTGAGAACGCATTGACAATTGACAATTGACAATTGACAATTGACAATTAAAATGTTCTACTTCGGAAAAATTTAAAAACCTATTGGACGCAGATGTTAATATAATCCCTGTCCCACTATCTTCAAGTATATATTTTATTCTCTCTTCCGGGTATTCCGCATCAATGGGCAAATAAGCCCCACCGGATTTTAATATCCCTATTATCCCAATCACCATTCCCACTGATGGTTCCACCATGATACCTACGATGGTGTCAGGGTGGACACCTTTCTCTTTTAACACATAGGCCAATTGATCGGATTTTTCATTCAATTCCCGGTAAGTAAGATGAATCCCGCCAAAGGCGTTTAAAACTTGCCCGAAGGGCGCCCCATGTTTGTTATTTGTGATTTGTAATTTGTGATTTCCGCCCACCAGGGCTGTGTTATCGGGTGTTTCTTCTACCTGGTCTGCAAATAATTCATGCACCATTTTTGTGCTGGTATATTCCAGGCCAGTGTCATTAAATTCTTCTAACAATTGCCTTTTTTCCTCTTCGCTGATCACTTCAATGACTGACAATTGAATCACGGGATTATTTACTACTTCCTTTATAATATTTATAAAGTGCTGTGCAAACCGTTCCATGGTCTCCCGTTTATATAACCGGGAACAATACTCCAGCTTGAAATAAATCTCCTCCCTGGCTTCCACGGCTTCTATTGTAAAATCCACCTTTGACGTATGCTTCGCCTCTTTTCCAGGCGGCTGATAGGGGAAAAATTTCAAACCTTCCAATTTAAAAGCTGTAACTTCAATATTTTGCACAATCAACATGGCATCAAAAACAGGATTCCGGCTGATCTCATTTTCAGCCCCAATTTTCCTGATCAACTCTTTAAAGGGATAGTCCTGGTTATCATAGGCTTCCAATGTTCCCTGTTTCACGTCCTTTAAAAATTTGCCAAAGGTCTGTTCACCTTTAGGATAATTTCGCAAAGCCAGGGTTTCTATCAAGAGACCGATGATATTTTCCAGGTCCGGGTGAGGTCTTCCTGCAATCGTGGTACCGATGACGATATCCTCCTGCCCCGTGTACCTGGCCAATAAAATATTATATACCGCCAGTAGTACCATAAACAACGTGGTTCCTTTCTCCTTTATCAATCGATTGAGATCGAGGGTTAAGGATTTCTCCAAAGTGAAATGGAATCGATCGCCTTCAAAACTCTGTACCGGGGGCCTGGGAAAATCGCCAGGCATGTTTAAAACTGGCAGCTCTCCGGAAAATCGCTCCCACCAGTATGCTTCTTGTTTCGTTAGTTTACCTGACTTCAACCGGTTATACTGCCACTGGGCAAAATCTTTATATTGCAGCCTCAGCTGCTGGAAATCTTCACCTGAATAAAAATTCATAAACTCCGTTAAAAAAATCATCA
>CP070627.1:3270411-3273363 GCA_020355945.1 Candidatus Aminicenantota bacterium | reverse complement strand
TAAAATCAGTCCGGTAAAACGTAAGATGACTATCCAGACATCCACCCAAACGCCAGGTGATTTAAAAAGGGTGCCAAGTGCCTTGATGATTAATCCCCGGTACGATTCATCACCCCTGGTGATAAACCGGGTATTGTCCCTTTCCCGGAGCCTTGTCATTACCCGGGTAAAAGAGGAACAAAAAAATAGTTTAGCCATATGGTTTAATAATGTTTCCATATTATCGTATTTCTCTGCCGATATGGAGCCGGTTGGCCTTGTATTGATCAGGATCGAATATATATTCTTGAGATGTACAAAGGTATCGGAAAACCGGGCGAATCCCGATATGGTATTAATCATGCGGACATGACTGAGCCGTTTGCTTTTAGACATTTTAGACGAATAGTCAAGCAGGTAAACAATCACCATATCGATGATGGTATTGTAATGCTCCCTTGAAAATCGTAACAAAATAAGTGCATCAAAGATATGACGCTTCAAATGCTCATCCCCGGGAAACCGCTGATTCAACCCGGTTAACAATTCGATGTATTTCCCGGGGGAGAGCTCATAAATTTTTAAGAAACAATCATTGACCAGGTAAAATATGTTAAAATGCTGCCGGGTAAATATTTTTATATTTTGCCGGGAAACAGCAATATCATAACACCGGTGGATTATTTCCAGGTTGTTTTCATGAATACTGATGGTTTGTACCAATATTTTATAAGCGGAAAGAAACGTTCCTGTTTCTTTTATTAATAGGGATAAATTTTTCTCATCCCGCTCTCTCAAAATACTCCCGCCTTCTAAAAAGTTAAAAAACCATTTTTTCAATCGCTGCTGTTTCCCGGGAATGACAGAAAAAAGTACTGCCTCCCGGATTTTTTTTGCGGTATAGGTATATTGTTTTTCCAGGAAATCAGCAATGCTTCGGTGAAATAGTTGGAATCGTTTTTGAAATCCTTTTAAAGATACAGAGCGAATAATTTCGGACAGGGCCTTAATACTGAGTATAATATTCCCGATAGAGACTTGATTTTCTCCGCATGCCTGGTCTAAAATTGTTTTGACCTGTTCCTGGTGAAGGGGTTCGCAGCAGGCGGAAAACACCAGTGCGGTTTCAATAATAGGCAATTGGGGATTCTTTTCTACCAGTTCCAGGATTAATCGATCGTAATATTCGATGATATCCCGGGGCAGCAGGGTGTGGGAAGACAGGATAATTTGCTTTTCCAGGATAGCATTTACCAGGAACCTCAAGTACAGGGGATTCCCTTGAGAGACCTTGTACACGTTGTCAATGATGGTTTCATCAATCGTATATTTTGAAATGGCCTGCCAGAGAATCGCCCGGATGGCTTCCGGTTTTAAGGGCTTTAGTTCATCCATCATCAGCCAACCGGCGGAATTTCGATATATTTTGGAATAAATTTCATCCTTCCTTCGGGAAAAATAGATAATATTCACATGGGGAGGAGGGGTAAAGGGTAAGATATTATACAGGTGTTCGGAGATATTATAGGCTTCATCCAGGCCGTCAATAATAATAATGATGGTTTTATTTTTGATCCTGGCTGCTTCCGACGCCTGCTGCAGCATGATGTCGATCATTTTTTTTACTTCAGCGGGGTTGTGGGTATTGATTTCCATGGGGGGAATCAGTCCTTCTGCGGTCAAGGGTTTGGCAATGGATTTAAACACCGCCTCGGGTTGAAGGGTGAATACTTCATTATGAACGAACATATGAAGTGCCTTGACGCAGTGATTAAAATAATACTCATTAAGATAAGCAGCCATGGCACTCTTGCCAATACCGGGGTCGCCGAAAATATAAAACACCCGTGACTGAGGTGACTTTAACACCATATTCTCGATATGTTTCGCATCTTCATCCCTGCCGATTACCGTGTCCAGTAATCGCTGCCGCCGCAAATTCACTTCATCTTCATACATATCAAATTCCGGGAACAATTTTTTTAAATATTGATAAGAAGCGGTATCTATGATCTTATGGGCCTTAGAATAACTTAAAAAAGTGAGTTTTTCCTTATGTTTGAGCCGGGCATCATTGAAATAATAAAATTCTCCGTCTATAACCAACATAAAAGGATAGAGAGAAAGAATTTGCCCTCTGTTTTTGCGAATCATTGGTTGGTTCACACCATCTATTTTATGGGTTTCCAGGGTATAACTATTGAGAAATCCTGCTTTTTCCAGTAAACCATCCAGCAGCGGAAGAAACAACCGGTAATGTTCCCGGCAGATATCATCCCCGGGAGTGGCGCCGTGAGCATAATCATTTCTCATTTCCGTAAATAAACCCAGGGCATCCTGTACGTTTTTGATATCGTATGCTTTTCCCTGGTAACGGCATGAATACTCCAGTAAAGCGTCAGGTTTTTGCTTATACCCTAATAACGTATATATTTCTTCGGAAAAAATACTGGTGCCGGTGTTGATGCCGGCAAGGTACCTGGCAGTTCGATACAAAAACTCATGCCAGGTGCCCAAGGTTGGCGCATACAGCCGGTTGATTAAAAAGCTGGCCACGTTTTGACTCTCGGCTTCTTCAACCTCACGCCCGGCAATAAAATCCCGGATAGAGATAATCGTTAAAAACCGGGAAAATTCCTCGAAGGTATCGATTAATCGGTGAATCCGGTTAAAGGGATTGGTTTCCTTCACCATTTTACGATACGTTCGCTGGAAAGGCAATCGTAAATTCATCGTATTTCACTCCAAAAAGATTTTTAGCCACAGAGAAGAGGGCACAGAGAAAAATACCTGTAGGGTACATGGTTAGGCAATTAGAATCATATCCTGTAAACCCTCTCGGAATTGATGGGAATAGGTGAGAGTCTCTTCATCTATCTCATCCAGAATCCCTTTTAGCCGGTCATATGGATTTTGTTCCCTGCACCTGTCGCCTTGGCCCACCCCTTTAATAAAAAGTTTTTGCGGGGGGTT
>CP070627.1:3267352-3270311 GCA_020355945.1 Candidatus Aminicenantota bacterium | reverse complement strand
CCCGGAAATCTTGAATAAAAACCTGCTGTTGAATTTTATCAACATCGTTATAAATCATAAAAAATCAGCAGTAAACAGAGGGGGTGGCACCCCCAACCTATTATTGCCGCAGGAATACGCAAATGCCAGAGGAAAAATCTTGGAATGAAAACAAGGTTTTTCAATATAGTAATACAGGAGATAAAAAGGTGAGTTAAAATGAATAGAAAATGGTTATATTTAGTGTTGGTGTTGTTGGTGTTAGTAGCGGTGGTTGATTTATTTTATGGAGAGAGTGAAAATTCCCTATTAATCCCCAACCATGGTGTGGAAGATATTTACTTCTTGAGCGACTTAGAAAAAGAAATAATTATCGAATTAAACCGGGCCCGGACAAATCCTGCGGGTTACGCAAAAAAGCTGGAAGATTTTAAAAGACACTATTTTGGGAAATATATATATTTTGCGGGCAGGACGCAAGTGATTACTCAAGAGGGGGCATCTGCGGTGAATGAAGCCATTGAATTTTTGCGATCCACTGCCCCGGTGCCTTTGCTGCGTGTGTCCAGAGGTCTCTCTGCCGCAGCCAAAGCACACGCAGCGGATCAAGGCCCTAAAGGCCTGGTCAGCCATGTAGGAACGGATAAAAGTACCCCTGATGAGCGCATGAACCGCTTTGGTAAATGGGGAACAGCCTTTGGGGAAAATATCGAATTCGGCAATTTCACCGCCCCGGAAATCGTGATGCAGTTGATTATCAATGATGGCGTGCCGGAACGATCCCATCGAAAAAATATTTTTAATCCCCTTTATCAAGTAGTGGGTGTTAGTTTCGGCCCGCACTACAGCTACAGTCACATGTGTGTCATGGATTTTGCCGGAACGTATAAGGAAGAAAATTAACCCGGGGGCGGCAATTTTTTCTCAAGCGCTTCAAGCCTCGCTTCCAACTGTTTGTAACTGGTTTTCAAACGCTTGTTTTCTTGTTCCAGTTCTTGGTTTGACTTGATACGGGATTTTGGCGGTTTATATTTTCTTCTATCTCCGCTCACCCGGTGCAGTAACTTTTCATATCTTTGATTAGACAGGTAATCTAAAATTTCCTTTACCCGTTGATCGTTGAAATCGGGCAAACTGCGGAGGAAAGAGTAATCAATGCCATTTTTTCTCAGCCATTCCAGCCATTCCATCACCCGGGCTTCGGGTACTTCCTGGTTCAGCAGCACCCCTCCCAGCAGGTAAAATTCATGGTGCAGGGAAGTAAAAAATACACCGGGATCATCCGTATTAATCGTAACCCGGCTCTCTTTGGAGAGGCTTTTTTCTTTATCAAGGGTGATGCGAAAAACAGGGTGCTCTTCCATATGAGCCATAGGCCCGATGAACCAGTTGGATGAGGGATTCACTTCCACCACCAACTGCTTTTCCCGGACGATTTCCCTTAATTTATCCTGGACTTCATGGCATATTTTAATCCAGAGTGGTTTTTTTTCTTTCATATCAATGGGGAACATTTTTGCACCGCTTTCACGAACCCCGCGACAGTACCAGTAGAGTTTAGTAAGAAGGTAGGCGGCATCCGTGCCCACCCTTTTTTCCACATTGGCTAACACTTTATGCTGGACATCTGCCCAGCGTTTGTACTGCGGGTTATTTCCCCGCAAGCGAATGCGAAATCGATTTTTTTCCAATAGATCAGTATATATACGGCTGCTTTCGATTACGCTGTAGGGATCGATTTGCCGCAGCAGCCAGGAGTCATAAAGTACGTTGGGCACAAAATATTGCTCTATATCACGTTTTTTTCCCAGTATTCGTTTCCCGAAAATGCGCTTGCAGTAAATCTGTACCTGGTTTTCAAAATCCAGTTCACCGATCAAATCATGCCCGGCCCCCAGGAAGTTATGAATCCATACCAGGTTATCCAGCCATTCTTGCTGGGGCATTACAGCCTGGTCACCCACCTGGCTGGCCCAGACCCCGGGGTCCAGACCCAGGGCAGTGGCGTGCCCCAAACGATCCCCGGGTTTAGGTTTGAGAAACTCGATCACCTCATGAATGGCTCGCAGCCCGGATAACAGGTGCCGGAACTCTTCTCCCACATGATAAGTCAACCCTAACCGCCGGTTTTTCAAGAGACTGGAAATTTCTTTGTATTTTCCACAGGCTTCCCTGGTGAAGGAAGGACAATGCAGTTCAATCGGGTATTCTCTTAAAAAACGAAACCCGGGAGCAAACACCTCCGGGGGTGTGGTCAATTCCAGGTTGGCCGCATCGATACCGATAATAAAAGGGGTTACCGGGTCCGGGATGGAGAGTAAACGAAATAATTTAAAGGCATCGACCTGTGTCTTTCGCCGGATTTTGCCGAAGCGGGGATCAAATGAATAACCGCACCGGGGTTCCCTTCCATATGGGAAGTAGTCTTGCTTTGTAAAATGAACCACGATGCCGAACTTTTCCAGTTCCCCTTCTTTCACCTGTTTAGCCAGGGCCAGTATCCAGGGTATGAATTTGTCGGACCCTGTGGTTGGTGGGCTGAGACGTCCTTCCACTGCCCGCAGTGCCCCGGAATGGCTTAAATCTTCCACAGCCAATCCCTCCATTTCCGCCCCTTCGTTGGAAAACAGCTCCCTCTGGGGAGCATCATAGTAACGTTGGAATTTTCTCAAACCCGTGGTTTTACCGCTCTGGGTGGCCTCCTGCCAATGATGGGTATGATAAATCACATAACGGGTAAACACCTGGTTGATAAAACTTCGTAATGCTTCATTTTCCGTTTCCTTTTGCTGCCAATGGTCCTGGTTTTCCGGTTCGGTATCAGCGGCTCTGCTGTTCCGGACCAGGAATGTCTGC
Source organism: Candidatus Aminicenantota bacterium (assembly GCA_020355945.1). The sequence goes on along the minus strand of CP070627.1, from coordinate 3,267,476 downwards.
ACCTCCAGGTGCAGTCTCTTTAAAAGGTCAATTCGATGGCGAACTCCCCTGGGCTGCACGGTTTCATCCCAACGGGCCCGGGTGTCTCCCATAAACCACATGGCGTGCATGCCCGGGTTGGCCA
>CP070627.1:3264286-3267252 GCA_020355945.1 Candidatus Aminicenantota bacterium | reverse complement strand
CCGGCTTCCATCAACAGTTCAGCCGCTTCTATTTCCTCCATGACAATATTCCTGGTTTTCCGGTCATACTCAATTCCCTTTGATTGGTTGGTATAATAGCCGGCGGCATCTTCCAGGTATTGTTTCCAGGTATCCGGGCATTTATCGCGGCAAAAATCCCGCACCAGGCTGTGTACCGTAAATAAGCTCAGCTCCATCTCCTCTTCGATGGGTGTCAACAACCCCCAATCAATCAATTCCTGCACCGGTTCATCCACACCTTGGGCCCGGCGTTTTTCCCATTTTCCCATCACCCAATGAACCGCCTCCCATTTCACTGGTTTACGAAAGGCTGCCAGGCGATTCAACAGTTCACGGGCCTCTCCCGAAAGCCTGGTGTAATTGATCTCTATGGCCAGGAATTCCCGCAGTTCCAGGTGGATGTCTTTTGCATCTTCTAACGCAGCACACAGGGATTTTTGACCGCAGTGCCGGTCCAGGGTGACCAACCCATAGGGATGGCCTCCAAAAACTTCAAATACTTCCTCTTGCTCTCTATAAGATACGGCGGACAAATTAGATAAGTTCTGCATTAACCAAATAGCTTCGGGACGGATTAAATCAGCCAGCGGCAAATACCGGACCGGGCCCGCCCGCTGCTCATCGATTTTAAATATATACCGGCTGGTAAAAAGAAAACAACTGCCCTGGCTGGTGGTCTTTATCAGCATTTCCAGGAATACCTTTAAATTGGGGTCATTGATTTGATGTTTTCCTTGTTGATAAGACAACTGGGTTTCAAAGTTGTCGAATATGATTAATATCGGGACTTGACTCAATACCTGGCCCATGAATTCCGCCAATTGGTACGGGGGAAACGATTGGTGCATAAGCTGGCCCAGGGCGTTTATTTGCTGCCGCTGCAAAAACCGGTGCAGTTCCAGCAAGATGGTTTCCGGGGCCAATGTGCCGGAACGGCAGTCAAACGCATAGATTCCTTTAAAATTCTCTTTTAAGCGCGACGCCACATGGCTGACCAGGGCGGTTTTCCCGATGCCGCCAATGCCGTGTACGATAATGGCCCGCTGATTTTTGTTCAGCAAACCGTCACGGATCGCCCGGTACTCCCGGCGACGACCGTAAAAACCAAAATTAAGCCGGGGCAGCGGTACATAATAGTCAAATTCAGGCCTGACTTGATACGCAGACGAGGCCGGTTCACCGGCTTTGGTTTTTAATGGCCCGGTCCCGGATAGGATCAATACCGGGGCCAGGGCATCGGCCTGGATACCGGGTTCATCGCTTTGTAATAAAGCGCGCCGGCCAGCACTGACCGCCATTTCCAGGGGCTGGCCTTCGGCTAAAAGGGGATACAGCGTTTTTGCAAACAGCAGCCCCCCTTCGTCGGTGATTGAAAACTGCATGGCTATCACGGCCGGCACTTTTCGCCGCGCCAGTTCCCGGGCCAGGTCCTGGAAACCAGATGCATACAAGGTTCGTGCGGTTTGGCACCCGGATAACACCACCAGGCGAAAGTTTTTTATTCCCCTGTCCAGGGTCTGCAAAACCTCTCCCACCCGGGTCAGCCGCTTTTTTCCCCCGGGGTCTTCCCACAGCAGGCCGCCCCCATATTTGGGGTCGATGCCGTGCCCGGAGTAATGAAAAATTTGATACCCGCTTTCCAGGGTACTTTCTATCACTTGCAGTTTGGCTTCATCTTCAAAGTCCACTTTGAGCCGTCCTTGACCGGCAGGCGAATTGGTGGCTTGCAGTAAAATTTCCTGTTCTTTTTCTATGGCCAAACGTTCCGAGTCTTTCAAGTCCAGGGGACAGGAGAGCAAGGCCAGCATGTGTATGGGCCGGGGCAGGGGCGGGAGGTCTTTTTGCCGGAGAATATCCAGGGGCAAGCGGGTCATGCCGGTCCTGGCCCCGGCGGCTATGAATTCCTCGCTGTCATAAAGGGTTTCCCAGGGCAAGACTTCCAATTTTTCAGCTTCCGGCGCAATGCGTAAACATAATACCTGGAAATCACTCTTTTCTTTATATTTTTGCCAGGTTTTTTCGATTTCGGGAGTAAATAGTTTTCGATAAAGTTTATTGCCAAAAGCCCGGCGCCGTTCCAGGCGTTCATATGGCGTTTTCGGTTTACTGTCCAGGCTTGATATTTCAAAATCCGTCATAAATGACAGATCATAGTCAAATCCAGCCCTGGCTAATGGCTGCGTATGGTCCCGTTCATAAAGTTCCACGGAAAAGGTGTTATTTTTTCCGGGACGTATGTGCATATCAAGGACATCGGGCATATTCTACCTCCTGGCCTTTTCAAGCCCTGTCCACGTTTCCACGAGGTTGAAATTTTATCATACACTATATCATTAATTTTTCCGGATATCAAGCCCTGGTTTGAATTTGCACATTTGTTTAATTATATTTTCACGAAAATTGTTCAACTTGTCGCCGGAATCCATGGGCAGCATGCCCCTGCTTATGTAATTTGTAAGGATTTTTCAAAGCCATTCATGGAGATGGTGCCAGATAAATTATTTCTTATGTATGAAGAAAGCGGTGACAGGGAAGACGACCAGAGGCAGATGAGAGATGACTGTGGGTTACAGGCCCACCATAAAGATGGTTTTACCTTTATAAACCTCTTCTTTCCAGTATATTTTCTCCTCCCAATCAATATCGCCGGGATCAAATATCACCAGGTAACCCGCCTTTAACACCAATACCATCCAGGTACCTGGCCAACTGCTCTTTTCCATCCTCAATGGTATACCTATCCCTCTTAACTTTTTTATCCGGTATATCCCACTTTTCAAACATGCTGCGCCTCCGGTTAAAAGTTAAAATATATTAAATTTTAATATATATCAAAAATTTCAAAAATTTAATATATATTAAGAATTTGATATATTTACCAAGAGAAGCCCGGAAGGCTTTCCCGCCCTAAATCCACCATCAACTTTTGCCTCCGGCGGGGGGGG
>CP070627.1:3261215-3264186 GCA_020355945.1 Candidatus Aminicenantota bacterium | reverse complement strand
GGGTATTATTATGATGGTTGGTTTGACAAACGGGAAAGGGATTATATTTATGCGGGGTCCATCATTCGAGAGGCGATTGCTGAAAAGAACGGTATAAGTAAGGGTTTGAATTTTTACTATTTTCTTAAGAATGAATTGATTCCTTATGTGGACACTCATTTTAAAACGGATAACCGGAGGTTTGGTCGGACATTGATGGGACACTCCCTGGGGGGGTATTTTACGTTGTTTGCCATGTTTTACCACTATTACGTGATGGCTGTGGATACCGAAGTTGATACCCCGTTATTTACTAATTTTATCGCTGCCAGTCCGGTGGTGGTGAATGAATGGCGTTATTTGCTTTTACTGGAAGAGAAATTGAGCAGCCGGGGTTTTGGGTCTGTCCCGGTAAGTTTGTTTATGGCCACCTCTGATATCGAGGAAAAGACGCCGGTCAAATATTTCCCGATTTTGACACAGCGTTTGAAGGGGTGGGCTTTTCCAGGGTTTCGCTTGAAGAGTCAGACTTTGAAGAATCTTCAGCATCCGGAGACGGCTGTTCCTGCTTACAAAGAAGGTTTAAAATTTATTTTCAATCCCACGTCTAGAGATGCCAGCGGAGGGAAAATAGGTGGCGAATTAAGCGGGGGGAACAGGTGAAAAATGGCATCAATCCAGGGTGAAATATTTGTGAAAAACTTAACTATAAAGGTTTGACATAATTCATTTTATATGTTATATTCCTTCTTTATTTTGTTTGCAGTGCCAGTTTGGAACTAAAAGAATGGAGGAATTAAAGCGATGAGCATAAGCCTTATAGGAAAATCTATCCGCGAATCAGCCACGTTGAAGCTGAATGAGAAGGCTGCTATCCTCAGGAAAAAGGGAGACCCTATCATTCATTTGGGAGGAGGTGAACCTAAGAGTAAGGTACCTCTTGATGCCATTATTAGTGCGGTGGGTCATCTCAACACCGGGGAAATTCGCTACACCCCGGCAGATGGAATCCCTGAATTGAAGCAGGCCATCATTCGTTACACCGATGAATTTTATAACCGCAAGGTGGAGCCGGAGAATGTGATGGCTGCAGGTGGTGCCAAGCAAGCTATCATGGTCTGCTTGCAAGCCATCCTCAATCCCCAGGAAGAAGCCATCTACCCCGCACCATACTGGGTCAGTTACCCGGAAATGGTGAAATTATGTGGCGCGATTCCCGTACCTGTATACCCTGAAGACGGCACTTTCTATCCCAGGCTGCAAGACATTGAACAAGTGGTCACCTCCTATACCAAAGCCGTTATTATTAACACTCCCAATAACCCTTCGGGAGCTATGTATTCTGAGAAATTCATCGCAGAGCTTGTAGAATTCTGTGAAAAACGTGGGTTGTACCTGATCATGGATGACATCTATCACCGGCTGCTCTTTGACGGCAGAAAGCCTATTAATTGCTACGATTACGCCAAAGATTTGAGTGAAAATTCCAGGCTGGTCGTGGTTAATGGTGTTTCCAAGGCTTATGCCATGACAGGCTTCAGGATCGGCTGGGCAGTGGCCAATAAAAAGCTGATTGAAGTGATGACCAATATTCAATCTCATCAAACCTCCGGTCCTTCGGTGATTTTGCAGAAAGCCGCACTAGGAGCACTGATGGGGCTGCAATCCTGTGTAGAAAGCTTGAGAACAACTTTGGAAAATAATCGCAATGTAATGATGGAATACCTGGGCACTTTTGATGGTGTCAATGTGACAAAACCGGATGGCACGTTTTACTGTTTTGCCGATTTCAGTCATTATGACAAGGATTCCACGAGATTGGCCAATTACCTATTGGAGAAAGTCCTGGTGGCAACAGTGCCAGGTGTGGAATTCGGCATGGAAGGTTACCTGCGTTTGTCCACCTGTGGATCCATTAAAGATATCACAGAAGGTATTGAACGGATGAAATGGGCATTGGATCCTAATTCACCTAATGAATTATATATTGGTGATCGAAAATTAGTGAGGGATTGGCTATGACAAAATATCTTGAATTTCCAACACCGGCGTTAAAGCATGCCAAAGACCTGGCAAGTGAGTTTAAGCTGAAAAACCATGGCCTGGAGTACCTGGACCAGGTGTATTGGAATCTCCCTACCTCGGCCCTGTACGAAGAAGCGGTTTTCCGCGGTGAAGGTCACATGACCGAAGGGGGGCCGCTGCTGGTATATACAGGGAAGTGGACGGCACGAGCCGCTGCGGACAAGTATATTGTTAAAGAACACGAGACCCAGGACAAAATCTGGTGGGGACAATATAACCGCCCTATGAGCCCGGAAAAGTTTGATGGGTTGGTTTCCCGACTGCAGGCCTTTCTCCAGGGAGAGGAATTGTTTGTCCAGGATTGTTATGTGGGGGCTGACCCCAATTACCGTATGCCCATCCGTGTTATTACAGACAAAGCCTGGCAAAGTTTATTCGCCCGCAACATGTTTATTCCTATCAACTCCCTGGATGAATTTAAAAAGCACGTTCCGGAGTTTACAGTGATTGCCTCACCTTCGTTTAAAGTTGATCCCAGGATTGAGGGCACCCGCACGGAAACGGCGATAGTGATCAACTTTGCCCAACGGTTGGCCGTTGTAGCCGGTTCCAGTTACGGTGGTGAAATCAAGAAATCCATCTTTACGATTATGAACTTCCTGCTGCCGCTGCAAAACGTTATGGCCATGCACTGTTCGGCAAATGTCGGTGAAAAGGGTGATGTGGCTTTGTTCTTTGGGCTCAGCGGCACGGGAAAAACATCTCTATCTGCAGACCCGAAGCGTAAACTCATCGGTGATGACGAACATGGCTGGAGTGATGAAGGGGTATTCAATTTTGAAGGCGGCTGCTATGCTAAGGTGATCCGCCTGTCCGCCGAATTTGAACCTCAAATTTGGGCCTGTACCCGTCGGTTCGGCACCATATTGGAAAATGTCGTTTATGATCCGGCTTCCAGGAGGATCGA
>CP070627.1:3258140-3261115 GCA_020355945.1 Candidatus Aminicenantota bacterium | reverse complement strand
CACCGTGTCGTGAAGGGAGTGTCCCGGTTAACAGGGACATATGGCTGGGCATGGTCCAACACCCGTTGGTGTACGCATGCGTATAGTAAACCGATTCTTTTACCAACCGGGATAAATAGGGCGTGGTGTCGCGAAGATAACCGAAGGGCGTTATATGGTCACTTCGCAATGTATCAATGCTGATCAAGATAACTTGTATGCGCTTTTGTTTGCTGCAGTTGACGGCTAGAAAGGAAATCGATAATAATAGCGGCAGCAAGAGCAATAATAACCGTTTCTTATATTTCATTTCTATTTTCCTCCTTTTTTTAAAGATAACCCAATGCTTTCATGTGTTCCAGGGTTTCTTTGTCAATGTCTGCTTCTTTTGTCAGTTCATACCGACCGGAAGATTTTTCAAGAATTTTTTTAAGTATTTTTTCCAGGTGAATACAGGTGTTTTTAAATTTCGATTGTTTGAATAAATTTTTCTTTTCCAGGGGGTCGGTCTCAAGATCAAAGAGTCTCCTGTCAATAACGTTGTCCCAATTGACCCTGCCGGGCTTATCGGGCCGCTTCATGGTGACAATATATTTTAGATGTCCCAGGCGGATCATTTTCTTTTCAATGCCCGGGCCAGTAATGGCTTCGGAAACAATGTATTTATTATTTCTTTTGGGATCGGAATTTAATAACGACTCACCTTGTATAAAGGAAGGCATTTTGATTTGATAGTAATCCAGGACAGTGGGGACAACATCGATCAGTGATACCGGGTGATCCGGGATTTTATGCCGAAACCGACGAGGGTATTTAATAATTATGGGAACTTTTATAAATTCTTCGTAATAATCATGTCCGTGGTAATCGTAAAACATATGTTTTACATGCTCCTCGAAATGTTCGCCGTGATCGCTGACAACAATAACCATTAAATCATTGTAAATCCCCAGTTGTTTGCATTTACTGATAAGCTTTCCAATATACCGATCAACATAATGGATGCCGCTGTCGTATAAGGTAACACAATCCTTCGCATTAAACAGCCTGGTTTTTCGCAGCAGGTCGACAAAGTCCCGGCCGCTGCCCCTGGCATTTTTGCCTAATATTTCTCTTCTTTTTTTCTTGCTTAATCGTCTAAAATTATCAATATAGTTTCGTTTTTCATTATCAATTTTTCCCTCTTCCAAAAAATAACTGTGGGAGTAGGGCGCATGGGCCATCCAGGTATGAATAAAGAAAAAAAAGTTCTCTTCTTTGTGATTTCCCAATGTATCCAGGAGTGTGTTGAATTTTTTATCATCGAAAAAGGGGTCCACACTGTTATTGATATCAAATCCCCTGGCAAACCCTAATTCATTGGATAACTTTGCGAATTTTACGGTTTTGATATCTACATTGCCGGATTTTAGAATTTCGGAAATTGTTTTGATTGAATCGTGAAGTTTAGGGTACTTTTTCCTGCTAAATGAGAGAAAATCTTTGTTAACCCCGTGCCGGGAAGGCAATGTCCCGGTTAACAGGGACATATGACTGGGCATGGTCCAACAACCATTGGTGTATGCATTCTTATAATAAACCGAATCTTCTACCAACCGGGCTAAATTGGGGGCTGTGTCTCGAAAATATCCATAAGACGTGATATGGTCACCCCGCAGCGTATCAACGCTGATCAGGATAACCTGTATTCTTTTTTGTTTACTACAGCTTATGAATAGGAGCAAACCCAATAAAGAAATGATCAATAGAACCAATGTTAATCGTTTGATTTGATGCATCTTTTAATTGTCTCCTCTCTTCTTATTTTCTTATCTCCCTATCTTCTCATCTTCCTTTTTTACAGGTATCCCAGGGTTTTCAACATGTTTTTTTCCTTTTCGGTTAAATTTTCTTTGGTCATTGTGCCCTTTAATAACTTCTTTCTTTTCTGGAAGTAATATTTATAAGCGGTGTAGGTCATTTTATGGTATTCCACTATTTGGGGTTTAAATTGTTTGACTTCGATCAAATCGTTTTTCATATAGATATCCGCGGACAGATCAAACCATTCATCTTTTTGCTTATTTTTTCTCAGGGTGGGGAATTTTTCATAAACTTCATTTTCTATTTTTTCCAGGGAATTGAGTTCAACGGGAAATTCTTCTTTTGAAATAAAGGCATACTTCAAATGATCGGTATCAATGATGGTGCCGCTTTGAAGTTCAAAAAGGACAATGATTCGATCCTGGACCGCTGCCGGGTAGATGACAGTCAGTGTGTTGACGTTTGGAGATATCTTTATTTTTTGGGTCAGGGAATAGGGGATCATTTTAATTTGTACCTGGAAGCCTTTATTTTTCGGTATATTGGCCTGGAAGATAATGTAACTCAATCCCTCTTTCATCACATAAGGCAAAGGCACGGTCATGGTATTTTTTTTCGTTTTTATCCAACCCTTGCTGACGGTTTTAAAGGAATCAGCAGGGATAGGGAGATCAGGCCGGTGATCAATGTACCAATATTCATAATGATGGTCAAAGTTTAAGATAAAGGACCATGGATATGCCAACATCTGCAGGGACCTTGTATACCTGCCGTTCCCTATGATTAGCATTTTCCTGTTTTTGTGAGCTCCTGGCTTTTTGTAGGCTTCCAGTAAATCGATTCCCTCTATATGCTGGTCAAATGCCAGGTTAGCCATTCCCAGCAGGGTAACCGGGATATCCATGGTGGAGATGTATTCATCGATCACTTTATTCCCGGGAATACCATATCCATGGAAAATCAGGGGGACAAATGTGTCTTCGGAATAGAAATCCGCATGTCCGTTGGCTGTTCCATGCTCGCCAAATTCTTCGCCGTGATCTGCGGTGATACAGGTAACCATTCGCTTGCTAATCCCTTTTTCTTTCAAGTAATCGTAGAGTTTTTTGATGTGTTCATCCGTATAGCGGATTTCTTTGTCGTACAGTGCGATGGTTTTCCAGTGCCGATGTTCGCGGAGTTCGGTTTTAAAG
>CP070627.1:3255054-3258040 GCA_020355945.1 Candidatus Aminicenantota bacterium | reverse complement strand
ATATTCAATTTAGTGTCCAGCGCAGGAGGTTGGGCGCGTTTGAGTTTACTGGCATCCGGCAGTGGGCTTTTTATCAATGCTTCCACATCCAGAAGACCTGCGCCGTAATATTTTTTATATTTTTCATCGTGGTGCGGTACAGCACTGGTTTTCAATACGTGACGAAATGCTTCCACCCGCTGCCAGGGTTCCGTGTAGTATTGGTTTATTTTTTCTTCACCGTGATGCGCCAACCACAACGCAGCAGCGGCTGCAGTTATAGGCGTAGAAAACGTCGAACCTTCACTATAACCATAAATATATCGGGGGCGACCAAATAACCAATAAGGACGATAGGCAGAGGGTTTATAGATCAGGTAACCCGGGGCACAAATATCTACTTTCACCCCGGCATGCGTCCATTCCCATGGCTCGTCGTCAACGGTGGAAGCTGCAGCAGCAATGGTTTCCGAGAATTTAGCCGGATAAATCCATATTTTTTTCAACTTTGCAATGTGGCTGCCAGCAGCAGCTACCCAGATGATTCCTTTTTCATAACTCTCAGCGATGACCTGCTCCAACATACGTGTCCGGATCAGCGTGGCATGACTCACGGTGATGATCTTACACCCGTCTATAATCGCCTGCTTTCCCGCACGCGCCAGGTTGTTAGTAAAAGAAATCACCGAACTGCTAACCCGGTACGGTATCAAGTCAACAAAAGGAAAAACACCGTTGGTTCGATCCACACTTCCTTTGGCAATATGACGCTGTCCTGTATCGATACCGATGAGGACACCTGAAGAACTGGTTCCATGGGAACCCCAGGAAATAGGAGGAACTCTTTTCACCGGGTCTCTAGCGTCTAACCTCCATGAAGGTTTGAGCCAACGTTTCCACGCGGGTGGAGGCACATAATTATGTCCCAATTTCTTTTTTATCTTTACAATCTCAGGATGATTGGTATACCCGGTATCCAAATGGCCGATTCGAATTCCTGTCTCACCGCCGTTGTAATTCCCGCGTTGAGCCGAATATTCGTCTTTGGCATATTGAATGGCCTGTGGAAACCTGGTCTGGGTATGATACCAACCAGGATCGGGTTTTGGCTCTTTCTCCTTATCAATCTTAGCCTTAAACTCCCTTTCCCCCTCGCTTTCCAGTAAGGCTAAATGTTCATCCGGGTTGATGGGAATCTCCGGGTCCACATCCAGCACACCGTTAATCTCGGCAAGTTTTTGTGCCACTTCCCACACCCGATGCGGTTCAACCTTCAGGGTGATTTCGAAAAATTCATCCGCGGGGAGTGGCTCTCCCTGGCTGGAAAACTCACTGACAGGCTTTACCGGACTGCCAAACTTAGCCGATATTTCCTGCTTACATTTATCCTGTACGGCTTGTTCAGCCGCCAGTAAAAGTTCAAATCTTGTTTTTTTACGCATTGCTTTCCCTCCTGTGTTCATGGATTCTGCAATTTCTCAAAAATTTCTTCAAATAAAATTACATTTTTAATATCCTTTTCTAATAGACAGCTAATAAGGGATGAAAAAATGATGTTGGAATCGATAACAATCTTCATTTGATAGGTAAATCCTTTTTGTACCTATCCCAGGGAGTCTGACGGATATCCTCCAGTTTTTGCTGATATTCTTCCTCTGTAAGATTAATTTTATCTTTAAAAGTTTTGGTGAAATCCTCGATCTGTTCCAGGGAAATCATTCTATCTATATAATTTTTGATCCGCTTTTTACCCATCTTTTTGAGAACTTGCTCATCGATCTCTATGGTCACTGTCTCCATTTTGCCTCCATTGTATCCACGGTTAGATAAACAATATATATTTTGAAGCGCTAATTGTCAAGAAGAAAAATAATTTTTTAACAGGAATTCATTTCTTCGCTTTCTTCCATCATTCCATTATTCCACCATTCCATTATTCCAATAGGCCTGATTACTTTGGCAAAATCTTTACTATCACCCTGACTTTCCTCCTGTCGATTCCATCCCTTTTTATAAAAACAAAGTCATAGACTCCGTAAAATCCCGGTCCCGGTTGCCAATAGAAAATTCCGTTTTTGGTGTCCAGGGTAGAACCGATAGGAAGTGACCTTAATTGATCGCCAATTACCAGGAAGCCAATGTAATTAGACAATGGGGCAAGCCCCATTGTTCCCTCTAATTGAATTTCTACACGTTCCAATTCCTTGATTTCAATATTTATGATGCCTTCATCATCCGGGTAGATTTCTTGTGGACTTTTATTTTCATTAAAGCCTTTTTTTAATATAACCAACCCCGGGTAATCAGCGGGAATCCTCGAAACATCAACATTGAACGCCCCCATTTTACGCTCAGCGCTTTGCGCTGTACGCGCTGCGCCTCCCCCTGTATTCTGAATAGTAAAATACCTGCTTCCGATACCATCTGTGTTACCGCCGTTGTCTGTGGCTGTCCATTGTATGGTATGTACACCATTTTCATAAGCCGTGGTATCCAGGTAAAAATAACCCACGGCACCATTGCTATTGGCATAGCCAGGAAAAAGATTGGCAATATCTGATCTGTAAATATTGTATATAGGATGCCCTAAATTGACTCCATCTATCCATACGTTTATAGTGGAACCATTAGTTGGAATTGAATTAGGCCGCGGGGTTAATACCCAGCCCCAGTTGATAAAACTGCTGCCTGAAGTTGTGCCGCCCTGGCCGGGGGTGTCGATGGCACCAAAAGGTTTTATTGCATTGGCATTATCAACAGTGATCGTTTTAACCCCCAGGCCAGTCGACTGTCCTTCTTTGTCTGTGGCTATGGCATGGATTTTAAATGTACCGTTTCCACTATCGGGTAAAAAATTGGTCAACATCATGTAACCCCATCCGGCTTTATAATTCATGGGATAATCAGGATATGCCGCTTCAACATCCGGACGTGCTCCTTCTACTAAAACCCCATCCCCGATATACACGAGGGTTTTTCCTTCCCCACGGTATATTTTTACACTTTC
>CP070627.1:3251961-3254954 GCA_020355945.1 Candidatus Aminicenantota bacterium | reverse complement strand
GAGAAAATGAAAGACCAACAAGTAAATGCAGCGGCTTAACCTGGACCTTAAAATTTGAGTCAAAACGAGGTGCCGGAACGGGCGGAACGAGGACGGGGCGAAAGCGCTGTTTCTATTGTAGGAGGTTTGATTTCTTATTGGAAATGTAATATCATTATCCGGGCGTAATCGCGCGGTGCGCGGCTTAGTACCCATATACCAAGGAGCAGGGTAATGATGCCTGGAACATTAAAAAAAATAGGTTTAGCCATCACCATTTTGTTGGCAGTGGGATTAATTGAAAGCCTCTTTCCCGCCTCTCCCCGCATTAAATTTAAGCATATCACGTTAGAGCAGGGATTGTCGCAGAATACAGTGTTTAGTATTTTACAAGACAGTAAAGGATTTATGTGGTTCGGCACCCAGGATGGATTGAACAAATATGATGGATATGCGTTCTATATCTATCGCCCTGATCCTGAAATTCCCGACAGTCTGAGCAGCAATTATATTACCTGCATGTGTGAAGATAAAGCCGGTATACTCTGGATTGGCACCAATGAAGGAGGGCTCAATCGTTTTGACCGGGACCGGGAATCTTTTACCAGTTATAGAAACCAGCCCAATGATCCCACCAGTTTGAGCAGTGATTCCGTGGTATCCGTGTGTGTTGACCATTTGGGTATCCTCTGGGTAGGTACCTCTGATGGCGGGCTGAATCAATTTGATAGACAGGAAGACGCATTTATTTCCTATCAGCAAAGGGTGGATAATCCCTCCGGCCTGAGCAGCGATAACATCCGTGTCATCTATGAGGACCGTTCCGGGGTGCTGTGGATTGGCACCGGCGGCGGCGGACTCAATCAATTTGACCGGGAAACCGGGACATTTTTCCATTATCGCGCCAATCCTCAAGACCCGAAAAGTTTAACCAGTGATTTCGTTACTGCTATTTTTGAAGATCATTCCGGGGAACTCTGGGTAGGCACCAACGCCGGTCTCCATCTGTTTGACCGTGAAAACGCGGAATTTAAGCGTTACCTTTCCAATGCCCAGGACCCCTTCTCTTTAAGTAATAATTCTATCAATGTTATTTATGAAGACCATTCCAGGGTGCTGTGGATTGGCACTGCCAACGGGTTAAATCAATTGGACCGGCGAAAAGAGCGATTTATCCGATATTTACCCGATGACACCGATCCCAACAGCCTGAATTTCGATTTTGTCGCCTCTATTTATGAAGATCGATCCGGTATTTTGTGGGTGGGGACCACGGGCGGCGGGATCAATAAATTTGACCGGCAAAAGGAGAAATTCAAGACTTACAGCCGCGACCCGGATAACCCTAACAGCTTAAGTCACAACATTGTTTATTGTATATGTGAAGGAAAAGATGGTACGTTGTGGGTGGGTACCAGCGGCGGCGGACTCAATCGCTGGGATCGAAAAAATGATACACCTACCTTTATCTCTTATCGAAATATCCCCAATGATCCCACCAGCCTGAGTAGTGATTATATTTTTTGCCTGCTTGAAGACAGGGATGGTGACCTGTGGATTGGAACCAATAATGCTGGACTCAATCGATTCAATCGAGGGGAAGAAACATTTAATCGTTACCTTTATAATGCCAACCATCCTAACAGTTTGAGCAGCAATGTGGTGCGAGCCCTTTGCCAGGATCAGGCCGGCAATATCTGGATCGGAACCTTTGGCGGCGGTCTTAACAAATTTAACCCCAAAAACCAGACCTTTAAGGTTTACCAAAATATCCCCGATGATTCCACCAGCTTAAGCCATAATACTATCCGCGTTCTTTATGAAGACAGTGCCGGCTTACTCTGGATCGGAACCGACGGCGGTGGGATCAATCAATTCAACCCGCAAACCGAACAATTTACTCGCTGGCAAATGCATCCCCATGATCCCACCAGCTTGAGCAGTGACCTGGTCATGAGCATTCATGAAGACCAAAGGGGTGAACTCTGGTTCGGAACCTCGGTGGGCTTAAATCACCTGGACCGGGAAACCAATAGGTTTACCCATTACACGGTGAAACATGGTTTACCTAATAATGTCATTTACAGCATATTGGAAGATGACAGCGGTTACCTGTGGCTCAGCACCAACAGGGGGTTATCAAAATTTGACCCCCGCGGTAAAACCTTTAAAAACTATGATGTAAACGACGGTCTCCAGAGCAATGAGTTCAATGGGAACTCATGTTATAAGGCCCGGGATGGTGAGATGTTTTTCGGTGGTATCAACGGGATAAGTGCCTTTCACCCCGAGGAGGTAAAAGATAATCCCTATATCCCTCCTATTTTTATAACCGGTTTTCGTATTGCCAATAAACCGGTTCCCATTGGTCCCCATTCACCTTTACAAAAACCGATTACCGAGGTAAAAGAAATCACCCTATCCTATAAACACCATGTATTTTCCTTTGATTTTGTGGCATTGGATTATACCATCCCGGAAAAAAATCAATATGCTTATATGTTGGCAGGATTTGATGAAGACTGGATTACCACCACATCTGATAAACGTTTTGCTTCTTACACCAACCTGGATCCCGGTAAATATGTATTCAAGGTGAAAGGTTCCAACAATGACGGCGTATGGAATGAAGCGGGTACTTCGATTAAAATCATTATTACCCCCCCGCTATGGAAAACCTGGTGGTTCCAGGTGCTGTCAATCCTGTTGGTCCTGGGCCTGGTTGTTTTGGTATATAAATTACGAATGAAAGGTCTGGCCCAGAAGGCCCGGCTGCAAGCCGAGCTGCAGACTGCCCGTGATGCACAGATGTCCATCATGCCCCAATCCGACCCGCAGGTACCTGGTTTTGACATTTCCGGTAAATGCGTCCCTGCCAGTGAAGTAGGGGGTGATTTCTTTGATTATATCTGGCTGAACGAGGAAAAAACCAGGTTCGGCATTGCCATTGGTGATGTGTCGGGCAAAGCCATGAAAGCTGCCATGACTGCCGTGATGTCTGATGGAATTCTCTT
>CP070627.1:3248868-3251861 GCA_020355945.1 Candidatus Aminicenantota bacterium | reverse complement strand
TGACGAGGCATAGTGGGGCTATGTCGAGGAAGAACAACGCAGCTATTCACGTTCAGAACCAGCGAGAATGATGCGTTATTTTTGGAACGAGCCACTAGTAGAACATATTTAAAAGAAAAGGAGTAGTCAATGCCGTACAAAATCCTGGTAGTTGAAGATGAACCGGATTGGGAATCAGTTATTCGACAAAAGTTCAAAAAACAAATCAGCCTTAAGGAGTGGGAATTCATTTTTGCCGGTAATGGTCGTCAAGCCCTGGAAAAAGTAAAGGAAATTCCCGGTATCACCGTTGTTCTCCTGGATATTAATATGCCGGAAATGGATGGGCTTACATTTCTTAATCAACTGGATGAAGTAGACAAACTAACCATTAAAGTGATAATGGTTACAGCTTACGGGAATATGGAAAACATTCGCAAAGCCATGAACGAGGGAGCATTCGATTTTCTAATCAAACCTATTGAATTTAAAGACCTTGAAATTACCATAAACAAAGCTTTAAACCAGGTCAAGATTATCAAAGCGGCATTAAAATCGCAGAATGAATTAAACGAACTTAACAAGGAACTGGAAATTGCCAGCCGGATCCAGGAGTCCATGTTACCTGGTAAAGCTTCCCGGTTTCCTCCTCATAAGGAATTTGACATTTTCGCTCAAATGATACCTGCCAAAAAGATCGGTGGGGACTTTTACGATTTCTTTTTGGTGGATGAAGACAGGTTGGCCATTGCCGTTGGTGATGTGAAAGGAAAAGGAATTTCCGCGGCTTTATACATGGTGAAAGCCTGCACCCTCTTGAAAACAACTGCTTTACGATTTATTAATCCCGGGGAGTGCCTGCTTAAGCTCCACAAGCTGCTTATATCCGAAAAAAAAGAAGATTCCGACTGCTCCGTCACCCTATTTTATGGTGTTTTAAATATTAAAACGGGAATGATGCAATACGCTTGCGCCGGACTACCTGCACCCTTTATTGTGTATGCTGACGGAAAAGTAGAACAATTACCCCAGGTGGGAGGAATCACACCGGGCTATTACCTGGAAGGCATCAATATAGACTATGAAGTAGAAAAAATTCATTTACAAAAAGGCGATACCATCATCTGTTGTACGGATGGAGTCACTGACGCGGAAAACCCGGGAGGAAAACAATTTGCCGGAGAAAAGCAGCGATTATTAAACTCCCTGCAAGGCGCCAACAACATATCCCTGGAAAAAATTACCACAGGCTTAATCTCTAAAATCAGGGAATTTGTCTCCGGTGCCCCGCAAACAGATGATATTACCATTTTGGCCCTGCGCTGTAACCTGGATACGAAGGGGCTGTAAGGAGTTTGAACTCGACATGAAGGTAAATGAATGGTCCCGCATACTCCCGGCTCTGCTGCCGGCAGCCCTTTGATGGTGGCTCCCATGACAAACATAAAACCAACCGGAAAACAAAAAAAACGATTTAAAGTAAAACCCGGGGAACGATCGGATAAGGAAACCCTGGACCGGTTAAAAGAGACCCAGCAGCAGTTGGTTCAATTGGAAAGGATGGCGTCCCTGGGCCAGTTAACCGCTGGCATCGCGCATGAAATCAAAAATCCCCTTAACTTTGTCATTAATTTTGCCGATCTTTCCCGCGACCTGGTAAAAGAACTTCAAAAGGAAATCCAGCCGGGAAAAATCAACACCATAAAAGAAATTTTAAACCAACTGGAGCAAAATGTTGAAAAGATTAAAGATCATGGGAAGCGAATCGACAGCATTGTAAAAGGAATGCTTCTTCACTCCCGTGGGAAACAAGGAGAATTCCAGTTAGTGGATTTAAATGCTTTACTGGAAGAAAACACTATCCTGGTCTATCACAGCATGCGTGCCCTGGATCGATCGTTTCACCTGGAAATTCAAACCGATTTTGATGAGACTATTGGGAAAATAAAAATTGTGCCCCAGGATTTCAGCCGGGCGTTTTTAAATATAGCGATCAATGCCTGCTATTCGGTAAATGAAAAAAGAAAAAAAGCTCCTCCTGGTTTTTCTCCGCTGGTACTGGTTAAAAGCAGGAACCTGGGAGAGAATATCCAGGTCCGGGTATGGGATAACGGCAGCGGCATCCCGGACCGGGACCAGGATAAAATATTCACGCCTTTTTTTACGACTAAACCCGCGGGTACAGGAACAGGCCTCGGTCTTTCGATTGCCTATGATCTTATTACCGGGGAACACAACGGCACCCTTGAATTTGAAACCCGGGAAGGTGAATCTGCTGAGTTTATTATTACTATACCCATTAGAACGTTTGGAGACAGGTAATTTATCTAATCTTGAGAAGTATTAAGTTACCAGGGGGGCTCTTTTCGAGAAAACCGCCCCCCTGAAACCCCCGCAAAAGCTTTTCATTAAGATGGTTTCTATCTTCTTTTTTTCTTCGCGTCTCTTCGCGTGCCTTCGCGGCTAAAATTAGACGGAAATTTATGCAGTATTGCCAAAACAAGAATAATATGATATAAAAGAACCTTTAAAATTGCCGATTGGAGATAAACGAGATGGCCAAAGCCAGGATAGTGGAAATTAAAGCATCAGGAGCGGTCGTTATCCTCGAGGATAAAGAAAAAGCCTGGCTCCCGGCACAAGAACTTTCAACCCAATTTATCCCGGGTAAAAAACTTTACCAACAAGGCTTGTGTACCCCGGGCCAGGAACTGGATGTGATGGTTTACGGGAAAGAACTGGGAGGGAAACGAAAACTGGTCAGTCATATCCGCTTCCACGACGACCCCTGGAACAAAGTCAAAACCTGGAAAGACGGTGATGCAAAGATAATGGAAATTCATTCCGTAACCGCAAGCCGCGCCTACGGCCGGATCGAGTCCGGTATCACCGGCTTTGTTCAACTGGACGATATATATAAAGAAGTTGATTTCCCCCGGTCCTGGAAACACTTTAAAACCATTGCCGTGGGAGATATGATTGCCGGATGCGTCAAAGCAAATGAAATCGATTTC
>CP070627.1:3245773-3248768 GCA_020355945.1 Candidatus Aminicenantota bacterium | reverse complement strand
GCACCTGCTGTGCTAACAGGGGAGAGCGCAAACTTAAGCTTGATTTGCTCATCTTTTTGGGTCTCAAAATTGAAATAGGCCCGTATGTTCTTACCTGCCATTTCAGGAAAATTCTCAGACTCATCAAACCTCCTGTAGAAGCCATTGTAAATAACGTGGTCATATTTTTTGTGACCATAGCTCCGGAATGGTTTGGAGAATTGCACAGCGAAGTAAACCAGCCTGGTTCTGGCCCAACCCTTGGTTTGCCTGTAACCGGTGACCAAAGAGTCATTTTCAACGCGAATAAAAGTCCAAACGTTCTTATTGTCATGATGATATATATTGGATATCAAATCAAGGATAATATGAGCACCATCAGACTCAGGGAAGGTATATTGGTGAAAACCCACTCGATCCGAAGCAGTCAATTCAGCTTTAATATGATAATCATCCAATAGAATACTATAGTAACCGGGTTCTGCATGTTCATTCTCATGGGAAAACCGGGAATGATATCCGCTTTGGGGCGTGTCAGCATTCCCGGGTTCTAATTGCAACTGTCCGTGAGTGGGCATTACCAGGAAGTCTCCCAGATCAGAGTGGCCTGTTCCGCTAAAATGCGTATGGCTGAATCCAAAAATAGTGCTATCATCATATTGATATCCTGAGCAATATTTGTAGGTATCTTTATTATAGTGGCCGTCCCTGTCAAACATTGGCTGGATATTGGTTTCCGGGCTGAGTTGCACCATGCCGAACGGAGTGCTTGCCCCGGGGAAGGTGTGGCCCATGTTTTTGGTTCCGATAAATGGATTAACGTATTGGATTAAGTTCATCGTGCCGCCTCCCTCTTCCTTACTAATACTGATGTTTGTATCCGCGGACCTAAGTGTCAGTTGTTTTTTTCCCAGGTGCACACAAGTCATCAAATAAATAATTGAAAGCAGCAGGAGGTATTTTAATGCTTTTTTATTCATAATGAGATTATACCATATAATGAAGAGGGACGGTGCCTAATTTTATAATTTTTTTGGCAATAGGGTTTTTGTTATCCGGGCCGCTTACCTGTTTCCACACTCATGTCATTGGTGGTGCACAACTTACCTGTCCCCAATCCTCCTTTTCATTTCTGGTGTATTTCCTGCCGGCAGTACTGGCAAAAATTATAGTTGACAAAAAATATTTTTGGATATATTATATAATATATATTATATCTTTATGGAGGTGTGACATGCAAAAGGTCCTCATTTCATTGCCTGACAATTTAGTTAAACGTATGAAAATTTTTATTCCTCAAAGGCAAAGAAGTAAAGTGCTATCTGAGCTTATAGAGAAAGAAATTGAGCGTAGAGAAAAATCTTTATATCAATGCGCCTGTGAAGTTGAAAAAGACGATGCTCTGAATCAGGAAATGGAGGATTGGAACGTAACTGTTGGAGATGGAATTGAAGATGAAACGTGGTGATATTTATTGGGTGGATTTGAATCCCACCGTCGGATCAGAAATCAAAAAAAAGAGACCCTGTGTGTTAATCGGGGCAACTCCTATTAATAAAGCCAGACGCACAGTTGTGGTTATTCCTCTTTCTTCGGCTGGAGAGCCAAAGCCAAGGCCACCATTAACTATAGGAGTTGAGTGCCTGGGTAAAAAAGCAGTGGCTGTTTGTGATCAAATACGGGCTGTTGATAAGAGCAGACTTCAAAACAAGATTGGAGAGATGGGAACAGATGAGCTATTAGAGTTAGAGAGTGGCTTGCGTCAAGTTCTTTGCCTGTAGTTTAATTTCGACATAAGCATTATACCGGTCCTTCACCCGGAGCTACATCTTTTCTGATTTTCTTGCCTGGCCCCGTTTTTGTTAATGTTTTTCTAAAATTAAACTTGACAACCAGGTGATTGAATAATATTATTGTAGGGTAATGAAAATGACTAAAATGATAACAACAATTAAAAGTGCCCTGGAGGCGAATCGCTTTCATTTTACTGTTTCGGGTGCTGTCCTATTTGGCTCCCGGGCAAACGACAGTCATACCCGGGATTCTGACATTGATCTCCTGGTGGTGGCAGAAAATATCAACCCAAAAATTCATCGCAGGAAAAAAGAAATGATGGCACTTAAACGTTCGCTCCCGGGAAAGCCACTGGACCTACTACTTCTCTCCCCAAAAGAGGTGATTTCAAATTTCACCAATCATAATCCGTTATTCCTGGACATAGCTGAAGATGGTATTATTATAAAGGATAAAGAAAATTTTTTAAGCGATCTGATCAAAAAAACCAGGGAGTATATACAGGTTAAAGGTATTAAACGTATAAAGGATGGTTGGCAATTCCCGGTGGCTTATCGTGCGGCAACGCCTCTATCCAGTGTAAGTAATAAAGATTTTGCAGAGGCAATGATAAAAGATGGAGAGCGAGATTTTTCAATTGGAAAGAATCTCCTCCGGGACGAATTCTTTGACAAGTCGGTCTATCATTTTCAACAGTCAGTGGAAAAGTGTATTAAATCAGTCCTGATTGCCTTTGGAACATTTCAAAAAACACATTTTGTTGGTGAGGTCTTGGTGGAAGTGATTCGCGATCAGTCTCTTCCTGACGAATGGAAGCAAAAGCTAACTGAAATAGCGGAATTATCAGAAGAATTGGAACCAGATGTAAGTCTCAGCAGATATCCTGGAATTATAAACGATATGTTATGGATGCCTTGTGATGAATATGGACAACAGGAGGCAGAAGAATCCCTCAAAAAGGCTGAATTGGTTTTGAACGCTGCCAGGGATTTCAATAAATACTGGTTTTCTGAAGACGAAGACCAGTGACATTCGTGACTATCCCCTTAAAAAATGCCCTTAAACCAGCGACTGTTCTAGTCACCTGTTCCCCGGTACAAATGATATATCGGCGAGGACAAATGACATATTCCCGGGTACAAATGATGTATAAGCAGGAACAAATGTTATAATAGCGGCGACATATGACATATAGGCGGCTACAAATGATTTATAAGCAGGG
>CP070627.1:3242674-3245673 GCA_020355945.1 Candidatus Aminicenantota bacterium | reverse complement strand
GCTTGCCCCCTTGTTAAAAAGAAAAAAAGTGCCAGGCAAAAAAATCTACTCACATATGTCCTATATGTCCTGTATGTCCTATATTTACCGCAGCGGTGACCTGGCAAGATGGCTGACTGATGGAAATATTGAATTCCTGGGAAGAATCGATCACCAGTTCAAAATCAGGGGCTTTCGCATCGAAGTGGGAGAAATTGAAAGTCAATTATCGAAACACCCTGAAGTTAAAGAGGCCCTGGTTTTAGCCAAAGGAGATGATGATAAATATCTTTGTGCCTATATCGTTTCCAACAGCGCAAAGGCCTTTGACAAATCATCCTCAATTTCTTCGGGATTAAGAAAGTATTTATCACAATCATTGCCAGATTACATGATACCCTCCTATTTTGTGTACCTGGAGCAAATTCCCTTAACCCCCAGCGGCAAAATCGATCGCAAAGCACTGCCGAAACCCGAACCGGAAGTTGGACAAGGCTGTATCGCCCCCAGGGACCTGGTTGAAAAGAGGTTAGCGGAGCTGTGGTCAGGAGTCCTGGGAATAGAAAAACACCTGATCGGCATCGACTCCAACTTTTTTGAGTTAGGCGGGCACTCGTTAAAAGCCACAATTTTGATAACCGGGATACATAAAGAATTGGACGTGAAACTGCCGCTGGCAGAAATATTTAAAAGACCCACCATAAGAGGAATCAGTGATTTTATATCAAATACTGAAGAGAGTAAGTATCTAACCCTGGATGTCATTGAAGAGAAAGAATATAACGAATTATCCTATAATCAAAAAAGACTCTGGCTTCTTAACCGGCTGCAGCCCGGAGGATCATCCTTCAATATGCTCGGAAGGATAGAATTGAGACATCACGTTAATGAAAACATAATAAAGAAGAGCATGGGAAAAATTATCGAACGCCATGAGAGTTTAAGAACCGGGTTCAGAATAGTTGATTGGGAACCGGTTCAGTATGTGGAAAAAGAAATAGGAATACCTTTTAAAAAAATCGATTTATCTTTATTGGATGAAGGACAAAAACAAAGAGAAAGAGAACAAGTCTATTCCCGGGAACAAAAAACACCTTTCGATTTAAATGAGGTTCCTCTTTTTCGTTCTATACTAATAAAATTGGATGAGGATCATTATGATTTTATTTTCAACATGCATCATATAATCACCGACGGATGGTCGCTGGAAATATTGAAGAAAGAATTTTCCCTTTATTATGACGGATTTAGAAACGGTAATGAATATGAACCGGGGGAGTTAAAGATACAATATAAAGACTTTGCCGCCTGGGACAATAAACAGTTAGCCGATCCGCTCCGGGCAGAACAATCCCGTCGATTCTGGAAGGAAAAATTACAGGAAGGGATTCCAACGCTTGATTTGCCCATTGACCCGGGGGGAGATAGGAATGATCGTGCAGGAGCAGGGTACCGATGTATGTTGGATAAAGATACGAAAGATAAATTGAAAGAGCTGGCGCAAAATAACCGAGCCACCCTTTTTATGGTGATGTTTTCAATATATCTTATTTTACTTTATCATTTATCGAAGCAGGAAAAAATCGGTTGTTCTATTATTGCAGCAAATAGAGAAAACTTATCGGTACAAAGTGTAGTCGGTTTTTTTGTCAACTCGATTTTGTTTAACATCGATTATGACGTCAATGAAAGTTTTGTCGATTTTCTCCATCGTGTAAGCACCGATATTGTCGATATATTTCGGCACCAGTGGTATCCCATCGAATTAATTTTTAAAGAATTAAAAATGAAATACCCGGATGTTCCCGTATCATTTAATATGCTGAATATCCGGGAGGAATTAGTGAATTTGGAGATAGAAGGTGTTAAAACCGGCCATATCGAAAACTCGCAGGATGTAAAGTTTGATATGGAAATCTATGTAAGTGAATATGATAACGGGATATCGCTGTTTTGGACCTATAAAAAATCGCTGCTTGACCCTCTTGAAATCGAATTCCTTGTCGAAGAATATATAAAACTCATCAATTATTTTATAGATAATTTCAATGAAAGTTATTCCCAATACAGGAGTAAAAAGAAAAAGCGGATTTTTAAGAGAAATGACTGAATTTATAAGAGATAATGCAAATGTTGATTAAAAAATTTGAAGACCAGGTGGAAAAAACACCGAAAAAGATTGCAGTTAAAACCGAAAAAAGGACATTCACCTATGATGAACTAAATAAGTTTGCCAACCGGATTGCCAATTTAATCGGGGTAGAATGTAGTTATCCGCAAAATAGAATTTCCTATATATTAAAGCATTCCGAAGCTTCTTTAGTGGTAACCAATTCAAATGGACAGACCGAATCTTCCGTAAGTTCCATATGGGAAATTCACCCCGGGGATACGATCGCCAACCTGGTCATCGGCACCCCCCTTGACAGCACCCGGATTTTTATTATAGATAAAGAGGGTAATGAAGCAGATAAATTGGAAACAGGAGAAATCGTGGTGGCCTGTCCCTATATCTCTCCCGGCTATTGGCAAGCTGAGGCGCTTACGAAAAAATCTTTCAGCAAAGACCCTGAGTTTGGTACCCTGTACTGGACCGGCGACCTGGGACGCCTTTTGCCCGATGGGAACATCGAATTTCTCGGCCGACAAACAGCCCTATCGGGCTTAATAAAAGACACCATTTTGTCTCCCGCGCCGAAGGCGTTTAAAATTTTGTCCGAAGGACACCTCTTTGTTTGTAATTTGGGATTTCCCGGCAAGCCAGAACCTTTTTGGTTCCGGCTTATCCGGGCTATGATCGAAGCAGGACTCATCCTGCCGGAAGGGAAAGAAACTTGAAAATTAAGAGGAAATAACAAAAATTGTTGCGAGTTAAAAATATTTTTAAAATATACACGAATAAGCGCTTAATGTAAATATAGCTAACATTTCAGCCATAGATAAAATTCTTAAAAAATTGTTAAATAAAAATTTAATAAAAATTTTTATTATCAATATGTTAAAAAGAATAGACTTATAGA
>CP070627.1:3239561-3242574 GCA_020355945.1 Candidatus Aminicenantota bacterium | reverse complement strand
GGGGCCCAATATTTTTTTATTTTGTTTCGTTTATCTTCCAATTCCTTAAATATGTATACGGCTTCCATGAAATAATCGGTTTTCTCCTGGCTGTCGCTGCAGTAATAATAAGCCCATAAACAGGCCACCGCAGACTCGAAGAGAAGTTGATTTTCATAAAACCCGGCTGCTCCTTCCAGCAGGCGTTTTATCCCGGTATCGATGTTTTCCTCCAACTGGATGGCTGCCATTCCCTGCAGGTAAGGGATATAATCGGTTTTGGGATGATCTCTGCTGCCAATCTTATTGATTCGCTGCATCACCCGGGCAAATTCCCCTGGTTTTTTCCCTGCTAAGTAATATCTTAAAAATTCTCTTAAGGTAAATAAATAATTCCCTTCTTCCTGTTTATCCCTTTGATAGTAATTTTCAGCTTTGGTGAGTTCAATAATTCCTCGATCGAAATCATCGTGGTTTCGGAAGGCCAGGTATTTATAGTAATACAGCAGTCCTTTTTCTGCATGGAGCCTGATGGCGTGTTTTTCATTTCCCGGGTGGGAGTGAATTTCCCGTTCTTTTAATTTTAAATACTCAAAGCTTTTGTCGATTTGATTGATCTTTAAATACCCGCGGGATAACAGGCCATAGATTTCCAGGGTTGGACACGTATCTTCCAGGAAAACCGCCAGCCTAAAAAATTCCTCCAGGAGATTATTGTCAAAGAGTATGTTTAACAATGTAAAACAGACTTCCCGCAAGGCCTTGCCGCTGGTCTCCTTGAGCTTTTCCCGGTTAAAGAGGGATGCCGGCCCGGTAAATTCATTCACGATTTGGAACGATCGGATTTCATCGATATGTTTTTCCGGGTTCCTGGCAAAATAGCACCCCTTCACCAGGCAGTACCATAATTGGTCCGATGATTTTATGAATTGTTGGTTTTCCTCCCTGTGCAAAATCGCTTCGATGCGTTGATAATCCCGGATATAAAACAAGCGGTCAAACACCAGGCAAAGATAATCCGCAGGATGATTACCTGTGTATATTCCTGGTCTCATCAGTTCGTTCATATAGTCAGGCACTTCTCCATACATCAATTGGCTGATTTTATCATCCGCTTCATCCATTCCCTGCCAGTAGAAATAGTAAGCCAGCAGATATTCGTAAAAACTGTCATGGATAAAATGCAAAAAATCATGATCATTGACAATGATATTGGTATCCAGTAAAAATCCACAAATGGATTCCGCATCCCTGTAGTTCTTTCTTTCTTTGTCATAGAGCCACCAGTCCATCTCATGGTTATGGTCTTGTTTGAACTGCCTTAATGCTTCGATGAATTGTTTTTTGGTCACATCCCGGTTTTCTAATTGGCAGTGAGCCAGGATTGCCAGGTAACGCTGAAAAGTTTCCGGGACCACATCAAAGGGTTTATCTTCAACGGTCTTTTCCTGGTAATGTTGGATAAATTCTTCAAAAATTTGACTTTTATTCATTCCTAAATGATGGGGTGAACGATCTCTTATCCGGCTAAATAACTTATAGACCAAAGGAATGTCCGGCAGTTTGATATTGGTATCAATAGAGTAACTGGCTCTCAATCGTCGGGCATTGGTATCACCGGCGGTTATTTCCATTTGCAGCTCCAAAAAATCTTCCACCGGGCAGCTTTCTCTTGAAACCGCGATAATCCGACAGGAACCGAATATTTCCTTTAATTCATCCACAAAGGAACCAAAATGATGATACAAAAAAGGATTACTTTCAACAGCATCCACCAGGACTAAGTACTTTTTGCCATTCCGGGATAATTTCTTCGGGTGGTTATTTATTTCCAGGTATTGGCAAAGGTATTCTCCCAGGTTTTTTAAACGTAAATCCTTTAAGCCGCGGTGGTCTTTAAAAGAGATGAAAACCGGACCGTTAAATTTTCCATATTTAAATAGTTGAAATACCTGGTAGAGGAGGGTGGTTTTCCCGATGCCAGCCTTTTGGCCCTGGACCCATATGTCCCTTCCCGCGGCGTTTAATATGGATTGAATGGTTTCTTGCCTGCCGCGCTGGCACTCGAACAGGAACAAGGGATATTTAAGATTATCTTTTATTTGTTTGATATCTTTTTCCATGTGTTTGATTTCTTTTTCAGTTGCCTTATGGTGGTTCGCATAAGGGGTGTAAAAGATATGAGCGTCGGGACAGGAAGTAAATAGGGTGAAAAGCAGGGGAGTCAGGAGCCCGGTATGATCGATATATTTCCGTCGTGCTTCTAAAAAAGCCGCGGCCAGGGGATAACCTTCCAGGAGATATTGATAAAAGAAATAGGGAAAATCCTCTGCACATTGGAGATTCTCAACCGGGATGTCAAAATAACTCAACACGCAGTGACCGAGCTGCTTGATCTGCTCCCGATTCCTATATTCAAAGCTGCAGCAGGAATTAAAGAAAAGGAGGACGTTTTTTTGCATTGGCCGGGTGATTATCTTTTCTTTTTCTTCTTTCTCAAAGTGGCCGGATACGTGAAACACATTGGCAGAGATATTTCCTGATACCGGTTCCAGCAATTCCACCGGGAACGTGTTTTCAATGTATTCATAATATTGGTATGCCTCGTCATTTTCTTCAAATTGGTAACAGATTTTAAAATTTTGGTTGGCTTGATATGGCGATCTGGTTTTCCTGGTGATGTTATAGGTTTGTCCCAAAAATGCACCGTCTGCCATGAGCATCTCGAAAGGGAATCCGATTTCATCCCGGAGTATAACGATTGAATTCTTTTCAGCCTTCTTAAGGTAATTTATGGGAAATTTGCTTTCTTTGAACCATTTTTCAGCTTCATTTTCCAGTTTGCCATCGATTTTATATCGTTTGGCAGCGGCCTGTTCCTTTAGAAAACAGGCGATTCGTTCTTTGAGGCGTTTTAATTCGTTTAGGTGCCTGGGTTTCCATTTATAATCCGCGATTTTAATTTTCATTTTATTTTTTATTTTGAGCTGAGGTCGATGGGGATAAATTCGATTTGTTCCCGGTTTCCGGCTTT
>CP070627.1:3236422-3239461 GCA_020355945.1 Candidatus Aminicenantota bacterium | reverse complement strand
GGGGGAACGAGATTGTCCTGTTCCAGTGCGTGCAAATTTTTTTGTGCCCGGGGGTCCCGGGGCAGCGACTGATAAAGCTCTGCAGCCCGATCCCTATTGCCTGCCAGGTGGTTGATGACGGCCGCGGCATATCTAACTACATCCGTATTTTTTTCTTTAAGTAAATTTTCCAGGTCATGAACGAACACAGCATGCCCTAAATATTCGGGAGACCTCCCCATTAGTTTATAGGTAACAAAAGTCGTTTTATAGGCTGACAGTACCGCTAATGAAGTAATAATAATAAAAAAAAGAGATATTCCCAATATCCCTCTGGCAGGAATGGAAAAACAAGCAATGAATTTTCTTATGGGCCATTTTTTTGAAATCCTTAATATATAAATAAATACCAGGAAAAGTGCGATTAATATGTAATAATACAGATGTTTCTCATGAGTAATAAAAAGAATGGTTATTCCCGCAAAAGCGGTTATAATTGGGATGAATTCCCACAATAGCTTATTGGTCTGCAGCACCCTGGCAATCATTTGCAGAAGATGGCTCTTTTTTATGTCTTCCCGGTGTTTAATATTGCGGGTATTGGTGAGAGTCACTTGCCGGGCTGCTTTGGTAACCAAAAGAATAAAAACCAGCAAAAACGCGATGGATGCGGCAGTAAGTAGATAAATCGCATAGTTTGAATAAGCATAAGCTTCCAGGTCATTAACGGGATGTGCTTTCGCTCTTTTCTGCACTGCGGTTTCCCGGCCAGCCTTTTCCATATCACCTTGCCGCCGGAAATACTTTTCCCAGGACAACGAAGCCAGGTAGTCTCCCGGGCAAATACCCATAAGCTTTCGCACCCGTTTAAGCCATAAATAAGCCCTGTCCGTATCTTTGTCTTCCTTGCTTAACATTGCAGCTTTTCTTATATTTGGCGCGTTAATGAACCGTTCCAACAAAGATGAAAATTCCCCGGGCAGCGGAAGCTGGTTTCTTCGTTTGAGCGCCTCATGGTATGCTTTATCTGCCCGGTCTGTTTGCCCGAGATGTTCGAAAAAATAAGCCATATAGGAAAATTCATAGTAAGGTATATGAGGGAATTTAAGGGAAAAAATGTTTTCCCAGGTTTTCTTTGCCTTTTGCTTTTGCCCTTGTGCCCACAAGGCCTGTCCTAAAAAGAAGAGATGCCAGGGTTGAGTAGGGTCTTTTATAATGGCTTTTTCCAGGGAGTTCTCCAATGCCTGGAGATTACCCGGTGCATCGCTGAAAACCCGGTGGGTACGTAATTTGAATTCTGCAAACGGAATGTGAATTTTTTCCAATTGTTCCATAAAATTGGCTGCCAAAGCCCAACCACTCCACATCGACTGCCAACGCAGTAATATATCCCCTCCATAGAAAACCGGCCGGTCAAATTTCCCATTAGCGAAAATAATTTTTTCTTTTAAATAAAAATATCGGTATTCAATATGTATGGAATTATCCCGGATGGTAAAGGATTCGGGAACCCCTGGTAAACAATAACGGGCAGTGACCTGCCCGGTCAAGGGGTCGGATTCCAGGAGATACCTGGTCACGGTTTCTTTTTTTTTTCTATATTTATACCGGTTATAAAGTTTACTGGTAAATACCTCTTTGCAATAGAGTTTATTATCATAGTAAATGGCCCGTTTGCCGGTATAGGGTTT
Organism: Candidatus Aminicenantota bacterium; assembly: GCA_020355945.1. The sequence goes on along the minus strand of CP070627.1, from coordinate 3,237,791 downwards.
ACCGGTTTCCGCTGCTGCTTTATAGGCCTTCACCGCCTCCTGGAATTTTCCCGCTTTCATATGTAAATCCCCCATCAGGGCAAAACTGACGGCGTCCCCGGGGTCCAGTAATACTGCTTTATTTAAAGCCTTTAACGCCCGGTCTTTTTTCCCCAGCCCTAATAAAGCATAGGCCCTGTATCGAAGCGCTTCCGAAGACTCAGGGGCCTGGTTCAATAGAGCCAGTGCTTTAGGTGCGTTGTTTTCCCTATTAAGGGCATGGATGCCAGCCAGCAGGGAAACCATATCACCGATTCCCTTTGCCGTGGTCTTTCGCAGTTCGATCTGGTTCGGCGCTTCGGCTTCGATGACAATAGGCTCGACGGATTTCTCTTGAAAACCGGCATCCGGACCTCTAAAGGGATCAAAAATATTAAAATCGGTTTCCACCTGAGTTTTTTCAGCTTCCTTTTTAATAGGAATTATTGTGAAGTAGGGTTGAATCTCTGTTTCTTCTCTAACGGTAAAGGTTTCTCCCCAAATCACCACCGTAGCCCCTAATCGCTCCCCCAGGGTCCTGGCTTGTTCATGGCTGCGAACCGTTTCTAAGGTCTCCTCCAGGCTAATGACCTCGGCATTTTCTTTTCCCAGTTGTTCCCGGATGGCTTTTTTCACCAGGAATGTCATCACTTTTCCTTCTCTCCTTGAATTCTCATCCGGGCCATAAAAGGGTGTTACCGCCACCACAAAGGATTTTTTGTCCCGGGTAACCGCTGATATTCCCGGTTTATCCACCAGGAAAAAATTTGAAAGAATCCAGGTTATGACAACAAACACCAGGAAACCGGCAGCCCATAAAACAAAATTTGCATGTCTCATATTTCCAAAAAGCGGATGTACTCCTGGTATCACCGGTGTTTCTCCTGTTTCCCGGGTTTGGGGAATGGAATCGAGAAAATCCATAATTTCTGCATAGGAAGAAGGTCTTTTCTTCGGGTCTTTCTGTGTCATCCATTCAATGAGTTCCTGGACCTGGCCCGGAATACCAGGCTGTTTTTTCTTTATTGGAGGAATCGGGTCCCGGATATGTTTACCAATAACTTCCATTAATGTGGTTCCTTCAAAGGGTCGTTCACCTACCAGCATTTCATACAACACAATACCCAGTGAATAGATATCCCCGTGAAAATCAACCGGGTCTCCCTTTGCCCGTTCCGGCGAAACATAATAGGGGGAACCTCGAAAAACAATCGGTGAGGTAAGGGTTCTTTCATCTTTTATTTGAGTTGATTTTGCCATCCCGAAATCCGCCAGCTTTACCTGGTTTTTTTGGTCCAGCAGGATATTGGAGGGTTTGATATCCCGGTGAATAATTTTCCTTTCCCAGGCA
>CP070627.1:3233281-3236322 GCA_020355945.1 Candidatus Aminicenantota bacterium | reverse complement strand
TTTTCACCGCAGAGAGCGCAGAGATCATCTTCTCTGCGTACTCTGCGTACTCTGCGGTGAATATCAGCTAAACTATTACGGAGAGACAGTGCGTCACATCTTATCCGTTATTTTTGCCACTTTTTCTACCAGGGCCATGAACCTTCCGAAAAGCTGCTCTGCTTCGTCCCGGGAAATGGAGACATCTTCGTAACGCAGGTCTTTTACTCTTCTTAATGTATCGGCATCTATCGCGAACGCTTTGGCTGCTGCTTCGATTACATCTCTTCGCTGAGGCAGATTCTCCTGGTGAAGGGATACTGCTAAACGCAGCGTTTTGAGGAAACCTGAAATTATTCGTGCCATTATTTCAATCAATTTATGTCCCCCATTCATAATATAGTGGCGGCGCAAACGAAGAAGTAGATTTTTAACCTCCTGCTCACAGCGAAAACGCAAATGCTCACGGCTGATCTCTAATTCCCGGAGCACATCACTGCCCCACAGGACAATATAAGATTCCTGCATCTCTAAGAATTTTACTGGAAATATGTCCGCTGATGAACACAAATCATATTCACTGAGAAAAAAAGGTACAATCCCATATCGACGGTACCGGGCTGTCGGGTCAAGGACCCGGTTAAGACTCATGATATCGATTTGTTCAACCACAACTAACACATTAATATCACTGTGCCCCGGCAGGTAATCTTCCCTGGTGGCACTGCCGTAGAGCGTTATTGAGCGGAGGTTTTCTTTTAACCCTGCATCAAGTTCATCACAAAATGATGCTAATGCTGTTTTTTCTCCTTCTCCCAGTTTGGTTGCCAATAAATCAAACGGATTATCCATGATTCCTCCCTCGGGTCCGCGACACGGACACCTTATTAAATTCGCTTTTCAATGAATACCCTCTATTCTCCTTCCATGTACCAACATCCGGGGTCTTTCTGAAAAGGATCTCCCGTCACTGCATAGGAAAGACACTTAAGACCTCCGCGGCACAATCCCGAATAAAAACAACCCTGGCAGTTGTCACTTAAGGTTTGCTGGTTTCGAAGGTTTTGAAAGAGTTTACTGTTATAATATAAGTCCACCAGGGGGGTTTGCATCAAGTTACCCACATAAATAGGCATCCGCCGGCAAGGATAGAGGTCCCCGTTAGGTTGAACGGTGATCAATGTATCACCGGCAGAGCAATGATACGGCTGCCCGCCAGCCACAAGAAACTGGAGCGCTCGATGCATGGCAATTTCCGTGCGATTGAACCAGCGGCGTTCAACCTGGCTGCGTGCCGTTTGCATGATCTCGAAAAACTCTCGCGTCTCTTCCGGCGTTAGCATCTGCGCTTTCATATCCAAACCCGTCCCCTGTGGAACTAACCGGTCTGACCATACCCGGGAAACCCCTAACTTTCTCCCCAACCGGGCCACCCCTGGGAATTCCCGGTAATTTGCCCGATGAGCTGTAAAAGAAATAATTGTACGGATATTTTCTTTTACCAGGTGCTTTAGCCCTGAGACCGCTTTTTCAAAACTGCCCTGGCCGCGGATCTTATCATGAGTTTCCTGTGTTCCTTCCAGGCTCACCTGCACATAACTCGGGGCTAATCTCCGCAGACACCTGGCTGTAACTGAGTCGAGAAGAGTACCATTGGTAAGGATGGCGAAACTAAAAATTTCCCTATTTTCATAGAATACTTCCAGGAGTTTTATGAAATCCTTGCGGGCAAACGGTTCACCACCAGTCACAGTGATGCGGTCAGGGACTCGGACTTGTTTCTTACCGCCTCTCCGCAGCCGGATCAAGGCTTTAAATTGATCCAGCACCTTCATCAGGTCCTGGAATTCCAATTCATCACCGGCGTAATCCTCCTGGTAGCAGTGAGAGCAGCGTAAGTTACAGCGATTGGTAACATGCCATTGGAGCAGCAGCCGGTGTGGGATATTGTTCATATTTAGATTTTTATTAGTAGTAGATGTATTCATTGAATTTTTGAATTAATCGCCGCAGCCGCCGCAGCCACCACAACCACCACAGCCACCACAGCCACCGCAGCCACCACCGCAGCCACCAGTCCCCACAGGATTACGAAAAGCATCGTAAAACAGAGAACTGGCGGATAAAACTCCAACTCCAAAGAGACCGACAACAAAAGCGGGAGCAATACCTTGAAGACTATTCCCCTGCTTGATCGCATCTTTCAGCCAGCCAAAGTGTTTGCACAGATTTTTTAGGTAGCGGCGGCCAAGTTTTGTGGGAACCGGAATTCGATTAGGTTTCAATAAAAAAAATACCAGGAAAACTGAGGCGCCGATGAGAATAGCCAGGAACTGTACCGGTTTTTCATTGACAATACCAAGATACAATTTAATCCCACCAATAATACATATTAGGATTGATGTAATGATGGAGATCATCCAGATGCGGGAGCGCTCCCGTTGATTTCGAATTAAATGTTGGGTTTCCAGTTCCCTGTAGACCGGTTGCAGATGATACCCCGCTATTGTTTTCAGTTGGTTATCCCGGAATATTTCTTTGGGTGATTTTTTGTTTCCTAAAAGATCGACAATTGCTTTTTCAATAGTGCCGTACCTGTTCTGTGTAGGTTTTTCTACCTTGACTTCATAGGTCCCCCCTTCCTCTTTTATCTCTACGAGACCTCGATCCCAGAGATCATAAATCACCACCCGGACCACTGCAGTCCACCCCCTCCGGATAGACGCAATTTCAATCGGATCAAAACGCGTAAGACCGGGTAGGGAGTATTGTTCGGTGCCATCTGCATTTGCCCACAGCCAGGCAATGCCGATGCACACGGCAGAAAAACATGCATAGTAAAGTAAGAATGTAGGTCCGGGTATTTGTCGAATAAATTCAATCATTTTTTAATATCACTTCCCTTTTATTTATCCTGGAAGATTTAAAGTAGCATACTTTACAAAAATTTTCAACCACCCCGTCAGTAACTATTCAGTTTTGGAAAAACTTATCATGCAGTTCATGTCTCATTCGCCCGTACGGTGTCCTTCGGCCACCTCCCTGAGGCTCATTCGATCATG
>CP070627.1:3230133-3233181 GCA_020355945.1 Candidatus Aminicenantota bacterium | reverse complement strand
CACGGAAGAAGGTCGAGATGAAGAATAAATGAGAACAGATGTCTATAATCGGACAGCGATTGTATCGAAAACGAACACATTTTTTAGAATAAAAATATGAAATACAAAAAAAGCTAAAAAAATTCCCATTAATTCATGTTTAACAGGAGTCAAGATGACCTGGCAACATTATTGCTAATAAAATGTATGTTCATTAATTTTTTGATAAGGTTTGTGATAAAGGTAAAATATAAAGTGCATGGCTGCGATTATAATAGGAGTAAAAATGATTCGACATTATTTTAAAATCGTTTTAAGAAGTATTTCCAGGTACAAAGGGTTTTCCTTTCTAAACATCACAGGTCTTGCCGTGGGGATTGCTTGTTGTTTATTGATCTTTTTGTGGATTTGGGACGAATTGAGTTATGATAGTTATCACCAGGATGCGGATCGAATATACCGGGTGGCATTAGAGGTAAAAACCAGCAGCCACAGCCGGTTTTTTGCCCAAACTTGCCTACCACTTGCACCTGCACTGAAGGACAATTTTCCCCAGGTGGAACAAGGTGTTCGTTTCATGCGTTGGGGGGAATGGTTGGTAAAATATGGGGAAGATAAAAAATTTTACGAGGAAAGTTATTATTTTGTCGATCCGGAAGTATTTGAGGTGTTCGGGTTACCATTGGTAAAGGGCAATCCGCAAACAGCATTGAGGCGTCCGGATACAGTCGTTATTAGTGAAAATATTGCCCGGAAATATTTCGGAAATCAAAATCCAATGGGAAAAATGCTGGAAATCAGCGGCTTCGATATAGAAGGGGATTTTGAGATTACAGGAGTAATGAGGAATATTCCCCACAACAGCCACCTCAAGTTTGATTTTCTCACACCCGTTGATAGGCTTAAAAATTTTAGGGGTGTAAATTCATGGGACACCACCATGTATTATACTTATATAAAAACAGCCAAAGATGTTGATATTAAACAATTGGAGAACCAGATCAAAAACATTGCAGACCAATATATTGCAGAGGAATTAAAGGACCTGGGAATGACATATAACTTTTTTTTACAACCACTTAAAGATATTCACCTGTATTCCCACCTGAGCTATGAAGCAGAAGAGCCGGGCAATCCTTTGTATATTTATATTTTTATCGCAGTGGCCATTTTTATTTTGTTAATCGCCTGTATCAATTTTATGAATCTAACCACTGCTCACTCTTCCATCAGGGCCCGGGAAGTGGGAATGCGTAAAGCAGCCGGTGCACAAAGGTCTCAACTGGTAAAACAGTTTCTCGCCGAATCCGTTTTTTTTTGTGCCATCGCCTTTGTTATTGCCATTATACTGGTTCAAAATGCCCTTCCCACCTTTGCTTTAATAACCGGTAAATCGTTAGAGTTTAATTTTTTTACCAACATATACTTGTCCATTGGGATTATCGGGGTATTCCTTTTTGTTGGAATTGTATCCGGGAGTTATCCGGCATTTTTTCTATCCTCCCTACAGCCGGTTTTAATGACAAAGAGCACGTTAAGCAGGGGGACGAAAACCTCTACTTTAAGAAAAGCACTGGTTGTTTTCCAGTTTACGATTTCAATCATTTTGATTGTGGGATCAATCATTGTCCACCGGCAGTTGAATTTCATGAAAAAGCATGAATTAGGTTTCAATAAGGAACAGGTAGTGGTATTGCCAGTCAGGGGAATAAGTGATTTTTCGCAGAGTTATGAGTCAATAAAAAATGAATTCCTGGAACTTCAACCTGTAGCTGCTGCGAGTGCCAGCGATAATATACCCGGGCGGCAGTTTGCTAATTTCTCAATCGAGCGGCTCGATGAGGAGGATATGGTACAAAATATTTATCATCTTTCTGTGGACCACGATTTTATCGATGTGTTCAATATTAAACTGGCGAAAGGTAGGAGATTTCAACGGAGTTTCGTTACAGATAAAGATAAGGCATGGATGATTAATGAAGCAGCGGTAAAAGCCCTTGGTTGGAATTCTTCGGACGAAGCTGTCGGAAAACGCATCAAAAACTCAAAACAGAGAGACCAGAAAGAAAATATTATCGGTGTTGTTAGAGATTTCAACTACCAGTCACTGCATACTGCGGTAGAACCGTTGGTGATGACAATTCGAACCGGAAGGTTCATGTATCTAAGCTTGAAAGTTAAAGGAGACGACGAAACAGAAATATTGGCATCAATTAGAAGCAAATGGGAGAAACTATTTCCCGATAAACCATTTGAATATTTTTTTCTTGACCATGATTTTGAACGTCAGTATCAAAGCAGTGATAAGCTGGGGAAGATTTTTGGAATTTTTACCATCCTGGCCATAATTATCGCATGTCTTGGGCTGCTTGGGCTGGTATCTTTTATGACCCGGCAGCGCTCCAAAGAAGTTGGCATTCGTAAAGTGGTTGGGGCATCAGCCACCAGTATTGTTCTACTGATATCCAGGGAATTTACCAAATTAGTAGGGATTGCATATATTATTGCACTGCCCCCAGCCTATTTTGTAATGTCTAAATGGCTAAATAATTTTGCATATCGTCTCAATCCCGGCTTCTGGATATTCATTGGAGCGGGGATTCTCTCATTTGCAATTGCCTTATTAACGATAAGTTATCAGGCAATTAAAGCTGCCCGGTTAAATCCTGTGGATGTCTTGAAATGTGAGTGATTTTAAAACTATTTTTGCATATTCAAAAGAAAAAATTCAACAAGCCAGGGATGAAGTATATCAGGATAAAAGAAAATCAAAGGGGCAATTCAGTCGTAATGATTCCTTAACGCATGAAGATCATGAGATGCTGGTCATCGCAGAAAAAGAGAGCTAATCCAGGTTTTCCAGGAACTCTTTGAGCTTTTGAAAGGCCCGGGCCCGGTGGGAAATCCTGTTTTTTTCCTCTGTAGTAAGTTCTGCAAAGGTCTTACTTAACGGCGGATAATAAAACACCGGGTCATAACCGAATCCCCCGCTTCCCCGTTTCTCATCGATAATGATTCCCTCCACTTCCCCGGTAAAAGTTTGAATCACCTGCCCGTTTTTAGACAGGC
>CP070627.1:3226982-3230033 GCA_020355945.1 Candidatus Aminicenantota bacterium | reverse complement strand
GAAGCGGTGAGTATTTTGCTGCCGTCAGGCGAAAAGATGGCACTCCAAACAAAATTCGTATGCTTATTAAAATCGGCTAAAAGTTTCCCTTTCAAATCCCATAATTTCGCGGTTTTATCAAAAGAAGCGGTGAGTATTTTGCTGCCGTCAGGCGAAAAGATGGCACTATTTACAAGTTTCGTATGCTTATTCAATTTAGCTAAGAGCTTTCCCTTCAAATCCCATAATCTTATGGTATTATCAGCCGATATAGTGAGTATTTTATTGCCTTTGGGGGAAAAAATAGCAGAAGTGACTTTATCCTCATGCTGTATAGATACTGTGTAAAAGGGACTTTCGATGGTAGAATAAGCAGCCGCACTCAACGCTCTCATTATCGACGGGGTCTGATAGGGCATACCCATTTTATAGGCAGCTTCTGCGATACGAATGGCTTTTATATTATCTCTTTTTAGCATAAGACCTGATTCCGCCGCTAGCCTATTGATTGTTGCTTCCTTATACTGTTTGTCCGCCCGGTTCTTCTGGACAAAAGCAAACAATGCCAGCAGAAGTGAGACAATTCCTGCGAAAATAATGATCCGGTTAATGATTAGCTTTTGCCGTAATTTTTTTTCACGCAATTGAATACCGGCCTTCACAAATTCAATCTCAGTTTTGGTCAGGTCTTTCACATGCGATTTAAGTAGAGTTTCCACTTGAAGTTGCCGTACTCCTTGGAACAGGTAATCCTGGTTTTCATCCATACGTTTCCAATCCCGGGCAGCATCCCGTAGGAGTTTGAATTGCCGGGACGCTTCCCTGTCTTCTGCCATCCAGGTTTGGATCCTATCCCATTTGCGAATCAACGCTTCATGGGCAACATCCGCAAAATCTTTGTTATGTAGTTTATCGTGGATTGTGGTTAACAGGCGCGCATTAGTCCACTGAACCAATAAATCCTCTGCAATCCGGGAATTTTCACCAACAACCAAAAGTTCTTCTTTTTCAGCCCTGCGCCGCGTGTTTTCAGGGCCTTCACCGGGTTGAATCAACCGAAGCACAAACATTTTTCGAAGAATTTCTTTTTGCTCATCATCCAGTTTGGCAAACTCGGATTCCGCCCGTTTCACCAGGGCGCCTTCAATTCCTCCAATTTCTTCATATGCTTGTAAAGTTATTTGTGTACCTTTTCGCAGTTCATAAAGCTCTAACAGCGCATGCTCAAGCAAAGGCAATTCACCGGGTGCTCCTTTTATATCATTCAATATTCGATTCACCAGGCCGGTTTCAAAATCAAGCCCTGCAAGCCGGGCCGGTTCTTCAATGGCACTTTGTAATTCCTCCGGGTTCATGGGTTCCACCTGGAAAAAGTGCTCACTGACATACGTATTCAGATCAGGATAAAACGCACACTTGCCCATAAAATCCGAACGCATGGTAAGAATAACTATTACAGGTCCCTTCGCATCTTCCACCGCAGTCAAAATTGCCAAAATAAACTTCCTGCGTTCTTCTGCAGAGCTGGTTTGGGTAAACAACTCTTCGAATTGGTCGATCACAATGACAAGATTTTCTTTATCGGTGTCCTCCAAAACTTCCCTGGCAATATAATGAAGGTTTTTTGCAGGTCCCTTTAAACGGTCGATCAATTGTTCCACCGGGGGCCTTTTATTTTCCGGGTAACATTTACGAAGAGCAAAGGCAAGTTCTTCAATGGGCTGTTCCCGGGGAGTAAATAGTGCCAGCAGCGCTTTTTCCCGTAAATGGGGAATAAGTCCTGCCTGGACAACAGAAGATTTACCGCACCCAGAAGGTCCCAGCACCGCCAGGAAACGGCTGGTGTTTAGCTTATCCATCAACCGCTGCACTACAGCTTCACGTCCAAAGAAAAAATATTGGTCTTGTTCCCGGAAAACCTCCAGGCCCCGGTATGGACAAATATCAGATTCTTCGGTAATTTTTGCATCCCTTCCCGGCCGAACCCCTTTAATACCGCATACCAAACGATGCAAAGCATCCTCTTCATCCCGGTTTTGCTGGAAAACTACCCAGGCCAAGCGTCTTAAAAACCACGGCAGGTTGCTTTCCTGTCCGGGGCGCACCGCACCGGGCAGCAGTACAGGAATAACCCGGATAGTTTTTGTTGAAACCCTTTCTGCTAAGGCTGAGCGCATCTCTTCATTCTGCCATGGTCCAATGCCATTGGGTCCTAAAAAAACCACACAGCATTGGGATTCATCCAGGGCTTTTTCAATTTCCTCCTGCCAGGGGTCACCTGGTATTAGATTCCATTTATCCAGCCAGACAGAAAGATTGGCTTTATCTTCGAGCCATTGAGCGATTTGTTCTACTTTAGGTTTATCCCGGCTGTTGTGACTGAGAAATGCATTGTATTTATTTTTCATGGATTTATAATTTCTTCCTTTCTTCTCTATCTATTTTGAATTGGTGTTCCCTTTTTTTGAATCGTCAGGGGGGACAGCAGTCTCACTTATTCCATTAACGATTTTTTTGTACTTCAACTTGATATGCCAGTAAAGCTGAAGTATCAAGGACATAATTGCTCATCGCAATTTATCTTTCTCTCGTTCTTTCAGTAGGGCATTAACCAGGTTACCGTTTCCTGAACCCCTTAGTTTTTGCATTGCCTCAATTGCTCGTTTCCTTTTCAATATCTCTACGGCTGATTGGTCGTCTTCAAAAGTTACTGTTAGTCGTGTTTTTGCCGGCAATTTAACGTGGTTTATAAAAGCTTTAAACTCTGATAATGTTATATTTTCAAGTGTTGACATAGTCAATCTGTTACCTCCTATTCTAGTCCTCTTGTATCAGCTTTAAAGATTGTTTCCTTTTTTTTCATACTTTAAATATATTATTAAATAAACTTTATGTCAACTATAATTTTCTTTGCCTGTTCCTTTTCTTGTTTCTTCTTTCTATTTAATTGCTGGTATTCCCAGGTCTCTACAGATTTTTTGGACCATTTCCTCGTAGTAGCCTCTCATGAGGCCGCTGGCCTCGCCCGGAGAAGGATGAAAATTATGCTCTCAATATCTCAATTCTATTGTA
>CP070627.1:3223831-3226882 GCA_020355945.1 Candidatus Aminicenantota bacterium | reverse complement strand
GATGAAGCCATTCCTCCAATAAGAAGATTCCCCTGCAAACCACTCCAGGATGCGCCGTCTGTCCATAAATTTAATGCCTTTTCCCAATAACCCCAATAACTTTCATTTTTTTCTATATCGAAGGGATACCTCATAAGTACACGAAGGACTTTCCAGGTTTCCACCAACTGTTCAAGGTAATTTGTTTTGTCAGGGATCTCCTTTAGAATGTTATCCAAATCGTTTTGACTCGGGGGGCTCCAATTGTCTAAATTCAAATATTCATTACTTAAAAAATGTAATTCTTTACTTTTCATGAATCGTGTTTCACGACGAAAATCCAGGTCCTTCCCGATTGGTTGTCTTAAAATTCCTAATCTTGTGATGAATTGTTTAATTGGTGTTATGATATTTAGAGCCGGTAAAAAAGTTTTGTATCTTAACTTTTTAATAATTTCATCGCACACCTTTGTTTCAGGTATATCTTCATAAATATAACCGGGAACAATTTTCTTTAATATTTTTATGAATTCATCGAGGCGTTTATCATTTGTTCGTTGTCGAACGATGAAAATCCAGACAGGTTTTTGGTTAGATACGGCCTGAAAAATTTCAGATTCCAATAAAGAAATCCCCATAGGCTCTATATCAGAATCAGAGGTATCCCCGTAACCATGCCCAAGTACAGCGACCAGTGCATCAGAATCGCGAACATCTTTGAGGCAAAGTTCTCGCTTGATAGGATATTCTTTTTTAAAATTTTTATTTTCAGAATTTTGGGATAGAATATCCTTAGGTAAAACTTCATAACCCTCTGCAAACAATCGATTGGCTATTTCTTTACGAAGTTCTGGTATAACTTTTATCCTCGATGAAACAAAAACCTTATTTATTCTTTCACGTTTCATCTATTCTCCACTTACCCTCTTACGTCAATCACAGTATTAATACTTTTTCACGGTGCTGAATAAACACTGAATGTGGTGCTTATCAACATGAATACACCAGGAAAGAGATAATCCAGTAAAAAAACCAGAAAAAAGATGTAAAAGGGAAATCTTTTTTTTTCATATTTATCCACTTAACAAACCACTTATTCTCAGTCACACAATTTGTCGGAATACTCCAAACGATTCGTTTTTTCATTTGGTTACAGGAATGTTGCGTAAAACAGGGTAAACCTTTCCTATTCCATCTCTTAAATTACAACTGATACGTATAGATACAGTTCTAACATCGGTTAGAATTTTTTCAAACTTTAATTTCACTAAAACTGGTAAGGAAGGAGGAAGACTTTGAATAACTATAGTTTTATCGGTAAAAGTTCCAAATTGAACTTCCGTTGACAGATATTGATTCCCTAATTCATCATATAAATATGAGCCATCACCTTCGATAAATCCACCTTTTCCATTGATAGATATACGTTTTTCCTTTTCTGATTTATTAATAAGTAAAATGCCAAATATTATTTTTTGTCCGGACATTTTACAGTATTTTGCTTCAAAGAGAAAGTCATCAATCTCTGCTTTTGCTATCGTTTTTGGAATTGGCTTTTGTGTTTGTCCATTAATTGTGGTAACTAATGTTTTTTCAACTTCCCTGGATAATAGTTCTTCTATGGCTTTTGTTTTGGGAATATTGCCTGTGGATGCGGTTATTACCTTTGCAGTGTCTGTAACCAAGACTTTAACTGAAAGCCTAACACTATCTCCAAAAGGTGTAATTGTTCCCGTGACTATAGCCTCTACTCCGACAATCTGCCCCAATTTTCTTGCTGTTTGAGGGTCTATTAATCCAGTGGTAGAAAGTTTATGCTCTGCCAGGATACTCTTTAAATGGGTTCTATCCACCATTTCAAATCCCTTACCGGTGCTAACAAGTGACGTTGAAAACTCCTCTGCTAAAAATCTCCCAAGTTCTGTAATATTACCTTGAAGATCATTAAAATCCACAACGGCGATTGACTTTTTTCCAGCTTCTTCAATTTTTTTGGCTAATTCCTGTGAAATGGTCTTTATTTCCTTTTCATAAGATAAAAGAAATAACTGTGTTGATAATCCTATGATAAAGATAAGAAACCATTGAAAAAATCTTTTCGCTTTTGTATTCACTTTCATCGCTCTCCTCCTATTTAAGCTCCTTTAAAAATTTATGTAGATCACGATAAGCCTTATCTATTGCATTTTTCTCAGCCTCTTCGTTGGTGTGGCCGGGACCGATTGCTGATATGCTGGTGGCATTAACCACCTTGATCGGATTGGTGGCGATAATTTTAACTTGAATGGTAAGGTCCGAACTTATACCATCCCATACCTGGGGATTATTCCTGGATTTAGAATATTTTTTTGCTAAAATGACATAATCAACCTGGTTATTCAGTGCCAAAGACTTGATTATATCCAGGTCTCCTGAAAACACTTTTTCAAATATCCCATCGTTAATAAAAGTTTTTTTGAAGATGGACAGAACCGGATTTTTCCCCTGGAGTTTAATAATCGACACCAGTTTTTTTTCAATATCATACTCTTCCCGCAGATTTTCATCGACTGCCAGGATGGCAACCTCTATTGTACCGGGAATATTTGAAGTGTAAGGATTAATGTATCTTTGCAGGTAAGCAAGACGTTTTTGCCTTTCTTTTTCAGCTTCGCCTTTTTTCATTTCAGCAGCAGCTTTTTCCCGGTTTTCTCTTATTTTTTTCTTTAAAGAAATAATTATATCAGTGGTGACAGGTTTCAAAGCCGCATTATAAGTAGGATGGAAACCTGGCCCGTCAAAGAATTCAAACGAACCATCCGTATCATGGTAATACCAGATTTTGGGATTTCCTGTGATAGAATCAAAAAATTCTACACCTTCCAGGGTTGTCAGGAAAATTTGTCTGGGATACATTTTCATTTGCTGCTTTTTGTACTTTTGGATCATATCCCCGGTAACGGGTTTCAGTTTGATTCCATATTTGGGATCATATCCATCAGTATCAAAATAACGAATACCTTCCGGGGTTTCGGCATACCACTTTAGAACTTTTCCCGAATCATGGGCAAAGTAACTATCCCTGCTTAAAAA
>CP070627.1:3220671-3223731 GCA_020355945.1 Candidatus Aminicenantota bacterium | reverse complement strand
CCATCGCCGTTCAATACCCTATTGGCCAGGGAGAAAATTTCTCAGGAATTGTCGACTTGATCAGTATGAAGGCCTATAAATACAGTACCGATGAAAAGGGAACCGTTGACGAAATGGATATACCCGCGGATTTAAAAGATGAAATCGATTCCAAACGGGAAGCCTTAATTGAAAAAATCGCGGAAAATGACGAACAATTAATGGAAAAATATTTTGATGCGGGGGATTTGTCTCCTGAGGAGGTTGCCAAAGGTTTGAAAGCCGGTATAACCAGCCAGGATATTTTTCCGGTGCTGTTGACTGATGCGTATGCCAATATCGGGGTTAATCACTTAATTGATTTTATCATTAATTATACTCCTTCTATCCTGGATGTTGGTGAAACCCGGACAGAAGACGGCAGTGTAAAACCCGATGCCAGTGCTCCTGTTTCCGGGTTTGTGTTTAAGACCATTTCCGACCCCTTTACCGGGAAGATATCCATAATAAAAGTTTTTTCCGGGACATTCAAACCGGATTCCACTTATTTTAATACCAATAAATCTTTTGGGGAACGGGTAGGGGGTGCATTTTACCTGCAAGGGAAAGCGCAGGAGACCCTGGAAGAGGCACTGCCGGGTGACATTATTGCTGTGGCTAAGTTAAAAGACACCCAGACCGGTGATACGTTAACGATAAAGGGTCAGGATATTAAATTTCCTGGGGCTCAATTCCCTATGCCTTCTATCTCTTTTGCTATTGAACCTAAGTCTCGGGATGATGAGAATCGTATTTCCAATGCGCTGCAAAAGATTATGGAAGAAGACCCTACAGTGAAGTCCCAGCGGGATACCCAGACCAAGGAACTGGTGATTTCCGGGAATGGGCAATTGCACGTAGAGTTAGTGGTCAGTAAATTAAAGAAGAAATACAATGTATCCGTGGACATGAAACCACCTAAAATTCCATATAAAGAAACCATTAACGGTAATGCTGATGTCGAAGTCAAATACAAGAAACAAACGGGCGGCCGCGGCCAGTATGCGCATGTGTATATTAAAATGGATCCTCTTCCTCGCGGTTCGGATTTTGAATTCGAGGAAACCATTTTTGGCGGTGCTATTCCCAGGAATTACATCCCTGCCGTGGAAAAAGGGGTGCGGGAAGCTAAAGAAACCGGTATTGTAGCCGGTTATCCCGTGGTGGATTTTAAAGTCAACCTCTATGACGGTGGTTTTCATGAGGTGGATTCCTCGGATATGGCCTTTAAAATTTGTGCTTCAAAGGCCTTTAAAAAGGCCATGAAAGCATCCAAACCCACTATCCTGGAACCGATTATGAAAGTAGAAGTGGTCACCCCGGAAGAATTTATGGGGGATATTAATGGTAATTTAAGCGGTAGAAGAGGCAAAATCCAGGGCATGGAGGCTAAAGGTAAAAATCATATCATAAAAGCCCAGGTCCCCCTGGCTGAGATGCTGGATTTTAGCCCGACTCTTACCTCTATCACTGGTGGAAGGGGTGCTTATTTCATGGAGTTTGTTCACTATGAAGAAGTCCCCCATCAACTGCAAAAGAAAATCATTGAAGATGCGGTAAAGGAAGGAAGAATCAAAGAAGAAGAGGAAGAATAAAGATAAATCTTCACGCAGCGGGCAGCAAGATCCTGCCCCTACATATATACGCTTCCAGTACAGAGGCCGCGGCTAAAAATAAGGAGAAGTAAAGAAGTAATGAAATTGGATGATATAACGATTTCAAAAGCCATTGTTGAAAGCTTCTATAAAAAGTTCCTGGATGTATTGGAAGTGGATGTGGCATTGGTGGGAGGTGGTCCGGCCAACCTGGTATGTGGTACGCTTTTGGGTCAGGAAGGGATCAAAACGGTGTTGTTTGAATCCAAGCTGGCACCTGGCGGTGGTATGTGGGGCGGCGGTATGATGTTCAACGAAATCGTGGTGCAAGAAACTGTTTTGCCTTTATTAAAAAAAATGAAAATTAATTATGCTCTTTATCGTGATGGCTATTATACCGCAGACAGTGTAGAATCTGCCGCTGTTCTCATTTCTAACTGTGTGAAGTCCGGGGTAAAAATCTTTAATTTGATGAAAATCGTAGATGTGATGTTCAGGGAAGTGGAGGGAGAAAAGCGGGTGAATGGTCTGGTCCTGCAGTGGACACCGGTGGAGCATATCAATTTGCATGTAGACCCGTTATCGATTCGCGCTCAATATGTGGTGGATGGTACAGGTCATGAGGCTGAGGTATGTTCGATTATTGCCAGGAAAATAGATGCTCGCCTGGACACCCGTACTGGTAGTGTGGTGGGGGAGATGTCCATGTGGGCTGATCGCGGGGAAGAATTAACCATTGATAATTCACGGGAAATATTTCCGGGTGTTTATGTACTGGGAATGGCTGCCAATGCTTCTCACGGTGCTCCTCGTATGGGACCTGTTTTTGGCGGCATGTTACTTTCCGGTGAAAAAATTGCCCGGGAATTAATCAAGAAATTAAAAAAGTGAGAAGGTGAGAATCAAACGTTTTTGTTACGTTTGCGGCAGTCGATTGACAGAGAAATTGATCGAAGGCTGCAATCGTTTATTTTGTCCACAGTGTCAATACCCGGTTTATGAGAATCCTTTACCGGCAACAGCCGCGGTAGTGATTAATGAAGCCCATGAAATTTTGCTGGTGAAACGAAATGTAGAACCTAAAGCCGGTCAATGGTGTTTACCGGGTGGTTTTGTAGAGATGGGCGAATCCCCGGAAGACGCGTGTTTGAGAGAATTAAAAGAGGAAACCGGGTTAGAGGGAGAGATTGATCAATGGGCAGGTAATGTACTCAGTGAGAGTCCTGTTTACCGATGGGTAATAGTAATGGGTTACAGCATCAGGAATTTCCGTGGTCGCTTAAGAGCGGGAGATGACTGCAGTGAAGCGGTTTTTTTTAAGTATGAAACCATGCCTGAGATTGCGTTTCGAAGTCATCGGCAAATATTGAAAAATGTTTTAGAGGGGAAGAATTTAATCAAAAGTTTTTACAGGGGGGGGGCTGGCAGCCCCGGCCTATTAGGGGGG
>CP070627.1:3217511-3220571 GCA_020355945.1 Candidatus Aminicenantota bacterium | reverse complement strand
CAGGCTGGCCCCACATTCTTGCAGGAGGTATTTTGTTCGTGACAGAGGTGCCTGGGGGTCCAGGGGAACATACGCGCAGCCAGCTTTTAAGATTCCTAAAATTCCGACAATCATTTCTAATGACTTCTCTGCCATTATTCCTACAGGTTCATTGGTTTTTATGCCCCGGCGATATAAATATTGGGCCAGTTGATGGGATTGTTTATTTAGTTCCCGGTAAGAAATATAGGTCATATAGGTCCTATAGGTCCTATATTTTATAGCCAAGGGTCCGGCAACAGCGATATGATCCGGGGTTTTCTCCACCTGTTTTTCAAATAATCCGGGGATAGTTTTATTTTTTGTATATTGGGTTCCTGTGTTGTTAAATTCCTGCATTATCTGCCTTTTTTCTTCCCTGGAGATGATTTCTATTTCTGAAATTTTCGTTCCGGGTTTGGCAGTAACAACGGATATGATCTTTTGGAAATACCTGATAAATTGTTTGATGGTTTGTCCTTTAAAGAGTTTTGTACAGTATCCCAATGAAAAATATAATCCATTGGGGGAATCTTCTACATATAACGTCATATCGAATTTAGACACATGGGTTTCAAATCGGCGGGAGATTATTTTTAATCCCTGGTAATCAACTTTTTGGTGTTCCAGGTTTTGGAGTGCAAACATGACGTCAAACAGGGGATTCCGCCCCGCATCCCTGGGTACTTCCAGGTGGTCTACCAATTCTTCAAATTGATAATCCTGGTTTTCAAAGGCTTGCAGGGTTTTGGTTTTGAGTTCCTGGAGAAATTTTTTAACGGGTTTTTCACCCTGGGGATAGTTTCTTAAGCCCAGTGTATTAATAAACATCCCAATGATATTTTCCAGGTCAGCATGTGGGCGTCCGGCTGTGGGTGTTCCTACTACGATATCTTCCTGGCCGGCCAGCTTTGCCAACAGGATATTGAATACTGCCAACAAGACCATAAAAAGAGTGAGACCTTCCTGTTCCGCCAGTTGGAATAATTCCCTGGTTTCATCTTTTTCCAGGCCGAACCGGACTTTGTTTCCTTCAAAGCTTTGTACCACGGGTCTTATATAGTCCGTGGGTAAGTTCAACACCGGGATTTCTCCGGCAAACTCCTTGAGCCAATACGTTTGCTGTTGTGCTATTTTTTTCTTTTTCCTTTTGTAGACCTGGTTATACCATTGGGCATAATCTTTATATTGAAGGAGTAATGGAGATAATTGCTTTGAGTCATAAAGTTCGATCAATTCCTTTTGAAATATTTCCATGGAGATGCCGTCGGAGACGATGTGATGCATGTCTACCAGGAGTAAAGATTTTGCATTTTCGGTTTTAATTAATCCCACCCGCAGGAGCGGTGGCCGGGAGAGATCAAAGGGACGGACAAAGGAATGCTGAATGCTGAATGCTGAATGATGAGTTCCCTCTGGGTTCTCTGTGTCCTCTGTGGCTAAATCAAAATATTCAATTTCAAATTTTACTTCATCGTGTATTTTCTGCATCGGTTCATCATCTACCATGATAAACGAGGTTCGGAAGTTTTCATGCCGTTGGATCAACCGCCTGAAGGCTTCCTCTAATCGACTCCTATCCGGTTCTTCTGCCAGTTGGTATACAGCCGGTATGTTGTAACCGGTGCTGGCGAATTCCACCTGGTCCAGGATGTATAACCGTTTCTGGGCCGAGGATAATACATAATATTCTTTTTCTTCCACCTTCTCAATGGAATAGTATTTATCTCCTATTCCCACCGCTCCTTTTATCGTAACCGATAAACCCCTTATGGTTGGGGTTTTAAAGATATCGGCTAGAGTGAGTTTCACATTAAAATATTGGTGGATTTTGGATATGGCTATGGTTGCTTTGAGGGAATGCCCTCCCAGTTGGAAGAAATTATTATCGATGCTTATGGATTCCTGTAATTGAGTCGCATGCAATGCGTCTCTACCTAATACCTGTGCCCATATGGCTGCCAGTTTCTCTTCTGTTTCATCCCGGGGTGGGGTATAAACCTCCTCGACTTCTGTGATTTCCGGTATGGGTAATGCTCGACGATTCACTTTGCCGTTGGGATTTAAGGGAATTTTTTCTATCCGGATAAAATAAGAGGGGATCATATAATCAGGTAGTGTTTGGGATAAATATTCTCTTAGTTCCTGCGAAAGAGTATTTCCAAAATCCTTTTCAAGGGTAGGCACGATATAGGCGCAGAGATATTTTTCTTCCCGGGTGCCCTGGTAGTCAATGACCACTGCTTCTCTTACTTTTTCATGAGTGAGCAGTTGATTTTCGATTTCCCCCAGTTCGATGCGGAATCCCCTGACTTTTACCTGGAAATCGACACGGCCCAGGAACTCGATATTGCCGTCTGCCAGCCACCGGGCCTGGTCACCGGTCTGATATAACAAGGGGGCAAGCCCCCTTGTCCCCTTTAATGAAAAGTTTTTGCGGGGGGGTCCAGGGGCCCCTCGGCGAGGGGAGCCTAAAAAGGCTGCGTGCTTTGCAGCAAACGCTGTGCGCTCTGCGCTCTGCGCAATGCTCTCCCCCCCTGGCCGCCGGAGGCAAAATTTTTCAGAGGTTAGTTCAGGGTTATTCAAATAGCCGTGGGCAATACCATCGCCGCCAATGTACAATTCCCCGGTGATATTCAGGGGACATAATTTGAGATACTTATCCAATACCAGAAGCGTGGTGTTGGCCACGGGTATGCCAATGGGGACGCTGGATAAAGGAGCAAATTTCTGGTAATCGCTGCGATAAATTTCTAATACGGCAGATATGATGGTGGCTTCGGTGGGGCCGTACATATTAAATACGCGGCAGTTCTCATTGACCGATGCTAAACTCCGCTGCACCAAATCATATGTCAATTTCTCCGCCCCGATAAACAAGTATTTCAAGTCCTTAAGTTTATATCCCACATGGACCAAATATTGATACTGGGTGGGGGTGACATGCAGTACGGTAATGGCATGTTTTTCTATAAAGTTAATGCAGGCTTCAGGGTTTAATAAGACCTCCTTTGAGACCGGGTATAAACATGCGCCTGTGGT
>CP070627.1:3214326-3217411 GCA_020355945.1 Candidatus Aminicenantota bacterium | reverse complement strand
TCATGATCGAATGAGCCTCAGGGAGGTGGCCGAAGGACACCGTACGGGCGAATGAGACATGAACTGCATGATAAGTTTTTCCAAAACTGAATAGTTACCTTTACTTTTGTTCTTTAAGCTGTTTTTCAATTTTTTTTGAGGTTTTTGTAACCGAAAGTCCGCCTAAAGCGGTGCATCGTAATTCATAGGGAAGGCTTTTTCCTACTTTGTCCATGGCGTTGATGACTTCATCCAGGGGGATGACCGGATCAAAGTTTGCCAGGGCCATATTAGCACAGGATAGGGCATTGCTGGCCGCCATGACATTTTTTCCCAGGCAGGGGACTTCCACCCGGTTAGCCACCGGGTCACAAACCATGCCGAATATATTTTGCAGCGCTGTGGAAGCAGCAGCAATGGCCTGGTTGGTATTCCCTTTGGCCAGGGTAACCAATGCAGCCGCAGCCATTCCCGAAGCAGCACCGCATTCCGCCTGACACCCACCCACTTCAGCGGCAAAGGTAGCATGAGCTGCAATAAATATGCCCACCATACCTGCTGCCAGCAGCGCTTTGGTTACATCATCTTCGGACAGTGCCATTGAATCGGCAGCGCCAAAGCACGCACCGGGAAGCGCAGCACAGGAACCCGCTGTCGGACAGGCTACGATAACTCCCATGGAACTTTTGACCTCCATCATGGCTGTGGTATAAAGAATCATCCGGTTCAGTATACCACCATCCAGTAATTGATTATTATCCATTTGGGTTTTAAAAGAGCCGGATTGATATCCCAAAACTCGATCTTCATATTCCGTCCCCTGGATTCCTTCTAAAATGGATTTTTTCATTATCCCAGCTATATCATACATTTTTTCAAAGACTTCCCCGGCAGTAATATTTCCCCTGGCGCTTTCATAATGCAGGGCCAGTTCCCACAATTCCAGGTTTTTATCCTGGTTGTAGTCCAGCATCTCTTCGCAAGTGATAAAGGGGACTTGCATGCCCTGGCGGGCAAGAATAGGTAAAACCGGGTTTAATTCTTTTATATTGGAGATTTTAAATGTTGAATGAAGGTGGGAAAGGGTTTCTTTATCTAAAAATGATTGTGCTTTTATTTGGATGAATTGTGTATGTTTGCCTTTACAGGTAATGATATGGTCAGCGGTTATATTTTTTTTCAAATCGTTGAGGATTTCCTCTTCATTATCCTGGAAATAAATCAATGTTTCGTAATAATCCCCGGCCATGGACACAGATGCACTGTCGATTTCCAGTATTTCGATCATGCCGCCGCCCGAGGAAATAGCAGTCATTTCATGGGTTTCTCGACTATTTTTCAGGGTTAATTTGTATGTATTGGGGTGTGGGGCATTAAAATCTTTAATTTCTATTTTTATTTTAATGTCTGTGTCTTTGATGGCTTTTTCATAATCTTTCAATCGTTCGTCATTGGCGTCCCATCCCAGGAAACCGCTGAACAGTCCCATGTCAGAGCCCTGGGTGCGATGGGTATGAGCGATTGAACCTTTTGGGTGGAATCGGATAATGATTTCTTTTAGATCACCCTCCATTAAATCCCTTGCCATCCTGCCGATGCGGAGAGCAGCAGCGCAGTGAGAACTGGAAGGCCCCCGCATCACCGGTCCGATCACATCGTTAAAAATACTTGGATAAAGATAATTTGTCTTCATAAGAGTTGCCTGGTGCAAAAATAAATGATAGCTTAATCCCCATCCAGTGTTGCCCGCGCATAACCATATACCGGGAATGCTGTAGCCCCAATAATCACGAAATCGACATTATTTTCGTTTAATAATTTCAGCAGGCCTTCTGTGTCCATTTTGCCATAATAATTTTTTAATTTCCAAACTCTTATTCTCCATTAAACGAAATCGTTCGCTAATGGATAAAGAAAGTAGAAAATCCAATTCGAATTCAATTTCATCGTCTTCACTGTGGTCTTTCAAAATTAATATACCTTTTGTTTCTTTTCGTTTTCTCATATAGTTATTATAACATAATTCAGTTGATAGTCAAAATAAGTTGAAATTGGTCTAATTACCAGGTATGATCATTGCGAAGGGCCTTAATAGGTTCCCCATGCCATGGGGTTTTCCATGTATCTTTGATAAGTCATGGTGGAAAGGTCGATGAGAACATAAGTGAAATCATCCAGTTGCCCCGGCTGGATACAGGTAGTGCTTCCCAATTTTGAAAACCATTTGCCGGACATTATTGGTGATTCGTGGATGTGGCCGTGAAGGGAAAGTAACGGTTGATTCTTTTGTAAAAATTTATAAATTGCCCTGGAACCCACTTCCCGGCCATCCGAACAAACATCAAGCCCCAGGTCAGAGGGGGGCATATGCATAATATAAACACATTTTTTCATGTTACCTGGGCGCACCAGTTGGTTAAGTTCCTCTTCAATGGTAGGAAGGCCCTGTGCATAGGAAAACCAGTCATCAAGATATTTTAAATCCCCGGAGCTGGACAACACCCCTTTGCCAAACTGGCGGGGGAATACGAATGCTTCCGAATCCCTTCGGCACCGGTCTTTTAGTTGAAATGGATAGTCTGCAACCCAATTCATACCGATAAATTCATACCCCTGGATTTTAATTTTCCGCTGGGCCAGGTTTTTAACCAGGGGATATTTGTCGCAGGTTTCATCATATAAAGTATCGAAGATTTTCAGGTCATCATTACCGGGGCAACTGAGATAATATATTTTTTTTGAGTTGAAGCGGGAAAAATAGTCATCCAGGTACCCGGAAATAAATTGTCCTTGTTTGTAAAGTCCACCCTCGAAGGGCAGCAAATCCCCCCCGTTAACAACAGCCTGGACTTCTTGGTCCTCGGCAATAGTAAACAATCGTTCATATTTCCACCAACTGCCGTGCAAATCGGTTGTATAGATAATTTTAATTTTAGTACCTCCTGGCATGTAAATTTTAAAGGAAAAACGTTTCTATTTCAATAGGTGGTCGGCGCGATCGCACCCTCAGTTTGCTGTTTAATGTTCATCGTTTACGGGCGGGGTGATCCCCAATGCTGTTGACTTAGGGATTAATAAAAAGTTTTTGCGGGGTGCAGATGCGTCA
>CP070627.1:3211139-3214226 GCA_020355945.1 Candidatus Aminicenantota bacterium | reverse complement strand
ATTTACGAAAGATTTTTTTTGACCTTTTTGGTTCCGGCTCGTCCGGGCTGTGGACAGGCCAATTTCTTAAAAAACATTACCTTCTTTTTCTTTCTTCTTATTTCCATGGCCCGCCAGGTGGCCAAAATTGTTTGAAATCCATCTTATTTACCAGTGCAGAAACGGGGGGCATTAAAAAATTGCGCAAAACCCGGATGATGATTGTTAAGTTTTCTTCTTCCATATCAAAGCGGCTTTTGCGTATAAACGCATTCCACTGAATCTTTTTCACTCTATCCTCTGAAAAAAAATCTGTCAACGCGAGGGGGACTTTTGGGGGAATCACTGTACCCTGAAGCTTAAAAGTAGATTCTATTGCTTTACAGAATACCGGACCTGTAAAATCAAACTGTTGGGCCATTATCCACAGATCATAAAAATCTTTCATCCGGCTATTGACAATACCCAATGAAACCATTGCATGAAATTTTTCCGCCACCATTGTATACCTGGAATATGCACGAAGCCTGGGGGCTGGAAATTCAAGTAAAGTAGGATAAATGATATTTTCCGGTTCTGGCACGACAACATCGCCAAAACCAATATCAATTTGAAGCCGGAGCTTTGCCCCCGCCAGTGTTGCCATCAGTTTTACACGAAGACCATGATAAATATTTCCTTCCCGAATTTCATCGCAAATAACCGATTCTGCTAAAAATTCAATTCCATCGTTTTCAACTTTTAAATTGCAAAGGGACTGGAATACCTCTTTTAAATAGTCAGCATTCGTGTTTCCGTAAGCCATTAAATCCAAATCTTTTGTCGGTCGATGAGGAGAATCATGCCATATAGAAAACAACAAAGCTCCTTTTAGTAAAAAATCTGTTTTCCACTTTGATTGACTGATTCGATACAATAGACGCTCAAATGCATACCGCGTAAGAATAAGGTCAAAGGGTTCGGTGGTTCTGCGGGAAAGATTTAAAAGACGCTGTCTTACAGATTGTGCTAGGTTCATCTAAGACTCTCCAGGTAAGGACGCATCACATTGGAAACCCGGCATATTTGGGCATACTCCCAGAGCTGATCTATAGTGCACAGTTTTTTATCCCGACAATCCCTGAGAGCTTCCAGTGCCACATCCAGTCCAATTTTATTACGATATTTGAAACAATCTGCAACTGTTTTGGCAGGGTTATATACCCGAATTCTAACATTTTCAATCGTATGCTCCTCTACCCCGGCATGCAAAGCGCTCCCGGAAAAACGTACCACCCGCAGAGCCAGGTTTTCCGGCTTTGGTTTTTTTGACTTATTATCAATAGCAATCCAGACTTCAAAAGGAATTTGAGTGGTTATTTCATGGAAATGCAAAGCCGACAGCAGGCATATCATACCATTGGGTACTTTTTTACATGCTTCCACCAGGCTGTGATGTTCGGTTATATTAGCATCTTTAAGAGTATAAAGGCCCCTTCCGATTTTATCTATAAGCCCCTGCCTGTAAAGGCGGCGAAAATACTCCCGCGGGATGCCATAAGAATCAAGGTCGCGCGGACGCAAGATACCTGCCTTTTTTATAAGCTCAAGAGCCTCACTAAATTTCGATGATTTCATGGCATGTCCTTATTTTGTTACGAAATGCCGGTATTTATATATATATACCGACATATTGTAACAATTTGAAAATCAAATGTCAACCAGGCAAAAAAACCTAAATTCACCGTCAAATTTTATTTATTTTTAATTTTAGCCACGAAGATACAGTGAAGCATGAAGGGACACGAAAAGAGGGAAGCTGGGAAAAAATCTAAGAAAGACTGTTTTTAGGGGACAGGCCAATTCCAAATTCCAATATCAATTCTATTTATCTTTTCCAGGAAATCGTCCGAATAATCGCACTCAGGGTTATTAATGGAATTGTTCATGAAATTCCATGTGACGCTGCTCATCTCATCAAGGAATGCTCTTACTTTTTGCCTTTTGGGAACATAATCGGGACTTTCGTCTAAATCGGTCACGAATTCCATTTCTTTTAATTTGAATTCAAGATGAATAGCCTTTCTTAGCGTACTTACCACCCGATTCATGAATTGTTCCACTCCCGGATTCTTAAATAACATTTTGAATTGGTTGTTGTTTTCAATGATACGGTTCTGTTTGTTAAGTGCTTTATAAACAGGTGTACCCGGATAGGGTACCAGGATGTTACTGGCAGGCAGTGGCCACAGCAAGCCGTATTCAGCTAAAAAATCTATATTCTTTTTAACATCATCCATCGTCATATCCGGCTCAAACATGATGAAATAAGGTGTGATACTTAGATCGAATTTTCGGCAAATCTCAATAGCACGCCTGGAATCTGCAACAGTGGTTTTTTTATTAAAGTGGAGCAGTACTTCCATGGCTACATTCTTTAAACCACGAACCCGGCAATAGGAAGCGATTTCTTCGGTTAGATCAGGAGGCCGGCAGCCAAATGCCCATTTAAACGAATATCTTTCCATGATATCCGCGATTTGTTTTACCCGCTCCGCACCTTTTTTTCCAGGTAAAAGAAATATATCATCAATAAAAGCAACCGCTTTTGCCCCCAATTTATTCATCAATAACTTGCCTGGCACCTTTTTTTTCTCTCTTAAATCTTTAATGGCGCGGTGAACCTGGACCTTTACCGTAGAGAGACTGCAGCCCAACAATTGAGAAATTTCCTGGTATTTCATGCCCTGGAACCGGCTGAGCACCAGTACCTCTTTTTTAGCAGGCGTTAATTGGGAAAGAGCCCGGTGTAAAAATACCATATCTTGTTCTTCCTGGGTTTTTTGTTCCGGTTGGGATTCTGCTGCGATTTCTTCTTCCCATTTCTCTTCCAGGGGCATCTCTTCTTTGTATTTTCTCAGGTAATCGATATGGACGTTGCGGCCGATTTTATACATCCAGGTGGTGAATTTGCTCTCATGCCGAAACGTATCCCGGTACTTTAATATTCGCAAAAAAACCTCTTGTGTCAAGTCTTCGCTGACACTTTTATTGCCGGTCAACCGCAGGAAATAGTTGTACATTTTGACATGGTAGCGCTCAAAAAGGACAGCCAACATTTTCACATTA
>CP070627.1:3207948-3211039 GCA_020355945.1 Candidatus Aminicenantota bacterium | reverse complement strand
TGGCGCATGGCGCACAGCGTATGGGGCAAAGCACTTTGCCTTTTTAGGCTCCCCTCGCCGAGGGGCCCCTGGACCCCCCCGCAAAAACTTTTCATTGTTTGTTTCGTGTAATTCGTGTAATTCGTGGGCTATATTTGTTTGAAATTTCTGCGCAGTTAGTTCCGGGTTGTTTAAATAACCCCTGGCCAATCCTGCTCCCATAATACACAATTCACCCGCAATTTGTATAGGTAACAGTTTATTATTTCTATCCAGTATCAATACATTATAATTTCTAATTGGCTTGCCAATGGGAATACCTGGTCCCCTATTGTCACGATTCGAGGGACACCGGTAATAGGCAGCGCATACTGTGGTTTCAGTAGGTCCATAGGTATTATAAACCATACCAATCTTTAAAAGATTGCTTATATATTGGGCATGCAGCTCGTCGCCGCCGCTGATAAATGTATGTACACCAATAAGCCTGGAAGGCTCATATTTATTTAACTCATTCAACAATAAAGGAGAACAACTGATTATATTTACATGGTGACGAACAATAAACCCGGATAACAACCCGATGTCTAAAATTTCATGTTTCCCAGGGATTGCCAACCTGCCTCCTCTTAATAAAATCGGGTAAACTTCCTCTACAAAAGCATCAAAAGAGCAAGAAGACTGCTGCATCACCGTATCTTGTGAAGTGATTTTAAATTCCTGGTAAAACGCATATATATAGGCAATCACACTGTAATGGTTCACTGCCACTCCTTTAGGTTTGCCTGTAGACCCGGAAGTGTAGATGATGTAAGCCAGGTTCGTGGGACTCACCTGGCAGTCTATAAATCTCCCCTTAACCTCAGCCTTAACCTTAACCTGGGCTTTTTGTGTTGTCACCAAAACTCCGACATTGCTGTCTCTCAGCATGAAGTCAATACGTTCGTCCGGGTAATCCGCGTCAATCGGCAAGTATGCACCTCCAGCTTTTAATATTCCCATAATCCCAATGATCATATCAATGGACCGCTCCACCATCATTCCCACAATGCTGTCGGGCTTGACTCCTTCTTCTATCAATAACCAGGCCAATTGATCGGATTGTTGGTTTAATCTCCGATAAGTAATAGAAATGGGTATCAAGGGGGCAAGCCCCCTTGTCCCCTCTTGTTTTGAATTTTGAATTTCGGATTTCGGATTTATATTTCCTATCAGGGCTACTCGGTCCGGTGTTTTTTCTGCCTGTTCCGCAAACCATTCATGAATTGTCTTATCTCCGGGATATCCTGTTAACGGATGGTTAAATTCATATAATACCTGGCTTCTTTCTTCTTCCGAAATTATCTCAACTGCTGATATTTCCCTGTCCGGGTTGGTGATAATATCTTTTATCATACCCTGGAAGTGCTGGCTCAATCTTATGATGGCATCGTCAGCCAGGGTCTCTTCATCGTAAATAAAACTGAGCTCCAGGTCACCATTGATGGTAATCCCTAGGGTTAAATCATAATGGGGCATTTCAACTGTTGAATAGGACTCAACAGTTAACCCATTGTTTTCTTCCATTATTTTCGTATCCAACGGATAATTCTCGATAACCACGATAGAATCAAAAAGTTCCCCCTCACCATCTATTTCACTATATTCCTTTATATTAACCAGTGGGGTGGCTTCATATGGTTCCCTTATTTGCAATGTTTTGTTTATTCGAACCAGGAAGTCCCTGGTTTTTTCATTGGGTATACCCTGGATTCGCAGTGGTATCGTATTGATAAACAATCCCACTATGTCTTCGATCCCCTGTATTTTGGCAGACCTCCCCGATACCGTGGTTCCGAATATCACATCGGCGCTGTCATTGTATCCCTGTAATAATAAACCCCATACACTGTATAGAACCGAGGCCAATGTAATTTTATGCATGTTAACAAACGCTTTCAACTGATCAAATACATCCGTTGCAAACCTGGCGCAATATTTTTGGGGACATGGGTTATCCTTTATCTTTCTTCTTTGTTTGATTGAAAGCCCTGTTTGAGTATTAAACTCTTTTAAATAGTCTCCCCAGAATTCTTTTTCCTTATCTTCATCACGATTTTGATACCACCTGGTAAATTCTTTAAATTTTGTTTTTATCGGTATTTCTGGCTGTTTTCCCTCCACCAGGTCATGATAAGCGTTAAAAAATTCCCTTAAAATAATTCCATTACTCCAACCATCATATAAGATATGGTGATTACTGATAATCATTTCATACCTGGCTTTTTCCACTTTACATAACATTACCCGGAAGGGAACGTCCCGTAAGTCAGATATCTCTTTCCGGTGGTTGAACTTTAACGATTCCAACCGTAATTCTCTTTCCCAATCTTCTTTATCGGAAATATCCGAAAATATTACTTTGAGCTCATGCGTTTTTAAAATGATTTGAAATGGCTTCTCAACATTTTCCCAGTGGAACACGGCCCGTAACATCTCGTTGGTTTCACTAACAAATTTCCATGCGTTTTGAAAATGCCGGATATCGATTTCACCCGTGATTTCCAGGCTTAATTGTTCAATATAAAGGTCGCTGTCAGGGTTTTTCAAATAATGGAAAAGCATGCCTGCTTGCATGGGGGTTAACGCAAAGATATCCTGGATATTTTTTTTATCTAAACCTTTCATGGTTCTTCTCCTTTATTTAGGCTACCGCCTCTGGTATTTTTATAATATAAGCAAGTGTTTGGTTTTTGAATTTTTCGATTTTATCAATTAAACATAACATAGTATGAAGCTTTTTTAAATACGCAAAATTGTTGCTTTTTATAGGAAAATACGCCATAATCGGTTCACTTCTACTTTTTGAAATATTGAAATTTTTGTTTTTTTTACAAAATTGAATAATCAAAATTATCCGGAGATTTTGATTGTTAACATAATGCTTATCTTCTCAATATTTCAATAGGTTTTTCTCTCATGATTAACATCGATTGATATGCAACAATTTTTGTTATCTATTTCTCAATTTTCATTGTCTCCAGGCGAGGCCAGCGGCCTCATGAGGTGTCTCCTTTCGCCGTGATGACGAGGCATAGTGGGGCTATGTCGAGGAAGAACAACGCAGCTATTC
>CP070627.1:3204750-3207848 GCA_020355945.1 Candidatus Aminicenantota bacterium | reverse complement strand
ATTGACCTGCGCCGCCAATTGCAGTTAAGAATACAGCGGCAGAAAAACCTGCTGCCTGATGAAATTTCAGTGTCATCCATGGATGAAAATTTCCTTAAAGAATTCCAGGATATTGTAGAGAAGAATTTATCAGACCCGGAATTTAATATCGATCGACTGTGTAAAAAACTTTATATGGGCCGGACTACCATATTCAGGAAAATAGAAGCCTTAACCGGGGAAACCCCCAATCAATTTATCCAGTCATACCGCCTCCAGCGGGCAGCTCACTTATTAAAAGCCAATTTCGGCACCATTACCGAAGTGGCTTTCGAGGTGGGATTTTCCAGTAGTGCTTATTTTACCAAATGCTTTAAAGATAAATTTCATCAATTACCCTCCACCTTCCTGGCATCGGAATCAGGATCCCCTGTTGGTGATGACCTGCCAAAAACCATACATTAAAAACGATTGGTACGATTTTTATAAATTTTGGTACTTTTTTTATATCATTGAACCCATTGTTGGTATAAAATGCTGTCAGACCGTTAAAATTTTTAATTTAAAATATAGGAGGTTAAATATGGTCGCAACAAACACATCAAAAGATTGGAGGGTAGATATGCCAAAAACATCAGGGAATGAAGAAACCAAAACAAGGACCCCTGCTGCAAAAGAAACCAAAACACCAATAACAGAAGCCGGGAAAACAGAGGTCCCCAAAAAAGGACAGACGAAGACAGGAAAATAGAACCCCAAAAGAACTTAAAAGGGTGTGAGCCGATTTGAAACCCATGAAAATGTAAAGGAGAACAAAAGAGTAGGTTAAAAACAAAATATTAAGGATAAAAGAGATGAGCAAGGCTTAAAAGGCAGGTAAAAAAGGGAAAGAGAGAAAAAAGGTCGTTAACACATAAGGGAGGAAGATAGAAGGGGCCCTGAAGGTAAGAAGGTGAGGGGTGAGCATCAATAGAATTCTTAAGAGCCCGCATCTCCGCCACTAAGCTCCACCCTCTCACCTTCTTGCCTTCTCTCTTCTTTTGCCTCCGGCGGGTCAGAACATGAATATTCATTTATTGGTTGGGGCTGCCAGCCCCTTCCGACACCTCCAAAAACTTCTCACTAAGGGGGCCTGTTATCATGTTCATCATGTGCATCAGCCTTCATCAGCGGTCTTTCTTCGTGTTCCTTCATGCTTCACTGTATCTTCGTGGCTAAAATTAGAAATACTGGTGCGGACGCCGTCCGCTTGCATTTTTTTGGGGATTGTTATATGATTAAGAACCCAAGAAATAGATAAAAAAGTTCGAGGAATCCTAATGAGCACAGAAGAAGGAACAATTACAAAAGTATCCGATAATAAAGCCTGGGTAAAAGTGAGGAGAAGCGCCATGTGCGATGCCTGCAGTTGCAAAAGCGCCTGCAGCATCCTGGGCAGCGGGGAAACCATGGAAGCAGAAGCACTCAATACCGCCAACGGCCAAATCGGAGACCGCGTCCTGCTCAAAATCCCTACCAGCGCCCTCTGGAAAATTTCCTTTATCCTCTATATGGTCCCGGTTATCTTTCTCATCTCAGGCGTAATCATTGGTATGAAACTGGCAAGAAACTACGCCGTGGAACCTGAATTGGGTGCTTTATTATTGGGGGTGACAGGGTGTATACTCTCATTTTTCCCTATCAAACTCTTTTCCCATCACGTCAGGAAAAACAAAGAATATACACCCGAAATTGTAAAAGTTATTTCAACGTCCTAACGTCCTAACGTCCTAACGAACATAGAAATGCTTTTTTACGATTTCGTTCCACTTTTCTTTACTCAAGTGGCTGCTGATATCGTGGTTGATTGAAGCACCGTCATGCATGGTAACCCCGGCTTCTGCTTGAAGATGCTTGCTGAGCAAATTGGCCTCTTCCACCATCCAGGCATTGGCCTCTTCACCGGTTAAAAAATTTCGATTACTCTTCGTGATGCTTTCCGGTTCGATGGTCATCAACCATCCTTCCGAATAGGGTTGCTGATTGATCAGGGCCGCATCATCCAAAAGCGCTTCATTGGTGGAGGTTACCACCCCTTTTACCGGTGAAACGAATTCCAGGTCGCTGTGGATATGATTGACGGTCCAGGCATACTCTTCCAGGTCCAGGTTCTTTCCAATCGGAGGCAGCACAATACCCTGGGGTTTCCCGATGAGCCTGCTGGCAAAATCATCAATGCCCAGCCGGTATTGCCCGTTTCTCTCCAGGCGAAGCCATGTATGATTGCGAAAATAATAGAGCTTTTCACTTAAATAAAACCCTGCCACCTGGGGCAGTGATTTGCTATCTCCTTCAAATGCGGGTTGGATACGGTCCTGCATCATTTGATCGAAAGTACACTCACCGCAGCGAAAACTATTGGGACAAATTTTATAAGACACCTCTCCACTTAACATATAACGGCACTTTCGCTGATCCGCGGGAAATTGACGAAATTCCTCCATCCAGGCCACGATTTCCTTTTTATGAGTGGGGGTGGGCTTATACTCCTGGACTTCCGCTTTGGCTTGCTGTGCCCGACTGGACATGGCCCGATCAAACTCACACAGGTTGCATTGAAATTGATTGGTGCACAACTTATAAGATACCACTCCGGCATCCATCCATATACACTTACGTTCCCCGGTGGGGATAACCTTCATACCTTGAACTTTGGTCTTTTCTAAATTCATTTTCTTACTCCTTATAAGTAAATTTCGTATTATTCATACAAAAAAAGAGAAGCAATTATGGTGCCAAACCTGGTTATAAAAAATAAAATTCATTGGGAAGCCGCATTGTTACTACAAAAAAAAATGAGCATTCAAATTTTTTATCCATTAAAAGAACCACCCTCCCCCAAAAGAAGTGTTGAATAAATCAACGCTGCTGTTGAATTTTTCAACAGTTTTCCCCGGTTCACTGATATCAAAGGGTCTGATAAATCAAACCCCTACTTATATCAACCGGGTGCATACCGGGCAAAAAGAATTGGACTTTGTATCCGTATCCATGATGGTGCTGGAGGGATACATGATACAGTTCTTATCTTTACAGTGCACCAACCCGAAGGTATGACCGATTTCGTGAAGGGCTTCTTT
>CP070627.1:3201552-3204650 GCA_020355945.1 Candidatus Aminicenantota bacterium | reverse complement strand
AAAAAAAGGTTGGAATTTTACTATACAGGAGTGAGTTTCATCAATCCTCAAAAGATAATATTTGAGATAAAATTAGTTGGCTATGACAGGGATTGGATAGATATGGGAAATGTCCGCAGTACCACCTATACCAATCTTCCACCGGGGTTTTATACTTTCAACGTAATTGCGGCTAATGCCGATGGAGCCTGGAACCGGGAAGGCGCATCTTTATCTTTTTATTTGCAGCCCTATTTTACCCAGACCATCTGGTTTTACCTTTTGGTTATCCTTTTTGCAGTGTTGTCGGTCTTTACTTTCTACCGCCTCCGGGTCAGGCAGTTGAAGAAAAGGGGAAAAGAACTGGCTAAGCTGGTGGAATTGCGCACCAGGGATTTGCAAGAACGTAACCTTGAACTGGAAAGGGCCCGGCAAAAGATCCAGCACTCCAAAGAGCTCATCGAGGCGAAAAACCTGCAATTGGAATCGCAAACGGTCCAGTTAAAAGAGCAATCTGAAAAACTCAAAGAGATGGACAAAGTGAAGTCCCGTTTTTTTGCCAACATTTCCCATGAGTTTCGTACGCCTTTGACATTGATCATGGGCCCCCTGGAACAAATGCTGTCTGACAAACAGGACAACCAACAAAAAAAGAGACTGAAATTAATGCTGCGGAATTCGCAGCGACTGCTGGGTTTGATCAACCAATTGCTGGAACTCTCGAAATTGGAGAGTGGAAAAGTGAAACTTCAGGCCTGTGGTCAAAATATTATTCCCTTTTTAAAAGGCATTATGGCAAACTTTGAGTCGTTGGCCGATCAAAATGAACTGGATTTAACGTTTCACGCAGAAGAGGAAGAGATAACGCTTTACGTGGATACCGGGAAGCTGGAAGATGTGATAAGTAACCTTTTAATAAACGCTTTAAAATTTACCCCTCCCGGGGGAAAAATTACAGTGGCGGTAAAGACCATCACGGAAAAAGACGATGCGTTTCCTGGCGGTTTTCTGCGCATATCGGTATGCGATACCGGTCCGGGAATTCCCAGGGAACAAATGGTCCATATTTTTGATCGCTTTTACCAGTCCGACACCACCTATGAACAACGGGAAAAAGGTTACGGCATCGGGCTGGCCCTGGTCAAAGAACTGGTGCAGGTCCATCATGGAAAGATCGATGTCTACAGCCGGGAAGGAAAAGGAACCGAGTTTATCATTGCTCTTCCCATGGGAGATGCGCACCTGGCACCCGGTGAAATTGTCGAGCAGGGTGCCCCCGTTGACGTCAGGGGTGTCACCATGGACGTTAAGGGTGTCCCGGCGGATGTTGATTTCCAGGGTGCTGACCTTGATGAAATGGATACAGCGGAAATTGAGGAAGAGATCGAGCCTTTGAAGGCGGGAAAGGAGATCATCCTGGTGGTGGAAGATAGTGCTGATATGCGGGACTACATCAGGGGGGCACTTGAGCCGCTTTACCAGGTAGTAGAAGCAGCGGACGGGCAGGAAGGTATGCAAAAAGCACAAGAGATCATTCCTGATCTTATCATCAGTGATATTATGATGCCCGGGGTCGATGGGTATGAATTGTGCAGGACTTTAAAAGAGGACATCAAGACCAGCCATGTCCCAATTATTTTATTAACTGCCAAAGCCTCGAAGGAGAGTATTGTCCGGGGCCTGGAAACCGGGGCGGATGATTATATCACCAAACCCTTTAGTACCCAGATATTGCTGGCTCGGATCAAGAATCTCATTGATTTGCGTCGTCAACTGCAAATGAATATCAACCGCGAGATGACCTTGCAGCCGGTTAAAACATCGGTATCAAAAATCGATCAAGAGTTTCTACACGAGTTACATGAGGTTATAAACAAAAATTTATCGGATGAAGAATTTAACGTGGAGCAGTTGGCAAAGAAGCTTTATATGGATCGTTCGACTATATACAGGAAGATATTTGCATTGACGGGTGAGACTCCCACTGATTTTATCCGGTCGTGTCGTCTTAAGCGTGGGGCTGAGTTATTGAAGAGCAATTTTGGTACGGTACTTGAGGTAGCCCTGGAGGTGGGGTTTTCCAGTGCCAATTATTTTACTAAGTGTTTTAAGAAGAAGTTTCACCAGTTGCCGTCTACTTACCAGGTGTCGGAGACTGAATGATCTAAATAAAAGTTTTTGTGGATGTTTCACGGGTCCAGGGGCATAAGCGCTCAAATAACAATTATAAATGAAAAATATTGACAATCTACCTTTTTTATTGCATAATATCTATGCATAATAAATTTATTCGGAGGTTAGCATAATGAGTAGAGTAACAATCAGTATACCCAATAAATTAGATGGGGAATTAAAAAAATTTGCAAAAAGTCAAAAAGAATCTGTTTCCAAAATAACCGCTGAAGCTATTGAATACTATTTGAATATACGGAAGAGACGTCAATTAGGTAAGAAAGTCCTGGATTTAGTAGGAAAAGAAAATGTTTCACCCAATGCGATAAAAGAGTTGGAAGCGGGGAGAATTGATTGTGATAGTCGGATTTGATACAGGATATTTCGTACGGCTTTTAGAAGGAAATGAGACAGCGGTAAAACTATGGAAAGATTTGACAGAGTACAACTGATTCACACCTCAAGGCATATAAAAAAAAGTCCATTTCAATTATTGAGTTATAGTGCCTGCCAGGAACGAGGAACGGG
Organism: Candidatus Aminicenantota bacterium; assembly: GCA_020355945.1. The sequence continues at coordinate 3,201,971 of CP070627.1, read as the reverse complement.
TCAAAGAAGGGATAGGCATAAACACCATAAATTGATTAACATCCAGGTTAAAACCACTTACCACCGGCAAAAAATCATTCACTCCCGGTATAAAATCATTCACCCCCAGTGGGGGATAAATTCCAGGAGGTCCCGGATAAAATTCCCAGCAATATCGCTGCCATTCTCTCAATTTCACCTCGATAAACGCATTTTGCAACGAAATTACCCGCCTTGCAACATTTGTTCTAGTGCCTCATCTTAAGTGCAACCATTTTACCCATCATTTTGCATCCGGTTTACTCACCTGCGGATTTTTTTTATGCCATAATATAAGTAGATCGTCAGGTGGGCGATCGATGACGTGTGATGTGAAGAGCGTAAGGGTTTTGAAAGTTTACCCGGGAAAACTTTCGACATTACCAATTAAAAAAAGGAGA
>CP070627.1:3198350-3201452 GCA_020355945.1 Candidatus Aminicenantota bacterium | reverse complement strand
CGCTGCCGCCGAAGCGTTAGGTAATATAGGCACAGCGGACGCTATTCCTCTTCTGGAACCCCTGCTCAGGGATTATGATGGGGAGAGCCAATTAGTCGCTACCGAAGCGTTGGGGAAGATAGTTACAGAAAAAGATATTTATATCCTTGCCCCCCTGCTCATGGATAAGGCTAAATACGTCCGAAGCGCTGCCGCCGAAGCGTTAGGGAATATAGGCACAGCGAACGCTATTCCTCTTCTGGAACCCCTGCTCAAGGATGATGACGAATATGTCCGAAGCGTCGCCGCCAGCGCGTTAGGAGATATAGGTCTATTGAACGTTATTCCCCTCCTGGAACCCCTGCTCAAGGATGATGACGAAGATGTTCGAAGCGCCGCCGCCAGTGCGTTAGGGGATATAGGGTCATCTAACGCTATTCCTCTCCTGAAGCCCCTGCTCAGGGATGATATCAAAGATGTCCGAAGTGCCGCCGCCGAAGCGTTGGGTAATATAGGGACAGCGGACGCTATTCCTCTTTTGGAACCCCTGCTCAAGGATGAAAATGAATGGGTCCGAAGCACCGCTGCTGTAGCGTTGGGTAAAATATTAACATCAAAAGATATCGCTTTTCTGGAAATCCTGCTCAAGAATAATAAAGGAGAATTCCGACACGCCGCCGCCGAAGCGTTGGGCAATATAGGCACAGCGAATGCTATTCCTCTTCTGGAATCACTGCTCAAGGATGAAAATGAATGGGTCCGAAGTACCGCCGCCGAAGCGTTGGGTAATATAGGCACGGCAAACACTATTCCTCTTCTGGAATCCCTGTTGAAGGATGAAAATGAATATGTCCGAAAAATCGCCGCTGAAGCGTTAGAGAGGGTCGGTACAGCTGATGCTATTTCTCTCCTGAAACTTCTGCTTAAGGATAAATCTGGATTTGTCCGGCGCTCCGCAGTCAACGCGTTGGGGAGGATAGTTACTGCAAAAGATATTTTTATCCTTGCCCCCCTACTCAGAGATAATGATAAATGGGTTCGAAGCTCCGCCGCCGGAGCGCTGGGTAATATTGGTTCATCTGACGCTATTCCTCTTCTGGAACCCTTACTCAGGGATGAAGAAGAATATGTCCGAAGCGCCGCCATTGAGGCTATGGGAAATATAAGTACACCGAATGCTATTCCTCTCTTGGAACTCCTGCTCAGGGACGAGACCTCTGATGTTCGATGCGCTGCCGCCAAAGCAATCGAAAGGATTTATAAGCGCTCCACGCCACAGTTAGCTATCGATGACATCTTACCTCGAAGAATCGAAATTGAACCCATTTCCTATTCTCCCCGCTCTTCCCACCCCCTCCATATCCTCCATATCTCCGATATCCATTATTCCCAACAACGTCACCCCGATATCGGACGAATTTTCCATGAATTTAAAGAAGACCTTACCAGATGGCGACAGCAGAGAAACAATGAAAAAATCCAGGCCGTCTGCCTCACCGGCGACATCGCCTATGACGGGAACGACACCCAATACGACTCCATACAAGAAAGGATCAAGGATATTTTATCCACCACCGGATGCTCCAAAAACGGCCTCTTCATGGTTCCCGGCAACCACGATGTCCAGAATTACGAAAACCTTTCCCAGCAAAGCCAAAAAAACCTGGCGGCAGCCTGGGATAATAAAACCAACATTAATTTCAATGTACTCAGTGACTTTCAAAATTACCGCGAATTCCACGAAAAATTCACCCATTACCATGGATTCATTGAGAAATACGGGTATCAAAACTCTCGAACCGAAACACAAAACGGTGTCTCCAAACCATGGTATTCCAGGACCTTGGAGGATTATCCGGTACGTATCATCGGTCTCAATTCCGCTTTATTCGGCATCAAGGATTTCCATGAATATGGGAAAATTCGCATGGGTACCAATCAATTCACCGAGGCTTATTTTCAAGGTAAGACAGGGAAACCATCCAATGGCGAACTGGTGCTCCTGCTCACCCACCATCCACTCAACTGGCTGTGGGAAACCGAATACGAAGAATTTTCCACCTTACTGGAACGGTATTCCGTGATTCATCTTCACGGCCATATCCACCGGTTGAAAATCCGGAACTTGTTTTCTTTTTCCGGGAGTAGTTATTTGTCCGTGGGAACCGGGAGTCTCTACGGTGCCAAAGGCACGGAGGATATCAACACCTATCATATTTTAACCTTTGATTTCCAGAAGCAAGAGATACGCATCTGGGCGCGTAGATGGGTTCCCGAATTGGGCAGATGGTCCGTCTATGCCGATGAGACCAGGAATACCTTTCCTTTCCCCCGGCCCCGCGTCATTGCATGGGGGAACGATAAACGGTAACGTTTCAACTCATTTCTTTTACCAATTGAATATTCCTTTTTATCATTTTATTCACAACCGTTTCTACATCCATTCCTTTCTTCGATGCTATACTTTCAACAAACTCCCGGTTATCCGGCTCCAGGTAAATCGGTATATTTAATTTAACGTTCTTCCTGTAAAATTTTCCCCTTTAAGAAAAAGGGACAGGCCAGAAAAAGGCCAAGCCGGGGAATTCCTTCTTGGACTAAAACAGCCTTTACGCGGATGACTGCTGGTAGTGGCCTTAAAGCAAGATTCCAACTGCTGTTGCTGGCCCTAAAAATATTCCACCGAAATATGTTACCTTGTCTGCAACGGACTCAAATCTTTCTTTGTTTTTAACATAGTATAGAATTCCAAAAAAAGGAAAAGGGGACAGGCGCCAAACATTGATCGCTTTCTTTTCTCCCTTTCTTTTCTTTCCCAGCCCTTCCTTCTAATAATTAGAAGAAATCTTGCCAAAATATCCCAAATGTGGTATATTAGAAAACCTGGAGTCAGAAAAGTAGAATGTTAAGACAAATTATATGGATAGCTTCTTCACTTAAAGACTTGAAGAAATTTCCCGAAACGGTATAGCCCAAAAAAAGGGGGACAAATAAAATGGAAGATTATATTGTAAGCTCAGGAAATATTTTTGAAGATATGGGCTTTGCAGATGCAGAAGAAAGATTGGCAAAAGCAAAGCTCGCTGCCATAATTAATAAAATCATAGAAGAAAAAGGACTTAC
>CP070627.1:3195146-3198250 GCA_020355945.1 Candidatus Aminicenantota bacterium | reverse complement strand
TCCGGTTAACAATTTTTATATTTTTTTTATCAAATTTTATTTCTTTCCGGTCAAAATTCCAATACAATTGCAGTCGATCATTGGGCAGCATAAAAAATAAAGGCGCCCAAAGATCAAAGACCTTGATCAAGGAGAAAGGAAGAATAAAGTAGGAAGAAAAAGCAGCGCTTTTTCAAAATAAAAAAAAAATACAGGAGGAAAAAATGGCAAATATCAAGTTTGTTAACGAATTTACGTCTGCATCAGTTCGAGTAATCAATGATACTGATGTTATCAATGAGGTTGTTGTTCCACCTGGATCAACACATAACGGTCTTCGGCTTGAGCCGGGGGATTTGCTGAGCATCGTGATATTAGGTGGAATTACGCTCCCCAGAGGGTGTTTCATCGAGTTAAACAAGGATTTCGCCTGGGAATTCTCTCCCGGAGACCCAATCGGTTTGGATCCGAACATCATAGTTGGCAACATTAGAACCTTAAAAATTCCAGGTCCCCATACTCCCGATTGGGAATTGAAAATTACGAATCCAAACGGGGTAGGTGCAATAGACCCCTTCCAGGAAGAAAATGTAACCGTGGGTGAGAACCAGACCTAAAGATCGGTTAAAGGTTTAACAACAGGAAAATAAAAACAAAAAAATAGGAGGAAACATGAAAACAGTAAATTTACATTTTAAGTTTGTAAGGAATCAATTTATCAGGGAAGTAAGAGAACTCAGCTTTGAAGGAGAAGATGTTAATTTGGCGAATTTTCAAGACCCGAATAATGCCTATGTGTATGAAGGGGATATAAAAGGGCTTTGGGTTATCGGTGACCTGGAAATCGTCGTTAACTGCCGAGGGCTCAAAGGGTTTGTTTGGAGTTTGGAAGTAAAGGTGGATGGTGTGAAATTAACCCCGACACCCATTGAAGGTAAAATAAATTCCAGGGGTATTTCGATCCATTTTGAGAGCTATAAATTACCAGTGCAGGAGAAAGAAAAATGAATAAGACAGCACCATTAATACTCATTTTGGTCCTGGTTACGGCTCTAAATTTGCACGCTCAAATTCTAAATCAAGATGCAGAGGGAAAAAGCACGATTATTTTCCCCGGTGGAGTGATTGGTTTAGACCTGGGAAAAACTTCACTTTCCTTCGATTACAACAACTTTAACACCCTTAAACCAAAAGGGATCGTCCTGGGAATTCGTGCCCAGGCTAAGAATAATTCCGGGGTGGCGAAGTTGTTTGACACCGGGAAACTTACGCCTGAGGGTTCTTTATCTGCGACTGTGGGTTATTTCAGCTCACGTGATACGTTTAAAAATATTACGGAAATAAGGAAAGTAAGAAAGAGAGAAAATGAACTCAAGATTTCAAGGAACAACATAAAAAAGGATATCACACAAAACAAGTACAAGGAGGAATTCGAAGCTCATATAGAGGGTTTATCGGATGGTACCAAAGATAAGATTCGTGCTTTAAGGAATGATCATTATGACCCCGCCCCCCACATTAAACTCAAAACAGAATTGAATAATTTCAAAAATGCCAACCGGGCAGCAGGCATTGAAGAGGCAGTGGATAGAATAATCGCTGCCATTAATGGTCGTCTAGCTGAACTGACCAATATTGAAATAGAATATAATAAAACAAAAGAAAAGCGGATAGAAATGGAGAAAAATGTGACTTATCAACGGTGGTTAGGCTATGTGAACTTTGGATTCAATGCCAGTTCTTTTAAACTCTATTCGGAAACCGACAGTAGTGATTTAAGCGATCATTTCGAGGATAAATATTTCAATGGAGGTTTTGTTAATTTCGGGTTCAATCTGCAAATGAAAGGAGATTGGTTGTTGGGAATATCCTTCGGTTATGAAAAAACAAACAATTTCAACATCCTGAGTAAAAGTAAAAAAGAATATACGTTGGAAGCCACCCAAACCTCCCAGGAGCAAAAATTAACCTCAGAGAAAAAAATAACCGCCTATTCCGGTAATTATGAAGAATACAAGCGACTTTCGGCCAATGGAGACGTTATCTACTTTGTCGAATTGGGAAAAAATAACCTGGCGTTCAATTTGTTTTACTTTCGATGGAAGTTACCTCAGAAATCAACTTATCCCAATACCCTTGATATCGGTATCGGCGGCAGCTTTTTTTCCCGGACTGGAAAGTTCCTGGGTGGGGTATACCTGGAGGCCCCGGATGTTACCAATGAGAACAAAGATCATCGTGAGCTTTTCAATCGGTTGACCTTTGGCATTGTTGTGAAATTTGCCTTTGCGCCCGTTAGCTTCTAAGGTGCCAGATGGGAGATGAGAAGAGAGAGGTTGAACTCCTCTTCTCATCTCCTTTTAACCTCATCGCCTTCGAAAAAAGAAATAGGATAAAAAAACACAGGAGATCAAAGTGACCAATGTAATTATCATCGAAGTCAAAAACCGGCTCGAAATTACCCGGAAATGCCTCGAAGTTTACCGTCACTATTCCGGGATCACGGATACGGTTTACTATAATCATTCAATTACCCTTCCCCTGCAAACCAGTGCCCGGAACCGGCAAGAAGATTACCTGGAAATAAGCACCGTGGAAAAATCCCCTGGTTTGACCGCTGATTGCGTGATTGATTTACCCGCATGGGCCAATTTCGATTTTTTATCAGGAGAAAGTGTGAAGATTGCTCTCACCCATTTAAAAGAGCGAATATTATTAAAAATTACCCCCGGGACATTTCCCTGGGAGTTGAAAATATCGATGCCCACCGGCGCCATCGTGCCCAAACATGATGATGTGACCATCGGTGATAACCCGTCTTAAACGGTAGTGTAAAAAGTGTTATGAAAGAAAAATGAAAAAGATGAGCCACAGAGGTCACAGAGGACGCAGGTTTTTTTATCTTCCCTCTGTGCTCTCTGTGTTCTCTGTGGCTAAAAAAGAGAGGAGGAATTTTTATGAATGCACAAATCATCGAAATTAAAGCAAAAGGAAATGTTGTCTTGAGTCAAAAACCCGGCCCTACGACTGGCCCTTTACCTGTTGGAAAAGACCGAGTCGTTAAACCGGATGCCCCACTATGGCGGCAAAGCAGAGGTGGTGCCAGATTACCCGTCCGGCCGGCT
>CP070627.1:3191930-3195046 GCA_020355945.1 Candidatus Aminicenantota bacterium | reverse complement strand
CACTCAAAAGGCAGCAATAAAAAAAAGCATCCATGTATTCAATTCAGAGTTGATCGATCGCGTGGTCCACCATTTTGAAGAAGGCAGCAGTGTGTTTCAAGTGCATATGAAATCCGAATTCAAAATTAAACGAAATTTCGTCCTGGAACGACCTTTCAGGGTGGTGTTTGACCTGACAAAGTCCCCGGGAAAAAAAGCAGATGAGAAAACCGGTATTACTCCAACAACAAATATAGAAAAAGAAATCCCCACAAAACCACAAGAAAGGGAAGAGAATCAAACAAGAAAAAAGCGCGATTTAATCCGTACCATTTGCCTTGACCCTGGACACGGGGGTTCGGATTTTGGGGCAGTGGGCCGCTCAAATCTAATGGAAAAAGACATCACCCTCAAAGTAGCCAAAAAACTCAAACGACTCATTGAATCAAAATTAGGATTTATGGTGGTGATGACACGGGAAAACGACGATGAGGTCTCATTAAATTCACGAGTAGCTAAGGCCAATAACCAAAAAGCACAAATTTTTGTCTCTATTCATGTGAATTCTTCTTTTCGCAAAGCCGCTAGAGGTCCCGAAACCTTTTATGTCAGCCTAAAAGCAACCGATCAAGAAGCCTTTCAATTATCTCAAAAAGAAAACAGCGCCTTTAAAGAAGAAATCGATAAACTGGCTAAAGATGATGAATTGAAAATGATTCTATGGGATATGGCTCAAAACGAGTATATCAAAGAGTCAGCCAAATTGGCAGACTTTATCCAGTATGAACTGAATATTTTAATGCATACCCGGAACCGGGGGGTGAAACAAGCGCCTTTCCGAGTATTAATGAGGGCGGCAATGCCCTCTGCCCTGGTGGAAATTGCCTTTATCTCCAATGCCTCCGAAGAAAAAAAATTAGCCGATAATACATTCCTGGACAAGTTAGCTGCAGCCCTATACACTGGCATCGCAAAATACATCTACTATCATAATAATCTCTACCGGTAAAAATGAATAAAAAAATTATTTATTCTCTTATAGGGTTGGCGCTGATCTTCTTCGTCACTTCACTTTTTATTTTTTTAAAATCCGGCAAAGAATCAAAAAAAAATCAACCCGTACCCCTTAAAGATAATACCCACCAGGAAACCCTGGAACCCTCCGTGATGAAAGTCAAAGCTTTTTTTTTTGTGGAGGCATCACGATTTATGCGGCCGGTGGAATATGAACTCGAATTATCCGGCACTAAAAAAGAGGATTATAGGAAATTCATCGAATTATTGCTAAAAGGCGAAGAAAATTACATCACTCCAATCCCGGAAGGGGTGGAATTGAGAACAATTTACCTGGTAGAGAAACAAAACATGGTGGTGGTGGATTTTACTGAAGAATTAATTCACAATTTCCCGTCCGGAACCGCTTCTGAACTTGAGTTTATTTATTTTATCGTTAATAATATTTGTTACAATTTTAAAGAGATAGAAAAAGTTAAATTTTTGATCGATGGCAATGAGTACCAAACCCTTTCAGGACATATTGATATGGAACATCCCTTTTATCCCAATTTCAGGTACCTTAGAGAAGAGTGAAGTTATTGGTATCTCATGGCTCGCAGCCGGGCAACACGTTCTTCCAGGGGTGGATGAGTGGAAAAGAGGTTCATCAGGCTTTTTCCGCTTAGGGGTGACACAATAAACAAATGTGCGGTTTGGTGGGTGGCTCTCATAGGGATGCGTTTGGTATAATGGCCCAATTTTTCCAATCCGGAGGCCAGGCCTTCGGGGTTGTGGGCCAATGCTGCGGCGCCTTCGTCTGCCTTGTATTCGCGGGACCGGGAAATAGCCATTTGAATCATCACGGCAGCAATAGGAGCCAGGATAGCCATCAGGAGAAGCCCTAAAATACCACCTCCCTCATCATCATCACTGCCGCCTCCAAGAAAGGCAAACCAACGCATCTGGTAAGCTAGAAACATAATCGCACCCGCAATCGTAGCGGCTGCGGTTTGAATTAACGTATCCCGGTGACGAATGTGAGACAGTTCATGGGCGATCACACCTCTCAGTTCTTCCCGATTCATCACCTTGATAATACCCGTTGACAGGGCAATAGCGCCATGTCGAGGATTCCTGCCCGTGGCAAAGGCATTGGGAGATTCCTCGTTGATGACATAAATCCTGGGTTTGGGAATACCAGCTTCCTGGCACAATTCCTCCACCATATGATGGATATCCGGGGCCTGGGACTCACTCAACGGCTGCGCCCCATACGTGCGAAGCACTATTTTATCAGAGAACCAATAGGCAGCAATATTCATAATACCGGCAAAAACCAGGGCGATAATCATCCCGCTCCGACCACCTACCATGCCGCCAATAAACAGGAAAAGCCCCGTTAATGCACCTAATAGTATAACGGTTCGTAAGTTATTCATCGTCCTCACTCCTTTTTACTTGTTCTTGTTGCTTGTATTATATATTATTATAAACTATTTTTCCCATTTTTTCTACTCTATTTCAAAAAAGGGGGTGGCACCCACACCCCAGGAAGAACAGGTGGAAGAAATTCAAAAAAAATAAAGCAAAAATTAAAAAAATGACCTCCATCTATTGAAATTCCAATTCATTTTATATAGAATACAAGCCATGATAGAAAATTTCACACTGATTCATGGTCGGTGCTGCAACAATAAAAGTGCAAAAAACAGTAATTTATCTATATATTCTCAATTTAAGGAGGAGAATGATGCCTGACAGTGTTTACAAAGTCATCGAACTGGTGGGAACCAGTGAGAAATCATGGGAAGATGCAGCCAAAACCGCAGTAGAGACGGCAGCTAAATCCCTGAAAGATTTGAGAGTTGCCGAGATCGTAAAACTGGATATGAAAGTGGAAAATGGCAAAGTGGTGGCCTATCGCGCCAAAGTAAGCTTATCTTTCAAATATAAGATGGAGGATTGATCCGATAAAGTAATTCCTTCAAAATAAAACCAAAATTGGCGGCCTTCTAGTGGTTCGTTCCGAAAATAACGTATCATTATCGGTGAGGGCTGAGCGTGAAGAGCAAGGCGTGATGACGAGGCATAGTGGGGCTATGTCGAGGAAGAACAACGCAGCTATTCATGTTCGGAACCAG
>CP070627.1:3188710-3191830 GCA_020355945.1 Candidatus Aminicenantota bacterium | reverse complement strand
TTAAAATAACTAAAAAATTAGCCACGAAGTTACACAAAGGAACACGAAGAAAAAAACTAAAATAATTCGTGTTAATTCGTGTAATTCGTGGGCTTCTTTTTTTTCATACGTCCCCGGGCGATTCCGGCGGTCTTATGAGCGACTACCATGAAGATGAAGCATATGCTTGAAAAAAATTATTTTGTCCATGAAAGCAGTTATGTAGACGAAAATGTTGAAATTGGAGAAGGCACCAAAATCTGGCACTTTTCTCATATACAAAGTGGCTCTAGAATTGGCAAAAAATGTTCCCTGGGGCAAAATGTCAATATAGGCAATAATGTGATTGTTGGTAATTATGTAAAAATCCAGAACAATGTTTCTGTTTATGAGGGTGTTGAATTGGAGGATTATGTTTTTTGTGGGCCATCCCTGGTATTTACCAATATTTTGAATCCCAGGAGTGAGTTTCCGCAGCGAGGTTCGGAGTTTTATCTCAAGACCCTGGTTAAACGGGGTGCCTCGTTGGGGGCTAACAGCACCATCCTCTGCGGTATTACTATTGGCAAATATGCCTTTGTGGGAGCAGGTGCGGTGGTGACTGCAGACGTACCTGATTACGGGCTGGTGACAGGAAGTCCCGCTCGTCTGGTCGGTTGGTATTGTGCTTGTGGGACCAAATTGGATTTGAGCGTTGATCTTCAAACAGAGGAAATGGCTCAATGTAAGAAATGCGGCCGGAAATACGAAAAAAAAGGCCACAGGTTAACGGTTGACGCACACAGAGATGGGAAGGTAGGATGGTAAGAAGGTGAGTACCCAGAGGGAACAAGGGGGCTTGCCCCCTTGTGGAACCAGGAAGGAGAAAAAGCCATGCAATTTGTTGACTTACATGCGCAGCAGAGGCGGATAAGAAACAGGATTGAAGAAAACATCAAAAAGGTGTTGGATCACGGTCAATACATTATGGGACCTGAAATCAGGGAACTGGAAGAGAAGCTGGCCCAATATGTCGGCACCAGGTACGCAGTAGGGGTAGCCAGTGGTACGGATGCGCTGTTGATTTCTTTAATGGCCCATGGGATAGGCCCTGGTGATGCCATATTCACAAGCCCTTTTACCTTTATTGCCACCGGGGAGGTGATTCAACTTTTGGGGGCTGTCCCTGTATTTGCGGATATCCAGCCGGACACCTTTAATATTGACCCGGGAAAACTGGAAGCTTCCATTCAAAAAACCATGAAACAGGGTAAGTACAATCCCCGCGGCATTATCCCGGTTGACCTGTTTGGTCAGCCGGCGGATTATGATGAGATCAATGCTTTGGCCCGGGACCACAATCTTTTTGTGCTCCAGGATGCGGCCCAGAGTTTCGGTGCCGTTTATAAAGGTAAAAAAGCCTGTTCCCATGCGGATGTGGCAGCCACCAGCTTTTTCCCGGCTAAACCGTTAGGGTGTTACGGGGATGGAGGAATGATCTTTACCGACAGTACCAACCTATATGAGAAATTAACTTCCATCCGCATTCATGGTAAAGGTGCCAATAAATATGATAATGTCAGGGTAGGTGTCAATGGCAGGTTAGATACCCTTCAAGCTGCTGTTTTACTGGCCAAAATGGAGATTTTTGCCGAAGAGATTGAATTAAGGCAAACAGCAGCGAAGCGGTATGAAGAAGGTCTGCAGCCACCTGCTAAAGTTCCTTATATAAAGGAATATAATATTTCTGTCTGGGCGCAGTATTCCCTCTTACATCCGCAGCGGGATAGAGTGATTGCCCGATTGAAGAAGCACGGCATACCTACTGCCATTTACTATCCTACACCGCTTCACCTCCAGGAAGCCTTTACCCATCTCGGTTACCAGGAAGGTGATTTCCCTATTAGTGAAGAGGTGGCCGGGAAAATATTCAGCGTGCCCATGCACCCGTATCTGTCAAAGGAAGACCAGGATAAAATTGTTGACATCATCAATTCATGTTCATAATTTGTCTTCGTGTTTCTTTGTGTAACTTTGTGGCTAAGAATTAAATGAGGCAGGAGGAGTAATGAATAATCGCAATACTCAAATTCCTCAAAGTAAATCTGTTTTGGTTACCGGTGGTGCCGGGTTTATCGGTTCTCATTTGTGTGAGAAATTATTACAAGCGGGGCATGAAGTGGTTTGCCTGGATAATTTTTTTACCGGCACCAAGGAAAACATCCGTCATTTACTGCAGGACCCTCATTTTGAGTTGGTCCGTCATGATATTGTTCACCCTGTATTTTTAGAAGTGGATGAGATTTACAACCTGGCCTGTCCGGCTTCGCCGGTTCATTACCAGTACAACCCGGTGAAAACCATAAAAACCAATGTGATGGGATCGGTTCATATGTTAGGTCTGGCCAAGCGGGTAAAGGCCAAAATATTACAGGCTTCCACCAGCGAAGTTTACGGGAACCCTGAAGTCCATCCCCAGGGTGAGTCTTATTGGGGTAATGTTAATCCTATTGGGCTGCGTTCCTGTTATGATGAGGGCAAGCGGTGTGCGGAGACTCTTTTTTTTGATTACCACCGCCAGAATAAAGTTAAAATAAAGGTGGTGCGGATTTTTAACACTTACGGTCCCCGGATGCATCCCAATGACGGCCGGGTGATCAGTAACTTTATCGTCCAGGCCTTAAGTGGCAGGGATATTACTATTTATGGTGACGGCAGCCAGACTCGCTCTTTTTGTTATGTGGATGACATGGTCAACGGCATTGTTGCCATGATGGATGCCGCGGATGACTTTATCGGCCCGGTAAACCTGGGTAACCCGGTTGAATTTACTATCCTGGAACTGGCTCAAAAAATCAAGGAACTGGTAAATTCCCAATCAAAAATTGTTTACAAATCGCTGCCAGAGGATGACCCGGTGAGACGCCGGCCGGATATCTCCCTGGCTCAAGAAAAGTTGGGCTGGGAACCCTCCATACCCCTGGAACAAGGACTGAAGAGGACCATCCGGTATTTTGAAAAAGTACTCAGTCAGTCAGTGAGCAGTAAGTAGTAAGTAGTAGGTAGTAAGTAGTAAGTAGTAGGTAGTAGGTAGTAGGTAGTAGGTAGTAGGGGTTTGATTTATCAAACCCTTTTATATCAATAAATCAGTAAATCAGTGAG
>CP070627.1:3185488-3188610 GCA_020355945.1 Candidatus Aminicenantota bacterium | reverse complement strand
CCAGGAAGTCTTTTGTTAATAAAAATAAAATTCGCGGTACACCGGCACCAAGGACCTTGCGAATACCAATTTCTTTTGTACGCTGAATTGCCATAAAGGAAGACAAACCAAAAATACCTAAACAGGTGACAAATATGGCCAGGAAAGAAAAAATGCCGAATACTTTCCCGAAAAGTTCATCTTCCTTATACTGCTGGTTGTAATAATCATCAAGGAAAAAATACTCGAAGGGATTACCAGGGAAGAATTGTTCATATTGTTGTTGAACCAGGTGGACTGTTCCCGGGACATTTTGGGAGTTAATTTTTACGGCAAAATGACCCCTCACATCTCTACCGTAAGGCAGTAACCGGAAAATATGCGGCTCAAATGCTGCTTTTAACGACTGCTGGTGGTAGTCTTCCAGGACCCCGATAATCGTATAGATGTCTCCCCAATAATCCACTTGCTGCCCCAGGGCAGACCCGGGATCGGTAAATCCCATCCATCTTACTGCTGTTTCATTGAGTATGAGGGTATCTTTATCAGCAGGAAATTCCTTTGAAAAGTTCCTACCAGCGACGAATTCCAGGTGGAACAGGTTTACGAAATCATAATCAATACCGACAATCTGGTAATTTTTTCCTTTACTGGCATCCTCACCGTATCTATGGATACCACCATTATCCCAGAAAATTTGCCTGCCGGGTACTTCGGTGACAAAACAAAACCCATTTATATTTGATTGTTTTAGAAGCTCTTCTTTAAAGGTGGTAAATTTTTCCCTGAAGGCGGCATCCCTGATCCGGGGGGCTTTGGCCACCAATACATGGTCCATGTCAAAACCCAGGTCCTGGCTTTTCATAAAGTCTAACTGCCGGTAAACGGTTAATGTCCCGATAATCAGCATCAGGGCGATAACAAATTGGAAAATTACCAGGATTTTTCTCAGGTTAATTCCCCTGGCTGAATTGCCCAATTTACCCCTAAGAACAACTGTGGGTTTAAACGAGGACATGACCGCCACCGGGTATAAACCGGACAAAAACACCCCCACCAGGAACATGATGAGAATGGCAGTCCGGAACCAACCCACTTTCCAGATGCTGTAATCGGCCGGTGTGCCGGTAATTTGGGTAAAAAACGGCAGGAATGATTGTACCAGTACCAGGGCAATTACTACAGCGGCCAAATTAATGAGTATGATTTCGGAAAAAAACTGCACCATGAGCTGGCGGCGGGAAGCCCCAACTACTTTGCGTAACCCCACTTCCCTGGCTCGCGTTAATGAACGGGCGGTGGAGAGATTGATATAATTGACCCAGGCCATGATAATAATGAATAGGGCAATAATAAATAAAAAATTTACCGAATCCTTATCGCCGTTGACTTCATATTCCTGCATAAAATGCGAAGTCAGGTGGATGTCGTGCAGGGGCTGCATTTTTAAACGAATTTCCACTCCGTATTGTTTCTGCAGTTCTCCCGCTTCGGATTCCACCAGGTCCACCAGCTTATTTTCAAAGGCCCGGGCATCAGCCCCGGGCTTGAGGCGAAGATAAGTAAAAAATGTAGTATGACCCCATGATTCCAGGACATCTTTGCCGTACAGCAAACGGATGTTTTCGTATGAAAGCAGTATATCGAATTTTAAATGGGAATTTTGCCGGATATCTGCAAATATTCCTGCCACCTGGTAATCGACTTTTTTATCCACGCTAAAGGTTTTCCCCATGGGGTCCTGGTTACCGAAATATTTTCGGGCGGTGGATTGGGAGATAAAGGCATTGTTGGCTTTCCGGATACCATTTAAAGGGTCCCCTTTGATGAATTTAAATTTCAGGATATCTAAGAAATCAGGTTCGGCAAAATACATTCTTTCTTCGGTGAATTTACGGTCTCCAAAAGATACCACGGCCCTGCGGTTTTGGATGCGGGCTATTTTTTCCACTTCCGGGTATCTTTCGCGGATAAACCCGGCTGCCGGTGGTGTACAAGAAGCAAATTTCACGGTTGCCCCCGATGAATCGCTTCGCTCATAACGCAGCCGGTATATCCGCTCACCAGCTTCATGAAATTGATCATAACTCCTCTCATAACTGACATAATGTAAAATAAGCAAACACGCGGTCATGCCAATAGCGAGACCCAGGATATTGACTAAACTATATAACTTTGTCTTGACTAAATTCCTGGCTGCAATTTTAAGGTAATTATCCAACATGATTTCCTCATCAATTAAAATTTAGAATTAACAATGATTGGAAACATATCACTATATATTACAATAATTGTTCATTAAATACAATCTCTGCTTTTATTCTCCAGCAATTCTCATTTTGGCCTTTACTCTTGACATTATTGTGCCTTTTCATTAATATTGGGTATGGAGGCAAACAAAATGAGTGTTAATTACGATGACGCAATTCAATTTTCTTTAGCGGATGAATTACCCTGCAAAAAAGAATTTGCGGCCGGTATCCGCCGCGCTCCCCACCGGGGATTCAAATTAAGCGCAGACCAGGCAAAACAGGCCCTAAAAAATGCACTTCGATATATTCCTCCTCATTTACATAAAGAAATTGCTCCCGAATTTATGGAGGAACTCTATACCAGGGGCAGAATCTACGGATACCGATACAGGCCGGCAGGCAGCCTTAAGGCTAAACCCATTGATGAATATAAAGGGAAAATTATCGAAGCCCGGGCCTTCCAGGTGATGATCGATAATAACCTTGATTTTGATGTGGCACTTTATCCCTACGAATTGGTAACTTACGGTGAGTCCGGCCAGGTGTTCCAGAACTGGATGCAGTACCAACTGGTAAAACAGTACCTGGAAAAAATGCAGGACATCCAAACATTGGTTATTTACTCCGGTCATCCCCTGGGATTATTTCCCACCCACAAAGAAGCTCCACGGGTGATTTCCACTAATGCCATGCTGGTGGGGCTGTTTGATAACCTGGAAGGTTTCCATACCGGGGCTGCCATGGGAGTGGCCAATTACGGTCAAATGACTGCTGGCGGTTGGATGTACATTGGCCCCCAGGGAATCGTTCACGGTACGTATATCACTGTATTAAACGCCGGACGATTATACCTCAACGTCCCCCAGGATAAAGACCTGTCCGGGATTGTTT
>CP070627.1:3182266-3185388 GCA_020355945.1 Candidatus Aminicenantota bacterium | reverse complement strand
TCAACGGTGCCTCACCGCTGGTGGGTGAACCGACAAAGTTGGCAATAGGCTCCTGGTTGTCTCCAGCGATATTGACGGTATAATCTTCCACTTCACCATAGGTGAAGCTACCGCATATCGGTGGATAGGGGTTGGGACTCATGGAAACCCTCATCCGCGTGTCACCAATAATCGTGGAAGCGAGAACAGTAAAGCTGCCGCTTACAATCGAGCTGCCGGAACCGCTGAACACTTCTTCACCCGCATCCTCAAAATCATTGTCATCATTATAGTCTATCCATATCTTCCAGTATTCGGTATACGAACTGTCTGTGAAAGCGGGGGTTAGGGATACATTCGCTCCATTTCCCCGAGTTAAATGGGCTGCCAGGTTTGTAAAATCAGAGTAAGGAGAGGCCCCCGAGGCATTGTTCAAATCAGCCATTGCTACTCCTGCGATATATTCGTAACTCTGGTTGTTTCCCGATGACGTGCAGTAGGAATTTTCGGTCACATTAATATAATCAAATTCAATTTTGGTATCTTTGCCCTGGGCATTAGTGGCCACTAAGGTCACGTCAAACGTACACGCTGTATTACACTGGATCGTCGGGTTTTGAGCCGTGCTGGTGTAGGGTGTACCGCCTTCAAAGTACCAGTACCATGATGTCGGGGTGTGGAGGGATTGATCCGTAAAGGTGACACTATCACCAACTGAAATACTGGTGGCACTGGCGGTGAAATCAGCAACCGGGGTTTGAGGCGGCCAAACGATTATATAATCGACTTTGGTTTCGATGTCAGAACCGACGGCGTTGGTGGCGGTCAAGGTTACGGTATAAGTACCAAAAGGGCTATAGGTGTGGGAAGGATCCTGTTCGGTTGAGTTCCCGCCATCTCCGAAATCCCATGACCACGATGTGGGATTGTTGGTGGATTGATCGGTGAAATTCACCGTCAACGGGGAATCACCCGAGGTGGGTAAACCGACAAAATCAGCAACAGGAGGTCCGGGACATACTAAAGAAATACCCACCTGGGCAAAGGCATTGATTACATCCTGGCATGGATATCCCAAATCCACGGCTGCATTCATGACGCCTTCGGCACCCTGTTGGAACGTAGTCCCGGAGGTCCAGTAAACCTGATTCGCCCTAACGGAAATATCAAAGGACATTTTGGTATTCCAGCCCGGGGAAGTGGCGATTAAATAAAACGCCTTGTTAAATATTCCGCTGCTGTAGTGAACGTCCATGCCCTCGTAATAATCGCTGACATGATCAATGGAAATTCCATCCAATGGCGGATCATACAGGTACCTCAGCGCCTGGGTAGGGTTTTTATAGATATCAAAACCGCACATGTAATCAGTGCTGCCCCTGGAGTAATATTCAGCCGCTTCACCGGCCTGGTCTGAAAAAGATTCATTAATTCCACCGGATTGTCCGGAATAAATTAAATTGGAATTAAACTCGGTAAAGCCGTGACTGACTTCGTGGGCGGTAACGTCTAAACTTACCAATGGATAAAAGGTGGTATAACCATCTCCAAAGGTCATGGTGGAACCGTCCCAGAAGGCATTTTCGTAATTAGTGCTGTAATGACATCTCATGGTAAGCTGAAAAGGAAGTACGGCTGCGCCATACCAGTTGAAATACATATCGTATACCACCTGGCCGAAAAATTGGGCGTCATTGAGAGGAGAATAGGCCCCGTTGATTTCCTTGTGTAGGTTTTCATAACAGGTGTAGGAATATGGAGTTGAGCCACTGGTGCCGTGGTTTAAATCAACGGTTTTGACGTCAGTGCAATTCATGGTGCAGGTGCCGCCGTTTACAGCGACGCAAAAGGGATCATAATCAGTGCCATAATAGTAATAACCAACCTTGAGGTTTCCACCGGGCCCGACGCCCTGGTATCTCAGCATGTCATAAGAGTCGATGACTTTACCATTTTTGACGATAATAAAGAAAATCGGCTGTGACGGATTACCGTATTCGGTATCGGCAAAAAAGGAAACCACGTAACATAGACGGGCCTTCTTACTTTTCTTGTGAAAATAAACAAAGGTCCCGGCTTTCTCATTCCTGAAGTTCCATATTGCTGAAGCATCTTTTTCCTTATGCAGTTCCTGCATTTGTCTTAATGCGCCCTGTGGGTCCAATGAGGTGGGAATCTTACCGACGTCGCCGCGACTGCCATGAATGAAATTCCCGTTAAGCTTTTTCACTTTATTATCACGCCCTTTGCTGACTATGGTTTGCATACCCCAGACCGGGATTCCCTTATAGGTCTGTTGATAACGGTAATGGGTCTCGCCATTAAAGTCGGTTACCTGGCGAAGCAATTGGAATCCATCATCCGGTGACAGTCCCAAAGCCGAACCTAAATCTGTGCCATTTTGATTAATCTGATTGATAAAACCCCTGGCATTTGCCAGGGTTATATCGATTTTCCGCGCCGCCCATGAGCTTGTTGCCATAACGCAACAAACAACAAAAAGTAGGATAATTGTAAAATATTTCTTACTATTACTTTCCAATTTTTTTTTATTCATCGTTAATTCCTCCTGATTTTTTTTAAATATTAAATTTTAAGTTTCAACGACAGGTATCCTGCGCCTTATCACTTATCAAAAACGAACCAATGCCCCTCACCTGAGAAAGTCTCTCAAAGTTTCTTTTTGCCTTTACATCATTATCTTTAGCAATGCATTAGATTCCCTGAAAGCAGTCTACCCGGACAATGATTCACCCGGCGCCATACTTTTTCCTGCCACCGGCAATAGGTGACCCGAGAAGGGTTGTGCTCCGCATAAAAAACCACGCCGCCAACGCAACCCTACTAAAACCAAAACCCAAAAAGAATACTAACACCAACGCCTTTAAGGAAACTCTCTTTCTTTACCCATATTTAACCTCCTAATTTTTTTTCTTATTCAAATCCTTTTAAAGCCTTAAGAAAAATATAAGGCAATTTTGATGCCAAATTCGGTAAAAACCTCCAAACCCTTTATTGATAAGAATTTTGATTGTTTTGTTTATTTTTCTTCTTTTAGAAAAATTATCCTATAGGATAATTGAATTATTGTATAGCGTAACTTTTTTGCTTTAATCGCTCTTTTTGGAGGATCTTTCGGAAAA
>CP070627.1:3179041-3182166 GCA_020355945.1 Candidatus Aminicenantota bacterium | reverse complement strand
AACATGCGGCTGACTCCAAAACGCTTCCTGTAACCCTGCCGGGTGACCATAACGCTAATCACATTTTTCCCCGGTTTTAATGCCTTTATAAACGCCTGTTCCGTTTGAATGACTTTCCGGTTTACCCGGAGCATGTAATTACCGGAGGCATAGATTTTCCAGGTGACCGATTGGGGGACTTCTGCCAATTCGAATTTCTTTCTAAAATAGCGAACCTTGATGCCGCGGTATACCGGGTTCCATTTTTCATCGTACCAGATCGAATTAAGTTGGCCTACAGCAGGGTCAGGCAGTCCGTAGGAGGGATTGACCCGGACCGGCCACCAATGGACCGCATTTATGGAGGCTTCCCAGGAGTTGTCCCCGGCCAAATAAATGTCTTCTCCTTCGGGATTTTTTAAGAGCAATTCCACCTGGAAATTGGTGGAACCGATGACTTTGTTAAAGGTCTTTATATTCCATACTTTTATAAATATTTCTTTTTTCCCCTTTGGAAGTACGATAGTTTGGACGCCGTCAAAGAAATTTTTTGTTGTATATTGCTTCCCATCAAAGCTAAAACCATAGTCTGCCACAGCAATCAATCGAAGTCCGGAAGCAGATGGTTTGAACCTGGCTTTAAATTCCACGGGTTCATCGGAATCTTTTATCATGGCCCCCCAGTAGAAGGTATTAATGCCGTTGATGATGGGTGTGTTTTCCAGTACTGGCATGGCACTTAGCCAGGAGTAGCCGGGACTTTTGTAGGCGATGTCCCGGATCATATCACTGTCCACCCCCAATCCAACACCCAAAATCCGGTGACCGATATTCAACCTTTGGATTTCCCTGGCAAAGGTTTTAAAAATGCCTTTATTTTCCATCTTTTTGATAAAAGAACCTGCTGATTTCATAAAACGCTTATATTCGCCGTAACTGTTGAATCCCTGCCAGCTGATTCTATTTTCTTCAAAATACTGAAGAATTTCTTGGTTATTTTTCTTTTTTTTAAAGACCTCCTTTAATTGATTTAAAAACTCCCGGGTAACCGGGTAAAAACGATTACCTTTTCGATAGTACATGTGCCTGTCCAGGAGTTCTTTGATGTCCACCATTCCACCTTCGGGTATTTTGTCGGGGATATAGAGTTTGTCCAGTAGTTGATCGGGATTCAAGTTAAACGAATATAAACCTTTACTCCCGATGAAAGCGTTTTTCTTTTTCTTGCTAATATGGTAAGTAATACCGGTATCCAGGGATTTAAGAAACGCCAGTTTTTGACCGGGGTCCTGTATTGGCGTTTGCAGGGCTGGTTTTTTTTCTTTGTAGAATATGACAAGATAGTCCATTCCCCGGGATAGGGCGATATTAAATTTTATCAGAAGTCCTTCCCTGGCCTTTAAATTTCCATAAGGTATTTTTAAAATATCTCCATCAATAATTGTGAAGGGGGTGTTCTTCTTTACCTTTTGCTCCTGCCAATTTCGTATTTTGATTATCTGCAGATGGGGAGATTTCACCTGGAGAGAGTTCGCGTGCTCTGCATCCATTCGCAGCTCCAACAATTTCCCATCAAAAGTCTTCTCCTCGGTAATAACCTTTTTGAGCTCATCAGCCGCAATCTCTACCAACAATTTTTTTAAGAGTTCCCGGTTTCCTGCTTTTGATAATATCTCTTCCCGATCTGTTGTTGACCAGCCGCCGATGTATTTGATATCCGCAGGCCGCTGGAATACCTCTACCAGGGGACGATGATATACTTCTCGATAAGCAGATACACGCGGGAAAACCTGGAACAAAAACCTGCGGTTTTCTACGGTTATTAAATCATCATCCTCGATTTCAACAGGTTTTACCGCCGGGACTCCCCTTACTTTTATATGAGCGGTCAGGGGCTTTAACCGGAAACCATTGCCCCTATACTCGATATCAAATAGACTGCTGTAATCATGAAACTCCTCAAGATAGATCACTTCAGTGTTATCTTCGATATCCCCGGGATAAGAAATGGAATTTAAACGAAGTATAATCAATACCACCAACAACCCCACAATAACAGTAAATATCTTAAAACTATTTTTCATTTTTCTCCTTTTATTTTCAGCCCACGAATTACACGAATTTACACGAATTTTTCTTTTTTTTCGTGACAATTCGTGTAATTCGTGGGCAATTTTTTATATTTTCTCCTCTGTGGCTAAATTATTACCGATGACGATCATTAGAAATGAAAAAGGCAGGGCAAACAACAGCAGGGTGTTATTGGAATAAGAAAGAAAAGGCAAAGGCTGCCCCATAATAGGAAGCAGTCCCATGACATAAAGCACAGGCACAATGAATTGAGCCAGGAAAATAACCACTAAGAATTCCAGGAGGTAAAGATACCAACGAAAAGGCGATCCCCTGGCCTGCTTACCGTACAGGTGAGCCTGCTTGTGAACGCAGGCAACCATCATGAAAAGAGTAAAAAATATAAACATAGTCCCCAGCGTACCCAATACACTGACATAAAGACTGAAACCCAGGTCTTTTTCAATTAAAGGAACATAACCGGCGGATGTCAACGCATCAGCGGATTTGCCAAAGGTCCCGGTTCCTTTCATCAACCAAAGGGAATTGATGTATTGATAGGAAAGGTTGTAATCCTGCCAGGGATTGAGCCAGGAACTGATACGGCTGGCCAGGTTTTTGGGTACTGACGGCGTATGAAAAAAAGCCGCGTAATTGATGATTAAAAAAAGCAATACCAGTACGGAAGTAAGTAATATCCTGACAAATCTTTTGGAGTTTTTCTTGACCCACAGTCTCAAAAGGAATACGGCTAACAATAGGGAAAAAATAATGCTGAAGTATCTAAAAGGAAATGTATAGCTGCCCAGGGCCGTAACCATGATTACCACGGTTATCAAAATCAATGCCACTAAGAATAATTTAAATTTCCAGTTTTTTTGAATTTTAATGATATGGTATAAAAAGACAAAGGAAAATACGATTAAAGGAGAAAAATCTTTGAGGAAAATAGCCAGGAGGATAAAGGGTATCAATACCAGTCCGTATATCCATAAAACATTCAGTACCATGCCTTTATCAATGCGGCTGACCCAATCGGCAAAATAGATGGTTAAGAGTATTTTTCCCAATTCAAT
>CP070627.1:3175812-3178941 GCA_020355945.1 Candidatus Aminicenantota bacterium | reverse complement strand
TAAGCTGCCGCAGTATCGATATCGATTACCCCTTACCGGCAGCAGCCAACAATGCTCAGGATCAAATCAAGTTACTGGAAAATATCCTGGAAACAATAGAAACACCAATAAAAACAGGCAGTGATTCCCCTGGTATATATATAGCTTACAGGAATAACCGGCAGTGGGTTCGCACCTATGAGCAGGCACCCCTGGAAATGACCGGCCAAGAGTCACTGGTTTTAAAAGAAAAAGGTGTTTACCTGGTTACCGGTGGTCTTGGTGGTATTGGTCTGGTTTTAGCGGAATACCTGGCCAGAACCGTAAAAGCCCGCCTGGTTCTCACCGGCCGGACTTTGTTTCCCGGGAGGGACCAGTGGGATGAATGGCTGCTTTCCCATGGCCCGGCAGACGAGACTGCCGTTAAAATTCGCAAAATCCGGGAATTGGAAGCTTCAGGCGCAGAAGTATTGATCTTTCAAGCTGACGCGGCAAATATGGAACAGATGCAGCATGTCGCAGCCCGGGTCCAGGAGCGATCCGGTAAAATTAACGGCATTATCCATGCCGCCGGGGTCCCGGATGGGGGTCTGATCCATACCAGGACCAGGGAAATGTCAGAAACCGTTTTCGCTCCCAAAATAAAAGGAACTCTGGTACTGGATGCTCTTTTCTACCGCGGCAGCAAGGATAAACAACCGGATTTTATGGTACTGTGCTCATCTATCAGTTCAATGTTGTCGCCCGGGGGGCAGGTGGCCTATTGTGCAGCCAATGCTTTTCTTGATGCCTTTGCTTTTCAAAAAGCCGCCAATAATACGAATTACACCGTGTCCATCAACTGGGACAGTTGGCAGGAAAAGGGAATGGCAGCCAGGGCCGCAAATGAACACCACCGGCACAATGGTAAAAAACATAGGGAAGAAAAAATTTGCCAAAAAAACAAAGTTTCGCAAGGTATTAATAAAAACGGTATATTGCCGGCCCAGGGGGTAGAAGTGTTTAAAAGGGTCCTGGCAAACAGGAAATGGCCCCAGGTGATTGTGTCCACCACAGACTTTTTTGAGCGAACCAGGGAAAGCCGCGCTTCATCCCCGGTATTTTTCCCGGATGAATTACTTAAAGCCAGTTCTATTCCCCAGCATCCCCGGCCTGAACTGAGTACACGGTATGTGGCCCCGAAAAACGAAACCCAGCAAATACTGGCCCAAATCTGGCAGCAATTTTTGGGATTCCAGCCAATAGGCATTCATGATGACTTTTTTGAATTGGGAGGTGATTCATTAAAAGCAATGACCCTATCGGCAAAAATCCACAAAGCCCTGGAGGTGGAAATCCCATTAACGGAGTTTTTTAACCGCACCACCATAAAAAAACTGGCTCAGTATATCCGGGGAAGTACTTCAAAAGATAATTATGATTCCATTGCCCCGGTAGAGGAAAAAGAATATTATGGGCTGTCCCCCGCGCAAAAAAGGATGTATGTATTGAATCAATTGATTAGAGAAAGCACTGTTTATAACATTTTTTCAGTAATGGTCCTGGAAGGTGAGCCGGACAGGAAAAGACTCAATGAAACCACCAGGAAATTGATATGGCGGCATGAGAGTTTAAGGACCTCCATCCGGGTGGTAGAGGAAGAGCCGGTGCAGCGGATACACCATGAGCCGGCATTTGAAATTGAAAGTTATAATTCAGCCGCAGGGGACAGGTCATCCGTCATCCGTGACCTGTCGTCTAAATTCATCCGTTTTTTTGATTTATCCCGGGCTCCTTTGTTCCGGGTAGGGTTGGCTGAACTGGGAGAGGAAAAATATCTACTGGTGGTGGACATGCATCATATTATTTCGGACGGCCTCTCCCAGAATGTATTGATACGGGATTTTGCAGCACTATATACAGGACGGGAATTACAACAATTACCCCTTCAATACAAAGATTTTTCAGGATGGCAGGATAATGAAAAAAGAAAAGGAATCCTCAAGAAACAGGAAGAGTACTGGCTGAAGCAGCTTGAAGGAAAAATACCTCTCCTGGAAATGCCAACAGACTTCCCCAGGCCAAAGGTTCATTGTTTTGAAGGGGACACCATCATCTTTAAGGTTGACAGGGAATTAACGGCCCAACTGGGAAAACTTACTTCGGAAACAGGATCAACGCTGCACATTGTACTATTAACCGTGTTTTATATTTTGCTGTTTAAATACACGGAGCAAGAAGATATTATTGTGGGCACTCCAATTGCAGGTCGAACCTACCCGGAGTTAGAGAATATAATCGGTATGTTTGTCAATATGCTGGTCATCAGGTCCCACCCCGGAGAAAACAAAACATTTCGAGAATTTTTGACAGAAGTAAAAGAAAATGCTTTAAAGGCTTATGAGAACCAGGATTACCCTTTTGAAGAGTTAATAGAAAAACTGGATTTACACAGGGAACCTGGTAGACATCCGTTAATAGATGTTGTTTTTGTATTACAAAACATGGAGATACCGAAAGTAGAAATACCGGGATTAAAGTTAACCCTTTATGATTTTGAACGCAGCATTGCCCATTTTGATTTGCTGCTTACCGCCTTTGAAAATAATGACACCCTGGATCTTAAATTGGAGTATTCCACTGCGCTCTTTAGTGCACTAACCGCAGGAAGGATTGCAAAGCAATACATTGAGATCATAAAACAGGCGGCAGAGGATCAAGATATTAAGCTTAAAGATATCACCATCACTTATGATCTATTGTCTGCCGCGCCAGGTATTCTCCATGATGATAAAGATTTTGGTTTTTAAAAAAGAGGAGTCATTTAATGAGGAGTTTAACGATTACCGGCAAGGCAGCGGTTGCCGCCAGTCAAAATATCAAAGAAAGGGATTACTGGTTAAAAAAATTTCCAGGAACCCTGGAAAAGACCGGGTTCCCCCCAACCCATAAAAAAACCGGGGATAAGCCCCAAATAGATAAAGTAAAATTTAGATTTTCCCAAAAGCATTTTTTACGGTTAATGACGTTGAGCAATGAATCTGACGCGCGGCTTCATATGATCCTTTGTGCCGGACTGGTGGTATTACTCTATAAATATACCGGGAATAAAGATATCATCATTGGTACGCCAATTTATAAGCAGGATTTTGAAGGTGAGTTTATCAATAC
>CP070627.1:3172582-3175712 GCA_020355945.1 Candidatus Aminicenantota bacterium | reverse complement strand
GCAGTAGGGGAATATTATTTGAAGGAAAAACCAAAAACAAAAGCACTGGAAAAATATATCCAATTATCAAAAAAATATAAGGCGATAAATTACAAAAAGATTAGTGCTGCGATTAAAGCAGGAGTGAAGGTATGTGTCGGTTCTGATTACGTCGGATTTCCCCCTGCCTACAGCGCCCGTGAATTTTCTATCCTGGTGGAACTGGGTATGACACCGATGCAGGCCATCACAGCCGGGACAAAGTTAAATGCTGAATTGTTGGGTAAAGAAGATGAAATCGGAACAATAGAAGTTGGCAAATATGCCGACATTATTGCGGTAAAAGGTGACCCTCTCAAAGATATTTCCGAACTTGAACGGGTAAAGTTTGTCATGATCGGGGGACAGGTAGTTAAATTTTATAGGTTGGGGGACGGGTCAATATCAACCGCAGAAGACACATAAAGTAGGCTCGCAATCCGATAAACACCCGGTTTGGCACCCTGATTTACAAGTACAAATTGTTAAACCTGTACCACCTTTGACCTTATCGCTTTCATTATTGTCCAGGCATGTAATGGTTACCCTCTTCAAGGTCAATTTTTTTTTGATCTTTTTTACTTTCATGGGAAAGTACCTCCTTTTTTATATAAAATTTTGTCTAAATTGGCTGTAAAAAATAAAGACAACTTTATGTTTCTATATCTCATTTTTCTATAGAATTTTATCAATTTAAGAAAAGAATGTCAATCAATAAAATTATTTTTACAAACTTATCGGATCAAGGTTTGCTTTTTCCTTTTTTATTGATTTTCTCCCGGATTTTCTTTATAATTTTACTATGATTATAAAAGTGGGAAATTATGGGGTCAGGTATTTATTTCTTTACTAATTTTCCATTTCGGCATTGGGAATAAACCGTACCCTGGAGGGCAAGATATAGTCGAGAACGGTCTTTCCCAAAAGCTTAAGTTTTTTCAACTGTGAAAAACGATTCATATGATCGAGGAAGTCTGCATATCTTTTGCAGGTAAAATCTTTTTGCCAGTATACATTTCGAACCAACAGGTTCATAAAATATACGGCCCTGGTGGGATATATGCAGTTGGGCAGGTATTTTGAGTTGCGGCGGATTATAGGAATAAACTCCTCCAGTACTCGCTCCGGCTGATAAAAAATAGGAGTGAGAAAATTGGCGTCCTCCGGGATAATCCCCTCATCCTTTGCGATACGGGCGATCTTAGTATTCGGGAAAATGCGCACCCCGGCAAAAATCACCGCTCCGTCAAACCGGCAGCGCTTAATATGAGCGAAAGTCTCCCGGAGAGTTTCAGGCGACTCACCAGGCCATCCCCCAAGATAGGAGGCGACCATGCGAATATTTGCCTGACGTATTAATTCCGAGCATTTTATCGTATCTTCTGCACTGTGCTGCTTTCCCATACCGGCAAGAATTTCATTAGAACCGGAGTCGCAGGTAAGGAGGACCTCATGGCAGCCAGCATCTTTCATTAGATTTAGCAGTTCCCGGGGCATGGTTTCCGGGTCCGGGTGCATACTCACGGTCCAGGTGATACCCACCTTGCTTTTAACAAGCTGTTCACACAAATCGAAAAGAAATTTTTGATCACCTAAATTGAACTCGCTGTCACAAAGGTACAGGTGTTTGATTCCTAAGGACCTCAATTCCTTGATTTCTTCTATCACATAAGAAATCTTACGAGTGACTACTTTACTGCCCACTATATCAAGCTCGCAGCAGTAACCGCATTTTAAAGGACAACCGCGCTTTTCCTCGATGTTTCCTATACCATATACACGATGATAACTTCGGTTACGGACAATGTTTCGACGCCGGGGCGGGATGTTTTGGTAATCCCCTGTGGAAATGGGATTCACCTGGAATTTGCCGTTTTTGCGCCAGATGAGATTGTCTATCTGCGACAAATCCCCATTTTCTCTTATTGCCTGGAAAAGTTTAGGCAGCGCCTCTTCACCGTAACGAATCACCCCGAAATCGGCCCCGGTATATTCCAGGATTTCCTGTGGCATTACGGAAAACCCCCCACCACCAAGAACAACACTGCAATCCGTGGTGTTTTTAATCCGTTCTACCAGTTTTTTTATCCCCGGTATGAAAAACTCGGTCCTGGGTATGGTTGCCGAGTCGGAATCTCGCACCGTTATCCCCACTAATTCAACATTATTTTTACGAAGTTTATCGTAAACCACATTCTCAGGCTCAAAATTGAAATCCACCACGTCAAAGGCTATCTTCTCCCGTAAGAGAGAGTTACAAACATATTCAAGCCCTACCGGGGAGACATGGGGTCTGAACCGATTGGGATTGATCATTAAGACGTTCATTATAAACCTCCTTTAAAGCCCGTACATGTACATTAAAGAATACTACATCAGGAAAAGATTTTCAACTTTCTAAAAAAAATATTCTCAATCTTTCCCTTGGTTTCGATTTCCTGCAAAACGTGGTAAATCAGGTACCAGTTGACAATTCTCCCTTTTTACTTCTTGATTTTCCTGGCACCTTTTTAAACAAGAAGAATTAAAAAATTGTTTACTTTCATTTTGACTTATGATATATTATAAAGGAACTTATCATGAATAAATATTACTATTTTCCCATTATTACCGTCATCATGGTCTGTGGTCCGGTGATGGGGGGACAGGTAGTTAAATTCCAAAAATGAGAGTTCCTGCAAATTGAAAGTTCCACTTGCAATGTGCATGTCCAGGTTGGGATCAGGTATTTATTTTGAATTCCGTATTTATTTAACTTTGACATAGTCCTGGGGATTTACTTTATCGGGTTGCCATAAATAGCATTCAATGGTATATTAAGTAAAATTGTTTTAGATAAAAAGGAGTTGAAAATGTCTGGTGCAATCCTTGAAACAGTGCAAAGACTCCTGGAAATACCGTCGCCTTCAGGTAGGGAGGAAAAGTTTTCTGCGCTGGTTTGTGATATGATTGAAGAATCAGGATTCCAGTGGACCAAAGATGGGGCGGGGAATGTATCGGTGCCAGTGCCCTCCCAGCAGGAAAACAGCCCCCTCACGATAATGGCCGCACATATGGATGAGATCGGTATAGTGGTAACCCGCCTCTGTGAGGATGGCACCCTGCGGGTCAA
>CP070627.1:3169350-3172482 GCA_020355945.1 Candidatus Aminicenantota bacterium | reverse complement strand
GTTAAGTTCCCGGTAAGAAATATAGGTCATATAGGTCATATAAGTCCTATATTTTGTATCCAATGGTGCGACAACGGCAATATTATCCGGGTTTTGTTCCACTTGTTCTGCAAATAACCGGTGGATGGTCTTATTTTTCGGATAATCCCTTACCGTATCATTAAATTCATAGAGAACCTGTTGACGTTCTTCTCCGGAAAGAATCTCAATATCTTTCAACATGATGGCAGGTGTTTTGATGACTGTTTGAATGATATTCTTGAAATGGGAGACCAGACGTTTGATGGTCTCTGGTCTAAATATGTCTTTATAGTATTCAATCGTGATATGGATATCTTCTTCGGTTTCATCGATAATGAATGTCATATCAAATTTAGTGATGGTATTTTTGTATTGGTGTTCTATGTCTAAAAGGGGATGATTTTTGTCTACTAAAGCCAATGCTTCTACTGTTTTTACCGGCGGTAAATTTTGAACCACCATGCAAACATCAAACAATGGATTCCGCGATGTATCTCGTTCAACATCGAGTTTCTCCACCAGTTCCTCGAACTGTAAGTCCTGGTTGGCAAACGCATCAATACTGTGAGTAATTACTTCTGTCAAGAAGGACTCATAGGTCTTTTCGCCCTCCGGGTGGTTCCTCATGGCCAGGGTATTGACAAACATACCGATGATTTGCTGCAGATCGGCGTGGTGTCTTCCTGCTATTGCGCTGCCTATGATGATATCCGGCTGTCCCGTATATTTATAAAAAAGAACATTAAGGGCGGCAAGAATGCTCATATACAGGGTGGCACCATTCCGGGCACCCAATGACTTGAATCCCGATGCATCTTCCTTCTCCAGCATAAATTCATACGTGTCCCCGTTAAAGGTAAATACTTCGGGCCGCTTCGCGTCTAGTGGCAGCCGGATACGGGGAATTTCTCCGGCATCCGCATACAGGTTAAGCCAGTAATCCTCCTGGGCATCTATGGCGCCACTTTTTAATAAATGATTCTGCCATTGGGAAAAATCTTTATATTGAAGCCTCAGCGGTTCCAATTCTTTTCTATTATACAGGGATAAAAAATCTTCGGTAAGAACAGTATGAGACATCCCGTCCGATACGATATGGTGCATATCCACCAGCCAAATATGATAACCCCCCGGCAGCTTGATCAAACCCGAACGCAGCAAAGGAGCCCGGGATAAATCAAAGGGCCGGATAAAAGAACTTGTAAGAGCTGCTGCGGGTTCTATAGGCAAGGGGGCAAGCCCCCTTGTCCCCTTGTCTTCCCACCTGCACCTGTCACGCCGGTACGCACCTGTCACCTGCATATCATAATATTCAATCTCGAATTTCACTTCATCATGAACTCTTTGTATTGCTTGTTCCTCTATCACCTCAAAGGATGTCCTTAGACTTTCATGTCTGGCAATCAGTTGCTTCAACGCGGTTTCCAATATATTTTTATTTAAATCTTTCCCCAAAGGTAAAACCAGGGGCATGTTATAACCGATGCTGTTTACCTCCATCTGCCGGATGAAATATAACCGTTTCTGAGCAGAAGACAGTGCATAATATTCTTTTTTTTCTACAGGGTTGATGCGGGTATATTTGGTTTTTTTTGCCTGCGTTATATACCCGGATAAGTCCCGGATGGTTTGACGTTTAAACACCTCGAGCAGAGGTACTTGTACTCCTATTTCTTTATGAATCTTCGCTGTGAGTATCGTGGCTTTTAATGAATGGCCACCCAATTCAAAGAAATTATCATCTATGCCTATGGAGGTACGCAATTGAGACGCATGCAATGCGTTTCTACATAATATTTTTGACCATATTTCTATTAATTTCTTTTCCGGTTCGTTTCGAGGGGCTTTATATTTTTCTACAACAGTGTGATCGGGGGAGGGTAAGGCTTTTCGATCCACTTTGCCGTTAGGAGTCAAGGGAATTCGATCTATATTTATGATATAGGCAGGTATCATATACGCCGGTAAAACCCTGGAAAGATATTCCTTAAGCTCTTTTAGACCAGGTGTTTCTTTAGAGACAATATAGGCGCATAAATACTTCTCGCCATTTTCTTCTTTCCTGTCTAATACAACTGCTTCCTTTATTCGATCATGTTTCAATAACTGTAATTCAATTTCTCCTGGCTCTATCCGCTGGCCTCTTATTTTTACCTGTTGATCGATCCTGCCAAGGAATTGGATATTACCATCCCACCACCACCGTGCTAAATCACCGGTTCTGTAAATATAGGACCTATAGGACATATAGGACATATGTATTCTTTTTTCGTGTGTTTCGTGTTTTTCGTGGGCTTCCCCCTCGCCGAAGGCGTTTAAATCTACCCGAAGGGTACCACTTCCATTTTTAATTTTTAATTTATAATTTTTAATTTTGAATTTTTCACAGGTCATCTCCGGATTGTTTAAATATCCCCTGGCTAAACCTCCACCGCCAATGTACAACTCCCCGGTAACTCCAATGGGTACAAGTTGGAGGTATTTGTCCAGGATGTAAGCAGTGGTGTCGGTGATTGGCATGCCAATGGGAATTGTTACTGCCTCTTCGGCAATTTGATCGATGAAATAATAAGTGGCATAGACCGTTGTCTCGGTGGGACCATATACATGAATTACCCTCCCTTTTCCCATATATTCCAGCGCCTTCCCGGTATGCTCCAAAGATACCCGCTCCCCTCCGAAAAGAACTTTCCTTATATGATGGAAACAGTCAACTTGCATATCTATCAATGTATTAAATAAGGCAGTGGTGACAAAAAATACGGTGATTTGCTGCTGCTTGATCAATGCCGCCAACCGGTCTACCGCCAATACCTTTTCCCGGTCCACCAACACCAATACCGATCCATTCAACAGCGCACCGTATATATCGAATACGGAACCGTCAAACGCATAGTTAGATAACTGTAGTATCCGGTCCTTTCCTGTTAATCGGATGTAATTGGTGTTCTTTACTACCCGGATAACATTGGCATGGGTGGTAAGGTTCCCTTTAGGCTTACCGGTAGTGCCCGAGGTGTAGATGATGTAGGCCAAGTTGTTCCCTTTTAATTGTAAATTATTAATTGTTAATTGATAATTATTAATTGAATTGGCCTCCTTCGGAGGATT
>CP070627.1:3166116-3169250 GCA_020355945.1 Candidatus Aminicenantota bacterium | reverse complement strand
ATTCTCTTTAGAGATATCATAAGATGTTGAATCCACACAACATTCTGTAGGGCCATAAACATTTGTGATGGCTAATCCTTTTGGTCCGAAACGATTTATAAAGTTTTTTGCGATTTCCCGGGGTAGTTCCTCACCACCGATAATAAAATGTTTTATTTCCGGGTTTACATTTTTTTCTTTGCGGTTAATGTTTTCAAGGAGCAAACGGAGGTGTGTCGGTGTTCCGTCTGAGATGTCAATATTATACCTCATATAGAACTCAGTCAATTTTAACCCGTCCATTCCCGTATATGCCGGTACAATATATAAACTGTGCCCCAGCAGCAGGGCGGCGAATATCTGCTTAACCGAGGCATCAAACACATAGGGAGCGATTACACAAACCGCCAATGGTTTACTATAAGAAACATATATCCTGTTTTTTAGACCTAAGACAAGATTGGTAACATTTTGATGGGTCACCATCACGCCTTTGGGCTTACCTGTGGTACCGGAGGTGTAGATGACATAGGCCAGGTTGAAAGGATGAGAAGTGGGGCAGCGAGGAAGAGAGGCAGCCCTGAAACCAGGAAGAGAGGAGGAGTCCAGGAGAACTATTTCAATATTTTTCCTATTTTCCCATCTTCCCATCTTCCTATCTCCTGATAAACCGTTGGTGGTCACCAGTACTTTGGTTCCGCTGTCAGCCAGCATGTAATTGATTCGTTTTTCCGGGTATTCCGGGTCAATGGGTAGATAGGCGCCCCCGGCTTTTAATATGCCCATTATACCCACAATCATCTCGATGGACCGTTCCACCATTAAGCATACCACTGTGTCTGCAGTAATTCCTTTCAATCTCAATATTCGTGCCAATCGGTCGGCTTTTTTATTCAATTGGTCATAGGTAATCCATGTTTCACCCCATACCAATGCCGTGTTTTCCGGCACTTTTTTCACCATCTCTTCAAACCATTGATGGATGGTGCAGTGACCGGCAGTGTCTCCTGTTTTTCCACTTGATATCCTTAAAATCTCGGCCTTTTCTTCATCACATAATATTTCCAGTTTTGACAACCGTTGTTCCGGGTTGGTTATCACGGCCCTGACAATCCGTTTGAAATATTTTATGATTTTTTTTATGGTTTCTTTTTTAAAGAGCTGTTTACAATACTCAAGGCTAAATTGAAGCGTTTCTCCCAGGTCCATACCGGCCAAATTCAAATCAAACTTTGCCGTGACATTTTCATAATATTCCATCCCCCCTTCATCCACCAGGGAGAAATTGTCGGTATACTCATCCTGGTTCAAAAGATTAAACATTACATCAAATACAGGATTGCGGCTGGTATCTCTTGAAACCGATATTTTTTCTACCAATTGGTCGAAGGGGTAGGCCTGGTTCTCATAGGCGTCTAATGTATGTTTCTTTACTTCCTGGAGGAATTCTTTAAAGGTTTTACTGCCCTGGGGATAATTGCGCATCGGCAGGGTATTAACAAACATACCTACGAGGGATTCTGCATCCGGGTGCAACCGACCGGCAATTGGTGTCCCCACAATGATATCTTCTTCTCCACTTAACTTTGCCAGCAATATGTTAAATAGCGACAAAATAATCATATAAAGAGTTGAACCATTTTCTTCCGCAATGGCGGTAAGATGTTTTGTTTCTTCTTCTGTCGAGACGAAATTAATCCTGCGGCCAGCAAAACTTTGTAATAACGGCCTCGGATAATCGTTGGGCAGATTGAGAACCGGGATCTCATCAGAGAATAAGCTGAGCCAGTGAGTTTCCTGGTGCTTTATTAATTCTTGCTGTTTGCCGCTATTTTGCCACCAGGCATAGTCCTTGTACTGGAGAGGCAGGGGGGGCAATTCTTTACCGGAATACAGGGTTAGCAGTTCTTTTTTCAGTATTGCCTGGGAGGTACCGTCAGTTATGATATGATGCATATCTAACAAAAACAGGTGCCTTGACTCAGTGGTGCATATTAACCCCACCCGCAAAAGTGGGGCCTCGGATAGATCAAAGGGTTTTACAAATCCCCTTACAATCTCAGCCGCCGCTTGCGCCTGGTTCTCCTGTTTATCCCGGAGATCATAATGCGCCATGGCCAATTCCACCTGGTCATGTATTTCCTGGAAAGGTTCTTCATTTATAATTTGAAAAGAGGTTCTCAGGCTCTCATGGCGGGAGATTAATTTCTTGATGGCTTTTTCCAACTGTTCCAGGTCAACCTCTTCTCTCAGGGGCAATACCTGGGGCATATTGTACCCGATGCTTTCCAGTTCCATCTGCTGCAAAATATAAAGCCGTTTCTGCGCGGGAGTTAACAAGTAGTATTCTTTTTCCTCCACCGCTTTTATGGGTTCGTATTTTTCTGTTCCGGATGCTTCTATATATCTGGCCAATCCTCTTATGGTGGGAATTTCAAATACCTTAACCAGGGGTAATGTGACATCAAAGGTTTTATGTATTTTGGCGGCCACATAGTGGGCTTTTAACGAATGGCCGCCCAATTGGAGAAAATTAGCATCAATTCCTATTTCCTCTTTTTTCAGGGTTAAAATTTCAGACCATATTTCCACCAGTTTTTTTTCTACCTCATTTCCTGGGGGAATATAACGACCCGCTGTGGTAAATACAGGTGCTGGTAACGCTTTTTGATCTACTTTTCCATTGGGGTTCAGGGGAATATTTTGTATCTGTACAAAATACGAGGGGACCATATAATCCGGTAAGTATTTCAATAAAAATTCCCTGAAGTCCGGTACCTGGTGTTCACTGTCAGATACGATATATGCACAAAGGTAGTTATCGCCATTTTTATCCTTTTGGGCCAATACCACGGTTTCCTTGACGCGATCATGAGTTAATAAACGATTTTCTATTTCTCCCAATTCGATGCGAAACCCTCTAATTTTTACCTGGTGGTCAATTCGTCCTAAAAATTCAATATTTCCATCGGGCAGCCATTTGGCCAGGTCGCCGGTTTTGTAGATGGTGTAATGGGAGAGGCAGTGACTATTGTCTGCCTCTTTTAATGAAAAGTTTTTGCGGGGGGTCCAGGCCCCTCGGCGAGGGGAGCCTAAAATGGCAAAGTGCTTTGCCCCATACGCTATGCGCCATGCGCCATGCGCAATGCTCTCGC
>CP070627.1:3162881-3166016 GCA_020355945.1 Candidatus Aminicenantota bacterium | reverse complement strand
TTTCTGCGGTTTCAATACCTGTTGGGTCAGACAGTGATCCATTTGTGTAATCACCCCTTACCGGATTCCCGGTCATTGATTTTTGCCACAGAGGCCACAGAGAGGCAAAAAGAGGAAAAAGAGGGACAGGTTAATTATAAATCGCAGAAATTTCTACTTCTTTCAATATTCAATAATTATTTACCTCCCCCTATAATCTATTAATCTATAATTCATATAATTCTATTCTCCATTTCCAGAGCCTCCTTTTTCCTTTGTGTTTCTTTGTGTATCTTTGTGGCTAACTTACCTGTTACTCACTTTTAATCACCTTCTCATTCCTCATTAGTTCATCTGTTGTTATCCTGGTAATGAACTTCTTCCACTCTTTCTTCTTTTTTTCATGGAGTTGATACGATAAATCCTTCAGGAAAACCTTAGAGAAGTTGAACAGAGACCAGGCTTGCTCTTTATTATCCTCCCGGATATCCACGTTATGTCCCAACCCCATTAGATACTGGATGCGTTCCTGGGGAGACGGATGACTGTCATAGGGAGAGGAAGCATTATTAAAGGATTCATAGTAAAGCTCCTCTACCACCTTAAAAGGAGGTATTACTTGCATTTCCCGGTCTATTTTCCGGTCTAGCAACCTGGTAAGAGCTTTTTTCTTCCCTTTCTTGGGGATCTGCTCGGGCCACTGCTTCGACCACTGCTTCAACAACTGCTTCCAGGCCTGTAGAAAATGATGCGGCCACTGGCCAGGGACTTCAAGGCGGTAGATGTTTCGGACTTGCCGTTCTTCTCTCTCTGCCTGGGTGACTTCAATGAGGGTAATCAGTTCGAACTCAAAGTAGCGCCTGACAATATGGCGGAATCCCTGGATAAAGGGCTTGATTCCATAATTCAGTGCTGCAAAACGGTCGGCCATGAATTCTTCCAGGCGGGAAGCCCCTTGAGATATATGCAGGAAAATAGGGTAAAAGGATTTCAAGAAAAGCCAGAGTGGGTTCAACCAACTATCTAACCCACCAGCAGTCAGCGACTTCATGAATGAATAAACTTTCCATCTTACATGATAGGCCAACGAGCCTACCAGGTAATCAGTGTTGTTGAGGTGACCCAACTCATGGGCCAGGATGGCTTTTAACTGAATCTGGCTCATACCTTTCATCACCCCCGGTCCCAGGTCCAGGCATTTTTCGGTAGTGCCCCGCAAATGTTTCCATACCGAACCTCGTTCATATATGGAGATAGTGGGTTCTGGGATGACAAATACCGCATCCACTTGTACGGTGCCAACCTTTTGCGAGAGCTCCCGCAGCAGCGCAAAAAACATCGGTGCACTGTTCTCTTTTAACCGCGGGCCATGGTCCTGGCTTTTTACTTTAACACGAATAAAAAAACACTTAAGCATCATCCATATCATTGCCGCTGTAAAGACCACAATAGGTAAAACATAAATAATATGAGATTGGCCCATATAAGGAAGGCTTAAAATAATGCCTCCACCGAAAACAATAACCAGGAGAACTAACATAGGAAGCGAGATATAAAAATATATAAAAGTCAAAACCAAAACCATAGAGTAAATTAAGCGTATTCGTTTTTCACCAGGGGGAATATTTTTATTTTGTAAAGGGTTTTGTTTTTTCAGTAAGATTAGCGTTAACCTGGATAGGACTTTTCCCACTACCAGGAGCACCCCCAGGAACCCCAGCCAAACGCCTAACATCCAAAGCGCAGTAGGCAAATAGAACAGCAAACGCAATTTAATAATATTATAACGGATACCGTATTCCGTTGATAATGCATCTGCCACTTCAGCAGATAATCCCAATTGCCGTGCGCGTAACAATTCTGTTTCTGCATACACCCATCGTTTATCTACAATCGCTTCCTTGACTAAATAATAGTGGGTGAGTATTCCTTCGGGTTCCAGTTGTTTCAAACTGGACAACGCCTGTTTGAATGTCAAGAAATCCTTATTATTAAAGGCAATGTGACACAATAGGGCCTGGGCTTTTGCATCTTTGGGCAGTTCATCAGCAGCGTGTTTCGCAAATGGCTGGGCTTTTTTGTAATACCCGATATTTGATCGTATTAAAGCTTTTGCCACTGCTATTTTATTATAGGCATGCCTGTCCAAACCAAGGGCCTTGAAGGCCAATTCTACCGCTTCAAGATCATTTACTGTAATGTAACTCAGCCGACGGAATGCCGGTGCAAAATCCGGGACCAGGGCGATAACGATACGATAATTGTTTGCGGCAGTCACCAATTGGTTTCTATCCAGTGCTTCTCGTGCGGCCCGAAAATGCTCCGCTGCTTCTATGGACTTCTTTTTTAATAGCTGGTAATACTTTTCCTCTTCCATATCATCCCACTCGCTGCTGCTGGCTTCGATACGGATAGCAGGGAAAAATAAAATACCAAAAATCAACAGTATATATGTAATTCTTATGTATTTCATAGAGGTATTTTACCATATTTTTCGCTACTAAACAACAAATATAATACATCTACAGGAATTCTCATTTTTGAGAATAGTTAACCACATGTCATTCTTCATTCTTGCCTGGTTCATTCTTGCCTGGCACCCAAAATACTCCACTGCTGCACATCATTTTTGATTCTTCCAATTTGGCAGTGATCATCAGGTTGACTTTGTCAACCTTCATCAAGGTTTCCAATTCTGTAAAATAATCTTTTTCTTCATTCATCCGGTATCCTCCGGGTGGTCACTTCTTTTTTTAGTATTTTCATATTCCTGGATAAGCGGTTTAAAGATCATTTTTAATTGCTCGTATTCAGCCATCATTGCCAGCTTGATGGTGGGAATCCGGAAATGCTCGATCATCTTAAGCAGGTCATCATCTAGTGGAAATTCCAATTGACCGAGCCGAATATTTTTTGGGTCCATGGTACCTGAGCCCAATAATAACCATTCACTGCGTATATTGAATTGCTTGACCAATCGGATCAAAAAGTGAGCGTCCGGTGACCTGGTATCTTTTTCATAATTGATGATGGCGCCTTTGCACACCCCCATCTTTTTTGCGAATAAAATTTGAGTTAGACCATATTTTTTCCTGGTGGCTTTGATACGCTGTCCCAGGGATTGGGTGTTGTTCATTGTTTAATCCTCCTGTCACC
>CP070627.1:3159643-3162781 GCA_020355945.1 Candidatus Aminicenantota bacterium | reverse complement strand
CCTAATGGTATCCATGCAACCATGCAATATCATTTCAACTCACCTCTTTTTCCCAGCTTCCTATCTTCTCAGCTTCCCATCTTCCCTCTTTATCCTCTGGCCGCCGGAGGCATTATCTTGTTTCCTGGATCGCTTTGATGATTTGTTTATAACCGGTGCACCGGCATAGATTCCCGGCAATAGCTTCTTTTATTTCTTCTTCGGAGGGTTGGGGGTTTTCATTGAGTAATGCAACCGCTGACATTAGCATACCTGGTGTACAGAATCCGCATTGCACAGCCCCATACTTTAGAAAATTTTCTTGCAGTGGATGGAGGGTTCCGTCTTTTGCCAGGCCCTCCACGGTCATTATGTTGGAACCATTGATTTGGCCGGCTAAAACAAGGCAGGAATTCACGGCTTTCCCATCTATCAGGACCGTACAGGCACCGCATTCACCGATGCCGCAGCCTTCTTTTGTCCCGGTCAAGCCGAAGTCTTCCCGTAAAATATCTAGTAATCGGCGGTTAGCCGGTGTTGTTAATGCGGCCTCTTTTCCGTTTAATGTAAAATGAATTTTAATTTTGTCAGGCATTGTTTTTTATTACACCATTGGTTCAAAATAGGCTTCCGCCCTTGATCCGCGGCGGCTGGTCCAACTGGTATGTTTATACTGCTTCATCGTTTGCTTGCAGACACTTATGGATACCATATTTAACGAATAATTTCAAGAAAAAGGGGTGCAAATTTTTTAAAAGGATTAACCCCGGGGAAAAACGAATAAAAAGTTGAACCACATTACCCTTTTGATTTTTCGATAATCCAATCCTTTATATTTCTTTCTTTTTTTGAGAAACTTACCCCTATTAGCACAAGGTCTTTGCCTTTTCCCCGGTACTTTTCATCGTACTTTTTTTCATGGATTTGCTCCAGGGCTTTCCCGGCATTATCCATTTTGAATTCAAAAATGTAAACACGCTTATCCGTCTCGATGACCAGGTCGATGCGGCCGTGATTGGTCTGGATTTCAGAACCGATGTTGTCTAATATTAAATAAAATATCACATGAATAACCGAATGATATGACGCCTCTTTGGTAGGGTCGAAATTATTGTAAGGAACAGCGGCAAAAATTCCCTTCATATTCTCTAAAGGAAATAATTTACCTGGCACCATTCTCCATTCTCCATTCTTTCCCTGACTTTATCAAGCCATGTTCATGAATTCTCCGATAATTTTAAAGGTTGACTTTTAAAATTCTCGTGCTAAAATGAAAGTATGATTAAAAGAAATTTGTTAGACAAACTAAAAGATCACTTACCCAAAAAAGAGATATCCTTGATTGTCGGTCCCCGTCAAGCAGGAAAAACAACTTTAATGCTGCTTCTTAAAGAATACCTGGAAAAACGCGGCGAAAAAACCCTGTTTTTAAACCTGGATATTGAATCAGATAATCGTTTTTTCAGCTCACAGGATTTATTGGTTCGGAAAATCCAACTGGAGCTTGGAAGAGAAGGTGGGTATGTTTTCATCGATGAAATTCAGCGGAAAGAAAATGCAGGGCTTTTTTTAAAGGGTCTTTACGATATGCGGCTGCCCTATAAGTTTATCGTTTCCGGTTCCGGCAGCCTGGATTTAAAGGAAAAAATCCATGAATCATTGGTAGGTAGGAAAAGACTCTTTGATCTTAACCCGGTTTCTTTCCAGGAATTTGTTAACTATAAAACCGGGGAGAAATATTACGGGAATTTGCAGGAATTTTTTGACATTGAAAAAGAAAAGGTACAGCATCTATTAAGCGAGTACATGAATTTTGGGGGTTATCCCCGGGTGGTATTAGAGGAGACCATCGAAGAGAAAAGAAGAACAATCGATGAAATCTATAGGAGTTATATAGAAAAGGATATTGCTTATTTTTTAAAAGTAGAGAAGCTCGATGCCTATGGAATGCTAATAAAAATTTTGGCTGGCCAGGTTGGTCAAATGATCAATTATTCCGAGCTTGCCAATACCATTGGACTTTCTGTTGCTACAGTAAAGAATTATCTTCATTATGGAGAGGCGACATTTATTGTCCGCCGGGTGACACCATATTTTACCAATTTAAGAAAAGAGATAACCAAATCGCCTATTGCTTATTTCTATGACCTGGGACTGCGAAATTACAGTTTAGGGATGTTTAGTCAACTTTATAATCCCAATGATTTGGGTTATGTTTTTGAAAATTTTGTTTTTAATCTTTTAAAGGAGAAGTTTAAATTTACAGGTTGCTCGCTTCATTATTGGCGTACAAAGGATAAGTCCGAAGTGGATATAGTGATTCGCTGCGGCAGTAATTTGGTGCCCCTGGAGGTTAAATACAAGCGATTCCATAAGGTGCAGATCGAGCGTTCGCTGCGCAGTTTCATTACCCGGTACAATCCCAAAGCAGCTTTTGTTGTCACTCTTGATTTTGAAGACTCTTTGCAACTGGAGAGGACAACCGTTTTTTTCATCCCTTTTTGGCGATTGTACAGCCTGGATTTCACATCGGAAGTTCCTGGCGACCCATCAAGAAAGAGGGAAACAACCCTCGATGTTAAAGCCTGTAAGAGTGAATCAATTTAAACAGAAATTTTTGCTTTTGCTGGCCGTGCAATGATTTTTCCCATCATTCCAATATTCCAACATTCCATCATTCCAATCAATTGTGAATTGCAACCGCAGCGAACCTAAGTTCTAATTTTTCCCCTTTCGTTGTTCTTTGGCCCACTCCAGGATTTGATCAAACTTGGATTGACCTTTAACCGGTGCTTTCAACAGGGGGCGGAATTTTTTGTCTTTGCTGCGTTCAACTACTTTTATATACTCAAAGCCTTCCAGTTTAACACCCCAAAAGAATTCGACGCCTTGTGTAAAGGTAAAAAACAGCGGCGTGGGCTTGCCTGCATCTAGAAAATCAAAATAAATGCTCAAATCCCACAGACGGATGGTATTATCATCAGAGCCGGATGCCAGGGTCTTGCCGTCGGGACTGAAGGCCACAGATGTCACATCAGATGAATGTACCGTCAATGTGGCCGTCTCTTTTTGGGACCCCAGATCCCACAGACTGATGGTATGATCATCAGAGCCGGATGCCAGGGTCTTGCCGTCGGGA
Organism: Candidatus Aminicenantota bacterium; assembly: GCA_020355945.1. The sequence goes on along the minus strand of CP070627.1, from coordinate 3,159,663 downwards.
CTGAAGGCCACGGATGTCAC
>CP070627.1:3156396-3159543 GCA_020355945.1 Candidatus Aminicenantota bacterium | reverse complement strand
CCGCACTTTTAAAAATATCATACTGGGAGTCTTTTTTATCCAACAGGTATTTATATCTAGTAATGATGGGGTCCAGTTTTCGTTGGTTTTTGCGGAAGAAGTAGTAAACCTCATTAAACCGTTCTTTTTCGTCCTCGGGGATCTCTTTTTTATCAAAAAAATGCCGATAATAGACATAAAAATATTCGTAATAATAATAATTTTTATCCTCTTTACTCAGCGCAGTGGACAGCGATTTCAGTAATTCCATTAGTCCGGGGGTTTTATATTGGTTAATGATCATAGAGATGATTTCATATTTGAGGGTTTTTGATTTGACCTGGTTTAATTTTTCCACGATGGAGTGGTGTTTCCGGTTCAAATGGTCGCCTTTAGCGATTTGCATGATGGAGACCAGGATTTGTTGATCGTTGGTAAGCCGTTTTCGGTGTTGATGGAAAAAACTCAAATCGATTTTATCCATTTTCTTTGGGCCATATTCCAGGAAAGATAGTTTAAGTTTTAGAATCTCACATTCGATGATACCGTTCCATTTGTCGTTTTTTTCGAACAGGGAACGGGCAATTTCAATAAATTCCCGGGCTTTGGAAAACCGGTGTTTCAAATACTCCAGGTGACCGATGTTAAAGTAATCGTAAGCCAGGGGAACAACCGCGTTTTTTTGTTTATTATAATTTAATACGGATTCCAGGTCCTTTTTCGTCTCTTGCCAACTGCCGGTGATTTTATTGATTTCCATCAGGTTTGATTTAGCCAGGAACATGCCATTTTGATTGTCCTGTGATTGAAATATTTTCAAGGCTTTTTTATACCATGCCTGGGCAGAGTTGAATTTATCCTGGACCCAATAGAGATTTCCCAGGTCCACGGCAATATAGGCGGAGAGCAGCCGGTAACTTTTCATTTCGCTTTTTATAAACAAGTTTTGATACAATTTTTTTGCTTCTTCAAAAGCGTGTTTTTCTCTTAATAATTTTGCCAGGTGGCTTTTGGCCTCAATTTCATCGGCCGGGTATCTTTTTTCATGAAAATAGTCAATCGCTTGATTCAATAGGGTTTCAACCTCCTTAATCTCTCCTTTGTAAAGATGCCTGTCGCTAAACAGCACGGCGGCCCGGTGTTTGTAGAGTTTTCCCTTTATCTTTTTGAAATGCCTGTCGGCGCGTTTGCGGTCCGATACTTTTTCATAATAAACAAATCTCAGGTAATGGTATTCATCGCTCAAATCTTTCCTGTCTTTGATTTTTTTCCCCTTTTCAAGGTCTGACAGGAGTTGATCCATTTTTTGCTGGTCTTTTTCCCATTTATAAATATGAGCCAACTTAAGCTTCAGCATGATGGATTCGTTGGTATTGGCATCATTTAAGATCAATTCTTTAGCCGAATCCAGTTCATTTTCCTCCACCAGGAGTGCCGCGAATAACTCCACCAACTCAATATCCTTATGCGTTTCCAGGAAAAAATGATTCCCTATTAAGATTCCTTTGATGCCGGGTGAATCCGCTTCAAACTCTATTCTTTCCTGGAGATAGTATTTTAATGTATCTTTTAATTGTTGGATTTGCCGGGTAACCAGGAAATATTTTATTTTCACGCACAAGGCATTCACCACACCCGTATCCTTATGCAAAAGGGATTCCAGTATTTCTTTTTCTTCTTCTGCCGTAACTTTTATATTGAGATGGGAAAGATTGCTCTCAAGATAAATTTTCCCGGAACGGATTTTTAAAAAATTTTTCTTTATTAAGCGATCCACGGCAGGAGATTGAGCGGGAGAGAAAAGCGCTTGCAATTGCTCCTGGGGAAGAGGAGCGGGAAGCGTATGGAAAATCTTCAGCAGTTGAAGGTCTTCCGGGTTAAGTATTTTTCTCTCACCGGTTTCAGCGAATCTTAAATATTTTTTCAATAGGTTTCCCGGTTTTTCATTGAGTTCCAGGTCAAAATCAATCAAATCGCAGGTGGTATCAAAGCATATGAAAACAATATTGGTAATTTCCAGGGCTTCCATTAGATAATTAATAAATTCCGCATCCTCTTTGGTTCTTAATCGATCGATCATTAACACCAGGGATGTAAAGGAAAATTTTTTCAAGAAGGAATCGAATTGGTCAATGATAGAGACAAAATCCTCTTCAAGATCGGTTTGTCCCGGTTTTCCCGGCAAAGCCATCAAATGGTTGATCGAATGGGGAAGGTTATCCGAAGGATTAGCCAGGTCTGCGAAAAAGATGCTCCCTGATGCATGGTGGTTGTTCAGGTTGATTTTAATCATCTTTTTCTGGATATGATTGCTGGTGTTAATTTTGATTTTAATCCTGGTGTTCGTTTCCATCTCTGCGATGGGATAAGTATTTAAAATAGTGGAAGCAAAATCGTCATACTTGTAGATATACAACTGGTCTTCATTAAAGGTGTATTTGTTCTTAAGCCGGTTAAATATTTCCTGGTGGTTTTTTTCATTTATATCTTTAAAATGCTTGTTTTTTTGGAAGAATTTCAAGAGGTTTTTCAACGGGGAGTCTTTTTCTTCGGTCAAAGTAATAGGAAGTTGAGTGGTACGGTCGGGTAGGAGGCGAAAATCACTAAATTGGACAAAATCCAGTCCCAGGGATGTAGATACCTGGTACAGGGACATAAGTTGGAGGAACAGGCTTTCGATGTGTTGGGTATTGAGGTATCCCGGGTCGCTGCCAGCCGGTGCGGATTCCCCGAAGCGATCCACCAGCATCCTGATCTCAAAATTATTATGGCTGTAAAAAATGATGTTTTGAAATAGGTTGGAGTGTAGATTTGAGATGGCATTGACTTTTTTTAGATTTGAATTAGAGAAGGGGATGTTTAATTCGTCTAAGGGCCTGTCATATATCCTGTCTAAGATGGACAGGGTCAGGTATTGTTGTGTGTCACCGTCCATTTTCAATTACTCACCTGATGCGTTGGCATGTGTATTTTAATTGCATCCAGGTGCAGAAAAATAAAATTAGATTATAAGCGCTTACGGTTTTATTTTCAAGAGTTTTTAAAATTTTAGCCACATAGTGGCGACGAACACGGAGAACCACGGATTAACACATTATTAGACACACCCCGTCCGCTTCGCGGCCACCCCTCTCAAGAGGGGAGACACACCCCGTCCGCTTCGCGGCC
>CP070627.1:3153131-3156296 GCA_020355945.1 Candidatus Aminicenantota bacterium | reverse complement strand
TGAAGTATGACACGGTTGTATCAGTTGTCCCGTTCGATGTCCGGGATTTTCATCGGAAAAGGACCCCTCTAATTCTAAATGTTAATAAAGAAGGCATAAGGATATGAATGACCCAGAGGTAGATGATTTTTCAAGACTTACCAGGCCCAGGTATCCCATGCCTGATTTTGTAAGAGACACATTGCAAGGAAAAACGGGGACGGTGGCAGTAAAGCAGTAAACTTTGAAAGCCCTTAAAGGGGGGAGCTTTTTCTTTTTTTCAGCCGGCCGGGAGGTACAGTTCTTGGCTGTCCCCTTTTTTTCTCAATTTTGATTACAGGCTTGTGTAATATTCCATCATCGCGGCATGAGAAATAACTCGATTACTTCTCACCCCGGGAGCCAGACCTCCCCGGGCGTTCTTCCACGGGTCTTCCATGTGCGTCAAATCAGAAAGCCATTGAGAGGGTTTATCTCCATAAAAGGAAAGGACACCTTCAATCGTTTCTATTTGTTTTGCTGAGAGTTTTGAGGGATCGCCGGATGTCTGACTGATATTAAACATATTCCGGTGTTCTTCAAACACTTCTCTCACAACAGGGCCACTGGCCCATGCTTCGATCCGTTCATAAAATAGAGGCTCTTCATCCCACACCAGCGACCATGCCTGGTGTCACTTCTTGGTGTCACTTCTTGACTGTCCCCTTTTTTTACGAATTTTCCTGGCTTTATTGGCGGTGTTTCGATAAGTGGTGACTTTTGCCAACAACGCGACCATCTCATCGGAAGTTTCCGTGGCTTTGTCAAGAAGGGTCATGTCGAAACGAACCGCTTCCAGCAGCACCGCGTTTTTCTCTCCAAGGGCGCTCAAATCGTTTAACGCCTGGATCATATTAGCATGCCCTTTCCGCTTTTTAACCTGTCTGAGTGCGGGGAAAAGGGGACAGGCGCGAAACGCCTCACTTGATGATCCTCCAGGATAAACGGCATCGGCCAGTTTTTCCCATGTCCCGCAAACGCTGTCATTCTCATAGGAATTGCCGGCGCTTTCTGCCTGTCCCTTTATTTTGCGCTTTCATGAATTGCTCCAGGGTGCTAAGGGAAAAACATTGAACTCTTTTCCCCTGGAAGCTGTTCACCGCTTTAGAAAAACTCCTGGCAAACACCAGGTAGCCCTCATCGCTGTAATTCTCATAATTACCGGGTAAATAAGCGCGCTTCTGACGCAAATCATTAACCACAACAGCAGCATTTACATTTTCCTTCCATTTGCATTCCCCCAATAAAAGCTTCCGTTCTTTCGGGTTTTCCATCAGTATATCGATTTCATAGACCTGGTGGTCATGAACCTTCCTGGCTTTGGGTTCAATTCTTCCCCACTGCCGCCCGATCTTTTCAAATCTTTCTCCTATTGGGATAATGCCGCCCTTAATCAAACCGATAATGAACTTTTCAAATTTCCTTCCCACAAATGCGGGAAAATCCCTGGTAAATTGAGAAATGAATTCCGAAAAACGTTCCTGCTCAATGTAATCCCTTCTTTTATCAACAAAATAGTACCAAAAGGATAAAAAGTTATCTCGAACCTCATATATGCCGTTTTTCGATTTTCTTGGGTCTTCCAGGATAGGTGTCTCTCTTCTGACAAGATTAAAATCTTTTCGCAGCGTATCGAGATATTTTATGGTATTGGTGGCTTTTTCACCGAAAACAGAAGAAATTTCACCAAGTTTGGTTTTTCCGCTGGCAATGGCACTGAGAATAGTTGTATATATTTTAGAGTCTTGACCAAATTCCATGGAAACCAATACTTTTCCCTCCTCCTGGAGGGGAGCATGCTTGTTTAATATAAGCTGAATGATGTTTTCTTCCGGTTTTTTTTTGAAATTAAGAAACTCGTAGTAATAAGGAACCCCTTCAAAAACACTCCACAGTTTTATGAAATCTTCCAGGGTCACACTGAGTGAATTGTAAAGTGGAATTACCGGGAGGTGGTCTAAAGTAATGATATCGCTGAGTCTTCCGTATAGGGGAGAAGAATAATTCTGGAAGGCTTTTTTTATCATTGTATAACTGGAACCCAGGACAGTGAACCGGATAGGTTTCCCCTGTCTCTCTCTTGTATCGATTATATTTTGAACCTCTCCCAGCAGGCTTTTATCGATATTGTGGAGATTCTGGAATTCATCGAAAATCACAACTTTGCCGGTATCCAGGAGATGATTCAGCAGGTCTGAAAAGCGCGAGAACAGAGGGAGGTTCTTTTCTTCTGAAATCCGCTCCAGTATCCACTGCAGTGATTTATCCGGCCAGATAAACGCATAAATAGTGTCGTCAAAAGACTCGTAAACCAGGCGGGTTTTACCGATTCGCCTTCTTCCTTTAATTAAGAGGAAGAAATTTTTTTTCTCTATCTCCTGCAGATACTTTAACTCATCGTTTCGGTCAATAAATTCAAAACCATGTATTCCGTACATAATGTATACAATACATTATTTTTTAGATTATTTCAACCCCTTTTACCAAAAAAACGAAGATACTCTTTTTACTTTTCTGGCCTGGCAAGAAGAAGTATCCGCTCACCCCCCGGCTTCGAATGCGGTTTTAAAGGCCGCCCAATCGAAGGCGTCACCCGGGTCCTTTTTCCGGTCCGGTGCAAGTTCGCGGTGAGTTTTTACCTGTTTAAAGGTCAAACCGAACCTGTCTGCTAAACGACGAAACCACCACCCGCCCGCTTCATATTGCGCCCGGGAATAAGGTGAATTCTCCACATCCACCATACGTTTTAAAAAACTATCGTAGTTGTGTACACCCCCTACGATAAACTCCATACCCACACTGCGGGAATTGAACTCTTTGGCATGGTAGGCCACTTGCTGTGGGTCCACTGATTGTACGATTCGGCCATCGGGTAAACAAAAAGCATGCACAGAGAGTTTTAGCACATTTAACCAATCGACGCAGTGATGATACACTCCCTCGTCATCAATCACCCACTCAGCCATGGCATGCACGACTAACAAATCAACCGCTTGCTTCCGCTGCCTGTGATACTTGCTTGGTATTTCTATTATAGTCGGTTCCATTTAACATACCTCCTTATAGAAAGCATTATAATCGATTTTACTATCAGGATCAACCGGCTGCCTCCCCTTTTCCAGGCCCACAGAACACACGGAAAGACAC
>CP070627.1:3149864-3153031 GCA_020355945.1 Candidatus Aminicenantota bacterium | reverse complement strand
TTTAACTGGGGAACAACAATTTTTAGGGCTGTTTCTATCTTACTTAGCCTTGATTGAAGCACCCCTCCAGGCATATCGTTTATTCGCTCTAAAAAATCAAATGAATAATCGTCCTTTAAAGCTGATTCTTTTTTAAACATTTCAGGATGTTTGAGGAATTGTGGGACAATATGGATATACTTTATAGCACTAAAGTAATCATAAATTTCTCTGAATTTTTGATTGAGACTGATCTGTTCTAAGCTGGTCTGTGTCAGCCTTAACCTATCCTTTTTGTCATTTTCATCAGGTCTTTGGATGATTTTTTTGCCATTTTCCCATACTTCTTCCCTGGTGATTTGCGATTGCTGTTTGCCTTTTACCTCGGTTTTGATACCGAGGATGTATTTAAATTTGGGTTCTGACGGCGCTTCCAGGGATTGGGAAAAATGAAATTCTAGTTCTACACTTTCTCCTCTTTTGGCCGAGAGACATTGAATTTTTGACAAACCTCCCCTACTCATCAAGGCAATTTGAAGACCACCGCGATTAACAATATCCCCCATAAATCTAAAAATGTCGAGAAAGTTTGATTTCCCGGAAGCATTGGGGCCAATTAAAAATGCCCGCTCACCCAATCGTACATCCACGGTACTGAAATTTCTCCAGTTTTTTAACTTGATACGAGTAATAAACATTTGTTACTCCTGATAATACTCAACAACAACCCTATTATATCAAATCCGTTATTTATTTGCCATTATGGGGTTGAGATAATTTTCAAAAAATTGTATATTTTAAAGGTAAACATGTCTTGAAAAAGGAGTTAAAATGAAAACGATTATAACCGGGGCTTTAACGTTTTTATTGGTTTCAAGTTTCATATATAACGATGTTTCAAAGCAAACGAGTACGGCAAATCGGATTCAACCCGGTGACCTCACTTACCTGGGCGCTTTCCGGTTACCCGACGGCGTACCGGGTTCGGAAGTGAGAACCTGGGCCTGGGGGGGCTTTGCCATGACTTATTACCCGGGCGGTGACCCCGAGGGACCGGATGACGGATACCCCGGTTCTATTTTTGGCACCGGCCACGCCTGGGAATACCAGGTGTCGGAAATCACCATCCCGGTTCCTATCATCTCTGCCTCGAAAAACTTAAACGCTCTAAATACCGCCTCCACACTGCAATCCTTCCAGGATATCATGGATGTCAGTAACCGGGAAATTCCCAGGGTAGGCTTGGCCTATTTACCCAAACAGGGCAGCCAAACCAGCGATAAATTGTATTTTTGTTATGGTGAGCATTTGCAAGAACCAGGGCCCATGACCCACGGTTGGTGTGAACTCAACCTGAACAATCCCCAAATAAAAAGAGGATGGTATCTCAACACCTCCCATTATGAATATAATACCAATGACTATATGTTTGAAATTCCTGCGGATTGGGCGGTTTCACATACACCGGGAAAATTATTGGTCACCGGGAGATTCCGGGACGGCGGCTGGTCCGGGCAAGGCCCAACCCTGTATGCCATCGGCCCCTGGAACCAGGGGAATCCCCCACCGTCGGGAACCAGTCTCCAATATGTCACGCTTCTTAAATATACGTCTACAGAAGACCCGGAATCCTGGGATGAAGCTACCAATCATACCATGGATGACTATCATCATTCGGATGAATGGTCAGGAGCAGTATGGTTAACAGCCGACAGCAAATCGGCAGTGGTGTTTGTGGGTACCAAAGGAACAGGAGACTGCTGGTACGGCGATAGTAATGGCCCCTGTGAAGACTGTCCGGGTGAAAGAGGCTGGTGGTTTACCGGCTTTGAAGGCCAGTTTATTTTCTATGACCCGGATGACCTGGCAAAAGTGGCAGCCGGAACCTTAGAACCCTGGGAACCTCAACCTTACGCATCCTTAAATGTAGATCAATACCTCTATCACATCGAATCCACCCAGCAGTGGTATCACCTGGGAGCAGCTTGCTTCGACCGCACCAGGGGATATTTGTATGTATTTGAACCCTATGTGGACGATGACAAACCCATTATTCACGTATGGAAGTTAGCCACCACCTCCCCTACCCCGACGTTAACTGTAACCTCTCCCAATGGCGGTGAAAACTGGACGGCTGGCTCAACTCATAATATTACCTGGTCCTCCACCGGCACCGTTGGCAATGTAAAAATCGAATATTCCACCAATAACGGTATTTCCTGGTCAACGGTGGCCTCTTCCACTGCTAATGATGGTTCCTATTCCTGGACAGTACCTGATGTGAGTTCTTCCCAATGCCTGGTGCGAATCAGTGAGACAGACGGTAGTCCATCAGACACCAGTAATTCGGTGTTTACCATATCTTCCGGCGGCAGTATGACTGCCGAGATTGCCCTCGATCGGACACAACTCATTTTTGGGGTGACCTTCAGCGGTTCTTCTTCCGGCAATCAAACCTTTTCCATTGACAACAGCGGAACCGGGACCTTGAACTGGACAGTCTCGGATAATGCATCATGGCTGAACTGCACACCTTTATCCGGAACAAATGCCGGGATTGTAACCGTATCTGTGAATGCGTCGGGATTATCTACAGGTGAGTACAAGGGGACGATTACAGTGAACTCTGCCAATGCCTCCAACTCTCCCCGGACCATTGCAGTTACCCTGAATTTATATGGTCCAGGCATGTCAGCAGGACCTTTTGGTATTTTTTCCACACCGGTACACGGGGCAATAGTCAGGAGCAGTGTCCCGGTTACCGGGTGGGCATTGGATGATATCGGTGTTGACAGTGTAAAAATATACCGCCGGGAAAATGGTTCCCTGGTCTACATCGGGGATGCGGTATTTGTGGAAGGCGCCAGGCCCGATGTGGAACAGGCATATCCCGACTACCCCATGAATTATAAGGCCGGATGGGGATACATGATGCTCACCAACTTCCTGCCCAACCGGGGCAGCGGGACCTTTACGATTTATGCCATTGCCGCAGATAGAGAAGGAAACCAGGTGACATTGGGGGCCAAAACCATTACCTGTGACAATGCCAATGCAGTCAAGCCCTTTGGAGCCATTGATACGCCGACGCAAGGCGGCACTGTTTCCGGGAGTAGTTTTGTCAACTGGGGCTGGGTATTAACCCCGCAGCCTAACAGCATCCCAACTAACGGCTCCACCATCAATGT
>CP070627.1:3146593-3149764 GCA_020355945.1 Candidatus Aminicenantota bacterium | reverse complement strand
GAAAAGACAATTGTATCTCTCTCAGGAACCATTGATATCCCCAGCGCAGAAAATCTAAAACACTCCTTACATGAACTTTTAAGAGACGATCTCAAGGAAGTGGCTATTAATTTTGACGAGGTTGATTCTATCGGTAGTTCCGGTATTGGCGCGTTGTTATTAACCCATAAGGAGTATACCTCCCGGGGGATTAAATTTACGATTCTCAATTTAAACAAAGAGATTGCAGCTCTCTTCAAGATCATTAAGCTGGACAAATTATTCAATATTCAAACGTAACTGTTAGCGCCCTACTATGCAATTGTCTTTTCTTTATTATGGTGAAGTTATCATCAAAGGGGAATAATCCTTTCCCGTCATCGTTAAAAAAATAATTTTTTTACTTGACATGGGAAAGGATATTTCTATATAATTAAATTTAAGGATGCAATTGTGAACCATCGGTTCAAATAGTGAACCGATTGGTTTGCTAAATATTGAATGGAGGAAACATGACTCCTGTTAAAGGGATGCTGAACAAATACTTACACATCGATCTAAGCACGCGAACATTTCATTTGCAGACCCCACCCCGGGGGCTGTATGAAGAATTCATCGGTGGGAAGGGAGCGGGTTTGAAGTTATTGGTGGATGCGGGTTTAATCACTCATGATCCGTTTTCAGCGGATAATCCTTTAATTTTTATTACCGGTCCCTTTACCGGTTCTCGGGTTCAGACGTCGGCCCGTTCCACGTTGGTAACCAAGTCTCCCCTTACCGGTACATGTCTTGATTCCCACGTTGGGGGGCACTGGGGCCCCCAGGTGAAACGAGCGGGCATTGACTACATCTTTGTCACCGGGAAAAGTGATAAACCGCTGTATCTTTATATTACCCCGGGTAGTGTCGCCTTTGAAGATGCCAGGGACCTGTGGGGAAAGAACAGGTACGAAACCGAAAAAAAGTTGAAAGAGAAATACCCGGGAACCCGTGTGGCTTGCATTGGCATTGCCGGCGAAAACCGGGTAAAGTATGCGTCCATTGGTGTTGATTACCACCGTCAGTTTGGTCGCGGCGGCAGTGGTGCGGTAATGGGTGCCAAGAACCTGAAAGCCATTGTGGTGGGAGGCAGTGAGACAGTCGATTTTTTCGATGAAAAAGCCTATAAAGAATTGACCGCACAATTGACCAAAGATGTAATGGCTCATCCGAATCGTGCCTTAAGGTATGAGAGGGGGACCCCTATGTGGGTTCGTTGGGGGCAAGAAATCGGACGGTTTTTACCCATCCGTAATTGCCGGGAAGTGGTAGTGGATGAATACGAAAACATCTGTGCTGAAAACCTGGGGAAAGTCCTGGATTGGAAAAGCACTGCCTGTTACGGCTGTGGAATCATGTGTGCCAAGAAGGCCAAATGGGAGAATTATGAAATGGAAGGGCCTGAATACGAAACCGTTGCCTGGCTGGGTGCCAATTGTGGGTTGTACGAACCGGAAGCCATTGCAAACGCCAATTACCTGGCGGATGACCTGGGAATGGATACCATTTCCACCGGAGCGGTATTGGCCTTTGCCATGGAGGCCTTTGAAAAAGGAATGATTACCGGAACGGATACAGGTGGACTCGAACTGAAGTTTGGTAACAGTGAAGCTGTTTATGAGATGATCAAAAAAATCGCCCATCGTGACGGTCTGGGAGATATACTGGCAGAGGGGTCCCGGGTTGCCTCGCAAAAAATCGGTAAAGGAAGTGAGTATTTTGCTCTCCAGGTGGCAGGCATGGAACTCTCCGGTGTAAATATAAAAGGATGTGCCTCGATGGGGTTAGCCCTGGCTACGGCGGATTTTGCCAGCCATACCCGTCTCTGGACAGCCACTGCCGAAATGAACCATGAATTAACCTATGAAAGTACACCCAAATTCGTCAAAGATGGACAGGATGAAGTCAATACCCGAAATTCCCTGGTGATTTGTGATTTTGTCCCCTTTGGATTTGATCGTTTGGCTCCTATCGTGGAAAAGATCACAGGTTTAAATGTTAGCCCTGATGATCTGATGAAATTGGGAGAAAAAATTTCTAATCTCACCCGGATGTACAGTATTAAAAACGGTCGAACCCGAAAAGATGATACTTTACCTCCCAGGTTCTTCAAAGAGAAACACCTTTCCGGGATTTTCCAGGACCAGTACTTGACCGAAGAGAAGTTCAACCGGTGGCTGGACATGTATTACCAGGAAAGAGGATGGGATAAGAATGGAATTCCCACGGATGAGAAGTTAGCTGAGTTTAACCTGGAACGATTGTGAAAATGAATCAATCGGTTAAAAAGGCATTTGAAGTGCTTTCGTTTGTTGTAGATAATCCTCAAAAGATGAGTCTGAACCAGAGGGCCCGGGTTTTGAAAATGAACAAGACCACCCTTTTTCGTTTTTTGTCTACCCTGGAATCATTGAAACTGCTGGACAAAAGAGATGACTATTATGTTCCGGGTATCAAACTGTTTGAATTGGGCAGTAAAGTACCGGTGAAACAGTTGATTGTTGATAGGGTTCATCCGTTTCTTTCAGGGCTAACGGCAGAGGTGAATGAGACAGTTAATATGGGTGAGATGAGTAATGGTCAGGTTCTTTACCTGGACAAAACCGAGAGTCAACGCAGTTTACAGATCCAGACATATATTGGCAGTTATACCGATCTCCACTGCACTGCCCTGGGAAAAGCCATCTTGTCCATTTTACCCGAATCCGGGAGAGATAGAATTATTTCCGGGTTGAATTTTGATGGGAAAACCCCCAATACTATTACTGATCCTGGAAAATTGCAGGTTCAAATTAAAGAGGTAGTTGAGAAGGGTTACAGTATTGATCGGGAAGAATTGGAAGAGGGGCTGCATTGTGTGGCTGTTCCTCTTTGTCTTGCCGGGTTGAATTTTTTTGGAGCCATTAGTTGTTCGGGTCCTTCTGTTCGTTTTACTTCACAGCGAATGGCAGAATTGGCTGTCAAGTTAAAAGAGACCGTTGAAGAAATTAAGCAAGTATTCAGGTAGGTAATGAAAATTACAAATTCCAAATTACAATGTCCAAAATTACAAACATAGGGGGCCAAAATTCTACTGCAAAGAAGTCTGCTAATGAGAAGTTTTTGCAGGGGGGTCCAGGGGGGGCAGTTTTTTCAAAAAGCGCCCCCCCTGGC
>CP070627.1:3143308-3146493 GCA_020355945.1 Candidatus Aminicenantota bacterium | reverse complement strand
GGAAAATTCATAACCCGGTGATTTCCCGTAAACCTTGACTCCGCCGTAAATATCGGAAATGCGGCGGGTATAAAAAAGCCGGATGCGCTGTTGGTAGATTTCAGCCCCCTCCAGGAAAAAATTCCGTTTCTCTTTCAAACTCAGTTCGAAACGGGTCAGGTTAATCTGTTCCTGGTCTGCTTCTACTGTGGCAAAATCCGGGTTGACGGTTAAATCGGCGGATAACCACTGGGAAAAAGCATACCTTACATCAAGACCAGCCTCTATCTCAGTCTTTTCCCCTTTTTCAATCTTTGCAATCACATGGGGGATGATTTGACTTTTTTTCCCTGTTTTTTTTAAATCCAGCCCGGTAATGGAGCCAAATTGAGAGACCCGTTGATAGGATTCCATGGGCCCACTCCAGGTATCGATTTCCAGTTTACGGGGAATAAAACGGGTGACCCCCAATCCCCAGGTTCGATTTTTGCCCGGGTTGTATTTGAGGGTTTCAAAAGGGACCGCCACCTCGGCAATCCAGCCGTTTTCGGTTTTAGAGCCTGCGGACAACCACTGGCCGTCCCAGGTGTCATCGAAGGTTCGGCCGTTGTCAGCCAGACGACCGTCTTTTTGAGTACCGCGAAGATTGGTAAAAAAAATATAAGCCGTTTGCCCGTCCTTGAAAGTATCCAGGGCAATGGCAACGGCATCGTCGCTGGACACTTCCCCTTCCCGTTTACTCACCCGGGCCGCAATCTTTTGAGGATGTGAATCATAGCAGGTGATGCCGAAGTAGATATAGCGGCGGTTGTACAGCACCCGGACTTCTGTTTGCAAGGATGCAGGAGCTCCTTTACCCGGTTCATATTGGATAAAGCCCGAAGCGGGTTGGGATGTTTGCCATATTTTTTCCTGCAATTTTCCATCAACGATAATTTTAGCATCTGTTTTCAGGGCCGGAACGGATTTGTCTCTATTCGTTCCCCATAAAAACAACGACTGCAAAAGAAACAGTGCGGTAATAAAAATAAATTTAATAGTCATCTTTTAAAATATCACATTTGTCATCAAATTACAATTTGTTGTATAATATTCCCTGTAATGAAACTGTCAGTCTAAGGATTGAGAAAAATGAGAGTTGACCGGTTCAGGGTAATTGTCATAAGCCGCGTCCTGTTATTAAATGCAACAATCTTCATATTCCTCTATTTACTGATGAACCCGATGCCTCTTATGACAAAAATATTAATGGGAGTACTGGTTATATATCAAATTTACAGGCTTATTCATTTTGTTGAAAAATCAAACCGGGAACTCAACCGTTTTCTCCAATCCATTCAATACGATGATTTTACTCAGACCTTTTCAGATAAGAGTCTGGGAGATTCTTTTGACAATTTAAGAAAGTCCTTTAACCAGATCATCCGGCGGTTTTTAAAGCTCCGTTCTGAAAAAGAGGAACATTTCCGCTATCTACAGACCGTAATAAAACATGTGGGAGTCGGATTGATCTCATATAAAGCAAACGGTGAGGTTGAACTTTTAAACACTGCTGCCAGGCGCCTCTTAAATGTCAATTTCGTAAAAAATATTAAGTTCCTCGAACATTTCAGTAAACCCCTGGTGAACCGACTGCTCAATCTTAAACCCGGGGAAAGCACTGCATTAAAGATTGAAACCAATGGAAAAACCCTGTACCTTTCTATTTATGCCACCCAATTTAAAATAAAGGGGCAAAGCTATACCCTGGCATCCCTGCAGGATATCCAGCCTGAGATTGAAATGGAGCATATGGCAAAAGAGTTGGAAATTGCCTGGAATGTGCAAAAATCCCTGTTACCGGCTAAGAATCCCAATATACCGGGATTTGATATTGCCGGCCTGTGTAAACCCGCCAAAGAAGTTGGCGGTGATTATTATGATTTTATATCCCTGGGAAAGAATAAACTGGCAATGATTATCGGGGATGTTTCCGGGAAGGGTATCTCTGCTTCTTTTTACATGACCCTGACAAAAGGATTCATCCAATCCCACATGAGAGAAAACACTTCGCCCCGGGAGGTGCTCATCAAAGTAAATGAATTAATGTATAAAACGATTGATAGAAGGTCCTTTGTGACCATGTTTATTGCCGTACTGGACTGGAAATTAAGAAGAATTGTCTGTGCCCGGGCCGGGCACAATCCTGCTATCCATTACTCAGGCAAAAGCGGGGAAAGCGTCCTGGTCAAACCCGGTGGAATTGCATTGGGGTTGAGAAAAACAGGTGTTTTCTCAAAAACCCTCCGGGAATACCCACTGCAGATTGACGATCATGACTGGTTCATCATGTATACTGACGGATTTATCGATGCTGTGGATGCCGATGCCAATGCCTTCGGACAAGAGCGGTTAATCCGGGCATTAAAGGAAAATGACAAAAATAATGCGGCTGGCATGGTGGACACTCTATTTGAAAAAATACAGGACTTTTCACCCTTCGCTGCCCACCACGATGATATGACAATGATCGGTATAAAAGCACTCCCCACCACCCAGGGGGAGACCGGGATTTAGACATTTGACTTATTTTTTTTTTTTAAATATAATATTGAATGAGGTGTTGACATGAAACCGGAAGTAAAAGAACGAAGGGAAAGCGAACGCGTTTTCTTTACTTTGGAAGAACATATTGGTGTGAGTGTAAATCTTACCGGGAAAGATAAAACAATCCCGGCAACTCTTTTGAGTATAAGTACCGGAGGGATTAGTATTGCTGTCCCCAAAAAACAGAAAAAAGAAATCAAGGAAGGAGATGTCCTTGTTATTTCCGGGCTCCACTTACCCGGCTTACATGAAGCAATTGCCAGGATTGAAGCTGAAGTCAAGCACATCCTATTTTATAAAGACTATGACCGAATGTCTCTTGGTTGTGGATTTAAAGAAATTTCCGATCCGGTTAGGGTAACAATTGAAACGTTTATTAATGAACGTATTGAATTTGAAACCATGCAAGGAAATGCTCAAGGATTTGACGTTTGAAGCGGGTAAAGTTAGCCCCAAAGGCACACAGGGCACCATGAGGAAAAGGTGAGAAGACAGGAAGATTGGAAGATAAGGTGTTGATATGATAAAGGAAAGTAAAGAAAGAAGGGAAAACAGGCGGATTTTTTTCACTATGGAAGAGAACATTTCTGCTGCCGTACATCCATCGGGGGACCCGGGAA
>CP070627.1:3140021-3143208 GCA_020355945.1 Candidatus Aminicenantota bacterium | reverse complement strand
TCCTGCTGAAGCCGCAGCGTGGGTGTATCTCCATCGATAACGTGTATCTCCGTCGACGGTGTCGAGGTCCTGATACCGATACGGCCGCCATCATCCACATAAAGTGAATGGCTGCGAGCATTGGCTTCAACTGTAAAGGGTGTCCGGTTACCGCTGATGTCATCGATGGAGAACTTGCTGGCACCACCGTTGGCACTGTCGTTGGCGGTAAGCTGCCAATCATTCCGGGGATACGATGCGGCGGTACTGGTGTCATCAAATTTGATCCGCAGGTTGTGCTCCTTTAACCGCAGGGTGTCAAAACCGAAACTCTCGCCATTAACACAATCAAATCCGATACAGGCACTTCCATCCACGATCAGATCATCATTGATCACAAAATCCTGTACCCCGGAAAGATTATCCTGCGCATTGGAAGTAAAACCGCTTTTACCTCCATCGTTTTCCGGTTCCCCCGGGACCACAATCTCACCCTGATAGACAGTAAATGCACCGTTCTGGACCAATGCCCTCTCGGAATATCTTATTTCGACTTCATCACCCTCACGTTTCTTGAAATTCAAGTCCGGGATCACCCGCAATTCGTAAATATACGAACAATCAAATTGACCGTCGCCGAGAATTTCGGAAAGACTGGCCCTGGGTGTTTCCCCGGATTCAAAAACCCGATGAAATATCGTCCCGTCGGGTCTGGAAATGGTCACCTCCATCAGGGCATAGCTAACCCTGGGCACCCAGGTAATCCCATCGGGCTCGATGTATACATCGGCTATCGGTTCCCACGGGGTCTGACATTCTGCCGCAAATCCTGGGGAGGAAATAAAAAACATGCCAAATACCATCAATACCGCAACTGCCATTGCTGGCAACAATGTTCTTGTCTTTTTCATAGTTTAAACTCCTTATTTATTATTTTGAATCTTTTTCTTTTTCCAGGTGGGCAATCCTTTTTTCCAGTTTGGAGATGGTCTTTTGGTGTTCCCGGATAGCCTTTTGTTGTTCCTGCACCACTTTGGTTAAGACAGCGATAATATCAACGGTACCTAAATTTTTTTTACCATTCATGGCTACCAACTCAGGAACATCTTCAGCGATAAAGCCCACACGTGCTTCATTTTTATGTGCTTTGTAATTGAATTTAACCGGGTTGAGCCCTTCTATGGCCGCTGAGGCTTCATCAGTGGTAAGGTTTTGGATGTTTTCCTTTAACTCCCTGCTGGAAGCAGGATTCCAGGTTCCATCGTAACCGCCGCCGTCTGACATAGACAGGGTACCATCCGTGTTAATTCGCATTCTCCAGGTACTATTTGTCATGATCTGGGCAGGATGGTTAGAGACTGTTCCAAAATTACCATAACTTGAAGTTGCATTCATAAAGTTTGTTACACCACTGACTCGCTGGGCTACGAAAGCGCAATTTTCGCCAGTGGTTTGTGCATGCACTTTATAGCTTGGTGACCCTGTACCTATTCCGATTCTTCCATTGCTTTTGACAAAGATGCTGTCGGTGGGGGCATCGGGCTCGATCCTGAAGGGCAGCTTAGAAGCATGGGTGGCGTCGCGGATAAAGAAGTTGGATTCGTTACCACATAAATCCCATTTTTGGGGTGTCCAACCAAGAGAACCGTCCTGGTCCAGCCGGACGCAGGGTGAGTCTCCATCAACGATGTGCAATTCATAATAAGGGGTAGAGGTGTTAATGCCTACGTCGCCATGACTGTCGACATAAAGGGAATTATCCGGGGCCCCGGCTTCGAGAACTAAGATGTTTGACACTTCAGTGGCATCCTCGATGGCAAAATATCTGCCGCCGCCATCGGTACTGTCGTTGCAGATGATTCTCCAATCGTTCCGGGGATAATTCTGGATGGTGCTGGTATCATCGAAGAAGATGCGCAAGTTGTTTTCCATTAAGACAATCGTATCAAAACCAAAGGCTAATCCACTGTAGCAGTCATTACCTACGCACAGGCTGCCGTCGATGATCACGTCATCGTTATGGACAATGTCCATGGTCCGGGAAAGGCCATCTTCGGAAGTGCTTGCGGGTGTCACAATCGCCCCGCCCTGGACCAAAAAGTAACCGGTTTGAGTCATTGTTTTTGGGGACAGTTTCATGTCAATTTTCAGCCCCTCAGTGCTGGGGTCCTTCTCAGAGTCCCTGGCCCTTTTCTCAATAACCGGGATCACCCTCAATTCATAAGTATAAGAACCATCATTAGGGTTCTCCCCATAAATGCTCGAAAGGTCGATATAGGGAGTGCTGCCGGAATCAAAGGTTTTTTGAACAATCGATCCATCAGGCCTGGCTACAGTCAAAACCAACCTGGCATAGTCCACTTTTGGAGTCCAGGAAATTCCCGAAGACCCGATCATGACATCGGCCACCGGCTTATCGCCTTGCGCCTGTGTAAATCCATTTGCCGTACTCAAAAAAAATAAAACAAAAGCCATTAAAATGGCCCTTGATAAAAGTTGTCTTTTGTGTTTCATTGGTTGTTATTCCTCCCTTTTTATTATTTTCTTTCAGAAATGATAAATATATATGCACAACAAAAAATCTCAACATTTTAACAAATTGAGACTTTTTTATGGTTTAATGAATTCTTTATCTTTTTTGATTATCTCCTTATGTCTCATATCTTTGCCCTGGAAAAAATCCAGCAGCCCTGCGTGTTTTTTCAACAAGCAGGGCTGCCTCTAATCCGCTAATACGTTGATACTTAATACCAGGATAATTTTTTAATGCCTGTTATTTTTTCTCAAGTTCAGCAATTTTCTTTTTAAGTTCGGAAATAGTCTTCTGCTGTTCCTGGACCACTTTTGTTAAAACCGCCAGGATGTCAACGGTACCCAAATTTTTCCTGCCATTCATGGCTACCAATTCAGGGACATCTTCGGCGATGAAACCCACCCGTGCGTCTTCTTTGTGTGCTTTGTAGTTATACTTAACCGGATTAAGTCCTTCTAACGCACCTATGGCATCGTCAGTCGTAAGGTTTTCGATGTTTTCCTTTAATTCCCTGCTGGATGCAGGATTCCAGGTACCATTGTAACTGCCACCGTCTGACATATTCAGGGTACCATTCGTGTTTATTCGCATTCTCCAAATACTATTTGTCATGATTTGGGCAGGGTAGTTATTGACTGTTCCAAAATTACCATAACTTGCAGTTGCATTCATAAA
>CP070627.1:3136726-3139921 GCA_020355945.1 Candidatus Aminicenantota bacterium | reverse complement strand
CAAATTGGGGTAAGGGCATTTTATAAAGAGAAGAAACCTTATGAGAAAACCGGTCAATTTCTCCTGACAGCCTGGTTGTACAGGTTCGTAAAAGGTGGAGCCGGCGACTTGCGTTATGAAACACCCAGTGGTTTGGGAAGAATGGATATTATGTTAAATTACAAGGGAAGGCGATATATTATCGAAACCAAAGTGAATCATCAAGATGATATCACGCGGACACTCCAGCAGGGCATCAGGCAAGTGGCGCAAAAATACCTGGCCACCGAATCTGCAACCGGAGGTTACCTGGTCATTTTCGACACTAAAACCCATGCCGGTGCAGTTTGCAAACCGGGAGAACACCAGGAAGAGGATAAAAAAGTGATTAGCTTCATTATCGGTATCGGCTACCGTGAAAAAATGGAAATAGGTCCAAACCTTTAGCGGAATTTTGTTAATTGCTTTAGCCTCCGGCGGGCCCGCGGCGCGGGCACCCTATTAGGACATTCTTGCCTGGCACCTTTTTTTCCTTCCCTTTTTTCCTTTTTTTACAGGAATTTTCATTTTATTATGCAAATGAAAAGGGCGAAGATTCCCCTACAACCAGTCTGATTACCACTGCAACCGGTTAAATCAACAATGCAACCGGTTAGATCAATAATGTAACCGGTTAAATTGTCATTTTAACCGGTTAAGTCGTTGTTTTCACCGGTGAGGTAGACATTTATGGTGGTGGATTTACCGGTTCTACCGGTTACTTTGCCTATTATCGTTTTGTTTTCCCGGTAAATGCCGTTTTGATTTCCGCCGCAGGCGTTTATCTGCCCGAAGGGCGCCATCCTATCATTCCAATATTCCAACATTCCATCATTCCAATCAATTGTGAATTGCGACCGCAGCGAACTAAGTGCTAATCTTCTCTATCAGCAGCATCAACTCGACGGCATCCATATAAAAAAGCCCCGGGTCCTCAAAAAGGGCCGGGTCGCGGGACCCGGACAGGAGAGCTTGCAGTTTGGAGACCAGGAGTTTTCTTGAGGAAGTTAATCCTGGATTATTTGCCGCTTCTACCAGCACTTTTTCAATCTCTTTGGTCTGGCCGGCCTGGATGGCTTGCGCCACCATGGCGCATATGCGTCCGCCGGGTTCATGGTTTTCCCCGCCATCGCGGCGATAGGCCAGGAACAGGTCCATGGCCTGCTGGCGCGCCTTTGCCGCTGCCGCGCCATCTCCCACGGCCGTTTCCAGGTCACTGAGGATAGACCAGGTTTTCCAGGGTTCAGCGGCATGGCCGTAGGGCTTATCACATTCTATGGCCCGGTGAATCTCCTCCCTGGCGGTTTCAAAGCGTCCCAGTTTGATCAGTTTATCGGCAAGGTTGTTACGGGCACGGCCTTCACCTGCCATATCGTTGATTTCCACAAACTTATCCGCTGCTTGCCGGTGAAAGATGACCGCATCCTCCAGGCGGTTCATTTTATCGTATAGATTGCCCAGTTGATTTAACGTGTTTGCTTCTCCCGCCGGATTGTGCTGCTGCACCTTGATGGACAGGGATTGGCGATAGGCTTGCTCCGCTTTCTCAAACTGCCCGGATTGTTCATGGACTATGCCCATCTGGTGCCATATGGTGGCAACCGAAGACGGCTCACCCAGGCCGGAAAAGATTTTTAATGCTTCTTCATAGGCGTTGAGTGCGTCGCCAAAGCGCTTTTGAAACATACGGACCATCCCCAGTTGGCCTTTTCCGACGGCGGCATCTCTTAAACGACCTGCTTTTTCATCTAACTCAATCCCCTCTTCATAAGCCGCTGCCGCTTCCTGCAAGCGGCCCAGGTTACGGAGACAATCCCCTTTTTGTGTCAGCGCAGCCGCTGCCATTCCAGCGGCATCCTTATCTCCCTGGTCAGCCAGGGCTTGAAACCGCTTTTGTGCCTCCTGTGTGGGTGGAAGCGCGTCCCGGGCGGCGCCGCCCAGGTTCAGAATTCGTCCCACCAAAAAGAAAGCCACGGCAGTATCGTAAGGGGCCTGGGGATACGCACCTTCGCCCCGGTGCACACATTTATCCAGCAGCGCCCGGGCCTCTTGCCGCGCCCCGGGAAAATTGCTACTGCCCAACAACCCTTCGATCTTCATTCTTGAGGC
Source organism: Candidatus Aminicenantota bacterium (assembly GCA_020355945.1). The sequence goes on along the minus strand of CP070627.1, from coordinate 3,137,794 downwards.
TTCGAATCGCATATGGCTCCACTCCGGCAGTGCTTCGGCTTCTTTTTCCCGGATGCCGGACACCCACGCCAACAGTTGTTTCCTGCCTAATTGCGTAAGCAATTGTTCAAGTTTTGTGGCCAGGTCTACCGCTGCTTCCGCATCCCCCCGGGCCCGGACATGTTCCAGCAGGCGCACCAGGTTGGGCAGTTCCAGGGTGGTTAAGGTGGCGGATAGTTGGGCGTCTTCATATTGCTGGCGATATAAAAAGTAACTCAATTGCTTCATGCTTTCGGCCCAGCGGGCAATGGCCGCGGCTTGCCGCTCTTCATTTTCCCCCAATTCTTCCAGGAGATAGGGACACAGGGCCGGGTGGAAACGGAAAAAACCATAGGGCATGGCTTCGGCCAGTCCCAATTGCTGCAATCGACCCACCAGCAAATCTCTCTCTTCTTCCTTTAATTCCAGTACATATCCTATAATCGAAATATGGCCGCCCCCCTGGAACAGTCCCAGTGGTTTGATCTGATCACGCATCCCTGGCGGGATTCGGCCCAGGGACAGGTCCAGGCTGGCATAGAGAGAGCGTTCCCGTTCATTGGGGTATTTTTTGTGCAGTTTTGCCATTAAACGGGCCAGGTCCGCGGTGGTGGCGCGCACGCCAAACTCACCGATATAGGGGGCCAGTAATACTAAGCCCCGGGCATGGCAATTCACCGCTTCTACCAATGCTTCTACTTCGGGCCGGGCCAGCCGGGTATCTTCCTAATTTTAGCCACAAAGTTACACAAAGGGACACGAAGGTAAAAAAAATCAAAAAAATCCTGCGGAAAAACAGGCAAAAACAGGTGTTCTCAAACAATTTTTTTTCTCCTCAACCTTAGCCTCAACCTCAACCTCGACAAAATTAGAATTGCTGTCAAATTTCCAAATATTTCTGAAATTAAGATAACGGTCGCGGGGACCGCGCCCCCACCAAAGACTATATATAACTTTTTGTCAAGGTAGTGGCAGTGTTTCCCCCAATGCTGTTGACCAGGGATTAATAAAAAGTTTTTGCGGGGTGCAGGGGCAGTTTTTTCAAAAAGC
>CP070627.1:3133426-3136626 GCA_020355945.1 Candidatus Aminicenantota bacterium | reverse complement strand
ATTACCAGCAGATTCTCAGCCGATATTTTTTTATTGGCATTGCCGAGTATCTCCGGGAATCCATTGACAGGCTGGCTGAACTATTGAATAAACGCAGCGTAAAATTATCTGTCTTAAATAAGTCCCGGCGTGATTCCCAGGCAGTCAGCCTGCCAATTGAAATTCTTAACCAATTCAAAACAAAAAATCAATTGGACTACCGGATTTATGAGTACTGCCTTAAAAAGTTCCGGGAAAACCCATGAAAAATTCCATCCTTAACGTGTTGTATGACAATCACATATTTGTCATACAAAAATATGGGGGCGTCTCCCGGATTTTCTATGAGTTAATCAAAAACCTGGCTGAAAAGGAAAATGTTAACATTTTTTTGTTTCATGGTTTTTACATCAATCATTTTCCATTGGAAGATTTGAAGAAAAAAATGGCCTTTTATTTTGGCAAACGAATTCGTCCGCTGCCATACACAGCAAAATTCCTCCGGGTTTTCAATACGGTCTTATTTGACCTCTTTAAACCTCATAAAAAGATAGATATCTTCCATCCTACGGATTATTCCCCGGCAGTGGCCCGGTGGAAAAAATCCCCCCTGGTGGTAACGGTTTATGACATGATTTATGAATTGTACCCACATTTTTTTAAGGACCTGGATATAGAGAATAGAATCCAAAGAAAAAAAAGATGTATAGAACGGGCAGACGGGATTATTGCTATTTCAAATTCTACCAAAAATGATCTGCTAAAATTTTACAATATAGACGAAAAAAAAGTCAGAGTCATTTACCCGGGCGTTCCTTCCTCTATTCTTTCAAAGGACAATAAAAATGTATTGGCCCATAAAAAACCTTTTATCCTTTTTGTAGGCACCCGGAAGCGGGGTTACAAAAATTTCAAAAATCTCTTAATGGCCTTTGCTTCCAATAAAAAAATAAATAAAGAATTTGATTTGATATGCTTTGGCGGAGGAGCCTTTACTCCAGAGGAACTGGATTTAATCACTCAATCCGGTTGTCACCATAATTTTTTCCAGGTGTCCGGGGATGACGATATGCTTGGTCAATTTTATATGAATGCCAGGGCTTTTGTTTATCCTTCCTTATATGAAGGTTTTGGCCTGCCTCCTTTAGAAGCCATGGTTTACGGATGCCCGGTAATTGCCAGTCATATTTCTGCGCTGCCGGAAGTCCTGGGAGAAGCAGCGGTTTACTTTGATCCCCGTGATCCCGCCTCAATTTCTGCGACGCTGGAAAAAGTATTGTTTAGTGACAATAAAATTCAAGAAATGGTAAGAAAAGGCTTTATCCAGGCGCAGCAATATTCCTGGTCAAAAATGGCAGAAGAAACATACCTGCTCTACAATGGACTGGTTTAATGATAGAGATAATTACGGTTGTTATACCGACCTACAATCGAAAAAATTATCTTCGTAAATTACTGGTCCAGTTAAAAAACCAGGTTTTAAAAAATGCGGCCACAGCCATTGTGGTGGTAGTGGACGGCTCTACAGACGGCACCCTGGAAATGCTGGACACAGAGTTTCCCGAAGTCCATGTGGTGAAAGGAAATGGAAATTGGTGGTGGACCAAATCCATTAATCAAGGCTGCCAATGGGCACTTAAAAATAGAACCGATGCAGTACTCCTCATGAATGACGACACTGAAATCGATAATAACTATATTGAATCTTTACTGGAAAAAAGCCGTCAACAGCCGGATGCAATTATCGGTTCATTAAACCTTACCCGGAACAAACCATACCGGGTCTATTTCTCAGGTATTAAAAAAATTGCCTGGTGGCGAGCCAAATTGGTTCGCTATCATCCCATTTTTGCTCCTTACGATGAACAAATGAAAGGATTATACCCCAGTGTGGCTTTGCTGGGCAGAGGAATGTTTATACCGGTGTCTGTATTTGAAAAAATCGGTCTTTTTGACGAAAGGGCACTTCCCCAATACAAAGCGGATTTTGATTTTGTGTTAACCGCCCATGAAAACCAGGTTAAAACCTTTATTTCCTGGGATTCTATTGTATATTCTCACCTGGAATTAACCGGGAAAGGAGCCACTTATACCCGGCAAAGCTTTTTTGCATTTTTAAAATCATTTTTCCAGGAGAATTCCTGGACCAACCTGGCACACAGTTTTAGATACTATAAAAAACACTGTCCTTTGCTTGTATTACCCCTGGCTTTTTTTATCGATAAATTGAGGTTGATATATTCATTCTGGCAAAAAAAGAGAAGAACTGCCCTGGGGTCAAAAAAGAAACAAACCAGTAATCATGTTTAAACTTACGGTAGTCATACCCACTTACAATCGTAAAGAATCTATCCTTCATGTACTGGAATTGCTGAAAACCCAGGAAATCAAAGACATTGATTTATCAATCATCGTGGTGGTAGATGGTTCTACTGACGGCACCCGGGAGGCCATCAAATCTCACTTTCCCGAGGTCACCATCATTGAAGGAGACGGCAACTGGTGGTGGACCCGGTCCGTCAATGAAGGTTGTAAACGGGCAGTAAAAAATGGCGCGGACGCCGTATTACTCCTCAATGATGATACCCGGTTTGATCATAATTATTTGGAAACGCTGGTAAAATCAGCTAAAACACAACCCCGGGCCATCATCGGCTCATTGAACCTCACCGAGGAAAAGGAGAAACGCATTTATTTTTCCGGGGCAGTAAAATTCCAGTGGTGGTGGGGAAAACTCCAGGGTTATCATCCCTTTCTAAGCCCTTACCACCACAAGCTAACCGGCCTGCATAAAAGTATTGTGTTACCCGGCAGGGGAGTACTGATACCCGCGGAGGTATTCCAGGCAATCGGCTATTTTGATGAACGGGCGCTGCCCCAATATAAAGCAGATTACGAGTTTACTTTGAGGGCAAATAGACGTCATATTCAAACCCTGATCTCGTGGGATGCCGTCATTTTTGTGAATGTTAAAGCCACGGGAAAGGGGTCCACCTTTATCCGGCAGGGATTTTGCACTTTTCTCACTTCCCTGTTTAAAAAAAATTCCCGGACCAACCTCTACCGGAATTTTCTCTATTACAAACACTTTTATCCTGCATGGGCGCGGCCCCTATTTCCCTTGACCGCATTGATGGTACTCATTCGGCAGTTGGTCTTATTTATAAAAGGCAGGAAATACTAATTGTCACCGCGGCACAACCAAAAGTCCGGGAAGGAAG
>CP070627.1:3130124-3133326 GCA_020355945.1 Candidatus Aminicenantota bacterium | reverse complement strand
AGGGGGCGGTTTTTCAAAAGAGCCCCCTGCCCGCCGGAGGCGGAAAATAAAAAAAATAGTTGACAAATAAGAAAAATTGTATTATTATATTGATACACTTTAACCTAAGGAGGTTGCAATGGTTCGCTTTAGCATTGATAATGCGTCGCCGCTTCCGGCTTACCAGCAGGTGAAACAATCTATATTACTTGACGTTATGGCCGGAAGACTGACAGATGGAGACCGCCTTCCCTCCATCAGGGAACTGGCCAAGATTTTAAAACTAAACCCCAATACTGTAGCAAAAGCATACTACAATTTAGAAGAAGCAGGCATTATCCAGGGACATAGAGGCAGCGGCTACCTGGTGAAATTCCAAAAAACAAAACTGGATAACCTTAAACGGGGAATCCTGGAAGACGAATTCAAAAACTTCCTGGAAAAAGCCTTTTCCATGGGGTTTAACAAAAAAGATATTGAAGATTTGATGAGGAGGTTATTGAATCATGAATAATACCAATATAGAACCAAAAGATAGTAATAAAGTTTTAGAAATTAATGACCTGTGCCTCAGTTTCGGCAAGAAAAAGGTTATAAAGAATTTGAACGTTCAATTTGAAAAAGGTGAGGCCGTGATGATTGCCGGTAACAACGGCGCAGGTAAAACCAGCCTTTTACGATGCATTGCCGGCGTTTATTTTCCCAATTCCGGCCGTATCCGGTTCCGGGAGTCCATTAAAAAGGAAAAGATCGGACTTATTTCGGATAAAATGAGCCTGTTTGAACATTTTACCCTGCAGGAAGGCATTGATTTTCACTGCCGGGTCTTCAATGTAAAGAACTTCAATGACTCTTTGATCAAGCCATTAAATATCGACAAAAGTCAAAAGATAAAAGACCTTTCTGCAGGTGAACGGGCCCTTTATCATCTCTCGTTACTGCTTTCACAAAAACCGGGGATTCTCCTGGTGGACGAAATCATTCATGCCATTGATCCCTACTTGCGAGAACTTTTCTTAGAAGCCTTGATTGAAATGATCGATGAGTTCAATACCACCCTGATTATGGTGAATCACACCTTTTCGGAAATGGGACGCATTCCCGAACGGGTCCTGATTATGGAGGGGGGTGGATTTGTCCTGGATGAGAAAAGAGATGATTTGAATCAAAAGATGAAGAAAATTGTAACCAAAAAAGAAATAAATGATGATATCCCCGTGGTTTTTAAAAAAGAAACAGCAGTGGTCAACGAATATTATGTGTATCCCTTTACTGATGAAATGAAAACGAAATATAACTATGATTTCCGGGACGTGGATTTGACGGAAATCATCAAATCATTTATCGGAGGTTATTATGCTAAAAAAAGAAGTTAAAGAAGTGATAAAACAATCGCTGGTGTTTATCGTGATTGCGGCTGTCATGCCCATCCCGGTTTTGTTGGCATCAGGCCTGTTGGGTTCGGCTCTTTCATATGGTGAAGTGTTTTCATTTGTATTCCATGTGGGATTGTTGATTTTTTCGGTATTTATGGGAACATCCTTGTTTTCCCGGGATATGGGAGATGGCGGCCTGGAGTATTTGTTGACACTGCCCTATTCGCGGCTGCATTTGCTGGGGATGAAGCTGGTCCCCCGTTTTCTTGCCCTGATGGCGGTGTTTGCACTCTATGTCCTTTTACTCTTCATTACGGGAATGGGCCCGGACACCTCGAAAAATGTGCCGCTGTTAGCCACGGGTACGGTATTTTTCATGTGCACTTCCTTATTTATTATCGCTGTTCCCTTTTCCATCACCCGGGGAAGTATCGTGGTTTCAGTTTTGGCGGCATTATTCACTTATATGGTTTACCTGGGTATCATTCATGTTTTCTATCCCACGGCCCTGTTGTTAAAGGGGCGTGAAATGTATTACACTTATTCGGTGTTTCAATCCGCGTGGTATATACCAGGTTACATCTGGTTCTCCGCCGTCGCCCTGCTGCCGGGCTCTCTTTTGGCGTTCATTTATGCCTTTAAACGATTTGATTTGGGACCTAACCGGGGCGTTATCAAACGGTACCTGAAGGTGTTTATTCCTATATTTATCATTATAGTGGTGGTTTCAATGGTTTGGGCTGCCTGGCAAATTCAGACACCGAAAAAATTATATTACCTCACCACCAACCACCAATTGGTGGAGTCTGGTGACCGATCAGCGAAAATATATGACAGTACCGGGGTAAGGGAAATCGATATGGGTGGTTTTTACTGGACATATTTTGGTATTGAAAAAGAACATTATATATATACGATCCACCGTTCCAGGTCCGGTTCTGAAGTGCTTCGTTTGCACCTCCGGGACCCCGGTTACCAGGTGGAGGAAGTGTATAATGTCAGGGGGAATGCCAGTATCCATTCCCGGGGATTATTTATGTATAAAGACGCCATCGCGTTTTTTGAGCGAAGGCGGGAGGATTACCAGAGAATCTATTACCTGGTGGTACTGCAGCCGGATACGGGAACCTGCAAAAAGACCCAAGTGCATGGTCATACCAGAGTGGATATTTACCCGAGCGTGATCGGTGCGGGAGAAATGCAAGGAAAAGGATTCTGGTTGGTGTATTTCGGGCCCTATCGAGGATGGGATGTAATGAGAATATGGGAGGATGGTCATATGGAAAGGCTAGGCATAACAGCTATCAGACCGGTTTATGTGAAGGGAATGTTGATCACCGGTGATGGCAGGTCCATTATATTCAATAAAGTAACCCCCGGGGGCATTGAAGAAATCAAAAAACTTCCCGTGGAGAAACGGTTTGTACTCTATAGGGGAGCGGAGAGAAACCTGGATCAGCAGCCGGTAAAGGAACTTTATGGCGGTATCAGGGGCGATAAATATTCTCAATGGAAAAAAGTCATGGCACTGGACCTGGAATCCCTTGAATTAAGGGAAATCAAACAACTGGAAAACAGTTCCGGTTTCTTTGATTATTCTCACCCGGGCAACTGGTATTATACGGAGTTAGATCGCAAGGAACGTTGGATTAAAAGTTCATTAAAAAAATTATACCGGATGCAGCAAGGAAGACTGGAATTGGTAAAGGAATTTGCACCCGCTGCCTTTGATTGGCGCAAGGACCATTTCGGGATTTATAAAACCGGGATGGTTTTGAGAAGAGAGGGAAAAATCACGGTTTACCGTTTACCCGGGTTAGAGGAAATCAAATTTAAAAAATTAAAAT
>CP070627.1:3126822-3130024 GCA_020355945.1 Candidatus Aminicenantota bacterium | reverse complement strand
ATCATGGTAATCCCCTAATCCTGTAAATCCTGGTTCAGACATTTATGAAATGGTTTCGACCCGGAAGGTGTAAGCATGGAGGCATTTTTTCTACTATGTCACTTTATCTCACATAATTTTTAAGTAGAGTAAAGAGTGCGGGGAAGGGAATAAGGGCAGGGAAAGGAAAAAAGTGTCTGAACCGGGATTAATGGGATTACCATGATTACCGCGATTTTAAATATACAAAAAAATCATGGTAATCCGTTCAATCCTGGGAATCATAGTCAGGCTTGAAAATCCTGGTTCAGACCTTTATAATATGGTTTAAAATTTGCTAAAGGATGGTGACAAAAATGAAAAATGCAGGAAAAATTGAGGATCCATTAACTCACAAAATAATCGGCTGTGCAATGAAAGTGCACAGCATTATGGGAAACGGTTTCCAGGAAGTCATCTATCAACGCTGCATGGATATTGAAATGAAAAAACAAGGACTGAATTTTGTCCGCGAACAATCCATGCCCATTTATTACGACGGGATTAAAGTAGGAACCAGGCGTGTCGATTTCTTTGTTGAAGATAAAGTACTGGTAGAATTGAAAGCATTGATAAAATTGGAAGATGTACACCTTGCCCAGGGCCTTAACTACCTGGAAGCATTTCAATTGGATGTAGGACTGCTAATCAATTTTGGAGCAAGAAGCCTTGAATTTAAACGACTGGCCAAAACTACTCAGAGGAACCAGGTTTAGCAAGACTGGAAGCATTACCAATACTCTGAGACAACTGGAAAATCATGGTAATCCCCTAATCCTGTAAATCCTGGTTCAGACAATTTATTCATTTATCTTTGTGTCCCCTGGTGGCTGTAATCAGGTTCCCTGTAAGTTTAGAAAAACCTGGACTTTTTTGAAAAAATTTTGTAAAATTAAATCTAAATAAATTTCAGACAAAGAGAGGAATATAAGATGGCTGGAATTGATCCGATGTACAACCTGGTGAATACAATAATTGACGATAAAGAGGTGGTTATCTTCCTTGGAGCCGGGGCTTCCAGGGAAGGAACTCAAGATGGGGAAAAATTTCCCAGTTTTGATGAGTTAATCGACAATATTTTGAAATATTGGGGATTTGATCCCTCTAAGAAAAAAAAGCGCTTTGAAAATTTTTTAACAGTAATAAAGAAATGGGAGAGAGAAAAAAAGCTTCCCGCACGCTTAAGCGAATTCCTGGATGGAGAGCCAGGATTAGCACACTACTATCTTGCCGCTTTATCCATTGCACTTTTTAGCAAAAGTAACGCACTGCTGTACCTGACTACAAATTATGATGATTTGATGAAAAAAGCATTTACAGATTTAGAAAGGAACCCGGTCAGTAAGTTTAATACCGTTGTTATTCCGCTTCGCCCCCGTATAACAGGTTCGGAATTTCAAGAAATTTCAGTCAATGCAGGAGAACATTTAAAAAGGGGATGCCCTGTTATTCTAAAACTGTTTGGCGATTTGAATTCCCAAAATCCTATATTCAAACAAGAAGACATGATATTTGAACCGGAAGTGGAAAGAAAACTGGTTGAATGGATGAAAAAGCCAATGATTGCCATTGGATATAGTTTTTCAGATAAAATCATAAATGAACTCTTAATTTCATCAAGGGGAGTTTCGCCGGTTTTCCTGGTAAATCCGTCATCAAAAAAAATACCTCTATCTATTAAAAACCTGGAAAGAGTGACCCATATTAAAAAGAGTTTTTCTGAGTTTATTCTCGACCTATTAGAAATATTCAAAGAGAAAAATCCGTCAATAATTGAGAAAGCGGACCAAATTCTCGAATCCTTTGTTACAATGCCAGAACCTCCTCCCAAAGAAGTAACGAGGTATGAAACCAGGCCATCCACTGCACCTGCTGACTCTTTCAAAATCAAGCCCAAAAAAATTCTTATCCTGGCAGCAAATCCGAAAACCACCTCTCGGCTGCGGTTGGATGAAGAAATTCGTGAAATTGAAGAAGGGTTACAGCGAGCAAAACATCGAGACCAATTCAAAATAAAACCGAAATTAGCGGTACGTCTTAGAGACTTCAGAAGAGCACTGCTGGATTATGAGCCGCAGATTGTTCACTTTACCGGCCACGGAAAAAGGGAAGGGCTGTTGGTGGAAGATGAACTGGGAATGTCTGTGCTTATCTCCACAAAGGCCCTCTCAGGCTTATTTGAGCTATTTTCAACCCGGGTAGAATGTGTCATACTTACTGCTTGTTATTCAGCACCCCAGGCAAAGGCGATCAACAAACATATTGATTATGTTATTGGAATGCGAAAAGAAATTAAGGATAAAGCTGCAATCGAATTCGCTGTGGGGTTTTACGATGCCTTAGGCGCTGGTAGGTCTGTGGAAGAAGCCTTTAAATTTGGTTGTAATGCTATCCAACAGGTATACCCTGATCTTCCTGAACATCTAATTCCCGTTTTGAAAAAAAGAAAAAAGGTTTAGAAATTTTTTCTTTTGCCTCCGGCGGCCAGGGAAATTGGGGAAATTGGAAATTGGTGCCATTAAATTGGTGCCATGCAAAATTAGAGAGTCAAAACTCCATAAAAAAATGCCCTCTCTTATAAACTTTATTCGTAATGTGACCACATCCGAATAATCTTAACAGTTCTCTTTTCTATAATAATCTGATAAATCAAACAATGTTGGGTATTAATTCTCCTGGAATAAGCGCCAGCAAGATCCCCCACTAATTTTTCAAAGGGCGGAAGTTTTTTTAATGGAAATGAGTTATAATTTTTCGATTTCTTCTTTGGAAAGGCCGGATACTTCGGCAATGAATTGAATATCGATTCCTTTTTTTATTAACTGGATTGCCATTTCAATTTTACCTTTAACTATTCCTTCGGCCATACCTTCTTCATAAGAGGTATCCACCACTCCTTTCAAATCCCTGTAATTCTTTAAACTTTCTTCATACTGGGCCAATTGTTCAGGGGTAAAATTGGCTATCTCGGCAACATGAAAGGCCTTTTCAAATATCTTTTCCTGCAATATACCGGGGATGTTCTCAAAATCTTCCAGGTTCTTCAGGAAATAAAGCCATTTATCAAAATGAGTCTCTAATTCATGCTCTTGTTTGGTAAAACGCGGCATCTCGATGAAAACATAGGTTAATTTATCATAAAAAACCTGGCAGTACTGGTCTTTCAATTGAACATTCCTGATGA
>CP070627.1:3123517-3126722 GCA_020355945.1 Candidatus Aminicenantota bacterium | reverse complement strand
GGTTTCCAGGTTGAAACTCTCCAGGCCAGACGCTTGAACCACCAAAGCAGCCAGTTCTTCCAATCTTTGCTGGCGATGTTCTTGTGCTAATCCCATTTCTACGAGGTTGAGCATGGTAAATTCGCTGGAATGCTGAGAACCCTGCGATTCTTTACGAAAACATGGCCCTAGCTCAAAAATGCGCACCGGTTTTTCCCATAATCGCAGCAGGTCTTTTAATACATAATACAAATGCGGAGCTAACATAGGACGCAGACACTTGTCTTTGTCCAACCAATAAACCTGGGAAAACAACGGATGTTTTTCATCAATCGTCATTTTAGCTAACAGACCCCTGGACATAATAATAGGGGTGCTTACCTGGGCGAAACCTTTTGTTGTCAAGGCTTCTACCAATGCAGTTTCTAGACGACAAAGACCAGGTCGCAAAACTGTTTCGCGAAATTGTTTTAGCCGGTATCGTGCTTGTTTGATGAGTCTTTTTTCCAATTTGTGAAAAGTTTTGTCTCGTTCAGCAGTGTTGTCAAATTGCGCGTTTTGCTCTTCCGGAGCTGCATCCAACTCCTTTAACCGCCGAAGCTGAATATCTGACCAGGTAAATTTCATTATTTCTCTTTTTATTAGCCACAGAGGACACAGAGGCGTAATGGCGAGGAGTTCGGGAGTTGCACCCGACTATATGGATTTAGAATCCATACGATCAACTTACGATCCACTCCCCATTCGCCACTCTATCAATACTCTATCCTCTATCTTAAAATAATATTAATTTTTTGTCAACCCCATGATTCCTCCCTAAATCCACCGCCTATTTTTTTAAGCCGCGAAGACACGCGAAGGAACGCGAAGAAAAAGATAACCAAAAACTCCATTAGTGAAAAGTTTTTGCGGAGAGTGGCAGGGGCCAGGGGGGGGGCAGTTTTTTCAAAAAGCGCCCCCCCTAATAGGGTGCCCGCGCCGCGGGCCTGCCGGAGGCATTTTTTATCCTATCACGGCAATTATGGTGTTGGCAATGGGCGCAGAAGGGATAATTGTTAGTAAAACGGTGAATCTCGGCTTTTCCAGCTACCAACACACCAGAGATAGATTTTAACGGCACCATGAGAAAACTTTCATTCAAATGAATACCGATTCTCCCAGGCTCCAGGTATTCAAATAATTTCTTTTGACCACTGACATGCCAACCACAATAACCAGGACTGTAGAGCAATACACGAGTCGATTCACTGGCTTGAGATTTTGAGACCAATTGGTTATAAAAAATGCTCTGTGCAGCTTCAGCAGCTTTATCCGCACAATAAGAGGCTACTGAATCCAACATATACCCCAGGGCGAGATTTTTGACATCAAACTGCCGTTCGATTTCCTTACTGATCTCTTTTCCCAGGGTGAAAGCAAAAAGCGCCAGGTGGTCTGCCCTGGGGAAAATATGTTCCAGGGGAGTATCCGGTTCATTCATGCCATTACCCGGGTATATCTTTGCAAATTCATCACTGGAGATATCAGCCATTATACCAATAGGGGCTGCTAGTTTGAGAAATAGCTCCTTTGCGGAATCGTAGAGCTCCTTTACCCGTTTTGGCGGTGTGGTTCCCGGTGGTATGCCTTGCGATTGAAATACCCTGGCCGGATCAGGCTCGATCCGATGGATAGGTATTTGAATAATTTGCATCATGGGAGGATGGTTATTAGTTATTAGTCATTAGTCATTGGTCATTGGTTCTCTTTAATTTTAGGTAATCCTTCCATACCGCAGCGGCGGGCTTCGGATTCCATGATTTTTGTTAGTTGGTTTTTGATATCCTGGCTCAATGAAGAGGGTTGATACGTGTTAATTAACCGTTCTACTTCAGCCTGTGCTTGTTTTATCAGTGTGAGGCTTCCTTGTTCCTGCCATTTGGTACGGGAGGTGCGATCAATGACTTTGCCAGGGGAATAATGTTCCTTTTTAAAATAGCGACGGGTATGTTGGGAGGTTAACAGGTGCTGCTCTTTTAATAATTCCCGGTAAAGGGGAAGGGTAGGGATGTCTTCTTTGGGTTCAATGCCGTTGAGCATACGAAAAGTCATCCCGCAGATTTCATTATCTAGCACCAATTTTTCAATACTGAAACAATTGACAAATTCCAACATCCCGGGGCCGGAGATATTATTAATGCCTGAAAGAGCAGCCAATGCAGCACCCATGGAAGTTTCCAAACCAGCCTGGGCATCCAGGGCTTTGGCGTCGCTTAGGGCAATGTAGGCCTGGGTAGGGATACCCAGGTATTTGCCAATTTCATTGTAAGCGCAGGCCATCATCTGGCTTTCTACTGCGCCTAGAGGTGTGGTGCCGTATCGCATATCGAAAGCAGCCGCTGCTCCACCGTAAAGTAACGGCGCTCCCGGGGCACTTAATTGACTGATTACAATTCCACTGAGGTTTTCTGCAGTATGCCCCACCAGGGAACCCACCAGCGTCACTGGCCCGGTGAAACCAGCTAAAGGCATGGATATCAATTCTACAGGTATACCGAAGCGGCCGCAATTTATTATGTCCTGGCAAGATCGTTCCCCCCATTTCAACGGCGTGGTGGAACAACAAGAAAATATGGTCAGGGGTTTTTCTTTTAACTCTTTTTCCGTCCCTCGGACCACCACTTGAAAATCCTTCATGATGGGAAAACCATTATCACTAAACGTACCGGTGACTACAGGTTTTTCCCCGTACAATAAATTCAGGTAAAGACGGTAACTGTCAGATATTTTTTCACTAACATCAGCAGGTATAAATGCAGTGCTCTGGGAAGCAATGTGTTTTAATTGATTGACCACTTTTACATACCGGGTATAATCATTAGTGGTAGGTTCGCGTATTCCAGCGGTGCCGTGTTCCATATCCGTATCCAGTATACTCAATGCGGATGAAGCCGGTGTAAAATAAACCTGGTCCCTGGAAAAATGATGCGTTTCATTACCCATGACATCGTAAAGCTTGAACGACGAAGGCACTGTTTTTAAGGCTTTATCAATGAGATCATTGGTAAAACAGACCTGTTGTCCACCTTCCTCTACATGTGCACCATAACCGGATAAAAGCAATCGTAATTGTTTGTCATAAATTTTGATTCCTGGTTTGCAGAGTATATCCCTGGCTTCGGATATGATCCGCTGGACCAGGTCATTGGTTAGAAATTTCAATGTGGGGCGCATGGCATATTTTTAT
>CP070627.1:3120205-3123417 GCA_020355945.1 Candidatus Aminicenantota bacterium | reverse complement strand
TTGTATGAGTTAAATAAAGATATGTTTTACAAATTGGTTCAAATTGAAGAGGGAAATAAAAGTGGGTATACTTTTTTATATAAAGATGGACAAAAGAGGACACTGAGAAGTTTAGAAAAACAGATATTAGAGAGAAAAGAATACAAACGGGATTAAAAAAAAGTGATTATAGAGTCAAGAAGGAGGTTGGAATGGGATCCCAAAAGCAATGTTTTGTGATCGCACCTATTGGATCTCCAGGCTCTGCAACACAAAAACGGTCCGATCAAATCTTAAAACACATCATAAAGCCAGCGGTAGAATCATGCGGATATGAAGCGATTCGAGCCGATAAGATAGCCCAACCAGGGTTGATAACCAGACAAATACTACAACGAGTGGCAGAGGATCCATTGGTTATTGCAGACCTCACAGGAGGTAATCCGAACGTTTTTTATGAGTTGGCAATTCGACACGCTCTCCAAAAACCGCTAGTACAGATAATAGAAAAAGGTGAAGAGCTACCCTTTGACATTGCTGACACAAGAACTATTTTTTTTGATCTTCACGATTTAGATGACGTCGAAGTTGCCAAAGCCAAAATAGTCGAATGCATAAAAGTTATCGAGAATAATGAATCGCCCATGGAAACACCACTAAATTCAATAATCGACCTATTCGGTCACTACGTTAATCACACACCCATTCAGCAGGTGACGGTCCTTCAGGAACGAAAATTTCTAACTAGCAATTATGTCGATTGGACTAGAACAGCAAAACAAATAGAAATCATAACACTCTCCATGTCTTGTTTATTAGAGAGTTATGGCGATCAAGAATTGATTGGCTGGATCAATGGGGGTAAGACTATTAAAATACTTGTTCTCAACCCGAATGCTTCTGTAACCAAACTTAGAGGAAGGGAAGAAGGTATAGATTTAAAAAGAAAAATCTTGCTTCAAGTTCAGCGACTAAAAAAGCTTTGTAAAGAAAGTAAAGAGTTTATAAAGAATCAAGAAGAATCTTCAAGTGCCTGGAATGGTTTCACGGGATCGTTAGAGGTAAGAATCTATGACGGCATTCCATACTTTGGTTATTTCAAGGCTGACAATATAATGGTAATCGGCCTTTACTATTCTCACTTAACTGGCGTAGAATCAGAAGCATTACGGATACAAGAGATCGAAACGGGTATCTTCAAAAAGATGATAGACCACTTTAATTCACTATGGGAAGGTAAGTCCGAAGAGAGTGACATAGTCGATAGGCGAATCTGCAAAATATCAGGTAATAAAGTTGAAATATTTGAAGATGTAATTAAGAAATTTTGTGATGAACCCTCGGAGTAAAATTAAATAGTAATAAGGGTTAAACTTTGATGAAAAAAAATAAGAAAAAAATTTGCGTGGCTTGCAATGAGGATGGCTTTGGACCTTCTGCCTTTGCATATTATCTTGTACATGCAATTATTAAAGAGTGGGAAAAAAATGAATACAATTTCGAGCTTGAGATACCCGTTCTTAATAACTCTGCTTATCATTTTAATGAATCAATTTATTCCAGGCTTCAGCATATAGTACACCCGAGTTCTCTGAAACACGATAGTCTAATAAAACTTGAAAAGCCTAATGGGGAAGTTGCTGTAGGAGAGACGCTTAAAATACTAAAGAACTATAAAAACACAAGAAAAAAATACCTTGATGAAGTACGAGATTATCTTTCCGATGCTGACATCGCGATTGATATTGGTGTGCCTCTTTTCGTACGGTGTGCTAAAGAATTAGGAGTGAAGCATCGAATAACTCTTTTTGATCATAGTTGGGCTGCAACTCTCAGGCTCATTTGTGCAAAACGTTGGGAGCACATTTACAAACTTAATCCAATACCAACTGATTACGATCGTAAAGAGGCAGAAAAGATTGCTGGCTACATAGAAGAAGATGAAAGGTGTGCAACGGAAGTATACCTCTTTGATTCCTACTTAACTCCGAATGAATTCCTTGACCACTGGCAGAAATTTGCAACTCCTACTATACTTAAAGGAGTATTAGGCTGTAAAGGTAATCCCAAAGTTGCAAAAGATATATTGAATGGTCTACTAAAGGAACTAGGTCAGCAATCTGTTCCTGATGACAAGAAACTGGTTCTCATCTCACCGGGGGGTACTCCAGTTTGGTCAAGCCTACTTCCCCTCATGATAGACCGGTTTGTATCTTCAAAAAAAACAAGGGAGTACATCCCTATATTGTCAAATCCAAAAGCTGCAGACGATAAGATGATTGACTTTCTCAAGAAGAAAATGAGAAAGTCTGACAAAATACGATGGTTCGAATTTGTGAAAGGAAATACCCAGCAAATTATCATGCCAGCTTTCGATCTAATCGTAACAAGAGCTGGTGGTGGGACGGTGAACGATGCGCTCGCTGCTGAAAGATGCTTTATATGCGTTGAAGAGCCCCAGGTACAGGTTGTACTAATTGAACAGGAATGCATAAAGCTTGGTTTAATCCCAGACCTACCAAAAACCAGAATCAATAATTTTAATAAAAATCCAACTGAATGTATTGATAGCTTCTTTGCCTTCTTTAATAACAAGAATAATGGTTTCCGTTGTAAATTTGACATCAATGCCGGAGTAGAAAGAGAACTTGCACGTGATATTCTGCAACGACTCTAAATCAATCGATCACTGGTACTGAGGGCTTCAAGAATTTTTTCCGGGGTGATGGGAAGGTTACGAATACGAATACCCACTGCATTATAAATCGCATTGGCAATGGCCGGTGCTGTCGGTACAAGTCCAGGTTCACCCACACCTTTAGCACCGAAAGGACCAAAACTGTCATTGGTCTCGATGAACTCCAAATCAATGGGAAAATCCATCTCATGGATGGTGGGAATTTTGTAGTCCCTGAAGTTGGGATTCATGATCCTGCCATTTTGAGATTGAACTTCTTCATAAAGGGCGTATCCAATACCCTGTGCCAGCGCACCATACATCTGCCCTTTCAAAGCCTGGGGATTTAATACCCTGCCCACATCGTGTGCAGCCACCATACGAAGAATTTTCACTTCCCCGGTCTCTGTATCCACTTCAACTTCAACTCCCTGGGTGCCATATGCGTATGTAGCCGATATATTACCTTTTCCTTTATCCCAGTCCGGCAGTTCATTGGGGGGATCGTAAAAGACCTGGGTGCCCAGCATTGTGCCTTGCTCTCGGAAATGGATGG
>CP070627.1:3116892-3120105 GCA_020355945.1 Candidatus Aminicenantota bacterium | reverse complement strand
TACCCTCCTATTTTGTGAATCTGGAAAAAATCCCCATGACTCCCAGCGGTAAAATCGATCGCAAAGCACTGCCGAAACCCGAACCGGAAATTGGACCAGACCATATCGCCCCCAGGGACACGGTTGAAAAAAGATTGGCAGAGCTGTGGTCAGGAGTCCTGGGCATCGAAACCCATCTCATTGGTATTGACAGCAACTTTTTCCAGCTAGGAGGGCACTCTTTAAAGGCAACAATTTTGATAGCAAAAGTCCACAAAACATTCAATGTAAAATTGCCATTGGCAGAAGTATTTAAAACACCCAGGATAAGGGAGCTGTCCGCATATATAAAAAACCAGGAAAAAGATAAATATGCTTCTATAGAACCAATAGAGAAAAGCGATTACTATCAACTATCCGCCCCCCAAAAGCGATTGTATCTTTTACAGCAGATGGAACTGGAAAGCACAGCTTACAACATCCCGGAATTCATTTCCCTGACAGGGCAACCGGATATCATCAAATTGGAAACTGCCTTTAAAAAGTTAATCCTTCGTCATGAAAGCCTAAGGACTTCGTTTCCCATGGCAGCAGATGAACCGGTACAGAGGATTCATGACAAAGTGGAATTTAAAATTGAATATTTTGATTTAGCCACAGAGAACACAGAGAACACAGAGGTGCCCTTCGGGCAAATAAACGCCTTCATTCGTCCCTTTGATTTGTCCCGGGCGCCGCTGCTGCGAGTGGGATTGATGAGACTCGAAGAAAAGGCGCATGTCTTGATGGTAGACATCCATCACATCATTTCCGACGGTGTCTCCCAAGAGATACTGGAAAAGGATTTTAGGACCCTGTACAGGGATAGGGATGAAGAGTTACCTCCGCTGCGAATCCATTATAAAGACTTCTCTCAATGGCAAAATAGTGAGAAAGAAAAAGAGAATATCAAGCGTCAAGAAGCTTTCTGGCTCAAGCAATTTGAAGGGGAAATACCGGTACTCAACCTGCCCACAGATTATCCCAGGCCGGCGATCCAGAGTTTTGCCGGAGATAACCTGGAGTTTGAGATACCCGAAGAGTACACCCGGCGATTAAATACATTGGCCTTAAAGGAAAAGGCAACACTATATATGGTATTACTTGCCGTATACATCGTGTTGTTATCCAAACTCAGCAGCCATGAAGACATTGTGGTGGGAACGCCCGTTGCCGGCCGCCGGCATGCGGATCTACAGACAATCATTGGTATGTTTGTCAACACCCTGGCCCTACGCAATTCCCCCCGGGGTGAAAAAACCTTGCGAAAATTTCTCTTCGACGTCAAAACGCAGACATTGAATGCCTTTGAAAACCAGGAATACCCCTTCGAAGAGTTGGTAGAACGGGTGGAAGTAAACAGGGATGTCGCTAGAAATCCATTGTTTGATGTGATGTTTGCATTACACAATATCAGCGGAGAGGAAGAAAAACCAGGCCCACCCGAACAAACTCCCGGACCTGACCCGGAAACCCTGGAAAAAGATAAGCCGGATATCAAACCCTATGAAAACAGGACATCCAAGTTTGACCTGACATTAACCGCAATTAACCTGGGCCATCGACTGTTATTCTCGTTTCAATATTGCACCCGCCTGTTTAAAAAAGAAACCATCCAACGGTTCAGCGATTATTTTAATAAAATTATCATTGATATCCTGGAGAATGAAGATCAGCGAATCAGGGACATAGAGATAGTGCCGGCAGGGGAAAAGAGTATGGTCCTGGAGGTATTCAATGACACCGGTCCATCATTACCCCGGGAAAAAACCATGCCTCAATTATTTGAAGAGCAGTCAGCCCGGTCACCCGACAATATTGCTGTGTTTGAAATGGCAGGAGGGAACCGACTCAGCTTAACCTATCGACAATTGGATGAAACATCCAACCAACTGGCCGGTTATTTGCAGAACCAGGGAGTCAAGGGAAATGATTTTGTAGGTCTGAAAGTGGGGCGGTCATGTGAAATGATTGTTGGTATATTGGGAATTCTAAAAGCCGGGTGCGCCTATGTGCCCCTGGACCCCAAAGCACCCGAACCCAGGAATCAATCTATTCTCCGCGAGTGCCAGGTAAAGCTGCTGCTCACCCCTAAGGAACTGGAGAAAGACAACTACGCCAACCAGTCCGGGATAAAACCAGAAATAGAAATCACCCCCAATTGTTTTGCCTATACGATATTTACCTCCGGTTCCACCGGTATCCCCAAAGGTGTGCCTATAACCCATTCCAACCTCTCCCCCCTGCTGCACTGGGGCTATAGAGAACTGGGAATCGCTCTGGCGGACCGCACCCTGCAAAACCTTTCTTACTATTTTGATTGGTCCGTATGGGAAATATTGATTACCCTCACCACCGGGGCCGGCTTGTATATCGCGCCGGAGGAAATCCTGCTCAACCCGGAAGAAAGTATCGGTTTTATGCGTGAACATGCAATAACCGCCCTTCATGTCACCCCTACCCAGTTTGGATATATTGCCAATCTGGGCCAACCATTGGCAGCCTTAAAATACCTGTTTATCGGTGCGGAGAAATTAAGCGCAGACCTGGTACAGCGGAGTTTCCAACTGGTAAATAAAGGGTGCCGGGTCTTTAATATGTATGGGCCCACAGAATGTACCATAATCACCGCGGTGTTGGAAATCAACCCCTCACAGTTGCAGGAATTCAAAAACCTGTCCAGTGTCCCTATTGGTGGACCGGTGGGTAACACCCGATTTCTTATATTGGACAAATATTTAAAACTAAGCCCAATTAGCGTAACCGGTGAATTATATATCGGAGGTGACTGCACTGCCAGCGGTTATTTGAATAACCCGGAATTAACTAATGAAAAATTTGACCATGATTTACAGGATTACCAGGATTTCCAGGATAAAAGAAAAAAGGTCCCAGGCAACCGAATTTATACGTCCTATATGTCCCATATGTCCTATATTTCCTATTTGTCCTCTAGACTCTACAAAACCGGTGACCTGGCGCGATGGTTAGAGGATGGAAATGTCGAATTCTTAGGCCGCATCGACCATCAGGTAAAAATCAGGGGACACCGCATCGAATTGGGAGAAATAGAGAATCACTTACTGGGTCACCCCGAGGTCAAGGAAGCAGTAGTCCTGGCTATTTCCGGTCCCAACGCTGCGACCCAAGGAGATGGAGACGGGTATCTTTGTGCTTATATTGTTCCAGCCCGGG
>CP070627.1:3113576-3116792 GCA_020355945.1 Candidatus Aminicenantota bacterium | reverse complement strand
AATGTTCTCCATCCTTTGTAATCGTAACCTGCTTTCATGGGAGCGAAATACGCCGGGACCATGATGGTAACGCCTTTCCCGGTAAAGTATTTTATCGATTTCAGCGCTTGCCGGAATCGATCTGTTTGGATTTCTTTAAGAACCAGTAAAACCTGGTATTTTGCTATTTCTTGAGATAAATTAAGAAACTCGATCAGATCAGTTTTGTTTACTTCTGCTTCCGGTGCCAGGTAAGCCGTCATCTTTATCCAATTGGGTGTTTTGTTTGTCTCATCATAAATAATACCAACGTTTACATTCTCACCCCGGCTTAAACTCCATGCTTGTGGGAAGTTACAAAAGTTGGCAGAAAAATCAGCCGTGGGCCATATGGGTTTTTCACTGCTTAAACCAATCCATGAGAAAATAAAACATAAAAGAACAAAATGAATAAATTTTTTCATCATTTTTTTCACTCCAGTATTATTATATTTATAGGTGACTTTTGTCCCTACATTTTTAAAAATATTTGATATCACAAAAGTGAAAAAATATCAACGGCCAGGATTAGAAAAAAACCTTTGGAGAGTCGGAATGATGGCATGCAGACTTCAAAGATCAAGTTCGGTAATATGCAGTTCCCATTCTTCGGTTTCCTCATTATCAAATAACTGGTAAAGCCTGCTGTTCTTTATCGAATAGGGATACGACAGGAGTAATTGCCTATCTTTGAAAGGAAGATAGATTTTCTTTTGCACCTTTCCCTTTAAGTCCAAAACAATAAATTCATTTTTGCCATTTTGCTTCTTATAGGTTGGAACAAATATCTTATTGTCAGCGATTTTAAAAATTCTTGCTGTAAAGTACTCCGGGAAGTATCCTTTTTCTTTAATCAATTCCTGCATGGTGGGGCCTGTATAAATGCTATATAGGTCTTCCACGATTTCCTTTTTATGTTTTTCAGATACTTTAAGCCTGTCATAATCTAATTTTATGACATATTCCTCATTCCCTTCTTTATTAAACACATGAATAACATTCTCATCACCTTCTACAAAGATTTTTTCATCATAAACCGTATAAATCGCTCGCCTTGCACCACCCCATCCCAATTTGATAAGATTAAATTTCTTGTTGGGTTGAACATAATACTCTTTGCGAAAGATTTCTTTTATTTTGTTAAATGTCGAGTCATAAAGGTTAATGGTCAAAAACAGGATTTTACCTTCCCTGGAAACAGCATACCCCACATAATGACTCCCAATTGATTTAAAGTTATTCCCGGAGACGATTTGAACTTCCTTTAGATATCTTCCATCTTTGGTAAAGAAGGAAACCCTACCTATACTGTTTACAATAATCGTTTCGGTTTGGATATCTATCACAAGTTTTGTCACACCTGCCGGGTTAATTTTAAATTCTTGAGGTCCCTCTCCTTTCTTGCCAAATTTTGTTTTCAATTTAAAATCAGTGACTGAAAAAATATAAATGGTCTCTCCATCAGTGATATAAATGTGACTGCTGTCTACCGTAATTGAATCCGGGTTGATTAAACCCGGTAAAGGAACCACCTGCCCAGCCAATTGAAAACTCGATAACCAAAATAATAACAACATGTTACTAATGATCCGCTTCATTCTTACCTCCGGCTGGCTGTGTCTTATTCTCCGGTTAATCGATCGAAAAATCGTTTAAACTCCTCATGAGGAAACGAAACACATATCCTGGCAAAATTTCTTGCCTCTGCCTGATGAGTCCTGGTGAAATAACTCAACGAAACACTCCCGATAAAATTTGCTAAAAGCTCTTCTTCTGTTTTATTCACCACCACAAAAATACCCACCGGCTTTGACTTTTGATAAAATTGCCCTGCTAATAAATGATGACCTTCAAGATACCGGATATTCAAATTAATGGCATCTACAGTTTTACGTTTGAATTCAGTCACTGCTTTGATTCCCGGCTCAGAAGCCAATAGCTTTTCAACCAGGAGTTGTGAAAAGGCATTGATGCCATTGGTGGCCGAAACCAATCGAACCCCAAATTCAGTATTAAAATCCCGGTTTGACGAATGCACAAAACCAATTCGCTGTCCGCTTAAACCCACTGACTTACTAAAACTTTCAACAATAACCACATTTTCTAAAATCATTAACTCCTGGTAAAAGGTGTCAGTTTCGTCATAAAACATCCTCCGGTAAGGACTGTCCAATATGACAATGGTTCCATTGCGGTTCAAACGCTTGATGAAGCTCAACAGTTTATCATCATCATATTTGTCCCCCACCGGATTGCCGGGATCACAAATGATAACAGCGGATTTTTTTAGTTTTGATAAATTCTCTTCCAATTCATCATAATCTCGGTAAACATCACTCTTGCTGCGCCTGATGGTCATAATTTCATCATAAGTAGTCCAATAGTACAAAGGTAGGTAGATTTTCTCTACTACCAATACCTGGAATGCGATGTCCAGTCCAACAGTCGAACCGCCGGTAATAGTAATATTTTCGATTGAAGCTTTGTTCCCGAAATAAACCTTATTTATCGCTTCCTTTAAGTCGATTCTCCCTAAAGAAGGAGGATACACCTGGAGAGCATTGGAATTGAAATCGATTGATTTTACCACTTCGGTTAGGTCGATGTTACACACAGAATTAATCCCCCGGTTTAAAGGAAGATATTGGTTTCCTGTTTCTGCATTGAGTTTTTTAATCCGTTGTGCAATGTTGACAATCGCTGATAAATTTGCACCGCTTTTGTTGATTTTCATTGGGCATTTCTCCTTATTAACGATTTGCTGCCATTATCTTACATTGTATTTTATAAGAAACACGTCAATTTTTCAATTGGCTAAAATGAAAATTGCCGGACCAGATCAACTCCTTTTGTCACCGGAGATGGCAGGCTGATTACGGAAACCTGAGCTTAAGTACAAAACGTTCCCATTTTTTTTTGAAGGCATCCATATCCGTTTCGCTCAATACTTGCTTTAAGGTCTCATAGCCAGTGGGGTCTGTTTTGCGGTTCGCACGAAACTGGTGGTAGAACTCTACTAGCAGGCCTTTTTCCTGGAGATAATAGCAAAGATACCGGGCCTGGGCATAATTGGTGCCGGGGTCCTCATGGTAAAAACCATAGTCGGTTGTTGAGGTGAGTGCTTTGAAAGAAGGGACACGGTTTTTCTTAATGGCCTCCTGGAGACCTGCCAGGCGCCAGTTGGTAAGTCCGATAATT
>CP070627.1:3110259-3113476 GCA_020355945.1 Candidatus Aminicenantota bacterium | reverse complement strand
ACCCACCGGGAATTGCTTGAGCAAGTAAATAAAAGGAGAAAGTGAAATGAGAAATCGCCTCATTTCAATTACGGCGGCATTGGGTTTTACCGTGTTTATTTTTTTTGGTTACCCGGCCCAGGCAGAATCAAAAAAAAATAAACATTACCCTGTACCGCGGGTAAATTCAAAAATTAAACCCGATGGGATTCTTAACGAAGAGATCTGGAAAAAAGCCCTGGTTCTGGAACTGGATTATGAGGTTCACCCAGGGGAAAACATCAAACCGCCGGTGAAAACAGAAGTGCTGTTGGCCTACAGCAAAACCCATCTTTTTATTGCTTTTCGTTGTTATGACCCGGAACCGGGAAAAATCCGCGCCCGCATCAGTGACCGCGATGACCTGGGGAACCAGGACTGGGTGGGAGTGATCCTTGATACCTTTAATGACGAACGCCGCTCCTTTGACCTATTATGCAATCCCCTGGGAGTGCAGACCGACTTTATCGAAGTAAGCAGCAGCGGCAGTGGTGAATGGGATGCCATCTGGAATTCAGGTGGACGTATTAATCAACAGGGTTATTTCGTGGAAATGTCTGTTCCTTTTAGTTCCCTCCGGTTCCAGCGTAAAGAAGGCGACCAGGTGTGGGGTTTTGATGCCGTACGCAGCTATCCCCGGTCGGTTCGACACCATATCGGGCTCTTCCCCCGCGACCGCAGCAATAACTGTTACCTGTGCCAATCAATCAAATTGGTGGGTTTCAAAGGAGCAAAACCAGGCAAAAACCTGGAATTTGACCCTACCCTGGTCAGTCATATCTACCGCGAACGTGAAGATGACAACCAGGGGCCCTTTGTAGAAGATAAAAAGGTGGAACCCGGTATCACGGCGCGGTGGGGTTTTACTCCTAACCTGACGTTGAGTGCCGCGATAAACCCGGATTTCTCCCAGGTGGAAGCCGATGCACTGCAGTTGGATATCAATGAACCCTTTGCACTCTTTTATCCTGAAAAACGGCCATTTTTCCAGGAAGGAGCGGATTTTTTCAGCACCCGGCTAAATGCTGTTTACACCCGTACGATGCGGGACCCCTCCTGGGGAGTAAAACTAACGGGCAAAGAAGGAGCCAATACCATTGGTGCCTATATGGTCCGGGATACACTGACCAACTTGATATTTCCCGGCAGCCAGTCATCCGCTTCCACCTCCCTGTCTTTGTATTCCACTGCTGCTGTGCTGCGTTACCGTCGGGATTTAGGGAATAAATATACCCTGGGTGCTCTTTTTACCAATCGCCAGGGGGATGATTATTTCAACCGGGTAGTGAGTTTTGACGGTGATTTTCGATTCACCGGCAAAGACCGTATCTGGCTGCAGGTAATGGGATCCTCCAGCCGTTACCCCGAAGAAGTGGCATTGGAATTTGACCAGCAGCAGGGAAAATTTAACGATCGGGCATTTGATCTTCTTTATTTCCACAACAGCCGGAACCTGGATTGGCTTATAGCTTACAGGGATATCGGCCCGGGTTTCCGGGCAGACCTGGGTTTCATGCCGCAGGTAGGATTTCGTTCTTTTATCGCCTGTTCAAACTATACATGGTATGCCCGACCAGGCCAGTGGTGGTCGGATTTTTTATTGGAAGGGACCTATTCGCAAGTAACGGATGCGCATGGTGATTTACTGCAGCGGTCTGCCACCGCTCTCCTGGTATACACCGGCCCCCTGGAAATGCACGCTGAGGCTACGTTCACTGCTAAGCGGGAAGTTTACAATGGCGCCACCTTCGACCAAAACCGGTTTTTCCTGCACCACTGCATGAATCCTATCGGCACCATGCACGTAGGGTGCAATATCGCCTGGGGGGACAACATTGATTATGCCAACACACGGCTGGGAAAAAGGTTGAATATTCATCCCAACGTGTTATACGACATCGGTCTCCACCTCCAATTACATCTCTCGCATACCTTTGAGCGCATGTGGGTGAATGCGCAGCGGTTGTACACGGCCAACCAGAGTGAACTGCGCCTGACCTACCAGTTCAATAAACGAATGTTTTTAAGGGGCATTCTCCAATACGTGGATTACCAATACAATACTGCTATGTATATCGATGAAATCGACCCGCTGTACCGGCACCTGTTTACGCAAATCCTTCTTTCCTATAAACTAAATCCGCAAACGGTTTTATTCCTGGGTTATACGGATAATTACCGTGGATATGACAACACCGGTCTGCCTTTAACGGACCGCCGGTTCTTCCTGAAGATCGGGTACGCGCTGGTGATGTAACAAGACCTAAATCCACCACCTATTTTTTTAGCCACAGACTAACACAGACTTCCACAGACAAAAGAGTTTTCAGTGGATACCCTTTTTTCTTCGTGTCCTTCGTGTTCTTCGTGGTTTACAAAATCTGGCGGTGGATTTAGGAAGAAATCGGTGGTTGAAAATAACCGGGTTTTTTATTATCATTGGTTCATGAATACCAATACAAAATTTATCAAAGAAATAATCGAACCTAAAAATAAAACCCATCCATCATTTTGGTTTATTTTCCGGAAGGATCGTCTCCTGGTGCATGCCATTGATAACGATAAATATTCAATACCCCTTATTAAAAATTTACAAGAACTGGAAATAAATCCCTTCAGGACACAATACCTGGGAAGATATGGTAACAAGTGCTGTTATTCCGCTGAAATGCCTAAAGAAATAAAACCTCCCGCTAACATGCTTTTTCAGCATCTTTGGGGATTGTATGACTTCATTGATTTTGATCTGTTTCAAATCGCCGGGTATGCGTTTCACATCATGAAATGGGACCAAACGTTCCAATATTGCGGCAGATGTGGGTCTCAAACAAAAAATTTGGAGAAGGAACGAGCGAAAATATGTGAAAACTGTAATTTGATCAATTATCCCAGGATTTCACCGGCTGTAATTGTAGCTGTTATCAAAGAAAACAAAATATTACTGGCTAAAGCCAGTCGCTTTAGGAAAAGAAATATGTATAGTGTACTGGCAGGTTTTGTCGATCCGGGTGAAACCTTAGAGGAATGCGTGAAAAGGGAGATAAAAGAAGAAGTCAATATCGAAGTAGAAAATATAAGATATTTTGGCAGTCAACCCTGGCCCTTTCCTGATTCTCTAATGATCGGGTTTATTGCTGATTATAAAAGCGGGGAATTAACTATAGATGGAGAAGAAATCATCGATGCCGGTTGGTTTACC
>CP070627.1:3106941-3110159 GCA_020355945.1 Candidatus Aminicenantota bacterium | reverse complement strand
TTTGCAGCCACTTAACTCATCCGATGAATTATTGGGGAGTGCGGGCCCAACGGTTGGAGAGCCTGGCACCCCATGACCAAACCATCGAAGAAACAGCAGCCCACTATATTGAAACCCTTAAGTCCCTTCAACCCGAAGGACCTTATCATATGGTAGGATGGAGCCTCGGTGGCACCATCGCTTTTGAAATGGCTTTGCAGTTGGAACAACACCAGGAAAAAATCGGGACCCTGGTGCTTATCGATGCCCTGCCCCCGGGAACCGCACCACTCAAAAAAGGAATCCCCTTCAACCGTAAAACAGAATTAGACTTCATTCGCCGCTGTCTCCCCCAAGAAGCGCTCCAGCAGCGATTAAAGAATATAAATGAAATAAAAGGCATCTGGGCGGAAACCGTAAACTATTTAGAAGAAAATGAGCCGGCATTAAAGGATAAAATTGAAACCATCAAACGTTCTATCCCGGGGCTAACAGCCATACCCAATGCCGCTCGCTTGAGTATCCGCCAATGGGTTCAATATTTAAATATGGGGCGTACCCTTGACAATGCACGTAGTAAATACATTCCCGGGAGAAAACCGGAAACAGTGGTTCACTTTCTTAAAGCAGCCGGAACCACAGTAATTGACCCGGGAAAATGGAACGATTATTGTCAAAAACCAATAAAATTATATGAACTGGAGGGTCACCATCATTCTCTCTTGAAAATGCCCCGGGTGAAGACCACAGCAAAATTATTTGAAAAAATCCGGAGAGAAAACCCGGTGCACTAAAATTTTATATAAAAAAGGAGGAAATATGAAAGCAAAATTGTATGCAGGACTGATACCGATCCTGTTTTTAATTGTCGGATTGACATTCTCTGCTGGCGAAACGCCTCAGAGCCAGGTACCCCAGGGTATGGTTTTGGTCAAAGGTGGTAAATTTCAAATGGGAACCAATGAAGTAGTTACCGATGAAGAACCGGTACACAGGGTAACATTAGACAGTTTTTATATGGGAAAATTCGAGGTGACCCAGGAAGAATGGGAAGCAGTCATGGAAAATAACCCGTCAATATTTAAAGGAGACAATCTTCCTGTGGATAATGTGGATTGGTATAAAGCCGTTGAATATTGTAATAAAAGGAGTCAAAAGGAGGGGCTGACTCCCTGTTATAAAGGAAGCGGTGATGAAATCACCTGTGATTTCAATGCAGATGGTTACCGGCTGCCCACCGAAGCAGAATGGGAATATGCCTGTCGAGGCGGATTGGAATCCCGCAATTATATGTACAGCGGAAGTAATAATCCCGACGAAGTGGCGTGGCATGAAAAGAATTCAGGAGACAAAACTCAACCCGTGGGTAAAAAGAAGCCCAATGAAATCGGGATTTACGATATGAGCGGGAATATCTGGGAGTGGTGCTGGGACTGGTATGATAAGGATTATTATAAAAATAGTCCGACACACAATCCCAGGGGAGCTGCCTCCGGCAAAAAACGTTCTTATCGCGGCGGCGGCGGCCCTGGCGGGCGTATTATGTGGCTGCGCTCTGCCGCCCGATACAGCCTTGAACCCACCTACTGGAGTTTCGATATGGGCTTCCGAGTTGTAAAAAACACCACCGGTAAAAAACCTGGAAATATGGTCCTGGTCAAAGGTGGTACATTCATGATGGGAAGCACTGATGGAGGCAACGGAGAAAAAGCAGTCCACACGGTAACCTTAAACACCTTTTATATCGGGAAATATGAGGTCACCCAGGAAGAATGGTGTGCAGTAATGGGAAAAAACCCATCATATTGGTCGGGAACGAAATCTCCCGTGGAATCAATCGCCTGGTATGATGCAGTCGAATATTGCAATAAAAGAAGCCGAATAGAGGGACTCACACCCTGTTATACCGGCAGCGGCGATCAAATCACCTGTAATTTCAAAGCAGACGGCTATCGACTGCCCACTGAAGCCGAATGGGAATATGCATGCCAGGGAGGAACCGCATCCCAAAATTATAAGTACAGTGGAAGTAATAATCCCGATGAAGTGGGGTGGTATAAGGAGAATACCACCTTTAAAACCGAACCCGTAGGGCAGAAGAAACCAAATGAACTTGGAATTTACGATATGAGTGGTAATGTTTGGGAGTGGTGCTGGGACTGGTTTGACAGGGAGTATTATAAAAATAGTCCCCCAAGCAGCTCCAGTGGACCCTTGTCCGGCCTTCGTCGTGTGATTCGCGGCAGCAGCGGAAACGGGCCAAAAAACACAATGGAGAATACATACCGTGGGTCCATTAAGCCAAATTATGTGGCCTGGAATTTAGGTTTTCGGGTGGTGAGGACCGCGAAATAAAAAATCAACGGATTACCTGGTTGAGGGGCATCCAATGGATTTGTCACAACGCTTATCAAAATTATCTCCTGAACAGAGAAAACTACTGGAATTGAAACTGAAGCAGAAAAATATCGATATTTCAAAAATACCACTCCTGGAAATTTCCAGGACCCCTCCAGTAAGGAAGATAGAACCGGCAGAAGAAAAAGAATATTATCCATTATCTGCATTCCAAATGCGAATGTACATTTTAAATTTTTTTATGGAATACTCCTTACCCCTGGCATACCAGGTTGAAGGAAACCTGGACAGGCATCGTCTCGAAGAAGTTTTCCAGGAATTGATAAAAAGGCATGAGAGTTTTCGCACCTCCATTGAAGTGATAGCAGGGGAACCGGTCCAGAAAATCCATAAATACGAAGACGTGGAATTTAAAATCGAGTATGCCGAGGCAGATGCAGGTGTAGATGCAAAAGAAGAGCTGATTAAAAATTTTTTCCGTCCTTTCGATCTCACCCGCCCCTCTCTCATGCGGGCCAGGTTGATCAAACTATCTAAAACCTCGTATATATTTTTAGTCAATATCCATCACCTCACCGCGGACGGTTTTTCCTGGGGAATCCTGAACCGCGAACTCATCCGTTTATACAAAGGAGAAGAACCACCGGCACTCAAAATCAGGTACAGGGACTTTTCCCAATGGCAAAACCAATGGTTAACAGGAGAAGAATATAAGAAGCAAGAGGGCTACTGGTTGAATCAATTTCCAGGGGACCCGCCGGTTCTGGACCTGCAAACTGATTATCCGCGGCCCTCAATGCAAAGCTTTGCAGGCCGCAGCCTCTGTTTTGAGATAGCAGGAAAAACATTCCAGGCACTAAAAGCCCTGGCAGCAATGGAAA
>CP070627.1:3103615-3106841 GCA_020355945.1 Candidatus Aminicenantota bacterium | reverse complement strand
TTCAAACCATTTTTTTGAAAAAAATGGGGGGTTACCATTTAAAATTAGTATTGACAAATCTGATCATATGATGTATAATAGAATTTCATTATTGCATCACTTTCATTCATTCAAATGTATCGCATACCGGACATCAAGCAACGTCAAAGGTTTTAGGAAATCAAATAAAACACATGTCGCTGCACACTCGGACAAGACGGTCGTTTATCCATCCTGTCTGCTGAGGTGTGTGGTAAAGTGGTAAAGTATAAAGCCCAGGACCTTCCCTGCAAAGAGAGCTGCCAACCGACTTACATTGCCTCCGGTGACCACAATGCCGGTAATGTTTCCGGTATCAAAGCCGCCATTAGAGACTTTGGCGGTGTTTCCTGTGCGGTTACCGTTACCTATTATTTCCAGGCCTACTCCAGGGGCGTGTTTAATTATGATGCACATGGTTCGGTAAACCATGCCGTGGTCCTGGTGGGCTGGGATGACAACCTGGGTTCAGGCGGCGCCTGGAGATTAAAAAACTCCTGGGGAGGCGGCTGGGGTGAAAGCGGCATGATGTGGATCGAATACGGCTGCAGCAACGTCGGCTCCGGCGCTAACTATTTAACCTATTAATTCTAATTTTGGCAAGTTCCAGGAGACTTACCTGACCCTAAATTCTTCAACCAGTTTTTATTATTCCCGCTTCGCTGGTATGGTCAAAATTGATGAGAACATCATAATGTTCTAACAGAGGTGTGATGTAATAGTAATCCTTCGGATTATTACTATACCCGGCACCTATGTATAAAAACAGTTTTGGACCCGTCAACCAATCCCTCAATTGAGAATTTGGGGAAAGGGTGCTGAAGTTTAACATGAAATTATCGTGTTGGGCATGATAAAAAAGAAAATTGATTGAATCTCTCATTGGTACGGAATCGATATAAAAACGATAAAGTCCGGATTGTTTACCCCCCCGGGGATTCCTTCCCCATGCATTAAAAGCACCCGTTGAAAAACTAAAACCTATAATTTGATAATTCTCAGCCAATTCTTGCTTTAGATAATATCCCATGTATCCACCGACACTCCAAATAAAATCAGTACAATAATGATTTGCCACATGTCGATTGTGTGCCCACAGGGCAATTTTTTCATTTTCTCCCAATAAATCCAGGAGCCAGAGGGCATTTTCTGCCATGTATTGGTCCCTCCAGTTAAATCTGGTACGCCCCTGGTAATTCTCATAATATTGGTGATTTGCCTGGGCCACTCCCCGCACTAAATGTTTGGAAATTTCATATTCTCTTCTTCCCGATATGGAAACAAACTCATCCTCATTTTCTACCCAGCGATCATATAACCATTGTAAATCCTCTTGAAATTGTTCAAACTCTTCTTTACTCATATTTTCATATTCATCCTCGATACGATCCAGGTTTTTAATTTTTGTAAGTAAAGAAGCGGAGGCATCTAACAATTCCCGGGACACTCCTTGCAGATATTCCGTTAGAAAATCAGCATAGTATGGAAAACAAAAGCACTCGATTCCATAATAATGGATCATATCTTCCCCTGCTTTACCATTATTATAATTTCTCATCCACTCCAAAAGTGCTTTCACTTCTTCGGTTCTCCAGACCCAGTAGTTCATTTTTTTTTTCATTAATTCTTCCAGGTCTCCTTGCCCTGTTGTTATATACTTATCAAAATAAAGAGATTCTGCAAAATCACATTCAAAACCAAATGCTTTGAATCCGTGTTCTTCTACTAAATATTTAAATATTCTATGTTTCATCTGGAAAAATTCTTTGGTTCCGTGAGTAGCTTCGCCCAATCCTACTATTTTCACATCTCCCAGGAAATCCAGGCATTTTAAATCACCGGTATCCAGATTGGGAGCCGAACCATTTATTGGTATGATAACTTGATTTAATTCATCCACTAAATCCCACAGGTTGGGCTCCGGTGTGGTTTCTTTTTTTACATAACAGGCAAAGAATACCATGGTAATACATAGGAGGATAATTAAATTGAATTTGATTTTTTTTTTCATTATAACACTCCTTTTGGCTTACAGTATTATTATGTTTCCGGTATCAGCATTTTTCAACTTTTTTCTATTTCCAAAATCCGCCGCCTATTTCTCCCGCTTCCTGGAAATCCGGGGAATTTACAAGACATAAGAGAATTTCAGGAAAAGCGTATCACCCTGGAGGCCTTTTTCGCCAAAACGGCCGGTACCCCGCTGGTAAGCCAGTTGAAGCGTGCCAAAGGGAGGCTGGAATCGATACACAAATACCGCCTGGATATTCTGCTTATCAATAACCGAATGACTCTGGAAAAATACTTTGATAAACAGGTCTTTGGTAAAATAATGGTTGAGCCGCAGCACATGCAGCCAGGTACTCTCCTGGTCCGGGTCCGGGTCCAGGTGCAGCCGGTTTAATTGGTATTCAATGGAAAATTTTTTACTTAATTTAACGTTGAATCCGCCCCCAAATAATACATAATCCGAATCGAAATTTTTCCCGGATTCATAGGTGATTCGCGCCGACTGCCATTCCCGCGTGTTGTACCCCAGTTCAAATCCCAGTTGATGGTTATGAAAATCCTTTTCATAGCGTTTGAATTCCCTGGTGTATTGGATTTCACCCGAGAGTTTGTTGGTGAAATCAACCTCCAGTTCCTGGTCGATCTGCCAACTGCGCAGGGTCCCCCCTGCGGTACTCCAATAAATATTGTAATTGGAGTTGTAAACAATACGCTCCATCCAACCCTTCCGAATCCACCAGGTTTTTTCCACGGCGGAATCCAGCTCATGACGATCATCATCCCTGATGAATCCCACTGAGTTGGCATTGTCTGCAAAATGAGCGCCCAGGTGAGTATAGCGAAGATGGATATGAAACGTGGAACTGTCATAACTGGGCCTGATAAAAAAAGCGAGATTCCGGTTGTTTTCCTCACCGTAACTCATGGCCAATTGCCCGGTGACATTGACCTTTTCCGAAAAGAAATGAACCAGGTCGATGCCGGCACTGCCATAGAATTTTCCCTTGACAATCTTATTGGCCAGCAGGAACCCGATATTGGAAGAACGGAAGATATTTTTACGAAATCGCACCACGCTGAAATTGGCCGCGTCCTCACCGATATGGATATCCTTTTTACTTTGCACACTCATGGCGGAAAATTCATAACCCGGTGATTTCCCGTAAACCTTGACTCCGCCGTAAATATCGGAAATGCG
>CP070627.1:3100274-3103515 GCA_020355945.1 Candidatus Aminicenantota bacterium | reverse complement strand
CCAATCCCTCATCTTTACTGGCTTTTTGAGAAACACCAAAATCCGGCAGATGAATCGAAAAGGGATAACCCTGTTTATCAATAATAATTTTGACTGTCTCCCCCCGGTAAACATAAAGGGAACGGGGATTGATACCAGCTTTAAATTGAATCACCCGGATACCATTAATGATCTCCCCATCAGGTTTTGAAACCAGCTCTTCATTTCCCTTCTCGGATAGACGGTTGATGGCCTTTACATAAGCGTCTTTGGGATATAAACCGGTAAGCGCATAAACAACGGTTTTATTCTTAAGAAACACCACATAGGGGATGCCGCTCACTTTAAAGGCAGCAGCCAACCGGGGATGATGATCTACATTGATTTTATAAAAGGAAGCTTTGTCTTTGTTTTCCCTGGCAATTTCCTCCAGCATCGGGGAGAGCACTTTGCAAGGGCCGCACCAGTCAGCATAAAGATCAAAAACCATCAACTTATTAGGTTCCTCGATGACTTTCTTAAATATCTCCTCGCTCCCAATCACTGTTACTACTGTCTCCGGCGTAACCGCAGCCGGTTGGGATGGCGATGTGTTTTCACCTTTACAGGAAAAGGTAAAAAAACTCGCCGCTAAATAGACGATTGCCAATGAAAAGAAAATAAACCATCGTTGTTTCATGACTCACCTCCATCAATTAAATTAGCCCGCGGCGCGGGCACCCTATTGGACGTGGTTCGGTTCCGCCATATTTCAAATGAAAATTCCTATACACTTAAATTATATAATTATTGATTATTAATTGTCAATTACTTGAAATTTTGAAAGAAAATTATTTTACAACAGGAGGGTTTTGGATTATAATTGTTTTATCACCTGGGTGATGATGTTATTAACGTCTAAGAAATGATAAAGGAGGTTTTTGTGAGCAAAAGACTTTTATTAATAACCATTGCAGGTTTATTGATGTTGATGTTGGCGTCGTCGTGTCAACCCTCCGGCCATGTTGTGGAAAAGAAAAATGAACAGGAAGCAGTGGAAGTTAAATTCTGGCCGGTGACCAGGCCGTATAAAACAGGATATTTACCGGTATCGGGATTACACAAAATTTTTTACCAGTTGGGAGGAAATCCCAGGGGCAAACCAATAATGGTCCTTCACGGTGGTCCGGGTGCCGGATGTACCCCTTATTATTTCCGTTTTTTTAACCCGAAACAATTTCACGTCATTTTGCATGACCAGCGGGGATGTGGTAAAAGTACACCTTATGGAGAACTTAAAGAAAATAACACCCAGGAGTTGGTCAAGGATATCGAAAAACTGAGGAAGCACTTGAACCTGGGCCCGGTTATCCTGTTTGGCGGCTCGTGGGGTTCCACATTGGCGCTGGCGTACGGTGAGACTTATCCACAAAATGTGAAGGGTATGATTTTACGGGGGATTTTTACTGCCACTAAGCGGGAAATCGACCATTTTTACCACGGCGGCACCGCTTTACATTTTCCTGGAAATTACCAGAAGCTGACGGACCTGTTGGACCACCCGGACAAAAAAAATTTTCCTGCCCAACTGCTGGAAAAGCTTCAAAGTAAGGACCCTGCTGTCCGGGAAAAATATGCTCACGCCTGGGCCAGGTACGAAAATAAAGCTGCTTTGCTTGAAATTTCGGACCAGGTGATCGACAATTTTTCCAAGGTCTTGAATCCTTATGCCTTCTCGCTGCTGGAAAATTATTACATGGCTAATGGCTGTTTTTTAGAAGAAGGCCAACTGCTGAAGAACCTGGACAAATTGAAAGATATTCCCATTATCCTGATCAATGGGCGCTATGATATGATTTGCCCACCCATTACCGCTTACAAACTTCACCAGGAACTACCAAAATCCAGGTTAATCATTGTTGAAAAGGCAGGCCATTTGGTCATGGAACCGAGGATTCAACGTGAACTGCTTTCAGCAGTAAAACAATTTGAGTAAGGAGATGAATAATGGCATTGATGTTTAATTTCAGGCAGAGGATAAAAGAGGGGAAGCCGCTGGTGGGAACGCTCCAGGCATTGAATTCCCCGGAAGTTACCGAGATTTTGGTATCTGCGGGATTTGATTGGTTATGGATCGATTTGGAGCATTCCACCATTGATGTAGAGGGTGCCCAGCGCATTCTCCAGGCTGCCGGGAACAATTGTCCTTGTGTCCTGAGAGTACCTGGCGGTGACCAGGTGTGGATCAAGAAACTATTGGACATCGGACCGGCCGGTGTGATTATTCCCCAGGTGAAATCAGCCCGGGAAGCATCTGAAATTGTTCAATTTTGCCGGTATCCACCTGAGGGCACCAGGAGCGTTGGTCTCTCCCGGGCCCATGGGTATGGCATGCGGTTCCGGGAATACGTGGCCAATGCCAACCAAAATGTCGCTGTGATCATGCAAATCGAACATATCGATGCAGTAAAAGAGATTGAAGCCATTGTCAAAATACAGGGAATCGACGCCCTTCTTATTGGGCCCTATGATTTGTCCGGCACCATGGGAAAGATTGGACAGGTCAATGACCCGGAAGTGCAAAAGCAGATTGACAGGGTAAGGCAGGTGTGCCTGCACACTGGTATGCCCCTGGGCATATTTACCACTAACCCGGAAGAGGTAAAAACATTTATTGAACAAGGGTACATCGTAATTGCCGTGGGAATCGACACCATGTTCCTGGGCAAATCCCTGGAACAAGCGCTTCAAATCATTAAACAATAAACAATAAACAATAAACCGTGATTGAACAACAACCGGGTTTATAAACCTGCTATTTTAAATCCATGCCAAATCCCAGCATGAAGGTCCGGGCCTTCATGGGAAAACCGGGTTCGGCAAAATAGGCCCGGTCTAATAAATTTTCAGCCTTTATGTAAAGATTAAAGGCGCCGATTTGTTTTGTCAACCGGGCATGCAAAAGCACATAGCCTGGGATGGCGACGATCTCAAAAGGCGGTTCATTTCCCAGTTTGGCTTGGGAACCCGATACTGCTATTCCCCAAAAGGAGAGTGAAAATCCTTTGATTTCTCCTATATTAAGAAATCCGTTGAATTGGGATCTGGGTGCATAATCCAGGGATTGATCCAGGTCTTTTTCAACGGCGTGCAAATAGGTATAATTCAACCTGAAATCGAAAATCCCGCTGCGTTTTCCCAGTTCCAGTTCCAGCCCGGTTAATTCGGCCGTGCCGATGTTTTGATAGTTGCGATAACCGTCTAACCCTCGATAAGGCTGGAT
>CP070627.1:3096928-3100174 GCA_020355945.1 Candidatus Aminicenantota bacterium | reverse complement strand
TTTCAGTATTCCCAAAATCCCGATAATCGCCTGCGGGGAACGATCTATCATAATTCCTACAATCGTATCAGGCTTGACGCCTTTTTCTATTAGTATATGAGCCAGTTGACCGGATTTTTTATTTAATTCCCGGTAAGTAATATACAAGGGGGCAAGCCCCCTTGTTCCCTCTAAGTGCTTCTCCATGGTCCATGGTCCATGGTCCATGCCAATTACAGCAATATGATCCGGGGTTTGTTCCACCTGTTCTGCAAATAATTGATGGATCACCTTGTCTTTGGGGTATGCCGCCCGGGTATCGTTAAAATCGTACAATACCCGGTGTTTCTCTTCTTCGGATATGATCTCTATTGCAGATATTTTCACTGCGGGGTTCTTTAACACTGCGGATACGATTTTCTTAAAATAATTGATAAATTTTTCTATTGTTTCTTGTTTAAACAGTTTTGTGCTGTATTCCAGGTTAAAATTAAGCTTATCCCTCCCTTCCAGCGCGGACAGGGTCATATCAAATTTGGATATTTTATTTACCTCCGAGTAGGGTTTTAATTTAATCCCTTTCATTCCCATAACCGTGATATCCCCTGGTTTATCGGTGCGATCGTAGATGTTATCCAGGGAAAACATCACATCAAAAAGCGGGTTCCTGCTGGCATCCCTGTTTACGGCAATTTGCTCCACCAGGTCTTCAAACTGGTAATCCTGGTTTTCAAAAGCATCCAGGGTTTTCTCTTTTACGTCCTTCATGAATGCACTGAAGGATTTTTCTCCTGATGGATAGTTTCTCAGTGCCAGTGTGTTGACAAACATCCCGATTATATTTTCCAGGTCCAGGTGTCTTCTGCCTGCTGCCGGGGTTCCCACTACAATATCTTCCTGGCTGGTCAATTTCGACAATAGGATATAGTATAAGGACAGTATTACCAGGTACAGGGTGGTTTTTTCTTTTAATGCCAGGGTTTTTAATGCTTTTGACTCTTGATTACCCATTTCAAATCCCACGGTGTTCCCTTGAAAACGCTGCAGCGAAGGTCTGAGGTAATCGGTGGGCAGGTCCAGTACCGGGACTTCGCCTTGTATATTA
Organism: Candidatus Aminicenantota bacterium; assembly: GCA_020355945.1. Next base: position 3,099,090 of record CP070627.1, on the reverse strand, counting down.
AACTCCTTCAACCAATATTCCTTTTGCTTGTTCAGGGATTCTTTTCCTGTTTGACCAATCTTGTTCTGCCATTGGGCGTAATCTTTGTACTGGAATCGCAGGGGCGGAAGTGGGGTTAATCCTACTCCTTCGTATAGTTCCATAAACTCTCTTATCAATATAGCTTCGGATAAACCGTCGGAAATAATATGATGCATGTCTACCATAAAGATATGTTCGGTTCCTGCTAATTTTTCCAGGCCCACCCTGAGCAGCGGTGCCCGGGAAAGATCAAACGGACGTATAAAGTTTTTAATCGAGCTGGTTTCAATGCAAAATTCTATATCCCTGTAAAGGTGGACCTGCTGGACCGGTTCTTCCGCTATAAATTTGAATGAAGTTCTCATACTTTCATGCCTCCGGATCAATTGCAGGAATGTCTTTTCAAGCTTTGCCCCATCGACGTCTCCTTCCAGTATCATGATTGTGGGCATGTTGTAGCCGGTGCCTTCCAATTCTATTTGCTGCAAAATAAATAACCGTTTCTGGGCCGAGGATAAAGGATAATATTCTTTTTTTTCCAGGGGTTCTATCCTGGCATATTTAACTTTCCCGGTTTTTTCTATGTATGCTGACAGATTTCTTATGGTTTGACGTTTAAACACCTCTGCCAGCGGTACTTTTACCTCCAGTGCTTTATGAATTTTCGAGATCAATAGGGTTGCTTTTAAAGATTGTCCGCCTAATTCGAAGAAATTATCATCGATGCCTATGGATGAACGCGGTTGAGACGCATGTGATTGAGACGCATATATTTGAGACGCATGCAATGCGTCTCTACCTAAGACCTCATACCACAGTTCTGCCAGTTTTTCTTCAACGGCGTTCCTGGGTGGGATGTATTTTTTGCCTGGTTCCTGTCCGGGTGGGGGTAACGAGATCCGGTCGATTTTACCGCTGGGTGTTAAGGGCAGCTCATCCAGTTGAACGAAATAAGCGGGGACCATATAGTCCGGGAGTTTACGGGAGAGAAAATCCCGTATCCCGGATACGTTTATTTTTTCTTTAGAGACCAGGTAAGCGCAGAGATATTTGCTGTTATTTTCTTCTTTTGCCACCACCAGGGTTTCGTTTATGTTCTCATATTGGAGCAATTGATGTTCGATTTCCCCCAGCTCGATACGAAATCCTCTTATTTTTACCTGGTGGTCGATTCGTCCTAGAAATTCGATATTGCCGTCAGTGAGCCACCGACCCAGGTCACCGGTTTTGTAAATATAGGACGAATGGGACATATAGGACCTATAAAATCTGCTGCGGGGAACCTTTTGTTTTTTATCCTGGTAATCCTGGTAATCCCATAAATCATGGTCAAATTTTTCTGCGGTTCCTTCGGGCTGATTTAAATATCCGCGGGCAACGCCTTCGCCCCCAACTATTAATTCCCCGGTAATACCTACTGGCTGGAGATTAAAATATTTATCGATAATATAAACCGTGGAATTGGCAATGGGTTTGCCGATGGGGATACGAAGGTCATGGAGGCGATGGAGATCAATGGGGTAAAAAGTTGAAAAGGTGGTATTTTCAGTGGGGCCGTACATATGCAGGATTTTGAATTCCCGGTTTATGTGTGGACACCTGGTGATCAACTGTTTGACATATTCGGGCTTGACCAGATCCCCTCCCACCAGGAAATACCTTAAGTCTTTGAATATACCCGGGCTCATCCGGGTGATTTGATTGAATAATTGGGGGATTAAATGCAGTATGGTTATTTTGTTTTTTTGGATGGTTTCATTGAATTTTTCCGGGTCCAGTATCACGGTTTCATCCGGCAGGTAAAGGCCCACATTGTTTAACAGGGGAGCCCAAATTTCAAAGGTGGTTATGTCAAATGTCAGTGCCCCGGTCATCAGTAACCGGTCTTTTGGGGAAAATTCGATAAAATTGGAATTCTTAACCAGGCGCACCACATTCCCATGGTTCACCATCACACCTTTGGGCTTGCCAGTGGTGCCGGAGGTGTAGATGATGTAGGCCAGGCTGGAAGGGAGGGAAGCTGGGAAGCTGGGAAGCTGGGGAGCTGGGAAGTCAGGATGGCGTCCTTCGGACAATAAAATTTTCGCGCCGCTGTCTTTCAACATGTAATTGATTCGTTCTTTGGGGTAATCCGGGTCTAT
>CP070627.1:3093579-3096828 GCA_020355945.1 Candidatus Aminicenantota bacterium | reverse complement strand
AGCGGCGATTTTGAGTTTTTCGAGATGAGTGGAAAAGCTAAGCTGCACACTTTCACAAAAATCGTGGCGGCTCCAACCGGTTTTGAGGATGTCACCCCTTATATCGTAGGAGTCGTGGACCTGGAAGAAGGCGGCAGGGCATTGGCGTGGTTTGGTGAAACCATCAAAGAAGAAGAGATCAACATTGGCATGGAGCTCCAGGTGGTTCCGCAGATTTTCGAGGAATTGGAAGAGATCAAAGTCTACTACAGCCTGGAAAAGCCCGGCACTAGCTGGCCAAAAACCAGTTCTGCCCGTTAAATTTTAGCCACAGAGGACACGTTATAACGAGGACACAGAGATTAATAAAAAGTTTTTGGAAGTCCAGAAACCTTTTTTCAAAAAGGTTTCTGGCCGCCGGAGGCAAAGATAATAGGAGGTAATAAATGAATAAAGGAGACATGATGTTTCCCAGGGTCAGGATACCTTATGGCACGTGGGGAAGCAGTTATTTCCCGGCCTGGCAAATGTCACCGTTAGCTGAGGTCAATATCGGGCAATTTGCCGGGGAAGCTATGAACAAAATCCTGGGCAAGAGAAAAATTCCCAAGAACCACTTAGAATATCTTGTTATCGGATCAACTATTCCCTGGCATTGGAAGTTCTGGAATGCGCCGTTAGTGGCCAGTTGTTTAGGGTATCGCATCCCTGGTTTTCACATGGAACAGGCTTGTGCCACGGGTCTGCAAGCAACGGTATTGGCTTGTTCCGAAGTCCAGGCCGGCTCGTATGATGTAGTCGGAGTATTAACTTTTGATCGCACCAGTGATTCACCGGTAGGGGTTTTCCCTGAACGCCGGGCATATGAACGCACACATGCTCTCAGCGACGTTTGGGACAACTTCGGCTTTGACCCGGCCACAGGCGGAGCAATGATCGCCACTGCCGGCATTGCTGCCCGGAAATATAAATTAGACCGCAGGGAAGTGGACGAGCTGACGTTTTGTCGGTATGACCAGTATTTTGAAGCTTTAAATTCAGGATTTCTAGACCGTATTCTTTTCCCTTTTGAGGTATTAAATCTACAAGGTCGAGTCCTGGGAAAAGTTGATTCTGATGCTGGAATCCGAAAATTGACGTTACAGGGTTTAAGAGAAATGCGGGAACTGGATACTTGCGTGACCGGTGGAACCCAAACTCATGCTTCGGATGGAATGGCCTGTTTACTGGCAGCCGCGGAAGACAAGGCCCGGGAACTCAGTCCGCGGCCTGAGATCGATATTCAATTCGTGGCCAAAGCCGAGGTAAGAACACTTCCCAGTCTTATGCCCGAAGCCCCGGTTTTAGCTGTGCAAAAGGTCTTAAACCGGACCGGTTTAACAATGGATGATATGGCTGTGGCTAAAAATCACAATCCCTTTGCTGTCAACGATGTTATTTTTGCCAAAACTTTAAATTATGACTGGCATAAAATGAACACCACGGGTTGTTCATTGGTTTGGGGGCATCCCCAGGGTCCGACTCTCACCCGGATAATCATTGAAGCTTTAGAAGAAGCCGTGGACCTTGGCGGCGGTTATGTATTGGTTTTTGGTTGTGCTGCCGGAGATGTGGGTATTGCAGCCATCTTGAAAGTCACTGAAAGGAGGTAAGCACCATGGCAAACGCAATGAGACAACCAACCCTGCAAACAATGGGATTGGGAACCGTACTGGATATTTTTCAAAAGGGGCAATTATCAGCCAATACCAATGACCTGGTGGACCAGGTGTTTGGTGAAGCCAATAATCGCGGCTCTTTGGTTATTTCAGGGGCTAACGGTATTGTTGGAGCTGGCAAGTCCATGCAGTTGGGTTCCCGGCTACGACCTTATGATATACCTATTATCGCCCTGGATTTTCCTGGTGTTCCTGACGGCATTGGCAAGCAGTACCCCGGTTTAGCCAGGGCTTTTGGCAAAGCTGGTGCCAATAAAATCATGGAGAATGTTATTGGTTTGAACTATGGTGGAACTGAACTGCCCTCACAACTGAAAAATTATCAACCGCGGTTTCTTCTGGAAGCCATCCCGGAGATACTTGAAATCAAGAAATCCCACTATGAAATCTTTCAAGCCGCTTTCCCGGGCATTGAAATTCGTTCGGTAACTTCCGGTTTTCCTATGAAGCAACTGGGAGTAGGAATTGCCCATCCTGCATTTCCTCATGAAATCAATAAAATTTTTGAGATCGTCGAGCCCGAACCTTCTGCGATAACCCAACTTCTTTGGGCGTTGGGGCTGATTCCGGTCCCGGTCAGTGATGATTGGTCTTTTGTTTTGGATGTGTTATTTTGCGGTTTAACATTGACCGGTATCAGGTATCATCGGAATTGTAATATGCCCTATTGGAAGATTGACAAATATATTCGCAAGCTTTTGGGTCCGAATCCGTTCCGGGCTCATGATGCCATTGGCGCGAAGGGAGCAAATTTCCTGACCTGGTCGTGTCTTCATCATCTCAGTCAGCACTATGGTGATGTATTTAAACCCACACCGGAATTGGACGAACATAAAGACAGCGGTGAGAATTGGTATCCCCCCAATCATTTCCGGCCTTTGGTCAATTGGACGTTGGAAAAAGAAGAGGATGAGGAATTTCAGACCTGGATATTAGGGCCGTTTTTCCAGATGGCCAGTTTGATGCTTCATGAGAAGCGGGCTCATCTTTCTCATATGAATGCCATTGGTGAATTATGTGCCCAGTTCCGTCGGGGTGTTTTATCGGTCATCCGCAGTCATGGTGCTGATGCTGCCGTGAAAATAGTAGAAGCCTATCACCGGCTTCATCCCGAAGCAGCCAAAAGTTCCTGGTATCCTGCTGTTTTTGAAGAGATGGGCAGTGTCGAATGGCAGCAGTTGTATGTCAACGCTGAGCATGACGGGAATGTGGGTGTTATTACCATTGGCCGTGAAAGCTACAACAGTGATGTGAATCTTGAGATGAACCGGGCCATTGATTGGTTGAAGAAAGAGGGAATTGAGCGGGTGATTGTTACCGGTGATTTTCATTTATCTACCCAGATGGTAGGGGCTGACACCAGTGATTTCTTTCCTGCTTTAGAGAAAGAGGAGATTGGTTTTAATATTTCCAAAGGTTGGTCTCAGACGGCGCGGCGTCTTCATAATGAATTTAAGGTGTCGGTTGGTTTGATTAATGGCAAGCGTTGTTTAGGAGGAATGCTGGAACTGATGACCCACTGTCATTACCTGGTTTCTCTTGAAGATGCGGA
>CP070627.1:3090229-3093479 GCA_020355945.1 Candidatus Aminicenantota bacterium | reverse complement strand
CCAGGCACCTGGGTATTGATACGGAAAGTACCAAACGGTATCTTTTTATCCTGGCTTCGATGCTCACCGGCTGTTGTGTTGCTATAACCGGTATTATCGGTTTTGTAGGGCTGGCTGTGCCCCATTTTGTCCGGATGTTTGTAGGCCAGGACCATCGCATCCTTTTGATCAGTGCTTTCTTATCAGGGGCCATATTTTTAATCATCAGCGATACCATTGCCCGTACCATTATTTTACCCCTGGAACTCCCGGTGGGAGTGGTTACCGGTATTGTGGGCGGCATTATTTTTGTCTATGCCCTGGGCAAACGGGGTGTTGAATTATGACAGGTACAACCACCCAAACAATATTGGAAATCAAAGACCTGGTGTGCGGGTACGACTCGTTTCAAATTGAAGATGTTACCTTTAAAATAGAAAGAGGTGAATTTATTGGTATTATTGGCCCCAATGGTTCGGGTAAAACTTCTCTCCTGCGAGCCATCACCCGGATATTAAAACCTAAAAACGGGGCTATTTACCTGGAAGGGAAAAATATCCGTCAGATGGGATTTAAAGAAATTGCTCAAAAAGTAGCGGTGGTGTCTCAAAACCCGGGTATCAGTCATATCACGGTGGAAGATTTTGTTTTGCTGGGTCGAATTCCTCATCATCAACGGTTCCAGTTTTTGGATAACAGCAGGGATGTGGGAACCGCTAAAAAATGCATGGAATTGACTGAAACCCTTGGATTTAAAGATAAATTGGTAGGGGAGTTGAGTGGTGGTGAACGACAACTGGTATTAATCGCCCGGGCCTTAGTCCAGGAGCCCCGGTTGATTCTCCTGGATGAGCCTACTACGTTTTTGGATATTACTCACCAGGTGCGCATCATGGACCTGATCAAGCGGTTAAACCGCGAGTCCGGTTTGACAGTGATCATTGTGCTTCATGACCTCAATTTGGCCGGTGAATATTGTAATCGGTTGGTATTGATGAAAGAGGGCCGCATTCATAAGATGGGCACACCGGCTGAGGTATTGACTTATCAAATCATCGAAGAAGTGTATGGCACCCTGGTGGTGGTAGGAAAGAGCCCGGTCTCTTCCCGGCCCTATATTTTTGTAGTCACTGAAGAAGAGCGAAAAAATCTCACCTAAATCCTTGAAATTTTTCAATTTCAAGGAATTGTATTCCTCAAAGCTGCATTATTTCTATCATTTTTGTTTCAATTTTTTTCTTCGTGTTTCTTTGTGTACCTTCGTGGCTAAAATAAGAATTTCTGATTCTGCTTCGCTGCTGTTGATAATAAAAAAAAATTCATTTATAATTATAGAATGTTTATTTTAAAAGTGAAATTTTTTTGTTTTAGACAGCAACCAGGGGTATCTTATGAAAGACCAAAAGTATCGAGTGATATTTAGAGGGGAAATTGCTCCCCAGGCAAACCCGGAAGAGGTAAAGCAAAATCTTGCTGCCCTGTATAAAGTTGATATAAAAAAAATCGATCAACTTTTCTCCGGTAAGAAATTTGTTCTTAAAGAGAATATCGATTGGGAAGCCGCTCAAGAATTCGCGGGCCAGGTTGAGAAAGCCGGCGCACGATGTACCATTGTTAAAATGGAAGAAAAAGACACCGGACCAATACAACTCCGGCAAACCACTGGCCTGGAAAGCAAAAAAACCGGGCCTGAAGAGGAAAACATCTTTATGGGATACGAAACCCGTTACCGCTTGATGTTCAACGGCGAAATACTTCATGATAAAGATATAAACGAAGTCAAGACCAATTTAAGTATGTTTTACCGGGTCAAACCGGAAAAGCTGGCAGGTCTCTTTACAGGTAAACCAGTGGCTGTCTCCAAAGAACCCACTGACTTCTGGACTGCTGTATCATATTTGAACCGATTCAAAGAATGCGGCGCACACTCCTATCTCGAATTTGTAGAATCACCGGGATTTGAACCGCCCCAGGCGGCAGCAGGACAATATAAAATTGTGTTCTGCGGGGAACTTCAAGAAGGCCAGGATTTACTGTCGGTCAAGACCAGGTTGGGTTCTATGTTTAAAGTATCCGGGGTGGTGGTGGATAAACTGTTCCTGCAAAGACCGGTGTTGGTGAGAACAGACCTTTCAGAGGATGCGGCCCAGTCCTTTAAGAAAAATTTTGAAAAGATTGGTGTGCGGTGCCAATTGTTAAAGGTATCTGAAAAACCCCACCCTCCTGTTCCTGAGGTTTCGGAACCAGAAACCGAAGCAGCGGCTGGGGAACAACCTGCAGCACCTGGACCACTGCCAACACCTCCGCAGCAGCTTCCCGAGGAGACCGCGGTCTCGACTATTCCGTCTCCCCCGGTAACAACAAAGCCGGCTGACCGGCAAATTACCTACCGTCCCCCTCCCCTGGCTCAGAAGAAAAGCAAGGCAGGCCCCATACTGATCTTTATCGTCATTATCGCTGCCGTATTTATTATTTTTAAACTCACCTCCAGGCAAGAGAGTGTTGAACCCGAACCAACAACCCCGCAACAAACCGTCACACCCCAGGCTGAGTCCCCTAAGCCCACTAAACCCCGTAAACCTAAAACCAGGCCCAAACAAAAGGCCTGGCTGCCCGCCGGGTCAGGCCTGTTATCCGATGAAACCAAAGATTTTGCTGACCCTAACGGATATTTTTCTGTCTCTCTCTCCAAAGGTTACTATATTATCAATAATTCCCAGGGAAAACACACCATGATTATGTTTAATTATTCTCCCAACATCAATGTTACGATTATTGCATCTCCCATGAAGGTAAAGCGGGATCACCAGCAGGCTATGATGACGAGGTTGGCCGACATACAAGAAGGCAAAGCAGGGCTGTTGTCAAAACTTGAGGTTGCCAGCTATGGGCTGGTCAGTTTCAATGACCTGGCGGGGTATGAGATTTTCCTGGGCAAAGGGAATCAACTGGTTCATGTTTATGAGGTGGTGAGCCCCAATAACATTGCCTTTTCCATCACTATTGTCACCATAGGTGATAACCACCAGCAGAATCATGATCTCCTGGATTCCAACATACAGGCCAGCCTGCGTTTTCAGGAGCAAGGTCCTGGTGAAACCCCGGATACCGGCAGCCAGGAACCCCCTGAAAAAGAAAATATTCAATAGCAGTTCCTCATGAGGCCGCGGCTACGCCCGGAGACGTATGAAAAAAAAGAAGCCCACGAATTACACGAATGAACACGAATTATTTTATTTTTTTTTCGTGTAATTCGTGTAATTCGTGGGCT
>CP070627.1:3086873-3090129 GCA_020355945.1 Candidatus Aminicenantota bacterium | reverse complement strand
AAAGGTTAATTTTAATCAGGTCAATTTGAAATCCAGTGATTTCAGTCATTCTGTATTTAAAGATGTAACTTTTGAGCGCACTGATGCCCAATACGGTAATTTTAAGAATTGCACCTTTGAGAATTGTAATTTTCAAAAAACCGGTTTCCGGTTAGCAAATTTTCAGAATTCTACTTTTAAAGGTTGTGTAATAGAAGAAAATGATTTCACCGGGACCGGTTTCCTGGGCAGTAATTTGGATTTACAGGTCCGGCAAAAAAATACGTTTTTCGGAACGGGGCAGCCGGGAACTCCTCGTTTAAAGTTGAAGCCATTGTTGAATACCGGGCACAGTGCCGGGGTCAATGCCGTGGCCATCAGCAAAGATAATCGATATATAGTCACGGGAAGTGACGACAGCACGGTGAAATTGTGGGATTTAGCCAGCGGCGCCCTGCTCAACACCCTGGAAGGACATGAAAAGTTAATCTGGTCCGTTGCCATCAGCGCGGATAACCGGCGCCTGGTCTCGGGAAGTAACGATCAAACAGTGAAATTGTGGGATTTGGAAACCGGGCGCCTGGTAAAGACCCTCAAAGGTCATCACCATTATGTAGTATCTGTTACCTTCAGCCCGGATAACCGCCGGGTGGTTTCAGGAAGCTATGATAACACCATGAGAATATGGGACAGCCACACCGGTGAGCTCATTTATACCATCAGCTTATTACCCGGTAACCATGCCATTACTTTATTCAAAGATAATCAATACCTGGCTTCCTCCGACACCGCCTTGCCGTACCTCTATTACACCGATGGCCTGGCCCGCTACCCGGCCCGTGATCTGCCCGAACTGCGATATCAAAAAGACAGATGACGAAAAACGGAAAGAAGAAGGGTAAAAGAGGAAGATAGGAAGAGGTGCCCCAGGGGGGGAAGCTTAAAAGTAAGTTTACAATTTCTCAATTTCTTCTTTTGAGAGCCCGGAAATCTCTGAAATTGTATCGATATCAATTCCTTTTTCCTTCATTTTTTTTGACATTTCTTTTGCCTTTTTTATTTCTCCATCTTCAAAAGAGGTATCTATAACTCCTTTCAGGTCCCTGTAATGTTTTAAGTTTTTTTCATATTCCATATTATAAATATAACACCAAATGCTGAAATCTTCAATTGTTTTCTGAATTTTTTTCAGAAAAACAAACAGCAAGGAGGGAAAGGAGGGAAAAGGAAGCGAATTATTAAAAGGGAACAAGGGGGCTTGCCCCCTTGTCTAATTTCCCATTTTCCCAATCTTCCAAATCCAACATTCCAATATTCCAACATTCCATCATTCCAATCAATTGTGAATTGCGACCGCAGCGAACTCAGTTCATTTTTTTCCGCTGACCGCAGGAAGGGCCGGGGTGTGTTTTTTCATTTATATATCTTTTTTTTGCATATTTTGGCGATTTTTTTAAAAAAATTCATCATTTTCTTGACAACCGGTTGAATTTCCTCTATATTTAAGACATGAAATTTACTTTAGATGATTATATTGATGAATACATTAAAAAAGCTGATGAAAACGACAAAACCGTTGCACTGCATCTAAAAGAAATCATTGAAGAATTAAAAAAGGAAATGGATAACGGAAGGGACCTCAAAGTTGCCTTTCATGAAGTGTGTGAAAAATATATCCTCAAAGGAGATATTATCAAGGCGGAATTACCAGGGCTTTTTACAAGAATCATTGTAAATAATTTGTCCGTGTTCGTCCGTGGCTAATTTTTTTTACTTTTCCTTCGTGTCTCTTCATGCTTCACTGTAACTTCGTGGCTAATGTGGCTCAATATAAACCGAAATTCTTTAAAAATATCTCACCCTCTGTGCCCGGATAGGCATTGGCATTGTTAATGGAAAAAAAGATCGAGCTTACCTTAGAAAGCTGCGGTAATTTCTTCTCTCCATATATCACCTGGAATTTCTTAAAAGGAATATGAAATTTTTTCCATCCTGGTTCCACTAAAAACGAATGCCGATACCATACCTCAGACTCACCTTCACCCGTGCGAAACTCCACCCAAAACCGCCGCTTCTTATCTGACCTGGCCTCAAAAATAAATCCCTTATCACCCGAAAAATCAAACCGCTTACGCAAAGCCATCACCGACCAAAAGTTCTTATCCTCCGGCGATTCCGTCACCAATTTAAAGGTAAAATGCGTGATTTTTTCGCCCTCTTCTCTGGTCTCATCATCAATCAAACCCTGGGAACGATTGTTCTTTTCAACTTTAAAAGCATCCTGGTCATCCAACAGCAGCCGCTTGAGAACAATTTCACCAGCGGCCGGAAATGAGGGTAGGGGAGCCTCCACCCCCACAAAAAACGGGTTGGTCATGATCCAGGGCAAGTCATCAAAGGTATTCCCGGGTACATAAACCTCGATGCGGTAAACCCCGGGCTCGTTAACCTCAATCTCTAATTGCTTTTTTTGCTTGATCGCTTTTTGTTCGCTCTTAATTCCATCTCTTAAAACAATGATCTCTGTTTCAAAGTCAAAAGGTAAAAGAATCACCAGCTTACCTTGTTTTTCCTTTGATGAACCACCCATTTCAATGCGTTTACCACTCTCTTTTTCAATGAAAAACGCTTCAAACCCATTGGCAGAAGCAATGCCTTCTATCACATTAAAAAAATTCCCTTTTCTTAACGAAGCAATAACACCAGCAGCAGCTTGATGAGCCTGCCTCCGGCGGCCAGGGGGGCTCTTTTCGAGAAAACCGCCCCCCTGGACTCCCCGCAAAAGCTTTTGATTGATTTTTACATAAACGGTCATGATCTCGAACATGGATTTGTAAGTGGGGAAGTTCAATTGTATTTTTTTGGAAATAGGCAGCTTGGCGTGGGCATCTAAAGCATAAATACCGTAATACCGGCCGGATTGATTTAATGAATCCCATTTTTTTACGTTATCCGTGGGATATCCCATGGTATTAAGTAAAGCATACTTTGAGTTGATTACATACTTTAAAGGAAAAATCAAAATTTTTAAAATCCCGGCACGCCTGGCTGCACTATAAGAACTGAGCACTTCAAGACCGGTAAACCCGGAAATATCCCAGTCAGTCCAGGGAACTTTATCATCAAAAGGATGAGAAATAAAACACACCCCGTTATCGTGGATTATTTCATTAATGGCTTCCTGGGGCTCGGGCGGGAAAATGTAACCCGGGATATTGAACCCCATGGCAGCCAGGTGTCCGCTGTTTAATGACAGTTCGGTGCCGCCGATCAGCAG
>CP070627.1:3083511-3086773 GCA_020355945.1 Candidatus Aminicenantota bacterium | reverse complement strand
AATTTATTGCTTCCCCGGTCAACGTTTTCCAAAGACCTGACAATAAAGGTACAATTACCAGGGTGAACCTCGTCACCGGCAAGGTAACCGTGGTTTCCGAATTCCAGATATTTATGGGAGGAGATGTCCGTTATGGACGCCAACAAAACGCCCCCAGACGATTAATTATAATTGTCGGATTAACACCTTTGATGACCGTAGGCCGCGGCAAAGATAAACTGTATTATGGTATAAGCAACACCTATAAAATTAATGTGACAGACCTGGAGGGAAAGCCGCTTTTTTCTTTCTCGGTAGAAAGAAAAAACAAAAAAATCTCCGGGGAGGAGAAAAAGTCGCTTTTCAACGGGGTACGAAATTTATCCGACGATCAACGAAACCAGTTGATCAAAGCCTTTCCGGATGAACCCACCTATTTCTACCATATCGAGGAGATAAACGGCCTTATCTATGTATTGGTCCCGGATCCTTTAAGAAATTTGCCCGGTCATCAGACGCCGAAACAAATCGATATCTTCTCAACAGGGGGAAAATACCTGTACAAGGCTTATGTCAAATTTGATAAAGGCCTTAAACCCCGTTCCCTTGTTATAAAAAACAATTATCTTTATGCTGTTTTGGAAGATGAAGCAGGAGAAATTAGAATTGCCAAATATCGTATATCTCTTCCTGGTTCCTCGGGGTAAGGCCTAATTTATCGTTTTTCATTTGTAATTGTTATTTGAGCGCTTATGCCCTCCGGGTGGTAAGGGGTAATATTTTTATTTCTTGACAAAAAAAGGCCAGTATAGTATTGTTTTACTCTGTTATTCGGATTAAAGGAAAATCAAACACGTGAGGTAGTGCTTATGGCGATAACAAAGGTGTGGATCGAGGACGGATGTATTGTCTGTGGTGTTTGTGAAGCCAGTGGTCCGGAGGTATTTGAAATGGGTGAAGAGACTGCTGTAGTCAAGGAAGGGGTTAATTTTAACGAATATGAGGAACAGATCAAAGAAGCCGCAGAAAACTGTCCGGTTGAAGTGATTCAATATGAGTAAAACACCCCAAAAGTAAAAAATTACAAATTACAAATCCCAGATTACAAACGAAAAACAACACCATCCCCTGTTGAATTCACCGTTTATAATTTCCAAATGTTTCAGACTGGCAACAAACTCATGGGCAAGTATCGCATTCACTTCCTTGACAGGTTCCCTCACAATAAGTAAAACAGGTACAAGTGGGGCCATTAATCGTGCAGCATAAAGAGTGTTCGGTTGGCAGCGGACAAATTTTTGTATCAATTCCACCATAAACAAATCTCATTTGGTTGGAATTGAGATTGGCAACGGTTTCTTTGCTTAACCTTAATTTCTTGCTAAATTTCTTGGTTTTCATGGATCCTCCTTTTTTGTAAAGTACAAAATTTTAAAACTAGGTGAAAGGACATAAAGGCGGCTCTGAAGTCTTAGGGATACAGCACACCCATGGATTGTTCGACGGATCAGTGGCCCCGCCATTGACCGCTTTCATGTCTTTGTCCTTCAGGTTAGCAATGGTTTTTTTGTTCAGCGTTAATTTCTTGCTAAATTTCCTGGTTTTCATGTTTGCCTCCTTTTTTAGTCGACATGGCACAAAGACCCGGATAGCCCGTATCTTTATGGCGATATTTTTTTGATTCTTATAGATTTTAATAGCCTTAACTATAAGATAATAAAATAACCCAAAAACAAAAAAAAATCAAGCCCCAAATTTCTTCTTTTTCCTGCAGTTCCGGATAAATAAGGGTTTTAACAGGAAATTTTTTTTATTATTTATCTTTAACGATATCTTTTTGCCAAACCCAACTCTCTTTCCCGGTCACTTCACTAATCACTCACCTGGCCTGAAATACCTGTTTATTCAGCCCATAATTTCACCAGGTTAACAATGACCTCTGCGGCTTTTTGCATATCCTCCAATGCGATCCATTCCTGCCGGGAATGAAAATTGGCACCTCCGGTAAAGATATTGGGAGTGGGGAGTCCCATATAACTCAATCGGGCACCGTCTGTTCCTCCCCTGATGATGTTTTTGGATGGCTTAATACCTGATAATTCGACGGCTTTGAATGCTTTTTCCAGGACTTGGGGATGCTTGTCCAGGACCAATTTCATATTCCGGTAAGACTGGATCACTTTGAAATCGATTTTGGCTTTAGGGTAATTTTCAGCCACTGCATCCACGATATTCTTAATGAAATCTTCTTTTTTTTTCAGGCCCTTCTCTTCAAAATCGCGGATAAGAATTTTTATCATGGCCTGTTCGCTGCCGCCGGAGAAATGGTGGGGATGGATGTAGCCCTCTCGTTTTTCCGTGGTTTCCGGCGACATGCCATCCTTTGGAAATCGGTCAATAATCTCAACCCCGATTTTTATCGCATTGACCAATTTATTTTTGGCATAACCGGGATGAACATTTACCCCCTGTATTTTAATTTCTACGGTATCCGCGCAAAAGGTTTCATCCTCGATTTCTCCCAATTTTTCACCATCCACCGTATACCCGTAGTTTGCTTTAATTTCTTCCAGGGTAATATGTTCGGTTCCCCGTCCTATCTCTTCGTCAGGGGTAAACAGCACCCGGATATTGGGTCTGGGAATGTCCGGGTTCTCCAGCAGGTATTTCAGGGCACACATCATTTCGGTAATACCGGCTTTATCATCGGCCCCCAATAGGGTGGTGCCATCTGCCGTGATAATGGTTTTGCCTATCTTCTCTTTTAAATAGGGATTCTCTTCCACCTTTATGATCACACTTGCATCCTCAGACAATACAATATCTTTTCCATCGTAGTCCCGGTGCACCCGGGGGTTAACATTCTCTCCTGACACATCCGGGGAGGTATCCACATGGCCGATTAAGGCAATAGTGGGAACATCTTTATCCTGGTTGGTTTTCAATGTTCCCAGTACATATCCCCATTTTGTCAGGGTCACCTCTTCTAAGCCCAATTCTTCCAATTCCTCTTTCAGTTTATTGAGAAGATTCATTTGTTTTGGGGTGGATGGGAATTCGGTGGACTCTTCATTGGATTGGGTGTCGATTTTTACATAACGAAAAAAACGTTCCAACATGCCGGGAAATTCCATATTACTCATTGTTCAAACCTCCAACGTTCATTATAATTATACTTCCGGGCAGCAGCCCTTTGATGCTATCGATTCTTGTGTGTAGAAAAAAAGCATCTGTAGTAATTTTTTTAGACCATATCATAACGGTATTAAGGAGCCTTTGTCAA
>CP070627.1:3080149-3083411 GCA_020355945.1 Candidatus Aminicenantota bacterium | reverse complement strand
TTATTTGCATAAGAGATCATTTCGGAATAAATCTTCCCTGTTATGGTTTTACCGTTTTCAGTAACTACCGGAACGTGTATATTGAGTCTTTTCTCACTTTCAATCACATCACAATTCCAGCCGCACCACAGGTATGACCATCCCGTGCTGTAAAGCCAGTTCTTACCAGCCTGGCTGTTAAAATGCCATGTTCCCATTTTATAGCCGCGATTGTTGACAAAATAAAGCAGTTGGTGATTTCCACGTTCCGCATCAACAGGCTTATGCAATTCAAATTCAGTGGAAAACTCCACATTGCCGCGATGGTTGCGTTCAGCCAATTTTAAGTCAACGATCAGTTGATTAGCCGGGTCATTTGGGTCTACCTCCAGGTAAATGATGCCCTTAATTACCTCATATGGACCGGAGCGGAGGTGTTCCGTCGAGGTGGATACCACTTCTCGACTCTTGATTTCTACTTTTATTACTTTTGCAATTACTGGCCCTGGCACCAGGAGAGAACCGATCACCAGTAATACCAAAAATCCCACAAATGACCTGATGTTTAGTTGGATTAAATGTCTTTTCATATTTATTTCTCCTTTATATTGGTGACTTAAAAATCATGCAGTTTTTCATTGCAGCTATTCCTTTTTCGCACAATAAATATACGAAATTCATATATTAAAGGTTGCAAACAATCTGCCGCTAACCTCGATTTTTTTTTAGCATTTTAGGGGACAGGCCAATTTCATGTCCCCATAATTTTTTTCTCAGCAAAATTCGTGCTTGATCGACAAAGGACTTGACAAAATCGAAAAAATATTCCATATTATTGAATAAGGAGTTAAAAATGCAAGTAATTAGAGAATTTAGAGAAATTGATTCCGATGAGATCGTTATAAAAGTACCGCGCTCCTTTACAGAAAAAAAAGTTGAAATCATTGTTTTACCGGCAGCAGCAACCTCTGAACAGGAATTTTCTTCAAAGGAGTTTCTTTTAACCACATACAAATGCTACGGCAAGAAAAGAGATTTCACCAGGTCTGACGCTTATGAAGACAGAATCTAAGTCGATTTTTCTAGACACCAATATATTAATTTATCAAACCTTTGAAGACTTCGACCGGGAAAAACACCTACATGTCTGTCATGTATTAAAATACCTTTCGGAAAATAATTTTAAAATTTATGTGTCAACCCAGGTTTTAAGAGAGTTCTTTTCCATTTCGACAAACGATAGAATTTTTGAAAGACCGTTGGAGGTGGAAGAAGCACTGTCAAAAATAGATGAATTCGGAAATACTTTTGGGGTTTTGTATGATAATGAACTTTCTATGACTAAGCTCAAAGAAATTGTTTCAAAATATAAAGTTTGCAAAAAAGACATCTATGATGCCAATATTGCTGCTACAATGGTGGCGAATCAGTTGGAAGAATTATTTACTTTTAACATAAAGGATTTTGAAATTTTTGATGAAATCAGGCTATTTAAAATCGAGGAAGATACAAAAACTCATGAGCAGGATGCCCAAAAGGAATAGAAAGGAAATCCGAAAGGCTGAGGGAATCTGTATTAAGTTAGGAATTCCGACTAAACATCAGGGAGCAGGAATTTCTAGCCCCTTAGATTTTCATAATCATGAGCAAATCCAAAAAATCTTGATACGTATAAAGGAATCAAATACATTTGGATGATTTTTTTTTAGGGGAGAGGCCAGGTTTAGTATCAACAAATTGAAATTGGTTCCTGATTTTTTCTGAAAATAGTTGACAAAAGAAATGTGTTTTCATGCATTCATTTTTCCTCATCTTTTTTGTCTAGTTTCACTCTCAATGCTGTAACCACATCTTTAATGTCAATTTGCCGTAGATCAAGGTAAGCAATTGTTCCTCTAATTCCTGGAATCTCAGTATTATCGAGGCGAAGTGGAAGTATGTATTCATCGGAATCAACCAGGGCACGCGCTTGTATATTTTTACGTTCGTGATTTGTCCAGGTTTTTCGTGCATAGTGGGCAGAAAGGATAGGAATACAGTAACGAGCCCGATTCTGGTAAATATCGGCTAATGTTTCGTAGAGATCTTTTCCCCAAAGGTTCGCCACCTCAAACTCATCGAAAAAAATACGGATTCCCGATGCAAGGCAAGCATTGGCAAGTTCCCTGGCAATAGTTCTATCTTCTCCGGCAAATGACAAAGCGACATCGTACTCAAACGTGCGGTCTTTCTCCGGAGGTTTTTGCTCTATATCACGGGGGACATAGTTTTCGGTTAACAGTGACTTCTTAATGGACGCGGCTGCTGCTTTATTTTTGTCAAAAACCAGGTCCCAAAAAATTTGTGCTTCACTTTCTTTCAACGGGCTGCGCAACTTACCGACCCCACGAAAATTAGAGTTAGGCAGCCGCCATGTTTTGATTACCGCAGGTTGTTTAAGTAAATCAATTAGTAAAGGAGCTTCAAGGGAAACGCGCTTGTGCAGGAATACGACATTGTTCCACTGAAACTCATCAGTTGCCGGGTAGGTATCACGGGCGACAGAGAAAATATGCTTGATTCTTCCCTGTTCATCATCCGGCAGCATGCGAGCCCCTTTCGGCACGTATATCGCCACAATTGAGCCAGCACTAAGAGATGGGCCAACACCCCAGCGTAGATATTCGTAGTCTTGAAGTTGAAAAGCTCCCTCGACATCTTCCCGCGCCATTGTGCTTATTGCCAAAGGCCGACGAACTAAGTCTTCCCGAAGTTTTACAAGATTTAAAGATTCCATTGTAATGTTCTGAATCCAGTTTTTTTCTAAAACGTTATACAGTTATTTTTTCCATTTAAGCTTTTTGCTCAATAACTTTTTCTTTTATCCATAAATTGAGCAGAGTTTCAGCCGCTACGCCTCTTTTCTGTGCTATTTTAGACACTTCATTGGCAAGGTCCCGTTCAAGTGAATAGTAAATTTTCTCTGATTGAATATTCACTTCAAATTCTACCGGTTTTGTTTGGTCCCAGAAATCTGTTAAATCATGTTCACTCCAGAATTCTCCTATCTCCTGGTAGGAGCTGGCCTTTGAAATTGATGATTTATTTTTTCTCATAGTGTCTCCTTTATTTTTGTGCTCTTATCATTTTCAATATAATGCATTATACCAAATTTTCAACTTTTTTAGCGTATTAACATGCATTTTATCTTTTTTTCTCTAATTTTCGTACTTCATAAATGTAAGCAACAGGGTCACGTTTGAGATCGGTTCGCTCAATTATTTTTTTTGCTATCCAGGCAATC
>CP070627.1:3076764-3080049 GCA_020355945.1 Candidatus Aminicenantota bacterium | reverse complement strand
ATTCTTCAGGGTCACCCAATTTATCGATGGCATTGAGCAGTTTTTCCGCTTCATTGCTGCCGGTTTCTTGCTTAAAACTCTCAAGCAGGTGGTCCTGGATTTCCAGGAGTAGTTCTTCTTGTTGATTGGATTTCAGAGGTTTGGCACATCGTTTTACCCGGCGAAAGTATTGGTGCCATATTTTTATTGTCACAGTATCTGTAAAAAGTTTTTTTTCATTCATTGCTCCTCCATTAATTGTTGGATGGCGCTGCTGAACTGTTTCCACGAATTTTTCATGTTTGTCAGGAGTTTTTTGCCATCTGAAGTTATCTTGTAATACTTACGGGGGATCCCGGTTTCCATTTCCACCCATTTGGAAGTAATGAATTCATCATTTTTTAACCGGTTTAGAAGCGGATAAATGGTACCTTCGGAGACATTGATCTCTGTGGTATCTTTGATGGTTTTAATCAGTTCGTACCCGTAAAATTCCCGTTTTTCCAGGCATATCAAGATAATGAAGTCCAGCATGCCTTTTCGTACTTGCGATTCCCATTTACCAATTTTCTCAGTACTATCTTTCTTTAACATTGTTCACCTTATATCGCTAAACATTATACTATGTTATACGAGGTATGTCAAGTAAAAGTTCGGATTTTTTTATTTTTTTACTCTATAAGGGATTGAAATTAACTTTTCCGCGTCAGGAATGATTTTTCCCCGCCGGAAATGATTTTTCCCTGTCGGGAATCGTTTTTCCCGGCCAGAAATGGTTTTTTCCGGGCCGGGAATCATTTTTCCTTGCCGGGAATGGTTTTTCCCGGTCATAAACCATCTTCCATATAAAAGAAAGGGACAGTCAAGTTTCAATTCATTATAAGATTAGATGAACTACTGAAAGAATGCGGTCAACAGGATTTCCACAGGTTTTCCACAATAAAAAGGAGGCTAATAACAAGGTATGATAATAGTTTCTTTGATTTTTCCACAATTTTGGCGTTTCCCATTTCTACTACTAGTGATGAAATAAAAAAAATTTACACAGAATACTTGACACAACCCTGCTTTTTTTGGAGATCAGCATCCCGATACAGCCAGTACATTCGGTAATCTTATTTATACTATAACCAAACTCAAAAAATTCCAGGAGGCACGGGATCGCCTGGACGATTATTTAGACCAACTGCCCCAGGACCATCCAAAATACGAAAAGCTTTCCAGCTTAAAAAAACTCATTCACAAAGAGGAAAGAAAAAGCATGGGTTCTGTTCCTAAGAAAAAGAAGAAAAAAAAGAAATGACTGGTAAAATTACAAATTACAAAAAAAAAGAGGCTCCTAAGGGCATTTTAAGGTGTGAGCAATAAACGATTAGCTAACCGTTATTTATAAAAAACTTCCAGGCCGGGGTCATCCTCAAGTGAATGGAATGACCAAACCAGGTGGACTCTTCCGATCCCTCCATATCAAAGGTAATAATATCTCCCTTCTGAAGCCCAAGCTTTTTACCCACCTTTACTAACGCTCGAATTTCCCTCTCCCGGGTGGAAACAAGACCAAGGTCGTAGGAAACCTGGATCATTTTTTTGCCTCCCTCATCAAAACTGTCTACTAAAACAAAATCCACCTCCTCTGCTTTTTCTGCCCTCATATAATAAACATCCGCATGCTTGTATTTCCTTTTCAAATGATAAAAAACACAATTCTCCAACAACCTACCTTCTTTAAAATGGGTCCTGGGATTTAACAGCCCAATAAAACCATTATCAATAAAATAAATTTTCCTCTCCCGCTGCAATTGACTCTTTATCTTAGGAGAAAATTCCAATAATTCATCCATAAAAAAAGAATCCTTGATATATGAAATATACTTTAAAATGGTGGCTTTGCCAATCTTGTACCCTAAACTCTTTATGTTATTGAATAGCTTTGTACCTGTAAAATGAGTGGCATTGAGTAAGAGCTTGATTAAATCCTTCAAGACTTCCTCATTTCTTATGTTGTATTTTTCAATAATATCTCTTCGAATCAGCGTATTATAGTAGTTTATAAGTATTTCCTTCTTAAGACCTTTTTCAGCTAAAACCACTGCCGGCATTCCGCCCATCTCCAAATACTCCTGGAAATAATTTAAATACATGGCAATTTGACTTTCAGACAGGTTATCCGGCTCATGTGCATCAGGTATAGGTGTATTTTTAAATCTCAAAAATTCACCAAAAGACAATGGAAATAATTCGATCTCGAGATATCTTCCTCGAAGTTCGGTGGGAATTTCTCTTTCAGACATTTTAGAGGAAGAGCCGGTGACAAAAAGTTTGATATTCTCCGTATCCAGTATCCGCCTGAGCCAACGACTCCATTCCGGTATCACCTGGACTTCATCAAGAAAAAGATATTTTGGCGATTGCCCGTTTACTTGCTTAATTGCCGGGAGTAAAGCGGTTAAAAACTCCTTTTTCAGTGGTATCCGCTCATCTTCAAAATTGATGTAGATGACTTCTTTTTTAGTATGATCCTGCAATAATTTTTTTATTAAATGGTACAACAAGTAGGTTTTTCCTACGCGGCGAAATCCTTTAACAACAACTATATGATCGGTATCCAAATAATTATCCAGTTTGGCGTCTCTTTCTATTACTTCCGGTAACTCCCGGTCCTGCCATTCCAATAAAATTGTTCTAATTATTTCTTTCATAGAACAATTTTACCATATTTTTGTTCTACAGCAAAATATTTTGAGCCTCTTTAATTAAAGAAAACAGGCAAAAATTAAAAAATTCAGTACCTTTTTCAGTCCTTTTTTCAAAAAATTACGTATAATAAAAGTAAATGTTTTAAGTAAGGAGAAGAGAGATGATAATGAAACGATTGTTAATATTATTGGTATTATTAATGTTGTCACCGGTTACCTTTGCAGAAAAGCTGGCCACGCTGCCGGACATTTTCAGACCTTGCTTTTTGTCAGTAGATGATCAACAGTTCTATGTGGCAGAAGGTACAACGGTTTATATCTTTTCTTTGCAGGATTTCGCCTTAAAAAAGAAATTCGGTAAACCTGGTCAAGGTCCACAAGAGTTTGCTCCCACACCAGCAGGCACGTCAGGTTTAAGGATTTATCCCCAGGCCGACTCTATCGTGATCAACAGCCCGGGAAAAGTTTCTTTCTTTACAAAAGATGGAACATTTATTAAAGAAATGAAGTCCGGTGCAGGTTTAATGGGAGGCTTTTTTCAACCCATAGGCGATCAATTTGCCGGTATGAGTTTCCTTATGGGGCAGGATCAAAGCATGACAATCACGAT
>CP070627.1:3073378-3076664 GCA_020355945.1 Candidatus Aminicenantota bacterium | reverse complement strand
GGAATAATATCATCCCTGGGAGATTGACCGATGGTTACCGCTCCTATTTTCATCTATTTTCCTCTCCTGATCTACAAAATATTCATAGAATTTTCTTGCATGTTGCCTTTTTTCTCCTAGGATAAGCCAGAGATAAATACTGGCCACCTTTAATTTGCCTATTTCGTTTTTCCTGTAAGTATCCAAACAAATATTCCAGCAGAAAAGGAAATACAAAAATTCACGATTACGTATAGTATGTCCTTAAAATCTAAAAAATGGAGCAATAATGACGCGATCCCAACAGTCAAACTTATAGAAAGCAGCAATCGTTCAATCCTTCGATTTGCTCTGTTCTCAGTAGACATAGAGCGAATAAGTTTAGTATCTTTTCCGTATGATTTTAAAAAAAATCCACATACCCAATATAGGCTATTAATAAAGATCGCTTTCTCAAATCCTCCAAACCTTTCAAATTCAGCATGGCCAATCTCGAGAGCAACTACTCTCCCTTTACCAAAATTATAGGATGTAAGATAAAAATTGTTTACACCGGAGGATTCTGAATTATGGTCTATAATTATCTCAGCATTCTGCACTTGCATGCCAACCGGTGTATGAGAAAAACTTCCTGAGGAATGTGATGTTTTTTTCTCAATACGGGATCGCTTAGAGGTTGGATATGGTCCTTGAATAATATCATGACCCGGATTTAAAATGCGAATGCCATCCGAAAACATCCCAATTGCCTTGCCTGGTGTGGATGCTTTAAATCCACTCATTTCATACAATTCTTTAAATTTGGCCAGGGTGTCATGAGTCCAAATAATTCCTCCACCATCATTCACAAACTTCTTAATCCCTGCAATTGCCTCTTGAGATAAATCACTGATATGATATTCATACGCGTCTGAAATTCCGAAAACTATAACATGATAATCCTTTAGAGAACGCCAGAATAGTGAGGCAAATTCAGAAAAGCTAACTTCTTCCAAATAAAAATTTTCTCTTTCATTCATGTCATCAAGGATGCTCTTAACTTCTCCTTTTTCTAAAACCGAGACATGAAGAATCTTATGTTTTTCCATTTTTACCCTCATTTATTCAAGATATTTTTAACAACGAACTCACCTATTTAGAGGTAAACAAATAGCATATAATAAAAAAAAAATCAAGGAGCTAAACCCCCCTGACAATTCTTCCTAAAATTGTCCATGGTAATAATACCGGCTCTTTTGTTACCGCCCCTATTTTTTCATCTACTTTCCTCCCAGGGTCTGCAAAATATTCATGGGACCATAGAGCTTGACGATTTTCTTGAATTCCTTTTCATGGTAAAATTTGCATTTTTCTTCGGTGAAGGCTTTGGCAACTTCGAGACAAAATCGACCAGCTTCTTCGATATCTGTTTCCCGGCTGGCCCCGGTGCCACATCCCGGCACCGCTGTCTCGGCTGTGATTGCCACCCCTACCACAGGCACCTTCGATGCAGTGCAGGGCTGCATGATGCTGTTAACATGATATAAATCGTTTCCATAGGGTGTAATGTCCTGTGTGGTAATAGGCACAACCCTGGGAGGTTTACCCGTTGTCCATTCCATAATATCCAGCAAATCTTCACTTATTCTTAATATATACCCTTCCTTGACCGTAGGCGTAATAGCAAATCCCCTGTGATTAATTATCCTGTTTCCTTTGGTGGTATCAATCGATAATATGGCATCCATGGCCGGGTCCACCTCGTTTTCGTTCATCTCCGCTATATCCACGGGAGACCCCATAAAAGGAACCGGTTCATGAGGCTGAGTCGGGGCATGGGGACAAATATGGGTGGCAATCATCACATCACCCCTCAATATATCGCCCTTGCTCTTCATATCTGCCAGTTTCAGGGCGCATGACAAAACAGTTACAGCCCCATCAGCGTCAGAAACCAAACCAATCCGCTCCGGCCTGGCTCCAATCCCGCCAAGCCTTCCAATTATACCTATTGTAGGAGCTCTTCCCGATTTTTCCTTCCCTTCATTCCCGGGAATCACTATCTTTATAAAATCCGTATAGCCTTTTTTTCCGCTTATCCTATTTACCGTAACATTTTTCAATCCCTTGCTTTCCAGGAACTCAGCCACCTTTCTTCCATTAATATTGGCATCATCCAATATTTCATATACTTCTAAAACTTGCTTTAACATTTTGATTTCCTCCTAATGCCTCCGGCGGCCAGGGGGGCTCTTTTCGAGAAAACCGCCCCCCTGGACCCCCCACAAAAGCTTTTTATTAATAGGTTTCATCATCTGAGTTTCAATGCCGCGGACCCAAAACTACATAATGCAGAGCCAGCAATGAAACCGCCAGCTAATACATACATGGGACTTTCTATCGATTTCCCATATTTTTTAACCAATACTGCCCTGATGGCCAGGGCAAGCAGCGCTGTCCACCCGGCTGCCGGATTCCAAA
Source organism: Candidatus Aminicenantota bacterium (assembly GCA_020355945.1). The sequence goes on along the minus strand of CP070627.1, from coordinate 3,074,225 downwards.
TGAGCAGCCCGGTAGCAAAAAGAATACCGGTTTGTCTCCTGCTGCCACCGATCAATTGAATGATTGCACCCGGAACTGCCCATATTAACAAGTATTTCCCCACTCCCGGGCTTGTTCCTGCCAGGATGGTGGATACATATACCCGGTCAACCGGTGGAAAAAGACCTCCCTTAAAGTAATTCTTATAGAACAAGATAATTACCACTGCTGCCGCGGCAAAACCCAAAAGCTCGGCATAATACTGTTGTCTTCGGCCTTGCTTTTCAAATTCCGGGTATTTCCCGCTGCCCCTGAGTATCCATCCCACCTTCAAATCATAAGCCATATCCGCAAACGCAGGCCCGGTGCACACTGTAAATCCCACCAATAATGCTAATGCCACCCCCGGAAACCCGATGAGCATTCCTACAATCAGGAAAATGAGCGCCGTGGCAAAGGATGGAAACCAACCCGCATGCATGGCCGATATTCCTACGATAAGCTCGGAAACCAGCGCCCCAACAGCCGCAAATAATATGAATCCCATCAACATTGGCAATGACATGTGAGTATATACACCCGCAGCAGCAGCCAATATTGCACTGGCCCCCATAAAGGAAATAAAACCACTCCCGATGGCCTTAGTAAATTGTTTTTTCGTTGTGCCGTAATCAACGGCTTTAGTCTTTTTTTTCTCTCTCCTGGCAACCAGGTATATAATTTGAACCATGGCGATTATCCCGGCCCCGATCATCACACCGTGAGGTAAATATATTTTATTAATATCAACCCCAAATAGTGTAGGTGAATATCCTCTCACCAGCAGCCCTATTCCGAACATAGTCAACGCCCATATATTGCCAATCCA
>CP070627.1:3069988-3073278 GCA_020355945.1 Candidatus Aminicenantota bacterium | reverse complement strand
GCCAGTAATACCATGTAGAGAGTGCACCCCTCTTTCCGGGCCATTATTTTTAAAGCCGCAGTAGAATGAGCAGGTATCTCAAAACTCACTGCGCTTCCTGCAAAATCCTGGATGCGCGGTCTTGGATAATCAGTGGGTATGTTGAGTACCGGTATCTCTCCCTCGAACCGGTTGAGCCAATAGGTCTCCTGCTGCTTGATTTTAAACTTTTCCTTTTCACTATTTTGCCATGCTGAGAAATCTTTATACTGTATTGGCAAGGGTGTTAAGGTTTCATCTTTGTAGAATTTTATGAAATCCGTTACCAATATACGGTGAGAGATACCATCCGATATGATGTGATGCATGTCTATCATTAAGATGTATTCCTTTTCCCCTTTGTTTATCAGGTCCACCCGGAGCAAAGGCGCCCGCGAAAGATCAAAAGGACGAATAAAACTCTTTAAAGTACTTGCTACCAGGTCTTTAAACAAGGGGGCAAGCCCCCTTGTTCCCTCTGTGTTCTCTGTGTCCTCTGTGGCTAAACAATATTCGATTTCAAATTCCACCTCATCATGAACCCTCTGGACCGGTTCTTCTTCTTTCATCTCAAATGAGGTTCGCAAACTTTCATGCCTCTTTATTAATTTCCTGAAGCAGTTTTTCAATTTTTCTATATCGAGTTTTTCCAACTCCGCCAGCGGGATGATTTCAGGCATGTTATAAGCAGTGCCAGCCAGATCCATTTGCTGTAATATATACAATCGCTGCTGTGCGGAAGATAAGGCATAATAGTCCCTCTTTTCCACGGGTTCTATTGCCGCGTACCTGGTTTTTGCCGCTTCTTGCATATATCCTGATAAACCTTTTATGGTGGGTGTCCTGAATATCTCTGCCAGGGGTATTTTTACATTGAATTCTTTTTGTATCCTGGAGAGCAATATAACGGCTCTTAATGAATGACCTCCCAGTTGGAAAAAGTTGTGATGAATCCCGATTAAATCTTTTTCTATTTCCAATACCCGGGCCCATATCTCTGTCAATTTTTTTTCCAGCGGGTTTCGGGGTGCCGTATATTCTTCTCCTGGTTCGAGTTGAGGCGCTGGCAGTGCTTTACGGTTTATTTTACCGTTGGGGGTTAAGGGGACCTTCTCCAGGAATACAAAATAAGCAGGTATCATATAACCGGGTAAATCTTTTGACAGGAATTCTCGCAGTACAGGTACGGCCGGTTCTTGATCTTTATGGGGGACAATATAAGCGCATATATATTTATCCTCTCTTGCCAACACCACTGCTTCTTTTATCCCGGGGTGATTGACCAGGTGATTCTGGATTTCTTCCAATTCCACCCGGAAACCCCTGATCTTTACCTGTTGATCGATTCTTCCCAGGAATTCGATGCTGCCATGGGGCAGCCAGCGGGCCCGGTCACCGGTCCGGTATACGCGATGGTAAGGATAAGCGGCTGGTTTTTCTTCCATGAAAGTATTGGGTATAAATTTTTCCGAGGTTAAGGATTCTCTTTTAAAATAGCCTTTGCCAACACCTGCGCCGCTGATGCATAATTCACCCGCAATCCCAGGGGGTAATAACTTCATATATTTATCTAAAATAAACACTTTTGTGTTAGCAATGGGTCTGCCAATAGTGGGCCTGGTTTTATACACTTCAAAATCATCAAAATCGATAAATTGGGCGATGGACCCGATGGTCACCTCTGTGGGGCCATAGTGATTCATTATTTTGATGTGCTGGCAGGCACGGTGTGCTTTTTCCACGTCCGCTGTATTGATTGCTTCTCCTCCCAATACCACCAGCCTTAACATTCTACAGGTTCCCGGCGAAAAATCAGGATGATCTGCTATTGTGGAAAAAAGGGACGGGGTCATTTTCAAATAACTGATGCGGTGAAAGCTGATATAATCCAATAAACTCCCGGGCAGCATATATATTTCTTTAGCAAGGATATGCAGTTGACCGCCCTGCAAACAGCACGGATAGATAGAAGTATACCCCAGGTCAAAGGCGAATGATGAGGTTAATACGGTTTTGTCTTCACCGGTTAAAGCGGTTTCCCCGGTGAACCAGGTCACATAGTTGACTAAATTTTCATTTGTTATTAACACGCCTTTGGGGGTACCGGTGGTACCTGAGGTATAAATCATGTATACGGGGTCATGGGGACCGGCGGCTTTATCCGCTGCCGCGGTTCCAGGCTCATACCGGCACCGGGTTTCAGCTTCAATAATCAAGGTTTCACCTGGAAAGGCCGCTTGATTTACCAGGTGCCGCAGGTGTTTTTGCGTCAGTAATCCTTTGGTTTCGCTGTCCTTTAACATATAGTTTATCCTGCCCGGGGGATTTTCAGGGTCGATGGGCAGATACCAGCCCCCGGTTTTCAACACGGCAAAGATTGCCGCGATCATCTCCGGTGTGGGTTCGGTCATAATGGCGGCGGTGCTTTCGGGCCCGATGCCCATGGCTCTTAACCGGGCTGCCAATCGAAAGGATTGTTCATTCAATTCCCTGTAGGTGACCAACAGGGGGGTTCTCGTTCTACCCGTGCCCTGTGTACCGGGCCCCGGGCCGGCAGCGGCGATTTTATCCGGTGTCCTTTCCACCTGTCCTGCGAATAATTGCCGGATGGTTTGATCCGGGGAATATCCTGTTTCCGTGGAATTAAAATCATATAATACCTGTTTTTTTTGCTTTCCTGGTATGATCTCTATTTCTGAGAGCTTTATTTCGTTGTTATTCAAAACATCCGATACGATCTTTTTAAAATAATCGATAAATTTTTCAATGGTATCCCGTTTAAATAGTGTTGTGCTGTAGAGAATTTTGAATAGAATAATTTCTCCTGCTTCTCGCGCCCTTAATGTTATATCAAATTTGGATATGCGGTATTCATACTCATAGGAATTTCCTTCGACTTCTCCTGTGGGTTCGCCCGGGTTATCCAGTGTAAACATCACATCAAACAGCGGGTTTCGACCGGCATCCCTTTTTACTGCCGCCTTTTCCACCAGGTCTTCAAAGGGATATTCCTGGTTTTCAAAGGCATCCAGGGTACTTTTCTTTAAGTCTCTTAGAAATTCGATAACGGATTTTTCTCCCCGGGGGTAATTTCTTAAGGCCAGTGTATTAACAAACATGCCGATCACTTGCTGCAAATCCGCATGTCGACGTCCTGCCACAGGTGTTCCTACAACGATATCTTCCTGGTTGGCCAGTTTTGATAATAAGATGTTGGTGAGGGCCAGTAATACCATGTAGAGAGTGCACCCCTCTTTCCGGGCCATTATTTT
>CP070627.1:3066592-3069888 GCA_020355945.1 Candidatus Aminicenantota bacterium | reverse complement strand
GAAGTTTTTTATCGGGAAATTTTTCGAGGAGTTCCAGGGCCTCCTTGCCATATTCAAGAGCCTTTTGGGGATTTTTTATATTGTAAGTCTTTGTTAATCCTGTTAACAGGGTGATTTTTTCTTTTCCCTGTGCTTTAGAGAGTTGGGCCTGGATTTTTTCCGTCTCTGTGTCAGAAAATAGAAACAAAGAAATAAGAGCCAATAATGCATACAAAAAGAGACAGGTTTTCAGAATACGCGTCATCACGTATTAAATATAATATAAAATGAATGAAACGTCAAGATGTTAAGAAAATTTAATCGGGATCAAGACATTTAAGGGTTACCACAGCAGTGGATTGTAGAAATGTTGAAGGTCGGATTATTGAGTCTTGTAGTGATGGGTATTAAAGGCGGATTAAGCCCCCTCCCTCTTTCACCCCTTTAAAGGAGCGTAAGGGCTCTCTCTCATCATGGTGGGGGCCGTGAAACCCGTCAGGTTAATTTGACAAGGTGTACGCTTTACGTTCGTTCTCCTGGTCAGCGGGAGAACGTTGGTTTAGAGAATTTTTCCCTTGAAAACTTTTTAATGTACATGACTGCGCCGGACTGTCAGACGATTGTTGTGAATGATCCACAATCTTTACAATGGATTTAAATCCATTCACAGTCCTATAGTATGATAGTGTCGCATCCATCAAATGTAAGAGAATTATGACAGGCCCTAACCGAAACATATCCGTGGGTGGTATTTCCACCGAGGGCTTCTTCCATTTGCTCATTGCTGAGATGAGCAATGGTTTGTTTAATAAGGGTGAGTTTTTTGGGAGGGTGTTTAATTTTCATGCTTCTTTCTCCTATTTATATGGCTTGATAATTTAATTTGTTCTTATTATTTTAATGGTATTTGGCGGGCAAGTTTATGTCACTAATATAGCATAAAAAAATGGTTTTGTCAACAAAATTTTTCTTTTTTTATCAAAAAAAATTTTTTTTTGAAAACCATTTATTTATGCTGTTTTCGGTCCTATCCCCCTGGCGACCGCCAGGGACCCGACCGCCACTTTCTCTCCCTCAAAAAACGCAATATAAGGACGTTTTCAAGAGGTAAAAAAACCAGTCAATAGAAGTAACAATATTTGTCGTTTTTGTACTGTTTTTCATGTCAAAAATGGCGGAAAGGAACGTCTGGTTTGTGTTTCCCACTTTTTGTTCCCGTTTTTTGGCATTTATTTGTCCCGCTTTCCCGGGTCAGGCGTGCCCAAACACCACCGGAGAACCAGGCAAAAAGCCAAAAATCCTTTCCTATTAGCCGTTATTTTAGAATCCTAAAACGAATTTTTTATTCGTAAACTGGGAGATAAACCTCTACAGTAGCGCCTTTTCCCTCCTCTGAGGTAATGGAAATGCGGCCTTCGTGTTTCTTGATAATGGAATAACAAATAGCCAACCCCATACCCAATCCTTTTTGCGTCACCGTGCTTTTGGTGGAAAAATAAGGGTCGAATATTGTCTCCAGTAGGTCAGGGGGAATTCCCTTACCGGTATCTATCACGGATATTTTAACATAGTTTCCTTTTGCCAGGGAAAATGGATTCGTTTGCTCCAGGCTCACATTTTCAGCTTTAATGGTGATTTGTTCGTTCTCATCCGGGGCGGCTTCGTGGGCATTAATCAGCAAGTTGGTGATTACCTGTCGTAATTGCCTTTCATCACCGTAAATCGGGTCCAGGTCCGGGGGAATGTCAATGTGGCTGGAGATATGCCTGGTTTCAGGCGAGAGCTCCAGGGTATTTTTTAAGATGTTGGCAAGGGTAACCTTTTTTCGCAGCAGCCCGCCTTCCTCTGAAAAGACAACAAACTGATGTGCCAATTCCGCAGCTTGTGCCGATGCTTGTTCTACTTTCTCCAGGAAAGCATAGATTTCAAGGTCTTTTTTGCCCAGCTTCATTTTTAACATAGATACATTTCCCAGGATAATCGAGAGCAAATTATTAAAGTCGTGGGCAATGCCGCCAGCCAGGATGCCTACAGATTCCATTTTCCTGCTCTTGATGAGTTCCGATTCTGCTTTCTTACGCTGGGTAATATCGATGATGGTTTCAAATATTGCTGGCTGTCCCTGGTAAAGGATGAAGGAGGCAAAACATTCAAGATAGATGACTTCTTTATTTTTTGTGAGTCCCCTGAATTCGCAGGATATGGTATCACCGATTTCAGTCAATCCCCGGGTCAGTTTTTCCTTCATCATGGATCGGTCCTGGGCAAAGACCAGGTCTAAACAGTGTTTGCCAATCATTTCTTCCTGGGGGTAGGCCAAAATTTCTAACAATTTCGGGTTAGCGTACTTGATGGTGTTTTTTTGGGTTATACAAATGCCCAGCGTTGACTTTTCTGCCAGTATCCTGAATTTTTCTTCACTTTCCTTTAATCTTTCTGCTGTCTGTTTGTGTTCTTTGATTTCTTTTTCCAGGGCGCTGGCAATCCTGGATTTTAAGCGATACCGGAAGTAAAACAAAAACGCCAGCAAGAGGATCAAGCCGGATACCAGCACAAAAGGATTTTCAAATATTATCAACCCATCATGCATATTTAAATATAATATAAATTTCACTAAAGGTCAAGACAAATCTAAATTTTCCTCATGGCATGGGTAGCCCTATTAGTGCCTTAGGCTTAATAAAAAGCTTTTGTGGGGGGTCCAGGGGAATTCGCAAAGCGCAGAGCGCAGGGCGCAAAGCGAAAATACGATTCACGCCGTGCGCTAAGCGCCATGCGCCAAGCGCCTTCCCCCCCTGGCCGCCGGAGGCATCTTGCATAATACTGTTTAGAGTAGATAAAATACTGAAATAATGCGAATGGGCAGTTATAGAATTTCCTAAGCTCTTGTATTACTGCCCCTTTTGTTCCAATTTTTTATCGTTTATTTGACCCGGTTTCCCTGGTCAGGCGTTGCAGGACACCGCATGAGAACCAGGCAAAAAGTTTAGAATCCCAAAGCGATTTTTTATTGGTAAACCGGGATATAAACGTCTACAGTGGCCCCTTTTCCCACCTCTGAGGTAATGGAAATGCAGTCTTCAATTTTAACCGATATCGAGTGTAAAGCACAAAGGCCAGCAATAAGATCAAACCATATACAATGATGATAAGATTTTTTCTAATCTTTGCTTTCTGCTTTTCCCTTAATTCCAACCATTGATTTTTCTGCCAGAATCCTGTATTTTTCTTCACTTTCCCGCAGTTTTTGTTCGGTGAGTTTGCGCTCATCGATCTCTTTTTCCAATTCGCTGGTAACCCTGGCTTTTAAGCGATAG
>CP070627.1:3063194-3066492 GCA_020355945.1 Candidatus Aminicenantota bacterium | reverse complement strand
ATCCGGGTATGTGAACGAATCAAACAAGCAGGCTATCTCATGGTAATGGATGATTTTGTCTTCAATGAACCTTTTCGTCAACTACTCCGATTTGCCGATATAATTAAAGTAGATTTCCTGGCCAATTCGCCTGAGAAGAGACGTTCCCTGGCCCGGGAGGCAGCTTCCCAAAAGCTCCCTCTATTAGCCAAAAAAATCGAAACGCAAACAGACTATAACGAGGCATTGGAATTGGGGTTCTCCTATTTCCAGGGATTTTTTTTTCAAAAACCTGATTTGGTTTCCAGGCAGGAAATGCCAGGTTATAAATTGAACTACCTTCATATCCTCAGGAAAATCTACAGCCCGGTCATTGAGCTGGATGATATCGAGGAGATTATCAAACGGGATGTTTCATTGACTTATAAGTTGCTGCGTTTTATCAATTCCGCCAGTTTCGGATTCCGGGTAACGGTTCGTTCGGTTCGTCATGCCCTGACTTTGCTGGGGAAACGGGAAATAAAAAAATGGTTAACCATTATTGTGATGAGTGGAATCGGGAAGGAAAAGCCCCCGGAATTAATGAATGCAGCCATTGTCCGCGCCCGATTTTGTGAATTAATTGCCTCGAGATTTACACTTCACCAAGAAACCGCGGACACTGCAGAAGCCGCGGATTTTTTTTTAATGGGCATGTTTTCGATGATAGAAGCGTTCCTGGACCGGCCTATGGCAGAGATTTTAGAAGAATTGCCCCTGGTAGAAAACGTCAAATTGGCTTTACTGGGGAAAAATGACCGATTTTGCCCTGTTCTTGAATTGGTAAAGGCTTTTGAAAAAGCCCAATGGGAAACCGTAAGCCAATATACAGTTCAATTAAACCTGGATGAAGAGAAACTGTCCCGGATTTACCTGGAATCCGCGGAATGGGCAAAATTTCTCTCGTCGGAAGAACAAAAATCAGGATAATACCTTAATTTATCACCGTTTCCACTACTTCCAGAGCATTTTTACCGGTCAACAAATCCTTCACATGAACACCCGCCTCATACCTGCCTTTTTTCAACCACTGAAAGTCCAGGGAAATATGAACGGTATTCTCCCTGGGGAGTATGTCTTTGCTTTGATCGAATAGAATTTTAGCGTTTTGATTATCCTTGACATAGATACGGACCACAATTCTACCGGAATTCCCGGTCCCGGTTTTTTGCATCAAAAAGCTGGCGATGGAGATGGAGAGTTTCTTATTTTTGAAGGTAACATCCCTAAGCCGAAGCAGAGGGGTTTTAGGGTCTTCTTTTGTTTTTAAATATTGGCTGAAATCTACTATCTCGGCCGTATTTTCATAAAATACCTTATAGTTTTTATTATTGACTTCAACATTGAGTTTCCCCGGTTTTTCCGGGTCTTTTGGGGTATAAGTCAGGGTATAGCAGTTATCCTCAGTGTTTCGTAGGGTATCCAGTGCGGTTTCGATTGCAGGAGGTTCGGATGGGGCAGCCAACGACGTACCCACACCTCCTGTTCTTTGGGCGACTTCTGCCAGGCTATTTTCAATATCCTCCAACAATCTGCGGTACTTTCGTCCTTTTGAAGATTTATCAATGTCGCTTTCCAGGATGATTGAATGGAACGGGGCACCTGTTTTGTAAAAAAGCTGACTCATGGTCTCAACAGGGAAATCAGCGGCACGATTGAATACATCATCGATTTGGGCGAGCATGCCGGTAAATAATTCCGCGTAGTAGTGTTCATCTTCCAGGTGGCTGTCCTGGAGTTCCCTGATTAAATTTCTCATCATATCCCTGTTTTTTTGTGATAGTTTCGGGATTTCCGGTACCTGGTAGAAGCGAATCACCCATTTTTCCCGGTTGAGTTTTTTGATGGGTTTTAATAAATAACAATATTGGGTTATATCCGGCATCATGTGTCTTTTTTTGTACTCCTGGAGAGCACTGATATATTGTTCCAGGGAGAATTTAATATACTTCATATAGTAATGGAGATGAACTGCCTGGCCCATGCCTCGAGGTTCGCTTTCTCTTGAGGTGCGGATCCTGATGAGATTCATTATCTTTTCAATGGCGCTCAATTCCGCCACCATTGACTGCCGCGCCTGGCTGCCCTGGTCTTTTACGAATTTATCGATTCTGCGGGGAATTTCTTCTTTATCTGACAAATCCCTGAAAAAGAGGGTTCGTTCATTTGCGGCAATGAGTAATTGGTCGTCGGGTTTCAAGATATGCATTAAAATATAGTCCAGGCATATTTGCAGTTGGCGGTTATAATCGATGGTATCAAGCAGCAGCACAACAAAACGAGGGGTTGAGCCGGACCGGGCGTCGATCTTTTTTCTTGAAATGTTCACCTCATCAATGACCAGGGGCTTTTTGTCTTCATAGATAGTAAAATCCTCTTTTTTTAGATGATCTATTGATTTTCCTTTATCAAATACCCGCACCTTCACATGATGAGCCCCGGGGTTTCCTGGTTTATCGGCAGCCCCGGCAATACTGGCCAGCATAATAAACGCAGCACTTAAAATAACTAATTTTACTTGTTTCATTTTTTTCTCACATTTGTTTATTTACTTTTTATTTTTTATTTATAACCCACAATTGGTTTAAAATCAACTCTTTTTTATTTTAAATAGAATAGGGACAGGTATTTTATTTACATGATATTTTTTTTGTTTGTAATTTGGGATTTCCAGGTAAACCCAGGTTCTTTTAGGTTACAGATTGTCCGGGTTGTGAGCGGTGGATCAAGGCTAAATACGTCTAACCAGTCATATGACATATGACGTATGAGTGGGAAGTGGGAAGGAGGAATAAGAGTGATTTTATGGAACCGGGAACAGGGAAAAGGGCAGCACAGAGCACGGAAACACTGGAGCAGAGAAGCAAGTAAGCAGAGGAAGGAACCAGGAAACCAGGGGTTTTGAATAAATCAGGAAATCATGAATCAGCGAATAAGCGAATCAGGGAACTGGAAATTAACCAATCTCTTTCAGTTTTCTCAACGATAAAATATTTTTAGTAATACCGGTTTGATACACTCTGCGATCCTTTTTACGGATGATATCACCTCCAAATTCTGCATAAATCTCTTTTAAAAATTTCTTTGAACCGATCACAAGACCATCTGAAAAATAACGGATACGACCGGTCAGTCGCTCACTGGCAGACATTTTAAAATCACGCATCAATTCACTCCGATACGTTTCATCATCTATGGCACTCCTGGCATCGCTAAAATCTTTGCCCTCCTCTACATCTGATAGGGATAAACGCTTTATATTACCACACTTATACACAAA
>CP070627.1:3059790-3063094 GCA_020355945.1 Candidatus Aminicenantota bacterium | reverse complement strand
CAATTTCAAAGTGATAATCCAGTTTTTGTCCTGAATTTCGTTTAATTGTCTTGACTTCGTCTCCCAGGTGTTCCCTTTCTTTAAGGATTTCCACGGCATGCCGGAGGCTTACGCCTTCGGTTTTCATAACCCAGTCGATCACAGAGCCGCCTTCCTGGCACGCGCCCATGCAGTGCCACAGGTTTTTATCCGGGCTAATTACCAGGGAAGGGGAAGTATCATCATGAAAGGGACACAAGCCGATTAAATCCTTTCCTTTCTTTTTTAGTTTTACCCCGTGGGCCTCTACCAGGTCCACGATTGAAACCTGTTCTTTCAATTTTTCAACCTCGCTGTGCTTTATACGAGCCATCGTTTTACCTCCTTTTTTAAAAAATAAAAAAAAATCATTTTAAGTATGTAGGCTTATATTTTTAGCATGTTTAATTTAATTTGTCAAGAGGGATTACTTAAAAAAAAATAGACAATAATCAAAATAAGCGTTATAATTTACTGATAATAAAGGATTTAATAGTGGTAGGTAAAAATGAAAAAAAATGAATTTTCTCAGCGAATAAGGGAACTTAGGAGACAAAGGAATTTATCTCAAACAGAGCTAGGAAAGATTGTAGGATTACATTACACCCACATCAGTCGTTATGAAAGAGGGCTTTCTATACCGGCTTCAGATACACTAAAAAGGTTGGCTGAAGGTTTAGGAGTTACTGCAGATTATTTAATAGAAGGAAAAACTAATGAAGTCGCAAAAGCAAAACTAGAGGACAAAGATCTCCTCCAAATGTTTAAAGAGATTGAAACTCTACCGGAAGATGACAAAATGGTGGTGAAAAAACTTCTCAACGCGTTTCTCACAAATAAAAAAATCCAGGAATTGACAAAAGTTTAAAAATGCTATTTCCAGCCTGAAAAGCCTAGAATAAAGGACATTTTCAAGTAAGTCCAGGAGAAAAATTTCCCAGGGAAAAATGCACTAACAGTTCTCTCTTGACTTCGTGAGTATTTTTTTGTAAAATGATATCTTATTGGCTATTTAGAAAATGAATGATTTTAAAAATATAATCGAAATCTAAGGAGAGAAGCCCATGAAAAAGAAGAATTTTGTCAAAAAGTTGGCATTAAACAAAAAGACCGTTTCTAACCTGGACGGCAGCGCCATGAATGGTATTTATGGTCATGGCCCGGAAACCTATGTAAAAACAGTCTGTTGGACTGATTGTATCACGAATTGCTTTATGTGCACCATGACACGTTGTAGTGTGTGCTGTCCTTGATTTACTGATTAATTATAAATCCTTAACATCGCACTTCTTACCAAAAAGAGGTGCGTGCAAGTGTGTAACGCCAGGATAAGCCCAGGAGGAGTAAAGCTTTTTTTTCTTCACCAGGTCCAATAGATGAGTCAGTAAGAAGCCCTCTGAAACCCGGGATAAACCACACTTTCAGAGGCATCGTTTGCCAGGTCCGGATTTTGGTCTGAAAAGGGCAAAAATGCCGTTTTAAGCCAAAAAACTCCTTCTGAAAATGGCATTTTTGCCTTTTTCAGGAAAATAAGAGTATTATATAGCCCCCCCCTCGGGATCAGACTTTGGACCAATGTCACAGGAGAAAAATTTCCCAGGGAAAAAAGGACCCGGGATCGGACCCGTATCGATTCTAGTGACCACGGCCCGTTGAAATTTTCGAGGGTAAAAATTTTTATAGTTACCAGTAAATTTCCATATTTCAGGAGTAACACTGGTCCGGGGATGGCTTGGAAGAAACCAGGGGAAAAGATAGAAGCCAGAGGAATTGCCCAACCATCCCCACCACCATTAAGAGCTTATTTGGAAGAACTCGTTCCCTATAGGCTAAGTATTATTAAACTATACTTACTTCAGTAACTACAGATTTTAACGCTTGATTGCGCTTTTTAAATACTTCCGTTAGATTTAATTTGTGTTGGACAATTGAAACCGCAGCAGATCTCGTTACAAATAGTCCTTTATCTATGAATGAAATTGGCTCATTAAATGTCATAAAATGTCCGGTCTCTTTCAGATGCGGGAAGCGTGCCATCAATGAGTCATACTTATCTTCACCACGAGCATCGATAACTGTTTCCCATGAAAATGGGGCTGGAACGACCGGACCCGAGCGTCTTATACCAAGTAAAGCAAGGTGATTGATAGAAGCCAAGGCAAGTGCAGCCAGCCACTCATCAAGGACAACACTATCATCATTCGAAAGGGTGGTTGCTGATTTATCTCTTGCGACTGCGAATTCAACAGATCTTCTATATTTTTCTGTTATAATAGGTACAAAATATGATGAACTTACCAATTGATCTAAAACTACTGGGATTCCAACTATTTCTTTCTTTAGACCGAATTTTTTATCGTAAACCACGTGGTAACCTCTATCAACCAAGGTGTCAGCTAGATTTGCTATCCAACTATCTAGTTCTTTTGACTCTGTTCTATATGATAAAAAAATCTGCGGTGGCCATTTCAACCTGGGATTCGCGATTGATTTTGAGGCTTCTGTTACTGCTTTCCACATCTGATCCATTGGCCAGACTTCGATGTCTGGCTTAACGTCCGTACGCCAGAAAATACCCTCTGGGAAATCTGTTGTTGAAATTTCATCAATTTGAGGTATTTCTTTTCGTCGAGCGCAATCACGCAGGTAAATTGCACCTTGATCATTTGGATGCAACTGGATCAGCTTTTTCAGAAATTTTAGTGCCTTGGCAAATTTGCCGATCGATAATAACCGTAATGATAGATTGAACATTCCATTACTGTTCTTAGGATCTTTTATCAATTGATAATATAATTTTAGTGCATCTTCCTGCCGCCCTTGCTTCCATAGACAGTTTGCCAACTCATTCCAACTGTCAATATTTTCAGGGTTATCTCTGATCGCCTCACGGTAGTTATCTTCAGCAGATTTGAATTCCTCTAAAATATCAAAGCAGTATGCAAGATTGTGTCGTGCAAGGCTATATCGTGGGTTCAATTTGAGACTGGTATTAAACCATTCTTTGGCTTCGTGTAAACGGCCCCACTTCTGATAAAGTACACCGATATTGTTCGCCAGCCGTTCAGATAGTTCGAAACGGCCAACTGCCTTATGGTAGATAATTTCTGCAGCATGGAATGCTGTTTCATCTAAGTATGACGGGCGAAGTTGTGCAGCAACAGCCATCCAATACTCAAGATCATCATAGTGAGAATTAAGCGCCTGAACTATTAGCTCTATATCTTTCACTGGAAGTCCAAGTTCTTTAAGATCATTTGAGAGAATCTCTATTTCCCGTTTCATC
>CP070627.1:3056379-3059690 GCA_020355945.1 Candidatus Aminicenantota bacterium | reverse complement strand
CGCCCCCTGCACCCCCGCAAAAACTTTTTACTAAGTTTCCTTCACATTCTTTATTCACTCTTTACCTCTCTTAATCGATAGGTTACAAAGATATTTTCCTTTGCCTTTTGGATTTCTCTTCGCAAAGCGTTATTGTGTTGAACTGCATCAGGATTGGTAATGATTTTCACTGTTTCTTTTTTTTCTTTCTTAAAGGAGCGAAAAACATGAATCAAACCCTTTAAAGAAAATCCAATGGCAAGGACGGTGGCACCTTTATCTATGCCGTTCATCAAGGCTTTTGTCCCGGGACCGCTGCTTTCTCGGTTTAAGGTGTTCCGCACCACCAGGGCATCCAACAGGTATAGAGCCAAACCCGCAGCCAGATGGGGTACTGCTTTTTCCAGGAAGTGCTTTTTATCATAATAGCCCCGGGTTTCACGGCTGATCTCCCGGGAAGTTTCCTCTTTAAATTCCTTCCCCCTAACAGCAATTTTTCCTTCCCGGGGTTCGAATTTAATGGTCTCCGGGTACTGGTAAGCTGCCCCCAGGACAATCGTCCGCTTTCGTTCAATCGTACCACTTTTAAGAACCATCTCCAGCAGGGTTTCATTTTGTTTTTTCAGGCCATCGACAAAGGGAAAACCAATGGTATTGGGGCCCTGGGTTAAATACCCTGAGTAAAGGACTTCACGCTGGTTATCGAGGTTGACAATTGTGATTTCGCATGGAGCACTGGCCCGGATGTCCAGGTAAAATTTCCCCGGGGGGTTGAAATAGAGGATTCTCTCGGATTGTTTATTGATGTCGATGGCTTTTACCCCAGGATAACGGCGTTTCCACTGTTGGAAGTATTCATAGACCTTCACTCCTTCGTTCCTGCTGAGAAACATAAAATCCGGGTCACCTACTTTATAGTTTTCAAACAATTCAGCCACCCACTTTTCTTCATTGACCATATCTCCCATTTCCCTATAAGCATAACATAAGATGATGATAGCCAGGGATTTTTCATTGGTGGGAATATTTTCCAGGTTTGCTTCAAGATATTTAACAATATTTTCGTACTCGTGCGCCTTATGGAAATATTTGCCGATATCGTTTTTCCAATCGCCCCTGAGTGGGACCAGGAAAAACAGCATCATTACTGCCGCTGCCACCAGTGATTTTTTGTTCATTTATTCTTCCTTTTTCTCCAGTATTACATGAAAAAAAATATCTTCTTTAAATTTCTTTAAGGTTTGGGAAGAGATTTCAGTATATTGAAGAACGCCATTTTCCCGGTAAATCAGGCCCAATTTACCTTCCACTGTGCCCAGGTAAATCCTATCTTTGTCTGCGAAATCGATTATTTTATCCAACCCCAGGGGGCGAATTTGGGAAAAACGAATAAAATCAGCCCGAAACCGCCGATCTTGTTTTTCAATTTGATAGAGGAAATTTTTTATCCCGGCAATACTTAAAGGTTCTATTGTTTTTAGAGGAACCGGCGGTTTTGACAGGTAGTATTTCCCGCTGCCAACCAGGTGAATAAAGCGCACTCCCTTTATGATTAACGGAGGAAGGGATTTATGTGTGGTGAAAGAAATACCACTGAGGCGGCTGCCGTCTATACCGGGGTGAATGGACTCAACCAGGCACAAGCACTCATCCTCTTTCAGATCTATTACTTTAAAGGTTCCCACCGGTGCTTCATGATCCGGCAGGTATAGATTTCCCCTGGTGCCGATGGTTATCTTGTCTGTCAAAGGTATTTTTACGATAAAGTAATTGGCTCTTTTTTGGGTGATTTTATAGGTATCAAGGGCAAGGGGATAGAGGTAGGCGTGTGCCAGCCACCACATGGTAAAGGCAGCCCAAAGGATTGGGTATTTAATCGATATTTCCAATATATTTTTCATAGTTAAAATAGACCAATTGTTTAATAAAGGTAGACAATCCTTTTATCCTGCATCTCCACTGCATTTTAGTAAATTCTTCGATTTCCTTTTCTTTAAATTTAAAGCCCTGGATGCGGCTGCTTTTTTCGATGCGTTTGATTTGGTTTACCTGGGTGTATGCCATGAATTCATTTTTAATGGCAGGATCGTTCAAGTCCCGGATCATTTTTCTTACCAGGTCGTGGCCGTTGACCTGTAAGTGGAATTCCAATTCCCGGATCATTGCTTCTGTTTTTGCGCCCATCCCGATTGGCAGGTCTTTTCGTTTTACCATATAATTCCTCCGCTATATATATACTCAATATTCTCGCTAAAGTCAATATTTTGCTACTGACAGCCGGATTTCTTTGCCTGGCACATTTTTCTTGCTATTACCTGGCACCTTTTTTCCTTTTCTACCTCCTTCTTTTTCTTCTTTTTTTCTTCAGAGGTAAATCTCATGTTACCGGGGCAGAGTTAGATTCCTTATTATTTCTTTCTGCCAACGCTTCAAACTCGTCCTTATGGAATCGCTGCAAGAATTGGGATGGTGTTAAAGCTTTCACCCGGCTTGAGTTGAAATCCGACATATCCCTGGTGATGATATATTCAACTTTTTTTTTCATTGAGCTCACTTCCACCACCGCATCTTCAAAATCATTAATCGGTGAATCCAGTGAATCCCTGAGAATTTTTTCCGTAACCGGAATTGTCGTAAATATGTCCAATAGCGATGTTAAAGCATACCTCACCCTCTGGATGTTTCCGCGTTCTTTGTGCAGGAAATAAGAAAGTGTTGTAAATTCATGGGCACAAATATATCCTTTCACCCGCTTTTTCACACATAAGTCAACAATCAGTGCTGCTTGCCGGTGGTCCTCCCGCTTATTCAAAAAATCTAATAATACATTGAGATCAATAGTTACTTTTTTCATGGAAATGCGTTCTCAGTTCTTTCTTAGAAGGAATAGGGCTGTCGGCAAAAATACCATATAAACTTAAGGTTTTGTCGGTTAAACCGGATTTTTCTGCCTGGGTTTTTATATCCTGGAGGTATTGTTCAACAAGGTGTGAAATGGATTGCCTGGTGGTCCTGGAAAATTCATGGGCAAATTTAATTAATTCTTCATCAATGCTGAGTGTTAGTTTTTTTTGCATGTTATTCACCTTACGTATAAAATTATAAACTTATACGTAAGATTTGTCAACTTATTTTTTTCTTTTAAAAAATTTCCCCTCATCGATTTCTTCTTTATTAATAGTTAAGGCTAAATTATGGTAAATCGGCCAGGCAAGGTGTTTCTGGGGCAGGCACAGAGACCTGCCCCTACATAGATTTGTAGGGGCTTGATTTATCAAGCCCTGGCCCGGGCGATTCATCCGCATCTCTACGGGGTTTGATGAATCAAACCG
>CP070627.1:3052968-3056279 GCA_020355945.1 Candidatus Aminicenantota bacterium | reverse complement strand
TGGGAAAATTCAATTATCAAAAAGGCTATTTTGCCGAGTATTTGATCCTGGATCAACTAACATATCATGCCCGGGAAAAGAATGAATTATTAAAATCCATAACCCGTTATCTTCCCCCGGATTTTAATTTTTGCCAATATTCGCGGGTATGGAGATACACCAGTTCGCCTGAATACAAGAAAGGGTTCAGCGTCGATATTTTCACTCGTCCGGAAAATGCCGGTGACTATTCTATAATCGGTGAAGTGAAGAGCAGGGAGTTCAGGAAGTTCTCTAAAGACGAGGTATTAGAATTTGAAAAGAAATTTAGTGAGCTCAAAAAGGTAGAGAATATAAACCGGGCAGTGGGTTTTATTTTTTCCCGCAGCGGGTTTACAAAGGAGTCGGAAGATTATTGCCGGGAAAGAGGGATTGCCCTCAGTGAAGATGAGAGGTGGCTGGAAATTTAAAGTAGATGGTTTGGCACCTTTTCTTTCCTGTTTTCCTGCCTTTTTCTTTTTTTTAAAGGTAACCCCACCACTTCAAAGGTACCCTGGGGTACCCCTATAGGTACTCCCCACCACCTCAAAGGTACCCCTGTGTACCTCAAAGTATCAACGTTGAAGCTTTAAGGACCCCCTTCGCACCTCAAAGACGGAACCATGACTCTTTTTGCCTCAAAGGAGTAGGTTTAGGGGTACCCCTCTGCACCCCAAATATGGAATTTTGCATCTTTTTGGTTCAAGGTTGAAGCTTTAAGAACCCCCTCCGCACCTCAAAGACGGAACCATGATTCTTTTTGCTTCAAAGGAGTAGGTTTAGGAGTACCCCCTGCACCCTAAATATGGAATTTTGCATCTTTTTGGTTCAACGTTAAAGCTTTGAGGTGCGGGGCTGTACCTTCGAGGTACTCACATGTACCTTTAAGATACATATTTGCCTCTTGAAGCTTCAACGTTGACTTCTTTTGGTAGGAAAATAAAATACCTGACTCTATATTTTTCCACTATGGAGGCAAAAAATAAATGAACCGATTACCCCGGATAAACGTAATACATATAATAAAGCCAAAAGGCTTATGAAAAGGAGGAAAAAATGAAAAGATGGCTGGTCTTTTTTTTAATTGTCATGCTTGGCAGTTTAGCATTGGCAGAAAAACTGGGAATATTGACCGAAGTATTAATACCGGAAATGATTGAAGTTTCCGATAACGAAATTTATGTGGTAGAGGGAGCATCCATATTCATTTACTCCCTTAAAGATTTAAGTTTTATTCGCAAATTCGGTCAAAAAGGCGAAGGCCCCGGCGAATTGAAAGTGAACGCTGGGTTTACCAATATCCTCTTCACACCAGGGGATTCAGTATTATTCCTGGGTATAGATAAAGCGATCCGTTTTGCAAAAACCGGCCAGGTCATCAAAGAATTCAGGATTCCACCCATAACCAATTATTTATACCCCATCGGGAAAAATTATGTGGGTGTACGTTTCAAGGCAATCGCTCAACAAAAACCCAACATAGCGGTGGTGCTTTTTAACCAGGAAATGGAGGAAATCAAAGAACTCTATGCCCAGCCAATGTCAGGGGGCCAACAGCTGCTGGATTTGACCAACGATGCCCTTAATATAAGTATTTATAAAGATAAAATTTTTATCGACCAGAGTCCCAAAGGTTTTGTTATCTCCGTCCTGGACGCTAACGGCAATCAACTATACCACATACAAAAGGAATATAAAAAAATCAAATTCACCGAGAAACATAAAGAAATGGCATTGAATCGAATAAAGCAAGACAAGGCAATCCGGGCTATCGGCTGGGAGAATTTGAAGAGTTTAATACAAATCATTCATGGTGATTATCTTCCCCCGATTCGGGATCTGACAGTCACTGACGAGCGAATTTATGTAAAAACCTCTCATAAACAAGGTGATAAAGATGAATTCATCATCATGGATTTAAAAGGGAATATCTTAAAAAAGGTGTATTTACCGGGAGTGAAAGAATCAAGGTTCGGCAATGAAGTGTTAGGACGAATTGCAAAATTCTATAAAATTTACAAAAACAAGTACTACTACCTGTATGAAAACGAAGAGGAAGAGGAGTGGGAAGTCCATGTCACACCGATCAAATGATTGAGTAAACAGTAACCCGTTTATTAAGGAGGGAAAGCCCATGAAACCATTTAAAACAATTTTTTTATTGATTCTCTGTTTGTTCCTTTTGCCCCTTTTGGCACCAGGAAGCACCGAAAAAGAAGATAGCCCAAAGACTATACCCCAGGCAAAGCAGTTTTTAACCAAAGCAAGCCTGGTTTTAGGAAAGAAAACCCTGGATTATACCACCCATGCCGGCGAAACCTATATCAAAGATAAAAAAGGCAATCCTTGTGCTGCCATTTTTAGCATCGCTTATCTTAAAGATGGTGTTAAGGACCCTGCCCATCGCCCGATTAGCTTTGTTTTTAACGGTGGACCGGGTTCATCTTCGGTTTGGCTGCATATGGGGCTTTTGGGTCCGATGCGTATTAATGTGCCCAGCGATGGCACTGACGCCGGTGCTCCCCCTTACCGGGTTGAACAAAACCCTTTTAGCCTTTTAAGTGATACCGACCTGGTTTTTATCGATCCCGTAGGCACCGGTTACAGCCGTGCCCTGGGCAAATCAGCCAATAAGGATTTCTGGGGCGTTGACCGGGACGCCAGTTCCATTGCCGAGTTTATCCGGCTCTTCATCACCAAATTCAAACGGTGGAATTCACCAAAATATATCATCGCTGAGAGCTATGGTTCCATCCGGGCGGCGCTGTTGGTGGGCGAACTGCAGCGTTACTACACCGGGATCGCCCTTAATGGCGTGATGCTTATCAGCCCGGCCCTGGATACTAAAACCTTTTTATTCACTGCCGGTAATGAACTCCCCTTTGTCACCTATTTACCAAGCTATGCAGCCGCCGCCTGGTATCACGACAAACTGCCCCGCAAACCCGATGATTTTAAAGCTTTTCTGCAAGAAGTGAGGGATTTTGCCGCCAACGAGTATTTAGTGGCTCTTTTCCAGGGAGACTCACTGGATGAAGAGAAAAAATCTTATATTATTAACAAACTTCACCAATACACTGGCCTGGACAAAATCTATCTAGGCCGTACCAATCTCCGTATCGACTCTTCCCGGTTTCTCAAGGAGCTGCTCCGGGACCGCGGTTTGGTTATTGGCCGTGCAGACTGCCGTTACCTGGGAAAAGACCCTGACGATGCCGGCGAATTCACTGTCATTGACCCGGAAACATCAGGGGTTGACGGCGCATTTACCGCATCTGTCAACGATTACCTGG
>CP070627.1:3049554-3052868 GCA_020355945.1 Candidatus Aminicenantota bacterium | reverse complement strand
AAAGGTGGAAGCGAACGCATACTATTTGTAGATGATGAAAGCAGCCTGGCGGAAATGGGAAAAATGATGCTGGAAAAATTGGGCTATAACGTAACAGTCAGGACCAGCAGTGTAGAAGCATTAGAAGTATTTCGCAGAGCCCCTAATAAATTCGACCTGGTGATTACGGACCAAACCATGCCCAACATGACCGGGACCCAATTAAACCGGGAACTCCTGCGCATCCGCCCGGATATCCCGGTTATCCTCTCCACCGGTTTCAGCGAAAGTGTCAACAAAGAAAACTTTAAAGCATTGGGTATCCGCGCCTTTGTGATGAAACCCATTGTTAAAAGCGATATTGCCAAAATTATCCGGAAAGTCCTGGAAGAAAAATAGAAGAAAGGCAGACGGCTTCTTTATACGATCGATAATAACCGACATGGTAATTGGTAGGGGATGCCATCCCCTTTTTACTAATATCCTGTAAAAGCAAGCAAAAAAAACAAGCTTTTTTTCATTACTCTGCTTTGAACCACTTCCGATGCAATAATAGGTTGGGGGTGCCACCCCCCTTTGATAAAAATGGCAGGCAATCAAACACTTAGCGTCTCCATATTAACAAACCCTGATACCCACTACGGTTATATCATCCCTCTGTTCTTCGTTTGCCATATGCTTTTCCAGTTCTTTAATCAATTCCTCTCGCTGCTTTTCCACAGGCAGTGAAGCAATGTTTTGCAGGCATTGTTTCAACCGTTTTTTCCCATATTTTTTATCCTTGCTATTATTCTGATGGGCAAAGCCGTCGCTGGTCAAATAGATCATGTCACCGGTTTGCAGATCGATTTCTCTCCGGGTAAATTTGCGTTCTACCTCTGATTTTATTTGCAGCCCGCCAATGGGTTTCCGGTCTCCTTTGAATTCCAATATGTCAACCTTCCCACTATTCCTGACAATAAAAAGAGGAAGATGAGCACCGGCAAAGACAATTTTTTTCTTTGTCATGGTTTGGTTTTTTTCAAACATGCATAAACAGACATCCATCCCGGCGGAATCAATATGGCGTACCCCTTCCTGTTGTTGTTTTAATGCGGCCCTGATATTTTTATGCAAATACTCCAGGATTAACGCCGGATCGTATATATTCTGTTCCTCCACCAGTTTATTCAAAATCGTACTACCGATCATGGCCATCAACGCCCCGGGTACGCCGTGACCGGTACAATCCACAGCAGCGATAAAAATTTTATCCCCCTCCTGTTGGAACCAATAAAAATCACCGGATATAATATCTTTAGGTTTAAAAATAATGAAATGTTCCGGGAAAAATGCGCTTATTTTTTCTTCCAGGGGCAGGATGGACTGCTGGATTCTCTGGGCAAAATGCATACTGTCCATGATGAGTCGATTCTTTTCTCTCAAATCCCTGGTTCTCTCGGCCACCTTTTGCTCCAGGGTATGACTGTAATCTTCCAACTTTTCATTGGCATTTTTCAACTCCCGGTTGGCCTTCAACAACTGCAGATGAACCCTGATACGTTCCAACAGTTCCTCGCTGGAAAAGGGTTTGGTGATATAATCATTGGCCCCTGATTCAAGACCCTCCACTAAATTGGACAACTGGGTTTTGGCAGTCAGCATAATCACAGGTAATTCACTGGGTGTATAATACCGGCGGATTATCCGACATACTTCGTATCCGGACATCCGCGGCATCATCACATCCAATAAAACCATATCCACTCTCTGACCGGGATCATGTATAATATCCAGGGCTTCTTCTCCGTTCAAAGCTTTAAGCACTGATAACCCATGCAGCATAAGATGGTTGGTTAACACCTGGAGGTTGATAATCTCATCATCCACGACCAGGATGCGATATTTTCCCTTAAGGAGTTCTTCTTTCACTTTTGGGGCATTATCCTCCAGGAGCCTGGTTTGCTGATTGGTAAGGATGTCCAAAGGCCGCGTATCAGCTTCAGCTAGCTGGAGGTCCACCTGGAACTCTTCCCGCCAAACCGGCAGGGTGAACCAAAAGGCGGACCCTTTACCCACTTCCGATTCCACGCCAATGGAACCGTTATGAAGTTCCACCAGTTGTTTGGTAATACTTAACCCCAAACCTGTGCCGCCGTGTTCCCTGGCAGTGGAAGCATCCACCTGTTCAAAAGACTGGAAAATCACCTCCAATTTGTCCGCTGGAATACCAATACCGGTGTCTGTCACTTTAACCTTCACCATGTTCCTGTTTTCCTTTTCAACCAGGGAGGCAGAAACAGTAACCACCCCGGCAGGAGTAAACTTGACAGCATTGCCGATAAGGTTGTACATAATTTGCTGGACCCGGTTTTCATCAGCGTATACCAACGGGATATCACTGCTGATTTCTTGTTTCAATTCCAGGGGTTTTGCAGCCACCAGGGGTTTGGACATGAGCAGCACCACCTCTGTTAACGATTTTATATCAATGGCTTTTCTTTGTAGTACCAGGTCTTTTTCTTTTAGTTTGGAGTAATCCAGGATATCGTTGACTAAATTATAGAGCCGTTTGCCGCTGAGGGCGACCATTTGCAGGTTGGCCATGGTTTTTTCAGGGAGTTGTCCGGTGGCTCCTTTAATGAGTGACTCAGCAATGCCGATGATGCCGTGTAAGGGAGTACGCAGTTCATGAGAGGTATTGGCTAAAAAAGCGTCTTTGAGCCGGTCCACCTGGAGTAATCGCTCGCTCACCGATCGGGCATAAGCCAACCTCTTCTTCTGCCACCGAATATATCCTGCGACAATCACAATGAAAATCAAACAATAGAGAGTATAGGCCCACCAGGTGCGCCAGAAAGGGGGTAAAATGACCACTTTCACGGAGACACCCTCCTGGTTCCAATAACCATCGTTGTTGGACCCTTTGACTCGGAATACATAAGTCCTTTCACCCAGGTTGGTATAAGCAGCGTAATGCCTGGAACCGGATTCTATCCAATCTTTGTCAAATCCTTCCAGCATATATCTGTATTGATTTTTCTCCGGCTGCCTGTAGTTCAGTGCCGCAAACTCAAAAGAAATGAAATTATCACTATGATGTAGTGGGATTTCCTTTATCTCTGACAGGTCTTTATCAAACCGCTTCGGCTCGTTAAATACTTTGAAGGCGGTAATCACCACTGGAGGGATATAGGTGTTGTCTTTGATCTGCTCCGGGTAGAAACTGTTAAACCCATTGACACCACCAAAAAACATCTCACCGGTCCTGGGACTTTTAAAGTAGGCGCCAGCATTAAATTCATCTCCTTGAAGTCCATCTTTAACATCATAATTTTTAAAACTTCCCTCTTGGG
>CP070627.1:3046135-3049454 GCA_020355945.1 Candidatus Aminicenantota bacterium | reverse complement strand
AGTGATTTATTTTCCGAGGCCACTTCCCGTTCCCCTTGCAGCGCATGAATGGTGACGGTTTGTTGGTTATCCGTGATGGTAGTAAAACGCATGGTTTTTTTGATGGGGATGGTGGAATTGGCTTCAATAATTTTAGTAAATCGATCTCCTTTGGTTTCCACGCCCAGGGAAAGGGAAGTCACATCCAACAGTAGAATATCCTTTATTCTCCCTTTGATTACCTCTGCTTGCAGCGACGCCCCCTGGGCAACCACCTCTTCCGGGTTCAAATCAATAAAGGGCTCTTTTCTAAAGAACTCATGTAATTTTTCATAGATGATAGGCATGCGACTCTGACCACCCACCAGTATGATCTTCTCGATCTCACCGGGGGTGACCTTGATCTGGTCCAGGGATTTATGGATGAGACCCAGGGTTTTATCCACCAGGTACATGGTGTCATGTTCCAATTGAGACCGGGTTAATTTCTTCTGGAAATGATAATTGCTGCCGTCAGGGAGACGATGGAGATAAGGGATAGTCACCTGGGTTTCCTGGTTAAAGGAGAGTTCGATCTTGGCTTTTTCCGCCACCTGGATAATCCGCTGCACCGTATTTTTATCGCTAAACACATCAACAGAGATATCGTTTTTAATCTCCTCCAATATCCACTCGATAATTTTTTCGTCAAAATCATTGCCCCCCAGGAAGGTATCCCCTGTGGTAGACACCACTTTGTAGACATCCTCCTTCACTTCCACGATGGAGATATCAAAGGTACCGCCGCCCAGGTCATAGACCGCGTATAAACCGTCTTTCTTTACTTTCTTTTTGTAGGCCAGCAGTGCGGCAGTGGGTTCGTTGATGATCCGGGTAACCTTCAGTCCTGAGATTTCTCCGGCGATTTTTGTGGCCTGCCGCTGGGCGTCATTAAAAAAAGCCGGAACCGTAATCACCGTATCCGCGATCTCCTCCCCCAGGTAATCCTGGGCAATGCTCTTTAAATAACTCAACAACATGGCGGCTATTTCTTCCGGCGCATAGAGTTTCTCTCCCAACTGCACTTTGCAATCTCCATTGGGAGCTTCAAAAATTTTATAACTGGCCCGCTGCTGGATAGCCCTTATTTCATCGGTGTCATACTTTCGCCCCATCAGGCGCTTGACTCCCCATATGGTATGCTCGTTATTGGTAACAAATTGCCGTTTGGCAATATTTCCAAAAATACGCTTTTTATCGCGGGTCAGCGCCACCATAGAAGGAATCACCCGGGAACCTTCCGGGTTAGGTATAATCACCGGGATCGAGCCCTCTAAGTAACTAATGCAGCTGTTGGTAGTTCCCAGGTCAATGCCTATATTTTTAGCCATTTTTACTTTACTCTTCGTCTTCGTAATCCGGATCCGCATCTGCGTCTGCATCCGCATCCGCATCCGTTTCCTTCTCTTCTTCCTCTTCTTCCTCTTTGGGGATGGCAACCTTTACCAGCGTGGGTTTGAGTAACTTGTCGTTGTACATAAAGCCCTTTTGATACTCTTCCACCACCACCGGGTCTGTAATTCCTGCTTTTTCTTCTTTTGAGAGGGCCTGGTGAATGTTTGGGTCAAAGGGTTTACCCAGGGCATCGATCTCCACCACCCTGTACTTTTTCAAAAGGTCGGAAAATTGTTTGTAGATCATCCCCACACCGGAAATGATGGATTGCTCATCATTGGAAACCAGGAGGTTCAAAACCGATTCCTTCTTTTGTGACGGTGTTTTGGCTTTTAGCGCCCGTTCCAGGTTATCGTAAACCTGGAGTAATTCCAACAAAAACTCACTCAAAACATACTTCTGGTATTCCTCTTTTTCTTTTTTGACTCGTTTCCTGAAATTATCGATTTCTGCCAGGTTTCTCAGGTATTTGTCTTTGTACTCATCCCTTTCTTTTTTCATTTCCTCCAGCAATTCTTCCTTGTCTTTCAGTTCCTTCTGGATCTTTTTAATAGTGGGTCTTTTTTTTGGCGTGGTTTTCTTGTGAGGGCTTTTGTCTTTTTCATCTTCATGCCGTGAGTGCTTATGTGATTCATCCTCATCATCCGGCACATAAGAGATTTCAACCTTATCTTCCTGGTCTGTCATTTTTTATACCTCCGTTGGCTTATTTGAAAGAATTTTCGAAAAATAAGAAGAAAAAACTTCAACTTGAGAAATCGTGTTAGGATAGGCCATGAACTTGGGCCCAATAACACCAATATTCCCAATGGGATTCCGGGAATAATAAAACTTCGAGAATATAAGAATAAAATCGTCAAGATCCGATATCCCTGTATCTGTTCCCAATGCCACAATCGGGCTTTTCACATCGCTTTTCAGAATATCCTTCAAAAAACGGGTAAGTCTTTCTTTTTCCTCGAGGGTTCGCAATAATTTCTTCACGTTGGCAGGATTCACCAAATCCGAATCCAGTAGATTTAACGTGCCTT
Source organism: Candidatus Aminicenantota bacterium (assembly GCA_020355945.1). The sequence continues at coordinate 3,047,010 of CP070627.1, read as the reverse complement.
TGAAAAAGAGTTGGGCTGTTTTTAAATCCTCGTTTCCCAATAAAAAATAGAGTTCCTCATAAATTTTCAAGTATTTTTCTTTCTCTTTAAACAGTTTATTTCGGATACTCTTAAAGGTATTTCTCAGTGTTCTTCCTTTGAATTCGCGGTTAAAGATGGCTTCCCAATTTTTCAAATCCGTCTCCGCATAGTTGGTCCTGGTTTTGAAAATCTTTGAGAAGGTGGTATTATTCAATGATTGAATGATAAACATCACCCTGGAGGGGCCCACCTTTAATAAGCGGATGTGTTTAAAATTCAAGTCAAATATGGAATTCAGGAATATAAATCCAATGGTGTGAGTTTGGGTGGTAAGCAGCGAAAGACAATTATCCGATATATTGTTGAAATCCCAATCATCGATCTCCGGTAAAGGAATATCTTCCGGCTTGACTTTAAGATTATCTATCACTTGTTTTAAGAAAAACTTAATCCCTTTGTTGGTGGGTATCCTACCGGATGATTGACTGGGTTTATAAATGAAGCCGTAAGCTTCCAGCTTTTGCAGTTCTTTTCTAACACCGGAACAGGAAAGACACACCAATGGAGCCAGTTGAGCAGAGCTAACCGGTTGATGGGTAGAGGTATAGATTTCAATCAGCCGAACCAATATCGAGGAATCTCTTCTTGTTAACCACATACTGAAGGAATTTTAATATAATCGCACTTAAATGTCAATCCATTACAGCTTCCTAAATTCACCGCCAGATTTTTTAAACCACGAAGAACACGAAGGGCACGAAGGAAAAAAGAGTATCTAAACCATCCTAATGAAAAGCTTTTGGAAGTCCAGAAACCTTTTCTCGAAAAGGTTTTTGGCCGCCGGAGGCAAAAGT
>CP070627.1:3042714-3046035 GCA_020355945.1 Candidatus Aminicenantota bacterium | reverse complement strand
GGTAAAAACCACCTATATGCTGCTGTTTGTCTTTATTACCATATTGGTGATTTTTTCGGCATCCTGGTTGGGGCTTTATTTGGCCCGGGGGATTTCGGTTCCCATTGAAAAGGTAGCGGCGGCGGCATCGGAAGTCACCAAGGGTAACCTGGATGTACATATCGATTACCAGGCTAAAGACGAGTTTAGTATACTAATCAATGAATTTAACCGCATGGTATCGGATTTGAAAGAGCACCGGGAGAAATTAAACAGACGCACCATCGAGTTACGACAGCGCCGCAGTATCACGGAAACCATCCTGAAACATATTACCTCAGGCGTGATTGCTTTAAATTCCAAAGAAGAGATTATCGAGATTAACCCGGGGGCCGAACGCATGCTTTCTCTTAATGGGGAAGATGCAAGAAGAAGACATTTTTCAGAGATCATATCCGGTGATTCCTATACCGGGATCGGGGAACTGATTAAAAAAGCCTATAATACCAACTTTAAGATCATTGAAAAAGAGGTGGATATAAAAGTCAGGGGCAAAATATTGAACCTGGCCGTAAAGATCACACAGATTCGTAATCCCATTAACAATAAATTTTCGGGCATCCTGGTGGTGTTAACGGATTTGACCGAGTTGATAAAAGCCCAGCGGATGTTGGTGTGGCGGGAAGTGGCCAAACGGATCGCCCACGAGATCAAAAACCCGTTGACCCCGATCACTATCTCCTCACAGCGGATTTTAAAAGCATTGGAACTGCCGGATGATAAATTCCGTAAAATCGTGGAAGACAGCCTGAATATCATCCACCAGGAATTGGATTCCATCAAAAAACTGGCCGAAGAATTTGGAAATTTCGCCCGCCTGCCGGAAATTAAATTTTCCAAAGGCGATATTAACCAGATACTGGAAAAATTAATATCTGTCTATACATCCATCTACAGCTCTATCGATTTTAAAGTCAACCTGGATGTTGAAATTCCTATACTGGTGAAAATGGATGTTGAACAAATGAAACGCATATTTGTTAATATCATGGATAATGCGGTGGAATCCGTTGCCGAAAAAGGGACCATTGAAGTGGTCTCTAAGTACAACAAAGAGAGTCAGTTTGTTCGCATTGAAATCGCTGATGACGGACCGGGAATCAGTGATGAAGATAAGCAAAAACTGTTTATACCTTATTTTTCCAATAAGAGTTCGGGCACAGGTCTGGGACTTTCTATTGCCCATAATATTATCGAGGAACACAACGGTCTTATTTCAGTAGTGGATAACAACCCTAATGGCGCCCGGTTTATTATTGAAGTACCCGCGTAAAAGCTAACTTCTAATTTTCTTTTTTGTGGCTCGTTTTAAATACTTTTCCCACCGTGATACATCATCCGGGGTATGATTCACACGAGTGATATATCCGGTGTCTTCTTTATTCTCTCGAATTTCCCGCAAATCCGCGACCCAGATTTTACCCACAAAGAATTCCAGGTCTTCCTCGGGCCATTCAAAAATATAAGAAGCAGGATGGTCAACCGGTTGTTCCCAGATCAATCGATCTCCGATGCGAAACCATAGATCCTGTGTGGTCATGTATATTTTGTCTGCCATTCCCTCTAAAATGCGGATAACCCGGGGGTCATAATTTTTGTTTTCCAGTACCGCGGGTGGAACTTTATCAATCGGTCTGGGGAGGTCTAAAATGAAGTCCTGGGCAGTGGGGGGTTCTTTTTTTTCCTCGACTTGTTTTTCCTTTTGACCTGGTTCTTCTGCTATTTCCGCGGTTTTGGCCGTTTTCCCGGTATCCGCTTCCTCTACCACCAGGATGGATTCGTCGCCAGGATATTGGTATTGGTCCGGGATCGTACCATCAACACCCATTTCTACCCCTTTTTCAATATACAACCAATAGATTTTCTTTAATTTATTGAGGGTCTCGTCATCGATTTTTATCTTAATTTTAATGGATTTCTGTGGTTCAATGGTGAGCTGTCCGGTTTTTTCTTGCCATTCGAATTGAAAGGGTTGATATACATGGATATTGATATGACCTTCAAACGTCTGCTTGATATTTTCCAGGAGCTGATGAGTGGAGAAGGAGAGATTTTTTGCCGATATTCTCATATTTTGGCCTTCTACCGGGACCACAATTCCATCATCATGGTAGGTTATATCTGTTAGAGGCACTTTAATATCCGTTTCTTTAGTCCAGGGTGGGGTGGTTGATATTATTTCTTTTGCGATTTCCTGGTGTTTTAAACTCAGTCCCCAATCCTCCAGTAAGGTCCTGACACGATCCAGGGATATGGTACCATTATCAATGAGTGCTTTGATAGACTCGGTGATCAGCTGGTTTCTTAAGGTTTTGAAAATCCGGGGAATATTGGGGCTCATTTCAATATCCTTCACTTGCCGGCTCATTTGCCCCACTTGTAATTGTGCCTGGCTGGTGTCCCACTTTTGGAGATAAGCCGTTTCAATGTGAAAGGTAATATCCCCGGTAAAATTGCTTTTGATCCGTTCCAGGGCAGGGCCTACTTCAACGGGTAATTTATTTTTCTCCACCTCAAATTGTGTATCTTTATTGTAAAATCGAATCCCTTTTGAATGATAATTGAGATGTGATAAAGGAAACGGGACCTTTTCCACGACTTTTCTCGGGGGCAGTCTATTAATAATCTTTACCAGTATGCGGTGAACTTTATGGTCATCAAATTGAAAACCCTGTTGGTATAGGATGATCTGGGTTTTTTCCAGGTTTAAGGAGTCCTGGTCCGCCAGGGATTTGATTTGCTTCACGATGCCTTCGAGGCGGGATGTGAAGTCTGTAAGCCTGTGAATAACATGTTTACCTATTTTCACGTCGGTAATTTCAATGTTAAAGGTCAAGCGGTGACACTCCAGGTAAATAGAAATGCTGCCTTTGCCATGGAGGCTGGTTTTGAATTCCTCTAAAAGAGGACCAAGGGAAGCCTTTAAGGGCAGCCGATGGTAGGGGATGAGGAGGCGCAGTTGTTTCCATTGAAAGGAAATCCCAATCTCCGGGTCATGGTATGAGATTTCCGCCAGTGGTACTTTTAATTTTATTTTCTTTTTCAGCATGTTTAACATGGCTTCTGGTCCTCTAAAAATTCATTTTTTTTTACAATCATTTGAGTATTTACAGTACAGTATTTTTCTATACTGCCTTGATGTAAATGTCAAGCCTATTTTTAATTTTTTTTTATTTTTTTTGTTTTTTTTCGCTTTTTCGTTTTTAGCCACGAAGTTACAGTTCAAAAGTTTTTGGAGGTGTCGGAACCTTTTTACAAAAAGGTTCTGACCCGCCGGAGGCA
>CP070627.1:3039283-3042614 GCA_020355945.1 Candidatus Aminicenantota bacterium | reverse complement strand
AAAGCTTTTGCGGGGGGTCCAGGGGGGCGGTTTTCTCGAAAAGAGCCCCCCTGGTCGCCGGAGGCAAAAAGAATGAGAACGTTAGTCCAGGTATTAAGGCAGCTTAAGGCTATATTAAAGCCTACCTCCAGTGGTGGCATGAAAAAAATCTATTCTGATTTTTTCAAGCTGCACGAGGAGAATCAAGTATTTATGCTTAACCGGAAAGATTTATATACCCCAGGTCCTCCCCATAAGCATTTTTCTCAAAAAATGGTGGAACTGGTGCAAAAATATGGGGGGAAAAGAATCCTGGACATCGGCTGCGGTCACGGTACCAATTGCATCGAATTAAATAACCGGGGATTTCAGTGCGTGGGCATCGAAGCCAACGAAAAATACGCCAAAGAAGCACAAAAGTATATTGAAGCCTATCATATGCGGGCAGAAAAACTGGAATTCCCGGATAAAAGTTTTGATACTGTCATTATGCTGGAAGTATTGGAACACCTGGAAGACCCTTATGCAGCATTAGAGGAAATTGTCAGGGTTACCCGGAAGAATTTATTATTATCAGTGCCCAACTTAGAACCCCTGGAAACCTGTGTGGAGTATAATGTGATCATGCATCATTTTTTCGAACCGACACACCAGAACTTTTTTACCAAATCTATGTTGAAACGATTTTTAAAGAAATATTTCCCTTATGTAGAAGTCGGAGAGTTCGGACAATTTTTCAATATTTCCGGCAGGAAACTCTATTATCATCTCTTTGGCGCGGCTTCCTTTGAACCCATTAAAGGCTGATGAAAATTCTACATCTGGTACATGCTTATTATCCTGCTGTTGGTGGGTCGGAATATTTAATGCAGCAGGTATCGGAATACCTGGCCAGAGAAGCTGGGGATGACGTGACGGTGTTCACCACTTTTGCCTATAATTCCGGGTTATTTACCAACCCTAAGGTTCAGCCCATGGCTGCGAACAAAAGCGAGGAAGTAATTAACCATGTCAAAATCAAACGCTTCCCGGTAATCAACCGGTGGGCAAAACTGTTGTATGTGATTCAATACATCCTGTACCGGCTTCGTTTTCCAGGTAATGGTTTTTTACGGATGCTTTATTATGGCCCGATTTCACCAGAGATGAAGAAAGCAGCGGCGGAATTTGAAGCCGATGTCATTGTATCTGCGCCCTTTCCCTTAAATCATATGAACTATGGTTTTAAAAATAGGAACAAAGCTCCTGTGGTCCTGGTAGGATGTATGCATACGGCAGATAAACACGGTTTCCGTAATCCTCGAATTGGGAAGATGATTCATAAAGCCGATGGGTATATTGCCCTTACTCCCCATGAGAAAGATTTCCTGGTAAAGCAGTGGGGAATCGATGCTGGCAAAATTGAGGTTATTGGCGTGGGTATTGATATCCGGCGGCCCGCATTAAAAGGCATACAGGTAAGAAAGGAATTGGGCATTGGCGGCAAAGACCCGGTGATTGCTTTTGTGGGGCAGCATGGACTGCACAAGGGGATCGATACCTTGATACGGGCAATGCCGGAGGTATGGGGAAAATTCCCCAATACCCGGTTAATTATTGCCGGTGGTACTACCCCTTTTACCGACAGGTTTAAGTATCAAGCCCAAATGATAGAATTGGCAATGAGAGCGAGCCTGTTTACTGACGATCATGTCCCCCCTCGCTTGCCGGGCCGGATTCATTTTATAGACAATGTAGATGAGAACAAAAAATATCAAATCCTGGAAGCCTGTGATATTTTTGCATCACCTTCCGGGTTTGAATCCTTCGGGATTACTATCCTGGAAGCCTGGTCTAAAAAGAAACCAGTGGTGGTCTGTAATATTGAGGTGTCCCAAAACCTGGTCCAGGATGGCGAAACCGGGTTCCTGGTAGAATACAAAAACATCCCCCAACTGGCAGAAACCCTGAGGCGCTTGATTGAAAACCCGGGATTGAGAAAAGAAATCGGTGAAAAAGGTTTTCAAACACTAAAAAAAAATTACAGCCAGGAGATGGTGGGCAAAAAATATCGCGAATTTTATAAAAAATTTATGAAGAATGACTGATTGCCTGGTTGTATGATAAAATAGTAGGTATATGAAAGAAAAAGCAAGACTTCTTTTTGTAACTCATCTTTTTTACCCGGCTGTGGGTGGTGTTGAAATACATATCAAAAATCTATCCGCAGGTCTGGTAAAAAGGGGCTACCGCGTAAAGGTCCTCACCACCAACGCCTATTCCACGGTAGCCTTTTTCCTGGGCGATAAGCGGCGGATCGACAAAACCGCCGAAACCATCGATGGTACCGAAGTAGAACGATTAGGATTTAAAACCTTTGGCTCCCGTATTTTAAATAAATTATGTCTCTTTGCCTGCCGGGTTAAATATCCCTTTAACAGTTGGATACGTTTTCTCTCTTTCGGACCCAGGAACCGCCGGTTTATCGATAAAATTATTGCCCATAACCCGGATGTGATATTTGCTGCGCCATTACCTAACTTAAATGTTTACTATGCCTATAAAGCGGCAAAACGCCTGAAAAAACCCCTGGTCATCATCCCCAGTTACCACATTTTCGATCCTTGCTGCTTTTACAATAAAATTTTCTTTAAGATGATGCGGGAAGCCGATATTGTCATGGCCCAGAGCCCGATGGAAAAAGATTACCTGGCAAAAGAAGGGTCTATCGATGCGGACAAAATTATCATACTGCCCCCCTTTCCATTAAAAGAGCATCAACTGGAACCGGTAATGAGGGATAAAACCGGGATTCGCCAGCGGTACGGCATCGAAGAAAAATTTGTTGTTCTTTACCTGGGCCAGCACGGCCCACATAAGAATATCAGCCCGGTCCTGGAAGGAATGAAATATGTCTGGCAGGATATAAAAGATACGGCTTTAGTTATTGCCGGTGGTATTACCCCTTATACAAAAACACTTAAAAACCAGGCTGCCCGACTGGAAAAAAAATGCCAGGGTAAAGTCTATTTTTTAGATAATTTCCCGGAAAAAGAAAAAGATGCTGTATTTCAAATGGCGGATATTTTTATATCACTTTCTGAGATGGAGTCATTCGGTATTGTTTTTGTTGAAGCCATGAACAACGGTTTGCCTGTAATCGCCAGTAAAAATTGTGTGGCCCGGTATATTGTCGATGATTTTAAAACCGGGATTTTGGTTAACCCGGCCAGCATAACTGAAGTGGCAGGTGCCCTTATAGAATTATTGTCCGATAAAAGCGTGAGAGATAAATACTCTCAATGGGCCAGGCAGAAGGTGAAAGATACCTGTCACCCGGGGCATATTCTTAAAAAATGGGAGGAAGTGATTG
>CP070627.1:3035842-3039183 GCA_020355945.1 Candidatus Aminicenantota bacterium | reverse complement strand
TCAAAAATACTCAAGGGTTTCCACAGGGGCGCCACAAAACTTAATATGTAGAACACCAACAATACAATACCGCCACCAGTGAAAAACATTTTACCGGAATCGGATATAGAGGCAAAAATAACAATATAACCGGCAATCAAAAGCATTACCAGGTAAAGATTCCAGGCTAACGAAGCAAAAGGCCCCGTGGAGAGCGCTTCACTAAAGAATATTTTAATCCCCAGGAAAGAAGACAAAAACGTGGCCAGTGCCAAAAGGCCCAATCCCAGGTAAATAATAATCGTCATGTTGAAATAAATACGCTTTCTTGACAGGGATTTGCTGAGAGTAAAACCAATGGTCCCGGAATTGATTTCAGAGGTAACCATCCGGGAAATGGTGATAAAAATAAAGAGGATAAATATCACCAGCATAAAAGGATGAATATACCCAAGAGCAATGATGCCGTATTTGAATATGGCTTCCACGAATCCCTTTCCAAACATTTTTTCCACCATTGGTGGTATATCACCCATATCTTTAAGCATACTTTCTTTTATCTGTGCCGAAGTACCCAAAAGTATGAAAAGCATTTCAAAGATGAAGAGGGCGGCACCAAGCAGGAGCGTTTTTAGCCACAGCCCTTTCACCGATTGCATCAGGTGTATATTTCCAATCATCTATCTTCCTCTCTTTTACTATTCTGCGGTTATACGATAATAGCCTAAGAATACATCCTGGAGACTGGGATTGGGCAAAGACAGGTCCTCTATGTCAAATCTACCCAGCAATTTAATTATTTTGTCGATGTCTCCGGTTATTTTGGCTTTAAGCGTGGTTTCATTGGAATTGACAATTTTCCAGGCATCGGATGTTAATTGGGAAGGGTTAACCGGGTGTTTGAAGGTCACCTGGATGATCCGTCCGGTGTGCAGCATCAAGTCTTGAATTTTTTCTACGGCCACCAAATGGCCGCTGCGGATAATGGCTGCCCTATCGCACACCTTTTCCACTTCCAGTAAGTGGTGGGAAGAAATAAACACGGTCCCGCCATTCTCTTTGTACTCTTTTAAAAGTTCGTAAAAGGAATGCTGCATCACCGGGTCAAGACCCTGGGTGGGCTCGTCCATGATCATCAACCGGGGCCGATGTTGAAATGTTTGTACCAGGGCAATCTTTCGCGCCATGCCCGAGGAATACTCTTTGATCTTTCGTTTAAGGTCTTTTTGGGAGAAATCAAACTTTTTCAATAAATAACTGCGGTACTCTTTGTCACCATTGGCAGAAAGCCTGCCCATATAATCCAGGAAATCTTCGCCGGTCATGTGTTTGTGGGGCCTCACCGAACTGGGAATATAGCCAATATCTTTACAGATTTCCAGGTGATGTTTCACCACATCTCTGCCAAAGATTTCAGCCCTCCCGGAGGTGGGAAAGAGGAGGGTCACCAGCATGCGAATCGTGGTGGTTTTGCCGGCACCGTTGCTGCCTAAAAAGCCATAAATCTCCCCGGCTTGAACCGACAGGGAGAGGTCTTCGATGCCCACAATGCCCTTTTTGTAGTATTTCGTCAACCCAAAGGTTTCAAGGATGTTTTCATTTCCCATGTTGGTGATACGAATTTTTTTATTGATTAGTTTTCCTCATCCACATTTGCAGGATAAGACTTCGTTATTTCTACAAAAAAAATATAAAATTAGGCACCGTCCCCCATTACCCCATTATCGATGGAAGAAAGCCCGGATGGAATGAAATAAAAAATAAATACTAAAGACAATTAAAAGGTAGCCCAGGATTTTGACTATTTTTGCTGTTTTTTCATGGTCGAACATTGGTTTGATCCGTTTGGTAATGCCAACGATTACCACTGAGTAAGAAAAAGCCCCCAGGACAACAGCGGCAAAAAAGAGGATTTCATAAGTCAGCATCAGGGGGATGTAAACTTTTACTTTCTTTAGAAAGGAAAGTACAATCATCCAGGAACCAATACCCAATGGATTGACCAGCATCAGGGTGATACCTTTAAGAAAGGACCATCGTTTTCGTTTTCGTGTCACCTTTTCGGCAATAGCTTCTTCTTTTTTTTCCACTCGTTCAAATAAATGGGTGTCTTTGGTGGCCAGGATACCGATGATAAAGGTAATCGCAGCCGCGATGAAGAGAAATACACCTTCCAGGTGATTGCCCTGCCCGTTTTTTAGAAAGGGGGTGATACCGAAAAACGCCACCATTGCCCAAACACCGTCTCCAATTCCGGCACCCAGTCCGGTACTTAAAGCATGCTTGTTTTGCTTTTTTAATGCATGGTGAAAAATCTCGATGGCTACCGGCCCGGGCATGACACACAGCGCAAAACCCGTCAAATAGATAATCAGGTAAAACAATACAATTGATAACATGAGTTCATTATTTAAACAGATAATTGAGAAAAAGTCAACCTTCGTTCAAAAGCCCCGGTAATTTCAGCCACAGAGGGGAATAAAGCGGCGCCGGAAGGGTAAAGCAAAATCAAGAGCAGTTCTTCCTAAAATTTTCAGCTTCTTCATCCGCGGCAGGTTGTTCATGTGGGCGATAAAGTCTCCAATTCCCCGGGCCCTATAGCCCTCGATAAGGAAAAAATTACGAATGAACAGGTGAATAAAATCAATTGCCCTGGTGGGATACAATATTGTATTTGCCATATCCTTAGCACGGCGGCGGATGTAGGGAATAAATTCCTGGAGAACCTGGTCCGGGTTATAAAATGTAGGATCCATAAGATTGGTATCCTTGCTGATCATTCCTTCATCCATCGCGATTCGGGCTATCTTCGTGTCCGGGTAAATGCGTATCCCGGCCTCCATGATCACTTCTTCAAACTGGCAGCGTTTGATGTGATCGAAAGTCTCCTCGATGGTCTTTGTCGACTCCCCGGGCCAACCGATGAGATAGGCGGGCAGCGGACGGATACCGGCTTTACGAAGGTATTCCGTGAAAATAACCGAATCCCCCGCAGTATGCCACTTACCCATGCCAGCCAGGATTTCATCGCACCCGGAATCGGACCCGAAAATAATTTCACAACAACCCGCATTCTTCATAAGAGTAAGCAGCTTATGGGAAACCGTCTTGGGATCAGGATACATGCTTGCCGTCCATGTGATCCCCACCTGGCGGCCATTGAGCTGCTCACAAAAATCAAAAAGGTATTCCCGGTTACACAGGTTGATTTCACTGTCACAAAAGTACACGTGGTGAATCCCCATCGACTTCAACTGGATCAGTTCCTCGATAATATTGGCGATTTTGCGCGTTACCATTTTTCTACCTACCACCTTAGGTTCGCAGCAGTAACCGCAGCTTTCGGGACAACCGCGCATCGG
>CP070627.1:3032399-3035742 GCA_020355945.1 Candidatus Aminicenantota bacterium | reverse complement strand
TGGATGATTTTAAGGTTTCTTTCCGATACTTCATTGATGCAAAAAGCAGCAACGCTTTTTCCTCTACAATTGAAACCGATGTAATAATTACTCTTTACTTTCATCTTTAATGCATTTCAGTGAAAAAGAGCACCGAAGCGCCGCATGGTTCAAAGAAGCAGCCCGCGAAACCTGCGGCGCCCAGGTGCAAGATGGTTTTCCACATTCAGCCTTTACTCCCTGCCTACCCTGCCCGCCGAAGCCTGCAGGTTGGAGAAGACATATATAGCAAAAAACTTTCATGACCTTAAAAAATCCTGGACAACCGGCACCAGCGTTTTGCCGTTTTAGATGGTAGTGGGCACACCAATAAACTAAAACGCCGATCCCGGCGATGTCCAGGTAAAACTCAAAACCAAAAATGAACCATGGAAATCATGAAAGAGTGCGATTTCCAAAGTCATAAGCAGTCCAAAAAAATTAAAACAAATACGTTTCAGCGTGAATACGTGCTGTCTCGGAAACACGCATCACGCTGAAACGAGTTACGCATTCAAAAAAACTGCATTACCAGGACAGCCTGAACCGCACTGTGTAAAGTGGAGCCTTCAACGACGCGGCACCGGCAAGCCTTAAATGGCGTTGTCCTGGATTTTTTCTTAACTTTAAAAAAAGTGTAGGAGGTGAAAATGTCATGACAACCCGTGCAAACTCCCAAAGGGGATGGAAAGTGGGTACAATCATTATAGATGAACCTAAGATGCCAATTAAAAAATAAAAACGCCAGTACCCTGGGGGAAATCGGGCGGTAGTGCGATATCCTTTCTCTCTTAACACTCATTGTTTTTTTTGCTTTCCCTATGTTTTGTACTTTCGCTGAAACTTTAAAAACGCACCGGCATGGATTCCCCCAGGGTCGGCGTATTGTATCCGGAACTTCCTTGTCCTTTTCAAAGCCAATATAAAAGCGATGTCGGCGATAAAATTTGCGATGGCGATATGCCTTCCGCCAGGGAAATCTAAAGAGCAGACAATGGAAGATGCCTTGATTTAATGCTTGTATACAGACTTCCCCGGCATCAGGCGAATTTATGTTCTTAATTCTTACAGAGAAAGGCAAAATTACCGGTTCTGATATTTTCATATTACTTGTCCATTAATGCATCCAATTTTTCATCCAACCAATCATGGCCCGGTGGATACCATACGCTCCACTCTGGCCTTACATCTTCCCGCCAGGCTTTATACCTGTATAGTTTAGCGAAAGCAATGCGGGCACCTTTGACGGTTTTATAGGTCTTGACTGTCAAGGCTTTACCTAGATGAATAACCGCCAGTGTGTACCCTGATATTGCCGGGTCTTTCATAATGAAAACGCTTTCTATCAAATAATGAATTGAATTGATCAATAGAGAGATTTGAACGGATTCTTTTTCCTGTCTTTCCTGGATAACCTTGAGGTCAACCCCTGGCCCTACCTGGCGTGCCGGTATCGCCTGGCCAGGATGTTTTATTTTATGTTCTCTCATTTGTCACCTCTTGAAATCTGTAAAAAAGTGCGCTAAAATGAGTTCTTGGGGGTATGTAGGCAAGACAGAAAAGCCAATTGAACGAAGCATAGACCAATTATAGTGGTCATTTGAGTAAAAGTCAATACCCTGGACGAAGAAAATCGAAAAAAAATTGGAGAACGGTTAAAGCAGGTAAGAAAGGCCTTAGGACTTAAGCAAAATGGGGTGGCACCGCGAGACTTCAACCCTCTTGCATGGCCAATTTGATGCCGTTCTTTAGGAGCAGCATCTCAAAAGCTTGTTTTTTTTGCACGCTTTTTCAGAGTATTAGTAAAAAGACATTGCCGGTGAATTTGGAATAGGACTTACACACATGACATCTTTTTTGCCTTAATACATATCAACGCAGGATTTCAAGAATAGGAACCAGGGGCTTGATTTTTACCGGGTAAACGTGTAAAGTAGAGTCTAAACGTTTTGAAAAGGAAAAATAGATGGCTTTTTCTGGCCTAGCACCTTTTTGAAAGTTGACGGTGGATTTTAGTTTCGACGTTGATTTGACATTCCTTCTCAAAAATGGTATTGTATAATCCACTACAAAATGTAGGAGGAATGAAAAAATGGATTTCAAAGATCAGATTAAGAATTTTACAGAAAGAGTGGATAAGCTAAAAGATAAAATCACCACCGAAGAGGCAACAAAAAGTGCATTAATTATGCCATTTATTAAGGCTCTTGGATATGACGTATTTAACCCTCTGGAAGTGGTTCCAGAATTCACGGCGGATGTTGGGACTAAAAAAGGGGAAAAAGTGGACTACGCTATATTAAAAGACGGCGAACCAATAATACTAGTAGAGTGTAAACATTGGGGGGAAGATCTCATTGAACATGGTTCTCAACTTTTCCGGTATTTTGCCGTTACAAAAGCAAAATTTGCAATCCTTACAAATGGAATTGAATATAGGTTCTTTTCAGACCTTGAAGAAGAAAACAAAATGGATGAGAAACCTTTCCTGATATTCAATGTCACTGAAATGAAGGACCCTGTAATCCAAGAGCTAAGAAAATTCCATAAGTCTTACTTTAATATAGATGAAATTATTAATACTTCTGCGGAATTGAAACTCATGGGTGCTCTTAATCAGGTTCTAAGGGCTGAATTTAAGAATCCTTCTCCTGAATTTGTCCGCTTTTTCGGGAAACAAATTTATACTGGAAAGATAACGGAAAATGTACTTCAAACTTTTACTCCACTTGTTAAGAATACAATTAATCATCTTATCTCAGAAATGGTGAATGAAAAGATAAAAGCTGCTCTTGAACAAAAAGACGAAGGAGATGAAAAACCGAAAAAAATAGACAAAACCATTGAAGAACCCATTGAGGAAAGGACAGAAACTAAAATAGATACGACCGAAATCGAACTGGAGGGGTTCTATACTATAAAAGCAATGCTCCGCGGTAAGGTGGATGTTAATCGACTTTCATACAGGGATACCATCAACTATTTTAGCATCCTGCTTGACGACCATAACCGGAAACCGGTTTGTCGCCTGTGGTTCAATAGTCCCAAAAAGAGATATATAGAGGTTTTTGACGAAAATAGAAATGGTACCAAGCATGAAATCGACTCCATTGATGGAATTTTCAATTTCAAAGACCAATTCATAAAGACTATCGAAAGCTATGATAAGGGATAATGGATATCTTTCCCTGACCCTTTTTATCCCTAGACAAGAAGATATGGGAATACCATATCGGCGGTTACCAGGTAATGGCAAAATGGCTGAAAGACCGGAAGAAACGCCCCCTTTCACTGGAAGATATTCGTCATTACATCAAAATCGCCC
>CP070627.1:3028950-3032299 GCA_020355945.1 Candidatus Aminicenantota bacterium | reverse complement strand
TATAATTTCTGTTGTGCCGCCATCCGGGGGTAGTTTTAACGGATTGGCCGTCATAAACAATTGGGTGATTTCGACACTGGCAATGGTGATAACCAATTGTTCCGGGTTGACCAGGGCGGCGCCGGATTGGGCGGTGATAACCACGCTTTCACCGGTAAAATTCTCGTCGGATTGGTAGATGGCCTTTGCCATTCCGCTGATCAAGCACACGGCTGCGATTTCATTTCCTTCCAGGTCCAGGAATTTACCGCTGTCTGCCAACAGGCGAACCAACGTATTGTCGGGCATGGGATGGCCGCTGGCTTTTACCCCGGTTATGGTTATGGTAACGGATTCCCCCGGGGCAATGGTGGTGGTATCCGCTTGCAGTTGGATGGTATCGCCTTCTGCAGGTACATAAATGGCCTTTTTACAAGAGGTTGTCAATAGTGCAATACACAGTAACAATGAATATAAGACAGCATTTTTGTATTGAAACTGTTTCATGGGTATCCTCTTTCTAATTGTTAATTGTCAATTGTTAATTATTAATAATTAATTTATTTTCACCATAGAGCCTTTGATTTCGGCGATGCCTGAGGCTTCTACTTTTAACATGGCGCCTTTTAGGTTCAACGCGGTTTTGGCTTCAATGTTAATGGTTTGTGCTTTGATATCCAGTTTCATACCGCTTTCGATGGTGATCGCTTTTTTCACGGCGTCCAGGGTGATTATACTGCCGCCTTTGTCCTTGATTTCGATTTTTTCCTTGCCGGCGGCGTCGTCCAGGGTGATAATATTGCCGGCGCCGGATTTAATTTCTATTTTTGCTTTTTTCGTCTGGGTATCGTCGTTAAAGGTAATGGTGTGTCCGGCTTTTGTCTTAATGATTTTAATATTATTTTTTCCATCGGCGTTTTTTTCGGGGGGTTTATTTTTGCTGCTCCAGAGGGAACCGATGACATAAGGGGCATTGATGTTTCCTTTTTGAAAAACCACCAGTACTTCGTCGCCGACTTCGGGAGGGAAACAGACCCCCCTGTCGCTGCCAGCGTAAAATGAGAGCACGCGAATCCAGTCGGTTTCACTCTCTTCAGTCAGCCAGGGGAAGTTGACTTTGATCCGCCCCAGTTGTTCCGGGTCTTTTAAATTACTGACGATGGCCGGGACCACGCCTGACATGATTTCGGAGTTCTCCAATTGCAGGTAATCTTTGCCCAGTTCGTCGATGATGGTTTCGCTCATATGGTGTTTCTCCTTACATTGAAGGTGGTGTAATAGCCTTCGCTGTCAATGGTCTGGGTGACGGCGGTCACATAATATTTACCGGAAAACCAATTTCCCAGGTCTTTTAACTCGATGACGACGCCGGGGGTTATTGCCGGTATACCGATGGTTTTCCCTTCGCCGGTGATAAATTCGGCATTGGTGTTATTGAGTACGGCGATTGCCATGTTTTTGGCTTCATCCTTCGAGTCCGCGGGTTGATCGGTAATGATTTTGTCGACATTCCCGTAGACTTCTTTGGCAATCTTTCCCGCGGTTTTACCTGGGCCTACGGGTGTTTCATCGCCGGTCTTAGCCTGACCGATAATGGGTTCGCACTTTTTTTCATCCCACCACCTGACGGTTACGCCGGTGAGTATGCCTGACAGGTTAAGCCTGGGTATGAAACTGAGCAGATGTATACCCCACTGCAATTCGACGACGGGTGAATCTTTGGTTTTGGCTTTCCTGAATACCAATTTCCCGTCAGAGACGAAGAATTCAAATTCTTTGTTTTCGATTACCATTTTTTTTATAAATTGGAGATAGCTGGTGCCGCCTTTTTTTTCTTTTTTTTCCGGTGGGGACCCGGTGGTGGCTTCAACGTTGGGGGTGAGGCCGACTTCGCTGGCAATGGTTTTTACGATATCGCTGTCTTTTTTTTTGTTATAGCATTTGTAATCGCTTTTTTCGGCTAAGCAGGCAAAGGCTTTATCTTTTCCTGCTACTTCAAATACGGGAGCCGGGCTGTCAATAAATTGCGGTTTTATTTCTTCGATATGGCCCTGCATTTTAAAGCTGGTATCGTTTGTATATCCCATTTTTATTGAAACCTTGTTGCCATATTTAAACATTTTATTGCCCAGCCACTTCAAAGTGCCGCCCCTCATTTCATCCTGGATCTGGATACTAAAATAATCGGCCTGTCCCATTTTTTTGGTAACAGAGACGGAAGCAATGCTCATTGCCGCTGCCGCATCCATTTCTTTGCCCTCGATTTCAATTTTAAAAGCCGGGGCATCATATTGGGTATCGATTTTTTTAGGCATATTCCTGGTCCAGTACCGGGATAATGAGGTCTTTTCCCGCTTCGATTTCCAATGGGTCATCGATGTTGTTGGCATCGGCGATGACCCGCCACAATGATGCGTCTCCATAAGCAGTATATGCCATATGCCAGATGGTTTCGTCTTCGGTCATTTTAAATAACTTACGTCTGTCCGGTGAACGGCGGGGCGGGTTTTTGGCCTGTTCTTCCAGGGGGATGTACTCTTTGAAGGTCAGTCTAACCGTGGCCCGGACCGGGATGCCCTGGTTGGTAAAGAGGGTGTATTCTAAATTATCCATACTTTCCAGGACCCCTTTAAAGTCAAGGCTTCCCCACAGGACCCGGCATGGGGGCGGGGCATGCAGGTCGCCGTCGATTTCCATCAGTTTTTGCAGGGGTTCGATGTATATTTCCCGGATATCATCCTTGTCTTTTTGTTCGTTGACCATGGTATCCAGCAGGAGTTCTACGGAGAGGGTGCGGGCCTGGCCCTGGCCAAATTTAATAACCGGGGAACTTGTCCCGGGATTGTTGCCTTCCTGGTATTTATTTGTATCACTGAGGGTATATTTGTTGGGGTTAAAGGTGAATTCGATTTTTTTGCTTGCGTCGTAATTAATGTTCTTTCCCCTGGATTTCCCGGGGATAATAACAAATTTGCTTTTTTTCAATTGGTCTTTTGCCATTAGTATCCTCTCATGGATCTTTCTTTTTTGATTCTATCCAGGAGTATTTTGTACACGCTTTCCGCCAGGTTCGAGAGTTTGACTCCCGGCTGACCGGCAGGGAAACCGGCAAGGCCGCTCTTTCCCGGGGATGTTTTGATTGCATCTTTCAACCGGTTTTCTAACTGTTTTCCCCGGGCGGCAATGGTTTGCTCGATTTGTTTGATCTGTTCCCGGGTAACGTTTTTCTCATGGGAGTAAACATGTTTCATCAGGGGTTGGGCAGCGGGATAATCATACCCGAGCAATGATTTTAGATTGATACCTTTTTCCCTTCCTTGCTGCATGAATTTTTCGATGTGTGAGAGTTCCGTTTCACTTGCTTTGCCGG
>CP070627.1:3025476-3028850 GCA_020355945.1 Candidatus Aminicenantota bacterium | reverse complement strand
TCGGGAAATTCAATCCCTTGACCTGGTTTATCGATGTTTTATACCGAAGCTATAAAAACAATATATTTGTCAATGGCGGTGAAGAGAATATAGATGTTTTTGATCATAAGGGTGAAAAGCTTTACACCATTAAAATAGAGTATGAAAAAGTAGAAATAACCGATCAAGCAAAACAAGGAATTATTAAATATTATAAAGAAGAAGACCCCTTTTGGAAAAGAGTCTGGCCCCGTATAAAGTCATGGGTGCAATTCCCGGATTACTTTCCCCTTGTTCGCTTGTTCGATATCGAGAACGATAGAATATATATCCAAACCTTTAAGGAAGAAAAGAACAAAAGTGAATTTCTAATCTTAGATCTGAAAGGGAAATTGTTGAAGAAAGCCTTTGTGCCGGTGGTTAAAGAGACGTTTCTCTGGATTTACCCGTACTGCATAAAAAACCATAAATTTTATCAAATGGTTGAAAATGAAGAGACGGGAGAGTGGGAATTGCATATGACTGAAATCCGCTAATGAACGCGGCAGAAGAAGGGAGGATAACATGTTTGATAAGAACTCTAAAATAGTGGTAATTGGCGCTGGCGGTGTCGGAGGAATTACAGCGGCACTCATGGCTAAAGCAGGATATAGCGTCGAAGTTGTTTGCAAATATCCTGAACTGGCTGAAACAATTAAAACCAAAGGCCTTCATATATTCGGATTGTGCGGCCACCATCACGTGACCATGCCGGCAGTTGCTGCAATCCATGAACTGGAAGAAAAAAAAGATATCCTGCTCATGGCTACCAAAGCCTATGATATGCCACCAGCAGCAAAACAAGTCTTGCCTTTCTTAAAAGACAACTCTGCTGTTGTGTCCATGCAAAATGGAATTTGTGAAGATATCCTGGCTGAAATCGTGGGGCAAGAACGGACCATTGGCTGCATCGTGGGTTGGGGAGCCACCATGCACCAACCCGGAGAATTGGAAATGACTTCCAGCGGCGAATTTGTCATCGGGAATCTTAATAATCAAATCGATGAACGGATAAAATTCCTTAAAACAGTTTTTGAAACCATTCACCCGGTGGAAATCTCCCAAAACATTATGGGACACCTGTATTCCAAATTGATCATCAACTCATGCATTACCACCCTGGGGGCCATTTGCGGACTTTACCTGGGGGAAATGCTGGCTGTCAAAAAAATACGCGGCATTTTTATTAAAATTATGGAAGAAGCCATTTCAGTAGCCAATGCTCATAGAATAAAGGTTGAAACCTATGCCGGTAAACTGGACTATTACCGCTTTCTCAAAAGTAAAACCTTCCTGGGGAATTTAAAGCGACACCTGTTTATTCGCATGATGGGTTATAAATACCGGAGACTAAAATCCTCAAGCCTCCAATCCCTGGAACGGGGAAAACAGACGGAAATTGATTATTTAAACGGTTATATAGCAAAATTGGCCAAACAAAAGAATGTTCCTGTACCGGTTACGGAGGGTTTACTAATGATGGTAAAAGAAATCGAGGCCGGAAAGAGGAAGATATCTTTGGATAATTTTAATGAGTTGTATTCAGGATTGATTCTAAAAAAAAGATGAGTTAAAATATGCTTTAGAAATTAAAGGTAATCTCAAAGGAGAAAAAGGATGAAAAAAATTATTTTGTTGTGGATGATGGTATGGTTTGCAGCCAGTCTTATCATGGCAGCCAAAATTGTTCCCCTGGACCTGTTTAGACCCTTTCGCATCAGGTGCGATGGAGAGAAAATTTTTATCGGCCAGGAAGCGGTGATTTATGTCTACCGGGCAAAGGATTACAAATTGTTGACCAAATTTGGCAAAGCCGGTGAAGGACCGCGGGAATTTAAATTATTCCCGGAATATTCACCGGATTTTGATGTGCATTCCGATGTCCTTGTTGCTTTCAGCATTGGAAAAGTATCTCTCTTTACCAAACAGGGAAAATTCCTGGATGAAAAAAAGATCATCGACGGAGGCCCTGTACAATTTTACCGGAAATTGGGGGATAAACTGTTAGGAGAAAGATTCCTCCGCGACAATGATAAAACCGTCTATCGAGGGGTAATCATTTTTGATGCCAATTTAAAACCGGTGAAGGAAGTTTTCCGCTATAAACATTACGCCCAACAGGGGAAACAGTACAGTCCCATTGAAAGGGGTTTGTACATCCCCAATTTTTATATTTATGACAATAAGATATTCATTGGCGGTGAGATCGGGACAGGTAGTATCCATGTATTTGACACCACTGGCAAAGCGCTTTATACCATTCAACCCCAATTGGATAAAGTAAAATTTACCGAGACAGACAAACAGGGGTATATCAAAAGTTTTACCAATTATCCCCAGTTTTATGAGCGGCTGAAGAGAAGGTTTAAATACCCGGACTATTTTCCTATGTGGCAAAATTTTATCGTGGCGGATAAGCGAATTTATGTACAAACGTATAAGAGGAATAAAGAAGACAGCAAAAATGAGGTGGTGATATTCACCTTAAAAGGAGAGTTGATTAAGCGGGTTTGGCTCCCTTTTGATGAGTATTTTGATTTTACGCCTTGTCCTTATATCATCCATAATAAAAAACTGTATCAATGTGTGGATAATGAGGACGAAGACAGATGGGAGTTGCATATTACCGATATAGACTAGATGTCTGTGGATAAGGCTTTTAGAGCCGGTTAAGAAAACGTTTTGTCAGTAGATGGCTAAAAATTGAAAAAATCACAAATTACAAAATACAAATTACAAACAAATTACAAACCACAAATTACAATCTACAAACATGAATTTAAAAGAATTCATTTTCAAGTGCTCTGCAGTTCTTCACCTTTAAAGTTATTTAAAGTCCGTAAGGAGTAAATGCTGTTTGTAATTTCGGACATTGTAATTTGGGATTTGCTTGTGATTTGTGATTTGTAATTTGTAATTTAAAAACATCTAATAAGCAACACACAGGGGTAACATGTGAACTTACCAGGCAAGAACAGATACCTTTCAAAAGGGGACCTAGCTCTTACGTGTTCCTCCTCCCAGGATGCGGGCTGGCAGGGTAATAACTGCTCTAATCAGCTCGAAAACGCCGTCCACTGCGATTCCCAGTAATCGGAACGGAAGCAGCAGCAGCCAGACAAAGGGATAAAGAATAATTGCCAGCAGCGCCACTGGCCAGCATAACAACAACAGGATAACCCAGAGTAAAAATTTTGTCATCTCAAACCTCCTGGATCATAATAACGAAAAAAATTGCCAAAAGGTTTCATTGGTCACGTAACTATTCAGTTTTGGAAAAACTTATCATGCAGTTCATGTCTCATTCGCCCGTACGGTGTCCTTCGGCCACCTCCCTGAGGCTCATTCGATCATGA
>CP070627.1:3022000-3025376 GCA_020355945.1 Candidatus Aminicenantota bacterium | reverse complement strand
AGAAGAATGAGAAGGAGATTACTGAGGAAGATAGTATAAAGGAATTCTTCGGATTAGAACCCGGTATATATGAGAAATTTTATGGTAATGAAACAATAAATAATACTCATCCAAAGGATTGGACGGAACAAAAACAGCGTAAAGTTTATGAAAAATGGAAAGAAAAATTAAAAGTGAAGCCATTTGCCCGTTTACCAAAAGTGTGGAAAGAATATATAAAAAATCCGGGGAGGATGCTTTTGAAGGAAGAGAGGGAGAGGAGTAAAGAATTAGAAACACTCTATAATAATCGTGTTGAGCTTAGATGTAAAGATAAAAAAAGCACTCTTTTAGATGGTACGATGGAAGACCATGTGCGCCAGTGGCTTGATGATGTGAAAAAGAACATCATGTTTATTTTAGGTGAATTTGGCGATGGGAAAACAACGTTTACCTATTTCCTTTCACTCAACCTAGCACAGGATTTTTTGAATGATCCGGACAACGGGTGGATACCGGTCAGGTTTTCTCTCAGCGATTATCAATTCGCAAAGGATCCCCAGACTTTTTTGCAAAGACGTCTTGGTGAATTTAATGCAGACCCTGGAAGCTGGAACGATTTGAGAAATGAAAAAAAGAAAATTCTTGTTATTCTTGATGGCTTCGACGAAATGACACCAAAGCTAGATTCGTTGAAAATAAAGAAGAATATTAAAGATTTGACTGATTGCTGCAATAAGGAATTTAACGGGATGAAAATTATTATTACTTCCAGGACCCACTTTTTCGAGAACAAACAAGATGAGAAGCGTCTTTTACAGCGGTTGGGTAATCCTCCGATTTTCTACCTGGCATCGATCGATCGAAAGAAAAGAATTGAATATTTTGAGAAATCCATAAAAGACCCCCAAAGAAAAGAAATTTTTAGAACGTTGTGTAAACTTCACGATCCCCTGGACCTGGCCTCAAAACCATTGTTTTTAAACATGTTCGAAGCCACGTTAAATAAATTTCAAGAAGAAAAACCAGATGACAGCAAATTAATAGAAATAAATGAAATCAGCATATATGATGACTATATTGAAGAAACATTGAATCGCAAAATTGATTTACTGGACAGCGAAGAAATAGTTGACCTGGAGGATTTGGTTTCAAATTTAAAAAAAATATTGGAACAAATCGCAATAAAACTACAGGAATCAAATGATACCTATATTTCGCTGGAGAAATTTTCCAAAGAATTCGGTAAAAAATATGATGAAATTCTTTGGGAAATCAGCGGTTACGGTAAACAGGTTAATGAAAACGACACTGAAAAATATGACTCATCCGAAGATGCCGCGGCAAGAGTACAGGTACGTTCACTTTTAGCACGGGTTGCAAGCGATAATATAGAAGAAAAAAGACCTGTAAAATTTTGTCACCGGTCCATGCGTGAATATTACGTTGCCAAGGGTATTTGTAGGGCGCTTCAAGAAGATAAAAAAAGAGCCGGTGAACTCCTGGCAAAATTACCTTTAAACCATGAGATACTATACTTTACTGCCCGGATAATGAAAAAAGATAACTCACCAAATTATAAAAAAAATCTCCTTAAAATTACTAAATCTTCCTCGAATAAAATCAACACTGAAACTCCCGGTGGAAATTCCATAACATTGCTCTTTCGGCTGCTGGGTGCTTTACCTGATGAAGATTGGTCAGGTTTAAACCTTGATGGGGCTAATTTATCCGGCGCAGACCTTTCTGGTATGAAGTTTAAAGGGACTACTATGCGATATGCCAACCTGGATAATGTGATTTTTGAGGAATCGGATTTCAGTGACAGTGATCTTAAAGGTGTACGGATAGAAGAAACCGCGCCGGTCCTGGCTGTGACCACCAGGGACCTGGATAATCGAATATTCGCCGCCTATAAAGATAATACCATCCGGGAATGGAAAAGTATCTTAAAAAAAGGCGATTCCGAATCTCGAATTGTTTTGGAAGATACCAAAGGAAACGTAATCGGGTTAGAAATTTTTAATGGTTCTGCCCTGTGTGCGGTGACCAATGATGAAATGATCTTTTATGAATTCAACGATAATGAAATGTTAATACAGAAAGCGCGTTTCAGGATAAAACCGGGTTATCGCAGACTGGTATTCAAAGGAAATATCCTCCTGTTGTTATCCGAGATAGAAACACAAACAAATAAATTGCATCTTGTTGATCTTGATAAATTTGAAGAATTAGACTCGTTAGAGCAAGAAAAAATTTCATTATGTGAAAACCTTGATTTACAGGCTTTTGCGTTAACGGATGGCAAGGAATATTTACGAGTGCAAAGAACCCAACAATCCCAGGATGTAGAAATACTGGATATTTCCCAGGAGGATACAACCAGTTTATGCGTTTATACATGTGAAAAGAATAAACAATACTTACTTGCCTGTGGTCAAAGCAATGGAAATGTTACCGTATGGCGGATAGAACGCCTAAATGGGAAGTGGGATCACAAATTACTGGTGAAAAACCAGGTACATGACGGTATGGTGTCAACTTTATCTTTTCTTGATGACACCAGGATTGTTTCCGGCGGTATCGACCGCAAAATATCCATTATAAAATTTGTAGAAGACTCAGATGATCTAAAAGGACACCAGGATAATATCTTACATATGACTATAAAGTGCAAAGGAATGAAGATAGATGATTTGAAGGGCAGTAAAGAACAGGAAATGTTTAAAAAATTAATTCAAAATGTGTGAAACTTAAAATGTACTTAAGACATATTATCCAGGAGGATAGAATAATATGACCTCTATAGGAAAAGGTTTGGAAATACGTTTCGAAGCCGGTGAAATTCTTGGTATCCTGGGAGATCCCCGTATAAAACCACCTCCGATGATGCGTGTGGATGCTGGAGAATTTACCATGGGTTCTGATGAACATAAACGAGAACAACCCATTCACCGGGTCTACCTGGATGAATTTATGATGGGGAAATACCCCGTAACCAATGAAGAATTTAAAACTTTTATCGAAGATGGAGGATACCAAAAGGAAGAATTTTGGTCCCGGGAAGGTTGGGATTGGAGAGGGCGGGAAAACATATCTGAACCCGGATATTGGCATGACCGGAAATGGAATAGCCCCAATTTCCCTGTGGTGGGAGTCAGTTGGTATGAGTCATATGCGTATGCTTCGTGGTTGAGTCAAAAGACAGGGGATAGATTTGTACTGCCCACTGAGGCCCAATGGGAAAAAGCCGCCCGCGGTACTGATGGTAGAGAATATCCTTGGGGCAATGAATTTAATGAAAATTACTGTAATTCAAGGGCATGCGGTTTGGGGCGTACAAGCCCAGTGGGTATATTTATAAAAGATAAAAGCCCATACGGATGTATGGATATGG
>CP070627.1:3018512-3021900 GCA_020355945.1 Candidatus Aminicenantota bacterium | reverse complement strand
AATAAAATCAATATCTCCGGCAGTTATCTCTCGGAAATCGAAGCCGGCAAATCAAAACCAGGTTATGATTTCTTTTTCAATATTTCAAAAATCTGCCAGGTCAGTCTTCCTTATGTGCTGCATGGGGTAGGGGAGATGTTTACGGATATTGATTACGGGCCTTTAATCACCAGTACAGAACCGGAACACGATCATATTGACAGGCTGGAAGAACTGCTCTGGTACCTGGAACGGTCCCCTTTGCTTAAACACAATGTCATGGGTTTTGCCGCCAAATTTCTCTATGATAATGAAACCGCTGTAAAAAAAGAAATCGAAAAATTTAATATTAAAAATAAAATCAAATGAAAAAATCAGCCACAAAGATACACAAAGAGACACAAAAAAAAAGAATTTTCTTTAATAAGCCAATTCGTGTAAATTTGTGTAATTCGTGGGCTATGAAATATAAAGGAGAAAATCAATGAAAAGAATCATTCTTATAATGGTGCTGATGACAGCACTTTTTACCGGGCAATTGTTTGCGTTTGTTTATGCCAACCATTCATGCGGGGCGTACAATGCCTGTGAATCTGATGGTTACCGGGGTGCCGGTTCATCCATAGGTGTATTAATCATTGAAGGGGCTGGTTATTTTTTAAAGTCTCACTCTGAGATGCTGATGCTTTTAAACAAAGTAGAACTATCCGAACTAACTGGTCCGGATTACCCGGGGATGCAAACGCTGGTGAACAATGCCCTGGATAATATGGAAAAAGCAAGTGAAACGTATAAAAACCTGATCGCCGCTGCCAAAGAGACCCCGTATAACCCGGAAGTGATAACAAAATTAATCATGTTTGATTATGAAACTTTCCGGGAAACCAATGGTCTGAATAAGGATATTTTTTCCAGGATCAAAAAATACCTGGCCAAAGGAGACGTAACCGGGGTTTATGTTTTACTGGAATCTGATATGGCTTTGATTATTCAGCAATTGAAAGTGGTACAATCAAGCATGGATGCCGGGGTATTCCCGGGAATATCTTTGCTGTGGCGATTGAATCAAAAATACAGCGAATCCCTGCTCAGCGGTCAGTACACTGCTGAAGTTTTTGAAGGTCTATAAACAGCCGGTAAACAGGCGAATAAGCCAAAAAGGAGATATGGAGGAAATCAACAATGAATACGAGCAAATCAATATTTTACCTGGAATTTAAGAAGTCGTGCGGTAAATGGCATGTCCTGGTCATCCTGGTGTTTTATGTGATTTTAATGGTAATGGCCCAGGTGGGGATGAATGAGTATAAAGGGGAATTAAAGGAAGTTGAAATTGCCAACCGGTTGGAAAAATTGAAAGCGGGGCAATTTGACCGGTACACCCCTTATTCTGTATTCGGCGTACAATTTATTATTATGCCCACGCCGTTGAATTTTCTTCAAACCTTCCAGGTTTACAATGACCTGGTGTCTGCGGTGGACAGCGGCACAAAACTGTTGGTATATGAAAGCAAGAAAGGGAATAATGTTACACCTGATACTGCTGCGGGTTATTTGAATTTTTCCGGGCTGTTATTTTTATTCGGTTCCATCCTGGCATGTGTATACGGTTACATGGGCTATAACAATGAAAAATATTTAAAGTATTTATGCCGGTTAAAAGCCTTTAATAATGTTTTTTTCTCCATATTTGCCGTGCGTCTGGTCTTGTTTTCGTTGACTGTTTTGTTCATATTGGCCAGTAACGTGGGATTGGCCTTGCTCAATGGTATTCATATTTTAGATTCTCATTACCTGTGGTTTTCTTTATTGGTCCTGGTAGTGTTGAATTTTTTTCTTTTCATTGGTGCTTTGTTCGGGGCCCTTAAAAATAGAAAAGCAGGGATTGCCCTGGTGGTGGGAATGATTTTAATCCTGGACTTCCTGGTCCCCTGGCTGGTCATTAAAACAGTAAAGAATATTTCCGTCAGCATTTCCGAACATCAAACCCAATACGATCAATTAATAATTCTTATGGCTTTTGAAAAACTTGGAATAAAGACATTTGGTGATTTGAGATCTGGTGATGAAGTTAAAGAATTTATGAAAAGTTACCTAAAAAATCAACTTACAATTCAAGAAGAAATGGAAAGCAAGCACAGGCAGCGGATCATAGAGAAAATAGAGAAATACCGGATGATTTCGGTATTCTTCCCTTCCAGCTTCTATTTAACGTCCACTGCCGAGATCAGTGGAAAAGGCTATAATAATTATTTTGCCTTTTACGATTTTACAAAGAAAAAGAAAAGGGAGTTTATTGTATTTTATTTCCAAAAGGAGTATTTTGAAACACCGGAACCCGGCAAGGTAGAGTCTTTTATCAAGGGAAATGACAGTATATTTCGTTGTGTAAGCTCGCTGCCGGGGAATTTTTTATTTGGCATGGGTTTGCTGCTTTTTTACATGGTAGTTGCGGTTATTGGTACTTATTTCATTGTTTACAATAAAGTATACCCGGTAAAGAAAAAATTGCCGGGTGAGATTGACATGTTTATTCACATTGAAAAAGAAGAGGATACTTTCTTTTTTACCCGGGACCCATTGGTAAAAGCAAAAATATACAATCATTTTTCAGGGATAGAGACCCTGGAGAGTGATATTTACCTGCTGCCGGAATCCAGTCTTGACACCACCGGTAAAATCGATTTTGCCTACCTCCCCAATCCCCGGGACTTAAAAGGTATATGCGCTAAAATGCTGTATAAATTTTTAAACCGGGAAAAAATGGATAAAAACCAGGAAAAATGGATGGTAATGTTGAAACACGCACTGCAGTACGAGCTGATTATCCTGGATGATTTTTTTAAAGACCTGGGCCCGTATGAGATCAATGAAGCCCTTAAAATATTAAAAGAAAAAGATAAATTCTTCCTGGTGATAACCAATGATTACTATATGACTAAAGCCCTGGCAGACAAGAAAAATATCTGTTATTTAAAAACCGATCCCACGTCAGCACCCATTAGAGATGAAAAGGACTGAATTAAAAATCCCAAATCCCAAATTACAAACAAATCCGAAATTCCAATGACCAAAATTACAAACCAGCAATTCTAACTATAGCCACGAAGATACAGTGAAGCATGAAGGGACACTAAGAAAAGAAGACAATCACGAAAAAGAATTTGCTCGGCACCAAAATGAAATTTAGCCACATAGTGGCGACGAACACGGAAAACCACGGATAAACACAGAATAATTCAATAAATCAACGATAAAACAAAAAAGTAAATATCTGTCTGTAAAAATCCGTGTAAATTCCTGGCAACTGAAATTTCCCTCTTGAGAGATAGTTGCGGTGGCCGTGACCGCAGGAAGGTTCGGGGTGTGTCTCCCCTCTTGAGAGGGGTGCCCGTAGGGCGGGGTGTGT
>CP070627.1:3015024-3018412 GCA_020355945.1 Candidatus Aminicenantota bacterium | reverse complement strand
GATAAAGAAAACCGGTCTTGACGGATTACCGCACTCGTTGTCGGCAAAAAAGGAAACCACGTAGCAAAGACGGGCCTTTTTACTTTTCTTGTGAAAGTAAACATAGGTGCCATATGTCTCATTCTCGAAGTTCCATACGGCCCCGGGATTTTTTGCCTTATGATTTTCTTTCATATTGGTTAGAGCACCCAGGGCATCAAATTTTTTGGGTAGGGAACCGACATCTTTTTTAGCACCATGTACAACGGCGCCGTGAAGTTTCATCACTTTATCGCCTTTCTTGCTGATAACGGTTTGCATACCCCAAACCGGGATGCCGTTAACCGCTTGTTGATAACGGGTATGGGTTTCCCCGTTGAAATCCGTTATCTCGCTAATCTTTACCAACTGATCATCATCGGACAGGCCAAGAGGGTTCCCACCCTTTGCGTTCAGGTCGTTGATGAACTGTTTGGCATTGGATTTGGTGAAATCGACTTTCTTAGCTGCCCATGCGCTTGTGGCCATGAAGCAGCACAGAACCAAAACTACCGTAAAAATAAACATCTTACGTTTCATTGTTAATAACCTCCTAATTTTTTTAAATTTTATGTACGGTTAGGTACGTTAAGTGCGAAAATTAAAAAAGGCCCAAAACACGGTCTTGATTTAAAATAATAACAGAGCGTGATTTCAAATAATACCGGATTTGTAGAGTAATAGATTAATCTAAAAAAGAATAACTGTCAATACACCAAAGGTTGTATTTTTGGGTGGAAAATAAAATTAAAAATTGTACAACTAAAGTTGTATATTATCGATTTGGTTGTACATGAAGGATGCAGACGAGAAAGTTGGACTAATGTCCTATGTCCTAAATATAGTACATTATTTCACCCATTAACGGGAAACAAAATTGCTACGAATAATTCGAGATGAAAATTAGAAGTAAAAGAGGAGGTAATAGAATGAAAAAGTTAAATTTAAAGAAAAGGTGGATTTTCTTTTTCTTTTTAACTGTTCTTGCTATTTTCTGTTTAAGTATCCTGAATTGCAATCCCGGTGAGAGTAACAATAATCAAGCTGAAATACCTGTTAATATCGCCCCGGTGCATGCAGATGTTCTAAATTTTATTAGACAGGAGCTTCAATCCGATAAGGTACCGGGCTGTGCCATTGCAATTGTTACCAATAGGACTCTTTCCAATGCGTCCGGGGTAGGTGAAAAAAACCATGGCCAGCAAGACGAAGTAAGGCCCGATACTTATTTTCTTTCTTGTTCCATTGCCAAAATGTTGACAGCCGGAGCTGTGATGACCCTGGTAGATGAAGGTAAGGTTGATACCGATGCACCGGTAACCAATTACGTATCCTATTTTTCACTTAGAAATCCCTTTAATCCTTCGGATATTACCGTGCATCACTGCTTAACCCATACGTCAGGTATCCCGGACTATATTGAAGTTAACTGCAGTCCGCATTGGGAGGCGTTATCCCGTTGGTTCCGTAATAACACTGATTTTCCTCTTTGGAGCCCGCCGGGTCGTTTATGGAACTATTCCAACCTGGGCTACAGTTTAGCCGGACTCATTGTACAAGAGGTGTCAGGGCAGCCCTTTCCCACTGCTATGAAGCAGCGAATTTTCACTCCTGCCGGGATGACCGCACCCACTTACAGCGCAAACGAGGTAATTGTCAGGGGAAATTATGCTGTGGGACATGTTTTTGATGGGGAAAAGATAGTTTCAACCGTTAAACCGGATACCTTTCAATGCGCTCTTGCTCAGCCCCCGGGATTCCTTTTTATCAGCGCCATGGATATGGCTCATTTCTGCGAAGTTCTTCTTTCCGGAGGCGGTGATGTCCTGAGCCGCGATTCGGTAAATATGATGAAGGACCAACTGGTAGATACCCATCAATTACCCGGGCAATACTATGGCTATGGCCTGGTGAATGTGGATTTTAACGCTTTTTCCTTAGTTTTCCACAGTGGTGGTTTCTGGGGATTTCGCACATTTTTGTGCCTGGTACCCGAATATGATTTCGGTGTCGTGGTTATGGTAAATGCCGACAATTATGATCCCTTCCTCATTGCCGAAAAAGCAATCAGCACCTACCTGGATTTACCGGAGGTCGAATACGAAGCCATTATCACCTCCCCGGATACCTGGGGGATTTATACCGGTAAATATAATGATCCGTACGAACTGGGTGAGTTCGATGTATACCAGGATTCGGAAAAACGCTTATGGGTTAATTTTATCGACTTAGACCTGACAACAGAACTGTTACAAATCTCCCGGGATTACTTTTACTTTGATATATCCGACGATGAATCCCAACAGGTTGATGTCGGTGTAACGTTCTTTTTTGATGATGATGGAAAAGTAGAATATTTTGCCACGCGTGTAGGAGTGGGAAAACGGGTAGAGGCAGATGAAAGTGCGGAATCACCGGACCTGGTTAAACATTTACCCCCCATTTCCAGGGAAGCAAGGCTAAAAATAATAAAACAAAAAGCGAAAAGAATCCCTGAAATTTTCTCTCATTTTGACGTTTTGACGTTATGACGTTCTGACGTTTTGACGTTATGACGTTTTGATGCACCCTACTCATTCCGTTTATAATTGACAGGGCCTCATTTCAATGATAATATCTGTATCTAAAAATAACAAAGGAGACTTGAATGAAAAAAATTGCATTCTTGTTAATAGGCATTTACCGCTGCTTCAAAAAGGACAAGAGCGGCAGGTAGATTTTTAGAAACCAGCACCCTCCATGAGTTTCAAAATTGGGAAACACTTTGAAGTTTTTCGTTCCACTGAGACCATTGATGCAGGTGAACGGATACCCATCATACTGGGGATAGGCAGGGCCTTTGGCTCCGGGGACCATGAGACCACCTCCAGCTGCCTGGAAGAACTGGAAAATATTCCCATCATCCGGGACGCAAAAGTGCTGGACGTGGGCTGCGGTACCGGTATTCTCTCTATTGCCGCCGCCAAAATGGGAGCACGGCAGGTTACGGCTGTTGATCCGGCTCCTGAAGCCATAAAGGTCACCAGGAAAAGTATTCAATTGAACCACCTGGAAAAGAAAGTCATTCCCCTGGAAGGAGAACTGGAAATAGTGGAAGACCATGATTTCGATGTGATTATGTCCAATCTTTACGGAGATATTCTCCTGGAACTGGTCAAAGACCTGGACGCACGTCTGAAGCCCAATGGTTACTTGCTGCTTTCCGGTATTTTATATGAATACACTTATGACCTGAAGAGGGTTCTCATGCAAACAGGATTTGACCTGCTCAAAGCCAGGTACCTTGAAGAATACACCACGCTGCTTTCCAGGAAAAGAACTTAGTTCGCTTCGGTCGCAATTCACAATTGATTGGAATGATGGAATGTTG
>CP070627.1:3011535-3014924 GCA_020355945.1 Candidatus Aminicenantota bacterium | reverse complement strand
GTTACCTTGTTCTGCACTGGTAAGCACACTGCTCAATATATCGCTGACATAGCCCCCGGTGACCTCTCTATCTAAAAGGTCACGGCCGGCTTTGATCTCCAGGTCCAAACTTTTTACAATATCGGTTAATTTCATTTTTCCATAAATACACTGAATTCCACGTTTGTTCCTTGCCCGGGCTTGGATTTTACCTTCATGTCATCAGAGCAATTCTTTATATTGGGCAGGCCCATTCCCGCACCAAATCCCAACTCCCGTACAAAGTCGGGGGCAGTGGAAAAGCCCGGCTGCATAGCTTTTTCAATATCCGGGATTCCCGGTCCCTTATCGATGGCATTGACCCTGATCCTATTTTCCTCTACTTTGACAACCAGTTCCCCGCCTTCCGTGAATATAATAATATTCATCTCAGCTTCACATGATGCCACCACGATCCGCCTGGCAACCTGGGGTAGAATACCGAGCCGCAAAAGATTAACTTTCAATCTTCCACTCTGTTCACCGGCGCGTGTGTATTGTCCTCCTTTTATTTTATACTTTAATGTTAAAATTGTATTATCTGAATGAATATCTTCAAATATATGGCTTGCCCTGTACTTGAGAATCTCTTCTTCCGTATAGTTGATATCGAGTTTATTAAGAAGACATGCAATAATATCTCCTTTGGTGATAATACCCACCAGTTTCCCGGTCTCGTGTTCTAAAACAGGAAATCTTCCATATCCCAATTTTTCGAATTTACTGATGGCATGGATGAGCGGTTCATCACTGTAAAGAAATTCAACATCAACAGTCATATTACTTCCTACTTTATCGTCTATTCCTCCTTTTATAATGGCGTCTATAAAATTATCGATGCTTATGATTCCTACCATTTTCCCATCTTCTAGCACGGGCAGCCCGGAGATACGTTTATCTTGAAGGATCTTCCTGACATCTTTCATTGTATCATTGAGCGCTACCGTGATGATATTGTTGGACATGGCTTCCTTCACTTTAAATTCATAAGCGAGCTCCTGGATTTTTGAAGGTAATACTTTATCCTTCACTTTCATATTCGGAACACCCTATCAGGCCTTCTTTATATAACTTCCCACAGGCTTCATACAACGGTAAATTCACAGCTAAAAGAACCATGTCCCGCTGCCGTGCAAGTTCAAGCGTCTCATCCGCTGGCCGTTTACCTCTTACGAAACAGATGGCTTTTACATTAACGGCATCAGCAATAAATACCGCCTGGGAAGTGGTCAAGCCGGTCAGCAGTAAGGTATTTTCATGTTTTATGAAGGCGAGCACATGACTCATCAGGTCACACCCACATGCCATTTTTACCTCCATATCCAGGGATTCCTCACCGCATATCACTTCTCCATTTAATATCTCTAAAACCTTTCTAATCTGCATTATTTCTTTTTCCTTTCAGTTGTACCTTAAATCATCAATTTTCATGCCACTTTTTTTTCTAAGTCACACCTGAGACAACGTTTAGCTTCAGCAATTGCTTCAGCTTCTGTAAAGCCTAATTCAACCTCTTTAAAGCTCTTTATCCTTTCAGAAACCGGGAGTAATGACATTTCAGGTTTTTTGAGAGTCTCTATTTCTTCTTCTGAAAGTTGTAAAGGCTCAACGTGTAATGCCGGCCGGGTGACCTCATATTTTCTTTCTAATTTTTCTCCTCTTATATATTTGTCAATCATTTTAGCTGCAAGTTTTCCGTGAGCAATCGCCTCAGTCACGTTATTTGGGCCAGTCACCACATCACCACCGGCAAAGATTCCTTCTATATTTGTATGAAGAGTTTCCGGGTCTACTTGAATGGTATTCCAACTAGAAATTTTCAGGCTGTCCTCCTCGGTTATAAAAGATACATCCGGTTCCTGGCTTATTGCAAGGATTAAAGTATCTACTTCAACTGTAAATTCAGAACCCGGAATCGTAACAGGCCTTCTTCTCCCACTCTCATCTATATCACCCAGCTTCATCCTGACACACTCTATTGCCTCGGTTTTCCCATTACTTGATAATACTTTAGTTGGAACTACGAGAAATTGTATGCCGATGTCTTCAATAAGTGCCTCATCGACTTCACTCTTAATAGCAGGCATCTCTGCTCTTGTCCTCCGGTAAAAGATTTTTGTATCCTTACCTAAACGCTTTGCTACTCGAGCTGCATCTATAGCTGAATTTCCTCCGCCAATTATTATTACCTTATCCCCTATTTTTACATCGCGGCCTAAATTAAAATCCCGCAAGAATTCTACTGCATCTAACACCCCTTCGGCTTCTTCACCCGGGATTCTCATTTTTAAACCTTTATGAGCACCGGTAGCAATGAAGATCGCTTGATATTCGTTCTTCAGTTCAGAAAGCTGGATATCTTTCCCGATCCTGGTATTGGTTTTAATTTCTACGCCTAATTTCATGATTTTCTCTATTTCAAAATTCAATGCCTCCCTGGGTAACCTGAATTCCGGGATGCCCACAGCAAGCATACCACCCGGTAATGGCTGGCTTTCAAATATAGTCGTTTTATACCCTTCCAGGGCAAGGTAATAGGCACAGGTAAGCCCTCCCGGGCCGGAGCCGATCACAGCAACCCGCTCCTCTCTCTGGCTTTTTGGTTTTTCTTCAATGGTAACACCATGCTTCATCTCATAATCCGCGAGAAAACGTTTTAGTGATCGAATGGCTATGTGATCGCCCCCCTCCCCAGCCTTACACTTCTCTTCACAGGGAGTATCACAAACACGTCCACAGATAGAGGGCAGTGGGTTCTCCTTTCTAACTACCTTAATAGCTTCTTCAAATTTCCCCTGGGCAATAAGCCCTATATAACAGGAGGCATCCTGCCCCAACGGACAGATATGCTGACAGGCTGAAGAGATTATTCCCTTGCATACAACTGCAGGGCATCGTTTATATTTGATATGAGCTTCATATTCATCTCTGAAGTATCTCAATGTAGAGAGTACCGGGTTTGGCAGGGTCTGCCCCAGTCCGCACATGGATGCATCTTTTATAGTGTCACCCAGTTCTTGCAAAAAATTTAAATCCCCTTCCTGGCCTTCTCCGTTTGATATCCTGGTAAGTACTTCCAATAATGCCTCACTGCCGTCACGGCAGGATACACACTTACCGCAAGATTCATCATTGGTGAACTGGATAAAAAATTTAGCCACATCCACCACACAGGTGTCCTCATCCATAACGATCATACCGCCTGAACCCATCATTGAACCGGCTTCTTTCAGTGATTCATAATCAATAGGAGAATCCAGGTTAATGGCAGGTATACATCCACCTGAAGGTCCGCCGGTCTGTACCGCCTTGAATTTTTTTCCACCCGGGATGCCGCCGCCAATCTCGTAGACCACTTCCCGGAGTGTTAT
>CP070627.1:3008038-3011435 GCA_020355945.1 Candidatus Aminicenantota bacterium | reverse complement strand
CCCGCCGAAGGCGTTTAAAACTTGCCCGAAGGGCGCCCCATTTCCGCCCACCAGGGCGGTGTTATCCGGTTTTTCTTCCGCCTGCTCTGCAAATAATTCGTGAATAGACTTACCCGGGGGATTTCCCGCATCCGGTTGATTAAAATCTGTTAGTATCTGTCTTTTCTCTTCTGCTGTTATTATTTCTATGTCTTTAATCTCTATGGCGGGATTTTCCTTCACCTGCCTGACAATCTGCTCAAAATGCAGGGCAGTTCGTTCTATTAAATCTTTATCGTAGACCAGGCCATTATACATCAATCTTATACTAAAGTGTTTCCCGGGGCTGATGATTATATTAAAATCATAACTGGTTTGTGACCGGATATCCACTCCTTCGATTCCAAACCCCAGGTCCCTTTTCCCTGGCTTTTTTATTTCTTCTTGAACCGGGTAATTCTCTAATACCAATATATGATCGATGAGATGCCCTTTCAATAGAGAGCTAGCTTGTATATCCGCTAATGGTAAATATTCATAAGACCTTGATGCGGCTGCATCCTTTTGAGCACTGACGACTATTTGAGAAAATCGCTGGTGTAAACCGGTTTTTATCCTCACCGGGATGGTATTGATAAACAGGCCGATCATGTTTTCGATTCCTTGTATTTGGGGTGGCCGTCCGGATACCACCGTACCAAAAACAACATCATTGGTATTATTATATTTCTGCAGCAGTAATCCCCACAGGACCTGGAATACAGAGTTGATGGTTACCTGGTGAGAGGCGGCTGTCCGGGTTAATCCCGTTGTTAGTTCCTCATGGATTTTAAATCCATGTTTTTCCTCCTTGTATTGGTGGTTTTCATCACTCATTGCTTTTCCCGGTTTGTGCAGCCCGGCTGGCTGTTCATACCCTTCAAGATACTCCTGCCAGTACTTCAAGCCTTCGACCCTGTCCTGCTTCTCCAGCCACCTGACATAATCTCTAAAGGAACGACTCACAGGTTCCAACGGGAAAGATTCTCCTTTCCTTAACCCTTGATAGGTTTGAATTAACTCTTTTAAGAAAATAGAAAAAGACCATCCATCCATGGTGATATGATGGAAACTCCACAGCAGTCTATAGAAACCCCTACCTGGTTTAAACAGGAATACCCTCATGGGGATATCTCTTGTTAAATCAAAGCCTTTTTCCCTGTCTTGCCTTTTAAATTCTTCCAGGTATTTTTTTTCTTTCGCCTCACTTAAATGGGATATATCAACAAAATCTATTTCCAGGCCGACATCTTTTAGTACCACTTGCTTTGGCTTTTGAATTTTTTCGTAAACAAATAACGTTCTTAAGACCTCATGCCGTTTAATAATTGTATTAAGGCTTTTTTCCAGGAGAGCTTTATCGATTTCCCCTCTCAGGGTAAGTAAATATTGGTCAAAATATGCAGTGGACCCTTTATCTTTTATGAAGTGAAACAACATCCCCTCTTGCATGGGGGTCAGGGAATATATTTTTTCAATTTCTCTTTCCTTACTCATGACCGACTCCTATTCCACAAACTATAGAGAGATCATCTCTTTGATATCTTCCAGTTCTTCTAAGGATAGTTCTTCATCTCCCAGGTCGCTGGGGGTTAATTCTTTTTCGTCCCTCCCGGTACAATGCTCGATAATTTTTACCAGGTTTGTCTTAAAACCATGGGCCAATTGTTGGATGGTTTCTTTTCTATACTCGCATGTGTTATAGGTAAACGAGAAGGTTAAGGTCTCTGCTGTGACAAGCCCATTAATATCGATTTTATGAATGCTTTCCAATTCCGGGCTTATTGGTTTTCCCGTGGAGATTGGCGAAAAGGTAAAGACACGGTTATCATTGGTTTCATGGAATTGTCCCAGGTAATTAAAATTTATCTCCGGGTTAATCCTCAAACCAACGCCCTTCTTTTTATCTCCCGGGGTGAGATAGCGGAGCACACCATAGCCAATTCCTTTATTGGGAATACGCCTCAATGTTTCTTTTACAAATTTGATGCCGGTTGACAGGTGCGCTGCCTTACTCATATCCAACAGCAGTGGGAATTGACAGGTAAACCAACCAATTGTACGACTGGTATCCATATTGCGATCATCACTGGTGGGTTCTCTTCCATGCCCCTCTAAATTGATTACCATTGTTTCATTCCCGGACCATTCCTTAATCGCCATTCCCAATGCAGTTAGGAGTATATCATTGATGTTGGTATTGTAGGGCCGGTGCACATCTTTTAACAATTCCCCTGTTTGCCTTTCATCGAAATCAATACGCAGGCTTTCCATATCCCGGTACTTTTTCTTTTTTTCCCCGGGTTGATAATCCACTGGCAGCGAAGGGCACGCTGCTTTCTCTATCTTTTCCCAGTATTCCAATTCTCTTAAAACTTCCTTACTCTGCGAATATTCTTTTAATTGTTGTGCCCAATACCGGAAGGAGACTGTTTTTTCCTGGAATTTGATTTCTTCTCCTTGCTGCAATTGCTGATAGCCAATACAAAGGTCCTCAAACAATATCCGCCATGATATCCCGTCAACCACTAAATGATGAATGACAATTAATAAATGATCCCCTTCGCTGGTTTTAAATAATCCCAATTTCATCAATGGACCCCTGGTTAAATCAATACCAGCCTGGATGCGGTCGGCTTCTCTTTCGATGGCAACGCGGTCAAAGTGTGTCAACTGGAAAACTTCAAAATCAAATAAATTTCCTTCTTTTTCTATATCTGTTCCCCGGTTCCACTGGACAATTCGATCTCCTTCAATCCTGTATACCATTCGTAATGCATCATGATGTAAGACTATTTTAGTGAACAATTCCCTTATGATCGCTTCATCAAATCCATTCTTGCTGTATAACATGACTGCATGATTATAATGATGATGGTGGGTAAAATCATTCTCAAAAAACCATTGTTGTATTGGAGTTAATGGCACCTCCCCGCTAACGACTCCCTGTTGGTATTCTTGTCTAATGTCTTGATGGGATGACGTTACATATTTTGCCGATTCTTTTATAGTGGGGTGTAAAAATAAATCATTAATTTTCAAATCCAGACGGTATTTTTTTAACCTGGCGGATAATTGTATCGCTTTTATGGAGTCTCCTCCTAGCTGGAAAAAGTTATCGGTTGTTCCTATTTTTTCAATCCCCAGGACTTCCTGCCATATTTCCATTAACTTCTCTTCTATTTCATTGCCGGGTGGTATATATTTTTGATCTTCCGTACTGACCGCCGGTCCTGGCAATGCATTACGGTCGATCTTCCCTGTTGACGTTAAGGGAATTTTTTCCAGTTGGATAAAATACGCCGGGACCATGTAATCGGGTAAATCCTTTGACAAAAATTCTCTTAATTCCGCTTCATTTATTTGGGATTTTGATTCC
>CP070627.1:3004528-3007938 GCA_020355945.1 Candidatus Aminicenantota bacterium | reverse complement strand
ACCCAAAAAATCGAATGGGTGTCCAAACAACTGGAAGAACAATTTGCCGTTCAATCCTTAACTCTAATACTAAAAAATAAGCAATCCGAAAAGACCGAATACTATAAATTTATCTTTTTTTTAGCCAAAAAGGATGAAGAATGGAAAATTTATTATCTCAGAGGCTTAAAAATATAATTATTATTGTCCTGGTGGGAGGTGCGCTTATCTCTTATTTTGTTTTATTCAGCCCTTCCAGGATGAGCCAGGATAATATCCATCAATTTGCTCTAAAACGCATCAACGCTGTTGAAAAAAAACTGGAACAAAACAGCGATGTTTACCAACAACGGGCTGAACAGGTATTTTATAACCATCAGTCCAATAACCTGCGGCACTCTCAATTAATCCCCAGAGAAGCATTGATAATTGAAGAAAAAGGCGTGATTAAGGATTATTTCGGAGAAATTTATCATTTTAAATTTCCACCGTTGGAAATCGGTACCTGGGCCTTTATCGAGAAAAGTAATAAAATTTACTTTATCCGGAAAATGGCAGACCATGTGTTTTATGTGCGGTTTTTTTGCGACCTTGAAAATAACCCGTTTCTCAAACCCCTGGCCCGGGCCTTTGCCTTCAGTGAAATCAAATACTCAAATACCCCTCTGCCAGCTCATGAAAACAAATATATTTACGATAATATTAACAATATGTTTTTTTATTATCACCTGCTCAATTATTCCAACAACCAGTTTATCCTTCACTTGAAATTCTCTCGAAAAGATATTAAAAGCTATTACCGGAAAAACCAAAAACTATTCTCCTGCTCGGTAATTGGCCTATTTCTTTTGCTGGGGATATTCTATTTTCATAAGAAAAAAATAATTTTTTCGCAGCTTTTATGGCTGGTGTTCCTGGTGGACTTATTCTTCTTTCTCCCCTTATGGGGAGAAGATAATTTATATTTAAAGTTAAAGGTGACGGATATCACGTTTAATTTCCATTCCATATACCAGGTACTGGTGATTCTCTTGTTTTTACTATCAATCCTTTATTTTATAAGGGAGCGGCTTCACAATAAAATTGTTTCTTATATTCTTTTCAATGCTGCTTTGGTGGTTATCGTCAAAGTGAGTGACGGTATTTTTAAAGCAGTGCAATTTAATTACCTGGATTTGAGTTGGAATCATTTGCTGCTCATCCTGGTCACGTTTTTACTTCATCTCTTTCCCTTGTTTGTCCTCAGTGGAGTGGCCTCCGAATTTTATAAAGAGTTAAAAAGCTCGAAGCAAAAAATATCCCGGGGTATGATTTTCCTGCTGATGCAGGCTTCGATCATCTTATTGGTTTATTTTAAATTTAACGTTCCTTTGTTCAATATGATTCTCCTGTCGCTGATGGCTTTTATTTTGTTGTTTTTTAAGAGAAATTTTTTTTCACAAGCAGCGATTATATTCCTGATCGCGATTTCCATTTATCATTTAACCGCCGGGCATTCCCTTAGGGAGAAGAAAGAGTTCATTGAAAATAGTTTAAAGAATATATTTTTAAACCAGAACAATTATGCTAAATTTATTGCCCGGGAGATCGTCCATGAAATTAATTTGAGCAGCAGTGATTTTTATGAATTTTTCCAGGGGAATACTTCCCCGAAATTAGAAACCATCTGGCGCCGCTCCATTGCATCCAGGGAGAATATTGCTTCGGGTATTTTTGTGTTATCCAAAGAAGATGAGGTGTTAAGTTATTTTGCCTATCAAATTCCTTTTTTTGATATCGAGACCAGGAATATTTTTCCTTTCTGGGCAATGGAGACCACCACCACCCAGGTTCACGGCAGGGAAATCCCCCTGGCCGCGGCTTACATTAGTATTTTTAAAGAATGGGACTACCTGGGTCGTATTATTGTCCTGGTTTTCAATTCACCGGAACTATTATTGCGGTACCAGGAAAAGGTCAATATCTTCACCATTGATAATAAAATTGACGGCAGGGATTTCAGTTACATTAAGCTGAGTGCCGCCAATCAAATCGTGGAAAATCCTTCCAATATCAACCTGGAAAATATCACCGGAATTTTAAAACACGACAATCAATGGATCCAATTTAAAACCATGGATATGGTTTTCAAAGGTTACATTTTCAGGCACAGCGGGAATGCCATCATTATTTTCTTTCCTGCAAATACACTGTTTAAAAACCTCTCCGAGGTGATCAAAATATTCCTTATGCTCTCATTATTGGTACTGCTGTTTTATGCGAAATCGTTGAAAAAAATCGAATGGCGTTCCATTTATTATTCCTTTTCCCTCCGGGTTTTTGCCATCTTGATTTTAATTTCCCTGTTAACGGCTGTTGTATTTTCCGTATTTTTCATCAATTTCAGTACCCAGTCCTCGGAGCAAAAAGTAATGCGCATGGTATACGAGAACGGGCGTACCGCACAAAATATCGCTTACAACCTGTTGGAAGAAAATAGTGAATTGTCCCGGGAACATTTGTTTTCCATGTCTAATATATTAAACGGGGATGTGAGTGTGTATGAGAATGGCGGGCTGGTGGAAACTTCCAATTATCGAAAAATTATTAACTCTCAAATCCCCCTTTATTTGCACTCACAAATATTGACATTGTTAAATGAAAAAAAACAGAAATTCGTGCTGTTTGAAGACCAAAAGAGCTTCCACCTGTTTTATAAAATTTATGATTATATTTTCATGGTGGAATTTTCCAATAAATGGGAAAAGTCTCTAGCCGAAGAACGTTACTATACGGACTTTATTATTACGTTGTTTTTTATATTAATCATCATTGGTTTTTCCGCGGCTTTCTTTTTCAGGAATAAGATTCTTTCGCCCATTGACGGGCTTAACCAGGGGATGGCTGAAGTTGAAAAGGGCAGCTTACCTAAGCTGGAAAAAATCCCTTCTGAAATCGAAATTAAAAGCCTTTACATGGGGTTTAATTCCATGATCGAGGGCATCCGCGAACAGAAAAGAACCATCTCTGAAATGTCCCGGATGAAAACCATCATCCGACTGGGCAGGCGGGTGGCCCATGAGGTCAAAAATCCCTTAACCCCGATTAAGTTATCCGCCGAGCAAATATTGAAGGCCTTGAAAGATAAGAACCCTACCTATGAAGAAATTATCAAGCAATCAATCAATTATATTATCGATGAAACCGAGCATTTGAAAAAGGTCTCCTACGGATTCCTGGACCTCTCCCGGCTGGATGAAATTGATGCAGAGGAATTTGACCTGCTGGACCTGGTTAAAGAAGAATTGTTTAATGTTACCCAAATTTATTCCCATATTGATTTTTCCTTTTCTGTTGCTCCCGGTGAGGGAGAAAAAGAAGCAGGAACCGGGACCATGATCGTTACCCTTGATAAGATGAAAATGAAGCAGGTGCTGAAAAATTTGCTCACC
>CP070627.1:3001009-3004428 GCA_020355945.1 Candidatus Aminicenantota bacterium | reverse complement strand
AAAGCATAAGCTGCACTGCTCCGCACATCCGCATCTTGGTCCTTGAGCAATTGAATCAAGGGGTCCACGGCTTTTTTGCTGCCGATTTGACCCAAAGTAGAGGCCGCTGTCTGCCGAATAACTGCGATCTCATCTCCTAAAAGAGTTATAAAATCTCCCTCTATTAAAGACGGCGGCATTAATGCCAGGGCATTAACAAGTTTCTCCTTAATATAGGAATTGGTGCAATTGTCCAGTCGTTCTTTTAATAGCTCATAACTTTTAATGGAGCCAAATCCCGGGATAAGAGCAATGGCTTGCTCGGTCCTTGAGATGTCGCTTTCAGAAATCGAATCACCCGCCAACTTTAATGCTTTTCCTGTTTCTCCCCCGTGCCAATAAGCTGAAATTCTTTCTACCAGTGGCAAATGCCCCATCAACTCATTGTTTAAATCAGCAAAATCCCCTACCTGTTTTTCACCGAACAATTTATCCGGTTCCACCTGGTGGCGCTGGTATACGGTTTCTGCCCGGTATCGATGTAAATTCCCTATATTAAGCGTTGCCAGCTTCCCACGGTATACTTCGACGGTATCTGAAATCCCGGCTTTGGCGCTTAAACGGATATAGTGGCTGGTGTAATTGGTTATAATGTCATAAATGAGAAAAAGGACCACAAAAAAGATAATTGCCGCGGCGGATACAAAAGAGGCGCGCTTGAAGCGCTGTTTGGCTTTGAATTTTTCATTCCAATCGTAAATAATGTCGGAAAAGATATCATGGTACAGTTCATACCACATCACCCCTTCCCTTTTCTGACTGCGCAGGATCCTGGATATTCTCAGTTTTTCCAGGACATTTTCCAGGTCTTTCTCATCCACCCTGAGCAGGCTGGCCAGGTCTTTAGCCGGATAGGCCATTTTGGTGCCGCGGGGGGTGACCAGGTGATTAAAGGCCAATGAGGCAATCTTTTTTTCAGGGAGGGAAAATTTGTTCATCACATCATGGAAATAATTATCCACAAAGCCTTTGGCCTTGCCTTTTTCTTTGTAAACCTCCATGCGGATTTTCTTATCGGGATTTTGCTCTTCCAGGTCCCACAACTGGGTACAAACGATCTGGAGGTAAGGCGGTTCCACGTAGGCGGGTATTTCTTTTCCCCAATCTTCGGGTGGAGCACCCAATTGGGCTACTTTATCCCGTTCCGCCAGGTCTTTTAACAGCGCATTCAACAATTCATCTTCATAGTGAAACCCGCATCGTTCCACGGGTCTGCGCAGGGCATCTTTTGCTGCTTCCTCTTTTAGTTTTTCTAGGCGGAAATAGTTTTCAAATGGCGTGGTGAGGAGATAATTTTTGAAGATATTTAATTCCAGGGCAAAGTCCTCCCGCATGGATATCAAGAACACCACAGGCGCCTGCCGATCACTGATACATTGGGAAAATTCCTCGATGAAGTGTATAAAATTTTCCCTGTATTTCCGGTATTGAAAAAATTCCTCGAATTGGTCCAGGATGACCACCAGGGGATCACTGGCAAAAGTGGCGCACATACGGAAAAATCTCTTTAATGAGATGCCCTGGCCGGTGGGGTAATCACTGGCCACTTTTTCCCGGGCTTTTAATACCTTAATGGTTTTCTCTTTTAATTTTTCCAGGGGATCGGAAACCCAGTCAGAGTAATAAACCACATCCAGGTTGGCTTTACCCGGTTGTTTTAATTGCGGCAGGACCGCTGCGCGCAGCAGGGAACTTTTCCCCACCCCGGTGGCGGCAAACAAGAGGGTAAGCTTGTTAACCAGGAGTTTATCTATAAGAATCTCCCGCTCCCGGTCACGACCGAAGAAAATATCTTGATTTTCCTCTTCATACGGACGTAAACCAATATAAGGCTTCATTTTCTTTGCCTCCGGCGGCCAGGAACCTTTTCGAGAAAAGGTTCCTGGACTTCCAAAAGCTTTTGATAAGTGTAATAAAAACCCACTGGATGCTCATGTCCTATTTCCCTGTGTATTCATACGTTCGTGTAATTGTTCGATAAATTCTTCCAGGTCCACGCCATATAATTCGGTAGAGAGAAGAGATTTCCAGAAGGTACGTTCATAGGGGTCGGGTTCCTTGCAAACGGTAAAGGAGTTATTGCCGTTTTTCCATTTTTCCAGGATCACATAGGCAATCAGCCTGTCCTGCCAGTCGTCCAGGTTATACCCCAAAAAAAGAAACCCGGAATCTGAAAACTTACGGATGAAAAAGTCCGGTATGGATTGTTCCAGGTATTTTGAAAAAATAAAAAATTCCTCTTCAAAAATCATGGGAGGTGCATCTTCAGGCTTTGGCAGTTCCCGGGCGGGCCGGTTATTATCATGGACCAGGTTCATACGACCACAGATTTTGTAAATAATGGAGTATTCATCATCAAGAAGTTTAAGTTCCGAAATTTCTTCCGCCTTATAAAGCCGGTCAGGCCCGGTTTTATCCGAGTATTGTACGCGCAGTTTCCCGAAATCGCTGCCCGGGGCAGCCTGGACATGATGGGACACCACGGCAAACTTTTTTCTTTTTTGACAGAAACTAAATTCCAGGAGATCGTCATAAGAAGTGGAAACCACCAGGATAGGGACTTCTATACCCGCCAGCATCTCATAAAGGAGACCGGTTAGGTTCGAGTCTTTTTCTTCCAGCAGTAGTTCTTTCAGCCTATCAATGACTATTCCTTTGCTGTGTTTTTTTTCGCTTTTACAATACTGGGAAATCATGGGCAAGGTGCCTTTGAACTTCGAGCAATGGACTCTTTGGGCCATTTTTTTTACCAGGTCCGGGGATGAGGGATCGGGGAAACCTGACAGGGGCAGCACTCCCGGTCCCAGGAAGGGAATAAGTTCACCGCGTTTTAACAGGGCAGCCAGGATCTGGTAATCAGGGCTCTTTTCGCGGTCTTGTGCGGCAGTACCTGTTCCCCAGCGTTCTATAAATTTTTCGGTGGTAAGTTTTTCATCGAGGAATTCCCGCAGCAGTTGGATACGCTCTTTCCCCTGGTCATCGATACCTTTTTCTCTCATGGTTTTGAGACGTTTTCCCA
The DNA here is from genome assembly GCA_020355945.1 of Candidatus Aminicenantota bacterium. The sequence continues at coordinate 3,001,370 of CP070627.1, read as the reverse complement.
CATCGAAATAAGTCCGTTCATCCAGTTCATCGCATTTGTCGTACAATTTTTCCTGGAGCCGCATGATTAAAGTCTTATCCGCTTGCACCCCGGTGATTTGTACCTCTGGCCGTTGAAACAGGCGGCCTTGTTGATCACGCATAAAAAGTACGGGCGTGGCAAAATCCCGGGATTTAAAGCCGGCAGGACCCAGGGCAATATGCCGGCGCGCCTCCTGGACAGCTTTATCCACGGGTTCATTGCCAGCCAGGCGCCGGTAAAATTCCAGGGCAAAACGCTGGGCAGTGATATTGGAAACCTGGTACTGCATGGCCACTACAGCAGGAACATTCATTTGCACCACCAGGGAAGCAATACCCAC
>CP070627.1:2997489-3000909 GCA_020355945.1 Candidatus Aminicenantota bacterium | reverse complement strand
AGAGCATTGCGCATGGCGCATGGCGCATAGCGTATGGGGCAAAGCACTTTGCCATTTTAGGCTCCCCTCGCCGAGGGGCCTGGACTCCCCGCAAAAGCTTTTTATTAATTTTTCTCTATCATCCATCTTGACGGCATTGAGATTAATCCGTACCTGTGTGTGACGGTTTTTGATTCCATGACGTGAAATTTCCAGTATTGTTCCCAGTGGTCGTAAGCCTGATGCCCGGATAAATCATAAATCGCAGCAGAGAATAGGTAAGTTCCCGGCATCAGCGGCAGCGAATCTGCTTCGTATTGGACAAATCCCTTACCTTCCACCGATTCAATCACAAATCCTTCTCTTTTGGTATTGGGCCCGGTAATATGAACACCGGTGTCGCTGTAAATCGCAATACCAAAAACCGGGTTCTCTATCTTTGAGTGAGCATTGTAATTAATTCGTACCTGGAATTTTTCACCAGTGGTGATGACATCGGTTTCTTTGCCATCTTTGTCCAGGAAAACCACGCTGGTGATTTCTACTTCTTTACTACCCCAACGGTTTTTACTGTTAGCCTTCATGGCTGTATCTTGCAGAAAAGTGTCTTCTTCTCTTACTTGCAGATCACTGCTGCCCATCAGCAGTTTATGGTATTCGGAAATCACTTCTACCGGTTTACCCTGCTTCACTACTCGACCATTGTGCAGCAAATAAACTTCGTCGCACAATTCTTCCACAGCCTGCAGGTCATGGGACACAAACACAATGGTCTTTTCAGCTTTTTTTAGTTCTTGGATTTTTTTGATGCATTTTTTTTGAAACGATTCATCGCCCACAGCCAGTACTTCGTCCACCAGCAGGATATCCGGGTCAATATTAATAGCCACGGAAAACCCCAATCGCACATACATGCCGGAAGAATAGGTCTTCACCGGGTTATCGATAAAAGATTCCAGGCCGGAGAAATGGACGATCTCCTTGAACCTTTGATTCACTTCCGACCTGGAGAGTCCCAGGATTGAGGCATTGATATAGACATTCTCCCTACCCGTCAATTCCGGGTGAAAACCTGCACCCAGTTCAATTAAAGTAGAAATCTTACCATGGGTTTCAATGGTTCCGCCATCCGGGTAAAGAATCTGTGAGACCAGTTTTAGCAGGGTACTTTTTCCTGAGCCGTTGCGGCCGATGAAACCTATGGTTTTACCTTTTTCGATATCGATATTAATATCTTTTAATGCCCAGAATTCAGAGCTCAGTTTTGCCTTTTTACCTTTCAAAATATTCAATATGACGTATTTCAAGTTGGTTTCCCGGTTGTGGTAGACTTTGAACTTTTTGGAAATATTTTCAATCTCTATGGCTTTCATAGCTAGATCTCTTCTGCGAATCGTCGTTGTTTTTTTTGAAATACCAATGCTCCTAAGAGGAAGGCCAGGACTCCTATAGTTACCAACATTGACAGCGTAAGGGGGGGAGGGATTTTATTATGTAAAATAATATCCCGGTAGGCCTGGACAAAGGATGTAAAGGGATTTAACCAGGCATAATCCCGGAATTTTTCAGGCACCAGGCTAAGGGGCCAGATGATCGGGGTTAACCAGAACCACAGGTTCAGGATTACTTCCAAAAAGTGTTTCACGTCCCGGTAATAGACATTCAAGGCGGAAACCAGCAGGGTTAATCCCAGCACAAAAAAAGTTTGAAAAAACACAACTAGCACCAGGAAAAAGAAGGAGAATCCCGGGGTTATTTTAAAAAACAGTAAGGCGGGTATTAATACTACGAAAGAGAGGCAGAAATGGAAGAGGTTCACCAGTACGATAGACAGGGGCAGGACTTCTCGGGGGAAATAAACTTTCTTCACCAGGTTGCTGTTTTCCGTGATTGAAGTGACTCCCATGGAAAGGGTAGAACTTAAAAAATTCCATGGCAGCAGTGCACTAAAAAGAAAGATGGGAAAATTTTCAACCCTGATTTTAATCACGTATTCAAAGGCTATCGTATAGACCACGATCATCAACAGGGGGTTGAGCAGAGACCAGAGAAATCCCAGGGTAGAGCCTTTGTATTTGACTTTCAGGTCGCGCAGTACCAGGTTATAGATCAGGTACTTAAATTCCCATATACCTTTGATTCGTTTAGTCATAAAACCCACCCCACTTCTACGGGGCCGTAGCGCTCAAATAATAATTATAAATGAAAAACAATAAATTATTAAATTAAAAACGGAAGGGGAATATCTATCGTGTCTCCTCCATTAGTTTATTTATAAAGTAATAAAAAAGAAAATTGACCATGATAAGTAGTAAAATAAAACCTATAGCCAGGGCGAAGCTGCGGACCCCGGATTTTGGTGTTTGGCTTAGCCAGCGTTCTTTTTCCTTCCAGATCGTAGAGTTGTAATACACCCTGAAAGTCATGTCTCCTTGTTGTTGTTTGCCATTCACATAGAGGTTGCCAAAGGGGTAGCGGTTTTTTTTGCTGGTCCAGACCGCCAGTCTTTCTTTTTTATCTTGGGGGAAATAGTTGAGCTGCAGCCGGTAATGATCCGCGGGAAATTTATCAGGGTTCATGTTAAAGGAGTAAAACAGGTTATCTTCTACGGTATTGGCCGGGTAATTTTTCAGGTAGAGGCGTTGGTTTTCTTTAAAAATGCTTAACCTGAGGGTACCGGTTTTGGGTTTTATTTTGTAGTTAGCCAACATGATATCGATGCGTGCCAGGGGGCCGGGGGAGCGGAACTCCTGGCTGACGTTTTTGTTTTCTCCGAATAGCGGCAGGGGGTGTTCGTTGATATAGCTGGAGTAGTCCAGCACGGCAAAGTCCTTGAAGAAAAAGAGATAAACCTGGATCAGCAGGAAGATTCCTAACAAAAGGAATTTCAGTATTTTTTTAAATTTCATTATCTCTTCGCGTTCCTTGGCGTGTCTTCGCGGCTCCCCAAAAAACAGGCTTCCGCCCTTCCCTTTAGTGGGTAAGCCAGGCGATAGGTATTGTTAACATTTGCCATGGTGAACATTTCCGGCAAAATAAAGGTATAATTATATTCGTATTGTCTGTTAAATGCAAATAAAATTAACTCTTCATTAAAAGGTTGTTGCCCCCCTTTTGACCTACTGTTGAAAAAAAAACATGAATGAATTATAATAAACCCATGAAAAGTAATGAATTACATTACCGGAAAGATGTCGCCTTTATAAACCGTGAAAAAGAACTGGCTTTTTTGAAAGGGTTCCTGGATGAAAGACCCGAATCGATTCTTTTTGTGCACGGGCCTAAATCCTCCGGCAAAACCACTCTCCTGTACAAATTCCTGGAAGATATCCAAAAAGAACAAAAACTGGATGTTAAGTTCATGGACCTGCGCGAAACCTTTACCGATGTATACGAAGATTTTCTTAAAGCCTTTTTCCATGTTGAAACCAAAGGAGAAAA
>CP070627.1:2993969-2997389 GCA_020355945.1 Candidatus Aminicenantota bacterium | reverse complement strand
TGCCCGAAGGGCTCCGCTTTGTTTGTAATTTGTAATTTGTAATTTGTAATTTGCCCTACCAGGGCCACATGGTCCGGGGTTTGTTCCACTTGTTCTTCAAATAATTCATGTATGGTCTGATGCTCGGGATACTCGCTTTGTGTGTGGTTAAATTCAAGCAAAATCCGCTGCTTCTCCGCTCTAGTGATGATTTCTACTGCCGATATCTTTTGATTTGAATTCTCCGCTAATAAATGCAGTATATTCCTGAAATAGACGATTATTCTTTCGATTGTGTTTGCCTTAAACAACTTCGTACAATATTCAAGGCTGAATAAAAGATTCTCTCCCAGGTCCTGTACATTCCATGTCATGTCAAATTTTGAAATTCCTTTTCGATGTTTATAAAGACTCGAAGGGTTTTCGTCTATTTTTGGCATAACATTTGTATGGTCTTCCTGGTTCAACAAGTTGAGCATCACATCAAATATCGGGTTATGACCTACATCCCTGGGAACCGGTACGTTTTCTACTAAATCCTCGAATTGATATTCCTGGTTTTCAAATGTGTCCAGGGTTCGCGCTTTGACTTCCCATAAGAATTCCATAAATTTTTTCTCGCCGCAGGGAAAATTCCTGAGTGCCAGGGTATTGACAAACATCCCGATGATTCGTTCCAGGTCAGCATGCCGTCTGCCTACTATGGGGGTACCCACGATAACATCCTCCTGGCCGCTTAGCTTTGAAAGGAGTACATTAAATACCGCTAAAATAGTCATAAAGAGCGATGCATTTGCTTTTCCCGTGAGTTTCTTTAAGGTTTGAGTTTCCGCTGTATTGAGCAGGAAATTTACCGAACTGCCTGCAAAATCCTGGACCAGGGGGCGTGGGTAATCCGTGGGCAGACGAAGCACCGGGAGTTCACCTGAAAGCTCTTTGATCCAATAAGCTTCCTGCTTTTTTAATAACCTTTGCTGGTTTTCCCTATCCTGCCATTGGGAATAATCTTTATACTGGAGCCTGAGGGGTGCTAAAACCTGTCCTTGTACCAACAACCCGAATTCATCTTTTAATACTGCCTGCGAGGTCCCGTCTGAGATGATGTGGTGCATGTCTATCATCAAGAGGTTTTTGTTATCTCCCCTTTTCAATAACCCTAGCCGCAGCAGCGGCGCCCGGGCCAGATCAAATGGGCGGATGAAAGAACTTATAAGAGTTGCTGCGGGTTCTATTGGCAAGGGGGCAAGCCCCCTTGTTCCCTCCTCATCACCATCCTTAACCTTAACCTCAACCCGGGCTATTTTGAAATCCAAATATTCGACTTCAAAATCGAAATCCTCATGTATCTCCTGTACCGGTTTATCTTTTATCATATGAAATGAGGTTCTTAAGCTTTCATGACGGGCGATCAGTTTTTTAAAGACCCTTTCTAATTTTTGTGTGTCTGTCTCACCGCTTAACGGGACCAATTGAGGCATATTATAAACTACATTATCAGGCTCCATCTGTTGAAGAATATATAACCTCTTTTGGGCTGAGGATAAATCATAGTATTGCCTCTTTTCCATCGGCTGTATAGAAGCATACCTGTCTTCCGAGGCTCCTTTGATATATGCTGACAATCCCCTGATGGTTGGAGTTTTAAATATTTCAATTAATGGGATTTTTATGTTTATTTCTTTGTGGATTTTTGCAGCAAGAAAGATGGCTTTTAACGAATGCCCCCCTAATTCAAAGAAATTATCATCAATTCCTATCAAAACCTGGTCCGTGCCGGTTGGCCGTCCACCTGGTGCCAATACCTCGGACCATAGGGCTGCCAATTTTTGTTCCTTCGGATTCCTGGGTGGGGCATAATCTTGTCCCGGTTTAAACTGGGGTGCAGGTAATGCGCTGCGGTTAATTTTCCCACTGGAGGTCAGCGGTATCCTGTCCAATTGCACAAAATGCGACGGTATCATATATTCAGGCAAATGCTTTGATAAATAATCCCTTATACCTGGGACGGACAACTTTTCCCCTGCTGTAATATAAGCACATAAATCACTATGAATGGCACTTCCTGGTAAGCCTTCATCCATACCTTTTACTACCACCACAGCCGCCTGGATGTCTTCGTGGTTTAATAGGTGATTTTCTATTTCTGCCAATTCAATCCTGTATCCACGTATTTTCACTTGATGATCGGTTCGACCCAGGAATTCGATATTCCCGTCTTCCAGCCAGTGCGCCAGGTCCCCGGTGCGGTATAACAAGGGGGCAAGCCCCCTTGTCCCCTTTATAAATTTCTCTGCGGTTAATTCCGGGCGGTTCAAATAACCCCTGGCCAGTCCTACCCCTGAAATATATAATTCACCAACTACCCCCCGGGGCACAGGATGCAAATTTTTATCTAACACGTATATCTGATAATTGCTGGCAGGCTTTCCTATGGGGACTGACAGTGTATTATCCGCCCGGGGATCAAATTGGTAAATCATACAGCCGATAGTTGCTTCGGTAGGGCCATATTCATTATAGATCAGGATTTCCCCGTTAAAATTGTTATGAATCTCTTTGGCGATGCGGCTGTCCAATTTTTCTCCGCCCACAATAAAACACTTAATTATCGAGGCTTTTCCTGCTGTGGGTTTATCTTTGATCATATATAAATGAGAAGGGGTCAATTTGATTACCCCTACCTGGTTATCATCGATGATTTTCTCAATTAAATTCCCCTCTTCCGGGCTGCCAGCGTATATCACAATCGTATTACCGGTTATCAAGGGCGTAAATATCGAAGTTACGGTTAAGTCAAAAGATATGGAAGTAAACAAAGGGAAATTTGTTTTTTCATTTTTTACATATTTTTTGGCTGCCCAATAAACATAATTGACCAGGGAACGATGTCGGATCATAACGCCTTTGGGTTTGCCGGTAGAACCGGAAGTGTAGATGACGTAGGCCAGGCTGGAAGGGAGGGAAGCTGGGAAACTGGGAAGCTGGGAAGTTGGGAAGTCAGGATGGCGTCCTTCGGACAAATTTAATGACGCCGACGGCCATGGGGAATACAGGTGTATCACTTCTTTATCGAATTCGATGGCTTTGGCAATATTTTTCGTGGTTAATAGAATTTTTGCCTGGCTATCGTTTAACATATAATTAATCCGTTCTTGCGGGTAATCCGGGTCAATGGGCAAATAGGCTCCTCCTGCTTTTAATATCCCCAATATCGCAGTGATCATTTCTATTGAGCGTTCCATCATGATGCCCACAATGGTGTCGCACTTGACACCTTTTTCTTTTAACAGGAGTGCCAATTGATTGGCTTTTTCATTCAATTCTTTATAAGAAAGATGCCATGCGCCGAAGGCGTATAAAACCTGCCCGAAGGGCTCCGCTTTGTTTGTAATTTGTAATTTGTAATTTGTAATTTGCCCTACCAGGGCCACATGGTCCGGG
>CP070627.1:2990434-2993869 GCA_020355945.1 Candidatus Aminicenantota bacterium | reverse complement strand
CCAGGGCTTGATAAATCAAGCCGTGAAGCATCTACAATAGAATTTGATATTGAGAGTATGATTTTCATACGTCTCCGGGTGAGGGCAGCGGCCTCATGACAGGTTGTTACTATAAGAAAACGACGGATGGAACTTCCCTATTGACCAGTTGCCTCACTTTACTTTAGGGCCATAGGTGAATCGGCCATTGGCAATAATAATATCATTACCAAAATGCTTGATCTCGGTTAATACATAAAAACCAGTCTGGTCCCAACCATTGAAAATACCGTCCCTGCCGCCGGAACCAATGGCGTATACAGCCTTCTTGTCACCCGTGCCGTGGTAATAGTGAAACTCATTACCCCAGGCATCTTCGAGGGGCAGCACTTTGATGTAAAAGGGCTGTAATTGGTCTTTAATCTCTGCCAATGTTTTCCCTTCAGGAGCCTTATCATTATCGGTTATATAAGATTCAATGGCATTGGAAATAGTCTTCATGTCAACCATGGTGGCCTTTTGCTTCCCCTTTTGCAAAGCCGTGAGATAATTGGGAATGGCAATAGCAGCGATTATTCCCGGGACCACTGCGGCGGGCAAAAGCATAAAGCTTTGCAGGCTCATGGTGTGATTGAAGGTGTAAACGGTTCCTTTCGGGGTATGCTGCATTACCCCATATGTGGCTATTTTTAAGGGAAAAAGGTCAAATATCTCCTTCCCCGGGGCATCTTCGCCTTGTGATCCTTTAGCAGACTCCACGATTTTTTTCTGTATATCCAGGAAAGTTTGTACAAACCGCGAACTGACAAAGCGAAAACTATTTCCTTTGCCAGGAATATGAGCGGACAGTTTTTTAAACTCCTCGGTTGCAGTCAAACCATTGCCTTTGCTTTTTGCGGCAAACATGGCATCCAAAATTTTGTTGTTGGAAGCCAATATCAGCATATTGTCTTTTTGCACGATGACAGGTTCCACGGTAATAGGCATTGGCGGGACCGGGATTTTAAGTTTTTTAATATCTTTCTCTTCTACTTTTTGAGCCATGGGAAGCCTGGTCTGCAGCAAGTTGAATATATAGTCATCTTTAACAGAAAATATAATAGCCAGGGCTGGTTCAGGGAATTCCACTGCAATTTTCCCTAGAGGAATAGTACGCATTGTACTGCTGTCCAGGGAAATCACATAGCCCATGCCGGCCAGGGAATCCAGTAATTGGTCTAAGCGAATGCCTTGCATCTGCAGTATGGGTTCCACGGAAAGAATACCTTTTTTGACTTCAGGTAAATTCGATGCTTCGGCTTGTTTTTTTATCCACTGCCACAATACGCTTAATTTAAAATCACCATACCCGGCCATTACCGTATCCGCAGGCAGCATGCCCAGTTGGGTAAGCTCATGGGGGGTGCCTGCCGTGAGCTGCCAGATCAGGCCTTTTCCCTTGTCCTTATAGTGATGAACCACTACTTTGCTGTGATTGAGCTGCTCGCCCAGGGGAACGGAACTGACTCCTATACCGCTGATTTCCATTAAACCACTGTTTTTAAGCAATCCATGAATAAAATCAAAAATCACCAGACCTTGCTTGCTCTCTTCCGGTGATTTGGAGAGCCTGGCTTCTATTATTTTACGTAATTTATTGACGAGCTCTTCCACACCTTTGACAAGTTTTTCCGTACTGACATACAGGTAAAAACTTCCTCCCGGGTTCAGTTGGGAAGTCACTTCATCAAAACTGGTTTTTTCAGCAGGCTTTATATATTCGCCTTTAAAGCCGCGTTCCGAAGAGCATTGAGCCAGGGTAAAAAGCAAGATGGCTGTGCCAACGATCGCACTTAACACTAAAAAAATTTTTGTTTTTCTCATGGTTACACCTCCTTTACCGATTTTAATTTTTTTTATAACTATATTTTAAAGAAAATCCTGATAAATTTCAAGCCCTCCAACACTCGATAAATCCAGCGCCTAATTTTAGCCACAAAGTTACAGTGAAACGTAAAGGGACACAAAGAAAGACCGCTGATAAACGTGATAACCATGATAAAAGAAAAACTTTGCCTGTCCCTTTTATTCCTTTTATTTTTTATTGCTAAATCCACCATCAAAATATGATTTATTTGTTGTTTATTGTTGAATGTTCAACGTTTGCGGGCGGGGGAACCCCGCCCCTACCTTGACAAAAAGTTTTATATAGTCTTGGGTAGGAGCGCGGTTCCCGCGCCCGTTATCTTAATTCTCGAAATATTTGGAAATTAGACGGTGGATTTAGGTGCTTCCGAGGGATTGAAATATGATAATAGTTCCTTTATAATATACAATGACAAAAAAAGATAAAAAAAGCAACCTCCAGTCAAAAGCCCCTCCCTATCTTTTACTATTATTTTTCTTCTCAGGATTCGTCAGCCTCTGTTACCAGGTGCTCTGGATCCGGGAGCTATCAGTTATATTTGGAAAAACCACGCCAGCGATTACTGTCGTGGTCTCTGTCTTTATGCTGGGGCTGGGTTTGGGCAGTCTTTTTTGGGGAAAAAGAAAAATCGCATCAAAAAAACTTTCCAATATTTTTGCTTTCCTGCAATTTGGCATTGCCGGCGGAAGTTTGATATTGATCCTGGTTTTTCCTTTTCTTTCTCACATTTATCAAGGACTGGTGCACCAGTTCAATCTTTCCTCTGCATCGATACTTATTTTTATCTTTTTTCTTTGCGCTGTACTCATGTTCATCCCTACTTTTCTCATGGGAGGCACTTTCCCGGTCATCTCACAACTTTATATTCGCAAAGAAGCAAAGATGGGAAAAGGGATCGGGCTCCTGTATGGCATCAATACCTTTGGGGGAATCCTGGGCGCCGGTTTGACCGGTTACTTTCTCATCGGCTTAATCGGTCAAAAAGAAACCCAATTAATAGGAATTATCATCAATATTCTAATTGGTGTCTGGTTCCTAAAAATGAAGGAGCCTGAGCCCATTAAAATAGAATATAAAAAAGAAAAAAATATTCCTAAAAGCCTTAATTATCCTATACCGCTGCAAAAATTTCTTATCCTGGCAGCCTTCTTTACCGGTTTTGCCGGGCTTGCCTATGAAATCCTCTGGACCAGGGCCCTGGCGACCTTTACTTCTAATTCCATCTATAGTTTTAGCAGCATTTTGGTGGTTTTTCTTACCGGCATTGGCATTGGTAGTTACATCTATAGTAAATTCCTATCTACCCACACCCCATCGATACCTTTATTCGTGGTTCTTCAATTTATTATTTTTATTGCAGCGGCAATTACCGCTGTTTTTCTTAATGATATCCCTATTTTGATTCATCCCTTTAGAGGCTTATTAAAGTATTCTATCTTGCGTATGGTGTTCCCGGGTTTATTTCTTTCTACTGTGATCATGTTTTTACCCACCCTGCTCATGGGTATTGTTTTTCCGCTTATTTGCAGGATGTATACGGAGTCCCTCAA
>CP070627.1:2986897-2990334 GCA_020355945.1 Candidatus Aminicenantota bacterium | reverse complement strand
TTGCTGCCAGGTCCCCGGCATAGCCATGAATAAATACGGCTGCCTGGAGAATCTTTTCCAGGGCATGAGGGTATTGCTTGATGCTTTGCGATATCATGCCGGTAATCATGCCGCTTAACACATCCCCACTGCCGGCGGTGGCCATTCCGGGATTGCCGGTGGGATTCACATAAACCCTGCCGCCCGGAGTGGCAATGAGGGTGTGATGCCCTTTTAAAATAACAAAAACATTAAATTCCCGGGCAAATGACCTGCTCGTCTCGATGCGGTCTTTCTTGATTTCCGAAATGGAGCGGCCGGTTAACCGTGAAAATTCACCGGGATGAGGCGTAAGGATAATCGGCTGTTGGCGGTTTTTTTTCAAAAGCATTTTGCGTTTTTCCCCTGGCAGCACATTCAAGGCATCGGCATCCATTACCAGCGGGGCATGCGAGTGTTCAATCATCAGGGAAACAATCTCTGCGGTATTTTCATTATTACCCAGGCCCGGGCCAATTAGAACCGCGTTAAATTCCTTTAACCGTTCCAGCAAATCGGTGTTTTTCCGATAAACCAGGGTCATTAACTCCGGGTGTACGGCGGCGGGCAGGGTCCTGTTTTCAAAACAGACCGCTGCCGTGCATAAACCGGCACCGCATTTTAAAACAGCAAAGGAACTTAATATACCTGCACCCGGTTTCTCAAGGGAACCGCAAATGGTTAAACTGTGTCCATAGTCGCCTTTATGTGCGTCCACCTCTCTTTTCTTGAATAAATCGTTGAAGTTACCCGGGTTTATTAAATGGATATAATACCTTTCGTTGGCAAATAAGTCATGGGGGATGCCGATATCGATAATGTGAATTTTCCCGCAGTGTTTATTGCCGTCCGGGTGGAGGTGGGCGGTTTTAAGACTTTGAAAGGTGGCAGTGACATCCGCCTCCACATGGATGCCTTCCTCCGGCAAAAACGCATCCGACAACCCGGAAGGAATATCAATCGCCGCCACTTTAAAGGGAGAGTCATTGATCAATCCGATGACTTCGGAATAGGTGCCCGGTCGAATGGGTTGATTAAGACCGGTTCCGAATATGGCATCAATGATAAAGGTATCTCCCGGATGGTGTGCCTCAAAAATGTCTTTGATGTGCTGCACCTGTTTTTCATTTTCAATGACGGTATACCTGAGCCCTAATTTTTTAAGGATATTAAAATTGATTTTGGGATCCGGGTTTAATTTTTCAGGGTTTGCCAACAGGATAAACCGGACGTGGTATCCTTTTTGAGCCAGTATTCTCCCGGCAGCGAATCCGTCGCCGCCATTGTTTCCTTTCCCGGCAATGACAATCACGTGTTTATAGCGGTGAAGGGGAAATTCATTGGCAAAAAAATCGGCTGCCCCTTTTGAGGCATTTTCCATCAATACAATTGACGGGATACCGACACCATTGATGGTTTCGGCGTCCAGTTCCTGCATCCATTGAGAGTAAAGTATTTTCATTGGCATTTTGTATTATATGTTAAGAATTCATTTTTACGCATCTACGCATCCACGCCTCTACGCATCAGGATTTTTTCTTTTCTTTTTGTTCTTTTTTTTCTTCATCCTCTTTTTTAACAACTTTATCCAATTTGGAGGCAAAAATACCACCAACTTGATCGCCATTATCATGGTAAGCGACTTTTTTCTCTGCTTCTTTTTCTTTCTCGATTTCTCTTCTATCCCTGATTCTCTCTTTGAGTTTTTCCAATTCGATTTGACTTTTGATTTCATCTTCGCTCATGGTTTCGACTGTGGGTCTGCGCTCGAATTTCCTGGCTGTTTTTACTGGTTTTTCCGCTCGTTCTTCGTCCGGCTTTCGTTTTTCCTTTTCCCGCCGCGGGGGTATTTCTTTTTTCCGATGGAGTTCTTCTTTAGCAGGGGGTGGTGGTTGAGGTTGGACAAATTCCGGTTTGGGTTTGGGTGGTCGGTATGGTCTGGGTGGTTTAGGTGGGCCTTCCTTTTTCCTGTACTCTTTTTTAGCACCTTTAGCAGGGGGTTCAAATTTTTTCGCTGGTTTATATCTTTCCTTTGCTTTGATTCTTTCGGCTCTAAAGGCTGCTTTTCTCCTGGCTTCCTCTTCTTTTCTCCTGGCTTCTTCTTCCTTTTTCTTTTTCAATTCCAATAGGCGTTTTTCTTCCATTTCTTTCCTCAATCGTTCTTTTTCCCACATTTCCTGTTCTCTTCGTTTTCGTCTTTCTTCTCGTTTTCTCCGGATTTCTTCTTTGATGCGGTGCTCTTTTTCCATTTTTTTCCGTCTGAGTTCTTCTCGTTTTTTCTTATGTTCATCGGCTTCGGATTCTTTTCGTTTTAATTCCTCCTCTTCAATTTCCGACACGGCATCGGAATCCAGGTAAAAGACCCCGGCCATCTTTTCAGCAGGTACAAATTCATCATTGCCCAGGATAACATCTTCCACCACTTTTAAATCTACCGGGTAGACGAGATCCAAAATATGGTACAAGCGCAGGATATGAATTTCATAATTTCTCTCTTTGACTCCGAATTCAAGAAACACTTTATGAATCAGTTTATTTAAGGTGTCAATTTTTCTGAATTCGCTGAGTTTACCATAAAGGGTACTGAACACCGAGGCATCCAGGAACATGAATTTATTGACAAATACCGGTGAAGCCACTTTTTCATCGGTGGCCCTAAAGGCTTTTTCTCCCGGTATATACTCGATTTTATCCGCGATGGTTCCTTTTTTAGTGGTCCTGAAATTAAACAGCAATTTACCATCATCGGTCAACTCAAACATCAAAATCGCACCCTGGAGGACTTTATACTTTTCAAAAATTTCCTTCAATCCCAGCATTAAATGACCTTCTTTGTAATAATAGACTAAGTAGCTTTTCTTCTGTCTTCCATCCACCAGTTCCACTTCAATGGTTTCTCCCAGGTCGAAAAATCCTGGTTTTAATTTAACCGCGCCAGCAATTATTTCTCGTTGGGTTAAGTAAAACCGTGTACTGCCATCCTGGAATATACTATCTTCAAATCTTCGTCTTCGCTGCATCAGGTTCCGTTTGTTGGCGATGACCACTCTGTTTACCAGTGGATTATCTTCACTGATGGGAGAATCCTTTTTCATATAGTATATGACTGAAATTAAATTCCACTTACCCCACCCAATGTCCTGGGTTTGCTGGAAATCAATTTTGAAGTCTTTCATCATGCGATAATTCAGGGCAAAACAGTAGGCATCAAATTCGTCATCTTCAGGTCTTATTTTAACAAAATTTTCCACGAAGAATTCCGTGGTTCCTGATTTTTTATTTTCATGTAAAAACTCTTTTATCTTGGTGAAGACAATGTCATCCAGGTGTTTTAAATGCTTCTTTAATAGGGTTTTTTTACTGACCAGGGCGATATCGGCTTCTTTATTTACCGCGGCTGCCAGTTTCCTTTTAAAAGC
>CP070627.1:2983358-2986797 GCA_020355945.1 Candidatus Aminicenantota bacterium | reverse complement strand
GAATTCGTGATAAACCCCTCTAACGTCACCATTGGCAAGATATGTTTTGACTTTTTCAAAAATCGAAGGCATCAGTCCATGTTCTAACTGAAATGCAGTATAATTGAATTCAATCAATCTTGAAATGATTTCTTGATCATAAGGGGTTGCATCTGCAAGGTTTTTCAATTGAAAATATGTGGTCCTTGCCTGTTCCATATTATTGATGGCTGAATTTATAGCCGCCTGTAAAGCATTGTAGCCCGGCCCGGATAATTCCGAAGACTCCACCAAGCTCAAAAATAAATCAAAATCCGAACTTGATTTTAGAAAAAAGGTGCCTCCCTCAGCAATAAGACTGCCAATAGTAACACCGCTTTTTAAGCCTTCTAATCCTGCTAATCCTCCGCCGGAATCGCATCCCCGGGGGAATGCTTTACAACTCTCATTCAATACCATTAACGAATTCAAATTGATACTCGACGCAAAAAAAATGGACAGAAAAAAAATTATTATTAAAAGCTTTCTCATAATTGACTCCTATTTTGTTTTTGGTTTTGAGTTTCTTAAGACCAAATTTTACCACATTTGGCGCGTCTTTTCAAGCTAATTTTGATTTTTTGGGGAGTCAAAAAGGTAAAGGCCGAAAGCCTCCCTTGAGGATTATTTGACAGGATCAAAAATAAACCAGACAGCTCTTATCCCGGCACAAAAAAAAGACCGTTTAACCATCCGGCAAATCTCAAATAATATGGGTTTCAATGATTTGTCTACCCTGGCCCGCCAGTTCCGGCTGCTCCCGGGAATCAATCCCTGGAAATAGCATGACCTTACAAACTAAAAGGATAAAAAATGTCAGAAGAAACTAAAAAATAAACATTGCTTTTTACCCAAAATCACATTATGTGAAAAATCGTAACGAAAAGTTATTAAAAATAGTATCAGAAAAGGATAACCAATTTCTGCCCAACCCAATTTTTTTATTTTTTTGGCTTGATATTTTTGAGGAGATTTGTTAGAATACCTACCTGGAGGTGTTAAATGAAAAGATTGGCTATTTATCTGTTAGGTGTCATTTTGTTATCCAGCCTTGCTTTAGGTATTTTAAGCCTGGTAACTACCGATGCGGACGCAGCCCCATGCGCTAAATGTCACCTGGTATGGGACCAAATTGACAAAGTATGGTGGTGTATTGGCAGTCCCCAGGATTGCTGTTGCAGTGCAATCAAGCCGCCTGTTCAATGAATAGGAAATTGATTGGTTTGGCGGCATAACTTTTGGAGGGTCTAAATGAAAAAATTAATCGTCCTTCTTTTAGGAGTCATCTTGTTATCCACCCTTGCTTTAGGTATTTTAACCCTGCTAACTACAGATGCAGGCGCAGCCCCATGCGATAAATGTCACCTGGTAAGGGACCCAATCGACCATGTGTGGTGGTGCATTGGCAGTCCTGTAGATTGCTGCTGTAGTGCCCAGATGGATCCACCGGTTTAACAAACCTGAATCCAGCTCATTGCCTAATTAATTTGGGTTTCAAGAAGAGTAGAAGTCTAAATGGAGGAATATAAGAATGGCATTGAAAAGAATTGGCAGTAAATGTTTCTTGATTTTTGGGTTATCTTTGATCTTATCTATGTTCACATCTGCTTTTTCAGGGACAAACAAAGTTGATGCACAATCGTTGAAGGTATCATCTTCTTTTAACGAGTTTTTTGATTTAAAGGAGACATTCGAACTGTCCCAGGAAAAAGTGCTCATAGGAAGTGTTCGGGTGCTTAAAATCGATGATGAGGGAAATATCTGGATTTTGGATTCAAGAAAAATAGAGATCAAAAAGTATTCTAAATCCGGTCATTTCCTTGCAGCCATGGGGGAAAAAAGCCCTGGCCCAGGGGGCTTCGAACGGCCCTGGGATTTTTTTATTTTTAAAGACAAAATATACGTTACAGACCCTATATCAAGGCGTATTCATGTTTTCGACAGACAGAACCGTAAATTCAAATATTTTATAAAAGTAAGGGATGGACGTATGATTCATGTAAGAAACGAAGATAATATTATTCTTTCAGGGCAATTATTAAGTCTGTATGGTAAGGAACCAGTGAGAAAAGAAGAATGGTTATGCCTTCATATCTCTAATAGGAAGGGTAAATCAACTAAATCTTTTTTTCCTCTTAATGAATTTGCGAAAAGAAACCTTGTATGCGACAGCATATTTTTTTGTGTAGATGAAGAGGACAACATCTTTGGTGTCCAGGAAACGGAATACAAAATACATAAGTTTACTTCTGACGGGCAGCTTGCAAGGGTTTTTCCCATTCAGAATCATGCTCATTATACACCGCCTCCAAAAGAACCTTTTAATAGAAAATTTCTTCGATCTCAAGCCGAAGCCTGGATGAATAGTTGGAGCCATATTATCGGGATTGCCGTTTACAAAGATTATCTGTTCGTAACGTTGTCTAATCCCAGTGATAAGCCTTACGAATTCTATTATGATGCTTATACGAGAAATGGAAAATTTGTAAAAGGCGGTTTAGGAGCGGATTATCGGCTGCTTTATATCGATAAAGAGGGGATGTTCTATTTTCTTAAAGAGACAGAGACCAATGACGGCGAAATAACGTTTTCAATTCTAAAGTATGCTTTAAGTTGGAAGCAAAAAAGACAATGAAGAAAAAGGTAGTCTATACATTTTTTTTGCTAATAGGGATTGCAAATCTCATCGTATGGGGATTGGTTTTGATCAATAAATTGAATCCAAAAAAAAAGGGTACTCACCAAACTCCTTATATCAGTATAGATTTAGACAGAGTTAAAATGCCGCCCTTCAAAATAGGAGGGGGATCAGAAGGGGAAGGCTTAAGCGCTGACGACTTAAATGCAGCATTAAACATCCTGGTGTTTTTTTCTTTTGATGATTGCGCCTCCTGCCTATTTGAAGCGGAGTTTTGGAGTCTGGCAGCAAAAATGTATCCTGATGAGATTAAGATAGTCGGGATTGTAAATGAAAAGAACGATGAATTCATCTCTGCT
This sequence comes from Candidatus Aminicenantota bacterium, assembly GCA_020355945.1. The sequence goes on along the minus strand of CP070627.1, from coordinate 2,983,782 downwards.
TTTATAGACGAGTATGACATCTCATTTCCAATTATCGTAGATGAGGGCGATCAGTTAAAGAACAAAATTCTCTCATTACGGAGTATATCAAAATCAGGTATTATTACCCCTTTCAAGATATTTGTCAGCAATCAACATATTTTCCACGTTGAGGGCCCCAAAAAAATTATGGCAGAACAAGAACAATTTCCTGAAAGGGTTCTTCAATTTTTGATTAAACTGAGAGAGCAAAGAAAATCTCCAGGTATTTGACAATTAATACATTTTGAGAAATCTGATAATTCGCGATTTTCGGTTTGTCACCTTTATTCCATTTGGATTCACCAATTTGATAAAAAAAATGTAACATTTTTAGATTTTTTGTTTAAAATAAATAACAAATTTTTTTTGGGGAAATGCCTTTTTTATTCAGCATTTTTGGGGG
>CP070627.1:2979807-2983258 GCA_020355945.1 Candidatus Aminicenantota bacterium | reverse complement strand
CGCAGTACCTCTTCCTGGGCCTGCTGGTTCGGTGCGGTAAGTCCATTGGACCGGCCATCCTGGTTGGTGGCGCTGCCCCGGATCACGGCATATATCGGATCCCCATCAGCCAGGGCATTATACAGGGACTTAAGCACGACCATACCAGCTCCCTCCCCCCGGACATAGCCATCAGCACGAGCATCAAACGCTTTACAGCGACCGTCCGGGGCCATGAACCCGGCCTTTGAAAAATTAATCGTGATCTCCGGTGAAAGAATCAAGTTAACGCCACCAGCCAGGGCCAGGGTGCACTCGCCGCTGGCAAGACTGCGGCAAGCCAGGTGAACAGCCAGCAGCGATGAAGAACAAGCCGTATCCACCGCTATACTGGGCCCGCGAAAATTAAAAAAATAAGAAAGACGGTTAGCTGCAATACTTAAAGCATTTCCCGTGCCCAGGTAAGCATCAATGAGTTTGGGATCGCTCCCCTGGAAACGGCCGTATTCATTGGTGGATATCCCGACAAAAATACCTGTTTTACCCCCCTGCAAATGTTCTTTTACCTGCCCGGCATCTTCCAATGCCTCCCAACTTACCTCAAGTAAAAGCCGCTGCTGCGGGTCCATTTGCGATGCTTCCCGGGGCGAAATACCAAAAAAATGAGCATCGAATTGGTCAACCTGTTCCAAAAAGCCCCCCCACCGGGTGTTCATTTTGCCTGGTTTCTCAGGATCAGGATCATAAAAAAAATCAATGTTCCACCGATCAGGCGGAACCTCTGTGATGGCATCCACACCGTTTCGTAAAAGCTGCCAGAAGGCTCCGGGACCATTGGCACCGGGAAAACGGCAGCCAATCCCAATGACGGCAATCGGTTGAACCTCGGGTCCCGGGGTTTCGGCAGTGCCGACATTTTCCTGCGAAGATTTCTCACCATAAGCTAAATATTGAGAAATGGCTTCGATGGTGGGGTATTCGTACAACAGAACCGGGGAAAGCTGACAACCCAGCCATTCTTCAAGCTCGCCCGAAATCTCTATGGCATCTTGAGAAGATAAACCATAGCTGGTGAAAGGCTCCCTGACGTCAATGTCTCCCGGTTCAATCTGCAGCCGTTCCGAAATCTGCGAGATTAACCAGGTTTGCATTTCTCTTGCTTCGGGAGATTTTTTTTGCCCTCTCGCTGATCCATCGGACCCGTCGGGATTCTTGTTTTCTCTGTCAGGTTGAGGCATTGTTTAAACCTCCAATATATCTAAAGTTCCGGCTAAATATTGTGCCTTACAGGTATGGCGTTGAATTTTGCCACTGGAAGTTTTTGGAATTCGACCCGCCTTGAGCAGGCGGATATCATAAACCCTCAGATCGTATTGTTCTGCTACAGCTTTTCGTATGGTCATGACCACCTCATTAAAATCCAGGAGCAGACGATGTTTTGAATTGTTATACTGTTTATCATGGGTTATGTCTTTATTTTTTGAGAAGCGTTTCAACTGGTAACGAGGTTCCACCTCCACAGCCACCACCAGTTGTTCTTTGTCATGAACGTCAATGGAAAAGGCCGCGCAGCCACTGGCCCTTAAGGCTTCATGACTTCTTTCTACCGTCCATTCGATATCCTGGGGATAATGGTTACTTCCATCGATAATGATCAGGTCTTTAAGACGTCCGGTGACGAACAACTCGCCGTCCCTTAGGAATCCCAGGTCCCCGGTGCGAAGAAATGGTCCCTTGTTTGTATCTGCTAAATATCCTTTAAATGTATGGTTGGTTTCATTTTGTCGATTCCAGTAGCCCCGGGCAACACTGGGTCCTGCAATCCAGATTTCTCCTATCCTGTCTGCCGGACACTGCTTTAATGTCACCGGGTCTGCGATAACAATCTCCTGGCCTGCCATAGTCTGACCGCAGCTCACTAATAATCGGCTGGATTCATTGTTAGCGGCATCGATGACCACCTGGTTTTGCTCAAGTGCTGATGATTGGAAGCCTCGGACAATGGGGGGAGCTGTTTTAAATCCTCCGGATACAATTAAAGTCGCTTCAGCGAGTCCGTAGCAAGGGTAAAATGCTTCGCGTCGGAAACCGCAGGGTTCAAAGTATTCTGTAAATCGATCCAGGGTTTCATGGTTTATTGGTTCAGCGCCATTAAACGCCATGTCCCAACTGCTGAGATCGAGGGTTTTGCGCTGCTCAGGGGTGATTTTTCGGACACACAGATCATAGGCAAAATTCGGACCTCCACTGGTGGTAGCCCGGTACCGGGAAATAGCTTGCAGCCAGCGAAAAGGACGCTGCAAAAAAATAAGCGGCGACATGAGAACAATATGAAATCCACAATAAAGAGGCTGCAATATCCCGCCAACAAGACCCATATCGTGATATGATGGCAACCATATTACCCCTCGAGTCTCCGGCGAATGTTCAAAGCATTTTTCGATCAAATGGAGGTTATACATCAGGTTTCCGTGGCTTACCATCACACCCCGCGGCTGGGTGGTAGAGCCGGAAGTATATTGGAGAAAAGCAATACTATTGCTGTTTATATCAGGCTCTTCCCACTTATCTGCCAGCTCTTCATCGATTTCATCGGTGGCCAACCAACACATGGTGTTCATGCCCGGGTACTGCATCAATGAATCGCCAGCCCTGTCCAGGAATCTTGATGTGGTCAGTGCTATTAAAGGTTGGGCATCATTGAGCACTGCCATAATCTTTGGCATGGTTTGTTCCAATCGCACCGGATGAGGTGGGTACAGGGGAATCGCAATTATCCCGCTGTATAAACAACCCAAATAAGCCGCAATGAATTCAGGACCCGGTGGGTAAAGTAATATCGCCCGATCTCCAATCCTCCCCAGGGACTGCAGTTTGGCTGCTGCAGCTTGTACTTGCCTATTTAGCGCCTTATAAGTTACGCTGACCTCTTCTGTTTCTCCATCAACCAGGAAGGTATAGGCTTGTCTTTCCGGTTGGTGTTCTGCTCTCCATCCCAGGATTTCAACCAACGTCGAACAATCAGCGGTTGGCTCAGAGAAAAGTTTTTTCATATATGATCTCCTTTAGTCGAACCACATGCAATTAATCTGAAAATATTTCCTTCTAAATTTGGTCATTGGCGGTTTTTCCTCACCCTGGTTATTAAGTTGATTTCCAGGTAAGCTTCCGCCTTTGCCGAAATATTTCGGTAAGGCCTTGCATCCGTATGATGTTATCACTCTTCAATCACTATCAGCAAGATGCAGCAAAAATTTCACTACTCCTTTCCGCTTCATGTTTTAAAGATTCTTAGTTATCATAATGATGAGAAAAAGTCAAGAAAATTTCGACTGGTAATCCCTTTTTTTTTCACGACAAACCCTGGAAATAACCTTTTAACATGGGTTTTCGCACAATTACTAAATTTCCTGTCAACTTTTGCAATGGCTTCGCTGTATATTTTAATTTTAGTGCCAGGCAAAGTTTTTTG
>CP070627.1:2976254-2979707 GCA_020355945.1 Candidatus Aminicenantota bacterium | reverse complement strand
GCCTCCTATTGAAGATAATGTGGCGGAAGGCATTGTGATCAAGCCGGTGGAGCCGCGGTTCCTGGGTATTGGCGAGCGGGTTATCTTGAAATCTAAAAATGAAAAATTTGAAGAACGAAAAGCCATTAAAAAGAGACCGAAAAAACCGGTAAGAGAGGTTACTCTCAGCGAAGCCGGAGAGCGACTCCAGGAGGAACTGGAAAGCCTGGTGACAGAAAACCGCTTACAAAACGTTTTATCAAAAAAAGGTGAAATGCCGTACCCTGTTCCTAAAGATTATTTCGGGGAAATTATGAAAGAATTCTCCCTGGATATCTGGGAAGAATTTAACAAGGATTTTGAACAAGACTATGTCAATCTGGATAAACAGGAGCAAAAGAAAATCTCGAAAAAATTGAACCAGGTGGCAGCTCAATTGGTGAAAAAGACCCTGTTTTCAAACGCCTGATCGGGATTGTTTTCTTTATTCGCTTCGCTCTTTCCATCATTCCATTATTCCAATAAAATTTTGTCTTATTCCATGATTCAGGACGGATTCCCATCAAAATTATATTATTTTTAACCTGGAAACAAAAATGAGGATCTGGAATGAAAAAAGAATTTACTCATTTTTGGTTGGATTTTGCCGGCCGGGTTTGTGTAGATAAGATAGATAATGGAGGCGTTTAATCTATAGTTTTTTGTGTCCAATGCCCGATTTGTCGACCTCCACACAAACCCGGCCTTGCCTGCATAGGGATATATAGGGATAGGTGAATCGATAGGCATTGGCCACATTTATATTATCAGATATTTTTTTCCGTGTATTATCATCAAATAAATTACCTGTCCCCCATAGTCTATAATCAATTGAGCCCAAGTTTTCCTACATGAGCCTTTAGATGTAGCATCATCGAGAAGAGCATCAAATACAAAATACAAACAAGGATTTTAAACTAACCTATAATCCATATAATTATTAAACTTACAATTACTGCAAGGATTGCATATATGGCATAGGGGGGCCAATTATGTTCATCATACTCGTCACCTTCTTTTGCATGACTTTCAGGAGACAAGGCGATTGAAATTACTCCAAATAATCCGGTTAATAAACTCAAACAAAATCCCCGACTAAAATAATCTTTTTTTAAATATGATAATATTCCACCTAGTATGGGAAATATGACAAAGAAAATAAATACACCTAGCTTAAGAATAGACATTTTTTTCTTTTCCAGGTAGCAAAAATTGATTTTAAAGTCTTTTTGTTTTTCATAATGTAATATACTACTTTTACTTAAATGAAAAGTCAATAGTTGCTTGAATATTTTTTTCCTTTTCCTGGAGTAAAAGGAGAATATTTAATGTGATTTTTGCCTGGAACTTTTTCCTTAGATATCATTAAGGACGCTTTCTGCCTATCCAGTTAACAGTTAAAATTCCTTAGTTTCACATAACTGCATAAACGGGAATACCAGGTAAGGAATAAAATAATGATTCCCCTCCCGGTGAAGATAATCCCTGGTTATAATGAGCGTTTTGTTTACCCTTCCGGGATATTGAGATACTTATTGACTGTTTCCATGTTCAATCCCAGCGTTTTGCTGATCTCGTTTTTGTTTACCAGGTTCCCTATTTGAGATGCCATTAATCGCAGCAGGTTGTTATAGGCATCAAGTTTACTAATTTTCAAAAACCCGGCAATATCTTTTTGTAGGTATGTGCCGATAATCTCCCGGAGAATAATGGATTTTTTTTCTCCTGATTCGAAGCAAGGTTCCGGGTATCCCCCCCAGTTCAGATAGTCAATAACCGCTGTTGTGAGTTTATCCTGGTTAATTAAATAAAAATCACGGATTTCCTCCCACTCTTCCAACTGAAGATAATCATTATCTCCAATATTTTTGATACTGCCGGTAATCCTGGCATATTCCTTGAAAGAAAAAGGCATGAGCTGGAATTCGATCTTTCTTCCGGTCAAAAACTCTTTGCTCCTGGAAACCTCCAGGCTGGAAGAACCTGAAATAATCAATCATCGAAGAAATATTTTTTTATTTATGATATAATCGATTTATACATGGTCTATGTGCAATGTGCAAGCACGCACAGGGAGGTTTCCCTGGCATGTGTATTCACATCTGATTATCCTGTATATGTGGCCCGGTTTTACGACTTGATTTATTCCAAAGTTTTGACCGGCGTGGATTCGGGATATTATTTAAAACAGGTACTTAAAACACAAGGCCCTGTCCTGGAATTGGGCGTAGGAACCGGTAGAATATTCGTTGAAGCTTTAAAACAAGGTGCAGATATTTATGGTATCGATGCCAACGGAAGTATGATTGAAGTTTTAAAGAAGAAAATCGATAAAAAATATTATCACCGGGTTAAGGTCCAGGATGCGGTCAACTTAAATCTTAACAACAGGTTTGATTTGATCATTGCCCCTTTTCGTGTATTTTCTCACTTAATTGAAGTGAAAGATCAATTCAGGGTTTTGAATGCTGTTTTTGATCATTTGCATCCCAATGGCCTCCATTGTTTCTTGATCATATTTTTTTTCGCTTTCCATTTAAATTATCTCCTCAGGTGATACGATTCTTATAGTCGAATAACCTCTCTTCTTGTTTTTTATTTTTTTATTGGCCTGGCACCTTTTCTTTTTCCGCTTTATTCTAGATTACAGCAGCAAGATGAGACCGAAAAGAATCCAGGATACGGGATGTAATTGCCACAGGAATGCTACACTGAATACACCGAGGGTCATAAGTAAAAGAAGGGCTCCATAAACCAAACATATCCCTCCCAGGATGCCGACAATGCCTTTCCTGGTAGTGATTACTAAAATGCCTATAATGATCAGGATAATGGGCAGCCACCAGCTTTGAAACGTCTTGAACACGCTAAAAGATTCCAACAAAGAAATAATACCGATTACTAACAATGCCAGTCCAATGTAAAACGTACAATTTTCTTTTGTAGCCAATTTAAACCTCCTTTTTTTAAAGTTTAAAGGAAAATCATTCGTTTACGACAGGGTTATATTAGAGGAAATATTTAAGAATGTCAATAGGGAAACGAAGAAAATTGCGGGGAGGTTGAAATCCTATATTATTTCAGATAAAATCATCCAATGATACTTTATAGGAGGAAAAAACAACATGGAAAACATATTTGGAATGGGGAACGATATACTCGAAATAAAGGTAATAAAAAAAGAGGAGACAGGCAAGACGAAACAAGAAAAAGGGGAACAAAAACTGGAAAGTTACGTATTAATGAAGTAAACATTAAAAAAAGTCTAAGGAGGTAAATTGGAAGAATGGGCAAAGTGCTATCTAACTATCCTGTATATGTGGCCCGATTTTACGACTTGATTTATTCCAAAGTTTTGACCGGGGTGGATTCGGGATATTATTTAAAACAGATACTTAAAACACAAGGCCCTGTCCTGGAATTGGGCGTAGGAAC
>CP070627.1:2972664-2976154 GCA_020355945.1 Candidatus Aminicenantota bacterium | reverse complement strand
CGGCCAGGGGGGCGCTTTTTGAAAAAACTGCCCCCCTGGACCCCCCACAAAAACTTTTCATTAAAAACAACCCTGCTAAGAAACTACCCTTTCTCAGTAAGATATACACCTATTAAAACAATCAATGAACCAATAATTAAATTAATACCAATAGTCTCATGTAGAACAAGACCAGCCATAATATAACTCATCGGGGGTATCGTATACATATATACCCCAACTTTCTGGGATTCAGTACGCTCCAGGGCAAAAAAATAAAGCAAGGTGGCTAAAAACGAACAAGTGATTCCCAAAAAAGCCACAGCAACCCAGGCCTCAAGCGGAATCGCCGCCAGAGAAAAAGAACGGGAAAAAGTCTCAATCCCACCAACAGGAATCATATACAAAGTCCCCATAAAAGTGACAACAGCAGTCAAGTCAATGGCACTCATTTGGCGCATCATGTCTTTGCCCATTACTGTAAAAAAACCCCACATAAAAATACTGGCAAATACCAATAAGTCTCCCAATAAACGGCCTTTTAGTTCAAAAGCCATTATGGTTTCAATGCCCATAACAATCAAAACGCCCAACATCGCACAACCGATTCCCAGTGCTTTTCTCCAGGTGATTTTTTCACCCAGGAAAAAGGCAGCAAGGATGGCAATGGAAATAGGACCGGTAACCGCGTATAAAGAGGCATTAGAAGCAGTAGTATACTGCATGCCAATAGTCTGGATGCCATAATGCAGCCCTGTACCGAAAATGCTTAACAAGAAAAGACGCCACACCCAGGAAAACCCCTGGTATGGAATTTTTTTCCTCCTGAATACCAACCATAACAAAAAACATAATGAGGAAATCATCATCCGCAGTGTGACTACTGTCAGCGGTGGAATGTTGTCCAATGCCGTCTTCGTAGCAATAAACGACGCCGCCCAAAAAAAACAAGCAACAGCTAGAGCCAACTTTGCAGGCAGCGGTACTTTTTGTTGATTAACTTTTATATCCATTCACCTGATCCATTAAAATGCATGAAGATATATCGAATGCCTCTATTAAACCATATTTTATAGGAAATAATGTTACAATGCAATATAAAAATTAAATTGCAACAACAAGAGGCACCATCCCTCTTTTCAGCTTTTGGGATCAGATGTGCAAACCAGGAAATTTTCAAAATCTTGATATATGCGCTTTAGTTCGGCCAATTCCTTTCCTCCGACTGCTGGTTCCACCAGTAAAATAGGTTTCTCTTCCAATATATCCCGAGCCTTTTCTATTAACCCCGGTTTGTACCGCAGCACTAAATCACAATACCTGGGCTGATAAAGATACAATTCCGCAATCTTCAAATTATCCGTCAAATGAAAAAAACGTAACGAGTATTTACCCTGAGAATCCGCTTTATAATGATGAATATGATTAAAATAATGTTGGGAACTGTAAAAAGCACCGGACAACCGCTGGATATCTTCATCCGGCGGAACAGTGTTCCGATCCATCACCAATTGAACCAACGTAAAAGGACTGACACGCTGCAGCCATCGCCCCAGTTTAACCAATTGAGTGATATCGCTCTCCTCACCAATCAAAATAGTTAAGCTGTGCCCCACTCGTTCCGGGTACCGGTACAAGACATTTAATTGGCATCGAAGTTTTTCCTTTTCCCTTAAATCCAGGAAATGAAAATAACCCGGATGAAAATTCTCAAACCGGGGAATAATAGCAGGAAAAAACTCGATCTCCAGTTTATTTTCGATCATCTCTACAGCAAATTTGAGGTCCTTTTGACTCAAGTACCGGGTGGATATTACCCAATAAGGTGGATAAGGCATATACGTCATACCCAATGATTGGGCTTCGTCTCTTAATTGTGTCCCCGGGATCAAGGAAAGGGGATAAATTTCCATTGAATCTGCTAAATTTAAATCTATTACAAAATCCAGGGTGCATTCCAGGTGTTCCAGGGTGTCAAAAGGCAGTCCCAGGATCACACCGGTTTTGATATCGATTCCCTGTTCCCGGAGTAGTTGGGCCCCTTGAATAAATTTCTCTCTATTCCAGTCCCTGCCAATGGCTGTTAAAGATTTTTCATTGGTCGATTGCAAACCTGCTTCCAGGGATCGAAACCCTGCTTTTTTCATTAATCGAGCTATTTCTTGTGTTACCCCTTCCAGGCGAATTTCCGTATGAATGGGTATGCCAGTGGTATTTAAACCTTGGATGCGGGCCAATTTCTCTTTCAATTGCGGCGACACATTAAAAGAGGGGTCCATGAAGTAGAGTTCCGGGACCCCGTAATCCCGGGCCATTGCCAATAGCTTCGGGAGGTATTCTCCCGGGAAAAAACGCATGCTAGAATAGGATTTTGAGTAAAAACAATATTTACAAGGATATGGACAGCCTCGCATGGTTTCCAGGAACATGGATTCTTTTTGCCAGGGGACCAGGATTTTCTCAAGGTAGGGGTTAGGAATCTTTTTCAGATCAACCGGCTTCTGGCTTTGATAAAATCGTTTCACTGGTTTCCCGGTTTTTAAGTCCTTGATAAAATCAATAAAGGCTTCTTCACCTTCTCCGATTACAAGGGCATCGATATGTTTATTTTTGAAGACCCAATGCCGGTGGTCAATTTCCGGGCCGCCACAAAGTACTGTAATTCCTGGTTTTTCTTCTTTTATCTTATGAGCCAGGTGGATATTCCTGTCGATATTCCACATATAGGATGTAAATCCTACAATATCGGTATTTTCTTGCAGCACCCATTTTAGTATTGCTGCGTCCCCGGCATAATTGGCCATCTCCCGGGGAATGATTTGAATGTCCTTATCTTCTACCACTCTTTTTTGTAGGGCAGTGGCTTTTAAATAACCGGCAGCTAAAGGAATGTTACCTTCGGTATAAAGGTTATGTATTTCAGGGATGGGCAATTGCAGCAGTTTAATAGAAAGTCTCTTTTTTTGAGGCATTGGTTCCGGGAATAGTATTATCATATATAACAACCATTTTCAAGCCCTATATTTTTGCCTGGAAACTGTAAACTGGTAAACTGGTGACAGACAAAATTTACAATTGGGAGATGGGGATTCTCCTCCCTTTCTTTTTTTCCTGTACCGGGATTGTCACTACAAGTATTCCATCCTTTAAGGACGCATTGATTTTCCCCGGTATCACCTGGTCCGGCAGTTGAAAGGAACGACGAAACCGACCATATTGAAATTCCACTTTTATCCAACGTTGATTCTCTTCTGCCAATTCCAGCAAAAATCGGTCGTACTCTTCCCTCAATTCCGCCGAACTTAATATGTGATAGGCTTCGTTGATGAGTTTTGCTTTTTCTTCATCTCCCCCTTTGTCGGGATGGCATTTCAATTGGTTAAGAATGGTATAATAAGCGTTTTTAATCACCAGAGGGTCTGCTTCCGGGTCCACTTGCAATACTTTGTAGTAATTAATATCTTTACGAAATTCTTTACCCATAAAGCGTCTCCTCTCTTTTGCCTCCGGC
>CP070627.1:2969072-2972564 GCA_020355945.1 Candidatus Aminicenantota bacterium | reverse complement strand
ATAATGCAATCAATAGAATGATAATGATGATCTTCCCGCTACTGGATTTTTTCATGGCGTTATACAGCAGCACGATGGGAGAATAGATGATTTCAAAAGCATTGGCTACAGTTTGCAGCATGCTGGTTTGCTCCCTCTTTTTTGCTTTTTCTTCCACTTGTTTTTGTTTGCCCGGTTCTTTAAAGAAAAAAGCAGTGGGTATAAGCATGGCGGCAGTACATATTCCGGAGGCAATGATAACGTAAGTAGGGTTCATGTTTTTTAAAATCGGAACCAGGATGAGAGGAAACAAAAAAGCACCCATATTAATGGACCAGTAATAGATACCAAAAGCCTGGGTACTGTTGGATTCATCCGTGATTTTAGCTATAGTCCCGGAGATAAGAGGCTTAAAGGTCCCGGCCCCGAATCCCATAATCACCAGGGCGGCAAAAACAGCCGTATAGGAGGTCATTTGACTGGTGAGAAAATAACCGGCTCCCAACAGTGTAAAGGCCACCATCAGGACTTTACGGTACCCGAAACGGTCGGCAATGGCACCGGCCAGGATAGGTAAAAAATACAACAAAGGCTGGATAACACCCTTGATAATTCCGACGTTCTCTTTAGGGAAACCCAGCGAATCCACGAAATACTGGGATATAAAACTCATCATGCCGTAATAGGCACCCCGTTCAAAAAATTCAAACATCACCACCAACCAAAACTGGCTGGAAAATTTCGTAAAGAATCCCTTCTTTTTTGCGTCTTGATTTTGCTGCTCAGAATTCATGTTGACCTCTTTTTATCGATTTTTTTACATTTAATATGGTAAAACCAGGATTAAATGGTATGAAAAAGAATGATACCAATAAATCAATTAAAAGACAAGCCCCTTCCTCTTACCTCCGGCGGCCAGGGGGGCGCTTTTTGAAAAAACTGCCCCGTGAAGCATCTGAACCCGTGAAACATCCGCAAAAACTTTTTATTAGTCCTTAAGTCAACAATATTGGCCCTCGCCGACCGCCTATCTTATGATCTTAACCAATTGATTGGCGGATAATTGGTGATTCAATTCCATGCCATTGATCAATGCGATTTGATTCCAATTCTGCCGGGGAATTCCTAATCTTGACAGGAAATCACTCAAACTCCGGGGATATTGGATTCGTCGGACTGCTACCCGGTACGGCCGACGATTGATATGACCGGGACTGGTTAATCGATTGAAAGATTCGACAGTCCTGTCAATGGCATACCGGTAAGTGGAAAAATCCGGCTGAGAAGCGGCTGAAAAAAATGTGAAGATGATACCGCCTTTGCGAATACAGGAAACCTGTACATTCAATTCTTGAGCCGTTTCGCCCTCACCGCCACTGGTGTCTGTTACCATTGAGGCAAGCGTATGGTAAGCATCCATGCCATTGATATACCGGTACCCTTCCCGAAGGATTTGTGGATTTGACAGTTGTTTCATCATTTTTCCAGTGTAACTGTCAAGAGCCTCGCTGGTACTTTCTGCTTGTAAAAGTATCACTGCTTTTCCTCCAGGAGAGCTCAATGTTACCTGGCGGGGAGTATTGCTTACTTTCCATCCGGAGGGAATACTGAAATAAAACCTCATGTCCGGGTGGTAGAAGGCATTGCCTTCTACATATCCTTGTTTGGGGTTATTGCCGTAGACAAGCCCATTGAGCCTGTTTATGTAGCCGTTTCTTTCTACTTTCAATTGGCCCAGGCCCCCGGGTTGGCTGTACTCTTCAGATTGCAGTAGTTCCTTTACCCTATCGATTCGCCTGGGAGTTAAAGGATGGGTGGAGAGGAAATTGGGGAGATGAGCACCGCCTTTGGATTGGGACAGCCGCTGCAGGTTATTGAAAAAAGTGACCATTTCATGGGCTGAATAACCGATTTTCAGGGAATATTCCACCCCCAGGGAATCGGCCTGGTATTCATCGCTGCGACTGTATTTTAAAAACAACAGTTGAGTGGCAATCATAGAGATAGGGGCAATCTTTCTAAAATCCTTGCTCAATTCACTGGCTAAAACAATGCCCACCGTAAACAAGATGGAACGCGTCATTTGCCGGGCGGAATGCCGGGCATTAACATGACCCAGTTCATGTCCTATTATAGTAGCCAATTCCGCTTCACTGTTGATCATGGCCATCAGTCCCCGGGTGATGTAAATATACCCACCAGGCGCAGCAAAGGCATTTTCTACCGGCGTATCAAGAATGGCAAAGTGATATTGCAAATGGGGACGATGACAGTGGGGAACCATTTGCTGTCCAATCTGATCGATATAGACATTCAATTGGGGATCATCATAGATGCCGTACTGCCTTCGCAGTCCCTGGTCGATCTCTTTGCCCATCTGGATTTCCATACTCTCGGAAATCAACATAATTTCTTTCTTACCGGTTACCGGGTTAACCGCACAACCACTTTGAACCAGTAACACCGCGGTTAAAATAATTAAAATGACGTGCGTGATTCTAAAATATTTGTTCATTGTTCTTTCTCCATGGTTTTTATTATACAATATTAAAAAAAAATTTGTAAGTTATTTGTATATTGCTGAAATTCCTGGATTGAAACAAAATTCATTTTGGTTTAAAATATCTTCATGACAGAAAATAGAATAAATAACCAGAGGAGAATAAATAACCAGGAAAAAGAGAAAAAAAGCCCCCTGATTACGATTCGCCGCATGACTATTGACGATATTGCCCCGGTATTCCACTTAGGCGAAAAATTGTTTACGCTGGAATTCTCTCCCAATTTATACCGTACCTGGGATGAGTATGAAGTGATTACCAATTTTCAAGGTGACCAGGAATTTTGCTTTGTAGCGGAACATGCCGATGAAATCGTCGGTTTTCTCATGGGAACCATTATTGCCAAGCGTCGTTCTTCCTGGCGGTATGGTTACTTGATCTGGTTGGGGGTTGCGCCTTCGTATCAGTCAGAAGGGGTGGCGTCGAGACTTTTTCATCATTTTCGTAATCTCATGATAAAAAACGGGGTTCGCATGCTGGTGGTGGATACGGAAGCGGATAACCTTTCTGCCTTGCAATTTTTTGAGAAGATGGGTTTTGAAAAGCCTAAAAAACACATTTACCTCTCTTTAAACCTGGACAGCGCACACACCGTATATAAAGAAAAAGAAAAAAAGAAAAATCATAAAGAATAAGACAATGGAAAAAGTCCGGTATCCCAAACGAAACAGCAGCGGCATCAAACCCAAACGATTGAAATCGCTTCTTAAAAAATTAATCAACATTTACAGTCCTTACGGCAAAGAAGAAGAGATTGGCACGTTTTTATACGGTTACCTGAAAGAACATGGTTTACCGGTACTTCGCCAACCCGTGCAAGGGGAGAGGGTAAACCTCCTGGTGATTCCGGAAAATACAGAACCCCTGATGGTATTGGTGGGTCATCTAGATACGATTCCTTCACCGGATTTAGAGGATTATAAATATAAAGCAAAAGGGAAGCACCGGGATA
>CP070627.1:2965478-2968972 GCA_020355945.1 Candidatus Aminicenantota bacterium | reverse complement strand
ATTCAGTGATTGAAAAATCCAGGACCTATAAAGTGGGCCTGCACTTTTGCCTGAATTACGGGCTTTCCAGGAAGGTACTTTTTTATACCCCGGCCAAAGAAGAGGATATCCGCAATGCCCAGTGGTATAGTGATAATAATATTGTATCTGAAGAGCAATTAAATGGGACGCAGCAGTTTATGCCAATGGGAGTAGAGGAGACCGGGATTATCCTCCCGCATCAATTGGATGATTACCCGCAACTCCTTCAATCGGATACGGCGTCTCCGGTGAATCAATACGCCTGGACCACACTTTCCCGTTATGCCCGAAAATTGAGGAACCACCTGGAGGCCAAAGTAAAGGCAGCTTTTGCTCATTTAAAAGAAAAACAGCAAGAGAATCATGACCTCCTGATGGTAATTAGTGCGCCAGGTGAAGCGGAATTGAATTTCTATCGTATGAACACCAAAGAGATTTTGCAGACGTATTTTTGCGACTTCTCACCTTTTGCGGTCCTTGAGTTCCGGGACTGGATCAAGCATGAGGGTATGTATGGTACTGGCGGGAAATATGAAGGAGAAGGATATGGGAACGGCGGCACTCGATTCCAGGGTGATAACGGCTTGCAAAATTTTAATAACGAATTTGGAACCACTTTTACTACCTGGAAGCTCAAATATTACCACTGGGACCTTTCAGACCCGGTAGATGACGATTACACTGATAATTTCAACCCTGATCCCAACATTATTCCAGTTGAAGAATATACCTATAACGGGATGATGCCATCTTCAGGTGCAAATTTTATAAATGGTGGTTTTGACCCGCCCCGGGTGATGCAGCAAAAAAACAATGACCCTTTTGGGGACCTCTGGCAAACCTTCCGTGAAACCATGGTTTATCACTACGTCAAAGATATGGCAAAAATTGCCAGGCAAAGCGGTTTCCTCAAAGCCCAATATTATAGCCACCAGATTCCTGCGGACTATATTTTCGGAACCCGCCCCGATGACCCTTATCTAAATCAACGTTATTACACCTCTGCTTCACCCATGTGGACAGCAGATTCCTACAGCGATATGGGAATGGGGATTACCCTTTACGATATCAACTTTCGTACCCATTATGCCAATTCATCCCAATATTCCGTACCGGTTATATATGATATGTCCAATAATTGGGGGGCTATGGAGCATAACCCGGAAATACTACCGGCAGGATCCGGAGCTAAATTAAGTTCCGTTCAATACCTTTATAATAAGCTGGTTCGTCTCTACGATTATAATATTCATTTTATCAGTTTTTATAAATGGCTGGGTACTTACGATTTCCGGTTTAAGGGAACCAACCGGGAATTTGCTGCCAAACAATTTTTCGATGATATAAAAGATAAAGCCCGGGGGCCCATTAACACTGTTTTTACACCAAAAGCCGTGGAAAGCTTTAGGGCAGCTTATAATTCTACCGCCGGTTTTGTTGATTTGACCTGGGAGGAAAAAATCTGGAGTGATTTAAACCACACCTGGGAAGATTGGGGAGATTTCAAAACCTTTGTCATATACCGTGGATATACTGAAAATTTTCAATGCAATTCCTATTCGGAAATAGTTCGCTTGAGGGGTTACTCCTATAAGGACGGTGGTTTTAGCGGCGAAGGAATGGTTTACTATAAAATTGCCGCTCACAACATCAATGGAGAACCAGGCACACCGGTCACGGTTGGGGTTTACGTTTCCGGCCCGGGTGGGACACCCGTTTTAAGTATTTCCAGGGATCGGTTGAATTTTGGCAGTACCACAATAGGCACTGCAACCCCTGCACAGGTGTTTTTTATTACCAACAGCGGAAAAGGGGCTTTGCACTGGTCTGTCAGTGACAATGCCCACTGGCTTTCTTGCAGCCCTACATCCGGAACAAATGACTCTCCGGTAGAGGTATCAATTGATGCCTCAGGCATGTCTCCCGGGACGTATAAGGGAACCATCACGGTCAGTTCCCAGGATGCCGGGGTGGTGGGTTCTCCTAAGACTATTGACGTGGAGTTAAAAGTCTATTCCTCCGGTAACGATGGCAGCCCTTTTGGGTTCTTTGAAACTCCCAGCCATGGCAGCACCGTGCGCGGCAGCATACCTGTTACCGGCTGGGTCCTGGATGATATAGCAGTGGAAAGTGTTAAAATATATCGCGAATCCGGAACACAACTGATCTATATCGGCGATGCTTTATTTGTTGAAGGAGCGAGGCCTGATGTGGAAGTTGAATATCCGAACTATCCCAATAACTATAAAGCCGGTTGGGGGTATATGATGCTGACCAATTTCTTACCCAACCAGGGCAACGGTGCGTTTACATTACGTGTCCTTGCCAGGGATACCACCGGTCACGAAGTCATCCTGGGAACCAAAACCATCACCTGTGACAATGCCCATGCAGTCAAACCCTTTGGCACCATTGATACGCCCTTGCAGGGAGGAACTGCTTCAGGTAGAAATTTCATCAATTGGGGTTGGGCATTAACCCCAATGCCCAATAAAATCCCCATTAATGGCGCCACCATCAACGTGTATATTGACGGTGTCAACCTGGGGCACCCGGTTTACAATATATACAGGAAAGATATTGCCGATTTATTCCCCGGTTATGAGAATAGTAAAGGAGCTATGGGGTATTTTTACCTGGATACGACAAAATACGCCAACGGTGTACATACCATTGCCTGGTCAGTCCGGGATAATGCAGGAAATATTGACGGCATCGGCAGCAGGTATTTTAGTATATGGAATACAGATACCACAGGGAGTGAAGCCCAGAGCACAAAACCTGGTGCGCCCCCAGTATGGTTTAGGCAAGACAATAGTCTGCCAGCACCCGAACCAATCGGGATTAGAACCTTTTATAATGAAAAAGGGAAACCACAACCAGGTTATCCGGATGATAACGGTGTTATTACTATTAAAATCAAAGAACTGGAACAGGTAGAGATTCACCTGGAGGAAGTGTCGGGGCGAACAATGCATGACCAATGGAGAAGAACCTGGACAGGATTCCAGGTTATGGGTCATCGTTTAGGGGCACTGCCCATCGGTTCTACCCTTGATCCACAAAAAGGAATCTTTTACTGGCAGCCGGGTCCGGGCTTTATAGGAACTTATCAATTTATCTTTATCCGAAAGATATTAAACAATAAAATGACTAAACGAATCATTACAGTCAAAATTTTCCCCAAATTCCCGGGAAAAGTATAGTAAAAAGCCAAAACGCATGTTTGAAGACCCAGGAAATAAAGTACCTGTCCAGAATGCCACTAAGATAAGGCTAAATGAGCATAGGAAAGGCATTTTGGTCCCGAAGCATACACACCCCGCCACCTTCATCTATACGATGAAGGAGTCACCCCTCTCGAGAGGGGAGGTCCGGAAAGCACACAATACCTGGTGCTCAAGACCCAGTACTGAATCATTAAATTCCCCTCTTGAGAGGGGTGGCCGCGAAGCGGACGGGGTGTGTCTAAT
>CP070627.1:2961882-2965378 GCA_020355945.1 Candidatus Aminicenantota bacterium | reverse complement strand
AATTCAATATAAAGATTTTTCAGCCTGGCAGAATAAGCAACTAGAGGAAGAAGGGTTAAACAACCATCGAGAATATTGGCTGGGTCAATTTAAAGGGGAAGTACCGGTATTGGAACTTCCCTGTGATTATCCACGACCAAAGGTAAAGACTTACAATGGAGACAGCGTGGGCTTTTTACTGCCTTCCACTTTAAGCCGGGAAGTTCTAGAATTAAGCCAATCGCAGGGTACCAGTTTATTTATTGTGCTGCTGGCATCGGTGAAGTCATTGTTATATCGTTATACCGGGCAGGAAGATATTGTCATCGGCTCGCCCATATCGGGCAGGCAGCACCGTGACCTGGAAGATCAGGTTGGTTTTTATGTCAATACACTTGCCCTGCGTACGGTTTTTGCTGGAAGTGATAGTTTTAAAGGTTTACTGGGTAAAGTGAAAGAGACCTCGTTAGCCGCCTATGACCATGAGCTGTACCCCTTTGATCAGTTGGTGGATGACCTGGAATTGGCCCGTGATACCAGCCGTTCTCCCCTGTTTGATGTGATGGTAGCACTCAATTCGGAAATCGGAGGTTCTCCTGCGGAAGGGATGAAAGGCGTTACTGTAGAAGGTTATGAGGTAGATTCAAAGATAAGCAAGTTTGATTTGCGCTTTGCCTTTGACGAGTTGTCGGAAGGAATATATGTGATGTTAAGGTATAATACCGACCTTTTCAGCAGAACTCGAATCCAGCGGATGGCCAGGCATTACCGTCAGCTGCTCTATTCCACAGTAAACAACAGCCAGGTCTCTTTAAGTGAGTTGAATTATTTGTCGGATGAAGAGAAGCATCGATTATTGTATGAGTTTAATGATACCAAAGCCGACTACCCGGCAGATAAGACAATCCATGAATTATTCGAGGAGCAAGTAGAAAGAACCCCCCATCATGCTGCTGTGGTAGCGGAAGGGGAAGGGACAGGTTTAAAACCCGGAAGACAGCACCCGCATCATCAAGCCACCAGGGATGGTTTATCCATGACATATGCAGGATTAAACAAAAGGTGCAATCAACTGGCACAGGTGCTGCGAGACAAAAACGTTGATTCGGATGGTATAGTGGCCATCATGACCGAACCCACCATCGAGATGATCGTAGGAATCATGGCGGTATTGAAATCCGGCGCCTGTTACCTGCCCATAGACCCGGTAAATCCCGAAGAGAGAATCAATTACCTGTTAACCGACAGCGAGACGAAACTTTTACTCACCCAGGCCCACCTGGTGGATAAAGTGCCCTTTGAAGGTGAAATCTTGAATATCGAGGATAAACACCTGTATAAGTATAACGGTGAGGTGAGCCGGGCAGCCAAAACCGGCAGGCCCGGTGACCCCGTGTACATGATTTATACCTCCGGCACCACGGGAAAACCCAAAGGCGTGCTGTTAAAACATGAAAATTTAGTGAACTATGTCACCTGGTTTTCCACGGCCACCCGTTTAACCGGTGAAGATAAAACCCTGTTAACCTCATCTTTTGCTTTTGATCTGGGTTATACCTCTATTTACCCCTCCCTTTTGAAAGGCGGTCAACTGCATATTCTTCCCAAAGAGGTCTATATGTTACCCGGGAGCCTGTTGGAATATATCCTTCGGCAGGGTATCACTTATTTGAAGATGACCCCGTCCCTTTTTTCCACCATTGTTGCGGATCCTTCCTTTTCAGGAGAGACCTGTTGCCTTTTGAGGTTGGTAGTACTGGGAGGAGAGGCCATTAATACGGCAGATGTGGAGAAAGCCTATCGTATTTGCGGTCATCTTCGGATAATGAATCATTATGGACCCACAGAGGTGACTATCGGATGCATTGCTCAGTTTATAGATATTGACGATTTAGAGACCTATAAAAGCAGGCCCACCATCGGCAGCCCCATTTCTAATACCAAGGTTTTTATCTTGGATAAATATTTGAATCTATTACCCGAAGGTATTGCCGGCGAATTATGTCTCAGCGGCGCAGGTGTTGCCAAAGGCTATTTTAAAGGAGATGCCCTGACCGCTGAGAAATTTATCGTCAATTCCTTTGCCTTTATGGAAGGGGAAGAAATAGCTCCCCCGTATAATAGGATTTACAGAACCGGCGACCTGGCCCGGTGGCTGGAAGATGGAAGTATCGAATTTTTAGGAAGAATCGATCACCAGGTAAAGATAAGAGGGTATCGTATCGAGCTGGGCGAGATAGAGAGTCGATTACTGGAGCATAAAGAGATAAAAGATGCAGCAGTTTTGATCAGGAACAATGCCAGCAGTAATAAGTACCTGTGTGCCTATATTGTGCCCCGGTGGGTTGGTTCTTCGGGTTTTCCCGGTACTTCGGAATTAAAGGAATATTTATCCCTGTGGCTGCCGGATTATATGGTGCCCGGTTATTTTGTCCGGTTGGAAACGCTCCCCTTAACACCCAACGGGAAATTGGACCGTAAGGCCTTACCCCAGCCTGAAATAAGCATTTCCGAAGGGTATACCGGCCCCAGCCATCCCATTGAAAAGAAGTTAGTGGAAATATGGTCGGAAGTGTTGGAGATAGAAAAAGAGAAATTAGGCATAAATACCAATTTCTTTGAACTGGGAGGTCATTCCTTAAGAGCCGTTATTATGATCTCAAAGGTGCACAAAGAGTTAAATGTAAAAATCCCCCTGGCAGAAATTTTCAGAACGTCGACAATAGTGGGATTGGCAGAGTATATCAAGAAGTCGTCGGGGAATAGGTATACATATACATCTTTAGAAGCAGTGGAGAAGAAGGAGTACTATGCCTTATCTTCCGCTCAGAAACGGTTATACATCCTGTACCGCATGGACCCGCTGGGTACCGCTTATAATATGCCCAGGGTCATTCCCCTGGGAGCAGTGCCTGATAAAGAAAAATTGGAACGTGTCATCAAAAAGTTGATAAGCCGCCATGAAAGCCTGAGAACCTCTTTTCACCTGCTTGGGGAGGAACCGGTACAAAAAATCCATGATGTGGAGGATGTGGATTTTAAATTGGAGAAATTGGAATATTATGATCTGGCCACAGATGAAGAAAATTACAAATTACAAATGACAACCAAAAAAGAAACAGGTACTCATCATTCATCGAAAAACCGAATCATTCATCATTCTTTTGTTCGTCCCTTTGATTTATCACAGGCACCACTGCTGCGGGTGGGAATGATAAAGACGGGTGAAAGCCAACATATATTGCTGGTGGATACTTACCACATCATATACGATGGTTTTTCTAACGGTGTATTGGTAAAGGATTTTATGGGACTGGATAGAGATGAGGCGCTGCCGTTGTTACGGCTCCAATATAAAGATTTTTCAGAATGGCAAAATGGTGAGAGGGAAAAGGAAAACCTGGCCCAGCAGGAGACCTACTGGTTAAAAGAGTTTGGCATTGAAGGAGAGATACCGGTGCTAAACATGCCTATAGATTATGTGAGACCGGCGGTTCAAAGTTTTGAAGGAGACACC
>CP070627.1:2958275-2961782 GCA_020355945.1 Candidatus Aminicenantota bacterium | reverse complement strand
TACAAGAGATGAAGCACTTGAGAAAACTCGTGAAACCATAGCTGAAATTATAAGTCGGAGTGAAATTTTTCAGCTTGATGTATCCGCAGTACCAAAATCAAGAAACCTTCATCTTGATACTCCCTGGGAATGGTTTGGAATATTCAAAGATAATCCCACATGGGAAAAAATGTTTGATGAAAGTTGGCAACCATATTGTTGTCACACGCAATCAAAAACATTTCGCAAAGTTTTTACCAAAAAGTCAACTTGCCAACTGGATTGATAAAGACCCGTCTTGATTGGGAAGGCTTCTTATGATGAACCGTTTCGTCGGTAAATGCATAGAAATCTCGGATGACATCAGCAGGGGAGAAATCCGTAGTTGAGCCGGGTTGGAAGACTTCGGACTTAAAAAATGAAAAGTATAAAGAAAAAGCTTGTTTTTTTTTTTGCGTTCTTTTACAGGATATTAATAAAATGGGGATTATTTTTCAATTTGGAGATTTAATTTTTTGATAAATTGATTTGTCTCTTGTTTAAATTGAGTATATACTCCAGGTAAATCCATGACCAGTTCCTTTATTTTTTCCCACTTAAATTGGAATGCATATGCATGTCTGAAAAAGTGACGGAATCCAAGATATAGATTCAATTTACCGTGTAATTCATTCGATATAACCGCCTTTCGTTTTGGAGTACCGGATTTCATTTGTTCTAATAGTTCCTGATGCCAGAATTCGGAGGATGGCTGTTTTTTGTCCAACCTATTGGCTATCCTACTAAAAACGTTTTCTATCCCGTTGTAAAAGGAATGAAGCACCGTGGCTAAAGCACTGATTTCAATTCGATCCGGGGTAGAGGTTTTTACTTTATTCAGTAACAGTTCATGGGATTCAATCAATTCATTAATCAATTCGATTTCATTCTCAATCTCTTCGATGCATTTTTCAATTTGCATAGAGTACTACTCCGTTTTTTTCAATACTTTGTTGAAATTTTGGAGGCAGTTCACCAAAATCTACAAGGTCAACACGATGTTTGACAAGAAATGGCAGTACAGCAACGGCCTTGAAAAATTCTTTGCTGGAAAGACCAATAACGGCGATGTCAATGTCCGAATTTATATGGTGCACACCTTCGGCTAAAGAACCATATAAAAGAATTTTCGAGCAGCCGCTTGTTTTCAGATAATTGACTATCTTTTCAAGTTTCACTTTTATATCTTTTGAGGTTTCCATGTGACTTACCATATTAATAGGATAATATAAATCAATCAATTATTCAATATTTTGTTTCATTTTTTTATATATACACTGATGTCTCCTGGCAAATCTCTCTGCGGGAAAAGGGTTACTTAATATCCTGGCGGAGGCGGAAGCCCAAAACGACGTAGCGAGTGGAGGGCTCGCTGAGGGCGCGATAGGCGCAGCGTAGAAACCTGGCCTCGCGGCGCCAATTGCCGCCCCGCATCACACGTTTGGAACCGCTTGCGGGACCTGGAGGATTATTGGGCGATGAATTTTTATAATAATCGGGATTGTACCAATCGTTGCACCACTCCCAGACATTGCCAGCCATATCCATCAAACCATAGGGAGAGGCCCCTTCCGGGTAAGAACCAACAGGAGTGGTTTTGCCAATATTACGATTAAAATTCGCTAAATCAATGTTAGGTTCCCTGCTGCCCCAGGGATATTTGCGTTGATCGCTGCCGCGGGCGGCCTTTTCCCACTGGGCTTCTGTAGGTAATTTGAATTCTTGCCCGATTTTCTTTGATAACCACTTACAATACTCTGCCGCTCCATACCAACTGACTGATATAACCGGGTGATTTTCACAACCTGGCTCGAATTGATAATTACCTTTGGTGCATTTTATATGAGAGTCTTTACTTTCTATATCCCCGTATTAATACACCGCTCACCCTGGCATCCGGTTTTATGGTCTATTCCCGAATCATTGAGAAATGATACATACTGCATATTGGTCACTGGGGTTTTTCCCATCCAATAGCCATCAAGTTGAACCTCATGTGAAGGTTTTTCTATATCATCTCCCTCATCCGATCCCATAGTGAACTTTCCCGGCGGGATATAAACCATAACGATCTCGTCTTGATAATACGCTTCCCAGTATCCGTTTTTATTTTTTTCGACTTTGTGGGCTTTGGAAATCACTTTTTTTACATCTTCCTGCATGTCTGCCGAATCTTTTGTTTCTTCTTTGATTGTCTTTATCTCTTTTACAACTGGTTTAACTTTATCTGTTCCAGGTTGTTCTTTTAATTTCTCATTTTCGATTGGTTTTCCCGGTTCTTTGCCCAGGTGCCTAGATACTATTTCACACAATTCCTCTAAATACATCTCCAGAGGTTTGGGGGAGGCATTGATCCACTGGCAGTCCCCCAATAGGAGCTTCAAACCTCCCCGGAGAGGTACTCCCTCGATGCAAAATGGTATAATGATTATGTTTTCATCTGCAGCCAGAGTGACTTCCCTGCTAACGTAACGTGATTTTTGCGTATTTGAGGAAAGTACCAAAATCATTATCCTTGCCTGTGAGATAGCTTTACTGATTTCATCCGGCCAGTTCAGACCAGGGGAAATATCCCGGTGAGCCGCCCAACCTCGTATTCCTCTGGATTCCAGAGCAGAGTAAATCATATCTGCTGTGTGCCGGTCAGATTCGGCATAAGAAATAAAAACCAGGTCCCCCTTTTTTCCAGTTTCTTTTGCTGCGTCTGTCATGGCTTATATCCTCCGCTGCCTATTGCGGCTGCCTTCTCCTTTTTTTTCATCATTATATTTTAAACGAAATAAGTCTTGATTTCAACAGGAAAAATTCACTCTTTTATTCTTTGTGGGCTCTCCAATATTATCAAGAGCTTGTGTTTTTTTGCCTAACATGAAAATAGCCCACGAATTACACGAATTACACAAAAAAAAATCTGCGTAATCTGTGTAATCTGTGGTTTCTTTTTTTTCATCGTCTTTGGGTGAGGCTCCGCATCATGATCAACTGCGATTAATCGATTGCCTATCTCCTCTGTGCTCTCTGTGACCTCTGTGGCTAAAAAATTCTTTGTGCCGCTTTGTGTATCTTTGTGGCTTTTTTATAAACTGGCCAGGTAATCCCTTAAACCCTCTTTCCAATCACGCATGATATTAATACCCTGGTCCTTTAACCCTTTGTTCTCCAACACCGAATATTCAGGACGATTGACTTTAACCGCAAACTCTCCCGGGGCCGCCTTGTTAAATTTAATATTGGGCTTAGTAATATCAAAAATCTCTTTGGCAAACTCATACCAGGAACAACTCCCCTCTGCCGTGGCATGATACAATCCAAATTGAGCATTACTATCAATCATCTTCACGATCTGGTTGGAAATTTCTACGGTTGAGGTGGGGGTCAACACTTCATTATCCACTACCCGCACTTCATCCCTTTCACGAGACAATTTGAGCATCAACTTGACAAAATTCATGCCCTTTTTCCCAATGCAAGGCGCCTTGCCATAAATAC
>CP070627.1:2954639-2958175 GCA_020355945.1 Candidatus Aminicenantota bacterium | reverse complement strand
GAAAGGCATTTTGGTGCCGAAGCATACACACCCCGCCACCTTCATCTATACGATGAAGGAGGCCCCCCTCTCGAGAGGGGAGGTCCGGAAAGCACTCAATGCCTGGTGCCCAGGATGCAGTACTGATCCCTTAAATTCCCCTCTTGAGAGGGGTGGCTGCGAAGCAGCCGGGGTGTGTCTGTTCCGGCAAAGATATGTGAATCTTCCCAACATACCATCTTTCCTAAATGAATTCCTGTTTTTTTTCAAAAGGGCTTGCAATTAAGTGCGATTAATTATAAAATAAAAGTTCTCCGAATGGAGAGGTGTCCGAGTGGCTTAAGGAGCACGCTTGGAAAGCGTGTGTGCTGGGAACGGTACCGTGGGTTCGAATCCCACCCTCTCCGATCTGGTTGTATTTATGGGATATAAAATAAAAAATAGATTGCCTGGCATAAGTAAAAACGAATGGTCCGGGAACCTGGCAATAAAGAACTGTGAACTTTGTCAGGACCGAAAGGTAGCAGCAATAAGCAGACCTCTTTATGTGTTTGGGATTTCCCGGGCCCCTTCTCTATATATAAGAATATAAGGATATAAAGCCCGACCCATGTACCTGGCATTAGCACGAAAATACAGGCCCCAAAAATTTGCCGATTTAATTGGACAACCCCATATTACCAGGACCTTACAAAACGCAATCAGCCTGGATAAACTTTATCCTACTTTGATTTTTTCCGG
This sequence comes from Candidatus Aminicenantota bacterium, assembly GCA_020355945.1. Next base: position 2,957,455 of record CP070627.1, on the reverse strand, counting down.
GATGAAGGGTGTGGGTAAAACATCGGCGGCTCGCATCCTTGCCAAAGCTCTCAATTGTGAGAAAGGACCTGCCGTGGAACCTTGTAATGAATGTCCCATCTGTATTGAGATCACCGAAGACAAATCCCCGGATTATATCGAAATTGACGGCGCCTCCAATAACGGCGTAGAGGAAGTGCGGAATCTTAAGGAAAAAGTAAAATATAAACCCTTTAGAAACCGGTTCCGGGTGGTGGTGATCGATGAAGTTCACATGCTGTCCAATTCCGCCTGGAATGCCCTGCTAAAGACCATTGAAGAACCCCCGGAGTTTACCTACTTTGTCATGGCTACCACTGACTTCCACAAAATACCCGCTACCATTGTTTCCCGGTGCCAACATTTCGAATTTAAACGAATCCCTTATGAAGTCATCATTAAAGTCTTGAAAGAAATCTGTACTAAAGAGAATATTAAAATCACGGATTATTCTCTTTATTTAATTGCCAGGTCCGGGGAGGGGAGTTTGCGAGACGCAAAAAAAGTCCTGGACCAGGCCATTGCCATATCCAGCGGAGATGTTAATGATAAAGATGTGGTGGATATCCTGGGGGTTATCGAAGAAGACCTTTTTATCACCTTGACCCAACATGTTTTCAGCCAGGACCGCCAGGCGATTATAAAACAGATTAATGAACTGTCGGAACGGGGCATGGACCTGCGATTTTTTTACAATGAATATTTGAAATTTCTTAGAAACTTAATGGTACTAAAATCCCTGGGCGAGGCTGAAAAACTTCATGACTTAAACCCTGAAAATATCCCCCGCTTGAAAGAAATGTTGAAAAATGTCCGGGAAATTGAAATGTTAAGATATTTTAATTCTGCAAAAGACCTTGAAATCACCATTAAAAACACGGAAAATCCCAGGATTATCCTGGAATATCTTTTCTTGAAGTTAACATATTTTCCTTCTTTGGTCTCCATCGAGGAACTTATTAATAAATCCAAATCCGGGGAATTATCTCTAACGGATAGAGATGGGGGCGAAGGCACAGGTACAGTTACAGGTACAGTTACAGGCACAGGTGCAGGTACAGGTAAAGGTACAATCACTTATAACCGGGAGAAGGAGACTCTGTCAACGCTGTCAAACGAAGCGGGATTGATTACCGGTGCGAATCTTTGGCAAGAACGATTGAATGCCCTGTTGATCGAGACAGTGGGTAAGGAAAAACCACGATTGGCGTCTGCCTTACAGTCTTCCTCATTTTCCATCAAAGACAATTCCCTCCACATTCAATTCACCCGGGATTTGGAGTATGCCTATAAAACGACCATCGATCATGTGGACTATTTAAAGGAAACGATTCACCGGGATTTGAATCAACAGGTGGAAATTGATGTCACATTAGCCAGGAATAAAACCAGCAGTGAAGAGGAGACCAGAAAAAAGGAACTTGAAGGAGACCCCACCCTCAATCGTTTGGCTGATCGAATAAAGGGAAGAATCGTTTCCATAGATAAAATATCAAGATAAAAACCAGGATCAATAGCAATAACAATAAATAGGAGGATGAAATGCCCAAAATGCCCAATATGAACCAATTAATGAAGATGGCCCAGGATATGTCACGAAAGATGGAAGAACAGATGGAGGCCATTGAGGTGGAAGGAAATGCAGGTGGTGGAATGGTAAAGGTGGCTATGAACGGTCATAAGAACGTATTATCCACGGAAATTTCACCGGAAGTGGTAGACCCGGATGACATAGAAATGCTCCAGGATTTGGTAACCGCAGCGGTTAATGATGCCATTGCCAAAGTAGACGAGCAAATGAAGGATCACCTCGGTGGAATGAGCGGGGGACTTGGAATCCCCGGTGGATTCCCATTCCCCGGGATGTAGTAAGTAGTAGGTAGTAGGTAGTAGGTAGTAAGTAGCAGTAAGCAGTAGGAAATGAATCCAGGCAGGGAATAGATACCAACGGTTAATAGCAATGTCCTTATATGAATTTACATCCCCGGTAAAGAAACTGATTGAAGAGTTAAAAAAGATACCGGGCATTGGTCGGAAGTCTGCCCAGAGGATGTGTTTTTACTTACTGAAATCCGATAAAGAGAATGCCCTTGCTCTTGCCAATGCGATTATAGAGGCCCGGGAACAAACATTTTTTTGCTCTACCTGCAACAATATAACCAGCAAAGAGCCCTGTGAAATTTGTTCCGGTACGGACCGGGAAACCGGCAAAATTTGTGTTGTCGAGGAACCCTTTAATATTTATTCCATCGAGCGAACGGATTTATATAAAGGAATGTACCATGTGCTGCATGGGAATTTGTCTCCCATCAAAGGAATCGGTCCTGATGAGTTGAAAATATCCGGTTTACTCAGGCGGTTGGAAGAGGGTCATATAGAGGAAGTCATATTGGCCACCAGCCCTACCACAGAAGGGAATGCCACCGCGCATTATTTATCGGAAGTGATACGGAAGCACAACCCTGATGTAAAAGTCACGCGCTTGGCGTTAGGGATTCCTATTGGGGCGGATATCGATTATGTGGATTCCGTTACCATTGCCAGGGCAATGGAAGGTCGTGTCCAAATATAAAGGATAGACATTGATGTGAAAGCCCGGGGCAGGAATTCATAGGAGATAAGATAATGGAAAATTACCTGGAGGTTCAATGGCAGGGTCGTGTCCATCAGGGTGTATGGACCGCTGCTGCTGTAATGGCGGAAGTGCTGGCATTGGAAGGTAAATATGTCCAGGCTATCCCGGGTTTTAACAGTGAAAAGTGCAGTGCTTTTGTCCAGGCTTATAACCGCCTGTCGGA
>CP070627.1:2951001-2954539 GCA_020355945.1 Candidatus Aminicenantota bacterium | reverse complement strand
TTGAAACAAGTGATTTATCTGCCCTTATACCATTTGGCTGGTATTTTCCAACTAACTCCTTTTGAATTGGATATTATCCTGGTTTGCCTGGCACCGGAATTAGATATAAAATATGAAAAACTCTATGCCTATCTCCAGGATGATGTAACCCAAAAGGCTCCTTCTGTTAACCTGGTATTGGACCTGCTGTGCAATACCCAGGAGGAAAGAACCGATGCACGAACCTGTTTCTTTATCCAATCTCCGCTGCTAAAATACCGGTTGGTTCAATTCAGTGGCGACAGCCAATCTAAACCCTTGATTTCCCGGTGCCTGAAGTTGGATGACCGCATCGTTAATTTTCTTCTCCATCAAAATGTAATGGATTCGGCACTTTTTCCTGTTGCAAATATAATAAACTCAAAAAAGGATTGGTCAGCGGTATTAATGGATAACCATCGTCTAGAAAGACTGAACCGGTTGGCAGAGGAGTTTTTAAAAAAGAAAGACAAAGAGCGCATTATTTTTTATTTAAAGGGGCCTTATGGGGCCGGGAAAAAGTTAACAGCAGAGGCCTTCTGTTACCAAATCAAGGTACCGTTGCTAGTCGTTGATACCAACGAGCTGCTCACCAATAACTTTCAATTGGATATCGAGGAAATCGTAACCCGGCTTTTCCGGGAAACGCTTCTCCAACCCGCAGCCATCTATCTTGAGCATTTTGACTGCCTGGTTTCTAACAATTCCCTGGAAATTCATCTACAAAATCTCATTGTCCGGGCAATGGACGAATATTCTTTTATTACCTTTTTGTCAGGAGAAAAACCCTGGAATCCCCCGGCCCGTTTGAAAAAACATCCATTTATCAAGGTGGAGTTCTCTATACCTTCTTTTCAATTGAGAAAGCAATTATGGGAGATTTCGTTAAATGGCAGTGAGCTGTTTTCCAGTGATCTCGATATTGATGAGATTACCAATCATTTTCAATTTACCGGAGGTCAGATTCGTGATGCTGCTGCTGAGGCCCGGTATATTGCCATGATGCGCGGCAATTTTAATGAAGATGGAATCACCATGGAGGACCTGTACCGCGGTTGTCGCGCGCAAACCAATCAAAACCTCTCCAAAATGGCGCAAAAAATCACGCCTCATTTCACCTGGCCCGATATCGTACTCCCCCCGGATAAACTCCAACAGCTCAAAGAAATGTGCAATTATGTCAGGTATCGCCATGTGGTGTACAATGAATGGGGATTTGACCGGAAAATTTCACTGGGAAAAGGGTTAAACATCCTTTTTTCCGGGCCTTCCGGCACCGGTAAAACCATGGCTGCCGAAATTATTGCCAATGAACTGAACCTTGACTTTTACAAAATCGATCTCTCTTGTGTTGTTAGTAAATATATAGGTGAGACGGAGAAAAACCTGGCCGGGATTTTTAAAGAAGCAGAAACCGCCAATGCCGTACTCTTTTTTGACGAAGCCGATGCACTTTTCGGGAAGCGCTCCGAAGTCAAAGACTCCCATGACCGGTATGCCAATATTGAAATCAACTACCTGCTCCAGAAAATGGAGGAGCATATAGGAATTGTTATCCTGGCCACTAATTTTCGTAAGAATATTGACGAAGCCTTTACGCGGCGGATGCATTTTTCCCTGGAATTCCCGTTTCCTGACGAAGAATACCGTCTCAATATCTGGCAAAAAATATTCCCGGCAGAGACACCCAGAAGCCCTGGAATCGATTATAAATTCCTGGCCAAACGGCTTGAAATCCCTGGGGGCAGTATCAAGAACATTGCCCTTAACTCAGCATTCCTGGCGGCTGATAATTCCAGGAAAGTGGACATGGCTCATATAATCCAGGCCACCAAACGGGAATACCAGAAAATGGGTAAACTCTGCAGCCAGTCGGATTTTGGCAAATACTATCATTTTATCCTTCAAGAACCGGGAGGAGTCAATGAGTGATTATCCTGTACTCGCCGATGTGGGAGAAACATTGAAAAAACTGCTGTGGGAACATATACGCAGTGACAATAAAATATATCCTGACATTATCAGCTCTGAAGATGATATTACCCTGGACTCCCCGGCAGACCTGGAAACCAGTAATTCAAAAAAACTGTCTCTTTATTTATACCGAATTATTGAAAATCAATTCTTGAAAAACCAGGAAATTCCCAATAATGACCCCCAAAAAATCGAATCCAATCCATTAGCCATTGATTTATTTTATATTATTACGCCGGGAACCGAAGACCGCAGGAAAGATCATATTTTATTGGGTAAAGTCATGCAGGTTTTCCACGATCATGCGGTGGTAAGGGGGTCTATTCTCAAGGGTGAAGCCCTGTCAGGCAGTGATGTGCAACTGCGCCTGGTTTTTTATTCACTGCCTTTCGAGGAAATCATTGAACTGTGGCAAAGTTTCTCGGAGAAATCTTTCCACCTTTCTGTCTGTTACCAGGTGACCCCGATTCGGATCGATTCCACCCGGGAAATAGAAGCAAAACGGGTAGTAGAGAAACGAGACGAATATTAAAGGTGAAATAATGGCTATTTTATATGGATATGAAGTTTACCCAGATCAAAAAATCACCACCAAACTCTCTATGGCTGTATCGCTGCAGGATGATTACACTGAAAAGCCACCCATTGGCAGTGTAGAGGTTTTTTTAATCGGCCAGGAGGTGAAATCCGTCAAAAACCCCAGTGGGTATTATCTTTTCCTGGACCTTCCCGGCAGCGAATACCAGGTCCGGGTGGAAACCGAGTATTATTTTAAAAAAAGAACCACAGTGAAACTCACTGAGCTGGATCCCTTGAACCCGGTGGTGCGGTTTAAATTAAAACCGAAACCTTCTTATCCCTTTTCACCGGGTACGACATTGATCAGGGGAATGGTTCATGGCATTGACGGAAAAGCTGTTCCAGGGGCAAATGTAGAAATCCGAGGGAAAAATATAAATAATATCACCACCGAAAAAGGAGAATTTGTCCTCTACTTTAAAGGGCTGACCGAAGAAGATATAATCAAAGAAGGAAATAAACGGTTTGTTAAGGGCAATGGTAGGAAAAAGGTTCGTTTGATAGCCACCCATGAAGCAAAGACCGGTGCAAAGGATTTAAAGGAAGTCCGGGAAGGTGAAACCACTGTATTGGTGGAGCCAATCGTTTTAAAAAAGAAATAAAATTTATAAATTAAGGAGGAAAAAATGCCGGAAGAAGCAGGAGGAAAAAGTCAGAAACCAAAAGCCCCCGGGAAAATAAAGGCAAAAAACCTGGAATCACCACCAGATGCAGAAAGTAAAAGTAAAGATTCTATGGCTTTAGAAGACCAGGTAGACGCTTTACAAAAAGAACTGGAAAAAAACAAAGAAGATGTCTCCCGGAAAGAAAAAGACCTGGCTGTTTTAAAGAGAGCCAGTGAAGAGATTAACCGGGTATCGGAATACTATGGCAAAGCATTGGAAAAATTAAAGAGAGATAAAGAGGAATTTGAGGCGTATTATGAAACAAAAATGTCTATTGTCGGCGCAGAGGTGGATGAAAAAAA
>CP070627.1:2947354-2950901 GCA_020355945.1 Candidatus Aminicenantota bacterium | reverse complement strand
GAGGTTCCCCTACGGCCATTCCCACCTCTTGCCAGCCATCCCAATTAATGGAAACCGTGAAAGTACCGCCTGATAGGGATTTAGCGGCGGCAAAGGCATCAAGGAAACAGTTGGCGGCAATATACCCGGCCTGGCCTATTTCCCCGATAAGAGAATTAAGGGATGAACAAAGCACAATAAAATCCGGTTGATGAGATTGTAAAAGGGCATCCAGCACCAGGGTGCCTTTTACTTTAGGGGCAAGAATCCGCCTGGTAAATTCCCGCGTTCTTAACCGGATCAATCGGCCATCCGCTACACCCGCAGTATGGATAACACCGTTGACCTTGCCAAAGGCTTTCTCTATTTTTCCCATGGCCCGCTTCATTTGTTCCCTGTTGGCAGCATCTGCTTTGGTTATTAACACCTTTGCCCCCAATTTTTCCAGTTCTTGTATATCCCGTATTTTTCTACTGGTTTTATCATTTTCCGGGTGGGTATTGAGCCATTGGTCCCACTGTTTCGGTGGTGGGAAATCGGAGAAGTCGATGAGGGCCAACCGGGCGTTAACGGTTTTGGCAAGATGTTGAGCCAGTACCAGGCCCATACCTCCAAGACCGCCGGTAACCAGGTAAATGCCGTTTTCCCTCAAGCGGGGAATAGGTTTAGGTGGTTCTTCCAGGTGGAGGGGTTCAATCCCCTGGACCCAGCGGTGAGATCGCCGCCAGGCCACAATCTCCGAGGGTTCTATGATTTCCCCTGACAATTCTGCCAAAAGCTGCGCCGGTACGGGTGCCTCATCCCCCGCCATATCAATACTGCGGCAGCGGATGTTAGGGTATTCCAGCGGGATGGTTTTCACCGGGCCCAGGATAGTGGCTTTTGCCGGGGATAACTGCTCTTCACCGGTTACTTCCTGCATATGGCTGGTGACCACATCGATGTGCAGCTCATCTTTAACATTCAAATTACCCAGGGCCCGGGCAATATTGAGGAGGGAGTAAAACCCCAGTTCCAGTGTGTGTTCAACGTCTTTGAATTCCAATGCCGGGCCCGGGGATGAAAGCGTGGACACCCCCCATAAATGAAGAATCCGTCGGGGAAGACATTTCATTGAAGCCAGTTCCCTGAAAAGGGTTTCATAATCCTCATCCTGGCCAGGGTCCAGGGTAAAGGCCCGGTCATTCTCCTTTTGGTAGTTCGCGCCCGGTTTGACAAGAATGAGTTCCTGGTTTTTCTTTTCCAGGAGTTCTGCCAATCGTGTACCGATCTCATGGTTATCCATGAACACAAGCCAGGGGGTGCGAGAAGGTATGATGTCTTTTTTATAACGCGGCAGTTGAACACGCTTCCACGAGAACGTATAAAACCACTCTCCAATATCGGTTTTTTTGGTTAATCGGGCTTCTCCTGCTGCGCCAACCCCGGGAATTGTCCTGGCGGCTGGATCCGGGAAGGATTTCCTTTGAATCTGATGCGGCTGTTTTTCAAAAGAATAGGTGGGTAAGGGGATACGGTGTGTGGTTTCACCAGGGTAAAAGGCTTCCCAATCAATGGTTGTTCCCTGGAGCCACAGGTTCCCGATTTTAGTTAACAGGAACCTATCATCCGGGATGTTTTCTCCTGGGTGGCGCACCAGGTTAAACGTGGGTTGAGAGGCGGTTTTGTCCGGGTGCTGGCGGGCAAGAGTGCTTAACACCCGTCCGGGTCCCACTTCCACCAGGACTGCAGTTCCTTCTTTTTTTAACAATCCTGTCATGCCGTCAAAAAACCGTACGGTGCGCCGCAGGTGTGTTGACCAATAACCAGGATCAACAACAGCTTCAGCGGTTATCCACTGGCCCGTGACATTAGAGAGGTAAGGGATGTTGGGGGTATTCAAGGGGACCGGCTTGACTTTGTTTTCAAAGGCTGCCAATATAGGGTCCATCATGGCTGAATGAAACGCGCGAGAGGTATGAAGGGGTCGGGTCTTATGTCCCATTTCTTTTAGCTGATAGGCAAAGGCGTCCACTGGCTGCCGGGGCCCGGAGACCACACAATTGTCCGGGCTGTTGACAGCGGCCAGGCACAATCCGTCATCCAGCAAAGGGAGGACTTCTTTTTCCGGCAGCGGCACGCTTATCATGGCGCCCGGGGGCAGCGACTGCATCAATTGACCCCTGGCTGCCACAAGGATTAAGGCATGTTCCAATGAAAATACACCCGCAAGGCAGGCAGCCGTGTATTCACCAATGCTGTGACCAATCAGCGCATCAGGCCTTATTCCCCAGTGCATGAGCAATTTGGCCAATGCGTATTCAAAACTAAAAATCAATGGCTGGGCGATTTCGGTTTGGTTGATTAGGTCAGACTGGTCAGACTGGTCGGACTGGTCGGACCTATTGACCGGATAAATAATCTCTTTGATATCATAATCCAGGAGACCATTTAAAATCTCAAAGCAGTGGTCCATTTCTTCATGGAAGATGGGCTCGGTGCGGTAGATGTCTAATCCCATGTTAACATATTGGCTGCCCTGGCCGGGGAACATAAATACCATTGGCCGGTGGTCCTTTTCTGCAGCCAGGGTATAAACCTTTGGGACACCTGATGTGAATTCGCTCCCGGGGCTTTCCAGGAGTTCAATGGCTTCATCCACGTGAGAGCATACCAACATCCGCCGGTGTTTAAAAGCTTTTCTGCCCACCTGTAGTGTATAGGCCGCATCTGCCAAATTGATATCGGGATTTTTCTTGAAATAGTGGGCCAGGTTTTCGGTCATTTGGTCCAGGGCGGATTGGGTTTTAGCGGATAATAGGATTAATTGATATTGTCGTGAAGACCGGGTATTTGTCCCCTTTGGTGCTTTTTTAGACAAGGGGGCAAGCCCCCTTGTCCCCTCTGGTGCTTCTTCAAGGATAACATGGGCATTGGTTCCGCCAATTCCAAAGGAACTCACCCCTGCCCGCAGCGGATATCCATCGGTCTTCCATTGGGTTAATTGGGTATTCACCACAAAGGGACTGTTTTCTACCTCGATTTCCGGGTTAGGGGATTGAAAATGCAAACTGGGGGGGATGAGGCGGTGATTTAATGCCAATACGGTTTTAATAAACCCGGCAATTCCAGCGGCCAGGTCCAGGTGACCGATATTGGATTTCACGGAACCGATGCGGCAAAATTGCTTTTTATGGGTGTTGAATGCCAATTTTAATCCCCGGATTTCAATGGGGTCACCCATTGTAGTACCGGTACCGTGGGTTTCCACGTAAGTGATACTTTCCGGTTTTACCTTTGCCAGGCCCAGGGCTTCCCGGATAACTTCTGCCTGGCCTTCGACACTGGGGGCGGCGTAACCGACTTTCCGGGTGCCATCATTATTTACGGCCGAGCTTTTTACCACTGCATAAATATAATCTCTATCTGCGATTGCCTCTTTTAACCGTTTCAACACCACGATGCCAATGCCGTCGCCAGGTACTGTGCCTTTGGCTTTAGCATCAAAGGTGCGGTTGTGTCCGTCCGGGGACAGGATCATACCTTCCTGGTACAGGTACCCGGATTTCATTGGGTTGGATATACTGAC
>CP070627.1:2943707-2947254 GCA_020355945.1 Candidatus Aminicenantota bacterium | reverse complement strand
TGACAGATATCAAACTCATGACCCGCACCCAGTTGGGATGGAAATATGGAGAACCTGAAAAACGTTTCAAGATGGTGGTTTTAAATGGTCATGAATTCCAGGTGCAATTGACCATGATAGGAAAAAAGAATGATTTTAAGGTAGAAGTGCTGGATAAAGGAAAAAAAGAACAAGAGCCGCTGTTGGAAACAGTGGTAATCTTACCGGAGAAAAAATCCACCGTGTTTGGATTTGAAGACTCGCTGCGCAAACCTTTTTTTATCTGTTTGCAGCGGGAAGAGAATCAACCTGTTATCGATAAAGAACCGCTGCGGCTTCCCCCGGGTAAAAGCCTGAAAATGATTAAGCGAATCAGTCCCAAATACCCGGATATCGCACTAAAAAAGAAAATCCAGGGGGAGGTCATACTGGATGCCACCATAGACCGGGAAGGGAAAGCCATGGAGATAAAAGTGGTGAATGGCCCCCAGGAGTTGTACCATGCTGCTGTGGAAGCAGTGAAACAATGGAGATGGGAACCTGTTGTAATCGATGGCAAAGTCAAACCGGTCAAGTTTACCGTGGTGGTCAACTTTGATCTGCCTAAAGACGCCGAAGAAAAGACAGGACTCATGGATTTTTATTTTGAAAATGCCCACCTGTTCGATGTGTTAAAGTATATTGCCCAAAGAGTAGAAATCAATATCGTGGTAGACCCGGGAATTAGCGGCAGGGTATCCTGTCAGTTAAAGCAAGTTCCCTGGGACCAGGCCCTGGATTGGATGCTGCAATGGAATGGCCTGGATATGATCTATAAAGGCAATGTGCTCAGGATCCTCAAAGCAGACCCCGCCAACAAAGACCTGAAAAAGACCATGAAAAAGAAAAAATATACCGGTAAACCCATGGGCTTTAATTTCCACAATGCCGATATAATAGATGTATTGAAGGTAATATCAAAAATAGCTGGTTTGAAGCCGGAGATAGCACCGGGAGTGACAGGGAAAGTGACCGTCCAACTGGAAAAAATACCATGGGACCAGGCACTGGACCTCATGTTGGAATTGAATGGTCTGGATTGGCAAGTGAAAGGAAAGGTCCTTAAGATTTTTAAAAAAAAGAAAGTTCAAAAAGAGAGTTCAAAACCAAAAGAAACCACTGCCATTCCCAATATTTTACCCACCAAAGGGTACTTAAAGGATGTATTTGGGACCCGGAAAAATACTTTTACCAATAAAATGGAGTTCCACCCTGGTATCGATATTGCCGCCAAAAGGGGAACCGAAATCATTGCCCCGGCAGATGGTATCGTTACAACCACTGATGAACTCAGGACCGGATATGGCAAACTGTTGATCATCGATCAGGGCAGTGGCTATACCACTTATTACGGAGAATTAGAAGCCTTTAAAGTAAAAAAAGGAGACAAGGTCAAGCGCGGCCAGGTAATTGGCCTGGTGGGCAACAGCGGCAGTCGTGGAGAAACCCATTTGCATTACGAAGTTCGTTTCAAAGACAAACCCATCAATCCCATGTCCTTGATCCGCTTGCAATAAAACTCCAGGTGTCAGTGAATCAATAAATAAGAATCCCCGGAACTCCAAAAAATTGTGCTTATTCTTTGCCCCATGTATTGACGAACCGGTCGTAGGTGATAGAAAAAGCTGAGAAAAAAGCAGTATTCAAATCCGTACCTCGACCAAGGTCCTGTAAGAGTTCTTTGATGCGGTAAAGTTTGTACCTATCTACCAGGTAAGAAACGGCCGAATAACTCTCCCAGTAGGCAAGAACCACCAGCCTGGGGTTTCCTGTGGGAAATCCTACTTCCAGGTGTTTCAGCGGGATGATCTGGCCGATGGTTTCGATCTGGCCGGGTTCCAAGGAAAAATAGTCTGACAGGCCTTCGTTGAGCCACCTGGGGCACTTTGACGTGATGGTGTGCACCAGGGCATGGGTGTATTCGTGGTACAGGATACGTTTCAGCAGGGGTTCATCGAGTTTCATCCCCCGGATGGGAACGTGAATTTTCCCGTCAAAAAGCCCCCCGGCCCAACCGGGTGCCCGGGTAACATCGAAAAAGTTTTTTTCATTGTATAGAATAACCGACACCGGCGTGGACGGATATGTATCCATTTGCTGACCGATCTCACGGTAGGCATTCTCCAAGATGTCGATGACGGTAAATCTTACTTCATTATGCTCGAATTTGCTGAAAATAATATTGAAATTGACTCGGCTGGTATTGCCATAGCCTTCCATAGCCTTGATTTCCCGTTTAAGTTTGCTGCAATGTGCCTGGAGCTTGGCGTCCAATTGAATCTCTAATGACGCTTCCGCATATCTTAAACTGTTTTTCAGGTCATCCAGTTTGTAACAGGTCAGGGCCAGGTATTTCAAGGCCATAGCATTGTTTTCATCAGCTTCCAGGGCATTTTCCAGGTATTCACGTGCATTCGGGTAATCTCCCGTCTCATAATAGCAGATGCCCAAAAAGACCAACATCTTGTTATCCGTAATCGCCAGTTCTTTATAAAGTGGGAGTGCTTCTTTATAGCTCCCTGCCTTGAAATACTGTTCGGCACGCCCATACATTTCACCAGACGGGGGTTGAATATCTGTCTTTCCATATATTCTTTTTAAGATAGACGGATACGTTGTATCCGTATCCGTATACTTATCAGTATCAGTATCCGTATTCGCATCCGTACCGGGAAGCGTTTCTCCGGCCGTATGATTGCCGTCATGATTTTCTTTGTTGTTTTCAACCTGTGAAACCACCGGTCTATCCCGGCCTGGAGAACCCCTGGCATCATAATCGGGAACAGGGGTCTTTTCAATGGATCTTTTATATAGAATTACGAAAATAAGACCGGCAAGCACCACCACCAGGGTAATCATAAATAGAAAGGGGGGGTTGCCTTTGGGCTTTTGCCGATAAATGCGCTTTCCATAATCGAAATCGTCTCTTTCGCCTTGATTATAGGGCATGTTTTACCTCCCTTATACAGCTTTTTACTCTAGCACAGCGGCCAAGTGTAAAAGGTTCCATCTGTTTCCTCCTGAACTTTTCTTGTTTATTCAATCTACAGTTATTATTATGTCATTAATATATTCAAAATTCAACTGTTTTTTTTACATAGACATTTTTGCCGTTGAATAACACTGCCAATTTCTTTATATTTTATTTTTTTTTGAGATTATTTACCAGGCAAAAAACACCCCCTGTAAATTGCACCTGCCACCTTTGGCAAAAAAGAACCCCCTGGTCGCCGAAGGCTTTTTAATTTCATGGGAGCAAGTCATGACTGCGCGTGCGCCGTCGCCCGAAGACGAAAGAAAACCAACACCAACGAACTTGCGCAGCATATAGGCTCCCCTCGCCGAGGGGTTACGAGCCGGTTCTTTCTATAATCACTTTGAACTCATTTCCTTCTCGATCATCGATGAATTCAATATGGGGGTATTCCTTAAGCGCTCTTCTGATGCCATTTCCTAATCCCCGGTATGGAAGGATTTTAGCTGCGTAGGAGGCTAAAATCGGGTTCCTGATCATGGAGATTCCTTTTTT
>CP070627.1:2940051-2943607 GCA_020355945.1 Candidatus Aminicenantota bacterium | reverse complement strand
GTTCTTCCTCGACATAGCCCCACTATGCCTCGTCATCACGCCTTGCTCTTCACGCTCAGCCCTCACCGATAACGATACGTTATTTTTGGAACGAACCACCAGGGAGTAAGGAATAATTCTTTCCATTTGATTTTTTTTAAAAAAATCCATTGATAAAATCACCTGGGTTTGATATGATATTACCATGATGGAATGTACGATTTGCGGCGCTGAAAATGTCAAAGATGCAAAGTTCTGCAAAGCTTGCGGAGCAAGCCTGGAAAAACCTGTAAAAGAAATACCCGGAGTTACGGAACAAACCACCGTCGATCGCTACATGATAAAAGAACGGTTTAAAATATTAAAAAAACTGGGAAAAGGAGGAATGGGGGAAGTCTTCCTGGCAGAAGATGTAAAACTGGGTCGAAAAGTTGCCATCAAAAGTATTTTAAGAACCAGCCTGGAAGACACCACCGCTAAAATCCGGTTTCTAAGAGAAGCCCAAACCGCTTCCCAACTGGATCATACCAATATCTGCACCATCTACGAAATATACGAGGAAGATGAAAGAGACCATATCGTCATGCAGTATATCGACGGTGTGACCCTCGATCAAATCATTGGAGTAAAGAAACTCAGCGTCGATAAAATTACAGACATCAGCATCCAGGCATGCGAAGGAATGATCGAAGCCCACTCCAAAGAGATCATTCACCGGGACATTAAACCCGGTAATATCATAATAGACAACAAAGGCGTGGTAAAAATACTGGATTTCGGCCTGGCAAAATTCACCAGGGAGGCTGCTGTCAAAACCAGCGGTATGGCAGATTCCGATTTAACCCAGAAAGGTTTTGTCATGGGCACGGTAGCCTATATCTCACCGGAACAGGCCAAAGGAAAACCCCTGGATAAACGAACCGATATCTTTTCTTTTGGCGTGGTACTATATGAAATGATCGAAGGCCAGAATCCCTTCCGGGTGGAAGAGCAAATCGAAACCCTCTATAATGTCCTGAATAAAAAAATTGAATTCACCCGGGAGATCCCCGAAGAACTCAAGGAAATCGTAAGAAAAGCATTGGAAAAAGATAAGGAAGATCGGTATCAAGACTTTGCCTCGCTAAAAGAAGATTTACAAGCCTTCCAGGAATTTTATGCCCGGTTAAAGGAGCGAAGAGCCGATTCCAGGGTAACTGAAGTCATTGATCTCACCGAGCAAGCAAAAATATTAGAAGAAGCCCAAAAAACCTCGGATAAAGAAAACCTGGGGGAAATGGTGGACCGCATAAAAAAAATGAAAGCCTCCACTGAACCGGTGGAACCCACACAAAAAAGAAAATTAAAACTTCTCTGGGGGGTGCCCATCCTGGTTCTCCTGGTCATCATTATATTTATGGTCAACAAGAAAAATCCCTTTTTCGTTCCGGAAGGTAAGAAATTTTACATCTATTTACAAAATTTCGATAATCAAACCGGTGAAGACCCACTTTCCCAAATGGTGGATTACCTATTGACGGAATCCCTGAATCAATTCCAGGAATTCAAGATCATCAATCAAGAAACAGCCCTCTCAATCGCAGGCAAAATCATTGGAGACACAAAGGAAACCAATAAAGACACAGGAGAGGTGAATAAAAAAGTAGACCTGGAATTGCTGAAAAGTAAATTCAGTATAAAGTATGAATTAACCGGTAAAATCTCTAAAAAAGTCTCCAGGAAGAGAAAACTTTACATTATTGAGGCCCAACTGGCTCCAATTGATAAAACCGGTGAATCTTACGATATCATTTCTTCCGGGAATTCCAGGGACTCCTTATTGAGGTCCCAGGTGGATTTGTTATCCCGGCGCATATACCTGAGATTTTTCCCTAAAAAAGAGAAAGAACTGGAAATGAAAAAAGTATCAAAAATTTTTGGAACCAGGTGGGATGATTTCTCAAATTTTTATGCCGGACTCCTTTATTTTAAAAAACTCGAATACAGTAAAGCTGCTTCCTATTTTTTAAAATGCCATGATCTTTTAGTTTCAAAACATTATCTTTCCGACGCCTATTATTTTACAGGCAAGCGGAAAGCGGCATTAAAGCTAGTCAAGCAAGTCATCCCCCACATCGATAAGTTGACATCATTTTTATATTTAAAAGTACGGGCCATTGAAGCGCGGTTGAATTTTAAATTCACCAATGAAATAAAATATTTAGAGCAGTTAAAAGATGAGATTCCCTTTTCAAAAGAGGTATTTTTTGAATTGGGAGAGGCTTATTTTCACATTGCCAATCCCGAAGAGGCAATGAACTATTATCAACAGGCGCTGGAATTGGATAAAGATTATTCCAAAGCCATCAATCACCTGGGCTATTGTCACTCCTACCTGGGAAAACACCTCAAAGCCATTGAATTATTTGAGAAGTATTATAATCTTGACCGGTCGCCCAATTCCTTTGATTCCTTTGGAGATGGCTATTTCTATTCCGGTCAGTTGGCTGATGCCGAAGAAATGAAAAAAAGTGCTGTATTCCCGGAAAAAGATAAAGATGAAATCTCCTATCCCTATCAAACCCTGGCCGACATCTACATCCTGAAAGCTCAATATGAAAATGCCCATAACGCGCTAATAAATTACCGATTATTAGAAAAAACAAAAAGTGCCGATGCTTATGAACTGGCAAAGCAGGCGTTTATTCAATTTAAAGAAAAAAAATATGAGCGCGCCCTGGAATTGATCAATCAATCGCTGGACACCTATGATTCCGACGATATAAACGAAAGCAGCACCGAGGCCCACTGGCTTAAAGGTTTGATACTACTGGCTTTGGATGATGTGGAAAAAAGTAAAGAAGAATTGGCGTGGATAGAGAAACTTAAAAATAAATACAGTTTAAGTTGGAGTAACTTTAAAGCCGATTTTAAATACTTCATCCACCTGGGCGCATTGATCCTGGAAAAAGAAAATCAAATACAAGAAGCTGAACAACGGTTTAAAGAGTTGATCAATATGAAAACCAAACTCTCTTATTGGATAACCTATTATCATTACCAGTTCTTCCATACCGAATATGCGAAATTTTTAAGCAGGAATAACAGGGATGAGCAAGCGTTAAATGAATTGGAAACTTGCCTTGACTATAGTAGTAATTACATCCCGGCCTTGTGGGTCAAAGCGGAGATATTGGAGAAATCAAACCAGGTGGATGAGGCAAAGTCGGTATATGAAAAAATCGCTGAACTGTACGGCGAATCAGACGAACAAAATTATCTCCGCAATCGCTTAAAAGAAAAAATAAGCATGAATCGTATCGAAAAATGATTAAAAAAAAGGAAAAAAAAGGGGACAGGTAAGAATGTACTATAAATTACTGTAAGCGTCAATTGAAGTACATCTGCCATTAATCAAATATCAATGTAAGATATGGTTAATTATGAGCTTACTTTTTATTTAGGGGTTACTGTTATGTTGACTTTTCTAACAAAGCCCCTGGCGTCAACAAACACAAGCTCATAATCTCCAAGAAAACCAGGCCCTGGTCCCCAATAAAAAATACCCTTTTGCGCATCCAGCGTAGAGCCAACCGGG
>CP070627.1:2936392-2939951 GCA_020355945.1 Candidatus Aminicenantota bacterium | reverse complement strand
TGAGTGCATAGGTAATTTAGTTGTGGGTGGAATGACCACTATCGGTGGTTATCAACTCTCCGATGGCACCCCGATTGATCCTGGTACCACCTATAAAGTGTTGACTATAGATTATTTATACAGCAGACCGGATTATTGTTTTCAATATTATGATGTCGATCCTTACAATACGTCAGTGCACTATCGTCAACCGGTTATTGATTGGATAATATCATTGAATACATCGGCAGCCAATCCATTGGATAATTACCTTGACCATACTGCCAGAAAATAATCTATCTGCCCTTTTTTTTAAAAAACACCACTGTCTAAAATTCTGCGTCGAGTAGAGATGCCATTTACTTCATTTACTTTGCCTGTCCCTTAAAATTTTTAAAATTAAAATTTTTACCCGGTCTCTTGCCGGCAGTTGATTAATGGCTTTTCGGATTATTTTGATTTCCTGTTTTTTCATTAAATTTTCTTCGATACCCCCAGGGGTAATGTCAGGCTGGAGATTTGCTTTTATAATTTGTTGGAATAATTTTTTCCGTTTCAGGTGGTTATAACAGATATTGGCAGCCACCCGGTAAATCCAGGCTTTGGGGTCTTTGATTTCTATGCCGGTATCCAGTTGGCGGTAAAGTTTGATAAAGGTTTCCTGGGTAGAATCAAGGGCTTCTTCAGCGTTTCCCACCAGGGTATAATTGAAGCGATAAAGGGCGTTGAAATATTCTTTGTATAAGCCATCGAAAGCAGCTAAGTTGTTAATGCTCATTTCTTTTTTCAATTTTTTGCCCATTGTCCTTTAATTATCTGATATACTAAGACAATTGAAAAGTACAATTTTGACATTTTTTTTTATTTTTTTTACCAGGGGAACGGCAAAACATCAGTGAAAATTGACAAAGCATCAGTGGGGAACGACAAATCACCAGTGAAAATCGTCAAAACATCAGTAAAAATCGATAAAGCATCAGTGGGGAACGAGAAAACACCTGTGAAAATCGACAAAACATCAGTGAGGAACGACAAAACACCTGTGAAAATCGACAAAGCATCAGTGAAAATCGACAAAACACCTGTGAAAATCGATAAAGCATCAACGGGGAATGACAAAACACCAGTGAAAATCGATAAAACACCAGTGAGTATCGATAGAACACCGGGGAAAAACGCCAATAAAGCAATGATTTACCACTATATACCAGTGAAGAGCAAAAAATTCCCAATGAAAGGAGTTTCAACGCAGAAAGATTTACTTTACCTGTCCCCTTAACTTTTCCGCGGTGCGGGGGTACCGGGTAACCGGCATTCCTACCGTTACAGAAAAGTATATTTTAGCAAGGTATATGTGCCGACCAAAACCTATAGGTACACTTACACTTACCGACTGCTGTACAGATTGAGCCAACAGTGCAAACATAATATTTATCACTCTGTGCACCAGCATTTAACCCTCTCATTTCATCGTAGCTAAGGGATGCAATAGTTATCTTGTTCAATGTTAGTTTTTTGTTGAATTTTTTGGTTTTCATGGTGATAATCCTCCTCTTTTATTTATATGAAATTTGGTCTGAATTGGCTGTAAAGATTAAGTTATGCATTCCATTTATTTTCATCATTCTTTCGTAAATATTAGATATACAAATTCAGAAAAAAAATATCAAGACCTTTTTTAAAAAAAGATGATGGAAGTGCTGAGAATATCTGAAAATGGAAAAAATCCAAATCCTTATGATTAACTTTGTAATTTTGATAATGGCGTTTTTTTATTTATTAATTTGCCCAATTCACTCTATTTTATTTACCTTTCCAAAAGTAAAGCAGTTGAGATCAACGTGGAAACGTGTCAAAAAATTTACCAGTGACTACTGCTGATGATTCCCTTATTTCTTAATTATTTGCGGGTATCTACGTTGCCTGTATTACAATGTGTCAACTGCTTGTTTTTTTGGTAAGGATTTTTGCCGCGGTAATTCCCGGCGTACAAATGAGTACGCCGAAAAATGGCCCGCCAGGGCCTTCTTGGGCTGCGGGCGCCGCCCGCTTTGTGTAACTTCGTGGCTAAAATTAGAATTGCTGCAATCCCTTCATAATATTTGATTTTTTTACCCTGATGTGGTAAAACGTATTTCAAGGAGACAGCCATGTTGAAAATACGTAAAAAATTGCTATCAATCTTATTTGTTTTGGTTTTTTTTCCCACCAATTTTGCATTATTAAGTACCCATGGAGAAGATTTAACACAAGAAAGAGAGATGATAATGGAACTGGGACAGGTACTCAACCACCTCTCCACGGATAATCAATTTTCCGGTGTAGTCCTATTGGCAAAGAAGGGGCATATCCTGTTTTGCCAGGCATGTGGTTTGGCCAGCCGAATATTCAATATACCCAATAAAATTGACACCAAATTTAATATCGCTTCTATGGGTAAAATGTTCACATCTGTTGCTGTCGCACAGCTTGTCCAACAAGGGAAGTTAACATTTGATGATTATATTGGGAATTATATCAGCAGGGATTTTATTGGGAAAAAAGTAGGAGATAAGGTTCGCATTCGCCATCTACTAACACACACCTCTGGCTTAGGTAATTATTTAACAGATGATTTCATGAAAACTTCCAGGCATACCATCCGATCTTTGAAAGATTATCAGCCATACATTTCGGATGAACTTGCTTTTAAGCCAGGAACAAAATGGCAGTACAGTAACACGGGGATGTTTCTTTTGGGTCTCATCATCGAAAGAGTATCCGGGAAATCTTATTTCCAATACATCGAAGATCACATTTTCAAGCCGGCAGGGATGCTGAATTCCGGTTTTTTCCCAATGGACCTGCCTGTGAAAAATCTGGCGATTGGTTATTTCAAGGATAAAAATGGTATTATTCGCAGCAATGTTTACTTGACGGGGAAGGGAAGTCCTGCAGGAGGTGTATACTCTACGGCAGAGGATTTGTTGAAGTTTGATATTAGCCTCAGGAACAACACACTCATACCAGTGGAAATGCGGGATATACTCTGGACTGTTAAAAAGAATACCGACCATTATGGATTTGGCTTCCAGGTTTTTAATGATCCTCCCGCTGTAGGTCACACGGGTGGTTTCTGGGGGGTAAATGCAGTCATGGACATGTATCTTGAATCAGGATATACACTAATTGTGCTGGCAAACTACGGATTCTTTAAACCGATTAGAATTCCTGTATATAAAAAAATAAAACAAATGTGGATTCAGCAATTCTAATTTTGGCGAGGTTGAGGTTGAGTCGGAAACATCCTTGATTTTGAGCCATAAAGTATCGGAAACATCCTTGATTTTGAGCCATGAAGTATCGAAAACAACCTTGATTTTAGACCATAAAATTCAAAAACAACCTTGATTTTGAACCATAAAAATGGTATTGTATTGCTGAAATCTTTGATTATCGAGGTAAATGAAATGAAACGGACAATTTTTTTAGAATTAAAAAAATGGAAGGATTTAAACAGGCTGTCCGAGAACTCAATCCAACCGTAGGGGTTTGATTCATCAAACCCAAAATAATCTGGGGAATCGGCCTGGTATAGGGT
>CP070627.1:2932732-2936292 GCA_020355945.1 Candidatus Aminicenantota bacterium | reverse complement strand
GGAATTGAAAATATAGTGGGTCTTTTTATCAATACCATTCCCCTCCGCTTTCAATCACCTGCTGAGGAGAAGATAGAAAACCTGTTAACAATAATCAATACCGCTGTACAGCGAAGAGAAGCATATGACAGTACATCCCTGGTAGATATCAATAAATGGAGTGAAACGGATGCCAATGACAGCCTCTTTGATTCCATCATGGTGATAGAGAATTACCCCCTGGATGTTCGGTTGATGTCAATGCGGCCGGGGAGTGAAATATCCCTCCGGGATTACGCTGCGTTTCATATGACCAATTATGATTTAACAGTGGGAATCGAGATATCCGAAGATATCCGGGTCAATTTTATTTACAATCCCCAGGGGTTTGACGGGGAAACCATCCGGGCATTGGCCGGTCATTTTAGAAATACTGTCGAAGGAATCCTCACCCGGCCAGGGAAGAGTTTATATGAGTTGGATATTTTATCGGAAGAAGAGAAAACCACGATGCTGCATGACCTGAATGCCGGCGATGTTCGGTATGCAGAAGAGAAAACCCTGGTGGAGTTATTCACAGGGCAGGTGGAACAGACCCCGGATCATATTGCTGTGATAGGACCCCACGAATTAAACGAATTACACGAAAGCACACCCTTAAAGGGGACAAGGGGGCTTGCCCCCTTGTCTAAACCTACAGCCATCACCTACCGTGAGTTAAATGAACGATCCAACCAATTGGCATATCGTTTAAAGGAAAAAGGTGTTAAGCACGACACCATTGTGGGCATTATGGTGGAGCGGTCCATTGAAATGATCGTTGGCATATGGGGAATTCTTAAGGCCGGAGGCGCCTATATGCCTATCGACCCGGCTTACCCCCCGGAAAGGGTTACCTTTATGCTGGAAGATTGTGGAGCAAAACTGTTGTTGACCACCAGTGGGGTAGTTGAAAACCATTCTTATACAGCGCTCCAGGGACTTGAGGCTGGTGAATCCTTTTACTCATGGCATGCAACCCCCCATCGACCACCGATAACTGACCCGGATGCCCTGCCTTTGGTGGACCGTACAACTGTAAATTATGAAAAATACAGCCGCTATATCGGCCAGGCCATGGTTAAAAATTCTTTTTCGCTGCAAGCCACCCGAGGTTGTCCTTATAATTGTGCTTACTGTCATAAAATCTGGCCTAAAACCCATGTTTTTCGGTCGGCGGAAAACATTTTTAATGAAGTCCGGCAGTATTACAACCTGGGCGTGCGTCGTTTCGCTTTTATCGATGATATTTTCAATTTAAACATTGAAAACAGTGGGAGATTTTTTCAATTGCTTATTGATAATGGGCTGGAAGTCCAGCTTTTTTTTCCTAACGGTTTGCGGGGAGACCTTTTGACAGGGGATTACATTGATCTCATGGTTAAAGCTGGAACTGTCAACCTGGCCCTGGCCCTGGAGACCGCTTCACCCCGGCTGCAAAAACTGGTAGGCAAGAACCTTAACCTGCAAAAACTGCGGCAAAACCTGGAGTATTTATGTAAATATTATCCCCAGGTTATCCTGGAACTCTTTACAATGCACGGGTTTCCAACGGAAACCCAGGAGGAAGCACTTCAAACCCTGGATTTTGTTAATTCCCTTCACTGGGTTCATTTCCCTTATATCCATATTTTAAAAATATACCCCAATACCGGTATGGCAATTATTGCTCAAGAAAACGGCATCTCCGCCAGGAGCATTGTCCAGTCTGCAAATCTTGCTTTTCACCAACTGCCTGACACACTTCCTTTTGACAAACGTTTCACCCTTAAATACCAGGCCGATTTTCTCAACCGCTATTTCCTGTTAAAAGAACGACTGCTGCACGTATTGCCCTATCAAATGAAGATATTAACCGAAGATGAAATGGTTCAAAAATACAACAGCTATTTACCGGTTGAAATTAATAGTATCCATGGTTTATTGGAATTTGCCGGGATAAAGAAAGAAGAATTGCACCTGGCGGATTTACCCGGGGAAGACCAGTTCCAGGTGCCAGGATTAAACCAGCGAATAAAAGAAGCATTTCCTTGTCAACCTCCTGGTGCGGATGCCCTGAAAGTGCTGCTGTTGGACCTTTCGCAGTATTTTAGTAATGATAAACGTCGGGCCCTTTATGATGTGCTAGAACCACCGTTGGGGTTGATGGCCCTGTTGACTGCTTTGAAACAGGAATTTGGCAGGAAAATCAACGGTAAAATCGCCAAATCACGGATCGATTTTGATAGTTACAAGGAATTAAAGCAGGTACTGGAGGAATTTAAACCGGATCTCATCGGGCTTCGAACGCTCACCTATTACAAGGATTTTTTTCATCAAACAGCAGCGGTCATCCGTGATTGGGGAATCAATGTCCCGGTGATTGCAGGAGGTCCCTATGCCACCAGCGATTACGCTTCCCTTTTGCAAGACAAAAACATCAACATGGCAGTACTGGGTGAAGGTGAACTCACCTTATGTGAAATCGTATCCACAATGCTGGAAAATAATCGAAAATTACCCCGGGAAGATATATTACAACAAATTAAAGGCATTGCCTATGTCCCGACAAAAAGCATACTCACCCAAAAACATGCCAGGGAGATCATCCTGCTGGACACCCTCCAGGCAGGATCGAAAAAAGAGCCCGGCGGAGATTTACCACATTTCAGTCAACCGGGAGACCTGGCCTATATCATTTACACTTCCGGGACCACCGGTCAGCCCAAAGGCACCCTGGTGGAGCATCGCAATATCGCCGGGTTAATGAAAACCGGGAAATCTCTCTTTGATTATAATGAACAGGATGTTTGGACCATGTATCATTCTTATTGCTTTGATTTTTCCGTATGGGAGATGTACGGCGCGCTCCTGCATGGAGGGAAATTGGTATTAATTCCCCATATGATGACCCGCGATCCCCGGCAGTACCTGGAGATGTTGAGAAAAAAGAATGTCACTATACTCAACCAGACGCCGGCAATATTTTACCACCTGGTAGAGGAAGAAGTCCGGATTCCCACAAAGGGTCTCAGGGTTCGAGTCGTTATTTTCGGGGGTGAAGCCCTGAAGCCTGGAAGAGTCAAAACCTGGAAAGAAAAATACCCGGAAACCCGTTTAGTTAACATGTATGGTATCACTGAAACCACGGTTCATGTTACCTTCAAAGAAATTACTCAAAAAGAAATTGATTTAGACATCAGCAATATTGGGAAACCCATTCCTTCCCTTTTTGGTTGTATTTTGGACCAACATTTACGGTTGGTGCCCAGGGGTGTTCCGGGTGAATTGTGGGTAGGAGGCCAGGGAGTGTCCCGCGGATATTTAAATCGGCCCCAATTCACCGCAGAGAAATTCCGAAATTTAGCCGCGAAGACACGCGAAGAAACGCGAAGAAAAAAGAAAAAGGTGCCAGGCAAAAAAAATAATATGTCCTATATGTCCCATATGTCCTATATTTACAAATCCGGTGACCTGGTGCGCTTAATGGACAATGGTGAAATGGAGTACCTGGGTCGCATCGATCACCAGGTAAAGATACGGGGCAACCGGGTGGAATTAGG
>CP070627.1:2929064-2932632 GCA_020355945.1 Candidatus Aminicenantota bacterium | reverse complement strand
ATGATGTAGAATAAAAAATAATTAAAAAGGAGGCTAAAATGTACGATTCACAAGAAAACAAATCCTGGGAGAGGGGAAGGAATTTATTAATCGTCCTCTCACTGGTTTTCTCCATCCTGTTTTTTTGGACCTTTTCAAGTCTCTCCACTACAGGAAACCATGGAGTCGTAACCACAAGCGTTACTTCGGTCAGGATCGGGGATATGGGTATTGAAACCGGCGGTATTGCTGCAAACATGGTAAAAACTCTCGACAGCAAAAGCACTCAAAAAATGATTAACCCCTGATGCAGCGGGATTGATAAAAAATGAAATTAAAAAGAGACTCGGTTCATGGGAATGCGGTAGAAGCACTGCCTTTACTGCATTCCCACAACCGGTCTCAGCTTTCATCGAGTGAAACCATGGAGAATAGAAATGTAAAAAAAATTACCCCTTGGGGAGAGGGAGAGATGGGAAGGAAACGCAGTATATACAAATTTGACAAAATAAAACAAAAAATAGGAGGGTTAAAATGAAAAATTTCAAACCAATCTTTAAAACCCTGTTAGCCTCTTTTGTCATATCTTTTTTGCTCCTTTGCGCATTCCCACTTGTGGTTTTCTTTGCCCTGGTACGCACCAATAATTCAAAAGCGATCGAACAATTTGTTGCTGTTCTTACTCTTGGTTCAAACCGCCAACCCCAGGCTCTCAAAGATGGCTGCACTTATTCTTGAAAAGCAAAAGGTATTATTGCCCATCAATAATTCACATTCTGCCTCCGGTGGCCAGGATACATGGAGCCCGGAGCATGGAGTTATAAGCCGCAATTAAGCGGCTCATGAGATGGTCCGCAGGGCCTTCTTAGGTTCCCCTCGCCGAGGGGCTGACACCGCCATCCTCCAAAAAAACTTTTTATTTTACCTCAAAAATTCTGCCTGATGGAATAACTCATCTTTTTTATCAGCCAGAGCTTTAAAAAAACATCATTAATTTCTATCTTTTCCCCATTTTTATCGATAATACCTTTATTCAGCAAACTTTTTATCCCTCGTTGGACTGTGCCGGTTGAACTCAAGTTGAATTGTTTTACATATTCGGCTGAAAATATTTTATCGCTGTCTTTTTTTAACGATAAGGACAACAACAGCTTTTTTTGATGTAAAGTCAGGTTATCCCATAAATTAGTAAATGCGGCCTCCTCTCTTTCAATTATCCGATTAACTGCTTTATCCACTTGTTCAAACCCAATTTTTCCTGGAGCGGAAACGTATTCCCATATCATGTGCGCCAGGAGTTGAGTATAATGAGGATGAGCCGCAGCAGTATTAACAATATATTCAGCAGTAACCTCATCTATTGATATGTTTGATTTTATAAATTTCTTCCTGATAAAATCAGAGAACGGTCCAGGATCAATTTTTTTCAAGGGGAAATGAGCGGAACTTTTGTAAAATGGACGCTCAGGGTTATTAAACATGTCGTAAATCAGGTGTTTTTTGCTCCCCATAAATACATATGATATTTCTCGATGGTTTTGGATAATTCCCCTCAATGTTTTTTCTATCCGGGTATCTTCCAACTCACCCACCTGTTGAAATTCATCAAATACCACTACCCCTCTCTTTTTCTTTTCCTTTATAAAATCACAAAAACCATTGAATATATCCTCTAACGCAGGCAATGTTTCGGCTTTTGAAAAGTTAATTCCTATCGATGGTGTCCCATCTTCGGCTACAGTGAGAAATAGCGATGGAGATATGTGTTTGAAAAAGGTTTTTACTTTTTTCAGCAGGTTTTTTGAACTGCGGCTCAATACCAGGGATATGGCCTTTAATGATATCCTGACAAAATCTTCGTTTGACATAACCGGAAACAAGTCAATGTAGAGAGGAATCAACCCTTTTTCCTCCACTTTGGTTAAAACGATACTCATTAACGATGTTTTTCCGTACCGCCGGGGAGAGTAAATCATGATGTTCTGCCCACTGCTTATTTCCGAAACCAATTCTTTAATTTCCTGTTCCCGGTTGCAGAAATTCTCACCACTTACTTTCTCTCCATAAACAAAAGGATTCACGTTTACCTCCTCTCAAGAGTTTAGCATTTATTATGCAATTTGCATTATGCATCATGCATTATGCAAGATGCATAATGAAGAAATAATTATAATCCTTCCGGAAAAATAAATCAACCCTTTATTTGAGAAAAACGAAAAAACGAAAAAGACGTGCCAAAAAACGTCCCCAAAAAATGTGCCAGGCAAAGTTAAAACAACTAATGACAAATGACCAATGACTGTTGCTCGAAAGGTTTCTGGACTTTCAAAAACTTTTCATTAAGATGGTTTCTATTGTCTTCTTTTCTTTGTGTCCCTTTGTGTAACTTTGTGGCTAAAATGAGAATTCCTGGAAAAATCTGTTTTTCCTTTGACAATTTTTAACAATTGAATTATTATATACATATCTACGCTAAAGGCTTATCAGCCAGAGGATAAATTTGAGCCAGGCTAATGAGAACAGGTGAAATAAGTAAAGAAGAATTTGTCGCCTTACCCGCAGAGGAAATCGCCCGAATTGTCAAACAAAAAGGAAAACCAAAGCTAGGAATTTTTGTGCCGGACGGTAATAGAAGAATGACAATGGCCCTCACCGGCTTAAGTGAAGACTCGGATGATTTCTACTCAGAATATGTCAGACTCTTTACTGAAAAATTCATGGGAAATTTAAAGGTTTTTTTTCACCTTGGCCTGGATACCTTGATGGTCCCCTTAATTAGTCCTACAATCCTCAACCGCGAGCCAAAATACATCAACCTGGCTGTTAACGGCTTATTACAGGCTCTGACTCAAAGCAAGAAATGGTTGAACTTTTACCGGGACAAGGACATTCGCGTTAGAACCTACGGGAACTCGGGACAATTGCAAGGGACCGGATGCGAAAAGGGAATCCAATGGGTTGAGGAAATCAAAACACAAACCTCACATCATAAAAAACATACACTCTTCTATGGATTCCTGGCAAACAGCATCGAAGGAATGGAATTGGTCAACCTGGCAGTCGAATTTTATCAAATGCACCGGAGGAAGCCCACCTACCGGGAAATGAAAGAGATGTATTATGGAGAAAACCTGGCCGAGGCTGATTTTTTTATCATGTCCACGAAAATAGCCGGGGCAGGGGTTCTTCCCCCACTCATCAGTAATAAAAAAACCGAAATGTATTTTCTAACCGCACCCGGTGTGATGGGACTTACCCAGGAAACATATCGAGAGATTCTATATGACCTGCTCTTTTGTCGAACCGACGGTACAATTAAAAAATATGGCGCCCATGACTTAAAAGACATTGAAGTATTAAAAAAATACTATTCCCCGGGTGAATCCATGGTATTAGGCACAGGAAAACGGGTGGGTAAATTTTGGGTCCCGAATATTAAGGATCTTTAAAGGAGAGAAGGAGAGAGGAGAGAAGAAAAGATGTCTCAACCAAAAAAAATCACAGGTAAAAATAACACCGCGGATTTCGAGTCGCGCCAGGGAGATTTTATTAAAATTCCTAATCCTTATCGCGCTTATGATATTGAAAC
>CP070627.1:2925392-2928964 GCA_020355945.1 Candidatus Aminicenantota bacterium | reverse complement strand
GATCAATAGTAAAAAGAATTTTCATTTAATTAAAGGCGAGGCAGTGAAAGCCACCAAAGAGCGAAACCAGGCGTTTCAGGAGTTTATGGATTGGATGAAGGATTTCCGGAAGATATGTAGGGTGGCCCTGGCCGGCACCCCCCAGAAGCTGAAAAAACTGGGAATGTAGCAGCATGCTGCTGCACCCTAATGCACAGCCCTGGAGGTTTCCGGTGTTTAAAGACCTCATCTCAAGCCCTTATAGGGAGCCCCAGCATGGGGCCATGCTGCTGCACCCGTTTGCACGGCCCGGAAGAATTAAGCAGCATCTCAAATCCTAACAGGGTGCACGTGCCACGTGCCCTGTGGTTGGGCCAGTAATTAGAGGGCCGTCTTCTCAGCTTGTTTTTTTCGAGCGTGTGCCAGTTCGATTTCTTCACGATGTTTGTTTGCTTCTTCAATGGTTTTGAATTTAAAGATACCTCTGGGCCAGGAGATGGGGTTAAGTTTATTTGCGAAATCCCATAATTGGGCAACCCTTTTATAGTATGCTTCATCAGGATAGTAAGTAATCAATGCTTTTTCCGCTTCTTCAAACGTCTTAAATTTTTGTATAGGCATATTGTTTATCCTTACTTCGTTTTTTTTGGGGCTGCATCGGCTTCCCTGGTTTTTATCAGGTCAAGCAAATAAGCAGCATCGAATCTATCTTTGTGGCGAATCGTATCTTTTTTCAGATTGTATAGTGTTTCCGGGGTAGCAATTCTTACGTTTATGCCGTCATGCAAGATGGTTTCAAATTCCAGGTCTTCATAAACAGCCACTTCCCCAATCCGTGCCATAATATCGACACAAAAATTATCATTCACTCCAAAACGAATAACCGCGTATTTTTGCAATTCTTCCAGGGTAATTTCATTGATGGACTCATCATCAAAAATTGAGTGCAGTGCATTTCTGAGTCGTTCGATATTTCTGTGCTCCATTTTAACGAAGATATCGATATCACGAGTTAATCGTTCAATACCATGAAGAATTACAGCGACACCACCCACAAGAATATAATCGACCTTATGCTTAGCAAGCGCATCCAGGACACGCTTAAATTGTTCAAACTGACTATTACCATTCATCACATTATTATTATACATCTTTTTCAGGGTAATTCAAGTTTCACAGGAGGCACTTTTTTGGCCTGGCCCCAAATTTGCCTATACCTTGATTTTTTTATGGTGAACTATTAAAAAATCCACATGCTTGTTCCAGGAGATCCCTGGGTTTCCGTTCATACGATTGACAGTTGGCGCTGACAGTTGGCGCCTGTCCCCTTATTCTACCCCTTATTCTACCACTACTTGCTTAAGTGTTTTGTTCTTGTTGATCTCAAAACAGGCCAACTCACTCATCAGGACATCGGACAGATGGATATGTATGTACGTATATTTGAAGACCGGGTAAAACCCGAAGGCGATAATCCCACAATTGGAATCATCCTCTGTACAGAAAAAGATGAAACCGTTGTTCAATACTCTGTTTTAAGTGAGAGCAAGCAACTCTTTGCATCCAAATACAAACTTTATCTCCCGACCGAAGACGAATTGATTGAAGAGATCGAACGGGAAAAGGCGATTATCTTGAGCCTAAAAAAATAGGATGAAAATTTTGGTGCCAAGCAAAATAAAGGCACCCTGCCTGGTTTTCCCATTCGTACGATTGTGAATTTGTTACTTACCCGGGAACACCGGCGTTATTCCCATATTGTACAACATAAAAGAATACATGTCGGTATGGATATTTAAATCTTCGCCCGGCACCTTTTTTATTCTTCAGGCTGCAAATATCAACTCTCGTGCTTTGTGTGGAAGCTCTATAAAAAGAAAGTACGATTCCGGGTACAGGTAATCTTCCCCGGATTCATCCACGATTCTAAGGTAACCATCTTTTGAAGCACGTTTGTCTGGAAGAACTTTATAAATTTTGCGTACTTCAAGGTCCTCACAATCGTCATTTCTCACGCACAGCACGTAATTCAGTTGGCTGTTTTCCATAATCAATCCTCTTAACTCAAAAAACGCGAAATTCATGTCATTTTAAAAAACATTCTCTTCCTGGTCTCAAGGCCGCCGATCTGCCTCGTAAGATAGTAGCTTAACACAAATGAGGAAATAAATCAACGACCCCCAAATCCACTTCCCCCCAATATGAGAAGGAGGATATCGAAAAGCTTTGTAAGGAGAAGAGAAAATCAGGGGGAGGGGGAGATGTAAAGAAGAAAAAAAATGGAGTAATGGAGTGGTGGAGTGGTGGGGAACGAGTTGCGGGCTGCGGGTTGCGAGGTCCGAAAGAAATCTTTCTACCCCTCAATCGCAAGGAAAAGGTGACAAGTGGAATCACATCCGGTATCACCCTTTATTTCTTTCACCTCGATTTGTTCTTCCCATTCCTTATCCCTTAGTTACCATGACTCTGTTTCATGTCACCGGTGAGATGCCGTTAAGGCATGGTCCTATACCACTGCGGCATGGTTACATGTCATTGAGGCATGGTCCTGTATGACTGCGGCATGGTTACATATGATTGCGGCATGGTCCTGCATGATTGAGGCATGGGCCTATACCCTTGCGGCATAGTCCTGTAAACTGGAAACTGGGAAACTGGGGACGGTGCGTGCGAATGTTTCTTTGTTGCTTTGTTGCTTTCGTAGTGTGGATGGTGCATGCATGAGGAAGAAACAGGGACAGGCGAGATGACGCCCCTCGCTCTCTATCCTCTTTCTCTTGTGCTTACCACCATAAAAAGTTTATCCGTTTATACGCACCGTCCCCGGTTCCCGGTTCCTTTATTGATTTTTTCATGGAAGACCAGGAAAAATACCTTGATTTTTTTATGGTGAACTGTTAAAATATCCACATGTTTGTCCCAAGAGACCTATTAAAAGATAATTGTCGGGACTTACCTGCAAAAAGATATTGCCGGGTTCCTGAATATCAGTAAACTGGACGCCTATAACAACCTGCTGCGGTTAATGGCCGGCCAGGTAGGCAACCTGGTGAATAAAAACGAAATCAGCAGCACGCTGCGGTTGAACATGGAAACAGTAAATAAGTATCTCAATATCCTGGAAGGGACTTACGTTTTCTTTTTGGTGGCTCCTTATTTCACCAATATGCGGAAAGAAATCAGTAAGATGCAGAAAATCTACATATCAGACCCCGGACTGCGCAGGATTATTCTCAACGGTGCGCTTCACCAAACGCCGGACACTTTCAGCGGCAGCGACATTGAAAACCTTGTCTATATTCATGCCCGGCAATTGGAAAGTATCCGGTCGATCAATTATTACCGGACGGTTTCCAAATCGGAAATTGATTTTATCCTGCACCAGGAGGGAGTCATGATCCCCCTGGAAGTAAAATTTAGAAAAAATGTGACTCGAATTCCTCTGGAGATCAAGAATTTTGCCAAACGCTACCCGGGTCAAACAGCGAAGACACTGGTGGTCACGAGGGATTACCTCCACAAAGAGGAGGACACCTATTTCATTCCCTACCTGGTTTTTCCATTTATAATTTTGTGAATTTGTTACTTACCCG
>CP070627.1:2921716-2925292 GCA_020355945.1 Candidatus Aminicenantota bacterium | reverse complement strand
GATCGTTCCACAAAGGGAACTTTTTATCCAATGCTCCATCTTTACGATGGGCATTGCGGGATAACCCGGCTCCTGCAAACAATACCATATCCTCTTTTATTCTTTCTGTCAGTTCATTTAAGGATTGCTTTGATTCTTCATTAAGAAAATCAAGGTTGTTGCTTTCCATTTTTTTGTCCTCCTGTAAAATACCCTGACTTTAATGCAGGAATGAGCTTATTGATAACATCATCTTCCATATCTGTTGTCTTGGGGATTATCACTTCATCCGGCACATTAAGATTTCTAAATTCCTTGATTATGTCTGGATCGTCACAATGGTTAGAGTAAAAAACTACGGAAAATTCAATATCCAACCTGTCTTTTAATTCTCTGTATACGATCACCCCTGATTTATAGGGCATCCTGACATCCAGGACCACCCAATCCGGTTTATATTTTAATGCAAACTCCACAGCAGTTCTGCTATTTAAGCAATACTCCGCTTCATGGCCGGCAAAGCGGAATTTGCCTTTTAAATTAAATGCGTAATCAACATAGTCATCAATAATAAGAATTCTCATTTTCCCTCCTTGTGAGATATATTTTAATCGGTTTGCATCTTATTTAATTTTTCACTTGAGTCCTGACGCAATTTTTCCAGCGCACTCAGAATAAAGGCATCTGTTTTTTTATCCCTTTCATAACACTGTTTTAAGGCATTGTACTGTTCATCCGTCAAGACCCCTCGTAGGATCAACATTTTTTTATAAGGGTCATAAACTAATTTTTCTTCTAATTTTTCCCTGATGTTGGGGGCTTCTATAAAATTAAGATTGGGAGGTTTGCTTACCTCCACACTGGTTACAAGGATATGGGGTTTCATGAACCTCGTTTTACTCAACGTAATACGAAAAGTAGACCCTATCCCTTCTTGAGATTGAAAGGTTAGAGTTCCCCCCAACAGTCCGATATTTTTTTTTGAAACAGGGAGACCAATTCCCAATCCATCAATTTTATTTTTTTTGGCATAGGAACCCCTCTCAAATAACTTAAACACCATATCATACTCATCCCTTGGGATACCCACTCCTTCGTCCTTTACTTCAATAACTATATTATGCCCTTCTGTGTATAAATTCAGATCCACTGGTTTGCATTCAGGATTGTATTTTCTGGCATTAGTTAACAGGTTCATCACTGCTGATTCCACCAGTGCTGAATCCGTGATAATTTCGTAATAACCAGGACTTTTATTAAAATTGAGCTGAACATTCCCATAATCTTTGTACTGGATCCTGGCCAATTTTACAGTCTTTTCTACCTCTTTATCAATCTCACAGGATTGAAGTTCAAACCTTACGGTGTCACGAAAGCTTAAAATAGCACGGATCACATGGTCTGCTAAGATAAGTGAATGTTGAAACCGATTGTAATACTCCTTCCTCATGTCCTGTTTATCTTCCAAAAGACCGGTCTGCAGATTGGAAACCCAGCCCAAAAGTCCACGTATAATCTGATTCAATTCGTGGGATACGATGCGAAAGAACTCTTCCTGGCGTTCTCGCTGCTCCCTCAAGGCAGACTGCAAGTAGGCCGTGGTCGTCAGGAACTCGCCCAGGATCTCCCGGCTCTCGAGGCGGGAGAAACCATTGCTGTCTTCTTTTTTCCATAAGAACAAGTACACCGCGATGGTGGCGGCAAGTTCATGTCCCGGTGCCCTGAGCAGCATATGCCTGGATTTCTGCTCCTTGAATTGCCGCTTAATATTGTCCTCTGCCAGGTTAGAAAAAATATGCTGATCCAGCCAGTTTGAAGGGATCCTATGGTTGTCTATGCCTTCCTCCTCTAGTATATCTTCCCGTTTTCCATTATTATAAATAACAACAACCTCATTTCCCTCGCTTTTTTTGTAAAGCAAATAGGATTCGTCACACTCTGCCATGATGTTGAGGCGGGTAAAGATATTCCTGAAGATTAGCGGTATATCCATGGACGTATTTTCCTCGATGCACTGCGCATTATACTCCCTGATAGCTTTGGCAAAATCGAGAATCAGGTAATTATCTACTTCATCTTTGATAAAATTTTTCCACTGGTTCAGCATAAAAGCATACAACTCTCTTTCCAACCACAAACTCTGTTTTTCTTGTTTTTTTTCCTTTAAATCTTTTATGATCTCTTCAATCCTGTTAATGGAGTTCCTGATTTTATAAAACGTTTCATAATTTAGTTTTCCTAAGGTATAGATATCCTCATATTTTTCATAGTAATATTGGTGTATATATTGGGAGAGGTCATAAAACTCATTCAATACTTTAGAACTGGATTTGAAGTAATTTGGTTCTTTATCAACCGGGAGTTTCTCAAGCTTACTTATATCACTAAAGTTATCGATTTTTTTGTAAGACAAAAACTTTGATATGGATTGGAAAAAGGTGATAAATTCCTGGCGCAATTCTTCTATCATGGTATGTTCTTTACTTTGATCTTTTTCTCCAAAAATGACACAATTTTCGAGGCAAAATTCAGTCAATCCGAGAAAAATATCGTCAACCTGGGGATTATCTCTCTCCAATTCTCTGAGTAGACGTCCGGCAGCCTGGAACATGGATGCAATTATTTCTCTTTTTTTCACTTCCTCAGGGTAAATCAACATTGCATCAGATAACCTGGAGAAGAAAGACGAAGAAATTTCGTTTTTCCAGAGATCGTAACACAATTTTGCCGGACATAGCCCGGTGGCCTTATAATTCACCACCATCCAGGTAAGAAAACGCACACCCTCCAGTTCAAACCACAGAGGTGCTTCATTCTCACTCATTCGGGACATCTTTAAAACCTTGATAATAGACCCGGATAAAGCCTCTACCAATCCAGGTTCCCATTTTGTTTTTTCAGGCTCCATTAATCTGTCCATTGGGTTGGTGATGTACCTGTGAATATATTGGAGAGCTTTAACACGTAAAAAGGGAATCGGGTGAATGGTGAAGTGATGAACAATGTTGGTGGAATCTACCTCCTGCATCCTTGATTTAATGGCAACTTCCTTGCTTACCTTGAACCAGCGGTTAAACATTTGGACCGGGTTTTCGGAATCCCTGCATCCTTTCAGCATCGATCGAATCCAGTAAAGCTGGGCTTTGATGTTATTTTTTGAACCTTCGTAGTCCCATTGATCGATGGTTCGTTTAAAAAGCTTTTTAGTTCTTTCATAGCTCTTTTCATCTTTAAGCAATTCATTAAAATATGAGGAAAACAGTCGTTGAATCAATGCTTTCAAGACATGGGTCTTTTCTGCAAATTTGACGCTTCCGGATTCAAATAAGGCTTCAATTTCTTCCAATATGAAGCCTGGAGAGTTATAATTTTCACTCCTGAGATAGTAGCGGATTTTGAAATGATCTTCATTTATACCTATACTCTTGAATTTTAGTAACATGATTTCTTTGTTTTTTTTCCCAAATTCCTCATATCCCTTACTGTTTCCTGAAAAGCAGTCATTAATTTCTTTCATTATTTCTTTTTTAATGTAGAATTGGGTTTTTTGAAATTTGTTATCGGAAGTCGTAATATATCCATCTATATTAAAGGGTT
>CP070627.1:2918029-2921616 GCA_020355945.1 Candidatus Aminicenantota bacterium | reverse complement strand
CGAATCGGACGGGAGTTTTCTCTACCCGGAAGGAACGATTGAGAATGGGAGTTTAACCGCCAGCAGCCGTGCTGCTATTGAACCCAACCTTACGGAAGATGTGACCAAAGCATGGTATGTATCCACAACAGATGGGCATCCCTCTCAAACCACCCAGGAATTTGATTTGGATAAGGCGGATGCTTACTCATTTGTGAAAGCACCACGGTTTAATAATCAGCCGATGGAAGTGGGACCTCTGGCCCGGTTGATGGTGACTCTCCAACGACCTTCGCATCCCACTTACAATCACCAGGCGGTCCAGGCTTTTAAGGATGCGTTGACCAGTGGGATAACACCCGGGGCAGTAGGGCGACACCTGGCCCGTGCATTGGAAACCCAGGTTCTTTGTGACGCGATGGTGCGTTGGTTAAATGATATTGAAAGTATGGTGCAAACGAATCCCAATAGCACGATTCATGATACCGCTCATTGGGAGCCACCCACCACCGGTCAGGCCTATGGTATGATTGAAGCTCCGAGGGGCGCATTGGGCCATTGGGTACGCATTGCCAATTCCGTAATTGATCAATATGCGTGTGTGGTGCCCACCACCTGGAATGCAGCGCCGATGGACAGCAGTGGCGCTCAAGGACCGGTTGAAAAAGCCCTTTTGGGGTGTCCTGTACCGGACCTCAATAATCCCATTAATGTGGGGCGTGTCATTCGTTCATTTGATCCGTGCCTGGCGTGTGCGGTTCATATTTTGACACCGGCCGGGCAGGTGAAAAAATTCATTGTTAATCGCTAAGCGCCTAAGTGTATAACCGCAGTGACTGATGAGAATATTCCCCCGATTTTAGTACTAGGCGTGGGGAATATTCTCATGAAAGATGAGGGGCTAGGGGTGCATGCAGCCCGGAGGCTGCAGCATATCCCCCTCCCTGCTGCGGTGGAAGTCCTGGATGGAGGAACAGCGGGGATGGACCTCCTCTATTACCTGGATGGTAGAAAAAAGGTTATTCTTATTGATGCCATTCAAACGGACAAACCCCCGGGAACTATTTTCCGTCTTACGCCCAAGGATATTGGTTCGGTTTCCAAAAGAGAGCATTTTTCTCTTCATCAACCAGGGGTTTCTGATGTGCTGCGGATTGCCGCCATCCTGGGAAAATCGATGCCGGAAGTCGTGATTTTTGCTGTCCAACCGGCTGATATATCTATAGGAACTGATCTTACACCAGACATTAATGATAAAATACCGGAATTGATCCACCTGGTTTTAAATGAAATTGAAAATAGGAGTTTGCCCGGGAATTGAATTTTTCATTCCAATCCCGCCGGTTGATTTCCCCCATTGCATTCGATACTTTTCATGCCGTCGCCTGTTCCATAGGAAACGCATTGAATCGATTTAACCCCCCATATCGCGTACCAATCCACAAACTCCCATCTACACCTTCCAGAAGTGATGATATAAATATCTTTTTATTTTTGCCTTTAATATGATCAAAAGGAGTAAATCGTACGCCATCGAAACGCGCCAGTGCCTCAAAAATGTCTAAAAAAAATTTTTTTTTCTTCCCTGCTGCCTTTTTTCTTTTCTTTAAAAAGGAAAAGGATGTCCCTGTATTTTCAGTATTTTCGTAAAATTATATCAAATTCCTTGCACATTTGCACGCACCGTCCCTCATGGCTCCCTCATGGCTCCTCATGGCTCACTCCTCCCACTCCTTGTTATTTCAAATAATACCCGCCTCTTTTCTTACTTCCTTTATACGTAATTTTTTTCAGATCTTTTAGCTTTTTTGCTTGTTTTTCCAATGTACTTTCGGGTATTTGCAATATGGATGATATTTCGCTTATCCTTTTACCAGGATTTTTTTTAATATATTCGAATAGGATATTTAATCCTCCATTTAATCCTCCACTTTCTTTTATTCCACCATTTTTTTGGGGTTGTTTTTCCTTTTGGGTGGATTTATTAGGGGGGTCTTTTTTTTCTTGCGGGGTTCCATATATAACGATCTCAATACCGCCAACGGTTTCAACAATTTTTGGTACCGGCAGCTTATAGTTAGTCAACTCTTTAACCGCCCTTTTTATCCCACTCCCGTACCTCTCGATTAAAAAGGCTTCCTTAAAGATTTCCGCTATTTTTATATTCCTGGGAATGGATTTTTCCGTGCCCTGGTACAAATCTTCAATCGTTAGTTCTTCCGGTAATTTGCCGATATTCCAGAAGACAATTTTATCCCGGAAGACTTTAAACTGGGAGTGAATTCCTTTTCGATAATCCCGGTGAATAATGGCATTGATTAAAAATTCCCGTACGGCGGATAAAGGATACTGCCAGCGTTCATCACGCTCCGGCGCCCCGGTAATAACATACTCTTTTGTAATATAGGTCATGATAAAATCCATGACCCGTTCAACTTCCTCAAGTAGATTGTCTTTAAGGGTGATGGATTTCTTGATAACCGTATCGGTTTCAAAGAGACCGATTTGAAGTTCCGTTATGTCCAATTTATTGCTGGAAAAAAGCAGCAGCGCGGCATTGGTAATTTTGATATCCTGGATCAACCCATACTTTTTCAAAAATAGCAGTGGGTCTTCTTCTATTTTATTATCTCTTTTACTATTGATTTTTTGGATCAATTTGGAAACAGCTTCCAGGTCCAAATCTTCCAGGGTGTAATTTTCTGCGATGAACATATCCCAACTGCGGTTTCTTACCCGGAGGTATTCATTCACAATTTCATCGGTAGTCATGATATGATTGCTGTTACCTAATCGTTTGACATATCTACCTTTGTAAGAAATGGGTTTGGAAGGGTACTCGGTTATTCTCAATTCTACCACTTGTTTTTTGTTTATTTCCAGGATATTCACATCGGGCATGATTTTGTACCCGGTTTTTTGCTTTATTTCGTTTAGCCATTTGGGGATCGTTTCTTTGCCGATTGTAATTCCCGGGATATTCCCACGGTCATCAACCCCAACCAATACCTTGCCGCCGGAGGCATTGGCAAATGCCACCAGCGCTTCGATAACCGGATCGCCAAAAACGGACTTAAACTCAACCCCTTCACTTTCGCCTTTTGCTATCAGGGTCATTAACTCTTTTTGCTTCATGTCTTTATTTTAACATATTTTTCAATAATTTCCCATATCCCATGCCGGGTGATGCCGGGTGAACTGTATTGCATTTTTTTACCAGTTTTGGTATTATAGGGTATTCTTGCCTGACCCCGTATTTTGCGTATTTTGATTTATAGCATTATCTTATCAAAAATGATAAGTAAATGCAACCATTGGCTAATGGGGCTAAAATTTAAAATTGTTCGTAGATTTTGATATGGCTCTCTTTTTTTAACTGTTCTAAATATTCTTTGAGCAGCTTTTCTTGTTCGGCCATTTTTAATTTATTTTCGATTTCCTCTCTAACCGATTTGTATTCCACCGGTTGGGGTTCGGTAAGGTTAATCATCTGCGTGATGTACCATGCATTTTCGGTTTCAATCCAGGGGGAATGTTCCCCTTTTTTTAATTTAAAGGAAACCTCTTCAATTTTGGCATCCAATTCTCCTTTTTTAAATTCACCCAGG
>CP070627.1:2914339-2917929 GCA_020355945.1 Candidatus Aminicenantota bacterium | reverse complement strand
ATTTCAAAGGCTGCCCGGTCATGGATTTTTTGTACGGGTTCTCCTGCCTTCAATTCAAAAGAAGTGCGAAGACTTTCATGCCTTTGCACTAATTTTTGAAATGCTTCCCGGATGCGATTTTTGTCCAGGTGCCCTTCCACCTGGTATGGCAGGGGCATGTTGTATTCGATAAAGTTGTTTAAAATGTACATTCTTTTTTGGGAGGCGGATACCGGGTAATATTCTTTTTTTTCGGTGGGTACGATGGGATGTGATATGGTTTTCTCTTTTTTTCTCCTGTCCAGGGAGCGGTCCTGGACTGTTGTCCTTTTGGATATTTCTGCAGCGGTTAGCTGGGAAATATCTATTCCTTGTTGTTTCAGCTTTAATTCAAAAAGCTTCTTCTGCTCAGGTGATAGTTTTGATAAGCGTTGTTTCAAATCCACTACGGTCTCCTAAGATTGTGAATTACCAATTACAAAGCCCCTGGGGGGCAGCCGATTAGTCATTTTATTCCGGGTTTTGCATTAGGTTTTCGAATAATTTTGCAAAAGACGCTGCCTGGGGCATTTTAAGTATTGAAAAATGATCGCCCGCGATTTTATGAAATTTTAAG
Organism: Candidatus Aminicenantota bacterium; assembly: GCA_020355945.1. The sequence goes on along the minus strand of CP070627.1, from coordinate 2,917,334 downwards.
GGGTGGTGGGAATATTTTTGCCAATCATTTTTGTTTTTAATTTTACTGCGGCGGGCAGTAAAGAAATGGATCGGGGTTTTCACTTTCCCGCCGGGGATGTAACGATCACAAGCCCTGGCCAATGTCCGACTTACATTAAAATAGTAAACCATTTGCTTTAATGTCAATTGATTAAAATTGGGTATCTCCTGTTGTATATTTTTGGGGACCTGTCTTTTTATGCTCTCAATCCCCGGATAATGGTTCGATTCTTCGAGAAGATTCACAACAAAATGCCAGAACTGTTCCAGGTTTTCTGCCTTTCCTGCTTTTTTCCTGTTCTCTTCATTTCCTAGAAATTCCCAAAGACTTTCCAATTCCGATTGAACTGAAAATGCAGGGGGTCCCGGTTGTAAATTTTCCCGGGGCGGCATGGAATCGATCAGGGCGAAAAATATCACGATTTCATTTATATTTTCCAATTGCCTGAGAATTTCAAATGCAATGGTGCCGCCGATTGACCAACCGGCCAGGTAATAAGGTCCATGGCCCTGGATTTTTTTGATCTTTTCTATATAAGTGGGGGCAATCTCATCAATGCTGATATGACCGGGCCCATAATTGTCAAACCTGTCTGCCCGAATCCCCCAACAATTGAATTGGATTTCCAGGTGGTTCGAAAATTCAATGTATACGTCTACTTCGCCGGTGACATCATGGACCAGGAAAAGATTTTTATTTTTACTGCCTGCCTGCTTTAACAGGACCAACTGATCGTCCTGGGCTGTGAGTATTCGTTTCCTTTTCTTTGCAGTCCTGGTATATTTTGCCAGTGATTTGATGGTGGGGCGCTTAAATAGTTCCAGCAGCGGTACATCGATGTTAAATTCTTTTCGTATTGTGGATATCACCATGGTTGCATTTAAGGAGTGTCCGCCCAGGCCAAAAAAATTGTCAGTTGTACTGATAATATCTTTTTCTATTTGGAGCACTTCCGACCATATGGCTGCTAATTTTTCTTCTGCTTCATCCACTGGTGCAGTGTAATTTTTTTCGTTTTTTAAAGGGGGTAGGGGCAGCGATTTCCTGTCTATTTTCCCGTTGGAAGTTAAGGGGAGCTTTTCTATTTGCACAAAATAAGCAGGCATCATATAAGCGGGTAAATATTTTGAGAGATATTCTCTTAATTCTAATGGGGACCCTTTTTTTCCCGGGACAACATATGCATATAAATGGGTTTCTCCTTTTCCATTTTTGTTGTCAATTACGATTGCTTTTTTTATATGGGGATGTTTCAATAAGCAGTTTTCTATCTCTTTCAATTCTATCCGGTGTCCTCTTATTTTTACTTGCTGGTCTTGCCGGCCCAGGAATTGGATTTTTCCTGTGGGAAGCCTTCGGGCAAGGTCTCCTGTGCGGAACATCCGTTTGCCTGGGGAAAAGGGATTTTTTATAAATTTTTGTGCTGTTAGCCCGGGATTATTCATATATCCTCTTCCGAGTCCTGCGCCGGATATATAAAGTTCACCAATGACACCGAGGGGTAGTGGATGCTGATGGTTGTCCAGGATGTAACAGGTTACATTGGAAATGGGGTACCCGATGGTTACGCTATCTGTGGAGCACTTTTCCGCCATGGCATCGACTGTTGTTTCTGTGGGGCCATAGTGGTTATACAAAGGGTAACCTTTTTCTATTATTTTTTGTTTGACTGTATCGGTCAATGTTTCCCCACCGGAGATAACGGTTTCCAGGGTCCTGGGCTGCTGCCGGGAGCCCAGCAGTTCATTTAATAAGGTAGGAACAAAATCCACCAGGTTAACCTGGTGTTTTTCCACATATTTGCCAAACAGCTCCCTGTTGAAGGCCAACTCTGGACTGCCGATATAAAGCACTGCTCCATATAAAAGGGTCCCGAAAATATCTTCCACGCTGGGATCAAAGGTGTAATTGGTTAATTGCAGCACCCTGGTGTCTTTTCCCAGGTTGTAGGTTTTGCCGTACCAGGTTAGCAAGTTGACCACATTGCTGTGTTCGATCATGACACCTTTGGGCCTACCGGTGGTGCCGGAGGTGTAGAGGACATAGGCTAAAGTGGCCTGTTTTAATTGTGAATGATTAATTGTTAATCCATCATTATTAATTGAATCGGGCTCCTGCACAGGATTATTAAGTCCTGGCCCGGCTGGGTGCTTTTGGTTAACGATTAATAATTGACAATTGACAATTGACAATTTTTCCCATTTGCAGGATAAATGAGGCGTAGTCAACAACATGTTGACCCTGCTGTCGGAGATCATGTACCGGATGCGCTCTTGCGGGTAATCCGGGTCAATAGGCATGTAGGCTCCCCCGGCTTTTAGTATTGCCAATATACCAACGATCTTCCCGATGGAACGTTCCATCATGATTCCTACAATGGTGTCGTGGTGGACACCTTTTTCTATTAATAAATAAACCAGTTGATTGGCTTGTTGGTTTAGTTCCTTGTAAGTAATATACAAGGGGGCAAGCCCCCTTGTCCCCTTTTGGTGTAATTCGTGTAATTCGTGGGCTCCCACTACAGCAATATTGTCCGGGGTTTGTTCCACCTGTTCTGCAAATAATTCATGGATGGTTTTATGTTTGGGATACTGGGCTGCGGTATGGTTCCATTCATACACCAGTTGATGTATTTCTGCTTCTGCCAGCATGGGTAGTGAGTAAATCGGTTCTTCCGGGTGCTGCGGGGCAAGTTCCAGGAGCCGTAAATAATGATGGATCATTCGGTCCATGGTAGACTGATCGAAGATATCGGTATTATATTCCCATTCGATGTAAATTTGTGAACCGATTTCTTCAACCAGTTCTTCGGGCGGGGGCAATACCACGATATTGAGATCGAATTTTGATGAGCGGTTGTGTGTAGGTTCGGCATTCACCTCTAACCCCGGGAGGCTTAAATATTCGGTGGGTGTATCCATAAAGCTAAATAGCACCTGGAATAGGGGAGTATAACTTAAGGTTCGTTCCGGCT
>CP070627.1:2910646-2914239 GCA_020355945.1 Candidatus Aminicenantota bacterium | reverse complement strand
AATACTTTTACAGCCAAATCAGCACGGACACCCGTGATCAAGTGATCCAGGTTATGCTTGATGGGCTGGGTGAAATTCAACAACACCCCGGGAATCCTGTGCTTGATTTTATCCCGGATTTTTTGGATCAGTGCTTCATACGTATCCACTGTCCAATATTTTCGATTTTTTAGGTTGATGATGGTATGACCTACATTGACCGGGTGAGGATGAGTGCCCCCTTCTCCCCTGCCAATCCGGCCATACATACTGGCCACCTCCGGGAAAGGACCCACTTCCCGGTGGATGATGTTCATGATCCTGGAGGTTTCCGCCAACGTCGTGCTTTGAGGTAGGTTTATTTCCAATTGAATGGTTTGCTCATTTAAAGCAGGAATAAACTCCGATCCTGTAGTCACCAGCACCACCAGGCTGAAAATAAATACCACCAGAAAAATCAAAATAGTAAGATTTTCCCTCCGGTAAAACACATCGAATACTTTCAAATATACTTTTTTCAGGGCTTCAAAAATAAATCCCGTGACATTAACTTTCCGCTTCCCCAATACGTTCATCAACACCGGTGAAAAGAAAACAGCATAAATAATAGCAGATACAATGGCAATAAGTAAAGCGAATCCAAAAGGTCTGAAGAGTTTCCCTTCTACCCCCCGGAGAGTCAGGATAGGCAAAAATGAAGCGATAATCATTACCATGGCATAAGTTAAGGGCCGTAATACCTGGTTAACAGAGCTGATAATAACCTCCATGTCCTTTTTTGTTTTCTTTGCTTCTTCTCTGTGCCTGGAGATGTTTTCCACCACCACCACCGTGGCATCCACCAACAAACCAATACCAATAGCTAACCCGCCAAAAGACATCAGATCAGCCGTCATATCAGTCAATCTCATTACAATAAACGTAACAAACACGGCAAACGGAATGGATAGCGTCGAAACCAACGAAGAAGAGAGATCATTGATAAAAATGAAAAGAATAAATGCCACCAGGATAATGCCGATAATCAATGCTTCTGAAATCGTTCGAAACGCAGCGTTGATAATCAAGCCCTGGTTGTAAACCGGGACCACTTGTATGCCTTCAGGCAGTCCGGCATTGATCTCCTCTACCCGTTGGTTGATCTTGTCAATCAGTTCAGCGGTATTGACACCGATCAATTTCATAACAATCCCGGATACGGTGGTTTTCTCTTTATCCACCATGGCATCGCCCCGCTGGATGGCTTTACCGATTTTGATTTCCGCTACGTTTTCCAGGTATATAGGAGTAGACCCCACTTCTTTAATGGATACCTTTTTCAACGCCTCCATCTCTTCCATCAATCCCACCCCCCGGATGATATACTCTTCTCTATTTTTAACGATATAACCGGCAGTGATGTTTTTGGAACTTTTTTTGATATTCTCGATAACCGAATGAAGGCCGATTTTATATTTAATCAGTTTTTGCGGGTCTACAATCACGTGGAATTGTTTGATGTCCCCACCCTGGCTCAGCACGGCTGCAATACCGGGGATGGTTTGCAGTTGAAATTTAATCACCCAGTCCTGGAGTGTACGTAATTCAATGGCTGGCAAGTCACCGGTAACAGCATAAATATACACCATACCCAATCCTGTGGTGATAGGTCCTAATTCCGGTGCTTCTACGAATTCCGGGAGTTTTTCCTGTATAGCCGGAAGCTGCGCCGCCACCAATTGCCGGGCAAAATGAATGTCAATACTGTCATCAAAATAAACATTCACCGTGGATAATCCAAAGGTAGAAAAAGAAGTGACTTTCTTTATATGAGGCAATCCATACAACGAAGTTTCAATCGGATAAGACACAAATTTCTCCGCCTCTTCCGGTGCCATACCTTCGGCGTCACAGTGCAGTTGTACCAATACCGGTGACGGATCAGGAAATACATCTATTTTCAAATTCTGATAAGCCAAAATACCAGCAATAATAATAAACGCAATAATAAGAAACGTAAATACCCGCTTCCCTAAAACCATTACAATTAATTTCTTCATTTATTCACTCCTTTTGTCTCCGACGGCCAGGGGGCGCTTTTTGAAAAAACTGCCCCCTGGACCCCCGCAAAAACTTTTTATTAGAAGTTGTTCCAATTCGTGGTAATTCGTGTAATTCGTGGGCAATCTTAATGCTCATGTCCATGGCCGCTGTCTGCTTTGCCGCTTTGGATTTCGTATTCGGCTTTGAGGTAAAAGGCGCCTGCGGAGATTACCAGTTCACCGGGTTGGAGACCGTTGACAAAGGCAAACCCTGCGGAATCGGTCTCAATTACCTGGACCGGTTTGAATAAAAATTCGCCTTCTTCAATGACAAAGACACCATCGACCCCGGACAATTTCACCAGGGCTTTCACCGGAACCGCCAGGTGTTGGCGTTTGAGTTTTTTCTCGATATACCCTCTGACATACATCTCCGGTTTGAGGCAGCAGTCGGTTTGGTTGTTCACCTCAACCCGGACTTTTAGGGTGCGCAGTTCAGGGTCAATTTTTTCCATTAAGGTGAGTACGCGGCCATTGAAATATTTTCCCGGGTAAACGTCTGTTTCGATCTGTACGGTTTTGTTTTTCTCGATATAGGGCAAATCTTTTTCCAGGGCATCCAGTATAACCCACATTTTTTGGGTAGCGGAGATTTCAAAAATGGCATTGGTGGTCTCTATCCGTTCCCCCAGGCTTAAATTACGCATCATGACCTTGCCGGACCCGGGAGAGAGAATGTTGTAATAGGGAGAGAGAAAGGCTTTGAGCTTTTCTGCCTTATCCAGTTGAAACGCCCCTTTTATGGCCTGGAGTGTTTGCTTATCAGAACAAATCATACTCAACTCGGCTTCCAGGGAAAAATATTCAGCCATGGCTGTTTTATAGGCGCTTTCCCGGCTGGTCAGCTCTTTTTGTTCAATGGCTTTGATGTTGAACAGCTTCCGGGCCCGGTCATAGTTTTCTTTGGTCAAGCGGTATTCCTGGAAGGCTTTGATATAGTTGGTTTTTAGTTGCAATAGTCCGGGGGAATTCAACACACACAGCACATCACCTTTTCTAACCGTATCGCCGATATCTTTTTTGATGGCAGTGACAATCCCGGGAACCAATGAGTTGATGAAAAACGTGGTTTCCTGGTTCACTTTCACCACCCCTGTCAATGTGACCTTTTCCACGTAATCTTGCTGCTGCACTTCAGTGTATTGGATGCCCCATTGTTTGATAATCTGCGGACTGACTTGCAAGTATCGGTGTCCAACTGTACTGGCATGAGAGTCTTCTGTCGGGTCATGCGAATGCCCACCCGGTTCGCTGTCAGGTTCTGCCTCATCATGTGTGTGCTCATGTCCCGCGGATTCCGCAGGAGAATGCGGATGTTCATCCGGCTTCCCGCAGTGAATAAAAAAACCAGCAAAAATCAAAATACTGGCAAATAAAATGACTGATATTTTGTTTTTCATATTTCTTCTCCTAATAGCTCTTCAAGCTCTGCTTTTAAAATGTTCCATTGGGTAATGGCCTCATAATATCGTTCCTGGATTTCAAAGAAACTGTTTTGGGAATCTAAAAAAACCACTAATGGAACTTCTCCTG
>CP070627.1:2906952-2910546 GCA_020355945.1 Candidatus Aminicenantota bacterium | reverse complement strand
ATTACACAGATTTAAACCCCATGACATGGTGGACCAATAAGCTGTCATCCGTCATCTGTCTTATGTCATCTTTATACTACCTACTACTTACTACCTACTACCTACTGATCTCTTCTTCGTGTCCCTACGTGTAACTTCGTGGCTAATTTTTTAGTTATTTTAATGGTAGGTTAAAATGGAAATAAAAACTCACATTATCAAGTCTCATGAACAGTTATCCCAATGTAGTGCCCAATTTGTAAATTTCGTCCGGGAAAATCCTGGGAGTTTAAGATCGGAGAATTATTATTTATTGGAGTTGGATGATCCGTTGTTTAAGCTTCAGCCCTGGCCCACTTTTATCGATCAGCAGGTAAAAAATGAAATGAAAAACGCCAGCCTGGGGGTTTTAAATTTGCTGCGTAGTATTCCTGGCCGCATATTTTCCAATGATCATGAAAAGATAAGCCAATATTACGGTATCAGCATAGACATGGCAAAATATTTTTTATATGGAGTCACGGATGCGCATATGCACCGGCTTTTGTCCCGCGGTGATTTTATCCTGGGCGAATCCGGTTTAAAATGCCTTGAGTTTAATGTTAACACCAATCTGGGAGGACTGGATTTACCCTTTTGGGAATCATTGTATTTAGCAACGCCCATTATATCCGAATTTATGAATCGCTGTCATGTAAAAATAACCAACAGGAATTTATATGTGGTTTTATTCGAGCATCTGGTCAACAGTGCCAGGAGTTTTTACACCCATGAGGATGAAATTAATATTGCTTTTATTGCGCCCCCGGAGTATCATTTGTCCCAGATGGCTCCAAGAGAAAGATATTTTAACTCCGTGTACAATAATGTGCTGCAGTCCGGGATGAATCATTTAGGAGGGCGAATTTTTATTTGTGATTATTCCCGGTTAAAGGTGGAGGGAGACGATGTACTTTGCAGCGGCAAGAAGATACACTATATTGTAGAATGGCGCGACGGATTTGTGCCGGATGAGATATTGGAGCTTTTTAAGAATGAGAAAATATTGATATGTAATGGAGCCATTGCCTGGCTGTTGTCCACCAAATTAAACCTGGCCTTACTGTCCGAAACCAAAGATTCCGGGTTCTTTAGCGCCGAAGAAAAAGAAATCATAGAAAAATACATCCCCTGGACCCGTAAAGTGGTTCCCGGGGAGACCGGCTATCACGGAGAGAGGATTCAATTGGAAGAATTTATTCGTACCCATCGGGAGGAGTTGGTACTGAAACCTTTAGTGGGTACGGGAGGTAAAGACATTTATGTCGGGCGTTATACGTCTGAAGAGAAATGGAGAGGATTAGTTGATCAGGCATTATCAGGCAATGATTGGCAAGATATCCTCTTTAGCCGTCCCGTCACTGAGCCGCAGTGGGATGAATTTATAATGAAGGCACTAAGTATAAGGAGTTGGGTGGTGCAAGAATATATCGAATCACCTACTTATTTATACCAACTGGGAAATGATGGCTGTGCAGAGCATCATATGGTATGGGGGTTTTTTGTATTTGGCAATACCTATGCGGGAGGATGGGCGCGGGTATTGCCCGCAGCCAATAAAAGCGGAGTGATCAATTGTCATCAAGGGGCTAGAGTAAGTGTTGCGTTTGAAGTAGAGGAATAAATTACCTGGCCCTATTCTTTCTAATAGAATTAAGTATTGAAAGCAGGATTAATGAACTTCAGCTCTAGTACCGGTTATTACCCTCTTTTGTTTTTTCTTTCTTTGAAAATATTCTTCTCTGACTTTTTTGAAATGCTCTATCATTTCTTCTGAGGTCATTTGAGATATTTTTTCATTGACTTTCTTCTTGGCTTCCCAAATGGCCTCCATTGTTTTTTGATCATATTTTTTTTCAATTTCCATTTAAATTATCTCCTCAGGTGATATGATTCTTATAGTTGAATAACCCCTCTTCTTATTTAAGAAAAGGGGACAGGCAAAAAAAAACAAAAACAATTTTCTTCCCATTGAATTCAAAGCAAATTAAATCATTTCTACCTCCTGCTAATCCTTGTACTTCTTGAATGATGTGTAACTCTGGTAATATTTTTGAAAGAAAGTTCTTAATGCGTTCTTCCACTACTGCATGTAGCTTTTTATTACGTCTTAATTTTTTTAAGCTGGAAAAAAAGCTGAAACCATTATTCTTAATCATAAACTTACAAGTAACTCCTATATCAATCTCTGCACTATAACTCTAAAAAAGGGTGACGGTGCCTGAAAAGATGAAAACTGAAAATTCCATTATAGAATAATGAGGCATTCATCATTTTCTATCCACTATCCACCATCCACAATTGCATCATGCACCACTGTTGCGGCACCTTCGTTTGAAATTTTTGTAAATTCCTGGAAAAAAGTTGAAACTAAAATCTCCAAAAATTGCCAACTGAGTGATCTCTTTAAATGTCAACCCTACTTTATCCTTTGTTACTACAACCGATCATAGTACTAAAAAAGAGCGTAAATACAGAAATTTAAGAGACCAATAGCCGTGAATAGTTTATTAATTGTAATCGAAAAACAGACAATCAAATATCTGATATCTGAACTGGTAACGGTGAGCGGTTAACTGTGAACGTTTAATTTTTAACGTGTTAACCGTAAGGTCCAGTTTCGTCCAGGTAAGCCCCAGTCTAAGAAAAACCCGAAGTTCTTTTCTTAGGGTATGCAGATACGCTGTTGAAAATGGTCCCGGGCTTTGAATTCCTGGGGCCTATCAAATACCCTTTTAGTTTTAGCTGTTTGCTGCATAAAAGTAGAAAAACCGGCAAATTAACTCGACTTTTCTGTAAGTTGCAAATCCCCGTCTTGCTTTGATTTTTCAACTTTCACAGCAAATTTTTCTTTTTAACTGTAAAAAAAATTCACAAAAAATAAAAAAAGCTATCGCCATACACAAAAAAATCTGGTATAACGATAGCCGCCTTGATTCTAAAAATCGCTTTACATTATACAGCCTATCGCGAAAAAATGCAAACCGTTTTAGGCCCGGAACAAATTTGTGAAGCGGTATATCAAGATTTATCAAAGGTCTTGACTATTAAAAAATTTAAAGTTCACGATGTCACTTACCGTAAAAGACTGTTCACCACTAATGGAATCGAGTATTGGTTCCCACTGTTGCGGGTTAAGATAACCTACGTAGTGAAAAAGCAACCGGTTACAACCACAAAAGTGATTTATCCATCCCAAATCGTTCGTTACGGCAGAAAGACTTTAGGTCTTATTAACGAGATGGCCTATAAAAAATTCGTATTGAATCAATCACTTTTTAAATTGGAAAACATCTATGACAAGTTCGGTTTTGGCCTTAAAAGTATCCTTATGGAGCTTAAACGAACCACCTGGGCTTTTAATCGATTCTCAACCTCCGGATTAGTTGTGGGTTTAGATGTAGGCAGTTGGTTGAAAACCGAAAAAAGGAGTTTTTCCCTGTTGGTGCAGTCTTACCGAAAACGATTTTTCCCAGGTAAATTATTTCTTAGCTGTCCTTTTAGGCTGAAATTAATCGAATAAATTGTCATCACATCATCACATCATCACATCATCACATCATCACATCATCACAT
>CP070627.1:2903252-2906852 GCA_020355945.1 Candidatus Aminicenantota bacterium | reverse complement strand
GAATATCGAAATCCGAAACAAATACAAAATTCAAATGTTCAAAATTCAAAACAAAAGCTCTAAACTATTTGCTGCTGCCGTTTTTGTTTTGGTCATTTAGATTTTGGTCATTTGAATTTGTTTCGAATTTCGGATTTCGTGCTTCGAATTTATTCTTATACTGGTGGTATTCTGGCCTGCCCCCTTTGTTGTCTTTGTTGTTCCTTTGTTGCTTTATCCTTCTTACCTGGCAACCGAAGCCTCTGAAAGTGAGGTCTTTCCCCACTTCCAGGAGGCTTCTTATTGACTGGTCCCCTATCCTTCTACATCTAACGGATATTTACCGTATTGTCTTCAACTTCAGCACAAAAAAAGATTTCACCTGGTGTAAGACCAATCCGGTGTTGGGCAGCAGTCGGCAATTAATTTCATTGGTTTCCCTCCTGTCGCCGGTTTTAATCACAGCCACAGCGTCTATAAGTGGCATAAATAGAGTAGATATAATTCACATCTGTGTGTGGCCCAAAGGGATCGGGCATGCCGTCGGACCAGGTCTTACTGGATTGGGCTCGACCGGGTGAATCGGGTTGATAGTGAATTCCCGGGTTATTCTCATAGAGCCAGGCCAACCAGATGGTGTTGCCCTCCGCCACCCACACGGGATTGGTCAGGCAAATGGTCTGCCAACCGAGGGTGCTGCTGACTGCTGTAGGGGGAGTTACTGCTATGATGTTCTGCGGGTCACTACCGAAAGCACTATAAACAGCCAAAATCATATTGTCGCTGGCTTCAGGTTCTCCGGCGGGTTGATGGTACATGGTGATGCTGCGGATTTCACCATTCTCCGGCATGTAAAAGGGCATGGCTCGGAGGTTGGCAGCGGTGGAAACATAGCCAAATACAGTTGTGTTGCCAACATTGCCGAAATCAGGGTTGGAGGAGATATTGACGGTATAATCCTCTACTTCTCCATCGCCAATGGGTCCACAACTAGTAAAATTTAAATTGGATGCCATGGAGACCCTCATCCGCGTGTTACCGATAATGGTGCAGCAGGGAACAAGAATACAACCGGTTACGGTATAGCTTCTAAAAGCGCTGAACACTTCTTCACCCTCATCATCAAAATCGTTGTCCCCATTATAGTCGATCCAGATTTTCCACCCTTTGGGAAACCCCAAAAAACCGTAGCTTTCTAATGATACACTAAACTCTTTTCCCTGTATTAAATTAGCGGTCAGGTTGGTGAAATCACTGTATCCGGCGGTGCAATCTGATGGGTTATCCAAATTAGGCGCCACTACACGGTTGATACATAAGTAATAAGGGTCTCCCGATGATTCGCAGTAGTCTGCCCATAAACTTGTTGACATAAAACAACAACCAACAAAAACCATGGTGATAGTAAAAATAACCTTACTATTCACCCATTTTTTCTTTTTCATCGTTAATTCCTCCTGATTTTTTTAAATATTAAACTTTAAATAAAAGTATCCTGCGCCTTATCACTTACCAACAACGAACCAATGCACCCTCGCTTGTGAAAGTCTCTGGATTTTCTTTTTACCTTTATGCCCTAATCTTTAGTAATGCATTCGATTCCCTGAAAGCTGTTTACACGGACAATGATCCGCGAGGCGCAATACTTTTTTCCTGCCACCAATGATAGGTGGACCCCGCAAGGGTTGTGCTCCCTATTGAAAAACAGGACACCACCGCAACCCTACTAAAACCAAAATCAAAAAAGAATACTCACTCCAACGCCTTTAAGGAAACTCTTTTTCTTTACCCATATTAAACCTCCTATTTCTTTACTCATTCAAATCCTTTATTGATAAAGATTTTGATTGTTTTGTTTATTTTCTTCTTTTAAAAAAATTATTGTATAGCGTAACTTTTTTGCTTTAATCGCTCTTTTTGGAGGATCTTTCGGAAAATAAGATAACAGGCGTGGAAATTTTGGGACAAATAAAATACCTGACCGCACCGCGGCAAAGCCAGAACAAAAAAGGTTATTATTCACCGCAGATTACTCAGAGTACGCAGAGAGGTTTTTTATTTTATATTATAAACTTTTTTTACTCCGCGACCTCTGCGCTCTCTGCGGTGCAAAAAAATATTCTGCCAGGAAATGGCAAGACTTTACGATTAGGTAACCATAATATGTCTTGAGGAATATCATTTTTTTATAGTTCATAATATGTTATAATACAAACGATGAGTAAAGAAATTGCGTTAAAGTGGTATAAACAGGCTCTTCATGATTTGCAAATGGCTGAGAAGAATATTTCTATACAAGGATATGATGTTGCTGCTTTCCTTGCTCATCAATCGGTGGAAAAGTTAATGAAATCCACGTTTGCTTATCAAGGTAAAAGAATTCCCAAAACCCATTATATCGACGAGCTTGCCAGGGAATTAGAACTTGGTGAGGACACAATCGATGAGGTTTTAGACCTTACGGTTGACTATACTTTCGCCAGATATCCTGATGTTAGCCAACACATACCATATGAAGAATATAATGAAGAAATCGCAAAAGATAAAGTGACGCGAGCCAGGAAAATTTTCCATGAAGTAAAGAAAAAATGCAGAGAACTTAAGGATATTGAATCATGAAAGATTTCTGGCTTCAAGCATTTGAAAGAAATGTCCTGCCGATTTTGGTGTCTGAATTTGATCCTGAAACAGTTATCATTTTTGGTTCCAGGGTTACCGGGAATGCCCATGAAGGTTCGGATATTGATGTATTGATAATTACCGAATTTTTTAAAGATATCCCTTTTATAAAAAGAATGCCCCTGGTATTAAGGAAAGCAAGGTTTGAAAAGCATGTTGATTATATCTGTTATACACCCGCTGAGTTTGAGAATATAAAAGATAAGTCATCAGTAATAATGGATGCCCTTGAATATGGGCGAAAGGTTGCTTAATCCTGACTCTTCAGCTTTCCTCTTATTTTGTCTAATTTCTATAGAGAGTGTAAAGTGGTCAGGTAATTTATGTCCCTGGCTGACAAAATCCGCTAACAATTGTAAAATGGTTTTGTTAGCGGATTTTTTTAAGGAGGGCCTACCGGTTAATGAGGCGCCCGGTTGTTTCGGGGGAAACGAAGTAAAGAAGAAATCCTCAAGTACCTGATGGTTTTCGGCGGAGTTCCCAAATACCTCGAAGATAAAGAAGAAAAGGTGCCAGGCTGGGAAAAAGGATTAATTTTCATGGCCCTTTGTCATTTGTCCTTAAAATGCCATTTCCAGCAAAAAAATCCACACCTGGCAAGCGAAGCCCCTGAAAGTGAGGTCTTTCCTCACTTTCAGAAGGCTTCTTATTGACTGTTCTCCTATCCTTCTACATCTAATAGATATTTAGCGTATAGTCTTCAACTTCACCATAAAAGAAGATTTCACCTGGTGTAAAACCATTCGGTTGGTGGGCAGCAGTCGGCAATTTCATTGGTTTCCCTCCTGTCGTCGGTTTTAATTAGGGTTATAAGTGGCATAAATCGAGTAGAGATAATTCGCTGTTGTGCTGCTGCCAAAAGGATCCGGCATGCCGCCGGACCAACCCACACCCGCATCGGCTCGACCAGGGGTGCCGGTTTGATAGGCAATCCCCGGGTTA
>CP070627.1:2899552-2903152 GCA_020355945.1 Candidatus Aminicenantota bacterium | reverse complement strand
TTAAAAGATTTTAAGCTAATAAAAAAATTCGGAAGAGCAGGAGCCGGACCCGGGGAATTTAGACCAACGGTCATTCATTTTAAGATCAATGTCCAACCGGATTATATCTTTGTCAACAGCACCCACAAAGTTTCGTTCTTTACCAAAGATGGAAACCTGCTTAGAGAAATGAATGCCGGGGGTATCGGTCATGGTTTCTTTGCTTTTGGAGACCGGTTGGTGGGAAGAAAAGAGATTCGAGAAGGTAATACTGATTGGACTACATTAACTCTATTTGATTCACACCTAAAACCGCTTAAAGAACTTTCACGTATAAGATTTGCTATTGGTGATAAAGGAGTCAAAGTTCTTCAAAGTAGTACAATAGTTAAAGCCAGTAAGGATAAAATCTTTATTGTCATGAGCCCCGATTTTGAAATTAAAATCTTTGATTATGACGGTAAACTGCTTCACATCATCAACAGGGAAAACCAGGAAGACCGGGTAAAAGTCAATGATTCCCATAAAAAAGCGGTTCATGAATACCTGAAGTTGAGATGGCGCGGTTACCCGGGAATTAAAGACCGGTTGGTTTTCCCGGAGTATTTGCCGGCGATTTGGGGTTTAAAATACCACTGCCGCCAGGAAAATGAGGAACTATATGTGCTGAGCCGAAAAACCCGGGATAATAAAAAGGAATGTTTTGTATTCGATACCCGGGGAAAGCTTTTGAAAAAAATTTATCTCCCCTTAAAAGAAAAAAATGTGAACGGACTGTTTCCCTTTGATATAAAAGACGGAAAGCTCTATCAATTAATCGAAAATGAAGATACGGAAGAGTATGAATTGTTTGTAACCGAAATCCAATAATTGAAGATGGAAAATTAGTTAAAAAAAAACCATTGAATTAGAGAGACGGTTTAGGATATAATAGGTAAGAGGTAATATAAAATGAACGAATATAGAAAAATTTCAAAGATAATAAAAAGCAAACCCACGATGGAAGGTGCGGGAGTTCGTCTAAAGCGCGCCTTTGGTTATCATGAAGTCCCGTTACTGGACCCTTTTTTACTATTGGATGATTTTCATTCGGATAACCCGGATGATTACATGGCCGGGTTTCCCTGGCATCCCCACCGCGGTATTGAAACAGTGACTTACATGCACCATGGAAAAGTCAAACATGAAGACAGCCTGGGAAATGGTGGTGTGATTGAACCCGGTGATGTACAGTGGATGACCGCGGGAAGCGGTATTGTCCATTCGGAGATGCCGCAAATGCCGCCAAAAGGAGAAACCTTGCTTCGGGGTTTCCAGTTGTGGGTTAACCTGCCCAAAACACATAAAATGATGGATCCACGATACCAGGAAGTAAAACAGGAGCAAATACCGGAAATTTCCCTTGACAACGGCGTTAAAATAAAAATCATTTGTGGTGAAGTACAGGGGAGCAAAGGTCCTGTTCGGGATATCGTGGTCGACTCACAGTACCTGGATGTGACCGTGCCTGCCCATGCGGTATTTGAATATTCCATCACAAGTGGATATACTGGTTTTGCTTATGTAATTACAGGCAGTGGCTATTTTGATGAGGACAAGAGCAAGCAAATTAATCAAGACCACCTGGTGATTTTCGACGATGGTGATAGGGTAAAAATTTCCACCGATGATGTGTCGGTTTGTTTTCTCCTGGTTTCCGGAGAACCCATCAAGGAACCTGTGGCCTGGCATGGTCCTATTGTTATGAATACCCAGGAGGAATTGAGAATCGCTTTTGAAGAATATCAAAAGGGCACGTTTATCAAAAAAAAGGGGGACGGTGGGTAATTTTATAACTTTTCAGGCTGCTTCCGTTACCTATTTTTCAATTTTCCCTTGAAATTTTTTTAAGAATATGTTAATACTTTTCTCTATCTCTAGAAAACAAGTTGCTGAGATAAAATGGCAGACAAAGACGAAGCCCTTGATAATCTTGAGTTTCATCCTTTAATAAAAAGTTTTTGCAGGGGTTCAGGGGGCGGTTTTTTCAAAAAGAGCCCCCTGGCCGCCGGAGGCAGAATGGCAAGGAGGTATAGGTAAAATGAGCAAGAGAATAGGAATTTTAGGCGGCATGAGCCATGAATCGACAGTAGTGTACTATGACTTTGTTCACAAGAAATATTACGAAAGATATAAGAACTACAATTACCCTGAAATCGTGGTATTCAGCCTTAATTTTCAGAAGGTGATCAATTACGAGCACAACGGTGACAGCGAAGGGTATACAGGGTATCTCCTGGAAGGGATTCATGCTCTGGTCAATGCCGGGGCTGATTTTGTTATCATGTCGGCCAATTCACCTCATGCGTTTTTCCGGGAGCTGGAAAAGCAGTCAACGGTTCCTATGATCAGTATTGCTGAAGAGACGATTAAAAAAGCCAAAAAAGAGAGAATGAAACGTCTCCTGTTAACGGGTATCAAATTTACCATGAAGTCTCACTTTTATAAAGAGGTAGGCAACAAGTATGGCATTGAAATTGTCACTCCATCGGGTAAAGAGCAAGATAGAATTGATAGCATTATATTTGATGAGTTATGCCTGGGTGTTTTCAACGAGAGCAGTAAAAAGCGGGTGGTGAGTATCATTGAAAGTTACCCGGTGGATGGGGTGATCCTGGGGTGTACGGAGTTGCCGCTGTTGATTGAACAGGATGACACAGAAATGCCATTGTTAAATACCTCGGAGATTCATGCTGAGGCGGCATTGGCGTATGCGCTGTCCTAACCAGGCCAGGCCGGAATCAAACAGGGTAAAGTAAGGGCGATTGAAATGAATGGAAAAAACAAAGAAATAGCCAATTGGCTCACAAATGCCATCATATCTTTTACCGCCACCTCACCGGGAAATTCATTACATAACGGAACCGGTGAAAAAGCCTGGGATGAGCCGTTGGTAGGATTTTCCCAGGGAAATGATCCGCTGTATCAGCACATAAAAAATCAGATTGGTGATTTTTATTGGACTCCCACGGATGTATTTAGCCGTACATTTCCCGGATCACCAGTAAACCCGGGGCAGTTGAGTGTCATTTGTTGGGTATTACCCCAAACAGAAGCCACCAAGAAGGACAACCGCAAGCAAAAAAAATATCCTGCTGAACGATGGGTCAGGTCAAGACTATATGGGAGAGAGTTTAACCGGGCAATCCGCGGGTATGTTGTAGATATATTAACGAAAAAGGGTTATCAAGCGGCTGCCCCGGTTTTGCTAGATAATTGGGAATGGTTTGAGCATGAAAGACACGGTTATGCCTCTAATTGGTCCGAACGTCATGCGGCCTTTGTATCCGGGTTAGGAACCTTTGGTTTGTGCGACGGGTTAATAACACCTGTAGGAAAAGCTGTCAGGATCGGCTCGGTGGTGACTAATACACCGATAACCCCAACCCAACGCACCTATACCCATCACCGAGAATATTGTCTTTTTTATAAAGATGAAAGTTGTATCGCCTGTGCCAATCGCTGTCCGGCAGGGGCGATTACTGAAAACGGACATGATAAAATTAAATGCAGGAAATATGTGCACAAAATTGCTAAAGAATATGAAAAGATATATCATCTGGACCAACGTGCCTGCGGACT
>CP070627.1:2895851-2899452 GCA_020355945.1 Candidatus Aminicenantota bacterium | reverse complement strand
ACGATTTGTTCCAGTTTTTGTTTTTCCTTTTCCAATTTGCCGGAACGCCACCTGACAATCAAGAACATGAGCAGGAAGATCAAAACCCCATCAATCAACAATGCCCACCATGTTTTATACCACGGCGGCAAAATCTTGAATTTAAAAGTGGTTTCCCGGCTGAGCTGCCCGTAAACATTACTTGCCCGTACTCGAAAGATATACCGCCCGGAATCGAGATTGGTGTAGTCTTTTTGAGTTTCCGACGTCAAGCCGGACCAATCCTTATCATAGCCCTTCAGGAAAAATTGATACCTGGTAACGGATTCGGCTTCAAAAAAAGGCGCGGAAAATCTAAAGCGAAGATTTCTATCCTTATAATCAATATTAAGAGAGGGAATATTAGAATTATCACCATACAAACACCCTTCTACCATTAGTTTGCCGTTGACCAGGACATGCCGAATCAAAGTGGGGTAATCATAAGCATCATTCTTCTGGCATTCGGTATTGTACCGCAGCAGCCCGTCATTGCTGGCAAACCAGGTAATATCTCCTTCACTGCCATAATCCGGGTATATGGCGTTGACCTGGGCTGGAGGAATCCTGGAAAAAGGTGTGGAACGGATAACAAATGAACCGTCTGCCCGGGGAACAGCCTGGAAATTACTGAGCTTAGAATGAAACCAGATGTTTTTGTTTTGGTCTTCCGCAATACGGAAAACATTTCTTGAACCATTGGCGAATTCATCTCCCAGGGTTAAATCCGGGAGAAAGGTTTTTGTTTCCCGGTTAAACCGGTATATTCCTTTCCGGGTTGCGAACATGACATGACCCGCGGCCATAAAGACATGAACTTCTTCGGGAGGCAATCCGTCTGCTGTATGAAAGCGGCTCACTGGCGGGGTTATCATTCCATGCTTTGAAAAATTAACCTTTAAAACACCATTGGTCAAAGTACCCAACCACAAATTTCCCGGTTTATCTTCTAGGATGGTGGTTATGTTTTCCGTTATATCTTTAAACTTGTTCTCTTCTTTCCACCTGCCGTTTCCCTGGTATAATGAAATCAAGCCTTGCCGTGTCCCTGCCCAAATACGTTTTGTATCCGTTTGCGAGTGCAGTAAAATATTAGCAGGGATCTCAGTAATTCTCTGGCAGCCATTATTATTAACCTGGAAAACCCCCAGGGGGGCAGCAGCCAGGAGGGAATCACCTATTGAAAGCAGGGAGTAACATTCACTGTCCAGCCCGGGAACCGGATGGAATTTCCCGGAAGAAGGCGCCAGGAAAAATAAACCGGCGGTGGTTCCTACATATAGGGCCTTATCCGAACGATGCCTTACTACTGACAGGACCAAACCGGGTAGATTTGTTCGCTCATCATAGATAGAAATTGGAGAGGCATATTCGATTTTGGTAATTCCTTTATTCAAGGCCAGCCACAGGTTGCCCTGGGCGTCTTCAAACACAAATTTAACAGCATTATCCAGCAAGCCGGCGGTTTCATCAAATATTTTTATTAACTTCCCCCGGGAATCAATAATTGCCAGGCCTCCCAGGATCGTAGCCAGGGCAAATTTCCCTGGTTCCCCGGCAGAGGATGAAAGCCGGATACCGTGGTACAACTGCTTTTCCATCAAGTAATCATCCGCCTCTGTGGGGAAGGGTACAGTCGTTATGTTGTCATAGATGTAGAAACCGTTTGAGCGTGTTCCAATTAAAACCGTTTGTTTGTCCTGGTTATCTCCGTCTTTATAGGGGGCCATCATGTAAATATTTTTCCCTGCAAAGGTCTCCCCCCCGGGAACCAATTTTAATGAGTCATTGGCAATATGCATCAGTCCTACTTTTTTATCGTGAATGAAAAATTTCCCGTTACAGGTAAAGGAGGCGTTGAATTGATGAATTGCTTCCCATGCCTTCATTTGTTTTTTTCCTGCATCCCAGCGGAACAGGAATTTTGAAGTCCTGAAGTATATCTCTTTTTTGGTAGAATTTGTTCTCCATACATAAAAAAAATTTTTTTGATTATCTTTTAATTGATCCAATAAAGAAACATACCTGGACAATCCGTTTGAGTCTTTAGCTAAGAACCCCAATTCATTTTTCCCGCCGATGTAAATGGTCCCGGAATCATCTATTGCCATTGAGCGTGCAGACTGGTTGGGGATGTCCAGTGAGCGCCAGTAAACCCCGTCAAATTCCAGTACGCCCCCCTGGTTAGCCGCATAGATGAGACCTTGTGTGTCCTGCAAAATGGACCAGTTTTGAGGGCTGAGACGATACTCTTTATGGCTGTGGTTTTTGAAATATTTGCATCCCACATCATGACTAAACGCGTTTTGGGTTACCCCAAAGAGCAGTCCAATAGCCAGGCAGGCGAAGAAAAAACGAAACCTGGTTCCGGTGGTTTTTCTATTTGTCTTTATACCCATTATGCCACTCCTCGATTCCATCGATCATTTGTATTATAACCGTAATATTATATTACAAAAATAAACAAAAGAAAATAGACAAAGCGCCTCAGTTTATCATCAATTTTTGATTAATAAGAAGCTTTTGCGGGGGGTCCAGATGCTTCACGGGGCGGTTTTCTCGAAAAGAGCCCTCCCTAATAGGGTGCCCGCGCCGCGGGCCCGCCGGAGGCAAAAAGTTATTTTAGAATAGATTCTTCACTCAGCCAGCCTGTGGTGCAGTTAATCAGCTTCCAGCCGCCAGGTTCTTTAGCTGCATAAATAAATATCTTCTCTTTCCCGGTTTCATCGTGAATAACAATGGCGCCTCGTTGGATAGAATCTACCATATGGGTGGACATCACCTTAAGGTTCATGTTAGAAACCTTTAAAAGTAAACGAAGTTCGGAATAGATTCTTCCCGGGTCACCGATTAGTATGCCTTCCAGGAGGGATTTTTGTTTTCCCGGGTCATCTTTTGCTTCCTCCTGGAGGGAAGCGGCAATTCCAATCAATTTTGTACCCAGTTCTTGCAGTTCCTGGCTGCCGGGATAATGGGAAAGAATAAATCGGGCTGGCAAGCGATCGTTTAGGTAATGTTCGACATGATTCCTATTTTCATCCATGCCGTCAAACTTCCACAGGCCATTCACATCAACGGCATAAAAATAGACCCGGTCAACCTTTTTTCCTTCCCTGAGGATATCGGCGGTAACAACTGCTTTTTTCCCTTTGATCCGGGTATTGGTTGTTTTCATTTCAAACTTTTTCTTTACTGCCTGTGTAAAAAACTGTTCCCCGGGATAATTCCTGGCATTCCAGCACTCTTTGGTAAAAAAGGTTTCAGCTTTTGCTTTATCGTTGGAATTTACGGCATTGGAAAGAGCCTTAAGAAGATTTTCCGGGGATGTGGGGGTTACATCACCTGTTGAGCAATGATAAGCCAGCAGAACAAAAAAAATAAGCGCGACATTCAGTTTTAATCTCATTTTATTCACCTCCCGAATAAGCATTTAAGATTTGCCATTTTTAATTATACCATCTGGATATTTTTTATCAAATTATTATAAAAAGTTTTTCAGGGGTCCAGGGGGCCCCGCGGCGCGGGGAACCTAAGAAGGCCCTCCGGGCCATCTCATGAGCCGCTGAATTGCGGCTCATAACTC
>CP070627.1:2892144-2895751 GCA_020355945.1 Candidatus Aminicenantota bacterium | reverse complement strand
CCGGGCTTGATAAATCAAGCCGTGAAGCATCTACAATAGAATGGAGTAAGCGAGGGTATAATTTTCATGCTTCTCCGGGCGAGGCACAAGCATTCTGTTACGTGAATTTTGGATTTTTTTATCAGCGGTTGAAATTTAAAAGAATTTGTTATATTATAATTGATTAGTGAGGTATTATAATGGACACACAAACAGTAAAACAAATTGTGAAAGAAGAATTACCTAAGCTAGTAAGAAGTGATAAACGTATACGAAAATTTGTGTTAGAGCTGTATAGAGAAGTAAGCCTGGAGAAAGCAGACAAAAGAGAAACCGAATCCCGCTTCGACCGAATCATGGAAGAGTTAAAGACAGATAGGCAAGAACATAACAAGAAATGGGAAGAAAACCTAAAGGAAATCCGCGAACTTAGGGAAGAACAGAACAGGAAATGGGATGGACAAAACAAAAAATGGGAAGAAAACCAGGAGGTAATCCGGAAACTCTTGAAAAAAGTCGAGAAACATGATATCTCCATAGGCGGCCTGGGAGCAAGATGGGGTATGCGAGCGGAGTCTTCCTTTCGTAATGCCTTGAAAGGGATACTGGAAGGAAATTTTGATGTCAAAGTTTTAAATATTAACGAATTTGATGACCAGGGAGAAGTATTCGGCCGCCCAGACCAGGTGGAGTTGGATATCATCATTATCGATGGCATATTAATCATCTGTGAGATCAAATCCTCTATAAGTAAAGGCGATATGTATCTTTTCCACAAAAAAGCACAATTTTATGAGAAACGGCATAATCGCACAGCCAAATACTTAATAGCGATTTCCCCGATGGTAGATGAAAAAGCCGGGATAGTGGCAAGAGAGTTAGGGATAAAAGTTTACAGTTATGCTGATGAAATCCCCCCGGATCTTCTCCTTCAAGCCCCAGGCTAATGAGTATCTGGGGACGTTGCGAAAGCGCTGATTAAAATGAAAAGGGGGCGGGACGTGCAAAAGTGCAAACGTTATGGAACCAGATTAAAAAAGAAATCCCAGGGGCTTCGTTTAAAAGTTCCACCTCAAGGGTACTCCTGGGTACCCCACCAGGTACTCCCCTGCACCTCAAATATGCAATTTTGCACCTTTTTGGTTCAACAGTGAAGCTTTTGGGGTACCTCCCAGTACCTCAAATATGGAATTTTGCATCTTAAGGCACCAACGTTGAAGCTTCGAGGTAGGGGAAGGCACCTTCGAGGTACTCACATGTACCTCTAAGGTATCACTTTGTACCTTGAAGCTTCAACGTTAGACTTCCTTGGAGTAATCGTGTGTTTTTTTACTCCAGGGTTTCCGCATCGGGGTTTGAGAATTGTTTTTTAAAGCGTTCACCCAGGTCTTTAGCAATGGATTCCGCACCAGGGACTCCGGCCTGGGCTGCACTCTTTACCGTGTTGTAAAACACCCGGGCCAAAGCATAGGCTTCAGCCCCCAATAACATATATGTGTCCCCCAACTTTTCCCACAGTGGTTCAACCACTCCTAACATACGCTGGATTTGTTTCAGCAGTTCCATGTCTTTTTGCTGGGCCTCGACACTCATAAAAGGGGGGACCATGTTGGGATGATCTTTTGCATACATCAGCGACCGGTCTACAAAATCCAGGGTCTTTTTCCCCATTTTAGGCAATGTTACACGCTCTTCTGTGGAAAGATTCACCATAAATGGCAGCAGCGATTCAATTTCTTTTAATTTCTGAATCGCCATATTTTCGTCTTCTTTGGTTAACTGGGCATGGATACGATTTAATGTCATCATTCACCTCACTACATTTGATTTATTTTACATTCAAAACGGCCGTAATGAGATGTAAGGTAATATTTTAAATACCTGGAAATCCTTTGTCAATGACAGCTTTAATTACTTGCTCTCTTTTTGAAGCCAAATACCTTTATGGAATTGCTTCTTGTGGTTAAAAAATCGATATTTTTTTTACTACTATTTAGGCATGATTTTTTTGCCAGGCACCTTTTTTTGCTTTTTTTTTTTTATAACCCGGTTACGCAGGTTCCGCAAACCTTGCCAGGGCTTCCATATGCTGCGCTTCACTGGTCCAGGCAGGGCTGTAACCAATCGGGTCGGTATCCGCTGCGGATACCTAAGCGTCAGTCACCAAGAAGTCCAGGGAATTGCTGCCGGTACGGTAAGTGTCATCATAATAAATGAGCACCTTGTAATTCCCGGCCGGAAGGCCCGGCGGAATGCGCACCCGCACCTCGGTAGATGACCAGGACAAAACTTCTAAAAAATAAGCACGGCCCCGGTTGATGCTGGGAGTTTTACTCCCCTGCGAACTTCCCATATTACTGCCGTAGATGGTGAAGATATCTCCCGATGTACCACGAGTGGGAGATGTAGAAGTCAAAGTCATGGCATTACATGCGGTAAAGGTCATTATCGCAATTAAACCAAGGAAAAAAAATACCGGGACGCTAATAACATAAACGTTTTTCTTAAACATCTCACTTACCTCCTTTATACGTATTATAAACTCAAGTCCCAAAAGTTTGGGATATCTCAAAATTATATCAACAAAAGTTCGGAAAGTCAAAACAATCAAAATAAATTCGGGACGGGGGACGGGGACGGACGCTTAAAAGCTGTATTTATTTTTCTCGAAAATTCGGGAAAAAATGGAATAAACAAGATTTGATTCTCTTTTTCTAAACTTCAGGTTTTTCCCAGGAGGATTTTTTGCCTGGCACCTTTTTTATTTTTTTTGAAAGAAGGTGGACAGGTAATTTGTAATTATACCGTGGGGTCATTGAATTTTTATAACCATTAACGTCACATCATCGTCAAATTTCCCGGCAAATTCTTTTGCTGTTTCTCGAAGGCCGGTTAAAAAAAGATTCACAGGCTGGTGAAGATGTTCTTTGACATAGGCAGTCACTCGTTCTTTACCGAATTCCTCATCCCCGGGATTTCGTGCCTCTACAAGGCCATCTGTATACAACAGCAGTAAATCCCCTGGTCTATACTGCAGTTCCTTTGATTTAAATTGGGCGCTTCGTGTGAGTCCAATGGCAGGGCCGGTGGGTTTTAGCAAATGAATAGTTCCGGATGAAGCTTCCCACCAGATAGCCGGATTATGACCGGCATTGCAGTACTGGAGCATACCGGCTTCCACATCAATCCGTACCAGGAACACAGAGATGAAGCTGATCAACTTCAGGTTGTTGCGAAACAGTTGGTTCAAACGCCCGGCAAGGGCATCCAGGCTGGTGTATTCCGGACCGAGGATTCGCAGGGAAGCCTGGAAGTTGGACATTAACATACTGGCTGAAAGGCCTTTCCCCATTACATCGGCGATGGCCGCACCCTGGGCACCATCCGGGTAGGAAAAAAAATCAAAATAGTCCCCGCCCACCACCTGGGCAGGCTCGGTGTGGGCTGCGATTTGAACTCCCGGTAAATCCGGAATTTGATAAGGTAATAATTGTCGCTGGACTTTGGCAGCCAGCTCAAGGTCCCGTTCCAAGACTCGTAGCTGGTCGTCCGAATAGTGGTCCAGGCAAACACAGGTGGTGAAATCAAGTTCCAAACGTTCAGGTTCTACTTCTCCACCACATTCCTT
>CP070627.1:2888435-2892044 GCA_020355945.1 Candidatus Aminicenantota bacterium | reverse complement strand
GCACCAGTATATAGTTGATGTACTCCGGTGACAGGAAAAAGGCAATGGGTTCGATTTTATTGTTGGCGGGCTGGTAATGAAAGTCCCTGGTTACCCCCACGATATGGCCCTTGATGCCGAAATCGAGTCTCTCTCCTACAGCCTGGACAGCCTGGTCTTTTCCCATAATTCGCGCCAATTCCTCGTTAATTAAGAAATTCTTTTTTTCATCACCGGGGAATTTCGGGGTAAACTCCCGACCTGCCGCCATTTCAATGCCAAGGGTTTTAACAAAATCATAGTCTACGGCACACCAGCCTACCAGCAGCTTAAAATCCGGGTCTTTCCCATCCCAGTCTATCCCGCCGGAATTTGAGCCAATGTAGGTGGGTAGTTCGCCGGTGCCGGTGACCCCCAGGACCCGGGGATTCTTTTTCAATTCGACTTTAAGAGCCTGGTAGGCATCTTTTATTCCTCCTCTTAACGCAACATAGAAAAGATGATCCTTATTGTAGCCCAGGTCTTTATTTTTTAAATAATGAAGCTGTTGGGAGACCACAATGGTCCCGATGATGAGAAATACCGATAGGACGAATTGGAACACCACCAGGATGCGGCGGAAACGGTTACCTCCCCTGGTGAGGGTGCCGGTCATTACTTTTACCGGTTGAAAAGCTGATAGAAACAGTGCCGGGTAACTCCCGGCCACCACCCCGGTAAATAAAGCAATCCCTGCCAGCAGGACCAGGACCGTCTTAAATCCCGCCACTTGAAAGGTAATTTCCTTTCCCGCCAGGGTACTGAAGGAGGGCAGTAGTAAGCGAACCATAACCAGGGCGATGATTAGGGCGATGATCGAGAAGATAATGGATTCGCTGTAAAACTGCCGCACCAGGTGAGCCTTTATTGCTCCCATCACTTTGCGTATGCCCACTTCCCTGGCCCGGTTGGCTGACCGGGCCGTGGCCAGGTTCATGAAATTGATACACGCGATCAACAGCACAAAAAAGGCAATGATGGAAAAGATATAAACGTACCTGACCGCACCCGCTTTTTTTTCATAACCCCAATAGGCATGTAGATGAAGACGAGTATACTCCATCAGTTCCAGGTCGGTCTTACTCTCCTTTAACCGGGTGCGGATGTAACCAAAAACCTTTTGATTGGCTTGTTCTTTAGAAACGTGGGCATGAAGCTGTACAAACGTCTGGATCTGGTTGGCATCCCATTTCTCTATATCCTCACCCAGTTGGCGTAGAAATTCATAGGGTAAGAGGATGTCAAACTGCAGGTAAGAGTTGTGCGGGACATTTCTCATCACCCCGGTTACCTGGTGGGCATATTGATTGTTAATGGTAATGGTCTTTCCCAGTGGGTCCTGGTCCCCGAAGTATTTTTTGGCAATGTCTTCTGAGATGACAAGAGACTGGGGGGCGGATAAGGCTGTCCGTTTATCACCTTTCAGCAAAGGAAAGGTAAACATATTCAAGAACGATGGGTCCACTGCCCTGACAGAACTTTCAAAAAAGGCCTTCTCCCCGAAACGAAAGAGCAATCCCCCGGTCCTTGAATACCGGGTGGCATCTTTAATTTCCGGGATTTCTTTCACCATGGCCGGACCCATGCCGTGGGGAGTGACTGTCACGTGAAACACCCGCCCGGAATAGTGCTGGTTCTCCTCTACCCGGTAAAGGTAAGGAGCGTTTGTATGAAATCGATCGTAACTGAGCTCATCCAATACCCATAAAGATATCAATAAACAGCAGGCCATGCCGATGGCCAGGCCAAAAATGTTGATAAAGGAATAGCCCTTATGTTTCATGATGTTTCGCAGTGTGATTTTCAAATAGTTTTTAAACATTGATATCCTCCTAAAAAATGAATTTTTCCCTAAACGGGTAAAACATAATATACTTTAGACGAAAAAATGAATCAATTGGTTTACATTTTTTTTGTTTTTTTGACCAACAACAATTTTGGCCAATTACAAGGGAAAAAGGTGCCAAAAAAGTGCCAGGGAAAAAGGATCTGTAACAGGAAAACAAATAAATTATCTGACACCATATCTCTCAATATCTCTCGATTTCAGGGACCTCTTGTGGTTCTTTTTTATTTATGTCTGTCCGATTAAAATCTTTGTCAAAGCTTATCAGTTGTAAATAATGATTTTTGGCGGCTAAGTATTGATAAGCATCATCGAAATCCAGATTGAATTCTTCAACGATTTCTTTCAATTCCAATAATTCTTCTGTGGATAATGATATGATATTCATTCCATTTTTAACCATATCATTTAAGAACGCAACAAATAGCCTGTATTTTTTAAATTTGAACAGTAAAATACCAATTGAGTGTAATGCCAGATCAGTTATATATAAATAATCTAAATCTACTGTCTGAAAAAATGACCGGACATCTTCAACCTTTTCCTGTTCCAAAAGAGCTTCCAAAAAAATATTGGTGTCTACAAGATACATTAAGTTCTCCATTCATTGGCTTTTTTCTGTAACTCCAGGGAGGTATATTGATCTTTGAATTCTTTCAAGCCCCCGATCCAACTAAGCGTTGGTTTTTTGCGAATTTTTTTGTTTCTTTTTTCTAAAAGAAAATCTACAAAATCCTCGACTTCTTTTTTAAGATTCCGAGGAAGGCGTTTTAATTTAACTTCTACTGGGTCCATTTTTTCACCTCGTTCAAGATTATGTTAATTTAAATGTGGTGATTTGTCAATACTTCACAAATTCAAATGTTCCATATTTTTTATAGCCTCCTATCTTCCAGGCTTCCCAGCTTCCTTCTTTTCCTCGTCCCTTATCAAATAAGGCATCAATTCCAACGTAGCGGAGGACTTCTGTGAGGATTTCATGAAAAATCAAATGTCGCAATCCCCTATCAGCGGGGTATCAATTCTGACCGCACCCAAAATCCAGCTTGTTATAACGCGTCTTTTCAGACCCGATTTCCCGTGAGTACTACTTTCCACCCTCAAAGGAGTGTACTCAAAATAGGACACAGGCCTGAAAACCGATTAAATCAACTTCATGGCACCTTTTTTTCTTTCCACCAGGTTGTCGTTTAGGTACCTTATTGACTGTCCCCTTTCGCCTCTCCACAATTGTAGAGCATAAATGAAAGGATATCGGAATAATATTCGATATATTTGGAAACATTGGAAACACTGTGTCCGACGTTTTTATCAACTCGAAGCAGGACCGGGTTCTTGCCTTTGTATTTTTCCTGCAATGTGGCCACGAATTTGTAAGAATGGGCCGGGAATACCCGGTCATCATGATCGCCGGTGGTCACCAGGACGGCGGGGTAATTACGGCCTTCATGAATATTGTGAAGGGGTGAATACTTATACAAATAGTTAAATTGCCCGGGATCATCACTGGACCCCCATTCGGCCACCGCCAGCCATCCCAGGGTAAACTTTTGAAAACGGAGCATATCGTAAGGCCCTGCTTCGGGAACAGCGACAGCTATTAAGTCCGGGCGCTGGGTCAACACCGCGCCCACCAGTAACCCGCCATTGGAACCGCCATTAATCGCTATTCGCCGCGGAGAGGTATATCCTGAAGAGATTAAGTATTCTGCCGCGGCAATAAAATCATCAAACACATTTTGTTT
>CP070627.1:2884721-2888335 GCA_020355945.1 Candidatus Aminicenantota bacterium | reverse complement strand
ACTCCTTTTTCTTTAATTATTTTTACCTTTTTAAAAAACATATCAATATCTTCAATCACCAGGTCATGCAAAGTGCACCCCATCCCTAGTTTTCCAGTATTAACAGAATCCAGGAATGGTTTTATAATTTTGTTTAAATCAAAATTTATATTTGACAAAAAAGTAACCCCGAAGATGTTATTTTTTTTATTGCATAAATTTTTAATCTCTTCCAGGATTACCTGTGATGTAAAAATTTCTCCCTGGGTTCCAATTTGAAGACATACTTTTGCCGGAAGTTTATTAATCCCGGTAAGAATACCTTTAAAAATATTAAAATCAAAAGCAGGGTTTTTATCTTCCCGGCAAATACAATAGGGACATTTCATATTACATACATTATATTTTGATTGAAACCTGATTCCCAGGTATGGAAGCGTGTTTCCTCGGTTAAAGAAGTTTTTTGCCATTTTTTTAAGTTCAATCAATTTTTGTTATCTCGAACTCCTGGTCAAAATCAAAAATCGCGGTTTTATTTAGCACTTCAGCTTTTTGAACCTTAAAAACGGAATAATCCCTGATCCAATTCAAAATGATTATTTCCCCGTTTCTATTCCATTTTATAGCAACTGTAACGTAATATGTTCCCCGTAATAATTTACATTTGAAATAACACTTAATTTCATATTTTGATCCTTTATAAAACTTATCATTGATAAAGTCTTGAACTCCCGGATAACAACTGCGACTTAATACCAATCCTTTTTCATTAAATATCGACATCCAGAAATTAATCGATTCCATATCAATATTAAATTTAACCTTATAAGAATAAATATATTCTTCATTTAGAACAAGGGCATTTACTTTTTTTCCATCAAGGGTAAGTATTTGACCATCATAGATATCCACATCATAATTTTTAGTAATCACAGTACTTTTGGGCTTAAAGTCAGGGATAAAAAATGATTCCTGTTTTGATTCTTGCCCTTTTTCATCGATTTGAGTCTTCTCTTTTTCAGCAGGTTTATTCTCGTTTTTTTCTAAATTTGCAGCAAACCTTTTTTTCTTTTCTTCATCTTTGTTAAGTTGAATAATTTCATCCCTGAGTTTCAAAGTATGCTCTTTTCTTGCAAAAAGAAGTTTCTGGTAGTACATGGTCACCATTTTTGGCGGCCCATTTAAAATTAACTCCCCGTTATCCAGCATTATGGCCCTTGAACAGGTTTCATTGATGGAGTTGGCACTGTGGGATACAAATAATACGGTACAACCGGATTTAAACAATTCTTCCATTTTGGCATAGCATTTTCTCTTGAACAGTTCATCCCCCACAGCCAGGACTTCATCCAGCACCAAAATCTCCGGTTCCATATTAATGGCAAGGGCAAAACCCAGTCTTGCTTTCATCCCGCTGGAATAGGTTTTCATGGGTTGATGGATAAAGTCGCCGATGTCGGCAAAAGCAACGATATCATCGACTTTTTCTTTCATCTCTTCGCGGGTAAAGCCCATCATGGTACCGCTAAAATAGATATTCCGGATACCTGTAAACTCCGGGTTTAAACCAGCCCCCAGTTCCAGTAAAGCGGAAACCGCGCCTTTTACTATTACTTTCCCGGAACCTGGCTGGATGACCCCGGAAATGAGTTTTAGCAGGGTGGATTTCCCGGAACCGTTCCTTCCAACAATGCCTAATATCTCCCCTTTTCTTACTTCAAGATTAATATTTCTTAAGGCGAAAAACTTCCTGTGATATTTTTTCTTCAAGGGGTGAAGCGCTTCCTTTAAGCGGTCTTTGGGTTCATTGTACAGCTTATAAAACTTTGAGATATTTTCTAATTTAATTGCAATATCAGACATTCTTTTTTTAGCCCACGAATTACACGAATTTTCACGAATTATAAAACCACACGTTGTTAAATAGAAGACCAAGTTGATGGTTAGTGGCATTTAAATAATTTAGTACCTGGGAGATATGCTCTTCTATTAACTTGCTGCATGCTTTCGTTTCAATAATTATTTTGTCATAACAGACAAAGTCGGCATAGAATTTCTTTTTTAACTCTTCACCTTTGTAAATTATTGATAACTCTTTCTCCCGTTCAAATGGAATATTTCTTCTTCTAAACTCAATTTCCAGGGCTTCCTGGTAGACTCCCTCAAGAAATCCACAACCCAGCTCTTTGTGTACTTCAAGACATGCCCCAATTATTTTATAACATTCTTCCCAAAAGATGTGATCCTTCTTTCTTAATGTCATTTTACAAAATTCGTGTTAATTCGTGTAATTCGTGGGCTTATATAACCTCGCCGAAGTGGGGTTTCAATCGCCTGAACACCACCACCCCGATCAACAAAGCCAGGATGGTAAAACACCAAAAATACAGGGCATCAAAAGGCTTTTCCCAGAAGGGCACTTTATAAATCAAACTGTCCCTGTATCCATTAACGATATAACACATGGGATTCAACTTAATAATCCACTGGTATTTTTGGGGTATTCGGGTGATGTTCCAGATAATGGGGGTAAACCAAAAACCGAACTGGGTGATAATTGTAACCACATTTGAGACATCCTGGATAAAGATGCTGGTTGAAGAGGTAATCCACCCCAATCCCAGGAGTAAAAAGAACATGGCTGCCAGGTAATAAATGAGCTGCAGCGTATAAAAACCGGGTAAAATGCCATGGAGCCAGCATACAATCATGGTAACCAGCAGCAACACCAGGTGGGGAATTAAGGAACTCAAAATTTTAGCAACATGCAAAATACTTAAACTAAAATCCCCTTTCTTTACCAAAAACGAATGGCTCTTTACCACCTGGGTTAAGGAGTTAAACGTACCTGAAAAAAATTGCCAGGCAATCATTCCGCTAATTAAATAAACCACAAAAGGTACGGCGCCGCCCGGGTTCGTTCTTAATCCGATAGTAAAAACAAGTACCAAAAGAACGATATAAGTTAGTGGTTGAATGTATCCCCAGATAATTCCCAGATATGTATTTCTATTTTGGGCTTGAAAATCCCGTTTGGCCAGTTCATAGATGGCACTTTTCTTCAGGAATATGATACCCACAAATTTTTTGATATCTAAGAAGAACTTCAACTAAATATCCCCCTTCTAAGCGTTAAGGATTTCGTTTTTTTATGGAAATAAGCTCCCGCCCTTCCCTTTTATCAGGGTTAAGCGGGGCCACCGTATAATACATCCATCCTGGGTCGTTAGTTACCATAACCTTTTGAAAATTTATTCAACCCAACAGGATAGCATTATTACATATTTAAACCATTTTTTCAAGAGGGAATTTCCTGGTAATGCTTTTTTTTAATAGGCCTCCTCGTTGTGCGCTGTGTGCCAGGCGCCATACCCTCTTATAGGTGCTCCATGCATGCCTTTGGAAAATAATTATATTTGTACCGAGTTTAATTCCCTATTTCCCAGGTTATAGTTGTAACGGTAGTCAAAGACTCTACTCCAATTCGAATCACACCATCCATATACCAAACCGCATTTTGACCACTGCTGACGTTACGCCACAGCAGGTCCATTTTACCGTCATTATTGAAATCTCCTGTGCCGCACAGGGTCCAATCCAAATTCGCTGCCGGGGGAAACCACCCGACACCTGTC
>CP070627.1:2880997-2884621 GCA_020355945.1 Candidatus Aminicenantota bacterium | reverse complement strand
GAAAGAGCGGTTAAAATAATAATCCTGGAATTTAAGGCCCTGGCTATCTGTTGGTCGATCTCATCTTCATCCACCTCAGCTATTAAAGCCCAGCGTACATCTTTTATATTGATGGGGGAATAAGCGGAAAGAACCGACTTTCCTCTATAATCCACCAGGATTTTTTTATCTTCGATACCGGAAAGCGCCTGCCTTGAAGCATCCGTATCCACGCCATTCTTTTCAACCGTGCCCCTGAAGGAGGCCAGCACCGAGTGATTGAGGCTGTCCAGGTACGAATCGGATCTCATTTTTTTATCCTGCCCCACCAGGTATGTTTCTCCAGTCCTCCACATTCCTGATCGCTCTTTCATGATATTGTCTATGGAATCAATTGAGATTTGAACTGCAATGACTCCCCTCAACTTATCATTTTCTAAAATGGGAGCAGCCAAAAATTGGGCGGGGATGTTATTGGAGGGTGAATAAGCCCTGGTATCTGACAGGCTGATTTTCTTTTCTCTCACCGTTTTTATCCACACATCACGGAGTGAGGAAGAAACCTCACTGATTCGAATGCCAAAATCGGCCTCTTTTTTAACAGTGAATAAGGTGTCTCCGTAAATTGGATCCAATAAAAAGAGATCATAATAGCCGTAATGTGATATCAGGTTTTTAAAAAATGAAAAATATTTTCCATGAATAATCAGGTAAGATTCGGGAGCTGTAAATTTCTCCCAGGAAAATCCTTTGAATTCATTGCCTGCCTGTTTAAAGACCGATGCAAATTCTTTGTAAGCTTTGATACAAGTCGGATTCTCAGAAAACGTTGATATGTTCGCGATTCGTTCGTCAAAAAAATTATGAATTTGTTCTTTTTTGATATTTCTGACCGATTCAAGCTGCCTGAATACCTGCTCTTTCATCTCTTTCAGAGTGGTACGGTAGCTCACTAAAGAAACAACCAATGTGGGGATGAGTCCGGAAATTAGAAATCCGATGATCAAGAGAGTTTTGATGGGAATCGCATTCCTTCTTCTTTTAACCTGTAAATCCAGGCCTGCATGGGATAGAATCTTCATATTTCAAACTTGTAGCCGACTCCCCTGACTGTTTTTATATAATCTCCTAGTTTGCCCAGTTTTTTTCGGAGGCCTGTTATCTGGTAATCAACCACACGTTCTGTTATGGGATAATCATCGTCACGTACATGGTCCAGGATTCTTGCCCTGGTAAAAACCTGGTTTGGCCTACCAGCTAACAGGGCAATGATATCGAACTCTGTTTTGGTTAAATCGATGCACTCTCCGGAAACCCGTACCACGTAACCCTTTAAATCGATAACCAGGTCTTTGAATTTTAACAAGTTGTGTTCTTTCTGGTTTGATTTTATCTTTCTTCTGAGCACAGCATGAATGCGGGCAATAAGAATTTTCGGCTCAAAGGGTTTTACGATGTAATCATCTGCATAAAGCTCAAGGCCTTTAACGATTTCATCCACCATTTTTCTTCCCGTAAGCATGATGATAAATATTTTTTCTGTCTGGCGATCTTTCTTTAGTATCTCGCACACGCTGAATCCATCCATTCCAGGAAGAATCAGATCGAGAAGAATCAAATCAGGGCTCCTTTTTCTGGCCAGATATATGGCTTCCTCGCCGGTCCTGGTGCAAATGACATCATAGCCTTTTTCTTCAAGGATATAAGCAATGCTTTTCTGAAGGCTCAGATCATCTTCCACAAATAAAATTTTTACTTTATCCCTGGGCTCGATCATTTTTTTATCCGGCTGTGAGCATATTTTGTTACAATTAATTATAATAATTTTAATAAAAAAAATCAAATGAGTTTTAGTACAATTCAGATTGAAAATGGAATAAATAAAAAAACATGCATTCAATTGTTGAATTCTGATTCGATTGCAATTAAAATACTATCTTATGAAAAACAAAAAGACTTTGAAACCCGTTTTTTTCTGCCTGGAAAAGAGAAAAATATCAGTATAAGGAGGTCTTTTTAAAAATTCAAATGATTAGTCGAAAAAAATGTAAGAAAGAAAAAACAAAATCCTCGAGTAAAATCGGTGGGGATATATTGAATATCGAGCCCCCGTGTGAGATCGATTACCCGATTCCCGGGAAAGCCTTTAGTGAATTTCTTTCGGAGATTGAGACTTCAAAACAAAAAAGCTTGTTCCGACATTCTCCCGTGAAAGTCAGGTTAGCAGGGAAACTTTTACCGTCTCAAGAAAAAATCCCATTATTCCTGGTAAGCCATGAATACCTGAATTTCAGGGAGCATCACACCACAAAAACGCTGCCGGGTTCCATCGCCGCGGTCAGGAGGTCCGATTCCGGTCTTTCAGTGAACCATAATCACCCCTTTGAATCAGCCGATTACTCGGAAACACTAGAATCCTATACCGAGAAGTGTTATTCTTGCAGCGGCCGAGGCAGGTCTTCTTGTTCCAATTGCGGCGGTTCCGGGAAAGTTACAGTGCAATCCGGTCAGGGTGGATCAAGTTCTCAATCCTCCGGCGCCAGCGGATCTCAAAAGACCTGTCCCAGTTGCTCGGGTTCCGGGACGGCGCTGTGTTCCCACTGCAATGGCAGTGGCGTGGTGCATATTGAAAAAATATTGCATCATGAATACAGGGTGGTAAGCAATAAATTTGTTATTCCTTTTGGTAAAGCGATTCCAAAATTCGTAAGAGAAACCCTGGTAAACGAATCCCGCTGCTGGGATAAATGGGCCGCAGATACCACTATGCCCGCTGTTATCTATAAAGAAAACTCCCAACTGGTAACAAAATTGGAAGGGATATATCATAAATTCCTGGAAAAGTACCGGAAAGATACGTATCGCAAATTGATCCGGCACAGGGAAAGCAATGGGATCACGGGTCTTATGGTTACATCTTATGAGTTTAGAAAGAAAAAATTTCCCTTTTATATTGCCGGTGATAATAAAAAGGGTTACTATGGTTTCGGCAAGCTTCCAATTTCCATGGGAAAAACAATATTCGCCGTTTTATTTACTTTAATAAGCATTGGTATTATCACTTATCTCATTTTTTCCAACCTATAAATTGCACGGGGGTGCACGGGTGCACGTATGCACGATGCACGGGGGGCGGTGCGTGCAAACGTGCAAACTTTGCCGGCATTTTTTCTAATCCTCCTCCTTTTTCCTTTTCATGTTTCGATATATACTCCGCAGTGATGCAAAACTTAAATCAGCAAATATATCAAATCCTGCTATCTCCCTGTATTTTAAACCGGCATTATCTTTCAATAATACCAACAATTCTCCTCGTTGACGTTTACCTTTATAGGTACCCACATCAATCCCGGATATCGGTACTGCTTTCATTTCCTCGAACTCTTGAAGCACTTTTTGGACCGGTTCAAAACATCTTTCATCATGGCGCTTGACTCCATCACTCTGTTCTGTCGGACGTTTCCTGCGGTTATGTTTTTCCCTGGCGATTTCCATGTACTCACGGTTGCCTAATATTTCGCCATGCTTTAGCGTAATGATCTCCAATTCCTTATTCACCATAGAACCAAGCGAAAGTATCATTTGCTCCCTACTGCCGAATAATTCATTAACAAAGACAGCATCCACAATTCCCAATGGCTGAGA
>CP070627.1:2877264-2880897 GCA_020355945.1 Candidatus Aminicenantota bacterium | reverse complement strand
AATGGGGCAATAGGCGAGATGCAATTTTATCTTTTAAGGTCTCACCCTGGTAAAAGGCCATGGCAATAAACATCTGTCCCTCCTCAGTATCACCGATTTCAAATACCGAACAGATGTTTGGATGATCTAAACCGGCTGCAGCTCTTGCTTCATGTATAAAACGGTTTTTAGCATGAGGATCTCTGGTTAAATCATGGCGAAGGAATTTAAGTGCGACTGTTCGTTTTAGCTTTTCATCCTCCGCCTTATAAACGACTCCCATACCTCCTTCACAGAGTTTTTCCAGGATCTTGTAATGTGAAGGGGTTTTACCTATCACTGAAATACTCCATTATGCCTATTCATAATTTTTCCTCATGATTGTTATAGCAGAAAAGATTTTTTTTTGCAAGTTAAAAGTTAAGGTTAAGGGGGACAGGCGGTATAAGTTCCGTGGGTGTATCGGCCAGGCTAGTAAATAAAATACCTGGTCCTAAATTTTTCGTTCTAAATTTTTCGATTACCCAACTCCGACACCAATGCATAAATAAAACGTGTGACCTGGTGCAAATGTTCAAAGTTGATCGTTTCCACATCGTCTCCGGGTGTATGCCAATCAACGCCAGTACCGGGAATGGTACCGATGGAAATAATAGGAATGCCTTTTTTTAAAAAGCTGTATTGGTCGACCCAGTCGTTGAATTGGTCAACCCAACGGAGTCGATAGGGTTCCAGTTCTGTTTTATCTATTTTTAATTTTGCCCTATCAAGATGTTTCCCTGCCGCTGTCATGATTTTTTCAAGCTGAGTAGTGATTTTAGGCAAAGCCCCAACAGCAATAAACATTGGGCTGTTATCCCCTTTCTTCCCACCCACTTCATCCAGGTTGATAAAGGTTTGTATCTGCTTTAGCGGAACCGGGCTGTGTTCTACAAAATACCGGGAACCACTTAAACAGGATTCCTCTCCAGTAAAGAATGTAAATATTACAGACCGTTTCGGTGGATTTTTCACCAGTTCCCGGGAAGCCGCTAATAGGGCCGCGCACCCGCTGGCATCATCATTGGCGCCATTGAACACCTGCCCTTGAAAAATTCCCAGGTGATCAAGATGAGCGCCTACCGCAATATAAGTATTTTTAAGCACCGGGTCTGTGCCCCTCACCAGTCCCACCACATTGGGCGAGTTTATCCGCTCCTCTGTCACATCCAATTCAATGGTCATTTCATAACCGTCAAACTCAAATCTTTCATAAGAACCTTTCCGTTGTATAGGATCGAATCCTTTATCTGCAAAGAAGTAGTCGATCATTGTTTTGGAGGCGGTAACCTCCGGGACCGGCGGTGTAAACTGCCATTCCGCGCCATAGGGTGGAACCGGCCTGAGAGCGAAACAATGAGAAGTAGTCAGGTTGAGTTCCCATTCGGCAGCCTGCTTGTGATGGAGCACATGAATAATGCAGGATGCACCTCTCTCCAGGATAGCCGGGTATTTATATAATGAATAGAATCCATAGGTATATTTTTGTCGGAGTTCCCGGGGCAGGACATGTTCCCCATTCTTTTTCGGTGGGAAGTATTGCATCAAAAAGACCGGTTTTCCTTTAATATCCAGTCCGGCGAGATCGTCCCATACTCCGGGTTCATGGATACCGCAGCCGATAAATACCGGTGTGCCGGTAATGGTCCTGGATCCTCCTTCACCGGGTGACTCGAAAAAAAAATCAATTAAGTTGCGAAAAACCTTTTCACCTTTTGGCGATTTGACGGTTATGCGGTTCCCTTTACCATATTTAAAATGTCTCATGGGAACGGTTTGAAAGAAAGAGTTCCGTCCCGTTTCATCCTGACAAACTGCTTCAAGCCCATATTCTTTCAACCTTGCCCGGACATATTCAGCCGCCGCCATGTACCCGGGGGTTCCCGGGAAACGTCCGCTTCGATCATCATGGGCAAGAAATTTCACATGGGTTTCCAGTTCTTTCTCATTAATACCATCTGAAACTTTGCTTTTTTGACAAACTTTTTCTTCCCTATGCTTTTCACCACTTTGTTGGGAATCGGCTGCAGAAAAACTCCCACTGATTGTCACTAACATCGCCAGTAATAATGGATATAATAAAAAAACTTTTTTCTTTTTCATATGGATATTATAGAAAAATAATTACACTATTTCAATCCCGGAATTTGCCCTACAATTTGCCTGGCACGAATGTCACTAACTTAAGACTAATGCTATTGGGGACAGACCAGTTTTTTCAATAAGAAAAAAAGCATAGGAGAGAACCTGTAACCTGGGACGGTGCGTGCGATTGTTTCTTTGTTACGTTCGTAGTAGGATAGTGCATGCATGTGGGATACACAAAATAGGTGACGTACCAATAAGGACATTGATCCTATTTTTATTCGCGACATGTTTCACCAGCCCTTAACCTTGAAACAAACGCACGGAATGTCCCCGGTGTTTTCATGTTTATTCAACTGTCTTCGGTTATCCAGGTCATCCCGTTCCTGGTTTCTTCAGAACAATGGATCATTCGCACGCACCGTCCCCGGTTTACATCCTGCAATATTGAAATGAAAAAATTGTCAATTATCAATTGTCAATGAAACCAGCTTAATTGTTACGATAACATTCATTACCCTCTGCGGTAACTGCCACAACCAGCGGTCGCGGTCCCGTTGTTTTTGTTGGGCTTCGCTGTGCTCATGCTGCTGATGTTTTTGATGTTGATCCCCGGTTTGCAGATAGCGAGGAGAAGCAGGGGATCCGGTTATTGTCCATAAAACCACTATTAACCAGGTAATTTTTTTCATCATCACCTTCTTTCAAATATTTGCTGCATTTAATGTTCTATTTTACACCGAATGAACAAATCTTTCCACAATTGCTGAAAGGGGATATTTTAAATTGACAATTCATCATGATTGTGATACAATTGAAACATCATTTCAGTTCCGATAGAAATGAATATATACAGCAAAGGAGCTAAAAATGTGGATTAAGGTAAAACAGGAAAAAAAGTTTCAAAAATGTATAATCACTATTTTCCCTTTGCTGGTTATTGTATTATTGGGAAGTGTGTGGACCAGGCCGGAATTAACTAATATAAAAAACAATAAAAGGAGGAGACCTTCATGAGTTATTCAAAAAAAATAGGGTTTTATGTTTTAAGCGTTATTTTACTTTTTTCAGTTCAGGTTTTATATACAGTTAATAAAAGTCTAAATGAAGTGAATAATGAAGAATTTCAAAAGGCAAAAGATAAAATAATTGAAGCCGCATCCAATGGAGATTTAAAAACTGTAAAAAAAGTATTGAAAATATATCCTGAATTGATAAAAGCCAAAAGAAGAGGCGGGTGGACATTACTACACGTGGCAAAAAACAGGAAACTGGTCAAATATTTATTGGAAAAGGGAGCCGATATCAATGCTGAAAGTAACGGTGGTTCGACACCGCTCCATAACTATGCATATAAAGGGCATAAGGACGAGGTGGAATTATTACTGAAAAAGGGAGCGGATTTGGAAGCAAATCGCGCTTACGGTAGGACCCCATTAATTAATGCCATTAAATTGAACCGGATTGAGGTAGTGAAAGTTTTGGTTAAGAAAGGTGCAAATGTGAATGCTACAAACAAACAGGGAAGAA
>CP070627.1:2873525-2877164 GCA_020355945.1 Candidatus Aminicenantota bacterium | reverse complement strand
TTCAAATAACCCGGGGCCACGCTTTCACCACCTATGCACAATTCACCCACTACGCCAGGGGGCACCAAATTTGTATATTTGTCCAGGATATAAATCCGGGTGTTAGAAACGGGCCGGCCAATAGGTAAACTTGACTGTGTGGGTTCATCACCAACTGTACCCTCAAAATCTTTTCCGCTGACCACATGAAATACCGTGGCTACCGTAGCTTCTGTGGGTCCGTATTCATTCACAATTCGCTGATGTGGGTAAATGGAGAGATAATGCCGGATATCATTGACATCAACCGCTTCCCCTCCTAAAATAATATAGCGCAGGGAACCCAAATCCTCATCCCGGATAAAATCTTGCAGCGGCCTGAACTGGGTGGGGGTTAACTTTACAATGGAGACCCGGTTTTCTGCAAGAAAGCGAATGTAGACCTGCGGGTCCCGCTCAATTTTTTCCCTGCTGGTGTAGATGGATGCCCCGGAAATCAAAGGAACGATCAGGGTTGTCACCGACATATCAAAGCAAAAAGAACCGGCAAAACAAAATTTATCGTCTACTCCAATTTGAAATTCCCTTTTAAACCAGGTGGAGTAATTGTTTACATTGCGATGCCTGATAGGGGTGCCTTTGGGCTTTCCCGTGGTCCCGGAGGTGTAGACAAGGTAAGCCAGGTTTAGTTGAGTGGGGGAGTGAAATGGCGTGAGTGGGTGAGTAGGGGAATCTTCCCCATCTTTACCTATGTCATTTATATCAATTACCTCGCATGCCCTACTCACCTTACTTACCTGACTCACCATACTCACCATACTCACCAAAATTTTTACGCCACTGTCTGCCAGCATATAATTGATACGCTCTTCCGGGTATTCCGGATCAATAGGTAGATAGGCGCCTCCTGCTTTTAAAATTCCCAATATTCCGATGAGCATCTCCAGGGAACGGTCCGCCATTATGCCTACGATGGTGTACGGGCCAACGCCTTTATCTGTTAATAAACAGGCCAATTGATTGGCTTTCTTGTTTAGTTCTTTATAAGACATATAAGACATATAGGACATATAGGACATATAGGAAATGTGATTTTTTTCATGTTTTTCGTGTGCTTCGTGGCTCACCAGCAGGGCTATATGGTCCGGGGTTTGCTGCACCTGTTCCGCGAATAATTGGTAAAGGGGTTTCTCCAGTGGATAGTCTGCATCGGTTTGATTAAAATCAAACAATAACCGATTTTTTTCCTGTTCCGGGATGATTTCGATTTCCCTTAACCGGGTACCGGGCTCCACTGCCACCTGCTCAAGGATCTGCTGCAAGTGGGTCTCGATTCCTTTTATCACCGCGGTATTGTAGACAACAGGATTATATTGTATTTTAACGGTAAATTCTTCCCCTTCCACCACCAGCACAGTAAAATCATAGTTGTTCTGTTCAAATACATCGACACTGCTGACAGAGAAACCGAGATTGCCTTTTTGGTTGATATGTTTTATTTCTTTGTCCACCGGGTAGTTTTCATAGACAAGAATATGGTCCAACAGGTCCCGCTTGATGGGACTGTTGGCCTGGATCTCTGCCAGGGGCACATACTCGTATTGCTGTGACTGCAGGGTCTGGGTCTGGACCTCCCGGACCAGGTCCGGGAAACATTTGCCAGGATCGTTCTTTACTCGCAAAGGAATGGTATTGATAAATAATCCCAACATGGTTTCAATACCCGGCAGGTGGGGCGGTCTTCCCGATACCACCGAACCAAATACCACATCATGGGTATTGTTGTATCCCTGGAGCAATATCCCCCAACATACCTGGAAAAGCGTATTCATGGTCGCTTTGTTCTGATGGGCCACGCGGTCCAATCGGCTCACTATTCCTTTGTTTATGGTAAACCGGTATTCCTTATGCTCATTATGCTCATATTGACTTTTCTTTCCGGACGCGAGTTTGGGGATACCGGTTTGATTTTCAAAGTTATCCAGGTATCTTTGCCAATACCGGTATCCTTCTTCTTTATCCTGTTTTTCCAGCCATGTGATATAGGTACGGTAGGGGGTTGGGGTGGGAAGATTGATGGGTTTCCCCTGCTGCAAGCACTCCATGATATGAAGCATCTCCCGGATCAAAATGGTTGTGCACCACCCATCCATAATAATATGATGAAAACTCCAGATGATTTCATAGGAATCCGGGGCAATTTTCAATATGGAATACCTGACCAGGAGGTCTTTGGACAGGTCAAAGCCTTTTTCCCTGTCCTTTCGTTTAAATGCTTCTATCCAGCCAGGTTTCTCTGCTTCGGGCAGGTGAGAGATGTCTTGAAAATATACCCGCGCCTCCCTTTTTTTTAACACTACCTGGACAGGCTTTTTAGAAGTTTTGTATACAAATACGGTGCGTAACACATCGTACCGTTGGATCAAAACATTGAAGGCCTGTTCCACCAATAGGTGGTTTACTTCACCGGCAACCCGGTAATTCACCTGCTCAAAATAAGCATGACTGTGTTCATCCATTATATAATGAAACAGCATGCCTTCCTGCATAGGGGAGAGAGAATACATATCTTTTACATCATTTCTGCTAAACATTTCTTTCAACTCCTAAAGGCTTCATAACTCTATAAGACTATTTCTTCCATTTGTTCAACAATGTTATTAATATATGGATAATCCGGCATCCCGATATTGGGAGTGGCAAATTTAGCCCGGAGGTTTTTTATTTCTTCCTTCAACCGTAAGACTTCTTCAATTAAACCCAATCGTTCATTGACTTTTACCAGTTGTATCAGGCAAACCGTCCGGACTAGCTCCGGGAACCCATCGATACAGGGTAATTCCATTGCCTTAATAAAACAGTGTTTGGCTTCTTGATATAATTTTAGTTCATGTTTACATTTTCCCATACAATACCAATAATCAGCCGTCCACTCCAGCGGATGTTTCTCCAATATCTCCAGGGCCTCATGGAATTTTCCATATTTAAAATAAGTTTGGGCGACAAATAAAATAAATATAGGATTATCCGGTTCTTTGTGCAGCAAGGTCTCTCCTTCCCGGATTAATGTGGTGGGGGGTGCATCATACCTGGTTTCCCTGAGATGCATAAACTTTTTGAAATGATTAAATTTCTCAGTGCCTATTATGTTATTTGCTGGTCTGGTCTTTATATTTTTTTGAGGCAGGGCTGAAAAATTAAAAAAAGAGTATTCATTATAAGCGGCATAGGTATGATCCCTGGCAATCCACACCCCGGTTTCACTGTGTCCTTCCAGGAGGGGAAAAACCATCAACGCCGAGACATGGGTAACAAAGCGGTTGATGGTGGCCTGTCCCAGGAAGGCTTTGTCCTGGAAACCGGGCTGAACCGTATCGTTGAGAATGTTAAAGGCATCTTCCCTGGTTTGGGGATTGGCGGCCATAAGTTCCTGGATTCGAATGTAACGGGGATCGCGAAACCGATTCTCATAAATCGTTCCCCATTGTTTGTTGTATTGTTGAAATTTCGGATGGATATATGTATTGGTACAAAAGAGTTTGCCCTCCACGGCAGGAGTCATGGCCACTCCTTTGGGGGTGACTTCGAATAACCGGTAGTCCCGATCTTCGCTAGAGGATATTAACAAACCGTCGCTTCGGTCAAAGCCGGTCCGGGTAT
>CP070627.1:2869783-2873425 GCA_020355945.1 Candidatus Aminicenantota bacterium | reverse complement strand
TTGGTGATTTCTCAAGGACTGGCTGAGCAAGCGGCACAAGAAAAAGACTTTCAAACACTGTTCGCATAAGCATATTACATTATAGAGGAGAGAGCGATTGATGTCAATATTAAAGATTTTTTTTTCTCCTGTCATTGGAAGAGAGCTTAGTAGAACGTTCATTGGTCATTGGTCATTGGTCATTGGTCATTGGGATATTGTGGAAGAGAAAGAATTCATTGTGCAAATCTGTGTAATTTAATTAGCGGTTATATACCGATAGCTTTCAACTTTACCCCTTTTGATCTTTACAAATACAGGTGTTTTCACACTTTTTATATGATTAAAAAAATCCAATTTCTTTAGCATGAGAAAAGGTGAAAATTTATAATTGGAACCCCAAACCTTTACTTCTTCGATGGAATCATGAATAACCAGGCCAAAACATATTTTGCCTGCATTTTTAAGGTTTTTTAAATCTTCGATACCTTGATATACACAACTAAAACAATTGCTGTTAAGATCAAAAATTAAACAATACGATGCTTCTCCTGTTGAAAGAAGATCGATTAGTTTCACTTCAGTGCCGCTTAAATCAGTCACTTTAAGTTGATCTATATGCTTTATTTCAAAACTTTCTCGAGGGTTTAAGACAAATTTGAAAATCACCGCCAGGACAATGCCAACCAATAGAACACCGACACCTATAAAGTAAAATATGTCTGATTTTTTCATTTTTTTCCCGTGAATGAATACAGGTTAATGATGCATTCATCGATGTCATCATCAAGTCCGGGTCTGCCATTGGCATAGAAATAATATATTCCCTTCCTGGCTCCCAATAAAAAGTCATCGATAAAAAATGTTTTCTTAAGCTCAAGGCTGTCAGCATCGTAAAAAAGCAAGGCAAACTTCTTGAGTTCTTCTTTGCAGGTTCTTAGTTGAAGCACCAATAACCCGTCTTCAATAAGAACATTTATGATCCGGGAGTACGATGTCATCCAATACTGGATATCTTTGACAAAATCCTTAGTATTGGTGTATCGTTTGAACATATAAAAATCCTCCGGCATTTTTTTATAAAATGACGGTATTTCAAGCTTGACCTCTTTTGTGACTTCCAATTTTTCAAGGGGAATTTCATAAACCTTTAACTCATTTTCAAACAGGAAGAATAAACGGTCATCATGTAATACAACAAAATGTTCCATCTCACATTGTCTCTCATGAATGTCAATCTCCCGTATTATCAGTTCTTTTATTGGTTTTCCGTCTTTATCAAATATTCTCAACAGTGATACGGTCTTTTTTTTCTTGCTTTCATTGATATTTAACGGATGATGACCGGCAAGAAACCACTTATCCTTGAAGAAAAGCATATCTGTTATCTTTTGATTATATCGATCACGTTTTAGCCATTTGGTCTCTTTCCAGGCGTATTTGTTGTCCTTTTTGGTAAAGATTTTAAGCTTTTGAGAATATTCGACCATTGCCAGGTCGTTTTGGTAGGGACACGAAGCACATAACAGGTATATATCACCCGGACCCTGGCCAATAGGGGCGAAAGAGACTACATCTTTTGGGGTGATTAATAATGATCTGGCTCCCCACCCTCCCGTACGGGTAATTACATGGTCATCACCATCGATAATGCCTCTGGATAGATGTTTGTATATTTCTTGATCGCCATGATTCCATTGGTTAATCTTTTTGAATTCTTCTATCCCCAATAATGGGAGCACGCAAATTACAATCACTGCCAACTGGCAGCATAAACATTTCTTCATCATTGTCCTCCAAAAAATAAAATATTAAACGGGCCGCTGAATTGTAAGGTTACCAAGAACTTACTCAGTTTTCAGGGAAGTCAGGGACGATACAATAACATTCATCCCCGCCACTTACACAATTACAAGTAGGTATATCTTCAATATATGTAATCGTCCCCTCCATAATTTTGTAACCGAAGACAGTTTAACCGGTATAATGATTAAAGTGATAAAGATGGCTGTAAGTGCCACTAAGATGATGGCCTTCAATGACTTTTTCATGTCATCTCCTTTTTTAATTTAGTTTTTTTTAATTTACTTATTCCTTTTGGAGCCTTTACAAAATCAGCGGCCCGGGTTTAAATTATAACATGTTCCGTTTAACACTGTCAACTGCGTTCCCAACCTTTGGTGCCGCGATGCTCCCTGATATAACGACCGCCTTTGCACATTCTCACATTCTTGCCTGGCACGAATGCCGCTAAGATAAGGCTAAATGTGCAGAGTAAAGGCATTTTGGTACCGAAG
This sequence comes from Candidatus Aminicenantota bacterium, assembly GCA_020355945.1. The sequence goes on along the minus strand of CP070627.1, from coordinate 2,871,149 downwards.
CATACACACCCCGCCACCTTCATCTATACGATGAAGGAGTCACCCCTCTCCCACTACCCCCACCACCCATTTTATACATAAGGTGAGTAATAAGTGCTTAGTGCCTGGTGCTCAAGAGCAGTATTGAGTCCTTAAATTCCCCTCTTGAGAGATAGTGGCGGTGGCCCGAAGGGCCGGGGTGTGTCTCCCCTCTTGAGAGATAGTGGCGGTGGCCGCGAAGCGGACGGGGTGTGTCTAATTAAATTGCTAAAAACCATATATTAATAAATATTTAGCCTTAACTTAGCGGCATTCTTGCTTGGCACCTTTTTTTAAATCGTTTTTGCTGGATTGATTTTGAAAATCGGTGGTTTTTTCATTTTTTCCTATCTCCTATATCATCTTCGACAATTTTGATTTCTTCATCGGTTAATCCATACAATTCATAGACCAATTGGTCGATTTGTTTATCTACGATATCGATTTGCTTTTTGAATAAGCTCTTCTCGCTCTCGATTTTGGCTGAATGGTATTTCTTCTGAAGATCTAGCATCACATCTACTAATTCTACAATCTTGTCGTGTTGATCTTTTTCAGATATATTTGAAAAATCTATTTTTCTAATTGGAATTTTTGATAGGGGCTCATTAAAATATTCTCTTGAACTACCTTTGGGCTTTCCGATAAATTCATAATACCAATTTATCAATGTTGAATTTAATATACCTAAAATATATTTCAGGCTGTAATAAACTTTTCCCTTCAATATTATTACGCGAATATCTCCTCCATCATTAAAATATTGCTCATTATCGTATGCAAATCTATTAGATTCAGCTCTATAGGGGACAATCAATTTTTCTAAAGAATCAAAAATATATTTTTTTCTTGGTCTTTCTAGCCTATACCACTTGTATAAACCTTTTTTGACTTCATTTCTATTCAAAAGCTCTTTCATGTGTTTACTGAAATACTTTTTTACATTTGGATATAGGTCTATATTTATATCATTGTCAATATATATAATTAAATATCCTCTATCAGTAATATGGTATCTCTCTATATCGGAATTTTTTATATTCTTTCTTAAAATTTCTTTTTCGAGATCAAATTCATCTGCAAATTCCTTTGTTATTGTAAAAATCTTATTTTTCCCTGAAGTGGAGCCTTTCTCAATTACAGTAAGCATACCCAGATCTATCGAAATTAAAGCCATTCTCTGAATTATCCTTAGCTTATCCTCATTAGTAATTATCCAATCATCCCTTAATCTTTCCTTATAAATGACAAATTTTGTAAAATTTGATTCCAAATCAAAAGTATTATTTATAGTGCATTTTCTAAGTTCTAACACCTTTATTGTTTTATCTTTCGAGTTTTTATTCGC
>CP070627.1:2866037-2869683 GCA_020355945.1 Candidatus Aminicenantota bacterium | reverse complement strand
GAATAGCTGCGTTGTTCTTCCTCGACATAGCCCCACTATGCCTCGTCATCACGCCTTGCTCTTCACGCTCAGCCCTCACCGATAACGATACGTTATTTTTGGAACGAACCACTAGAACTTCACTAAAGGTAAGTAGTGTTCTTATTCGCAGACCTGGTTCGACTGGAAAACAAAGAGAATAAAAATTGGTTCCTCTTATCAGTTTCAGTGGACCGGAACTGAAATGTTCAAAGATTTTTCTATCACATGATCATGAACCGCCTGATTTAAAAACCGCCTGATTTAAAAAATAGCGGTTAAACGAGGTCAAATAATGGTTTTAGCATGTGGCAGTCAAAAAAATATTTTTTTTCATCCATAACTATTGACAATATTTTCTATTCTTGCTAAATAAGTGCTAAATAAGAGTAATAACTGCCTATAATTTTTGCGGAGAAGGGCCCCAATACCCAGGGGCGGAAGCCTATTCAATTTTAAAATTAAAAAGATAAAGTTATTCAAGTAAAATGAAAAATTTTTCCCATCGAATTGCCGCTCTTTCAGCGGGGCAGCTTAAACTTTTAAAATTGAAACTAAAACAAGAGGGTATTGATTTCGATAGGGATATAAAAAAAGTAGAAAGGAATATATTCCCTTCTGTCGAACCCGCTGAAGAAAAAGAATACTACCCGCTGTCATCCGTTCAAAAGCGGCTGTTTACCCTCAGCCAGGTAGAAGGGACCGGGAATGTCTTCATTGTGTCAACCATGCGCATCATCCGGGAAAACCTGGATAAAAGAAGGGTAGAAGAGGCTTTTAATGCTTTGATACAAAGACATCAATCTTTCAGGACTTCCTTTGTATTCATCGGCAGCGAACCGGTGCAGAGAATTCATGATGAGGTCAATTTTGAAATCCGGTATTTCGATTTTAAAATTGACGGAGTTGAGGCTGAGGTTAAGTTTGAGGAGACTATTAAAAATCTCCATCATCCGTTTGACCTGGCACAGGCACCGCTGCTCAGGGTGGGAATGATTAAATTGGCAGAAAAAAAATATGTTTTAATCATTGATATGCACCATATTATGTCCGATGCCCTCTGCAAACGAATTATCTGGGATGAATTTAACCGCTTGTATAACGGCCGGTCATTAAAGGAGTTAAAGTTACAATATAAAGACTTCTCGGTGTGGTGCAGCAGTGAAGAAGTGCAATCAGTCCTACAACACCAGGAAACCTACTGGTTAAAGGAATTCCAGGGAAAAATCCCTGTCATCAACTTGCCCACCGACTGGGAGCGACCGGTAAATAAACGTTTTGAAGGGGGTTACCAGGTCTTCAAAATAAATAAAAAAACAACTTCGGCATTAAAAACATTGGCTTTAAAGGAAAACGCCACGCTGTTTGCAATCATGTTGGCGGTCTACAATGTGTTTTTATCCAAAATAAGCCGGCAGAAAGACATCGTGGTGGGAGTTCCGACGGGGGGACGCCACCACCCCGGGTTAGACGATATCATTGGGATGTTTGTCAATACCCTGGTACTGAGAAACTACCCGGAAGATGAAAAAACCTTTGCGGATTTTTTAAGACAGGTAAGACAACGAACTTTAGAGGCCTTTGCCAACCAGGATTACCAGTTTGAAGACCTGGTGAATCAAGTGGTAAAACAGAGGGATACCAGCCGAAATCCCATCTTTGACGTATTTTTTTCTTTTCGGGCCCCCGGTGTCACCCAGGAGCTGCCCGTAAGCCTGTCGGATGATGAAGGGTCACCATTAAAACCAGATAAGGAAACCACCGGTACCGGTGCAGAAACCACATTGTCCATGTTTGACCTGTATCTTCAAGGCGCGGAAATAAAAGAAGAGATATTTTTAGTACTGGTTTATTCGACAAAACTCTTTAAAAAAGAAACCATAAAAAGATTCGTTAACTATATTACAGATATTATTCTTTCTGTCACAGGGAATAATCAAGTAAAATTGAAAGATATCAAAATTTCTCATGATTTAGGGATTGCAGACTCAACATTTCTCCAGGATGAAAAAGAGGATTTTGGCTTTTAAAATATATACTTTTTTTCATCATTTTATGAAAGGCAAAAAAACATGAAGGATTTTAAAAACCTGGAAGATGTATTAGCCTTAACGCCGCTGCAAGAGGGAATGCTTTTTTACTATCTGCAAAATCCCACTGGCGATCGCTATGTTGAACAATTAACCCTGGAAATATCCGGTGAAATAGATGCCGTAATTTTTGAAAAAGCCTGGAATATAGTGGTTGAGACCAACGAAATGCTGAGAACCGTTTTTCGTTGGAAGAAAATGAAATATCCCCTGCAAGTGGTCTTGAAAGCGTTTCATCTCAAACCTATATATCATGATCTTTCAGGTATAAAAACCAGTGAAAAAAATAAATTAGCCGAAGAAATAAAGATAAATGATAGGAAAAAGAAATTTGATTTACAGGAAGTCCCTTTTCGAGTCACGCTGTGTAAAATTGAAGCAAACAAATATCAAATGATCGTCAGTAATCACCACATTTTATATGACGGCTGGAGTAATGGAATTATCTTAAAAGAATTCTTTAATGCTTATAATGATTTGGCTCATAAACGAACACCTATTAAACCGGTTAAAAATAAATTTAAGGAATATATCCGTTGGATTAAAAACCAGGATAAAAATGAGCAAGAAAAATTTTGGAATGAATATTTAAGAGGGTTTGAAGGCCGTGCAGAACTGGCTGTAAAAACTAAAAGAGCCAAAGACACCCTTGATGAAAAGGAAGGCAAAGCAGGGGTTCAACACACAGAAAAACATCATGCTCGATTGAGCCGCGATAATAAAAATAAAATAGAAGAGTTTGTAAAGAAACATAAGATAACATTGGCTGCCTTATTTTATAGTACCTGGGGAATATTATTACAAAAATACAATAACAGCAGCGATGTTCTTTTTGGCACCACGGTATCCGGGAGATCAGCGAAATTAGATGGAATTGAGGATATGGTAGGATTATTTATCAATACGCTGCCGATGCGGGTAAAAAGCAATCCTGGTAAAATGGTAATCGATGTGTTAAACCAGGTCAATCATATCCTACAAAACAGGGAGGAATATGAAACCACTTCCCTGGTGGACATAAGTGAATACAGCCAGTTGGGTAATGCCGGAGAGCTTTTTGATTCACTGGTGGTGATTGAAAATTATCCGTTGGAACTTCATTTAATGACCCAGGATAGTGAATTGTCTATTGATTCTTATTCCATGGTTGAAAACACCAACTATGACTTGACAGTGGGAATTGTGGTATTTGACGGTATTGATATGGATTTTGTATATAATCGGGAATGCTTTGAGCCAGGGATCATTAAAAACCTGTCAGGCCATTTTTGTCGTATCATGGAGAATATCATAAAGAATCCAGCCAAAAAGGTCCATGAAATAGAAATATTATCGGAGAAAGAGAAGCAGCAGTTATTAGTGGATTTTAATGATACCGCAGTTGATTTCCACCGGGATAAAACGATTCATCGATTGTTTACAGAACAGGCGGAACAAAGCCCGGACCATGTGGCCCTGGTAGGGCAAATTACAAATTACAAATTACAAATTACAAACAAAGCGGAGCCCTTCGGGCAGGTTTTATACGCCTTCGGCGC
>CP070627.1:2862287-2865937 GCA_020355945.1 Candidatus Aminicenantota bacterium | reverse complement strand
CAGGCTGGCCCCACATTCTTGCAGGAGGTATTTTGTTCGTGACAGAGGTGCCTGGGGGTCCAGGGGAACATACGCGCAGCCAGCTTTTAAGATTCCTAATATACCAATGATCATTTCTAATGACTTTTCCATCATTATTGCTACCATTGTGCTCGGTTTAACCCCTTTTTCCTCCAGGAGGAGATTTGCCAATTGCAGGGATTGTTTGTTTAGTTCCTTGTAAGTAATATACAAGGGGGCAAGCCCCCTTGTCCCCTTTTCGTGTAATTCATGTAATTGGTGGGCTCCGACTACAGCGGTATGGTCCGGGGTTTGTTCCGCCTGTTCTGCAAATAATCCGGGGATGGTTTTATCGGCCGGATATTCCCTGTTGGTATTATTAAAATCGTATAATATCTTTTTCTTTTCCTGGTCAGAGATGAATTCGATTTCTGAAATTTTTATTTGTGGGTTTGTGGTGACCAGGGAGATGATTTTTTTGAGATAACTGATAAAAAAACGGATGGTTTCTTCTTTGAAGAGCCGGGTACAGTATCCCAGGTCAAAGGAAAGACCTACATCTGTTTCTTCAGTAATTAATGTCATATCAAATTTGCAGATATTATTTAGGTATTTATACGGGGTCATTTCCAGGCCGGGCTGATGGGTCTCTTTTTCTTCTATGTTCTGCAAGACAAACATCACATCGAACAGGGGATTTCTACTGGCATCCCTGGGAACGTTGAGAAGCTCCACCAGGTCCTCGAATTGGTATTCCTGGTTCTCAAAGACATCCAATGTTTTTGTTTTGACTTCTGCTAAAAATTCACTAAATTTCTTGTCCCCGGAAGGATAATTTTTCAATGCCAGGGTATTGATAAACATGCCGATGATATTTTCCAGGTCTGCATGCCGGCGTCCGGCTGTGGGTGTACCCACGACAATATTCTCCTGGCCGCCCAATTTGGCTAGAAGAATATTGAATATGGCAAATAAAATCATAAACAGGGTGGTATGTTCTGTGGCTGCCAGTAGGTTTAATACTTCTGCCTGTTCTTTTCCCAGTTGAAAATAGAGGGTATTTCCTGCAAAGCTCTGTATGGTAGGTCTGGGAAAATCCGTGGGTAAGTTCAATACCGGGATTTCTCCTTTAAACTCCTTCAACCAGTACTCTTCCTGTCTTTTCATTTTCTCCTTGCGACTTTCTTTATGCTGCCATTGGGCATAGTCTTTATATTGGATGATTGGGGGAGGGAGTTGTTTTGAATGGTAAAGTGCGGCCAGTTCTTTTTGAAAGATGGTCATTGATATGCCATCGGAGATGATGTGATGCATGTCTACGAGGAGTAAGGATTTTTCATTTTCGGTTTTAATTAATCCTGCCCGCAGGAGCGGCGGCCGGGAGAGGCCAAAGGGACGAATAAAGTTCTTTATCGTACTTGTTGGGGGTGCCACCCCCTCTGTGTTCTCTGTGGCTAAATCAAAATATTCAATTTCAAATTTTACTTCATCGTGTATCTGCTGCACTGGTTCATCATCTGGCATGATAAAGGATGTCCGGAAACTTTCATGCCGTTGGATCAACTGCCTGAAGGCTTGTTCTAATCGACTTTTATCCGGTTCTTCTGCCAGTTGGTATACTTCTGGCATGTTGTAACTGGTGCTGGCGAATTCCACCTGGTCCAGGATGTATAACCGCTTCTGTGCTGATGATAACAGGTAATATTCCTTTTTTTCCACCTTTTCAATGGGATAGTATTTATCTTCTATTCTCACGGCTCCTTTTATGGTTCTGGCTAATCCTCTTATAGTGGGTGTTTTAAAGATATCGGCCAGAGTGAGTCTTATATTAAAGTATTGGTGGATCCTGGATATGGCTATGGTTGCGTTGAGGGAATGTCCTCCCAGTCTAAAGAAATTGTTATTGATGCTTATTGATGAGTGGTCGGCGTTTAAGACGCCTGACCATATGTCTACTAATTTTTTTTCTATTTCATTTCGAGGTGGTGTGTATCCTGTTTTGTCTTTACCTGTTAATCCGGGTAAAGGCAAGGCCTTGCGGTTTACTTTGCCGCTGGGGGTTAGGGGAATGGTTTCCATAGGGACAAAATATGGGGGGATCATGTAATCGGGCAATTGGTTTGCCAGGTAGTCTCTCAATTCACCACTGGTGACGGTGGTACCGCTGTCAAACACGATATAGGCGCACAGGTCATTATCGCCGTCAGGGCCGGATATGGCATTGACTGCTGCCTCTTTTACGGCGGGGTGAGTTATCAGGTGACTTTCGATTTCTCCTAATTCGATGCGATTGCCTCGTACTTTTACCTGGAAGTCCAGCCTGCCTAAGAATTCAATATTTCCATCCGGCAGCCAGCGGGCCAGGTCGCCGGTCTTGTATATGGTGGAGTGGTGGAGTGGTTGAGTTGTAAAGTGGGGGTGCCACTCCTTGAATTTTTCTGCGGTTAAGCGGGGATTTTTATGATAACCGGTTGAGACGCCAATCCCTCCAATACAAAGCTCTCCCATGATCCCAATGGGTAATACCCGGAGGTGGTTATCCAGTACATATAAACTGACGTTATAAATGGGACTGCCAATGGGTATATTGGTTTTTCCCAGGATTTCTTTTTTACTAACGCGGTAAGCGGATGCGATATCGGTGCATTCGGTGGGACCATAGGTATTGACCAGTTCACAGCGGCAGTTTTTTGAATTGAACCACCGGGCTAATTTATCCCCCTTGATGGGTTCGCCGCCTAAGAAGACATAACGCAGGGATTTTAATTTGATAAAATTATCAATACTATTGAAATCCATGAGAGGGTAAAATACCGAGGGTGCACAATTGATGAGGGTAATTTGTTGTTTGGCGATGGTATGGGACAGCTCATGGTAGTCGGGCAGACCGGGAGAAGCCAGGTAAAGGACAGCACCTTTGATTAAGGGAGCGAATAAATTTTTCTGGGCCAGGTCAAAACTGATGGGTGCAATTAAAATCACACAATCCGTATTATTGATACTGAATTCAGTTGTATACCAATGAAGCAAATTGATGAATCCCCGGGTTTTGATGGTTACGCCTTTGGGTTTCCCGGTGGACCCGGAGGTATAGATCATATAGACCAGGTTTTCCGGGGTATTTATTTTTTTAAGATTAACAGTACCTTTGTGATCCGCTGCCGGGTCCTGGATATTGATTATTTCTCCGTGAAACTTAATATGGTGTGAGAATTTTGTTTGAGTGAGTAGAAATTTGGTGCTGCTGTCCTGGACCATGTGTTGGATTCGTTCCCGGGGATAATTGGGGTCGATGGGCAGGTAAGCTCCGCCTGCTTTTAGGATGGCATATACAGCGATGATCATTTCGATTGATCGTTCTGCCATAATGGCTGCAGTGGTATCGGGTTTGACACCTTTTTTTCTTAGTAATTGAGCCAGTTGATTGGCTTGTTTATTTAGTTCTTTGTAAGTAATATACAAGGGGGCAAGCCCCCTTGTCCCCTTTTCGTGTAATTCGTGTAATTGGTGGGCTCCGACTACAGCGGTATGATCCGGGGTTTGTTCCACTTGTTCTGCAAATAATTCGGGGATGGTTTTATTGACCGGATATTCTCTATTGGTATCATTAAAATCGTATAATATCTTTTTCTTTTCCTGGTCAGAGATGA
>CP070627.1:2858536-2862187 GCA_020355945.1 Candidatus Aminicenantota bacterium | reverse complement strand
CCTCCCGATTCCCGCGCATGAGGCTTCCACGCATGCCAAGGTGCTAAGACTCCGCCAGGTCCTCCCATAACTCGCTATAGCGCTATGGGAGATGTAGCCATCCCCATCAGGCAACAAGGTGCGTGTGGCGCACCCAAAATGCGGTGATTTCGGAGCTCAATGCCCGCGACTACAGCCTACGCTTTCCCCTGTCAACGCTTCAGCCGCTGTGTTACCACTGCGCGATAATGCCGCATGACTCGGGGCCAATGTGATTAGCTAAATCTTCATTGTAAGGAACTTTCATCCTCTACCTCATGCCGGTTTTAATCGGCGCTTTCCGCCTGTCCCCTTATTTTGCGTCCCAGGTTTCCCAGTTCATTACAGATTTGTATTTTAACAAAATAAAAAGTAAATTCCCAAAATAATACACGCAAAAGGATATATATATCGTTGAAATTTTTGTACCTTTTTTCTCAACTTCAGTTTATTTTTTGGAATAAGGTGAATTATTACAGATGAGACAAGCAATATTATTAACATGGAGTAAGTATATGCAAAAATATCATCCAATAAAGATTTCTGCCATTTCCAGGAGTTATAAACAGTAAAATAGATAGCAATCGTAGCGAGCAAAACAGTTACTTGTATTGCTAATATGGATGCAATATCCTTTGCTGGAATAAACACTGAAAAATAAGTTACAATAAGTATTAATAAAATAGGGGCTAGAATTCTAATCAATGCATTGTGCGACATTTTTACAGCATATACATAGTCTATATTATCGATTGCTGTAGTAAGTAGCTCACCCGACTCAACATCCTTTCTCTTGGTAATTTCTTTTTTTGTCCCTACATATTGATGACAAAACTTCCAATCATTTTCAATACCAATTTCTATGGGTCTAGAAACAAGAGTTGGTTGAATTATAAATGATAATAACTTTCTGGGGCGTACAGATATATACAATTTTTGTAAACTCAAAAAAGAGGATCTCAATGAACTTTGAGAATAGTTAAATTTACCAGATACTTTATAACTGCCTGGAGATGCTGAATATTCTGTCACCTTTAATTCACTTTCACTGACTGCATTTGTGAATAAAATATCCCTAAATGACAGTGTTAAATCATGTTCTGCTGACTTTACTTCAAAATAAAGATTGAATTCAGCATGGAATGTCTTTTCTCCAGAATTAATCTTATCCAAACGAACCATTTGTATTTGAAGATATACAACAGGTATTTTTCTCAATTTACTATTTTTTGTAAAAATAAATTGTTCTGGTGCCAAAATTGGGTACTTATTTATGTTTGTTTCTTCACAAGAAGTACTTGGAGCCCTCCATACAATTAAAGCATTATTTGCATTCACTCTTTCCTTCGTAAAATGTAGATCAGAATAGACTCCACGGTACAAGTTTTTTGAATTGATGTACATTTTTAATCCGACATTCACTGCCTTTCTTATATTACCACTTGTTAAAGGAAGGCCCTTTTTTGCTGCTTCTACAATTAGTCCTATAGCATCGGGGTATTTGTAGCCAACAATGGATTCCATATGGTAATCTTGTTTTTTTTCTTTTATTTTTTCATGGAAAGTTATATTATGTATATCGGGAATACTATAGCCAATATCATAAAGCTCACCTGGATCAACACTAGAATTTTTTAGAAACATTGAAAGAACGGTATTCATATTTCCTATTGCAGTAAATACTGGACATTTAAAGCCCTTGGCTCGTAATGTACTTATTAATTTGGGTGTATTTGGATACCCCAAAGAAAGTATAAGAAAATTTGCACCATTATTTTGTAATGCATTATAAATTTGTAGAAAATCATCCTGATGCATTATGCAGTCCCTATCATAGCATTTTTCAAACACTAGTGTGCAGTTACCATCTTTTTTTTGAACTTCTTTGATCTTCTCTAAATATTTCTCTGAATAAAGATCATTGTCTATATAGATGAATGCAATTTTTCTCTGACTGGACCTCAATAATTGCTCAAATACAAGAAGCTCATTTGAAAAATCTGGCTCCATTGTGTAAATATTGTCGTGCTTAAAGAACAATTCTTTAACAGAAAAGAAACTAACAAAAGGTATCTTGCTCTGCCCAATTTGCTCCACAATATAATTTCCCTGTGTTGAACTCCAGCAACCCAAATATGCTATTAAATTGTTATCTGAAATTGTTTCATTTATAAGCCTTTTAAGTTCCTGGGGATCAGTTTTATCACAAAGTATTGATACTTCTATATCTGTACCATTAATTCCACCTTTTTGATTAACCTTTTTTACTTTATCCTCTATCAATTTTCTAATTTTTACCTTGATAGGAAATTCAAAAGTCTCTTCATCTCCTTTTTTAATTCTCAAATCGTTGTATATTATCGCAATTTTATATTTCTTCTTTTGATCATAAATGAAATAGTTTAAAACCAAAAAAAATGATATCATAAACATTAGAAGGATAATGAGGCTAGAACAAAAAAATACTCTTTTCTTGGAATTCCATCTATTCATGCTTTTACTCTTCACTTTTCTTTAACTACTTAGTTTCCTTCAATACACTTGAAAACCAGGAAAACCGGGAAACCAGAACCGGGACGCTGCATCAGAAAAACTGGGGCGGTGCGTTCAAACGGTCAAGTAAGCTTCCGCCCTTAAGGTTTGAACACTTTTTTTTCACCCTGTTTCGCTCAGCCAACTCAGTTTCTCTCCATTTAAACATCCCCGGCTTTTCCCGGAGAGTTATAAAATACCCCATCAGAAAAAAAATGTCAAGTACCCGATGAAAAAATTCCAAATTACAAAGCCCAAAAAGTGAAATTCCAAATTACAAAGCCCAAATTACAAACAAATTCCAAATCACAATGAACAAAATCCCAAACAAAAAACATCCAACAGTTCGATTCATCCAGGTAGAGTTTTTTTGGGGCCTGATGTGAAAATAGACCGCGAAATACGCGAAATACACGAAAAAAACATCCTGCCGGTCTGCAAGGTCATCCTGACGGTCTGCAGCGTCATGTTGACGGTCTGCAAGGTCATGTTTCCCGTCTGCAAGGTCATCATGCCGGTCTACAGGGTCATGTTGCCGGTCTGCAAAGTCATGTTGACGGTCTGCAAAGTCATGCTGCCGGTCTACAGCGTCATGTTCCGGTCTACAAGGCCATCCTGCCGGTCTGCAAGGTCATGTTTACGGTCTGAAGGGTCATCTTGACGGTTTTTCAAGTCGTGATGGCCTGCCAAGAAAATAGGTGAGTAAGGTGAGTGAGGGGAAAGAGGAAGCTGAGAAGCGGGGAAGCTGAGAAGCGGGGTAACAAATTGGCTGACCCGTAAATCTATCTCAATTTTCTCCTACAACGGCCACTCAATAAAAACTTCATCCTCCGCATGAAGTCTCCATACACCGACTCTCGTAGATGATAGACGAATCACTTTCCCCATCCTTTTAGCAACAGTATCGAAGTCTGGATGGCGAAGGAGGCGGCGTATATATACCGCGGCTTCATGTTTCCTGACATCCATACATACAATGGCATATTTCGCATGACATAAACGAGACTCGAAAAAATCAAAATCAAGCGTAAAAAAAGTAGACTTACGAAATTGCAGCAATAAAGGAATAATTTCTTTATCCTTCAATCCTTTTCGTCCAAT
>CP070627.1:2854784-2858436 GCA_020355945.1 Candidatus Aminicenantota bacterium | reverse complement strand
CGAAGGACACCCCTTTGTTTGTAATTTGGGATTTGTAATTTGGAATTTTCCGGACAGGCCAGGCCCTTTTTGTTTCCAGCTTGTCCGGGGTGTGTCCCGGATTCCCAAAAACTTTTTATTAGGGGGCCTTTTATCATGGTCATCATGTTCATCAGCGGTCTTTCTTCGCGTTCCTTCGCGTGTCTTCGCGGCTTTAAAAAATAGGCGGTGAATCCAGGCTGACGATTACTGCGGGGTGTAAAACGTGGCAAAACTCACATAATTCTTCCCATTATTACTGTATTCATACTGGAGTGCATATTCTTCTGCATTATCATCCACTTCCACCATCAGGTTGTCCAATGAGTTAATGATTTGTCGTTCCTCTTTGAAAGACCAGATCCCATTCATCTTAACAAATATCTTTAGCGTATCAACCTGGGTGAGGGGAGAGAAGTCAAACCGGAGGTACCTGGGACCTTCAAAGAGAAAACTTTCCTCCTGCACCACCCGGGTACTATTAATGGTAATATCCGGGAGGAAGCCGGCATAATATTTGTTATTGGCATGGATATCCAGCAGGAACTTCTCCTCACCGGTTAAGAATTTCACTTTCATGGATACCTGTTGGGTACCGCCCAGTCCGAAATGGGTCACCGGGGTGGATTGGCACAAATACGCTTCAGCAGATTTTACTTCTTTATACTTTACCGGGTTTCCCGTGGCCCAGCGATTGGAATAAAGATACAACTTTGTTCCAAAGGCGCCGTAACTGCCGCTGGGGCTCATCACCACCAACTGGAGATAGTTGGCGCCGCTCATCTCATTAGGGTTGAGCATATTTTGATAAAGTCGTGCTCCCGTGGCCCTTTTACCCGCCATCACAATATCCACATCACCATCATTGTCATAGTCAAATACAGCCACAGACCTGGAATCTTCCAAATATTCCTCTATACCGACAGCCATCCTGGTAAATTGAAACCCATTATTGTTAAAATAGATTTTTGTGGTGGAATAGTGACCCGGGACAATGATATCCTCCAACCCGTCGTTATCCAGGTCGGCAGTTACAGCAGAGGCCCCGGAGGCATAACCGGTTTGAATATTGGCAATATCAGTGACTTCACTGAAAGTACCCCTGCTATTCTTAAATACCCGGAGTTTTAAATTATTCCGGTTTGAGCAGATCATCAGGTCCTTCCACCCATCATTATCCAGGTCGGAAAACGTGGCCCCGTTATTATCTTCCAGGTTTAACCCTAAAACAGGAGCCACATCAACGAAACTTTTTCCCTGGTTGCGGTAAAGCACATTTCGCTGGCTGGACCCGGACATTCTCCAGCGGCTGATATAGATATCCATATAGCCGTCATTGTCGTAATCCACGGTAGTGACACCCTGGCTGCCTTCCTTGGTGTCACTGGTATCCTGGCAATTGTAAAGCATGGCTTCTTCCACGAAGGTGCCGTCTCCCAGGTTACTAAAAAGCTCATTGGCCACATAGAAGTTTACTAAATAGAGGTCCATACTGCCAGAATTATCAAAATCCAGGGCCACTACACCTCGGGTCCCATCCGTACGTCCCGACAACCGGTCATTCATCTCGGTAAAGTTCCCACTCCCATCATTTAAAAAGAACTGGTTAGGTTCGTAAAACGCATTGCCAATAACCAATTCCAGGTCTCCATCATTATCAGGATCAAAAAGCACGATCCCATGCCCATAATAGTTGTAATTGGGCAGCGTTGAAGACCGGTCGGAAAAGGTTCCATCACCATTATTAAGATAATAGGCATGGGGGCCCAGCATATTGGAAACCAGTATGTCATCGTAATTATCGCCATTCACATCACCAAGGGCAATGCCATGGTACATGAAATCGATATTCAACTTTATCCCTGCCTCTGCCTCACCCACATAACGAAATACAGGTGTGACAAAAATAGCAGGGGGGTCCCCGATTTTCTCAAAATCAAATTCCTCTCCTCCCATACCCATAGAAAAGGAAAATAAAACAAGTATTAGAAATAAAATTGTCAATATCTTCTCGTTCATATCATTCTCCTAATTCCCGGATTTTCCATCCAGGGAAACCCGGATAAACCAGTTCAGTGTAAAATAATTTAAGTTTTTGTTTGTTGGTTTGGAAACCATCCGGACTTTTGAAGCATTATAGTAAAGCCCCACTCCCGAAGAGAGAGACAGGTTTCCACTCTTCAAGAAGGTATAATCGCCTCCTGCTCCCCCGGAGGCATAGAATGCATTTTTACTATCATCCCCCAGGTAGTTTTTTTCTTTTACCTGGCCCAGCCCCCCGCTTACCTCTGCAAAAAGACTAAACCTGCGGCCCTGCAGGAAAAGGAAATGTAATACCACACCCAACCGGTTATAAGAAAACTCCGTACTGTTCCCTGTAACAGGGAGTTCTCCACTTGCTGAAAAGTTGCTGTACTGCAGGCCCGGTTTAAATTTTTTCCCAATAGTAAGTGGATAAATTGCCAGGTCAAACCCGCGCGTATTATCACCATAAAGGTCTTTAAATTCGGATGAATAGCTGGCATTGAAATTCACACTCGCTTTGAGATCCAGGGGAAAAAGGCTCAACCGAGCAACCGTAACCACCAGAACCCAAATGAAAATTCTCTTAAACAGCTTCATAATCACCTCCACAGGTTGTAGAAAACTTTTCCTGTACTCCTGGTTTCTTTTTTTAAGGCGCAATTATATCATTATATCCCTGCGAATTCAAGGCGATTCGGGCTGCCAAAATCCACTGTCTATTCTTGTTCGGGAATTATGACCGGGGAGGTGAATTTTATTTCCTGGTAATGCTTTGTGGAAAATAGAAATTGTGATATAATTAGCGCCTTAATTTACTTAAAAAATGGAGGTTTTGTAAAAAATGCTAACATTTAAAAAGAAACTATTTTACATCGGCATATTTATTATGTTGATTGTGGTGGTGGGCATGTCTGTCGTACTGGCATGGGAAGCTCCTATCCCAATTGCTGAGAAAGACAATCACGAATATGAAACCCCTGAAGTCGCATTTGGACCATCCGGCGCAGTTTATATCGTCTATCGTGAAAAAAATATGGCCGGCCGGAATTCCGACATTATGATGTGTACTTATGACGGAAAAGAGTTAAAATATGAAAACGTATCGGAATTGGCCTCAAAATGGGAGACTTTTAAAGCGTATTTTTGTGATGTTGTTGTAGACGCAAATGAACGAATTCACGTGGTTTGGGCCGGTTTGGATAAGACCAGTATTGCCAACCATATTATCATGTACCGGTACAAAGAGGGAGATCAATGGTCTCCCATATACGAAATCGGTCCCATTCCTATGACTTCAGACGATGAAGAGTTGGAGGACGTCAGGCTGGCTGTTGACAATAGTGGAAATGCACATTTTGTGGCTTTCAGAACAATGGCTAAGGATGTCTGGTATGGAGCCAGGTATGGCGAAACGATTGTACCTATAAAACCATTGCCTACAAATTACGGCAAAAGTGAAAAACACCCGGATATCGCAGTTGATGATAATTATGTACACATCGTCTGGATGCGTAAAGTGGGTTGGCCCTATGTGATTATGTACCAAAAATGGGAGAACAAACTGGGCGGCACAAAAGGACCGATTACCCAGATTACATTTCCAGCACAG
>CP070627.1:2851028-2854684 GCA_020355945.1 Candidatus Aminicenantota bacterium | reverse complement strand
AAAAATTGGTGGAGATATGGTGGGAGGTTTTAGGTAGAGACGCATGGCATGCGTCTCAATTACGTGAATCCATAGGCATCAATGATAATTTCTTTGAACTGGGCGGCCATTCCCTGAAAGCCGTCCGCATCACAGCTAAAATCCACAAAGAACTGGATGTTAAACTATCACTGGTGGAAATATTTACCTCCCCCACCATCCGCGAGATGGCCGCAACTATAGCAAACATGGCAAAAAAACAGGGTAAACATATATTTAAGGATATCGAAAAAATCGAGGAAAAAGATTTTTATGAAATCTCCCATTACCAGAAGCGTCTCTGGGTCTTCAACCAGACACACCCCGGAGATATTTCCTATAACATGCCTGAGAGAATAACTTTCAACCACAGGATGGATGAAGAAATCATCAAAAAGGTCCTTTTTAAGATAATAGAGAGACACCAGAGCTTTCGAACAGCCTTTAGAAAGGTGGACGGTCAACCGGTCCAGGTGATTGAGAAAAATGTTGACCTGCCTTTCCAGGTGATAGATATCGCTTCGATGGAAAAAGGCAAAAAACAACAGGAAAGAGAAAGAATTTTTGCCAGGGAAGCCCAAACCCCTTTTGATCTCTCCAAAGCGCCTATTTTCAGATCAATACTGGTGAAGTTAGAGCCGGACCAATACGATTTTATCTTCAACATGTACCATATTGTCGCGGACGGCTGGTCCCTGGAAATATTGAAGAAAGATTTCCGCCTGCTGTATGAAGGATTCCGGCAAGGCAAAGACATTGATCCGGAGCAGATGCAATTACAGTATACGGATTTTACCACCTGGCAGAACCAACAGGTTAAGGACCCGGCCACCAGGGAAAAAGCCCATGAATACTGGAAGAGTAAACTGGAAGAGGGGTTCCCGCCGCTGCACTTGCCCTGTGATTACCCGGAAAATCCACCTTACCCGGATAACGCCGGTGCAGTTTACAGGCTTGTGATCCGCCAGGATACCCAAAAAAGATTGAAAACCCTGGCGGCACATCATCACACCAGCCTCTTTATGGTGATGTTTTCAGTACTCAATCTCCTTTTGGCACGCCTTTCCGGCCAAAAAGACATCGTCTGCAGGATTCCCACTGCAGGGAGGCACCACGTATCCCTGCACCCTGTGGTGGGTTATTTTATAAACCCTATTTTTGTAAAAAATCCTGTAGAAGATAATGATGACAAAAATTTTGTTGATTTGCTTCGACGGGTGGATGCCAATACCCTTGAAGCATTTCAACACCAATGGTATCCTCTTGAACGGGTAGTGGAAGAACACCAGTTGAAATATCCTGATATTACTATCTCTTTTAATATGCTCAACATGTTTGCCGGTACGGTATTAACAGACCTGGATAATTTCAATTCCTTTCACCAGGAAAGAGTCACGGATGAGAAGTTTCCCCTGATCCTCCAACTCATCGAATTTAGAAACGGCATCGAACTCTTCCTGAGGTACAAAAAAGCACTCTTTAAACCCTCCACCATTGAACGCATGGTCACCCAATATAAGGAATTGTTGGACGAAGTAACCAGCGAATATAACGTTGAATCGGAAATTAAGCATCAAACCTAAAAAATATTAAGGAGCAAAGGTGAAAAATACCCCTTTCAGGCTCAGCAGTTGCAAGTCGTATTGATATATAAATTAAATTAAGGTATAATGGAAACTAACGGTTTATCAATCCCCGGATCATGTGCTGCTTCTTTAGAGTACTTTAATGAGTGGACGAAAAAGTATTGTTTACATTTATTATAAAATAGGAGGAATACAATTATGAGAAAAAAACCCTTTACCTTAACCGCAATCACCGGAATCCTGGTTTTACTGTTGATGGGTTTGTGGCCAGTAGAGATTTCGGCAAAACCTGTGGAAAAAGAGGATGAAATTATTCTTGGAGTGAAAGTCCAGGAAAAAATCAAAATTGACGGTATGCTGGATGAGAAAATCTGGCAAACTCCGCCTATCAAGAAGAAATTCATTACCACCAAGCCCAGTTACGGATATGAATTACCCATGGAAACCCTGGTCTGGGTAGCTTATGACACGAAAAACCTTTACTTTGCTTTCCGATGCCATGACCCGGAACCGGAAAAGATTAAAACCTCTGTCACCAAAAGGGACAATATTTCTACCGACGATTGGGTGTCGGTGTCGGTTGATGCCATGGGGAATGGACAGTCCGGTTACATTCTTTTTGTCAATCCCAGTGGTATCCAGGGAGATGCCCTCACCACTTCGGTGCACGTTGATGACGATTTTTCACCGGATTATGTCTGGGACAGCGCCGCGAAGTTGACCAAAGAGGGATACGATGTGGAAATCCGTCTTCCCCTGAAAAGCATCCGGTTTAAGAGTGGTAAAAAGGTGGAAATGGGAATACTCTTCAGGCGGAGAATCAATCGCTTGAGTTATGAAGGTGCCTGGCCCGATATCAAACTCAATAGCTGGATTCTCACCAACCAGGCAAAGGCTGTATTTAAAGACCTCAAGAAACAGGTCAAACTTGAGATACTGCCCTCTCTTACCCACAGCAGCAACAGCAACCGGGAGACCCCGGACCAATGGAGTGAAAGTGAAACATCCACGGACTTCGGAATCGGTTTAAAATATGGACTCACCTCCGCTACCACCGCGGAAATCACCATCAACCCAGATTTCAGCCAGGTAGAGAGCGATGCCCTCCAGGTAGAAGTCAACCAGCGCTATCCCCTTTTCTACAGTGAAAAACGCCCCTTTTTCATGGAAGGAATGGAGATTTTTAACTTCTGGACCTATATTTACGGCTACTTTCCCAAAGCAGTGCATACCCGGCAGATTGCCCGTCCCCGTTGGGGTGCTAAATTAACGGGCAACCTGGGTAAATTATCTTTTGGTTTTCTTTCCGCCGGCGACAAAGCCCCCGGGGAACCCTGGATTGACGGCATTAACCCGGATGAAGGCAAAACAGCCTTGTTTGGTATCGCCAGGGGGAAATACGGGTTCGGAAAAGATAATTATGTGGGCTTTGTCTACACCGGCCGTGAGTTTGGTGACCAATACAACCACCTGGTGGGCCTGGATGGCAGCTTCAGGATTGCCAGGAGGAACTGGTTCCGGGGCACATATCTTTACAGTGCCTCCAGGGACAGCCAGGGCAACGTTTATAATGGTTCCACCACCAGTTACGGGAACCTCACCTATACCTACGGCTCAAAATACCTTATTCTTGTAGGAGTTCTTGAACATATAGGTAAGGATTTGAGGGCGGATGCCGGCTATCTCAGGCGAAATGGTGTTAATGTAGCCCGTTCCGCGATTTATTATAATATTTACCCCAATCAAAAGAAACTTCCCTGGCTGAAAACCATCACCCCTTTTGTGATGGTTGATATTACTCACGATCTGCATACTAAAAAGGATGATGTCTTAATCGGCAGTGCTTTGACTTTTTATTTTACCAAAGATGCCTATCTCAAATTACAATACCAGTACGTAAGGGAGCACTGGCAAGAACAAGCCTTTGACAAAGACGCATGGATAGGGTCGGGGGGGATACGATTAACCAATTGGCTAAAGCTGAGGGGGGGAATCGGCTGGCGGCAAAGCATATACTATTTTGCAGTCCCTGCCTTTTTGGGAAACGGGTAT
>CP070627.1:2847263-2850928 GCA_020355945.1 Candidatus Aminicenantota bacterium | reverse complement strand
TCAGTAAATCAAAATTTTCTTGCAGTAATTTTTTTGCCTCTTGTATATATGTCGCATCCAGGATATCTTCTTTTTCCCAATCCAGCATAAACCGGGCCAACCGGTTTCCTTCCGGGTTACGCATCACATCCCAGATGCCGGTGATGCCGTCGTTTTTGTATTTCTCCCGGGCGTGCTCATAGGCACGCTCCACACTGGTCATTAACTGGTAAACCGCATCCCGGTGCAGTGAGAAAGACTCTCCTGCTTTGTCTAACAGGGCCAGGGTCTTTTCTTTTATTGTAATCGCATACTCATGACCCACCGGGTCGTACCGGGGTTTGAGCATGGAACAGCCGCCCCACAGGCTGAACAGCAAAGGCAGCAGCGTTAAGTATCGTATAAACCGTATAAATGGCAAGGTTGTTTTTCTCATTTCTTTGCTCCCGGATAATTGATTATTTTTAACGAGGAGATGGTATTATTACCGATCCAGGTGCCCCGCAGCCGGGGAACACTTTCCAGGAACTCCTGGTGAGTGGCTTTGAAGTTGGGGGCGCTGAATACCTTCACCCCGCAGTTACCGATAATCTTGATCGAGGATACCCGGTTATCCATTTCATAGATTTTAGCGGCATCGGTGGTAAAAAGCATGTAGTCGCCCCGGTAGTTTTCCAGTTCATATAGTATTATTGTGCAGGTGATGGATTTTACTTCTACTGTCCGCGTCCAGGACACCTCTTTGAGCGAATTGATGGCCCGCAGTTGGTAGTGAGTGCTTACATTGGGAGAGACACGCATGGAATCCACGGGTTTCACCCGCATGACTACCCCGGTTTCCAGGGGCTTGCCGGCGATGATTTCACTATTCTCGTTGGCTGCTGCTGTAGTATCCGCTGACTGTACGTTTAAATCCACATCCACCGGTTTGATGGTTAAATAAACCTTTTCGGCATAGTCTGTCACCCAGGTAAGCACCGTGGACTCTCCCGGTGCAATTACCGGCGCGGAGATATGGAAACGCTGAATCCGGGGTGGTTTCAAAGGAGGAGGGGGATCTGGTTCGGGCAATTCCGGGGTGCGCACCGTGATTTTAATGATGCTGTGCCTGTCACCGACTTTGTTCCTGGCTGTTAATTTGTAGGTGGTGGTTTCTTTGGGTCGCACCTCATGGGAGTAATTGGGACCTGTTCTCCAGGGGTCTTTTCCCCCGTCGTCCAGGAAAACCTGTTCCGCACCACGGGTCTTCCAGTCCAATATCACGCTCTCACCGGGATCGATGGTCCGGGTACTGGCGGTGAAACTGATGATCTCCGGTGCCGCCAATACCTTTAGTTCGATACTTTCTTCCTGTTTCACCCCCACACTGTTCACCGCCACCAGGGTAAATTTCGTGGTCTCCAACGGGAAAACCTCCATGGAACCGTTTAATTCTTTTTTATCTTTGGCGGGTTCTGCTTTTTCCGTCTCCGGGTAGTCTTCGTCGATGATAGAGCGTTTCCTCTGGATTTTATGAGGATCGATGCGGAAGTTTTCGTTTTCAGGATCGCTGCGAATATAAATGGTCTCTGCTCCGACTGTTTTCCACTCCAGTACAGCGGACTCCCATAGGTTGATTTCCAGGGGTTTGGCAGTGAAACTAAGAATCACTGGCGGCGGGGGGATAACCTTTAATTCCCGCCATTCCCGGGCCACCTGTTTTCCATCATCATCTTTGACTGTGAGGAAATATTTCCTGGTTTTAGCGGGGCTTACTGTTTGGGTTCCGGTTAGCTCAACTTTATCATCATCCTTGACCTTTTTATCTCCCAGGAAGACCACATCTGCATCGATGGTTTCCCATTTGATTTCCGCCTGCTCTCCGGCTTTAATTTTACCGGGTTTAACCGTAAAGGTTTTGATTGGGTATTCTTTGGGTCCGAAAAAGAAATATTTTATGCCAAAGATGATGATAGCCAACATTAACAGGCTGCCTAAGATAATACCGATCACAGTGAAAATTCGTTTCCAGTTCACCAGGTGCGGTATCAATTCCACTGCCAATTCGATTTCGTCTGTGATGGTATAGGTGCTAGTCTGGGTTCTATAGCCTTGTTTTTCTATTATACAGGTGAGAACATCTTCATCGATGGGAATCACCTGGTCCGGGATTTCATAGTCGAAATTGCCGTCTTTTGCCGGGGTATGTTCGATCAATTCCGTATCTCCCACCTTCAGGGAGACGATCGCCCCGGGAAGCAGTTCTTCCGTATAGGCATCTTCAATTCTTCCAAATACCCTCATTGGTTTCTCCTTTCTAATTATTAATAGAAAAAACTTGAATAATTAAAAAGTAAAAATGAAAAATGAAAAAGTTAAAATGGAAGTTGTGCACTACGTGCAATTTGTAAACGCCTGCGGCGGGAAAAATTTCTTTCGTTCATTTCGACTTCTCTTTTCGCCGAAGGCGTTAAAAAACTGTCCGAAGGACGCAGTTTCTATTTTTCATTTTTCATTTTACGTTTTTCATTTTTAATTTATTATTTTACACTCTTACCCGGTAGATCCGGCACATGACCGTGGTGGTACGGATTGATTCGTTCCTGATGTGCAGCCTGTAATCCAGTGTGCCCTGGTCGTTTTCGGTGCACTCGATGGACCAGCGGGTGCGAGCGCCGTCCAGCGATTGGACAAATACCATGTACATCGGCGGGGTTATTTCTTTCGGGTATTGCTCGATCAGTACGTTGGTGTCTTCCTGTTTCCTATTTCCCGCAATCACTGTGACCTTTGAATCGATGAGCTTCACTCCCAGATCGGAAAGGGAGAAGCCACTGGTACGGCTGCGGGTCATTGCGCCGGCTTCCGGGACCTCTGTCAGGATGAGTTCATCCAGTGGCATGAGTTGGTCTACTGCCACAGCCGGGGCACCTGCTTTTGTCACTGGCCGGATACCTGTTTTTGTGGCCGCCGGCACAACTGCTTTTTTCGATCTGGCACGCACCCTTGATGCTGCCGGGACAACTGCTTTTCCTGGTGCTGCCGGGGGGGAATCGGGGTTATGGATGCGGCTGGGTTTCTCAGACAACCGCACATGAGCCAGTTCGATGTTGTGGTAATTGTCCGGTTTCTGTTTGGTGATCTCGATTATCGTATCTTCCGATACAAGGGCATCATTTGAAAACATGGGATTAGCGGTATTTTCACGCCGGTCATTAGAGTTTTCAGTGTAGCGGATAGAGATATAAATCGTTGTGGGTGGGTTAAAGGATTGCAGGTCCGGGATGACGATCTCTTTGGGTTCAGGCACATAAAGATCGCGGCCTTCCCCGTCTATGGCATAACCCGGGGCCACGATAAGTTTGTCTCCCGTGTCCGATACCGATACTTTTAGCCCTTGCAGGCATTCAGGCACCACCCCGGGAGTGTGCAGGTACTTGTTATGAAACCTCTGCTTTTCTATGTGATACTGCTGTTCTTTCTGCCAGTCTTCGGTTTTCATGAACAACCCTTTAAAAAAATTGATCCGTTGAAATAATCCAGCCATTTTTTACTCCTTACTTTACTTTGCCTCCGGCGGCCAGGGACTCTTTTTGAAAAAACCGTCCCTGTCCGTGAAACATCTGCAAAAACTTCTTATTGTACACTAATGAAAAGCTTTTGCAGGGGGTCCAGGGGGGCAGTTTTCTCGAAAAGCGCCCCCCTGG
>CP070627.1:2843494-2847163 GCA_020355945.1 Candidatus Aminicenantota bacterium | reverse complement strand
TTAACTTGCTTCCTTTTTTGATGTGAAATTTCTTTCGTAAAGGAGCAGGTATTACGATTTGACCTTCCTCACTAACAGATACCATGCTCATCTTATGACCTCCGGGCTTATTTTAATATTTTCTGCCAACTAAATTATATCACAGAATTGTTCTTTTATGAATAAAATAATAAGAACAGGGAAAATTAGAAAGTAACAGGGATGAGGAAAAGAGGCTTGGTGCTTGAAGTTTTGGGATGAGATGAACGGAAACGGTGCAGACTAAAAAATGACCCCGGAAAACTATTTACTGAAGCGGGTTTTCAGCCGCACTTTGTTTGATGAGAACAAGGTTCGTTAACACAAAGAAGGTGCCAGGCAAATAAAAATAAAGATGAAGAAGAATTTTACTCTTTGGTGATATGATAGATACCCCATTCGGCATAGGCCCGGACACTTCTGTTCTTATCTTTCAGCGCTTTTTGTAGTATTGGCAGTGCCCGTGGGTCTTTTAAACGTCCCAAAATTTTAATATATGAATCCCTTACGGATTCCTTTGCTTCGTTATACAACTGCACCACCGTATCCGGGTATCTTTCCCCAAATCGTTTCAGCGCCTGGACTGATGCGAAACGTACCTCCGCTTGTTTATGGTTTAAATTTTTAATCAATATGCGCAGGGTTTTGGTATCCCCGGCTTCGATGATTTCCCCCAGGGCTTCCGCCACCTGGCAGCGAAGGGAAAGAAGTTCCTGTTCATCCTGGAATATCTGTAACAACAAGGGGATACCAGAAGGTAACTGCACCTGTTGTATCATTTCCAGGGCAGCGGTTATTTCCCGGGAACCTTTATAAGCATTGAATTCTAGCTGGGGATGAGATTTATTGTTGTTCCCGGAGGACTGCAGCTCTTTATACTCATCATATAATTTCGCGTATTCCGGGTCGATAATGTGTCGGTCAAATTCAGCTTTTCTTTTTTTGAATTCCCGGATAATACGTTCACCCATCGCCCTTCCCCGTTCCGATTCACGCCAACCCGGAGAAAGCGCGTCCAGGGCATTCACATATCTATAGATATAATGACGGGGTGGTTCTTCCAATATATCCAGCAGCGGGTCGATGGCCTCGTAAGCGTTCAATTCCACCAGCTTATCAACCGCATCACTCATTAAATCCCCATCCTTTTGCTCTAATACGTCCAGGCATAGACCCTTCATCCTCTGCTCATCATCATCTATAACCAGCAGGACTTCAAACGTCTCTTCCCTGTCTCGACATTTATTGGAATCGTTTCTATAAAACTTATCAAGCTGCTGGGCATGGTATTTTTCTGTTTCGATTCGATATCTCCAATTGGGGTCGATTTGATTAAGGGCGGAAACCGCGTAAGGGTTGGGCAGGTGGCTGAGTAATACGCCGATGGAGTTCAGGTCACCGATCTTACCCAGGGCTTTGACAATTTCAATTTTTAAACGCCAATATCGGGAGTCTTTTTTTTCTAATAGATTTTCCAATATGGGCACTGCTTCCCGAACCTTGAGCAGACCGCACCATTCCACTGCTACACGGCATTCCGGGAGGTCACACTTCTCCAATTTTTCCAGGAGCTCTGCCGCAGTGGGAATGGGACCGGCGGATAAATTAAAGAAAAGCAGGAAACAAAAGATTATCACCGTGTATTTCTTCATGGTCCCCTCCTTTGGATTTAACGGCTTCCTTCTTTCGATACTATCTCGTGTTTCAACCAGTGGATAAAATTGTTCACCTGGTTTCTCAATTCCCGGCCTGCTTGCTTTAATGCTTCTTTACGAGATCCCCTCGGATACCGTTCATAATTTACCATGGGATCGTAAAAAACAGCAGCATTGGTTTTATTGTAATCACTGAGTTTCTCCCGGACAGCCTGGGCAATATCGATCATGTTATAATCCTGGACCGAGGAAGTATTGGCCGGCCCTCCCAATTTGAAATAGTTCTCCCTGGAAACAAATTTGATTCCCAGGTTGAGCTGCTCATCGTATAGGTCAAAATAAAAGGGATATTGGACATCCAGTTCTATTTGCCTGGGTTTCCATTTCGCTTCATAGGTGGCAATGACTTCCCGTGTAAATACGCCCGGTAGGATATGGTCTCTCATTTCAAATTGGAAGCCTTCTGTTTTCAATTGGGATAATATGATCTCAACAGCTTCTTCTTCGGGGAGAAAAACCGGCGGAGACATGACGATACAGCCGGTAGCCCCGGTGCCGGAACCATGAATGAACAACGGGGCAATGGCCACCGATTCCTGCTTATGATCCGGTTTTTGCTCATCTACCCTGGTGTTGGCATTGGTATTGGTATCCACACCGGTTTTTTCTTTATTTACGATATTCTTGCTTTTGGTGGTGGTGGGGTGAAGTGATTCATTGGCCGCTGTTGGTGTACTCCCACTGAAAATAAACGCCAGCAGTGCGCCAACTGTCAAAGGCTTTTTTAACCAACTCCCGGGAACATAAGAAAAAGGTCGATAATGGAGCAGCAAATCAATTTTATTTTCAATGGTTTTATTTTTTGCCTCCGGCGGCCAGGGGCTCTTTTTGAAAAAACCGCCCCTGGACCCCGCAAAAACTTTTGTTTAATTTCATGGTCTCCTGGTGAGGCTCTGTATCATGAATGACTGTCCCTGTTTTCCACCGAATCCTAAGAAAACGCGCCCGGTGCGTAAAAATGTAAAATAGATCCAAGCCATTAAGAATATAGATCCGCAGGCTGTACGATGCCGTACACGATGTGTATTATCAGCGGACACATTAGGGTAAGGTTGAGGTTAAGGTTGTGGTTGAGGAGAAGAATTTAAAGAAATTAGGCTAAGGTTGTGATTGGCTGAGAGGGGGAAAAATTAAATTAAAAATGAAAAACGCAGCTTCCATTTTGACTTTTTAATTTTTCGTTTTTAATTTTTAATTTGGATTCTCAGGCAGCCTCATGGCTTAAGAATTATTAATTGCCCTTATTCTTAACCTTAACCTTAACCTCAACCTTGACCTATTTGGCATCATTTTTGCATCCTGTTTTTATAGGAGCAAGTGCATGAATATGAACGATGCCTTTACAATAAATATAGGGACACTACTGCGGATAATCGACAATCGCTGCTCCCAGGGAGGTTCTTGTGTTTAAAGAAAATGACTTACCTGTCCCCATCTTCTCCAAGTACTTGTGATATTTATTTGAAAAGTTTCCTTATGCAAAGACTTCTGAAGACGTAGTTAATTTATTACCTATGAATATTTTAAAAATTGGCTTGACAAAATAATTTCAATTAAGTATCATAAAACTTTAGTGGCTTTTGGCGCTTACATTGTTTATAAATTGGAGGAAAATGCTATGAAAAAGAGAAGTGGGAGGGGAGAGGGGGACAGGTAATTAGTTTTCCCTCGTCGAGGGGTTTTCATTGCAGGTGATTCAATATAACCCGGACCAGGCCATCTTTTATTTCGTAAAGAGAGTCCCCATTATTATCGTTAACCATTACTGATATACTCACACCATATTCCGGCAAATATACCATAATAGTAATGTGCCCAATGCCAGCACCGGTATGTCCGACAGACTCCTCTCCACCGGTAAAATCGGGAAAGAATTGAATGATCCCCAGTCCATAATCCCGGGCACCGAAGTTAGCAGGTGTGGGGACAAATTCAA
>CP070627.1:2839722-2843394 GCA_020355945.1 Candidatus Aminicenantota bacterium | reverse complement strand
TCTTTCACTTGTTTGATAAAATAGTTATTGGAAAAGGTTCCCACGGCAATGTCTGCGGATTCGGGTACGGGAATGCCCCCGGAAACCAATATGGCCATGGTTCTTGAAAATACCGTGATGGCATTTTCCACGATGATTTTCCCGATAAAGGGAATTTTCAATTTTAGCCAGTCGATAATAACAAGGTTTGGCTTTATCCTCTCGATTAATTTTATGCCCACATATATCCCTATGATCAGTCCCACAATGAGTAAAGCATTTCGCTGCAAAAATTGCCCTAAGGAAATAAAAAACAGGGTCATTTCCGGTAAATCTCTATCAAAGTCCTGGTAAAAAGAGGAAAATTTCGGTATGGCATATACCAGGATAATAATCACCATGGAAATCATCACAAAAAGGAGTACTGCCGGATAAGCCAGGCTGCTGAAGACGCGGCGTCTCAAATTGGCAATTTTTTCCAGGTAGGTATTGAATCGTCCCAGGATGGATTCCAGGTTTCCACTCCGTTCACCTGCCAGGAGCGAGGCACTGTAAATTTTTTGAAAGGGAATCTGTTTGGACGAAAAAGCATCGGAAATCTGGATACCGTTCTTGATATCCGTATCAGCCCGGAGAAGTACCTCTTGCAGCGTTCCCCTGGGCAGGCTTTTTAAAATAATCTCCAGCCCTCTGGCAAATGTAACGCCGGATTTCAAAAGGGTAATCATCTTTTGATTGAAGAGGAGAAAATCAAAATAGCTGATTTTCCGGGAAAGAAATTTTGTGAAGGAGATATCTTTTTTTAAGTAAAATGTTTTGATTTTCAGCAGTTTTTCGTCGGCACCCGAATACATCCGGTGCACTTCTTTCTTGCTGTCGGCAAAAATCATCCGCTTGGAGTATTTTCCTTCATCATTAACAAAAACGCAATTATAGTAAGGCATCAGAAGTTATTTCTCCTTTTAAAAAAGTTGTTTAACATCCCCGGGATTTTCATTTTCCCGTTGTTCCGGTTGGCATTGATTCCGGTGCATAATTCCCGGTCAAAGGAGGTACCTTTGGCTCCTGCTTGCTGCTTAACAAAATTGAGATTGTTCCTCATAAAATTTAAATTTAACATGGTACGAAGTATATCATATTGGCACTTATAGTGCAAAATATTTTTAAAACAATGCAATTATAGAATAGTATAACATATTCTCCTTTAAAGTGCAACGGAATTTCATCGCACCCGGTAATGCTAATTTTGACAAATCCCGGGCTGCCTGCGTCAAGTCATTCTTTTCAAGAGGGGAATATAAGAGTTTTGTTCTCATTTTTTTTCACCTAGCACCTAGAAAAATATGTCGGACACCTGGCCATTTTTTCCCCAATTTTTGCTGGAATTTTTTCAATAGACTTGAGAAAATTTATTTTTTGCCTTTCCCTTTATTTTTATCTTACCCTGTGCCCCCGGGTATTAAAAATAATTATAGATTTAACCGGCAATCAAATTTTATTCATCTTCTCCCGTGGGTATATCATCAGGGTTATCGGGTGGATCAGCGGGCTGCGGCGGGGTGATGTTGTCATATGGATAAATGGCGTGGGGGGTAACCATGATCGATACAATCCAATCGATGGACTGGGAATCGGTTTCTCCCTGGGGAATTACGATGCCGGAAATCAGCAAAGCGGGTTCTATAATCCCTTTGCCATCATCATAGTATACCAACTGCTGGTTTTGCACCTCGATATACTCTGCATTGGGGTATGCTTCCAGTAACTGGGTGGTGATTCGCTCCCTGGTAGCAGTTCCCGGCAGGATTTCTGTTGGTGCGGCATTGACCGGTGATACATCTACCCAGCACCTTCCCAGGCTCACCAGTTCGTTGTCGGTACCCAGGCCAGTAACCACCCTGGAACTGCCTACCACCGTAAGATCATCCAATTCCCTGTTTTCATACACAAACACCAGTTTTTTATAGTTGGAATTGGTCCCGTCCTCTTCATGGATAGCCATACCCAATCCACCCACATGATGGAGAACCACACCTGTTGAGGGATACAAATTCAATGCCTGTAAATGGTTTTTGGCAATCTGCGGAGCCGCGGCATCATCGGGTAAACCCGGGGTTTCACCGGCGATTAAATAATCTTCCATGCCCTTATTAAAGAAGACTTTACCGGTGGCAAGTTCGATATAGCAGATTCCTGTTTTTTCATCTGTGTTCCGGTACAGTAATATCTCATCATTGCTTTCTTCTTCGTCCAGTGTGAATGTACTACCTGTATAGGCGAATATACTGTTGGCCAATTCTTCACCTTCGGCCCTGGTGAATGCATCTGTCGGGGATTTTTGGTAATATTTGGAGATAATCGAAGTATCCGGGTCCTTATATGAGCCGGCAAAGACCACGTTATCTACAGCCATTGCCCATTGGCATGTCAACGCTATAACAAAACCCAAAAGCAAACATCTTAAAATTGTCTTTTTCATCTTCATCCTCCTCATTTAGATTTGATAAAGACACATCAGCCATGTGTGGTTTTGCGGCGGGTCCGCACATTTGGGCCAGTAGTAGCGGTCCCAGACAGCTGGCGGCCACATGACAATGCAGCCTTTTTCTCCAGGCAGCCCAAACCAATTTATGGACCAGAACCATGACATTGCCACATTAAAATTCCACCTGATTAACAATCCGTAAAAATTGGAAATCCAGGGAGCACTGGCTACCCAGGCAGGTGTACGGAAACCAATCGCCTGGTGTAGACCATCAAAAATATCAGTGGGTTCCCTTACCCAGGGCTGCCACCAATTGGGGGTCTCAAGGGGGCTGGGGATGACACTGCACGAATGAAACGTGATAAATTCCAGGTCTCTATCGCCATATCCTCTATGGGCCGAACTTCCGGCAGTCGCTAAATTGATACCACCGAAATAAGTCATGATAAACCATGGCGCACCGTGACCGCAGTAATAGGCAAAATCCATGTTATCCACGAAATAGTTGTTCCAAAAGGTGAACATAAACGGTGCGGCCCAAAAGTATTGATCCCAGACGAAATGTCGAATGAAATTCCATACCACTGGAATCGCTCGGACGTCATTGCCTACGTAACCTCCTTCTTCTAACGCAAAACTATTTGTGCTCAATAAGAGAGCTAAGAGAGTGAGTAATATAAACCCACTCTTTAGTTGCTTCTTCATGTTTTATCCTCCTTGTTCTTGTTGTTTAAAATGTAAAAATTGAAAACGTTAAAGCAAAAATTAAACGTTTTCACCTCCTGAAAAGCTTGTTTTAATCTATAATTAAGGGGGGCACAGGGTCCTGTTTTTGTTTCTGCTGCGCGTTTCACTTCATAGCCTCCTGGAATTAGCCTTTGCATAATATAATATCTTACTAAAAAAAACAGGGATGTCAATACACATTTAGTTGTATTTTTGGTATGAAAATTATTTTAAAAAAATGTACAACTAAAGTTGTAGTTTAAAAAAAAGTTGTACTCACTTTTGCCATATATATCAAATATTATGACATGACAATCAATTGTAACTAAAATGAATTAAATTTTACAGTTCGCCTGCATTTTTTTGTAATATTTTTGAACTTAGTTCGCTTCGCTCACAATTGATTGAAATGCTGTTATTCCATTATTTATTAAATAAGATGTTTATGATATAATCAAAGATTACAGGAGGGCAAAATGAGT
>CP070627.1:2835949-2839622 GCA_020355945.1 Candidatus Aminicenantota bacterium | reverse complement strand
CACTTTCAAAAAAGTTGTCTCCGACGGTATTTTAGAGGAAAGGAAAAAGATCAAATATGCCCTGGAAAAAACAAATAGGATTATAAAGAAATATGAAAAAAAGCACCGGATGACTTCTGAAAAATTTTTGCAGGACTTCCAAAAAGGAGAAATCCAGGAAAATAACGATACATTTGAATGGTGGGCCGAATTAAAAGTATCCAGGGAATTGGAAGAAAAGCTCCAAATGGTAGAAACCATCGAAATATGTCAGTAATATCGGCCTATATTTCACAGGTAAAAAAAACAATAGATAAACTCCCTGGCGTTCTTTCTGATGAGCTCATTATCGATAATAGAGGTGATGTTGTACTCTATTTGAAAGGGAAAATAGTTTTTACAAATCAAAGTGAGCTTCACTTAAAGGAGTACTTTATTTCGGTTCCTGAATTCAAAAAGATCGCTTATTCGTATCATTATCAGGGTGCGGAGAAAGAATTGATTTTTAGGTATGATAATGCCGAACACCACCAGGAATCAGAAAACTTTCCTCATCATAAACACGTCGGGGATAAAACATTTTCTGCAGAAGAGATTTCATTAGATAAGATATTGGAAATAATAATTGATCAGATGAGTTAATATTAAGTTGGAGAAAACCGGGGACGGTAGGCGGGAATGATTCATTGTTCTTAAGAAACATGTAAGGGGTTAACCTGGATATCCGGATATTCGGGGACAGTAGAGCAAAAAGGGACACCGTGGACATCAACAAAGAAACATTCGCACGCACCGTACCCGGTTTCCGTTTTTCAGTTGGGTGTAGAGAGACCTTTCAATCAATGCATAGAATTGTGTTTTGTCTAAGTCTTGATAATCCTGGAAACTTAATATGATAGTAACATAGGTGGGATCGTTTTGCAATTGTCGGCAGGTTTCCTTAAAAAATGTTGTTTTGCCGCTTTGACGTGGGGCAAATATAGAAAAGTACCTGCCCCGGTCAATCATGGTTTTCATATCTTGCTTATCCTTGTTAACAACATTTTCTAACGGGACATAATAGGACATTTCCGGGTCTACGTTTCCTGATTTTTCAAAAAAACGCTTAGGTTTTCGATATGTCTTTTGGTTGATGTCTAATTGCTTTACCTGCATATTTTTATCATATTGCAATCACCCTCTTTTGTCAACCCCGGAAAAGAATTGAATGCCAGGGAATTTAAATGATCGAAAAATAATACTGTGATGTTGTTGAAAAGGAAGGCTCCCTCATGGTACAATTGCATCCGATGACACGATGACAACAAAAGAAAAAAAATTAATCCTTCATCCCATTTTATTTGCTGTTTATCCGATTCTCTTCCTCTATGCTCATAACATTAAAGAAGTCCACATCTCCCAGGTATTTTTTCCTTTGCTGTTTGCAGCAGGGTTTGCCTTTCTATTGTGGGGCAGTCTTTTCCTGGTGGTCAGGGATAAAGTAAAGTCTGCTGTTATTACCACTCTCTTTACTTTTTTATTTTTCTCTTACGGTCATATTTTCGATCAAGTGAAACTTATCGGGCATGTGTTCAACCTTGATATTCCTCGTCATTTCTACCTGATGCCGCTGTTTTTTATTTTATGGGGATTTCTTTTTTACCTGGTGAAAAAGACCAAAAAAAATTTAAAAACCATTACCACCTTTCTCAACATCATTGCCCTTATCCTGGTTCTTTACAACGCTTTTAATATTACTTTCTTTGAAATCAAAAAAGCCCGATCTCCCGATACTTTCAAGGCTAATCTCCGGGAAATGCAAATGAACCGATTGGATACCCTGGAAAAATCCCAACTGCCAGATATTTATTACATTATCCTGGATGAATATGCGGCGTTGAGTACTATTAAAACCATGTACAATTACGACAGCAGCGCCTTTGCACAAGAATTGCGAGAATTGGGGTTTTATATTGCCGGGGAGAGCCAAACGCGGTATAAAATGACCGAACAATCCCTGGCTTCTTCTTTAAACATGTGTCATCTCAAAAAAGGCGATGACTTTTATGGAATGATCCGGGACAACCGGGTGGTAGAGATTTTAAAAAAAACAGGGTATAAAATCATTACTTTCCCGGTGAAAGATGAAGCCTTGTTTACCGGAAGTGACCTGGTGTTTAATTTTTCCGAGGAGAAAAAATCCACCTGGATCAATGATTTTTACATGACGCTGTTAAAAACCACGATGCTAAAAATTCTTTATGAGTTGTATATCAACGAGAAGTACTACAGCTATTATTACCGCAAGAAAACGCTTTATATTTTTGAGCAGTTGGAAACGCTGCCGCGATTGAAGGGGCCGAAGTTTGTGTATGCTCATATCGTGAGTCCTCATTGGCCGTTTGTGTTTGACCGGGAGGGTGGTCCGGTGGACCCGCGGCATTTTTCCGATATAAAGAATAAAAAGTATTACCTGGACCAGTATATTTTTATCAATAAAAAGCTAAAACACCTGGTAGAGGCACTGATGGATCAAAGTCCTTTGCCACCGGTGATTGTTGTTCAATCGGACCATGGGCCTCGTGGATTCGGGCCTGGAGGTGGGTATTACCAGTTGGATGTCGGGGATGAATGGAAACGGATTTTTAATGCTTATTATTTGCCCGGCAAGAATTACGAAGGTCTGTATCCCTCCATATCGCCGTTGAACACGTTTCGGTTGATATTTAATCTTTATTTTAACACTGATTACCCGTTGTTAAAAGATTAAGATGTTTAATTAATTCTAATTTTAGCCACGAAGTTAAAGTGAAACGTAAAGGTACACGAAGGATTTTATTTTGGTGCCAGGGAAAGTTTTTTCACCCCCCTCCGTGTTTCTCCGTGTTCGTCGCCACTATATGGCTAAAATTGAATTGTTGATTTTTTTTAATTTTGTTGACAAATCCAGGGATCGTTGTTATTATATAGTACGGAACCAAAATGAAAAAGTTGATATTGTTACTGATTTTATCATTTATCGCGTTTACCCCTGCTGTAAGGGGGCAGTCGGCGTTTACCCAGAAAGATAGGGACCTTTTAATCGAATTGAAAACCAGGATAACTGAAATCGACAAACGGTTTGAGCAAATCGACAAACGCTTTGAGGAACTTCGGACGGACACGAATAAACGCTTTGAGGAACTTCGGACAGACACGAATAAACGGTTTGAGGCACTTCGGACAGACACGAATAAACGGTTTGAGCAATTGATATCTTTTATATATATACTGGCCGGCATTTTCGGTGCAATGACCGTAATAACCATCGGCTTTGCCTTATGGGACAGGAAAACCATGATCCGGCCTTTTGAAACAAAAGTAAAAGAGATGGAAAAAGAAATAGCAGCTAACCGGGAAATCAATCAAAAGATAATCGCATTTAATAAAGATTATGCTGCAAAAAACAGGCAATATTCCGACGCTCTCAAACGACACCAATTATCCTAACCCGCTCATTTCGTAGAATACCTCCGTGTTCGCCCGAAAATTCTGCAATATTTTTATATTCTGCTTGCAATTTGGCTAAAATTAGAATTCCTAGAGGCTGCCTAAATCCACCGTCTAATTTTGTAAGCCGCGAAGACACGCGAAGGAACGCGAAGAAAAAAATAGCCAAAATCCCTCTTAGTGAAAAGTTTTTGGAAGTCCAGAAACCTTTTTTCAAAAAGGTTTT
>CP070627.1:2832152-2835849 GCA_020355945.1 Candidatus Aminicenantota bacterium | reverse complement strand
CTTGTATTAAAGATTGCCGGACTCGATCGGCCCTTGATATGGGAGCAGTGGTTTGATATGGCACGGGCCACCAATTTAATGGAGTTTGAAAATGTACTGAAACGACTTCAGATTCCGGTGTTTAACGTGGTTTACGCGGACCGGGACGGTCATATTATGTTCCTGCATAATGCTGTGCTGCCTGAACGCTCCACCGGCGATTGGTGGTTCTGGCAGAGAAAAATTATCCCGGCAGATCAATCCGATAAACTGTGGGCCGGGTATCATCCCTATAGTGATTTACCAAAGGTGATCGATCCTGCTAACGGTTGGATTCAAAACGCCAATGATGCACCCTGGTCCTGTACTTATCCAATGGTGTTGAAACCCGAAAATTATGTAAGTTATATGTCAATACCTCTTGATGCATACCGGCAGTATTCCCTCTATTTATTCCGGCAGTTTCGTTCCCTGCGCATGGCCTGGGAGGATAAAGAAATTTCTTTTGAAGAGTTAATTAAGTACAAACATTCCACGCGAGTGGAATTGGCAGACCGGCTTTTGGATGATTTATTACCTGCGGTCCAAGAACATGGAAGTGACCTGGCCAAAGAAGCAGCAAAGGTCCTGGCGGCCTGGGATAAGAATACGGACGCTGACAGCCGCGGTGCTGTTCTTTTCGAGGCCTGGACCAGGGAAATCGGAAGTGACCCTTTTGCGAAACAATGGGAGGCAGATGCGCTGCTGACTACCCCTGACGGGTTGAAAGACCCTAAAGCCGCTGCCGCAGCCCTGGAAAAAGCTGCAGTGAAGATCAAAGAAAAACACGGCCCGTTGGATATTCCCTGGGGAGACGTTTATCGTTTTAAATATGCCGGCAAAAATCTACCGGCTAACGGTGGCCCCGGTGGCCTGGGGATTTTCCGCACCATGTATTTTGAACCGGATAAAGACGGCATATTTCATGCTGTGGGTGGTGATACGTATATCGCAGTTGTTGAATTTTCCGATCCTGTAAAAGCCATGGCTGTCCTGGCTTATGGCAATGCCTCCCAACCTCATTCACCGCATCGATACGATCAAATCGAACTGGCAGCAAAAAAGAAATTACGCCCGGTCTGGAGAACCAAAGCCGAAATCGAAAAACACCTGGAAAAAAAAGAGGTATTTTAACCATTATCTCTCGTAACCGATGGTAACCAGTGCCACGGGTCTAAGCCATTGAGGGAGTCGGCATATCTTTGAGACTGCTTCTTCCTGGAAAGCCCCAACCCAGCAGGAACCCAGGCCCAGGTCCGTTGCCTTGAGTAATGCGTTTTCGATGGCAGCAGAGGTATCCTGGATACAGTAGAGTTCACGGCCTCTTCTTCCATAGGATGCTATCATATCCAGGTCTGCGCAGAAAACCAGTACTATAGGAGCCTCGGCAACAAAGTCCTGGTGGTGGGCGGCGTTAGCAAGTTGTCTCCTCGTCCATTGATCTTTGACAACGAATACCCTCCTGGACTTTAATCCACCTGCTGACGGCGCCATATCAGCCGCTTTAAGAATCTTTGCAATATCACTGTCCGGGGGGATTTGGGCTGTGTATGACCTCACCGAATGACGTTTTCTTACTACCTCATCGAACTCCATTTTTAACCCTCTAACGCTTTAAATCTTTTAGATGTCATAAGGATATTATATTCCAAATGGCAATAGATTTCAAAATTTTTAATAACTGGACCCAGAAATTAATTTTAGCAACAAAGGGACGGCATTTAGGACAGTCAAAAAAAAAATTTTTTTTCATTTTTCCTCTTGACAAATTTTGTTTTATTGTACTATAATAATAGAACATTAAAACAAAAAGGAGGTAAGAATGCTTAAACATATCATTATTTTAATTCTCATCTTATTGGTGTTTTGTTTTGCCGGGTTTGCCTAGAGAATGGCAGCGCTGCCGGAGTTAAAAAGTTTTTTCTGTAACTTCGTGGCTAAAATAGAATTGCTGTTAATTTTTTCTTGACATTGTGTGTTGAATTGATTAGTATTAGGGGCTAGGAGTTCAAAATGGTTAAAAAATGGGGAATTTTGCTGGTTTCTGTGTCGGCATTATTGTTGATGGATTTTTGTTCCATAAAGAAGATGGCCATGAAACAGGTGGCCAATGCCCTTACCGCTCCGGGCAGCGGTAATGTATTTACAGGAGATAATGATCCTGAACTGGTGGGAGACGCTTTGCCTTTTACCATTAAAATGTACGAATCAATGATGGTGTCCATCCCCTGGCATGAGGGGTTAAAGTTGAGAACCGGCAGCCTGTACATCATGTACGCCAATGCATTTTTACAGAA
Source organism: Candidatus Aminicenantota bacterium (assembly GCA_020355945.1). The sequence goes on along the minus strand of CP070627.1, from coordinate 2,833,534 downwards.
CCCGGCAAATATGCTGCCCGATGAGGAATTTGAAAAACAGGAATTTTTATTGATGCGGTCGAAAAATTTGTACCTGAGAGGGCGGGATATAATCCTGGAAGCGTTGGAGAAGAAATACCCGGGCTTTTTAAAAAATATGGAGGAAAAGGAGTATGATCGGGCATTGGCTCCTATGAAAAAAGAAGATGCACCGTTTTTGTATTGGGGGGCAGCAGGGTGGTTGGCAGCCTATGCCATTGAACCCCTGGATATGAAATTGGGGCTGACTATCCGGGGAGCGGGCGCTATGATGGACAAGGTCCTGCAATTGGATAAAAATTTTGAAAAAGGCGCCATCCATGATTTCTATGTTTCTTACTATGGGTCTATGCCGGAACATATGGGAGGGGATGCCAATAAAGCCCGGGACCATTATAAAAAAGCCATCGAAGCTTCCGGGGGAAAAAGCACTTCTTCTCACCTGTCACTGGCTACCACCGTATCGGTTAATGAACAGAATCTTAAAGAATTTAAAGAACTTTTAAATAAAGTCCTGGAAGTAGACCCTGATGCTGACCCGGATAACCGCCTGGTCCATATCCTTAACCAAAGAAAGGCCAAATGGCTACTGGAGCATGTAGGGAATTTCTTTGTCGAGGTAAACGAGGAAGATGAAAATTAAACCGGTAAACCGGAATAAAAGGAGGGAATCCATGAGACTAAAAAGATTAAAATTTATTTTTTTCAGTTTAATCATGATAATGGTCTTAACCAATTTCCTGGAAGCATTAACCATAAAAATCGGAACGATTGTGCCTTTGCGTTCCCCATGGGTAAAAGAGCTTAAAAAGCTGGGGGTGGAATGGGGAAAAATTACCAATGGCAAGGTAGAAATTAAAATATATGCGGGTGGTATTGCCGGCGGTGAAGATGATATGGTGCGAAAAATCCGCATGGGAACACTGGGAGGGGCTGTTTTTTCAAATATAGGAATCAATAATATATACCCTGATTCCAACGTACTCAATATCCCTTTCTTATTCAATTCCGAAGACGAATTGGACTATGTCCTGGATAAAATGAAATCTTTTTTTGAAATGGAAATCGAACAGAAGGGATTTAAGGTGATTGCTTATACAAAGGCGGGGTGGATTTATTTTTTTTCCAAAAGGCCTGTGACTTACCCTGAAGATTTAAAAAAACATAAGTTATCCTTTTCCACTGGGGCGCGGGCCTGGGAAGAGGCCTGGAAAAGGTCAGGATATCGTGTGATACCCGGTGAACTGAAAGACATGATGATGGCGTTACAGAGCGGGATGGTGGATTCTTTTTATCTCCATCCCCTGCTCGCTGCCTCGGGTCAATATTTTCCTTTAGCCCCCAACATGTGCCAATTGAAAATT
>CP070627.1:2828352-2832052 GCA_020355945.1 Candidatus Aminicenantota bacterium | reverse complement strand
ATAAATTTAAAAAAGACTTTGAAAAATCTTGAAGATTATGCTATTTTATATAGGTTAACACAAAAACAAGGGTAACAGGGTGAAACAAATGTTACGACAGAAACGAGTTAGTATTTTAATAGCCTTTTTATTGACACTGTGCCTATTTTCGCTTTCAGGGAAAGAAAATTGTTTTACTATTCTTGTCGGTAAAGCAGCCGCAGACGATGCTTCCGTGATGATGGCCCACAACGAAGATGACCGAATTGAAGGTAAAACCCTCTTTGTTAATGTTCATAAACTGCCCGGGAAAACCCACGGACCCGATGAACGTATCCTGCTAAAAAACAACGGGTCTTTACCCCAGGTCAAACGAACCGCTGGATTTCTTTGGCTGGAAATCCCGGATGCTGAGTTTGGTGATTCTTATATGAACGAGAACGGTGTGGTGATTGCCTCTAATTCCTGCCCATCACGAGAGGATCAACCGGAATTGACCAATGGCGGTATTGGTTTTATGCTGCGGCGGCTCATGGCGGAACGCGCCATTTCTGCAAGAAATGCCGTGGAAATTGCCGGGAAATTGATTAATCAATGGGGATATTATTCTTCGGGCCGTACCTATGCCATTGCCGATGCCAACGAAGCGTGGGTGCTTCACCTGGTCAAGGGAAAACACTGGATCGCCCGGCGAGTCCCGCACCAACATGCAGCGGTGATCGCTAACCGTTATACCATTGATAAAGTCAAACTCAACGATAAAAAAAATTATATGGGATCGGCGGATATCATTGAATATGCAATTAAAAGAGGATGGTATAACCGGGAAACAGACGGGGAATTCAACTTTGCTAAAGTCTATTCAGCACCGAAAAATTACAGTGCCCAACTGAACGTGTTACGGCAGTGGAGGGGAACCACTTTATTAGCAAAAAAGCGGTACAAACCCGATGAACCACTCCCCTTCTCTTTCAACCCTAGAAAAAGTGTAAAGGTAATAGATTTATTCAGGATATTAAGAGACCATTACGAGGGAACGGAATTCGATTTAACCGACGATTATAAAGAGGGTTCACCCAATCGCACAAAAAACCGAACCATCTGTACCGATTCCACCCAATATGCGTTTGTGACCCAGTCAAGAGAAAGGGAAGACCTGCACAAAGAAATTGCCCACTTGATGTGGATCGCCTTTCGTCGGCCGGATTCCAATGCCTTTTCCCCCTGGTTTGTTTCTATTACGGCGCCGCCCGAAGGCTATACCCGGGGCAATTCCGAAAACGCTTTGCAAATGCATTTTAAACAGCCCCCCTCTTTTTCCCAATTCAATCCCGATTATGCTTTCTGGAGTTTTGCCAAACTCTCCCGACTGGTAGACCGGAACTATCGACCACGAATCAAAATTGCCAGGAAAGAGTGGCGAAATTTTGAGAATTTTGTCATGAAAAGGCTGAGAAAAATGGAAAAAGAATTTGATTACCTGGTCAGAAAAGATAAACACATTGCCCTCAAAATCATTACCAATTATATTGGCAATTGGGAGTACCGGAAATGGTTCCTGGCGTCGGAACTGATAAGCGAAATGGAAAAATGAGTCCAGGGAATTAAAAAACTTTCCAAAACACTTGACTAAAATAATTTTTTTACTTATAATTTAGAACAGCTTGCCGGGATAGCTCAGTAGGTAGAGCGAGGGACTGAAAATCCCTGCGTCCGTGGTTCGATTCCGCGTCCCGGCATTTTTTTTGCAAAACATATTTTCACACTTTTATTTTCTTAAAAAAAGTGGTATACTTCCAGCTTAAATTTAGAAAAAATTAACAAATAAAAACAAGGAGATTCGTGATGACAAAAAAATTTTGGTTTGTATTGGCGTTGATACTTTTCGTATCCCAGGGCATTATTTTCTGCGCCGCAGATGAAGTCCCGAAAAAAGCCGTCAAATTGGTAAAAAAGGCCGATGAAGCACTCCAGAAACAAAAATATGACAAAGCCCTGGAAGCCTATGATAACGCTATCCAATTGGCACCGGAATATGCTCTTGCTTATTTTGGAAAAGGACGCCTTCTGATGATTCAGAAAAACGTCGATGAAGCCATTAAAAACCTGGAAAAAGCCATAGAACTGGACCCCGAAGCCGCAGAAATCAAACAATTCTTTGCCCAAGAACTTTTTAAATTGGGGGGAGAAGCGGTTAACCAACGACAGTTCAACCAATCCAATACTTATTTCTTAAAATTGGTGAATATTCCAGGTATTGAAACCCTGGACATGAAAATATTGCAGGATACACTTTTCCAATTGGGCACCAACTACTATATGATGCGAAAAAGTGAAGAATCAAATAAATATTACTTGAAAATATTGGCACTCCCGGGTATAGCCAACGCAGAGAAAAGATTGCTGATCCAGACCACTTACCAGGTTGGCGCCAACTATTCCGCACTCAAAGAACATAAAAAAGCGATTGACTTTTTTGTCAAATTGCTGGAATATCCTGAACTCCAGGTAGATTATCAAACACTTTATCTATCGACTCTCTACATGGTGGGACTCAATGCAAATTTTGCCGGGGATTACCAGGGAAGTATTAAGTATCTTACCCAATTCCTGGAATCAGGGGAAGCCAGTCCCGGACACACTCAATTTCTGCCGCTGGCCAACTTATTGATCGGTTCCAGTCATATGACCATACTGCAAAATGAGGTGGCAAAGATAAAAAAAGATGAAGATAAAATAAAAAAAGTAGCTGAACTGGCAAAAAGCAAAAATGCGATTGAAACCCATCTCAGCAAAGCAATTGAACTTAAACCCGACCTGGAACCGGCTTATATGCACCTGGGGAACTATTATTATTATTGCAATGAACTGGACAAGACCATTGAAACCTACAAAAAGTTGATTGCACTGTTTCCTGACTCACCAGACCTTGGTCAATATAAAAAATTCCTGGCTGAAATTGAAAAGGAAGCTAAAAACAAGTAATAAAAATAGAAAAAGGGCGGGGAAACCCGCCCTTTACCTTAAGTCACCTTTCACCTTAGCTCCCAAATCCCACAACGCCACAAAGGGGAACACTCTTTACTATTTTTCCGCACAATTTTGTGAGATTTCCAGCACCAAATTTTTATGTACTAGTATGAGTATGAAAAAGGTAAAAACAAAATTTGTCCGCTTAACAGTGCTTTTAGGGCTAACCATTGGCCTTCTCCTGGTGGGAAGTATTTTGTATGCCGGGTGGATAAAAGTATTGTATCCCAATGGAGGTGAGGTTCTCAAAATCAACAGCAGCATTCATATCAAATGGCAATCAAAGGACTTGAACGGAAAGGTGGTCATTGTGCTCTATAAAAAAGGAATCAAACATTCGGTGATTTCAGAAGAAACCGATAACAGCGGGAAGTTTTTATGGAAAATCCCGGAGCGTTTACCAGAGGCAAATGATTACCGGGTAAGAATCAGGGCATTAAAGGACCTCTCTGTCAATGATTTTTCCGACCGCAATTTCACAATAAAAAAATAGCCAGATTCTGGCATGACCCCGGAAACCTTTGGTTTGTAATTTGGGATTTGTGATTTGCAATTTTCAGGCAAACCTTTTGTCCAGGTTTGCCTGGTTGAGGGTAACTATTCAGTTTTTGGAAGTAAAATGCAGTTCATGATCGAATGAGCCTCAGGGAGGTGGCCGAAGGACACCGTACGGGCGAATGAGACATGAACT
>CP070627.1:2824550-2828252 GCA_020355945.1 Candidatus Aminicenantota bacterium | reverse complement strand
ATGAAGTTTAATGTCACCTCTCTTTATATCGAAAAAAAATACGGCATCGCCCTGGCTGCCCTAGGATTTGTTAATTTTATATATACAAACCCCGTACCAGTCAAAGATACCGATAAATAGTGCAGCCGGGTTGGCTTTTAGCTAAAAAAAACAGGAGGAAAATATGAGCGATCGAGAAAATTATTTTAAGCCTCAAACCGTCAACGATATCTTTGTTGAGATTACAAAACAATCCCGTTGTTCCGGGTGTGAAGATGATGTCCGGGCTTATGTAATAAGTGTTGTGAAGGATTTCAACAACAACAACCCCGGCAGGGAAATTGAAATCGTTCAATATGATGAGAAAGCCACCGATCCCGGGCAGCGGGTCATTGTTTTAAGAAGGGAAGCCGCCCCGGGAATGGAAGGCAAACCCACTGTCATCTTGCAGGCTCACATGGACATGGTATGTGTGCCGGATGACCTCAAATTCCCGATAGAACTCACTCAATATGAGGAAAAATTAGAGGTAAACGGTAAAGAGAAAACAGTCAATGTCTTGAAGGGTGGTGGGATGACTGAAGATGACGGCACTACCCTGGGTGCAGATGATGGGATAGGCCTGGCCACAGCCCTGGCCATCATCACAGACACCCAAAAAGCATATGGGCCTATCGAGTGCCTGTTCACTGTCCAGGAAGAGACCGATATGGGTGGAGCACAAGGATTCGATATATCCTGGCTCACCGGCGAAAAGTACGTTAACCTGGATTCCGAGGACTACAATATCATCACCTATGGCAGTGCCGGGGGTTCCGGTGCGGTATATCAAATCACCCCGGTTTCAGAAGCGATCCCAGGGGAATATCGAGTGGTATCGATTACCCTTGACGGTCTTACCGGTGGGCATTCCGGCGTCAATATCAATGAGGGGAACGCCAATGCCATTAAAGTCCTGGCCCAACTGCTCAGCCGGTTGAGGCGGGCGAAAAAAATGGACTTCAATATCGTTGAGTTTAGTGGTGGGTCCAAGACCAATGCCATTCCCAACAGTGCATCGGTAAACATCGCTTTTAATTCCGATAAATGGGGAGATTTCCAACATTGGTGTGATGAGATATTAGGGGATATCAAAAAACTGTACCTGGATACAGACCCTGGTTTTGTCTGGTCTGCTCCTATCATAACCGGTTCAAAAAAAATGATGAACACGGTTTCTTCCCATAATCTTATCGATATGCTGCTGGATATTCCCACCGGGCCGCTTAAAATGTTGTCCAATCCCCCGGATGTGGTGGAAACTTCGACAAACCTGGCAATAGTAACGGCAGATACGGGAAAAATAACCATCCGCTGCTCGAATCGAAGTTCATCCGATAAATCGCTGGCTTGTGTCGAGGATATGCAAAAAACCATTGCCCGTCTTTTCGGAATAGAATATACTTCTACAGGAAACCGGGATACGTTAACAATCGGTGATAGGTATCCAGCATGGGACCCCAATGATGATTCCCAACTGCTGGCGACTGCCAAAGATGTATATAAGGAGGTATACGGTCAGGGGAATTATGAAGCCAATGTGATCCATGCCGGGCTTGAGTGTGGTTGGGTGGTAGAAAAGTTCAAAGAAGCAGGAAGAACGATCGATTGCATTGCTATTGGCCCCACGATTAAAACCCCTCACACATGGAATGAAAGGCTTTATACTGATACGGTTGAACCATTCTTTAGATGTGTAACCGGTATACTGGATAAAATCTGGGGATAAATAAAAAGGGGTCAGTCGATCAAGATGCGAGCCTCACCCGAAGAGGCCCCTCGGCGAGGGGAGCCTAAAAAGGCTGCGTGCTTTGCACCAAACGCTGTGCGCTATGCGCCCTGCGCAATGCTCTCGCCCCCTGGCCGCCGGAGGCAAATAATTGCCCTAAGATTGTCTGCTCTCTGGATTTTAGGCCATTGAGAATTGAATTGTCACACTGTCAAGCATCCCAGGTTCTTACCCTCAACTGGAAGCCATACATAGCCAGTACATTTTCCAGTGGAACTTCCGGACCTATTTTGTTAGTGGGACAGAGTATATAACCACCCCCTTTTCCAAGAATGGAAATGACTTTATCAACCTCTTTTTTTACTTCACCGGCAGTGGCATCGGGAAGTATCTTCTGAACGCAAATCCCTCCATGAAATGTCAATTTCTCCCCGAAATTTTCTTTCAATTCATGGAAATCCATAAAGGGCACATAGGGTTGGACAACATCGAGTATTTCAACGCCTGCTTCGATAAAATAAGGGAGAAGTTTCCCTACCGAACCGCATGAATGATGCATAACCATAAGGCCATAGGACCTGGCCAGGTCATAAAAAGGTTTGAATCTCGGGTATATGATTTCCTCATACATCCTGGGGCTGATTAAAAGATTATTACTACTGCCATAGTCATCTCCAAAATAGGCAATATGGATTTTCCCTTTCCCAATTTCAAATATCCTTTGATTATACTCATAAAAAAATTCAGCCAGCTTATCAAAGATTTCCAAAACGGCTGCATCTTTCCTGGCAAGTCCCATCATGAGATTTTCCATTCCTATCAGTGTTGCTGTTTTATTCAGGAAATCCACATTCCCCGGGTACCCGGACACAATAGCAAAATCAGCAAAACGCTGGCACTGTTTTTCAACAGTCGAATAATCAAACCATTCGGGCCTGGGCCAGGGATAATTTTTAACATCCCGGGCAGTGGCATTTTTCAAAGGTGTGCCTTCATATGAATAATACATCCCGGTTTTTACTTTCACCACTTTTCGTTTGACACCAAATAGGTTGGTCCATGAGCCATCTGACTCTTTTATTATTCCAGGCCCATGGTATTCCGGCGCCACCATTCTAAAATCACAGGACAGGGCCTCGAGTAGTCGGGGATCGACGCATTTGATCAGGGGGCTTCCGTAGCTTTGATCTCCTTCAAGAGAGAAATGTGATTTTAGTCTTTCCACGATTTCAGGAAAGGCGGTAAAATTCCTGGGAACCCGGTCGATGCTTTTTCGTTTTATACAGTTTAAAACTCTATCCACCGGTTTCATGCGTTTTTCTCCTTTAATTCCACCAGGTGGTTATGCATATCGATAATGGTGTCAGCAGCACTGGTGAGGGAAGAACCGATGGCCACATAGCCATGATTCTTGAGCACAATAATATCATTTCCTTTTCTAAAGGTTTCCAGGCAAAGTTGGGCCAGTTCTACTGTGCCGTAGGGTTCTTCTCTTTCTGTTTCATCAAGCACACCTGAAAGCATCATTGAAGTGGCGATTTCATCATGGGCATGAATGACCGACAGTATATCCGCCTTTTCATTGTAAAGGAGACCGTGAAGGAAGGTCTCGGAGGATGGCGGGCAGCAGCCCTGGTATTTCACTAATTTATTCTCCAGTGAAAATTCAACCACATAGGTAACTTCATCATCTTCTACGCAGCCCAGGTTGCAGCCGGAAGCCGTAATTAAAAATCCCTTTTCAAATCTTGTACTCATATTCCCGCCATTGGCAGGAGCCATATTGTAATTCAGTAATCTCAAACCGTTTTCTTTAAAAGCGGTTATCAATTCCTTACAGGGACCGGGTAATTTTTTATCGGTGCATATGGCCTCGAATTTTATACCAATATAACCGTCAAGAAGTGCTTTCTTCACTATTCCTCCGCAGGCTGCGATTCTTTTAAAAAACCTAT
>CP070627.1:2820743-2824450 GCA_020355945.1 Candidatus Aminicenantota bacterium | reverse complement strand
AGCGACCGGATGCCCAATGTTTTATTGGGTATGAAAAGTTGGTTGAGGGAACAGTAAGGCCTGCTTTTATCCGGGCTCCGGGGGAAGTGAGCCGACTGGTGTGGAACCAGGAATGTTTTGCTAACCTGACAGCCTATCTACCCAATTTTCGTAAAACAGCAGGTATCGTGGGCATTGCCGTAAAAGGCTGCGATGCCAGGGCCCTGCGGGAGCTTATCCGCAGCCGACAGGTGGAACGGTCTAAGGTTTTCATTGTCGGGCTTCCCTGTACCGGTCTTAAGGCCCCCGAAGGAGAAAGTATCGCTGAAAGATGTTTTGGCTGCATTTTTCCCAAAGATTTCCAGTACGATGCGGTCCTGGGGCCTATGAAGACTCCTGATGTGCCACCCCGGACCGGAGGTAATATGCTTAGCGGTCTTTCGTCTGAAGAGCGGTATGCTTTCTGGGAAACGGAGATTGAGAAGTGTATCAGTTGTGATTTGTGTCGGAAGATATGCTATGCATGTTTTTGCCCGGAGTGTATTTTCGAGTCCAGGCAACCGCGGTGGGTCACCAGCCGGCGCAGCCAGTCGGAGAAGTTTTTTTATCACAGTGTTCGTGCCCTCCACCTGGCTGGCCGCTGCATGGGGTGCGGTGAGTGCGAACGTGGTTGCCCGGCCGGTGTCAGGTTAATGCTCCTCAACAGGCAATTACAGGAAGATATCGAAGAATTATTCGGCTATAAAGGTGTTGGTGTTTCGGAAGAACCACTGCCCCTGCTCACCTTTTCTAAAGACGATCCTGACCCGTTTTTCGGAGGTAATGAATGACACACTGGTGCTGTATCAACAAAAGTGATTTACCTGCAATAATTAATGCGCTGCAGGAGAAGTGGGATGTTTTTACTCCGATAAAGAAAGGGGCTGATCTGCGTATCCGGCAACTTCCCTTTGCAGGTGAGGTCTTCCTGGGTGCACAAAAGCCTTTAATCCCGTTGAAGATGCTTTTTTTGCCCGAAGTCGAAGACCTTTTCGCACTGGACATCGATAAAACCGGGCCTCATATTACCCCGGTGGAGCCCATTGCCAGGGAGCGAGTGATATTGGGTGTATTGGGTTGCGACATTGCCGCATTGGAGCTGCTGGACCGAGTATTCCTTAAAAAACCTGTGGATGAAGCGTACCGAAAACGAAGAGAGCAGAGCATCTTAATTGCCACGGTTTGCACGGGCGACGGGCCGGAGTGCTTTTGTACTTCTTTCGGCATTGATCCGCTCCGGCCAACCGGTGCGGATGGAGTATTGGCAGACGCAGGGGAAACTTATCTTATCACACCCCTCACAGGAAAAGGAAAACGCGTGATAGAGACGCTGCAGCCATTTTTGAAAGAGTCGGCAGAGGAGACTGACAGCCGTAAAATAAAGGAAATTTTGAAATTGAAATATGAACGGGGAGATATACCGGTCGATCAAGTGCCAAAGGAAGAAAAAAAGCTGTGGGACCTACCGATATGGGATGACCTGGCATCACGCTGTTTGGGTTGTGGTGTTTGCACGGTGCTATGTCCTACCTGTCATTGTTTTGATGTAGAAGATGAGCAGCATGGGAGTTCAGGAAAGCGGTTCCGTGCCTGGGACTCGTGTATGAACCCCAGTTTCACGAAGATGGCCAGTGGTGAAAACCCGCGTCCCACACAGCGTGAACGACTCAGGCAGCGATTCTTGCATAAGCTCACTTATTTCCCTGCAAAAGAGGGAGTTCCTGCTTGTGTTGGCTGTGGCCGATGCATAGTTAACTGTCCGGTAGGTATTAAGATTGACCAGGTCATTAAAGAACTGGGCAAAAGTTTTTGCGAGGATTAAGGAATGAATGGTGGAGTGGTAGAGTGATAGAGTGGTAGAAGTTGAGAAGATGAGCAAAAATTACAAATTACAAAATACAAATTACAAACAAATTACAAATCACAAATTACAAATTACAAACGAAGAGGAGCCCTACGGGCAAATTTTATACGCCTTCGGCGAGGCGCACACAGCGGCATTTTTACATTTTAAAAAGTTGGAGAAAAAAATTTTGCCTGTAAATGGTTTATATTAAATTGTTTCGAGACTTGTGCAAAAATATTTTACCAGGAAATGGCAAAACTTTACGACAAGGTAACCCCTAATTTCTCTCATCCTCATGATTATCGTTGTTTTCCCCTTTCTTTTTTTCCTGTTTTGATGACAAAAAACTAGAAACCAATGAAACCAGGGTAGACCCGCCTACAACTGAGCCAATCACCACCTGGCCTAAAAATGCACAAACAACCGCCCCTACAATCCCTATTAATGCGGTAAAAAAGGCAAAATTCTGCCCTTTATTTGTTTTCTTTATTTCGTGATCAACCAACTTTTTCTCAGTGTTATGGTGGTGTTGCTGTTCTTTTTCGGCCATACTGAAAATACGTTCAGCCGCGTCGGGCAAAATTTCATTATATTCCTTCAGGGTTTCCGGGGGTGGTAATGGCCCTTGATACTTTCGAAGAATTAGAGCCGCAACTTTTTCTATTTTTTCGCTCTCTTCATTATTGCTACCTGCCAATTCCGAGTTTGGTTCTATTAATTTCCCAGGTTTATTGTTTGGTTCTGACATGTTGGTCTGAAAAAATTTTCATCGATCGATTTAAATATCCTGAAACCCTGGAGAAATATCTGGACAGGGAATGTGCGATAGATGCCATTTCATCGAACTCACCGGGTTTAGATATAGGATTTTTGAATGAACTGGTTTGGCCGAAGAGATCAAGGCTGGTCATTCCTTCTAAAAATGCCGGGCGTTCATAATATTTATTCCAAATTTTTTTCATTATTACCTTCTTCAGTACAATATATACAATGCAAGAAAAATTTTGTCAACCTTTTTTGAGAAAAAATGTAAATTTCCAAAATTATAAAGAAGCTCCCCCCGCAGTGCTTTATCGTTTAAAGCAATTATCTATAGAAGTAATGGAAGAAGAGGCGAAAAAAGACCCACAGTTTAAAAGAGTTTATGAAGCCTATAAAACCTTTAAAGTGGGGCATTACGAATACCAATGGATTCAAATCCTGGATGAGGTGGTAAGAAAAGATGGAAGCTGAGAAGCTGGGAAGATGGGAAAAAGAGGGGTGCTTGACAAATCTTCACCTGACCTGTTTTAATAATGAGACCCGGGTAGAGTTTACATGTTTACATCTTCTGCCCCCGGTTCTCAATAAGAAGACTGGCCTCTTTAATTGCGTCGACAATTGATATTTTTTCTGTGGAGTCTACTTTATCCGGAAGGTGCTTGTGATATCGCCAAATAGTGTTGATAATCATTGGACCACTCGATAAAATCAATCGAGTCGTCCATCTGGCCCTTGTTAAATTTATCGAAAAAATCCTCTGAAACCATTCCATATTTCCCTTCAAAAATACTCAGGCGTTTTGTTACCGCGATAAGGGCATCTAACGGCGAATCGTATTTGCTTATTTGTTTTTGCATAGGTGTTCCCCTTTATTGATCCTATTGACCATTCAATCGAAACGTTCGCTCCTTCACTGTTAACCTCTTACTTATTCCATACACTGTTTTTCGTTTTTGAATTTTAATTTTACCAATATCACGTGAATATTACAATACCTTTTTGAAAATTTTCCCTGGGGCTAAAAAATTTCCCTCCCCTCTCCTGGACCGTTTATAGAAGAAGAGGACGATCACGATCGCCG
>CP070627.1:2816926-2820643 GCA_020355945.1 Candidatus Aminicenantota bacterium | reverse complement strand
AAAAAAAATTTTTTTTCGATTACAGGGTCAAAATATGATATAATTAATCCTGGCAAACCTTGCCGAGCATCAAACAAGTTGAATGATTTGATTGACGTGTTTCTTTAAAGATGATAATGTTACACTTTCATTTTTAAGAATGTATGATGTCACGAATTCATACGGACGAAGACAGTAAGTTGAAATAAGGTATAGGTTGAAAGCTGATGAGGAATAGAATTAAAAGGGCTTCATACTCAACCGCATTGCAGAAGGAAACTTTTTTGGTTTTCTTTTTTTTCCTTTTTATGTCAACTCTTTTTGCCCGGGTTCCCATTGAAATGATTAAAATCTTGTCGCCTCCCCGGATCGATGGAGTGCTGGATGACCCGGTTTGGAAAAAAGCGAAAGGATACAGTGATTTTATTTCATATTACCCGGATTATGGGAAATTGCCTAAAGAAAAAACCATTGTCTACTCGGCTTATGATGCGGATAATCTCTATTTTGCTTTTAAGTGCTTTGAAAGCGATCCGGGTAAAGTTATCGGTACCATCAGGAAAAGAGATACCATTGGTTCGGAAGACTTAGTGGCAATAGCAATCGACTCTCACAATGATGGTCAAAATGCTTATTCGTTTGCCATCAATCCCAGGGGAATCCAACAGGACGGGATCATGGATTCCCTGGGAGATTTTGATTTTCTAGCAGATTTTATATGGGAATCAGTGGGAGTCATCGATGCCGAGGGATACACGGTGGAAGTAAGAATCCCCTTTAAAACACTTCGTTTTGCCAATACAAAAATTGTAAAAATGAGGATTGGTTTTTTTCGAAAGATCAATCGGTACTCAGAGCAATATTCGTTCCCGGAATCGCTGCCCAAAGGGTCGTCATTGGAATACCTGGGATTTTGCCAATTTGAAGGTATTAAACATAAGCGGGTTTTACAGGTTCTCCCCTCTGTCACTTATATGAAACGCAGAGAAAGAAATGTTGACCAGGCCCTGGCTAGTTTTGATGAAAAAAACCTGGGATTCACTTCAAAGATCGGAGTCACCTCCGATTTAACATTGGATTTGACGTTTAACCCGGATTTTAGCCACATCGAAATCGATGAGGGGCAGGTGGATGTGAATCTCAGGGTGGAACCCCTTTATGAGGAAAAACGACCCTTTTTCCTGGAAGGGCTCGAACATTTTCATTTTGCCGTGGGGGATGATTTCCACATCGAAAAAATCGTTCATACCAGGAATATTGTGGAGCCGCTGTGGGGATTAAAACTCTCGGGAAAGATCGGGAGATACAGTGTCATTAATTCCTTGTTTTCTGTGGATGAATCCCCCAAAAATATAGCTTCGGAAATCCCAGGACCTGGAGAAGAATCGGGAAATAACTATTACGGGATTTTTAGATATAAACACCTGCTCAAAAACGACAGTTATGTGGGTTCAATCTATACCGGTAAAGAATTAAGATTTAATAATGATGGAGAAGGAGAAACCATCAGTGGATTTCATCGGGTCGTGGGCGTGGATTCCCGGGTACGGTTCAGAGGTTTTATGACACTGGAGGCATTTTTTCTTTATTCTTTTAATAAATTGTATAATATAGACCTTGAGGCCGTGGATAACACCAAAGGGCCGGCCTTTGGCGGGAGATTTAAGTATGAAGACCGGAAGACCCTGGTGGCCCTGGGATACCATGAATTGTCAAGTAATTTCAACCTGGAGGTGGGACGGTTGTTACGAAAGGGTATAAGAAGTTTTTCCCTGGAGGCGGAACGATATATTTATCCACCCTCGGAGTTTCTAAAACTGGTAACCTTGAGGTATTCCGGCCGGTTGTCCAGGGATACGGAATATCATATGAATGAGTATGCCCATCAATTTGCAGTTGCCTTTCAATTACCTTTGTCTACCCAGTTGAGCCTGCGATATGATTTGGCCACTGAAGTATTTGCCGGAGGAGTATTTAACAAAGATACCTTTTTTACCTTTGGTTCTTCCAGGCCCAGCAAACATCTCCAGTTGACATTTATATATAGTTCCGGCGGTTCGCCTTTTTACCACTCTTTACCACCTTTCCAGGGACACTTAGAAACACTCTTTATTTCTATTAATTTTCAACCCAATAAAAAATTTTCAACGCAATTCAACTGGACAAATCATATTTTTCACGGAGATGAAGTCAGTACAGAGGACTATAATATCAGTATTTACAGGAATAAAACCATATTCCAGGTCAATAAATACCTGTCGTTACGAGGAATTGTTGAATATGATACCGGGGATAAAAAGATATTGGGCGATGCCCTGGTGGAATTTACTTACATCCCCGGTACGGTCATCCACCTGGGATATGGTTCAACATTTTCAAAAGAATACGACCTGGAGGGTAGAACTTTGCACTACCACCACTTCGAGGAAACCCGCAGCAGCTTCTTTTTTAAAGCGTCATATCTCTTCAGGTTCTAACGTCCTAACGTCCCTGTATCTATCCCATCTTCCCATCTAAAATCTATGCCCTGGTTTCTATTCTATCCAAAATTCATTGAAAGGCTGCGGGGCACGAGGACACCTGGGGTCAGGATAGTCCCAGTTCTCCTCCCCGTAAGCATATAAGACCTGTTTCCAGCAGACCCCCTGCCCCTGGTGGCATCGATCAAAATCATAGCAACTTTTACATGCACTTTGCTCCCTGACCAAATCCTTTGAAACATGATAAAGGGATAGTGCTTTTTCCGAGTTCCAGGCTTCCCGTATCGACTGCCGCATCAAATCTCCGATGATAAATTGGGGATGCCAGTACAACTCTTCGCATATGGTGACTTTCCCGTCCGGCAAGATAAAAAATGAATGGAAATTCCCGGAACATTGAGGACGATTTTCAAAAAAAACCTGCTTCTCTTGAACTGAAGGATTGATATATTTTTTTCGTTCCGGGTATTGATGGAAAATCAATTGAACCTTATCCCCATGCTTCTCTCTCAATTGTATGACCAGGTGGTTGATTTTATCTAACTTATTTTTGTCGGGACGCAGCCATAGATATTGGTTTCTATCTTCTTTGGGGTACAACGAAAATGAGGTGGCCCTGATCTTAATGGAGTTGATATTTTCAAATTCTAATAAGTAATTGAGCAGCTCTTCCATGTTGTCCTGGTTGATTGAAGTGACCTGGGATTGGATGCAGATATCAAAATCATTATCATTAAGGTCTTTGAGGGTTTTCAAGATCAGGTCATAATATTTTTCTTTCACATTTAACAATTTACACATCTGGCCGCAGTTGATTGTATCCAGGGAAAGGTTGGTCCGTTTGATGCCAATATCTTTCAATTCTTTTATACGTGTTTCATTCAACGGAGATTTGGTGGTAATAACCGGATCGAAATGATTCTCCACCAGTGCATTGAGCAGTTCTTTCCAATACTTGTAGGTGAAAAGCTCTCCCCCTTCAGGAGTAAATGACCGCATCTGCAATTCTTTGGCTTCTCGGATCAGTTCAACGATTCGTTTAAAGGGTATTTGGCAGGTGTATGATTTTCTTTTATCTACGTAACAGTAAATGCATCCGGTTTCACAATGATTGTTTAGAATGATGGTTGTATCCAGGGGTTCATAAAGTCTTTGCCGCTTAAAATCCAGTTGGCTGTTGGGAATTAAAAAATCATAGGGATTGTAATGGAGGACATCCTTTTTATTTCCTGCTTTAATTAACGTATCCTGGGGGAAG
>CP070627.1:2813108-2816826 GCA_020355945.1 Candidatus Aminicenantota bacterium | reverse complement strand
CGAAAAGAGCCCCCCTGGTCGCCGAAGGCAAAGATATTTTACAATACAGGTGGTTTTTGTTAGAATAGGGGCATGAGTGACTTAAAGGATTTCAAATATTGGAAAAGAGGGCAGGAATTTTTAGGTGTGGAATATCCTATTATTTCCGGTGCCATGACCTGGATCAGTGATGCGAAACTGGTGAAAGCCGTGAGCGATGGCGGAGGATTAGGTGTTTTAGCTGGTGGAAATATGCCGGTAGATATTTTTTGCGAAGAGATTAAAACTTTAAAAGAAGCCAACGCCAACTATGCGGTTAACTTGATTACTCTTGCGCCCAATTACCCGGGTCATTTGAAGTGTTCAGCAGAGATGGGGGTACCTATTGTTTTTTTTGCCGGGAGTTTTCCCAGGAAGAGCGAAGTACAAATGGCAAAAGCAGCGGGAGCCAAAGTCATCTGTTTCGCTTCTACCCAATCCATTGCCCGGCGGATGATTGACTACGGGGCGGATGCGTTGGTCCTGGAAGGAAGTGAAGCTGGTGGTCATATCGGTTATGTCTCCCTCATTGTGCTGCTTCAACAGGTGTTGTTTAAGTTCCCGGAGATTCCTATATTGGTAGCTGGTGGGATTGCTACCGGTAAGATGATCGCTCATCTTTTTTTGATGGGAGCGTGTGGGGTGCAGATGGGGACTATTTTTGCTATGGCAGAAGAGAGCCCGGCGCACCCAAAGTTTAAAGAGCGTTTTAGGAAAGCCCGTTCCAGGGAAGCCTTTGCCACACCTCAATATGACTCGGCTCTCCCGGTGGTGGCGGTTCGGGCCATAAAAAACAAAGGCACTGAAGAATTCGGAAAACTCCAACTACAATTACTGGAAAAATTGAAAAAAGGAGAGATATCCCGCGTGGATGCCCAATATGAAGCCGAAGCCTATTGGGCGGGGGCGCTGCGACGGGCAGTACAGGATGGAGATATTGATTATGGCTCATTGATGGCCGGCCAGAGTGTGGGACTGGTCCATGAGGTCAAACCGGTTAAACAGATTATCCATGACCTGACAACTGAAGCAGAAGTGGAATTCCAAACTGTCAAAAATCTGCTAAAATAATCATATTTCAAACAGGTTGTCCGATCTATTATAGCGTGCTTCTAGCAGGACGTAAGGAGACCCGATGTTGGCAGAACTGTAAAAAAATTTTACTTCCTTTGATATCTTCAATATCTTCAAAAAATAAGAACGGAACGAGGTCCTAAAATAAAAATGCACCGGCTCCAACAACTCATCGTCTTTGAACCGATAGCCATAAACAGAAAAAACATAACCTTTATTATCAATGGATTTTAATTTTAACAGGGAAACCAGCACTCCTACTCCGGCATCGGCCATTAAATTCTTCAATGGTAAAACCGTGGGCTTGATGTAGAGATTGGAGAATCCCACGGCCGGAAGGGGAGAGCGTTCACTTCTGAAGCCGTTACCGGTAGACGTCGTATTATGTTGAAAAGCAGCAGCCAGGTCTGAAATGAAAGTAGAAAAAACACCTTTTTGGAGCAAATATTTTTCCCCGGACTGCACCCCCTCGTCGTCAAAAGGCACAGAACCCACCTGCCCATCCATTAACGGGTTATCAATGATATTCAAAATAGAAGGATAATGAATTTTCATCATTTCCCGGTCAGCTTTTATTTTAAAACAACTGGAAAACTCCCTTAAAATAAATGCCGAAGCTTCCGGGGATAGAATTAAAGACATATGTCTATCTGCAGAAATACTGGTTTCAGTTAATGAATTCAATAGATTGAAGGCCCTGGAAATGATTTTATGGGGCTCTAACTGTCGAAAAAACACCCGGGTTTCACTGGTATCAATGTGGTTGTTTCGCAGTGCAAAGCTGAGAACCAGGTTAAAGTTTGTTTTCCTGTACTTGATGTTGAGACCGTTAGTATTGGCAATGTAGGTTTTTTTTAGAGCCTTTGACAGGTGAATCTTATTTAATTTTAACCCCTGGAAAAGAGAAGCGATCATGATCTCATTGATCCCATCGATGAATTCGTTAAAGGCATGGACATCCACTGAATCAATAGATTCGTCGAAGATATGGAGGGTTGTTTTTTTCACTTCCGCGGGTAAACCATGCCGGTAGTTTTCTTTTTCACCTGGCAGGTGGGTGGTATAGATATTTGAAAAGGCGGATTTTATTGAATCGGGTTCGGGTTTTGAGAGGCTAAAGCCAACCGGGTCGCCGGTTTCCCAGAACGCCCGTACAGTTACCCGTTGGGTGTCAACGGAATGCAATGATGGAGGCTCATCCGGGAAGCATTCATATTCATGTTTTTCTATGGTCTCTCCAAAGGTCTCCACCGCAGAGAACCCGATTTCCGTTCCCTGTTCCAGCAGCGTTTGCAGTGTGTTAATCATTGATTTCCTTTGTTACGTAAAGATTATTGATCTTAACTGTGGGTTGTCCCACCCGGACGTTGAGGGTTTGGCCGTTTTTAAAGCAGTAGCTGATGCCTTTATCAAACCGGAAATCATTGGCCACCATTTCCACTGAATTGAGTACTTCCAGGATATTTCCTCTCACCATAATACTGCCCAGGGGATCGCATATTTTACCGTTTTTGATTAACCAGGCTTCCCGGATATTAAAATAAAACAAATTCTTATCAAAGAAAACCTTACCATCGCCGAACTCGCTGGCATAAACGCCGGTTTTGGTGGAAGCGATTAATTCTTTGGGGTGGTAATTTCCCGGCTGCAAATAAAGGGCATACATCCTGGGCATGGGAATTTTTGAAAAATCTTCCACCCGGGAATGACCGCAGTTTTCCACTTTTAAACGATTTTTGTAAACCCGGTCGGCAATCAGGTTTCCCAGTACGCCATTTTCAACCAGGATAGAAGATCCCGCAGTCTCTCCCTCATCATCGCAGGAGACTCCTCTAAAAAAGTTGTCATTGGGGTCACGGGTCAGCAGGGTTACATTTTTAGATATAATGGGTTTCCCGATATCATCACGGGAAATAGGTGAGTGGCGATGGTAAATGTAATCCGCTTCCAGGGAATGGCCCAGGAGTTCATGGAAAATAATGGCGCCGTCACCGGCATTTAAAATGACAGGTACTTTGTCAATAAAGGGATAAGATTTACTATATTGGTGATTCTCGACGATTTTTTTAATTCGTGAGCACAGCCCGTCCTGGTTAAATTTTAATGTTTGAACCGATCCTTCTCCCACTTCGATGAAATTTCGATGGTCTTTGAGTTGCAATTTGATCAAGATGCTAAAATAGGTAAAATTGGTTTTTTTCTCTTTTTCTCCTTTTTTGATAATGACGCGTCCGGTATGATTGGCCCTGACCACGATTTTCCATTCTACAGGTTTTAATTGTTCAAGGGTATTTATAACCAGTTCATTATCCCGGAGGATTTTGTCCGGGTTAAAAGAAATATCTTGCGCTCGGATTTTTAATACGCCGGGGGTAATCGGGTTGTGAATAAGGGGTTTGGCATGGGAAAGTGAAGATAGTTCAATTGATTTGTTGATACGGTGTTTATTAATTTTTCTTTGCAGCAGGCCGGTGCGTTTTTTATATAAATATTCTTTTTGTTCTTTCGAATCCAGGGTAAAATACCAGGCATTGGTTTGTTCAAGCATATCTACATCTAGCGTAAAATCCTTTGGCATGCCATCATTTTAATCTATTTTTTTGCTAAAAGCAAAGGAAAATAAACA
>CP070627.1:2809280-2813008 GCA_020355945.1 Candidatus Aminicenantota bacterium | reverse complement strand
ATAAATCTGGCTGATGTTGTTCAGCGTCACGCCTTCGCCGGATTTATCGCCGATTTGCTGACTGATTTTTAATGATTGTTCCAGGTATCGCAGGGCAGTGTTCAAATCGCCGCGGGCTTTATAAATCTGGCTGATGTTGTTCAGCGTCACGCCTTCACTTTTTTTATCGCCAATCTGTTGGAAAATTTTTAATGCTTGTTCCAGGTATCGCAGGGCAGTGTTCAAATCGCCGCGGGCATCATAAATCTGGCTGATGTTGTTCAGCGTCACGCCTTCGCCGGATTTATCGCCGATTTGCTGACTGATTTTTAATGATTGTTCCAGGTATCTCAATGCATTGTCGTAATCACCGCGGGCATCGTAAATCTGGCTGATGTTGTTCAGCGTCACGCCTTCGCCGGATTTATCACCGATTTGCTGACTGATTTTTAATGATTGTTCCAGGTATCGCAATGCATTGTCGTAATCACCGCGGGCTTTATAAATCTGGCTGATGTTGTTCAGCGTGGTGCCTTTGTTCTCCAGGTCTTCATCCGTGGGTTTTGCTGTACTCTCCAATATTTTCATCCCCCGCTTGTAATAGCCCAGGGCCAGGTCATAACTGCCGGTACTCCAAGCAATCATGCCAATTCGATTGCAGTACCACCAGGACAGTTGATCACCCCAAAGCTCCTCCACACCCCGGCACACCCGGAGGGCTTCCGCATAAAAGGCATGATCATAGTAAAAGCCTGCCAGGCCTCTGCCTAATTCCTCGCTGCGTTCACGGTTTTTTGCCCGGTAAAATTGCCAAAAACCTGCCTCAAGCTCACTGGTACTGCCCCGCCTGACTTCCCGGTACATGTAATGATGATAACGCCCGGCCTGCTCATGAAACCGGACCGGCATCTCTTCTAACCACCCTGCCCGGTCCAACAGCTTCTTCACCAGCGCCGGCATAAAATAATAGACCAGCCCGGTCTCCCGGTCCAGGTAAACCTGGATAAGGGTCAGGTCTTGCAAACGCCCCAAAAATTCCATAGGCGCATGATCATATCCCAGCATACGGAATACCACATCGATTACCGGCAGTTCAAAACAGGCCAGCTCTTTAGCCAGGGCTTGCTCTCCAGCACCGGCCTTTTGCCAGAGATTGTCAAAAATCAAATTCTCTGCCATCTCTTGCAAGGCTGCTTCAGTGTGTTTTCGGGCTTCCGCCCGGAAGGCTTCCAGACCGGCAAATACCCTGTCTATGTTACCCGGGTCCCGGCTAAATGCCCGGTGGAAAAATTCTAACATGCGGAAATTACCTCCCAAAGACTTATACAAAAATTCCATCTGCTGCTGGGACAGCCCTGTCAACCCCAGGTTGTAACACTTGCGAATAAAATCGCTGAGATCGATATCAATAAGGTCAATGGGTTCCAGTTCCCGGGCCAGTTCTTTTAACGGGTAACGTCCGGTTACCAGGGTATAGATATGCGGGTTTTGCACTGCATCCCGGATAATATGCAAGGTGGGCTCGTGTTCCACGGCAAACGCGCCGCTGGCTTCATCCATGAAAGACTCGACATTGTCAAACAGCAATACCAACGGATACGCTTCGGATATCTTTGTAAATAAAAAGGTAATATGTGAAACGATATTATCTTCCAGGTATTTTAATTGGTCCAGCCAGGCGGTTTTGTTTTTGAGAGCGCAAAAGCGCTTGAGCTGCTGCAGCACGGCTGGCAAAGAAAACTCTTTGCCTTCCTCGTTGTAGATAAAAGGAACCAGATTAGGCAAAGAAGCCTGGACCCGCTGCACCAGTTTCCTGGCTAAAGTGGTCTTGCCTATCCCGCCCTGACCCTTGAGCATGATTGGCTTTTTTTTAAACAATTTGGGCAAAATGACTGCCAGGTCTTCACGCCGGCCTACAAACTGCTCACTCTTCTGCCCTGATTTTTCCATGGTGGTATTGGCAAACAGGATAACCGTACCCTCGGGTTTCAACCGCTCAAAAGGTTTATCCCAGTCTACCATACGCAAAGGACCACTTAAATAAAGATGAGGAATAAGCCACTGCAATGGAACCATGTGCTGGTGGGATTCCCGGATATCTTTGGCTTCCATTTCCTTTGTGAACTGGCAAGCCTCAGCAAAAGCCTCTGTTATCGTCTTTTTTTTGGCTAGCTGGCTGTAAAAATAGGCGGCAAAAAAAGTGGCATACCGGTCTTTTATAGACAACCCCATAGAAACCACAGCCGGGATTCCTTTTTGCATCAGCTTTCCAGTAATACTGGCCCCTCCTTTTTCAAGCCTGGCCCGGGCTGTGCGGCAAGAAGAAAGCACCACCAGGGGGATCGTATGTCCCGGCTTGAGCAGTGCTTCAGCAAAAGAAAGCGCAGTGGCTGTTTTGCTTTTTAAAGTTACCGGGTCTTCTAACAATAAGAACCCCTCTGCTTCTTTTTCATCAAAATCACCATGACCGCTAAAATGAAGAATATGGTAATCGTTTAACTCTATTTTCCTGCGCAAAGCTTCTAGAGACCCGTTATCGGTAAAGTCCACCTGGACCTCGCCAGCCTGGAATAACGGTTCAAAGGCCCGCAAAATCTGCCGCTCCTCTTCTTCGTAATAAAGCCGCCCCTCAAGAGGCACATCCTTTGGAGAAGAAATCATTACCAGGATTTTCAACGGTCCCCGGGCAGGTTCTTTTAAATGCGGTTCCTCAGTCAACACATTTTTACTGATAAAAACCTGGGGAACTTCACTGAGGAACCGGCCGGATACCGGGTCCAGCGCAATGCCCCAGGGTAAATTTAAGACCTCGGCGTCTTTATGACATAAATTCAAATGAAAAAAATCACTGCTTTTTTCTGCCTGGTTTAAAAGGTCCCGGAATTGCTTGTCCTTTTCAATTATCTTTGACATCCCCTGGCTGGTTTCTTCCAGGACCTGGAGATTAAGTGTTCCTCCTTTTTCTAAAAAAGAAATCACGCGGTTAAAGCTCTCTTTTAATGATTTTATTGTTTTATTGGGAATATCTACCCAAATCTTTTTAAAAATCATTCCTGCCTCTAGCTTTTAAAATTACAGCCTCCTTTACCATGTTAATTTCTCAATCTAATATAATATCTTTTAATCATCCTGTCAATAGATTTTTGTCTTTTTGTGCTTTATTTCTCCAGGTAACCGATTAAAATGGCTTCCCCAATCACCCCGGCAGCTCCCGCATAAAACATGGCCCCCCGACCCGTTCCCTGACGGTCCTCCCACTCGAAAATACAAAAATTGGCCAGGTTCTTTTTAACGATCTCCAGCAGGTATGTTTGCGCTTCTTTTGCAAATCCCTTCATAAAAAGCGCTTTCACTACACGCCCCCCGATCCAATCCCATTCACCGCCATTCTGATAATTCCAGGGCTGCCTTAACAAATGATGCGGGAAAAATCCTTCAGGATAAGGAGGAATCAAGGTAAAAGAAACCGTTCTTAATTTGTACTCTTTCCTTTTCTCTTCAAGCACCTCTAAAAACCGTTTGATTTGATCCCGGTCCATCAGACCAGCCATAATAGCCTCTGCATTCCCCCCTACCGCTAACATCTCTTTCTCCATTTGAAAATACTTCTCTCTTGCAGACGGCACAATATGAGTAATAAAATACCCTTTATCCTCTAAATAAAGATACTTTCGAGTTTGAGATTCCACTGTTTGCAAACGCTTCTGCCACAGTTGGATTTTTTCCCGGTTCCCGGAATCATTGGCCTG
>CP070627.1:2805440-2809180 GCA_020355945.1 Candidatus Aminicenantota bacterium | reverse complement strand
AAAACTGCCCCCTGGACCCCCGCAAAAACTTTTTATTAAAGGGACTCTGTGACCTCTGTGGCCTCTGTGGCTAAACATCACTCAAACCTCTGCTTACTCAACTCCATCACCTTACCCTCCCCAGGCGAAAACGGACGCAAACGAAAACTGTAAGAATACTCTTTAACCGATAACCTGTACTCAGGGTGCGGCCGCGCCCGATCACCCCAACTGGTATCACCACCTACCCCCATCTGCCCATAATCCAAATTCAACGTCACCAGGTTACGACTCTCCAAATCAAACACATGCCGCTGCTGCTTCTCCTCACCCGGATCAAAATCCTCATTAAAAAAATGATGCATACTCACATCCAACAACGGCTTCCCTACCACCAATAACCCCATACCCCCCGCATCAACCAACGCTAACCAACGAACATCAACCCGGTTACCATTCTCCTGGGGCCGAATATAAGGATGATACATCCCCATAACCGTATTGGAATAAATCCCAACCGCCGCACCAGTCTTCCTGTCCCAATAACTCTCATGAGGCCCCCGCCCATACCACTCCACCCGACCAAACTCCACAGGCAAAGCCATAGTCATCCCAAAACGAGGCATAACCGGCAAAGAAACACCTGATGCAGGCACAAACCGATTGCTTACTAACATATCCCCTTTGCCTAAAACAACATAAGTAGTAAAATATTTCGCCCCACCCGTGCCTTCCGGCAGCGTCGCCTCCACATCAACCTGGATTTTGCTGTTATTGATTTGTTTAACACTGACATTCTCGATTTTTCGCTTTTGACCGGCATGGCGCCAAACCCGGCACTCCCCTGGCATGCCCCAACCAAAATCATTGTCCGTGGGCGCACGCCAAAAATTGGGAACCAACCAGGTTTTTATAAACTCCCTCCCCCTGTATATCCAGGAAATAAACTGCCCGGTTTTCCTGTCCATAAAAAGAACAAACTCCTTACCTTTAATAATAATATGAATTTCACTCTCAGTAAGCTCTAAAGACGGCAAAGTGGTGATATCTTCCGGGACTACCTCTTTGTATATAGGCAACTTAAACTGGTCCCACCCCACTTCATAACCAGCCGGGATCAGATCGGTGGCTTCCCTGGTTTTAAAACGAATATTTAAAAAATACTCCACCCCGGACTGCGGTTGAATCACTGGCATCGGCAATTGGAGGATTTTAAACTTACCGGGCGGCACATTGGTGTGTCCCGGCGCTAATGTCCCTGTAACAATGATTTTATCATCACCGCTAATCTCCCAAAAGATTTCCAGGGCATTAAGATTGGTAAAATCATAACGGTTGATGAGCCTTATTTTTCCAGTTTCCAAATTAACCGGCTCAGCTTTGGGACTTTGGTAAACCTTTTTGACTTCCCAGATATGCGGATGAAGCTTCCGGTCCGGGAAAACCAACCCGTTGATAAGGAAATTTTTATCGACATGATTAACCCCCACCGGCAGAAAATCACCACCGTAAGCCCAAAACTCTTCCCCTTTTTCATTTTTCTTGAGAAGTCCCTGGTCTACCCAATCCCAGATAAAACCACCTTGCAGGTGTTTGTGTTTGTAAATTACGTCCCAATAATCCTGGAGATTTCCTACACTGTTGCCCATGGCATGAGCGTATTCACACATAATCAACGGACGGGTTTGAGGTTTTGAGGCATACTCTTCGATTTGATGGATACGACGGTACATCGGGCAATAGATATCCGTATGGGACTTTAATTGGGCATCCTCTGACTGGACCGGCCGCGAAGGGTCCCGCTGCTTGATCCAATAGTAAGTGGTACGAAAATGAGGACCATCCCCACATTCGTTGCCTAAGGACCAGGTAATGATTGACGGATGATTTTTATCCCGCTCCACCATGCGTATGGTGCGGTCCAAGATAGCATTCTCCCACTGCGGTTTATCCATCAATGTTTTATCCGGGTGAAACCACATACCACCAGCCTCAATGTTGGCCTCATCCACCAGGTAAAGCCCATATCGATCGCAAAGATCATACCATTGGGTATCATTGGGATAATGACTGGTACGTACCGCATTGATGTTAAATTGTTTCATCAAGCGGATATCTTTAATCATGGTCTCCCTGGTAACGTATTGGCCGGTCACCGGGTCATGACTGTGACGATTGACTCCTTTAAGATAAATAGGTACACCATTGACCAACAACTGTCCATCCTTTATTTCTACCCTCCTGAACCCTATTTTAGATGATACCACTTCAATTCTTTTTTGAGTTTTATCGAAAAGAGAAAGCACCAGGGTATAAAGATGAGGGGTTTCTGCAGTCCACTTTTTGGGATTTTTAACGGTTTTGGCAAAATGCACCGGCGCTGCCCCTGAAGGTTCAATAAACACTGTTTTTTCCATCTTAAACAAACTCTTTTCACCTTCTGACAGCTTCAATTGAACCCAACACTTTTCTTTGTTTGACGTGTGATTCTTTACCTCAACATCCAGGCTGAATTCTCCGTTTATGTATTTCTTATCCAGGTCGGCGTGGACAAAATAGTCCAGGATATGAACTTGCGGTACGGAAAAGAGAAATACATCCCGTTCAATACCACTCATGCGCCAGGCATCCTGGTTTTCGAGGTATGAACCGTCACTCCAGCGAAAAACCTGTACTGCCGCTGTATTTTTGCCTTTTTTGACATATTTTGTAATATTAAATTCCGCCGGTGTGCGGCTGCCCTGGCTGTATCCCACTTCTTTACCGTTGATCCACAGGTACATGGCGGATTTGACTGCTCCAAAGTGAATAAATACCTGGCGGCTGTCCCAGGTCTCTGGCAGTGTAAAATCGCGGCGAAAAGAGCCTACCGGATTATAATCATGGGGTACTTTCGGAGGATTGGGTTTAAAGGGATAGGGTTCATCCGTATAAATCGGGACGCCAAAACCCTGGAGCTCCCAATTACCCGGTACGTTGATATCATTCCAACCATCCAGGCAAAAATCTTCCCGGTAAAATTCTTTGGGCCGCTGCCAGGGAACCCTTACCCAGTGAAATTTCCACGTGCCGTTCAAGGATTTATAAAAAGGAGATGCGCATGGGTCTTCTTTGACTGCTGTTTCAATATCAGCGTAAGGAATAATCGGACAATGGGGAGCCTCTTTATTGCGACCGAACACTTCCGGGTTCTCCCAATCATTGATCAATGGCTGTGAGGGTGAATGTTCCTTTTGCCCCGATATCGCCATTAAAAAACATGAAAATACGAAAAAGATAAAAACTGCTGCCCAGCCGATGTTTTTAATTATTCCAACATTCTTCATATCTTCCTCCGCTTTTAATAATTTTCAATACTAATAGCCTTCAATATATATAAAAGATTATCTTTTGTCAAAAGGGGGTGGCACCCCCAACCCAAAAAGGCCCTGCGGGCCATCTTGAAGGCTTCTTATGATGAACCGTTGCGTCAGTAAATGCATAGAAATCCCGGATGACATCAGCATGGGAGAAACGAAAAGGTGCCAGGCCAGAATGCCGCTAAGTTAAGGCTAAACATTTATTAATATATGATTTTTAGCAATTTAATTAGACACACCCCGTCCGCTTCGCGTCCACCCCTCTCAAGAGGGGAGACACACCCCGGCCCTTCCTGCAGTCACGGCCACCCCTCTCAAGAGGGGAATTTAATGACTCAGTACTGCGTCTTGAGCACCAGGCATTGTATGCTTTCCGGACCTCCCCTCTCGAGAGGGGGGACG
>CP070627.1:2801597-2805340 GCA_020355945.1 Candidatus Aminicenantota bacterium | reverse complement strand
GGACCGCATCGATGAAATCGAAAAAAAAGTCAAACACGATGTGATTGCTTTTTTAACCTCAGTAGAAGAATTCGTGGGCAAAGATTCCGCTTATATCCACAAAGGTATCACCTCTTACGATATAGTAGACACCGCGCTTTCACTGTTGATGCGGGAATCCCTGGAAGTGATTATCCAAAAGACAGGGATTTTAAAGGAACTTTTAATTAAAAAAGCGTTTGCGTACAAGGATTTGATGGCTATTGGCCGAACCCACGGCATCCATGCCGAGCCTATTGCTTTTGGCGTCAAATACCTCATCTGGTACGAAGAAATCAAACGAAATATCCATCGCCTACTTAGAGCAAAAGAAATTATCTCTGTGGGTAAGATTTCAGGTTCAGTGGGTACTTACATTCACTTTCCTCCTGAAGGTGAAGAAGCAGCACTCAAAAAGTTAAATTTATCTCCTTGTAAAGTATCTTCACAAATCATCCAGAGGGACCGGCATATGGAAGTGATGTATGCATTAGCCAGTTTGGGTTCTGCTATTGAGAAGATTGCGGTAGAGATTCGGCATTTGCAGCGAACCGAGGTGCTGGAAGTGGAAGAGCCCTTTACCAAAGGTCAGAAAGGTTCTTCTTCCATGCCTCATAAACGGAATCCTGTCAAATGTGAGCGCATATCCGGTCTGGCTCGGCTGCTGAGGGGAAATTTATCTGTTGCTTTTGAAAATAATATCCTCTGGCATGAGCGGGATATTTCCCATTCTTCTGCTGAGCGGGTGATTTTCCCGGATTCTTTTCATACGGCTGCATTTATGCTCAAAGATATCACCAGGGTTCTCGAGGACTTGAATGTGTATCCCGAAAACATTAAACGAAACCTGGATATCACCAATGAAGTCTACTATTCGCAAAAGGTGTTAACCCTGCTTTTGGACAAAGGGTTGCCCAGGCAAAAGGTGTACGAATTGGTCCAAAAAAATGCTCTTGAATCCTGGACCCAAAAGAAAAGTTTCAGGAAACTCATTTTTGAGGATGAGGAGATTAAAACATTATGCACTACAGTGGAATTAGAAGAGGCATTTTCAGAGAAAGAGTTAATGGCGGGTATTGATAAGATATTTGAGCGATTTAAAGAGGAGCTTAAATAAAATGCGTCATTGGGCACCTCTAATCAGAAGTTTTTGCGGGGGGTCCAGATGCGTCACGGGGCAGTTTTTTCAAAAAGCGCCCCCCCTAATAGGGTGCCCGCGCCGCGGGCCCGCCGGAGGCAAAAGTTAGGAGGAAATCATGGTATTATTTGAAAGAGAGATCAACAACAAGAAATTTATGTTAGTAAAGAATTCCATTATTGAAGAAAAAGTGGAGGCGATTGTTAACCCGGCCAATGAGCATTTGGCACATGGTGGTGGTGTAGCGGGGTTGATTTCCAGGGCCGGAGGACCGGAGATTCAAAGGGAAAGCAATCAAAAGGCTCCCATTAAGACTGGTCAGGCAACCTTTACCAGTGCGGGCACACTGCCTTACAAAGCTGTTATTCATACGGTTGGTCCGATTTATCGCGGAGGGACCCAGAGAGAGGAAAAGCTGTTGGAATCTGCGGTGACTTCCGCATTAAACGTGGCCAATGAATTGAAGCTCAAATCTGTTTCCCTACCTTCTATATCAACCGGAATATTTGGTTACCCGTTGGCACCGGCGATTAAGGTTATTGTCAAAGCTATTTTTGACTTTTTAGCAGGAGAATCTACGCTTGAAGAGGTTCATTTGGTGGAATACTCTCAAGATAAAGCAGAGGAGATAAAGGACATCATTAAAAGAAGCGTTTAAATTGACCGCGGATTACCCAAAAAAACCACAGGTAGATATAAAGTAAAAGCTGAAAGCGATGAAGAAAAATATAATACTTATCGGTATGATTTTTATTGTTATTGCAGCAGGGATTCTTGTTCTACTCTTTTTTTCAAGAGAAAACGCTAAACTCTTTTACAGGGTAGAGCCGGACAATCTAATCCGGGATAATAAATATTTTAGAGTGGATAACGCCCTCCGGCGGATATATTTCAAAAAAGGAAACCAGGAAACCCAACTGGAAGAAATACCCTCAATAAACGGGCATTACTTTTTTCTTCGAGGGAAAAAACAAATCAAAATGACACCAGGATTAACCGGGGATATCGGTTTCTATACTTATTTGTGCCTGGAAAGCCATCCTCAAACCCACAGCATCCATTTTACCCTGGAAATCAACCGAAAAGGAAAGAGTGAAAAAATCGCGCAAATAACCACTTCCAAAGCCTCCCATCCGTTTTTTAAAGACCTGGCAGTTAAAAAAGGTGATTTACTGCTTCTCAAATTTAAGGGCAGGGGTATTGTTTACCTCAGTCAGCCTATCATGTATAAAAAATTCCAGGGGAAAGACATTTCCAAAGGCAAACATATTTTTTTCATTGCCGCGGATACCCTGAGGGGGGATCAAATCGGCATGAAAGTGAACAGCCGGTCCATAACCCCCAATATGGATCAATTCCTGGGGGATGCGGTTTACCTGGAAAATGCTTATGCGCAAACCTCCTGGACACTGCCCTCGTTTATGAGCTTGTTCACCGGCTTGTACGAATTTAACCATGAAGTGGGGATCAAGGATGCGTTACACCCGTCAAAACCCTTTTTAGTACAGGCTCTTTCACAAGAATTCATCACGTTCGCTTTTCATGGCGGCAAGGTAATGAACAGCCGGTGGGGGTTTTCTCGTGGATTTGATTACTATAAAAAATTCCAACCTGCAGCCGCGCTTTATCCGCGGGGTGGTCAATCCCTTTTTCAAAAGGCCATTGAACTGCTGGAAAAAGCTCAATTTCCCGGTTTATTCCTCTTCCTGCACACCTACCAGGTCCATGCCCCTTACACTCCGCCAAAGAATTTTTTGTATCAAATCAATAAGCATCCTAAACACCTTAAACTGGAGGCGCCCAATTTCAATCAACCGGCTAAAACATATTTGCCCGTGGAAGAGGAGCAAAAACATTCTTTAAAAGAACTCTACCAGGCGGAAATATTAGCTTTTGATGCCTATTTTGGCGAATTTATTCAGCGCTTAAAAGCAATGAATATTTATGACAATGCCATGATTATTTTGATGTCGGATCATGGTGAGGAATTTTATGAGCATAAAGGCTGGACCCATTCTCACAGCCTCTACGATGAACTGATCCGCGTCCCGGTGTTCATTAAGTTTCCCCACAGTCAATTTAAAAATACCTGTATAAAGAAACTGGTAGGGATTATTGACTTATTTCCTACTATTTTAAGCTATTACAATATCCCACCTGGAGCGGCTAAAATAGATGGCATCGATCTCATGCCTTTGATTAAGGGAAAGAAGTCCGCAGACAGTCGTGATTATGTGATTTCTACGATATCCACCGGCAAGTATTTTGAGGCGTTTCCCTCCAGGATTGCCATTTGTTTTGGCGATTATAAACTCATTTATAATGAACCTTACACTCAAGAGGACCTGGAAAGTTTTAAAGAATATGCGCTTCCGCCGCAAATACCCAAATTCGAGCTGTACAATTTGAAAGAGGACCCGGTTGAAACGCGCAATATTATTGACACTCATACTAAAACAAAAGATAACATGATGCCTGTTATTCTCAAAATCCGAAAGCTGATCCGGCAAAAAGCGGCAAAAACCGGGAAAAAGACCATTGATGAAGAAGTCCGAAAACAACTGGAGTCGTTAGGATACCTGTAATC
>CP070627.1:2797753-2801497 GCA_020355945.1 Candidatus Aminicenantota bacterium | reverse complement strand
TTTCATTCGTCTCCGGGCGTGGCCACCGGCCTCATGACAGGCTGCCAGGAATTTAAACATGATAATTTACTTGTATTTTTCAAAAAAATCGGTCATAATATGACCTGGAAAAATAAAAAATAATACCGGAGGCAAAAGGAGGAAATAATGAGTGAGGTGATTTATGATATTATTTTTATCGGCGGCGGTCCTGCCGGTTACGAAGGAGCTATTGCCGCCGGAAAAAAAGGATTGAAAGCAGCAGTAATAGAAAAAGATAAACCCGGAGGCACCTGCCTGCAGCGCGGATGCGTACCATCAAAAGCATTACTCCATACCGCAAAATTTATCAAACAACTCAAATCCGCAGCTAAAACAGGTATAAAAGTAGACAACTATACACCAGACCTGGATACCATTATCAAACAAAAAAACCGGGTGGTCTCCAAACTAACCCGCGGAATTGAAACACTGTTTAAACAATACAATGTCCAAATAATCCAGGGAAAAGGAAAAATAACAACAAAAGATACAGTACTGGTAGATGACGATAAAGAACTGAAAGCAAAACATATTGTAATATCTACTGGTTCTATTTCTGCTGAATTACCCTTCCTGAAAATCGACGGCAAATATATTATCGATTCCGAAAAAGCCCTGGACCTGGAAAATATTCCTGCAAAAATGCTTGTCATCGGTGCCGGTGCTATTGGCCTTGAAATGAGCGTGATCTACAATTACCTGGGCTCCGATGTCACTGTTGTTGAAATCCTCGATCAAGTCCTCCCGGGCATGGATACGGAAGTAGCAAATATACTGGAAAAAGAACTGAAAAAACAAAAAATTAAAATCCATATCGCCACAACAGCCTCAAATCCCTTGATCAATGAAGCAGAAAATACCATTGCCTTTGATTTTAAAACAGGTGAAAAAGAATGGCAGGATAGTTTTTCCCGGGTATTGCTCTCAGTGGGCAGGTGGCCGCTTACCCGGGGTGTGTTTGATGATTCTTTGCGAATTGAATTGGATGAAAAAGGATTTATAAAAGTGAATGATAACCTGCAAACCAACATCCCCCATATTTTTGCTTGCGGTGATGTGGTGGGACCTCCGCTGTTGGCCCATAAAGCCTCTCACCAGGCCCTGGCTATTGTGGATTTCATCACGGAAGGCAAACCCATTACCCACCATCCCATACCCGGTGCAGTGTATACATTTCCTGAATTGGCTTCCATCGGCCTAACCGAAAAAGAAGCAAAAGACAAAGGCATTGAAATAAAGATCGGACGGTTCCCTTACGCTGCCGGTTCCAGGTCCAATGCCATCGATGAAAAGGTAGGACTGGTAAAAGTAATCGCCGATGAAACCCATACGTTGATTGGCGCTCATATCGTGGGTTACAGCGCGGATGAAATCATGCCTATTCTTAATTATGCAGTGACTACTCATATGAATGCGGATGATTTTAAGGACATGATATTTATCCACCCCACCCTCAGTGAAAATATCCGGGAAGCAGTAGGCGAAATATCAGGATTTTCTATTCATATCTAACCTCTCGGCAAAGGAAGCCTTTTAATCTTTTACCAGGTTTTTTTGAACCTCCGCGGGCTGAACGAACATCATGTATCAAACTGTCAGGGGCGAAAGATTCTTCTTTGGCAATGCGTTCCACCAGTGCTTTTACGAAACCCTCTTGCACACGATCCTCCAGGAAATAAAGTATCCGTATTTTATCCGCCAAAATCCCCTCGCAAAATTCTATCTTCCAACCCTTCTTGAATGTACTGTTTTTTAAACAAAGGCCCTGTGGGAAAAGGTAGGATAGTGGTTTGTTCTTCTTCTTTTCTACATATGTAAAGGTCTTTGCAGTCAAAATACTCGGGCAGTCTGGGAGAATGGGTTGTAACAATAATCTGTTTTTCATATTGCGTTGACGCATTTTTCAGGAGGTCGCTTATGATTTTAAGTCGCACCGGATGAACACCGTTTTCCGGTTCTTCAAAAGCGATCATTGTTGCGGGATTCTTCGGATTGATGGCACATAAAAGCCCAATTAAACGTAATGTTCCTTCGGAAATCAAACGAGAAGAGAACCATTGATTATTTTCATGAAGACGAAGTCCCACCCGCCCTTCTTTAGACTGTATGATCTCAATATTAGTTGCATTGGGCAATATTCTCTTTAAAGAAAGATTGAAATTGTCAAAGTCTCCTGGATGTTTATGCTTTAATGTATTCAAGAAAGGGGCGAGGTTTTCACCTCTAGACCCCAGGCTTTCAATCTCAGCCAAAGGTAATTCTTCTCTCATCAACTCCCGTGGTTCCAGGTAATAGGTGGTCCAGTTGGCCAGTTCCATCCGAAGGGCCGTGATGTGGGGATAATGGGGTTCATAGAGTGCCGTAGAAACAATCGTATGATCAAGGCCAATTTCGTGAAAGGTCGGGTGAGCTTGCCCTTCCATACGAAGGTGTATCCGATTTTCTTCTTTTTCTAAAAACGCCCTGCGCTTTTTTTCTTCGCCATTGGATTTTATGGCGCATAAACGTTCATCCATTATCCGCAAATGACCGGTTTCAGCCAATATTTCAATGGTAAGACGATATCGTAATCTATTTTCTGTAATAATGTGTTTATTTGAAGGTGTAGAATCAATGCCTTTTCTTTTTTCCAGAATAATTTTCTCAACTTTATTTCTTATCGAGGAAGAAATATCTACATCCACTTCAAAAGTAAATTGAGGGTTGGATTTTTTACTCAGTCCCTCATAGCCTTCTTCGCCATAATTAAAACTCTCCAACGGAAGTCCCCGGTGATTTTTAAATGACTCATTGAGGTTTTTCTCTGTAACTGCACGGGAAAGTAAATAAATAGCGTCGAGGAAGTTACTTTTACCGGATGCATTTGGACCAAAAATAACCGTTAAAGGTCTCAATTCAAGATTAAGGCGACGAAAGGACTTATAGCCTTCTATTTTAATTCGTTTGATCATAGGGATATTTTATTTGAAAACCTATTAAATTTCAAGATGTGAGAGGGACTTATTTCTTGATTCTTTTTTTCTTTTTCGCAGCATTTTGGTTCTATCCGTGCCTAAGGCGATGGGTCACCTGTGATTTCGTCCAGCAGGTGGGGATTCTCCATGAAACTGTGTGGCCCCCATCCCTCGTTCACAAGATTTCCACAGGTAAAATGCTCAAATACGGTTTCCAGGAAGTGTCGAGATGAACTGTTGCAGCAGAGTCCCCAATCCGAATTAAACGGAGCAAAGAAGGAACACCCACCGCACTGCTGACCGTCCTCATATTGTTTGCCCAGTTCCGGTTCATCCGGCCATTGATTTTGATACAGTTTCCCAGATGCCGGGTTTGACCAGTCGTCGGTTATGATCGTGTTCTTGTTCATTTTCTTGATTCGAGGTTCATATAACATAATAGAGAAAAAAAATCAAGAATATTCCATCGCTCCCGGGGGAAGACCAATGAACGTATCGGCTGACGGGGAGTTTGATCCGGAAGCAAAAATATTCTTATTCGGATCACGGGTGGACGATAAAAGAAAAGGAGGAGGTATTGATCTTTTTGTTCAAAATTTAAGGGAACAAACCCAGGATTAGTAAATAAGGGACAATTAAATTTTTCTCTTTACATTTTGAAGGGATTTTTTGAAAAACCTGGGAGATATGTTAAAATATTAACCTGGAAGTATAAGGAAGAGGAGGTAGATGTGATAATTTTTTTGAGGATCGAAGCAAAAGAAGAGAA
>CP070627.1:2793904-2797653 GCA_020355945.1 Candidatus Aminicenantota bacterium | reverse complement strand
AAAAATAGAAAAGGCTATCGCTATAAGCACCAAAATGGTGTATAACGATAGCCATCATAACACTAAAAGTTGCCCAAGATTGTACCGCATATAAAGAAAAGGCAAAGAGGGGACAGGCAAGGTACAGGCAAGGTACATAGGTACATATTAAAAAAAGGTTCAACAGGGGGTTGACTTTCGTTCTGAAGGTGTGCTATAAAACTAAAACAAACAAAATAAGGAGGACAGAACAATGGCTATTTTTTATGCACTGGGAGATGCCCTGGTCACGGAAGATGAGTTATACGAAAAAGAGGCACAGGGTAGTTTCGCCAGCTTTAATAAGATGCTGTCGAAAAAACGAGGTGATGCTGCCCTGCCATTCTCAACAGGTCTCTTGACAAGTAAGAACATCGTGGGATTTTTAACTTCACCCTCCGGTGAAAAAACACCTTTCAAGCCGATTGGTCCTGGGAAACCATTAACAATAGAGATTCGTCATGTTTACACAGGAAAATTTCCCACTGCTTCGTTCTTTGACAAAACCAAAGATATGCTTATTACGTCTGCAATGAAGAGTATAGCAACCTTTAATGATGCTCCGCGTGCAATAAATTTCCTGGAAAAAAATGTTAGCGCCAAATATAACTACAGGAATCCGGCAGCCACCGAGAAAGGCACCCCTCTCGTATATTACACACCAGCACTTACCGAAAAAAACACCCTGTTGACATTGGAGATTGGCTTTGATGAGTTCCCCGAAGAACTCTTTAAAATTGCAGAAAATGTGTTGAAACAAGCCGCAGGAATACCGATCTTTGCCTTTGCCAGTTCATATTTGTTAGGTGTTGGAACGATCACAAAAATACTTGGGAATTTGGCCAGTAAGCTCTTTGACAAATCCCCTGTGTTCAAAACGACTGTGCCTTTAACCTTTCTTAGGCCAGGTGCACCTGTACCCCAGGCAGATTTTCGCTTGATAACTGAGGACGACGTCGATACTGCTTTTCTAAACAAATTTAAAATCAGTGAAAATGGACAGTTAGTAGATGCTAAAGGCCAACCATATAACGGTGATATTCCTTACATAGTGATTAGCCTGGACGGACATCAAATTGATGAGTACGCTAATTTTTCACCAACTTCCGCAAGTGCTGCTTTACTGGAAAAGTTTTTTAAAATTAAAGATGGGCAAAAGGAATCACTTGAGCCATTGATGGATTCTCTCAAGCTCTACAATGACTGGAAGTTTAGAAAAAAAGCCGATGCCTTTGCTTTGGACCTTAAAAAATTACCCCCTGATTCGGAAGAGTACAAGAAGAAAAAAGAACAATACAATGCTCACGTGGCAAACATATTGGATGATCTCCTTAAGCCAAAATAAATAAATGGGGTCGCGTCTCAACATTTGACATTTTATTCGCCTTGAAAGATGAAAGAGGAAAGAGGTTACCTTGTGGACAGGTATAGCACATCACTCTTCCATGAGGGTATCCCATAGTTCGATCGCTTCATCCATTACAGATGCATATTCATCTATTTCTTCATCGGTAATGGTTTCCGGGGACCCTTCTTCATTTAAATACCGCAGTAATGATTGGATGGTGGGATACCTGAACATTGCCACCACTGGCACATCTTTGCCCAGGGCTTTTTTCAATTTACTGTTCAGTTGAATGATATTCATGGAATTTCCCCCCAGGTCAAAGAAGTTGTCATGTACCCCTACTTTGTCCTGTTTCAGCACTTCCTGCCACAAACGGACAACTAATTTTTCTTTACCTGTCTCCGGGGTCACATAGGGGGTGCCGCTTTTTAATTGTAGGCCCTGGTGGCGCTGCAGCGCTTTCCTGTCCACTTTGCCATTGGGGGTTAAGGGTATGGCTTCCAACTGCACAAAATAGGAAGGTATCATATAATCCGGTAATTGCCGGGAAAGAATATCCCGCAGCTTTGCTGCATTGAGCTCTTTTGGGGTGACTGCAAAATTTGAAGTATTTGCAGGACCAGGAGAAATCGTTGAGACAATATACGCACAGAGATAATTATCCCCGGACCGGTTAGATTTTGATATCACCACTGCCTCTTGAATATCTTTATGGTTTATCAACTGCTCTTCGATCTCTTCCAATTCGATGCGGAAACCCCTGATTTTTACCTGGTGATCAATACGTCCCAGAAATTCGATATCCCCATCTGGCTGCCATTTGGCCAGGTCACCGGTGCGATATAACAAGGGTGCATATAACAAGGGGGCAAGCCCCCTTGTCCCCTTTAATAAAAAGTTTTTGTGGGGTCCAGGGGCGGTTTTTTCAAAAAGAGCCCCTGGCCGCCGGAGGCAAAATTTCTGCGCAGTCAGTTCCGGGTTGTTCAAATATCCACTGGCAACACCATCGCCTCCGATCAACAACTCACCGGGTATTCCAATCGGTTGTATCTGTATATGCCTGTTCATTTCAACGATGTATACCCGGGTATTGGCGATGGGCCTGCCAATGGTAAGCTCTTCGGGCCGCGTGCCGGATAAATCTTTTAGGGTGGACCAAATCGTGGTTTCTGTGGGGCCGTATGCATTATAGATCTTACCTTGAAATCTCTCTTTTATACTTTTAAACAAACTTACAGGGAAAGCTTCTCCCCCGATTATTAATTCTTCAACCCCTTGCAAACAGGTCATGTCAGCATCCGGGTTCAATAGTAATTGAAGCCTCGAGGGGGTGAATTGCACCATGTTCACGTTATGATGAATAATGACTTTTTCTAATAACTGCGGGTCTTTTTGCTGATTCTCATCTGCAATCACTACTTTCAACCCGCAGGTTATTGGCAGCAGTGTTTCCAGGAAGAAAATATCAAAAGATATAGTGGTTAACGCTAATATGGTTTTGCCTGGAGAAAAATCGATTCGCGATGTCATTCCTGTTATAAAATTGACCGCATTTTGATGCCGGATCATAACTCCTTTGGGATTGTCGGTTGAACCGGAGGTATAAATGACATATGCCAGGTTCGTGGGACTTACCTGGCAGAATGAGGTTGAGGTTAATGTTAAGGTCGTGGAAGATAAAAGGTTGGAAAGGTTTATTATCTCTATAAATCTCTCCTTAACCTCAGCTTTAACCTTAACTTTAGTCTCTGGCCCTGGCCCGGTCAGCAATACCTTTGCACTGCTGACACCCAACATATAACGAATTCGTTCTGGCGGGTATCCCGGATCGATGGGCAAATAGGCGCCTCCGGCTTTTAATATTCCCAGTAACCCTACCACCATTTCAATAGACCGCTCCACCATGATGGCCACAATGGTATCGGGTTGAACACCTTTTTCTCTTAATAAATGGGCCAATTGATTGGATTTTTCATTTAATTCACGATAAGAAATATAGGTCATATCGGTCATATAGGTCATATAAGTCCTATTTTTTATCTGCAATGATCCGGCCGCGGCAATATTATCCGGGTTTCTCCGCACCTGTTCTTCAAATAATTCATGAATCGTTTTATTTTCAGGGTATCCTGTTTTCGTATCGTTAAAAGTATATAATATCAGCCTCTTTTCCTCTTCTGCTGTAATTTCAATTTCCCACAACTCCTGATGCGGACATTGAACCAGTGAAGAGATTATCCTGCGGAAATAGCCGATAAATTTTTCAATGGTTTCTTCTTTGAAAAGTTTTGTGCAGTATTCAAGTCTAAAAATTAGCTTCTCTCCTGATTCAAAGGCCTCTAATGTTAAATCAAATCTCGATACGCCCTTCTCAAATTTGTAG
>CP070627.1:2790053-2793804 GCA_020355945.1 Candidatus Aminicenantota bacterium | reverse complement strand
AGGCCAATATCAGGATTATCGATGCCACCATCAAACGAGCCGGTATCCCATTGGAAAAGACTTATATCAATATCGATAAAATCGCCAACATATCCAGTGCCACGATTCCCATTGGCCTGGACCAGGCCAGGAAAGAAGGACGGATAAAGCGAGGAGATACTGTCCTCATGTCATCTTTTGGCGCCGGATTTACCTGGGCCGGTGTGGTGGTAAGAATGTAAAAAAAAGCGAAGAAACGCTGAGGAGCCCTTATGCAACATAAACCTGGTTCAAAGGAAGGGATCGAGTTGTTGGTGGTAGACGGGTTGATGGAAGCAGAGATCATCAAGTCCAAATTGGAAAATTTTGAAATTCCCTGTATGCTGAAATTCGAGGCAGTGGGTCGACTCCTGGGAATTACCTCCGACGGCCTGGGAAAAGTCCAGGTCATGGTACCCCCGGAATACCTGGAAAAAGCAAAAGAAATCCTGGACACCGAAACCAACGATAGACAGAGCTGAGTAAGTAGTAAGTAGTAGGTAGTAGGTAGTAAGAAGGAAGGTGGGGTTATACAGGCATGCCTGTTTCCATAAAATAAGGAGCAATGAGAATGAAACGATTGATGATTGTTTTTGCGATTTTATTTCTGGCTGTAAGCATTTTAGTGGCAGAAACCCTGGAAGAGCGGGTAAAAAACATTTCAAAGCAAGAAATGCAGAGTGTAGTAGAATTTCTGAGTCATGATTTAGTGGAAGGCCGGGCCCCCGGGACCCGCGGCGGGAACCTGGCGGAAATTTATATCCGCAGTCTATTCAAGTGGATGGATTTGCAGCCGGAAATAAACAATCAATATTTGCAGCCTTTTATGCTCAAAGGTTTCACCATCAAAGAATTAGCTATTGAGGCCAACAACATGCAATTTAGTTACATCGATGATGTGGTAGGTGTCTGGGTAGGGAAAGAAGCGGATTTTGAATTAGGGGGAGAAGCGGTTTTTGTTGGATTTGGAATTACCACGGGCTTATGGAACTGGGATGATTATAAAAATTTCGATGTTAAGAACAAATTTGTCATTGCCCGGGTCAATGATCCTGGCATGTTTAATGACAGGATATTTGAAGGCAAAACTCTCACTTATTTCGGGCGGTGGACCTATCATATCGAGGAAGCGTCTCGAAGGGGGGCGGCAGGGATTTTATTGATCCATACGGATGCCTCTGCCGGTTACGATTGGACTGTAGTGAAAAACTCCTGGTCCGGTGAAGAGGTTTACCTGGAATCCGATATTCAAAGTAACCTGAAGTTCAGGGGATGGATTAAAGAGACCAGCTTGAAAAAAATCCTGGATGCGAAGAAGATTGACCTGGCTAAATTGTATAAAAAATCTTTAAAGAAAAAATTCAAACCGGTTCCCCTGGGGTTTACTGTTAAGATCAAGGGAAAGTGTCAGCAGCGGGAGGTGTTGAATCACAACGTGGTGGCGGAGATTCCCGGGAAATCTGAGAAAAAAATCGTTCTTAGTTCTCATATCGATCATTTTGGTATATCAGACAGTAAAACCGGTGACAATATTTTTAATGGTGCCATTGATAACGGGTCTGCTGTGGCTGCCATGATGGTGGTGGCTAAAGTATTAAAAGAATTCCAAAAAGATTTGTACTATACTGTCGTGGTGTTGGCCTGTCAAGCGGAAGAAGCAGGGTTATTGGGATCAAAATATTATGTAATGGCTCATCCTGATAGAAAAAGTATCATTGCGAATATTAATTTTGAATCTACGCCGGTTTGGGGTAAGGCATCGGATTTTATGGCGATTGGCGGGCGGTTTTCTACGTTGGAGGATATGTTGAAGCCTATTGTTGAGGGTCAGGGTTTGAAGTATTCGTATTTTTCCATGGTCAACCAGGGATTTTTTTATCGTTCCGACCAGTATTCTTTTGCCAGGTATAATATTCCTGCCATCTGGATCAGTGCCGGTGAGAATGATGATTCCGGTAAGAAAAAATATCCCACATTTTGGAGGACGGATTATCATACGGTTAGGGACGAGTATGATCCGAAGTGGTCTCTTGAGGGGATGAAGCAGACGATCCAAATGACATTGTTGTTGATTGACTATATAAATAAGACTAAAGCGGTTCCCAGGTGGAAGGGGAAGTTAACCTTTCCAATAGAAATAAAATAAATGCCTCCGGCGGCCAAAAACCTTTTTGAAAAAAGGTTTCCGGACTTCCAAAAACTTTTCATTAATAAAAAGCTTTTGTGGGGGGTCCAGGGGGGCGGTTTTTACAAAGAACGCCCTTTCTTTAATTTGCGTCATCTTTACTTAACCTAAAATCGAATTTACGTTAATTGCATTTAACGTAGATTATAAATGAATGATTTTCATTTGTCAAGATAATCGTTATTTCAACAGGAA
This sequence comes from Candidatus Aminicenantota bacterium, assembly GCA_020355945.1. The sequence continues at coordinate 2,791,406 of CP070627.1, read as the reverse complement.
TTCTAATTTTAGCCACAAGGCATAAAATGAAGACACTGTGATGTTTCAGAATTTATACTTATAAAGTAAAAATTCTGAAGGAAATTTTATTTAGTAAATAAAAATTCTCAAGGAAATTTTATTTGACAAATCAAAATTCTTAATTTATAATCAACTTATGTTAATAGAAAGAGGCATTTTAAAAGAGATCGCTAAGTGGATTCCCAGGGAAGAGATTATTATTTTAACCGGGCCCAGGCAAAGTGGTAAAACTGCTCTACTAAAAATAATCGAAAAAAAACTGGCAGAAAAAGGAGAAGCGGTTATTTTCTTCAATCTTGAAGACGAAGAAATATTGGCATTTTTAAACCAGGGTCCTTCCAACCTATTGAAATTGGTTCCCACAAAGAAAAACCAAAAAGTCAATGTCATCCTTGATGAAATCCAATATTTGAAAAATCCCACCAATTTTTTGAAATTGATTTATGATGAATACCGGGAACAAATCAAATTAATTGTCTCCGGTTCTTCTGCGTTTTACATTGACAGGAAATTTAAGGATTCATTGGCCGGGAGAAAGAAAATTTTTTATATACTGCCGTTAAATTTGGCGGATTTCTTTACATTTAAAGGAGCAGCAGAATTTTTGCCTTTTGCTGAGGAAATCGTTTCTCTGGATATTCCTGGTTCTTCTTCTTTAAGCATCATACAACACCGGGAACTGAGCCGGTTGATCGAGGAATACATGGTCTATGGAGGATACCCTAAAATTGTACTGGAAGATGATATTTCCATTAAAATTGAATTACTCCGTGAAATTTTGAATTCTTATATAAAGAAAGATGCTGTTGAAGCAGATGTTCGGGCCCGGGAGAAATTTTTTGCACTTCTTCGCATACTGGCTTCGCAGACAGGTTCGTTGGTCAATGAAAATGAATTGGCCAATACCCTTGCTGTTTCTACCAGTGCTATCCGTCATTACCTCTACGTCATGCGAAAATCTTTTCATATTCACCTGGTTGAGCCATTTTATAATAATATCCGAAAAGAGATTACCAAAATGCCCAAGGTTTTTTTATTTGACAGTGGGTTGAGGAACATAATCTTAAATGACTTTGGGCCTATTGATTTAAGGCCGGATAAAGGAAATGTTTTTGAGAATTTTATGTTTAAGGTGCTGTTGGACCGGTATGGTTTTGACACGTTGAAATTCTGGCGTTCCCAGAGTAAGAATGAAGTGGATTTTATATTAGTAAATGAGAAGAAAGCGATTGAGGTGAAGTATAATTCCCGGTTGTTTAAGCCTAAAAAATATGCTCCTTTTTTTTCCAGGTATCCTGGTTTTTCTTTTCATATGTTTTATCATCAAGGAGA
>CP070627.1:2786197-2789953 GCA_020355945.1 Candidatus Aminicenantota bacterium | reverse complement strand
ACGTATCGTTATCGGTGAGGGCTGAGCGTGAAGAGCAAGGCGTGATGACGAGGCATAGTGGGGCTATGTCGAGGAAGAACAACGCAGCTATTCACGTTCGGAACCAGCGAGAATGATACGTTATTTTTGGAACGAGCCACTAGTTCCTCTGGATGTACCCCAATGACTCTAACTCTTTCATGGTCTCTTCATCAGCTTTTGAGGACCTTTGCTTTTTTATCTTATCCAATTTATATATTTTATATTTCATCCTTCGATTTAATTTCAGTGCTTTATTTAACACCTTGCCATCCATATTTTTACCCACAGGCAAATCAAATATATTCAAGATGGACGGTGCAATATCAAAAACACTGGCAGAAGGCAAGAACCCGGTTCTTACACCAGGGCCTTTAATCATTAATATCCCCGCCGGTGCTTCATATTCATCCGGAAGACCATAATGATTATACCCCCCGGAGTACAATGCAAATCCATGGTCTGATGCAATAATAAAATAGGCATCTTCGTACTTTTTATATGTGATTAAAGCTTCCAATAAACCTTCTGCAAATTTATAAGCCGGTTCAATAATATTTGCGATTTTTAAAATCACTTCCTCATGCTTATCTTTAGTGAGGGTTTTATTTTTCAGTTGGGTGACCAACTCTTCTTTATACCTGTCATCAAACATTCGAGCGGAAAAATGCTGTACCAGGTCCGGCATACGGATATAAGTGGCAAACAGGTCAAAATCTTTTGTACGATAAAGTTCTTTTGAAATATTGGTAACAAAGAAATCCTGGACCGCCATCGAATGATACGTTTTCAGGATAGGTGCCTGACGAAAATTCTTACCCGGGTGAAGTTGGGTATAGAGTTCGGGATAGTCCGGCAGACCGGTTTCCCTCAACACTTCATTATAATCCCGCTGGATATGTGTGAGCAATTTATGGAAATAGATAGAGGGCTTAACACTTTCGATATAGTCGTTTATTTTTTCCGGTGGTCGGGCCACTACCCGGCGAAAATGATCGGAAATCAAAATACCATTGATTTCATCAGGCGGATGACTGGCAAACCAGTTGATAACAATACTTTTTTTACCGTAATCGCTTAAGATTTGCCAGATAGTGGGTTCCCGGCGTTCTGAATTGGAAAAGGGGACTTTTATATTGTTTTTATCCAGGAAGGCAAAATCCAATATCCCGTGTTTTTCCATTTTTTTACCGGTGGCGATGCTGGTCCATATCACAGAAGATTTAGTGGGTTTAAAGGTTTTAAGATTAGCCCAGGCAGATTCTTCTTTTAGTTTTTTCCAGAAGGGCAGAACACCTTTTTCCATCAATGGGTCTAATGTGGGCCAATTAGCGCCGTCAACGCCTATCAAAACTATTTTTATTTGATTTTTATTTTCAGTCACGCCTGGACCTGAATGGCATGAGAGTACAGGCAGGAGTGTACCGGACATCAGCAGGGCATTTTTTATAAAATCTCGTCGCTTCATCATGCCTCCATTATAATATCATTACCATGGTTTAGTCAAACCCCATGGAATGTACTTTGCTGTACTTTACTAATACCTTGAAAAAGTTTGCAAAAAAACAAACATTTGAGATAGAGTCCCGAAAGAACGGCATCAGGCTGACCGTGAATGGGTTGGGGGTGCCACCCCCTTTACAGTTAGTGGAAATTAATGTAAACTGTATATTACAAAAATCGTTTTTTCAAAAGGACAAATTAATGACGACGGATAAGTGTAAACGAGTATATGACAGTGTACTGGATGTGGTTGGCAACACGCCGCTGGTGAGACTGAACAAACTAACCAATGCTGTAACCAGTGAAATTTATGCCAAGCTGGAATATTTGAATCCCATGGGAAGTATAAAAGATCGAATCGCCAAATACATGGTTGAAAAAGCTGAAAAAGACGGACGATTAAAAAATGGCCAATTAATCATTGAAAATTCTTCCGGCAATACTGCTGTAGGTTTAGCGCTGGTGGCAATTCAAAAGGGATATAAATTAAAAGTGGTTGTCCGGGATTCTCTTAGTCGGGAAAAACTGGACCAGTTAAGAGCTTTGGGCGTAGATGTGCATACGGTAGACCATACCCTGCCGCCGGAATCACCGGATAGTTACAACAATATCACCCCCCGGATTGCAGCGGAAAATCCCGGATGTTTTTTCCCGGACCAGCACAATAATCTTGAAAACAATGAAGCGCATTATGCAACCACAGGCCCGGAAATCTGGGAACAGATGGAGGGGCGTATCGATTATTTTGTGGCTGGCGTAGGTACCGGGGGAACGATTAGTGGAGCAGCCCGGTACTTGAAAGAAAAAGACCCTGATATCAAAGTAATTGGCATTGATCCGAAGGGTTCTATTTTTTATGATTATTTTCACACTGGCAAGATTGTTGAATCCGAACGTTACTTGATTGAGGGGTTGGGGGATGAATTTTTGATCAAATGTGTAGAATTTGATATGATTGATGATATGTACCAGGTATCGGACAGGGATGCGTTTCTTCATGCCAGGAAGTTGATAAAAGAGGAAGGTATCCTGGGTGGTGGTTCCAGTGGCGCGGCTTTGTGGGGAGTGTTGAAGTTGGCCCGCTCGCTAGAAAAACCTGCGCGTATTGTGACTATTTTCCCGGACAGTGCCTCCCGGTATCTCAGCACTATTTTTAACGATCAATGGATGCAGTCTAAAGGACTTTTATAGAAAAATTTAGCCACAGAGTTCACAGAGAACACAGAGCGAAGAAAGCTGATTTAAATTTTTTGTTGAGAGATGAGAGATTTTATGCTACTTTAATATATATCCAAAAGGAGGCGAAATGAAAAAATTAACGCTTTTCTTGACCATCATCTTTTGCCTTTTCCTTTTCCTTTTCCATTGCAGTCCATCACCAGGCAGTGAAAACAATAACAATGGGAACGGCAATAATAACGATGACGGTTCCAATCCGGACAGACCCACGTCAGCTTTTATTATCGATCATAACTGTACGGATATTTCCCGGATACCGGATCAGTGGGTCCAGCAAGCGAAAGAGCAATTTCGTATTCATTATGCTCATACCTCTCACGGCGAACAGATCGTTGTCGGGCTTCAGCGTTTAGCCAGCAGCCCCCCTGCCGCGAGTCTATCATCCGTTCTGGACAGCAGGTACAATTTTTATCATGCCTATTGCCAGGTGCCTTCCGGTGAAGACGGATTGCGCATGATGGACGGCCAACAAATGGACGATTACTGTGAAACCTATGTCACACCGGATTTGTATTGGGAAAGCGATTCCGGTCTTAATATCACCCGCTCGGTTTTGCAAAACTTTGACGTCAATGTAACCTTATGGGCCTGGTGCAGCCAGGCGGATTATTACAGCGAATCAGAAGTACAAAACTACTTGAACCGCATGACACAACTGGAAGCCGAATTCCCTCATGTCACATTTATCTATATGACCGGCAATGCCCAAAGTGAAGAACAAAACCGGGTAGCCAGGAATAACCAGATTAGAGAGTACTGTGAAAACAATAACAAATTTTTATTCGATTTTGCCGACCTTGACTGCTGGTACAATGGAGAACAGCACACTGTCAATGGTATTCCCATGGAGCACCCCCATTACCACGGCGATGAAGCCGGACATACTACCTACGAAAGCTGTGAAAACAAAGCCCGCGCTTTCTGGTGGCTAATGGCCCGCCTGGCCGGCTGGGGCGGCACAAGTGCCTCCGGCGGCCAGGAGGTTATTTTTTAATT
>CP070627.1:2782340-2786097 GCA_020355945.1 Candidatus Aminicenantota bacterium | reverse complement strand
AGGGTGCACGTGCCACGTGCCCGCCGGAGGCACCATGCTGGTGCACCCTATTGCACGGCCCTGCGGTTTCTTTGAAATTATACCGGGTTTATGTTATGATTAAAAACCAGCAGTAAGACTTTATTAAAAGGAATATTAAAATGACTATACAGGATTTAATTAATCGACTCAGCGAATTCCAATTGGGACTTTTAATCGTGTTTTGTGCCATCCCTTTTGTCGCCTTTTTAGGCGGCCTGATCCAGGGTAACAAAAAGTGTAAAGAATCGAAAACCAGGTATCTTTATTCCGTATTGATCTATCTTTCCTGTATCCCGGGGATGTTTTCTGTTGTATTAACAGCCTATTCGCTATTTTTTCTCAAGGCCAACTTATTGAAAGTAAATCTTTTAATTTATATTTTGCCGATTATTTCCATGGTTGCCACGCTAGCGATCATCAAGAGGAAGAACTCTTTCGATGATATTCCCGGGTTCGAGCGTATACTGGGCTTGATGCTCATGATCGGGATAAGTTTTGCCGTTGCTTTTGTTATCCACAGGACCTTTGTATTCATCGGCTTTATCGGCAGGCTGACCGGTTTACTGGTGGTAGCTCTGGTGGTGTTTATCCTGCTGAAAATCGCTGCCGATAAAATAACAAAACGATAATGTATGCAGAAATATTTTAAGCAGTGGCCCGCACTTCCTTAATCGTTTTAATCCTGTTCTAACCATTTAGTGTTCGCCCGGAACGGTGCGGACAGACAATTGCAGATATGATCGAGGTTTCGAGGCATCGCAAAACACGGGCGAACGCGAGGTTCGCCCCTACCTGGTCTCCTTAAACCGTGATAAACGATGCTCTTGGCCTATCTTGGCGGCATTCGGGCCAAGCCAATATAATCATGGCACCACAATGCATCCGTAAAAAAAAATATTTTTCTTAAAAACCCTTGACTTTTTATGCTGAAAGATGTAAATAAAAACCAGGAACTGCGGGGAAAAAAATGCAGTAGATGTAAAAGGAGGTTGAAATGGCAAAAAATTGGGTACTTAATGCTAAGTATTTTAAGATGCGTCAGGGGGAGACGGATTCTTCTGAGATTCAAATAGATATTATATCCAGATGGGCCAACATAGGTATTAGTAAAGAGGATAATTATATTCTTCTTAAAGAATATAAATTGAAGAAATTTGTATTTGAGCATTATGGAAAGGTAAAAAAAGTTGCAAACCCTATCCCACTGCCCTTTTCAGCAGCAGAAGAAAGAATAAACCGTAGAAGAGAAGCATTGGGGCTTCTCCCCTGGCCTCACAGGAATAAGCATACGATTAAAATCTCTCCTAAACAAGATCTCAAAGAGAATAATCGTTTTGATGATTTCGCCTATAGTTTGCTTACTGTAGAAAATCATCTCAAGCCAATTTCTCATTTCAGGAGACAATATCGAGAAATTTGCGATGCAGACTTTGAAACCATTAAAAAGGGTTGGATTTACATTTCAAGGACTGCATTCGGTAAATTTGCCAATGCAATGCCCCAAGAGAATAAAATGCAGTTTATGCTTTACGTTACTGAGAAATATAATACGATAAGCTTTAAAGACATAGACTACAGTAAATTGTTTGACTACCTGTATAATTACATTGAAGGTCATATACTTTCACAAGGGAAATTGCTTGTTGAAACAAAAAAAATACTTAAAAAGGAACTCTCTGACCCTGATCTCAAAATTCCAGTTGAAGAGATAGGCTTTGTGGATGAAGAGCGTGGTACCTATGATCTTGTTCAAGAACAAGCTGAAAGGTTTCAAACTTTATTTGATCTTGATCCAGCGTTCACATTAAAGAAAAGAATAGAAAAGGAAATCCAGCAAAACAAGCAAGAACCCCGTTTTTATGAAGTGTTTAAGGATAAAACCTGGCCACTGCATATATAGGAGGATAAAATGCCGGAAGAACTTTTAGACGAAATAGATAAATTTGTTATAGCTCTTGAAGAAGCTTCCGTATGGCACAACAGCAAAAAATCTGTTGCCCATGTAGAAAGCAGGGAGGATGAAAAAGGTAAAAGTTATATCTATGAATTTTACTGTTATATAAGAATCGTGGCGGATTTAATGAGAAACTACGTCCTGGAATATATCCCGGGGGAAGGCAAATTTCCACACAAATTCCCACAAGCTCCCGCTAATAAAAAAGGAAAACCGAGATTTCATGCCTATGAAAAAAGAAAATCAAATAAAAAAGGAAGTTTAAAATTTCAATTATGTGCCGGGACAAAGATTAATGGAAAGTTCCAATCTGAGAATAACCATCCTGATATTTCTTTTCAAAAAGCAAAGGCATCGGAAGACCCGGGTTGCAATGACTTAATATTGATTTATGATGCGAAATTTCAAGAAGACCCAAAAAGTAATCTTAATAAAGAAGAAGTATATAAGTTCGCTACAATAGTAAGATGTTTTGATTTAAATAAGAAAAAGAAGAAGGCATTAAAGATTAAATTTAATGATTTAGTCGGCCTGGAAGGCAATTGTCTGCTTACCAATGTTTCTGCCCACCATAAAATGGATGACTTTATCAAAAGTGAGTATATTAGAGAAGTAGAAAATTTCTGGGTTGGTAAGAAATTTGCAGTAAAAGGCATTTAAGAGGTATATAATCCCGTCAGGCTTTTACATCCCCCTATCCAGAGGCTGAACCTCTGTTTCAAAATAGCCATAAAAGGATTTGGGTAATTGATGATAATCAATATCCTTAATGAAAGTTGAAAAATCCCCGGCATTTAAGGTGTTCCAGAATAAAACTGTTTTGCCTTTTAATCGCTCTTCCCGTGCATCCCCCATAAGGGCGGCAAAGGTCTTCCCGGTATAAGTTCCATCCAATTGAATGCCTTCCATCTCTTTCATCAATGCCACCGCTTCCATACCTCTTTCAGTAAATTGGGCGTATCCATCGCCCAGGTACCGGTCACGGATGTCCATCTCCGCATCCACATCTTCTGCATCCAACCGGGGAAACAATGAGTCCAGTGAACGAAGCAGCGCAGCGGTCCCGGAAAATAGTTCCAGGACCCTATTTTTGTCAATAAAATGATGACCCACAATCCGTATGGGAATGATTTTACTTTTCATTTTAAGCGCTTTAAGCCCGATCATTAATCCCACCACTGTACCCGCGCTTCCCAATGCCGCGTATATATAATCCGGTTCCGGTATCTCCTTTTGATCGATTTGCTTTTTCAACTCGAAAGCCGCATTCACAAAACCCACTGCACCAATGGGCGTGGAACCCCCGGGCAAGATCACATAAGGCGCTCTTCCTCTCTTCAACCGATGCCGCAGCAATTGGTAGCTGGTTCCCATGGCCAATAGGGTCTTATTGGGGTAGTGGTGAAGCTCCGCTTCACAATATTTGCTCATCAAGAGGTTTCGCCGCACATAATGCGCATTATGCTGGGGTATTAGCATGGAAATGCTCTTCAAACCCAACTGCTTTGCATAAACAGCCGTGGCCAACGCATGATTTGAACCGGCAAACCCAAAAGTCATTACCTCTTTCACCCCCCGCCGCAAAGCTTCACCCAGCAGAAATTCCAATTTCCGTACCTTATTTCCTCCAAACGGACTGGCCGTTAAACCATCCTGCTTGATATAAAGATGATCCAGACCAATCTCCTGACCTAATTTTTCAAGCTTCCGGACAGGCGTAGGCAATTCACACAAACTTACATATGGAAGTTTTTCTTCCAGGTTGGGAAATTGTTCAAATAA
>CP070627.1:2778480-2782240 GCA_020355945.1 Candidatus Aminicenantota bacterium | reverse complement strand
CATGGCAAAACCATCCGTATCCAGGGGCGGTGTTTTCCAACCGTTGTTATTGGTCCAATTGTCCCCATTGGTACTGTTGTACAGGGCCTTCAGGGCTGCCCTTTCATGGGCCGGGATGGCAGCGGATACCGGCGGGGAAATAAAATATAAGAGAATCCCTGCCATCAAAAAGAAAACAAAAATTGGTTTCATTTGCCTGTCCTCCTTTATTTGTCCTCCTTTATTTTTTGTCATGCTATAAATATAAAACAATTCCCGTTCTTTTGTTTAAGATTTATAAAACTTTAACTTTTTTTTTGAAATGTTGAATTAGAGAGGGTTTCGAGAATTAAAGATTTATAAATATTTAATTTTACTTTTTATTTTTGACCTCTTTTTTGTACTGGGCAGGGGTCATGTTGGTGTATTTTTTAAAGGCATTATAAAAGGCTACAATGGTATTAAATCCTACATCAAAGGCTATAGACACCATTTTTTTCCTGGCCCCGGCCGGGGTCTGCAAAATTTTCTTGGCCTCCTCGATCCGGTAGGAATTAATAAAATCAGAAACATTCCGGTTGAGTTTTTCATTGAGTACCTGGGAAAGCACATGGGGAGGAACAGATAATTTTTGGGCCAATAAAGGCAAAGAAATATCAGCCTGGCGATACACCTTTTCTTCTTCCATTAAATACGTGAGCCTTTTGATACACTCATCGGCAAATTGGGGAGTAAGTGAAGAACTTTTATACTTTGCCTTTTTTCCAAAAAGTTGCTTTTTATAGACATAAAAACCGGCAGCCGCCAGGGCAGCCAGTATAATAAGAATAAGTATTTTAAAAAGAAGGGTTTGATAGAAAAAGGGTTTGAGAGTAAAAGAGATGGCGTCCCCGGTTCGATTCCATACGCCGTCGGAATTGCAGGCAATAACCTGAAAGGTATAGGTGCCGGGTTCCAGGTTTTTGTACCAGGCCACCCTTTCGCTGCCCGGGGGCAGGAATACCCACTGGCTGTCAAATCCTTCCAATCGGTACTGGAATTTAATTTTTTCCGGTGAGAGAAAAGTTGGGGCAGTGAAATGGAAGCGGAAATCGGTTATGCCTTTGAAGGCATCCATTTCCTGGTACAGGGGAATAGACCGCTCATTAAAAAAAACTTCTTCGATCACCACCGGGGGCGGGATTTTGTTGATCAGAACCCTGGCCGGGTTTACAATAGAAATTCCTTTTTTAGTGATAAACCAAAATTCGCCGTTCCTGGTTTTGAGGGCTGAATTCCTGGAAAATTCATTGTCGAATTCCAGGCTTTTCAAACCATCGGATATCCCGAAAGAGGTGCAGTGAATCATATCTAACCTGCCGTTGGCAAATTGGTGCAGTTCTTTTTTACTGAGGCGAAGAATGCCGCTGTCGCTCATTAACCAGAAGTTCTCCTGTTGATCTTCAAAAAATTGATAGATGTAATTGGTGTCCATACCGTTGGCAGTGGAATAGGAGACAATAATGCCGTCCGGGAGGATCAGCCGTTTCAATCCCGCTCCATGCGTGGCCATCCAAACCACCCGCTCGCCACTGCCCCCTGTATCCCCTGTATCCGGGACAGATAGATCTTCATAAATGCAGGTCACTGAAACACCCTGTAAGTAATGTTTCATATCTTTTTTTGCTTTTTTACCATCTTTTAGAACAGTGACGCCTTTGTCTGCGGCAATCCATATGTTTCGCTCTTTATCTTCATAGACATTGTGAACCCTTTTGCCCAACAAGCCGTCCCGCGAACTAAACGATTCGATTATAACTTTACCACTTTTACTATTATCCCGGTGACGGATCACGCTTACCCCGTCAAAAGTGCTGAGCCATAGATTGCCCCGGCTGTCCCTGGATATGGATGTCACCAGGTTGTCTGTCAGGCCTTCCCGGGTAGTAAACCGGAGAAACATACTATTTTTCTTTTGAAAAACCCCTTTCCCGTTTGTACCCAACCATAGGTTCCCTTGAGCATCTTCAGCAATGGAAAGTATATTCGTCCCGGAGAGCTGCGGGGGTTCCAGGAGTTCGATAAAATCCCTGCCCTGGCATCGGAATAATTTCCCCCCATGAGCGCCGATCCAGGTATCGCCGCGATGATTTTCGAATAGAGAAAAGAAAATTTCATCCTGGTGCGCTTTAAGCGGTTCATAGGATATAAATTTGCCCTCTTTTAACCGCTTGATTTTTGAGTTGTAGGTGCCTATCCACAAACTCTTTTCACTATCTTCAAAAAGGCAGGTAATAATAAAGTGTTTCAACAAACTTTCAAAACCGATGGTACTGTCCGGTTTTTTCTTTATTCGATTTAATCCCTTTACCGTTCCTACCCAGAGATTCCGGTCACTGTCTCCTGTAATACATATAATATAGTCATTGGATAATCCATCCCGGACAGTATACACTTTGGTTCCTTTTTCAGTTACCCGGAACAGACCTTTATTGGTACCAATCCAGAGTTCTCCTTTGCGATCTTCATGCATGGTAATGATCTGGACGTTGTCCAGACCCGGGATGGGATATTGGAAAAATTTTCCCTCCCTGTATATAAACACCCCGTTTTCACGAGACCCAAACAATAAATTGCCGTTTCGGTCTTCGATAACAGCGTTAATTTTTTTACCCTTCAGCCCGTGAGATGCATTAAATGCTGTAAATTCACCATTGGAAAAGCGGTTCACATAACTGGAATAAAAACTGATCCAGAGATTACCATTCATATCATCTTTTATGCGGCGGATACGGTCTTTGGTGATACCGTCGGCAGGGGTGAGAGTTTTGAACTGCCCGGTCTGGTATCGGTATGAAGTTAAACCCATGGCACTTCCAATCCAAAGGGTCCCTTCCCGGTCCACAAACAGCGCGTCCGGGATAGTGCTTTTCGCAGGATCGATGGCTTTATCTCCGGTAAAATCAATAATAGAAAATTTCATGCCATCAAATCGAACCAGCTCTTTGAGAGTGCAAATCCACAAATACCCGTCAGGTGTTTGGGTGATGGAAAGAATGGTATTGGAGGGAATGCCTGCGGATTTCTCCCATTGGTCCAAAAGGTATTGATCTACCGGCTTATCAGGGTCCAATCCCCACAACTGACACCAAAATACCGTAATGATAATAATTGCACATAATAATTGCCGTATTGAACTAAAAATAGCAGCTAATACTTCTACCATATTCATAAAGAATAATAAGGCAAATGGTGTTTCATTGCAATAGAAGTGAGGTATTTTTTTAAAAAAAAAGGCCAGGTTCCAACAATGAACCTGGCCTTTAATTAATCACCAGGAAAATGATCAGGGTTTGCAAAAGATAGGTACGACTGTTCCTGGCTGTGTTTCCAGGGAACCGCCGCGGGCTTGTTTTTGCTCATCCCTGTCCAGGGTGAAGGGAAAATCCTGTACCGTAACCTTCCCAAGCCGTAATTTTTTTTCTTCTTTTTTCTTCATTTTTAACCTCCTTTGTTTCATCCTCTAACTCATAATTACCAAAAAATATTTCACTTTTCCGAAAAAAAATTTTTTATTTCCAGGCAGCCTTTAAAAAGCATTTCCACAAGAAGGCTTCGCCCTTCGTCCGGAGACGGATGAAAATTATGCTCTCAATATCTCAATTCTATTGTAGATGCGTCACGGCTTGATTTATCAAGCCCGGCCCGGGCGATTCATTCACGTCTCTACGGGGTTTGATGAATCAAACCCCTACAATTGGGTTTATATCTATTTTTTCTTCGTGTTTCTTCGTGTAACTTC
>CP070627.1:2774619-2778380 GCA_020355945.1 Candidatus Aminicenantota bacterium | reverse complement strand
GTGATGGATTTAAACGGTGCCATTGGCATCAATCAAAATCCTGGAATTTTGAATAGGGAAGGAAACCTGCTGTCATCGATTTATTACCGGTTAAAAAAGGCCTCTGAAGACCCCTATGTCAAAGGGATTATCTTGAGATTAGACACACCTGGCGGCGAAGGCACAGCCAGCGATATTATTTACAACGAGATTTTACGCTTCCGAGAAAAAACCGGTATTCCGGTGGTGGCGTTGATGATGGGAGTGGCAGCTTCCGGGGGGTACTATGTGGCCTGCGGATGCGATGTTATCATGGCCCACCCCACCACTATCACCGGCAGCATCGGCGTCATCGCCATCCTGCCGGGATTTAAAGAGGTCCTGGATAAAGTGGGTATTGAAGTGAATGTAATCAAATCCGGCAAAATGAAAGACGCCGGCAGCCCCTGGAAAGATTTAAGTCAAGAAGAGAGAACCTACTATCAACATATGGTGGATGAACTTTACCACAATTTTCTCCAGGTGGTTCACCGAAACCGGGAAGATGTTTTGTCCATGGCGGAGATAAAGAAAATCGCGGATGGCCGCGTGTTTCACGCTAAAAAAGCACTGGAGTTGAAACTCATTGACGCCATCGGCTATTTTGACGACGCCTTACAAAAGGTATTATCATTGGCCTCGCTGCGGGATGCCAATGTGATCGCTTATACTTATCACCCCTCGAGAAAAACCAATATTTACGCCAATGAAGCGCCCGGGGACAAACCGTTTTCTTTAGAGATCAAACCCTTTGAAAACCTTTTGCCTTCATTGAAAACCGGTATTTATTACATATGGTACCCGGGGGTGTTTGCCTTCCAAAAAGACAATTAACCACAAAGGGCCGCAGGGCCTTCTTAGGGTGCCTTCCGAGGGGTTGACAACTTTAGGGAAATTATTTAACATTTAGTATGACCATGGAAAACAAGCAAGCAATTAAACCACCCATAACCCTTCGCGAAAAAATCCAATTCTACCTGATCGACTGCAAAACCATTCCCGGGAAACTGATCGATATTTCTATTATCCTTTTGAATATACTGGTATGTATCCTTTTTGTTATTGATACCTATGCCATTTCCGAGTCTACCCGCCAATTGCTCTGGAAAATTGAGGTGGTTATTATTGTTTTTTTTATTATCGAGTATATTGCCAGGCTCTACGGTGCCCGTAATCGAATCAAGCACATTTTTAACGTCTTTAGCTTGATCGATTTGGCAGCGATTTTGCCGATTTTTTTAATATTTTTTGCACCGGCAGCCTCTTTAAAAATCGGGTTTATTCGCATCATCAGGGTACTGCGGATTTTCAGGTTCTTGAGATTCACGGCAGACCCATTCTTTTTCTTCGGGGTTATATCCCCCAGACTTCTCAAGGTTATCCGACTTCTATTAACTATCCTGATTATTTTCTTCGTTTCTTCGGGCTTTTTTTGGTTCGTGGAGAGTGGGGCCAACCCGGGAATAAAAAATTTTGGCGATGCTTTTTATTTTACTGTTGTTTCTTTGACTACGGTGGGTTTCGGAGATATTACCCCGGTTTCCGAAGGGGGGCGCTGGGTCACGGTGTTGATGATTCTTTCGGGTATTATTTTAATCCCCTGGCAGGTGGGACAAATCGTAAAAGAATGGATCAGTATTTCAGTGAAAAAAGCAGTGGTGTGTCCCCAATGCGGTTTAAAATACCACGACAGGGATGCGTCTCACTGCAAGGCCTGCGGGCACGTCATCTTCCAGGAATTCGACGGATTATAACCTTGTAAGCGTATTTTTTTGCCTTATTTTTTATTTTTTTGCCTGGCACCTTTTTTCCATTTTTTCCCAAAAATTCCCGGCAAAACCTGGTGAAAAGGGTGACTGAATAGGAGATTTATAATTAATTGCAAAAAAAAAAAATTGTTGACATTTTAGAACTTTTATTATATAATATAATATCTTCCTTTCAGAAGCATTCAACAAACATTTCTTTTTTTTCTAAAGGCTGTAACAATAAAAAATCAAAATAAATCAAAGAGGTGCACGCATGAAAGCTAAAGTATTTACACGACGTGAATTTCTCAAATTGTCAGCAGGTGCCGCAGCCACACTAGGTTTAAGCCAGTTACCATTTGGAGACAAGCTTTTAGCCCAGAGTACTGATAAGAAGCCTGCGGTAATTTGGTTGGAGGCCCAGGACTGCGCTGGTTGCACGGAATCTGTTTTTTCCTGTTTGACCCCAGACTTGCGGTCTGTGTTATTGGATGTAATCTCTATTCGGTATCATGAGACAATTATGGCAGGGGCAGGTTCTGTGGCAGAGAGTGCCCTGGATGCAGCCATTGCTGAAGGAGGTTATGTGTTGGTGGTAGAGGGTTCTATACCCACTGCTGACCAGAGGTATTTGATGGTAGGTGGTCATGCGCTGGAATCAACGTTTGTTCAAGCTGCCACCAATGCGGCGGTCGTATTGGCTGTCGGATCTTGCGCCGCTTATGGCGGTATTCCACGGATAGGGATACCTCAAGGGAAAGGGGTATCTTATTTTTTAGACCAGTATAATATTTCCAAGACGTTTATTAATTTGCCTGGTTGTCCCCTTCATCCCACGTGGTTTTTTGATACGGTGTTGGATTTCCTGGGTGGGACATCCATTCGCCTGGACAAACACAAGCGGCCCAAGAAGCATTTTAGTGATAAGATTCATACCAACTGCCCACGCCGCAGCAAAAATAGTTCAAAAAAATTCCTGGCGGATTGGAATGCATCCTCTCAGCAGGGGTTTTGTCTCTTCAATAAAGGATGCAGAGGTAAAGAGACATATGCCGATTGCCCATCGCTTAAATGGAATGATGGAGTGAATTGGTGTATAGGAAGCAATTCGCCGTGTTCGGGCTGTACTGAACCTGAGTTTTACGATCAATTCAGCCCACTTTATACTCGCTAAAAAAAATGGAGGTAACAACCATGGCTACAATTACAATTGATCCATTGACCAGGATTGAGGGACATTTAAAAGTTGATGCGACGGTTGAAAATGGAGTAGTGACCGATGCGAAAGTGAGTGGTACGATGGCACGGGGAGTTGAACAGCTATTAGTAGGAAAAGACCCCCGGGATGCATCGTACGTCACTGAGCGTATTTGTGGAGTCTGTTTCGGGTCACATGGGTGGGTTTCCAGTATAACGGTTGAAAAAGCCCATGGTACCACCCAATTGCCGGAAGCTGCCCGATTGTTACGAAATCTGATTGTTGGTGCCTGTTGGCTCCATGATCATCCCTTGCATTTTTATCTACTTTCTGCGCTGGATTATCTCGATTTAAGTGTATTGACTAATTACACCGGTTCGGACACTTACATCTTGAAGCTTAAGGATTTGATCGCTGCCGAATTGAATAATCCACCGCTAGAAGGAGAATACGCAGGACCCTTGCTGCCAACGTACCAGCCGGATTCTTACTCTGTTAATGACCTGGATTCGGTGGTTCTTCATGTTCAACACTACCTGGAAGCCCTGCGGATGCAGGTGAAAGCCAAAAAGCTGTCAGCCATCTTTGGTGGGAAACAGCCGCACCAATCCGGGATTATTACCGGTGGGGTAACGAACTTGCCCACGCTTGACCATATCAGCCAGTTCCGAACTCTGCTGAATGAGCAGATTACGTTTATTAATAATGTGTATGTGAATGATGTTATCAATTTGGGAACTGGTCCGTTGTTTTCACTGGCGACTTCAAATGTGGGTGTGGGGTATCAGAATTATCTT
>CP070627.1:2770748-2774519 GCA_020355945.1 Candidatus Aminicenantota bacterium | reverse complement strand
ACCGAAGACTGGGAACTGCACCAAACCCCCATCCATTAATCAACTACTAGAATTGCTCGTTGCCTCGGTGTTTACATTTTTTTTCCTTGTAATTTTTTTTCGTATATGGTATTGTCTATCTTTAAAATGTGAGCCACTAAAAGGCATGTAAAAGTGGAATCGCATAGACAAGACAGAGAAAGAATGTGAAAAACAAGCGATTTTTTCCCTGCGCGAAATGTACAACCTTGAAGGCCGGATACCTAAGGAGGAAAGCTTATCCGGAAATCGTTACCAAGATGGAAGGCGTATCGCGAAGCCTCCAAGATCAACTGGAGCTATAAAATGGGAGGATAAATCATGAGTGAAATGTTTAAAAGTCCTATTTTCAAGAAATTGGGAATATATCTTGACGAATTTCAACAACAAACCGAGTATACTCTCACAAACATGCAACCCAAGCATAAGATTGCCTGGAATTTGAAACAGTTAGTACTCACTGAGCATATTTTAGATCGTGTATTTGAGATAATAACGAATAGCAAATTCTCAAAATTTGAGAGAAATGAATTAAAAAGTATTCTGAAATATCTTTTTACTGTTTCCCTACCTTATTTCCTTCTTGGCATGGACAAAAACCCTATTCATCATAACCTCCAGGTTGTTGAAAATATTCTCTACATAGCTATTGGAGAAAATAAATCATACGAATTTGTAAAAAATGCTGTTATTTTAGCGTTACTCCATGATATTGGCAATGGGCTTGTTGATCCCAATTTGAAAAAAATTAAAAGCAGTGACATAAAAAATAGGATTCAAACTTTGAAAACTGAACGGAAAGCAGAAGATGAAATTTACAAAGAAACAAAAAGGTTAATCGAACAAGCCAGGAATTTTAGAAATGCCCATATGAAAGAAGGAGCAATAATCGCTGAAAAGTTATTAAAGGAACATACTCTCGATAAGCAGAGCCTATACGGAATAACTATATCTGACGAAAATATAAACAAAATAAAACGTTGTATCTCTATACATGATGTACCTTCCATTGCAGACTACCATGCTGAACTAGGAATGAAGTATGGTGCTGAGGATTTGATACCTTTAAACGATATTCTTGCTGTGGTTCTTAGAGAAGCAGATCGGTTATGGATGGTTTCTAGAGAAGGGTTAGAAAAGGATCTCTTTGACGATCTAAAAAAGGACAAACAGCCAGATCCTCTTGGGAAATTACAACATAATGTAAAACGATTTAAAGAGGAATATAATTTATACGTTCCTGTATACAGAAGTAATTATGAAAAATTACTCGGTTTCAAAGGTAAAACACTTTTTCGAACTGATTCCGGTTTCCAATTATTAGTATATTTTGTTTTTGAGAGGGTTAAAGAAATTCTCGGGAAAACTTATAAGGTAAATGTAGCTGTAAGCCTTGGCGGGACAAAATTAGGTATTGCTTTGGTTTTCCCAGGTGGCATCATTTTAGAGGTTGTACCACCAATCGATTGGCGTACTACATTTAGAATTGATGAACAAGAAAAGTATGCTGATGAATTAAAGGACAGAATAGCAGAAAAAGTTAAAACCGTTGTTGATCTTATAGACAAGACATTAGGACAAAATAAATTAGGCATAATTGGCATTTCATGCAAAGGCCCTTTAAGTATTGTAAATGGTACAAAAATTTTGGGAAAAGGTAAAAAGCTTACCACTTTACCTTTTAAAAATTATCCGCTTGAAGATAAAATTAAAGAAGCCCTAGAAAATCGTTATCTTAACCGTTTTTTTGAGGTAAACCTTATACATGATGGTGTTGCGGCTATATTAGGTGAAGTATCGCCAGGAGGGACTCTAAAAGGGAAAAAAGATGCAGCAGCGGTTATTATTGGCAGTGGAGTTGGAATTGGAATCGTTAAAGATGGAGAGATTGCGCATGAAGAATTGGGAAGTTTAGGACGATATCTTGTACGTATACGAGAAAATGATGAATATCATTATGAATTCATTACTAATAATAGGAAGCGTGAACCCATCAGGGATTTAAAAAACTTACCTCCAGAATATAAAGAAAAAGCGACAAGTTTCAGACTCAGCAAACAATCTTTGGATCATTTGAGAAAGGAGAAAATTTCTAAAAAAATTTTGCAAGGATTGAAAAAGCTGGCAAATCAGGAATTTACAAATGAAGAAGAATTTTTAAACGCTATAAAGGAGCAAATAGGGAACGAGCAAACTGCCAGTAATAAAAGCAAGATTTTGGAATATGCCGACAAAGCAACCCATCTTTCAGAAAGAATAGCCGGACCCTGGCTCGCTGAACGCTTAGCTAATGACTTGAAAGTAAAAGAAAATAGAGCATTTCTTCAAGAAATAAAAAAAGCAAGGGATGGTAATTTCAATATAGGTGAAGTTAAAGCTTATCTAAACAGTCTAAAAACTTCAAATCCTGATAAAACCACAGAAAAAGCAATCCTGGTAAATCTTACAAAAGCAGCTAAAAAAAAGGATTCCAGGGCACGTGAATTTGTTATTTCCGCTGCAAAAGAAATAGGTCAGGCGTTTGCAAAGTTTATATACGAATATAGAAAAGAGAGATTTGTTGAACATATTGTATTGGTTTCATCGGTGGGAGAAAATCTTGGAAAAGGGGTTACTGACGAAGGTATAGAAGATTTATTCATACATACTATCCGGGAACAGGTAAAAAGTAGCTTAGAGGAAAACGATAAAGATAACAAACTATATGATGCAGAGAAATTGGCTTCAGGAATAGTTAGGTCAGACATTTCTGTAGAACGAGAGTTTTTCGCATTTACACCAGGTTAATACTACAAAATACCATACCTCCCCTCTTAGGCGTTAGGCGCTGGCAGTGGATAGCACAAATCTGTCAAAGCCGCTTTCCACCCCAATTGATTGGCCTATCGATTTCCCTGCATTTGATTCATATGCATTCAATTGTTGATTTGTTATTTAATTTCAAGTAGAATATAACATTGTGAAGAGCAAATACTTTTTTTATGAAAAAAAACTTTAGAAAGGAGAAGAAGATGAATCGCAGGACTTTCGTAAAGACGCTGCCGGCTGTCACATTGCTGGCCGGTGCAGGTCCCGGCTTTTCCCGGGATCTACAACCTATCAATCTTATGAAACCCCAGAAGGACGGGGGCAAATCTGTTCTGGCAGCCCTGGATAAAAGACGGACTGTACGCAGCATCAGTTCGAGAGAACTCCCGGCCCAGGTACTGTCCAATCTTCTCTGGGCGGCATTCGGTGTGAACCGGGAGAAGTCGTCATTTGGCAAGCCGGGCAGAACAGCCGCATCTGCCAGTAACTCCCAGGAGATCGACCTTTACGTTGCCATGAGCGGGGGAGTTTACCTCTATGAGGCGGTTGGGCACCGTCTGACCCCGGTTGTCCGCGGGGACTTTCGCGCCCTGGCTGGCAGGGGCAGCGCAGCTAAAGCCCCGGTAAATATCTTTTATGTCGTGGACCTTACCAGGTATGATGTTACAGCAAGCTGGCAGCCGGACCCGCACATAGGGGACCCGGAGGTGCAGAAGTCTTATTATTATGTTGCTACAGGCCTCATTGCGTCAAACGTTTACTTATTCGCCGCCTCGCAAGGATTGGCAGCCTGGTTCCACAATTGCAATAGGGACAAAACAGCCCGGGAGTTCAAGCTTCGGCCTCAACAGCGTGTGCTTTTCGCCCAAACAATAGGTTATCCGGCTTAATAAAGGTTTTTTTAGTTTCTCTACAGTGATTCCAGGAGGTAAAAAAAATGAATCA
>CP070627.1:2766872-2770648 GCA_020355945.1 Candidatus Aminicenantota bacterium | reverse complement strand
GAAAAATGAAAAACGGAAGTTGCGCACTTCGTGCGATTTTAAAACGCCTTCGGCGAAAAAAAGAGTTCTTGTCAAGAATTGTTGATCCATTTGTTTGTGTCCTTTTTTTCCGCCGAAGGCGTTAATAAACCCGTCCGAAGGACGCAGCTTCCATTTTGATTCCATCCCCTGGATGCCGGAGGCCACGATGAGCAGAAGTGATAACGTATTGGATTCAGTGAATGAAGTGATCGGGGATACTCCACTGGTGGAACTGGCGCGGATGACCGGGAATTTAGCAGGGAGAATACTGGCAAAACTGGATTACTTGAACCCAGGATATTCCAAGAAAGACCGTATTGCCTTGCAGATTATTAAAGATGCGGAAGAGCAGGGGCTGTTGAAACCGGGCCAGGAAGTGGTGGAATTAACGTCCGGGAATACCGGGACCGGTTTAGCCATTGTATGTGCGGTGAAGGGATACAAGTTTGTTGCGGTAATGTCAAAGGGTAATTCCCAGGAGAGGGCCAGGATGATGGCTGCTTTAGGAGCGGAAGTGGTCCTGGTGGACCAGGCCCCGGGTTCTCCCAGGGGCCAGGTATCCGGGGAAGACCTGGCCCTGGTGGAACAAGAAACGCAGAGAATTGTAGAAAAACGAAACGCGTTTAGGGCCGATCAATTCACACTGCAAGGAAACTTCCGGGCTCATTATCTTCATACCGGGCCCGAGATTTTAAGGCAGACCAATGGAAGTTTAGATGTCTTTTGTGATTTTGTGGGCAGCGGCGGGACTTTTGCCGGTGTTTCAGCAGCGTTGAAAGAACACAACCCGTTGATCAAATGTTTTGTGGTGGAACCTTCCAGTGCAGCGGTTTTGGCAGGCAAAGCCATTACTAACCCTAATCACCGCATCCAGGGGGGCGGTTATTCTATGGAAGACCTTCCTCTCATGAAAAAGGGAAACATTGATGGATTTTTACAGGTGAGTGATGAAGAGGCAATGGAAACCGCTCGTACTCTTGCCAAAAGCGAAGGAATTTTTGCCGGTTTTTCCTCAGGAGCCAATGTTGCAGCAGCTTTAAAATTGCTCAACAATGAATTCAAGGGTAAAACCATTGTCACCATGATCAATGATTCCGGCCTCAAATACCTGAGTACCGATCTATGGTAGCCACTCATGAGACCACGGCCTCGCCCGGAGACATTTGAAAATCATATCCTCGCTTACTCCATTCTATTGTAGATGCGTCACGGCTTGATTTATCAAGCCCGGCCCAAAAAACTTGGGGACAGGCTAATTTTTATAGGCTTTTTTCCCATTTCAAGACTAAAAATCCAGATTTGGACAACAAAGTCGCTAAAATGATTTATTGTTAACACTTTCAGAGGTATGATTGATTACCTCTATCACCACCACTTCTTTTCAATGTAGAATTTGCTCGAAAATTAATTGTTTTCTTTTGGCAAAAGCTCCAGTGCTCTCTGCTTGGCTTCCTCAATGTCAATAAGGTTTTCGGATATTTTTACCATATCTTCATAAAATCCTTTTTCATCTTTGTGGGTATCCATGTAATATCCTGACATACCGCTTGGGCCGGTTGTTTTATTTTTCCGGTCAAATTGAAGACGTCCTACTCCTTCTGCTTGAAGAACTGTTGTTTTTAGATTTGTTTTGTAATGACAATAAAGTGCCCCTTCATGTATATCAATCTTAGCTGAGGCTGTAGACCAATTTGCTGCTTCTACCCCCTTCGGTGTAAATGAATAGCCTCTAATAACCAATGAATTGAGGGTTTGTTCGTAATGTTCTACGATAGCGTTGAGTTTACTCCCTCTCCTAACTTTTCCGATCCAGGTACCTTTGATATAATAGGGCCCCAAAAAAATTTTAAGAACCCAATTAATTCTCACTAATAGAAATATCAGTATCTTACTGAAGGTGAAATAAATCCCTACTGAGCTTACTGCCCCTACTAGCGCGATTAATAACTCGTTATTTGACCTTATATTTTGGGGGATGTTTAATAGTATTATGAACATCAATCCAACTGTAATCATTACAATAAAGGCGTGATATCTTGAGATTGGCATATCCATATTAACCTCCAAAGATGTTGCGGAGTAACTAATTACTTTTGTATTTATAGCATAACGAAGAAAAAAAATCAAGAGAGATATAAGTGGACAAATAGACAACGATGCCTATGAAAATGGGTATTGTTACTACTTTCAAAAGGCTTCCCAGTGACTGGTCACGGGGATATTTGTTGATTTCAGTACACTTCCTGCCCTCCCGCCCATCTTCCTGCGGCCTACCGAAAAAGGGGGAGTAAGTTGTCCGGGAGGGGAGTTAGACATGAGAGCGAAGAGCGAAGAGCTTAAACGATCAGGAAGTTGTTTGGATGTGGAGTCAATAATTAGCTTTTTCGACGTTACAATGGCGCAGGAAGCTTTTAGCTGGCTTCAGCCGGCAGTTTGATACCGAAGTGTTGGAAGTGGTTCCGTGGCGGTGGTCTTGAATCAGCGCATAACAAACAACACACCAACTAAGTGCAGTTTCCCGTAGCCGTCCACAATACCTCTAATGAGCGATTTGATCAGCATATAGGCTCAACTGGACGAGTTTTTTTAGAAGAGAAATAATTCACCTGGCACCATATCTATACTTTCTTTTAATCACTTCGTTTGAAGTAAAAAACGATTTTTTCTGCATAAATATTGAAAACTTCTAGTTAATGTATTACAATGTATACAGGAGTTTACAATGAAAGAAATTATAACGATTAGAGTCGAATCTGAAATAAAAGAAAAACTCGATCAAATGGCTCATGCCACCAAACGATCCAAATCCTATCTCGCATCTGAAGCCCTCCAGGAATACATCAAATTGAATGAATGGCAGATTAAGGCTATCCAGGAAGGTATTCGTCAAGCTGACGAAGGTCAGTTGATTCCTCATGAAGAGATAAAGGCTAGATGGGATATAAAATAGAAATTAGAAATTAGAAATTAGAAATTAGAATGAAAGAGGAGAGCAAACTTGAGAATATCCTGGACTAAAGCGGCTTCAGAAGACCTTGAATCCCTTCATGATTATATCTTTTTGGATAATCCCCAGGCTGCGGCTAAAATGGTAAGGCGTATTGTACATGTGATAGATGAGCATTTAGCAGATAATCCCTGGTTGGGTCATGTTGGCCGGGTTCCCAACAGCAGGGAGTTTGCAGTCAGTGGAACACCTTACATTATAATTTATCGAGTCAAAAATGAGGTGTTGGAAATAATCCGGGTTCTTCATGGTGCCCAGCAATGGCCTCCAAAAAGTTAATTTTTTCTTATTTAGCCGCCGTTCTCGTATATGGCACTTTTCATTTGCAACTAAAAGAGAAAAAGGGGAGGTCTTTATTTCCGTGACCTGATCATGTAAAATAAATCCTTGTAAAGAAAACGAAATGACAACAATGCTTTCGCTTATCCTGGCATTTATGCTCTCGATAGGTGGGAGTCCTACCGCCAATGTTAATCCTCCCGGTTGTCCTGGAGATACCGGTATTCAAGTCCCGGATAACAATAACCCCATTATAAACAATTTTTTTGAGGATTATAGGGAAAAAACCGCTTCTAGGCCGATTTCAAAAAAAATCCAGGAAATCCCCTTGATAAAACAGCCCAAAACGCAGATCAGGCTTAGATTTACACTGTACTTAAAAGAAGAATTGCGTCTAGTGGGCTATATTGATTCAATGAACCTGTACCAGGGGTTTTATATGAACCCGGCGAATTTTATTGATCCCTTT
>CP070627.1:2762992-2766772 GCA_020355945.1 Candidatus Aminicenantota bacterium | reverse complement strand
GGAATTCCAATGGGCTGTAAAAGATCATCTTTATCTAAAATGTAAAGCCTGGTATTCTGCATGGGCTTCCCAATAGGAATACTTCTACCACTTTTCCAGCCCGATAAGGAATATCCACTGGAATAAATCGTCCCTTCCGTAGGGCCATATATATTCTCCAATCGAATACCCGTATGCAAACGCCTGAATTTGTTGACCAATTTTGGCAAAAGCACCTCTCCAGCTAAAAAGATATACTTTAAACCGGATAGTTTGCTTATATTGACAGGATTCAATTCCTCCACCAACATATTAAACATGGAAGGGACAAAATTAATATGAGTCACTTCCTCCCTGCGGATAGTATCTAATATCTTGCCAGGGTCCTTTTCACCACCCTTTTCCAATATTACCACTCTTCCACCCCCCAAAAACCAACCAAATAACTCAGTCACCGACACATCAAATACGTATGAAGTTTTTAAAAGATACGTATCCAAACCCGCCAACGGGTAGCGGCGCTGCAAGGCCGTTAATATATTGACAACAGGTGAATGTTCCACCATTACACCCTTTGGCTTCCCGGTGGACCCGGAAGTGTAAAGGACGTAAGCCAGGTTCGGGCTATTATTAAACGCCTCAGGCGAAGAAAAGGCTGCGATTTCCTGGCCGGTTAAAAGAATTTTGGCGCTGCTGTCGGTAAGCATGTATTGAATCCGTTCTTCCGGGTATTCCGGGTCAATGGGCAAATAAGCACCGCCGACTTTTAAAATTCCCAAAATGCCAATGATCATGTTCATGGAACGCTCTAACATGATGGCCACAATGGCGCCGGGTTTGACACCTTTTTCTATTAATAACCGGGCCAGTTGATTGGATTTCTCATTTAATTCCCGGTAAGTAAGATGCATCCCGCCGAAGGCGTTTGAAACTTGCCCGAAGGGCGCCCCATGTTTGGGATTTGGGATTTGGGATTTGGGATTTCCGCCCACCAGGGCGGTGTTATCCGGTTTTTCTTCTACCTGCTTTTCAAATAACTCATGGATGAGCTTATCTTTCTGGTACCAGGCCCCTGTCTCATTAAAATCATATAATATTTTTCTCTTTTCTTCTTCCGGGACGAATTCCACCCGGGAAATTTTTGTATTTACATCCTTTATAATCGAATAGACAATTTTTTTAAAACATTCAATAATTCTTTCCAGGGTCTCATGTTTAAACAGTTTTTTACAGTACCTGGTGGTAACAAACAGTTTATTTTCTATTTCCAGGGCCTGGAAAACCAGGTCAAACTTTGATACTGGGTAATCGAAGTCATATGGCAGTGATTTCAAACCGGGGATCTCTACCGCGTGGGTTTCCACGTTCTGTAATTCAAACATGACATCAAAGAGCGGGTTCCGGCTCATATCCCGGTTGACTTCCAGTTTTTCCACCAGGTCCTCAAAGGGATAGTCCTGGTTTTCAAACGCGGCCAATGCATTTTCTTTTACTTCTTGGAGGAATTCTCTAAAGGTTTTTGCCCCGTTGGGATAATTACGCATCGCCAGTGTATTTACAAACATACCGATGATGGAATGGGTGTTTGCATGACTGCGGCCTATCACCGGTGTCCCGATAATGATATCTACCTGTCTGCTTAACTTTGAGACCAATATATTGAATATGGCCAGCAGTACCATGTACAATGTGGCTTTTTCTTCCAATGCCAATACTCTTAAGGCCCCTGTATCTTCACTCCCTATCTCAAATGCCATGGTATTACCCTCGAGACTTTGTACCGATGGTCTGGTAAAATCCGTGGGCAAATTCAATACAGGTACCTCATCTTTAAATTGCTTTAGCCAGTATTTTTCTTGTTTTTTGTTTTCTTCACTTTCCTTTATATCCAGGCGGTTTTGCCATTCTGCGTAATCTTTGTATTGGATGCGAAGCCCGGGAATGTCTCTTTCTTCATAAAGAGTCATAAACTCTTTTTGCATGATTCCCATGGAGGTGGCGTCAGAGATGATATGATACATATCTATCATTAGTACGTGTTTATTCTTTTCTATTTTTATTAATCCCACCCGCAGCAGCGGTGCCCGGGATAAATCAAAGGGACGGAGGAAAGAACTTATAAGAGCTGTTGCCCCCTCTATCTTAAAATCCACCTGTTTATGTATCCTCTGGACTGGTTCTCCATCCACCATTATAAATGATGTTCTCAGGCTTTCATGTCTTTGGATCAATTTCCTGAATGCCGCTTCCAACTTTTTTGTCTCAATTTCTCCTTCCAGCATCCAGGCAATGGGTAAATTGTAATTGATACTGTCGGGTTCTATTTGGTGCAGGACAAATATTCGTTGTTGGGCTGAGGATAATGGGTAATACTCCTTTTCTTCTGCTGCTTCTATGGAGGTATATTGTTCCTCTTTTAACCCTTTGATGGTTTGGGACAGCTTCCGGATGGTGAGGTTGTCAAATATTTCTGTCAGGGGTACGTCTACATTCAGTTCTTTACGTATTTTCGATACCATGAGCGTGGCCTTTAACGAATGCCCGCCTAATTCAAAATAATTATCATCGATGCCGATAGATGATGGGGATTGCTCTCCCAATACCTCGGCCCATATTACTGCCAATTTCCTTTCGATTTCATCCCGGGGGGCCATGGCCTGCCCTTG
Organism: Candidatus Aminicenantota bacterium; assembly: GCA_020355945.1. The sequence goes on along the minus strand of CP070627.1, from coordinate 2,764,127 downwards.
CAGGGTGCCGGGATCAGGAAGCGCTTTTCTATCTATTTTATTGGAGGGCGTTAACGGCATTTTGTCTAATGACACCACCCGGGCCGGGATCATATAACCAGGTAAAAAACCAGCTAAATAATTCCTCAATTCCCTGGTGTCTATATCGATAGATTCCCCTAAACCTGCACCCACAGGGACGATATAGGCACACAAATACGTTTCACCGTCTTCTTTTTGTCTATCTATGACTACCGCTTCTTTTATTAATTCATGGGTTAATAATGCGGTTTCGATTTCTCCCAATTCCACCCGGAATCCCCTTACTTTTACCTGGGTGTCTTTCCGGCCCAAAAACTCGATATTGCCGGTGGATATGAGCCTGGCAAAATCCCCGGTTCGGTACAACCGGCCCAGGTCCGGGTCATGTAAGAATACTTTTTGACTGGTTTCGGTATCTTGCCAATATTCCAGGGCCACATGTTCACTGGCCACAAAAATCTCCCCGGTGCCGAAATCCTCAACCACCCCACCATTTTCATCTATAATTAAAAGTCCGGTTTCATCGATGGGGTCCCCGATAAGAACCCGGTCCGGTAAATCCCCGGGTTTCACCATCCAGAAAGAATTGACAGTGGATTCGGTTTGCCCGTAAATATTGGCCAGGGTGGTGGTGGGGAAAAACCGTTTAAACATGTTCACATCGTGCCGGATCACCGGCTCACCCCCTAAAACAATAAAACGAAGACCCGGGAAATAATTATAATTATTTTCCTGGTTATCCTGGTTATCCAGGGTATGAACAAAATATCGAAATAATGTGGGCACCGAATGCCATATGGTTATTTTTTTGTCTATTAACCATTTGGGGAGTTCATCGGTATTGACTTCTTCTTTTATATTCCTGGGGTATAATACCGCACCATTTAGCAGGGCACTGTATATATCCGGGATCGAACCGTCATGGCTAAACGAAGCAAATAACGTGATGCGGTCCCCCGGGGTGATGGAGAATTGAGCGGTCCAATTGCGTATAAAATATAAAATATTACCATGACCCTGGAGTACTCCCCGGGGTTTGCCGGTGGAACCTGATGTGTAAAGAATGTACGCCGGTTTATCCCCGGAGGGATTTCGGGGGATATTTTCAATTGAA
>CP070627.1:2759111-2762892 GCA_020355945.1 Candidatus Aminicenantota bacterium | reverse complement strand
TTTTAATATTGATTTATTCATCATGACTATATTATAGCATATTCATTACAAAATGCGAAGTTTACTTCGCAAAATGTAAGAATTTTCCTCTGTGTTCTCTGTGTCCTCTGTGGCAAAAAAATTATTTCCGAAAAGATACCGTGTTTTTCTGATCCATTATTAAGATGGTCATGTCCAGGAGCCTGGCAATATAGTAGAAAGTTTCCGGCCGGAAAAACGATATATGCGTGGGGTCGCGGCGGTACCACCAATCTTTGAAGACTGTCTCGCAAGGCAGTTGACCCGGGGCAGCGGAGAGTTCATATACCGGGTGAAATAAAGTCATAACAGCTAAAATCCCCTGTTCCGCCGGCAAGATTTTTTTAGCCACTTATTTTCTTATTTTCTTTGTGCAGCTTTGTGTAACTTCGTGGCTAATTTTTCATCTTCCAGGAGACGAGTATGAAGTCGTTCCGGGTTAACTCTCAAATTCTTAACCATGTTGTCTCCTTTGCTGGTTATTAATTAATGGTAGCGTATTTACTAAAATAATTCAAGCCTCTGGTTTTAGATCAACAGTTGCGAAAAAAAGCAAGAACCATTAAAATTCTCCATTCGAGTTAAATAGATGCAGCTTTTAACACAGGTAATTTTATTTCATAATAACTATATTATTCAATGATAATACTAAAATTCTTACCTTAAAGTAAGGGGTGACAAAGGGCTTTACTGGTGAGGGGAGCCCAATTCATTTCCCCATGAACCATTTAATAACAAACATTTGAGTTGTTTGATTATGTTCGGAATACTGGAGAATTTTGGGGATTTACAGCATCAATGGGTTGTGGTATTTATATAATATCATTTAAATTGTGATGCACCCAATAAGTTAGAAAGTATTTTATTGCTTTTTTTTCACCACTCAACTAGAGTGATTACCACTGGCGGAAGCCTGGAACGAGCTGGAGGAGTTTGTTCGCATCCTGGAATCCGAAGGGATTACTGTATGTCAGCCGGATGTGATCAATCATGCAGTTCCTTATTCCACCCCGGAATGGAAGGCGCCGGAGTGACTGTATGCAGGAATGCCGCGGGATATCCTTTTGCTGGTTGGGGATGAGATCATCGAGGTGCCAATGATCGGAGGTTCGGGTATTTCGAGATTAATGCTTATCAACGGCTCTTTAAAGAATACTTTAATAAAGGGAGGGTCCAAATGAAGCGTTCAGGAGCAAATGGTTCAATAGGTTCAATTGACAGGAAAAATTTAGAGGATGTAATGGCATTAACCCCAATGCAAGAGGGAATGCTTTTTCACTATTTGAAAGACCCGGAAAGCGATCACTATTTTGAACAATTAAGCCTGGAAATATCAGGTATCGTAAATATTGAAATATTTGAGAAAGCCTGGAATGGGGTGTTTGCATCCAATGAGATGCTGCGAACCGTGTATCGCTGGGAAAAAATGGAAAATCCGATCCAGGTGGTGTTAAGAGAGCACCATCTTCAACCAGTGGTTTACGATCTTACTGACAGCAGTTGTAGTGAAAAGAAAAGAAGGTTGGAAGAGATAAGGTTATCGGATAGGAAAAATAAATTTGATTTACAGGAAGTCTCTTTCCGGGTAACGTTATGTAAGCTCCGGGAAGCGAAATATGAGATGATTATCAGTCATCATCATATTTTATATGATGGCTGGAGTAGTGGGATTATTTTAAAGGAGTTTTTTAATGCATACAATGGCCTGGTTCATAAGAAAACGCCTTCAAAACCGATTAAAAGTAAATTTAAGGAATTTGTGAAGTGGATTTACCAACAGGATCAACAGAAAGAGAAGAAATTTTGGAAGGACTATTTAACGGATTTCGATACACCGACAGCACTCACAGTCAAGAAAAAAAGATCAAAAGGAAAAGAGATTATCAGTCCGGGAAATTTAAACATTACATTTCCAAAAGACACCCGGGAGCAATTGGAACGATTGATTCACCGCCATAAGCTAACAATAGCTGCGGTGCTGTACAGTGCCTGGGGTATATTGCTGCAAAAGTATACCAACAGCAGTGATGTGGTATTTGCCACCACTGTATCGTGTAGATCGGCGAAAATCAAAGGCATTGAAGATATGGTGGGTTTATTTATCAATACGTTACCAATGCGAGTTCGCACCGATACTGGTGAAGGAATCGTTGATTTGCTCAAACAAATGAATGAAGTCCTGCAAATAAAAGAAGCCTATGGGTGTAGTTCCCTGGTGAAGATCAAGGAATACAGCGGATTGAATCATCATGAAGAACTTTTCGATACCCTTGTGGTGATAGAGAATTATCCCCTGGATATACGATTAAAGGAGAACCACCAGCGCGGCAAACTATCGATAAATGCCTATTCGATTTTCGAGACTACCCATTATGATTTGACCCTGGTTATAACCTTATCTGAAGAAATGGAAGTGCGTTTTAGCTATAACAGGGAATTATTTGATGAAGATATCATCCAGGGGGTATCCCAACATTTTGCTCAGGTTTTAAAAGAGATTATACAAAAACCCAGGAAAGCGCTGTATGAGATAGATCTATTACTGGAAGAAGAAAAGAGACAGATAATATTGAATTTTAATAATACGGGGGCAGGATTTACCTGTGATAAGACAATCCATGATTTATTTGAGGGACAGGTACAGAGAACCCCGGACCGGGTAGCTGTTGTGGGCAGTAGTTTGGGGGGCTATATGCAGAACCTGCATATATCGTATAGGGAGTTAAAGAGCAGGGCTTATCAACTGGGGTGTTTGTTAAGGCAAAAGGGCCTTACACCTGGCAGCATTGTGGGGCTCATGGTAGAGCGCTCCCTGGAGATGGTGTTTGTTATTATGGCGATAATCGAAGCAGGGGGTGCTTATTTGCCCATTGATCCCGGTTACCCGGAAGATCGTATCAAATATATGTTAGAAGACAGCGGAGCGAAAATTTTGGTGAATAAGGAATTTTTGAAGAACTCAGCGCCCTGGAATTCCCCTCTTGAGAGGGGTGCCTCCTCTTTGTCCTTAAAAAGTGCAAGAGGACGCGGGGTGTGTCTAAATTCGCAACTGGCTTACATCATCTACACCTCTGGTTCTACGGGTCACCCCAAAGGTGTCATGGTGGACCATGCCTCCATTGTGAATACCTTATCCGCGCTGCACCGGATGTATCCAATTACCTGGTCGGATGTTTACCTGTTGAAAACCTCATATCTTTTTGATGTTTCAGTCACAGAGCTGTTTAGTTGGTTTTGGGGAGATGGAGGCGGCAGATTGGCACTGTTGGAGCCTGGAGGAGAAAAGGAACCCCAAAAGATACTGGATGCCATTGAGCAAATGTACGTCACCCATGTCAATTTTGTTCCCTCCATGTTTAATGTATTTGTGGACCAGTTAACCCCCAGGAACATTGGCAAACTATCGTCCCTGAAATACATATTCCTGGCAGGGGAAGCGCTGCTGCCGGAGGTGGTGAATAAATTCCGGCGTTTAAAGAGCGGCATTCCCCTGGAGAATTTGTATGGACCCACCGAGGCTGCAGTTTATGCCAGCAGGTTCCCGGTGTCGGATTGGAAGGGCAGTGGTGCCATCCCTATTGGAAGACCTTTGCAAAATGTAAAGCTGTATATTTTTGATCGCTGGGGGCGGTTGCAGCCGATGGGGGTGCCTGGGGAATTGACCATTGCAGGTGCCGGGTTGGCCAGGGGATATCTAAACAACCCCGAGTTGACTGGGGAAAAATTTGACCATGATTTATGGGATTTACAGGATTACCATGAT
>CP070627.1:2755219-2759011 GCA_020355945.1 Candidatus Aminicenantota bacterium | reverse complement strand
ATTATCGGGACAGCTTTGACTGTTTTTGACGAGATTGAAAACTATGGGAAACCTTTTTTTCATTTTTTCAGGTTAAGGCACCTTGAAAACCTGGACCGGCAAGGCATCATAGACTTTCTTACCAAAATCGCCGCCTTTAGAGGTGATGAGGGTATGGAAAGCAAAATAGAAAGAAATCGACACTATATTTATACATACACACTTTTAACCGGTGGCAATCCCAGGTTGGTTCTTTTTTTGTACGAACTTTTGCTGGACAACAACCACCTGGATACGGATAAAATCCTGGGGAAAATAATGGAATTGACGCCTTATTTCCTTGATAAGACCCGTGATGAATCTTCCCAGAGAAAAATGATATTGGATGCCCTGGTTACAGGAACCCCTGCCCAAACAGCAACCGAAATAAGCAACTATATTAATGCAGAGCAAAAATCCGTTACAGAGCAGCTTAAACGGCTGGAGGCCGAAGGATGGATAAAGGAGATACGGCTAACAGGAGAGGGAGTGAAAAAAAAAGAGGTTTTTTATACGCTGCGGGATTATTTCTACCGGGTGTGGTACAAGGTGCGAGTGAAAGGCATTGACGAAACGGATATCTACTGTATGTCTGAATTAGCTGCCATTTTGTTTGACCGTAAAGAGATAGAAGAAAGACTCACCAATCATTCTCAATTGGTAGGTGAAAAAAAGCTCTTCTATCAAAAAGCATTGGAACTGGCAAAAGATAATCGGTTCATGAAAAACATCCGCATGCTTATTGTAGAGTCTGAAAAAGCTGAATTTAAGCAAATAAAAAATTTGATTTTGGAATATTTGGATTTGATTAAAAAAAAGGATTTGGAGAGGGCTTTGGAAGTCGCAAAAAAAATGACAATTTATCCTGAAATAAAAGCAGTTGGGTACGATTTCATGGGAGGGAGCTACTTTAGGAAAGGTAAATATAAAGAATCATATGAGTCCTATTCTGAATTCATCAGGTATGCTCGTGAGTTTAAAGATTTAAGTTTCTCTTGCATTACTGAATTGAAATTGACATCAATGTTTATCTTTAATAGTACTGAAGAACTGCAGCGATTGTCTGATAAAAATAGTAAAATTGAAACAAAGATGGAATCATTGTGCCGCCTGCTGCTCCAGGGAAAATTTATCACGGTAACCGACAGTTTTGATATACTTTTAAAGGAAAAAACTTTACCTGCATATGAAACAAAAAAACTGGAATTCCTTTTAAGAGCTTACATCCTGGATCATCCAATTAAAAGGGATATAAAAGAATTAAGAATTGTTATGAGGTATTGGATACTGCTGATACATAAAATAAGTGACGATAAGACCATTAAAAATAACTTTCTACAATTTGTATTAGATTATATTTTAAGCACACCCACAAAAGATATTTCATTAACAATCATTGAAGTTTTAATGGAACAATTATATGAGGAGGGAATAGAAACATCGGAAGTAATTCTCAAAATTATCCGGGCGGTTAAAAATCAAGGGACGCGGGAAGCTCAACAGTGGATGGCCGATCCCCTTTTCGCGGAAATCGTCGAATGGTTCTCAATTCTATCTCAACCTGAACATTTATCGAAGAAATTAAGAAAAGGAGACAGTTAATTAGAAATTAAATGGTGCCAGGTAAATAATATATCCGATTTCTCGGACACAATAGACGAAGAAGGAAACTCCAGACCAGGGAAAAAGTGACTTTTTTTGAGAGCAGCATTGGGTCATTGTGGATTTTACAAATTTTTTACAAAACCGGGGAGGCCGTCAAAACTGCCGTTTGATAAAATAACCACCACATTCTCCCGGTTGTAATCCAGTTTCTTTAAAAAATCCTTGATTTCCCGGGTATCATCAAATAGAGTGATTTTTTTGCCTTTTTGTACCAGTTGGTCTTTTATTTTGTCGACATCCAATCGCTGGTCTTTGGGAATTCTCTCTTTTTGATAGACCTCTTTGATAAAAATCTCATCCGCATCTTCAAAACTGGCCGCAAACCGATCCTGGAAAAAATTCCGCCGCAAACTCCAACTGCGCGGCTCAAAAAAGACGATGATTTTTTTATGCGGATAGGTTTCCCTGATACTTTCCAGCACCTGCTTGATAGAGGTGGGATGATGGGCAAAATCTTCAAGAAATAGGGTATTACCGATGTTGTTGATTTGATTTAACCGCCGTTCCACACCTCTGAAGGTTTCCACTGCCTCGTGTAGGATTTTTCCAGGGATCCCCAAATGCAATCCCAGGATAATGCCGGCAGTAAGATTCCAGGCGTTGTACCTGCCGGAGAGGGGTGTTGTAAAAGTGATTTCTTTTGATTGATGTTTCAACCTAAAGGTATAACGACTATTTTTATATTCAATGTTTTTTACCAGGTAATCGGGATTGTTGGCGGTTCCATAGGTAACCACCGGTGTAAAGGCCTTTTCCACGGCTTTGCCATTCAGGGGATAGTCGCTGTTTAAAAAGATCAGACCATGGGAGGGCACCTGGTTAACCAGGTTTTGGAACGCTTTCAAGTAAAGACTTTCAGAGGGGAAAAAATCCGGGTGATCGTATTCCAGGGCAGACAGGATTAAATAATAGGGGTGGTACTTTAAAAATTTCGAAGAGCGGTCGAAAAAAGAGGTCTCGTATTCATCGCCTTCGATAACAAAATAATCGCCGGTTCCCACCCGATAGTTGGAATCAAAATCCATGGGTTTCCCACCGATAAAAAAACCCGGGTCCATCCCGGCCAAATAGAGTAAATAAGATATAAAAGAAGCAATGGTGGTTTTACCGTGGGTGCCTGCGGCCACGATGGATTTTTTGCCCTTTAAAAAAAATCGATTCAGCGCTTCTGCCATGGAATAGTATTCGATGTCATTATTTAAGATGTACTCGGCTTCGGGATTGCCCCGGGATATGATGTTCCCGATAACGCAGATATCCACATCTTCGGGGATGTTTTTCTCATCATAGGGACTGAAGAGTTTGGCGTTCATATTTTCCAATATTTTATCCACCGGTGGGTAAAAATTGACGTCCGATCCGAAAACCTCATGGCCTTTCCGTTTAAATAGGCCGGCCAGGGCGCTCATGCCAGTACCGGCGATCCCATTCAAAAAAACTTTCATTATTTTACTCGATTCCATTCCCCAATTCCCGGCTGACCGCCATGCCTATTTTCTCCATGGTGTAGGGTTTTTTAATATACATCCCGGCTCCCAGTTTCAGGGCCTCCTTTACCCGGTCCGATTCGGAGAAGCCGCTGGTAATGATTGCCTTTATCCCGGGCTGCAATTTAAGAATCTCTTTATAGGTATCCAGGCCGTCAATACCCGGATTCATGATCATATCCAGCAGCAGGAGATCGGCGCTGCCGGTTTTCATATAATCAACGGCCGCTTCACCACTGGAAACCGTATGAACCGAATATCCCAGTTCGGCTAAAAGAACAGAGGCAATCTCTCTTTGTTCCCGTTCATCATCCACTACCAGTATTTTTTCACCCTTTCCCATAAACTTATTGATGGAGATATTGGCCGTCTCCCGGAGGTCAGTGAGGTCTTCATCGGTGACCGGGAAATAGAGCTTAAATGTGGTACCTTTGCCCAGGGTGCTGGTGACATCGATAAATCCTTTATGGTCTTCCAGGGTTCCCCAGACAACAGACATGCCCAGTCCTGTTCCGCTTCTTCCCATCTCTTTTTTTGTGTAAAAGGGATCAAATATTTTATTAAGGTCTTCCGGGGCGATGCCCACGCCGGTGTCGGAAACGGTTAAAACAACATAATGCCC
>CP070627.1:2751320-2755119 GCA_020355945.1 Candidatus Aminicenantota bacterium | reverse complement strand
CCGTCCCCTTCAAGTACCTCAAGTAAAGTCTTGTTGATTATACTAAAGAGAAATTTTCATTTGATCAGATCAATGATAAACTCATGGTATTCGAACTGGTAAAGAAGAAAGAGTAGAATTGCTGTTCCCGTACAATACCTGATTGTTTTGATACAGGCGTGTATTCTTGCAGCCAACAACTTCATACAATAAAATATGGTTACCTAATAGTAAAATTTTGCCAGAAAATGGCAGAATTTCACGGGTTAATAATTAGTGACATTCGGGCCTGCGTTTGTCTGTATAAAGTCTTGTGTAAGCCCGGGGCTAAAAAATTCTTCGCGTCTCTTCATGCTTCACCGTAATTTCGCGGTTAAAATTTATTGATTCGTAAAAACCGAAACGGTATAATTGAAACATGATAGATAAAATCTTTAGCCCGGGACTCAAACGCCTAATCACCACAAAAGCTCCCTACACCGAAATCAACAATATCGATAAAGATTTGATCGAACTGGTCATCGCCGGCATCCACTCCCTGGAAAAAAAACACACCATCTGGGTGGTGGGAGAAAACCAAAACCTCAACGAAAAAAAAACAAAATTAGAACTATGGCTAAATCTCCTTAACCCGGACAAAACCCCTATCCACTTCTATACCACCCCCTTCGAAGACCCCTATATCAATAACGAAGATAACCTCCACGCCGTGGGCCATAAAACCCGATTAATACCCCACCTCCTGGAATCGGAAAACCAACCGCTCATCATTATCACTACCCTCTCCGCACTAAACATAAAAATAGAAAACAAGGCTTTACTCCGGGATTTCTTCATAAAAATAGGAATTAATCAAACCATTACCAGGGATGAATTGATAAAAAAACTTATGAATATGGGCTACCACAGCCGGAACATCGTAGAAGAAAAAGGCGATATCTCCTGGCGGGGCAGTATCGTAGATGTCTTTCCCATCGATGTCCAACACCCGGTGCGCATCGAAATCGAAGGAGATACGATCGTCTCCCTGAGAATCTTTGACACTGATACCCAAAAATCCCTGGAAAGAATCCAAACCATAAATCTCCCCCTGTCACGATTCTTCCTGGACTACGAAACCAACAGGGATTATTTTAACGGCAACAAAACCAATATGAACCGTCTGACCGATCTGTTAACAGGTTACAAAATAGTGGTGTCCGATAAAAAAAAAGTAATTGATGAATTCAATAAATTACTGCTCAATTATGAGAAAATTTATGACGCTGCCTTGGGCAGCGAAAAAAAAATAGAAAAACCCTCACATTTGTTTGATTTTTCCCTGGACAAGGAAGATATCTTAAGTATCAACGAAACCTGGGACACCATCTCTTCACCAATGGAATGGGTGAAACTCAAAAAAAGTCTCATCGATCTTAACCTGGAAGACCTCCAATACATCAATGAGAAAGTGAAAAATAACGGGAATCGGTGTTTTATTTTTTCTAAGGATGAAAAACTCAGTGAAAGCCTGGCAGAAAGTTTTACCACCTTTACTCATATCCAGTTAAAAATCCCCTTCTCTTTCGAAAACCAGGAAACAAAGTGCATCTTCCTTGCCGACAGGAATTTTCAGTATATCGAAAAAATCGAGAGAACCAGCCAGCTAAAATCCGAAGGTTTGATCAAAGAAATTCAACTCAATGACCTGGTGGTTCACCAGGAACAGGGTATCGGAAGATTTGTGGGGTTTAAAAGGCTCACCTTTGAAAACCAGATCACCGAATTTCTCAAGATCCAATACTTGCACAAAGAGTACCTTTATGTACCCGTATATGAGGTGGATGTATTGAGCAAATACATCGCATTTGAAGGATACATGCCCAAAATAGATAGACTGGGGGGTAACACCTGGGCCTTAAAAAAGAAAAGAGCGAAAAAAAGTATTATCACTTTTGCCAGGGAATTATTGGAACTGTACGCCATGAGAAAGGCCATTAAAGGAAATGCTTATACCAAAGATTACGAACTGGAAGAGAAGCTGGAAGAGGAATTCCAATACGTGGAAACCGAAGACCAGAAAAAAGCCATTAACGAAGTACTCATAGACCTGGAAGCAGAGTATCCCATGGACCGGCTTATCTGCGGCGATGTGAGTTTCGGTAAGACAGAAGTAGCACTGAGGGCGGCTTTGCGGGTGGTAGCTAACGGGAAACAAGCAGCACTCCTCTGCCCCACCACTATCCTGGCTTTTCAACACTATCACACGTTTAAACAACGCTTCGCCCAATTCCCCATCACCATTGCCATGCTCTCACGAATGGTATCACAAAAAAAGAAAAAAAATATTTACCACCAACTGGCCAACGGGAAAATCGATATCATCATTGCTACCCATGCGTTAATTTCCAGGGACATAACCTTTAAACGATTGGGGCTTTATATTATTGACGAAGAACAGAGATTCGGTGTGTTTCAAAAGGAAAAACTTAAAAAAAACAGGGAAGACATCGATGTATTGTCCATGTCAGCTACCCCTATCCCCCGGACTTTATCCTTCTCAATGGCCGGTCTGCAAGATATCTCCACTATCCAGACCCCGCCCATCGGCCGCTTATCTATCAAAAACTTTGTCGGTTATTTCTCAAAAGAAATTATTGTTTCCGCGGTAATAAATGAAGTGGAACGAAACGGGTCCGTATTTATTGTTTACAATAATATCGATAAAATATATTCCTTTCAAGAAGAGTTTCAGCAGTGGCTGCCGCAAATATCTTCCCTGGTGATCCATGCCAAAATGAAAAGCAATGAAATCGAGACCAATTTAATGGATTTTATCAATAAACGATGCCAGGTATTAATCTCTACTACGATTATTGAAAATGGCATTGATATCCCGGATGTTAATACTCTTATTGTATTGGATGCCCACCGGTTCGGGTTAACACAACTGTATCAATTGCGGGGCAGGATTGGCAGGGGAAACCGCCAGGCTTATGCTTATTTCTTAGTCAAAACCATGAATATTTCAGATAAAGCCAGAGCACGACTGGAAGCTATCCGGGAATTTGCCGAATTAGGAGCCGGTTACAAGCTGGCGGAATTCGACCTGAAATTAAGGGGAGCAGGGACACTGCTGGGAAATCGACAACACGGACATATCGAAGCCCTGGGCTTTGATTACTATCACCAAATGCTGGTCAAAACCATCAAAGAAATGAAAGGAGAAATGGAAAAAGAAAAAGAAAGCAAAATTAATATCCATTTTTCTTATTCCATTGATCCCGATTATATTAAAAACACCGGTGAACGAATTTCGCTTTACAGGGAAATCCTGGAGGCCGAGAATATCGAACGTATCGAGGAAATGAGGGTGGAGTTGCAGGACCGTTATGGCCGTCCGCCGGACAGTATTGAGAAAATTTTCTTTGCCGGTGTGATACGGGTATTGGCTAAAACATATCAATTGGAAGAAGTAGACCTTTACCTGGATAAACTGGTGGTTAAATTCCCGGGCAATCGTGAGGGGATGAAGTCTCTAATTGATAGGCTGCCGGTATCGGGAGCGGTTGCCGAAGTAAAGATCATTGATGAAGAAGAAAGGGTATGGGCGTTTCATTTTTCCGATTACCAGGCATTCATTGAGAACTTAGTTCGCTGCGCTCACAATTTGGAATGATGCAAAATTAAAAATTATTAAAGGGGAGACACACCCCATCCGCTTCGCGGCCACCCCTCTCAAGAGGGGAATTTAAGGACTCAGAACTGCGTCTTGAGCACCAGGCACTGAGCGCTTTCCGGAAATCCCCTCTCGAGAGGGGGGACTCCTCCATCGTATAGA
>CP070627.1:2747420-2751220 GCA_020355945.1 Candidatus Aminicenantota bacterium | reverse complement strand
ACAAACAGCCCTATCGGGCTTAAAAATGCTGTTTTATAATCCTCGCCGAAGGCGTTAACAAATATGCCCGAAGGGCACTTCTTTTGTTTGTAATTTGTATTTTGTAATTTGTAATTTCCCGGACAAGCCAGATCCTTTTTGGTTCCGGCTTGTCCGGGCTGTGGCCAGGTATTTTATTTGCTCCCCAGTTCTTCTGCGGAAGGTTTTTGTTTTTCCATAGTATCCTTCTTTATTTAATTTATGCAAAGGAATTTTAACAATTCCTCGGGGAGACAAGAACGATAGACAGTTGGAAGGTGGGGGAGTACCTACTCCCTCTCCTTCCTTCTGCCATCATATGTCACCCTGACCTGGGGCCTCCCGGAAACGAGGTGGATATATCCTGGTTTTTTGCCACCTTGAGGTACCCCATGTAAAGCATGGATATAACCTCGGGTGCGGGTGGTACACACTGAATTTTTTTCATTTTTTTTACCTTCTTTGTTTTTTAGTCCTATTTGTCTGTCTCCACAACTTATTTAAGGTTGTAAGTAATTCCTAAACAGAAACGGAGCTTAAATTTTTTCTCAACCAACTTTTCTGCCTCTGGCGCCGCTGCTTTGGCCATTGGTGTGTCCAACTGGTATTTGGGGGACAGATAATCTATTCTCTTTACCATTCCACCAAGATTGAGGATGAAACGCCTGGTTGAACCGAATATCCAACTTGTCCCCAAATAGTAATTTAATTCTTCGATTTTACCGGTGCCCAATCCAAAGGAGAAGCCTCCCCAATTTGTTGCGTGGGTACTCCTGGGGTGAATATGCATCAGAGCCATAACAACCGGGGTTATTGAATACCTCTCTTCATTTTCTTTGATCTCTACCATCTCTTCCATGCCCGGTTCCGTTTCGATATCTTCTATACGGTACGTATGGTCATGGGCATTGATGCCAAAGAGAATTCCTGTACTAAAAGACATTTTCCATCCCCTGTGGACCTTTACACGAACAGGGCCGAGCATCCGGTTTAAGGGCAGGGGGTTCTCTTTTTTTCGAGGCGTTATCTTGAGTGTAAATTCCACTTCGTCATTTTGGACTGTGGGGAATGTAGAGGACACGGAAAAGTATTCTTCCCTGAATTTATCAATCAAATCCAAAATCAGCTTTTTATAACCTTTCTTCTCAAACTCAGACAAATGTACTCCTAATTTTAACAGTTTTTCATGGTTTTTAATAAAACAAATAATAAAACAAATTTTCTTGAGTACTGTTTGGTAGATTAATTTTGCTTTTTTCAAATTGTCTTCGTATTTGCTTTTAATCCCTTTGATTTGCTCTTGCCTGGATTCCGCTTCTTGGGGAGAAATGAAATCCTTTATCAGGCGGTTTATATTTTCTTCAATTATATGGTAATCGTTTCCGGTGGTAATTGCTTTTGCAAGAGCGGTATAGAACTTTTCTGTTTTGGATAAAGCCCCATGCCCGATCTGTAGTGTTTCTTCAAGCGTTTTTTTAGTGGGTGCTTTCTCTTCCTCCTTAGCGCTTTCCGGTTTCGAGGTCTCAAATATTTTTGGGGCATTAACGAAATAATCATTTGATTTCCCGTTAATTTCCACCTTATACAAAAAGGGATTAATGTTTTTGACCATGAATGTCACATTTCTTCCGTACCTGACAGTGAATTTTGCATCTTTAACAAACTTGCCGGTTGAAAAGTCAAAAAACTCGCCGGTTGAAAAGTCGTAAACGATCACTGTATCTTTGGTGCTTGCTTTTCCATATCCCAGCGTGGCAAAAAGCACGCTGAAAACCACTAACACGAATACTTGTGTTACGATAGATCTTTGTTTCATTTTTACTCTCCTTATTTTTTGTTTTTTTTAATTTTTGTATTTCCTCCACCTGCTTCTTCATCACCAATGATTACCTTATCCTGTAACCGGGTGTTTAATGGAGCGGTGGTTCTTGTCATTTTTAACTCCCATGAAGGCGGACCCGGGGGAAGTTTTACCAATATCCGGTTTCTTGTATGCGTCACGGCTGCTTTTCCTTCGATGGAAAGCTCAAAGTCAATCCATGACGGTACATCAATCAAACAGGTATTCTCCAGGAAGCCAGGTCCGCTTACTACGGAGATATGGAGATAATCGTTTTCATCAGCGGTTTGAAAGGGAAAGGTAATGGAGCTGTTGTGACTGAGCATGTGAGCACTCCGGGTGGAATGATGGTAAACGTTTATATCTCTTTTCTCCATTATCAGCTTGTTTTCGACTGTAATTTCAACTTTTTTCGACATTATTTAACCTCCTGGAGGTTCAATATTCTTACGTTTTTACGTTCTTACGTTCCTAAAAACGATAGACATCTCCTGCACATTATTTGCATTACTTTTAAACAAAGTCTTAAGGGTTGAAGGGAAGGGGGGGTAAGAGGGGCAAGCCCCTCTTACCTTCACCAATAATCGCCCTTAAGTCAAGGTTTTTTGTCGTCGCCGATGGTTACATTAGTGGTCTGCTTATGCTTTTTATCTTTAGTAGGTTTAAAGATAAGAAGCTCCCAGTCAGTGGTACCGCCTGAAAACCGTATAACGTCTTTTACGGTGCTTCTATGGTGAGTGATCTCTAGTACGGTTGCACCACCGCTTGAGAATTTGTACTTATCAAAATTTTCTTCTAATTCAATCTTACAACCACCCCCCATAGGCTGACCTCCTGCAGTTGTGAAGATTTTTACACTTTCCGGGCTGGGTGGATCCTTTGGAAATTTCACCCTGCCTACACTAGAACTAATTGAGCCGGTACACTTAGGATTGTCAGTGTTATCACACATTTTTAAATCCTTTCCTTCTAAATTGTTCTTAAGAGCAACTTGAAAATGCATTTTTTACCTCCTATATTTTATAATTTTCATTTGTCGGACCGGGGAATCATTTTTATCCGACCTCCCTGGCGGTCCACCCATATGATAGTATTAAAAAAGTTTTCGCACTACCATAAATGTTGCAAAATATAAAACATAGGTTGCATAGGGGTTGTGATAAAGGGGTAAAGGACTAAAAGGCAGGAAAACTCTACTGCTCGGAGACCTGGTAAGAGGAGGGGAGTTGATGGAATTTTTCTTTAAAACACTTAGCAAAATAGGCCATGTTGGAAAAACCCACCTCTAATGATACTTCGGAAACATTGCCGAATTTGGCTCTTAATAACTGGGCGGCCCGTTTTAGACGATAGGACCGGATAAACTGGGTAGGGGATTCGCCGGTCAAGGCCATTACCTTCCGGTAAAGGGTGGCCCGGTTCATATACAATTTTTTACTCAGTACTTCAACGTTAAATTCCGGGTCGGATAAATTCTTTTCAATCATTTGCTGCAATTCCTTGATAAATTGCTGGTCCATGGAAGAGACGG
The DNA here is from genome assembly GCA_020355945.1 of Candidatus Aminicenantota bacterium. Next base: position 2,747,831 of record CP070627.1, on the reverse strand, counting down.
AAATTTCATCCGGCTGTAACAGCATCTGTTTTTGTATTTTTTGCTGCAACTGGAGGCGCAGTCCGATGAGGTTCTTAATGCGGGTGGTCAATATTTTTGTATTGAAAGGTTTGGTAATATAGTCGTCAGCCCCGGTCTCCAGGCCTTCGATGACGCTTTGTTGGGATGCTTTGGCGGTCAAAAGAATGATAGGGATATGGCTGGTCTTAACTTCTGTTTTTAACACCCGGCACAATTCATAACCGTCCACTTCGGGCATCATAATATCGCTGACAATAAGATCGGGAATGAGTGCTTTGGCTTTATCGATTCCCTCTCGCCCGTCATTGGCTTCCACAACACTGTAGTGGGGTTCAAGGGGGTCTCGAATGTACTTTCGGACTTCGGCATTGTCTTCCACCACCAGGATGA
>CP070627.1:2743514-2747320 GCA_020355945.1 Candidatus Aminicenantota bacterium | reverse complement strand
ATCGGGGCAGTGATCAAGGCAAACAGGGGGGACATTTTTTTTGTAAGGGATTGTAAAGACATGCTGAAGGCCCTTGTTGCCATCCTCACCCCGCTGTCCATGATCGTCATTCGGTATCTGCACGCCAGGACATTTGTGTGCTGGGTCGAGGACAATGCGAGGTATCGCAGGAACTTCCTGCTGCTGTGCACAGTTATTTTCACAGCTCTTTTCGGACTCGTGGCCATACATGACTATTGCGGATGGGAGTGGGCTGGAATGAACAGCATGGACGATTATCTGCGTGATGCATACTGGCTCTTCCCCATACATATTATGCAAAACTTCTGGCTTCCTGATTTCTTTATACTCCTTTTTCTCCTGCGCGGTACGTACCGTGCCTATCTACATGAGCGCCTAATTCGGAAAGGGGAAAGAAATCGTGAAATGCCCTGAGAAACCCCGGTAATATAGAAGGCATTCGAACCATTCGCCGGAGGGAATGCGCATTTCGCTGGCGCTCCATGCACACCACTCAGCTATTAGGCGACCGGGGACAGGCAAAGTTTTGGAAGTTCTTATTGATTTAGCCCCCTTTTTATATTTTTATGTGTCAGATTTTTCACTGGGGATCGGTTTCCACCACATCTACATTGACATTAAAAAATTTGTATTTTTTATATTCAAATACGGTTCCCATCTTCTCCAGGGCGGCTGATCTCAGTCGTTCCCACATTTTCTTTACCTGGTCCCAATCCAGAAAAGAACAGTTAATTTCAGTCCGGCTGGGAAAGCGGATCCCCTTGCGCTGCACTTCATACCAATGAACATCAGAGACCTTTAAACGCTGTCTCTTTTGCCAGGCCAATTGAGTGAGTTGTTTCAGACCATCCAGGGAATTAGGGTTTAATTGAATTTTGTATACCGAACCATCCTTTTCATCGATCCACACCACACCGTAGTTGGAGTCTTTTATCATCACCCCTTCCTCTTTAGGTTCCACACTGACTTTATAGAGAGTGCGCCTGGCGCTGGTTTTACGGTCCAACAAGCGGTAGCGATATTTTGATTGGTTCTCTTCTGCTAACATACTGACAGGCATCAAATAAGGATAACTTGAAAAGAAATTGGTTAAAATAGTTTCCTGGTCCCCTGTTTTCCCTGTTTCTTTTTTCTTTATTGCCAGGAATGCTTCTGATTCCGGTTTCAACTTCCGGTTTTCATTCATCTTGCCATTCTCTTCCCTGATGATCTGGTAATCGTAAAGGTAGTTATCTTCTCTCACCAGGTTTCCCCTGTACCAATGGCTGTCGATGACCTCTTCGGTACAGGTAAAATGGAAGGTTGTCTTTTTCAATTTTTGACAATACCGGGCTGATTTTTTTAAGAGAGAATCCAATGTCCGTTTATACCGGGCGCCTTTCATTTCTTTCAGGGTTTCGGTTACCAGCACCGGTTCCAATTGATATTTGCTTTTCGGCACAGTGATTGGTTGATTAACGGTGGCTGTTTGCCCGGCCTGCCGGTCATGGGCTTCTATAATGAGAGAGTAATCCCCACCGGAAGGAAAATCCAGGTTCATGGATACTGCCACCTCATCCAGGAGAGGTTCAAGTATTTTTTTAAAGGTCCTCTGGTTGCCACTAGAATCGACAGTGGTGATTTTAACCTCGATATCGCCGTACATACGGGTGCCATCGAAAAATTGCCGGTAATTTTTCAAGGCAAATTCCAGGAAAGGGTGACTAAAAGAGAAGTGATGAACAGCAATTTTATCTGCCGGAGAAACGGTCACCTCCCGGTGGTATTGGAGTTTAATGCCCGGTAGTTTGGTACGGATTTGGATGTTACGGTGTTCTTCTCCAACAGTGGCAGGAGCATAGGTTAAGCGGTAAAAGACATCTTCCCGCTCCAGCGCTTGAGCCAGGGATTTTTGCACATTGTTATCTTCGATAATACTGCCGCCGGTGGCCTGGCTGATATTCCTGAAGGCCCGCTGCCAATCGGTATAAGCTGCTTTATGGTCCAGGTACATGGTATCCAGCTTTCCCGGGGATGGGGGGTTGGATAGCAACAGGTGTAAGGTAACATTGGCTTCGATTAATGCTTGCTGGAAATAATTGATGGTTTGAAGGCTCTGCCGGGTATTACTCAACCGCGGTGCAAACTGTTCTAACTGCCGCCGGAGTCTGGCAATTCTCCCCGGGGAATTGACGCCCGGTCCGAGTATGGTCATCAGGTTCAGAGAGGGGAAGCTGTCTTGCTGGTAGAATACAAATCCCCATTTCTCAATATTGATTTTCTTTAAGGAGTCGGCAACCAGGTTGAGTTTGTCATCCGGCTGGAAAATGTAATGCTGTTTGTACTCCAGCCAGACATTTTTAAAATTGGAGATCAACAGGTTTACATTTTGCTTCCGGAGGGTGTCTACATCGATCCGGTCTTCCTCTAAAAATTGCCGGACCAACTGTTCCAGGCTAGCGGCCAATTTTTGTCTTGCCAGGCTGGTTTTTTCCACCCAATGCGCTAAAGAGGTATTAAATGATGCCAATGCAGGTTCCACCTGGGAGCGGCGAGTAATGGGAAACACCCGGTTTCCAACGATCAGCAGCGCGTAGTCCCCGTCCCTGTAAACCTGGCTGAAAAAGTAATCCAATGTTTCTGGAATTTTGGGGTCTGGCTCGGATACCCGGAAATAGAGAAAAAAGAACCGATTTTTCGCTGCTGGTGCCGGGGTTGTTTTGTCTTCAACATGCCGTCCCACTTTCCTGCGAAATTCCTGGAAATTTGTCAATGGCCGCGGTTTGCCTTTTTCATAGAGAGTAAAATCCTTTTGCTGCAAGCCGGCCACAGGCTGTCCCTGCTTAAGTGCCCGCAGGACCAGGGAAATATTGACTACTTCAGTATTTTCCGGGGGGAAAATGTCTTGTAATTGTTTTGGTATACTCAGATCCGTTTTTTGAGGGGGTGTGATTTGGGCTGTCAGCACCAGACTGCCGCAGCAGAATATTGTTATTAATAGACAAACGAACTGTTTTAAATTAGCTTTTCTACTTTTCATGATTCCCCGCTTTTATTTTTTTCATTTATAATTTAATTTTACTGGTGATCGGACTCTACTACCTCTACATTGACATTAAAGAATTGGTATTCTTTATATGCAAAAACGGTTCCCACCTGCTCCAGGGCGGCTGATGTAAGCCGACCCCACACTTTCTTTACCTGGTTCCAATCCAGGAAAGAACAGTTAATTTCAGTCCGGCTGGGAAACCGCACCCCCTTACGCTCCACTTCATACCAATGAACATTAGATATCTTTAAGCGGTTTCTCATTTGCCGGGCCACTTTTTTGAGTTGATTCAGACCCACCAGGGAATCAGGGTGCAATTGAATTTTATATACCGAACCATCCTGGCCATCGATCCATACCACACCGTAGTTGGAGTCTTTCACCATGATCCCTTCCTCTTTGGGTTCCACACTGACTTTATAGAGAGTGCGGTTGTCGCTGGTCTTAATGCCTAACAAGCGGTAGTGGTATTTGGGCTGGTTCTCTTTTGCCAGCATACTGATGGGCATCAAGAAAGGATAACTTGAAATGAAATTGGTAAAAATGGTTTGTTGGTCCCCTGGTTTTCCTGTTTCTTTGCTCTTTTTTTCCAGGAGTCCTGTTGATGCCGGTTTCAACTGCCGGTTCTCATTCATTTTGCCGTTCTCTTCCCTGATGATCTGGTAATCGTAGAGGTAGTGGTCTTCTCTTACATGATCTCCCCTGAACCATTGGTTGTCGATGACCTCTTCGGTACAGGTAAAATAGAAGGTTGCTT
>CP070627.1:2739594-2743414 GCA_020355945.1 Candidatus Aminicenantota bacterium | reverse complement strand
AAGTAAAATGCAGTTCATGATCGAATGAGCCTCAGGGAGGTGGCCGAAGGACACCGTACGGGCGAATGAGACATGAACTGCATGATAAGTTTTTCCAAACTGAATAGTTACTTTTTGTTAATCGGCTTAAATCACTTAAAAAGCAAAATCCTGACGGTGAGAATGAGAATAATCAATACAGGGAGTATCAAAGAGAGGAAAACACTGGTTTTTAAATATTGACGCCGAAGCTCCTGTGAATCCATAGAGGTTAAAAATTTGATCAATACTAAGATTAATATGGTTCCCATAATACAATACCAGGGCATAACAATTGCCAGATGAAGGATCACTTTGAAGCCTTGTGATGCCGGGGTGGTAAATTTGATATGACTGAATACATCATTCAGCGCCGGCGCAAAGAATGCTATAATAAGAGTGAGAAAGATGAATTCCCCTATGGTTTCCGCCAGTGTTCCCAGGCATAATTTTTCAATTGGTTTGAATTTCCAGGGCACAGCGAGTTTCCCTTTCAACAGCCATACTTTAATTATCGTGGTAACCACAACCACCGTTATCGGCCAGAATAACAGGAATAAAGGGAGCAGACCGGCCAATTGATCGACGAAATTTAATGGTTGGGGCAGGTCTGCATGAAGGATACCCGGTACCAAAAATATTATAATAACCACCAGGAGACAATATGTATATTTTGTAAAATTATTTTTAGCCATTCTTTATTTTACAAAAAAAACAAATAGATGTAAACAATACCTGGAAACAAACAGCAATTCTCATTTTGGAAAATGTGGGGGCAACCACAGAGAGTTGCCCCTACAAATCCGGTAAATATTTGCCGATTATCGGGGTTTGATATTATCCTGGATTTTCGATTGGGTTCTAAATCATGATTCCGGTCGAAATTTTGTACTAAATACACTATATTGCTTGTAAAAATGTAAGGAGGAACAATATGAAGCAAGTAAAAAAAGTATTAATGATTGTAATTTTGATCTTATTATTGGGTTTATCTTACGGGTTTTCTAATAAGCTGGCAGCACTGCCTGAGCTGAATAAACCCAGCATTATCGAGATCGATGGTGATGAGATTTATGTACTGGATGATGTGGTGGTTAAGGTCTACTCATTGAAAGCGCGTCGTTTGCTTAGACAATTCGGTAAAAAGGGGCACGGCCCGGGAGAACTGATGCCCAACGACGAAATCCCCCTGCAAATGCAGTTAATCAATGGTCAGGTATTTGTAAATTCCCAGACCAAGTTTGTCTTTTTTACAAAGTCAGGCCAGGTGATAAAAGAAAAAGCATTTCCCTTTATGTATATGCAAATCATCCCTTTAGGGAAAAACTATGCCATGTCAAAAGTGGGATTCGACAATATCCGGCAAATTTTCTTTCGAATTATCCTCTATGATGAGAAATTAAATGAGCTTAAAACCATTTACACCAGTGAAAAATCAGGAACCCTTCGCGGTACGGGAAAAGTAACGGTTCCGCCAAACTTCACCTATATGTACAGGGGCGGTGAGCGATTATTGGTCTACAGCGGTCGGCAGGAGGATCTTCACGTCAGGGTATTTGACCTGGAAGGCAACCCGTTAACACCCATAAAAATCGATTACCAAAAGTCCAAATGGAGGGATTCGTCTAAAAAAGAAATCATCGATTGGATCAAAGCTTCCCCCCGCTTCAGGATAGTCCCGTTGGCCCTGGAAAAAGTACTGGAATTTCCCATTTACATGCCGGTAATACGGAATGTAGTGGCTGAGAATAACCGGGTTTATGTACAGACCTATAAAAAAAAGAACAACCTCTCTGAATTTTTTATTTTCGACGTTGATGGTAAATTATTGAAAAGGGTTTTTCTTCTTGATGCGTCAACATATAAAGTTAAAATGAATCCTGATATCACCTTTACCATTAAAAACAACAACTATTACTACCTGGTGGAGAATCTTGACAATGAAGAGTGGGAACTGCATGTGAGCCAGGTAAAATGATCGTTGTTACAATATAGAACTAAAGTTTAATACTCAACAATTAAACCCGGGTTCTATTGAAAAGATTGCATTTTAGGATTATTCTTTGCTTTGGAAATGAAAGAATATCATAAACAAGGAGGTAAAAAATGCTTAAAAACACCATGTTAAAAAAGATGGTTATTTTCAGTTTAATCGTATTTGCAGGCATCTTTCTTTTTCCTGCAAATTTGGGCACTGTTAATGGAGTATTGAAACCCAATATGATTGAAGTAGCTGGCCATGAATTGTACATTGTCGAGGGTGCCGTTATTTCGGTTTATTCATTAAACGATTTGCAGCTTATCCGGCAGTTTGGTCGAGATGGAGAAGGACCGGGAGAGCTTAAAGTAGTACCGTATTATAACAATAGGGTGAGTGTCTTCCCCGATTTTATTTTGGCGGAGAGTGTTGACAAGCTTATCTATTTCTCAAAAGAGGGAGCCGTCATCAAGCAGGTTAAAAAACCCGTCGAATCAGGATTCTTTACGCCGGTGGGGAAAAACTTTGTCGGTAAAAAAGTAAAACGGGACCCTGGACAAAAAACAACGTTCATTGTTATTGTTCTTTATGACCTGGAACTGCACGAGATAAAAGAATTGTACAGGCAGAAATTCGCTCAACAAGTGAGTGGGCGGAATGTTACCATTCAATTATTTGTTGACCTGGTGAATTTCCAGGTATGGGACAATAAAATATTCATTGAAAAAAGTCCGGAAGGATTTTTGATCGATGTGTTTGATCATAATGGCAAAGCGTTATATCAAATAAAGAGGGAATATGAGAAAACTAAAATTACTGGTGCTCATAAAGAGGCGGCTATTAAAGAAATAAAAGAAGACCCTACCATTAAGCGGCGGATTAAGCAATTTGGGAGTTGGGAAAATCTACTGAAGATGATGAAATTCACCTTTCCTGAGTTTATGCCTGCTATTCAATATATGGAGATTGCGGATGGGAGAATCTATGCCAGGACATTTCAAAAGAAGAATAATAAAGAGGAATATATAGTCATTGACCTGGAGGGAAAAATGCTGCGAAGGACTTATATTCCTCGGGTACATCCCCTGTCATTAAAGGATCAATTAATTGGGGTCAAGATGGCGGTGATAAGGAATGACAAATTATACTATCTTAAGGAAAATGAGGAACAAGAGGTTTGGCAACTGCATGTGTATGAGATAAACCAGGCAGTAATCCAGTAATACAGTAGTTCAGTAAGTCAGGAATGGATTATGGGGCCAGGTATTTTATTTTCCTCCTCCGTCATCGTCCATCCGAATCGATGAACGGATGCGATTGACTCCGAATACGTAGGGTTCTGCGTTAAGCTCTGAGCGCCGCCCAGTGTTGCACAGTAAAAAATACTTGAAACCTTAATCCACTCGATCAATCATAATGTGCAATAATTCCCATTTCGTGTTCGTTTTTATCTTAACAGATTTCAACAGAGGCTGTTTGTCTATATTGTCTTCAACGCTAGGATCCGGGTTGTCACGTAGATACTCAACCCCCTTTACTGTGATTATGTGATAATCTTTTAAAAGACCCTTTTTACGCAGGCGCACAGCCAACTGCCTGGTGACTATACTTCCATCACTCAGCCTATAATGTGTGTTTGCTCCATTTTTGTTTTCCATTCTTCCTGTTATACTTAATGCCATTTTTCACCTCCTGTGCCATATTATACAATAATTAAAGAATTTTTTTAAGTTTTTTGGATTTTTTTTTACAAAAGAGAAACAAACGGCTTCTTACCTTTGTGCACCCCACACCGCTTAAATTTTTTTTTGTTTGAAATTTTTT
>CP070627.1:2735673-2739494 GCA_020355945.1 Candidatus Aminicenantota bacterium | reverse complement strand
GCCTTACAAAAACAATCCCTGATCGATTCATTTAGGCTTCCTGAGGGTAAATTTCATTCACTCCATCGTATTGTTCAAGACGTTGTACGTGATTGCGGTCTTAATCGAAGTGGTAAGAAAGAGTGGTGCCAGGCAGCAGTACAACTTTTACTGGAACACTTTCCATTTGATCCGAGAAACGCCGTCATTTCACCTCTGTCTAAGACGCTTCTGCCGCATGCGTTAAGTGTGATAAGCCATGCAAAGCGGCTTAGTCTAAACACAGATGAAGTTATTAATCTAACTGATAAGACCTACCTTTGCAATGGGATTTTACAATCAGATGAAGGTAAACCGGAAGACAGTCTTAAATCTATAAGAAAAGTGCGAGGGTTTCGCCAACCTCATTCGACAACGATGCGCGCCAGATGCCTGGATGTGATGGGCGATTGTTACCACATCCGGGATAAATACGAAAAAGCAAAAAGTCACCTGGATGAGGCCCGTAAAATCTGGAGAACCCAAAAAGAATACGAAGCATTCCAACGGGCATCAGAGAGACTGGCCCAGGTGCATGAATTGTCCGGTGATTTGTTCAAGGCAAAAACCTTGATCCAGGACACAATAAAGGTGGTTTCAGTTGAGGCACCTGGCACCCATATTTTTTCCTCGATTTATTACAGGGAAGGAGTGCTGGCGCGGCTATTCTTTGAACTCAATAACTCACTGGACAGTTACAGAAAATCCCTGCACGCGGCAAAAAGAGAAAAGAATGAGGTATGGCAGGCTTATGCCAAAAGGGGACTCGGAGAGATAGCCCTGCTGCAAGGTAGATTAAAGCATGCTGAGAAACACCTGGAGGAAGCCATAAAGCTATTTGAAAAAACCAAACATCGGGGAAAAGTTTGGATAATGCGCTTCCAGGCAGAAATCCAGCGGCAAAAAGCTTTCAAGCCTAAAATTTCCCACGAAGAAAAAAACAGGCTCCTGGGAATGGCTGAAAAAAAATACCGGGATTACATAGAAAAATGTAAAGATATGAAAAATCCAAATGGTGAGGCCTGGGGGTGGCTGAGACTGGCCTTTCTTCTACTGGAAAGAGAAGTGGTTAAAGAAACGTGTCGTTCCCGGGAAAAATCCTCGGCGTGGACCTGTATAATTAAATCTGAAAAACTCTTCAAAAAAACAGGATCGGGAATTGGGTCTATTGAGGTCATTATCAGCAAGGGATTGGCCATGGCCGCTGGCCTATGCCCTGAACCTGGTGAGAAAATCAAATTATTATTAGAAGATGCCAGGAATCGTGCTCAATGGAAACATCTCTCAAAACAACTAACAATTTTGGGCCATCTCATTTCCCATTCTCCCGGCTCCCCTTTATCAGGACCCTTGTGGAAAGAAATCCGTTCCCCTCGCAATCCCACCTGATTTTTCTCATAGCAAACTTAAACCTGCAGAAGGGTTGAAAATAACAACGAGAAAATCTACTTAATGGTAGACATTCGATCACCTCGAATCCCGTGTTGGAAAAAATCCTTTTCCATTCTTCTTCACTATAAAATCCAAAACTTTCTCTACTCCCAATCATTCTCCTATAATTATAACCATGATTCCTGGATATCAGTTTGTCTAACCAGGTTCGAGGGGTATCTTCCAAAACAAACATGTAATCTTTTGCCACCCGATAAATTTCCTTCAAAATCAATGGTTTTTTCTCATTAGGAATGTGGTGCAAGACAAAAACCACCATAATTAAATCAAATACATTATCTTTGAAGGGAATATTCACTCCATCGTACAATGAGAAGTTTTTACTGCAAACGCGTCTAAAATCTTTGAAGTCGATGGAATAAACATTAAAACCACGCCTTTCTAAAGAATGACTCACATACCCATATCCACAACCGACATCCAGGATGTAATTTGCATTCTCCAACATATAATCATCAATTAAAGAAAGGGTGTGGTTCGTAGCATCATTAGACGTCCATACAAACTTACCCATTTTGTTATCATGCTCCTTTTAATAAAAAATTAAAAAATTTAAAAAATTGGCCTGGCACCAAAAACCAAAAATCCCAAAAATCCCTGGGCTTCTATTCAAGTTCCGGTTTCATTGGCCTCCATATCATTTACCCATCAATAGCTTATAGAGATACGCGAAAATCAATGAGTTGGTATAGGCTCTCTGCTTGTTATCAGCGCCTGCGGCATGACCGCCTTCGGTGTATTCGTAGTAGAAGACCTCATGGCCCATATCTTTCATCTTCGCTGTCATCTTCCTGGCATGTCCGGGATGAACGCGGTCGTCGCGGGTGGATGTGGAAAAGAATACGTTGGGGTATTTCACGTCCTTTCCTATTTTTATGTTGATTTTTATAAGTGAAAATTATAATATTATTTTGAGGTTTACGGATGACAAAAGTATTTATAAGTTTCAGTCATAAGGATGAAAAATTTGTCAAGGAATTTCACCATAGATTGAAGCAGGCTGGAGTAGATTGCTTTTGCGCAAGTGAATCCATTCGTGTCGGTGATAATTGGGTTCTTGAATTGGCAAAAGAACTTGATGAATGTAAATATTTCGTCCCTATTTTAACTCCTGATTTCTCTCAGTCTGATTGGTGCATAAAGGAAACAATAATTTTTCTTAAAGCAGACCCTTTGAGTAAAAATAGAAAAATTCTACCACTGTTAAGAAAGAAATGTAAAACCCCATTGGACCTTTATCTTGAGGATATCCAATACATTGATGTCTCTTCCGAAGAAAAATTTGAACGGAATTTTCCTGAAATCTTGAACCAGATTCGAGGGAAAGGGAGAGCAGAAAGTCAATCAATAAAGCCCAGGAAATTTCCATTGACCAAAGATTTCCCTCATCAAAATAGTCACTTCAGTGGTAGGGATAAGATACTGAAAGATGTACGTAATACTTTTCTATCCGGAGAGGCGACTCAAATAAGGCAGTTACTTTGTGGTATGGCAGGGGTCGGGAAAACCCAAATTGCCATCGAGTATGCTTATAGACATATAAATGATTATAATTTGATTGGCTGGATTGATTCTGAAGATCAAACATGTATTCTTAAATCTTTCCAATCCTTTGCAGAGAGTTTACCGCTAGATAGAGAACAACTTTTAGGTAAAAAATTAGTTGAACTTGTTAAACAGTGGTTGGAAAATAATGATGGATGGCTCTTAATTTTTGATAATGCCGAAGAACCTAAAGATATAAATGAATTTTTCCCAAGGTCTAAATGCGGACATATTATCATTACATCTCGTCATCCAAATTGGGGGGATTGGGCAAAATCATTCGAGATTCTTCCCATGGAGGAGGAGGAAGCCGTTGAATTTCTAAAAGAAATTATTAATGGAGAAGACGAATCTCAAATCAAAAAATTAGCAAAAGAATTGGGGTATTTACCTCTGGCTCTTGCCCAGGCAGCAATTTATATTCGTAATTTAAAAGAGAGTATTGAAGACTATCTTACTTTATATCGAAATTATACCAGGGAGATTTTAGAAAGAGACATGAAGTTAAAAGATTACGACAAATCCGTAGCAAGTGCATTAAAACTATCTATAAGGGCTGTTGAATCGTTAGTTTCAATAGATGGAAAGAGAAAAGTGGGCTCAGACGCTGTCAAATTACTGAAACTTTTTGCCTTCCTTGGAGCAGATAACATCCCACATGAGTTGCTGACTAAATATCATCCGCATAACCCTCCTGTTCTCAAAGATGTTTTAGGAAATCCATATTTAGTGAATGATGCAATTTTTGCCTTACAAAAACAATCCCTGATCGATTCATTTAGGCTTCCTGAGGGTAAATTTCATTC
>CP070627.1:2731739-2735573 GCA_020355945.1 Candidatus Aminicenantota bacterium | reverse complement strand
GGCCGATTCCCCAGATTATTTTGGGTTTGATGAATCAAACCCCTACGGTTGGATTGAGTTCTCGGACAGCCTGTCTGTGCCTGCCCCTAAATTTGCTAAAATGAGAAGCGCTGCTTTTTTTTAAAATTGTATTTAAATTTTTTTTTTTTTGTATTATAATTAGTAGACTCGAAAAAAGGAAAGAAAATGAGTTCGAAACGTATACTAGATTCGATCAAGCTGCCGACACTGTCCAAAACACTGCTTGAAATTATTGAAGTGGAGAAAGCAAACCCGATTACTTTCCTGGAGGATATCAAAAAAACCGTGGAAAAAGACCCGTTGTTTTCCGCGCATTTATTGAAAGTGGCTAACTCCCCATTTTACGGTTTTTCACAAAAGATTCGCACCTTATCTCATGCCATTAGTCTCCTGGGGATTCGTAAAGTTAAGGCCATGGCCTTCTCGTTCTCATTTTTTGATTTCTTTAAAAAAGCGGATTATAAAACCAGTTATGGGGGGACGTTTAATTTAATTTTAAAGAAGTCACTCCTGGTTTCCGCGATTTCCTCCCTCCTGGCTAAAAAGATCAGTTACCTGGATTCGGAAGAACTTTATATTTCGGGTTTACTGGCTGAAATCGGTGAGTTAATCCTGTTTCTTTACTCCCCGGATAAATATTGCCATATATATTCCATCCACGATAAAAAGTTGATCCCGGAAGAAAAGGATATGTTTCAAACCGACCATGTGGAACTGGGGATTGAATTTTGTGACCGGTACAGCCTGCCAAATTTTTTTAAAACCGCTGTGGAAAATCATGCGGAATTGTGCAGCGATGAAGAGCACAGTAGAATATCATTTATATCCGCCCAGATCGCAGAACTATTATTGACCGAAAATGAAGAAGATAGAACCCCTATTTTTAAAGAAATTGAAAATCATACCAAGAAATTACTACATCTTTCTCTTTCGGAAGTGGAGCAAGTCATTAAAGGACTTCCTGTTATTATGGAGGCCTTTATGGTGGGTTTTCCCGAAGTGCAAAAGGATCTGAAAAAGGTGGTTGAGGCCGGTTCAACGATCATTATAGATCTGATGAAGAAAGAGATGGAAATGGTGATGTTGACCCAGAAGCTGACAGATTCTCAAAAAAAACTGGCCAATGAAAAGATGTTTTTGTCCCATATGTTAAATTTATCGTACTTCTTTTCTTCCTTGATGCCGCCTGTAAAAATTATCTCTTCTTTATTTGAATATTTTGAGAATTTTATCAATGAATTTACTATTGAATTTATTTACAAGCTGCCTGTACCCGAAGGTGAAAGTTATTTGCGCATAAAAAACAAAGAGGAGATAAAAGGTGGAGGCAGTTCCATAGAGATCAACCGGTTCAGCAGTTTAGTGAAATCAAAGATTGCCAATGAAGTGGTTCGCCTGGGAGATGAAGAAATGCTGCGGCTGGGTAAAGCCCCTGGCATCATTTCCCTGGTATTTCCCGTCTCCTACCACTACAACTTTTTCGGTTTTTTAATCCTGGATGTGGAGTCCAAAGATTACTTTGCCCTTGATCTTGAGATGTCCTATGTGCAAATTCTTTCCAATATCATTGCCAACTCCTTCCAGAATTTTTTGAGTTTTGAGGGCCTGGAAAACGAGACCAATAAAAAGAAACTGGTTACTAAAGAACTGTTTAAATTTGATAAAGAATTGAACCATTCTCGGGAAACCCTCATTGAGATGCAAAAATCAGAGATAATGGGTGAAATGCTGCCTATTATATTCCACAAGTTGAAAAATAAATTAACTCCCATCCTGGGGTATTCCCAGATTTTATTAACAAAGGTGCAAGATAGTGCCATTAGTGAAAGGCTGAAAAAAATCGAAAAAAGCGCCAATGATTTGGCCAACCAATTAAATGTATTAAGAAATTATTTTAAACCCGAAAAAACAACCAAAGAAAGGGAAAATTTGAATGCCATTATCACCCGTTTAAAACCTTATTTTAGTGAGATTGAGACCAAAGAGAACATAAAAATAGTCCTGGATGCGGATGATAGTATAGCGGATGACCTATTGAATCCCGGTCAAATCGAAGTATTGATCACTAAAATAGTTGATAACAGCGTCCTGGCAATAAAAGAGAAAAGTATTGCTGACGGTCGAATCGATATTAAAACCGAACCGGTAAAAGATGGATGTAAACTGATCATTAAAGACAATGGCATCGGTATAAAAGAGGAAAATATCCCCAGGATATGGACCCCCTTTTATTCTGATTTTCCCCATCAGGCAGGTATTGGCCTGACCATCTGTGAGAAAATTATTTCCAATCATGATGCCTCTTACCAGGTGCGATCCAAAGAGGGTGAGTTCACGGAAATTGAAATCACCTTTAAAAAGCAGTTGGAAGAAGAAGGGGAAATCGGTGAGGGTATGTTTAAACCCCAAAAAAGAGATATTCACGGGAAGATTTTAATTGTTGATGATGAGGGTTATTTGTTGGATTTAATGAAAGAAATCCTTTTAAATGAGGGTGATTTTGAGATCATAACCACCACCAGTGGGGAAGAGGCCATTGAGTTGATCGATCGAGACAATGGCTTTGACCTGGTGATCTCGGATATTCGCATGCCCGATGTAGATGGGATGCAAGTTTACGATTTCCTTAAGTCAAAACAGATGGAATCACGGGTCATGATGGTGACGGCAGACCCGTTTTCAGAAGATGTGGCGTTATTTTTAAAAAAGAACAGGATTAGATACTTGAGAAAACCCTTTGAGTTGATGAAGTTTAAGCAGCTTGTATTGGAACAGTTATCTTAACAAACAATCATGCAAAATGTAAAGTGAAGGAGGTAAAAAAAGCATGTCAAAAAAATATGTTTTTTTCTTTTCAAAAGGTTTTACCGAAGGTAAAAAGGAATTAAGGGATTTATTGGGTGGAAAGGGGGCGAATCTTGCTGAGATGAGTAATTTAAAGCTGCCCATTCCCCCGGGTTTTACAATTACTGCGAAAGTATGTAAGCTTTATTATAAAAACAACCGGAACTATCCCGGAGGTTTGAAAGAAGAGGTTGAAGGGAATCTCCGGCGTCTTGAGGGATTAATGGGAAAGAAGTTGGGTGATCCTGACGAACCGCTTTTGGTTTCGGTTCGTTCCGGTGCGGCGGTTTCCATGCCCGGCATGATGGATTCGGTACTTAACCTGGGATTGAACGATCAATCTGTAGAAGGACTGGCAAAACGTTCCAGTAATGAACGCTTTGCTTATGATTCCTATCGTCGGTTTATCCAGATGTTCGGGAATGTAGTGATGGGGATTGTGTCTGAGAAGTTTGAAGAAGCGCTGGATAGGGTGAAGATGATAAAAGGTGTGGTCTATGACCAGGACCTGGGTGTGGAGGACCTCAAAGAGGTGGTGGTTAAATTCAAAGAGCTGATAAAGGAAGAAACTGGGGAAGAGTTTCCCCAGGACCCTAAAGTGCAATTATGGAAATCCATTGATGCGGTGTTTAAGTCCTGGAATAACCCCCGCGCCATCAAGTACAGGGAATTGAATGATATTACCGGTCTGATGGGGACTGCGGTTAATGTTCAGTCCATGGTATTTGGCAACCTGGGAGAAACCTCGGGTACTGGAGTGGCGTTTTCCCGGAATCCCTCTACCGGTGAAAATAAATATTATGGTGAATACTTGATGAATGCGCAGGGAGAAGATGTGGTGGGGGGTACCCGAAATCCCCATCCCATCTCTGCCCTGGAAAAACAAAACCCGGAGATTTACCAACAACTGCTCCAGTTTAAAGATATCCTGGAAAAACATTACCGCGATATGCAGGATATGGAGTTTAC
>CP070627.1:2727798-2731639 GCA_020355945.1 Candidatus Aminicenantota bacterium | reverse complement strand
CAGCAGCAGGGTAAAAACAATAATAGATGCATTATCTTTATCGATAATCGCTTTCAGTGCATATTTATCCACCACATTAAAAAAAGCGGTAAAAAAAGCGGCAACAAAATCAGAGAGGTTGAAGTTGATAAACAGGGCGCCGGTAAAGATACCGATGAATAAAGCAATCACTACATCTCTAAAAATCAAAGCCATCAAAATGGCCACCAGCGGCGGCACCAGGGTTAAAATACCATTAATAGAGTAAATAGAATAGGTGTATGTGTTGTTATCTTTGATGATTTTTATTTCAACTCTGCCAATGGTCTCGATGGTAATTTTATCGGAGACCGCTTCTTTCCCATTAATGAAAATTTGATCGAAGGTGCCAATATCCTTGCGTTTTAACACCTTACCTTTAAAAAGAATAGAAGGAAGATTAAAAGTAGGTTCTTCCGGTTCTTTTTGTCCTGTTGGTACTGCTGTTGGTGTGGTTTGTTCTTCTTGGGGAAGGGGATCGGGCATTTCTTGCGGGTCAGCAGCAAAAGTCCCGATACCGTTCAACAGGATAATGCATATCAAAAGTAAAAGTACTGTTTTCATTTTTCTTTTCCTTTTTTCAAATAAATTTTCTGATGGTGTTGTTTCTTTTGAAAAGGTTAATCATATAATTTTATCGTCTTAAATGCAAGGTGTGCCAGGTATTTTTTTTCCCTGCTACTTTTTAGTCATCTGTTGGATACTTAACAGTAAAATGTTGACTTTTTTTCCTGGAAGGCGTATAAAGTCCGGGGACGGTGCTTGACTTTTTGACTTTATATCAAATGAGTTTTAATAAGCGGTAAGGAGAAGAAACATGACTTCTGTAGAAGAGGTTTTAGAGAAACTAAAAGAAAAATCCAGGCCTGACCAGGTTGAAGGCATGGCCCGGTTCGGGATGACTGCTGAACAACGATTAGGAGTAAGGGTCCCGGACATGCGAAAACTTGCCAAAGAAATCGGTAAAGACCATGAATTGGCATTGGCATTATGGAAGACAAAAATTCCCGAAGCAAGGATTACAGCAGCATTGATCGGAGAGCCTGATAGAGTGACAGAAGAGCAGATGGAGGATTGGGTGAAGGATTTCAATTCCTGGGATGTCTGCGACCAGGTGTGCATGAACCTCTTTGATAAAACCCCGCTGGCCTGGAAGAAAATCCTTGACTGGTCTCAGCGGGAAGAGGAGTTTGTCAAAAGGGCGGCTTTTGCTCTTATCGCCTGCCTGGCCTGGCACGACAAAACAGCAGGAGACGAAAAATTCATCAACCTATTACCGGTAATCAAACGCGAAGCCGCGGATGAGCGGAACTTTGTAAAAAAGGCTGTTAACTGGGCGCTGAGGCACATCGGGAAACGGAATATCAACTTGAACCAGGCTGCCCTGAAGGCAGCTAAAGAAATCCAGGCAATCGATTGCAAAACCGCCCGCTGGATCGCCTCCGACGCCATCAGGGAACTGGAAAGCCAGGGAGTGCAAAAAAGACTCAGGAAGTGAGGGAAAAAAGAAAAAACGGACTTCGCATGATTCGGTGGCGATCTAACTGTTACTCCTTAATCTTACTTTTCCACAGCTCGATTTTAAACCGGTAACGACTGATAGTGGTATTCCTGGAAGCCAGGGAGAGGGCTTTCTCTTCACAGGCAACAGCGTCTCTATAATTACCTAACGCCGCATATTGCTCTGCCAGTAAGTCGAGGGTATAGTCTATCTCCCGCACTTCCACGTACTTTTTGGTGATTCCCAGGGTTTTGCGGTTCACAAACCCTGCTTCCTTCAGGTTTTTGGCCATATAGCCCAACAGGGCTAGCAAACGTTTCCGCTCCTCGCTGTCTGTTTCCTTTAAAAGAGATTGGTACAGTTGGTCCACGTATTGTTGGGTTTTTTCCTTTTCGCCTTTCCTGGCATAGATGGGGGCCAGATCCGCCATGCATCTGTACTTCTCAATCCCTTCCGCCTCTTTCAATTGATTTTCATATTCCTTGATCAGTTCCGTCGCAAAAACCAGGTATTTCCTGGCATACTCCAACTTTCTATATTTCTCCATGTCTTCCATTCCCAATTGGGAATAGGAACGGAACAATCGATTGGCAAATGTTTTCGCCCTTTCCAGGCTGCTTTTTTGAGCATAATAATCGACAAACCTTTCCAGGCAGTCGATATAAGTGTATAAAAAAGTTCGTTTTTTCCCCGATCCCGATTCGGTTTCAACAGCTTCTCCCAGTTGGGTGAGTAATGCTTCCGCTTCTTTTTCCCGGCCGAGGTTTAAGAGGAGGGAAGAAACCAGGCGGAGGTTCCTCGTCTTTTCCAGGGGTGACAGCCTGGGAACTTCATTTTTCAAATAATCATCCAGGTATTTTAATCCTTCAGTGTACTTGCCGGTCTCACCAAACCAGGTGAGAATAATCGAATAACCCCGGGGCATTTCCAGGGAATATTTGAATTTGTCAGGGTAATAGGCCTTCAATGCTTTTACAAACACATCATGATACCGGGCGGCGTAAGCCTGCTGCAGCGCTCTCTCCCGTAAAACCCTCACTCCAGACGCATGTTCCCGCAAAACTCTCTCATAGGCCTCCTGGGTTAACAGGTCATTGAAATCCGGGTTCAATTCAATGGCTTTATTTAAAAATTGAATCCTTTCATCAATTTCCAACCGATGCCCTTTTCGGACGATATCCATAATTAATTCCCGGTTAGTGGGTTCTTTTTTCAATCGTTCTTCCAGGTGGAAGAGGCCCTTTCCGGCTTTTACATTGTTCATCCAGCGGACCAATTCCGCACCGGTTTTAATAAAGCGATTGGCATCTAACTCCTGGCCATCTTTGGAGAAAATGAGATAAAAGGGAAAACCATTGGCTTTCAATTTTTTCGCGAATTCCCTACCGTTGGCATCGTCAAAATCAATATAAAGTGGTATAACTCCTTTAGCTGCTTCCTGGAAAGCCGAATCCGAAAGCACATCATTTTTAATATTGACATTTTTGAATCTTTTGGCATCAAAAACAACCAATATGGGTTTATTTTCTTTCCTGGCGATTTCCAGGATGTCCTGGAAATCGTTTTGCCCGGTATGCCAGGTGACGTTCCCGATCTGGCGGGTTTTTCTTCCACTTTCAAAGGTCTCGAATTTGCCGGACTTAGCAGCTTGAATCCATTTCAAAAATCCTTCCGGTGACCGTTTCGGGTAAGGGGCATCGTATTCCAACCCCTGGGGGGTAAAAAGTTTAAAGGTAGGGAATGCTCTTACTCGGTGCTTTTCCAGGTATTCCCCGGATTTGGGATCGGTTTGTTCGATATAAAGTAGTACGACTTCTTTTGCCACTTTTTGAAAATCGTCGTTGGAAAATACTTCTTTTTTAACGGCCTGGCAGGGTTTGCACCAGGCAGCAGTGAAAAAAGCCAAAACCGGTTTCTTCTCCTTCCTGGCCACAGCCAATATCTCTTTAAAGGTATTCTGTTCCGAGTACCAGGTGACTTTACCCACTTGAAGGGTTTTTTCCCTGCCCGGCAAAAAAAAGGTAAAAAAAAACATCATTGCAATGATTATCAAATATTTTTTCATTTTTTATTTCCTCCTTCCATAAATCTGTAGGCTCATTATACCATGAATAACCACGGAGAATCAAGGCACCAAAGTTCTACAGCAATTCTCATTTTTCATTAATAATTCGTCTCCTTTTTAGTTCCGGCTTGTCCGGGCTGTGCCCTGCCCCAAAATACCCGGTTTGAAAACCAGAGATTAAATCAAAAAAGTTACGCTATACAATAATTCAATTATCCTATAGGATAATTTTTCTAAAAGAAAAAAAATAAACAAAA
>CP070627.1:2723851-2727698 GCA_020355945.1 Candidatus Aminicenantota bacterium | reverse complement strand
GGGAATTTTATCATGTTTATAAGGAATAATCAATAACGTTTTAAAAAACTTCCAATATTACAACCTTCCAATTGCGGAGTGAAGCGGAGCTAAAATCTGCCCGAAGGGCGCCATCCCATTATTCCAATATTCCAACATTCCATCATTCCAATTGTGAGCGAAGCGAACTAAGTTCTCATATTCCTGATTTGTGGGTGAAACTGAAAGTTTCAATAATTTTCTCCATATTTTTCTTCTATACTTATATGTTTGTTTGAAATCATGATTCAGGTCGAAATTTCCTTCTCTCACAATTATATTATACCCTGTATCTTGTTCAGCGATAAGGAGTTGATCTATGAATATGATAAAAAAATCGATTAAAAAATCGCCGGTCATTTGGTTCTTTTTATTGACTTTTGTATTTTCATGGGGTCCCTGGTTACTTACCTCTTTCCTGCATACCCTGGGACTTTTCGCACCGACATTTTCGGCCATTATTGTTACCGGTGTACTTAAAGGGAAACCGGGAATCATTGAACTACTCAAGCGTATCACTTATTGGCGAGTGGGACTGCCATGGTATTTATTTGTTCTTTTCTCAACCGCAGTTTTGGGATTCCTGGCCATTGGGTTATATGTTATGATGGGCGGCACTGCCCCGGCAATTTCTTTTTATATCTTCCTGCCGGGAATACTCACCTGGGGTCTTACCGAAGAGATTGGCTGGAGGGGATTTGCTTTGCCAGAGCTGCAAAAAAAGTACAGTGCATTGACTTCTTCTGTCATCATCGGTTTAATATGGGCATCCTGGCATTTTGTCATCACACCGGGCAGTCCCCTGTTCCTGCTGGGATTCACCCTGGAAGTTGTTATTTTGTCGATATTATTTACCTGGGTGTATAACAATACCAATGGCAGTATACTTCTGGCTGCACTTTATCATACGGTAATCAACGTTGTGATAGCCGGTTTAAAAATTCCCTTCATCACTGGGCTTTGGCTCATATATTTGTTTTTGGAACTGGTCCTGGTGCTGGTGATTATTTGGCGTTTCGGCCCGCGGCACCTATCAATTTCCAGAAAGGAAGCCAGGGAAGAGGACAGTCAAGAATGTCACTAACTTAAGCATTTTATCCAGTCTTACTACATATCCCCGGGCGACACACCCCGCCTCCTCCAAACTTTTAAAGAGCGTGGAGGAGGCCCCCCTCTCAAGCTATAAAAACAAAATCCAGGTGATTTTGCTGCATAGAAAAAGGGTACGGTGCGTTGGAATGTTGGAATGTTTGCGATTATTGATTTAATAATTTAATAGAAGCTCTGGGGTGCGAATAATTATTTTTTGCCTGTCCCGAATGCCATCCTTAAAGTAAATCCTTGGTGTCTTTGTGCCTTTGTGGCAATAATTTTCATACGTCTCCGGGCGAGGCCGAGGTATCATGAATGACTGTCCCTGTATTTAAGTTGGCCTTTTTAATAAAAAGTTTTTCGGGGGTCCAGGGGGCGGTTTTTCAAAAAAGCCCCCTGGCCGCCGGAGGCAAAGAGCTTAGTTGATTTCCGGGTAGAGCAGGGCGTTGAGGAGGAATTTATAGGTTCCGTGGGATTGGGCCCGGTGTTGACAGCGAAAGCCAATAAGAATGATGTGCCCTTTTTTGTATTTGAAATCCACCAGTGCAGGCTTACGGGCAATGAGTTTTTCTCCTGATAACCAGCCGCTCAAAAGAATCTTTTCTTGCGGATAGCTGGCTACCACTTTTCGGTCCCAATCCCCTGAAGGCACCCGGGTACTGAAAGCCGGACTACGAGAGAACATTACTGCAGCCTGTTTCGGCATCCCATACCCAATGGGGGTCTTATTATCAACGTTTACTTTTAGAAGAGATGTGGGACAGAAAAATTTACTGCGGTCGACTTTTTCCAGGATATTGCTGGCCGGCATTTCAAATTCTTTTAAAGCCAATCGGCTGGCATTGTTCATGCATACGAGAATACCACCGCTGGCAACAAAATCCTTTAAGGCTTCTACCCCTTGTTTTTCGATACCGCCTTGATAAGGAGGAGGCATTTCCGTAAAGCGCCTGGCCCAGCGGGAGGTGGGATCGGGTTTTCCCGATTTGATGATCTCCGGGCTTTCATCGGCAAACACAATAACATCAAAGCTTTTTCGCAGGTCTGCTTTCTTTTTCTTTGTGCCTTTGAAGTCTTTGTTATGAAGGGTGGTATAAGGTATACCGAAATCGTCAAACACATACCGGGTCCATCCTTCATCCATACTGGCCCGCCAGGATTGATAAAGCCCGACGCGATGGCTTTTTAAAGGAGTCTTTGGTATATTGTCGACATTTTTAAGCTCATAAGCGGTAAGATGCCATTTTTTAAGCAGACCGAGAAGGGTTTTTTGCACCTGCGGCGTGTTTTTGATGATAAAACTCCCGGCACAGGCATGAAAACCATCTCCTTTGATACAATCTTTAGAGCGGTAGATTTCCGTTTTTTCCTTCAATAGAGAAAAAACCACTGAAAAGGAAGCATTTTTCCTGGAATCAAGGATAATATAAGATGCACTTTCTTGCGGTGGAGTTATCGCTGGATACGGCACTTTTTCCAGTTTCTCCAGGGTGGTTTTAAAAGGTTTTTCAATAGGGTCACAGGCAACTCCCATTTGCAGCGGTAATGTCCATCCGGCATTGTCATAGGGGGGAATGGGATCGTCATTGGGGGTTTCACGCAGGTCCGGGTACTTCTGCCTCTCAAGTAGTGACTGGGCATAAGGCCGGTAAGGTTGGGACATCAGGACGACAAAGGAACCGGCCGGATATAATTTACCGTCGGCCGCAAAATCTTCTTTAGCCTGGTGGATTTCAATACCACCAAACATAAGGATGTCCAGCATCCTGAGGGCGGTGGGGTAATCGCGTTGATCTTTAGGGATAATAAACGCAAAGGGATGTCCTGCGGCTCTTTTTTCAATAGAGTCTTTGCACATTTTATAAAAGTTATAGAGGAAATCTTCTTTGTGAAGGTGAGCTGTTTTTACCAGGCTCAAAGAGAGTATCAATTCGTAGTCCACCAGGTTTCTTAGTCTCCACCAGCCCCCGGGCCAGGGGTCCGGGAATTGAATGCGTCTTTCTATTAAGGAGTCCGGGATTTCAGTGGGGTCGATGTAAATCGGGGTGGCGGTTTTCACCGATGCCATTTCGCTTAAAAGCCCGATGGAATTATGCAGCCATGAGGTATCGTCACAGGCGCCGATCCACCAGCCGGTAAAATTTCTTCCGTAAACAACACCCTTATAACCGTTTTGCTGCAGATCATAGGCCATATTTGTCCCGCACAGGGCGATACCCCGCCAAACCAGCGGATGAATAGTGGGAACCGGCGGGTCCATAAAGGGGGGTAAAAAGAGACGGGCGCCGGTAGAGCCCATCTGGTGTTCATCGATGTGCACCTGCGGTATCCAATCGTGGTACAGCACTTGAGTAACCGCTTTTGTCTCGGAAAGATTAAACATGAACCAATCGCGGTTGTTGTCATGACCGGCATAATGATGATACAGCCAGGGCATTCGGCCGCCCTCATAGGAAGTTCCCACATATTTTCTATACCAGTCTGTTACCATTTGTTGGCCGTCAGGGTTGATCGTAGG
This sequence comes from Candidatus Aminicenantota bacterium, assembly GCA_020355945.1. Next base: position 2,724,070 of record CP070627.1, on the reverse strand, counting down.
TGCCAGGAGAACAATCACGTCATTGAGTACTTTATCCGCGTTAAACGGTGTTTCGCCGGTTACCAGTTTATAAGCAAACTCCATGGACATCTGTGATGCGGCAATTTCCGTGGCGTGAAGGCTGCAAGTGATCATGACAATCACTTTACCTTCCCGGGCCAGCTTTTTCGCTTCTTTGTCGGTCAGTCCTCTTGCATCTCTTAGTTGTTTTGAGATGTT
>CP070627.1:2719899-2723751 GCA_020355945.1 Candidatus Aminicenantota bacterium | reverse complement strand
TTGGTGATTTCTCAAGGACTGGCTGAGCAAGCGGCACAAGAAAAAGACTTTCAAACACTGTTCGCATAAGCATATTACATTATAGAGGAGAGAGCGATTATTGTCAATATTAAAGATTTTTTTTTAAAAGACAATGCCCTGTCAAAACCTTTAAAAGTCGATCATAACATTGTCTATACCAGAGTTGACGGTTTTTAAAAATCGCATGAAGTCAATGAATGATCAATTGGCATCCTACCATGAAAATAACTAAAAAATTAGCCACGAAGTTACACGAAGAAACACGAAGAAAAAATAGATATAAACCCAATTGTAGATTACAGCGGTTTGATTCATCAAACCCCGTAGAGACGTGAATGAATCGCCCGGGCCGGGCTTGATAAATCAAGCCCCTACGATAGAATTGAGATATTGAGAGCATAATTTTCATCCGTCTCCGGGCGAGGCCAGCGGCCTCATGAGGGGCTGCCATGTAAATAATTTTATCCACAGAGGCCACAGAGAGGTTTTTTTCATAACTCTCCGGGTGAGGCTCGCAGCATGAGAGACTCCCATGAGCAGCACCCTTCCTATCCTTTGGCATCACCATCTATATTTATCTCATGGAGTTCCCACCCATCTGTTTTTTCATTTTCTACCATATAGTACAATCTACCGTTTTTTATTGCGACTCTTCCGGATTCTATACAACCTGGTGTTTCTAAAACAGGAATTTCTTTTTGTGCTAAAATTTTTCCTTTAAGGGACAATATCGAAATTTCGTAGATTTTCTCTTTTGGATACATAAATACATATATCTTTTCATTATCAATAATGAAATTTGCATATGCAGGATAAAATTTCGGTAACCTTATTTCATACATTGATATAAATTGACTCCATCTTGCTTCTCCCCAACTATTTTTAGCCTCTTCTATTTTTCGTATTTTATCTTTCTCTGTAACATTGCGCTTAACATAATTTTTTTTGATTTCATAAAGTTTGTTACCTCTGTGATCAAAAATAAAAAAATTAAAACCCTTATCTGTTGATGGAATGAACAACCTATCATTATATACATATGCCTTATTGCAGCCGTTATACCAGTTAACAATTTGCTTATTATCATCATAAATAAGAATTTTATTTATTTCAGTAAAAAAGACATCTTTTAATTTTCTCAATTGTGAATCGTAAAGACTGAATAACTTCTTACCTTTCTTTTCGTTTGGCTTTGAATAGGGAAAACTTATCCCGATAAATTTTTCACCAAATGGGATAAAGCCGCCAGCATCTGTCGGACCTTTTATCTCCTTAATCAATTTTCCATCTTTAGCGAAAATGCAAACCTTTGGAAAGCAGCTTACAAAAATATGGTCTTTATTCATAGAGACGTTACTAATCCCTATAAATTCACCGGGGCCTTGACCTTTTTTCCCAAATTCAGCAATTTTCTTAAATCCCTTTATTGAGTAAATGCGAATTTTACTTTGGGGCTGGTCCCAGATGCATAGATGATTATTATCCATCAATACAGCCGGTGCTTTGAAGTAATCGTGGATATCTGTCAGCTTTTCTCCGAAGATACATATTCCATATATAAACAGAATAAAAATTGAAATAATTAACACTTTTAACATATTATCCTCTGAAAAGTTATTATATACCACATTTGACTTTTTTAAAAGATTGATTCTTATATGCCATTTTCTATTAGATCAAAAATTGCTTCAATTCTTTTTTTAATTTGTTTTTTCTCTGTTAAAGAAAGATTGTCTAAATTAGACAAACTATTACTTAACTTTATTGCTTCAAGCCTACAAGAAGCCAACACCTCTAATTTATATGATTCACAGTGAAATGTAGTTCTTACTCCGTCATCTCCGTTGATTTCCCAGTTGAAACCAGCGCATGTAGGACAAGATAGTATCAGTTTACATTGTGAACATTTTTCTGGTTTCCAGGCCTCAATGCAATTAACCTCATGAGTTGGAGCTTTCTTTCCTGTAATCCAGGGTAAGAAACGATGACATGGGTAATTATTTCCATTTATATCAACTGCTGTCATTCCATGACCAGCACCACAAAAGCGTTTCTTGACTTTTTTTATTTTTTTTCCATAATCAGGAATTCCTAAATATTCTGGAATAGCTGTAAGAATTGGAGATACAGGAAATAAATCTGATCTTTCCAGATAATAATCTACTAATTGTGATAATTGCAGCTCATATATTTCAAGAAGACGTTTTTTCTCATCTTGATCCCCCCAAATATCTTCGAATCCTACATTTGCAGTAAAAAAAAGACCCATTTCTTCTAATTCTATAATGCTGTCTGCAACATAAGGAATCGTTTTATCACTTATGGTCATCTTTGCTGGCTGACCAGGCCAATACTTTTTAAAGAATGGAAGATTTTTTATAACAATGTCATATGAATTGCTTCTATTTATATTATGGGCTGTTTTATTCCCGTCTATACTTAGTGCAACGGTAACATATCTTCTATTTTCATATAACCAATTCTTTATGTCATCATTTAATATTGTTCCATTTGTTCCAATTAAAAAAATATAGGGTTTATTCCATTTTTGGGATTTAAACCATTCAACAATATTCTTAATCAAATGAAAAGCTAGAAACGGCTCTCCACCAAAAAATTCTATTTGAATTCCATTAAAATTATCTTCTAACTCCATATATTGTTTTATATATTTTTGTGCGACTGATAAATCCATTACTTTTTTGTCACGTAGATTATGTTTTTCATAACAATAAATACAGTTTAAATTGCAAGCTTTTGTTAAAACTAGGCTTAAAGTTCTAAAAACACTATCACCATTAATTTCCCTTATATTCTCTTTTGGCATAACAGGCCTCTTAATTTAGTATCTAAAATATTTCGAAAAAAAGATATAACTTAACTAGTCAACAGGAGGATGTGGTGGTGGGGCGACTGACTTATAAGCACAGGCATGGTCACCACCTCCTTCAAGCATGCAACATCCCATACAATAGGTTTCACACCACCAGGAGCATGTATACCTGCAGTAATCACCACATCCGGCACCTCCTTTAATTTGATCTGCTTCTTCATCATCTAGAGATATACCTTCTAGAAGACTACGGATTTTGTTTAACTTAAATTTAATTTGTGATCTTAGTTCAAGTTTCATTGGTTTCATAATTCCTCCAATTCATTGAATTTTTTTATATTAAACCAAAAGACATCTGGTAATCTAAAAAAATAAAAATGGTGGCAATTAGAAATATAAGGATTGAAATGGACTGAGTATGATCTATCCCGTTCAATAGCCTGCCTCGTAACAATTACTGTCTTTAACTGGCCTTGCATCTTTTAACAATGCCTCCATTTTATTGTCCAAAAGCAATTTATAGCATAGTTTATCAGATTTGTCAAGAGATAAATCTTCAAAAAAAAAATTTTTTTTCAAAATGATGCCCCGAATCCCTTATTATATAATTGTTTAAGATATTAACATAAACCAGGATAAAATTGAATGTTAGTAAAAAATATAGTGATAATTCCATTTTTTTTAACTATAATTTATAACTTTTAACTAATTCTTCCTTTTTTTGTTAAGAATATACCCAATAGCGCTATATCTAATCCTTCAAAAAATCCTTGCTGTCTGACAACCCGTTTCTGTATAAATGGGGTCGATTCTCAACAGGCTGTCTGAGAATGCCAAGCGATCACAACGATGATGTCTCATATAAAGGAATTTCTTGATTTTGCCTTTCCCGGGTTTGTTTGGTGATTTCTCAAGGACTGGCTGAGCAAGCGGCACAAGAAAAAGACTTTCAAACACTGTTCGCATAAGCATATTACATTATAGAGGAGAGAGCGATT
>CP070627.1:2715943-2719799 GCA_020355945.1 Candidatus Aminicenantota bacterium | reverse complement strand
TCCGAAGCTTTGGCGGTTAAGAGAATAATGGGAATATGGCTGGTTTTGAATTGGGTTTTTAAGTTTTGACATAATTCATAACCATCCATTTTGGGCATCATAATGTCACTGATAATCAAATCAGGCATAAGAGTTTGAGCTTTTTGCCGGCCTTCTTCCCCATCCCCTGCCTCTACCACAGTATAAAAAGCCTCAATAGACTCACGAATGAATTGACGCATCCCCGGGTTGTCCTCTACTACCAGTATGGTGGGTTTAAGACCCGATTGCCCTTCTTGCCCCGGTTTAACCCCGGGTTCAATCTCCCCTGTCTCAATAGGTATCTCTTCAAGGCCTTCTTCTCTTAAATTTATCTGGCTGTCACCGGTTTCCTGTACTTTTTTAGCCGGGTCAATGATTTCTTGAGGCTTAAGATGGTCTTTTCCTAAAGGAAACCGAAGAATAAATTCAGTGCCGCTGTTTTCTCCTACCTGGCTGTTGACATCGATCTTCCCGTGATGTAAGAGCACCAGTTCCCGTGTCAAAGCCAACCCGATGCCAGAACCCTTGTGCTTCCACTCATGAGACTCCACCTGGAAAAACCGGTCGAAAATATGAGCCAACTGTTCCCTGGGTATACCAATGCCGGTGTCCCGGACTAATACTTCCAGGGAACCCCCGGGAAAATCCTCTTCTCTTTCCATAATTTGCCTTACCGAGACAGTGATTTGCCCTCCGGCAGGAGTAAACTTCACAGCGTTGGCAAGAAGGTTGGTAAAAACTTCCTCCAGCTTTTCCCTATCAAAGTAAAGGTGAATGGATTCCTCCGGGTTGTGAAAATCCAGGGTTAATTCATTTTCCTGCAGGGGGTGTTCAAAGGAAGCCAGGATACCCTTTAAAAAGGGAATAATATCCTGGAGCCCAGCCCGCAGTTTCATTTTTCCACTGTCGATGCGGGAGAGGTCCAGCAGCCGGTTTATTAAGATCAACAAACGATGGGAATTTTGCTGCATTAAGTTCAACTTGTTCCTGAGCGGACCAGGGACCTGCCCGGAAAGGATTTGCTCCAGGGGACCAATGATCAAGGTCAGTGGTGTACGGAATTCATGGGAAATATTGGCGAAAAAACGGGATTTGGCATGGTCTAACTCTTTTAACTGCTCTGCTTGCTCGATTAACAGCCGGGTTTGCTTTTGCAGTTGTTGATTCTTCATGTTGATTTCTTTGGTTCGTTCTCTTACTTCTTGCTCCAATCGTTTTTTTTCTTGTTTTAACTTGTTGGAACGCCATTTTACTGTTAAAAACAGGGTCAGGAAAAACAACAGCACATATGACAAAAACGCCCACCAACTCCGGTACCAGGGGGTTTGAATTCTAAACGTGAAACAAGCTTCACGGCCGAAATCTCCATAAACATTTTTGCCTTTTACCCGGAAAGTGTAAACCCCGGCATCCAGGTTGGTGTATTCTTTGAAAGTCTCTTTTAACTCGTCTGTCCAATGGTTTTCATATCCTGACAAAATAAATGAATAAGTTATCCGGGTTTCATCCTGGAAAAAAGGAGCAGCAAACTCGAAGCGAAGATTTCTATCTTTGAAAGCAATAACCGGGACAGCCTGTTGATCACTCTCTTCCAGCTTATTATAAAATTGGGGGGTCCCGTTTACCAGTACCTTCCGAATAACCGTGCAATATTCACCGTGGTTTTCTTTTTTTAGCCTGCTGTCAAAGCGAATCAAACCTTTATGGGAGGCAAACCAGGTGATATTATTTCCCAACGGGTCCGGGTAAATGGTGTTTACCTGGGCACTTATAGGAATCCTGGCTAAGGGTTTTTCTTCTATTTCATAACCGTGACCCGGTTTGGGGACCGCCTGGTAATTCCGGCCTTTGGAGTGAATGCGGATGTTCCCTTTCCTGTCTTCTTCCACCCGGTAAACATCAATTAAGCGCTGGAAGAATTCTTTTCCGAATGTCATATCGGGAATAAAGCGGTTTCTTTCTTCATCGACCCGTAATAGATTCTCTTTGGTTCCGAATAGGACATGGTCGGCTGCCCAACATACCTGTACTTCTCCCTGGGGAAGGTGATGAGAGGTATCGTATGTTTTTACTTTATAATCGCGGATATTGCCCTTATCCGGGAAGATAATTTTAATCACCCCTGATGGCCTGGTTCCCAGCCATAAATTGCCTTCCCGGTCTTCAATCATGGTCCTGGTTTGTTTATTTACTTTTTCAAAGATGTACTCTTCTGTCCATTCATCTCCCTGGCTTTTTTTGATTGTTGGGTTTAAAGCCAGTGAGCCGAGATTATTCGCCATTCCCACCCAGATACGATGGGGATTCTTCCGGGAGTGGACCAAAGCAAATGAGGCCCTGTTAGTTATTTTTCGGATGGTGTGATTTTTTACCTGGTATACCCCGCTGTCGGCAGCAGCCAGGACAGAATCGCCAATAGAAAGTAAAGACCAACAGGAACCGGATACCTCGGTAACAGGATTAAATCGACTGTCATTAAGGGCCAGGTGAAATAATCCCTGGGTGGTCCCGGCATACAAACCCCGGGCACAACAGGTTACCGATAAAACAAGACCGGGTAAGCCGGATTTATCGTCATAAACAGAAAGTGGCGCTGAATATTCGATTTTCGATATGCCATTGTCTAATGCTGCCCATAGGTTCCCCTGTGAATCCTCAAACAAATATTTTACCGCATAATCTTGCAAGCCGGATTCTTTGGTAAACAGGTATTTTAATTTTCCCCGGAGGTCCATAACCACCAGGCCGCCTAGAAGCGAACCAATGGCGATATCACCGGGTGACTGTGACAACCTAATGCCATGATAGATTTGTTTATCTTTCAAATAGTTATCCACTTCAGTAGGGAAATGAGTGATAGTATTGCCATCAAAAATAAAAAAACCCTTCTCACGGGTTCCGATAAGGATTTTTTTACCGGCGGTATCAAAGGGAACCATGATAAAGACCGGTCCCAGGTTATCAAAGGTCTTCGCTTCCACGATTATTTTAAAGGAATCCTTTTCCAACTCCAGGAGGCCGACTTTATCCTGTTTTACCAGAAACCTGCCGCCGCAGGTAAAGGAACTTTTAATTCTATCTTTTTCACCTGTTTTGGCTTCCAATAATATGTTCATTTGTTTTTTTTGAGGGTTCCAGCGGAAGAGATATTTGGAGGTTCTAAAAAAAATAACCTCCCCGGCGGTGTGAGTCCTCCAAACATTACCAAAGTTCTTTGCTCTCTCTTCCAGGTGCTGTACCAGGGAAATGTATTTTATTTGTCCCCGGGAGTCCGGGCCCAGGTAACCCAATTCATTTATCCCTCCCACATAAATGGTTCCGGTATCATCAATAGCCAGTGAACGGACCACCTGGTGGCGTACGGGAATGAGTGTCCAGGAGACCCCATCGTATTGCATGACACCTCCATTGTTGGCTGCATAAATAACACCGCGTTTGTCCTGTAAAATGCACCAATTTTGGGGCTGAAACCCATATTCATCCGGGCTGTAATTCCTGTAATACTTCAGACCGGGATTTTTACAGGATAAGTATCTGCCGCCAGTGCTCCCCAAAAACAGGGCAATAAATAGAAAAAGCAGCAGCCACAAAACATTGGTTCTTTTTATCCCCCTCTGACATTTTTTTACTTTGCTATATGTTTCTCTCATTTTTTTTCCTTCTTTTTTATGTAATTATTTTAAAAGAAATCGGTTTATATTTCAATAGAAAAGGACATTCGGGACAGGCAAAAAATCCTCGAAGGAAAAATATGCATAAATTCAATTGTAGATTACAGCGGTTTGATTCATCAAACCCCGCAGAGGCGTGGATGAATCGTCCAGGGCTGGGCTTG
>CP070627.1:2711982-2715843 GCA_020355945.1 Candidatus Aminicenantota bacterium | reverse complement strand
GAACCCTTGATGCGATTTTCTCTCTTAAAGAACTGCGTTGATTATGCAAAAAAAATGATGAAAGAGAAAGAATTTACCACAACATTTAAACATTTCAACGCACCGTCCCCTGTGCTCCCTGTGCTGAGGGGTAGATCATGAGAAACTGCTATGAAAATACTACAAAAATTAACTACAAAAGACACAAAAATTTGATTTCCTCTTGATTTTCACAAACGAATTCCTTATAATTTTATCTTATGGCAGTTTATACGGATAAAACAGCAAGGTTGCCCGGAATTTATTTAAATCATGAGAGGAAATCCATATCTATTAAAAAGATAGGCAAAAGGGGCGACCAAAACAATTTATCAAAAATAGCCAGACCAATTTTTAAAATAATTAAAGGAGAAACAAAATGAAGAGGACAATTTTATTATTAGCACTGTTCAGTGTCATCGTTCTTCTGACCTCGTGTCAGAAAGGCGAAGAAATAACTATCACCAAATATTTCCAGTCGATGCAGGCCAATGATAGGGATACCATGGCTGCAATGGCAGTTGTACCCAAAGATGTGGAGTTTAAAGCGTATAAAATCACATCCTGCACCGAGCCAGTGGTGACAGAACTTCAACTGGTAAAGCTTCAAAAGGAATTGGAAGACCTGAAGAAAGCACAAAAAGATCAATTGAACAAAGCGCTGGATAAAAAAGATGAACATGATGAATTGGAATTTGAACTGGAAGAAACCCGGAGACGAACAAAAAAACAAGAACTAAGAAAGAAACTCGAAGAAGTTAAAGTCGAATTAGAAGCAGAAGAAAAAAAATTCAGGGATATCCAACAGGCGATAAGTAAGATCAATCAAGCGATTAAAGCTGAAAAAAATATGATCGGCATGTCCGCCAATATTAATGAAAAATTCGAGTTGTATACAGGCGAAACCCATACGAGTAAAGCCATTGTGAATGTAACCTTGACCAATGGTGAATCCAAGGATTATGTGTTCTTATTAAGAAAAGATATGATGAAAATACAGGATAAAGCTCTACCGTCGCGTCTGATTATTACAAAAATCGCCACCCTTGAAGAATTTGAACAGGAACAGCAGCAAAAACTAGAAGAGCAAAAAACCGAAACCGAAGAAGTTACTGAAGAACAAGTCGCCACCGAAGAGCAGCAGTAGGTCAGTCGTGTGGAGTCGCCCATTGGGCATTGAGCATTGAGGCGGTTCGGGAACTGACTCACTGACTAACCCCCCAGCGCCGGGGCTGCAACTGCTTCTTCTCTTTGACAGGTGAGACCCCATCCTCTATATCAATGCTCCGGATAGTGGAATCCCGGGAAATAATAAATCGCTGTGTTTTTTCTTTTATGACAATAGACTCAATAGAACTACCTTTCTGGGTCGTCACTTTAAGATCCAGGGGAAAAATAAAATCACTATCCAGTTGGGTAATGGAAAGAACTACCTGTTTAAACTCTTTGGTATCAAATGCCGGGTCATCATTTACCAGTCCCAATTCCACCTCCGGGATGTCTCGTGAATAGACCCATTTTCTAAAGAAATCCAATAACATACTGTTTGTGCCGCAGAAGTGGCGGATGAATTGCATGGATGATATACTTTTGTATTTAAATTCCTCCAACACCGATTTCAGCCGCTGGTTAAACGCCTGCTCTCCAATCAAATCCAACACCATAAAAAAGACTAATGCACTTCTATTGTAAACCACACTTTGAAAAGGTTCATACCTGTTTTCCAACGAACGAATCCTGGTGCCGTAAATAATAGGGCCTGAATCACTGTGGCGATACACCCATCGTTTTAATTTTTTTATGATTCGGTTGAATTGCTTTTCTGACATTTTCTTTTTAAGAAAATAGAGGACAGAGAAGTGGGCCAATCCTTCGGTCAGCCAGGTATCCCGGTAGGATCTCCACGAAATGACCCCTCCCCACCATTGGTGAGCCAATTCATGGAGGATATAATCTTCTACGCTGTCCCTGATTAGAATTGGGCTGAGTATCTTTCTTTCTACTTTCGGGCCACCCATCATAAATGTACTCCTGTCGGTTCTCTTTCTTTCAAAAAAGTTCACCACGATAAACCCGTTATTGCTAATGCCGCCCTCCAGTGCTCCCGGTCGTAAAAGGATGTTTATTCCAGGTATATCAAGGGGACCAAAGGTTTGCGTGAAAAAATTAAAGCCTTCTTTTAGCTCTTCCATATCCAGGTCCCGGAGAATCCTGGACTCTTGTAGGGTATAGAAGTGAAGAGGGACCCGGGCATCCAATTCCTGGCTCAATGCAAAATCACCAATGGCTGCGGAAATGCCCTTTGAACTGACACTGCTGAATTTAAAGCTCACCGGCTCCCCTTCTCCACCGGTTTTTTCCCGTAAATGACCCGAAGCCAGGCAGTTTAACTGATCCGGGACCGTGACCGTCACCTGGGTCTCAAAAAATTCATCCCCCGGGTTGGGGTAAAAATTATCTGTCCTGGACAAAAAATAGAAAAATTCTTTTTCAGGTTCCTCATCACGAAAGTCTTGCTCTACTTCAAACTGGGATTTGAACAATTCAAAATTCTTCATCCCGGGTTTAATATGACCCCTAAAATACAGGGCAATGGTATCGTCTTCAGGTCCCAATAAATAATATCTGTCTCTTTTTCGAAATACATTTAATCCCCTGGCGTCCAAATTTAACGTGCCCACCAATTGGAGCCCCCTGGCCACATCCAATAACTTTAAGCTGGTGGGCCTTTTGTAAGTGATGGTGGTGGTCCCGGAAATAAAATTGTCCCGGGGATTAAAAAAGATATTCAATCTCATCCCGGATACCTGTTCTTGTTCCCCAAAACTTAATTTTATCCCTTGATGGGAATTGTAATTTAAAATCATATCGTTAGTCCTGGACTCTGACAACCGCGTGTCCGGGACTAAATTGATATTGTAAGAGTAGTAATAGAAGGACTCCTTGTCTTTTTTAAATACCACTAAATTGGTTCCATTAGGGAACGGCAGATACCAGTATTCATTGAATTGCTTTATATTTATCCCATAGGCCTCACGATACATTTTGAACAAGGACTGGCACTCTTTATCCAAAGCCTGGACTTCACCCACCGGGGGCAATTTCTCCAGGAAATCCTTTTCAGTCAATATGAAAATCCCGGTTTTACTGGATTGAGAAAAATAATCCCTTTTGTATATCCGGTTTAAGGTTAACTGTTCTTCCCGATCGTTGGGTTTGATATGAAATCTCCATTTACCTTTAAACAGGAGTAAGGACTGAAATGGAAGGGTTTCCAAAAAATAACCGGATATAAAATGAAGTTGGGCATCTCCAACGGTTAATCTGATGTTGTTGGCTTTATACTTTTTAAATTTTTCGATAAAGTACAACGGCTGAATTTGATTTCTTATCTGTACATTGGAGTACTTGCCCTCTTTTTTCTCGAAATCAAAGGTGATTACCCCGATTTCTCCCTGGTTGCTAAATTTGGCTTTATAAGTTAACTTGTTTCCTTTGGAGGTAATAATATTGAGTGATTTAGCAGTAGAAAAATAATTTTTTAGGGATTGGTAACTGTCATCCAGGAAAATGGCAGATAATTCTTCCCATTTTCTTTCATTAATGAGATTTTTTAACAATTTACTCCCGTAAATATTTATATTTACCGAAACCACCCAGACCGTTAAGCATATCATTATAATTTTTCTTATCATCATGCTGTATAATATACACCATTGTCAAAAAAAAAGAAACCCCCTCAACCGTAACTATTCAGTTTTGGAAAAACTTATCATGCAGTTCATGTCTCATTCGCCCGTACGGTGTCCTTCGGCCACCTCCCTGAGGCTCATTCGATCATGA
>CP070627.1:2708019-2711882 GCA_020355945.1 Candidatus Aminicenantota bacterium | reverse complement strand
GACAATTGACAATTAAAAAAACTTAAAAATATATTTTGAAAAAAAATTGTCAATTGCCAATTGTCAATTAACAATTGTCAATGAGTTTTTTAGGGCTCTATGATTTTATTTCTTGCCATTTTTTGGCAGAATTTCACGGCTTAATGATTAGTGGCATTCGGGACAGGTATTTTATTTCTTTCTTTGTGCCCTTCGTGTCCTTCGTGGTTTTAAAAATTTGATGGTGAATGGTGAAGATTTTTTAAACAAGGTTTCAGTTTTTATTGAAATTTCAAAAGTTTTTCTCTAAAATACCATTTTGATAAAATGCTTTTATATAAAAGAAAACATTTTCTTGCTTTGAAAATTGTCTTGCTCCTGGTTTTAATCATGCCGGGATTTGGGAAAGTTGTCAATGTGGGTGATTTCGGAGCGGTAGGAGATGGGGAAACAGATAATACCGCCTATTTCCAAAATGCCCTGGATTCATTAAAGGAAGAGGGCGGAATTGTGTTTGTGCCTGCCGGTGGTTACCTGGTAGAAGGGACATTAAACATACCTCCCGGTGTTGCCCTGGAAGGAACGTTTAGAAACGCCCCACCCCGTTCATTAGGGGGTTCAGTACTCCTGACCACTTTCGCTAAAGGCAGACCGGAAGAAAAACCCTTTATCATGCTCAATACCAATAGTACCCTCTGCGGTTTAGTGGTCTATTACCCGGAACAAACTACCGCTGATCCTCCCCTTCCCTATCCCTGGACCATTCGTGGACACGGAGACAATTGCAGCATTAAAAACTGCCTGCTTCTCAATCCTTACCAGGCCGTAGACTTCGGGACTTTTCCTTGTGGGAGGCATAACATTAACGGTCTTTACGGTCGGCCATTGTACCGGGGGTTGTTTATTGACAAGTGTTTTGATGTGGGACGGGTCAGCAATGTTCACTTCTGGCCTTTTTGGGAATCCGGGTCAAAAGAATTAAGGGCCTTCCAGGAAAAAAATGCCATTGCTTTTATTATCGGCAGAACCGACTGGCAGTATATGCAGAATTGCTTCTGCCTGGGGTATTCCATTGGTTATCAATTGATCAAATCACCGGAACCAGGTACTGGTAATGGCAATGCTGTTCTTACTAACTGTGGTTCGGACCTGGGCCCGGTGGCAGTGAAAATAGAAGAAGTACAAAATCATGCCGGTGTCAGTTTTGTCAATTGCCAGTTAATGGGCGCAGTGGTTTTAGACAACACCAATCATGGGCCGGTTAAATTTACCGGGTGTGGGTTTTGGGGTATTGATAGTTCTGATGCACTTGTTTACAACAAGAGTCCCGGACGGACATCCTTTATCAATTGCCAGTTTTACTGGTGGGATAGGAATGATTCCGGTTATCCGGCCATTTTGTCTCAAAACGGGGATTTAACTGTCATGGGCTGTGAATTCGGGGAATTGGGTAAATTGGACATCTTCCTTTCATGGAGGATCAGGAGTGCGGTCATTATTGGCAATACGTTAAGGAGCAAAAAAGGTATCATAAATAAAGCTGGCCGAAAAAGAGTCAAAATCAAACACAATATTCTCTCCTACCCTTCTTATAAAGTCCCTCGCCCTCCTGACAAGAAAAAGCTCAAAGAAAAAATCAACCAATGGAACCGCTGAGTCCCCGAAGGTGCTCTTCGGGCAAATAGGTTAAAGGATTTAGGGCCGGGGGTTGACATCTTCCGCTAATGGTGTTACAATTTTAAAAAAAGTAACACCGTTACTTTTTTGTTTTTTATTGAAATCCGAAGGAGCATATGCGATGATTGGATTCAGGAAATTTGTTTTGATGAGTTTAGTGGTTCCGGGCATTGTATTAATGGGGTTTTCAGAAGAGAACCCGGGCGATAAAGGCCCAAAACCGAATCCTGATGAGAAAGAGTATTACCAGGTAGAGAAGGTCGAAGAAGTGGTGGTGACTGCCACCATGACGCCCAAAGCGCTTAAAGACATCTCTACCACGGTAAATGTGGTGGGGCGTTTGGATATCGAATCCATCCCCTCCGGTAATGGATTAAATATTTTAAGCCATACTCCCGGTATTTTTGTGAACCGGTCCGGCGATTTTGGCCGGGCAGATGTTGACATCCGGGGCCTGGGTCAGAATTGTCGGCGCGTGGCAGTGCTGGTAGACGGTAAACCGGAAAAAATGGGTCTTTTTGGCTGCGCGGTCTCCCATGCCTTTCCCCTGGACAATGTGGACCGCATCGAAGTGGTTAAGGGACCCGCATCGGTTCTATACGGGGGCGAAGCACTGGGTGGTGCGGTGAATATCATCACCCGGATGCCGGAAAAAAAATTTGAAACCGATATCACCGCCTTTTACGGCAGTTACCATACACAACAATTCAACCTCAAACACGGCGCAAACTTAAATAAATTTAAATATTTTATTACCTTTGACAGACGTAAAAGTGACGGTCACATCGAAAACGCTAACTACTCAGGCTATTCCGTTACCGGAAAATTGGTCTATGATTTGACAGACAATACCCATCTCACTCTCCAGGGAAAATATTTTGATGGTAACAAACACGAACCAGGCCCTATTGATAATCCGATGTCAGCCTTTTGGAACGATTATCAAAGAGGGTCCCTGGACCTTTCCTTGACTCGCCAATGGGAAAAAAATGAGTTATTTATCAAAGCTTACCGGAATTTTGGAAAACATCAATTTTCAGATGGTTGGGATTCGCGGGATTATACCAATGGCGCGGTGGTGCGGTTTACTACCCGGGTAATTGCCAACAATGAATTAACCGCTGGGGGCGATTTCCGGTTTTTTGGCGGTAAAAGCTGCAATTGGCCCCAGGGGGAATGGAATAAAAAAGAGGGGTCCTTTTTTGTACAAAATGAACACATTTTCAATTCCCAATGGATTTTATCTACAGGTTTGAGAATGCAATTGGATTCATTGTACGGCCAGGAGTGGTGTCCTCACCTGGGTGTTGTCTTCCAGACCACCCGGCGCACACTTTTCCGGGCAGCGGTTAGCAAGGGATTTCGTTCGCCCCAGATCAATGAATTGTACATGTATCCACCAGCCAACCCCAACCTGGAACCGGAGCGGGTGTGGAATTACGAGTTAGGATTTGAACGAGACATCGGTAAGAATGCCACCTTTAAAGGTAGTGTATTCCATATGAGGGGGACTAATTTGATCCAGACAATTCCCAATCCCTATGCGCCTCCACTGTTTATTTTCGCCAATGCCGGTGAGTTTTCTTTTTATGGTGCGGAACTGGGATTTGAAGTATTTTTCAAACGTTTCTTTTCCGGTCATATTGCTTATTCCTATTTAAATACCGGGGACCAAACCAAGGGAAGACCCGGACAAAAAATCGATCTTTCGGTGCGGTTTATGAAAAAGAAATTTTATGCCGGTTTCCAGGGTCAATATGTGACCGATTATTATGCTGCGGATTTTTCTCAAAACCGAATCCCCTCTTATTTTATATTAAATTCCCGGGTTATTATTCGCGTGATCAAGGGTGTTGATTTGCTGATAGATGTAAACAACATTTTTGATAAGGGCTATCAAATTTATGGTGAATTCCCGGGGTTGAGTGCGGGTCTTTTTCGGATGCCCGGTAGGAATCTTCAAATAGGAATTCGTTTTCGGCCATGAAGAAATACAGCGGATACGATCTTTTATTGGGTGGGTTATTTATGGCCCTGGCCCTGGTATTCCCGATGGTTTTTCATGCGGTTGGTTTAGGTAGTGCCTTTTTACCCATGTTTTATCCTATTGCAGCGGCGGGTTTCCTGGTGGCACTGCCTGTTGCCCTGGTGGTAGGGACCATGTCACCCCTGGTGTCTGCTCTCATCACTGGTATGCCTCCTTTTTT
>CP070627.1:2704054-2707919 GCA_020355945.1 Candidatus Aminicenantota bacterium | reverse complement strand
GATGACAAAAACCGGGTCCCTGCCGGAGAACGCCTGGCAAAATCCGGCCGTATGGTACTGTTGGGTGACCCGGGGGCAGGAAAAACCACGTTAATTCGCTGGATTGCCACAGCTTATCTATTACGTCTTAAACAGGACCCAGCGTATAAAGATTTACCCGATGTTGCCACCTTACCTGGTAAAGACTGGCTGCCTATTGTGATACGCTGCCGTGACCTGGATGAATCCTGTAAAACCGGATCCATCGATGATGTGTTGTGCGAAACCTTTCGTAAAGCCCAGATGTCAGCAGAAGAAACAGCCGCTCTCCAGGCAGTGATTCGAGAAATGCTGGTTCAAGGAAAAGCAATTCTCCTGGTGGATGGCCTGGATGAAATCAGTAATATTGGCACTCGTGCCCGTTTTAGCCAACAAATCGAACGTCTTCACATCGCCTTTCCTAAAGCACCCATGATTGTGACTTCCCGGATCGTGGGTTACCGGGAAATGAAATACCGTATTGGCCGGGGGTTCGAACATGCCACAGTTTCTGAATTTATAAAGAAAGATAAAGACGAATTTGCCAGGCGCTGGTGCGATATTACCGAATTACCGGAACGCCGTGAAAAAGCAACTGAAGAATTAATAAAGGCTATTCACAGTTCAGACCGAATCGAGCGGCTGGCAGGAAATCCCATGCTGTTGACCACACTGGCGCTGGTGAAACGTAAAGTGGGTAAGCTGCCGGAGCGTCGGGCGGATTTATATTGGGAAGCAGTGTTGGTACTTCTCAATTGGCGTTCAGAGGTAGATGAACCCATCGATCACCGCGAGGCTGTCCCGCAATTGGAGTATGTGGCCTATGAAATGTGCAGACAGGGTGTGCAAAGGCTGAGAGAAGATGAAATCCTGGAGTTGATGGAAAAAATGCGGGAAGAGTACCCCAATGTGCGTGCAGCTAAAAAACATGAACCCGAAGAATTCTTGCGCATGTTGGAACGGCGAACCGGTATCCTTATTGAAGCAGGGGAAGTTCGTCATAAGGGAAGACTTGTGCCTGTTTTTGAATTTCGCCACTTGACTTTCCAGGAGTACCTGGCAGCCCTGGCCCTGGTGGATGGAAAGTTTCCCGGCAGGGATAAATCAAAAAGCCTGGCTGAGCATATCGCACCTTTAGCTGGCCAAACTGAGATGTCTGATACTGAAGAAGCTGTAGTGAAAGATAATTGGCGGGAAGTGCTGCGACTGTGTGCGGCCTGCTGCGGGGATGACGATGTGAATGATGTCTTGCTGGCTTTATTAACACCACTGCAAGGTGAAAATCTGGAAGAAACAGCCCGGCCCCGTGCTGTTCTTTCGGCTTTGTGTCTGGCTGACGAACTCAATGTCAGTGACGAGGTGGCACAACAGGTACTGGGAATATTTGTTCAAAAAATAGAGGAGGATGATGGAATTGGCGAGGTCAGAACATCTTTAGATATCGCTGCTGTTGAGCTTGCTGGTTCTGAGTGGGAAAAGAGGCTTCGTTCTCGTTTGATAGAAGAATTTTGCAAAAGCGAAGCATCGGAACGATCAGGCCCTGGATCCATTAGCTCCATGATAGCTACCCATTCAGCGCCCCGGGACAATAAACAATTCCAATTGTGGATTGCAAAAATTGTGGAAAAATTTAACTCAAAAGATGATTCAATAAAAATTGATGCGGCTTTAGCCATCATGGGAAGTGCCTTTGAAAACAAAATCAAAAAAATTATTCCCGGAATGGTGGATGGATTATTGGCAATGCTTGATAAAAATGGCCCGTCAGCCCATGCCGGAGCCTGGGCGTTAGGATGGCTTAATAAAAGAGAGATATGGATTCCAGGATAAAAAGATATAAAGAAACTTATCTCCTTTATTTCCAATCCAAACGCCGATATTGAAGCAGTATACTATTCAATTAGAATTTTGGGAAGAACAAAGAACCCCCTGTTAGTTGATGCACTTATTGTAAGACTGGATGATGCGCGTGGCCGTGTAAGTTTTGGCGCGATTAATGCACTTGGAAGCATAGGTGACCCTCGTGCAGTGGACCCACTCATAAAAAAACTGGACGATGAAAATGATGATGTAAGGAGAGCCGCATTGGGCGCGCTGGCAGAGATTCGTGAGGATAAAACTGACCAAAAACTACTTTCAAGGGATGTTGATGCAATTGACCCGTGGCTCGATCCTCAAGAGCCTATTGAGGAAGGAATGATAAAAAAAGCAGCGAAAAAGCTTGAGATGAATGAATATGACGTCCGTCAACGCTATGAAAGGCTGGCGGAGAAGTATAAGTTGAAGCTAAGCTGGAAAGTTCAGTAGGTAGTAAGTAGTAAGTAGTAGGTAGTGGGGGAGAGCTTATAGGAGCTGTCATTGGTCATTAGTCATTGGTCAATGGAAGAACATGGAAAAGACAGTGAATCAGTGATCCGTGGGTCAGTGAGTCAGTGAGGTGGTTAGGTAATGTAGTGGTGAATTCGTTTAGTTTGCAAGGTGCTTGACCAGTAATTTAATGAAACATGGGAAGAAATTTGCCACCAAGCAAAGTATTTTAATATTCTACTGTTTTTTCATAATCTGTCCAAAAGGAGTTGATTTATTTTTGATATGGATGTATTATAATAATTGAGAAAAAATTGAAATTTATAAGGACGGTTTATGATGCAAACAGCACAGTTAAGAGATATGGTGATAGACAAAATATACGGCATTAATGACAGCGATTATCTGAGAGCTTTAAATAAAATATTGGATATGAGGCAAACTTCCGAGGAAGTCTTTCATTTAAGTGAAGAACAAAAAGCCATGATTAGGTTGGGCAAACAACAAATTTCCAATGGTGAATATATTTCAAATGAGGACCTTGAAAAAGAAGAAGATCAATGGCTAAACGAGTAATTTGGTCGTTCAGAGCTAAGGAAGAAAGAAGAGAAATTCTTGAATATTGGGTTGGGAGAACTGGCGATAAAACATACAGTAGGAAGCTTGCCAGGGCTTTCAGGGAAAAGATAAAATTTATCGATAGAAACAATTATGCTGGCACGGCAACGGATATTGAGAATGTAAGAGTAACTGTTTGCGGGAATTATTTATTCTTTTATGAAGTTGATAAAGAGTTCATAAAAATTTTATCTGTTTGGGATGGGCGAAGAAACCCTGAAGATTTAAATCTATAGCCTCTTTTAATCCATTCGATTTATTTTTGATTTCTTTTTTCATTTAAAGTTTAAATCAACGCATCAAGCCAGGTTTGCATCAGCGACTTAATTCGGCAAATTTCCGCATACTTCAAAAGTTTTTCAAGACTCCGATCTTTCCTCCTCAAGTATTCTGTAAGACCCTCCTTAGCAATATCCAACCCCAGCTTATTACGATAACGAAAACAATCACAAACCGTTTTTTCAGGACAATAGATACGGACATTAAAACCTTCAATTTTAACCTCATCAATACCCGCTTCAAATTGCTTCTTTGAAAAATGAAAAAATTCCACAGGAGGATACTCGATCCTGGGCCTCCACGTATTACGAGGAAGAGCAACAAAAATAAATGTCGGATTAAAAGTAGTAAGCTCATAATAAGCAAGAGCAGAGATCAGACATATTACACCATGCGGTACTGAAAGCGAAACATCTACAAAACCCTGGTGGGAAATCATGGGTGTCTCTCCATATCGATAAAGTCCGCTTTTTATCTTAATAACACGCCCATCATCCAATGCTTTTCTAATATCACGCTGATGAATCCCTCTTTCTTTAAGCTCAGTGGTCTTCGCATACCCGTGCTTCTCCTGGAAAACCCCGGTGAATTTGCTTGACTTTTCTCCTTCAATTGAATTTTTTGATTTTTTCATATACACATT
>CP070627.1:2700086-2703954 GCA_020355945.1 Candidatus Aminicenantota bacterium | reverse complement strand
TTTTGTGATTTGTAATTTTATTTCTTGCCATTTTTTGGCAAGATTTTACGCCTTAATGATTAGTGGCATTCGGCCCTGTCCCCTTCTTTGGTTAACCTGGGCGACCAATGCCAATTTTGAAGCTGGTAATTTTATGATTTTCCAGTTGGTGCACCTGCGGAGTACACAGCGCACCGACATGGGTTTTGGTGTCAAAGATTACAAGAAAACCCTCATCCACAGCCTCCGGGGCTAAATATTTCCCGGTAAGTTGAGTAATACCCTCTTGCTGTATTACAGTGATATCGTCAAAACGGTTTACTTTTGTTTCAATGATGTATTTCCTTTCATTATAGGTAAGAATGATGTCCATGATTCCCAGGCCGGTTTTTACCTGGTAGCGAAGTTCTCCTTTGCCTTTGCCGGCAAATTGGTACAGGAATGCGGTAAGCAAGAATTCGCCGGTTTTCTCATAGGGTTTTTTCTTTTCATGAAACGCATTGACTCCAATCTGGGCAATGTATTGGTTGAAATTCAACAGGAGGCGTTTCATATCAATACTGCCATTGGGAAGCAAATAGTCTGTTATGGGAATTTCTCCTGACAAGGATACATTGACTTCATCGAAAAATGTCTCGACATATCTTGCTTTATAGATGTTATTGGCCACTACGGCAAGATCGCCCTTTTTCTTTATCAAACCATGCTGTTCCAGGCATGACAGGTCCTCATGATCGGCCCTGTATTTCACATGATCAAATACCACCTGCACAAAGGTCTCTTTGTACTCCTTTGCTTTTTCATAAAGATTATCAAAGTGATCATTTCGTTCAGACAGGAGGACCCGGATAGCCGTTTCTACATCTTTTTCATTGATAGGCTCAATGGTTGCGGGTTTTATATTAATAGTCAATATCGTAGCCAACCGGTTTACCAGCCAGGTCTGACCGGCGGTTTCTTCATAGACTTTTTTTACAGCAACTTGAGTAAACGGCTGGTTGGTCTCTTCAGTATACTGCTGGTACAGGCGGCGGACATTTTCCAGGGAGAAGGAAGGAAGTTGAACCTGGTCGGCTATATTAAAAGGAGATACACCACCCACCACCAGTTTGGTAATGTTGCGAATGCCTACCAGGCCGACTGAATACAAAGCTTTTTGCTTCACTTCCTTGTATTTCTGGTACAAGCCCCGTATAGAAGTAAGAAAATTCTCCAATTCGCTTACGGGAATACCGTCAAACTCGTCGATAAAAATCACAATTTTTTTGAATTGGATGAGTTGATTTAGTTTTTCGAACAACAGCCGGAAAGAGATATGATCAGTGAGATGGTGGTCTTTTAAAAATTGCTTAACCTCATTGGTTTTTTCGCAGTTGACTTCTTCCAGTCGTAAGAGTAACTGTTCATAAAGTTCCTGTTGGATCAAGGCATAAAATTGGGATTTGTTTAGACTTTTGTAGTCCTGGAAACTTAGTTTGATGGTTACATATGTGGGATCACGGTGCAATTGACGGCAGGTTTCTTTGAAGAATGTCGTTTTGCCGCTCTGTCGTGGAGCAAATATGGAAAAGTACCGGCCACGATCGATCATGGTTTGAATATCTTGATTATCCGTGTTGACAACATTCTCTAAAGGGACATAATAGGACATCTCAGGATTGACCATTCCTGACTTTTCAAAGACACGTTTTGGTTTTCGGTATGTGTGTATGGTTTTGTTTTCTACCGTCATATTCCTATCATATTGAAAATTTCCTTATTTGTCAAGTCCAGTGGGACTAAATAGCCACGGACGAACACGGAGAAACACGGATTAACACAAAAGAATTCAATAAATCAACCAAGGACTAATTACCTGTCCACCTTTTTCCTCGACTTCGGGTTAGAAAACCTCGCCCCTGGGGTAAAAACTCGCATTATTGGGGTATAGAACCTCGAGTACCAGTGGTAAAATACCTCAATAATACGAACCCGGACCCCAATCTCGGGAAAAATAATCGCAGTATTGAGGCTCAGTACCTCAACGTTGGAGTAAATAACCTTAGGCTCGAGGTTCCGGACCCCATGATTGGGGTAAAAACCTCAGCACTGAGGTTCGGAACCCCGACATAGGGATAAAAAATCTCATCATTGCGATTCGAAACCCGATGATTGAGATAAAAACCTCAATGTCGGGATTATTTTTAGGGTACAGGGCAGTTTCACATTAACAAAAAAAAGCGGGGAAAAGCGGGGACAGGCAAAAAGTGGGAGGAAGTGTGGTGCCAGGTAATTTATTTCACATCAATGGATTCAAAGAAGATGACAAGTAATTGGATAGAGCTTATGAGAACGGGCTGCGAGTTGGAGATAATCGGTAAACCTCGTCTTTTCGTTTGAGCTAATTATTTATGAGTTCTAAAATCGGACTCAATTGAACTTCAGTCCAGGTCTTGACTACTTCATAAAACCGGCGGCCCATGATAACCCTAATATCCTGTGTCTTTAAACGCTGTGATGAAACATCTACACTTTTTACCTCGCCCAGGTAAACAGCCGCTTTTACCGAATCATGAAGATTCAGTAAATGATCCATGAATGAATTAACGGTGCGGTTCCTGGTTTGTTCCAGGTGGTGTTTGGCTTTGCTTACCAGTTGAGCGTCTTTGCCGGCGGCTCCTATCATATCCAATTCCAAAATCAATTCATTGATGCGGTACAAAACTGTTTGGGTTACTTCAAGAGATATGGATACTTCATCCAATTTGGTTTCTTCATCATAAAGCTCAGTCATGATCTCGAAAGAATTGATTTGGTCAGGTAATTTTAACCAATAGGAAATCGTCTCAGTGGACACCGCCGGAATCGTAATCGTCCATTTCAATTCCTCTCCCTCTTCAGGTGCGGGTTGAAAATCAAAGGCTTCTACACCATAGGGTAGGAAGGTTTTGATTTTCAATGTTTTGGCTTCGGAGGATTCATTCTTTAGCGACAACTCAATAGGCAGCAAACGGGTCAAATCCGATCCGGTATAGATATCCCGGTTGAATCCGGTGACAGCATTCAAAAGCAATTGAGCCATATGTTCCATACCGGATTTGAATTCCAGGGGAACAGCAATCATTAAAATATGACCTTTGCCATATTGGCGATAAGCCATGACCGGATATTGTTTTTGCTTTGTTTGAGCGATGATCAACACATCTTGTTTTTCTTTGATCATTTGCAGTTTCAGTTTCCTGGTACTTTCGATTTCACCTGCGCTGGTGAATTCATTGGGGAGTATTTGAATAATCGTTTCCTTAGTTTTACCGGGTATAGGCTTGATGGTTAACCCCAGGAAATCTATCCATTCGGGATTTTGTGCCGGTTTATCGCATACCAGGATCAAGCCTTCACCGTGCCACACTTTTTCTTTTAACTCATCTCGCAGGTTTCGCCCCATTTCATTGCCTAACACGATATTCACATTGGCCTGGCCTTTGTTTAATTTGACATAAGAATCAAGGAGTCGAAGACCGATTTCGTATTCAATTCCTTGAGATTGTAATAATCCGGTTAAAAATTGCAGCGGTTGTTGATGGGGGGCCGATAGGTTAAGGTTCATGATCAATACACGGGGATAAACACCAATGATTAGATTGGGCTTAATCGGGGTGACTGCGACTAAATCTGATAACGCAATAATCTCCTCATCGTGTTTGAGCCAGATTTCATAATTGCCTTCTACTAAATTTAAAGACATGGTTTTGGTTTCAGTGATCTCTTCCGCCCATGGGATCGATACCATAAACTCTTCGGAAATCACCACCTCGCCAATATCTTTATTAAATATATCAATAAGAAGCAGTTCATCTTCCAGGGGAATGTTTCCGGCGTTTTTCAATGTCATGGTCAATTGGACTTCAGT
>CP070627.1:2696099-2699986 GCA_020355945.1 Candidatus Aminicenantota bacterium | reverse complement strand
TCATAACCGGCATACTTCAATTCCGGTGCCCAAAATCCCCCCATCATTGAAAATGCCATTAACCTGGTCTGGGGAGAAATAGTAGAAACAATGGTACGATTACAACCGGTAGCCGGTGTACCGCATAAAAGACCGGCGGCAAATATAAGTGGATTATCAGGAGAAAAAGGTTCCACTTCAGGGGGAACCCGGTCCCATAATATCTTGGCGTTGGTACCAAGTCCCCCCAGGTAAAGCTCGGTGTCTTTTGGGTCGGTTGCGACTCTTTCAATATTTCCCCTGGTTAGATCAATTTCTAAATTAAACCCTGTCTCTGCATACCTCATATTTTTTCCTTTAAAATATATAGATTCATTACGATGTAACCATTAAGTTCCTGATTATGGGTTTTCCTTCTCGCAGGTCATCAAAGGCCTGGTTGATATCGGCGATGGGATAACGTTTGGAAATCAGTGGTTCAAGAGCCACGCGCCCCTGGTCCACCAGCTCGACAATGGTATGGTAATCCACGGGCCGGCATCCCAGTGAGCCCCTGATATCCATTTCCCGGTACATAATTCTGGCTGCAGAAAGAGCCACGTCTTCCGCACTGTACCCCACCATCACAAATCGTCCGCCGGTTTTAAGTGTAGCCATGGCCTGAAGCATCACAGCAGGTTTGCCAATCACCTCGAAAGAAACATCGCAGCCGCCGGTGGCTTTCCTGACGGCTTTTTCCACTTTGGATTCTTTAGCGTTGTAAGTGGCAAAGGCACCAAGCTTCTTTGCCAGATCAAGCTTCTCCTCCATGATATCCACGGCAATCACTTTTGCTCCTGCCAGGACAGCGAACTGGACCACATTAATACCCACACCACCGCATCCAAAGACCGATACCACCTGGCCGGGCTTAATTTCACCCCGGTTCACCACGGCGTGGAAAGGGGTAGAAAGTGCATCCGCAATGATAGAACAGTTTTCAAGGTTTAGGTGTTTGGGCAAGGGGATGAGGTCTTTGGCAGGCACAGCGATGTATTCGGCGTATCCGCCGTCAATGTTATTGCCCACCATCAGCATGTTTTCGCAGATGTTTTCTCTTCCTCTCCTGCAGGCCGAGCATTGGCCGCAGGTGAGAACAGCGGGAATGATGACATGGTCTCCGGCACCTACATGGGTTACTCCGTCACCCAGTGTTTCCACGATACCGCTGATCTCATGTCCGGGGATCATCGGTGGTTCCTTAAAAGTAGCCACCCCATGGTCCAGGTAATGTAAGTCCGTGTGGCATACTCCGCAGGCAGCCACTTTTATCAGAGCCTCACCCGGACCCGCTGCCGGTGTCGGTACCTCCTCGATGCGAAGGGCTTTTTCACCTTTGTAATAACGTGCTGCTTTCATTTTTCCTCCTATATACCTTTTAGCCACGAAGTTACACAAAGATACACAAAGAATAAAATATTAAAGTTGGTGCACTTCGTGTTCTTCGCAGTTGATCTCTTCATAAAACTTTTGACATTACCATTTATTAATAGTTGACATTGCCTTTGAGGCAATCCCTGGAATGGTATTTATTTTCTAACGGTGTTTCCATTCAGGCTTTCGTTTTTCCCTGAAACTGGCAATTCCTTCGTTTACATCTTCGATTTTGTAGAGACGTTTAAGGAAAAGGTCGTTAACAATTTCACCGTGGACTTCATCGACAGGAGTTTTGAGTCCTTGTTTAAGTGCTTGTTTAGCCAGTCGAAGCACAGGTGCGCTGGTTTTGTTGAAGCGTTTAGCAATTTTTTCCCATTCGGATTGTTCGGCGATTTTCTGCACCAGTCCCATGGCATAGGCACGTTCGGCATCTACTGTTTCACCGGTAAAAATAAGGTGGGCGGCGTTTTGTCTGCCTACGATACCGGGAAGTGCCGAGCAAGCCAATGGCGGGAAAAACGCCAGGGTGATTTCAGGAACACTGAATTGGGCAGAAGGGTCTGCGACAATGAAATCAGCATACAATACCAGTTCAAGTGCACCACCAAAGCAAAAACCATGAACCAACGCTGCTGTGGGTACCGGCATTTCATAAAGCGCCTGGCAGGCATCCGCAAAAGCAGGAAGCATATCAGCCGCCAGTTTCTCCTCGTGTTCATCCACGGAAGCACCCGCTGAGAAACACTTGCCTTCGCCGGAAAGAAGAACGGCGGCAATGGTTTCATCCCTTGAGGCTTCTTTTAGTTTTTCGCTGAGTTCTTTGCAGGCGGCGGTATCGATGACATTGACCGGGGGAATATTCAGCTTAAAATGAAGGACTCTTTCGCTCTTTTCAGCAAGGATCATATCGATTTTCCTCCTTTAAGATATTAAATAGAATTATTGCCGAAAAAAGGGTATTTGTCAAGTCTATTTTCCTTTTTTCAGCAATTCAAATACCAGCCGCAAAGGTAAACAAAGGTCCACAAGGGAGAAAGGAAGAAAGAAAAAAGTTAAAAAGATAACAAGATAAGAAAGTGTTTTCCAGTCTGTACCTTATGCCATGGGGTTAAAAATTTAGTGTTTACTCTAAAAATTCACAAAAAAACATCGAATCCGTCATTATAACGACGGAAGAATAAACCAAATAGGAGGAACTTAATATGTTAAAAATCAGGAGTATTAGAAAAGACTTAGATGTAATGGCTGCTGTTGTTAATGGTGAAGGTGGTAGTGTTGAAGCAGGTATCTTTGTCAAGCTTAGCAACGGTGCACAAGGAATGGCAGAGGCATCGGGTGAGGACTGGTACAAAGAGTTTACGCATCTCGAAAAGAAGTATTACACTGTAACAGCAGAATGTCAAGGGGAACACGCCGAAAGATCATTTGATATGCGTAACCCTGAACCCGAATAGTTTATTTTGCTATTCCGCCGGGTTCCATTAGTGGGACCCGGCTTCCAATACTTGTATGTCCCCTTTCCCTTTTCCCCCCCCTAGGCGCAAGACCCCCTGCTGCTGCATGGATGGTAGGAAAAATAGGGACAGGTATTTTATTTATTTCCAGGTTATGAGCTGTTAGCTGAAACAATGATAAAAAATTTTCAACTTCAACAGGATCAACGCTAAACACGTCTAACCAGTCATATGACATATGACGTATGGGTGGGTATGGGTGGGAAGTGTGAAGGGGAAAAGGGAAGAAGGGTAAGAAGAAGAAGAGTTAATGGGTAAAATGGGTAAAGGATAAGGTAATAAGAGTGATTTTATGGAACAGTGAACAATGAACAGGGAACAGGGCAGAACGGAGAACGGAAACACCGGAGCAGAAAAGCAGGGGAAGGAACCAGGAAAACAGGGATCTTGAATAAATCAGAAGATCATGAATCAGCGAATCAGTGAGGGAACTAGAAATTAACCAATCCGTTTCAGTTTTCTCAATGATAAAATATTTTTAGTAATACCGGTTTGATACACTTTGCGATCCTTCTTACGGATGATATCACCTCCAAATTCTGCATAAATCTCTTTTAAAAATTGCTTAGAACCGATCACAAAACCATCTGAAAAATAACGTATCCGACCAGTCAGCCGCTCACTGGCTGACAATTTAAAATTACGCATCAATTCACTGCGATACGTTTCATCATCTATCGCACTCCTGGCATCGCTAAAATCTTTGCCCTCCTCTACATCTGATAGAGATAAACGCTTTATATTACCACACTTATACACAAAGTAACGATACTCTTGAATCAACTCCTTTTTTGAAAACTGCCTCAAATCTGATTCGGAAAATACACCATCAAAACTGAGAAAATTTCCCTTATTATTCGTATGGATACGATAGCCCAGACTACACCAACGATAATCTTCCGGTCTTTTCACTATACCGGCACGTACCGGGTTTAAATCAATATAGGCCAGACAATTCAATAAACTCTCACCTTCTTC
>CP070627.1:2692109-2695999 GCA_020355945.1 Candidatus Aminicenantota bacterium | reverse complement strand
TTCCAGTTCGGCAACGCGTAAATGTGCGTCATTGGGCTTACATTGGCCAAAACCCTGGTAAAACACTTCCTTGATGAATCCCCAGGATTTGTCCGGGTAGGCCTGGAAGTAGTTGATATCGCCAAGAGTTGGGTCATACTTGTTCCAGAGGCCGTTTTCACCTCTGAAAGGAGGGATACCGCTTTCCACGGAGATCCCGGCACCGGTGAACACCGTGGTATGCCTGGAGTTTTTGATTAACTCAGCGGCGCGTTTAATCTTTGTATCCATCATGTCGTTATTGTTCATGGACTTCTTTTTCTCCAAAAGATTCAAGTGAGATACTACCAGATTTAATTATTAATGTCAAAACTTGATAAAATTCGAAAATTCGGGGACAAAAATTCGGGGACAGGCGAGGAAAACTGGCGAGGAAAACCTGTTTTAGCCTGGCGATGAACGATTTTCTCGGATTTGTGCACCCGGGTCATTTCGCTTTTGTCAAATTAAAGCTTGAATTATACTCAAAAATATGGTAAAAGATACCCTGATAAAAAAAAAATGCCAGTTCCAATAATTGAGACCTGGAAAATGAAATCGCTGGTTAAGCGCCAGCCAGGGAGAAAAGTCGCCTCAAAACAAAGTCATCGTTTTCGTAGACAAAGCAAAGCAAGAATCTATTTAAATAAAGGCAGCCTAATTAAAATTTGGGGGTAAACCATGGATGTGCATTACATGATTGAAAAGTTTACACGATGCCCCCGGTGTCGGTCGTTTTCCCTGAACGGATTAAAGCCGGATGAAACCAACAGGATACCGGGTGGATTATCAGGTCGTTTTTTTGTTTGTAGTAATTGTGGGATTCAATATGTCTTACAGGGAGATACCCTGGAGGAGATAGCCAATTTTTTGCGCCAAAGAAATCCGGAAACGAAAGAGAAAGAACCGGTGAGGATTAATAGTAAAACCTTTAGTCGAGCCGCGGTTTTCCTTATCCCGGTTTTGTTTTTCATTATCGTTGGCATGATCTTGCTGCTCAACCCGGGGAACCAGGACCGGGAACAAGTTGAAGTTTCACCAACCCGGGTGGAAGAAAAGACCATACCCTCTAAGTCAGAAGACGAAGGGGATAAAGTTGAGAGAAAGGGAGTCAACCTCATGAAAACCCTGATGACAATAGAACCAAAATCTTATAAACTATTTGATTTTTCAGGGATGAAAGTAAGAAAAAGTTCTCCCCGTTATTCGGACAAATCCTTTCGTTGGTATTTCAGGCGAATTGCTGTCACCATCAAGCGGTCAAAAACTCAACGGGTATACATTGCCGGGGACCCCACCGGAAAAAAGAAATGGGCAGTGGATGATGAAATATCTGTCAATGGAGAACGAATCAAAGGGTTTTCCGGGGAGATGACCAAAATTGGCTATATCCCCGAGTCAAAACAGGTGCCGCCTTATGATATCACTTACCTGGTTCCATCGGACAGGGAAACGAAATTGGATATAAGGCTCGTGGATTATGGGATTTTCTGGGGTAATACATCCCTTTATATCGTAGTCATGTAAGTTGCTAAACCATGGCATTTCTCAATATATCGGCTGCTGCCCAGTGGTTATTTTCTTCTGCAATGGACAGGGCGGTGTATCCGTTATCGGTTTGGGCATGCACATCGGCGCCAGCGGAAATGA
This sequence comes from Candidatus Aminicenantota bacterium, assembly GCA_020355945.1. The sequence goes on along the minus strand of CP070627.1, from coordinate 2,694,331 downwards.
GCAGTTTCACGATATCTTTACGGCCCTGGTCTGCGGCCCAGATTAGAGGGGTGACCTGGTGTTGATTTTTTTTATTAATGTCGGCTCCTTTTGAAATGAGAAATTTTACAATGTGATAGTGCCCCATTTTGGCGGCATTCATCAAGGCAGTGGCTCCGCCGGCACTGCTGTCATCCAGTTCAATTCCTTTCATTATCAAAAAGGACACCAGGTCCAACTGCTCTTTCTCGCTTTCGCAGGCAGTCATCAATGCATTAAAACCTTTATTATCTTTAGCTTTAACATCTATTCCCGCTAAAATGAGGCGAAAGCACAGGGCTTTTTGTCCGGCAAAAGCGGAAATAATTAAAGCGGTTGCACCTTCTTCATTCCTGGTATTTATATCCATGCCTCGGTTTAATTGTTTTTTTATTTCAGCCCAATTTCCTTTTTCCGCGGCTTTAAAAAATTCATCACCTGGGGCTGTCGGTGCATCTGTATCGGCAGGGGTACCCGGCCTGGCCAAATCCTGGAATTCTTGCTCCAAACATGATCTTATCCAGGTTCCATTGTCCCCCAGGTCAATATTGGCACCGTGTGAAAGTAAGAGTTCCATGATATCTTTACGGTCTTGAACGGCGGCAAACATTAACGGGCTCCACCCGGTATGGTTCATTAAATTAGTATCTGCTCCTGCGAAGATAAGCTGTTCTACTACGTCTTTATGGCCTTGCCGTACGGCTGAGCTCAAAGCGGTATCCCCATTTTCATCTTCCCAGTCCAGGTCGGCACCTGAGGAGATAAGGAGTTCCACTATATCCGGGAGTCCATTCCGGGAAGCTGCCATGAGCATGGTGGTTCCGTCTTGTTTCCGGGTATTGACATCGAATCCGCTGTCCAGTATTTTTTTGATTTTAGCCGCATCCCTTTCATTGACTGAATCGATGGTGTTGGCATTTTCGTATATTTTTGCCCGGATCAATTGAGCCACTGGTGTGTGTTTGTTTTTTTCAGCCATTGCCAGGGGGGATTCACCTTCATTGTTTTTTAAATTGATATCGGCGCCTTTGGAGATAAGTACCCGGGTTATATCTTTAAAGCCTTTTTCCGCGGCAATCATCAATGGTGTGCAGCCTTTTTGATTTATTACTTTAAGGTCTGCGCCGTTGTTCAACAGCAGTTGAGCTATTTTTTCGTGTCCGTTAATCAATGCGGTGGTCAATGGGGTATCACCATTGGCATTTTTTTCATCCAGTTTAGCGTCTTTGGAAATAAGCGTTTCCACTATATCTTCAAACCCTTTTGCCGCTGCCAGGAGAATCGGGGTGCTGCCTTTTTGGTTTTTGACATTAATGTTTGCACCTTTGCTTAAAAGCATTTCCACCAGTTTCTTATGATCGTGGGTTAATGCTGCCAGTAACGCCGTATCTCCGTTACTATTCCTGGCATTGATATCGGCTCCCCTGGAGATGAGTATTTTGGATATTTCTTCATAACCCTTTGCAGCAGCAATGTGCAGGGGGCGGTTTGCTTTTTTGTTTTTAGCATTGACATCTGCGCCTTTAGTAATAAATAGTTTGGCGATTTCTTCATGGTTATTTTTTAATGCGATGGCTAAGGGGGTTTCGCCTTTTTTATCCGCGGCATTGACATCCGCACCATGCTCAAAGAGAAGGGGGATGATTTCCCGGAATCCTTTTTCCGCTGCCACCATCAATGCTGTCCGGTCCGGGGGTTCGCCAGCCAGGGGAGAATTAACATCAGCTTCTTTGATCACTCCAAACAAAGAGGGTTTCAACAATTTCCCGATTTTGTCGGGATTGTTTTCTAGAATTGCTTTTAATAGATGCTCTTGCTTTGACATCGGTCCTCCAAAAATTGGTTCGCCTTCAAGCTGCGTTCAATAAAATTTTTCATTGCCATATTATTATACTTTTTTAATACCGGCATTGCAATCAACGTCTACCATAACTAACATTTGTTCTATGAATATGTTGACATTCCCGGCACGTATATGTAATGGGTTTATACCTGGTGCGATAAGCTTTTCCGCCACATTTCGGACACTGGACGGGAATAAGATTAAAGAGGCGATTGATAAGATTCACAATGAGAACAGGCCCAAGAAATAAGATAGGCAACTTAATCCACAATTCAACTCCCTCCATCAGGCGAAGCGCGGTTAAAATCCAGAGTAAACTGCCTCCAAAGAAAAATATCACCAGCCAGGCCGTATTTAAAAG
>CP070627.1:2688111-2692009 GCA_020355945.1 Candidatus Aminicenantota bacterium | reverse complement strand
TCTAACAATTTTTTTTCTTCTACAGACCAATTGTATTTCTCTAAAACCGCTTTTTTTCCGTTTTCTCCCATTTTTTTTGCTTCATCAGGGTGAGTTTTTAAGAATTCTACCGCGTTGACAATGGCCTGTTGATCGAAGGGGTGAACCAACAAGCCGGCACCTGCACCTCCCACCAGTTGGCGCCATACCGGGAAATCCGAGCAAATAATAGGGATACCGGCTGACATATACTCAAAAAATTTGGTCAATTCTTTTTTCATGTAGTGAGAGGTAGGGGGAAAAATAGCCAGGCCAGCCAGCCATTTTCCTTTTTCATAATAGTAATGAATCCGGGAGGGTGGGACAAATTCCTCTTCTCCTTCCAGGTGAAGTCTTTCCTGTTGGTCTCCGGCAATCTGTCGCATCTGTCGGGCAATACTTTTCCTGCAAAATCCCACCATGGTTAAATCGACATCTTGCAAATAAGTTAACATACGGGCCTGGAGTAACGCGCCCCGGTCTTCTGCAATAATCCCGGTATATAATAATTGGTGATTTCCCGGTGCACTTGCTGTTGGCAAAGGTTTTTCCCGGTCGAGTCCCGGGTGTGATGTATTTTCCCTTGAGAAGGGGTCATGCCAGCAGGAAGTATCGCTAATGGGATAATTCAATACGTGGATACCCCTGGGGAACCGTTCCTTGTAGTATTTTTCCGCCAGGACCAATTTGAAGAATTTAGAGGCAGTGGTTTCAAAGAAACCGAAAAGACCTGCCATTACAGCGGCAATCCCTTTAGACAAATAATACTTCTGGCGAATAGAAGTTTTAAAGTCTTCATGGATATCGTAAACCACTTTGGCCCTGGTAAATAATCGCAGCAGCAGGCCGGTGATAATCAACTCCGGGTCATGGAAATGGTAGAGCCTGGCTCCCTGTTTTTTGGCCAGGAAAAACATGCGCAGCGGGGCCAGTAACATGCGGAACAACCGGTTTTTAAAAGGAGGGAAGGGGATAATGCGAATCCCTTCAACCGTCTCTGGTTCGTCTTTTTTGTGCCTGGCAATCAACACCACCTCATAACCCGCCCTGGCCAGGCTTTTACACTCTTTATAAAAGACCCGGATGTCATAAGCCAGGTGAACCGAGGTCAAGTGACACACTTTACTCTTCATACATCATCACATCTTCTTTAATAGAGTCCTTAAAGGTAATGCGTTTTAGCATTTCATTATACCATAAGGTTTTCCTCCAATAAAACCACCAGACCAGGACAAGGAGAAAAATCCGATAAAATGCACATATAGCAAACGTATACCAGGTGCTGAGATTCAACCCGGTTATCATATCGTCTGCAACTGTTAATAAAAGAAAGATAAGGCCGCAGCCCACCAGTGCTTTTAAAGCCTTGAGCCAGGAAACCGGTAATTGGAGTTTTTTTACCAGGACAAAGATGGATGCCACGCCCAGTATAAAAAGCCCGCAGCTCAGCGCAGCGGATAATTCAAAAATACCGGTTCCTATCAACAAGCACAACACCACGACGGTAACCAGGCCTGCCAGGTTAATAATATTGATGAAGGGAAATTCAAACAGCCCGTCCAAAACCCCACGGATCAGCGCATAACCCAGGTAAAATACCGAAGCCAATATGGCAATGGCTGCACTGTTTACCGTAATCAAATATTTGGGACCAAACCATATTAGAATGATATACCGGGTTAAGCCAAACAGCATAACCACGATAATGGGCAGGAAAGTAATTATAAAATCAAGAATAACTAAACTATAATTCTTAATATTTTCCACCTGTTTGTTCTTTGTTAAAGAAGAAAATTTTGGTAAAAGTATCAGGTTAAAGGGCATGCAGAAAATTCCCAGTAAATGCAAAACCGCCACAACAATGCCTATATAACCGGCAGCGGTTACGGAAATCTTGTGGGTGGCAATAAACACAGGAAAACTTAAAATAAGTGAAATAAAAAATAAAGAAGGTATGCGAGCCAGGCTGTACAGCAAAAGGCTGCGGCTTTCTTTAAAATTAAATACCAGCTTCGTTTTACTAAGTGCCACCCCCGTTTTGAATAGGGTAAAGGAACATACTTTTCTTAAAAAATACAAACTGCTGATCACCCCCCAAAAGGCATAAACCGAAAAATACAGGTACAAAATAGTGGAATAATTACTGGTGCCCAGGATAAAAAAAATACCAGCCAACAGGACCGGGAACCCGGTAAAAAGGAGTCTCATGACATTGGCAGTATTCATATCCATTTTTCCCCTGAAATAAGAATAAGTGATCAAATGAATCACATGGGCAAATAAAAAAAGCGCCAGGAGAAAAACAAGTTTACTATAATGGGGACTCTTAAAAAAGGTAATGGAAAAGGTTTTATTAAACAGGATAAGAAAAATAAACATGAGAACCGTTAGGGCAGTGGTAATGATTAAAGATATATGCAGGTAAAACCGGGCTTTTTCTTTATCAAAGCTAATATACCTGGCCAGTCCGATGCTTAAATTCAAAGTAACCATTGGCAGCAGCACCACTATCCAGCGTCGGATTAATATAAACAGGCCGAAATTCTCTTCGTTTAAAACAGCCGTCATTATCTTCAGCAGCAAAACTCCGAATAAAAGGACGCCCACCTGGCTGGCGCCTGTTGATATTAAATCTTTGAGGAATTTGGAAACTCTCATTTTTTCATCTCAGCAGTGGTGCCGGGATGGGTGAAAGGTAAAGTATGATATAGAATTAAGACACTGAGAATCCCGAACATCACCCGTGAATCCACCAGGGAATAGGATTTCATGCTGTTCAAAAATAGGTATACAAAAATCAACAGGAAGTTTAAATTGAAGCGGATTTTTTTGAAGTATAGAAATACCAGGAGTATGAACAATATTACCCCCACGATTCCCAGTTCGAACCCGATTTCCAGGATCGCATTATGGGGATAGAGTCGTACGTCCTCACCTTCATACAATATACCAAAACTCCCGATACCTAAACCTAACAAAAAATTCCCGGCATTTTCAAATATTTTGTCTATGGAGAAGGAAACCTGGGAGATTCGTGTCACGATACTGGAGCCGGCCTGGGGGTCCAACAGCAGCAGCAGACGAGAGACACTCCTTTCCAACAATAGTGCATATCTATCCATTAAATAATAAAACGCACCGGCAAAAATACCCAGACCGGCAGCCATATATAATATGTTTTTAAGATTTAATTTCCGTGATTTCATAAAGGCGACAAAACTCACGGTAAATTTTATCAACAGTACAAAAACGAGGAAAAGCAGCGGGCCCCTGGCAGCGCAAACCATCAATGTCCAGGCATTGATCCCGATTAATCCCAGTTTGATGAAAGGTTTCATCCGGGGACAGGCAAACGCCAGCGCCAGGATTAATATGAGAGCGCCAGCCAGGTAACCGATATCCAGGTATTTAATCACCATCCCCCTGTACTCAATATCTTTTAAATAACTCTCATAAACAGAGGGAAAAAGGGCCGTGTATACAAAAATCAGGCTGGTGCCCATATAGGAAAACCAATGAAAAAAACGACTGGCATCAAATCCCCGGTAAATGAAAGGAAATATCACCGCCAATACAACAGTTAAAAACAAAAAGATTTTTGTATAACAATATCCCGGGGACCGGGTATAAATAAGTGTGATCGCCATCCATAAGTAAAAAACAAGAACTGTAAAAACAATAGACCGGGATGACCGGATAATATGAAATAGATTTCCAAAGAAAAAATTCCGGGAATAGTGAAGGATATACCAGCCCACTAAAATAATTGCACACACTAATGTAAAATCGATGAAGCCCGAACCAAACCCTAAAAAATTTAAGAAAGCCTTTATCAAACCGGATAATAAAAATAAAACATAAATCAGCTCAATCATGCCGC
>CP070627.1:2684092-2688011 GCA_020355945.1 Candidatus Aminicenantota bacterium | reverse complement strand
CACCTGCAAATTTATCTCCCAGCGTCAAGTCGGCAACAAACTTCTCCTTTTTTTTATCATAGCGAAATATTCCATTTGCTGTTGCAAATATGACATGCCCGGCTGCCCGGGCCACATAAATCTCACCATCAGGCAGCTCGTGGGATTTGTCATAGCGACGGACCACCGGATGCTTTATATCCCCTGAAAATTCTACTTTTAAGGCGCCCTCTTTTTTTGTGCCCAACCAAACATTTCCGTCTTTGTCTTCAACAATAGACCATATTTCGTGGTTGATGTTTTCAAAGCGGTGTTCTTCTATCCATCGGCCGTTTTCTTTGGCTAACGCCACCAATCTGTCCCGGGTGCCGCACCAGGTACGAGCGGGGTGGTGTCCGGATCGCAATAACACGTGAGAAATGTCTGTTATAACCTTTCGTTTGGTATTATTTTTATTATCAACCTGGAAAACACCGGAGGATGTGGCTGCCAGGATGGAATCTTCAACGGGAAGCAGGCTCCAACAGCTTATAGACATACCGGCTGCAAGACGAAATTTAAAAGTTGATTCAAAACTGTATAATCCTTTGGTGGTTCCCACATATAAATCATTATTGTGCCTGACCACCGACATGACTAACCCGGGGAGTCCTGATCGCTCATCATGGATAGAAATCGGGGATACATATTCGATTTTTGATATCCCTTTTTCCAGGCATAACCACAGGTTCCCCTGGCTATCCTGGAAAACGTATTTTACATTGTCATCCTGGAGCCCGGATTTTTTATCATAGATATACCTCTGACGTCCATTGGAGTCCATGATAATAAGGCCACCATAACGCGTTGCCATTGCGAAATCACCGGAGGATAACCGGGTACCATGATATGCGATTTTTTTTTTCAAATAACCAGCCAACTCGGTGGGGAAAGGTTTCATTGTTTTTTCATCATACAGGTAAAATCCCTTTGACCGGGTGCCGACGAGCAGCCTTTGATTATCTTTATCAGTATCATAGGGTACAATCATGAAAATTCTTTCTTGTGAATCTGCAAATATTTCCCCTCCCGGTACAAGTTTTAATGAATCATTGACCATTTCCATCAGACCGACGTTTTCCTGGTGAATAAAAAACCTTCCATTGATTACAAAAGAATATAAGAAACGATGGTCAGGCTCGCACTCCCACACCTTCATTTCTTTGTGTTTGGGGTTCCACCGAAACAAGAATTCATAAGAACCGAAGTATATCCCTTCTCCTGTGGCATGCGTTCTCCATACAGGAGAAAAATCTCTTTGATCATCTTGCAATCGGTCCATCAGTGAAACATAGCGCAAAAAACCCTTTTCATTGGGAGCTAAGTACCCGATTTCACCATCCCCACCAATGAAAACAGTTCCTATATCATCAATAGCCAGTGAGCGGACGGTGGTGTAGTCGGGAATGCCGAGTACCCGCCAGTAAGCGCCATCATATATCAACACACCAGCCTGGTTGGCCACATAGATGATACCGTCTTTGGCCTGGGCCATGCCCCAATTCTGGGGATAATGGTCATACTCGACGTAAGTATAGTTCCTGAAATATTTGAAACCGGTTTCCTCACTGTACAGGTTTTGGGGTATCAGAAAAAACAGCCCCAAAACCAGGAGTCCTAAAATAAATATGATTTTCTTTAATATTGAGTTTTTAAAAACCTTTAAAGTCATACCCGGTCTCATTCCGCCTCCCATTAAGTTTTATAAAATTGAGAGTCATTTTTCTTTCTCCTTTCTCGTCAAACAGTATACACCAAAGCGCAGCTATTTTTCAAGCCCCTGGCAGAGGAAAGGTCACAGAGAGTTTCCCACTCAACTATTTTCATAGAAGCCCCTCATGATGCCGCTGACCTCGCCCGGAGACGTATGAAAATAAGAAACCACAGATAACGCACATTACACAGATTTTTTTTCTTTGTGTCCCTTCATGCTTCACTGTAACTTCGTGGCTAATTTTTTTTACTCTGTGACCTCGTTATAACGTGGCCTCTGTGGCTGAAGTAATTTCAAGAAAGATTGTCGACAATATCTCTAAACTCGGAGACTTTGGTGCATTGGGGGCCTTTAGAGTCTATTTCACGGCGGGGATATATAATCGAACCCCAAACGCTGCCAATCTGTCTGAAATCCCTGGCATCGCCGTGCACCACGATCCCGATTACCTCGTGCGTATCAGCATTGAATACAGGCGAACCACTGCTGCCCATGTATGTATCCAGGTCGGCTGTAAAAAAGGCATCTTCGAAACCACGCACCTTTGCCCCTGGTGCATACTTCAAAGGTAATCCCGCCGGGTGACCCATAACATAAACAGGTTGCTCACACGGGATTTCATCCTTAGACAACGTTACCACTCCCTGCCCCTCCACTTCGCGATCCAACTGCACCAATGCCCAATCAGTACGATTAACCTTAGTCATATAAGCACAACCGATAATTCTTTTACCTTTATAAATGTTCTCATTGGGCACCTGGGTTACCGCTGTACAGGGGTCCACCATTTTAAAGCCAAAGACAAAACAAAGGTCTCTTATATCATATCCTAACACACAATGACAGGCAGTGGCAATGACATCCTTTTTTACCAGGAACCCTGTACACAACCTACCTGCTGCGATGGGTTGTTCACGAAAAGCCTCACCATCATATAAGTTAAAAGATTCTCCATAATTCTTGACTTTCAATGTTGAAAATCCATTCTTCTCTTTAATCAAATTTCTTTCAAACACAATAGCTGCAACGCAGTTGACATTTTTTTTGACTTGTTCGTCAGTGATACCAAAACAATCCATCCGATGATCTTTATACCATATGCCCCTTTTGCTGTTTTCTTCCAATTGTCGGGTCTTATGGAGAAGCAGCCTGAACAGTTCCCAGGTATCTATAGAAGCAAGTGCCGGGTTTGGAGAAAGGGCTTCATCGTATAATTCTTTAATCCCTTCCATGATGTCATCCCGCTGTGGTGTTCCTTCAGTATCTTTGAACTTGAACAGCTCCTCCGCAGGAATTTGAGCACCCCTGGCAATCAGTTCCCTGTCCAGGTCTTCAATAGTTAATTCATATTGTACTGTTCTTCTTACCATGCTGCCTCCTTTCTTGTTCTCAACATTCGCTGGCCTTTACTACTTTTTTATCGATCATTTTAAACCACCTGCTGAAATTATAGTGGAATCGCAGTTTGAAATCAATAAAGATAATCTCAAAAATGTTAAAAATAATCTCTTAAAATCGGGTTAAGGTTGAGGAAAAGTAAATGGTCATTGGATATTGGTTATTGGGGGAGAACTTATAAGAACGGTCATTGGTCATTGGTTAGTGGGTTGAGAAGGTGAGAAGATGAGACGGTAAGAAGGTGGGAAAAATTTTAACTTAATTAGCTGTAGTCACAAGCCCTTAAAGTTTTTGTTTTGAATTTTGAATTTCGGTCATTTGAATTTGTTTCGAATTTCGATATTCGGATTTCGAATTTTTATATCTGTTAATTTTCAACAAAAGGCCTTAATTTAACACTCATGTCATGCCATGGGGTTCAGGTATCGGATTACAGTTTTTGTTAAGGAATGTTCAGAACCATATAATTGATTAAAGATTTTATATGCCTTCTCAAAATAGTCCTTTGCCTTATCCCTTTGCCACAAGTGACAATAGGCCATACCCAGGTTAGCCAAACTTTTTGCCACGTTTACATGCTCCTCTCCATATTTCGCCCGATGAATCGAAAGTGCCTGCTGAAAATAATAAATGGTTTTGCCGGGTTGCCCCAAAGCTCTCCATACTTCTCCCAGTTTATTTAAAACGACAGCTACTCCAGGGGGCTTGCCCTCATCGTTTGCGGCATCGCTAGCAAAAATCGGCTCATAATAAGCCGGTGCTATTTCCTGTTTTTTCCTTGACAGGCTC
>CP070627.1:2680066-2683992 GCA_020355945.1 Candidatus Aminicenantota bacterium | reverse complement strand
CATTTCCTCCTTGTATGTCCACATACTATAATAAGTCCAACTTTCCGAACCAAAACCAGTTTTTTTGTAATCGGGATCATTAAATAGAACGACAACTATTTTTCCAGAGACGTCTTGATTCTTGAAATCATTCCAGTCGTACTCGGGTGCTTCAATTCCATACCCAACGAATACAAGATCTCCTTTAATTTTTATAGATCCGGTCGGCTCCTGGCTAAGTAGTACGACCTCATCAAATGGTTTAAGCATTTCCTTTTTTTTATTTGCTTTGATAGTAAATTGTACCGATTGGTAATCCGTTGAAAATCCAATAGCTGGCACCATCTGAAAGTACTCTTGTTCATCAGAAATAGGTTTCAATCCGATTGACTCAAACTGTTTAGCAATGTATAATGCTGCCAGATCGCCTCCTTTAGTACCTGGTTTACGTCCTTCGAGTAAATCATCCGCAAGAAATTTGAGATGAGCTTTATAATACTGTGCATTAAATTCAATATGATTAGTTTGTGCAAGTATGAGAGTAGAATAGAATGATATGGCAATGAAAAAAAATCCTGGTAAGATTCCTTTGTTGTTTTGATAATAAGTTCTCATTTCAATACCTCATTTTTTACTGTATAACTATAATTATACGAAATTCGTATATCACGGCTTAATTGCCAAAAGGAGGGAAACTAAAATTCAAAACGATTAAGCTTCCGCCCTTAGAGGGTGTCACTCTAACCTTTACCCCCATTAACCCAGCTAACCCAGCTTTTCTCCTTCTAATCATCGCCGGTCTTTCCCGGAAGTAACTTTTTACCACACCTCGAGAGAGAAAGTCAACCCCCCTTGTAAAAAATGAGTATTTCTACTTATTTAAAAGTTAAGCTGAAAGCTCCAGCTTCAAGCACCAACCTAAATGCTTTTATAGCAAGATTTTAATAATATTAGATGACCATATTTTATTTTTTATTTGCAATTTTTTTATAAATGTTTTAAAATTGTCGAGGATTTTCGTGCAAGACTACCGAAAATCTCGGAGTTTTTCGGTACCGCACTACCGAAAATCCCGGAAATTTTTGAGAGGCAGTAAAATGATTAGAAAACGAGCAATTTTCACCGAGCTAATCAAATGGCTGGATTCTAATAAGATTATTATCATCAAAGGCGCCAGGCAAGTGGGGAAAACTACACTGCTCCTTTATCTGAAAGACCACCTTACTGCTTCGGACAAAAGGACCGTGTACATTTCAGCAGATGATCTGATGTTCAAGAATGTTTTCGATTCACCTTCCCGTTTTTTCCAATATTTAAAGTTTGAACACCATATCGAGAGGGATGTCCATATTTTAATCGATGAATTCCAGTATATTAAAGATGCGGGGTTATTTATAAAGGTCCTGTACGATACTGCAAAACGGGAAAACAGGAATATCACCTTCGTTGTTAGCGGCTCATCCAGCCTTGAGATCTCGAAAAACCGGGAATTTCTCACCGGTCGCAAGGTGGAATTTACCCTTTTTCCCTTTTCTCTAACCGAAGCACTGGCAGAAGAAAAAAAATATGCTGTTACCTTTGATATCTATTCTGAATTTAATGACCTGGTCAATTTTTATTCCATATACAAAGACGAAATCGAAGGTGAATTGGTTAATTTCCTTCGTTGGGGAGGCTATCCGGAAGTCTATCTCGAGGCTGATCTTTTTAAGAAAAAGACCATTTTTAAAGAGATTATATCCAGTTATTTAGAGAAAGATATTGCCGGTTTCTTACGGATTTCCAATATCTCTGCATTTAATAATTTGATAAAGGTCCTGGCCGGACAGATAGGAAACCTGGTAAACAAAAATGAACTTTCAAGCTCCCTTAGCCTAAATTATAAGACAATAGAACACTACCTCGATGTTTTGAAAGGGACTTATATCTTCTCTTATGTGACGCCTTTTTTTACTAATGTCAGGAAAGAATTGACACGGATGCCCAAGGTTTATATCCATGATGCGGGTATTTATTACTATTACTATGGGATGGATATTACTTTCGACACCATAGAAGGCAAGGTGATTGAAAATTTCGTTTTTAATACCCTTAGAAACCAGTATGATGAAGGGATATACTTCTACCGCACAAAAGATAAAACAGAGATTGATTTTATAGTAAAAAACGAACAACAATTCACCCCTATTGAAGTTAAGTTTCGTAAGAAAATATCGATACCGCCTTCTTTATTAAATTTTATAGATAAATTTGGGACGGATACAGGTATCGTTATTACTAAAGATTACATTGAGAAGAGAGATAACGTCTTTTGTATTCCTGTGACCATGCTGCCCTTTTGCAGCCTCACACCGGCGTCAAAGAAATAAAAGTCCGTAAACCGGGAGCTAAATCTTTGCCGGTAAATCTTTGCCTGGCACTTTTTTATTCATTTTCAAAAAAGGTGCCAGCCGAAATTTTTTATAGGCTCCCCGCGCCGCGGGGTTACTCGATCTTAACTTTCATGATTAGCACAGGATCAACAACAGGCAGTTTTTCTCTCCATTTATCGAGGTAACTGGTGGCAATAAAATAGAACTCATCGTTAACGATTGCACCGGTAGTGGGAAGACGAAAGGCAGGATGGTCTTCTTCCAGGACTAAAATTTTCGTCCCCTGGAGATATTCTTTATCCAAATAAGTCCTGGCAATACGAGTCGTACGTTTCCCTTTAACCCGCTGACCCTGTACCGCCAATATCCCGCCGTTATAATAATAAAGCCCGTCCGCATAGCCTAATGTTTTTCCTTCCGGCGGCTGAATGACTTTTACTTCTTTATTTCCCAAATCAACTCTCAGGATGTCGTCATTGGATGCAATGAGTAAATACTTTTCTCCGGGTGTAATATCGATACCATTAGTCCAGGAATCCTTTCCCAGTTCGAGAAATACAGACAACTCTCCATTTTTAGCATCGATATGATAAACCGTTCCTCCTTCAAAACCGGTGATATAAACACTGCCATCTGCCAGAACCGTGACATCATTAAATATGTGATTTTCAGTTTTTTGAGGCACCAGGTACTTTCGAAGCACTTGACCGGTCTTTAAATCAAATTTGAAAATCCCGGTCTTTTTGGAACTTTTTGAAAACACGTTGGCCCAGAGTACTCTTCTTTTGTGGTCCACGCGCATCCCGGCAAATGTGTATGGGATGTCCTGGCCGGGGGTGATAAAATCCCGGTATTTTCCATTCATATCAATCCTGACTATCCTGTACTTTAAGAGGCTCCCTATGTAAAAACAGTTATCGACAGTGTCATAGACCATGCCTTCGGGAAAGAAATTTTCCAATGGTAAACGATAGACGATTTCCGCATTGCCTTTATTGTTTTCCTTTTTTTTGGGCAAATCCCGCAAGGAATCATCGGTTTCGCCGTTTTGATATATACCGGTAATCTTTTTTATATTGCCTTGTTTATCTTTACTAAAGCGGAGACGAAACCAACTGATTTCTTTTAAAACAAAAGTGTCTTCGGATAAGGGGTACAATTTTCTATAATTTTCAGCAGAGGCATTTTCCCTGAAATAGTATATGTCCATCAATTCCAGGATTTTTTTCTCAAGAATTGGCAGAGATTTCTCGTTTACGATTGATAATTTTGTGAGATTTTCATTATTTTGGGCAAATTTTTTTAAAGGCAGCAGCATAGCTGCAAGAGTGACAAATAAAATAACAAATACCCTGTTTTTAAACATTGTTATCCTCCTGTTGGTTTTTGCAATTTGAATACATATATATTTAAACGTAAAACTGGTCGTTTTGGTTTTATTAAATAATTAAAAGCTTTTGCTGGGGGTCCAGGCCCCTCGGCGAGGGGAGCCTAAAAATGCAAAGTGCTTTGCCCCATACGCTATGCGCCATGCGCCATGCGCCATGCTCTCGCCCCCTGGCCGCCGGAGGCAAA
>CP070627.1:2676039-2679966 GCA_020355945.1 Candidatus Aminicenantota bacterium | reverse complement strand
CTTATGCCCGGACAGGGTGCGGATTTCCTTGCCGCTGGCCGCATCCCACAGCTTTAAGGTGTGATCTGAGGATGCGGAGAGGATTTCACTTCCCTGAGGGGAAAAGGTGCAGCCCCATACTCTTCCCTTATGCCCGGACAGGGTGCGGATTTCCTTGCCGCTGGCAGCATCCCACAGCTTTAACGTACCATCCTCACAAGCCGATACAAACCTCTTGCCATCCGGGGAAAACGCACAGGACCGTACCCAGCCATTATGTCTCATCCCGGGACTGCCCAAAAAACCTGCCAATTCCTGGCCGATTATATCTTGAAAGTACTTAAAATTCTTATCTTCATAGTGATAACCCGGGGTATCCAACTGCAGGACACAAGCGTATTCTTCCCCGGGTTCCCGGTCTTTCTTTGATTTTTCCTGCCCTGTTATCCACTGTTCCACCAATTCCTTTTGCACCAGTTTTAACAGCAATTGTTTTCTCAGGTTCACCAACTCCATATCCCCGTCCTCAAAAGCTTCATAATCCAGGTACTCCTCCAGCAGGATGCCCCGGCTCAACCGGGTAAAGGCGGCAAATCGTTCGATATTCTCTTTTATCAAGGCTTTATCACGGTTTAACACCAATTTGTTTAAGCAATCATAAACCCAGGCAAAAGAGGCGTGGTGCTGCCGGATAATATCCAGGATGTTTTTTCTTAAACCCTCGATGCGCAGGCCCTGGAAAGTCTTGGTGATTTGCCATTCCACTTCGGCCAGGCACTTGATGCCCATTTCCTCCAGTAAGTCACGGCCATAATCCACCTGCATGTCCCGGATCACGGATAATATAGCAAACCCTTTTAAAAGATCATTACCCGCAGCAATGGGAATGGTTTCCAATCCCAGGAATTCCTGTTTCTTAAGGGCGGTTTGCACCAATCCCGGCAGGTTTTCTTTGTCTTTTTTAGCTTGCCGGGCCATATGAAAAGCAGCCAGGAACTCCATGATGGTGGCATGAATGAACACATACTCCCTGGCCCCGGTCTGGAGCAGCAGATGATCCTCTTGAAACCGCCGGATCCACTGGTCTACGAAATCCGCTACTTTATCTTCATCATAATTGAAAGCACCGGCAATAACTTCTTTAAAATGTTCTATCAGGGTGGTTTCATGCACCATGCGCTGGACCTTGCCCTCGGCCCCTTCAAAAAAAAGCCGAAAACACAGGTATCCCAGGCCATCATACATGGCCCCGGCATCGGTGTACTTCTCAAAAAATCCCTTTTTCTTCACCTCATTAAAAAACAATTCCAGGTTTTTATAGGGAAACGCATCGGTTTTAATATTCTCCCAGACCTTGACCAGGATGAATTTCATGAGCAAGTCATACATGGGATAGCGGTGGTCGAATTGCCCGTAAACCTGGAAATAAGCAGTGACCAGGAGAGCAGTAATGGGAGTGGCAGCCATTTTCACGACGATTTCCTCCTGCCAGATGGCCTGGTCAAATTTTTTATAAATAAAAGAGTCCGGGTCCATTAAATGCCGGGCCACTTCCCGCACCTGGTCCATGGTCAGCGACAGGACATTAAACACCGGCAGCTTTTCCTGGCGCAGATGGATTCGTTCCGATGGCCGGGAGGTAAGAAAAACCCGGTTTTGGGAAGTTAACAGCAGGACCAGTTGTTTGATTCGCTCTTTTGTCGGACTGTCCGGCGCCTCGTCCAGGGCATCCACCAACAGGGTGAGCCGGTTCTCTTTAAAGGCCTGTTTTACCTTGTTGGCGGCATTGCGGAATTCCACCCGTTCTTCCGGCGTGACAACATCACTGGTTTTGCCGCCAAACAAGAACACCCAGGTCATGTACTCCAGGGCCGTATTCTCATCCGGTTCTACTCCTTCCGAGCCGTACTGGTCTTTATGCCAGGTGTCATAAAAAGGAATTCCCCGGCAAGGAACAAACATGACGATTTTTTCCCGGGCCTTTTCCCGGCGTTTCTGGCGTTTGTTGGCTTTAAGTTCCTTGTAAGCCAGGTGGCGAAGGATAGTGGTCTTGCCAGCCCCAGGAAGACCGAAAATCACCCCGTTGGTATACCTATTACCTTTATTTTCATACAACGTGTTGACATCGATCTCCTTAAAATCCGGGCGATGTCTTTGTTCCATTTTATCAATGAAAATCCAATCATCCTCTTCCCGTTTCCTTTTTCCTTTTCCCCTTATTGGTTTTGCCCCCTTTACCGGTTCATTATCATCTTTAAGGAATTCTTCACCGGCGAAATCCGGCTCTTTATCCCAATCGCAGAGGATGGAAAGATTGATAAAATTCTTATCCATGGGAACCGGGGAGTACATATTCCCGAAAACCGTTATAAATTGTACATCCCGGTGCAATTCTTCCATGCGCTGTTCCAGAAGATTGGCAGCCCCCAACTCTTTCCTGGCTATCTTCAATTTGTAAAAAGGAGGAAACCATTCCTCGCTGAAGAATCCTTTGAAGGATTGTTCCAGTGTCATGCGCCGGGCTTCGATGTTTCGAGGAGTAAGCATTGATTTGACGCCCTGGTAAAGTTCGCGGGTCACCATTAATTCATTGGCAGCAGCGTATTTTTCCATGCGAAACACCTTGATGCCTTCCGCGCTTACCAGGTCTGCCGGCTGTTGGTTTTCTATCTGAAATTGAAAAAAACCAAAGTGGGCCACCATGCGAAACCTGGAAATAAAACCGAATTGATCTGCGGGTTTATCTCGTTCAAACAGGTCCAGCATGATCTCCAGGAGTTTTCCCGGTTCCTGGCCGAAGATCAAAGCCGCATCTCCCAAAAATTTAATCACCCGGAACCCATGTTTATTAACAATAGAATCGATCTTTTCTTTGAAATACCGGGTGTATTGGGCGGTGTATTGTTCTGCCAATTGAGTAGCCTGTCCGGTAAAATTCACGATATCGATCAAAGCCAGGATGCCTGGCCAGTTTTCATGATTTTCCACTAATGTTCTCCTCGTCTATCATCCCGGTATTCTTAAATGTTACCAGCATAAGCACCTCTTTTTTTATCTTATCATGGTTTTGCCTTAATCTTATGAAAAAAACCGGAAAAAGTCAACCTTTAACTGGGGCATGGACCATGGAGCACGGAGCATGGAGTTGTGAGCCGCAATTAAGCGGCTCACGAGATGGCCCGCATGGCCTTCTTAGGCTCCCCTCGCCGCGGGGCCCGCAAACGATGAAACTTTGCCTGGCACCAAATTTGCCAAATTATAATGACACCAAATTATAAAAAGTACAGAAAGGACAAATTTCCAAACCTGTTGCTTTTATAATCTTATAAGAGTATAATTAACCAAGGAGGAACACAATGCAGACAACCGGCATCAAAGAGGAGGCACGACGTTTAGTGGATAAACTCCCCGAAGAATCCACCTGGGATGACCTGATGCATGAGATATATGTCCGCCAGGCAGTTGAAGCAGGCCTTGAGGACAGCAAGGCAGGTCGAACCACTGATGTTGGAGAAGTTCGTAAGAAATTCGGTCTCCCAAAATGAATGTACACTGGACTGATACAGCAATTGACCATCTTTCTGCAATTTACGATTACATCGCTTTAGATGTAGAAGAATATGCGAAAAGAATGGTTGATCGTTTGACAAAACGTTCTGAACAGATTGGTAATTCCCCCTATTCCGGGCGAATGGTACCGGAATTTGAAGACAAACTAATAAGCCTGAGCAGATCGATGTTTTGGCTGTTATCCATGGAGCTCGTCTCCTTACGGAAGAGATGATTAAAACTTAAAAAAATTCTTGCCCATCACCATTTTTCCATTTTTGCACTTTTTTTGATAGATAATAGATATCTGAGAACTCAGTTCTTTGCCTCCGGCGGCCAGGGAGGCGCTTTTTGAAAAAACTGCCCCCCTGGACCCCCCGCAAAAACTTTTTATTAAAA
>CP070627.1:2672007-2675939 GCA_020355945.1 Candidatus Aminicenantota bacterium | reverse complement strand
GGATGCGATTTTTGTCCAGGTGCCCTTCCACCTGGTATGCCAGGGGCATGTTGTATTCGATAAAGTTGTTTAAAATATACATTCTTTTTTGTGAGGCGGATACCGGGTAATATTCTTTTTCTTCTGTTGGTTTTATTGGTGGAGATATGCTTTTTTCTTTTTTTCTCCTGTCCAGGGAGGGTTCATGGAGTGTTGTCTTTTTGGACTTTTCCAACCAGGGTAGTTGCGAAATATCTATTCCCTGTTGTTTGAGTTTTAATTCAAACAGCTTCCTCTGCTCAGGCGATAATTTTGATAAGCGTTGTGCTAATTCCATGAGTGATTTCCCTCTATTGTTTTTTGCAGCACATGATCGAATAATTTTGCAAACGCCTCTACTGCTGGCGTTTTAAATATTGAAAAGTGAGCGCCGGGAACCTCATAAAAATTAATGGGTTTGTAAAAATAGTCATTCCAGCGCTCTTTTAATATCATTTTTGATTCAGCGGCGGCAAAGTAATAACCAGGGGCATGAACTCTTCCCCTGGGGGTATAATTCACCAATGCGCGACCAAAGGTTCGTCCCACATTCAGGTAGTATATGGATTCTCTTAGGTTTAATTGCTGAAAGTTGGGTAATGCTTGCATTCCATATTTTTTAATCGTCTTTTTAATATTTTCAACATCGTAATTATTTGTTTCCAGATATTCCACTACTGATAACCAAAATTGGCTTGGTTCATTTACATTTTTTAATTTCTCTTTCATTTCCCTTGCCAATGGATAATTTTCCACAAGATTCAATTCGGATTTAAGATTAAATTTACTGGCCTTCTTGCCTGGCTCATTATGCGGGGGAGGGGAATCGATCAGCCCTAAGAATTTGATATTTTCCCTTTCATGTTCCAATTGCTTCACCATTTCAAAGGCGATGATACCTCCAAGAGAAAATCCCCCAATATAATAAGGACCATCAGGTTGAACTTTTTTAATTTTTTCAATATAGGTCCGGGATATCTCCCGGATGGTTTGATTTCGGGGTGCCAGATTCTCCAATCTATCGGCACAAAGGCCCAGGTAATTGATATTATTGGTTAAATGTTTACAAAATTCGATATATACTTCCACCTCCCCGGTTCCATCGTGAATGAAAAACAAGTGATGCGCACTGGGGGTTCTTTCGGTGCTGACGGTGCTGACGGTTCTTAAGGTCGCGGGCTTTAACAGGACTAAATTATCATCTTTTACGGTAAATATTTCCTTGTCCGCATCTTTTATATATTCTGCCAATTTTTCTATCGTCGGTGTTTTAAATATCTCTCCTAATGGTATTTTTACATTTAATTCCTTATATATCTCAACTGTGGCTCTGGTGGCCTGTAGTGAATGGCCTCCCAATTCAAAAAAGTTGGAATTTATACTGATAACATCTTTATCTATTTTCAAAACTCCGGACCATATTTCGACTAACTTCTCTTCTATCTCATTTCCCGGAGGGATAAAGTTTTCCCCGGGTTTCACTTCGGGTTCTGGCAATGCTTTCCTGTCTATTTTTCCATTAGGAGTCAAAGGTATCCTTTCTAAGGGGACAAAATAGGATGGTATCATATAAGCAGGCAACCGGTTAGATAATATAGCGCGTAATTCCGAAATATTTAGCTTTTCGTCAGATACAATGTAGGCACATAAATATTTATTTTCGCTTTCATCTTTTTTATCCACCACTACAGCTTCTTTGATGTAATGGCAATCCAACAACTGGTTTTCAATTTCACTTAACTCTATCCGCATTCCTCTTATTTTCACCTGGTGATCAATCCTACCTAAAAATTCTATATTTCCTCCTGGAAGCCACCTGGCTAAATCACCTGTTTTGTAAATATAGCTCATAGGAGACTTGACAGGTTCCATCATAACTTTTCTATGAGCTATGAGCCATGAGCTATGAGCTAATATAAATTTTTCTGCGGTTAATTCCGGGTTGTTTAGATAGCCCCTGGCTAATCCATGTCCACCTGTAAATAGTTCCCCGGCAATACCAATAGGCTGTAACCTGGCAGTCTGATCTCCAATGTAAACCACTGAATTACTTACGGGCTTGCCAATGGGTATATTTCCTCTGTATTCTTTATCAATCGAAAAGAATGTGGAAAATGTCGTATTTTCCGTAGGGCCGTACATATGAAGAACCTTTATATCCTTGTATTTATCCAGCAGCAGATTGATATGCCCGGGCTGGACCACATCACCTCCAATTAAAAAATATTTAAGCCCTGAAAAAATTTCAATACACTGGGCAGCCAGTTGATTAAATAATTGAGGAATTAAATGTAAAATAGATATTTTATTTCCAGTTGTAGTTTCTCTTAATTTTTCTGCATCTAAAATTACACTTTCATCGACTAAATACAGGTTTACTCCATTTAAAAGTGAGCCCCATATTTCAAATGTGGTAATATCAAATGCAACTGACCCGGTCAGCAGTAACCGGTCTTCTCCTGTAAACTGTATATAGTTAGCATTTTTTACTAAAGGGATTACATTTTTATGTTCAATCATTACCCCTTTTGGTTCTCCTGTGGACCCGGAGGTATACATTACATATACCAGGTTATTTGGGGCTGAACTACTCTCTAATTTAATTTTATCTCTTAAATAATTCTCCTCATCAAACATATCAATAATTTCTCCGGGAAACCTGAGGTTTTCAAATTTGCTTAATAAATTTTTTTGGGTTAACAAAATATTGGCGTTACTATCTTTTAGCATATACTCTATTCTTTTCTCCGGATATTTGGGATCAATTGGTAAATACGCTCCTCCTGCCTTGATTATGGCCAGCATGCCAATCACCATCTCTATGGATCGGTTCACCCAAATTCCCACTATATTATCGGCTTTAATCCCTCTATCCTTTAATATCCATGCTAACCGGTTCGATTTTTCATCCAATTCTTTATAGGTGTTATTTTTATACCGACGGTGCGGTTCCGATTCCAGTTTTTCAGTGACCGCTATTTGTCCGGGTTTTTTTTCTACCTGTTCTTCGAATAGTTCATGGATGGTTTTATCTTCGGGGTATCCTGCTGCTGTATCGTTAAAATCAAATAATAACCGCCTTTTTTCTTCTTCGGGGATTATCTCTATTTGTGACAGCCGCACTTCCGGGTCTGTGAGCACGAATGACAGGACTTTCTTAAAATAAGAGAAAAATCTTTTGATGGTTTCTCCTTTAAACAATTTTGTGCAATATTTAAATGTACAGGACATTCCATTTTCGGTTTCCACGAAGTTAAAGGCAAGATCGAATTTCGCTGTGGTGTTTTCAGCCTTATGTGGTCTTACACTCAAATCGGGAGTCTCTACCTCCGGTATCCCTTTGGTTTGAATCTCCAGGTTGGGCACTGTAAACATGGTATCAAACAGGGGATTACGACCGGCATCCCGGTGGACCGCCACTCGTTCTACCAGCTCTTCGAATTGATACTCCTGGTTCTCAAAGGCTTCCAGGGTCCTCTCTTTGAGTTCCATCAAAAAATCTCTAAATGTTTTATTGCCTTGGGGATAATTTCTCAGGGCCAGTGTGTTGACAAACATGCCGATGATTCTTTCCAGGTCCACATGGCGGCGAGCCGCAATAGGAGTACCCACAACAATATCCTCCTGGCCGGTGATTTTAGACAACAAAATATTATACAGCGCCAGCGTCACCATATATAAAGTCATCCCTGTCTTCGACGCAAGTTTATTTAATTTCCCGGCGTGTTCACCGGGTAGTTCAAATCCCAATATACGTCCTTCAAAACTCTGAACCGCAGGCCTGGCATAATCGGTGGGTAAATTCAAAACCGGGACCTCCCCTGCAAACTGCTTCAACCAATATTCTTCCTGTTTTATTATTGCATTTCTTTGCTGTTCACTGTTCTGCCATTGGGAGTAATCCTTGTACTGGA
>CP070627.1:2667969-2671907 GCA_020355945.1 Candidatus Aminicenantota bacterium | reverse complement strand
ACTCCTTCCATACTAATAATCTCGGACAATTAACCGTTAATCAATTAAGGTCTGCAAATTTTGATCCCTCCTTTTTTGAGGAGGCTTATGAAAAGGATGAAGTGATTTTTCTTTTCGACGGACTGGACGAAGTAACTAATAAAAATGTCCGGCAGGAAATAATTGAGTGGCTTCTGGATCAAAATACCGGGAAGAATCCCATGTTGATCACCACCCGCCAACTGGATACACAGGATGTAAAAAATTTAACTATCCGCCCTACCATCTACACCCTTAAAGAATTTGACTCCCTTGAAATTGAGGAGTCCCCTAAAAACTGGTTAAAAAACATGGAAATCAAGATGACTAAAGCAACCAGTGCTGCAGATACCAGGAAAATACACTTATCGAAAATCATCCGGGAAAATGAAAGTCTCCCTCAAAAAGAAAAGAATCCGCTGCGATTGAGCATTATTGCTATGTTGCAAACCAAAAGGCACCAATTGAAATGGCCAATGGAACTGCATGAATTGTACGAAGAATGCTTGAAACTGGTGATAGAACTGAAATACCAAAACAATTCCCATGTAGAATCCGGTTGGCTCGAAGAAAAAGTAAAAAACTGTATAAAATACCTGTCCCATATCGCCTTTCTCCTGGTGAAGAATAATCGCAGGGAAATAGAGCCAACACAAATAAGAAAAATCTTACCTGACGACGAAAATCAATTGGATTCCTGTTTAAACGATATGGTGCATATAACCGGGATTCTTTACGAATCAGCAGGCAAATACGGCTTTTCATCTGTTATTTTCCAGGAATACCTGGCTGCCAGGTACTTTGCCAGGAAAAAAAGCCCAAAGGATATCCTGGAATACCTGGATAACGATTACCACCCTGAAATTTTTAAACTGTATGCTAACATCGCTAAACAAAACCACATACAGGAATTCTTTGATAATATCATTAAAAACCTTGAGAAAAAAGAATATTGGAAACAGTTGTCCCTTTGGGAAGATTGTCTATTGTATATCCCGGATAAAAATATTCAAAATGAGCATGAAAGTACAAGATATAAAATCGAAATTCAATTCGCCAAACAAGTAATGAATGTCCTCCAACAAACTCCCTACATAAAAGATAACGATGAACTTATTATTTCGTTGTATGCTCACTATCCCCTGTACATGTATGCTTACCAATTTATTAATGAAGCCTGGAACTTGTTTAATGGTGCCCCACATCCTTTCGTTCAATCAATCGCCAACTCCATCCTTCATGCCTGCGATAATAATACCAGGGCAGATTTAACCAAAGCAAAACAAACTAAAGCAGAATTAATGATCCAATTAAAAAACCGCATCAATGACTTTGAAAAACAAAAAGAGAAAACCCGGCAAACATATATCGATTTTATTTTGCAAAACAGCAACACCTTCCCACTGATCTTTGCCAGTAGAAAAAACATACTGGATTTTAATTACGGGCTGGAAAAATTAAAATCAGGAGATTTGTTTTTGAATTATCTAATCCTGGTAACTCTTGAGAACCTGGTGTATATGCTTAATACCAAAGGACTTTCTAAACTCTTGAATCTTTCGGAGTTCCGGCAACTCCTGGATTTCCTGGATGTACAAAGATTCTTAGAAAAACTTAACCTCCCCGTTGATATCGATCTGCTTGCTCTCCGGGATTTTATGACACTGCACGATTTCATGGAACTTCGAATTGAAATGGGTGATATTCGAATTTTCACGGAATCCAAATACTTCGAGACACTCCGGGGACTGGTGAGTGAATATGAAAGCAAATACCGGTCCCAATTAGAAAATCTAAAAAAAGAAATCAACTCCTGGACTGATAACGCCACTGCAAAACTGGTTTCACTACCCGATGAAAAACTATTGCTCTACTTCCCGGGTACAACCAAAGAGGATATAAAAATCTTTCGAAGAAATTAGATATCTCAGGACTTTATGCCGAATGGGCGGTAATAAGTATTTTGCCTTCGGCGACCAGGGGGCGCTTTTTGAAAAAACTGCCCCCTGGACCGTGAAACATCCGCAAAAACTTTTTATTATAGGTGAATCCAATGATGAAAAAAATCCAAAATCTATTGATAACCGTTCTTTTGGTGATTTTATTGCTGCCGTTGATTTTTTTATGCCAGTGCACCAGAAATCAATCTATAAAAAACATCGAAACCTTCGCCCGACTCTATGGCTACGTGAGATTCTTCCACCCCTCGGATGAAGCATCAAAAATCAATTGGACCCACTTTACCATCTACAGCATTAAAAAAGTAGAAAAAGCAAAAAATAACCAGGCACTAAAACAAATCCTGGAAGAATTGTTTTTACCTATCGCACCATCACTGGTTATCTATCATACCTATGAAAAAAAAACCTTTTCCCCTGCCTCCATTGTCCCCGAAGATACCACAAGAATGCAAGTCATCTCCTGGCAGCACCGGGGAGTAAAATTAAGCGACAGCCCCGAGATTTTTAACAGCATCCGTATCAACAGGAAAAGCAATACGGTTAAAGGCCCGGCCCGGTTGTTTGATCAACGGCCAATGATAGGTGAACATATCAATAAAGAACTGGGAATGGGTTTGTCCTGTATCGTACCCCTGGCGCTGTATGGCACCCCGGAACATACCTACCCTACCCCTCCTGCACAAGCCTTTGAAAACCTGGAGAGTGCCATAAAAAAAGACGTTGTTCCTGACAAATTCAGCGGCAATGATCGTTATGTCCGCCTGGCTGATGTAGTGATTGCCTGGAATGTGTTTCAACATTTTTATCCTTATTTTGATGTAGTAAAGGTAAATTGGGACAACGTATTGACTGATACGCTTCAAAAAGCACAGACCGATGGAAATGAGAAAGATTTTTTATTGACTCTTCGGGAAATGGTGGCAAAATTGGACGATTGCCAGGCCAATGTGTATCACCCCATAGTAAAGACGCAAGCAGGGCTGCCTTTTAAAGTGGTTTGGCTAGATAACCGCGTAGTTATTACCTTTTCCAGGGATAAACGATTTAAACCAGGGGATATTATTTTATCTATTGATGGTGTGAATGCAGAAAAAGCTTTATTGAAAGCGGAAAAGTATATCTCCGGTTCTTTTCAGTGGAAACGAAACCGGTCATTGGCTTTGTTTGGTTTTGGAGATGAAGGCACTGCTGCGCGATTGAAAATTAAACGAGATGGTAAAACACTGGAATTAAATGTTGTGAGAAATTTCAAGGGGCAGGTTAGGGAATTTATACGAAAGTCAATCAAAGAGTTAAAAAACAATATTTATTATGTAGACCTGGACCAGGTGAAGTTGGGGGAATTGGAAGTGGTGATTGATCGATTGGTTGGTGCTAGAGGTGTGATTTTTGATGTGCGGGGTTATGTAGCGTTTGAAAAGTGGGATATTTTGGGATACCTGGTGGACAGGCCGATTCGGACTTTTACCTGGCATTTCCCGGAAGTGATTTACCCGGACCGGGAGAGGGTACATTATACTGATCATTATGGGGAGTTATTGCCAAAGGTGCCCGGGATAAAGGGTAAAGTGGTTTTTCTTGTTCATGGGTATACGATTAGTGCGGCTGAGGTTTTTATAGGAATGGTGGAGCGTTATAAATTAGGGGAGATTGTAGGGCAGCGGACTGCGGGGACTGGTGGGAATATTAATCCTTTTCGTTTGCCTGGGGGGTATTTGGTTTTTTGGACTGGTTTGCGGGTATTGAGGCATGATCGTTTGCAGCATCATTTAGTAGGGATTATGCCGACGGTGTTGGTAGAGCGGACGTTTAGGGGTATCAAACAGGGCAGGGATGAATTTTTAGAAAAAGCGATTGAGGTTATCGAAAAAAAACAAACAAACGATAAGGAGCCCCACTAATAAGAAGTTTTTGCGGGGGGTTCAGGGGGGCAGTTTTTTCAAAAAGCGCCCCCCTGGC
>CP070627.1:2663921-2667869 GCA_020355945.1 Candidatus Aminicenantota bacterium | reverse complement strand
CATATTTGTTAACGCCTTCGGCGAGGATTATAAAACAGCATTTTTAAGCCCGATAGGGCTGTTTGTAATTTCGGACATTGTAATTTGTGATTTGTTTGTATATTGTAATTTGTAATTTGTAATTTGTAATTTTTAAAAATTCTGCCATTTTCTGGCAAGATTTTACAATCAGGTAACCATATTCTTTGCGGTGCGGATTTAGCGCTTTTTCTTTTATTCTTTAAATCGTACCAGGAACCGGGTTCCTTTGTCTCCTTTGAATTCGACGTGTCCGTGTAATTGACGCTCAGCCAGAATTATCACCAGTTGTAAACCCAATGTGTCTGTCTTCCTGAAATCGAAATCCTTTGGCGCCCCAACGCCGTTATCGCTCACTCCAAGTTCTATCTCGCCTTCATCCGTTGTATGCAGGGTAATCTTGATTTCACCCCTTCTATCCCCGGGGAAGCCGTATTTCATGGCATTGGAGAGCAGTTCACTGAGAATCATCCCGCAGGGGATGGCAGTATCGGTGGAGACAGTCACGGAAGCAATATCAAACTCCAGTGATACTTTGCCGATAGTGGCCCGGTAATTCGCGAACACCGTAGAGGCGAGTTCCTTGACATAATCCCGGAGATCGATGTTGGTTAAGTCTTCGGACCGGTACAGTTTCTCTTGCACCAGCGCCATTGACTGGATGCGATTCTCGATGTCCTGGAATATGTTTAACATCTGTTCGTCCCGGATGCGAACGGACTGGAGCCTGAGAAGACTACCAATCGAGGCCATATTGTTCTTGGTGCGGTGGAGGACTTCTTTGAGGAGGACTTCCTTTTCTCCCACCGCTGCCTTGAGCTGCTCCTCCACCTCCTTGAGTTCGGTGATATCGCGTGAGATGCCAAGAACAGTCTTCACATTACCGTTACTGTCAAATTCCGGGTATAGCCTCCAATCCAAATATACTTTCCCTTCAGCGCTTTCCCAGTCAAAGATCGATCCGGTTGGCTCCCCGGTTTTAAATACCTGGGTGATTTTCTCCTCCCACAATTCGCACAGCTTTTGGTCAAAACCTGCTTCCCGATGTGTTTTGCCAATGATATCTTCCTCGGTAAACCCGGTTACCCGTAAAGCCGCAGGGTTCTCATATAAGTGTCTGCATTCTTTATCATATCGCATGATATAGTCCTGGGTATTCTCAGCTAAGGATCTGAATTTTTCTTCACTTTCCTCCAGTGCTTCCTCACGTTGTTTGAGATTTCTAAATAGAAGACGAAAGGGTTTTTTCAGACCTGTCTCGATGATGGCTTTGTAGATGAGATAGAAGGAAATAATTTTGAAATAGTGCCCCATCAAATTGGAAAATCCATAAGCATGGATATAAAATGTGAATGCCAATTCGGAAGCAATGGTAAGGAAGATAGATGCCATGAGCAGTCGCACCACGCCGGCATCAAATTCGTGACGTTTTCGCCACAGCAGGGCGAAAGCGCCCAGGAGAATCAGCGAGATAAGATATTCGCTGATTTTTTTAAACGGGGTCAATCCCACCCCTTCAATAAAACAATCGGGAAACACCTTTCCAAAAATCATTCCCAGCAATAGGACCACCACCACCGAATACCCGGCCAACAACCAGGTGACATTCAACTTTTTCCTGATCATCAGCGGCGCAATGAGAAGAGAGACACTTTCCATAAACCGGGTGGAAATCCAGAGCTGCGTCGGTAAATTGGTGTCATAACCGTGGAAAATGTTCATCCCCGGATAACCCAGGGTGTGTACCAAATCCATCACCCCGATGAACAGGTAAACACACCCGATTAACAACAAGTAATTATTGTCTATAAATCGGCGTGAGTTCCAGGTAACCATGAAAATGCCGAAGGCCACCACAATACTAAATATCTCGGCAAGACTGTGGAAGAGCAGGTAATTATAGAGGCTGGCCTGGTAGAGTCCCACCAGCACCAGTATCCCGATTACACCGTATATATATTTACCGGAAATAGACTCTTGTGTTCCAGGCGTGTTTCTCATTATTCTATCATCCTATCATCTTCTTTTTTCAGCCTGGGGATGATATCGCACCCACACCCCATCGGGCTCGAAAAATTAATATTTGCTAAACTGCATGCTATTTTATATCATAAATCAAAAAATTATACAATGTTTGGTTTGCAAATCCGGAAATTCTAATTTTAGCCACGAAGTTACAGTGAAACATAAAGGGACACGAAGATAGGAAAAATCCATTCCCAAAAAAATTATAAAATTAGGCACCGCCCCCCAGGATTCCAGGATTATATTTGCAAAATCCTCCATTATAAGATACAATCATTTCAAGGAGGTTAAAATGCCAGATGATAATGAGATTGCAAAAAAGGTTGACATCAGGCCTATAGAAGAGATTGCCGAAAAATTGGGAATTGAAAAGGGATCCCTGGAAAAGTATGGTAAATACAAAGCAAAAATATCTCCCCATGGAGTTTCGAAAAGAGTTAGAGAAAAAGGCAAACTGATTATGGTTACAGCCATGAGTCCTACCCCGGCCGGAGAAGGTAAAACCACCACCTCTATCGGTTTAGCTGATGCGTTGAACCGCATAGGGAAAAAAGCGGCTGCCGCGTTGCGGGAACCTTCCCTTGGTCCTGTCTTTGGAATGAAGGGAGGGGCCACAGGAGGAGGGCTTGCCCAGGTTATGCCCCGCGACGAGATCAATCTCCATTTCACCGGGGATATGCATGCTGTGACTGCTGCGCATAATCTACTGGCTGCCATGGTGGATAACCGCGTTCATTTTGATGGTGCCAGCGGACTGCTCGATTGCCGCAGGATAACCTGGAAAAGAGTCATGGACATGGATGATCGTGTTTTACGGGAGGTGGTCGTCGGAATAGGCGGACCACTGCAGGGGATAGCCAGGGAGACAGGATTCGATATAACCGCCGCTTCCGAAGTAATGGCAATCCTGTGCCTGGCTGAAAATTTAAAAGACCTGAAAAAAAGACTGGGCAATATCTTAATCGGTTATTCTGCCGAAAAAGAGCCTGTTTTTGCCCGGCAGATCAAGGCCGAAGGCTCTATGGCAGCCTTGCTCAAAGAGGCGCTGAAACCAAACCTGGTACAAACACTGGAAAGGACACCCGTGTTTATTCATGGAGGCCCATTTGCCAATATTGCTCACGGGACCAATTCAGTCATTGCCACCAGGATGGCACTGCAATTTGCCGATGTGGTTGTTACGGAAACAGGGTTTGGTTCTGATCTGGGAGCGGAGAAGTTCTTTAATATTGTCGTCAGGACCGGGCATGTCCCGGCACCCGATGCCTGTGTCCTGGTTGCTACTCTAAAGGCACTTAAGTATCACGGTGGTGTAAAATTGAAAAAAGTGAATGAAGAGAATGTTGAGGCGGTGGAAAGGGGCTTTGACAACCTCCGACAACACATCGAAAACCTTAGAACTTTTGGGATTCCTTTTGTTGTGGCTTTAAATATATTTCACAATGATACCGAAGCTGAAATTGAAAGAGTCAAGGATTTATGTGATAAGGAAAAAGCCAGGGTTGCACCGAGCTATGTTTTTTCTAAAGGCAGTGAGGGAGGAATCCGGTTGGCTCACGAAGTCCTTAAAGCGATTGATGAAGATAAGAAGGATTTCCGGTTCCTCTACCCCCTGGAATTGCCGCTGCTGGATAAAATTGAGATTGTAGCCCAAAAGGTTTATGGCGCATCATCTGTAGCAATGGAAGGAAAGACCAGGAGGAAAATACTCAGGATTGAAAAACAAGGGTGGGGAAATCTTCCCATATGTATAGCCAAAACCCAATACTCCCTCTCCGGTGATGATGAAGACCTGGGAAGACCCAGGGATTTCACCCTGATTGTCACTGATGTGTCTCTCAGCTCAGGAGCAGGCTTCGTGGTGGTCTTTTGCGGGGATATCATGACCATGCCGGGATTACCGAA
>CP070627.1:2659873-2663821 GCA_020355945.1 Candidatus Aminicenantota bacterium | reverse complement strand
AATGATGACCTTATATTTCTTTTTTTGAGGAAAACTCTCCAACGCAACAAATTTCTCACCGTCATACATTCCTTTAATTGCTATCATTTTTACATCCTTTTTATACATGTTAATAATATACAATACTTTTTTTTATTTGTCAATTTTATTGCCTGATGCTCCAGTTCGCCCAGACATTCGGCAAAATTAAAATTGCCAGTATTTGAGGAAGGTACTTGACTTTTAACATAACTACTGCTATTGTACATTTTAATAATTAAAAAAACCATTAACCGGAAAAGAATGGTTTATAGGAAATAGGAAAGAAAATGGCTGATTTGGCGAATTTAAAATCATCCTTTTCAAAGCAATCTTTTGTCCTGGGGGTAGATATCGGTTCGGTTGCCGTATCCATGATAGAAATGTCCCTGGCAGGGGAGGTGCTGCGAATCCATTATGACTTTCATCATGGAGATATCTTTAAAACCCTTTGCTGCCTGCTCACAGGCGTGGAATTGCCCCTGGTCAGGGGTGTTGCCCGCACGTCCGCTTCTCCCGGCCTTTTAAAACACGCTCGCCATTATGATGCGCGAATCGCCTGTATTACCGCTGCCAAACACTATCACCAGGAGGTAGGTTCAATATTAACGGTGGGCGGGGAAAAGTTCAGCTTGATTACCTTTGACCCCGCAGGTAATTATCGGAACCTGAGAACCAATACCTCCTGCGCTGCCGGGACCGGGAGTTTTCTCGATCAACAGGCCAGGCGGTTAAAACTGTCCAACAGCGCGGAATTAAGTGAATTGGCACTGCGAAATAAAGGAACTATACCTGGAATCGCAACCCGCTGCGCGGTTTTTGCTAAAACCGATATCGTCCATGCCCAACAGATGGGTTATTCCCTGGAAGAAATTTGCGATGGTTTTTGTAAAGGACTTGCCAACAATATCGCGGATATCCTGCTCAGTGACGAAGAGGTCCCTGGCCCTATTGTATTTTCCGGCGGCGTTTCCAGGAACAAAGCCGTTGTCAAATACCTGGAAGAAAGAACCGGGAAAACACTGCTGACAGATGAACGGTCTCATGTCTATGACGCTGTGGGCGCCTGCCTCTGTTTACTCCGACAAGCAAAAACCAATGAATCCAACGTGCTTTTTCCCAATAAAACCCTTAACCACTTAAATGACCTGGTGGTTAAAACAGCAGAAAGAAAGGATTATTTTTATGAGCCCCTGGCACTGGAACTTTCCCGGCACCAATACCCGGGATTTGAGAGCCAGGAAAGGTATCTTTATGATTCCCTGCACACCGGCAGCGCCAACCCGGTAGAAGTGGATATTTACGTCTCATTGGCAAAGGGTAAAAGGTATCCTGTTTACCTGGGATTTGATATCGGTTCCACCAGTACCAAAGCGGTCCTGCTGGAGTCCTCTTCTCGGGAGGTTTTGGCCGGTTTCTATACCCGTACTGCCGGTCGGCCCATAAAAGCGGTCCAGGCCATACTTGAGACAATTGAAGATATGATGGTGCATAAAAAAATAACCCTGGTTTTTGAAGGAGTAGGCAGCACCGGTTCCGGGCGGAAATTTGCCGGTGAGATCATTGGTGCGGACATTATATTAGATGAAATCACCGCCCATGCCAGGGCCGCTTATGAATTAAACCCGGAAACCGATACCATTATTGAAATCGGGGGACAGGACTCCAAATTTACCTCGATGCGAAATGGCCTGGTGACCTTCTCCCGGATGAACACGGTTTGTGCTGCCGGCACAGGAAGCTTTATAGAAGAACAAGCCGAAAAACTGGATGTATTGTTAAATGAAGTCTCCAACCGGGCCTGGGGGGTGCGTTCACCCCTGGTGAGTGACCGGTGTACCGTGTTCATGGAACGGGATATCAACCGGTTTTTAAATAAAAAATATTCCATTAATGAACTCCTGGCAGCTTCCCTGTTGGCGGTAAGAGAAAATTACCTCTTAAAAGTTGCTGCCGAGGGAAATATCGGGGACCATATTTGTTTCCAGGGAGCCACTGCCAAAAATAAAGCATTGGTAGCCGCGTTTGAACAAAAGCTGCAAAAACCCATTTATGTTTCAAAATACTGCCACCTGACCGGCGCCCTGGGAGTGGCTTTGATCCTTAATGATGAGAAGCGCTGCCATTCACATTTTAAAGGAATAGAGATTCATCAAGAAGAAATCCCGGTTCGCACCGAAACCTGTGAACTGTGTCGAAACCACTGCCGTCTCCGCGTAGCCACCATTAAAAATGAAGAGGTGGCTTACGGTTTTCTATGCGGCCGGGACTATAATACCCACAAATTTATCGATAAAAACAAGTCCGGGTTTGACCTGTTAAAAGAGCGAGAAAAAATCTTTAATACAGGAAAACCTATCAATCGCTCTCCATCTGCGCAGCCCTTTACCATTGGCTTGCCAGCAGCCTTGCACCTGTTCGAAGACCTGCCCTTCTGGAAGTTTTTCTTTAAAGAGCTTTCTCTTCCCGTGGTCACCAGTGATGGGTTTCCAGGGGCGGTAAAGCTGGGAAAAAAACTGGCCAGCGCTGAATTTTGTGCACCTATGAATGCCCTTCACGGCCATGCCCGTTATCTTTCAGGCAAAACCCACTGCCTGTTTTTGCCTATCTATCTTGATGAATGGAATAATCCCGGGAAAACCAACAAAAAACGCGTGCGCCATTTCTGTTATTATACCCAGTTCAGTTCTTCGGTGGTTTCCGCCCTGGAGAAAAATGAGAAAAATACCCCCAGTATGTTTCCCCTGGTGGGATACAATAAAGGCAGCCTGTTTATTAAACGGGAACTGTACCAAAGTTTAAAGGGGGTAGTGCCTCAAAAGCTGTCATTCCCGGATATTTCCCGGGCTTATGATAAAGCCATGGCGGTTTTCCGGGAAAGGAGAAATAAACTGAAGGAGATATTTAGGGAACAGGAAAAAGAGAGTAGGGGAGGGGATATCCGGGTAGTGTTGGTGGGGCGTCCCTATACTATATTGTCCGCCTCGCTAAACAAAGGGATTCCAGGTATATTTGCTTCGTTGGGGATAAAAACTTATTTCCAGGATATGCTGCCCTTTTGGGAAGATGAAGAGGTGGAAAAAGAAATCTCTGTACTGCTGGATGCCTGCCATTGGAAATTTGCTTCCCGGGTACTGGAAGCCGCGGCCTTTGCCGCCAATACCCCCGGGCTTTATCCTGTATATATTACTTCCTTTCGCTGCGCCCCTGACTCGTTTACCATTGAATATTTCAAAAGAATACTGGATGCCAGAGAAAAACCGTATTTGATCCTGCAGTTGGATGAACATGATTCCAGTGTGGGGTATGAAACCCGGATTGAAGCCGGGACCCGGTCGTTTAGAAACCATGCCGCCTCTATAAAGAGAACCACAAAGGACACAAAAGACACAAAAGACACAACAGCCGCGAATAGCCCCGGGAAACGCAAAGAATCCCCAAAAAGCTTACCGGTGAATCCCAGGCTGGAAAAAAGCCTTAAAGGAAAGACAGTGCTGTTTCCCAACTGGGATTCCACTACTGGCCCGCTGTTGGTGGCCAATCTCCAGGCATCAGGAATAGACGCCAGGCTTCTTGAAGAAAATGAAACCACTGTCCGGGAGAGTATGCGCATGAATACGGGCCAGTGTATTCCCTTAAACGCCATTGTATTGGAGTGTATTCGCTGCATCAGCCGACACAACCTCGATCCTGCCAAAACGGTTTTGTGGATGAGTGATTCAAAATGTTCTTGCAATATCGGCATGTATCCTTACTACATCAAAAGCCTTCTTGAAGCTCATGGCAGCGGGATGGAGAAGATAGGCATCTATACCGGGGATATATCCCATATCGAGATATCCCCATTGATTACCATTCATGCCTATCTGGCTTACCTGTTCGGAGGTTTGATCCGTAAAATGGGTTGTCAAATCCGGCCCTACGAAAAGG
>CP070627.1:2655815-2659773 GCA_020355945.1 Candidatus Aminicenantota bacterium | reverse complement strand
GGAAACCTTTAGCCGTGAAATAACTGAAAAGATTCGACGGATGGTGCATGGAGAAGCAAAACCGATAAGGTCTGTCTCTATGGATATATTTGCTTGCGCATAAATTACCCTCCCTGCCCAACGGAGGCCAGTACTTTTCTCAAGGGAAACCGCCCTGCAATCCATTTCCTGAGTAAATTAACCGGGAAGCAATAACGCATCTCTTTTTCCAGGAGAATTTCTTTAGAAACCTGCTTTTCCAGTGCTTCCATTAATTGCTGGCCGGGTATGCCGGGGCCTGCTGTTTTAATCTTATCAAAGAGGGCATCCATCCCGATATAGTCCCATTGTTTGAGGGTCAATTCTTCAGCAGCACTGCTCAAAATCAACCGTTCATTCCAGTTGGATTCGTCCCAGATATGCAAGGAAAATTTTTCTTCTCTTTCTTTTATTATATGTTCAACTGCATCGTCTACATCATCGATCACGACATCATTCTTTTTTTTGTTTTCATTTAAATCGTTCACCAGGTTTCGGCACAGCAGTTGGACCAGGTAAGGTTGGCCGCCGGTCATCTTCAGGATTTGCTCTACTGCCAGGTCATCATAAGTAAGCTGGCCTCTTACCGGCTCTTTGATCAAACGTACCGCATCTTTGGGATGGAGATGACTGAGACGGTAATATATGGCGGTATTGAAGAAAATAGACCAATAATCAGCGCTCATCTCTTCCAATTTATGGGTGCCGCAGAACAAAAAGATCAATTTTTCCTCGTGCTGCATCAAGTGGCGAATATTGTTAAAGGTGGTTTTGGGTATTCGTTTATCTTCTACCATCGTTTGAATCGCCTCAAATTCATCCAGCATCAGGACTATAATCTTTTCACCCATCCCGGGTTTGATTTTTTTGAGGAAACCTTTAAATTCACCGAAATCCTCTACCCTTTCATGGGTAAATGCAGGCAAGGATAATTTCTCCGCGATGGCATCGGAAATAGTGGAATAGAGGTGTTTTTCATTACCGATGCCCTGCATGTCGATGTTGATAGGAACCAGTCGTTTATCTGAAAAACCGCGGTATTCGATGTGGTAGAGCAGGGACGTTTTGCCGGTGCGGCGCAGGCCGTGGCATACAATGGTATGATGATCACCGGAAACCAGGATATTTTTGTTGATAAAATCAAACGCATCTTCCCTGCCGAAAAAAAGTGGCGCATCACCTTTCAACGGCGTACCTACAGTATATGGATTTCGTATCTCCCTGAACACAACACCCTTTTTCAATACGGTAATAGGAAAAGAAAAAGAAACTTGTTTTCCTTCCCGGGTCCTGTCGGAAAAGGTTACCATTCCTTTTACAGTGGTTTCCATGGGACTCCCGGCAGATATAGCAAAGAAAATTTCTTTCCTGGTGCCGGATTCGATAACCGGGAGTTTTTTTATGGTATCCCCTATAATCAAAAGGCCCGGTCCTTCTGCCTGAAGCTCAATAGATATATTGGAGGCCAGTTCCTGTCCTTTGTTTATTATTTCGAAATAGAGCGCCCGGTTCTCTTCCGAGGTCAGGATTTCCCTGTTTCTTAAATCAATAGAAAGTACTGCCGAACCTTGCAGCAGTTTGATTTCCTGGGCCACCAACTCTGAGCAGTGCTCCAGGACCTTTTTCCATATGGATTGAAACGGCTCATAGAAAATTTCATCTACTGTCATGTCTAGGACTTCGATTTTTTCCTTCTGTTCATTTAAGAAAGATCGTCTGGTTTCAAACCTCTCGATAGCCTCAATTTTTTCCAGGTCTTCTTTTATTTTTTTTAATTGGGATGCCATACTTTCTGTGGACGTGAAATAACTAATCTCAGTGGGCAGACTGGATATTACTCCGTAACTTTCAACTGCCAGGTAAAAATCTTTTAAATTATTGGCTGTCAGTAAATGATAGAGAGTCTCCAATGTGTTTACCATCTCATCATTGAACCGATACCCCTTTTCTTCTGGTATTTTTTGGCATACTAACATTATTTGATCTATTTGGTATTTTGCTTCAAAGAGCATGAGGTAAAGTCTGGCTATCCTGGTTTTTCGAGCAAGTTTTTCAAGCAGCGGATGGTTATTTCTTTTCAGCACAAAATGAATGTAGAGGTGGGCGATTTCATGATCTTTCAATAAAATTGCGGCAGCTTTTTGTGCTTGCTTTTGCTGGAAGGTAAACCAATAAATATGTTCGATCTCTTCCATGGCTTTTTGAATGCCTATTCCCTTATTCCTGGCAAAGGCAATCATAATTTTGTGAAGACCGGGCATTTGAAAATAGAGCATCTCATGTTTGAATAAAAGGGATTCCTTGTAAGTTGATATTAATTCTTTACTTTTATCGGATTTTTTTAAAATATATCTACGTTGGAACCACCAGATCGGGAGGCATATCAGGTAATCGGGGAAATGTAGGATAAAAATAGGCATCACGGCAAATCCTATTGCTGCAATAAAAAAATTGGCATTATTTCCCGGTACCCATTTAAAAATGAGGGGGAAGTATAATATAAGAGCGACAATGGGCGCCCAGATAAGACTCGCCTTTTGAAATTTACCAAATTTTTTATGGTTAAGGTAATACATCGAGACTCCATATCTATGGAAAGGATCTTTGAAATTTTGGTTTTCATCGATGAAATAAAATTGAGAAATAAATAAATAACCTACCAGAAAAGAAATTGGATATATGACTGCTTCGTAGGGTTTAATCGTTCGTAAACCGTTGCCCCCGGCAAAGGCCATCAAACACAATGGAATCAAAAAAGTCAGTAAATATTCAGAGTCAATTGATATTACTTTATCTTTTTCTTCTGAATAAAGAATGATAAATCCGCCAACAGATATTAATAAAAGTAAAGTAGCAACACCGGGTGGTAAAAAAATTGCTCCCAGTAAATTTAAAGCAAAAAATGATGTTATAAACACACCTGTGAATGCTACTGCGCCCGCAAATTCAAATTCGCCTCCAAATGCGACTGCGCCTGCAAATGCGCCTGCGACTATGACTACGAATGCGACTGCGAATATGTATACGCCTGTGACTGCGAATGTGCCTGCGACGGCGCCTGCGATTGCGCCTGAGAGTGTTAATTCGCCTGAGAGTGCGAATGCGACCGCGACTGCGAATGCGATTGCGAATAAAATGCTCTGAAGCAGGTTATTATAAAGATAGTAATGGCCAACGGCCAATACACTCCCCCAAAAAAGCCCTATAAAAAAAAATGCCCAATAAAAAATATAAACACTCTTTTTGGCTTTATTAACAAAATAGTATGCCTTTGACGGCTGGAACAGTGATCGCCATAAAAGGCGGGGAGCTAACTTGATTGCCTGAAGAATAATATTTATCATACTCAGTCCTACTTATCCTTTACAATTTCTTTACCGGTTTTTACAATTTCCAGCACCTCTTTTACATCTTTCATTATTTCCTTGTCCGAAATCTTTTCCCGTTTCATCACGAGGGTATTATTTTTAATTAAGTGAGAGAAATAAGCTGAAAAAAGCTGGTAAAGCTTATCTTTCTTGATGAGAATTCCCCGGGACTTCATCTCCTTTAAAGAAAATTCTTCTTTTTTACCTTTTAATTTCTTCAGCAATTTTTGCTCATCAACAGTCCGGTCCTCCCACAGCTTTTTATAATAAGGAGACAGCCTCACCTCCAGGTCATCCCAATCCGGCTCAGTACGGGAAACCTTTGCATCCCAAACCCAACTGCATACCACCTGGTTAAAAAAAGGAAAATCCCCAGCATAATAAGCAATCCTCTCGATCTCTTCCCGGTTTAAGGAAAAATCGTTCTCAACAAACTTATGTCTTCTTAGCAAATCTATACTTTTAGTGTCCAACAGCCCGATGATCTCCGGCTCAAAAATATTCCAGAACCCGGAAGTCTTAATCGAACGCTGCGTCAGCGCCTTTAATTCAGTCCTGGAAATGGTAACAAA
>CP070627.1:2651757-2655715 GCA_020355945.1 Candidatus Aminicenantota bacterium | reverse complement strand
ATTGGTTTGAGTTTTTTGCCTCGGTGTGTTATTATAAGCAGCGGATGTGCTGGTTGAACTGTGGAGGTAAAACATTTATAGATAAATATAAGATAAAAAAACGGAGGAAGCGAATGAGCGATTTAGGATTAGATTTTAAAGAGGTTGGCCTGGATGCCGGGTCTCTGCAGGATTTCCTGGCAGGCATCAAAGAACTGGACCTTAAAGAAAGGGACCCCCTGGTGGACCAGGCCCTGGTTTTAATGGAGGATATATATGTACACTTGCCTCTCAAACGGGCCATGCATGCGGTAGACCCGATTCAACGCTTAAAACTGCTGAAGTACCGAAATGCCAGGTTAAGTGAAAGAGCCTTTCACGACGAGATGATTTCTATTTTTATGGGATT
The DNA here is from genome assembly GCA_020355945.1 of Candidatus Aminicenantota bacterium. The sequence continues at coordinate 2,655,327 of CP070627.1, read as the reverse complement.
GAGAGACCTTCATACCAACTATATGCTCCCGGACCCCTACCAGAAGATGAGGGTTTTTCTGCCCTTTTTAATCGAGGAATTTTACGAAGGAAATCGGAGAAAATTCATGGTCTCAAAGGTATCTCCCGATTTCTCACATCCGACGTTCAAACAGGGAGTGCTGGTTACGCATTGGAATGGGATTCCTATTGAGCGAGCGGTGGAATTAAATGGCAACCGATTTGCCGGTAGTAATGAAGACGCCCGTCATGCCAGGGGTGTGGAACGGATGACCATTCGTCCGTTAATCGTGATGCTGCCTCCTGATGAAGAATGGGTGGATATTACTTACCTGGTGGGAGATCAAGTGCACCAGCACAGGTTTAAGTGGCAGGTTACCCCTCCGCCCCCGGTATCTGTGGGCAGTGATATCGAATCAGCGGATGAAAGGGTGCAGTGCGCTTTAGGAATTGATATTGAGACAGAAGAAGTCCGACGAATGAAAAAGGCGATTTTCTCTAAAAAAGCCATGAAAATTGAAAAGACCATGGCAAAATACCATCCACAGTACAAAGGAAAACAGGATAAAGCTCCGGACCTTGGTAATACCAGCCTGTTACCGGATATTTTTGCATTCCGTACGGTCAATACTTCCCACGGCGAATTCGGCTATATAAGGATTTATACCTTTAAAGCCAATGACGAGGATATTTTTGTTAAGGAATTCGTCCGCATTGCTGAAATGATGCCGAAAAAGGGACTCATCCTGGACGTACGGGGAAACGGCGGTGGGGTAATCATGGCCGGAGAAAAGCTTCTCCAGGTGCTTACCCCCAAAAAAATCGAACCGGAACGCCTTTCCTTCGTTACTACGCCGTTAATGCATGAACTTTGTTCGAAATATGACTGGTTATCCCAATGGGTACCCTCTATCGAACGGGCCATTGAAACCGGGGCTGTATTTTCCCAGGGGTTTCCTTTTTTACCTGTGGAAGAATACAATCGCATCGGGCAAAAATATTTTGGACCTGTGATTCTTATCACCGATGCCTTGTGTTATAGTACCACTGATATTTTTGCTGCCGGTTTCCAGGATCACGAAATCGGTCCCATCCTGGGGGTACACAAAAATACCGGCGCAGGGGGAGCAAATGTCTGGACTCATTCGCTGTTAAAGCGACTTCTTCCCAGCAGTACGGCAATGTTATCACTTCCCAAAAATGCGTCTTTCAGGGTATCTATTCGACGAACCACACGAGTAGGTAAGAATATCGGGATGCCCCTCGAAGACCTGGGCGTGGTACCGGATCATATCCATTATATGACCAAAAACGATCTCCTGGATAAAAATGTGGACTTAATTGAGAAAGCAGCAAGCATCCTGGCCGGTTAATAAAAAAAAATTCGTGTCAATTCGTGTAATTGGTGGGCTTAAACATAAAGGAGAACTTTAATGGTATCAGAGAAAACGATTATTAATAGTTTTGACTGGGTCACGGCAGAGAGCTATGGTGCCCGATTTTACAGGGCCGATCTTCATTTCCATACCCCGGCTTCGGAAGACGCCAGGACTAAAAAAGAAATCCACAACAGGAAAAGGGATACTTATACCTGGAAGCTGTATGATGAAGTTTTCCCGGGGAAAAATAATAACCTGGAGGAATATTACAAAAAGGTAAGAGAGAAACAAGAAGAAATAGAAAGGAAAAGCAAGGAACTTGCCGGGAAAATGGTGGAACGTTTTGTGGCAGAAAAAATCAGGTTAGTGGCGGTTACGGATCATAATGGCATTGGAACCATCTGGAATGACCCGGAAGCTGATAAAAAAATCATGGACCTGGCAGCCCCCACCTGGTATGAACTCATCGACGATAAAGCCCGGGAGGTAAATAAAAAGGAAGGTAAAACCCTGCTCACCATATTGCCGGGAGTGGAAATCAGTACCACCGGGGTCCATATCCTTGCGGTCTTCCCGCCTCAAGTCCCACGCCGGGAAATCCATTTTATCATTTGCGATCTCTTGAATGATGTCGGATTTGACATTAAGGAGTGGGGTAAGAACCCGAAATTGGGAAAAGCCAGCATTTACAATACCATCGAGTTAATTGCCGCCAAAGGCGGAATTCCCATTATTGCCCATGCCGATGGTTCCGACCAGGCAATATTAAAACTGTAAAAAATTGACAGCGGGGCAATGAGAGATGTCTTTACCAACAAGCATTTAAACGCCATTGAAATTGTAGACCCTGAAAACCTGGAAAGATATAACAGAAAAGTGAATCATTTAAGTACATGGATTAAAAAACTGAGAAAAGAGATAGGGCTCGAGGACTTTGCCTATTTCCAGGGGTCTGATGCTTATGGGCTTAAAGACATTGCCCTCCGCTCCTCTTATGTTAAGATGACCGAGCCCTCTTTCACCGGATTAAAAATTGCCCTTTGTATTCCTTCTTCCAGGGTCAGGTTTTACCGGGATGTCCAGGACCAGATCATACAAGAAGAAAAAAAAGGATTGTATGTTTACGGGATTGAAATCAATCATCCTTATTTTGGGAAACGTTGTATTCGGTTCAACCGCTATCTGAACTGTGTGGCGGGAAAACTGGACAGTGGAAAATCCACGTTATTTAAATTAATGCAGCAGCCCATCACACCCGCTGACCATAACCGGGACATTCAAGGCAGCGTAAAATTATTTATAGAGAAGCTAGAAAAATCCAGATCCCATTATTATGCTATTGCCAGGGACTCAAGGGGTCATTATTTCTATTCCCTGGATAAACCCGGGGATACTGCCAATAAATTGGATTGGGGTCAATTAAAGGATTTACACATAATCCCTCATTTTTACGACCCGGATATTGCTGACCCCTGGATTTCCTCTGGTGAAGAGTTCAATAAGTTTTTAGAAGAGCGATTCGGCGCACCTGATGCGAAAAGTATTGAAACTTTCAATGAAACCTTTGATATCCCGATTTTTTTAGAAGAAAAAAACCAGCGGCTCCTTTATGCGGAACTCCATGAAAACCAATATAAAATCTACCTCAATGTACGGTGGAATAGGGGAAAAGAAAAGAGGGTGGAATTCGAAAAGTTGGATAACAGCTTACGACGGATTGTATTCATATGTATCATGCTTATAAGTGGTATTGCCGGGCCGTTGATTATCGATGCTCCTGAAGCGTATTTTAATAATGAAGACATTGTCAATTACCTGGTTCCCATCATTAAAAAGTATAAAGATACCCGGCAGATTATCTTATTTACCAACCATCCTCTCCTGGCCATCAATACTGACCCTGAAAATTATATCCTGTTGGAACAGGTGAAACGAAAAGGTAAGAAAATAAACCGGGTTGAAAGCGGTTTTTCCATTGATAAAGAAGGCCAAAGGGATAAACTGATCAACTTAATGGAAGGAAACCTCGGCGCCTTCAATAAACGAAAAATTCGTTATGAGTTAGAGTGAGGCGGTGCAGCGAAGCGAACCAGGTCCTGATTCTTTTTTATCTATTCATATCTGATTGAATCAACGGGATTGGCCAATGCTGCCCGGATTACATGGGAACTGATGGTTAAAAGCATAACCAC
>CP070627.1:2647685-2651657 GCA_020355945.1 Candidatus Aminicenantota bacterium | reverse complement strand
TTTGGAAAAACTTATCATGCAGTTCATGTCTCATTCGCCCGTACGGTGTCCTTCGGCCACCTCCCTGAGGCTCATTCGATCATGAACTGCATTTTACTTTCCAAAACTGAATAGTTACCCCCGTCAAAAAAACAAAAAAAAATAAATTAAGAGGGGACAGGTTTTTTATTTCCCTTTTATAACCCATTATCAACAAATCGGATAAAATTCACACATTCACACGCACCGTCCCCAAATTCCTTTACCCCAAATTCCAAATTCAAATTTCAAATTTAAACAATTTTTTTCCTTTACATATACTCCGGGATTGTATAAAATTTAATTTCGAGTTTTTTTTGATATATAAGGAGGGCCCTATGGCTGAAATGGAAGATAAATATACACTTCAATACCCGGTCTACACCCTGGATAACAAGGAATTACTCCCGGCAGGTGCGACACTAAACGAAGGAAGATTAAATGAATTGAACCGGTTAAGGAAAGGCATTGAATTCAGAACTGCTAAGTTGTTGGAGTATGGTTCTATTAAAAATGATGTCCTTGACTTTTTTTCTCAGCCTCCTTACGACATCATTTTTGCCGGACGGGAACGAGCCGGCTCTGTCCTGGAGGTAATGGCTAACATTGAATTAAAGGTCCCGGTTTTGGAATCTTTGGACTATTTTAAACAAGAGGATTTTTATACCTACCGCCATATGCTTTTGGTTTTCGCCCTTTCAATAAGCCTGGGCCAGGAGTTGCTAAAAGAGGATTTGGACTTGATAAATGGCGCATTGGCGTCCCCGGCCCATGATTTTGGCAAGATTTGTGTTCCGCTAAACGTGTTAAAAAAATCCAACCCCCTTACTCGCACTGAAAGACAGGTTCTCGAACACCATACCTTAGCCGGTTATGTTTTACTCAGATATTATAATAATAATGAACTCGCCGCTACGATTGCCAGGGACCACCATGAAAGAAATGATGGTACCGGGTATCCTATAGGTATTCATCTTAGGGACCCTTTGGTGGAAATTGTTGTGGAGCGACATCTACGATGCGTTGATCTCTCCCAGGCCCTATAGGCCTTCATCTTATGATAATCGTACCGCCCTGGAAGAAATTTGCCAGAAAGCGAACAAAGGTGAACTCAATTGGGATGTAGTCAAAGCACTGATCGCTTGCAATCGCCAGGAGAAACCCCATTACAGCGAATGTACCTTATCAAAAGACAATAGGGGAATCCCTCCCCCTGACAGTCTTTATGGCATCTTTGCCGATGAATCTTGAAACCCCACAGTCACTTTTGCCTCCGGCGGCCAAAAACCTTTTCGAGAAAAGGTTTCTGGACTTCCAAAAGCTTTTCATTGGGATGGTTTAGATACTCTTTTTTCCTTCGTGCCCTTCGTGGTTTAAAAAATCTGGCGGTGGATTTAGGCCTCCAAGGGGTTGACAAATTGTCGATATACTGGTATCGTATGTTTGCACTTCATAACAGATAATTATTATTGATTTTGTATTAGGAGAAAAAAATGATTTTTCCGATTGGGCTTGAGGGTGATAAAGTTCGCAGAATCCCCTATGTCACCTTCACCATAATAGGACTTTGTACACTTATGTACATATTCACCGCCGGTAAAGTGGCCAAATACGAAAAACAGTATTATGAAGTTGAATACGAAGTATATGAATATTATCGGGAACATCCTTATCTTGAAGTGCACAACCCGGAAGTCAAGAAACTCTTCGAACAAAAAGATCGCATACGAGAGAGAGTCGAGGAAATATTTGATCAATTAATGCCTGACAAGTACACCCCACCGGAACCGGAAGAAGAGGAAGAACCGGATGAAGACATCATAAAAGAAGAGCAAGAATATTTTGATAAACTGGTCCAGGACGTGATCGATGCAAGAGACAGCAGGTTTTATTATAAATGGGGATTTGTTCCGGCAAAGAAAACAGTTATCGGGTATATTACTCACATGTTCATGCACGGTGGATTTTGGCATTTGCTGATAAATATGATTATGCTTTACATCATGGGGCCTTTCCTGGAAGATGTTTGGGGCAGGCCAACTTATGCGGTGTTTTACCTGGTCACCGGCATACTGGCGGCCCAGGCTTTTGCCATGCACTATCCCAATTCCATGATACCTTCAATAGGTGCTTCCGGGGCTATATCCGGTGTAATGGGCGGTTTTTTAATCAGGCACTGGAATGTCAAAATCAGGTATATTTATTTCTTTTCTCTTATCATTCGCGGTACCTTCAGTGCCCCGGCCTGGGTAATGATGCCCTTATGGCTGATAAGAGAATTTGTCGATGCGCAGATAATGGATGCCATCTTTCCCGAGGGCGGGGGAGGCGTGGGCCACTGGGCACACATATGGGGATTCATCTTCGGCGCTATTGGCGGGGTAGTGGTAAAATACCTGAAAATCGAAGAAAAATACGTCGCCCCTAAAGTAGAAGCAGAAACCGCATTTGTAGATAAGAGTCACCAGACCTACGAAGAAGCAATGCAGCTTCTAAACGCCGGAGAGAGAGATAAAGCATATACCATGCTCATGGATTCGGTCAAAAAGGACCCCTGCCACCAGGACTCTGTTGAAGCCCTGTGGAATCTAAGTGCAGAAATGGCAGTCGCACATGAAGTGGCACCATATTTAACACGGCTGATGGAAAGAGAAGCCCAACAAGGGCACCTGGACCTGGCATTGTTTCATTTCAGGCTTTTGCGCGCCAAATTCCCGGATGCACGCATCTCTACTTATACAAAAATAATGGTCATGGAACAAGCAGCCAATACAAACGATGCGGATGAGGCAAAAGGCTTATTTAACGAGATCAAGAATGAAGTGAGTTTAAGTTCACCTCCCGGGCTGCTGCTGAACTTTTGCAGTGCAGCGGTAAAACATGATTTGAATTTTGGCCTGTCATTGGCCCCCCAGGCCGCCGAACTTGTCCTCCAGCATCCTGAAATACCTGATACCAAAAAGGATTCATTAAAACAACAACTAAAAGAAATTCCAAAACAACAGAGAGATGGCGCCATCAAAGTCGACAGCTATTATGAATCTTCTGACATAAGTGGTATGGGCGACGTGGGTGGCGTGGGTGGAATGGACGCAATGGGCAAGCCAGGAATAAGCGAAGAGCCGATTAAAGTTAAAACCGGGGACGTGCCCCCTATTATACCGGTCATACCCATCGTACCGTCATCACCCTCTGCTCCCCCGGCTTCCACAGCAGCCGGGTCCTCTCCCTCTCAACCTCCCCCAATACCCACAGGGGTGACAAAACCCACTCCTTCTCAACCTCCTCCAATACCTACAGAAGCCAGGAATCCCGGGGAACCTGAAATACCGGTAAGACCTGGGGAAACTTTAATATCCTTAACACCTGGAGAGCCTGCAGCGCCTATAAAACCTGCCCCTCAAATCCCACAGAAAAGTATGCGGGTGACAAAAGCTGTTCCAATGGGAGTAAAAGAGAAAAAGATTTCTTTGAAGTTAGAAAATATGGGTGACCGGGTATTCCCGTTAGAAAAAGTAAAGGCACTTGCCGTGGTGAAAATTTCGCCTCCGGCAGAGCGTCCGTTTCTTTTGATTGACCTTTTAGTGGATGACCCTTTTGCTCTGGCAGGTTCAGCAGCCGATAAAATCGTTATCCGTACTATCCGACTGCTTAGTACAAATTTTAACCCGAAAAAATTTGTTCCCAAAGCCCAGAGTCCTTTGGAAGCGTTCAAAATTTTCAGCTCCGCTCTGCTTAAACTGAGCGGTGCGAAACCTTTCCCGGATTTAGAGTCAGTTCAACTCAAAAAAATAACTACTTTCCACACCATAAAAGATTATGAAAATTCACTTTTGGAAGCCAGCGCCACTTAGCCTTCTATGAAAAAAGCCCACGAATTACACGAATTACTCGAAAAAAAATTTTTAATAATTCGTGTTAATTCGTGTAATTCGTGGGCCCCTTCTTTTTCAT
>CP070627.1:2643613-2647585 GCA_020355945.1 Candidatus Aminicenantota bacterium | reverse complement strand
ATTTTTATGTTTCCCGGCCAGGGCTCCCAGTACGTGAATATGGGCCTGGAATTGTACAAAACCGAACCCGCATTTCGCCAGGAAATGGACCGCTGTTTTGAAATACTGGACCCGGTCCTGGGCTATAAAATCAAAGAAATCCTTTATCCCGGTGATTCGGTGAGTGAGCTGAGTGCTGAAAACACCTATATGTCCTATAGCCCCCATATGTCCAATAAGTCCCATATGTCCCATCTTAACCAAACCGAAATCGCCCAGCCAATGATTTTTTCAATCCAGTATGCCCTGGCAAAATTATTAATCAAATGGGGAATAAAACCCTATGCCATGGTGGGCCACAGTATTGGTGAATATGTGGCTGCCCATCTATCCGGGGTTTTTACTCTTGAAAATGCATTAAAGTTGGTAGCCTGGCGGGGTCAATTGATGCAGCAGATGCCCCCTGGTTCCATGCTCAGTGTCCCCTTACCCGAAGAAGAATTGAAACCCTTGATAAATGAAAATAAAGACCTATCCATCGCAGCAGTCAACAGTTCCTCCCGCTGTGTGGTTTCCGGCCCGCACCAGTCCATCGAGTCATTTGAAAAAATATTAAAAGAAAAAGGATATGAAACCAGGCGACTTCATACCTCTCATGCCTTTCATTCGGACATGATGGACCCCATATTGGCGGAATTTGAAAAAAGGGTAAAACAAATTCAATTCAAATTAAACAAACTGCAAATTCCTTATATTTCAAATGTAACCGGTGACTGGGCCAGTGCTGAAAATGCTGCAGACCCTGCATACTGGGCAGCACATTTGAGAAAGACGGTTCGGTTTGCCCACGGGATAACAAAATTGTTAAAACCAGAAAATGCGAATGAAGTTTTTGTTGAAATCGGGCCTGGTAACGTTTTAAGTACCTTTGTGAAGCAGCACAGGGATTACGATAAAAAACAAGGCCCACCCATTATCAATCTAATCCGGCATCCACAAGAAAATGTGTCGGATCACCATTTCCTGTTGAATCAAATCGGAAAGTTATGGATTTATGGGAAAAAGCCGGATTGGGGTGCATTCTATTCAGACGAAAAGAGGCATCGAATACCCTTACCAACATATCCTTTTGACAGGCAGCGTTACTGGATCGATGAGAACCCCTTCAAAACCGCAGGAGACATGTTTTCCAGTACATCTCCCGCTAAAAAAACCAATATAGCAGAATGGTTCTACAGCCCATCATGGAAACAATCCCTGCCCTCTAACCGTAAATGTGACCAGGTACCTGGTCCATCCCATTGGCTGGTATTTATAGATGACTGTGATGTGGGTTCAAAGTTGGTAAAACAGCTAAAACAAAAAGAATCGAATGTAATCATTGTCAGGCCAGGCAAAACCTTTAAAAAAGAGGAGAGCCGCACCTATTTATTGAATCCCGGAGTGGGCAGCCATTACCATGACTTGTTTACCCACCTTCAAGAGAAGAAAATGCTGCCCCACACGATTGTTCATTTATGGAGTGTCAGCAAAGGCTACCTGGAACCCGATGGCGGAGGCTTTGAAAATGCCCAGGCCAGGGGATTTTACAGCCTGGTATATATCGCTCAAGCCATTGCCAGGCAGGCCATTAACCATAAAATTCAAATCAAGGTGGTCACCACCAATGTGCAGGAAGTGACAGGCGAAGAGGAGTTGAACCCGGAAAAGGCAACTGTTCTCGGCCCCCTTAAAGTCATTCCCCAGGAATACCCTCATATCAACTGCAGTTGCATAGACATTGTTCTTCCCAAACCGGGAAAAGGGAAAGATAACAGGCTCATCCATCAACTACAGAAGGAATTGACCATCGCTACCCCCGGTCAAGTTATTGCCTTTCGGGGCCCACATCGCTGGGTGCAAAGCTTTGAGCCCCTCCATTTAGCCCCACCAACAGAAATGAGTTCCCGTTTAAGGAAAAAGGGTGTTTACCTGGTTACAGGTGGTCTCGGCAACATCGGGCTTTTACTGGCAGAACACCTGGTCAGAAGTGCTGCAGCGAAACTGGTCCTGGTAGGTCGTTCCGCCTTTCCCTCCAGGGAAAAATGGGAAGAATGGTTGGCTGCTCATGATGAGAAAGATAACCTGAGCCGGAAAATAAAAAAAATACAAGAACTGGAAAAATTGGGCGGCCAGGTCCTGGTACTCTGTGCAGACGTGGCTAATAGAGAACAGATGCAAGAAGTGATCAAACAGGCAGAGCTTCGGTTCGGTTCAATCAACGGCGTTATCCATGCTGCAGGGATCATTAGTGGGGAGTCAGTCTTCTTATCCATTGAACAGTTAGATACAAAACATTGTGAAAAACAATTCCAGCCTAAGATACATGGGCTGTGGGTACTGGAAAATCTTTTAAAAGGAAAGAAACTTGATTTCTGTATATTGATGTCTTCCTTATCCACGGTATTAGGAGGATTGGGATATACCGCCTATTCAACCGCCAATATTTTTATGGATGCCTTTGTCCTCTATATGCATAAAAGGGGTATCCGCAGTTGGACCAGTGTCAACTGGGATGCCTGGCGATTCACGCGATTCACAGGAGAAAAAGCCGGTGAAGCATCCTCACCCTTAGAAAAATTAGCCATCAAACCGGAACAAGGCATCAAAGCATTTCAATATATATTTTCATTGGACGAAGAGGAAGTATCGCGGCTGGTGATTTCAACCGGCCACCTGCAAACCAGGATTGACAAATGGATTAAAGGAGAAGCATTAAAGGAACCGGGAACCCAAAAAAAAGGAGAAACCGCACCACATCAAAGAGTTGGTTTAACCGGTTCTTATGAAGCCCCCAAAAATGAAATTGAGCAAAAGATTGCCGACATCTGGCAGGACATCCTGGGGATCGCCCCGGTAGGAACCCGTGATGATTTTTTCCAGTTAGGAGGAGACTCTTTATTGGCAGTTCAGACCGTTTCCCGGTTAAACAAGGCTTTTCAGGCAAAATTGTCAGCACATACCCTGTTGAGAGAGACCACCATAGAAAGATTGGCTCAATTGCTTGCCTCAGGCCAGGCGCCTAAGTCGTCATTGTTAGTGGAAATTCAAGCAGGCAGCAGCAGGAAAAAACCTTTTTTCCTGGTGCATCCTATTGGTGGGCATGTTTATATTTATCGCGATTTAGCAGGAGTATTGGGAGCGGATCAGCCGGTTTACGGGTTACAGGCACAGGGTTTGGACGGCAAAGCCCAGCCAATTGCCAGTATCCAGGAGATGGCCGCTAAATATATCGAGGAGATGCGTAAAGTACAAGCGGAGGGGCCATATTATCTGGGCGGGTCTTGTTTTGGTGGGATGGTGGCCTTTGAAATGGCCCAGCAGCTTCATGTCATGGAACAGGAAGCAGCGCTTCTTTTCATGTTAGACACACCTGGACCCGGGCACATGCCCCCGCCATTTAAGGATGATGCAGCCATATTGGCTTTTATGCTCAATCCAGGTGATAAAAATCTTGAAGTATCAGCCCGGCAAATCCGGGAAATGAAACCTGGAGATTTGCCGAAGTTTATATCTGAGCATGGCGGTGCTGTAGAAGAAGGGAGTGTCGATGCAGCCATGGACCAGGGTCGTCTTCTTTTGCATGTCTTCAGGGTACATGCCAATGCTATGGTTAGCTACGTCCCTCGAAACTATGCGGGGCGAATTATCTTTTTCCGTCCCACCACGGATGGTCCCATTAATCCCAAAAACCCGGAATTGGCCTGGGTTGATAAAGCTGCTCAAGGAATTGAGGTGCATGATGTTCAAGGGGATCATATAACTATGAATGATTTTCCCAATGTAAAAGTAGTGGCAGAAGTATTAAAAAAGCGTCTGGCTGACCAGCGTACTGGCGACTAGCGGAGACGGTGTGTCAGAAAGTCAGTATGTCAGTAAGCGCTTTTTAAACCGCCCCCCTTCCCCATTGCCTCCATGAGGTCAATCTTGGAGGCTTTAGATATCCTTTCAACT
>CP070627.1:2639534-2643513 GCA_020355945.1 Candidatus Aminicenantota bacterium | reverse complement strand
CGGCACAATTCATACCCATCGGCCTCCGGCATCATGATATCACTGATAACCAGGTCAGGAATGATTTCTTTGGCCATTTTTATGCCTTGCCGGCCATCCTTTGCTTCCATTACTGTGTAATAGGGTTCCAATGTCTCTCGAATGTACCTTCGCACATCCGCATGATCTTCCACCACAAGAATAACATTTTGTTCCTGCTGGTGTTGTGCTTCAGGCTCTATATCAGTGGATTCTTGTTCTTTTCCTTTTCTCTTTTTTCGTGTCACCCGGGTTTCATCTTCTTCCTTCATCATATAAAGTCCTGGAATTTCCCCGGATTTTGTTAGGTTTGATGGGGAGGTGGTCACTTCTGCTATTTCGTCGGGTTTAAGGTGCTCCTTTCCCAGGGGCAGTTGTATAATAAACTCGGTACCGCTGTCTTTCCCGGTTCGGCTGTGCACATCGATTTTCCCATGGTGAAGAGTGACCAGTTCTTTTGTTAATGCCAGTCCAATCCCGGTCCCTGTCCCTTTACGCAACTGTTCTCCTTTATCGGGACCCCCGGCCTGGTAAAAACGGTCAAAAATGTGAAGCAACTGGTCCTGGGGAATTCCTATGCCGGTATCGCTAATGGATATTTCCACGAAGCCCGGCGAAATTTCCCCTTCGTTTTCGTTGGTACTGTTACCGGTAACAGTGACCGAAACCCGAATTTTCCCACCGGGGGGAGTAAATTTGACGGCATTGATCAGTAGATTGGTAATGACTTGCTCTATCTTCTGGGAGTCAAAGTAAAGGTCAATGTTTTCCTTTTCACTGTAAAATTCCAGTTCCAGTTGATTTTGGGCTGCCAACAATTCAAAAGAAGCGAAAATACCTTTTAAAAAGGGAACAATATCCTGGCAACTGGCTTGCAGCTTCATTTTACCGCTGTCAATCCTGGAGAGGTCCAGTAATTGGTTGATCAAGGTGAGTAATCGTTGGGAATTTCGCAGCATGATTTTCAATGTTTTTTCCTGGTCTTTGTCCTGTCTGTTGGAAATCATGTGTTCCAAAGGCCCCATAATCAATGTCAGGGGAGTACGGAATTCATGGGAAATATTGGCAAAGAAACGGGATTTTACCCGGTCCATCTCTTTTAATTTTTCGGATTGATCTTTTAATTGTAAGGTTTGTTCTTCCAGTTGTTGGTTCTTCCGGTTGATTTCTTTGGTTCGTTCTTTAATAATACGTTCGAGTTTTTGTTTTTCTTTTACCAGTTTCCAGGAGCGCCACTTTACCACCAAAAGCATTAGCAAGAGAAACAGGATACCATAGATTAAAAATGCCCACCAGGTTTTGGTCCAGGGCGGCAGCACGCGAAACCGGAAAACTCCTTCTTTACTGGAATTTTCATAAACATCCCTGGCCTGTACCCGGAAGCGGTACGTCCCGGAATCGAGGTTGGTATAATCTTTTTGGGTTTCCAATATCCATTCGGACCAATCATCATCGTATCCTTCCAGGTAATATCGATATTGGGTGGCGGATTCATTTTCATAGCAAGGAGCGGCACATTTAAAGCGGAGGTTTCTATTTTTGTAAACAATCAAAGGAAGAAAATCATTGGCATCCGTTTCCATACCATGTCCACCAAAAATAGGGGTGGTTCCATTGACCAGTACCTCCCTTATAAAGGCTGAGAAGGAGAAATCGGTGCTTTTTTTCACCCTGGAATCATAGCGGATGAGACCGTCAATACCTCCGAACCAAATATTGGTTCCATCCGGGTCAGGATAAATTGTATTCACCTGGGTAACAGGTAGTCTGAGAAAGGGCTTTGAAAAAATTTTAACATCCCTTCCTTTCCTGGGAATGGCCATAAAATTCCTGGATTCGGAGTGGAACCAGATATTTTTGCTGTTGTCCTGGGCCATGCGGAAAACCGGTTTAGCACCTCCGGCAAACTCTTTTCCCAATATCATGTCCGGGACAAAGACCTCTTTATTCTCATCAAAGCGGAATATCCCGTTATCGGTGGTAAATACCACATGCCCGGCAGCCACCACCACATCCACCCTCCCGGGAGGCAGCCGGTGGGAGGAATCATAGCTGGTAATAACTGGTTGATGGATATTGTCGGAGAAATGGAGTTTTATGGTGCCTCTTGTTAAGGTTCCCAGCCACAAGTTATGGTTTTTTTCTTCGGCCATACTACGAATGGATTCAGTAATAGTATTGAACCGATGGGCTTCTCTCCATTGACCGTTTTCCCGGTGTAACATTACCAATCCACGGCGTGTCCCGCACCAGGCATATTGTGGGAAATGACGGGACAACAATAACACATAAGAACGGTCATTGATTATCTTTTGTTTACTTTGCTGCCTGACCTGGAAAACCCCCGTGGATGCTGCGGCTAATATCGAATCATGGCTGGAAACCAGACTCCAGCAGTTACTGGAAATACCGGGTACGGGTTTAAAGGCTGTGCTTTGAGGTTTTAGTACAAATAATCCCCAGGTAGTGCCGACATATAATTTTTCCTGGTGCCGCTTCACAGAGAGAACGATGCCGGGTAAATCCGCGCGATTATCATAAAGAAAAAACGGGGATGCATATTCAATTTTGGATATTCCTTTGTCCAGTCCCAGCCACAGGTTCCCCTGGAAATCCTCGAATACATGTTTTACATTATCATCTTGCAGACCAAAGGATTTATTAAATATATATTTTAAACGTCCCTGGAAGTCTATGATCACAAGGCCTCCACGGTTAGTAGCCAGGGCAAAGTCACCGGAGGATAAGCGAATTCCATGATATACTTCATTTTGTTTCAAGTAATCGTCAACTTCTGTGGGGAAAGGTTTAGCTGTTATACCATCGTACATATAGAATCCCTTTGCTGGAATTCCAATAAGCAGCGCCTGGGCATTTGTATTCGCATCATAGGGAACCATCATATAAATATCCTCTTCGGCAAATATCCCGCTTCCCGGTAATAATTCCAAAGAATCATTTAACATCTGCATGATCCCGAGTTTTTTCTGCTGGATGAATAATTTTCCTTTACACAGAAAAGAAGCAAAAAAGATATGGTTCGGCCTGGTGGGTTCCCATGCCTTTATTTTTTTACTTTGGGGATTCCATCGGAACAGGAATTTCTCAGTGCAGAAATATATCCCCTCTTTCATGAAAATTGTTTTCACCACATTACCAAAATGCCGATGGTGTTTCTCCAGGTGTTCCACCAGGGAAGCATATTGCAAAAAACCCTGTGAATTCTGGATTAGATATCCTATTTCACTGTTACCACCGATGTAAACCTTTCCGTCATTATCGATGGCCAATGAGCGTACCGTATAGTTAGGTAAGTTAATTAACCGCCAGGAAACGCCGTCAAATTCCAACAAACCGCCGTTGTTACCGACATAGATGATCCCATTTTTGTCCTGTATAATAGCCCAATTCTGGGGTTGATGGTCATAGTCCCAGTAACTATAATTCTTGAAATATTTGAATCCGCTATCTTCACTATACAGATTTGGGGAAATAAGAATCAGCAGCCCCAGGAATAGAATTCCCATGATAAATACGCTTTTTTCTATATTTAAATTCATACTATGTACTGGTGGGTTATTTCCGATGGTTCTCCCTTTTCTTTTTTTGACGAGATTTAGATAATTACCTTTTGAATTTTCCCATTAATTCGGTTTGCTCAAGGATGTGCCCTTGCAGGGCATTCAAGAGTTCTTTTTTAGAAACCCCTGGTTTTAGGTCCAAAAGGGTATCCAGGGCATAGAACTTAAAGAAATATCGATGGGTGCCGCCGGGGGGACAGGGGCCGCCGTAATCTTTTCTTCCCCAACTGTTTTTCCCGTGCCGGGCGCCATTGGGTAGTTCTGCTTGAGCCGGGACACCTTCCTGGAGTCCGGTCTCAGAAGAGGGAATATTAAACAATAGCCAATGGTCCCAGGTGCCCATTGGCGCATCCGGGTCATCGCAGATGAGGGCAAAGCTT
>CP070627.1:2635452-2639434 GCA_020355945.1 Candidatus Aminicenantota bacterium | reverse complement strand
GCTGATTACTACCTAGCTCCAAAGCAGTTAAAAGGATCATTGATTGCAAAAAGGAGATATCCTTAATTTCAGTCTCATATAAACTAAGTGTTTTGAGATGACGAAATTTTAAAAGTGACACCGGCAGAGGATCCAGTTTTATCTCATCTAAATATAACCCTGTGACCTCTCCCTTATCATCAGCATAGAAACCTTTAAAGGTTCCAAGTGTTGATATTTCCTCAGACGTACGTTTCTCTAATTTTATTCCGATCTCCTTTTCCAATTGTTTGATAAGCTCTAAATCGTTTGCCATTCTCACTGTGCCTTCCTTTAAAATTTAAATGTTTAAATTCCATTATAATTCGCCAGAGGAAAAATGTCAAAGATTAAAGAGGAAAAAGTCGCCAGGCAAAAAATCATCCTGAACATGATTAATGGATTTAAGGATTGACAGGATTAAAAACGTGAAAGCGTGGCCATTAATTCTCTTGCCTTTTCCTTTAATCCTGTCTATCCCTTAATCGTTTCAATCTTGTTCACGTATGAAAAAGGTGCCAGGCAAGAAGAGCATTACTTACAATAAAACCATTGTATCCTTATTGGTTTTTTAAAAGACCAATAGGGAATACTACCTGATCAAGGAAGGGAATCCAATATTTGACAGTCAAATTTCAAAAAACGACTGTGAAATTTCAAAATTTGACAGTTAATTTTTAAAAAATGACAGTCAAATTTTGGTTTTGCCGTAATGGTAATGGGTAAATGCCGTAATGAAAAAATAAAATCCCCGTAAGAAAGAAGCGCTTTCTTGAAAGAAGGGGCGGCTGCTAAGAGAAAAATCGACTGGCGGAAATACGGTAAAATAAACCTTCACTCTTCTTTAAGACGTTATTTTCGCGGCACAATTGAACCACCGGTATATTGCCCAACGCCCCGGAATGACTGTAATGGTGAGCACCTAATGGGCTGTCTTTGACTTTAACTTCAAAAAGACACCAGGGCATGTCTTCTTTGGTAATTAAAAAATCTGGTCTCTTTTATATTTATCTCGTGTCTCCCGTAAATCCCAATTGAAATAGAGTTTATCCAGTTGTTTATTTTCCAGGAAATTTTTTACCAGGGTTGTTTTTCCCACCTGCCTGGGTCCGGCAATGAAACGCATTTGTCTTCCGAAGATATCATCGAAGCAGATGTTTTCCAGGTGTCGTTTAATCATACGACTATTTTACTCTATCGGGTAAAAAAGTCAAGACTTTTTTATCTATGCAGGTAAAAAAGTCGCCGCCCTGCGTGGGTTTATTCGCGGGACAGATTTGGGGCCAGGCAAGAAGGAAGAAGGGGCCCTTTTTCACTCCGACCATCAGGTTTTTATTGTTTGGTTTAGGGAATTATTTTGACATTCTCCGGTTTTTTCTATAATATGTAGGCTGTAGATATACATTTTTCCTCAAAAATAAGGAGACAAGAAAAATGAGAAAACCATTCGTACGAAGGAAAGTGATTGTAACAAAAAGATTCCAAAACCAACAAAAGAGCTCGGAAAAAACACCACCTGGTAGACTTTCGAAAATAGAAAAATTTTTTAAAAGTATTCTAACGATTACTGTAGTACTGATTGCCTTTATAATACTTGGTATTTTTATTGTCGAATCACTCCGAGATGTAATTATTGTTGAATCCTTTGAAATTCCCCAGGAACTTATCGATAAAGGATACAGTAAAGAAGCATTGTTAAATAAGATTGGAGATCATCTCTATGAAATGAACCAAACTATCCATAATAAATATCGAGAGAAACAGCAGCTCAGTATTAATCTAAACACATCTATTGCACCTCCTTCTTTAGAAATTCCCAGTACAGATATAAATATCAATTCATTAATTCATTTTTTTAGGAACGTCATCGGGTCAAGCCCGCGAAGAGTACGAATTGAAATCGTACTCCAGGATAAAGATCGGATAAAACTTACTGTGCGCATTAAGAATCGTTCAACTACTCCCTACTATGAAAAAAAAGATATTCCAGGTAGTAAAGAAGAAATGTATACGATTAGCCAAATAGATGAGGTGTTAAAAGAAGCCGCCATTCACATTGCCAGTTACACAGAACCTTACCTAACAGGCGTTTACTTCACTGCTGAAGAAGAATACGATGAAGCTATTAAGATAGCTGAGTTGCTATTAAAAAGGGATCAAAATTTTTATAAACTCCAGGAGTATTCATTGAAGGCTCTGGCTTTAACCATGCAAAAAAAATATCAAAGTGCCGAAAAAAACTTTGAGAAGGCAATTGAATTCGCATCTGAAAAATTGTCAAAAGTCAATATCTATATCAATTGGGGAGCCGTATTATTGGAAGAAAAAAAACTTGGAGAAGCTTATGAAAAACTTCAAAAAGCACTACAATATGATCCAAAAAATGCTCGTATCCATTATAACTGCGGCGTGATACTAGCTGAACAAGGAAAAGACAAAGAAGCCATTAAAAAGTTCCAGCAGGCTATTGATATTGACAAAAATTACGCTGAGGCTTATTTTCTCCTTGGAGTAGTTTATGGGAATATTAATGATAATCGCAAAGCAATTAAATATATTACTGAAGCACATGATTTGGGTCACAAGGACCCTCAAATATATATCTATCTTGCCTGGGCATATTACGGGCTTCAAGATTACGAAAATGCATGTTTAAATTTGCGGCAATTGAAGGAACTGAACAAAATCACCAGGAATCAGTTGATACTCTTTATCAGTGCATTAATGAAGCAAAAAAGGTACGGTATCTTAGAACATTGGTTAAAGTGCATTGAGCACCTAATTCAGAAAGAACCCCAGCTAGAGAAGTTGAGAAAAATAGCGCAAGAGGAGGTAGAAAAAAACCGGGGACAAAAACCAGAGATAGTGCGTATAAACGGAGAAATTTCTGCAAAATGATCTACTAAAAAAGAAAAGAAGATCAATACCCGGGAAACAGGATAAGACCTTTTTATCTGGTGGAAAGTCTGGCCTGTCCCACTAACTCCTGCCAGTTCATTTTTCCCTTGACTTTTACACAGCAGTTGAAATATCATAGTACCTGTGGAATGTTTAAAATGATTTTAAATGAAAAAACAATACGCGGCCTGGTTGAAAGCGGAGAATCTGAGACCCTTGAATTTAAACGAAACTTTGATAAAGACGCCATTGAAACAATAGCATGGATTACCGGAACCAAAGTTCGAAGAAATCGGCAATGGATTTCGAGCAACCGCCTTTAAATCTACCCCCCAAAAAACACCCCCCAAAAAAACTAAAATACCCCCCAAAAAGATATCATTATGGGTTATCCGGATGGCCTGTTCCAATTATCTCTGTATTTAAAAGGCATCGTTAAAAAAAGACAGGTTAAAAATGACAGGTTAAAAATGTCAGGTTAAAAATGACATGATAAAAGACACTATAAAAAAACCAGCCGGGAAGATCAATACCCGGGAAATAAAATAAGACCTTTTTCTCTTAACGTTCCATTCATGTAAAACTCTTTTAAGTGAAGATATTTGATCTTGCCATTGTACGTCATGGGAATGGCACCGGGTTTCAACAGGTAAACCCGCCCCGGCTTGAATCCAAAGGTATGCTCGAATTGCTGAACCACATCAATGGTGATATCCGTCAATGCCTCTTGATTTTCCAACTGCGATTTTTTCAATTTCACTTCCATAAAAATGTAGGCCTGTTCCCCCTCCGCACTTCCCCTGTCAATTCCGATCGCAGCCGAGCGGCGAACAAAAGGAAACCCATCCACCAATTCCTCCACTTCCCTTGAAGCAATATTAAATCCCCCCTGGATAATAATATTCTTCTTCCGCCCCACAATATAATAATCACCTTCCCCATCCACGTATCCCAGGTCACCCGTCCTGATATAGCCTTCTTTATCAAACAATTGGTTGGTGGCGTTGGGGTTTTGAAAGTAACCAACCGTGTTTGCTTTGCTTTTAACCAATATTTCACCGATTTC
>CP070627.1:2631368-2635352 GCA_020355945.1 Candidatus Aminicenantota bacterium | reverse complement strand
GGATTTCCATGTCATTGATTTGAAAAATCCTGACACCACAAATGTCTTTCCAGTTTTTCATTTTTTTCATAATTTTTTCCTGTATCATTGTAATTATATCACTATATAGAGTTACAATGTCAAGGGAAAAATACGGGACAGGTAAAAAATAAACGAAGATGTTTTTTTGAATTTAGGAATTGAAAAAAAAGGGTAAATATGTTAAAAATATACTATGAAAAAAAAGACAGAAAAAAATATACCATATTTTTGTTGGGATAGAGAGCTGACTGAACAGGAGATAAAAGACCAATTGAAAGGTACGGAAGGTCTTGAGAGAGATAACTTTATTGCCTGGATACTTCGTGAAGCCTCCTTTAGAGATGTATGGCGTTTTTTAACACCGAAAGAGGTGGCCAATTGTCTGCCAAGGATTCAGTATTCATTAGGTAGATGGAAAGATTTCTGGAATTACATTACAAAAACGTGGCATGAACTGGGAAAAATCTAAATCCTTAACTCCATTGAAACATGATTTTTTGATTGCTTTTTTTAAAAAGTGTCAAGATTTTTTTTTGACTGGCGGGTCTGCTTTAGGTGTATTCTATTTAGATCATCGATTCTCTTATGATCTTGATCTTTTTACAGGGAAAGATATTGATTGGCATTACCTGGAACGGTTATTTATCAACGTGGTGGAAGAGATAAACGCTGAATATACAAGTATTACGAAAGCTCCGTTTTTCCACCGTTATGAGATAACCCGGGATAAGTATAGAGAAATCATTGATTTTGTCATCGATAAAGTCCCCCAGATAGATAAAGAGAAAAACAAATATGATATGGTCAATGTAGATACACTCCTTGAAATTGGGATAAACAAAATTTGTACTTTGCTTAGCCGCACTGAGATCAAAGATTTAATTGATCTCTATTTTCTTGTCAAGGAAGGGTTTAATATAAAGGAGAACATCGATAAAGCCAGGCTCAAGGACGGTGGTGTTGAACCTGCGATTATTTCCTGGCTTTTATCTCAGTTTAATATCAAAAAATTACCTGATTATATGATAAAAAAAGTAAGCACCGGGGAATTAGAAAAATTCATCTCTGATTTAAAAATATTGATGGCGGAAATTTCTTTCCCCGGATAAGATTCAAATATGCCACGAAGCAGCGGACATTTGTTTTTCATCCCGGTTTTCCAATTGTTTGACCTTGTTTTTAAAATACGGGGAAAAATACGGGGACATGCAAAAATTTAAAATACCTGTGAAAATAAAAAAGCAAACAATTGGCAAACAAGCAGAAAAATGATATAATCTCAGGCAGTTGATGGCGTTGTGAATAACGGATAACTAAGTTGTGAAGAATCAGGAGGCTTTAAAATGATTGTTGAACTTACTGAAGAACAAAAGATCAAAGTACAGAACTCATCAAGTGTTTACCGCTTCCTGAATCATTGTAATTATATCACTATATAGAGTTACAATGTCAAGAGGGTTTCAAACAACCTGGCAATTCTAATTTTAGCCACAGAGGTCACATTTGATCATTTACACGCACCGACCCTTTTTTCGAGGCGTTGGAAAGAACTTGCAATCCATTGCCCCGTATGCTATACTACCAACAGGTAACAGGTGAACCAGCATGAGAATGAAAAAACTACCGTTGGGAGTATCAGACTTTAAGGATTTGATATCGGGAGAATATTACTATGTTGATAAAACTCTTTTTATTAAAGAGGTCATAGATAAAGGCGATAAAATTCTCCTTATTCCCCGTCCCCGCCGGTTCGGTAAAACCCTGAATATTTCCATGCTGAAGTATTTTTACGACTGCTGCCCGGCAGAGGAAACAATGGGAACCGATGCCGTCAATTCCTATAAGAAACTGTTTCATTCCCTGGCTATCAGTAAGAGTGGGAATGAATACCTGGATAAAATGGGAAAACACCCGGTGATTTTTTTTACCTTCAAGAACATCAAGGAACTGGAGTGGGAAACTTGCCTGGTTAAGATAAAGCAGCTTATCCAGGAAGAGTATTCCAGGCATGATTACCTGCTGGAAAGCCCCAAAATGAAACCCCACGAGCGGGATTATTTCCAAAAAGTGATGAATCTAAAAGGCCATATCGGCGACTATGAGAACAGCCTGGAAAAATTGCTGATCTTTTTAAACCGGTATTACGGCGAACGGGGGGTTATTTTGATCGATGAGTATGACGCCCCGGTACATGCGGGTTTTAAAGAGGGTTATTATGATGAGATCATCAATTTTATGCGGAATTTCCTGTGCGGGGGCCTGAAAGATACCGACCGGTACCTGGAAAAAAGCGTGATTACCGGTATTATGCGCATCGCTAAGGAATCGATTTTTTCCGGTCTCAACAACCCGGGGGTATATACACTTTTGTCGGAAGAATTTGATGACAAATTCGGATTTACCCAAAAGGAAGTGGAAGCATTGCTCGAAGATTTCCAACTTCTCGATAAGTACGACGAGGTACAGCACTGGTACAACGGTTACCGGTTCGGGGAAAATATTATTTATAATCCCTGGTCCATCATTAATTTCCTGGGCAGCAAAGCAAAAAAATGTAAACCTTACTGGGTCAATACCTCTGACAACCAGATGGTTGATTTTTTGCTGTCCAAAGGCGGTAAGGAACTCAAGAAAGAGTTGGAACAGCTCATCCGGGGCGAAAACATAGAAAAAGCCATCGATGAAAACATCGTATTAAAATATGTCAGCACCCGCGAAGATTTACTGTGGAGTTTCCTTTTAATGGGGGGATATTTGAAGCAAACCCCGGTAAGAAGAGACGAGATATCCGGTAAAATGTACTATACGCTTTTAATACCCAACCTGGAAGTGAAAACATTATATGTACAAATCATCGAGCAGTATTTCGCTGCCAAAATCCAGGCCGGCCAACTGGAAATCATGTTAAAATCGCTGTTAGAAGGGAATATTGATGTATTCGCGGAGATTTTTTCCGATTATGTGGTCAAATCCATGAGTTTTTTCGATATGGAAATGGGGGAAGAAGCGGAAAAAGTTTATCATGCCTTTGTCATGGGCTTATTCCTCTGGCTGGCGCCCGATTATGAAGTCAAGAGCAACCGGGAAAGCGGCTACGGCCGGTACGATATTATGATCATCCCCCAGGAGAAAACGAAATTAGGCTTTATCATCGAATTTAAAAAAACCAGGAAAAAAGAAACCCTGGAAGCAGCAATGAAATCTGCCTTAGAACAGATCGAATACCAGAAGTACGAAACCGAATTACTGCAAAGGGGTATAAAAAACTATAAAAAATTGGCAATTGTTTTTAAAGGAAAAGAAGTCACGGTTAAAGAAGGATAAACCGTGGAAACAGGGAAGTTGAGGTTCCCAGGCTAACGGCCAGGATTTCCATGTCATTGATTTGAAAAATCCTGACACCACAAATGTCTTTCCAGTTTTTCATTTTTTTCATAATTTTTTCCTGTACTGATGTACTGAAAAAAAACTCCCCTCACCAGGTTATAATAACTTTCTTTTCTTTGCTTCCTGTTCCAACCACTGGCGAAAATCAGGGTGAGCAATATTAATCAGGGCCTCTGCACGCTGACGCAGGTTTTTTCCATAAAGATAGGCCACGCCAAATTCTGTTACCACATAATGGACATCGGCTCGCGTGGTTACCACTCCGGCTCCTAATTGTAATGCAGGCACAATCTTTGATATTTTTCCATTTTTAGTGGTAGAGGGCAGGGCAATGATGGGTTTGCCATCTTTTGATTGGGCTGCGCCGCGAATAAAATCCACCTGGCCGCCAAACCCTGAATAAATCCTGGTGCCAATGGAATCAGCGCAGACCTGTCCGGTTAAATCCACTTCAATGGCAGAATTGATGGCCACCATTTTGTCATTCCTGGCAACCACAAAGGGATGATTGGTATAGTCTGTGGGATGGGTTTCAAATATCGGGTTGTTGTCGATAAAATCATACAACTTCTTTGT
>CP070627.1:2627284-2631268 GCA_020355945.1 Candidatus Aminicenantota bacterium | reverse complement strand
ATGAAAAAAAAGAAGCCCACGAATTACACGAATGAACACGAATTATTTTAGTTTTTTTTCGTGTAATTCGTGTAATTCGTGGGCTTTTTTCATATTAGGCAGTAATTAGAAATTAATGGTTAGTGCCGCGCCCAAATAGAAACCGTTTTTAAATCCACCTTCAATCCTGGCCAAAACTCGATTTTTAAAATTGATGGCAATACCAACGGGCACATGGCCGACAGGTATAAAACGGCTGTCTTCGTAGCGTTCGGTTATTTGGGTGCCCACTTCATCCGTGTAAGTGCCCTGGTACCAGATGGAAACTTTTCCCAGCCCCAGACCAGCGCCAAAATAAGGATGTAGCGGCAAGCCCGGGAATATGCTCATGATAATCGTGGCAGTCAAATTGACCTGTGAGATTTCACCGGCTCCCTCCAGTCGCCGGTGGTTTTGTTCATCTCGCCACGGCCCTTCACCGTTCATTCTACTGTATTCCAGGCTGTACAGGCCACTGAAGACCGATTTGGGTCCTTTTGCACCATAGGAGCGAATTTCAAATGAATAGAATTCTCCCCTTATCTCCGGATGTTCATAAACAAACAAATCCAGCAGTTGATTGGGAATACCAAAAACACCGCCTTTGAGTCCTATCCCGGTTTTGAACGTCTTTTTTGAGGATGAGAAAACCAAACCGCTTCCTGCCACTATCATCAGCAGGATAATGATTGCTTTTCGTGTACTCATGGCATTGCACATTGTATCCTCCGTATATTTTGCACAACTTCAACTTGAACTCAAAACATTGTTCCGGCTATACTACCTACTACCTACTACTTACTACTTACTACTTACTAATTACTATTCAATCCAGCCGGTAATTGGGTGATTCTTCGGTAATAATCACGTTGTGGACGTGACTTTCCTTTAGAGAAGCGTTGGTTATTTTAATGAATTTAGTTTTTTTTCTTAATTCTTCGATGGATTTGCACCCGGTGAGTCCCATGCCGGCGCGGACACCACCGATCATGAGTGGGATGAGGTTCATGACGCTGCCTCGATAAGGAACCCGTCCTTCAATACCTTCCGGGACCAATTTGGATTCCGAATATTCATCTTCCTGGAAGTATCGGTCTTTGCTCCCGGCTTTCATTGCGTCAATGGAGCCCATACCGCGGTACTTTTTATAGGATCGGCCCTGGTAGATGATCAACTGGCCCGGGCTTTCGTCCGTACCCGCCAGCAAGGAACCCAGCATCACGGAATTGGCGCCGGCGGCCAGTGCTTTGCTAATATCCCCGGAGAACTTGATTCCCCCGTCAGCAATAATTGGTATCCTGTCTTTGACTGCTTTGTCCACTTCCATGATGGCGGTGATTTGGGGCATTCCCGCGCCGGTTACCATCCGGGTGGTACAAATCGAACCGGGCCCCATTCCCACTTTCAGGGCATCCACCCCCAACTCCATTAAGCGGAGGGCTGCTTTACCAGTGGCAATGTTACCTGCGATTAACTGGATGGAAGAATATTTTTCCCGTATGGTTTTAACCATATCCATGACTTTTTTTGAATCACCGTGGGAGGTGTCCACGACAATGACATCGACTCTGGCATCCACCAGTGCCGCCACCCGGTCCAGGGTATCGGCGGATGTTGACACGGCAGCCCCGACCCGGAGCCGGCCCGTCTCATCCCTGGAGGCATCGGGAAACTTTTCCGCCTTAAGAATATCTTTTAATGTAATCAACCCCTTTAAAAAATTATTTTCATCCACCACCGGCAATTTCTCGATTTTGTTCACATGCAGTAAGCGTTTGGCCTCCTCTTTGGAGATATCTTCCGGTACGGTAATCAGGTTTTCGGCGGTCATATAATCTTTTATTTCCTGGTGCGAATAGTTGGTCATTCGCATATCCCGGTTGGTGAGAATTCCTTTTAATTTACCTTCATCATCCACGATGGGTAAGCCGGAAATCCCCTTTTCTTTAGCCAGTTGAAGCGCTTCGTGGATTTTATTCCCGGGTTTCAAGGTAATGGGATTGTCAATCATCCAGGTTTCCGATCGCTTTACTTTTGTTACCTCTTCTGCCTGGGACCGGATACTGAGGTTTTTGTGAATGATGGCGATACCTCCCAATTGGGCCATGGCAATCGCCATCCCGGATTCCGAAACCGTGTCCATTGCAGCAGACACCAACGGGATTTTTAATTGGATATCCCGGGTAAACCGGGTGGAGGTGTCTACCTGGTTGGGAAGAACTTGCGAATAAGCAGGAACCAATAATACATCATCAAAGGTCAAGCCGGTGAAAGGAAGTAATTTATCTTCGGTTTCCCTGCTCATCGCCTATCCTCTCTATTTTCTTTTCTTTTTTTTCTTTTTTTTCTTTTTTCCCGGTAATTTTGAGGAGGGTTTTGTCATTTTTATACTTCGTTTTTGCTGCCAGGACTCTAATTCCTCTTCGGGTATCGGTTGGATTAAAAACAGGAAACGGAGGGCCTCTTCTTCGATGCGGTCTTGCATGGCCTGGAATAAGTTGAAACTCTCTTTTTTGTATTCGATTAACGGGTCTTTTTGGGCGTATCCTCTTAAACCAATACCCTCTTTGAGGTGATCGAGATTTAATAAGTGATCTTTCCATTGGGAATCGATTTGCTGCAGCATGATGGTGCGTTCCAGTTCTCGCAATTGCTCCGACCCCATCAAGCCCCCTTTTTCCTGGTAAACCGCTTTAATATGAGCCAGGAGCGTATCTTTTAACTCAAGCACGGGAATTTCTTTATAATCCTCTTTTATGGCTTCATTGATATCCATACCGAATTGCGAAAGAATTTCTTTATGCAGTGACTGGTAATCCCAATGTTCCGGGTCTTTATTTTCATCTACATGTTTCTCAAAAACAAAATTATAGACATCTTCAGTCAACTGGGCAATATCTTCTTTGATATTTTTTCCCTCCAGCATGCTGCGTCGTAAGGCGTAGATGTACTGCCGCTGTTTGTTCATTACATCGTCGTATTCCAGTAGGTGTTTCCTGATGGAAAAGTTTTGACTTTCAATTTGTCTTTGGGCATTTTCAATGGCCCGGGAAACCAGTTTATTTTCAATGGGCACCCCATCTCTCATCCCAGCCCTGACCAGTAGTCCTTTTATCCGGTCACTGCCCAGGATTCTCATTAAGTCATCTTCCAATGAAATATAGAAGCGTGAGGAACCCGGGTCCCCTTGCCGGCCGGACCGTCCCCTTAACTGGTTGTCGATGCGCCGCGCTTCATGCCGTTCCGTACCCAGGATATGAAGCCCACCCTCGCGGATCACCTCGTGATGCTCTTTTTCAGCAATTGCTTCGGCTTCGGTTTTCATCTCTTCGTAAACAGGAGGTGGGGCTGTTTTCGGGTTAAATCCTTTTTTCTTTAATAAGTCACTGAGAATCTGTTGGGGATTGCCTCCCAGTAAAATATCGGTTCCACGACCCGCCATATTGGTGGCAATGGTAACCGTTCCCTTACGTCCGGCATTGGCTACAATTTCGGCTTCCATCTGGTGATATTTGGCATTAAGCACCACATGGGGTATTTTTTCTCTTTTTAGCCGACGGCTGAGTAATTCCGAGTTTTCAATGGAAATCGTACCCACCAACACGGGTTGTCCCCGGTCATGAAGTTCCCTGATCTCGTTGGTCACGGCATCCCATTTCTCTTTCAGGCTGCCGTATATCATATCCGAGTACTCTGTCCGGATAAGGGTTTTGTTGGTGGGGACTTCTATTACATCCAGTTTGTATATGGAGTGAAATTCCTGGGCTTCGGTAGCGGCCGTACCTGTCATACCTGCCAGTTTCTCATACATCCGGAACAAGTTTTGAAATGTAATGGTAGCCAGGGTTTGATATTCTTGTTCGATTTTTACATTTTCTTTGGCTTCCAGTGCCTGGTGAAGCCCATCGGAAAAGCGCCGCCCCGGCATCATCCGGCCGGTAAACTCATCCACGATCATTACCTGGT
>CP070627.1:2623192-2627184 GCA_020355945.1 Candidatus Aminicenantota bacterium | reverse complement strand
TATCAGGGAGAGTTTAACCTTGGTTTGCCTGATGATTTATATTTTTTATAGGGATTGGCAGATGGCCTTGATTTGCATGGTGATTTTGCCGGTGGCAGCGCTGCCGTTGCTCTATTTTGGAAAACGAGTAAAAAAACGGGGGATTCAATCCCAGGAAACCATTGCCGAACTTTCCAATTTTTTAGCCGAAACCGTTGGCGGCAATAAAATCGTAAAAGCTTACAATATGGAGGAGTATGAAATCGAGAAGTTCAAACGGATGAACCAGCAGCACTTTCGAATCGACTCGAAAATTGCCATGGTTTATTCCTTATCCGCTCCGGTGATGCAATTTATTGGTGGGGTAGTGGCATTTGCGGTTTTTTCATTGGGGACTCACCGCATTGCTACCGGTACCATGGACCCCGGCAAATTTGCCGCTTTTTTTCTCTCTATCCTGATGATGTATACTCCTATAAAAAAGCTGTCCCAGGCTCATAATGATTACCAACAGGGCAAAGCCGGTTATTACCGGGTAGCACAAATTATCAACACCATTAATCCCATAAAAGACAGTCCGACGGCTGGGGAACTCAACGATGTCAAGGGTAAGGTCACCTTTAAAAATGTGAGTTTTTCTTACCATGAAGAGCTGCCGGTGATTCGAAATGTCAATTTTACTGCCAAACCCAACCAGATGATCGCACTGGTAGGGGCCAGTGGGTCCGGGAAAAGTACCTTGATGAATTTATTGTTACGATTCTACGAGCCTGATTCCGGGGAAATCCTCATCGACGGTAAAAACATTCTATCTGTTACCCAGGAGTCCCTCAGGAAAGCGATTAGCCTGGTGACACAGGATATTTTTATTTTCAATGATACCATTGAGAATAACATTGCCTATGGTAGTAAACATTACTCTTTTGCAGAGGTGAAGCAAGCGGCGGAGATTGCCCGGGCCGCCGAGTTTATTGAAGAACTTCCCCTGAAGTACCAGACGATTACCGGTGAACGGGGGGCGTTACTTTCCACTGGCCAGCGGCAGAGAATTTCCATTGCCCGGGCGGTATTAAAAAAGCCCGTCATATTGATTTTTGATGAAGCCACCTCTTCCCTGGATTCCGAATCGGAGCGACTCATCCAGGAGGCCATGTTGGAAGTGATGAAGGGGAGAACCACTTTCGTGATCGCTCACCGGTTGTCCACCATCATTGAAGCCGATGAAATACTGGTCATCGAAAATGGTGAAATCAAGGAAAATGGCAATCATAAAGCACTACTGAAAAAACGGGGACTCTATTATTCACTTTATAATTTGCAATTTCCGGAAATGGATATTATAATGTAACATAAAGAAAATCATTGACAATTGACAATTGACAATTGACAATTGATTATTGATAATCTGTAATTTGTAATTTATAATTTACGAATGAGAATTGAGGATTGAGAATTAAAATGAAAAGTATGACAGGTTTTGCCCAGGGACGATTTGAGTTTGACAGTTTTTCCCTCAATATTATGTTTAAATCTTTAAACCACCGGTTCCTGGATATTATTTTCAAGGGTACGGGCATTAATCCCACTACGGAAAAATTAATCAAAGAGATCGTAAAAAACAGGGTTTTCCGGGGAAAGATCGAAGTTGTTTTCGATCTCTTTGATAACAATCAACGAAAGTGCAATATTCATTTTAATGAAGGTTTGTCCGCTGAAATTCTCGATGAATTGTTATTGTTTAAAAAGAGATACAAAGATAAGATCGGTTTATCGTTGGATTCGTTATTAAAAATTCCCATGATTTTTCACCTGGATTACCTGCCGGAGGATTATACAAAAGAGGAAGAAGAGGAGATTCGGTGTTCCATTGAATCGGTTTTCAGCGATTTTTTAAAGAGCCGTGAACAGGAAGGCGGATGGATTTTAAAAAATTTATTGGAGAGTATAGAGAAGATCGAGAGCCATGCGGCAGTTATTGAAGCTGAAGCGGATAAAGTAGAGAAAGAACTTTTTTTAAAATTTAAGGAGAGGATGTCAAAGTATTTAAAGGAGTCTGAAATTGATGAACGGCGTATTCTCCAGGAGGCGGCCATATTGGCTGAAAAGGGCTGCATCAATGAGGAGATTCATCGCCTGGCCACTCATACCAAACGATTAAAAGAGCTGCTCACCGATGAGGGGTTAGAGGCAAAAGGAAGAGAGGCTGATTTTTTGGCCCAGGAGATGCAGCGCGAGACCCACACCATTGCTTCGAAGACCACCTCTATGGAGGTCCACGAACATGTCCTCTACGCCAGGAGGGAAATCGAAAAAATCAAGCAGCAGGTTCAAAATGTCGAATAAATTAACCTTGAATATCGGGTTTGGTAATTCTGTGGTCAGGGGTGATATCACCGCGGTGGTTCAACCCAATTCCGCCCCTATTAAGCGGTTTGTCAAGCAGAAGCAGGAAGATGGCGGGGTTATTGATGCCACCATGGGAAAGAAACTGCGGGCCGTTATCGTACTTAAGTCCGGTTACGTGGTACTTTCAGCCATTTCCGTAACCTCGTTAATATCACGGATTGAAGATGAATCATAATATCATTGTTATTTCCGGTCCTTCCGGCAGTGGAAAATCCACCTTAATCAGTCAATTGATGGACCGGCACCCGGAAATTATCTTTTCCACCTCCCATACGACACGTCCTATTCGAGGCAAGGAAGTTAACGGCAGGGATTATCATTTTATTTCCAGAGAGAAATTTTTAAAAATGGTGGAAAAAGATGAGTTTGTGGAGTGGGCAGAGGTGTATGGCAATTATTATGGTACCAGTTTCCGGGAAATTGAAACCAAATCAAAAATAGGAGGGGACACGATATTGGCCTTAGACATCGATATACAGGGGGCAAGAAAAATCAAAGAAAAATATGCTGAGGCTCTTTTTATTTTTGTTGTCCCTCCTTCCCTGGAAATCCTGCGCCAACGCCTGGAAGCCAGGGAAAAAAAATATGACCGACATATCCGCAAGCGCCTGGAAATCGCCAAAGAAGAATTGAAACAGTACAACATCTACGATTATATTGTGGTCAATGATAACCTGGAAGAAGCGTTCAAGGTTTTGGATGCCATTTATACTGCTTATCAGCATACCAGGTGGAGGCAAGAGGCATTTATGGAAAAATATCTCATTACCAATACCGGTTAAGCAATTGGGTGCATCCGCACCAGGTGGTGATGAGGTGAAGAGGTGAGGAGGTGAATGATGAAAGTAATTCTTGGAGTTACCGGTTCCATCAGCGCCTATAAAGCGGTGGATATTTTGCGACTATTCCAGGAGAACGGGCATTCTGTCAGTGTGATCATGACTGAATCCGCTCAAAAGTTCATTCCTGCTTTGACGTTTGAGACCTTTATTGGGGGTAATGTTTTCACCGACATGTTTGCAAGGCGCCAGGACCCGGTGCTGCACATCAATATCTGCCGGGACAGTGATTTGCTGTTAATCGCGCCGGCCACTGCTAATATTATTGGTAAAATGGCCAACGGCATTGCCGATGATCTTCTTTCCACCTCTTTCCTGGCGTTTCATAAAACCGTGGTGGTGGCCCCGGCCATGAATTGTCATATGTTGGAGAATCCTGCTGTAAAGGACAATTTATCCCGGCTGCAAGCCCGGGGGATCGGGATT
This sequence comes from Candidatus Aminicenantota bacterium, assembly GCA_020355945.1. The sequence continues at coordinate 2,623,534 of CP070627.1, read as the reverse complement.
ATTGAGCCGGAAGAAGGTTCATTGGCCTGTGACGATGAAGGAAAGGGCCGGCTGCCAGAACCCCAGCTCATCTACGATTATTGTATCAAACGGGTGGCAGGTGCCATTGATGTTTAAACGAGTCATTATTACTTCTGGTCCCACTATTGAGCCCATTGACCCGGTTCGTTATATATCCAACCGTTCTTCCGGTAGAAGTGGACTTCACCTGGCCAATGAAGCGGTCAAACGGGGAATTCCCGAAATTATCTTTATCACTGGCCCTACTTGTTTTTCTCCTCAGGGTGTCACGATTATTCCTGTTGAAACCGCCCTGGAAATGCGATCTCAATTGCAGCGGTA
>CP070627.1:2619092-2623092 GCA_020355945.1 Candidatus Aminicenantota bacterium | reverse complement strand
CGGATATCGATTTGAGGTAAGATCGGCTGTGGTTCTTGGGTGGGTTTTGGTGCAGCTACAGTGACCTGGCTGCCGGATTTGATAATACGCAGTCGCTTTGATTCATGATCTTCGATGAAAAGTTCAACGGTAAATGTTTGTTTTCCCCGCACATGGCCTTGTAATTCAAATTCCATCGGTACCGGCTGTCCGGTGTTAGGGTCCCTTGGAATTGCAGCCGCTTCATCACCCACCAGTTGGAGACCATCGGCATTAACAAAACAATAAAGCTCACGAATATCTTTACTTAATTGAAAGGAATTTTTTTCTAGCGCTCCGGGTCGTATTTCCACTCGAAGCGTTAATCGTTGACCCACCGCGATTTCTTTTGGGCTAACCACTAATGCCATATGATAGGTTTCGATTTCTTGATCCGCTGGTTCATCTATTTCTTGCCCTGTTGGGCCAATACCAAACCGATCGATTTCTTCCAGGAGCATGACATGCATCAAATCACCCAGATCACGTTCAAATTGTTCCTTAGAGACTTTAAGATCACGAATAAACCCGGTTTCAATGATCGAGTTAATTTTATCAACATTAGCGACAGCATTTCCAACTTGCTTTTTCGCTAGCACCAATGATTTATCCAGATGATCATATTGAATTGGGATTTCAAACTCCAATCTGACATCTTTTCGTCTGAATACGAAGGTATCCATTGCATGGAGTAAATCAGGTTTCTTTACTTTATGGGGAGTCAACTCTATGACTTCAGCATTATACTTCTTACCTTTATGTTGACACTCAGGCAAATGGAGACCCCAAAAACGATTCCCCTTTTCATCTTTGGTTATTTTGATTAAATCATAAACTCTACATCTGGTAAACTGGAGGACCCAGTCTTTATATTCTAGCATATACACAATGCGTGGATGAAATAACCGGTATTTCTTTTGCAATTTTTGTTGGACCTGTTGTTCGTAATATACGGCGTTGACTTCTGCCGGGAAAACGTGAAGAAGCCGCCGATCATCCCAAAATTGTTTGTATGCCGTTGCTAGCTCTTCATAGGATGTTAAACAATCAGCATTGATGACATCGATTGAATATAACAGCGTACATTTATGAGCATTATCGCTTTGAACTAACATCGCTCGTTGTCCCTTTACTCCACTCTTTTCACTTATTTTTTCCACTACATCCCTAAAATAAGGCTCGTCACCTTCAATAATTCCATGTTTCACAGCGAGAAAATTGGATGGTTGTCCGAATCTTGGAACCACACTAAAATTAACCAATGGACTACCATTTTCATAAAATCGATTTCCCAGGTCTTCCTCGTGATACCTATACATTAGATGGCGACTGATTATCTCTTCCTGGATCAGCCGTTGGAAGGTGCCCCGGGTTTTTTCCAGGATGATGGCGACATTATGTTCGGTGGGGCGCTCCCTTTCTCGGGTTTTCCGGCACAAAAGTTCCTCTCCCAGCACTTCCAGTTCCACTGTTTTTTCATCTTCATTTAACTTCCATTTCACACCGCGGAATATATCGATAAGATTGTCCTCTGCAAAACGTTGATATAATTTTTGCTCATATTCGTCATCTGTTTCTTCACGGCGAACCCTGGCAAAGTTTTTTCTACGCATACGCTTTGCTTTTACCAGTTCCAGGTTTTTGTTTAATGCCTCATGTAAACTGGCCTGTTCCGCAGTTCCTAATACCAATGCCTTTGCCCAGTCATCAATTGTTCCTTTTAGTAAAAAGCTGTGGTCTCTATATTGAAGTGCAGTCTGGGAAACATAATTAAAAACCATTTCATTTTTTTCCAATTCTACTTGTTCTTCCATCAACATGAGAAATTGCCTTTGGGAAACATCGGCACGGTTTTGGAAAAGGCCGCTCTTTTTGCGATCTTTAAACATCTGGTCCCTGGCAAGCCGGACTTCTTCCCGTTTTAATGTCAATTGTCCTTCACGTCTCCGGATTTCTCCAACGCGTTCCATAAATTTACAAAATTCTTCAAGCTGTATAGAAAGTCCATCTAAAAATTCCTGGATAAATCCTAATTTCCCACTTTTGGATAACTCAAGTTCAGTCTCCGATGTCCCATTAAGTAATTTAATGCAATATTGTGCCATTGCCTTCTGAAATCGCCTAATTTGTAATGAAGCATAGCGGTCCAGACCCTCCCGGAATTTTCCGCCAGTGGTGTTTCCATCCGGCTGCTTTCTGCCTAAGTATTTAATCGAATATAATTCCACCTCTTTTTCAATGCGTTCACAGCCGAATTCAGGTTTTTCCTTTATTTCTCTGGAAGTTTTCACATCTTTACTTAACCGGTGATCCAATATAGATCGAACTTCTGTGCGTAAATCCCTGATTTCCTCAGTGGCATCATCCGGTTCTATAAATGTCAGCCATTCCACGTTACTAAGCCCGGCCACCTGTTCCAGGAGTTGGTTATTGCGAATACCTCCTTGCTCCAAGAGTTTTGCTGCCTGGGAAAAAAACAGGTTACCACCCATTCTTTCAATACTATATGATTCTTTCATAAAAATTTCAACCAGGTCACTACCCCGTTTGTTGGGCATTTCCTGGTTTTTATCTGAAGAAAGTCCTATAACTCGACCTTGCGCATCCAATTGGGGGGTAACCAACCGTTTTAAAAAATCAATGGCCAGCTTGCCGGCGTTCTCTTCAATAATTTCTCGGATAGGAAGTACGAAAGAGTAAGTTCCGATGGCACTGAAGTAAGCCACATCATCTCCCCTGACGAGGTGAGGCATCATATTATTGACGTGTTCCGTGTGCTGCTGGCCGCTTTTTTCATCCAGCAGTGCCAACATCGCATCTGAGATGGAAGGGAAAATCCCAAATTTTGGTTCAACAACATCCAGGCTGTTTCTCACACGATGAGGGTCCACTAAATAACACAAATCAAATAATCTCTTTTTTACCGGCCGTTGCAAAATTTCTCTGAACTGGGGGTGAGCATTATAAATCATTGGATATTCCCGATTGCCAAAAACCGTGATGAAACGGCTCAATTCGCGGATGGCCGCGAAGGCCCGGGCCCGCATTTCCGAATCATCACCCCCGGGTATAAAATGAAACGCCCGGGGTGTGACAAAGAATCCACGAATGATGAAATTTCTTGATCTGATGGTATCCTCTGCAATGGTGCGTACAATTTGTGCCACATCAATGGCCATACCAGCGCCGGTTCCTCCAGCTAATGAAGCAATAATAGATATCTCTAAGCTGCGATTTTCTGTTATCTGGGTGCGAATATCCTGGATGGCATTTCGTAAAGTACTAAAAATTTTGGAATTTTCCGGGTTTGATTCCAGGTCTTTAAACACCGCCATTCGACCAAAAGGCCGCATCTGTCCGGCGCCTTCTTCTAGCATATATTGCCCTTTACCCAGTCGAGTAAGATAGGTTTTAGCTTGCAGCCATGAGGAAATATGAGGATGCATGTTTTTTTCTGCAATTTCTCGAACAATTCTTTCAATATTTCCACCCAGATGATAAAACTCTCGAAAATCCAACTGCACACCTTCTACCACGATGGGTTCTTCCTCATCTGGTTTACTTTTCACTTCGTCAATTTGTGGGGTTGTATCAAAAGCGACCAGCCTTACTTCTTTGGGGATGCCTTCTCCTTTTGTATTGTCTAATAGTTCTTTTTTTACATAGTTTAGAACCCACTGGCCGGTTCCACCTAACCCGATTAATAATGCTGGTCTTGCCATTTTAATTCACCTAACTGCGCTTTGGAGTATGATCATCACATATTTGCTCCCTTAAGAACTTCCAACCCAAATGCTTTGAATTTAAAATTATCGGTTTTACCGGCTGTCTCATTTCCAGTTCCACCGAACTATTATGTACCATAAATAGAAAAAAATTTCAACCGTATTCTTCATTTGCTTCATTTGTTAGTCATAATCAACGTTAAGCATTAATTTCAGGTTTTTTATATGTTCTTCGTCTGCAAAGAATTGTACTAAGA
>CP070627.1:2614983-2618992 GCA_020355945.1 Candidatus Aminicenantota bacterium | reverse complement strand
CCAGGCTTAACCTCATATGAGCTAAAAATGGCAATTCGGCCTTCTCAAGTTGATGGAAAGGGCGGGAAAGGCTCCGCTGTTTTAAAATTTTTTCAATCAATCGATCGTCTAGCGCTTCAAGGCAAAACTCTTCATAATCGAGAACATTTCCCCAGAGCTGAGTTAAAATACCTGTTAGGCCTCCAAATTCTAATTGGTTGTCTGGAATTTTGACGGAAAACCAGTGTCTCCCATGTTTTTCACCAAGATCAGAAAGGTTGTCGAGAAAGGATTTACCGGTTAACCGGACGATTTCCTTACGGTGCGCATATACACGGAACGCCTGACCATAAAGCAAATCTCTAAGCATAAAATCGATATTTTTCTTTCTTTCCCAGGAACTTTTTTTACAGGAGTAGATTATTTCATAGGGTTCAGACATATGAACGTATTCTCCTTTTAAATCTCTCCCCAATCTTATACGATTCCTCTGTCGAAATATCCCTGATGAAGGTTTTCCGTAAAGGTCTCAATCGTGCGGATTCCTGGAATAGATTATGGAAATCTAGTTTTAGTAATAGAATTATATCGCTTTCATGTATAAGACCAATATTTCTTCCAATCCTGAGATAAAAATCGCAAAGTTCTTCATCAATGGCCATTAAAGAAATCAACATGCCTATAAACACAAGAACTCCATGGGGTAATTGGAAACCTGAAGCCTGTAGGAAATAAGAAATCATATGGTCACATGAGGCACCGATGGAATTGTCTGCACATCGTCTCATGAGAAGACCTTTAAATGAGAGGACAGCACCTAGATCAATGATTCGAGATTCATCGCACCCATTAGATTGCCAGAGATATAAAAGTCTGTTTACATAGGTCTTTGCTTCCTCCCAATATAAGGTAATGTTTTCAATTTTGTGCACTTTTAAATAATCATAAATCGAAGTAACCAGGCCGGAGGCTTCGCCCACACCAGGGAGATTTTTTTCAAGACCTTCATTAAGACAAATTTTCCAATCAAGGATCACTGCTGTTGGAAAATTCATGATAGAGGCGGGTTTATCAATAGAACCGCCCCAGCGGTCGGTAACAAAACTATCATTAGAAAAAGGAAGGGGGCAGGTAGCATATTGGATGCCGCTTTTAAATGAATCCAGGCGCGCCATGTTATGCTCTCTCGTGCTTCCAATCGAAAGAATGATTCCCTCTTTAACTGCACGATAATCGATTGGGACAGTGGAGTAAATTTTCATTATATTATTTTTTTCTATAAAGGCTTCCAGGGCATTAGAACCGCAGTAAAAAGTTTTTTTTCCATCTTCAAAGTCAAATGAATGTATACCAGCATGGGAAAGTTCCCGGGACTGAAAAATTAGATTTTGCAGTGCATCAATACTAATCATTTTGCGTTAAGAGTTGTATACTTTGGTTTGGAGCCCAATTTAAAAGGACCAGTTTGCTAGCGCCGGGTTCAAAACGTATACATCCCAACGCACCGAAGTGAATATCAAATCTATTGCGGTAATGTTTTAAGGGAATGGACAACCATTTGCTTAAAGCAATTCGAAGAAAAGTCTTATGAGATACGATCAATAAAGATTCACTTTTTTCAATTTCCTGTTTTTGAAAATGAATAGCACGTTTTACTACTTCATAGGGGTTTTCTCCGCCGGGCGGGGCAATCTCATCAGGCCTGGTAAGCCATAGTTGTAGAATTTTTGGGTATTTTAAGTTCACTTCAAATTTGGTTAATCTTTCCCATTCTCCGAAATCAATTTCGCGGATGTCGGGGTTGATTTTATAGGGAAAAGATAATTCTCTACTTAAAATTTGAGCGCTTTCGACCGCACGTTTGAGGGGGCTTGTAATAATTTGATCAATGTTCAACCGGTTTTTCAATTCTTTCAATTCCAGGGTAATTCGTTCTATCTGAGCAATCCCCAGCGGTGACAGGGATGGGTCTGTAGAACCACAAAATCGGTCTGAATCCTCATTTAAATAAGTTGAACCATGACGAATAAAGAAAAGTAATTTTGCTTTCATAGGCGTTTTCATATTTTTTGTAGTAATATTGACAGTTCTTTTCGAAATTCTTGTGCTTTCCAGGCGTCGTATTGATATATTCTCATTCCTCTTATATCAAACGGTAATTTATCATCGATTTGTACGTCACCATCACAGCTGCAAATGATAATGGTATATTTTCCAAGAGCATGGGCGTAGCCCAATTCATACATTACATTGGGATTCGCACCGGTTATATCTGCGACCACAACATGGGCTTCTTTAAGGAGATGTGTAATATCGTCGATAATTTGTCCAACATTATGAACAAAATCAGCTCGCTGGGGTAAAAAACCAGCTTCATCAATTACAGGTTTTAGTATTGATTCCCACAAAATAGAGGAGTGAGATAATTTGAATGGCATAATTACAAAACAAAGGGGTTTCAGAAGTCTTTTCAAGATATTGACACACGCTTTTACCACCAAATCGGGTGTTTCTGATGCCTTTTCGATCACTTGAAGATCAGGGGAGCCTTCTGGCAATTTTAGGGTATTCATTAATTCCTGCCGGTATAAATTCCATAATTCTTTTGCTTTCCCACCGTAACAAGCGATGGGGATGACCACTTTATCAGCGGTGATACTATATTCGATAATTTGTTCGGAACCTTCGCCACCTTCGATAACGACAACCGCATCGGCCCGTGAAACAAGTTCAAATCGTCGGGCCCTGGTGGAGCGTGCTCTTCCTAGCACCACTCTTCCTATATAAAAGAGGTCGGTTCGATTAACCCGTGGATGAAGAGTGATAATTTTTTCATTCTCTTCTATCGAGTTTTTTATATATTCCTGAGCTCCCAACGCTGCATGAAAATCTATACCTCCTGTACATTCATCTTCACCACTTCCCCTGGCACCCCCTGTGATTAATCGCCAATTAGGTTCGCTGACCACAGCGGCTCCCATTTTCATGGCAAATTCTCGTTTTAATTCGCAAGACTGTTGTTCTAAATTCTTACTCCCTGCGATAAGTATAGTTTTCATTTTTCATCCTTATCATTAATCATACTATATCTTAAATTTAAATTCAACTTTAAATTGTCTATCTGTGAAACCTAAAAAGTAGTAGAGATGCAAAATTTGTTTTGCGTTTCTACTACTCCTATACATATCTAAGGGCCATGGGAAAGGAGATAGGCATGGAGGGAAAGGGAGCAAAAGAAAAAGCAAAATGGTCTATACCCTGTCTGTGCCGAACCTGGAAGTAAGAACCACCTATACACGGATCATCGGCCGCTATTTTTCCACCAAAATCGAAAACGAAAAATTGCAGGCCATGCTAAAAGCACTGTTAGAAGGGGATAAAAAATTGGCGATTGTCTTTAAAGGAAAGGAAGTCACGGTTAAAGAAGGCTAAACCTTAACTGTTACTCACATTCTTTAGTTTTTCTCTTAAGGTCTTCCGGTCGATGCCCAATATCTTTGCCGCCCGGGTTTTGTTGCCTTTGACACTGGCCAGGACATTGCGAATGTGTGCTGCTTCCACTTCAGCCAGGGTGCGGTTGAGCCCGGGTGTCAGGTTAATCGGGGAACGCATCAGTGAAGGGAGATCCGGGACATCGATGATATCTTCTTCATTCATTATCACCAGCCGATGGATGATATTTTCCAGTTCTCTAACATTTCCCGGCCAGTTAAAGCTTTTAAGCACTCGTAAGGCACTGTGGGAAAATTGCGGCACCGGCTTGTGGGATTCCCGGGCATATTTGGCGGCAAAATGTTGGATCAGCAGTAAAATATCGTCTCCTCTATCCCGTAAAGCCGGGATATCAATATTAATGACATTGAGGCGGTAATATAGGTCTTCCCTGAATAAACCGGTTTTTACCAGGCCCAGTAGGTCTTTATTGGTGGCGGCCAGTATCCTTATATCAACTTTTTGTGTCCGTCTTGAACCCACCATGCAGATGGTTTTATCCTGGAGTACCCGCAGCAATTTCACCTGCATGGCTAAA
>CP070627.1:2610873-2614883 GCA_020355945.1 Candidatus Aminicenantota bacterium | reverse complement strand
TCATCAAAATCAACCCCATATCATGGTAAACCGGCAGCCAACTGACAAAAACATCCTTTGGGGTAATCTCCATGCCGGCAATCATCTGGTCCATGTTGACGATCAAATTGGCATGGGTCAATTGCACACCTTTGGGGTCACCGATACTACCGGAAGTGAACTGGATAAACGATATGTCCCCGGGAAAAATCTCCGGGAACAACCTATCCTGTGGACATCCGGAACCCTCTTCTATAAAAAGCACCTGCCGTTCACTCTCCCTGGCTTTTTGCTTTAATTGGTCCACCTGGTTTGGTGGAAAGGTTTTAGAAATCAAGATGATGGCAGCGCCGCATAAATCAGCCAGTTTTATGATGCGTTCGGCCCCGGAACCGGGAAAAACCGGGACAGCAATTCCACCGGCCCGCTGCACCCCGTAAAAGGCATAAAAAAAATGACTGCTGTTGGGAATGGCGATTATGACCGGTTCTTTGGGTTTCAACCCTTGCTCAATAAGGTAACTGCCGCAATCAATGATCTGCTGCCATAAATTACCGAAGGAGCACGGCGCATCGTTGTGAAATGTAAAGGCAATCTTCCCCGGTTCCTCTGCCGCCCGTTTTTCAAGTATTCGCAGCAAATTCATCGGGAAAATCACTCTCTGTGCTCTCTGTGCTCTCTGTGCTCTCTGTGGCTAAATCTTTTCGGTCCCGGCTTTTTGTCCGTGTTTATCCGTGTTCGTCCGCGGCTTATCTTTTCTGGAAAGCACTTTTTGTAAAGTCATAGAGTTGTTGGACAGTGCGTATCCCGGAAATGTCCGACTCATCAAAGGAGATGCGATATTTATCTTCTGCTGCTGCGATGATATTAACTAAGTCTGCTGACTCGGCGTCCAGGTCTTCCATGAAACGATCTTCAGCCGAAACCTTGCGCTTTCCCAGTTGCAAACGCACCAATGTTTGTATCTCTTCTATTGTCACAGCCATTACGATTCCTCCTCAGCGGCTGATTCCAGGATGGTGCGAATTTCCTCGGCAATCACCTTTGCTTGCTTATAGTCCATATCGGAATCCAGGTAAAGAATATCCCAATAAAAACGTCCGTCAAACCACCTGGTCTGGGCGGTATATTCGGGTCCCAGTACAAAGTTTGAGACAAAGGCATGAATATCTCGAACCTCTATTGCCCCATAATGCTTTTCCAACATGAGGAAACCGGTGAAACTCAATGCCGTGACAGCCATACGAAACGATTTGAATCGGAGAATGGCTTGCATCATTTGGGGACTTAGCAAGTTTGCACAAAATTTGTCACCCCTTTTGAAGGAGGTGTACGTGATATCATTGATCTTACGCGCTAATTCCCAGACCTTTGGATTTTCCTTCATTCCCACAGTAAAACGCATCATGGAAAAGTAGCTGCCCAAATATTGAGTATCCAGGGGAGGTGTTAAGTAAGGACGTAAATCGGCAAAATTAAAATGACGCAGGGGGAGCGTTTGACCATCGTAGAGATGCTTGTGCACCGCCATCAATATAGCAGCATTGAACAGGTTGTTTATGGTTATCCTTTTTTTACGTGAATGTTTGTTGAGGGCATTTGATGTGTCTTTAGTTAGGGTTATGGTCAGGATTTTCCCCCTACCGGCAGCGTGGATGGGTGCTTTTCTTCGGCTTCTTGTCCGCAGCCGGTAAAGAAACTCATCCCCTATCTGGCGAAGGATAAATAAAAAATTGTGCCACTTCCGCCGCATCCCTTGAAAAGAGGAAGGAAAGAAAGCTTCTGCCGGGGGGAGAGGTTCTAAGTTGTTAAATCCTTCTACCGAGCCGTGGGTTTCTATCTTTTCACAAAGGGAAAGCAGCTCATGTAAAAAATTGGCTGTGGAACTGGCATCTATGACCGCATGCTGGAAAGTGATGACTATTTCGCTTTCATTTTTTTTGCCAGGACCAACAGGACCAATAAGATAAGTCAAGCGAATCAATGGTCCTTTAAAAATATCTACTTCACGATTGAGTTCTTGTTCTACTACTTGCTGCCAATGTTCGCTGTTTTGCCTTTCCACCACTTTTAGCGGTATTGCCGGTGCAGCTTCCGACACAAAGAAATAACGGCCCTTTTCTTTGTGAATATGAACACTCAACAGGGGGTGACGGCGGCGCAAGTGCTTTAAAACCTCTCGTAATGTTTCTTCTGACGGGCCGTTGGAAATGCACAGTATAATCACTGCATTAAAAGGGTAATGCTCATTGGTAATGACCTGGGCCCTTTCAAAGTTTCCCAATTCTCGTCTCATTTGTTTATCCTTAATCCAATCGCTTTTTAAATAACCGGGTGGCTAATACGAAACCAATAATACTGAACAACAGCATGGCACCTATTTCGCCTATATGTTCGAACAAAGAAGACCCGCGCAAAAGAATGCCTCGGGCGGCTCGTATAAAATGAGTCAAGGGCAGGGTTTCGCCGAGCCACTGGGCCGGGGCTGGCATGGAGTCAAAGGGAAACATAAAGCCGGAGAGTAGTACCGAGGGTAGAAAAAAGAAAAACGAGAGCTGGGTGGCCTGGAATTGAGAAGCCGTAACCGAAGAAATCACCAGTCCCAGGATTAAATTGGCGGCAATAAAGAAGAGAGAGACGATTCCCAGGTCAATGAGGCTTCCTGCTGCCGGGACCCGGAAAAGCACAAGTCCGGTGACCACCACAATAAAAATCTGGATAAGGCCGATGCCGATATAGGGAAGAATTTTCCCGGCCATTAATTCGAGGCGGCTGACCGGGGTAGCGATGAGGAACTCGAAACTGCCTCGTTCCCGTTCACGGACAATAGCAAGGGCTGTCATCAGGATCATGGTGGTGGTCAGGATCACCCCCAGTAAAGCGGGGACCACAAACACGGGGGTGCGTAGTTCGGGATTATACAGGTTGATAACTGAAAAACGCAGGAAGCGTTGGCGTACCAGGTCTGGTTCGGTGGTGAAGGTGGTTCGCTGTCGTGGGACTCGCCAGGCGCTTTCACCTGGTTGGATATCGAACTGCTGGAGTCGGCGGTTGTGTTTATCCATCAATCCATTGGCTGAGGCCCGAACCGCTCGTGCCAGGATGGGATCGGTGGCATCCACCAGGATAGAGATTTCCGCACCTCGTCCGCGGTAATAGGATCTCGTATAATCAGGCGGCACAACCACCACCACCTGGACCTCTCCTTCTTTTAAGAGTTCCCGGGCTTTTTTATCGCTGTCCGGGCGTTTACAGATACGAAAGGTCTGGGTAGCTTCCAATTGACCGATCAATTGCCGTGATATATAAGAGTTAGAATAATCCACCACTGCTGTTTTCACGCTGCGGACATCCTGGTTAATGGCATACCCGAAGAGCAGTAGTTGTACAGCCGGGACACCCACCACAAATCCCATAGTCAAGACATCCCGCATCAATTGGCGAATTTCTTTTCGTGTTACCGACAATATTCGCTGCATCGAGTCGGTCAAATTTATAACCAATTTAAGTTTCATCAGCAACCTCTGCGCCTACTCTTATCACCGGCACCTCAACTGTACCTGTGATAGTTTCACCGTGGATCAAGGCCACGAAGACATCCTCCAGGTTGGGGTCCGCGCTTTCCGCCAGTTTAACCCTGAAACCTTCTTCTTTAAGTTTGTCTGAGATTTGAACCGCGGCTTTTTCCGCATCAGGTGCCCCGGGTTCCAATAATATATGAAGCCGGTTTCCCATTTGGGTGGCGCTGGCCACTTCCCGTTTTTTTATCAAAGAGTTCAATGCTTTATCCGTGGGTCTGGCGCTGATTTCGATGACCCTGCCTTCCACTGATGCCATCAATTCATGGGGAGAGCCTACAGCACTCTTTTGGCCGTCTCGCAGCAAGCACAACCGGTGACAGCGAACCGCTTCATCCATATAATGGGTAGAGACCAGTATAGTAGTACCGTCGGCAGACAGGTCAAAGAGTTTATCCCAGAACATACGGCGGCTGTCCGGGTCAACGCCGGCAGTGGGTTCATCCAGGAAAA
>CP070627.1:2606757-2610773 GCA_020355945.1 Candidatus Aminicenantota bacterium | reverse complement strand
ATACCCCTTTAGTACAAAGGAAGAACATTATGCCAGGGGTTTTAAATTTTTATCCCAGAAATCCTTGATCAATATCATCAATACGGATGAAAATTCTTACCAGACCTATTTAAAATTGAAAAAAGAACCGAAAAACAATACCACCACCCGGGTATTTTGCGGCAAAATCGAACAGGAATTACTGGAATTAGAAGAAGAGGACCGGTTGATATTCCAGGAAGAGTATGGCCTGAAAGATTATGAATATATGAAAGATACATTTGTTAAAACCAGTTACGATCTATTGAACCTGGTATCATTTTTTACTATTGGAAAAGAGGAAACCCGTGCCTGGACCATCAATAGGAATGATAATGCTTATACTGCTGCCGGGAAAATCCACACGGACATTCAACAGGGATTTATCAGGAGTGAAACCATTAATTGGCAAGAGCTTTTAGAGGCAGGCAGTTTTAGCCAGGCCAAAAGCAAGGGCGTACTTCGGTTGGAAGGCAAAGACTATATTGTAAAAGACGGTGAAATCCTTCAATTCAGGTTTAGTAAGTAATCCGGCTGAGAAATATTTACAGTTTGTCATGAAGGCTGCGCCCTTCGCCCGGAGACGTATGAAAATAAGAAACCACAGATTACGCAGATTACACAGATTTTTTTATTTTTATAGTCCGGCAACAGCCAGTTTGGAGACCAGGATAGAGGGTGAAGTGATAGAGGCTTTCCACAGGTTGTCATCGGCAATAGCCACAACGCTTTTATACAGGTCCACCAGGTTCCCGGCAATGGTGATTTCTTTTACAGGCATATCAGCCACTCCATTTTCCACCAGGAACCCGGAACACCCGAAAGAGAAATCACCGGTAACCGAATTGATGCCGCTGACATACAAGTCATCCACTAACAACCCCCGGTTCATTTCCCGCAGAAGGTCTTCCAGGCTTCCCTGGCCGGCTTGAAGGTAAAAATTACCTGTTTTAATATGAGGGGGACCACTGATGGAGTGAGAGGCATTACCGGTTAAATCCATATTCAACTTTCCAGCCGAATAGGAATTATGCAAATAGTACACCAATCTCCCTTTTTCCAGCACGGCCTTGGTTATGCCGTTCATTCCCTCGCCGTCAAAGGGATAAGAACCGAGATACGTTTCCACCAGGGGATCATCGATAATGGTGACGATTCCCGGGAACAGTGTTTCTCCCAATTTATCCACCAGGAAAGAATTCTTTATGACAATCTCTTCGCCGTCCAGGGCATCACAAAGTAAATCCAGGAGAGAACCGGCGGTTCGTCGAGAAAAAACTACTTTTCTTTCCCCGGATTTAATTTTTTTCCCTCCCAGCCGCTTGATGGCTTTTTCTGCGGCTATTTCGCCGATGCGCCCGATATTTTCCATTTGAGGTAAGTCTTGGAAATGTCTTTTTTTCTCAGACCAATAATCCCGCTCTCTCAAGTTTTTATCTTTATCATAGGCAACCGCAGTATAGGAAAACGAGTATAACGTTTTGACATAGGATTTGTTTACCCCTGCGGAGGTAAAGAGATGAACCCTGGTCCTGGAACCGGAAAACTCTGCCATATCAGAAGGGATGATTTGATTGCTAAAGGCCAGGGCGCTGGATTCCATGTGCTTCAATGCCTCTTTTACCCGGGGGATGTCCAGGGCGTCGTAGCCATCATCTGCCAAATCCAGGCTTTTCAAGGGACCGCTGTCAGCAAATTCCCCGGGCTTTAACAGCCTTTTATATTCATCTTCACAGAGATATTCAATATTTTGCAGGGCTGTCGCTATTTTTGCTTCCATATGGTCAAAATCTTCACCGGAAAAGGCAATAATGACACTCTTTTTTCCTTTGAATAACCGGACACCGGTGGAGATGGCCACCGAAGTTAGCAATTGCTCGATCTCTCCTTTTCTCAGGCTGATGTCTTTGGAGTCACTTTGAATCATGGTAACCTGGGCAGCGCAGTCATGTTTTTTCGAGATGCTTAAAATATTTTGTGCAACCTCCGATAAATTAACATTAGCCATTCTGTGTACCTCCCACTGTAATATAGGACAATTTGACCGTAGGCATACCCACACCGACTGAGACGTTTTGGCCTTCTTTCCCACAGGTCCATTTGCCATCGCTGATGACCAGGTCATTGCCTACCATGACCACCCGTTTTAGTATTTCCGGTCCATTGCCAATCAGTGTAGCACCTTTGATGGGATAACGGATGGCGCCGTTTTCTATGAGGTAGCCTTCGGTGATGGAAAAGACAAAATCACCGGAACTGATGTCCACCTGACCGCCGGAGAAGGTTTTTGCATAAACGCCTTTTTTAACACTTTTGATGATCTCGTCGCGGCTGTATTTCCCGGCTAACATATAAGTATTGGTCATCCTGGGCAGGGGCATATCTTTAAAGGATTCCCGCCGGCCGTTAAGGGATTTTGTTTTAAAGTGGTTGGCGGTAATGAGATCGAACATATAGGTGCGCAGTATACCGTTTTCAATTAAAATGCTTTTCCCGGTGTCGCTGCCTTCGTCATCTATATTCAGGGACCCTCTTTGCCAGGGCATATCCCCCTGGTCCACGATGGTGCATTGGTCTGCGGCTACCTTTTGCCCGATTCGACCGGAGAAAGCGGAACTGCCCCGGTAATTGAAATCTGCTTCCAGGGGGTGGCCGATGGATTCATGCAGTAATATCCCGGATTCACCCGCTCCCAGTACCACTTCCATTTCCCCGGCAGGTGCGGGTTTGGCTTCCAGCAGGATCATGGCCTGGTTGACTGCTTCTTCCGCCATTCCTTCAGGTGTCTTGTTTTCAAAATAGGAGAGCCCCATCCTGCCACCTCCGCCTTGAAATCCACTCTCTCTGACATTATTTTTTTTTACGATCACATAGATGCCAAAACTTATTATCGGGCGAATGTCTACGGCTTCCACTCCTGCGGAGTTGATAATAAGAACGCTTTTATGGTTTTCCACCAGGAAAGCATCCACTTTTTCCACCAGGGGTGAAAGGGAGAATGCTTTTTGCTCTGCTCGTCTCAACAATTCGACTTTTTCCCCGGGATTTTCATCGATAGAGCTGCGAACATCGTACAGGTTGTGGTTCCCGGTATAACCGCTGACGCCAAAGGGGCGAGGGGAACCGGCAATCTCTGCCGCTTCCTTGATACATTTAAGGATGCTTTTTCCCGAAAGATTTTCAGTATAAGAATAGCCGGTGTTGTTACCCTTTATCACCCGAATCCCCGCACCGGTAACATAAGAGGTGGCAATGTCAGATATCTTTCGTTCACTGAGTTTAAAGTTTTTGCTTACCGAATGTTGGACGTATATTTCGGCAAAATCCGCTTTTCCTTTCAGTGGCCGGGTAAGCATGTTTTGCAATTTTTCGCCAGGCGGAAGACCCTGCCGATAAAACAAATCACGTACATCATTTATTTTATTTTTCATTATAATTTTCTAACTCCTTTATATTTTTTTCCTGGCTGCAAGGGCTAATAGCTTAATATATTTTAAAAGAAAATTCAAGTGCGGCCCTTAATTTTAGCCACAAAGGGATTCAAAATGCCCAGTTCCCCATTCTTTTTGCAACTAAAAATCCATTTCATCCCGGTATAAGTAATTATAGCAAACGGAACCGGCAGGGTTGCGCACCTCCCATTCACCGGTTTCCTTATTGCGAATATATATGGCTGATGTATCGTAATTACCTGTTTCCTGCTGTTTAGCTTTTTCGTTATCGGTTTTTTCTGTTTGATTTTCCAAAGGATTTTTATTTTGGCTGGTTTGTTTATCTTGATTCATATTTACCTTGCTCCTTTTTTACAAGGGGGCGAGCCCCCTTGTTCCCTTGAGAGTATTGACATACATTTAATTATACAATTTTTATCTAAATTGTTAAAGGTCTTTACTTGTAAATATTCAGTTTTTGGAAGTAAAATGCAGTTCATGATCGAATGAGCCTCAGGGAGGTGGCCGAAGGACACCGTACGGGCGAATGAGACATGAACTGCATGA
>CP070627.1:2602637-2606657 GCA_020355945.1 Candidatus Aminicenantota bacterium | reverse complement strand
GTCAAAGTACAAAATGGGTTCCCACCTACATTGAAATCGAGCGTATCAAGAAAGAGGCACTGAAATTGGGAGAAAAAAAAGGCCGCAAAGAAGGACTTGTAGAGGGTGAGAAAAAGAAAGCAAAGAAAATGGCGAAAAAAATGAAGAAAGAAAGGGAACCGATAGAAAAAATATTAAAGTATACAGGGCTTTCCAGGGAAGAAATTGAGGAATTGTAAATTGTAAATCAATTAAAGCCTATTCAACTGAGGGCAGGAATAGGGGAGAGGCGAAGTCTCGAAGTCTCCTGTTAGGCAAAGTTTTTTTTCGTCATTGTTGAGTGAGGTTAGTACATATGATATCCCACATAAAACTAAAATCTTCCGGGATAGGCAGGTTTTCCCATATTATTTTTCGATACTCCCTGATGCTTCTCTGGCCAAATGTTTTGTTAAAATATGGATAAACAACGTTATTAAAAAATTCTTTTCCCACAATCCATTGTTTGAGTTTTTCTTCATTGCTTAAAGGTTTTACTGCTTCCAACTTTCTATTAAAACGTTCTAAAATATCATCCGGTGATAAGAAATCGTGCCATTTTTGAAGTACTTTCCTGATCTTTTCATCAGTGCTGGTTTTTTCAACATCTTCCAGGAGTTCATAATGGAATCCCTCTTCCTGGATCCCATAAAATAAAGGTTCTATGATATGCCATAGGACACCATGCCTGAGCCAAATTTGAAGATCTTTTAATATCTCTTTTTTAAATTCCTCAAATCCGCCATCTATTTGTGTTTTGAATTCACCAGGGATTGCGTCCCACACTTCATGAGGAATAATCATATAATTTTCAATACTATATCGCTCCAGTACCATAAGATTCGGATTTTCTTTCTTTTCCCTGGCAATTCTATCATCATCCCAGGTATCCCGGTCAATAATCCCTATCCAATCCGGTTCTTTTTTTAGAGCCTTTAGGACCATTCCTTTTCCACCTACATTCGCCAGGTGATAGATATCTACGAACTTTTTGCCAATTTTTTTAAACTTTCTATCAAAAAAAGATTCGAAGGCATCACAATCTGATTCACCCTCCACAACGATTATTTTTTTATTTTCTGCTTTTTCTTTTATGCTGTCTAAAATTTCCATACCCATTATAAAGGATCTCCTATTCTTATCTTTATACCAAGATTGTCACAGCGCCTCCACAAGTCTGTATTATGCGATGTAATAATCAATTGTCCATCTTTTTTCTCTACAATATGCTCTACATTACCCACTAATTGTCGTACCAGGGATGGGTGCAAAAATAAATCCGGGTTATCGATCATTACAATCCCCCCTGGTTTCATCCAGCGGAGAACATTGAAAAGCACCACCAGCACATGCCGCTCACCAGAACTTAACTCATCGAAATAATGATATTTCCCGCGTCCCTTTTTTAATCGAACCCGGAGCCTGTTCCTGTCTTCCAACCTGTAAGTGGTTACAATCTCTTTGTCACGAAGAAATTTATTCAAGGTCTTGATTACTTCCTTAAATTCTTTTTCACCGGCAATAATTTTAAAATTAACCAGGGTATTTTCCAATTGGTCTTTCCAATCTTCAGAAGCAGTATATCGAAACAACCAGGTCTTTGTCAGGTCATCAGGGATCAACTGCCCGGTATTTACTCCCGGTTTTACCCATTTCCTTTCCTCTGCATCGAGGTAAATCATATTGGGGGTATCGGCTGTTTGTATTCCCAAAACCAACTTCTTATAAGCGTTTTCCCAATTATTAAAGAAGAATTCGTTTCTTTCCCTATTTTTTTCTTCATATCCAGGTCCTGGAGAAGCTACTTTAGCTCGAAGGGCGGTGGTATCTTTGGCGTCTTTGACATATTTTGGGAGGCCTAATAGAAATCTTTCTTTTTTACCTATTTTAATTTCTCCTAACCAGAAGTCAACATCGTTATTTTCTTTTTGGATATCCCCCAACCATTGGTTTTTACCGTAAAATAAGCAGATTTTAACTTTTTCTTTTTCCATTTTTCCTGAGAAATCAGGCAATTCATCGATGATGACAGCAAAACTACCCCAGCGGTCAAAACATTTTCTTATATGGTTTTCTTCGGGTAACAGCGTTCGATGATCCAGCCAAAATGAGACGGCTTCCCATAAAAAGGCTATGGAATTCAACAGGATTGTTTTGCCGCACCCATTGGGCCCGGAAAATAAAACCAATGTGTAAATCTTTTTTCCCCACGTATTCCTGAGGTTAATGGGAGAAAGCGCATCACTAACCGGCCCCAGGCCTTTAAAATAAATTTTCTCTATTTTCATCATAACCTCTTATTCGTTAATGTATTTTTTTCATTTTTATTTAACTTTTTCATTTATACGGATATTATTATACGCATAAAATGATTATTTTTCAAGTCCTAAGTTCTTTGCCTCCGGCGGCCAGAAACCTTTTTGAAAAAAGGTTTCTGGACTTCCAAAAACTTTTTATTAGAGGGTCTTTGTGTATCCCTGGCTAAAATTTTAAATAAATCAAAAAAACCTTAACCAGGAAAGCAGCAATTAAAGCCACGATAATACTCAATAACGACGAAAGCAAAACCACCTTCCTCCCAAATTCCTTCCACATCGCCACAAAAGTACTTAAACAAGGAAAATAAAGCGTCACAAAAACAATAAATACCAAAACCTGCTGCCGACTCATATGCAAAGCCAGGTCTAAAGTCTTTTGCACACCAAAAGCACTGCTAACCATTACCAACACCAATTCCTTCCTGAAAAAACCATAAACCAACGTTGAACCCAATTCAGCCGGCAGCCCCAAAACCACTTGCACCACCGGAGAAAGAACCCTGTTGATCCCATCATTCACTGCCGCATATTCCAACCACCCCATAAAAATACTGCCAATAACTAAAAAAGGAAGAGCAAATTTCAAGAAACTCTTCATACGTATCCAGGTTTTACTGAAAGACACTTTTAACGAAGGCACCTTTAACCCGGGTATCTCCATCACCAAACCCAAAGGCTTTCCCATGAACAAAGACAATAATTTCCCGGTTATCCCAATCATAATAATTATAAAAATATAAATAAACAGCGCCCCTAAAGGCCCGGTAAAAGCAGCAGTCAGGGCCAGGATAATAGAGGTCCGGGCCGAGCAGGGAATAAAAGGCAGCAGGATAGCAGTTAACATTCGATCCCGTTTACTCTCAATGATTCGCACACTATACAACGCCGGCACCGTACACCCGAACCCTAAAACAAAAGGAGCCACCGACTTGCCGTGCAAACCGATTTTATGCATCATACCATCCACCAAAAAAGCAATCCGCGCCAAATATCCCGTGTCCTCAAATAAAGAGGTCAAAAAAATGAGCGGCAAGAAAAAAGGTAAAACAATACCAATCGCTCCCGCAATCCCCTGGTAAATCCCATCAACAGTAAACCATAAAAATGCATGGTTGACCTTTAAACCATTATATAAACCGGGAATCCCCCCCAGGGGAATACCAATAAGTTCACCCAGGAGATTGCCAATAACGTAAATAGCAGTAAAGAACAAAATAAAGAACCCCACCAACGGGAAATAACCCAGGTACGGGTGAAGAAAAAACCGGTCTATTTTTTCCCGGAAAGGAATGGTTTTTCGATCCACAAAATGCGAAACCTCTTCCATCAATTTCATAGACAGGTGATGACGCTCATAAGAGATAGTCTCCAGGAGGTCTCGATGGTGCATCTCCTGGATTTGTTGACGCATGGTTTCCAGGTCATGAAAAGTGATTTTTAAAATTTCTCCCGGTACCAATTGCGGGTTTTCAAGGGATTTAATCGCATAGAACCGGGGAGACCCCTTTTTTTCCATAGTGAGGTCTAAAAGATGCTTTTCCAGGTGATCGATATTCTCCTCGATGTGGGAAGTAAATTTCATTTTGGTAGGAGATTGTTTATCGCCGTGAATCACTGCATAGCATTTTTCCATCAATTCCTTAATTCCTTTGCCATGAAATGCAGACGTAGTCACCACCGGGAT
>CP070627.1:2598504-2602537 GCA_020355945.1 Candidatus Aminicenantota bacterium | reverse complement strand
AATTGATAAAATTTTAAGCCAGGTAGGTCAAATTATTCTCGGCAAAGACAAAGAAATTCGAATGGTCTTTACCTGCCTGCTGGCTAAAGGCCACTTGCTGATCGAAGATATCCCCGGCGTAGGCAAAACAACACTGGCCCAGGCCCTGGCAAAATCATTAGAACTAAGCTACAACCGCATCCAATTCACCAGCGATATCCTGCCAGCAGACATTATAGGCACCTCTATTCTAGACAAAGAAACACAAGAATTCCGGTTTCATGAAGGCCCATTGTTTGACCAAATGGTCCTGGCAGATGAATTAAACCGCGCTACACCACGAACCCAAAGCGCACTGCTGGAGGCAATGGAAGAACGACAAGTTTCAGTAGATGGCGTTACCTATGAACTACCAACCCCCTTCTTTGTAATCGCTACCCAAAACCAACGATACCACGTGGGCACCTTCCCTTTACCCGAATCCCAAATGGACCGGTTCTTAATGCGCATCTCTTTAGGCTACCCGGATTACCAGTCAGAACGAAAACTTTTATTAGGCGAAAACCGGTTTGACATGCTAAAAAAACTGACCCCGGTAATATCATCAAAAACCTTATTAGAAATGCAGGACCAGGTTCCAAACGTGCATGTATCCGAAGCCATCCTGGACTATGTACAGGGTATAATAGCTGGCAGTCGCAGCGGTTCCCATCATTACTTAGGGCTCTCCCCCCGGGCAGGCATATCACTGGTAAAAGCTGCGCAAGCATGGGCTGTTACCGAAGGACGTGACATGGTCCTCCCGGAAGATATCCAGGCAGTGTCAGGTAATGTGCTGGAACACCGATTAGACCCTGAAGGCAGTAAAATCAAACACAAAGGCACCCCTGCCGCAGAACAACTAATCAAAACCGTGTCTCTTCACTTGTGAGTCTATTATGTCTTCGACGAGCAGGGGCTCTTTTTATAAAAACGTGGAGCTTGCCCCTGGACGGCGGAGGCAAAAAATGAAAGAAGGTCGGGTTCGTACTCGTCCTACAAGTGTAGGACTTATGCTGATGTTGATATTGTTTGCCATGCTGCTGGCTTCGATGAATTACAGCAATAATATGGGTTATACGCTTTGCTTTTTGCTGACCAGTGTGATGTTGGTATCTTTTCTTCATACCCGGCTTAATTTGAAAGGATTAGATATTACTAACGTCCAAACTCAGCCTGTATTTGCCGGAGAAACTCTCCTATTTACGTTTGATTTGCAGAACAAATCTTCTGCACGGAGGATCGCGATTTATGCAGGGGATTTATCCGGGCCTTTTTCAGTAGAAGCCAATTCCTGTTCTACTGCTAAAATAACTATTACCGCACCAAAACGGGGACGGTTTACTCTTTCCCGGGTTACGTTATGGACGGTCTATCCGTTAGGACTATTTCGGGCCCAGTGTCACATCAAAGTTAATAAAGTCTATATTGTTTACCCTAAACCTATAGGCACCCGGCAGTGGCCACCTTTAGAAACTCATGAAGATGAAGCCAGTGAAGGTTTTTACAGCCGGGGAGGTGATGATTTTGTTGGGGTTCGGCCCTGGCGAGTCGGTGAATCCATGCATCATATTGACTGGAAAGCAGTGGCAAGAGGACGTCCGTTGAGTGTAAAAGAATTTACCGGCGGCGGCGGTGAACAATTATGGTTTGACTGGAACCAACTGGGAGGCCTGGATACGGAAACACGTGTTTCCCAATTGTGCCGGTGGGTGTTGGAAGCAGAACAAGAAGGACGAGAGTTTGGTTTAAGATTAATCGACCGAACCATTCCCCTGGACTGCAGCCCCGGGCATACCACCAAATGCCTGGAAAACTTAGCTGTTTTTCAACTTGAACCATGAGACTAAAATTAAAATTAGAACGAAAGAAACCTACCCCTGATCTGCCGATTCCTAAAGGTGCGCTTACCTGGCTGATGTTTTGTCTTTTTATGACCATTGGCTGGCACCTCTGGCATGTTCCTGAGATACCTATATGGGCGATAGTGGCAGTGGTTCCTATGAGTATTTTCAGTTATCGCCGTATCATCAAAGAAAAACCCCTGCCTTCTACAGTCCTGCGAATCGGATTGACTATTGCTTCGGTGGTGGGTATTATTCTTACTTTTGGTTCTCCTTTGGGGAGGGACCCGGGCATGACCACCTTGATCCTGCTTTCCAGCCTGAAATTAATGGAACTCAAAACCCGACGGGATTTCATGTTTATTGTTTTCATGTGTTATTTTCTTATTTTAGGGAATTTTTTATATGACCAATCTCTCCCGGACCTGGCGTTTATGATCGCGGCGGTTATCCTGATAACTGCTGCTGTGCTTCGATTAAATCATCCCCTTAATGAACCGGTAAAATTATCGTTTCTATTAAAATTTTCTTTCAGGCTTTTTTTGTTAGCTTTACCTTTTACGGTTGTTTTATTTTTGCTTTTTCCCCGGGCTTACGGTCCCTTTTGGAATCTACCGCAAGATTCCAGTACTTTTATAAGTGGGTTTAGGGATTCGCTTCAACCCGGGGAAGTAGCGGAGTTAGCCCGGTCCGATGTCACTGCTTTCAAGGTGGAATTTCCCGATAATAACATGCCGGGTAAAAAGGGTCTTTATTTTCGTGGTTTAGCGTTATGGTTTACTGATGGCAGAGGTTGGTACCAGGGTAGAATGCCCTCAAGTTTCAACCGGTCTCGTTCATTGGAAGTTGAAGGCATTTTGCAGTTAATCACCTTACGCCCCCACAATGAGAGATGGCTGTTTGCCCTGGATCGACCGATAAGACTGCTGAGATGGAGCCGGAAATTACCGGGCAATATTTACCAGGCGTTATGGGATATAAAAACGCCTGTCCGTTATCCTGTGCTTTCCCGTGCGGATGCCGGTTTGAGTTTTCTACCCAAAGTTCACCGGAAATGGGCTTTGCAACTGCCTGAGGAACTCAATGCCCGGATAAAGAAATTGGCTCAACAGTGGCGTGATAATTCTACAACAAATGTTGATATTGTCCGGCAAGCAGAGAATTTTTTTAAGGAAAAGGGTTTTTTATATACGCTTAATCCTGGTCAAATGGACCAGGAGGACCCTTTAGGGGATTTCCTGTTTAATAAGCGTCAGGGTTTTTGTGAACATTTTGCAGCATCATTTACGTTGTTAATGCGGGCTGCTGGTGTGCCGGCACGGGTAGTTGTGGGTTACCAGGGCGGCGAATACAATCCGGTTGGGAAATACCTGGAGGTACGTCAATCTGATGCTCATGCCTGGGCTGAAGTTTGGTTGAAGGAAGAGGAACCCGGGGTAATTGATACAGAAGGGGAAACAGGATGGCAGCGGGTTGATCCCACGTCATGGGTGTCGCCGGAGCGTATAGAATACGGCCTGGAAATGAGTCAGAGGATTGCAGCTAATTTAGCGGGTATTGATCGTGATGAAGCGATTCAACGGGCGCTCAGGGAAAATTTATTTGAGCGTACCTGGAAATTCATTAAAAATCATTGGGAGAACATCAAGTACAAATGGGATACGTGGATCATTACTTATGATATTTTCCAGCAGAGGAATTTTCTCAGCAGTTTGGGATTTGGGCGGATGGATCGAATGAGTTTATTGTTAGTGGTACTTATTTTGGTTCCTATATTGCTTTTTATACTATCTTTTATATTGAAGCGGAAGAGTCTCAGTTCTGATCCGTTGGTGAGGCTTTATTTACGTTTTTGTTTAAAGTTAGAGCGGTTGGGGCTTCAGCGGATGCGTTGGGAGGGGCCGGTGCATTTTGAGGGGCGGGCAGTAGAGAAATTCCCTAAAAAGGCGGGTATGATTCATCGGGTGACAGATATTTTTATTCATCTTCGTTATGGTAGGTTAGGGGTAACAAGGGAGCGGTTAAAGGAATTGAAGCGTCATATCCGCAAGTTATAGATAATTAGCCACAGAGGCCACAGAGGTCACAGAGAGAAACGGCAAACGAATGGCTATTTTTAATAAGAAGTTTTTGCGGGGTGCAGGGGCAGTTTTTTCAAAAAGCGCCCCTGC
>CP070627.1:2594353-2598404 GCA_020355945.1 Candidatus Aminicenantota bacterium | reverse complement strand
GGCCAGCTCATCCCTGGCAAACCGGTTTAACCGGGGGTTAGTGGTAAATTCGATGACTTTTTCCCCATGCTGGAGCACCCGCGGGAATAATGCGAAGGCGCGCAGGAAATAGGTCTTTGCTTTATCTCGATCATTTTCCCGGTGCATGAAGTAGCCCAGGTGATAATATGACTTAAAAAATTTCGGGGAAAGCTGTATGGATTTTTTTAAATCCTGGATGGCTTCTTTCCTCTTACCCAGGAGCCAGCAGCAAACGCCGCGATTATTATAAATCGCGTTATCCCCGGGGTTAAGTTTGATTGCCTTATTGAATTCTAGCTGTGCTTTTTTGAATTCTCCCTTCATTAAATAAATAAGACCTTTCAAATTAATAGCTATAAAATTTTTCGGGTCCAGCGCTTCCGCCCTGTCACAATCGGAAAGGGCCTGTTCTGTTCTTTTCAACTCATAAAGAAGTTTTGCCCGTTTACTATACCCATTGCTGGCTTTGGGCATGAGTTCGATATATTTATCGATATCCCCCAGGGCCTCCCGGTGTTTCCCCAGTAATTGATAAGCAGAAGCACGCCAGTGATAAACATTTGCATTTTTGGGTTTTAGTTTGATGGATTCGGAGAAATCTTTGATGGCCGCGTGATAATCCAGCAGCTTGAAATAAATAACACCCCGGTTGAAGTAGATGGTGCTGTCTTTAGGCGCCAGGGAAACGGCCCGGTTTACATCCTCCAGGGCAGCTTTATATTCACCTTTCATAAAATAGATTTGTCCCCTGAGGCTAAAGACCGTTGAATTTTTCGGATAGTCGATTACCAATTTAGCGGCACATGTTAACGCCTCTTCA
This sequence comes from Candidatus Aminicenantota bacterium, assembly GCA_020355945.1. Next base: position 2,597,563 of record CP070627.1, on the reverse strand, counting down.
AGTTTGTTTTGATTGATCAGGCCCTGGCATTTCAGCAGTCTGGATTGTTCCTGGCTGAGTTTGATTTCAATCTTTTGTTTTTGTTCCTCCTGGTTAGCGTCTATAATAAAAGAGCCCAAAAACAGAACAATCAATACGGCTAAAAAAACTGTATAAGAAAATCGTTTTTCATTCATTTATAAATTATAATGGACGATGATGCGCTTGTCAACCAAAATCAGGAAAAAACATGAAAAGAGGGGACGGTGCGAAATTTTCGCCTGTCCCCGTTTTAACGTTTTTTGACTCTTATGTTAAAGAGTTTCATTGTTCCTTTTAGGCAAAATTTCCGCTTTATCCACTATTAGAAAATTTTTCCCGGGTTGAGTACATGGTTGGGATCAAATACGTTTTTAATCAGGCGCATCTTTTCGATGACATTTGAGCCGATGGAATCGCTCAGATATTCTTTTTTTACCAGACCGATGCCGTGCTCTCCTGAAACCAATCCTCCCCGGTTCCTGGCATCATCGTGCAGTGCTTTTCTTACTTGCGGATAAATTTCCTTCCATTGGGATTCGGGGATTTCTTTCCATTTGCCTTCCAGGTAATGTGCCCGCAGCGGCAAGGTATGCACGTTGCCGTCCGCGGCATGTCCGAAGGTGGGCAGCCACATGTTGTATTGACGGGAAAGCCGGTGTATCGCATTCACATGACCGGGTATCGCTGAGGGAGGAAGGACAATGTCAAGGATTTCAATGACATATTTTTTTATGGTTTCGTATATATTGCTTCTGATCTCAAGAATTTCTTTCTGCTTTTTTGTTGTATCGGCAACAAATACATCCGGGGCGCCAAATTTGCCGCACACTTTACCGATCTGTTGGGCAATGTTAAGCACTTCATCATCGCTGGTTCCGTCTAGAATGATCATTAAATGGGCCTTACCTTCCTGGCAGGGCCATTTCTTTTTCATGAAATCTTCCGCGACTTTTATGGTGTCAACTTCTATAAATTCAACAGCCATCGGCAGTATCCCGGTTTTTGCCAGGGCCGGCACCACCTGGATGGCATTTTCCAGGTCATTAAAGGGAGCAATCAATGTCATCTGGGCTTTAGGAGGAGGAAGAAGATTTAGAATAGCTTTAGTTACGATTCCCAGTGTTCCTTCCGAACCAATCACCAGGTGAAGTAAACTGTAACCGGTACTATTTTTTAATAATTTTCCGCCCAGTTGAATGATCTCCCCATCAGGAAGAACCACTTCCAGGCCTTTGACAAAATTCCTTACCACCCCGTATTTAACCGCCCGTGAACCTCCGGCATTGGTGGCAATCACCCCCCCGATGGTGGCACTTTCATCACCCGGATGGGGTGGGAAAAACAGGTTTTCTTTTTCTACCGCTTCATAAAAATCCATTAATCGCACCCCTGCCTCGACAACAGCCATCCGGTTATCACTGTCAATTTCTATGATGTGGTTCATACCTTCCAGTGAAAGAACGATTCCCCCTGGTACGGGAATACACCCGCCGCACAAGCCTGTTCCGCCGCCGCGCGGCGTTACCGGTACCTTTGATTTGTTGGCCCATTTTAATATCTCACTTACCTGCTGGGTGTTTACCGGTCTTACTACGGCTGAGGGTACCTGGCTGATCCGGGTGTCGGGAAACTCATCATGGGAATAATCAAGCATTTGCTCTTCCCGGGTAAGAAAGTTTTGTTCACCCACAATCTTATTTAATTCTTCAAACTGATCGGCAAATTGTTTTTTCATGATAGAATATATTAGTGTTAATATTGGAGAAAGTCAATAGATGAAGGGCTCCTAAATTCACCGGCTATTTTTTTTAGCCGCGAAGAAGGACCACAGATGAACGCTGATGAACATGATGACCATGATAACAGGCCTCATTAGTGAAAAGTTTTTGGAAATCCAAAAACTTTTTTCAAAAAGGTTTTTGGCCGCCGGAGGCATAATTTTTGCCTGGCCCCGTATTCCGTATCACAAAATTATTCGCGCTCTTAATTATTTCCTTTTTTTCAGCCCGGTTAATTCTATCTCTGACTGTACCTTCGGATTCTAATTCCAACTGGTCAATCAACCTGAAAAGCTTTTGAATTAATATATCGCTCAACCTGGCAAAACGACTGGTCAAAGCCTCGAAACGGTCGAGTTCATCATAACTATATTCTTCCTTTATTCCAATTTCCTTACACTTTTGGAATGAGTAATCTATGATATTTGCAGCTTTATCCATCAAATCGAGTTCTTCATGTAGAAGAATAACCAGCTTAGTTTTTACATCATCTTCCGTCATAATAAAATTCCTTGTTCCATTGCCAGTTTTACAAATGGTCTTTTGGAATCTTTTGCCAGGATGATATCTATTTTCTGTTCTTCGAGTTTTTCAAAGATATCGACTTTTATGTCGATTTTATCGTCCGGGTTGATTTTTTTAGAGAGGACCAGGATGTCGATATCGCCGCCTTTTTTGGTATCATCCGTCCGTGAACCGAAAAGGTAGACCGCAGCTTCAGGATCATGTTTATTGATACTTGTTTTGATGACGTTTTTTTCGTAATTCGACAGTCTCATATTTTTCGATACCTCCAGGTTGAAATATAACCGTTTTTTGATATTTTGTCAATTTCTCCATTAATTTTCCAGTAATTCAATCGAATGATGAACACAGATCCCACCTGCACCTGCAACCTGCACCTTGAGAAGAAGGGGGCGGCAAGTCTTTTCTTGTTTTTGAGAACTTTTTGCTCGGGCCAATAGTCGAAGATCAACAAATGACGCGCACTCTTTACGGCGAAACCGCTGTGGTAAAGATGCCACAATATCGCTTCACCCTTTTCGAGAGCAGCTTGCAGCAACATAGATGTTTCTCCTGCCTTTTTCTTAAAAGAAGGCTCAACCTGGGCCTGGCAATAGACAACAACGGTAAAACTATAGAGAAGAATGACGATTAGTATGCGAACTGGTTTCATTTTTTTCTCCTTTTTTTTATCCTCCTTTGTTCTTACTCATGCCAGCCTCACATCCCATTCGGTTTTTTAGGTGTTAAAAAGAATTATAACGAAAAACCAAAAAAACTGCAATGGAATTTGAGAGAGATCATTATTTTTAATTTTAGCCACGAAGGTACGCAACGCGGCAAGCCGCAACCAAAAAGAGTGGGCTTGCCTTGAAATTACAAATTACAAAATACAAATTACAAACAA
>CP070627.1:2590190-2594253 GCA_020355945.1 Candidatus Aminicenantota bacterium | reverse complement strand
GTAACCGCTGGGCGCGAATTCCCCAACAATTGAATTCAGCGGACAAATGGTGGCAAAATTCGATATAGCCATCCACTTCCCCGGTGCCGTCATGGATAAAGAAGAAATGATTGGCGTTGACGGATTTTTTCTTTAGCAATACCATGTGATCATCCTTTATTGGGGTGATTTCCTCTTTTGCATATTTGATATATTCGGCCAGTTGTCGTATCGTCGGTGTTTTGAATATTTCAATCAACGGTACTCTTACACTGAGCTCCTGGTATATCCTTGACATCACCATGTTGGCCTTTAAAGAATGACCACCCAATTGGAAAAAATTGTCGTTGATGCTGACAGTGACCCCTAAAACCCTGGACCATATTTCTACCAATTTTTCTTCAATTGCATTCCCTGGAGCCACATCGTTCTCATCTGCCTTTAATTCAAGTCCAAAAGGTGCAGGTAATGCGTTTCGATCGATTTTGCCATTGGGGGTTAACGGGATTTTCTCTATTTGCACAAAATATGAAGGTACCATATAATCCGGCAGTCGCTGGGATAAATATTCTCTTAATTCAGAAGACATGGCCTCGGGATCATCAAATACCCTTTTATCTTCTGGCACAATATAAGCGCAGAGATATTTTCCTCCACTTTCCCATTCGCTGTCGATTGCAATGGCTCCCCGTACTCCTTGATGACCAAGCAGCCGGTTTTCGATTTCACCCAACTCGATCCGGTATCCCCTGATCTTGACCTGGAAGTCCAACCGCCCTAAAAATTCAATATTGCCATCGGAAAGCCAGCGCGCCAGATCGCCAGTCCGGTATATGGGGTAATTTTGGTAATTTTTGCCTGTCCCCTTTTTGTGCTTTTTGTCCTTTTTGTTTGTAATTTGTAATTTGGAATTTGTTAATTCCGGGTTGTTTAAATACCCCTTTGATACTCCATCGCCAGATATACATAATTCCCCGGGTAAACCAATGGGCTGTAAAATATTATATTTGTCCAGTATATATATTTGAGTATTAGATATTGGTTTTCCGATGACTGCTGTGTTGGACTTATTCATACTTGTATTTGCTGCTGCTGTTACAGTGGTTTCTGTGGGGCCGTATTCATTAATATGTATGATACCGGGATACTGGTTCATACTTTTATCTATGAGACTTTTTTTGGTTCTTTCCCCTGCCAGCACGACAAACCGGAGACTTTTCAGATCTTCTTTCGTGGCAGTTTCAAGCAACGCCTCATACATTCCTGGCACAAGGCTAATATTTGTTACCCCTTTCTGCTTAACGGTTTCCTTTATATAATTATAATCCATTCGCCGGGAATCGGGAACTATCACCAGTATTCCTCCTGAAAGCAGGCTGGAATAAAAATTGGACCCGAAGCCATCAAAACAGTATGACAGCAACTGGAGTGTCACATCGGTGTCGGTATAATGATAAGATTTAAGTCTCCACAGGATATAGTTAACAATCCCCTTATGCTCTATGAGAACCCCTTTGGGGCTGCCAGTGGTTCCCGAGGTGTAGATGACGTAAGCGAGACAGGTTTCAGGTGCAGGAGATGAAGGTGACAGGTGCAGGTGAAAAGTGGTGCCCTCCGGGCGATTTTTTTTAATCGTATCATCAATAAAAATGACATCAATGCCTTTTTTGATGATAGGTTCACTAAAATTTTTATCTTTTTTAACCAAAATATTTACTTTGCTGTCCTCCAGCATATAATCAATCCGTTCTCCGGGATAATCGGGATCAATGGGTAAATAGGCGGTGCCTGCCTTTAATGCAGCCAGGATACCGATGACCATCTGCAATGAATTGCGCATCATTAATCCCACAATACTATTGGTTTGAAGGCCTTTTTCTTTTAGAATCCCGGCCACTTGATTGGAGTATTCATTTAAGGCTTGATAAGTCAAATGTTTATCCTCCAAATGAACCGCAATCCTCTCAGGTGTCTGCTTAACCTGTTCTTCAAATAATCGCTGGATTGTTTTATCCCGTGGATATCCTTCTTTTGTATCGTTAAACCCATAAAGAATATTATGTTTTTCTTCTGCTGATATTATCTCTATTTCTTTTAGTTCCTTTTCATAATCTTGAATAACAGAAGCGGTAATCCTTTTGTAATAGGCAGTAAAACGTTTGATGGTTTCTTCTTTGAACAAGGTGGTATTGTATTGGATGGAAAAACGTAGGTTTTTCTCTGATTCTATTCCTACCATTGTCATATCGTTTTTTGCGGTCCTGGTTTCATAATTATAAGGTTTTAAAGTCAGTCCTGGTATTTCAATTTCTGATAACCCCATATTTTGCAATCCAAATTCCGTGCTAAACAGGGGATGCCGATTCACATCTCGATTTAGAGTCAGTTTATCTACCAGGTCATCAAATTGATAATCCTGGTTCTCATATGCCGCCAGTGTTGTATTTTTTACATCTTCCAGGAAGGTTTTAAAGGTTTTGTCTTCTCGGGGATGGTTTTTCATGGCCAAGATATTGACAAACATACCGACAATGGGTTCCAGGTCGGCGTGTCTGCGGCCTGCCACAGCGGTTCCCACGATAATGTCTTCCTGTCCACTTATTTTGTATATCAAGACATTATAAATGGCCAGTAAAATCATATAAAGGGTTGCACCTTCCTGGGAGGCGAGGGTTTTGATGGATGCGGTTTCTTCTTCTCCCAACTCAAAATTTAGATCATTCCCTTCAAAATTCCAATACACTGGTCTGTCATAATCAGTGGGCAGGTTTAATACGGGTATTTCTCCGGCAAATAGCTTCAACCAATACGCTTCTTGTTTCTTTATTACTTTGATTTCCCTGGCACTGTTTTTCCATTCTGAAAAATCTTTATACTGGAGTTTCATTGAAGGCAGTGTTTTCTCGGAGTAAAGCGCCATGAATTCCCTGGTGTATAAATCCATGGAAGTGCCGTCTGTGATGATATGATGGATATCAACCATCAGTATGTGTCTGTTTTGTCCTATTTTTATCAGGCCGACTCGCAAAAGCGGTGGTTGGGAGAGGTCAAAGGGGCGGATAAAATGATGAATGATTTGGTTTTTCGATGAATGATGACTTTCTGTTTCTTTTTCGTTTGGAATTTGGAATTTGGAATTTGGAATTTGTTTGTAATTTGTATTTTGTAATTTGTAATTTTTTTTCTCTGTGTCCTCTGTGGCTAAATTATAAAATTCTATTTCAAATTCTACTTTTTCGTGTATCTTCTGTACTGGTATTTGGTTTACCATTTTAAACGATGTCCTGAAACTTTCATGCCGTTGGATCAATTTCCTGGAGGTACCTTCCAGTTTCTCCTGGTCCAATTCTCCTCTCAGTGTAACCACCTGGGGTACATTAAAAGCAGTGCTGTCTAATTTCATCTGCTGCAGTACATACAATCTCTGTTGTGCCGATGATAATTTATAATATTCCTTATTTTCCGCAGCTTCTATAACTGCATATTTATTCTTTTCCATTCTTCGTATGTATTCGGATAAATCTTTCAGGGTCGGTATCCTGAAGACTTCTGCTAAAGGGATTTTTACCTTCAACTCTTTATGTATTTTTGCTGTCATCAGGGTTGCCTTTAACGAGTGGCCGCCTAATTCGAAGAAATCATCTTCGCTGCTTATGGATTCACGTAATTGAGACGCATGTGATCCGTCTCTACCTAGAACCTCCGCCCAGATGTCGACTAATTTCTTTTGGATTTCATCGCGGGGTGCAATATAATTCACCCGGGTTTGGCCGGTTTCAGGCTCGGGTAATGCTTTGCGATCGATTTTTCCATTGGGAGTTAACGGGATTTTCTCTATTTGAACGAAATACGAGGGTATCATGTAATCCGGCATAAAATGGGATAAATAATTTTTTAATTCTACCTCTAACCCTTGCTTGCTGGAGACGATGTAGGCGCTTAGATATTTATCGCCACTTTTATCTGTTTTGTACAGGACCACTGCTTTTTTGATTTCAGGATGCTTTAATAATTGGCTCTGGATTTCGCCCAATTCGATGCGGAATCCCCTGATTTTAACCTGGTGGTCCTGGCGGCCCAGGAA
>CP070627.1:2585995-2590090 GCA_020355945.1 Candidatus Aminicenantota bacterium | reverse complement strand
CTTGCCTCCGGCGGCCAGGGGCTCTTTTTGAAAAAACCGCCCCTGGACCCCGCAAAAACTTTTGCCTGTTCTCATGGTCTCCGGGGGAAAACTTGTTTTCATGATTGACTGTCCCTATAATGCCTGGTTGCGACAACAGCACAGGCGCACCGGAATCGGCCAGTATATCTGTTATTCTCTGACGCGGGTAATTGGGGTCGATGGGTATATAGGCACCCCTGGCTTTCCATACGGCCAGGACAGCGATCACCGCCGATGGGCAGGGGGGCATTAATATCCCAACCGGCTGTCCTTGTGAAACCCCCTGCTTATTTAAAAAAAAGGCCAGTCGATTGACCGCCCGGTTCAGTTGACGGTAGGTGAGGCATACTTCCCTTTCATTTTCATCTTCAACATTAACCGCTGGAAGGTTTTCCCCGTTACCCGGGACACAGTACAACAGAGCGGTTTGCCCGGGGGTCTTCAAAGCCTGGTCCTCAAACAGTTGATAAACCGCTTTTTTTTCTCCTACTGTCGGTGCTTCACAGATGCCGTTGAATAACTCCAGTACCTCTTCCCTTTCCGCTGCCGTTAATAATGGGATTTCTCCCAATCTCTGCCGCGGATGCCTGACTACTTCTTCCAGGATATTGACGTAATGGCCAGCAAATCGACGGATTGAGGACTTCCTGAATAACCGGGTGGCATATTGAATCTCGATATCGATGCCATCATCGGTTTCCTGGGCGGTTAACCGTAAATCAAAGGTAGAGGCACCGATATTAAAGCGGTAGGGTTTCAATACCAGTCCTTCCAATGCCAATTCTTTCCTTTCAAAATTTTGCATCAGGAACATGGTGTCGAATAAGGGATTCCTGTCAGCTTCCCTGGGTGTAGGGATATGTTTCAGTAAATCCTCGAAAGGATAATCGGAATTTTCAAAAGCCTCGAGACTGGAAGTTTTAACTTCCTGCAAAAAATACTCGAAAGATTTCTCACAGTGAGGGTAATTGCGGGCTGCCAACGTTGCGATCAACACGCCGATGACATTTTCCAGGTCCGGGTGGGACCTGCCGTCAATAAGGGTGCCCACGATAATATCTTCCTGGCCGCTGTACTTCATTAATAACACATAATAAACAGCCAGCAGTATCATATAGAGGGTGGCACCGTGGGTCTTTTCCAAATATATGAGACCCTGGCGTACTTCAGGGTTAATCCTGAAATCCAGTACGTCTCCCTCAAAACGCTTGACACTGCCGACCGTCCTGGGATAATCGGTGGGGAGGTTGAGTACCGGGACCTGGCCGGAAAAGGTTTTTAACCAGTATGCTTCCTGTTTTTTTAATTCTTCGCACAGCAGTTGTTTTTGCTGCCATTGGGAAAAATCTTTATATTGGATGCCCGGTTTTCTATCGTAGGCGGTCCGGTTGGAATAAAGTACGGTAAGCTCCCTGGTAAACAGGTTCATGGAGGTACCGTCGGAAATAATATGATGGGCATCAAACATCAACAAATGAGTCTGTCCGGTCAATTTTACCAACCCGATACGGAACAAAGGCGGTTGGCCGGGGTCAAAGGGCCGGACAAAAGCGTTGATTATCCTTTCCACTTCCCTGCCCGGTTCCTGGCAGACATCGTAATTTTCTATCTTTATGCCCGGTTCACGGTATGGGTGTATCTTTTGTACCGGTATCCCATCAACCAGCAGGAAGGATGTTCTCAGGCTTTCATGGCGTTTTATCATTTTCCCGAAAGCAGCTTGCAGGCGCTGACGCCGGGGGCGGTACAGCAGTCCCTCTACCACGAAAAAAGCCGGTACATTATAGGAAATACTCTCCGGTTCCATTCGCTGCAGGGTGAACATGCGCCGTTGTGCCGGTGAGGTCGGGTAGTACTCTTTCTCCTCGGCAGCTTTTATAGGAGAGTACTTCTTTTTATCCAGTTGTCCTATATACCGTGCCAGCTGCCTGATCGTGGGGGACAGAAAAATTTCCACCAGCGGAACTTTTACTTTAAGTTCCCTGTAAATTCTGGCCTTCAACAGTGATGCCTTTAACGAATGGCCCCCAAAATCGAAAAAATTTGCATCGATACCTCTGTCTAATTTATTCACTCCGAGAACTTCCCGCCATAACATCACCAGTTTTTTTTCCACCATGTCACGGGGTGCCGAATACTCCACGGGACCATCTCCGGTACAGTGGTCTGCGGTCCTTTTACATCTTTCCGAAAGTATTTCTTTTTTTTCCGCTGCCAACACTGGCAGGCTGGAAACCTTATGACGCGGTTCCCTTATTATCCCCTGTAAAATCGAGAAGAAACAGTTTGCCAACTCTTTTATGATTGTTTCGTCAAATAATTCCCTGTTGTAATTAAAATCTGCTGTCATGCCATCGAATAACATGAACGTCAGAGTAAGATCGGTACCTGGGGTGCCGGTACTGTAAAAGGAGTCCAGCGTTAAGGAGAATGAGGATGGTTTATCGCCTTTCACCGCGGTCCTGTCCAGGGGGTAATTTTCAATTACTATCAATGAACTGAAAAGAGGTTTGACAGGGGACCTGTCCATAAACTCCTTTACCAGGAGTGGAGAGCTGTGGATGAATTTTTCCCTTTGCAGCAGTATCTCGTGCATTTGGTCCAGGACATCCGCGGCTTTTTCTTTGCCGGGGATTTTCATCCACACCGGCAGTGTGTTGATAAAAAGGCCCACCATATCTTCGATCCCTTTTATCTCGTTGTTCCTTCCCGATACCGTAGTTTCGAAAAGCACGTCTTCACTGCCGCTGCACTGCCGGAGCAATATCCCCCATGAGGCGTACAACAGTGAAGCCAAAGTCATCTTACTGGCTTTAACAAAATTTTCCAATTCTCTTTTCACATCACTGCCAAAGCTGATACGATGATTACCTGTAACAATAACCTTTTTTCCCGACTTTCTAACCGGCTGCCTGGGTTGGTGGGCATGGACGCTTAAATATTTTTGCCAGAATTTCTCTGCTTTTGTCCTGTTCCTGTCCGTTTTTTGCGCCCGGTTCCATCTGGCAAACTCTTTGAATTTCGTCTTTTCCGGTTTAATTAATTCTTTACAGTCAGCGAAATCATTATACGCTTTAAGAAATTCTTTCAAAATAATTCCATTACTCCAGCCGTCATAGAGGATATGATGATTACTGACAATCATCAGGTATTTTTCTTTTTCCACCCGACATAACGTGACGCGGAAGGCAACCTCGTGCAAATCAAATGTCTTCTGTCTGTCTTCATTTATTAGTTCTGCCAGGGATTTGTCAGTCTTTTTTTGCCTTTCAACACCACTGCCTGATAGATCGTGGAACTTCGGCCTAATTTTATGGCTTTTTAAAATTACCTGGACTGGATTTTCTATATTTTCCCAGCGAAACACGGCGCGCAGCATCTCATTTGTCTGAACGACGAAATTCCAGGATTTTTCGAAACGCTCGATATCGATTTCACCGGATAGAGTCAGGCACAATTGTTCAAAGTATTGTGAACGTTCCGGGTTTTTCAGATAATGAAACAGCATACCTTCTTGCATGGGGGTGAGGGCAAATATATCTTCGATGATTTTCTTTTCTAATTTCTTCAACATAACCTCCCTTAAATGGAATGTTTAAATGGGATGCCAAATCGGATATCGTTTTAGCCTCATTAATTCGCTTCGTTGGATGAATGAAGAAATTCGTCTAATTCGTGTAACTGTTGTTCCTGAAAAGAGTTCTTATTTGCGGATTACTCCTACAAACACAGGGCGTAACCTATTTTTAAGAAAAAAGTCCTATCCTTTCGCGTGACGTCGATGAATCCCGTTCCGTAATTGTTGTCGGAATACCCGATAAACAATACGGTCTGGGGATTAATTTGATAAGAGAAGAGGAATTGGGTAAATAATTCTTTTGTTACCGGCTCTACCGGGGAGATATAGAGATCAACACTGCGGTTAATATGTGTGTATTGAAAAATGGCCCTGACAAAGGTTCTTACACTAAAATTATAAATGAAACGTGTTTGAAGAAGATTGGCTGTATAAATTTCATTTCCCTCCAGGGAAAATCGTTCATAGATATGGTTAACGTTAATATTCAAATGTTT
>CP070627.1:2581795-2585895 GCA_020355945.1 Candidatus Aminicenantota bacterium | reverse complement strand
ACATATCGCTTCACAATGTTGGCCAGTTTGGGGATTCCTTCGATAATCTCTTCATTGGTAGGGAACGTGAAATTCAAGCGGAAACAGTTGTTTCTCTTACAATCACCAGGGAAAAATCCCTTGCCCGGGGTAATGCCGATTCCTTCTTTCTCCAGGGCCTCTGACCATATCAAATCCGCATCTGTTCCTGCGGGCAATTCCACCCAGATAAAGATTCCTCCCCCAGGTTTTGACCATGATATCCCGGTGTTTTTGGGGAAAGATTCCTCCAACTGACGCAGCATTAAATCTCTTTTCTCTTTTTGTACGGTTAAGAGGTGCTTCATATATTTCTCAAATACAGTATTATCAGCCAGATATCCGTATACCAGTCGTTGACATAATTCCGGGATATTATACCCCACACACTGTTTGAAACGCCTGACTCTTTCAATAACTACGTCGTGACCGATGAGGTATCCGAACCTGGGCCCGGCGCAGAATATTTTTGAGGCTGTTCCCACAAATATGGTCACATCCGGCGCCATAGAATAGATGGTGGGTGGAAGTGGGGCCCCATCATAGGAGATCAATCGATAGGGGCCGTCTTCAATGATAATAAACTCATATGTCCTGGCCAGATTTACCAGTTGCTTTCTCTTTTCAACAGTCATTATTCTACCGGTGGGATTTTGAAAATCAGGGATGACATAGACAAATTTGATTCTTGGGCCGGATTTAAGAACATTTTCCAGGTGATGCAAATCGATCCCGGTTTCTCTTACAGGAATGCCAATGATTTGGAACTCTTGTTCTACCAGTGATTTCAGGTTGATTGAATAAGTAGGCGCTTCGCAGCAGACCGTATCGCCTTTATTTGCCAGGGCACGAGTCAGTAAGTAGAATCCTTCCAGTGCGCCGCTGGAAAGGCATATATTTTTTTCATGCGCAGAAATACCATCCCGGTGCGCCAGTTTTTTTACTGCTTCCAGCCCGGCACTGCCGCCCCTGGTGGCGCCGTATAAGGCCAGGGGCTTCAAGTCCTCTTCACAAGCCCGGGAGAGCGATAAAAAGAATTCCCTGAAATAATCATAAGGAATGGTTTCCGGTCCGGATTGACCGAGACTGAAGTTAATGGTCTTACCTTTTTTTTGGCTCAAGCGGCGAACGGTTTCTTCTATACCCACGGGATATGCGATTTGGGCCTGGCTGGAAAGGATTTCCTCGACATTCATTGTTCAACCACCTCCATTTACTTTTTGATTAGAGGGAAAACCGAAGCATAAAGCGATCGTTGTCCTTCATAGGGGTATATTAGAGGAAATATTGCAGAAAGTCAACAGGATAAAAGAAAATAAATAAAACCAATACGACACCCACCCGGTACAAAAAAAAGGTCCACAGATTACACTGATTACACTGATTTTTTTTATAATCTGTGCCAATCTGTGTAATCTGTGGACTACTTTCACGGCAGCAAATATCAATATTTATAAAAATTGACATTTTGAAACCCTCTCTAATTCAGCATTTTAAAAAAAAAATATAAACTTTTATAAATTTTGAACAAAAATCGGGAAATTATGCTATGTTATAAGGTTATGAGATATCAATTAAAGGAGGATAAAAAAATGACAAAGAAACATTTTGTTAACTTTTCAGTAATGGTTCTGTTTTTGGTTTTCATGGCATCTTCCTGTGACCAAGGAAAGCCGGACCTGGTAGTAGATAATATCACGCTAACACCCGCAAACCCGACTACCTGTGATAAGATCCTGTTCAAAGCCTTAATTAAAAACAATGGAACAAAGGGAGCTTCTCCTTCAACGGCAGCCATGAGGGTTGGTGGTGAAACAAACCCGCAACAATTTAATATTCCTGCACTGAATCCCGGGCAGTCACAGCCCATCCAGAGGATACAACAACTGGATGTCGCTCAAAACTACAGGGTAACGGTTTATGCTGACTATGCAAATGCTGTGCCTGAGAGTAATGAAAATAACAATGAAAAATATAAGAACTTCAAGGTTACAAACGGTTGCCCGGATCTGATGGTGAAAACTATCACCATAACACCCCCAAATCCGACTCCAAATTCTCCCATTAAGTTTGAGGCTCTTATTGTGAACATTGGGAATTGCCCTGTACCTTCCACAAAAGCTGCGATGAGGGTGGGAGGAGAAACGAACCCTAAAATATTTGATATTCCTGCCCTGATTTCCGGGGCTTCACATGTCATAGGTAGGTCCCAAAGTATTAATGTCGCTGGAAACTACAGGGTGACGGTTTATGCTGACTATGGAAACAATTTAGCCGAGTGCAATGAAACCAATAATGAAAAGTATAAAGATTTTACGGTACAATGAATTGGGATAATCCCAGATCCCAGGGGACGGTGCGTGTTTTTGTTGTTTTGTTGAACCACCCCACTACCACGAAAATAACTAAAAAATTAGCCACGAAGTTACACAAAGGAAGCGGTTAGGCTCCGCATCATGACTGCTGTCCCCACTTTTCCTACTTTCCTACTGACAGGGTTGACATTTTCCTTCAATCATTCTACTATATAGAATATGAACATGACAAAAAAACAAACAAAATACAGGACCTTTAATACCAGCGGGCTGTGTTTTCCCGGGAAACATTATATGATAGACCCCTTAAAGCGATTGCAAGAAGTGGAGGGGCTAATCAGGGAGGAACTCTACTTTACCATTCATGCCCCCCGGCAGACAGGAAAGACCACTTATTTGCACGCTTTAGTCCGAAAACTCAATACTGAAGGGAACTACATCGCAGTCGTGGCCTCCTGTGAACGGGCCGGGGTATCCAGTATGCCGTTGGAAAAAGCCAATGAAGTGATTATCAACAGTATATACAGCAGTGCAAAACAGCAACTGCCCGAAAACCAAAGACCTGAAAATCCCGGGGGTAAAACATACCTGGACATAAAAAATTACCTGGAAAAATGGTGCGAAGAACAGGAAAAACTCATTGTTCTTTTTCTCGATGAGATCGATGCCTTACTGGATGATGTATTGGTATCCGTGCTTCGGCAATTGCGGGACGGTTACCAATCCAGGCCGGGGCATTTTCCTTCATCTATCGTGTTGGTGGGACTAAGGGATGTAAGGGATTATAAGGCTAAAGTCCGGTCGGAAATTCAATCTTACGGAACCGGGTCTCCCTTTAATATCAAATCCGATTCGCTTTTTTTAACTAATTTTACACAACAAGAAGTATCTGAGTTACTGGACCAGCATGGAGAAGAAACCGGCCAGGTTTTTTCCTTAGAAGTGAAAGAGGAAATTTTCCGTCTTACCGCTGGTCAGCCCTGGTTAACCAATGCGTTGGCCCGGCAAATCGTGTCCAAGATTCTAAAGTATGATTTTTCCCGGGAAATCACGATGGAATTGTTAATGAAAGCCAAACAACAACTGATCTTACGGAGGGATATGCACCTGGACAGCCTGGTGGACAGGCTGAAAGAAGATGGAGTAAAACGTATTGTCCAGGCTATCATTAATGGGGAAAAAATCATTTTTGACATATTAGATGACGATATCGCTTATGTCAGGGACCTGGGCATTGTCGGGCCAACGAATCCGCTGCAATTTGCCAATCCCATCTATGCGGAAGTGGTGCCGCGGGTGATGGCTTACCCGATTGAAGCTGTTTTACCAAAAGAGATTCAAACATTCTGGTTCGTGAACAAAGACAGCACGCTAAATATGGAAAAAGTGCTCAAAGAATTCCAGGAATATTATCGCCGCAACAGTGGAGCATGGCTGCAAAGGTATGAATACAAAGAATCAGCCCATCATTTGCTGCTCATGGCCTTTTTACAGCGAATCGTCAATACCGGTGGTGAAATCACTCGCGAAATGGCCCTGGGCAATGGCCGCATCGACATGTTGATTAAATTTGGAAAACAAGAATTTGCCCTGGAAATAAAAATAAAATGGGACGATTCTACCATCGAGGAAGGAAAAGAACAGTTGAACCGCTACCTGGATACCCTTGGTTTAAATCAAGGATATTTGGTTATATTCGACCCCGCTGATATCCCCTGGGAGAAGAAAATCTATTGGAAAGAAATCGTTTATAAAGGTAAAACCATC
>CP070627.1:2577572-2581695 GCA_020355945.1 Candidatus Aminicenantota bacterium | reverse complement strand
GTGTAAAATGTCATCCCTATTATACGCAGCAATTGTCGCATTTGGTTTGGATCGATACGGATGAAGGCGGTAGTGTAACAGGTGAAATTCTTGACAGTGCCATCGACCAGTTGCTGAGTCAGAATTCATTGTTATACCAGAGGGAAATCGAAACGTTGAGTAATATCCAGGTAAATCTTTTAAAGGCGGTTTCCGACGGTATCGAGCAGCTAAGCTCTGCAGAGGTTATCCGTGAATACAAATTAGGGTCATCTGCCAATGTAACTAAAATAAAACGAGCCCTGGAGAAAAAAGAAGTCATCGATGCCTTTAATAAAAAGATCGCATTTATAGACCCGGTTTTTGAATTATGGTTTAAAAAATATTATTCCGGCAATTGATTGAGAACAGGTTAAAAAGTACCACTTTTATTTTTCATCTTCTTTTTTGTCTTCGATCATTTTTTCATCATCTGCATCTTCGGATTTAAAAAGTTTTTTTTCTTTGATTATTTTCTCCATCACCGTAACAGCCGCATCTTTTGCCGCTTCATGTAATGCTTTTTCGCTCAGCATATCAAGTCTATCTTTTAGGGATTCAATCCTGGATTCTAATTTTGAAATTGTTTTCAAATTCTCCCTTTCGTAATTTTCCAGTTTGTCCTGGAGCCTCTCTAAAGAATGCCTGAAGTTGTCTAATGTCTCTTTTGTGTATTTCCTGAGTTCTTCAAATTGCGCAGTATTTGTAACAAGCTCTTTATATACCTTCGCAAATTCTTTTGCTAATCCCGAACCGATTCTTTGATCCCACCTGGCATTTTGGGCTCCTTATCGACTATTAAAGAAATGATGAGCCCAGTCCCTATATTGCTGTAAGTCACTGGAATAGACGCCGATGAAGTATTTTAGCCTATTTTCTTCTTCATTTACAGCATCCCGGATGTTTTCCAGGTCTTCAATCACATCATGTATATCTGAAAGGGCACGAAAACTCCCGGCTTCATAACTGGCCCGTAAAAATTCCCGTAAATCAGGTGCTGAACGAGACGCAAATGAAAAAGCTCTAAGGAATTCATCCCATGCCTTTTTGATATAAGCACTATTATAGTTATTGAAACCTTTATCGGCAGCAAACTTTTCAAAGTACGAAGTCAATAAATCAATATCAAAAATTTCCAATCCAGGGTCCAATAATTTTGAAATCTCTTCGCTGACTATTTTGCCTTTTAGATAATTAATGAAAAAATCCAGATCTTCCTTTTTGAAGTGTTTATGCCTTTTCACTCTCTCGATAAATGCACTTGTAGCCAAATTGATACACTTTTTGAATTGTTCTTCAATATTGTGATCCAACAGGTGTTTATGATCTACCGCATGCCTTTTAGCCAGGAGTTTAAAAGCTTTTTCCGTGATTAATGCAGCAATATCTACTAACATGTACGTCTCCTTCTTTAAACAGGAATATTATACAATATAAAAACGATTTTTTCAATTTTTTAGTCTTTTCTTTGTGTCCCTTTGTGTCACTATCTATCGACTTCTTGTTTTTTTGGCAAGGATTTTTACGATGGAAGCCCCGGCGCACCAATAAGTGCGCCGAAAGATGGCCCGAAGGGCCTTCTTAGGTTGCGGGTGCCACCCGCTTCGTGTATCTTTGTGGCTAAAAATTAAACGTTAATTAGAGGTAAACGCCTGGGTCTGGTAAAGACGACTGTAAATGCCTTCCCTTTTCAATAACTCCTGGTGACTGCCTTCCTCTACTAAACGTCCTTTATTAAACACCAGGATGCGATCTACCTTCCGGATTGTTGACAACCGGTGCGCGATAATAATGGCTGTACGGCCCTCTAAGAGTTTCTCTGTGGCGGCATCGATTAAGTTTTCGGTTTCTGAATCGATATTAGAGGTGGCTTCATCCAGGATAAAAATACCCGGTTTTCGCACCACACCGCGGGCGAAACTGACCAATTGCTTCTGCCCTACCGACAACCGCTTGCCCTCTTCCAACACATTTTCATCATACTTGTCGGGCAGCCGGTCAATAAAGTGATCGGCATTGACGATTTCAGCCGCTTCAACAATGTCTCGCAAAGAAATAGTAGGGTCATGCATGGAAATGTTTTCCGCTACACTACCGGTAAAAAGAAAAGGGTCCTGGGGAACCGTGGAAATACGAGAACGCAATTCAAACATATCGTATCGATCTACCGGCACGTCATCTATTAAAATAGCCCCGGCCTGGATATCGTAAAGTCGATTGATAAGCTTGATAATAGTGGTTTTACCACTGCCGGTATAACCCACCAGCGCAACCTTTTCCCCCGGCTGAATCTCAAAAGAAACATCTTTTAATACCGGGTTTTCCGGTTTGTAAGCAAAATCAACATTTCTGAAAGTGATTTTGCCTTTAAAATTCCTGTCTATAGACCGGGGATGAGGGGGATTTTTTACGGTGATTTCCGTGTCCAGGAGCCGGAAGGTCCGCTCCGCAGCAGCCATGGCCGATTGGAACATGTTAAACCGCTCTGCCAACTGCCGCAAAGGCCGAAAAAACATATTAAGATACGAAAAAAAAGCAAAAATTTCACCCACATGTACCGAAACCCCTAACGCCAAATGAGCAAAAAATAAAATAATTACCATACCAATATTAGATACCACCTCAATCATCGGGAAATAAAGCGAATAAGCATGAACCACTTTTAAAAAAGACTCCAGGTAATAACGATTGACGGTTTCAAAATTCTCTTTGCTTTTCTCTTTGTAATTAAACTGGATAATCTCCCGGATGCCGGTAATGGATTCCTGCAAAGCAGTATTGATCTGGGCATTGGCCTTCCTGACCCCCTGGTAACCGGTGCGAATGCTTTTCCTGAATAGAATAGTAACAATGGCAAAAAAAGGAATGGTGATAAACGCCAACATGGCTAATTTAAAATTAATCAGCATCATGGCGGCCAATATGAAAAAAACTTTCAACAGTTCCCCAATAACAGAAACCACCCCTTCGGAAACAAACTCCCGGATGGATTCCACATCATTGGTAATATTAGTAAGGGTCTTTCCCACCGGGGTCTTGTCAAAATAATCATTGGAAAGATAAACCATATGCTTGAATAAATCAATACGTAGATCAAAAAGCAGCTTCTGACCCAGGTATTGAACCGCATAACTAAAAAACACCTGGAAAAGAAAAGCAGTCGCCAGGACAATCCCCAGCAAAAAAGCAGTATGTTCCAACCCAGCCAGGTCATTATTGATCACATTCCTGTCAATGCCAACCTTAATCAAATAAGGATGCAAAACACCGGCAATATCCATGATCAACATAAAAATGACCGTCACTGCCACCAAAAATAAACGGCGCTTTAAATAAGGCAGCAACCGCCGCAGCAGCCGCCAATCTTGCTTTTTCTGCTCTTCTGTCTTTTCCATTTTGTTATATCTTCTTACCTTCGGTGACCAGGGGGCTCTTTTTATAAAAACCGCCCCCTGGACCCCTGCAAAAATTTTTTAATATTCCTCCAATTCTAATTCCATTTGCTGCGTGCGGGCCAAATTCGCATAAAGACCTTTTTGTCCGATTAAATCACTGTGGCTGCCTTGCTCCACAATAGCTCCATCATCCAATACATAAACCACATCAGCTATCTTTAATACCGATATCCGGTGAGAGACGAGAATTAAAGTTTTGTAACAGCGGTGAGCTTTGAGGCTGCTTAAAATGTGTTCTTCGGTTTTGGAGTCTACACTGGAAAGGGGATCGTCCATCACTAATAAAGGCGCACATTTGCCCAATGCCCGGGCAATGGCTACCCGCTGCTTTTGACCACCCGAAAGAGTAATCCCCCGTTCACCAATGGCCTGGGAAAATCCATCATGGAAACCCTGGATATCTTTGCTGAGACCGGCATTTTCAGCCGCCTTTTCAACCGCTTCTACAGGCAGTTCATAAGGCCCCAGCGAGATATTTTCTGACACGGTCCTGGAAAACAAGAACGGCTCCTGGGAAACCACTGCCACTTGACTGTAAAAATCCTCCAGGTCGATGTCACAAATATCAGTTCCGTTAATAAACACCTGGCCGCATCCGGGTTTTAACAAACCAGTGAGAATATTCAACAAGGTGGATTTCCCACTCCCCA
>CP070627.1:2573340-2577472 GCA_020355945.1 Candidatus Aminicenantota bacterium | reverse complement strand
TAAGTTTGTTAATTGTTATCGGGAAGTTCTTAAGAGTTAAGATTAAGTTACTTCAACGTCTCTACATTCCTACTTCAGTCATCGGGGGAATCCTCGGGTTATTGATCCTACAAATCGGCGGCGATGCTGTCCCGGCCGGATGGACCGCAGGCTGGTCACAATTGCCCGGGTTCCTGATCAATATCGTATTCGCCGCACTCTTCCTGGGTGTAACTATTCCCTCTATATCGACAATATGGGAAAAATCAGCACCACAACTGGCATATGGCCAAATTGTTGCCTGGGGTCAATACTTTGTCGCTCTCCTTTTCGTGCTTCTTTTATTAAAACCGTTGTTTAATATCCCGGATGTTTTCGGTGTGGTACTGCCCGTAGGGTTCGAAGGCGGACATGGCACTGCCGCAGGTCTGAAAGAAGCATTCGAAACCTTCAAATGGCCGGAAGGTACTGACTTTGCCCTGGCCTCTGCCACGATGGGAGTCGTTTCTGCCATCATCGTGGGAATTATTCTTATTAACTGGGCAGCCAGGAAAGGATATACCCATAAGGTAAAAGCCCTGGATGAATTGAAAAAAGGCGAATGGGGCGGCTTCTATGACCCGGAACAACGTCCTATTGCCGGAAGACAAACCGTTTCCGCAGACTCCATTGACAGCCTCGCTCTCCACCTGGCAATCATCGGGATCGCTGTGCTCATCGGCTATGGACTGAAAATAGGACTGGTGAGCCTGGAGTCCTTATCGCCCTACCTGAGGGAAAATAAGGTGCTTCAAGGGTTCCCGCTTTTTCCTTTATGCATGCTGGGAGGACTGATTATCCAGGTTTTTATATCCAGGGTGGTCAAGGTATCGCCCGTGGACCATTCACTTATGCAGCGTCTATCCGGTACTGCATTGGATTATTTGGTGGTGGCTGCCATCAGCACCATCCGTCTGGAAGTGATTGCCGAAGGTCTTATTCCTTTTTTGATCCTTGTTTGTGTCGGAATTTCATGGAACGTATTTTGTGTTACCTGGCTGGCAAGGCGATTTCTTCCTACTCACTGGTTTGAAAGGTCTATCGCGGAGATGGGCCAATCCATGGGAGTAACTGCTACCGGGTTACTCCTCTTGCGGGCCGTAGACCCTGAAAGCGAATCCGACGCCCCTTCTGCATTCGGGTACAAACAACTCTTACATGAACCCATCATGGGCGGCGGACTCTGGACCTCCATGGCTATACCCCTGGTGATACTCCAGGGAGGCTGGTTTGTATTTATTGTCAGTGCCTGTGCAATTGTTTTCTGGTTAATTGTATTAACAGCTTTAAAAAAGCGCTCTTCCTAAGTTTTTGTTTCCAGTTGCGTCATCACTACTGATGCAGAGGCGTCGCCTATGATATTTACCGTGGTTCGGGTCATATCCATGAGGCGCTCAACCCCCATAATCATAGCGATTCCTTCAGTTGGCACTCCGCTTGACTGCATGATCATTACCATGATAAGTACCCCGGCCATAGGAGCGCCTGCCGCACCTATAGAGGCTAAAACCACACTGAGAACGATAATTAACATTTTAGCAACGGATATTTCAACACCATAGACCTGGGCAATAAAAAAAATGGATATACACTGGTATATCGCTGTCCCATCCATGTTAATGGTGGCGCCTAAAGGAAGAACAAAAGAAGAAATAACCCGGGGCACTTTTAATTCTTTTTCTACCGATTCCATAGTAACCGGGAGTGTGGCATTTGATGAAGAGGTAGAAAAAGCCACCAACATAGGAGGCCGGATCGCTCGCCAAAATTTGATGGGACTCAATTTGCCGATCATTTTAACCGCAATTGAAATGATCACAGAAGCGTGGATCACCAGGGCAATAATTACCAATATCCCGTACTTGAGAAGAGAAACCAGGACATCAAAACCGAACTTACCAATTGTCGAAGCCAGCAGCGCAAAAACCCCTAAAGGAGCCATTTTCATCACCATGTGAATAACATTGAAAATGCCTTCATTGAAACTGTCAAACCAGTTAACAAGAGTTTGACGCTTGTTATCGTTAATAGTAGTGACGGCAATGCCAAAAATGAGTGCTAAAAAGATGATTTGAAGCATATTGCCTTCTACCAATGCGCGTACAGGGTTTGTAGGTATAATGTTGATCAGGTTATCCACGATGGAAAGCTGTTCTTCCGGCTCTTGAAAAGTCAAGGCTTTGTGTTGATCCTCGAGCTGTACACCTTTTCCCGGTTGTACTGCATTAACCAAAACTAACCCGATGAGAATGGCAATAACCGTAGTGGTCATATAATACAACAGGGTTCTGCCCCCGATTCTTCCCAGTTTTTTCAGATCACCTATAGAAGCAGTCCCAAGAAAAAGGGACACAAAGACCAATGGCACCACAATCAGTGAAATCAAGCGAATAAATATGGTGCCAATGGGTTTCAAGGAGGCGGCTTGATCTCTAAAAACAATCCCTGCCGCGATCCCCAGGACCATGCCAATAATAATTTTTGTAGGCAGGGACCCCTTTTTTACCAACTGCAAAACCAGCAGCACGAATACGAATGAAATAAGAAAAACGAATACGACACTGTACTCTCCCAGATCATCTGCGTTTACCTTATAAATGATCGCGCAAAGAGCACCCAGGATAAGTCCGATGATGATCTTAACCACGCTGGGATTCTTTTTAAAAGCCTGAAACATTTGATTGAACAGTTGAAGGTTTTTCATTTAGGAATTATACCAGATTTTATTTTCAATATAAAGAAAAAATATGATTGAAGCAATTCTAACTTTAGCCACGAAGATACACGAAGATACACAAAGGAAAAATAGACATAAATACGATTGTAGATAACAGCGGTTTGATTCATCAAACCCCGAAGAGAAGTGGAGGAATCGCCCGGGCCGGGCTTGATAAATCAAGCCGTGACGCATCTACAATAGTATGGATTAAGCGAATGTATAATTTTCATGCGTCTTCGGGCGTGGCCTCGGCCTCATGAGAAACTACCATGAAAAATTTTCATGTTTTTTTCCTATCTTCGTGTACCTTTGTGTAACTTCGTGGCTAAAATTAGAATTCCTGTCCCCTCGCCGAGGGGATTTTTCTTGAAAAATATAGTTGTATCAATTATAATCTATTTCTATATTAAATCTTTCAACCGGAGGTTATGTGAAGCTTGAATATCCATTCCAGGTCGTCATTGTTTTTGTAATGATTCCTGGATTGTGTATTTTTTTTGCCGGGTGCAATCAATTGGATTTTGTCAGCATTGGCACAGGTGCGGTTACCGGGATATATTATCCCACCGGTGGGGCCATCTGTCGAATGATTAACAAAAAAATGGATACCTACCATATCAAATCCACTGTAGAGTCTACCGCCGGATCGGTTTACAATGTCAACGCTGTTTTAAGCGGTGATCTTGAATTCGGGGTGGTGCAGTCGGACCGGCAGTACCAGGCCTATTACGGCTTATCCGAATGGGAAGATAAGGGGCCACAGAGAAACTTAAGATCGGTTTTCTCTATTCATCCTGAATCAGTTACATTGATTGCTTCTGTGGATTGTGGGGCGACTGAAATTACCGAACTAAAGGGCAAACGGGTTAATATTGGCAACCCGGGATCAGGCCCCCTTCAGAATGCCAGGGATGCGCTGGAAGCCTTTGGACTGGATGAAAAAAAGGATATCATTGCCGAACACGTGAAAGCAGTGGAAGCACCCGGGCTGCTTCAAGATGAACGCATCGATGCATTTTTTTATACTGTGGGACATCCTAATGGTAATATAAAAGAAGCCACATCCGGCCGGGTACGGGTCCGCTTTATTACGATTGCAGGTCCCCCGGTAGATGAACTGGTTAAGAAATACCCCTATTATACGGAAGCAGTGGTCCCCTGTAAATTCTACCCTAATGCCGAAAACAAAGAAGACGTGCCGACTTTTGGAGTACGGGGAACCCTGGTGACATCTACTGCGGTGGAGGAAAAAATTGTTTATGCGATTACAAAAGAGATTTTTGAGAATTTTGAAGAATTCAAAAGTTTGCATCCCGCCTATGCAGTATTAACAAAAAAAAGCATGCTTGCCGGCCTGTCTGCGCCTATACACAAAGGCGCCTTGCGATATTACCG
>CP070627.1:2569100-2573240 GCA_020355945.1 Candidatus Aminicenantota bacterium | reverse complement strand
TACAAACAATGCAAAGACCGCAATGTAAAATTAAAAATAGTCTCCCCTAAAGTGAGCGATATTTTGAGTAACTCCAAAATCCGCGATGTGTTCGGCGTTTCCCTGGTGCTGGAAACCTGGCGCATCCATTTCCATCGGTTTAATTCCCGCCTCAAACGGATGTTTGATATTTTCTTTGTAGTACTTATCAGCCCGGTGCTCCTACCATTGGGTTTGCTGATTGCATTATTGATCAAACTCACTTCCAGGGGACCGGTCTTCTTTAAACAAAAACGCGCCCTCTATAAAGGCGGAAAAGAATTCTATTTCTATAAATTCCGGTCCATGCATAAAGACGCCGACCAAATGAAAGAAGAATTGTCAAATAAAAATGAAGCCGACGGCGCTCTGTTTAAAATAAGAAAAGACCCCCGTATCACCTGGTTCGGACGGATCATCCGCAAATTAAGCCTGGATGAAATGCCCCAATTTATTAATGTTTTAAAAGGCGAAATGTCTATCGTGGGCCCACGACCTTTACCGGTAAAAGATTTTGAAAAAATAAAAGATGCGGGAATTAGCATTGACTGGCATAAACAGCGAGGCAATGTTAAACCCGGGATCACCGGGCTATGGCAAATATCCGGCAGGTCCGACCTCTCCTTCGAAGAAATGCTCTTCCTGGACCTGTATTATATCGAACATCAATCCGTATTCTTCGATATGGAAATCCTGTTCGAAACCCTGCCTACAGTTTTTCTAGGCAAGGGAGCATATTAGCATGGAGCAGTGCGCAGAGCGCAAAGCGTAATGAAGTGCGGACTGGAAATCATGCCAAAAGTGTCTGTTATCATGCCTTGTTACAATGAGGAGAAATGTATTGCCCGGGCCATAGAAAGCCTGGTGGATGATTACGTGATGAAGCACGGGGAAATTCTCGTGATAGATGGGTTAAGCAGTGATCGTACCGTAGACATTGTGACCGATTTTATAAAACGAGATTTCCCTATTAAATTATTAAAAAATGACAAAAAATTACAATGCTTTGGCCTGAACCAGGGAATTTTAGCGGCGAAAGGAGAAATTATCGTCCGCGTAGATGCTCATAGTTCCTATGCTGAAGGTTATGTAAAAAAGTTGGTGGAACTATTGGAACGTACGCAAGCGGCAAATGTTGGAGGTGTCATGCGCCCTAAAGGGCATACCCCGGTACAACAAGCCATTGCCCTGGCTATGCAGCACCCCATTGGTGTGGGAAACGCCAAATTCCACTTAGGAAATTACAAAGGCTTTGTAGATACGGTTTACCTGGGGGCATTTCGAAAAGAAATATTCGACACCATCGGCCTGTTCGATACCAACTGCCGTACCAACGAAGATGCAGAACTAAATATCAGGATATTAAAAAGCGGCGGAAAAATATACCTGGATAGTTCGATTTACGTAGACTATCACCCCAGGGATTCCTTTAAAAAACTGGCGATTCAATACTTTCATTACGGCAGAGGTCGAGCCTATACAACCGTTAAACATCGGCAGTTCACTTCCTATAGGCAAGTGGCACCACCACTGCTGTTGATGGGTTTAGTTGGCTCTTTGCTATTGAGTCTTTTTAATCCTCTTTTCCTGGTTTTCTGGGGCTGCTATATTTTGGCACTGCTGGCAGCTTCTCTCTTTACCTGGTCAAAACGAAACATATCCTTGAAAATCCGTGTGTTAACGGGTATTGCATTTATGGTCATGCATACCGGTTGGGGCGCTGGCTTCCTGGTTTTTTTTATCTTACCAACCAGGAAACACCCGAAAACCCGCAGCGGCGCCACCCTAAAAAAAATAAACCACGAAAAATAATGAAGAAAAAATACCTTCGCTATGCATTGGGTATCCTGATCACAGCCCTGGCCCTGTGGTTAAGTTTTAGAAACCTCGACTGGGAAACATTGAAAACATCGTTTCTCCAGGTAAACGTCATCTGGGTCGTCCTGGCAATAGTGAATATTCTTTTAAGCGTTTATATCGTGGGCTGGCGGTGGCAAATTCTCCTGGAATCAAAAGCTCATATTCCTTTGTCCGATATGTTCCGGTATAATATTATTTCTCAATACGTAAATATTATTATACCTGCCAGGTTCGGAGAACTTTTAAAAGCCTGGCTGGCTTCACGAAAATATTCCCTTTCCGGTTCTTATGTGCTGGGTACCGTTCTTATTGAAAAAATGATCGAATCCTTCCTGGTCATTGTCCTGGCTGTACTGGCACCTGTTTTTTATACCTTTAAAACCAAACTTAAAGGTCATACGATTGCTATTGTTATTTTCCTCATTTTAATTCCCCTGCTTATTTTGGTGATATGGAAACGAGAATGGGTACGGAAACAGCTTGCCCGTTTGGCAAACCTTTTCCCCACGAAATTGAAAAAGAGAATCCTGGATTTCCTGGACAAAGGCATGGAAGCCTTTGCCCTGTTGAAAGATATAAAAATGATCCTCCAGGTGGTACTTATCACTATTATCGTTATATTTAGCCAGGTGATTACCAATTTAATTCTTTTTAAAGCCTATGGTTTTCAACTCTCAATTTTTGAGGCATTAATCCTGCAAGTGGTGATTCTGATTGGCATGTCGCTGCCCTCGGTCCCGGGAAAGATTGGTATTTTCGAGTATACTGTACTTTTGGGTCTTTCTATGTTTGGTATTGAAGAAAGCATTGCCCTGGGGTACGGGTTAATGCTTCATGTGATCGCCTATTTACCAAAAATCCTCCTGGGATTCGTGTTTACAGCCAATCTCAATATCTCCTTAAAAAAAGCAGAGACAGAAATTGAGTTGAATGAACTTAAAGCCGATACCAGTATAAACCCAAATCCCAACCCTAAAGGTGAATCATGAGCAAACGTCTCCTGTTCCATTTTTTTCATTTTATGATTTTGAACGTATTGACCTTTTCTGCTGTATATATCTATCATGCCATCGAGTATCCCCCGGTATTTGTTTTCTATTCGGTGGTTATTGCTTACAAATTCATTTTAAAACAGGTATACAATTTTATACTGGTTTCTCTCATGACTTATTTTCTAACCTATGTAACAGGTATTATAAAATTTACTATTGAAGATAGATTTTTCCGGTTTGTTGGGTACTTGAAGGAGATTTTTAAATTATTCCTGGTCCTGGCCATAGTTTCTTTTGTTGAATTTTTCTTATTTTTTGATGCACGTATCGGTCGATTGATTTATGTGTACCTTTTTCTTTTATATTGCATTTATTACTATGTATACCGGGTGATCCGCGCTCATAAAGGGCCCCGTTCTTTTTTATGGCTGGCCGCGGTCCCGGTGGAAACTATTTTACAGGAATATATCAAGCAGCCGGATGGGATTCGGATATTCAAAGAAGAGGAGGTGCCGGGAAATGCCGGACCAGGCATCCATGTGGTTTACCAGGAAGGACATATTGATGAACGCACCTCCGAGGCACTGATCAAAAATAAATTAGCCGGTCACCAGGTAATGGAACTGGCGGAACTGGTGGAGAAAGAGTCAGGGAAAATTCCCCTGGATTATGTCAATATTCACTGGTTCCTGGAGAAATTCGATGTGATTGATCGCAATTATTTCAGGAGCAGTCGGATGTTTAATATATTCATTTCTTTTCTTCTTCTTCTTATTCTTTTTCCTCCGGGTATTATTTTGGCCCTGGTGCATAAGCTGTTTTCCAGGGGGCCTATATTTTTTATCCAGGAACGCACCGGCCTGCACGGCGAAAAATTTAAATTAGTCAAATTTCGAACCATGGTAGCGGATGCGGAAAAACACGGGGCGAAATTCACTGAAAAAAACGATTTGAGAATCACTCTTATTGGTAAATTCATGCGTCGGTTCCGAATGGATGAAATCCCTCAATTAATTAACGTTTTAAAAGGAGATATGAGTATGGTAGGGCCCAGGCCGGAGCGGGAGGTGTTTATTGAAAACCTGGCCAAAGAAATTCCTTACTATAAACTGCGGTTGTTGGTTCCTCCGGGGCTCACCGGTTGGGCGCAGATCAACAGTCCTTATGCCGGGAGCAATGTTCGGGACCATAAAGGAAAATTGGAATATGATCTTTATTACATTAAAAACCGCAGTATTTTTTTGGATTTAATGATTCTTTTGATAACTGT
>CP070627.1:2564841-2569000 GCA_020355945.1 Candidatus Aminicenantota bacterium | reverse complement strand
AATTGGGAATCCGGGAAAAACCAGCTCAACCTGCGGCTTGGTTTCCATACCAGGAAAGTGAAAGGCGGCGCCGGTTACAGCCTCATCGATATCACCCGGGAAGGAGACATCACTGTCTATTATCCACCGGCATGGAGCGGCGGCGAAGGCAGCTTTTTATGGGATATCCTTTTTGAAGGTCAATCTAACCTGTTGGATGCCTACCTCTACTTCTACCCGGCTAAAGCATGGGCCCTGGGTGGTTATCTCAATTATTATGAGAATAAAGGTTCCTGGGAACTCTCCCGTACTACCCTGAAAGCATTCTTGAAATACAAATGCAAGACTGGTTTCATCACTCAATTGGCCTATCGGTTCGTTGACTTCAAAGAGAAGGAGTTAGGCTATAATGATTACAAAGCCAATATCCTGGAAATCTCCTTTGGGTATCAGTGGTAATTTAAGGAGGAACCATGATGAAGATAAAAAAGATAAAAATTGTTAGTCTGGTATTTGGTTTATTGTTTTTTACCGGTTTTTTAATGTTCCAGGGCTGTAAAGTGGCGGAAGCGGTTTACGAGACGATCCAGGAAGCGCTTTTTGCCGAATCCGGTCATGCGGACGAGACAGCAGAAGCGTTTAGACACTGGGATGAGGATGATCCGCCGGTGGTTCCCACCGGCTGCGCCAAATGTCACAGTGCCGGCGGGTTCCTGGATTTCGCGGCAGATGGTGTTGTAAATGCAGCGGCTGAACCGGCTGCTCTTAACTGCGACGTTTGCCATACCAATGTGGAGACCGGTGCCACGCGGGAGTTTGCCAGTGTGACTTTCCCTTCGGGTGCGGTGATTGAGAACCTGGGAGCAGAAGCCATTTGTATGCAGTGCCACCAGGGCCGTGCCTCTACCGCCACTGTGGATAGTGGCATTGCCAGCGCGGGAGTAGGGGATGATACCCCCAGCTCAAGGCTGCGGTTTTCTAATATTCACTATTTTGCCGCTGCCGCTACCATGTATGGCACCCTGGTTAAGGGCGGCTACCAGTATGCCGGTAAAACTTACGACGCCAAATTTTCCCATGTGGACGGCTATGCCGAATGCAACGATTGTCACAATCCCCATTCATTGGAGATCAGGACCGAGAGATGCGACACCTGCCATCCCCATGTGAAAGGTGAGGCAGACCTGCATGATATTCGCTACATCGGCTCTTTGATGGACTACGACGGCGATGGTAATACCAGCGAAGGCATATATTATGAGGTTGAAGGAGTCTTAGCAAAGCTGTACAGTGCTATCCAGGCTTATGGCGGCACAGTGGTGGGAAAACCCATCGGGTATGATGAACACTCCTATCCCTATTTCTTTAACGATTCCAATGCCAATGGTGTAATCGACGAGCCCGAGGCCAATTATGGCAACCGCTACACCAGTTTTACTCCCCGTTTGCTGCGGGCCTGTTACAACTTCCAGGTGGTTAAAAAAGACCCGGGTGGATTCGCCCACGGCGGGAAATATCTTATAGAATTGATGTATGATTCCCTGGAGGACTTGAACTCCATGATCGGCGGTGCGGTAAGCATGGCGGGTATGCACCGCGGCGATGAGGGACATTTTGACGGTTCCACCGAAGCCTGGCGCCATTGGGATGAAGACGGTGAAGTGCCCAGCAGGTGTGCCCGGTGCCACAGCGCCACCGGCTTGGCCGAGTTCCTGGAAACCGGGGATAACGAGGAAGCACATCACATTGCCAACGGTATGCTCTGCACCACCTGCCATACCGGTCCTCCCGCACTCTACCGGGCTGACAGCATTGAGTTCCCTTCAGGAGAATTTGCTGACCTGGCAGACAGCAGCAACCTTTGTATGGCCTGTCACCAGGGACGGGCTTCCAAATCCGACGTTGACTCTAAAATCGCTGATGGCCCCGGCCCCTACAGCTTTACCAACATCCACTATTTCCCCGCGGCCGCGGTTTTCTTTGGTTATGAAGTCCACGGCGGTTACGAGTATCCCGGTAAAGTTTATATCGGACGACAGGCATATCCTAACCATCTTGGGAAGTTTGACACCTGTGTGGAATGTCATATGGGCACCATGGCCAATTATTCCCATAATGTGGCCCATCCCAACAAAGCCAATTGTGTCGGTTGTCACGGCCAGGATATCTCGCAGCCCTATCCCGGTGGAGACCCTGCCAGATTTAGTTTCGAGCACATTCGCCCGGGTAACATCCCGGATTATGATGGTGATGGAAATGTCAGCGAATCCCTTAAAGATGAAATCCTGGGACTGGAACATGCGCTTTATGCCCAAATGCAGGCTTATGGCTTTGCTATCGGCAATCCCATTGTTTACAATCCCAACAGGTATCCCTACTTCTTTGAAGACAGCAATGGAAACGGGGTGGCAGACCCGAGTGATACCAACCGGTACGCTTTTAACGCCAAAATGCTGAAAGCAGCTTATAACTACCAGATGAGCCATAAAGAGCCCCATGGTTTCATCCACAATGCCTTGTATGTGGCCGAGTTGTTGGTGGATTCCATCCAGGATTTAGGTGGCAATGTTGCCCCTTACACCTGGAGGTAATCGGTAAATCGAGGACCATAATAAGAGAAGTTTTTTCTCATACACCTCTTTGGAAAAAGGCGGCATCCCCGGATGCCGCCTTTTCTTTTATTTGATTTTTTTTGCCACGGATTTACACGGACTATCACGGACTACAGGTGAATATGTATTTTGATTTTTTTTATCACGCGGCTAAAATTCTATTTTAGTCCGTGTTCGTCCGTGGCAATAATAAAAATTAGCCTGGCACCTTTTTGCTACTCAATATAACCCAATTGAGATAATTTCTTGCGAATCTCTACCTCCCCTTCAGGCGCCTGGAAAAATTGAAAATCCCTGAAACAGACAAATACCTCCTCCCCGACTTCCAAATCCTGGTCAAGAAAATCCTGCTTGCCTAAAAAGGATTTCACACAAACATCATCCGCCTTAATATTCATATCAATTTCATAAAAATTCCCCCGGTAATAAATGTGTTCAATGACTCCTTTCAATGATGATGTCGAAGGATTGCCCCCTTCCTTTTTTGAAATAACAACATCTTCCGGCCTGACCAGGAGTACCACTGTTTCACATGGTAGAGGTAATGGATACTGAAGGGGTACTGATAAAGGAATAATGGCATCCCCCAGGTAGATATGTTCTCCTTTTATGCTGCCGGTGATTACGTTTGTTTGCCCGATAAAGCTGGCAACAAATTTACTCCGGGGATGTTCGTAAACTTCCCTGGCATTGCCGATTTGTTCGACTTTTCCCCGGTTGATAATAATAATTTTATCCGCGATTTCAATGGCTTCTTTTTGGTCGTGGGTGACCAGGATAGTGGTAATAGCGATTTGGTTATGGAGTTCTCGCAGCCATTCTGACAGGTTTTCCCGCACTTTCGCGTCCAGGGAGCCAAAGGGTTCATCCAGCAGGAGTATACGTGGCTCCGGGGCCAGGGCGCGGGCCAGGGCCACCCGCTGCCGCTGACCCCCGGAAAGTTGAGAAGGGTAATGCCTTTCATAGCCTTGTAACTTCACTAAATCAATCAGTTCGGAAACCTTGTCCTCTATAACCGCTTTAGGCACTTTTCGTATTTTCATCCCAAACGCAATATTGTTCTCTACGGTCATGTGTTTGAAAAGTCCATAATGCTGGAATACAAACCCAATATTTCGCTTCTGAGCTTGATGATGAGTCACATCTTCATCAGTCAGGAAAATGGTCCCTCTATCGAGGCGTTCCAGGCCGGCAATAACCCTTAAAATAGTGCTTTTACCCGAACCGCTGGGCCCCAAAAGCGCGGCTAGCTCACCCTTGTTGACCGCAAAACTTACGTCATCTACTGCAACAAAATCACCAAAGGTTTTACTGATGTTTTCAACTCGAATACCACTCACGTTATGACTCCTTTTCTTTGCCTACCATGAAAATAAAATTCTTAGCCACGGACGAACACGGACGAACACGGACAATTTTCATTCGTCTCCGGGCGACGGCGCGCGCGCAGTCATGAGGGGCTACTATTAAAATAAGCCGCGAAGACACGCGAAGAGACACGAAGAAAAAATAGATATAAACCCAATTGTAGATGCTTCACGGTTTGATTCATCAAACCCCGTAGAGAC
>CP070627.1:2560566-2564741 GCA_020355945.1 Candidatus Aminicenantota bacterium | reverse complement strand
TGCTTGCCGACAGTAAAGCTCATATGCTGTTAATTGATAATCCTTCGCGGCATTTTAATTGTCAATTGCCAATTGTCAATTGTCAATTGTCAATGAATGGAGAAACACCCTCCTCAACCTTAACCTCAACCTCAACCTGCCAGGTGAGTCCCACGAACCTGGCCTATATCATCTACACCTCCGGTTCAACCGGGAGGCCAAAAGGTGTCGCGGTAGAACATCGAAATCTTATGGCTTACATCCGTGCTTTTGAAAAGGAATTCTCTCTCCGGGTAGAAGATGTTGTTATCCAGCAAGCTTCTTACTGTTTTGATGCCTTTGTAGAGGAAATGTATCCGATCATGTCAAAAGGCGGAAAATTAGCCATTCCCCCAAAGGATACGGTAAAGGATATCAACCTGTTATCGGGATTTATTTTTAAACACAAAGTCACTTTGATTACCTGTTCTCCTTTGCTGTTAAAAGAGTTAAATAAAGTGAAGTCAACAGGTCTTTTAAGCTCGATTCATACCTTTATCAGCGGCGGAGATATTTTAAAAGGAGAATACATTGACAATCTTTTAAAAATCGGGAAGGTTTACAACACCTATGGGCCTACCGAGACCACTGTTTGTGTCACTTATTATCGCTGCCCGGGAGACTGCCCCTTCCATGTCCCCATTGGCAAGCCCATCGTCAATTACAACGTTTATGTGTTAGATAAACATAAACAGTTGTTACCTGTAGGAATCCCCGGTGAATTTTATATATCCGGTCCCGGGGTAACCAGGGGATATTTAAACAACCCGGAGTTAACTTCGGAGAAATTTGACCATGATTTATGGGATTACCAGGATGACAATGATGGACAGCAAAAGGGGACAAGGGGGCTTGCCCCCTTGTTATATGCCCCTTTGTTATACCACACCGGTGACCTGGCCCGGTGGCTGCCGGACGGGAATATTGAATTTTTAGGACGCACTGATGACCAGGTGAATATCAGGGGCTATCGAATCGAACCCGGAGAGATCCGAAATCGGTTATTGGAACATGAAAATATTAAAGAAGCCGTGGTTATGGGCCGGAAAGATAAAGAGGGCGATAAATATCTTTGTGCCTATATCATACCACTTTTAGAGATGAAAATGTCTGAATTGAGGGAATATTTGTCAAACCAACTGCCGGCGTATATGATCCCTTCTTATTTTGTCCCAATAGAAAAAATTCCCTTAACTGCCAATGGGAAAATAGATCGGGATGCATTACCCGAACCTGGATTAATTTCCGGTGAAACGGTCGCTGCTCCCCGCAGCGATGTGGAACAAAAATTGGTCGAGGTATGGTCCCGGGTTCTAGGGAGAGAAGCATTAAATGCGTCTCAGAATAAATCACATTCACCTATTAGCATCGATGCTAATTTTTTCGACATCGGGGGGCATTCCTTAAAGGCGACTCAACTGGCATCCCAACTACAGGAAGAATTCCAGGTAAACATACCGTTGGCAGAGATATTTAAACGGCCCACCATAAAGGGATTGTCGGAATATATAAAGGAAGCAAAGCAAGAAATATACGCAGCCATCGAAGCGGTAGAAAAAAGGGAATACTATGCTTTATCTTCGGCGCAAAAGCGTTTATACATCCTTCACCAAATGGAGAGAACCGGCACCGTTTACAATATGTCGACCGTTGTCACCCTGGAAGGAAATCTAAACAGGGAAAAACTGGAAACAACATTCCACAAGCTGATCACCAGGCACGAGAGCCTGAGAACCTCATTTGAAATGGTAGAAAATGAACCTGCACAGAAGATAGACGATAAGGTAGACTTTGCAATCGAATATTATGATTTAGCCACAGAGGACACAGAGAACACAGAGGGAACAAGGGGGCTTGCCCCCTTGTCTAAGGAATCCGCAGCCGGTAATCCGCAGCTGGTAACAAATACTATAAAGAACTTCATTCGTCCTTTTGATTTATCACAGGCACCGCTGCTGCGAGTCGGATTGATTCATACACCGCCATTTCACCCCCGGGGGGAAAGTTCAGGCAGCAGGTGTATCTTGCTGATGGATATGCATCACATTATATCGGACGGCACTTCAATGGGTATAATAGTAAAGGACCTGATGGCCCTGTATAGTGAGGAGGAATTACCGCCATTAAGGGTGCGGTACAAAGATTATTCCCAATGGCAGAACCGGGCAAACCCGGTAAAGAAAGAAAAAGAAGCCCGGGTACGGCAGGAAACCTATTGGTTAAAGCAGTTTGAAGGCAATATTCCTGTATTGAACTTGCCTTTAGACTATATGAGGTCTTCGGTCCAGGGTTTTGAAGGAAGGTGTCCGGGTTTTGAGATCGGTATGGAAGAGACAAAGGCATTAAAAACACTGGCAAAAAAAGAAGAAGCCACAATCTATATAGTGCTGCTGGCTATTTTTAATGTTTTCCTATCGAAATTAAGCAGCCAGGAAGATATCGTCGTAGGGGCTCCCACCTCTGGCCGGCGGCATACCGATCTGTCCCGGGTAATCGGTATGTTTGTAAACACGCTTGCCTTGAGGAACTATCCCGGGGGAGAGAAAACCTTCACCGGGTTGCTTAGAGAGGTAAGAGATAGGACATTGGCAGCTTTTGATAACCAGGACTACCAGTATGACGACCTGGTAGAGCAGTTATCGGCAAAGGGAACAATAACCAGGGATGTCAACCGGAACCCCCTGTTTGATGTGATGCTGGCACTGCAAAACATAGAAATTCCCGGAATAGAGATTCCCGGTTTGAAGCTAATACCCGGAGAATATGAACGCAATACATCACGGTTCGATATGACATTTCAGGCCGTGGAACAGGAAGGGAAACTGGATTTTATCGTTGAATACCGGACAACCCTCTTTAAAAAAGAGACCATCCAACGCTTTACCTGTTATTTTAAGGAGTTGGTGTCAACAATACTGGAGGCGCCTGAACGAAAGATAGTAGAGATAGAGATAATCCCCGGTGAAGAGAAGAAGCGGATATTGTATGAATTTAACGATACCACAGCGGACTATCCGGCTGATAAGACAATCCGGCAATTGTTTGAAGAACAGGTGGAGAGAATCCCGGATAATACAGCCGTTGTCGGACCATTGCAGGTAAAATATAGGACTTATATGTCCTATATGACCTATATTTCTTACCGGGAATTGAATAAAAGATCGAATCAATTGGCATATTTATTGAAAGAAAAAGGTGTTCAGCCCGATAGCATTGTCGGGATTATGGTAGAGCGTTCCATAGAAATGGTAATAGGGATGCTTGGAATATTAAAAGCCGGCAGCGCCTATTTACCCCTCGACCCGGAATACCCGGAAGAAAGAATAAAATACATGCTGGCAGACAGCAATGCCAAAGTTTTGCTGGCTGCGCCAGACCTTACATCCGCCTTTGAGCCACCCTCCTCAACCTTAACCTCAACCTCAACCTGCCAGGTGAGTCCCACGAACCTGGCTTACGTCCTTTACACCTCCGGTTCCACCGGCAAACCAAAAGGTGTCATGATTGAACAGGGTAATGTAGTGGGGTTAGTAAAGAATCCCAATTTTATCGAAACTAAAACAGGCAGCCGGTTGCTGCTGACAGGGTCGATGGTATTCGATATTACAACCTTTGAAATATGGTGGCCCTTATTGAATGGATTGCGTTTGTACCTGGTTGATGAAGACCAGGTCCTGGATGCTAAAAGATTGGAGGGAGTAGTATCTAAAAATGAGATAACTGTTATGCATCTCATTCCCCAATTATTTAATCAATTGTTCCAACAGGATGATAAGCTCTTTGCCAATCTTAAATATTTCCTGGTGGGGGGTGACCTGGTAAATTCCCGGTACATCAACCGGTTAAGAAATAAATACCCTGAATTAAAAATTATTCACATGTATGGACCGACGGAAAATACAACTTTTTCCACATTTTTATCCGTGGACAGAGAATATCGTGGCAGTCTACCCATTGGAAAGCCTGTTAGTAATTGTTCTGTATATATTTTGAACAAGCACCTGCAATTGCTGCCGTTGAGTGTGGCAGGTGAGTTATGTGTTAGCGGTGTTGGTCTGGCCAGGGGGTACCTGAATGATCCGGAGCTAACCGCAGAGAAATTTTGCCTCCGGCGGCCAGGGGGGCGCTTTTTGAAAAAACTGCCCCCCTGGACCCCC
>CP070627.1:2556271-2560466 GCA_020355945.1 Candidatus Aminicenantota bacterium | reverse complement strand
CCTTCGGGTCCGTAAATATCCCGGCTTATTTTTTCCCATCCCCCCAGGTAAGAGACGTCAAACAGGAGCGATGGCACCGGGTACTTGCTCTCAAATTCTCTGGCTACCGTTTCATCCACAGGCCTAAATCCATATTTGGCGAAACTGCGCTGGGCTTCCCGGGTAAGTACAAATTCCACAAATGCTTCAGCAACTTCACGGCTCCCGTGTTTATCCACGTATTTATCCACCACAGCGATGGGATTCTCGATCAACATCGTGGCTGCAGGAATGATAAAGGGAAAATCTTTGCCTTGCAATTGCCTTAATAAAGCTTCGTTTTCATAGGTCAACAGGACGTCCCCAAAACCGTTTTCAAAAGTGGTCACAGACTGACGACCGGATTTGTCCATCACCTTTACCTGCTTCTGTACTCGTTTTAAAAGGTCCTCAGCATACGCGTGATCCGGTTGACCATTTTTCTGTTCGGTTAATTTAAGACCTGCCCCATAGATGGCATTCACAAACCACATGGCGCCGCCGGAGGTTTTGGGACTGGGATAAATAACATCAATCGTGTCTGAAGTTAAATCCTCCCAATCCTTGACCTGTTTGGGATTCTGCGGCCGCACCGCCATCACCACCACACTTCGGGTGACAAAACCATTGTATTTCCCGGCTTTCCAGTTATGGGTAATAAGACCGACTTTTACCAGCCTGTTTACATCGGCCTCCAATGAAAGTGCCGCAATATCCGCCTCAAGGCCAGCGGCTATGGCCCGCGATTGGGCCCCGGAGGCCGTGTAGGATTCCATAAACGTCACCGAACGGCCGGTTCTTTCTTTCCAAAAACCCTTAAAGGCGGGGATGATTTCTTTTTGATATACTTCTTTGGGCACGGTATAAGCACCCAGGATTAGTTGGTCTTCTTGAGATCGATCCGGTGTGCCTTTTTCACTGCAGTTGATTAGAAGGACCAGGATGAAAAAAACCGAAAAAATTTTAAAAAATCCTTTAAAATTGCTTTTCATTGTCATTGTTGCCTTAGCTCCTTAATTTCCTATTTTTAATGCAAACATACTCTTAATATAGTACAATTGTAGTATTTTGTCAACAAAAAAATTAAAAATTTGAAAAGCGGGCGGCGCCCCCAGCCCAAGAAGGCCCTAACGGGCCATTTTTCGGCGCACTGATTTGTGCGCCGGGAATTACCGCTGCAAAAATCCTTGCTAAAAAAAAGCACACAAAGACCATCCGGGAGGCTGCCTGAGAATATCGGGCGAACGCTTAACTGTTGAGAGGTCTTATTTTAGAGATACCCGAGATTCTTGAGACGCTGGCGAATGGCGTCGATCTCTTTCTTAGATAAATCTTCCTTATCTTCTATCCCCGAAGAGATTAAATCCCTTAAAACGTAGACTACAAATTCATTGACGCTGCCAAAGCCGCTGCCTTCAATAACCTTCTTCAATTTGTCATAAATAGGCCTGGGTATCTTTAATGTCACTTTATCTTGTGCCATGGTATAATTTTATTTTTATATATTACTTTTGTCAAGCACTTTTATGCCTTCGGCCACCAGGGACACCTTTAATACAGGTTACAGGTTACAGGTTACAGGTTGCAGGTGAGGAAATGGAGAACAACATAAAAAAAGGGGTTCCCCCACAGGTAAAAAATTTTTTTTAAAAAAAAGTTGAAAAAAAACCAAATCAATATTATAATAAGAATATTATTGTAGTACAATTAGAGTATTAAAAATACTTACGTTTACGGCTGTTATCATTTGTTAACAATATCAATATAGGAGGTAAAAAATGCCTGGAAGCAGAGGGCGATTAACCACAATTATTATCTTTCTTGTCTCGCTTTTTTCAGTTTGCGCCGGAGAGATCAAATTTTCAGGATATATTCAGACCTGGTTTTCTTATGGGGAACAGGATAATGATGATACCAGTGCATACGGATTTACCTTGAGGAGAGTAAGGCTCAAATCCGATGGTTCTTTATCAAAATCCATTAAATGGAGATTACAGGTGGGATGGGATAAACAAACGGCAAGATTAATAGAGGTTTACATTGATTTTCATTTATCTAAAGAAGTTAAGATCAAGATTGGACAATTTCCAGTACCCGGAGCTATATCCGGGACCTTAACCTCAACCAGTGAACTGGATTTTGTAGAAAGGGCTGCTATTACACAGCAATGGGGTGGTAATAGCGCACTTTTATACTACAGGGGGGTTGGTATCCAGGTTTACGGAAATCTTTTCAATAATAAGCTCGATTATGCAGTAATGATGGCAAATCCCAATACATCCGCTCTTTTTTCACCAGGTATAAACTCTTCTGATTATTCTCATGAAAATAATGGATTTACACTGTGGGGAAGAGTCGAAGCAAGATTAATAAAGGGATTTAAGATTGGGGCCTTCACCAGCAGAGGAAAAACCACTTATTCCAATTATAAAAGAAATTCATCCGGAGCCCACCTCTTTTATATAAAAGATGCAATTAATTTTAAAGTAGAATATATTGCCGGTAAATACGGTATGGATGGTGTAGAAACCAAATATAACGGCATGTATATAGTCCTTGGATACAAAATTGCTAAGTTTGAACCCATTGTAAGGTATGGTTTTTGCGTTCCCAACCATGGATACCCTGATGGTATCGGAGTTGAAAAATATAAAAATATTACACTGGGGATCAACTACTATTATAGCAAAAAAATAAAATTCCAGGTGAACCATGTTTCCAGGAGTGAAAAAGGTATGGAAATGAAAAACAATCTCTTCTATATCAATCTCCAGTACGTTTTCTAATTAATGAAGGAACAGAAGGAATATAGAAAAAGGAAAAAAATTTTTTTGTTGAAAAAACACTATTTTTGTACTATAATTATAGTATGATTAGAGTAAAATCGATACGACAAACAGGCTCTTTTTTATTTGGATTCCTTGAAATTTAAGGAGGATAAAAATGAAGTATAAAGCAAACATTTTGGTTGTGGATGACGATAAATCACTTTGTGAAGGTGTGGCAATGGTATTGAAAAATGAAGGGTATATTGTGGATACAGTTTTCAAAGGAGATGAAGCCCTGGAAAAACTGGAAGAAAATAAATATGCTGTTGTCATTGTGGATTTAATGATGCCCGGTATGGACGGGATCGATCTTCTAAAAGAAATAAAAAAGAAGAAACCCAATACAACTGTAATCATGATCACCGGGTATCCCTCCATAAAGACTGCTGTCAAATCGATTAAATTGAGTGCCTTCGACTATATCCCCAAACCCTTTACCCCAAATGAACTACGCAGCCTGGTGGCAAGGGCCCTGGAAGAAAGGCGAAACTATGAGGAAATTG
This sequence comes from Candidatus Aminicenantota bacterium, assembly GCA_020355945.1. The sequence continues at coordinate 2,557,117 of CP070627.1, read as the reverse complement.
CTGAAAAATTGGGTATAGAAGAGGAAAAGCTGGTGCAACTTTCGATATTAGATGGTTTGTATTGCATTCCCGAACATTCCTGGGCAAAAATCGAAAAAGAGGGTCATGTACGCATCGGTATCCATCATGTTCTTATCAGGACCCTTAAAGGTATTGAATCAATTGAATTCCCTGGAAAAAATGAAACCAGGTACCAGGGAGAGGTCTGTGTGAGGATTACGGATTCTCACAAGCAAACCCTGCGATTATGGACCCCGGTAACCGGCAGGGTTAAAGAGGTACATAAAGAAATCGTTGAAGATTTTTCAAAATTAATTTATGACCCTTATAATGAGGGCTGGTTAGTATTAGTAGAGCCGTTAAATTTAGAAGATGATATAAAAAATTTAACATATATGAAACCCAAATAAAAGGAGAGCGATCATGGAGATTTTAAAAATTTCAAAAGATGATTTTGTCTCTTTCATCGACAAAAAGCTCACCCAGGACAAAAGCAAAACCATTGGTGTAGTAAAAAAAGGCGCCCACTATGTGTTTGCCCCGTTAAACTCAGCTTCGGAACTTTGTCTTGATTATAATGTCACCCTACTCCCACCCAAAAAGTATTTTCTGCCTCCAAAGGAAGTGCTTTTAAAATTTACCCCCAAAAACCCCGGTTCTTATATTGCTGTAAACAGGTGTGAGCCCATAACCATTGTTGGAATTCATTATTATGACCTGGCCGCCATTTATCTTATGGATAAGGCCTTTTCCGAAGGCGAAAGAGATGAGAACTACATGAAAAAGAGAGAAAATTCTCTTTTAATCGGCATCTATCCCACCCACCACTACAAGCACAGGTTTTCC
>CP070627.1:2551948-2556171 GCA_020355945.1 Candidatus Aminicenantota bacterium | reverse complement strand
CCCGGGAAATGTAGAAGTCATGCCCATCACGTGATCAAAGGAAATAAACGCGGAAGTATCAACGTTCTCAGAGCAGGGGTTATCTATGGGGCTAATGCATCAGGAAAATCAAACCTGGTTAAGGCCATGTTTTTTGCCCGTAACCTTATTATCAATGGCACCCGACCAAAAAAACATATCCCTCGCATTTATTTTAAATTTGATGCCTCCTGTGCCAATAAGCATTCCCGGTTTGAATTTGAATTCAAGCTAAAGAGAGACGCATACGCCTATGGGTTTGAATTGGATACCAAAAGAATCCATAATGAATGGCTGTATAAAATCACAAAAACAACCCAAAAAAAGATATTTGAACGCCAAACCCTTGATAACGGTGAAAGCAAGGTTGAGTTTGGAAAATTTCATTTTAAAGATAAACGTGAACAAAAAATGGTAATCTTAATGAAAACCCGTGAGAATCAGTTGTTTTTAACGCAAAGCATTGAAGCAGGGATCAAACAATTTGAGCATATCATCAACTGGTTTCGGAAGCTTATCATTATTTTCCCGGAGGCTCACAATCATGGGTTAGAGTTTACTATTGAAAGAAATGGCAGGATTCATAACCTATTGTTAAACTTTTTGAAACGTTTTGATACTGGTATTTCAGACATCAGTCTTAAACCAATAGATTTAAAAAACGACTCTTCAGCCCTACCGGAAGAAATTCAAACCCAATTGACCGAAAAGTTAGAAACCGGTAAAACGGCCATTTTCAATGCCCCCAATAATACCCGATACCTGGTTTCCATGAATGAACATGATGAATTGGAAGTTTTCAAGTTGATGACCAACCATAAAATAAAAGGCAGCACTGATGAGACCTCACTGGAAATAAAAGATGAGTCAGACGGCACACAGCGATTATTTGAATTGATTCCTGCCTTATACCTGGTTCTCAATGGAGACTACGTCTGTATTATTGACGAACTGGACCGCAGTATGCATCCCCAATTGAGTTTTAACATTTTAGAGTTGTTTTTAAATAGCCGAACAAGGCATGAAAGCCAGTTGATAGTTACGACCCATGAAACCAATCTTTTAAATTTGAACTTGCTGCGCAGGGATGAAATATGGTTTGTAGAAAAGAACAAAGATGGGGCATCATCGGTTTATTCCCTGGAAGAATTTATTCCCCGGTATGACAGCGATGTTCGAAAAGGTTACTTATTGGGCAGATTTGGAGGAGTTCCAATTGCAAATAATATTCCTTCAGAGCTTTCTAAGCTGGGGTAAAAATAAGGTGCCAGGGAGGAACACGGTGCCATACATATAGGAGGTTCACGATGCGTTTGTTTGAAATTCTAAATTTGACGACCCTACTAGTAATATTTGTCGTCGAACTTGTACCCAAAATAAAGAAAAATCGTTGGATGGCTTACTTGCCTGTCCTGGCGGTGCTATTTGTCTTACTCCATCTCTTTTTCGAAGGGTATCGCTGGCAGATGTTTTTTCCCTATATTTTGACTACTATCCTCTTTTTGGGTACCCTGCGCTCCATCTTGTTCGGGACCTTACAGAAGGACTCTTCTTCCGGATTCCGCAAGACATTGATGATTGCCAGGATTGTTTTGAAGTTCCTGATGCTTGCCATTGCAGCTGCGTGTGTGTTCCTCTCCCCAATACGTCGGTTACATCAGCCATCAGAGCCAGGTGTCGGTAATACTCTAACCCGCCCCGCCGACGGAATGGTCATGGTCTACGTCCCGGCCGGCGAGTTCAAGATGGGCGCTCCCGGTCTCGAGTGGATTCGGTGGCCTCAAAGTAAAAGGCAGCTAAAGCGAATGTATTACAGACCCTTTTTTTTCCTTGATGAAACTCCCCAACACGTCGTCTACCTCGATGCATTCTGGATCGATCAAACCGAAGTAACTGTAGGCATGTTCCGTAAATTTGTCGAGGCCACAGGATATATAACCACTGCAGAGAGAGAGGGCTGGGGAAGGCCCTGGACTGATGGCCCTAAAGAATTGGAATGGCGAAAGGTGAACGGAGCCGACTGGCAGCACCCTCGCGGTCCTGGGTCTACTGCGGAAGATAACCACCCGGTGACGCAAGTGAGTTGGGAAGATGCAGCAGCCTACTGCCAATGGGTCGGGGGACAACTGCCCACGGAAGCGCAATGGGAGAAAGCGTGTCGGGGGACGGATGGGCGTATGTGGCCCTGGGGGAACAAGTTCAAGTTCAATGGAACCCGTGTGAATAACTGCGATGCCCGTTGCCCTATCGAGCGTTGGAAAGATGATCGCTTTGACGATGGTTACGCTTTCACAGCACCAGTTGGTAGTTTCCCGACCGGGGCCAGCCCTTACGGCGCACTGGACATGGCTGGGAACGTTTGGGAGTGGGTGGCTGATTGGTACGAGAAAGATTATTATCATAACTCCCCTGACAAGAACCCATTGGGGCCGGATTCGGGTACTCTCCGCGCCATGCGCGGCGGCTCGTGGTTCGATAACGATGTATGGATGACTTGCACTGTCCGGCATCAGAACCCTCCCTCGTACCGATGCGAAGATGTGGGTTTTCGATGTGTAATTCCAGTAAAAAGCGGTGAGAAATGAGGGACGGTGCCTAATTTTATAATTTTTTTGGCAAAAATATGGAGGCAGGTATTTATTTTCCTTCCAAAAGTTGATATTTTTTTCCATTTATGGTATCCAAAATATGGAATCAACACCAAAAAAGGAGGTGCAATATTATGAAAAAAATGATTCTTTTCCTTATCCCATTACTTTTACTTGTGGGAGTGATCCATGCGGAAGAATCGAAGGACCGGGAGGTGATTTCTTCTCCCAATGCCCCGGCTGCCATTGGGCCTTACAGTCAGGCCATTCGAGTGGGAAATATGCTGTTCCTTTCCGGACAATTGGGAATCTCGCCCAAAACCGGTAAGTTTGTAGAAGGCGGATTCGAAGCCCAGGCGCGCCAGACCCTTGAAAATCAAAAAGCAGTATTGACGGCTGCCGGATTCTCGCTGAGCGATGTGGTCCAATGCCAGGTGTTTGTCACGGATATGAACAACTATCCCAAATTCAATGCCATTTACAAGGAATATTTTAAAAAGAATTTCCCTGCCCGGGCCGTGTTGGAAGTTTCCCGTATCCCTGCGGATGGCCTGGTGGAAATTATGATGGTTGCTGTTAAAAACAAGTAAGGCGGTCTCTACTTTGTGTACCTTTGTGTAACTTCGTGGCTAAAAAAAACAAGGAGGAAATATTATGTATTCACGACGTCAATTTTTAAGCAAAATCGCTTTAGGCGGTACAGCCGCATTCCTGGCCCTTAAAAGTGATGCCCTGGCCAGGGTTAAAGAGGCGGTAAAAACCATAGACCCGGGGGAAAGCCCGGAAGCATTAGCAAAGAATGAGCATTTCTGGTCCAGGGTCCAATCTGCTTTCCAATTGGACCGTACTGTCATTAATTTCAATAACGGAGGCGTTTCACCAAGTCCCGGTACGGTTCATAATGCGCTGAAGCGGTATCTCGATTATTCCAATCAAAATCCTGCCTATAACATGTGGGAACACCTGGAACCCAATATAGAAACGGTTCGGGAAAAGCTGGCCAAACAATTGGCTTGCGATAAAGAAGAGGTTGCTATCACGCGAAATGCCAGCGAAGCACTGGAGATCGTCCAACTGGGGCTAAACCTGCAGGCTGGCGATGAAGTGATTGCTACCACCCAGGCTTACCCGCGAATGTTAACCACCTGGGAGCAAATGGTCAGGCGTAATAAAATCGTTTTAAAAAAGGTTTCTTTCTCAGTCCCGCTTATGGACCCCAACGATTACGTTAAAGCAATTAAAAAGGCGATTACCCGGAAAACAAAAGCAATTATGGTGATGCATATGATCAATTTAACCGGTCAAATCGTACCGGTGCGCAAAATTAGCTCCCTGGCCCATTCCCATGGCATTCCCGTGATCTGTGACGGCGCCCACTCCTTCTCGCATTTCCCTTTCACTATTAATGACCTGGGATGTGATTTCTTTGGCACCAGCCTTCATAAATGGACCTATGCACCAGTGGGGACCGGGTTATTATATGTAAAAAAGGAGCGGATTAAAGAGGTCTGGCCCCTTATGGCCGCACCGGAAAAGATGGATGGGGATATCCGGAAATTCGAGGAGATCGGCACCCATCCCGCTGCCAATCACAATGCTGTTGCCGAAGCCCTGGCT
>CP070627.1:2547616-2551848 GCA_020355945.1 Candidatus Aminicenantota bacterium | reverse complement strand
TCCGGTATCACCTATGTAAAACCGGGATTGTTGGGCACCCGTACCCGCTCAGTGGCCTGGGATGCTGTCTCGGATATAAAATTGGAAAAAGAAATCCTGGTTGTTGACACCGCAGGTGAATCCCTTCGCGTGCATACTGCAGGACTACTGGAAAACCCGGAGTGGATACGGGAACGGGCCGAAACCTGGGCTGATGCGGTAAAAAACAAAAACAGGGAAGATAAAACCGCCTACCCGTTGACCCATTTGCAAGCCCAATTGGAAGGGGTGGTATGTCAATCCTGCGGTGGTAGTGTAGATATTCAACTGGGAAGCGCAGAACAGGCGAAATGCAGTTCTTGCGGGAATACCCAGAGCCTCTCCGATAAGGTGAAGGAGGCATTAAAACGCCTCTCTGCTATCATTGCCGATCTCCCGGCTGCCCACCGCCAGTTCCAGGATAAAACCCTGCGTCGGTTTGTAGAACAAGGCAGGAAACACCGCCGCACTCTGCTGGGAGTTGGATGGGCTACAGCAGCCCTGTGGTTGGTTTTCGCCCTGGTTAATTTCATCAGTGATCTGGCAGAAAAAGAAAGTAAAGGTATTAATTTTGTTGTCCTGGGGGTATTCATTGGTCTGGCTGTGTTCTCTATTGTTACCACGTACTTGTTGGCAGTTTTTATCCGGCGGATAACCGGTACATTTTCTCTTCCTATGCAGGCGTTAGCACCGGTGGCACCCGGTGGCACTGCCCGCTGCCGGCTCTGCGGCGCTGATCTCCCGGAAAAAGGGATTCTTAGACGATGTGAATATTGCCGGACCGATAGTGTCGTCATTGGAGAACAATTGGCTGCAGCGGAACGGATGACCAAAATGTCCATTCAACAAGCGCAAACCGCTGTGCGTCAGAGCATGGAAACCGCCGGACGCCTGCTGGACAGTGTGACCTTTAAAATGCAAATCTTTGCCTATACTCAAATTATCTGGCTGCATACTCCAATTTTAGTAGCCCTGGACGGCAGCACCGGTATGCTGGTCCGCCTCACTGGTATCTGCCTGGCCATGCTGGTGGGAAACCTGGCATCTGCTGTCCTGGGTATGCGGTGGCTTTCTAAAGAAACAGTAATGTCAAAAGTTGTATGAAAGAAAATGAAAAAATGAGCCACAGAGAACACCGAGGACACAGAGGATATAGAGTTTCTATTTTTTTCTGTGCTCTCTGTGTTCTCTGTGGCTAAAAAACCAAAAGGAGAAAAATATGAAAGGAATGATTGGTTACCTGTTGACCCTGCTGCTTGTTATTCAAATGCCTGTACTGGCAGGAAAAGATAAACCGGAAAAAGGAAACCAACCGGATTCGGATACCTTTTCCGGTCTGAAATTTCGAAACATCGGCCCGGCATTGACATCGGGCCGTATCAGTGATATTGCCATCCATCCCAGTGACCGCAGCACCTGGTATATTGCTGTTGGTTCCGGTGGGGTATGGAAAACCAATAACTGCGGGACCACCTGGGAACCGATTTTCGATGACCAACCCTCCTATTCCATCGGATGTGTTACCATCGATCCCATTAACCCGGATGTGGTATGGGTGGGCACCGGTGAAAACGTCAGCGGCCGCCATGTGGGATTTGGAGACGGGATTTACAAAAGCACCAACGGCGGCAAAACCTGGAAAAACATGGGACTTAAACAGTCGGAGCATATTTCCAAAATCCTGGTAGACCCCCGGGATGCCAATGTGATTTATGCGGCAGCCGAAGGACCATTGTGGTCTCCCGGTGGTGAACGAGGCCTGTACAAAAGCACGGACAGCGGCAAAACCTGGAACCTGTCCCTCAACATCAGTAAAGACACCGGCGTCACAGATGCAGTCTTTGAACCTGGTAATCCCGATACCCTCTACGCGGCTGCCTATCAAAGACGCAGGACCGTGGCCGCTTTTATGGCTGGCGGCCCGGAATCCGGTATCTACAAAACCACTGACGCCGGGAAACATTGGCAGAGATTGACCACAGGCCTTCCTGGCGGCCATATGGGACGCATCGGCCTGGCTGTTTCGCCCATCAAACCCCATGTGGTCTATGCCACTATTGAAGCTGCAAAAAAAGAAAAAGGCTTCTACCGCTCGGAAAACAGGGGGGAAAGCTGGGAAAAACGAAACAGTTATATAAGTAACGGAACAGGTCCGCACTATTACCAGGAAATCTATGCCGATCCTCACCAATTCGACCGGGTGTACCAGATGGACGTGTGGATACATGTCACCGACGACGGTGGAAAAACCTTCCGTAAACTGGATGAAAAGTACAAGCATTCGGACAATCATGCCTTAGCATTTGATCCCCATGATCCCGATTATTTGTTAGCGGGCTCTGACGGAGGTATTTATGAAACCTGGGACCGCGGCAAAACCTGGAAATTTGCAGCCAATCTTCCGGTGACTCAATTTTACAAGATGGCGTTAGACAATGCGCTGCCTTTTTATAATATTCATGGCGGCACCCAGGACAATGGCAGCCAGATGGGCCCGTCGCGTACCCTGAATATCAATGGAATCATGAACCGTGACTGGTTTTTTACTTCCGGGGCGGATGGCTATGCCTGTGCGGTTGATCCCACTGACCCCAATATTATTTATGCGGAGTGGCAGGTGGGCCGGTTGGAAAGGTATGATAAACGAAGTGGTGAGATCGTTTCCATTCAACCACAGCCTGAGCCGGGCCAGGACCCACCCCGCTGGAACTGGGATTCGCCCCTGATTATCAGTCCCCATTCCCATACCCGTCTCTATTATGGTTCCCAACGGCTCTACCGCAGCGATGACCGCGGTGATTCCTGGACAGTCATCAGCCCGGACCTGTCCCGCAATATCTTCCGCCTGGAACAAAAAATAATGGAGAAAAACTGGAGTGCAGATGCTCTCTGGGACAATGATTCCATGTCCTATTTCGGCAACCTGACCGCGCTGTCCGAATCACCGCTGCAGGAAGGGCTAATATATGCAGGAACCGATGACGGCCTGATCCGGGTGACCGAAGATGGCGGAAAAAACTGGCGCAAGATCGATAAACTCCCGGGTGTACCTTCATTTTTCTTTGTTAATGATATCAAGGCATCCCTGCATGATGTCAATACGGTATTTGCCGCCCTGGATAACCATAAAACCGGTGATTTAAAACCCTATTTAATGAAAAGTGCCAATCGCGGCCGCACCTGGACCTCTATCAAGGGAGACCTCCCCTATGGTCACATTGTCTGGGCTGTTGCCCAGGATCATATCAAACCGGACCTGTTGTTTATTGGCACGGAGTTTGGAATATTTTTTACCCTGGACGGCGGGAAACACTGGATCAAACTCACTGGGGGCGTTCCTACTATTTCATTCCGTGACATCGAAATCCAGGAACGTGAAAACGACCTGGTGGGGGCATCCTTTGGCAGGGGTTTCTTCATCCTGGATGATTACTCACCCCTGCGCCGCGTCAATGAAAAAATCCTGGAAAAGGAAGCCGTGCTTTTTCCCGTGAAAAAAGTCCTGCTGTATATTCCCAGGAGACCGCTGGATTTGGAGGGAAAAGCCTCTATGGGGGATGCGTTTTTCACTGCCCCCAATCCTCCCTTTGGTGCCGTATTTACCTATTACCTGGAAGAGTCGCTAAAAACCCGTAAACAACAACGGCAGGAAACAGAAAAAGACCTTGAAAAACAAGGTAAAGCCATTCGATTCCCGGGCTGGGATGCACTTCGGCAGGAAGATCGCGAGGAGGAAGCTGCTGTCATCCTGACGGTAAAAGATCAAGATGGCAGCGTGGTACGCTGCCTAACCGGTCCCACCGGCAAAGGCATGCACCGCGTGGCCTGGGACTTACGGTATCCTTCCCCGGCTCCTACGGTACTTGAACAACCCAAAGATTTACCTCCCTGGGAACGACTACCCCAAGGGCCGCTGGTGGTACCCGGGACTTTTAGTGTCACCCTTGCCAAACGGGTGGATGGGATTCTCACTCCCCTGGGAAAACCCCAAACCGTTGTGGTGGAATCACTGGGTCTGGCCACACTGCCTGCTGAAGATAAAAATGAGCTGTTGGCGTTCCAAAAAAAGGCCGGAGAACTGCAGCGGGCCATGATGGGCGCGGATGAAGTTATCTGGCAAGCACTCAAGAACCTGGAATTTATCAAAAAAGCACTCCCGGATACCCCTAATGCACCGACCCGGTTGGGAGACGAAGCACGAACCCTGGAAAAAC
>CP070627.1:2543274-2547516 GCA_020355945.1 Candidatus Aminicenantota bacterium | reverse complement strand
AAACGGTTGTATTTTTTGCAGCAGTTGGATGAAAATAATACGGTTTACAACATGCCCTCTTTTTTCACCCTGGAAGGAACCCTTGATAAAGATAAGATAGAAAAAGCCTTCAGGAGATTGATCCGGAGACATGAGAGTTTAAGAACCTCATTTGAGATGAGAGAAGGGAACCCGTTCCAGCAGGTGCATAGAGCTTGCGATATACAATTTGGCCTGGAATATGAAGGTTCAAACCCTGGGCAGCAGTCCTGGTATTCACTTGTAGGAATTGAAGAAGTCCTCAGTGGTTTTATCAGGGCTTTTGATTTATCAAAAGCGCCCCTGGTGCGAGCCGGTTTAATAAAAGTCGAGGAAAAACAGGTACTTATGACAGACATGCATCACATCGCATCCGATGGCATCTCCACTGCTATACTTATAAATGAATTTATGGCTTTGTATGTCGGCAAAAAGCTCCCCCCTTTAAAATTCCAATATAAAGACTTTATTCAATGGCGCAGCAGCCCCGGGGAAAAAGAGACGATAATAAAACAAGGGGAATACTGGCGGAAACAGTTTGAAGGGGAAATACCAGTGCTTGATCTGCCTACAGATTATGTGAGACCAGTAGTACAGAGTTTTGAAGGAAATTCAATAAGTTTTGAAATAGGAAGTGAAAATACCCGATCGTTAAAATTATTGGCCTTCCAGGAAGGCGTAACATTATACATGATCCTTTTTTCAATATACAGCATCTTGCTGTCAAAAATGAGCGGACAGGAAGATATTGTGGTGGGAACACCGGTAAGCGGCCGAAGGCATGCTGATTTAGAGGAGATCATCGGCATGTTCGTCAATACATTGGCGTTAAGAAGTTATCCCTGCGGCTCTAAATCCTTTAAAGAATTTCTAAAAGAAATTAAAAAAAGTACATTGGAAGCTTTTGAAAACCAGGATTACCCCTTTGAAGATTTGGTGGAAGAGGTGGCTGTAAACAGGGATGTCAGCCGGAATCCTTTGTTTGATGTGATGTTTGCATTGCAAAATATAGACAAACAGGCAAACCAACCCCCTTCCCCAGGAGTGGAGAAGACCGCCTTGAAGGTAAAACCCCTTGGTTACGAGGCTGGCATATCGAAATTTGAAATAATACTGACGGCTTTGGAAACCGGACAAAATATATTTTTTACTGTGGAATATTGCACGAAATTATTTAAGCAAGAAACCATCCGACGAATTATCGGGTTTTTCAAGAAAATCCTATCATCGGTTACCAGGGAACCGGAGAAAAAGCTCTGGGAAATTGATCTACTTTCACAAGAAGATAAACGCCGGGTATTATACGATTTTAATGATACGGAAGCAGGATTCCCGGCAGACAAAACCATCCATGAGTTATTTGCAGGGCAGGTGGAGAGGAACCCGGACCGTATAGCCGTAATTGGCATGGAGCATGGAGCATGGAGCATGGAGAAGCCCTTAGAGGGGACAGGGGGGCTTGCCCCCTTGTATATTACTTACCGGGAATTAAATAATAAATCCAATCAATTGGCACACCTATTGCGGAAAAAAGGTATTCACCCTGACACCATCGTGGGAATGATGTTGGACCGTTCTGTGGAAATGATAATCGGGATATTGGGGATTTTAAAAGCTGGCGGTGCTTATTTGCCAATCGATCCGGACACCCCGGTCAATCGGTTGAGCAAGATGATGCAAGATTGTCATACCTCAATTTTGCTCACCAAAAGCAATCTTATCCAACATAAATCATTTACCACTCTTCAGCGTTCTACCCTGGTGGTGGAGCCGCTGCAGACCAGGCAGCGGTCAAATATAAAGACGCTTGACAGCTTACCCATACCCGATCGTTCCCTGGTCAATTATGAAAAATACAATAAATATATCGGGCAAACTATGGGCAAACATTTTATTGCCCTGCAAGCCACCCGGGGATGCCCGTACAATTGTGCTTACTGCCATAAAATCTGGCCTAAAACCCATGTGTTTCGCTCGGCTGAGAATATTTTCGAAGAAGTTTTGATTTATTATAAAATGGGAGTAAAGAGATTTGCCTTTGTTGATGATATTTTTAACCTCAATATTGAAAACAGCAGACGATTTTTTGAATTAATCATCGAAAATGAACTGGAGGTGGAGCTTTTTTTCCCCAATGGTATGCGGGGGGATATCCTGACCAGGGATTATATTGACTTAATGGTAAAAGCAGGCACGGTAAACCTTGCCTTAGCCCTGGAAACTGCTTCACCCAGGCTGCAGAAACTCATCAAAAAAAATTTGAACCTGGAAAAACTGCGTGAAAATATCAACTATTTCATTAACAAATATCCTCATGTCATTTTGGAGCTGTTTACCATGCATGGATTTCCAACAGAAACCCAGGAAGAAGCCATGATGACCCTGGACTTTATCAAATCCCTGGAATGGGTGCATTTCCCTTATGTGTTTATTTTGAAGATTTATCCCAATACCGATATGGCGAAAATAGCTGTGGAAAATGGTGTCTCCAGGGAAGCCATCGAAAAATCCGAGAACCTGGCCTTCCATGAATTACCTGATACACTACCCTTTGAGAAAAGCTTTACCTTAAAATATCAAACCCAATTTCTTGATGAATATTTTCTATCCAAAGAACGGTTGCTGCATGTATTGCCTTATCAGATGAAGGTTCTCACGGAAGATGAAATGGTGCAAAAATATAACAGCTATTTAACCGAGGATATTAACTGTCTTGCTGATTTGTTGAAGTTGGTGGGAATTAGCGAAGATGAGTTAAAGGCAGGAGGGTTTGTGGATGAAAACCGCATGTGGGTGCCCGATCTAAATGCCCGTATGAGAGAATACTTCCCCACAAAAAAACCTTCTAAGCATGCATTAAGAATTTTATTCCTGGATTTATCCCAGTATTTTAGCAATAGCAGCAATATGCTCTATGATGTAGTGGATGCCCCCCTGGGATTAATGTCCGTGCTGACCTATTTGAATCAAACGTTTGCCGGTGAGATAAATGGCAGGATCGCTAAATCACGGATTGATTTCGATAGTTACGAGGAATTATATGCTTTATTGAAGGAGTTTAAACCGGATATCATCGGTATACGAACCTTAACGTTTTATAAAGATTTCTTCCATAAGACAGTTGCAATTATCAGGCAGTGGGGTATCGATGTCCCGTTGATTGCTGGCGGCCCCTATGCCACCAGTGATTATCAAACACTCCTGCAAGACCCCCATGTGGACCTGGCGGTATTGGGAGAAGGGGAAGTGACTTTTAACCAACTGGTAAAGAAAATGGTAGAAAACCACCGCCGATTACCCAACCAGGCAGTGCTTAAAACCATCCCGGGGCTGGCCTTTGTACCAGATCAAAGACAAACAACCAAAACCACCAGGGAAATTATTATGACCAATACCCTCCAATACCTACCCCATCGAGAATTCCATGAAAATTTGAAAAACCTAAATAAACCCTCGAACCTGGCCTACATCATCTTCACTTCAGGTTCCACCGGTAAACCCAAAGGCGTCATGGTAGAGCATGCGCCAGTGGTAAATTTAGCCTTTTCCCAGAAAAAACGTTTTAATATAACCGAAGATGACCGGGTATTGCAATTTTCCCCTATTTGTTTCGATGCATCCGTGGAACAAATTTTTATCTCACTATTCAGTGGGGCGGTCTTAGTACTTATCGATAAAGATACCCTCCTGGACAGCCGGTTGTTTGAAGAATTTATCTCGAGCCAGGCGATTACCCATATTCATGCTGTCCCTTCATTCTTAAATAATATCCAACTGAAAAACAATTACCAGTTGAAACGGGTCATAGCAGGAGGAGATGTTTGCCCGGTATCACTGGCAAAAAAGTGGATGAAGCATTGCGATTTTTACAATGAGTACGGACCAACAGAAACAACCGTGACTTCGATAGAGATAGAGGTCAAAGAGGTGGATGAAGCATTATCGAGCTTGCCCATTGGCAGGCCCATAAATAATACCACGGTCTACCTGTTTGACCGGGAGATGAAATTGGTCCCCCTGGGAGTGGTGGGTGAAATGTATATTGGTGGTGAAGGGGTGGCCCGGGGTTATTTAAACCGACCGGAATTAACCGCAGAGAAATTTTGCCTCCGGCAGACCCGCGGCGCGGGCACCCTATCAGGGGGGCGCTTTTTGAAAAAACTGCCCCCCTGTACCCCCCGCAAAAACTTTTTATTAAAGGGAACAAGGGGGCTTGCCCCCTTG
>CP070627.1:2538928-2543174 GCA_020355945.1 Candidatus Aminicenantota bacterium | reverse complement strand
ATTTTGGTACCGAAGCATACACACCCCGCCACCTTCATCTATACGATGAAGGAGTCACCCCTCTCGAGAGGGGAGGTCCGGAAAACACTCAATGCCTGGTGCTTAATACGCAGTAATAAGCCCTTTAATTCCCCTCTTGAGAGGGGTGGCCCGAAGGGCCGGGGTGTGTCTCCCCTCTTGAGAGGGGTGGCCGCGAAGCGGACGGGGTGTGTCTGGTTTGGCGGCAAAACGCTTTTTCCATGCCTGTTTCGTCTTATCTTAGGGACATTCGTGCCAAGCAAAGTTTTTATTAAAATTATAATAACCGGGGCCGCACCGAGGGCATTGACAATTACCCCGGTTTTGGGTATATTGATACTTCATAAAGCAAAAAAAGTAAATTGAAAATGTGAGGATGAGAACATGAAAATTAAAATTTTTCTTTTGTTTTTTTTAGCCTCTACATTGGCATTATTTCCCGCCGGACAAGAACAAACCCAACCAACCGTATCCAGATCTTATGGGGTTGACTATACTGCCGGGTTGAATTTTTCTTACAATCGAGTGGCTGTATTGATGGGTGACGACAATATTGAAAATACACTGGTTCATTCGTACCTGGCTTTGGAAGTGGATGTCGGGCTGATGGATTATCTAACCGTGGGTGTGGTAGCTGGCTATGACAGCAATGATTTTGCCGACCCGGTGGATTTCTATAACCTACCCCTCTCCCTGCGGCTCAGTGACCAGGCTTACAACTCCATGGTCTTTGGGTTACGGGCGAAATCAGACTTTCTCTCCTGGAAGGATTTTTCTTTTAATGCCAATGCAGAAATATTGTTTTTTAAATTATTTAAAAAAGAACACACCATTGATTTACCTATTGTCACCGGGACCTCTACTATTAAGCATTCTTTTACCCAGGTAGCCCTGGAACTGCTGGTGCAATACGATGCTTTCTCCACTTTTACTATCTTTGCCGGACCGCAAATGAACCTGGTAAAAGGGAAAATAACCGCTGCTGAAAATATAGAAGAACTCCAGGGTGAAGAAGAATTGGAATACCAACAAAAAAATACAATGGGGTTTGCCGGTGGCGTTCTTTTCGAGTTGGGCAGTCACTTTGATCTAAAGGTCAAAGTGAATTTATTCTCAAAAACCTCCCTCTCTGTCGAGGTCTTTTATATCTTTTAAGAGGTGAAAAAATGAATAAAAAGTGGATTATATTTATGGTTGTTATTGCCTTTTCTTTGATATTGACGGCTGATAACGGGCAGCCGCTCCAATTGGAACCGGAACAAGAGTATGTCCCCAATCGCGCCGTAATAAAGATTTCCAGTGACGCAGTCCTGGAAATGGAAGCAGTAAACCTTCCTCACCGTCCCGGTGAAATCAGGAAGGACTATCCCTTTAGCGTGTTATTGCATAAATACAAATCTGAAATTAAACATCTGCAAATGCATCGCATCCGGGATTATTATATTGCCGAAACCACCGGAGGATGTGATATCGAAGCGTTGTGCCAGCGGCTGCGCAAAGAACCCTATATAGCAGATGCTTCTCCTGATTACTATGCGGTATTAACCTCTAGGATCCCGGATGACACCTATTTTCAATACCAGTATGGGCTGCACAATACCGGTCAAGTTTATCTTCCTGAGACCGGTCTAACCGGGACTGCGGGGAGTGATATAAAAGCCATTGATGGGTGGGATTGGACCACGGGCAGTGATGATGTGATTATTGCGATTATTGACAGTGGTGTAGCCGCGGACCACGAAGATTTACAATTTAAGATCGTACCTGGTCGCGATTATGTGAATGACGATGAAGACCCGTATGACGATCATGGGCATGGTACGTTTGCCGCATCTATTGCCGCGGCTGAGACCAATAATGGGGTTGGTATTGCCGGGGTTAGTTGGAATGCCAAAATCATGCCTATTAAAGTCATGGCCAGTACCGGGTATGGTTCTTATCTTGCCATTGCCGAAGGCATGCGGTACGCCGTAGACCACGGTGCCCAGGTGCTTAACCTGAGTATTGGCGGCAGGAGCCCCAGCTTTATCCTGGAAGATGCCTGTGCATATTGCTATAATAATGGCGCTGTGATTGCAGCCGCCACAGGCAATACTGGCTCTGCCGTTCTTTATCCTGCGGCATACGATGATTATTGCCTGGCTGTAGCTGCCACAGACGCTAATGATGAACGGCCTAACTGGTCCAACTACGGCCCGCAGGTGGATGTAGCAGGTCCCGGTTACTTTGTCTGGGGTGCTAACTACTCACCGGATGACCCGGATAACCTGGATTCCTACCACTGGAGAAGCGGAACTTCCTTTGCCACTCCTCATGTTGCCGGAGCCGCTGCGTTATTAATCGCTTATAAACCTTTCCTCACCAATGACCAGGTCATGGCCCTTATCAAATATACGGCAGACGATGTCAATGCTTCCACTCATCCGGGAGTAGACGATTTTATCGGGTACGGTCGTATCAATTTACAAACATTATTAGGACCTTATGAATTGAATGATGAGTAATACCCATGCGCACCTTTAATAAAAAGTTTTTGCGGATGTTTCACGGGGTTTAGGGGGGGCAGTTTTTTCAAAAAGCGCCCCCCCTAATTGCCGGAGGCAAAGATAGTGTTAGATTATTTAAAAGTTGAGAATTTTGCAGTAGTAGAAAAAGTTGAATTGAACTTTTCTCCACATTTAAATATCCTAACTGGTGAAACCGGTGCTGGTAAGTCTATTTTAATCGGCGCCGTGAACCATTTCCTCAAGAAAAAAGTCGCAGAAACCGCCATCCGCGGCGAGAATAATACTCTGGTGGTGGAAGCTATGTTTACCCGGGGAGATGAAGAGTTTATCCTGAAACGCGAAGTTCAAAAAACAAGGTCCCTTTGCTATATCAACGGCGACCTTGTCCCTTTTGTTCGATTAAAAGAAAAAGCCGAAAATCTCCTCAATATCTATGGCCAAAACGAACACGTTTTCCTGTTAAACCCTATCAATCACCGGGTTTTCCTGGATGAATTCTGTCAGAACCACCACCTGTTAAACCGCCTGGCTGAAAGCTTTGAACGATTAAAAGTATTAATCGATGAACTGGAGGCATTAAAAAGAAAAGGAGAAAAAGCCGCTGAAACTCTTGACTTTATTAATTTTCAAATAACCGAAATCGAGAACCTGAAAATGCAAAAAGGAGATGATGAAGTATTGGAACAGCGGTTGAAAATACTCTCTTCCGCTGAAGAAATACTCTCTAAATCTCACCAACTGATTGGCGATTTTTATCAGAAAGACAACTCCATCTATAATACTATTGCAGATAACCTGAAAAATCTCCGATACCTAAAAGAAATTTATTCTGAAATGGCTGATTTGAGTGAGGAGGTGGATCATTTTTACAACCTCTTGCCTGAACTCTCCTCCACCCTTTCCAGGATCATCGGGGGAGTGGATTACAACGAGGATGAGTTAAATGAAATCGAAGACAAATTAACCAGGTTGAACCGTCTCAAATTAAAATATAAAATGGGCCTGGATCAATTATTGCAAAAAAAAGAGGAACTGGTAAAAGAAAGAAATCTCCTTATAGACAGGGATTTTTCAGTTAAAGAAATGCAAAAAGATATTGATAAAGCACTTCAAGAATACAAAACCCTCAACCTGGAATTGAGAAATCAGCGAAAGAAAAAAGCTGAAAAATTAAGTCAAATCATTGAAAAAGAGTTGAAAAAACTGGAGATGAGCAAAGCCCGGTTCCTGGTGCAAATCGAAGAAAATGAGCCGGATATGGATAATATTACAGATAAAGGCACAGACAAAATTGAATTTTATTTTACCTCTAATCCCGGACAGCCCCCCGGGCGGATCAAGGAAATCGCTTCCGGTGGTGAGTTGTCACGGTTAATGTTGGTATTAAAATCGATTCTCAAAGATAATGTGGATTCTACTTATATATTTGATGAAATCGATACGGGCATTGGAGGTAAAACCGCTGAATTTGTAGGAGACAAATTAAAACGCATCTCTGAAAACAACCAGGTGATTTGTATTTCCCATTTGCCCCAGATCGCTTCCTTTGCCGAAAGCCATTTCCTGGTCAGCAAAGAATTTAAAAAGAATCAAACGTTTAGTTATGTAAAGGAACTACCGGAAAAAGACAGGGTGGCAGAACTCGCCCGGTTAATGGCCGGCAGCGCAGTAAATGACGATGTATTAAAAGCTGCCCGACAATTATTAACAAAAAACCAAAA
>CP070627.1:2534581-2538828 GCA_020355945.1 Candidatus Aminicenantota bacterium | reverse complement strand
TTAAGGACTCCACGCCGAAGGCGTTTAAATCTGTCCGAAGGACACCCCATGTTTGTAATTTGGGATTTGTAATTTGTAATTTCCCGGACAAGCCAGGCTCTTTTTGGTTCCGGCTTGTCCAGGCTATGCACCTCACTCACCTAATCATGAATCAAAATTGCTAGGCGTGAATCATTTGTTATACATCCCATGTTAGGTTGAAACGATTTTTATATGATTTTGAATCCAAATTGATAGCTTTTCAATTTTTTTTATACCATAATATAGGCAGATCATTTGACATGAAAGTTAAATGATCGAAGGCCTTGTTCGTTGTAACGTTGTAACGTGGTAACGTGGTAACGTGGTAACGTTGAAACATTGGGCAGGAAGATCAAGGCATATTAAAATGAAGGAGGTATGACAATGGTACCGGAAGCGTTTAGTTTTACAGTAGAAAACAAGTTTAACGCAAATGCGGCAGGAGAAAATCTCTCCGTTCGAGTGATTCCCGTGCACGGTAAAGGTTGTGGGGGTACGATTCCACCAAATACACCGGCAGTGCCTTTCAAACTTATATCATCGGATGGTTACATCATCTTTAAACTCAGGTGTTTGAATCGTGAAATTGATATCAACGATTATATTGCCTTTGATACCAGTGATAAAGTCCAACTATCCGTAACCAACAAATGGTGGAGGTTTAAAATTGCCCGTAAACAAGAAAATGGCAGCTATAATGGTCTACCCGTTAGTGTGGAAGTGGGGAGTCATGAAGGTAGAGAAAATTAACCGATCGCTGCCGGTTAAATGATCACAGGTTCGGAATAGAGAGTGAAGAGTAATGCATTTAAAATATAAATTAAAAAATACAGGAGGTTTAAAATGTCATCAGAGAAAGAAGGATATGAGATTACATTTAAAAACAACAGGAAATCAAAAAAAAGCATTAGAGTGAGGGTTGTGGTTGGTGAGCCTGAAATAAAATTTAATCTACAACCTAACCTACCGAGAACGGAATCTTACACACCAAATAATAATGGTATTTTAGAATTCAGTTTAGTCCCCATTGATGCTTCTGAGGATGCCACATTGTATACACATAAGTTTTCCACAAAGCACCATTTCCAATTTAGTAAACAAAAAGATGTAAAAAAATGGAAATTGACATTAGATGTTTCTGCTGGCAACGTATCTGAACAACCAATTCACAGCCTTGACGATCCACCTACTAATGTAGAAGTCGGAGTTGAAGAACCAATCGACCAACCAAAACAAAAACCTAAAGGTAAATAAACAAAATTAAAGAAGGAAAAGATTTAAAACGCTTTCCTCCTTCTTGCATCCGGGTGTAAAAGGAGGAGGGCGTAGATAGGTAAGTGTGCTCACCTGAGTGGTTGAGGATGTGGGCAAGGATGTATGTATAGCGTATGTAGATTTCATGCTAACATTGGATATATAGGAGATTAAAAGATGCCGGAAGAAATTGAAATTAAGGTGGGAAATAAACTGGTAACCGAGAAAAGAGACCTTAATGTGTATCATCACTCCACCCGGAGTGCACATATTATTAGCCATAACAGTTCCATCACCCTTCCCCTGGGTACCAATGGAGAAAACGATTACCTGCATATTTCCGTGGTTAAAGGTCCTGGTTATTTGGAGAAGAATTGTTTGATCAACATACCGTCATGGGCTGATTTTGACTTTACTTGTAAAGAAAGTCTAACCGCCATTTCTATCACTCATTCGCATGAGCACAGCGGTGCCAGGATAATAGTAAAAATCCCCCCGGGGCCTCCGGCATGGGAACTAAAAATAACCAGGCCAACCATATTAGCGCTCAACGCCCGATTCACAAAGAAAAAAGATCACGTGATTATCGGCGATGGGTGAAGGTAACAGGTAACATTTAAGCTGGTTTCGTTAAAAATTAGCCATTGTCAATTGTAAATTGTCAATAGTTAATTGTTAATGAGGGTAACCTTGACTATTAGATAAAATATAGGAGGCTTGATCGTGGCAATGGAAGTCTTTAATTTTACCATTGAGAACAAGTTTAAAGAAAATTCAACAGGAGAAAAAGTTACCCTGCAAGTTATTCCTGTGCATGGAATCGGTCAGGGCGGCAAAGTTATGCCCAATACACCGGCAAAGCCTTTCAAGCTTACATCTTCAGATGGTTTCATCATCTTTAAAATCAAATGCTTAAACAATGAAATTGGAATTAAAGATTATATAACAGTTGATACCAATCATAAAGTTCAACTATCCGTAACCAATAAATGTTGGAGATTAAGAATTGCTCGAAAACAATCAAATGACCTACATCAGGAATCACCGATTAATATCGAAGTGGGGAGGTATGAGTCGGACAGGCAAGTCTGACCGCAGAGCTTGAAAGTGCTGTCATTAGTCATTGGTGTTCCTGTGATTTGGAATTTGCGATTTGGAATTTTCAGGCAAAGCTCCGGTCCAGCTTTGCCTGGTTAGGGATCAGAAGGGTAGAAGGGGAGAAAGTTGGAAGCGGAAAAGCAGATTTTTCTAATTTTCTCTTGAATCTATTTACTATTTTTCCTATAATTCTATAACTCTTTATTTTAAAAAGGAGAAAGTTAATGAGAAAGAATCACGTGTGCTGGTTATTAATATTTTTCCTGGTTATGGGGACGGGAATAAGTGTTAGCACGGTTTATCCGGGTGGGTACCCGGCAGATGTCGAGATTGCCAAAGGAGAAATCAAGGGAGCTAAATTTATGATCGCTGTTCCCCAACAATGGAATAAACGCCTGCTGATAATTGCCCATGGGTACAGACCCGTTTCTGCCCCGTTGTTTGCGGATTTTCCCCTGGAAAAATTGGCCTATTCAAGACTGCTGGCCAATAGCTGGATGATCGCCTGCACCAGTTATCGCAGCAATGGTCTCGTCTATAAGGAGGGGGTTAATGATATCCTGGATTTACGCCAATATATTGAAAAAAAATATGGAAAACCCAACCAAACCTTTATCCAGGGAATTTCAATGGGCGCAGTCATCGCGACATTGATTGCCGAAAATCATGCGGAAAATTTTTCCGGAATCCTGGGCATCGCCTTTCCCTTAGTACATGAAAATAAGTACTATACACTTACATATCGACCCAAAATTCCCATCCTGTTTTTTAGCAATCAAAATGAAATAGCCGATCCCCGGTCATATGCCGGTAAAGTCAAACCAGGAAAAACATCGATTCCACCGGTGGTATGGTATGTATCCCGTGACGGACATGTCAATATATCGGATACCGAAGAAGATACCGCATTAAAAGGGCTTATCACCCTGGTGGCAACCGGGAAAATCGAGAAAGATAAAGACATAACACTTCCAGCACCGGTTCTCAAATCCAGCGCCCTGTTTAAAGATGGAGGCGCCTATGGAACCGTAAAATATATTCACCCGGCTTATGGGAACATGGATATCGATATCCTTGAAAAGGATTTGAAAAAACTGGGGATTCAAAAAAGCACCTCCTTTAAATTAATTTTTAAAGATAAGCAGCTCAATGTGTTTTGGGGAAATGCCTATGCGGATGTGCCCCAGGGTGAATGGATTGCCTTTGTGACCGCCAACGGTACCCTGGAAGTTGCCCGCAATTTTGAAAATGCAGCCAAAACACTGGGATGTAAAATCGGCGATAAAATATTGATAAAAAAACTTTTTATTGATATTTTCCTTTGCTTGTGCTATACTTACTGATATAAAAGATTTTTACCTCCACGGACCACGCAGCATCCTGACGCTTGGGCGAAAAGATATCCATGCGGAACCATGGGCAAGTGGAATCTAAGTCAAAAGGTGATACCAATGAAAAATAAAATAAGAAGAGTGGTGGTAACAGGTATGGAGGCCATTACCAGCCTGGGTAAAAATAAATACGAAATGTGGGAAAACATGAGCAGCGGGGTAGATGGTATATACCCGATTACAGGATTCGATGTATCTCATTTTCCCATTAAAGTGGCAGCCACGATTGATTACAGTGAGATTAACTGCCCGGATGATGATAAAAAATGGTTGAAAAATATGCCGAAATCTTCGCTTCTTTTCCAAGCTGCCGCTAACTCAGCCATAAGAGAATCCCGGTTGTTTGAAACTGATCGCATTTCTTTTATCGATAAACGGCGTTTCGCTGTCATCACAGGAATTCCAGGAAATCGAGTGATGAGTTACCATGAATTTAAAACCCTTTATCCGTTAAAGACCAACAGGGAGATCATTGATTCTTAT
>CP070627.1:2530186-2534481 GCA_020355945.1 Candidatus Aminicenantota bacterium | reverse complement strand
TTGCGACCGAAGCGAACTAAGGTAGGAGGCTAACTACTCCAGTAGAATAATCATATTCTTCAAAATGGAGATCATCATTAGTCACTGCCGTGGCATCGGAAACAAAAATGACGCGATGAGAAAAATTAATAAAAAAATGAAAAAAAATGATTATTTTTTGTTGTTTTTGTGGTAAAATATAATTGATGAATAAAAATATTATAAAAATTCATTTTTTAGGCTGTGTTTCGTATGGGTATACCAAACACGCACCAGGAGAGATTAATGATTAAAGATGTGGTAAGCAAGTACTTAACGGATGTTTATAACATGTTTTCCAGTGGAGAAGCCAGGGAAGAAAGCTATTATCCCGCCCTGGAACGTTTCATTTTGAAAATCCGGGACCTGATAAAACGACCGGACCTGGAGATCATTTCTGTACCTAAAAAAACAGAAGCAGGAAACCCGGATTTCGTTATTAAGGCCCCGGGAACAAAAACGGTGGGTTATATCGAGGCCAAAGCCCCTACCAAAAAACTGGCAGATGTGGAAGATTCACCCCAGATCAACCGGTACCGGGAGGTTTTCCCCAACCTTATTCTTACCAATTTCCTGGAATTTCGACTTTATCGGTACGGTAAACTGATCAATTCCATATGCATCGACCAACAGGTTTCTTTAGTGAAAGGCGGAATAAAACCACTTCCACAAAATGAGGAGAAATGCCTGGAATTATTTAAAGACTATCTTTCGTATATATTACCTAATCATATTAATGCCAGGTGGTTGGCTGTGGCGCTTGCCAATCGCACCCGGTTGATGAGAGATTATGTGGTAATGGAGGAATTAAAAACAGGACCAGGCTCAAAAGCTAAAGGCCGGGAAAATCATATCCTGGGATTTTATCATGCCTTTAAGAAATATTTAATTCATGATTTAACCAAAAAAGATTTTGCCGATCTGTATTCCCAGACATTGACCTTTGGGTTATTTACCGCTGCCACCCGCTGCAAAGGAAAACTGAAACGAGAATCTGCTATCAATTATATTCCTACTGCCAACGGCATTCTCCATGATATGTTCCAATTCATTTCCATTGACAAAGTCCCGCAGCAGTTGAAGTGCAGTATGGATGATATTGTCCATTTGATCAACCTCGTGGATGCCAATTGTATCCTGTATGAGTATTTCATTGAAAGTAAAGGAGAGGATCCGATTCATCATTTTTATGAGACTTTTTTGAGTGAATATGACCCCCGGGTGCGGGAAAAACGGGGGGTCTATTACACGCCCAGGCCCGTTGTCTTCTTTATTGTCAAATCCATTCATTTGATTTTAAAAATTAAGTTAAAACGTTCGGATGGGTTGGCAGATCCCGGGATTAAAATATTGGACCCCGCAGCAGGGACCGCCACATTCCTGGCAGAGGCAGCTCAATTGGCCATCGAAGAATATATGAGAAAATACGGCCAGGGTACGAAGGAGGATTTTGTTGGTAATTATAAATTAAACAATCTCTATGGTTTTGAACTGATGATGGCACCCTATGCCATGGCCTATTTAAAGATGGCTTATATACTGGATAGGATCGGGGGGCGATTAGAAGAAGAAGAGCGGTTTAATATTTATTTGACCAACGCCCTGGAAATGGAAGATATCGAACAGTCGAACCTGCCTTGCATGTCTACCATGTCCGGGGAATCCCGGCTCGCCGGCAAGATCAAAAAAAAGACCCCTATAACTGTTATCCTGGGTAATCCACCCTATGCCGGCCATTCCCTTACCAAAAGTGAAACCATTATCAGCAGAACCACCAGGACAAAACGAATCAAATACCAAAAAGTGAAGACCTGGATCGGTGAACAAATCGAGGCGTATAAGCTGATCGACGGCAAGCCGCTGCCAGAGAAGAATCTTAAATGGCTCCAGGACGATTATGTCAAATTTATCCGCTTTGCCCAGGTGAAAATCCAGGAGAAGGGCGAAGGAGTGGTGGGGCTGGTGACCAACCATGCTTACCTGGACAATCCCACCTTTCGAGGCATGCGTCGGTCCCTGATGGAGAGTTTTAATGAAATTTACATCTTAAACCTTCACGGCAATGTCATGAAAAAAGAGAAATGCCCGGATGGCTCAATTGATGAAAATGTATTCGATATCCGGCAAGGGGTGGCTATTTCCCTGTTTATCAAGATAAAAAACGAAGGCGCGGATTGTAAGGTGTTTTATGCGGACCTGTGGGGACCCCGGGAAGATAAATACGCACAACTGGGGGAGAACAACATCCTTGACATTCAATGGAAAAGAATTTTTCCCACACCAGGATTTTACCTTTTTACACCTGCTGCCGCCCCGGAATCGGAAACCAGGGGACATATGTATCAACGATTCTATAAAGTAACCGATATTTTCCCGGTTCACAGCGTGGGTATTGTGACGGCGAGAGACAAACTCACCGTAAAGAAAAATGAAGAGGAGATGTATAATACAATATTGGCTTTTTCAAAGGTGGATGAAGCCTTTGCCAGGTTAAATTTCCGCCTGGGAGACGACACCCGGGATTGGCAGGTGAAAGCGGCACAGAAAGATGTACTGGAGAGTGGAATAGACAGGAAAAGGATCGTCCCCATTCTCTATCGACCCTTTGATATCCGTTATACCTATTATACCGGGATATCCCGCGGGTTTATCTGCATGCCCCGACCGGACGTGATGAAACATATGTTACAGGAAAATATCGGTTTAATTACGGTGCGGCAGGTGGCCGAAGGGGTGTTTAACCACTGCCTGGCTGCAGATACCATCGTAGAAAGCCGCGTTACTACCAGTAACAAAGGTATTGCCTACATTTTTCCTTTATATGTTTATCTTTATCCCAACAGAGACAAAAGGGGGCTGTTCAACCGGCTCAATAACCAGGAATCAATGCCCAGGCAGCTCAATATTAATCCGAAAATTTTTAATTTACTCCGCGAGATGGCAGGTTTTGACCCGTTACCGTCGGCAGAACAGGTTTTTTATTATATTTACGCGGTATTGTTTTCAACCCTTTACCGGGAAATGTATGCGGAATACCTGAAGATTGATTTTCCCCGGGTGCCGTTTATTTCGGATTATGATTTGTTTGTTGAGGTGGCGCGGTGGGGTGAGCGATTGACTGCGATTCACCTGATGAAAGCACCGGAATTGGACCAAACTTTCTCGAAATTTGAAGTCAGTGGAGACAACCGCGTTGAAAGAATCCGGTTTGAGCCGGCAGCGGATCAAGGGGGAAGGGTTTATATCAACAACTGCCAGTATTTTTCCCATATCAGCCCGGATATATGGGAATATGAAACCTGTGGATATCAAGTGATGGACAAATGGTTGAAATCCCGTAAGAACAGCACGCTCAGTTGCAAAGACATGAAACATTACATTAAAATTGCCCGCTGCCTGGAGTTAACGATTCAATACCAGCAAAAGATCGATCAATTATATCCTTCCCTGGAAAAAAGTTTGATTGTTACCTGAATAACCTTTATATGATATAATTGCAGGTTCAAAAGGAGGTCAGGAATGAAAAAGATGATTGTCCTTTTTTTTGCCCTGCTGCTGGTATTTGACTTGAGTTTGATGTATTCAACTCAAAAAGAACTGTTCTTAAAATTGCCGGTGCGGGTGATTGCCAGGAGTGAATCCACAGACAATTACGTAAAAGATTTAAATAAAAATGATTTTGAACTCCGTATCAATGGGGAAAAGAAACCTATTGTGGATTTTTTCATGAAAAAGCGGTCCATTGGGGATATTTCATCGGGGCGCGGCCGCCAGTTTGTCCTGTCGTTTGATGCAGTCGATTATGCAAAACCCCTGGCTGACACGGTTTCGCATTTTGTTCACCGGGTATTAACCCCTTCCGATCAGTTGTTGGTTCGTTCCCCGCTTCACACATACCGGATCAATACCGAATCCGGTAAAGCTGAAATCCTTCAATTTATTAAAACCAAACTGGAGGAGGATATCCTGCAAAGGAAAAAAGACAAAGCCGCTTCTTTTGATAACCTGGACAAATTGATTGAAAATCTTGAAAAAAAATTGGATGCCAAAAAAGCAGGGATACGTTCGGTATTGTTTTTCATCAACCATTACACCAATGAATGGAGGAAATTTGATAAAGCGTTTTTACTGTCAAACCTGGAACAATATTTGGAGACAGCATCTTTGTTGGCGGAAAAAAGCGGTGAAAAGTGGTTGATACATTTCCAGGAAAGAGACCTGGTCCCCATGTTGGCCAGGTATCAAAAAATCTCTGAAAAGATAAAGAAACATGTGTC
>CP070627.1:2525785-2530086 GCA_020355945.1 Candidatus Aminicenantota bacterium | reverse complement strand
TCGCTCCGTCCGGGTTCATCAAGCCTACGGAATCACCGGGGAATAAAACTCTCCAGGGCTGAAGCAAGTAAGCAACGGAACATTTGGTGTGACCGGGAGTGTCAATGACTTCAAAATAACTGCGCTCATCTACCCGGATTTTATCACCTCCGGAAACCACATCCAGGTTTTCCAATTTCTCAAAGCTAGTGTCCGAGAAGACCTTCACCATTTCCTTGTATTCCTGGTTCAACCGATTCATGATTCCCACTAATTTACTTTTTTGCAATAACTGAGCACCCCGATGAGAACACATCACGTCAAAACCATATTTTCCTTGTAAATAAGAAGCAGCTCCAACATGATCGAAATGGGTATGAGTCAATAAGAGAGATTGAATCCCTCTATTTTCTCTGCTACCGGTCTCTGCCAGGGCACGGTTAATTTTAGCGTAAAACTCCTCAGCCTTAGCCGTGACACCACTGTCAATTAAAAAATTTTTCTCTCCTTTGACAATATACAAAGGGAATAATTTGTCGTAAATCACAATCACCTGTTCATTAATTAAATCATACTCTCTATCTTTAACCATTCTGATCTCTCATTTCTCTTTTTGCCTTCGGCGACCAGGGGGCGCTTTTTGAAAAAACTGCCCCCTGGACCCCCGCAAAAACTTTTCATAACTGTTCTTCTCTGTAACCTCTGTGTCCTCTGTGGCTAAAAAATCCTAGTACCCAATGGCACAGCCGTCTTTCCTGGATTCACTGGCACCAAGCAAAATACCCCGCTGCTGATCGATCCATATACCCTGGTAACCACCAAAACCACCACGAGACCCGGTTATATTATGGCCCTTACCCATCAATTCCCGGACTACCAGGGGGTCTATACCGCTTTCCAGGTGAACTTCACCACCATCTGTCATGACACCGTAATCCGGCTGCGAAGAACCTGAATGACGAAACCGCGGCGCATCACCAGCCTCCTGGATATTCATGCCAAAATCAATGATGTTCAACAACACCTGCACATGCCCCTGGGGCTGCATGGCACCACCCATCACCCCAAACGTAAACACCGGTTGATTGTCCTTAGTGACAAACGCCGGGATAATAGTATGAAACGGCCGCTTACCCGGCTCAATAACATTGGGATGACCCGGGTCCAGGCTGAAAAGCGCTCCCCTGTCCTGGAGACAAAATCCCAATCCATCAGGCACATTACCGGAACCAAAACCAGCATAATTACTCTGGATAAGAGAAATAGCATTGCGGTCCTTATCCACTACAGTAAGATAAATCGTATCACCAGCCTCCAGTTCCGAATCACCATAAGGAATCTTTCTATTGGCCCTGTCAGGATTAAAATATTTCAAGCGTTTTTTGGCATACTCATCAGAGAGTAATTTTTCAATAGGCAGTTTGGAGAATTTCGGATCAGCATAAAACCTTGATCGGTCTTCATACACAATTTTTTTGATCTCAATCAAAGTATGTAAATATTGGGCGGAATTGTGCCCCATAGATTTCAAGTCAAAGGCCTTCAGCATATTGAGCATCTGCAAAACAGCAATGCCCTGGCCATTAGGAGGCAGTTCCCATACATCATAACCTTTGTAATTAACACTCAGCGGCTGAACCCATTGGGCTTTGAAGTTGGCAAAATCCTTATATTGGAAAAAGCCACCCACTCGTTTGGAATATTTCACAATGGTTTTGGCGATTTCGCCTTTATAATAAGCATCTCGCCCTTTTTGGGCCAGGATACGAAGTGTACGGGCCAGTTCCGGGTTTTTAAATATATCTCCTTTTTCCAGTAATTTACCACCAGGCGCATAAAGTTTTTGGAAATTTTCATAGTCTTTGAACCGCAGCACCGACCGTTTCCAGTAATAGGCAATCAATTCGGAAAGGGGGAACCCGTTTTCCGCATACATGACAGCAGGTTCCAGGATGCTCTTCATCGGTAGCTTCCCGAATTTTTTGTGCAGTTCAAACCACCCGTCCACGCACCCGGGAACGGTCCAGGGCAGGGGGCCGTAATAGGGAACCCGTTTCAATCCTTTCTTTTTAAAATGCTCCAATGTAAGCGCCAGTGGACCAGGACCACTGGCATTAAGACCATACATCTTTTTTTCTTTGTTGTCCCAGACAATCGCAAAAAGATCGCCACCAATACCGTTTCCTGTGGGCTCCATTAAACCCAACGCCGCATTTACTGCAATAGCTGCATCTACCGCTGTGCCGCCCTTCTTTAAAATGTCAATACCGATCTGCGCAGCTAACGGTTGACTGGTGGCTACCATCCCATGGGTGGAAATCACCTCTGACCGCGTGGCAAACATCTTACCTGTAACCCGATCGGCTGATGTTAATGGAAAAATAAGACCAACCATCAAAACCATAAAAATGCAAAACCTTTTCATTTTTTTACTCCTTAAGCACGATTAGCACGATTATATATTATACACAATTTTTTCAATCGATGCATGATTTCAGGGGTCAACCTGCCAGGAGTTAACTTCCAGGTCCAATTGCCCCGGGTTTTACCCGGGGTATTCATCCTAAACTTTCCCGCATATCCCAGGATATCTTGCGTGGGAAATATACTCAACGCAGCAATAGAACTTAACGCCAGGCTGATTAACTGCCAATGGAATTCATGCCTGTGATTGACCCGCAAATATTTCAAAACGTACTCCCGGGTGTTCTCATCGATTTCATTTTCATAAAACCAGCCATTGGTGGTATTGTTATCGTGGGTACCGGTGTAAACAATACAATTGGATGTGGTGTAATTGTGAGGAAGGTAAGGATTCTTATTGTTAAAGTCAAAAGCAAACTGTAAAATTTTCATTCCCGGCAGCTTCAACTGATCTCTTAATTTTCCCACTTGAGGGGTAATAAAACCCAGGTCTTCCGCAATAATAGGTAAATCCCCGATTTCATTTTTCAATTTTTTAAAGAACTCAAGCCCTGGTCCTTTATTCCATTGACCGTTCACTGCCGTAGGTTCGGAATCAGGGATAGACCAATAGGATTCAAATCCCCTGAAATGATCCAACCGGACAATATCAAAATATGTTAAGATATGCTTTAGGCGCTTCACCCACCAGTCAAAGGTATTTTGTTTTAATTGTCCTTTTTCCCGCCATATATACAGGGGGTTACCCCATCGTTGACCTGTGGAACTGAAATAATCCGGTGGTACTCCTGCAACCGCTGTAGGTTTAAGGGTGTTCATGTCCAATTGGAAAATTCCTGGGTTAGACCAGGCATCCGCACTGTCAAAATTCACATAAATGGGGATATCACCTATAACCTTAATACCATTTTCATTGGCATATTTCTTTAATGCGTGCCACTGCTTGTGAAAAATATACTGGATAAATTTATGAAAATCTATCTCTGACTTCAATTTCTCTTTCCACTCCTTCATGGCTTTAGGTGTTCTCAATCGAATCTCCCGGGCCCATGTTAACCAGTTAAAATTATTGTGATATTCGGCTGTGGCCATATAGAGGGCATAATCATCCAACCAGTATTTTGATGATTGGCAAAATTGATCGAAATCTTTCCCGGTTTTTCCTTCGGTATATTTGAAGAAATTCTCGGATGTTTTTTTCAACAGCGGCAATTTAAAGGCCGCAATTTTGTCAAAATCAACAAAATCGTTGTGCTCCTCCATTGGAAGTTCAGACATAACATAATTTCTCATCCACTCTTCTTTTTGCAGCATCTCCAGGTTGATGAAAAAGTAATTCCCGGCAAAACTGGAATAAGAGGAATAGGGTGAGTAGCCAAAGGTAGGGGATGTTGGTCCCAGGGGAAGGGTTTGCCAGTATTTTTGTCCCCCTTCTTTGAGCAAATCCACGAACGTATAAGCTTCTTTTCCCATTGTACCAATCCCGTGATCGCCGGTCAGTGATGTGATATGCATCAGGAACCCGCTGCTTCGTTTGATTTTCATGGAGACCTCCTGGTTTACCTTGTTGAAGACCAAAAACAAAAGACAATATTTTAATAGTTTTTTAGCGATAAATCTACACTTTTGGGGTATAAATTTTATTTTTTTTATTTTTAATATGGAGATACTGCTGTCCTGCTGTCCAGTTGCCTCTGGTGGGGTTCAAAGGTTACCCAATCGTGAAATCTTGCCAGAAACTGGCAGAATTTTTAAAATTACAAATTACAAATTACAATGTCCGAAATTACAAACAGCCATATCGGGCTTAAAAATGCTGTTTTATAATCCTCGCCGAAGGCGTTAACAAATATGCCCGAAGGGCACTTCTTTTGTTTGTAATTTGTAATTTGGGATTT
>CP070627.1:2521384-2525685 GCA_020355945.1 Candidatus Aminicenantota bacterium | reverse complement strand
AGGTAACCGGAGGGATTCTCGCGGAAGCCAAAATCCCTGGCAAAATGATAGAGCTTTTCTATGTCTTCAGAAACCAGGAAACGTAAAACCGGTTTGTCTTCCAGGTCAATGCCTTCTTCAGCCAGTTGGTTGATATCCCGCCAGCTTCCCAACGATACACCGCCGCAGTACCCCGGCATTATGTTCCCGTAATTGTCAAAGTGGTTGTGCCAATTGCGAAAAACCGGTGTTATACAGGGCTGGTGGAAGAAAACCCGATACGGATATTTGGGAAAAAAATCCCTTAAACAAAGGTTCGCCCTCCCCATTAAAAACATCTCCACCCCCTGGGCAAGATTTTCATTTTTTGTAAGCTTCTCATAATCTTCAAGGGAAATCGTCGTGGTAATCCCCAGTTGTTTAAATTGCCAGTAATATGCCAATTGATAAATCATCACATTCTGTCCAAAGACTTCCCTGCTTATTTTGATGCATCTTTCGGTTCGTTCAAAAGGGATATATTCTGCATAGAAGGGATTGACGGAAATCATCATTCCCTTGAGTCCTGCTTTTTTTAAATTCACCAGCTTTTCCCGGGTGATTTCATCATTGAAACACCAGTAGCAGTTGGTCTCCACAAACGTAGAAGGAATGCGATACTCATCTGCGGTTTCCACGGCTTTTAAAAGAAGGTCATAATTTAAAAATGGCTCCCCGCCTGTAAAATGGAGGCCGTGGTTTAAACTCACGGAATGGTCCCCCCCGGGGGAACTGCTGATTTTCCCGGAAAGCAGTGATAAGCATTCTACTAAATCCTCCTCTTTGATCCAGTGGGCTTCCCATCCCGGGGAACAGAAATACATACAATGCTTGCAGGCGGCAGTGCATTTATAGGACAATATCAGACCACCGGATTGGGGAAGAGGCAGTTTTATTACCATTATTTAACCTTTCTCCACTATTACATAAATATCAACAGGTTTTCTTTTGCCAGGAGGCAGGGGAAAAGGAGGGGTTAGCCTTTTTAAACTTTCAAGTTTTGCTTCGAAGGCTTCGGCAATTTGCCTTTGCTCAAGGGTAACATTCGGGAAATACCCGGTTTCCCCGGTACCTTTACAAGAATTACACTCATGACCCGGGGACCGGGTCATCGCCGGAATCATGCCGCTGCCTCTACAGGTGGAACAAATCGTCTTTTCATCTTCCTCTTTTACATAAGTATATATCTTACTTTCCGGGGTTTGCCAATGTGCTTTTATTTTCCTCTCCGGTAAGTCCTTCTGCCGCTTCCATTCTTCTTCTCTTAATTCATATTCTCTCAATTCT
This sequence comes from Candidatus Aminicenantota bacterium, assembly GCA_020355945.1. The sequence continues at coordinate 2,524,380 of CP070627.1, read as the reverse complement.
TCTTCATACCGCGGGTTATCTCTCCACCCAATTTGAGATATCCCAAAATATGAGCGACCAGGAGGTTCTGCAAATGAAATTTTCAATTTCCTGTCACTATTCTTCTTGAATTTTCGAATAAATGCCGCAAACTCTCTTTCTTTATGACCGATACGGGCATTGATATCGCCTGGAAATAACCGGTAGAAAATGTGATTAAAGGGAAAATAGGCTAAATAGGTAAGAACTTTATCACTGGTAAACAAATTGGTAACAGCTATCCCTTTTTCTTTTAAAACATCCTCCAGCTTTTTTATCAATTTTTGATAATGTTTTTTTCTTTTTTTAAAGGGCCACATTTTTTATAACCGATTATCCGGTCTAAAGATTACAACATCTGTTTTTTTATGTCAAGTGGGCTGGATTCTTTTGATTTTTTGTATTACAATCTGTCAACTTTTTGTTTTTTTGGCAAGGATTTTTGCGGCGGTAATTCTCGGCGCACAAATCAGATTTATCAAACCCTATACCAGGCCGATTCCCCAGATTATTTTGGGTTTGATGAATCTTTTCAAAAGGCTACAAAAAGGTATAAGGGTATAAGGATATAAGGAGGTTAATTTAAACCTTCCATTTGATGACTATGAAAGTGATATCGTCCTCCTGGGTTCTGCCGCTGCTCCATCTTTCACCCGCTTCATTCAGAGAGGAAATGATATCCCCGGGAGATTCTTTGACAGTATCTTTGAATATTCTTTTTACTCTATCCATGCCCAGCATCTCATCTTTTTGATTAAAAAGTTCGGGAAAGCCGTCAGACATGAGGAGAAGAATATCACCTTTTCCTATTTTTGTTTCCCTTTGTTGGTAGGAAAAATTGACAAACCCTCCTAAAGGAGGGCCTTTGATGAAGATTTCATCAACGGTTTGTGATTTTTTCCTGGAGATTAAAGCCGGGGGCATACCTGCTGTGGAGGCAATGATTTTATTTTCTTTAATTTGAAGAAGCATCATGGCCATATATAAGTGTCCCAGGTTCATGCCTTTGATGATTTCGGTACAGTTGTTAAAAAATTCAGGGATATTGACAGATTCATTATATGTACCAAATAAACTTTTGACAGTAGTCACCATGGTGCCTGCTTTCATCCCGTGTCCGGTGGCATCCCCGATGACTACCGTTAACGTACCGTCTTTTCCAATATGAAAATCATAATAATCACCCCCAACCTCTGCAGCCGTTTTCATAAAAACATCAATCTCCAGTTCGGGGCGCTGCGGGATGTTTTGGGGCAGCATGGAAAGTTGTAATTTCCGGGCCTCTTCCAGTTCTTTGGACTTTCGCTTATTCTCTGCTTCAAGGAGTCGCCGTTCAATTTCTAGCTGCCTGGTCTGGCGCTCCTGCAAAAGATTTTTTTCAGAGAGCTCTTTTACCTGGACAAGCTTCGTTTCCAGGTTTTTATTGATCCGGGAAAAGTGGTAGGAAAGATAGATAGACATACAAATGATAAATACCGGTCCGCCGTAAGTATGAACCCGGTAAAAACTCCGGGGAGGTTCGGTCATATGGTAAGCAATCATTTCAACAATAACGTCACCTACCTGGTAAACAGATAATATTGCCAGTGTGATGATACCGATTAAAATAATCCAAACACCTTTTTTTTCCCTGGGCCAATGCCTGATAAAGACCCGTAAACTCTCAAAAATCAAAAGTGTTGTAAACAAAAATAACCCGATATTGATCAAACCCAGTGGTTTAAATGCACCCCAGGTGCCGATGACCACAGCAGAAACAATAAAATAACGGTATCTTTTGGGAATCTTTGCATACACAATAGAATAGGAAGTCAGCAGCAGGAACGAAATAGTGAGGGTATTCAATATCGGACCGATCCTGAAATAAAATATCATTTCTCCCGGATCAGAGGTGGGATATCGATTCATAATCGTATAAAAAAATGCAGCAAAACCAATGAGACAAAAGGAATAAAACAAATTTTCTTTCATTTTTGGGTAAAATAAAAAAAGAAAGAGGTGCAGAGCCGCCAGTATCAAAGGTATTGCTGTCAGGAGGGTTTCATATTTAGTGAAAAGCATTTTTTGTTGGCTGACCTGTGATAACGCCCTGTGGAAATCCATTAACAGGAGATGAAACCCAGTATAAAATCCCATGCTTTGCTGGGATACTGTTGAATCGTTGAAATAACGTACGGCAATCACCTGTTGGGAGTGGTGATCAAATGTAAACGCCTTCCATCTCATTGGTTCTTCTGAAGTCTCTTCAACCGGTGTTGAGGTTTTTATTTGGCCCATTCGGTGAATCGGTTTTCCATTCAGGAAAACTTCCGAAGCGCCCAGGTGCCGGATATATAGCGCAGCGGGTTTCCCCTGCAGTGTCTCATCGATCCGGAAGTGACATCTGAACCATCCCAGTTCCTGCCAATTGGTTTTCATTACATTCCTGATTTCTTTGGAAGAGTAAAGGGTTTCCCATAAGTGGTCGTCATATCCGGGTTCTACCCATTGTTTGTTATCGCCGGGATGATATTTCCAAATCCACTCTTCAGTTAATAAAAATCCCCCTGGTTTTTCAGTCAAAAGACTTTTAGTTAAGCGGTTTTCTCCCTGTAATGAACCGGGAAAAATTAAGACCGTCAATAGAAGAATAAGAAAAATAATCATGGGACCTAATTTCGCAGTAGGCTCTTTTGGTTTCATAGGGGAATTTTATAAGAAAAAGGTAAATATTTCAATAGGTAATAGGTAATACAATTTTAATCTTGTGATGTCATATTCATGTTGGGGAAATTGTGGCCCCTCTTGGAATGTCACTAAGATAAGGCTAAATGTGCATAGGAAAGGCATTTTGGTGCCGAAGCATACACACCCCGCCACCTTCATCTTTACGATGAAGGCGTCCCCCCTCTCGAGAGGGGAGGTCCGGAAAGCATTCAGTGCTTGGTGCTCAAGACGCAGTATTGAGCCCTTAAATTCCCCTCTTGAGAGGGGTGGCC
>CP070627.1:2516979-2521284 GCA_020355945.1 Candidatus Aminicenantota bacterium | reverse complement strand
ACAACATTTTTAATAGGGATATGTCGCAGCGTTTTCCCAAACAAATCATGCACACAGCAAAACTCACAATTATAAGGGCAGCCGCGAGTGGTCATAATAGGAATAGTTTTAAATGATCTCTTCTTACCTGAATTTTTGGTTTTCGTGGAAATATATCTTTTTAGAGAGGGATTTTTTACCTGGTAGACTCTTTTTAATTTTCCTTTTTTAAAGTCTTCTAGTAATTGTTCCCAGACTCCTTCCGCTTCACCAACCACCACTGAGTCTGCATACTTAAGTGCCTCATCTGGTAAGATTGTTGGATGAATGCCGCCGAGGACCACTTTTTTACCTCTTTTTCGAAACTGTTGTGCAATAGAATAAGCTCTCGGGGCATTGCCGGTCATACAGGTTATTCCAACCAAATCGCATTCTTCATCGAAATGAATATCTTCCAATTCCTCTTCAACTATTTTTACCAGGGACTCTGTTGGAGTTAAACCGTGTAATAGATGAAGAGATAGTTGAGGTATCATCGTGCCTTTCGGTGTTTTTGTATCAGGGTCTAAACATGGTGAGATTAATAATATTTTCATTTTATTATCCAAAGAATACTGAGGCGGTGCATGACTTTATGACTTTAGGCGACCTGATGCTCTGGTTTAGGCTGTCCGGGTAGGAATATTTCCACGACGCGAAGTCATAAAGTCATGCACCGTGCACGTTTTCAATGGTTTTTTTGTTAAGCCCCAGTCTTTTTTTGAATCTTTTGGTTTTCATTTTGGTGTCCCTCCTTTTTTTAATTTATAGATATATTGTGTCGTGTAGACCACCCAAATTGTTAAAAGCCTTTTCTCTCTAAATCGCATATTTTAACTATACACAACCAGGGGAAAAATGTCAAGGGAAAAAATTGTGCAAAATTGGCAAAAGCGCTGCAGTAAATAATCCACCTTTTACTCCTATATCCGTATTAAGAATAAAATCCCTTGCATTTGTCGGACATTCTATGGTATAAATAAAAAGTAATAATGAGATCTATGGGCATGCTCATGAAAAAATGGCTCATTGCAGGTGTGATCGGCTGCGTTTTAATGACAGCCCTCACTCTGGCCAAAAAATACTATAATACCCCTTTCTTAGAAAAAGCAGAACGAATCCCCACCCCTGAAACCGAAACCACTGTCGAGCAAAAAACAACCTATAAAGACAATTTCATCACCATTACCTGGAACCCGGACCCCCTGGGTTTTTATTTTGAACTGGTCAATAAATTCGCTTCCCCCCTTCGGATTATCTGGGCGGAATGCTATTTACATGACCCCTATTCCAAATACACCATTGTTCACGGCGGTATTCGAGACCCCCGGGAAATGCCCCTACCCGCATAAAACCGGGAAAAACACTAAACGGATTTTTCGCCTGTTCCGTTTTTTCACTGCGTGTTTATATTTGAAATAATTCAGTTTTCATTTTTGATAAATATTTAATTTCACCTTTCATACTCTTCCTGAATCCGTTATTTACTGATAGATGTAATAATGGATGAGAGAGATTGCCCGGCAGTCTTTTTAGTATTGATGAAATTTTTATAAATTCTTTTTTTAACCAAAGCCGTCCTTCTTGCAGCTCAATCGGTGTTAAATTTTTCGGTTTAAAAACAACAGTCGCATGGTTATAATATTTCCAATCTTCAGTAATTAACCGGTTTTCTCTTTTTAATCTATTATAAAGCTCAGTTCCCGGGTATGGGGTTAAAATGTTAAAAGATGCTGTCCCGATCATATTTTTATTTAAAAATTCAAGTGTTTCATAAAAAGTATTTTTTGTATCCTCATCAAAGCCAAAAACCATTGACGCATGGACGTGTATACCGTTGTCTTTAATTTTTTTTATTGCTTCTTCTAATTCATATGTATCTTTGATTAGTTTACGCATCTTTTCCTGCTGGTTTTTAGAAACTGTTTCGAGCCCGATAAATAACCCAGCACATCCACTCTGCGCAGCCAATTTCATTAGTTCGCTGTCTTTAGAAAATGAAATTGAAGCCTGTCCAGCCCATTTAATATTGAGTGGTTTAATTGCAGCAAAAAGTTCTTTTGCGTATTTTGGATTTCCAATAATATTATCATCCAAAAACATATATGTTTTCCCATTAGATTCTTCAATATCGCGAACAACATTTTTAATAGGGATATGTCGCAGCGTTTTCCCAAACAAATCATGCACACAGCAAAAGTCACAATTATAAGGGCAACCGCGAGTGGTCATAATAGGCATAATTTTAAATGATCTCTTCTTACCTGAATTTTTGGTTTTCGTGGAAATATATCTTTTCAAAGAAGGGTTTTTTACCTGGTACACTCTTTTTAATTTTCCCTTTTTAAAATCTTCTAATAATTGTTCCCAGACTCCTTCCGCTTCACCAATCGCCACTGAGTCTGCATACTTAAGTGCCTCATCTGGTAAAATTGTTGGATGAACGCCGCCGAGGACCACTTTTTTACCTCTTTTTCGAAACTGTTCTGCAATAAAATAAGCTCTCGGAGCATTGCCAGTCATACAGGTTATTCCAACCAAATCGCATTCTTCATCGAAATGAATATCTTCTAATTCCTCTTCAACTATTTTTACCAGGTACTCTGTTGGAGTTAAACCGTGTAATAGATGAAGAGATAGTTGAGGCATCATCGTGCCTTTTGGTGTTTTTGTATCAGGGTTTATACATGGTGAGATTAATAATATTTTCATTTTATTATCCATTATTAAAATTATTAAATAGCATAAATGTGAAAAAATATCAAGAGGTTGGGGATTTTTCGGATTTCTGGCCTCTCCCCTTTTCTTTTAAAAAAGCAAAAACTAGCCGTTTCGTCTTTTGTCTTTTGGCTGCTTATTTAGTTTATAATTGGCAAACATCGCGCGGGATTCACCGTCTACAGAAAGGGATCGTTTATTACACCATGCCAACAGTTCGTCAATATCCACCTCTACCTTCTCCAATTTAAGCCCCATTGCCTCTAATTGGATGACCTTCTCTTCTGCAAATTCAATCCATTCCGTGAAGACAGAAAAAAACGGGACAGGCGAGAAATCCACAAAAAAATGCGTTTCCTCTTTGGTAATTGGGTATTACCTAATTAATTGGGTAATGAATTAGGTAATATCCTGTCCTTTCCGCTTCCTATGTGCATTTCCCACATCAGTATAAAATCCAAAGATATGAGAAAAAAATTGACAAGTCTTTCAAAAGTATTTACAATAGAAGCACAATGATGACTTTAAAGCTATTATCCGAGAAATTGCCTGCCATCCCGATGAGTACATCATGGCTGATATCCGATCTGGCAGAATCAAAAGGAAAACAGGAGTTATTTACCAAACAATCTCCCCAAAAATTAAAAATTCTCCGGGAGCACGCCATTATCGAAAGCGCCGTGTCTTCCAACCGGATTGAGGGTGTCACTATCGATCAGAAACGGGTGGGAACCGTTATTTTCGGCAAACCGCTTTTAAAAGATAGAAACGAAGAGGAAGTGCGCGGTTATCGGGATGTCTTAAATATGATTCATACGCGGGGCAGTAAAATCCCCCTATCCGAGGATATCATTAAACGTTTTCACGCCACCATACGGGGGGAAATCTGGGACTCCGGTAAATATAAAGTAAAGGATGGTGATATCATTGAGAAATACCCAAACGGCCGGGAACGCGTTCGCTTTCGAACAGTGACTGCTGCAGATACGCCTGCAATCATGAAAAAACTCATCCAACATTGGGATGAAGCTTTACAGGAGAGTCAAATACATCCTTTATTGGCTTTGGCAGCTTTTAATCTTGATTTTCTTTGTATTCATCCTTTCAGGGATGGCAACGGAAGGGTCTCACGGCTTCTTTTACTTTTGGGATGTTATAAGTTAGGTCATGAAGTGGGGCGTTATATCAGCCTTGAACGGCTTATTGAAGACAACAAAGAACGATATTACCAGACCCTTGAAATGAGTTCTCAAGCCTGGCACGAGGGCAAGCATGACCCCTGGCCGTATTTGAATTATTTACTTTTCATTATGAAAACGGCGTATCGGGAGTTTGAAGACAGGGCCGAAAGCTTAGCCGCGCCCAGGGGAGCGAAAACCGAAATGGTATTAGCTGCGATAGCCAGCTTTTATGATTTCTTTACCGTTTCTGATCTTAAACGAAAGTGTCCTACGGTCAGTGTGGACATGATCCGGAAGATTTTGAAGGATTTAAATAAGCAGGGTAAGCTCCGTTGTTCCGGCAGGGGGCCGAAGGCCCAGTGGGAGAAAACCGATTTATGGTAATTGG
>CP070627.1:2512543-2516879 GCA_020355945.1 Candidatus Aminicenantota bacterium | reverse complement strand
ACGATAATGTGGTCCTTTAATTCTTCAAGTTCCAGGTCCTTCACATTCATTCCTCCTCTTAATTTTTGTACCATGACCGCAGAAACAACACCGGTGAACATCGCAAACAGGGTTAATCCCCCCAGGGTAATAACCAGGGCGATTAATTTACCCCAAAAGGTTTGAGGCATGGCATTGATGGGTTCCCCGGAAATCATGGACATGGTACTCCACCAAAGGGTTTCGATAAGCGACCCAAAGGCGGGGTTGCGGTCTCCTTCCAACAGTCGAATAGCCATAGCGCCGGTAAGAATCACCATGATAATAATAAAAAATACAATCAAGTATTCTTTGATCCCTTCCCGGAAAACCCGGGATACTGAAAAAATGCGCCGGTTCAACAACAGCCCCATGCGAAAAATTCGCAAAAGCCTGAGAAAACGAATAATGCGGAATGCCCGCATCACCGGGATAACAGCAATAATATCCAGCCAATAGGATTTAAAAAAACGCTTTTTCTTGCGATAGGTCAAAAACCGGATGGTTAACTCGATGATAAAGATAAAGGTAATCACATCATTGACAACCACACAGATGCGATAGCGAAGTGTGGGCCCGGGTCTCTCCCAAATCATTTCCAGGATAAGCAAGACAATAGAAACCATGATCAAAAGAGCAATGGTAATGTCTGTATATTTATGATTAATAAATCGTTCCAGGCGTGATTTTAGAGACACCGGACAACTTTCCTCCGTTTAAATAATATAAATTATATTTTACTGGAAAAATCATTTTATTGCAACATTGATTTCCAGTAACCAGCCGCCCCGGTCAATAAATATCAAATCCAAACCATATAAGTGTGAGTGTGAGAGTGTGAAATAAATGTAATAAGTGTAAAAAAATTACTCGTTTTTACCGCGCGGTTGGAACAACCAATCACCGGTTTCACGGCATGCCTGTGAGATTAATGGAATAAAGCCCCGGAGGAAACGTATTAATATGTATGATATAATTAACTTTTGAGAGCTCCTGCTATTCTTTCCCCGGCGGATGGAGTGAAGAGGGTTTAATGGTACAGAATGGCACTAAAATTGCTAAATTCTTACCGGTGGTTTAGACGGTGACTTGCAAATGGCAGAAGAAAGAAGAACCGAAACACGTTTAGAAAAGTCATTACTGGTCAATATCAGTAAAGATGATGGCTATGAAAGCATGGGGTTGACAGCAAATATTTCCAAACAAGGGATGTTTATTACCTCTCCCGATATTCTTCCCATCAACAGTGAAGTATCAATATTGATAGGCATCGCTGATGAAACCTTTACAGTGAAAGGCCGGGTAATATGGAGCCAGGAGTGGTCGAATGGTGCTTCCAGTGATGTCCAGGCTGCAAGCGGCATTCAAATCATCGACGCACCGAATCAATACTTCAAGTTTTTGGAAAATGGAAAAAGTTAATGGTGTATTAAATTAGTCAAATGACAGGGAAACCTGCATCCTATGATTACCAGGTTATTAAAAAAGCTTTCATTTCTTTTATTCCCACGGCAGCGGCGGCAAACAAACCGGTTGAAAACAACCGAAGCCGTATCCGCGGTCTTCATGCTCAAGAAAAATAAAAAAAACCTGGTGTTTATGATCAAGAACCAGGGTTCTGTAAAACACTTTCCCGGTTATTATGTGTTTCCCTGGAAAAAGACCAATAAAAAAGATGGAAACTCACAGCCAATGGCTGCTCTTTATAAACTGGTCAATGAAGTGTTGGCATTTGACCTGGAAGCAGGTGTCCAATCCGGCCAGGTAAAGCAAATTAAATCAATAGGAACAGCCCCACCATTAGGATTCATCTCTCCCCATTTCTCCACCTCTTTTTATGGCATCGAGCTGACAGAAAAACCCGGGTTTTCCGTGGATGGCAGCACTGCGGCCCAGGCAGATTGGAAAACCCCGGAGGAGTATCTCCAACTCTTTCAAAAAGGACAAATCCTGGCCCTTCCCTCTAGCATCAATCTCTTAAAAACCCTGCACACCGGTCTCGCCCATGACACCCCAAAAGCGGTTGAATTTTCGTATGGAAGCGAAAACCAGGTGCCGTGGTTTCAACCCCTGGCAGGGATTTATCAATTACTTCCCATTGCTTTTACATTTCCACCGGATTACCAACACCGCACCAATTGTTTTATCATTGGCGATCCGGGTGAAAGCCTGGTTATGGTGGACCCCTCTCCCAAAGATGACCGGGAATATAAAAAATTGGTGAACACCCTAAAGAAATTGGGGCTCACTTATACGGATATCTTATTAACACACCATCATGTGGACCATCATCAGCGGGCACCCAACCTGGCCAGGGATTTTTCTATTCCCATCACCATGAGTAAAGACTCTCACCAACGGATTTTAAAACAAAAAGGAGAAACATATTTTGAAGGAATAGAGATAAAATTTGCCAAAGAAGGAGATGTTTTAACCCGTTGGCTGGGTAAAAAAGTAAAGGTTTATGAAATTCCCGGGCATGATGAAGGTCAGTTAGCTTTGGCGCCCGAAAGTATGGAATGGTTTATCGTGGGAGACTTGATTCAAAGCACCAGCACGGTGGTGATTGGTGGGGAAGAAGGGGACATGGCAAAATATTTTCAATCGTTGGAACGGGTGATTCAACTGGACCCCATGGTCCTGTTGCCCTCCCATGGGATTGCCATTGGCACCACCCATCAACTCAAAGATACCCTCAAACACCGCAAAATTAGAGAACAACAAATTCTCCACCTTTATAAAAAAGGAAAAACACCGGGACAAATGGTAAAAATCATTTATAAAGGTGTGGATCGAAGGTTATGGCCGTTGGCCCTGGAAAACATTAAATCTCATCTTAAAAAACTGGAACAGGAACAAGCGATTTAGCCAATTAATCCGGCTGTTCCACCAGGTAAAACCGGATGTGGGTGCCGAACTTGCCGCTAAAGTTAAAGACCTGGAGAATGGAGAAAGATAAGAAGTCTTTATTGGGAAAACTCAGGGAACTTAAAGGAAGGATCCTGGAATTCATTGTTTACCGTGAATTGAACAGGTTTATAAAAGAAGACAGGATTATAAAAAATTTCAAGCAAAGGCTGCGGCCCGTATCCGGGGTACAGCAAGCGCACGAAATGGAAGAAATATTAACCACTGTAAGTACGAGCAAATTCGATACGGTATGGATGAACTATTATATCCAGGTGCCGGGAACAACAGTTGCTGCTGAAATCGATGTCCTGGCCGAAGGAGAGGGGGCGGACAATTATTGTTGGGCCCTGGTATTCGAAATGAAAAACAGGGATGAGAAAAACCTACCTACCATGACTGAGGCAAAATCTTTTGTAACAAAGTTAAATAAGGTAAAGCAGTGGCTAAAGCAGAAGGATAAAAAAATTCGCTTCATTTGCCCGGTGTATTTTAGTGCCAAAGGCTTTGAACCAGGTATTGAAACGTGGTTGCACCAGCACGGTGTTTTTACTACGGATATGGAAAGCTGGGACCCTGTCCGGGAATCCCTCAATTGCCGCACAACTTAAAAGAAAAGGTGGCAGGCAAGTTATTGGAACTTGAAATAGATGACAGGTGGTGACCGTTGTTCTCATCAAACAAGGGGCGCGCTTCCGCCCCATTTCCCGAAAGGCCCATCACAAGGGCTAAATCATTTTGGGAGGCTTAATTCCGGGATTTTTTTCAATTACTATAAACCACTAAAAGGAGATAAAAGGTGATAAAAGGTGACATAAGGTGGTCACTTTTTAGCCACCACTTTTTTTTGAATAAAAGAAATTTTAATTGTCGTTGATAACCTGTTGAGCGTTTACTTGAGTTTCGGACACGTAAACAAACGTACTGCCGTAAAGGTAGTTTAGATGGGATTCTTGGGAGTTGCGCCCAAAATGGCGTGTGCCTACGATTTTCTCTCCCTTCACGGAAGAGGATTTATGCCTATAACGCTTTTGGGAAGCGGGATTTCAAGCTTATTGAAAACCTCTTTCGCTTCTTTTGACACCTCATTTAATCGAAAAAAGACGTGATCCGGGGTCTGGCATTCAACCACCTGGAGTTGTTGCAATATATGACGGATCCTGGCCCAGGGCATCTGGCAAGATAACTCGGCTACTCTCTGAATTAGAAGCGCAAGAACACATATCCTGACATGAGTTTCAATACGGTGGGGTAACCAATGATACATTGGCGTCATCTTGACCTGAGTGCCTTTCAACGAGCGAAAGCATTGCTCAATTACCATAAGTCCTTTATAGCCGCAGGCGGCGTCCTCAAAGCTTATCGTATCATCGTTTGTCTCAATTACCCATTTGCCATCATACCTTTCTGC
>CP070627.1:2508086-2512443 GCA_020355945.1 Candidatus Aminicenantota bacterium | reverse complement strand
AATGAAAAGTTTTTGGAGGTGTCGGAACCTTTTTTCAAAAAGGTTCTGACCCGCCGGAGGCACTGGTAATATCAGTAAAAAGAAAAAAAGCCGTAATTAAAGGAAAAAAAGCCACCAGGGTGCAGATTTTGGCAACCCCCATGACCGGGAGGAATAATGTTCCAATAAAAAAAGCACCCAGTGCTGCCCCGATGTGATCGAACGCATCAACAACCCCGGCTGTCTTTCCTATTTTTCCCTGTCTCCCCAGGTAAACATGGATGGCAAGAGGAAATACAAGACCAACAGCAAACCCGATGAGTATAGTTTCAGCAAAAATAATAAATTGATGAAGAATGATGACTTTGGCAAACAACCGTGTCATGTGCGGCAGTAAAAATGAAACAGCAGCCAGGACCATTTGAATGAAAATAATGAACCCGATTATTTGATGCTCATGGGTAAATTTTTCTTTAGTGATCAATGCATTGGAAACCAGGGCCCCTAAGGGCAGCCCAAACATGAAAATTGCAATAATGAATCCAATGATATGGTAGATATTGCCAAAACTATTCTGGAAAGTGTATAAGATAACCAACTCCAGTGACAGTCCTGCCATTCCACTGGAAAAAACCGCCATTAAAGTATGGAATTTTAGAAACCGCCGCTGAATGGAGGGATTTTTACGCATCGACTTCCAGATATAGAACATACGGAGCAAAAACAGCACCAGGATAATAACAATGACATCTTTTAATGTAATTTTTTCGAAAAATCCCAGCAAGCCAGCCAGGTTACTTTTGCCGTACCAGCCGATAATTTTGTTGAAATAGAGGGCGGCAATTGGTGTTTCATCGCTATTAATACCGGACTTACGACTGATTTGCAAGGCTTTTTTTATGAACCGGGTTTTTTCTTCAGGATAGATCGAGTAGAAAATAAGTCCCAGTTTCTCCGGTTTGACACCGGTGGCAGTGTAACGTTGGGCTAAAATCTCCGGGTTATCTGACACAGTGGTTTTGTCCCTGGAAGCAAATATAAAATTTTGCGGACCCGGTGCCACTACGACTTCCGGGAACACGGCCCTCACCGTATGAAAAACAGAAGCCGTATACTCAGCAACGATGCCTTTTACATAGTTCTCTGCCGATGTGATTTTAAGGGCCACCACACCATTATCACTCATCACCCGGGACAAATCAGAGAAGAATTCTTTTGTATAATAGCGGTTTAACAACAGGGTGGAGGGTTCCGAAGCATTTACGAAGACAATATCAAATACCGGGGGTTGGGTTATGGAATTACCGGGTTCATCATAGGAACGGATAAGGTCTTTGACATATTTTCTACCATCGCGGATGATGATTTTAAACCGGTTATCCGTCAGGATGTTTTTATCCTCCTGGGGGAGAAATTTTAACATTGTCTCCACGGTTTTGGCATCGATTTCAACGGAAATAACCTCTTTGACATCAAATCGCAGTAAGGCCTTAGCCAGGCCGCTGACCGCATCCCCGAGAATGAGAACCCGTTGAGGACCCGGGTGCTGGCAGACCAGGTGAGCAGCCAACACCATATTATCTTCGTCATTGGGAAACACCGAAGCCAACATGGTATTTAAATATATATTATATTGGCCAAACAGGTTTGCCACGGCAATATTCTGGTATTTGGAATCGGTTGAATGGATTAATGGGAGGGAGGACACACTGTGCCACCGTTTCTCAACGGTAAGCGCTTCAAATTTGCGGTTTACCGAAGGTAATAGGGAAACTAGATTGAAAATGAGTAATATACAAACGATGGAGAAGGTTTTATAGCGATGGGATTTCAAAAGTATGAGCCCGGAACAGATCAGCAGCGGTAGTATGACCAGCGCTGCGACCGTATAGGCATTACAGTGTCCCACCAGGAAAAAAGTATACACCACGCCGCTTAAAAGAGAACCAAAGGCTTCAAAAATATAAATATTTGAAATCCCGGTTACTCGATCTGCCATTGAAGTTTGATTGTTTACCTCGGGGGTGGGGTGTTGAGATTGCACCCGGGCAGCGATAGGGAAGAGAAAGCCAATATAAAAACTAATAGGAATAATAAACAATGCAGAGTAGAGAAAAACCTTAAAGAAACCGATATACGTACCGGCTGGCGTGCCGCTGATGGTATAGAGAAGCCGGGTGAGGGTGATGGATACCGGCAGCAGGATACACATCACCAGGATAGAAATCACAAACAGCATGAGGTTGTCTTTATTTTTTTCAGTCACGGCTCCGCCAGTTATAGCGCCGGTAAAGATACCCACCAACCAATTGGTGAGCAGCACGCCAAAGACGAATTCATTACCGTAAACCACTACAAAAAATTCCCGCAGCATCATGGTCTGGGAAATTAATGCAAAAGCCCCCAGGGAAAAATAGGTACACAGCACCAGGAGTTTCCAATCATGTCTATTTTCAGTCATCATTTTTTTCCAGAGCCATGGTATTTTTTTATATAGAATTCTATTCTAAACAGGAGAATTAGTCAAATATTGAGGGAAAAGATTTTTTAGAAGAAATGAAATTCGGGGACAGTCGTTCTGACATCCTGACGCACTGTGCCGGTTTTAAGGTTTTTCTTCCCGGTTATGAAAGTCAAAGACGATGCCTAATTCTATAATTTTTTTGAAAAGTCGGGACATATTACGGTGAAGACTTCAAAAATTATATTATCAGGCACCGTCATCAAAATACTGGGGGAACTTCAAATCATCACTTTTCTAGTCCAGCTTTTTCTCCAGTTCCGCTATTTTGGTTTTAAGTTGCATGATGGTCTCTTGCTGTTCCCGGACCATCTTTTGTTGTTCCTGGAGAACGCGGGTGAGCACGGCGGTGATGTCCATGGGACTCAATCCTTTTCTACCTTTTGAGGCCACCAGTTGAGGGACCTCTTCGGCAATGAATCCCAAACACTCTTCTGTTTTGTCAACCTTGTAATTGAATCTGACCGGCCTGAGTTGGTCCAGGGTGTCAACTGCTTCATTGGTGGTAAGGCTGCGGATGTTTTCTTTAAATCGGATGCTGGAGGCATCTAACCATTTCCCGTTTTTTGAACAATATGCGCCGTTTGCAATGTGAAGCGGGTACAGGGGAGTTTTGAGGCCGATGCCCATATTGCCATCGGGAGTGATAACCACTTTTGGCTCTTGATTGACCACTAAACTCAGGGTGTGGTTCGTCCTGGAACCGAAAGTAGTACCGGCTGATTCTGCGGTTATTTGGGCTGTGGCACCGTCGGTTCGATTAGCGATAAATGCTGCTGTTTTCCCTGTGGTTTGCAATTCAAGTGGTTCAGCCGGACTCCAGGTGCCAATGCCGACCTTCCCGTCAGACCTGATACAAAAACTGTTGGTAGGGGCTCCGGACTGAATTCGCAAGATCAGTCTGGGGCTTTGGGTAACATCCCGGATCATGAAGTTTGTTTCGTTCCCGGTTACATCCCATTTTTGTTCAGGCCATCCAGCGGTTTGGTCCTGGTGCAGTTGAATCCCAGGGGTGTCCCCACCAACAATGTGCAGCTCCAGTTCAGGTACAGAGGTTCCCAGCCCGACGCAGCCATGATCATCTACATAGAGAGAATTAGCGGGCGCTCCGGCTTCAATGGTAAACAGCCTTTTGCTGGCACTGGAATCTTCAATAGAAAAATGTTCGGCTCCTCCGTAGGTGGTGTCGTTAATGAGAATTCGCCAGTCGTTGGTGGGATAAGGGGAATTACTGGTATCTTCGAAGAAGATACGAAGGTTGTTTTCCTTTAATTTAATGACGTCGTAACCGAAAGGCTCCCCCACCTGACAATCAAAACCGACACAGAGACTGCCGGTGATAATCACATCATCATAGTGTGGGACATCCATCGTCCTGGAAAGACTTTCAGGGGAATTGGTTGTTAAAATCATGCCTTCCTGGACCCGGAAGGAACCGGACTGGGTCAATGCCTGCTCACGATTCGCTGCCGGGGCGGCAGCAGAAAGACCTTCAACATCTCGAACTTTCTGACTTTTAACAGGGATTACTCGCAGTTCATACGTATACAAACCGTCACAGCCTCCCTGTCCATAAATGTCGGAAAGATCAAGATAAGGGGTACTAGCTCCCTCAAAGGTTTTCCTGGAAATCGTGCCGTCGGGTCTGGCTACTCTCAATACCAATTGAGCATAACCCACTTTGGGCAGCCAATTAATCCCGCTGGGCCCGATCATTACATCGGCAACCGGTTCAACATCCGAAACCTCTCCTGTTGATGCTGCCGTACCTGCCGTGCCAATGACACAGACAACAATCAACACCAATAATGGTGATAAAAGGTTTTTTATAATCATTGTATTACCTCCTTCGACTGG
>CP070627.1:2503628-2507986 GCA_020355945.1 Candidatus Aminicenantota bacterium | reverse complement strand
CTGTTGTGTCGTTAAAATCATATAATACCTGTCTCTTCTCCTCCTCCCCCAGGATTTCCAGGTCACAGGTCTTTACATCCGGGTTGGCAGCAGCAGAGGATACCACCTTCTTAAGGCATGCCACAAATCTCTCTATTGTGGTATTTTTGAACAAATGGGTACTGTACTCGAAGGTTAACAACAACCTCTCTTCTTTCTCCATCCCCATCAAAGTGAGATCGAATTTCGATGTCTCCATTTGGCGTTCATAGGGAATCAATCTCAGGCCAGTTATCTCTAACTCCTCTATATCTATATTTTGTAAAATAAACATGACATCGAATAAAGGATTACGACTGGCATCCCTGTCTATCGTGACCTTCTCCACCAGGTCTTCAAAGGGGAAATCCTGGTTCTCCTGGGCCTCCAGGGTCTTCTCTTTGACTTCACCGATCAATTCTTTTATGGTTTTTTCCCCTGAAGGATAATTCCTCAATGCCAACGTATTAACAAACATTCCGATTATCGGTTCCAAATCCGGATGTCTCCGGCCAGCCGCCGGTGAACCTACCACAATCTCTTCCTGTCCGCTTAACCTGGCAAGGAGAACATTGAATAAGGCCAACAGGACCATATAGAGAGTTGCGCCTTCTGTCATTGCCAGATTTTTTAATTTTTGCGTTTCCTCTTTTCCGATTTCAAATGCCAGAGAACGGCCGGCAAAATCCTGGATGGCGGGCCTGGCAAAATCAATGGGTAAATTCAACACCGGTATCTCACCGGCAAATTCTCTTAGCCAGTACCTTTCTTGTTGTCTGATCGACTCTTTTTGCTTTTTACTATTCTGCCACCGGGAAAAATCTTTATAATGAATTCCCAGGGGGGGTAAAGCCTCACCATGGTACAGGCGCATCAACTCTTTTACCAACACACCCATCGAGGTACCGTCAGATATGATGTGGTGCATATCCACTGTAAGGATATATTTATTTTCATTCTCTGCAGTTTTTAGCAAAGCTGCCCGCAAAAGAGGGGCCCGGGATAAATCAAAGGGACGAATAAAGTTCATTATATCAGGCAAGGGGGCAAGCCCCCTTGTTCCCTCTTTGTCTAATTCATCATATTCAATTTCAAACCACACTGCTTTGTGAATCCGCTGTATTGGCACGTCATCTATCATGTCAAATGAGGTTCTTAAACTCTCATGCCGATGGATTAAACCCTGGAAAGCACCCTCTAACCTGGTTTTATCAAGAACCCCTTCCAGGGTAACTGCTGCGGGTATATTATAGACTGTGCTGGCGGGGTCAATCTGATGGAGGAGGTACAACCGCTTTTGGGCTGATGATAAACGGTAATATTCCTTCTCTTCTGCTTTTTCAATGGAAACGTAAAATTCTTTTTCTTTTCCTTCTATATAATCGGATAATTGCCTGATAGTCGGCATGGTAAATATCTCTGCCAGGGGGAGTTTTACATTTAGGGCCTGATGGATTTTGGCTGCCAGTATGGCTGCCTTTAATGAATGACCACCCAAAAGGAAAAAATTGTCATCAATGCCTAAGGATGTACGCAATTGAGACGCATGCAATGCGTCTCTACCTAAGATTTCTGTCCATATGGCTGCCAATTTTTCTTCTATATCGTTCCTGGGTGCCATATACCGGGCACCGGCTTCGTATTCCGGTACCGGTAAGGCTTTCCTGTCGATTTTACCGTTAGGCGTTAAAGGAAACTTATCCAGCCAAACAAAATAAGCAGGTATCATATAACCGGGTAATTTATCCGAAAGAAAATTTCTTAATTCCGATGTATCCATCTTTTCATCCGAAACCACATACGCACAAAGAACCCGATCTGTATTATCTTTATCTTCTCTTGCCAAGACCACCGCTTCGTTTATTTTATTATGTTGGAGCAATTGATGTTCGATTTCCCCTGTTTCCACCCGGAAGCCCCTGATTTTCACCTGGTGGTCCGCCCTACCAATGAATTCGATACTCCCATCGCCCAACCAGCGGACAATATCTCCGCTTCGGTATAAGCGCTGCCCGGGAGTAAAGGGGTCCCGGATAAATTTTTCGCTGGTTAATTCCGGTTTATTCAAATACCCCCTGGCATTGCCATCTCCACCAATCAATAACTCTCCATGCACCCCGATGGGCACCAATTGGCCGTATTTGTTAACAATATAAGTCGTTGTATTGGATATAGGGGAACCAATGGGAATGGTCTCGCGGGTTTCATCTATTCGGTTTATGGGATAATAGGTGGCATATACGGTGGTCTCTGTGGGTCCGTAAACATGAGTAATCTTATCTTTACTCAAATGGTCCAGTGCCTTTTTCGAATGTTCCATTGATATCCGTTCCCCGCCGAAGAGAACTTTTCTTATCCGGGACAAACAGCGGATGTCCAGGTCTGTGAGCGCATTGAACAGGGCTGTGGTGACAAAAAACACCGTTATCATTTCCCTGGCGATGGTTTGAGAAAGTTTATCCACCGATAATATACTCTCTTTGTCTATCATAACCAGTACAGCCCCGTTTAACAATGCCCCGTAAATATCAAACACAGAGCCGTCAAAAGCATAATTTGACAACTGCAAAACCCGATCCTGTGCCGTTAAGTCGATATAATTGGTATTCTTGACCACCCGGATAACATTGGTATGGGTGGTTAGCGTACCTTTGGATTTCCCGGTGGTACCGGAGGTGTAAATGACGTAGGCAAGGCTGGAAGGACGAGAAGTTGAGAAGTTGGGAAGATGAGAAGATGAGAAATTAGAAAATTCAAAGGAATCGATTAAAATGACTTCGATTTCCTTCTTAACTTCCAGGCTTCCGAACTTCTTATCTTCTTGAGCCAATTTGCCGGTGGTAACCAGCACGTTGGCCCCACTGTCCAGCAGCATATATCGTATGCGATCATGGGGGTATTCCAGGTCTACTGGCAAATATGCACCACCGGATTTCAATATACCTAATATACCGATTATCATCTCCAGCGATGGCTCTGCCATGATGCCGACAATGGTGTCAGATGCAGCTCCCTTTGACCGCAGTCCATATGCCAGTTGATTGGATTTTTCATTTAATTCCCTGTAGGTAACCGTATGATCCCTGGTCCATGGCTCAGGGGATTCCTCTGCGCTCTGCACCGGGCCAATGACTGCTGTTCTGTCCGGGTTCTTCCCTGCCTGTTCCTCAAACAATTCATGGATGACCTTATCGCTCGGATACTTTGCTGTTGTGTCGTTAAAATCATATAATACCTGTCTCTTCTCTTCCTCCCCCAGGATTTCCACGTCCAGGATCTTTACATCCGGGTTGTCAACAACAATGGATACAATCTTTTTTAAATAGGTGGCAAATCTCTCTATTGTGTTATTTTTGAACAAGTTGGTACTGTATTCAAAGTGTAATAACAGCTTTTCTTCTACTTCCATCCCCATCAAGGTGAGATCAAATTTTGATGTCTCTACCTGGTGTTCATCCGGTGTTAATTTCAGGCCAGGTATCTCTATCCTGGTTATCCCCAGGTTTTGCATCACAAACATGGTATCAAACAGGGGATTACGACTGGCATCCCTGGTGATTGCTACCTCTTCCACCAGCTCTTCATAGGGATAATCCTGGTTTTCAAAGGCTTGCAGCGATCTCTTTTTAATCTCCTTTAAAAACCCTCGATATGTTTGAGCACCGAAGGGATAATTTCTCAGTACCAATGTATTGACAAACATGCCAATGATATGGTCCAAATCCGCATGACGCCGACCTATGGTTGGGGTGCCTACCAGGATGTCTTCTTGATTGCTGAGTTTGGATAAAAGAATATAATAGATGCCAAGCAAAATCATGTACAGTGTCATACCTTCTGCTAAAGCCAATGATTGTAATGCCTTCACTTCTTCCAGGTCTATTTCAAATGCCACTGTGCTTCCTTCAAACCGCTGAATCGTTGGCCTGGCATAATCAATGGGCAGGTCAAGTACCGGGATTTCTCCTCCCAGTTGTTTTTTCCAATAGGCTTTTTGTTTGATCAGTGCTTCTCTTTGGGCTTCCCTGTTTTGCCATGCCGAGAAATCTTTGTACTGGAGTCTTAAAGGCGGCAGGTCTTTTTCAGCCGCCAATGCCATAAACTCTCTAACCAGTAACCGGCGTGAGATACCATCAGATATGATATGATGCATATCCACCACGAATAGGTGCTTTTTCTCACCTGTTTTTGCCAACCCAACCCGCAAGAGCGGCGCCTGAGATAGATCAAACGGTCGAATAAAGTTCCTTAACCAGGAGGCAAGTCCTCTTGTTCCCTCTAAGTGCTTTTCCTCGACCTTAACCTCTTTCAGATCATTATATTCAATCTCAAATTCCACG
>CP070627.1:2499154-2503528 GCA_020355945.1 Candidatus Aminicenantota bacterium | reverse complement strand
TTCATGCAGGAGTTAAAAATGTTAAAAGCACGACACAAAAAAGTTTTTAATTTCTTTGCTATTTGTTTCTCCGGGATCATCCTCTTTGTCAGTGGATGCAAAATAGGTGAAGAAAACCCGATTAATAATAACGGGGGAAACAACCATGTATTTTCCGATCAATGGGTAGAATTGGGACCCGCCCCTATTGGCGGAGATACCAGTGCCTATACCGGTAGGGTGGCTGCTATTGGTGTAAGCGCCAGTAATCCCGAACTCTATTACGTCGGAGGAGCTGATGGCGGCGTATGGAAATCAGAAAATGGCGGTGCCTCCTGGAAACCCTTAACCGATCATTTACCCACTACGGCAATCGGAGCAATCGCAGTAGACCCCACCAATGATCAAGTGGTTTATGCAGGTTCCGGCGAGGCCAATTTTGCTAACCACTCCCGGTATGGTTTGGGCTTGTATAAAACCACAGACGGCGGGGAAAACTGGGAAGTACTGGCTGCTGATGTTTTCAGCGGACGCTGCTTTTCCAGGATTGTCATCGATCCCGATAATACCAATATCCTTTATGCCTCTATTACCCATGCCGGTGGCCTGCCCTCGTTTGATTTTAATATTGCAGCCGCCCGGGGCCACGACGGTGCTCAACTGCCTCTGGGAATATGGAAATCCCCGGATGGCGGCAATACCTGGTCCCAACTCACCAACGGAATTCCAGGTGACCTGTCAGCCACAGACCTGGTCATAGACCCTTCCAACTCCTCTATCCTCTATGCAGGCATCGGCCATGTCTTTGGGGACCTACGTAATGGGATCTATAAGTCCATCGATGGTGGTACCAGTTGGAACAGGCTTGACAATGGACTGCCGGATACGGAAGTGGGCCGCATTGCCCTGGCTGCCACACCAGCCAATCCCAATCGAATCTATGCCAGCATTGTCCGGGCTTGCGATGCCACCGGTGGAGGCGCTTCTACTTTGAGTGTCTATCGCTCGGATGACGGGGGATTATCCTGGGTATCCAGGTATCCCGGCAGCATTCACGCTACGTACGGCTGGTACTTAAACGTAATCGCTGCCAGCCCTTCCAACCCGGATATTGCCTTTGTGGGAGGATTAAGGCTCTATCGAACCTTCGACGGCGGCGATTCCTGGCTCGATGCCATGGGCAATCAGCACGTTGATTTCCACGCCCTTAGCTTTGACGCTCAAGAACGACTACTATCAGGAAACGACGGAGGAGTATATCGCTCCTCTGACCTGGGAGATCAATGGACAGTTCTAAATAATGGTCTGGGCATTGTTCAATTTTATGCAGGAATTTCTGTTGATCCCAATGACCCCTCCACTATTTACGGCGGCTCCCAGGATAACGGCACTATAAAAAAAATAGGAAATGGAAAAGAAGATTGGGTTATTATCCTCGGCGGAGATGGAGGGTGTACCGGTATCAAACCCGATGATTCCAGTGTTGTCTTCGCTGAATATCAACGAACCGGGAATCTCTTCAAATCCGTCCAATATGGTGCAAATCTTTATCGATCCGCTTCTGGGATTAACCCCAATGATCCCAATTGTTTTGTACCCCCTTATGATTTCGATCCCAATAACCCTGATCATATGTATTATGCCACCCATCGGTTTTATAAAAGTACCAATTCCGGCAACTCATGGACTCCTATTTCCGGTGATTTGACCGGGGGAAATGGCGCTGCCATCCGGGGGTTTACCATTGCTCCTTCAAACCCTGCCACGATCTATGCCGGCACCAACGACGGCCGAATTTTGGTTTCCTTTGACAGGGGAAACGAATGGGAATTGCAGTTAATCGACATTCCCGGCTGGCCCCGCATTATGAGGCAATTCGCTGTCGCTCCCTCCGATCATCTGACCACTTACCTGGCGGTTTCCTATTTTGGAGTTGACCAGGTTTTAATGACCCAGGATGGTGGAGAAAACTGGATAAGCTTAGATAATAATTTAAGCGATATTCCCGTCAACACCATTTGCCTGGACCCCCGCTACGGGCTGCAAGTGCTTTACATCGGAACCGATTCCGGGGTGTATCGTTCCACTGACGGTGGTAACACCTGGGCGCGTTACGGACAAGGGCTTCCCAATTGTACGGTCAATGATATGAAAATCGATACCTTTAACGACCATTTAATTGCAGCCACCCAGGGACGGGGTATGTGGATGATCGATATTGAATAGCCTATTAACGAAAATATGACGCCATGACGCCCGAAGCGAATATGGGACAGGCCGGTTTTACGGGCTGAAGGAAGCGCCTTAGGGTTTTGTGTCTATTGTAGTTTATTCCCTTATTAGTTAAAAAGTTTTAAAAGCCCGGTGGATAAAAAGGGAAGATAGGTGATCAACAATACTGCTGCCAATTGGATAAGGAAAAACGGTAATACATCTTTGTAAAGTTTTCCCATGGGTTCGTTAAAACGATATGATGACAGGAACAAATTTAATCCCACCGGCGGAGTCATGTACCCCAATTCCATGTTAGCTAAAAAGATAATCCCCAAATGAACCGGATGGATACCGAAAAGATTTCCCAGAGGAATAATAAGGGGCACCACCACCATAATGGCTGAAAAAATATCCATAAAACAGCCGGTGATTAACAGTCCGATGTTTAGGAGTAAAAGAAATACGTACTTTGAAGTGATACTGGCCTGGACCCATTCGGTGAGCTTCATGGGAACCTGGGCGTCCACGATATAATAGGAAAGCCCTTTGGCCAGGGAGAGAATGATTAATATTCCCCCGATGATGGGGACACTTTTTGAAACGACGCCGGTTAAATCCCTGATTTTCAGGTCTCTTTTAATGAATACCTCTACGACAAAGGCATATATAACAGCAATGGCAGCACTTTCCTCCAGGTTGGCCAGTCCACCGAAATAAACCAGGATAATGACAATAGGCAGTAAAATTTCCCATATGGATGCTCCGATGCCTGAAAGTGCTTCTTTGACTTTAAAGGGTTGACGTTCGGTTTTGTGCTTTGAGGCATATATAATACTGAAAACAACCAGTGTCAGCACCAGGACAAAACCAGGAACAACCCCCCCGATGAACATATCTTTAATACTGACCCCGGCAATCACACCGTAAATAATAATGGGCAGGCTGGGGGGAAACAACAGGCCAACACTTCCCGATCCCGTCAACAGGCCAACACTAAATTTTCTTTCATATCTTCCGTTAATTAACACATAGGATAATAACGCGCCCAGAGCCAATATCGTGACACCGGAAGCACCGGTAAAGGTAGTAAAAAACGCGCAGACCAATATGGCCATAATGGCCAGTCCGCCAGGAAACCAGGCAAAAAAAGCTTTAAAAAACCGCACCAGCCGTTCACCGGCTTTGCTTTCCGAAAGAAGAAAACCAGCCACAGTAAACAAGGGAATCGCTGGAATCGAATGACTGATCAACATCTCATAGGATTCATTGGCAATCACCCCCAAAGGCTCTCCCATACGAGCAAAAAGCAAATAAGCAATGCCACCCAAAACCACAAAAAGCGGTGCGCCAAATATGGCTGAAATAATGAGCAGGATGATAATAGGAAGCGCGATAATCGCATTTGCCGATTGAGCAAATTGCAACAGGGGCTCGATAAAACCTGGAGATCCCTCATAAAAGGAGGCTATTATTTTAGCAATCGGGTCCAACGCTATAAAGGTACCCACAAGGAGACCCGATGCCGCAATCACCCTGTGCCAACCCCCTTTAGGGACCCTGGTTACAAAACGAACCGCCATAATCGCGTAACCAACGATCATTACCAATCCGATCAACCGGAGGGGAAAGATACCTATCTTTTTACTGGGGTCAATTCCCTCTAAAAGAAAGGATAAAGCACTCCAGCAAAAGGCCGTGGTCATCATGGCAGAGATGAGCATAACCCCGGTATGTATGCGTGTTTTCAGCGGGTCCTCTATTTTCAATGCCAATGATAATGAAAGATGTTTGCCCTCCCTGGAAGTGATCATACCTCCGATAAACGTAATAACCAGGACCAGGTGGTGCATATAATCGCTGGCATAGGGAACGCTGGTTTTAAATATCCTGGCGATAACCTGCATAAACGGCAAAAGGGCCAATAAAAATACGGCTGTGAAGGCCACTATATTTTCAATCTTATGAAACCATTTAACCATCCGACTCCATATTTTATTGCTGCTCATTTATTTCCCTGGTTCCTGAAATCATTTAAATGTTGTTTGACCTTTTCATAAACTTCCCTTGAAAACGCTCTACCCAGAAGGACATCCAGGCCCTTATCAGAGACGGCTCTCCATTTTTCCAATGCATCAGGGGGTACGGGATTGATCACTAAACCATGCTTTTTCATTTCCTGGA
>CP070627.1:2494676-2499054 GCA_020355945.1 Candidatus Aminicenantota bacterium | reverse complement strand
GTTACCTCAGTGGACACTAAACAGCTCAGGACTCTCTTTTTCAACCGGCCCGCCAATGAAGTACAATGGATGGCCAACCCTAAAAATGAAACAGCAGGATATCCCGCCATTACCGCCTATGAAATCTGGAGAGCCCCGGTGAGTGGAGTGATGTCTGACAGTTCTTATGTCCTACTGGGTGAAGTGAATGTCGGTGTCAACCAGTACCTTGATTACCAGGGGGTACAGGCCAATGTACAATATGTCTATTCCATACGCAGTGTAGATAGTGAAGGCCATATAAGCCCCTTTAATAACCTGTAAGCAGTAAGTAGTAGGTAGTAGGTAGTAGGTAGTAGTAGGGACAGATCAGTGTTCTGTCAGAGGCATCAGGTTGAATATTTATAAAGAGTAGACGCGTGTTTACATTTCACACATTACAATGAGGAGAAAGTGCACATGAATATGAAATTCAAAACCGTTATTTGTAAAAGTATTTGTGTCGGTTTAAGTCTATTACTGACAACTTCCATTGTTTTTGCACAAACAGCGGAAAAAAAAGAGATAAAATGCCCCCGGATAGTTAAAGTCCTGGTGGGAGAAATCGTAGGGGACACCTTTTTAGAATATAGGGACCTGGAAAAGATCATTTTACCCGATAAAACAGACCGGTTTACCAGCCCTATGCCCGGGGGTATCAAGAAAATCGAAACGGATGTAGGCAGCGATGTAAAAACCGGCGATGTGTTGATGGTGATCGATGATGCCCCCATCAAAAAAGAAATCGCAGATGCAAAAGTAATGATTACCCGGTGGCAGCGCATATTACGGAAAAGAGAAAATTGGGCAGTCCGCAGCCCCGCAGCCGAACGCCAGGCAAAACGAAACATAAAAAAATATGAAGATCTAATCGCCAAAAAACAAGAAGAATTAGGAAAAATCATTATCAAATCACCAGTGGACGGACGAATAGAAACCTTGACCGTAAAAGAAGGCGACCATATTAGCGAAGATTTTGTGCTGGGAACCATCGTTAATATCGATCAAGTTAAAATTCTCCTGGACCAATATACCGATAAAGTCAACATCGGCCAAAAAATCAACATTAACCTCAAGGAACTTTCACAAACCGTCGAAGGTGTGGTGCAAAAAGCCGATGACGGCAGCACTTATATTGTCATCCCCAACAGTGATAAAAAAATCCTTCACGGTATGAACGCCTATTTTAGAATCCTGTTCAAAGAGCACAAAGATGTGGTGGTACTCACGGGAGAACAATTTTTTAAAGACGACAGCGGTGCGTTTGTTTACATTGTCAAAGGCAAATATGCGAAAAAATCCTATTTGAAAACCGGACCCGTGGAAAAAGGAAGAGTATTGATCCTGGATGGCCTCTCCATTGGAGATGAAATGATTATATCAGAAGTCCTCTCAGCAAAAGAAGCCACCTTAAAAGAAAAACTCACCTGCGTCAAAGACAACAAAAAAATAAGTATAGTGATAATGGATGATGTCAAAGGCAAATTTGTCAAAAGAAAAAAACATGTCAAACCTGTTCCTGTCAAAGAAGTAAAAGAAGAAATCCGGGAAAAAGAAATCCCGGTAAAAAAAGTAGAACCAACCCCGGTGAAGGTGAAAGAGAAAAAACCTGCCCCGAAAATTAAGAAAGAAGAAGTAGAAAAACCCGCAGTACCGAAAACCCCGAAAGTGGAAAAGAAAGTTGTGCCCCTGGAAGAAGAATACCGCAAAATAGATGCCTTTATCGACTATTTGAACAATAACAAGAGTACCCTGAAGTATGAGAAATTCAGAGTGCGAACCATGGATGGCATGATGGTGGTTGTGGTTTACTGTAATGCAATCTGCAGGGATAAATTGATACCGGTGATTCATAAATTCAATGTGGAAAAATATTTTGTGAGCGAGTTGAAGCCGGACCGATATCAAATAGAAACCTATTTCAGAGAAGCAAAACGGGCCTGGCCCAAAATCACCAGGGTCCCCAGGGTCCCCAGGGCCCCCAGGAAATACCGGCCCGGGGCCCCGCTGCCAAAACTGCGCATCGGAGCCTCCCTGGGGGATTTTCTCATGTTTGATACCATCTTCAAAGAAGTTTATGGAAATATGGTTGGTCTAGGCCTGGATATTTCCTATACTATATCGGAAAAGCTGGATATTTGGGCCTACGCCGGCACCAGTTCCAAAACCGCGGAAATCGACTTGTTCGAAGAAGACCTGAAATTCACCTTCACTCCTATTACACTGGATTTACGGTATTTCTTTAAAAGAGATCAAAAATGGGATTTCTTTGGCGGCGCCGGTATAAATATCTATCCCTTTAAAGATGAAAACCCCATTGAAGAAGTGAAAGATAACGCTGTCGGCATCAATCTCCTGGCTGGCACGTATTATCATATCACCGAGAAATTCCTACTACATCTGGCAGTGCGTTTCAACATCGTTAAAAAATCCATCGAAAATGCAGACAACGATCTGAACATGAACAGCACAGAACTCCTGTTGGGATTTTCGTATAATTTATAAAATCCTTTTGCCTCCTGGTCCCCCAATGCTGTTGACTAAAGGACTAATAAAAAGTTTTTGCGGGGGGTCCAGATGCTTCACGGGGCAGTTTTTTCAAAAAGCGCTCCCCTGGTTGCCGGAGGCATTTTTAGGGGTTGAAATATGATGGAAGATCGGGTATAAATACTCCAGGAGAAAATGATGAAGTATTTTATTTTTTTTGCGGTTTTGGTGTTGATATTCCCGCTTTATGCAGTGGAAGAAACCCTGGTTAAAATAGCAGAAGAAACCAATGTCGCTTATTACAAACCCGAAGTGAAAATCAGCCCCAACAATGATATCTATATCGCCTACCAGGCTGAAAACCAGGCCTCCGACAGAAGTGAAATCTACCTCAGCAAATACAGCAGCAGTGGAAAAGTCTCTTTTGTCAAAAACCTTTCCAACTCTTCCGCGTATTCTTACGAACCGGAAATCGATATCCCTGGTAACGGTTTTATTCATGCAGCCTGGGCAGACCAAACCGGCGATACCCATGTGATTAAGTACCGGTATTTTAACGGCAGCACCTGGTCTGATATCATGACCTTTGGCCAGGTAGATAACAGTGAAATCATCGAGGACTTACGTATTGACGTGGATGAATCCGGCAATGTATTTGTGGTGTTCATGTATTGGAACGCAGCCAGGTGCAAATTTATCAGCAAATATGGCAATAATATCAGTTTTGAAGATTTTCCCCTAAGCGGCCGTTCCAAGCACCCGGATGTAGCCGCAGATCCCAATTACGTTCATATTGTCTGGCAATACAAACTGGACAATGTATACACCATTGCTTATCAGCGTCGGCCTAATCAACCAAACAGCGCCTGGGAACCCTGGGTAGACGTGGAATTTTACGGCACCCAAAGACCACGGATGAGCCTGGACAGCAGCAATATCCCTCATGTGGTCTTCTTCCACAAACAGGATGTCAGTAAAAGACTATCGTACAAAAGATGGACCGGTAACAAATTCGGCGATCTTAGAACCATGTCCGATCCCACTCGATTTGAAAACTACCATTTTTGCGATATCAGTGCAGTGAGTTCGGATAATATAATTGTCACCATGCAAAAAGGTGGCTGGGCCGGCGGAAGAAATGTCAGTTACAATTGGAAACGAAATGGCACCTGGAATGGATTTTCTTTCTTTTCTAAAACCAATGGTCTTAAACCGACTAAACAGAGTGTGGATTTAGCCAGTGACCGTTTTTTTGCTGCGGTTGCCTTTTGTCAAAAAAGTGATACGGTTTATTTGCTTTTGGCTGAAGAAGCGGGCGGACCTGGCGGCAATGCGCCGACAGCCAGTTTTACTTTTTCTCCTCTCGGCGGCCATGCCCCCCTGGATGTGACCTTTGACGCTTCTGCCTCCACTGACCCGGACGGCCAAATCACCAATTACAATTGGAACTTTGGTGACACCTTCACCGGTGTCGGTCAAACAATTCTCCACCGCTTTGAAACCGAAGGGGAATATACGGTTACATTGACTGTTACTGACGATGACGGAAAAACCGACAGTACTTCTCACCTCATTATTGTTGAACCTCCCAATCAACCACCAGTAGCTCATTTTACTTTTTCTCCCACCAATGGTCTTTATCCACTAACTGTAACCTTTGATGCTTCGACCTCCACGGACGTTGACGGTCAAATTGTTCAATATGAGTGGGATTTTGACGAAGAGCAAATCAGTAGTAGTCCGATTGTTACTTATACCTTTAGGGAAAAGGGTTTGTATAAGATTACTTTGACTGTTTATGACGATGATGATGATTCGGCCACTGCTTCCGGGACGATTGAAGTTTTAGGATTGGTGCCGCCGTTGAATATTG
>CP070627.1:2490189-2494576 GCA_020355945.1 Candidatus Aminicenantota bacterium | reverse complement strand
CCGCTGTCTTTTAGCATATAATTGATTCTTTCTTGCGGGTACTGCGGGTCGATGGGTAAATACGCGCCGCCGGCTTTCAATATGCCCATTATCCCGGCAATCATCTCCACTGAACGTTCCATCATAATGCCTACAATAGTATCCGGCTGGGCACCTTTTTCTATTAACACCCCGCCCAATCGCTTGGATTTTTCATTCAATTCTTTATATGTAATAGCCCCTACTTCCCCATGCCTCCATGTAATCATTAATCCATGCAGTGCTATATTGTCCGGTGTTCGTTCCACCTGCTCTTCAAACAACTGGTGGATGGTTTTATCTTTCGGATACTCTCTTTCGGTATCATTAAAATCGAATAATATCCGCTTCTTTTCTTCTTCCGTTAATATCTCCAGGTTGGAAATTCTCCGATTTTTGTTTTCAACTATACTTCTTACTATATTTTTAAAATAGATGATAAACTGCTCAATGGTTTCCCGTTTAAATAATTTTGTACTGTATTCAAAACAAAACACCAATTTCTCTTCGACTTCCACAGCGGTTAATGTCAGATCAAATTTGGATGTTTTATTTTCAAATTCATAGGGAACCAACTTCAAACCAGGTATCTTTATTTCTTGAGACCCGGTATTTTGCAGCACAAACATTGTGTCAAAAAGGGGGTTCCGACCGGTGTCCCTGTTTACCGGAATTTGTTCTACAAGGTCTTCATATTGATATTCCTGGTTCTCAAAACCTTTTAATGCGATCTCCTTTACTTCCCCAAGAAAGTCCATAAACCCATTCTCTCCCGAAGGATAATTTCTCAACGCCAGTGTATTCACAAACATACCGATGATTTTTTCCAAATCGGCATGCCTGCGTCCTGCCACAGGCGTACCAATCACAATATCTTCCTGGTTGCTCAGCTTAGATAAAAGGATAGTATATAATGCCAGCAGGCCTATATACAGCGTCGCTCCTGCCTCCAGCGCCAAAGCCTTTAAGGCACCGGCAGTTTCTTTGTTTATCTCAAAATTTATACTGTTTCCTTCAAAACCCTGGACCGCAGGTCTCGCATAATCGGTCGGCAGTTCCAATACAGGAATTTCTCCTCCATATTCCTTTTTCCAGTATTCACCTTGTTCCAGGATCTTTTTACTTACTTTCTCCCTATTTTGCCATTCGGCATAGCCCTTGTACTGGAGCTTTATTTCAGGCAATTCTTTTCCTGCGTAAAGGGCAGAAAAATCTTGCACCAGGACCTGGGTAGACATACCATCCGATATGATGTGATGCATGTCTATCAGAAATATATGCCGGTCTTTTTCCATTTCTATCAGCCCCACTCGCAATAACGGCGCTTTCGACAGGTCGAAAGCGCGGATAAAATGATGAATGATGAATGATGAATGATGAATTTTATCATCTTTATCATTTGTGTAATCAGTGTAATCTGTGGGCAAATTATAATATTCTATTTCAAATGCAACATGTTCATGGTCATGGATTCGTTGAACCGGCTCTTCATTAACCAATTCAATGGAGGTCCTTAAACTTTCATGCCCCCGGATGAGTTTTGTAATGGATTGTTCCAGTTTATTTTTATCTACAATTCCTTCCAGGATCATGATTGAAGGGATGTTATAGGCTGGACTATTTTTATCCATTTGTTGCAAAAAATACAACCGCTTCTGGGCGGACGACAATGGGTAGTACTCTTTTTTCTCTACCGGCTCTACCGTTACAAATTTATTTCGACTCTTTTCTTCTAGGAACTTGATAATTTCGTTTTTATTGGCTTTTAATTCAGAGAGTAATAGGGGTGTCAATACCCCTTTGGGGGCATCGATCTTTAGGCTGCCGTCTTTCAATTCTATAGCGGTATCCAGCGATTCAAGCTTGACCAGTAGATCTAACATATTCATAATTTGATTACCTCCCTTTCCTGGTTCGCGACCCTTCCCGGATTCTTCGCATCTGTCCAATTGATTACTTTTACCAGTTCAGCTATTCCTTTTATGGTGGGAGTTGTGAAAATTTCTCTCAGCGAAATTTCCACATCCAATTCCTGGTGTATCCTGGCCGCCAATGTTGTTGCGGTTAAGGAGTGACCTCCCAACTGGAAAAAATTATCATCGATTCCGATCGATGTTTGCAATTGAGACGCATGTAATTCTTCTCTGCCAAGGACCTTAGACCATATCTCTACCAATTTCCTCTCAATCTCATCCCTCGGTGCTGTATAACCTTCTCCTGCTTTTAACTCCGGTTTGGGTAATTCTTTCCGGTTTACCTTACCGTTGGGAGTTAAAGGAATTTTTTCTAACTGCATAAAATACGACGGTATCATATAATCCGGCAACTCCTTCGACAGGCATTCCCGTAATTCCGATATCACATTTTCACCATCGGCAACGACATAAGCACATAAATATTTATCTCCTCTCTCTTCCTCTTGCAACAATACCACCACCTCTTTTATCCCCGGGTAATTCAATAACCGACTCTCTATCTCTCCGGGTTCGACGCGGAATCCCCTGATCTTTACTTGATGATCGATTCTTCCTAAAAATTCGATATTGCCGTCTGAAAGCCAACGGCCCAGGTCCCCGGTTCGATATATAGTTGAGTGGGTGAGTTGGTGAGTTGGTGAGTAGGGTGTTTCTTTTTTGCCTGTTCTCTTTTTTGTGCCTCCGGGCTGGGGCTTGCGGCTTGAGGCTGGGGCTGATATAAACTTCTCCGCGGTTAATTCCGGGTTGTTTAAATACCCCCTGCCAACCTGCACACCCCCTATCAGGATCTCTCCTGCCGCACCGCCCGGCGATAGGTTTTCCCATTTATCCACGATATATATTCCCGTATTCATCACCGGTTTGCCTATTGACGGCAATTCCGGTATATCTCCCCCCGGGTCTATCGTCAACGTCGTCACCACATGGGTTTCCGATGGCCCATAATGATTGTGCAGGTGTACCTTCTTCTCTTTTAAATATTCTCTAAAATTATTACTTATTACCACCTGCTCCCCTGCTGTCGTAATATGACCGATACATTGGGGGATAAGATTTATATATTCATCTTCCCTGAAAATCGCTTTCAAAAAGGAAACCGGTAAGAATACCGTCTTTATTCCATTTCTTTCTATAAGTCTAAACAGCTCCGGTATATCGGTTCGGGTTTCTTTATTCAACAAATAGAGTTGCCCTCCCGAAAGAAACGCGGAAAATATCTCCTGCGCCGACACATCGAAACTGATGGTGGTGAATTGTAATACGCGATTAAAGTCGATATCGGTGTATTTATATTGATAGTGGATGAGATTAACAAGATTTCGGTGCTCCAACATCACTCCTTTGGGTTTGCCCGTAGAACCCGATGTATATATCACATACAGCAGACTGGAACCACTGCCGATGTATTCAAGGTTACCGCTTCTCCTTCTATAAATCTCTTCCTGCCTCAAATCTATTACCTCTAATTGGCTGATAATTTCATCACCGATATCTTCTATATCATCGCTTACTAATAACCACCGGACTTTTCCATCCTCAAGCATGTATCTCTTTCTCTCTCCGGGATACTCCGAATCGATCGGTAAATATGCCCCTCCGGCTTTCATTATTGCCAACATCCCGATTATCATCTCCACCGATCGTTCCACCATTAACCCTACAGCATTATCCGGACCTACTCCTTTCTCTCTTAATTGATAAGTCAATCGATTGGACATCTCATTCAACTCCCGGTATGATAATTGAATGAATGGTGTGGAGGAAACATCGGCATCGGTCAAAGATTGCCAATGCTTCATTCTTACTGATTGACCGATAACAGCAATATAATTGGGTGTCCTCTCTACCTGTTCTTCGAACAACCGGTGAATCGTCATATTGTCTGGATAATCCGCTTCCGTATCATTAAACTCATATAATAAACGATTCTTCTCTTCCTCAGAAAGAAGAGTTAACTCACCAGCCTCCAATTCCTGGTTCACAATGACCTGATCAACTGCAATGCTGAAATGTTTTGCAACCCTTTCTACAAAATCTCCATCATAAACATTGCCATTGTATAGAAATCTTATCCTTAATCGATCCGATCCTGCCAATAAAACGTTAAAGTCATAATTGGTTTGCTCAAATATTTCTACATTCGTTAGTTTTAATTCTGATTTATTACTCTTATTCCCTTCTCTTCCATATCCTTCGATTTGTTCTCCGATGGGGTAATTCTCGAATACCAGGATGTGATCGATTAAATTTTGTTTCAATGCACTCCCGGATTGAATTTCAACTAATGGATGATGATGATAGGGCTCACTTGCTAATGCTTCTTCCTGGACTTTTTGAAGTAATCGATAAAATTTCATTTTTTCTTCAAAACAGATTCGAACCGGTATGGTATT
>CP070627.1:2485681-2490089 GCA_020355945.1 Candidatus Aminicenantota bacterium | reverse complement strand
GCACTCCCTGCCGCGACGCCACCACAATTGTGCAAGTATCATGACAGGGACGCACTTCGGATAAGTCGACTTATCCGAAGTGCCGAGTGCAGCGACTTCCTCGAAATAATTGGGGGGAGTCCTCCCAACATAAGCTCTTCTTTGGCTGGTTGGAGGGGGAGGGTGGGCGGGCCATAATTTGACCCATTTTCTCTCTTTCTTTCCCCTGGCTTTTTTTCCCTGGGATATTTTTCTCCTGGATTTTCTTCCCCTGGGAAAATTTCGGCTGGAAACGGCATTTTTGCCCTTTTCAATGAGAAAGGCGTTTTAGGGGGTTATTCTCTTTACCTTCACTTCTACTTTGTTAAAATAGACATTCATATAGACGTCATCACTAGTACAATTGCCAACATCATTGCCACTTGTGTCACCCATTATCTCAAATTTATCTACGAGATTTCCCCCAACCACCGATGGTCTATCCAAATCATGGTCTACATCCCTGTAACTAGCATTAGATGATTGATCTGATACAATTCTAGATATGGTATATCCTGGATCAACAGTCCATAGTTTCCTGTTCCAGGTTCCTTCTGCTTCAGTCCAATCCGATCGTGTTTCTTTCGCATGAAGATACAATTTAACCCAAATTTCTGTTCTTGAATTCCTAAGCTCGAGGGATGCCGTAGCCTGGACATCAGGACCATGGCCAGCAAAGTCACGGTTACCACCAATATGAGAAGGGCATAAACGGGTAATTGAAGGTGGGGTGAACTCCCTATCCTGTTCGCATTTTGGGAGATTAGGAAATAGTGAACAACAACCACTATATATAATTCCTAATCCAATTAAAATCGCTAGAAGCTTTAACTTTTTAAAAGTCTTCATGGTTATCCTCCTTTTATTTTTTAAAATTTACATGCAATATTTATTCCAAATTATTAATGTCCCAAAAGCATTGATATGACATAATTTTTCAAAAGTGTAATTAAAAGTTCCTGGTAGAATGCGTCATTTTTTTATGACGGTTTCCGGTAAGCTTTAATAACGGTAATTTTACCGTCATTAATTTATGACTCTTCCGTCATTTTTTTATGACGCTATAATTCTTTCTCCCTTAGTACTGAAATTTTATTTATATTACTTCGGATGATTCGGATAATTTTCGATTAAGTAAATGAGAATGAAGATCGTTTAAAATTGCTGAAAACGGCATTTTTGCCCTTTTCAGACAAAAAATCCGGACCTGGGCAAATATGCCTCTGAAAGTGGGTATTATTGCCACTTTCAAAAGGCTCCTGATCGACTTATCGTTTCCTTCCAAACACCAAACCACACCGCATATAATTTGTGTGCCTTGTGTCTACCACTAAGGTGGCACACCCTTATAAAATATCATCATGACATCCTCACTATTTTTTTAGCCACGAAGTTACACGATTTTCATTTCCCAACAACCAAACCGCACAGCCTTAATCATCGATCAAGGCCTTCGATCTTTTGACTTTTTCTTATGTCGAACGATCTGGCGGTATGATAACTTAAAAAAATGATAGGGTGGTAACACTGGGAGATCAAAATGAAACGAAAATGGAAAAATCGGACAATTGGCAAAGATTTTGCTATAAGAAATTTTGTCAAATAAATACCTGTCCCCTATACTATTGACAAATAATTGTATGAAATGCTATTATCAACAACTTGTAGAATTTCCGATACATATAATTAAAAAGGAAAAGGAGGTAAAGAATGGCTGTAACAAAAAGGAGTGTTTATATCAAACTAAAACAATTGCTTTCCTCTCTGACCGGTATCATTTGGCAAGACATTCGGGCTGATAATTCATTAAGCGATCTCGGTTTCAACGATGACGGGAAACGCGCTTTGGCTGCAGAAATTAATAAGGTGTTCAATGATGTGGAAGTCCATTTGACCCCGGACGATACCGCAAGTGCAGGTTCGGTGAGAGCGCTGGTAAATAAAATTTGGGAACAAATACCGGATCATTATAAAAAACAGGAGGAGGAAGAATGAAATCTCAATTTAATAATCTTTTAGGTTGGGTATTCTTGATTATTTTACCCTGTATTGCTGCACCTGTAAACGTAAATGGCCAAAACCCAAAGGAATTTGATAAAAACCAGGATAATCAATTGGATAAAAAAGAGTTAAGGGTCTTCTTGATGCATAAATTCCCTCCCGGTTTTACGGAGATCGATGAAGATAAAAATGGAAAAATAGATGAGGAAGAAATAAAAAACTACACAGATCCATTTATATGGGACATCGAGGAGAAACTCGGGGATAAACAATACTATACCTTTGAGGAAATACAACAGTTTTATCCTGAAAAACCCCAATTTGATTTTTTTGGGATCAGGATTAGAGAATCCTATCAAGAAATAACATTTGCTGAGAAGGAAAAGAGTTTTGACAACGCAAAACCGGCTTTGTTTTCTTACAGTAGAGATTTCAAAAACAAAGCGGATATTTGGCTGGCAAAAGGAACAATAATGCGTCCGATTCAATTATATACACCCCGCCGTGATTCCCGGGGTAATTTTTATTTTTCGGCTTTCGGATTAGTCCCGGGCATTTCTTTTCATAAGCTGTCTCAACCAGGTCAAGGAGTTGATTCCCTTGAATTCAGGTTAGGAGTAAATTTTGAATTTAGCGGCGGGATTTTTGATTTACAAAATATAAAGATTTTTGGGGTATATGCCACAGATTTTCGCTTTGAGAGCAAAATAATCGCCGCACAATTCCAATGGGAGCCGGTGCCGTTAAAACTTGGATTCGGGGTACTCAAACCACTTATACCCAAAATCCTGAAATATCGATTGGGTTTTAATACGAATTTTGAGTATGGTCATGTAATCGCCAGTGGTGGAAATGCGGAATTGAAAGACAAGGAAACGTTTATTCGCCTGGGTTTTAGATTACAAGTGGATGTTAAGATTCCTCCTCTTAAATATTTGGAACTGGCCGGGAAATTCGATTACTTTTATGGTATTCAAGGTTCCCCTGGATCCAGTCATCTTTTAACTCTTAAGTTGATTTATCTATTGAATGAAAAAGGAAATTACAGTTTTCAGGTTGATTATTCCCACGGCGAGCTTCACTTCACACAAGGGGATATTCATCATATCACTTTTGGAATCGGGATAAAATATTAAAACGATCGGTTGAAGGGTTAAAGTCCGAAGAGACTCAAAAAGCGATAAATTTTTTTTGCTATCCACACCAGAATTCGCTGAAAGAAGTTCTTGGGTGGAAAAACATCAAAATCGATTACTTCAGAGACCACCTTCAGGTTGAGGAATCCCGAGACCACGTAAATTTCTTCAAGGTTGTCAAAGCATTTTATTAATTCATCTTTGATGTTCTCCCATTCGCATATATCGCTGAACATTGTCTCTTTATCCCCTTTAACCACATATTGGGGATATGCACCGTCATACAATTGTTCTACCGCTTTTTCCTGGAGTTCGGATTTTTTAGAGTCCAAACCGGCACGTTTAAATACTTCCATGTCCACAGCCACTATATTTTCACCGCCAAACAGCATCTTTAACGGTTTGGGACGTTCGATTTTGTAACCCTGGTATCCATCAGAACCCAACCACCCGTCAATAAATGAAAAGTGAACCGGGAAATTGCGCAGCGAACGAGCGGTAACATCTTCCACTTCATCTTTGATATGATATTTGCTGGTTTTGCCTGGCCTGGGGAAACAGCCGTAAATAACTTTAATACCCAAAGTCATCCAATCTTGTTCATGAGTTTTGCATTTGGCAAAGGCAATCCTGAAATCAGCCTCTTTCCAGGTCTTGCCTACTTCATCCTTCCACGTTTTGAGTTGCCCTTTTTTGTTTTTGTAAACGTATTTAAAGGGAAGGGCTTCTAAGGTAAGATCAACAATTTTATACCTCCCTTCCGGGGCATACCCGATTAGATGGGAAACAAACTCGACATTGTGGTTTTTCAGCATGGTACTGCCATCGTTTTGAGCCTCACACACGGAAATGTCACTAAACCCCAATTTGATGATATGGTCCACCAGGTATTCCACCAGTTCTTTATCGGTTACGATGGCTTTGAAGGCTTTAGGAGTGAGAAAGGACATCATATTGGGTTTAATGACGATTTTAAAATCGCTTTTGTTTTTGTTTGACTTCTCTAATGCCTGCATAAGCGTATCATCGAAGCTGGTGAGGGTGAGAAGTTCGGTGAAACTTTCAAATTTATCAGTCCCCCGGGTTACACCTACAATGTTAGTCATAATTCACCTCCCTGTAAAATTTTTTAAAACCCGACTTAATTATAAATGTTAAGAAAAAAATAGTCAAGCCAATCTAATTTCCAAAATCCACCGCCTAATTTTTAAAACTGCGAAGACACGGTGAAGCATGAAGGAACGCGAAGAAAA
>CP070627.1:2481168-2485581 GCA_020355945.1 Candidatus Aminicenantota bacterium | reverse complement strand
GTTGCAATGGTGGATGGTGGTGTTATGAAGATATGTATGATGGTATTCCCCTGGAAAGTTGTTATCCCTATACAGCCACTGATGGACCCTGTGATCACAATTGTACCTTATATTTTCCAGTAGACAGTTGGTACTATGTCGGCAATTCCAGCAGTGTTCCCAGTGTAAGTGCGCTTAAACAGGCCATTTACGATCATGGCCCGCTTTCCGTCGCCGTCTATGTCAATTTAGCCTTCCAATATTATACCAGTGGTATATTTAATTCTTGTTCCAACTACAGTCCCAACCATGCGGTGGTGTTGGTGGGTTGGGATGACGGTGGTGGATATTGGATTATGAAAAATTCCTGGGGAACCGGTTGGGGTGAAAACGGTTACATGAGGATCACCTATGGCTGTTCCAATATCGGGTATGCTGCTTCTTATGCACTTCCCGGGACAGGACCGGAGGAGCCGCCGGCCGCTCCCAGTAACCTGACAGGTAAAGCAAGGGGTAAAACCAAAATTGCCTTAAGCTGGACGGATAATTCCGATAATGAAGATGGATTTGAAATTTATCGAGGACTCAGCCCCACAAGCATGAACTCCATAGGAACTGTTGGACCCGATGTAACCAGCTACGTTGATTCACCGGTCTCAAGCCAAACCACCTATTACTACAAAGTATGTGCATTTAACACCTATGGTGAAAATTGCTCCGATACCATTTCAGTGACGACAAAATAAAAAATTAAGCACTTAAAAGCGTTTTTGCACATTGCACATTGCACATAGGCTGTAAAGTAAAGTATGAGTAGGGAATTCCCAGACCACCATTATGCATATTCCAGAAAGGAATAATGGAATAATGATGTTGAGTACTTTAAAGGGAACAAGGGGGCTCGCCCCCTTGTCCAATATTCCAACATTCCAATCAATTGTGAATTGCGACCGAAGCGAACTAAGTTCTGATGTACCGTTTGATCAAGTCGATATAAGGCTGATAATCGAGTCCTGTTTTTGAGAGAGTTTCATAATCAGCAGCAATTTCCTCGGGCAAGGCCACTTTGACAATTTTTCCTTTATCCAACAGGGCAATACGATCGCAGATGGAAAGCGCTAACAAAATATCCTGGGATATAATGATCCGCGTTATGGCCAGGCTTTTTATCATGGCAATGATATTTAAAATACTTTTATAATCAAGATTGGCAAAAGGCTCATCCAGGGCAATCACCAGTGGATTCATCACCAAAACAGTGGCCAGGGCCACCCGCTTCTTCTCACCATAAGAAAGATGATGAGAAGACAAATCCCTTAAATGAGATAAATTCATTTTTTCCAGGATGTGGGTGATTTTTTTATCAATTTCCCCCGGGGTAAATCCAAGGTTAACCAGTCCAAAGGCGATATCTTCATATACCGTGGGACAAAATAATTGGTCATCAGGGTTTTGAAAGACAATACCGACTTTTTCCCTGATTTTTTTTTCATTCTTTTTTTCGATTTTAAGGTCATCCACCAGGATTTCCCCATCGCCTTTTAAAATACCGTTCAAGTGCTGTAACAATGTGGATTTTCCCGCACCGGTGGGACCGATAATACCAAATATCTCACCTTTTTTTATTTCCAGGTTAATACCTGTTAATACGGGATGTGCATCCGGGTAGGAAAAATTTAAATGTTTAATTACAATTATATATTCCATCGAGTTATTATCAATAAATCACAAGGAGGTTAAAAAGATACAACATAATCAGTAGGATGGCATTGATGGAGATTAAATTGAATACCCGGTAGGAAGACTGCCTCACCACGGCAAAAAACACCACAAAATTCATCAATATGGCAATCAATCCCACAGAGATGTTAACGGGGGAAGAAGAAAGTAAGACATCTCCTTTAATATAGGCCACATCGATAATAAAGATAATGGCAATATTAAACAAATTGCTCCCGGCGATATTGCCCACCAACATGTCGATCGCCCCCATTTTAACCGTGGAAAAGGAAACCACCAGTTCGGGAAAAGAGGTGACCAATGCCAGGAAAATCACCCCTACAAACGAATCGGACCAGTTCATGATTTGGGCCAGTTCTTTACCTACCACGGGCAGGTAAATCCCTACTGCAATAATAATGATAGCAGAAATAATAAATGATACGATTTCTTTTGACAGGCTCTTATTTTTATATTTTTCTTCTTCCTTTTGTTTCACTTTTCGTTCTCTAAAAACGATGTACATAAACACCAGGTAGAGGACAAAAATAAAGATGGATGAAACGCCTACATGAAACACGTTGAGCCTGAATTGAACGGAGAGAGATAAGGTTACTACGGCAATAATTATGAGGCTAAAGCCCAGGGGCAAGACATTCAATTTCCCGGTCAGTTGATAGAGGTTTTTCTGTCGGAAAAGCAATTCCACCACGGCAATAATAACCAGGTTGAATATGCAACTGCCCACAATCTGCCCGATGGCAATATCAGGGGATTTTACAATCGCAGCAGCGGAGATGCCGGTAAATAGTTCCGGGAAAGAGGTGATCATAGAGATAAACACCACTCCCATAAAGGCCCTGGCTAATTTTTTTTTTTCAGCGATGATGTCTGCGCTCCGCGTGGCCCGGGTACCGAAAATATATACCAAAATCAACAATAAAATAAATTTTCCCCATACAATCAGCATTTTATGACTTTACAACCCCCAATTCAATTTTTCATTGAGCAGTTTGAAATAATTCAGTTGGCTGTTCTCCACCATTTGCAGCGTTTTACTGTACATACTGGCGGTAAAGAAGTCTCCTGTTTCCATGGGCAATACCTTTTGGCCGTCTACGGTAATAAAACTTTGAGTGCTGTAAATCAGTGTTACTTTTACCTTTGAATTATCCGGTATGACCAATGGTCTGAAGGTCAGCGAATGAGGACAGATGGGAGTAATAATGAGTCCGTTGACTTTCGGTGTGACAATCGGGCCCCCGGCAGCCAGTGAGTAAGCTGTAGAACCGGTAGGGGTTGAGATAATCAACCCGTCGGCGCTGACTTCCGCCACATAGGAAGCATCAATTTCAAGCTGCATTTTTATAATTCGGGC
Organism: Candidatus Aminicenantota bacterium; assembly: GCA_020355945.1. Next base: position 2,482,505 of record CP070627.1, on the reverse strand, counting down.
GATATTGCCTTTGCCTACCACCACATCATTTAAAGCGGTATATTTTTTCTCTTTATACTCAATTTCCAGTATTTTACGATGGGAAATTTTTGGCTGGCCGAAAAATATATTTTTTAAATTTTTCTCAAGATTCTCTTTTTTTAACTCTGTCAAAAACCCCAGGCTCCCCAGGTTGAAACCTGCCACAGGTATCCGGCTGTCCACTGCCTGTTTGGCTACGGACAGGAAGGTGCCATCTCCTCCGATCAATATGATAATATCCGCATGGCTGCCAATGTCTTCTCTTGATATATCACTGTGGCCACCAATTAACCGGGCGGCAATTTCTTCCAGGAGTACTTGCACCCGGAACTCCTTTAAAATTTCAATGGTTCTTTCCAGGTAAGCAATCACCTCATCATGAGGTTTCACAACAATACCGGCTTTTTTATAATTCGGTTTCGATTCCATGGGTTATTATTTTATCATTAATGGAGGCTTTTTTTCCATACTCCAATAAAAAAAAATATTCCCGGTTACCTTTTCTGCCTTTTACACCGGCTGAGGTAAAATCTTTGACACGAAAATTTAAATCCATGATGCGCTGCTTAAGGTCCAGCAATACCGCGGCTCGTTTTTCTTTTTCCCGTATCACGCCTCCTTTGTCAACCTTTTCCCGTTTCGCTTCAAATTGGGGTTTAAGCAATGCCACTACTTTTGCCTTTTGGTATTGGGTAAGAGCGGGTAATATTTTAGTGACGGATATGAAAGAGACGTCAATGGTAATCAAATCCGGTATAAAACCGATTTTATCAGGGGTTAATTCCCGGGCATGCCGGGCGTTGGCTTTGATTAGTTTTATCCGGGGGTGCTTCCTCAAACCATAGTCTACTTGTTGGATATTGACGTCTACACCGGTTACCCGATCCGCATTGTTTTTTAACATATAATCCGCGAATCCACCTGTAGAGATGCCAATGTCCAGTACCTTTAAGCCATTTATATCTATGGAAAAGTCTTTAAGCGCCTTTTCTATTTTAAGGGCTCCCCTGGACACATAGGGGAATTTTTCTTTTAATTCAATGCGATTTTCTCCGGTGACAATTTTATCTGCTTGATAAACCACCTGGTGGTCTACCAGGATTTCTCCGGCCATGATCAGGGTACTGGCTTTTTCTTTGGAAGATGCCAGGCCTAGTTTTACCACTGCCTCATCCAACCGGTTTTTGGTTTGTTTGTTTTTCATTATCGCTTCGATTTGCTTCTCATAATATAGACATACAAGTTTATAATAAACGTCCATAAAAAGCAAATCTTTGTCTTTTCCTAATAAGAAGTTTTTGCGGGGGGTCCAGGGG
>CP070627.1:2476653-2481068 GCA_020355945.1 Candidatus Aminicenantota bacterium | reverse complement strand
GGCGGCCAGGGGGCGAGAGCATTGCGCATGGCGCATGGCGCATAGCGTATGGGGCAAAGCACTTTGCCATTTTAGGCTCCCCGCGCCGCGGGGCCCCTGGATCCCCCCGCAAAAGCTTTTGATTAAATGCTGTCCGTGTTCGTCCGTGTTCGTCCGTGGCTAAAAATTTCTTTGCGGTTAATTCCGGTTGGTTTAAATAGCCTCGACTAACCCCAACACCGGCAATACATATCTCACCGGGAACCCCAACAGGTAACCAACGAAAGTTTTTGTTAATAATATAAACCCGGTAATTGGCAATGGGTTTGCCAATAGGAATATTTGATTCCTCGCCTATGCTAAGCTTATGATATGTGGCGCATATTGTTGTCTCTGTGGGGCCATAAGTATTATAGACATTACCTATTTTTATAAGGTTGTTAACGTATTCGCCTTTGAGCACATCCCCACCACTGATGAAGGTGTGAATGGTGCGTAAGGGATTCTTTGCAGTTGATAAACAGGATCGATTTAACTCATTTAACAATAAAGGAGAACAATCAATTACAGTTACCTGGTGCCTGGCGATAAATCCTGTGAGTAATGCCGTGTCTCTTACTTCATCTTTAGAAGACAAAACAATCCGCCCTCCCTTTACCAGGCAAGGAAATACTTCTTCTCCAAAGACATCAAAGGAACAGGATGCCTGTTGGATAACCACATCCTCATTGTTAATAGTAAATTCCTGCTCAAATGAATATAAATAAGAAACCAGGTTTTTATGAGTAACCATTACTCCTTTGGGTCTTCCCGTGGAACCGGAAGTGTAGATGATGTAAGCCAATGAGGTGGCAGGTGCGTTAACCCACGGTGACAGGTGCAGGTGGGAAGAGGTGCCCTTCGGGCAGGTTGTAAACGCCTCCGGCGTAAAATCATTGTCTTTTAATAGGATTTCGGCTCCGCTGTCTTTCAACATGAATGCAATGCGTTCCGCCGGGTAATCCGGGTCAATAGGTAAATAGGCGCCACCTGCTTTCAGTATCCCCAGGATACCGATGATCATCTCAACCGAGCGTTCCGCCATGATGCCTACGATGATGTCAGGCCCAACACCTTTTCGCCTCAAAAAACCGGTAAATTGATTGGATTTGTTATCCAGTTCTTTATAGGTAATTAAAATGTTTCTACTGCCAGCAGCCTTAATGTCCCCCCCGGGATCTACCAGGGCTGCGTGGTCCGGGATTTTTTCCGCTTGACTGGCAAAATAATCAATTACCGTTTCATCTCCGGTGATTTCAATGCCAGTATTATTAAACTCCACCAGGATTTGTTTCCTTTCCCCTTCGTTTAGTATCTCCAGTCCGGATAACCGAATGTGCGGGTCATTGAGCACTTGCCTGAGAATGTTGACAAAATGTTGTGACAATCGCTCTATTGTTTCCCGCTTAAATAGTGCGGTGCAATATTCAAGTTCCAGTACAATCTTATCGCCTACTTCTCTTGCCTCCAATGTCAAATCCACTTTTGATACCCTGGCATCAAAATCAAAGGGAATAATGTTTACTCCTGGCAGCTTCAATTCTGCCTGGTCCTGGTTCAACACATTCAACATGACATCAAACACCGGATTCCGGCTCAAATGGTTTCCATTTCCCACCTTTTTTATCAATTCGCGAAAGGGATAATCCTGGTTCTCATAGGCCTCTAATGTGGTGGTCCTGGTTTCCTCTAAAAAGAGGTTAAATAATTTATCATCTGTTGGATAACTTCGTATAGCCATGGTTTCCAGGAAAAACCCGATGGTATTTTCCAGGTCAGCATGGTTTCTTCCGGCGCTGGGGGTTCCGACAATGATATCTTCCTGCCCGGTATACCAGGCCAGCAGCAGGTTATAAGTGGCTAATAATATCATGTATAATGTGGTCCCGGTCTTTTTGCTTAACGTATTTAATTCCCGGGTCAACTGTTCTTCCAATTGAAAACGGATGCGTTCTCCTTCAAAACGTTGAATCGTTGGCCTGGGGTAATCAAGGGGCATATCCAGGATCGGGAGTTCACCGGAAAGATGGTTTAACCAATACGCTTCTTGATGTTTTAACTCTCCTGTTTTTAAACGTTTATCTTGCCATTCTGAAAAATCTTTGTACCGGATTCTTGGTGGGGATAATTTTTCTCCTTTGTAATGACTTACGAACTCCCTGGTTAATATATCCATTGAAATCCCATCTGTAATAATATGATGCATATCTGCTATGAGGAGTTGTTTATCTTTTTCTATTATGACCAGCCCCACCCGCAAGAGTGGTGCTTTTGATAAACCAAAGGAACGGATAAAGTTTTTTATAGTGACCTCTGTGGCTAAAAAATACTCAACCTGGAATTCCACCTTATCCTGTATCCTCTGGGCCGGTTCTCCTGCTATCATATGAAAGGACGTCCTTAAACTCTCATGCCGCTGGATTAATCGTTTAAACGATTTGTTGATGCGTTCCTTATCAATTGGGCCTTCCAGGATCATCATCAATGGTCCGTTGTAGACAGTGCTTTCCCGGTCTAATTGGTGAAGCATAAACAGCCGCTTTTGTGCGGCAGATGTCCGATGGTACTCTTTTTTTTCCACTGGTCTTAGGGGAATGTATTCATCTTCTGTTGATTGGGTAATATAACTTGCTAATTCTTTTATAGTCGGGCGTTTAAAGATTTCCACCAGCGGCACCCTGGCATTAAACACCTGGTGAATCTTTGCCGCCAAAAGCGAGGCCTTTAAGGAATGTCCACCAAAATCGAAAAAATTCATATCAATGGTGATACCGGACTTTTCCACCCGAAACAGGTCTGACCATATATCTAAGAGTTTTTCTTCTATTACACCCCCGGGCACCTTACCTCTGGCTGTTTTTGGGAATTCCTTTTCTTGCTCCCTCTCCAACTCAGCCATATCTCTCTGCTTACAGCGCTCCACTATCCTGGTCCTCAACTTTTCTGACAATGGTATTATCCCGGATATTTTCTTTTGGGAATCATCTGTAATTTGACTTATTGTCCTGACCATGTCATTGGCCAATAATTCGATTATTTCTTTGTCAAATAAATCGTTATTGTAAGTAAAACCCACCCTGATATCATCAAATATAGTAATAATGATTGTCAGGTCATATTGGGTTCTTCCTGAAATAGAAAAGCTGTTAACTGCCAAGGCGCTGTTTTTTTGCATCAACAGCCAGTCCAACGGGTAATTTTCCAGGACCAACACCGAATCGAAAAGACACTGGCGATAATATGCATCAAGATATTCGTTTATAGTGATGAGGGAGGTATTTTCGAATTCTCTCCACTGCTGCAGCACAGCATCCATTCGAGAGAGAAAACTCACAATTTTCTCATTCCTCCGGGTTTGCACCCGTAGCGGCAAGGTGTTTATAAATAACCCGATGATATTTTCTATTCCCTTTATATTGGCACTTCTTCCAGACACAGTGGTATCAAAAAGTACATCACCGGTGGAGTGAATTTGCTGCAGCAATAATCCCCAGACACTGTACAGCAATGATGACATTGTTACTTTATGCTTTTTAACAAATCCTTCTATTTTGTCTTTTATATCCGCTGCAAAACTGAATTGGTAATCCCCTGTATGAGCGATCTCTTTTCTTCTTGGTTTTATTGGTGAGTTGGTTGGCGGGACAAATTCCTTTAAATAACTTTTCCAGAATTTCTCTTGCTGATCAACGCTGCCACCTCGACTCCAATTGATAAACTCTTTAAATTTAGTCTTAACCGGTTTTACCAATTCCTTCCCCTTCAATAAATCATTATAGGTGCTAAAAAATTCCTTTAAAAGGATGCCATTACTCCAACCGTCATATAAAATATGATGATTGCTGATGATCATCTTATATTTATTTTCTTCTACTTTACATAAAGACACCCTAAACGGGACTTCCTGGAGGTTGAATTTTTCTTTTTTATCTTTGGATATTATTTCGTTGAGTTGTTTTCTCTTTTTTTCACTGGTTTCCCTTGAAATGTCATAATATTTCGGTTGAATTTTATGGTCTTTTAAAATGATTTGTATTGGATTTTTTAGTTTCTCCCAATGAAATACCGCTCTCAGCATTTCATTGGTTTCGATGACGAAATTCCAGGACCTGACAAAAAGCGCTAAATCGATTTTACCGGATATATCCAAAGTTAATTGCTCAAAGTAAAGATCCTTTTCAGGGTCCTGCAAATAATGATAAAGCAACCCTTCTTGCATCGGGGTTAATGCAAAGATATCCCGGATATTTCTTTTATCCAATTTTGATCGTTTAGACATCATTGGTCTGTTTTCTTTTATTTGACTATCTTCCTTATGGGGGTGAATTACTGGTTACGGATGGTATCCATTAATTCTTTAGTGGTGCGGTGGAGATTTTTAGGGATTTCATTGATCA
>CP070627.1:2472125-2476553 GCA_020355945.1 Candidatus Aminicenantota bacterium | reverse complement strand
GTGAGCTGGATCAATTGCACCCCCAGTATGTTTTATAAGCTGGTGGAATATGAAGAAAACAGTGAGGAAAAGCGATTAACATCTTTGCGATATGTCTTTCTTGGAGGTGAGCCCATTTCCATGACCCTGCTAATCGATTGGTTGGAATCGGCGGCCTGCCGTGCGCAAATCGTCAACACTTACGGGCCCACCGAATGTACGGACATTTGTGCTTCCTTTCGCATCGAAGAACCGCGCCGCTGCCTGGAAGAGGCCATACCCGTGGGGCACCCCGTATACAATGTGCAGTTATATGTGGTGAGTAAAAGCCTTCAATTGGTACCGGTGGGCGTACCCGGTGAGTTATTTATCGGCGGAGAAGGTGTGGGTATCGGTTATGTCAATGATAGAGATTTGACCTCACGCAAATTTATCCAGCATAGGTTTGCGCCACAAGAGCCCCAGCAGCTTCTTTATCGAACCGGTGACCTGGTAAAGTGGCTGTCAAACGGACAGGTGGAATTTCTTGGCCGCATGGATCACCAGGTCAAAGTACGGGGATTCCGCATCGAACTGGAAGAAATTGAAAACCAACTGGTCCTTCACCCCACCGTAAAAGAAACCCTGGTCATGGCCAGGGAGAATGAAGCGGGTGAAAAGTATCTCTGCGCCTATATTGTTCCCCCCCCCACCGAACCCCCCTCCCTTAATACAGCAGAACTTCGTGAATATTTGTCCCGGGAGTTACCTGATTATATGGTGCCAGCCTATTTTATGGTGTTGGAAAAAATGCCTTTGAATCCCAATGGAAAAGTGGACCGCAAAGCCCTGCCAGAACCTGATTTGACTGCAAAAGATAATTATGTCCCCCCGCAAAATGACACAGAAAACCGGTTGGCAGAAATATGGGCAGAGGTATTAGCACTGGACAAAAAACAGGTAGGCATCCATGATAACTTCTTCCTTTCAGGGGGGCACTCCTTAAAAGCCACCACATTGATCGGCAAGATTCACAAAGCCTTTTGTGTAGAAATACCCATTGCTGAGATATTTAAACAACCTACCATCAAAAACATCTCCCGTTACCTGGACCAGAGCAAAGAGAGTCTTTATTTATCCATCGCACCTCTGGAAAAGAGAGAGTATTATCCTTTATCCTCAGCCCAAAAACGGCTTTTTGTTATTGAACAAATGGACCCTGGCAATGTCACTTACAATATTCCTGCGCTATTGAAATTAGAAGGCAAGTTAGACAGGAGCTGTTTTGCAGGGAGTTTTAAAAAATTAATCGCCCGTCATGAGAGTTTAAGGACATCACTTCAATTAATCGCTGGTGAACCGGTACAGAAGATCCATGATGATGTGGAATTTGAAATCGAATACCATTTCGCAAGGCCCAAAGAGCAAGGAGCAGAGCCCGAGGAGGACGGACGCCATGCCAGTATTATAGAGAACTTTGTCCGCCCTTTTGATTTATCACAGGTACCCCTGCTGCGGGTGGGGTTGATTGAACTTCCACACACCCCGTCCGCTCTTCGCGGCCACCCCTCTCCCGCTGCCCCCACCACCCATCAAGGGGAAAGTCCGGTTAATAGATATATTTTGATGTTCGACATGCATCACATCATCTCCGACGGCATCTCAATGCAAATTTTTATAAGGGAATTCACTGCATTTTACCAGGGTGAAGTCATACCGGAGCTTCGCATCCAATATAAAGATTTCTCCCATTGGCAGAATGCGCTGATGGATTCGGGAGCGATAAAACCGCAGGAAAGTTACTGGTTAGAATGCTTTGCCGGGGAAATCCCGGTGTTAACCCTTCCCTACGATTTCCCCCGGCCGGCTGTCCAAACCCACCAGGGAAGCAGCCTGGGGTTTACGATAACCCTGGACCAAACCCAACAATTGAAACAGTTGACATGGAAAAGCGAAACCACCACCTTCATCGTATTGCTGGCAGTATTCAACCTACTGCTTTCCAGATTAAGCGGGCAGGAAGATATTGTGGTGGGCAGTCCTGCAACCGGGCGCAGGCATCCCGACCTGGAATCCCTCATCGGGGTATTTATCAATACCATGGCGCTGCGTAATTACCCCACAGCAGACAGGTCTTTCGATGAATTCCTGGCCGAAGTAAAAAGAAATAGCCTGGAAGCTTACGAAAACCAGGATTACCAGTATGAAGAACTGGTAGAAAAAGTCGAACCCCAGCGGGATTTAAGTCGCAGCCCCCTGTTCGATGTGATGCTGGTGGTGCCAAACATGGAAATGGCGTTCTTAGATATCCCGGGCATCGCATTAAGACCTGTTGAATACCCCCAGCGTACTTCCAAATTCGACATGACCGTAACCGCCGTGGAAAAAGACCACCAGCTTGACTTTACCATGACTTACTCCCGGGCACTCTTTACCCAGGAGACAATCCAGGGGTTTATCAAGTATTTTAAACGGATATTGGCCGCTGTTTTGAAAGATATAAAACAAAAAATAGCGGGAATAGACATACTGGCAGATGATGAGAAGAAACAACTATTATATGGTTTTAACCTAACCGAAAAAAGTTATTCCAGGGATAAAACCATCCACCGGTTATTTGAAGAACAAGGGGAACAAACCCCGGACCATATTGCTGTTATTGGCACAGGGCTTAGGACGCAGGGTCTGAGGAGTACAGAGGGAACAAGGGGGCTTGCCCCCTTGCCCGAACCCATGTCCATCACCTACAAAGAACTAAATAAAAGAGCCAATCAACTGGGGCAGTTATTACGAAGGAAGGGGATTACTCGAGAAACAATCACCGCGATCATGATGGACCCTTCGCTGGAGATGATGATTGGAATCCTGGCGGTATTAAAAGCCGGGGGAGCCTATCTGCCCATTGACCCTCAGCAGCAAGCAGGACGAGTTGCTTACATGTTAAAGGACAGCCGCACCTTATTTTTGTTAATCCAGGAACATGTGGTCCATGCCCTTGCCTTTGGCGTTCCATCCATTGCCATTGATAGGGCTGATGTTTATAAAGGAGGAGGAAATAACCTGGAGAGAAAAAGCAGTCCTGAGGATGTGGTATACACGATTTATACCTCCGGCACCACCGGGAAACCTAAAGGAACCCTTATTGAGAATAAAAATTTAGTCAATTATGTGTGTTGGTTCAGGGAAAAGGTTCATTTAACCGGGAGGGACCGGACCGTATTAACATCATCCTTCAGCTTTGACCTGGGGTACACTGCCGTATATCCGTCAATCTTAACCGGCTGTCAATTGCATATCATTCCCGGGGAAACCTACCTGTCGCCGCAAGATTTAATTGGTTATATCAATCAACACGGCATTACTTATATAAAGGTAACCCCGTCGTTGTTTACCACTATTGTTGATAATTCTAAATTTTCCCAAACCGCCTGCCCTATGTTACGGTTGGTGGTGCTGGGTGGAGAAGAGATCAAATTAAAAGATGTGGAAAAGGCGCATCGCATTGCCGGGCACCTTCATTTCATGAATCACTATGGACCAACTGAAGCCACCATTGGGTGTGTGGCCCAGTTCATCGATTTCAGCGCATTTAGTGACTATCAAAAAAGGCCCACCATTGGTGCTCCTATTGATAACATGAAAGTTGTTATCCTGGGCAATGGGTTAATGCTGGTACCCGTGGGCGTGGCTGGTGAGTTGTCTGTGTCTGGTGCAAGTGTGGCCAGGGGATATTTAAATCAGCCGGAACTGACTGCGCAGAATTTTCTCCCGGTCTCACTTATATCACATATGTCCTATATGTCCCATATGTCCCATATTCCCTATATGTCCTATATGTCCTATATGTCCAATATTTACAAAACCGGCGATATGGCCAGGTGGACTTCCCGGGGAGCTGTGGAATTCCTGGGTCGAATCGACACCCAGGTAAAAATCCGCGGTTACCGGATCGAAGCGGGAGAAATCGAAAACCGATTATTAACTCATGAAGCTGTAAACGAAGCAGTGGTTATTCCCCGGGAACATTCCTCCGCAGATAAATACCTGTGCGCCTATATCGTATTAAAGAACCCGGGATCGATAAATATCCCGGCATTAAAAGAATACCTGGCTGTTGAACTGCCAGATTATATGATACCCTCGTTTTTTGTGGAACTGGAGCGTATCCCCTTAACTCCCAACGGGAAATTAAACAGGAAGTTACTGCCAGAGCCGGACATGGGAGCGTTGACAGCCTATTATGCGGCGCCCGCGCACCCGGTAGAGAAGAAGCTGGCAAAAGTGTGGCAGGAAATACTGGAGGTTGACCGAATCGGCATTGATGATCATTTCTTCCAATTGGGAGGCCATTCGTTAAAGGCAATTATTTTAATATCCAGGATGAATAAAGCCTTCCACGTCAATGTACCATTGGCAGAAATCTTCAAAACCCCCACCATAAGAGGTTTATCCGCTTATATTAAAAGCAAG
>CP070627.1:2467595-2472025 GCA_020355945.1 Candidatus Aminicenantota bacterium | reverse complement strand
AACGAATCCTATAGGGTGGGGACGCCGTCCCCTTGAAAATCCCAAATCCGGCAAGCCTTATATGGATTTAAAAAGAGGTTGGCAGAGTGCGTTGGAAAGAGCAGGGATAAATGACATGAGGTTCCATGACCTCCGGCACACGTTTGCTTCGCATTTTTTGATGAACGGCGGGGATTTATATACGCTCAAAGAAATTCTCGGCCACAAGGATATTACCACCACATCCCGCTATTTGACAATAACAACCGAACATAAAAGCAAGGCAATGGAAATTTTTGCAGTACCGGAAAACGAGTCGAATATCATAGAATTGGCAGGGTAAAGCTCTTATATGTAAACAGCAGTATAACACAGTATCGCCGAAGAATGGTGACATCAGACTTAAGGGTGGTTGAGCTTACCTATCGGCTAAGTGTTTTTACCTATTTTTCAGAAATATATTGAATTCTTTATTCTTGTATGGTAAAAGTATATTTCCGGTAAAAGCTGCTATGAAAAACTGGAAAACATCTGAGTTGGTATTGTTGAAGGGGGTAAAGGTAAAATTGACACCCTCTAAGGGCGGCGCTTTTCCCTGATCCTGTATTCTGTTTTGGGACTATTTTTACAGATTTTGGAAAGAAAAAAAAGGGACAGGTAAGAATGTCACTGAAGGAGAATCTATGATTATTCATATATTTACAGGATCTAAGGGCGGGATCGGTAAAACCCGCAGTTGCATCAGTACTTCAATTTATTATTTGTTGGGAGGTGTTGATAAACCTGTTCTAAAGAATTTAGAAAATCGTTCCAAAGCCATCCGGGAACTGCCCAGGCTCAATGTGTATGACGCCAATTCGAATAACATAGATTTTTTCACAATTATGACCGGTAAAGACTTTCAAACACTTACCGAGGATGGAGTGGGGGGCACCAACTACATAAAAAAGGGATTCATTGACATTAATTATAATGACAGGCGACTCCCAATTGACGGGTATGCTTACATCAGGAAGGAGCCGTTCGAATTATTTAAAGGTATTAGCGACTTCTGGGAGAGCGTGTCAGATGTGACAGAGTTAATAAATGAAAAGAAAGAAAAGAATAGAAAAGAGGTATTGATTGTAGACACTAATTTGTCAGTCCCCAACCTGGTCAGCAAAGACCCCGATCAAAAAATGAAAATGAAGGGGGCATTCCGAAAATTTCGAGAATTAGATGTCACTCATATTATAATTTGGTACATATGGTGCCTGAATGATTTCTTAAGTATAAGGGAAAATTTGACCTTTCGAACAAGTCAAAAGATAGAATTGTTGGAAAAAATTTGTGAACTCGATGAGGATCCGGGATTAAAAAAAAATGAAATAAAACAGTATGTAATACACGTTCTAAATCCCTACCTGTTTTTTAAGACATCGCCCAGGTTCAAATTGTTTCTAAAAAAATTATTTTCAAACAATGCCTTCAAAACCATAATAGGCAATATACAAATTGCTTTCAATTTGCCCTTTGATATGGCTGTTAAAATATTGGTAGATATAATAACCAATATGGTTACTGAGAATCCCGATGGTTCATCCATACCCTGGCAGGAAGCGATGAACAAAATAAGGGAAATTAACGATACAACGTTGAATATTGTTGTATTGGAGGATCAAAAACAGAATCACCCTTACATAAAGGAACAATTGGTCAATATCAGTTATGATCGTGTAATGAGCTTCGACATGATGCATAAAAATAATTTCGGTGAGAATACGATATGGAAAAAACTCCATGGGTTTCATCGTTGGGTAAAAAAATGAATAATAACAAAGGATATATAATTACCGTAAGTGAAAAAATCGCCGGGGAAGGGGTTTTATTGGAATTGGCTTCATCGAAGCCCTATATCAAATCCTTGAATTGCCCTGTCATCATCTATAAAGACAGGAATCAATTAGAGGAAATAGAAACCGGTGTGCGTCCGGCGTTCAGGATGAACGGGTTTATAATCCTGAATTTCAATGCAGATGATAGAGAAAAAATTTGCAGCCGGGTAAAAGATATGTTGAAGAATGACGAATTTATAGGAAAAACGTTAAAGGAAAATGAGACTATTAGAGAAGAAAGGATTAATTTCAACGACATAAAGGCCTTAATAAGCAAAGTAAACGAAATTATAACCAAAAGAGGTATGAAGCTTACCAAAACAAATATATTGAATATATTGAAAATCTCAATCGAAACAATGCCCGGTGAATCCCCCTTGCCTCCCAAATCCCTACCGGAAGTGCCAGAACCGTATTTTATCACTAACTATAGAGAAGCGGCTGAATCTTATAAAGAACATTACCAAAAGCATGAAATGTTAAATACATTTATTGAACTTTGTGCTTTGGATTCGGCCAATAAGCCGGAGGGACGTCTCATTAAGGCTGTAGATGAGGCTGTTAAATCAGGAAGGCCAATTGCTATTATCGGCGAATTCGGCGCCGGGAAAACCACCTTCACCCGTTATTATGAATATAAAAAGAAATGTGAGTGGTTAAAAAATCCCCATAATTCAAGGCTAGTGCTATTTTTAGATTTGAATGAGTACTCCAGGGATAAATATACTTTGTCTATTATGAAATGGGTTTTAATTAATATCAAGAAAAAAATTAATGTCGATATAAAGAGCGGGGAATTTGAAGAATTCTTAAATGAAAAAAAAATGCTTTTAATTTTTGACGGACTTGACGAAGTCGCTAATATACCAGGTGAAGACGCGATTAACAAAAGCGTACGGAAGATTAAGAATATAAGTCAAAAAGGGAGTCCCGTAATTATTACCAGCCGCAAAGCTTTCCTCGAGTCTGAAGTGAACCACAAAAATCTCAAAGATTTTAAATTGCTATACATCGATGACCTCAATATACAACAGATCATTGACTTTGTTAGAGAAAAAATTCCTGATGACTGGCGCAGTTTTATCGAATCTGTTTTTGGAAAAAAAGAAAGAGCTGATTTATATCGAATATTTGAACAAAATACAGGGGATAATAATGTTCTCCCTGGATTAATCCGGAAGCCGCTATTTCTCGATATGATGATCAGTGCATACCAGAGAAATCACTTAGAGAAAATAGAAAATCAAGCTGATTTGTATGAAGTTTTGACAAAGGATTGGATAAGCCAGGAGAGTGAAAAAGAAGGAACCAGCCTTATGGAAGAAGATATGAGGCAAATTATCGAGGAATTGGCTTATAAGATGTTTGATGATAACCAGTTTTCGTATACGGCCCAGGAGTTTAAGGAACTTATTAAAAAAATATTCGCTGAATTGCGCACCCCATTAAATCAAAATTATAATCCTAAGTCAGTCATGGAAGATATGACCAATGTTTCATTTTTAATCAGGGACAAAAAGAAAAAAAATAACTTCGCATTTAAGCACCGTTCCTTCGTGGAATATTTTACTGCCCATAAGCTGGCATCAGAGTTAAAAGAAAGGAATACCGATAATTTTTCCAAAAGAATTTTGTATGAAGAAATTTTTGAATTCCTGGCATGTATTATGACAGAAAAGAGTGGTAGAGACGAAGATTTAACGACTATACTGGGAAGTACGAAATTTCCTTTTGAGGCCAGGGTGAATGTAATTCCACCTCTTAGAAAGCAACGAAATGAAAAAGCAATAAAACCATTACTAAATACGCACACTGATATTGAGTTAAGTCATCCTCTTTTGAGATTTGTATGTGGCTATACACTGGAAATCTTTCAACGAAAATTCCCGGGGAACTTCAAATCTCAAGAATTTAAGGACCGACTTATTAAAGCTTATCAAAAGGAAAAAAACTCACTCATCCGGTTAAGAATGGCTCTTTTGCTGACAGAAGGAAAATACAACCAATTTGAGTTTAAGGAACTGAATCCTGATTATGAATTTTCCTCTTCAAGTTTAGAGGAGATTTTGGAAGCAACCGGTATTATAGAGGCTTATGAAAAGGTACTTAAAGTAAATCGTGAACACCCAATTTTACTTGAAGAATCAATAAGAATACTAACGGTTCATGTATCGTATAATGCGGGAGCATGGAAGTTCAGGGATACATTATTAAGATACATTTTTAAATTCGGTTACAATCACAAAAACGAAAGGGTACAAAGGATTTCTCTATGGTCAATGGACAAATTAGGATTATTTAAGTTAGAAGATACCAAAAGAGAAACTCTCAAAATCAGAACAAGAGCAGCTAGAATAGTGGTAAGGAGCTTTAAAGGTAAATCGTCCATCGTCCAGGAAATAGCCAAAAATATTGTCGCAAAATATCCTGACTATTTTTTCTCCCACTTCACTAATAAAAGCAGTAAATAATGACATTCTTGTCCGCCATCTTTTCTTTTTCTGTAATCATTGAGCAAACTTTTTTTCTCCACAGCGGCAGGCCACAAACAAAGAAATTAGCCACGAAGATACACGA
>CP070627.1:2463060-2467495 GCA_020355945.1 Candidatus Aminicenantota bacterium | reverse complement strand
GTCACTGCCTTCAATATAACCAATTACATTGCGGGCAATGCCTTCGGGGTGATGTTGGGTGATGTTACGTATAGAGACTATTTTTTTGGTATTAAAGGATTGGGGTTTCCTGGTTTTCTTGATTTTTTCGACTACCTTGTCGTGGGATTTTCCGGTTGCCATGAATATATCTTTGACAACTGTGTTTCCCACGTAGGACAATATGAAGTCTTTGATGAATAGGCAGTTGGGATTAGCGATATGGTAATGATAGATCATACCGGCAGCGCCGTGATGGTGTGCATTTTTCACTTTGTATTGATGGAACGAATAGGGCCGCCATTTTTTGAATTCTTCTGGCTCATCAGACGGCGAAACCGGAACTTCCCGTTCCATCATTACAATTTTACCCTTTACATCCACTCCTTTGTAATCATCGTAATTGAGTTCCGGTGCGGTAATACCGTAACCCACATAAATCACTTCAGCTTTTACTTCACCGCTGTCCGACGTGGAACCCGGTACGAAATCGGTTTCATATTGGTAATGTTTTTCAATAAAGGTATTTTTTTGGTAAGGGATGTGGAGAATCATATGGGAACCTGCAAACACAAGGGTATAGGGATTGGGAAAATTTTGGAAATAGGTGTTGTTATCGCCAGCCGGCTGGATTTTCCACTTTTCCAGCAAAGCAGCCACCCATTGGGCCGAAGCATCATAACCGGCAGTCCCGGTCAAACGACCGCCATATTTTTCGGAGCACAGCTCTTTGACGTAATCAAACAATGTATGACTGGAAATGTCATGCACAGCGGCCAGTAGTTTTTCTTCATTGGTTTGAGAGGATTCGGCTTGAGTATTATCGGTTTGTGAAAAAAGAGAGAAATGCATGAGCATCATTCCCAACAGTAAAAAGATAATAAATATATTAACTTTAACTCGAAATTTCATGAACCTTGTCCTCCTGGGTACCTGGGTAAAAATGAAATGTTAAATTCAATTTTATATGAAAAAGGAGTAGAATGCAACTTGCGATTTTTTCTAAAGTATGTTAATAAATAGCTTTGATAACAGAGGCAAGGAGGAAAACATGAGAGGAGTAGTAGCTCTTAATGCACCGCAGCCAGCGGGTCATTATTCACAAGCGATTGTACACAATGATGTTGTTTATGTTTCCGGGCAGCTTCCGATTGTACCGGAAACAGGAGAAAAAATCCCGGGTCCTATCGAAGAACAAACCGCACAAGTATTGAGAAACGTCTCTGCCATACTTAAAGCGGCTAACAGTGATTTAAGTCAGGTGTTAAAAACTACGATATATATTTCTGATATTAGTTTATGGGATGAGGTTAACGAGGTGTATTCCGAGTTTTTTGGTAATCATCGTCCAGCCCGGTCTGTGGTGCCAACGCGGGAGCTCCATTTTGGTTTTCAAATTGAAATGGAAGTTATTGCCGCAGTCCTGGAGCCTGAATAAAAAAACAAGCAGTTGACACCTTGTAATACAAAGGTACACGAAGATAAACAAAAATGCTCTTTGATGTACAACCAAATCAGTCATGTAAGACTTTAGTTGTACTAATTTTAACCTTTATTTTCCAACCAAAAATACAACTTTCGATGTATTGACAAAAAACCTTTATTTAATTATCATTGTATTCTAAGTCAAAACTATTCAAAAAACAAACCCCCCTGGGTAAGCGAATGAGTTCAGCCGTGAATGTATTACAATTCTTTTCCGAAATTAAAAAAACAGCCGCCATGAAACCTGGTGGTATTTTATGTCCTGGTTTCCTGGTGGCAAAAAAAATATAGGAGGTTTTATAATGAAACGCTTTTCAGTGATTTTTCTTACGATGTTCATGTTTGCAGCTTCCACCTTTCTTTTTCCAATCGTAAAGGTGGGAGAAGAAGTTCAGCAGCGGTTCGATACCCCTCACCCTTACCGGGCTGACAAGGGTATTGTCTGGGAACAAGAGTTCCATTGGCCCAATGCCGGGTATATCGCCCTTCACTTCACAAATTTCGAGCTGGCTAAAGGTGACTATGTGGAAGTTCTCAGTCCTGACGGTAGATTCAGGTACCTGTACCAGGACAAAGGAAAAAAAGTAAAGGTCAAAGAAGGTAAAAAGATTAAGGAAAAACAGATCAGTGATTTTTGGGCCACTCATATCCCCTTAGATACAGCCATTGTCCGACTCCACAGCAAAAACAAAAAAAGCGCCTATGGCTTTACCATTGATAAGTGGGTCCGTGGTCATGAGCGGGGGTATATCCAGGCGTTAATGGAAGAAGAAGAATATGCCTATATCGAAGCGATTTGCAGCAGCGACGATAAAGAATGGGCCAAATGTTACCTGGGCACTGAGATGTATAACAAAGCCCGGGCGGTTTGCCGGTTGTTGATCGGGGGAAGCAGCGCTTGTACCGGTTGGTTACTGGGCAGCGAAGGCCATGTGATGACTAACAATCACTGTATTAGTACCCAGAGCTCGGCCAGCAATACCGACTATGAATTCATGGCCGAAGGAGCTACCTGCTCCACCAGCTGCGCCAGTTGGGGAGCCTGCCCCGGTACCGTAGAAGCCAGCTCCGGTACACTGATTAAAACCAATTACGAGAGGGACTATACATTAATCTTACTCCCCACCAATGTGACTTCCACTCATGGATATTTACAGTTAAGAGATACCCTGGTGGCTGCTGATGAGAGAATTTATATTCCTCAACACCCGGGCGCCTGGGGAAAACAATTGGCTGTGGAAAGTGATACGGACGGACCTTATGCGAAAGTTTACAATACCAGTCAACCCGCCTGTATGAGCGGAGGTCCCCCTGATGTTGGTTATTATGCGGATACGGCTGGCGGCAGTTCCGGTTCACCGGTGATTGCTTACAACGATCATTTAGTGGTAGCCTTGCATCACTGCGCCAATTGCCCTAACCGGGGTGTCCCTATTCCTGAGGTCATTTCCCACCTGGGTACTGATATTCCTAACGATGCCATTGGCGGCGCCACCCCCCAACCCCCGGTGGCTGACTTTAGCGCAGATAACACCACGGTTGCCGTTGGCGGCAGTGTAAACTTTACCGACCAGTCCAGCAACAGCCCCACCTCATGGTCATGGACCTTTGAAGGCGGTTCCCCTTCCAGCAGCACCGCTCAAAATCCAACCGTTACCTATAATACCGCCGGTACATATAACGTTACCTTAACTGCAACCAATGCACAGGGCAGCGATACCGAAACCAAGATCGATTATATTACAGTTACTGACACACCACTCTACTGTACTTCATCCGGCAATAATCAAAATTATGAATATATTGCCGGCGTTCAAGTGGCTGATTTGAATAATGCTTCCGGGTCCTCCGGTTACTCTGATTTCACCTCCATGACCGCTCATTTAACCGCGGGGGCAAGCGCCAGTGTGGCCTTAACCCCGGGATTCCCGGGCAGTTCTTATACCGAATGGTGGAAAATATGGATCGATTATAACATTGACGGAGATTTTGAAGATACTGGCGAAGAAGTGTTCAGTGGTTCGGGTAGTTCCGTGGTGAGCGGTAGTTTCACGGTTCCTGTCTCTGCCAGTGGTGTGACCCGGATGAGAGTATCCATGAGCTACAGCACTTACCCACCTGTATGCGGCACCTTTACCTATGGAGAAGTGGAAGATTACACCGCTGATATATCAGGGGCAACTCCGCAGCCACCGGTGGCCAATTTCAGTGGAAGCCCAACATCGGTCACAGAGGGTGGTAGTGTAAGCTTCACCGATCTGTCTACTAATAATCCTACCTCATGGTCATGGTCATTCCCTGGCGGAACACCTTCCAGCAGCACGGCTCAAAATCCAACTATTACTTATAACACAGCAGGAACATATAATGTTACTTTAACCGCCACCAATTCAGCTGGCAGCGATTCCGAAACCAAGCTCAATTATATTACGGTAACAGCAGTACCACCTTATTGTACGTCATCAGGAAATAGTCAAGCTTATGAATGGATTGCCGGCGTTCAAGTGGGTAATTTGAATAATAGCTCAGGTGCCTCTGGTTACACTGATTTCACTTACCTGACAGCGAATTTAACCAAAGGAGCCAACGTCAGTGTTTCTTTAACCCCGGGATTTGCCAGCAGTTCTTATAGCGAATATTGGAAGATATGGATTGACTATAACCAGGACGGAGATTTTGCCGATTCGGGTGAAGAAGTGTTCAGCGGTTACGGCAGTTCTGTAGTGAGCGGCAGTTTCACGGTTTCTACCTCAGCCAGCAGCGGCGCTACCCGCATGAGAGTCTCGATGCGCTACGGCGGCAACCCACCTTACTGCGGGACCTTCACCTGGGGCGAAGTCGAAGACTATACCGCCAATATCCAATAACTACATCTCAGAAGGGGCGTCCCCAACGCCCCTTCTTTTTTTTGCCTCCGGCAGCCAGGGGGGCG
>CP070627.1:2458524-2462960 GCA_020355945.1 Candidatus Aminicenantota bacterium | reverse complement strand
GCTGATCAAGTCCCTAATAATAAAGGTGCTTTCGAAGACATGATGACCTTATTTAACCAAAAATTCCCCTACCACGGTTTACTTTTGGTGGTGGATGAACTGCTGGATTATTTAAGCACTCGTAAAGACGAAGCACTTATTCTCGATCTGAATTTTCTAAGGGAGATCGGCGAGGTTTGTAAATATTTACGGTTTCGATTTATGGCCGGTGTACAGGAAGCTATTTTCGACAGCCAGCGGTTTTCTTTTGTGTCAGAGAGTATACGCCGCGTTAAGGACCGTTTCCAACAAATACTCATTGCCCGGAAAGACATCAAGTTCGTTGTTTCACAAAGGCTGCTAAAAAAAACAGCCGAACAGCAGGCAAAGATTCGTGATTACCTGGTGCCTTTTGCTAAGTTTTATGGCGATATGAATGAGCGTCTAGAGGAATTTGCCCGCCTATTCCCGGTACATCCCGATTATATTGAAACTTTCGAGCGTATCCGCGTTGCCGAGAAGCGCGAAATCCTCAAAACCCTGTCCATGGAAATGAAAAAAATGTTGAACCAGGACGTTCCCCGGGACCAACCGGGGCTTATCGCTTATGACAGTTATTGGAATACCCTATCCCAGGACCCTTCGTTTCGTACTATCCCTGAAATCAAATCGGTTATCGATTGCAGCCGGGTATTGGAATCCAGGGTAAAGCTGGCTTTTACCCGGCCAGCTTATAAACCCATGGCATTACGTATCATTCATGCCTTATCCATACACCGGCTCACCATCGGCGATATTAACACCGCCCTGGGCGCTACCCCCGATGAACTACGGGATACCCTCTGCCTCTTTCAGCTCGGAATCGAGGAACTGGGCGGTGTGCCGGCCAATGACCTGCTCTCCCAGGTTGAAACCGTCCTACGGGAAATTCACATCACCGTAAGCGGTCAATTTATCTCTTTTAATAAAAATAACCGGCAGTATTACCTGGACTTAAAGAAAACCGATGACTACGATGCAATCATTGAAAAGCGGACCGGGAGTCTTGACGACCCCGTCCTGGACAGGTATTACTACTCTGCATTGATGCAGTTAATGGAATGCCAGGACCGGCCGGTGTATAAAACCGGTTACAAAATATGGCAACATGAATTGGAATGGTTGGAACGAAAATCCGCCCGCACCGGCTACCTGTTTTTTGGTTCACCCCACGAACGCTCTACAGCCGTACCACCGCGGGATTTTTATATCTATTTTTTACAGCCCTTTAAGCCCCCGGAATTCAAAGATGAAAAAAAAGCAGATGAGTTGTTCCTGCGCTTAAAAAATATCTCTCCCGATTTTACTACCAACTTAAAAAATTATGCCGCTGCCCTGGACCTGGCTTCCACTTCCTCCGGTCATGCCAGGGATACTTATGAATCAAAGGCAAATACTTTCTTGACAGACATGGTACAGTGGCTCCGGGAAAACATGGCAAAGGTATTGGAAGTCACCTACCAGGGCCGATCAAAAATGATTACCGAATGGGCCCAGGGACGGTCTATACGCACTCTATCCGGTATTTCTCCTCATGAGCGCATTAACTTCCGTGACCTGGTTAATACAGTGGCCGGCATTTGCTTAGAATCTCATTTCCAGGACCAGGCTCCCGGGTACCCCTCTTTCTCGATACTTATTACCGGGGAAAACAGGGAATATGCTGCTCTTGAAACGCTGCGCGCCATTGCCGGACCAAAGCGCTCCAAACAGGCCACTGCTGTATTGGATGCACTGGAATTGCTGGATGGCGAACGGCTCGACCCTTATCGCTCAAAATATGCCAAATATATTCTTAACATGGTCAAAGAAAAGGAACATGGCCAGGTGATCAACCGGTCCGAGCTAATCCGCGATGTGCAAGGTGTCGAGTATATGGCCCCGGAAGAGTTTCGACTGGAACCTGAATGGGCCCTGGTGCTTATTGCTTCATTAGTCTATTCCGGGGACCTGGTCCTGGCAGTGCCTGGCAAGAAATTCGATGCCACGGAATTACCATTATTGAGCTCTTATAATTTTAACGACCTCTTGAATTTCAAACATATCGAACGGCCCAAAGAATGGAACATCCCCGCTCTTAAAGCTCTTTACCAGCTCCTGGATTTACCCCCCGGGCATGTTATTGAAGTCACTCAAGGAAACAATATACCGGTCCAACAACTGCAAACATCGGTTGCCAAAAGAGTAGAAAAACTGGTGCTTTTAAAACAAAACCTGCAAAAGGGCATCTCCTTCTGGGGACGACCTGTTTTATCGCATAATGAACAAGAGAATCTGCTCGCCCAACTTGACCGGGCCAGGAATTTCCTGGAATCCCTGCAGCCCTATTCAACCACCGGGAAATTAAAGAACTTAAAATATAATTTAAATGACATCAACGATCAAAACCAGGCATTAGGTGTTGTAACCGAGATCGAAGCGCTGCAAGATTTGATTAACGATATCGGTGCTGAGGCCGCCTACCTGTCTACTGCCGAAGCCCTACTGCCTGCCGGTCATAAATTATTGGAAGAAATGAAAACCATCAGCACAGGAATATCCAACGATATCTCGGACAAAACAAAGAGAAGTAAACCTGCCTTCCGCCGCCAGGCCAGGCAAGATTTGATGTCTCTAAAGAAAAAATATATGGATGTATACCTGGAATTGCATCGCAGGGCCCGCCTGGGCGCTAATGAACATAAACGAAAAACCCAACTTTTAAAGGATAATCGCCTGGCTGTATTAAATGATCTTTCCGCTGTCGAACTCATGCCCCGACAGCACTTAAACCTTTTCAAAGACAAGCTGGACAGTTTGAAGAGTTGTTTTGACCTTACGGAAAAAGAACTGGAGAATACACCGGTGTGCCGGCACTGCGATTTTAAGCCGGCCCTGGAAAACCCGAATATATCTGCTGCTGTTGCACTGGACCACCTGGATGATGAATTGGATAAAATGTTGGATGAGTGGAAGTTAACCCTGCTGTTAAACCTGGAAGAGCCCGGGACGCGAAGTAATATTGAGCTTTTGAAGCCCAATGACCGGGATATGCTGGTTGAATTTATAAATAGTAGTGAGCTTCCCCGGGACTACGGTCCGGATTTTATTCGCATTCTCCGGGAAGTACTTTCCGGGCTTATTAAAGTCACAATAAAAGTCGAAGATTTGAGGAAAGCGCTTCTTACCGGTGGAGCGCCTGTTACCCCTGACGAGTTGAAAAACCGCTTCGAGAAATACCTGGCTGAACTTACCCGGGACAAAGATGCGGGGAAAGTACGAATTGTCCTGGAGTAGAGAGATGAACAAGGAAGAAGAATCCACCACCAGGCAAAGTTGATTACCGCCGGGTTATATAGTTTTTTTACGCTGCAGCCAGGGGGCGGACACTGAAGATTTCATTTTTGGTTAACAGCCTGAACTTACCTGATCCCTTCGTTTTTCGTTTGTACTATCCAGGATAGAAACCAGGTAATCAAACGGCCTGGAGAGTACTTTCTTGAGTGAAAACATAAGTTTTAATTTTCTCTAATTCCTTCGCCAGGTGACTCTTTTTTTCTTCCAGGTCATAGTGATTTTGAATGTTAATCCAGAACTCAGGCGAATTCCCAAAAAATTTGGCAAATCTCAGTGCCGTATCTACGGAAATACCTCTCTTGCCCTTTATAATTTCACTTATCCTGGTTTGATCTATCCTGGTCTCTTTTGCCAGACGATAAGCTGTTATATTCATGGGTTTTAGAAAATCTTCCCACAAAATTTCACCGGGGTGGATATTGGGTATTTTCTCCATTATAATCATCCTCCTCATTTAAATTCAGTGATGATATTCGTCAATCTCAACTTCATAAGCATTTCCCTCATGCCATTTAAAACATATTCTCCATTGTTTATTAATTCGTATACTGAACTGTCCTTTACGCTTACCTTTCAATTCATGAAGCCTGTTTCCCGGAGGAACTCTTAAATCATTTAGATTAATGGCACTATGAATATGTATCAACTTTCTTCGTGCGGTCTTTTGCATATTGATATGGAACTTGCTGGAATATTCACCATTCCAGACTTTTTCTGTCTCTTTATCTTTAAACGATACTATCACATACCAATAGTAGTACAAAATAATACTAGTGTCAACAATTATTACTTGATTTTTTATTTTTTTTGAGGAATATGGTAAAAGAAAAAGCGCCAGGCAAAGTAAAATCTTTTTCCTTCGTGCCCTTCGTGTCCTTCGTGGTTTACATATTTTGGCGGTGAATTTAAACCGGGAATATGTCTTGACAGAAACGGGTATCCGGCTTAAAATAAACAGACCTAAAGGAAAATCTTAATGGATAAACAACGAGTACTTTTTGAAAAAGATGCTGAGGATAAAGACCAGGGACCGGTTGAATGCCTGGGTATGACTTTTGAAAATGATGAAAAGCGCCGGGAGT
>CP070627.1:2453983-2458424 GCA_020355945.1 Candidatus Aminicenantota bacterium | reverse complement strand
AACATCGAGTTTTTAGGCAGGATAGACTCCCAAATCAAAATCCGGGGATTTCGCATCGAACCCGGGGAAATCGAAAATCAATTACTGAACTATAAGGATGTAACAGGAGCAGTGGTAATCTCACCAGGGGACGAGGTGGGAGATAAGCACCTGTGCGCTTATATTGTCAGTGACAAAGAAATCAGCATCCCTCCATTAAAAGAATATTTATCTCATTCACTGCCTTATTACATGATTCCTTCTTATGTTATCCAGGTGGATAAGGTCCCTGTAACTGTGCATGGAAAAGTAAATCGCAAGGCGCTGCCCAAATCGCTTATAGAAAAACCAACGGCTTTTGTCGCCCCGCGAGATTGGTGGGAAGAGCAAATGGCTGTACTATGGGCCGAGGTGCTGGGGGTGGCAAAAGAGATGTTGAGTATTGATACCAATTTTTTTGAAATAGGTGGGCAATCATTAAAAGCCACTATACTGACCACCAAAATACACAAGGCACTGAAGGTAAAAATACCACTGGCAGTGGTTTTTAAAACCCCATTTATCCGGGGATTAGCAGAGTACATAAAAAAAACAGCGCCAAACCAGGCGTATACAACTATTGAACCGGCAGAGTCAAAAGAATATGATGCATTATCCCCCACCCAGAAAGGAATATATATTTTACAGCGATTAGACCCCTCCAGTACAGCGTATCATATCCCTTTTTTCCTGGAAATTAAAGGAACAGTAGATAAACAGCGGTTTGAAGAAGCGTTCCGGGCATTAATCAAACGCCACGGGAGCCTGAGAACTTCCTTTGACATGGTAAACGGAGAACCAGTCCAGAAAATACACCACCAGGTAAAATTTGAAATTGAATATTATGATTTGCAAGTGAAAAATGCAGGTGACAGGTGCAGGTGGGAAGACGAAGGAACAAGGGGGCTTGCCCCCTTGTCTATAGAATCCTTTGATCTATCTGTTCCACCACTATTTCGCGTGGGTATGATCCGCTTGCAAGAGAAAAGACACATTCTAATGGTGGATATCCATCATATCATATCGGATGGTACTTCCATAAATATACTGGTCGAGGATTTTGCGGCATTGTACCTGGGCAAAGAATTACCAACCCCGAATATCCAATATAAAGACTACTCCCAATGGCAAAATTCCCGGCAGCGGAGGGAGATCATAGCCAAACAGGAAATGGTTTGGCTCAAGGAATTTGCAGGTGAGTTACCCTTACTGAATTTACCGTTGGATTTCCCCAGGCCGTCGGTCCAGGAGTTTGTAGGCAGTTCCCTGGCTTTTGAACTAAGCCCTCAACAGACACAAACCGTTAAAAATTTTGTATTAAAGGAACGAGTCACTATCTATATGATGGTATTGTCAGTATTTACCCTATTGATGGCAAAGTTAAGCGGCCAGGAGGATATTATTGTGGGAACCCCTGCTGCCGGTAGGAATCATGAGAATTTACAATCTATTGTCGGCATGTTTGTCAACACATTAGCTTTAAGGAACT
This sequence comes from Candidatus Aminicenantota bacterium, assembly GCA_020355945.1. Next base: position 2,456,917 of record CP070627.1, on the reverse strand, counting down.
TTCCCGTCTTTCACAAAACCTTCAAGGAATTTCTCCATTCGGTAAAAGAAAAAACATTAACCGCTTTTGAGAACCAGGACTTTCCTTTCGAGGAATTGGTGGACCGGTTGGGCAAAGGAATTCCCAGGGATAAGGGGCGTAATCCTCTTTTCGATGTGATGGTGGCACCGCAGGAGGTTCAGCTTGTTGAGGTAAACGCCGCTGAAATACCGGGATTAAAACTGGAACCCTATAACAGTGGTATAGACCACCACCGATCAGCTAAATTCGACCTCACGTTAACTGAACTGGAAACCCCGGGCCAACTTTTCTTTACACTGGTATACCGTACCCGTTTATTCAAAGAGGAAACCATTCGCCGATTTATTAACTATTTCAAAAAAGTTTTTACTACAGTAGTGAAGAACCCACAAATAAGAATCGGTGAAATTGAGATCATTACTGAAAATGAAAAGCTGCAAATATTAGAGGAATTTAATGATACCGCTGCCCAGTACCCTGGAGATAAAACCTTGCATCAATTATCCCGGGAACAGGTAGAGAGAACCCCGGATAGAATTGCCCTGCATGGTAGTATGGATACCTGGAGGCATGAGGGGGTACATATAACGTATCGTGAATTAAATGAAAGATCGAATCGATTGGCACATGTATTGAGGGAAAGAGGTGTCAAAGCCGACAGCATCGTGGGAATTATGTTAGAACGTTCCCTGGAAATGATCGTGGGCATTTTAGGCATATTAAAGGCAGGTGGTGCATATATGCCCATTGACCCTGATTATCCCAACCAACGCACTCAATATATGCTCACCGACAGCAAAGCCAAATTCCTGGTTACCACCAGTTCTTTGGTCAAAGAAGTTGAGAAAAATTTTGAAATAGTTCTTCTTGATTTATCTCTCCTGCCATCTTCCCACCTGCACCTGCCACGCCAGTACGCACCTGCCACCTCTTTGGCTTACGTCATCTACACTTCGGGTTCTACTGGCAAGCCTTACGGTGTAATGGTGGAACATCGAAATGCGGTAAATGTCGTATGGTGGTTTGATGCGAAATATCAACTGGATGGGAATACTCATGTGCTGCAAATGTCTGATTATACCTTTGATCCCAGTGTGAACCAGATTTTTGGTGCACTTACCCGGGGGGCGGTTCTTTATTTGATTTCAAAAGAAGAGTTGGTTAATGTGGGATTACTGCGTCATTATATCGAAAAACACCAAATTCACCTGGTTAATTTTGTACCCAAATTGTTGAATCATCTTCTAAGCACAGGACCGAAATTGGAAAGTATAAAAGCGGTTATCTGTGGAGGAGAGAGGCTGGATGATCATATAAAAGATAATATCCTGGGTATAGGGTACCGGTTGTATAATCAATATGGTCCTACAGAAGCAACCATTGATGTGTCAATGGAGAAATGTTCCGGGGCCGGGACAGGGGCCATAATAGGTAAACCCATTGCCAATGTAAGATGTTATATCGTGGACAAAAATAATAATCTCTCACCCATTGGTGTGCCTGGAGAGTTGTGGATTGCCGGAGCCGGGGTAGCTCGGGGCTATTTGAACAACCCGGAGTTAACTTTTGAGAGATTTCTCTTTGTTTCATATAAGTCCAATAAGTCCTATAGGCCCTATATTTCTAAACAAATCTACATAACCGGTGATTTGGTGCGGTGGCTGTCCAACGGCAGCCTGGAGTTTTTAGGAAGAATGGACTACCAGGTCAAAATCAGGGGATTCCGGGTAGAATTAGGAGAGATTGAAAATCAATTGCGCCGAATGAATGGCGTCAAAGACGCTGTAGTTATAGGTCGTGAGGGGCAAAGGGATGAAAAGTACCTGTGTGCCTATATTGTAGCCAGGGAAAATATCGACATGTCACATATCAGGGATGAACTGGCTAAACGTTTACCTCTTTACATGATACCTGCCTTTTTTGTACCACTGGAGGAATTTCCCTTAACGCCTAATGGGAAAGTAGATAGGAAAGCACTGCCAGAACCGGGACCCCAATTGCAAAAAAATAATTTCCATAACCCTCCCCGACATCATATGGAAGAGAAATTAGCAGATATATGGGCAAACGTTCTATCTGGTAGAGATGTAAGACAGGTGTCCATAGGGATAGATGACAACTTCTTTGAATTGGGTGGTAACTCATTAAAAGCAATTCAATTGATTTCCCGGATACATGAAACCTTTAATATTGAAATCCCCATAAGCCTTATTTTTAAAACCCCGTTTATCAGGAGTATATCTGCTCATTTAATGCAGCATACATTTACGGCCACTGAAGAAGAAATCGTGCTGTCACTCAGTCCCGGGAAAACCAGCGGTGAAAATATCTTCTGTTTCCCACCGGCAGTGGGTTATGGTATTGCGTATATGGCATTGGTTCCCTTGTTAGATAATTACTCCCTTTATGCGTTTAATTATATTGATGATAAGGATAAAGACAGAGATAAAATGGAAAAATATGTAGACACCATCATGGAGATACAGCCGCAGGGGCCATACACATTGTTGGGTTATTCTGCCGGGGGAAGATTATGTCTTAAAGCTGTGGAATTACTGGAGAAGCAAGGAAATCAAGTAAAGGATATTATCCTCCTGGATTGTTACAGTCAGCGAAAATCCCTGCCTGTTGATGCTGCAGAAGAGCGTTCCAGGGAATTTGACGACCAATTAAAACAGGGATTGAAGGAACTGGGGCTTGAGCCTTTGACTGACAAAGTAATGGATACTATGGAAAAATATGCTCAATATCATGATACGCTCCAGGAGTCGGAACCTGCTGCTCTCTGTGCCAACATTCATTTAATCAAAGCGGAAGATAAACAGGGCCAGGAGGGTTTTATAGGCTGGGAAGCCTTTGCCCGGGGTGAATACCACGAGTATGAAGGTTTTGGCATTCACAAGGAAATGCTGT
>CP070627.1:2449434-2453883 GCA_020355945.1 Candidatus Aminicenantota bacterium | reverse complement strand
ATTACATCGTGAGAAATGAAGGCGCGTTTGGTTTATTCAATATCGCCGATCTTATTGCTTCCATATATGAGGGAAGATATATATTCCTATACCATACTCCCGGATATAAAATTAAATGCATCGATATTGAAAAAAACAAGGTGATTAAAGAATTCGGCGTCGAATATAAACGGCAGGAAATCCCGGGAGAACTATCGGAAGTATTCAATAAGGGAATGATTGTCCTGAATGGCAAAAGATACAAAAAACCTGTTCAAAAATATTTTAACGATATTCGTAATTTACTTGTATATAAGAAGGACCTGTGGGTTGTTACTTCCACGGTGGATAAAGAAAAAGGCGTCAGAGTGGATGTGTACGATTTCGTTGGCAAAAATATCGATAGGTTTTACCTCATGCTTACCGACCATTTCGATCTCTATTCGGTAAAGTGGTGTATTTCCGGGAACTACCTGTATTCCCTCGAGACACCTGAAGATAAAGACCCAAAAGTGAATAAATACAAGATCGATTTTTAAATAAAAAAAATGACAACTAAAATGCAGAAGATTTTTATTAAGTGGTGGATAATTGCAATAGTTGCCATTATGGGATTTTTTATAGTCATATGGAATGTTTCAGATCGCCCACCCTCAAGCGACAGCGAAGATGATATTGGGGCCATTGCTCTAAAACTCCTGGAAGATAATCGCTTCAAATTGGAAAAAGGTACATGGTATTTCGTGGTTATACTTAAAGACCTGGGAAGTAATTACAGCTTCCTAAAATATATTGATTATTTATTCGTTGATATATTCAACGATTATAAATTAAAGCTCATCATTTTTGAAAGTCTATCCACAGCCACCTACAAGGAATCCATTAAGAAAAACAGAATAAGAGCATCGATTTTTCCAATCCCGGCGGGAGATGCCACTTATATTCTAGGTTTATTACAGGGTACCACACAACAGCGAGCGGTTTGTTTTATCGATACATCCGGTAATGTTGTATTCGAAGCGAATTTTGTCCGGGAAAACGATGTCAGGCTATTATTGGAAAAATATTTAATCGGGAATATTGATTATGATCGAAGAAAAGATTTTGCCCTTAAACCCGGGGATTCTTTTAATCCTATCGCTGTCATAAATATAAAAACCGGTGAGGAAATCATTATCGATAAGGATATGTGCCCCCATCTTTGGTTTATTTTCACATCCAATTGTGTATCCTGCGCTCTCAAATCGAACCTAATGACTTATAGTATTATAGAAAACAGTTTATTGCAGAAATTTAACCTCACTGCTGGCCTGTTGTTCAGCCCCTATTTCAGTATGAAAGATATCGAGTCGAAAATAAACAAATTAAAAATCGTTAATGATGTGTTCCTGGCTAAAGATGAACTTAAAGGGATAGAAAATAGTTATTACAAAAGCGCCGACAGCGAAGACAACGTTGTTATAATTATTACCAATTCAAAAAACAAAATTGTATACCATGAATCTTTTACCGATTTTTTAGATCACCTGAAAGGAGACTACTTTGAAAAGAACAAACAAATATTTATCAAGGATTAGATTTTTTTCAGCGTTTTTATTGACATCAGTTTTAGCCTTTTGTTTTTATTCAACTATACTGGCAGATGAAATCAGGATTTATGAAGCCGATGTCAAAGAAGTTCCTCTTTATATCAATTTCAATAATATCCAGAAAATCGTTTCCTTTAAAGAATGTTTGTATGTTCTGGATTCCAGGAATCACCGTATTGTAGCGATTAAGGATAATAAACCACTCAAGCAAATTGGAATGATAGGAAATAAGAAAGGGGAGCTTTATTATCCGTCGTCTTTATTTATAGATGGTAATTCCTTTTTTTATGTATTAGACAGGGGAAATCGCCGTGTTCAAATAATGGATTCCAAAGGGAATTATAAAGGGGATATACCTGAACGTCCGTTAGCTTTCGGGATGGCTGTCGATTCAAAAGGGCTAATTTTATTGAGCCAGCCAAAATTAAAGAAGTTGATTACCGTTTATGATATTAAAGGAAAAAGGTTGGCCCAGTTTGGAGAGCTTCTAAATCCTTCCGAGATATATGGAGACGCATATAAAAAATATGACAACGATTACAAATTGTCGATGAACCGTATATACCTTACGATTGGAGAAAAGGATGATATATGGGTAGTATTTTACCATATGCCTCTTATTTGCCGGTATGATAATGAAGGGAACCTTGTTTATAAGAAAATTATAGACATCGAAGGGATCGATAAGTTAAAAGAAGCGGTCTGGAATACGTCATCTCACCCGGAATACCTTTCTTTAGGAATGGATGGTTTTACCTTAACAATGGTGATAAATGACATTGTATACGAGGGAAAATCAAAAAAGGTGTATGTATTATTAGGAGATAATCAAATACTGGTACTCAATTCTAAAACCAATGAAAAGTATGTCATAAAACCCCGTATAATAAAAGGGGCAATCGAAAGAATCGGTGTTACATATAAGGGAGAGATATATTTATCATTCTTTTTCTCATCGAAATTATATCGTTTGGTTTTTAGAAATCAAATGTAATAGCAGCAAAGAAGAATGAGGTCGAAATCTGGTGCCTGGCACCAAAATGATAAAGAGCCTGGAATTACCGATTATGCGGAATGCACTGCTGGCAAAGTATTTTCTTTACCAGGAGCGTTATAAGGATATTATCCGGGAATATTACAAAAACAAGAAAAAAGAGAGCAATTCACATTTTGGAGTGGAGAATAATTAACCACAAAAGACACAAAGAACACAAAAAAAATCTGTGTAAATCTGTGTAATCTGTGGACTTTTTTTTCAATGTCTCCAGGGATTTTTTGTATTTTTTGCCTGGCACTCTTTTTGTTTTATGTTTTCTCACTTAATTATTGGTATAGAATCTTCTTCTATTTTTAAAATCTTTGGTACATCGTCTTCATCTTCTTCGTTAATAATGGAAAAATAGAAATATTTGTCTTTTATACACCTTAAACGGTATCCGGGAGGAAAATCAATCACTTTATTTTTCCCGGTATTAATATCTATTTTAAACCATTTATTCTCTTTTGTACGATCATTTGAAAACTTATAGCTGTACAAATATCCTTTGGAATCAAAGTACATATTGGAACCGGAAAGATTTTTATAGCTGGGGAATGGGAGATTTCTTCTCCAAAATTTAAGATCAAACCACCCCTGTTTGACCCCCTGCCTGAAAACCGGGTCTGAAAGTATTCTATTTTCCCAATCATCCAGGTCTTTATCGGTTAATCTTATTTTCTCTATAGGTAATTTGATTTCCTTTATTAGTCGGCCATTCAAATCAAAAACACTTATGTGTGATTTATAATTTTCTTTTATGAATATAAGATTATTATTGATCTTCCATAATAAATAATCGCAATAGGGGATCGTAACGTTTCCTTTCCCTGGCTTTTGAGCCATAAAATCCGATTTCATTCTATAGATTTCTTGCAGTTTTTTACCGGAATAGGAATACTTAATAATTGCCTTTTCAATAGCTCCAATGGAAAATGATTTGTATCGCCGCCATACTGACCTATAAGGTGTGATATAAACATACCCCTGCTGGTCAAATTGAATATTGGGAATACCTTCCCATTTATTCCAATCAAATTCAAATTTCCAATTATCGATATATTGACCATTAACCGTTGAGAATATTGATATTCTCCGGTTCCCATTAACATTTTCAGTAACATAAAGCATTGAGCCTTTGGGATTGATCTCAAACCAACCGATCCGTTTTATATCTCCCGGCCCTTCTCCCTTTCTTCCTATTATTAAGAGCGGCTTTCCCTTTGAAGAGTATTTTATAACTGAATATGAATCATTATGGGTATAGATATTTTGATCATTATCGACACAGAAATATCTTCCGGCTTTAACATTTTTTAGAACTTCGGAAGGCCACAGCGCAATACTTATAAATATTATAAATCCAAATGAAATCAGGCGCATCTTCAACATACCTGCCTCCAAATAAGACCTCCTTCCCTGATCCGGTACAAAATGATTTTTGTTTTTGAAGTCACGATCCTGATTGGATTTGTTTTCCCGGGACCAGGCATATTTGCTCTTTTGAATCATGCCTTGTTCCATCATGTTATTTTTTTTCACCATAGCTCCACAAATATAGCATCAAAAATCACAAAGGTCAAGACCTTTTTAAGGATATATAATGAGAAAATGAGAAATTCTATAAATTCCAACAATTTTTTAAAGGCGGCTGCCGGTAGAATACGGGCGGTGCGTGAAAGATTGGGTTTAAGAAAAAACTTTGCCTGGCACGAATGGCACTACCCCCGTTTCCCCGTTTAATCACTATTGTAGGGGCTTGATTTATCAAGCCCAGCCCTGGACGATTCATCCACGCCTCTGCGGGGTTTGATGAATCAAACCGCTGTAATCTACAATTGAATT
>CP070627.1:2444881-2449334 GCA_020355945.1 Candidatus Aminicenantota bacterium | reverse complement strand
ACCACAGATACCCAAATCGTTTGGAGGAAATTCATTTACCGGCGTAAGCAATCCCGTTTGACGAAGCGCCTTTAATAGATCTTCCGGTACAGTGTTTTGCAATATCTCTATAAAGGCCACCAATGCATCCACCAGGGCTTTACTAAGTTCAAATGTTTGCTTCATTGCATTCAATCTCCAACCTTTTTCTAATTCCTTTTTAATTATACTAAGTGCTTTCTGAGCAGTATCAAAATGATTAACCAATTTTTTTAATTTAAAATCAAGGGCACTGGCACGGGCAATGGAAAGATCTCGAGCGAAGGCACTGGAAATGGAAAACGTATTGCCAAGGGCACCAGCAAGGGCAATGTCACTGGTAATGGCAATTTCCCGGACACGGGCAAGGTCACGGATAAGGTCAAGGCCACTGGCAAGGACAAGATCAAGAGCACAGGCAAATACACTGGTACGTGCAAGGTCACTAGCACTGGCAAGTTCATGGGCAAGGTGACTGGCACGAGCCAGGGCTTTTGTATGTAAAAAATCAAGGCGAAGGTCACTGTCACGGTCAAAGGCATGGGCAATGTCAAGGGCAATGGCAATGTAATGGGAACTGACAATGTCAATGGTACGAGCGCGATAATAGTCAAACAATTCTCTTAATTTATTCTTTTTAAGATAGTTCAATCTACTTTCATTTAGAAGACCCCTCCCGCCAGTTTTATTTTCTCCTTTTCCTGCTTTTCTCCATTCCTTTATAACAGGTAACCGTTTACCCATATGGGATGAATAGGCTGATGCATTGACATAAGTGACGTCCACAACAGGTAACAATTTCATCACCTCGGTTACCAACGGTTCCTCATCCGCTTTTAACTGCCATTGACGGGGTAAGTCTTTCATATCAGCATTTTTAACCCATGAGTGATAGTTTTCATTGGTAACGGGATGTATATCCATCCAGAAGCCCGGCATCCATTCACCCGGTTCCTTTCCCCATTGAGCAACACCTGATGAAACATAGACCATATTCTTTTGTGGAGAAAAAGCCAACATTACCCGATCGATTACCTGCCATAGACGTTTTTGGCATTCTTCATCTTTTATTCCCTTTAAAGCGTTGGAAAAATACCTAATAATATCATTCAATCCGTAACGATGTGCCAGGTAGGTCATACTATTACATACATCCGGTACTAAATTTTCTGGTAGTTCAGTCAATACAGCACGTATCACAGCATTAATCACACTATCCGATGTCCGTTTGGCATAAACCAAACATTCCAGGGCGAGATGAGGGTCTATAGATAAAATTTGTTTAATGAAGTCACTGGAATCCTCCATCATTCCCACTAAAAACAACGTAATCTCACGCCGTTCATTTTTTGCCATTTGAGGATAGATATCTTTATTTTCTTTTGTAAATAAAATCTGCTCTTGCTGCCACATCTCTTTGGCCGCATAATACTCCTGGAAGGTTCGATGTAGAAAAGATATAGATTTCCCGGACAGGTGTTTCAGGATACCATTGGCTTTACAAACCTCTTTCAGCAACTTTTTCAAATCGCTTTCTTTCAGGTTAGGAGGTAGATTCTCTTTCCAATTTTCCAACAGCTCTTCTTCAGAAATCCACCACTTTTTCCTTACTGCATAATGAAAGGCCAATTTTCTTAAAAGTAATTCCTTGTCATCCGCGTCAAACTTGTTGCGGTATTCATAAATACCTTTACTGGCATCCCTATCCTGTAACATCAATTGCATGCATTTGTCATAAACCTTGACCCGGTCATTGGGCAATTTTTGATAACTTTCCTGGTAGACAAATGTCAATAAAGACAACATCAACGGATTGGTTACAAATTTTTTCAATCCCTCACTTTTCTCTATTTGTTGAATTAATCCTTCGGGTTTATCTTCCGGTTTTAGAATTCCATGTATGAAATTCCTGACCTGTTCCATGTCCAGGTCTAAAATTTCACGTTCGCGGAAACTCCCGGGAAAAGGATCAGTAGGATAACCTTCCGTACGGGAGGTGATAAGTATTCGGGATCTCCCGTAGAGATTACCGTAGGTATTGCAAATATCGTCAATAAACCTTTTACGGGTGTTTTCATTTACAATCTCATCCATCCCGTCAAAAATGAGTAGACATTTTCCTTTTTCCATTTTCTCCCAAATGAAGCTTTCACCTTTTTTAAAATGGTGCTGCTTTAAAACTTCAGGAAGCAGATCATCCACTGATTGACCGCTCTCCAGGGTGCGCAAGGCAATGAATACCGGGATAAGTGTGTCACCCAGTTCCTTTTTCATCTGACCAGAGGCATATTTTAACAGCAGCCACTGCATTAAGGTGGTTTTTCCCGCCCCGGGACCTCCCAAAATCACCAGGTGCCGATGGTCCTTCATTACTTCCAATATATCCATTTTCTCAGCACGAATTTCTTCATCCGCATCTTTTTGCTTGTAATGAACAAAGGAATGAACTTTAAGAGAAATATAATTACGTTCCAGGTCTAACCGCAAATTGCGATACCCTACTTTGGTCTCCCTGTAACTTCGAATAATAGACCTCTTGTAACGCTTCAATATCAAAAAATAGATGCGCACCCAGGATAAAATGCTGTCAATAACAAAATTGGTCCCATTTTTAATGGCTTCCTTGTAACGGGTAACTATGACCGTAAAAACAATACCCGCTGTAAAAATCAAAATTGCCTTTAAATTACTTAATACCCATTCAACCATTCCCTTCACCTGTCCACATTTTTAAATTCCTTGATTCTTTATATTACCAAAATTGTGGGGCAATGTAAAGCAGTTTTCATGACCCTTACTTATTTTGCTTTTGCCAATTCAGTGTGGGGTATCTTAATCTATTAATTTTTCTATTTCCTCAATGAAATGCTCCATCTCGTTGAACATGACCAATACCTCTTCTTATTGTCAATTAAGAAACGTACATCGTCGGCTGCCTTCCTGGCTTTCTCAATTCGATATTTTATTAAGGTAGTTCGATCTTGATCGTCAAGTGTCATGTGTTATACCACCAGTCCATATTCCAGGGCATCTAAAATAAAAGGCTGCTTGCCTTTAATTGAATTCAATTCGTTCCTGGAAATCAATTTTACGTCTGTAACAATGTCGTATTCCAGGTCCAATTCATAGCAGGTGGAAAGGATTGCGTCTTCCAATTGCCAATTATAATCTTTTTTCAAAATTACCAGGATATCGTAGTCCGAGTACTCGTGAGCAGTATTTAACGCCTGGGAACCGAATAATACAACCTTATCGATATAATCGTAAAATTCTTTCAATAACAGGTTTTTCAACTCTCTAAGTATCTGTTTCTTATCTAAAGTATCCATGGCTTAATTTTATATTATCTCCACCAATATTGCAAATCAAAAGAAGATTTTTTTCTTATGATGGGAAAATTCCCCCCAAAAGTAATCTTTTTAGCTATAAAACATGATTGAGTGCTTTATCCTTTCAGAACTTTATGCCGAACGGAGAAATTGACAGCCCTTCGTTACTGCGCCTCCGGCGGGCATCCTGCGGTGCATGGATACTGTTAGGTTTGAGATGATATTTGAACGTTGGAAAACACCACAACCGTGAATAGGGTGCAGCAGCCTGCTGCCTTCGGCGACCAGGGGCGCTTTTTGAAAAAACTGCCCCTGCACCCCGCAAAAACTTTTTATAAAAAACGGGCAGAAGACAGACTGAAAAGCCTGCCTCCTGCCCTCAGGGGGAGGTGAAAAGGGACATTAAAATGTCCCCAAATGCCTAAGAATTCAACGAATTTTCTTATACGTATCTACTTAACCAAAAGTTTCCTTATCCCTATTTTTTATTATCACCCAAAAAAACCTTTAATTAATCCCGAAGGCTTCCCAACCCGGTGTGTAAACGACTTCCCCCGAATTATATATCATCCGACACACTGCTGCATATTCTACCGTTTCGGTTCATCTTTGGAAGCCTTCAAAATGGCCCGCAGGGCCTTCTTAGGGTGCGGTCGCCGACCGCCCGAGGGGCTAGACCATGCCGGAAAAACCCATAAAAGCCAATGATAAAAGCCCGGCAGTAATCAATGCAATAGGCGCACCCTTCATGGCTTCAGGAATATCATAAAGCTCTAACTTCTCCCGAATACCCGCAAAAATGATAAGCGCTAACCCAAACCCAATAGACGTAGCAATCGCAAAAACGACACTCTCTATCAAGGTATAGTCCTTCTTTATCACCAACAAAGCCACTCCCATAATCGCACAATTAGTGGTAATCAACGGAAGATAAACTCCCAATGCCTGGTAAAGCGGCTGACTGACTTTCTTTAAAATTAACTCCACCATCTGTACCAACGCGGCAATCACCAGTATAAAAGATACAGTCTTTAAAAATTCAATCTTAAAAGGGATCAACAAAATAGTATGAATGAGATAAGTGACCAGGGTAGCCAGGGTCATGA
>CP070627.1:2440317-2444781 GCA_020355945.1 Candidatus Aminicenantota bacterium | reverse complement strand
GGTGAAGCGGCTAAATATTACATGAGGGGCACCAATGATTTCATGTGTGGTTTCGATATCTTTAAAAACCCCACCCAGGCGCTGAGGTACTTGTGTAATCCACCGCAGGACGGCATTTCCATCGATCACGTCGATGATTATTATCCTGGCATGGACGTTCACTACAGCAGCGGTATTTTTAACAAGGCGTTTTGTGAAATCGCCAACTCCACGGGTTGGACCACCAAGATGGCCTTTGATGTTTTTACCAGGGCGAATATGGTATACTGGGTCCCCAGCACCAATTTCCAGCAGGGAGCCGAAGGTGCCGTTGATGCCACCATCGACCTGGGGTATAACTGCACGGATGTCCAGGCTGCGTTTGCAGTGGTGGGTATTACCGTATCCTGCCCCGGTGGACCCCCGATTGCTGATTTTTCTGGTTCACCCACCTCCGGGCCATTCCCGTTAACGGTGAATTTCACTGATCAATCTAGCAACGGTCCCACCTCGTGGTCATGGGATTTCGGCGATACCGGCACCTCCACTCTCCAGAATCCTTCCCACCAATATACCGCGGCCGGGACTTACACCGTCACCTTAACCGCCACCAATGCGGCCGGGTCTGACGACGAAGTTAAAGTCGATTATATAACGGTTACAGACCCCTCCCAGACCCCTGAAATCTATGTCTTCGATATCTATATGCAAAAATTTAGTTTTTGGTTTTTGTATCGTGCCGAAGCCACCATTACCATCAAAGATACCAACAACCAGGTCGTACCCAATGCCACGGTTTATATCCAGTGGAGCGGTCATGCCAGCGGCACCGACAGCGGCGTCACCAACGCCAGTGGCCAGGTTACCTTTAACAGCGGTTGGTACTTTTTCAACGGCACCTTTACCTGCACGGTAACCAATGTCACCCACGCCACAATGACTTACAATCCCGCGCTCAATAATGAAACTTCCGATTCGATTTAACCGCCGCAGCGTGCTGCGTTTGTGCGTATGAACGTATGAACGTATGAACGTATGAACGTATAAACGTATGAACGTTTGAACAAATAACAAAAAGAGACCCAAAAGGCGTTTCGCGTTTCTCAACGCCTTTTGGGTTTTTTTTATTTCTTTCTCCACCCCAAAGAGAATAGGGGATAAAGTGAATAGTAGGTGACAGGTGCGTTATAACGGTTACAGGTGCAAGTGGAAAACATAACAAAAAAAGTACTTCATGAACAACCTCTAATAGGCTGGGGGTGCCACCCCCTTCCTGGACCTCCAAAAACTTTTTATTAGCAGTTAATCATGACGGTATGTCTTGGACCTGAGGTCATAAAAATAATCAAAAATTTTTGCGGAGAGTGGCGGGTCCAGATGTTTCACGGGGCAGTTTTTTATACGCATCCATCGTTTGACAATTCCGATAAATCGCGCTATAATATAAGTACAAATGTGGTCAAAAAAATCTCTATGGGAAAGTATGACCTGGCCCTGGAGTATCTCCTTAAAAGTTTGGATTTGAAGGAAAAATTGGGCAATAAGCGAAAAAAAGAAACCCAGGAGCAAATCGAAAAAAATCGTGGTGAAAAAGGCATTTATGATTAATAAGAAAGAATTGTTATCCAGGCTGTTGTTATTCTATCTTTTTTTTCAAGCCAGCGGTTTATATGCCCTGAACCCCTCGAAATCACCCGATACTTATCAGCACAATGTATGGAATATGGACCATGGTTTACCCTGTAATGATGTGTTTGCCATTGCCCAAACGCCGGATGGCTATCTTTGGTTAGGCACGGCCTACGGGCTTGTTCGCTTCGACGGCGTGGATTTTGATGTATATGACGCTGAAAACACACCGGCCCTAAGCAATTATCATATCCTCTGTTTGGAAGTAGACCGCAAAGGAACACTGTGGATGGGAACGCGGGGAGGTGGGCTGGTCCGATACCAAAAGGGCACGTTCGACCCCTTCTCAAAAAAATACGGACTCTTAAACGATGAAGTATGGGACATCATGGAATCCCGCGACGGGGCTGTATGGATCGGTTCCAGGCAGGGGCTGCACCGGTTCTATAACGGGAAAATGTCACCGGTTCCATTACCGGCGTCCATATCTAACCATCATGTCCACACGCTCCTGGAAGATCGAATCGGCGGCATATGGGTGGGCACCAGGGGTGGTGGGTTGATTACAGTTGCCCGAATAGCACAAAATTATGAGCCTGAATATAAAGGTTTTGACGGCATAAAAGTCAAGGCGCTCCTGGAAGACCACATGGGCACCATATGGGTGGGCACCATGAACAGCGGTCTCATTCGGCTGCAAGGAAATCAGCCATTTTTCTATACCACCAAAAACGGTCTCACCTGCAATTGTGTGTACAGCCTGTATGAAGATCAAGGCGGCAATCTATGGATCGGCACCAACGGCGATGGCATTAACATCTTATCCAGGAAAGATAACCATATTTCCGTTTTAAACGCCAAAGGTAACCTCACCAGCAATTCAATTTTTTGTTTTTACGAAGATATCGAGGGGACCCTATGGATAGGAACAATTTCCGGTGGGCTCAATTGTTTGAGGGATACCAAATTAACCACATACACGATGCAGCACGGTCTCTCTTATGACACGGTTTGGGGGGTGTTCCAGGACAGCCGGGACAATGTATGGATTGGAACCAAAGGTTTTGGTGTCAACTGTTGGAACCAGGAAACCCAAAAAATCCGGGTCTATACCACCCGGGATGGTTTATCTGTCAACAGTGTGGTAACCATGGCCGAATATCCGCCGGGCAGCTTATGGTTTGGAACTTACGGCGGCGGCGTCAACCGCTTAACCATAAAAAACAGCCGCATTGACGTATTCAATAAGCAGCATGGGCTTTCAGAGCCCTTTGTTAAAGCCTTATATGTGGACTCGGATAACATTTTTTGGCTGGGAACCGATGATGGCGGTGTCCACTACTTTTCAAACGAAAGGTTCAGGTTATACCGGCATGTCAACTACAGGGTAAATACCATCCATAAAGATAAACAGGGAAACTTATGGGTGGGAACCTATGGCGGCGGTCTATTCCGCCTGGATAATAAAAACACAGGAATTTATAATGAGAAAAAAGGGTTCCCGGCTAAAATCGTGAACTGCATTTATGAAGATAAAAATGAAATGTTATGGATAGGCAGCAAATACCAGGGGTTGTTTCTCTACAAGAATGGGACATTTATCAATATCTGCCAAAAACATGGCTTACCCTGTCAGTCGGTTTATTGTATCCTGGAGGACCGGAAATATAATTTATGGATGAGTTCCAACCGGGGCATCTTTTATGTAAGGCCCTATGAGATTGAAGATTTTGTTAAAGGCTGGACCAAAAGTATCACTCCACATTTGTTTGGTAAAGAAGATGGCATGAAAAGTCTTGAATGCCTTGGTGGGAACCAACCCGCCGGCTGGCGAACCCGAGACGGGAAACTGTGGTTTCCCACCAGCAAAGGCGTCACTGTGGTGGACCCTGAAAATATAGGTACCAATAACCTGAAGCCGCCAGTGCAGGTTAAGAAACTGGTAATCAATAACAAATCCTATCCCCCGGGTAAAAAAGCAGTTGTACCTCCCGGTAAAGGGAACATTGACATCCGCTATACTGCCCTCAGTTTTATTGCACCGGAAAAAATTTTATTTAAGTACAAATTGATAGGGTATGATAAACAATGGCTAGAGGCAGGTAATCGCCGCACAGCCAACTATACCGGGATTCCTCCCGGGTCCTATTCTTTCCAGGTGATTGCCTGCAACAGTGATGGAGCCTGGAACTCAACCGGAGCAGCGGTGGAAATTGAACTAAAACCGAAATTTTATCAGACAATTGCTTTTCAAATCGGATGTGTGTTGATGGTGGTTTTTATTATTTCATTTGCATTTGCATATCATTATTTCACCAAAAAATCCAGGCGCAGGAAATTAAGATACAAGTCTGCGAAAATCTTACCTCAAAGCCAGGAAGTAAAAAAAATCATTCAAAAACTCTATTATTTGCTGGAAGTAGAAGAAATGTATAAGAACTCGGAACTGTCAATCAAATCGTTGGCCTCAAAGCTGGCAATAAGCCAACGAAATCTATCCGAAATGATCAACAATCATTTAAAAACAAATTTCAAAAATTTGATAACCAGTTATAGGATAAAAGAAGCCCAACGGATGCTCACCGACCCGGGAACCAGCGAGAAATCTATCCTTGAAATTGCTTATGAAGTGGGCTATAACTCCAAAAGTTCTTTTAACCTGGCTTTTAAAAATTTTACTTCCATGACACCATCCCAGTTCAGGAAAAAACTCAACAAATAAATATCCCGAAATCCATCGCAGTTTCTTGCAGCAAGTGCAGCAAGGGGAAGCAAGGGGACACTCATTAGTTATTCCGGTAAAAGTCAATAGGCAAAGAGGAAAATTTTAATTTTTTTTTTGATTTTACTCATCTG
>CP070627.1:2435742-2440217 GCA_020355945.1 Candidatus Aminicenantota bacterium | reverse complement strand
CTTCTATATGATTATCAGGCGAATTTTTTACAAAAAGATATTGCAGTTCCAAGACTATAGGAGATACAAAGATATCATTCTCTTCAATTGCCTTCTTTGCCTCTTCGGATAATAGTTCAAGGGACAATTGATAAAGCCAGAGAATGATATGGGTATCTAAAAAATACATTTTATAAATTCTTTACTTCCGTCCACTCTTTTGACCAATCGATATTTACAATACTTTCAGGGTCTCCGATAATTGTATCATGGGGTTCAAGGTTCATCAGCTTACTGTCTGATTTTCCCGGGACGATCTTCAATATCTTCCCTTTTCTTTCAATTTCAACCGGAGTTCCTTTTTCCAGGACTTCATCCAATACTTGATACAGATTTTGTCTTAACTTTGATGCAGACAGTTTCATAATTCCTCCAAACTTAATTTTGTCTACGGGCTTATTATAATATCAATTCCCAATTTTATCAACAGGTTTTATTTTAAGGAAGGAATAAGACCGGGAACCCGGGGGGTGAATTTTTTTTGACTGTTATCCAAATTCTTAAAATCTTTTTTTGCCTCTTCGATTAAGTGGACAATATATTTCATTATAATCGATACCGTTTTCTTTCAACACCTCTTCAAGAGAATACGATTTTTTTGATCCCTTTCTTTCTTTGATGATCTGCTCGATCTCCTTTAGTTCCACCCATTCGGCAGCCTCTTGTATTTTTTCATATTCCTCAACCGGAAGAATAACCGCTTCAATGGTATTGTTTTTTGCCACCGCAGCCCTAGAAAGCGTTTTATTTTTAAGTTTTTTTAAGATGTCTCCAAACCGTTTAGCTACATGCGTAGCAGGAAAAATTTCATCCCTGGTATAAACAGTCATTTTTTATTCCTCCTGATTTTCCGTAAAATTATGCTAGATATTGCCCTCTTTTGTCAAGCCTGCTGTTTGTTATTTGCCCAGCAATTCTAATTATAGCCACAAAGTTGCACGAAGGGACACGAAGGAAAATATAGACATAAATTCAATTGTAGATTACAGCGTTTTGATTCATCAAACCCCGCAGCGGCATGGATGAATCGCCCGGGCCTGGGCTTGATAAATCAAGCCTCTGCAATAGAATTGAGATATTGAGAACATGATTTTCATTCATCTCCGGGTGAGGCCGGGGCATCATCATCTACCAAACAATGTAATTTTTAACGAAAAATTTGTTCACAAAAGTATAGATATTTAAAAACAAGAAAAAGAATTGGAATAGTAATATTTGCCAGGTTACCGGTTTAGATTTATAATATAAGTACATGCTCAAAGCTATGCAAACAGAAGAAAAACAAACCGCCAGTATTCCGGTTGACAATAAAGAAATAATAATCCACCCGCAAAATAAAAGAAACCATGCCAACTTTCGTGCCTTTGAATATTCAAATCGGGTAAAAATTGTAGTAACTCCCTCAATCTTATCAGGGACGCGGTCCTTCTCATCCTTTATAAATCCACTTAGTCCAAACCCTAAAAGAATAATAAGAGCAGAACTCCAATTCACAACTTCCCACCAATTGGTGTTTGGAGGAATATAGGATGTTGAGCCCACCAAATATAGATTTGCACTTCCAAGGCCGATAAAAGAGGAACTTAGAATATTGCGTCTGAATCTCAATGGCGGTAAAGAATAAATTATTCCGCCTAAAATGTAAAGGGCAAATAATACCAGGGGTATAATTCCCAGGCTCATGGTCAATATTATGGAACAAATACCAAACCAAAACATCCAGTCCTTTGCCTGCCTCGAATACTCTGGAAAGCAGACGTGAAATCTATTGGCATTTGAAATCCTGTCAATTTTAAAATCGGCATAATCATTAACAAATGCGACCAACCACCATCCCAGGAGTATGGAAAGAGTTATGGAAATGGCATTCATTCCAAACATTTCCGGTGCTACCGGGTGTGGAGATTGCAATAATCCGAAAATCCCCATCTGGACCATGTGAAAACTTCTAATCGGCCTTATACTGATCAGTAAAGAACGAAATGTTTTGAAATTGAGAATAAACCACCAAATTATAAAAATAAGGATCGCTGTAAAAATATAAAAAAATGTAAATCCTTGATGAAGAATTCGACTGGCCATATATTTGGCTTCTAAAAAGTCATAGGAGCCCGAAGGTAACAACCCCCGAATCCAGCCAATACTGGCAAATACTGAAAAAATGTAAAGTGCCAATGGTGCTGCTATTGCGGGTATAATCCTCCTACGGGCGATATATATAGCGATGAAAGAAATAATAATAATATAAATCCCAAGTGTTTGTTGACCCAAACTGGCGTCACCATACTTTGAAAAAAAGGTTATTAAATTTCCCAGCAGGTGTTCTTTTGGGGCGTACTGATATAATCGTATCGTTGAGGAAAAGATATGATCAATAATGGGAGGAAATGGTAAAATAACGAATACAATATTGGTCCATTTAAACGCTGCTGATATGTCCTTCTTAAGTCCTAGCCAGAACACAAATAGTGTGACCGCATAACACAAAACAAAATAAGACACCGCGTGGGCGATGCTGGACAATTGGGCTAAGGCAATGGAATTTTGAAGATCAAATTCAATGAGGGTCCGAATAATCGAAAGGCTCAACAACCATATAGCTGAAAATGAAGGAAGTTCCAAAAGGTACAAAAACTTTTTAATAAAATACTTCATTATATTCTACTCACCTTCCATATTAATTACCTAGAGAAGTCCATTTTTTGTACCTGGGATACCAATATCCCTCATGGCTTCATAAGTGATGGCATATCTATCTTTTTCCCTGAGAACTGAACAATCGCTTCATTTTTGATATTAAGTTCACCTGATAGGATATTAATTGCAAGAAAACCACTGCGCTTAATTTCAACTATATTCCCAGTAAGGTTTTGCACCTTTATCGTAATTTCTTCTCCAGGGATCCAATAGAAGTCAAAAGCTTGATTGGAATTGTATTCCTTAGTTCTTCCAGGAAGAGACTGAAATACCACCTTCCCCTTGGCCTCAACAATCACTTTAACTTCCGGGGTATTTTTCACATCAACAATAACATCTTCTACTTTTTCTTCGTAGGCAGTGCGGTATTCACTTCTACTACTCCATCCCTCCTGGACCTCTTTTGGTTTCTTAACGGAGACTTTTGTTACTTTTTTGCGTATCTCTTTATGGGTTCCGAACATACTTTCACCTATATTATATCCCAAGAATTCAATTTTATAGGTTCTGGGTTTAACGGTGCCATTAGAAGTATCCACTACCGACTTTATAAAACCTAACATTTTTTCTACGCTTGATAAATACTTATTGCTGTGCTGAGAAGATGTATTAATATAATAATTGCAATATTGCACCAGTTTCTTAAAATCACCAGCGGTTCCATCCAAATTATTCGCAATGGTATAAATATTCATATATATGTCTTTTTCTTTCAACAGGGGTAGGTGCGTAGAATATGGGAAAAGTTCACGAAATTTTTTGAATCCTTTTTCATATTTATCTTGTTCTGATTCTTTATATAATACCTTTGAATAAAACGTTTCAAAAATTGGTTTGACTTCTTTTTGAATTTTGGCTCCCATAGCGGAAGAAAATTTTTCATTTCCGATGTCTATACACCATTCCTTGAATTGAGCGATTATACCTTCAAAATCAGATATTTCAATATTTTGCGGTTGTTTAAGCTTGAGATTTAAATATTCACTTGCCCAGTATTTTCTCTTTTCTTTTACTTTAATTTCAAAGCCGGTCAACGGGCTTGCAAAATGGAAATTGCTATAATCCGTATACTTTTCACATATGATGCCTGGTTCTTCCGAATAGATTGTCTCTTGCTTTTCTATTGCTCTAAATCCAAGAGAGTCCCAGGTAAACAAACCGGCATACAATAAGCAAAGGGAAAAAATAATGAAGATGGCAGCTTTGGCAAATTTTTGCAGGGTTCTTTTTTTTCGCTGCTTGTAAATCCATTCAAAGGGTTCATTTAAATTTAGAGGTTTAATTTCAGAGAGTGGCGGGGGCTTGTAACAGCCTCCTTCACCCAGCTTCTCAACTTTAGAATCGATACCATAACAAGTGACAAAAAATGCTTCCCAATTTTTAGACAAACGATTTACACTATTATAGAACCCCCTGCAATTGTTCATCAGGAATTCCTTTGGATTCATTTCCAGGTATTCCTTTCCCAGGAGGTCTGTTTTGTTTATAATGACTGCAACCGGCATTTCCTTCACAGGCACAAATTCTTTGGGGCGTTGTTTTGCCCTGAGGCGATTCTGAGCTTTTTCAAGGCCATAGGAATAAAAATCAGCTTGAATTTTATCGTTTTCTATATAAAAAATTGGGTCGATCATGATAATTAATGCACGACTTAAAACCAAACACTCAGCAAAAACCTCAATCCGTGCTTCGTGCATCTCCTTTGAAAGCCATTCTCCTGGATAATCAAGGGTTAATAT
>CP070627.1:2431166-2435642 GCA_020355945.1 Candidatus Aminicenantota bacterium | reverse complement strand
CATTGCGGTTCGGAACCCCGTTATCAGGGTGGAAAACCTCAATGCCGGGATTCCAAACCTCATCAATGGGGTAAAACAGGGAAAGCCGGAAAGGCTCAAAGATTCTCCAGCAGGTAATTGCCAATATTTCGATTTTCAGGGTCAAATCCGGTGCCCATGAGCACTATCTCCTTGCCTTTTCCCAGGTACTTTTCATAATACTTCATCTCTTTGATCTGCTCTAAGATGGGTCAAAAAAGATTGTCGTACTTCCTGGTTGGGATAAGATAAATGGTAGGTTTTAGCTTTAATAATGCCTTTGGTGAACAAATTAAATACCTGACCACAGCCCGGACAAGCCGGAACCAAAAAAGTTATTATTCACCGCAGAGTACGCGGAGTACGCAGAGAGGATGACCTCTGCGCTCTCTGCGGTGAAAAAAATATTCTGCCAGAAAATGGCAAGATTTTACTATTAGGTAACCATATTGCCGGGAAAAAAATGAAGTCCCCCCATTGCATTATTTGAACTTTTGCTTTAAAATCTAGCTGTGAAATTGATAAAGAAAATTGTAAACGATTATTTTAAGCTCCGGATGAGATACCTGTGTTTAGCTGAAGGTACTGAAGTTACGAAAGATAAGGATATATTTGAAAAATATGATCAATAAACTATTAAAGAGTAAAAACGACAAAACCCTCATTCAATTGTTCCGTTACACTTTCGTGGGCGGTGCGGCCTTTGCCGTGGATTTTAGTGCTCTTTATATACTAACAGATGTCCTGGGTATCTATTATTTAGTTTCTGCTGCAGTCGCTTTTCTTTTGGGATTAACCACCAACTATATTCTTTGCAACATCTGGGTATTCAGCACCCGAACCTTAACCAATAAATGGCTTGAATTCGGCATTTTTTCATTGATTGGCGTCATTGGCCTGGGGATGAACGAGGTTATCATCTGGGCCTTTACCGAGCACATCCGTTTTCACTATATGGCATCAAAAGTGGTTTCAACAGTGATTGTCTTTTCCTGGAATTTTTTTGCCAGGAAGTATATATTGTATAATAAGAAAGAGAATAAGAACAAGGAATGAGAATGATGAGCAAAAAAAAAGCGATCATCATCGGGGCAGGTCCGGCAGGCCTGACAGCAGCCTATGAATTGCTGGATAAAACCGACATTATACCGGTCATTTATGAAACCACAGGTACCATCGGGGGAATTTCCGGTACAATCGATTATAAAGGAAATAAAATCGATATCGGCGGTCACCGTTTTTTTTCCAAATCGGACCGGGTGATGGACTGGTGGCTGAAACTCTTCCCTTTGCAGGGAAAACCTTCTAAAGACGATATCATACTGGATAGAAACATCCCCCTTTCAAAGGAACCTCATGCACCGGACCCGGAAAAACAAGACCAGGTCATGCTGGTCCGCTCCCGGCTTTCCAGGATATTCTTCTTGAGAAAATTCTTCAACTATCCCATCTCTTTAGAGATGCAAACCTTAAAAAATCTCGGGCTGACCCGGATTATAAAGATCGGGCTGAGCTATATAACAGCCAGGATATTTAAAATCAAACATGAAAAAACCCTTGAGGATTTTTTTATCAATCGATTCGGCAAAGAACTTTACCTGATTTTTTTTAAAGACTATACTGAAAAAGTTTGGGGTGTGCCTTGCAGCCGGATCAAACCGGAGTGGGGATCGCAGCGTATAAAAGGACTCTCTGTCACAAAAGCAGTGGCCCACGCTTTAAAACAAATCTTTCGTAAAGATAAATCCATAGAGCAGAAAAGCACGGAAACCAGCTTAATCGAGCAATTCATGTACCCCAAATTCGGACCAGGACAAATGTGGGAAAAAGTCGCCGCTATTATCAAAGAAAAAGGCGGTGAACTTTACCTGGACCACCGGGTGGTGGCATTGGAAAATAACCATGACCGGATAACCGGGGTAATGGTTAAAAATAAAAAAACCGGTGAAGAGTTCAAAAACAGGCCGGACTATGTCTTTTCAACAATGCCGGTCAAAGACCTGATCAATGGGATGGTAAATAAAGTCCCTCCTGACGTTCATGAGATTTCAAACGGCTTGATTTACCGGAACTTCATAACCGTGGGCCTGCTGCTGAAAAAACTAAAAATAAAAAATGAAACCCTTCGCAAAACCATTAACAACATCGTGCCCGATACCTGGATCTATATCCAGGAGCGGGAGGTTAAAGTGGGACGTCTGCAAATTTTTAACAATTGGAGCCCTTACATGGTTAAGGACCCTGATACCGTGTGGATCGGGTTGGAATATTTCTGTGATGAAGGCGATGAGCTGTGGAATATGACTGATGAGGAGATTACCCGTCTCGCTATAAATGAATCCTCTGCAATAGATATCATTGAAAAGGAAGATGTGCTGGATCATATTGTCATCCGGGTACCCAAAACCTACCCGGCGTATTTTGGAACTTATGACAGGTTTGATGTCATCAGGAATTATACCGATGAATTTCACAATTTATTCTTAATCGGCAGAAACGGGATGCACCGGTACAACAACCAGGACCATTCAATGCTCACCGCTATAGTGGCGGTTGAAAACATCATCAACAACGTAAAATCAAAAGATAACATCTGGAATGTGAATATCGAACAGGAATACCATGAAGAAAAATAATAATACCCTTATGAAAATATGAAAATAAAAGAGCTAAAAGCGAAATTACTACCGGTCTTAAAAAGAAATAAAATATTATATCTTGCTTTTCTAATTCTTATTATTATGTTTTCAATTACCAGGTTACCCTTTTTTCTTTACTATCCGGTTGTGGATTTCGATGGGGATTCCCCCTATTATTACATGAATGTGGATCAAATAGATAAAGGGTTGTGGCCAGCCTTTATGATCAGGACGCCGGGTTATCCCCTTTTTATAAAATTTGTATTTCTTTTTTTTAACAAAAACATTTCACTTATAGCTATCCAGAATATCTTCAGCCTGTTGACCTCTTTGTTCTTCATTTATGTCATACATAAAGTGTACGGCAGGAGATTCAAATTCCTGCCCTTATTTGCATCGATTGGCCTGGGGGCATTTATATCCGGTTCCATCCATCTCATCTCAGATACCAGCTTTATGACAGAAAGCCTTTATGTAAATTTTTTAGTATTATTTTTTGCTCTCTTTATCCTGGCAATACATGCCAAAACCACGATAACCTGGATATTGTGCTCCATTTGTATGGCAGCGGTCATTCTTATTCGTCCGTCAGCTTTGTTTTTCGTACTGGTTTCTTTCATTATCATGTTCTTTCTATTGATTAACTCCTACAAAAAAAAAGCTGTTTTTTTATTTGCGGTTCCATTTTTCCTGGTACTTTTTTTAACGTCACTGTACAATTATATCACTATCGGGTCTTTTTCTGTTTCCACCTTTACCGAAAACGCTTTAATTTCCTTCACCTCAACTTTCCTGGAAAAGAGTCAAACGTATCCACCGGGGGTAAATGAAGCCATTGAAAAATGTCAGGACCGGGTCAGGTCATCCCATAAAGATGTTATGGAGAATTCCTGGAATTGCAAAAAATTGACTCGTGTATTGAAGAGATATTACAACCGCAGCCGGAAACTCATTTTTAGTACTCTCATCACACATGAAAAAGAAGATTCCTTCGGTTTGTATATGAAATGGAGGCCTATTTTAAGGAAAATAGCCATTGACGCAATCTTGAGCAGACCGAAAATTTACATTAAATACATCTATGCAAATTTGTTCACCATTTTTTTCCACAGCATGGATGACGTTGATTTCTATCATATATTAAAAAGAAGATATTTAAAAGCTTTGAATTACAAGAATTATTTTACCCAATCCATCCTGGACTGGGACACATTAAGATATAAAGCACATCCGCTGCAATTATACAGTAAGAAAGAATATGGCAGTACGATAACAAGAGATTTCCCCAGATCTTTTTTAAAAGAGTATTGGGACCGGGAGGTTTTCTCAAAGATAAAAATAAAAAAACTCCGTAGAAAAAAAGCCTTGCTGATACCCACCTTTCTTCAAAGAGTTCATCAAGGTTTTAAGGTGGTCCACGACTTTATATTTCGTAATAATTTCTGGATTTTTATTTTTTTATTCACCTTTATTTTTAGCCTGGTTAGATTATTGAGATCGCGTTTTCATCATAAAGACGCCTTCATATTATTTATTATGACTTTCTCAGCGTTACTTCACGGGGTTGTTGTGGCCACAGCTTCGCTGCCAATTTTGCGATTAATCTACCCGATGAATTTTGTATATTACCTGTCTTTATTTTTACTGCCAATTGTTATCGATTTTGATTCCAATTGGGTTTTGAAGATCAAGGCTGTGATCACTCGATTTTTTCCACGTTTGTAACTATTCAGTTTTGGAAAAACTTATCATGCAGTTCATGTCTCATTCGCCCGTACGGTGTCCTTCGGCCACCTCCCTGAGGCTCATTCGATCATGA
>CP070627.1:2426569-2431066 GCA_020355945.1 Candidatus Aminicenantota bacterium | reverse complement strand
GGTGTCATTATATAAAACCTTGAGCAGGTTTTCTTTGAAGTCAAGCAGACTCAATTTAATCTGGCAATCCATATCTTTATCCAGGCTGTTATTGACTTCGCATTTATAAGAAATAGGCAATCCTGCTTTGATTCCCCAGTAATGATTCAAATTGATATAACTCCTGGTTTTGGGCCGGATCAAGTTGAAGCCTTTCCCTATTTTGTTGGCACCGGAGGGGCCGTTAGAATATACCCAGAACATCACTCCATTTGCTTCTTTTTCAAAGGAATATTCCACTTTTTCCCCGGGCGGCAGGGTAAGAGTGGTTAATGGTTGTATTTGTTGGTGGTTCCATTGATATTGGAATTCCACTTGTTTTTCCGTGTCCGTGTAGTTGCGGGCGTGGAGCACAAAGCTCACCGGGTCGCCCATGTGCACTTCTTCATTATCCACGGTTAACCAGTATTGGCACTGCTCTTTAGGCACATACGGGGTAGGTGTGCTGTAAATGGCAAACCTGCCGGAATCACTCTCGACTGCGTTCAAAACCTTGTTCCCTTCTGAATCTAAGAGCTCATAATATGTTCCGTAAACGCCAAGATCATTAATCTGTGCATCTGTCAATGTAAACGAAATGGGAACCTCAATTTCCCCTGCCGGGGGTAAGGTAATACTTTGCTCAGTCTCGAAAACCACCTGGTCTCTAAAGGGCGTATATGTTTTCAATGATATCTTTGAGGCAGTGAATTCGGTTGTGTTTTTTATTTTTACATTTAATTGGACCTGTACTGTCGGATTCGTGCTTACATCAAACATCGGGATAGGTAAATGGGGGTTTTTCAGGTACGATATCAGGTCCCGTACTAATTTTAATTCGGACAATGTGCATGCCCCATGCGCTAAGGACCAATCCGGGTATGTGGCGCTGAGATAAACCATCCCGCCATTTACACCATAGGGAAATGCAACCATGGCCGGTTCTTGATTAGCAGTTCGTCGTATTAAAACACCTGTCCCTGTAGGAAAAGAACTGAATCCGCCGTCAACACCGGCTGAGATACGCTGGCTGGTTTGGCCTGAAAAGATTGGTCCTGTCTGCGAAAAATATATACTCCCCTGGTAACAACTCTGTGTATTTCTCCACCCCAGGGCGTGGATGCTCTCCCCAATGGGCACAGGAATTGCCTGGAAATCGAGCAAATCTTGTTGAGCGAAACATAAAATTTTACCACCGCCATTTACATATTGCTCCAATAAAAGTTTCAATTTCGAAGAGGACGAGGATTGAACACCGAATAAACCTCCTGTAGGTATTATTAGAAGATTTACGGATTTCACTAACTCTACCGGGTTAAAATCTTTTCCCATATATATCCAATTTCTACCGATTTTCTCCAGTAGTTTTTCCATTGCCTCAACATTCCCATTATTAAGGATTCCAATAAAGGGAATTTCTTTAAGATTGCGTGAAAGAGCTGTAACATTAGCCCCTTGCAAGTTGAAGCTGTGGTTATCATCCGCATTATCCGGCGGTGGACCTTCTGGAGGTGGTGCCTTGCACTCGTCTGTGCTTTGCAAGGGAACGCAGAAAAAGATAATTACCAAACAAGCCAATAACAGAAAAAAAACTGATTTTTTCTTCACTTTTTTCTCCTAAGCACAATTGGATTGAAAAGACATGATTTTATTTTTTCTAAGTCTTTTACATTCATTCTCATTTTCTGATGCCTTTCTTTCATAATACTTAACTTTATCATTATCTTTATTACCTTCATTAAGACAGACCATCATCTGGTAAGCCCGCCAATCAGAACAAAAACCTCTTATATAAGCAGATATTTCTGTTCCCTGTTTATCACACAAATGAAAAAGTTCATGAACAAGTATTTGTTCAAATTGTTTCGTATCGCTACCCTTATTATTATTTATACAAACATAAATTATTCCCTTTTCTTTTTCATCCATATTAACAGATTCCGGTGTTATATAACCCCACGTATTATTTCTGCTATCAGAAGTATCGGTCTTACAGTCATCGTTTG
Source organism: Candidatus Aminicenantota bacterium (assembly GCA_020355945.1). The sequence goes on along the minus strand of CP070627.1, from coordinate 2,429,042 downwards.
TACAAACAATTACATAATTCCTCTTATTACTATCACTATCACATCTATTCCGCATACAAGTAATGGTGTCCGCATCTATACATTTTTTATAAACATTATTTTCTGATAAATTTTTACAGACCAATTTCTGACCTTCTTCTAACTTATTTTCATCTATTACACAATTTTGGCAGTTTTGTGTATTTGTGGAAGCGCCGCTTGATTCCAGGGCTGTTTCTTCAGTTTTTTTTTTAACCAATTCAGGCTGTAATGTAAAGTCTAGAATATTTTCTCCAATTTTTAATTCGACTTCGGTCCTAATCGATTCATATTCCTCAATGATAATATTCACTTTAAACTTTCCAGGTTCCTGTAAACCCATGAGAGAATAATTTCCATCTTCATCGCTCTCATCGAAACCTCCCGAATATTTAGGCCCTTCTAATGTGTAAATAAAATATATTGTTGCATTTTGTAAACCTTGATTTGTATCGGCTGATGTGATTTTTCCTTTTACTGATATTTTACCTCTTCCGAGGATAAAATTTACATCTTCAACCATTTCGCCAGCCTGTAAATCCACTGATGCTGCTTCAATCGCGTATCCCTCCTTTTCAGCTACCACCATTCTCTTACCCTCTACTAATCCTCTAGCTGTATATCTTCCATCCTCATCAGTATATACAAATTTTTTTCTCCCGCGAAACCATGCATCTACTGCTATAGCAGCGCCTTTTATCGGGGTAACTCCATCCGGACCAAAAACTTTCCCGCATACAGCCGGTCCTTTATGGAGAACAATCTCTAATCCATAGATATTTTTCCTTACCGGGACGTTTATTTCATCAGGGATGGATTTTATTATCAAATCCTCTGGACATGTTCTAAGGATTGCCCGGCGAGAAATCGTATAAAACCCTTCAGGAACCTTTTTAATACAAAAATCTCCATTTTCGTTCGTAATGGTGGATAATATCGCAATGTGAGATTTCCCGTGAATAATAATTTCCGTACCGGCGACGCCTTCACCGGTATCGCTGTTGATTACTCTCCCGTAAATACACATAAGAATACCGGAACCCCAACTTTTATCCACCTGGCTGGGGTTCAACATCGAGCAGGCCATAATGGTAAATATAATTAACAAAAATGATCTATTTTTTTTCATCAATACCTCCTTGCTTTACAATAATCCAGGTCCTCAACAAAACCGGCAACATAAAAATGCTTTTTACTTTCATTTTTTCCTCACATAATTTGTTTAGAAATTTTTCCTGGTATAATCAATCTCTATAAGGCAAACATTGAAAACAACGACTTTAGCGGCTTCAATTTTTGTGGGGTGAACCATTGTCATTAAAGCAGGCTTCCACTGCTGAGTAATAGCCCCTCTTAACTGGAAACATACTCTCAAATACCTCATCATTTTTTCCTATCCTGGGATTTTGACCCAGGTTTGATTTTACAATGTAGCATTTGCAGAACGGTTTGTCAATACTCCATTGGTTGTATTTTTGGGTTTATTTTTATATTCGAAATCTGCACAACTAAAGTTGTACATTTTTAAAGGAGGTTGTACATGAGAAAATTTGTTCCCCTTGTCCTTTCCAGGAAAAAAAGAGAAAAATACAAGTAAAAACTGTTGGAAATTGGAAATACGGGGAAATAAGGGAAAATACGGGGACAGTCAGTCATGAAGGCTGCACCCTTCGCGCGGAGATGTATGAAAATTATGCTCTCAATTTATCAATTCTATTGTAGATGCTTCACTGTAACTTCGTGGCTAAAAGAAAGGAGAAAGGGGGACAGCTAATTAGTACGCCCCCCTGGCTGCCGGAGGCAGAAAAGAGCGCTATTCCGCTGATAATCGCAGTATCTCTACTATCATCGCCAACGCTTTTTCCATATCCGATATATAAATATGTTCCTCGCAAGAGTGTTCCAATCGGGCACCGATTCCCACTACCGCCATTTCAATACCCTGGTTGTTGTAAATCGATGCATCGGTAAAACCGGTTATAAACGTGGTCTTTGCCTCGATGCCAACTTTTTTTAACGCTTTTTTGGATACCTCTACCGTCCAGGAATCCCCGGGTATATCGACAGCTTTACAGAGGTTATCGATTTTGATCTCTACGGATGCGCCAACGGATTCCACCTGTTCTTTGATGGTTTTCTCCATTTCATCTGCCAGTTTTTGGCCTTTTTCATGATTCAAACTCCGGCACTCTGCCAGGAAACTGGCAGCTTCAGGAACTCCGTTGCGAATAAGCCCGCCTTTTATAACTCCCACGTTGGCAGTAGTCTCGTGGTCCAGCCGTCCCAATTTCAGGGCAACAATAGCTTTCGAGGCTGCCACAATCGCACTGATTCCCTTTTCCGGTTCCAGGCCGGCGTGAGCAGCCCGTCCCTTGATCTCCACATCAATAGCAAAATAAGACGGCCCTCCTATGACTATTGTCTCTAATTCATCATTGTCCAATAAGAATCCCTT
>CP070627.1:2421966-2426469 GCA_020355945.1 Candidatus Aminicenantota bacterium | reverse complement strand
GTTTTTTCAAAAAGAGTCCCCCCTGGCCGCCGGAGGCAAAAAAAAAGGCAGTGGTTTCGTGACAGGATAATTTCTTTCACCTGTACCTGCAACCTGGACCTGGCACCTCAAATTCCCATATCCGTTCATTTTCCAGGGTTTACATATAAGCATCCTCCGCGTCTGTTCTTCGGTCTCTTACGCTTATGATTCGCCATTTGAAGTACCTTTATTTAATACTTCTATTGGAATAATTTAGCATCATACGATGATTATGTTAAGCTGCAAAACATTTTTTCAGCAATTACTTTTAGCCACGAAGAACACGAAGGTTCACAAATAATTTTGTTGAATTTTATCCTGCTTCATTCTATAATATAATACTGAGGAAAAATGAAACCAGGCAATAGAATAGATAACGTAAAGGATAAAATACTTCCGGTACTGGCAAAGTATCAAGTCAAAAAAGCATCTTTTTTCGGTTCCATTGTCAGGGGGGAGTTGGATAAAGAGAGCGACATCGATATCCTTGTTGAGTTGTCTGATGATTTAAGCTTGCTTGACTTTATCGGACTAAAAAATGAATTAGAGGACACCGTTGGTAGAAAAGTGGACCTGGTTGAATATGGAACCATCAAGAGAGCGTTAAAGAAGAGAATTCTATCGGAGCAGGTCCCCATTTTATGAAGCCATGAAAAGGGATTTGAAAGTATACCTTGAGGATATTCTTGAGAATTTAGAGATAATTTCGGATTATGTAAAGGATATAGATGAAGAGGAATTTAGTAATAGCCGGCAGCTTCAAGATGCAGTAATCAGGCGATTTGAAATAGTAGGAGAAGCAGCAAAACAAGTTCCTAACGGTTTTAGGAGTAAACATCCACACATACCCTGGAGGAAAATGGCCGGATTAAGAGATGTGCTTATACACCACTATTTTGGTGTTAGCGTTGGTCGTGTGGGGAAGATGATAGAAGATGATTTGGATAAAACAAAAGAAGGCATTTCCGAAATTATCAATCAATTACCTGACCCTGAAACAGATACGGATAGGGCGTGACAACTGGGCTCATCTCCCCAATTGAAATTCTTTCAAATCTTGTTTGGCAAAGTATTTTCGTTTAACACTGCTGAATGGAGCCGCATCCAGGGAATTTTTCCCGTATCCGTTCATTTTCCAGGGTTTACATAACAGACATCCGCCGCGTCTGTTCTTTGGTCTCTTACGCTTATGATTTGCCATTTGAAGTACCTTTATTTAATACTTTTACTGGAATAATTTAGCATCATACGATGATTATGTCAAGCTGCAAAACATTTTTTCTAAAAGACTTTGCCTGGCATGGCACCTAAATCAAAAGAGATTTTCCCGGAGGTTGAAGAAAATTCCTCTCTTCTAAACCTTTTACTTTCCTTCTATAAAAAACCTGCACCTGCAACCTGCACCTGTCACCTCAAATTCCCATATCCCCGAGAGCTTTTTGATTCTAATCTCTCCTAAGAAGACGAATCTGCTCCAAAAGCATATAAATCTCATCCAGTATTCGATTACTACTTAATAATAAATCTCTGTGTTGTGACAATTGATTTATAAATTTTCCTGACTCAGTTCTATTCTTATCAATATATTTTTTATCCCCAATAGCAAACTCATCTGACTTTGGAAGTTTTTTCCACAGTTTATCTTCCAGGTCAAACACAAACACACTATCAGTACCGTCCTTTTTTTTAATTTTTTGTTTTTGGACAATTTGTATTGCCTTTTTATGTTTTTCAATTGCAAGAGCCAAACTCTCTATAAGCACCTCATTTTCTTTTGTCGCTTCAAGCAAACCTTTTTCCCTAACAGCATTTATGAATTTGAAACGAATTGAATCCATTTTAAATTGAGCCAGTAAATCAAGAAATTCCTTTCCAGGGATTATTGTATGTTGTCTTCGCTTCCATTTAAGCCATCGAATCCAATTTTTTATCCTGGCAAAGTTTATTGCAAGAGATAAAGTTACCCCTATCAATCCAACAATAGTAGGGAATAAGATTTTGAACCAATAATATCTATCCAATAAAGCAAATAAGATTGCAAAGAGAAATGAAACAATAAGCATCATCGTAATGAAACTTACGACTTTTCTCCAATTTTTTCTAAACCAGTATAAAATAACCCAGGCATTCTTTACCAAATAAAGGGGAGGTGTTATTGGCATAAATGGCCACCAAAGCGGATGATTAAATTGCCCCATTTTCGCAGACAATCCAGCCGTTGGTGCCCAGGTAAGAAAATATAATACTAAAAAGAAATGCAATTTAGGAAATTGGTAGATTAGACCAAAAAGAAAGTAGATCTTTGCCAAAAGACCTGCCATTGCTAAGAAATAATGAGGAAAATTGAGCTCAGAAATTCCCATAGAAAGCAAAATGATTACTGGCCGTAGGGACAGATATGAAATAAATAACAATAATGAAATTATTAAGTAGGTTTCGAATAATTTTGGAGAAGAAAAGCCATATATAAAAATAGAAAGAAAAACAGAAGCATGTAAAATTAAATCGATAAGCGGGATCCATAATAAAAGTCGTAGGACAGAAAGGAATTCATTGGACTTATCCAGGCGAGATATATGGGCTTTTACCGTATATCGTTCTCGATTTAAACGTTTCTCAGCAAAAAGACTTAAAAGTGCCATACGAATCCCATTGGCAATATCTTTTGGAATCTCAAGCAACCTGGCCACCTGGCGATAGGCAACTTCTCCAAGCCATTGACTTTTAATTGCAAAAGCATTTCGCACTAACCGAAGCAATACCTGGTGAGGAGTGATGCCGGCAACCTCTAATCCCCATTTTTTATCATAAAGTGTCCCCTTTTCACTCGCAGATAATATCAAACGAGCGGCATACATCTTTATATCTCCAGGCAAATCATCCAGGTGACCGCTAAAACCATCTTGTAAAAGTCCGAAAATATGCAGGACCCCTTGTGGCCATGAAAATGGTTCAGGAAGTATTTCTTCTTTTTTAACATTTTCGTCTTTCTCTTTATCCGGGGATTCATTCACATAGTCATTTGGGTTTTCAATTAAACCGGGTGTTTTATCAATGATTTCAGAGATAATCTGACGCGATTCATTTAAAAGAGGAGTTAACACTTCACGCGGTTGAGTCTGACACATGGTAACGGCTGTTTCTCGCCATCGTGCATCTATTAAGAGCTTTCTTGTTTCAACTTTACCAGGATCACCCATAACCACACACGTAGCAAAATATTCCTGGAACCTGCGATGAGAGAAGGTAAAAGGCTTTGAGTCACCAGATGCGGTTGCTGTTTCGGAACGGGCAAGTTTAATAAACTCAAGGGCATCTAAATAGGTGTTAAACTTTTCTATTAACTTCTCGTCTACACTCAATAAAGCAGTTTGCAAAATTTGTCGTGTTGGACTAAGACCAATCTGTTGATTTGCATTCATTGAAAAAGCAATACTTTCCGCAGCACTCCTTAAATCGCCGGGTTTAATATTAAAACGCCGCCATAATCGTTCTTCATCACGATTAAGTCGATTGGCAATATAAGTTTCAAACACATTATATGAATTTTTCGGAAATGGCTTCCCGGTTTTCATATGCTCACAAAGAAGTCCCGTAAACATAGGATTACTTGCCATTGAACGGATTTCGGGCACAGCCAATCCCAATTGACCGATAAGCTCTTTTTCAAGAATAGGTTTAAGATTTGCCCTTCGAATAAGATCTAAGCGCCTTTCTTCCGAAAGCGGCAAAATTCGAAAACGAGGCCATCCCAATCTACCTGGACCACGAAATTGACGTGATGCAATGATACCTCTACATTGATTCATCCCATGTAAGAAATCGGAAATTGCCTCTCCATAACTCCTGATTGTTTCATCAGCCTCTGTTGAACTCAACACTTCAGGCAGTTCATCAAAAGAATCGAATAGAAATAACCATGTCCCGTCTCGAAGTCCCTCGTCGAATTCATCTTCCAAAAACTCTTCAATATCGCGATCATTAACTCGATTTAAGGAATTAAAAACAAAAGACTGTATTAATTTTCTATCTATTGGTGTTTCCCCGGGACGCACTAACTCCTTGAGATTTATGTAAATAGGTATAACAGTATTGATATTTGTGGCCTCCATTGCTTTTTGCACCATTGACTGGGCTACATATCGAAGCGCTACACTTTTACCGGAGCCCGGATCGCCTTCAAGAAGAATAAGTCTCTCTTGACTCGATTTTAGTGCTTTAGACAAAGATCGTTCACGCCGTAGGCCTTTTCGAGTCCTTTTTAAAAATGGAACAAGGCTAAACATTTTTCCTTTCCCTTCAGCTTCTACCTCAGCCTCAAGTTCTGTAAACCGATAATCGCTCCATGCTTCAAGAGTATTTAGCCGTTTTATTTCACTGTAAATGTGATTGGCAAATAGTTGCCGGCGTCTTCTTTTTCTTTTTTTTTCAGCATCATAGAACAAAGGCCAAAAATTTTCGCTCCATAATTTTTTTATTTTA
>CP070627.1:2417347-2421866 GCA_020355945.1 Candidatus Aminicenantota bacterium | reverse complement strand
GGCAAAATTGGGCATTTGCACCACTTTTAGGATTTACAAGCATCTTCCAATGTGTTATTTTTTGGACAGGAAGATATAAAAGGAAGATTTAAATTTGAAGGAGCTAATATAAAGATGAAAGACGATATAAAATTTAATTTTAAGGAGGATAAGATGAAAAGGGAAAAAAGTTTGGTTTTACTTTTAACGATCCTGGTGATTTTAATGCTGACTGCCTGTGCCACCTTTAATAAGTCACATACCAGTCATTTTGCCCAACAGCAGCGCATGGTTGAGCAAGGGAGAATTGAAGAGGTGGCTCAAAAATTGGATGCTAAGGCAAGAAACGAAGGGCGGGATGGAGTTCTTCACGCTTTAGCCGCAGGGTACTATTACCTTTTTATGCAAGATTATGAAAAGTCAAAAGAACTTTTTCACATGGCAGAAAACCAGATCGCCAGCTACGAAGAACGCGCCATAATCAGTGCCCGCGATATTGCTAATGGAGCTAAAGCCGCCTTAACCAGCGATATGGAACTACCTTACAAAGGACAAATGTTTGAAAAAATCATGGTAAATACCTTGTTGGCCATGAATTACCTGTTTAAAAGAGACATCGAAGGAGCCAACGTCGAAATCAGACGGGCTGAACTGAGACAAAAACAAGCCATGGATAAACATCAAAAGGAACTGGAAAAAATCGAAAAACAAAAAGAAGAAAACAAAATAGAGGATAAAAGTCTTAATTCCATCTGTAGTCATTACAATGTACTGGATGAGTATGCTGCAAAAGTGATCAACTCATTTCAAAACGGATTTACCTATTTCCTGGGAGGCCTGGTATACGAATTGAACCAAAGCCCCAATGATGCTTACCTGGACTACAAAAAAAGTTTTAAACTCTACAACAACAAATACATCCTGGAAAAACTCATTGAATTAAGCCAGCAATTGAATAGGCAAGATGAAAATGAAAACTGGGTTAGCATGTATAAAGACTTTTTCAATGGCGAAGCACAAATTCACAATCCCGGCAAAAACCCGAACCCGGAAAACGCAGAGCTGGTGGTGGTCTATTTCTGTGGAAATGTTCCTCGAAAAACCCAGGCAAAGTTTTCCCTGTGGTTACCCAAAAAATCCTTTAATGTGGCGTTTCCCTTTTATGACAAAAATACATTTTATACGGACAACGGGTTACTGGAAATTAATCGAAATGGAGAGACATTAGGAAAAAGCGAATTGGTGCTTGACTTTAACCCCATCGTTGTAAAAGCCCTTAAAGAAAAATTGCCCGGCATAGTGGTTCGGCAAATTATTCGCTTGATCGCTAAAAATGAGCTTGAAAAGAAAGCCGAAAAAAAAGGAGGAGTCCTGGGAGAGATCGGGGCAAAAATTTTTAAAACGGTCACGGAAAGAGCAGATTTACGCGGCTGGTATGAATTGCCCTGTAATATCCAGGTTTTTAGATCAAAAATTGAACCGGGACAATCAAAAATTACCCTAAAAGAAATTTCAGAAAGCGGGGAATTCTTCATCGAGGATATTGACCTGGATATCCCGGAAAAAAGGACCGCCCTTGTTTTTGTTCAGCAATTATCCTCAGAAACAAGCACCCATACCATTGTATTGTAACTGCACAGGGTAAGGATAGATAATGTCAAAAGTTTCATGAAAAAAATGAAAAAAAGCCCACGAATGAACATGAAAAGTTTATGAAGAAATTCGTGAAAATTCGTGTAATTCGTGGGCTAAAACAAGGAGGTAAAGATGAATATTAAAAGCTTGAAGCTGTTTTGTTCGGCTTTAGTCCTGGTTTTTGTCGTGGGCTGCGCTTCCACCGGTACAAAAGTAAGGTATGGAGACCCCGGGGCTGTTGAAACCCTCACCGCAGATTTTGGCTCCACCGATCTGCACATGATTACGGAAAAAATGGTTAATTCCCTGGTCATGAGCCCGGTACTGGATGGCCGCCCGGTTATATTCGTGGATGACGTCAGGAACAAAACCCACGAACATATCGATACCAAATCCATTACCGACAAAATAAGAACCGTGCTGTTAAAACATGGAAAAGCAAGGATTACTGCAAGAAGCGATATACCTGAAAGTATCCTAAAAGAATTGGATATACAAACTACAACCATGGCAGACCCTGAAACCATCGTTAAGATGGGAAAATTTGCCGGCGCTCAATTTATATTATTTGGGGAAATATCCTCTATTGCAAAAAGAGCAGGGAGAAATCAGGATTTCTGGTATAAAATTACTTTAAATCTAGCTAATGTCCAAAATGGTTTGATCGAATGGGCAGATGACAAAGAAATTCGCAAAGTGGCCAAAAGACGGATAATTGACTGGTAACACCTGGAAAAGGAGATTGGCATGAAAAAGGCTATTTTGGTTTTGTTGGTGTCGGGGTTTATATGTTGGGGATTTCCAGGTCCTCATTTGTCTGCCCGGGAAACAACGGCAGATGCTGAGGTGCATTATGTTGTCGAGTATGGGGATGAAGCATCCATGAATTGGACCCAAAAGAAGATCAGGGCAAAAGGCAATGGTTTCGGTCCTGAAAGAGTGAAGGATCTGGCAAGAAGAAAAATATTGGCCAAACGAGCGGCTGAGTTAGATGCTTATCGGAAACTGCTTGAAGTGATTAAAGGAGTGCGGGTAACCTACAATATAGGTGTTGATGATATGATGCGGGAATGCAATTCAATAAAAACCCAAACCGAGGGAATGCTGAAAGGGATGCAGGTGGTTGAGGTTATTTATAACAAATACGGCGGATGTGAAATTACGGTAGAAGTCAATATCAATGAAAAAGGACAATTTCTACTAACAGCCCTTAACACCAGGAAGTTTAAGCTCATAGACAACTATCCGCCGGTTGATTGGGTGGCCCTGCGAAATGAAGTGGAAGAACTCAAAGCAGAACTGGCCATAACAAAAAAAACCTTTAATAGAATCCGGGATGAATTGATCGCTGCTAATCGCAAACTGAACCTTACTGAAAAGAAATTGAAGAAGACTGACCTGGAAAAGGCTGAGTTAAAAGCGGCATTTAAATCCACAAAAAAAGGGCTGCAAAAAACCCGAAATATCGTTGATAATTTTATAGATACCTTAAAGGATAAAAAACTCCAACTGACTGTGAATGATAAAGAACTGGCCCTCACCAGCACTTTTCTTGATGAGAAAAAAATAGAACTGGATGAATTATGGACAGATTTTAAAATTTTTGCCAATAATGACCAGGATGCGCTTTTTGATCCGGCAGCGTTACAGGTCTGGGTGCAGCGCATCAAAGATATCCAGTGGCAAACCGGCCAGAGATTTGACTCCATTTACAAAGTCACCTTGATTTTGTTACCGCCCACTCAAAATTATACAGGCTGTTTAATCGATGCCAGGGGACTGGCCTTAAAACCGATACTTGCCCCTTCCATATTAAATGAAAACAAGAAAAAACTATATGGCATCGGGGTCATTCCCGATGTCTTTACCAATGGAGCAATCGTGGATTATTTATCGGGTGATATTGAAAAGGCAAAAACATATCCTAAAATAGGCAATCATCCACTGGTGGTAAAAGCCATTAAAGTGGTTAATGACTCCGATATCATGATAAGCAAAGTCGATGCCATGAAACTGTCGCTGCTTGATGAACTTCTCGAAAAGCAAAAGGTTGCGATATTAATATGACCCCTATGAAAAAAGCCCACGAATTACACGAATTACGCGAAAAAAAACAAAAAAATCTGTGTAATCTGTGTAATCTGTGGTTTCCTCTTTTTCATTGACTCCGGGCGAGGCTCGCATCATGAGGAACTGCGGTGAAAACAAAGAGGAGGAACAGGCAAATGAAAATAATTAAAGTATTCATACTGATTGCCGTCACCTTTATCTCTAACCTCAGCCTATGTGCTGAAGACCTGGTGGTGGTGGCACAGGGACAAGCCAGTGGAACCGGGCTCAATGCCAGGGAAAGATCCATTGAGAACGCCTTAAGAAATGCTGTTGAAAAAGGATTTGGCGTATATATCGATTCCACCACCCTAACTGAAAATGCAGCACTCATCATTGACGAAATAATTGCCCAAACAAGAGGCTTTATCAGGTCTTATGATATATTAGAGGAAAGAAAAGAAGACGGTCTTTATATTACCAAAATCAGGGCGGTTGTATCCCTGGATAAAATTTGGGAAAGCGATTCGTTAAATTTACTGCTCAAACGAATGGGAACTCCCAGGTTTATCATACTCTCCAGCGAGGATATTAACGGTGAAACCCCAAAAGGATATCCCGCCCTGCAAAAAATGACAGAGGTATTGGTAAATAGAGGCTTCCAACTCATTGAATCTCCCAGAATAACAACGCTGGAAAATGCCCAAAGAAATAAAATCGTCAAAAATCCGAAAAAGGCGATAGCCGCGGCAAAAGATACAAATGCTGAAATAATCGTACTATTAGACGCTAAAGCTGTATTTGAAAAACGGGCAAAGGTTTATGGTAAAGATATGATTTATTTTAATGGTATCTG
>CP070627.1:2412716-2417247 GCA_020355945.1 Candidatus Aminicenantota bacterium | reverse complement strand
GGGCATTGTTTGTATGCCGTATCTAAAGATACCAGGGGAGACGGTTCGAAATTGCTCCAATACTATAAAAAGCATCAAATAGATATATCGGATGGTACGCCTACTCATCTGGGTTTGCTGCTGGAAAGTATGAAAGGGAATAGTCTTAACCCGGATATTAAACAATTTATTATTGGAGGAGAAGTGTTATCTCAAAAGTTAGCAGGAGGTTTTTTGAATCAATTTGAGACGGAAGCCCCAACCATTACAAATGTTTATGGTCCCAGCGAGTGTTGTGTGGATTCTACTTCATATGAAATAGCCAGGAAGAATATCGAGCTGCTTGAAGTGATACCCATCGGGAAACCCATGCCCAATCACTGCCTGTATATCGTGGGCAGGAAAAACAGGTTACAACCCCTGGGAGCAGCCGGAGAATTATGTATAGGCGGTGGGGGTGTGGCCAGGGGATATCTCAATAACCCGGAATTAACTTCAGAAAAATTTGACCACGATTTATGGGATTTATGGGATTACCAGGATGGATATCATAGGTCTTATATGTCCCATATGTCCTATAAGTCCTATATTTCTAAAAATATTTACAAAACCGGTGACCTGGCAAAATGGCTCCCCGATGGAAATATAAAATTTATAGGTAGAATAGACCACCAGGTTAAAATAAGGGGATTCAGGATAGAGCCGGAAGAGATAGAAAACCGGTTACTCAATAACGGCAGGATCAAAGGAGCCATTGTCACCGCCGGGGAAGATAAAGCCGGGGATAAATATTTATGTGCATATATTGCCGCGGACAAAGAATTTGATGTATCCGGGATAAGGGAATATTTGTCAGAAGATTTACCGGCTTATATGATACCATCGTATTTTATCCGGTTAGAAAAGCTCCCGTTAACTGCCAATGGAAAAATAGACCGGGAAGCATTGCCCGGGCCCGATGCCCCAAGGGGCAGCCAGGTGGAATATCAAGCTCCCGGGAATGATGAAGAAAAGAGGCTGGCAGCAGTATGGCAGGAAGTGTTAGGGATAGAGCGCGTAGGAATCAATGATAACTTTTTTGAACTGGGCGGGCATTCCCTGAAAGCAATACAAATCGTATCTTTACTGGAGCACCAGGGTATTAAGATCAATGTCGGTGATTTATTTAGATATGGTGATATAAAATCCCTGGTTGAATTTAAAATTCGCGCTCAAAACAAAAATAAAATAAGTAAAGGCAGTGAAGAAGCTAAAAAAGAGGCGTATCATTTAAAAGATAGTATATCAAGAGAAGAAAAAGAAAAATTATTAAAAGCACTGGCAAGGAGCATAAAACGGTTCAATGAAACGATTCTTAAAGAGAGAGTCATCAAAAGCTATCCATTGAGTGCCATGCAAAATGTGCATTTAAAGCTTTCCAACCGTTCCTCCGGCACGATTATGGTTTTTGATGGCTATGGGGAACAAAAAAAGTTATTGGATTCCATAATAAATCTAATCAGGAGGGAAGGTTTATTAAGAAGTAAGGTAGTGAATCAAGGAAAAGAGCTATTATGGTATGAACATGAAATGCCGAAAGGTCTGGACTTACCTTTTGTCGATTTATCAGGTTATGGTCCGGGGATTAAAGATGAAATCGCGAGCCTGGTTATTTCCAGGTATTTTCCCAACAAGGATATAGATGTAAAAATTCTTCCCTACAGTATTGTATTGATAAAAAAGAACCCGGAGGACTATTTACTGGTATTTGCAGCAGATCATATCGTATATGACGCCATGTCCGGCCAAATCGTCAGAACCAACATCGATCGCTGCTATTATAGTAAAGAAGAAACCGAAGGGATAGAAAAATCAAACGGGTCAAACGGGAGAAGTTATGAGGAATATGTAAACCAGATAAACAAAGGACCGCAGCAGGTTGATGAGGGAACCATTATCGAGATGTTTGAACTGGATGATTTTAGAAATTCCATTATCGAGGTTAACCGGATATTTAAGCAGAAAAGGAGCATCCGATTTGTAACTCACGAAATAGATATTCATTTTAAAGATATCTCCACTCCAGCCGATGATAAAAAGCCCCTGGAAATTTCGTTGAAAATCTATGCTTTGTTATGTAAAGCGCTTTTTGGTATAGAAAAAGTGCCGTTATTGTTTTTTAATTTCGGGAGAAAATATGAGGATAAAACTTTTTTCAGTACAGTAGGGGAGTTTATTGATTTGCTGCCCATGGTGGTTAATACGAATAATAGTGATAATAATATTCATAATATTACCGCAAAAATAGAGGAAAAAATAGCTTTTGCCTCAAAGCATAATATAAATTTTATGACCACAGTCATGAATGAAGAAGTCTCAAGAAAATGGACCAGGGTGACACGGAGGTTAACACCTGATGGAGTAGGTTATGACAAAAATTTATTAAGGTTTAATTTCATTGGAAAAACAGACAATATCGAATTAAAAAGAGAAAAAGGAAGCGAAGAAAATAAAAAAAAGAGAGAAAGTGTGCAAAGATATGATGTTGAACTTGAAGGAGCGACCTTTTGGTCATCCTATAATAAAGACCGTTTAAAAATAGCAGTGGGAATGAATATGGAAATAGACCGGGAGGAGTTTTGTGAAAGACTTAAACTTATTACCCGGCAAGTAATTGATGACTTCAAAGAATAGGAGACCTATGATGACTAATATATCAAAAGACAGGGTTGACCTGTTTAACCGGTTATTTACCATAGAAAACAATTGGCATGATATATTATACGTTCATACTCCCTTTTGTGTGCAGAAGTGTTTTTATTGTGTATATTCTTCCAAAGAGCCATCCGGCCCCGAGGAGTTGGCCCGATTCTACAGTGATGTACTACCTGCGCAAATCGAGCAATACCGTCCTATCCTGGAGAATGTTTCATTTGAACAGGTGTATTTCGGGGGTGGTACGCCTTCTATTGCCGATCCTGAAACCTTAGAGAGGACTTATGAGCGCATACCCAATTTTAAAAATATCCCGGTCAAATTGACTGAAGCAGCGCCTTTTACTCTCAGCGACCAGCACATCGAACTTTACCATAAATATGGGTTTGCTTTTGTATCCATAGGGGTGCAAAGCCTGTCTCCACAAATATTGAAAGCCCAGAACCGCAGGTACGTGGAAAAAGAAAAGCTCATCCATTTCTGCACCCTGCTGCAAAAATACGATATTATCAGCAATATTGATTTGATATTTTACCTGGAAACCGGGGAATTGGCAGACCAGGAACAGAACCGCCAGGATTTAAATGAAGTCATGGCCGACATCAAGCCCGATTCTATTACCATCCATTCCAGTTACCTGGCAAAAAAATCGCCGGAAAAACAGTTAGCCATGATCCGGGTAATAAAAGAAATGTTAGAACTCCATCCCCAATACCAATGTGTGAATGCGTTACTCCGGGAGTCGGAGATCGAGGAGGACATGAAGTATGCGGCGGAGTATCGGTTGATGAGAAAAGCAAAGGATTTTCATTATTATATGACTCCCAAGATACCCGAATCACATCGGTATGGACATAATATGATTGCGTTGGGGACTTATGAGAAGTTCAAGCCCAGGTACAATTATTATTATGTGTTTGATTATATGGATAAATATGCATTTAAGGCGTTAATGAAGAAGTATGAATTTATTTATAATAATTTTGAGAACACGCGGAACGAGTTAGGGTTGTCTTATGATAAGTATATGGTCCCCGGGAATTTTTTCAAAACAGAAGCGGATGAAGAAGAATTTAAAAGAATAATCAAGCAATCTCGTTTACCTTATTATAGATTTTAAATGACTTATGCCTTTCGGCCAGGTGAGCGAAGCGAACTAAATCTCTATTTCATCACTTTGATTCTAACTTATCCGTTGGCACGCACAGTACAAAGTATTGCTGGGGATACAGGCGGCGTTTCCCGAATTGGTTCTTTATTTCTATTGATTTTGGAGATGAAGCCATTCCTTTGGGATCGATAAAGTAGCAGGTCAGATGGTAGCCTTCATTATAAATAGGGGCTTTCATTTTTCCTGTGATTTTTACAACAGGATTGCAGAATAAAAAGGGTTTTATTACCTTTACTTTAATTGGTTTCCCGTCCCACTGGTCCTTGAGAACCACCTCCTTTGGCTCGAAATCACTTTTAACCACCCTGTAGGCCTTAAAGTGATTAAATTTCTCAGGCATGGCACTGCCGGGCTCAATTTTTTGGGTGGGAACAGCCAGGAAGAGCGGCTCCTCCAGTAACAATATTTGCTCACCAAATTGATTCTTAATCTTCACTCCCCGTTTAACCGGTTTCACCTCTGTTTGAAATTTATACCATGTCAGGTGGGCGTTGGGAAATTCGATTCGATATGTGGCTTCACCATGCCTTTTTTCCACCGGGTTGGCAAAATACGAAATCACTTCCAGCTTAGCCTTATGGGGTTCCTTGTCGAATTGGTCCTTCAACTTCACCACGATTGGCTCAAAAGGCTCGGCACTTTTTACCACATATAACTTGAAATGGTTGTGCCTGGCACTGACACTCA
>CP070627.1:2408062-2412616 GCA_020355945.1 Candidatus Aminicenantota bacterium | reverse complement strand
ATGGGGATGGCTTTGGGTTTCTGCTCTTCGGCTTTGGCTACCCGCAGCACTAACACACCATCCTTCATGGAAGCATTGACCTTACCGGCATCGATGTCCTTGGGAAGAACAAAGCTCCTGGAAAAGGTTCCGCTGTAACTCTCAATTCGATGATAATCATCCTTCTTCACTTCTTTCTCTTCCTTTTTTTCACCTTTAATGGAAAGGGTGTGATCCTTTAACTGGATATTGATATCATCTTTCTTGAGACCAGGGACTTCCAACTTGAATACATAATCATCTTTGGTTTCATAGATATCAGCCGCAGGATACCAGGTGGGCAGTGTTTCATTGTCAATATCCCCAAAAGCCTCGTCAAACAACCGGCTAATCTGTCTATTCCTGGAGAACAAGTCTCCAAAAGGTTTCCATGGTTTCCAACTTACTAAGTTCATCATTTTACACCTCCTGTTTTTCTTTTTTTATTGTTTCCACTAATAATATAGTATAATTTTTTGAATTTGTCAACAATTTGATAATATTATTATAAAAAAAATCTTAGTATACTATTATAAGATTTCAAAAATTCCGTTTCTGTGCATAAAAAACTTCTCTGCGTACTCTGCGTACTCTGCGTACTCTGCGGTGAATAATAATCTTTTTGGTTCCGGCTTGTCCGGGCTGGTTACAGTTCTTTTTTATACCTCTAACTTAAACCTTTTCTTACCTGGTGAGGATTCCAGGAACATTGATTTGATCTCTTTCAATTTCTCTTCAATTTCAGAAAAGATCTTTTCCACATCTTCCTTTGTATACTCATAGTTTCTTGGGTTCGAACAGTTTCCCAGGCTTTCCAGGCTGTCTAAAATCTTGTTCACCCGGTTTTCTGCGATTCTTACAAAGCGTTCACGATTTCTTGATTTGACTTTTTCTTTATGTTCTTGATCGTTCATTATTTACCTCCTAAAATATGTTCTGTATTCTACAAATATTTATATAATATAGTTTTTTATATTTGTCAACTATTCTAAAAATATTTTTTAAATATTCTGCAATTATATTAAAATATGATCTTCAAATATGCGACTGAAAAACTCGGTCGATGTAACCGAAACGCAGTGGAAAACCACCACAGCACCCAATAAATCTAACTTTCAAGAAAATGATAAATTTGCATCCGCTTTTGCTCCCTCTATTCGTATAGTATATAGAATGAAAGAACATCATAGCGGTTTCTTTTGAAACATTGGTTATCGAGTCGATTTGGTTCATGGATATTGCCAACTTTTCGATATTTTTCAAATCCATTTTTAAAATAAAAAAATTATGGAGGAAAATATGAAAAAACTCTTTTTGTTTGTATTCTTAATATTTTTGTTCCTGGTTTTTTTAATAGCTGAAGCAAAGGGCAGAAAAATTAGGGGAAAAGACATCGATATTTTTGATTTGAGTGAAGTTGACAGGCCATTGATTTCTACTGCCAAAGCTCCTTATGACTGGGAAATATCCACACCTGAAGAGCAGCGTATGGATTCCACTTTAGTTGAAAATGCCTTAAGGGAAGCGGAAAAAATTCCATACCTGTACAGCCTACTCATGGTGAAGAATGGCTATCTGGTGGCAGAAAAGTATTTCCAGGGAAAGGGACCAGCGGATGCCCAACATATTCGTTGGTGCAATGCTGTTTTATCGGCTTTAGTGGGAATTGCACTGAAGGAGAATTACCTACAAAGTGTTGATCAAAAGATGCTGGATTTTTTCCCGGAATATATTGACGAGAGCATAGACCCCGACAAATATAATATTACCATCGAGCATTTATTGACGATGAGAGCCGGGTTTAACTTCGAGGAACGCAGTGAAACAGCCTGGGGTAATTGGATGTCCAGTTCCGATTGGCTCCAATTTGCAATAGGATATGGTTTGAGGGAGCCTCCCGGGGAGAGATTCTTTTTTTCTTCTATCCATACTCATATTTTATCCGGGCTGCTCACAAAAGCCACCGGGATGAGTACCCTGGAATTTGCTCAAAGATACCTTTTTGGGCCCCTGGGAATGTCCATTGCAGACTGGGACCAGGACCCGCAAGGAATTTACCTGGGCGGCTGGGGCATGTATTTTACTCCCCGGGACCTGGCGCGATTCGGCTGGCTGTATGCAAATAACGGTGCGGTGGAGGGGAAACAAATCTTTCATCCTGGTTGGATTGACCAGTCTCTCCAACCTTATACCAGGGTTGGGCCTGGATGGTTTGATAGTTATGTCAGGCAATATTGGAATTTAGCCTGGGGATATGGATACCATTGGGTGTTTACCACACTGGATGATTATCTTATATTTTTCCAGTTGGGATATGGAGGACAATTCCTGTTGGTCATCCCGGAGTTAAAGATGGTTGTGGTTATCACCGTGGATGAGAATGGGACCTGGAGTGATTTTGAAAAACATTTTGATGAGCTATTTCCTTTCGTGGTCAATTACCTTATGAAAACAGTGTGGGAAGAGCATGAACCTCCTCCTTATCCACCGGAAAATATCAATGGGGTCAAGATTATCAACCGCTCACTATCCCAGTTCGAGGCCATTGATCGACTAACATGGGACCCCAATCCGAAAAATGCAGGGGTAAATATAACCACGTGCCGAATTTACATGATCGAAGAAGGGGTTAAAGTGTACCTGGATGAGGTAGATGCTGCCAGTGGCGAATATATCCATAGGGAACATATGTTTGAATCCACTCCCCCTCCGTTCGTCTATGGCGTCTCTATGTTAACCGCAGAGGGTAAAGAGAGTACTGCCGCCATCGTTACCCCCAGACAAACGGATGAAAACCGCGATTAAAAAGGAGGAAGCTAATATGAAGAGAAAAATTTTATGTTTATTTATATTTACCATGGTTTTTGCAGCGGGTGTGGTGCAGGTAAACGCCGGGGATTTTTGGCTGGCCCTGCAAGGAGGCCATTTTAATCCAACGGAACAGGCATTCAAAAATATTTACGGCGGTGGCGTGACCTATGGTGGAGAGTTGGGGGTGGACCTTTATAAATGGCTTTCATTATGGGCTGGTGGAGGCTTTTTTTTCAAAACAGGGGAATTGTCCTATACCAAAGAAGAAACAAAACTCAAAATGTCCCATTTAGAGATAGGTGTCCGCTTTAAACTTCCCCTCAAACGATTTATTCCTTATATCGGCGGCGGCGCTGGTATATGCAGGTTCAAAGAGAATAATATCATTGGCGAGGCAAGAGATAATGAGGGGAGTTTTTTTGGACAGGCGGGGATTCTAGTGGGTGTGAATAAATGGCTTTTCTTTGATCTCAGGGTCAATTACAATCACTGCATGATCAAACCTGAATTTTTGGAGTTTAATATCGGTGGGATTTGTGCCTCTGCCGGTATAAGAATTTACCTTTTAAAGTTGCTGGGAAAGGAAAAAAAGAAGAAAGTCTGGGATGTATATTAAATAACAATATACAACTGGAACATCTTTAAACAAAGGCGCACGAGCACACAGGCGTACAAGCCTATCGGAGTTTAGACAGTTCAGGCGGAGAAGATTTTAATACTTTTCTTTTTTTTCTCTTTCATTCCTTATAGTCTTATGCTATAATACCACTTCGGATATAATTAGGCGTGGTCTCATAACAATTGCATAGGTAGCCTCCAATGGAAGGTAGAAGTACCAGTTGTATTAATTTCGTCCTGTTTTTTATTTTTGTGTGCCATCTGTTCTTGCACGGGGGACAGCAGGTGGGTGTATACCACATTAAGAAGGCCACCGCTAATATTAAAATTGACGGTTATCTTAATGAGAAGGTGTGGGAAGATGCCCTGGTCCTGCCGGTGAATATTGAGTTCATGCCTGGAGAAAATATTGAGGCACCGGTTCAGACCCAATGTTTGCTTCTTTACGATGACAACTATCTCTACGTTGGTTTTAAGGCCGATGATCCCCATCCTCACCGGATACGTGCCCATCTCTGGGATCGAGACAGCGCCTGGACAGATGATTTGGTGGCTATTCTCCTGGATACGTTTAACGATGAAAATCGGGCCTTTGCATTTCTTTGCAATCCGTTGGGAGTTCAGAGTGATGAGATTTTTAGCGACGGCGGCACCGTTGAAGATAAATCCTGGGATGCCATCTGGGATTCTGCCGGGCACATTCATGATGGGGGTTACGAAGTGGAGATGGCCATCCCCTTTCGTAGCCTCCAGTTTCAGCGGTCAACCAACCCCCAGACCTGGGGATTTGCCCTGCTGCGAAATTACCCCCGAAGTCAGTTGCATCAGATCACCAATTTTCACCACAACCGGAATAACACCTGTCTCCTCTGCCAGTTTCCCAAATTGGCAGGCATTGAAGATGCGTCTCCCGGAAAGAATATTGAACTGGATCCCACCTTCACGGCATTTCAAACCGACAGCACGGAGAATTTCCCTGACAGCCCAATGGAACGGGTGGATTCGCAGATGGAGGTGGGGATTTCCGGGCAATGGGGATTTACCTCGAACCTGACCCTCAGTGGCGCCATTAATCCTGATTTCTCCCAGGTGGAAGCAGATGTAGCC
>CP070627.1:2403408-2407962 GCA_020355945.1 Candidatus Aminicenantota bacterium | reverse complement strand
TTACACCACTTTTCCCATCAAAGAACAGGCAGAAAAAGGCGATTGGGATTTCAAATTAAACCCGGTCTATTGTGTGGCCCTGCTGGATTTTGAGTTCGATGATGACCGGGAACAAAAAAACCACCTGACTCATGTGCAGTTGAAAGATCAATATTGCCAGACTTTTTATGATAAACTTACCTATATATTTATCGAGATGCCGCGTTTTACCAAAAAAGAAGAGGAGCTGGAAACCCATTTTGACAAATGGTTGTATTTTTTAAAACACCTGGAAAGTTTTGAGACCATACCGGCCATTCTTAAAGAAGATGTATTTCTCAAAGGCTTCGAAATTGCCGAAATTGCCAACTTCGATGAAAAAGAGCTGGCAGACTACGAGGAGAGTTTAAAGCACTATCGTGATTTGAAAGGGGTGATCGATACTTCGTTTGAAGAAGGAGAAAAAGTGGGTTATGAAAAGGGAGAAAAAGTGGGTTATGAAAAGGGAAAAATGGAAATGGCCAAATCTATGAAAATCAAAGGATATCCCATCGAAGAAATTTCAGAACTTACTCAAATACCCAGAGAAGAAATTGAGAAATTATAAAGTAATTCTGTTTTTTTTCTCGTTATTTATCATACAATAGGCCTGGTTCTTACCTACTGTACAAACCGATTCCCCCTCTCCCTTAATTTATCACGCAATTCAGGAGGGCAAGCCAGTGCCTCGTGCATCTCAAGGAGCTCTTGCCACTTGGGGCGGTCTTGCCAAATTTCATGAGGAGGACGATTGCTTTTCTCTAACGCCACGTCAAATTTAGTTTCAATGATACCTGGTTTTTTTCCATTTACATCACCCCCGTAACCCTCTGACCAACCAACCATCACTTCGGATTTACCATTCAGTATGCACTGGACCGCTGCTGTTCCCAGTCTTGCTCCCAGCCATAAATCATAGCGGCATGGCGCAACCCCACGAACCACATGTCCCATGATATGTGTACGTAATTCGGGAAGATCAGGCAAATTCCATTGTGTAAGAGCGTTTTCCAATGTCTCTTGTACTCTTTCGATTTTTAACTGCTTCTTGGATAATAGTTTAACACCCTCGCTTAAAACCACAAAACCATACCTCTTATCTTTTGAGAAAGTTATTTTCAGCAATTTAGCAATCTCTTCGATTCGGGATAAAAATTTTTTTTCGGTTTCAATACCATTCCATCGCTCCTGCCAGGGTTTTAGATCATTTTCGCTGCGAGGAGGATCGATCACTACTACATCTTCCGGAAGTATAACCGCATCAGCGCCAATACCCAGGGCTGCCTGCAGCGCCAGGTAACCGCAGTATCTTCCCATTACCTCGCACAAAAAGATGCGCCGCAGTGCCTGGGCCGGATGAAGTATATTCCGCAGTTCCTCGATCATCGCAGTGGCTGCACTGGCTGTCCCTAATGACATGTCAGTCCCCCATATATCATTATCAATGGTACCAGGAATAGCTATTGTATGAAATTCCCTTTCATGACTCTCCAGGTCTTTTGCTAACACCTCGGCGCCTTTCATCGATCCATCGCCACCAATCACTACCAAACCTGTGATATGTTTGTCTATTATGTTTTTCACCGCCTTTTCCCGGATATCAGGTTTCTCAAATTCAGGAAACCTGGCCGTCCCCAGGATGGTTCCACCATACAAATGGATATCACTGACTTCTTTCCAGGTCAATCTGCGCATCAAATTGTTAACAAGGCCTTTGTAACCATCCTGGATACCGATTACTTCCACATCATTATCCATCGCAATGCAGACGATAGCTCGGATAGCCGCATTCATTCCAGGCGAGTCTCCACCACTGGTCAGTACGGCGATTCGGCGCCGGGGAATGACCTCAAATTTTTCCTCAAGAGTCTTTTTGACAGCTTTAAGCACAGCTTTTGGGCCTTCCGACTTATTAACTATATGCAACTCCACAGAGCTGTCAGCAAACGTAATCCTAAACTTTTCACGGAATGCTTCAGTTTTCACCCAATCAGGGGGATACCCAGTAAGCACAATCCAGGCTACACCAGGATCGATTTCTTTGCTTAATTCAAATCCACTTTCATCACTTGAATCATCATCATTTTTAAGCCGGATATCCAGTATAGCCAGATGAATCAATTCTTTTTTAAGTATTTCTTTGGCTTCTTGAGGATTTCCGGCCTGGAATACCTCATAGCCTTCCATTTTTAATACATTTTCTGCCAACGATTTACGATAATCCGAATCGTTATCAGCAACAAGAATTTTAATTTTAGTCATGGTCCCTTTCTCCCTTTAATAATTTCATATATCTTTACAATACAATGGAAGCCAGAAGGAGAATGTGGTTTCCTCCGGGCTGGTTCGCAGTAATTCTATATCTCCACCATAACGGCGTATGATGGTTCGGACGATAAGCAATCCAACGCCACTTCCTTCCGCTCCCTGATTTTTAGGAATAGGTGCCTTAAACAGCATTTCACGTACTTCCCTCGGAATCTCTTTTCCATTATTAGTAATTTCCACTACTACCCGTTGCCCTCGAATCTGACTGTTTACTTTTAACTTTTTTTGAGGCAAGCCATTCATGGCACGAACGGAATTGTTTGTAAGCAGTTCAAGTACAATGGCCAGCCATTTCGGGTCAGCGTGTACCGTAGTATTCCCTTTTGTCAATCCATGAAAGTCAGGGATTAAGCTATCTTCCGATTTACACCATCTTGGAATTTCCTGACGGAGTATTGTATTCAGGTCAAGGTACTCTGTTTTGTCGTGAAATGGCAGCAAAGCCTGACCAGGGATATCCTTTACAGTCTGGGCATAGGCATCGATGTCGTCCAACCACTGCACAACTTTGGTATTATCCTTAATCATTCGGCGTAATCCATAGACTGTATTACGAATTGCACCTGCCTTCTGGGTGATACGGTGGGCCAGGCTGGGGAATACAATTCCCATCCAGGCCACCGCCTTAGTCATGGTTAACTCTTCCCGCTGCCGGGCGTTTTCAATGGCCAGGGCAGCCTGGTTGGCAAACAGTGACAGCATCTTAATTTCGTTGTCAGAAAAGACATGGGGTTTGTCATGATGTACAAATAAAATCCCAATAATAGATTCATGGATCATCATAGGCAGGCCCAGGCAAGCCTGGACGCCTTGTTCTAATGTCAATGGGTTGATACCAGGTGATTCGTCTGACTTAGTGATGCTGTATGGCTTTCGCTTCGACAATACCAGGTAAGTTAAACCATTTTGTCTGGGTTTAACTTTATCTACATAATCCTTTCCCAGGCCATAAGATGCACTTAGAATGGGTGTCTGGGATATACTCGATTTGGGGTCGTCGGTGTCGCGAAGCAGGAACATATTGGCCCCTACGGCACCGCTTACCTGGGTGATGCTTCGCACCATCTGATTAAAAATTTCAAGTGGGGGTAGATCCCCATGGTTGATTTGTATTCCCAGTTTATAGAGTTCGGTATAAAGGTTGGCATTCTGAATGGCAATCGCCGCCTGTGCACCAAAGGTTGAAAGCAACTTCCGGTCGCTTTCCCGGAAAGCATTATAGTCCGTTACGTTGTCCACGCAAAGTACCCCAATCACACGGCCCCAGGCTTCCAGGGGTACAAATATGCCAGACTTTTCCTCTTTGATCTCCGGATGGTCCTTTTTCACCATCCTCAGGTCACCCAGTACATCTCCAATTAAAAGTGGTTTCCTGTTGGCATATACCCAGCCAGCTAGACCTTCTCCCTTTCGCAATTGAATCGCATTTACAATGTTGTCCTGGAAACCCTCCTGGGCATGGATAATAAGCTTTTGCTTCGCTTCATCCCAAAGGAAGAGCGATCCCTTTTGAGCAGCAGGTACAGCTTCAATGGCTGCTTTTACTGTGGCTTGCAGCACTTGTTTCAAGTCAAGAGAACTGGTAATCTGCTTTCCCATTTCATAGAGAGCAGCCAATTGATGCAATTTGCGCTCCCGTTCAATGATATTTCCAATCGCCCTGGTAACTTGCTCCAGGAAAGCCAAAAGCTCCAGGAAGTCTTTATCCAAAGGATCAGCTTCAAACTCGTATATAACTGCCAGTCCCAACGGTTCCCCATCTTTCCGCCGAAGGGGGATCAAGACTACCTTTTCACCGGAATTGCTGTATGATACACTGTAGTCCTTGCTAAAGTATGCCCTGACTTCAGGGTGATTCTCTTTCAGGGGAAATTCCTTGTTTATATTTGGTTCTTTAAATCCCATTTGACTGAACAGTTCCAGGTGGGACCGTTGGGGATTAACCAGGTAAATACAAAGTTTTGGGATATCAAATGCCTGGCATAATGAGCCAGCTAAATGCTCACTGGCTTCGTGAAGCTCATGGGCTGCATAAATGGAATTAATCACCATACCCAAAAAAGAAGAACGATATTGAGGGTTTGTTTTTATCAATTGTCCCAGGTAAGGAATCGCTCTGTCCCACCGGCCAGCCATGCCAAATACAAGCGAACTCCGGTCAGGATTAAAGTACTGCTCCAGGTAGTTTTTATAGATTTCATTGCGAAT
>CP070627.1:2398753-2403308 GCA_020355945.1 Candidatus Aminicenantota bacterium | reverse complement strand
GTTTCTAAAATAATTAAATCAAATTCAGCGGCTTTTAAAATGTTTACTGCTTCGCGGACGTATTTGGATAGGGCCAGGTTAGATTGGCGCGTGGCTAAGGAACGCATATACACGCGTTTGCTGTTAATGGAATTCATGCGGATGCGGTCACCCAGTAATGCACCGCCGGTTCGACGTTTGGAAGGGTCTACCGAAAGAATGGCAGCGGTTTGATCTTCAAAATCAATCAAGAACCGGCTGACCACTTCATCAATCAAAGAAGATTTCCCGGAACCACCGGTGCCGGTAATCCCAAGAACCGGTATATTGGATTTTTCTGCCCTTTGGTGCACCTGTTTCAGCATCTCTTGTGATGCTTCGGGAAAATTTTCCACGGCTGAAATCAAGCGGGCAATATCTTTTGGATTTTTATCTTTGATGCGGTGGATCTCCCCATCCAGTTTATCCCCGATAGGGAAGTCACAGTGGCAAAGCAGGTGGTTGATCATTCCTTGCAGTCCCATTTCCCGGCCGTCATCCGGTGAATAAACATGTTGGATGCCGTAATCATGGAGTTCTTGTATTTCATCGGGCAGGATAACGCCGCCGCCGCCGGCAAAAATTTTAATATGATCGCAGCCAGCTTCTTTCAGCATATCATACATATATTTTAAAAATTCCATGTGCCCACCCTGGTAGGAAGTGATGGCGATAGCCTGGACATCTTCCTGGATGGCGCAGTCAACGATTTCTTTTACGGAACGGTTATGTCCCAGGTGAATCACTTCACATCCGGAGGACTGGATGATGCGGCGCATAATATTAATGGCTGCATCGTGACCATCAAATAATGAGGCGGCGGTTACAATCCGAATTTTGTTTTTAGGTTTGTACACTTCGATTTCTTTTCGCATGCCTGACTCCAAAATAAGTTAATTTTGTTAATCAATTAATTTTTATTATAGCCCAAAATTCCATATTGTGCAAGGCAGTTGAAAATCATTCTAAATTTCTCATCAAATGATATAGGGGAAAAAGTTCCAGGTAAAGAAAAGACTGAAACCGCAAAAAAGGAAGATTGATGAATTAAAGTTAGATGAACACTTGTAAAAAAATTTCTTTAATATTATAATTAAAATATGATAGAAAATACCAGGATGGTGGTTGAACTTAAAAAATACTTTATGAAGAGAACTGATGTAGCTTTTTCTTTTTTATACGGGTCCAGTGCCAGGGGTACCGCACACCGACAATCAGATATTGACATCGCTGTCTATTTTTATCCTGAAGTAAGGCATCCTATCCAGTATGAAGAAGAAGTTTTTTATGATGGAGAGGATGAGATATGGGAGGACCTGGAACAATTGTTGGGGAAAGAGGTGGAGTTATTGGTTTTAAACAGGGTGTCTGCTTCTGTATCTGCTAGCGCTATCAGGGGAGTCCGGTTGGTGGTAAAGGATTGGCACCTTTACCTTGATTTTATGGAAGTAGTAACACGGGAAGCAGAGGATTTTGTAGAGATGTTAACAAATGATTTTCTAGAAAGATGCAGCGCTTAACACAAGAATTTAAAGAAAGACTTGTAAAACATCTGAATTTCCTGGAAGATGAACTAAAAGATTATGCGCAATTCAAAAAAATCACCCGTGAAGAGTATTTTAAAGACAGGGATAAAAGAAGAAATGTTGAACGGTGGATTGAAAATATTATAAATTCAATAGTGGATGTCTCAAAAATAATTCTTACCTTTGAGGGGATAATTATACCGGATACTTATAGAGGCATTGTCTCAATGATTTCAACTGTTGAGGGATTAGAAGAAGTGCATGCTGAAAAGTTGTCAAGATGGGTAAGGTTTAGAAATATAGTTGCTCATGAGTATCTTGATATAAAATGGAGTTCCATAAATAAATTTATAAACACCACTGATTCACTTTATAAAGATGCCCTTAAGATTTTTAAGAAATATCTTAAAAGTAAGATAGAATCCGAAGATTCAGATCAACAAGATCATCAAGATACATAAAATATCCGGAGATACCCAAACAATTTAGGATTGGGGCACATAATTGGGACCCACCAGGCTGTCGTGGGGGACTTCATAGAGATTTGCCTCGAATTCTCCTTGATCGAAAAAACACCACTTAACCTCTTTTTTTTCAATGGGTGTAAATAGGTGATTTTTTTCCAGGACTTGCTGGTAATAGCTTTGTGGATGATCTTCTGCCTGGGTGAAGATGTGGAGAGGAAATCCGGAGGTCTGGCTGATGTGCATTCCCAACTGAACAGCTTTAACAGCGGTCATGGCAGTTCGTGGCCAAATACCACTTTAATGTTCGGGTATTTTTGCACCAATTCAATCATTTTTTCCAAACTCCTTTGAGATTCTTCCAAATTGTTTGAATAAGTCCCGGGACCAATACCCATATCAAAACCGGTTTTCACCAGGCACGCATCCCCGGTAATTAAAACCGGGCCTGGTTCACTGTTCACCAAAAAGGACACATGCCCTTGGGTATGCCCGGGGGTGGAAATGGCCCATAAGGAGCCGTCAGCAAACACATCCGCACATTTGCCCACCACCGGCATATCCACGGCATTGGCATCGGCAAAATCGATCCCATAAAGCGTCTCAACTCCCTCTAAAAAATCAGGACTGCGAAAAAGAAACTTCTTATCGATCACAAAATAGGTTTCCTCTTTACCGGTTACATACCGAAGAGAAGCATCTTTTGGTAAATCCACCGCCCCGGAAATATGATCGAAATGAAGATGAGTAAAGAATACGCCTTTTAAGTCGATCTGATCCTGTTGGATACGAGCCCGGATATCCTGGCCTACCTCCTGGACACACTTTCCCATAAACACCCTTTTCAAAAGCCCCCTGTACAAACCATAAGGCCGCTTTTGATACGACGAATCCATACCAGTATCAATAAAGTAGTCCCCAAATTCCCGGTGCCGAATCCAATGGGCCAATACCGGGGCTTTGAAAGATTCGTCTTTGATGCCTGCTGCTTTGGGATGGTTTAAATTTAGAGCGCCTTTTTTCTTTAGAGTAGCTTCCGCTGTTACAAAACTCTCATGGGCGATGGGGCATGGTTTTTTAAATACCTCTTCCCAATTTCGGGTTGAAGCTTGTTTAATCGGAAATGACTTTCGTTCCATTTTTGCCTCTTTTGCCTCCGGCGGCCAGATGCTTCACGGGGCTCTTTTCGAGAAAACGTGAAACATGACCCCTGACTGAAGCATCTGGACCTCCCGTAAAATCTTTTTATTAAGCCTTCAAGATGGCCCGTAGGGCCTTTTTAGGTCCCCCTCGCCGAGGGGTTATTTCAACAAATTTGATGAGATGACCATGCGCATTACCTCACTGGTTCCTTCGTAAATCTCTGTTATTTTGGCGTCCCTTAAATATCGTTCCACATCAAATTCTTTGGTGTATCCGTATCCACCATGAATCTGGATCGCTCTATCCGCACAATAAGAAGCCACTTCAGAGGCTTTGAGCTTGGCCATCGCTGCTTCTTTAGAGTATCGTAATCCCTGGTCTTTCATAAGGGATGCCCGGTAACTCAACAACCAGGCCGCTTCATACTCAGTAGCCATATCGGCCAGCATCCATTGGATGGCCTGGAAATTGGCAATGGGTTGGTCAAATTGCTCCCGCTCTTTGGCAAATTTAACCGAATCCTCGATGGAGGCCCTGGCAATACCCAACGCCTGACCGGCAATCCCTATCCTTCCACCATCCAGCGTTACCAGTGCCACTTTAAATCCTTTATTGAGCCCTCCCAATAGATTCTCTTTGGGAATGGCACACTCTTCAAAAATCAATTCCGTGGTGGAAGTGGAATTAATCCCCAATTTTTTTTCATGTTTACCAATGGTAAACCCGGGCGTGCCTTTTTCAACAATGAAAGCACTAATTCCTTTTGATTTTAATTCCGGTGCAGTAGAGGCGCAAATCACAGCTATTTCCGCTTCCGCCCCATTGGTGATAAAATGTTTGGTGCCATTTAACACCCATTTGTCACCCTCCGGTTTGGCCGTGGTCTTGATGGCACCTGCATCAGACCCCGCACCTGGTTCGGTTAATCCCAAACAGCCGATTTTTTTACCACTGCACATGTCAGGGAGATATTTCTTTTTCTGCTCTTCGTTTCCAAACCTGAAAATGGGATCAACCGCTAAAGAAGAGTGCGCAGAGACAATCACCCCGGTGGAAGCACAATACCTGGAAAGCTCTTCAATGGCAATCATATAAGCAACAAAGTCCATACCGGCTCCGCCATATTCCGGTGGATAGGCAATGCCCATTAACCCGAGCTCACCCGCTTTTTTTACCACCTCTCCCGGGAAAATACCCTTTTCCTGGTATTCGCGTGCCACCGGGCCCAACTCTTCTCTGGCAAATTTTGCCACCATCTCTTTTAACATCTTTTGCTCTTCTGTTAACAGGTAATCCATAACTTTCTCCTTAATTTATTAATTTTTATTTTAGAGTAATTAAGAACAAAAGTCAACAAAAAATAACAAAATCCAACGGTTGTATTACTAATTTTAGCCACAAAGT
>CP070627.1:2394098-2398653 GCA_020355945.1 Candidatus Aminicenantota bacterium | reverse complement strand
TCCACTGCCTGGCATTATATCATTTTTTTGCTTGTTTGCCAATTGTTTGCTTTTTTATTTTCCCGGGAGGCCAATTCTTTACCCTAATAGGGTGCCCGCGCCGCGGGCCCGGCGGAGGCAAAGAAAAATAGAAAAAAGTTGATTGACTTTTCTTAATCAATCAATTAAAATCTTTGTTGGAATGAGTGGTGAAAAATGGATATTGAATTGATTAAAAATGCCATTAATGAAAATAAAATTCGTATTACTGACCATGCGGATGAAGAAGCTCAAAATGACAAATTAAGTTTTGATGAAATATATTATTCAGTGAAAAGAGGTGAAATAATCGAAGATTACCCTACTGATAAACCTTATCCTAGTTGCCTAATTTATGGTAGAAATGTTAAACAAGAACCGATTCACAGTGTTTGGGCTTATAACGAAGAAAATGGATGGGCAGTGCTGATAACCGTATATAAACCCGATCCGGAAAGGTGGATCGATTTTAAACAAAGGAAGAAAAAGGAGGTTCAACAATGACACCATTTAATAAATGTCCCATTTGTGGGGGCGAAATGATAAAAAAGGAAGTTGACAAACTTCTGAGAGGTGGAAATGATACAGCAGTTATTCATGTAGAGGCAGAAGTTTGTCTGCATTGCGGAGAACGCCTGTATTCACCAGAGGTAGTTCAGAAATTTGAACGAATTCGATATAAATTAGCTCATCAGCAGACTACAGGCTTTAAACCCATAGGACAATCATTTTTAGCAAGTTAATTGGTAAAAAAGGAATTGTGCCTACTGGAAATTAATGAAATGACAAAAAATGATTGAGGATTGCCTGGTGGGGGGGTCTTGCGGTCTTGGGGACAGACAAATAATATACTCTTACAATTTCCTCCACCTCGATTGATTCCGATATAAATTTATCAAAATCTTTATCGCTGGTTGATTTGCTTTTAGTTTTATTTTTCCCGTATCTTTCAACTAAGAAATCATAAAAATCCATCAATAATTTTACAGCATTATCAGGCAGTATTGAAAGGTCTATTCTGCTTACTAATTTTGACATCTTTTACCACCACCTGTATATTACTCCCATTCTTCTTTTTTTTCTTTCCTTTGAGTACATCCCCAGGCTGAGGTAAATAAAAAAAGTCCCCATTCCAATGCCCAATAAAGCAATAGGTATCAATACAAAAAAACCCAGCCAATCAATCACACCCCTGTAGCCCATGACCGTAACGACTTTAAGTTTCATCACATTTTTGTGATCCTGGTCGAGACCTCTTGATATCCCCACTACTTCTACTATCTTCCCGGAATCTATAGAGCTGGAATAAAACGATTTGTCTTTTTTACTACCGGCGGCTTCGAGAAAAATTTTAAAGTAATTTTCTTCACTGCCTTTATTATGGAATTTTTGTCGGGAGCCAATATCCGAATCACCAGGTTGCGAAGGGTAATACCCGGGAAGAAGCTCGGCAACGTTAGTACTCCTTTGAGAAAAAGTATACTGTAGTCTGCCTTTTATTTTTATCCACTCCTTTTCATAAGCATTCGGTGATTCCAACAGATCGGTAAAGGTAACCTCTTTGGCTAATCCCGGGAAAACAAAAAGGATGCGACCTTCTCCATAGAAATAAAGGTAAAGTGCCAGCAGGACTAACAGTATAAGCAATATCCCGATTGTAAATGCGATGATTTGCGCTTGTTTTTTACTGGTGCGCTTTTTTGAGCGTTTTTTTGAGGGGCTGTCTTTTTCCTTTTCATTCATTTTCTTTACCCACTTTAATCGTGACGACTCAGATGTTTTCTTCCACCGAATCATCGTCGATTCTATCGAAAGGCTTCATTTTACAACATCAGGAGAAAGATTTCAACTTTTCTGGCCCTGGGTGAAATCGAAATCGGTATCGGCAATAAAATTCCTCTCTGGTTATTTGGATTTTTGTATTGATACTCAACGGAATTCTGTCTGCACCGGAAAAATAAAGAAGCAAAGTAAAAGCACTCAGGTTAAACACTTTGTTATAGATTATTTTCTAAATTCATTAAAGAAATCATCAACGATTTCATATGTTTTTAATGGTTTGAGTCCAAGTTCATTCTGCTCAAAAAGTCCAATTAGTCCGTCACCATCAACTAATTCAATCGGTGGGGGGAATCATGAATGCCTGTCCCTATTTTTTGTTTTATCAAAAAATTTACAACAAAAGGTTGAAATATCGATAATTTTATAATATAATATCCCCGGCTTCCTCAATTTATGTTTATAGGGCCTTTCAGGTGTAACTGGTCTGAGAATGATTTTGTTTAATGTTTTTTTTACGATAGGGAGCCTGCTTGAGAAGATAACCATCCCTCTTTTCCTACCTTCCATCGATCCCGGGAAAACCGCTGTACAAAACCGGCCAGGAAAATACAGCAGTCTTAACGGGACTTCAAATTCCCCGGTAACAGGGCTTTCTATCGACACGATGGATCTACGATTCCTGGCGGAAATACCTTCCTCCGGCAGCAGTCATCCGCTAAGCTGCCGGGAAGATTTTACCATCGATAGTGAAAATCGGCATTTCTCCAAAGAAATTCCCGCAATCAATACCGCGGATAGACATTTCTCTAAAGAAATACCGGCAAACAATACCGGGGACTGGCATTTCTCCAGGGAAATGTCCGTAACCAATACCGGGGATAGGCATTTTTCCAGGGAAATACCCGTCTTCGATACCGGGGACAGGTATTTCTCCAGGGAAATGCATGCCATCGATATAAAAGGAACAGCAGTACATCGTGATAACCGGCTTATGGTTCCTGGAAAATCCTTAAAGGAATTTAAAATAAACTATGGAGGTATATGATGAATAATGAACAAGACGTTCAAAAAGAGAGTGTTCCTGTCCAAATGGAACCCACGGAAAAAAAAAGACGGGTTATCGTCACCCAGGAGATGAAATTAAACCAATACCGGGATGTTATTGAAAATACGTTTGCCGATCCCTATATCCAGGAAATGGCTGCGAAGTATGGGTATGATAACCAGCGGCTCCTGGAGGGAAAATCTTTAATGGAGCGTACGGTAAATTTATATGAAGGATTTAAGAATAAAGAAAAAAATCAAATCCTTAAATATAAAGAATTTGCCGAGATATGGAAACAGGCCCGGAAGACCTATCACCGGTTTATTAAAACCGCCCGGTTGGCATTTGACGGCAATAAAGAGCTGCTGGACAGGATCGGTGTTAAATTTATCAAGGCAGCGCCTTTCGGCGTTGGGGTGGCCCAGGCTAAGTTGTTCTATAATAACCTGGAACAAATGCCGGAAATCCTCTCCGAGATGGGCAAATATAATGTATCCCCCCAGGAAATCCAGGAAGGAAAAAACCAGGTATTGAACGCCGAAGTGGCGAAAAGCCAGCATAATAACGCAGTGGCGGAAACCCAGCAGGCTTCGGCTTTGAAGGCCCTGGAGTTTAAGAAGTTGAGTACCTGGATAGCCGATTACCGGAAGGTCATGCGGGTAGCGTTGAAATCCGATGGCCAATTATTGGAAAAATTAGGAATCCGGGTTCCCAGTCCGATTTAGTACTTATCCGAAGGAAAGGGGCTTTTTTAGAAAGTCCCGCTGGTTCCGTTAGCCCCGCCAGTCCCGTTAGTTCAGGAGACAGATCAGGGCCACACGAATCATCAAAGCAGGACCGGGCCGGCCCGATGCTTATTGTTGAGCCGTGAGCTGTCTGTCTTACTTTATTATTTTATTTTTCCCACCGTCGCCAATGTCCAGGGGGCCTTCTCATTTTGGCCTTAAGAGAAAGAAATTTTAAAGGGGCGGGCACTTCGCCGCAGACGGGCAAAGAGGGGGCGGTGCGTGCAAATGTGCAAACTTTGAAGGCATTTTTTTTAATCCTCCATCATTTCTTTTTGTCACAATATCCATAAATTTGCACCTTTGCGCGAACCTGCCCCCCTGGATTCCCACAAAAACTTTTCATCAAAGAAAAAAACCTGGTCCAGGCCAGTGATTTTTTACACTGAACCTGGTATAATATATTTTTGGCTGTAAGGCTGTAAATTAATGAGGTAAAAAATGGGAATAAAAGCAAAAGATGCTTTAATCAATTCGTTATTGAAGGAGTTAGCCGTTCGCGATGTCTCCCAGTTAATAAAGGACTCGCTGATTACTGAAATTCTTTCACGGCTCTCGGACTTTTCCGCGGAAGTTAAACACTTTGAGGCAAAGTACCATAAAAGGTTCGACGAATTCAGTAAGGAGTATGAAGCCGGTGAAGAGGACTTTAAAAAATATGATGACTTAATGGCCTGGGAGTTTGCTCTCCAGGGAAAACAATATTGGGAAAAAAAGCTTAAAGAAGCCAAACGTGTTCTATAAAATTGTTGAAGATTACGCTGAGATCATTTGCGATTATTCTGTCTCCGTATTTAGAAGATACGGTAATGCTTCTTCATTGGTGGCATCGATTGAATTTATAGACCAATCCATCTTATACATCAAGGATTATTTATTTTTAGATGGAAGTAGAAAATACTCCTTCCACTGATATGCTGGGGGG
>CP070627.1:2389440-2393998 GCA_020355945.1 Candidatus Aminicenantota bacterium | reverse complement strand
ATTTTCTACGGAGATATTTACCAATGAACTCCTCCGGCTCTACAATTTAGAAGCGTTATCGCCTGTGGGGTTTCAATACAAAGATTATTCGGAGTGGCAGCACCAGCGGAAGAGAAGAAAAGAATTAGAAAGCCAGAAAAATTATTGGTTAAAAGAATTTTCCGGTGAGATTCCTTTAATTTTTCTTCCTCTTGATTATGCCCGACCGGCAATCCGGGGTTTCGAGGGAAATACCCTGGAGGTTGAGCTGCCAAAGAAAACAAGTATAGGACTCAAAGCATTGGCAGAAGCAGAGAATGTTACTGTTTACATGCTTTTATTGGCCGCTTATAACATCCTGTTGGCAAAGTTGAGCGGCCAGGAGGATATTGTGGTGGGAACCACTATGGCCGGGCGAGAACACCCTGAACTCCAACACACCATAGGGATGTATGTTAACACATTGGCAATACGCAGTTTCCCCGGAGGTGAGAAACGGTTTAACCAATTTTTAAGCGAAATCAAAACGAAGACATTGGCCGCCTTTGAGAACCAGGAATACCCCTTTGAGGAATTGGTGGATGAAGTGGTACCGGATAGGGATAACAGCAGGAACCCGTTGTTTGACTGCGTATTTGTACTGGTAACCCATGAAACCGAAAAGTACCGAACAGCCGACCTGGAAGTAAACTATTCCTGGTACATCAGTGATATATCGAAATTTGATCTGACTTTAAGTGTTGAAGAATATAAAGAAAAGTTGATTCTTCAAGTAGAATACCGTATAAAACTTTTTAAACAAGAAACCATTCAACGGTTTATCGGATATTTTAGAAAGATTCTCTCCTGTCTTCAAGCAGATGCAGGTCAAAAAATATCCCAGGTGGAAATCATATCAGATGAGGAGAAAGAGCAAATATTGTACCGGTTTAATACCATAGAACCAGGATATTTTGCAGACAGGACCATCCACCAATTATTTGCAGAACAGGTAGAGCGAACACCGGACCATATGGCCCTGATCGGGCCAAATTCAAAACAAAAGGGGACAAGGGGGCTTGCCCCCTTGTATATTACCTACAAGGAATTAAATAAAAAATCCAATCAATCGGCCTGTATATTACAGGCAAAAGGCGTTCAAGCGGATACCATTGTGGGCATTATGATGGAACGCTCTATTGAGATGATAGTAGGCATCCTGGGAATTCTTAAAGCAGGCGGTGCCTATTTACCTATTGACCCGGATTACCCACAAGAACGTATCAATTACATGCTGTCCGACAGCAGAAGCAAAATCTTGCTAACAAGCCATGAAAAAATTGTCGATTGTCAACTTTATTCCCCTCTTGAGAGGGGTGCCCCGAAGGGGCGGGGTGTGTCTAAACCTGCTGAAAATCTCGCTTACATCATCTACACCTCCGGCACCACCGGAAAACCCAAAGGTGCCCTGATCCGGCACCGAAATGTCGTAAGACTCATGAGCAACAATCGATTTTTATTTGATTTTCACAGCCATGATATATGGACTATGTTTCACTCCCTTTGTTTTGATTTTTCCGTGTGGGAAATGTATGGGGCACTGTTATACGGCGCCCAACTGGTCATCATCCCCAAAATGTTGGCCAGGGATATTGGAAAATTTTTAAAGGTGCTAAAAGAAAAACAGGTAACCGTATTAAATCAAACCCCTACTGTATTTTACAATTTAATCGATGAAGAATTAAAGTGTCCTGACCGCCGGTTGAATTTACGCTGGGTCATTTTTGGCGGTGAATCCCTAAAACCGGGAAAATTAAGCAAATGGAAAGAAAAATATCCCGGGACTCAACTCATCAATATGTATGGAATCACTGAAACAACAGTGCATGTAACTTTCAAGGCGATTCAAGATAGAGATATAGAATTGAATATAAGTAATATAGGGAAGCCAATTCCCACTTTAACTGTGGTTGTAATAGATAGGAATTTAAGGTTATTACCTGCCGGGGTTCCCGGGGAATTATGCGTGGGTGGGGATGGAGTCGGCAGGGGGTATTTAAATCGACCGGGATTGACAGCCGAAAAGTTTATCCCCAACCCCTATAAGCCCGGTGATATCCTGTATCGGTCAGGTGACCTGGTAAAATTTTCGGAAAATGGGGAGATGGAATACCTGGGTCGATTGGATCACCAGGTGAAGATCAGGGGATTCAGGATCGAATCAGGGGAAATTGAGAGCCAATTGCTTCGACACCCGGGTGTCAAGGACGCTGTTGTATTAGCCAGGGAAGATACCAGGGGTGATAAACACCTGTGCGCCTACATCGTCGGTGTTGACACCGGTGAAAAAAAACCTGGCAGCGATGAGTTGGTATCGTACCTATTACGTACCCTGCCCGATTACATGATACCCGCCTATTTTGTACCCATGAAAAAGCTGCCCTTAACTGCCAACGGGAAAATAGACCGGAAAGCACTGCCTGAACCCGAAGCCAATACCGGGGATAGTTATACAGCCCCCAGGAACAAAATAGAGATGAAATTGGCTGAGCTGTTTTCAAAGCTGTTGGGAATCCAAACGGAGAAAATCGGGATTCACACCCATTTTTTCAGAGCCGGCGGCCATTCATTAAAAGCAGCACAATTAACAGCTAAGATACACAACGCATTTCAAGTCATTGTCCCTATAATAGAAGTTTTTAAATACCCCACTATCCGGGAATTGGCTGAGTATATAAGCCAATCCGGTGAAGAGGAATATATTCCCATTGAAGCCGCTGAAAAGAAAGAATATTATGCTCTTTCATCGATCCAGAAGCGACTTTTTCTCGTGCAGCAGATGGAAGGCATTGAAACCGCTTACAACCTGGCCGAACCCTTTATCGTAGAAGGGCAATTAAATCCACAGCAATTGGAACAAGCATTTCAATTATTAATCCAAAGACATGAAAGCCTGAGAACGTCGTTTCATATCGTGGATGATCAACCGGTGCAGAGAATCCGTAAAGAAGTAGAATTTAAGATAGAATATTATAAAGAGGGGACAAGGGGGCTTGCCCCCTTGTCTATACCCGAGGCTCGCAGCTCGCAGCCCGCCGCAGATATTATCAGTTCTTTCATCCGCCCCTTTGATTTATCTGAGGCTCCTCTTTTACGGGTAGGGTTGTCGCAGCTTGCAGAAAACAAGTATCTTTTAGTGGTGGATATTCATCATATTGTATCGGATGGAACATCGCAAACCATCCTTTATCGTGATTTGTTTGCTTTATATGAGAACCGGGAACTGCCCCACCTGGGGATTCAATATAAAGATTTTTCTCAATGGCAAAGGGGTGCGAAACGCAAGAAAGCCATAGATAAGCAGGGAAAATATTGGCAGCAGCGGATTGGTGAAAAATTACCCGATTCGGATATATTTACGGATTTCCCCCGGCCCCCAATGCAAAGCTTTGCAGGAGACCGGATAGATTTCGCTTTCAAAGAAGAAGTGGCTCAAAAAATTAACCGGTTGGCAGAAGAGACCGGGACCACACTGTATATGGTGCTGTTAGCGGTATACAGCATACTGTTATCCAAATATACAGGCCAGGAAGATATCATCGTGGGTACCCCGGTGGCCGGGAGGGAGCATCAAGATGTGGAGAACCTCATCGGTGTCTTTATCAACGCACTTCCCATGAGAAATTATCCAAAAAAAGAACTCACTTTTATGCAATTTTTAGAGGAAGTAAAAGAGAACACATTAAATGCCTTTGAAAACCAGGGATATCCCTTTGATTATTTATTGGAAAGCCTTAACATAAAAGTGGGCATCAACAGGAACCCGATCTTTGATGTGGAATTGGTCCTGCTGAACATGGAACCACAGGAATTGGCAGCAAAAGAATTAACGTTTATCTCCTATGAGTATGAGATGAATGTCACCCAGGTTGACCTGGCATTATATGGAATTGAATCTGAAAAAGGGATTGAGTTTAGCTTGTTTTATTCGACATCGTTATTTAAGCGGTCCACCATGGAGCGGTTTATTGATTATTTTAAAGAGATCCTGGGGGTTGTGGTGGAAGACCGAAACATAAAATTAAAAGATATTCACATATCCTATTCATTGGAAGAAACAAAGGCAGATATCTATAATGAGTTAGAAGCTGACCTGGAATTTTGAAAAGGCTGCGCCCATCAACCGGAGACGAATGAAAATAAGAAACCACTGATTTAAAGGCGGTGACAAATGATATAAAGGCGGCGGCAAATGATGTATAAGCGGCGACCAATGATATAAAGGCGGCGAAAAATGATGTATAAGCGGCGACAAATGATAAAAAGGCGGCGAAAAATGGTGTATAAGCGGCGACAGATGATATAAAGGCGGCGAAAAATGGTGTATAAGCGGCGACAAATGATAAAAAGGCGGCGACCAATGACATATAGTGGGCGACAAATGATATAATGGCAGCCCATCATGAGGCCGCGGCCACGCCCGGAGACGCATGAAAATAAGGAAACCACAGATTACGCAGATTACACAGATTTAAACCCCATGACATGGTGGACCAATAAGCTGTCATCCGTCATCTGTCTTATGTCATCTTTATACTAC
>CP070627.1:2384776-2389340 GCA_020355945.1 Candidatus Aminicenantota bacterium | reverse complement strand
GATTTTGTCCTGGTGGTCAGTAATTTCTTAGTGGTGGTGAGTGATTTTATGATGGTGGGAAATGGTTCTATCCCGGTGGGGAGTAATTTCTGATGGTGATTGAAAATATAAATAATTGAAAATGCGGTTAAAGGCGTGGATGTAATCCTTTTCATTCTTCTCTTAAGGCATCAACAGGATTTGCCCTGGCTGCGGTGATAGTATGATAGGCAATTGTTAACAGGGTGATGATAACTAAAACCAGGCCTGAGAGGATGAAAAACAATAGTGGTACGGCGATGCGGTAAGCATAATTTTTTAGCCAAGGATCGATGATAAAGAAGTAAACAATGGGCCAGGCAATGACAGTAGCAATGACCACCAATTTTACAATGTCTTTTGCCAGGAGACCCAGGATATCGCCAGTGCTTGCCCCAATGGATTTACGGATGGCTATTTCTTTGCGCCGCTGATAGGCACTAAAATAAGATAAACCCAGTAAACCCAGGCAGGTAATAATAACAGCCAACACCACAAATATCCCTAATACGGTGCCAAATTGATAGTCATCTTTATATTGCCGGTTAAAAAAATCGTCTAAGAAAAAGTAATCAAATGGATGAGCGGGAAAAATTTCTTTCCATTTTTTCTGTATTAAGTTGATGGTTTCATCAATATTTGTAATTCCTGGCTTTAACTTTATTGAATAAAAGTTTTTAAATGAGGGGTTATAAAGAAAAACAATGGGTTCATGACTTTTTTTCAGCGATTTTTGATGGTAATTTTTTATGATCCCGATTATTTTGAAGTTCCCTTTCATGTCCCATAAAGATATATTCTGATTTAACGTGCTTTCCGCACGGTCATAACCCAGTGATTCTATGGCTGCTTCATTAAGTATGACAGACTGATTATCGGTACCGTATTTTCTTGAAAAATTTCTCCCGCTTAAAAATTTTATTTGATAAGCGGGCAAAAAATCATCATCCACTAAAGCGATGGACAGCATCTTTCCTTTTTTAAAGTCGGTATTTTCCTTCCAGGCTAACCGTGTGGGGGAGGAGGTGCCGGGAATTATTAAGGAGCCGCTTACCTTCTCAATGGCCGGATATCTTAATAATTCTGTTTTAAAACTGTCTATATTTTTGATATTATCCTGGTTAAGAGGGATAGTAGGAAGTACTACTGCCATCATATTATTGAGATTGATTCCCAGGTCATTATTGGTCATGTATCGAATTTGTTTGTAAACAGTAAATGTAAGAATAATTAAAACCGCGGAAGCTGTAAATTGGAAGGTTACAAGAATTTTTTTCAAGAGGCCGCCGCCAATGGTTTGACTAAATTTACTTTTGTTTAAGACAGTGACAGGTGGAAATGAGGAGAGTAAAACAGCGGGGTATAAACCGGCGATTAGAGAGCCGATAAGATACAATATCACTAAATGTAGCAGGAACAAGGCGTTGGATAGGTATAAGGGGATATTTTTCCCTGTTAGTTCCTCCAGGAAAGGGTGAAAAATAATTGTCAGGACCACAGAAATAGCAATAGGGATAATATTGGTCAATATGGATTCCCCGAGAAATTGTTTACTCAACCGGAAGCGGTGGCTGCCCAGTACTTTCCGGATCCCTACTTCCCTGGCTCGGTCCATGGCACGGGCTGCGGATAAGTTGACATAGTTCACCCATGATATCACTAAAATGAGAAAAGCAATAATCAATAGAAAATAAACCATTTTGCCATTTCCGTTGTCGGTGTCAAAGGTTAAATCAGAGTATAAATAAATCTCCCTGAGTGGCTGCAGGAGGTATTTCCAATTGGCGGCGCGGGGGATATCTTTGAGAATGTATTTTTTTATAAATGCGGGAAGTTTTGCTTCCAATCCCTTTGCATCGGCACCCGGGGTTAATAAAATGTAAGTATAAAAGGAGGCATATATCCAATCGGAATACGCTGCAGGATATATCGTGTTTATCGACATCAACAGGTCAAATTTCATGTGGGTATTCTGCGGGAGATCTTTAAACACACCTGTAATCATAAATGAAAGCTTTGTTCGTTTGCTGGATATTTCAATCATTTGACCTAATGGATTTTCATTGGCAAAATATTTCCTGGCAGTGGATTCC
Source organism: Candidatus Aminicenantota bacterium (assembly GCA_020355945.1). The sequence goes on along the minus strand of CP070627.1, from coordinate 2,387,229 downwards.
GAGAGTACCAGTTTATTGGGGCCTTGAAGAGCGGCTTGCGGGTCCCCTTCCAGGAACCGGATAGAGAATATTTTGAAAAAGGATGGTTCGGTGATATATATTTTTTCATCTTTGAATATTCGATCTTTGATGCGGACAGAATTATTCTCGAAGCGAAGGCACCTTGATACCTCTGCCACTTCCGGGAACTCCTCTTTCAACGTTGGACCCGCGTTGTAAGAGGTCACGGCCCAACGATTAACCATACCATTATCCTCGTAAGAATCTCTTCTTAGACGATAGATATTATCCTTACTTTTGTGAAAATCATCGTAACTCAACTCAAAGTTGACATATTGGAGGATCAGCAGGTAACCGGTCATGCCAATGGCAAGCCCCAATATGTTTAAGAATGAAGAAAATTTATTTTTCCACAAATTCCGAACCAGGACTTTAAGATAGCTTTTTAACATGATCATTGTTTTCTCCTTTATAATAGCGAAGTTTCTATTGTATATTTATATTAAAGTACTGTCAACCTTTTCCATTTTGCATGGATGCATGATTACACAGTTTCATCTATCCGTTCCTTTACTGAGAAGCTTTTCTACTTGTTCGTCACCCAGGGATTCGATTTCCAATAAAATTTGCTCAAATTTTTTTATTTTTTCTTCCCGGGTTTGTATATGCCTGGAAATTTGAGCGATCCTGGGATTATCAAATATCTCAACCAGTGATATTTCCATACCAAAGCAAGCTTGAATCCTTAAGACCATATTCATGGCTAATAACGAATGTCCCCCTAACTCAAAAAAATTATCTTTTATCCCTATTTTTTTTACCTTTAATAACTCTTGCCATATTTTTACTAACTGCTTTTCGGTCTCATTGGTAGGGGCTGCATATTCTGAAGCCGCTTTCAAACTTTTATCCGGTCCGGGTAAAGATTTTCTGTCAACTTTACCATTAGGGGTGAGGGGGATTTTTTCCAGTTGCATAAAATAAGAAGGTATCATATAATCGGGCAATTTTTTTTGGAGATAATTTCTTAGTTCACTGGCGGTGAGGGTTTCATCGCTGACAAGGTAGGCGCATAGGCTTTTTGCAGCGGATTTATCAGTATTTATGGTGACCACTGATTCTTTGACAGCGCTGTGCTCATTGAGCCGGGTTTCGATTTCTTCTAATTCGATTCGGAAACCCCTGATTTTTACCTGGCTGTCAATCCGGCCGAAAAACTCGATATTCCCATCGGGCAGCCAGCGGCTCAGGTCACCGGTGCGATATAACAAGGGGGCATATTGCAAGGGGGCAAGCCCCCTTGTCCCCTTTAATAAAAAGTTTTTGCGGGGGGTCCAGGGGGGCAGTTTTTTCAAAAAGCGCCCCCCTGGCCGCCGGAGGCAATATTTTTCTAAAGTTAATTCCGGGTGGTTGATATAACCTCTGGCCAGGCCATCTCCACCAATATATAAATCACCAATTACTCCCAGCGGCTGAGGTTGACCATTTTTATCCAATATATATATTTGCGTGTTGGCGATGGGCTGACCGATATTGATTTCTTCAATTGCTCGGTGGGTTAAGTCCTTCATGGTCGACCAAACAGTGGTTTCGGTGGGACCATACATATTGTATATCATGGCAGAGGTTAATTGCTTTAGGTCCCCCAATAATTTACCCGGGAAAGGTTCACCGCCAACCATGATTTCTTTGAGGTTCTCCAGGCATGATGTCGGGCGTGCATGAGCGGTAAACATCTGCATTCGTGTCGGGGTGGCCTGTAACATGTCCACACCGGTTTTAACAATTAATTCTTCTAATAAATTGATGTCCAATTGGTGGTGTTCATCTGCGATTACAATGCGAAGCCCCTGCAGCAGGGGCAATAACGTTTCCAGGACAAATATGTCAAAGGAGATAGTGGTTAATGCCAATATGGTTTTCCCCGGGGTAAAATTGATTCGCTTCGTCATTCCAATGATGAAGTTATGAACCGCCTGGTGGTGAATCATAACACCTTTGGGTTTGCCGGTGGAACCGGAGGTGTAGATGACGTAGGCCAGGCAGTTAGCAGGTGCAGTTGGCAGGTTAAGGTGGTAAGGCGTAGGGACGCGATTTAACGCGTCCGATAAATAAATTATTGCCTTTTCAAATTCAACTTTCTTTGTTAAATCCTGCGTAGTTACCAATATTTTTGCACTGCTGTCAGCAAGCATATAATTAATTCTTTCTGCCGGAAACCCGGGATCGATAGGCAGATAAGCACCCCCGGCTTTTAATATTCCCAATATACCGATGATCATTTCAACGGTACGTTTCACCATGAGTCCTACAATGGTATCGGGTTTGACACCTTTTTCTTTTAAATGAAGAGATAGTTGATCGGACCTTTTATTTAATTCCCTGTAAGTAATATACAAGGGGGCAAGCCCCCTTGTCCCCTTTAAGTGCTTCTCCATGCTCCATGCTCCATG
>CP070627.1:2380104-2384676 GCA_020355945.1 Candidatus Aminicenantota bacterium | reverse complement strand
CAGTGCAGGAAGAAAAATTTTACCTGGCCAGAAATCTCTTAAATGTCATCGGAAGGATATCACAGAGTAATGAAGGATTAAGTCCGAATGTTACAAAAGTCCTGGCAAAAATTGTCCTGGGCAGAATGTTTATCCGGGATTTTCCCCAGAGAGAAGCATTTAAGCAGGAGTATAAAAGATATCCTCCTGATTTCATGGTCATATCACCATCGAAATCCTGTAATCTAAGATGCAAAGGATGTTATGCCAACAGCGATATTACAACAAAAGCGAAGTTGAATTTCGATGTTGTAGACAGGATAATTACGGAGAAAAATGACTTATGGGGTAGTTTTTTTACAGTTATCACAGGTGGAGAACCGTTTATGTGGAAGGACAAGGGAAAAGGATTGCTTGAATTAGGAGAAAAGCACCAGGAAGATACTTTCTTTTTAGTGTATACCAACGGAACATTGATAAATGAAAAAGTAGCACAGAAACTTGGCGAAATCGGGAACATGACACCAGCAATTTCAGTAGAAGGCTATAAAAAAGAGACAGACATGCGAAGAGGAGAAGGAACATATGATAAAATCCTGGCTGCATTTAAATATCTTGCTTTTTATGGCGTTCCTTGTGGTGCCTCTGTAACAATCACCAAAGATAATATCGATTTATTGCAAAAGGAAGATTTCTACGAATATTTTTTTGAAGAAATCAGTGCCAGATATATGTGGATGTTCCAGTATATGCCAATAGGCAGGGAATATACCCTGGACTTAATGATTACACCTGAACAGAGATTAGCACTTTTTGAAATGGAAAGAAAGATGTCAAGAGAGAAGGGGTATTTCATTGTAGACTTCTGGAATTCAGGTATAGCGTCTGACGGTTGTGTATCCGCAGGAAGAGAATCCGGTCACATCCATATCGATTGGAACGGGAATATAATGCCCTGTGTCTTCTTTCCATACTACTTAGAGAATATTGTTGATATTTATAACCGGGGAGGAAACCTTAATGATGCCCTTCAGAATCCTTTCTTCGAATCCATAAGAAAGTGGCAGGATGAGTATTCATACAATTGTTCAAGAAATAAAATCGGAAACCTCCTGGCACCCTGCCCGATGAGAGACCATCATAAAAAAGCAACTGAAATCATAAACAAAACAAAGGCAAATCCTCAAAACTCCGATGCCAACGATGCACTCCATGATGAAGGATACCATAGGAGGCTGGTTGAGTACGGAGAAAATTTCAGGGGATTATCGGGAAAAGTCTGGGAAACCGAATACAAGAATACCTGAGAATCTACAATTTAAAAGACTTAAAAGAAAAGGGTTTTTCACCTTTTACATTGACCTGTAACCTGTTGTTTGCGAGGAATAACTTACTTACCTGTCCCTGTACTCTGAAAATCTTACATTTTAGGCGGCTCTGACGCATCCATGTGTGTCGATTGCGCATGTGTTGACAAGGGGGATTTTTTGGTTTAATATAAATCCATGATAGATGCAAACGATTTAAAACAAATTCCATATGGGGTCGCCGATTTTAATGATTTCCGGGTAAAAAATTTGTATTATGTCGATAAAACCCGGTACATCCGGGATATCGAAAAAAAAGGGAATTTCTTATTTCTCATTCGCCCGCGGCGTTTCGGGAAATCGCTCTTCCTGGGGATAATGGAGGCTTACTATGACATCGATTTTAAAGACCGTTTCGATTACTTTTTCAAAGGAACCGCTATCCACCGAAATCCCACGGCAGAAAAAAACAGTTACCTGGTGTTTAAATTGAATTTTTCGTTGGTGAATCCCAACGTTTCACTGGTAGAAGGATCATTCCTCAATTATATCCAGGAATCCGCCTCCTGGTTTGTAATGAAATATGGAAAATTACTGGATATCGATATCAAAAAAGCGGAAACAGAGTTTAGCTCAAGAAAAAGTGCTTCTGACGTGATGGTAACACTATTAAAGTACTGTAAGAGAAAAAAACAAAAACTATATGTCATTATCGACGAATACGATAATTTTGCCAATACCATCCTGTCCGAAGTCGGTGAGCAGGAATTCCAAAAAATAACCCATGGTGGAGGCTTTTTACGGGCTTTTTTTAATGTTCTTAAAGGTGGTACTACCGATACCGATGCGCCTATTTCCCGGTTGTTTATGACCGGTGTTTCACCCATCACCCTGGACGATGTGACCTCCGGGTTTAACATCGCCACTAACATTTCACTCCATTCCGATATAAACGAAATCATGGGCTTTACTCAACCCGAAGTGGAAACCATGATCGAATACTACCGACAAACCGGGAAAATCCACCATTCCACCCCGGTACTGCTGGAGATGATGAGCCGGTGGTATAACCATTACCGGTTTTCCCTCTATTCCGGCCGTGAAGTATTTAACACTGCTCATGTATTATACTTCCTAAAAGAATATATGATCGACTCCCGGATCCCCGGGACACTCATCGACCACAACGCCAGGATCGATTATATGAAATTGCGTCATTTGATTGTTGTCGATCAAAAAGGCGCTGTCCGAGCCAATGGAAATTTCTCTATCCTCCGAGAAATCATGGAAACCGGTTCCGCTCATTCCATCATCGCAGCAGGCTTTCCTATTGATGAACTGGCCAATCCCAATAATTTTATTTCCCTATTGTATTACTTCGGCCTTTTAACCATCGGGGGTATCGATGATGAAAATACCCCGGTGCTCACCATTCCCAATGAATCCGTTAAACGGCTGTACTATGATTATATCAGTGAAACCTACCGGGAAACCGGGGTCGTAAGCCTGGATATGTTCAAATACGGGGAGTTGGTAAGAGGGATGGCTTACCGCGGCAAATGGCAGGAATTGGTGGAATATATCGCCGGTCGTATGGAAGCTTCCTTGAGCCTCCGCGATTTAATGTCCGGGGAAAAAGCACTCCAGGTGTTCTGGAATGTGTACCTGGGACTGGGTCCGTTATATAATGTCTACTCGGAGAAAGAAATGAGCCAGGGATTCTGCGACCTGGTACTGGAGCCGCTGTCGATTCAATACCCGACGATAAAATATTCTTATCTCATCGAGTTGAAGTATATCAAGCCCACTGGAAATAAACCGGGAAACCCTCGACTCATAAAAAAACTCAAAGAAGAAGCAGAGTCCCAACTGGACCGGTACAGCCCGGATGAAAAATTTCAAAAAGCCATTAGCCGTACCACGTTGAAAAAACTGGTATTGATTTTCTGCGGCAGCCGGTTGGTATACAAAGGTGAGTCCGAAGCACGGACATCCTGAGAAGGGGTTTACTTTTGGTTTTTGGGGACAGTCATTCATAATTAAATTGTCAAGGAAATTTTGTCGGTTATGTAATGGTGGATAAGGGTTCCGATAAGAGTTTGGTAAGGAATACCGTTTTCAAGTGCCCTGGTTTTTAATTCGAAGAGATCTCGCTCATTAACCAGTATAGAGATTCGTTTATTTTTTTCCAGGGAAGCCCTGGCAATTCTTTGGAGTTCTTTTTTTCTTTGTTGGATATTTGTATCGGGGAGATTTTTAAACGCTTCCCAGACTTCTTTTTCTTCTTCCGGTTCATCTATAAAACCGATTTCTCCTTGTTTCATTTTTTTTACCCATTCATTTTTGTCCATTTTAAACCTCTTTATATTTTGTTTTTGCCTTTCGGCTGGGATAAATTGTTTTAAGGAAAATGACTTCTTTTGTTTGAATATAGGGGACAGCATATACGTAGTCATGCGCCCATACATACATGATTTTTTGATGAGGATATTTTTTTTGATCCGGATGATCGATATCTGCCAGTAAATTTCCCTGATCCAGTGCTTCTAAAATTCTTTCAAAAGATATACCACGTTCTTTTTTAAGCCATTTGTTCTTTTTTTCATTCCAGTCGAATTTTTCCATATTAATTATTATACATCATGCAGTTGCAATGTCAAGAAGGGAAAATTCGATCAATCCAACTTGCCTCCTATGAAAATAGCCACCAAGACACAAAGACACAAAGTTACACAAAAGGTCTTATTAAAAATAAATCCTTGGTGCCTTTGTGCCTTGGTGGCAATAATTTTCATGCGTTTCAGGGTGAGGCCGCGGCATCATGAGTGGATATCCCCAAATACCCAGATAACAAATATTAAATATCCATTTTGAATGCTCATAAATACTGTTATAACGAGGATAAATGTTCTTTGAATAGGGATAAATTATTTTTGAATGATAATCAATATTTATTGAACGAGAATAAATATTTTTTGAACGAAGATAAATGCCTTTTGAACAACAATAAATACTTTTTGACCATCAATAAATACTTTCTGAATGATAATAAATTAATTTTGAATAGGAATCAATATTTTTTGAACGGGGATAAATATTTTTTGAATACCAATAAACATTTTTTGAATGACAATAAATATTATTTGATCGCTAATAAATGTTCTTTGAATGAGGATAAATTGTTTTTGAATGATAATCAATATTTATTGAACAAGGATAAATATTTATTGAACATCAATAAATATTCTTTGATCATCAGTTATAAAAGGGTTTGATAAATCAAACC
>CP070627.1:2375427-2380004 GCA_020355945.1 Candidatus Aminicenantota bacterium | reverse complement strand
TCATGATCGAATGAGCCTCAGGGAGGTGGCCGAAGGACACCGTACGGGCGAATGAGACATGAACTGCATGATAAGTTTTTCCAAAACTGAATAGTTACCAGGAAGGTGTAAAACATTTAGACGCTTCTTACGTATTTTAAATATTGGGAAGAAAATTAAACCTTTTGGAGGTGCTTAGTGAAAAAAGCATATTATCCAATGATAACAATGTTTATCCTGTTTATTTCCATCCCCTTGTTTCCTGGTACCGGGATTGACATTACCGATACCCGGCTGCTGGAACAACCGGCTGTCAGTAAAAGCCATATCGCTTTTACTTATTCCGGTGATTTATGGGTGGCCGATATAAATGGTGAAAACGCTCGACGATTAACCACGCATGAAGGGTTTGAATCCAACCCGGCTTTTTCGCCGGACGGCAAATTGATTGCTTTCAGTGCGCATTATGATGGTAATACGGATGTTTACGTGGTACCGGCAGCAGGTGGTGTACCCAAACGGTTGACATGGCATCCGGATTCGGATTATGTCAGGGGATTTACACCGGATGGTTTAGCGGTTCTTTTTATTTCTCCCCGTAATGTTTTTACCCGTCGGTTTATGCAGCTTTTTACCGTGCCGGTGACCGGTGGTTTCCCTACCCGGTTACCAATTCCTCACGCCAATCGAGCGGTCTATTCGCCGGAGGGTACCCGGATGGCTTACACGCCCCTGCGCGAAGTGTTTCGCCAATGGAAACACTACCGCGGCGGAACCGTATCCAGGATTTGGCTCTATCGATTTGACGACCATTCGGTGGAGCAAATTCCCCAACCCCAGGGTCGCTGCAATGATACAGACCCCATGTGGATAGGGAACAAAATTTATTTTCGTTCCGATCGAAACGGTGAGTTTAACCTGTTTTCCTTTGACCTGGACACCACAAAAATTAAACAGTTGACTGATCATACGGATTTTCCTGTTTTGAGCGCTTCAGCAGGTGATGGGAAAATTATTTATCAGCAGTCCGGGTATCTTCACCTTTATGATCCTGTTCAAGGGACTGCGAAGAAATTGACTATCGGTGCAGCCGCAGACCTTTCCCAGGTTCGCCCCCGTTATGCCCGGGACATTGGTTTTGTGCGAAATAGCTCCATTTCACCTTCCGGTGCCCGGGCGGTTTTTGGGTACCGCGGAGAGATTATTACCGTACCGGCAAAAAAAGGCGACCCCCGCAATATCACTAATACCACCAGTGTTCATGAACGTTCACCGCAGTGGTCCCCCGATGGGAAATTTATCGCCTATTTCTCCGATGCTTCCGGTGAATATGAACTCCATATCAAATCCCAGGATGGTAAAGGAAAATTGCGCACCTTCAAATTAAAGGGTGCGGGTTTCTACAGTACCCCGATTTGGTCCCCGGACAGTAAAAAGATATCTTATATCGACAACTCCCGGAGTATCTATTGGATTAACCTGGAAACCGGGGCCTGCAAAAAAATTGGGTCTGATTATTTTTATGGGCCTGATGCATTCCCGCCTATCCGGGGGATGTGGTCCCCGGATTCCCGCTGGATTGCCTATACTTTGAATACCCCGTCAATTCTCCGGAGAGTGTATCTCTATTCCATCGAACAGGATCAGTCTTACGTCATTACTGATGGTTTAAGTGAAACCAATGAGCCGGTGTTCGACCCCAGTGGAAAATATCTCTACTTCTTAGTCTCCACGGATGCTGGCCCGGTAATCAACTGGTTTGACCAGTCCAGCCGAGATATGCGCATGACTAACTCCATTTACCTGGCGGTGCTGGGGAAAGATATCCCCTCACCCTTAGCCAAAGAGAGCGACGAGGAGAAGGGCAGCAATGAGGACCAGGACACCCCTGGAACTGAAAAATCAAACGCTGAAAAATCAAAATCAAAAAAAAGTAAAACCCAGGACAAGAAAAAGGAAACACCCATTACCATTGATTTTGAAGGATTGGAAACCCGGATACTTTGTTTACCGGTTCCCGCTGGTAATTATCGCAATTTACAGATTGGCAATGAAGGAGAAGTCTATTACCTGGAAGCGGCTTATGGCAGACGTTTCTATACTGAGGGTGGCAAACTTCATCGGTTTTCCCTTAAGAAGCGAGAAGATGAAGTATTGATGTCAAACGTTGACACCTTCATGTTATCCGCAGACAAAAAGAAACTCCTTTATCAATCCGCCAGGACCACTTATGGAATCGCGGCTGCCTCGGGAAAAATAAAACCCGGTGATGGGAAACTTAATATGGATTCCCTGCAAGTTTTCATCGATCCCAGGGTAGAATGGGCCCAGATTTTTGATGAAGCCTGGCGGATTAACCGGGATTATTTTTATGATCCCAACATGCATGGTGCGGATTGGGAGGCCATGAAGAAAAAGTATGCGGTTTTTCTTCCCCATCTTTCCTGCCGTCGTGACCTGAACCAGGTCATTGGCTGGATGTGCAGCGAGCTGGTTGTGGGTCATCACGGGGTGGGTGGTGGAGATACCCCTCGAACTCCCGGACGAGTTCCCGGCGGTTTACTGGGGGCAGACTACGACATTGAAAATGGTCGGTATCGGTTTAAAAAAGTTTACGGTGGATTGAATTGGAACCCGGAACTGCGCTCTCCTTTAAAGGAACCGGGAGTGGCAGTCAAATCAGGGGAATACCTCCTGGCTGTCAATGGCAAAGACCTTAAACCGCCGGATAACCTGTTTCGTCATTTTGAGAACACCTCGGGAAAAATTATTGAAATCAAAGTAGGCCCTAATCCGGATGGTACAGGGTCTCGCACTGTATCTGTTGTGCCTATCGGGGAAGAATATTCGCTGCGCCATCGAGATTGGTTGGAAGGGAATATCAAAAAAGTGGACCAGGCCACCAATGGCCGGGTGGCTTATGTTTATGTACCTAACACCGCAGGAAGGGGATATACCTATTTTAAGCGTTACTTTTTCCCACAGGTCCACAAAGATGCGATTATTGTTGATGAGCGGTTCAACAGCGGCGGCCAAATCGCCGATTATTTTATTGATATTCTTAGACGTCCCTTTATCAGCTACTGGGCCACACGGTACGGTGCGGATATCATATCTCCCAATGCCTCTATCCAGGGCCCTAAAGTAATGTTGATTGATGAAACCGCTGGTTCCGGCGGGGACTTATTACCCTGGATGTTCCGTAAATTCAAAATGGGAAAATTGATCGGGAAACGCACCTGGGGTGGATTGGTTGGCAATTTGGGATACCCCCTGCTCATGGATGGAGGAATAGTTGCCGCACCCAATATTGCCTTCTGGGCCGAGAATGGTTGGGAGGTAGAAAATGTAGGAGTGCCACCGGATATCGAAGTGGAACAGTGGCCGGCTGAGGTCATTAAAGGACACGACCCCCAACTGGAAAAAGCCATTGATGTGATCTTAAATGAACTGGAAAAAAATCCTCCTAAAAAATTAAAAAGACCTCCCTATCCCATTAAAGTAAAAAAATAACCCACACTCTAATTTTAGCCACGAAGTTACAGTGAAACGTAAAGGTACAAGTTACACGAAGAAAGACCGCTGATGAACGCTGATTAACATGATGACCATGATACAAGGCCCCATACGGAAAAACTTTTTACTCACCTTGATTGAAAAATCTCCTAAAAAATGTTAAAATAGAAATTAATTTGCTGAAAGGATATCCGCCGCAGCGGGATATACGGTGATCAGCGGTTTTCGGATGGTGAATCATTGAAACAACTGATATTGAATGTCAATCATTTTCTTGTTATCCTAAAGAATCAATAAAGCGGAGGTCTTTCCATGTACAGGATCCTGGAGAAAGAGATTTTATCTGAGAATGTAGTCAAATTAGTTCTTGAAAGTGAACTTATCGCAGCCAACAGGAAGGCAGGGCAATTTGTGATCGTTAAGATCGATGACAAAGGGGAGCGGATTCCCTTAACCATTGCCGATGCAGACCCGGCCCGGGGAACCATTACTCTTATCATTCAAAAAGTTGGTACCACGTCCCATAAATTATCTTTATTAAATGCAGGAGATGCAGTCTCGGACTTAGTGGGCCCGTTGGGACGGCCCACAGAGATTGAAAAGCCAGGAACGGTTCTCGCCGCTGGGGGTGGGGTGGGGATTGCTCCCATGTATCCCATTGCTAAAGCATTTAAAGAGGCAGGCAATCGATTGGTGGCGGTCCTGGCGGCCAGAAGCAAGGATTTGATCATCCTGGAAAAGGAATTTACCGCATTTGCCGATGAAGTGATGATCATGACCGATGATGGCTCTTATGGTAAAAAAGGATTGGTCACCAATGGCATTGAAGAGGTGATTAAACGAGAAAAAGTTAATCTCTGTATTGCCATTGGTCCGGCTATTATGATGAAGTTTGTGGCCCTGTTAACTAAAAAATACGACATTCATACCATAGCCAGTTTAAACACCATCATGGTGGATGGCACAGGGATGTGCGGCGCTTGTCGGATAAGCGTCGGAGGACAAACCAAATTCGTATGTGTAGACGGCCCGGAATTCAACGCTCATGAAGTGGATTTCGATGAAATGTTAAAACGATTGAA
>CP070627.1:2370746-2375327 GCA_020355945.1 Candidatus Aminicenantota bacterium | reverse complement strand
CACCGTCAAGCCCCCGGAGATTGGGCCTGGAGATAATTCTATTCTTATCATGGGATTCAAGAAAACTCAACGCAGCCGAGGGGACGGTAAGGAAGAAATTGGTGCCCTTAAGGTCTTTGAAGTTGAAGGTGGAATTGATGGTGCCATCTGCGGCAACCACACCCGCGGCAACCGAGGCTACCGGTGATTTAACATCCCCAAAACTGGTGCCCAGTGCGTTAATTAAATTTTTTGCTACCTCTAATATCTCTACATCAAGGACAACTTCACTTTTCCGTTTATCAATGGAGGCCACAAACTTTTCAATTTCCACCAGGGTATTGTAATCCGCTTTGATGATCAAAGTGTTCAGGTTCTCGTCCTCCTGGACCAGGATTTGTTGGTCCCTGAATACCGCCATTATCAATTTTTTGGCATCTTTGGAGGTGATATTGGACAGGTAAAATACCTTAACCCCCCGCAAACCAAAGGTGCGTTTTTTAAAGGTGGTACTGGGAAATATCAAAATCGATGATTTGTCCAGTATGCGGTGTTCGGCATTTCCTACCATGCATAACTGGTTTAACACTTCATAAAACCCGATTTTTTCAACTTCAATGGAGTAAACAAAATCCCTGAAATCTTTATCAAAAATAAAATTAATACCATAAGATTTTCCCACCACATTAAATATTTTGGTAATGGGGGTGTTTTTTAAGTTCAAAGACATTTGTTCAGCGGGATCGATGTCAAGGGTAACCGGTGGTTTAACGGTGGAGATAAAGGGCTTTTTTTTCTTTTTTTCGGGATTGAGATAGGTGTCCAATTCCTCCATTAACTTTTTATTGTTGGGGAAAATTTCCAATGCGATTTTATACTCTTTAACCGCTTCTTCTTTTTTATCAACATCCCTTAAGGTCCTGGCCCGGGCCAGGTGAGTGTAGTAGCTGTTTAATTTGGCCCGGAACAGCAGTGTTTTCAATACATTGCTGGGCTTTTCCTTGAACGCTTTTTCAAAATACTCCACCGCTTTATCATAGTCACCGGCGCGGTATAATGCCAATCCCCGTTTTTGCTGTACCGATTGAAAGGCGCAGCCGGATAAAAAAAGGATTAGTAAGACAATTACAGTTGTATATGCGGATATCTTGTTAGTGAATTTCATTTTCCTCGTCCCCTTTTATTTGGATTTCAACCTGCTGGGATTCCACTTCCACAGTAATGGCTTCTCGGTCGATTTTAATAATTTTGATTTTTTCCAAAATCATATCGCCGGTGGTTACAGCAAAGAATTCGCTGTTCATACTGACCAATGCGTAGTTTTTGGTATGTTTGATGACATAGCCTTCGTAAGAGAGGCTGCCCTGGATTTCGTTTTCCAGGTGTTTATCAGGTTTTTTAACTTCTTCCGGGGGTTTTACCACCGGAGGAGGAGGTGGTAAAGCTTTTCTTGGCGCAGCCCCGGGGTCCACCGGCTTCATCGGGTCTGGCGAAAAAATATTCCTCTTTATGGAAAATTCCTTCACCTCCTGCTGCAATTTGGAGATTTTTATGATTTCTTCCGGGATTTCTTTTTTGTTTTTTTGGTCTTGCTGGGCCTGGAGATGAAGGGGAAATATCCACATCCACTGGATCAATACCATTATCACTGCTGTCACCACCCAAATTTTACGGCCGCACGTATATTTACCTGGCAAGATAAACCTCCATTATAAATTTACCGGCAATATCCGGTTTTCCCTTGCTTTTGATGAATTGAATGCGCTTGATCAATATCATTTTCTTTTTTCCCAGTATTTCATGGATAAATCGTTTAATATTGGGATATAAGCCGCTGATGGTAAATGTAACTTCCACCAGGATGTAGTCCCTTAACGGGCGCTTGTATTTGTGTTGAATTTGTTTGTTGGTCAGTCCGTATTTATTGAAGATCATTTTCAAATTATCCCGGAATTGTGACAGATCATCCATTTCCATTAAATAATCTTTTTTAAATTGATCGAAGTACCCTTTGATATTGCGCCATTCGCTGAGGGAGGCCTCTTCTTTTGATGCTTCTTCTAACTGGTTTTTACGCCTGGCTATTTTTTCTTCCAGGTTCCTGGCAGAAACGTTTTCAATGGATGTATATGCCAATGAAAGCAGGCAGAATAAGCTGCTTAAGACAAACAGACCGCTGATGATATAAATAAGCCATTTATTCGTATCCATGGTTCATCAATCCAGTTTGATTTGCAGGTTGGCTCTATACAGCCCCTCTACCAGGCTTTCTTTTTGAATGGACAGGTTATATTCTAAAAATGCCCGATAGGCTTCCATAAGTTTGGCGGATGAAATGGCTGCAATAGTAAATTGCACCCTGTCCCCGGATTCTGCATTCAATGTAAGCCGGCTAATAAACACACCCGCGGGTAATAACTCTTCCAGTTTATCTAATTTTTCCAGGTATGAGAAGAGTTTACCGTCAATCAGGCTGTTGGCGAATTTCCTTTGTTTACCCCACTTCCGCTTTATTGCTGATATTTGTTCTTTATATTCTTTATTTTTTTGGGTGGTCTCTTTCAGTTTTTCTTCATAGGTTCTCAGTTCTTCTTTTTTGTCCCGGAAGCGTTTGCTCGTGGTGGATAAATTCGTCACTCCCAGGATGAGAAACCCCAGGGAAAGCACCAATAAAATACCTGAAAATAGGATGAAGCGAAGGTATTTAATTTTCTTATTGTTGGCAATATTGTATCTAATTTTCATCATTTTTTACCGTTTATATGGGAAAGATGAATTGCTCGTTATTTTTCAACTCCAACGGCAGGATCTCCATTTTGGATAATTCATCCCTGACCAGATGGATGTCTGCGTCGGAACGCCTGACCACCAGGGAAAAGGTACGTGGTACCGTTGTATAGCTGTTTTTGAGAAAGTTGATGGTTTTTACCACTTCATTGACAATATCGGCTGCTTGATCGCTCCTGAATTTCCGGATGTAAAAGGGCAGGTTCCGCTCCAGGAAAACCGCGATGGAAAGGTTTTTGTCAATTTCAATAAAGAAATCCGGGGTTTCCTTTTTTAACTTGCCCACATGATTCATCATTTCTACCGTTGAATTACCCAGGTAAGTCAATGAAATTCCGTTTTCCCGGAATAGATTTTCAATATTTTCTTTCAGGCTTTTTTTAAATAGAAGAGAGAGAACGCGGTTTTTGTTTAGTTTGTAGAAATTGTGTTCATACTCTTCGATATTTTCAGGGAAAACCTTTTTCAACCGCCACTCCACCAGTTCTCTTTTCAGCTTCTCCTGGAAAGGAAGTTTTTCAAATTCAAAAATATTAAATATAAACTGACCGGAATTCAATATAATACCGGTGTCTGTCTTTAGTAATTCTTTTGCTATATCCTGGAATTGGTAGGGGGTGATTGCCGATATGGAGAGATTATCGACGGAAAGGATTTTGGTGAAGGTTTTATCCGCATCCGCAGCCCTGTAAACATCCACGTAATTCTCTCCCCAGTAGACATACTGGCTCGGGGTTTGGTGATGGATAAAAAAGTTATCTATAACCATTCTTTTATTGTCACCCTGTTCAATTCTTCAAAGGAGGTAATTCCTGCCGTAACTTTTGTCAGGCCGTTTTTTCGTAAAGGAATCATTCCCTGTTCCATGGCCATTTTTTTGACCTCGGACAGGGGTTTTTTATCCAGGAGCATCTCCTTTATTTCGTCTGTTAATTCCAGTATTTCACCGATAACGGTTCTGCCGGAATACCCCATTTCGGAACACTCCGGGCATCCCACGGCTCGATAAATGGAATTTTTAATGACTTCTTTTTTTACCCGGTTCTCTTCCAGGTAATTTTTATCCGGGGTAAATTTTTCTTTGCAGTTGGGACACAGCCGTCTCACCAGCCGTTGGGCGATTACGCAATTCAGCGCGGATATAAAGCTGTAGGTATCGATGCCCATATGGATAAATCGTCCCAACACATCGAACACGTTGTTGGCGTGTACGGTGGTAAACACCAGGTGGCCGGTAAGCGCGGATTGTATGGCAATCTGGGCGGTTTCCGGGTCCCTGATCTCACCCACCATTACCTTATCCGGGTCATGCCGCAAAATGGAGCGCAGCCCCCGGGCAAAGGTTAATCCTTTTTTTTCATTCACGGGTATCTGGGTGATATCATCGATCTGGTATTCCACCGGGTCTTCAATGGTAATGATCTTGTCTTCCGGGCTTTTGATTTCATTCAGGGCTGCGTAAAGCGTGGTGGTTTTACCGCTGCCGGTGGGACCGGTGACCAGGAACATCCCGTAGGGCTGCCGAATGTAATAGTTCAAGTTATCGATCAAGTATTCGGAGAATCCCAATTGTTCCAGCCGCAGTTCACCAATGCTTTCGGTAATCATTTCCCGGTCAAGGATACGGATGACTGCATTTTCCCCATAAATGGCCGGCATGATGGACACGCGGAAGTCAATGGTTTTGTTTTTAAATTTCATCCGGAACCGACCATCCTGGGGCACCCGCCGCTCCGCAATATCCAGGTCCGAAACCACCTTTAAGCGGGTAACCAGGGGGGAGTGAAAGACTTTATCCAGGGGGTCCATAATTTG
>CP070627.1:2366047-2370646 GCA_020355945.1 Candidatus Aminicenantota bacterium | reverse complement strand
AGTAAGAGAGGAAGAAAGGAACCTCGTTGGTTACTTTTCAATATTGCTAAAACTGCTATTTCTAAAAATGAGATGATCAAGGAGTTGTATGAGGAATATGTTCAGAGGGGTAAAAGCAAAATGTCTTCAATTGGTATTATTATGCATAAGATTCTTCGGATTGTTTACGGTATGTTAAAGAACAAGACAATGTATGAACCGGAACTAGACAAAAGAAATCGAAACAAGAAACGAATAAAAGAGTTTGAAGAAAAAGCTATTACCAAAGTGGATAAAAATCGAAGATTACAACCTTATGACGCGAATGCTCCAATTTCAGCAAGACAAATGAAAAAACGAAAAATGAAGAAGGTCAAAGGCGAAAAGCAGGACCGGCGAAGAGGAGAAAAATAAAACACAAAAAGAAAAAGTCAGATGAGTAAAATCAAAAAAAAAATTAAAATTTTCCTCTTTGCCTATTGACTTTTACCGGAATAACTAATGAGCGTCACCGATTTTGTCTTTATTGACAGGTCTTTAAAATAAATATGGATTATGCTAAAATAGAATCTGCATAAAAAAGGTAGGTAACATGGATTTTTATACAGTGGTTTTAAGAAAAAGTGGTAATTATTGGGTGGCGTTATGCCTGGAAAATGGAATCGTAGGCCAGGGAACGAGCAAAGATGATTCCATTCAAAATCTTAAGGAAGCCATTGACTCTTTTGATGAAGCCCGGAAAAGTGACAGCGAGGAAGATATTTATTCCAGCCCTATATCTATAAATGAACTTCATGAATTCCTAATGGTTGAAGATGTAGAACCCCGATCTCAGCTATACGAATTAAGAGCAATTAGTGCTTAAAAATATTCCCTCTCTTAAACCAAAAGAATTAATACGAATTCTAAAACGGGGTGGATGCCAATTCCATCGTGAAGGAAAAGGCGATCACACGTTGTATTTTCGTTTTGTTGGAAGGGAAAGAAGGGGGACAGGCGAAAATTTGGCGAAAATTTGTTTTATTTGCAGATACTATTCCATCTGAT
The DNA here is from genome assembly GCA_020355945.1 of Candidatus Aminicenantota bacterium. The sequence continues at coordinate 2,369,620 of CP070627.1, read as the reverse complement.
GGATTATGCTTTTTTCTTCGCAGCGACAGATCGTATTTGTTCGGATAATTTTTGCTGCAGCCACATGTTTACCAAAGTTTCGACCTTTACACCACGCAGCTTTGCCTGTTTTTCTACTAAAGAGAACAACTCTTCTTCAATGGGTACAGCACATGAAACGTCAAACTTAACATCAGGGGTGTCCGGATTGTCAAAGTCTGTGAAATCATGTGTATCCCAGAATTCTCCCATTTTTTCAAGGGTATCTGCTTTCGAGATGCTGCTTAATTTATTTTTTTCCATAAGACTTTCATTTTCATTACATAAATATAATAGAGAAAATACCGAAAAAAGTCAATATTAAATCAACATTTCTAATTTTGACACATTTGTTTGGCACAGTGCACAGCGCATAGCGCCTGCCCTATTAAAATTTCTTTCTCATAATGTCAAAATGATAATTGCTGCCCATTCCCATTGACTCTCTTTTTTCTTTTTGTTACTATTTAAAAAATGAAATCAGGAGGCAGTTAATGAATGCATGTGAACAATGCGGAGCTTCTATTATGGAAGGAAGTGAGTTTATCCTGTCAGGTAAAAAAGGTGATCTCCACCGGGTGATATGCCAGACTTGCGCCACAGCATTAGAAAATGCGCTTGACGCTGAAACCAGGGATATTAATGTGCTGGGGGCGGTGGTTTTTGGTTTGGGAGCCGCGGTGATTTCTGCTTTACTCTGGTACGCAGTGGTAGTGATTACCAATTATGAGCTGGGAATTGTGGCTGTTGCCGTGGGCTGGCTGGTGGCCCAGGCGGTTATACTGGGGTCCGGAAGAAAACGGGGACCGGTTGTCCAGGTGATCAGTGTCTTAGCCATTATTTTTGCCATGGGATTGGGGGAATACCTGATTATCCGCCATTTTTTGATTAAAGCCGGATTAGAAAATATGCCGCTGTTCATACCTTTAAAACTGGTATTCAATCTTCTTATAGAAGTGATTAAAGAAGACCCGCTAATGCTGGTTTTCTGGTTAATTGCCGTGATTGAAGGGATTGTCCTACCGGCTAAAAGAAAACTTAAATTAACCCGTCCCACCGGGATGTCGGTGGCAAAAACGTAACGTAATTCTTTCTCCCCCCTCCCCCTTCCTGGACTCCTGGAAATTTTTTATTAATAAAAACTGTTGTTGATTTTTTTTCTCCAATAAATTATAATAACTCCATGATAAGGAATATAAAAATGAGAAAGAAAAGATTATTCACCGTTTCTATTGTTTCGCTTCTCCTATTCCCGGTGCTTTTGCACTCGGAAATCTATACCATGAAAATCGATGGGCCTATTGAAACCATTACAGAAGAATATATCGTGGATTCTTTTAAAAAAGTTAAAGAAGCCCCTAATGCCAAACTGGTGATTATCGAAATGGATACCCCCGGTGGTTTTTCTACTTCAATGCGCACGATTATCAAAGAGATCATGGCTTCCCCGGTACCGGTGGCAGTATATGTATCCCCTAAAGGCGCCCAGGCAGCATCCGCAGGTTTTTTCATCGCCATCGCCTCAGATATTGCCTCCATGTCACCTGGCACCAATACCGGCGCTGCTCACCCGGTTTCGGTTTCCGGCAGCAAAATCGAAGATACCATGAAAGAAAAAGTCACCAACGATGCCGTGGCCTACGCCAGGTCCCTGGCCAGGACCAGGAACAGGAACCAAGACCTGGCAGAAAAAGCCGTGCGAGAAAGTAAATCCTATACCGCAGAAGAATGCTTGAAAAACAACCTCATTGAATATATTGCCGAAAATATCGATGATTTACTAAAACAATTGGAAGGCAAAACAATTACCAGGGTTAACGGCAAAACCACTGTCCTGGCATTTAAAGGAGAATCAATCATCCCCCTGGATTTGAGCGGCAGACAAAAATTTTTAAAAACCATTACCAATCCCACCCTGGCCTACTTCTTGTTAATTTTCGGACTGCTGGGATTGTACCTGGAATTTACCCACCCCGGCATTATTATCCCCGGTGTATTGGGAGGCATATGCTTACTTTTGGCGTTTTTGGCCTTCCAGGTTTTACCCATCAATTATGTGGGGTTGCTGCTTATTTTGCTGGCCATTGGTTTTTTTATCGCAGAAGTAAAAATCCAGGGTTTTGGAATGTTTGGGATTGGTGGCATTATATCGTTTGTATTAGGTTCCATTATGCTTATCAATTCCCCAATCCCTGAAATGAGGCCCAATATGTTAACTATTATTGTTTTTTCGTTAGCGTTTGCTGCTGTTTTTATGTTTTTAGCCTTCAAGGTGATCCAGGCCATGCGGCGGGGTACTGAAACCGGGCAAGAAGGACTGGCCGGTGAAGTGGGCGTTGCAAAAACCGAGATCAACGCCACTTCAGGCAAAGTATTTGTCCACGGCGAGTGGTGGAATGCCGTGACTGTTTCCGAATTCGACGAAACCATCTCCGCCGGCACAAAAATAAAAGTCGAATCCGTTGAAGGTTTTATACTAAAAGTTACGCCTATATTAACAACTTCAAATGGAGGAGGATAATATGGCAGGATTAACAACATCCGGTATCATAATTGTGTTTATTATTTTGTTTTTGCTTTTTAACTGGATTAAAGTACTCCGGGAATATGAGCGGGGTGTTATATTCAGGTTGGGACGTGTGTTGGATAGAGCCAAAGGCCCGGGGTTGATCCTGGTGCTGTGGCCGATTGATAAAATGGAGCGGATCAGCTTGCGCACCATTGTCCTGGACGTCCCACCCCAGGATATCATTACCAAAGACAACGTATCGGTAAAAGTAAACGCGGTGGTGTATTACCGGGTAATGGAACCTAAAAAAGCAGTCATTGAAGTTCGGGATTTTCAGTATGCCACTTCTCAGCTTTCCCAGACCACACTGCGGTCGGTCCTGGGCGAGGTGGAACTGGATGATCTCTTATCCAAACGGGATAAACTAAATCAGAGACTTCAATCCATTATTGATATGCATTCAGACCCCTGGGGCATCAAAGTATCCATGGTGGAGATCAAACATGTGGACCTACCCCAGGAGATGCAGCGGGCCATGGCTAAACAGGCGGAAGCAGAACGAGAAAGACGCGCCAAAGTCATCCATGCTGATGGTGAATTCCAGGCTTCTGAAAAATTACTCCAGGCTGCTGAAAAAATCTCTAAAAATCCCACCACCATCCACCTGCGCTACCTGCAAACCCTGATGGATATCTCCGCGGACAATACCTCTACCATCGTATTCCCGCTGCCCATCGACCTGATGAAAGCATTCGTTAAGGAGAAATAAGAGTCACCAGTGGGAAACCGTAAACAAAGAAAAAAGATAAAAACAATGGAAGTAGAAAAATCTTACATCGAGATAAAGGTTACTTTTGTTCATATCGTGGTTCTGTTGGTAGGGGTCATTGTGATTGGAATCTTTTTGTTCTACCTGGGCTACCAGGCGGGGAAATCCTCGGCACGAAATCAATTTTTGCGGGCTGAGTTGCCTGAAACCTCGGGCAAAACCGACGAAATTCAACTGGTGGACAAAACCGGGAAAAGGGTAAAAAGTAAAGAGCCTT
>CP070627.1:2361333-2365947 GCA_020355945.1 Candidatus Aminicenantota bacterium | reverse complement strand
TATTCATAGCAATATTTTATCCTTAAGAAAACTGATTTGCTGATTTCCTTATTGAGGAATCATCGAATTGAGTTGAGGGATGACCCTGATCACATTCCTTAAATCCACCCATGAGAAATAATTTACCTGGCACCATTCCACGATTGAATAAACAGCCACTCCACCTGACTGATCAGCGCTAAAAAAGTGGTAAACTGAGGATTAATAAGGATTAGGGGATAACCGTTGATTATACTTTTATACTTAGCAGAAAATTTTTTGCTCGTCCCATATTAGTTTCATTTAAAAAAAAATTGCAAAAATCCTTGTTTTATGCTATAAATCGAGTGATGATTAAAAAAATACGAATTTCGTATAATAATAGTTCGTCATTACAGTCTATGACGATACCAAAATATACAAAAATATCGGCTATAGAGAAGAAAACGCGAAACTTTGGATTTAGAGCTTCATTCCCGTCAGTGATGGCAAGGATAATAGTATATGATTGATAAAATTGATCAATTGCATTCATTTCTTGAAAAGTATATTGAGTGGATAAGTTCTGGAGGAGGTGGGGGTGGCGGACCTTCTTTGCCAGAGATGGAATTATACCCAGATGACTATCTTGCTTTTGCAGAGGAAAACATAGAAAGGTATGTTTCATCAAAATGTGAAACGACTAAAATGAATGAACTAATTAGCTGTGTGTCTAATTTAAAGCGTGCTCTTGACAGTCAAACTGAAAATTTCTTCTCGAATTCCATCACCTCATCTTTAGAAAATTTCTTCACCTCCCTGCTTTTAAAAACTTTGCTTGGCACCTTTTCGGCACCTTTTCTGTTTTCTGCCTTTCTGTTTTCTTCTCTGTTAGAAAATGGCAGGATTTTACGATCAGGTAGCCTTCTTCCTTCCTTGACTTACATACATTTTATAACTTCATCGATAATCTCGGCAATCGCAGGCAGTGAAGCCTCTATTATGTTTCCCTCTTTTGTATGCTTGTGTTCTTTAAACCCCGGAGCAGGTTTATGATGGGCATTATCATATCGGAATATACATTTCCCATCACAGCCCTGGTAATGGTATGCGTAACTTATCCTTTCTATATTATACCTGGCATCGATATATTCTTTGATATGCAAGCTCGATCCATTAACCAGAACGATATTTGCATTTATCACTGCCAATTTATTAGCCCTGATTTCTTCATTGATTTCAAGGGATTCCGTGTAGCCGTAATCTTCAAGTTTTTCTATCTCCTGGCGAAACTCTTTAATGTAATTATGGAGAGACATATTCGATGCTTTTTAAGGCGGTTAGCCGTTCATTCAGTGTTAATGCGAATTGATACTCCCCGGTCCATTCCACGTATTCCATATCCCCGTTTTCTAAGTCTTCGGCGGTCCATTGGCTAATGAATTTTTCTGACGAAATATTGTATTTTTGTTCAAATTTTTCTAACCGCGACATTGTCAGGTTCAAACTGTGTTGTACCCGGGATTTTTCTGTTTCCAGGGCATCTTTTAAAATTTCTGAGACTTTATCCGGTTCATTTGTTTTTAAGACAACTTCAGCCATTGAAACCTCCTGTTAATTGTTGTCTTAATTATATACGAAATACATTGATAATTCAATAAAAAAAGGAAACAAAAAGTAAAATTTCTATGAGGAATAACTTGCCTGTCCCGAATGTCTCACACAAAAAAGAAAAAGTCAAGATATTTTTGACAGCAATTCTCATTTTGAGAATTGCGGCCCCAACACCCCAAGCCTTTAAATTTCTTTTCAAATATGGTATAAAGTATCCTGATCAATAAACGGAGGACTTAATGACTCAATCAAAAGGAATCAATCGCAGAAGTTTTTTAAGAAACACCACGCTGGGAGTTGTAGGAGCAGGAATCATCAGTAACAATACATCACTGCTAAGCCAGGAAAAACAACAATCCCAACCTGAAACTCCAAAAGTTCGAGCTTACCGGACATTAGGACGGACCGGTTTTGAAGCATCAGACATCGCCCTCGGTGGGGTCGACAATGTAGAAGTAATTAAAGCCATGCTGGACGCAGGCGTGAATTATATTGATACGGCTGAGGGTTATGGCAGGGGAAAATCAGAAATCAGCATGGGACAGGCCATTAAAGGACGCGACCGCAAATCCCTTTTTATCACCACTAAATTACCTTTGAAAGATACCGAAACCAAAGAGAACATCCTCAACCGGGCCAGGAAGTGTTTGGAACGCCTGGATACGGATTATATCGACTGCTTGATGACCCACAATCCCCCCAGTGTAGAAATGGTAAAATACGAACCCTTTCACCAGGCCTGTGCGCAGTTGAAAAGCGAAGGGAAATTACGGTTTGTAGGGATATCCAGCCACGGGAGCCGACGCGGCCAGGAACAGGAATCCATGGACAAAGTTCTTCTGGCCGCTGCCCGGGACGGCCGCTTTGCCGTTATGCTGATGGTATACAACTTTATCCGGAAAGAAATGGGAGAGACAGTGCTAAAAGCCTGCCAGGAGAAAAAAATCGGCGCCACCCTCATGAAGACCAACCCGGTAGGAAATTACCTGGCCATGAAATCACGAGCAGAGGAGATAAAAAAAAGAGCAGAAGGAAACCCGGAAAGACTGAAACGAATAGAAAGCTACCTTGAAGGTGTCAGAAAAGAAGCCCAAAAGGGTGAGTGGTTTATTAAAAAATACAATCTTACTGACCCGGGTGAAATTCGCATAGCTTCCACCCGGTTTGCACTGTCCCACCCGGGTGTAACCGCAGTGCTGGCGCGAACTCGCTCTTTTGAAGATGTTGAAGAATTCTTAAAAGCCTCCGGGACAACGCTGTCAGACCTGGAAGCCAAAAAACTGGCCGCTTATACCAAAGGCCCGGGAAAATTATACTGCCGCCATGCCTGCGGGTTGTGTGAGCCCGGTTGTCCCTATAATGTTCCTGTTAATACCATCATGAGGTACAACCACTACTTCGAAGCCCAGGGAAATGAAAAATACGCCATGCAAAAGTATGCGGCTCTGACTACATCCAAAGCTGATATCTGTGAATCTTGCCGCGGGATGTGCCAGGACAATTGCCCCTACGGCGTGCCCATCCAGGGACTGTTAACCATGGCCCATGAGAATTTAAGCCTGACAGAAGCTTAAGTAACGGTTCCACTGCCCACGAATTAACACGAATTAACACGAATTAACACAAATAAAGAAAACAAAGACGGAATCCTTTTTCCATAACATATTCCGTATAGTTAAAAAGGAGGACCGCATGAAAAAAACAAAAAAAACCTGTTTTATTTTCATGGCTGCAGTTATTATTTATATGACTGGTTTTTCATGTGTTTTTGGGGATGATCACATCCTGGTGGAAAGTGCCAGGTCCTACATGGGACATATTTACCCAAAAATGATTACTGAATTCTGGGTTACGGATAACAGCGTTTATTTAAAAACTTCACGTTACTTTACCATCACGCGATATGATCTTAAGAAGAAATGGTTTATTAACCCGGAACAAAAACGGTACTATGAAAGGTCTACAGACCTACACACCCGGGCAGACCAGGATACGGAAACCGAATCAAACCGGACTATTCATGAAGTGGGTTGGGAATATATTCCCCATTATGACTGGATCGTTAAAAAACCCGGGGAAAAACAGGATATCAATGGCTGGGAATGTCAAAAAGTAATTGCCGACGGTGACGCCGATTATGCGGAAAAAACCATTGAAATATGGATGAGCAAAGATGTGCCCGTTGATATTAAACGGTTCAATCATATGACTCAACTGGAAAACCAGGAATGGAAGGATATTTTTCAAAACTCCCCGGAACTCCGGGATTTTTTCATGGTAAAAACCAAACATACCATTGTCAATGCGATTGCGCCAAACATGTACAAGGAGAATAAAGTGATCAAAGCAGAAACCGCAGACCCACCTCAAAATATTTATGAACTCCCGGAAGGTTTGGAAAAGGTTAAATCCATAGAAGAATTATTTTCCAGGTAATGACTGAGGAGGCAAGAATGAAAATTAAATGGATTATCATTTTTTTATTGATTTTGATTGGTGTTAGCGGATTGGTTTTACCGTTATCTGCTGAACCGGCCAGCCTGCCCCAGGCTCTCCACATCGACTTGAAACGGCTGGAAGAAACCTGGCATGTGCTTGATCTCTGCGCGGAAAAAGTTTGGACCGGCTGGAATAATTATAAAGATGTGCCCTTTTTATTTGGATATCCTAATGGTCTGCAAATGTTGGTGGGGCATCCGTCACCTCCGGATGGATTTGAGTTGGTCCCGGACGTTAAAGTTGGTGAAAAAAAGGTTTATCTGGACCGTCGCCATATGGTGCCTATCGAGTTGACGCCTCCCCTTGCCGGTGGTGGTGGGCCTATTCCCTTTGGAAAAGAAAAACAAGTGAGAACCGTTAATCTCGACTTATCCCCAATTCCAAAAGAATCAACAAACCAGGCTTTTCCCGGGGATGAACAACTCTTAGTTAATATCCACGAATTGTTTCATTGTTTCCAGCGCCAAATATATCACAGGAATTACGGGAACCTGCGATACAATACCGATGCCAATTATGCCATCTTTTCCGAAATCGAAGGGT
>CP070627.1:2356603-2361233 GCA_020355945.1 Candidatus Aminicenantota bacterium | reverse complement strand
TGGGAGTCCCTATGGGATAATGAGGACTATTGCTCCCATTTTTATTCGGACTTTAAACGGTTTATTGATAGACGTTTTAATGTCAATTTTAAAAAGGGAAGTGTGAAAGGCATTCATTTTATTGCCGGTCGGTCCGGCGCCAGGGAGGATTATTTTTTTCTTATGAAATTGAAGAATAAGATCTTTTATGCAAGATCAGATAAAAGAGATCAAATGAACGCATTGATTTACGGAGGAAATTATGATTAAAGCCACCCAAATTCGAAAAGGGATCATCATTCTTTTGAATGACAAATTGTACCGGGTAGAAGAAATGGAGCACGTCACGCCCGGCAAAGGCCAGGCCATGGTGCAAACCAAAATCAGGGATTTAAATGACATGACCATTCGCAATTACCGGTTTCGTTCGGCTGAGATGGTGGAGCGGGTGGTATTGGATACCAGGGAGGTTTCGTTCTCTTACCAGGATGGTGATCAATATATTTTTATGGACAATGAGACGTACGACCAGGTTTCTCTTAACCGGGAATTCCTGGGGGAGAATGTTTATTATTTGGATGAGGAGAGCATTTACATACTGGAGTCTTACAAAGGTCAACCCATGAATATCACGCCGCCGCTTACCCTGGAATTTGAAGTAGCGGAAGCCGAGAAGACTTTAAAGGGGGCGACGGTGCAGGCTTCTTATAAACCGGCCAAATTGAGCAATGGTTTGGAAGTCATGGTGCCTCCTTTTATCGAGGAAGGCAATATCATTAAAATAGACACCCGTGATGGTTCATATATTGAGCGTGTGAGTAAGTAGTAAGTAGTAAGTAGTAAGTAGTAAGTAGTAAGTAGTAGGTAGTAGGTAGTAGGTAGTAGTTCCTCATGAAGGCTGCGGCCTTGAAACGAGAGTGGTAGTTTTTGAATCCACATTGATAGTACCAACCCAATTTTTTTACAGTATCATTGGCGAAAAAGCATTGTAAAACCTGTATTTACACTAAATTAGCAGCAATTTTTTTTCTCACCCTGCTGTGTTTTCAGTCCTTAAAATTATTTTGAATCCACATCAGTAGTTTTTGAATCCTCTCTGGTGGTGGTAAATCCATCATTCCAATAAAATACACGCAGATGGTTTGACAAAGTAATTTGTTAAGCCGTCGAAAACTTTAAATTATGGAGGTGTAAAATGAAAGAAGAAAAAAAACCAGGGAGTAGAACCTTCTACCGTATTGGTTGTTGTCTATTGATTTCTGTGGTTTTTTTAACTATTTCCCTTCAAGGCGCTGCCCGGGAAAAACCGGTCTTGACAGGAAATTCCAGGCTATTTAATCATTATGGAGATGATAATGGCCTTTTCAGCCAGGGCTATATGTCCGGTGTGGATATGTCAAGCCAGGCACAAATAGAACCAATCAAGGATAAACCCCAAGTGAATGGTGGTAAACTGTTTGGTGAAATTTTCCTGGGAATGCTGGGAAATGTCGGTGGTGGTTTTTTTGGTGCACTTATTGGTTCTCAAGTAATAGAGGACGATGATGAAGGGCTGTTTCACGGGAGGGCTGTTTTAGGTTATTTTACCGGCTCAACCTTGGGGAGCGCCCTTGGGGTGTATATCATTGGCAATTCAGGAGATGCAAAAGGTTCTTTTGGCAGTGCGCTGCTGGGAAGTCTTTTGGGAGAATGTGCTGCGATTGCTGTATTGCTTTTGACGCGGGATGGAACTGCTGCACTCATCTCCTTCATCGCTCTTCCGCCCATCGGTGCTGCCCTGTTGTTTAACAGTTCCCTTAAGTACAAATCATTACCGTTATCTCATGCGCTTCTCAATTTCAATAAGGGTGATTTAAAGGTTGGCATCCCTTATGTCCATATTCAACCTATTCCCGGTTATGCTAAAAATGTTAAACCCACAGTAAGGTTCGATGTCAACCTGATGAGTATCGTGTTTTAAAAGTTTTGCCTAAAAAACTTTAGACAATAAAACAACAAAAAAGGAGGAAAAAAATGAAGAGAATTTTAGTGTTTGTAGGTGTTTTGGTCCTGGGGGGATTCATTCTTAATGCATCCCCGCAGGTTAATATGTCAAAGGCTGCCACTTATGATATTACCGGTGTGTGGCGTGTCAATATGGATGAAGAGTGCCAAGGAAACTACTATTTTTTTGGTGACTATTTCAAATTTGTCGGGACTGCAAGCAGCGGAACCCTGGAAGAGTATTTGTACTTTGAACGTTATTATGATGAAGAATATACTTACAGGGTAGATGATTTAACGGTTACTATGAGTGCATATGGTATTGATTTTTTTACTGGGACATTCCAAAATAAGAATACCATTGTTGGAAACCTATATTCGTATGACAGTATTAGTTGCCTCAAATTTGAACGAGTGGTAAACGATCAAAAGCCCTTTGGAAATTTTGAACTGCCAGCGAATGGTGCTGTTGTAAGCGGAAGTATTCCTATTTCCGGCTGGGCCCTGGATGACACAATGATAACGTCAATAAAGATATATTATAGTAGTGTTTCCGGTTCAGCAGCGGCAGACTCAAATAATTGGTATTTAATCGAAGATGAGGTCACATGTTTATGGGGTGCAAGACCAGATGTTGCTTATAGTTATTGGGATAATTATTATTGTGAGTACGCTGGCTGGGGATATATGTGTCTCACTTATTTTCTGCCCAATGGTGGATACGGGCCTTATATGCTGCACGTAGTAGCCACTGATATTGCCGGAAATTCAACCACCTGGTCTGTAACGGTATACGGAGATAATGCCAATAGAGTAAAGCCTTTTGGGGCAATCGATACCCCTGAACAATGCGGCTGGGCTGATGTTTATGCCAGTGAAGGTTACATGTTTCGTAATTGGGGGTGGGCATTAACTCCCTGGCCCAATTTCATCCCTGCAAATGGTATAGGCGTATATGTGGATGGAGTAAAATTAGGCAATGTAACCTATGATCTCTACCGGTCTGATATTGCTAATTTCTTTCCCGGGTATGCCAATACTTACGGGGCAGGCGGATACTTTGATATTGATTTGAGTAATTACGAAGATTTTTCCCAACACACATTATCCTGGTTTGCTGCTGATAGTGCCGGGAATAAAGATGGAATCGGCAGCAGGTATTTTTATGTCTCCAAATGGGACGATACCTGGTCCGCAACCGCTGCAAAGTCCGCGGCTGCTTCAACAACAACGATCGCCTCACTAATTAAAAAGAAAAGAACCAACGAAAAGAAAAAGTGCTCCAGTAATCAATTTGCCGATATCCCGGTTAACCGGGTAGAACCCATAAGCATAAAAAGAGGTTTTAATGAAAATTCGGAGTACAGCAGCGTATTTCCCGATGAGACCGGGATAAACCGGGTTAACATCAGCACCGGCGAAAGAATAGAAATTAAAGTATCGGGAGATCAATTTTCAGATATCACCGGGTATACTGTTCTAAATGAAAATACCTTAGGCTCGCTGCCGGTGGGGTCTACTCTTGATAAGAAAAATAAAACCTTTTACTGGATACCCGGACCTGGATTTATGGGAAAATATGAGTGCCTGTTTATTGAAAAAGGAAAAAATGGAGAAATAGGTAAGCGAAAAATTGAGATTGAAGTAAATCCGAATTTTAAGAACAATAGGTAATCGTAAAACTAACCCAAAAAGTCGGATAAGTCCTGATAGGTTGAAGGTAGAGGGTAAAGAGAAGTTAAGAGGAGAGAAAAGAAGGGTTGAGAAGGTAAGAGGTTAAGAAGGAAATTCCTTCTAACTCTCTTACCTTCTCATTTTTTACATGTATACAAAAAAAAGGAAAAAGGAGGTATTAAGATGAACAACATGAGAGTAAGACAAATCCTCCAGCAATTTTTTATTGCTGTCGTGGTTTTTTCATTGTTATGCCCGGGAAATTTATGGGCAAAAAGAAAAGGCGCTCAATTGCAAATTATAAAGTTGGATGGCGATATTATCGAAGGGGAGTTACTTCGAGTTAAAGAGAACTCTCTATTATTAATGACATCCGTAAGCGGAACTGCCATCGATATTAATGAGATCGATGAGATCAAGATTAAAAAGAGAAAAACGAAAAGTGGTAAAGGAGCTGCAATAGGTGCCGGGGTCGGTTTTGTGATCGGAGGTGTGATTGGTGGTTCTAGATATACTGAGGTTATTTTTGATGGTGGTTCCCCCACTTTTGGGAATAGGATGCTGGTGGGAAGTATTACTGGAGCGCTTTGTGCAATACCATGCGCTCTTTTAGGAGCAAGCATTGGTGGAAGTATCCCGGCAGGTTACAAAACAGCAGAAACAATCGATGTAAAAAGAGCACACCCACATGAAATAAAATATATTTTAAAGAAACTGAAGAAAAAGGCCCGGTTTAAAAATTAAATTCCGCCTACAATCGTTCCTAAAATCATGAACAAAAGCTATTAATTATTCTTTCCGCAGAGGACACAGAGGTGACCACACCCCCTAACTCTGTCTCCACTGTGGAATCCTTATTTAAAGGTAATGTCAAATAAAGTATGAAAAAATGGGTTTTAAATGGTGACTGCAATGAATGCTTGTGTTGGGTCATGGAAATGTGGAAAAAGCAGAGCTTTTCCCACATTCCCACAACCCTTATTTCTATTTTTTT
>CP070627.1:2351871-2356503 GCA_020355945.1 Candidatus Aminicenantota bacterium | reverse complement strand
AAGCGCTCTTCTTATGCCATTTCCTAATCCCCGGTATGGAAGGATTTTAGCTGCGTAGGAGGCTAAAATCGGGTTCCTGATCATGGAGATTCCTTTTTTAATGTTTTCAATTGTCAGGTTATTGGGCAAATGACCTGGACTGATTATCTTAACACGATTTTCAAAGATAAAGATTCGAATCGGAGCCGATACAAAATAATCACGGTGTACCAGGGCATTGGCTGTGATCTCTTCTAAAGAGATTTTAGGGATTTCCAATTCACCAATGGAATTGACATGTTTTTTTCTCTGAATCCTGCGCAAATTCCTGGAAATAAAACTCACCGAACGATTAAAAACATCTTCGAGTTTTCCATGAATATCTTCACTATCCCTATATTCCGATGCATGAATATCATCTCCGGGATAGGCGACGCCTTTTACACAAAATAGAGGCAGGCGATATTCCTGGTTTTTAGCGAAAAGCAGTGCTCCGGCAATATTAAAAATACCGTCTCTCATCAAGTCCATATTCTCTAATAGTTTCGTTAACGGTATTTCCTGGTCATCTACCGATTCACCATACTGTTGCTGGAAATATCCTTTAAAATAGACCATGTCAATATCGGCTGCGGTCATATCTCTGGCGGGTACCTCATCGGCATGAATCAAACCGGCAGACTGGAAAATGCGCTGGATTTCTTCGCGTGAAGTCACTTTACGCTTGTCCGCACCGCTCTTCACCCAAATTGCGCCTTTATTATCCATATAAGGCTTGCTAATCCCTGCCGGGATTTCCAAAACGATTACCAAACCACCAGGTAAAGCAACATTTTCGGTATATGGGTTTATGGGCGGGCGTACATGTTGATTGGCTGCGTTTGATATAAGATTACTGAGCCGGGTTATGTCATCCCGTGATAACCCGGCAATTTGTCCGTCATCAGTAACACCGATAATAATCCGACCACCCCTGGAATTGCTAAAAGCTGTAATTTCGGCGGCCAGGGCATCAGCATTGGTAACATTGGCTTTAAACTGGTGCCCGCTGTCCTCGCCACGTCTTATTATTTCGAAAAGTTCTGCGGCTTCCATAGCTTATAAGTCTCCTTGTGTGTCCTGGCTCTCCAAGGATTGAACAACGTCTGCTTCTATTAAGTGAGCCTGGAACTTAATCATTTTTTTAATATTACCTTGTTTTTTCAAATTAGTCAAGATACCTGCAGCGGAAAACAGGGGAAAAGAGGAACCGGGGAACCGCGGAACCAGGGACGGTGCAGGCAATAAAGCTGCCAGGATTATTGGACCGTATTTCAATGGCTACCGGGATCACTCGATTTGTGATAAGTAATAATAGTTCATCTGAAATTTTTTTTGAAAATCTTGTTGATTTATTCTCTCCATTATGTTATTAAAATATTTCCTCCTATGCCTATCTCGAATTGAGGACCATAGGTTCCTTATATTAGAGGTGCAGTTATGACCATTGAAATGCAGATTAACAAATTGGGTCTTAGTGTGGATGATTTTGCACGATGTGTGGCTTCCCTGGATGAAGAACTGTTCCTCAAAAAACTTAATCGCTGGTCACCAAGGGACATTGTGGCTCATTTGCTTGGCTGGAACCGTTACATAATAGAGGGCAGCAAGCAAATAAAGAGAGGAGAACTCCCCTTTTATGACATTGATCCCGGAGAAAATTACAGCAACGTGAACGCTGCACTTGTCCTGGAATACTCCTCCGGGGACAAACCAGAACTGCTTGATGAACTCCGGGCCTCAGCCGGAGAATTGAAACAATTCTTACAGTCACTGGATCACAGCGAATGGGATCGTGACTACGGTGTGAGACACCAGGGTTCCACTATAACCATTCGGAATACTGTTGATGATCTTATTTCAGATTACGCCCACCACAGAAAGCAAATCGAAGGTTGGACCAAGAGATTGACAGCCCGGTAGCAGCGCCTCGAATACCAGTAACTCTATTTACCTTAATATGGAGTCTAATCATGTCTGTTCTATTCGAACCTATACGGTTGGCTAATTTACAAATTAAAAATCGTTTTGTTTGCTCAGCAACATACGAAGGCCTGGCCAGAGAAACCGGGATGGTAACTGAGAAAATTGTAAAAAGATATCACCAACTGGCTAAAGGTGATGTTGGTTTGATCGTTACGGGTCATATGTATGTTCATCCTCATGGGCAAGCCTTCAAACATCAGACCGGGATTCACAATGACGATATGATACCAGGGCTGTCCGGGTTGGCCCAGGCTGTCCACCAGGAAGGCGGCAAGATTGTGTTCCAGTTGGCTCATGCCGGCCGGCAAACCACCAAAGCGGTGATTGGCCAGGTCCCAATTGGGCCTTCCGGCAAAGGCAGAGACCCCGTCTATTTTGTCAAACCGAAACGTATGGAAGAAGAGCAGATTCAAGAAGTCATCCGGTCATTTGCAGCGGCTGCCCGGCGAGCGGTCAAAGCTGGTGCGGACGGTATTCAACTGCATGCCGCTCATGGTTACTTGATCAATCAATTCCTTTCGCCTTTCTTTAACACCAGGAATGATGCCTGGGGCGGGTCGGAGGAGAATCGGTTTCGATTCTTAAAAGAGATCATTGTTGAAACCAAAAAAGAACTGACAGAAAAAATGCTTCTACTGGTTAAGCTCAACACCCATGATTATACGCCCCGCCAGGGCATAACGCCTCTCCTGGCAAAGCAATACGCCCAAAAGCTCTCCGGGCTGGGTATTGACGGCCTGGAAATAAGCTGCGGTACGCCCATCTATTCTTTTATGAATATGTGCCGCGGCCATGTGCCGGTAAAAGAGCTTCTTGAGGGACTCCCCTGGTGGAAGAAGCCAGTTGGCAAACGTATACTTACTGCTATGGCCGGCAAATACGACCTGCAAGAAGGATACAATCTTGAAGCCGCAAAGATGATCAAACCTGTAATAGGGAAAGTCCGGTTATTCCTGGTAGGTGGATTAAGAAGGGTATCTTATATGGAGGATATACTGGAAAAAGGGTATGCGGATTTTATATCTATGAGTCGTCCCTTCATCAGGGACCCTTTTTTAGTAAGGAAATTCAAGGAAGGAGAAAGCGAAGTGGTTTCTTGTGTTTCTTGTAACCAATGCCTGGCTGCGGTCGCAAACAATATGCCCGTGCGGTGTTATAAGCTTGTTTCCGGGTAAAAAAGTAAAAAAGTGCCAGGCAAAAATTCTCTTTTTTTCGCTGCAGGCGTCTAAAATCTGTCCGAAGGACACCTCTTTTTTGTAATTTGTAATTTGGAACCTGGAATTTCCGGACAAGCCCGGGATATCATCGATTTCAGCTTGTGAGGGTCAGGATATCTAAAAAATTTTGCTGAAATCAAAGGCAATGCGGCAGCCTTCGTTATCGAGATCAAAGGTAATCTTTCCTTCGTGAAAATCTCCCATTTCCCGGTATTTTTTCTCATTATAATCGAGTGAAAATATTTCAGCACTTTTGCCAACCGGATCGACAATACAATAATATTTCACCCCGGCATGCTCATAAAGCCGATATTTAAGAACTTTATCTTTTTGGGCTGTGGTTGGCGAGATGATCTCAAACACCAACACAGGAGTAATCGTTAGTTTGGTTTCCTCCGGGTTATCGCCGCACACCACCATTACATCAGGTTGCACCACGTTATCTTCTGCGATCACCCAGTCTATAGGCAGATAAGTGGTGCAATTGGTGCAGGAATTGGATTCCAGGAGGGATTCCAATTGACGGGCAATTTTAAGGCTTACACGCTGGTGCTTTTTCGATGGCGCCGGATACATGGCGTAGGGAATTCCATTGATTATCTCCCAGCGGCCTTCCCATTGAACATAATCATCATAGTTATAATGGGGCAAATCTTCTTTTGTTAATGCCACTAAACCCATGGTTCGGCTCCTTTTTTTCAATAATGTACAATAGATTTATGATTTTGTCAAATGTTTCTTTAATCCTAAAAGGAAATCAGCAATTTCAATTTTAGCCACCAGGTTACACAAAGAAACACGAAGAAAGACCGCAAATGGATTTAAAAAGAGTGTACTTTAATAACTTTTTTAATAATTGCCAACAAAAAATGTATGGAAAAGATATATTTTAGAAAAAATCAAAACTTTAATTGAAAAATTTCATATTTAAAGTTTTAAAATGAATAAAACACATGTTCGCTTTAAGCAAATCTACGTACGGCAAGTCAATACGGATGTCCGGCAAGGTAAAACGGATGTCCGGCAGCACTATCCGGACGTCCGGGAAGACCAGACGGACGTCCGGCATAACTATCCGCACGTCCGGCAAGGCAAGACGGACATCCGGGACGACCATCCGGACGTCCGGCACATCAAAACGGACATACGGCAAACATGACAACGGACAACGGTTACAACTGCCCTATGTCAAGCATAAAAGGGAAGATAAAACATTAAAACAAGGAGGACAACATGCCAAGGATAAGAAAAAGTGAATCTTATTCGGAACAAATTAATTCGGCCAAACTGTTGGTCGAAGGAATTACCAAACACTTGACTGAGTTATCCAAAGTAGGACTCGACGATGCTTTTGTGCAGTCCCTGGAGAACCAGAGAAGTGTTGTAGAGAAACTAAATGTCACCCAGGAAA
>CP070627.1:2347138-2351771 GCA_020355945.1 Candidatus Aminicenantota bacterium | reverse complement strand
TGGTTCTGAACGTGAATAGCTGCGTTGTTCTTCCTCGACATAGCCCCACTATGCCTCGTCATCACGCCTTGCTCTTCACGCTCAGCCCTCACCGATAACAATACGTTATTTTTGGAACGAACCACTAGGTGAACAATTCCCGGATTTGTTTTTTGCCAAGCGCGGATTTAGACCCAAAGAAACCCTTATCCGGTAGATATCCCCCTTTCCAAAAAATAATATCCGGCCTGGATTGTTTTATGGCTTTGTAAATTTTTTCCAGGCGCAGGATCATCTTTCCCGGTCCGAAATAGTGGAATTCCCTGGTGGGCGTAACAATGAAGATATGCGTGTATTTATCGTAGAGACGATCCAGCAGGGGACTGGCTTTCTCTGTTAAACTTTTTATATAAATGGAATCCGGGGTTAAATTTTCGGAATGTTTTTGAATGGATATTTCAGCGGCTTTTTCGTCATCTTGTGTCACCCCCTGGCATTGGCGGTCGAATTCACGAATTTCCCGGATTTCTTTGCAGGTGGCTCCCATGTCTTTCATGGCTGTGACGTGCCCCCTGTCATTGGCACTGATTAAGCATTGACGCCGGTCCAGTTGAATGCCCAATAAATCTGCCATTTGTTCGATCGATGTCTTTTGATGCTTGCCGGCTCTTTCATTATGATGATCGATAATAATGGCCCTCTGCGGGTAGGAAATGTCCAATCGCAGCTCGATAAACACAGGAATTTTACCCTTAGAAAGCGCGTTCAATTCTTCTCTATAATCGGAAAGTGCTGCCCCCCAGTTTAAATGCTTATCGAAATAGGGGATTTTTTTTGTGTCTAATATTTCCCTGATGGTTATCATCTCTGCATCATGTCCACCAAGAAAAAACACATATTTTTTCATCACTTATCATCCATTTATATAACGTTCTAAACCCCGGTTTTGGCCAGTTCTTCAAATAATTTTTTCTGGGTTTCATCGAGATGAGGGGGTAATTGGGCTTGCAAGCGAACCAACAGGTTCCCATCCCCTTTGCCTTTTGAACCCGGGATTCCTTTGCCTTTAATTCTCAGCGTACAGTTATTTTTTGAATGAGGGGGGATTTTTAAATCGATTTGCTGACCATCGATGGTGGTGACCCTGACTTTGCCCCCCAGGACCATTTCTGTTAATTTAACTTCTTTTTCCGTGATGAGATCGTTCCCTTTTCGTTTAAACTGTGAATGTGGGGCAATCGTAATTTTACAGAAGAGGTCACCTCTTTGGCCGGAAAAGGGGTCCATGGGGCCTTTTCCTTTGAGGCGCAATTTTTGTCCGTCTTCGATGCCTTTGGGAATAGAGATTTCTATTGTTTCAACACCACTGCCGGTATCAAGGTTAACCCTTTTTTTACCTCCAAACACCACATCTTCCAAACTGATGCGCAGTTCTGTTTCGGCGTTCTGCGGAGCAGTGGTTCCTCTTCCTTGAGAAAATCCTCCCGGGGCACCAGCGCCAAAAGGGTCTTGAAAACCATACGAAGATGAGGACCTACCCCTGGACCGTCTCCCTCCACCAAATATATCGGAAAAAAAACCGCGACCAAACACGTCACCAATTCCAAACTCCTGGAAAATACTGTTAAAATCAAATCCCCGGAAAATATCTTCTTGTGAAAACCGTCTTGAGAAGCCTTCCGCCCCAAACATATCGTATTGTTTTCGCTTTTCGTCGTTGCCCAGGACAGCATAGGCTTCGTTTATTTTTTTAAATAGTTCTTCGGCTTGTTTATTGTCCTTGTTCTTATCCGGGTGATATTTCATGGCCAGCTTTCGAAACGCTTTTTTGATTTCGTCTTTACTGGCGTTTTTACTCACACCCAGTATCTTGTAATAATCTTCTGCCATTTTTTCACCTCAGTTCCAACCATTTCCGCGGCTTGCCCTAAAAATTTTATTTTTTTTTCAAAGCATTTAGATAATATAAATCTTCCAAAATGTCAACAAAAATCTGATTAAGTGCATCTTTTTTTTAAGACGGTGGATTTATGACACGGGGCTATTGATATATTCCGGGATTTCATATACAATAGAAAAGAATCCAGGAAATACATTTGGTCGTGCATGATGATTAAAAAGAAAATTCCAGGGATGTCCAAAAAAGAGCAATTAAAAGCCAGGGCTAAAAATAGGCTTCATAATTTTGTCCTGGAAGGCGGACAAATTCGTGGTGCTGCGATTCATGGAACCCATATGCTCAAGGAAATGCGCCTCAACCATGAATTGGGAATCCTGGAGACCCTGGTATTGGGACATGCTTACATTGGCATCAGCCTCATGACTGCCAGTTTAAAAGAGCGTGGTGACCATATCGCATTTAAAATAGAGTGTTCAGGGCCTATTAAAGGACTTTCAGTGGAGGCCAATGCCTATGGAGAGGTACGGGGATACTTAAAAAACAATCCCATACCCATTGAAAAACCCCTGGAGAGTTTTAATTTGTCGCCCTTTTTTGGTGAAGGGTTCCTTATGGTCACCCGGTTTCCCGGGTACGCCAAACACCCTTATGTGGGACATGTGAAGATGAGATATGGGAGTATTGCCAGGGACCTGGCTCATTATTTTTTATCTTCCGAACAGACGCCTACGGCGTTTCATTTGAGTGTAAAATTTGACCCGGAGGGGAATGTCACCGGCGCCGGGGGTCTTTTCTTGCAAACCATGCCGCATGCTGATAATAAACGTATTGATAAACTTGAGCATTTGATGAACAATTTCCCTTCCATCGGAGAAGCCTTTTCAGTAAATCAATCCCCTGAAGAGTTCATCGTAAAGCACTTTCACTCATTTTCACCGAAAATTTTAGACAGCCGTCGTATGGAATTTTTTTGCCGGTGTCGGAAAGCAGCAATCGGTCAGGTAATCGCCAAACTACCGCTCCAGACCCTTGAAGATATGTTTCACCGAGGACCTTTTCCTGTAGATATCCGCTGTCATAATTGCAATACTGTATACCAGTTTGATAAAGGAGAAATCGAAACTTTCTACAATAAGGGGGTGGCGTCCGCACCCCGAATAATTTTTTAAAAAAGGAGGATATGGAAAATGAAACCATTGAAAGTATCAATCGCCATTTTTACCGTAATCCTGGCGATAATTTTTACTGTAAACATGCAGGCAAAAGCCATTAAAATGGCTTCTGCCGACGGGCTTCCCATTGTTTACCAGGTGCAGGGAAAGGGAGATGTTGCATTAGTCCTGGTTCATTGTTGGTGCTGCGATAAAAGTTTTTGGGAATTGCAGGTGCCGGTATTTGCCAGGCATTACCAGGTAGTAACCCTTGATTTAGGTGGGCATGGGGAGTCCGGTCAAGATCGAAAAGACTGGACTATGGAAGCATTTGGCCTGGATGTGGCTGCAGTTGTGAAAAAACTGGCATTAAAAAAAGTGATTCTCATCGGTCATTCCATGGGAGGAACCGTTGCAGTGGAAGCTGCCCGTTTGCTTTCCAGGCAAGTCATCGGACTTATTGCCGTGGATACCCTGCAGAATGTAGAACAAAAGTTTACCAAAGAACAATACGAACAATTAACAGCTCCGATGCGCAAAGATTTTAAAACAGGCGCTGAAAAGTTCCTCCGTGCCTGGATGTTTACACCTAAAACCGACCCGGCATTGATCGATAAGATTGTAAAAAAAATGTCTTCAGCTAAACCACAGGTTGGACTGGGCGCCATGGAAAATGGGTTCAAATACGATCTGACTGGAGCAATGGACAAAATTAAAGTACCCATTCGCTTAATTATTGCCGATAAATTCCCCTATGACATTGAAGCGGGTAAGCGTCATGCGGTTTCATTTGAGGTGAAAGTCATGAAAGGTGTCGGTCATTTTCTCCATATGGAGGCCCCTGATACCTTTAATAAACTCCTGGAGGAAACCCTGGAAGAACTGGTAAAAGATAAGTAGCCACGGATTTACCCAGAGGGGGTGGCGGGGTGGCATTGCCAATCCAAGAAGCGGACCGGGTAAGCTGCACTCCCGGAGGTGGGAATTGCATGCGTTTTCAGAGGGCTTTTTACCGACCGATCATTAATTACGGTAATTCTTTGGCAGCATCCCAGGTCCCGGTATGGGTAACCGCATCATTGATCGTGATGTTGAAACTTCCCCTCATATAATCCCCGGCTACAGGCGCGCCGCTAAAATTGTTAGAAAAAAAGGGAGTGGTGATCCCATAGGAAACTGAAAATTGAATGTTGTTTCCATCCACGGTGTATGAGCCGGTGGAATTGATATTCTCAATGCGCACTGTTCCGTCGAATTTGCTGCCGCTAAAAACGTAGATATTGGAGGTCTGGTTTCCGTCACTGTAAACAAGGGTGATTACCCATGTGCCCCTGATATCGAAACGATGATCTGCTTTACACCCTGTATTTGGAATGATGGCACTTACCACCAGGGTGAACAATAATAATATTAACCCGGTATTTTTTTTCATAGAAATTAGAAGGCAATTCTGATGCCAGAAATTTAACACATTTATGTCCTCTTTTTAGGACAAAATGTTACTAAAAACCATATCTACAATATTTATAAAAAATTTTTGGATCCATGATCCGCTAAAATTTATTTTGAGATAATGGAATCCGTATCTTCATTACATTTTTCA
>CP070627.1:2342401-2347038 GCA_020355945.1 Candidatus Aminicenantota bacterium | reverse complement strand
ATACCGATGGTACGTCCGGCCTCCGGGGAAAGCCATTGAGTCAACCTGGCGGCATTCTCAACGTAAGGCATGAGCAGCAGGAAGTTAGCCGATCTGCATTCACGTTTTATGGTGGCCAGCATTAATTCGATTCTTAACCCCCGGGTGTCGTTTCCGATGTTATGAGCTTCATCCATAACCACCAGTGCCAGGGGGCGTGAAACTTTTTTATTGCGGATGACCAGTTGTAGTTTTTCAGGTGTGGCCACCAGTATGTCGAAAGTTTTTTGCGCTTTTTCCCCGGCAAGAAGGATTTCCTCGAAGGAATCGATTTCAACAGCACCGGTTAGTTGTTCAACGGTAATACCCAAAGGAGAGAAATCCCGGCGCAGACGTCGTGTAATCTGTGCAGTTAAGGCGCGGGTAGGGGTAACGTATGCAACCCAACCCCTGTCGGCGTCAAATTGATTCAGTGCTTGTAGTATCTTGAATTGTGCCAGCAGTGTCTTACCGCCGGAAGTCGGTAATTCGATAACAACGGCTTCAGTGGCTTGATCCAGGAGTCCCTGCTCCTGCAATGCCGCACGCTGCGGTGGTAATAGTTCAAACAAAGCCCTCTGCCTTGTTACGTTACGGATAAATTGAGTAACCCTTGAGTTAACTTTACTTGCCACCCACCATACGGAACCTGCTGCCATTCGTCGGGAGGCGGCGTGCAGCCAGCGAGTAAGTATTTCCATTTGCGAATCACGGGATATTGCCGCGGCTTCGTAAGCACTCTCGAAATGCTTGTCCAGTTGGGTCACTATATCTAACGGCTCTCCCTGGAGTATGTACAATGCCAGCAGTTCAGTCGCCTTCGCCCAATGATAAAGCGCGATCAAACGTAAGGCCATCACCCGGTCTGCATCGGAATTGCCGTTGTTGAGGACTTCGGATTCATAGTTTTTTTGGTCTTGCCGCAGTCCGGCAATTATTTCATGAATCCTGTGAAGATCACCCCAACTTTTTTTCCTGAATAAACAGAACCAGCATTCATATAAGCGATACAATAACCGCCGGTCCCATGGTGCGTCGGCTATAGTTGGTGCCAACAATTCTTTTTCCTTTTCGGAATACCAGCGCCGCAGGTCGGACCAACGGTCGCCGCAATATGCCAGGCATGAAAGATGAATAATGTGGAAAATCCGCTCCTCTATTCCTTTCGGTATTGGCAGCAAACGGCGCAGTTCAAACGTACGCCAGGCAGCACTAAAACATTGTTCTCTAAGCCGATCTGTTTCCTTATCAGGTAAAGGATTCAGGATTGCATTTAATCCTTCGATGGCCGCCATTTCGTAAGCCAATGCCAGACGCTCCAACTTCGCCCAGTGCTGGGGACTCTCTGCAAAATCGATCTTCACTTGCTCACCCACCGCAGATTTAACCAGGAAAACATCAGCCATTTTTAATACCCGGTCCCGTTCTCCTTCTCCTATAGCCGATACAGCCCAGTGGGTATCGATCCGGTGCAAAGATTCCTCGTTTACTTTCATCAGTTACCTTCCTGGGCCACTGCCCTCACCTTTGAAGAAAGGTTTTCTATGCTGCCGGCAGGTAAGTAAAGGGCTAATAGTTCGACGGATAAGGGTGGTGAGCTGATTTCGGCAAGATTGCGAGTTAACGCAAAAAGATCATCTGTATGGGGATCGACATCCCTGACCATAATTCCGAACAAAGACACATCGAGGTTATTTGCTAAATACCGTTTTGCGGAATCCTTATACTGCCGCACCCAGGAGGAACCCTGCGCTCTATGCGCCAGGTATTTAACAAGAGTATCTCTTGTACTAACATTACTGCATAAATCTTCAAGTTGATGCTTCAAACCATGTTGACCATACATAACAGACGGTGGGTATTTTTCCTGTTCCGATGTTTTGACCTCGCCAAAAGCAAAACGGTTATCCCGCTCAGTGGCTTCCTGGAATCCTACCAGGTCTGTTCCGGGAAGACTTGCACGTTCCTTTTTCTTGTCCCGGCTGACAGGCCAGGGGAAAAAGCAATTCCTGTGAGCAACCAGGTAAGATTCTGCCAGTGCTTCACCTACTCTCCATCTCTCAGATTCCTGTTTCGAGTACAAAATACGTTTTACGTTTTCGTGTTCAAAATTAGTTTCTGCTACACCTGAAAGCAAAGTTCTCAGGATATCTGTACCCTCGTTATCAAACAAGGTTTTGGATACCGGTCCTTCCAGGCAGCTATTGAGTTCCCTGGATGAATAGTACACACCCTGGCTACTTACGTGTAAATAATTCAAGTTATATATTTCTGTTCCATATGGTATGGTCATATTAGAACACTCCGCATCATCGGCTGTCTAAAATCATTAATTGCCAAAATTATTGTTAAAGGAATTTGATACCATAAATTGAATTAAATATCAACTATATTTTCGTATTTAGAGAAAAACCTGTGGTTGACAAATTTTTTTTTTAAGTTTATTATAATAACCGTAATTGAGTCAAATTTCGTAACGAGGAATATTATGCTGGAAAATTTAAGCGAAAAATTTAACAAGGTTCTGAAATACCTGAAAGGCGAAGCCAAAATCACCGAAGATAACATGAAAGTCGCCATGAGAGAGATCAAATTATCTCTCCTGGAAGCCGACGTGAACTTCAAAGTGGTAAAAAAATTCATCAATAATGTCAAAGAAAAAGCCATGGGAACCGAAGTCCGGGAAAGCTTAAACCCCTACCAGCACATGGTAAAAATCGTTAAAACCGAATTGGAAGAGATGCTGGGTTCTGAGGATAAAGATTTAAAAACAAGCCCAACCAAGCCCAATGTCATCATGCTGGTGGGTCTTCAGGGTACAGGAAAAACCACTTGCGCAGGAAAGTTGGCTCATTATCTAAAAGGCCAGGGTAAAACTTCTCTACTCTGTTCCCTGGACTTAAAACGGTTGGCTGCCGGCGAACAATTGGAAATCATTTCCAAAGAAGTGGGCGCCCATTATTTTAAACGAGACCCCTATGGCAATGAACTGAAAAAAATAACCAGAGAACTCATGAAAACCTCCAGGGAATATGGGTATGATTATATTATCGCCGATACTGCCGGACGACTTCATATCGATGATGATTTGATGAATGAACTGGAACAGGTGAAGAATTTCTTGAATCCGACGGAAATTATTTTTGTAGCGGATTCATTGACCGGTCAGGATGCGGTGAATTCAGCGGTTAGTTTTTCTGAGCGAATTGGTATCGATTCTATTATACTTACTAAGCTGGATGCTGATGCCAGGGGTGGTGCCGCTCTTTCTATTGTCAGCGTTACAGGAAAACCTATTAAATTTGTCGGTCTCGGTGAAAAACACAGTGATTTCCGGAAATTTTACCCGGACCGCCTGGCCTCCAACATATTGGGTATGGGAGATGTGCTGACGTTGATCGAGAAAGCAGAAAAGGAAATGGACGAGAAAAAAGCCGAAGAAATGACGCGCCGACTCCTGCAAAATGAATTTTCACTGGAAGATTTCCGCTCTCAATTAAACCAAATTCAAAAATTGGGTTCCATGAGTGACATTTTGGGTATGCTGCCCAATATCGGGGGTATGAATCCCCAAATGGCCAATGCTGCTGTAAATGATAAAAAAATAAAACACATGATTGCGATTATCAACTCCATGACCTGGAAAGAAAGGGAAAATCCCAAAATTATTAATGGAAGACGGCGGTACAGGATTTCCAAAGGCAGCGGCCGACCCGTACAGGAAGTTAACCAATTACTGAGAAACTATTTTGAAATGAAAAAGTATATGAAAAAGCCTTTTTTCAAAAAGATGCTTAAAAAATTTGACTTTCTCTCTAAAATGAGGTAATGTTATAGACTGAAAAATTTCGCAAATTTGGTCTGAGGACTTGAAATTAATTTCTGTAAGGAGCAGACAGTAATGGTAGTGATAAGATTGACTCGCGGCGGTACCAAACACAGGCCCTATTACAGGATTGTAGCGATAGATAAAAGACGACCCAGGGAGTCTCGTTATATCGATCTTATCGGTCACTATAATCCAATGCGGGAACAGCCGGAAATAAAGGTAGATTTTAACAAATATAATGAATGGATTAAAAAGGGAGCAAAACCATCACATACAGTAAAATCGTTAATAAAGAAAGTTAAGTCTGATAATTAAGGAGGACAACGTGAAAGAACTTGTTGAGACAGTATGTAAATCGCTGGTTGACAACCCCGAAGACGTTAAGGTAACTCAAATTGATGGCGAACAGACCACTATTTTGGAATTGAGGGTTCATCAATCCGATTTGGGTAAAGTGATTGGTAAACAAGGGAGGACAGCAAGAGCAATCCGAACCATTCTGGCTGCTGCCGGGATGAAACAGAAACGAAGATTTAACCTGGAAATTATTGAGCGGTTTGATGAGGGCGAAAGCAGTGACGAACAGTAAGAACCGTTTATCGGTCGTATAAGTTGTTAGTTGATTTACCTCGGGAAAATTATTAAAACGAGAGGTAATAAAGGAGAGGTGGTTGCTGCTTCCTCTCCTAACCTTTATTTGCATGGCCTCAATAAAGGGGAGGTACTAGTATTAAAATCTCCTAAATACAAAAAAGAAAAGAAAATGGATTATTTTAAAATGATTCGCGGT
>CP070627.1:2337636-2342301 GCA_020355945.1 Candidatus Aminicenantota bacterium | reverse complement strand
CTGAGCTGGGAAAACCGGATGCCAGCGGCAGGCGTCGTCCCGTACCTATTGAAGGCTCAGAGTTTATCATTCCCTGTGATGTCATCATCCCGGCAATCAGCCAGGAACCGGAAATAGCCGAATTAATAAAAGACACCGAGCTCAAGACCACCGCCTGGAATACCTTTGAAGTTGACGCCGATACCCTTGAAACTAATATACCGGGTATATTCGCCGGAGGAGATGACGTTACCGGGCCGGCAACAATTATTGAAGCCATTGCAGCCGGTCAGCGAGCAGCAGCAGCTATTGATAAGTATTTCAATAAAGAAAAACTGCAGTGGCGTTTTAAACCGGTTATACCAAAAAGACTAATTAAACAAATAGAGATAACCGATGAAGAGATTGAGAAGTTAAAGAGAGAAGAGATGCCCTGTATCAAAGCCCTTCAGCGAATCAATAACTTCGATGAGGTTGAATTGGGATACACGGAAGAGATGTGTGTCAAGGAAGCCAAGCGGTGTTTAAGATGTGATTTATAAAAAAAATAAGTTTTTAAGGACTATACGATCATGGTTCTACTAAAGATAAACAATAAAGAAGTTAAAGTAAATGAAGGAACAACCATCC
The DNA here is from genome assembly GCA_020355945.1 of Candidatus Aminicenantota bacterium. Next base: position 2,341,692 of record CP070627.1, on the reverse strand, counting down.
TTGAAGCTGCAAGGTCTATTGGTGTGAACATACCCACACTGTGCCATCATGAGGCAATCACCCCATATGGAGCCTGCCGGCTTTGTACAGTTGAGGTGGAAAGCGGAGGAAGAAAGCGTTTGTTACCCTCTTGCACCTCCCGTGCTGATCCGGGGATGGAGATTATAACAGACTCAGCTTCCCTGCGGGCCGGCCGCAGAATGATACTGGAGCTCCTGCTGGCAGAGTGCCCGGAGGTGAAGATCATCAGGAAGCTGGCAGAAGAAGCTGGGATTAAACAGTCCAGATTCAGTTCAAAACAACCTCAAGAACAGGTTTCTACGGATTTAGCCCGTGGAACCCCCGGGGAAGGAGAATGTATCTTATGTGGGCTTTGCATCCGGGTTTGCGATGAGATAGTTAAAGCCAGTGCCATCGGTTTTGAGGGTAGAGGTGGGGGACGGAAGGTGGTAACACCTTTTGATACCCTGTCTGAATATTGCCGGGCCTGTGGTGCCTGCTCATTCGTCTGTCCTACAGGAGCGATAAAGATGGAGGCAGAGATAATAGAAGAACGCCTCAAAAAACTCGACACAACCGAACGCCCATGCAGATACATGTTAATGGGAATCGTTCCATATAAAATTTGTCCCAATGAATATCGGTGCCATATTTGCGAGGTTGACCAGGAATACGAGGACATTTTCGGGATGCACCCGGTAATTGGGTCCAGCCTGGCAGAGGCCAGGCAGTGATATTGCCTTAATTGCGCAGGGAAAATCACCAGGGGAAAAAAATTTGCTTGTTCCCTTCTCTTTATTTAAAAGATAATGTATAATGTATTCCTGTAATACAATGTACAAATGCACAAATATACAAAGAAATGACAAAAAAAGAGGTGATTTATGGCAGTGAAAGAAACCAGGATTTCAGAAATTTTACAGAAAAAAGAAGGAGATATCTTTTCTGTAACCCCGAAAACAACTGTATTTGAGGCGATCCATCTTATGGCCAGTCACAAAATCGGAGCAGTATTGGTCATGGATAAAGATCGAATTGTAGGGATTTTTAGCGAACGGGATTATTTGAATAAAATCATTCTTGAAGGTCATACCTCAAAAGAAACCAGGATCAAAGATGTAATGACAACAAAAGTTGTATTTGTTACTCCTGATGCTTCTATAGAAGAAGGTTTGGCCATCATGACCGAAAAAAAGTGCCGTCACTTGCCGGTATTGGATAATAAGAAATTAATCGGCATTGTCTCTATAGGTGACCTGGTACGGCAAATTATCAAGGATCAGAAGGTAGCCATCCACTACCTGACTGAATACATTACGTTGAGTTATTAAAAAAACTAAAAAAATACAAAGGAAAAAAGCCATACGGAATACATCGCGTTAAGTTATTGATTGTCGCTCGCCATTAATTGAAAAGGGTGAAAAAATTGAAGAAATTCGTCTGTCCCCTTAAAAACATTAAAAAGAGGGAAGCCAGGAAGATTTGCTGCCCTTTAACTCGGATTTCAAAGAACCTGAAAAAACCAAACCGGTTTTAAAATCTCACCCCTAAGCCGACGCACCAATAAATTAATTCATCAGTGCTTTTACTTTTTTTTCAGTGAGCCCGGTATACTTTGAAATCGTTTCAATTGGCAGACCATCTTCTAACATTCTCTTTGCTGTTTCTTTTGCCTTCTCTTCCATTCCTTCTTTTTTCCATTTTTCAGCTATGGTTTCCATGAGATCACCTCCTTCTTCAAATAGTTGCGTTACTGCTTCATTGAGCTCATTTTCCGGTAAACTCCTGGCGCTCCTGGTCAGGTACCCCAGCAGCACCTCAAGGTATTCGGTTCCCTTTTTCTTATCTTTGAGCTCAAGAAATAAGGGAAATATCTCCTCCCGCAACTTATAATTTAATTCCGGTGTAAAAACGTATTTCAAAGTCATAAATAGTACTCTCAGCAGCACTGCTCCTTTTATCTTTTCATCGGGAACATGGGAAATATCATATAAATTATAATTGAAATCAGGAATATACTCCTCCAGATAACCAGGTGCATTAAAAAAAGAAGTAAATCGTGTATCCACTTCCCATTTCTTGGGACCGTGATAAATCACCATGGGGATTATCACCGGCAAGGTCTTTGCTTCCTTATTTTGCTTGAGATACAATTCCCATATCCTTACCATGTATCGCTTAAAAAGTCTTTTACCACTTCATCGTGCATACTTTGCAGCTTCTTAACCGGATTTTCTTTCTTTTCTTTTTTGTCAACCATAGTATTATTATAATTTGATAAGATGTGTTTGTCAATTCAAGAAGATGAAAGACATGTCGCTGGCCATTAATTGAAAACGGTGAAAAAATTCGCCTGTCCCCTTAAATCCCTTAAATGCCTTAAATGTTAAATCTCAAAGATGAGGCAAAGAGTACGGGATTGGGTTCATTTGCACCTTTTAATTTTTTTTTTAACTTTTTTTGCTTATTATGTTGTCTTTTTCTTTTATTTATGGTATAAAACTCTCTTCTCTTTAGTTGTGGCGATGATGTAGCATATAATAGCGAATAATAATATAATAATAAGGAGGTTCAAGTGAACTCGAAAATTGGAAGAATTTCGCGTAGGGACTTTCTGAAGTTTTGTGGAACAACGGCTGCTGTTTTAGGAATCTCAAAATTTGAATTTGCCAACAAGGTTTCAGCAGCTATGGCTGCTTCTACTTCAGGCAAGCCCGCTGTGATCTGGCTGGAAGGCCAGGATTGTGCAGGTTGTACGGTATCTTTTGCCGGTGCCCTTAACCCGCCTGCGGCATCCATTATTTTAGACACATTATCTGTACGATATCATGAGACGATTATGGCTGCGGCCGGTCATCAGGCCGAAGCGGTTTATCATGATACCGTCAAGGAAGGTGGCTATGTGCTTGTGGTGGAAGGTTCGATCCCCACGGCAGATGGCCGATTTTGTATGGTAGGCGGGCGTCCTTTTAAGGAAATCGTATTAGAAGCCGGGGCAAACGCGGCTGCTATTATTGCAGTGGGAGCTTGCGCATCCTTTGGTGGGATTCCCGCGGCTGGGCCCACAGGTGCCGTGGGTGTCAGTAAAATTGTAAAAGGCAAACCCATCATCAATCTCCCCAGTTGCCCGGTACATGCAGACCATTTGGTGGGAACCGTCCTCTATTATTTAACTACAAAAAAAGTACCGCCTCTTGACAAACATGGACGTCCCCTCATGTATTTTGGCGAACTCATTCACGACAACTGCAGACGCCGTACATACTTTGATGAAGGTAAAGTGCTTGAGGACTGGAATTCGCCGGAACAAAAGAACTGGTGCCTTATTGATAAGGGATGTAAAGGACCGGAGACTTATTCTGACTGTGCGGTTCGACGCTGGAATGACGGGCTGAATTCCTGCATCGATTGTAGTGCCGGCTGCAATGGTTGTACCGAAACTGCATTTTATGCCAAAACCACCCCGCTTTACGCAGATGAAGGCGGACGTTTGCAGGAACGTGCCAGGCTGGCGTTCAATAACGCATTGAAAGATAAAACGAAAAAGGAGGTATAACATGGGACAGAAAATCATTATTGATCCGGTAACAAGAATTGAAGGTCATCTTAAGATTGAGGTAGAGATTGAAAATGGTAAAGTGAAGGATGCTTGGAGTTCCGGAACCATGGCCCGGGGTATTGAATTACTGCTTAAAGGGAAAGACCCCAGGGACGCCTCCTATGTCACATCCCGAATATGCGGTGTTTGTTACAGCGTGCATCAATTATGTTCTGCTTATGCTTTAGATGACGCTTTTGGTGCTAAAGTGCCCACAGGAGGTACACTTCTTAGAAACCTGGTCATGGGTGCCCAGTATATTTATGACCATCCGCTCCATTTTTATCACCTCTCTGCTTTAGATTACCTGGATATCATGGCAATCGCTAATTACAACGGTAAAGACAAAGACCTCATTGCTGTAAAGGATAAGATTGTGGGATTGGTAAAGAGCAATGATACTTACCCCCTTACTCCCCGTTATAAGCCTGACGAGTATTGTGTAAATGACCCTGATA
>CP070627.1:2332870-2337536 GCA_020355945.1 Candidatus Aminicenantota bacterium | reverse complement strand
AGGCTCCTGCTGGAGGCTCAAAAAGGAAACCCCCGTGTCGTGGACAGCGCCCTCAAATGCATCGCTGTCCTGGAAAGCAAAGGCATCGTTAACAAAGAATACGAAGGGGGAAAAATCGGAAAACTCCCCTACAACTCCGACCTGTTGAATCAATTGGTGTTGTGGCAGCACGCACGAATGAACCGAAAAATCATCAGTCAAAAGAAATTTGCCCTGGCCAATGAAATCTACCGGGAATTAAAAAAACGGATTCAATTACCCCCCACCGGGCAGCATCTTTCATTAAAAGATATGGATATCCTTTTCCGGGCCATTCTTTCATGCTTTGCCGACGAAGTGCTGGTCAAAGGTGGAGATGATTACCAGCGGGATAATGAGGTTCGGCAGTTGGATCGAACCTCCGTGCTCTTTCAAGCCCCACCGGACATGCTGGTGGGCCTGCCCTTTGACCTGGTTATCAACCGGGAAAACCGGGAAACCGGTGAAATCCAACAACACATGCTGCCGTTGATTACCTTTGCCTCCGAACTTACCCTGGAATTGCTGGAACAGCTCAAACCCTTTAGTTACTATAAAAAAGAAAACGTATTCGTGGACAATTCCAGGCTAAAAGTGTTCAGGCAAATTTACTTCGGGGGAAAACTCATCAAGGATTTCACCACTGCACCTGATTGGCAAAACCCGGAGGAAAAAGAACGAGCCGCCCGCGAAGCATTGAAGTGGTACGAAAAAGCTGAAAATAAACAAAAATTCCCCCTCTCAAAAAAGATGGAAAAATTGGAAGAGGATTTCAATGAAATCAAAGATATGGTCAAAAGAAAACCAAAACCCTTTGAATATCTGCGAAAAGGCTTCCTGTTCAGGGAATTACGGGAAAACTTAAATATGGATAACCTGGACCTTTTTTTCAATTTGCATAAAGGATTTACCCACGTAACCCTGAAAAGTATCCTTCCTTATCGATTGATAAGGGAATTGAAACGAGCTGGCTGGCCCCGATTCGTGGAGATCAATAACGAACAAATTGAAATTCTCCATATCGGACAAAAGCCTTTTGTGAAGTTTGATTACCAGTTTTTTGAGAAGGTAAAAGAGGAAGAGCTGCTGTTACCGACGGGAGAATGGTTAGGAGTGATTTTAGGGGATCGCAAGTTCTTTCATTGGGAACATGCGGTTTATGAATTTAATCGCTGGAAAAAAATCGAGATTTTCGAAAAGAAATTCAAGAACCTCAAAAAGACAGCCCATATGGAGGATTTGGTAAAGATTCCATTCCCGCAGGCCTTTGAAAGCGGCAGGGGCATGGATAACACGCCCTTTGAATTTTATGTGGTTCCTAAAATTGAAGGGGAAGAAGTATGGTTGGTGCATTTTTTTGAAAAGGAGAATGCCCAGGCGTTTTTTGAAGCCCATCGGGCTCAATGGGAAGCGCATGTCAAGAACTACAAGAAAAAGAAGCTGGAAGATATATTTAAGCAAAAGGGCTGGAAAGTAAAATAATGAAACATTCACCAATACTCATTTTGAATTTTTTTACCACGGATTTGCACGGATTATCACAGATTTTCACAGATGGACATTTACTTTTTTGTTCTATAAATTCAATTCAATTTCATGCTTGATAGCACTTTCTACGAATTTATTAAGCGAGACTCGCTTCTGTAAAGCGATTAGAGCAGCTTGTTTATGCAATTCAGGTTCTATTCTTGCCAGGATTTTTCCTTTGAAGGGTTTTTGCGGCTCTTTTCCCATTTCTTCACAGGCCTCGATGTAATCCTCAACAGCTTCCCGGAAGTTTTTCTTCAGCTCCTCAACCGAGCTTCCCTCATAAAGAACGGTGTCTGTAATAAATTCGATTTTCCCGTAAAAGATGTCATCATCAGAAGAGTAATTTACAGAACCCGTATAGTTTTTATAAATCAATAGATTATTCATTTGTAATTCCCCTTATTTTTTCGACAACCTCTTTAACCACGTAGGTTTTTAAAAGATTCCCGGGATGTGGTTTATGGGTAATAAAGACATCCCCGTTTTCGTGGTTTAAAAACCTGATTCGTGAGCCCCGCCCCTCTTTTTTCTCATACCCCAGCATCTTAAAGAGCTTTTCCAGTTCATCAAAGGTAATGTCTTTTCTCAGCGGCTTTTCTAAAAATTTGTCAATCAATTTGTTTTTCTTAGTCACAAGAACCTCTATATTTCTCACAGAAATATGATAGTATAAAATGATAGCACTGTCAACAATTATTTAAAATATTTTCTTAAGATGTTTTACCGGTTTGTTCCCGGGCTGTCCCCTGTCGTCCTTTAAAATAACTAAAAAATTAGCCACGAAGATACAGAGAAATTGGCCTGTCCCTTCTTTTTCCTGAATAATTAAACGCCGCTTCTTTAATGGCCGGAAACCGTTTAAAGTTGAATATTAAAATATTTTAATCTCTTTTTAATGTTCAATTAACCTCTAGTAGATATACTAAAAATTTAAGAAAAAAATAAGGAAAAAGCAAAATGACTAAGATTAGAAAACCAAATGGTGTTAAGTTGACGGGTATTATTCTCCTGGTTTACGTTTTTGTTTCCCAGGTATCACCCCGGGAGGGACAGGAGCAATCATTGGTTCAGGGCCTATCGGAAAAACAACAAAAAGCAGTGGAAGCATTGGTCCTTTACCCGGAAAAAGTAAGAAATGCCGTTTTAGAGGCTTCGCTTTACCCGGAAATACTCGTAAAAATCAGCAACATCCAGGAAAGGTCCAGGGAAAAATTCAAAGAAATTCTTTCTCCTTACAACAGGAAAATCCAGGAAACCATCTGGGACCTGGTTCGCTTCCCGGAAATTTTAAGTATCCTGACCGAAAACATTTCCCTCACTATTCTATTGGGAGACATGTACAAGAATAACCCGCAGCAGATCAAGAAACAACTGGAGGAGCTTCAAGTCGAGGGGGCTCGTCAACAATCCCAGGCCGTGAATAGTTGGAGAAAGAGCCTGGAAGATGACCCGGAGGCTATGGAAGAATTCCAGCAAGCCGCAGAGGAATATGCCAGGGAACAAGGGTATGATGATGAAAAAATGAAAATCAGCGAAACAGAAAAAGTCGCAGATACCAGGACCCGGGTGGAGGTATATTATGTTAATCCTTATCCCTATTGGTTCGGTTATCCCTACTGGTATTCCTATCCTCGCTGGTACCGGTATCCTTACTGGTATGATTGGGGATTTTATTACGGACCGGGAGGGACGGTGATTATTGTTGATCTTCCTTCTTACTACTATGTTGACTGGCATTTCCGCAGGTATCATTATGTTCGACAGTATCCCCGGATTTCAAATCGTTTTATTATTTACTCCCAACGACATCGCAATTTAAACACCGATATTAAACGGGCAGTAGAGCATCGCATACGAAAATACCCGCAAGAAAGTCCTCAATTTAAGATAAGAAAAGAATCATTGGGAAAGCCGACTCAACCTCCGCCGCCGGCCAATGACCTGAAGGAGCGGAAATATCAGTTAAAACAGGAATCACCGAATAAACATAAACAATTACAAAAAGCCCGCGAATATCACAAAAGGACCTGGAAAGTCCAACCGGTAGAACCATCACAAAAACCGCAAACACCTGCACCACAAAAATCGGAACAAAAGAAACAGGAAAAAAAGAAAGATAATAAAGAATAACTTAACTCTACCGGATATCGCCGGAATTTCGATAACGAAGAAATGGCAACACTTTGAAATCAAAAAATTTATTCCCCGGTGGAAATTTTTAATGAATTGACTTATTTAATCTAATGTGATATTCTAATTTCACCTGAATGCTTAACCAGGAGGTCAACAATGGGTTTTGATGAAATTTTTAAGGATGGGATAAAGGAGTTTAAAAGGTACACGGCTTTATTTAAGAAAAAAAGGCTCATCAAAAAAAAAGAAAGACAGCACTCCCGGCAGTTGATAGCGCTGGGGAAGAAAGCATGGGAATCCCAACTGGATATCGATGCCTACGGCGATCTAAAAGAATCCATGTCCAGAATTCAAAAAAATCAAGAAGAACTAAACGTCCAACTGCAAAAATTGGAACAACAAAAACAAGCCATCGAAGAAAAAAGAAAACAAAAAGATGAATCTTTTGATTCCCAACTGGAGCAAACAAAACAACGGAAAGAAGAGATAGATTCCCGGTTAAGTGATGAAAACATAGTTTTAAAAGAAGCAAAAGAAGAATCCCGGGATGCAGATAGACGATTGAAAGAAATTGACAAGGAGGAGGAAGATTTAAAGGGAAAAGCAGCGGACCCCCAAGCCCCGGAGGAGGAAAAAACAGAGATAAATCAACAATTGAAATTCCTTAGCCTGGAAAAGGAAGAGCTAAATCAAAAGGTGAAAGAGTCTGAAAATCTCATCATAAGCATTATAGAAAGAATAAATCCCATTGAATTGGAATCTGAGAAACTTAAACAGAAGATCGATAATATCCGTGATAGTAAGAAAGAGGAGATTGGGGAATTGGATCAAACACTTTCGGAAATAAAGAAAAAAATCAATGAGAACAATAAAAAGCTGGCAGGAATCAATGAAAAACAGGATGAGAATTTCGAACAATTGGGGGAAAAACTGGCTGCCGCAGGAGTTTCGGATGAGGTCGTATGTGCGGAATTATCCAACACCA
>CP070627.1:2328095-2332770 GCA_020355945.1 Candidatus Aminicenantota bacterium | reverse complement strand
GGCAGTTGATGAAATTTTTCCTTAAAACATTTGGTAAAATAAGTTCGACTGGCAAAACCCACCTCAAATGCCACCTCAGTTACCGACCCAAAACCACTTTCCAATAATTGAGCCGCCCGCTTGAGACGATACGACTTGATAAATTCAGTAGGAGACTTGCCACTTAAAGCAAGAATTTTCCTGTACAATGTGGGACGACTCATACGGAGTTTCTTTCCCAGGTTTTCCACGTTTAAATCCGGGTCCGATATATCTTTGTCTATCACCGTTTGTAAATCTTCTATAAATCTTTCATCAATGGTTGAAACCGATATTTCCACCGGCTGCAGCTTCATCTTCCTGTCTAAATTCATCTGTAACTGGCACCTTAGTTCAACCAGGTTCTTTATACGGGCACACAATATTTTTGTATTAAAAGGCTTGATGATATAATCATCGGCCCCGACTTCCAGACCCTTTACTATATTTTCATCCGAAGCCTTTGCAGTTAAAAGAATAACCGGGATATGACTGGTGTTAACATCTTTTTTTAATACACGGCATAATTCATAACCATCAGCCCCGGGCATGATAATATCACTGATGATCAGATCAGGAATGATCTCCCTGGCTTTTTTTATCCCTTCCAGGCCGTCCGCGGCTTCCTCGACAATGTAAAGCGGGTCAAGAGCATCCCTGATGTAGGTCCGTACATCAGCACTATCTTCCACAACCAGGACAATGTTTTTTCCCGGTGTTCCCGGTTCAATATCTTTGCACTCAATGCTTTCCCCTTCATCCCCGGTATCTTGTTCCTCTTTTTCCAGTTCCACCATTTCAAGACCAGGGATTTCACCAGGCTTTGCCGCTTCAAAAGCGGATTCGGAATCATCTATAATTTCACCCGGTTCCAGGTGGTCTTTTCCCATTGGCAGGCAGACAATAAATTCCGTTCCGCTGTCCGGGCCTTGTTTATCCCGCACATGTATTTCCCCATGATGAAGAGAAACCAATTCCTTTGTTAAGGCAAGCCCAATGCCCGAACCTTTATGTCTATGTTCATGGGAATGTAAGACATCCACCTGGTAAAAGTGCTCAAATATATGTGCCTTCTGACTTTCCGGGATTCCAATCCCTGTATCGCTTATTGAAATGTCCACTGAACCGGAAGGAAAATTGTCCCTGGCAGCAGTGTTTTTGGTTACGGAAACCTCGATTCTCCCACCCCCGGGAGTAAACTTAACCGCATTTGAAAGAAGATTAGCAAAGACTTTCTCCAGCTTCTCCGGGTCAAAATAAAGGGTAATATTTTTTTCTCCTGAGTGAAACTGTAAATCTAATTCGCTTTGATCGGCCAGTGTTTCAAAGGAAGCCAAAATACCTTTTAAAAAAGGAATAATATTTTGCTGGCAGGTCTGCAATTTCATCTTTCCACTCTCAAATTTCGACAGGTCCAGTAATTGATTGATTAAATTTCACAACCGCTTTGAATTGCGAATCATTAGCTTTAATTTTTTCTTTTGTTCTTTGACGCTGCCAGTGTGGGTTTGAGTGAGCATTTGTTCCAGAGGACCCAGGATCAAAGTCAGGGGGGTGCGGAATTCATGGGAAATGTTGGCGAAAAAACGGGATTTCATCTTATCCACCTCTTTTAATTTTTCAGATTGTTCTTGCAATTGTCGATTCTTGGCTTCGATCTCTTTTGTCCGTTGGTGAACGATTTGTTCCAGTCTTTGTTTTTCCTTTTCCAGTTTCCCGGAGCGCCACTTGACAATAAAGAACACCAGCAGGATAAATGCAATTACATAAAACAAAACCGCCCACCATGTTTTGTACCATGGGGGCAAAACCTTAAATTGAAAAACAGCTTCTTTGCTTAAATCCCGGTAAACATTTAGAGCCCGAACCCGGAAAGTATACCGCCCGGAATCGAGATTGGTATAATCTTTTCTTGCTTCAGAAGTCAAGGCAGACCAATCTTCATCATATCCTTCCAGGAAATATTGATACTGTGTCGATGTTTCCTTCTCAAAGAAAGGAGCAGCAAACTCAAAACGGAGGTTTCTGTCTTTGTAGGGAAAAATAGGAAAGGGATGTTTGTATTCATAACCATTAAACACTGTTTTGCCATTGACCACGACCTTTCGAATCAGGGTGGGGAAATCCGGGTGGTAATTCTTTTCTATCACGGTATGGTAACATATCAGGCCAACTTCGCTGGCGAACCAAACGGTATCTCCGCCAGGATCAGGATAAATTGTCTCCACCTGGGCATCGGGGAGCCTGAGAAAAGGTTTTGCATCGATAAAAAAAGTGCGGTCCGGTTGAAGACTGGCCTGGAAATTTCTTAATAAGGAATGGACCCAGATATTTTTATTTTTGTCTTCTGCAATGCGAAAAACACCCCTTCCTTTCTCACCACCTGCGAATTCCTCCCCTAACGTATAATCAGGGACAAACGTCTTATGTTTCTCATCAAAACGAAATATTCCTTTCCCGGTAGCAAACAAAACTTTCCCCGCTGCCATAAAGACATTGACCTCTCCCGCCGGCAGTTGATGTAAGGTGGAATACCCAGTGACAACGGGATTTTCAATTGTCCCTTTGCCTGGAAAATCGACTTTTAAAACTCCCCTTGTTTGGGTGCCCAGCCATAAATTTCCTTTTTTGTCTTCCACCAGGGTTCTTATCTCTTGAGTTGTATTTTCAAATTTACGTTCCAATGCCCATTGGCCGGTTGTTTCTTTTAAGTATAACGAAACCAATCCCTGGCGCGTTCCCACCCATAACCGTTTTTTATCTTTGCCGGACTGCAGTAAAACATAAGAAGGGTTGTTTGTCAGTTTGATTATAGAGGCTCTTGCAAAAATGCCTCCGGCGGCCAGGGGCTCTTTTGAAAAACCGCCCCTGGACCCCACAAAACTTCTGTTTAAGGGTTTGTTTAGCCTTTTTGCAAGAGGTTCTATATTCTTGTTTTTATAATCAACCTGGAAAACGCCCACGGTTGTGGCCACCAAAAGAGAGTCCCCAATTGAGAGCAGGGACCAACAGTTCGTTGATATGCCGGGAACAGGACGGAATTTAGCAGGAGAAACAAACGCTGCCGGTTTATTGGTTTCTTTGACAAGAAGATGTAAACCCCGGCTTGTTCCTGCATATAAATCGTTACCAGGGCCGTGCCTGGTAACCGCGAAAACAATACCGGGGAGATTTGACCGGTCATCATAAAAAGAAAAGGGTGAGATATATTCGATTTTGGATATGCCCTTATCCAGGCACAGCCACAAGTTACCCTGGATATCCTGGAAAACATATTTTACATTATCATCTTGCAGGCCAAAGGCTTTGTTATAAATTTCTTTTAACCGACCCTGCGCATCGATGATGACCAGACCTCCCAGTTGTGTTGCCAATGCAAAATCGCCGGATGACAGACGGATCCCATGATATATATTTTTTTCTTTCAAGTAATTATCCGCTTCCGTGTAGAAAGGCACGGCTTTAATGCCGTCATAAATGTAAAATCCTTTTAACCTGGTCCCGATTAACAGCTTTTGGGAATCGTATTGAGCCATCATATAAATTTTTACGTCTGCAAGTTTATTTTCTCCCCGGATGAATTTTAGAGAGTCGTTTACCATTTGCTTGAGACCGATTTTTCTCTGGTGAATAAAAAATTTCCCTTCACAGGTAAAGGAAGCGTTGAAAAGATGTCTGGGCTCGGGTTTCCATACTTTTACTTGTTTGGAAGCCGGGTTCCACCGGAACAAAAAATTCGAGGTCCTGGAATATATCCCCTGTTTGGTTGAATGGGTTCTCCATACATTGCCGAAGTCTTTTTTATTATTTCCCAAATGATCAAGCAAGGACTGATATTGCAGCGATCCATTTGCATCCGGGGCCAGGAACCCGAATTCATTTTTACCGCCAATATAAATTTTCCCGGTATCATCGATAGCCATTGAGCGTACGGAATTGTTGGGGACATGGATTTGCCGCCAGGACACCCCGTCAAATTCCAACACATCATTGTTGTTTCCAACGTAAATTATTCCGCGTTTGTCCTGGAGAACAGTCCAGTTCCTGGGTTTCCTGCCATACTCTGCGGGGGCATAGTTCTTTAAATACTTGAAGCCTGGATTTTGACAGGATAGGTTTTGGGGTGAGGCAAAAAGGAGCCATAAAAATAGCAGCGTGACCGTAGATAAAAGAAAGATTTTTTCTCTTCTCACAGTTTCCCTGACCTCACGGGATTCGCCTTTTAAGTTTTAAGATTAAAATTTAACACGAAAAAAGGAAATTTTCAAGGGAAAAGTAAGAAAAACATGAAAAAACACACCGCAGAGGGTGGGTGCCCCCTGCGGTGCATCTGTCCTTGAGACGGTTTAGGTTTAGTTAACCTTCATCGTCATCAGTGGATACATTTTCGCCATCGCCGCCCCTGAGTAAACTCAATTCCTGTTTACTCAAGGTCTCGAACTTCTTAAAATTGGTTTGTTCCTTTTTTACCTCTTTGTTCATTTTAACCTCCTTTTTCGTTAATTTGAAATGCCCTGAATCGCATTTCGAATCATAGAAAGCAAGTTCCGTGCCAACCGGGTAAAGCTTTATCTGATAAGGGTTTTCGAGTTTTGAGCCGGAGGATATATTTAAGAAAATCACCCTATAGGCTGATTTTTTGCCGAAGAACACCTCT
>CP070627.1:2323300-2327995 GCA_020355945.1 Candidatus Aminicenantota bacterium | reverse complement strand
AGTCCCAGTGTTCAGCCACTAATATCACCCCGTCGGCAGTAGCAATGACTTTGTTACCGTATTGGGTGGCAATATCCTGACCATTGTGGAAATCACGTTTGCCTGTCAGGGGATGAGTGCGCCAACCTAAAGAGGAGGTTAAATACCCTTTAGTGGGCCAAATGGAAGGGGTAGAAGCCAGACGGACCTTTTGTTGTTCCATGACACTTTCAACAAATTTTAACCTCTCCTGGATTTTTTTGGCCTCCTTGTGAATTTCGTTTGCCTTTTTCAATATATCCTGGCTGGCCTGTGGGGTTTCTTTGCTTTTATTAACCAATTCACTGTCGGGCACTTTAACCCCACCAGGAACTTTCGCATTGGTAATGGACCCTTCACCTCCTCCTATACCTACTTCTTTCAGCGCATCCGGTGAGGTCAAACCCATGGCAACAGAAATCCTCTCTTTATAAATAGCCATTTGTTTCAATTTGACTTCGATGTCCCGAATATGCTTACTTAATTCATCAATGACTTGCTCTTTCTGGATATTATCCCCTCTCAATCGTTCCATTTCCATTTCATCAAAAGAAATTCTCAGGTAATCATAAATAATAAAACCAAAAATCAATAATAAAATAGAAAGAGCAATGATTGAATTCCTGATCAGTTTGGAGGAGATGACAAACTCCTTGTTGGTAGAAGTTGCCCCACTTACGATAATGACTGAGTAATTTTTCCCTTTTGATTTTTCTTTTGTTTTCATTGTTCCTGCTTATTAAAATGCTACCTTTTATTAAATTTTATTATTACTACATTTTTGAGAAAAAGTCAAGTCTCACCCCTAAAATTCCCGGCAAAATTTGATAAATCCGCGCTAATATGCAATTTTCTTAAAAAAAATGGAAGAAAAAAAAATATATTCACCCATTTCCCTTGACATTAATATAGAAAAAATGTTAAAAATATAATAGAAAATAAAGGAGGAACCATGAGTAGAAAAACAATTGTGCTGGCAGATAATAGCTACACCATACGCAGGATCGTGGAGCTGTCATTCTCAGATGAGAAGGATATTGAACTGGTTACCTTTGAAAATGGTTTGAATTTGAAAGAAAAACTGTTAGAACTGCGTCCACAAATTGTTCTCGTGGATATTAAGCTCCCGGAATTTACCGGCTATGATGTGTGCAAATTTGTCCAGGGGAGCGAAGCTTTAGAACATACGAAAATATTTTTATTGAAAGGCGGTTTTGAACCCATTGATGAGACTCTCCTTCAAGATCTCAAATATGAGAATATCATCACCAAACCCTTTGATTCCAATGCATTGGTGGCAAACATAAAAAACCTTTTAGCAGGGGCGTCGGGCCCAACACCCCCGGGAACAAGTGCGGAAGTGCCATCTTCACTGCCTGAAGATGAAGAATTACCTGAAATTGAAACCATACCTGAACCTGGAAAAGAAATCAATTTCTCAGATGTCAAAGAGGACATCGATACAGGAGAGATAATTACCGATGAAGACGAACTGGGACCAGTACCAGGGGCTTTCCCCGATGATGAGGTGTTACCCTCTGAAGAGATTACCCGGGCTCAGCCTGATAAGGACACAATCTCTCCCACTTCAGATGATGAGGAAAATCCCTTCGCAGATGAAATGCCTGCTGCTCAACCCGCTGCAAAAGAAGATAGCCCAGCCAGTTTAACCGAAGAAGAATTAAATATAAAACGCAATATTGAAATGCAAGAAAAAGAATTGGCAATTGACTCGTTAACGCTGGAGGAAATAAATATAAAAAGAGACATCGAACGGCAAGAACGCGAACATGAACAGCAAATACCGGATTCGGACCTGGTTATAAGTGATGAGGCAGTAGGGCCTGAAGCGGATACCTCCGATATGTTCCCTGAATCGGTATCGAAACTGGAACCGGAACCACAAGAAGACTTCTTCCCCTTTGATAAGCAAAAAGCTGAACCCGCTGCGCCCACAATAGGCGAACCCCCGACCGTTGAGCCCTCAGAAGGAGAAGAAATGTTCTCCAAAGAAGAAGCCCAGGAACCGGAAATACCGGATATAAAATACGAAACGGATATAGGTCGAAAGGGCATCAGCATCCTGGAAATGGAGCCTCAGCCACCTGGAGAAACACAAATACCGAAACCAAAAGCCCCGCCCCAGGTAGAAGAGCCCGGCGAACCTGAAGCCACAGCGGTTCCCGGTGCCCGGGAATATGAAATCCCTGACCTGGAAATACCACCAACTCCACCTGCGCCTAAATTTGAAGTACAAGTAGAAGAAGAAGCACTGGAACTTGAAATGGATTTGACGGAACCCCCCCCAGCCCCCCCTCAAGCAGCACGGGTGACAGCAGAAGAGAAAGCCCCGGAAGCCCCACCAACCCTCGAACCTACCCCTGAGGTGAAAGAAAGCCCCGGGATTCCACACGAAGTAATCCTGGATAAAATCGAAGATAAATTAGCCATGGCAATAAAAGAAATGCTGTGGGAAATCGTCCCACCACTGGCAGAAAAAATCATAAAAAAAGAGATCGAAACCTTAAAATCAGAAACAGACCAATCATTGAAATAGTAGAAATTATTAAAACCAAAACACAACGCTGGCATTACCAATCACCAGGCCAAAAAATGGGAACATATACGAATGCAAAAAGCATATAATTTTAAAAAGACTGAAAAAGAGTGGTGTAAAATATGGAAAGAAAATGAGTTGTTCCGGGCAGATAACCAGTCAACAGCGACTCACTTTTCAATGATTTTACCACTCCCCAATGTAAGCGATCCCCTTTACATGGGAGATGCCCTCACTTATACGACAGCGGATATTATTACCAGGAGAAAAAAAATGCAGGGGTTTAATACATTATGGCTTCCCGGGTTAGATCATGCTGGCATCTCCACCCGGAGGAGGGAGTTGCTGAGCCAATTGGGATTGGCCCTGGACCTGGACCGGATGAAGTCCACCCCCGGTAAAGAAGCAGCAAAAGCGGTATCCAAAATTTTTGTTCACTTGCACCACCAGGGGGAAATTTACCAGTCCGGTCCTGCAAAACAGTGGTTTTTAAAAACCTCAGGAACTGCCAAACCTGCTGTCGAAGCGGTGCAAAAGGGTGAAATCACCTTTATTCCCGGGCAATGGGCCAGGGTTTATTTTAACCGGATGCGCCACCTCGGGGACTGGTGTATCTCTCGTCAATCCGGTTGGGGTCACCCAATACCGGCATACTATTGCAGCCAATGCCATCACCTCATGGTAGAAGAGGAACCCCCGGGAAAATGCGGCAAATGCGGCTCACCAGGTATCGAGCCGGACCCGGCTGTTTTGGACGCCTGGTTCTCTACTGTCCTGTGCCCTTTTACCACCCTGGGCTGGCAGGACAATTCCAGGGATTTTGCCACCTTTTATCCCACCTCATTAATGGCTGCAGGTGTTGACATTATCTTTTTGTTGGCAGCGTACACGATCATGTTAGGGCTGCACCTGGGTAAAGACGTCCCTTTCCGGGAAGTATTGATCAGTGGCTCAATCCGTGATGAAAAAGGCCAAAAGATGAGTAAAACCAAAAATAATATCATCGATCCGGCAGATGTCATTGAAAAATATGGTGCAGACCCCCTGAGATTCACCCTGGCCATCCAGGCGGTTCCGGGTATGGATATTTCCCTCTCTCTCCACCGGGTCAACGGGTACAAAGCATTTACCAACAAAACCTGGAATGCCTCCCGATACGTGATCATGAATCTAAAGGGCCATGAAGATTTTAATATTGATTTTAACAACCTCACCGCTGCCGACAAATGGGTACTGCACGCCCTCAACAAAACGATTGTCAAGGTAAACGACTTCATGGATAACTACCGGCTTAATGAAGCAGCGGATTTGCTCTACCACTTCTTCTGGCATGAATACTGCGACTGGTACCTGGAATTCTCTAAAAATGACCTCCATAACCCGGACACCCGGAAAACCTTAAAATTTACCCTTTTTAAATTATTGCAACTGCTCCATCCCTTTATGCCCTTTATCACCGAGGAGCTTTATCAAAAAATCAAAGGTGATGGCAAAGCCTTCCTCCTGCAAACCGAGTTTCCTGCTTTTGACAGTGAACTGGTTTTCAACCATGAATTTACTGATATGGAGGCATTGAAAAAAGTTGTCATGGAAACCCGGAAAGCCCGGGCAGAAAACAAAATCGATCCCAATCACCGCATCCGCGTCTATCTCAAAACAGAATCTCAAAAAGAAAGCACCGCATTAGCCGCGAATATGAAATACTTCGACTTCTTAACCCGAAGCGCTAGAACCGAAATCGTTACGGATTTTTCCAGCCTCTCCAAAGGATTCAGGGGTGCCTGCCTGAACTGGGAAATCCTTCTGCCTTTTGACAACGATGAAGACCGCTTGAAGGAACTGGCCCGTTTAAAAAAAGAACTGGAAAAAATTGAAAAACGGATCACCCCCATGGAAAAAAAACTGTCCAATGATAAATTTGTAAACAAAGCACCCGGATCAGAGGTTCTTAATTTAAAAAAGAATCTCCAGGAAAACATTGACAAACAAAACAAAATCCAAAAAACCATCAATGACTTATCTTGATTATCCCGAATTTTTACATATCATTGCCCTGGACCAGTGTGATTCCACCAATAATTATATCAAAATAAACCATGAAAATTTGGAGGGCAAACTGC
>CP070627.1:2318493-2323200 GCA_020355945.1 Candidatus Aminicenantota bacterium | reverse complement strand
TCAACCCATACCCGAAGAAGGAGAAGAGTTGAAATGGACGATCACTATACCCGCAGTCTCCACCGAAACCATTTCCTATTGGTTAAAATTACCTGACCAAATCAATTCTTTCGAGATCAGGACTGAGCTGTACGATGAAGAGACCAAATCGGATGAGGTATCCATATCTTTTGAAGTTTCCCAGGTGGTTTTGTACCGCATCAATGAATTGATTGTGGAATTGGATATGATAGGAGCCCTAGGCAAAGACGCTCAACTGGTACTCAAAGCCAAACACCACCTGGAACAAATCAGGAACCGGACCGTTAATTCATTTATGGAGCATTTATTGAATCTTCATGATTCCATAAAGGCAGCGACTTACCTGGGCGAAGTAAAAAATGTGGATGTCTTAGCCCAGCGGTTAAAAACACAGGATATCATGGTCATTATGGGTCGTCGGTTTTATGAAGCAGTCAAAACCTGGGGTGAAGTTCAATTGAATTCGATTTCAGAACTCATTGGAAAATAACCTGTAAATCCACGGTTGTGAATTTTTTTTTAAGTGTGATATAATAAAAATTCAAAATCATTTCGAGATTGAGGTGAGCTTGAAGAAAACAGCTTTATCCAGAAATATAAAATGGATTAATGATCTTTTAAAAGACCAACTGATTGTTTTCGGCCTGGGGGTGCTGCTGTTTATGAGTATTCTTATTGTTTTTGGAGGAGTACTTGATAATAATGTTCTTGTTAAACAAAAAAAGCGATTTACTGCAACGGAAAAATCAAGGGAAAAATTGTATCATGACTTAGAGAAGCCCAATAAATACTTACTGGATGGTTTTAGAGTACTATATGTACCTCCATCTGTAAATCTTTTACTTGGTGTTAACAATGCAAATATGGCATTGAGAGTGTCGTTAGGGAAAGAACCCATCTGGGATCAACTTGAATCAGCGTTCATCATAATTGGTGGTAATAGGGGGATCCCACTTTTAATCATTTTCATATTAGGGGGATCGTTGTTAATGAATTATTCAGGAATAGTTTCTTATAACCGGGTTCACAGGCTTCGGGCCAGCTTTGGAAAAGCAATCTCCAGGATGATTTTCATGGATTTGTGCATCGGTCTTTTATTGGTATTCGTATATTATGCCGCAAGGCTGGTGGGACTGGAGATTCCTTCATCGGATGGCATATTGCTTATGTATTTCGGCTTATATTCGTTGGTGTTACTGAATTTATTTTTTGTTATAGGCTTTTCTTTGAGCTTGTGTTTAAAAGATCAAAAGAACGCAATGTTAAGCGGCTGCATCTTTTGTTTTGTTATCATCTTTTTGGCTCCGCAGCTCATTTTAGAGGGTATATACAAAAATTTTTTAAATACAAGTAATAGAAGTTTCGAAAGTATGGATATGGAACGTTTTGGGGATAATTTTAAATATATAAATGCTGTCACAACGGACACCGTAGAAAAGAAAAATAATAAAGGAAGAAAATTTGAAAAGCCTTTAATCAAAGAGTGGATGGAGAACATAAAAAGGCAAAAAAAGATCGTTAAAAGAATTAGAAAAGAGTATTACAGTTATGAAAACCAGGTTTTATTGCTGCCGCCGATCTTTTGGGTATATCTTGTGAGTGAAATGACAGGCAGTGCCGGCACAGGGTACTTAAATTTCCTGGAGTGCGGTCTCCAACTGAAGGAAGACTCAATTAAGGAGTATCAATGGGAAGACAAAGACAAATTTATAAGTAATGAAACGTTTGAAAGCCTTGAAAAAGGTAATCCATTTCTATACAAAGACAAGACCCATATCCCTGATTCATTTTGTAAGGCCACCTTTATAACAATTTCTTATACGATCCTATTATTTCTAATTTCCCTATTGATTGCGTTAAGGCAAAGGAGGTTGCGAGCCATTAAAATCAAAAAAGATAAGGATGCTTTGATTAAAAATGCCAAAAATTATTTTTTCACTATTTTGACGTGCTTGGCAACAGGACTTTATCTAGCACGTAAGCGTGACCCGGCAGACGTCGATAGGGAGAAAGTCGGCGGAATCCTCGGCCTGGAAATGAAGTATTTAACGGCCCGGTGCAGGGAGTTTAAAGTCAAGGATTTCTGGAGTTTTTACAGTGCCACTCCTGATAAAATGGCAGAATTGTTTAACTCAAGACCGGAATTTTGGAAAGAGGGTGAGGAACCGCCTACAGCGGATGAGCTCTGGCCCGAGCAGTGGTTCTCTCCTGCTGAAGGACTGGTTACAGTCAGGGCGCTGCTGGAGTTTGTAAAGAGCGACCGGTGCGATCTCAGATTCAAGGATTGGATGCTGGACTCCCTCACTGAAATGGAGAGAATTCTCAGCGAAGCAGATGCACATGGAGCTCTTTGGCACCTGGAGGTCGACCCGCCACGCTCTACGCAGTGAGAACCATTGACCTCATCATTTGAATAAGAATCTTCATTATGTCCTCCTATGTAGAACTATGGTAATGTCAAAGGTACTTAAGTTAAAACGCTTAAAAACCATTGATTATAGCTTTAGCACTTCCAATGCCAACTGGATCCATAATTTTTAATTTATCATTTTTCGTTTTTAATTTGAATTCCAAGACGAGTTCCTGGCCTGCTATCCTTCAGAGGCATGAGGTTCTGTCATGGTGATGAAAACGCCGTGAGAATACGTATAGCGGTCCAGGTCATTTGAAGCCTGGGCTTGTTCGAGCCAGAAATTCCAGTAGGCATATAATTCTTCCCGGGAGAGGTTTCTTAAGTCCAGGTCCTCTTCACTTAAAAATTCATCTCTTATTTCAATCATGCTTTATCTCCCGCCGGAGAGAAAGGTAAAACACCTTCAGCCCGTTTAATCATTTGTTGATGTGCATCGAAAAGTGGCTTGCCGGAGATTTCTTTTTCAAAAGAAGGCCATAATGTCGTCCATTTTTCAGCAGCTTTCAGGTATATAGCCAGACGATTTTCATTGGCACGGATAAGAGCACGTTTTTCTTTATCCAGTAATTCTTCCAATTTTTCCCTGCCTTCGTAGAATTTTTTCAGTAATGGTCTTTGTTTCGCCGCTTCAATGATCAGCCCGGGATATTTTCCGGCAAGGTTAATGATATCCCGCGCACTCCTTGAATACAGGAGCTGCTCCCCGGGGTCTTTCATTAGGCGTGCGATTTCGCCAATAACCACATAATCTTTTTCACGATTTGTTTTTTTCAATTCAGCAAGGTCTTTTAAATTAACATAAGGAAGGTCGGAAGATTCGTGCTCTTTCCAGAGTCTTTTAAGATCCGAAGGCGACATGCGGGGAGGTCGGGTAAAAAAATCAGTTCGAACTCTTATCGAAGGGGAACGAAACTCGAAATGAGAACTCCAGCCCCCTTTCATCCATCGTATATCAAAGGGCGCACCAAAGCGATACCGGGCTTTAAAGTCGGATAATACCTCCATGACATGATTTAATGATTCTTCATCTTCCCGGATAATCCAATCGCCATCTTTACTCATTATTGCCAATTGATGCAACACTGCTGCCTGGCCTGAACAAATCACCGCTCTTACTTTGCCGCGATTAAACGCTTTGGTAAGCTGGATGTATATATTGGTTTGCATCATAAGAACATTTTACAAAAAATAGCAGTATATTTCAATATCCCTTTTGCCTCCGGCGGCCAGGGGGGACTCTTTTTGTAAAAACCGCCCCCCCTCCTGGCCCCCCCCGCAAAAACTTTTGATTAAAGGTTGTTTCAACCGTCCTCTGTCATCTGTCTTCTCAACTTCTACTTTTTCCTTTGAAGTCTGTTGTAAAATAAAATACCTGTCCCCATCCTTTCCTTTAATTAAAAAAGGCTGAGAACATCAACACCAATTCCAATTTTGTAGTAATCGCGATGTATTTCTTGGATGGTTATTTTCAAAATATTTGCAGACGGGTATGTGATTTCTTCAGGCGCTGATTTCAAAAACAGATGATCTGAAAATCTTGTTTTGGTGGCTTTTAATATTAATGTTGCGAAAATGTAGATATTGGTATCGTCACCAACTCTAAATGGAACAAAAGCTTCCAATTTGAAAAACCCTTTCACAATGCCTTCAGTTCCTGTGTCTTTCCAGCCATATACAAAATCGAGTGTAGCTGGAAACCAACTTTCGGATTGTGTTTTTTTGGTAAAATTTGATTTTAACCGAAAACCGAAATAGTACTGTCTGAAGAATTTATCGCGACTTGGAGGAACTAAGGCAACATATTCTTTCGCTTCATAATCTTCATCGGGAAATTCAGCTTTTACATCATCTGAAATTT
Source organism: Candidatus Aminicenantota bacterium (assembly GCA_020355945.1). The sequence continues at coordinate 2,318,908 of CP070627.1, read as the reverse complement.
CAAATATTTCAATGGATTCTTCTGCAGATATGGGTGAGGTCGCATTGCCCCCAAATATAAAATAAAGACCGTTTTTTTTGTTTTCCTCGTATTTTGAAAGTCGAAACTCTAAACCACCCTGAAATTCTACTGCTTGAGCGATTTGGTTAATTCTGACTTCTTTTATTTTATTTCCAAATCCGGTCGAAAATTCTGCAATATTACTGTCAATATTAAAAGGTGCGCTTGTAAGTCTAATATTACCCCAGAAAGTAATTTTGCTCTTAAGCCAGTTGTCTTCTTCAGCCCGATTCTTCAGTATGGGAAAATTAAAATAAAGGTCAACAAATAAACCCTGCTTTCGATCAAGCGAACTTGCTGCAGATTGTTCATAACCGATAATCGCACGAAGATAGTTTTTAAAATTAAAACCAAT
>CP070627.1:2313677-2318393 GCA_020355945.1 Candidatus Aminicenantota bacterium | reverse complement strand
TAAACCAACTCAAATCGAAAACCAGGGAAAGGCGGCGATTTTATCTTATATCATTGTAGATGGCTCGTAAACATAAAGCGGGCTTCAAGGTTTTTATCGGGGAAATCCCCTGGCAGGCCGGGCAGGGGAGCGCTGAGGGTTAAAGCATTCATTGCTGCGCGATCAAAAGCGTCTGAATTGGATGACTGTTTTACTTCTATGAAGGAAATTTTTCCATCTTTTTCAATCACAACGGTAATTTCCACTGGTTGTTCCACCTGTTTTTTCGCGACCAAAGGGATTATCCAGTTGGATTGAATTCTTCGGAGTACCTGTTTGGCCCATGGTGTTAAATCGTAGTTTTCTATATTAAAAAATGCCTGGCTTTCTCCGGCAGGCAGCCCTTTTCCCTCGCCTCCCCGGGCGTCACTGTCCCCTACCCCGACTGCGGTTCCACCTTTACCTCTCCGTACTCTCCGCCGTTCAAAATCTTTCAATATATCCCGGATGTTTTCGGAATAAATAGAGAGTTCGGGTATGGATTTCACATCCAGCGGCGGAGCGATCAGTTTTGGTGGTGGTGTTTCAATTATACCCTGGCCTGGCCCGGTTGGGGTACCTGTGGGTGTTGAACCGCCCCCACCGGTTCCGGGACGGGACCGGGGCTGAAATCCTGTCTGTTTTCCCGATAACTTTTTATTGGCCGTACTTTTTGGGGAAATAGGAGAAGTCCCGGGCAGAGGCGGGGAAGCAATCGGAACGATGGCGATGACTTTTTCCTTCCCGGGGTAAATGAGAAGTGGTATTTTGACCCGGGCAATCCAATAGATAACAATAAGATGCAGGAGGACAGATAGAAGGAAAATTGTTCGTCTTATTCTCATCGGTTCATTTTCTTCTAAAACCTCATGGATGCAAACCGGGTAAAAAAAGTTGCATCTTTTATCCATTTATACGAAAGAAATTGTCTCACAGTTTTTAGGATAGAGAAATCAGGTAGTGATGTCTTAGCCACAGCAATTTCAATTAACGATCCCCAATCTCTTGAAATCTCAAACTTTTTCTATTAGAATATCACTATGAGTATGTGGATAAAAATGATTTTCTTATCTGTTCTACCCCAGGGGTAAAATGAAAAAAACCAGGAGCAAAAGTAAACGCAAGGGTAAAACAAAAAAGAAAAAAGAGACTGCAAAACGGTTGGTAAAACGTTTAGCAACCGCTGTGATCATTATTGGTCTAATCCTATTATCTATTCATGCATTCATAGACTTTTTCGAAAAAGATATCTTTAACATTGTTGTCAAACATATTGAAAAAACTTCCGGCGGCCTGTACATCATCAACTATGACAGCGTGGACCTGGATTTTTTTCAAGGAGGTTTCCATGTAAAAAATTTGTCTATCCACCTGGACAAAAAAATGTTGAATAAGATCAAAACAGGAGCCCCCCTAGCGAGAACACTGGTGGAAACCACACTTCCTGATTTGAAAATAGAAGGAATATCCATCCTTAAGCTTATTTTCAGCCAATCGTTCAAAATGAATAAATTATCCCTGACAAAGGGAAAACTGGAAATCTTCAAACTGGTTGGTCCCGGTCAAACCGTTCCCATCCTCCGGGTAGCCGAAGTGTCACTTCAATTTTCGCAATTGACCATATGCCCTTATATTTCGTTTGAAACTGGGGAATCAACCTTAAAGGAGCCTGCTTTTTTTGCTTCCAATGGATTTTACACACTTAAAGCCAGGACACTGAATTTATCGGAATCCCGATTCTCGTCTTTCATCTCCCTTGAGTTCCTTGAACTGATCCCCGGGTATGAAAAATATCAATTTGCCAGGAAAAAGGGATATCAAACCGACAGGTTCCAATTGAAAATAGATAATATAACTTCCAGGGCTGTGGATTTCAACGACCTTTTTAAAAAGCAGCGGTTTTACAGCCGGCTGTTAACCATTAAAAATCCCCAAATAGAGGTTTTCAGGGATAAAAATATTCCCAGGAAACCCAGGCGTTCCCCTAAAAAATTCCCGCAGCAATTATTAAGGGAACTGGAATTTAAATTAAAACTCGATTGTATCAGGATATCTAACGGTCATATTGACTTTATCGAACATGCCAGAGATGAAAAAAAAGCCGGAAAGGTATTTGTTAATGAAATACAGGCAAATATAACCAATGTCACCAACTATCCCGGGTTATTGGATGAGAAGCTTTCTATCGTCTTGACTGCTTCCGCAAAAATAATGGGCAAAGGTAGTTTAAAGGCAAACCTCATTATTCCCCTCAATAACAAAGAAAATATGTTTACCTTTGCCAGTTCCCTGGGCAGGCTGGATATGAGGGTATTTAATTCGATACTGGAATCCAATTCTCACATCAGGATTCGCAGTGGGACAATTGATAAAGTTGATGTTTCCGCCACATGTAATAATAAACTGGCCAAAGGAGAGATGAAATTATTTTATAGGAATTTAAAAATATCGTTGTTAAAGGTGAAAGCGGGGGGAAAATACAAAAAAAGGGGATTTAAATCGTTCCTGGCCAATATTATTCTCCGGCAAAATAATCCCAAAAAACCGGGAAAACCGTTACGGGTGGGACGAATTCTCTTTATTAGAGAAAAACCGATATCTGTTTTTGCCTTTATATGGAAGGCCATTTTGTCCGGTTTTAAATCCAGTGTGGGTCTATAAATCAAAACTGTTTTTTTATTTTCCAGCAATTCTAATTTTGAGAATTTCCAGGTTAAGGTTAAGGCTGAGGTTAGAGAAAATGAATTTGGTTAAAAGTAGAAAAAAAAGGAAAGATTTATAAATCTTTACGAAAAATTTCCTGGTGATTATATAATTTAACAGTACAATAGTACTATGACACCATAGCTTTACTTATTTAAAGGAGGCAGTAAAGTGAAAAAAATAATAAAGAAAAATATTGAAGATGTTTTGGCGTTAACATCCCTACAAGAGGGGATGCTTTTTCATTATTTAAAGGACCCTGGGAGCGAATACTATTTTGAACAATTATGTTTAACGATTACCGGGAAAATAGACCTGGATTGTTTTAAACAAGCATGGAATTTTGTCATTGAGACCAATGACATGCTGCGTACCCGGTTTAAATGGGAGAAAGTAAAAAAACCCGTACAGGTGGTGTTAAAAGAACATCCATTAGCCTTGAGATACGATGATTTTTTAACCTGCCGCGGCAGTGAAGAAAGTACCAACACCAATGAAAAGGAATTAAAACGATTGGCTGGGCACCATAAAAAAGAGTGGCTCCAAGAGATAAAGGTCCGCGCTAGAAAAGATAAACTTGATTTACGAGACGTTCCCTTTAGGGTTACCCTATGCAGAGTCGAAGAAACCGAATATGAAATGATTATCAACAGCCACCACATTTTATATGATGGGTGGAGTGGTGTGATCATTTTGAGGGAATTTTTCCAGGCCTATCATGACTTTTTTCATAAAAAAACGCCGATTAGACCGGTTAAGGTCAGGTTTAAGGAGTTCGTAAAATGGATTCAACAGCAAGATAACCATGCCCAGGGGTATTACTGGCAACAATATTTAAAAGAGGTTAATTCTTCGGCGTTCATTTTAAACAAAAAAAAATCCCGGGAAGATAAGGGCAGAGCGGGTTCTTCTTTCCAGGTGCAAATCCCCGGGAAAGAACTGGAAAATTTTGTTAAAGTACATAAAATAACCGTGGCTTCCCTATTATACAGTGCCTGGGGTATCTTATTACAAAAATACAATTACAGCAAAGATGTGGTTTTTGGCACCACTGTCTCCTGCAGGTCAGGCACAGTAAAAGGGATTGAGAATACTGTCGGCCTGTTTATCAATACCATCCCTCTAAGGGTAAAGACCAACTCAAATGAAAAAACAGTCGATTTCCTGGGGAGAATGCACCGGGATTTACAGGCCCGGGAAAATTTTAAAACCACCTCGTTGGCGGATATCAAACGTTTCACCGGACTAGATAGTAATGAAGAATTGTTTGATTCTGTCCTGGTAATGGAAAATTATCCCCTGGAAAGAGAATCGCTAAATAAACCAGGCAGTCTGTTTATAAAAGCTTATTCGATGTTTGAAAGAACCCATTATGATTTAACGGTGATAATAAAAATTTTCGATGATCTTGAACTTGATATTCACTATAATAACGGCGTGTTTAACCAAAATACGGTAAAAAGATTGGCAGGCCATTTTATCGATATCATCAAGAGCCTGGTAAACAAAAGAGTAATGAAAATATCGGAAGTCGAGATTCTTTGTAAAGAAGAGAGAGAAAAGATTTTAAATCATTTTAATAAAAAAGAGCGAGAATATGCTTTTGAGAAGACGTTAATAGGACTAATCGCTGATCAAGTGGAAAGAACACCGGACAATACAGCTTTAATAGGACTAATAAATCCGAAACAAATTCAAATGACGGAAATACAAAATTCAAAAAAAGAGGGAACAAGGGGGCTTGCCCCCTTGTATATTAGTTACCGGGAATTGAATGATAAATCCGATCAGTTGGCGCATCTCTTAAAAGAAAAAGGTGTTCAACGCGACACCATTGTAGGCATCATGCTGGAACGGTCAGCAGATATGATTGTTGGCATATTGGCCATATTGAAAGCTGGCGGCGCCTATTTGCCCATTGACCCGGACTACCCGGAAGAACGCATTAATTACATGTTAAAAGACAGCGGAACAAAAATTTTATTGTCCGAAGGA
>CP070627.1:2308851-2313577 GCA_020355945.1 Candidatus Aminicenantota bacterium | reverse complement strand
GCTTCATCTTCCGGCATATTTTCAAGATATTCGTATTTGAACCGGGCAGGAAGCATGCTGTTGAGTTCATTCATCAGCCACCCGACCCAACTGCCTGAAACCAGCAGCGGTGCGATCTTGCTCTCGGCCGTGCTCAAATAACCACCGGCCAGGTCATCCTGGAGTTTTTCCAGTTTTTTGTCACGATAAATCACAGCATTTAAGAACTGGAACTCATCGATCAGTTGTACGATAAATTCTTTCTGTCTGAAAGCGATTGTTTGAGGTGCCTCTCGTGCAATTTCCCAGAGGGTATCTACCTTTTCATGGGCGGCGGCGTGCGCCGCACTTTCGATGATACCGATCAAATATTCCATGCCTTCTTTTTTGGCAATATCGATCACTCTCGTAAAGTCACTTTTTTCCTCCGGCTTCAGGTATTCGGCCTTCCTGCTTTTAAACGCGATGTACTGGTAGATAAAACTAAGGAAAAATTGAACGCAAAAATCCACCACCCACATTTTGACTTCTTTTCTCCCGGTAAACAGGTCCGGGTTGCCGATTCTTTCTTCCAGTATATAGTCCATAGTTTTTATATACCATAAACAGAAGGAAATATCAAACTTCTATTTTTCTATTTTTTATTTCTTTGTCAATAGAGCCTTTTTTCCCTGGGTATTTAAGCAGGCCATGTCGAGGAGTGGAATGAAGCAAAATGAAATCATAAAAAAATTACGCATTGGTTGAAATATTCTCCTATTTCATATAAAATCTATCTATGATTTCCTTAAAGATCGAACATTTTATTCTGGATAATGAATGCATTGAAAAACGGTGGGGGTTAGACGTTGTGAAATCTAATAAAAAATATCCAAAGCACAAGTTGAATGAGGAGTGTTCAGAAAGATGAAAAAGAGTGATTTACCTTTTGGAAGCGAATTTTCCCCGAACCAGGTCAATCTAGCGAAAGTTCTTGATCTAGCCAAACAAAATGAAGGCGATAAGAATAAATTTGAAAACACTTTAAAAAGTACCTTCTTCATCAACAACAGAACCAGCGAACGAAATAAAAGTAAACTTGCGATGAATCTCAGGCTCAGCATGAAAGCTTATGGAATTATCGATAATGATGTGAAGCTTACCGATTTTGGTAATTACCTTTTCAATATTCGTAATGATACAGAACCCTTATATCAAGCTCTTGCAAAGCATATATTACTCAATCTAAAGGGTCTAATCCTGATTCAATGCATAAAAGATATGGAAGCAGCAGGAGAAAAAATCGATCTTGTCACCCTGCGACGATGGTTGGAAGAACGTGGTATTCATTTTCCCCGGGGGGGTAAACATCCAAGTATGATGAGATTATGGTTAGAAAAGGCCGGAGTGTTTTCCTCCAAATGGCATATAAATGAAATAAAACTCAAAGAAATTGCAGGACGCAACAGCGGTGAATTAGATGCTTTAACGCAATTATCACCTGAACAACGGGCTTTTCTAAAAGCATTCGTCAATATGGGTGGAAAAGAACCCCGATACTCAAATAATATTGAGAAATTGGCTGCGGCAACATTCGGTATTAAATTTAATGAAAAGATGCTGGCCAAAATGGTGCTTTATCCTCTTAGAGACGCAGGTTATATTTCTTTAGAAAGGGGAACAAAACTGCCAGGTCGCGGTGCAAAGCCTTTCATTGTAACACCAACAGATTTATCATCAATGTGTTGACCGCAGAAGCCAAACATGCAATGAAATTAAAGAAGATAGAGATATGAATGAATAATGAATAAAACAATTTACTACCAGACAGGCCTGGGAAAAATAGTCCATGGAAATTCACTGAAAACCATGGAGAAATACGTGGAACCAAAATCCCTGGACCTTATTATAACCAGTCCACCCTTTGGCCTGGTACGAAAAAAGGATTATGGAAATGTAGACGCAAAAGATTATCTTGAATGGTTTAAGCCATTCGGCCGGATGTTTAAGCGACTTTTAAAAGAACAGGGCAGTCTGGTTATAGACATCGGCGGTTCCTGGATTCCTGGTCAACCGACTCGCAGCCTTTATCATTTCAAATTAGTTATTATGCTTTGTGAGGAAATCGGATTTCATTTAGCCCAGGAGTTTTACTGGTGGAATCCTTCTAAACTACCCACCCCGGCTGAGTGGGTTACAGTGCGGCGTATCAGGGTCAAAGATGCCGTAAATTGTATTTGGTGGCTATCCCCCAGTCCAGACCCTAAAGCCAGCAATAAACCGGTTTTACAGCCATACAGTGATAGTATGAGGGATTTATTGAAAAATGGTTATAAAGCCAAAAAAAGACCTTCCGGGCACGATATTAGTGAAAAGTTTAGAATCAATCATGGTGCTTCAATCCCCCCAAATCTTATCGCTTTAGCCAACACGGAGAGTAATTCTTACTATCTCAAGTACTGCGCTGAACATGGAATCACACCTCATCCGGCCCGTTTTCCTGATGGAATCCCGGAATTTTTTATCAGGATGCTTACTGATCCCGGGGATTTTGTAGCGGACCCTTTTGCAGGGAGCTGCGTTACCGGGGAAGTGGCGGAACGATTGTCACGTAAATGGTTATGTATTGAAAAAGTCGAAGAATACCTCACCGGGGCACTCGGTAGATTTGATCAAAAAAATGATGCAGCAAGAAGAAATCAACAAAAGCCCAGGGACAAAAAACCTTATTATAAAATTCCACGTCCCGGTTTATTATGGGAAGAAGAGCATATTCCTCCTTCAACGGAAGATAGAGATAAAAAAGAATATCACAAATATCCGCAGCAGCTCAGCTTCAATTTTGAAGAAACTGACTAAATAGGTCTTGGTATTAGAAAAAATGAGTAGAGGATACGATTACCCCAAAAAAGCCTTTTGTTCCCAGTTTTTTAAGCAGGCCTGGTCGAGGAAAGACTGAACAACCTTGAGGAACAATCGAATAAAGTTGAGGAATGACTGAAAAAATTTAAGGAGCCACAAAATAAATTTGAGGAATGATCAAATAAATCTGAGGAATGATCGAATCAAGCTGAGAAACCACTGAAGAAGATTGAGGAACCATAAAATAAAGTTGAGGGGCCATAGAATAAAGCTGAGGAATAATAGAAATAAATTGAGGAACGATTGAATAAAACTGAGGAATGACCGAAATAAATTGAGGAACGATTGAATAAAACTGAGGAATGACCGAAACAAATTGAGGAACGATCGAATAGAACTGGGGAATGACAGAAAATATTTGAGGAACCGCAAAATAAATTTGAGGAACCATCAAAAAAATCTGAGGAGAAAAAAAAATGCCAAAAAGGTGCCAGGCTAAAAATAATTCTTTTTTACCATGGGGGCGCTTTTTGAAAAAACTGCCCCGTGACGCATCTGGACCCGCCACTCTCTGCAAAAACTTTTTATTTGCGGGGCACAGAAACAAATTCCCTCTCCGGGTAACGCAAAGCCGTTAACTTTCCACCAAAAACACAACCTGTATCAATATTAACCGTATTGTTCACCCATTCTACTTTAGGAACAGGCGTATGACCATAAACCACCATTGCCTTTCCCCGATAATTTTCCGCCCAATTGCTGCGAATCGGCAAACCCAATTCATCAACCTCACCCGTGGTCTCCCCATAAAGACAAAATTCCCGCACCCCTCCCGCAGACCGACCCTGCATCCCCCTCTTAATACCCGCATGAGCCACCACCAACCTCCTCCGGTCCAACACATAATGACTGGTAAGACCCTCAAGAAAATCTAACACTTCCCGTTTAAAAGAATCACGGATTTCCCCGGGTAAAGCGTCAACTTCAGCTAATGTATTTTCCAAACCATGAGCGATCCGAACATCCCTGCCTTTTAATTTTCGCAGGAATTTCATGTCATGATTACCCGGCACACATAACCCACTGCCAAACTTTACCATATTGTACACCAACTTGATACAATCAATAATCCTCGGGCCCCGGTCAACAATATCACCAAGAAAAACCACGATTCTCCCCCGCGGATGGGAAAAAATTGGCCCCTTCATCGGGTCATCTTCATTATTACCCGTCACATCATAACCCAACCTGCCCAGGAGTTCCTCCAATTCATCATAACATCCATGCACATCACCTATAATATCAAACGGTCCCGTCAGGTGAGATTTATCGCAGCTCAAAGGTAAACGCTTTACCACAGCAGAATTAACCGCTGCCTCCGAATCCAATTGAAAAACGAACCGGAAACCCTCGTTTTTTAAGTTCCCGAGAGAACGCCGCATCTGATCAAGCTGCCGCGGGATCACATGAGAAGGAATATCCCGGTCAGTCCGCTCCCAGCTTCGCTTTTCCAGGATTTCCCCGGGTAAATCAAAAACAATAGCCACAGAATTACAATAATATTGGCGGGCTAATACAATTAAAGACTCCCGGTCTTCAGGCTGGACATTGGTGGCATCAATGACTGTGAGCCTACCCGCTGCCAACCGCTTCCTGGCAATGAGATACAAAACCTCAAACGCCGCCGGGGTGGCCCGTTGATTATTCTCATCATCACAAACCAACGCCCGACAAAAATCCGATGAAACCACCTCCGTAGGTAAAAAATGCTTCTTCGCAAACGTAGACTTCCCACAACCGGAAGGCCCAATTAACACCACCAAACATAACTTCGGTATCTTAATCTCCATTTTTTACCTCCATAGTGGCGTAGCCAGGGGGGCTCTTTTCGAGAAAACCGCCCCCC
>CP070627.1:2304016-2308751 GCA_020355945.1 Candidatus Aminicenantota bacterium | reverse complement strand
GTGCGCCGCACCCCAAGCCCCCTTGTCCCCTTTAAGTGCTTCTCCATGCTCCTGGCTCCATGGTCCATGCCAATTACAGAAATATGGTCCGGGGTTTGCTTCACCTGTCGGGCAAATAATTGATGGATGGTTTTATCACGGGGATATCCAGGGCCTGTTTCATTAAAATCATATAATACCTGTCTCTTTTCCTGGTCAGTAATGATTTCCATTTCACAAATTTTCTGTTCAGGTTGCTGGAGCACAGAATATACAATCCTTTTAAAATATTTGCCAAATCTTAAAATGGTTTCTTGTTTAAACAATTTTGTACCGTATTCCAGTGCAAAAGAGAGCTTTTTGTTTTTTTCTTCTCCCAGTAATGTCACATCAAATTTGGAAGTCCTGTTTTCATATTCATAGGGTTTTAGTTTTAAGCCCGGTATTTCTACTTCGGGTATTTCCATATTTTGCAGGACAAACATCACATCAAACAAAGGATTTCGGCTGGCATCCCTGTTTACTTTTACTTTCTCCACCAGGTCTTCAAAGGGGTATTCCTGGTTTTCGTAGGCGTTTAATGTTCTTTTCTTTACTTCTTTTAGAAATTCGACAAATGATCGTTCGGGGTAGGGAAAGTTCCGCATTACCAGGGTGTTAACAAACATCCCCATGATGTACCCCAGGTCGGCATGGCGGCGGGCTGCGATTGGGGTTCCGACAATAATATCTTGCTGGCCGCTCAGTTTCGATAGTAGGACATTATAACACGATAATAGTACCATAAACAACGTAACTTCTTCCTTTAATGCCAATGATTTTAAAATAGTTGTTTCATTCTCCCCGATTTCAAAATGTAAGGTCTCTCCTTCAAAATCCTGCACTATTGGCCGTGGATAATCAAAGGGAAGATTTAATACCGGTATTTCTTCTTGAATACCAAATTGTTTTAGCCAATACTGCTCCTGCTGTTTCACTGATTCACCTTTTTTGGCTTTATTCTGCCATTCCCAATAATCTTTATATTGGAAGCGAAGTTCAGGCCGTGTTTCATCCTGGTAATAGGCGGCAAGATCATATATAAATACTGCTAAAGAGGTAAGGTCGGAGACGATGTGATGCATGTCTAGCATCAGGATATGTTTTTCTTCTTCGATCTTTACCAACCCCACCCTCAGCAGCGGGGCTTGAGATAAATCAAAAGGACGGAGGAATTGGTTTAGGGCTATTTTGCAATGGAAATATTCGATTTCAAAATTAAAATCTTCATGTATCCTCTGCACCGGTTCATCAACTATCATGTGAAATGATGTCCTTAAACTTTCATGCCGACGGATTAATTTCCGGCAGGTTTGCTCCAACTGGTGTTTATCAATTTTCCCTTCCAGGGTCACGACAGTAGTGATGTTGTAAACTGTATTCCCGGGGTCCATTTGTGTGAGAACATATAATCTTTTCTGGGCCGAGGCCAGCGTATAGTACTCCTTTTTTTCCGCGGCAATAATGCCTGTATACTTATCCTTTGCCTCTTTATCGATGGTTTGGGCCAATTTCCTGATGAAGGGTGATTGAAATAACTCTGCCAATGATAATTTTACCTGGAGTTCTTTATGTATCCTGGAGATCAGCAGGATTGCTTTTAGCGAGTGCCCCCCCAATTCAAAGAAATTATCATCAATACCAATTTTTGAAACCGGATGCCCCAATACCTCAGCCCATATTTCTACTAATTTTTCTTCGATTTCACCCCGGGGGGCAGTATACTTCACCCTGTTGAGATTAAATTTCCGAGCTGAGGTTTGATCCAACAGGGCTCTGCGGTCAATTTTTCCAGTGGTGGTGAGGGGGAATGACTCCAACCGAAAAAATGCACCGGGTATCATATAGTCAGGTAAGTATTCTTTCAATTGCCGCACCAGTTCATACTCATCCTTGACCCCTCCCTCATCGCCCTGGTAATAAGCGACCAAAAAATTCTCATATCCCTGGTTTTGCTGGCATACCACTACACCCTTTTTTATACCTTCTATACGGTCTAATTTACTTTCAATTTCTCCCAATTCAATTCGATATCCCCTGACTTTTACCTGGAAATCTTTTCGGCCTACATATTGAATCGTGCCGTCTTCCAGGCGTCTTCCCAGGTCCCCGCTGCGGTATACCCGGCCCTGACCGGTTAATGGGTCTGTTCCAAATACAATATTGGTTTTTTCAGGCATTTTTAAATATCCCAGGGCCAGGTAATCGCTTTTGTAAATAATCTCTCCTACCGCATTCACTACAGTTTCCCCATCATCCTCATCTAATAAAAATACTTCGGTCTCCGCTGCCGGGTAACCCACGGGAACAGCTTCTTGTGTGAGTTGGCTCTGTTTGTCGATAAAGTACTGTAAAGTGACTGTGGACTCTGTAGGACCTAATCCATTAATAAAAATACAATCATCGGGAAAATATTTCTTATATGTTTCTACATCATTTTTATATACCGGCTCACCTCCCAATACGATAAAGCGAAGATGAGGATAAAGAGATGCATGACTATTCTCCTTGCCTGCTTTATTGGTGAGCAGGTCAGTAAAATAACGATATACAGTGGGTATGGAATGATAGATGGTGATTTTTTCGTTTTGCAGCCATTGGGGTAAGCGGTGCAAATTTCCCTCTTGTTTTATATCAAAGGGATATAAGGTGGCCCCATTTAATAATGCGCCGAAAATATCCATTTTGGCGGCGTCAAAGCCGTAAGAAGAGAATAGGGTTAAGCGGTCCTCCTGGTGAATATGCAGTGCATTGGTGTATACACGGGCAAAGTGCAGCACATTTTTATGACTTTGCATTACCCCTTTGGGCTTGCCTGTGGAACCCGAGGTATACAATACATAAGCCACCTGGTGCGGATCAATGGAAACCTTAGGGGGAGTGGTTGATTCATTTGGGTCTATCCTATCGATATCAATCAATCTAATATTCTTATTGACTCTATTTCTTAAGGTTTCTGCCAACCGGTAACAGCGGGAATGAGTGACAATAATCGCGGCTTCGGAGTTTTCCAACATATATTTCAATCGCTCCGGGGGATAACCGGTGTCTAAAGGCACATAGGTTTTACCTGATATGACGGTTCCCATCAGCCCGATAATCATCTCTATCCCCTGGTCAAACAGGAGGGCCGCTGCCTGAAAGCTGCCTGCCCCATCATACTCTTGAACGATACGATGCGCCACCCGGTTGGCATAATTGTTAAGAAAACCATAAGTAATACTCCTGTCATGGACTTTTACCGCAACCTTTTCCCTATATCTGCCTGGCTTTTCCCTGAAACAGGCACCAATGGATTGATTGATATCTTCTTTCTTGAATTCAATAAAATTATTGCGGGGTTGAACGAGATTGCCTGAGACTATTTTCTTTTGATCAAACAGTCGAAAATCTAATAGTCTTTTCCTCTTTTTCTCATTCATACTTTATCTCCGTTATTCATCACTTTCCGTTACTTCAACGACTAAATCCAGATATTTTTCTGCTGTATTTTCAATGGTTCCGGGTTCAAACATGGTTTTTTGATAGTCCCAATTGATTTCAATACCATTCTTATATTCGGTAAGAAACAGGCCCAGGGGGAATTTTACCTCCTGTCTCTCCCGGATGTGATGGGATGCCTGGGAATCCGGCTCTATTTCCATGCCAATATCCTGCAGGCTAATGAAATTAAATGATGCCGGGATATTGGGATAAGCTATTTCCAGATCATCCAGTATCTTTTCAAAGGGATAATTTTGATGTTGAAGTGCTTCCAGGAGTTGCCGGTTAACACCGGATAATAATTCCTCAAAATCCCCCCTCAGATCAACATCAATTTTGACAATAACCGGGTTAATAAAATATCCTACAGCCATGTCCAGGGATGAATGCACTCTGCCGGCACTAATGATAGTGGTTACAATCTCCTTTTGACCGCTGAGATAAGCAAATAATAAGTTATACAGTGTAAACAGCAGGGTAGACAACGTGGTATTATTATTTTTGGCCAGTTGAAGGAGTTTTTCTTTGATGGTTTGATTGATGGTGCACCTGTACCCGGCCCCGCTTTTGTCCTCCGGGCTTCCACTGTAATAATAGGGTAGTTTAAGCACTGGCAGCCCGGTTTCTATTACCTTCTTCCAATAACGAAGCGCCGTTCGTCTGATATCCGAATCCCGGATTTGTTGATTATGCCAGGCTGCGAAATCTTTGTACTGGTATGGAACCGGTTCCGGGTCCCACTGGTTTCCTTTTGCATATTCGTTATATAACCGGTGGAATTCACGTTTTACGATTCCCATGGACCAACCATCAGAAATAATGTGATGCATATTATAAACAAATAAAAACGCCTCATCCTCTTGTTTAATAAGTATTGATCTGAAAAGGGGCGGGTTTTCCAGGTCAAAGGGCTGCGCGGTGGTTTGCTTTATAATTTCTTTTGTTTTTTGCTGTTTTTCATTTCCTGTTAATCTCGAGATATCTATGGTTTGCAAAGGAATTCCTGTGTTCTCCCGGACAAACTGGACCGGTTGGCCCCGGATTTTTTTAAACCCGGTGCGGAAGCTCTCATGACGGGAAAAAATCCCGGAAAGGGACCTCTGCAAAGCCTCTATATTAACCGTATGACTAAAGCGAAGCCAACCAGGCATATGATAAGATAGGTTGGTGGGGTCCAGGCTGTGGAGAAACCAAAGTCTCTTTTGATTATAAGAGAGTTCATAATATTCCTTTT
>CP070627.1:2299163-2303916 GCA_020355945.1 Candidatus Aminicenantota bacterium | reverse complement strand
AGGGGCTCTTTTTGAAAAAACCGCCCCTGGACCCCACAAAAACTTTTCATTAAAACTGAAGGCTTCGCAACCCGTTGAAGAGGCGACTTCTCGCGAATTATGTGACATTGGACATTTTGTTACATTTTCTGCCGTCACGGTTCATTATAAGAAGCCTTCAAAATGGCCCGCAGGGCCTTAATAGGCTCCCCGCGCCGCGGGGCCGAGGGCTTGCTTTTTAGTGGAAAATGAGATATAAGATTACCCTAAGAAAGAAAAGATGAATGATCGGATCTTCATTGGAAATAAAATGAATGATTATATTATGAATTTAACAACAAAGGTTGATGAATCCCTGGTAAAAGGACTCAACCCGGAAAACGGCGTACTGGAAGCCGCTGTCCACTATGCCCTCTCAGTCAAAGGCAAACGCCTGCGCCCCTTGCTTTTTTTGACATTGCTCCATGCCTATAAGCTCAACCCCCTGGATTACCTGGAAATCGCCGGCGCTATCGAATGCATCCATACCTATTCATTGATCCATGACGACCACCCCTGCATGGACGATGACGACTTCCGCAGAGGAATGCCTACTGTCCACAAAAAGTTTGATGATGCCATAGCACTGCTGGCAGGCGATACGCTTCTGACTTATGCCTTTGAAAAAATCGCTGCCGCAAACATTGAGCCGAAAAAAATAGTCAATATTCTCAGGATATTGACCGTTGGTATCGGCAAAAAAGGCATGGCCGGCGGTCAAGCCTTAGACCTGGAATTCAACGGCAATAAAAACATTATATTCACCATTCATCGCATGAAAACCGCTGAACTGATCAAATCTACTTTACTATCTGCCGCAGAAATCATCGGCATGATTGATAAAGAAAAAGAAATCCTGGGAGAGGCCGGGCAAACCATTGGCCTCGGCTTCCAAATGGCCGATGACTTGCTGGATATCATCGGAGATGAAAAAGAAGTAGGCAAAAAATTGAAAAAAGACCAGGGGAATCAAAGCCCCAATTGCATCCTCTTCTACGGAGAAGAATATATTAAGAAAGAGATCGATGCCGCTTACAATAAAACCATGACCCTCCTTAAGCAATTAAATATTGATTTTCCACCATTTTTGTACTTGATGGAAAAGATGGTCTACAGGAGCAAGTAATGGCTGTACTGGATAAGATAAATTACCCGGAAGATTTGAAAAAGCTCTCTATGGTGGAATTGAAAAAACTCTCTAAAGAGATCCGTGAAGTCATAATAAAAGTAGTTTCGGAAAACGGGGGTCATCTTTCTTCTAACCTGGGAGTAGTAGATTTAACCCTGGCCCTGCATCGGGTGTTTGATGCACCTAAAGACAAAATCATCTGGGATGTAGGACACCAGTGTTATACCCATAAAATTGTCACCGGCAGGAAAGACCGCATCTATTCCATCCGAAAAAAAGACGGCCTGGTGGGGTTTCCTGATATGAAAGAGAGTGAATACGATGTGCTCAATACCGGTCATGCTTCCACTTCTCTTGCTTTTGCCTCGGGTATGGCTATTGCCAGGGGTAACCATAACCAAGACTATCACATTGTGGCAGTTATCGGTGACGGCGCCCTTACCGGCGGCCTGGCTTTGGAAGCCCTCAACCACATCGGCCAGATCAAACAGCGGTTGATCATTGTACTTAATGACAATAAAATGTCCATTTCCCCTAATGTGGGCAGTATTTCCAAATACCTTAATTACCTGGCTTCAGGCAGACCCTATATTCGTTTGAAAGAGGTAGTTCAATCCATATTTAAAGCCATTCCCGGTATTGGAAAAAACATGGTGGAAGTGACCCGGAAATTGTTGGCTATTGTGCGTACCATGATAGTGCCGGGTTCTTTTTTCAATGACCTGGGAGTCAAATATATCGGTCCCATCAAAGGACACGATATCAAAGAAATGGAAAAGGCTTTCCAGGATGCCAAAAAACATGACTTTCCGGTGCTGCTGCATGTGGTGACGGAAAAAGGCCAGGGATATAAACCCGCAGAAGAAAATCCCAGTGATTTTCACTCCTCTGCCCCCTTTGATATTGACAACGGCAAATTTATAAAAAAAAGTAATAAACCTTCTTATTCGAAAGTTTTCGGACAAACCGTTTTAGAACTGATCAAGAGAGATAAAACCATCATTGCCCTTACAGCGGCAATGCCAGGAGGAACCGGTCTGGATGTGGTCCAGGAAGAACTCCCGGAGAATTTTTACGACGTGGGAATTGCCGAACAATATATGCTGGCGTTTGCCGGAGGCCTGGCATTGGGCGGCAGGAAACCAATCGTAGGCATCTACTCCACCTTTATGCAGCGCGCGGTGGACCAAATTATGCATGATGTGACCCTCATGGATATCCCTATTGTCGTGGGTATCGATCGGGGTGGCCTGGTAGGAGGTGACGGACCCACCCACCAGGGCATCTATGATATCTCGCTATTACGACCCCTGCCGGGTGTGGTTTTAATGGCCCCTAAAGATGAAAACGAACTCCGCCATATGATATATACGGGACTGCAATTAAAAAAACCCGTGTTCATCCGTTATCCCAAAGAACCCGGCATTGGTGTGCCTATGGATGAAGAATTTAAAGAATTACCCCTGGGTAAAGGCGAAATATTACAAGAAGGCCCGGATGGTGTAATCCTGGCAGTAGGACCCCTGGCTTACCGCGCTTTGGATGCTGCTGAAAAACTCCAAACCCAGGATAATATCAATTTAACAGTAGTAAATGTACGCTATATCAAACCACTGGATACGGAATTGATATTAGATTGTGTGAATCGGAAAAAGAGGTTACTCAATAAGAAAAAACGGATTATCACTATTGAGGACGGAATCCGCGGTGGTGGTTTCAGCACGTTGGTTCGTGAATTAATGTTAACGGCAAAAGTAAAGAATTATTCAATACTATCGTTGGGTGTTCCTGAAGAGAACATTGGTGTGGCTTCCAGGGAAGAGCTGTTGGCAAAATACCATCTTAATGCTGAAGGTATATACACTGAAATCAAGAAATTATTCAAAAAGCGGATGGCATCCTCACCCTAATGAAAAGTTTTTGCGGGGGGGTCCAGATGCGTCACGGGGGCAGTTTTTTCAAAAAGCGCCCCCCCTGGTCGCCGGAGGCAAATGTCGGATACGTTAATTATTCTTTTTGTGTTTGTATTTGGTTATTTTCTAATGGCATTGATACTTTTCTTACGGCAGGATCGCCTGGTGTATTTTCCTTCAAACGAGATTGTTTGGTTCCCTTCCGACCTCAAGCTGCCCTACCGTGAAGTGGAATTCAAAACAGGAGATGGTTTTAGACTTTACGGCTGGATGGTAGGAGAAGAGGATTTTCGCAATGTGGTGTTGTTTTTTCACGGGAATGCCAGTAATATATCTCATAACCTGGATTTTCTACCTGTTTTTCATCGCCTGGGTTTGAAGGCGTTTATTTTTGATTACCGGGGTTATGGTCAAAGCGAGGGAACCCCTTCGGAAGCAGGAACTTATCTTGATGCAGAAGCAGCCTGGGATTATTTAACCAAAACCCAGGGCATCTCTCGGGACCAGGTTATTTTTTACGGCCATTCGTTGGGTGCAGCAGTGGCGGCTCATCTGGCAGAGAAAGTAAAACCCGGGGCATTGGTCCTTGAAGCTGCCTTCACCTCAGTGCCGGACCTGGGAAGAAGTATGTTCCCTTTCTTGCCGGTGAGGTTGTTGTGCAAGTTCCGATACAATACCAAAACCCTTCTTCCCAAAATCACTATCCCGGTACTGGTGATTCACAGTCCCAATGATGAGATGATTCCTTACGCACACGGCGAAGTTCTTTATAAAGTGGCTAATAATCCCAAGCAGTTTTTGAAAATATTCGGTTCCCACAATGAAGGTTTTACTAACTGTGAGGATTTGTATATTGCAGGTTTACGGTCATTTCTATCGGCGTGCGGCCTCCTATAAGACACAGCTTAGCCCCAGGAGGCTGTTTAATACTAGAACGGGTCTATAACAATCACGCTGTGGGTATCGTAATCGGTAACATATATTTTGCGTTTTTGGTGATTCACAGCAATAGCAGAAGGTGATCCAAAACTCCCGGGCGCATCACCCAGATGGGTGCCGTTTAAATCATATTTAGCAATGGTCGCCCATACCGAATGACTCCCGGGCACCCCGGAAGACACCTTCTTAGAGATAATCAACAGTGTATTATTCCACCCTAAAACGATATCATAGGGACGATATTCATTATATGTCATCCAATGTCTTAAATAATGCCCCTCCGGGTCGAAAACCATAATCCGATGATTATATTTGTCGGAGATATATACTTCGTTGTTTATAACAGCGATACCTTCAGGGTAATTGAATTCATCCAACCCGCTGCCCGGACCTTTTCCCCATGTTTTTATCACCTGTCCTTGACTATTGTATTTAAAAACGCGCTGATAGAACCATTCGGTGACATAGATATTCCCGGAACTGTCAGCGGCGATGGCACTGGCGTAGGGTTCCAGTCCTGTTCCCGGACCCACCACCTGCACCTGCCACTGATCAAGATACGTCCCCTCCAAATCAAAGAGAACGATTCGTGAATTCGCTTCCAAATCGCACACGTAAAGTGTTTGATTAAAAACCACTGAACTTGCTGGCTTCAAGTCTGAATATGAATAGAGCGGAGGGCCCCATTGCTTGATAAATTGGCCGTTTTGGGTGAATTTCTGGATGCGAGTATTGTCATAATCCGATACATACA
>CP070627.1:2294309-2299063 GCA_020355945.1 Candidatus Aminicenantota bacterium | reverse complement strand
ATGATATTGTGAATCTTGATGAGGCGGTTATCCGGCATATTCGGAAAATCCTGGACAGGACCGGGGGAAAAATTCATGGCCCGGGTGGGGCTGCTGACCTATTGGGAATCAATCCCAGTACCCTCAGAAACCGGATGAAAAGACTGGGGATTGTTTACGGACGAAGAAGTAAATAATCAACTTGGTCAATAAAATCGAAATCAGCGAATCACCCATCAACAAATTTTCCGATTCCCTGGATAAAGGGAAAAAGGAAAAGGGACAGGTTTTCTATAATCCGTTGTGGGTGGGACCGCCTCCCCACATGGGCCAGCCATCGGCTGATTTATCTTTGAGTTGGATACAAATCAATTTACCATTGGCAGTTCCCACAAAAAGCCGGCCGTTGACAATGGCTGGTTGAAAACGCATCGGTTCGCCTATATCAATGATCTCAAGTACTCGACCCTTTTTTTGAGAAACCACCAATATCTTCCCGGTCACAGTGGCCAGGTAGAGGTTTTCACCCGCCGGTGCCGGCGGTGCAGCCAGATGGCCGCCAAGTTTTTCCAGGTCACCGCCGATCTTTTTTAGCCACATCTTTTTACCGGACTTAGGATTAAGAGCCACCAGTTGATCGCCCTGGGTGAGAAAAAGCCTGTTTTTAATGATACAAGGCCGTGAACCCTGGTATTCCCATAGTCCACGCACTGTGGCCTGGCCAACATTGGATGCAGCTTCATTGATCTTTGCCGTTCCCGGTGCACTGGAAAATCCTACGGAAGCATCATCTTTTTTTTGGGCGGCGTTGTATGAAGACCTACTCTGAACCTTCGGATCAATATAAGGGGCCTTCCGCTTACCCCATATTCCTGTTTCCTGGTTTTGACTGCCTTTGACGTTTTCCATCCTGGCTATGCCTTCATATGGAACATCTTTTTCTCCGCTTTCCCGTTTGCTTACATACACTTGATCTTTATGAAGCCAGGGTGCGCTGGTGGCCTGGAATTTTTTTTGCCATATTTTTTTACCATTATTGATGCGAAAGCGGTAAACCGTACCGTCAAAGGTGGCTAGATACACGGAGTCGTTGTAGATCACAGGGGCACTGATGATGTCCCCAACAATTGACGATTGCCATCTTTCTTTTCCATCTGTTAACCCCAGTGCAATAAGCTTGTGACCACCCTGGGCCGGGAAAGCCATAAACACATTGCCTCCGGCAATGGCTGGCTGACTCATCAACGGGTCGCCCAACCATTTGCTCCAAATGTGTTTACCGGTTTTGGCATCCACCACGAATAGGGTGCAGCTTTCAGTATTAAAAACCACTTTATCCTCAGCCACCACTGCTGCCGTAGGGCCGTCATCGCTAACCTTTATGGCCCATCGCGGGTGTCCGGTACTGCTGTCAAATGCATAAAACTCGTAGCTGCCAAAACCACCCCCTACATAGACAACGTCTTTATAAACTGCCGGAGTTGCCAGGGCACGACCACCAGGAATAGAAACACACCACCCTTCTTTCCCATCCTTTGTCGTGAATTTTTCAGCATCAATTTTTTCAACTGAAAGATGGGTAACTGACCCGGGCTTGCCTTTCGTAGCCAGGTTCTGTCCCACTTGCTGAATATGATCCTGGGATATTGAGCCTATCACCGGGGATTGCTGCAGGGAGTTCTTGTTTTCCTCTTCCTGGTTTGTAGTAATTCCACTCCACAGCAAACCCACTAAAAACAAGGTTCCCATCACCGGCAATGAGAATCGGAAAGATAGAGGTTTTTTGTAACTTTTTTCTTCTTTCATAATACCTCCTCATCTAGTATTTAATTGTCGGACAGCTTATAACATTTTCCCCCTTTTTTATTTCAACGGCAGGATTATCTTCACCTTAGTTAGGCTTCCCGCGCTGCGGGGCTGCCATCCGGGATGAAGCCTAAATACTTCTTCCAGTTCTCTTTTTTCTCTTCTTCACTAAACCCCTCATGACCCAACGACTGGAACGCTGAAACCGCCATTAAATTAGAGAGGTCCTTCTCCCCTAGCCTGGTCCTGCCAATAAAGTCTTCCAAAGAATTATAACCCATTCCCCGCTCTTCAACAATTTTTTCCGCCAACTTCCTGCCTACACCCTTGATAAAGATCAACCCGGTGCGAATCGCCCCTTTCTCCTCTAAAAACCCGATGGCACTGCGATTAACATCCGGTGGCAGGAATGGGATTCCCCACTTCTTGGCCTCTTCAATGTAAAAAGGCAGCGGATAATAACCACCCCCGGAATTCAACAAACGACAAAAAAAATTCACCGGCTGCCGGGTCTTAAACCAGGCTGATAAATAGGCTGAATAAGCATAAGCCACACTGTGCCCCTGGTTAAAGGCATACTGGGAAAAATCATCAGCCAGTTTCCAGGTTTTTTCCAGGTCCGCCCACTTCCACCCATTGGCCCGACCTCTTTTAAAAAATTCCGCCCGATATTCTTCTCCCTTCTTTTTCTTCAATGCCCGGCGAATTTTCTCTGACAACTCCAGGTTCCAGCCGGTAATCGTATGAAGCAGTACGGATATCTGCTCTTCAAAAATCACCGTCCCCCTGGTATAAGGAAAGATTTTCTCCAAAAAAGGATGAATAGGGGTGCGCTTCTCAATATAAGCGTCTTTCATCCCGGATTTCGAAGGACCAGGCCGAATAATGGCAATAGTAATAGCAATCTCCTGGAGATTTCGGGGTTTTACCATTAACAGATGCTTGCGGACTAATGGACTTTCCAGTTGAAAACATCCGATTGTTCGCGCCTTGCGGATGGTTTCCCATACTTGCGGGTCTGTAAAATCCACGTTTCCCTCCATTGCCACCGGTGCAATCACATCAAAGCCCCGCACCCCCAAAAGGTCCAGCTTAAATATGCGCAAGCGTTCAATGGTATCTTTGTCCCAGACCACCTGGTCAAACCCACCAGGTGACCGGTCCAGGGGAAAGGTTTTTCGTATCTCCCCCTCTATAAAAAGCACCCCGCCCAGGTGCAGGGAGAGTTCCTTATAAACACCGTCCAACAGGGAGGCCATCCGGTATATTTCCCCCATCCTGCCGTTTTCTCTGGCCCTCTCCTTTAACTCCGCGGGAGGAGCAAACATAGAGAACTCCTTGCTCAGTTTATGAGCATCGTCCACACTTAACCCGTAACACCGGGCCACTTCGTAAAGGGCGGAACGAGCTTTGAAAAATTTATGAGTGGACACGAATACTACCCTGTTTTTATACGTCTCAAATACCCACTTCAACACCTGGGCCCGCCGTGAAGAATCAATGTCAATATCAATATCCGGTAAATCATCCCGCAGACTGTTGACAAACCGCTCGAACAACAGGTCATGCGCCAGGGGGTTCACCCGGGAAACCCCCAGTAAATACAAGATAAACGAAGAGACAGCGGAACCCCGCAAGTTAAAATAAATCCGCTGCTTCCGACAGTAAGCACCGATTTCCGCGGCAATAAGAAAATAAGATGAAAATCCCTGTTTTTTAATGATGTCCAGTTCTCTGAAGGTTCTTTCCCGTTCGGCAATGGTGAGCTTTCGTTTTCGCATTTCCCGGTTTACCACTTCCTCAAGAATGGTGCCGGGGCTGCCGGTGCGCGCATAGGAAGGGGTTGAACTGAAAACCAGCGAAGGAAGTCGCTCTAATTCCGATTCCCCACCCGCTCCCGATGATGCGGACGCGGAAGCCCCGGGAGATCCGGCTGAGGAAATACCGGAAAAATCAAATTCCATTCGCGAGGCAAAAACAAAGGTGTTTTTCATGGCTGAATTCCCGGGTTCACCCCACCGCTTGGTAATGGCATGTCCACTTACCGGTCCAAACAGGGGCAGCTCTCCCGAACGCGTTCCCATGAGTATATCCGATACCGGGTGATGATTAAATACGGCTGAGGCCACGGCATATTTTTCCGGGTTGTCCACCCATTTCCACGGCTGCGCCCACACCAGCGGAATATCCTGGTCCCTGGCCAAATCCACTACCCAGCGATTGCTGTTCCACTCCAACCCTAAATAAAAATTTCCCGGGGACACCTGCTGGCGAATCCGCTCAAAAGAAGGCGCCCGGCTGGAAATCGTGCGCCGGGGAACATATATTACCATTACATCTTCCATCTTAGAAAATACCTTATCATTGAAGGAGGCAATCAAAGAAAAATATCCCTTCATTGTCAACGGATAAACCAGTAGTGAACCAACGCGCTGGACGCATATTTCCATGCCTAACAGCGGTTTCATGTCACTGGCTGCCGCTTCCTTATGAAAGGATTCCCAACCCACCACACTAAACGGATCGGTGACGGACAAAAAATCTATATTTCGACCCTTGAGAAAATCTGCTAATATACCGGCATCCACAGCACCTTTTCCCCTGGAAAAGACCGAATAAACCCTCAGTGGTACATATTTCATCATTCAATTCCTCTTTCTGATTTTGTTTTGTTCGCTTTTTGTTCGCCTACAATATAATATAGTTTTTTAGATTTGTCAACTATTTTTTTAATTTTGTTCGTATTTTGTTCGCAAATCATAGGGAACCATAAAAAGCACACCTTGGTCCCGGAATCTTTTCAAAATTGCAATTGTTATTTTTTTTCTTATCTTACTCTTGACAGAACGATTGATTTTTGATACTCTAAAAGTTGATTTACAGGACATGGGTCTATAGCTCAATGGCTAGAGCCACCGGCTCATAACCGGTAGGTTCCAGGTTCGAGTCCTGGTGGGCCCATTTAATAA
>CP070627.1:2289399-2294209 GCA_020355945.1 Candidatus Aminicenantota bacterium | reverse complement strand
AAGTAACTATTCAGTTTTTGGAAGTAAAATGCAGTTCATGATCGAATGAGCCTCAGGGAGGTGGCCGAAGGGCACCGTATTTAACCTTAAGATTTTGGATTTTAATATTTTGGTGCCAGGCAAAGTGTAAAGTGTACAAAGTGTACAAAAAAGGTGCATTTAGAACTTTATGCCGAAAGGAGCATTTTAAAGGATTTCTTTCGGACAATCTTGAGAAGGCTGTACGCTGTATTACGGATGGGCAGGAAATAAGAAAATTTTAAAACCTGCCCATCCGCATTATTTTAGTAATTTATCTAATCTTGAGAAGTATTAAGTTCTGTGCCTTCGGCTCCGTGAAACATAGGGGGGCGCTTTTTGAAAAAACTGCCCCCCTGGACCCCCCGCAAAATCTTTTCATTAAAGGCGGTCATAGTTTGCAGCTTAAAACTGCCTATGCAAACCATGACCGCTTTTGAGATTAATTATGAGTAGATTTATAGCTTGATTAACAGCAAAGCATAATCAGCGATTATCCTGTGGACGTTCCTGGGGAAAGATACGGTTGTTGATAATAGAGGGAACTGGCGAAAAATCTCGATTAAATAAAAAAACCCGCCGGTATTACGCATGCGATGCAGAGGCTCGGCGGGTATTCTGTTAATATTATATGTGTTTTCACAGTATTTGTCAACACATTTTTTAATTTTTCCGAACGATTAAGGATTAAGTACCTGGCAAGATTTTACCATGAGGAGAATTATTTTGGATTCATATTGATGAATAAGTGGAAGATGCTAACTTCTTTACCCTCTCTCATGTGTTTGGTCTCTGCTAATTTAATTTCTGCATAACCGGTTTTGTTTTGTGTTTTTTCTGTCAATGTAAATTGGAAATCTATCTTATGTATATTATCCAGGTATTTTTTCCATAACCCGGAAAAATCGTTGGCATCGGAATAGACAATGATAAAATTCTTTTCAAGGCCGCTCGGGTCATATCCGAAGAGTTTTATAAGGTGTCGGTCTATATAATTTTTGTGGAAACGCTTTAAATTAAAAGCTTCTATTATTGCCAGGGTTTTGCCTTTTGAATTTTCGATCTTTATGTCCGGGCTTCCCATTGATTTACCCGTTTCAGAGCGGCCCCATCTGGACTGGTCTTTAACGTTAAGCTCATATACTTGGAGAAAACGGGAAAAATGCGTGTTGCGACTGTTTTCATCCGGCTTTATGGATTTGGCGACGCCCTGGAGTAGGTTAGCAGTATTTATAATCGTTTTCAACAAGTCTTCTTGGGAGGGTTTAATTTCAAAGCCTTTTAATAATTTTTCAATAGAAACTTCAACTAAACCCTTATAGCATAGAATAGAAGAAAGCCCTTTTTCGGAAGCCTTTCGCAGAACCTCGTGTGTGAATAGGTGGGGGGTGTTGGAATCAATGCAGGTTATACAGTTGCAGGGGATCATTTCACTGTAGCTTCTATCATCCTTACGGAGATTTAGCGTTTGATGTATATGTTCAAATTCCTTTCGTATAATAGCGAGTAATTGGTCCTTTATAGAGCCAGATATTGAGATTTTCATCTCCTTTTTAGACGGTTCGCTCATAACCAGGGCGGTGGAACTGTAGAATTTTATTTCCACGCCGTTTTTCCAGAAGTGGTCGTTTTTAATCCAGTAGTGATTCCTGGAGATAAAGCGGCTGATGATACCTGCGGGCATGAAGTCGTAATGATACTCAAACCGGAGGTTGTCAGCTTTATTATAATCATCAAAGGAAATCGGCGGCCGTTCCACGGGGAGTAATTCGGGGATGATGTATATATCAGTCTCCTGGAGATTGAAACAGAGCTCGAAATTCTCCATCAATCGGATTAGTTCATTATGGATTGAACGCGGGAACTTGTTTGAGTTCCAATATTCTTTTAATTTATCGAATTCGAACCGCCCCATGTTTTTCTGGATTTCTTGGGTATCTATGAGCTTATAAACCGCATCCGTTGCCCATTCGGGTTTCAGGAACACAGTGCCTTCTAGTAGTTTGTCTTTCCGGAAGTGAAGAATTACTCCCAGGTCGTGCAAATAATCCGACAGATATTCTGCCTGTTTTTCTTTCAAACCGAATGATTGGCATAAGTCAAAGTACTCTTTCAGGCTGATGTAATCCTTTTCCTTACTTTTTATATACAATTGTTCCTGGATGTCTTTCCATCTTTTAGGTAGTAGATCGTGGAGGTGAAGCATGCGGCTTAAAGATTCTCGGATTTGTTCGGTCAGTTCTTTTATGCCTTCTCCGGTTACGCAGCTCACCCGGAAGAAACCCACTATATTTTTGAATCTTTCTTTTAAGCTGGCCTCATCCAGGTTTTTTTGACTAATATCCAATTTATTCATCACAACGATCACGGGGCTGTTGTCGCTCTTCAGCTTAATGATATTAATCCAATAATCGAAACCCTGAACATCACCATCTCTGCGGGCTTCCCAGACGAGAAGGTAGAGAGAACGTTTGGTAAGGAAGTACTGGTGAGTGTTGCGGTAAATATCTTGTCCTCCGAAGTCCCAAATGTGAATGTTAACATCCCCAGGGTCCGCCGTTTGGAAATCGCAGTGAAGTTTCCAGGATTCGATATTGATACCATGGATGGTTGCTTCCTCCCCCTTTTCTACTTTGAAATCATTATCTTTCAGCTTTCGCATCAGAGTGGTTTTACCCACGGCGCCGTTGCCCACGATGAGCAATTTCGATTCCAGTAGCCGGACTGGTGCTTCTTCGAGCTCTTTAAAATAGTTTATAACTGCGTATTTTCCCTGGACAGCGATTTCTATCGGTGGTGATTTCAGTGGGTTACCACTTAAAAGCATATTGCCATCTGCTTTATACGACCAATATTCCATATCTGTATCTAAATCTGTGAGCTCAACAAAAAGGTGAGTTATTTTATTATTTCTTAAATCCAGGCTGGTTAATTTCTTTAATTCCTTAATGGGTGAAATATCCGAGAGTCGATTGTTTCTCAAGAAAAGACGCTTTAGATGTGTCAACTCCCTAATGGGAGAAATATCGGAGATTTGATTGTAATTCAAGCACAAGTGGGTTAAATTCTTTAAATCTTTTATGAACGAAATATTTGAGAGGTTATTGTTGCTTAAATCCAGGTTGGTTAACTGTTTTAGTTCTTTAATGGGTGAAATATTTGAGATGTTATTATTACTTAAATCCAATTTGGTTAATTGTTTTAGTTCTTTAATGGGGGAAATATCTGAATCCGAGAGTTGATTGCATCTTAAATCAAGTGCATTTAACTTTATTAATTTCTTAATAGGTGAAATATCGGATAATTGATTCCTGCCTAAATTAAGCTGGATTAGTTGTGTTAATTCCATAAGGGGTGAGATATCATTGATATGATTGGAACTTAAGTAGAGGTGGGATAACCCTGTTAAATCCTCAATGGGAGAAATATCTGAGATGTAATTATTATCCAAATACAGTTTGGTTAACCCTTTTAGTTCTTTAATGGGAGAAATATCAATATCTGAGAGTTTATTGGAGCGTAAATCAAGGTAGGTCAACTGTTTCAATTCTTTAATGGGAGAAATATGTGTTAGGTTATTATTGTTGCTTAATACCAATTTGGTTAACTTTTTCAATTCTCTAATGGGAGAAATATCATAGATATTATTGTTACCTAAATCCAGTTTGGACAACTGTTTTAATCCCTTAATGGGTGAGATATCGGAGAGTAGATTGGTGCCTAAATGAAGTACAGTTAACTGTTTTAATTTTTCAATAGGAGAAATATCATAGAGATTATTGGAACATAAATGAAGAACGGTTAACTGTGTTAATTCATTAATAGGGGAAATATCTGACTTATGAATGTTGCTCAAGTAAAGGTGAGTTAAATTCTTAAGATGTCTGATGGGTAAAAGATGTGCCAGTTTATTATTGCGTAAATCAAGGAAGGTTAGCTGTTTTAATTCTTTGAGGGGTGAAATATCGATGAGGTCCAAACGACGTAAACGACGTAGATTTAAACCGGTGACATTGCCATTCCTATCTAAAGAATATGATCCCCTTATCCGAAGCTTTTCAATAGGCTGTTCTTTTAGTGTTATGCCTATTTGCTTTTCAAATCTTTTAATAATCTCTAAATCTTTCGACATGGTGTCGTCCTTTTAAAAATAGTTGAGTGATGGAGTGGGGAAGTAATGCGAAGGGAAAACCGACCTCTTTGCCTAAAATCAAACTCCATTGTTTCAAATCTACATTCCATATTAAATCATACCATAATAGAAAAAGAAAAGGAAGAAGTTTTGTGATAATTAGTTTTCCACCCTTGCACTTTGCAAATCATTAAACACTTAGCGCAACAAATGAAAGAAGAGTTTAAAGCAGAATTTATGGAAACTATGGCTCCGCAATTAAAAGATGAAACAAAAAAAAAGAAAAAAAAACGATTACCGTTAAAATCGAAGCATCCTGGTAAAAAATAATAGGGGCAGGTATTTTATTATTTCATTAAAAAATTAAAACATTAATGCTTTTCAAAAATCAAACGTATTATTATATTAGGAGAAACATGAGGAACAGTGAAACTCAAATGATCCGGGCATGCCTGGCAGGAAACCGGGAAGCCTTTGAAACCCTGGTTAACCGCTATGAATCCCACGTGAAAGCACTGGCCTGGAACATCATTGGCAATCCCGAAGAAACCCTGGAAATCTCACAGGAGACATTTTTACAAGCCTTTAAAAACCTCCACCGCTTCGATATCAGCAAAAATTTCAAAAACTGGCTGCTGGGAATCACCATCAAACGAAGCC
>CP070627.1:2284487-2289299 GCA_020355945.1 Candidatus Aminicenantota bacterium | reverse complement strand
GCGACCAGGGGGGGCGCTTTTTGAAAAAACTGCCCCCCCTGGACCCCCCTGCAAAAACTTTTCATCATGGTAATCCCGGTAATCCCATAAATCCTGGTCAAATTTTTCAGCGGTTAATTCCGGGTTATTTAAATATCCCCTCCCCACGGCGATACCCCCGACAGCCAATTCGCCTGTAATGCCTGGGGGCTGCAGATGCAGGGATTTATCCAATATGTATATGGCTGTATTACTAATGGGTTTGCCGATAGAAGGGAATTCGGGGATTTCATTGTTGGGGTCCAGGGTTAGGGCGGTTACCACATGGGTCTCCGAGGGGCCGTAATGGTTATGCAGGTAAACGTTATTTTCTTTTAAATATCTCTTGAAACTGTCCAGAACCACTACCTGTTCGCCGGCACTCACAATATGCCGGATACTTCCTTGAAATTGAGCAGCATAATCGGGCTCTTTAAAAATCATTTTTATAAAGGAGATGGGTAAAAACAGGGTTTGTATTTTATTTTTTTTGATAACCCGGCAAAACGTCGAAATATCTGTTTTTGTTTGCTTATCCAGGACATACAAGGTCCCGCCGGCCAGCAAGGTGAAAAATATTTCCTGGAATGAAACATCAAAACAGATAGAAGCAAACTGGGCCACCCGGGAAAAATCCAGGTTAGTATGCCGGTAATGGTAGATCACCAGGTTCACCAGGCTGCGATGTTCCAGCATGACCCCTTTGGGTTGCCCTGTAGACCCGGAGGTGTAGATGATGTAAGCTAAATTGGCTTGTTTTAATTGTAAATTGTTAATTGTTAATTGATAATTATTAATTGAATTGGCCTCCTTCGGAGGATTGTTAAGCCTTCGGCGGTTAAGTGGCTTCTCATTAACAATTAATAATTGACAATTGACAATTGACAATTCTTTAAGTTTTCCCGGTAATCCAGTATCTATCACCAGGGTCTTCGCATCGCTGTCTTTTAATATGTATTTGACGCGCTCTTCCGGGTACCTGGGATCCATAGGCAAATAAGCACTGCCGGATTTTAATATTGCCAATATTCCAACTATCATTTCCAGGGAACGTTCTACCATAAGACCGACAACGGTATCGGGCCCGGCCCCTTTTTCTCTCAATAAATGGGCCAATTGATGGGATTGCCGATTTAATTCCCGGTAAGTAAGGGCACAGCGCATGGCGCATAGCGCATGGCGTTCCTTATTCCGTCTTATGCTTTGCGCTTTGCGCTCTGCGCTTTGCATTTCTCCAATAACGGCGGTGTTATCCGGGATTGTTTCTGCCTGTTCTTCAAATAATCGATGGATGGTTTTGTCCCCGGGAAAATCTACTTCCGTATCATTGAATTCATCAAGCAATCGATATTTCTCTTCAGCGGTTACGATCTCAATCTCCCCAATATCAATGTCTAATCCGGGATTCTCCGCCACCTGCCTGAAAATTTCTCTTACATGCAAGGCTGTATTCTCTATAAAATCAACCGTATAAACGAGGGAATTAAAGTTAAATATGACGTGAATGGTTTCCCCCGGTCTCACAATAACATTAAAATCATAATTGGTTTGTTCGAAACACTCTGCCACTTCAATGGAAAATTCCAGGGATTCCCGGAACTCCGTATGTTTAACCGCTTCCTGCAAGGGGTAATTCTCGAAAACCATTATATGATCGATTAAAAGACCTTTTAGCCAGGAGTTTGCCTGGATATCCGCTAATGGTATATATTCATAGGGCTTTGACAATAAAGCCTGTTTATAAAGAGTTTGCACCAATTGGTAGAAGGTTTTATTGTTGGTTTGCACGGTTATTCTTACAGGAATAGTATTGATAAACAATCCTATCATATCTTCAATTCCTTCCACTTCGGGTGGTCTGCCCGAAACTACTGATCCGAAGACCACATCATGGGTATTGTTATATCGCTGCAGCAGCACTCCCCATACAGCCAGGAACAAAAGATTAATGGTTACTTGATGTTTTCTGGCGATTTCCCTTAAACCCCTTGACAATGTTTCATCAAGGACAAGGCAATACTCTTTTACTTGATAGGGGTTGTTTCCCAGCGGTTTCAGGGATTTCCCCGATTTCGGTATAATAGCTGGCTGCTCGTACCCATCAAGATATTTCCGCCAATATCTTAGTCCTTCGTCTTTGTCCTGCTTCTCTAACCATTGGATGTAGTTTTCATAAGGGGGAACCGGGGTCATTTGCAGCAGCTCTCCCTTTTGGTAAAGCTGGTAAATCCGGATCAGGTCGTTGTATATAATCCCTGAACACCAGCCGTCCATTAAAATGTGATGAAAATCCCACACCAACCGGAAAGACTTTTCCGCTGTTTTAAATATGGAGATTCTCATCAATAGGTCCCCGGTTAAATCGAATCCCTTTTCCCTGTCCTTTTTCTTAAAGGTTTCCAGGAAGTGCTTTTTCTTATTTTCCTCTACTAGAGAAATATCCTCATAATGTATCCTGGCATCACGTTTTCTTAAAATAACTTGCAGTGGTTCTTCCAGGAGCTCGTAGACAAAAGCAGTTCTTAAAATATCATATCTTTCTACCAGTTTTTTAAAGCTTTTTTCAAATAATGTTATGTCGAGGTTTCCCTTTATGGTTAATATGATCTGTTCGAAATAGGCCCGGGATGTTTTGTTCTTCATTGCATGAAACAATATGCCGGCTTGCATGGGGGCCAGCGGGTATATCTGCCGGATTTCTTCATCGATTAAATCCTCTATTTTTTGAAGTTCTTCGAGGGATATTTTGTTGTATCCCAGGTCAGAGGGTGTGAATTCACTCTTTTCTTTTTGACTGCAGTGGGTGGTGATGGCTTCAAGATGCAATTTAAAAAAATCTGCCAATGTTTGTATGGTTTTTCTTTTAAACTCATATTTGTTGTAGGAAAATCGCATATGTAAATTTCCCTCTACCAACATCCCCCCAATATCGATGAAATGTAAGGATTCCGCTTCGGGATCGAGACTTTGGCCGGTATCGAACCGGGATATCTCAATCGTGCTGCCGCTGCCATTACCACCAATCTCCTGTGAAAATTGGCCCAGGTAATTGAAATTGATCTCAGGTTCAGGGCCAAAGGTGAGTCCTTGCTTTTGTTCTGCCGGGGTTATATATCTCAATATACCGTAGCCGATTCCTTTATTTGGGATTTTCCTTAAGGTCTCTTTTACAAATTTTATATTATAGGAAAGCTCCTCTGAATGGCTCAGATCCAGGACTAGCGGGTACTGTGCAGTAAACCAGCCCACGGTGCGGCCGATATGGGTCCCGGGGATAATGGGTTCCCTGCCGTGTCCTTCCAGGTTTATCGCTATCTTTTCCAACCCGGCCCATTTCTTGAAGGCCAGCCCCAGCGCGGTTAACAATATGTCATTGATCTCCGTATTGTACGCCTTGTTGACTTCCTTCAAAAGCTTCCTGGTTTCCGCTTGATCCATTGACACAGTAATAATTTCAACATTTTTGTTCCTTTTTTCTTTTTTGGTGGCCTGGTGATCTTTAGGCAGCGGAGGAATACTCGTTTTAGTCTTTTCTACCCATTTCCAGTAGGCCAGTTCTTTCTTGAGTTCTTTACTTTTTGAATAGTCATTCAATTTCCGTGCCCAATATTTAAAAGAATCTGTTTTTTTCGGCAACCCAATGGCTTCCCCCCTTTGTGCCTGGCTGTACCCCAGGGCAAAATCTTCCAGCAGTATCCGCCAGGACACACCATCCACCACCAAATGATGGATGACTATTAATAAATGATCCCCCTGGTTTGTCTTAAAGAGTCCCAGGTGCATTAAAGGCCCTTTGTTTAAATCAATGGCTCGCTGTATCCTGTTGGCTTGTTTCTCTATTTCCCCGGCAATGTCCTGGGCCTCACAGGCTTTCAAATTCTTCACCCCTAGATGGAACAAGGGTTCTTCCCACCCCCTGTTCCTTTGGAGCACAGAACTCTCTTTCACTTGATATACCATTCGCAGCGCATCATGATGTCCCACCAGTCTTGTAAACACTTTCTTAATGACTTTTTCATCGAATCCATCGCTGCGATACAGCATCACTGCCTGGTTGAAATGGTGTTTGTGGGTAAGAGATGTTTTAAAAAACCATTCCTGGATGGGGGTTAACATCACTTCGCCGCTAATTGTGCCCTGTGGGCTGGGGGGGTGGGTTCCACGGGTTTTTGTCTTGTTCCTGGCTTGTTTGATGGTAGGATTGGCATACAGATCACTGATTTCAAGTTTTAATCCCTTATGAAGCAATCGTGCGGAAACCTGCAAGGCTTTGATGGAATCCCCTCCTATTTCAAAGAAATTATCATTTATGCTGATTCTTTCAATCCCCAGTACCTCCTGCCATATCCCTGCTATTTGTGCCTCCACCTCATCTGCCGGAGGTTCATAGGTGCCGGACCGGGCACTGGCCCAAGGTCCAGGTAAAGCCTTCCTGTCCACTTTTCCATTGGGGCTCAGGGGAATGGTTTCTAATACCATAAAATAACCTGGTATCATAAAATAGGGCAATCTGGCGGATAAATACTCATTCAATTGCAGTATGTCAACTTCCTTCTCACCTCCTCTAAAAGGGACAACATAAGCACAAAGGTAGGCTTCCCCGGTTTTATCCTTCCTATGGACAACAACCGTATCTTTTACAACCTCCATTTCTATTAAACAGTTCTCTATTTCGCCCAATTCGACCCTGAAACCCCTTACCTTTACCTGGTGGTCGATCCTGCCAATAAATTCGATGTTTCCATCCGACAGCCACCGGGCCAAATCACCGGTTTTGTAGATTTTTTTAGAAAT
>CP070627.1:2279548-2284387 GCA_020355945.1 Candidatus Aminicenantota bacterium | reverse complement strand
TAATGAAAAATTTTAATTTTAATGGTTGCAAAAATTGGGCAAAAGTGCTATCATTACTGTCTAAAGTTAAAAAGTGCTGTTGAAGTGGTACTTCCAGTAAAACAAGGATTGAAACGCAAGGGATAGGGTTCAGAGATGTGCCAGGTGAAATATTTCCTAAAACAATTGATAATTCATTCCCCTGGCACCCTTCTGGCTTTTTTGAAAGAAAAAATACAAGTAGTTGAATTCATGAAAAAATTGCGGTATTATAGTTATTGGATTAAGAAAAAAGGAGGTAAAGAATGAGTGTCGAAACACAAAAGTTAGAGCTCATCGAATGGATATTAAAGCTGAAAGATGCATCTGCTATTCTAGAAATAATGAAAGTAAAAAAGTCAACCACTCAACATAAAACCGGTACTAGAAAATTTGGTGGAGGCAAACATATTTTTACCTACGTATCTGAAGATTTTGACGAACCCCTTGAAGATTTTAAAGAATATATGAAATGACTTATTTAATTGATACTCATGCGTTGATATGGTATATCGCAGGTGACAGGAGACTGAGAAGGAGAGCGATTTCGCTTATTGAAGATAAAAATAATATAGTATATATTAGTAAGGCAACATTGTGGGAGATGGCAATAAAAATAAGCCTTGGAAAACTGGCGCTTTCTATTCCTTTTGAAGAACTGGAAGTTTACCTGGAAGAAAACAATTTTTTCATTCTTGACTACAATTTCGATCACTTGAAAAAACTGCTTACTTTGCCTTTTCATCACAGTGACCCATTTGATCGTTTAATCATTTCCCAGGCATTAGCAGATGACATTCCAATTATTACACATGACACGTGGTTTGAACATTATTCGGTGAGGGTAATAAAATAAACCAACTTCTTTCAAAGGTCAAATGATGCAGACCAATGCCATGCCAATTTTTTTGAGTTGAAAAAGGAAGATAATAGTTCATTTTGTGAAAATGACTTCGCGAAGGTCAGGGCGAATTTGGGCAAACCCGATATAGAATCAGTAAAACAATTGATATTAAAGGATTCTACGTAAAAAACACGTAAAAATTTTCGAAGAGCGGCAATAACTTTGAAAACGCCTATATACCAGGATTTTTGGGGTGAACTATGATTGTAGTATCGTTTTTAGGGCATTTTTGTTCAAAAATGGGGCCCTTCGCGAAATCGGGCCTGGAAAACTGCATCATGAAAAGCCCAATTTTGGGTGCTGCCGGAATGAAAACCCGTTGAGAGGGTAAAACCCCTTCGGGGAAATTCCAAATCACAAATTCCAAATTCCAAACAAAGGGGCGCCCTTCGGGCGAGTTTAAAACGCCTTCGGCGATTCCACCTCACTTTGTGAGAATTGCCAGGTTTAGATTAAGGCTGAGGTTAGAGAAAACGGAAAACTCCTGGAATTTTACGTATTTTTCTGAGAAAACAGGTAATTTCAAGCGGTTTTTTTTCTCCTCAACCTTAGCCTCAACCTCAACCTCGCTAAAATTAGAATTCCTGTCTTGACACTTTTTTATTTGACATTTCGCAAAAAATATTGCATATTAAAGGACAGGAGGTTATAATGCCAAAGCTGAAAGAAGTTGAGATTAATTATCAACAGGTATGTGAATTGGTGAAGCAGTTGGAATTTAAAGAGAAAATAGGGCTGCTAAAAGAAGTCACAAGGGAAGCCGGCTACAGGGAAAATTTTTATAATTATACCGAGAGCCTGGCAAAACAATATAACATCCCGACAATGACTGAGGAAGAGCTTGATGAATTTCTCCACAGAGAAATTTAAACAGGGCTAAATCTTTGCTTAAAAAAATCGTAATATATACGAATGTTTATATTTCTGCCATCTTTTGGGGTGGGAAACCACGATCAGGTAATTTATTTATTTGCTGCCGCGACAGGAAAACATAATTATCATGGGTCAATCTATCAATATATTTAGCGAAAATAACTGGTTTAAAATCTTCTCTATAAACCCTTTATTCCTTGTGCCTTTAGACTCTATAATATCCTCAAATAAATTCTCTCCATTACACAAATCCAATATTTCTTTTACCTGACCGGGTAATTCCGACCATTTCATATCGTCCCATAAAATATAAAAGGAATCAGAGGAGAAAACCTTGTTTTTGTTCAATATTTTATGAAATGCCTGTCTATAAGATTGCCCGCTCTTATTCATGCTGTCTTTTAAGAGACTTGTATTCTTTTCAAGACTTTCGCTGATTTCCCGGAGACTGAAATTCCCCTCGATTATCTTTATGCCCGGGTTTAATGCCGGCCTGGATAACCTGTCCAATGTCCGGGCCGGTTCCTCTTTCCCTCTATCTCCTTGAAGACCCGGGTTTTTAAAAATATCCTTGCCGAAATGCTCGAAATATAAGAATGTATGATTGGTGCTTACAGCGCCGGCAAAGGGGAATTCCAGGCCGGCATACTCTTCTGCCGTCTTCAAATAAGCAGAGTCAATAAAGTAAGCGTCCGTTTCCAACTTACTCTCTTTTTTTTCTTTATATAAGCATAAAATTTTAAATTCATCTCCTTTGCCATAACCAACGTTTGTTATGCCGTAGGCTTGAGGATTTCTAAATACCCTGGAACCGGGTAATAACTCGAAATCTCCCAATGTAAACAAAGATATGTGCTCTTTATTCGCGGATATAAATCGTATGGTTTCCATTGCTTCCCCGGGGGTTTCAGTGGGGAAATCCAGGAATGACATGACCTGGACACAGATTCCCGCATCGGATAAATTTTTAATCACTTCTCCGGCTGTTTGGGGCGTATATCCTTTCTCTATTAATTCCAGTATTCTCTGGCTCCCGGATTCCAAACCTATGGCAACAGATAAACATCCTCCTTGTTTCAGTTTTTTACAATTTTCCCGGGTAAAATTTTTTTCGATTTTTATTTCCGTATTCCATGGATAAAAAAGTTTTCTCTTGATCATTTCATCCGCGATATTGAGTGCCATGGCCGGGGACATTATATCTATAGAAAATGCGAAATGGTTTACTTTAAACCTGTTAGCTAAAAATTCCATATCATCGACGACTTTTTTTATACTTGTTTCCCTGTATCTGGCTGTTCCCTCTTTTGTTGCTCCATAATGGCAAAAAGCACATTTGTTCCAGTAACACCCCCGCGTTGGCGCATAGGGTAAAACCACTTTTGGAGAGAAATATTTATCCAGGGGGAACCCGTTGAAATCAGGGGGAGGTAATTCATCCAGGTCTTCCACCAACGCATCCCTGGGAGGAAATATGATATCATGTTTTGTTCGATCATAGTAAATAACGTTGGGTATGGAAAAGGGTCGGCCAGGTTCAGTCGGACTTGCCTTGAGGGCTTTTAAATGTAAGATAAGTTTATAAAGGGCGGTTTCTCCTTCATAGACGATTATACTATCCAGGTAATCAAATAGTGTTTTAAATTTTTTTCGCGGCATATTTAAAACCATGCGGCATATAAAAGCACCACCAGCGCATATATGAATGGCTGGAAATTTTTTCTTGATAAGATTGGCTGCAGCGAACATTTGCAGTACCTGCGAGGGATATGTGACGGATATTCCTATTAAATCTGGCTTTTCCGCGGCAACCAGGGGGATGACCTTTTGCTGGTAAAACTCTATAAAAGGGTTGATATCCTTACTTGTTTGCGCGATGATATCTGCCCGGGAGCTGAGAAAAAAAGGAGTCGTATATTCAGCCGCATTGATTTGAGTGGGAAAATAGGCACTGGAAATAACCGTTAATGCTTGCCTGAGAAAACCGGAATTTTTTTGATATTCCTTGAAATTAAAAAATTTCTCTTTATCCCTAAAGCCATATAGGGATTTTCCTGGTTTTAGGGTTTTGGGATTGACGCCTGATGCCTCTAAACACTTCATATACTCTTTTTGCTCATTGAAATTAAGAGAATTTTTTTTATCCAGGAAAGCGAATCGTTGGTCTAGTTTTTGCCGGCATTTTTCCAGGAATTCTTCGCTGAGAATGTATTCGTGGGCTTCGATATTTAAATCTTTTATAATAACATTTTCCCCCTGGTGACGTAAATATCCGGCTAAATAAGGAATTGCCGGGTATGGTTGGGTAAAATCGGCCGCCGGTAAATAAATAAGTAAGGTATTAAAATTCAAGGGCCATGCCCTCCCTTAAGTCCTGGTCTATTGTAATCTCAAGACAGGCTTTCGCTGCATGAGTCGAATATTTTTCAATGGTCATATCAACATTTTACCATATAAGATGAAAAAGGGAAACGGGGGGAAACGGGGACGGACGCTTAAAATATGTATTTTTTCTTTTTTTTCCAGTATGGTTTGCAGAGAAAAAAGATATGGTGCCAGGTAATTTATTTGCTCATCATGGCATTCATGGCATTTTCCTGGCACCACAATTACACAATTTTCCAATTTTATTGAATTTTGCGAGAATTGTTATAATTTTTGATACTCCTTTTATAGATTTTAACCAATTGTTATAATAAAATAAGGGACATAAAAATAAAAAAATAGGAGGAAATTAAAATGAGTGGCAAAAGACAAGATTTTGTCAAAGGTTGGTTTACAGCGATTTTGGCCGTATTGGTGCTATTCTCGTTTAACAGCACTGGTTTAGCTGTTGTGGCGAATCCGCACCCTTATGATGTCATTCAAGGAGATGGACAAAAAATTAAAGTTGTTCAGAAGGGTGATGAATGGAACAACTGGATCGAAACAACCGATGGGTATGCCATTGAAAGGAACAGCAATGGATGGTGGGTATACTCAGGTACCAGCCATATTAAAAAGGGTGGGCTGGTGGTTGGATTTGACAATCCCCACGGGTTGGT
>CP070627.1:2274604-2279448 GCA_020355945.1 Candidatus Aminicenantota bacterium | reverse complement strand
GCAGCGCTTCGGACATAGTCATACTCATCCCTGAGCAGGGATTCCAGTAGAGGGATATGGTTTGCTGTGCCTATCTTACCCAAAGATGCAGCGGCAGCGCTTCGAACATATACATCCTCATCCCTGAGCAGTGGTTCCAAGAGAGGGATATGGTTAGCTGTGCCTATCTTACCCAAAGCTTTAGCGGCGGCGCGTCGGACATATTCATCCTCATCTCTTAGTAGGGGTTCCAGTAGAGAGATTTGGTATGTTGTGCCTATATTACTCAACGCCTCGGCGGCAGCGTGGCGGACCCGATAATCTTTATCCTTGAATAAGGGTTCCAGGAAATGGACATGGTTTGTTGCACCTATATTCCCCAACGCTTTTGTGGCAGCGCTTCGAACTTTATGGCACAAATCCCTAAGCAGTGGTTCTAGGAGAGGGATATGGTTTGAATTACCTATCCTACTCAACGATTCAGCTGCAGCGCTTCGGACATATAAATCCTCATCCCTGATCAGTGGTTCCAGGAGAGGGATATGCTCTGATGTACCTATATTACTCAATGCTTTAGCGGCGGCACTTCGGACATCTCCATCTTCATCCCTGAGCAGTTGTTCCAGTAGAGGGATATCTTTTGATGTACCAATATTACCCAACGCCTCGATGGCAGCGCTTCGGACCCATTCATTCTTATCTCTGAGTAGTGGTTCCAGTAGAGGGATATGGATTGATTTGAGTATCTTCCCCAACGCCAGAACGGCGGCACGTTGGACATATCCATACTCATACTTGAGCAAGTGTCCCAGGAGAGGAATAGCCTTACTCGTGCCTATCTCCCCCAATGCATAGGCAACGGCGCTACGGATGCCTTCATTTTTATCCCTTAGCAGTGGTTCCAAAAGAGCGATATCTTTCTTTGATGTTGCTATCTTAACCAATGCATAGACGGCGGCGCTTCGGACAGAATCATTCACGTCCTTGAGCAGTGGTTCCAGAAAAGCTACATCTTTTGCTGTGCCTATATTCACCAACGCCTCGGTGGCGGCGTGTCGAACCCATTCATTCTTTTCCTTGAGCAGTGGTTCCAGAAGAGCTATATCTTTTGCTGTGCCTATCTTACCTAACGCCTCGGTGGCGGCGTGTTGGACATATTCAACCTTATCCCCGAGCAGTGGTTCCAGTAGAGGTATATCTTTTGCTGTACCAATATTACCCAACGCCTCGGCAGCGGCTTTTCTTACCCATTTATGCTTATCCCTGAGCAATGGTCTCAGGAGAGGGATAGCGTTTGTTGTACCTATTTTACCCAACGTGTCGAAGACGGTGATTTGAACATTCCAATTCTTATCCCTTAGTAGGGATTCAAAAATGCCGATAAAATTCTCCCGTTGATCGGCATTTGCTCTATTGAATTTATTAGCATTTGAGACAAAAAAGTTGAAATATCCTTTTTTTGTAGTTATTAAATTCTTTATATGCCTATTACATTCATGAATTTTCTCTTCTTTCACCCATGCTTCGGACAAAAGAAAAAAAGCAAAGATAAATCTCAGCGCAGAGTCAAGATCATATTTTTTGAACACTTTACTTATGAATCTTCTCTTATTATAAATTGAGTCAGTAATTTTCCATGCTTTTTCTGGATCTTTCTCAAGGCCCACGTAAAAGCGCATTACTTCATACCAAACGTCGCTGTAAAAGAATCGAATATCCTCCGTCAACATCTGAAACAGATCGGGTCCCCGATAATACATATACCGCGCGGCAAAATAAGCCTGGAACGATTGATGCCGGAATACTATCTTTTGCTCCCTATCCTCGAAAAACTCCAGTATGATACCGATATTCAACAGGGCTTCCTTTTTCTCCACCGTCTCACAATACTTCAAAATCTTTTTTTTGTCTATTTCCAGGATTTCATTATCCGCAAGGGAAAAAAACGCAATCTTTTCCAGCACCTCTTCCAAATCACAATCTACAAAATGACGGATGAATGAGGCATGCTCCCAGAACCGTGGTTTCCTTCTCTCCCGGTCGATCAATATCCTGGTAAATTCCGTATACAACCCGGAACGGTTAACCAGTATCGACGAAATATGACCTCTTTCCGTAATGGTTTTGAGCATTTCCAACAGCACCGGAACCGCGATCAATTCCCGTGATGATTCAATGAGCGTTTCCAGCTTTTTGTGGTTTTCCTCTCCCAGGTAGTGTTGGATTTCATCCTCTCCAGGCAGTTTGAGTCGGATTTTGCGAAATCTCTCCTTCACTCTGTCGGCCGTGTTTTGCCGGGACGACAGGATAATTTTCGCCTTTTTATAATGGCCG
The DNA here is from genome assembly GCA_020355945.1 of Candidatus Aminicenantota bacterium. Next base: position 2,277,135 of record CP070627.1, on the reverse strand, counting down.
TACTTATCATGCAGTTGCAGCGAGGACACGATGTCATCCACATTCTTCGCCTGGTCCAGCGCGTCCATGAGCAAACAGAGATTTTCCCATTCGGTATCGATGAGATACGTCTGCGGATTATTATAAAAAGAGTTCAATCGTTCCGATAGAAAAGTCGCGATGCTGCCTTCGCGGTTGTTTAAAGCGATACAGGTGGTAAAAAGCGGGACAAAGGGATAATTTTTCGAACGGTCCAGGAGCGCACAGGCCGCATAGGTGAGAAAGGTGGTTTTGCCCATGCCGGAGGGATTCACAAGGATATAATCGTTTCCATCCCGCAACACGGTTTCCAATTCCACCCCTTCCCATACCCATTCTTTCCGTTTTTCCATTTCTCCGGTTCTTTCGTTTTTTACTTCCACCACTCTTTCTATTTCCTGTTCCAAATTCAATTTCATATGGTAATTGTGTTTGATGGTTTTAGCTAATAATTCGTTGTACTCCTGTTCTCTTTTTTTTAGGATATCGTCTTTGGTTTTTCCCGGGGGCTGCAGGGGTTCAGGTTTACGTTCTATCCCGGCACGGCCCGTCGCAGCATCTATCAACTGTTTCCTGGCTTCTTCCTCTTTTACACCCACCAGGTTCATCAAGGCGATGGAACCCCAATTGCCGGGGGCATAACAAGGCTGAATAAGAACCGGGATGAAGAATATCCTTTCATTCGCTGAGGCTATTTTCAGGACTTCCCGCACCGCCTCCGGGGTAAACCCGGATTGGATAATGGGATCGGAAAGAATAATAATCACGCCGCCACAGGTGTTGAAGGTATGATGGAGTTTTTCCTCAGCCGTATCACCGGGCAGGAAATCCCAGGACTCCAAAAGAGTAGCCAGGCGTTCTTCTCTAAGAACGGCGGCGATCCATCGGCCGGCCATTTCATCGTTTTCATGATAGGTAATAAAAAAATCGTATTTCATTGGTTCCCATCGTCCGGGTTTTATTATACCATATAATGGATAAAAACGGGTCTGATTTTTGGTCGGCCTGCTCCCTTTTCATTTTTGGGAGAAGGAATTCTCAATTAGTGGAATGAAGAAGTCGGAGACAGGAGTCCTATATACTCCATGCTCCCCGCGGGATGATGACCGTTAAGTGCCGAATGATGAATGTCAATTGGCAAATGCTCAATGTCAAGTGCCGAATGGTGACTGTCAACCGCCAAATGTTCAATGTCAAGTGCCGAATGGTGACTGTCAACCGCCGAATGGTCACTGTCAAGTGCCGAATGATGACTGTCACCTGCCAAATGGTCGATGTCAAGTGCTGAATGGTGACTGTCAACTGCCGAATGGTCGATGTCAAGTGCCGAATGGTGACTGTCAACTGCCGAATGGTTGGTGTCAAGTGCCGGATGATGACTGCCAACTGCCAAATGTTCAATGTCAAGTGCCGAATGGTGACTGTCACCTGCCAAATGTTCAATGTTAAGTGCCGATTGGATACTGCCTCCACTTTTCATCCGCGTGTTCGTATAAATAAATGAAACAATCAAATTGCTTATAAAAGAGGTTAAATATGACAGGAGGACAACATCCTAAAATTTTACGCTTTTTTACCCTTTGGCTTTTTATCCTTGTTTTTATCGGGGGATGTAAACTGGGTCTTAAAGAGAACCAGGACAATAACAATAACAATGGTCCCGACGACCCCGGGTTTTCCGACCAGTGGATAGAATTGGGACCGGCTCCCATAAGTAATACCCAGTCCACCGGCAGGGTTTCTGCCATCGGCGTCAGTGCGATTAATCCGAACCTCTACTATGTTGGAGGCGCTGACGGCGGCGTCTGGAAATCAGAAGACGGTGGCAGCTCATGGAAAGCGTTAACGGATCATTTACCCACCACGGCAATCGGGGCCGTCACAGTAGACCCAACCAATGACCAGGTGGTCTACGCCGGTTCGGGCGAAGCCAATTTTGCCAACCACTCCCGGTATGGATTGGGATTGTATAAAACCACGGACGGCGGGGAAAACTGGGAAGTACTGGCAGCCGATATTTTCAGCGGACGGTGTTTTTCCAGGATCGTGATCGATCCCAGCCATACGGATACTCTTTATGCCTCGATTACTCATGCTGGCGGCTTGCCCTCTTTTGATTTTAATATTGCCGGCGCCCGCGGCCACACCGGCGCCCTGCTGCCGCCGGGGGTATGGAAATCCACTGACGGCGGGATCACATGGACCCAACTGACCAACGGACTTCCAGGCGACCTATCGGCAACCGATTTGATCATGGACCCTTCCAATGCCTCCATTCTCTTTGCGGGCATTGGCCACGTATTTGGCGATCCCCGCAACGGCATTTACAGGTCAACGGACGGCGGTTCCAGTTGGAATAAACTGGGCGGCGGACTCCCCGGTACAGGGGTGGGACGTATTGCCCTGGCCACCACCCCGGCAAATCCCAATCGCATCTATGCCAGTATTGTCCGGGCCTGCGATGCGCGGGGAGGGGGCGCTTCGACAATGGGGGTCTATCGCTCGGATGACGG
>CP070627.1:2269658-2274504 GCA_020355945.1 Candidatus Aminicenantota bacterium | reverse complement strand
AGTTGCTTTTATTGATTTTATTTCTCCTAGAACATATGCTGCTTCTCCCCGTACATTAGAATCCTCATCCTTTAAAGCCTGTATAAGAGCGTCAGTGGCTTTTTCTAACTTACTTCGCCCACATCCGATAACAAAGACAAATAAAGAAAAAAGTATAAGATTAACTATTATAATATGGTGTTTTTTTGGTCGATTTATTGTATTTCCAAGAGCAGATTCGTATACAATGGAGGATGTCTCATTATTACCTTGGTTACAATTTAACAATACAAAAGGAAAATTTTTGATCTTCAATACTTTTATTTGTCGTTTTATAAAATTCATCTTTTACCTTCATTATTTTTAGGATTACAATCTTTCCCTTTTAACAAGCATTCGTAACACTTTCTTTTATATAGCATTTTATGTTTTTTGGAACTTGGATTTCTAAAAATACAATATGTAGACCTGTAAGCTCGCCATTCAGCACAGAAGGTTCTGCTTCTTCTTCCACCTCTATCACACATATGAAAAAGTTCGTGAAAAATAAATTCCTTAATCTCATCAATTGTATGAACTTTATTATTTGTACATAGCCACATATAACCATAATTGTATTTTTTTATATTAAGATAAATTGTAGACGTACGTCCACTCTCTCCAGGGTTACATTTATTATAACAAATAATAAAATAATTTCTTTCAAAGCATCTATATTCTAAACAATCAAGAACATATTTATCGCCAATACAATATTGTACCTCTTTTGACTCTAATAACTTACACAATTCATTTTGAATTTCAACATATTTATGCTCATATTCGTCACAACAACCTCTTGCATTTGACTTTCGTTGATTATCATTTTTCTTACCTTCAAAATGGGTCAATGCCAATTCACGTTTTACTGTCAATTCAAGATTGATGATATTTTCTCCGTATGATAGTGATATGAAAGAATCAGGCTCGTCATATTCATCATGGGCGATGGATAATTCAAACGTACCGGGGTGCTTTAAGCCAATAAGAGAATAATTCCCACTATCGTCGGTTTTTGCCCATCCAGCCGAATATTTTTGGTTGGGATACTGGTAAATAAAAGAAACAAAGGCATTTTTTACCGGTTGATTATCGATAAACGAAACAACTTTTCCTTTTACCGATATATTTCCCCTGCCAAGAATAAAATTGATATTGCCAATATCTTCTCCCGGCTTAATTTCCAGGTCAATGGATTCATGCGCTAAACCTTGAAATAAAGCATGGACAAGCTTATCTCCATCTACTAAGCCCTTCAAGATATATTTCCCCTGGGAATCAGTGAAAACCGGTTTACCCCTTCCATAGATCCAGGGTTCTGCTGTTATTTCCACATCTTTTAGGGGTGTAACGCCGTCCGCAGCATAAACATATCCTGAAATCGCTGCTCCTTTTTCAAGAGAAATTTTTAGATTGATGACATTTCTTCCCGTGGAAACCTTAATCATTTCCGGCATTTCAGCAACAATAAGTTCTTCAGGGCATGACATGTTGACAAATGTCTCAGATATTTGATATATCCCCGGGGGGACCTTACGAACAATAAAAATGCCTTCATTATTTGTATTGGCAAAATAATTTTCACCGGAGGTTATTTCATATAGTAAGATTTGAATACCGGGAATTCCCTGGCCTGTTTCTTTTTGGATAACTTTTCCCGAAACTTTCATATAAATCCCATGTGAAGCATTTACCGCTCCGGTTCCCATTCCATAAAGGCAGAATAACGAAATCATGACCAGGCTTAACAAACCGACAACACTGTTTATCCTCATTGTTTCACTCCAATAAAAAATCATATTCCTAGGTGAACAATATAGCATGAGTTTTAAAACCGAACAATACACCATTGGTTGTATTTTTGGGTTGATTTTTATTTCAAAAAATTGTACAACTAAAGTTGTACATTTTGAAAAAGGTTGTACATGGGAAATTTTTTCTCCTTTCCAGGAAATGAAGAAATTACAAGAAACCTGTTGTAAATTTGAGTAATCATTTTTTCTGCCAGACCTGGTGAAATTATCGTTATAGAAGCACTTCAATAACATTTTGCGTTCCTCCTTTATTGTTTTTCATCAATGAAAGCGCCCAAAGATATGCAATATTAACATAAGATGCGAAATTTTTCAACTTTTTTTAGAGCATTATCTATTTTTTTAATTATTGTTTGGAGTAGTGAATAAAGCCCATCTTTAGCAGTATAAACTTTAAAAGCTTTTTATAAAGAGAGTTTTCATAAATGTGTCTTCCCAGGTTTTCCTTTTCAATCTCCTGGAATTTTAGTGCCTGAACTTTGCCTGTCCCCAAGTTTGCCAAGTTTATGCATTTAAGGTGCGTGATATTATTTTCATTAATTGTTCGTTGAAAGGTAAACCATTTGTTGTATCTCTGAGAAAATACTTATAAAGTTTTTCCATCTCCTTAAAATCAAACAAATAAACCCATTCTTTATTTTTGCCTTCGCCTTTATATCTAACCCTGGAAAAGCCGTCGGTTAGTTCTTTATCTTCATCGGATCCGTATACCACTGGATAAGAAAATTGAATTAAAATAAATAGGATAATCAATGTTATCTTTTTCATTTTTTACCTCATCAATGGATTTATTCAGTTTTCAGAGGTCGGAATGGTGAAATCCCTTTTCAACAGTATATTCTTTTTTATTTCAATAATAATATTCTGGAAAGTAAAATAATATTCATGACCATCAAAAATTTCTACTTCATAAAATCCTTCAGGCATTCCTGTCATGATATAATGTCCAGTGGAATCAGTATAATAATCAAAGTCACCTTCAATCGATTCATCTTTTGGAAAAAAACTTATTCTTACTTTTTTTTGCGGAATCCCCAGTTCATCTATAATCTTTCCTTCTACACCGGTGATATCATTGGGATCAATGGTAATGTTTATCTCGGTTACCTCGTTGGCTTTAATAACAATATCCTTTTTTCTGAATACACCATACCCAATTCCATAGAATCTCAAATCCATTTCCCAGGAAGTATCCGGGAATAAATTTTTTCTGAAAAACTTTCCATTTTCCAGTGTTAAAGAAAGGGAAGCACTGCCAGGGGATAAATTATAATTGTCAATCCCTCCCTCGGTTGCAACCGACCGGCCGGGGAAAGCCACAGCCGGATCTACCGGGTTTCCTGCTAAATCAACCAGGGTTACTTTCAATGCCCCTCCAATTATTGCCTTTCTTACAAACCTGGTAATTTGCCCTGTCTCGACTTTTATTACGCAGCTAAATATCTCTTTGTATTCTTCGGGCATTTTATAATAAAAGGGGTGATAAGTACCGGAATATTTTGAATCCGGATTTTGGGGATAGAATAACAGCCCATAAGTCGCCGGAGGTAAGTTCAAGGTAATCCAGCCCTTTTCATCCGTTTTAAAATTGCAGTCTTTATAACGTTCATAATCGCCTTCCCTGTAGTGCCAATTAAAAATACAGACCAGAAACCTTTCGTTTACCGGTTTACCGGTTTCCGGGTCAATGATTTGACCAATAACTTTACCGAAACTGTCGCGGTTAAGTAAAGGATCATCCTCGTATTGATCCAGGGATAGCAAAATTTCAGAACTACAAATCCCAATAAAAAGCACAATTAAAAAAATATTTTTTTTCATAGTGACCTCCGAGATTCTTATAATGTATTGTCAAATTTGTATACCTATAGCAGCTCAAAGCACACTCTATAAGACCCTTTGTGCCCATCACACCTTCCTCCTCCCTTTCATGGTAAATTTCTTAGCTAGAATGAAAGACGGCAGCCCAAAAAAGATCTGTGGGAATATGGCAAGGGGTCTGGTTTTTCCAAATCCAGGCAAACCATTAAGAATACTTTCTACTTTCTTCATTTAGCCGCCTTTTTTTCATATTTTATTTGATAATATCATTAGGGCAGATCGTACACGGCAAAAAGCACTAATAACCCGAATATGCTGCCCAATCGCATTTATTTACCTCTGTCTAACATTTAATTTTATCCTTTTTTCAGCGGATAAGCAATCCCATTAAAAAATCCCACCGGCACCGGCTTCTGTCATCGATTTCTCATATCCCTGCCTCCCGAACAATCCAGGACGAACAATGCTATCAGCAGGCATATCAGAACCTGGGGATTATTTCGATTACTAAACCTTTTCCGCATGAAACATCTTAAAGATTGTCGAGAACAGATTAATATATCATAAATTTCGGTATTTGTCAACAAATTTTTCACTTTTTTTATAATTTTTTTAACCAGGTATATTTGCTGCAAAGCCTATATAAATCTATCTATTCATTATCAATCTTTTTTTCAAATTAAGAGTCGGCCAAACGCGAACACACTTTTGAGATTAACCTCAAAATCCAGTGGAGTTCCTGCCCTGGCAATTGAGCGCACAATTTGTCTGTCTCCGTATTTATGTATTTATGTATTTACGTATTTTTATTTCCCATTTTTTGAATAAATTTTTCCTAAAGCTTCAATTGCTTCTGCACGGAGACGAGAATTTTCATATTTTATAGTTCTAAAGGCATTGATAAGTGGTTCAACCGCTTTTACAGATTTTATCTCTCCTAAAGCATAGGCTGAGGCCTCCCGGATATAGGGAGAATGTGAACAGGTAAATAGTACGCAAGGCAAAGCTGCCACATTCCATTGGGTTTGAGTCCCATGCATGTAGAAAAAAAAGTGCCAGGCGAGTGCCAGGCGAGAATGCCAAGAATGCCACTAATCGGTGAGGGCTGAGCGTGAAGAGCAAGGCGTGATGACGAGGCATAGTGGGGCTATGTCGAGGAAGAACAACGCAGCTATTCACGTTCAGAACCAGCG
>CP070627.1:2264699-2269558 GCA_020355945.1 Candidatus Aminicenantota bacterium | reverse complement strand
CTTTTCCAGGTTAAAAACTTCTATGGAATAATCAAGGTATTTAACGATATGGTGGCCCGCTTTTTTCAACATGGAAGCCAGGTAAAGTAAGTCCAATGAAAACCCAAAACGCCGTTCTTTGAATTCATCAGGACCAGGATAAACCAATAATATGTCAGCCATTGGAAACCAGGTTATGTTTTAATAGTTGAGTTAAAGCATACAACCCCCAGGAGGCACCGTCTTCAATTTCGTGATAAGGCCAGATACCGTTGGGCAGCCGATTGTTCAAGAGCCAATGGTATGACTTTTGAAACACTTCTCCCGGGACCGATCCTTTGTACTGGACCATGCCCAGCACGGCAGCAGCGGTACAAAAAACATCCGAATGGATGGGATGATCTTTCCAGGGAGCAAATCCGCCGTCATTTCGTTGGTTTTCCCTGAGCCATTCAAGCGTATCATCGATAAGGTTTTTGTCCCGGGGTTGATATCCCGTGGCCTTAAAGGCCATGAGGGTATAAGCGGCTTTATACGTAAGCGAGTATTTTTCAGATTGCCACAATTCTTCCAATAATTGCAGACGCTTTTTATCTGCCATAACCGGGAAAAGGTAAAACATCATACCGGTAACAGGTATCCGGCTGATGTCCCGCTCTGAACGGCCCCAGAGTCCATGGGTATTAATCTGGGTGTGCAAGTATGTTAAACCTTGCCGAATATTTTCTTTATATTTTTGCGGGTCCAGTAATTTGAGGAAATAGGTATTCCACATGGTATCTACCACGGCGATCCAGCCGCCATCTTCGCGCTGTTCAGCCAGACACCGCCGGATAATACCGGAGGGGATGGAGTTTCCAGATAACCCGCTTAACATGAGCAGCGAAGCGGTTTTGGTGATACGGTTAAGGTCAAGGTTCTTCCGGTTCATTTCCCTGACCATATTGGACAACGAAACCACGGTACTTAATGGAGCTTCATCTTTTTCCTTTTTTTTCTTAAGGCTTTTTAATTCGGAGAAGTTTGTATCCCGGTAAATTGGATGGATTTCCCTGATATTCTTTAAATCCATGATCCACATGGCAAGTCTATCAACCCCCAGACCAAAGCTGGAAAGAGAAAAATCCGCATAAGGTAACATCTCCGGGTACCAGCCCAGTTGATCTTCCATTCCTGCTGCTTCTAATATGCGGAGAAATTCTTTTGCGTTTGTTTGCCGTTGGGTGCCTTCTGCCACTTCTCCCACGCCGGGCAGAAGGAGGTTGAAGGAACGATAATATTTTTCATCCAGGGGCTGCGCGCTCCAGGAGGCTATTTTACAGGGAAAATGAGTCACAAACACCGGCCCGTCCCTGGCGATTTCCCTTTCGTACTCGCCCAGGCCCTGTCCTTCCAGGTTGTATTTTTTAGCTATCTCTTCATATTCCACTTTTGCAAAGCCTTTTTTCCTTATACTTTCATAATCCAATACTCTCAATGGCGCATAATCAGACTTTAAAAAAATACGAAGGACAACATCGATCAATCTTTTCAATTCTTCCATAGCGTCTTCAAGGGTAAAATTGACCCTGGCAACTTCAAGCATATCGAATTCAGCCAGGTGACGGCTGGTATGCGACTTTTCCGCCCTGAAGCATTTCTGGAGGGAAAATACCTTTTGTAATTGAAGGGCGTAGATATCCAGGAATAAGGTATTGCTGGAACTGAGGCGCGCACTTTTGCCGAAAAAGTCAACCTGGAATATATCGCCGGTACTTTTGCCGTAATGAATGGAGGGAAGCCGGACTTCGCTGTATTTCCTCATCCTTAACATTTCCCTCAAGAGGTATAATAGATAGGAATAAGACCTGATGATTTCGATCTGGTGGAAGTTCCAGGATGAATCCCTTTGCTTTTTTATGTGAGTCTGCACATTTTGAATGAGTAAATCCTCACCATCCTCTGAGGCTTCCAAATGGCAGTAATCGTCGATATGAAGAGATTTTATCGTTTCATAGACAGCAGGCTCGACTGCATCTTTCCTGGCAATGGCTGAGATTTTTTGGGGGGCGGTGTCGATTTCAAAAAAAATGACTCCGCCAAGGTCTCTTTTATGAAGGATTTTTCCTTCTATTATTATGATTTCATCTTCAACCATTTATTTTTTTCCAGTATAACATATTGCCTTTTGTTGAGGTTTTTTCTACTTCAAACCCAAATTTTTCAAACAAAGCAGCAATAGGGCGGTTTTCTTTAAAAGTTTTGGCCTCCAGGTATTTGAACTTACCAATAACCACATCGAGTAATAACCGGGCATAACCGCTGCCGCGCGCTTTTTTTTCCACAAATATTTCTTCTATGACTGCCCCCTTACCGGGCCGTCCACTTTCGCGAAGGAAGCCGGGGATACGGCTGTGATTTTCAACCACATAGATGTGTCTTTCATTATTAATATCACGGTGGATGACTCCCATTTTTTGTTCCAGGGCCAGTTTTTTGCGTTCTCCTGGATCAATGGAGGCGATCATTTCTAATAATTCTTCTTTGTCGCTTTTTGCGCATCTTCTCACCCATGCATCTTTTAAAAACAGGTTTTTAAAATTGGTGCGCAGGATATTTTCCCGGTCATTGGAAGAAATATTTGCCTGGAGTATGGTTTGCAGTTCTTTTTCGTATATATCTTCGTTTTTTTTATCATAATAGGGATAATCGGAACCGAAGAAGAGGCGTTGGCTGCCCAGTGCCTGGACCATTTTTTCTATGGTATGGCTGTCACGGATGGTAGAGGTATCGAAGTAAAGCTCATCATATTTCTTTAGCTCCGGGACGATCTTTTCCATCACATCTTCACCTGTAAAGGGCCATTTCCTCCCGGAGTGGGCCAGGATAATTTTGAGGTTTGGAAAATTGGTTTTAAGGTAATGAACTTTCTCAACTCGTTCGCTCATGTGGGGGTGAACAACCAGGAACAGGTGGTTTTGCTGTAGTAAATCATAGGCAGGAGCAAAATAGGCAGGGTCCTGGTATTTCTGTAAAGCAAAATGTTCTTTGAATCCCTGGACCGAATTGGTTTTAATGGAATCTTCGCAGATGGTATTGGATATTCGCCAGAAAGGGATAAAAAGTTCCCGGTTTTTTCCAAAGGCTTCGCTGACATATGTATTTATGGTCTTGGTATCCAATTCTGCCATGGGGAAAGGTAGAACCAGTGCTTTGAAAATCGACTTTTTTTCAGCAAGTTTGGTGTAATTTTCCCATGGATTCCCTGGAAGGCTTTCACAAGCCAAACTATCAAGATTTCCCCCTTTTAGACCTTTAAAAAAGCTTTTCTTACCCAGGTGAACGTGACTGTCGAAGTACATTTTCCTATATTAAGACAGATGAAGTTTACCCAGATCTATTTTCAATGTTTCTATTAATTCTTCATTCCCAGGAAAGCCATGTTTTCCATCCAATAGAATCTCTTTTTGTTCACTTTTAATCCATTTGAGAAAGTTATCTCCATCTTTCTTGTTATCAATTTCTCTAACCGCTTTTTCTAATGAATCCATAATTTTATTTTTATTCTCTTCCGAATTAGTATAATACAACGCCCTGGCACGGTCCCAATGGGTATTAAAATCCTCCGCTATAATATCATCTAACTTACTACATACCTGTTTTAAATATTCATTTTTAGTATCTGTCTCCTTCTCAAATTTCGATAATTCGATTAGAACCACAGCTATGTTACCCAGGGTTTCGTCCACATTATTTTCTTCTTTCTTTTTACACAATTTAAGGGTCATTTCATAATACTTTTTAGACTCTTCTAATAATATATTTTTTTCAAATTTCAATTTCCCCTCGACACTTTTTACTTCTTCTTTCTTCCACCATTCGTCAATCCATTGTTTATTCGGTTCATTATTATATTTCTTTATAAATTCAGATTTTTTATACTTATACCAAAGCCAATAATTAAGGCCCTTTAAGTGATACAGCCTTTGTTGGATAACCGAATCATCTTTTAATAAATCTCTATTTTCAATTTAATCAAATATATTGTCTATTTTTACGAAACCATCTTCCCCTGAGGGTTTATTTTTTTCTCGCTCTGCCATTAATTGTTTTGCATATACGAGTTTCAAAAAACCATCGTCGGTGGTCTCCTCAAGAATATTTTTTTCGATTTCTTTAAGCTTTTTTTCTTCTTTTTCCGTTAATTCAAAAGATATAGAAGTGAGATATTTTTTGTAGGCATCCTTTTCAAATCTATCTTGAACCCATTCTGCCAAATCTTTTTTCTCTTTGACAAATTTCACCTTTCCCTCGAAATCCTTAAACCTATCAAGCTTTTCCTTCATCTCTTTAAAACCACGCCAGGCACTGATGGCTAAAATAGCCGCAATAACTGCAATTGCGGTAAATAGAGCCGAGTAAAACCCGGTTAAACGATTGATGATCTCATCGACGCTTCCTGCTATGTATGCTTTTTTGTACAAAATAAAATACCGAAATCCTAGAAACAATGAAACAGCAGGGATAATCCCTAAAAAGATATAATGGACGATTGAATCCTTACTCAAAAAATGCCATAAGATTTTTATCCATTCCCAATATAATCTAATCGTAAAATATACTAACCCTGATGCGATGAGTACAAATATTAAGTAAATCAAAAAATTGGTCCACTTCTGAAGATTTAGAGAATCTATAAGCAGCAAGAAAATAGGAACTAAAAATACTATTAATCCAAGCCCCACTATTCTTGCGATGTTCAATCTCTTCTTATGCTTTTTTTCAAATTTATCTTTATGCTCTTCTTCTGCCATTAAAAGCCAATCCGAAAAATTTCTCAAATTTCCCATTTTATTCCTCAATCTTTATTTTATCTTGTCCATGAAATTCTAATTCTATAT
>CP070627.1:2259738-2264599 GCA_020355945.1 Candidatus Aminicenantota bacterium | reverse complement strand
CGGGAAAATATAAGCAATACCCTTTTGACCGCTGGTTATACGACTCTCGATAATGGTATCGGCAGCAAAACAATGGCTAAAAACACCTCCCGGCACCTGGCGCACGGTTACCAAACCGATATTCTCCCTCTCCACTAACATATGTCTCATCACTCCCGGACGCGGCATGCAAAGAAATCCCCTGGTTTTACCGGTATAATACGTATAACGAATATCAAAGGGTCGATAAAGTATAGGAACGATCTTGTTCATGTCTACACCGCTCTCAATAATGTCTTTTTTTGCTTCTTTTACCTGCCAGTCCCGGGTATCATCCCTCAGTTTGTAAATTTCCTTGATGGTTTTTTCATCCTCGGAGGAAAAAGTCGAGATTGTTTCATAAACTTCCCTTGCACTTTTCTTTATAGTCAATTTATCCCTGGCCGTTACAATGCCGACGCCGTGAACCGGGAAAATATCGGTTAACTTGATAAAGTGCCGGTAAATGTCAACTTTTTCCCCGTGCGTAACCGGCGTAAACAGGTAAAAATCTTCCTCCGGAAACACCCGTTCCCATTCCACAGCTTTGTAGTTGACGCTCTTGAGTTCATCCAGATGATTTAATTTACTGGCTTTACTGCCTTTCATACCGGAATAAAAAACCCTGCAGTGCAAACTGCCAGTATTTTCTCTTATCCTGTCGGACCTTTTTTGTTTGATAAAAAATCCAATGGCAATACCCTGACCAATACCAAATATATTTTCATCGTCATCTTTTTTGCCAATCTTCCGGGCCTCACCGTGAAGATCAAGTATATAGATCTCATGGAAACTCTTTAGTAAAGAATAACGCATGCCCCGGAACGTCGGATTCTCCAGGTAACTATTGCCGGTGATAAATCCCATTACCCCACTGCCAGTTTGATCGATTTTCCACTGGGCAAAACGGAAAAATTTAACATAATCATCTTGAAGCCCCTTAAGGTTCTTTTCTTTGATACGCCTGTTGTTTACCTGGTAATAATCTCTAACTAATTGAGTTATCACTTCTCCCTTGTTTAAAGAATGCCTTGAATAAGGAGGGTTACAGAGAATTACCTTAATCGACTTCATTGTCCTGTCACTATCCTTTATATCCCGATAATCAAGTGTATCACCTAAATATAGATTGGCAACGGGTTCCCAATTCTTTCCCCGCACCTCATGGCAAAAATTTTTGATTATTTTACGTAGATTAATAAAACCTATCACATAGAGGGGCAGCATGACTTCAATACCATAGATGTTTCTTGAAAAATATGATGCTATAAAGGGAATCATGATTCCTTCACCATATTTTCTTCGCATCACTTCGCGTGTCTTCGCGGCTTATTTTCATAATAGGCGCCATTGCGGTTAAGGAATTAGGGATACTCCCTGGTCTTCGATAATGGTTTTAACTTTTGCCAATTTGGCCAGTGCATAAACGCCAGCGGCAGTGGTTTCCACCAGAACAGAGCCCAGTGCAGTGGGCTGCTTATCCAGGCGGCGTCCTTCAAAACGTTTAAGAATATTGTCAATTTCTTTTAGAGCATTTTCAGCCGCCTGGCGCACCCTTTCAACAGCGGCTTTGCGTTGGGAACGGGATTGACGGCCACTGATCCCGGGTTTTTCACTGCTTTTAACCTCTAAAAATACAATCGCACGAACCGTTTCCCCGGGTCCAAGCCGGTCTAATCGGGCAGCAAATTCATTGCTAATCTTGTTTTTTGTTAATTTATTTTGCCCCTGGTTCATGTAATTGCTCCCAGGTGGTTAATCCAGGGCTTTAAGTGCCTGGACAGGTTGAATCAATCCGGCCCCCCAGCGGTTATCCGGTCGAGCCCGGGTGCCCTGGGGGTGCCAGGCAGTTTCTTTTAATGCGTTGATGATTTCCTGTACCGGGGTTTCGGGTTTGGCAGCCATTAACAGGGCTGCTGCACCAGCCACGTGAGGAGCAGCCATTGACGTACCGTCCATATAAGTATATTCATATGTCTGGTCCGGCCGTTTTTCCGGGGGAATACAGGAGAAAACCTGGGCGCCTGGGGCTGTCACATCGGGCTTCGTGACCAATGAATGTGCTTCATCACCAGGAAACACCAAACTGGCACCACAGCTAAATGCAGCCACGTCCAGCTTTTCCCTGGGCATCTTTTCCACGGCTCCTACAGAGAAGGCATTGTAGGCATTACCGGGTGAGGAACTGTTCCCATGGTTCTCATTACCAATAGCCACCACCGGGAGAATGTTGTATTCGTCTATCAGCAAATTGAACACCTCGGTAAACAGCGGTTCGTAATAGGAGAAGCCCAGTGACATATTAATAATATCCGCTCCTTTCTCTGCTGCCCATGAAATGCCTTCCATGAGGGTGCGCAGTGTCGCTTCGCCCACCAGGACACCGGCCACCAGCAGGTTGGCTTTAGGTGCCACACCGATGGACACTCCATCTTTTGTTTGACCGCCGGCAATGGTACCGCAAACATGGGTGCCGTGCTGGGCTGCGTCAAAGGTAGGAGTGGCAGTGATCCTTCGGCCCAACGGATCAATCACTACAAAATCCTTCACTCGATCTTGTAAAACCGGGTGTTCCCCATATACCCCGGTATCCAGGACTGCCACATTGATGTCTTCCCCTCTGGTGGTATTCCATAACTCGGGGATATTGAGCCGTTTGAGCCCCCAGGTCAAACCATCATTGATTTCCTTTTTTAAGAGTTCCTCATATTCTACTTGTTTGGGTTGGATCAAGTGGATTTTTTGGTTAGGAAGCACGGCCACCACATCCGGTTGTTGGGCCAGTTTAGGAAGTGTTTTGCGGGTGACTTCCACTGTGGCCACTGGCAAGGTGCTTTTACCAATAGTGGAAACTGCGGCTTCTTTTTCTCCTTTGAAATATCGCCGCGTCGATTCCTGGTAGGTTTCAAAGAGTTTTTCTTCAACCGGTCTTTGAACGGCTGCGCGGGCATTCACATAATCCAACCGCTGTTTCAATTTCCGCAGCCGACCCCGAACCGGGAAATCTTCGATTTTTTTTGTCGTCCGATAAATAACAATGGCATCGCGCCTGTCATTGGGTCCGCTTTCTGCCAAAAACGGCTCAAAAGCGGGTGATAATTTGCTCTTTTTAGTCATGTTTCCTTCCTCTCTTTCTTTTATCTTTTTTTATTTTTATTTCCTGGAACCGCTCCTTTGGCAGCACCCTCGAAATATTTAGCCCAATTGATTAGTCCATTAGTGGCATCTTCTTTATAATGTGTACCTACCTCTTTAGCTTGTGTTTTTTTAATTTTTTCTGCCAATTTACGTACTAAAGCAGCCAATTCCAATGGGGTTATCACTTTTGTGGGAATCCATTCTATTTTCAAAAATTTCTTTAAAATCCTATTCACACGATAGAAGAAAAATCTATCGTATATTTGTGAGGAATTGAATAGGGAATTTAAAATTTTGACCAGTACCATTTCAAACCCCTCGCCAGGTAGTAATCTTTTATCCAAATTATCTAAGCGCAATTTAATACCAATAAGGGCAACTTCTGCCTGTGAGCCATATTGCTCTCCTTCTTGGAATTTAGGCCCAGGTGCTTCGTAAATTTCATACTTTTTAGCTATTTCATTTAAAACATTGTCGGAACTGCTTTTATGTAATAAAATTAATAGTTCGGTGAGTTGAATAGGATTCATTTTTTTCCAGGATTGCAGCTTTTGAGTAAGTATATTAACATCCAAAAATTTTGGAATATCACATAGAAGCCGATAGGATTCACTTAAAAAGAAATCACTCTCTATCCTCCCAATGCTTCGGTTGGCAATGGTTGCGACTTCCCCTGGTGGGAATCGGGTTAACGAGTCTCCAAACCATGGTGCGATGGCGATTCGTTCGATTACCTGGTGGCGAAGTACCTGGTCCTCTGTTATCTCCGGCCCGGCTGCGAAAAAGGCTTCTGCCAGAACCTTTGATAAAGAACGAGTATCCGGATGTGCAATCAGGCCTTCCAGCATATCCCTTGCTGCCGGGGTGTTGGCCAAACCGCAATAAAGCGCAATCACTTCCTGCCAGCGGCCATCATCATGCTCATTAACCAGTCTTTGCCTATTGATACCGAGACGATTTTCTTCATGTACCGCCCGGGCAGCCAGGTATTCCTGGAAGGTCAAATGGGCAAAAGCAAACACATTGGGACGCCGCTCCATCAACAAACCGGTCCGGTAACGAATGTGTTCCAACAATCTTTTGGAACGATTGGAGTCCATGAGGATATCTTTGAATAATTTTTGCACCTTTTCCAATTCATACTCTGCTTTATCGTCAGCCTGCATGGCCACAGCCACCTCGCGGCAGACCCGCAATTTATCATTAAAGGTAAATTCGGAGTGAATGCCGCGGCGCTGGTCCCAATGGTGCAGCAGTCCCTCGACGCATAATTTGTAAAGCACAGCTCGGTCTTCCGGCAGTTGCCCGCCTTCAAAATAATTCACCAGGCAAATGGCGGAAAGCATCAGGGGGTTACGTGCCAGGCTGCGGATATAAGGATGAGCTTTAAATCCTTTAACAATTTTTTGGCCATCCTTTGCCCCTTCGCGGCGGGCTTCATCTTCAGGCTCATTGCGGGCAAGACGCACAGCCGTACACCAATGACGGGTGTATTCTGCCACCTGGGGTTCTTCAAAATCCAGCAAATCACTTTCCGTGAATTCAAGTTTTAAAAGGGTGCCGGGTGGGTAACCCTGGGGCCGGGATGATACCAGGAAATGACATTTGGGATACGTCCGGCACAATTCATAAAGCCAGGGAAGGATATATTTATCCCGCAGCTCCGGTTCGGTTTCATCCAGTCCATCCAGCATAAAAAGAATAT
>CP070627.1:2254769-2259638 GCA_020355945.1 Candidatus Aminicenantota bacterium | reverse complement strand
GGAAGCGGTAAGATTTAAAACCCTGGACCTGGAACGTTACCAGACCGTCTATTCTAAAATCCCCGGGTCTATTGCCGCACCCACCGCCGGTTTGCATTTTACCCCCGAAGTCATTGAAAAAATCAAACAAAAGACCGAGATCATTGAGATTACATTGGAAGTAGGGGAGGCCACCTTCCGGAAGATCGAAGTGGAAGACATTGCTGATCATCAAATGGGAAGGGAAACCGTCACCATCACTAAAGAGGATAGGAAGCGAATCCTTCGGTTAAGGCAATCAAAGCAGTTGATTGCCGTAGGCACCACCACGGTCCGTTCGCTGGAAACTTTTGCCCTTCATCGGCCCGGGGAAGAGACCTTTTATTCGGAATTGTTTATCACTCCCGGTTTTGAATTCAAACTGACGGATAAATTGATCACCAATTTTCATTTGCCTGAGTCCAGTCTGTTTATTTTGGTATCGGCCTTTGCCGGTCTTGAATTGATGAAAAAAGCCTACCGCGCTGCCGTTGAAGAGGGGTATCGGTTCTTCTCCTACGGAGATGCCATGTTCATCGTTTAGGAACTCCCAAACATTTTTTGCCTTTTTCCCTTTTCACCTTTTCATTATGTCAGGTCCAGGACCACCTGCCTCAAACCCGGTAACAGTTCAACCATTTTGTCAAAATCCAATGTCGCGATGGTATCGCTTATGCTGTGATAATTGGGATTGCGATAAAATGCCGTATCCGTTATCATCACTGCAGGATACCCCATTTTCCAGAAAGAGCCGTGATCGGAAAAATCCACTCCCGGGAGAATTTTCACCGTGGATAACGATTCCACAGGTATTGCAGAACCTTTTTTTATTGAATGGGCAACCTTCTTTACTAACCTTCTTGACTTGATATCTCCCACTACACCGATAAAATTGGCAGTCTTTGGATAAAAAAGGCTCATCAGGGGGAGAGGATATAATTGTGATCCTTTTTTGTCGTTGTAGTATCCCACCATTTCCAGGGAAATCATCCCGGTGATTTTTTCTTTATTGTCTTTAGCGGCTTTGGCATAGACATAACTTCCCATATGCCGCGTGTTGAAGGTGGGAGGTTCTTCAAGGACAAAAAAAATCAATTTTAATGTTTTGGAAGGTTGGTAATCCGTTAACAACCGGCATAATTCCAGGAGAACCGCCACGGCACTGGCATTATCATCAGCACCAGGGGTTCCCATTACTGTGTCATAATGCGCACCAATGATGAAAACCTCTCCTGATTTGCCCTGTCCCTGCCGGGTGACAATGATATTGCTATAGGTTTTTCCCCTGTATTGGTAACTTTGAAGCGTATATTCAAGCCGCAAATCTTTCAAAACCCTTTCGATGTAATCCTTTGCCGCGTTGATTTTTTCATATTCAAACGCACTGCGGGAACCGATTCGTTCACTTAAATAATGGATATGTTGGTGTAAATTTTTTACTTCTGGGTTGCTGCCAATTGCAGGCTCTTTAACCTTAACCGAAGAGAAAAACCTGACCCGGATCATCGGGTAAATCAAAAAAATCAACAGGACTAACAGTAAAATTAAAACCCATTTAATCATTTTTTTCTCGTATTTAATGGTTTTTCCTGGTTCAGCAGTAAAGCAGTAAAAAACCACTATTAATTATACTAAGAATTAAGCAAATTTAGCAAATTTGACTTTGGCAAACAGGGACAGTGCGTTTAGGGAAAATCCAGGCTAAAGGTTGTATTTGTTGACCCTGCCATGATAGAATAAACCTATGAAACCAGTGAGACTGATTTATCCTGATGCATGCCATCATATCAGGAGAAAAAACACAGTGGTTAGATTCAAAAGTTATCATAATTTTCTCGATAAATATGGAGGTAAAAAAAATGAAAAAAGTTTGGATGGTGTTTTTATTGATTATTATCCTGTTTTTATTCAATTTTCACAATCATGCGGCCGGTGAGGAACAGGACGCCGGCAAACATCCCGCAGCCCCTTTCCTGGAACCGCAATTGGTATTCATACCGGGTGGTAAGTTTGTGATGGGCAAAGAGCTGCCACCTGCTAAAGAAGGAGAGAAAGAGAAGTATGTGAATAACCCCGCTCATAACGTTGAATTGGACTCCTTTTATATTGATAAGTATGAAGTGACCAATTACCAGTACTTTTTGTTCTGCCAGGCCACTGGTAAAAAGCTCCCTGTGTTTTGGGGCATGAATGAATTTCACTGCGGCCTGGATTTTCCCAATCATCCTGTAGTTGGTGTATCCTATATCGAAGCTCAGGCATATGCCAAATGGCGGGGTATGCGGCTGCCCACCGAAGCGGAGTGGGAATATGCGGCCCGGGGCGGGCTTTCGGGTAAAAAATATCCCAATGGGGATGAACTGGACGACAAATTAGCAAATTACGGCCAGCACCGGCGTGGAACCACGGCAGTAGGCAGCTATCCGGCCAACGGCTTCGGGCTGTACGATATGGCGGGGAATGTCAGGGAATGGGTGTTGGATTACTATCAAACCAATTATTACTTAAGCAGCCCTGGTAAAAATCCCCAGGGGCCTGATATCGGTAGATTCCGGGTGATCCGCGGGGGCAGTTGGTTTTCCGGCCCCGGATGTGTTACCGTGTACCGTCGAAATGCCCTGGCTCCCAATTGGGTGGATTTTGCCGTGGGATTCCGCTGCGCCAAAGATGCAAAACCCAAAGACGTTGAAAAACACCCCTGATCCTGTTATTTACTGACACTGTTATTTGGGGGCGTCATAAAAAAGTGACGCATCTTACGGGTAACGCTTATTGAAATTTCTTAAAATCCAGTCATATCAATGGTTTTGGAAATTACAGGAGTTGGAATAAATTTTGCCTACATAAATATGATGGAAATAAAAATATATAATAGGAGGTTATAAAAATGGCAAATTATTACGTAGACTGCTATGTCGGTAGTGATACGACGGGAACAGGCAGCAGTACAAATCCTTTCAAAACAATCACCCATGCCCTGGATGTTGCAGTAGATGGCGATATGGTCAGGGTGAGAACAGGCATGTATGATACAGCCAATGGTGAGCGGTTTCCCATCAAAATGAAAGAGGGTGTCGCTTTAGTAGGGGTTACGGTGGCCAGCGGGCCCGTCATACGAATGGTACGCGGCCCCGCTGGGAATTACTACCCTTACCCCATCATCTATGGCGGCCGCTTGATAGGGATCGATAACGCGGGCAGAACGCGTTTCGTGACTGTCATTGGAGCGGATCGCTCTTTTTTCAGCAGGTTTGTTGTTTTTACCTTAAACTCTACTCCCACATTAGACAACGGTGTAGGCATCCTCTGCTGGTCTACATCTCCAAGGATTACCTACAACGACTTCGTGGGTGACGGACGTGCAGGTATTTCAATACTGGAATCCGGTCATCCGGACATCCGGTATAATAAATTTAGAAATATAATGACCGGTAGCGGAGCATCCGTGCATTTTCGTATCTTCCATTTGGCTTGGGGTATAACCGCCCGTGGTGAAGGGGATCCTAACATTTACGCAAACAAATTCTATTGTTATGGCGGGATCGATATCACCATGCGTTCTCGTGCTAATGTGAATAAAAATGAGATATTCTGTGTTGAAACAGGTATACGTATACAGGATGAGACCTCACCTACTATAATTGGCAACATGATCGCCGGTCATTATAGAAATGGCATTGCGATTGTTGATTCACCCACCCCCCTCTTCGAGGATAACTGGATTGCCGAGAACGGTTCCGGGGGACCTCAAGAAGGAGGCGTTCTCAATCTTGCGGCAAACCCGGATTTTGGGGGTGGGAGTAGAGGCAGCAGGGGAGGCAATGTCTTCCATAACAACAATAACTGGGATTTGATAAACTGGACAACAAATCCAATCTTTGCGATGCATAACACCTGGACCCACTCAGACGAAACCAGTATCGATAGAAATGACATATTTGACCATGATGAGGAATTCCGCTTAGGGGAAGTCAATTTCATGCCCTTTCGTACTTAAGGGGATGGAAACAGGATGATTAATACACATCCAGGTCTTTGGCCGAAACAACTTTCCCGGTGTACCGGTCTGTAATTTCCTTTACCAGTTCTTCATCCGACGCCCCCCAGAAAAGTTGGTGATAAAGGATTAAAAGCCCGGGCTTTATCTGCCGGGCAATTTCAGCAAGCTCATGAGTAGAGGTATGAAATTGGGGGTGATATTTCTGCCAGAAAGGCGTTCGCATTTTCAATTTTTCCAGGGAATAGACCTCATGGATGAGTATGTCAACACCTTTGCATTGTTCTACCAGGTTTTTACAGGGCCGGGTATCGCCTGAAATGGCGATAATCCTGTCAGGCGTGGTCAATTTAAATCCATAAGCCTCGGGCCAACTGCCGTGCTCCACCAGGAACGCTTCCACGCTAACGTTTTCATCTTTATAAATGACGCCTGCTTTGATTTCATGGACATTCACCCGCCATCCCCGGTTATTGGCCGGTTCAAGTCCGTATAACCTGATCCGGATATCTTCTTTATAGGCTGCCAGGATATGTCGGGTCATTGCTTTGATGCCTTCAGGCCCGTACACTTCAAGGGGTTCATCCCTGCCCTCCACCCAGGGGGTAAAGATAAGATCGGGATAGCCGGTGGTGTGGTCCGAATGCAAATGCGTCAGGAATGCCCGCTTGATGTTTTCAATCGCTAAACCCTGGATTTTTCCACCGTACCTGGGTGATAACGCCGCGGCTTTTCGTATGAGTCCGGGGCCAAAATCAATGATATAAGAAGTGCGATTCACAACAATGGCCACTGAATTCCCGGAATGAAGGGGATCGGGATTGGGGGTCCCGGTTCCCAGGAAAACAACTTTT
>CP070627.1:2249776-2254669 GCA_020355945.1 Candidatus Aminicenantota bacterium | reverse complement strand
CTCGTACCCGCGATATTCACTGTGGGATTGGGGATTCCCCGTAACATCACATGCATAGGGACCAGGCCCCTGGATTTGATGTTCAAATTCTTATTAAAGAATTGAAAAAGCCGGTGGTAAAAGTGTGCCCTGGACAGGGGCAGTTTGATTAATTCCGACACCAAAAGGTCATAATCATACCGATCCGGGGCATATTTCGCAGTGAAGGAAAGAATTTCAAAAAGTGATTGGTAAATCATGGCAAATAATACCCGGTCTCCTCCTCCCAGGGATTCAAGGCCCTGGACCCAATCACAAAGCTTTGAGACGGTTTCGGGTTTTTTTACGGGTATCTTCTCTATGAAGTCCACCAACCCATTGTATTTTTCATAGCGGTCGAACAATTTAAATAAGTTCCCCTCACCCAGGAGCTGCGGCCGCAGGGAAAATTTAGTGTAAATGGCCATAAATTTACGAAGGGCACTCATTTTCCCGTTTCTTTTGCCTGTCACTAATGCCTTCATCAGGTCCAACCCGGAGGCGGAGGGAGCGGATTCATTGCCATTACCGTTAACATTGACCGCCTTGATCCAGGCCTCCACCCCCTGGGGAAAGTAAATCTTGCCGTGGGTTGTTTTTAACGCATACATCAGGGTAAAAAAGCTCCAATCATCCAGCACAGGGAAAGCCGATACATTCAGCTTCTCGTCAGCCTCCAACGTGATGAGATTGTAAATTTCCATTACTTTTCCTGCATCATAGTTAAAAAACAGGTCTTTGCGGGTTTCCTCGGGAAGGAAATAAGAAAAGACATACAGGTAATTGAGTTTCCCGTCATCTTTAGTGGCCAGGCGTTCAAGAAATTCAAAAGAGGAAGGTTTTAATTGGGGACCCACCATTTGGGACCAGAAGGATTGGGCGGCTTCTCCTCCCGGGATCACCAGCCGGTACTGGCCTGGTTGATCCGGTTTAGCCCGCAAAGCATTGGATAAAACAAATAGACCCATCAACAGTTTTTTATTATTGTATATTTTATCCCATCCGTTCCATCCGTTGAGAGATTTTATATATTGAATCTCATTGTCGGACAGTCGGTATAGAATAGCCATCAGTAGTGACAACCGCTCATTCTTCAGCATGAATTCAAAAAAGGATGAGGCATTGATTTTTAGACCCGAGACCTTTCGAATAAACTCCAGGTCTATGCCCGGCGGAAGTGGGACTTCACTTTCTTTTATATGAAAATAAAATGTATGGCTCTTATTGAGTTGTTGTTCCAATGCCTGGGGGCGCATCAGGGAAAAGCCCAGGTAACCCGCCAGACGTGAGCCTTCAACCCGGGTTAAATAATATTGCCCCTTCTCGTTCTTTTTCAGGTTGTGCCCCAAAAGGAACAGCAATTCCGACGCCAGGTCGTATTCATCCGGGTCTATTAAATTAAAGGCGACACTATTCTTCTTTTCCCCGGAATGGGTGTGGATAAACTTTTTAAGGGCCT
This sequence comes from Candidatus Aminicenantota bacterium, assembly GCA_020355945.1. The sequence continues at coordinate 2,253,192 of CP070627.1, read as the reverse complement.
TATGCCAGCCCACCACACTAAGGAGTTTATCCCGGAGACCATTGGGCACAACCAGATCATCAGGCCTTTCCCAGAACAGCAGCCGGTCATTTAAGTAATAGAGAAAATCTTCGGAAGGGAAGTTGTAAAAGTAATTGGAATAATAACAAAGACGACTGACATCCCCGGGAATAGTGATGTTTTCGCCGTGTAACCCCGGCAGGGCAGACACCAGCAGCAGGAAAAATAATGGAAAGATAATTTGTTTAACCTGTTGACGTTGAATCCTATTTATTTTCATCGCTGTACTCCATTTATATTTTATCATTTTTATTTACCCATAAACAAACATCACGACATCACAACGTCGCAGCGTCGCAGCGTCGCAGCGTCACGACCTCGGGCATCAACTTCCGCAGCCCGCTGTGATGCTCATTTACACGATAGAACCCGCAACGGCTATCGTTCGCTATATCTTATATACGGAAGAAGAGAAAAAAACGGACAAAGGGAACAAATAAAATTTTTTTATCTATTCCTGTCCGTTCTCATCATTCCCATCCGTATATTTTCATAAGGTATTTTTACATCTATTTTATTGTTATAAAAAGAGACAATATTGTAAGATTTTTTACTTTTTGGTATGATTGAACTTCAAAGGAGTAAATGCATAAATGTATAAGGAGACAGGCGGTGACACACCTTCATAAATGTTCGGTTATAAAACCAATGGTGTTGTTTTTAGTGTTTTTATTTTTCTGCAGTGACCGGTGGCTCTTTTCCCAGGCTCCCCCGGGAAGTCAAATAGAGGGACTTTTCCGGTGGGCTGTCAAGGATTATCGGGCCGGGAAATACAACAAAGTAGTGAAGGACCTGCAATCGCTGCTGTCCTTTTATGAGGAAGCCCCTCGCCCGGATGTACCACAAGATAAGCAATTAAAAGGGAAAATTTATTTGCTTTTAGGGGCTGCTTACGAGCGGTCGGGGCATCTCCGGGAAGCAAGGGAAAATTATCAATTATCCGCTGGAATTTTGCCTCAAAAAGACGGAGTCATTGAAGGAATTGATTTCACTTACTTGAAGGAATACCAGCGTATTGTGATGAATAAACAAACCCCGGTGGACCAGGGAATAATTGAAAAACCTGCATTAAAATCTAAGAAGAAGCGCATCTCTCCACTCCTGGTCATTGCCGGCACCGCAGTGGTGGGAGGCATTGTCACTCTCGCTTTGATGAAGAAAAAATTGCCGCCGGAAGAGATTGTACCGCATTTCGATACCCGTGTATTGGGTATCCAATGGATGGAAATATCTGCGGGTGAATTTTTAATGGGTGATAATTTTAATGAGGGTGACCCGGACGAGCAGCCGGTGCATGCAGTCTACCTGGATAGATACTATATATCCAGGAATGAAGTGACCTTTGCCCAGTATGCTCGATTTTGCGAAGAGACGGAACGGCGAGTACCTTCCGATGAAGGCTGGGGGAGGGGAGACATGCCGGTGATCAATGTAGGCTGGGGAAATGCCAAAGCGTTCTGCGATTGGCTTTCTGAAAAGACAGGCAAGTCCATTCACCTCCCCACTGAGGCCCAGTGGGAGAAAGCCGCAAGAGGCACGGACCAACGGCGCTATCCCTGGGGTAATTCTCCACCCGACTGCAACAAAACCAACCATAACTGCAGTGACCGAACCCAGATTGTGGGAATGCACCTTCTCGGTGCTTCACACTATTGGATTCAAGACATGGCCGGAAACGCTGCCGAGTGGTGCCGGGATGTATACGCACCCGATTATTATTCGTCATCTCCTTATGAAAATCCCTTTAATAGATCGCCGGTTAGTTATGACCAGGGCACAATTCACGTTGTACGGGGCGGCAGTTGGGACGGCGGCCATGAGCTCACTATTCGTTCCGCTGACCGCTGGTATAATTCTGATTACTGGATTCGCCCCATCATTGGTTTTCGCCTGGTGTGGGAACCCCGGTGATCCGGTGACCTGGCAAATCAACAAGTCAGTGGATAGAATAGAGAAAAAGGAGAAAAAAACAGTGAAACAATTTCAAAAGCGATTCATTGTAAAAATGGTGTCGTGGGTTTTGGTATTCTTACTTTTTTATGGGAACCCGCTGCTTTTTTCCCAGGAAAACCAGGAAGATCAACTGGGGGGACTTTTCAAATGGATCACCATCGATTATCAAAAGGGCAGGTATCGAGAAGTATTAAAGGACCTGGAACTGCTGCTATCTTATTTTGACGAAGATAGTGATAAAAAAAAGAATGGTAAACGTGAGATATTGAAAGGGAAGATTTATTTGCTCATGGGAGTCACTTATGAGAAGTTGGGACAGGTGCATAAGGCAAAAGAAAATTATCGATTATCCAAAGAGATTTTAGCCAGTCAAAACGCGGCCATGAAGATTGATAATCTAGATTTTAGTCAACTGGAAGAATATCAACGTATTATGATGGAGAACAAGGTCCCTGTGGCAAGTGTGGCAAGAGAGGGAATAATTGAAAAACCCGCAGTATTGAAAAAGAAGAAACACCTATCTCCTTTGTTGGTTATTGGAGGCACAGTGGTGATTGTTGGGTTGGCTGCCGCACTTTTATTGAACAAAAAGCGGTCGGAAGAAATTGACGTGGTTATCAATTATGACGTCCATGAATTGGGTATTGAATGGGTTGAGATTCCTGCCGGTGAATTCATGATGGGAGATAATTTCAACGAAGGTGATTTTGATGAGCAGCCAGTCCATGCGGTTTACCTGGATGAATACTATATATCCAGGTATGAAATAACCTTTGATCAATATGACAAATTTTGTGAAGAGACCCACCGAGAAAAACCTGCTGATTGGGATTGGGGGAGGGGGAATCGCCCGGTGATAAATGTTTCCTGGGGAGATGCCAAAGCCTTCTGCGATTGGCTCTCCCGGAAGATCGTCCGGGAAATTCACCTTCCTACAGAGGCCCAGTGGGAGAAGGCAGCCAGGGGTACGGACCAGCGGCGCTATCCCTGGGGAAATTCTTCCCCTGACAGCAGTAAAACCAATCATAACACCGACTATAAAACACATCCTGTAGGCTCTTACCCTGACGGTATTTCACCTTACGGCGTCCATGACATGGCAGGTAATGTCGCCGAATGGTGTTTGGATCAATATGACCCCTACTATTATACCGCCAGCCCATATAATAACCCGAAAAACATCCCGTATGATCCCATAGGACGAGTTAATTACGTCATACGGGGCGGCAGTTGGTACAACGAAGAAGAGAGAAGTGTCCGCTGCGCCGATCGTAATCACGGCCACTACTACTGGGGAGTATCCAGTGCCAACAATCTAAAAACCTCTTATTACGGTTTCCGTATCGTTTTGGAAAGGTAGTAAGCCAGTGAACCAGTAAGTCAGTTAATCAGCAGCCATCAAA
>CP070627.1:2244741-2249676 GCA_020355945.1 Candidatus Aminicenantota bacterium | reverse complement strand
GTTCATGTCTCATTCGCCCGTACGGTGTCCTTCGGCCACCTCCCTGAGGCTCATTCGATCATGAACTGCATTTTACTTCCAAAAACTGAATAGTTACAACAAAAAAGGTTGAATTTTTGATTCCAATATGGTTTAATTTATCTGAAAAAGGAGAAAAGGAGGAAATATAATGAAAAAGACCAATGTAGATGCATTATTTTTAGGCCCTAAGTCTGAGAATCACCGGTTTTTCAAAGAGATGCTTGATTTCATGATCGATGAACACATCCATTGGCGCCGGGATTTTCATCCGGATGATAAGCCCTACATCAAGATGCCCGAACAACATGAGAAAGCGTTCCAGGATACCCTGGACAGGACCCAGGAAATACTACTGGAGCTTTCCTCGAAGTTGAAGGCCAGTTCCGAGCCATGGTTTTCGCCGCGCTACCTGGGGCAAATGAACAGCGATATCTTGATGTGTGCGGCACTGGCTTATATGGCCACCATCCTCTATAACCCCAATAACTGTGCCTATGAAGGGGCACCGGCCACCACACCTATGGAAATCGACGTGGGATTGGAATTGGCAACCATGTTGGGCTATGATCCCGGGAAAGCATGGGGCCATATTACCGCAGACGGTACCATTGCCAATTATGAAGGCGTATGGTTCATGAGAAACATGAAATCCTTTCCCCTGGCTGTTAAAAAGGTGAAACCGAAACTGGTGAAGGGAATGAGCGAATGGGAACTTTTAAATATGCCACCCGGGAAAATTTTGGATTTGGTGGAAGAAACCATGAACATGAAAACAAGAGGCGGTACGCTATTTGACAGGATTTGCCAGCGATCCGTTCGCGGCACAGGCGTTCACGCTGGTAAGTTGGGTAAGCTGTTGGTGCCCCAAACCAAACATTATTCGTGGCCCAAAGCCGTTGATTTACTCGGCATCGGGGGAAATAACCTCGTGGACATTAAAGTTAAAGATAACTACCGGATGGATATAAAAACCCTGGAAAATACCATCGCTGATTTAACCTCCAAAAATATTCCTATTTTGGGTGTGGTGTCTGTGGTGGGCACCACTGAAGAAGGAGCGGTGGATGAAGTCCATCAGGTAGTGGACCTGCGTAATCGCTTAGAAAAAAGAGGTATATCATTCTATTACCATATCGATGCCGCCTATGGCGGCTATACACGCAGTATCTTTTTGGACGAAACAGGCAAATTCATGGAATATGGTGGTTTGAAGACCTATTTGCATAAGCAAGGGGTCATTCACCAGGATGTTGAATGGCCGCCCAGGGATGTATATGAAGCATATAAAGCCATACCTGAGGCGGATTCCATCACCATTGATCCGCATAAGATGGGGTATGTTCCTTACCCGGCGGGCGCGGTTACAGCTAAAGACAAACGGGTGCAGAACCTGGTTTCTTTTTTTGCCCCTTATGTTTTTGCCGAAAGCAAGAAAGTAGAGAATCCAGGGCTTCTTGGCGCTTATATCCTGGAAGGTTCAAAGCCGGGGGCTGCCGCTGCTGCAGTCTGGGCTGCACATCAAACCATACCTCTTGACGTGACAGGCTACGGCAGGATCATCGGGAGAAGTATTGAAGTGGCACACCGGTTCTATCATTCCCTGATCCAGGAAGGTACTTTCGAAGTTAAAATCAAAAAATACAAAGTCGTACCATTGACCAAACCTGATTTTAACATGGTATGCTGGGCTTTTAATGAAGTGGGCAATACCAGCCTTAAAAAAATGAATAAACTCACCCTGGCCCTTTTTGATAAGTTCCAATATGTTGATGGTCCCGTCTATTATGATGACTTCTTAACTTCACATACTGAATTCACTCCCCAAAGCTATGGTGATTCGCCAAAAGAATTTTTAAAAGAGCTGGGAATCCCTCTGCAGGAGTATAAAAAGGAAAAAAGCCTGTGGATACTGCGTGCTTCTCTATTAACTCCGTTCCTGGATATTGAAAAAGTTTACGATGATTATTGGAAACGATTTATGAAGATTATGAAGGAAACCATTGCCCAGGTAGATAAGTAGCCGCGAAGACACGTGGACACGCGAAGATACGCGAAAAGAGGAAAAAATACTACCAAATTACCGGGCGTTGTTCTTTGCTGTGGTAAAGTTTATCGCCGGGTTTGATATCAAAGGCCTGGTAAAATTCCGGTATATTAAAGAGCGTGCCATTTACCCTGAATTTTCCCCATGGATGGACATCTTCCAGGGTTTTTCGTCTCAATGCCTTATCCCGGATTTTTCCCCGCCACAATTGGGCATATGACAGGAAGAAACGCTGATCATCGGTAAAGCCATCAATAGGTCCGGGTATCTTCTTCCCCTGCAGAGAGAGCTTATAAGCATGATAGCTAACGGTTAAACCGGCAAAATCAGCGATATTTTCTCCTAGAGTGAGTTTGCCGTTTATATGAAGATCATCGATGGCCACAAAATTATTGTATTGTTCCACCAGCATTTGTGTCCGTTTATTAAATTCTTCGGCGTCTTCTTTTGTCCACCAATCTTTCATATTTCCATCTTTATCAAACTTGCGGCCCTGGTCGTCAAAACCGTGGGTCATTTCATGACCGATAGCCGCACCAATGGCCCCGTAATTGACTGCATCGTCGGCATCCGGGTTAAAAAAGGGCGGCTGCAAGATACCAGCGGGAAAGGTCATTTCATTTTTAATAGGATTGTACCCGGCATTAACAGTCTGAGGCGGGAATCTCCATTTTTCCGGGTCCACCGGCTTACCAAATTGTGACAGGTTTTTATAGAATTCAAATCGACTGGTACGTAATACATTTAGTATATAAGAATCACGTTTAACTTCAAGTTTGGAATAGTCCTCCCATTTGTCAGGATAGCCGATTTTTACTTGCATTTTTTCCAATTTTGCCAGGGCTTGTTTTTTGGTAGCATCGCTCATCCATTCGAGGTTTTTGATACGAATAGCCATTGCTTTTTTTACATAGCTCACCAACTCCAGCATCCGTTTTTTAGATTCCGGGGGGAAATATTTTTTTACATACAACTGCCCCACCAACATACCAATTTCCCTATTGGTAGTTTTAACCACTCTTTTCCAGCGCGGTTCTATTTTTTTCTTACCGGAGAGGAATTCCTCGAAAAAGCGATAATCCTGGTTGACAAAATCCGAGCTGAGATAAGGAGCAGCAGCGTTAATCAAATGCCAGCGCAAGTAGGTTTTCCAGTCCGTTACCTGGACTTCTTTCATCAAAAGGCCGACTTCTTTAAAAAATTTCGGCATACCCACGATCACATCACCGAAGTCGATATCGCTAATGTTCTTAAAATACCTTTTCCAATCAAAGTCAGGAGTCAACTTTTGAAGTTCTTCCATGCTCTTTTTGTTGTAAAGCGCGGGGATGTTTCGCATTTCCACCCTGGTTTTTGAATTTTGGGCCAATCGTGTTTCCATATTCATAATGGTTTTGGCATTAGCCGCGGCTGTATTGGGGTCATCCCCCAACAGTTGGAGCATCTTTGCCACATGCTTAACATATTCCTGGCGGATTTCTTTTGAACGATCGTCTTCTTTGGTATAATAATCCCTGTCCGGCAGCCCCAGCCCGGACTGCATCAGGTAAAATTTAAAAATATTGCTGCTCTTCAAATCCTGGAACACAGAGCCGCTAAAAAGTATGGGTATGCCATGGGTGTGAAAATAAGCGATGGCATCCTGGATATCGGTAATAGTGGAAATTTTCGCGATGCGCCCAAATTCCTTTTCTAGTGGCGTCACACCCTGTGCTTCAACCTTTTTAATGTCCATGCCGGTGGCAAAGAAATCACTGATCTTGTGGGCAGTACTTCCCTCCTTAGCAGACGTGATTTTTGCCGTGGATTCCAGCAACTGACGGACAGCCTCATCTCTATATTCTCTAACGATATCGAAAGCGGTGTAACTGGTTTTGTCATCGGGAATTTTTACCCTGTCTAACCAGGCGCCATTGGCATACCGAAAAAAATCATCCCCGGGCCGAACCGAAAAATCCATATTCTCCCGGTGCAAAGGGGGTATCTTTTCCTGGGCATAACCTGTAAAGGTAAACAGGACCAGGGCCATTAACACAACTGCCGTGACTGTTCTCAATGTTTTCAACCTTGCTTTCATGTGTACTCCTTTCTTCTTTTGTTATTTTAACATTTTTATACGTAACCTTTGGGGCTTTGGTTTTGATTTACTTTGTCTTTGTCTGTATTGTGGCCGAGCAACTTTCACCATAAGCGTTGTAAGCACATACTTGATAATAGTATACGGTTTTACGTGTCAGCCCTGTATCCTCATAGGAAGTTGTATCCGGTGCAACCGTGTCGATCAAGTTAAGAGTTGAGGGGCTGTCGCCTCTATAGATGTTAAATCCGTCTTCATTATCGGAATTATCTGTCCAGGTTAAATCCACGGAGTATTTTGATGGTTTAGCTTTCAAGTTCGTAGGTGCAGCAGGTGGTGAAGGTGGGCATCCAGGAGTCGTATCGCTGTCTATATTGGAATAATCGGAATATCCATAAGAATTGTAAGCTCTTACCCGGTACCAATAGGTTGTATTTTCTGCCACCGTGGTGTCACTGTAAGAGGTAATATCTGCTCCTAGCGAATCGATCTCGGAAAAATCACTGCCATTGATACTTCTTTCGATGCGGAACTGGGTTTCATTGTCGGAGTTATCCTGCCAGTTGAGATCGATCTGATCGCAGGCAGAAGCAGAAGCGGTTAAATTACTCGGTGCAGCCGGGGGTACACCGCTGGAGCCGAAGGTATCGTTTACCGCATCTATCCAGTCGGAAGCCGTGCGGCAGGCTCTTATCTGTTCGATATGGATGAAGGTTTCGCCGTAGTTGGATGCCGACGTATTACATACCTGGGTGGCCGGGACACCGTTAATCAGTCTGCCCGAAGTGTTGCT
>CP070627.1:2239701-2244641 GCA_020355945.1 Candidatus Aminicenantota bacterium | reverse complement strand
ATCGTTTGTGCTGGTTTTCATTCGTTTCCGGTTGTTGGCGCGATATGCTGCGCAATTCGCTTCTCAGCTTCCCATCTTCCCATCTTCCCAACTTCTCAGCTTCCCTCTTTTCACCCCCCTGCAAAAGCTTTTTATCATGGTAATCCTGGTAATCCCATAAATCATGGTCAAATTTCTCTGCGGTTAATCCCGGTTGATTTAAATACCCCCTGCTCACACCGACTCCACCAATGCCCAACTCCCCGGGGATACCAATGGGCTGTAAAAGATTATCTTTATTCAAGATATAGAGTTGTATGTTGGAAAGGGGTTTCCCAATGGGGATACTTTCACCGGGGTTCCACTCCGATAATGAATATTTACTGGAATAAACCGCTGCTTCGGTTGGCCCATATAAATTTTCCAACACAATACCAGTACCTAAACACTTGAATTTTTCCACCAATCCTGGTGAAAGTGCTTCGCCTGCTAAAAAAATATACTTGAGGCTGGATAATTTGTTAATGTTTCGCCTGTTTAATGCTTCCACAAACGCAGCAAACATTGACGGAACAAAATTGATATGAGTCACTGTGAAATTTTCAACAGCATTTATTATTTTTGCCGGGTCTTTTTCTGCCCCCTTTGCCAATATTGCCAATCGTCCTCCCTCTATATACCAACCAAACAACTCGATTACCGACACATCAAACACAACCGCGGTTTTTAACAAGAAGGTATCAGGTTCTCTTAAGGGGTATTCTTTATGCAAAGCAAATAAAATATTGATCACCGATTGCTGGTCCACCAGCACACCTTTAGGATTCCCGGTGGAACCGGAAGTGTAAATGATGTAAGCCAGGTTTAGGGGAGTGAGGTGAGTAGGGGAGGGGTGCAGCGGTTGTGGAGCCAGTGAAATATGCCTGGAGGGGAGGTTTTCATTTTTGTCTGCTTTAATCGTAGTTAAATCCATTGTTTCAATATGCCCTTTTACCTCACTCACCTCACTCACCTTACTCAACAAAATTTCAGCACGGCTGTCTTTTAACATGTAGGTGATGCGTTCCGCCGGGTATTGGGGATCTATAGGTAAATAAGCACCCCCGGCCTTTAATATGCCCAATATCCCCATGATCATCTCGATGGAACGTTCCATCATAATGCCCACAATGGTGTCGGGGTGGACTCCTTTTTCTATTAATAAATAAGCCAGTTGGCTGGCTTGTTGATTTAGTTCCTTGTAAGAAATATACAAGGGGGCAAGCCCCCTTGTCCCCTTTTCGTGTAATTCGTGTAATTCGTGGGCTCCCTTTACAGCAATATGGTCCGGGATTCGTTCCACTTGCCCTGCAAATAGTTGGTGAATCGTTTTCCCCCCCGGATATACCGCCTCCGTATTATTAAAGGTTTCCAATAATAATTCTTTTTCTTCATTGGATAATATGTCCACACCTGCGATCTCTTTCTCGGGATAAGTGGCGATTTCCCTGATTATCCTGGTAAAATGACCGGACAATCTCACCATCGTCTCTTGTGCAAATGAATGATTATCATAAACCAGGCTTATTTCTATACCGGAAAATACCGAAATGATAACTGTTAAATCGTAATTGCTGGTTTCCTTCATTGAATATGATTGTATTGCCAATCCTTTGTTCCCGGGAATTAAATCTTTTGGCAGGGGATAATTTTCAATCACCACGATGGAATCAAAGAGTTCTTCCTGGTGACGCAGTTCACTGTATTTTTTAATTTCCATTAGAGAAGTGCTTTCCCGGGTTTCCCTGGTTTGCAGGTCTTTATTGGTTCGATTTAAGAGGTCTTTTATTTTTTCTCCCGGGTATGTTTTTAATCGCAAAGGGATTGTGTTGATAAATAAGCCCACCATATTTTCGATTCCTTCTATTGGGGCAGACCTTCCCGACACCGTGGTTCCCAAAATGATGTCCCGGGTGTTGGTATACCTGTGGAGAAGAATCCCCCAGGCACTGTACAACAAAGCTGCCAGTGTTATCTTACCGCTTTTAAGATGCCTGTCTAAATTATCTTTTATTTCATTTGCGAGTATGATTTGATATCTTCCCACCGGCACCCGGTCCCGGTTTTCTTTGTTTTCCCCTTTATCGGTTCTTTGTTTGATTGGAAGAGCCACCGGGGTATCAAATCCTTTTAAATAATCTTTCCAGTATTTTTTTTGATGTTGGTTATGTTGTTCCTGGCTCTTAATCCATTTCACATAATCTTTAAATCTATTTTTAACTGGTTTTGCCAGTTCCCGGTGCTGAACCAGATCATAGTAATTCTTAAAGAATTCGTTTAAAATAATGCCTGTGCTCCAGCCGTCAAGTAAAATATGGTGATAGGTGAAGATTATTTTATAATGATTTTCCCGGGTTTTACACAGTGTAATTCTCAAGGGGACCTGGTGTAAATTGAATTTCTTATTTTTGTCTTCATTTATCAATTTTTTTGTAAGTTTTTTTTGGTCAATGTGAGTCTTATGAGAGTAATCATAAAAATGGATTTGAAGATTATTTTTTTTCAATACCACCTGGACAGGCTTTTCCAATTGTTCCCATCTGAAAACGGTTCTCATCATTTCATTGGTCTCAACGACAACTTGCCATGCCTTTTTAAACAGCGTCCACTTGATATGCCCGGAGATATCCAGGCAAAGTTGTACCAGGTATGGTTGGTTTCGTTGGTGGGCAGGGTCCTCCAGGTAATGGAACAGTAAGCCTTCCTGGAGTGGTGTTAATGCATATACATCTTCTATATTTTTTTTATCGATTGTGATTTTTCGTCCGGGGTTAACCATGAGAAATTCCCCATTGGAAAAAGTAATAATAGTAAAACGCAGCTATTTCTCGAAGCAGATACCATGGTTTAAAAGTAAACCCGTTGGGCATCAGTATTGGTACGGTGCAGGTATTGAGTCCTACCCGCTCTGCCGCCATCTTGATGCGGAGAAGGTGATAATCGTGACTGACGGATAAGGAATTCTGCCAGCCGCGATCATCCATAATTTGCTTGACATTGATTACTGAGTGGTAGGTGGTGCGTCCTTCTTCATCAAGGATAATTCGGTCAGCAGGGACGCCGAGAGATACGGCAAGATTTTTCATGCTTTGGGCTTCGGATACACCATCCCCATTCATTCCCCCTGTCATTACCAGGTATCGGCTGCATCCTTTTTTGAATAGCGTAACGGCATGCCTGATCCGGTCTGTAAGGGCGCCGCTGGGAGTTCCATCTTTTTTGACCCTGGCACCATAGACGATGATGCAATCTGCCCTGCTTAATTCTCCAGGCTGACTATTCCCGGACATGGGCATGTGGGTATAGTCTGCAGCCCCATAAGTCAACATCATCAGCAGTGGTATGAAAATGATCAAGACCACCAGGTATACTCCATGGACCTTTACAAATCTCCGGGGTGGTTCATCCCCATCGATTGGCTTTCCCTCCCTGATTTCAATCCCAATACGCCAGGTATTCATTACCAGCACAATCACCACAAACAAACTCAATGGAACCGGAAAAGATGAGATAATACTTCCTTTCAAAAGGAAATAGTAATACCTTATCACATTGAAACTGGTAAAAAAGATAGCCATGCAAATAAAAAATTGCACAATATGGAAGAACATCGATGCTCCCCGGCACTGCAGTGACCACCATGAAAATAAAGGGAGAAAAGTGGCAAGAATAAGTACTAATGCCGCGGCCAGGAGAAATACCCTTCCTACGATCACAAGGTAAGGGAAAAAATTAAAATCCAACCATAAGAAATAAATCCCGTACCCCTCCATGAAAATGTCACCCACTAAATTGAATAAGATGAATACCCCCAACAGTACACCGGCGGTACGAAAAAACTGGTGAATAGGGATAGATGATTTATGCATCTGGTTTCAGGATAGCCCTGGACTCGGACTTGAGGGGCACCAGGCCGGAATAAAAGCGCCTGGCCGGCGGAGGCATCCGGGGACCGCTTCTTAAAAAGTAGAGAGTGGGCGAAGAATAACCACTCCTCGCCAACCCACACCTCGACAATAATGGCTTAATAATCTCGGTTTAGTGGAATCATAGATTAATGAATCCAGATAGGTTTCCTGGCCTGCGATATTTACCCCGATGGCTTTACCTTCGGTATTCCTGGATTTTGTTGCATGTATAAAAAATATGTTATCATCATCAGGGATTCCAATATTTTTTCTCAATGTCCCGGGTAAATCTTTTCCTTTTATGGCAATGGCTCCATGACCAAAAATAGCTTTTGGCCGATCGGATTTAAATGGCATTACAAATAAGATCATATATCCGGTCCGGATATCTGCTGCCACTTTATCAATGTCCTCTGTGGGAATATAATTGACACTTACCTCTTGAATGCCATACTTGGGTACCACCAGGCCTCCTCCCAGGTCAGACGTCCTGTGTAAAGGTTTAAGTACCAGGGTAATTGTACCGGGTTTCAACCCTTTCCGCGCTAAAATCTCATCGGTGCAATTCTTTACCATACCCCTATTTACAGCATTTACCAGGTAAACATTATAGGTAAAATCAAGAATATTTCCTTCAATTGGATGACAATTGATACCTAATATTTCCGGGTCTTTGAACCTTATTTTTACCAGGTTGGTTATAAATTCATCAAAATTTTTAGAAAGAGTCAATGCCAGCATATAATGTCCGAAAGTGATACAGTCAAAAGCACTTAAGCGCACTCTGAGAGTCCCTGCCGGGGTAATATCGGTCAAAGATTCGTAGCTAAAGGCAGTATCAATAAATTGCATGGCAATATATTTCATTCGCTCATGGGGAGACTTGAGTTTTCGTGCGTCAGCAAGCATTTGATTAATTTTTTCCTCCCGCCAATTTCCCAGGTCCATTAAACAGTTCTGTTTAGTGATTAATGGATTTTTTTTCTCATTTTGCTTTTGATTTATTCCTCCATT
>CP070627.1:2234648-2239601 GCA_020355945.1 Candidatus Aminicenantota bacterium | reverse complement strand
TTTGGAATTTGTTTGTAATTTGGGATTTGTAATTTGGGATTTCCCGGCAAGCCAGAACCTTTTTGGTTCCGGCTTGTCCGGGCTGTGTACAGTGGACTTACTGCTGACCGATTTTAACGTCCAGGCAGGAGACTAGAAATTCAGCCGCTGAATTGAGGGATTGTCCCAGGCTGCGCATCTCTGATTCAATAGGAGATTCAACCTGTTGGATAACCTGCAGCGGGTTTTTAACAGGAGCGGATTCCCGGAGCTTATCGATAGAATTTTCACCCGGTCCGGGTCCAGTTAACGGGATAACCTGGAAAATAATACCAATTGCCACTGCCAATACCACCAGGGCAGCAGCCAGGGCAGGTATGGGCCTGAAATTGAAACGCCGCCCGGGTGTTAATTTTGGTGAAGATTTCGCATCCAGTACAGAGGTAATTTTTATATTTAACGTATCATGTGTCTCATAACCTGTTTGGAGAAATCCAGGGGCATCCCGGGTCAGCCTGGTGGCTAATGAGCCTGAATAGCGGGCAAATTCACGGCAGCCGCTGCATCGGCCTATATGACGATTCACCGCCCCGGGCAGCCTTTTACCGGAATCCAGGGCCCAGGATATCATCCATTTGTATATAAAACAAAACATCTGTCTTTCTCCTTATTATAAAAGCAATAAATTTTCTTGGGCTGAATACGATTTGCCGATTTCCCTGGAAGACGTTGAGGGGTTGAGTTGTTTGATCAAGTTTAAACGGGCGCGGTGCAGCAGCACACGGACATGGACCTGGTTTTTTTTCATCACCAGGGCAATCTCTTTTAGTGATAATTCTTCCATGTAACGCAGCCAAAGAACCTGGTACTGGTTTGCTTGAAGCGTTTGGGCAATATTCCACAAATTTTTAGAATCCTCCTCCCGGATCACCTGTTCCTGGGGGTCTGGCAATGAAGGGTTGAATATAGAAAAACCTTCATTTACTCGCTTCTTGCGATAAAAACTGATCGCCAGCCGCGCAGCCGTGGTATAGAGCCAGGTGGAGAATTTATACTTTAAATCAAAACGGTTAATATTCCGGTAGGCATTAAGAAACGTCTCCTGGACCAGGTCTTCGGTATCTTCATCGGTTGTCACTTTGGGCCGGAGAAAATAGAACAACCGATGACTATACCGGTGAACCAATTGGTCAAAACAGCGGCGAGAGCCGGTTTGCGCTTCGGCAACCAGCTCTTCATCGCTTATTTGCTTTACTGGTAATGATTCATCCCTGGAATTCATCTACTCGTTAATACGTTAATATATGGATATTGTTTAAAATCCTATCCGGGCGTGGGAAAACATCTCAGCCAGATCTTTCGATGGATAATTCAATTCCATTTGCACCACATTTTTTTCTACATTTATTGTCAAGTGAGCCATGAGTTCTAAGAATTTCATATGCTTGTGGGAGGCTTTATCATTTTGCTTCAATTTTGCCAGGGCCATGAAGCCCATGACAACCTGGTGGATATTTTTTGCTGTTTCAGGTGTATCTGTGGTTAATTTGAGTTTCAGTTTAAGATTTTCATTTCTTTCCAGGGCCATAAAAAACGCCATCCCGGTTTTTTTCAAAATCGCAGATGCCTCGCGATCGTGAGCCAATTCAGCAATATTAGAAGCGGCTGCCTTTAAAAAGGCATCCTGGGGAATACCTTTCCAATATGTCATCAAATGGGATGCAGTCATGCTTCTCTTTTTACCGGCGATGGTATCCAACACGTTTTTTATGGCATCTTCATCCTCACCTACCAGGGCCACGTGCTCATTGGCAAAAGTCCCGAAATGATCACCTTCCCAACTGTGGATCGTATATTTCCCGTAGGGAATCTCCTTGTAGTCTTCATTTAACTTCAAAAGCGCAAGAATAAATTCTTTATCAATTTTCCCATCCCAGCACAACACTGCGTTTTCTTTGTCTTTTCCCATTCCCAAAATGGTAATCCCGTTGACATCTTTAAAAAAATCGATCTTAAATCTTTCGGCCATCATATCATTGAACTTGACGATTTTGTCCTTTTGGTCCCCCATCAACAGATCGAAAAGTTGAGTGGAGACAAATTTTTTCACATGCAGGTGAATGAGCCACTGGACATTTTCCGGAGCCAGGGCTGTTGGCTGCAGCGATTTTGCAGAAATTGTTACTCCAAACACTAAGAATAGAACCAATAAAATTAAAACTATTTTTTTCATTTTGACTCTCCTTAAATGGTAAATTTTGTTTGCTTATCTACTTGTTCATTGTTCACCCATTTATACGCACCAGTCAAATAAATGTTACACGTTGCCTTTAAATTTTTCGATAATCCTGCAAAAGTACTGCTACGTAACCCGCAACCCGCGACTAATGCCTACTAAAGCAGGGTTTAATTTGTTTTAAAAAAAGTAAATGAAATCCCTACTCTTACCTGGAAACCGGAGAGGTTGAGTTTAAACTCTCTCATTTTGGGCAGCGCATTTTCACCCCAATAATTAGAGGGATATTGGGAGTCGAAACTCCCCCATTCAGTTACCAAATGACTTTCTTTAATTCCCCACTCCCCTTCCCAGGAGGAGTAGTCTGTTCCTATTTTCTCCAGGCCGGATCCGGATAATTGATTCACTCTCCTGTAAGCATACCCGCTTTCTAAGAATATCCCGATATTGTTTCCCATATCTATATTCAGTCGTACGGAACTGTCCAGGTTAATTCCGGTGCCGCTGCCATTTTCTTCAACAAACCAGGCAGGAGTTCGATGCAAAGGGGTACTGTCCGCAAAATACCACCTCTCCTGTTGTTCAAAGGTATAACCACATGATGCAAATATCGGGCCGCCGGATACACATCCTTCAATCTCAAGAGTACGTGAAATCTTTTTACCAAGATGAATCCCTATCATCGGCGCATACCCCTGCACTGTAAGCGTGTAGGGTGAGTATTCCTGCGTCACTTTATATTGCCTGGAATCATAATTAAAGTAAAATTCTTGCAGGACATCGGAAGTCTGATTACGCGACAAATAGAGAAAACCAAGTGAGATAGCCATTGAGTTATTTAAATAGTACTTTAACCGAAATCCCAGGGGAAAGGCATTTTTTATGGTCTCAAATCCTTCTTGCATCTGCTTTTCCAGGGAATTTATCTTTCCCATGGTTTCCAGGTAACTGTAATAATCATCTCTGAAAAATCTCTCTCTTTGTTCCTCGTTTTCTGCCCTCAGGTTTAAATCAGAGGGGTTTAATGTTGAAAATCCGGTGTAAAGTTCCAGGGTAAACTTTTTTTTATTTTTTTCAATGGGAAACAGGGAAGAAACCAGCACCAAAAACAACAGCAAAGACATTATCATCCTATTTTTTTTCATTTTTCCCTCCTCTAATTCCCGGATTTACTGTGATGTTGATGTGGTATATTGTACAGTAACCACAATAGGCAGGCTCTCTTTATTATCGTCGGTTACGGAGGTGATGCCATAAGTGTACAATCTATCTTCATCAACCTTCCGCTCCATATAATCAAACGTACCGGCATCCACTTCCGCCAGGAATAGCCTTTGATTTGTCAGCACCTGGTAAACCCGGTACCGGGAAATATTTACGTTACTATTATTGGGATTGGGCTGCCAGCTTAAGACATTAATATATTCTCTTTGCAGCAGTGATCGGTTCTCCACCTTTTTTGCTGTTACCGACACAGGAAAATAAGGGGGGGCATCAAGTACAGCTTTTGTAGGTGCTAAAATATAATGCGCAATGAATTGACGGATTGTTTCACCCTGGCGGGAAGCGGCCTGGGCATTTACCTGTCCATCTGATGTAGTAACTACAATCATATTCAATAAGGGAACAAGAATGATGTATTGACCGCCGTATCCCACGGCACAATAAGTTCTGATGCCGTTGATGGTGTAAAGCCACCACAGGTATCCATAACCTCCTTCGGTTACCTCAGCCCAGGTCCAATTTTGATGCACAGAGTCTGTAAACGAGTCTGTGACCCATTCTCCAGGAATGATTTGTTGATTATCCACGAACCCTCCATTGAGATAAAGATAGCCGAACCTGGCCATATCCCTGGCAGTAAAATACATTCGCATGCCACCGATATAATAACCCTGTGGGTCTCTTTCCCAGTTCATGATTGAAATCCCCAGGGGATGGAAAAGGTATGTTTCTGCGAATTCAAGAGCACTCATACCTGTGGCTTTTGCAAGTATTCCCGAAAGTATATGGGTCCCCGGGGTAATATAGGCAAACCGTTCCCCGGGATTGTCCCTTAAAGGCAATTGGATTGCATACTTTAGCCAGTCAGAACTATTGATCCATTGTCGCCAATTGGAACCATAATCCTCCACAGAGTTATCATACCCGGTTTTCATGGTTAACAGGTGTCGGATGGTTATATCAAATTTCCTGGGGTCCATACCAGGGGTAATGTATTCCGGGAAAAAATCCAACATCTTTTGATCAAGGCTTTGAAGATAATTTTCTCTCAACGCAATTCCCACCAGGGCAGATAAAAAACTTTTGGACACGGAAAAAACATTGTTGGCATCGTTTTGGTCATAAAAGTGAAAATATCGTTCGCCAATGAGGTACTGGTTTCGAATCACCAGTAGACTGTGGAGAAACGGCATCTTTTCCGCCTCGTTGCAGGCATGAGCCAGGACACCCGAATGGATTCCTTGCTCCTCCGGTGTTGACACCTCCCACGGGTATGATGTAAAGGGTACTAAAAAATCACTTTCAAAAGAGCTTTCGCTGGAAAAAACCATGAAGGGTAAAACCAATAAAAGAATTAAAATCCATAATTTCCTTTTCATTTTAATCTCCTCATTTTAGCCACCAATGCACACAGGGGGGATGGCATCCCCAACCTATTATTGCAGCAGGAATACGCAAGTGTCCGAGGAAAAATCTTTGAATAAAAACAAGGTTTTGCAACATAGTAATACAGG
>CP070627.1:2229589-2234548 GCA_020355945.1 Candidatus Aminicenantota bacterium | reverse complement strand
GATGCCGCCGAAGTAGGGTGGTTCAACATAACGAAGCTACCCGAAAAACTGGCGTTCGACCACGATGAGATGATCCAGGCGGGGATCGAAAGACTGGGTATGGAACCGGTTATACTTTATCCTGGTTTTGAAGAGGCGTTTTTCGTTGAGCGGGAAAACCGTTTTGTCATGCAATTGAAAAAAAAAGAGGGACGGTTGATAAGAGCTTATGTGGCTAACCCGGGGCGGATGGAAGAGTTCCTGGTACCGGGTCACCTGTTTTTTATCACCAGCGGGAATGAGGGAAAATATTTTTACCGGGTGGTGTCAACGATTTACCAGGATTCTTATGTGCTGCTGGATACCATAAAAATCAATTACCTGGTAGAACTGATGCTCAAAAGGAATCGAATCAAAGGGTTGGGCAATCCGAAAACCCTTCGGCGCGAGGTGACGGTTAATCGTTCGAAATTCGATTTCCTGGTGGAAAGGGAAGGTGAAAACAAAAAACCGGCGTTATTGGAAATTAAATCCTGTTCTCTTTGTCACAATGGTGTGGCCATGTTCCCTGATGCTCCAACCGGGAGAGGCAAGCGCCACCTGGAAGACCTGGATATGTTGGCCACTCAAGGTTATGATACTTATACGCTTTATTGGATCAACCACAAAAACGCTAAAGTGTTTATGCCTAACGGTCACACAGACGCAGCCTACTGTAAGACCTTCTGTGGAACGAAGCATGTGAAGTTCCTGGCTTATTGTGTTAATATGACAGACCCGGTGACGCTGGATTTGTCTTTTTTAAAGGATGTTTTTATTGATTTGGCAACTTCCCGTGTCCTTTGTGCTGATAAAGGAAGTTACCTGCTGATTTTTTATAATGAGCAGCCCTTTAAAAAGACCATTGGTCCTGTTGGAGAAAGGGAATTTAAAAAAGGGTATTATGTGTATGTGGGTTCAGCCATGCAGTCTCTTGAAAAACGGATCAAACGGCATTTAAGGAAAAGGAAAAAAATTCATTGGCACCTGGATCATATTTCTCCCGGATACATGAAGATGAAAAAGGTATACCCTATCCGTCGACCGGATCGCATTGAAGAGGCATTAGCCCGTGGTTTGCTGGCGATTTGCGACAGTTATGTCATGGATTTTGGGGCGTCGGATTCAGGGCTGCCCTCTCATTTTTTTTATTTTTCAAGTCGGCCCTATGGCCGCCGGGATTTCCTGGACCTGCTGCTGGATTTCCGCATGGGGGTTTTCACCTATAAACGATAAATTAGCACTTAGTTCGCTGCGCTCACAACTTAGACAAAGGGGCAAGCCCCCTTGTTGCCTTGTCTATTTTTTCCATACGGGAATTCGGCCGGGGGTCCAGGGGGCACCTGCTGCTTCCACTTCTGCTTCCAATTTCTTTAAGTCTTTCTCCACCAGTTGTCTCAATTTTTCCAACTGAGGCTCGAATTCTTCCCCGGTAATGCGATACTGGTCTTGCATGGTTTGGGTGGGTTCGGAGGTGGAACGGGAGTAACCATACATTAACCGACCGATACGAGAATAAATCGACGGGGGTTGGTTCTCATTGCGTTTACTGATGCTCTCATCGCCGGTAAGGGTCCGCAGGATTTCCTTGACCTGGTTTTCAATGGTTTCTGCCTGTTTCATGAGTTGAGGCGATGCCGCAGGGGTCTCATGCAGGGCATTCTTGATGGATTCGATTCGTTTGGAAAGGTCCTGGGCAGCGCTAACGGTTCCCTGTACCACACGGGCCAGTTCAGCGATTTTTTCCTGGAATGCCACCATGGCCCGGCGATCTTTAGCCGGCAGGGTGGTAATGCTCAAGGGAACGACGCTAAAGGATTGGGGGCCAGCCAGCGGGGTTACTTCACCATTGACGAACTTTGCCAGGGTAACGGAATATTTGCCAGGCATCACCAGCATACCTTGCGTCGGCCGTCTTCTATCAGAAGACCATTGGGATGATGAGGGGGGCAGTGACAAGGGATAGCGAAGGTCCCAGGTAATTCGGTTAACCCCGGCTTTGGCAGGGGCTTTGAGCCGACGCACCACCTGGCCACTCTCATGGGAAACCGTAAACAGCAGGTAAGGCTTGGGTTCATTATCTTCAGCCCGTAACTCTGCCATGGTGGGGTATTTAATATCCACTCCTTTTTCCACAGCCTTTTTTTCTGCGTCTTTTCGCTTCTGTTTCAGGGTTTTTATGGAGTCTTTCAAGTAATAGGTAAATGTGGCTCCCAACTCCGGGTTTTCCACTTTGAAATAAGTCTCCCCCTGCCCGTACCTGCCGCGCCTGGGGATAAACATCAGGGCATCTTTAACACTGAAAAGATGGGCTTTTTTCTCCATGATTTGGGGTGTCAACTCACGCAGTGGCGTGTAATTATCAAGGATGTAGAATCCACGGCCAAATGTGGCCAACACCAGGTCATTTTCCCGCTTTTGGATTTCCATATCTCTTACCTGGGTGGTGGGAATTCCTCCTTTCAATTGCACCCACTTTTTACCACCATCTATAGTAAAATAAACACCAAATTCAGTACCCGCAAACAAAAGGTTGGCGTTAACATGGTCCTGGGCCATAGTGTAAACCGTGCCCCGCTGCGGTAAATTGGCGGTGATGGCTGTCCAGGTCTTTCCCCGGTCAGTGCTCTTCAACAGGTAGGGTTTAAGGTCATTGTTTTTACGACCGTCAAAGGCGGCGTAAACCGTATCCACATTGTGTAAAGAGGCATAGAGGAAACAGACATAAGTCATGTCAGGTACACCGGGGAATTTTTCAATTTTTTGCCACTGTTCACCGCCGTTCTCACTCACCCGGATGAGCCCATCATCGGTTCCCACATAGAGGAGTCCTTCTTTTAACGGGGATTCGCTGAGGGCGACAATATTCCCGAACAGGGACGTGGAGGCGCTTTTGGCCACGGCTTCAGGACTCTGGATTTTGCCCATCACCTTGAGTTGGTTGCGGTCTAGCTGGCGGGTCAAATCACTACTCACCTTGCGCCATGTGTTACCGCGGTCATCACTGCGGAATAATATATTGGCGCCAAAATAGAGACGCGTATGGGAATGGGGACTGATAATCAACGGAGAGTTCCAGTTCCATCGATAAGCCTCACCTTTACCTTCCTTGGGCTTGATATCGATGGTTTCACCGCTTTTCCTATCGTAGCGCACCAGGTTACCGTATTGGGATTGAGCATAAAGGATATTGGAATCTTCCGGGTCCACCTGGGTTTCAAAGCCGTCGCCGCCCTGGGTAACAAACCAGTCAGAACTGACAATACCGTCGCTGCTGATAGTCCTGGAGGGGCCGCCCATACTGTTATTATCCTGGGTGCCACCATAGACATAATAAAAGGGAAGGGCATTATCCAGGGATACCCGGTAAAATTGGGTGACCGGCAAATTACTTTTGAACAGCCAATTGACACCGCTGTCAAAGCTTTCATATAAACCACCGTCTCCGCCGATGAGCAAATGTCGGGTGTCACCGGGGTCGATCCACAAGGCATGGTCATCCACATGGCGGTTCTTGTTTCCCAGGGGGCGCCAGGTTTTGCCGCCGTCCTCGGTGACCTGGGTATAGGTATCCAGGGAGTACACTTTATCCACATCTTTGGGGTCCGGTATCAATCGATTATAATATTGGGGACTGCGGCTGACATATTTGTCCTGTTTTTCCCATGTGGCCCCCCTATTGGTGGAACGAAACACACCTCCGCTGTCCTCTGCCGCTTCAATAATGGCATAGATCACATCCGGGTTGACAGGGGATATAGCCAATCCGATACGTCCCATATCTCCCTCGGGCAAGCCAGAGGTCAATTTGTTCCAGGTGGCGCCGGCATCAGTGGACTTGTAAATTCCACTTTCCGGGCCGCCGTTAATAAGGGTGAAAACATGTCGGCGGCGTTGATAGGAGGCGGCATATAAAACATCAGGGTCCCGTGGGTCCATGACAATATCCGTAACCCCGGTATTCTCACTAATGGTGAGAATAACTTTCCAGGTTTTGCCATTGTCGGTGCTTTTATAAAGACCACGTTCGCCGCCCGGCCCCCACAATGGCCCCTGGGCAGCCGCATATACATGAGAATTGCGGGGGTCGATCACAATACGACCAATATGCTCGGATTTGGTTAAACCCATGTTCTTCCAACTCTTGCCACCATCTTCAGAGCGATACACTCCATCACCATACCCAATGGCCCGTTGGCTGTTGTATTCTCCTGTTCCTATCCATACCACATGGGGATTATTGGGATCCATCTCCACATCGGCAATGGACCAGGCACCATATTTATCAAATATAGGTGTCCAGGTAACCCCGGAATTAGTCGTTTTCCACACGTTACCGGCGGCAACCGCCACATAATATTCACTGTGATCCTTCGAATTGACAGCCAGGTCAGCAATCCGACCGGAAGTGAACGCCGGGCCGATACTCCTGGATTTCAACCCCATAAAGGTTCCTGGTGACATGGGGTCTTTGGACTTTTTTCCCATGTCCTTTGTTGCCTTCGCAAAAATACCGTTACTAATAGGAGGTAATAACAACCCCACTAAAACTAAAATCATCGCTAATATTTTCATTAATCGCTCCTTATATGTAATTAATCCGGGAAACCGTCAAAAATCCAGGTTTTGACCTCAACCTGAGTTCTCGGACAGGCTCCTGAACAATATAATATACTTAATCGGAAAAACCAAAACGACTCTACCACTAAATCTCACAAACATAAGTTTGTTTTTAAGACTAATTGTATTAAATTAATAAGAATATTGCAAGTCCC
The DNA here is from genome assembly GCA_020355945.1 of Candidatus Aminicenantota bacterium. Next base: position 2,229,755 of record CP070627.1, on the reverse strand, counting down.
GTAAAAGCGATTCTAATTTTAGCCACGAAGTTACACCAAGAGGCACGAAGATAGACCACTGATGACCACTGATGAAATGATGACTATGATAAAATAAAATAAAAAATTAAAATAAAAAATTTGCCTGGCACGAATGTCACTAATTATTAACCCGTGAAATTCTGCC
>CP070627.1:2224522-2229489 GCA_020355945.1 Candidatus Aminicenantota bacterium | reverse complement strand
AGGGTATTGACAAACATCCCGATAATAGGTTGGAGTTCCACCTGGTCCCGGCCGGCAAAGGTGGTTCCCACCACAATATCCTCACACCAACTCAATTTCGACAATAAAATATTATATACTGCCAGCAAAACCATAAACAGGGTCACTTCTTCCCGGGTTGCCAACTGCTTGAGGGCCCGGGTTAATTCCATATCGATGCGGAACTCCAGGGTATTTCCTTCATAACTTCGTGTTGTTGGTCGGGGATAATCATGGGGCAGTTTCAAGAGGGGAATTTCTCCCTTAAACCGCTTCAACCAGTACTGTTCCTGTTTTTTTATCTTTTCTCGCCAATGTTGGCTGTTTTGCCACAAAGAAAAATCTTTATATTGTACCTGCAAAGGCGGTAATTCTCTGCCTTCAGCCAGGGCCATCAATTCATTGATAAATATCTTCATAGAGGTACCATCAAAAATAATATGATGCATGTCCATGATTAGCAGGTGTTGTTGGTGTTCGGTTTTTACTAATCCCAGGCGGAGAAGAGGTGGCTGCGAAAGGTCAAAGGGACGGATGAATGATCTTATAAGAGCAGTTGCGGGTTCCCTAAACAAGGGGGCAAGCCCCCTTGTCCCCTCTGTGGCTAAATCAAAAGATTCGATATTAAATTTTACCTCATGGTGGACCCTCTGCACCGGGTCACCTTGCACCATTTCAAAAGAGATCCTGAAGCTCTCATGCCTCTCGATTAAACGGCGAAAGGCTTCTTCCAACCGTTCTTTCTCCAACTCGCCCTCCAGCACCATTACCTGGGGTATGTTGTAAATCATTTTGTCTTTTTCACTTTTCTGTAAAATATACATCCGCTTTTGGGCCGGTGAAAGGGGATAATACTCCTTTTTCTCCGCGGGCTCAATTGACAACCCTCTCATGGGCACCGCCTCCGCCTCTTTGATGTATTGAGACAGGGCCCGGATAGTGGGACGAGTAAACAGTTGGGCTAAGGTCATGCGTACGTTAAAGACGTTGTGAATCATTGATATGACAATCGCTGCCTTTAAGGAATGCCCTCCCAATTCAAAAAAATGATCGTCGATGCCGATGGATTCATGCAATCGAGACGCATGCAATGCGTCTCTACCTAAGACCTCACACCATATTTCCACCAATTTTTTTTCGATTTCATCCCGGGGGGGCACAACATTCTTACCTGTCTTTATTACAGGTTCAGGCAGTGCTTTCCTATCTACTTTCCCATTGGCTGTTATAGGTATCCGCTCCAATTGAACAAAATGCAGCGGGATCATGTAATCCGGTAAATCCCTGGACAAATAATCCCGTAATTGTGAACCATCCAGTACTGTATTGGATACGATATATCCACATAGATATCTCTGCCGGGTGCCCTGGTCTTCTTTTACTACTATGATCGCTTCTTTTATCTCTTTATGCATTAACAACCGGTTTTCGATTTCTCCTGGTTCTATCCGGAATCCCCTTATTTTTACCTGGTTATCCATGCGGCCCAAAAAATCGATATGACCATTGGGCAGCCACCGGGCCAGGTCTCCGGTTCTATATAACAAGGGGGCAAGCCCCCTTGTCCCCTCTAATAAAAAGTTTTTGCAGGGGGGGCCAGGAGTGTGGCGCGCCCCCCCTGGTCGCCGAAGACAAAACTTCTCTGCGGTTAATTCCTGCCGGTTCAAGTAGCCCACAGCCAAACCTATGCCACTGATACACAATTCACCGGCGACCCCCAAAGGTTGGAGTTCAAATCCCGGCCCCAGGATATAAACCTGGTGATTCTTAATAGGTTTACCGATACTGGGGAATGTTCCCGGAGTGGGATTGATGGTTACCTCTGCCCACGTGGTCCATACCGTATCTTCTGTAGGGCCGTATAGATTGTATAAAGTAAAGGGATATGGATGAGCGGGAAAACGCGTCAGTCTATCCCCGGCGGTGAATAAAACTCTTAATTCCACCCCTTGTTCCGGCCACTGTTCTAATAACAACCGTTCAGCTATTATCGTGGGTTGAAAGGATATGGTTATACAATTAGTAATGAGCCATTTTTTCATCTTACCCGGGTCAATGCGAACATCATTATTGGCAATATATAAGGCTGCTCCCCACGAAAGACACGGCCAGATTTCAGAAGCCATGGCATCAAAACCCGGACTTGCCACCTGGCTCATATGTGTCCTATGGTCCTGTCCAAAGACCTCCCTCTGACAAAGAATCAAATTAATAAAACCTTTATGCCGAACCAATACCCCTTTGGGTTGACCGCTAGAACCAGAGGTATAGATGATGTAGGCCAGGTTCGCAGGGTTCACGTGGGAGGTTAAAGTTGAGGAAGATATAAAGTTGGAAATATCTATTATTTCTATAAATCTCTCCCCAACCTCAGCCTTAACCTTAACCTCAGTCTCTGGCGCAGCCAGCAAAACCTTTGCTCTACTGTCTGCCAACATGTAACGGATGCGGCCTTGAGGATAAGCCGGGTCAATGGGCAAATAGGCACCACCTGCTTTTAATATTCCTAAGAGACCGATGATCATTTCAACCGAGCGCTCCACTATTATTCCCCCAATGGTATCCGGACCGACTCCTTTTTGGATTAACAAATGGGCCAACTGGTTGGCTTTTTCGTTTAATTCCCTGTAAGAAAGATGCCCCACGCCGAAGTCGTTAAAATTTGTCCGCAGGACACCGTTTTTTTTGTAATTTGTATTTTGTAATTTGTAATTTGTAATTTGTAATTTTGGTCCTATCAGTGCCACATTGTCCGGCCACCTCTCCACTTGTTCTTCAAATAATTGATGAATTGTCTTATCCCCTGGATAATCCATTTTTGTATCATTAAAATCGTATAATAACAACCTTTTTTCCGTATCAGAGATGATTTCTATTGCGGATAATTTCTGCCCGGCATTCTTTAAAACACTCCTCAATACCTTCTTGAAATAACCCACAAACCGTTGAATGGTGCTTTCTTTAAAAAGTTTTATACAATATTCCACTGCAAAATGAAGTTTTTCTTCTACTATTTCACAAATAACGGTCAAATCGAACTTTGATATCCCGGTCTCATGCTCACAGGGTGTCAGCTTTAGACCTGGTATCTTTATTACAGGAGTATCCAGATCCTGTAAAGCAAACACGACATCAAAGAGGGGATTCCTTGCGGCATCCCTATTTGCTGTTACCTTTTCTACCAGGTCTTCAAATTGGTATTCCTGGTTTTGTAAAGCCTCCAATGTCCTCTCTCTTACTTCTCCCAGGAATTCTTGAAAGGTTTTTTCCACGGAAAGATAATTCCTTAATGCCAGCATGTTTACAAAAACACCGATTACCCTTTCCAGGTCCGCATGACGCCTGCCCACTACCGGTGACCCGATAATAATGTCTTCCTGGCCGCTTATCTTAGAGAGCAGAATGTTATATACTGCCAAAAGAATCATAAAAAATGTGGAGTCTTCCTCCAGGGCCAGCTTATTTAATTTCCTGGTTTCTTCCTTATCTATCTCAAAATATACCCTATTTCCCTCAAAACTTTGCACCACCGGCCTTGTATAATCTGTTGTCAGATTCAATACCGGTATCTCCCCATCAAACTGTCTTAACCAATACTCTTCCTGGTCTTTTATCGCTTGTCTCCACCCACTACTGTTTTGCCACTCTGAAAAATCTTTATAAGTATAATGTCTAGGAGATAATTCATTCCCATCATAAATGGTCATAAAATCCTTTATAAGCACCCCGGATGAAATTCCATCCGAGACGATGTGATGCATGTCTACCATTAATATGTATTTTGCTGCATCAATTTTTATCAATCCCACCCGCAGCAAAGGGACATGGGATAAATCAAATGGACGAATGAAGTCTTTTATAGTATTTGCATGGAGCATCCCCGGCGGGGCACCTATAAAAGAGCATGGAGCATGGAGATTACTTGGGGGCGAACACAGATTTATGGCCGAGCCCCTGGGCTCCATGCGAAAACATTCAATCTCAAATTCCACCTCATCATGAATCCGTTGAACCGTCTCGCCTTCTTTCATTATAAAAGATGTTCTCAAGCTTTCATGCCTCCGGATCAACCGATAAAATGCCTCTAGCATGCGCTCCCTTTCCGGTTCCCCTTCTAAAACCACCACCCGGGACATATTGTAGCTTATACTGTTTTTCTCCATCTGCTGCAAAATATATAAACGTTTCTGAGCAGAGGATAAAGGGCAATACTCTTTCTTCTCCACCAATTCTATGGAGGAATATACACTCTTTTTCGCTTTGTTTATGTAGTTGGATAAGCCTCTGATGGTTGGCAATATAAATATTTCCTGCAGTGGTACCAGCACATCAAACTCTTTGTGTATCTTAGATATCAACCGGATTGCCTTTAACGATTGTCCTCCTAACTCAAAGAAATAATCATCGATGCCGATTTTCTCTTTTTCTATTCCCAGGACTTCTGACCAGACTTCCACCAGCGCTTTTTCTCTTGCATCCCGTGGTGCAATATACTCCTTTGATGAAGTGATCTCCGGTTCAGGGAGCGCTTTCCGATCTACCTTGCCGGCGGCTGCCCGGGGGAAATTCTCCATGGACACAAAGTGAGCAGGAATCATGTAATCAGGCAGAGAACAGAATAAAAACTCTCGTAAACCCGATATATCATGCTTACGGTTAAATGCTCCCTCACGTTTGGCCAGGATATAAGCGCACAGGTACTTTTCACCTTCCGGGTTTTCCCTGGAAACCACGACCGCATCTTTTATTTTATCATGTTTTAACAATTGAGTTTCGATCTCTCCCGGCTCTATACGAAAGCCCCTTATCTTTACCTGATGATCCATCCGACCCAAAAATTCAATATTTCCATCCGACAACCACCGAGCGAGATCACCGGTTTTGTATATCTTTTGCCTCCGGCGGCCAGGGGGGCTCTTTTCGAGAAAACCGCCCCCCTGGACCCCCCG
>CP070627.1:2219450-2224422 GCA_020355945.1 Candidatus Aminicenantota bacterium | reverse complement strand
AATTCAATTGTAGATTACAGCGGTTTGATTCATCAAACCCCGCAGAGGCGTGGATGAATCGTCCAGGGCTGGGCTTGATAAATCAAGCCCCTACAATAGAATAGTGATTAAACGGGGAAACGGGGGAACAGGTAAAAAATCCTTAAAAAAAATAGCCTTATCTTAGTGCCATTCGTGCCTGGCACCTTTTCTTTTAGGCACCTTTTCTTTTCTAAGAGTCATTTCTCTAATGAGTGAAAAGTTCCTGGCCGCCTAAAAAGTCATTCCCGGTCCCTAAGAAATGATACTCTAGAACTAAAAAACGGTACTCTAGCCCTAAGAAACGACACTACAGGCCTAAAAAGTCAAACTCTAGTCCTAAGAAAAGACGCTCTAGCCCTAAAAAATTGTACTCTAGCCCTAAGCAATGATACTCTAGCCCTAAAAAGTCATACTCTAGCCCTAAGAAGCGATACTCTAGCTCTAAAAAATCGTACTCTAGCTCTAGGAAACGACACTCTAGCCCTAAAAAATGGATCCTGGAATTTTAGTAATGATTTTTTAGGCCCCGGGAATGACTTTTTACTCCCAGGTAATGACTTTTTAGGCCCTGGGAATGATTTTTTACACCCCAGTGATGATTTTTTAGACCCTGGTAATGATTTCTTAGGTCATGGGGATGGTTTTTTAGCCCCTGGCAATGGCTTCATAAATAAAGGGGATGATTTTTTAGGGCTGGTGATTCATTTCTTACAGACTGCCGGCTTATTGTTATCCGTGCCTGGTACCTCTTTTTTTGTTGTTTGCCAATTGTTTGCCTTTTTTTAGAAAAAATTTTTCCACCTTTAAAATAAGCCGCGAAGACACGGTGTAGCATGAAGGGACGCGAAAAGAAGGAAGACAGGAAAAAGAGGGAAGCTGGGAGGATGGGAAAAAACTCTAATAAAAGAAGATAAGAAGGGTGGAAAAAAATTCAAAAACCATAAATAATACAGTTATACAGTTGAATAAACAAAATAATTATATATAATATTACAATGAGAAAGAAAAAGAGGATATATTTGGATATGTGTGCTTTAAATAGACCTTTTGATGAACTGGTTGATTTCAGATCAAAGATGGAAGCTCAAGCAATAATTTTTCTTATTCATAGAATTATCGATGAAAAATACATTTTGTGTAATAGCGATATTATTGAGTATGAGTGGTCACAGATACCAATGGTGGAGAAAAAATTCCTGGTAAAAAAAATTATGGACCTGTCAGAAGAAAAAATTACGTTAGATGAAGAGGTGACCAAATTGGCAGAAGAATTTGAAAATTCCGGTATGAAGGCTTATGATGCATTGCATCTGGCATCTTCAATCCGAGGCAGGTGCGATTGCTTTATATCAACTGATGATAAATTTGTAAAGAAGGCAAAAAAAAATACTGAAAAAATAAAGGTGTTTAACCCTTTAGAGTTTTATATATTGGAAGTATTGAATTAAGGAGGAAATATGAACACAATTGAGATTATAAATAGAGGGAATGAAGCCTTAATAAAAGAATTAGGAATTGAAGGTATGATTGAATATATTCAAAGTTTTGGGCTGGGGTATGGAAATTATGCCAGAGATAGAAAAAGATGGTTGAAAGATCAGAAGGTTGAAGATCTGGTCAAAGAGATTGAAATGTTCAAAAAAATGAAAAAAAATGATAGCTGACAACAGGAAAAACCTCAACCTGAGTTCTCGAAAAGCCCCATAAAAATAAATCTCACTTATATCTCAGAGCCATGATTGTAATATCGTCCGCTGGGGGTTCGCCTGAGGTAAATTTCTCAATCTCTTGAATTAGCCCTTCGCACAATTCTTCAGGCGACTTTTGACAATTTTTTTCCAGGTATTGGACCAATCTTTCTTTCTCAAACATTTCTCCATCCTTTCTTTGGGCATCGGTTACTCCGTCTGTGTATAAAAAAATGGTTTCTCCCTTGTTGAGTTGAATTTTTCCTACCTTATATTCTTCGTCTTCAAATGGCCCTATTATTAATCCATTAACTTCCGGCATTGGTTCAACTTTTCCAGACGGGTTTAAAATGTATGGGGAATGATGCCCGCCACAAGCGTACTGGAGTTCCCCGATGTTGACATTAAGAATACCGTTAAATATTGTTACAAGCATGCCTGGTGCATATAGAGGTCTAAGGAGATTTTTTAAGCTCGCTAAAGATATACCGACATGTTTATTTCTTGAAATTTCTGCTCTCAGTAAAGTAAGACAAACCGCCATAAACAAGGCTGCTGGAACTCCTTTTCCCAATACATCCCCGATAGAAAAGACCAGTCTTTCCTGATCAATAAAAAAGAAATCATAAAAATCTCCACCAACTTTTTTTGCGGGAACCATTTTGGGGAATATATCGAAAGATGTCTGCTGAGGGAAGGGAGTAAACATTTGAGGCAGCATGGATTCCTGGATATGAGCTGCAACTTGCATATCAAGTTGGAGAGAAATAAGCTCTTTTTGTTCTTCCAGATGTTTCAATGTTTTGTTGATTGTTACTTTAAGGTCATCAAAGTCAATCGGTTTGGTTATAAAATCAAATGCACCATAATTCATGGCTTTACGGATATTTTTCATATCGCCATAAGCTGAAACCATAATGGTTTTGATAAGGGGATTGTTGTTTTTATTGATTTCTTGGAGCATTGTCAATCCATCCATCTCTGGCATCCTGATATCAGCAAGTATAATACTAATTCCCTGTACTTCATCAAGCTTTTTCAGAGCTTCTTTCCCATCCCTGGCAAAAAAAAATTCTAATTCCAACTGTCGAATTTCTTCTCTAAACCACTGTTTAATCAATAGTTCCAGGTCCGATTCATCATCAACAACCAATATTTTGCATCCCATATTAACCTCCTAAAAGAAAAAAAAATTAAATTTATCTTGTCTGTCTATAAATTAGGTACGATTGGGTATTGTAATAATAAATTCGGTATATTCTCCAACTTCAGTTTCCATCTGGATTTCCCCTTTGTGTTCACTTTTAACGATATCGTAAGCAATTGAAAGACCCAGGCCAGTACCAGAACCACTGGGTTTAGTAGTAAAGAAAGGGTTGAAAATTCTTTTACTGATATCTTTTGGAATACCGCTTCCATTATCCCGAATACGGATCTCTATCTTTTCCCCCAGGTTCTTTGTGGACACGGAAATCAATGGGGAGAAATCAGAGGTTACTTTCTTTTTCTTTTCATTAACTGCATAGCAGGCATTATTAATAATGTTGAGAAAAGCCCGGCTGAAATCCTGGGGAATAAGGGATAAGCTGCCGATGGTGGGATCGAAATTAGTTTCGATTTTTACCTTAAAGTAGTGATCTTGTGACCGCATACTATGATAGGCAAGTATAGTGTACTCATCCAGTAATGCATTTAAATCTACCTCCTCTTTTTTTCCAGGTTCCCCACGGGAATGCAGCAGCATTCCCCTAATAATGCTGTCCACACGTTTGCCATGTTCAAGAATTTTTCCTGTATCTTGTTCCAGGTCATTCAATATTTCCTCTATAATAGATATGGATTTATCTTTGGTTTTTATTTTTTTTATCTCTTTTCGAATATTTTTTGCCAGTTTATTGGATATTACTGAAAAATTGTTAATAAAGTTGAGGGGATTTTTGATTTCATGCGCAATACCAGCGGTAAGCTGGCCCAACGACGCCAGTTTTTCAGATTGGATAAGTTGTTCCTGTGTTTGTTCTAACTCAGTATGTGCCTTTTTTAACTCAGTGTAAGCTCTTTCCAGTTCACGGGCTTTTTTCAATTCCAATTCTTTTAGATCGTTCTCTACTTTAAGTGCTTTGGCCTGATTATCCGCTAATTTTGCTTGCAGTTCGGCTTCACGCAGTTTAGCTTCCCTCAATTTGGTTTTTTCTCTTTCTTTTCTAAGTTGCTCTTTTTGTTTATTTTTTTGAAATCGAATAAAACCATATAAAAGAGATAAAATTAATGCAATATAAATGCAATAAGCCCACCATGTTTCCCACGGCGTCGGCAGTATTTTTAGTTTAATAGAGGTGCCTTTTTCGTTCCAAATTCCGGCTTTATTGCTTCCCTGCACCAGAAAAGTATAATTCCCTGATGGTAGATTGGTATAGGTTGCTCGTCTGTTTTCCGAATCAGTTTCATTCCAATGTTTATCCCAACCTTCCAACATATATTTATATTGATTTCTCCCTGGACTGGCGTAATGCAGTGCAGCAAATTCAAAAGAAAATACGTTTTTTGTGTATTTAAGCACTAAAGTTTCAGTTTCATCGATAGTTTTTTTTATGGGAGAGCCTGGCTTCTTTCTTTCCAACTGTACGGGTTTATTGAATAGAAGAAAATTTGTGATCACGATAGGAGGAACATACAGATTATTTTTAATTTTATCGGGGAAAAAAGAATTAAAACCGCTAATCCCTCCAAAAAACATTTCTCCTCTTTGATTTTGAAAAAAAGCACCTGCGTTGAATTCATTGTTTTGCAGTCCATCGTCTGCATAATAGTTTTTACATGTTTTTTCTTTCCTGTTAAACTTGCCCAGGCCATTGTTGGTGCTAATCCAGAGATTGCCTTTTTTGTCCTCAAGGATACCATAAATAATATTATTGGGTAGTCCATTTTCCTCTGTGAATACTCGGAAGTACCCCTTTTCCCGATCAATAAATTTATTTAATCCACCTCTCGTCCCAATCCATAGTACCCCGGATTTGTCTTCATGGATGCATCTTACCCGATTATGACTTAAACTTTTATCATCTTCCGCATGGTTTTTATATCTTTTAAAACAGTTGACTTCTCTATCGAACTTATTTAAGCCACCGTCAGTTCCAATCCACAAAACACCATAACTGTCTTCATAAATGCATCTAACCCGATCACTCAAGCTGTAGGGGTCTTCTTTATCGTATGTATAACGCGAAAAAATCTCTTGATCTCTTTCAAAAATATTAAGCCCT
>CP070627.1:2214369-2219350 GCA_020355945.1 Candidatus Aminicenantota bacterium | reverse complement strand
TGCCGAGTGCAGCGACTTCCTCGAAATAATTGGGGGGAGTCCTCCCAACATAAGCTCTTCTTTGGCTGGTTGGAGGGGGTGGGCGGGCGGGCCATAATTTGGCCAATTTCTCCCTGGGAAATTTTTTCCACCAGGAACAGAGTACCTGGCGTTGATCAACCGGAGGGGGCACCTAATTAATGAAAATCCCTTTTTTTGCTGAAAAAGGCAAAAAGGCCATTTCCAGGAAAAAATTTTGTCTGAAAACGGTAAAAATGTCGTTCCCAGCCAAAAAATCGAGACCTGGCAAACTATGACACCGAAAGTGGGTATAATTGCCACTTTAGGAAGGCCGCTTAACTACTGCTCAACTTTTCGTCCTCCGTCCCTCTTTTCATTATTTCTTTCTGTTATTCACATGGATATTTCTTATTATATTTCTCACAATTACCACCATAATTATCAATCCAATATTTAAGAGACATATTTTCATTAGAATATAATTCATATGCATTTGAATGCGTAAGTAACCCCATATCATACCTGTAAAAATTCCTCTCATATTCCCTATTGAAATAATCCCATGAATTAACAGAAGAATCATCTAACCTGAAATAGTATTGAGCTAATAGTGCAGGATCATGGGTCCATTGACCTCTCAAGCAAAAACCACCATCATCTGAATCATCCCATGCCCACGGAGGATTCCCATGGCCACCTTGAAATTCAACCCATTTTTCACAAGTAGGAGGAAAGCCCACCCACTTACAAGGATTAAATACATAGTGGTCCCTGCGGTGGTCCCAAAGTCCGCCACCCTCAAAGATGTCAATTAATCTATAAGAAACATATTCATGAGTGCCAGGAGGTATTGTAGGTGGTATCCCTGCCGTATCCCTGCTTGGGACATATACCACAGCATCATCATTCTCTTTTACAAAAGCAGGATAACAGCCGCAACCATGTCCTCCTTCCTCTTGAGATGTCATTACACGTCCATCCTGCCAATATACCCAGCAATTTCCTTGTTCCTCAATCTTGCATCCGGATATAAGTGGGCTATCAGAAGGAAAGTAAGCGTGAAAGTGTACATGCCAATTAGTGACAACAGCTTCAAGTCTACCCCATTCTGTTCCATCACGTTTAATAATGAAAAGTGCACCTTCAAGATCATTATTTCTTATGTAATAGGGCACTGGAGGGATACCTGTCTCCTTCCAATCTAATGGATGGTAAAAGGCATATGTGATATAGTGATGTGATTTGGTTGATACAACAGAATAATATACCCATGCAGACAACACATATTTGTCGAAATTTTGCCAATCCCAATTATTTGATATATCCCAGGAGCCTGTTAGATCAACTCTGGTAATAAAATCATAACAACCATTGAACATTGGATGATCCTTTTTATTCACATCCTGGAAATGTATAGGTGCCCAATGATAAGCCAATTCATCGAATGTTATTGCTTGAAGAGAATATATTGAAAAATTAGATACTTTAGCACAAATAGAGTTTGTGCTGGTTGAAACAGTTGATGGTACTCTGATCCAACTGTTTGTATTTTCATCTAAGCAAAACAAACCAATGCCTTCAGGATTACCAATATTAGAAAGTTCTTCCTTATCATATTCGATAGTAAGTAAAACATTTTTAGAAAATGTATGGTCATCTGGCTTCAAATTATATGCATTTCCAAGAAACGAATAACCAGTTTGTGGCTCTATAAAACCAGTTGTTGCCAATTCATCTATAGTTACAACTATTCCCTTGATTACAGCATTTGCTGGTACTTGAATATTTACAATTCCATCAATTGTAGAGATATTACCTCCTTCAGATGTAACGATTCCAGCCCCGTCATATTCAGCAACACTTTTAATTTTTATCACAGGTTTTAGAATATAACGCTTACCACCTGTACACACTACCGACTTGCTGACATTAAAGTCTAAAGCCACTACAGCAATTTTACCATCAATGATTTCAAAGGGACCAATAAGAGACAGTTTCCCACTTGGCACCTGTAATTGATGACGAACGCCATCTACATAAATCTCGTTGTTACCGCTTAAGAAAAGCCTAATATGATTATATACAGATGGATTAAGAGGTTTATTCAAAGTAATTACTGGAATTCCATTTTGAAACCCTAAAAGATCGATTTTTTGTTTCTCTTCGGATATTGTTATCCAACCTAAATCTTCATGATTTACTTCAATTTTTTCTATCTCGATTATAACCTTTTCAATTCCCTTCTCTGATAAAGTGAATTTACTGCTCTTTTCAGCTACCTTAATCCCAGCATATTCGCCTCCAAATGCGTGGTTCATACTCTTTGCTGATGTAAAAATAGTGACTAAAATTAACACGCAAAACAACAGTTTGTTTACTTTCCTTTTGTTTATCCTCATCTTTTTTCCTCCTCCCTAGGATTTTAGTTCAATAAACATACCATCTCCTCCCAAGTAAAAAAATAGTATTGTCAAAAGTTTACTATGCTCTTATCGAATTAAAATGTCAATGACCTAATATACCTATTTTCACATAGGTAAAAGTACCTATTGCAAGTTTAATACAAATGTGGTGTGAATATTGACACAAAAAAGGGACCCAAATGTCTTTGGGAAGGAGACAAAATTACTTCGGATAATTTTTGATTAAGTCGCTGAAAATGGCAAAAATGCCTTTTCCAGTAGAAAATTTCGGCTGAAAAGGGCCAAAAGGGCATTTTCAGCCTGAAAATCCGGACCTGGGCAACGATGCCTCTGAAAGTGGGTATTATTGCCACTTTCAAAAGGGTCCTGATCGACCCATCCCGCGGCCTTGCTAAAACGCAAAGGTAAATAATAGATGGTCCCTGGCACCTCCCTCCTACCCCTCATTTTTTTGTTTAGCCGCCTTTTCTCTTTACTTGCAGGATTTGATCATGTAAAATACAATCTTGCGACCTTGCAAAGGAAACGAAATGACATCAGCGCTTTCACTCATTCTGGCTTTCATGCTCACGATGGGTGGGAGTCCCGCGGTCAATGTTAGTCCTGGTAGTCCTGGTAGTCCTGGCAGCACTATCAGGCCCATTAATTCCATTGGTTCTGAATCCGGGGTGAGCAAAGATATAACTGAAAAACCGCGTCTAGGCGAATTTTTAAAAATTTACCCTGTGGGGACAATTCCGAACGCTCAAAACCCGCGATTATTGCTTAATTTGAAATTTCATTATGAAAAATCGCCTCTGATGAACCTGTATCAAGGCTTTAATATGAACCCGGTTAATTTTGTGGACCCGATGGGGACACATAGGTTGCGTTTTCTGGAAGGCCCTGGAGGTATGATTATTGAAGTATGGCAGCCAGATTTCGAGGAGATTGAGAGAGGAGTGCTGACACTAAGTTTTTCCTATAAACTAAAAGGTAAAATTCATACAGTTAACGTTAGTCAGCATCAAGGAGAAGCCTGGGCTTTCCAGGCAAAATTAGGAAATCCTATTCTAAAGCCTTTGTTTGAATATTTTTACGGATATTCAACTGAGACAATCAAAGATTCTACCTTTAAATTGTGGCTAAAAACCTTATCTCACCATAAAGAAGAGATTGCGCTCTCTGCTCTTGGAAGCTATTGGGCAATGGCAGAAGCAAATGCGGCGAAAAATGCAGCTAAGTTTGCAAAATCTCAAAATCCTTCAAAAATGGCACAGATTTCAGATGATTTAGATGAGGTGCTTTTAAAATTACATGTTGATGATATTCCAAAAAACAATACACTAACTAAAGCAGAAGCTCGTCATTGGTATAATGCTCAAGTAAAAAATATTAATACAAAGTTGGCTCCAACCAGAGAAAACGCTGAGTATATACATAAAATCAGGAATGCATTAAAAAGAAAAACCCGTGATTTAATGGCTAATCGTGAAGCGGCTGCCTTTTTAGATAAAGAATATCCTTTACAAAGTTTTGAATATTATTTAGAAAAATATACAAGACAGGGATACTCTGGAGAGGAACTATGGAGAAGAATAATGGAAGGAGGAAGAACTCCTAATGAAACATTTAATAAAAAATTTGGAATTCAGGAATAACTAATATGGAAGAATTGAAAAGATTGTTTAATCAAAAAATTGTATGGAAACGAAGTAGTAAAAGCAATGTTGAATTCATTGCTTATGTCGATGGGGAAGAAAGTCTACTTCGAATAAATGATTTTCCAGATGAACCTTTTTTTACTCTAATAATTAAAGGTAATGAATACGACTTTGATGATGCGCCTAAATTATGGGAAATTCCCTACAATGAGTAACAATTTTAAGCGCTAAGCAAATCTTCGTGAAAACCTTTAAAAGCACAGAAGGCTAGAGATGAAAAAAGTTTTTTCTTCATCTGACTTAAAGTTCTTATTTCCCACCCGCCCACCCATTAAGAGCTAAGAGATTAATTATGTGGGAGAACTCCCTCGTGCTTATGTGGGGAAGTCGCTGCACGAGGCACTTCGGATAAGGGTGTTAAAAGGCGTGATATACTACGAGTAGATCAGCGTGTATTTTTACGATTCCAACTCTTTTAAAAGGGGTAGTGTAATTCTGGTTTATCTTCCGGATGGCGATTCAGGTGCCCATTTCAATTTATGAATTGGATGGAACCCTGGAAAAAGAAATCAAAGTGAATGCGGAATTACTCAAAATAAATAACCAGGTCAGGAGCACTGAAGTGGTGATTCGATTGGAAAACCAATTGAAAGAGAACCAGGTATACGTGTTAAAAACAAAGCGGTTTCTGCGCCTGTTATATTAATTTCAGAAATATTTGGGAATCAGACGGTGAATTTAGACCGGCAATATGTATTGACAGAAGCGGGTATTCATCTTAAAATAAACAAATAAAAAGGAAAATCTTAATGGATGAACAACGAGTACTTTTTGAAAAAGATGCTGAGGATAAAGACCAGGGACCGGTTGAATGCCTGGGTATGACTTTTGAAAATGATGAAAAGCGCCGGGAGT
>CP070627.1:2209247-2214269 GCA_020355945.1 Candidatus Aminicenantota bacterium | reverse complement strand
CACATCGAAGCTCATGATAAAAGGCAAGATAAAGGCCCGGTGCTTCTGGAAATTAAAGGGAAACTAACCATGGACCCGAAACATGAATCCAATGGCGGCGCCTTTGATTTGCATCATTCATCACTGCGGGAACGGATCATGAATGGCAACAATTTAAAAAAAATGGTCCAGTTACTGCCTTACTATTTTATGCCATTCCTGGTGGAATCCTTTGGCGAAGATGGAAAATGGTACTGTGTCAACTTTTCAGTCGCCAGTGGCGGCGATTATGAAGAAATAAGCCCGGAACAATTCTCGCAAATGGTTGGACTGGAACCGTTGAACCGGGAACCTGGAAAAGAAACAGGCGTTCGTTATCTCCTGGGCATAGAGAAGGTGTTGGAATGATAAAGACAATATACATCGTGGACTATAAGACTGCCCACGACCCAAAGTTTAACTTCCGTGGAGAAAGGCTGGCAAAGATTATCAACCAGTTCACCGATGGTAACCGACAGCCCTTCAAAGCAAAATTTTTCCATTATACAAGAGATTTGCCCTGGAAGCAGGATGAAACCAATAAAGACGTTCTGGCTGTAAAACCTTTTTTATTGCTGCTGCACAAGAGCAATCAATTGCTGCCTGAAGAAACAGGATATTATAGTAAACTGGCGGATTTTTGTAAGAAAAAAGAGGTTCCTGTAATCGTATATACCGGTGAAAATACCCACGGGCCAGATCAAGTCAGTGCCGACCGGTTAAAAAGTAGACTTGAACAAGTACTAAAAAAATTGCCAGGCAAAAAAGAGAAAATCGATATTGAAAGAACAGTAGTCGATATCGTAAATAAGAAATCTTTACAGGTTGAAATTGTGAATTTCTATTTCTCGTTTATCAAACCTCAGTTGTCTTTATTGAAATTCATATTGGAAGGATTCTTGATCTTGCACCAGGAACGGGGCTTTGAGTTGAAGATCGGAAACCGCGATTTAATACTTTCTACGTCCCGTGCCGCCGGGTCCAAATGGAGCTGGTTTTCTCCCCTGTTGTCCGATAACCGAATTTTACCCGGTGACCAGGAAGATTTTACCTCTTTTTGCCGGTTGTTTACAACTGCCTTTGATCTAAAATTAACCCGGTTATACTGTCTTTTATGGGCAGAAAAATCTGGCCTGACGGATGAAAGCCTGGCAGAGAGCCTGGAAATAGCTTTCGGTAATTCAGAGAAAGATAAGGTGAAAGCCATCAACCAGGTAACCGGGAAAGAGTACAAAGACCTTGAAGAAATCCTTCAAAAACAACAAAGCATCGGCAAAATGTTGGTGAAAAATGCCAAAAGGTATTCGGTCCCATTGTTAATAAACCCCAAAAGCCCACCTCTTCTACCGATGGAAAAGAAATACCTGGAGAGTTTTATTATTTCCGACGGGAATTTTAAATCCGCCTTCTTAAATCTCTGGAGTGAAGAGGTTAAACTCCAATTATCGCCTCATGTTAACAGCAAGTTAAACCACCATTTAAGAGAATTTTTGCTGGAAATTTATCAAAAGGGGAAGATTATTCGAAAAGGTTTTTTTATCAAGGATATCGATGATTTTAAAAAAAGGTTAATAGAATCCAATAACCTGTTGACAAGAATAACTGTCTATTTTGAGAACATATTAGGAGAATACTTATGCAATACAACAGGGAATTTTTAAATTTAAGGGAAAGGCTCAATCACAGTTATGTCACCCCCCGGTTACTGATGGCGGTGAAGCCGGATGCTAAATCTATAAAAAATACCTTTGAAAATCCTAAAATCTGGCATCAAATTAAACTGCGGATACACCTGCTTTTCGATATCGGAGAAAATATCTTTAAACTGGAATGCCCCGAAGTTTTTGGAAGGATAAAAAAAGAACTTGATTCGATTATTCGAGGTATAGATGAAATACGGTTAATACTGAAAAAGGACCGGGAGATTTGCCAGCAAGCGGTAGACTACTCTTACGCGCTGTCTAATTATCTTAATGATATGGCCGGTTATGAATATGTTACGAAATATGATCAATTGATCATGCACAAAAATCAAAAAGAAAACCGGCTTAAGGAGATCCGGGAGGGATGCCAGATCCTGGCAGAGAAGATTGTTAAATCAATGAAAATGGAAGGTGGATGGGAAAAACAATTCTTAGAATTGGGAAAGAAGTATTGGCATCACCGGATTTTCCTGGAAAAAGTGCTGATCGAGCAGATGGTTATTATTGACCGGCAGCGCATGATTTCAGGGAAAAAATTTTGGGATGCCCTGTATATTTTGATTGATACAGACGCTGCTGCCGAGGAGTTACTGGCCCTGGAAATATCAAAAGATGAACGTCAAAAAAGGATGGAAATACTATTGTCAGAGAAAAATAGCAATTCCATCCGGCAATATTTTAAAACAATCGAAAACAAACTAATAAATTTTTTGGAGGTATAAAATGAAAAAAGTACTGATTATTGATGACGAACTGGCCATGGCCGATGTAAGTAAAAACTTCGAAACAAAGTATGGCGCCGCGGGGTATATTTTTTTATATGCCAAAGACAGGAATACCGCCCTCCAAACCCTGGCGGTTGAAAAGGACATCAGTTTGATCCTTTTGGATATTAATTTTTACAACATGAATGAAACTGATGGGTTTGAAGTGATAAAGAAAATTTCTAAAGATATCTGGCCAGGGGGTCAAAAAATACTCTCAGGCAAAGAATATGGATTGCCCATGCTTTTGGAATTGAAGAGAAACTACGCTGACATCCCCGTGGTAATGCTAAGTGAGAAACGTGTGCCGGATATTTTGTTATGGTGTTGGAAGAATGGGGCTTGTTATTACATTATGAAACCACCGGAAAGCAAAAGTATATTTAAGAAGCACCTGGATACTTTTTCCCGTTACTCATCCGCCAGGTTACTGATCGGCAATTCCGACGCCATGAAAATAGTTAAAGAGCAAATCGCCCTGGCCTCGGAAAATGGGAGTTCGGTATCAGTGCTGATCCTGGGTGAATCCGGAACCGGCAAAGAACTGATTGCCCGCTCCATCCATGAAGCCGGATGCCGCAAAGATAAACCTTTTATCGTGGTGAATTGTGCCGCTATCCCGGGAAATTTAATGGAAAGTGAATTGTTCGGGCATAAAAAGGGTTCCTTTACCGGGGCCGTCTCCGATAAAAAAGGAAAATTCCAGGAGGCGGACGGCGGCCTTATTTTCCTGGATGAAATCGGGGAACTCTCCCTGGAATTGCAGGCTAAAATGCTGCGGATTATGGCAAGAGGAATGACCTTCTCACCCGTAGGCACGGCAAAAGAAATTACCTGCGATGTCCAAATAGTGGCAGCTACCAATAAAAATCTTGAACAGGCCGTTAAAGAGGGGCGTTTCCGGGAAGACCTCTATTACAGGCTAAATGTCTTTCCAATCGAAGCGCCTCCCCTCAGGGAAAGAAAGGAGGATATCATTATACTGGCGGAACATTTCCTGAAAACTTTCAAAAGCAATCAATATCAATCAAAAACCCATGTTTCAGGATTTTCCGAAGGGGTTATAAATTTCTTAAATCAATATCAATGGCCCGGAAATGTAAGAGAATTAGAAAATGTAGTCGAATATGCCCTGGTTAGAACCACTGGTAATATCATCGAAACACGCGTATTACCTGAAAAAGTCAGGAGAACGTTCAAACAAACGACTGATTTTAAAATTGATTTTAACGCCAATTTCAATATTAAAGCATATATCGATAACATACGATGGGAAATAATTAAAAAAGCATTTGAGATAGAGCACGTCAACGGAAAAAATGGTTTGATAGAACGAATCGCAAACCGGATCGGGCTGCCAAACCCCAGCGATATTCAAAGAACAATTCTACCCCAGATCAAAGAATCCTGTCCTGAATTGGAGCAGGAAATAGAACTTCTTTTACCCAGCAGTAAAAGAAAGCCAAATAAAAATTAGAGAAAAGATAAACGTCTGTTAATATTTGGAAGAATCCTTTTTAAAAAATATTCTTAAAAAAATTTTTCAGCCTTGTTTTTGATTAATGTAAAAATTCGGCCATCAGGTGGATAAAAGGAATTGAAATCAGTTCCAAATACACCGGGCAAAAACACTTACCCGCCCTGTTATAACTGTTTTAAATAGGTAACCGCAGCAAAAATTCCTTGCTCAAATCCAGCCAATATCTTTTTCTCATCCCGGGTCAACCGCTTCACTTCAAAATCCCCCGGGGGATAGATGATATCTATTCCCTTATATTTATTTTCCAGGTCATTAAGTATTTGATTATATGATTTATGCCTGCTTAATAAGGATTCCACCAGGTGAGTGTATTTCGGGTCTTTGTAGTAACGTTCATATAAACTCCTGATCCAGAAAGATTCTTCTTTTTTCCGGTATCCTTTTGGCCGGGTAAGAACCACTAAAATATCTTCTTCCCGGTACCCTGAAGAAAGTGCTTTTTGATAGGGCACCGGGGCAAGAAGCCCACCATCCAACAATAATTGTTCCTGGTAACGAACAAATCCTTTGTATAAATAAGGAATAGCCGCCGTGGCTTTCAAGGAAATAAACGGATCGTCTGTTTTTGAATTCAAGTAAATGGTTTCCGGGGGTAAATCTTCATGTACAACAGTTGCAGTAATCAACAACGGACATGATTGTCGCATTTTTTTTATGTCCAACTTTTCCCTGCTGTCGATGATGGTGTCAATCATCCAGTCCAGATCAAGAATATGCTTGTCCTGCTTAAATATATTGGAATAGTGAATGAACTTATTGGAGAGGAGCTTGGTAAAAAATGCATCCCTGGCCAAATAAATCTGGCCGGCAATATAAGCTGCACCAGTTAAAGCACCGGCTGAAGAACCTATCACCAGCTTCCAGGGAAAATATCCCCGCTCTGCAAACGCTTGAAGTACTCCAACTAGAAAAATTCCCCTCATTCCCCCTCCTTCAAGAACAAGCACTTTTTTCGAGGGAAATGTCGGCTTTTTCTTAAATAAATTGAGTATTTTTT
>CP070627.1:2204091-2209147 GCA_020355945.1 Candidatus Aminicenantota bacterium | reverse complement strand
TTATTGGGAATTCGTCGTAATGTCTCTTTTATTTCTTTGATTTGACGACCGGTGTCGCCTGCATGGGAAATATCCATCAGCACGGGATATAAACTGGTAAACCATCCGACTGTTCTACTGATATCTATATCCTCCGGTATCTGCTCCCTTCCATGACCTTCCAGCTCTATCAATACCCGGGCCTGTCCAAAGGTCTTGTTTATGCCCATTCCCAATGCCGCTAATAATATATCATTAATTTCCGTCCCAAAGGTTTCATTTACTTTTGTTAACAGGCGTTCTGTTTCCTCCTCTCTAAGGGTAAACGATACACTCACAGTATCTTTAATAAAGTTATCATCCACATCGAAATCTTTCGGTATTGAAGGGGCGGGCGCTTCAACCGATTCTATCTTTTGCCAATAGTTTTTTTCTTTCAAAAAGATTTTACTATTGGCATATGCGGATAACTTTTCCGACCAGAGCTTGAATGAATCTGTTTTCTGAGGTAAAACCAATTTCTCGCCGCGTTTATATTGACTGTACAGCGTTTCTATATCTTCGAATAATATTCGCCATGAAACGCCATCGATGACCAGGTGATGAACTGCGATTAATAAACGGTCGCCGTCGTTAAGATGAAACAATCCCAGTTTCATCAATGGGCCTTTCTCCAGGTCGATACTCGCTTGAATTTCGTTTATTTTGGTGTTGAGCTCCTCTAAATTATTTTCATGATCTTTTAAATCAAACTCCTGGAGAGAGAGGGGGTAATCCAATCCATGACCGATTTGAATGAGTTCGCCGCTGCCTGGGTTCCTATGGTATGTGTTCCGGAGGGCGTCGTGATGTTCTTGTATCCGGGTAAACACGGTTTCCATGATTTTTTCGTCGAATCCTTCCTGCGAATAAAGTAACACGGCCTGGTTATAATAATGAGGATCGATTTGGGATTCATAAAAAAACATTCCCTGGATTGGTGTTAATGGGATTGGTCCGGTAATGACGGATTGGTCCGGGATACGTTTCAATTTTTTTACCCGGGGGGCTAAATCCGATATGACGGGGTATTGGAAAAGGTCCTTTATATCAAGCTTATATCCTGCACTGTTCATTCTTGATATGATCTGGATCGTTTTGATGGAATCTCCACCGATTGCAAAGAAATTTTCATTGATACCGATATTCATTCTTCCTAATACTTTTTCCCAGATTTCCACTAATGTCTTCTCTAAGACGCTGACTGGCGGAATATATCTGGAATCTTCTCGTAAACTTATTTCTTGCGGATCGGGTAAAGCTTTGCGATCGATTTTCCCGTTTGGGGTTAACGGAATCTCAGCCAATTCCACGAAAAATGCAGGTACCATATATCCCGGTAATTGTTTTGATAGATAGTCTTTAAGCTCCGGGATAGCCAATTTCCCCACGCAGGTCATGTAAGCACAAAGATACTTGCTTCCTTGTTTATCTTCTCTATCGATGACCACGACCTTTCTAACGAGTCCATAATTAAGAATTCGATTCTCGATTTCTCCCAACTCGATGCGATATCCCCTGAGCTTGACCTGCTGATCAATCCGGCCTATAAATTCGATATTACCACACGGCAACCAACGGCCCAGGTCTCCGGTCCGGTAAAGCCTCCGGCGGCCAGAGGGGCTTTTTTGTAAAATCGCCCCCCTGGACCCCCCAAAAAACTTTTGATAATTTTCCTTTTTTTTATCATCATGGTAATCATGAAAATCCCATAAATCGTGGTCAAACTTCTCCGCGGTTAATTCCGGGCGGTTTAAATAACCCCTGGTAACACCATCCCCCGCAATGGACAATTCTCCCGGGACTCCACCGGGTAATAACCCACCGGTTCTATCTAAAATATAAACCTTATAATTGGTAATGGGTTTCCCGATGGGAACATTGGTGTAATCCGCATGAGAACATTTATAGTACGTGGCGCATACCGTCGTCTCCGTAGGGCCGTAGGTATTGTAAACCTGTCTTTTTTTGGCCAGGTTCTTTATGTATTCTCCTTTCAATACATCCCCGCCGCTGATTAATATTCGTATACTACCGGGATTGGGCATCCTGTCGATTTCGTTCAATAACAGCGGCGATACGCTGATAATCGTAATATCATGCCTCAACAAAAAATCGAACAGTGCATCGGGATCCATAATCACTTCCCTGGATGCAATGGCAATGCTCCCACCAATTAACAATACCGGGTAGACTTCTTCTACAAAGGCATCAAAGGAAAACGATGCTTGCTGCAGGACAGTATCTCGCTCATCAATATGGAATTCGCGATAAAATCCATTTATATACGCGGTCACATTCCGGTGCTCCACCATTACCCCCTTGGGTACCCCGGTGGAACCGGAAGTATAAAGCACATAGGCAAGCTGATGCGTTGGGACGTGAACGGATAATTTCCCCACGGGAAATTTCTCCACGGCCCGGGTGTCATCCTGGTATTTGTGCCGGGACGTTACCCCTTTGCCCGGCAGGGAATCCTTATCGACTCGAATCAGAACATCATAGCGATATCGGGTCAACTCATTCTCAATGGTAAATATCTTCCCGGAAAAATCCACCTGCTGGAGTCCCGGTATTTCACTAAGCAAATCGTTAAAAAAAGCGCGGGAGACAAATAATTCCATGGAAAAATCAGTTTTGGTCTGGTAATTTTTATCCCGGTTATCCCGTTTGAACGCCCTCAGATCCCGGGTAAGTTTCTCTTTTAAATCCTGGTCCATCACATCGCCGATGAACAGGTGCCCCTTGTCCCGCAGGAGACCAACAGCACTGCGGATCACGCGGCGCAGGTAGTTATGCCCGGGAAAATCCTGGATGACGCTGTTTATAATCACCAGGTCGAAATCTCTCTCTGCCAGGCCTTCGATCTCATGGGCAGCCAGACAGGCAAGCGTTATATTGGTATGGCCTTCCCGCCTGACCCGTTCCCTGTTTTTTTCAATGATGATTCGGGACAGGTCAATACCGTAGTAAAAACCCACCCGGGGCGCAATGCGGAACATACTGATACCTGAAGCGCAGCCGATTTCCAGCACCCTCATTTGCTTATGAAGCAGGGGGATCAATTTTTCCAGGATATTATTGCCATATTCATCCATCTCTTGCCTGGAAATGGGGAGGCCGTTATAACTGCTGATCCAGCCGCCGCCGGTAATATCATCCGAAGCAGTCTCGCCTACAAATTCCCATAGTTTGGCCTGTTGTTCCAATTCCTGTTCCGCGTCGCGCTCTTCATTATCTTCCCGGTAGATATTCTTGCTGTCGATACACAAAAATGCGGCAAAAGAGGGACATTCCCACTGCAGCAAGTTGAGCAGCCGGTTGTATTTGCCCTGCGAAACCACAACGGTTATCCCGGTGTCATTTATCATCTGTCTCATCCGCTCCCGGGGTGACAGGGGATCAATGGGTACGTACGCACCCCCGGCTTTCAATATGCCCAGGATGGCGGTCATGTCCTCGACGCATCGGTCCATCATTAATCCCACCGGTGTCCCGGCACGAATATTTCTCTTATCATGCAGGTAATGGGCCAGCCGGTTGGATTTTTCATTTAATTCCCAGTAGGTGAGTTGATATTGGCCAGGGGCTGCAAGGGCGATGCGGTCCGGGGTTTGTTCCGCCTGCTCTTCAAATAATCGATGAAGGGGTTTATCTTTCGGATACTCTCTTTCGGTATCGTTAAATTCCACCAGTACCCGTCTCTTTTCCGCTTCCGTCATGAAATCGATGTCTGCCAACCGACTATCCGGTTCCCATCCTATTTCTCTGATAATATTGACAAATTGGCGGGCAAAACGCCGGACGGTCTCGTTTTTGAATAAGCTGGTGCAGTATTCCAGCTTAAAATGAATTTCATCTGCTATTTCAAAGGCATCAATAGTTAGATCGAACTGGGAAATTTTTCTCTCAAACACATAAGGAGAGAATACCACCCCTTCGACCCGTTCCATTTCTTCCAGGGCAGCTTGCGGCTGCTCGACATTCTGCATGACAAAGCAGACATCAAACAGCGGGTTCCGGGAGGGGTCCCGGTCCACGTCCAGTTTATCCACCAGCGCTTCAAATTGGACATCCTGGTTTTCAAAGGCTTTAAGGCTATTGGCTTTCACTTCATTTAAAAATTCCCGGAAGGTTTTATCGCCCCGGGGGTGGCTGCGCATGGCCAGGGTATTGACAAACATACCGATGATATGTTGTAGGTCTGCATGACGCCGGCCAGCAATTACTCCCCCGACGATGATGTCATCCTGGCCGGTATATTTATATAAAAGCACATTAAACACAGCCAGCAAATTCATATAAAGGGTGGTTCCATTGGCAAAACCCAACTGTTTAAACCGTGAGACATCTTCACTGCCCAGGGTAAATCGAAAACTGTCCCCGGCAAAACTAAAAACCGTGGGCCTTGGATAATCGGTGGGCAGGTTCAACCTGGGAATTTCACCGGGATAAAGTTTAAACCAGTACTCCTCCTGGACTTTTATTTCACCGCTTGCAAACAGGCGATTCTGCCAGTTGGAAAAATCATTATATTGAATCTTCAGAGGCTGCGGTTTTTCTCCGGCATATAAACGTATGAAAACATCGCCCAAAAGTCCGCTTGAAGTACCGTCCCCGATGATATGGTGCATATCGTATAACAACAGGTGTCGGTGGTCGTCCTGGGTAACCAGGCGGACCCGCATCAGCGGTGCCTGGGAGAAATCAAAAGGACGAATGAAATCAGTTGGCAATTGGCAGGCTGAATTATAATATTCGATCTCAAATTCCACTTCATCGTGAATTCTCTGCACCGGTTCATTGCCGATTAAATGAAAGGAAGTTCTCAGGGCTTCATACCGTTTGATCACATCTTTAACCGCACGTTCAAACCGCGGTTTATCGATTTTTCCCGTCGCGTTAAGGGCCGCGGCCATGTTGTAACTGAATCCGATATTCTCGACGTGACCCAGGAAAAAGAGGCGTTTCTGCGCGGATGAGGGGGGGTAATATTCCTGTTTTTCCACCGGTTTAATTTCTTCAAAAATACTCTTTC
>CP070627.1:2198904-2203991 GCA_020355945.1 Candidatus Aminicenantota bacterium | reverse complement strand
GATTTCCAACAGCAAAAGCGGGATAAGAAATGCTAAAAAACTGGCCATGAATTTGGTGAAATCAGGGAGTCCCGGGGATGCGTTTATTATCCTCAAGGCTGCCCCCAGTTCCGGGCTCCAATACGTTATCGGACCGGAAAAAGACAAAATCAAATTACTCCGGGAATTGGAGAAAGTTTACCTGGATCCCAGTTGGATGGTCCTGGTGCCTGCCAGGGCAGTAGGGAGAGTGATAGGTTTCGACCACGCCAGCGCTGAACTTAAAGGGCAATTGCAGAGGATGGGCAACATGGAAATAAGAAATACATCCATGGAGTACCGTTCAACAGTGAGACGATTTGGCAGGACACTCCAGGACCTTAAATATGCACTGAGAACCATCCGTTTACCCAAAACCGTATTTTTGGTCTCCGGTGCTGTCCAGGAAATTGCAGGTGATATCCATGGTTACAGCCAATCCATGCAGCACATTTACAACTATTATGATTCAATGAAAAAAGCCGCCATCGCCATCAACAAAGGGGGCAGTTTGCTTTATATGGTCAATCCCATACCTGAAAAGCATAGAATCAAAAAAGCCATCAACATTATGTCCAAAATCAGCAATGCCAAATGTATACATGCCTCAGACATCAATGATGTGCTAAAAAAGATTAAAAATAATACCGCGGCCTATTACGAAGTGGCCTTTGCCGTAACTCCCCAACTGGGAGAAAATTTCAGGATAAATGTAAAATGCAAACGCAAAGGGGTAAGACTCAATTCCCTCAGATATGGCGAAAAAGCAAAATCCTACACCCAGATGGAAGAGATGCAAAAGAAATTATTTGCCCTTAATGTGGTCACCGGGGGAAGTTGGAGCCGCATGGTAGGAAAAGTGAAAACAACGATGTACCAAACACTTGAAGAAATCACCAAAAAAAAGACCATCATAAAAAAAATTAGCGTACCCATACCAGACCAACTCAAAGACCGAAAAGCGGATATTTTTGTATTGAATGTGGACCCGGCTACTCTCAAGGCCGACATCGAAATGGTCCAACGGGTGGTAAACGAAAAGGAAACAATAGAAGTGAAAGCCCAAACCGGGAAAAAACAATACATTGTAATTGTCGAGCCAGAGAAAACCTATTGTATTTTCAACCAGGTATCCTGAGTGTTTTTCCGTGGCTAAAAATAGAATTGCCGAAAAGGTGCTTGAAAATTTTTAAATTTATAGGTATTATACTAATATGCTTTTAACAAAGTATTAATAAAAAGAGTGGAGGTACAAATCACCATGACCAGAAAAGAATATCTTAAATTTACCGAAGGGATTTATAAGGCAGCCCGGGGTTTAATCCAATTAACGCCGGAAAACAAGCTGGATTCCAAACCCAAGGATGGTTTAATGACCGTTGCCCAGGTGTTAAAGCATGTGGCGAGCTGTTTAGGGGCCAGCCTTTCCATGGCTGTAAACAATTCGTGGCCGGAATTCCCTGAAGGAGAAATGCTTCCTCCAGCGGAAAAAATGCCCAAATCCAATTCCGCTGCAGAAGCACTGGAGGAAATCGACCAGGATTGGGAACTGTTAAAACAAGAGTTCGAGAAAATCACGGATGGGGAATTTAACCAAAATAAAATCAATGTGCCCTGGATGCCCTTTCCAATGACTCTCCTGGAATACATGATGCAAGCAATGGAACACCTATCCAATCATCGCATGCAGTTATTTATCTGGCTAAAACTCTCAGGCGAAGAATTAAATACCGGTCATCTCTACGGAATGGAGTAATTTTATGTATCGGAAATTCTACAAATTGTTGATACATTTAATTAGCAAGAACGAATGGCGCTGCATGCAAGGTGGGGGGGGAACTATCCCCCCTTTCTTGCACGCTTTTACTCACTGATAAGCTAATAATGTTACTCTTTCCTGATATAGAACGGGTTGCTGAGCCCGATGACCCCACCATTGGTTATTCTTACGCAATACCGGCGTTCAACCGCCTCCGGGGTAACCACGTAAAAATTATCATCCACTTTCCAGTGATATTTCTCATCTTCGGGTGGAATATTATCAGCAATCGTACCGATCACGTTATCGATATCATCATAGCGAACCACTTCAAGGGTCAACAGTTCATCATTGGCGCTCCTTGCAGAGACCCATTGATCATTGGGATATCTCCAAAGAATATCATACTCTTTGCCGACGATCACAACTTCAGTATCGGGGTCCAGTTTCACGTCCATTGGAGTCAAGTTATACGCGCGCGCCCGGATGGATAAGTCATATTCCCAGGTGGAACAGTCATACCAGGTGCCTTGCTCTCCATTTTGGGATTCCCAACATTTTTCGGTTTCATGGGTGCAATCCGTACCGTCAAAGCAATATTCGATGGGGAGCGGATATTGATAGGTATTGCAATCGATCCTGGTTACCACCACAAAAGTATCTCCGGGTCGAACATACAAAGGTCGCCCCGATATGGAAAGTCTCTTAAATCCACCGGTGAGAACACAAAATCCCGGCTGCTGCCGCAGCAGTTTCCGAGGGCCATTGGGACTGCCGGTATTAAAACTCCGGTAAATCCAGGTTTCGACACCGGTGTTTCCATCGGGTATCCAGGTTTCGATATAGGCCAAACGTCCCCAGTGCGTGGCTTCATAAATCACAGCACCCCAATAAATGGTGGGATCAGGGCTGCCCATGTCGGTCACCCAGGTGCTGGGGCCAACTTCATCATAGTAATATAATGTCCCTAACATTTGCGGAAGCGGCCAGGTGTGATAAGAGGCATAGAATCCCGCGGTCTTACCAATACAGGCACTGTGCTCCAGGTTATAGGCAATATAGAAGAATCCGTCATCTCCCCAACCGGTGCCCCAACTGTTTTGACATATCCAGGCACCTTGCCCGAGAGGATACTGCATGTTATCATCCCAGCCAACGATCTGCACCGAATGATTGGTGCTGGTGCATCCGGTCCGATATAAACAATAAGTGCCATTATAATTGTAAAATTCAGACCAACTGGCATACATGGATGTTTGAATGGGACCATATTGGTATAAATACGATTTGATGGTCTCCACATCGGCAGGTAACCGGGTCCAGCCATAGGATCCCAAAACAGGTGTTAACTGGTCATAGAGGCATTGATTCCAGGGGTAGCCCCAGGGATCATCGGCTTCCAAAGTGGCGCCTTTGGTACTCAACCAATGGGCCACCATAATTGCCAAACCGCCCCGCTGCGAAGCAGGCAAATCATCCACCCAGGGAGCGCAGTTGAAAATGGTTCGTTCCGCAAGATCATAGTATTCACCCGAATCTACCAGGATATTGGCCTCAAATCCTTTCAACGCGCCCCATACCCAACAGGAACCGGTACTACCCTGGTTTCCAACCGGACTCACACCATTATGATCTCGCCAATCCCAGGCTTCCGGGAGCTCCGTGTTTCTCATGATAGGCTGGGTAACAGGATATGCATGCATTGGCGGCATCAAGCCATAGTTATCACCAAAAGATTCAGGTTGGATGATATAACTCTTAAACCTTGCAGGAACCGGCGGAATCTTACCTGTATTCTCCAAATTCTCTAAAGCGCTGAGACGATCCATTTGGAAACTCCTTTCAGGCTTTTCCGCACTGCTGCCACTCAATACACCAAACAAAATTAAACCGAAGACAAGAAAACCCAAAAACGCAAATTTTCTCAATTTCATTTGTTCCTCCTCTTTTTCATGAAACTTTTGACACTACCTTTGAATATTGTGTTGAATGTGTTGATGTTGAAAATCTATTTTATAACGAAAAATAGATTATGTCAATCCACCAAAAGTTGTATTTTTGGTTGTATAATAACACATTTTTTTATACAACTAAAGTTGTATATATTAATTTTGGTTGTACATTTTCTGTCTCGGGCGGGCGGGCCCGCGGCGCGGGCACCCTACTAGGGGGGGCGCTTTTTGAAAAAACTGCCCCCATGACGCATCTGCACCCCCCCGCAAAAACTTCTTATTAGGGTCCACCTGGTCTGTCTTCTTTCTTCGTGTATCTTTGTGTATCTTCGTGGCTGAATAAAAATAGAATTACCAAAATCCAATCCCATTACTTGATTATAATACCAAATATATGGTAGGATGAACACAAGGAGTCTTAAATGAAAGCAATACTTTATCATTTTTTAATTCTTATTTTGATTTTGCCTTTCTCAGTCCCAATAAACGCACAATCCCTTGTAAACGACTGGGAAAACCCTAAAATGTTCGGACAAAATAAAGAACCCGCCTATTGTACACTAATACCCTATGAAGACCACAAGCAAGCCCTCAGGGACAAACCCGAACGGTCTCCTTATTACCTCTCCCTAAACGGCACCTGGAAATTCCACTGG
The DNA here is from genome assembly GCA_020355945.1 of Candidatus Aminicenantota bacterium. Next base: position 2,199,606 of record CP070627.1, on the reverse strand, counting down.
GTGCAAAAACCCGCAGACCGGCCCAAAGATTTCTTCAAACCGGAAAAGGATGTCAGTTGGTGGGCCGATATCCCGGTGCCCTCCAACTGGCAAATGCAAGGATACGGTATCCCCATATATACCAACGCCCGTTACCCCTTTCCAGCCAATCCCCCCAAAATACCCCACGATTACAATCCTGTGGGCTCTTATCGCAGGGATTTTTTGATCCCTTTAACCTGGAAAGACCGCCAGGTATTTATCCATTTCGCCGGAGTCAAAAGCGCCTTTTACCTGTGGATCAACGGTCAAAAAGTGGGCTATTCCCAGGGAAGTATGACACCGGCGGAATTTAATATCACACCCTATATAAAACCCGGCAAAAATATGGCTGCAGTTGAAGTCTATCGTTGGTCCGACGGCAGTTACCTGGAAGACCAGGATATGTGGCGATTCAGCGGTATCTACCGGGATGTGTTTCTCTTTTCCACACCCTCTATCCACATCCGCGATTTTTGGGTTCACTGCGACATGGACCAACAATACCAAAATGCAAATCTAACCGTCACCCCAATCATTCACAATTACAGCAATCAATCTTCGCAACCCTGCAGACTGGAAGTGACCCTCTACGACAGGGATGGCCGAACCATCACAGTAAAACCGGCGCTGCAACAGGAAATAGACTCTCTAACACCAAAAACAGGAAAAACTTTCTCACTA
>CP070627.1:2193716-2198804 GCA_020355945.1 Candidatus Aminicenantota bacterium | reverse complement strand
GATAACCTTACCGTAAACACTGCTTTTTACTTCCGCATTAAGTTGAAGCCCGGTAAATAAAAAAAATGTGGAAATTAAAAGCCAACATAACCAACATATTGCCATTTTTTTATAAGTCATCATATTTACCTCATTCCTGCCTTTTCCCCATTTGCCAACATCCAGGTTTTCATAAACTTTCGTTAACATTTTGCCACCTCCTTTTTGATTGACTCAAGCCTCATCGAACAAATTTTCGCTCAAATTGAACGAAATTGAACTCTTCATGATATAAAAAGAATCACTGCTTGTAAATCCCTAATTTTGTTGCTTTTTTGCTGCCTTATTAAAGAACTTTGTATAACAAAAGTTTAAAGGGTTTTAAAAAAAATTTTTAATGAATCTGTCATATAAAATATTACCCGCTTATCTTCCTCTTTTTCTAATTATATCAAGCTTTTTGACTTTTTCATTTCCCAAAGGACAAAAGCAACAATTTTTGTTATTCTAATACGGCCACCTCCTGGTTCCCTGGCATATTAGGCAATAAAAAATCCATTACCAGGCTTTTTTCTGCGAAGGAAGATCGGTCATGGGCAGGACCCCAGTCAATGAAAAGATTGGTAACCTGAATTGCGCCGGATTTTTCATGGCTGTGGTCGTTTACCGGGTTACCCATTAATCCGCTACCAATACTGCTTGTTTTATATTGACCTTATTCGTTCTCAGCAAGAAAAATATAACAAAACAAAGCACGCTTTTCATTTTTGCCTTCATAATCATCACTGTTCTCCCAATAAACCCATAATCAGAATTCTATATTGATGATTTTTATTTCATTGGCTTCAATTTTTACAATAACTCCTCTTTTATGCTTTACTTCAGCCGCATCAAAATAGGCGAATTCCAGGCTATATAATCCAGGTTTTACCATTCGTATCCAGTAGTTTCCCTCTTCATCCGATTTGACATCCGCTGCTGACTTCTCATCAGGCATTGCCCATAGTGAGATGTACACTGATTTTAATGGGACTCCATCTTTTGTCACCTTACCTTTGACTCCTGTTTGGTCTTCAAAGTCAAATGTAAAATCGATATATAAGGTCTCATCTTTGCACACCTCTGCAACCTTTATAAATTGGTAGGCAAAACCATCATTTGGTTGAAAAGTGATAGAATATTTATTAGAAGGTCTAAGACCAGTAAAAGAAAATTCTCCATCTTCCATGATAAAAGCACTATCGATTTTTATTTTATTTGAGTATTGAGGTGGTTCGATTACATCAGTTTCTTCGTATTCTTTCGCTAAGTATAAAAAACAGTCAGTCATCGGTTTTATGCCATTGGCATTTTTTTGAAATATCTTTCCTTTGATCTTTCCACCTTTTTCTAAATTTATTACAAAGTATTTGATATCGCCTTCTTTTAAGTTAAAAAATCCGGCTATTTCTCTTAACACCGGGTCCATCGAATTGAGAACTTTTTCCCGCATATATCCCGGTACATTTGAAACATAATTATCTTCTTTGCAGACGATATAGTAGTTCACTCCCGGTGGAATTTTTTTAAAAGCAAAATATCCCTTTTTGTCAGTCTTAACTTTCGCCATGACAAATCTTGATTTAAACAAGGTCACTTTAACGTTAGGGATGCCTTTTCCCGTATCCTTATTTTTAGCAAGCCCTTCCACGCGGCAATAAATCTTAGAGAATAAAAGATTTTCAGCCATTATCATACACATAATGGCAAAGATGGCAATTTTTAACTTTCTCATTTTTTATCTCCTCCGGATATTTTTAGTTTTGTCAAACTTATGTTACCAGGATGTTTAAAAACAGTCTCCATTCCTTCTGTTGTGCTCATTGTTCTTATTTCTCCTCTCTCGTAGATAAAATTCTTGATGTGCCTATCCCGGCATTTTGCTCTAATGAAATGGATAGAGGTTGTAAGCATGTGTCAAAGGCTCTGCCTTTTCCCCATTTGCCAATTTCCAGGCATTCATAACCTTTCGTTAACATTATAAAACCTCTATTTTTGATTGACTCAAGCCTCATCAAACAAATTTTCGCTCAACTTGAACGAGATTGAACTTTTATTATATAAAAAGAAACCATGCTTGTAAATCTCCAATTTTGTGTATTTTAATAGGGTCACCTCCTGTTTCCTGGTATCTTGCATGTTTTTGGAATCTTTAACTTTATATTTTAGCTTTTGCAAATCCTTTTGGCCTTGCTTCATTGTGTTTCTTAATAAACCTGCTTCCTTATCCAGGGCTGCAATACCACCATGAATTAATAAAGAACTTTTTGCGCCTGATAATATCCGTCTGTTCAATTCGGCAAAGAACGGTGAAACCTTTTCACAGCGTTTCTCTATTGACTCAATATCGATATATACCATAAACAGATTATACATAAATTGCATCATGAAGTCAACATATTTTGCAAAAATACGGGAAAAATTAATATTTTGATTAAATTATTTAATGTATAGCGATGTTTCAACGTTATTGCCACTGCTGTCTATCATGGGAATGAAAGAATGGTCTCAGGTAAATAATTACCTTATTTTCTTTACTTTATTTTCTTGCCTGGCACCTTTTTGTTTGGCACCTTTTTGTTCCTTTTTGCAGAGACAGCGCAGCAATGAAAAGAAATAGCTTTGAATAACAATTTCTCATCAGCATTTTTATTCCTTCTTCTTCCTTTCGTATTCGAATGTACAATCCACAGTAAAATTTACTACGGCTGGATAGTTATTAGAAACATGAGTTTTTTTGATTAGAGGAAATTCTTCTTTTTTCCCATTTTCCTCTTTTAAACCGAAAATCGTAATTTCATAAAATCCGGGCTCCAGGTCGAACATGGAATACCGGCCATCCTCAAGGGTATAAGAATAAGACCACCCGTATTGATCGATACGATCAACGCTTACCAGTACATCTTTCAATGTCTCACCGGTTTCCTGGCAAATCACTCGTCCGGTTACCCTGGCCGGACTGGTGGAATCAAACAGGACTTTAAAAGACGTTGTCTGCTTGGCCTGGACTTCAATACCCGGTAAAATCTTCATTCCATATCCATCTTTTCGTAGTATTACGGTGTATTTCCCGGCAGCCAGCCGGTCCAGTATAAATTTACCATTACTGTCGGAATAACTATCTGATATCAATGTCTGGCGGTTAAGAGATATTTCTTTTATATTTACATAAACACCTTCTACCCGGGAATTGGTGCCGGGGTCTAACATTTCCATTTCTATTACACCACCGTATTTTAATTTTTTCAGCACATACAGATTTTTACCTATCTCTACCATAATAGGCTGACCGGAATTTTCAACCTTTTCATAGGCATAAGGAGAAGGAGGAAAAAAAGATATTTTTTCCTGTCCGGGAGGAACTTCATAAATGATGAATTTTCCATTTTTATCCGTTTTTGTCCAGGCATTAAGACGTACGAGACACACTCTAACACCCTCAACCGGTTCCCCGGTTTCCCCATCGATAACCTTACCGTAAACACTGCTTTTTACTTCCGCATTGATTTGAAACCCGGTTAATAAAAAAAATGTGGGAATTAAAATCCGACATAACCAACATATTGCCATTTTTTTGTAAGTCATCATATTTACCTCTCTAAATTTCCATTGTTTTTACCTTTGTTTTTTTCCCTTGTCCAGGGGGTGGTTCAAACGGATCCCGGCAAGGTGATTGATTATCTTGCTGGTCCATACAATCACATTGGTCTCCCGCAGGTGGATTATCCTGGCAATTCTTGATAAATTTTGTTAATATTAATACCTCACATCCGCGAATTCTCCTGTCATTTGTGTCATTTTCATTACTTTCCTGGACTGGCACAGCCTGGTGGATAAATTCATGAAAAACCGTTGCTTCTTCACAACCACACCCGCTGTTATTTTCTTCCGGAACGATGATATATTTTTCTTGCTGGTTACCGCAATCGTTTGGGTCGTTAAGCTTTTTTTTACATATTATTATTTCTACCTTGAAATATTTCACCCATGTTTCAACCGAGCTTTTCCAATTTTTGGGTAAACAATCAATGATATCCTGGTTATTTACAACATTTTCAGCCACCTCATTCCATTTTTTTGCGTATTTATTTTTTTTAGGATTTAATTTTTCTCCATTACAATCATAGAATGTTATTTCTACACCATGTAGAGGGAACACAGAAAACGCAAGAATGATAAGAAATAAGATTAAATGATATTTTTTCGAGAACATTTCTACTCCTTCTTCTTCCTTTCGTATTCGAATGTACAATCCACAGTAAAATTTACTACGGCTGGATAATTTTTAGAAATATGAGCTTTTTTGATTATAGGAAATTCTTCTTTTTTCCCATTTTCCTCTTTTAAACCGAAAATAGTAACTTCATAAAATCCGGGCTCCAGGTCGAACATTGAATACCGTCCATCCTCAACAGTATAAGTATAAGCCCAGCCGTATTGATCGACTCGATCAACGCTTACAAGGACATCTTTCAACGGCACACCGGTTTCCTGGCAAATCACTTGTCCGGTTACCCTGGCCGGGCTGGTGGAATCAAACAGGACTTTAAACGACGTTGTCTGTTTGGCTTTAATTTCAATGCCCGTTAAAATCTTCATACCATACCCATCTTTTTGAAGTATCACGGTGTATTCTCCGGCAGCCAACCGGTCCAGTATAAATTTACCATTACTATCGGAATAACTTTCTGATTTCAATTTCTGGAGGTTAAGAGCTATTTCTTTTATATTCACAGAAACACCTGGTACCGGGGAATTGGTGCCGGGATCAAACATTTCCATTTCTATAACACCGCCGTATTTCAATTTTTTCAGGATATACAGGTTCTTACCTTTCTCGATCATAATGGGCTGTCCGGAATTTTCAATCTTTTCATAGGCATAAGGAGAAGGAGGAAAAAAAGAAATTTTTTCCTGGCCGTAAGGAACTTCATAAATGATGAATTTTCCGTTTTTATCTGTTTTTGCCCACGCTTTAAGACGAACAAGACACACTTCAACTCCCTCAACCGGTTCCCCGGTTTCCCCATCGATAACCTTACCGTAAACACTGCTTTTTACTTCCGCATT
>CP070627.1:2188487-2193616 GCA_020355945.1 Candidatus Aminicenantota bacterium | reverse complement strand
TTCCTCAACCTGCTTATAGTGGCCAGCCAGGGTTTCTACAAAGTCTTTATCCGCTTTTTCTATAAATTTTTTTACATTTTCCATGGCCACAGTAGGGGTTTGCATATCGAATCCGTAAAATTCAATTTTTCCTTTACCCGAAAGATTATGCTGCCGCATCCACTCGATCATGTTTAAAACTTCACTGGTATTCCATGTCCAGAAATATAGACCGGCCAATGCTTTTTTCGGGTCACCTTCTCCTGTCAATACATAACGATTCACTTCCCGCGCTTCCGGCATATTGGCTTCTATGGCAAAAACCGTAAATCCCATTTCTTCAGCAAGAAATTTCGTTATCCGGTGTTTCATTTTAAAAAATTCGCTGGTTCCGTGGGTACCTTCTCCAAGGGCCACAATCCGTCGATTGGCAATTAATCCCTTCAAGGGCATCAGGTCGGTGTGATGCTCAATGGGGTCAGCAGTTTTTATGGGGATGGCATTGGCCCGAATCCATTCCAGGTCTTGCTTTTGCGGAACAATTGGTTCCGGTTTGATTTGTTGGTATGGTTTGCCATCTAAAGTGATACTGAGTTGATCGAACCAGGCTTTACCCGTGCCGGTGAGAATGCCGCCAAAGTTAATATTTGTCACCTCTTCCGGTATGGCCAGTTCAATCACATATTGGCGCCATGGTGTGGTTTTCGTCACACCACGGTCCTTCATATTGTCAAAAGCCAGTATTTTATGTTCTTCACCCTCTTTCCCATCCACCCGCCACCAGAGCCCGGCAAAACCCTCTTCAACATTTTCGGTTTTGATAAATCCTTTGTATTTTAGTTTTTTTCCCCGGGCACTTTCAATAGGAAAACTTGAAGTTACCACACCAAATTGGCGCTTCGTACTATTACATTCAAGCCGAAGGCTGACCTTCCCGGAATAAACCACCTCCTTATCGATTACACCTTCATATCCCCTTCCCCCTATAAACCAAAATTTGGGCTTCAAATTTTGAGTAAAAACCTCGAAATCAAGATTAAGATATTTTGTGGATACAGGGGAGTCATCTTTTGCCTCCTGGTCCTGATAGGCCAGAGCCAAAACCAGTAAAACCAAAATCAAAAAAAGTAATTTGTACCTCATTATCCGGTCCTCCTTTAATTAAAATGTAGCGGAAATTCTACAAATCACTGCCACCAGGGAATTCCCGGTCAACCATTCTGCTTATTCCAACCAGGAATAATGGAATGGTGTAATAATGGGATAATAGCACTTCATGCAATTATTTGTCAATACTTTATTTAGTTGTGGAAATCAAAAAAATGCTTGAAATAAAATATAAAAAAAGATATATATAAGATTTTAAAAGAAGGAGAAATACGATGACCTTTGGAAGACTTCACGTAAGTTTGATATTGTTAACAGCACTATTAATAACCATGGTATCTGTAAACCTGGCAGATACGGTTACCAGGGGAAAGGAAACAATTAATGAAAAACAGGTATTTTGGCTCAGTAATAACCAGGTGAAGTGTTCTGTAATTTTTCATCAGGGTAACCTGGAGGCGGAATGCCTGGAAACACAGCCCGGATGGTCTGCATTGGCAGGCAGACGGTCTCATAAAATTAAAACCGATGCTGATTTTGGAGTGGATGTCCAGTGGACCGGTTGGCTGGCACCGGGAAAAATCCACAACGCAGACAACCCCGTCATGCTAACCAAAAAACACTTTCAATTAACGCAGCTAGAGAACCCGGATAATCCTGATGGCAAGAAGGAACTGGTGTTTACCTTTAATGGCCTGGATATCTCATTGCAGATTCAGCTTATTTATAAATTGGAAACGGGTGCGTTTCATGTAAAGCGGCAGTTAGGGGTTCGAGACCTCAAATCCAAAGGTCATTTTTTACGCTGGCTCTGGCCGCGGCGCTGCATGATTTATGGAGATGTATGTATACTTAAACCGGGTGGTTTTGGTAGTCCGGCGGCGCTAACCACCAATTATGCCGGTGCTTTTTTCGGTCTTGAATACCCGGCTGCGGAAAACTCTTTAAAACCTATATGTAAAAGAAAAACTGCCCTTGACACCGGCCAGGAAATGGGCTTGAAAATCGAAAATACCTGGATAAAAAGTGAGTGGTCAGCAGCAGGTTTAACCCCGGATACCCATGTCAAACTGTGGTTTAACCGGTACCTGGACAGTGTCCGGGTATCACGGTTGAGACCTTACCTGCTTTATAATACCTGGTACGATGTCCGTTCCCCTGAATACACGGAACGACCGGAAGATGTGATGAATGAAACCAACCTGATGCGCATTATCAATGATTTCAAACGGGAAATGCAGGAAAAACGAGGATTAAAATTAGATGCGTTTGTGCTGGATGACGGTTGGGATATTTATAAAAGCGACTGGGTACTGCGGGAAAAGGAATTCCCCAATGGTTTAACACCGATAAGGGAAGCGTTAAATTCTATGGGAACGGATTTGGGTATCTGGCTTGGTCCTATTGGCGGTTATTCGTATCGCCAATGGCGGGTGGAGTGGATGAAAGAACATGGTTTTGAGGTGGTGGGGGACCAACTTTGTCTTGCCGGTACCAATTACCACAACCTGTTCAAAAAACGGGCCGTTGATTTCGTTCGCAATGACGGGGCGGCTTACTTTAAATGGGACGGTATCCAGTTTTCTTGCAGCGAACCGGACCACGGTCACCCTGTGGGGATTTACTCCCGGCGGGCAGTAATGGAATCCGTGAAAAACCTTTGCAGCGCAGTACGAAAAGAAAACCCTGATATTTTTCTCAATATTACCTCCGGGACCTGGCTCAGCCCCTGGTGGATGAAATATGCCAACATGATCTGGATGCAAGGCCGGGATTACGGTTATGCAGATGTCCCTTCTATCAGTAAACGCGATGCGGCGATTACCTATCGAGATGTAATCCTTTATGAAAATTATGGAGTGAATGATTCCTGGTTTCCTCTTTCTAACTTGATGACTCATGGGATTATTAAAGGTCATTTACAGAAACTGGGGGGTGAAGCGGAACCGTTGGATAAATTTACAGATAATGCCATTCTCTATTTTAGCCGGGGGGTAACCATGTGGGAGTTGTATATTTCTCCCAATTTGTTGACTGATGGCGAGTGGAATGCCATTGCCAGATCTATCCGCTGGGCAAAGCATCGATTTGAAACTTTAAAATCCACGGAAATGGTGGGCGGCGATCCGGGCAGCAAGGAGGCTTACGGTTACGTTCACTTTTCCAAAAAAAGGGGTATTATTGCTGTGCGGAATCCCTTTATCAAACCCCAAACCCTTAAGATAGAACTGTCTCCTGCCTTTGGCTTGTGTCCTCAAGCTTCCTCACTGGTGTTGGAGCGTGTTTATCCTGGCCGTTGGGTATCTCCTTATTTGTATGCCGCAGGTGCCGCCCTGGAATTACCATTACAGGGCTATGAAACTGCCATTTATGAAATATATCCTCTTGAAGATTCCTCCGAACCGCTGCTGGCAGGGGTGACTTTTGATATAGTCAAAAAGAGCGGGAAAGAGTATGTCCTTCATGCTCGAAATCCAGGCCCTCAAATTGGGTTACTAAATCCAGGAATGGTGAAAACCATAAAAATTAGCGGCCGGGGGGTTCCGCTGCATCAGCTTCAATCGGCGCTGAACGTAAAACCGCTGCCTGCAGCGGTAAACACAGGTTCCCTGGTACTAAAGGGGAGTGGGGCACAGGTGGATTTCCAGGTAAAAGAACCATCAACCACTGCCACTCTTTGTTTCCTGGTGGAACCGGCGGTCCAGGTAAACGAGAAAAAGCAAAAAGGCACTGATACCATTGTATCTGTATATATGGATGGTAAGAGGGCAGAGGCTGAAGAGGAGCAGCAGGAAGGCAGATGGGCATGGTACAAAGTAAATGTCGCCCAGGGACAGCACAAGGCCCGCATCAACATACAGTCTGCCACTAAAAGGATAAAATGGACAGGTAAAATTTCAGCCTGGATGGTTTATATTCACAAACCGGAAAGCGTAGAAATTGAATTTGACCTGGTCCCGGAGATCCCGGTTCAAAGACCCATGCCGCCGTTACCTCGTCCTGTCGGCGAAGATAAAGGGATCATTAAATTAGGAGAAGTGAAAACAGATGACAGATATTGAATCGATAGTAAAGCATTTTCGGATTGAGGGTGAATTTTTAGATGCTGCACCTTATGGTACCGGTCACTTACATGATACCTTTTTAGTGAATATGAAAGCTCACCAGGGGATTGTTCCTTATATTTTCCAACGGATCAATCATTTTGCTTTTCGACACCCACCGGGATTAATGCAGAACATCGTTCGAGTTACCCGGTTTATTCGTCAAAAATTACAGGCTCAAAATTTAGCAAAAAGTGATATTTCCCGGCGGGTGCTGACGGTTATTTTTACCCGGGATGGGACCAGTTATTACAGGGACGCCGCAGGTAATTATTGGAGAGCTTACATATTTATAGCAAGAGCTCAAACCTATGATGTGCTGCAGACCCTTGACCAGGCCTACCAGGTAGCGTATATGTTCGGGCAGTTTTTGCAACTGCTGCAAGATTTCCCCGGTCCACCGCTGCATGAAACCATACCGGATTTTCATAACGGACCTAAGCGGCTGAGAGATTTTCATGATGCGTTAGCTTCTGACCGCTGTAACCGGGCTAAAATCTCCAAACCCGAGATTGATTTTCTCCTCGCTCATGCATCACTGTTTGATGTTATACCAGCCCTGGTGCAAAAAGGCGAAATACCCGAACGAGTGACCCATAACGACTCTAAAGTTAACAATGTGCTGCTGGATGACGATACAGGTGAAGGCGTGTGTGTGATTGACCTGGATACAGTAATGAAGGGTGTTTCTCTCTATGATTTCGGGGACCTGGTCCGTTCCAGCCTTAGCCATGTGGACGAAGACGAACGGAATTTATCAAAGGTATTTGTAGACGTACCCAGGTTTGAGACCACGTTGACAGGATTTCTTGCCGGGATAGGAGAAGCCCTTACCCAAACCGAACGGGACTACCTGGTTTTTAGCAGCAAAATGATGACCCTGCTGATTGGCATGCGTTTTTTAACCGATTACCTTCAAGGAGATGTTTATTTTAAGGT
>CP070627.1:2183255-2188387 GCA_020355945.1 Candidatus Aminicenantota bacterium | reverse complement strand
GCCCCGCGGCGCGGGGAGCCTAAAATGGCAAAGTGCTTTGCCCCATACGCTGTGAGCCATGCACAATGCGCAATGCTCTCGCCCCCTGGCCGCCGGAGGCAAGATAATTAGGAGTATTCAATGAACCGCAATAAAACAAAACCAAAAGGACGGATTTTAAAGGTAAAAAAAGGTTATAATCCCAACTCCAGTTCCATTGGCAGCGATATCATGGCATTTCTAATATTTGCAGGAGGTGCGGGCATTTTCAGCGTCATCCTCTCTAATACAATGGATTCGATAAAAAGGATCATCAACAAAAACAAGGACAAATTAAAAACTTCGTAAAAAGCGTATGAAACCGATTCTTAATTTCCTGGCCTTGTTCAGCCTGGTGCTTTCGCTAATAAGCTGCGGTACGACAGGCGGCCCCCCGGGTATCGGTAAAAAAGCGGCAAACTTCCGGCTGAATACCCTCGAACATGAACGCTTCTACCTGAACCAACATAAGGGAAAAGTAGTAGTCCTGGTTTTCTGGACCACCTGGTGCCGCGCCTGTAAAACCGAGATGAAGGTTTTGCAAGACTTTACCGCGCTGCCGGTTTGGCGGGATGTGACCGTGGCTGCGGTGTGCACCGACCCGGAAAACCTCAGCGATGCCAAAAGCATCGTGGAAAATCTAAAGATATCCTACCCGGTGCTGCTGGACCCTGGGGCCCGGCTGTTTCATAAATTCCAACTGACCGCCTACCCGACAACGCTTATTTTTGACCGACAGCAGCGTTTGAGTTTCCTTAGGGTGGGATATGATCAGTTTGTAATGAACCAGGTCAAATCAAAAGTTTTAAGTCTGGTAAGGAGTGATTCGCCATGAAGTTTTACTTGCCTCCGGCGGCCAGGGGGAAGGCGCAGGGCGCAGGGCGCTTGGCGCAGGGCGCTTTTCGCTTTGCGCATAATCCCCCGCAAAAGCTTTTTATTTTGTGGTTGTTTTTTGCTGCCCACTTGTGCTTTGCTGAGGGGTTTCGAGTAGAACCCTACCTGCCGGATGTTACCGCTGATTCGGCAACTATTGCCTTTCACCTCCACAAACCTTTAACAGCCCGGGTAAAAGTCTACTACGGCCCGGGAATAAAAGAATTTTCTTCTCAAAGCAACAAATCCCATTTCATAAAAGTTACCGGCTTGCACCCGGGTTTATCCTATAAGTACGAAGTGATCTGCAGCAACAATGAAATTCGAACACCGGTGGAAGACGACAGCTACCAGATCAGGACCGCCTGCCGGCCGGGTGAATATTTTACTTTTTCCGTCTTCGGGGACCCCAGACCCGGGGATAACGATACCAGCATGTACCACCAGGAGGTTATCGATCAAATATTACTCCAGGAACCGGTTTTCAATTTGATACTGGGGGATATGGTAGACAACGGCGCGGATGATAAACTCTGGGAAGATTTCTTCGGTGTGGAAGCCGCACTGCTGCGGCGATCGGCTGTATACCCCATCTTAGGAGATAACGATTACGCCGACGGCAAAGGAAAACACACCAACTACTTCCCGAAATTGGAAAAAGGCTATTACTGTTTTACCTGGGGCGGTGTCTACTTCTTTGGCCTCCATACCTGGGATACCCGCGGCAGACAACCACAAGAGCAATTCAACCGGGACAGTCCCCAATTCCAATGGTTCCGGGAAGAGATGAACAAACCCGAAGTGCAAGCCGCCCCCTTCAGGGTGGTGTTCCTCCACGATCCCGTTTATATATGCCGCGGCAGGGCTTCCGAAACCCTCAAACACACCTGGACGCCGGTTTTCCAGGAATACAAAGTAGATGTGGTTTTTGCCAGTTGGCATTTATATGAACGTTCCCAGGACAAAGGGATAACTTATATCATTTCCGGTGGGGCTGGCGCGGACCTGCTGTGGATGAATAAAAACCCATCGTATCCTTCCCAGGTGGATGCCTGCCAGTACCATTTTTGCCGCGTAGATGTTAATGCCGGTGCGATGACTATTCGCAGTATTTCAATCGACGGCACGGTCCTGGATACGATTACCCTGAGCCCCCGCTCCCACAGCGTTGAAACTACAAAACATATGGAAAAAACCGCCCGGCGCCTGGCTAAAGAAATCATTATAAATAAATCGAATCCCGGGGTCCCGGTAATACCGTTGTATCTTTTTTCCTATGACTGCGCTTACTGCCGCAAACTCCTCCGGCACCATCTCCCCCTATTAGCCGGGAAAAATAATATTGCCTTTAGAGTGCTTTATTACGATCTCAGCAAGCAGGGTACCTATGACCTGTTTCTAAATGCGGGCGCGGAATTCGGCAGACAAAATTCGGATATACCCGCGATTTTTATAGGGAAAACAGTCATCGGCGGCGAATCGGAAATCAAACGTATCCTCCCCCAACAAATCGAAATATTCCTGGAAAACCCCGAACAATATTACGCCACATCCATTGTCCCCTTTAAACAAACCCATGATACCAAATACATCGGCCAGGAGATTTTTAGTACCCTGACGTCAGGCATCATACTGGGAGCGGGATTACTGGACGGGATCAATCCCTGTGCCTTTACTACGATTATTTTTCTCATCTCTTATTTAACTTTGGTGGGCGCTTCCCGCAGCCGGATATTGTATACAGGCGGGGCGTTTACTTTCGCTGTTTTTTTAACCTATTTCATGATGGGCCTGGTGTTTTTCAATGTCGCTAAGTTCATTTTAAGGAATCAAAGTATCACCAAAACCGTGAATGTGCTGCTGCTGGTTTTGGTGGGAATACTGGGAGTTCTTTCTTTTGTTGATTTTATTAAATGTTTAAAAGGCAAAGCAGCGGAAATGACTCTCCAATTGCCCGGTTTTTTAAAAAAAGGCATCCATGAAAAGATAAGAAATTTTGCCAGGCATAAAACCGCTGTGGTGGGGGCATCGTTTGTATTAGGGGTGATTATTGCCGGCATGGAATTAACCTGCACGGGACAGGTTTATATTCCCATTGTCACCATGATATCCGAACCCCAACACCGGGTAATGGCAATTTTTTATCTTTTTTTATATAATATTGCCTTTATTATTCCACTGGCGATGGTTTTTTTGCTGGTGGCCTTTGGCCTGACTTCCCAAAAGCTGGCAAACATGTTCAAACGGCATATCGCCGGTGTTAAGCTGGGTTTTGCCATACTCTTCGGACTGATGGCAATCATGATTATTTACAATTTAAGGTGGTTATGATGAAACTGATTTTATTTAAAAAAAAGAAACCAAAAGGTAAAATACTGCGAATCAAGCAGGGATATAATCCCAATTCCAGTTCCATGGGTTCCATCGTATTTGTATTGCCCGCGATTTTATTGGTAATAACCGTAATTTTTGGGGCTTTATCCGGCCTATTTGGTTCTATTCTTACGCGAAACCTGGATAACCCTGACAAAAAAATAGGACGCCTTTACATCAAATTACAAAATATCTTCTTAAAAAAAAGAATAAAGGAAAATTTGAAATGAAAAAAATTGCCGTTATATTTTTAATGATGGTCCTGGGCAGCTTATTGTTGGCGGCCCGGGATGAAATCTTATCTGAGGTAGATCGACTGCTTGACAGGAATCAATTCAGCGAAGCGTTATCTCTATTAAGTCAATCTATCCGTGAGCATGCAGCCGATCCCCCTGGGCAGGCTCTTTATATAAAAGCCCTGGGTGACTTTTATCGAGATATATGCGGAGACATGAACAAAGCCGTTATGAGCTACAGGAGGGTTATCAACAGCCGGATCCCGGGAGATCATCCCTTAAAACAATCCGCCGCGGAAGCAGCGGCCGGGATAAAGGAACTTGAAACAAAAAACCGGCAAGAAAACACGCTGTTAAAAACGCTGATGACCAGGGCAAACCGCAAAAGGGAACCCGCCGCGGTTAAAAAAGATATATCTCAACTGGAAACCTTCATCCGGGATAACCCCGGGTATTATTTATTACATGAAGCTTATTATGTCCTGGGGGTTAATTACCAGGCATTGAATGAACACGGTAATGTATACCGGTCATTGAAAAAGGCAATGGAAATCAAACCGGGTATCGTGTTTTATTTAGCGGTAAAGTGGCGGGCCAAGAAGGCGTATGAGGACTATGTACGGGTCACGATAAACAACATAACGCGGGGGGTGTTCTGGGTGCTGCTGCTTATTACCATGGTTGTTTTTTATGCGGCCAAACCCTGGAAATGGCTGGGGGTGAAACATATTATCATTGTAATGGTTTTGGTTTTATCCTGGTGGATTGTTTTTAATCTTTCCCGGGTAATTGTCGGAACTGTTTTTGAAAACAACCTGGAAAACCAGGCGGTTCAAACGGCGGACAAAGGTAAGGACATCGAGTATCTTCGGTCGGTTCCCGGCAGTCCGGGCAGTGAAGTGCTGGACCATTTATTTTGGTATGGTGTAATCGGGGTGTTGGCAATATTTATTTTTTCCACGGCAATGGGGAGTTTTAGGTATAAAAAATTGGCGGTAGTCATGGGTTGTACTTATGGTTTTTTGTTGTTTTTGGCCTTTTCCACCTTATTTTATATGAAGTATTGTGACAGGGACGGTACGTTCAAATCAGGGGGCAGTGGAATTTTTTATTATCTTTCCGGGGGTATTCATCTTAAATCCGGTGACCCGGAACCCAATATATTAACCGATCCCCTGTCTTACCCCGGTTTGAATGTAGAGAACATAACGGACCCGTATTTAAAGGATTGGGTAATAAAATATTGCCCACCGGCTAGTAATGTTAGCCGTGAATAAGGGATGAAGGGGAGACGGGGAGAAGGATAGAAGAGCAGGCAAAATAGAGCATGAAAGATCGTTTAAGATATCGTTTTGAGAATTTTGGCGGCATTATCTCCAGTAAGGAGCCGCCGTTTTTAGCTTTTGTAGACAGGGTTTACATGCAGGAGCTTGGGCTTGGTCCGTCGCCGTTGTGGGACACGTCCGACCAGTCGGTGGGTTTATTATCCGCGCCCACGGAAGCGCACTTTGCCATTACCAACAGGTGTTCGGCCCGGTGTGCGCATTGTTACATGGATGGTGGGGATGCGGACCGTGAAGAATTGGATACGGACTCGTTTAAATCGGCATTGGACATATTGGCTGATATGAA
>CP070627.1:2177985-2183155 GCA_020355945.1 Candidatus Aminicenantota bacterium | reverse complement strand
TCTTCATTGATAATATATTCTAATTTATATTCCATTCTGGTTGTAGTCTCCTTTTCATCAACCCTCTTAATGCTTCAAAGGGGTTTTTATTATTAAATAGAATTTCGTAGACTTCGTTGGTGATGGGCATTTCGATTTCCATTTTGTGGGCCAGGAGTTTAACGGCTTTTGTGGTCTCAACGCCTTCGGCCACCATGGCTGTTGATTTTTCGATTTGGCTGAGGGATTCGCCCCGGGCAATGCGTTGGCCCAATTGGAAGTTTCGAGACAGGTGGCCGAAACAGGTCAGCATCAGGTCACCGATTCCAGCCAGTCCCCAAAAGGTTTCCTGTCGCGCCCCCAGTTTCAGGCCGAAGCGCATCATCTCTACACTGGCCCGGGTGACCAACGACGCGGTAGTATTGTAACCGTAACCGCACCCATTGACGATGCCGGAAGCAATAGCCATGATATTTTTCATTGCCCCTCCCACTTCGATACCCACCAGGTCATCACAGCGATAAATGCGTAAAATATCAGAGGAAAAATCCTTCTGGAAGTATTCCACCAGGTCCGGGTTATGGGAACAGGCCGCCACTACAGTGGGGTGATTGGAGGCCAATTCCCTGGCAAAAGAAGGCCCGGAAATGGTGACCCACTGGTCCAGCACCCCCGGACCAAATACCTCCGCCGCCAGTTGTGATATAGTCTTTAAAGAGGTGGCTTCAAAACCTTTTGACAGGTTTACCATCCGTTTATTTTTAATCGTACCCTTTAAATCCTTAAATACATTCTTGATATATTTTGACGGCACGGCAAATATGAGGATATCTGCTGCCGCCGCTTCTTTTTTCAACTTATGCACCGGTTTCAATCCCGGGGCCAGTTTGATGCCCGGGAGGAATACAGGATTCTCATGGGTAGAACGAATGGCATCGATGATCTCTTTTTCTCTTACCCGGAGTTTAACCTGGCGTTCCGGGTCGGAAGTTGCCAGGTAATTGGCAAAGGCCGTACCCCAGGAACCACCTCCGATGACCAATATTTTATCTTTACCCATTTTTCTTCCACGATAATTGGGGTTCGGTGCCGGCAATGATGCGCTTGATGTTGCCGTGATGCTTAATAATGATTAAAAGTACAACAACAAACACGATCATGGATACTTCCACCACATTGGTAAATAACGTGACAAAGAAAATCGCTGTAACCCCTGCGATGGAGCTGGCAGAGACGTACCTGGTGAGAAAGTAGGTGAAAAGAAATACCGCGCCAAAAACCAAAGCAGAGGGAAAATGAAACACCGCGGCCATGCCCAAAAAAGTAGAAACCCCTTTACCACCTTTGAATTTAAGGTAAACAGAGTATAGATGCCCGAGAATAGCGGCAGCACCACCGCCAATGATAAGTACCGGGGAATCAAAATGCATTAGACCATAGAGAATAGGTAAAATGCCTTTCAACATATCCAACACCAATGTGATGATACCGAAAATTTTGCCTTTAGCCCTCAGCACATTGGTGGCCCCGATATTCCCACTCCCCTCTTCCCGGATGTCCTTTTTCTCTGTCAAATAGTAGAGAATATACCCAAAAGGAATGGCGCCCAGCAAATAAGAAAAAACCAGGAAAAGAATTTCATGCTTAACCAAGGGAAATCTCCTTTAGTACAGTATAAATAGGGCCTTCCGGTCTTAATTGGCTCTTAAATACCTGGAAATGACTGACGGTAAATTCCGATATCAATCGATCGCTGTTTTCTTCGATCAGTTGGAAAAAGGACTTAAAATTAAAGTTCTTTTTATTCCGTCCCACAGTGATATGGGGTTTGAATTGACGTTTTTCTTTTTCAATACCTGCTTTGGCCAGGGTGGTTTCGATTTTTTTAAAGATTTGTGTGAGTGGGTCGCTGGGCACAATGCCTATCCAGAAGATATTGAGGGTATTGCCTCTGCCGAATTTCCCGCATCCGGCCAACCGTAAATCAAAGGGGCCGGTACTAAATTCAGCCTCGCTCAGCCGTCTTTCAATGTGAGAATATTTTTCCTCGGAAACCTCCCCGATAAACTTTAAAGTAATATGGACATTCTCGGGTTTTACCCACCGCACCGGGGAGGAGATTTTTTTAAAAGATTTCAAAAACTTCTCTATTTCATCATGCACGCGTTCATCCAGCTTGATTCCGATAAAAACTCTCATGGATTGATTATAGACCAAATGCCTATTTTTGTAAAGATGATATTTTTCTTCTTATGACGATTGTTGTCTCCATATTCCTCTTTGGACAAGGGGGCAAGCCCCCTTGTTCCCTTTAAAAATTGCGATATATTGCTAAAAATTTTTTTAAGCACTATAATATTAAAAAGGAAAAAATAATGAAGAAAATAATAGTATTATGTTTAATTGTTTCGCTGCTGGTGATTCACCTGGGGGCTAACCGGGCGGATACCGGTAAGGGTAATAAAGAATTGATGCAAAAGATTTACCGACTGTATAGTGAACAGCAGTACCTCAAAGCCCTGCAATTAACCGAACAATCATTGAAGATAGTAGGGCCTTCCAATGAATTGCTGCAAATGAAATATAATATCCTGGTAAAACTCAAAAGATACGATGAAGCATTAGCGTTTATCCAAAAGGAGATCAAAACTTCCGGGGAATCGGAAGAACTTTTATCTGCCCAATATAATATATTGTTTTTGCAGGGGAAGCTGACGGAGGCACTTAAAGTTGCTTTGAGAAAAGATAAGATCACTAAAAAAAAATCTCCCTGGGACTGCATAAATATCATGCACGTTTATTTACGGATGGGCAGTAGAAACGACGCATTGGACTGGCTTCAAGAAGCGGTGACCAGGGGATTCATCAGTTACCGCATCCTGGAAGATAAAAAATACGAACCGCTGCAAAGCGATAAACGTTTCTATCGAATTATCGAGAACATCAAACTCAGCATCGGCCTGGGTTACCCTGCGAAGAACTTTAGGGTAAAACTTCTTACCGGTGAAGATTTCACTTTGGCAAACCAACGGGGAAAAGTTGTACTCATCTATTTTTGGGCCACCTGGTGCGAACCTTGCAAAAATGAAATGCCCTATTTAGACCAGGTTTACCAACAGTTCAAAGATAAAGGCGTTGAGATCGTCAGCATCAGCCTGGACTCTAACCTGGATAGAACAAAGGAATATATCAAACAAACGAAATTGCAGTGGAAACATTCTTGCAGCGGTCAGGTGTGGCAAGACGATACCGTGAAACGTTACGGTGTGAATTCCGTACCTTCCCTATGGCTGGTAGACCAAAAGGGAGTTTTAAGGTCCTTTGATATCAAAGGTGAAGAACTGCGCCGCGTTATTGCTTACTTGCTTGCAACTCGTCATGACGGTGCGCACGCCTTCGCCCGGAAATAATGAAAAAAAAGAGCCCACGAATTACACGAATTCTTTGTTCTTTTCGTGTTAATTCGTGTAATTCGTGGGCTTTTTATACCCCTATTGGGGTCTTCCACTGGTGGATGTTAAATCCAATCTAATGGAAGAAACCACGGCTTCACCGTCGGAATCCCGGACTTCAAATACAATTTTTACAACAGGATAAAGCGTTCTATACTTTTGGTTTTCCGGAACGCTTTTTGAACCAGCGCTTTCCTCGTTATCCCAACGGGTGGCACCTTCGCCTTCGCTGATGCTGGTCCTGGTGTCAATAGGCTCAGGTTCGGGAATTTCCGGGATATCCCACAGGATTTCCCCGGTTTCAGGGTTGATATCGATTCCCACGTCCAGGGGGGAAACCAGTTGATAGGTCAGCGGATCATTGTCAGGGTCCGATGCATTAATCGTATAACGAAACCGACCCGGGGGCCGGACATTTTCCCACGGCACCAGTTTAATAATGGGCCCGGAGTTTTTGATTTTGATGGGTTTGCTTTTGATTACTTTTGATTCGTATATACCCCTGGTGGCTTTAACCCTGCAGTATATGATGTCACCTTTTTTATAATGTTGTTTTTCCAGGAGTTGATTATCTTTTTCCCGGATTATTCTTTCATTTACAAACCACTGGTATCGGAACTTTACATGCTTCATCCGGGTATCTTTCAGCACTGGAATTGCCTCCAGGGAATCAGTAGAAGTGGGCTGGGAGGGTTCCAGTTTCACTTCGGTGATCACCGGTTCCAGGGACCGAGTCCTCCTGGGTTTCACCTGGTATTGCTCGGTTTTTTCTTCTTTCTTGGAACAAAAGAATGTGATTGACAGCAAAACCACGATAACACCGATGCCAATCATCTTGAATATATGTTTATTTTTACCGGGTTTCATGGGATTCTCCTTTACATGTGAGTTTTTATTCTTCTTCCTGGTTATTTTCCGGTTCTCTTATTTTAAATGTGATGGTGACGGCTTTTTTTGTGATGCCACCGTCACCGTCATCCGCTTTAATAATAAATTTCATTTTTTCAGGCGGGATTTTTTTACCCAGGGAGCAGGTTACCGAGCCGGTGGCAGGGTTAATTTTCAGCCTCCCGGGCAAAGGGTTATCCTCTAATGAAAAGGTGATTTTGTCGCCGTCAGGTTCGTGGGCTTTCACAATTATATGATAAACCCCCGGCCCTTCAATATCAGGAATAATCACATCTTCAATAATAGGAGAAGAATTCGTAATTTGTAACATTTCAGACCGTCTCTGTTCCAGTATTTGGCCTTCCTGGTAAAATATCACATCGGCAAATATGATATCTCCTTTTTTATAAGATTTAGGGGACAGGGTGTCGTTTGAGGTTTCTTCCTGTTTTTTCCCATTTTTCCAGTATATATAGGAGAAATGTTGATCTTCTTCCATAGGGGTGGTGGTTTCTACCTTGATTTTCAATGCGGTGCCATCTTTTCTCAAATGTTTGGAGAAAGAGATGCTTCTAATCCATCCCCCGGGCGGGCTTTCCGGTCTGAATGCTTCGCCCTCACCCTGTGTTCCTGCTTTTCCTTGTGATGAGGATTTTCCTGTGAGGTCCAGGTATTCGAATTCCTCGGTTCTGCCGCCGCAGCCGATTAAACTTACTACTAACAGGATGTATACAATTATTTGTAATATTTTCATTGTTAAGTCCCTTTTTTGTGTACTATGTACCAGTTCATTTTACATCTTTTACGTTCTAGTTTCAAGCCCTCATTTTAAATTTTTTTAACTCCGGCCA
>CP070627.1:2172705-2177885 GCA_020355945.1 Candidatus Aminicenantota bacterium | reverse complement strand
TGTTGTAAAATATACAACCGTTTTTGGGCTGAAGATAACGCATAATACTCTTTTAGCTCCACCGGTTCGATAATACTGATTGCAGATGGCGAGACACTTTTTATATACCGGGCTAACCCCATTATGGTTGGAATTCTAAATACCTCTCCCAGGGGTATCTTTACATGAACTTCCCGGTAAATCTTTGAAATCATTATTGTGGCTTTTAGTGAATGGCCTCCCAACTTGAAGAAATTATCCCGGGTCCCGATTTTGTTTTTTTCGATGCCCAATACTTCGGACCATATTCTTTGCAATCGCCTTTCGATTTCATCCCCGGGGGCCCGGTATTCACTGCCGGGGTTTATCACGGGTTTGGGGAGGGCATTTTTGTTAATTTTACCCGTGGGTGTTAAGGGGGTCTGTTCCAATTCTACAAAATAAGCCGGGATCATATAACCAGGTAAAAACGTTAATAAATCGTTTCTTAAAGCATTTACATCAAAGGCTTCACTTGCTGATGACCTGTCAGGCACAATATAAGCACAAAGATATTTATCTTCTTTCTCATCTTCCCCGGCTAATACCACGGCTTCCCTGACCTTATTGTGCTTCAACAATTGATTCTCTATCTCCCCCAGTTCAATACGAAATCCCCTGATTTTGACCTGGTGATCAATGCGGCCCAGGAATTCTATATTCCCATCTCCATCTCCATGCCAACGGGCTAAGTCACCGGTTTTATATAACAAGGGGGCAAGCCCCCTTGTCCCCTCTAATAAAAAGCTTTTGCAGCAAAATTTTTCTGCGGTTAATTCCGGGCGATTTAAATACCCCCGGGCCAACCCTTCACCCCCAATACACAACTCACCCCATACGCCGATGGGCTGTAACTGATCGCTGGAGTTTAATATGTATGCCCGAATATTGTTCAATGGTTTACCAATGGGAATGCTCCCCACACCTTGCCATGTCAACAGCGAATATTGACTGGCATAAATCGTGTTCTCTGTAGGACCGTAAATGTTCTCCAACATAATTCCGGTATTGAGTTCGTTAAACCTGGTTACCAAATGGGGGGGAAGAGTTTCTCCAGCTAAAAAGATATATTTTAGATTGGACAATTGACTGACTTTCCGGGTATCCAATATCTCCAGGAACACCCCGAACATAGAGGGTACAAAATTGATATGGGTCACGTAGGCCCGTTGGATCCAATCCAGGATGGTGAGCGGGTCTTTTTCACTTCCCGGTTCCAGGATGGCCAATCGCCCTCCCCCTATATACCAGCCAAATAATTCGCTCACCGACACATCAAATGTATATGTGGTTTTTAATAGATAGGTATCTTCTTTTAAGAGGGGGTATTTTTTAAATAATGCCCATAATATATTAACCACTGAGCCATGCTGCACCGGCACTCCTTTGGGTCTCCCGGTGGATCCGGAGGTATAGAGGATGTAGGCCAGGTTTGCAGGACTGGAAGGGCAGAAGGGTAGAAGGTTAGAAGGGAGGATAGGGGCGGCCCTGCGATTTTTATCAATAACGTCGTCAATAACAATAACATCAATATCGTCTGCAGTGGCAAAATTGCTAAAAATATTACTTTTTTTAACTAATATTATTACTTTTGCGTCTGTCAGTATGTAATTAATACGCTCTTCCGGGTATTCGGGGTCCAGGGGCAAATAGGCACCACCGGCTTTCAAAATGCTCAACAGTCCAATCACCATTTCCACCGAACGTTCTGCCATAATTCCCACAATAATATCCGCTTGAACGCCCTTTTCATTTAAAAGATATGCCAATTGATTTGATTTTTCATTTAATTCCCGGTAAGAAATATAGGTCATATCAGTCATATAAGTCCTATGTTTCACCTGTTGTGGTCCTACAACGGCAATATGGTGCGGTGTTTTCTCCACTTGTTCTTCAAATAATTCCGGGATGGTTTTGTCTTTTGGATATTCAGTGACAGTTTTATTAAAGTCAACCAATACCTGGTTTTTCTCTTCTTTCGATATGAGTTCCAACTCTCCTATTTTTTTACCGGGTGTATCTGCGGCATGGGAGAGGATATTTTTAAAATAATTGATCCATCGTTGGATTGTTCCTTTTTTAAACAGCTTTGTACTGTATTCAGCAGTAAAATGAATAATGCCTTCTATTTCATTTTCCTCACAAATAAAGGTTAAGTCAAACTTGGATACCTGGGTTTCATAGTTATAGGGGGTTAATTTTAACCCGGGTATATTGATTTCCGAAATATGCATATTTTGCAGCACAAACATAACATCAAACAGGGGATTTCTCCCCGCATCCCTGTTTATATTTGCTGCTGCCTTTTCTACCAGGTCTTCAAATGGATAATCCTGGTTTTCCTGGGCCTGGAGCGTCCTGGTCCTGGTTTCTGTTAAGAATTCTTTAACTGTCATGTTCCCCTGGGGGAAATTTCTCAGCACCAGGGTATTGACAAACATTCCTATGATTTTTTCTAATCCCGGATGTCTTCTCCCTGCCACAGCGGTTCCTACCACGATATCTTCCTGTCCGCTTATCCTGGCTAGAAAAATATTAAATATGGTCAATAAAACCATATATAGGGTTGCTCCTCCAGTAAAGGCCAGTTCCTTCAATTTTCCTGTCTCTTGTTTCCCGATTTCAAAGGTTATGCTGTTTCCTGCAAAACTCTGGATGACAGGTCTGGCAAAATCAGTGGGCAAATGCAGCACCGGTATTTCATCTTCAAATTTCTTGAGCCAGTATTTTTCCGGTTCTCTTAAGGAGCCTTTTTCTTTTTCACTCTTCTGCCACCTGGAAAAATCTTTGTATTGGACCATTCGTTCCGGTAACTTCTCCCCGGCATACAATGCCGTGAATTCCTTGATAAATATATCTGTGGATATTCCATCCGAGACAATATGATGGATATCTACCATCAAGATATGTTCATTCTTCCCGGTTTTTACCAGTCCCACCCGTAATAACGGTGCTTGTGACAGATCGAAGGGACACACGAAATTCCGTATAATTGTTTCGATTGATTTTTTTTCACTGATGACTTTTGACCAATGAGCAATGACAAACCCGACCTCATGATGAACCCGCTGGACCGGTTCCCCAGCGATCATTTCAAAGGAGGTTCTTAAGCTTTCATGGTGAGAGATTAATTTCTTGAAGGTTTCTTCTAACTTTGTCCTGTCAAGAATGCCTTCTACTATGAGGACCAATGGTATATTATAGCTTGTACCCGCTCCCTCTATTTGCTGCAAGACATAGAGTCTCTTTTGAGCAGAGGAGGGGGGGTAATACTCTTGTTTTTCCACTGGTCTGATAGGTGAATAAAGGCTCTCAACGGTTTTATCGATATAGTTGCCGATAGCTTTCACTGTTGGGATTTTAAATAGTTCTACAATAGGGATTTCTACAGAGAAGGCTTTATGAATCCTGCTGATCAGGCCGGCGGCTTTTAGTGAGTGGCCTCCCAGTTGAAAAAAGTTATCATGGACGCCGATTCGCTTCTTGTCCTGTCCCAAAACCTCCGCCCATATTTTCACCAATACGCTTTCTATTTCATTGGTTGGGGGCACATAAACCCTGTCAACGCCGCCGGTTAGATCCGGTTCGGGCAAGGCTTTCCTGTCTACCTTTCCATTGGGGTTCAATGGCATTTTTTCCAGGGGTATAAAATAGGCGGGTACCATATAGTCTGGCAATTCTTCAGCAAGATAATCCCTCAGTTCCTGTTCCCGGAACGTATCCCTATCATGGGGAATAATGTATGCGCAAAGATAATGATCTCTGCCGTGTCCCTCTTTGGCGATGACAATCATTTCTTTTACATTTTTATGGGTGGAGAGACGGTTTTCAATTTCTCCCAGTTCGATGCGGAATCCCCGTACTTTGACCTGGTGATCCATGCGGCCGAGAAATTCCACCTGTCCATTTGACAGCCACTTTACCAGGTCACCGGTTCGATAAAGCAGCCGCTGGGGCTCTTCTGGCGCAAACCTATGCTGGATAAATTTGCGTGAGGTTAATTCTCTATCATTGACATAACCGATACCAACACCTTCTCCGCCGATAAATAACTCACCGGGCACTCCCACCGGTACCAATTGAAGGTCTTTACTCACCACAAATAACTGCGCATTGTATACGGGGCGACCCACCGGTATAGCCTCCTCCAGGCAGCGGCGCGGTTCTTCGATGCGAAAGGAAGCACAAATGTCCGTACATTCGGTGGGGCCGTAAGTGTTGACGATTTGCGCACGGCAGGCTGCCGACTCCAACCAATTGATTAGCAGGGTCATGGAAATGGGCTCACCCCCAAGAAAGACATATTGCAAAGATGTTAATCGCTTTTCCTCACTGTTTTCTTCATATTCCACCAGCTTATAAAACATACTGGGGGTGCAATTGATCCAACTCACTTGATTCCCCTGGATTTGCCGCAATATGGCATGAGGTTCGAAATAGTTTATACCGGGAATGCAAAGGGTTCCTCCTCTCATCAAAGGAGCGTACAGGTTTTTCTGGGTCAAATCGAAACTTAAAGAGGTTAACAATAGATTGCTGTCCCGGGCATCCAGCTCAAATTCGGTAACAAACCAATGCATCAGGTTCATAAACCCTCGATGGTAAACACCGGCGCCTTTTGGTTTTCCTGTTGAACCGGAGGTAAAAATGATATATATTAAATCATTGGGGCCGCTGACAGGTGGTAATTTTTCCATGGATTCCATGGATTGGCTTTCCAACGCTCCTGCCAGTTCATCTACCAGGAGGAATTCCTGTTTTTGAGACAGGGAAGAAAGGTTTCTTTTTTCGTATATCCTGGCGCCGGTTAAAACCATGGAGGCCCCGGACTCCTCCAGCATGCGGATGATACGGTTATCCGGGTATTCCGGGTCAATGGGCAAATACGCACCCCCGGCTTTCAATATGGCCTGGATACCGGCGACCATCTCCGGGGAACGTTCCACCATAATAGCAATGATGGTGCCCCGGTTAACACCTTTTGCCCGCAGTAGACGGGCCAGTTGATTGGAGGTTTGGTTTAATTCCCTGTAGGTAATTTCCTGGTTCACGGCCCCGGCATCTTCCTTGTTTATGGCAACCAGGGCAATGTTTCCCGGGGTTTTTTCCGCCTGCTCTTCCAAAACCTGGTAGATGGTCCTGGCTTTGGGATATAAAACCGA
>CP070627.1:2167359-2172605 GCA_020355945.1 Candidatus Aminicenantota bacterium | reverse complement strand
ATAGTATGCCGCACAATATGCATAATTGCCTTGCACAAAAACATCCTTATAATGTGATGTTCCCCATTCCCCGACTTTTGTAATTTCTATGCTCCCGGAAAAAACAAAGCCAGCCAAAAGAACAATCAAAAATAAAATACTTGCGATACGTATTCTAATCATCTTAACCTCCATATTATTGAAATTTAGTTATTATTCAGTTATAGCTCCTTTTTTAAATAGAATAACATAATTATAAAATTTTTGGTCAAAAATTATAATATTTGACTTTTTTTTGTCTGATTTTTTGCCTTTCCCGAATGGCATCATAATAGGTCAAAAATCTTCTTTCAATATTTAGGGTAAATCATGACTCTTATATGTTTCTTTATAAATTCTCCATTCTGGTTCTTTCCAATGAAAACCAATGGGTATTCGCCAACAAATCCTACACCCGGGTGCCAGTAAAAAATATCTCGCCTGGTATCCAGGAATGAACCAACAGGAAGACATTTTAATTGATTTCCTACTGGCATATAACCGGAGTAATGTCCGGGGGAGGTGTATTGATCTCCCAACTGTATTGCAATGGGTTCGTTCTCTTTGATTTCAATGGTTATAACTCCATCGCTGCCAGGATAGTAGGGATGCCGGTAATTTGAGGTGTTGTATCCTTTCTTTAAATAGACAGGCGCGGCAGCAGCGGGTAAATGTTGAATTGATAAATAATCATGGTATTTGCAGCCGTATTTGCCGCTGGAAGCAGAATAGGTTGAAGGGTTGCTTATATTCATGATATTGAAGTACCGACTGCCAATTCCGTCGGTATTCCCGGCATCATCGGTTACTGACCAGGCAATGGTATGAACGCCGTTGGCATAAAGTGTGGTATCCAGGTAATAATAGCCACCGGCGCCGTCACTGTTATTATACCCGGGAAAGAACCCTGCCACATCCTCCCGGTACTGGTTGTATACCGGGTTTCCTTCTAAAGGCACCCCATCCACCCATACTTTAATTGTGGCGCCATTTATAGGGATGGTATCGGGTTTTGGAGTTAAGGCCCAGCCAAAATTGACAAAATCTATCCCGGAGGCATCCCCGCCTTGAGTGGGGGTGTCAATGGCGCCAAAAGGCTTGACAGCATTGGCATTATCACAAATAATGGTTTTTGTTCCCAAAGTAATTTCATTGCCGGAACTGTCTGCGGCAACAGCCGTGATGACAAAGGTCCCGTTTCCTTCATCGGGTAAAAGGTTGGTAAGCATCATATATCCCCAGCCGGACCGGTAGTGTTTGGGATAGGTGGGGTATTTTCCCTCCACATCGGGCCGGGCGTCTTCCACGAATACAGCATCGCCGATGTATATGAGACCTGTTTCATGACCTGGTAAAGGATTACGAAAGATCTTTACATTTGACACTTCCACATCATCGATGGCCCAACCGGTAACCGGGATACTGCCGGAAACCGTTGATCCCTCTACCGGGGTCTCGAAACTGCCAAATAGTGGTTCTTCTTTTGGTTTTTCCTTGACTTCCAGGTATATAAAAACTGATTCGGGAGAGTTACCCGCCTTGGGGTCTGTAATGGTAATGGACCCGGTGTAACTGCCAGGTGAAAGACCTGTATCATCGACAGAAACAATAACCATCGCATCTGCTGTACCGCTTAAAGGCGATGCTTGCATCCAGTTGTCGGAAACGGAAGCGGTCCAGTTCAGGGTGCTTCCGCCACTGTTGCCAATCAAAAATCTCTGGGCACCGGTATGAGAATCTCCAATAACAGCACCAAAGTTCAGCCATTTTCGGTTTAAAAGTATATAGGGAGGTCCTGTCGAGTTGTATACATTAACTGTGATCTGGTGTTGATGGGTGAGCCCGGATGTATGGTATGCTTTTGCTTTAATCGTATGATTGCCATCAGGAACAGGGGTGGTGTTCCACAGGTGTTTATAAGGTGCCCGTTGGTCCTGTTTTACCAACACTCCATCAATATAAAATTCAACTTTTGTTACTGACTGGCTGGATAAGGCTGCTGCCGAATTTGTCCCGGTAGATAATACTTCTGCTGTGATCATTACTGTTCTTGAAACGGTATCGCCATCATGGGGATTGGTAATGGTAACGAATATGGAATAGAGAACGGTGAAATCCTGGTGGGGCTGATCCGCGGTGAGGTTGGTATAACTGTATTGGGATGGAGTAAAGGTGTATCCTGGTTTTGAAGCAGTTACAGTGGTTGAAGTTCCGTATGCCATCGTATAAGCATAATACCCGTCAGCGTCCGTGGTTTCGGTATGGCCGTCATGGGAGAAGGTAATGGTAACGCCCTGGATCGGGGTTGTACCATCGGAAACGGTCCCGGATATTGTCGGGTTATCGAGGATAGAGGTGGTAAAAGTAATTTGATTGCCATAAGCCGTTCCTATTGAATTGGTGGCATAGGCTCTCACATAATAGGTGGTGTTGGGGGTTAATCCTGTAATAGAACTGGTAAAAGCGCCTGTTCCGGTTCCATCTGTTGTAAAGTTGTCTGAAATAGTGGGATTTGGAGATGTACTCCAGCAAACGCCCCGGGCTGTTACAGGTGCACCGCCGTCGGAAGTTACATTCCCACCGCCGGAAGCAGAAAATGGCGTTACGGAGGATACTACTGCGGTGGTCACGAGCGGTAGGAGGATGATCTCATCAATTAGCTTTGTAATAAAAACATCAACATCCGGTTGATCTGTCTGATATGGATTCAAAATCGGAAAATTTGTGCTCCATGTATATCCGGTAACATAGACATTCCCGTTATTATCCAACGCTATCCCATAACCAAGATCGTTATCTGACCCACCCAGATAGGTTGAATAAATAAGGCTCGAGACACCACTTCCAGTGGTATTTATTTTTGAAATAAAGGCATCATTTCCGGGTTGATTGGCCTGGTATTGATTCAAGGTGGGAAAATCCGTACTTATTGTATGTCCGGTTACATAGGCATTTCCATTGGTATCAACAGCGATCCCATCGCCCCAATCTATATTATCCCCCCCCAGGTAGGTTGAATAGATAAGACTTGAGACACCACTTTGATTGGTATCTATCTTTGTAATAAAGGCATCCTCGCCAACCTGGTCTGCCTGGTATTGATTCAGCGTTGGAAAATCCGTACTTTCAGTATGTCCAACCACATATGCATTCCCGATGTTATCCACCGCTATGTTAGAACCACTATCATCCCCTCCTCCACCGATGTAGGTGGAATAGCTAAGACTTGAGGCACCACTCTGATTTGTATCTATCTTTGTTAAAAAGGCATCTCTACTACCTTGAGCTGCCTGGTACCAGTTCAGGGTGGGAAAATCCGTACTATATGTAAGCCCGGTCACATATGCATTTCCGCTGCCGTCTACTTTTATTCCGTGGCCCATGTCAGAGCTGTCACCACCAAGATAGGTGGAATAGCTGAGACTTGAGGCACCACTCTGATTTGTATCTATCTTTGTTACAAATACATCACGACCCGGCTTATCTGTTTGATATTGATTTCGGGTTGGAAATCCTGTACTATCAGTAGCCCCGGTCACATATGCATACCCGCTGCTGTCCGCTGCTATCCCATAGCCATAATCATAACTTTCTCCACCCAGATAGGTAGAGTAAATAAGACTGGAGGTTCCACTCTGAGTTGTATCCAGTCTTGTGACAAAGGCATCATAATATGGCTCATCTACCTGGTACTGATTCCGGGTTGGGAAATCTGCGCTTTCCGTACGCCCCACCACGTATGCATTTCCACTGTTGTCTACTGCTATTTCATGACTTACATCATTCCTCGTTCCACCAAGGTACGTAGAATACATAAGACAGGAAGCACCGATTTGATTGGTATCCAGTTTTGTGACAAAGGCATCAATATACGATTGAACTGTCTGATATTGATTACGGGTTGGAAAATCCGCACTCAGGGTACTTCCGGTTACATATGCATTCCCATTTCCATCAACTGCTATTCCATAGCACGAATCACCAGCTCCTCCCCCGATGTAAGTAGAGTATGCCAGGACAACCGGGTCGATAATTAGTTCACAATCTTTATCATATTCTCCCACTGCAAATCCATAAATATTTTTCCCGATTTTTTTGAAGGTTACATTAACATCTTTTCGCTCTTTAGGGCAGGCACTTTGCGCTTTGCGCTTTGCGCGGTGCGCGGTGCGCTTTTGGTAGCTTACCGGTTTTTTATGGATCAATTCACCGAAATCTGTCTCGATTAATAAATTACCTTCTTCATCCAGCCGGGTTCCTTTGATGTTCTTATATGCAAATCTTATATCCCCGGGATTTCCACCGGGTTTCACAATCCAATCGTACTCGATTTGTTTTTCAATGCCATAGACTTTCAAATCGATATTTTTATAAAGATTCTTATACAAAACAGCTTTAGAGGTAGGAACATCACAATGCCATTTTGATGGGTCATTGCCAATAAAATAATTCACCTTGAGTATTGATACTTCAAGGGGGACTATCTCAGGATTCTTGTTGGCATTCAAAAAAACGAGCCGCGAAACATCCCGTTCTATTTTAGGTGAGTGAGTTGAGTAAGGTAATTTCTTACTCCCCTCTTGAGAGGGGTGGACGCGAAGCGGACGGGGTGTGTTCCCCTCTTGAGAGTTATCGGTGTCGCGCCGCGGATGCCCATAGGGCAGGGTGTGTTGAGCCTTAACCTCAACCTGGCGAGTGCTGTCAAATACTAAACCCTCCCCAGTCAACCACAGGGTATACCGTGACGTTTTGGCATAGAATCTAGCTTTTTTATTCACCTGCCCCTTGTTGAAAATAAAGTACAAAGGAATTTTCCCGAAATTAACATCGGGTTTCACTGCAGCCTTTGGGTTTTGATGAAGAGCCTGGGGTTTAACATTTAAACCCGGGCTATTAATATCCTGCATCCTTTTACCTTGACTATCTGCAGGTACAGATGCAGAAATAAGAAATAATCCGAAAAAAACAAAAAAAACGAAAACAAAAATATTTTTCATTTTACTGCCTCCTCCAGGTAATTATATCAGATTTGAAAACCCGGATGGTCAAAAATTATAATATTTGACCCTTTTTTGACTGATTTTTTGCCGATTTTTTGCCCGATTTTTTGCCTGGCACGAATGCCACTAATCATTAAGCCGTGAAATTCTTCAAAAAAATGGCAAGAAATAAAATCATAGAGCCCTAAAAAACTCATTGACAATTGTTAATTGACAATTGGCAATTGA
>CP070627.1:2162004-2167259 GCA_020355945.1 Candidatus Aminicenantota bacterium | reverse complement strand
AAAAATCAATGAAAAATATTTTTTTAATATTGCCGGAATCGGCCTGGACGGCCTTATTTCAAAAAAATTTAACCAGGAAGCCAAAACCCGGGGACTGGCATCCTATATTTACTATGCCTTTAAAGGTGTTTTTGAAATGCCCACCTTTCGTGTCGAAATCAACCTGGGGGATACGGTTTTCCAGGATGAAATCATGCTCATTGCCTTTGCCAATTTTAAGCAATATGGAGGTAATGCTATCATCGCCCCATTTGCCTCCCCCTATGACAAATTACTGGATATTTGCATCGTCAATAAATTTAAATTACTTAAGGAATCGATTAATTTAAGGAATTTGTTCACCGGGAACATTCATAAATTCCCCTTTTATAAATCTTATAAATTTGACCGCTGCCAGGTAAAATCCCTGGAGGGTCTGATTCCCTTTCATTTTGATGGCGAGTATGGCGGGGAAGACCTTAATCAATATACAGTGGAAATTTTACCGGCAAAAATTAAAATAAGGATACCCTCCCCGGGCAGCTCTGCCCTTTGAAACAACATTATCATTTAATGTTTTGAAGTTTAAATGTTGGCTCAATGGAAACACAGCAAAGGGAAGAATTTCCCTCTTCCCTTTGCCCTACTGTGTTTACATATGTCGTGGTTTTTTTAGGTTTTTTACGTTTATTGTTATATTCGTATTATTCCGAAGCAACTTTTTCCTGGGTTACCAGTCCTACAATTTCGATTTGGGCTCTGCGAATTTCGTCCATCACCACTGTCACTCTTCCATAGAGAATATCTTCATCAGCTTTTAACAACAGTTTGGTTTTTTCAGCTTGTTTTTTCTCTTCCATCCTATCTTCGATCATGACAGCCAGTTTTCCCAGGTCCGTCACTTCTTCTTCATCCAGGAAAACGCTTCCGTCATCTTTAACATAGACGGTAATCATGTTTCCGGGTTCCGGTTGGTCTTGTGTGTGAGCTGCTTCCGGGAGTCTTACGTTGATGCCTTTTTTGATCAATGGTGTAACCACCATAAAGATGATGAGTAACACCAGTAAGATATCACAAAGGGGCACAACATTGGGTTCAGCTTTGGTTTCTTTTGAGCCACCTACATCAGCGCCACCCATAATCAGGCTCCTGTTCTTTTTTTAATGTAATGATCGATCAATTCGGAGGAGGCGTTTGCCATCTCACCGGTAAAGATATCGACTTTATTCAAGAGGAAATTGAAGAATATCACAGCAATAACAGCGACCAGGATACCAAAACCGGTGGTAATCAGGGCTTCAGCGATTCCAGCGGCGACTGCGCCAATACCGGCTGAACCGGCGGTGGCCATTCCCTGGAATGCTGTGATAACGCCAAACACGGTTCCGAATAAACCGATAAAAGGGCCAGTTGAACCAATCGTGGCCAATCCGTTCAAACCTCTTCTAAACTCTACCAGACCTTTGATTGTTGCTCTTTCAATGGCTCGTTTGGCGGATTCGACTTTTTCCGCATAAGCGGCTTTTTCATCTTCCTGGAATTCCAGTTCATTTAAACCGGCAACCAATACTTTTGCCAGGTGACTATTTTTGAATTTTTTATCAGAAGATACTTTTATTGACTCTTCGATTTTTCCTTCCTGCCAAAGTTTACCAATAAGCCGAAGTAAAATATTAGATTGTTGTTTGGCCTTGGCATACACAATGATTCGCTCTACTCCAACGGCAATCGAATAAATCGACATGAAAAGCAACACAAAAACAACTGACTTCGGGATGGGGCCCATTTGCGCCCACATCGTTCCTAAATCCATTCCATGCATAATATAAAACCTCCTTTATTTTTAGATTTGTAAAATTGTAATAAGATTTAGCGATTCTGTAGATTAAATCGTACAACCACAGTGAATTTAACCGGTCTTGGCACACCATTTAAGATGTACGGTTCATATACCCATTGCCGGATGGCGGCAACAGCAGCCTGGCGTAACAATGGGTGCCCGTTAATGACCTTTGCTTCTATGACTCGCCCATAGATATCCGTGATCGCATTAATCACAACCGCTCCCTGGATATGTGCTTTCAGCGCGACAGAGGGGTATTGGGGTTCGACTCGTTTGATCAGCCTTGGTTGTTGGATACTGGCAATCTGGATTGCCTCGCTTATGGTGTCACCTGTACCGGGAGCACCCAGTACACCACCAACAACACCACCTTCGACGCCACCTTCTACACCGCCTTCTACACCGAAATCAAACCCGAAATCACCGATATCTTCTTCTTCGATTTCTTCCGGGATATCAATCGGTGCCACCAGCCGTCCCGCTGCTATTGGCCGGACTTCAGTCTCTTTTTTCTGTTGTTGTTGTTTTTTTGCTTTTTTCTTGGATTTCTTTTTAGCTGGTGGAGGGGGTGGAGGCGGCGGCGGAGGAGCAGCAGCCATAAAGACATTTATCACCTTCACTGCGGGAAGATTCGCATCTGCTGTCAGAAGGGGCCCGATAATCGCGGCCACAATGACAAGAGCATGTAACACCACTGACAGAGGAAAGGTGATCCACCTTCTGCGAGCCTTCTTCCTGGCCTCTGCTTCCATAAGTGAATCTTCAAACATTTTTACCTCCCTATTGAAATTTTTTCAGACTTTATATATATAATAATTCTTTGTAAAATGCAAGTAGAATTTACTTTTTTTACTTTTTTTTTGCTCCTCCAAAAGTTTTCTGTTCCCATATCCTTAACCAGGCGCAGGATTGGAATACAGACGAATACGTACCTGTAATCACACCCACCAGGAGTGTAAAGGAAAACGCATGAATCACTTCGCCTCCAAAAAAGAAAAGAGCCAATACCACGCATAACGTGGTCCCGGAGGTGACAATGGTTCGGCTTAAGGTCTGGTTGATACTGGTGTCCAGGATTCGTTCCGACTCCTGTCGTTTCATTATCTTCATGTTGTCTCTAACGCGGTCAAAGATAACAATCGTGTCATTTAACGAATATCCGACAATAGTCAGAATCCCTGCTACTACGGAAAGTGAAACCTCCACCTGGAAAAGCAGGATAAAGGTGAGACTTATTAAAACATCATGCAGTAGGGTAATCACTGCGGCAATACCAAAAATAAACCGAAAGCGGATAGCAATGTAAATCAGCATACCCAGCATAGCCCAGACCGTAGCCAGGGATGCTTTTTGTCTTAAATCATGCCCCACCTGCGGCCCTACGGTTTCTTCACTCAAGAAAGTAAAATCCCCCAGGTAGGTATGCTCTTTCAACACCGCAGCTGCCTGCGGCTTTAAACCCAATCCCTCGATCTCTTCTAAGGAATTAATTAATCCCGTGTCATTGGTGGTTCTTAATTCAGTCAATTGAGAAGCGGTCTCTTCGGCAGTGGTGCGGTTAACTCCTTTGGACACCAACCACCCGGCGATCTCCGGTTGGGAAGAATTATTTAAGTCCAGTTTCGTGGCTTTTAACTCTTTTTCTCCAGGGGTTTTCAATGCCTCTTCAATAATTTTTGTAATACCCACTTCTCCTTCACTTTCACTTTCACTTTCATCTTCCGCAGTTGCATCTGTTTCCGCTTTTGTTTCTGTGTCAAGGGACTTTACGGTTTTGATAAAGAACTTATTCACGTCCTGGCCCACCCGTTGAATCATGGACTTTCCCAGGCCCACTTCACCCAGGGCGTCTCTCAATTGATCAATAGAGACATCTTGTCGAAAGCTGACTTCTATATTGGTGCCGCCGGTAAAATCAATACCCAGGTTAAAACCAACGGTATTGAATAGAAACACACCCAGAACGATAATTATCCCGGAAAAGATAAAGGCGTATCCTCGCTTATTCATAAATTGAAAATTAGGTTCCTTTTTAAATATTTTCATCTCACAGCTCCTGTTGGCATTATATGCTTATCTTTTTTAGCTTTTTCTTTTGGGAATAGATAAGATCGAAGATCACCCTGGAGACAAATACCGCGGTAAACATACTGGCCACGATGCCAATCATCAAGGTTACGGAAAAGCCTTTGATGGTACTGGTCCCGAATTGAAATAAGAAAATTGCGGCAATGATGGTAGTCAAATTGGCGTCCAGGATAGTGGCAAATGCTTTTTTAAAGCCGGAGTCAATCGCGGATTTAGGGGATTTGCCCGCCCTTAAATCTTCTTTTATTCGCTCAAATATCAGCACGTTGGCATCCACTGCCATACCAATAGTCAGGATAATACCGGCGATTCCCGGTAAGGTCAGGGTGGCTTTAAAATAGGCTAATACGCCCAATAATATCACCATATTCAACACCAGGGCAACCACGGAGTTAATGCCTGCGGCTTTGTAATACACCAGCATAAACATCATCACCACCAATAACCCGACAGAGCAGGCGTAAATTCCTTTCCTGATGGAATCCGCGCCCAGGGAAGGTCCAATAATTTGTTCGTGCAGCATGGTTAATGGTGCGGGCAAGGCGCCGGAGCGCAGTTTCACTGCCAGGTCATCGGCTTCTTCTATGGTAAAGTTCCCGGTAATGATACTGTCGTAAGAGAGCACATCCTGGATGACCGGGTCGGTGATAACCCGGCTGTCCAGGACAATAGCCAATTTTTGTCCTACATTAGCCGCGGTAAACGTCCTGAACTTGGCGGCCCCGCTGGAGTTTAAGGAGAAAGCCACCGAAGGCGCGCCCCACCGGTCCACGGAACGCCGGGCATTTTTTAAATCCGTACCTGTGATCACACTGGCAGATTCCAGGACAGACACTCCTTTATAATCGGAACGGGGGCTCCATTTTAAGATCACCAGGTCCTCCGGTAATACGCCGTTGTACTGCTTCAGTGCTTCTTCTTCAGTTGGGAAACGACCCCCTACTACTTTCTTGAATTCCAACATGGCTGTACTTTTGATTAAACCCATGACTCGTTTTTTCTCTTTTTCACTGGCACCGGGTAATTCAATCAAAAGTCGGTTTTTGCCTTCCCTTTGGAACACCGGTTCGGCCACGCCAAATTCATCTATCCGGTTGCGAATGGTTTCCAGGGCCTGGTTGATGGTACCCTCTTCCATCTCCATTTCTTTATTGGGGCGCAGGGATAAGGTCGCACCTGTACTGGTAAACATATAATCCCATTCTTGAAACAGATCATCCAGCAAATCTTTTATCTTTCCTTCATCTTCATAAGATGTGCCAATAATATCGATTTTATTTGTGCCCTGGCGAAGGATTTTTTGAAATTCTATACTCAGTTCTTTCAATTCTTTTTTTAACCGGGC
>CP070627.1:2156649-2161904 GCA_020355945.1 Candidatus Aminicenantota bacterium | reverse complement strand
ATGGAGAGAATTCTCAGCGAAGCAGAGGCACATGGAGTTCGTTGGCACCTGGAGGTCGAGCCTCCACGCTCCACGCATTGAGACCCACGCTCAGGAAGGCTGCACCTTCACCCGGAGACGAATTAAAATAGCTGAATTTTTCACTCATCCGTTGACATAACAGGGTATTTCATTTAAAATATGCTATGGCAATTGACTTATCAGGATATCTAAAAAACAGTTGGACCCATCAGAAGGGCGTAAACGGAAAAATCAAAATCACTGTGCTGGCCGCCGGTTTAGGCAAACGAATGGACCCCTTAACCGCCCACCATTTACCCAAACCCATGTTCCCCATTGGTGGAAGTGTACCAATGTCAGAAATGTGGGTGCGGCGGGCGATTAAATCCGGCATTACGGATATCTCCATGAACCTGTGTGTATTGAGCAATACCATTAAAAATTATTTCAAAAACGGGGCCAGGTTTGGCGCCCATATCACTTATGTAGAAGAAGATATTCCTTCCGGCACCCTGGGAGGGGTTTGCAAACAAGCCCTGGGAAAAAATGCCCAAAAGGTATATGAGAATGAAACCATGCCTCTGATCGAAGAATTTAAAGGCACCACCGTCATTGCTCCCAGCGGCGACATTGTGACGAACTTTGACTCGGAAATGTTAGAACAAATGTACCACATTCACAAAAAAAAGGGAGCTGCCTTTACTATGGTTTTAAGCCCGGTTCCCTGGGAAAAACGAGGAGAATTCGGCACTGTTGAACTTGATTCTCCCGAAAGCCCCAAGGGTCCTATTTCCCAATCAGGGAAAATCGTCAATTTCCGGGAAAAAGACCCAAAATCTCCCAGTAATTTAAACAATGCCTCGATTTATATGATTGAAATGGATTTATTAAAAACGCTTGACCCTTTACGCACCCCGGCAGAAACAGGTTTAGCCGAACCCTTTTACGATTTCGGTAAACATGTTTTCCCGGCAATGTTGGGCAAACTAAAGTACGTCACATTACCAAAAGATTTCATACTCTGGGGCATCCAATATGAGGGTTCATGGTATGATGTAGGAAGGAAACGGGATTACCTGGAAGTTAACAAATCCTTCCTGGATGGAGATATCGAACTGGAAATCCCTTATGAAAAATTCCCCTGGGGGTACCTGGGAACAAAAGTTGCCATTGATTTTTCCAGGGTAACCATCAAACCGCCGGTCATCATTGGCAATAACTGCAGTATTGCACCGGAGACAACGCTGGGCCCCTATGCCGTGATCGGTGATGATTGGGCCATAGAACGAAAGGTTTGCATTAGCAATTCTGTTTTATGGAAACGATACTCTTATTTCCCTGATAATGGAGATGAAATACCAGTTATTGAGCGAAAAAAGGATGATATGCACCAGGTGCGCAGGGGGGTGACCATTGATGAGTGCATTATCGTCGGCGGGACCATAGAAAGCGATTTGCAGGAAAAAACCGTCGATGTCTTACAAGACGGACGAACCGAAATCCTTCCCATTGATTATCTGCCCAAAGGAAAAAGAGCCTGAGGAGAAGAAATGAATAACAATGCCCAAAAAACCTCATCTTCTAATGAAGAGTTGGTACACCTCTGGCATCAATGCCACAATTGCGAAGCTGCTCCTATTGTGGGCAAGCGATATCATTGTGAAACCTGTCCGGCTGGTCCGGATAATGACCTGTGCCAGAAATGTTATGATTTGCTTCAAAAAGGGGAAATAAAACATCCGGCAGAAGAGAGTCTTGCCTCTGCCCTGGGAACAGAAGATCATCAATTCACCATCCATGAAGGGAAACCCGGTCATTTGTTCGAACCGTGGCTGTCAGTTCCTCATCCTGCCGTCCCGGACCCGAAAGTGCCCCATCCCTTTGTGGTCAGGCCTATCTTTTGCGCCGGGTTGGATGCGGCCATAGCCGGATATGCCTTTGTAGTGAATCTTGAAGGCGGTCATCCGCCGATATTGTTAACCGCGCTTCATGTAATGGATGAAATGATTAAAAAAAAAGGGATCAACTGCAGGGAGGAGAATAAAAATTATACCGGTAAAGAGCTGCCTGCAGTGATTACTGAGGTGAATATTTATGATGTATTTGCTGACAATTGGATGATGGCGCAGTTGGGTTCAGCCGGTCCTATGCTGGTGCTGCCAGGTGCCCGGATCGATGATGAAGAACCTTATTCTGACCGGGATATTGCCGCCTTTTGGGTAAAAGAGCCTAAAGATGTAACCCCTGCACCCCTGGCTCCACAGCCACCTTCGGTTGGCGACCCCATCTGGCTGGTGGCACGGTCTGACCAGGGTCCCGGGAAAAATCTCTTTAAAACCGTGGTGGTGGAAATTACGGACCGCTCCATGGTTTTTAAATATGAAAAACCGGAAGAAAAACCCAAATACTCGAGCGGCGCACCCATGGTAAATAAAGAGGGGGAAGTGGTGGGTATTACAGTTGGCGGCGGAGATTTTAAAGGACAAAAACTGGGCCACGCCAACCATGTAGAAAATATAAGAGGACACCTAACCGGATAGATGCAGTAAGAGAAGAATTGACCCATAGGTTAGATGAAACCAATAACCGGATAAACCGGCTTTATGAAGTCAACGTTCATAGAGATGAACACAGCGAACTTGAGCACAAATTCATGGAACTGGAAAGGGATGTCAGGGAAATAAAACTCAAAATAGCTGTCTGATACCGCTGCGATAAGAGACAAGAAGCTTTTCGGGGACTCGAGCAGGGGAAAGAGGGAAAAGGGAAAGGTGAAAGGCAAAAAAACTAAGAAAACTGTGATTTTACCTCCCTTTGCATTATATAATTTGTGGTTTGGAGCGTTAAGCAAGGTTTTGGTTTTGCGTTTGTTGACTTAAAAGAACATATATAGTATATTAGTCATATGAGACGAAAAATAGTAATAACCCTATTAATGACTTGCCTGGCGGCAGCAGTAATCCCAATGACAGGAACCCCCCTGCCAGTTGAACAAGAAAAACAAAAACGCATTAAAATCAAAGACCTGGATAAAAAATATCAAGAGTGGCTGGACCTGGTTCACTATATTATCACTCCAACAGAAAAGAATGTGTTTTTAAGGTTGACCAACAACCGGGACCGCGATGCCTTTATTAATCTTTTCTGGAACCTGAGAGACCCCAGCAAAGGAACCCCGCAAAATGAGTATAAAGAAGAGCATATTCGTCGGTTTAATTATGCCAATCGTTATTTTAGAGGTTCTCCCCGACCGGGTTGGAAAAGTGACAGGGGCAGGATGTATATATTGTTAGGGCCACCGGTCAATTCGGATGAAGTTTTTCAAAACGGGCTTTACCCGGTATTGATCTGGGAGTATTACGGAGGAGTAGAAAAAGGGCTGCCCACGGTGTTTCGGATAGTTTTTTACAAAAGACACGGATCCGGCGATTATAAACTTTTTATTCCCGCGGTGGATGGACCGTATTCATTACTCCGACCCGAAATCGGTGCTGTCGATCCCGAGGACTATTACCAGATTTACAAGGAAATCCACAACCTGTCCCCAACCGTAGCTGGTATATGCCTCAGCCTCATCCCGGGTGAATCAATCCGGGAATACACCCCATCCCTTCAAGACCCGATCATGGTGGGTAATATTTACGAACTGCCCAAACGGAAGATCAATTCCACCTATGCCAGGAACTTCCTGAATTACAAGGGCCTGGTGGAAACCAGTGTCACCACCAATTATTTCGATTTGAAGAGCGATCTGTATATATTAAAGAATCCTCTCCTGGGTCTGAATTTCGTTCATTTTGCCCTGCTGCCGGATCGGATATCCGTGGATTATTCAGCGGAAAAAGACAAATACTATTTTAATTTTAATTTATTGGTGGTTTTAAAGAAAGGAGAAGATGTCATATTTCAATATAACAAAAACTTTCCCTTTTACTATTCCAAAGAGGATTTAGACAATAAGTTGTCCCACGGTATGATCATTATGGATTATTTCCCGGTGATTGAAGGTGATTATCGAATGATAGCCATCCTGCAAAATTCTTTGAACAAAGAGATCAGCTATTATGAAAAAAGGATCAATACCACGGCATCCCCAGCCTCGCTGCCCCGGGTTTTCGGGCCCCTGATGTCCTACCAGCTAAATTTACCGTCACAACAAGTATTCTCTGCCTTTAATATTATGGGTACCTTTATCAAAGTGGACCCCCAAAAGACATTTGGCATGCGAGACCCCATCTATTCTACCTTTTATATTGACAGCGGCAATTATGAGAAGAAAGCACGGGTTAAGTTGGAAGTGGAGTGCCAGGATGAAGCTCGACCGTATCAAAAAACCTATTCCTTTGATGTGCCGGCAGGGAAAAAATTTGAGATTTTTACCCAGCGTTTGGAAAAACTCAATTATGGTAATTATGTGATCAAAGCATCATTACTAGCCGAAGATCATTCTGTGTTGGATTCCAGTGAGAATGCGTTTGTGGTATCTCCCCTTTCTAATGTACCCCATCCGCCCTTTGCCTCCAAAACCTTAAGAATGGATAGTCAGTTCCTGTTTTATACCATGGTGGCCCAGCAGTATGAAAATGTGGAAAATCCCAGGAAGGCTGAGTTTTATTATGAAAAAGCCTTTGGTTTAAATCAATCATACCCCCAACTTTTAAAATTATACGCCTTACTGCTGTTGAAACAAAAAAAATACGATAAAATGCTGCAGGTTATTGAAAATC
Source organism: Candidatus Aminicenantota bacterium (assembly GCA_020355945.1). The sequence goes on along the minus strand of CP070627.1, from coordinate 2,157,177 downwards.
TCAAAAACCAGGAAAAAGAAGCGTTTAGTTATTTTGCGCTTAAAGGCAGGGCATTGTATCACCAGGGCAGATACGACGAAGCAGTGGATGCGCTTCTTGAGGCCAATAAAATTTATGACAGTGATTTCGTGGTGTTGAATACACTGGGCTTATCACTGGTGCGTATCGGTGAAAAAGAAGAAGCCATCAAGGCATTATCCGCATCCCTGAAAATTAATGATGCCCAAAAGGATATTGCCGGGATTCTTCAACAATTAAAAGAGGAGGAAAAAAATGATAAAAAGAAAAAAAACAAAAAGTAATTTAAATGTCAATAAGTGGTATCGGGCTGGTTTGCCCCGGGCGGTAATTGCTTTTATAGGGATAATGGCAATGGCTGCCGGTATCAGTTGTGTAAAATCCAAACCCCCGGGAATGGCCCCGGAGTACGAAGAATTCTATAAGTATGCTCACTATTTGTTTACCAAAAATGAAAGAGAAATTTTCGCCATCTCACCACCGATGAAGCAAGGGAGCGGTTTGTCAGGA
>CP070627.1:2151283-2156549 GCA_020355945.1 Candidatus Aminicenantota bacterium | reverse complement strand
TATTCCGTGCTCAGTTCCGGGCGCTGGTATAATGTCCCGGTGTACTCTTCAAATTCTCTTCCTTGTTCAGGGGCGGAGGATTCCGCCATCTTTCTCCATTCCAAAACTGAGATCAAATCGCGTGTAGATACCAATACCTGGGGATAACGGCACCTCAGCACCCGGTCAAAAACATCAGTGCCTTCCGTGGGTAATATTCCATTGGCCAGCAGCTCTTCTGCATCGGTGATATTTTCCCTTTCTATTAGTTGTTTTACGGTTTCCACTCCCATTCCTACTTCCTGCCAGATATCCCAATTGATTGACAGCGTGTATATTCCGTCCCGGGAAGATTTATAACAGGCAAAGGTATCCAGGAATGAATTAGCTGCACAATAAGCCACCTGGCCGAATTGTCCTGCTATGGAAGTAATGGATGAACAAATGATGAAAAAGTCATGCTTTACATTTTTCAATAGCCGGTCCAGCACCAACGTGCCTTTTACTTTGGGGAGCAAAACCGGGTCTATGGTTTCCCTTGTTCTTAAGGGTATTACTCCCCCATCAGGCAGTCCGGCGGAGTGAATCACACCGTCGATGCGGCCGAATCGTTCCGTTGCCAGGGCAATGACTTGCTGCATTTGTTCCGGGTTAGAGACATCCGCCCTACAGGTCAACACCTCTGCGCCTAATTCTTCCAACCGCTTTACCTGCTTTATTTTTCGGCAGAGAGTATCGTCTTGTTTGTGGGTTTTCAACCACTGTTCCCATTCTTTTTTTCCAGGGAAAGTCGAACGTCCGGTAAGTACCAGTTTGGCCTGTACTTTCTTTGCCAGGTGTTCTGCCAGTACAAAGCCGATACCGCCGAGTCCTCCTGTGATGAGATAAATACCCTGTTCCTTCAGGAGGGGTGTTTTTCCTTCGGGCTCTTCCAGCCGCACCGGTTCAAAAATTTGTACCCAGCGATAATCATCTCGATAGGCCACAATCGTATCCGGGGAATCTATTGAGAATTCAAGCAAAAGCTGGTGGATAAGCCTATTGCTTTCATCATTTTCCAATGCCGGCCGGACAATATCGATACTGCGGCAGTGAATATTGGTGTATTCCTGGGGGATGACATGAATCGCTCCCAGTGCAGTGGCTTTTTCCGGGCATAGTTCCTCTGCCCCGGTGACTTTTTGCAGGCCATTGGAGATCACCTGGATTTGCACCTGGTCCCTGGTTCCCTGCTTACCTACTGCCTGGGCAAAGTATAATAAACTATAAAATCCTGTTTCCGTATCCTGGACCTGGGGGGGTTCTTTTTTTTCTTTTGTCACCAGCCAAAAATGAACTACTCGGTGGGGTAACCGGTTTAGACTGCATAATTCGCTGATGAGGGCATGATAATCGTCACTTTGCAAAGGATTAATGGTATATTCCCGGTAACTGATCCTGGTAAACCCTGTTCCTTTCATGATTATAACAACATCCTCTCCTTCCTGTTCCAGTCGTTTTACCAGTTGAGAACCCAGCCCGCTTTCATCCATAAATACCAACCAACAAAATTTTCCCGAAGGGGCTGCTGAAGGGGCAAAATTTAAAACCGAACGTTTCCAGGAGGGAATATAAAACCAATCTCCAATATCCAAACGTTTTTCTAAAGATTTTTTAGTAGAGAACTGGCCGGCCATTTTAAGTGGGTGGTTATCAATCCAATAACGCTGGCTGGCAAAGGGATATGTGGGTAAAGGGATACGATATCTCTTTTCATTGGGATTCCATTCGCGCCAATCAATGTCTATCCCGGACAACCATAACCGACCGATTTTATTCAATAAATAGCGATGGTCCGGTACATGGCTTTGACTATGCCTGACTAAATTCACAATGATGGGTTGAGACGCATGTTTTTTGTCGATATGATGCCGTAATAGTACGCTTAAATCATGTCCCGGACCGATCTCTACAAAAATTGGGTTCGACTTTTTTAACAATTCTTTTATTCCATCGGCAAACCGCACCGTGTTTCTCAAATGCCTCGCCCAATAGGCAGGGTCTACGGCTTCCCCAGGCGTTATCACTTTACCGGTTACATTGGATATATAGGGGATTTGGGGTTTGCTTAAAGAAAGTTCACGGAGATGTTCCGCGAAGGTCTTCAAAACCGGGGTCATCATGTGGGAGTGAAGAGCATGGGAACCGGACAGGCGCACACATACATATTTCTTTTCTTTCATCCGTTTTTCAAAGGCATCGATATCATGTACGGGTCCTGAAACAATACAGGAAGGACCGTTATCGATAGCTAATGAGAGAGCGACACCCTGGGGGTTATCGTTTAATAACAACTGCACGTCTTCCCTGGGAAGTGGAACGCTCAACATGGCACCAGGGGGCATTTGCTCGATCAATTGACCTCTTAAAACCACGGTTTTTAAAGCATCTTCCAGGGAAAACACCCCGGATAAGCATGCCGCGGTATATTCACCAAAACTGTAACCAATCATGGCATGCGGTTTAATGCCCCATTTCATCAACAATTTTGAGAGGGCATATTCAAAGATAAATAAAAGGGGTTGAGCGATTTCGGTGTGGTTGATTCGATTTTTAGCCACAGAGGACACAGAGGACACAGAGGACACAGAGAGGGAAGGGTAAAGGATTTCTTTGCTGTCACAGCCCAATAATGGTGTTAATATTTCAAAACAGCGGTCCATTTCTTCTCGGAATACCGGTTCTGTTTGATATAACCCCAGCCCCATATTCACATACTGGGAGCCCAGGCCGGACAACACAAATACAATTGTTCGTTTGCCTTCCTTGACGAAACCGGTATGAACTTTCCTGGAATCTTGAGACAACAGGGCCGCTGCTGCCTCATTCACTTCGGAATATACCAGCATTTTCCTGTGGGGAAAGGCTTTTCTTCCTACTTGCAGGGTATAGGCTGCATCTGCCAGGGTTGGACCAGGATGAGTAGGATTCTCATGATTACCACGATTTAAAAGATTTTTTTTAAAATATTCCGCTAGATTTTCGGTCATTTTATCCAGGGCAATGGGGGTTTTGGCGGATAATAAAATTAATTGATATTCGCTAAATGTCAAGGGGGCAAGCAAGGGGGCAAGCCCCCTTGTCCCCTTTAAGGGTTCCTCAAGGATAACGTGCGCATTGGTGCCGCCGATGCCAAAAGAACTGACCCCTGCTCTTAAAGGATACCCGTTACTTTTCCATTCTTTTAATGCCGTATTTACATAGAATGGGCTGTTTTCAAAATCAATCGCGGGATTGGGGGTTTCAAAATGCAAAGCAGGGGGAATGATACGATGCAGCAAAGCAAGAACCGTCTTGATAAAACCGGCAATACCAGCCGCTGCATCCAGGTGCCCGATATTGGTCTTTACAGACCCGAGGGCACAGTAATTCCTGTTATTAGAACTTTTAAAGTTAAACGCCTGTTTTAGGGCTTCGATTTCAATGGGGTCTCCCAGTAAGGTACCGGTGCCGTGGGTTTCGACATAACCGATACTTTCGGGATCAACACCTGCCATTCGCTGGGCTTTTTGAATGACCCTGACCTGACCTTCCACGCCCGGGGCAGTAAAACCCGCTTTATTTTTTCCATCGTTATTAATGGCAAAACCTTTAATGACGGCATAAATGGTATCTCTAGCCGAGGCAGCCTCTTCCAATCGTTTCAACACCACCACGCCCGCGCCATTGCCGCCAACGGTCCCGGTGGCTTTGGCATCAAACGCCCGGCAGTGACCGTCCCGCGACATAATGACCCCTTCCTGGTAAAAATAACCGGCATGATCATAAAGGGTAACCGATACTCCCCCTGCTAATGCCATATCGCACGCACCACTTACCAGGCCCTGGCAGGCCAGGATAACCGCAGATAACGATGTGGAGCAAGCGGTCTGCAGGGTTACACCGGGGCCTGTTAAATTAAGCTTATATGCAATCCGGGTAGTGAGATAATCTTTATCACTGAATTGAATGGCTTCCCATTGTTGGGTATTCAAATGTTCTTTACCTGGAACGGGTTTTAACGGCATTATTTCCCAGAAGGGATTGGGACTGGCCCCGGCATACAGACCAATATCCCGGTCATACATTTCCCCGGCATATCCGGCGTTTTCCAGGGCTTCCCAACAGCATTCATGAAAAATACGCATCTGCGGGTCCATTATTGCTGCTTCCCCGGGGGTATATCCAAAAAACAAAGAATCAAAATACTCGATATCCTGCAGCCGACCTTTGGCCGTAATAAAAGCGGGATTCTTTGCTAACTCCTCTTCCACACCCATTTGCTCCAACTCTTCACCGGTTAAGTAAGTAATGGATTCCGTACCATTTTTTAAATTGGCCAGGAATTCATCAATGGTTTTGGCCCCGGGGAACCGGCCCGCCATCCCGATCACTGCAATTTCAATCCCTGCTTTCCCGGTTTCCTGGCGCACCCCTGTTCTTTCCCCTGTCTCTCCACTTAAATACCGGGCCAACGACCCGATGGTGGGATAATTAAATAAGGTAACCACCGGGATATCTTTTTTGAACACCCCCTTTAATCGACTGCTTAATCGAATAAGTGAGAAAGAGTTCCCACCCACATCAAAAAAATTATCATGGATACTGACTCGATCCACCTGGAGTAATTCCTGCCATATTTCAGCGATTGTTCTTTCAATATCGGTCCCGGGAGAGACATATTCTTTCCCTGTTTGCAAAACCGTCCCGGAAGAGAGCAGCGCCTGTCGATTCACTTTACCACCGGGTGTTAACGGTATTTTCTCCACCCGGACAAAATGCGCGGGTATCATGTAGGCTGGCAATTTTTTCGACAAATAATCGCGCAGTACCAATGCCGTGGGCTCTTTTGCGGAAACAATATAAGCGCAAAGGTGCGTTTCCTCTTCTGCATTTTCCTTTGCAAGCACAACTGCTTCTTTTATATCTTCATGGCTTAACAGGCAATTTTCTATTTCTTCCAATTCGATCCGGAATCCCCTGATTTTAACCTGGTGGTCTTTCCGGCCCAGGAATTCTACATTCCCGTCAGGCAGCCATCTTGCCAGGTCACCGGTTTGATATAACAAGGGGGCAAGCCCCCTTGTCCCCTTTAATAAAAAGTTTTTGCGGCGGAATTTTTCTGTTGTCAAATCCGGGTTGTTTAAGTAACCACGGGCTAAACCGACACCACCAATGCATAATTCACCAGGAATTCCAATGGGCTGTAAAAGATCATCTTTATCTAAAATGTAAAGCCTGGTATTCTGCATGGGCTTCCCAATAGGAA
>CP070627.1:2145911-2151183 GCA_020355945.1 Candidatus Aminicenantota bacterium | reverse complement strand
CTGGACCCCCCAAAAAACTTTTATTTTTTTTATCATGGTAATCCTGGTAATCCCAAAAATCATGGTCAAATTTCTCTGCGGTTAATTGGGGTCGGTTTAAATATCCCCTGGCAACACCGTCTCCTCCTATATACAACTCTCCCACTACCCCTAAAGGAACCGGGTTCTTCCAGCAGTCCAACAGGTAAACCGCGGTATTACCGATGGGCCTGCCCACAGGCAAACGCGATAGTCTCTCATCCACATCTCCGAATCCAACTTTCATTTCTATTGAAGTTACCGTGGTTTCCGTGGGACCATACTCATTGTAAAAATCACAATATTTACTCCACTTCTTAGCCAAAGCCGGCGGGCAAACATCTCCACCTGAAATAACTCGCTTTAATGTGAACGTATCTTTCACCTTGACATGACTTAAGAATGAAGGTACTGCATGAAGATGGGTGATAGAACGGCTGGATATAAATTCTTCAAATTTACTACTATCCAGGAGGGTATCTCTATCCACCAGGACTAAAACCGCTCCACTAAAAAGTGCAATAAAAATTTGTTCTACCGAGGCATCAAAGCAGATGGATGAAAATTGTAATACCCGATCGTTCTCATTGATATCAAATTGTCTTTTCTGGGAAAAGATCAAATTGACAACCGGGTAATGCTCTACCAAAACTCCTTTTGGTTCTCCGCCGGAACCGGAGGTGTAGATGACGTAAGCCAGGGAAGTTGCAGGCAGCAAGTTGCCTGCTGCATGTTTAGACACACCCCGCTCTTCCGGGGTACCTGGCTCGGGACAGGCGATCTCCCGTTGACAATTGACAATTGACAATTTACAATTGACAATTTTAATCCCTGCGGATATGTTAGGGGTGGTAACCAGCACTTTTGTACCACTGTCTGCCAACATATAGTTGATTCTCTTTCCCGGGTAATCAGGATCAATGGGTAAATAGGCACCCCCTGCTTTAAGTATTGACAAAATACCAATAAGCATTTCCAGGGAACGCTCCATCATGAGACCCACAAGAGTATTGGATTGAACCCCCCTGGATTGCAGTAGATGGGCCAGTTTCCCCGCCTTTTTATTCAACTCCCGGTAAGTTAATTCTTTATCCTGGAATATTAATGCTGTATTGTCCGGGGTTTTTTCCACCTGGTCCTTGAATAATTCCCGGATCGTCTTATCTTTCGGGTACTCCTCAGCAGTCCTGTTAAAATCATATAATATCCGGCTTTTTTCTTCCTCCCCCAGCATTCCTAAACCGGATATCCCTGTCTCAAAATCGATTAAAATATTTTTTATGATATTGATGAAGTGCCAGGCTAATCTCTTAATCCAGGTTTTTTCAAATAATGACTTGTTATAATTAAAATCAATTTCAATCGTATCACCGGTTAATATACCAATGGTTAAGTTATAAGTGGTGGTTTCCACCAGCGAATATGAATGAACCGCCAGTGACAATGGGCTGGTTTCTTCCATCAACCAACGATTCAATGGATAATTCTCCAAAACAACAATCGAATCAAAAAGGGCTTCATTATGTTTCAGTTTACTGTACCCTTTTATATCTACCAGGGGTGTGCCCTGGTACGTCTCTCTTAAGGGCAGGATATCATTGATTTTACAAAGCAAATCCTTCACTTTTTCCACTTTTTCCCCAACACCTGTTTTTACCCGCAAAGGAATGGTGTTGATGAAAAGGCCGACCATATCCTCTATGCCTTTTATAGGGGCAGACCTCCCGGACACGGTGGTACCGAAAATGACATCTGCACTGTTACAATACCTCTGTAACAATATCCCCCAGGCACCATAAAAAAAGGAAGCCAATGTAAACCGGTTGTTCTTTATAAAATCTTCCAGTGTCTCTTTTATATCTTGCCCCAGGATAACCCGGTAATTTTCAGCCTTTTCATTTTCCCCTCTTATTTGTCCGGGTTGTAACTTCGTCTGGGTGTCAAAACCTTTTAAATATCCTTCCCAAAACTGCTTTTGTTTATTTTTATCTTGTTCTTGAATCCATTTGATAAATTCTTTAAATTTCGTTTTAACCGGTTTTGCCAGATTTTTCCCATGGGATAAGTCATCATAAGCTTTAAAAAATTCTTTCAAAACAATGCCATTACTCCAACCGTCATATAAAATATGATGATTGGTGATAATCATCTCATACTTATCTTCTTCAACTTTACATAGGGTCACTCTGAACGGGACTTCCAGTAAGTTGAACTTCTCCTTCCTGTCTTTAATCTTTATCTTTTCCAGCCACTTTTTCTTAATAATAGTTTGGGGGTGCCACCCCCTTTTTACTAATACCTTATGAAACTTTGTTTTTTCGGCAAACTTTTTTTCCCTATGGTTTTTACCACTTCCGATGCAATAATAGGTTGGGGGTGCCACCCCCCTTTTTGAAAAATCATAATATCTCGGCTGAAGCTTATGTTCTTTTAAAATGATTTGTATTAGATTTTCTACCTTTTCCCAACGAAACACGGTTCGCAGCATCTCATTTGTTTCGATGACAAAATTCCATGCCTTTTCAAAAATGTTCACATCGATTTTACCGGATATTTCCAGGCTTATTTGTTCAAAATAGTAACTGGTCCCAGGGTCTTTTAAATAATGAAAAAGCATTCCCTTTTGCATCGGAGTTAGCGCAAGGATGTCCTCGATATTTTTTTTGTCTGATTTTTTCATTTTTTTTAGCCTCTCAAATGCAAAGGTGCAAATCACTACCCCGGATCCTGGTTATACGAATTTAACAGCTAATGAATCAAATCTGCCCTTTAGACACGGTAATCATTGTTTATCAGCGCTCAATTCGGTTGTGTTCCCGCTGTCGGACGGTCTATTGGGAAACCTAAAAAAAGGTAAAAATTTAAGTAAGCTGCCGCCCTTAAAGGCTAATTCCGATTTTTGATATACAGACTCCTCCTCCACGACAACCCGCAACGCACCGCCCAATTTACGATTCACAATGGATAAACGCTTTTAATTCGCAACTATGGTGTTGAGGTTTGAGTATGTCTTTATTATATTCATTTTGTATCGACCGGGAAGTCTGACTTTTAAAAATATCACAGCATATTTTGTTTGTAAATACTCAAAATTGTTGCATTTTTACCAAGGAGTCTGATTTTATTTTATATACTGCATTTTGAAGCATCTCGATGACCATATTTTTTTTAATTTTTTTCTAACAACTTTTGAGTGCTCTGACTACTGACTGAAATGAAATTTATATCTTTATTTCAGCGATTATCTGTTTTTTAGAACATAAATTTCTCACGCAACAATTTTTGTTATTTGTTTGGTTATTTCCTGGAAATACCGAAATTTTTTCTAATAGTTGTTAATCCCTGGTTTTTTCATGTAATCAAAGTATTTTTGTGTCTCTTGTTTCACAATCGGTGCCAATAAAATAATAGCAATCAAATTCGGGATGGTCATAAAGGTAATCACCATATCGACAAAATGCCATACGATATCGATTTTACCAATGGCGCCCAGGAAGACAAAAACGCCGTAAAGGTATCGGTAAGGTTTAATAAATTTTTCACCCAGGAGATACTCAGCCCCCCTGGTTCCATAATAGGACCAGGAGATAATGGTAGAGAAGGCAAAAAGAAGGAGTCCGCCGGCAACCACATGCCCGGCTAAACCTTGCAACCCGATCCGGCCAAGCCCTATTGAGAAACCTTCAAGAGTCATTCCCACTCCTTCTATACCACTTTTCCATGCCCCGGTGAGTATAATAACTAAAGCGGTTAGGGTACAGATGATCAGGGTATCGACTAAGGGGCCGACGGATGCTACCAGTCCTTCCCTGACCGGGTGTTTGGTTTTGGCGGCGGCATGAGCAATGGCAGCCGAGCCCTGACCCGCTTCATTGGAGAACAGTCCCCTGGCTATCCCTTTTCTAAGAGTGATAAGAAAAACCGAGCCAATAAATCCACCTGTTGCTGCAGTCCCGGTAAAGGCGGATTTAAAAATCATCACAAATGTCGCGGGAATTTCCTCGATGAAGACGATAATAATGGCAATAGCGCTGACAAAATAGAAGACAGCCATAAAGGGGACCAGTTTTGAAGTGACTTCTGCAATTCTTTTTATTCCCCCCACAATAACCAGCAGTACGACAAAAGTGACAGCAAATGCGGTGAGCAGCTCGGGGATGTTATAATTTGTTTTCAAAGCATCCGATATGGAGTTGGATTGGGCCATATTTCCCGTTCCCAATGAACATAAAATGGTAGCTGTGGCAAAAATAACCGCCATTATTTTGGCGAAAGGCCCCAGTTTCTTTTTTAGTCCCATTTCCATGTAGTACATGGGACCTCCCGAGATAGAACCATCCTTATGAACTTTCCTGAATTTAAAGGACAGGGTGCATTCGACAAATTTAAGAACCATCCCTAAAAAGCCGGTCACCCACATCCAGAATATGGCCCCGGGACCACCGTAATAAATGGCCAGGGCAACGCCAACAATATTACCGGTTCCCACTGTGGCTGATAATGCGGTGGTCAGGGCACGAAAATGATTGATATCCCCGGTATCTTCTTTTCGATCATATTTGCCCATGATGACCTTTAACGCATGACCCAGTTTGGTTACGTGAAGAAACCTGAACTTAAACGCAAAGTAGAGCCCGGTGGGTACCAACATGATCAAAAGGGCATATCCTCCGACGTATTCCCAGTATTTAACGAAAATGTTGTCGATAAATTTTACAATTTCATCCATAATTAACCTCGGTTTTTATTGATGTCTATTTTATGAAAATAATAAATCAAATATATAACCTATTACAGGGGAAAAGTCAAATAAAAACCAGGCTAATTCCAGGATGAAAAAAAGAGAACCACAGAGTACACAGATTTACACAGATTTTTTTGTTTTTCTTTCGTGTAATTCGTGTAATTCGTGGGCTTTTTTCACAGCAGCTTCTTAGATCATTTCTGCGATTTCTTCGATGGCTTTGGCGTATGCCCGGGCCAATCCCTCCAGGTCTTCCTGGGCCCGGGCCAGGTCTTGATCGTTGCTGATAAAGAAAGGTTCGGCAATGACATACGGCGCGTTTGTCTGGCTCAATACATGAAATCCCAATTCTCCTTCTTTCCTGGGAATTAAGCCCCGGTCTGCCAGTCCCAGGTGATTCACCAGGTGACGAAGCAAGACTTCCGCTGCCTGTTTTCCTTTTTGATCGTCGTGAAAATAGATGACCTCTGTCCCGGAAGCCACGTTATCATAGTAATTGCAGTGCAAACT
>CP070627.1:2140523-2145811 GCA_020355945.1 Candidatus Aminicenantota bacterium | reverse complement strand
GATGGTGATTTTGAAGATTCCGGGGAAGAAGTGTTCAGCGGTTCGGGCAGTTCCACCGTGAACGGTAGTTTCACGCCCCCCGCCGGCACTGCCGGTGTAATCACCCGCATGAGAGTATCCATGAGTTACAGCACCTATCCACCGATTTGCGGCACTTTCACCTATGGTGAAGTAGAAGATTATACGGTAGAGATCAGTGGAGGAGTTGTTGAACCGCCAGTGGCCGACTTCACTGCCAGTGCCACCATCATTTACGAGGGTGACAGTGTAGACTTTACCGATCTTTCAACCGGCAATCCCACTTCCTGGTCATGGACCTTTGATGGTGGAACCCCTTCCAGCAGTTCGCAGCAAAATCCAACGGTTACCTATAATACAGCATGCAGAACCTATACGGTTAGCTTAACCGTATCCAATTCTGCTGGCAGCGATACGGAAACAAAGACCGATTATATTGCGGTGGACGAAGAACTTCCCACAGTAGGTAACACCACGGTATTCGGAAGTACTTCCGTCAGTGCCTACCGGCGAGCCATGCCCTTTACTATGCCGGAGAACGGGACCATCATTAGCGTCACCATGTACCATATCGGGGGCAGCGGTTCTATGATCCTGGGTGTCTACGACGGCGAGGATACACCCCAGAACAGGTTAGGTGTAACCGAAACCACCGCTGTCAGCGGCAGCACCGGTTGGCAGACTATTGAACTGACCACTCCCGTGTCTGTGGAGAGCGGCTCTACGATATGGTTGGCCTGGGTATATGAAAATAACCCGGGGATTGCCTATCAAACCGGTTCACCCGGGAGATACCAATCCGCCAGTACGTGGTCCGGAGGAATGCCTGATCCTTTTGGAAGCGGCTCACAAGCAGATTATATATACTCTATTCATGCCAATTACTCCCCTTTACACGTAAACGCCGAAGTTCTTGACGAAATTACTTTAAGTATGTGGGAACAAGAGAATTTCGAACCCCCTTTGGAGGTAACGACCGAAGTGCCTCCCCTCGATGAAACAGTTATCAAAATGGACGTTTACCTTCCGGTTTATAGTAACAACTGCAACTGGTCCTACCTGGAAATGAGAATAAATAGAGATGGTAATATAGCTCTGGTTAATATGGAGCAATTCTCAAGCAGTGAGTTCGCTTCGGTTGCTGGGATTTCTCACACCGAAGTCAGCCTATTTTGGAAGTGGGGCCGCATATGTTGTCTTTCTCAAGTGTTGATATGCATTATCTTACAAAAACTCTTTCCTTATGTGGATATGGAATGCATCAAATGTTTCAAGGACTGCGTCTATTTTAGAGTGGAAAAGCCATGCCACTCCTGTGGTTATTATGGCGGGTCTGATGTATTGTGTGGCCCGTTTGGTAGTTGTGGCTGACTCCGGGGATTTTTTTCTGATACTATTTTGGAGAAAATCTTCATATCCGTGCCAGGAAATGTAACCCCAGTCTCATTAAAAGGGTTGCTTTTCCTGGCACCTTTTCTCCCCAACCACCACCGTCAGCGGTCGCACAGGTTGGCAGATGGCAGACTATTGACCTGACCAGTCCCGTGTATGTCCCGGGCGGTACCACCATCTGGTTGGCCTGGGTCTATGAGAGTAACCCGGGGATTAGAAAAATAGGCGCTTTCCCCGGGGGGGCATACCGGTCCGATGATACGTGGTCTGGTGGCATGCCCGATCCCTTTGGCAGCTCAACACAAACAATTCGTGTCTTCTCGATTTTTGCTAATTATACCGTTGATTAAAACCGACGACAGTATGGAAACCAATGAAATTGCCGACTGCTGCCCAACAACCGAAGGATTTTACACCAGGTGAAATCTTCTTTTTTGGTGAAGTTGAACACGATACGTTTAAAATATCCGTTAGATGTATAAAGTTAGGGGAGTAGTCAATAAGAAGCCTTCTGAAAGTGGGGAAATGCCCCGCTTTCAGAGGCTTCGGTCGCCAGGTGCGGACACGCCGGGGTCCTTTTTGGGAACAGCCCCTCATGATGCCGCGCCCTCACCCTGAGACGAATGAAAACCAACATCAACGAACTTGCGCAGCATATAGGCTCCCCTCGCCGAGGGGTTTTCATAGGAGAGAAAGGGGCCATGCCAATTCATTCCTTTAAAAGTTTAATATGAGGTTTGCTTTCTTTTTGAGCTTGTGATACAATCCTATTGCTGTTCACAGCCAAAGGAGTCGAATATGAGACGATTTTCTACTTATGGGCCCGTTAATACATTGATAAATACGCAAAATACAGGCAAGATGGCACGTTTTAATAGGAGGTAGGTAATGGAAAGAATCACACTTGAAATACATAATCCCGGGGATGTTGATTTGCTTATATCCTTTGCTAAACGTATAGGAATAACTATTGTCGAAGAGAAAAAGATCATGGATGCATCGGAATTAAAACGTTCCCGTTCTATCATTGAAAAAGGATGCGATATTTCATCCTTCGGGGATCCGGTAAAATGGCAAAGAAAGATCCGAAAAGATAGAAAAATGCCTTTAAGACAGGCATAACCTATGAAGCTTATCGACAGCAATATTATCATCTATTCTGGCGCTAATGAAAACTCCTGGTTAAGGGAGCTTTTTTATGAGAGCAACTCCTTTTTTTCGAGTATTTCAAAAATTGAAGTACTCGGTTTTCAACAAATTATAGAGGAGCAGGTTATCTACTTTACAGAGGTCTTTAAACTTCTCAAGGTTCTCCCGGTGGACTCCGAAGTTATAGATAAAGCGGTATCACTCCGGCAGCAAAGGAAATTAACTCTTGGTGATGCGATCATTGCTGCTACGGCTTTACTGAATAATTTGACCCTGGTAACACGGAATGTAGATGATTTTTCACATATTCCCAATCTGAATATTGACAATCCATTTAATAGAACCTAAATTCTTTTGCCGCAGATTTTAGCGTATAAAAGGTCAACGCTGATTTTTTTTCTTTTTTATCCGCGCTAATTTGCGTTTATCTGCGGCTCCTTTTTTTTGGTTCCGGCTTGTCCGGGCTGTGGACATGTGGACAGTGGACAGGGACAGGCAAAAATTTTGCACCTCGGAGGTCCCCCTGTGTACCCTGGCAGGTACTCCCCTGCACCTCAAATATGCAATTTTGCACCTTGAAGCTTCAACGATGGACTTTTTTGGAGTAATCGTGTATTTTTTTACTCCGGGGTTTCCTCATCGGGATTTGAGAATTGCTTTTTGAAACGTTCACCCAGGTCTTTGGCAATGGAATCCGCACCCGGCACCCCGGCCTGGATTGGATTTGGAAGATTGGGGGAATGGGGTATTGGGGTAATGGAAAAAAAGTTTTTTTCTCGCTGAAGGTATTGACAGATAATTGCATGAAATGTTATTATCCTGATATCAAATATCATATTGGGCTATCTAAGTGACAAAAATTAAAAATTTATAAAAGAGGAGGTTTAATATGGCTAAAGAAAAAGACTTTCCTTAAAGGCGTCCGAATCCACGGCTTTCAGGGGACCGAGTGCATTGCTAAAGATAAGGCTATCAATATAAAAAGAAAATCCCGGAGACTTTTTCAATCAAGGGCCCCTGGTTCGGTGTTGGTAATTGATACGGGGAGGATACTTAAATTCAAAATCCAAAAAAAAGGAGGAATGAACAATGAATAAGCAAAAAGGGTTGTATAACCAGGTGGTTTTTACTATCACCATGGTTTTTGTTGGTTGTTGTTTGCTGTCGCCCAGTTTATGGGCGGCTAAAAAAGTCGATTTTTACCTGGCTAATGCAGCGGATTATATCCGGCTGTTGAATGAAAACCACAGCGGTGAGGGCTGTGAAATGGGTCATGTTTTCGGTCTGACCAGCGAAGAAGATTTTAAATTGCTTTCCCAAAGAACGGATTTCAACGGGGTGACCCATTACCGTTATCAACAATTATATAAGGGCATCCCGGTTTGGGGTATTCAAACTGTTGTCAGCAGGGACTCTTCCAACAGAGTGGTACAACTTCACGGGTCCGTGATTACAGGAATCCCGGGTGATGTAAAAAGGATTCCTGCGTCCGTGGATGCGTTGACTGCGTTAAGGCGAAATCAAGAACTGCATAAGAATAAAAATATCGGTGCGGCCTGGACCTTTAGCAATGAGAAATACGGGACCTATATTTATCTTCATAAGAATGAAAAAGCCCATCTGTGCAGTGTGGTTTCCTTTTTTGCCGATACGGGATGCGGTAATCCGTCACAACCGGTTCATTTTATCGATGTCAATACCGGGAAAGTCCTTCACTCTTTTGATTCGCTGAACTACGCTTGTACGGGGCCGGGTGGAAACCTGAAGACCGGTTACTATTATTACGGTGTGGATTATCCGTTTTTACCCTGCACTCAAAACGCCGCCAGTACCTGCACCCTGGAAACCCCCGACGTAAAAACCTGTAATTGGACCGGCTCATGTCCCCATGACTTCCCCTGTTTTGAAAACACTTGTTGTGAAGTAAACGGGGCCTATTCTCCCATGAATGATGCCCACTTTTTCGGCCAGTCGATTTACGATCTGTATTTGGACCGGTACGGTGTTCCCGTACTTCCGTTTCAGCTCACCATCATGTGTCATTATGGTACCCATTACGAAAATATCTTCTGGGATGGTTCAACCATCTACATAGGAGATGGTTATACCACATGTTATCCATTGGCTGCCTTAGACGCTATTGGCCACGAAGTTAGTCATGGTTTTACCGAATATCATTCCGGTTTAATTTATTACGGTCAACCGGGAGGTATTAATGAGGCATTTTCAGACATGGCCGGGGAAGCGGCTGAATATTACGTAAGGGGCACCAATGATTTCAAGTGTGGTTGTGATATCATTAAAGACCCTGATTGTCCACTCCCGGATATGTGTAACCCCCCCGTTGATCATATTGAAGATTATTATGAGGGCATGGATGTTCACCTAAGCTGCGGGATATTTAACAAGGCTTTTTGTTTAATCGCCACCACCCCGAATTGGAGCACACTAAAGGCTTTTGATATTTTTGCCAAGGCGAACATGGATTACTGGACTCCCAGCACCACTTTCCAACAGGGAGCCGAAGGCGCTGTTAGTGCGGCATTGGATTACGGATATCCCTACCAGGATGTAGTAAATGCGTTTGCAGAGGTGGGCATTAATGTCTGTGTGCCGCCTATTGCGGCCTTCTCCTGTTCACCGGTCAGGGGCGCGGTTCCGTTGACAGTCAATTTCACCGATGAATCCGTAGGGGCCGCGTCATTGTTATGGGATTTCGGAGATGGCGG
>CP070627.1:2135097-2140423 GCA_020355945.1 Candidatus Aminicenantota bacterium | reverse complement strand
TTATTAATAAAATAATTTTGCTGGTGAGATAAAGGTTGACAAAAAAGGCAAATAGGCTTATATTATTCAATGACGGAGATAAATATGCAGACAATGAAAATAAACGAACCCGTTGAAATAACAAGGAAAGACATCGAGAACTATGTGAAAATGAAGTTTTATACGGAATTGACATTGATAAAGGAGAAGCTGACTCTCTTTGAAAAAAAATACAACTGTGATTTTCCTCAATTTGAAAAGTCGATAAATGAAGCAAAAGAGGAAGATTTCGAACGTTGGGATGATTATATTGAATGGAAGGCCTTTTATAAGAAATACAATCGGTTAAATGGGAGAAGAAAAAATGGAAGAAATACAACTTTCTAATTTTCAAAAGAATTGCCGTACAATTATTGAGTCAATGAGTCGTTCAAATAAATCTATATTGATAACCGATAAAGGGAAACTGCTGGTAAAAATTGTACCGGTTTCATCACCTGGGCAAGATTCCTGGTTGGGATGTATGAACGGTACCGGCAGAATTGTCGGTGATATTGTTTCGCCGGTTGAAGATCCAAAGGTATGGGAAGTTTTATCAGGATGAGATACCTATTAGATACTCATATATGGCTGTGGACTCTGTTGGAACCGGACAAACTTGACAAGGATATTGCCGAAGTACTTAGAAATAGAGATAATGAACTTTTTATTTCTCCGATTACAGTATGGGAAACTTTGATCCTGGCTGAAAAAGAAAGAATCGAACTATATCCGTCCCCAAAAGAATGGGTATTGGAAGCACTTAAACGGAGTCCAGTTAAAGAAGCAAAATTATCACATGCAATTGCACTCAAAAGTAGATTAATAGAACTTCCGCATAAGGACCCTGCTGACCGCTTTATTGCAGCAACTGCCTGGGAATATGACCTGACATTAATCACTGTGGATGAGATACTGAGAGAAGCGAAGCAGATTAAGATATTATGATTTTTTGTGGTTTTTGATACCAATGGAAAAAGATTGGGACGTAACCAACCTTAAAGTTGGTAATAGTTACTGGGAGAAAAAGATATGGAAATTACAACAGCACTATTAAGTTTCGGACTCAGCGTCCTGGCAAATTTAACCACCGGGGAAATAAGAAAACTCTTAAGTTCAAAAAAATTCGATGGGGAACCATTGAGAAACCTGTTTATCAAATCGTTTTACAAATCATTGCAATACCATGAAGAGTTGTATGATGATTATGCAAAAAAAGTTGTTAAAAAAATCCGGGCAGCCGTCAAAAAAGACGAATTGAAGCTGCTCTCAATAATTTCCAGGTACACTGAGGGTTTTGATAATTTTCTTTCATCCCTAAAAAGTGGTGAATTTCAATTAAAGATTGCCGAAAAGATCGCTAAAGAATACTCGTTGAATATTTCCGGCAAGCATGCTTTAATACCCGGAATTTTGAGTGACTGTTTCTCTCTCTATCGCATTGCATTCTTCAACCTGATGAGTGAAAAAGAAGGGATACAAGCAATTCTTTTGGAATGTTTAAAGATCGAGAGTATCCTGGATATCCTTAAGAATATTGATTCAAAATTGGTTTCACGAAGTGATTTTGATGAGTTGAAGATGGTGGTATACAAAAATTACTTTGCCCGGCAGCCAGATGCTCAAAAGCAGCTTGAGGATTATGATCAATATTTAAAAAATAAATTCCGTTTCATTGAATTAAGAGGCTTTTCCCCAAAAGTATCCGGGAAAGAGATTCAAATGGAACTCAATGACATATTTGTTCCATTGGAAATCAAACCAGATCGAACCATTTCAGTAGAGGAACGGCATGTGGTAACAAAAGCATTTCATGATGCCGATAGTAGCGATAAACCCGATAAAGATAAACCCGCAAAGGTGGGAAATATCATTCAAATTCTCCTGGATAAGAATATTGTCATTTTAGGGGATCCGGGCTCCGGCAAATCAACCCTTTTGAAATACCTGGCAGTGAAAGCTGTCAGCTATAGGGATGAGGAACACCCTTTCGGATACATTATTCCTGTTTATATCCGGGTATCGGAATTTGCCAATTACTTGAAAAATAACGGGAAAAATTTATACGAGTTTATCACCGATCATTTTGACAAACAGTACGGGCACCTTTATAAAGAAGGGTTTGAGTACTCCAACTTGCTGCTTTTTATGGATGGATTGGACGAAGTAATAGAGACATCTCTGCGAATCCGGGTGACTGAGCAAGTAGAAGATTTAATAGCCAGGTATCCTTATAACCACTATGTAGTGGCCTCCAGGATCGTGGGATACCAGGAATCACGGTTGGGTGCCGGTTTCAAACATTTTGAACTCCAGCCCTTTGGCGAAGAAGAGATTGCCACATTCTCGCGGCAGTGGTACCAGGCAATCGCCGCTCACACGGACAAGGATTTTGATCATGCAGGGGAACAGGCAGAAAGCCTAAATGACTCCATTTCAAGGAATCCATCAGTGACGCGTTTGGCTTCCAATCCGCTTCTTATGACGATCATTGCATTAATTCATTACCGGGGAAAGAAGCTGCCTAATAAACGTATTGAATTGTATGATATCAGTACCGAAACTTTCCTGGAACATTGGGTCAATTTAAGAATGCAGCTTCGCTTAACCGAAGGTAGTCAATTAAAGGATAAAAACGAAATCATCGAAATTATGGCTCCCATCGCCTTTGAAATTCATGCAACCAAATCCAATGGATTGATCGAAGAAGACGAATTTAAAGAGGCCTTTCTCAAACATTACAAAAGTATTCACACCAATGCTCCCATTGAAAAAGCCAAAACCGAATACAAAGAATTTCTTAATTTCTTGCGGCAAGAAGCCGGTTTCTTCTATGAAAAAGGAGAAAATGAACTTGGACAGCCGATGTTTGGATTCATTCATTTAACTTTTGAAGAATATTTTGCCGCCCTCCATTTGTGGGAACGGTGGTATGAAGGCAGTATTGATCTCAAGAAATACGTCTTTGATCCCCGGTGGGTGGAAATTATCCGGCTGGCATCCGCTCAAATACGATTTGCTTTCAAGGTAAAAATAGGACGAAGCAAAGCAGCGGAATTTGTAAAAGATTTGTTAAATGTAGAGGATATTTTCCCGGAAGCTTACCGGCCATTACAATTGGTGTGTCTTGTATTGGCGGATGATGTAAGTATTACGGATGAATTGCAAAATGAAATCCTGGGTAAGATAATTGATGCATGCTCATCCACAGAAAGCGAGGAGTTAATCGCTTCTTTTTCCAGTCTATTCAAAGAACTCCTCTACAGCGATGGAAAAGAGGTTTATGCAGAGAGGTTTACAAACGAATTAATTTCAACATCCAATTCTACCCTTAGGAAAAACCTGGTGCATATTTTGATGGAAAACTCATGGGAAAAGTCCATTTGTAAATTTTTTACCTATGTATTGCAGAAACCGGGAGAAAATGCCGAGATTTGCCAATTGGTTTTTTCGACAATGTGGAATAATTATCCCATTCAAAATTTAAAATCCTTCCGGGAAAGTTTTAAAAGCTTCTTGTCATCATTATCTCTTAAAAAGGATAAGGAATCATTAAATAATATAGTTGAATCTTTCTTAACGGTGATAATTAAAAATGAATGGATTGCTTTAGACAAAGTAGATTGGGAAGATATGAAAGACATTTTTGATTATTTTTATGGGTACGATGTTTTTGAGCATCTTTTCTTCAAATTATTTGAATACTTTTTAAGTGAATCTTTTTCTATTCACAGCTTAATAGAAATTTGGAAAAAATTCTCAAAAAAATATCCTGACAGCCATCTGGCAAAGAATTTATACCATTTGTTTGATAATCAATTACTTTATAAAGAAAAAATGAAAAATAATTTATTAGAGAGTCACTGGAGTGGAGTAGAACTAACTAATTTCAGGGGGTGTCTAATTTATAGTTACCTTGAAAAAGAGCTTAAAGAACTTGACTTTTTTTATAATAGTAACGATTTCAAAAAGTTAAATCTTAAGCACTTAAAATCAAACAAAAAATTCTTCTCAAAAAGTGAGATTTCTCATTTTCTAGAACTTCTACGCAAGGATTTATCGGACAGCGAAGTTGATATGGTTAAAAATCACGTCTATTTAATTCTGGGACCGCAAAAAAATAAACTTGAAGCTGTCGAACGATTCATTCGTTACTATAATTTCAAATTTTTTTATATCGCTTGGAGATGGCGTCATTTTCCTTTTTCTCATATTTCTTACAATCCCAAAGTTTTATCGAAAATTATTGCGGAACAAGGTAGTAGGTATTTATCGGAGGCTCCTGGAGAATTTGATCTTAAAGATTTCAATCATAAAGATGTATGCCCTCCGGCACGGTTGTTGGCTTATTATCTTAAAAAGGTACCCTATGAACAGCAGCTCGTGCTGGACAGCATCGATTACTACCGGAATTGTCCTCAAAAGGAGAAAAAAGGCGTATTGGCCATTCTTTATAAAGTGCTCAACAAGCTTGAATAAAGTACTTTTTAATGGCTATTTGCCTCATTTTGTACCGATGTCGCTGCATCGTCAACTGCTATTTTATCGGCTATCTCTTTCAAGATGGGTTTTAGTTGAGGAATTTCTTCCTTGATTACATTCCAGACTATTTCATAATCCACTCCAAAATACCAATGGATAAGCTTATCCCTCATTCCTGCCATTTCCTTCCAGGGGATTTTTTTATAACGCTCTCTGATGTCATCAGGTAATTGTTTTACCGCTTCACCAATGATCTCTAATTTCCGGATAACCGCACTAGAAGTTTTATCATCACTCTGAAATTTATCAAAATCCATTCCTTCGATAAATTCTTCTATATTCTCAATACTCTCCAGGATATCTTTGGTATAAAGACTAAGGCTTCGTTTTGTCATAATATAACGGTATTCTTTAATATGGTATCTTTTAACTCTTTTCGGATAGCTTCTTTTCTCACCAGGTCTACGTCGATTCCCAGGAGACCGGATAAATGGTTTTCCAACTCAAGAAATTTAAGCAGACCTGGGGTTTTCTCAAAGGTCACCAATATGTCAATGTCGCTGTTCTCTTTTTGGTCTTCTCTTGCATAAGAACCGAAAATTCCAATTTCCTTGACTTTATATTTTCTTCTTAACTCGCTTTTGTGGGCGGATAATTTCGTTTTTATTTCATTCAACTCTGTCATTGCTGTTTCCTTCACTACTATTATAGCCAATTTTACCTTTTTTTCAATAGAAAAAATATTTTTTCAGGTCAATTGCTAATCCAGAAACCATTTCGCCTTCGGCGACCAGGGGGGGCGCTTTTTGAAAAAACTGCCCCCCCT
>CP070627.1:2129642-2134997 GCA_020355945.1 Candidatus Aminicenantota bacterium | reverse complement strand
AACATTTTGCGACCTCCTTTTCAAACGATTCATCTTTTTATCCATTTGATAGAATTATATAATCAAAAATAAAATTTTTCAATCATTTTGTTATTTCTTCTATCCACATATTGTTTTATTTCCATTTTTGAAGGGAAATTATGTGGTCAGGTATTTTATTTTTTTCTTCGTGTATCTTCGTGTATTTTCTTGCCTATTTTCTTGCCTGGCACCTTTTTTTGTTTTTTTGTTAACGGTAAAACGTAATCTTAAACGTAGTTCCCCGGGGACCGGTATCCGCTAGAGATATCTCTCCCTTTAACGTGTTGATGATCTTGCGAATCATGGCAAGTCCCATGCCGGTTCCCTTCTTTTTGGTGGTAAAAAAAGGATACCATATCTTTTCCTTTACATCAGCATCGATGCCTTTGCCGTTATCTGTTAAACGGATTTCCAATTCTTTATTTTTTCTTCTTTTGACCACCACTTCTACCCGGTCCGCGCCCGCTTCCCTGGAATTGATCAAAAGATTGGAAAAAACCGAGCGAAGAAGAGCCGGATCGCTTTCAACGGTTGTTGTCTCCCGGTTCATTTCTAGAGCGATTTCATTTTCACGGGAGATTTTTTCCAGGAGCTCGACCAGGTCAACCTCTTCCTTTTTATCCACCTCAACGGGTTTGGAAAATTTTAAAAAACTCTCCATCATAGTAGATAAAAAATTGATCTCTTTGTTAACTTTATCTATCTTGTCTTTGCCTGCATTTATGGTCCTGGTATACCCATAAATAACCCCTAGAGAGTTCCTGATTTCATGGGCTAGAAATGCCGTCATTTCTCCCAACATAATAAAATTACTGTTCCTGCGGTCAATTTCCTCTCGTTTCTTTTCTTCGGTAATGTCCTTAACAATGAGCAGTTGCCCGATGGTTTCAATGGGATTCAGATCGACAAAAAATACCCGTTCCTTTGAGGTAATTTCTTTAGAGACTTTCCTGTCTTCATTGTCTTGTAGGAATTGGACAATCTCAGGGAATTTTGCTAATACGTCACCCGGGAGATTATTTTTGGCGTTGGCATAGCTTTGGGAAAATAGTTGTTGGGCCACGGCATTAAAAATATCGATTCGCCCTGACTGATTTAAAAATATAACCGCAGAATTAATATTGTTGATGATGCTTTTACTTAATTCTTCTTTTTCAATGACATGGGCCTGCTGTTTCTCTATGATCGTCTTCAATTCCGTTTCACTGTCTTTTAATTCCAGCAAATAATCATGGAGGGGAGGTATACCTTTAATCGCTGTCTTCTGCTTCGGTTTTCTAAATTGGAACCCCAGGTAAATTGCAGTACTGATAAAAAACAAACTGGTTACAATAAAAAGTACAGAGAACATTCTCTTTATGCTTTTTATATTATTCATCAACTGCATCGGGTCTCTTATCTTTGTCAGGTCTACTTCCCCGAATTCTTTGAACACGGAATAGATATTTTGAAAAATAATCAACAAAAAAAATTGAAGCACCAACAATAAAATCGTAGTTGTTTTTTTCATCTTTATATCCTTTTGTTTTTAAAAACCACTGTGTCCTCTGTGTCCTCTGTGGCTAATCATAATTATCTATAAAATGATTGAATCAATCTTAAAATATCATTCCCCCAGAACAGGGAAATGTAACTGCCCAGGCTGAGAAAGGTGCCAAAGGGGAGGGCCAGTTTCAAATTTTTTTTCTTGAATATAATGAAAAACATACCCACAATAACCCCGGAAAGAGAAGCCAGGAGAATGGCAATAACCAATTTATTGAGTCCCAGGAACGAACCCAACAGCAGCATCATCCAGATATCTCCCTGTCCCAGTCCTTCGATTTTCCTGACTTTCAAATAAAAATAGTATATGGCTGCAAATGCCAGTGCAGCACCGGCAGCAGATAGAAAGGCATTGACCGGGGAGATGAAAGGATTAAAAAAAGAATAGACCAGGAACACCGCCCCACCGCCAACACTCATTCCCAACGGCAGGATCATGTGTTTTAAATCGATCAGTGCCAATGAGAGCAGCAGGCATATAAACAGGATACTGAAACCCATGTAAAGCGGTACCTGGCCAAAATAAACGTAAGCCAGCCAGAAACTAAACGCGGTAAATGATTCCACAAACGGATAGATCAATGATATGTTTGCTTTACAATGCCTGCATTTTCCCTTCAGCAGGATATAGCTAATCACAGGGATGTTGTCGTAAAATTTAACCGGGGTGTTACAGGAGGGGCAGTGAGACCCGGGTTTGATAATACTCTTTTCCAGCGGCAGCCGGTAAATGACTACATTTAAAAAACTCCCGATGATCAGCCCTAAAATAACCAGGACTATTTCTTCCATCGCAGCACCTTCTCAGCAGTGATTATCCCTTTTTTAGGTCGGTAGATGTAATGATTCCCATCAAAATCCCTGGGAATTCCCCTGACCAGCCGGGCCCGTTTTAATTCCTCCAGGTTATAAGGATACCGTTTGTATATGCTTTTAAACAGGGCAATGCGCTGCTCTAAAAATTTTTTGTCCATTTCAAATTTGATTTGGTGGAGATGGTTGCGGGCAGCGGCTCGTTCCAGGTAGTCTTGTGCTTTTTTATAAATTTCCATCCACAGCTCATAGGCGTAATTTAAATTGTCTTTCATATACACCATATGGGCGCGTTTTCGTTTGATTAAGGGTGGGGCGTTAGGTTTGGAAGCCGCTTTAGTAAAAAATTCCTCTGCCAGGGCATAATCTTTTAAATTTTTGTACGCATAAAAACCACATTCATAATCAAAAATCCATTCATCCGGCATATTCCTGGCCCCTTTTTGCAGGAGCCGCATGGCCATTTTCACATCCATCGCCTCCAAAGCCATGATCCATGAACCCACAATATAAGGCTCCTTATACCGCGGATTTAAATCGGTAATCACTTCAAAAACATGCTCGAGATAATCATAAATGTTGGTTAAATAGTAGGTGGAGTAGAATTGAATAGACCAGATAAACAACATATCCGCCACCAGGTTCCGAAAACCAAAAGATAATATTCTTAAAGTTTTACCGGGAGGAAGGGTCACAAATACCTCCCGGCCAGCAAAATAATTACGGTGGGAATCATATCTAAACTGCACATACCCCACCACCACCATCAACACAACAAAAATAAGTACCAATAATTTCCTTCTCATGGTTAATTGTCAAGCTTATTTATTGAAATTCCTTTTTATTAAAGATAAGAATCGCCAATATCAAAAGTGCGGAAGTATAACATATACCGTAAATAACCGCATTGATAATTAAATAACCGTCCAATCCCGTTTTCATTACTACCGCATTTTTAATATTAAATTTTTCCAGGTTGGGAAGAACATAATAAAAAAAGTGAGCAACGGCTTTCTCCAGGGGACTCACCAATTTGTGCTTAAATTCATTGAAGGTCCAGGTAACCTGGCCCACCAAATAAAGAGAAATAGTAAAGATAGAAGAAAGTATCGGGGTGGAAAAAGAGGAAAATACCAATGAAATACCAATAATAACCAGGAGCTCCAGGTACAAGAGGAAAAAATATACCAGGATTCTGGCATCAAAAGCTCCACTGGAAATAAAAAGGAATCCAAAAAAAATAGCCGCCATGGAAACCAATGCCACCAGGAGAGTCAAGGCCAGTCCCAGGAATTTCCCCAATATAAAACTACTCCTGGAAATGGGTTTGCTGACGATATTGTAAATGGTCTTTTTGTCTATTTCTTTATATACCAGGTTGATGCCGGTAAACACAGCAATCAGGATACAGAAAAAATCAATGGATGCCAGTCCCACATCCTTCAAAACCTTTACCCTATCCCCAATGGTCAACATACTGATGACCTGGGAACTTAACGCCGTGGTTACCCCCAACACCACCAACAAATAAAAGACTTTATTTCGCACCGCTTCTTTAAAGGTATTCAATGCAATCGCCCTTAGTCTCATATTCATTGGTTAATTTCCTTGAGAAAAATATCTTCCAGGGTCATCCTGATCGGCGTTACCGATAAGATCTTCCCTTTGTTTCCTGCGATCCATTCAATGATTTGATTGGCCTCTTCGTTGGTTCCTAATTTTGCAATGTAATTCCCATCCTGCAAGACAAATTTCACCGGCTGACTCGCCAATGCGGTTTCATCAATACCGGTAAACACGATTTCATAATACCTGACACTGTGAGAAATTAATTCCGGGAGTTTTCCCTGTTTTTTGATTTCCCCATCCAGTATAATGCCCACCCGGTCCACCATCATTTCCATATCCTGGAGAATATGAGAGGAAAAGAAAATGGTTTTACCGGAATTCTTTAATGAAAGAATGATATCCCGTAATTCTTTTCTTCCAATCGGGTCCAGGCCGGAAAAGGGTTCGTCCAGTATAATGAAATCCGGGTCGTGCACCAATGCCTGGGCCAACCCTACCCGCTGGATCATTCCTTTTGAATATTTTCTTAATTTAATATCTTCCTTCCCCTTCAATCCCACCAACTCAATCAGCTCTTTAGCCCGATCCAGGATCTTCCTTTTGGGAATGGAAAACAACATCCCGGTAAAAACCAGTAACTCCTCCGCTGTCAGGTAATCGTAAAAATAAGGATGCTCCGGCAGGAATCCCACGTTTCGCCGACTTTCCGTTCGCCACGCCGGTTGACCGAAGATGGAAATTTCACCGGAATCAGGAAATATGATCCCCAGGACACACTTCATGGTAGTGGTTTTGCCCGCACCATTGGGACCCAGGAACCCGTATATCTCACCTTTTTCTACGGTGATATCGATTCCCTTTAAAATATGATACACCCTGATAAAAAAACTCGACCGAAACGATTTTTTCAAATTCTTAATTTCCAGCGCGTTCATTTTCTTTGCCTTCGGCGACCAGGGGGCGAGAGCATTTCGCATGGCGCATGGCGCACAGCGTATGGGGCAAAATTGGAATGAGACGCATGCAATGCGTCTCTACAGGATATATTGTCTCATTCACCCGACTCACCTTCTAGCTACTGTCCACTGATTCACGCCTGATCTTCGCTTGTGCCCCGGCTAAACGTGCAATGGGCACTCGATAGGGAGAACAGGACACATAATTCATGCCTGCCTTGAAACAGAATTCCACAGACCGGGGTTCACCACCATGTTCACCACAAATTCCTACCTTTAAATCAGGCCGCGTTTCCCTGCCCTTTTGGATTCCTATTTCCACCAACTGCCCAAGCCCTTCCTGGTCCAATACCTCGAAAGGGTCTTTAGGGAAAATTCCTTTTGCCAGGTAATGCGGGAGAAATACCGCATCATCCCTTGAAAATCCAAAGGTCATCTGTGTCAAATCATT
>CP070627.1:2124178-2129542 GCA_020355945.1 Candidatus Aminicenantota bacterium | reverse complement strand
ATGAAAAGGCTGTTGAAACATCATGCCCATATCTATGGCAATATCACCATTATTGCACTTATTTGCATTTTCTTGTTCTTTCGCTGTTCAAATGAAAGGAAAAGCCAAAGCGCGGCGGAAGATTATTTCCTCAAGGGCGATGTTCATTTTTTTAAGAACCAGCCGGATTATCAACAGGCGCTGGAGGCATACCTGGAAGCGGCACGGTTGGAATCCGGCAATACAAAATATCTGAATATGGTCGGCCAGGTCTATTATAAACTGGCAAATTATAACAAGGCCATTGAATATTTTGAAAAAGCTTTGGCCCTGGATACCAGGGTTCATGGTGACGAGCATCCGGATGTTGCCGCCCGGTTGAACAACCTGGGTGAAGTATGGAAGGCGCTTGGCAATTATCAAATAGCCCTCCGGTACCATGAAAAAGCATTAGCCATCTTTGAAAAAACATATGGAAAAGAACATCCACAAGTGGCAGCCGTTAGTAACAACCTTGGCGACACATGTAGGGAACTTGGCAATTATCAAAAGGCCCTCCGGTATTATGAAAAAGTATTAGCCATCTTTGAAAAAGCATACGGAAAGGAACATCCACAAGTGGCAATCGTTAGCAACAATCTTGGTGAAACATTTAGGGAGCTTAGCAATTATCAAAAGGCCCTCTGGTACTATGAAAAAGCATTAGCCATTTTTGAAAAAAAATACGGAAAAGAACATCCACAAGTGGCAACCGTTAGTAACAACTTTGGCTGTACATGGTATTCTTTAGGCGATTATCAAAAGGCTATCAGGTACTTTGAAAAAGCATTAGCCATCGATCGCAAAACCTATGGCGAGGAACATCCCTCAGTGGCAGGAGATTGGAATAACCTTGGCTTTGCGTGGGAATCTTTAGGCAATTATCAAAAGGCCATCCGGTACTATCAAAAAGCATTAACGATTTGTGAAAAAATGCTGGGAAGCCAACACCCGCATACTAAACTGGTGAAAAAAAACCTGGCAGAGGCGGAAAAAAAGAGAAGCGAAGAAGCTGAGAAGCTGAGAAGCTGAGAAGCGAAGAAGAAAAGAAAGAATAATTCCTTGCCTGGCACCTTTTCTGACCTAAAAAAGCCTTTCAATCTCTTTGATGAACAATTCAGATTTTTTTTGCCTGACCCTTTTTTCTGTGACCCTCTAATCCAAAGAGATCAATAAGCCCGAACGCGGACGTCTCGAGGCCCGCGCCTCCGCCCCTTATTATCCTGTTCATCCTGTCAAATAGCTCCTTTTGCAAAGGGGATTGATAGGTTGAAAAGCACCCGAACAACCTATCAAAACCTGTGAATGAATGGTTCTGATTAAAAATTTTAATATATAATTTCAAAATTATAGTATATAATTTTAAAATTTTAGTCTATAATTTACAAATTATACATTAAAATATAAAAAATCATAACTAAGATTTGACATCAGGCCCATTGTACGGTACCATTAGAATGGTTGAAAAAACCATTTTGAACCATTGAAATAGGAGGAAACATATGGCACGTCAGATAGAAGCAATAAGGGCCTACTCCCCAAGGATAAAAAGGGGCATCGTGGCTGAATTGGGAGACGTGGTGGATTTCATTGCCGGACGCAGCAGCTTAAATGAAGGAACCATCCTCAATGTCATGGCCGAACTACGAGAAGCCATTACATTTTATGCACTGTCCGGCCGTTCCGTCCGGTTAAGGGGATTAGGATTTTTTGCTCCCACCATCGACCTGGAAGGGAAACTGGGTATTAACCACTGGTCCGATTCGATCCTTATCAGCGAAATCAACGTCTCAGGCAAATTCAAAGGCGATATTGTCAATCGCGATATGATCGGAAAAACCACCGATGACCTGGTGGAACGATGGAACCAGGAACACCCCAACGACAAAGTGAAAAAGAATTAAACAACTTAAGGCACAAAAGAAAACGGTCCAGACAAATTCAAAAGAAGAGATTGAAGAATTGTAATTTTAACCACCCCTTCAAGTATGATATGAGCGGTATTTATCCTACTGCCGCGGGTTCTGGGCTCAACATCTTCAAAATTCACCGCATTGTTAAAGCTTCACCAGCTAAAGCAGCCGGACTGAAACCCGGTGATATCATTACCACCATTGACATCCTTTTCTTTTACTGGCCTGTCCCCTAATCATGCTAATCACTAATCTCTTAAAGGTTAAACAATTCCAATGTCCGATACTGCAGGGCCTCCTGGATATGATGCTGCCGAATGGCTTCCACAGCCTCCAGATCAGCAATAGTCCGCGCTATCTTTAATACCTTAAAATAACTCCTGGCACTCATATCCAACTTTTCCACCGCCATCTTAAGCAACTTCTCCCCCCCCGCATCCAACGGACAAAACTTCTTTATCTCCCTGTTTCCCATCTGACCGTTAGCAAATATCTTGTGCTTCAAACCCTTAAATCGCTGTAACTGCACGTTCCTGGCTTGAACTACCCTTCTTTTGACCTCCTGGGAACTCTCCGCTTTCGCATCGGAAGTAATTTCATCAATGTTAACCTTTTTCACTTCAATCTGCAGATCAATCCGATCCAATAACGGTTTTGAGATTTTAGAATAATAAGCCCTTTTTTGAGCCTCCGTGCAAAGGTAATAATCGGAACCTTTTAACCCTACCGAGTCTTCACAAGGATTCATGGCTGCAATAAACATAAATTTTGCCGGGTAGGTATAAGAAGTTAAAGAACGAGAAATCGTGATCTCTCCATCCTCCAACGGCTGCCTTAATACTTCCAGGGCTGATTTTTTAAAATAAGGGAGTTCATCCAGGAACAAAACACCATTGTGAGCCAGGGATATTTCACCGGGTATGGGATATTTTCCCCCGCCGCTGATGCCCACATCCGAAATGGTATGATGGGGCGAACGAAACGGACGTCTGTCCATCAGGCTGTTCCGGTTATCCAGCAGCCCTGCCGCACTATATACCAGCGAGGTTTCCAGGATTTCGTCATCGGTCATGTCCGGTAAAATGGAGGGAAAAGCCTTGGATATCATGGATTTGCCCGAACCCGGCGGCCCCACCATCAATACATTATGAAAACCTGCGGCTGAAATTTCCATTACCCGCTTGGCCAGGTACTGCCCCTTGATCTCGCTAAAATCAATATCCGTTTTTCTCTTCCCGGGTTTTCTCTTTCTATGCTTAACCTTTTTGGAAAAATCAGGGGAGATGACAAATTCGATGATTTCATTCAGGGTCTTAAAGGCAAATACGTCGATCTCTTTCACAAAAGCAGCTTCATTACCGTTGTCATAGGGAACAATCACCCCTTTGAACCCATTCTCCCTGGCAAAAAGCGCCAGGTTCAAGACACCTTTGACCGGTTTTAATTCGCCGTTCAGGTTGAGTTCTCCATAAAATAAGAAGTCATCAAAAATATCACTCCTTAAATAATTCTCGTTTTTTATGATGCCCACGGCAATGGGCAGGTCCAGGCATGAACCTTCCTTTTTTACATCCGCAGGAGAAAGATTCACCACGATTTTCTCTTTATAAGGGTATTCAAACCCGGAGTTCTTTATGGCAAACCGAATTCGTTCTTTGCTTTCACTTACCGCACTGTCCGGTAAACCCACAATGGTGGTACCCGGGATTCCTTTTGAGAATCCCACTTCCACTTCGGTTAATGTGACATTCAAACCGCTCATCACCGCAGAATTTATTCTACTTACCATTGCTGCCTCTTAAAATCATTATCTGTGGTTTTTTTTATACTTAAGATTAAAAATCGCAACATTTTAGACTTATGTTCCATCTTCCTATCTTCCTATCTTCCTATCTTCCTATCTTCCCATTTTCTAAATCCCTCTAGGGATCAGTAATCGCTTCCCGGGGTGGATAAGATTCGATCTTAATTTATTGGCTTTTTTTATTTTTTTGACCGAGGTGTTGAACTTCCTGGCAATGGAGTAAAGACTGTCCCCCCGTTTGACTTTATACCAACCGATAAAGTATTTTTTTGCCGGGGGAAGTCGTTTTAATTGGGCCAGTGTGGACTCATCAACGGTTTTGGGCACCCGGATAGAGTAAAGATTTTTATTAAAGGGGGTGAATTCCCGGATGAGTTCCGGGTTGATTTTTTGTAATTCCCGGTAGGGGATTTTTGCCAGGGCAGCCACCTGGTCCAGGTTTACGGGTGAGGGGATTTGAATGGTTTTGGTATTTGCAAAGATTTTTTCTTCTTTTTCTTTTTCAATGGTAAAACCGTAAGTTTCAGGGTTCTTAGCAATGACCAGGGCGGCCAGGAAAGCGGGTACGTAATTCCGGGTTTCCCGGCGGATATACCACCGGTGCCGGGCAATTTTGAAGAAATCTTTGGTTTTTAAGCGTTTAATGGCGCGGTTAACCCGTCGTGTTCCACCGTTGTAGCAGGCCAGGGCCAGGTACCAGTCACCAAATTCTTCATACAGTTTTTTTAAGTATTTAGCGGCGGCGGCAGCGGATTTATAGGGGTCTCTGCGTTCATCCACTACCCAATCCACCCGCAGGCCAAACATCCGCGCCGTAGAAGCCATAAACTGCCAGACTCCCCGGGCCCGCGCCCTGGAAACCGCATGAACGCGAAACCCACTCTCAATCAGGGGTAAATATGCCAGGTCTTCAGGCAGCCCCTCTCCCCTGAAAATCCGCTTAAATTCATCAATATATTCTACAGAACGATTCAGCGCATCCTGGATATTTTTTTTGCGGATGGTGCGGAAGGCTTTAATAAAAGAAACCACCTGGGAATTGATGGTAATGGGAATCGTGTATTGCGGCCCCTGGAGGTCCATATTCTCCCGGATTTGCCGGATTTCATGCTCTGACGAAGGAAAAAGCGGGGTAGATATTACTTCATCTAAAAATGCTTCATGCGCTTCAAGGCTTTCAGATAATGAGAACCGGTCTTCCAGGTAACTGAGTTCAATTCCTGAAATCTTCTCCAGGTAATATTCCAGGTGAGTTCGGTGATTCAAGTTTTTTGATTCGGTGTCCGTATCCAACAAAATATTGATTACCCTGTCAAAATAATACTTTGCTCCGTCAATATCTCCTGCTAACACCAGTTCTTTGCCTTTTTGAAAGTTGCTTTCCGCCCGGGCTAAATGCGGGGGCGGCGGGTCCTTAACCGGGGCATTGATATC
The DNA here is from genome assembly GCA_020355945.1 of Candidatus Aminicenantota bacterium. The sequence goes on along the minus strand of CP070627.1, from coordinate 2,124,373 downwards.
GGTGTTAATGGTTCTAATATCACGGTCCCCTCCCCTTGTCAAGCAAGCACTAAATATGACAGCAATACCAAGAATAAGAGATAGTAATTTACTTTTTAACATCAAGAATAAGGGTAACTTTTTTTATTTCCGGTGTGACTTTTACTTTTACGGACTCCAGCAGGTTGGAATCTTTGTCTTTTATATCGATAAGTA
>CP070627.1:2118692-2124078 GCA_020355945.1 Candidatus Aminicenantota bacterium | reverse complement strand
ATGCTCTTGGAGACCACCGGAAAGCCATCGAGTACTATGAGAGAGCGCTGGCCATCGATGAGGCCGTGTTTGGGCCGGAACATCCCAATGTGGCCATTCGCGTGAATAACCTGGGATCGGCCTGGAATGCTCTTGGAGACCACCGGAAAGCCATCGAGTACTTAGAGAGAGCGCTGGCCATCGATGAGGCCGTGTTTGGGCCGGAACATCCCAATGTGGCCAGAGAGTTGAATAACCTGGGATCGGCCTATTTTGCCCTGGAACAAAAGGAAAAAGCAAAAGAATATTTTGAGAAAGCGTATAAAATATGGAATGCCTTTTTTGGAGAAGAACATCCCCAGACAAAGACAGTGAAACAATGGCTGGCAGCCTGTACTCCCTGAAGGTCAGAGAACTAATCCAAATTAGAACTTAGTTCGCTGCGCTCACAATTGATTGGAATGATGGAATGTTGGAATATTGGAATGATGGAGTGGTGCCCCCTGGGAAAATTACAAATTACAAACAAAGAAGTGTCCTTCGGACAAATTCTAAACGCCTCCGGCGAGAAGCTGCAAACGGTATTTCTAAGCCCGATAGGGCTGTTTGTAATTTGGGACATTGTAATTTTGGATTTGTTTGGGATTTGTGATTTGTATTTTGTAATTTTTAGTTTTTTCACCACCGCTGACAAATTCCGTACGATTTTATATTGCCAACACCGGCAACAGAATTTATGAGACAGGGTACTAGTCCGGGAAAGGGTTTTAGATTGATGGCCGAAAAATATTGGATTGCCGCCACAGCCGCGATTCATTACGTGGTGCCAGGCACCGGGATAGGTTATTCTTGCTCTTCTCATCAAGGGATTATATCAGACATTTTAATCCTTTCTCACCCATCATGCGTTACTGGATTGTCGTTTTGTCGCACCGTCCTCCGGTTCCTGGTTTTCTGAAAGCCGGGTTTCATTAACTTTGCCCAGCCGGCGGGCATCCTGGATGGCAATTCCCAGCTTGTAAAGTTGAGCCAGATCCAGTAGACGCCGGTCAATGGCTTCCGGCGACATTTCTACCTGAATAATTCTCTTAATCTTCCGACCCTTCTGCATCGATGAATCCTAATTTCTTTAAATCCAAAAGATCTTGATCGCGGCCAGCCAGACGTTTCATTTTGATCAAACCTTCGGGTGAAACCACCTGTACCTGTCGATTTTTCCATTCAAACACTTCCCGTTGCTCCCAGACATCCTGGAGATTTTTATTAACAAGAATCAAGTCCAGGGTCAGTAACTCTTGATCTTCAACTTTTGAGATCCGGTAGATCTCTCGCTGATATGGTTTTCCCCAGTCAAAAGGTATTAAGCCTCCTTTTATCGAAAAACCCCGGTCTTTAACCGCTTTCAAGATTTGCTCGAGGTCTTCGGCCCGGATGAGGATATCGATATCTTTGGTAAAACGGGAATATCCATAAAAAGCTACGGCGATGCCTCCGCACAGGGCGTAATCCAGCCTTGCTTTTCTAAGGCTGTCTATAAGACCGATAAGTTCTTCGTATAAATCCATGCAATGCTCTTGAATCTCCTGGTACTGACTCATTATGATTACCACAAATCGAGAAAAATATAAAGGCTTTTGCAAAAAAAAATTTTTTTTTCAGCCATTGGCATGCCCTATAAGGGGGGCTCTTTTCGAGAAAACCGCCCCCCTTAACCCCCCGCAAAAGCTTTTGTTTATAAATCCGGGGACAGAGATATGGTGCCAGGTAAAGTTTTTTCTGTCCCCGTATTTGCCGTATTTGATGCCCGTATTTGCCCGTATTTGCGTATTCCGTATTCGCTGGATCCAACATTTTTAAAGGGGTAAAAAACAAGTTGCAAAAGGATAGGTTTTGAGTTAAGATATCTCTTTCAATATGAATCGTGAATTTTACAGGATCAAAGGAGGTGCCATGAAAGTACTGGGAATATGCGGAAGCCCTAAAAAAGAAAACAGTACTACCCTGTTTGCCTTGAAAAAAGCGATGGAAGCGGTTGAAAAAAACAGTGTGGATTCACAAATACTGGTCCTTTCCCAATATACCTTTTCCGGGTGCCTGGATTGCGGCGCCTGTCGCAAACAGTTGGATTGCTCCATTGATGATGATTTTAAACATATCATTCTCCCGGTTTTGAAAGACCCTGGAGTAAAGGGAATGATTTATGCCAGTCCTGTTTATTTCGGCGGCGTGACCTGGCTGATGAAAGCCTTCCTGGACCGTTCCCTGGTGTTCCGCAGAAATGGTTTCAAATTTGAAAACCGGGTGGCCGGGGTATTAACCGTAGGGAAATCCAGGCACGGCGGACAAGAACTGGCAGCCATGGACCTGGTGAAAAATTGCTTGATCCACGGAATGATTGTAGTACCGGACTGTCCAACCACCAGCCATTTTGGTGGAATGCTGTGGAGCGGAATCCCCGAAGGCATTGAAAATGACCGCATGGGAATCGAAACTGCAGTGAACCTGGGAAAAAAAGTCGCAGAAATTGTCAAAAAATTATATCAATAAATACTATGGTCATAAGCTCAACGATTTTCTTCTGCATATTTTCTCCCGGCCTTAAGGGCTTCCAGGTTTTTATTGATGATATCTTCACTTTTTTTTCCAAAGATCATACGGATGCCCTCTTGCATTTTTTTAAAGGGGAGATCGATGAAGACAGAAGCAGCACCGGAAATCACCATGTTCACACCGCGGGGATTCCCCACCTCTTTTGCCATGGTATCCGCATCAAAATAGAGGTAATGGGGCTGCTTCCTGATTTCCGCCAGCAGGGCTTCCCTATCCGGGTAGTTGGGAATATTGACGTAAGGGGTAGAATTGGTGACAATCCAACCCCCAGGTGAAAGATAAGGAAGATACCTGAGGGACTCCATGGGTTCGGCTGACAGGATAAGGTGCGCCCCACCTTCAGGTACCAGTTCGGAGAAAATTTCTTTATCCGATATTCGTAAATGAGAGAGAACCGCACCCCCCCTTTGAGACATACCGTGAACCTCAGCCTGTTTTAAATAAAGGCCGGATTCAACCGCTGCATAACCAATCACTGTGGCAATGGAAAGAACCCCCTGCCCACCAACTCCTGCCAGGACAATATCACATTTCATTGCTGCCTCCTTTATCCTTTACTTCTTCTTTGAACGTTTTCGCAGAACCTGGACGCATTCCCGGGTGGGAACAATAACCGATGGACCATTATATTCGATTTCCTTTTTGATAATATTCACGAACTCTTCGTGGTTTTTGGGTATCGGGTTGATAATATGAAAGTGTTCTTTTTCAATTCCCAGTCCCAGGCAGATACTTTCAAGTCTTTTATAGGCATGGGTGGCCTGGCCGCCGGTCATAGCAGTAGTGGAATTATCCGCAATAAATACCACGATATTTGATTTTTCAATCACTGCATCCAGCAGGGGAGTCATGCCGCTGTGAGTGAAGGTGGAATCCCCGATCACGCAGCATGAAGGGAAAAATCCCGCATCAGCCGCTCCTTTAGCCATAGAAATAGAGGCTCCCATATCCACACAACTGTTGATAGATTCATAAGGGGGCAAAGCACCCAATGTGTAGCAGCCAATATCTGAAAACACATGCCCGTCACCATAAATATCTTTGACAGCTTCATTAATGGCCAGGTAAGTGTCCACATGAGGGCATCCTTTACAAAGTGTGGGCGGCCTGGGAACCACGAGTCCCGGGACCGAACTTCCTTTTAAATCAGCCATTCCCAGGGCAATTCTTACCAGGTTAGGGCTCAATTCGCCGTCCCTGGACAGGTCCCCACTTAACCGCCCCCTGACCTGCACATCCCTGTCCAACAGTCCCCTCAACCGCTCTTCCAGCAGCGGTTGTCCCTCTTCAATCACAAGAATCTCCTCACACTCGTCCACCAACCTGGCAATCATTTTCTTGGGCGGGGGATATTGACCGATCTTGACCACCGGATAGGGGCACTCACCACCTGCAAAATTCTCCCGTAAATAGTTATAACCCAATCCACAAGCAATAATACCAAGACGCTTATCAGTGCCCGTGAGGTATCTATTATAAGAAGACTGTTCCGACTCTTCCAGGAATTTCTCCTGGAGGTTTAAGAGCCGTTTATAGCTCTTTCTTGCCAGTGCTGGCAGAAGCACGTATTGCCTCTTATTTTCAGGCAGCTTCAATTCTTTCTGGGGCAGTGGCTCACGTGTAACCACGCCTGACCGGCTGTGGGCCAAACGAGTGCTAATCCTCAACAACACAGGTATCTTATACTTCTCTGATAACTCATAGCCATAGAAAACCATGTCATAAGCCTCTTGCCCGGCAGAGGGTTCCAGGATGGGGATTAAAGCAAAGGTTCCGAAGAATCGTGAGTCTTGCTCGTTTTGAGATGAATGCATAGAGGGATCATCTGCGGCAACCACGATCAATCCACCATTGGCACCGGTGATACCCGAATTTATAAAGGGGTCCGCAGCCACGTTGAGTCCCACATGTTTCATGGCAGCCATGGCCCGTTTACCTGCATAAGACATCCCTAATGCCGCTTCCATCGCTGTTTTTTCATTAGCGGACCACTGCCTGTGGATTTTTTTTACCGCCGCTTCCCCGGAGTGTTGAACGTATTCCATAATTTCAGTGGAAGGCGTGCCCGGATAGGCGTAAAACCCGGATACACCCGCATCAATACCTGCTCTGGCTATGGCTTCGTCACCCAGTAATAATATCTTTTTTTCGCTCAATTGGGCCTCCTTTAAATAACTTTACTATTGCCATATCGTGAATCTCACGCTTAAAAACATCCCTGAAAATAGTACATCAAACACCTGGTCCTGTTTAATATCTATTTTAGTAAAAATCCGCAACTATTTCAAGAGAAAAAATCCTCCTATGAAAAAAGCCCACGAATTACACGAATTACACGAAAAAAAACTAAAATAATTCGTGTTCATTCGTGTAATTCGTGGGCTTCTTTTTTTTCATCGCCTCCGGGCGAAAAATTTTTCTGCCAGAAGGACGGTCAAAAACCTCTTTAATGGAGATGCGGAAGTTTATGCCCGGATTTTGAAAAAAATTTTTAAAAAAAATTTTTTTTACTGTTGACAACCAGGAAAAATTATGATATATATATAACCTAAAGATAAAAATTGGCGGAGTTAGCCAGAGTATAAAGGAGTAAATGAATGTTGTTGTACGAATATGGATGTAAAAAGAAAGCAATAATGCAAAAGAAGACTCAAGCCCAATTAAAAATACAGGAACAAATAAAAATGCTACAATTAATAAATAGCCTTTCCATCTCTCCCCCCTTAATATAAATACATATCTCCCACCTTTACCGTACAGGTCCCCCGCTACATGGGGGACCCCTGCCTTTTTATGG
>CP070627.1:2113197-2118592 GCA_020355945.1 Candidatus Aminicenantota bacterium | reverse complement strand
CCGGGCACTAGAATGTGGACATGAGGATGGTAACCCAGTATTCGATTCCATGTATGTATGACACAGATCATTCCCGGTTTTCCCCCGGCATACCTGGGATCCTGCATCAGTTTGTTCAACGAGTAGGCGGCAGCTTTGACCAAAACATCGAGTAATTCTCTTGGATTAGAGCGTATGATGGGATGAAGTTCTTTAGGTACGGTAAAAACCAGATGAAAGTATTTGACCGGTAACCGTTGGTTCTCTCTTTTCTCTAACCATTCTTTTGCGTGGTTGCCCTGGCATTTGGGGCAGCTTCGATTGTAGCAAGAGTTAAAAAAGAAGTGAGTGTAGCCACATTGCTCACACCAGTCGAGATGTCCACCCAGCACCGAGGTTCGACAGCTTGAGATGTCTACCATGACCTTGATATGGCCTGGAGGTATTGCAGTGGCATATTTTTCCAGATAGAGGGGACCGTAACGGCGAAATATGTCAGCCAGCTCCATCAAACCACCATGAATCAGTGATCAGTGATCAGTGATCAATGATAAATGATAAATGATCAATGATCAATGATCAATGATCAGTACAGCTACAACTACAGCTACAGTTACAGCTACAGTTACAGTTACAATTGCAGTTGCAGATTTCCCATCAAATGATTGAGAGCCTGATTGAGTATCTGCTCTGTTTTCTGGCTCAGGTGAGTATAAATAGCAGTGGTTCTGGGGGTTTGATGTCCTAATACCCCCTGGATAATACGAAGATTAACTCCATTTTCCATCAGATGAGTGGCGTAGCTATGGCGCAATGTATGAACCGTGGCTTCTTTTTTCCTACCAATTCCTGTCTGCTCAAGAGCATCCTTAAACGCGGATTCAAGACTCTTATGGCTGATAGGTTTGCCTGTCTTTGGGGAAGGAAACAGATAGGGAGCGGGGCGATCTAAACGCCAATATTTGCGTAATAAGTGCAAGGTACGACGAGGCAGAGGCACATCACGTAATTTATCGCCTTTGCCTTTAATTCTCACCATCATACGGGAACTGTCGATGTCTTTAACCTGAAGCTGCACCGCCTCCTTCAAACGCAAACCGCAACTATAGATCATGGTCATACACATCCGATACACCGGAATCCGAATCCTGGACAGAATTCGTCTGACTTCTTCTTCGGATAATATCACTGGTAAACTCTGACGTTTGGGAGGCTTAACAATGTCAAATATCCTCCACTTCTGATCCATGGTCATCTGGTAAAAGAAACGAATACCGTAGTACCTCAACACCAGGGTGCTGGGGGAACATCTTTTTTTATTCTTTAAATGAAGAAAATATGCCCGTACCTCTTCCTGGCTGATACGATCCGGGGGACGCTTATAGTAACGGGCAAGAGATCTGACACCATTGATGTAGTGTGTTTGAGTACCTTCTGAATAACCACGCAGTTGCATGTCCTCAGTCATGCGCTGCCTTAACTTACTTACCTTTACAGGTTTTTGGCTGCTTGAATTTGAAGCAGTCTTCTTCTTCTCTTTTTTTTTACTCATGATTTTTCTCCTTTTATAAAAGATAGATTTGTGGTATCATTAGAGTAGGTTTTGGCTCTCCTTATTGTAGTCACTGTATACTGTATACTCCTACAAAATATACAGGATACAACAAGGAGAGCTTTTTTAAAAGGTAAGAAAAGCAGAAATAGACGCGCGGAGCGTTACCGCGGAGCGGTTTCGTTCAAAAGTTTTTGCGGGGGGGGTGGGCTGATTTTATATTGACACAAATCGATTATTTTGTTATAAATATAATTCAAATGTATAACGATAAGAAACGGATTTTATTTATTTCTTTTGTAGCTTTCTTTTGTTTGATCGTTCTATCCGCTCAATTTTTCCACCAGGAAAAAACCCTGCAGCCCATACATAAATGCCCCATCTGTCGATGGCAGATGAACACCGTTGCCCTGGCAGGCCTGTATCTCCTGACCATACTAATTATTTTTTCTATCTCTCGCTATCTCCGTTTTTCGAACGATAAAATTCATTTTACTCCATCTTTTTATCACTACTTTCTCCGGGGACCTCCACGAAATCAATAAATTAATCCGGTTACCACAGATATTGATTTATTGAATTCTTCATGGAGGTAATAATGAGATCAAAATGGTGTGTATTACTAATATTTGCATGTATTATTTGTTCTGCTCCTAACTTTATTGAGGCTGAAGAGGCACTGACCCTGGACCAGTGTATTTCTTTAGCCCTGAAAAACAATAATCTTTTAAAAGCGGTACAGCAGGAGCTCCGTGCATCTCGTGCCCGCACCAAACAAGCCTGGGCCTTTCCCCAACCGGAATTCAGTTTTGATTCCGATCTTCAACCCAAATTCTTTAATTTTAAACAATCCGGGGAATCCTACGTGGGAATCAGTCAATTGATTGAATTCCCGGGCCGCAGGTATTTAAGGGGAAAAATCGCTGGTAAAGAATCGGAAATGGTAAACTGTGAGGTATACCTGGGGCGACAGGAGATAATCTATAATGTCAAACAGAGTTTTTATCAACTCCTTTTGACCAGGGAAACCCAAAAATTCGCCGAAGAGAACCTGGAAATGGCACAGGACTTTTTTGCCAAGGCAAAAGAAAAATATGAAAGCGGCGAAGTGGCAAAATTTGAAATGCTGAGGGCAAAAGTAGAAGCTGCTAAAGCAGAACACCAAATAAAAGTGGCCGTCAACCAGGTGAACCTGGCTAAAGCACAGCTCAACTTTTTCCTGGCCAGGGACAGGTTCCAATCCCTCGACATTCAAGGCACACTGAGAGGCGCGGTCATTAAATTGGAATTGAAAGAGCTGCAGGGCAAGGCCCTCTCCTTTCGGCCGGAAATAAAAAAAGAACGATTGGCAGTGAAAAAGGAATCACTAGCCAAAAAACAGGCGTTTCTCAGCTATTTACCCGATGTTTCACTGGGTATTTCCCGGCATCGCATCGAACTGGAACCTACTAGCTGGGATGTCACGCTTTCCTTTGAAGTACCTCTTTTTTTCTGGCAAAAGATCAATGGGGAAATCGCCGAGGCCAATGCCAACCTGGCCGCTGCCAATGAACGTCTCAAATACCTGGAACTGTCGGTGTGCCTTGAAGTGGAAAACGCCTATTATAATGTCATTTCCCTGCAAAACCAAATCCAATTGTTTGAAAAAGAAGTCCTGGATGAGGCGGAACAGGTCTACCACATGTCTATGATTAGTTACCAGGAAGGCAAAATCGGCAGTATCGAGTTGATTGAATCTCGCCGCTCCCTGGCGGAGATTAAACAGGTCTACGCAGAAACCCTGTTTAATTATCAACTGGCCCTGGCGGAATTGGAAAAATCCCTGGGCACATCTATCAAGAAAGATTAGCCACAGAGGACACAGAGAACACAGAGAGAAAATTAAATAAGGAGATTTCAAATGATTAAAAAATACAGCTTTATAATAATTATAATAATTTTGATTTTTTTATGTTTTTGTGGAAAACATGGCAATAACAATCAACAGGTACAAGAAAAACAGGAAAATAAAGGGTTACAGGCCCGGCAAGTCGGGGCAGGCAATCAGCATCAGCATCGCACCAGGAACCAGTATCGCTACGGTAGAAATTCCCGATTATCCGGGACAACGGTTATCACCCTGTCGGAAGAGGAGAAAAGTCAGACCCAAATCAAGACCATCACAGTTAAAGAAAACCCAATTCAATCCACGTTGAAGGCGATGGGTAAGGTCCTGGCTCCCCCTGATGGCAAAGCCATTGTGGGTTATACCTTCCCTGGCCGCATCATCAAATTGGACACCGCCATCGGCCAGTGGGTCAAAAAAGGAGACCCGTTGGTGACCCTGGAATGCGAGGACGTAGGCAATACCAAATCCGAGTATTTCAAAGCTTTTACCGAATTTCGACTGGCAAAACAAAATTTTGAACGGGAAGAACGGCTGTATAAAAAAGATATCGGTGCTAAAAAGGATTACTTAGAAACCAAAGCCCAACTGGAAATTGCCAATTCCAGCCTGGAAGCTGCCGAAAAAAAACTCCAGGTGATGGGTTTTTCCCAACAGCAAATCCAGGAACTGACCAAAGCCAAAAATATCAGCCCTCATGTCACGGTGAATGCCCCTATTGCCGGCCGGGTCATTCAAAATAACGCGGTATTGGGTGCCATGATCGAACCCTCCAGCGAAATCATGACTATCCTCGATCCCACCACCTTATGTATCGATGCGGAAATCTATGAAAAAGACCTGGCAAAGATTAAAACCAACCAGAAAGTGCAAATCGCCGTACCGGCTTACCCGGAAGAAACCTTTGCGGGACGTATTTATTATATCGGTGATATCGTCCACCCGGAAACCCGTACCATCACTGTAAGGACCCGGGTGCCCAATAAAGACTTTAAACTGAAACCCGGCATGTTTGCCGATATAAAGATCCTGCTGGACCAACGGGAGAACGCTGTGACTGTTCCCATCGAAGCTGTCCTGGATGACCTGGACCGGAAAATCGTTTTTGTCCAGGAAGAAGACAATTACATTTGTCGGATAGTTGAGGTGGGTCCCAAGTTCAATGGACTGGTTGAAATCGTAAAGGGATTGAAAAGGGGTGAAACCGTCGTGGTTGAAGGGAATTATCAATTGAAATCCAGGCTTCGTGAAGAAATTTTGAAACGTGCTCATGTCCACTAAACTGGCAGCAGAAAAAGGGAGAAAGAAATGATAAATAAAATCATTGACTTTTCATTAAAAAACAGGCTGTTGATTATATTACTGGTGTCTTTTATTTCAATCGTGGGCATTATTGTTTATTTTCACATGCCCAAAGACATCTATCCCGATTTAAATGCCCCCATCGTGAATATCATTACCACCAACGAAGGAATGGCCGCCGAAGATATTGAACGATTAATCACCTTTCCCATGGAAAGCCTGCTCAACGGGGCTCCCCATGTTACGCGCGTCAGGTCCGAATCCACCACCGGTGAATCTCATGTGACGGTTGAATTTGACTGGGGTACGGATATTTACCTGGCCCGGCAGATTGTAGCGGGGAAACTGGAAATCCTGGCCGGACAATTTCCGGCAGGCACCTCAAGACCAATACTGGGACCAGTATCTTCCCGCATGGGTGAAATCATTGAACTGGCTGTAACCGGAGACGGGGTGTCACCAATGGAACTCAGGTCTATTGCCGATTGGAAAATCCGCTACCGTTTACTGGGAGTGAATGGCGTTTCCTTTGTGGTTAACCTGGGAGGATTTGTGAAACAGTACCAGGTTTTCCTGGACCCCAACATGATGAAACATTACGGTGTCACCATCTCGGATGTAGAAGATGCCATTGAAGGAAGTAACCGCAACTTTTCCGGGGGATTTATTCTTAAAAA
>CP070627.1:2107697-2113097 GCA_020355945.1 Candidatus Aminicenantota bacterium | reverse complement strand
ATTAAAAAAGGAGGATTAAAATCATGAAACCCAAAAAGCCCTCAAAGCAACTCACAATGAAAAAAAAGAAAAGGTGCCAGGTAAATATTTGTTAACATGAAGATGAGAATTTTAGAACACCTTATTTCTCCAAAAAATTGTGGCCTATTAGCGAATCCTGATGGGGTGGGAATCGAAAGTGAAAATCCCTGGATGATAACCATTATAATTGCTATAGAAGTAGATAATGGAAATATTAAAAAGATTGGGTTTAAAACCAAAGGATGTGCTACATCAATTGCGAGTGCAAGTGCTCTTACTGAACTGGTCCAGGGGAAAAGTATAGAGGAGGCCATTTCAATATCCGTCGAAGAAGTGTCAGGAGCCCTGGGAAAAATCCCGACTGAGAAATTGCACTGCTGTCGCCTGGCAAGACAAGCGCTTCATCGAGCGATTGATGATTACGCTCGCAAAAATAGCAGTCAATTTTCTGCTCTCACAACAAAATCAACTTTACCTGGAGAGGCATTCCAATGAAAAAAGTACTTATTGAAGTTTTTGAATGTGATTGCTGTAAGTTTGCCGAATATGTAGTCAAAAATTCCATAAGAGGGCATGAAGATGATGTTGAATGCAAGTACTATACCCTACCTGGAGATCGAACAATATTTGAAAAAAATGGCGTAAAGCTTACCGAGACAGACGGGGTACTTAGGGCAGCGCCATTGGTGGTGATTAGCAAAGAAAGGGAAAATCAATTGAAAGTCGACAAAGTTAACCGCATACACGTTCAAAAAGCATTAAACTCTCTCTTAATAAACCAAACAAAATAAAAATTATAGGAGGTCCAATAAATGGACATAAGCAAAATGGACATGAGAAAAATCGTAGTAGGCGCCTATGGTACGAAAGAGGCAAGTTGTGTAAAGGAAGTTGACCCCGTAACCGGCCAGATGATTTGTCTTCTGAAAGAAGTCGACAAGGTCACCAATACGATTTGTTTGAGTGAAGCCGATCGGGTGACTTGACGAGTTAAGGTTAATGCTCTACATTCGGGGGGCTGCAATGCCCCCCAATTTCAAATTGTCTGGTGGAGAAGAAGAGATATTTTTTTTCTCTATTTTTATACATCTAAAAATTTTCCAATCTGTTGAAGGTTGCGCCAGGTGAAAAAAATTGTTGCGATTAAAAATAACAATAGATGCGGTATTACGGTCTAAAAAGGAGATAAAATCATGTATGTGAGTAAAGGAAACATCTATTTGGATACCCCCGATCCGGACAGCAAGATAGTGATGAATTTATTAAGCGGCTCAATGGATATAGTGAATAAGGAGATGTACCAATTCCTCAAACATATCCAGGAAAAAGGGGAGGTTCAACTTACAGAGGAGAACAGGTCCCCGCTGACGAGATGCCTGGAGCAGGGGTATGTGTTCAATGATAAAGAAGAAGAAGAAAAGAGGCTGAAAGAATTGTCGGAAGAATGGGACCGGTCTTTTAAAAACAGGGCTGAAAGTATTACTATTTATACGAATTTCACTTGCAACTTGCGGTGCGTCTATTGTTTTGAAAATGAACAGTTCAAGAAAAAAACCGGTGTGATGAGCCTGGAAATGTTAAAGGCCATGATGAATGCCATCGATATTATTCACGAGACACATCATCCTGATCACAGCCCTAAGGTGACCATATTTGGCGGAGAACCTCTGCTGAGAAGCCCCAAGCAAATCAAATTAATTGAAGAACTCTTGAAGGCGTTAAAGAAAAGGGACTTCAAAATAGGAATAATCACCAACGGTGTGGAATTGCCGTATTACACCAAGATATTATCCCAATATGGCGTTAATGTGGTTGAGGTTACGATAGATGGCCCAAAAGAAATCCATGACCGAAGGAGAATATTTGCTGATGGACGAGGTACCTTCGACAGGGTTAGCGAAGGGGTTGATGCATGTCTTGCCAAAAAAATTCCTACCGTGATTCGAGTAAACGTAGACAAACAAAATATAGAAAGTTTACCGGACCTTGCGGATTTCATATTGGACAAAGGTTGGATGGACCAAGGTGTTTCATTGCACCTCTTTGCGGTTGATAAAGCGGGAAATGAATGCGAGGCCTCCTGTGCCCTTCCCACCCCGGAGATGCTGTCAAGGATATTTGAAATATTCGATTCACACAAGAAGACCAGGATTTTTAATGTGGTTAATCGAGCGGTTCGATTTTTTGAAAACCTAATACATGATCGCAAAATTTCTTTTCCGAAAATAAGCTACTGCGGAGCTATTGCAGGGACCCAATACAGTTATGACCTCAGTGGAAAAATATACTCTTGCTGCTGTATAAATTGTAGTGGTTTACAAGACTCTCACTGGGGTGAATTTTATCCGGAATTCACGTCTAATGACCAGGTGATAGAGATGTGGAGGAAAAGAAAGGTGTTCAATTTACCTCCATGTAAGGATTGTTCTGAAGCTTTACTTTGCGGTGGAGGTTGTACAAGACTTGCCCTTTTGTCCGGGGAAAAAATAGAAGATGGGGTCTTTTGTCCCTGGATTAAAGATGAATTTCAAGCTGTCCTTAATTATTACTATCCCAGGCTCAAAGAGACATTCCTATCTGAAAATAAAAACGCAACATAAAGGGAGGTAAAAAAACCAATATGGGCACGAACCAACGCACGAGCATGTAGGATTTGACATCAGAAGAAAGGCAGGTGATTTCTGTTCCGAAGAACATTTTCAAGAATGGATGATAAATCTTTTGCCCACCGAAATCAAAAGAATATGCAGCCCTGTTGAGAAAAAAAGCATACCAATTGATCAGTTTAAGATACTCGGGCTTCGTATTGAGCCGAATGCCTGAATTTAGAAGAAATAAAGAAGAAAAAAAGGAGGACTTAAATGAAAGTAGCGTACATTTTTCAGTCGAATATTGCTCACAAAATTTTAAGCACCATGATTGTTCCTCAACTGGAGGAAGGTAGACATGGAGCAGAAGTTGTAGGAATGTTTTTTTTCGTGGATAACACATTTATGCTGGTTAAAGGTAACGATGTGGGTGAACACTTAAAAGAAATCAGCGCAAAAAATGGTATGCTTCTTATGGCTTGTGATCAGTGTGCTTACGAACGTGAAATTGCAAACAACCTAGTTGAGGGTGCCAGGATTGGTTGTTTTCCCGATCTATATGGAGCACTTAAAGGAGTGGCGCTCGATCAAGTGATCACACTATAACTTGTAGTCAAGATAGGAAAAAATATTATTTAATGTATGGAGGAGGATTTTGAGGATGAGAATATTAGTGTTCCTGTCGATTTTATTAATCTCGGTGGTTTTACTCTATCCCGCTCTTGAGGTTAAAAATGCAGACAAACCATTAAAGGGAAATTGGGATTTTAAACCCAGTTTAGTTTGGGAAATCGATCGGGTCGGAGATGAAACCTTTGGAAGAGTCAATCAAATTTTGGTTAACAGCAAGGGCGTTCTTTATGTTAATGAAAGCAGTAAGATTAACTATATAATTGACGAAAATGGGAAATTTGTTAAACGCTTTGGTAGAAAAGGAGAAGGGCCCGGGGAAATTGTCAATCAAAAAGATTCGTTTCTCTTAAAGGATAGAGTGGTTATCGCTGATCAAGGTAAGCTTCATTTTTTTACAATGGATGGGGAATATATCGAATCAGTAATGAATAACTATGGTAAGCTGCCCCCGATGGTTTTCATTAATGAAAGTGAGTTCATTTCTGCGCCGTATAAACCTGCTTTTGGTACCGATCAAACCATTGGCCAGGTTTCTAGAATCAATCTAAAAAGCGGCCAGGAAACAAACATTACTGAATTCCGAATATTCCAGGGAGGATTCGCCAGGATGGGAGACCGCAGGGTCATCTGGATTGTATTTGAACTGATTCCCAGGATGATCCTTGGATATGATAACAATAGGATTTACTATGGGTTGAACGATACATATAAGATAAATGTGGCTGATCTTAGTGGAAAATTACTCTATACCTTCTCTGTGGACCGAGAAAAGAAAAGGATTACCCCCAAAGAAAAAAAAGATTTATTCAAGGGTTCTTTGAAACTGCCACAAGATGTAGTCAAAGCTCTTATAAATAGTCACCCGGATGAATTAACTTATTTTACCAATATTGAAATCCACAATGGCTTCATTTATGTATTTTTAGCAGACCTGGGACATCCAAATCAAAAAGAGATAGATATTTTTTCCATGGATGGGAAATACCAATACCGTTCTTGTATAAGATTTGATAAAAGTCTCAGCATCCATGGTGTCTATACGATTTCCGGCAATAACATTTTAATTGAAAAAGATAATCTTTATATTGTTTTGGAGAGATATAATATAATCTTGTGTATGGTTAAAAAACCTTTAAATGAATTAAATCTCAAAAAGGAGGTTGTGGCGTATGCTTAACTTTGTTAAAATTTGTTTTGAAGAAAAAATCAACAAAGGAGGCATACGCCACATGAAAGATTTTATCGAAAAATTTAAAGAAAGTCTACATGAAAATTTAATTAAATTGACTTTTCGAGAATTAGCTCGTAAAGGTGCGGAATTGATGCTGCGTTTAGCGTTAGAAGCCGAAATCAGCGAATTTATCGAAGTGCAGTCAAGCAAACGAATGCCTAACGGTCAGCAGCGAATCGTTCGTAATGGTTACCATCGTGAGCGCCAGTTTCAAACGGCCATAGGAAATGTATCGGTGAAAGTCCCCCGCAGCCGTGATCGTGATTGTGATTGTGATGGTGATGGTGATTGTGATGGTGATCAGCATGAATCGAAAGCGAAAGGGAGTGGAGGTAAAAAAGGTAAAAAAGAGCAGATTTTGTACCAGAGCCAACTGATCCCGAAATACTTAAGAAGAAGTGAGAATATTGAAGATTTCCTTCCCTTTTTGTATCTTCATGGTGTTTCCAGTACGCGGATGTCAGATGTGCTTTCGCAGTTGGTAGGCAAGCCAGTGTCGTTCTCTGCTGGGAGCTTGAATCGTCTCAAGCAAGAGTGGGATCAAGAATATGAAAAGTGGAACCGTCGTGATCTATCGGATAAAAAATACGTATATTGGTGGGTGGACGGTATCTACTTCAACGTGCGTCTTAGTAAGGAGAAGAGTTGCGTATTGGTGATAATCGGTGCTGATGCTGATGGCCAAAAAGAGCTGGTAGCAATGGATGTTGGTTATAGAGAGAGCGAATTGACGTGGATGGATATACTTTTAGATTTAAAGCAACGGGGCCTGAGCGATGGCCCGTCTCTTGCGATTGGAGATGGCTCGTTGGGTTTTTGGAATGCCCTGGCGAAGGTATATCCGTCAACAGTTCATCAACGCTGTTGGGTGCATCGGACACGCAATATCCTTGATAAGCTGCCCAAATCATTACAATCTCAAGCTAA
>CP070627.1:2102188-2107597 GCA_020355945.1 Candidatus Aminicenantota bacterium | reverse complement strand
GTGGTGATCTCATGGGTCATTTCACCGGTGGGATTCCCATATTGATCCCTGCCCACTGCTGTAAAGCTTCCTTGCGAAAAAGCAAAGGCAACCACCCGGTAAAGGTCACCCAACGCTTCATTTAAGTAGTACCCCATAGCCCTATCCCCACTGTAAGAGCTGTTCCTGGCCACGTGACCGTTATGAGCCCATAAAGTGATTTTGGTGTCCTGCCCGAAAAAATCAGCAATCCACAACGCATTCTCTGCCATAAACCGATCGCGTGAATCAGTAGTGGAAATCCCTTTGGCAGCGTGGTACCTCACAATAATGGCCTGGATCACAGTATTCAGCAACTGTTTGCTGATCTCGTATTCCTCAAGGGAAGAATTGGCCACCAATGAATCTTTATTACTGATCAATTGATCCTGCAAAGATTCCAATTGGGTCTTGTGGTGGTTGTATGCCTCTTCGGACATACTTTTATAATCTGAAGAAGAAAGCGCTTCTACTTCCTCCAGTACAGCGGATGCGGTTTCCCAGAGGGCGGGCAGGGTGCGCTGCAAATACTCAAGGAGCATATCCGGCTGATAAGTTGTATATTGACAATCAAAACCATAATAATGGATTTGATCCTCTTCTGCCTTGCCGGTGTTGTATTCCCGCATCCATTCCAACAATTGCCTGACCTCCACTGTACTCCAGGTCCAGAAATGCATCCTGTCTCTCATCAGCTCTGTCAGGTTTCCCTCTCCTTTGGTGACATAGTTATTCAAATAGATGGACTCGGCAAAATCCGCTTCGAACCCAAACACTTTGTGCCCGCAGTTCTCCACCAGGTATTGAAATACCCGGTGTTTCATCTGGAAAAACTCTTTGGTGCCGTGGGTGGCTTCACCCAGACCAATGATTTTTACATCTCTTAACTGGTCCAAAACACTTAATTCATTGTCGGTCAATACAAGGGGTGAGGCACCCAGGGGGATCAACAATTGATTCAACTCCTGTACCAACTGCTGCTGCTCTTCGGTTAGGGGCACCGGGGTTGATTGGCTGTCATCTTTTTTTACTTTGCATGAAAAAGCAAGCAATTGCAGGACAATCAAAAAAATGATAAAAATTGACCTGATTTTATTTTCCATCGTTAATACCTCCTCGTTTTAATTTCCTTTAATATATACGGAAAATAGGAAACAAAATGGAACATGTGCACGGTGCGCGGCACGCGGCACGCGACACCGTGCACAGTCCCATTCATTACCTGGTTCTCAGTACATTTTAACAGGGGAATTCCGTACACCAGCAGGTGATGTACTCTTCAGTTTTGGGGATGCAGCCACCGCAGCTCTCTACACCGCTGCCCCCTAAAACCTCTCTTATCTCACCGTTTTCCAGGCGAGCAATGGTTTGCTTGTTTAACGATAACTTTTTGTTAAACGTTTTGGTCTTCATGGTTACCTCCTTGTCCTCATTTTTTTTTCATTTTCATGCCACTATAATGGTATGGAAGCGAAAATTTTGCGTTCTCGCTTATAAGGAAGGTCTTTTTTTCAGCACTGAGAAAAACAGCCTATCCCCTGGAATTCGACCCACCTGGTAAGATGGGAATACTCTAAATTACAAAAGAAAGGACATTTTTTTCTTATTTGCCTGGAAATAAAATTGCTGCACTTTAAACCGGAAATGTTTATAAAGATAACTGAAGGCAGAACAATTGATTCCATATTTGAGGGTGATATCCGTATAAAACAATGTAAACTTATTAATGATAAGAGGTTAAGAAGGATAAACAAATGATGAAGGAGGGTTGGGGGCAATGAAAAATGAAAAGAATCATTATTTTCTTGCGGCTGCCATCTTTTGTTTTCTTTTTTTTCAATGGTTCCCAATGCTTCCGCTTCCTTTTGATCGCTTCGAGCGCGGCCCGGAAGTATCGGATTATGTCCGGGAAGTCTGGCAAATCGATGATGGATTACCACAGAACTATATACGAGTAATCCTTCAAACTCGTGATGGTTATATCTGGGTAGCAACCCAGGAAGGGATTGCGCGTTTTGACGGCGTTAAGTTTGTAACATTTAATAATGAAAACACACCGGAAATCAGGATAAATTATGTACATGCACTTATAGAGGACCGGGAAGGAAGCCTCTGGATCGGTACCGACGGCGGCGGGCTGCTCCGATTCAAAGCCGGGAAGTTTACCAGCTTCCGCTCAAAAATAGGAGCACCGGATGATATCGTGATGTCGCTCTGCGAAGACCGAGAAGGGAGTATCTGGATTGGTACCCACGGTGGGGGACTGATCCGATTCAAAGAGGGGAAATTTACCACCTACAACACGAAAAAAGGACTGTCAAACAGTACCGTGTTGTCAATCTATGAGGATCGAAAAGGGAATCTATGGATTGGCACAGGAGGTGGAGGACTGAACCGCTTGAAAGACGGTAAATTCAAAACCTTCACCAAAAAACATGGACTTTCCAACAATCACGTGTGGTCAATACTGGAGGATAAATCAGGGAGCCTCTGGATCGGAACATATGACGGATTAAACCGGTTTATAGATGGAAAATTGGTCAATTACACCGTTGAAAAGGGACTTTCCAGTGACGCGGTGTTCTCAATCTGTGAAGATCAAGAGGGGAATCTATGGATTGGCACAGGGGGGGGAGGATTGTGCCAATGGAAACACAGCAAATTTAAAACCTGCACCACCAAAGAGGGACTTCCTAAAGGCGTGGTTTTTCCCATCTTCGAGGATCACAGCGGAACATTATGGTTTGGTACAATAGGTGGTGGATTAAGTCAATTGAAAAATAATAAATTCAAAACATACACCATTAAAGAGGGGCTTTCCAGTGACGTTGTGCGCTCGATTTATGAGGACCGCCGGGGAAACTTATGGATCGGTACCCACGGTGGTGGTTTGAATCGATTCAACAATAATAAGTTTACCGTGTACACCACGGAAAATGGCCTTTCCAGCAATCATATAAACACAATTTATGAGAGCCGGGATGGGAGTCTCTGGATTGGCACCAATGGCCAGGGACTTGACAGGTTTAAAAATGGCAGTTTTACCAATTATACCACAAAAAATGGCCTTCCCAACAACTTCGTGTATGCATTGCTTGAAGACAGCAAGGGAAATCTCTGGATTGGTACAGCCTTTGGAGGATTGGTGCAATTCAGGGAGGAGACATTTAAAACCTATAATGCAGCGGGAATATTGCCTGATCACTGTATATTAACCATTTATGAGGATAAAGAAGAAAATCTCTGGCTCGGCACAATTGGTGGGGGGTTGATCCGATTTAAAGCAGGAAAATTTACCGCTTACACCACAAAACAGGGGCTTTTCAATAATCTTATATTCCAGCTTCTGGAAGATGAAAAAGAAAACTTCTGGATGAGCTGCAACAAAGGCATTTTCCGGGTAAGTAAGCAGGAGCTTAACCAGTTAGACCAGGGCAAGAGGCATTCCATTCGATGCATCTCCTATGGGAAAACAGATGGCATGAAGAACAGCGAATGCACCGGCGGCAGTCAGCCCGCAGGATGGAAAACCCGGGATGGCAGATTATGGTTCCCAACTGTAAAAGGCGTTGTTATCATTGATCCCAATAACATTAAAACCAACCCCATCATCCCTACAGTAATCATTGAGAAAATTAAAATCGATGATGCCGTTATTGACACCATACAGGATATTGAAATCTCCCCGGGAAAGCGGAGATTTGAATTTCATTACACGGCTCCGAGTTTTGTGGCCCCTAAAAAAATGAAATTCAAATACAAACTGGAAGGTTTTGAAAAAGAATGGATTGATGCCGGTTCTCCCACGGATAGGACCGCCTGTTACACCAATATTCCTCCAGGTTCCTATTGTTTTCGTGTAATCGCCTGTAATAATGACGGAACCTGGAATAAAACCGGTGCCTCCTTTTATTTCAACCTAAAACCCTTTTTTTACCAGACCTATTGGTTTTACGGGACATGTATACTTTGTGTCCTGGCAATGGGTATAGGGATTCATTGGCTTCGGGTCAGGCAAATCATCATAAGAGAAAGGAAAAAGTATGAAAAAGCACGCTTGACATTTGAAACCGCTGAAAAGTATTTAAAAAGGCTTCTTCATTTCATGGAAAGTAAAAAACCCTATCTCAACCCGGATATAAGTCTTCATAAATTATCTGAAGACATTATGATCCCCCATCATTATCTTTCCCAGGTAATCAATGCGAGATTAAACCAGAATTTTTATGATTTTATCAATCACTACCGGATTGAGGAAGCCAAGAAGATATTAAGCGATTCAAAAAATCATTTGCCCATCCTGGGAGTTGCGTTTGAGGTGGGTTTTAATTCCAAATCGGCGTTTAATCGTGCCTTTAAGAAAAATGTTAACATGACGCCTTCTGATTTTAAAAAAGAGCGAAACGATTTCTTAAAAGATAAATCTAAAGGATATTCCCCAGGATTTCAAGCTTGAAAAAGGGTCAGGCAAAAAAAACCTCACTATTTAACCAGCAATTTATAGGCAAGATGAAAATTTACATTTTTTTCCAGACATTTTTGCCATTACATCCGTATATAAAAATGAACAACCTGTGCGATTATGAGGAGATGTGATATGAAAAACAATGTTAACTCCAATGAACACAGTGAAAGATATCACCATAGAAATCGAATGAAGGGAGACAAAGGGGGGCTGCATCTTTTTGTGATTACCATCTTCTGTTTCTTTTTCTTCTTTTTGTTGCAGTCATTTCACATGTTTCCCCTTGATCCGGGCACAGAAATATCAGACTATATTCATGAAGTCCGGCAGGCAGACGATGGTTTGCCCAATAGTTGTATATTCTCTATTATTCAAACTCAAGACGGTTATATTTGGCTGGGTACCCTGACTGGATTGGTACGTTTTAATGGACATCAATTTTATATATTCAATTCAAGAAATACCAGGGAAATAAAAGAAGATTATGTCCACAGCCTGTTGGAAGACGGTAAAGGAAATCTATGGATTGGTACCGTTGGCGGTGGTTTGCTCCGGTATAAAAAGGGAAAATTTAAAGCTTATACAACCGAAGACGGCCTGTCCAGTAACCGGGTGAGAACAATCTATAAGGACCGCGCAGGAAATCTATGGATCGGAACCTTCGACGGCGGCTTGAATCTTTTTAAACAAGGAAAATTCACTGGTTTTTCCCAAAAAGACGGACTCTCCTCTAACCATGTATTGTCAATCCTTGAGGATCGTAACGGAAATCTCTGGGTTGGCACTTATGGGGGCGGTTTAAACCTATTTAACAATGGCACGTTTAAACATTACAGCTCAAAAATGAATCACCCAAACGATTATATATGGTCGATTTATGAGGACAGTAAAGGAAATCTTTGGTTTGGAACCTACAATAAAGGGTT
>CP070627.1:2096672-2102088 GCA_020355945.1 Candidatus Aminicenantota bacterium | reverse complement strand
GAAATCGAAATTCAATTGATGAAGTATGAGGATATAAAAGAAGCAGTGGTTTTGACTCGTGAACGAAAAACCGCACCGTCAAAAAAATATGAAGATGCCGATAAATATCTTTGTGCATATATCGTATCCGCACAGGCAGAAAAAAAATGGATTATCTCCGAATTAAGAGAATACCTGGGCGGGAAATTGCCCGATTATATGATCCCAACTCATTTTATCAAGATAGATGCCATTCCGTTAACCCCCAATGGAAAGATCGATGTGAACGCACTTTATGAGTATGATCCGGGGGGGAATATTGAAACCGGAACCCCATATGTCCCACCCACCAATGAAATAGAGAAAAAACTGGCCGCCATGTGGTCGGAATTATTAATGAAAGATCCCATCGGGATTAATGACAACTTTTTTGACCTGGGCGGGCAGTCTATATTGGCCATGCGGGCGGCAGCAAAGGCCCAAGAAGTATTCAATGTAAAAATCCCCTTAATCACCTTTTTCCAGGTAGGCACCATCCGGGGAATCGCTGAAATTATATCGGGTTTACAACGAGGATACCAGGACAGACTTCAAGATGGTCTGATAAAAAGAAAAGGATTAATTCAACCGTTTGATATGGAAACAGTGCCCCTGCTGCGAACCGCTGTGGTCAAATTACAAAACCTTCGTCATTTTTTCTTTATCGATATGCACCATATTATAACGGACTGGATCTCCCTGGATATCATTGCCAACGAATTCGCTGCCCTTTATTCGGACGGTAAATTAGAAAAATCGCCTATCCAATATAAAGATTTTTCCCAATGGCAGAAAAATTTCTTTACCAGCCACCGATTCCGTAAACAAGAACAGTATTGGCTGGATATCTTTGCCAGTGAGATTCCCCGTTTAAATCTACCCCTGGATTACCCCCGGCCGCCAGTAAGAAAATGGGAAGTAAAAAAGGTCCAGATGGAAGTTGGAACCGGATTAACCCAGCGGTTAAAGAAATTTGCCGCAGAACAGGAAGTCACATTATTCATGCTCCTTTTAGCGGTTTATACGATTGTATTAACTAAAACCGGCCACCAGGAAGATATCATTGTAGGGACACCGGTTTCCGGACGAACCCATGCTAATTTGACGCAAATGGTGGGAATGTTCGTCAATACACTGGCCCTGCGAATTAAACCGAGAAACCACTTCACCTTCCATGAATTTTTGAAAAAAGTAAAGGAGCAAACCCTGTCTGCCCTGGAAAACCAGGATTACCCCTTTGAAATGCTGGTGGAAAAATTAAACCTTTCCGGTGATACCACTAGAAACCCCATTTTTGATACCATGTTTACAGTACAACATTTTTATGAATGGGATCTGGAAGTCAAAACCGGTGATCTAACCATTATCCCTTACAACATAGAAGACAGGCATTCCATGTTTGACCTGGTTTCAGGTGCGATTGTTATCTACAGCGATATCCAGTTGGTTTTTACGTATAACCTCCATCTCTTTCGCGAAGATACCATCCGGCAAATGGCCCGGAATTTTATTGCTGTGTTGTCATGGATAGTACAAGCGCCGGACCGGCAGATTAAGGAAATCAACATGGAAAAATCCGATATACGTTCATATTCCGATCCTCACCTGCAAAAGGACAGGTTTTTAGAGGCCCAATCACCAATAAAAATATCCACTGCCCGGAAACCCGTAACCCCGCAGCAAAAAGAATGGATACTGTATAAGTTTAACGCTTCCTCAATGGAATATCCCAAAGAAATGACCATTCATCAACTGTTTGAACAGCAGGTCAGCAGGGCTCCCTTGCGCACGGCAGTGATTTACCGGAACCGGCAATTGACCTACAAAGAATTGAACAGGAAATCCAACCAGATGGCAGTATTGTTAAAAGAAAAAGGGCTGGAAATCGATCGCTGTGTGGGGCTGATGGTGGAACCATCCATAGAGATGATGATAGGGATCCTGGGAATTTTAAAAGCTGGCGCCTGTTATTTACCCATTGATCACCAATACCCTGAAGGACGTATCCGATACCTGATGGAGGATGCATCGGTATCTATGCTTCTGACTCGAACCCATTTGCAATCACAATTATCACTCTTATCCAAATATACCGGTTTTGTGGTCCCGTTGGATGAATTAGACCATGTTGACCAGCATGCTCATGATGGCTGCCCGAAATCCCATCTGAATGAGACGGTTAAGCCGGACCAATTGGCCTATGTCATCTATACCTCCGGTTCCACCGGTCGTCCCAAAGGTGTTATCGTCGACCACGCCGCAGTGGTGAACCGCCTGGTCTGGATGCAAAAAAAATACCCACTCACACCAGCAGATACATTTTTACAAAAAACCACTTTTGTCTTTGATGTATCGGTAATTGAATTTTTTAGCTGGTTTATGGGAGGCGCGCGGCTCTGTTTCCCGGAACCCAAAACTAACAAGGATATGCGAAAGATACTGGAAGCCATTGAAATACATAACATAACCGCTGTCTCCTTTACCCCAACCGTACTTCACACCTTTTTCCTCTCCATTGGCAAAGACAGTATTGGCAAATTAGCTTCTCTAAAATGGATTTTTTGTGCGGGGGAGCAATTGCCGGTAAGACTGCTGGAACAATGGCGTGATTTCTCCATTGAAACAAAGTTAGAAAACCTTTACGGCCCCACGGAAGCCACCGTCTATGCCAGTTATTATTCCTGTGATCATCAATCCCATACCGTACCCGTGCCCATTGGCAAACCTTTAGGCAACAGCCGGCTCTATGTCCTGGATGAGCGCCAGCAACTGCTGCCCCCCGGGCAAGTGGGTGAATTGGTCCTGGCCGGGGCCAGCCTGGCCCGCGGCTACTTAAATCGCCCCGAATTAACCGCTGAGAAATTTCTCCCCGACCCCATTTTCCCCAGTGATAGGCGAGATCGGATGTACCGCACCGGTGACTACGCCAAACTTTTACCTGAAGGTAATATGGTCTACCTGGGGCGAATGGATAACCAGGTGAAGATCAAAGGCTTTCGCATCGAGTTGGAGGAGATCGAGGCGGTCCTCCTGAAGCACCCGCATATCCGCAAGGCTGCCGTAATCGTCCAAAACAATCACCAGGGAGTAAAATACCTGGCCGCTTATATTATCACCCAAACAGATTTAACGTTGAAAGAACTGCGGGCCTATTTGCTGGAAAAAGTCCCTGAACTTATGATCCCATCTGCTTTTTTTAAGGTTGAGCAAATGCCCTTAACCACCAGTGGTAAATTGGACAGGAAATCGCTGCCTCAGTGCGGCACCCCCATAAAAGCCGACATTCAATACATTGCACCCCGTAATGATTTGGAGCATCAATTGGCAAACGACTGGGCAGAAATTTTAAAATTGGATAAAATTGGCATCCTTCACAACTTTTTTGAAATGGGAGGGGATTCCCTCAGGGGAAATTTGCTCCTGGCACAGATAAACAACCGTTTTAACGCGGGAACCGCCATCAAAGACCTTTTTGAAGCGCCCACCATAAGGGAATTTGCAAAAATCCTTTCCCTTTCAAAAACCAAAAAATACACCTCCATCACACCGGTGGAAAAAAAAGAGTATTATCCCGCTGCTTCGGCCCAAAAACGACTCTTTGTCATTCACCAGTTGAACAAACATGATACCAATTATAATCTTTCACTGGGTATGATTATTGAAGGCAGCCTGGATAAAGACCGGTTAAAAGATACCGTAAAACAACTGGTCATGCGGCATGAGTCCTTGCGAACCGGATTCAGGATGCAAGATGGTGAAATTGTGCAGAAAATAGAAGAAAATCCCCACCTTGAAATAGAATTTTTTGAAGGAGAAGAATGGGATGATTCTTATATCGAGAAAATAATAGACGGGGACATCCAACTGCACAAAATCCCGCAGCAAGTGGGAGATAATTTACTCTCCAGTGTAAAACTAACCAAAGTAAAATCGCAAATCAAAAGAGATTTAATCAAGGCATTCGAAGCTTACCATGCTTCCTCCGCCCAAAAACGATTGTACCTCATCAATCAACTGTATGGAGACAGCATCCTTTACAACATGCCTTTCGGCTGGACAATCCAGGGACATCTACAACCCCTGCGATTGGAAAACGCCGTTAAAAAACTGGTGCACAGGCATGAAACCTTGAGAACCTCTTTTGCTAAAAAGGATGGGGAAGTGCTGCAAAAGATTCATAAACACCTGGAGTTTCAACTAAAATACAGGGAAATTGAAGAAAATTCAACCAAAGATATTGATGCCATCATCGATGAGTTTGTTCAACCCTTTGACCTGGCCAATGTACCCCTGTGGCGGATGGAACTGGTGCAATTGCACCCGGGCAAACAACTGTTACTCTTTGATATCCACCATATTATTTGCGACGGGGTATCCATAGAGGTAATAATCGATGACTTAATGACCTTTTACACCGGCAGGGAACTGCCTGAACTGGAATATCAATACCTGGATTTTACCCTGTGGCAAAATAAACAGTGGCAGAGTGATCGGATCAAACGCCAGGAACAGTATTGGTTAAAGGTATTCGAAGGAGAATTACCCGTATGGGAAATGCCGGTTGATTACCCCCGGTCCCTAACCACTGATATCAACGGAGATACCATTGAATTCGAGATGAACAAGGAATTAACTTCAAAGCTCAATCAAATGGCATTGCAGCATAATAGCAGGCTATATGTGGTATTATTGGCCCTGTACACGATTTTATTATCCAAAACCACCGGCCAGGAAGATATGGTGGTGGGAACCCCGGTAACCGGCCGCACTCACCAGGAATTTGAATTGATCATCGGCATGTTTGTCAATACGCTGGCCCTGCGAAACCAGCCCGCCGGCTTTAAGACCTTCACCGCTTTTTTGCAAGAGGTATCCAAAAATGTCTTTTCCGCTTTTGAAAACCAGGATTACCCCTTTGAGATGCTGGTAGAGAAACTGCTGCCCCAACGCCACCTGAACCGGAATCCTCTTTTCGACACCATGTTTGCCTTACAAAATTATTCACAAAACCTGGAAATCTTTGATCCGGTTGATCCGGGACAGGAGAAATTAAAGTTTTTCCCTTACATGGTTAAGGAAAAAGTCGCCAAATTTGATGTGACACTGTTGGCGTTTGAGAAGGAAGGGCGGATTGTCTTTGACCTGCAGTACCGATCTTCACTCTTTCACAAGAATACAATGGAGCGATTCATCCGCCACTTTATCAAATTAACACAGGATGTGGCGGCCAATCCTGGTCTGAAAATTTTCCAGTTGGAGATCATAACAGGAGAAGAGATAAAATATTTGCTCGATATTTTAAATGACACCCAAAGGGAATACCCCAAAGCCAGGACCATCAATGAATTATTTGCAGAACAGGTGGAACAAACCCCGGACAATATTGCTCTAGTGGGAA
>CP070627.1:2091125-2096572 GCA_020355945.1 Candidatus Aminicenantota bacterium | reverse complement strand
TTATTTTTTTATTTTAATTTTTGAGAAATAGGTGTAGAGTATAGGCACGATGAACAAGGTAAGGAAAGTGGAAGCCATTAGTCCGCCAATGATAGTAATTGCCATTGGGGAACGCATTTCGGAACCTTCGGCTGTGGCCACAGCCATAGGCAGCATGCCGCACATTGTAGAAAGAGCCGTGATAAGAATCGGTCGCATCCGCACCACTGCCCCATCAATTACAGCCTCCAGTTTATCCTTTCCCCGGGCAATCAATTGATTGATATAATCCACCATCACAATACCGTTATTCACCACAATTCCACTCATCATAATAAAACCCATGGCCGCCGGTAAACTGATATTCTTTCCCGTCAGCGCCAGCAGTATTACTACCCCAATAAGGGCCTGGGGTATGGTAAACATGATAATAAAAGGGGATTTCAAACTTTCAAACTGGGAAGCCATCACCGCATAAACTAATACAATAGAAAGAAGCAGGGCCAGCGCCATGGTCATAAATGCTTCCTTCATATCTTTATAAGCACCTCCCATTTGGGAGAAGTATCCCCCGGGAAGATCATCGGTAATGGACTTAGTCTGGTCCAAAATCTCCCGGACAATTCCTCCCAAATCCCGACCGATATAATTGGCAGTCACACTGACCTTGCGAATTTGGTTCTCCCGCTGAATCTTAACCGCGCCAAAGGATTTCTTGAAATCCACCACCTGGGAGAGGTATACCCTGGACCCCATAGGCGTAACAATCGGTAATTTTTTCAAGGCTTCAACGGTATTTCGGTCTTGTTCTTTAAGTCGGACCCGGATATCCCGTTCTTCTCCTCCCAGCATGATGCGGGAGACCACGGTTCCAATAGTAAAGGTCTGCACCTGCCTGGAGATTTCATAAGGCGTTAATCCCAGGCGAGAGGCTTCTTCTTTTTTGATTTTCATCCTGATCTCCGGTTTGCTTTCATTCAATGAAATTTCCATATCCCGGATGCCTTCAATAGGGGCAATAGTATCTCTTACCCGTTGGGCAATACGTTTCAGGGTTTCAAGTTCTCTGCCGAAGATATTAAATTCAATGGGGCTGGCCGTACTCATACCAAAAGAGGTGGCAGCGACATCAACAAATTGAATCTTACTGGTTTTCAGTTCCGGGAAATTCCGGCGCCACTGCTCAAGAATATTTTTATCGGAAATATCCCTTTTACTGCTGGTGGTTAAATAGGCCCACATGGTGGCTTCGTAGGACCCATCAGGATTAAAACCGGCAGCCGAATCCTGGGCACCTTGCTCACTCACTCCTACATTCACCATGGTGGTAATCACATGCTCGTTTTTGAGGGATTGTTCTTCAATATACTTGACTACCCGGTCGGTTTCCGCCAGGTTGGTTCCCACTGGCATGCTTAACTTTAAAAATATCAATGAGCGGTCCGTATCCGGCAAGAATTCGGAACCCAGGAAACGTGCCAGCAAGATAGCAGAAATAAAGAGCAAAATCGCCCCCAATAATACAAATCCCCGCTTCCTTAGGACACGCGTAAGAAGTATCCGGTAAAAATCTCTCAGTTTGTTAAATCGATGGTACCCCAGGTCCGTCACTTGTTTTTGTTTTTCCAGGGAAGGTTTGGTTCGGAAGAACCAGGAAGCCAGCATGGGAATAATAGTCAAGGCCACAAACAGGGAGGAGAGCAGGGAAAAGGAGACGGCGATAGCCAGCCCTTTGGAAAATGTCCCGGCAATGCCAGTGGCAAACATCATGGGAAAGAACACCGCAATCGTGGTGAAAGTGGAGGCGGTGATAGCGGTTCCCACTTCGGAAGTTCCATCATGGGCAGCTTCATAAGAGGCTTTTCCTTCTTCCATGTGACGGAAAATGTTTTCGATTACCACGATGGCATTGTCCACCATCATACCCACGCCCAGGGCTAATCCTCCCATGGTAATAAGATTCAGCGTATATCCCATCAACCTGAGGGCAATAAATGTGGTAATCACCGAAAGTGGGATAGCAATACCAATAGCCAGGGTGGGCCTGATGTTTCTCAAGAAGAACAAAATTAACAGCATGGCCAGGATACCGCCCATGAGGATATTATTGGCACTCCTGCCGGCCATGATTTCGATAATTCGGGAAAAATCCATGGCAATGCTGAATTCCAGGTCTTTTTCCAGGGTGGGTTTGATTTTTTCCAGGTTTTCTTTAACGGTGCGGGCTACCAATACGGTATTGGCGCCGAAACTCTTGGTAATCATGAGTATCAGGCCTTTGTTACCGTTTATCCGCACCAGGTTGCGGATTTCTTTATTGGTTTCGCGGATTTCAGCGATATCTTTTAAAAAGATGGGTTGGCCCTGCTGGCCGGTGCCCACTACCACGTCCCTGATTTCCTCGACTTTTTCAAATTCACCAATGGTGCGCAGCAGGTATTCCCGGTATTTTTCATCCATGTAACCTGAGGGCAGGTTGATATTGGAGGCCTGGATAGCTCTTTCCACCTGTGAGATGGACAATCTCCGGGCTTCCAGTTTTCCTTTATCGACGTTGATCAAGACTTCGGCTTCTTCCGGGGAAAAGAGCATGGCAGAGGCCACCCCTTCCAATCGTTCCAATCGGGCGGCCACTTCTTTGTCAATATGATCTTTCAGCGCTTTTAAATCCCATTTTCCACCGGTGATCCCGTAGATCAAAATCGGCATGTCTTCAAAATTAAACTTCACCACCAGGGGACTGTCGGCTCCTTGGGGGAGGAAGGGTTCCAACACCCCGATTTTCTCGCGAATGTCCTGGGCGGCAAAATCAAGATTGGTCCTGGACTCAAATTCCACCATAATAATAGACATTCCTTCCTGGGAAATGGACTTGATCTGTTTGACCCGGGTTACCGTAGACACCCACTGTTCTAACGGACGAGTGACACTTTCTTCAATGTCTTCGGAAGATACACCCGAATAGGTAGTGATAATCGAAATATAAGGGGCTTCCATTTCCGGGAGCATGTCCAGGCCCAATTGATTAAACGATATAAACCCGAAGATCACCAGTACCACCACTATCATAGAAATCGTGACCCGTTTTCGTAATGAAAATTCAACGATTTTCATTGGTTGGCTCCTTTATAGGTGATGGGTGCACCGTCTTTCAGATCGTAATTACCTTCTACCACCACCAATTGTCCCCGGGAAAGTCCTTCCCGGATTTCAAATACCCGGTCGTTTCTTTCACCCACCCGGATATTTTTAAATTTTGCCTGGCCTTTATCGTACACCACCGCAAACGTGTCATCACCTTCCTCGATCAGTGCGGATAAAGGGAGAATGAGACAGTTTTCTTTCCTGGAGATTTCAATAAAGACTTCGGCAAACACACCGACTTTAATTTTTAAATCACGGTTTTTGATTTTGACTTCTACTTTAAAGGTTTTTGAAACCGGGTCTGCGGCCAGGTTCCTGGAATATACCTCACCGTTGAACACCTGGGCTTCCAGGGTGGAGACCCGGATAGTACAGGGCTGGCCGATGGCAACCTTCTCGATATCTTCCGAGGGCACATCCAGGACCACTTTGACTGTTTTGAGATGCATTAAGGTAAGCACGGATGAGCTCATACCCATTCCCATCATGGGATTGATGACATCGCCTTCTTCTGAGTTTTTAGAGGTGACAATGCCGTCGAAGGGGGCGCGCATGTAACAGTTGCCCAGGGTATGTTCGATCACATTCACGGTGGCTTGTGCGCTTTGTTTTTGTGTTAAGGCGGATTCCAGGTTGAGTTCTGCTTTTTCCAGTTGCAATTTGGAAATGGCTGCTTTTTGATAGAGTTTTTTCAGCCGGTCGACATTCATTGATGCGTCTTTATGAGCGGCTGTTGCCACTTCCAGGGCTGCGTCGGCCTGTTTCAACTGCAGTTTTAAGGTTGTGGTATCCAGTTCTGCCAGCAGGTCACCCTCTTTGACCTGGTCTCCTTGTTTTTTGTAGATTTTATGGATGCGTCCTGAGGTGTCCGGTTGGATATTGGCGCGTTTCCAGGGAAACACCGTACCTTTGTAGTTCAATGATTGCACCACTGGCCCCTGGTCCACCGCCTGCACCTTTACCATTACCGGGTTTTTCTTGTAGACCTTTTCCTCTTTCTTCTTTTTTTTACATCCGCCCATCAATCCCACCAGTACCAGCACCACCAGTACGATTAATAAGATATTGCCAATTTTTTTTATTTTCATTGGTCACCCCTATTGATTTTTACATCAGAAATTTTTTCGATTTCCGCGACAGCGATATTGTAATTGTAAACCGCCTGGAGAAATTGGACTTTTGCCCGGGTAAGTTCGCTAATGGATGAATTTAATTCCAGTATGGAGATCAGACCTTCGTCATAGTTTAACCGGGCGATTCGTACGCCTTCTTCAGCGGTTTCCATATTTTTGAGACCGGTTTGAATATTTTCATATTCTTGCTGTACGGTCAGGCATAAATCTTTGATTTGCAGGGTCACTGTTTCGTTTAATTGTTGGTAATTGAGTCCCAGGATTTTTTTCATCACCCTGGCTTCTCCCAGTTGGGCGCTGCGGTTCAGCCCCGTAAATATAGGGAAACTCAAGGCCAGGTTAATGGTGTAATAGTTTTCCCAGTTTTTATCCAGGTCTTTTAGCTTGAAGACATCGGCGCGGTAGGTATAAGAAGCCACCAGGCTGATATTGGGCAGGAATTGCCCGTATGCCATTTTTACAAAATTATTTGCTTTTTTCATTTGCATTTTCAGTTGCAGGATTTCAGAAGCATTGGCTAAAGATTGTTGCAGGAGTTCCATTTCTTTTAACTGCCGTGATGTATAACTCAACTCTCCTTTTATTTTAATCGTGGTATGTCCGGGAATGCCGGTCATGGTTTTTAGATTGAAAAGGGAGAGGTTTAAATGTTTTTTTACCCGTAGTATATCGGGTTTTACCGCGCTTACAGCCAATTCAGCCCGCAAGCGGTCGTATTTGGATGCCATGCCCAGTTTGAACCTCTCGTCGATGTTATTAAAATTGGTCTCTGCCAGTTCCAATGCTTCCTGGTGGGCTTTTAGCAGTTCTTGCAGCACCAGGATGTTGAAAAATACTTTTTTCACCATTAAGATGATTTCTTTGCGGGTATTGTTATGTTTTTCTTTGGCGATTTCCAGGTCTAACTGTGCATTTTTAAAGTTAAGCCAGACCTTACCCCCGGTAAATAAGGGCTGCGCGACCTGGAAAGTAAATTCATAGTTCCTGGTAAAATCCAGTGTGGTTTTTTGGGGTGGTGCCCCGGGGTAAAGGGGTGGGATTTCAATTTCCATTAATTTTTCATCCAGGTTTTTGAGGCCCTGGAGGCTCACATTGGGGAGGAATCCCAGGTTTTGTTTTAATTTGTATTTGTATCTTTTGACTTCCTCCTGGCTGATTAAGTAATTTTTGTTGTTTTCCAGGGCCAGTTGG
>CP070627.1:2085562-2091025 GCA_020355945.1 Candidatus Aminicenantota bacterium | reverse complement strand
AGTTCATGTCTCATTCGCCCGTACGGTGTCCTTCGGCCACCTCCCTGAGGCTCATTCGATCATGAACTGCATTTTACTTCCAAAAACTGAATAGTTACCATAATTGTTATAAGGTGCTCCAGCGATTATGAACTAGATGTGAATTCAGTGAATAGTATATGAACTCAGTTCACAGCCTGAAAGGTAAAAAATATCCCCATCACCGTCGTTTTTGCCTGTCCAGTTTCCCGTTTCCCTGTTTCCTGTTATAGAAAGTTTGGAAATGATACGAAAATTTTCAAAAATTTGTTTGGAAATGATACAAAAAATTTGAAAAATATCTTTGGAAATGATACAATTTTTCTATGTTTAATAGAGATATTTTAAAATTTTTTGATCGGTGGTATCGCAAAAGAAGGCGAAAACCACTGGTGATAAGAGGTGCAAGGCAAGTTGGAAAGACCGTTGCCATCACTTTATTCGGGCAAAAGAATTTCAAAGATGTCATCGTACTGAACCTTGAAAAAGATGAATTTTCATCGATGTTTCAACGGCTGATGCCAATCTCCGAACTGGTTCAACTGATTCAATTAAGAACAGGAAAGAAAATCATTCCCGGTTCCACACTGCTGTTTATCGATGAAATCCAGAATTCTCAAATAGCCATGACCCAAATGAGGTACTTTTATGAGGAATTACCCCAACTCCATGTGATGGCTGCCGGTTCCTTACTTGAAGTTAAGATAAAAAAGGAAGGATTTTCCTTCCCTGTGGCCAGGGTTGAGTATTGCTACATGTATCCGGTCACTTTTTACGAATTCCTGGAAGCAATAGGGGATACGGAGACCCTTGAATATATAAAAAACCTTGATTACAAATCAAGGGTTCCCGAAGAAATCCACAGCGTACTGCTCAAAAAATATTATGAATATGTAATTGTGGGAGGAATGCCTGAAGCTGTGGCAGAGTATATTGAAAGTCGTTCCTTCATCGACCTGAACCCTATTTATGAATCGATACTGACCGGTTTTAAAGATGATGTATACAAATACGCATCAAAGGCGAAAGTTCCGTATTTACAGCATGTTATCGAGCACAGCCCCAAATTCGCCGGCAAAACAATAAAATATGAAAATTTCGGTGAATCAGGGTTTAGAAGCAGGGAGATGAAAGATGCCTTTGATGTGATTGAGAAAGCAATGATAGTCAAACGTGTTTACTCATCCAATTCAATCAGGGCTCCCATTATTGAGAATCAAAAAAAATCTCCCAAAATAATTTTTCTTGACTCTGGCCTGGTAAATTATTCTCTTGGGGTTCGGGAAGATTTATTTATCACCAGTGACCTTAATATTGTTTTCCAGGGTCAAATTGCCGAACAAATCGTGGGGCAGACTTTGCAAACCTTGTCGCATGCCAGGCTGTATGATTTTTCCTATTGGTTCAGGGATAGTAAAAATTCACTGGCGGAAATCGATTTCTTGACTCAATGGAAATCCAGGATAATCCCGATAGAGGTAAAATCCGGTAAGACCGGCCATTTAAAATCCATGCGTCTTTTTATGAACCAGAGCCGCACCCCGGCGGCATTAAGATTCCATTCAGGTAACTTACTCATCCAGGACATCGAACGTCCCGATGGGTCAACATACAAATTTATATCTCTTCCTTTCTACCTGGTTCACCGCCTTCAAGAAATACTTGATCAATTCATCTGAATCATACCCCAGCTTTATTTGACTGTCCCTTTCCCTTTTCTATCCCTTTCTAAGGAGTTTTCTTGAACATGCACCTTTTCCTATTGTTTCCAATGGAAGGGTTAGTTTTGTCGACTGCAGTAGCGCCCTAAGTATTGAAGAAATTTCTATATACAATTGTTGCTCTGCATCGTTTTCTGAAACTTACACCTCCACTTCCTTTGTTTCAGAGAATGAAACCCAATAGTAAGCTATTTCTCAAATACTTTAATAGATTTGGCCTCGATTACACAGA
The DNA here is from genome assembly GCA_020355945.1 of Candidatus Aminicenantota bacterium. Next base: position 2,089,054 of record CP070627.1, on the reverse strand, counting down.
ACGATAGTACGTTGAAAACTCCTATTCTATAGTCAATGGGTCGGGAAGGAATATGGGGGCAGTTATTTTATTTCTGGACAAAAATGAGTCAATTTATCTAAGCGGTAATTTATGGGGACAGTCAGGTAACAAAAGTGTAATTGTCAAAAAGTATATCATTAATTATTAAGTCATGAAATCTTGCTATTTTCTGGCAAATTGTTTCCGGCTTTTCCGGGCCAGGAAACAATCGTACGGGGTATTACGTATAACCTACTTTGAAAATCCCGCGTCGCGAGGAATATCTTCGCGTATCTTCGCGGTTAAATTAAAAAAAAGGAGGAACTGATGCAAAAAAGAAGGTTAATCACAGGCGGTTTGCTTTTTGTATGTTTCTTTTTCCTGGTGCCGGTGCATTGGGTTTTTGCCGAAGTAGCAAAAATCGAAATCACCTCTCGCCAGGTGTTTGCCGATGGCATGAAATTTGGAAATGTAGGTGCTTATGAAAAAATCAAAGGCCGGCTGCATTACAGCGTTGACCCCGGTAATCCTGCCAATTCCCGCATCGTGGATTTGAAATACGCCCCGAAAAATGAAAAAGGGAGGGTAGAATTTGTCGGGGAATTCATCCTGCTTAAACCGGTGGATTTGCAAAAAGGCAATCACCGCATGATTTTTGATGTCAACAACCGCGGTAACCTGGTGATACTGGGCTCAATGAACAATGCATTAGGTAATAATGACCCTTCCCAGCCTGCACACGCTGGCAATGGCTTCTTAATGAGAGAGGGATACACATTGCTTTGGGCGGAATGGAACTGGGATGTGCGGCCCGGGTTTAACCGCATGCAGTTGGATTTGCCTATTGCCTTCATTGATGGTAAACCGATTACCCAGGAAATTGCTGCGGAAATTGTATTAATCGACACACCTATAGATAAAGTGAGCAAATGCGAACCCATTACCTGGGGGGACAGCCGCGGGTATCCGGCGGCAGATATTGATGACAGGAGCACGGCCCGGTTAACGGTTCGTGAAACGCCGCGGGGAAAGCGTACCTTAATCCCCCAAAGCCAATGGCGGTTTGCCCGGTTGGAAGGCGACCGGTTGGTCCCCGACCCCACCTACCTTTACCTGGAACCGGGGTTCCAATTGGGAAGAATATATGAATTGATATATGTTGCCAAAAATCCCCGGGTGGGCGGGCTGGGATTGGCCGCGGCCCGTGATGCCATCTCCTTCTTTCGTTTTAATACCATTGACCGGCACAATCAACCCAATCCTCTGACTGTCAACCAAAATGTTTCTCAATTAAAACCTGACCCGGAAAAGGTTTATATTTTTGGGGTATCTCAATCCGGGCGTTTTATTACCCATATGATTTACCAGGGGTTTCATGTGGACGAGGCCGGTCGAATGGTGATCGATGGAGCCAGGATTCATGTGGGCGGGGCCGGTAAAGGGGGCTTTAACCATCGCTTCGGATATAACACCAATATTCCCTGTCACCTTGAATTAAATTACATGCCCGGGGATTTCTTTCCCTTTAACTTTGCTCCCCAGGAGGACCCGCTCACCGGGCAAAAAGGCGATGTGTTAGCTGTGGCCAAAAAATTAGGCAAGATACCATATATCATGGTTACCAACAATGAAGCCGAATATTGGACCCGATCCGCATCCCTGCTCCATACGGATGTGTTAGGCAAAAAAGATGCCCCGGTGCATGAAAAGGTACGGATTTATTTCACCTGTGGTGCGGGTCATTACGCTTCACCCACCCGGGAACGGGGTATTTGTGATCACTCTTTGAATGTGATCAATCATTATTCCATTTCCCGTGCCCTGTTAAGGGCCCTGGACCGCTGGGTAACAGACGGTGTGGCACCCCCTCCCAGTTCTTATCCCCGGATTGACCGCCATGAATTAATCACCGCGGGCCAACACAAAAAACAGTTCCCGAAAATCCCGGGCATGAGGCATCCCGGGAGAAATTTACAGCCCCCCCGGGTGAATTATGGTGACAAATTCTGGCAGGAAGGCATCATTACAGTGGTACCCCCGGAAATGGGTGAACCACACATTACCCTGGTACCTCATTTTGACAGTGACGGCAACAGTATTGGCGGTATTCGTTTACCTGAGCTCCAGGTCCCGTTGGGAACGTATCAGGGTTGGAACCCCCGTCAGGCAAAATATGGGGCACCGGAGTTTATGGTTCCCTTTGAAGGTTCTTTCTGGCCTTTTGCCATAACCGAAGCCCAACGCAAAAAAACCAATGATCCCAGGCCTTCTATTGAAGCGCGATACCCGACAAAACAGGTTTATGTGGAAAAAGTCGGCAAAGCTGTAAAAGATTTAATCCGGCAGGGTTTTATGTTGGAGGAAGATGGAAAAAAATATATCCAGGATGCCAAAAACATGGCCTGGCCGCCAGAGCCAATCAACCAATACCCCACCTTTTGGCGGCAGGAAAAAAGGATAAAAGAACCAAAAGCCATAAAAGTTGATCCTAAAATCTATGATGCTTATGTGGGGCAGTATGAAATTGAGGGGGTAGCGGTTGTAACGATTCTAAAGGAGAATAATAGCCTATTGGGCAGAATTGGTGAACAGCAAAAGTTTGAGTTGTTCCCTGAGACTGAAACCAAATATTTTATTAAAGAATTCCTTGCGCGGGGCTTGACCTTTATCAAGAATGACCGGGGTAAAGTCATTAAAGTATTGATCCATACGGACTGGGGAGATCTGATCGCTAAGAAAATAAGATAGCCTCCTGGATGTTTAGTTCCACTTTCGCCATGCCAACGTAGATATTCTCCAACTCAACATGGCCGGTTCTAGCGGAAAATTAAAGACGTGAGGCATCGCCCCTTAAATTGAATGTAATCACACGTCCAACTCCCATTGTGATGTAATCATCTCCAAATGCTTCTTTAAACATTTGAATCTGTCGATCACCCGTACAATGAGAGGCACCACATTTCTGTACACCCAATTTCTTCATTTGATTTATTATTTTATTTACTTCCTGTTCAGTTTTATTCATTAAATGGAATCCACCAAAAACCAGATAAATATCCCTGTTCAAAGTTTCTTGAAAATTCTTAATTATGTTAATAATACCTGGATGAGAACAACCCCCAATGACGATCAATCCTTTCTTAGTATTGATTGCCAGCAACTGTTCATTGATCATCCTGGCATCCAATTCACCGCTGAGATAGACATCCTTACAAATTTCAACTGGATTTTTAACTGCTAAAGCCCTTGCACCATAAGATTCCACTCTTCTCACAAAATTGTAAGAAAATGAGTAGGGCATAATCACAGAAAGATTATGATTCATCTCCAGGAAAGCGAATAATCCACCGGTATGATCACCATGTTCATGAGATATAACCACCATATCCACTTTGTGGTGATCAATATCTAATTCTTTGAAGTTGCGGATAAACAGATCACTTTTTGTACCTGTATCAAACAAGATATTCTTTTCTGTACCTTCAATATAAC
>CP070627.1:2079978-2085462 GCA_020355945.1 Candidatus Aminicenantota bacterium | reverse complement strand
TTTAAACTTTCTCCGGAAGCGGATACCGATTTATATTCAACAATAACCGTCCAATAAAGCTCGTTTATATGTCTAAAAAAACGGCATTCCCACCGAACCAACTCTTTACCGGGTAAAAAATTCGACAGCGCCGTGTCATTGAAACCCTCGATGCTGTTCTCAAACTTTAATGTAAACACCTTAATCATTTGCATTTATTTAATATTTTATGAATTTAATTAATATTTTAACACAAATGCTATCTTTTGTCAAGTAAAATATTATAAAATTTCATTTCGTAAATATTCACTTCATTTTGTTCGCTTCCCGCGGCGCGAAAGGGGTAAAGGGGTAAAGTTGAAAGGGGTAAAAAAGACGGAAAGTGGCAAAGTGCTAAAGTAGAAAAAATATTTTTTTTATTTCCTGTAAAGAAGTAAAGTGGAAAGTGATTATAATGCCCTCACCAGGCGAAAGCCCAGAGCACCGTCGCGGCCGGCCGGGCGATACCAGTCGAAGCGACAGGCGGCCCGGCAGCGCCAACCGCCAAGGTCCCAACCACCGCCGCGGATGACCCGGCCGGAGCCGGCTGACGGTCCTTGTGGATTCTTTGCAGGGCTTTTTTTATAATAATCTTCTCCATACCAATCGGCACACCACTCCCACACATTACCTGCCATATCCATACATCCGTAAGGGCTCGCTCCTGCCGGGAACGTTCCTACCGGGCTGGTGCGCCTCAACCCGGCTTCATCTGAATTGCATAAATTCTTATCAAATTTATTACCCCAGGGATATACTAAACCTTTGCTGCCGCGGGCCGCTTTTTCCCATTGGGCCTCACTGGGTAAGGCAAATTTATATCCCGTGGTTTGACTCAGCCACTTCGCATAAGCATCCGCTTCATACCAACTGATTCCCACCACCGGGAAATTGGGGCCATTCCATTTCCGATCATGACAATACAAAGGTTCGACTATGTTCTCTTCTTCCCGCCACTGCCAGCCTTCATGGGTCCACAATGCTTCATTTTTATATCCGTTACCGGTAATGAAGGCCTTGAATTCTTCATTGGTTACGGGGTATTTCCCTATCATAAATGCATCCAGGTAAACCCGGTGAATGGGTTGTTCTCTTTCCCATTCATCTGATCCCATGGTAAACTCACCCGCCTCCACGCTTACCATTGGCGGTGGCTGGATGCGGGTGTCACCCAGGACACCGAGAATTTCACCGGCTTCGAAGCGCTCTTCCAGGGAGGCGTTCGAGTCCATAAGAGTGATTAACTTTTTAACGGCAGTGCTGACCACGGATTGTTCCCGTTTTGAATGCTGGAAATCCCGCAGCGCCCGGGCCCCCAGCAATTGGAGCCTGGTCTGGCGTTTCTTAAGCATCTCCCGCACTACTTCATTACTCTGTTTCTTCATTTCCAGGTTCATCAACCCGGTGTAAAGCAGCAGCGCCTCTTCCCACCAGGGATTTTTCAGGTATTTTTTATAACTGATATTCATATCCAGCATATATTTGGCTGCCAGGAATTCCTGGAAAGAGAGATGAGAAAATTCAATGTCGCCGCTGCTCAGCCGGTTCAACAGCCCGCATACCGGTTCAATGCTGTTAAACAGGGTTTCTACCCGGTTTTTGTATTCTTGCCTGGATTCATCTTCCATTATAGGATATTTTTCTTTTAAAACCTCTTTGGCTTCGCCGGGATCGATACTTTTAAAATTGCGGGTGTGCATGGTATAGGCCAGGAGCATCAGGTATTCCCGGACGCGGTTCACTTTTTCCTGGTCTTTGGCATCATGGAACCGCCTATAGAGCAAGTTGCTGACAATACGATCATAGAGGTCGGCCCGCTGGTCCGGGATGCGCTTGCCCCCTACCAGGTAAAAAATACATAAAGCAGTCAGCAGCAGCGGGTTCCGGGTAAACACTACGGCATGTTCATGCAAACGGATATCGGAAATCATATCATGGGCAGTCAGCTCGGCCAATCCTTTGGCCTGGCCCGATACCGCCCGGAACCATTGAGAAATAAAGGTTTCGGCTTTTTTTTCCTCCAGTGGTTCGATTTTCCGATGGTTCTTACCGAAACATTCGATGCCCTTTCCTTCGATGCCATGAGGTCTGCCGGTGATGAGCCAGCGGTTTTTATCATGCTGGAATTGAAATTGGTGGATGAATTTCACCAGGTCCGGCCGAAGCACCTCCGGTACTTCATCCAGGCCATCCAACAAAACCAGGGCCCGGTCTTTGGCCAGGAAAGCCTCTACTGTCTTTATAGGCAGCGGGCAGCGGATTTTATTAAAATATTGCCCCAAAAGCAGCTCGAATGTTATACCTTCATGCCTCCGGCGGCCAGGGGGCTCTTTTTGTAAAAACCGCCCCCTGGACCCCTGCAAAAACTTTTGATTAATTTCATCATCTCCCTCATTTCTAAGTTCAATTTGATAAATAGGCCAAAATTCTTTAAGAAATACCAGTATCGGTAAGTATCCCTTTAGAGCCGCAGGCCCGGACCCATGGGTAAGACTGTAAGCCAGGTGTTTGATTAAGGTGGTCTTTCCCATGCCGGCTTTTCCTTCCAGCAGTAAACAATTCACCCGGCCCATTAACTCTTCGATATCGATATTCGCCGGTTCTTTGGGTTCGGCACTTTCCTCCTGGGCATCCTCTGAAAGCTCTAATTCTACGGGTGACTCCATCTCTTTGTTCATCCGTTTTTCATCCCTGGGTTTGTAAAAGGGATTGGCGGTTTCCAGGGGGATGTAAACCTGGGGCAAGCTAACTAAAACCACCTCCCCTTTTTTTGCCAGTTGATCCGTAGGCAAAGTAGAATGAAATTCCCTGACCCACATTTTATAATCTCCCGGGATTTGCAGCGGCACTGGAGAAATTGGCTTTTCTACCGGGGAAGATGCTGTGGTATCGATAACAAAATACGGTTTTCCCTCCTGTCCCGGCCATCGTTCCCGGTCCGGTACGAATTCGTTTCGCTTCTCATGCAGGTAATAAGGCCAGACCTTCACCCGCACTCCCCTACCCTTTTCAATAAAATCAACTTCCAGGAACTGGAAACCGATAAAGCCGTCTTTATTTTCGGTATAGGAAGCATTGGCCCCCAGGCAGATACACGAGCCAGCCGGGTTTTGATACACCAACAGATCATCTGCATGAACATGACCGTGCAGCAGTAATTGGCTGTTTTTGAATAACTCTACCCGGGTTTTACCGGTTTCCATATCTCTTAACCAATTAAAAGGCGGATGATGCATTAAAATAATTCGATTGGAGATTTTTTCTTTTTTTGATTGTCCCAGTGCGTTCAGCACCTGCGGCAGCCCTAAAGCAATATTAAAACGGTCCTGGTCCCCTTGCGACGCCCAGGCACTGTTGAGACCCAGGAAAGAAAACGGTTTGTTCTTATCTTTATAATTTTTTACCCAAAAGTAATCGTCTTTGGGTGTGTAAAAAGCCGAATCCAGTTGTTGGCAAAATTTCCTGAAGGCTTTGAATTTGACATGAATCTTTTTTTTAATTTGCCCCGGGTTTTGGAGTAATTTGTCTGCTAAATTATTTTTCACCACATAATAAGGTTCGACAAACTCATCCACTTCATCGCGGTCTACATCGTGGTTTCCCGGCACCACCAGGAATTCCGTCTCCCCCGGCAATATGCCTTTAAGCTTTTCAAAGAATTCCAATGCCTCGTCATATTCCGGTTTTTTCCCGGAAAAGGCGATATCACCGGTAACCGCCACAACCTGCGGCGCACTAGTTTCCTTTACATGACTGCTGACCGCATCGATTAACTTTTGTTGGACATCTTGCCGGAATAGTTGGTTTTGGTCATGTTTTTTTTTAGATTTTTTCTTCCTGAAATGGATATCTGACAGATGAAGGATTGTTATCTCATTCATTTTTACACCTGGCCATCGATATGGATGTTAAATTTATTAACAGGTATAGAGGTATAGTAATAACACAAATTCAAAAAAATCTCAAGTTTTTTCTGATGCCAACAGCAATTTTAACTTTAGCATCGAAGTTACAGTGAAACATAACTCGAAAGCGGGGACACTCATTAGAAAGGAGTTCAAGGTCAAGGGAGGACAGGCGAATTTTTTTCCTTATCATTTAGGGCATCAAAAGAGGGAAGCCAGCAAATAAATTACGTGCCACCATCTCCCATATATTGTCTTATAAATTCTCCCGGGGTAACAATTTCCACTTTGGGGAAATCAATCCCTTTTAAAACATTGAAATGATGATCAGAGGTGATAATAAGATCACAATTTCCGCAAATTGCACAGTCAACAAACTTATTATCATCTTCATCTACGATTATTAAATGGAAACGATAATGGGGATTAATTTTTAGGATATATGGTGAATAAGTAAAAAATAAGGAAATTTCTCTTAAAGTTTGCTTTGAATAAATACGTTCAAAAATCTTGAAATATTCAGATAAAATTTCATTTGAGATCATGAGATTATGTGTCCCATCGATTAGTGACCGAAATATTTTATGATAAGGACTTCGGGAGGTTATGGATTCAACCAGTACATTGGTATCGATAACGAGATTCATTTATCTTTTGAATGTCTATATTTTTCAACTTCCTCTTTTATTTTTTCACGGGAAAGGCCTTTTTCCTCCCAATCTCTATCGGCGAATTTTATTGCCTTTTCTGCCGCCATGGCAGCAAGTGTCTGGTACAATTTTTTTAATTCATCTATTTCTAACATGTCAACGTCTTCTTTAATTTTATTTCTTAACACTTCTGCACTATCTGATACAGCCAACATTGTTGCCTCCTTCTTTAAATTTAATATAAAATCGACTTATTTTCAAGTGGAAAAATAAAAAAATAATTGAAAACGGAAAAATTGGCCTGTCCCTTTCTCCCTACAATTGAATTTATGTCTATTTTTCCTTCGTGTCCCTTTGTGTAACTTTGTGGCTATTTTTTTAGTTCTTTTCATCGCACTTAAAAGATTTGCCTGCAATTTTTTGATTGACATTGTTGAGAGGAAATGGTAAATTTTAAATATGATTGGGAACATTTTAGGTAACTATCGTATTTTAAAAAAGATCGGTGAAGGGGGCATGGGGTCGGTATACCTGGCCCGTGACCTCAGCCTCGAACGGGAAGTGGCTATCAAAATCATTGCACCGGACCTGGCACGGAATCCCGGGTTAATGGCCAGGTTCCGGGTGGAAGCCATTGCCCAGGCCAAACTCAACCACACCAATATCGTCACCATCCATTCGTTTGACCAGGAGAAAGATATCTATTATATCGTCATGGAATACATGGATGGAAAAACCCTTAAGGCAGGGATAAAAGCAAAAGGTAAAATCCCGGTACCCCAGGCTTTGCAAATCTTTTCGCAGCTCCTCGGGGCCATTGCTTATGCTCATTCCCGGGGAGTGGTGCACCGGGACATCAAACCCTCTAATATTTTTTTAACTTCCACGCAAACCGCCAAAATCGGTGATTT
>CP070627.1:2074382-2079878 GCA_020355945.1 Candidatus Aminicenantota bacterium | reverse complement strand
TGTAATTAGACAATGGGGCAAGCCCCATTGTTCCCTCTAATTGAATTTCCAATCGTTCCAATGTCATAATTCGTAGTATTCCAGTTATATTTGTATGGGGATGATAGGTCAGTGCTTCTCAAGTTACCATTTATATAGAATTCAATGCGATTTACTCAATCAGGTGCTGAAACATATGTCTGCATGCTTCCTGTGTAACTTACATTTTCTTCATTTGGTGGATATGTATTCAAAATAGAAAGCGGATTGCCATCGTTATCGTCTTCAATTGCTGTTATATCTTTGCTTGGATTTATAGCCGAAGAATAAATTCGAAAGATTGCTATACCATCTGTTGTGTCGGAATCTTCTTCAGATATTAACGTTACTGTTCTATATATATTCCAGTCATTGCTCGTAAAGTTTAGATTGCCCCCGGATTGAACGTTTATATCCGTATCACCATTTACCCGACTTACACTTACATGGATCGCTCGACCATGACGGCATTGATGTGAAAGCCTGACTTGAAAAGTAGCTGTCTGCCCTTCCTTTACAATAACAATATCGGTATTGGTTTCAATACTAAGTCTGTCATTATCTTGCTCATCTACAGTGATATCTTTATCTGCAAAGCCGGGGGCATAGATACGAATGATTGCTATATCCGAGGAGACATCAGAATCTTCTTTGGCGGCTAATGTTACGGTCTGATTTTGGTTCCAATTGGCTGTTGTAAAGGTTAAGCTTGAACCGGACTGAACGCTGATATCTGTGTCTCCACCTATTCGAGCAACAGATGCCGAAACCTCTGAGGTGGGCTGTGCCGAGAGCCTTACATCAAAAGTTGCAGTTCCACCTTCCGGGACGTCCATATTATATTTAAGACTATCTGTACTTGTTATAAACCAAGTATTTTGAAATGGCGGAGGTTCTTCTTTCTTTTTTGTCAAAAGCATAACCACAACAGCAACGGCTGCTAGACCACCAATCACTAACAAAACAGGAAATTTCTTCTTTTTTATTCCTTTACCATCTTCTTCTTCAATTATTCCTTTGACTACACGTTTATATATGGGAAGATCATCTAAATCTACTCCTTCAATGGATTCAACCCCATATTCCTTTTTTGCCCTGCGATAATTTTCTTCAGCATCACTTGTATCCCCTTTTTTTTCAGAGATAGCGCCAAGAAGTAGATAACACTTTCCCAAAATATCTTTCCAATCCAAAGCTATTTTAATTTCCCGTTTTATACGATCTATCCTTTTCTTTGTGCTTTCATAATCTCTTTCATTATAATCATTTATTGCTTTTTTAAGTTGCGCTATTATTTCCTGCTCTTTTATCCCTTCTGAAATTTCAATTTCAACTTTTACCACTTTTTTATATATGGTGAGACCATCCAAATCCACACCTTCAATGGCTTCAACTCCATATTCCTCTTTTGCTTTGCGATAATTTTCCTCAGCAAGAAGTATTTCTCCTTTTTTTTCAGAGATAGCCCCAATGAGTAGATAGCATTTCCCCAGGATATCTTTCTTTTCTACTTCTAAACCTTTTGCTTTTATGGTGCCGATTAGCCGTTCAAGCCGTATTTTTGAACTGTCATCCTGACCGGCAAGATATGCATCTATTGATTTTTCAAGTTGGATTAAGTCTTCATCTTTTTCTTGATAGAGTGAAAAGATATTGCTTTGAAAAATGAATGCCACAATAACCACTGTGGCAATGAATTTCTTTAGATTTTTGTGATAATACATGTTCAGCCACCTATTTTTCGTCTTTAACACATCTAAAACCACCTTCATCATTATTTTTAGCAACAATTCTTACTTCGTTTTTTATATATTTACTCGAAGATAGGTATCCCCCACCTTTTAAAATTTTTCCTGTCACCCATTCCCATACATTCCCTGTCATATTGACAACACCAAAAGGGGATGAAAATTTTTCAAAACTTTTAACCGGAGCAGCATCATCATATCCGTCTTTTTCAATCCCTTTTTCTAAACTATCGTAATTTGCCCGCCAATTTCCATCAACATCTGGAACATTTGGAGATTCATTTCCCCAGGGATAGGTGAATATCCCCTTCCCTGCTGCATATTCCCATTCATCGATACCTGGAAGTCTAAGACCATACCTTTTGCAATATTTTTGGGCATCTTCATAGGTAACAACAGCAGGTAGTTCATCACCGCTACGGATAAATTTATCTTCCTTTATCTTTGAGTCATTTGAAAATTTTCTAAATTGTGCCCAGGAAACCTCGTATTTATCGATCCAGATTTTCTTCTCCGGGATGTATATCATAATGTGCCCATTGTGTTCCTTTCCAAATGTGAGTTCATAGTATCCCTTTTTATTCCTCTTTATCGGTTTTTCCCAGTACTTCTCCGGCGGTAAGTTTTTATCTGCTCTCATTAACCTGTTTAATAAATCCGGGAGATGGATCGATTTTGGATATTTCCTTTTAAATTCCAGGTATTTGCTGCGATTCAGGTTGTCCTTTATGGCATTATACTCTTCATCTGCTCTGATTTCCGCTTTCAATTGAGAAATAAATTGATTGGCTTCTTTTTCTATTGACCTTGTTACGTCATCGCGGGGAGTATTTTTGTGCTTTTCCAGAAAATTCTCACATTCTTCTTTTTTTTCCTTCTTTGTTGCACCTCCTTCCAAGAATTTTTTAAGGTTATCAAAATCTTCTTTCATTATCTCTATTTCTATTTGCTTTTCCCTGATTCCTTTCGAAAGTGTTGCTATCTCTTCCGTTTCTCTTATCTTTTTTGCTTTATCCAATTCATCTATGGCCTTTTGGTATTCTACATTTTTAATATATTCTTTTGCAGCATCGAAGCTTTTTTGGTATTGCTTATCTTTTTCAATATCAGCTTGCAATTGCGTTATGAAATTGTTGGTTTCAGAGACCATTGCGGCCTTTTCACTATTTTCAGGTAGGTCTTGATGCTTAGCCAAAAATTCTCTGCATTTTCCTAACTTTTCATTCTTATTTGCTTCGCCTTTAAAAAATATCTTAAGGTTTTCAAAATCTACTTTCATATTTTCTATTTGTCTTGTTATAATACTCGATGCAGGCTCTATTTTCTTTCCCGTATCTTTCATTTCCCTCGAAGGTTTATAAGGATTAAGAATGATAAATGCTGCTATTGCTGCTGAAATGATTGTGAACACAAATATTACCAGGTATTTAAATGACTTTTTTGAGGATTTACTTTTTTCCTTTTTATCTTTCTTTTCCTTTATTTTCTCTAATTCTTTTTTTTCATCTTTTTCTACTTCTTCCTTCTCTTCCTCTTCTATTTTTTCTATTTTAGTTTTATCATCCCCCTCTACATCTATCTTCAAATCTTTTAAGTCTTCTTTTTCTCCTTTTTCTGTCTTTCCTTTATCTTCCTGAATCAATTCTATTTTATCTGTTTTTTTTTCATTCTGCGGTATTATCTCATCTGTTTTTTCTATATCCAATTCCTTTTCATTTTCTTTTACTGCAATTTTCTGGGATTCTTCTAATTCATTTAGGGCATTCCAAAAGTCTTTCGCCGTTTCATATCTATCATTTGGGTCTTTAGCCATTGCTTTAAATATTATATTCTCTATTCCTGCTGGCAAATCAGGATTTTTTTCTTTTACGTTTGGTATAGGTTTTTCACAATGACCATCCATTATCTTTAAAAAATCATCTCCCTCAAAGGGTGCTTCCCCTACCAACATTTCAAATAATACAATACCAAAAGAATAAATATCTGTTCTGTGATCTAATTCTTTGGGTCTTTTAAATTGTTCACAGGACATATATTGGGGGGTTCCTAAACGCGCCTCACTTTTTGTCAATGTTGTTTCATTCAATTTATCTTTCGCAAGCCCAAAATCTATTAATATTGCATCTCCACCTTCATCTTTTATCATTATATTACCTGGTTTTATATCTCTATGAATTATTTTCTTCTTGTGTATGGTTGACAGGGCACTTAGTATATTCTTTGATATTCTTATGGCTCTCCTGAATTCTATAGGAGCTTCATTTTTTATCACTTTTTTCAGGCTTGCCCCTTTTATATAATTCATTGTTATATAGGGAATATCAACACCTTCACGCTCGTTTTCAATAACATCGATATCATGAATTTTAACAATATTTGGGTGATCAATTTTTTTGTATAATCTAGCCTCCACTATAAATCGTTCTTTTATTTCCTGGAATTTTTGTTTACTACTTCCAGGATCCTCTTTTTTCAATTTTTGCAGTAAATATGTGCTATCCATTACTTTTATAGCATGGTCTTCCTTAAATAACGTATGATTTGCTAAGTACACTTTTGAATAGGCGCCTTCACCTAAAAAACATTTATATTGATACTTTTTGCCTTGCTTCTTTAGAACAGCCTTTAAAATGCTATCGCTATCCAAATTTTTCACCTACCGCCAATCTAATACTTAATTCTATTCTATTTGGGTTTTTTTTTCAAGTGCTGGCGAGAGAATTTTTAGAAAATGTGACGAGGGGAAGCGAAGAAGATAGGAAGGTGGGATGGTAAGAATTGTTAATTGTAAATTGTTAATGGCGAGAGCCTGGAGGTGTTTGTCAGTGGTGAAGAGCTTAGAATAGATCTCATTGGTCATTGTTGAGTGAGGTGAGTGAGTTGAGTAAGGTGAGTAGTGGTAGTGAGCCAGTAAATCAGTGAAACTGGGGCGCAGTTGTAGGGGTTTGATTTATCAAACCTTTTTATATCATTGAAACAGTACTTGACAGAAACGAAGTTTTCAACTTTTAAAACTCCGTGTAGATTTTTATAGATTTTTTTTCAATTCTTCCATTTCCCTCTTCATTGCTGCAATCACCTTATCCTTCTCGCCTAACTGCTTTTCCTTTTCCACAATGGTCTCTTCCATTCTCATTAATTTCCGCTCCAACTCACCAAATGTATTCTCATATTCCCGCTCAGCCATCTCCTCAAGCTCCACCTGACGCATGAATTTCTCATCACCCGCTGCCTTAGCCAGACGCCTCACAATCAACTGCATTAACTCATTCTTGGGCTCATAATCATATTCCTTCAACACCCGGGTACCTTTCCTGAACTTCTCCTGGGTAAATACTGAAAGTACATACTCCAGGTCAGTCTTCATCTGCAACTTCAAACCGGGCACCTGGATCACATAAGAATTGTGACTCAAACACTCGATAAAATTATTTCTCTCAGCGATCTCCTTACCATCCAGCACATCCACATACTTACGCGCCACCTTGATCACTCCCGGAAGGGTCTTTGATAACCTGAATCCCAGGAAATAGATGGTTATAATCGGGAGGGCTCGAATACGGGTCTCTCCATCATCATCCACTACCTCCACCCCCTTCTTATACTCCTCCCCCAGGTAATTGCGAAACCGCATAATATCAAAACCATACTTTGACTTTTGCAGTTCGATCAATACATCCTTTAACTTTCCCCGGTCAGTCTGGATTTTGGCGACAAAATCCAGGTGATA
>CP070627.1:2068783-2074282 GCA_020355945.1 Candidatus Aminicenantota bacterium | reverse complement strand
CATCCATAACGCTGCAAGCATTCCTATAGCCGCTCTGCTTTAAGGAAACCCTCATGCCTACTTTTTGACCGGTGACCACACCGGAAGAAGGAACCGTGAAGGAACCGGTAATGGGTTGACTCCCTTGACCATAATCCTGGAATACCAGTTCACCGGCATCATTAAAATCACCGTCTCGATTGTAATCGATCCAGATTCTCCAGTAACAATAATAAAGGTAGAAAGAATTGTATGGCGTTAAGGATATGGAATAATTGCCGCCTTTGTTCAAGTTAACGGTTAAATTGGTGAAGTCCGTATATGTGCTGCTGCCTGAGGAATTGGAGAAGCTGCCCACCTCCACCTCGGTAATATACATGGTCATCGTGCTGAGGGAACTGGAGGGACAGTAAGTGGGAATACCGCCGCCGCTGGAAACGGTTACATCTTTGGAGGTGTTGTCAGTGGCGCCATCGTTGTCAGTGACGGTGAGGTAAACAGTATAAGTACCGTCAGCAGCATAGGTGTGGCTGGGATTCTGAGTAGTTGAAGTTCCACCATCGCCAAAATCCCAGTTCCAGCTTTCAATCGTGCCGTCGGGGTCAGAACTCTGGTCCGTGAAATTAGCAGTGAGTTCATTGGTGGTAAAAGTAAAATCAGCCGTTGGTGATTGGTTTCCAGCGCTGACGGTTACATCCTTAGATACCCAGTCAGTGGCATCCCCATTGTCGGTGACGGTCAAGGTTACGGTATAGGTACCGGCAGAAGAATAGGTGTGACTGGGATTCTGAGTAGTAGAAGTTCCGCCATCGCCAAAATCCCACTCCCAGCTTTGAATGGTTCCGTCAGGATCGGAACTCTGATCCGTAAAATTGGCGGTGAGTTCACTGGTGGTGAAACTAAAGTCAGCGGTGGGTGGAGTGTTGGTACCGCCTGGTGTGTAAGTGGCATAAATGGAGTAGATGTAATTGGCTTGTGAAGCGCTGCCAAAGGGATCGGGCATGCCGCCGGACCAACCCACACCCGCATCCACTCGACCGGGAGAACCGTCTTCATAAGCAATCCCGGGGTTATTCTCATAGACCCAGGCCAACCAGACCGTGGACCCTCCCGACACATATGCGGAACCGGTCAGGTTAATGGTCTGCCAACCAGTGCTCCCGCTGACAGGGGTGGCGGCGGTTACACCTAACCTGTTCTGCGGGGTGCCTTCGCCATCGTATACACCCAGAATCATATCACCACTGCCGCCGGTATGGTACATGGTGACACTGTTAATCGTACCATTCTCCGGCATGGTAAAGGGCATGGCCCGTCTATTGGCAGCGGTGGTGGAACTTGAAAAGACAACGGTGTTGCCAACCGTATCCGGGATCCCGGTTTCGGTAAACGTGGCAGTGACATTTTTGTCCGAGTTCATGGTAATGGTGGCCGGGTTATCAGAACCACTCAAATCGCCGCTCCAACCGTCAAACTGCCAACCTGCATCAGGTACAGCAGTGAGGGTCACCACGGTACCTTCATTATATGTCCCGCCCGGGGGGTCAAGGGTGATACTTCCCTGGCCCACGGTGTTGGTGGTTAAGGTATATTGGATTGGTCCGGGTCCTGTGGTATAAGTGGCATAAATAGAATAGATATAATTTGCTTGTGTGCTGCTTCCAAAGGGATCAGGCATGCCGCCTGACCAACCCACACCTGCATCCACTCGGCCGGGAGTACCGCTTTCATAGGCTATGCCCGGGTTATTCTCATAGACCCAGGCCAGCCAAATCTGGGAATTGCCTGATACAAAAACAGGGTCCTGCAGGTTAATGGTCTGCCAGCCGGTACCGCCGCTCACTGTGGTGGCAGCGGTTAATCCCAACCGGTTAGCAGGGTCGGTGGATGTACCATCATATACAGCCAGGATCATCTGTCCACTGCCGCCGGAGTGATACATACTAATACTTTGAATCGTTCCATTCTCAGGCATAATATACGGTGCCGCCCGACGGTTGGCTGCCGTCGTATTGCTGGAAAATACCTGGGTATTACCTACAATGAGAATGACTTCCGCACTGGTCGTATCGCTGTCCTGGGCTCCATCATTGTCGGTTACTGTCAATGTCACCGTATAGGTACCCCCTGCTGTATAAGTATGATCGGGATTGGCAGCCGTACTGGTGTTACCATCGCCAAAATCCCAGAGAAAGCCGGCAATAGTCCCGTCCGGGTCATTGGAACCCTCACTGCTGAAACTGATGGCAGAATTAACATAGCCGCTGTAGGGTCCATTGGCTTCAGCCACAGGCGGTTGATTGGCGCCTACCCAAACCTGTTTGGTAATGGTATCCGAAGCACCGGTGTCACTGTTGACCGTAAGAGAAACATCGTACCAGGCGGAAGAAGAATAGGTATGTGTCGGATTCTGCTGGGTGGAGGTATTGCCGTCGCCAAAATTCCAATCCCAACTGGTAATGGTGCAATTATGGGCGGTGCTTTCATCGCTAAATATGCGGGTATACATCCCATCATTGGTCCAGGAAAAGTCGGCAGTGACATAGGGCTGGGCATTAACTGCGCTAAAGGCATTCAGACGGCCGCCGGTCACACATTTTCCCGATAAAGAAGATAACGGGTCCACTGTACTGAGAATTCTCTCCCTTCGCTGCAAAGGAGTTTCATCGGGGAGAACTGCCGCCAGTAATCCCACAACTCCTGCTACATGGGGAGATGCCATGGAAGTCCCGGTCATTTGAGCATAGGAATTATTGCTGCTGTGGTAACAACTCTCGATATACGTACCCGGCGCTCCCAGGTCCACGCTGGTGACACCGTAATTGGAACCCGAGTTCAGGCCATCATTCCGGGTTGTGTTGGCTACGTTAATGACGTAATCAGTACTAAAGGCACCAGGGTATTGAGGATAGTAATCGGAATTCTGACCATTGTTCCCGGCAGCGGCAACCGAGAGAACTCCTTCCTGTCCCGCGGTAACAATAACATCCCGCAGCGTCTGGTTAAAACCGGATGTAACCCAGGAATTGTTAGCTGCCACAATATTTTGCCCTCTTCTTTTCATTTCGATGAGATATTCATAGCAGGTAATGGCAGCAGACTCCGGACCGGTACCCCCGGAACCTAAAAACTTTAATGCCATGAGTTTTACATTCCAATTGACACCGACAACGCCTTTGTTGTTATTGCCTTTGGCACCAATGGTCCCGGACACATGGGACCCATGTCCGTGATCATCTTTGGGATTTGAATCATTATTATAGGCATCGATTCCATAGATATCATCCACATAACCGTTGCCATCGTCGTCCTGGGAATTTCCCGCCACTTCCCCCGGATTCATCCACATATTGTCAACCAGGTCTTCATGAGTGTAATTGATACCGGTGTCTACTACGGCGATAATCACATTCGAAGAACCGGTGGTGATATCCCAGGCTTCGGGCGCATCGATGTCGGCATCGGCCGTACCGCCGGATTGACCTGTGTTGTGCAGACCATAGAGTTGGGAAAATTTAGGATCATTGGGCATAACCACCGCCTCACAAAGATGATCGAAATCTGCACTGATAACTCCCGAAGTGGCCCTGAGGGTATCCACTACTGTTTCAACAGAAACCCGGGCCGTTTTTTTCATTTTTAAAACGCCAACCCAGCGGCCCCGTTTTTGGGAAACAGCCTTGAATTTCCGCAGTACCTTGAGATCGTTTTCCCGGGCAATCCGTTCAACTACCGCATAGTTTTCCGCATCAATGATGATCTGATCCGCCAGGTATTTCGGCCCCTGGCTCATCCCGGACCATTGGTGGTGATCAGCGGATTTTAGCTCATCACTATTGATCAGGGCACCTCCAAAACCCAATAATAATGTGATGAATAAGAAAAACAACCTGAAAACAAACTTTTTGTGTTGAGTCATAAGAAACCTCCTATATTTTTTTATTTGTTAGTTTACTAAAAATTTTATGGCAGCAAATACAGAAGGAAAACTTGAGAAAATATCGCTTCACTATTGATCGCATTGATCTTGATAAAAACACGTGTCTATCTCGGAAAGCTAATAAGATTTAAGTTTTAATACTATACTAAAGAAGTGAGGAAATCAAGTCACCTAATTAGATGTATAAAATTTTTTTAAAAATTTTTGACACTTAAATAGATGTCAAATCCGGTCATTTGATATTTCCAAAAAGAGGGACGGTGTGTGCAAATGTGCAAATTTTAATTACTCTTTTTACCCCCTGTTTTTTCATGTTTCAATACATACCAGGTAAACGTAACAGTTAAGCCCCAGCCTAAAGCTTTAAGTGCCAGTAAATATCTGATCAAGTTGCGGTCTGTAATTTTCATCCTTCTGCTTGTGGCTTGTGGCTGGGGCTTAACTATTACGGCCTATACTGACGGATGGCATTGTAATGTTGTCAAATGACAGTGTAATGCTGTCACCCGGTAGTGCAACGATGTCAAATGACAGTGTAATGTTGTCACACGGCAGTGTAACGTTGTCAAACGGCAGTGCAACGATGTCAAATGGGAGTGTAACGCTGTCAGATGGAAGGGGAACGTTGTCACACGGCAGTGCAACGATGTCAAATGACAGTGCAGCGTTGTCAAATGGCAGTGTAATAATGTCAGACGGCAGTGTAACGATGTTAAATGATAGTGTAATGATGTCAGGTGATATTGTAACGCTGTCAAATGGTAGTGCAAAGAGATTAAGTGACCGTGTTTTACTGTCAGGATTTTTTGCCTGGCACGAATTTCAAAATTAAAATTTATAACTGGCAAAATCCCTGAATTTCGATTCCGAACTTTTCTCTTCAATGACCACATCAAAATGGTATTTCCCTTTTTCACTCAGCGAATAAGGGATACTCAATTCAATATTTTTCATTTCCAGGAGCTTATCCCTGTCCATGCTGACGGTTTTTGGTGTATTTATTTCGTCGACTTTTTCGTTGTTCCTGTAAACGTAGATGGTGACAGCAAAGTCCACAATCATTTGTCCGTCTTTTTCTTCAAAGCTCACTTTTTTTACCGGGATAGTGATTAGAAAATGATCCGTTTGATATTCAACTTTGAATCGAAAGGCTTGTTTTAGGCTGCCCTGGTTTCTGAGGTCCAGTGTGAACTTTGCTCTATCCAGGGCGGTGGGTAATTGGGAAGGTATTCGCATCAGTTCGAGTCTGCCCGAGTCATCCAGGTCAGCAAATACTAGAATGAAGTAGGGTTTGTAATAGACCCAGATTTCCATAGGGATTCGTTTGGAAGTGATTAAGCGTCCGCGATTGGCAAGGCGACCGGTTCGAACGGTGTCATCGAGTTCCCCGAATTCTCTTCGGTCCGGGAATCCCAATTGCAGCAAGATTCTTCCTCTTTGTGTATCCCATCCTCTTCCTTTGGAGTGTTCTTTAAACCATTTATTGGCGTAGATGATTCTCTCTCCAAATTCTTCCCTGTTCTCATTTTCTTCGGTTTCAGGATTGGGGTCTCTTTTTTTCCAGAATTCTTCGATAAATT
>CP070627.1:2063138-2068683 GCA_020355945.1 Candidatus Aminicenantota bacterium | reverse complement strand
ATGCATCTAAGGTGCTGCGCCAAAAAGGGGGAAATATCCGGGTTAAACTTGATAAGAAGAATAAAAACGTGGAAGTGTCTGTAAAAGATGATGGCCCTGGGATTCCCAGGGAATTAAGAAATAAAATATTAAAAGAGCAAGTACTTAGTAAAAATGGTTTAGGCCTGGGACTCTACCTGTGCGGTAAAACAATAAAACAATTCGGAGGCCGGTTAAAGGTGAAAACCGCGGACGGTGAAGGCACTACGATTACAATGATTTTACCCGCTGTCGAAGAGAAAAAGGAGTGATGAAATGTCCGTTAGAATCCTTTTAGTGGACGACAACCGCGATACCCTCAGGGTATACAAAAAGGCATTAACGAAAAAAATCAAAGTGAATGGAAGCAATTACACCTTATCTCCGAAGGAAAAAACTGGAATGGTGGAGGTGGAAGAGGCGGATACCATTTCACTGGCACTGGAAAAATTGAAAACCCAATCATATGATATACTGGTGGTGGACCTTAAAATCCCCGGTTCAGATGGAGATGAGATGGGTGGATTGGAGATTATTTCCGAAGCCCTGGGACTGAACCCCCTCCTGCCCATCATCGCGGTTACCGGGTACGGGAGTGTGGCATTGGCAAAAAAAACCCTTACCCAGGGGGTTTTTGACTTTATCGAAAAAAGCGATACTGCCGTAGACGATTTGATCTTATCCGTACAAAAAGCAATTGATTCCGACAGCGAAAAAAACATACGGGCCGGGAATCCCTTTACACCCATGTCCGGTTTGGAACCCACTGTTTTTGGCGGTAGAAAGGAAGAACTGGAATTTTTTGAACAAAAATTAAACCGGACACTTCATACCAGGTTTTGCGAACATTTCCTGGTCCTCGGCAATTGGGGAATCGGGAAATCAACCCTATTAAAAGAATACAAAAAAATCTGCCAAAGTCGGGGTTACCTGGTGTCAATTGTACCGCTGGAATCTTTTCAAAATGGAACTGGTCTGCCCGAAGTGGCTCGTTCTATTGTGGAAGGCATTTTGCGCGCTCTTCCCTATCCTATAGATAAATTTAAAAAGGTAACTAATTATTTTGATTCCATCGGTTTCAGTTTACTGGGAACCGGCCTGGAGTTTAGCCGGGATACGACCAAAAAAGAAATCTCTCCCCAGGCTTTTCTCTACGATTCCTTATTGAATATCTGGCAGGATTTAAAAGATAAAACCGAAGTGTTGGTTATACTTCTTGACGACCTGGAAAATTTGATGTCGGTTCCTGGAATTGTAATGACATTAAAACAAACACTTTCAATGGATTTGATTGCCGGGAAAAAAATTCTTGTGGGCATCACTTCTACCCCTTCATGCTGGCTGGAACTGACAGCCGTAAAAAAACATCACCCACTTTCCCGCTACTTTTTATCACGGGTCGAGCTGAAGCCATTAAAAGAAAACGAGTTGAAGGAAACGATTCTTAAATCCCTTATGGGAACCGGTGTCTTGTTTGCTCCCGGGATTATAAACCGCGTGTTTGAATACACCCGGGGGCACCCGTTTGAAATGCAAGTGTTGTGCAATCATCTTTTCAACAACCAGTTATCCAGGCGAGTTGATCATGAGGTATGGGATAAAGCACTTCAAACCGCACTCAGGGATATGGGAGTCGCGGTTTTCGATAACTGGTTCAGACATGCCAGCGAGGAGGAAGCCAAAGTGCTTCGAATTATAGCAAAAGAAGACTCTTTTGTATCGGTTCAGCGCATTCAAGATTTGGCAAAGGCCCGGAAGATTAAAATTGCTCCCAAAAGTATTACCAAGTATCTTCAACGCTTATTGGAGAAAGAGCTGATTATCAAGAGCAGCCGGGGTTTATACACAATACCTGATTTCATGTTTCGTACTTATATACGTACCTTTTCCGATTAAAATGAAGGGAGACAGACAAAAAATAGATGTCGATCTATTAAACGGGAAAAAACGTTAAAAATATCATCATAAAAAGGTTTCAATAAGAAAATGACAAAATCGAGGTCATTTTGTCATTTTTGTCATTTTACCCGATGACCAATGACTAATGACTAATGACCGTTCTTCTAAGCTCTTCTACTTAACTACCTCCATTTCTATTGGCTCTACTTCGTCCTTAACCCCGGGATTATAATAATCGTAAATCTTTGATTTTGGCGTTTTGGCTTTAATGGGATATTTGGGCTTTAACCGGTAGGTGAAACCAATGCCCTGCTTATCAAGATTTCTCACATAAATAATGATCTGCCGGCCGGTGATTTCATACTTCTCGATCACCTGCTGATCTTTTAGCTTTGTCAAATCTTCACTTAATACACTAAAACCGGGTGGAATTCCTAAATCAATGACCACAAAATTGGCAAACCCTTCCCCGTTAAACCAGGCCTTTACATCGGCGGTCACTATATCCCCGGTTCGAGACTTTGTTTTATCGTAACCCAGGTCAAAAGAAATTAATTCTTTTTCTTTTACAGTATCTTTGGTCTCTTTTTCCGTCCCGAAACGAAGCCATGGACCCGGGAGAAAATTTATTTTGACCGAAAATCAAGGTATCCTGTTCATCCATGTATTTTTCCAGGTTAGATATGTAAAAAGTATATCCAGCCAGGATAATGATGAACAGGGGAACAATGATGAACAGGATTTTTTTAATTTTTGATTTGATTGTGTCTTTCATCATGCCTCCTTTTTGGCCCACGAATTACACGAATTTCGCGAATTTTCATTTTTCTTTCATATAAACAATATTAAAATGTCGGACAGATTATAGCATTTTCCCTCCTTTAATGAAAAGTTTTTGCGGATGTTTCACGGAAAGGATATTTAGTAAATCGGTAAATCAGTGAACAAGAGATTAGGGCACAGGTGGCGGGTGAAGGTCAACTAGGTGATTCATTTTTTGGACTGGCTTTTTGTCTGCCCTTTTAGTAATTTTTCAACCTCTTGAATAAGGGCTGATAAATTCGGTTGGTTGAAACTCATACCAGGTGCAGGAATTCGGTTATGTTTAATGTCAGGTTGAATATGCTTATGATGAGGATAAGTGCTGGCTAAATTCGGGTCACCAGGATGGGGTTGTGAATCGTACCAGGCAATTTTATCACCTTTGTACCATAATTCATACGCATAATCTTCAATCACAACCGGCCCCTCGTCAAATGATAATCGCTCTTTGACAGCGATCCGGTACCCTTGTGGAAAATTGATTTCACCCTGTAAAGTTGCCACACGTTTCCCTCGCTGCACTACCACCAAAGTAGATCCTATAATGAAAGGAAATCGCTGCCCTAGTGTATAGACAAGTTCTTCGTAATTACGAAGCGACTGAAATGGGTTCATGACGGACTGTCCGTTCAATAATGTCCACCAATGTTTTCGAATGTTCGCGCAAAGCCTGGATTGCCCGGTGATATTGTTCCTTTCGACGCAGTAATATTTTATATGCCCCAGCCCAGTCAGCCCAATCCATCACCCATGATTCGTTTTCCGGCTCTTCCCCATTGGTATAAGATTCATAAAAGGTCTCTGACAGCACACCATATTTTCGCTCATATGCTTCCAGGTCTTCATTAAGCGCGTGAATATCAGATATAATCTCTTGCAATGTCATTGCTGTCACCTCCTGGCTCATTATACCAATTTAGTCATCTTAATACAAGATAGCAGGGTTGAAAATTTATTCTTGTTTTTTATAGAATATAGCCATGGAAAGAAAAAATTTTTGGTGCCAGGCAAAATTTTTCTAAAGGCAGTAATGCTTCCATGCCCCATCCTTATTTGAAGGGCAGACCCGGCTTAAATCCCCTGAGATTTAAAGATATCGTTCACCTTCCCCGGGATTCCTTTGCCGTCTTGCTGGAAATCGAAAATAATCTCAACCGCTTCTTCAAGCTGGAACCTCCGGAAAAACCCCCAAAAGAGTTAAAATATGGTGATTTTACCTTTGTAGCGGGCGAAAAATTCCATTATGAGGCCATCATCAATGAGAAGGACTTCAAACGGATTACCGGAGCAGTGGGGATTGCTCGACGAAATGCCCGTATTGTGATTGTAAGCATCCATCAGCACATGGGATTTAATGATGCCCCTTTATATAGCCTGGAGAAATTTGCCCGGGCCTGTATTGATCAGGGTGCGGATGCGGTCTTTGGTACAGGGCCGCACCGTTTATGGGGAATTGAAATCTATAAAAACAAACCCATTTTTTACAGCCTGGGTAATTTTCTTTTCCACGGTGGTTCTTTCGGCGCCTACCCTGCTGAAACCTATGAAAAATTCGGTCTTCCACCGGATACCCGTGATCCCATTGTATTCGAAGAAGGACTCTTAAAAAAAATCCCCTATTTTACTAAAGATTTTCTTTACGAAAGCATCGTCCCGGTGATTACCTTTGAAAAGGGGAACCAGGTGACAGGTATAAAACTGTACCCGATTCATTTTGAAAAGGACGCCCCCCTCTACCAACAAGGTACACCGCTGATGGCAGGGAAAGCAAAGGGAGAATCAATTATTAAAAAATTGGTCAAGCTTTCCCAAAGGTACGATACAAAGATTGTTTTCCGAGACGGAGTTGGCGTGATCGAATTTGTCTCCGACGGCCAGGGGGCGCTTTTTGAAAAAACTGCCCCCTGGACCGTGAAACATCCGCAAAAACTTCTTATTAAGCTCCCTTCGGCGTTCTTTTCTTGCCTGGCACTATTTCTTCTATTTCTTCTATTTCTTATTCTCACTTTCACTTTAAGTTAGACAAAAAAATAAAAATATTTTACTGTTTAAACCTTTATCAGTCCAGCCGATCCGAAAAAGGGAGGTAAATTTTGACAAATTAGGGCTTGATTTTTTCCTTTTGATAGGTTAATTTATAATTTTAATTTTTAAAAAAATGGAGGGTATTATGAAGGCGAAGAAATTTAGCAGGAAATTAAAGCTAAACAAAAAAACCATTGCCCACCTGGATAGCGAGGTGATGGGCAAAGTTTACGGTGGATTTTATTCAAGACCTACAGAATGTGTTGACACTTTGATCCCTCATAGGTGTTGTATCCATCAAGATCCTACTTTTTAATTAGACTGAAAGTCTAAAAGTAGAACTCTTTAAGCCACAACTAGAAGATTAAATTATCTGTTCGCAAGCCGGATGAGCCGAAAGAAGGGGGGGATTTTTATAAATTATTGAAAGAGAAGGGGAAAGGTGCCAGGCCAAAGTTTTTATTCATTTTTTACCTCCTTTTTTTTTATATAGTGGAATAACACTGTATCAGGAATTATTTCGTAGGACAATGTTCCCTTTGCGGAACGTTTGGTCATCATCTTATATATGAATGATTTTGGATATGCTTCAGCAAAATCCTTTGAGGCCCACTGGTAGATTCCCTGGAAATAACCGTCTTCTGATACAGTCCAGATTTTCTGGCGGAATCCGGGTTTGGCCATGAGGAACGGTGCTGGAAATATGGATAGACGTTTGTTAACAGCAAGCGGCAGCCCGGAAAACTTGAAGCGCACTTTAAAGACAGCCATTGATTTGTCC
>CP070627.1:2057472-2063038 GCA_020355945.1 Candidatus Aminicenantota bacterium | reverse complement strand
GGTCCAGGGGGGCAGTTTTTTCAAAAAGCGCCCCCCTGGCTGCCAGAGGCAAATTGTACAAAACCGGTGACCTTGCTCGCTGGCTTCCCGATGAAACCATCGAATTCCTGGGGCGCATCGATGACCAGGTAAAACTCAGAGGATACAGGATTGAATTGGGAGAGATAGAAAACTGCTTAATAAAACATAAGCAGGTAAAGGAGGCCCTGGTGGTGGTGAAAGATGGCCCAGTAAGGGATATAGGTAAAGATAAATATTTATGCGCTTACATCGTACCCAGAAGAGAAAACCTATCCTCCACCAGTCAAAGACCAGGAGAGATAGGAATACCGGACAGCAAAAAAATATTTACATTAAAGGATATAATGGGTGGGAATGATACTACAGGAATTAAAGAAGAGAATATCTATCAATATGCGGTTAACCAGTTTGAACAGCATGTAAAGAAGAATCATGATAGAATTGCGGTAAAATCCAATGGTAAGGCATTAACTTATGATTCGTTGAATCAATATGCCAACCAGGTGGCCCGTAAGATCATTGAAGAGTATGATGACAGGTATAAATTATCGAAGCGTGAGCGGATAAGGTATAAGAGGCAGATGCTGCTGCATGGATGGGGAATAGGAACCCAGGAGAGACTAAAGAGCACCACCGTATTTGTAGCCGGAGCAGGTGGAGGGGCTTCTCCTACCCTCATGCAGTTGGCTCTGACTGGCATTGGCACCCTCATCGTATGTGACTATGACGTGGTCGAACTATCCAACTTAAACCGACAGTTCCTCCATGATGAAACCCGAATTGGTATGAACAAAGCCCTATCGGCTAAAATGACACTGGAACGCATCAATCCTGATGTGACGGTCATTCCTATTTCTGAAAAACTAACCAACAAAAATATAGCTGAATTTGTGGGGAATGCAGAAATCATTTTTGATATGTTGGACGACCCTGCGGATAAGTTTGTTTTATCCGAGTACGCAGTGGCGGCGGGAATACCGCACATCATTATAGCCATGACCGATATCAATGCCTATACAGCCGTATTCCATACCTCCAAAACACCATGTTATCACTGTGTATTTGATAAAAAGAAACTGGAAACCATTGTTTCAGGGATGCAGCATTACATTGAAAACTACCACAAGAATCCTTTGCCAGTGGTGGCCACTTCACTGTTCATTAGTACCGGGGCTGCTGTGAACGAAGCGCTGAAGATTTTACTGGGATTCAAAAGCCCTGCATATAATAAATTCTTTTATTTTAACCAGAGGGGAGAAGAGGAAAATCTAATCTATACCCCCGGTTATAAAGCCATGACCCATCTCTTTAGCGATCATTTTTTGCGGCTCTGCCAGGAGCAAGGTTTTGATTGGGACGTTGGTTGGCGTGGGAATTTCCTGGAAGAATTAACCATAGAACCGGATCCTGATTGCGAGGTTTGCGGACCAAAAGCAAAAGAAAAGTGTAATCCCCTGGGAGAGCAAAAGAAAAAAAAGAAAATGATTCCCATCGATATTAATGAAGAACCAAAGAAAAAAAAGAAGCAAATCCAGATAGTGGCTTTTTTACTTCCACATGATATAGACATGGCAGTGGGAATCATAGGGGTGTTGAAAGCCGGTAAAACCTGTGCTCCCTTTAAACCCACCACCTCCATAGATAGATTGTGTGAGATGCTGGAAGATTCAGAGGCAAGAATAATCCTGTGCGATAATGAGAATCTTGCTCTAGCCAAAAGGTGCAGGGATAAAGTTAACAAGAATATTAGAGTTATTAATATTAAAAGTATAGATATAGAAAAATTGGGTGATTCTAATGGAGAAGCTCGCCTTGAAAATTTCGAAGCTAAAAGCCAAATCAAACAACCGGCCTATATATCGTATCCCCTCGATTCATCCCACTCAATGTACACCGAGAACACGGATTTTAATGCATTGGTGAAGGACCTTTATGAGGCATTGCTAAAGGGGAAGAACAACCCCTATATATTTACATTTGTAGAGGAAAAACAAAATAGGGAAATCAATCCGAGTCAGTTTTCCATGGAATTGAGAAAATATTTAATGGAAGAATTACCGGATTATATGGTACCCTCCAATTTTGTTCAATTAGATCGTATACCCCTGACTCCTAATGGTAAAGCAGATATAAAAGCGCTGCCTGATCCTGAAATGAAAACAGGAAGCATGGAGGCATTTTCCTCCCCCCGAAATGAGGTGGAAAAAAAATTGATCCGGATATGGTCAGAAGTATTGAAAATCGACAAAGATACGATTAGCATAGATACCAACTTTTTCGAGATAGGTGGACACTCATTGAATGCCACGATATTGGTATCAAAGATACACAAAGAACTCAATGCCAGGATGCCCCTTGCAGAGATATTTAAGAGACCCCGGATAAGAACTTTATCCGAATATATAAACAGTTTGACTTTAGATAAATACATTTCCATAGATCCCCTGGAAAAAAGAGAGTACTATGAACCCTCCTCGGCCCAGAAGAGATTATACGTTTTGCAGCAGATGGATTTGAGAAGTACAAGTTATAACATGCCCATGATAATCCCCCTGGATAGTACCGCTGATAAAGAGAAGCTGGAAGAGACATTTATGAAGTTAATCCATAGACATGAGAGTTTTAGAACTTCATTAAAAATGATAAATAGTCAACCGGTTCAACGAATACATCATCATGTTGACTTTTCAATAGACTATTTTGAAGTGGCGAGTATGGAGGAGAGCGCAGGACAGGACAGCAAGCCGCAAGAAATAGTAAATAATTTCGTGAAATCTTTTGATTTGAACCAGGCTCCCTTGCTTCGGGTTATGCTGTTAAAGGTTGACGGGGGCAGGTATTTATTAATGGTGGACACACACCATATTACTTCCGATGGTACATCCCATCAAATACTAAGAAAAGATTTTATGAGACTGTATGCAGGGGATGAACTTGAACCACTACGCTTGCAGTATAGAGATTTTTCAAATTGGCAAAATGCTTTGTATAAGACCGCGAAGTTCAAACAACAGGAAGAGTACTGGTTAAATTTATATGCAGGTGAAATACCCAAATTAAATTTACCCACTGATTATCCAAGGCCCATTACTTTTAACTTTGATGGAGATATCTTTAAATTTGTACTTGGAATGGAAGAGGCAATGCAATTTAAAAAGCTGGGTGGAAAATATAATTCAACACTTTTTATGAATATGTTGGCTGCTTTTAATGTGTTGTTACATAAATACACAGGTCAGGATGACATAATTGTCGGAACCGGAATTGCAGGCCGTCCTCATACGGACCTTCAAGGTATCATCGGTATGTTTGTTAATATGCTTGCTCTGCGTAACTATCCCGGTGGAAATAAAACCTATGATGGATTTTTAAAAGAAGTTACTGGTAATTGTCTTAAAGCATTTGAAAACCAGGATGTTCAATTCGAAGCACTGGTGGATAAAGTGGAGTTAGATAGAGACCCGTCACGGAATCCTATATTTGATGTCACTATGGTTGTTCAGAACTTTGAAAGAGACAGGAGTCAAGGGGAAGAAACCGCGGCTGTAACTTCACCATCGAACCAGCGCGAGAATGACGTTGACTTTTCCCGCTATGATCAGCAGCATCGAACGTCTAAATTTGATATGACATTATTCTTTTCTGAAATAGGAGATGAGATTTATTTTACTCTTGAATATTATACAAGGATATTCAGTAGGAAAACAATAGAACGACTGGTAAAACACTCTTTGAATATCATACGTCAAGTAATAATAAAACCCGATATTAAACTCTCCGATATAGATGTTCTTAGTAAAGAAGAAAAACAGGAATTACTTTTCAACTTTAATAAAACAGCGTCGGATTATCCGCATGAAAAAACAATTCATGAACTTTTTGAAGAGCGTGTAAGGAAAATACCTGATAATTTAGCAACCGTACATGAAAATGAAGCCCTTTCCTATCGCCAATTGGAAAAAAGAGCCAATCAATTAGCTAATTACCTGTATTTTGGAAAAAAACTCCAACCGGAGAACCTGGTGGGTATTTTGATGGAACGGTCAATCGATCAAATTATTGCAATATTAGGGGTATTAAAAGCGGGAGGAGCATATCTTCCCATTGATTTTTCTTTGCCTGAGGAAAGAATTAAAAATATGATCGATGACGCGGGTGTAGGAATCGTTATTTCACAGAAAAAATTTATTCGCATCTTAAACCAGCTCCAATGGGAGTGCAAATCTTTCAACACCTTCTTGTGTATGGACAGCGTCGATATTTATTCAGAGGAGGAAACAGAAAAGAACCAATTAATGGATGAAACCCTCTGGAATTATGTTGCTGACTCTGCAACCAATGAAATTACCGGGGGGGGGTGGTTTAGCAGTTATACCGGGGAACCTTTCAGCAAAGAAGAAATGGAGGAATATGGTGATAATATTTTAAAAAAGCTAAGCCCTTTGCTCAATAAGAAAATGAAAGTATTGGAGATCGGCTGTGGTTCCGGGATATCCATGTATCGTATTGCTCCTCACGTCAACTGTTATTATGGGACAGACCTTTCGAGGGGTATCATTGAAATGAATAAAAAACGGATGAAAGAAGAGGGACATACGAATATTTTCCTCTCATGCCTACCAGCTCATAACCTGGACAAACTAGAAACCCGTGACTTTGACCTGGTGATTATAAACAGTGTGATCCAATCTTTTCATGGATACAATTACCTGAGAAGGATTATCGCTAAAGCAATAGATTTGATGACAGATAAAGGATATTTTTTTATCGGCGATATAATGGATCGAGATTTGAAAGAAAATCTTATCCGGGAAATGATTGAATTTAAATATAGCGAAGAGGGAAATAGCAAAACCAAAACAGATTGGTCAGCAGACCTTTTTGTTCCCCGGGAATTCTTTGAAGATTTAAGTATAGAGAGAACTGAGATTATTAACGTCGAATATTCGGATAAGATTTATAGTATAGAAAATGAGCTTACCAAATTCCGCTATGATACGTTGTTGACGATAGATAAAACCCTAAAAGGGCCAGGGAAAGTCGGCTCCAAATATAAATACCAACACGATAACAGAACATTGGCAAAGTATCCGTTAGATGCCGTCGGAACAGCAGTAAAACCAGGTAATCTTGCCTATGTAATCTATACATCCGGTTCTACCGGGAAATCCAAGGGAGTAATGGTAGAACATAAAAATGTTATAAGATTAGTAAAGAATACAAATTATATAAATCATTTAGATTTTAAAGAAGGAGACAGGTTCCTGCTGACTGGGGCATTTGCTTTTGATATCACTACTTTTGAGATATGGGGATTACTATTAAATGGATATAGTTTATATATGGTGGATAAAAATGTTATCCTTGATATTGAAAAATTGCGAGAAGCCATTGTAAAAAATAAAATATCAGTGGTGCATTTTATTCCTCAACTACTTATCCAGGTAGCTGAACATTGCCCGGAGATTTTTGAGAAACTTGAATATTTGTTGGTGGGAGGAGATGTGGTAAGACCGGAGCCCCTCAATTGGTTGAGAAAAAGATA
>CP070627.1:2051805-2057372 GCA_020355945.1 Candidatus Aminicenantota bacterium | reverse complement strand
AGGACCCGGTGAGAATATATGTGCCATCCGGCGAAAAAGCAGTGGAACAGACCTTACCTTTATGTCCTTTGCAGGTCTTTAAGGGATTGCCCTCCAGGTCCCATAACCGGGCGGTTCCGTTCATGGCCCCGGTGAGAATATGTTTACCATCCGGCGAAAAAGCCGCGGAGGTGACCGCATCAAGATGCCCGCTTAACACGTGTAATTGCTTTCCCTTTAAGTCCCATAACCGGGCGGTTTTATCATAGGACCCGGTGAGAATATATTTACCATCCGGGGAAAAGGCCACGGAGGTGACCCAGCTTTCATGTCCCTTGAATTCCTGTAATTGGTTTCCCTTCAAGTCCCATAACCGGGCGGTTTCATCATAGGACCCGGTGAGGATATATTTACCATCCGGCGAAAAAACAGCGGCGGTGACGTGATACTCATGTCCCTTGAATTCCTTTAATGGGGTTCCTTTTAAGTCCCATAACCGGGCAGTGTGATCGTCTGAGCCGGTGAGAATATATTTGCCGTCGGGTGAAAAGGCCAGGGAATCAACCGATTTTTCATGGCCGATGAAATCAAATAATCGATCTCCTTTTCGTTTCCATAAACGTCCGGTTCCATCCAGCGATCCGGTAAGAATATATTTACCATCCGCTGAAAAGGCCACGGATGTGACCGGCTCAACATGTCCCCTGAAAGCCTGTAATTGATTTCCCTCCAGGTCCCATAATCGAACCGTGTTATCTTTTGAGCCGGTAAGAATATATTTCCCATCCGGGGAAAAGGCAGCAGAGCAAATGGGTTTTTCATGACCGGTGAAATCCTTTATTTCATTTCCATTTATCTCCCATAATCGTGCGGTTTTATCCGCTGAGCCGGTGAGAATGGTTTTGCCATCCGGCGAAAAGGTGACGGATATGACCACATTATTATGCCCGCTGAAAAACTGCAATGCCCTCCCCTCCAGGTCCCATAAGCGAGCGCTGTTATCCTTGGAACCGGTGAGAATCCGTTTCCCATCCGGGGAAAAGGCAGTAGAAGTGATCCCCAGTTCGTGCCCGGAAAACATCTTTAATCGGCTTCCCTCCTCATCCCATAATCGGGCGGTTTTATCCTCGGACCCGGTGAGAATGGTTTTGCTGTCCGGCGAAAAAGCGACAGAAGTCACTTTGTCCTCATGCCCCTCGAATTCCTGTAAGAGGTTTCCTTTTAAGTCCCATAACCGGGCGGTTTTATCCTCGGACCCGGTGAGAATGGTTTTGCCATCCGGCGAAAAAACAGCGGAGGTGACTTTATATTTATGTCCCTTAAAGGTATGTATTTCATTTCCTTTTAAGTTCCACAACCGGGCGGTGTTATCCGCGCAAGCGGTGAGAATATATTTATCATCGGGCGAAAACTTCACGGATTTTATGTGATCGTCTGATCTGGCTATGATTTTATAGAAATTGTTTTCCCGGTAAATGTTATGAAGGGTTTGGGTTACGGTTTTATTTTTATCCAAATGCCAGGCTTTTTCAGCGATGCGCAAGGCAATAGTGGGGTCTTGTTTTGCTTCTCCCTGGGCGATGGTGGCAAGACGGTTCGCATCTGCTATTCTTGATTTATTCGCTGCGTCTTTCCACTTGACAGCGGAAAAAACCGCGAAAACAATGATAGAGAATATTAAAGCAGCCCTGATTTTTATTATTCTCTTTTTATCTTTTTCCCGTTTTGCTTTGCGCTGCCGGCTTATTTCCAGTAGTTTTTTTTCATTCTTGTCCCAAAGTCTCATCCCTTTTCCGCCTTCCTCTACTATTTTCAAATCCGCTTCATCTAACCATACTTCACTGCCGTTCCTTTTAAAATCTTCTATTTTGGTGGTGAGAATGCGGGCAGCCCGCTGCCCGGGTCTGCTGGAATCGGTGTATTCTTTTATTACCACGGGCGCCAGCGTGTCATGGGCCAACCTGGTTTCTTCCCCGTTTTGATGGGCATCCGTAAGTAAATAGATATCTTTTAATTTTTGTATCAACGCATCTAAAATCTTTTGGTTGTGGTGGTATGTCTGTTGTATATCTTTTATATTCCTGCTGCAGGAGGAACCTAATTTTGTGGTGTGAAATTTCAATAAATCCAGGGCCAATCCGGATTTCACTACTTTCGGTTCCCAGGATTGGAGTACTTTCATTTGCTGTTTAAAAAAATCTTCCATGGCAGCGCCATGCTTACGTATATGTTGGTATGTTTCGACTGTAAACCGGGCCTGGTGCGAGTTTTCTTTGGTCGCGCTATTCCACATGTTGGTCAATATAATTTGTAACACAGTGGCAATGGGAGAATTTTTGTCTTCCAATAAATCATCCGCAATAATGATTGGCAGGTCTTCATCCACGGTTATATTTTTATAATGCTGCCTTAATTCCGAGGTGTGCGTGAGCCCGGTGACCACTTCCATTATTCCCCTCCGCTTCAATGGCTCTAAAAATACCCAGGCCCGGGGTAACTCATAGATTCCTAATTTTTTATCCATTTCAGGATGATATTCCTTCCGGTATGCTAATATCAATTTGCCTTGCGGGTACAGTGACGGATTTGCAAAAATCGCTTTCAACGCTGCCATCAGGTCCTCTAACTCATTGGGGAAATGTTTATTTGATTGGGTATAGACTTCCTCCACCTGGTCCAAAATGATGACCAGGGGCTTACCGGTTTGGGATTCAACCCGCTTCCATCGATCTGGCAGCGCCAGGTTTTCAATACCCGGGGAATGACGTTGCAGGCTCTCCTCTAAGGAGCCCAATAAACCTTTGGTTTGAATGCGACGAATATAGAGAATCGTATGGGATTCTTCAAGTCTGGGTATTAACCCGGCTTCCAATAGGGATGATTTTCCCACCCCGGATTGGCCGTGTAACAAAATAATTGGTGGGGATTTGGGATCGTTAATCCGGTTGTATAACTCCCGGATATAATAAGAGCGCCCGAAAAATACTTTAGCGTGCTTTTTTTCATAGCGTCTCAGGAAGCGGAATGGGGTTTCGGGCAGCCCGTAGGCCGCAGGAATTTCCGGCAAGCCGAATAACGGGTCATTGGCTGCTTCGGGTAAATTCCAGCCTTTTACTTTTTCTCCCCCTTTTTTGTAGAAGATATCCCAGGGGAAGTGGTCTTCTATTTCTTTTTTTCCCTCCCAGTACAAATCCCTGAAATTAGAGGCTCCTTTTTGGGTTTTGATTTCGTCTACCGCTTCTTTCCAGGCTCTTTCCAGGGTGAAACTATTGGCAATGCCGTTATAAAAACGTATGGCCAGCCTGGTGGCTGCTTCATCATCAATGGATTGAGAGGTGCCGATTACAGCGGGTATGCCTGCCTGGACCAGGTCTAAGGCATGTTGTTGTGATGAACAGCCGTTTAGAAATACCAGCTTTAATCCCTTTTGTTTGCCAAGAAACGAGACCAAACCCTCCCTGTGGGCAGCGGCACGATCGCCTGCCAGTGTTTCCAGCAAGAGCTGATAACTGTTGGCATGGCCGCCGTAGTGAAACATGGCGATGCGGTCATGATAACGATCGTCCTGGAAAACATCCAGGATATTTTCAATCGTGGCATTGGCGCGCTCGATGATCTGGCATAAACCGTGTTGTTCTGCTTTTTGCAGTGCATCCCTGATGCCTGCCAGTTCTTTGGGCAGGTTTCTCAGGTAAGCGACATCATCCACCCGGTCATTGGCAAAGGCCAGGAATATCACCGGCTTTTGATTTAAATGATTATTGGTTTCTTGCATCCTTACATCCCCCCTTATTGTAATTTATTTTGTTTTTTATTTTGCCTGCCACCTTTTCTTGTCCCCCCGGTGTACGGTAATTAATATTCATAATATAATAAATAAATGTCAGTATTCCCGGATACGCCACCTTTATCGAATAATTCAAACACCAAAAGAGATTCTTTATTCTCCGGGATTATTCCTGTTATTTCCAGCTTATCTTGTTTGACTCCATCAGGTATATATTTTTTATTGCGAGGATAATTGCCGGTAATACCGGGAAAGCGGTATCTCTTGGCAACCTTAATGAGTAGGGCATCTACCGCCCATTTGGCCATCTTTTCTCTACTTCCTGAAATAAATATTTTCTCCCCTTTGGTTCTATTAAAAGGGGTTACATGCCTGTTAAATTTAGTTTCATTGTATTCTTTAGGCCCGGATGCAGTGAATATTCGTTTGCGCTCTATTATGCTTTTTCCTTTCATTTTTAAGATAAATATGTCGGTGTTTCCCTTTACTTTCCCGGTGTCCATTAATTCAAATGTTATGGTTATTTCTATTAAGTTTTTATCTTTTATATCATCTTTGCTGGGGATTATGTAAGTGATATCTTTCGCATTTTTCCTGACATTCTCCGGTATAAATCCACCGGCTTTATTTATATTATCTCGAGAATACCCATACTCAATTCCGATTTCTATATAATCGTTTGTGATCTCAATCTCTATTCCGTCATCCACCGCCCATTTGTCTTTCTCCTTGGGATCTCCGGCAATAAATACTTGCATTTTCTCCTTCCTGAGAAAGTCTAATAAGTACCAATTAAAATTGTGGTTGGATTCATCATTTCCTTCACCTGGCGTGACCTTTTCTTTTTCGAAGATTTTTATCCTGCCGGTTTTAACGGGGATTTGTTTATTTTGGGGTTTTGGTGAACCATGAATCACGCTGCCGGTTGTCCACGATAAAAAAAGTAAAATAGTTATAATAGCTAAATGGAATTTTTTATTTAAGTACATTTTATACCTCTTATACATAAATATATTTTAGATAAAATACTTAAGTATGTCAATATATTTTACTCCTCGCTCCCAAATTCCTTTAATTGCTCTTTGCTAAACTTTTCACAAAGACCCTTTTTCAGGAAATCTTCTAATGTCCTGATCTTCCATAAGTGAGCAGTTTCATCCGCGGAACCGATGAGAATATATGTGCCATCCGACGAAAAAGCGACGGATGCAACCTTAAACTCATGTTTTTTGAAAATATACAATTCATTTCCTTTCAAGTCCCATAATCGAGTGGTTTTGTCCGCGGACCCGGTGAGAATATGTCTCCCATCCGGCGAAAAAGCGACGGAAGTAATTCTTCTTCTATGTCCTATGAAGACCTTTAATTGGTTTCCCTCCAGGTCCCATAATCGAGCAGTTTTATCATGGGAACCGGTGAGAATAGATTTGCCATCCGGCGAAAAGGCGACGGAACTGATATCCTCGGTATGCCTGCCGAAAACCTGTAATTGGTTTCCCTCCAGTTCCCACAATCGAGCCGTTTTATCCTGGGAACCGGTGAGAATAAATTTGCCATCCGGCGAGAAGGCGACGGAATTGATTTGCCTGGCATGCCCGGTGAAAACCTGTAATTGGTTTCCCTCCAGGTCCCATAATCGAGCCGTATAATCCCACGAACCGGTGAGAACATATTGGCCGTCAGGTGAAAAGGCGATAGAGGTGATACTATCTTTGGGTCCGCTAAAATCTCGTAATACTTTTCCTTCCAAATCCCATAATCGAGCGGTATCATCCATCGATACGGTGATAATATATTTTCC
>CP070627.1:2046120-2051705 GCA_020355945.1 Candidatus Aminicenantota bacterium | reverse complement strand
AGGCATAATTGTTCAAAATAAAGATCGCTTCCGGGGGCTTTCAAGTAGTGATAGAGCATGCCTTCCTGCATCGGTGTCAACGCCAGGACAGTTTCAATATCTTTCCTGTCAAATTTTTTCATTTTAGTACCTTCTAAAAAATTCATTGATAATGGATAATTAACCATCGTCAATTGTCAACAGGAGAACTTTTGAGATTGCGGGCAACTGTCTCCGGGATTTTAACTACTCCTGTTCTCCTGTTCACTTACTTTGGTGGTTGGAAATTGATGTCTACGAAAGATGATAAGGTAACATATTTAAAGGGTTTTTTAAATACGCAAAATTGTTGCATTTTTTAACAAAGGGATTGAAATTAAGATATAATCTACCTATTTACACTTTTTACTTTTTTAAATTTCATATAAAAATCAATATAAGGGTATTTTTGATATTTCCTTTACCTGGCAAAATGCCAAATATATTAACAATTTGCGCTCTTTTTGTGAATATTATTCAACACTTCCCGGCATGCAACAATTTTTGTTATCAACCGCAGCTCCTGCCACTTTGTCATGGTCTGAAGAGAGGTAGGGAGGAAAAAAAAGGATTATTTGTAGCGGTAGATGACGCGGCCCCGGGTGAGATCGTAAGGCGATATCTCCACCAATACTTTATCACCAGGTAGTATGCGGATGTAATTTTGACGCAGCCGTCCTGAAATATGCGCCAGTATCTGATGCTTGTTCTCCAGTTCTACTTTGAAGGTAGCATTGGGCAGTGTCTCTAATACGATGCCTTCCACTTCATAGATATCCTGTCCTTTTTGGTGATGCGAATCATTCGCTGTTTTATCAACACCGGTTGGTCGTCTCTTTTTACTCATACCCATATCATAGTGAAAAACGGAGAATATTTCAAGAGGAAAAATGAAATTATTAAAAATTTTTGTCGGTTTTGAGGGAGAACCGCGGGGCAGGCTTTACGTCTGCCCCCGATTTTACTCTTCACCCTTTACTTCTGCGCGTCACCCTTTTACGCGCCTACCGTACAGGCCCTACCTGTCCCCCTTATGGGGGACGTAGGACATTCTTAGGAGGTTAAAACAGGTGAGAAGGTGAGAAGATATTCTCATCTTCTCACCAATCTATATCGAATAAGCTTTCAGGGGCTGATGGAGTTTACGGGGTTTACGGGGTTTACGGAGTATACCGGGTTTACTGGTTACCACTTCATCCTTCTTTTCCAACCAATCGTAATCAACCTGGTAAGGAGGAGTCCACTGTGCTTTTACCCCGATTTTCCAGGCTTTATTCTTGTACAACCTTTGAAAAGCGATTTTGGCGCCTCTAAGGGTTTTGTAATTTTTATAGGTTAACACCCGGTTATGGTGGAGAACCACCAATTGGTGATAATCCTTCTTGTACAGGATATAAACACATTCCAGGAAATAAAAAATAGAATTAATCAACAATATCAGGGTGTTATCGGGGCTACCCATTTCCGATCCGGGCTGTTGGTACGAAAATTTATATGAATGTGCATGAGGATACGAATATTGCCGCGCATCCTGGTTGGGAACCATATCTATGCTATCCATTGGCAACCTCCTTGGGATTGGCTCGATTTTTCAAAATAAAAAATATATTTTTGAAATAAAAAACAATCTCTCTCATCTTAGCCATAATCTTCATCTTTTTTATGTTTATGCTTGACTCTTTGGATTTTTCATAATATAATTGTATCTTATGGAGAACACAATGATGACGTTCAATAAGAAATTGTTTAATCAATCTGGCAGACATCGGCTTCTCCATGTTGTCCTGGCTGTTTTAACCATGAATCAGTGGCGTCTTTATTTTCCATATATAAATTATAGTTTCTATTTTGAAAAATGTCAAGTAAAATTTTTATTTTTTCTAAAAAAAATTTTGAAAAAAAAACGAAGGGTAATATGAAAGAACCATTGTGGAAAGAAATCGGTCTTCGACTTCAATTGGTGCGTAAGAGGTTAAACCTTTTACAAAAGGATTTTGCCAGATCCCTGGACATATCCAATGCCAGTTTATCGGAAATGGAGGCGGGCAATGCCAAACCACGATTCGAGTTGATCTATAATATGACCAAAAAATATAAAGTCAATATCAACTATCTACTTCACGGGATAGGGGAAGTATTTATGCCGGAGGAGATATCGCGGCAGAGGGGGATGGAAATCAACCCGGGACACCAGGATTTTTTTAAAGAATTTTTCCATTATTTTAATTGTTCCCACCTGGTACGAACCGCGATGATGAATTACTTTAGAGCCTACATACTGGAAAAAGAGAACTTGATAAAGAAAGACATCGTGAAGTCCCGGGCAGAAGAATAGAAAAGTTGATTTACAACAACCGGAAAGAGTGGTATAATTTCTCCTAAAAATGAGCGAATTCAAATACATTGTTGTCGATGGAGTGGTTAAGTCTGGCAAAACCAGGCTGGCAGAGATATTGGCGCAAAAATTTAATTCTCGCTTGATCCTGGATAACAAAGAAAATCCCTTTTTAAATGATTACTACAGTTCGTTATCCGGCATTGAAAATTCTTTAGCCCTAAAAACCCAGCTCATTTTTTTACTGAATCGCTATTCCCAGCAACTGGAAATCAGTCAAAAGGGACTCTTCCAAAAGACCACCATCAGTGATTATATTTTTTTCAGAGATGGTATATACGCCCACCTTTTATTAAACGACCAGGACCTGGAGATTTACAAGAAAATATTTAATATTTTCTTTAAAAATGTGGTTAAATCCGACCTGGTGATCTATTTACAGATTTCCTTTACGGAGATGCTGCGGCGCATCCGGCAATCGGGAACCGAGGTGGAAAAAAATCTTCCCGGCGAATATTGGCGGGAAGTTTTCGATGCCTACAATTATTATTTTTTTAATTATAAATCGTCACCGTTATTGGTGGTGAATATGGAAAAAGTGGACCTGGATAACCCGACAGATGTGCAAAACCTGATAAAAGAGATAAAAAACCATAAAAAAGGAACACGGTACTATGCACCTGCTTGAAAACAAACGAACTGTGGTTAACCTGAAGAAAAAGAAAAAAATCAGGGAAAAGATTTCTGCTGTTACCGCCTATGATTTTCCCACGGCTAAGGTTGCTTCGGATGCGGGTATTGATTTGATTTTAGTGGGTGATTCACTGGGAATGGTCCTGCAAGGCCACACCAATACTTTAAAGACAACGTTGGAGGAAATGATTTACCATACCCGCCTGGTGGCCAGTGCGCAGCCGGTTTCGTTGGTGGTGACGGATATGCCCTTTGGGTCTTATCACATCAGTAGGGAACAAGCGGTGGAAAGTTCCATCCGCTGCGTCAAAGAAGGGGGTGCGGAAGCCGTTAAATTGGAAGGGGGCAAAAATCGCGTTAAAGCCATCGAAGCTATTATTAATGCTGAAATTCCTGTATTGGGACACCTGGGATTAACTCCCCAATCCATCCATAAACTGGGTGGATTTAAAACCCAGGGAAAACAAAAAACAGCCGCTGATGAAATACTTAACGATGCCATTGAACTGGAAAAATTGGGGGTTTTTGCCATTGTATTGGAATCCATTCCCGTGGAATTGGCTCGGCGCATCACTGAAGGTCTAACCATTCCCACCATCGGCATCGGCGCCGGGAAATACTGCGACGGTCAGATCCTGGTGTTTCATGACCTGGTGGGGTTCACCAATCTCTACTTGCCAAAATTTGTGAGAAAATATGCCGATGTATATACCACCATCCATGAAGCTCTAAAGAGCTATATTAAAGACATTCAACAGGGGGTGTTCCCCGGTGAAAAAGAAAGTTACCACTTAAAGAAAAACTTAACCACCCCTAACTCCGGGAAATAACAAACCAGGACACTGAAAAATGAAAACCCTTAAGACGGTTGACAAATTAAGAGAAGAGTTAAAGAAATACAAATCCGCAGGTCATACGCTTGGGTTTGTCCCCACCATGGGATACCTTCACCAGGGGCATCTCAGTTTGGTGCGGCAAAGCAAGAAAGAAAATGATGTAACCGTGGTTTCGATTTTTGTTAACCCGGCGCAATTTGCCCCGGATGAAGATTTCGACCAATACCCCAGGGCCCTGGCAAGAGATGAGCAATTGCTGCAGGAATTGAACGTGGATGTGGTGTTTTACCCGGCGAAAGAGGAAATTTACCCGGGAGATTACGCCACCTATGTGGAAGTAGAGAAATTGAGTAAGGTACTTTGTGGAAAATCACGTCCCACACATTTTCGCGGGGTTGCCACCGTGGTGTTGAAGTTGTTGAATATCGTCTCGCCTACCCGGGCCTATTTTGGTCGAAAAGATGCACAGCAGGCCATCATCATAAAAAAAATGGTCAAGGATTTGCACCTGGATGCGGCCATTCACACCGTGCCCATTGTCAGGGACCCTGACGGCCTGGCCCTGTCATCCCGGAATGCCTATTTATCTGCTGAAGAAAGAAAAGCAGCATTGTGCCTGTCTCAAGCGCTGAAAAAAGCAAAATCCGCCATCGATAACGGGCTCCGCGACAGCCTTGCTGTCAAGGATATACTTCAAAAGGAAGCCAGCAAACATCCATTGGTAAAAATCGATTACCTGGAAGTGGTGAGCCTTGATGACCTGGAAAAAGTGAAAACCATCGATATCACCAATACATTGGTGGCAGGAGCAATCCGGGTGGGCAAAACAAGACTTATCGATAATTTTATCTTAGGAGAAATTTGAAATGTTGATTCCATTTTTGATTTCAAAAATACATAAGGCCCGGGTAACCGGTGCAAACCCTGAATATTCGGGAAGTATTGCCATTGATCAGGATATCATAAAAAAAGCCGGTTTAAGGGAATATCAAAAGGTCGAAGTCTACAATATCACCAACGGGAATCGTTTTTCAACATATGTCATAACAGCGGCAAGTGGGTGCGGCGATATTGTATTAAATGGAGCCGCGGCACGTAAAGTGTGCCCGGGGGATCAAATTATTATTGCGGCTTATGCCCTGCTGGACGAACGAGAACTTAATACCCTCAACGCCACCATCTTGCTAATGGATGAAAACAACGGCGTTGAACGAGTGATCAGTGGAAAATTATAATTAAAATGAAATATTTAACATTTACATTTACCCATATGGAGGAAGTAAAATGAGTGATACGGATGCACCCAGCGATACGGATCAAATCTTTATGAAAGAGTTAAAACAAGAATTTAAGGAAACAGTAGCTGCCAATATAATAGAAATGTCTAAGCTGTACGAAGAAAACCAGTTTGATAAAATCGCATTCATTGCCCATAACATCAAAGGCACAGCAGGCCACTTCGAGTTGGAAGAAGGAGGCAAAATTGCCGGTAAACTGGTAGAAGCAGCCAGGGATAAAAAACTTGAAAAAACAAAGAAATTACTGGACCAATTAACAGAATATATGAGACAAAATGAAATTATCGATTAACAGGTAAAGGTAGCGGCAGCGGCAGCGGCTTTTATATTTTCCTGGAGAAAATGAAACAGAGAAGTAGAAAGGAGAAATGACATGAAAAAGGTATTGGGAATCGGAAACGCATT
>CP070627.1:2040432-2046020 GCA_020355945.1 Candidatus Aminicenantota bacterium | reverse complement strand
GTATCAGGATTATAGTTCCTACCAATACAACCGATTCCCATACCGCCCCGAACAGGGTGGTGCTGAGTTTCATGGCGAATCCAATGACAAAGGCAGCCAGGATCGAGCCGGTCCAGCTTCCCAGGCCGCCCACGATACATACGGCAAGAGCGTAAATCAGGACCTTGTATCCTGCTTCGGTAGTAATATTACCCAGGGGAAGGATGGTTACCGCAGCCAGGCCGGCCAAAGCAGAACCCACAGCCAGGGATATCATTGCGGTGCGATGGGAATTGATGCCCAGCATCATTGCCGCCTGCTCGTCCTGGGCGATGGCTCTAAGGGATAAACCAATCCTGGTATGGTGAGTAAATACCCATAACAATGCTACTATTGCCAGTCCTATGCCAATGATTATCATTCTCTGCAAATCCACGAATACGCCGAATATTTTTACTTTTCCTTCAACAAATGGCGGCAGTATATAAAAGGGTCCGATAAAGCCTTTGAACCCCCCGATGCCTTGCATGCGCAGGCCTTCCAATATGATCAAGCCCACTGCAAAAGAGGCGATGATCTCTGATGTGGGCATACCTCTCAGGCGTATCAGTATGAAACGATATATAAAAAGACCGATCAATGCGGCAATCATAAGGGAGAAAAGGATTGCCAGTGCATAGTTTATTTTCAAGTCGTTTATAAAAGTCCAGGTCAAAAAACCCACCAGGACATATATGGAGCCATGAGCAAAATTGGGTACCCTGCTTACCCCGTAAACCAGGGTAAAACCAACAGCTATAAGGGCAAAGGTGACGCTGTTAATTGTGCCGTATATTAATATGTCCATCCGTTTTACTGCTCTTGTGTGTGCCGGGAAAAAAACAGTTGTCCTGGCAGGGCAACTGCCGGGTTATTCACCATCAGTGTGGTTTCAACCAGGGGGGCATCTTTATTTCACCGGTGGCAGCGGCTCCAGGAAAGATACAGACTCTCTTGCCATCCTGCCACTGCACCCAACACCCGAGCACGCTCTTGTTGGGGTCATAGCCGTAGATGACCTGGTGATTTTTATCAAACCTGATTGCGCCCCGAACACCCGGGAGATTAATCTTCTCCAGTGCAGATATGAGCGCATCCTTGTCGAGGGTGCCGGCCCTCTCAATCGCATCTTTTATAACGAACAGGCTCTCATAACCGCTGACGCACCCGGTGCTTCGGGGTTCCACCTGCCATCGTTTCTTATAGGAGTTAAAAAACTTCATGGTTTTAGGCGTTACATTGCCAGGTACATTGCCGGTCTCTGAAAGGGTAACCACCGTATATGCACATTTGCCGTTAGTCGCATTCCAGAACCCGGGGTCCTCTGCAGCTCCTATAAAGCCCAGTGGCAGGGCTGGTACCTCCATATCACTCCACTGTTTTAAAAGAATAGAGGTTTCCGGTGCATAGGCCCATATGAATAGGATTTGTGCCCCTGATTTTTTACACTCCATCAACATGGTTGAATAATCCGTGGTACCAATGGGGTGCTTGTCTTTACCTACAATTTTCCAACCGTCTTTTACCGCCAGGTCTTCAACTATCCCGGCAGCTTTGCGGCACATGAGGCTGTCGTCTATAGAGACGAACATCTTAGCGAAACCGTAGTTTTCCTTGATTTGACGGAGCAGATCGAGTCCTTCTTTGATATAGGCCTTAACACTGCCGCTTACCCTGAAGGAGTTTTTGTACTTTTCGGGATTACCGGCCACCTTCTTATCCCAACTGGGCGTGTAACAGCCAATAGATACGATATCCAGGGTATCGTACCTGGCATATAGGTCCATAGCCGCCATCCCGGCCTCTGACATACAAGGGCCGCCCACGATCAAATCTACTTTTTCCTGTAGAATCAATTTCTCGATAGCCAGGAGCACCTCATTAGTAGGCACACCGGGTTCCTCGTCGCGGCTGTCGATTATTTCAAGCTTAAGGGGACGTTTTACCCCACCCACATTGATCCCTCCCGCAGCATTAATCTCCTCTGCCGCCAGGATCATGCCCCGTTCTCCATTTTGTCCGTATGCACTGGCTCGGGGCACCGGAACCCCTACGATTATTGGGTTAACTGTCTTTTTTCCACCAGGATCACTGGTTTTTTCTTGGGATGAACACCCGATAAAGACCCAGGATAATAAAACCTGGAGAATAAAAACGCCACATGCGAATTTAAATGAATTTTCTTTCATTGTTAATTAATATTACTATTTAAGTACGCAGTTGTCAAGTAAGAACTGAAATCGGAACTTAGTTCGATGCGCTCACAATTTGGAATGATGGAAAACTGGAATGATGGAATATTGGGTTTTGGAATTTTGGGGAAGAAGATTTCTTGCCTTTGCTCCAGGTCAAGAAAAAACGGGAAAAAAATCATATTAATTCCCCAACACTTCACATTCTAAATTTGCTAAATTATTTGCCTTGACAACCTGCAAAGACAGCGTTATAATGGAGTATCAAAGATAAGACCATGAAAACCTATCAAGTGAGAAGTGAGAGAACAAAACGTCGTCATTTACCGAGAAATCACCGGCATTCATCGAAAAAACAGGGAATCTTTCCAGATAACATCCTATAATTCATTATGTAAAAAAAAATAAAATAACAGGAGGTTATTATGGACAAGAAAAAAAGAAGTTACTTCAACGTGAGGCTCGTCATTGGGCTGTTAATCACTGCGGCAGGCATCCTGCTGCTGCTGGACAGCCTGGATATTGGTTTCGATGT
The DNA here is from genome assembly GCA_020355945.1 of Candidatus Aminicenantota bacterium. The sequence continues at coordinate 2,043,275 of CP070627.1, read as the reverse complement.
CAATGTGGGCGATTACTGGCCGGTGATTTTAATCGTGATTGGCCTGGGAAAAATACTCCAACCAAAAGAACACCGCCAACTTTACTGGGGAATAATCATCATGACAGTAGGCAATTTATTCTTACTCAACAACCTGGGGTACATTCACTTCTGGTTTGATAACCTGTGGCCTATCCTTCTCATCCTGGTGGGAATTGAAATTATCAGGTGTGGGTTCTTCAAACATAAAATCAGGTTGGCATGTTGTACATTCCATGATAAAAAAAAGCCGCATTTCAAAGGTTGGACGGGTATTTCCGATTCAAAGCCTGTGGATGATGATTATGTCGATATTTCAGTGGTCCTGGGCGGCGGCGAATACAAACTCACCAATAAGCAATTAAAAGGCGGCAGAGCCTCTGTCATTATGGGAGGATTTGACCTGGATTTCAGGAATGCTGATATGGAAAAAGACCAAATAATACTGGAAGCCTCTGTCATCATGGGAGGGATTGATATCCGGGTTCCCGCCCATTGGCAGGTAGTCATGCAAGGCAGCCCTGTCCTGGGCTCAATGGAAGACAAAACCACTAAACCGGAAAGCCCGGCTAAAAAATTGATTATCAAAGGCTCTGTTATCTTGGGCGCTATTGAGGTAAAAAACTAATGGCTCATCCCTTGTTGCGCTCACCAAAACAATTCCTGGTGATGGGGCTCCTCTGGAGCCCCTTGTGCTTGTGGGTCATTGTTATTCATAAAAACCTGGCTGCTGCACCATGGATAACCTCCACGCTGCTGGTCATCCCCCCGATGATGGTGAAACTATTTATCTGCCTCTCCCTCTGGTATCTCTGTAAAACCATTAAACTGGACCGCCGATACCGATTTAAATTAATTGCTATTCATTTATTATCACTGGCCATCATCAATGCAGCCTGGTTGTTTTTTATTTTGGTCTACAGCAGCGTACTGGACCTGCTCTCCAGTAGAGACATCTGGGTTAATCTCTTTACAGCATCGTTCCACATATTCCTGGGGCTAGGGGTATCCCTGTATTTTATATCGGTTTTGGTGTATTACCTGGTACTGGCTAATGAAAAAATCCGCATTAGCGAACAAGAGATTTTGAAGCAGAAGCTTTTTGCCAGTCAAGCCGAGTTAAATGCCCTTAAGACCACTATCCATCCTCACTTCTTGTTTAATAGTCTAAATATGATTGTCCCCCTGGTGCGGAAATCGCCAAAAGGAGCCCAGGCTTTTATAACCCAGTTATCTGACTTCTTACTCTACAGTTTGCGGTATGGTAAAAAACAACAGGTGACGGTCCAGGATGAATTGGATCATATTACCAATTATCTGGCTATTGAAGGAGAGAGGTTAGGTGAACGATTGAGTGTAGATTTAAATGTTGCTGAAACCGCCCGGCAGCAGCCTATCCTACCCTTAACCTTGCTCCCCCTGGTGGAAAATGCCATTAAACACGGCATCGGTCAAAGCCTGGAAGGCGGCACACTATCAATTTCCATAAAACAAGACCCGGATGCCCTGGTGGTGGAGATCGAAAATCCCTATGAGAAACCTCTTCGCTCCGCAAAAGGAGAAGGAATGGGACTGGAGACTTTAAAAAAGAGATTTAATGTGTACTATGGCTCTGCTGCCAGGATGATGATTCATCAAGGCGACTCTACCTTTAACGTTAAACTTCGGCTGCCTCTTGATAATGTCAAAAATATTAACGAAAAAAAATGAAAAAAGCCCACCAATTACACGAATTACTGGAATTAAAAAAATTTTCTTTTTGTGTCTTTTGTGGTTGCCTTTTTGTGGTTTATTTTCAAGTTAGAGGGAAGCAATGAAAAATAAAATCAGGGCAATTATAGTAGATGATGAAGCGCTGGCGCGGGAATCATTGAAAGAAACCATCAGCCAGTTTGAAGATATTGAAATGATAAGCGAATGTGCCAATGGTTTCGAAGCGGTGCAGGCGGTGCAACAAACCAAACCCGATTTGATATTCTTAGACATCCAGATGCCCAAATTGGATGGCTTTGATGTGGTGGAACTGTTGGGAAAAGAGGCGCCAGCCATTATCTTTGTTACCGCATACGATGAATACGCCCTCCGCGCCTTTGAAGCCGAAGCCCTGGATTATTTGTTAAAACCGGTAAGCAATAAGCGACTGCAAAAATCCATTGAACGGGTGCGTGAACGACTGAACTCCAAAGTCCCACAGGAAATGGAACGATTCATTGACCATCATCAAGAAAACATGGCACCTTTAACCCGGATATTAATCCGGGATGGTATGAATATCCATATCATTCCCCAAGAGGATATTGTATTTGTAGAAGCTAAAGAAGATTATGTCAAATTTCATACGGAGGAGCGGGCCTATCTTAAATTGGAAAGAATGTCAAACCTGGAAAGAAAACTTGACTATCGGAATTTTTGCCGGATTCACCGTTCGTATCTTTTAAATATCAATTACCTGGTTAAGATTGAGCCTTACAGCAAAGACAGCCGCATCGCCAAATTAAAAAACGGCAAATCGCTTCCTATCAGTCGTTCCGGCTATAACCGTTTGATGGAATTAATTTAATATTGCTTGCGCAGGCCAGTTCGATTTCTTCTCGATGTTTATACTTCTTTCTCGGTGTAATTCAACTTTTGAATTGCAGCGAATCAATAGAAAAGATAAGGAAATTAATTACTTGACCCTATTATCTATCCTTGAGGTGGATATACACTTAAAATTGGCTATTTTCAGCCAAAATTTTATTCTGAAAAAGGTCTTTTACCATTTTCAGTGATTTTCAACATTCCACACCTTCACAGTCCTCAGTCTGATTAGGACCTGTTGTTTA
>CP070627.1:2034739-2040332 GCA_020355945.1 Candidatus Aminicenantota bacterium | reverse complement strand
AACCACCATGTTTTATGGAAGGGCTTAAGAATAGTAATTCCCGGTGATGTGACCACAGGGCTCCATACCTCTAGAGCATTTTTGGTTTTCAAGTGAAAATAGTAAGTCCCCGGGTGCAAATTGGTATAGCGAATCATACGATTAGGTTGATATTGCTCCTTTGACCATTCTTTCTCAAACCCTTGCAGCCAGTGTTTAAAACTTACCGCTTTTTCATTCACAAAAGAAATCCCTCTAAAATGAAACCCGAGGTTATTTTCGTTATAGGCCAATTGAATGGGCTGATTCGCGGTTAAGGAGATTCGTTTGCCCGGGGCTTCCAGGGTCAACAATTGAACCTTTGGCCGCGGTTGAAACCCTTCATGTTCATCAAATCCCTCCTGGTAGATGGAAACGCCGCGATTGGTGCCGACCCAGATTCTCCCTTTGCTGTCCACGATCCCGGCGGCTCGATTGGTTTCAAGTCCACTCAACCCCTCACTGGTGGAATAGGTTCTTTTATTTTTCCCATCCCACCGCACCACCCCATTGTTGGTTCCAACCCAGAGTCGATGTTTTTTATCTTCCAGGATAAAATACACGGGTCTGTCCACCCCGAAACCATTGTGTTTGAATTTTTTAAGGGTTTCATTTTCCAGGATAAGCAGTCCGGCTAATGTTCCCACAAAGAGACGGCCGCTGCTGTCTTTGTTTATGGCATACACATTATTGGCTTTATTGTCACCCGGGACCTGGTAATTTTTCCATTGGTTCCCTTGAGCGCTTTCAACATATACACATAATCCATCATCGGGGGAAGCAATATAACGCAATTTCCCGGAGTCCCCATATATTTTTCTGGCAAAGGGCATAGGAAACTTCCCTTTATTCATTAACAGGAATCCCTTTTGACGTTCATTTTCCGAATCGGTATTTTTACGAAAAAAAATTCCTTTTTCTGTTCCCACCCACATATTACCTGTATTTTTATCAATCCAGAGGCTGACAATACATTCAGGCAACCCATGGGTTTTTCCATACCAGGTGACCTGGTGAGGATAACGAATGGTTCGAGGATTGAATTTTCCCAAACCTGCCCAGGCCATTGCCAACCAGACATTCCCCCTGGAATCCATTTGCATATCCAATGCTCGATATAATCGATGAGTGGATTTGTTTTGAGGAATGGGTATTTTCATGAAGGTCTTGGTCTCCTCATCATAGAGAGTGATACCATCATTATGTCCCAACACAAATTTTCCCGGTTCAAACTCTAACACGGCTGAAACCTCATCGTCCAATAGGCCATGTATCATATAGAAATTTCTAAATCGCCGGCTGGAAATTTTATTGACCCCTCGTTCGCAAGAAATCCATATATTCTTTTCAAAATCAATAGACATTGAGTTCGCACCTAAAGAGATGAGCCCGCTTTTTATACGGAGAGGTTCCCAGGAATGGGAGTTATAATTAAAATAATTAATTGAAATCCGGTTGCTCATATATACACCGCAGCGATAGTCGGGTAACAGGTGGACCAGGTATTGTCGTTCGGTCAGTGGAATTTCTACCGGGTAAAAGGTCATTTTTAAGCGGTTCTCATCAAAATACCCTAACCATTGGTGGCTGTAAAGCCATATCCGTGAGTATTGCAAACGGGTGTCCGGGTATTTATCCCTGTACTGGATGCCAATCCCTTTGATTTCCCTGGAGGGCAAATCCGCTAATTGGTTGAAGCGATTATCGATATCAATATCGAGCGGCTGATTGCGTTTGCTGTTGGTATGAATATTGATGATTGACAATCCGTTATCCGTGGCAGCGTAAAGTTTTCCCTCCAGGGGGGCGAGCCCATTCACCGAATTGCTCAACAAACCGTTATCCTGGGTAAGGTTCTTCCAATTTCCCCGGTACCACAGGAATATTCCCCAATTGGCGGTTCCCACAGCGATGATGGGTTGATCTGCTTTAACCTGTTGTTTCGGTGCTAACAGTTGGAATGATGTGATTACGATGGGTTTTTCCTGGTTGTCTCCTGCTGCTTTCCCTTTGATTCGATGCCATTGGGACTGTCCATTTCCCTCCGGGTCTTCATAGTAAACCAGGATAATTCCTTGCGCTAGATTCTGAGACAATGCCCAGATTCTTCCTTGTTGATCCACTTTTATGTGATGGAAAGACAGCACGGGTAGGCCGTCCGCCAGGGTATATTTTTCCCAGGAGACACCATCATAAACCGCAATCCCGCCCCGGGTGGCAAACCATATTCTCCCCCAATGATCTTGTACCACATCATGCACATTGGCAGTGGGCAGGCCGTCCATTTCAGTATAATGGCGCACCAGGTAGCCCTGGGGAAAAGAAAATATCGAAAAATAGAAAAAAGGTATCAACAGGACAAACCACCTGGTAAGCTGCATTAAAATATATTTCATAGCTGGCCGATTGATTGACTTTTTTTCACCCAGCTATTTTAACATAATTTAACCGGATAGTCATCCGTTGAAAATTTTAAAAGGCTTCAGCGGCAGTATGCCGTGGTGCAAGAGAATTATGCTTCCTCTCTGAGGCGTTCTTTTATCTCCTTTAATTTGGCCATTATCACCTTTTCCACGGAGGGTATTTGCATCAACTGCATCAATTCAATGGTTTTTTCATCCAGGGAAAGATCGGGTTGGGCTGGCGATTTTGCTGCATAATTGCTATCCACATCCGGGGGACGGTCCTTAACAAACATATCCCCCATACCGGACACCATCCAATTAATATTTAAGCCATATTTCTTGTTTAAATAATGCAAATAATCAATTTTCGGATAAGTGGTTCCTTTTTCAACAGCGGCTATTTTTTGCTGGCCAATTCCCAATTCGGATGCCATTTGCAAGCGGGTTTTTTTTATTGCCTTTCGAAACAGCAGGAAGCGGATACCAAAATCTCCTGCGAACTGGTTATGAATTTTCTTCATTTTTAAATTAGTTTTTTTCATATTTAAATGATAATAAAGTTGGACGCATTTGTCAACTTTTTTCTTTTTTTTTCAAGACCCACCTCCTCCGCTTTGGGGCATCCCCCTGGAGAAGGGGTCTCCTTTATCGCAGTATCGCAGAAATGGAGGAGGTAAGGTGTTTCAAAATTAGAATTGCTGAATTTTTTAAAATATGACTTGATTTTAATTCCATTATCAGTTATGCTTATACGTTTAAAGTAGAAATTTAACAAGTAAGGAGTAAAATAAAGTAGCAAAGTAAAGAAGTAATGCACGGTTTGATGACTAATTTTCGGAAGGGTAATGCTTTACGCATTGATGATGTGTGGCTCAGCGGTGCGAGGTGGCGAGAAGGTTGTCGCCATCGTGGGTATCGGTCTGTGACCACAGGTCAAGCGTTAATAAGAAGGGATAGAGAATGGAATTGATAATGGCAAACAGGTTGAGTAAAGATTATATTAATTCGCTGCCCATTGTTCGCTTTGAAGGAGAGGTGATAACGGTAACCACTGAAAAGCACGCAGAGGAGGTGCTCCGGGATTTAATGCAGGAGACCGGCGTGGGGTTTGATACCGAGAGCAAACCCAGTTTTAAGAAAGGTACTTTTTACCCGGTCTCCCTGGTACAAATTGCTGCCCAGGATGCGGCATATCTTTTTCAAATAAGTAAGACGGGTTTTACTGATGGGCTGGTGGAATTTTTGGAAAATGAGGATATAAAGAAAATTGGTGTCGGGATTAAGACCGATATTGTCAAGCTGCAGGAATTGAGACCCTTTATTCCTGGCGGTTTTGTTGATTTGAGCCCCCTGGCGGCAGAGAAAGGGATCATCCAGGTGGGGGTTCGCGGGCTCACGGCGCGCTACCTTCGCCACCGCTTGCCTAAAACCGCCCAAAAAACCAACTGGGCAAGGTCGGAATTATCAAGGAAGCAGCAAATTTATGCTGCTACCGATGCCTGGATATGTCTGCAAATATATCCGTATCTGCTGGCGGATACCACGGATTACCGTCAATTTAACGAAGACGAAAACAACAATCAAAGAGAAAGCGGAAGCGGTAAAAATAGGGAAAGGGAGGAAGAACGGACCATCCGATTGACAAGGAAGACAGCTTATGGTAAAAAGGAGTTTACCAAAATGGAAAAATACCAGATAGCTAAATATTTAAAGGAGGAAAACCAATGACTGGAACAACCGGAACGACTGGCACACCAGGTACAGGTAGAGGAAAGTGGGGTACAAGAATCGGGTTTATTTTGGCTGCCGTTGGATCGGCAGTGGGTCTGGGGAATATATGGAAGTTTCCGTATATCACCGGGGATTATGGAGGGGGAGCGTTTGTCCTGGTATATCTTGGGTGCATATTGATCGTTGGTGTGCCCATAATGGTTGCCGAATTGATCATCGGGTCCAAATCCAGGAGAAACCCGGTAGGGGCATTCAGAGTGCTTCGCACTAAAAAAACCCCCTGGCAGCTTACCGGGTGGCTGGGAGTGGCCGCCGGGTTCTTAATTCTATCATTTTACAGCGTCGTCGCCGGCAGGTCTATGGCGTACATTTTCAAAGCCATCAAGGGTTTCACCGGTTCCACCAATGATATCGAGTCTCAATATACCGTCTTTTTACAGGATCCTGTCCTTTCCATACTCTGGCATACTATCTTTATGGGGTTAACGATTGGCATCGTCATTCGGGGTATTCAAATGGGAATCGAAAGGTGGTCCAAAATTTTGATGCCGGCCCTGGTATTGATACTTTTGGGACTCTCTTTTTATGGGATATTCTTCACATCCGGGGGGATAAAAGCATTATCTTTCCTTTTCAAACCGAATTTTTCCCAACTTTCCGCGGAAGCCGTACTATCTGCAATGGGTCATGCCTTTTTTACACTCTCCTTAGGTATGGGAGCGATGATCACATACGGCAGTTATTTAGGGAAAAAAATCAATTATTCCAAAACTGCTGCAACGATTTGTTTACTTGATACCATTATTGCGCTATTTGCCGGGATAGCCATCTTTTCACTGGTTTTTCAATACAATATGAAAGCCTCTATGGGTCCGGGGCTTATTTTTAAAACACTCCCGGTTTTATTCGCACAAACAGGGCCAATTATTTCTGTTTCCTTTTTCCTTTTATTAACCTTTGCCGCATTGACCTCTGCCATCAGTTTACTGGAAGTGGTGGTCTCCTATTTCATCGATGAGCGCGGTTGGAGTAGAACCCGTTCAACGTTGTTACTGGGTGGCTCCATCTACCTGGTGGGAATTCTTGCCGCCATCGATAAACTGAAAGTTCCATTCCGTGGAAAACCCCAACCTTTTTTTGATATATTTGATTTTATTACCACAAACTATATGCTGCCGGTGGGTGGTCTTCTCATCTGCCTATTCGTGGGCTGGGTATTGAAGGAAAAGCTCCCTCCGGGTGGGTCCAAAGCTGCGGCTGTTTTCTACCAGGTAGTGATGTTTATTTTAAAATTTCTTACTCCCATCGCAGTCGTACTAATCATTCTTCACGGCCTGGAAATCATTTAAAATTAGAAAGGTATTTATTCAATCACTTTGAGGGTTTTTATATCCTTTCATGATGATATCTTTTTAGTGACGCAAAATAATATCCTAAAA
>CP070627.1:2029030-2034639 GCA_020355945.1 Candidatus Aminicenantota bacterium | reverse complement strand
AAATTTTTTAGCCACAGAGGCCACGCACTTCGTTGTAGCGGAAGCAGTCGATGGTGTGGTCATTGACCATGCCGGTGGCTTGCATGTGGGCATAAACGATCGTAGACCCGACGAATTGAAAGCCTCTTTTTTTTAATTCTTTACTGATGGTATCTGAAAGCGGGGTTTTGGCAGGGATTTCTTTTAGGGTTTTCCATTGGTTGATAATGGGTTTTCCTTCCAGGAATTGCCATATGAAGGCGTCAAAGGACCCGAATTCAGCCTGGACTTCTAAAAAGGCTTTTGCGTTTTGGACGGCGGCCTGGATTTTGAGGCGATTGCGGATGATGCCGCTGTTTTGCATGAGTGACTCGATTTTTTTCTCATCGTATTGGGCAACTTTCCGGGGATCGAAATGATGGAAAGCTGTCCTGAAATTTTCTCGTTTCCTGAGGATGGTGAGCCAGCTCAGTCCGGCTTGCATGCCTTCCAGGATAAGGAACTCGAACAGCAGTTGATCATCATGGATAGGAACGCCCCATTCTTCATCATGGTATTTGACATACAGCGGGTTATCCAACGGAACCCATTCACAGCGTTTTTTGTTATTCATTTTTCCTCTTCTTTACCTTTTCCAGGAATTTTAAATCTTGTTTGTCTTTATCCCGGTTTACACTTTTTTTGTTTTTTATTAATTGTTCTAAACTAATTAAATATACAGGGTATTCTTTATCGTCGATGGTAATTTTTTCCTTCAGGCGGTTCTCCCATGCATCTTTAAATTCTACCGCTGCAATGGACGTTAAGAGATCAATTCTATTCGGAGGAACGCCAAATTGGACAACTATATTTTCCCCGATTAATTCTTCTTCTTTTTTTATGCCTGGTATTGAGCCCCGCCAAAATTCATCCAGTGCTGAAAATAGTTTTTTCGCATTATCTGCTGATGATTCGTATAAAAAATCAATATCACCGGTAAGCCTGGCAGAACCATAGTAAATAACCGCTACTCCACCTATTATGACATAACGTACATCATACTTTGCCAGGAGCCTTATGAAGTCCCGGATATCAGGGGAAAAGTAGGAAATCTTCATCTGGATTGAATATAAACCTCCCTAACATCCGGTGGATTTTTTCCATATACTCGTTCTTTTAATTCTTTAGCTGCTTCTAATCTATCGTCCGGGGTCATTGCCAGGTTTTGTTCAATGTCCCACTGTTCGGCTTCTTCAAAACTTTTTGCAATATGTACGATTCGTTCCATGTATTTATTTTACCATATTATTCCATTTTATCATAGCAATTATATTCATCAGCAGCAATTATAATTTTAGCCACGAAGTTACAGTGAAACGTAAAGGTACACGAAGATAGGAAGATATGAAGATAGGAAGGCACCAAAATCCATTAAAGGGACTTTCATCATGGTTATCATGTTGATCAGCGTTCATCAGTGGTCATCAGCGGTCATTTTCTCAGCGATTTGCAGGTCCAGGGGATAAGTGATTTTGATATTTAAGGGGCTGCCTGCTGCGACGTAAATATCCGCCAGTTTAAAGGTTAAAATGAGAGAGCAGTCATCGGTGGTATTGGTGAACCCTTTTTCTAAGGCCAGTTCATGGGCTTTTTGAATTAAGTGCAATTTAAAGGCCTGGGGGGTTTGCACTCGTCTTAAGTACTTTCTATCCGGGACGTGTTTGATGAGGTTTTGGTCATTGATTTCGATAATCGTATCCGGTGACGGGACAGCCACGTTAACAGCGGAATAGGTGTTGAGTGCGTCCAGGATATCATCGATGATTTTTTTTGAGACAAAGGGCCGAGCCGCATCGTGGATGAGCACATTTTCATACTCAGCGGGGTTTACCGCTGTAACCCCGATCCGTGAGGATTCCTGCCGGGTTTGGCCGCCGGCTAATACCTTAACCACCTTTTTATACCCGCTGTTGTGCACGATTTCTTTTGCTTTGTTCAGAAAATCCCTATGGATGACCAGGAAAATACCGTGGATACGGGGATGGTTTTCAAATTTTTCAATGGAGTGCTGGAGAATGGTTTTTTCTCTAATTTTCAAAAATTGTTTTGGGATTTCATTATTAATGCGACTGCCGCTGCCGCCTGCCAGGATGAGTGCCAGGTTCTTTTTCATCATCTAATTATATGACAATCATAGGGTAATTGACAATAGGGGCTTAGAGAAATCAGCAATTTTAATTTTAGCCACATAGTGGCAACGAACACGGAGAAACACGAAGGGGTGCCACCACCTGTCCTAAATCTGAGACTGATGTTTCATATTGTGTCCTATTTATAGGACTTTTTCGATTTTTGTGGGTTGGCAAGGAAATTGCATTATAAATACCTAAAGAAGTAAGTGAATGAAAAATGTAGAACAATTTAAAAAATCAAAAAAATTTTTTTATTATCCGCAACGGCTGAGGGGCACATGTCATACGATTGATATGATATGTGCCCCGGCATACTTGTGTATCTACATCCCTGCTCTCCTACCGGACGGGGAAATGGAGCAAAGAAAATCTAATGCTAAAAACAATTAAAATGTAATATAGGGGGATGTTTCCTATTGATGTTTTTTTAGGTATATGACAAGATCATCTCTGAGTTCTTTAATTTTCATTGTATACGGAACTCTTTTTTAAACCATTTTCAAGATCTTTGAGAAAGCCCTCTGAATATCCCTCTTTCTGAAAGTCGCTCATCACATTTTCGATTTTGTCTTTTTTGAATTTCTCCTTTTTTTTTGCTGCTTTAACCATGTCTATATATTACAACAACTTTCGCAATATTTCAATAGTTCATGGCAGGAGGCGGGGAAGTTGTTCAACCATATAGAGGGGCAGGGACATCAGTTTAAACGCCACCTGGGAATTTATCGTTTCATATGTCAATTGATGAACAACATCCATTATAGAAGGCGGATTCAGGTCAAAACGTACCGCTTTTTTCAATTTTTTTTCATGAATAAACCGGTGTAACGATTTCAGCGATCCGCTGGTCCCGGCCTTTACCTCAACAGGAACCATTTGTCCGTCCAGTTGAACCACAAAATCGATTTCGGCATTTGCAGTTCGTGCTTCCCGCAGCCAGTAAAAAAGTTCCGGTCTTTCATTCTTCCTGCCAATACGAAGCAGATGCTGTTGAATAAACTGTTCGGCCATTTTTCCTTCATTGATAAATTCTCTTTTTTCCAATTGAGAAAACGGTAAATTTTGGATGCCGCAAATACGATTCATTAAACCGATATCAAGAAAAAACATCTTGAATACCTTATCATCTTTTCCGACTTTTAAGGGCAGCCCTGAGCATTTGGAATGATAAACACAAGAAATAACATTGGCTTTTTCAAGTAATCCAATGGCTTTGCGCAGTTCCCTGGCTTTTTCATTGGGGTCAATATTGCTGTATTTAGCCTTTTCACCGGTTGCTGAAGGGATATAATCAAATATCCGATGCAAGCGAAGCAAGTCAGCTCCTTTGGCATATTTGGCAAAATCATCTCTATAAGTTTCAATAATGGATGAATGAACATTCATTACTTCGTTAAAATCACCTGTTTCGATTTGTATTTGAATCGCTTCAGGCATACCTCCTACCATTAAATATTCTCTCTGGTATTTTAATAGTTTTTGATGGGCGCTTTCCGGGAAATTGGTTTCAAAATTATAACTTCCGATTAACTCTAAGAGATGTTTTTCATTTTTTGCCAGGAGGAACTCCTCGAAGGTCATGGGCCCCATGTACAGGTATTGGATGCGTCCCACCGGCATTGAATAGGAGTGATCCGAAAGGGAAAACTCAAGTAGTGAACCGGCTGCAATTAGTGGCAGCCCGGGGTAATCCTCGAAAAAATATCGCAGTGCTTTTATGGCTGAGGGTACGGCCTGGATTTCATCGAGAAACAAAATATTGCTGTTGTTACTGGTATTGATTTTTCCTTTTCCGCTTATGTACTCAAGTTCTTTTAAGATCTCATCGATATCGAGTTTGTTAAAGATTTTTACCAATCCGGGGTGACGCTCCAGGTTGATTTCATGCAGTGTAAGCCGGTTATTGCTGGCAAAGTTCCTGATGAGGGTAGATTTTCCTACCTGCCTGGCACCGCGAACCACTAAAGGTTTACGATGTTTTCGCCGGTACCATGCCTCGATATCCTTTTCATTAAATCGTTTCAATATCATAACTACCACCTTTTAAAACAGGATATGATATTATATCACAAAACAAGTCCATAAAAAATACATAGTATGGACATTTTAAGGGCTTGTTTTGTCCAATTCATGGATATTTTAAGGGGATGTTTTATTCAAATTTTTTTTTGCCTGTCCCGTTTTTTTGTTCTTTTTGTTTTTTCCACCGTTTTTTAGTACGGTGCACGGTTTCCCAGGAGTTAAATGGGTTAGGAAGCCTTCAACTTCATAAAAAGCTTTTGCGTAGAATAGCGGGTCCGGGGGGCGGTTTTCTCGACCAGAGCCCCCTGGGCACCTCGCAGACCAGGAATCGCTAAACTTCCGCTCCTTTTTCTTTTTCATTTATTATAGTTATTTTTTTCTTTAAGGGTTTTTTCCCTTTTGATGAGGAAAATAACTTCTCCAATTCTTTTAAAAATTTTGAGAAATGCTTGAGGGCTTCCACGTGTGTCTTCTTATCCACTTTTAAGGGCCAGACAAAGGTTATACTCCGGGAGGTCCGGCAATCGAATTTCGATTCCAATTTATAAGGTTCGGGAAGATTGTTTTGCAGGTCCCGGGTCATTTTCTTTATCTTCTCCAAAAGTTCATTGGTAATCTCGTTTCCGGGAAGGAACTCAATTTTCACGCTTTGTCCTTTTTCCGAGTCCTTTATCAACACTGCAATATAATGCTCGTCTTTCTTTATCGTTTTGGTTTTTATGGTTTCGCCTTCTTTTTTTTCTTCCTGTGCTGTCTGGACTTGCGGTGCTTCATATGTGGAAGTGACTGCGGTTTCATCTTTAGCTGCGGCAGGCGGATTGGGCTTTGCTGTCCCGATAAACGTGACTGTTAAAAATACTAAAATCAAAAGCATGATTTTTGTTTTCATTTTGATCTCCTTGATTTTGATTTGTTTTGCCAGGATTGTGGTTAAACGTTCATGGAGTTCCGAACCTCTGGCCATGCTTAAGGCGGGTGACGGCTGATAATGCCTGTTGTCAATAGCTTGCTTGAGGTGCAGCAGGGAAGATGCATAGGTGGAGGGTTTGATCCCGGCTTGCAAAACCATTTCATCACATGCCTTTTCCTGTTCCATGCGCAGCCGCTTGAAAACCATCCAGCTTAAGGGATTGAACCAATAGAAACAACAGGAGATTCGAGACAGGAGCGTTACCAGGAAATCCCACCTCTTGATGTGTGAGAGTTCATGGAACAGCACCGAAGAACATTGTTCCAGGGGCCATTGAGACGAAGCGGATGGCATCAGAACCACCGGTTTTAACACTCCCCAGGTCATGGGAACGGTGATTCCCTGGCTCTTAACCAGCCGAACCTTTCGTTTCAATGATTTCAGGGTATTAGTAGAAAACAACTGGAAAAGCTGCTGCCATGGATAACCCTTAAGGGGAATTCCCCGGCGGGTCAACCGCAGCGCAC
>CP070627.1:2023318-2028930 GCA_020355945.1 Candidatus Aminicenantota bacterium | reverse complement strand
TTTTCTCTTTTGTGAAAAATGTAAAAAAATCCAGAGATGTCCTTCTTCTTGTGAAGGGTTTATCGATGTGGAGGGTGATGAGGCATTTCATATCAAATGCCGGCGCTGTGGATTGGAAAAAGAAGCGCACAATCACTGCCCCAAATGCAGCGAATCTTTATCGTTGATCGAGGATATCAGTATATCTTCGGTGAAAAAAGTCATTGAAAATCGAGTAGTAGAGACCGGTATTACCACGCTTTCTTCCGAAGGATTAAGGCAAGACCATATCCATCCGGTTTTAAAAAGGGTAGGGGAGAGCAAGATTGTCATTGCCACTCCTGTTATTGTCAATCCTTTTTTTAATAATATCTTTGATGTGGTTATTTACCTCCGGCCCGAATCGTTTTTTAACCTGGAGGAATATGATGCGGCAGAGAAGATTTTTTCTTTGGTCTCCGAGTTCAGGGAGTTAGTTAAACCTGGTGGTGCCATTGACGTCTTTTCTACGTTTCATTTTCATTATTCGTTGAAGTTAGTGAATGGTGAAGAGGCTTTTTTTGACAGGGAATTAAAATACAGGGAGTGGTTTCATTTACCGCCTTTTTGTAATGTTTATCATATCGAGGTAAGGGGCAAGGAACTGCGAAAACTGGCCGCGGAGATGCGGGGAATTTATCAAAAATTTAAAGAGCCTTTAAAGATTAAACGGATTTATTTAGCCAGCCGGCAGCCCTCCAGAGGGATGTATAAATATAAAGGTATTTTGGAAGCCCATGCCCAGCCCAGGCTTATTTTAGAATCCGGGCTTTTGAAGAATCGGGATATTTCCATTGATTTGGTATTGATTTAGCCCCCCTCATCGGTTGCCCGCGGTGCGGTCAGCCGGAGGTAAAGGACTTTATCCTTTTACTGGTTTTGCCTTATAATAGGAAATATTTTTTTCTTCTTCGTCAAATCTTATACCGATTAATTGAATCGATTTGCCCGAAGACAAATATTTTTCGTGGTATTTCATCCTTTCTATTTGAGAGAGCGCCTCATCCGAAGTTCCCATTTTGAATTCCATTACATATATATTGGTTTCGGTTTTCATGACTGCATCAATCCTGCCTTTGTTGGTATGAACCTCTACATCGATATTAACTCCCAGGAGCTTAAGTACCAGGTAGATAATGGTATGATAATAGGCTTCTCTATCTTTTAGGAATAGGTGTGAGGGGATCGCTGCAAATAATGATTTTATAATGGTGAAAAAATTCTCCAGGTCATCTTTCCCGGCAGCTTCTACCAGGTCTAAAATTTTACTGCCCACGATTCCTGTTTCTTCAGTGGTATAATTAGACAAGAAATGCTTTAAAAAGGATTCTTTTACCTCTTCATTGGGATAAGAGAGGACATATTTGGATTTGATTCCTACCGGTATGATATCCTTTATGGTTAAATACCCGGTTTGAAATAACATGGAAATGACCTCAAGATTTTCAATATCGTAACTTTCAAAGATTGCTTCATCTACTTCTTCTCTTTCCAGTGCCCTGATATCTTTTTCCCGGTTTTTCATATGGTTAATGAGGAAAGTCGGGGTGGCAGAGGCAAACCAATAATTACCGAAGCGGTTTTTAGAGAAAAAATTTAAAATCGAATGGGGATTGTATAAAAAATGGCGGCCATCCCATGAATATCCGTTGTACCACTGTTTGATGTTTTCCAGGAGATCGTTTTTAGACATTTTCATTTTTTGGCTCAAGCTGTCGATACGATCGTCAAAATATTTTAGCAGTTCTTCATGGGTTAGGCCCAGGAGTGTGGAAAAGTTATCATCGATGGTAATATCATTTAAATTATTTAAATCTGAAAAGATGGACATCCGGGAAAATTTTGACACACCAGTTACGAATACAAAGCGAATATACTTATCAGAGCCTTTAAGAACCGAGTAGAATTTTTTCAACACCTTTCGGTTGCCCTGGGCAATTTCTATTTCCTCTGTCTCTATAAAGTCGATAATAGGTTTATCATATTCATCGATTAATACAACCACGTTGCTGTTCTGGCTGATGGCTAATTTCCTGATCAGTTCAGCGAACCGGGTTTTGTAACTGGTGGAGGTTAGTTGGATACTAAATTCATTCCCGGTTCTTTCCAGGGTTTCATTGAGGGAGTTTTTCAACAAGGTTACGGTTTCAAAGTCTATTCCAGTAAAATCAATGTGTATGATGGGGTGTTTTTTCCATTCCATCTTATCGTAAATCCACAGTCCTTTAAAGAGTTCTTTATTCCCGGAGAATATTTCGTTCAGGATGGAAACTAACAATGATTTTCCGAATCGTCGGGGACGAGAAAGAAAATAATATTTCCCTCCCCGGGCAAAGAGATTGTAAATTTCTTTTGTTTTATCGACATAGAGATAATTTTGCGTCATTAGATCGCTAAATGTCTGCATACTAATGGGCAAATTTTTCATAGGTATATTATAGTATTAAATTAACTTTTTGGCAATGAAAAGTGAGAATCAACAGCAATTTTGCCTGGAGCGGCCATTTTTAGCCTGTCCCGTTTTTTTTCCCTTCCCGTTTTTTCCCCGTTTTTTGTATCAGGAGTTGGTTGATGTGTTATTCAATCAAGATTTAAATTTACTGGGCCGGATAAACGGCATTTTCTACTGTCCCCTTTTCGTTTAAAGATTAAACGGATTTATTTAGACCCTCGGCGAGACAAACTTTTTTAAAGTCTTGACATTCACTTTACAACGATGTAGGATATATATCTAAAAAGGGAGGAACACAATGAAAAAGAGTTTTTATGGTTTTATCCTGGTTTGCCTGCTGGTCCTAACAGCCAGTTCATGTAGTGAAACGCAGCCCTTTACATCAAACAAAAGAACCAATGAGTTATTGAACATTCATTCTTCCACATGTCCCAAAATCCCCTTTGATTTAAACACAGCAAAGATTATCTTTTTTAGTGATTTGCATCGAGGTATGGGTGAAAAAGATGTGTTTAAACAAAATAAAGAATTGTTCCGGCAGATATTGAAACATTATTTTGAGAATGGGTTCACCCTGGTATTAATTGGAGATGTGGAAGAAGGGTGGGGATTTCAAAAAGACAATACCCCCTTGATCCTGGATGAGCATGCAAAGGAGTTTGAAATTGAGAAGAAATTCCAGGATGAGAATCGATATTATCGAATATATGGGAATCATGATGATTTTTTTAGGGGAAATTTAATTCACTTTGGCGATCAATGTCTGAAAAGGGTCTATCCGGCCATTATATTCAGTGATAAAACCAATAACTTCAATATGTTTGTCACCCACGGTTGCCAGGGACATGGATGGCATGATGCCGGAGATGAGGTGGCTTCATGGGGTGTTTATGTTAAATACAATTGGTGGTTAGAGATATTTCCCAGAAAATTGAAATCAGAAAAGCAACTCATTAAAAAGATGGAAGCAATTGAAAAGGATTTTAAACATCATGAAGAAATGGTGTATGAATGGGCACTCAATCAAAAAGATGATTCCGGTAAGAAAAAATACAACATCCTGATTACCGGTCATACCCATATACCTGTTTTCAATTCGTATCCCACCGAGCACCTGTATGATGTTATTTTGGAGGATATCGAGAGTGGGAAATACATTTTCTTTAATGATATTTTTGAAAAGAAAAAGACCGATGATGTTTCCAGGACTAAGAAGATTGGTGATTCATTTAAACTTCCCGAGACACTCAAAAATAAAATGAAACAAGATATAGAATCCAGGAAGAATATGACCAGGAAATTGGAAATGTTAGCTGCCAGGTCTCCGAAAGATCCGTTTTATTTTAACACAGGATGCGGATTTCATAGTAAAATTATCTGTATTGAGATAAGTGAAGGTAAAATATTTTTAAAGCTTCTTGGATTTGATGAAAATGGGAAAATTGATTTTGATAAGTATGTGAAGTGCGGAGAATTAAAAGACTATTAATTTTTTAGCAATGAATGGGAAGCACTGATTCTTCTTTTCATTGTCCTGTTGAAAAATTTAATTTGAACTAAAATCCGGATGTGCTATAATTGTCCTATGAAAAAAAAAGCTTTACATATTTTTAGGGGAAACGCATGAGTAAACCTAAAGGTAAGAAACAAAAACATAAGCGGGCATCGGAAGAGGGCCAATTGCATATCGGTTTGGCCTGGTATCGGCCGGAACAATGGGATTTGCTTTTGAAAATGTCCGTGGATAGCGATGAATTGGAACCTACCTATGAAGAATGGCTAAAGATGGCCGAGCAGAGATTCCAGGAAATGAGGCAGGCTGGTATACAAGTGGAAAAAATAGATGTTGATATGATAGAAATGGTAGAATGGTGTGCCTCTGAAAATATACCTCTTGATGGTGAAGCCCGTTCCGGGTATGTCGCAGAAAAATTACACAAATTAGACCGGGAAAAAGACTCAAAAGATGAGTGATGATAATAAAAACAATCAAAAAGACAGCGTCATCCAGGAAAACCTCTGGAAAATTCTCAACCGCTTTGACCATCTTATCGAAAGCACCAATACAAAATCCGCATTGATTATCGCTTTTAATACATTTGTCTTTGGCGGTATCGTCTTGAAATGGGAAGACCTGTTACCCTCAACTCCACTATGTCTTGTAATTATTGGCATTATATCGTTGGCAGCAGCAGCTATTTCGTCCGCTGTCTCACTGTGGTTTACATTGCACGCCATACGCCCATTTTTGGAATCCCATAACTATCATTCCAATGTATTTTTTAAGGATATCGCAGAATACAAAAAGCCGGGAGACTACCTTGAAAAAGTAAAAGAAATGTTTCCTGATTTCCTTACCCAGGACCTGGCTTATCAAATCCATATACTATCACAAGGCATGGCCAAAAAGTTCAATTGTCTAAAAAAAGCCTCCCAGGCGATTTTTTATGCCCAAATACCCGCACTGGTCCTGTTCATGGTGGTAAAAATCATTGCATCTGTTATGGGACGTTAGGGTCCCTCTTTTTTTTCCGCTTCTGTTGGTTTCTGTATTTTATTTTTGTGTATTTTTGTATTCCCCTGTGGGTCTTCGCGGCTATTTTTTATTCAAAAACTCTAACCTTTTGGTGACTTTTGTGATATAAAGGATATGATAGAAGAAATGAGCATGAAACCGGATATTTTAGGTGCTGTGATAAAAAAAACCACTGCCTTGTTTCAAAAACAAGAAACCATTACTAAAGAATTTTTCCAATACCTCTTAAACCCCGTCAAAGAAAACCTGTATAATTTTATCTTTAAAGCACTGAACTTTTGCGAAGACGCCAATGATGTCTACCAGGAAACCATACTAAGAGCATTTAAGTATAGGAAAAGTTACGATAAACAGGGCTCATTTAAAACCTGGCTCTTTACCATCGCCCATAATGAGATCAAAGGCTATTTCAATAAACAGAAAAAATTACCGGGTAAAGTTGTTCCCGAAGAACATGCGGAGATTATTGATGATCCCGGCAGTGATAACCAAACACTGGTTCGCGACATCTATGAGGTGGCTCAACACCTGACACCTAACCAGCGGCGGGTGTTTTTCCTGTTTTACGACCAGCAGTTCTCCATACAGGAAATCAGTGAGATTACC
>CP070627.1:2017546-2023218 GCA_020355945.1 Candidatus Aminicenantota bacterium | reverse complement strand
TCTACAATAGAATGGAGTAAGCGAGGGTATAATTTTCATACGTCTCCGGGCGAGACCAACGGCCTCATGATGGGCTGCTATTTAAAGTACAGGAATCCCTTTTTTGAAAACGGCATGCCCTGCCCCTTTAAATTATTGCTCAATAAGTCGGCAGGGCAAGCCCGTTCAATGTCCGCGTTTTTTTATTCTTTACAGGGCTGTTTTATTTTTTCCCCAGTTTATCCAGTTTTTCCGGTATGGAGAGAATGGATTTAATCACATCGATAATGAGGTAGAAGAGTGCGAACAAGATGTAGGCAATAAAGGGTAAAAGAGCAACACTGAGAATTTGGGTGGCGCACCCAAAGCCTTTCAACCATGCCTGGTTCGGGCTGTCGCCAAAAAGACCGATTAACGCAATGAGCAGCAAAATTGTCCAGACCACAAGCAAGACACCAAAAAAGATGGGGATCAGTTTCATATAGGACTTGATAAAAAACGTAACAATACCGAGGGCCTCCTGGCCAGCGGTATTACCCCTGGTAATTTTAATGGTGACTTCATCAGGATTAAACGCCAGCAGGGCAAGCAATTCAAGAAAAACAAAGAGTCCCAATCCAACGAGAAAATCCCGGAAAGGCTCTCCCTGGATGAGTTGAATGAGATGGATGATCAACACCACAACACCACCAATCATACTCAAAAAAGCAACGCAATCCAGGAACGCTTTGGATGACAACTGGGTAGGGTTGTTTTTTACCAGGCCTTCGCCAGCATCTAAAAACCGGTGGGCTGTATACTGGATTACGAATATCAGCAGGACCCAGGCAATCCCGTACAAAAAGGCTATAAATTCATTTTTGCGAATAGCGAAGATAAGTGCAAATAGGAATCCTAGAACAGCAGCCGCAATGATGGCAAGATGCCCGATTTTGGTTGCCCATTTAATACAAAACGCTAAAAAATTTGAGGTCAAAATACCTCTAAAAACCTCCACCAATTTTTCCAGCAGGGTTACTGCAAATAAATGGAAGGTAGATTCAGCGGATTTTTTTTCTTGTGCCATATCGCCTCCTTTTTGGCATAAAATTAATTTTTTGTAAATAAATTACTTTTAAGTAGGAATTTTATTGAAATGGAAAAAAAAAGTCAAGCCCGCGGGCGCCCTAAAAAGATTATTTATGCGGCTCGATGATAACTTTTATCGATTCACCGGCCTCTGCTACCAATTGGAAGCCTAAAGCGATTTTATCCAGGGGCAGACAATGGGTAATCATTTGTTCCAAAGGGATTCGTTTGCAGCGGATGAGTTCAATAGCGATTCGGGCATCCAGGGGAGCATTGCCATACGAGGGCATTAATTTGATTTCATTACGCCAGAATTCATTCATAGGCACAGGAATCTCCACGTCAGGTTCTGTTGTGGCAAAACACATCACCGTGCCGCCGCGGTCTACGGATTTTAGCGCTTGTTTAAAAGCCGACAATGCACCGGTACAGACAATGGCCAGGTCCACCAATTGGCTTTTATTGACCTGTCGTACCCATGCCGGCACATCCTCATCGGAGCGGATATCCCTGGCAACATCGAGCACGGCATCAGCGCCCAGGTCTTTTGCGGCTTTGAGACGGTATTCATTAATATCGGTAGCCATGATCCGGCCAGCACCTAAGGCCCGCGCCGCTGCCAAATGAAGCAAACCGGAAATTCCAGCACCCAGGATCAGGACACTGTCCCCGGGCTGAAACCGCGCCACCCGCTGCCCACGCAGAACACAACCCAACGGCTCGACAAAAGTCCCCTCTTTATAAGATACCTCATCCGGCAGCACAAACACACCCCGGTCCACATTGAGCCGGGGTACCCGGATATATTCGGAAAAACCTCCCGGATCATAATTGGTGGTATGTAACGTTTCACAAGCAGTGTGATACCCCTTGAGACAATAATGACAGGTATTGCAAGGGATATGATGAGATACAAATACCCGCTGCCCTACTTTATAATTATCAACCCCCTCTCCTAGTTCTACAATTTCACCGGCAATCTCATGCCCTAACACACGGGGCGCCTTTTTTACCCGGTACCACTCCAATACATCACTGCCACAAATACCACTGGCTATTACTTTTACAAGCATCTCACCCGGACCAATCCCGGGCCTGGACATCTCTTCTACTCGAACATCACGATTATTATAATACATTCCTACACGCATTGTTGCCTCCGGCGGCCAGGGGGGGCGCTTTTTGAAAAAACTGCCCCCGTGACGCATCTGGCCCCCCCCACAAAAACTTTTTATTAGGGGGTTATTTGCTGCTCTTTAACTCCTGGAACATGTCATCGGCTTCTTTAGGGGTGGCATTGCCGTGGACAATTGAATTTAAAGATTTGGCCATGGCCACGGGATGAGGATGCTGCCAGATGTTTCGCCCCAGGTTGATGCCAATCGCACCATTCTGAAGACCATCATAAACAAAATCAAAAACTTCTCGCTCAGTTTCACACTTAGGTCCCCCAGCCATTACTACAGGCACCGGGCAACCTTCTACTACTTTATCAAAATCTTTGGCACACCAGTAAGTCTTTACTACTTTTGCCCCCATTTCAGCAGCAATCCGACAACATAACGACAGGTAACGAGCTTCCCGCTTTTCTGTTTCCTTGCCCACCGCCGTTACCGCCATGACAGGAATACCATAATCCTCACATTCATTAATGATCTCTGCCAAATTCATGATAGTCTGGGTTTCGTAATCCGTGCCCACAAAAATAGATACCCCAACAGCACTGGCATTCAACCGGATCACTTCCTCGATCGTTGTAGTGATTAATTCATTGGCCAGGTCTTTCCCTACAATACTGGGTCCACCGGATACCCTGAGTATAATAGGTTTATCAACAGAAGGATCAATGCATGAACGCAATACCCCCCGGGTAAGAAATAGGGCATCACAATATGGGAGCAGTGGTTTGACCGTTTCACCCGGTTTTTCCAGGCAATTGGTGGGCCCTAAAAAATATCCATGATCAATAGGCATAAACATACAACGACCATCCGACTTTATTAACCGACTCAACCGGTTTTTCATTCCATAATCCATTTGAAATACCTCCTTAAATGTTTATCAAATCGTTTCTTTTTATATAAATATTCTTAACTTCTTCTCTTCTCCACTTCTCACTAACCCGCCTCGGGCCGGACAATTAAATAACCCTTATCAATTAACCAATGATGAAATTGATAGGTAGTATACCTGCAATCGGTTTTGCATATGCCGCGAATTTTTTCATACTCGTCGGAACCCTCTTTACGGGTATCTAAATCCAATTGCACCGGACATTTGATGTCCTTACAAAATTCCCTGCGTTTGTAATCCACATAACCTTTGATTGATGCCATGACTATACCTCTTATTTTTTGGATTTTTATGCATATTTTGTCATTGGTATTTCAAGGTTTATTTATATTACTTTAACGATAAAAAGTCAAGCTAAGATTCCATTTACCGGTAATTCTAATTTTACCACGAAGTACACGAAGGGCACGAAGAAGAGATAAAAAAAAATTGCTTCAAGGTGCTATTCTGATTCACTTCACCTGGATTTGTTCCATATACATCTGGATATGTTCCATCTACATCTCGAAATGTTCCTTTTACATCTAGATATGTTCCTTATACATTCAGAAATGTTCCATTTGCGTTCATTTTTTTATTCGCGCCGCTGGAAATAAAAAGGGCAGCGCTGCGGCTGCCCTTTTTTATTTTGACCTGGAAGTGAAAACCAGGTTATTTAATCGAGATAGGAATGGATTTGGCTCTGGCTTCTTTCTTAACTTCTTTTTCCTCTTTCCTGTCACCGGAAATACTTAAATGGTTTATCCCTTAAAAATGTTGGGTGTTAGAAAGGGGTGAAAATAAAGCCTTTTCATTAAAAACCCGGACCTGTCGGGCAGGGAAGAGGGAGTCTGTGGGCGTTAACGTATCCAACAAAATTAGGGCTTGTCAAAAAGCAGTTTTTGTATAACAATTAAATGTTAATTCTAAGAAACTAATCAATTTCATGAAGTATTTCAAAAAGAGGCGTGCCACGTATGTTTTCTAAGGTCTGAAAGGCTTCAAACTCCAGTTAAGACCGAAAAATTTTGTTAAAGAAATTTCAAATAATATCCTACATTGAACGCTCGTAAAGTGGGCGTGAATTGCTGCCGCATGCAGTGGCGGCAGCCTACACTTCGGAATTTAAAAGGGGATTCGTATGAAAAAGATGAATAAAGCCGGTTCAAAGAATGTAGAAGACATTATTGCATTAACCCCAATGCAGCAGGGGATGCTTTTTCTTTATTTAAAAGACCCGGGAAGCGGTAAAAATCTCGAACAATTATACCTTGAAATTTCAGGTAAAATAGATATCGCACTTTTCCGAAAAGCCTGGGATTTTGTTATCCACAGCAATGAAATGCTGCGAACCGTGTTCCGGTGGGAAAAGGTAAAAGAACCGGTGCAAATTATTTTGAAAGAACACCATCTTAACCTGGAATATTTTGATTTTTCAAGCAGGAACAGGGATGAGAAGAAAAAATTATTGAAAGATTTAAGAGACAGGGATAGGAATGAAAAATTCGATTTACGTGAGGTGGCTTTTCGAGTGAGGTTATGTAAAATCGAGGAAGAAAAATATGCAATGCTCGTGAGCAATCACCATATTTTATATGACGGGTGGAGTAACGGGATTATTTTAAAAGAATTTTTTAATGCTTACAATGATCTGCGTCATCATCGAGTCCCGGTAAAGCCTGGAAAAGGGAGGCTCAAAGATTTCATCTGTTGGATTCAGAGCCAGGATACGGATGATATAAAGCAAAAGCGGGAAAAATTTTGGAAGGAGTATCTTGAAGGATTTGAGGTTAAACATCGACATGGAGGTTTTGCAAAGAGAAGAGAAGAAGTAAGAAGTGTAGGGGAGTATCGGTTTAAATTTCATGCTGCAATCAAAAGGGATATAGAAAGTTTCGTCAGGGAGCATAAAATTTCATTATCTTCCCTGGTTTATTTTGCCTGGGGGCTTTTATTGCAGGGTTATAATGATTGCCGGGATATACTGTTTGATACGACGGTATCGGGGAGGTCGGCGAAGGTAGAGAATATAGAAAACATGGTTGGGCTTTTTATTAATACGCTGCCTTTGCGGGTGAAGGCTTTTCCCGGGGAAAAGGTAATAGACGTACTTCAGCGAATAAGTCGTATGTTGAGGCAGCGGGAGGAATTTGAAAATGTTTCCCCGGTTTTTTTAAAAGAATATCTCAGGTGGTATCGGGGTGATGTGCTTTTTGATTCGTTGGTGGTGATAGAAAATTACCCGTTGGACATCAGATCGATACAAGAAACCAGTGAATTTTCTTTTGGTTCTTTTTCCAGTGTAGGAATGACCGATTATGATTTAACTGTTATTCTTACTATATTTGATCGTATTGAGGTGAATTTTATTTTCAACAAGCGGTTATTGAGTCGAGTTGTAGTAGAAGAGATGTCTCATCTTTTTATTGGTGTAGTAAAGAATATAATAAGTGATGGTGGCAAGAGGGTTGGTGAGATTGGAGTGTTACCCAAAGGGATTCAGTTAAGAGAAGTGGCCAATCAAAAGTTTTTGCAGGGGGGTCCAGGGGGGACGGTTTTTTCAAAAAGAGTCC
>CP070627.1:2011752-2017446 GCA_020355945.1 Candidatus Aminicenantota bacterium | reverse complement strand
AGGCAAGAAGTGAAGAGACAAAGGGAAGAGTCAAAATTTATAAATTTTGACTCTTCAAAAAGATTGATAATCCAATAAAAGAGAGAAAAGGGTCAAGTACTATCTTTTTTGACCAATAAATTTTCAGTTATGTTATTGTAATACCAGGAAGTGAAAACATGAAAAAAAATATTGAAGGAGGAAAAAAATGAAACGATTTTTGATTTTAAGTTTGGTTGTTTGCGCGGCGTTCGTTTTTATCGCAGCAGCCAGGCCGGGAGAGAGACCCTTAAATCCGGTTGTTGTAAAGCAGGACCCGGATTTCGGGACCATTCCCCTTTATTTTGTTCCCAACCAGGGGCAGGTGGATGAAAAGGTACGTTTCTATGCCAGGACCCCACGGTATACCTTGTGGATAACAAAAAAGGGGTTGGTGTTTGATGGGATTAAGGAGAGTGAACGCGATGTGTCGCGCCTGGTGTTTGTGGGTTCCAACCCGGACCCGCCAATGGTTCCCCTGGAAAAAACATCGTACCAGGTCAATTATTTAAAAGGTAACAAAAAGACAAATTGGTATACCGGTATCCGGACTTCAAAAGCAGTAAAATACAAAGATATTTACCGAAACATTGACCTGAAGGTATACGGGATGGAAAAGCAAATTGAATACGACTGGGTGGTCAGGCCCGGGGGCAACCCGGGGGATATTTGTTTCCGGTATAAAAACGTAAAAGGAACCCGTATCGATGACAATGGAGACCTTCATATCCAAACCCGATTGGGTGAATTGATCCACAAACGGCCTGTCAGTTACCAGGATGTTGGCATGGAGCATGGAGCATGGGGCAAGGACCAGCGAGTAGAGGCAGCAGTTGAATTCAAAAAGATATCTGAAAATACTTATGGATTTGAAGTTGATGCGTACGATAGAAGCCGCGAATTAATTATCGATCCTGTGGTCATGGCTTATTCAACGTACCTGGGGGGCAGTGGCGACGAGCATGGATTTGGGCTGGCGGTGGACAACAGCGGCAGTGCGTATGTGACAGGCGATACCTACAGCACCGATTTCCCCACTGAAGACGCCTATCAAAATACCTTTGGCGGCGGCGATATGGATGCCTTTGTCACTAAATTTTCCGCGTCAGGAAAGAGCCTGATCTATTCCACGTATTTGGGCGGCAGCGGCAGAGATGCCGGCGAAGGCATCCAGGTGGACAGCAGCGGTCAGGCTTATGTGGTGGGTTTCACTTACAGCACCGACTTTCCCACCCAAAATGCCTATCAAAATACCCACCAGGGGGGAAATCAAGATGTTTTTGTAACCATTCTCTCTTCTTCGGGCAGTGGTTTGGTCTACTCGACTTTTTTGGGTGGTACCGGTGTGGATATCGGGTTTGCCATTGACCTGGACAGCAGCAAAAACATTTACGTAACCGGCCGAACCGCCAGTTCCGATTTCCCCACTCAAAATGCTTTTCAGGATACCTTTGCCGGGGGTGAATACGATGTGTTTGTGACCAAATTCAACTCCTCCGGCAGTTTGGGTTTTTCCACTTACCTGGGTGCAGGAAAGAAAGAAACAGGCTTTGGTATTGCGGTAAAGGGCAACAATGCCTATGTAGTGGGCAACACCACCAGCGGTGGTTTCCCCACCCAAAATGAATATCAAGGTTCCCACGGCGGCGGAACCTACGATGCCTTTGTCACTAAATTCTCCTCTTCCGGAAACAATTTGATTTACTCCACCTTTTTGGGGGGCAGCCAGGATGATCAGGGATATGGCATTGATGTGGACAGCAGTGGCAGTGCGTATGTGACCGGCAGCACTTACAGTACTGATTTCCCCACACAAAAGGCTTATCAGGGCACCTACGGCGGCAGTAAAGATGCCTTTGTGACCAAATTCTCTACCGATGGCACCAGCCTGGAGTACTCTACCTACCTGGGAGGTGTTGAATCGGATGCCGCAGCCCACCTGGCTTTAAGCAGTTCCGGCAATGCTTGTGTGACCGGTTATACCAAAAGTTCCAATTTCCCTACAGCACGGGCATATCAAAATTCCTTTAATGGTGATTACGATGTGTTTGTTTCTATGCTGGCGTTGGAAGGCAGTGGCTTGAGTTTTTCCACGTTTTTAGGTGGTGGGGATGCTGATAGCGGCAGGGGAATTGCCCTTGACAACAGTGGGAATATTTATGTGGCCGGGTATACGGAAAGCCCTGATTTCCCCACTGAGAATGCATATCAAAGTAATTTAAAAGGAGATATTGACGCCTTTGTAGGAAAATTCTCTACCTCTGAAATCGGCACCCTCTGCGGTAGCCTGGACAACTGCGATCTCACCTGGACCACCGGCGGCAGTGCCGACTGGTTCGACCAGGGCGATACCTATTATTATGATAAGGATGCGGCCCGGAGTGGGGACATAGGCGATAACCAATCTTCCTATATACAGACCACTGTGACCGGACCCGGTTTACTGAGCTTTTGGTGGAAAGTTTCATCAGAAACCTGGAATGATTACTTAATCTTTTATTTGGATGGTGCGTATCAACATTACATCTCCGGTGACGTTGACTGGCAGCAGAAAACATATGCCATCTCCGAGGGCACCCATACATGCAAGTGGGCATATGAGAAAGATTATTGCTGTATATCCGGGTCAGACTGTGGCTGGTTGGATAAAGTGGAATTTACACCACACCCGGAAATTGTATTGAATCGCACCCAATTAACCTTTGGAGCGGTGTCAGGAAGCAGTACCGGCGATCAAACCTTTACCGTCAGCAACGCCACGGCCAGTACACTGAGTTGGTCGGCGGCAGTAAATCAAACCTGGTTGAGTTGTTCTCCCACTTCCGGGACCAACACCGGTGTGGTCACGGTTTCCGTTGATCCTACCGGGCTGTCTGTGGGACCCCATACCGGGGCGATTACCGTCTCCGACCCCAATGCCTCTAACAATCCCCAGGCTGTCACTGTTATCTTTAATGTATTTCAAGCGAATCATACGTCCGTTCCCTTTGGGGAGTATGCCACGCCTACCGACGGTTCCACTGTCATGAGCAGTGTGCCCTTTACCGGTTGGGTGTTGGATGACCTGGGTGTGGAAGGTGTAAAAATCTACAGGCAGGAGGGTGGTTTCTTGGTGTTTGTGGGTGATGCGATGTTGGTGGAAGGTGCGCGGCCGGATGTGGAACAGGCCTATCCCGATTATCCCTATAATTATAAAGCGGGTTGGGGATATATGATGTTGACCAATTTCCTTCCCAACGGCGGTAATGGTACATTTACCATCAAGGCTATTGCCACGGATGTCGAAGGCCACCAGGTGACCCTGGGTTCCAAAACCGTAACCGTAGACAATGCCAGTGCGGTGAAACCCTTTGGCGCCATTGATACACCAACGCAAGGTGGAACAGCCTCTGGCGACCAATACGTCAATTGGGGTTGGGTGTTGACCCCGCAGCCTAACAGTATTCCCATTGACGGTTCCACCATCTCTGTTTATGTGGACGGTGTAAACCTGGGAAACCCAAACTATAACATTAACCGCCTCGATATTGCCAATTTGTTCCCCGGTTATGCCAACACTGATGGTGCGGCCGGTTATTTTATGCTGGATACCACTGCTTACCAGGATGGCGTACATACCATCCAATGGGTGGCCACAGATGATGGGGGAAATACTGACGGTATCGGCAGCCGGTATTTTATGATCCAGAATAGTGCGTCGGAGGCTGGCGCGGCTTACGCTTCGATGTCAAAAGCACGGGTATCTCTCCCGCTGTTTCCGTTGATCTCGGGTATGCCGGTGGAGGTCAATGATTTTGCCCCGGTGGAAGTTAAATTGGGATACTCAAACGAAACCCACCAGGTCCCGGTTATGAAAGAACCGGATGAAAGCGGCATGATTCGAGTGCAGATCAGGGAATTGGACCGGCTGGAGGTTCATTTTAACTTTGAGAAAAATAGCCAGGTGTGCGGATGGATGGTGGTGGGGAATCAAATGAGAACTTTGCCCCCCGGTTCTACGTTCCTTCCCGATAAAGGCATTTTCTGCTGGCAAGCTGGCCTGGGTTATGTGGGCCCATACCAGTTAGCATTTATCGGAACGGATCAATATGGAAATATGATAAGAAAAGACATTTTGGTGAATATCATTTCTAAGTACTAATTTTTGGGTATACTCATAGGGAGGGTATAAATATAAAAACGAGAGGTACGGTCAGCGTGTTCGCGTGCAGCCCCAGGGCTGCACGCCCACACGCGCCGTGCCTTCTGCGTCTGGTCCGGGCTATGTGTTTCGGGGGCTCCTTATTCCACTATTTCATCATTTAATTTCTTCCACATGCAGTTCCCACTCTTCTTCGTTTTCATTTTCCAGCAGGTAGTATAACTTATCATCATAAATGGTATGGAGCTTTGCTCCTAATATTTTTGACATCATGGGGGTGTTCTCAAACCAGGGGAGATAGACTCTTTTAATCACTTTACCCTTTAAATCCATGATCACATATTCGGATTTATTATCCACTACTTTAGACGTTTGCACGTAAATTTTTTGGTTTGAGATGTCCAGGCTTTGCATGGCAGGGAAGAAGTCAGCAAACGTCATTGTAAAAAACTTTTTTAACTCATTCCAACTTCCAACCTGGTTAATTCCCACTCTTATCCGGGGATCTTCTTTGAATCGTTCAATGGTTTCTTTTTTATGGGCCTCGGTGACTTTAATTTTTTCATAGTCTTTCTCGATTTGGTACAACCGGTTGCCTTTGAGATCAAAGACTTCAATAACAAATCCCTTTGGGCTTTTTTCAATAAATACTTTATCATCGTATACTTTGAAATTCAATAGGTCCATGATCATGTCTAATTTAGCCGCCGGTGCTTGCCCTTGTTGTACAAACTTTTGACAGTAGAGTTCTTTTACTTCTTGCATCTGGGAATTATATAGAGAGATGCAATTGAGCATGGTTTTGTTATCGTTATCAATTCTGACTCTTTTAACGACAAAATTTTCCCCGGTTGGAACAGCCTGAACCACCAAAAAGTGCTTTTTTCTCTCTTTCATAAATTTTCCTTCCCTGGAGAAGAAAATAAACTTAGTATAACCCACCACAAAGATGTAATCAGGGAAAACACTCACTTTGTTGTAAAAAACATTGGTGTACACTTGAAGTTCTCCTGGTCCTTCCCCTTTTTGTCCGAATTTTCGTTTCAATTTCAAATCCTTCAGTGAATAAAGTGAAATTTCAGCGCCTTCCACCACCGCCAGTTCATTTTCGTACACAGCGATATTATCGGGTTTCATTATTTCAGGCAGAGGCCCCACTATCTCCGGGAAACCCAGGCTTGCTAATATTAAAAAGACAATCACTAATATAAACGTTTTCATGATTGCACCTCCTTTAGTTCAATCACACAAGTTCCTGTAGTATTTTACGTGATTTACCCTTTTTAAGTTTCTTTTTTTACGCATTGGTTTTTCCCGGCCTGTCCCCTTTTTCTTCCCTTTTTCTTCCCTCAATCTGAGTTCACGGACTGCCTGAAATATGTTGCTGTAGTGAAAGACAGGAATAAATGACCGATCAAGTGGACAATCAAGGAAAATCTGGAATTCAATCACAGTCAGTCATGATAACGAGTTCGCCCCCGGAGACAATGAAATTAATCAGAAGCTTTTGCGGGGGGTCCAGGGGGGCGGTTTTC
>CP070627.1:2005875-2011652 GCA_020355945.1 Candidatus Aminicenantota bacterium | reverse complement strand
TTGAAAAAACTGCCCCGTGAAGCATCTGAACCCGTGAAACATCCGCAAAAACTTTTTATTAAAAAAAATATCGACTTTTTGCCTGATCATACTGTATATTATTATGTGAAAATAAACAAGTTGATTGAATGAAATGCAAAAGAAAACCGACAACGAGTTGATGAAATTACTGGCTGGCAAAAATAAAATGGCCCTAAAAGAATTATACCGGAGGTATGAAATGCAGGTTTTTAATTTTCTTTCCAGGTATACCGGACACCGGGAAATCGCACAAGAACTAATCCAGGACACCTTTACCCGCTTGTGGTTTGCCAGCCATACCTTTGACCAAAAAAAAGGTAACTTTAAAGCATGGCTCTATACCATTGCCCTCAACCTGGCCAGGAACGAAATGTCTAAAAAAGAATATACCTACCAATTTTTAGAACCCACTGAAATCCATAACTATCAAAAGGTTGAGGATGATGTGCATACAGGGAACAGGGGCCCGAATGCTGTGCTGGAACAAAAAGAAATCCAAACTTCCGTTGCTAATGCCCTGGGTAAACTTCAACCCCATTTAAGAGAAGTCATTATTATGAAGAATTACCAGCATCTAAAATTCAGGGAGATCGCCCGGGTAACTAAAACACCGGAAAGCACCCTCAAAGCCAGATACCATAAAGCCATCTCAGAATTAAAAAAATATTTACAAACCAGGGAGGTAACCAATCATGCCTGAGATATGTAACATGAATAAAAATCATCTGCTGGATTTGTACTTTCATGAAATCAGCAGCCGGAAGGAACGAGAGATACGAAAACATGTGGAACAATGCAGCGAATGCCGGCATTACCTGGAGACCTTAAAACAAACCCATCACGCACTGGACCAATGGCAGGATGAAGCCCCCCTGGCCAATACCCTGGATTTAATTTTAGAGAGAATCCCCGGGCCCCAACCAGAGCCGGTTTTTGATAAACCTGCGATTACCATCCCCCCCATTGCCCCGTTTTTAAAAATTGTGTTTTCTATATTGGCAGTCCTGGCAATCATTATTTTCCTACACGATAAAGTTACTCTTTTTCCCTTCTGGGAAACATTGAAAGAATGCTGGTTTGTCAAGCTTTTGGGCTCTTTGGGCGTGACAACGGTTTTGGTTTTTCTTTTAGGGGCATTTATCACATTGGCATTATCACCAATTCTTATACTGGAATCACAACCCAAAAAAAATAGATATTATTTTAGTTAACATAAAGGAGGACACTATGGATAGAAAAAAAATTATTGTAAGATTGGCAGTGGCAGCGATTGTTGTCTTTCTCCTCGCCAGCTACGGACGTATTTGGGAATTTATACATAAAACGTCCATAAAGACACAGTTGACCAGCCAGAGGAATGAACAATTAACCGAACTGGCAAAAAATTACCAGAAATACCTGGATGAAACCGCTGCCAAAATCACCCAATTGCCGGTATCCCAACATACCATCAATCAAATCACATCGGATTTTCTCAAAAAAAGTCCCATCACCAAACTTTATCTCTGGATGAGTGATCCGGAAGGCAAATTCATATTTGGCGTGCCTTATCCTGTATTTGAGCGATTAAACAAGTCATACGACAAGTACGCCAATGTTATTGAAGCGGATGGCTATTATGTAGACAGGAACGATTTCCTGTTCAAGCTGGTACACAGGCATGATGATATAAGGCTTTCCCAATTCGAGGCCGGATCTATAAAAATAGGCAGCGATACGCATCGCCGGCTTATGGACGGCCGTTTGCCCATGCCCGGTACTCTCAGGTGGCGATTCTATAGAGAAAGTTCGGATTTCCAGGACTATTCCGACCCGCTGCGTTTAGAACTCTCAGCACCTGTAGTGGATGATAACCAGCAGATGATCGGTACACTGTGTTTAAAAATAGATGACTATACCACTCAAACAAAAAGCAGGTATCTACGACGCAAAGATTTCTTAAATGGCATACTTTTCCCGGCATGTGAAGGTTTTTTCGCGGTTTCCCTGGTTTTTCTCTGGTTTTTACTGCCCAGTTGGGTATATATCGATGCCCGGCAGCGAGATGTTAAGAATGCTGTCAGATGGGCTTTGTTGACGGTTATTTCTGTTGGCTTTGCCTGGCTGATTTATTTGCTGGTGCGGCCCTCTGCCTTAAAATCCTTTTACTGTCCCCAGTGTAAAAAAGAACTCAACGGCACCAAGGCTTATTGCCCTTTTTGCGGTTTTGATTTATCCGAGGTGTTTTGCCCCCAATGTCAATACCCGGTAAAACCAGGATGGCAATTCTGTCCCAACTGCCGCACTGATCTGTCACAGGAACCGCAACCACAAGAGGAAATCCCGGAAGAAAAAAGTAAATAAGGCAGCAAATAAAGAAAAAGGAGAGGAAATATGAAACAAATTATTATCATTTTGTTGATCGTTATCATTATCATGATCCAGGTCCTTTTTTGAGACATTGAGAGCACACGAGCCAATGGGGCATTCTTTAAGAATGTCCCAGTGGCTCCACCCGCAGCTAAAAAACACCACCTTTTTTTAATAAAAAGTTTTTGGAAGTCCGTGACCGCCGAAACCTTTTTTCAAAAGGGGGTGGCACCCCCAACCCATTAAGAAATTGCATTGGAAGCGGTTAAAGCCAGAACAATGAAACAAAAGTTTGTTTTTTGTGCAAACTTTTACAAGGTATTAGTAAAAAGGTTTCTGGCCGCGCTGCCCTGGAGGCAAAAGTGACGGTAGCATTTAGGGTAAGAGAGGTGTGGTGACTTTAGTTCAAATTTGTGTTAAAATTTAATCTCATATATCAGAGTTAAGCTTACCTGGTTGAACCGCAGAGGACGCCGAGGATTCCTTAAAATTATCGCTCAATAAGGAAGACAAAGAAGTGGATAAAAGGAACTTTTTTTTAAGTTTCATCACTGAAAACAAGGGGTGGTTTTTTATTTTCTTTTTTTTGTTTTTTTTTGTTCTCCGCTGTTACAGCCAGAGCTACCAGGTGCATCACTATTCGAGGGTGGATGGTCTGGGCAATGCCCATGTCTTTGATATCACCCAGGATCACTGGGGCAGGATGTGGTTTGCCACCCGCGGCGGGATTTCTTGTTATGACGGTGTTTCCTGGAAAAACTATACACAGTCGGACGGACTCCCGGCCCAGGGCTTTGTCAAAATATCCGTTGACCAAAGGGGACGAATCTGGGCACTATCCAATCCCGTCCAACAGGGGAAGTTCTCTGTTGTCTTTTATGATGGCAGCCCCGGGGCAGCGTGGCATCAAAGCGAAGAGGTGGAAGTCAATATCCTTAACCCGGTTGAAATAACCTCATTTCAACTGCTAGAACCAGGAAGAGAGAATAAGCCCATCGTGATGGTTGGCTTTGCCAAATCAGGTTTATTCCGATGGCAGGGCGGGAAATGGATGAAATTGACCACAAAAAACGGCCTATTAAGCAACTCCGTGAGGGGTATGGCGATATGGAAAGGTAAATGTTATGTGGCTACGGATAACGGAATATCAATACTAAGAAACGACGGTACCACGGATAACCACTTGAATCAAATATTGGATTTTCCCTCAAAAGAGATCAAAGGAATCTGTGTCGAGTACAAAGATAAGTACCCGGGATTCCGGTTAAAAGACTCCCGGCTGTGGATCTATGGGCATCAATGGCTGGGGTATTTGTATTTGGATGCAAATAATTATAAAATGGTTCTATTTCAACCAGGAACATCCTCCAGGAAAGAGGGGGAAGCCTATAACCTGCTGCCGGATTACCGGGGGGGCTTGTATATTGGCAACCTCTATGATGTTTATTATTTTAATTATAAAACCCGGACATTGGAATCTCTTCATGTGATCAACGGTCTCATCAGTGAGGCAGCCTATTCCATGTTTATCGATTTTGAGAAGAATGTATGGATAGCTTGCGGCCGGGGGCTGAGTAAAATATCGAGCCGAATGTTCAGTAATTTTCAAATGATACACGGGTTGTTGGAAGATGAGGTTACCGCAGTGCTGGAGATTGAACCCGGGAAATTTGTGTTGGGCCATAACCGGGGACTGACCTTTTGGGATGGGAATAAATTCACAAAAATGCCTTTTATCGGAGAAGACGGGGCTGATTTCCCATTCTCCAGGGTATTGGATTTGAAAGCGGATTCAAAGCAGAATACCTGGATGATAGCAGAGCGGGTGGGAGTAGCCCGGATCGATAAACAAAGGGAAATCAAATGGTACGGCACCCGCCAGGGAATGCCTGATAACATTATGATCACCAGCGTATGCATCGATCAGACTGATAATGTATGGGTGGGAACCAGCCAGGGAATCTTTTTTATGGCGGCAAATGAAAATCGGTTTGTTTCAATACCAGTGGTTAAATTTCCCACACCTGCTGTAAGGAAAATTTATATAACCCCAGAAAAAATACTTTACCTGGGGAGCACGTTTAACGGTGTTTATGTGTATGAAAATAAAAAAAACCAATGGAAGAATTACCGGGTGCCTGGCGAAAGTGGGGCTAATAATGTTTTCGCCCTGAAACAAGACCACCGGGGACGACTGCTGGTGGGTACGATGGCCGGTTTGTTTACCCTTGACCTGGACCAGGAAACACTAAAAAAGTATAAAGAAAATAACTTTGAAATCCATGACCCGGTTTATTTTATTGTAGAGGACTATCAACACCGGCTCTGGTTCGGGACCAATAACGGTGTGGTGCGTTGGGACGGTATTAGAAAGAGAAAATATTCCCTGCCAGAAGGCCTGGTGGGGCATGAGACCAACCGGGCCGCAGGAATCGTAGACAGCAAAGGCAGGGTGTGGATCGGCACTAACCGGGGCGTATCGATCTATAATGAACAGTTTGATGATTATAGCAACTGGAAACCACAACCAAAGCTTCGTTTGTTATACGTGGAAGTGGATGACCGTAAAATCCCCCTGGACCCCTTAAACCCACCGGTTCAATTAAATTACAAAACCAATACCATGGTTTTTCATTTTAGAGGAATTTCCTTCCTGGATGAAACCGGGCTCCGGTTCAGACATAAACTGGAGGGCTTTGACCGGGAGTGGCTGGACGAACACTATCCCTTTAAGCAGATGATCCGGTATTCCAATCTGCCGCCTGGCCGGTACCGATTTCACCTGAAAGTAAGAAATACCCTGGGAGCATGGAGTGATCCGGTGATATCACCGGAACTGGTTATTCTTAAGCCCTTCTATAAACAATGGTGGTTTTTCCTGTTGGTTTTCCTGTTGGCGGTTATTCTATTTTATGGTATCTTTCGATTTTTTTTAGAAAAACGGCATGCAGGTCTGTTGGAAAAGCAAGTGCAGGAGAGGACCAATCAACTGCAGGCGTTGGAAAAACAGTACCGCAGCCTGTTTGAAGAATCAAAAGATGTGGTCTTCATTACTACCCCGGGAGGAAAAGTCATTGATATTAACCCGGCCGGTGTAGAATTATTAGGGTATCAGTCCAAAGAAGAGGTATTGGGATTAGATTCGGTCCTGGATTTTTATTACAACCCGGAGGATCGAGAGGAATTCAGGAAAGAAATTGAAAGGGAAGGATATGTTAAAGATTATGAAATAACCTTTAAACGTAAGGAGGATGAACTGGTCACCGGCCTGGTGACAGCAACGGTGGTGCGGGATAAAGAAGGTAATATTACTGCTTACCGGGGGATAATCAGGGATATTACCGAGCAAAAAAAGCTGGAGCAGCGATTAATCCAGGCACAGAAAATGGAAGCCATCGGCACATTGG
>CP070627.1:1999965-2005775 GCA_020355945.1 Candidatus Aminicenantota bacterium | reverse complement strand
CCTGGTAAAATCAGTGGGCAGATTAAGATAGGGAATTTCCTCCTTCATCTGGTCCAGCCAATACTGTTCCTCCTTCTTTAATGCCTCTTGATGGGCTTTGCTGTCCTGCCACCCTGAGAAATCTTTATACTGTATCCTTAGCCCGGGTAATTCTTCCCCTTTATAAAGACACATGAACTCTTTAACAAATACTTCCGTGGAGATACCATCAGAAATAATATGATGCATATCCACCATCAAAAGATATTTTTGTTCTTCCTCTTTGATTAACCCCAACCGCACCAGCGGGGGCTGAGAAAGATCAAAGGGGCGAATGAAATTATAGGCGTTTATTTGCCCGAAGGGCTCCTCTTCAAATTCCACCTCATCATGTATCCGCTGGACAGGTTCCTCATTCACCATATGAAAAGAAGTCCTCAGGCTTTCATGCCTGGCAATGAGTTGTCGAAATATGACCGCAAATTTCTCCCTGGCAATGAAACCTTCCAACAGCATCATCCCATGCATATTGTAAGCAATACTGTCGGCTTCCATCTGTTGAAGAACAAATAAACGCTTTTGCGGCGAAGAGAGCGCATAATACTCCCTCTTTTCTAAAGGAGAAATTTCAACATATTGACTTCTTTCCTGTTTACTTATATACTCAGCCAGAACTTTAACAGTGGGAGCCTGGAATATTTTATTGAAAGGTATTTCGATATTTAATTTTTTATGGATTCTACCAATTAAACTTGCGATTTTTAAAGAATGTCCACCCAGTTCAAAAAAATTATCCTCTATTCCTATTTGCTTATTATCAATTCCCAGGACCTCTGCCCAAATATCAACCAATGCCTTCTCCCTTTCATTTCGCGGCGCAGTATATTCTTCCAGGGATTTTATCTCAGGCTCGGGAAGCGCTTTACGGTCTATCTTCCCGGAAGGAGTCAAGGGAATGCCATCGATGGTCACAAAATGGGTAGGAATCATATAGTCAGGCAGCGCCCGGGATAAATATTCTCTTAACTGGCCAATGAAGAGAGCAGTTTCAACGGTTCCTGCCGGAATGATATAAGCGCAGAGGTATTTATCGCCTCCTTCTATTTCTTTCGCCGCCACCACAGCTTCTTTCACTTTTCTATGACTCACCAATTGATTCTCTATCTCTCCCAGTTCAATGCGAAATCCCCTTATCTTTACCTGATGGTCCATCCGCCCCAGGTATTCGATATTTCCATCGGACAACCACCGCGCTAAATCACCGGTTTTGTATATTTTATGCCTCCGGCGGGCAGGGGCGCTTTTTGAAAAAACTGCCCCTGCACCCCGCAAAAACTTTTTATTAGATGTTGCCTCCCACCTGCACCTGTTACCTGTCACCGGTTCTACCGGTTCTACAAATCTCTCCGCGGTTAATCCCGGTCGGTTTAAATATCCGCGGGCAACTCCTAACCCACCAATGCACAATTCACCAGGAACACCAATGGGCTGTAAACAATTATTTTTGTCTAAAACAAAAAGCATCATATTGGGCAGGGGCTTTCCTATGGGAATCCGCCCCGTACCATCCCAGTTTGCCAACGAATAGCCGCTGGAATACACCGTACCTTCCGTGGGACCGTATATATTTTCCAGGGGAATCAACGTACCAATAGTACCCAAATTCCTGGATTTATTGACCAATTCGGGCAGCAGCGCTTCCCCGGCTAAAAAGATGTATTTTAAACCGGATAGTCGCACTGTATCAAGAGAGGTTAACTCCTGCACAAATACATTGAACATAGAAGGAACAAAATTGATGTGAGTCACACCTGTCCGCTCAATGATATCTGTAATCTTTGCCGGATCTTTCTCTCCCCCCTTCTCCAGTATGGCTAATCGACCTCCTTCTAAAAACCAACCAAACAACTCTGTTACCGATACATCAAAAAGATAGGATGTTTTTAATAGATAGGTGTCCTGTTTCTTTAAGGGGTATTGGTGATGTAACGCAAATAATAGATTGATAACAGAGCAATGCTCTACCATCACCCCTTTGGGGCGACCCGTCGAACCGGAGGTGTAGAGGACGTAGGCCAGGCTGGCTGCCGAAGACGCCTGCCCGGAGGTTGAGGTGGAGATTGCGGTTAAGGTTAAGGTTGAGAACAGCTCCTCCACCTCAATCTCAGCCTTAACCCGAAATCCTGGTGTGGTCGCCAGGATCTTCGCCCCGCTGTCGGCCAACATATATTTAACCCGTCCTGGCGGTGAACCGGGAACAATGGGCAAATAAGCGCTCCCGGCTTTCAATATGCCAAATATGCCAATGACCATTTCAATGGAACGCTCCACCATGATACCCACAATACTGTCGGATCCAGCACCTTTTTGCCTTAACAGGTGTGCCAATCGGTTGGATCTTTCATTTAATCCTTCGTAAGTGAGATGCATATTCTCCGTCTTGCCAACTACCGATTGCCTATTACCTATTACAGCTATTCGGCCTGGCGTTCTTTCCACCTGCTCCTCGAATAATTGATGGATGCTTTTTTCACCGGGATAATCCACTACCTCATTCGTATCGTTAAAATCCACCAGCAGTTGTTTTTTCTCTTCCTGGGATAATATCTCGATTTCATGGAACTGCTTTTGAGGATGTCCTGTTATTTCATTTAAAATATTGATAAAATGGCGAGATAATCGATGAATCACATTCTCTGCAAATAATTCTTCGTTGTATATCAAACGTATTTCAACGTTTCCAGGTAAAGCGATGGTAATGGTTAAATCATAATTGGTGGATTCAACGGCGGAATAGGAATGAACCGTAAGGGGTAAAGTTTTATTTTCTCTTCTTAAAAAATGGTCCAACGGGTAGTTTTCTATCACCAGGAGTGAATCGAAAAGCTCTTCGCCGCTTGTCAAGGCGCTGTATTTTTTTATCTCTACCAGCGGTGTGTTCTCATATTTCTCCCTATGAGGCAAATGATTATTTATTTTTAAAAGCAAATCCAGTGCCTTTTCACCACGCTCGGCTGTTACCCGCAACGGTATAGTATTGATAAACAACCCCACCATGTTCTCTATCTCTTTAATGGGCGCAGACCTTCCGGATACTGTGGTGCCGAAAACCACATCTTCGCTATTGCAGTATTTTTGTAACAATATCCCCCAGGCACAATAGAAATAAGCGGCCAACGTTACCCCCCTTTCCCTGAGAAAAATATCTAATTTATCCTTTATATCTTTTTCCAGGACAAAACCAAACGCCTTTGCTGCAGCTCCTTCGGAATTCCGCTTTATTCCTTTTCTTTTGATGGGTAACACCGTTTGCGCGTCGAATCCCTTAAAATACAATTCCCAGAATTTTTTTTGTTTATCCTGGTCACGGTTTTGATGCCATTGGATATACTCCCTAAATGAAGGTTTAATTTTCGTTGTCAGCCCTGTTTCTCCTTTTTCCAGCCCCTCATACGCCTGGAAAAATTCCTTTAAAACAACCCCTGTACTCCACCCATCATACAATATATGATGATTACTTATTACAATGTAATACTCTTTCTCTGAGATTTTGCATAAAATGACCCGAAACGGGATTTCCCGTAAATCGAATTTTTCCTTCCTGTCTTCCAGTTTTATTTTTTCCAGTTGTTTTTGCCGTTCGGTATGGTCCTCAATAGTTGAAAGATCAAAGAATCTCGAATCCGGGTGGTGTTGTTTCAACACCACTTGTGTGGGGTTGTCCAATCTTTCCCAGCGGAAGAGGACTCGAAGCATCTCGTTGCCCTGTACAACATAATCCCAGGCTTTTTTAAAACGTTGGAGATTGATTTCATCCGATATCTTCAAACTTAATTGCTCAAAATAGTGATCGCTTTCCGGGTCATTCAAATAATGAAAGAGCATTCCCTCTTGCATGGGAGTAAGGGCAAGGATATCCCGGATATTTTTCTTTTCTAATTTTTCCATTTTAGACCCTCCACTGGAGGCATGTGGATCTATATCTCTCTCTTCATTCCGAATCGCTTCCTTATACCTTTATCTATGCTAATGCGGGGGAATTTTCTATTTGGATAGACTGCCGTCTCTGGGTTGTTAGCTACTCCCTTAAAAAGTAATCTCACTAATATAATGAACTTTTTTCACCAAGCTTTCGGGGGCCTATCCCTTTGGATAGAACCCTTCCCTTTTTGGCTCAGTAATCTGACTTTGTAGTATAACATATTAAAGGATTTTTGTAAATACCTAA
Organism: Candidatus Aminicenantota bacterium; assembly: GCA_020355945.1. Next base: position 2,001,568 of record CP070627.1, on the reverse strand, counting down.
AATTGTCCCAAATTCGCAACCTTAAAAGAAATAAAGCTCGCTGCCTGGTGGCGGGTGAACAGTTGCGGGTTACGGGGTAGTACTTTTAAAATGATTATCTGAAAATATTGCTTTAAATTTCTTAACTCGCAACTCGCAGCAAGTTTTACAGCCAGTTCTTAAAAATCAGGCAATGAATTTAGTTGACGGAAAAGACTTGAATATTCCAGGATTTTTTATATAATTAATAACCTGGAAGGTATGCATGGCAAATGAACGTATAGAAAAAATCAAAGCAGAAATTGAGAAATGTGGATATGGGAACTCAAACACCATCAATCAATCCCTATCCCTTCTTCTCGATCATGGGCTTGAATCGTTGAATATCCTGGTTGATTACATGGCCCAGGACTTGCCAATTGAGACAATCGAAAGGTGGGAAAGGCTTTCCAAAGACCTGTTGAAAGGGATTTTCAGTGGGCCTTATTCAAGTGACCTGGCCAGAGAAGCCATCCTGGTGCAGAAACGATTGGGATTTTTGCTCAAATATAAATCATATGCAATAAAGGCTTCACATCCCTTAGGATATTCGATTTTTATCCAGAACAAAGGCCAGGGATTTAGTTTTCAGCAGCATATCACTCACAAAACCGAGGTTTTTCATATCCTGGAAGTCCTTAACGGGGGATATGTTTTTACCTGTGATTATAAAGACTGGCAGAAAAATTATGAAGAAAAAGCCTTTACCGATTGGCTGTCCGGGAAACCGGACCAGAGATACGATCAATTCCGCATCTATCCCAGACCCGGTGACGTATTTTCCATTGATAAACTTGGCATTGTCCACACCGTAATCGGGTGTGTGTTGGAAGAGTATGCCACTGTGTCCACCGATATGGTAGAAAGGTTATTCGATCAAAATGCCGGTAGAAAAATACCCTCCTTTTTCAACCGGGATTATACCCGGGAGAGGTTAATATCCATAAAATTTCCCGGCAGCAGTCGGCATGTAAACATTAATTTAAATCAAAAATCCGTAACAGAGATAAAACCCTTGACCATACCCGGTGGAACAAAGTTGCCATTGTCCGCAGGCCATATTTTTGCTTCCAGGTATAGGATTGAACCGGCAAAGGCCAGCGAACCCATGGTTGACCGCCGATGTGCATCGGGTGTTTATTTTACCCGGGGGAAAGGGCAATTGATTGTTGGAAATGAAAAAGAGGTAAACCAATTAACTCCTCCATCTATACCGGTAAGTGCCGGGGACCTTGTTTTAATCCCCAATGGCATCTATTATGCTTTTGTTTGTGAGGGAACGGATCCACTGGAGTGTTCGGAACAGAGAACTCCATTTGATGTGGCATTTGTATAAAACGATTGTTTTTAACAGGTGAGAAACAGGAGGGATAACATCCTGGCCAGTAAAAAGTTTTTGCGGGGGGTCCAGATGCGTCACGGGGCAGTTTTTTCAAAAAGCGCCCCCCTGGCCGCCGGAGGCACAGTTCAGAGTACTCCTCAAGATTAGATAAAATACTTAATAGAATGCGGATGGGCAGGTTTTAACTTAAGTAAGCTCTCAAAATTACTTAATAACTATTCTTTTGTTCCTGCCCATCCCTAA
>CP070627.1:1994043-1999865 GCA_020355945.1 Candidatus Aminicenantota bacterium | reverse complement strand
CACTTTCCCTTGAAGATATCGAGCATTACATCAAAATCGCCTGTGCGCTGCAATTATCCCTTCAATATCAAGAAAAAATCGATGAGCTCTACCCCGGGGTTGAGGAAAATCTTATTTCATAAACAAGCAAATTTAGGAAATAAATTATGGATTATGGGGTCAGGTAATTTGTGCGTTGCCCATTTTGAAAAACAATTCATGAAGCAATCGGTTGACAAAAACACGAAAATGTTGCATATTAATAACAAAAGGAGCTAAATATGGGATTAACTGCGTTAAGAATGGAAGATTTGCCGCATTACAACTATGATGACTATGCCCAATGGGACGGACGTTGGGAAATCATTAATGGGATTCCCTATGCGATGGCCCCCCAGCCAACAATTGAACACCAGGAAATTTCCGGGAAAATTTATAGATATCTGGGAAATTTGTTAGAAAACTGTAAAAAGTGTAAACCCCTTTTGCCTGTGGATTGGCAGATCACTGAAGACACTGTGGCTCAACCTGATGTCCTGGTAGTCTGCGGTGAGAACATTAAAGGTAAAAAACTGTTGATTCCCCCGGTTTTGGTATTTGAAGTTCTTTCCCCTTCAACTTCACGTAAGGACAGGATATTAAAATATCAACTCTATCAGGCCGCCGGAGTGAAATACTACTGTATCGTTGATCCTGAGACCAAAAGTGCAGAGGTCTTTATGCTAAAAAACAGCGAATACGAAAAAGTGGAAGACTTTAAAGAAGATAAAATGACATTTGACTTTGGTCTCTGCTCTGTCGCTTTTGATTTCGGTGAGATCTTTAAAGAATAAGTCAACAGGAAACAGGAAACAGGAAACAGGAAACAGGAAAGCGGAAACGGGAGATGTGTACCCATTTTGACTTATTATAACCCGGGATGGGGGGAGGCCATCTCCAGGTAAAATACCGATATGATACGGGTGATGGCAAATACCACCATTACCACCTGGAAAATAATATAAGAAATCAATATATAATTTTTCTTAAATTGAAACCACCTCTCAAGATAATGTAAACCCGAATAGATGAGAACGATAAAAGGAATAATTAAAGGATATAAGTACCTTCCCTGGACAGTCACTTTACTACCATAATAAAACCAAATGGCAAACACTTGCAGCGCACACACAATAAAAGTATAAATCATCCACTTTTTTTCTAAAGGAGGGAGGTTTATTTTTTTGATGAAGAGCCCTGAAAAGAGGCCAACGATTGAAAATAATAAAAAAATCTTTAGGACCAGGTACCAAAAAGCGCTCAATTTAAACCCCATCCACCCGGTATGAAAATAAAAACTATCTGCCATGGAATCAAAAAGACTGAGCCTGAGCACCTTTTCACCTGCCGGGGCCAAAGAACCACCGGTATCTCCCAATACATTAAAAATTACCGAATATAAATTATAAAAACGCCCGGGGAAAAGATAATTAATCCAACAAAATCCAATAATAACCGCCAGGAGTATTAAAAAAAAGCGCTTAAGCAGGTCCAGGTTCCATTTCACTTTCATACAGAGTAAGATGAATAAATAGACAAAAAACATGATCCCCACCAGCTTGGTTAATGTACCCATCAGCGCGGCAATCAATAAAAACGCCAGGTATATTTTTCTCTCGGATTGCAAGTATTGGTAAGCAAAAATAAAAAAGAGAGTGCCAAAGAGCACCATGAAAACATCATAATTCACCGCATTCAATATGGTCATCAATTGAAAAACCAGGATCATACCAATAAACAAATACTCCCATTTTTGTGGGAAATAAGTACGAAAAAACCAGGCAGCCAGGAAAAGAATGATGATATAGAAAAAAGTGGAAATGATTCGCATAAAATAAAACGCGGTTAATACATCTTTGATCCCGGAGATTTTTAAAATCGTGCCGTACAGGAAATGAAAAAAGGTTTTCCGGGCGGTCTTTCTATCCGGGTCAAAATGGAACACATAGGATATATCCGATATTGTTTGAGTATTTTCCCAGCCCGGGCCAATACCTACGAAATGAAACCATTTATACGTTTTTAACATTTCCAGGACCCTGGTTTCCATTGCTTCCATTTGTTGGGGATCATAAGCATAGGTTGCGGAATACAGGAAATGTTGAACTTCATCGGGATTCTGGAACGGAGGCATCAGGAACACGTGAACCAGGCCGACAGCAAGACCGATAATCAACAGGGTGATGATTAATGTCCGGTTATTTATTTTCATTTTCCTGCTATGAAATTACTTTAGCCACAGAGGACACAGAGGTCACAGAGTAAAAAAAATTCAATTGTAGGGGTTTGATTCATCAAACCCCGCAGCGGCATGTGTGAATCGTCCGGCCTGGGCTTGATAAATCAAGCCCCTACAGTAGATTAAGCGAGGGTATAATTTTCATGGGTCTCCGGGTGAGGCCCGCGACATCATGAGGGGCTGCCACTCTTCTAATAAAAGCTCATATGGATTGGAGATGGAAAATTTCATGGTTGTTACCTTTGCCAGGAAAACATTATCTACCAGCAGCGTTCCCGTACCCCACATGCGGATCAAAGGATTCAGAAATTCGTAGGTATTGAACGCATTATTCAAAATAAAAATGACTTTTTTCCATTGCCTTCGGGTTGACGGAATACGTTTTTCCATTCCTTTGCACAAGAAAAAGGAAGGCCGCTCACTGCCCGTAATCGTACAATAATCAAAACTAAACACATAAAAACCATTTTCAGCAGTAATTCTTTGTCTACTGCGCACACCTCCCCGCGGCCTGGATTTACCGGGATCATGAGTGACAAAAAAACCCATTAAGCGGATAACCGGGTTTTGGTTTTTACCGATTTTATCTGTTCCCATAAAAAAAGACCCCCTGGAAAAGGGTTCATTATCAGCCATATTGGAAAAATACCAGTTTTTTTCAATACATCGTTGAACCGTAAAACCGGGACATTGGACTAAATTCGCTCCCATACCTTCTGCCTTGAGTTTATATTTTACCCACATCAACTCCTTTACCCTGGCAATGGATTCTTGATAATCACATCCTGCTAATTCAGCACTGTTAAAGGATGATTGGTTAATTGCATATTTTGAGACCAGGTAATGATGCAATTGGGTATTGTCTTTCCAGGAGACAAAATCCGCCAGGTTTTTTATAAATCCTTTATTAAAGGAACAGCCGATTTCTTCAAAGATCGCAGCGGTGCGTTGATTCATCCGCGGGTCGGTTAACAGGTCAAAGCATACTTCATCCAGGTGCTGCCAATCCTTATCTTGATCAATGTTCCCTGATAAATGTTGAAAATAAAAATTATCGTTAAACCGCGTTTGCAGCGCAGAGGAGGATATTACATGCGAATAGGCATCCAGGCGCTTTTTATCGTTATTATAAATGGCGGATTTTACCAGGTAATGTTCGATTACCCATGGAGAGTGCAGGTTAAAAATCTTATATACGGAAGATTTATAAGAGAGGGCATTAACCATATACGTCCCGGCTTTGAATTTATCTTTTTTGAGATGCAGGTTGGCCTGGATAAAATTCCAGGTGAACAAAAAAGGTTTAATGGAAACCGCCAATACCAGTACCAATAAAAGAATTTTTACATACTTTTGATTGAAAAAGTCTTTAATTTTTTTCTTATTCAGCATTTCTTAGCAGTCGTTCATGAGGCCGCTGGCCTCGCCCGGAAACGGATGAAAATCATGCCCTTGCTTACTCCATTCTATTGTAGATGCTTCACGGCTTGATTTATCAAGCCCGGCCCAAGCAATTCATCCACGCCTCTACGGGGTTTGATGAATCAAACCGCTGTAATCTACGACAGAATTTATGCATATTTTTATTCGCGTCCCTTCGCGTGTCTTAGCGGCTTATTTTCATAGCAGCAGAGATCACAGGGGCCGCAGGGGAGATCATACTTTTTTTCCCGGATTATCCAGGTAATAAGGCACATATTTTTTTAAGATATTTTTTATATCAGCCGGGTTTAAAAGAGATTTTTCCAATTCTTTTAATGCTGTTTTCAGTGTTCCCGGGCTTAGATGTGAGTTTTGTTTGGCGATGTAGATTTTGGAATGGGCAGTGGCTTCTGTGCCTTCTTCTGCGGTGAGAAGTTCTTCAAAAAGTTTCTCACCGGGACGCAGACCGGTAAATACAATATCAATGTCTTTATAGGGTTCCATGTTATTGAGACGGATAAGGTTTTCGGCCAGGGTAACAATTTTGACGGGTTCTCCCATATCCAGCACAAAGATTTCACCGCCATCTTTGCTGCCCATATAAGCAGCCTGGAACACCAGCAGCACCGCTTCGGGAATGGACATGAAATAACGTTTGATTTGGGGATGAGTTACCGTAACCGGGCCGCCATCTTTTATCTGCTCTAAAAACAGGGGTATCACACTGCCTCTGCTGCCCAACACATTGCCAAAACGAACGGAAGTGAACTTTGTTTTCTCCCCGTTAAGGTCCTGGCATACCATTTCGCTGAACCGTTTGCTGGCTCCCATGATACTGGTGGGATTCACGGCTTTATCAGTGGAAATGTTGATGAACTTTTTCACCTGGTATTGGACGGATATTTCAGCAATATTTACTGTTCCCAATATATTGGTTTTAACTGCCTCCTCCGGGTGGTCCTCCATCAAGGGGACATGTTTGTATGCTGAAGCATGAAACACGATGTCCGGTTGATAGGTTTCAAAAACCCGCGCCAGTCTCCCCCGGTCGCGAACATCTCCTACTACTAAATCAACCCGCTGACTTTCATCAGTGATTTTTTCCATCTCAAACTGCAGATTAAATACCTCGGTCTCATCAATTTCATACCCGATAATATGCTTTACTCCAAACTGCACCAGTTTCCTGACAATTTCAGAACCAATGGAACCGGCCGCGCCTGTTACCAGGATGGTTTTATCTTTTAAAAAATTTCCAATGTCTTCATAATCCACTTTGACTGATTCCCTGGAAAGCAGGTCGTCAATATCCAGGTTTTTGATGTCTTTGACTACATTTACTTTTTTATTAAATTCATCCACCTGGGGAACGATTTTAATATCATCTACGCCGGTTTTATTGATGGCATAGAATAATTCACTGATTTTTTTATGAGAGGCTTTGGGAAGATTGATCAATACACTTTCTACTTTTTCATCTTTTATGAGGTCCTGGATTTTTTCATACCCTCCCAATACCGGGAGCCCGTTGATGCGAGTGCCGATTCTCATATGATTTTCATCGATAAAAGCGATGGGGATGAGCCGGGAATTACTAGCCTTTAATTCATTGACCAATCGTTCGGCTGTCAGGTCCGCACCGATAATTAAGGTACGTTTGCCAATACTGCTTTTGGAAAAGATATCAATATATAACCGTTTTGAGATTTTCAACAGTCCCATCAGGCCGAAACTGATAATGGCATCAATAACCACCACGCCCCTGGGAAGGGTGTAAGCAGTAAAAAAATGCCTGACTGCCAGGTTGGCTGCATATATAAACAAAGTACTGGCTGCAGCGCTTTTTAATAGATTCCTCAGCTCTGTAATGCCCACGAAACGCCAGTTGATTTTATAAATCCGGAATATGGCTAAAAATAAAATTTTAACCACCACGATCCCGCAAATCCAGGGCAGAAAGTGTTTGTGCCATCTTTCCGGGTATCTAAACCCGAAGCGCAAATAAAAAGAGAAGTAGAACGAGAATACAATAAAAATGATATCTGCCAACAAGAAGAAGGCGACTCGTTTTAATGGCGTCGGTATGAGTAAACGTTCAATGAGTTTCAATATTGATAACTCCGGTAAAGAATCATTTAATTTT
>CP070627.1:1988119-1993943 GCA_020355945.1 Candidatus Aminicenantota bacterium | reverse complement strand
ACCGGTCATTTCCGGCTTATTACTCTCCAAAGAAGTCAAACGGATTCCCAGGTATGTGTTTCTCCCCTTTAAATTCAGGGAAATGGAAGTAACCCCGGACCCCAGGAATGAATTCGGAACCAAAGATAAAGTAATGGTGATTCTTAACCTGGAAACAGGTGATACCAACCAATCACTGCCAGGGGTTATGGAAGTTCAAAATATCTTTGAGCCTAAAAAATACAAAAAGGAATACCCCTTTGAAATGGCTTCGCATTTGCAAGTCCAGGCCATCAGCCAGGAGTTGGAGCCCCTGGCCCCCGGGTATTACCGGTTAACAGCGCGCTTGTTCGCTGCTGACGGCACAGTGGTGGATGAGAAAAAAGAAGATTTTAGCATTTCGGTTTCTCCCCATGTTGCCGGAACCACCCATCTATTCAAAATTACTTCCAGGGAAAACCTGTTTTTATACTATCATATCCTGGGTCTCCAGTATATGCGGTTGAATAAAGCGGAAAAAGCCGAGATCTACTTAAAAAAAGCCTTTCAACTGCAGCCCGGTTACCCCCCACTGGTCAAAGACTACTGTCGGCTGCTGCTGGGAACAAAGCGTCCTGACAGTGTTCTTAACATCGTAGAGAATTTAAAAACCAACCAAAAAGAGCAATTTGATTACTATGCCCTCAAAGGCAAAGCATTTTATCAAAAAGAACAGTATAAGGATGCGGTCAACAACTTAGCCGAAGCCAACCGCATCTATGACAGTGATGTATCGGTATTGAATTTCCTTGGTCTCTCCTATCTAAAAACCGGCAATAAAGAAGAAGCCAAAAAGGTATTTTCCGCATCTCTGCGCCTCAACGACCGCCAAAAGGACATTGCCCGCATCCTGGAAACCTTAAATTAACAATTGCGGTCGGCGACCGCACCCTTAGAATAAAAAGGAAAAACGAAAAAGGTGCCAGGCAAAAAAGGAAGGCAAAAAAGGAATTATAAATTCAATTGTAGATGCTTCACGGTTTGATTCATCAAACCCCGTAGAGATGCGGATGAATCGCCCGGGCCGGGCTTGATAAATCAAGCCGTGACGCATCTACAATAGAATTGAAAAAAAGAAAAAGGTGCCAGGCAAAAAAGTATAAAAAAACAGCAAAACCCAAAAGAACCACGGACGAATATCCGTTTTTCCTGTTTATTTCCGTATTTGATTTACGAAAGGTAAAATTTGCAGGTTTAAGAGATAAGAGATAAGAGAGGTAAAAAATGAAAAAGTTAATTATCATTTTAGTTTTTGTAATGTTTAGTGGGTTCCCCTCCCCTATCCCGGCCCAGGACCCCGTCAGACAGGATACCCCCGGTTATCAAACCAATATCTATTTTGAATTTGCAAAAAAAGCAGCCAGTTGGCTGAAATCCCTGGCGGTTGCAGAGGCGAACGGCGCTTACAAATGGCCTTCAGCAGAATCATCGCATTCTTATCGGATTGGAATAGACACCGGTGCAGCAGGGGTGGGCTGGTTTTTTTTAGAATTGTATAACCTTAGCAAAGACCCGGAATACCTGGAATATGCAGAAGGCGCAGGAAGATTTTTATTGAATTACCGTTACACTGATGGACAGGTGGATTGGCTCAACGGCGCAGCCGGTATCGGGCATTACTTTATTGAATTGTGGAAAACCACCAATAACCCCTTATATCTTGATGAAGCCAAACGAATCGGTGATTGGTTAACCACCCAGTGTTCCCAGGAAAATGGCGGATATTTCTGGGGAAATTACATAAATCCCACAAGAATATATACAAGTTATGCCCACGGAACCGCAGGTATCGGGGATTTTTTTGCCAGGTTGTACGATGTCAGCAATGATTTAAAATACCTTAATTATGCCAGGGGTGCTGCCACCTGGTTATTTTCTTATATGTGGGAACCGGAACCAGGTCAGTACTGTTGGCCCCGCCTGACCACTGACGAAAGCCCCAATACCACCTGGTGCGGGGGCTCGGTGGGAATTCTTTTGTTTTTATTCAAACTGTACGATTCATCCGGCGATATCATCTATCTTAATCATGCCCGGGGAGGAACCGATTGGCTGGTGGCCCAGGCTGTAAATGGAGGAGACCATTCGTACACATGGAGCTATGGACCTGGTATTCGCTCATATCCCTTTGCTTATTGTCACGGCACCCCCAGCGTGGTTCATATTCTTTATGAAATGCACCGCCGCGTTGGCAGTCAACAATACCTGGATTTTGCCAGGGGAGGCGCAAAATGGCTGCAAAAGGAAGCAGAGATAACCAGTGACCATGTTTTCACCTGGCCGCATAATAGAGGTCTTCCTCATGATACCGGGCTGCTCACCGGCACCGCCGGCGTGGGCAATTCCTTTGCTATCTATTATTCCTATGACCCTGAGCCCAATAACAACTATCTTGAATATGCCAAAGGCGCCGCACACTGGCTGATGTCCGTGTCAGAATTTCCTTCCTTTGAAAAGGCAAAGTGGATCGATTACGTGGACCCCCTGGACGAAAATTACGGAGCAAAACAGTATCAAACCGCGTGGTACAAAGGAGTGTCCGGGGTGGGACTTTTCTTTTTAAATTTAAGCCAAACCTTACCCCCTCCTCCGGCAGGAAACCTTCCCCCGGTTTTAAACCCCATCGGGAATAAAACGATTCGCACCGGGCAAAGTTTGACCTTTTCCACCTCAGGACAGGACCCGGATGAAAGTCCTGGTCCGTTAATCTTTATTGCCGGAAATTTACCCCGGGGCGCACTCCTTAGAGATAATGACTTCTCCTGGACCCCTGGCCTGGATCAAGCCGGAACCTATGATGTTTACTTCCTGGTTACGGATGGTTGGGATGCGGATTGGGAACACATTACCATTGACGTCACCAAACTTAAAAAAGGCAAAATAAAAAGATAAACAGATAAATTTTATGGGGTGTAAAAAATGAGAAAAATACTTTTTTTTATTTTAATGATGGTTTATCTAACAGGTTTTGCTGGTGCAGAGCCAGCGGGAGAGAAGAGACTGCAGCTTTCAATTTTAGCAGGAATCGACAGGGTATCCGGTTACGGTTCCGAAGACGATTATATAGCCGGCGAGAACGATTTCCCGGTTATGCCTTCTCACCGTCCAACATGTTTGGGTATCTCTGTTGCTTATTCTCTCACAAAACAAGCAGTAATCGAATTAGCCAGCAGGTATTATTTTAGTTCGACAGTAACCCTGGAAGACCCATCGGATGAAGATACCGTAGAGGTTAACACCGCCAAACATTTTTCCCTTACCGCCAATTTCATTTACCGATTATCGGGAAAAACCTTCAGCCCCTACCTGGCGGCTGGCGGTGGAATTGATAACCTGTTAGCCAAAGATGAGACCTATACCTCTGCATATGGGTATGAGATTGAATTCCTGGTGCCTGAGAAGAAAGCGGACCTGGTGCTCAACCTGGGAGGTGGTATACAATATTCTTTTTCTTCTCACTTTGGGTTGGTAATGGATGTACGATATGTGGTCATATTTGATAAACCCTCCAATGTTAACAGTCTAAATCTAATGGCCGGGGTTTTTATGAAATTTTAATTTTCTCTTGAAATTTCCACTGGTTTATGTTATTTTTGCTTTTCATAAGGCGCTTTTGTCACTGGTGAGTCGCTTTTACAACTGGCAAAGGGCCTTTTACCGTTCACGAAAGGCTTTTCTCAGATCGTTAGCTGATTTTTCTACTCCCGGGCCTATTTATCTGCTAATGAGAGACCTGGGCTGCTCGCGTTGATGGAAAACGGGGACCATGCGTCAAAATATCAAAACACGAGGCCAAAAAAGGCAATTTTTTAAAGAAATAACATGTAGTTTGATCAACAGTCACTTGTTTGATAAGAACAAAGAAAGGACTTATTAGGGTTACCGCAGTGCAGGGCAATGTTGAAAATTCATCCAAATTCTGATAAACTAATGGCATGCGAAAAGCTAAAAGCATTTACCGTTTTTCTTTTTTATCCATATCCCTGCTTTTTGGGCTGTTTTTACTGGTTCCCGGTCAAATCTATTCTCAACAGGCCGGTTTGAAATACCTAAAAAATTACAGCAGGACAGAATATGATCAACACCCCCAGAATTGGGCAATCCTGCAGGATCAGCGCGGCATCATTTATATAGGGAACAACGGTTCCGTAATAGAGTTTGACGGGATTTCCTGGCGGCCCATCTATGTGAGTGATAACAAACCCGCACGCTCATTGGCCATTGATGCCACCGGGACCATTTACGTGGGCAGCACCGATGAGATCGGTTTTTTAGAACCCCAACCCCAGGGATCGTTAAAATATGTATCCCTGCGGAAACACATCCATGATGACAAACTGAGATTTTCCCATGTAAGGAGAATCCATGCAACATCACAAGGGATCTATTTCAGGGCCGAGGAATGTCTTCTTCACTGGGATTCCCAACGATTAACCGTTCGGAAACCCCAGGCCCTATTCGACTCTTCTTTTGTTTGCAGCGGAATTTTTTATATTCGCGATAAAGGGCGTGGGCTTTTACAAATGACAGGGGAATCGTTAACCCTTGTTCCCGACGGCCGTACTTTTGCCGATGCAGAAATTTTTATGATGGCTCCCTATGAGGACCAAAGGGTTCTTATTGCCACCCGGTCAAAGGGATGTTTCCTGTACAATGGGGAAAAAGTATCACCCTTTCCTACAGAGGTGGACGATTATTTAGAAGAAAAAAAATTGTATCACGGCATTCGGCTCTCATCCGGTGATTATGCGCTGGCTACATTGTGGGGAGGGCTCGTCATCGTTGATGCCCGGGGACGGTTAAAACAAATCTTCGACAAAAAAAACGGTTTGCAGGATGATAATGTAAAATATGTCTATGAAGATGTACAGGGCAATTTGTGGCTTGGGCTAAGTTATGGGATATCCAGGATTGAATATGCATCCCCTTTTTCCCTCTATGATGAGCGTGCCGATTTACCCAAAATGATGGTGTCGGTGGTTAGGCACCGCAAAGATTTGTATGTTGCCACCAACAGTGGGATATATGTGCTTGAAACACCTTCCCAAAAATTTCGTCCTCTCCCCGGGGGTCGAAATTACTCCTGGGACCTTTTATCCACCAATGACTCTTTGTTAGCAGCAACATCCGCGGGAGTGATTCGAGTTGAAAACGGTACCATAGGGAAAATTACCACCGAGAGCTCTTATGTTCTGCTGCGTTCCAAAAAAAATAAAAATCGTATTTGGGTGGGAACCGGGCAGGGATTGGACTCCTTATATTTAAAAAACAGCCGATGGATAAAGGAATTTGAAATCAAGAAAAAAATAGAATTACAAATAGGAACCATTGTCGAAGACCCTGAAGGAAATTTATGGTTGGGTTTCTCCTTTACAGGAGGTGTGATAAAAATCGATTTTCCAATTCAATCCAGGCAGCCGGGGATAATTCGGTATGGCACATCCCACGGTCTGCCACCGGGGGAGATAAGAGTTTTTTGGGCAGCCGGTCATGTTATGTTTGCCTCGAATGACGGGATATATCGTTACGATAAAGCAAATGGACGGTTTCTCCCTGATTTCACCCTGGGGAATGAATTCACCAAAGCAAATAGTTTTGTTTTTCGCATTATTGAAGATAAAAACAAGAATATCTGGGTCCATTCAAAATCATGGAATTATCGAGCCGTTCTTCAAGAAAACAATACCTATAAAATAAATGACATCCCGTTCCTCCGGCTTCCCCGCGTGCAGATGAATGCAATCTATCCCGATGGTAATACTGTGTGGTTCGGCAGCCATGACAATCTTATCGGTTTTGACTCCAC
>CP070627.1:1982192-1988019 GCA_020355945.1 Candidatus Aminicenantota bacterium | reverse complement strand
CATTCATTGACAATTGACAATTGACAATTGGCAATTGACAATTAAAATGCCGCGAAGGATTATCAATTAACAGCATATGAGCTTTACTGTCGGCAAGCACATAATTGATGCGCTCTTCCGGGTAATCGGCATCTATGGGCAAATAGGCAGCGCCGGATTTTAATATTGCCAATATCCCCACAATCATCTCTAGAGAAGGTTCCACCATGAGACCAATAACAGTATCGGGTCCGACCCTTTTTTCCCTCAATAAATGAGCCAATCCATCGGATTTTTTATTTAATTCCCGGTAAGAAATATAGGTCATATAGGTCATATAAGTCCTATATTTCATGTGCAGGGGCCCGACAACGGCGGTTCTATCCGGGATTGCTTCCGCCCGTTCCTCGAATAATTGATAGATGGTTTTATCTTCCCTGTATCCTGCGGCAGTATCATTGAAATCATAAAGAATTTGTTCTCTTTCTTCCCGGTTTAAAAGTTCAATATGGGCTAATTGCTTTTGAGGGTTGTCCAGCGCATGGGTTAAGATATTAACCAGGGTGCGGTGCATCCGGCGAATTTCTGCAGCAGAGAAGCGCTCTTCCTGGAAATTCCACTCCAATTCAAGTATACCGTCTATATCCTTGTTACCGGCGTTAATGTGGATGCAAAGCGGCGTGGGTTCATACCCGGGGAAATGATAACCAAACTTAAACCTGCTTTCCTTCAAATCGCCGTGACCAATGAGATTCACATTTAATAAATACCCGGGGTCCGTACCGGTTTTTTCCCTGGTTTCACTTACCAGGAGATCGTACGGATACCTTTGATGATTCTTGATAATGAAATTTATATCCTGCCCTAGTTTTTCGACAAAACTGTTAAAATCCATACTTTCTTCCACTTTCACCCGGAAGGGAATGGTACTGACAAACATACCTGCTGCATTTTTCTGGGGTACGGTGGAACGGTTGGAACCGGCACCAGCGATAACAAAATCATCACAATTGGCTGCCCTGGAGATATAAATGGAAAGAGCAGAAAATATAAGCTTATAGATAGAGGTTTTATTTTGCTGGCAGTATTCATGCATCCGGGTACGTAAATCATCGGACAAGGCTAATTTTTCTGCCTGCGCCGATACATTTACAGTGTTACCTCCTGCTGAGGATAACGAAAGATTGACTCTCTGCGGCAGGGGCAGCAGGGTTTTGTGCCAGAACTCCCTGTCTTTTTTCGCCTGCGGCGATCTTAGATAACCCTGCTCATCCCGGAGATAGTCAAGATATGAAGGATAAAGACCATCATCACTAAACCCTTTACCCCCTCTCAATTCCAGGTATAAACGGTCTACCTGTTGGGAAAGTAAAAAAATAGTCCAGCCATCGGATACGATATGGTGAAGTTTCATGTAGTATCCCGACTCCTTCTCATTAAATCTTACCACGGCAAAGTAAAACAATGGTGCGTTGATGAATGAAAACGGTTCCCGGGTTTCTTTATCGATCCACTTTTGCAGGTCTTCTTCACCTTTACTCTTCCTGGCGCTGAAGTCCAGGTAGTCCAACGGCTGCGGCCGATAAGGGGCGACATATTGGTACGGTTCCGGTAAAAAATCAAATTCCACGATTCGCAGACGTAACGCGTCATTTTTAAGAATCGCATTATGAATGGCTGCTTCCAATAGAGTTCTATCCAATATCTCTCCATACCGAACCGTAAAAACCAGTGAGTTGCAGGCCGTATGTGGGTACATCTTTTCAGTGTAATAAATTCTTTTTTGAGCATGCGTTAACGGGTAAAACCTGGCATCGATTCCCATAAGGGCTCGCTTCTCTGCAGGGCTGATGATATCGATTTCCCGCAATGTGATTCCCGCATTATCGATCACCTGGTCCAGGAGGGTCTCCAGGTGCCCGGCCATCCGTTTAATGGTTTGAGGCTTAAATAAGGCTGTGCAGTACTCAAAAATGAATGAAATGTCTCTTTCCAATTCTATTGCGTACAATGTAATATCTAATTTTGAGGTGGTTTGGAAATACGAATAAAGGTTACTGTCATGGGTTCGCGGTTCATGAATCCGAAATCCTTCCGGCAAGGTTATGGGTGCGGTGGGGTCTGTCATATTCTGGACAATTAATGCCACATCACTGATAGGATCGCGGCCCGGGTCTTCCTGCCAGTTGACTTTTTTCAACAATTCTTCAAAGGGATAGACCTGGTGCTCATAAGCTTCCAGCGTATTGGTCTTAACTTCTTCCAGGAAATCGCTAAACGTTTCCTGTGGACCAGGAAAATTTCGCATCATCACAGAACCGATTACCAGGCCGATGATATCTTCCAGGTCTGCATGGTATCGACCGGCAATGGGAGAACCGACAATAATATCCTGCTGACCGCCGTACCTGGATAAAATGATGGTAAAAGCGGCTAACAACAGCATATACAATGTTGTTCCCGTATCTCGAATGAACCGATTTACCTTCCGGGTCAACGCTTCACCCAATGTAACGTTGTAATGGGCGCCTTTTACGCTGCGGGATTCCGGGCGAGGAAAATCAGTAGGCAGATTGAGCACCGGTAACGGCCCCTTCAACCGGTGGAGCCAATACTCCTCGTGCGCTTTCATATTCTCTAACCGGACCAGGTGGTTTTGCCATTGGGAAAAATCCTTGTATTGAAGCCGCAGCAAAGGCAATTTTTTCCCTTCATATAAAGAGACAAAATCACGTGTCAATATGGTCTGGGAAGTTCCGTCCGATATGATGTGATGCATGTCCATTACCAGGAGATAGTTACCATCTCTTTTCTTTATCAGTCCCACCCGCAGTAGTGGCGCTTGCGATAAATCAAAAGGACGGATGAAAGAACTGATAATCGCTGCTGCGGGGTCTTTAGACAAGGGGGCAAGCCCCCTTGTTCCCTCTGTGCTCTCTGTGTCCTCTGTGGCTAAATCATAATACTCAATTTCAAATTCCACCTCGGGATGAACCCGCTGGACCGGTTGACTATCGATGTTTTCAAAAGACGTTCGCAAACTTTCATGCCTATGAATTAACTGTTTGAAGGTCCCTTCAAGTTTTTCTTTATTGACACTCCTGTCTGGAAAAACCACCAGGGGCAAATTATAACCGAGGTTCCCAGGTGCTAACCGGTGAATCACATAAAATCGCTGCTGAGATGAGGAAAGGGCATAGTATTCTTTCTTTTCCACCGGTTGAATAGAGGCATGAATACTTTTTCCAGCACCTGGGATGTACCTGGCCAGCCCTGCAATGGTGGGGGTTTTAAATATCTCTGCCAGGGATATTTTGATGTTAAATGTTTGATGTATTTTGGCCGCCAGGATGGTGGCCTTTAACGAGTGTCCCCCTAATTCAAAGAAATTGTCATGGATACCGATATCCAGGTGATTCACATTTAAAATCTCTGACCATAATTTTACCAATTTTTTTTCAATTTTATTTTGAGGTGCCACATAGTTGTCTCCCGCTTTTACTTCAGGTTCGGGCAGCGCTTTTCTGTCGACTTTACCACTGCCGGTTAGAGGGATTTTCTTCAATCGAATAAAATAAGAGGGAACCATATAATCCGGTAATTTCCCTGACAAATACCTTTTTAACCCCGTGATACCGGATATTTTTTCAAACACCGCCGGAGAAGTAGGAACGATATACGCACAAAGATATTTATCTCCCTTCTTATTTTCCCTTGATATCACAACGGCCTCTTTTACAGCGCTGTGATTTAATATTTGATTTTCAATCTCTCCAGGTTCGATTCGGAATCCCCTTATCTTTACCTGGTAATCAATTCGGCCTAAGAATTCAATATTACCATCTGCAAGCCACCTGGCCAGGTCGCCGGTGCGGTATATAGTGAGTGGTGAGTGGTGAGTGGTGGAGTGGTGAGTGGTAAGTGATGAGTGGTTTAATAAAAAGTTTTTGTGGGGTCCAGGGGCGGTTTTTTTAAAAAGAGCCCCTGGCCGCCGGAGGCAAAATTTCTCTGCGGTTAATTCCGCTCTACCGGCATAACCCCGCCCCACCTGTACCCCTCCGATATACAATTCCCCTGGAACCCCCACCGGTTGTAAATGCCTATACTTATCCAGGATATAAATTACCGTATTGGATACCGGTTTCCCTATGGAAGGCAATTCCGGGATTTCACCTGCCGGGTCCAGGGTTAATGTTGTTACTACATGGGTTTCCGAAGGTCCATAATGATTGTGCAAATATATTTGTTTCTCTTTTAAACAATGCCTAAATCCATCACTGATCACCACCTGTTCCCCAGCGGTTTGAATGTGTCGAACACAAGTGGGAAATATCTCAGCAAATTGCGCTTCACTGAAAATAATTTTCAATAAAGACATGGGTAACGACAACGTGTTCATGTGATGCTTCTCAATTATTTTGAATAACTCCGGTATATTGGTTCTTATCTCCTTATCGATCAAAACCAATTTCCCAGCGGAAAGAAGCGCTGAGAATATTTCCTGGAAGGAAACATCGAAACTTACAGGAGAAAACTGTAAAAGTCCGGTGAAGTCAAGGTTAGTTAATTCAAAAATAAAAGTAAAGAGATTGACAAGATTCCGGTGTTCCAGCATGACACCCTTGGGTTTTCCGGTAGAACCTGAGGTATAAATCATATATACAAGGTCCGATGCTTTATTAATATGTTTGGGATTGCGGTTGTCTCCTGTATATAAATGTTTATCCCTCAAGTCTATCACTGCCATTTCTTTGGAAACAGGGTCTAATTCCCCTTCTTTACTAACATTTGTTAACAGCCATTTCACGGCGCTGTCTTTAAGCATATAGACCTTTCTCGGTGCGGGATACTGGGGATCGATGGGCAAATAAGCACCGCCAGCTTTCAATATTCCCAATATCCCGATAATCATTTCCACGGAACATTCCATCATGAGTCCCACAATGGTGTCGGGTTTGACGCCTCTTTTCCTGAGCAGATGGGCCAGTGGATTGGATTCCCGATTTAATTCCTGGTAAGTAATATAGGTCGTATAGGACATATAAGTCCTATATTCCATTTGCAATGGTCCGACAACGGCAATATTGTCCGGAGTTCTCTCTACCTGGTCTTCAAACAATTGGTGGATGGTTTTATCCCCAGGATAATCGATGGCTGTTTCATTAAAATCGATTAACAATTGCTGCTTTTCCCCCGGGGTGAGAATGTCTATATCACCAATTTTTATCCCGGGTTCGTTGACCATTTGCCGGATAACATTCAAAAAATGAATCGCCATCCGTTGGATAGTTGCTTTTTTAAATAATGCGGTGCAGTATTCGATATTGAAGAAAATCTCATCCTCTATTTCACTGACAAACAGCGTAAAATCAAATTTTGATGTTTTATTCTCCAACGGATAAGGAGTGTACCTGAGTGTTTTCATTTCTCTTCTGGAGGATTCAAAATTCTGAAGCACTATAAGTACATCAAAGATGGGGTTCCTGGAAGGGTCCCTGGGAGGATTTAATTGTTCCACCAGGTACTCAAATTGGACATCCTGGTTTTCAAAGGCTTGAATAGCGGTTTCTTTTACCTCTTTTAGAAATTCAAGACAGGTTTTACTATAACCGGGATAGTTCCGGAGGGCCAATGAATTGACAAACATACCAATGATATGATGTAAATCCCCATGACGCCGGCCCATGATTCCACTGCCCACCACGATATCCTCCTGGCCGGTATATTTATGTAAAAGTATATTTAAGCAAGCCATCAGGGTCATATAAAGGGTGGCACTCCTGGAGGAAGAAAAATCTTTAAGCCGGGCCCCGGTCTCGCGTTCAACTTTAAATTCATAACAGTCGCC
>CP070627.1:1976248-1982092 GCA_020355945.1 Candidatus Aminicenantota bacterium | reverse complement strand
GTTTTTGCGGGGGGTCCAGGGGGGCAGTTTTTTCAAAAAGCGCCCCCCTGGCCGCCGGAGGCAGATTAGAAGCGAAAATTGTCATTGGATGTAAGAATTTCACCGAGCAATTCATATTGGCTCATATTTTTGCTCTATTAATCGAGAATAACACTTCTTTAGAAGTAGAATTAAAAACAGGGTTAGCCGGGACCAAAATTTGTTTTGATGCCCTGGTTAATGGAGAGATTGATCTTTATCCTGAGTACACTGGCACCGGGCTGTTGGTGCTTTTGGATGCGGACGAGGAAACCCGCGAATCCATTTTAAGAGACGAGCAGAAAGTGTATAATTATGTCAAAGCGGAAACAAAGAAGCGGCATGATCTTTACTGGCTGTTACCTTTAGGATTTAACAACACCTATGCATTAATGATGAGAGGAGAGCAGGCAAAGGCATTGGAAATAGACACCATTTCCGATTTAAAAAAATATATCGATCAACTTCATGCAAAGAATTTATAAGATAATTATTTAATTTTCATGTCTCTCTTACCTATAACCGTGAGTTCACCGGTAAGATGGTTATGAATCTCCTTCTTTCTTTAGAACGGAAGATTCCACCTCCACCAGCCGATCTTCACCTCCCAGGAGAGAAGAATCAATCAATACTTCCGAAACAATAATCGAAAGTAATTTATTGAGACTGTCAAAAAGAGATTTCTTCTCTTCTTTTTTTAAATGACTTAAGTTGTTGGTCAACTGTTCCTGGAATGACGGGGGTGCTGTTTGGGCAACTTCTTTTCCCTTTTCGGTTAATTCGATCAGGATAACCCGTCGATCCGTGGACTTGCGCGCCCGTATCACCAGCTCTTTATTTTCCAGTTGATCGACAATCGATGTAATCATGCTGGGGGAGAGGTACACATGTTGGCTCAATTTGCTGAGGGACAAAGGCCCGGTTTTCTCAAGAACCAACAAACAAGACAATTGAGAGGCATTTAAACCGGTTTTATCTTTCAATTTAGACGCGTAAATCTCCACTGCATTGATGATTCTTCGCAAACAGGAAAATATTTGCGATTCAACGCTTAAAGAATCACTATCTTCCTGGTTCTTCCACATAAAAACCTCCATTCATATATCTTGCATTTTTTTATTATAGCAAACGAGAACTTCAATTGCAAATAGTTTATATATGAAAGCTTTTTTCAAAAAATATTTGACTTATATATTATTCAATATTATAATGTCTTTTAGTTTTATAATATTTATGACCTCAGCAAGTGGGGTCCTATCTATAAAAAATTAAAAAAAATGAGACTGATGAAGCAGCCACAAAGCATAGGAGGTCCCGATGAGAAATGGGCCAGGAATGATTAAACCCTTCATTTTTTTAATGACAGCAATCATGGTGTCCGGTTTTGTCCTGGAAGCCAAAGCGGATTTAAAGAATATTATTATTATATCGGTGGATACCTTGCGTGCGGATCATTTGGGTTGTTACGGTTACCCATTGAACACCTCCCCAAACATTGATACACTTTCGCTCGATGGTATCCGGTTTTCCCACTGTTATACGGTGACGCCTTTAACCGCGCCTTCTTTTGCCACCCTGTTTACCTCTTTACCTCCTTATAAACATGGGTCCAAGCGAAACGGTCTTTCCACTTACCGAAATGTCAAAACCTTGCCCTATTTTTTGAAGCGCTTCGGCTACTATTCTGCCGCCTTTATTTCCAACTGGCCGTTAAGAAAGAAGCTGCTTGCGCTTCACCAGGATTTTGATGAATATGTTGAAGTGTTTACCAGGAGGCGGTTTTTGGGCATCTTTGACTCGGAAGGCGAGGCACCTGAGGTGACGGAAAAGGCCATTGATTGGCTAGAAAAAAAACATAAAAAAAGATTTTTGCTATGGGTGCATTATACGGAACCTCATCGCCCATATGTCTCACATAAGAACTTCACGTTTGATTACCAGCATGTACCCGCCGCCACATATCCCCCCGGGACCAAATTAAAGAGAATAAAAAAATACGATTCCGAAATTGCCTACGCTGATTTCTATATTGGTAAACTGTTAGAAAAAATAAAGAGCCTGGGCCTATACCATGACGCGTTAATTATATTTCATTCCGATCATGGGGAGAGTTTCGGGGAGCACGACTATTACTACCACGGCAGGAGATTGTATAATTCCACCGTTCATGTGCCCCTGGTCATCAAGCTGCCTGGCAGCCGGCTCAAAAACACCGTCCGTCACGAGATTGGTTCTATATTGGATATCAGTCCCACTATTTTTTCAATTTTAAATATACCGGTGTATTCTAAAATGGAAGGCATTTCGTTGTTCAGGGAAGGGCTCGGGTCTTTGGAGCGAACAATTTTATTTGAGACCTACTGGGGCAGCGTGCACCGGAAGCGCAAGAATGAAAAATTTCACCTCAAAGTAAAGCCCATCCGCTATGCCCTTTTAAACCGCTCCACCAAGCTCATTTATAACCTCAAAAAAAAGGCCTTTGAAGCTTACCATTTAAAAGACGATCCCTTTGAAAGTCAAAATGTAGTTACTATTGGTAATAAAAATCCAGACCTCGAAGATATGAAACAGGCCCTGGTTAACAGTATCGATCGGATAAACAAATATATAAAAGTCCACCGCCTGTACCGTCTGCAAGACACCTCCCTCTCAAAGCAAGATCTGGAGATGCTAAAAAGCCTGGGGTATATCGAATAGAACCAATGGTCAACTATTTCTGCAAGAACTTTGCCAGCGCTTTATAAAGGGCGGCTTCATCAGGATTCTTCTCAAGGACCTCTAAGTGTTTCTTGACAATGTCCATTTCTTTTCGTTTCACCGGCCCGGTTAGTGATGCCGCCACTCCTCCGGATTCTACATTTTTCAAGGTTTGCCTGATTAACGGCAGGAGGATTTTTATATCGTGTGTTCCTACCTTCTTTAATTGACGTTCAGCCAATTCCAGGATGGCGATTAAAAAGTTGCTGGCAGCTACCCCGGCAATATGAAAATAGATTTTTTCACTTTTTTCCACCGCCAAAACATATGCCCCCAGGTCTGCGGCAATTTGTCGAGCCAGGTGGACCGCTTTTTGATCTCCTTCTACCAGGAAATAGATACCGTTAAATACATGTTCGGAGTTCCTGGCACTGTATCCCGGGAAGGTTTGCAGCGGAGAAAAAGAGGCCACATGAGCCCCTTTCTTTTTCAGGCTTGCCAATTCATCAGAGGTGAGAGAATTAGAGGTGTGAAAGAAGACCTTCCCTTTCGGATGGGAAGATACCGCTGCCAATTCCGCTGCCTCCCGGATTTTGGACTCCTGCGTGGAAATGATGATGAAATCCGATTGCTCTACCAGCAGTCGGATATCACCGGTTATGGCAAAATCAAATCCACCGGTTTTGGATTTTTTATAGATATATTTTAAAGAATAGCCGTTTTTTACCAGGGAGTCGATAAGATATGCTCCCAGGTTTCCTGCACCGATAATAGAGAAACGTTTCACGGTTTACCGTTCGAAAATCTTCATCCACTGGTCCACTTCCGTGTCTGACAATTCGGTATCGATTCGTTTTTTAGTTTCTTCTTTTTTCCAATAAATACGTGAAATCCGTTTCAATTCGAAGTAGAATTCAGTGGAATTGACGGTTTTGGCTCCTTTCTTCCTGGCAAAAGTTTTCAATTCCCGATCGGAGGTCACCACGGTCACGTCTCTGAAATAGTCAAGGCCATTTAACAGCCGCTTGATCTCGTCGTCTGCCGAGTCGCCTTCAGGGGGATAGCGGACGCAAAATTTCGTGGAAATATCTTCTCTTTGGAGTCGGCTTTCCGGTACACCATCAAACACAATGATGACATTATTTTTTTTGTTCTCCTGGAATTTCCTGATAATATAGACCAGTTTGGCGCGGGCCTTGGGGTCCTCTGGGAAAATATCGGGAAAACTCCCGATTAAATTGTCACCATCTATAATGTAAGGCATTTATAACTCGACAGACTCCCCGGGTTTTATTATAATGACTTCGCTTTTATCGCCCACCAGACGTTTAAATTCCTCCGGCGAGCTCTGGACCAATGGAAATGTATCGTAATGGAAGGGAACCACTTTCGGGATTTTTAGCAGTTCCACTGCTTTGGCTGCCAGTTTGGGGGACATATTAAACCGTCCGTCAATAGGCAGGAAACCGATATCCGGCTGATACATTTCACCGATCAACTGCATATCCATGGTAAGGGCGGTGTCGCCGGCATGGTAGACTTTTTTACCGTCCATTTCCACTACCGCACCGGTGGCTGTACCCCCCAGCCCGGCGGTATGAATCGCAGGGACCAAAGAAACCGCTGCACCATCCACGGTAACGGTACCGCCAACATTCATACCTTCTGCTTTAATGCCTTGTTGGGCTCCTGCTTCTGCAATCTCATAAATAGAAACCAGTGTGGCACCGGTTTTTTTGCAAATGGCATACGCATCACCCAGATGATCCCCATGATCGTGGGTGACCACTACCAGATCCGCCCGGGTCACCTGGTCCAGGCTCATGCTGGCCACAGGATTCCCTGATAAAAAGGGATCGATGAAAACGGTTTTACTTCCCT
This sequence comes from Candidatus Aminicenantota bacterium, assembly GCA_020355945.1. The sequence continues at coordinate 1,977,496 of CP070627.1, read as the reverse complement.
CTAATTTTAATGCCGAATGACCAATCCATGTAATTTTCATTGTTCACTCCTTATTTTAGCCACGAAGTTACACGAAGAAACACAAAGAATTTGATCACCCTCGTGTTCTCAGCAGCTCATTTTTTCTTTTATCATTAAGTTTTCTATTCCTTACTCTTGTCATCTTCTGTCATCTGTCTACTACTTACCTCTTACTACTTACTACTTACTACCTACTACCTACTACCTACTACCTACTACCTACTACCTACTAAGTTTTTTGGAAGCCTCTTTGATCTTTTCCCAGGCCTGGGCCACATGCCTTTTTTCTACATTGGTCTGCCCTATCACTAATCGAAGCGTAAAAATGCCATTTAATTTAGTATGTGTGAGATAAAGTTTACCACTGTCATTCAACGATTCCATTAATCGCTGATTCAATCGATTCAAAGTATCAAGGTCTGAAATCCCTTTGGGTTTATACCGGAAACAGATAGTAGCAAAAGGAACAGGCGCCAGCAATTCAAAATCATCAGAAATTTCAATTTCAGCAGCCAATTCCTGCGCCCATTGAAGATGGTTTCTTACCTTTTCTCGAATCCCGAATGCACCAAAACTGCGAATGACAAACCAGAGCTTCAAAGCTCGAAAACGCCGCCCCAACTGGATACCCCAATCCCGGTAATTGTTCACCCTGTCACCTTCTTTGGTTTTCAGATACTCCGGTAGAATCTCCAGGGACCGAATCAATGGCTCTCTATCTTTCACAAAATAAGCGGAACAATCAAAATTAGTAAACATCCATTTATGCGGATTAAACACAAAGGTGTCTGCCATTTCAATGCCTTTGATCAATTCCCTTTTCTCAGGGATCACCATGGCTGTACCTGCATAAGCAGCATCCACATGAAGCCAGAGGTTGTGCTTTTGACAGATTTGCCCAATGGGTTCCAGGGGATCAATGGCCGTAGACCCGGTGGTGCCTATGGTCACTACTACTGCCAGGGGCACAAATCCCTGCTGCTTATCCCGGCCGATTGCCTCTTCCAGTTTTCCCGGGACCATGGCAAAATTGCCATCCACCTCAATTTTTCTAAGGTTTTCTTTTCCCAGTCCGATAATCTTTACTGCTTTTTCTATAGAGGAATGTGTTTCGGTAGAACAATAAACAGTAAATTTCTTGAAATTATAGAGCCCGTCTTTGTTAACGCCATAGTCAGAAAATTTCTCCCTGGCACTTAAAAGTGAACACAATGTCGCAGCCGATGC
>CP070627.1:1970283-1976148 GCA_020355945.1 Candidatus Aminicenantota bacterium | reverse complement strand
CCCCCGGAAAACTCTTTCTGCTGCAGCCTGGAATTGATGCTGCTTAGGGACTTATCAAATTTGAATTTCTTTAATAAGTTCATCACCTGTTTATTTTTTATTCTCTCCTCTAAATCGTCTTCAAGAATAATTTGCCTTTGAGAGATATAAGCGATTTTTTTACGTAAACTTTTGGTTTCAACATCCCTTAAATCCTTCCCGGATAAGTAAATTTCTCCTTTAGTGGGAATATAAAACTTCAATATCATCTTAACCAATGTACTTTTACCCTCGCCGCTTTCACCCACCAAAGCAATTTTCTCTCCTCGCTTTATTTTTAAATTTAAATTTTTAAGTACCCCATGCTCTTCATTATAAGAGAAGCCCACATCGCGGAATTCGATGCTGTCAATGGAATGGATAGGTTCTCCATAATTTAATTCTTTTTTTTCTTTAAACAATTCATATATGCGTTCAAGACCAGCCATGGCCCGGGAAATGGAATAACCGGTGTTGGTTAAATTCCTGGCAGGATTGTATAGGTATCCCAGGAATGAATTAATGGCAACAAAGGTACCCAGGGTTAAATTCCCCCTGATTATCTCTGAAACGCCATACCACAATACAATAAATGGAGAAATCACCCCAATAGAAGAGGATATAGTAGAGGCCATTGCACTGATCAGATCAGATTTAAAACGCAAGCCAATTACCTTAAATAGTTTCTCGGATATCCGCTTACCTTCGGTCTCTTCTTTTACCGCAGATTTTATTTTTTCTATTGAGTCGATGTTCTTTTCCAGTTTCCCGGAGTATTGTGCATTTTCTTCTCGTAATTTTTTATTGATTGATTTTATCTTTTTATGAAAGGTTTTTAAAGTAAAAACAAAAAAGGGCAGCAGCAGTAAAGATATCAAACCCAGCATTAAATGCAATTTTAATATTAAAACAGCGCCGACGATTATAGTTAAAGAGTCCCTGATTATAAAAAGAAAGGTATCTGCCATTACAGCTTCTACCGATGATATTTCTGAAATACGAGACAGGATATAACCGGATTGTCTTTTGGTAAAGTACTGGAGAGGAAGCTCTTGTATATGCAAATACAGGTCTCGTTCCATGTCAAAGTGGACTCTGGCTTTATATTTTGCAATAAAATATTGCATGAAATAATTACTGAGATGTCTCAAGATAATAACCGCCAGCAGTGCTATACACAGGATATTAAGGGCCTTGAAATCTTTTGCCGGGATGATATGATCAATCAAATATCGAGTGACCAGTGGCATGGGCAATTGAAGCAGAACATTCATTAGCAATAGGAATGCAGTACCAATTGCGATATGAAGATATTTTTTTTGATAAGAAAAAAAGAAATTTAATAGTTTTTGCTTCTCGGGTTTCATTTCTACTCACTTACATATTCGTGAAATCTTTTTCAATAAAGTATTTGTATCTAATAAGAAATAAATCTTCATTTTGGTTTGTTCTAACAAAATATATATTTTTATCAGAGATAAAAATAGGTGCTTCTTTAATAATCAGAGTTCCTTTGAATTTTGAATCGTAAGTATACAGGTCAACTGAAATACCTGTATTTTCTTTAGTAATGTCCTTTTTGATTCTAAAAATCCATACATATTGATCTGATAGTAAAATATTATTAAAGAAATTTTTATATCCGGGTATTCGCTTAATGAACCTTTTTTTTACCTGTTTGGGAAATTTATAGTAATTGTTGATTGCATCCTTAAAATAATTTTTTTCGTTTTTGGATATTTCATACGGCTTAATATTATTAATAATTTTACTTACCACCTTTCCATCATTTTGTATTATAAAAATTTCATATTTATCGCTAATCCCGATGGCAGAATATTTCTTGTAATGACTGAAGACAAAGAACGGCGTATATTCCTCTGCGTAATAATTGAACATAACCAATCTACCGGTTTCATCCGGCAGACTAATTGAAAATTTATCAAAATCAATAGAAAAAAAAGAATTTATAATATTTCCCTTTTCATTGATTAGTAATTGTTGTTTATGTTTTTTTTCCCAGGTCCAGCAATAAAAAAGGTTGTAGTCAATAAAATAGACACCCAATCCTTTTTTAACTTTAATACGTTCCAGGAATTTTCCATCTGTATTAAAAATAGAAGCAAAATCTCTTTGTTCATTTACTACAAGATTTCCATCAGTTGAAATTTGTATAGTGTGGGGCATGACAAAATCTCCAGGCCCTTGCCCCCTATTACCAAAAGATAATAAATATTTTCCCTCAACTGAGAATTTATAAACTTTATAGGCTTTAGCATCAAGTACAAAGACATTTTTCTCTTGACTTTCGCAAATAGAGGATATACTGTCGAGTGAAATTTCGTTTTGACCAAAGGATATAGGTGATTCCAGTCTCAATTTCATATTTACTTTTGGAACAACCTGGAAAATCCCAATAATAAAGACGAAAATAAAAAAGATGATTTTCATAGATTAATCTCCGTTCATAAAGCTAGTGGAAAAGCTAAAACGCCAGGTATATTAACAATTTTTTTTTCTGTACCTGGCGTTTTAGCTGTCCAAACATTTTAATCCTTATCACACCCACAACAGCATGTTGATCTCTGTTGACCTGAAGTGTAATAATTTGAGTTAGTGGTACAAACTGTCCCGGGATCGGGCCCGAAACCGGAGCCATTAAATACCGGTAAAACAATTGAAAAAATGTTATCTTCAAGCATTTTACCTCCTTATATCTATAATGATTTTTGATTTAACCATATTGAAAGTGCGTCAAATTGATCTCTTAGTACAAGCTTTTTATATAAAATTTCTCTTTTTTCTTTGTTGCAATATGGCTTTAAAATGTCATTATTGTGGGTCATATTGTTTAATCTACATCCTCCAAAGCATATATAGATTAAATCACATTGTTGGCATTTCTCCAGATTTTCAACATTAGAAGAGATCGCCTCATCTCTTATTTTTTTAATAACCTCAGACAACTTATTCTTCTTTATATTTCCAGCTTTGAATTTCAATATGGCACACGGAAAAATATCGCCGATGCTAGAAATCGAAATGACCTCTCCATATCCACAGTTTTTCACTTTTAAATTTGGCTCATATTTTGCCATTATTTTCAATCTCTTTTTATACAATTTCTCTAATATTATTTGGGACTCTTTTTCTGCTTCAAGATCAGATTTGAACTTAAAAGATTTATTTGCTCTTCCTTCTGTTGTTGCAAATCCAAATTTTAATTCAACATTTTCTAAAGATCTAGCCAATTCTTCGGCATTTTTTTTAAAATCATCTACATTTTGAGGCATTAAAACAATTGCAACTCTTTTTTTGATATTAACGTCTTTTAATAAATTGATTGCATTAATGACTTTTTTATAAACCCCCTTACCTCTTATTTTATCGTTTACTGATTGAGTCGCACCATCTAAGCTAAATTGGATTTCATCAACAAATGCTTCTATTTTCTCGACCATAGTCGGATTTATTAATGTTCCATTAGTAAATAATGCTACTTCCAGTTCTCTTTCTTTTGCTCTCTTTGCCAATTCAAAAAAATCAGTGCGAATCAATGGTTCCCCCCCTGAGAAAACAACTTTTGTTTTATGAATTTTTGAAAATTCATCTATTATTGATAAGAAATCACTTGTACCCAATTCATTATAATTGGCAACTCCAGCATCCATATAACAATGAACACATTTTTGATTGCATTTGTTTGTTATAAAAAGTTGTAAAATGATTTTTATATCCTCCTCTTTTAATACTGCTGTTTCTAAAAAGCCTTTTCTTTCAATTTTTATCAAAAATTTTTCCAATTCTTTTAGAATATCCTCTTTATTTATATTTTCTTTTTGCATTTCATCTATTATTTTTCTTATGCTAAAACCCTCTTTAAAATAGTCTAAAAGTCTTTTCCCAAAATCATTTAAAGAAATCCAGGAAGCTTTTTCGGATGCAATATATAAATGCATATCATTAACTTTATGATATGATATTATTTTTGGTAAATCTATAGAATTGTCAATATTATAATCTTTTTTTACATAACTGATGTTGGACTCATTATTCATTATTTCTCCATTTCAAAGTAACACCTTGAAGAATATTTGACATTCAAAGAAATTATTCCAAACTCAATCATTTTTGCTGGGGCTCCAGAAGTAACATGATGAAAAGCAATTTCTTCTTGAAAAATATCACATCCTTGTTCCAGGGGATCAGCATAATTTCGCAATAGGAAAGTACATGCTTTCTGCATCCCCAACTCAAGTTTCTTCTTACTACAGCCATTTCTTGTACCTTTGTACCTTCTTTAAAAAGCCTATTATAATCGAAATTTGTTCGCTTGTCAAGCCACACCAGGAAGAATTTTTTATGGTCAAAAAAAAAGGTGCCGGTCAAGAATATCACTTACACCCCTTCAGCTTGCTTGGCAGCCCCGGAAATAGTCACCCGGTTACTGCCTTGATATACCACATAGTTTTGGTTGGTTTGATCTGACCCAAAATTACTATAAGTGAGCCTTCTTGGCTCGAACACCCAACCGGGTCTTGACGGCGTCAATGTGCCGGACCAGCCGTTGACAAGTAATGAGAGGGAGAAGTTTGTAATAACCAATCCTCTCCATCCACTCCACGGTCAAGAATTTGAATAGCTAAATTATCGTCATGGAAGTAAAATATCCGTATATTTTTTAATGACTCTAATGGGTGTTCACAATTCGTTCCTGTCGATTGGACTGATATTGTAATTGAGGATCCTTATTTAAAAATATCTGAATGGCATCCTTGCCTGCCACCTTATTTAAAAAGCTTTTATTCCTGCTGATTTGGGGGGAAATCATGGTAATCCTGTAATCCGGTAAATCCCGGTTCAGACTCTTATCTTCATTCGTCTCCTTGCGAAGCTGTGGCCTAATGGTTCACCATCTCCTTGTCTGTATTAAAATACAAAAAAGTCAAAAAGTAAAGCACCGTCCACTTGCTTCTAAATTCCCACAATTTTTTAAATGCGGCTGCCGATCGAATACGGGCGGTACGTGAAAGATTGGGTTTAACCCAGGAGGACTTTGCCAGACAATTAGGCATATCCCAGTCGTTTATGTCGCTTGTGGAAGCTGAAAAGAGAAAACCATCGGTCCAACTGTTGTATTCCTTATTAATCGTGTTCAATGTGGATTTGCATTGGATATTGACCGGCCAAGGTAAAATGTTTAACCAGGACCAGGGTTTAACAGTTCATGTGTCACAATATATTCATTTTTTATTCACTGGAAAAGTAGAAATCAGGGTTTAAGAAATAAACCAATGGAGTATTGCATTTGCACTTTTTTTCTGATAGGATGTTCCCTTATACTTATAACAAGTAAAGATAGGAGGTAGCATGAAGAAGAAAATTTTCAGCATTTTTGCTAATGAGGGACTAATATTTGTTCTTACGTTATTTTCCTGGGCTGTGTGTTTTTTCACTCCCTTCTTATTTTCAAATGGGAAAACGATTAATACACCAATTGACAGGCAGGTAACGCTGCAAAAGGTACTTGAAATTAAAGAAACCGATGAATCTTTCTATTTCAAATACCCTTCCAGGATTTATGCGGATTTGCAGGAGAATGTCTATGTATTGGACAGTAACCGGGTGCTTAAATTTTCAAAGAACGGGGATTTTATAAAAAGTCTTGTCAATACCGGGCAAGGTCCTGGTGAAGTAACTTTTATTTCGAATCTTTACCTTATCGGGGACAGAATAATTATCCATAATAATAACCCATCTAAAATTATCCGGATAAACAAGAATGGTGATTTAAAAAAAGAATTTCGGCTGGAAAATACCAACTGGGTAAATTTTAGCCATTATTAT
>CP070627.1:1964305-1970183 GCA_020355945.1 Candidatus Aminicenantota bacterium | reverse complement strand
AATTCGTGGGCCTCTTTTTTTTCAACGTCTTCGGGTGACCCTTGCATCACGATTGACTGTTCCTTTTTGACAAAGAAAATTCCTGAAAACCTCGGGGAACATTGAATAAGAATAAATCACATTACCGGTTATCGGATGATGGAATTCAAGGGAATAGGCATGAAGGGCTAACCGCTCAAACGTGCGATTTTTGCCCTTTTTGCCATAAGTAGTGTCACCCAGAATGGGGTTCCCATAATAAGAAAGATGTACCCGCAGTTGGTGGGTTCTGCCGGTGAGAGGGGATAACTTTACAAAAGAAAAATCCTGATACTGGCGAATCACTGAAAATTCCGTTATTGCTTCCCGGGCTTTAGAAATTTCCGCAGCCAATGAACCGGCTTCTATTACTTTATACCGGGTACGGTGCCTGGGGGAGCGACCAATGGGCGCATCTATGGTGCCGTTCCTGTATCTCACCTGTCCATGAACCAATGCCAGATAGGTTTTCTTGACCTCCCTTCGTTTGAATTGCTTCTGTAAACGCTTCATAGTTATGAGGTCTTTGGCCAGGAGGAGAACCCCGGAGGTATCTTTATCCAACCGATGCACAATACCCGGCCGATCCGTGTCTTTAATTTCATTAATTTGGGGATAATAATACCGGAAAATATCTAACATGGTCTCACCGCGCTCACCCGAACCCGGATGCACCGATATCCCACCGGGTTTATCAAGGATCAGCAGGTAATCGTCCTCGAAGAGTTTTTTTAATTCAATGAAAGGTTGATATCGATGCTCCTTTTGTTCCGGTTCCTCCAGTTCCACATCCAACACATCTCCCACCCGGATGTGGATATTTTTTTTACCCATCGGTTGATTGTTCAGTTTAACGCGGCCTTCATTGATTAATTTGACCACCCGGGAACGAGACATACTCTTCAAGGATTCGGTTAAAAAATGATCCAACCGCGGATAGTCTTTATTGGCTTTAAAGCGTTTTCTCATCTTTTCTTGCCTTCGGCGACCAGGGGAGCTCTTTTCGAGAAAACCGCCCCCCTGGACCCCCCGCAAAAGCTTTTCATTAAAGGGGGTTTCATCTGTTTTCCCTCATATGAGTTCGTCTCTTCCTCTCTTCTCGTATATTCACGTGTCTTCGCGGGATTCTTATTTGGTGGCAGTTTTTTTGAATCGTATGTACAGGATAATGGCGGCAATAATCCCGATAATACTGATTAATTGGGGAACCGACAGACTGGTGAAAGGATGCGCCATACCGCCAAAAATGTAGCCCCGATCATCATCACCCCGGAAAAATTCCACAAAGAATCGTATGAGGGAATAATTAAATATATACATGGCGAAAATCTGGCCCTGAAATTTTTTCTTTTTATAAGAAATGATGAGGATAATGAAGTTTAAGAGGTTCAAACCCGCTTCCATGAGCTGAGTGGGATAAAGGGGGGCATGAAGGGGAACACCGGTGGTGGTATCGGAACTGGTGAATACCACTGCAATCGGGCAGCCCTGGGCTTGCCTTCCCCAGCAGCAGCCGGCAGAAAAACATCCCAATCGTCCGAAAAACTGAGCCAGAGCAATCGAAGGCACTACAATATCTGCCATCACCTTGAAACTGATTTTATGTTTCCGCAAATACCAGGCAGCGAAAAACACCCCGATAATCAACCCGCCATAAAACGTACCTCCTGAAAATATTAATGATTTAAAATTGCTAAACGAGCGGGTATAATAGCTAAAATCAGTAACCAGGAGGAATAATTTTGCCCCCACCAATCCGATCAGCAGCGTATAAAAGATAAAGTCAACGATTCGTTTGGTGTCCAGGTGTTCTCGCTTTGCCAGCCATGTGCTTAAGCCAATGGCACACAGGACTCCTACAGCCAGCATAAACCCGTAGGTGTGGATAGTAATCGGACCAATTTTAACTAGAATTGGGTGCATTTTCCCCTCCAAATCGAAATAATAAGAATAATTACACCGATGGTGATAAAGCTGTCGGCAATATTAAAGGTGGGCCAGTGATAACTTTTGATATAGACGTCCAGGAAATCCACCACATACCCTTGATACAAGCGGTCCATAATATTTCCCACCGCCCCACCGATAATAAATGACAGGGAAACCAATTCAAAGGTGCATTTGGCTTGCAGCTTAAGAAAAAAATAAATCACCACCACCAGTGCCACGATTGACAATATGGTGATGAGTTTGGGAATGACTACACTGTTGGAATGGGAGAATATTCCCCATACAGCACCTTTGTTTTCCACATACCGGATCAGGAAAAAATTTTTAATCACCTGGATAACCTTGTAAGGGTCTCCCTTGAAAATGGATTGCACAATGAGCTTTGAAACCTGGTCCAGGATGATAATGGTACTAAAAATAGCGATGTATTTTTTTTTATTTTTCAGCGTCAATATTCATCTCCTTCACCACCTCCGCGCAGCGTGGACAGAGTTCCGGGAATTTATTTTTAGACGTATCTTCAGTAAACCAATTCCAGCACCTGGGACATTTATTGCCGCTTGATTTTTCAACAGTAATGCCTTCTTCATCGCCTGGCGCCAGTTTCACATGAATTCCCGATACCACCAGGATTTCTTTAAACAGGTCCAGGTTGCTGTTAACCAGTTCATAGAGTTTGCCGGGAAATTCCAGGTGGATTTCCGCTTCCAGGGAATCACCGATCCTTTTTTCATCCCTGGCTTCTTCGATTTCTTTTAAGATTCTATCCCTGAGGTTGATAATCGTCTCCCACTTTTGAGTATCCAATTGTTCCAGGTATTTTTCTTCCACTCCCGGGAACAGGTGAAGATGCACGGATGCTTCTTTACCGTTGAAGCCCGGTATATACTCCCATACCTCTTCGGTGGTAAACGACAGAATTGGGGCCATCAGCAGCACGGTCTCGATTAACAGTTTATAAATCACCGCTTGCGAGGTTCTCCTTTCAGTGGAACCAGGCGCGTTGCAGTAGAGATTATCCTTTATAAAATTTAAATAAAAGGCACTCAACTCCACTGTAAAGAAATTGAAGATGGTATGGAAAATAATATGATAATCATAATCCTGGTAGGATTTGAGTACTTTTTTCTTTATTTGCTGGAGTTTGTTGAGAATATATAGGTCTACTTCTCTGAGGTTTTCGTCTTGCAAAGGGTGTTTTTCCGGGTGGTAGTCGTCCAGGACCCCCAGCATGAATCGCCATGTATTGCGGATTTTTCGATAGCTTTCGGTTACGCGGGCGAGGATTTCGTGGCCCAGTCGCATATCTTCGCGGTAATTAACCATTGCCACCCAGAGCCTGAGGATTTCGGCCCCTTTTTCGTTGATAATGGTTTGGGGTTTAATCACGTTGCCCAGGGATTTTGACATGGCTCGACCTTTATCATCCAGGGCAAATCCGTGGCAGATGTTAATATCATAAGGGGATCGTCCTTTGGCGCTTACTGCCACCAACAGGGAAGAATGGAACCAGCCCCTGTATTGGTCACCGCCCTCCAGGTACATATCCGGGGGGAACCGGTGCAGCGGATAATGCTCTGTCACATTCCAGGAAGAACCTGATTCAAACCATACATCTATAATATCCATACCCTTTTCAAAGTTTTTGCTTCCGCATTTGGCACAGGTGATTCCTGCGGGGAGAAATTCAGAGGCCTCCCTGGTATACCAGGAGTCAGACCCATGGGCATGGAATTGTTCCCTGGTTTTTTCCACTGTCTCGACAGTTATCATTGATTCACCGCAGCCTTTGCAGTAAAAAACGGGAATAGGCACTCCCCAATCTCGCTGCCGGGAGATGCACCAGTCAGGCCGGTTGTTCACCATACTGTAAATGCGTTCTTCACCCCATTGGGGCAGCCACTGCACCCTTCTTATCTCTTCCAATGCTTTTTTTCTTAAATCCGCGACATCCATGGCAATGAACCACTGTTCCGTGGCCCTGAAAATCACTGGCTTTTTGCATCGCCAGCAGTGGGGATAAGAGTGTTCAATGCGATCATCATACACCAACCGCTGAAGGCTTCTTAAATCCTCTACGATCTCAGCATTGGCTTCAAAAATATTTTTTCCCTGGTATTTCCCGGTGGTTTCATCGAAAAGTCCCGAGGGCCCCACTGGTGAATAGATGTCCAGTTCATACTCCAGGCCGGCATGGTAGTCGTCTTCACCGTGTCCCGGGGCGGTGTGCACGCACCCCGTGCCCTGGTCTAAGACCACATAATCAGTATTAATCAGGATTGAATTGCGGTCGTAAAGGGGATGAGTGGTATTCAAACCATTAAGGGCTTGCCCTTTGAATTGCTTTAGTATTTTGTAATCTGACTCAGCTATATCTGCGATAACAGGAACCAGGCGGGTGGCAGCTATATAGTATTCCCCTTTCATTTCAAACAGCGCATAGTCATATGCCGGCTGAACTGCTATGGCCAGGTTCGCCGGGATCGTCCAGGGAGTGGTAGTCCAGATCAGTACAAAAATCTCTTTACCTTTAAATTCTTCTAAAAAATCCGGGATATCTTTTAAGAGGAATTTCACATAAATAGAGGGAGAGGTATGGTCGGCATATTCCACCTCAGCCTCAGCCAGCGCAGTGATACAGGAGGTGCACCAGAAAACCGGCCGCTTTTTCCTGATCACATTCTTATTTTTGACAAAGGATTTGAAGTACTCGATCACCGATGCCTCGTAATCATGATCAAGCGTTGTGTAATGATTTTCCCAATCCCCGAAAACCCCTAACCGGATAAACTCTTCTTTCATGATTTTGACATACTTTTCTGCGTATTCGCGGCATTTTTTCCGAATATCAATGACACTCATATCTTTTTTCTTTTCACCCAATTGCTCTTCCACTTTGATTTCAATAGGCAGGCCATGGCAGTCCCATCCGGGTACATAAGGTGACAGGAAGCCCTCCATATTTTTGGTTTTTACCACAAAATCCTTTAGAATCTTATTCAAGGCAGTACCCAGGTGAATATTGCCATTGGCAAAAGGAGGTCCGTCATGAAGGATATAGATTTTATTATCTTTTCGTTTCTCAATTATCTGCTGGTAAATCTTCATCTCCTGCCATTGTTTCAGGATTTGCGGTTCTTTTTGGTTCAGTTGGGCTTTCATAGGAAAGCTGGTTTTGGGCAAATTCAGTGTATTTTTCCATTTAATTTTCTTTTCGTCAGCCATTTAAGTACTCCAAATTTTTTTTAAGCTGTTATTTTCGCTTATTTTGCCCTTTTAGTCAACCCATGAAGAAAAAAAGCAGCAATTCTAAATTTTGCCTCCCATGAGCTGCTTTTGCTAATCGCGAGACACTTTTGCTTTTGGTGAGCGGCTTTTCCCTGCTCCCCAGGCCAATGGTTGGTCCGTACTCTTTCCCTAAAGAATCAAAAAGTCAGAAGAAGGGTAAATGGGGGAAAAGGAAAAAGGAGTATGCAGAATGGTTGGCAGGGAATCCCTTATTATCAACAATCTGTAGAATTTCCGATACATCTATTTAGTTTACTTTCTTTGATTTCTGCAATTTTTTTATTTCATCTGCAGTAAGGCCGGTATATTTTGAGATGGTATCAATCGGCAGTCCATCTTCTAACATTCTTTTTGCTGTTTCTTTGGCCTTCTTTTCAATACCTCTTTTTTCCCCTCTTTTTTCCCCCATTTCTTGGCCTATTTTTATTGCTTCCTTCCTGATCTGTTCCACTTCCAAATATCCCGGCACCCACTTTTTACTCTCCCTGAGCTCATCCATTAAACCTTCATCTTCAAAGGAATAAAAATACTTTTCATTAATGATCAGATGATCAATGACCTTCAAATCAACAATATTTCCCACCTGTATCATCCGGTCTGTTGTGTCTAAATCATCACTCGA
>CP070627.1:1958326-1964205 GCA_020355945.1 Candidatus Aminicenantota bacterium | reverse complement strand
GGGGGTCCAGGCCCCTCGGCGAGGGGAGCCTAAAATGGCAAAGTGCTTTGCCCCATACGCTATGCGCCATGCGCCATGCGCAATGCTCTCGCCCCCTGGTTGGCAGAGGCAAAATTTTTCTGCGGTTAATTGGGGGTGGTTCAAATATCCTTTGGCCAGGCAATCACCGGCTATATATAATTCTCCCGGCAGATTCACCGGGTGCGGATTCATATGCCGGTCCAAAATATACAACTTTGCATTGGCGATAGGTTTTCCTATGGGTACGCTTGATAATTCTTCATACTGGTCAGACCCTGGTTTATGGATTTCCAACACGGTCGAAATAATCGCGGCTTCGGTGGGTCCATACATATTAAAAACCCGGCACGATTCATTTACCAGGTGCCAACTGCGCTGAACCAGGTCATAGGTTAATTTCTCCGCTCCGATAAATAGATACTTTAAGCTCTCCTGTTTATGTCCCACATTCACCAGGTATTGCCACTGGGTCGGTGTGACATGCAGCACTGTAATAGCGTTTTTATCGATAAAATCCACCTGGGCTCCGGGGTTGAACAAAATCTCTTCGGTAATCATATATAAAGACGACCCTGATGTCAGGGTAATAAATATCTCCCACACAGACCAGTCAAAATAATAAGACAAATTCTGGATGACCCGGTCTCGCATGCCTAATCCCAATTGCCGGTATCCCCAATGCAGTAGTGGACATATATTGGAGTGGTTGATGGGTACGGCTTTGGGATTTCCCGTAGAACCTGAGGTGTAGATGACGTAGGCCAAAGAGGTGGCAGTTGCGGGTGACAGGTCCAGGTGGGAAGATGGAGGGGTAGAGAAGTCAAGCAAAACGATTTCAATGTTTTTCCTGGCTTCCTGCCTTGTTAGCTTTTCGCCTGTTTCAGCCAACGTGCTGGTGGTAACCAGCACATTGGCATTACTGTCAGCCAGCATATAATCGATACGTTCCCGGGGATTACCCGGGTTAATGGGCAAATAGGCACCTCCGGCTTTTAATATTCCCAGTATTGCAACGATCATCTCTATGGAACGCTCCACGATGAGGCCGACGATGATACCGGGCATTACACCTTTTCCTTTCAGCATACATGCCAACTGATGGGTGCTTTTATTCAATTCCCGGTAGGTGAGGGACATTACTCCCGGCTGCGGGCCGGTTACGGCGATATGGTCGCCGGTTCTTGCCGCCTGCCGTGCAAATAATTCATGGATGGTTTTATCCCCTGGGTATTCAATACCTGAATGATTAAACTGGAATAATACCTGGTTTTTCTCTTTGTTAGACAGGTAATCCATAACTGAAATTTTCAATTCGAGATTAGAGAGAAATACCTCCAGCAGTTGAGCGTAATGAAGGGCGATTCGTTTTATTGTATCCTTCTTATACAATAAGGGATTGTATTGCAATGTTACTTCAAGGGACTGTTCTTTTCTCAAGAAACAAAATGTCATGCTGCGATTAATATGCCGAAGGTATTCCCTGTCATGGATATTCTCCAGCAATATGACAATATCGATAAAAGGGAAATCCCCCTGGGAAACAGGGAGATTAAATTTCTCCGGTAATATTTCCAGGGGGTAGCTGTAATTCTCTGTCGCCTCCATAATGGTTTGACTGACTTGCAGCAATAAATCCTTAAATGTCATATTTTCTTTAACCGGGTTCCTGAGCACCAGTACGGTGTTAATAAAGTCTGTTTCAATTTCTTGTTTATAAATGGGAGCAGCGAAAATAATATCCTGGCTGCCGGTATACTTATTCAACAGCGCCACCAGGCCAGCTCCCAGGATTGCGTTTAAAGTATAGTCAGAGCCCCTGCTTAATTTCGTCAGCTTTGAAAAAATTTCTCCAGGAAAGCGGAAGCGATAAACCAGTTCTTTGCCGCTGCTTTCACCTGGTTTTCTTTTATCATAATCAAAGGGAAAACTGGTTTTTACAGGATTTCCTTTTAGTTGATTTAACCAGAAATCCCGCTCTTTTAGTTTTTTACTGGCGGCAATTTCCAATCTATCACGATCTTTTTTTTTGAATTCCATGATGCTGATACTCCCCTGGATTTTAAAATCCAAAACTTATTTGAGGGTTTTCCAATCTTTTATCAAACAATTCATGAGAGATTTCAATATTGTTCAGGGTAACATTTGGATTCCCTGCAACAGCGTGTACCAGTTCTTTGAAATACTTGATAAATCTTTCGATGGTTTCTTTTTTAAATAACTTTGTGCAGTATTCAAATCTAAAAACCACTCGCTTCCCCAGGTCTTCTCCAATCAAACCCATATCAAACTTGGATACTACCGATTCAAATAAATATGGTTTTAATTTCAAATTTCTAATTTTCCCCCTGCCCGGCTCTGATTTCTGTAAATCATATACTACATCAAATAAGGGGTTTCGGCTCATATCCCTTTTGATTGCCAACCGGTCTACCAGGTCTTCAAAGAGATAATCCTGGTTTTCCAATGCATTCAATGTCCGCTCTTTAACTTCCCCCAAAAATTCCCTGAAGGTTATGTCTTCTTTTAGAAAATTTCGCAGTACCATCATGTTGACCAGCATACCGACAACGTGCTGTAAATCCACATGCTGCCGTCCTGCCACGGGTACCCCAATAACGATCTCCCTTTGGCCGCTTATCCTGGATAATAATGTATTGAATACTGCCATTATAGTCATGTATAAAGTTGCTTCCTCTTGAATGGCAATCTCCCGTAATTGGTCCAACGATTCTCCTCGGAGCTCAAAAATCAGGGTTTTTCCTTCATTACTTTGAATCGGCGGTCTTTCAAAATCGGTGGGTATTTTTAATACAGGCAGCTCTCCTGCCAACTCTTGCATCCAGTAGGTTTCCTGGTTTTTCATTCTTGCCTTTTCCTCCGGATTGTTCCACCATTGGGAATAATCTTTATATTGAATCTTTAAGGGGGGCAATTTCTGGTTTTCATATAGAGCGGCAAACTCTTCCATTAATATTTCAATGGAAACACCATCCGCTGCGATATGATGCATATCAATCATAAAAATATGTTCTAAAGGGCCTATTTTTATAAGCCCCACACGCAGTAAGGGAGCCTGCGCTAAATTAAAAGGACGGATGAAAGAACTTATAAGTGCTGTTTCAGGTTTCGGGTTTCGGGTTGCGGGGTCTTTAGACAAGGGGGCAAGCCCCCTTGTTCCCTCTGTGTTCTCTGTGTACTCTGTGGCTAAATCATAATATTCCACTTTAAAATTAACACTTTCATGGGGCTTCTGAACTGGCTCTTCTTCCAGTACCAGGTATGAGGTTCTTAAACTTTCATGTCTTTTTATCAATTCCCGGAAAATCTCCTCCAATTTCTTCCTCTGCAGTTGGCCTTCCATGATAACCACCCAGGGCATGTTGTAATGAGTACCCTTCAAATTCATTTGCTGAAGAATATACAGTCTTTTTTGCGTTGAAGAAGTGGGATAGTATTCCTTATTTTCCACCGGGGTAATCGATGAGTGTTTCTCTTTTGCTTTTTCTTTTAAATACTCGGCCAACTCCCTGATAGTTAACCGGGAAAATAGCTTCTGGAGGGGAACTCGTATGTTCAGTTCCTGGTGAATCTTTGAAGCAATAATGGTCATTTTTAACGAATGCCCCCCTAATTCAAAAAAGTTGTTATCCGTGCTGATGTTCTCTTCTGCTGTCCCTAAAACCTCTGACCATATTTTGGTTAATATCTCCTCTGTATGATTGGCCGGGGGGATTCGGCCTCCAGTGGTTTCAGGCTCAGGAAGCGGTAACGCATTCCTGTCTATTTTGCCGGTGGCTGTTAAAGGTAAATATTCCATTTGTACAAAATGGAGCGGGATCATATATCCTGGCACCTGGCGGGATAAATATTCTTTCAGCCGGGGAGCATCCCAATCGCTGTCCGAAACATAATAGGCGCATAGAGATCGATGGTTTTCATTACCAGGGTGACTTCCTTCAAGACTGTCTGCAGTTTCTCTTGCTGTAACCACGCATTCCTTTATCCCATTTAGCCGCAGCAGCCGGTTTTCTATCTCTTCGACTTCTATCCTGAATCCTCTAATTTTTACCTGGTGGTCCAGTCTGCCCAGGAATTGGATATTTCCTTCCGGCAGCCATTTGGCTTGATCGCCGGTTTTGTAAATATAGGACATATGGGTGATATAGGACATATGGGACGTATAGGACATATTAAGATTAACATCTAATTTTATAAATTTTTCTGAGGTTAGTTCCGGGTTGTTTAAATATCCCCTGGCTACTCCTGCACCAGCCACATAAAGTTCACCAGGTATGCCCACCGGCACAAAGTTGTTATATTTATCCGTTATATAACATTTCACATTGGAAATAGGTTTACCTAAAGTAACTCTATCGGTTGAACATTTTTCCACCAGTGCATCAATGGCGGCCTCTGTGGGTCCGTATTGGTTATATAATCGGTATCCTTTTGCTAAAATTGCATCTTTAACCGGGTTATGCAGCTTTTCGCCCCCGGATAATACCAGCCGGATACTCTCCAACCTGGGCCCGGAGCTTAGTAGTTCATTTAATACCAGGGGTACAAAATACAGCACATGGATGTGATGTTTTTTGATATGCTGCCTTAGTAATTCCATATGGGTAAGGAGCTCCTGGGAAATCAAACAAAGCACGGCTCCACGATGTAAGGTGCCGAAGACCTGGTTTACGCTGGGATCAAAAGTATAATCGGACATTTGCAGTACGTGAACCCCTGGTGCCAAATCGTAATTTTTTCCAAACCAGGAAACCACATTGACTGCATTCCGGTGCTCCACCATGACACCTTTGGGTTCCCCGGTGGAACCGGAGGTATAGATGACATAGGCTAAAGAGGTGGCAGGTGCAGGTGGCAGGTGCAGGTGAGCTTTTGGGCGTTCCTTTAGACAATTAATAATTGACAATTGACTATTGACCATTGAACATTGACAATTAAAACCATCGTCGTTCGTTAATAGTATTTTTGCTGCACTGTCTGCAAGCATATAATCAATGCGTTCTTTGGGATAACCCGGGGCAATAGGCAAATAAGCACCACCGGCTTTCAGTATTCCAAGTATACCAATGATCATCTCAAGGGAACGCTCCACCATAATACCTACTATGGTATCGGGTCTTACCCCTTTTGCCTGTAATAAATAGGCCAATTGATCGGAATTTTGCTTTAATTCCCTATATGTAATATGTGTATACAAGGAGGGGGCAAGCACCCTTGTCCCCTTTTCGGGTAATTCGGGTAATTCGTGAGCTCCCACTACAGAGATGTGGTCCGGTGTTCTTTCTGCCCGTTCTGCAAACAACTGATGGAGGGTCTTATGTTCCGGGTAACTTGTACCGGTATCGTTAAATTCATGCAATATTTGCCATTTCTCTTCTTCGGTTATAATCTCTATTCCTGATAACTTCCTGGTAGGGTCTCCCGGGATAACGGATATTACTTTTTTAAAACAGCGGGTAAAGCTTTCCATGGTCTCCTTTTTAAACAAGGCGGTACTGTAGGAAACTGAGAAATGAAGGGAGTTTGTTTTTTCTTCTGCGATGAAGGTCATATCAAACTTTGAGAATTCACCGGCATAGGGCACGGGGGTAAGTTTCAAACCTGGAATTTCCAGTGTCTCTGTCTCCATGTTTTGCAGCACCAACATCACATCAAAGAGAGGATTGCGGCTTACATCTATCGGTGGCCCGATTTTTTCCACCAGGTCTTCAAATTGATAATCCTGGTTTTCCATGGCCTCTAAGAAATTCTCTCTCACTTCTTCTAAAAATTCTAAAAATGTTTTCTGTCCCCGGGGATAATTTCGTATTGCCAGGGTATTGACAAACATGCCGACAATA
>CP070627.1:1952301-1958226 GCA_020355945.1 Candidatus Aminicenantota bacterium | reverse complement strand
GAAGCGGCCCTGGTGCAAACTGCCGGGATACCTGGCTATCCATGCTATCGAACAGTAGAAGAGACTTTTACCACTGGCGCGTCCATTGCTGCCAATTACCCGGAGCTTGCCACCTGGACCGATCAGGGTGACTCATGGGAAAAGACCAATGGCTCTGGCGGCTATGATTTGTACGTGTTAAAGTTAACCAACTCTGCTGTCCCCGGGCCCAAGCCTAAGTTATTCTTAACGGGTGCCATCCATGCCCGTGAATACACCACTGCTGAACTTCTGACCCGCCTGGCCGAATACCTGGTGGATAACTATAACACTGATCCTGATGTCACCTGGATGCTGGACTATCACGAAATCCATATGATGCTTCACGCCAACCCGGACGGACGTAAGCAGGCAGAAACCGGGCTGTTATGGCGAAAAAACACCAACCAGGACTACTGCGGCCCGAACAGCAATTACCGCGGCGCAGACCTTAATCGGAACTTCGAGTTTAAATGGAATTGCTTCGGCGGTTCCAGCGGTGATCCCTGCAGCCTGGTTTATCGCGGCCCCTATGCTGCTTCGGAGCCGGAGACACAGGCTATACAAAATTACATCCGCTCCCAATTTCCCGATCAGCGGGGGCCCAATAACTCCGACCCCGCACCGCTCGATACCACGGGTATTTACCTGGATATTCACAGTCACGGTCGAGAGATACTTTACCAGCCCAGGTGGTTAAACGAATCGAAGGAACCGGTTCCCAATGTGACGGAACTTATAACACTGGCACGTAAGATCGCTTACTTTAATGGCTACCGTGTCTATGGGTCGACTCCTGATGGTACATCCAAATTGTTCGGCTACGGTGAAATGGGCATACCGGCTTATACTGTTGAATTGGGGACAGCGTTCTTTGAGAGCTGCTCCTATTTTGAAAATACACTGCTAGCGGATAACATACCTGCACTTTTTTATGCCCTTAAAGTTGCCAGGACACCTTACATGACATCAGCCGGGCCTGATGCTGTTAACCCGGGTCTCAGCGCTGGCTCGACATCCCCGGGCATTTCCGCCGGCACAAGTGTCACCTTAACCGCTTCTGTCGATGACACCCGCTGTAATAACAACACTGGCAGCGAACCATGGCAAAATATAGCCGCGGCCCAGTATTACGTTGATGTACCGCCGTGGGTTTCCGCTCAAGGACCCGTTGCATATGACATGTGGCCGGTGGATGGAAATTTCAACAGTGGGGTAGAAGCTGCTGAAGCCACCATCAATACCACTGGCTGGAAAGAAGGTCGGCATATTATCTTTGTCAGGGGGCAGGACACAGATGGCAACTGGGGTGCCTTTAGCGCGGTTTTCCTCTATATTAATAACAGCGTTGGTAACCTCCCGGCAGGTCCAACCAACTTAACAGCCAAAGCGATCTCCAATCGAATCAACCTGGCCTGGACAGATAATTCCGACAATGAAGAGGGATTTAGAATTTATAGGGGTGATACCCCTTTAACCCTTATCCCGATTACCTCTGTCCAACCCAATACAACTTACTACCAGGATTCGGACCTGACGCCTAAAACCGTTTATTTTTATAAAGTATGCGCTTACAACGTTTATGGTGAAGGTTGCTCCACAACAGTACAATACAGACAAAAACAAAATAGGGAGAAGGGAAATTGGTGGAAGGAGAATGGTGCCAGGTAAGTTATTTCCCTACAAATTTAAAGAAGCCAATAAAGCGATGATAAAAGCACTCATCAGGAGGCTATTTTCGGATTAGTTAGAAGTAAATGGTTATGGATCAAGAAGTAATAATTGAGACGCAGAGGTGTCATGGAAATAAATAACGATATCAAATACGTTGGGCAATCTTATCGTGGAATAATAATCTTCGGGTTTTTCTATATCGTATGTGGAACCGACAGTCCGAAAAGGACGGGGCCCCTGGATCCAGTCACTGGCAGCGGGATTCAAGTCGCCTGCCAATAAATCCCGCAAATCCAGGAAGAAAGCGGGTATCCCCGCATGTACAAAATAGGTTGAATAACTCTCTTCTTTAGGATATGGTGTATATATGGCCCTTAACTTCATCCCGCCCTCTTGAAGGGCGTAGGCATTAAACCATCCCCGGTAAAAATTAAAAGCAATAATAACCATTTCACTTCTATTATATTTTTCCCTCAAGTTTGTGCCCATTGTTTTTCTAATGTTAGGGGAAAATCCATCACCCAAATGTCCATTATGGGACCACAGTACGACTTTCGCCCCGGGTCCTGCATACTGCTTTATCCATGAAGCATTTTCAGCCATATAAGCATCACGTATACTGAGGGAAGGAAAGTGCCTATCAGAAAAATCATCTTCCCACTGTATCACGATCCGGGAATTTTGCAGTGCTAAATCAAACTTTTTTTTACCGGTTATGTTTTCATAAAGATCTTGATTCTCTTGTAGCAATTGGTATACTTTTTCCACATCCTCCCGGCATTTCTCGTGTTCATGGTAGGCAAATTTATAAGCCATCATATCCGTTTCATATTTTCTCAAAGGAGAGTACAAAGACTCAACCAGTTCAGCCGCGGGTACATCCACTTCGTTTAAGTAATTGATCACCTCATCCATGGCTAGAGCAAAATATTGCATGTCAAAACCCCAAAAGCTAACGGTAGGATAACCATTGGGATTTTGGTTATGATTTTGCATCCATATGATCATATCCAGTACCTCCTGGGTCTTCCAGGTCCAGTAACCCAAACCCTTCAGCACCACAGCCGGGTCCCCCTGGCCGCCCTGGATATAGCGGTTGACTCGTAGGGATTCGGCGAAGCCTGCCTCCATAGCAAATGTATTAAATCCCATCTCCTTAACCAGGAATTCCAGGATGCGGTGCTTCATTTTGAAAAATTCACTGGTACCATGTGTAGCCTCTCCCAATGCCACAATAGACGCATTGCCTATCATCTCTTTAAGGGGCATCAAGTCCAGGTAATCTGTCCCTGGTTCGCAGGTTGAGAAAGAAACAACCTTTTGCCTCAACCAATCTCCGATTTCTAGGACATTTTTTTCATTTTGCTGGTCTTGTGTGGAACTGATAAAAGGGCTGCAGGAGATTCCCACCAGCCCAATCATAAAAATTATAAATGCAAATACTGGCCTGACAGTCCCGGCAATTTTTTCCCGGTCTCTATGAATTAGAGCTTTCATTTGAAATCACCTCTTACTCATTATTTCTCGCTTCTCTGCTGCCATTATATAAGAATTACCCTATTTTTTCAATAAAAAAAGCGAAATATTAGCCACATAGTGGCGACGGACACGGAGAAACACGGAGGGGGATAAAAAAATTAAAAAAGTGGGGGAAGGCCGAAGCCTTCCCCCGTTTTTGATGTCCCAGGAAGTGTTTGGGACACCGTCTGAAAGCAGCTCCCAAAAAACTTACTTCCACACTTCCATGGACATTTCCTCTTCAATTCACTGGTCACTCAATTCCAAAACACCTTCAGCAATTACAGGCAGTATCGCAAGAAAACTCAATACTGCCGGTGCTGGGGATCGGGCACAATTCCGGATCCATTGTTTCACAGGCAATTGTCTCACAGGTATCCGTCTCTACACACTTATGAGTTACTTTTGGCGCACCGCCGTAGATACGCCTCATGTCATTGCCAACCAGGTTGGCAATGGTGATTTTGTTTAAGACCAGTTTCCTGTGGATTTTTTTGGTCTTCATATTTCACCTCCTCTTTTTGGGTTTGTTCCTGGCTAAACTGTCTTCTTAACATTTTTTTCTACTGCCTACTGGATATTGATCGTATAATCTTCAACTTCTCCATAGATAAAAGCGCCGCATGAATCCGGTGAACCCTCATAACGCATAGATACCCTCATCCGCTTTTCACCACTGGCACCCGAAGAGACAGTGAAATTACCGGACACGGCCGAAGCTCCCGAACTACTGAACACCTCTTCACCCGCATCAGTAAAATCACCATCATTATTATAATCAATCCATATCTTCCAGTATTGGGAATAGGAACCACCGGCATACCCGGGAGTTAAGGTTACACTGGCATTGGCTCCTGCGGTTACATTGGCTGTTTTGTTGGTGTAATCCGAATAAGCAGAGGCAGCGGTGCTGTGATTTAAATCACTGATTTGAACCTGTGCAATCCATTCGTAATTTTGGTTTTTACTATAGGTGGTGCAGTATTGTGGTGCACCACCGGCAACCGCATCATCAGGCAGGTCAGGGCCTAAATCCGTAATAATGGCAGTAACCGGGACTCCTCGGTTGGGGCAGGTTCCGCAGTGATGCAGGGCTACCACCAGGTTATCTGTGTAACCCAGCACCGGTGCACCGGAGCTGCCGCCGGCTGTGTCGGCATAATAACCGATATCGCCAGGACCACCATGGCAGGGGGGCTGAGTTGTGCTGTAGATTTTAGCATAAGGTCCGTCAGTATCACTGTTCACCGTCAATTGCTTACCCCATCCGCTGGGATGATGGGAGATGTAAATCCGTTCCCCCACTGTTGGCAGGGTGTCCCTGAGCTGTAAATACCCGTAAGTACCGCTCACATTGGTGGGAAGCAATAACAATGAATAGTCCAGGTCGTAATCGACTTTAACCAGTGTGCCTGAACTGGCCTCTACAGTACCGGGGCAGGCGAACCAACTGGAACAATCCGTAGTACAGGTGGAACCTTCGGCCATGAATTCAAAGTCTGTATTGTCTGCGCTGGTCTGGTTCTCAATACAATGCTCATTGGTCATCACATGGCCTTCGCTGCCCATTAACCAACCGGTGCAGGCGATGTTTCCATTAATCAGCAGCCGGCAGACCGCTTTGGATTTGTCATACATAGCGGTGCCGTCGTAGCATTTGGCCCATTCGCTGTCATCACTGCCGCAGATAGCTTGAATTCGAGCCGTTGAATCCTCTGCTAATAACGCCTCTACATGTCCTGGCTCATAACCGCGTACCCACTCATCAATGACAAAACCAAAGGCATTCTGTTTGTTTTGGCTCACCAGTTTGACAATGGCCCGGTCCCCGGGAATGTGGGTGGCCCAGAATACACTGATCTCCTTCTCTACAAGTTTCTTTTGATTATTAAATCGCTTGACCTTTTTCCCTTTTTCTTTGTAGGTGTATTTGAATCTTTTGTCAGGGCTGGAAATTTCCAGGTAGTCACCTTTGGCCAGATCGAATTTTGAAAAGTGAATGGCGATAAACCCGGCATCGGGATGATGGAACTCCTTTTGCCAGACCACACCTTTTTCACCCGGATAGGGATGCGAAGTCTCGAACGTTTGCTTGACTTTTTCTCCCACCTGTATTTTGGCAAAGAGACAGGGAGAGAACACCAGGGCTGTGAATATCAATATTAAAATTGAACGTCTCATGTTGACCTCCTTCTACTGGATAATGACCGCATAGTCTTCCACTTCACCATTTCCGACATTAACGTCACAGGGGTCTCGAAAACTAAAGGTATCCGCGTGGATTCTTAGTCCCAATTTCTGGCCGGTAACCACGCCGGTGGCAGGGATGGTAATGGTACCGGTAACCGTTGATCCTTTCCGCTGACGCCGGAATACTTGTTCGTTTGCGTCATCGAAATCACCGTCCCGGTTGAAATCAATCCATATCACCGCTCTTACATTGTAGCGGCTGGTATCCAGGGTGATGGCAGTATCATAAGATTGGCCCAACTGCATGTTGATGGTCATATCGGTGAAGTCGGAGTAGGTGCTCTTGCCCGATGTATTGGTGAAACCGCCGATATCCACCTGGCTGATGGCCATTCTCTCGGCGTCGGCGCTGTAGGAAGGACAATAATCCGGCAAACCACCGCCGTCGCTCACGGTAACATCCTTAGATACAGGGTCTGTGAGCCCGTTGTTATCCGTCACGGTCAGGGTTACCGTATACGTGCC
>CP070627.1:1946262-1952201 GCA_020355945.1 Candidatus Aminicenantota bacterium | reverse complement strand
ACTTGCCCTTCAGGATGAAAGAAGACATAATTTCAGGTATAAAAAACAAAAAATCGTCATCAGAATGGAGGTATCACATATGGCAGAAAGCAACAAAGAAATCAAATGTGTGATTTGGGATCTGGATCATACAATCTGGGACGGCATATTGCTTGAATCCGACGATGTAAAGTTGAAACCAGGGATAGAAGAAGTGCTTAAGACATTGGATTCCCGGGGGATACTTCATTCGATTGCCAGTAGAAATGAATACGAATTTGCTATGGGAAAACTCAAAGAGTTGGGAGTGGATGAATATTTTCTTTACCCTGAGATTAACTGGAATGCCAAATCTGCCTCTGTTGGCAATATCCAGAGAAACTTGAACATCGGTATGGATGCGATTATGTTTATTGATGACCAGCCCTTTGAGCGGGAAGAGGTAAAAAGTGCTCACCCGGATATCACCTGTATCGATGCCATCGAGTACCTGAAGCTGCCGGAACTTAAGCGATTGAATCCCCGGTTTATTACCGGTGATTCCCGGCGCCGTCGGCTAATGTACATGGATGACATTAAACGTAAAGTGGAAGAGGAAGAATTCCAGGGTCCCCCTGAAGCCTTTCTTTCTTCTCTTAATATGAAATTTGTCATCCATGATGCCAAGGAAGAAGATTTGCAGCGGGCCGAAGAACTAACTGTTCGTACCAATCAACTGAATGCCACCGGCCGCACCTATGATTATGATGAATTAAATGTTTTCAGGGTTTCGCACCAGTACAAGCTCCTGGTGTGCGAATTAACGGATAAGTATGGTTCGTATGGAAAAATCGGACTTGCTCTTATTGAACTGAAAGAAGATTACTGGCATTTGAAACTCATGCTGATGTCCTGTCGAGTGATGAACCGGGGAGTGGGTTCCGTATTGATGTCTCACATCATGCAGGAATGCAAAAAAGACGGGAAAAAATTATTGGCTGATTTCAAACATACCAAACGAAACCGAATGATGTATGTAAGCTACAAATTCGCCAACTTCAAAGAAGCCTCTAAAGATGATGAGGGCAATATATTATTTGAAAATGACCTCTCCATCGTTCAGCCCTTTCCACATTATATTGACGTGAAAGTCCTCTAACACTATTATCCTGGTCTTCGACGAATAAAAGGTGCAATCTAAAACAGATAGTGGTATAATGGCCAGTTGGTTTGTAAAGCGGTAATGAAAATTGTAAATGGTTATCATATGTGATAAAATGTCCAGGGTCATTAAAAGATAAGTGAAAAAAATAAAAGGAGAAAAGATAAATGGAATTAAAAGAAAAAATCAGGCAGTTTATAGAAGCTAACCTGGTGGTCTTTGAAGATGAGGCCGATTTTACCGATAGTGACAATATCTTTGAAATGGGATTTGTCAATTCGTTATTTGCCATGAAACTGGTCAGTTATATTGAACAAGAGTTTGCCATTGAAGTAGACAACGAAGACCTGGAAATTAGTAACTTTAATTCTGTGGAGCGTATTGTGGGGTATATCGAGAACAAAAAAGCCGGGCAGCAGAACTAAGGAGTTTAGAAATGACTTATATTCTATCATCCGATCCCAAGCAGCGGGAAATCGTAGAGGAGGCAAAGGCGTTTGCCGATAAGGAAATACGTCCTTTTGCCGCACAATTTGAAGAAAATGAAGCCATTCCCCGGGAACTGATCGATAAAATGGCTGGAAAAGGCTTCCTGGCCCCTTGCTTTCCCAAAGAGTACGGGGGGCTGGGCCTGGACCCTGTGTATTACGGTCTTTTTACTGAAGAGATTGGTAAAGCTTGTGCTTCTACCCGGGCGATACTAACGGTTCATACTTCCCTGGTGGGGGAAACCCTGCTGCGCTGGGGCACTGATGAACAGAAAAAGAAATGGCTGCCTAAAATGTCCAGTGGTGAGAAAATCGGCTGTTTCGGACTCACCGAACCCAACGTGGGCACGGATGCCAAAAGCGTTCAAACTTCTTGTAAAAAACAAGGCAGCAAATATATCATTAATGGCACCAAAAAGTGGATTACCCTTGGGGATATTGCTGATTTCTTTTTAATCATCACCACCGGTGAAAAAGGTGTCAGTGCCTTTCTCCTGGAGCGTGACATGGAGGGGGTAAAAACCACTCCTATCAAAGGACTGCTGGCTGGGCGAGCTGCACACATTGCACTGATCGAACTGGAAAATGTGGAAGTACCTCCTGAAAATTTACTGGCTAAAGAAGGAAGTGGGTTTACTTACATTGTCAACACTGCCCTGGACTGTGGGCGGTACAGTATTGCCTGGGGAGGGTTGGGTCTGTGCCAGGAAGCCCTGGAAGCCATGGTCTCTTACTCTCGAAAACGCAAACAATTCGGGAAGAAACTCTACAATTTCCAATTGGTACAGGGTATCATTGGCGATGCGGTGACCAAAGTCCATGCGGGAAGAGCGCTGTGTCTCAGGGCCGGTGAATTAAGAAAAAAAGGAGATGCCAACGCGGTAATGGAAACCACGATTGCCAAATACTATACTTCAAAAATCGCCATGGAAATCACCACTGATGCCGTACAAATCCACGGCGGCAATGGTTGTTACAATAGATTCCCGGTGGAACGCTTATTCAGGGAAGCCAAAATACTGGAAATCATTGAAGGCACTTCCCAGGTCCAGCAGGAGATCATTGCCAACTATGGTTTGAGGCAGTATTTCAGACCCGATTACCAGGTATAATAAAAAAACAGGTCCACAGATTACACAGATTACTCAGATTTTCTTTTTTTTACAATTTGTGTAAATCTGTGTAATCCGTGGGCTTTTTTCATAGGAGCATAGAGGGAAATCAAAAAACCGCATAGAGCAAAAATTTGAACACAAGTTTCATTGTTCCAGGTAAAATATATAAATATTGTCCTTTGGCAGAAAGGTTTCAATACGTTCCAGTCTGTAACCCGCTGCTCGAACTGTTTTTAATATTTTTTCCTTTTTCCAGAAATGCCCGGTTTTACCGGTTTTCTCCGGGGCTTGTTCAAGAACCACCAGAGGTGCTTCAGGCTTAAGATAGGGTTTCAAGTTTATTAAAAACGCCTTGGGCCGCGACATGTCATGCAGCACATACGACATAAACACCATGTCCAATTCATCTACAGGAAACAGCGGGTCCTCAATCTCGCCTTTAATGGTAACAATGTTGGTAAAACCCTCTCTTTTGGCCCGTTTTTTTATGGTGTTGAGGTCTTTCTCTACAATATCATTGGCATAAATTTTACCCCTGGGGCCTACCTTACGGGCCAGTTTAAAGGTAAAATACCCCCTTCCTGCACCGGGTTCACCAATCACCATACCCGGCTTAACTCCAATGACCTCCAATACTTTGTCAGGCTGCTGCCAGGTATCACGATTTTCAGCTCCCAGGATTAATACCGGCAGTATCAATCCACTAAAAAAAATGACTTGCATTAAATTTTTTCTTTTCATTTTCATTTTACCTTATTTTAACTCCTTACTATTTACTATTTTTCCACCGGCGGCTGAAAATTATCGCCGGTACTTTCAATAAATTGTATCAATGACATTAAGATCATAAACGGAAATTCATGCCTGAATTCATTGGTGATTTCAATCAAAAGATTTTCCAGTTCCGTGAAGATGTCGGTGTAATCAATAAGGGCTTCTTTTAATTCCCGGACAGCCGATAAAGATTTCCGCAGTGCTTTATAAACCACTTCCGAAGTATGATAAGCATCTTCCAGGGAAAATTCCGGGTATTTTTTATCCAGCAGGGCAAATTGGAGAAACGAAGTCAATGTGCGCTGCATCTTTACCGGGATGATGGTTTTGTACCAATCCAGGTCGGAAAAAGCCTCGGACAGGGACAATGGGGTTAAATATTTCTCCTTGTAATCGTTAAGAAAATCATCTGCTTTGGTCAAGTATTCATGGGCCAGTTGAATCACTGGTTTTTTTTCAACTTTTTGACGGATCGCCTTGAGTGCTTTCATCTCATCTTCTACATCTGCCTCATAAATATCGATATTTTGTTCTTCCATCATTTGATTGAGCATTTCATGAGCTTCTGCCAGGCTTTCTTTCAGGACTTCAAAAGTTTCTTTGCCTTCACTTTCAGCTTCCAATTCTTTGGCATAGACCGTGCATTCATCTTTAAATTCACATTTGTCACAGCGATAATCGCAGTAATTGTAAGGTCCTGGTTTTCGTTCTTCATCTGTCATGGAAACATTGTAAAGGAAATTGGAGGAGAATTCAATAGGCACCGGCAGATTATAGTGGGGTGATGGGGTGATGGAGTGATGGAGTGATGAGATGAGTGCTGATGGGATAACTGCATGGCTGCATGATTGCATGATTGCATGTGATTTTTTCCTATCCCTTTTAGTAAAAAGTTTTTACGGGGGGTCCAGATGCGTCACGGGGCAGTTTTTTCAAAAAGCACCCCGTGAAGCATCTGGTCGCCGAAGGCATATGGAAAAAAAATCTTATAGAAATCCTGGTTGAAAAAATCATAGAAATATGTTATATGTAGGGTATGATGAATAAATTACGGAATAGGAGGCTGG
Organism: Candidatus Aminicenantota bacterium; assembly: GCA_020355945.1. Next base: position 1,947,637 of record CP070627.1, on the reverse strand, counting down.
CATGCAGGTAGAAGTATCAAAGACCGACATGTATTATCAAATAAGAATTCCACTAAAAGAACGATACACAAATCAACACATCAGGAAATTCATGGACTATTTGAAAATAAAAGCCAATGCCGAAAAATCTGCGGCAGCGGATGCAGACATTAAAAATCTTTCAGAGGAAATCATGGAAGATTGGTGGGAGAAGAATAAAAGCAATTTTGTCAAGGATTAAATGAGACTGGTAGTCGATACGAATATTATTTTTTCCGCTCTCTTGAAAAAGGGATCAAATGCGCTCGATATCATTATGAGTGATAAGTTTGAAGTTTTTATACCCAAATTCCTTATTATTGAAATTTTCAAGCATAAAGAAAAGATTATAAGAGTATCAAAACTCAGTGAAGATGAAGTAATCGAGAGTTTGTACCTGATTTTGAAATATTGTACTGTTATGAATGACGAAGATATCCCCGGGGAAATACTAAACCAGGCTTTTCAGGATGTGAAAGAGATAGATCCGAAGGATGTTATATTTGTTGCTGCTGCAATTACCCTGGATGCTCGATTGTGGAGTGGTGACAAAAAGCTGATAAATGGCTTGAAAGATAAGAATAGCAATATTTTTGTACGGACAAAAGACCTGGTCGAATTTTTTAAAAAACAGGAGCAAGCGGGTGATGAAGCCAGGTAAAATGAGGATTCCTAAATTTTATTACGGTAATAGGGTATATATTTTTTAAATAAGCGGTGGGCTACCTCTAGCGTATCTCCCACCGGCTCTGAGGGATAAAGGGTTTGATTGTCGTTAATCCACTGCAATTCAAACTCTTTCAGGTCCCTGAAAAATTTTCGTCTATCCAGGTGTTTATCTTCCCTTAAAGATTCTGCCAGCCGGTCCAGGAACATTTTCCACCGTGGTAAATAAAAACCCTTTAATAACCCGTTCCACTGCTTTGAAGCATAATCCCGGAGTTGACTCTTTTTGGCGGGTTCCCACATGGTCACAATAGACCGGGCATTCCATTCGTAGAAATCCTTTTCTTTTTTATTGCCGCCCCATTTCCTGGCATCGGCAATCCATTTTCCCAATAGGAAATGTTCATTGGTGCCCAGGAGTTCGTCTATGTCCCGGATCAATTGTAAAAAAATCTCGCTGTTTTCCGCCAGTGCTTTTATATCTTTATTTTGATAAGCCAGGGTAATATTGAAGTTGAATCGATTCGCCAGGTTGTTGAGCATCTCCCGGGTGATATGGGTGACATCGAACCGGTAAGAGGCGATATCTTTTAATTGTTGGGAACAAGCCAGCAGCAGTTGGCAGGCTTTTGCCACTTTGAGGGCATCATAACCCACTCCAAACCCATCGTCATCCGTTGGCCTGAACCGG
>CP070627.1:1940176-1946162 GCA_020355945.1 Candidatus Aminicenantota bacterium | reverse complement strand
GGTGATTGATCCCGTTAAAGCCAGTTACGGTATCAGGGACTACCGGTTTGCCATCACCCAGTTGGCTCAGACCACCATGCGTTCCGAGATCGGTAAGCTGGACCTTGATGTCACCTTTGAATCCAGGGATAATATTAACTCTTCGATTGTGGCTTCAGTGGATGAAGCCTCTGACCCCTGGGGTATCAAGGTGACCCGGTATGAAATCAAGAATATCGAACCGCCTCCATCGATTCGCGATGCCATGGAAAAACAGATGCGGGCGGAACGGGAAAAAAGAGAAAAAATCGCACTCTCCGAAGGTGATAAACAAGCAAAAATCAACCGGGCCGAAGGTGATAAACAGGAAGCCATTAAACGGTCCGAAGGTGAACGAGCCAAACGGGAGAATGAGGCCAAAGGCCAGGCGGCTGCCATCCTGGAAGTAGCCCTGGCAACGGCTCAAGGTATCCGGGAAGTAGGGTCGGCCATTAATGAACCCGGGGGTAAAGATGCGGTCAGTCTCCGCATTGCCCAGGAATGGATCGAATCCTTTGCCAAACTGGCCAAAACCAACAATGCCATGATTATTCCTACTAATGTCGCTGACATTGCCAGTGTCACTGCAATACTCAAGAACGCCTTTGATTTCGCTAAGACCGAACATAAGTAAAGGAGACCTTGAGGTTATAGTTCGTAGAGAAAATCATTGTAAGGATAGCGGGTGATATGGATTTCTCTCGCCCGGGTATAGAGTTTTTGTCGTAAAATATCGATATTGGTTTTCTTTGTGGCAGAGATATAAACGGAGGTTTCTTCATTCAACCAGGGAGCCACGGGGTTCATGGGTGCCAATGGCAGTTCATTATTTTCCGTTGCTTTGGTGGAAACATCTATTTTGTTAAATACCGCGACCAGTGGTTTATTGTCAGCGCCGATTTCTCTTAAGGTGTCATGAACCACGTGCATTTGTGCAGCAAAATTTGGGTGGGATATATCAATGACATGCAGCAGCAAGTCCGCCTCCCTAACTTCATCCAGGGTGGCTTTAAAGGATTCCACCAGGCAGTGGGGTAATTTATGGATAAATCCGACGGTATCTGCCAGGAGGAGGGGAAGATTTTTAATCACCACTTTTCGTACGGTGGTATCCAGGGTGGCAAACAATTTGTTCTCAACCGTTACCCGGGACTTGCTTAAAAGGTTGAGTATTGTGGATTTACCGGCATTGGTATAGCCCACCAGGGCTGCCCGTACCAATTTTCCCCGGCTCTTCCGTTGGGTGCTTTTTTGCCTGTCGATGCGAATCAATTGTTTTTTTAGTTGGGCAATCTTATCCCTGATGACACGCCGGTCTGTTTCTATTTCTCTTTCCCCGGGTCCCCGCAAGCCAACACCTCCCCGCTGTCGTTCCAGGTGGGGCCACATCCCGGCAAGTCGGGGCAGCAGGTATTGATATTGTGCCAATTCCACTTGAATTCGCGCATGGGCGGTCTTGGCCCGGCTGGCAAAAATATCCAGGATCAGGTGAGTACGGTCGAGGATTTTACAGCCCAACTGCTTCTCGATGTTTTTCAGTTGAGAAGGAGAGAGCTCGTCATCAAAGATCGCTGTATCTATTTGGTTTTCTTTTACATAATCCTTAATATTCTCCAGCATGCCGATACCTATGAACGTACCCGGGTTAGGTTGAGGAAGTCGCTGGATGAATTTTTTTATAGGGACAGCCCCGGCGGTTTCAGCCAGTGAAGCCAGTTCTTCCAGGTGGGACTCAGTCTCTGCCGGATTGTTTGGTTTAAGAGTAAGTCCCACCAGGACCGCACGCTCTTGTTCAGGATGTGTAGGAAAATATTTCATGTTCATTATTCATTTTACATCCTATATTTTACAACAAATACTTCAATAATTCTACTGGCAAACCAGGTATCAATAATTAATCTCCCTAATTGGGTTTGAGTGCCGCCCCTTCGGCGATTTTTTTGATGAAATTCATGTCTTGAGGCAGTCGATCGTTACCCCAGAGCCGGATTAAGCCGGTTTCTTGGGGTCCGCCGTAGGATTTGATCCAGGCAGTGGCCCGGCCGTGTTCATCTATACCCAGCACAATGGTGACTTTTTTAGGGTCCACGCCGTACCCGCTGCACCACCATTGCGGCATTCCCAGCCGTTTCCCGGCCTCCGTAGGATACGACATATAGGCATCATAATAAGAAAAACCGTGGTAAAAAAAGTCCTCATCGATACTCAATGCTGTCATCAGGTCTTTGACAGGCACGGCTGGCCTGTTGGTGTCCTCTTTCAACATAAACATAAAAGGGGGATATCCCACCGAAACGATACTACCACCGGCATCCAGGTACTGCCGCAGCAATGCCGGCGCACTCCCTTGCGCCTGGTAGATGGAAGACGGAAACACCAGTGAAGCCAGGACAATGACAGAAGATGATGCCTGTTGATCGCTGATGCGCTTCTTTAAAAATTGCTCCAGGCCGGGAGCGTCCAGGGTTTCGTAACCGGAATCCCGGAAAAACCGGTACACCTCCTGCGGATCATGAGTATTGGCAACCCGGTTTTTTACTAAAGAATCCAGCCGGGGAGCCCAATAGACAGCGCGGTATGTTTTCTTCTTCCCTTTGGGTACTGTTTTCCCGGGCCTCAGCCCGTAAAGGACACCGTCATCGCACCCGATAATCAACATCTCTTTATCAATCATTGCAGAGCCCAGCACATCATCCCCCACCCGGTAACGCCACTCTAACTTACCGGTCAGTGCATCCACTGCATATACATAACCGTCGTGACTGCCCATATAAATAACACCCTCATGGATAAAAGGAGTAGAAAAGATCAGGCCCTGGGCATGGAATTTCCATTTTTCTTTACCGGTAGAGTAATCCAGGGCCTGTACATAGTGGCCGTCCGAACTGGCGGCAAACACCATGTGGTCAGCAGCGGCAGCGGTGGTATACCAGGCTCCCTTTTGGTCACTGGCTTTCCAGCGTAAAGTCCCATCGGCAGCATTGATCGCATAAAAGGATGCATCCCGGGAACCGACATAAACCGTGTTTTTATAAACCAGGGGTTCAAACAGCAGTTCACCTTTAGGAAAGTATTGATTGCCAGAGGTTTTGAATTTCCACTTCACTTTTCCTGATTTTACCTGCAAAGCCAACAACTCACCCGCCAGGGTACCGCAGAACAGGGTTTGTTTATTGTCGTGCAGTGCCGGTGTGCTCCTGACCACGGCACCGGTATCGTATTTCCAGACCAGCGAACCCTTTTGGCGGTGAAGCGCATAAATATGATGATCGCCGCTGCCAAAAATAACCAGGTCCCCGGCCACCACCGGAGAGGAGACAAAGTAGTCCCATCCGCCCCCGTAAAGTTTCACGGTTTTAGCCTGGGAAGTAAATCGCCAGGCTTCTTTGCCTTCCAGTTGATGTTGATGTTGATAAATGGCATATAGTGTACCTCTTTTGGTTGAGAAAAAAACGAGATCACCTGCCACAGCGGGTTTTGATGCAGCAGCCGCATCAGCCTGAAATGACCATCTCGGTCTAGCGGTTTTCCGATTAAGGGCATAAAGATACCCGTTATCGCTGCCAATATATATGGTTTCCCGGGCACTTACCGGGGTAGAACGAATAGGCCCGGGGCAATTAAACATCCCCATTAAGCGGTCCGCACTGGCCGTGGCACCCGGTTCCGTGGGTGCCGGGTAACCATGAAGGCCTGCTGTTATCACCAATAAAAAAAGCATAAATATTTTGCAACAGTTCATCATTTTTCCTCCAAATTAATGCAACAATATAACTAAATAAGTTTTGTTTGTCAAGGGTAATTCCCGGAGATCAGTAATTCTAATTTTAGCCACAAAGTTACAGTGAAACATAAAGGTACACGAAGATAGACCGCTGATGAGTAGTATTCGGAACAGGCAAATTTATTTGAATTTATTTCTAAAAAATAAGAGTTGAAAAAAACAGTGAGATAGCGTATCATTTGAGCATGAACCGTATATCTGAAAATTTGCCGGAAAACAGCCGGAACATATATTGGCTGTGGTTATTTACACTTACTCTACTGGTTTTTTTAGTGATGGCTTCATTAACATCAGCGGCAGATAATCCCCAAAAATCCAAACGGGTGCTCCCTAAAGTCAGCTTGCCCCGGAAAACCATTGCACTGATTAAAGCCGGGAAATGGTCAGCAGCCATCGAAGCCCTGACCGAAGCTTATGAGTCTATTGGTTCCGATCCCAACCTCAAATATTACCTGGCCTATTGCCGTGAACAATTGGCTGCCGATGCTTTAAAAAAAAGGAAATACCAGGAAGCGATCAATCAATTGGAACAAGCGGTACTTGATGTGGACGATGTACCGGAACTTTACCTGGCTCTGGGAATTTGTCATTTCGCCATTTCCCAATATTCGGAAGCCGAGGTTTACTTTAAGGAAGCCCTGGCGCTAAACCCGAAATATTTCCTGGCCCATAAAAAATTGGGAGAGATATATTACTTGACCAATGATAATGAGCAGGCGCAATATCATTGGGAAGAAGCGCTGAAACTGGACCCTGCGGACAGGGCTCTTAAAAAACGGTTGATGAATCTCAAAAAATTCCTGGAATTGAGCGGTAATTTTGAAACGGAAATCGACATGTTTTTCCTGGTGAGTTTTGACGGAGAGCGGGACCTGCAGCTCAGGGGCAATGTTATGGACATCCTGGAGGATATTTACCTGGAAATCGGCCAGGAATTGAATTTATATCCTAACCGGCAAATCCAGGTTGTCCTGTTGGCTAACCAGGAGTTTTTTGATATCACGGGTTCCCCGGGTTGGGCCGGGGGTGTTTATGAAGGGCATATCAAGGTGCCGGTGGAAAATTACAACCTGGACATATTGAAAATAGTTCTCTGTCATGAATATGTTCATGCGGTGATCTATGACCGGCTTTCCCATCGGTGTCCCTGGTGGTTGAATGAAGGCCTGGCCCAGTATTTTTCCGGTGATGAAAAGGGGAACAAACGAAAACTGGAGATAGCTGCCGGTTTGCTGTCAAAGGGTAATGTTCCCTCGCTGCTGGCTTTACCGGGAAATTGGCTGCAAAATAAAACCCAGGCACTTAAGGCGTATGCGCTTGCGCTTTCGGGTGTTCATTTTTTTATGGAGAAATTCACCATCTTTGATATGCAAGCCATCCTGGACTTAATGGCAGAAGGCAAAAAACTGGAAAGGGCTGTAAAAGAAATTACGGCTTATACCTTTAAAGAATTTGAAAAGGAATGGAAAGAAGTCCGCTAGCGGTGAAGGAGCAGGGATAGGTAATTTATTTTCGGCCTGCCGGGACGAAACTGAGGATGGTGTATTGAAGTGTGGAAATGGGTTACAATTTTTCAATCTCTTCTATTGATAAACCGGTATAATCTGAGATTTTTTCCAGGGGTTCCTCCATTTTTTTCATTTTCAAAGCGATTTCAATATCTCTTTCATTTCTTCCTTCGGCTTTTCCATCGGCCTTTCCTTCCTCATAAGAGGTATCCACCACTCCTTTTAAATCCCGGTAATTCTTTAAACTCTCTTCATACTGGGCTAATTGTTTCGGGGTAAAATTGGCAATCTCGGCAACATGAAAGGCCTTTTCAAATATCTTTTCCTGCAATATCCCGGGGATATTCTCAAAATCTTCCAGGTGTTTCAGGAAATAAAGCCATTTATCAAAATGAGTCTCTAATTCATGCTCTTTTTTGGTAAACCGCGGCATCTCGATGAAAACATAGGTTAATTTATCATAAAAAACCTGGCAGTACTGGTCTTTCAATTGAACATTCCTGATGACGTCTTTTTTCTCCCGATTTTCATCATATTTAAAATCCATGATGGCAACACAGTAGATGGGATTTAATTTAAAGTCCCATTCCCCTTTTTCGGCTTGTTCCCGGATGGGAAAGGTGGTATAGAACATGGCCCGGTCTTTTAAGAATTTGATTTTTGCCTTTTGCAGCTC
>CP070627.1:1934047-1940076 GCA_020355945.1 Candidatus Aminicenantota bacterium | reverse complement strand
TCCAACTAAAGCTTTGGCGCTGCCGGCTAAAGCTTTGACGCTTCCATATAAAGCTTCGGCGCTGCCAACTAAAGCTTTTGCGCCTCCAACTAAAGCTTTGGCGCTGCCAGCTAAAGCTTTGACGCTGACATATAAAGCTTTGGTGCTGCCAGCTAAAGGCCCGGCTCCGACACATAAAGAATTTATGCTGACATATACATTCCTGGTGCAGCTATATAAAAAGTCAGCGCGGATACCACATTGACAGGTACTGATTTTAAATCTAAAAACGGTTCGATCTCAGGAAAATAACCTGCAGCGGGATTTATTTCTGTAGATTTAGGGGGGCAGGCCGGAAAGACATCATAACGCTAATCAATACTATGCCAAACGTGCCGAAATCGTTGAAAAGTCACGAGAACTAACCAAGAGACATAATTTGTGGGAGCTTCAGAATCTAACTGAATTAAGTGCTTTTGTCGAGTCCCTTTATGTTAAAGAAAATTATTGGCTCATGCTTATGAAGACGATTGATTCAGATCCAGTACTATTACGTCAAAATATAGGTGCTCTGTTCGGTTTTGATATAAAAGTTCTTGAATCCATTTGGACCCAGGAATGTCCAGAAAAGAAAGACGAACGTTTGAAAAAAACTTTAAGCTATGAATGGAATAAGTTTAAACATGGCTGGAATCTACATATTATTCACTCAGCAAAATATTTGGTGCGTTACTTAGACGAGCCTATCATAGAAAATATGAGGGGTGCAAGAACATTTCAGGACAATCGCTTCCAGAAACTCGGTCCAGTGATAGAAGGTCTACGATGCGTGTCCGGATATATAGAAAAAAATTTACCGGAGATTGATTCTGAACTTGGCAACAGTTCACTCAAAGTTGGTGAGAAAGAATATCTGGGGAAAAAAAATAAATTATTCCAGATTAGTAAGCAATCAATACAAATTGTTTTGCCCCTTCTTGAATACTACCACCAACTTCGCTTGAATGTGGACGCTTTTGCTTTTATAGACGGTTTTCTGGCCAAACAGGGGACATTGGTTTACGGAGAGAATCACTTCATTTTGGAACAGATTAATCGTATCAAACCTGTATCTATCTTTGGGATGAACTTTACGGTAAGACGGGGGACAGTATGGTTCCTGCTTTTCACTAACGTCCTTGTCTTGCTGATATTAATGCGGCTACTGCAGATTGGATGGTCTGAAACCTTTTCTAAAAAGATGATGGAAGGCGAGGCCTGGTTCGTCTTAGCATTTCCAGTATTAGTGCGAAAACTGCTTTTAGTGTGGTTCCCAAGTTTTGGGTTCCTAATAATTCTCGCCTTAGTTGGAAGGTTTCTTCTAATCTAAGGAAATAATAATCACCCGTTTTCAGGTTCAGGTAATTCAATGTCTTTCTTCTGAAATATTCGGGGAAAAGTAAAGTGGACATGCAAGAAAAGCTGATGCGGTTTAAGTTACGGGCTGCTGGCTAAGCTTTGCCCGTGTGGGATTTGAACCCACTGGAACGCACCAGCTTCACCTGGCGCACTTCTAGTCTGTTCCCCTTTTTTCAGCCCGGTTTCGGTTTTGATTTATGATATAACGAAATTCTTAATATTAATAAGAGGAATGCGAAATGGGTTATGACGTTTTCATAAGTCACGCGAGTGAAGACAAAGAGGATGTTGCACGACCTCTTGCAGCACATCTAAAAGAACAAGGGCTATCCGTTTGGCTTGATGAGTTCGAGCTAACTTTGGGAGACAGTTTACGGAGAAGCATAGATCGTGGACTTTCCAAGTCTAGATTTGGTGTGGTAATACTGAGTACAGCATTCTTTTCGAAAGAATGGCCAAATCGTGAGTTAGATGGGCTTGTTGCAAGAGAGGAAAATATCGGAAAAGTTATATTACCAATATGGCATAACGTAAGCAGAGATGAAGTATTAAAGTTCTCACCCACTCTCGCGGATAGACTAGCTGTATCTACTTCACGTGGAATAAGACATGTTGCTAAACAAATTATTAGCGCCGTAGCTCGTGCTGCCAACAACGACGATATTAAATTTAAGTTCAGAGAGAAGGATCTCTTAAAGGAATTAAGGGAGAAAATGATTGTCGCGCGTTCGCCTATGGAGTTACGAATGGTTGTTTATGAGCTTGAAGAATATCTATCCAAATATCCAAATTCATCAGAAGCACGGCTATTTGAGTATCAGATTAAGAACGCATTAGAAAAAGAAGAAAATAGAAAGATGAAAGTGAAGTACTGTTACTGTATGAGATCTCGATTATTTGTTATTCTCGCTATGCTTTTATCGATGATATTGACGATAATTCTTTTAATCTTGGAGAATTGCTGAAAATAGTACTGCAATGGCATCATTTCTATAAACCCGGACCGGTGCTTTACTGCTATGGTAAATGGTTTAGGGGACAGACCAGAGAAAGAAGGCCCCTTTGCAAACTTTAGCCAGTCTTTTACTAACTTGATCTCCTCAGCATTCCTTTTCATAGAGTACTTCCCATCCTTAAAAGTATGATGAATATAAAACGGGTTTTTGGCCCTGAAATTCCTCTTGATCTCTTTTTCCTTTCTTACAACTAAATCCACGGGAAACCTCCGCCCCCAAAGAAGAGCATCGATCTTCCGCCTGATTAAACGACTGGATTCTTTCCCGTCTTCGACGACAATAAACAAATCCAGGTTCATGTATGAAGGGGTGTTAATTCCTTTAATTGAAAAGGTTTTATCGTATTCAATTCTTTGAGCTCAGTCCGTTTCGCTTTATACAAATCCCAACGAAGTTGAAGATTCATCCAAAAATCTTCTGAAACTCCAAAAAATTTTGCCAGCCGCAGCGCAATACCTGGGGTCATTGAACGCCGTTTATTAATGATTTCATTTATTCTCTGGTATGGAACATGAATTCCCTGGGATAACTCCTTCTGGGTTATTCCCATAGGGACTAAAAATTCTTCGAGAAGCATCTCACCAGGATGGGTTGGTTCTCGATGCGTCGGTATACGAATCATCTTTATCTCCTAAAATATTTTTAACTTCACATTAATGATAGTCAACGATCTCCACTTGTTCTGGTCCCAATTCACTCCATTCAAAACATACCCGATACTGATCGTTTATCCTGATACTATATTGCCCTTTCCGATCTCCATTAAGACCTTCAAATCGGTTACCAGGAGGAATACGCAGCTCATTAAGAAAATTTATGGAATCCAGTTGATCCAATTTCCTCGAGGCAATATGCCACAAAGCTCGTGGACATATTTTTCTCGCAGCCTTTGTGTTCTTACCGTTGAAAATGTCTTCCGTTCCCTGGTTTTTGAATGATTGGATCATAAAATAATAGCAGCAAGATATTCATCCTATTCCTAAGAAATAGGATACAGAAAGCACTTCTTTCCCATTTCCGACTCGATCGGATAGGCTTCCGCCCCTGGGGTCTAGCCATTTAAAATTTGACCCCCTGGGCACTGCCGAGTCAAATATTACCGTTTTAACCATTGTTGGTTTGACCGTATGAAATCATAACATATCACAAATGGGAAAAAAAATCAAATGCTTCGCCCCCAAAATCTCTCATCAAATTTTGCCTTCGGCGACCAGGGGGCTCTTTTTGAAAAAACCGCCCCCTGGACCCCCACAAAAACTTTTTATTAATAGGTCCCCCATGCCATGGGGTTATTCTTTCTTGATACGGGTTTCGCCGCAGACGATTACCAATTCAGACTCCCCATAAGAAAAGGCCAGCGTCATATTAAGAGTATTCCCCATTTCCACGGCAAGAGCTGTCGGCCTCGATTCACTGATCATTACCGGCAAACGCGCCCGCGCCGCCTTCTGAACCAACTCATAACTTATCCTCGAAGATAAAACCAAAAGCCTGGCTTTAATCAACTTACCATCCATAAAAGCCTTTCCAATTGCCTTATCAAGCGCATTGTGCCGACCGACATCCTCTGCAAAAGAAATCACTTCCAATCGATCGGAAAAAATGAGCGCAGCATGCGAACCCCTGGTGGTCTGATAGTGCGTCTGCCTCTCGGAAAGTTTATCGATGCAGTCAAAAATACGGTCGATCTCAACCTCAAAGTCACTTTCCACCGGGGTTACTATCTGATGAAGGTCCCGGAGCATCTTTTTACCACAAATGCCACAACTGGTCTGGCTGATAAAACTCCTCCTCTCCAAAAGATCATGAATCTTTTTACGCCTTTCAGGTTTGAGATTGATATCAATAACATTGGCATCCACCTTTTCATCATATGCGATGGTCTCGAAATCATCCGGCTCGTCCACAATCCCCTCCCCAAGACAAAAACCCGCCGCGTGAAATAACTCTTCCCCAGGCGTTCTCATTACCACTGAATATGACTTATCCTCGATACGAATCCAAAGGGGTTCCTCCCCGATAAATTCCAGGGAACCGGTCTCGCTGCTCCCTCTTTTACTCCGAAGCACTCGATAAGATTTTGTTTTCTTTTTTATACTCAATGGTCACCGTTCCTTTATTCCTTTAACGGAAACGAAAGGGATTCGGTTAAAACATAAGCGGCCTGGAGATACGATGTCCCGCAGAGGGGAAAACATTCCTTGCAGTTGCTGCACACCTTGGAGGCGATTTCAGGAAGGAAACTTATCTCACGCCTTGCTCCATTGTTAACAAAGCCAACAGCATTTTCCTTCTTGATTTCAGCACAGTATCTTACACATAGACCACAAAGAATGCAAAAGGAGGGCTCTTTTTCAAAACGGTCTTTGTCTGCTCCATACTCTTGAGCCAAATCCTGCAATTCCTGGGAATTGGGAGCATGAGCCAGCAGAAACTCCAAAATCATTTTGCGAATTTTATCTACTTTCTCAGACCTGGTTCTTACTATTAAATCCTGTTCTACCGGGTAAAGGCAGGCAGCAACAACTTTTGTCCAGCCGCGAACTTCTACTTCTACCGTGCAAAGACGACACCCGCCGTAAGGTTCCAGTTTCTCGTGGTGACAGAGCGTAGGAATAAATATATCTACACTTTGGGCTGCTTCCAGGACGGTCATTCCGTCCGCTGCTTTCACTTTTTTTCCATCTATTTGTAAAAGGGTTTCACTCATCTTTCTATCTTTGCCTCATACTCATCTCTGAAGTAGCGCAGCGTACTCAGGAGCGGGTCGGAAGCAGTTTTCCCTAACGCACACAAAGAGGCTGCTCCAACCACCTCGGCTATCTCCTCCAACTGCTCGATGTCCCCGCCTCTTCCCTTTCCTTCACTAATATTAGTCAAGATCTTAAGCATCTGGCCGATGCCCTCGCGGCAGGGGACGCATTTGCCGCAGGACTCCTCTCTGAGGAAGTTGAGAAAATACCTTATTACATCCACCATCCTGGTATCTTCATCCAATACCAGCATGCTGCCGGCTCCTATCGGGGCTCCCAGCTTTGCCAACTCATCAAAATCCAAAGGGGTGTCGATGAGACCCTCGGGTATAGAACCTCCCATGGGTCCTCCAAAATGAACCGCTTTGAGTTTCTTTCCCCCGGGTATCCCGCCGCCGATGTCGTAGACAATCTCCCTGATGGTGGTCCCAAACGGCACTTCCGCCACCCCTGTATTGACTATATTACCGGATAAGGATACCAGTTTTGTTCCTTTACTCCGCGCTGTCCCGATACCGGTATAGGCTTCGGAACCTTTATTGATTACCAGGGGCACATTGGCCCAGGTTTCTACATTGTTCAGGACACTGGGCTTTCCCCATATACCACTTACCGAAGTGCGAATATATTTGGGTCTCGGCTCCGGGTTATTCCCTTCTATTGACTTCATCAAGGCGCTGGACTCGCCGGATACGAAGATTCCGATATCAAGATGCACCTCGACATTAAAGTTGAAGCCGGAACCCAGGATATTTTCACCTAAAAGTCCGTATTCCTCGGCCTTTGCCAGGGCAATATCAATATTGTTTTTTAATTGCGGTGTGTCATGACGGGTGTAGATAAATCCCTGGTGTGAGCCGACAGCATAGGCGCCGATTATTAA
>CP070627.1:1927912-1933947 GCA_020355945.1 Candidatus Aminicenantota bacterium | reverse complement strand
GGCCGTGAATTAGTCGAGTATTTTCTTCGTTACGGGCCTTTGGGTGGTCTTTTGGGAATGCTCTTGACAACAGCCATATGGTCGATATTATTAGCTGTAACTTTTGAATTCTCGCGGAAATTTCAAGCCTATGATTATCGGACATTTTTCAATAAGCTGCTGGGGCCCTTTTGGTTTCTTTTTGAAATTCTTTATGTTATTTTGTTGTTTATTGTACTGGCCGTCATTGGTTCGGCAGCCGGTGTTTTAATCAGGGATAATTTTGGAATTCCATACATCAGCGGGGTAATGATCATGTTAGCTGCCATCGGGTTTTTAACCTTTAAAGGGAGTAATTTGATTGAAAAATTCCTTTCCGGATGGTCAATTTTGCTTTACATTCTTTACGGGCTTTTTCTAATTGCTGCTGTTCTTAAATTCGGTCCCCGCATCCAGGAAAATTTTTCCAACGGAGTTATCCTTTCAAAGTGGTCTTTGGGAGGCTTCAAATATGCGCTTTACAACCTGGGAATTATTCCTGCTATTTTATTTTGTGTTAGCCACATCGAAACAAGAAAAGAAGCTGTGTCTGCAGGCTTGCTTGGGGGTTTGATTGGTATTGTACCGGGTTTTCTTTTTTATATTGCCGTTGTCAGTCATTATCCCGCGGTTTTGCCTGAGGAAATACCTGCCATATTTATCCTGCAAAAAATTGGCTCTCCTTTTTTACTAATCCCTTTTCAAATTGTTCTTTTCGGTACCTTAATCGAAACTGGCACCGGTTTTATTCATGCTGTTAACCAGAGAATACAATCCGCACTGCGTGCCAAAGGAAAAGAGCTTCCTCAATGGCAAAGGCCCCTTGTGGCTGTAGTCCTTCTTTTGATAGGTCTGGGTATTTCAACTTTTGGGTTGATCAATTTGATTGCCAAAGGGTACGGAACCATTAGCTGGGGTTTCTTTTTCGTTTTTGTTATCCCGCTTATAAGCGTAGGCGTTTATAAAATATTACGCTGCCAGATTTCCGGTAAGTTGAAAAATAGTTCAAAGGAGAGTGAATATGAAGCATAAAAAGATGAAAAGACGAAATTTCATTAAAACTGGGCCTGGAACAACCGGGCTGAGTATCTTTGGCCTCAAACAACTGTCATCATGTTTGCTTACCAGCAAAAGGTAAATAAAAAGTTTTTGCAGGAGGTAACCATGATTGTTTTTGAAGTTGTGTTGGAATTGATATTAGAGGGCATAGCTGCTCTTGTATCATTGATTTTTCGTGGGGTGTCGAAATTGTTTTCCAGGACACCTAAACGGTGGAACCGGTTGGATGACACACAAAAAGCCCGGTTGGAAAGGATGAGAGAAAAAAGAAAGGAAAAATTAGAGAAAAAATTCGCCGGGAAAAAGACGGAGGATTAGAAAAAGTGTGTTCAACATTTGCACCTTTGCCCACACCACCCCCTTTTTTATTGCCTTATTTTTTCCAGGAGCATTTCCAGTTCTTTATGCCGTATTTCTTTTAATTGGTTAAACAGTATTTTTTGTTCCGGGGTTAAGATCGGTTCGATGGCTTTCTCTTTTTTTGCTTCGTGTTTTCTCAATTTTTCAATCAATCCCTCGTTCATTCTCATCTTATAGGGCCGCCTGGTGCGCGCCATATTCCCTGGCATTGTACCTGGCATATTGCGCTGCGTTGTGCCCGGGATAGTGCCCGGCATCGTGCCCGGTATATTCCCGGGCATGCCATAACCGGGACTATAACCATAACCATAGTCCATGGGGTCATATAAGTCTCCTATATTATCATAAGCATCTCCACGAACAGGACGCTGAGAATCGTATATCTGGAGAATAGCTTTAACTTTTGCGGCTTGTTCTGCTGTTAAAATCAGTCCTTCCTTTAGAGTGAAAAATTCCCTGGTCACTTGTTGTTCTTCCTTTATTTGCCTTAGTGTTGCTTTTTGGGAGTCCTCCAGGTCATTGGACAACTTCATTTCAGCCATTTGTGCTCTTCTTACCGCAGCCGCAACCAGCGCAAGGGCATTTTCTTTGAAGTTTTGCCGGTCCAGGCTTTCTTGAGACTGGAGCATTTTAATTATTTCTTTTACAGTGTCAACCTGTTGGGGAGTAAGTTGTAAACGTTCTTTCAATTGGTTTTCTTGGAAATCCAATAATAGTGAGCCGCTGTCCTGGGAAAAGATCGCTCCGCAGAAGAAGAGCAAGATAAATAACATCATCAGTGAATGTTTTAGTTTTATTTTCATTTTTATCACCATGCCCGGTCAACAATGTTTAATTATTCTTTCTTTGTTAACATATGTACGTAATTATCAATAACACTATCCTCAATATGATCTAAGATACCTTTTATTTCATCTGCTCTATTCCTATCACTTAACAAAACTCCAAAATTGCCTTTATATTCTTCTTCGAATATAATGGGAATTGCTATCAGAATAGGGTAAGGTAATTTTTCAGAAAAATTAGGGTCATTTTTATCAATTAATTGAGCTTCGCTGGTGTTCAAAAAAACTTTTTCTAAATGAATAACAAGTGAAATATCTAATTTTAAATTTTTGGGATAATGAGTGAAACTACCCGTTTTTTTTAGGTGAAAATATCCCCCTGAGCAACCAAGCTCCTCGGTAATAATTTTGGACAACTCTGTGATAAACGGATCCACATGTTCGATTTTACCCGAAGCAACTTGATTTGTAATTTTGTCAATTTTCACTTCCAAACTTATTATTTTATTCTTAATTCGTTTATCTTTTAGAGAATAAAATGGATCATCAATAAAAAGGTTTTCCAAAGTAGAATATAACCAGATATCTAAATCTCTAAAGACTTTTCTAAATGAACATAAAGCAAAATATCCCAACTTTGTTCCTGCAAATACCATTGGAACTAATAAAATAGATTTGTATTTAAAGTCAAATTTTCCACTTTTCTTTCGAAGTATTTTCAATTCTTCATTTTTCTGTGCTAAATCTGCAAATTTTTCATAATCATTTATTGAAATATTTTTAGTTATTTTTTCTCGATCCGAAAAGAGATAGTCTGAGTCAATTGCTTTAAAAATAACAGCATCGACGCCAAAATTTAATGTGAGTCCACTAATAACTTCTATGAACTTTTCTCCAAATTCCTCTGTATCAACGATTCTATTTTTGGCTATAGCATCTTTAATCTCACTGTCAAATTTCTGAAATAATCTATCTTTTAAAGAGTCATAAGAATTATATATAGCAAAAATAATTCCAAAATAAAGTGCAATAGCCAGGGAGAAAAATACGGAAATAGATTGAATTTTGGGAAATATAATAGATAGAGTCACAACGATTGATGCTAATAAAATAGGAATGATGGTGACCTTTATAATATAATTCGTTCTTCTACCTGGCATAACATTCCTCCTTTTCTTAAACTAAATTATATAATACCATAAACCAGAAAAAATTTCAATGGTTGGACGAAAAATTATCAGTATTCTCAGTATTCTTGCCTGACCCCTTTTTGTTAGCTACACATTAGTGATGCGCATTAATCGGAATTCGCAAAATTACTGGTGAAGCTCCCCCCTCTGGATCCGGAGTAATTTTTAAAGTCAGAAGCCCTGTAGCTGGGACATCGGTGTTTGCTTGAACGATTATTGTCACTTCCCCATATTCATCAGTGGTGACGGAAGGATTCGTACTAAAAGTTTGATGTTGCGGCGAATTACTAAGTGTAAAAAGTTCAACGTTGTATTCACAATCAGGAGCAACTTCTACCTTTACATTACCGTATTGTTTAGCAATTTCAATATCAACACCTTGTGGAGGCGAAAAGGTTATTTTCGGTGCTGCCACAGATATCCTTGCTGTTACCCTACCTGTTTTGCCTTGATACTGCCCTTCTACCCAAACTAAAAAATTGCCGAAGTCTTCACCTTCAGGCTCGCCGGAAAGGGTATTATTAGAAAGATCTAAATCTAACCAATCTGGTACTTTGTAGTTAGTGATTGTTGCAGGAGTGGTGTATTGAAAATCGTATGATTCACAGATAGTGGCGCTTGTCGGGAACGATGATGGGACAGGAATAGGTACTGGACCACTGCCACCACCTCCAGGACAACCAAATTGTAAACCTACCAAGATACTAAATATGCTTAATTTTAATATTTTCATTGTTAATCCCTCCTTTATAATGCCTATCTATTTATTATACGAAATTCGTTCTTTATTAATCACCGTACCATTTTACCAAAAACCAATAATCATTTTCCCAGGGCCAGGGTTTGATAAATCAAACCCGTACACGTATACACGTATCGGTGCCGGATAGCGTTTGTGTTACAATCTTCCGAAGTGGTTCTACAATGAGGGACCCCGTGCCACGGTGGCCGCGGGGGTGAACTCGATCTGTGCAATCTCGGGGCTGTCATCTCCCCATTTACTGAGGGTAGGCAGACCGTCTTTTTCCAATGAGAATTCCCATTGAAACCGGTACCGCTGATCCCGTTCAACTCTTCCCGATTCCGGGCGGATAAACGCCGATGTCCCGTCGGCGGAAGGAAAAATCTCAAAAGGAATCGCTGCTTCAAAAACCTCATCCACTGTAAAAACCGGGGACGGTGGGTTGGCAAAAAAATTACCTGTCTCTCCATATTTCTCCTTAATAAGGTATTTTCTTGCTGCGTTTCCACAGGTTAAAAGCATCCAACGAGTTCGAGGTGGTGCATTGGTAGACTTTCATCTTTCGGTCTTTATACTGGCGTTTCAATTCGCTGTAGATTTCCTCGTCGGAAAAGTCTACGCCTTGCTGAGCAGCATCATATCGGGTAGCAGCGAAGTAGAGCGCTGGAATACCCGCCCAACTGATAGCAGCAAAACACATGGGACAAGGTTCGGCACTGCTATAAATCTCGCAGTGGGAATACTTACCGGTTTGAGGTAGTTTAGATTTTGATTTTTCGATTTTCCCCAGATCAAATACCCCCAGTGCCTGGCAAGCACTGCGGATAGTGGTAACCTCTGCGTGAGCTGTAGGATCATT
The DNA here is from genome assembly GCA_020355945.1 of Candidatus Aminicenantota bacterium. Next base: position 1,928,934 of record CP070627.1, on the reverse strand, counting down.
CCACAGGGTGACGTGGTTGTGGTTTCTCCAATATCGCAGTATTTCGCCGGTCTCGTCGTCCACCTGCACGATGACCGCGCCAAAAGGTCCACCCTTGCAAGTAACGGAGCTTTTCGCCTCCTCACAAGCCATCTCCATCCACTTGTTGCTTTCTCTTTCAATGCCTTCGTAGACGTCTTCGACTTTGATATTAGACGTTTGCACGGGGAAGTATTTGCAGTCTTCATGGTTCTCTAAGGTGCATTTGGGAACAAAGCCACTCCATGGTTGAATGTATTTGGTGGTATCCTCGATAACCAACGATGGTGGTGGACCATGATATTTCTCACCACTGACCGGGATCGGGTCCCAGTGAGTACAACGAGGGTCGAAGCTGTAACAGAACTTTTTCTGCTCTTCACCAGCCTCAGCTTCTTTGATATAGACATAGACGTTATAGGATTGTTGTAGACGCTTACGCATTTTAATTTTCCTCCTTTTTATTCTTTTATTCTCACAGCCATCAAATAACTTTGTTCAACCATGATTGCACGAACATCCGGCCGCTTTCGCAGAAGTTTATTCACATGATTATTTTCATCGTCTCCGGGTGAGGCTCTGCATCATGGCTGATTATCACCTAAAATTATCGTTCTTTTTTTTACTATCAGCCAATTCAATTCCCGGCTGCTTCTCTTTATAATGCATCTGACCCTGGTTGAATATAAGCCAATCCAACGATATATCCGGAACAAATAAAATACCTGACCCTATACTTTTACAGCTTTTCATCAGCAGGAGTGAATTCGTGTTCCTCACCCTTAAAGAGTGGAATCACAGCCCTGTACCTGTACATGTTTTTTAAAACCTCTTCCTGCAGTTTAGAACGCTTCGCGCCTGTCCCCTTTTTCCCCCATTTTATTTCTTGCCTGTCACGAATGCCACTAAGATAAGGCTAAATGTTCATAGGAAAGGCATTTTGGTACCGAAGCATACACACCCCGCCACCTTCATCTATACGATGAAGGCGTCCCCCCTCTCGA
>CP070627.1:1921747-1927812 GCA_020355945.1 Candidatus Aminicenantota bacterium | reverse complement strand
GGAATAATTCCACTCTGTGCCAGGCTCATGAATACTGGGTTTCGCCAGTACATAGGCCAGGTGATCATACGTATTACCCATAATATACGCATCATTGTGACCGCCGCTGTAATAATCTTGTTCATTCCACTCAAGGCCGGAAGACATGGTCAATAAATGCCTGATGGTCATTCGCCGCTTTTCCTGCTCATGCTCCGGCCCTAACCACTCCACCAGGTATTTGGTTACCAACTCATCGATATTCTTTATCAGATTTTTATCAATGGCAATGCCGAAAAGCGAACTCAGGAAACTCTTGGCAATGGAGTAACTGGGAAACCTGGAACTGGCTGAAAAACCCTCGAAATAAGCTTCCCCCACGATATATCCTCTTCGGATAATGGCAATGCCCCAGGTATTGATATCGGGGTTGGCCGCGTACTCATAGACTTTATAAAGCTTATCCGAATCCATGCCCACTTCTTCCGGTTTACAGGTTTTCCAGGCAGCGGTGGGCCAGTAAGCGCCCGTATAGGTCCCGGTACCCAGGAAGGATTGGTATTTTTTTTGTGTGCACCCGGATAAAAACACCAGGCAGTTGACCATCAAGAACAACAGTAATACCAATAAACTCTTTTTCATTTTAATTTAAAACGTCCTAACCTCTTCCAGGAGGGAGAAACTGATCACGTAATCGAGATTTACATACACCCTTTCCCGGTTGGCCTTGATGCCGGTGGTTTTGCTTTGTAATGTATAAAATTCCTTTGAGGTGGAGGTGTCTTTGTTATCATGCACATCCACTTCTGAAAGAACAGCGCAGTATTGGGTGACCTCTTCCAATACGCCGATGTATACCCACGATGAACGGGTATCCAGGACGATTTTTTGTTTGAGGTACTTTTCCAGGTCCTTTTTCATGGGCTCTCATCCTGCTTTAGCGATGTTTTCCTGGTGTTCCTGTGATTCTTCTTTTTGCATTCCCCACAAGAAATGGTATTTACCTTTCTTTCTCAGCAACTGGAGATGAGTGCCTTCTTCCACCACCCTGCCTTTATCGATTACCACAATACGTTCGAAATCCGTGACAGAACTTAAACGGTGAGCGATGAAGATGATGATCTTATCTGTGTATTTTTGGAAAAGTTCATTAAGAATGATTCTTTCGGAGTTGTAATCGATATTGGAGGTGCCCTCATCGACGATGAGTATATCGGCATCTCTAAGGATGGATTCCATCAATTCGATTTTCTGGAGCTCCCCGCCGGAGAATTCGGTTTGGTGAACCTCTTTATTATCAATGGCTTTATCCAGCCTGAATTTTTGTAATAAAGACCTGACCTGCAGGTCGTTGATTTTTTCTTCCAGTTCCTCTTCCAGTATGCGCTGTCTTTGTGAGATATAGGCGATCTTTTGTCTCAGGTTTTTGACGGCGATATCGCGGGAATTTTTGCCGGAGAGATAGATGTGTCCTGTATCCGGTTGGTAGAATTTCAATATCATTTTTACCAGTGTACTTTTCCCCTGCCCGCTTTCCCCCACGATGGCCATTTTTTCGCCGTTTTTTATTTTCAGGTTCAAATCCTTAAGCGCCAGTTCGCCCTCTGCGCCGTTGTACGAATAATTGACCTTTTCAAAAACGATCTCCTTTATCTCGGTCACCGGTTCGCCGCTGCTGTCTTCCTCTTTTTCCTGGAATAGTTCATATATTCGTTCCAGGCCGGCCATGGCCTGGGAAATGGTGTAGCCGATGTTGGTCAACCGCTGCGCAGGTCCATACAAATAGCCCAGGAAAGAATTAATGGCCACCCAGGTTCCCAGGCTTAAGGACCCCCTCATGATCTCCGATACACCAAACCATAACACAAAAAAGGGAGCGATCATGCCGACAAAAGCGGCAACAATACCGGCAAGAGCGCCGATCATCTGGGCTTTGATACGCAGGTTAATCACCGAGGACAATCGACGGGCCAGCCGCTCCCCCACCTTTTTCTCGTTGACCGTGGATTTTATCTTTTCGATGGAATTGATGTTCGTTTCTAATTTTCCCGTATACTGCGCGTTTTCTTCCTTTAATTGTTTATTGATCTCTTTGATTCTTTTGTGAAAGATCTTGATGGAGAGAATAAAAAAAGGAAGCACCAACAGCGAAACCAACCCCAGCACCAGGTGGAACCGGAGAATAAGTACTGCCCCCACCAACATGGTAATAAAATCCTTTAAAATATTAAAAAATGTATCTGCCATGACGGCTTCAGTGGCAGATACCTCACCGATACGGGAGAGGATGTAACCGGAAGGGCGCCGGGAAAAATAACTCATGGGCAGTTCCTGCACGTGTAAATAAAGGTCCCGCTCCAGGTCGAAATGAATCCTGGATTTGTATTTGACCGTCTGGTAGCGATAAAAATAGGCGCTCACCTGGCCAAGCAAAATAACCCCCAGCAGCAGTAAGCACAGGAGATTGAGGGCTTGAAAATCTCCCCTGGGAATGATCTTGTCGATCAGGTACCGGGTCACCAATGGCATGGGCAACATCATCAGTACATTGATAAGCATTAAAACCCCGGCACCAATAGCCAGGGCAAGGTATTTCCTCTGGTAATTGAAAAAGAACTTGATTAATTTTTTCTGTTTAAATAGCTTTTTCATTGCCTATTACCCTATTAATGATCTACTATAAATGAAATACCCGCTAAAGTCAAGAAATGCATCGTATTTTTAAGGGATCATTCGCCTTTTTGGTCATTGTGTGAAGGCGGGTTTTACCTTTCCTCCGCTTCTATCGACAATTTGCTTTGTCACCTCATCCACTTTCCCCACCGGGACATCAAGCTGCATCACAATGCCGTCGGCAGAATAATCCTGGTTGACAATGTCCAGGGAAAAACGGTTCACCAACTGCATGATCTCACCGGTAAAGTCAAAAGGAAAGGAAACCGATACCCGTTGTTTGATATGGACAGTGATTCGCTTTGAGATGTCCAATACCTTTTTGGCGGCCTGGCTATAAGCCCTGGTTAAACCGCCGGTGCCCAGCTTGGTGCCGCCGAAATATCGAACCACTACCGCCAGGACATTAAAATATTCCTTACTTTTTATTTCACTGTAAATGGGCAGACCGGCGGTGCCCGAAGGTTCCCCATCGTCATTGTACCGGAAATAGGCTTCGTGCCCCTTTCCCAAACGGTAAGCAAAACAAACATGGCTGGCATCGTAATATTTTTTTCTAAGCCCGGCAACAATCAAATCAGTGGCCTCTCTTGTTCCCGCAGGATACAGGTAAGCAATAAAGCGCGAGCCCTTTTCTTTTATTTCTTCCGGACCATATTTTTTATCAATTGTAAAATAAGTTTCAATATCCCCCGACATCCTTCCCCCTTCATCCTTCAACATTCATCATTAAAATCAGTCTCTTCCCCAGTTTTTAACGAAGTGGTCGTAGGTGTCATAGAAGATGTTCCTAAAGGCACGATTCAGGTTTTCTCCTTTCCCCAGGGCTTCCAGGAGTTCTTTTAGCCGGAAGAGGCCGTGTTTATCGATCAAATAGGTGACAGCGGTATAGCTTTGAAGATAAGCCACTGCTACCAACCGGGGATTGCCGGAAGGGAATCCACGCTCCAAAAGCCTAAGTGGTATCAGTTGGCCATACTTTTTCCCGATTTCGAGCAACTCTTCATCTTCGGAAAAATACTCTGCCAATCCTTCATTGATCCATACGGGGCACCGGGGTGTAATGGCATGCACCAGGGCATGGGTATATTCGTGGAAAAGGATGCGCTTCAGTTTGGCTTCCTGCCCTTCGACACCTTTTATGGGGAGCCTGATCTTGCCGTCGTAGAGACCGCCGGCCCAGCCGGGTGCCCGCGTGACATCAAAAAAACCCTTTTCATTATAAAGAATCACCGTAATGGGATTGGGGGGATAAAAATTGATCTCGCTGCCAATGGTGCGGCGGGCCTCTTGCAATATATCCAGTACGGTTTCTTTAATATTGATGTGCTCAGATTTACTGAATTGCACTTTGAAATAGACTTTTTTTGTATCGCTGTATTCTTTCATCACCCGTTTTTCCCGCTGGAGTTTGTTGTAAAGGGCAAGAAGCTCCGCGTCACCTAATAAGGCCAACCCTGCTTCGGTATGGATCAAACTGTCCGTCAGCTCGTCCATTTTATAACAGGTGAGAGCCATGAATTTCCTGGCCAGGAAATCACGTTTGTCATTATCCACTGCTTGCTGCAGGTAATAATGGGCATTGTCGTAATCTTTTAACCAGTAACAGCAGAGCCCGGCATATACAAGGGCTTCCTGGTTGGAACCTGCCAATTTTTTGTACAATGGCAGGGCCCTTTTATATTCCCGTTTCATATAATGTTCATGGGCTTTGGATAGACGAGGGTGGTTGGTGGCAGGCGGTGTTTTTCCCGTATTTTCAGACGGTTCCGGTGCTTGCTCCACCAGTGGAATTTCTTCCCGGTCCGATTCTTTCTCAGCCATAGACTGAAAAGAGTCGTCAGGGAGTGTTTCCACGTGTTTTTTCGGTTCCCCGGGAAGTGGTGCGGACGGAGAACGTCCTTCATTTAAAGAGTTGAAGAGAAACCAGGAACCCACCAGCACCACCATCACGATGATATAAGGCCAGGGATTAAACCGCCGGCGTTTCTGAACATAAATTCGACTTCCGTATCCTTCAGACATTTTTTATATTCCCTTAAAAGTATACTATATTATACCATAGAAATAAAGAACGAAATTCCAAATTACAATGATCGAAATTCCAAACAAAAAACGGAAAAAAGGAGGAAATGAAAAGGTGATAGGCAAATAAAAGCTTATTGATAATTGATTAATACAAATTATTTTATAATTAATCTAAATTAATAAATAATTAGATCAAATGAATTAGCAATCAATTGAAATGAATTAGTAATTAACTAATATTAAAAAATAATTAATATAAATTGATTAACAATTAAAATAAATCACTATACAATCAAATTTAATTGCTAATCAATATTATTTAATCGATATTCTAATATATTTAATTGAAAAATAATTCTCTTTAATTATAGAATCATTTAATCCGATTGCAAAATGATTGAGTTTAATTATTAATCAATTTTACTTAATTGATAATTGATTTTATTTGATTTTTTATAGATTTAGATTGATTTTCAATTAAATAGATGATATAATGAGATTTGGAGGCAAAAATGAAGCTCAAGGACAATTCGTTGTTTGCCCGGTTAGAGAGCGTTAAAACAACGGTAGTAAATGCGCAAGGGCATCCAAGAATCCGTGAGGCCCTGTTAAAGTACGGGTATAAGGAGAACCGTTTCAAACACGGGGACAATCTCTACAAGGCGGCCTATAAGCTTTACGAATACCAGAAGGAGAAATACCTTGAACAGTTACAGGCCACGGAAGTATTTCAAAAGACCCGCTCCGGGGCCAAGAAGAGTTACATGGCCAATGTGAAAATCGCACGCGTGGCACTGCGGGAGGATATTTCCGCTGTGGAGAAACTGGAACTGCCGGGCATTCGTAAAGTGGATTTTTCCCTCTGGCTGGTTCAGGCCAAAAGCTTTTATAATGGAGCGTTGGAAACCCCGGCCATCCTGGAAAAGTTAAAGACTTACGGGTTAACCAGGGAGAGATTGAAGGCTGGTTTGGCTTTGGTAAAGAAAGCCGAAACCGCACGGGAACGGCGGGAAAGGGCCAGGGCAGATGCCCGCAAAGCAACAAAAGAACGAAACAAAGCCATAAGAAAAGCAGAAATGTGGCGCAGTGACCTGATCGCCATTGCACGCGTGGCACTGACTGAGATAAACTCTATTCAATTAATGGAAGCCCTGGGCGTCACCATCCCGTCTTGAAATAATGAACGAAAAATCGAAATTACAAATTCAGACTTCTTTAAAATTAAAAAATGTTCCTGAAAACAATGGAATAAAGAGAATCTTGAAAATGAGGGGAAAATTGGACATTAACGCATTTTTGGTTACCTATTCGTAAAGTTTTGCCATTTTCTGGCAAGATATTTTTTGACAAGTCTGTAAACAATTTAATATTGCCTGTTTACAGAC
>CP070627.1:1915578-1921647 GCA_020355945.1 Candidatus Aminicenantota bacterium | reverse complement strand
AAAAAAAGTTAAAGTTTTATAAAATTTAAACAAAAATCCATAAATTATGCTAAAATTTATTAAATGGAGGTAAAAAATGAAATTAAAACAACTTACCCTGATTCTTACTCAAATTAAATATTGGGAGGCTTATTCATGAAAAAACAACTTCTTTTTATTCTTATGATGTTCTTTCTTTTCCATTTCCAACAGGATATCTTAGCCAGGAAGATCAAGTTGATCAAGCAAGACATTTACGTTGGCATCGAATTAGACAAAATTAAAAAGGTGGATTTTGATTCGGAAGATGCGATTTATGAATTCGTTAAAGAGATTCTGCCCAAAAAACTCAAACCATGGAAGAGAGCAGGTTTAAGGGGGGCTGCCATCATCTTTATAAAGCATCAATTTAACCAAAAAAACCTGGAATTAAAAGATGCCTTTAAGGTGAGGGAAACGAAAATTCTCAGGCTGGCTGAGAGCATAAAAATCCTGGAAAAGGAAGTGGAAGCCCTGGAAGCCCTGGATATGGAAAACCAGGACATATTCCGGAGAAGAGTATTAAAAACCGAAATCAATACGTTGAAAAGAGAACAGTTCCAGTTAAAGTACTGGTTCTTTGAAAAAGAAAAGGATTTCGATTCCTATGTACTTCATAAAGAAAAAAAGGAATGGACATCTTATTTATTCGGCACCAGGAAATTTTTAATTGTCCTGCTGGGGATACATAAGGACCTGACCACGGCAGGTATGGGTGTAGAAGGGAAAGATTCGTTCCTGAGGCAGAGTTTTTTCAATTTAGACCAACGAATAAGCAGTAAAGGTTCTTATACAGTTGAGGAAGAGGTTGAAGAAGAGCCGGGGTTGAAGGCAGCGAACCAGTTTATCTGCCGCTTCGTAGAATTAAATCCCAAAGCTGTCCGCCCCCCCTGTAGGATATCGATTACTGCGAATAGTGACAATGATGACCGGGAGACCTTTGATTTTGATGTTGTTGAAAGGAATGTGCTGCAATTTAAGATCGGCCTGGCTGCGCTTGTCTTGCGTAAATTAAAATACACTTACGAGGAGAACCATTTCACAGCGGAAATTGATGAGGAAGATGAGTTCAAATTAAAGGAAAATTTATTTTTTATGCTTGATATTCATCAGGCCAGGGATATGGATGAATTTCACCCCCGTTTTTATGAACCCTGGAAAAATTTCGGGAAAAGATGGGGTTTTTCCCTGGGTCTGAAGCTATCGTCAGACCCATTTAAAGCAATATTAATCGGTTTATCTTTTGCTTTGACCAGGGATATCAGCCTGGTGGGGGGTATCTCATTTTATGAAGAGATACGGCCTTCTTCCATAGAAATGAAATGGTATGATTTGGATTATGCCATGAAGTTTCTCGAACGGGAGTATAATGCAAAATTATTTTGGGGGCTTTCTTTTTCGCCGTCGTTGATCCCCAGGCTGTTGGGCATAAGCTTGTAAAAAAAGTTGCCTATCTCGATGAATCACTACTCCAGGTAGATGCAATAGGGTCAGGTATTTTATTTTCCCTTTTAAAATTTCTTTCTATTAAGGCCAAAATTAGAATTTCTGTAGGATTACTTTACCTATTGAAATTTTTATTAAAATCGTTTATAGTATAGACTTATAACAAAAAGGGAAAAAAATGAAAATAAGAAACAAACACAACACAAAGCAAATGCCTGGAAAGGTTGATAATTACTTTATTTTTGAAAGATTGCCCGGGGATTCTATCGGGAACAATTACAGGGCCGCAGAACTCAAAGATGACACCCCGGTTACTCATAAGCTATTAACCGAAGTGCACCCGTTTCTATTTAAGAGCCCGGGAGAATGGCCCCGCATCAACGTCCTGTGTGAACGAGGCCGACAGAGCGGTAACCCCAACCTGTGTATCCCTGAAAAAATTATCCAACAAGAAGATTATACTTACATGGTATGTGCTTTCCACAACGGCAAGACACTGGCCCGGATTGTCGAGGATGTTTCGGTAAAGGACAAACCCATCCCTTTTGACCTGGCCTTTTCCATTATCATTGCGATTGCTACCATACTTGAGATGGGTTCATCCATTGTGGTCCAGGGACAAAATGCCTTTCACGGATTTTTAACCCCTGACCACCTCATCGTTGATTACCACGGCAATATTTTTCTAAAGTATTTTGGGTTCTGGCCTCTCTTTGATGAAAATGAAGCAGCAATTTCAGAGATGACCAGGAAATATGGGGCCTGGCTGGCGCCCGAATTCATCCGCAAAGAAAAAATAGTCCCCCAGTCAGATTTTTATTACCTGGGATATACCCTCTATCGGATGCTCACAGGTAATTACTTCTCCTATTTACCCGGTGAGGATTTCGAATCTACCTTTACCAGCATTAGTTTTGTTTCTGATTTGCCTTCCACGGATATTGAATTTTTGACTACTTTAATCAATTTATTCAAAAAGACATTGAACCCGTCGCTAAACAAACGATTCGCCAATTCCAGGGAATTTAAAAATTATATTTCAAAATTCTTCCGCACTCCCCAGGATTATGGCCATTTTCAATCAAACCTGGCGGCTTATATGAAAACCCTGTATTCGGATACAATGGATGAGGAAGAAAAAATGTTGACGGCAGAATTGTCTCAACCTTTGCCGGAAATCCCACCCATCCCTGGAAAAGGAATCGAAAGTGAAATAATGGAAGTGCCCTTGGAAGGAATCGTCCGGGAAGAAAAAAAACGGTCAAAACTAATGCAGGTGATTTTAATCCTTATTATTGTCACCCTGGCTGGCGGTACCTATTTCCTATTCCATCAATTAAACAAAGCCAAAAAAGAACAGCAAATGGCGGTACAAATGCTGGAACAACAGAATAAAGAGAAAAAGGATTTCGAACTGAAACTCCAGGAAGTCCAGCAAAAATTGAAAACCCTGGAAGAACAACAACCCTTCACCAAAGAAGAACAACAAATTAAAGACGAGACCATTTCCCGGTTAAAAAAACAAGAAAACCAACTGAAAAAAGAAGTTAAAGCCAGGACAAAAAAAATTACAGACAGGGGTTCCCCAACTCCCCCCCGGCAAACCCAACCGGAAGATATAAAAAGCGACAGCTTGAAAACAGGTACCCAAAAAACAGGTATCCCAAAAACAACCACAGTTGAACCCGGCCAGGATTCCGACAAACCAACAGGACCAACAGGACCAACAGGACCAACCATTGAAAAAACCGAAATTAAGAAATCCACGGTTACGCCTAAAAAAGAAGTACTTAAACCCTGTGTTCCCCTTGTTCCTGTAGAGGAACTCACAGTAAAACCGGGTAAGATATCCGGCCAGGACCCCGAATTTCCACCGGCTTTGAAAAAAACCTATGCGGGACGGCGCGCCACTGTAAATGCCCGCTTGCTGATCGATGAGACGGGCAGCGTCATAGAGGTGAAAATATCGGATAAGCGTAAAATCCCTGCTGATGTCCGGGCAGTTATCGTGGATACCCTAAAAAAATGGAAATATAAACCGGCTCGGAAAGGCAATATGAAAGTGAGGGTATGGTGGCCCTACAAAATGAAAATTCATTTTAGATACGATATGTAATTGCTTATTCTTTACCTGGTTATTTTAATTTCCTTAATGGTGTCATCCACGGAGTTAACAGAGATATAACCAATGGCTGTGGGATTGGCTTTGATGTAGTCTTTCAATTTCTCATCGTTTTTGAAAAAGTTTATATGGGTGCCGGCGGCACTGCCGGTAAAGATTTTATGTTTCCAGAGTACCGCGAACTTCATCGGGCTTATTTTTACTATATCTTTCAAAAACTCTTTATGGGTGTCCCCTTTTTTAAGGGCTGCCACTTTGAGTGGTTGTTTATCCGGCCAGGTGGTTTTTTCTCCAAGAAAAATCATTTTCAGTTCTTTGGCAGTGAGGGTTTGGCCGGGGTTATCCGGGTGGACAATGACCGCGAAGCTCCTGGCAAAAGCGAAAGCAGAAGCAAATAAGCAGGATAAAACCAACAAAATAATTATCTTTTTTCTTTTCATTTTTGTCTCCAATTACTCCATTTAAAAGTTGTATGACATTTTCAGTGCCAGCATATTCCATTTTTGTACGGGGTGTGCTGCATCAGGGAAAAAAACTGCTGACTTTGCCACACCGTCGATAAAGTGCCATTCGGCTTTAAGTGTCCAATTGAAGTTGATATCGAAACGTGCTCCCATCACCAGGTCTTTTTGCCATCCGAAGATTCTTTCCAGTCCGCTTTCAACGGCGCTGTTTCCTTCGGGATCACCTTTAACATCGATATATCGGTCGTAATAAGCGTATAGTATCAATTTGTCGCCAAACACATAGGACCCCATGATATACCACCCCTGCTGGGTATCATCTGTCAGCAGCATTTCTTCGCCAAAAAGCCCCAGGTGAAGGATAGGAGGAAACTCCATATATTCGGTTGTGATGGTGAAATTTCCAATAGCCCACTCCCCGGAAAGAATAAAGAATTCTTTGACTTTCAAAGAACCGTATACCGTTTCCGGGCTTGACATAGGGATAGTGAGCCTGCTGTTAAATGTCCCTGTCAGGTAATCAAAGCTCCCCCCCAGTCGCAAACCGGTAATAGGGGTGTTCCATATCACTCGAACGCCCAGGAATGATTGGGTATCCATTTGCACTGGTGAGATACTCATCCCGGTTGGGGCGAGTCCCCTGTTCACAAGGTCTTTTATTTGCGTTAAATAGGGTGCGTCGTCCGGGTGGTTCACTCCCCCGGTAAACAAATGGTAGCTTAAACTTCCCACTCCTATATTCAATTTCCCATAGAAGCCAATGCCGTTGTAAGCGATGAAAACCGGCCGATACGCTTCGTCATAAACACTCTGGGGCAGGATGACCATGGGAAAGAGAGGGTCTGTATCGCGCACTTCATTGTAGAATCCCAGGGGGGTTTTGATCTTTCCCACCCGGATGCCAAAGGCATTGGAAAACCGGTAATCCGCAAACCCCCAGTCCAGTATAACCTGGTGGTTACCGATATGACCAAAATCCCTGGCCAGCAACTGGATGCCCAGTCTCAGCTTTTTCGACACATCCACTGAAAAGGTTAATCCCAGCTCACTGAATTCGTACGAACCATGTTCACTGGCCTGGGGGATAAAATCATTGTGGGTACTGTACAGGTACCCCTGGGAAATAAACCCGTTCAGTTGGATTCGTTCGGATATTCGTTCCCCATAAATGCAGGGGGAACTCCACACAAGAATGAAGAATAAAAACACACACAAACACAAAGGAAGGGCATTTCTTCTCATTATTGTCTCCTTTTTAAGCGAATCATTTTAGTTCCTCTATTGTTTAATTTTTCCAATTTAACATTAAAGGTCAATGGCATAGAAAGATTTTAAAGAAAACAAATTAAAATTTCAAGTCTTTTCCTTTAAAAATTCAGCAATTCTCATTTTAAAATTTAAACCACGAAGGACACGAAGAACACGAAGAGAATTAAGAAAAATAAAAACAAATATTTCCACGTCTCTGCAAAAATCTCAATGAGCCATTTGTCATTGGGCTGAAAGGACTCATCATAAAATGGGTTGGTTTCCATGTCTCCTCCTACCCCCGAATTCAGTACGCTTTGGCAAAGATTGCTTCAATTGAAGTGCTTTTTCCCGTTAATATACATTTTCGTTTTATCCTTTTTTGGACAAAAGGAATACAGCGGATTGTTATAGCCAGTGATTTTAATCGTTCATCCTCTTCTTCACGAGCTTCTTCGCTGTTAGTATGAGCACTGTGCCCCTCATGCCAGAGAAATTCCGTGGTTCGCAAGAAAACTCGTGGCCGCATTTCCCAACGTACGATATTGCACCACTGGTTAATTCGAACCGGGAGGTCACGATAAGACCTGATCCAATCTGCAAGAGATTCCCCGATAATCGTCTCTGATGTAGGACGAATCACCACCGGTTCGGTTAGTTCTCCGGCCGGCACCAATTTGCCCTCTTGCTGTTCCAGCCGATGATGGGTCACCACTGCCATTTCTTTTGCGAAACCTTTAACATGTTCTGCTTCTTTTTGGATGTACTTCA
>CP070627.1:1909386-1915478 GCA_020355945.1 Candidatus Aminicenantota bacterium | reverse complement strand
CCCGGGCTATTGAACAGGTACCTTAAAAGAACTTCAAGGTATTCGGACATCTTTTCTTTATCGCTCAACTCTAAAAATAACTTAAATATTTCCCACAACTTGTTCCTTAACTCCGGACTGTAAATGTATTTAAAGGTGGTTAAAAATATTCTTAACAACGGCGTTCCCTGGATTTCTTCGTCCGGCATATGAGATATATCATATAAATTAAAACCAAAATCAGGAATATATTGTTCAAAGTCGGCCGGCTCTTCAAATAAGGAAATAAATCTCTCGCTTAAGCTCCATTTGGGTTTACCGTGATAGATCACCAAAGGAATGATAACCGGCAGGTATTTGGCTTCCTTATTTTGTTTTAGATATAGTTCCCATATTCTTACCATATATTTCAGCAATTGAAGACAGATGAACCACTCTTCCCAGCATTTATGCTCAAATAGTAGGTATATAAATGCGGGCTTATGGCCGGACTTTAAATTTATTTCGTACAGCAAATCAGAGAAATAGTCTTCCAGCTTTTTATCTACAAACTTAGTATTTGAGATTTTCAACGAATCAAAGTCCAGCTTATTTCGTATTTTCACGGGAAGATATTCTTTCAGGAGGCTGGCGGCGGTCTCTTTTTCTCTAAAGACATATTCGAATGTTTTGGCATGGGGTTGTGACAATTTTTTTTCTTTGTCTTTTCTGCTCATCGGTTAAAAGAACCTCTTTATTTCACAATTTTATTATAATCTCCTGATCTAAACTTGTCAAGTTCAGTGAATCAGTGGATAAGTGAGTGATTGCCCGGTTTATTCCTTCTAAAAAATCTGACCCCCTTTTCGTGCCAACACGAAATGAAGACCGAGCTCCTAAAAATACGCCTTTACAGAAAAAAAAGAAAATCTGGCGGTTGACAGTGTCCACCTTTCATCTTGAAATCTACTCCAACATATGGTAAAATCCTGCTTTCAAAATTTGAAACCCTTGTAAAAAAGGAATATTAAGACAACAGCGAGAACAATGAAAAAAGATTCCGGGTTCCTTAGTAAATGGAAACGATTTGCCAACAGGATGGGACAAATACAAACCTTTATCTTGATGACAATTATATACTTTTTGATCGTCCCTATTTTCAGCCTGGTGAGATTCTCAGACCCCCTCAAATTAAGACTTAAAAAAAAGTCCACCAGTTATTGGGAGGCCAAAAAAGAAATTGATACCTCCCTGGAAAAAATGAAACAACTGGATTAAGCAGGCAATTAACGTGCATCATATCGAGCTGGATACTAAAGATGTTTCGAACATTCGTAATTTGAATTTCGCATTTAAATCGGATTTTGTGCTTCGGATTTTTTTTGAAATAGGAACATAGATATGCCTCAAGTGCACGAAGATACCAGGATAGGAAATATCGTTGCCGAATTTTACAATGAAAATCCCTTCCCGGGATTCGATATCAATAAGTATATCACCCGGGAGGATTTGTATAAAAATGCCAATATCTATTCCCGGTTGCTGGATGACCAAATACCATGGGAAAAAACCATTCTTGATGCCGGATGTGGTACCGGCCAACTGGCCTGTCTGCTCAGTGTTAAGAACCGGAAAACATTGGGCATGGATTTTTCCGAAAAATCACTGGCCAAAGGCAATGAATTAAAGGAAAAGTTAAAACTGGACAATGTGACATTCCGAAGGGAAAACTTGCTGGACCTGGAGTATGAAGGCCAGCAATTCGACTATATATTCTGTAATGGTGTGCTTCATCATACCAATAATCCCTACCTTGGTTTTCAAAATATCATCCCCTTTGCTAAAACAGGAACTTACATTATTATTGGTCTTTATAACAAGTATGGCCGGCTGCGGTTACGAATCAAGCGGCAGTGGGTCAACCGCAAGTACCGCGGCAATAAGGAAAAAACCCGCGATGCCATACAAGAAATGCTGGTTAAAGACGAAAAAGATACGGAAAAACAAGATACCTGGTACCAGGATCAATACCTCCATCCCCATGAATTGTCTCACACGATAGATGAATTATTGGATTGGTATAAAAAAAACAATATTGAATATATTAATTCACTCCCACCGATAGAATTTTTCAGGAAAGAGGAACATGCCATCAGGATTTTTAAAAAGTCATCTGTCACCGGGTGGCGTAACAGCAAGCTGGCTCATCTTATGAAACAGTTTAAATGGATCCTTTCTCTCCGTAAAACAGGTGGGTATTTTATGATAGTTGGGAGAAAATTATAATGGCTGAATTTATACTTGGGATTTCTTGTTATTATCATGACGCTGCCGCCTGTCTTGTACATGACGGTTTAGTGGTAGCTGCCGCGGAAGAGGAACGATTTAATCGGGATAAACACCACAGCGGTTTTCCCAAAAACGCCATCAGGTTTTGCTTGAACCAGGGGCGTATTAACCCTGAACAAGTAGATTACGTGGTGTTTTATGAAAAACCCTTTGTAAAGTTCAACCGCATCCTGGAAACCTATATATCCCAGTGGCCGCTGTCTTTTGGCTCTTTCAGGCGTGCTGTCCCCTTGTGGTTAAAGAGCCGCCTCAATATGCGTAAGCATATATGCAAAGAACTCAATATCGATGAAGATAAAATTTTTTTTGGTGACCACCACCTTTCACATGCGGCGTCGGCTTTCCTGGTTTCCCCGTTTCAAGAAGCTGCTATTTTAACCACTGACGGTGTGGGGGAATGGGCCACCACCACCATTGGTTATGGGAAAGACAGCACAATTCGCATCGACAAAGAGATAAAATTTCCCCATTCCATCGGGTTACTATACAGTGCGATTACCTCATATCTTGGTTTTCGAGTCAACGATGCGGAATGGAAAGTAATGGGACTGGCCCCTTATGGGGAACCCAAATATGTGGACAAGTTTCTTGATCTTATAGAAATAAAAGAAGACGGAAGCTTTCGCCTGGACATGAAATATTTTGCCTATCATTACTCTCCTTCGGAATCCATCAACCGGCGTCTTGAAAAACACCTGGGGCGTCCCAAACGAAAAAAAGACCAGGAGATCGATCAATTTTATACAGATATTGCCGCATCAGGACAAAAAGTGGTAGAAGATTTGATTGTAAAAATTGCTGCCAATATGTATAAGACATACAATACTGACTATCTTACTATTGCCGGTGGTGTGGGTTTAAATAGTGTAGCCAACTGGAGGATTATGCAGAGAACCGGTTTCAAAGATATATTTATCCAACCTGCTTCCGGGGACAGCGGTGGTGCGTTAGGGGCTGCCATTGCTTTTTATAATCTTACGCTGGGTAAAGATCGCAAATACCAAATGGACCATGCTTACCTGGGCCCGGAGTACACTGATGAAGATATCCAGGCGATTTTGGACAGTTGTGGCGTCAAATATCAAAAAATAACCGACCAAAAAAAATTGGTAGAGGAAACCGCGAAAATGTTGGCACAAGACCAGGTCATCGGGTGGTTCCAGGGAAGAATGGAATTCGGCCCCCGGGCTCTGGGCAACCGGTCTATTTTAGCAAATCCCAAAAATCCCAAAATGAAAGAAATCCTGAACAGTAAAGTCAAATTCCGCGAGAGTTTCCGTCCTTTTGCACCTTCTGTAACCCATGAAGACGCCCCTGAGTACTTTGATATTTCTATTGATGCTCCTTATATGCTCTTGATCCCGGATGTACGCCCGGATAAGAAGGATTTGCTTCCGGCGATCACCCATGTAGATGGCACAGCACGGCTGCAAATGGTAAAAAAAGAAACCAATCCGCGCTATCATCAATTGCTTAATGCCTTCAAAAAAATAGCCGGTGTACCGGTACTCTTGAATACTTCCTTCAATGTCCGCGGCGAGCCCATCGTCATGAGCCCGGAGGATGCGTACTCCTGTTACATGCGTACCGGTATCGATGCACTGGTTATGGGAAGTTATTTATTGACTGAAAAAGACCCGAAGAAGGTTAAAGAATTTGAAGAACTCAATATCCGATATATAAACAGGGATGAAGGCAAAGTCATTTCATATGAGGATAAAGGATAAGGGACAGGCGAGAACCTTACATTATTTTTAGCGTCGAAGTTGAAATTTTTCAAAATATGTGGTATCATACTATTTCCGATTACTAACCCGAAACTTTTGCAAATGTTCCGGGTTAGTAATCCGAAACTTTAACAAAACCTTAAGGATTTAGGCCAATGGCATTTAAACCAATGACAGGAAATGAATTAAAACAGGTGATACTGGAACAAAGAGAAGAAATCGAACAAATCATGGAAAAGGAGAAAATTATTCAAAGAGAACTCT
The DNA here is from genome assembly GCA_020355945.1 of Candidatus Aminicenantota bacterium. The sequence goes on along the minus strand of CP070627.1, from coordinate 1,911,180 downwards.
CCATCAAAGATGCCTTAGCCTCACCAAATACCGTAGTAATCACAGGACCGCGGCGGGCGGGAAAGTCCTTTCTTTCCATTTTAACCGTGATGGATAAAAAATATGGCTACCTGAATTTTGATGATGAACGCTTGAGCATTGAACAGCACCAATTAAATAACGTGCTTGAGGCATTCTATGAACTATATGGTGACCTTGATTACCTGGTTTTTGATGAAATCCAGGATATCCCCGGCTGGGAATTGTTTATTAACCGACTGCGGCGAACCAAACGCATCATTATCACCGGGTCCAACTCCAAACTCCTTTCCCGGGAATTGGCAACCCATCTCACCGGCAGACATATTGATTTTACCTTGTACCCCTTTTCCTTCCGGGAATACTTGCGAATAAAGGATATGGAAATATCAGGTAAAGAAGTCCTAACTACCCGAATGTCAGCCAAAATTAAAAAAGAATTTACCAATTATTTAAATACCGGGGGATTCCCGGAAGTGCTAAAATTTGGAAAAGCCATCCTTCGGAGCATCTATGAAGATGTCATTTATAAAGATATTATTTCAAGGTATAAGATCAGGAAAACCCAGAGTTTTAAAGAACTGGTAAGGGTGTTGGCTTTTAATTACAGCAAGGAATTTACTTATTCGAAGTTAAAAAAAGTGATTCGGCTTAAGGATATCGAGACAATTAAAAAATTCGTGGATTACCTGGATTCTTCTTACCTGTTTTTTGTCCTGGAACAGTTTTCCTACAAACTGAAACGTCAAATGTTGGCCCCAAAGAAAATTTACAGCATTGACCCGGGGATGATCGAGATAATGGCCTTTAAATTTTCCAGGGACCCGGGCAAGGTGATTGAAAATGTGGTGGCTATCGAACTGCAAAGACAAAAATCTTTTGACCCCGGTATTGAGATTTTTTATTGGAAAAATGAACGAGGCGAGGAAGTGGATTTTGTCGTAAAAAAGGGGACTGCAGTTCGTGAACTGATCCAGGTTTCCTATGAGGTAGAGAATCCCCTCACACGGGAGAGAGAAATAAAAGCCCTTCTAAAGGGAGCAGCAGAATTGAGATGCAAGCATTTAAAGATCATAACAGATGATTATGAAGATGAAGAGCAGCATCAAGACCTTAAAATTATATATATTCCCCTGTGGAAATGGTTACTGGCTCCCCTGGGATGAAACCACGAAGAACGAAACCGCCTGTCCAATGTTAAGCGGCAAGATTTAAGGCAAGATTTAAGGGACAGGCAAGAAAGAGCTTCTTCGGCAGCGGGAGATTAAAGGGCTCCTGGCGGCGTGTAAACGGTTTGGACTCTCGAAAGGCATTATTATCACCGATGATGAGGAAGAAACACTTTTAGAAGATGGTGTCAAAATTGAAGTGGCCCCGGCTTTCAAATTCCTTCTGGATTAATTCACCCATTATTCCAGCTTTAATTCGGCCGCAATTTTTTGATGGGTAGATTAATCTTGCCTGTCACCTATTTGTGAGAACATCCGGTGGTCCGTATTCTGTGTATACAATCGCTTTCATGAGTTTTCCTCCAGGATTGCTAAGTTTTGTTATTATGTCCCACAGTGATGACTACGTTTCCCTTTTTGTGTCCTTTGTCTACATATCTGTGAGCCTCGACCATCTGTTCCAGCGGATAGCATCTGTCTATGACCGGTTTTATCTGCCCCGCTTCAACCAGCTCTTTGAGGAAAACTAAACCTTCAGTACGTTGCTCTGGACTTCCATCATCGACTGATATGTATTTCCCGTTGGGAGTTAGTGCTTTTTTGCACT
>CP070627.1:1903187-1909286 GCA_020355945.1 Candidatus Aminicenantota bacterium | reverse complement strand
GAAAAAGCCGGATTAAAAAAATACGACCTTATTGTGGCGGTGGATGGGAAAAACGTAAAAACCAATACCGACTTGTCCATCAAAATAGCAGATGCAAGCCCCGGGGACATCGTGGAATTAACCATCTACCGGGAAAATCAAAAGCAAACCATAAAGGTTAAAGTAGGAGAAGCCCCGGATACAGTGAAGTATATCACGCCGGGAGAAGAAAGCCGATCCCTTGACCTGGGAATGGTATTGGTGGAAAATTCCCCCAGACTGGCCAGGCAGTATGACTTGAAAACTTCAAAAGGTATCCTGGTTAAACAGGTGGAACGAGGTGGCTCCGCTTATAGAAACGATATTAGAGAACTGGATGTGATCCTGGAAGCCAACGGGAAAATACTGGAAAGCCTCGACCAATTTAGGAGAATCATTTCTAAGAAAAAACCCGGTTCATCGGTGCTTCTCTATATTAACCGTGAGGGTCAAGAGGGAATGATAAAATTCAAGCTCCCGGAATAATGCCCGCGGGCAAACACGCAAACACGCACACGCGCAAACATGCAAACACGCAAACACGCAAACACGCAAACACGCACACATGCACACATGCACACATGATTTTTTATAAAACAGTGACTGCTGGCAATGATTTTATCCATATTGACATGGAGGAATATGAATCCCCTGGCACCACCGGTGTAACAAAAGGACACCTGGCCCAGCGGTTGTGCAGTCGGCATACAGGCGCCGGAGCTGATGGGGTGGTTTACTATAAAATTTCCCGGACCACAAAAAGCGTTGATTTTGAAATTTTTAACCGGGACGGTGAAGAAGCGGAATTATCCGGCAATGGAATGGCCGGGTGTTCTGCCTTGCTTTTTTATTTAAAAAAGGCCTTTGACCGGGATCATGTGATCTTAAATACAAAGATCGGCCCTAAAAAAAACACCTGCTTGCTCCATGAGAAAAATAAATTCCGGTTGAAAGTTGAAATTGGGACAGCAGATTTTCAAAATCGTGATTTTTTCCCTTTCCTGGAGGAAAAAAAATGGGATTATAAGTATAACAACATCACTTTTTACCCGGTCTCCGTGGGCAATCCCCATGTGGTCGTACCGATAAAAGAGGATATCCCGGGGGAAAGACTGGAACAGATGGGAAAAATGCTTGAAAGTGCTGCTATTTTCCCTTATAAGACCAATGTTGAATTTATCCTGCCCACAGGAGAAAATTTCCGGGTGTTTTATTATGAACGAGGGGTAGGCAGGACCCTGTCCTCTTCTACCGGAAGCGCAGCCGTCTTTGCTGTTTTAAAAAAATTAAACCTGGTAAAAGATACCCTGACTATACCTTTCCCCGGTGAAAACATAAAAATATCAGGGAAAAACAAAATTTATATTGAAAATTCCACGGAAATAGTGTATAAAGGAGTATACTTATATACTTAAGTTAGATTAAAATGAAGCAAAAAGGAATAATTTTTGTTATTGTATTGGCTGTTTTTAATCTGGATTTGTTCGGTGATTTCCTTCATACGGTGGACCGAAAGGTATATGAAGGAAAAATGGTGGCTTTTAAATTTAACACGATTTATTTTAATGTCTACAAGTTCGGTAAAATCCAGGGGACCAAACGTTTCCCCTTGTATCGGGTGTGGAAGATTGAGTTTAATGAACCCCAAAAGGAAGGCCTGGAATCCCCTTTTGAAGTCGAACAAAATTACAATCGATTAAGAAAAGGGAAACGCTTAAAAAAAGTCGTTCTGACAGGTGATCAAAAATGGATAGACACCGGCATAGATGTGAGAATCGGTCAAGAGATACTTTTTTTAGCGTCCGGCTCTATTCAAATCGATGAAAAAACCATGGTTTACCAGAGTGGAGAAGAGTATGTGAACTGGAATAAAAATAAACCGCTGCCCAATCAACCCACCGGTGCCGTCATCGGAAGAGTCGGGAAAAAAGGGGAACTGTTTTACATCGGTAATGACAAAGCTCCTTTCCAGATGGCGGAAAAGGGACGATTATTTGTAGGCATTAATGATTTTGATTTTAGCGATAATTCCGGTCAATTTACGGTCATCATTTATCATTAATCTACATTCTATAATCTCAGCCCAATACGAATTTGATAGGCCCAATCCACATACAAAGGAGCACGTGGAATTCCCGGCCCAATTAGCCCGGGTTTGTAATTTGTAATTTTTTCTAGAAGGGTCCTTGTTCTTCGAATTCCAATACACCAATTTCGATTAATTCATCAAAATCAGGTATTCCTGTGATAAACCGTGAGGGTTCTGAAAAGACAATACCAGAGGGGTAAAAGGCACCCCACGACCGGGATTCCAGTTCCGGTGTAATTAAATAGAGATTTTTTTGGGCGCGGGTAGCTGCGACGTAGAATAATCGGCGTTCCTCTTCCAGGTCTTCGTCGGATTCCATTGACTGCATACCGGGAAAATAACCTTCCACCAGGTGAATAATAAACACCGAATGCCATTCCAGGCCTTTGGCAGAATGGATAGTGGAAAGGACCAGTTTTTCATCTTCTGAGCCTGTTGGTTCCACACCCATTTGAGATAGGTCCGGCGGTTCAAGGGTCAGGTCTGTCAACAACTGTTCCAACCTGGCGTAACGTTCCGCAATACGCAGCAGAGAGCGCAAATCTTCTCTCCTGCGCCCGAAATCATCATACTTTAACTCAAATAAAGGGGAATAATACTCGATAACGGCTTCCAATTTTTCTGCCGGTTTCAGCCGGGACCCGGATAACCGGGAGAGCAGGGCATGCAGTTTCCCCAGGTCATTAAAATATTTCTTTTTAGCAAAATCCTTTGAGAGCAATTGTTCCAGGGCACCACCCTGTTGGAAGATTTTGGTGATAATTTTGGAAGCAGAGGCAGACCCGATACCTTCGATTAAAAGCAGCAGCCGCAGCCAGGCGATTTCATCAAATACATTGTGAATCACCCGCATATAGGCTAATACATCTTTTATATGGGCCGCTTCAGTGAATTTTAACCCCCCGTACTTCACATAAGGGATATTGGCGTTCCTCAGCGCTATTTCCAGTTCGTTGGCATGCCAGGAGGCCCTGAATAACACGGCGATTTTGTGAAGAGGCACTCCTTCTTCCCGGAGTTCCAATACCTGCTGCGTGACAAAAGCAGCTTGTTCGCCTTCATCCACTGCATCGATATATACCGGTTTCTGGACTCCTTCGATTTTTGAAAAAAGCTCTTTTGAATATTTTTCTTTGGCCTGTTGGATAACAGCATTGGTCAAATCCAGGATAGGACGGGTACTGCGATAATTTTGTTCCAATGTGGTAATAACAGTCCCGGGAAAAAGTTTGGGAAAATCCATGATATTCCTGAAATTGGCACCGCGAAACGAGTAAATACTTTGCGAATCATCCCCTACCACCAGGACATTTTTGTGTTCCGATGCCAGCAGTACGGTAATTTCTCCCTGGAGTTTGTTGGTATCCTGGTACTCATCCACCATGATATAGCGGTAGGTATTGGATATTTTTTGTCTTACTTCATCACTGGTTTCCAGGAGCTTTTTCAGGTTTACCAACAGGTCGTCATAATCCATGGCTTGTTTTTCTTGTTTGAATTTCCGGTAATGGTCCGCCACGGTAAGAATATCATCGCATTCTCTGTTGTAATGGGGGTATTCATTTAATACCACTTTCTCAACCGTGGTGCATTTGTTAACTGCTTTGGAGATGACTTCCATGAGTGTGCGTTTCCTGGGGAACCGTCTTTCTTTTTTGTTAAAACCCAATTGGGTGCGGATCAGGTTAATCACATCTTCGCAATCGGTGCGGTCTAAGATAGTGAAATTGGGGTGCATCCGGATATACAAAGCATACTTTCTAAGGATGTAATTGGCAAAGGAGTGATAGGTGCCGCCAGAGACTTTACTACACCGTTCATCCAGGATAGTAGCCGCCCGACGCATCATCTCCTGCGCTGCCTTGCGGGTAAAGGTTAATAATAATATGGACTGAGGACTAATACCATTTTCTACCATATAAGCCAGGCGGTAAATTAATGTACGCGTTTTACCCGTACCCGCCCCGGCGATTACCAGTTGGGCACCCTCTATATTAGCTGCCGCTTTGTACTGTTGGGGATTCAATTCTGCCTTATAGTCAATGATATAGTGCTCTTTAGGTCCAGCAGCACTCTTTTTTATTTTGTACTTTTTCATAACAACATTTTAATCCAACATGAGATATTTTTGCAACCCCTTTTTGTCTTCACCACCAGGGGGGGACACTTTTTGTAAAAACTGCCCCCCCCTGGACCCCCCCCCGCAAAAACTTTTTATTGGCGAGGGTTTGCTAACACCACTAATAAGAAGTTTTTGCGGATGTTTCACGGTCCAGGGGGCAGTTTTTTCAAAAAGCGCCCCCCTAATAGGGTGCCCGCGCCGCGGGCCCGCCGGAGGCATCATGTTGACAAAAGGTGGATAAGCGGTTATTATTTTGCTTTTTGTGATAAGGAAATGGGAAATACAAAATTAAAAAATCTCTGGGAAGACATTGTTGAAGCCGTACGAGGTACGGACCGGGATTTTACTGATGTGAAACTGAGCCGGGCCATACTGTTATTGGCGATTCCTATGGTACTGGAAATGTTGATGGAATCGATATTTGCTGTGGTAGATATTTTTTTCGTTTCCAAAGTAGGTTCCGATGCTGTAGCGGCAGTAGGTATTACAGAATCGGTATTGACTATTGTATATTCGGTTGGCGGCGGATTGGGAGTAGCAACAACAGCCATGGTGGCCAGGCGGATCGGGGAAAAAAACGCAAAAGGCGCTTCCACTGCCGCTGTCCAGGCCATTTTCGCCGGGCTTGGCGTTTCACTGGTCATCTCGGTGCCAGGGGTCTTTTTCGCCAAAGGTCTGCTGCGACTAATGGGGGCTTCAACCGGGGTAGTAGAAACCGGGTATATGTATACAGCTATTATTATTGGCAGTAATGGACTCATTATGCTGCTGTTTATCATAAATTCCATATTTCGCAGCTCCGGCGATGCAGCGATTTCCATGCGGGTGTTGTGGCTGGCCAATATCATCAATATTATTCTCGATCCCTGCCTGATTTTCGGATTCGGGCCTTTCCCGGAATTAGGGATTAAAGGCGCGGCTATTGCCACTGCCCTGGGCAGGGGACTGGCTGTCCTCTACCAATTTACGCTGCTATTCAAAGGCAGGGGACGCGTAAAAATTAATATCAAGCAATTTAAGATAAACTTTAAGGTGATGAAGCGATTGATTTCTCTCTCATTAGGGGGCATCGGTCAATCCCTCATTGCCACCTCCAGTTGGATAGGGCTGGTGCGAATTATTGCAGTATTTGGCAGTGAAGTGCTGGCTGGTTATACCATTGCTATTCGAATGATTGTTTTTTCACTGCTTCCTTCCTGGGGATTAAGCAATGCCGCCTCTACGCTGGTGGGACAAAACCTGGGCGCTAAAAAACCAGGACGCGCAGAACGGGCAGTCTGGGTCACCGGGTTTTCTAATATGGTTTTCCTGGGAATTATTGCTGTTATCTTTATCCTTTTTCCCGAGCCTTTGGTACGTATTTTTATCAAAGAGGCAGGTGTTGTGACCAGCGGAGCAGGCTGTTTGCGATTTATCTCCTACGGCTATTTGTTTTACGCGTTTGGAATGGTCATCGTCCAGGGATTTAACGGTGCAGGAGATACAGCCACACCCATGAAAATCAATTTTTTTTGTTTCTGGCTGTTAGAAATCCCCCTGGCCTGGGTACTGGCTTTACCCATGGGGCTGAAAGAAAAAGGAGTATATGTTGCGATTGTCATTGCAGAGTCAGTGCTGACTACGGTGGGTATCCTTATATTCCGACGGGGCAAATGGAAACAACGAGAAGTATAACGAAAGAAAAAAACGGGCAGGCGAAGAAAATTCACTTCGGGATTTAACGGAAGGTGAAGGATTCGAACCTCCACCGGACTCTTCATCCGGACCTACGACTAGTGGCTCGTTCCAAAAATAACGCATCATTCTCGCTGGTTCTGAACGTGAATAGCTGCGTTGTTCTTCCTCGACATAGCCCCACTATGCCTCGTCA
>CP070627.1:1896969-1903087 GCA_020355945.1 Candidatus Aminicenantota bacterium | reverse complement strand
TTGTGATTTGTAATTTGTTTGTAATTTGGGATTTGTAATTTGGGATTTCCCGGCAAGCCAGAACCTTTTTGGTTCCGGCTTGTCCGGGCTGTGGTCAGGTATTTTTTTCCTCCGGGACCGGCAAAATTTAACCGGCATTTGATTGACATATTTCCATGTTTTATATAAAATACGGTTGAACACGGTTTAAATATAGGAGATAAAGATGAAACCAAGAAATTTTGAAAAAAAATTAGTATTAAGCAAAAAAACAATTGCCAATTTGAACGATGATGTAAAGCCTCATTTTAAAAATGAGACCGAGGGTTGTAAGCCAACCACTGATTCTGAGGATATTTGCTGCGCATAACACCAATCCAATTTTCAAAGATTACCGGGCGCAAAAAATATCAGAATATCAGTATTATTTATGTTCTTTGTAAGGGAAGGTAATGGTAACAGTGGTTCCTTGTTTTCTTTCCACTTTGATGGTTCCCTTCACCTGGCGGGTCAACAGGTGAACCAATTGCAGCCCCAGTGAGTGGGACTCCTTAATCTCAAAATCTTGCGGCAAACCAACACCGTTATCACTGACCGACAGGGTTAACGTACCAGGGGTTTCAGTGCCAATAGCGATATGGATTTCACCTCTTTCACCGGGGGGAAATGCGTGTTTCAAGGCATTGGAAAGAAGCTCGGTAAGGATCAAACCAATGGGGATGGCGGTATCCATTTCTAGCAAGAGTGATGGCGTTTCGATCTGTATCGTGGGGATGATGGCCTCTGCCAGGCCCCCATATGTGTCAAAAAAGTATTCCACGAGATTATGGATATATTCTTTCCCGTTGATTCGGGCCAGGTCCCCGAATCGATAAAGATTCTCATGAACCAGGGCCATGGAGTAAATCCGGTCTTTGCTGTTCTGGAATGCTTTGATTGTATTCTCATCCTTTAAGGTATCCACCTGCAAATCCAATAGGCTGGAAATAACTTGCAAATTATTTTTCACCCGGTGGTGAATCTCCTTTAACAAAATCTCTTTTTCTTTGAGGGACTCTTTGATCTGCTGCTCGGCGCGTTTTCGGTCGGAAATATCCCGGTTGATGCTGAGTATAGCCAATCTTCCCCTATAAGTGATCACTGAAGCATTGACTTCCAGGTACATCTCGGAACCGTCTTTCCGGTATTGAATTGTTTCAAAGTGGAGATAATCCCCTTTTTGCAGGGTTTCATTAATCCTTTTTTTTCCCCGGTTAACATGTTTACTGATGGTCTCCAGCGACATCCCCACAAATTCCAACCGGGAAAACCCATAGATTTCGCATGCCCGATTATTTACATCATAAATGATTTCATCATTAGGGTCCATGATGATAATCGCATCATGAGCACCGTTAAAAATGTTCCTTAATTCTCTCCCGGATACCTCCAATTGCTTTGTGCGCTGCCGGATTTGTTCTTCCAGGTGGGCGGTGTATCGCTTTTTTGATATAAAGTTGGCAATAAAAAATATTAAAAGTATGATGGCTATAAAAACCATAAAATAGAACCACCAGGTATGAAAGAAGGGTTTTTTTATGGTAATTAACCCGGAAGAGATCATGGGGCTTTTGGTTCCCAGGCTGTTGCTTGCCTGGATATGAAACCGATATTTTCCCGGGGGGACATTGAGATAACGTATATAATTATCAGGCACCCTGTGATTGGTAATCCATTGCCGATCAATCCCTTCCAGTTTAAAGTTGTACCTGACAGCCTTTTCGTCGATGAAAGAAATCCCCTTAAAATAGAAGGTCAGATCATCAAGGTAGTATTGAAATGCATGATCGCGGTTGAGGGGATACCGCTGTGGTTGGCCGGATACATTAAGATAGTGCAATTCCAATAACGGAGGAATTTTGCATATCCTGTCTTTTTCCTTATAATAACAGGAGACGCCCTGTTCCGTTCCAATCCAGGTTCTACTATTATGGTCCACAAAACTGGCGCCCCGATTGGTTTCATTACCTGCCAGGCCATCTGCCATGGTATAATGCCGGAAATGGTTCCTATTGGTCCTATCCCATTTGATGACCCCGTTGTTTAAACCGAACCACAGGCAGCCATCACGATCTCCGGTGATAAAATATACGGGGCGGTTCACCTGGAAATCATTATGTCGGAATTTTACCAGGGTGTTGTTTTCCAGGGTAAACAATCCCATTTGTGTTCCCACCAACACATTACCCTTTTCTTCGGTATAGACCGCATAAATTGAATTGGCATCCTCATTTTCCAAACATCGGAATTGTTTTATTTTATTGGCTTTTAACTGTAAAAGGCCTTCTCCATGAGCAGCGATATATATCGTGTCCCTATTACTTTCAAATAACCGGCGGATGTAGAAATTTCGCTTTAAGCCGGTTTTAAAGGGAATAAACCGATTGGTTTTCCATTGGAAAATATAGTGATCGCCGCTGGCCCAGATGTTACCGCTGCTGTCGCACAGGACCGATGAAAAACTGATGTCACGCTGGTTGAGTTTGCCATTGATGATTACCGGGCACCATTTCATTTGCCTGGTGGGGCTGATTTTCATCAATCCCATTCGACTGACTGCTGCCCAAATATTTCCCTCCCGGTCCCTGCACAGGTCCATCACCCGCGAATCGATAATATTCTTCCTATCGCTGCCAGGTATTTCAACGGGATAGAATTGGTTATCAATGAAAAAAGTGAATCCACTATTATGGCCGAATACCAGGTCCTTGCTGCTAAATTCTTCGATGGCAGTTACTTCATCATCATAAAGCCCATCCTTTCTCCGGTAATTTTCAAAACGGAAGCTGGTAATTTTAATAATCCCCCGGTAAGTGCCAATCCAGAAATTAGACTCCCTGTCATAGAAGAGGGAATTAGCTCCTACTGCCGGCAGGGTCTCGGGCATCCCGATTAATTTGATTTTTCCTGTTTTGTCAATGTTTAACAGGACTCGACTATTGGCCACCCAGAACCCTTCAAATTGGTCCGGTAGGGTAATGAGCTCTTTATAATGAGCATCCTTGTGGAATCCGGGAAATTCACCCCGGTAAAGGAGATGAAAATGGTCCTGGAAATAATACCCCGCCCACCTTTTACCCGTCAGCCATATTCGCGGTTCGGATACATATACTGAACCTTTTGGGGTAGAAGGAAATTTTTCAATGGCAATGGAATATATGTTGGGTGAGGGTGTTTTAAAATCTATTTGTCTCCAATCATGAGGTCGATCCGGGTCAATAACAAAGTAGTTGCTTTGGCTGCCAGCAGCAGAGGTACTTTGAAGGTTATCGATAATAAGATAAAACAAATGATTATGGCAAATTACCTTTAACACCCATGACTTCTCCTGTCCTTTGCCTGCATGTACCCAACCCCTTTTTGTGTAGATATAAAATCCCCGCTGCTTTGTTCCAATCCCGAAGCAAATCCCTTCCGGGTGTCCCGCGTGTTCCATCATTGAAACCGACGTAATAAAAATTATATTTTCACCTATATCCGCCGGTCTGTCCAGGTGATGCCAGGATTGACGTTTACTGTCAAAAAAATATATCCCATCTCCCAGGTAATTGGTAAAGGCCCAAATATTCCCCTGGTTATCCGCACGAATTTTGTTGTAAATTTGAAAGGGCAGGCCAGCGGTGGAGGAGTAATTTTTCCAGGTGGTTCCGTCATAACAGGTGATGCCTATGGGAGTGGCAAACCACATCCTGCCCGTTTTATCCTGGGTGATATCATTGATGGTGGGGCTGGCCAGACCATCGTTAACAGTATAGCTTCGGCTGAGATAGGTTTGGGAACGGACGATCAAGGGAAGCATGGTGAACATCAACATCAGTAACATAACCCTACCGGGAATCCTAAATCGATTCATCCTTTTTGCTCCTGTTATGTATTTTCAATTTCCAATAGAGAATGTTGAATTTTTCCTTAATCGGTGCTTCCTGTTTTATTTATTTTACTCAAGGCTTTTTTCAAATCGTTCAATTTAAAGGGTTTAAAAAGAACCTCAGAGAAGCCGAATTTTTTCAACGCGTTTTCTTCCGAGCCATCGGAAAAGCCGCTGATGGCAATGGCTTTAACATGAGGGGCCAGTTTAGGCAGCTTTTTCAGCACCTCTTTTCCTCCCAAACCTTTTTTATTGATTAGATCCAGGAAAGCAACATCAAAGGGTTTACCTTTTTTTTCTGCTTTTTCAACGGCTTCCAGTGCATGTTGACCTTCATCAAAGGTTTCAACTTCATATCCCAGGCGCATTAACATTTGCCGGGAAACATCCAGGATAACCTCTTCATCATCCAATACCAGGGCTTTGCCGGCTGTGGAAGGAGGAGTGCTTTCCTGTCCGGGTTCGGAAGTGTCCCGCGATTCGGAGGAGGTTTGGAATGCAGGTAGATAAATCTCCACGGTGGTGCCTTTACCGCCCTCGGATGACACATGGATATACCCATCATGCTTATGGATGATGGAATAACAAATGGACAGTCCCAGTCCCAATCCTTTTTGGGCGCCCCTGGATTTGGTGGTGAAATAGGGATCAAATATTTTACCCAACTGCTCTTTAGGGATGCCAACTCCCTTATCTTTAACAATAACTTTGATATATTGCCCGTCTGGCAGCGGGGTATATTCTCCGGGTAATTCAACATTCTCCGCCGTCACTGTAATGCTTCCTTTATATTCCTCACTTGCTTCTACCGCATTGTGTAACAGGTTGAAGAATACCTGTTTCAATTGATCCCAATCTCCATCAACAGCCCGGAGGTTTTGAGAAATGCCCAGGTCAAATAACGTCTCCATTTGGGGAAAATGATCGTGGATGGTATCTTGTATGAGTTGAAAAAAATCCAGTTTTTTTCGCTTCAACCATCCCCCTTTGGCGAAGGTGATGAGTCTTTGAGCCAGTTGTGCAGCCTGTGCTGACGCTTTTTCCACATTTTCTAACATATCCGATTGAGTTGAGGTAATATTGGAATCATTTTTTACCATTGATATATTACCTATAATTACTGAAAGGAGGTTATTGAAATCATGGGCAATACCACCGGCAAGGATGCCAATGGATTCCAATTTTTTACCGGTTAAGAGTTGGTCTTCCAATTTCTTGCGAAGGGTAATGTCAGTAATGGTACCGATATATCCCATTTTTTCGCCGGATTCGCTTTTCAGGGGGGCGGCGTGACCATAGACCCAGGTGATTTTGCCTGCTGGTGTTTGGAAACGGAATTCCCGGGTGAATTTATCCCCTGAGTGCACCATTTGATTCCAGGCATCGGATATGGCAGAGCGATCTTCCGGGTAAAGCGCCTTTACCCACCCATCCCCCAGGGCCTGCCCTGGTAAAATGCCGGCAATTTCACACCAACGTTCATTGACGTAAATACAGTCACCGTTAATGTCGGTTTGAAATATGCCTACCGGTGAGGAACTGGCCAGGGTACGGAACCGCAGCTCGCTCTCCTGTAGTTTCTTTTCCATTGTGTGCTTATAGAGTGCAATTTCAATGGTGGTATGTAACTTTCTCGGTTCAAAGGGTTTAATTATATATCCATAGGGGGTTGTGACTTTAGCCCGCTGCAAGGTTTCATCATCGGCATAAGCAGTAAGGTAAACCACAGGGATGTGCAATTGATCATAAATTTTTTGGGCAGCTTCCACACCGTCCATTTGGCCGGCTAATTTGATATCCATGAGCACCAGGTGCGGTTGGGCTTCTGCTGCCCGGGCAACAACCGCTTCCCCGGAATCCACAACGGCAGTGACCTCATATCCTAACTTACGTAATTGGTTTTCAATATTTCTTGCCACGATCAATTCATCTTCAGCAACCATGACTTTTGTTTTTTGCGTTGGTCCTGTATTTTCATCTTTCTTTATCATTGTTGACTCCTGTTAAAATTTCCGATTTTATGGTTTTGATAATCTCAACCCTTAATTTACTAATTTGTATTTGTATCATTATTCTTAATCTCCAACTTTACTACAGGATATAATAGAATATAAAAATAGAAAAAAGAAGTCAATTTCGTTGTTAATTAACAATTTAAAAATGTTTCACGTGAAACATCGGTTTTTACGGCGAGGATATTTTAATGAAAAGCTTTTGCGGAGAGTGGCGGGG
>CP070627.1:1890743-1896869 GCA_020355945.1 Candidatus Aminicenantota bacterium | reverse complement strand
TCTTTCGCATACCGATAAGAGCTGTAGCGGTGGTATCATAAAGGGAACGAGTTGCTGCTAATAAATCTTCCGGGGGGGTGGGGGGATCGCTGGGGGGGGAAATCTCTGTTTGGGCTTTATCCAGGAGTTCTTTAGGAACCGGGCGTCTGCCTACTACCAGGGTTCCTCTTGCCCGGTCGAATAATTCTTTTGTCAGGGACCAGGAGGGAACACCTCCCAATTCATGTTGGATGTGAAATCGTTTTTCAAGGTTATATTCGATCATCCACCGCCTGAACCCGATAGGGGATTCTGCCACGATGAGCACTTCTTTTTGTTTCATGATATCGATGTGGTATTCCATTTTTGCGGCAAACGCATGGGCTCCGATTCTCAACCCGCGTCTTAATGCCATGGTGTGGTAAGACATTCCCACATCCGCATTAACAATCCTGCCGTTAACCACTGCGGCAAGCTCGTTCCCGATTTGGGCAATCAAAACATATTCATCCTGGACTCGATACATGTAATATGCCAGGAGTTCACCATACACCCGGGCAGCCACGATATTATAAAAATCACGTTCCACGTGTATCAATGGTTCGACAAAAGGGAGGATATCCGGGATTTCATCACGGTCTACCTGGCGAATAACCATTTCATCGCCGCTGGCAAGGGTGACATACTTAGGGGGGAATGGTGGCATGGGATTTTCTTTTGGTCGAAGTATTTTTTCTAAATCAACAGTCATTTTTACCTCATATAAAGATTTTTATTATACTGGACAAATAATCCGGCATTAATTATAAAATAAAATGAAAGCTTGTTGCAAGTTTTCCGGGAATAAACCACAAAAAGGTACAAAACACTCACCTCAAAAGGAGCCTCTAGTAAAAAGTTTTGCGGGGAGTCCAGGGGGGCAGTTTTTCAAAAGCGCCCCCCTGGCCGCCGGAGGCACAGCCCATAGTACTTTTTTAGAGTAAATTCAACAGCATTTCCATGGCATAGGGCTTATTCGCTTTCCGAATAACGACGTACCAGGTTGACCAGTTGAACCCTGTTTCTTATCCCTAACTTTTGATAAATATTATATACGTGATGCTTTACCGTTTGAAGGGAGATAAAAAGGATGTCTTCAATCTCTTTATTGCTTTTTCCTTCACAGATTAACCGGATAATCCGCTGCTCCCGCTTCGTAACATTAAATTCTGAAAAAAAATGAATTAAATTAGCGTCATCATCGAGCCGAGGGGAATACTCTTTTGAATACGTCTTTAAAAAGCCTGCCAGGTAAAGAAGAGGCGGAAGGTTTCGTGAAAAATACAAAAAAGGCATCACCGTAATATAAAATACATTGCTTCTTATAGAAAAAAACAAAATGCCATAGATCGTCAGTACTATCAGGTTAAGGTATCCGAAATTTTTAATTAACCTTTGCATTTTTTTATCCTTCACCTCTTTTACAAAAAAATAGACATGAATAATTGTAATATACATAATAAGCCATTGGGTGATATTTATCATGGTCAAAGCCGCTGCAGCCAGTGGAGAAAATTGAGGTTGTCCCGAATCCACATAATCTATTATTATTTTTACAGCCGCCAGGACCACAATCGAACTAAAAAAAATATAGCCCCATTTAAGTACGGGAGATATTCCTTTACCCAGTAACCCCCTGAGCATTTTTATTAGCATGTACCAGGCAATGATAAAAAATGGCAGCGCTGTAAAATTGAATACGATTTGAATCGAGCCCACGGCATGTTTTGACAGGGAAAGATGGGAAGATATATTGCCGGCAAAACTCCTGCCCACAAAATTGAAAAAGCCGTAGATACAAAAAAACAAAAGATAATAGAAATAATCAAAAAGATATTTTTCCCGGTATCTTTTATACATTCGATAAGAAACGATGGTTATTACGAGACCAAAAAGAGCAGCGGCAACAGGTAAAAAAATCGAAATAACCTTCATGTCTTTTTTTATATCATTTGGTGGTATCAAAGTCAACTCACCTGTGCTGCCCCGGATTTCTCATCAATTTTTGTCTTCCGATGTCATATTTGCATTCACACACCAAAAATAAAACTTAAGTGTTATTTTTGAAAATTAAACTTTAGTATCATTGACTTCACCCGACTCCTCGATTATGGTTAAAACCTGTATAGGAAAAACACAGGAAGACACAAACAAAACCAGGTTTTTTAAGGAGGATTAACCATGAAACAAAAATCTTTAAAAGAAAAACAAAAGAGATTCAGTATAGTACACCTTTTTTTCATTCTATTTTTTGCAGCTTCCCTGGTCTTTCCCAAAGAGGCACAGGTCATTGAATATGATTACTCGAAGATCATCAAAGCCCTGGAATTGAGAAACATCGGCCCTGCCAATATGGGAGGACGAACCGTGGATATTGCCGTGCCTGAAAACAATACCTCGATTATTTACGCAGCAGTAGGCCCCAGTGGACTATGGAAATCAATCAATAACGGGCTCAACTGGTCCCCGGTTTTTGATAAAAAATCATCGGTCTCAGTAGGGGCAGTGGCTGTTTCACAAAGCCACCCGGATATAGTCTGGGTGGGAACAGGAGAAGCAACCTGCCGCAACAGCGCTGCCATTGGCGATGGGGTTTATAAATCCGTTGATAGCGGGAAAACCTGGGAAAATATGGGCCTGGAAAATACCAGGCACATCGCAAAAATCATTATCGATCCTGTTAACCCGGATATCGTCTATGTAGGCGCCCTGGGACATTTATGGGGACCCAATCAAGAAAGGGGCGTATTTAAAACCAAGGACGGCGGAAAAACATGGGAAAAGGTCCTGTATTTAGATGAAAATACCGGTACAGCAGATATGGCCATTGATCCATCTAACAACCGCATCCTTTATGCAGCCGCATACAATTTCCGACGGATGCCTTACTCTTTCCGAAGTGGTGGCAAACACAGCGGGATATACAAAACAACAGACAGGGGTGAAACCTGGAAACGGTTGACCAAGGGACTCCCCGGAGGCGTCAACGGCCGGATCGGACTGGCGGTTTCCAGGTCCAGGCCGGAACTGGTCTATGCCATTGTAGAAAACAAAAACAGCGGTATCTTCAGATCGGAAGACAGGGGAGAAACCTGGATAAGAATGTGCGATAAAAAAACCTTCGACATCGTCAACGTTCGCCCCTTTTACTTCAGTAATATTACCGTCGACCCCAACAACGATTTGATTGTTTATGCTTACTCAATTTTTGCCTTTGTTTCAAAAGATGGGGGAAAAACCTTTAAAAATTTAGCCCCTGGTCCCCACGGCGACCATCATATCATCTGGATTGATCCGAAAAATTCCCATCATATTATCAGCGGTAACGACGGTGGTATTGATATCTCATGGGATGGAGGAAAAACCTGGCATGCCGTACAGAATGCAACCTGGGCTGAAGTTTATCAACTGGGTTTTGACTTGAGAGACCCCTATTATGTTTACGCAGGTCTCCAGGATAACGGCATCTGGGGCGGCCCGGTCAATTCCCGGGATAAACAGGGAATCCTCAACCTGCACTGGTATCCTGTCTCCGGCGGCGACGGCTTTTACGTACAGGTTGACCCGAAAAAACCTCACATTATTTACGGCAACGCCCAGATGGGAAGAATCACACGGTTCAACCTGGAAACCGGGGATTTTCAGGCGATTATTCCCCGGGCTCCCCTTGATGAGGAGCCTTATCGTTTTAATTGGAATTCGCCCATCCACCTCTCTCCCCACGATAGCAATATCATCTATTTTGGAGGGAACTTCCTATTTAAATCCACGCACCAGGGGAATTCCTGGACAAAAATCAGCCCGGACCTCAGCTCCAATGATCCGAAAAAGATGATAGAATCCGGCGGTCCCATCACAACAGACAACTCAGGTGCGGAAGTTCACTGTACCATTCTTACGATATCCGAGTCCCCCGTCAAACAGGGAGTGATCTGGGCAGGCACTGATGACGGTAATCTATGGATCACCCGGGACAATGGAAAAACCTGGACCAATGTGATAAAAAATATCAATAAAGTCCCTGATGCTGCCTGGATATCCCGGGTGGAGGCATCGCATTTTTCAGGAGGTACCGCCTATGTAACCATTGACCGGCACAGGGTTGATGATTATTCCCCTTATGTATATAAAACCGAAGATTCTGGCAAAACCTGGAAGTCACTGCGGGCAAACCTCCCGGGAACCGGTTACCTGCATGTCATCCGGGAAGACCCGCTAAACAAAAATCTCCTCTATTTGGGCAGCGAATTCGGTCTCTACTTCAGTTTTAACGGTGGAAAGAAATGGGTCCCCTTAAAAAATGGGTTCCCCACTGCTGCTGTCAGGGACATCCAGGTTCACCCCCAGGCAAACGACCTGGTAATCGGCACCCATGGCAGAGGGGTCTGGATTATTGATGACATCAGCCCTTTGCAGCAGTTAAAAAGAGAAATTTTTGAAACACCTGCTGTACTCTTCAATATCCGCCCTGCCGCGTTATATCTTTTAAAAAGTTCTTCCGATCCTTACTCCATTCCCACTTTTTCCGCACCCAACCCACCCTTTGGCGCTGCAATTAATTACTATTTAAATATAGAGCCGGAAAAAGGTGAGAAAGTCTTCCTGCATATATACGATACCAGGGGCAGCAAAGTCAGAACTCTGGAAGGAACCGGATCAATAGGTTTGAACAGGGTTTACTGGGATTTACGGGGGGAGCCGGCATTTAAAAAAATACCCGAATATTTCAAGGAGGGAATTTTCAGATATCTGGGGCTTCCGCAGGGTCCCCTGGTATTACCGGGAAAGTACAGGATAGTACTGGACTATAAAGAGAAAAAATATGAAAAAGAAGTGATTGTCAAAGCCGATAAAAGCCAGGATTACCCGGTTGGTGCGCGGCTGGAAAACCAGGAAATGATCAATCGGCTTAACGATCTGCTGCGAAAAATATTCATGGCTCCTGCTGGTATAAAAATGCTGGATAAACAACTGCAAATTCTTGATGAAAACTTGAAATCCATGGAAAAACCACCTATTGAAGTGATTGAAAAATTAAAGGCCCTCCGGGAAAAGATAGAAAAAGTTAAGAAATTTTTTGCAGTTACAGGAATAGAAGGAATATTCCGCCGTCCCTTGAAATTAGCCTTGAGTGGAGGACCGCTGGTGGAACAGCTTTATATCTTGCAGCTAGAAATAAACAGTTATCCCGGCTCCCCAACCCAAACCCAGAAAAAACGCTTTAAGGAGATTTCTGAAAAGTTGCTGTCATTACTTCAGCAGGTACAAGAACTCAAAGATAAGAACATCCCCGGATTAAACCGCTTACTCCGGGAAAACCAAATAGATTATATTCGAATTCCTCAAAAAACCTTTTAATTTTACCACAGAAAGGTTTTTTTGCCCGGTACTTTCTTTTACGGTGTGATAATGATATAATACACTGGAAATACAAAATAAAACGAGGATTCCATGAGCCAGAAGCAAGGTCAAAATCCTTTTAAAGGACTTTATCCCTACGAAGAGAGGGATAAAGATATTTTCTACGGCCGGGACCGGGAAGGGGAAGAGCTTTTTAAACTGGTGAAAATGAATTTACTGACCGTGGTGGTGGGCAAATCCGGGGTCGGCAAAACCTCGTTGATAAATGCCGGTTTATTCCCCCGGCTCCGGGAGGCAGGTTTCCTGCCAATTAAACTACAGTTGGATTATTCACCGTCGTCGGCACCGCTGCCAGCACAGGTGATGCAAACGATTCAACAGGAATTGAGAATCCACCACATCCGGGAAATGGAAATAAACCAGGGAGAGACCTTATGGGAATATTTCCACCGCAAGGAACATGTGGACCAGGCCGGAAACCGGGTGACGCCGGTGTTGGTGTTAGACCAGTTCGAGAAATTATTTACCATGGGCAGGAATCACCCGCACCGAGAGGCACTGGTGAAAGAGTTGTATTACCTGGTGGAGAACCAGGTGCCGCATGCTTTGCAGGAAAAACTTTTGTCGGCCGGGAAAATGTCTGCCTATACCCGGATGCAGCCGGGAGCGCGGGTGGTGTTAGGACTGAGAGAAGATTACCTGCCCCACATGAATTCCCTGGACCCGCAAATCCCTTCCATCCACCAA
>CP070627.1:1884515-1890643 GCA_020355945.1 Candidatus Aminicenantota bacterium | reverse complement strand
ACAAAAACCTCCTGCATGGCATCCAATGCCTGTTCTTCATTTCCCAGCATCATACGGCATCTCCTGAGTACCATCGGTCCATAACGTATGTAATATGCTTCGACATCGATATCAAATTTTTCATTACCTTGCATTTACTGTTTCCTTTTTCAGCTTCCGATTAATAAACACAATAGAAAGCGAGAAGTGTCACTATAAAAATTATTTTTATGAATTTTTTGCCCCCGGCAGTCATAAAATCAATTTCTCTAAATAATCTCGATGTCTATAAGATTAACATCCTGATCAAATTGAAGTTCCAATTTGTTGCCGGATTCTAACAATTCCTCTTGACCCAGGTCAAGCGCAATATTTGAACCACTACAGCGGATACATTGAACCAATTTATCATTGAGCAGAACACGCAGGGATCCTTCATATTTCTCAGCAAGTTTTATTTCCAGGGAATAGTGTTTGAGGTGAAAATAGGAATAGGTGCGAACCACGGTTGAAAGAGGAAAATTTTCCCGGAGCTTTACCAGGATATGGGTTGAATCTTCATATAAAACTACTGCATAGCGGTTCAATTGACGGATTCGTTTAAGAATCTCTTGCCTGGGAATAGTGCTTCGGTAATAGCCCTGGTATGCCGCTAACAAATCCCAATGAATAATAATATATGATACGGAATAATCGCGGATCAACTGCTTTAATGCTTTCTGTGTGGGAAATTCCAGGTGGAATTTACCGATAATCCTGGACAGTTTGCGGTAATATGTCCTGGGGACAATGGTTACTTTGCCGTTGAGTAAGTAATTTTGATGGAAACGCCAGTTGAGCATATAGAGAGCATTTTTTAGCGGTCTGCGGAAATAATAAGGAATTTCCAGTACCACTTTATTGGCATTAAAAGGCAGATGGCGGTAAACCTCCGCCTTTGGTGGAAGCGGCTTCATTAGAGACGGGTGATACCCCAGTGAACGGAGCGGATTGTAGATATTCTCCACTGCCAGTAGAATTAAAAGTATAGTAAATATAATGCGTTTTTTGTAGGCTTTTAACTGGTGAATCCCCGGGAAAAGCCTTGCCGCACCAATTGATGCAAGAACTGCAAAAAAGGGAAGCAGCAGTATTAAGTTTCGTTTCATAGAAGAGAACCCGCCAACAGGCAGCAGCCAATACACGAGCTTAAAGGGAACAAGGGATTCCAAAAAGGCCGGGAAAGTAAATTTAAACAAAAAAGCAGAAGCAGTCACAAATACCAGGAGTAAAAGCTTTTCCCATTGGTTCATCTGTTTCCAGCCCCGGGCAGTTAAGTAAACCAGGAAAACCAAAAACACCATGAAAACCAGGTTAAGCAATATACGATTGGCATAGACCAGGTAACACATCAATATAAGGAAAAATACCAGTACTCCCCCGGTTAAACGTTTTCTTTTCTCAAGAAAAGATACAAAAAAGAGTAATCCGAAAATGGTAAATACAATCCCGGGAAATAGACGAAGGGTGATATTCTTTGGTATTCCCCAGGCCAATGCGAAGATCCTGGCATTGGCAAACAACTCCTCCACCCGGATTAATTTCCCGTCAAAATGTTTGACTGCAGCGGTATTCTGGCTGATATACGGATAGAAGGTTAAAAAGATGAGTATTAATGCCACTGCCAGGCAGAGGAGAGGGAAGCGCAGTTGGGCAAATGAAACAACTCTAAATATTAACCCGAAGATTAAAAAAAGTGGAATCAACAACGCCCACAAAAAAAACCCGTAATAGAGGCATACTAATGTTTGCAGGAAAGAGAAAAGAGCCGCAGCCACGGCAGCGGATTTTTTACCTGTTTTAAAATACCTGGCTAAAAAGAGAAAAATAAAGGGGAGGTAAAAACGGCTGAGATTATGAGGCCAGGCAAAGTGAATGTAATTTAAATTATGGAGGATATATATAGTGGAGAAGAGCAGCGGGAAAAATCGTGTATGAACAAATTCTTTGATTAATAAATATGTCCCCCAGGCTCCTGCCGCCAATGATAGAATAATGTATAAATTGTAACCCTGGATCAGACTGAGACCCATTACCCCGAACAATTTAATAAACAGTGATACACCGAAAAGTGGAGGGCATTTGGTCAGCATATAGGATTCCGGGTAACAGACAGGCAAGTGATAAAGTTGAGTCAAAGGTGCATGAATACTGTGAGAGATAATACTCAACTCAGTTCTTAAATCCCCTATTTCACTGCGCATCACAGCAGTAGAAAAATGGATAAACAGACCGGGATAAACAGCAAAAATGATCAACAGGAAGAATAATATCACCAATAGGTGTTCACGTAATACACGTAATCCACGTAACTCGCTTAATTCACGGACGCGAACCCAAATGAAGTTTAATCTATTTCTCATAATTATTACTTCCTCCGGGTAATCACCTGCCCTCAATCATTCACCAAAATGATAATTGACATTACCGCGTTATATATATCAAATTTTTAATAAAAAGTAAACGGTGAAGGAAGTATGGTTACCTGATCGTAAAATCTTGCCATTTCCTGGCAGAATATTTTTTTGCCACAGGGGTCACGTTATAACGATGACACAGAGTAAAAAAATCACTCTCTGTGCTCTCTGTGACCTCTGTGGCTAAACATTTTTTATGCCTGGAACTAAAAAAATATGAGATTTTTCCCGGGTTCTTCTATTCTAGTTACAACAGAAGAGGTACAAAATGAAAAAAAATATTTATCATTATTTACTGATCCTCCTGGCTTTGGTGTTTTTAGTCCCGGGTGCAAATACAAACGCCGCAGAAATAATTCTTCCCTCAGCACCGGAATTTTTGTTTGAAGGAACGGAAATTCTCTTTGAAGTGAAAGGCATCAATTCATCAAGATTCAGATGGGAGTTTGGTGACGGCACGACTAAGATTGGCAGCAGGAGAATTACCCATGTATTTAAAGGAAGAGGGACATTCAATGTAAAGGTCTTTTACCTGGAAGGAAAATTGGAAAAATTCATTACAAAGCGGATAAAGATCGTAAAAGACGACAGGGAAATTGTCATCTTCGGCCAGGCGTTTTACCCCGGGGTCCCGGTTGAAATGGAGGCCAGGAATTTTATCGACCGGTCTGTTCGTTGGGACTTTGGGGACGGCAAAGATCAAAAACTGGGCCGCTCCGTAACACATATCTATAACCGAAGCGGCACCTTTACGGTAAAAGCGGTTGATTTTGGCGGCAGGGGAACCAAAAAAATCATCAAACCCATCACCATCAATAAAGATAACCGCTCCATTGTGGTGCCCAAAGAGATCATTGCCGGTGAAGCGGCAGAATTGCAATTAAAAAACGCACCGGGAGGTGATTATACCTGGGAATTTTCCGATGGGCAGCGAGCTTCCGGTCTTTCCATCAAAACCGCTGTCTTTAAACGAGCAGGTATGGTGACGGTGAGAGTAACGGACAGATCAGGAAGATATCCCCCCTTAACCCAAAAAATTACAGTAAAACCGGATAACCGGCAATTAAAAAGCTCGCTTGACTTTGCACTGCCGGAAGAAGCTGTATGGTTTGAGGCGGTTCAATTCAGAGGCCCCACTGTAACCTGGAACTTCGGAGACGGTACCGGCAAAACCAATGGTTCAAAAAGAGAAACCCACGTGTACCAACAAACCGGTCGATTTAAGGTAACTGCCCGTGATTTTAACGGTACCAGTCAAAAAACCTTTTCCACTAACCTCATTGTCAGTGAATTGAGTCCCAACTTCCGATTGAATTTGCTGGAGATCGCTTTTACCAATGGAAAATATTACCAGGTAGCGCCTTTAAGACAATCACCGCCTGCCTATTATGTAAGAATGAAAGCATTGGGCCGGGGAATTCTCAGGGGAAAATGGATATTGGACGGTCAGCCCATCGGGCTTTTCAGCCTTTTGCTCCATGAAAACAAAATCGGTGAACTGAAAGGCAATGCAGTGCCGGCTTTACCGCTAAAAGACGCAGGTATCCACGATTTCACCATTGCCTTTACCAATTACACATTTACCCGGGGTATACCCAATATCCGGTATTTTGTTACAGAGGCTGATGCCCTGCAAATCCAATCCCCTGGACCAGGTGCCAGGGTTCCCTGGCAGGAGTCCCTGCAATTGCAGTGGAGATGGCCTGATCCTTATACCTCTAAAAAATGGAATCCCACGTACCAGGTCATTGTTTCGGAAATACCCATTCAATTTTTAACCGATGAACAGATATCCTCGAAATGGAAAGATGCGGGCAAACAAAACCAATACCGTCTGGATTTATCATCATTGCGCGATAAAAACAAAAAAGGAACCTGGATATACTGGCAGGTAAGGGCATTAACACCCGGTGGAGACTTATTAACCGTTTCTGAAATCTCTTCCTTTAAATTGGTAAAATAATTTTTTTTCATGATAGATATTGCATTTATTTTTCAATTTGGTTATAAATTTGAGGTAATGGAAAAAATAAACAGCAGCCACAAGGATACAGGGGTATGTACCTTCGTGGCTAAAAAACCATGGAGTGAAACATGAAAGAAAAATGGATGGTTTTTTTAATTTTGTTATTATGTAACGGTTTAGTGTTGATTTCCGGGGCTCATGGGAGTTACACATTTTCCGGTTATCTCCCCAGGGTAGAGAAGCTAGATCATGCACTGGTGATTAAGATCAATACCTTGAAAAAAGAAAAGGATTTTTACATTTACTACAGGGCCGAAGGTTAGAAAAACTACCAGGTACGAAAGATGAAACTGGATAAAGAGGGTAATGTTTATTATCAATTATCCACTGACAATCTTTACGGCAGCACCATTGAATATTTCATTGTTGAAAGTGGTTCGAGTATTTCCAGGTCTATTTCGCCGGTATTTACTATCGAGGATTTTACAGACAAGGAGTCCCCGGAGATTTACTTTTTGGATGCAGGCCAGGAAACGGGGAGCGGTGGTGTTACCAAAATGGGGTTCCCAATAAAAATAAGCCCCTCCCTTTCCACCACGACCCGGATTCATGACGACTCGGAATTTCCCGGTGAAAAATTTGATGCCACGGGCAATATCAGGCTTTACCGGAATATTTCCGAGGAGAAATACGAATTTGATTTTGACACCAATGTCTCTTACATGCACAATCCCGGTGACACAGAGAGCAAATTCAATCTTTCCGACATGAAGGTGAGGTTTAAAGCGGGCAGTCACACTTTTGCCGTGGGAGACCTTTCCATTAGTAACACGGAATTTACCGCCTCTTTTAGCCGCCGGGGTCTTCGTTATGAAATGGAAGGAAAGACATTATACTTGAGTTCTTTTTTCACCAACGCACAAGAGAAAACCGGGTTTGAGGGCTTTGGCATTCCTGACACCAATGCCAATATCTTCGGAGCCACAGCCGGGATTAATATCGGTTCCATTTTCAAAGTCCGCGGGATGTTTATGACCGGTAAAGACAACCTGGACAGTAAGACCGTGGTCAGTACCGAAGAGGCTTACCGCGAAGGCAATGTGTATTCCATTTGGGGTGAACTCAATTTATTGAATAACCAACTGCAGTTAAAAGGTGAGTTTGCCCACAGTAGTTTTGGCAGTGGTGCTGACAGTGCCGCGATTGAAAAAGAGAGCGACACGGCCTGGCGGGCGGAAGCGAATTTTTACCGCGGCATACTCAGCGCTCACGTTGATTACAATAAAATCGGGGAAAAATTTAATTCGATTGCTAATTTGTTTTTACAAAATGACCGGGAAGGCTTGAACTCCAATATCGGACTGGTTATCAAATCCTTTTCCCTTAACCTTAACTACAGGGATCAAAAAACCGAAATTACCAGTGAAGTCCTGCCCATGCTGCATAATAAAAATATTGAAGCGGGTTTTGATTGGTTAGTGGCTAACCATATCCAGTTAGGGGCGAAATTTTCCCTGGATAACCTGGATTATGATGAATCCACGGGCATGCTAACCGGGTCCGAAGACATGGATACCATCAAGTATTCCGGCACCCTGGGCTATGTATCCGGCAGTAACAGTATCACTATTGGCCTGGGAAAAACCGAATCCAAGACCTTTACCTCTAATATTGACGGTTCATTGGCTCTCAATCTAAGATTCGGCAATTTTCTCAGCTTAAACCCG
>CP070627.1:1878272-1884415 GCA_020355945.1 Candidatus Aminicenantota bacterium | reverse complement strand
TAAAAAAAAGAAAAAAAATTGGTCCATTGAAAAATATTGAAGACGAAATTGGTAATGAGTACCCCAATATACGTATTTGGGTGGAAGTAATGCAGCTTACTCCAAAGAACAAGATGGTCTGTCATAGTTTTATCAGGGAATATGTTTTTAAAAATTTCGATATAAATGCTTTTTGCGAAGGTTTTGACAAATTCTTGGAAAAAGAGGATGAACGAATTGAAAATGAACCTTTAGAACTTTACCAGGAATTTTTTATAATATTCTTCGAAACAAAAAAGGATGAAGAAAAAAATGAACTTTTATTTGGAATACCTAGAGGGAAAGAAAAATTTCAGGGGAAAGTTTGTCATTATCTAAAAGCTTATGATTTTTACAAGTATATTATGAAGGGCGATAAGGGCCGTGGTCCGCAAGAAAGGTTTAAACTGAAAGAAAAAGGGGGGGCTTTCAGACTCATGATTGATGGCGAATTAACTCCAGTCGATATTGCTAAATGGAAAAGATATCTCACAAGCAAAAGGGGCTTCATATGGTTTACCAAACATGATTCTATTCCCCAGGAATTCAGGGAATGTTGGGATAATCCAAAGGCAGCCAATCGAATTCGGGACCTTTTGGGGTTGACTCGTTTTTTTAATGATGGTATTATTGAAGTGCAAATTCCTAAAAATGAATTAGAGAAGGAATCGAGAGTACCCACAATTTGTGAAGCCGGTGGGAATCCCTATTTCAGACCTGCCAAAAGAAAGGATGGTTTTGGACGAACAATTGACCTTGATAAAAAATGTACTGGTCTCCTGGAAGGAGTTCACCCTAAAATCAGGTTGAAAGAGAATTTCAAAATCCGTTATGTAGGCGAATTAGCTAAGGAAAGAAAAGAATTTAGCGATTCGGAATGGCGAGAGGTTATGTCAAATTCCGAAGCAGATTTGGTCGCTTTTATAGAGGGTTTAAAAGATGAAGCTTAAAAAAAAATTAGAAGAATCAATTGATAAACTCAGCAACGTTGGAACCGATCCGGATGAATTTAAAATCTGGTTGAAAAGATTTTTAATAAGGAATATAAGCCATCCGCTAACCGATTATTATCTCAATGAATATCCGTATGAATATTTATACAGGATAAATGAAGCAACCAGCAATATTCGATTCCAGGAAAGGCTTCGGCATGCTATAAAAGAGCTTTTTAGAGACTGGAATATCAATGCCATAAAAACGGAAACCATCGAATATTATTCAAATCTTCTTAACCTGATCGCAGAGTTACCGGTAACTGAAATGTATCCGGACCTTATTGAAATTGCTTTATCTGGAGATTATTGCGGGGTTATTTTAGAAAATGAGGATATAGATGTTCAAACTTTAATACTGGAGGTTATTGTCGGTATGCAGGTACCAGGGGATGAAAAGATAAAGGATCGGCTTATGGATTTGGTAAGAAAATATATAGATGATTTCAGGTATACTCCATTATGCTTCAGGATAGCCTGGCAAATTCGATACGATAATGCGACACAATATATAAACCCGCTTTTGGCGTGCTATAACGAAAGAAAGTTTGATATATATGGAACCATTGAACGCTTTCTATTAGGAGGTGGGGTACCTCTATTCAAGAATTTGTTGTTGCCGATGCTGGACCATCTTCAGACCAATAATATGCGGGAAGATTTTCTAGAAATACTATTGGAAGTAAGGGCTGAGATTCGGGTTTTAAATTTTCGTTTTGACTTCGACAACCGTCTCTTGATACCGGAACGAACCCTTCTCTTGAGATGGGAACTCTATGAACAACCCGTCTCACAAATAGAAATTCCTTGTGATGATGACGAAATAATGGACCATATTGAAAAATTCAATCAATTAGGCCCTGGAAATCGAAAGAATAAAGATGAAATATTTTTGGAACGTATACTTAAACTTGATACCCAACCTTCTGATAGTGTAGTAGTGGAGCAATAGCATGATAAAAAAACAAGAACAAGATATCAAACATAAACGACTAAAACAAATCGTCGATGACTATAATGAAATACAAAGTTGGCTTGTAGAGCACAGGAATCGGTTAGAACTACTAAAAAAAGACCACAAATTGTTAACCAGAGAGCCACCTTATAAAATTCACTTTGCTGTCGACTTTCACGAGATATACCGGCTTGTTTTCCCATTGGGAAGTAAAAAAGAGATAAATGATATAAAAGATTCTAATAGAGACGACTGGATTCACCATAAAGTTATCAGCCAAACAGGGAGAATTTGTCTTTTTTATGGAATTGAAACATTGCCGGTTCCGGTCCTATTGCCTCCTTACAGGGATGAGTTGGAGGATTTTTTATTCTGGCTGAAAGCGGAATATAAAAAAGCTGTCCGACAATACATGGTTATTTCGGAGTTAAAGGAATCAATCAAAACAGCTTTGCGTGAAGGAGATATTGAATTTAACAGGAAAGATGAGCATTTTGAATTATCGGATGAGAACTATGTAAGGATTATTGAGTTTATTAAAAAGTATTTTTTCCAACTAAGCGTTTTGTTGATGGGAGGATACACCGAAGAATTTTCTATTTTAAAATCCCTTTTCTCAGACAATAGAATTGAATTGGTGTCCGTTAGATGGAGTGAGTACTCAGAGTTCATAAATAGAGAAATCAAAAAAGTACCGGAGGCATGGCATGGATTTATTAGAGAATTTGGAAAAAGAAAACCAGACTCTGATAAGAGGGAAAATAATATCGAAAGAGCTAAATTGAGTGGAAAAAGAAAACCAGACACTGATAAGATCGAAAGAGCTAATTTGAGAGATCTATTGGCTCTTCACCTTATAAAAGCATTAAATAAAAAATTTAAAACGGAAAATAAAAAGGAAATTGTTTTACTAGTATCTGATACTCCGAAGTTTAAACTTATACTAAACAATACACATGACGACGATATAAAAAATAAATCAATAGGTGGGGTTGCTAAAACTGCAACTGGAGAAGAAATCAAGATTTGTAGAACGACGGATATGTTCCATACATTTTTGCTGGTCAAAAAAGAGAGAGAAGAGCTAAAATACAAGTATAATGAAAAATATAGTGCTAGTCCAACTAATAAGATAAATATTGTCACACTTGTAAACGTTGAAGATGATTTGCGTAAAATAAAGTTAATCGAAGAATTCGGTCAGGATCTGGATAACTGTACAAATGAAGATATTTGTAACAAAACCGAGGAGGTTATTAAAAAATTTCAGGAAGACCGGAAAAGTATGGAATCGCTTGAATTGGCAGAGAAGTTTGACATTTACACTAAAATATACAAACATTATCAAAAAATTTTCGAATTCGATAAGGGAGTAGAGCAAATTTTAAATATCCTTCATGATGATAAAAAAGTTTCCGAATTCATAAACCAAAAACTTGAAAATATCCGAGAGCAAATCAACCAGGGATTCGAAAAATTGACTGAAAATTCAATTATTCGGGAACCCGTACCTAATGTACTCAAAATTCCCCGGGGAAATTCTTTTAGAATTAGGATGTATGACAAAGAAGTAGACAATATTATTCGCAATATTCAAAAGAGTATCCGTCAGAATAAACAGAGGAGCTTCTCACGTCACTTTTCTGCTCTTAAAAAAGAAAAAAAGAGATTGGATAAAACGAAGTCATTGAAATACCTGTCATCATCTTTGATCGCGGCCGCTTATGAAAAATATGACCTCTCCCTTTATTTCATTGATACAGGATTAATATTTGCGGGAGTAAAGCCACTTTTTCATATAGAATTTAAGTACCTTGAAGCAATAGTTTACTGCAATAACGAGAAATATGAAAAATCTCTAACCTTGTGCAAGGAACTTTGGAAGAACCATCAAAATGACTGTCGATTCCCTTATTTTTTTGGCTATATTATTTTGACGGGAAAAGACGATGATGAATTAGAAAAATGTTCATATGAAGAGGCAGTCGAATATTGCAAGGAAGCCTTGGCTATATTTAAGAAAACAGGAGATGATGATTCGGACCTGAAACTATATATACTCAACAACTTAATTTACGGTCTTGCAAAGATTGGTACCTTAGAAACAATTGAGGAAGCCGAACAGTATATGCGTGAATTGGAAGGATGCTCAAACCCCGAAATTGACTGGGGATTTCACATATGGCATACCATTGGATATGTATTTTTCAGGAAGGCTGTATTACTGAAGTATAAAAATGAAGATTATTCAGAAATAATTTTTAAAGCAATCGAAAATTTTGAAACCGCTGATAAAAAAGCGAATGGGGAAATTCTCATCATTAAAGAAGACTTAAAAAAAGCAAATGAAATGGCTTAATACCCTAAAATCCAAATAACAAAAGTCTTTCATTTGACAGAAATAACGACTCTCTCGGTTTTGAATTTTTCTAAAGCCAAAATAGTCACTACTGCTTTCTGCTTGTTTTCTACCATTGTGACAATATAATCAATATCCCTTTTGTAGAATCTAGGGTAAAGTGTAACTTTATCTATTTCGCTTAACCCGAATTGTTGAGCAAAAATTTCTATTGTATTTGTAGCACGCAAATCAATTGTATGATCAAAATATTTCGAAGAAATTTCTTTCAGTTTTGGCGAACCTAAAAATACATTTTTTAAAATGCCTTCTTTTTTAAGGTTTTTTTCCAGGTCAACCAGGTAATAAAGTGAGTTAATCAGCCGCTGTATCTCTTCTTTCATTTTTTCATTCTGTGTCAATAAATCATTTAATTGCCTTTTTTGTTTCTCTTTTTCTTTGCGTAAATTTTTAACTTCAGATCTTAAGTTGTTTCTTGTCTTTTCAAGAACTTTTATATCAGCAGCCAGGCTTTGTTTTTCAGATACTGCTTTATCTCTTTCAGTGATAAGCTCTTTTTTGGCCTTTCTACTGAGTTCATTGGGTGAAATCGGAGCATCCCCCTGGGTGACAAAGGTACCATATTCATCCCCTGAATAGAAATTCCATACTCTAAAACCCTGCATTAATTCATCAAATAACGCAGTTCTTTCTACCAGCCAAATAGCTTTTTCCTTTTCGATTCCTTTTTCATTTACCAGGAAATCCGCGGCAATTTGATAATGATTCTGTCCTTCAATAACAATATGGGGCCTGGGAAGCAATGCTTCGTATTTTTTTATTGTTTCTTCTATGCGGGATATTTCACTTTTTTTAGCCAGTATTTCATTTAAAAGTTCCTCTATAGAAACATCTTCCTGGTTCTTCATTTTCACTTCAGATAATTTTCTTTGTTTCCTGGGGAGACCTAATGCACCCAATTCCGGGAGTTTCTCGCCAGTTTGTTCATGATATTTTTTTACAAGATTGTTTAATTCGTTTTCCTTATATTTTAGTTCTGTTTCAAGCTTTCCGACTTCTAAAGTCAACTGCCTCATTTGACGGATTATAGGAGATCCACCCTTTTTTTCTCCAAGAATACCAGGAAGGAGAAAGTAGACGATTGCAATGACGATAACGGTTAACGATATGATGGAAATATATAGTAATTTTGTTCCTTTCTCCCCGATTTTCGAGATACTTTTGGTGTCATGATTTTTTTTTATTTGTTTCACCCCAAACCTCCCCATATAATTTCTTAACCCTCCCAATATATCCACTCAAAAAGCTTTTTAATTTCCATTTACTTTTTTCTCGATCCTTTTCTTTATGAATGGCATCAATTGGTCTAGTACAAATGGTTTTTGGAGAAAACCAAAGGGTTTTAATTTATTCACGATTTTCATTTGTTCATCTTCTGAAAAGGCAGTCATTATGACGACATAAGGTTTACTTTCTATTTGTTTTATTTTTTTAAATGTTTCCGCACCATTCATTCCTGCCATTCTTAAATCCAGGAGAATGAGATCAAAATAATCTTTTTTGAAAACTTCAAGGGCATGGTAACCTGATTCTACGGCAACCACGTTTATTTTCTTTTCAGTCAACGTGTACTCTAGCGCTTTTAGAAAGTCAATATCGTCATCTATGATAAGGATTTTAAAACCAGGAGGAATTTTAATATTATCATCCATTGTTTTCTCCTTTAAAATTCATATCATTAATCCTGCTTTAGTGGAAGTTCAATTAAAAATCGAGCCCCCTTTTTGTAGTTCCTATCCAATGAAATTGAGCCGCGGTG
>CP070627.1:1871995-1878172 GCA_020355945.1 Candidatus Aminicenantota bacterium | reverse complement strand
TTTATCTTTCAGGGCCTGTATGAGAGCATCGATGACGTTCTTATCCGCTTTTCCCAGGCTTCCCAGAAGACCGGCTGCATAGATCCGTACATCGGGATATTTATCTTTGAGTGCCTGTATGAGAGCATCGATGACATTCTTATCCGCTTTTTTCAGGCTTCCCAGAGAGTCGGCTGCCAGTCGCCGTACATCGAAACTTTCATCTTTCCACACATCTGTCAGTTTTTTAATTCCCACCTTAGTCTTCCCGATTTTGTAAAGGAATATTCCTCTTTTAACAACCTTTAATTTCTCAGCCAGGTTGTCCCAATTGTTCTTGTTCCAAAAACCAATCTTGAATTTGGAAATTAAATCATTCATGGTATGCACATCCTGTTTAACATCATCAATGAAAATTCCGGTGGTTATACGCTCTCCAAAGGGATCAATTTCGCGTGATATAAAGACCTCCATCCGCTGACCATCATAATCTCTATTTGTTAAGCCGGCATAAAAAGTATTGTACTTGAGAAATAAATAGGTAAACAATGAAATAAAAAGAATAATACCTGGCAAAACTGCATACCACAAACGCTTTCGATTGATTCTTTCCTTTCGTTCTTTAATCCATTCATTAATTTCATCTACCACATAGTCGTGTTTAAATTCGTACCAATGGGTGCCTTTTCGCCCTTCTTGCCGCAGTACATCAAACCCTGAAAGTCGCTGGAGCAATGCCGCCAACCGTTTCGTTTTTTTGATACTCAATTGGGATTGCAAATCTTCAAATGAACGATAACGCTTGGTATTATCCGGGGTTTTTAATGATTCAAAAATACGTACCATTAATTTATGCTGCCGAAAGGGAATTTTACTTAAACGCTCATATATAAAATTACTAAAAATCTTATCAGCCCTGCCACTGGCTTCATAGGTCGACAAAGGAATCTGTTTGGAATCTCCTGGTCTTTGATTCCACAGGGTGCAGCACACCAGTTGCAGTTTGATGGGTTCAATGCCTTGTTTTGTTTTTAAATCTTCTATAATAGAATCAACCAATTTTTTTTCAAAACGCCATTGACCATCTTCGATATCTTTATTTTTCAAAGGCTCTTCAATAGCCCGGCGTGCGGCTTTTTCCGTGAAAGGTTCCAACCGGATATTGGCGTTATTTTGGAAAATCGAAGGGATGTCCTCCCGGAACTCATGCAGGTTGGCAAAATAATCTTCCCGAAGCGACAACACCAGGAAAACCGGTAATTGGTCATCGTATTTAATACGGGCCACCTGCTGAACAAATTCCTGCCGCAATTTCGGTTGATCACTGAAAACAATAAAAAACTCTTCAAATTGATCCAGGAAAATCACCAGTGGTTTTTCTGCTGCTTGAGCAGCTTTTTTTAGATATTCATACAGTTCTTCTTTCTCCTGGCAAACCGGGAGATCAAGGGATTCTGGCACCGCCTTACACACTGATATAATGGGTACATCTTCCAGCCGGGTATAAATGGTTTTATACCCCATTTTTTCCAGTTCGGGCCGCACCCCCGCATTAATCAGCGATGTTTTACCTGAACCCGATGGTGAAAACAGCACCAACAAACGACTGGAAAGAATTTCCCCCACCATTTTCCGGGTTTCTTCTTCACGGCCAAAAAAGAGGTGGGCATCCTCGAACCGGTAGTAATCCAGGAGTTTGTACGGTGACCGGGTCATTGGTTACTCCCCTGGGGCTGCTTTTCAATTCCTAACTGCGGGATTTCCAGGTTGAAATGTCCAGCTAATTGAACCGCGAATTCGGTTAAATCCTGGTCAAAAATATCCACATTTTTCCGGGACCAATATTTTCTTTGAAAGTGGGTGGAACCCATTACCAATGCATAGGCTTCTTTTCTTAAAGCCTGCTGCGCATAACCGGAGAGCACTCCTTCCCATATCACGCGGAAATTCCAATCTGCCAGGCCGTAACCTAAAAAAAGCAGTGTACAAAACGGGATCCAGGTTTTTCGAAAGTACTCGGGCATACCGCGATCTTTATCATAGAGGTTGGCAAGATAACTAATATAATCAGACTCGGTTATAACTATACTTTCAGGCTCTTCAATGGTTCCGTGCATTTTATGCAGGACTAGTTCGCCTTTTTCTAGGATAGGTGAATGGTTAAAATGTGCTGCCCTGGAGTTCTGTCGGTTGTAAACGTTTCTGGTTAGTTTTCGGCCGTATTTTCGCAGTTCTTCTTCCATGAGGTTGTCGTAATTGGAAGTGATGATGATTTTAACCTGTTCCAGTTGGGCCAGTACGGTATGAATCGGGCGGGGGGCGCAGGTTTTTTGAATCTCTTCGCGGACGGCTTTTTCCAACATGTCGCGATCACCGCCGTATGCATACATAAAATATTCCGCAACTTTTAACAAATCATAAGCATTTCCATTGGAATATTGGCATTTTTCCGCCAATGTTTTAGCCAATTGTCCACCGGTGGGAAGGCCTTTTATTACTTTGCTTTTGTGATTTTTAAAAGGTGTGCAGGCGCCTGCGCCTAAAAAGGCCAGGCATTTGCCGGATTCAATGGCATTAATAATAAGTTTTAAATCCTCTTCTTTCATGCCTTGCCTCCGGCGGCCAGGGGGCTCTTTTTGAAAAAACCGCCCCCTGGACCCCCGCAAAAACTTTTAATTATTCTCATTCGTATCCGGGTGAGGCCGCGGCATCATGACGAGATGCTATGAAACCTCGCCGCACGGGGGCCCTCTAAGAGCCCGACTCCACAATGTCCTCCAATTGAAGGTCTTTTAATCTCCTGTAAAACCGAGGACGCGATATCCCTAAAATCTCACACGCCCGGGTAATATTAAAACTCGTTATTTTTAATACTTTTCGCATATACTCATTCTCATACTCTTCAAGCGTGGGAAGCTTTTTTCCCCTGCTCTCCTTTCCCCCAATAAGAGAAGAAGAAAGATCAGACATTTCAATAATGTTGTTGACCTTAAAGGGAATGATACTTTTAATGGTATTTTTCAGTTCACGGACATTGCCTTCCCATGAATAATTCAAGAAATAATTTTCTGCTTCCTTGCTGATTTTGGTTACATCTTTATTGTAAATCCGGTTATAAACCTGGATAAAATGTCGAATCAAGGGTAAAATATCTTCCACTCGTTCCCTTAAAGGAGAGATAGTGATCGCGGATTCTATCAGTCGATAATAGAGATCACTCCTGAATTGTTTTAATTTGATTTCTTTAATCAGGTCCCGGTTGGTTGCAGCAATCAATCGTACATCGATTTTTATGGGTGTTTTACTTTTAAGGCGGTAAATGGCCCGTTCATCCAATATGCGCAGTAATTTGGCCTGGATATGAAGAGGAAACTCACCGATTTCGTCCAGGAACAGGGTGCCATTATTGGCCTGGATAAAACGACCACAGTAACTGTCCACTGCTCCGGTAAAAGCCCCTTTCTCAAAACCAAACAATTCCGACTCGAACAATTCAGTGGGAATGGAAGCACAGTTAAGAGGAAGAAAAATTTTGTCTTTTCGTTTGGAAAGGTTGTGCATGGAATAGGCCAGTACTTCTTTACCTACACCGGTTTCCCCCTGGATCAAAACCGTATTGTCAGTAGTTGCCAGGATTTTGGCGCGGTCAATGACTTCTTGCATTTGTTTGCTTTCATAGATGATGTCATCAAATGTAAAATTGGAGGTCACTTCAGTAACCATGGAGTGATGTTCGTTTCGTAAACGGTTGATTTCAACAATTTTTTTTACCTGGGCAATGAGCAGGGCCTCGTCCACTGGTTTCTCAAGATAATTAAAGGCGCCTTTCTTAATGGCTTGAACCACCCCGGGAATGGTAGCATTGGCAGTGATAATAATCGACCTGGTTACTAATTTTTCCGGGAACCGGTCAAACAGGTCAATGCTGCTGCCGTCCGGTAATTTAACGTCCAGGATAAAAACGTCGTAGCTGCCTTTCTCAATTTTCCAGGATGCGGTTTTCAGGTCGGGTGCTTCATCTACATGGCAGTTATTTTGAATCAATTGCAGCTTTACTAATTCCCTGAAATCATCCTGGTCTTCAACAACCAATACTTTGATCACGATTTACCTCCCATATGGTATCGGAACCTCAATTTTTCTTCTATAACAAGCAAAAATCAAGTTAAAATCTGTATTTCAATAATTGAAAACGAGAAAATAATGGTGGATAACGGTTATCTCAAGCTAAAATCCTGTCATTTTCCAGCAAAAAAAGGGGACGGGAAATCCCGTCCCCCTTCGTCATAAACAACTGCACTAGTTAACAAAGATTGCAGCAGATGTAGGGCATAGATCCATTCGATGGACACTGGGTCTGGCATTTCGTGAACGTAAAAGGACAGGATTTAGTATCCGGGATGTCTGCACCTCCATTGACTGCGTTCATTTCTTTGCTGCTCAAATCGACAATGGTTTTTTTGTTAAGCCTTAGCTTCTTACTAAATCTGATCGGTTTCATGGCACTCTCTTTAACCTCCTTTTATTTTAAATTGACCTTTTTAAATCAGCACGCCAAAAACACAGGATGATTATAACAATTTTATTATGAATGTCAAGAAATAATTCGTAACGAGACGTTACAATAACAAAAACCTTTGATTAATCAAAGCTTTTATGTCATTCATGATCCATGCGGGGAAATTTTAGAAACATCAGGCCGTCAAATCGTAACGTCTCGTTACAATCTGCGATTATTTTTGCTCTTTGGTTTTATCACAACCTCTACACCAAAAAGGGGCGGAAGATTTGTAAGATGTCAGGTAAAATCCCTGTAACGCTGTAACGAGGCGTTACAATGGGAGGAAAGGAAAAATAGGGGATAAAATCCCATAACCATTGACATTACTTCTTTTCGAGACATTAGCCGCCTGTTGGCATAAAGCTTGCTTAGTCTTTATCGGTTTGATGGATGTCAGATCGAAAATCAAACCGGGACTTTGGTCAAAGCCGGTTATCAATTAAAGGAGGTTAACATGAAAACATTTATCACTTTTTTCACCCTTTTGTTAGCGACCTGCCTGTTCCTCAATTTCAACTCCTTGCCGCTGCGGGGAGGCAGCGCCAATGATGACTTTGACATCACCAAAGACGGGAAAATCAAGGCCGGTCCCTATGTGTTTAAAAGTCCAACAGAGTACTTCTTGTCGGATTACTTTTGGAAAAACGGGAAATTGTGCGGAGTAGGGAGACTTCCCGAAGGCATGACCGAATCTTCAATCGAGGCATCTATTCAAGGACTGGCCTCTGATTGTTCCCTGGAGCTAACAGTTATCAAAAGTGAATATTGGCCCGATGAACCTTATACCATTCCTGTTGTCTTCCACATCATCTACAAAGAGGATGGAACCGGGAATATTTCGGATCAACGGGTAATCGACCAGGTGGCAGTATTAAATGAGGACTTTCGCGCTATCCCGGGTACACTGGGAGAATTGGGTTTTGATACCAAAATCCAATTTGTGCTGGCAGGAATTACCCGCACCATGAACAACACGTGGTTCAATGACAGGGCGGAACGGCAATACAAGAACACCCTGGCCTGGGACCCGAATTTCTACTGCAATGTTTATACCAACAGTGCCGGAGGCCACGGGGGATACACATATTTTCCCCAGACATATGCCGGCAAATGGAATGACGGTATTACCATGAACTATCTGGTCGTTGGCGGTCGGGACGGGGATTATTACCCTTATGACCAGGGACGCATTTTGGTCCACGAAATGGGACACTACCTGGGATTACACCATACGTTTAACGGTGGTTGTTGTAATGATTATAACTGCGGTGACCTGATTGTCGATACCGAATCCGAAGAATTTTACCA
This sequence comes from Candidatus Aminicenantota bacterium, assembly GCA_020355945.1. The sequence continues at coordinate 1,872,324 of CP070627.1, read as the reverse complement.
CCAGCAATGTGTCCAGGAATATACATGTGGTACACCGGACCCGATTTATAATTATATGGACTATACCGATGACAATTGCCGTAATCATTTTACTTCCGAGCAGGGGAACCGACTCATTTGCACCCTGTTTAACTATCGTCCCAACCTATACCAACTGCCCTAAACCGTTACTCTTAATTTATAAGCAGTACCGGTGCAGTTGAGTGGCTCGCAGCTTGAGCGCGGTTTTATTTTGGTTTTGCTTTAAACCCCTCAATTTTAATTTACACGAAAAGGGGGTGGCACCCCCAACCCATTAAGAACTTGCATTGGAAGCGGTTAAAGCCAGA
>CP070627.1:1865701-1871895 GCA_020355945.1 Candidatus Aminicenantota bacterium | reverse complement strand
TAAAAATTACAAAATACAAATCACAAATCACAAACAAATCCCAAATTACAATGTCCAAAATTACAAACAGCCCTATCGGGCTTAAAAATACCGTTTGCTGCTTCTCGCCGAAGGCGTTTAAAATTTGTCCGAAGGACACTTCTTTGTTTGTTATTTGTAATTTGTGGTTTGTAATTTTTTTGTAATTTGTGATTTGTAATTTGTAATTTAAAAACATGTGAATTATTCCTGCAAAGTGGAGCACGTTAAATTGCCGCTGAGGACGACAAAACTTATGAGACAGGGTACTAGATATTCACAATAGAGGTCGAAGAGATCCATGGACATCCCGGTATTGATTCCTTCTTATAACCCTGACCGACGATTACCCGAAGTGGTGGACGCATTGATCCGGGAAGGGGTAAAACGTATTATTATTGTGAATGACGGCAGCAGACCGGAGTGTGACTCTATTTTTGAAAAACTGGGAAAATTAGAATCCTGTACAGTGTTGAAACATGCGGTGAATTGCGGGAAAGGACGGGCATTAAAAACCGGGTTGAATTATTTTCTTTTGCATTTTCCCGGCAGCCCGGGAATCGTTACCGCGGACGGAGATGGGCAGCACCAGACTACTGATATTTTAAAAGTGATAAATAACTTGAAAGAAAACCCGGATAAATTAATCATCGGAGCCCGGGAATTAGGAGGTAAAGTCCCTTTCAGGAGCTTGTTCGGTAATGTATTAACTCGCTTTGTTTTCTCTATTGTGATTGGCAAAAAAATTTCCGATACCCAATCGGGTTTGAGAGGTTTGCCCCGTTCATTGGTGCCCCAACTCCTCAAGGTGACAGGTGAACGGTATGAATATGAAATCAATATGCTGATTTTATCAAAACGGCAATCCGTTGATATCATAGAAACACCCATTGATACGATCTATCTTGAAAATAATGTATCTTCCCATTTTAATCCTTTTTTCGATTCCATGAAAATTTACTTTCAATTGCTGCGCTTTGCATTTTCCTCTATGTTGGCCAGTTTTTGTGATTTTATTGTTTTTTCCATTGCCTATAATTTAACTGCGAATATAATGGTAAGCCTGCTAATCGGCAGGTTCTTGATCGGGAGCTTGTTGAATTATATTATTAACAGACGGTTGGTGTTTCACAGTAAAACAAGGGTTTTATCATCGTTATTCAAGTATTATCTGGCATTGATTGTAATGAGTGTTTTGTCTTATTTGTTAATCACCCTGGCGTTGGCCCACCTGGGGTTTAAAGTAATGATAGCCAAAGTAGTGGTAGAAACGTTGTTATTTGTATTTAGTTTTGCTATCCAGCGGGAATTTGTTTTTTTCAGTGAAACAGAGGACTCTTTAGGTAGTTCCTCATGATGCGAGCCTCACCCGGAGACTATGAAAAAAAGACGCCCACGAATTACACGAATGAACACGAATTATTTTAGTTTTTTTTTCGTGTAATTCGTGTAATTCGTGGGCTTTTTTCATAGTAGGTATAAATGGAAGGATCGATGATAGACCAAGATGATCCCAGGTTGGTTTTGATTGGCCGGTGTGTGGACTGCAAGAAGGACAGCCTGGAGCGTCGGGGCGTTGTTTTCAACTGTGCATCCTGCGGCAGGGTCTATCAATTCGATAAAAATGGAATATTACAGGCCTTGCCTCAGCAGCAAACCTATACTCCCCCTTACGTCTACAATACTATTGGTTACCGGCAGTGGTTAAATGCATGGGAGGAGATAATCGGTGATTGGATCATCTATAAAAATCGGTTTTACCGTTGGTTTTCCATGAGTGGATTCCGAAGAATTAAAGGATTTATCAAAAAGAAATTGCCTGATAATGAGATCATAGTGGATTTGGGTTGTGGACACGGGCAGTTATTTTCCCTGGTAAACCCGGCACAAGGCCTAGGATTGGATGCCAACCTGCGTTTTTTGCAGGTATTGAAAAAGCGATTTCCCGGGGTGCTTGCCATTCATGGGGATTTTTTAAATACCCCTTTCACCACGGGCAGCCTGGAATGTGCTGTTAGTCTACACACCCTGGAACATCTTTATTTCCTGGCTGAAGCCCTGGAAGAAGTGGTGCGAGTACTGGACCCAAAGGGGTATTTCTTTTTTGCTATTCCTACGGAAGGCGGTTTAGGATGGGAATTGGGCCGGCGCATGGTGACCGGGCCATTTATGAAGCGCAATTACAAAATGGATATTAAAAAGATAATGGCTGTAGACCATATTAATGATGCCCGCAGGGTGTTAAAATTTTTGAAATTTTATTTTCTCATTGAAAAAACCGTGTATGCGCCTTTTCCTTTTTTAAGAACCCTTCATATTAATTCCAGTATCTCCGGTTCGGCCAGGCCCGGGCAAAGGGATTGGAGTCCCTATCATAAAAAATACCAGGACCAAAAGGACTTAAAAAATGAACCAGGCCAATAAAATATTAGCGGGCAGTGGGTCTTCCAGCCGGGTGAAACAACATTTTGACCGGCAATACGGTCAATTTGATTCCTTTTATAAAGAGAAAAAAGGTTTTTTCTCGAAGATAATTGACCGGATTTTCCGGCGCAGCATGCAGATGCGGTTTGAAAAAGTAATAGAGGAAGTTAGACCTTATGAGAATACAACGGTTCTTGATGTGGGTTGTGGTACGGGTCGTTATGCGATTGCGCTGGCAGTGAAAGGAATCAAAAAGGCGTTGGGCATTGATTTTGCTCAAAATATGATTGATGAAGCCAATCGCCTGGCCCGGCAGTTTAGTGTTGACTGCATCTGTCGATTTGAGAAAGGGGATTTTTTACAAATGGATATAGAAGGTATCTTTGACCATGTGTTTGCCATGGGGGTGATGGATTATATTGACGAACCAGGCTTGTTTGTAAAAAAAATGGCCCGGTGTGCGGCAAGAAAAGTAATGGTCAGTTTTCCTATAAAGGGTGGAATCATTCAATGGCTTCGTAAATTTAAGTTTGAAAGAATCAAGAAGTGTCCGGTATTTTTTTATTCTGAAGCGGATGTTAAGCAAATTGCCCGGCAAGCAGGTGCAGAGCAATTTACTATAGAAAGAATGGCAAAAGATTATTTTTTGACAATTTTTTCAGCCACAGAGGCCACAGAGGTCACAGAGGGAAGATGAAAAAAAATTACAAATTACAAATTACAAATTACAAAAAAAACGGCCCACGAATTACACGAATTAACACGAATTTCCGAAAAAAAAGAAACAAGTATAACGACAACCAAAGGCAGTCATGGTTTGCATCAAGATTCTTTTAAGCTGCAAACCATGACTGCCTTAATAAAAAGCTTTTGCAGGGGGTCCAGGGGGGCGGTTTTCTCGAAAAGAGCCCCCCTGGTAGGAGAAGATTGGAATGGCTGTCCGACATACGAATATTCAAACCAGGAGGAAAAAATGAAATTACAAAAATTAATTCAAAATGTTGGACAGACAGTAATGATCTTCCTGTTAATTGTCCTGTTAACGGGTATGACCAATAATATTAAGGACAAAAAGACTCATCGTACCACCAGTGCTGATCTTGGCGGACCAGTCAGGTACCTGGCTTTTGTCAGTACGGATAAACCGATTTACCGCATTAAAGAGAAGGTTTATATCCGCAGTGTAATCCTAAATGCCGCGGATCACACCCCATGGAACGGTAATACAAATGCTTTTTTCCAGGTCAAAGGCCCCAAAGGCAATATTGTGGCCTCCGGTTATGCAGGCACTCAAGACAGTGTTTCCGGGTTTGCCTGGTCTATCCCTGGCAGCCAGGCTGGCGGTGAATATACAGTAAAAGTGCATTATCCACAGTTAGGAATTCCTCCGGCTTTACGTAAGTTTGATATTCGTGCTTTCCGTGCACCGCGGTTAAAAAGTCAGATCGAATTCTTACGTAAGGGATACGGGCCTGGTGATATTGTTGATGCCGCACTTGAGGTTTCACGGGCAGAAGGGGGTATCCCGGGTAATGCCAAAGTCACCATCACGGCAAGAGTGGATGGGAAAGAAATACACCGGTCTGATTCAGTGGTTAACAGGAAAGGCCATTGTTTTGCACATTTTTCACTGCCCAAAAAAATTGAACGGGGTGAAGGTACACTGATTTTTGCCATTAATGACGGGGGAGTAATTGAAAATGCAGCCAAAACCATCCCGATTCTTTTACAAACCGTTGATCTTTCTATTTACCCGGAAGGCGGTGATTTAGTTGCTTCAGTGCGGAACCGTGTTTATATCGAAGCAAAGACCCCTGCCCAAAAACCGGCTGACATAAGCGGGATAGTTGTGGATTCAACAGGTAGACAGGTAGGCTCTTTTCGCACCGAACACGAAGGACGCGGTCGTTTCTCCTTTAAACCTCGAAAAGGCCAAACTTACAGCCTGAAAATCACTCGACCCTCAGGCATTAAAAAAACGTTTCCGCTGCCGCCGGTAAAAAGTAAAGGCGTGCTCGTCCAGGCGGTGAAAGATATTTATAAAAAAGACGATCCCATAAAACTAAGAGTGCTCAGTACCATTCCGGGCCCGCTTACGGTTACTCTAAGCAAACGGGAAAAAGAAATTGCTTCCCTTAAGATTAAAGGAAACAAAAAAGCAGACCGCTTATCCATCAATAGAGTAACACTCACTCCCCCTTCAACCGCTGCTGGGATTTTGATCGCCACTGTGTGGGATGCACGGGGTAATCCCGCAGCAGAGCGGCTAATCTACCGGGAACCCTCCCAATCGGTTAATATAGAGATAAGCTCAAACAAGGAACAGTATACACCAGGTGAAAAAGTGAAATTAACCGTAAAAACCACAGACCACAACAATGAACCAATCAGTGCGGTGGTGGGGCTTACAGTAACGGATGACAGCGTATTGGAAATGATCGAAAAACGAGAGCAGGCGCCTCGTCTCCCGGTTATGGTGCTGTTGGAAAATGATGTAAAAGAACTGGCAGATGCCCATGTATATCTTGACCCCAAAAACCCCGGGGCGCCATTGGCCTTGGACCTGCTGCTGGGTACGCAGGGCTGGCGAAAATTTGCCTTTATAGATACGGCAAAATTCCTGGAAAAATACGGGGACGATGCTCGCCGGGTATTAGCCATGAAAGTAGTCACCCGATTCGAGGACAAAAAGATGAGAAGAGAGGTATTCCGGGATAGACGCCGCCAAAATGAAATCGTCCTTGAAGGTTTGGAGCAAGATAAAATTCAATTAGGGGCTATAAAGGGTCTGGAAGCTCCTGCCTCGGCAAAAGATTTACATCAAGCACTCGAAAAAGCTCAAATGAAACAAGACAAATTTGGAATAATCGCAGAAGAAATAGGAGTAGATTTTTCCTCGAGAGCTTCCATTGTAAGTGCGGTGGTGCGTGTTTATGCCCATAAAAATAGACCCAATCGGAAACCCGGTGACCGAATTGATTTTACCGAAACACTCTATTGGCATGCCGGGATTAAAACTGACGGAAAAATAGGCCAGGCAGATGTATCTTTTGATCTGAACGATTCCGTAACCGGTTTCAGGGTTTTGTCGGATGCGTTTACAAAGAGCGGTGCACTGGGTTCCCACAGTAAAATAATCGAGTCCGGCCAGCCCTTTTATATTGAACCGAAACTCCCCTTAGAAGTGACCAGCGGCGACCGCATATTTCTACCTATAGGTATTGTTAACGGAACCGGCGGCAAGTTGAAGGAGATTAGTATAAACACCTCTGCGGCTAAGGGCATAGAAATCTCAAGCCTTCAACCTTTCTCAATTGCAAAGAACCGGCGTATTCGCAAGATTTTGGACCTTTCCATCGGAAAAGTCACGGGTAACACTGACTTTATTCTTGATGCCTCTGCCGGTACTCATAGGGACCGTGTCACCCGCAAGTTAAATATTGTTTCCCGCGGGTTCCCGGTGGAGATTGCTCACAGTGGTTTATTAAAACCGGATTCTTCATTGGAATTTACTATTGAAATCCCGGACACCGTGATTCCCGGCAGTGCAGCCAGTAATATTTCGGTTTATCCGACGCCGTTGGCAAATCTTACCGGTGCGCTGGAGCGCCTGATCCGTGAGCCTTATGGATGCTTTGAACAGACCAGTTCCACCACTTATCCCTTAGTAATGGCCCAGCAATATTTTCTTACTCACCAGGGTGTTGATCCCAAATTGATCCAGCGCAGTAAGGAAATGCTGGAGCGCGGCT
>CP070627.1:1859399-1865601 GCA_020355945.1 Candidatus Aminicenantota bacterium | reverse complement strand
GGAGCATTGAAAAAGATCGCAGTATAGCCAAATTTTTCCCCGGACCTTTTTTCGATATGACTGCCAATGAAGTGAGCGGCCGCGGCTATACGAATTACCTGGGATTTTATGATTATTCAATTGAAATGCAGGACAAATTTGTCCGGTTTATCATCGACCGTGTCTATTATAACGACCCGAAGGTAATGGTCAACTTCATTCAAGGCGATGAAGATATCTTCCACGGGAAAGGGGCATTACCGCCAAATTATTGGTCCGGGATACTCATCCAACTGGGTTACCTGGCTATATTGATTATCTTATGCTATTTCTGCTATCTATGGAAAATGTTTCCCCGGCCTAAAGACGCCAAAGCCTTTGACAAACTGGTCTATAATTTAAAAAGCGGTGAAAATTTTACCATCCAGGATTGTACCGATGACGAAACCCTGAGAACGCAATCGGTAAATGTATTTTTCGGGAAAAACCGGGGATTGCCCTTGAAATTAACCCTGGATGGGAAACCATTTCCTGTTGGGAAAAAACTCGCTTTCATTTTTGTTTCCAAACCCAGCCATATCCCCGGTGAACTAAAAGGCAAACACCTGGTATGTTTTTTTAAACGGGTGTTCAAACTACCGGACCAGGATATTACCCAATTGAAAAAAGAAATCGGAAAAGAAACATTGAACAAACATTTTTGTAAAATGAAAAAAGAAGAAAAATTCAAACTAGTGCTGTCATTGTATTTCCTGGTCAAATCCCCTATCTACCTTTTCGACAATTTTGCAAAGGATATAACGGACCACTTAAGCCAGGAACTGTTTGCTATTGTGGAAGAAAAACTGGCTGCTGGGTCCATGATTGTCGATTTCACCGCATCGGAAAGAAAATGGAATAACCAGCTTCATTGGTCTGCAGTTCATTTAAAAGAAGGAAAGTACCAGTTATATAAACCGAAATAATGAAATACCGTGAAAAAGAAAACCACAAGTGAGTTAGGCCAACGCCTTCAAAACCTGCTGCATGCGCTGGGTCTTCAACAAAAAGAAATGGCCCTGGCTGCCGGGTTGAACAGCGGTTATTTATCGGATTTAATAAGCGGTAAAAGGAAAAATCCAGGCATTGAAACGATTTTAAAAATCGCGAACACCTTTAATGTAAACCTTAATTACCTGCTGTTGGGAGAGGGCGAAATGTTCCTGCCGGATAAGGACGAGGTCTTAAAAAAAGAGAAAGAATTAAAACTGGAACTCGATAACATCGATGACCTTTACCGGCTAATGAAAAAAAGTAATTTTGTGAGAAATACGGTAATGGGCTATGCGTCAAAAGTATGCATTGATAATGAGGCCACTATCAGAAAGGAAAACGAAAAGATGATTGAAAAAGAAAAGAAGAAAGCAGAAAAATAGAATAGATAGTAGTGTCAGGTAAATTATTTCAGGCTTCCGCCCGGGTATCGTACCGAATGTTCGGAAATGGCAGATGAATTACAAACCGGGGATCGAGTATTAATAGACCTGGTTTTTTCTAGCCTGGCACCTTTTCTCTTTTCTGGGCAAAGGGGCGGTTGACATTTTTTCAGAAAGCGCATATCATATGCATTATGAAAATAAATATCACTGAAATCACACGGTTATTTTCGCCCACCTTTTCCTTTACCAAAGCATACAAGCATTTGCGTGTGCACGGTTTAGTGGAATTTAACAGCGATGCGCTTTATGCAAAAGCAGCCGAGTTAGCCGCGAAAGCAGTACCCTCTTTCGATGACCAGTGGGATACCACCTGGAAGTATTTTTATTTGCCCATGAAACGCAAAGGCAGGATGATTTGCAGTCCTTTCTCCCTTAATTTACACCGCGGCAAAGCTTATACTATTAGTTTTTACGGGTTTACCTCCGGGGGATATCACGGCATTGAAAAAGGAAACGATACTGTCCCGGATTATTATTTCCACTTCATCGAGGAAACCATCCGTTTTATCGAGCTGTTAAAAGAATATGGCGATCAATTGATCGAAAGGACGCTGCCTTTTGATTGGAGAACCGGGCGAATCAAACGAAAATATACTTGCCAGGAGCATGAACTGATGCCTACCCCGGAGGCGGACCAGATCAAAGCCGCCTATCAAAAGCATCTCGAGAAGAAGTTAAGCGTATCTGAAATTTCCCTGAATGATTATTTAAACACAGCGGCAATTTGTTACCGGGCCGCATTTGAAAAAGAAATCCAACGGTTAGAAATGGATAAAAAGTTAACACCCCGTGATTTGATCAAACGCTGGGCGGATATGCGGCATGGCGGCATGTGGTTTATCGAAGACCCGGACAGTAAAAAAGAGTACATGGATTGGTTCCACTCGGATAAATGGGATGGGGCGCACCCGTTTGAGATTGTTTATAGTTCCCCCCACGGCATTTATCTATATCCCCCGGAAGAAGATGACCATTTCTTTCGTCTCAGTATTGCCGATCCTTTTTATAACCGGGAGTTTGTGCGCATGGCCGCCGCACTGGCGGAACATCAAATCCCGTTTAAAGCCGATGGCCTGGATGAAGCGTTGGAGTACCTGACCGGGGAAAGTGATATGGAAGTCAACACCGGGTCTATGAGGAACCCGACGTTCCGGTATATAACCTCGAGGGAGAACAGGAAGCGGTATTTCCCCCATATCCGCTGGGACGAAGTACAGATTCTTAAATGGAAATAGTCGCACAAAAGCACCGGAGGTATATTTTTCGGCCTGATCCGAGATATGGTAGAAATGAATAAGTAAAATAAGGGGCCAGGCGAATATTTAAGAATATTTAAAATATTTAATATTCTAAATTTTGCAGTGCCAACGATTTTGAAAGGAGGATCAAATGAAAGGACGATTTATCGGCAATATCTTTTTTGTCTTATTTTTTTTCATTTCCACTTTTGTGTACGGAGCAATTCCTGCCCAAGAGCGGGCCGCGTTAATTGCCCTGTACAATTCCACCAATGGAGACAATTGGACAAATAACAGCGGATGGAAAACACCGCCACTTCATACCGATGGATTTGCCATGCCCGGCACGGAGGAAAATTGGCATGGAATTGATATTAACGATAGTTATGTTTGTGGAGTAAATTTTGTAAATAATAATCTTACAGGCACAATTCCCCCGGAAATCGGAAATCTTAGCAATCTAACAGCCCTTATTTTAGATGGCGGCTATTTGAGTGGTAGTATCCCACCTGAAATAGGAAAACTCAGCAAGTTATCTCATCTAATATTACAGGGTAACCAATTGAGCGGGAGTCTTCCACCGGAATTAGGAAATTTACGCAATTTGGAAATATTCTGGATGAGGACCAATCAATTAAGCGGAAATATTCCCTCTCAATTGGGGAACCTCGAAAAATTGGTGCAATTGATTTTACAATCAAATCAACTGACCGGCAGTATCCCCGCTGCATTGGGAAATCTCAGTTTCCTGGAATGGTTATCCCTTGATGATAACCAATTAAGCGGAAATATTCCTAAGGAATTGGGAAATTTAAGCAATTTGGAATACTTGTATTTATATGAAAATCAGTTGAGTGGTAGTATTCCCGCGGAATTCGGAAACCTAAAAAGGTTGTGTCAGCTTGGTCTGGCTCAAAACCAACTGACTGGAAATATTCCCTCTCAAATTGGGTCCCTCAGTGAACTGGACCTATTATATTTGAATTCAAATAAATTGAGTGGAGAGGTTCCGTCAAGTTTATTAAACTTAGCCAAAATTGTTACATTTAGCATAAAAAATAATTGCTTGACTGCGACGGATCCGGATGTAATCACCTGGTTAGATACTCATGACCCGGGTTGGGAACTTTTTCAAAATGAATGCGGGGGGAATGGGGGAACAAGCTCAATAATCAGTTTGAACCGTATAAAAATGGGTTTTACCGCCATACCACCGGGAACGGTGACAGAACCACAAAGTGTCTGGATCAAAAATACAGGTGTCGGCACTTTAAATTGGTCAGCGAATGTGGATATCTCCTGGTTAAGTTGTGACCCGGTAAGCGGTATCGATGACGGCATTATTTATGTATCTGTTGACCCCATAGGTTTAATGGCCGGCACTTATACCGGTACTGTTTCAGTTAGCGATCCCAATGCCGCTAATTCCCCACAAACCATTGCCGTCACCCTGGAAGTGATTGCTCAACACCAGAATAAAAAACCCTTTGGTGAGTTTTCAACCCCCATCGATGGTTCCACTGTCAGCAGCAGTATCCCTGTGACCGGTTGGGTGCTGGATGACGTGGGTATCGAAAGTGTTAAAATCTATCGGGAGGAAGGAAAAAAATCTTTTGTATATATCGGTGACGGTGTATTTGTCGAGGGAGCTCGCCCGGACGTTGAAACCGCTTACCCGGATTACCCCAATAATTATAAAGCGGGCTGGGGTTACATGCTGCTGACCAATTTTTTGCCCAATAACGGCAGCGGAAAATTTACATTACATGCCATAGCCACGGATGTTGTAGGAGAAGCCGTGACCCTGGGCACCAAAACCATTACAGTAGATAATGTCAATACAATAAAACCGTTTGGCACAATCGATACACCTACCCAGGGCGGCAAAGCCTCGGGCAGCGCTTTCATCAACTGGGGTTGGGCGTTAACACCGCGGCCCAATAGTATCCCGGTTGATGGTTTTACTATTAAGGTATGGGTAGACAGTATTGAGGTCGGACATCCCACCTACAATATTTACAGGGAAGACATTGCCGCGCTTTTCCCTGATTACGCCAACAGCAATGGCGCGGTGGGTTATTTTTACCTGGATACTACTGCCTATGAGAACGGAGTTCATACCATTCAATGGACAGTAAAAGACAGCGCCGGTAATATCGATGGAATCGGGAGCCGGTATTTTTCCATCCTCAATACCGGGAACGATTTAAGAACCATGATGCGCACCATCGGGTCAATCGAAACCAACGAGGCACCGCAAGACCTGACTCATATCCCGATCAACCGGTGGGAGCCAGTTAAAATCCGGAAAGGATATAAGGATATTGAACCGCAGTCGATTGCACCCGAGGCAAAAGGCAGCATAATCATTGACATTAAGGAATTGGAACGCCTTGAGATTTATTTCTTTGATCCTGGCTCCGAACCCGGAAGTCCCGCGACATCGAACAGAACAATACAGGCGATTTCTCCGCTTCCCATCGGTTCGACCCTTGAGCCCAACGCCGGATTTTTATACTGGCAGCCGGGAGTCGGTTTTATCGGTCAGTACCCACTGGTTTTCATAGAGAAGGTGGGAACAGAACCGATACATCAGGAAAAGATAATCATCAATATTCACCCGAGAAATACACCCGAGAAATAATTTTACCTGGCACCATTCTCATCTAATAGCGGATGTCTTGAATCGTGCCAATTGGAATGTTATAATATTCGTATGGTAATATCGAGCACAAAAGCCGTTCTCAAGGTTGTGAATGGAAAAATATGGACCGGGATTTCAATTTCCCTGCTTTTTCTTTCATTTATAATGGCAGGAGATACCAGGGTCAGCTTGAATAATTCGGAAGGATTTAAAATCAAGCATTTTGAGTGGACCGTTGTCGAGAACAACCCGGAAACCCTCCGGATAGGAACGGATTCCGGGGAAATTGTCTTATCATTTAAAAAAAATTTATTCTCTTTTCAATATGTAGTCCGGGAACCTGGCAACCTCGAAAAAAATAAATATACCTATAAAATGAAAGGCTTTGATGAAAATTGGATTAACGCGGAAACAGGGCGCGTTGTGACTTATAACCTTCTTAAACCCGGGGAATATGTGTTTGGAATCAAAGGTTTAAATGATTTAAACAACAACAACCGGTTTGTAAAAGGTATTTCCATAAAAGTTATTGTTTTGCCCTCGCAAAGGAACACACCGGCGGTGGTTCTTCTCGTTTGTCTTGTCCTGGTTCTAGCAGTTGTATTTTATAGCCTTTGGAAGCGTAAGTTTCAAAAAATAGAAAAGGAATACACAGCCATTAGGGAAATTGAACAAAGAGCCAAGAAGGCCGAATTCCGGGCCAATGTTGCCAGGGCACAAACCCAGGCGGTAAGCGAGGAAAGTAAACAAAAATCCATTGAACTACAAGAGGCCAGGAAATTCCAATTATCTATGCTTCCCCAAAAGGTCCCGGACCTTCATCACCTGGATATTGCCGTATCCATGAAAACCGCGACTGAAGT
>CP070627.1:1853083-1859299 GCA_020355945.1 Candidatus Aminicenantota bacterium | reverse complement strand
TGCGGGACCGGGCCGGGCTGATCACGGATTATGATCGAGACCACTATATTTTCCGCCATAAATCCTTCCGCGAGTTCCTGGCCGGGATTCAATTGGTAAAAACCTCTATCCAGCAGGACCGAATAGGATCGCTGATCGAACATTTTAAACAAGACTGGTGGGAAGAATCACTGCGCTTTTTTATGAGCTTATCGGATGACGAAATTTTTGACGGATTTATGCGCTTATTTTTTCAATCACCGGTAAGCGAGCAATTAGATGCCCACCAGCAAACTTTATTGCAGCACCTGGTCCGAGAAGCACCGCAAAAGAAAATCACTGCACTAAATGACTGGTTGAACAGCGATTCCTTGAACAGCCGCCAGAGACGGTATGTCTTAGACTGCCTGAAAACCATCGGCACACCCGATGCCATTAAAGCCATTGAAAACGCGGATAAAACCAAATTGGATGAAACCAACCTCTCCTATGCGGAAGATATTGTTGCCGAGAAATCAGCAAAACCGGAACTCTTCATTCAAAAACCAGGGGCCAAAGAACAGTTTTTACAAGATACCTTCCGTAACATTTTTGAAGGCAATGTAGAATACATTAAAATCCCCGGCGGTACTTATCAATATTCGGTCTCAAAAAAAATGGTTACCGTGCCTGATCTCTTTTTTTGCAAGTACCCGGTTACCAATAAACGATACCGGTTGTTTATCTCCTACCTGGAAGGCCAATTAAAAACCCTGGCAAAAAAATTGCCGGTGGATATGTTTACAAAAATGCTGGTGAAATTTGCAGTGGAATTAGAAATAAAAGGATACATAGAATACCTGGGAAAGGAACCCCGTAAATGGAAAAATAAATTCCAATCCAGGCTTGACAATGACAAAAAATTCAATGGGGATGACCAGCCAGTGGTGGGGGTTACCTGGTATGATGCCCGGACCTATTGTTTTTGGCTCTCCTGCCTGGACACGGTCATAAAAGGAGACACCCAACTGCTAAAAGGAGATATCCGCCAATGGGCTTCAATTTACCGGCTGCCCACGGAACAGGAGTGGCAATGGGCTGCCAGCGGCGAACCGGACGGTTCTGTCCGGCAATACCCCTGGGCAAAACATAAAGGTAAACCTAATCAAAACCTTGCCAATTACGGTGAACATGTGGGCGCCACTACGCCGGTGGACCGTTATCCCGAAGGTGCGACACCTTCAGGTCTTATGGACATGGCCGGCAATGTGTGGGAATGGATGGGGAATTATTATGATGAGGATAAAGAGTGGATTGCACTACGGGGTGGAGCTTATTACTCAGATGAAGGGTCCCTGGTTTGCTCGGCCCGCGGCAGCAACGTTCCGCACGACGGCTGGAACGACGACTTGGGTTTTCGTGTTTTGCGCGCTTCGTCCCCATAACCAGGCAAGCCCAAAAAAGGGGCTTGCCTGGAAATTACAAATCACAAATCCCAAATTACAAACAAAATGGATTTTGTTGAGGATTTTGATGATAGGCCAATTCTTTACCCTAATAGGGTGCCCGCACCGCGGGCCCTCCGAAGGTAAGAAAAGATATGGACAAAAGAGTTGACTTTTTTTACGAATTTAGCCATAATAATACATAAGAGGTAGATGAAAATGATTGAACAAAAGATTGAGTATATGGTTCAAAGACTTCCTTTTTACTTAAAAAGAGAGGTCTTGGATTACATCGAGTTCCTATCAAATAAACATCACGTCAACAGGACGGTGAAAAAAAAATTCAAATTTGATTGGGAAGGGGGACTGGCAAATGTCAAAGAAAAAATGACCTCCGTGCAACTCCAGCATAAAGCCATGGATTGGAGATAATGATACTGGCAGATACAAATATATTCCTTGAAATATTACTCAAACAAGATAAAAAAAAAGATTGCAAAGATTTCTTAGATAGAAATGCAGGTAATATTCATATAACAGACTTTTCCTTGCATTCAATAGGGGTAATATGTTTCCGTTATGGAAAAGAAGAAGTATTTCAGAAATTTATTGATGACATATTACCACATGTTGAGATTTTAACATTGCCCATGGATCAATATCCCGAAGTGATAGAAAACAAGAAGAATCTGAACCTGGACTTTGATGATTCTTATCAATATACGGTAGCCAAATATTTTGATTTAAAGATCGCTACAATGGATAAAGATTTCAAAAAAGTAGAGGATATCGAAGTATTATTTTTGGACGAGATAGAGGAAACCGAAAACGCAGAAAACGAAGAAGAAGAGAATAGCACGGTGGAGGAACCGGAAGGAGACGTTTAAATTTCGGTTAATTTAGGGGATAGACCCAAAATACACTGCCAGTTGAAATAAGATGCCAATTCATTTAAAATAAACCCATGAGAAAAATGAATTATTTGAAATATTTATCTTGGAGAGCACGATAAATGAAAAAAAAACAATTTAACTTTTTTATTTGTATCATGGGATTATTGATAATGTCAGTATTGTTATTTTCCCAGTCCCAGCCGGTAAATAAAAGTAACTAGGGATTTGATGCGAAATTTTGGATTCCAATTATCATCGGGATCCTGGGTTTTGCTTTTGGCCTGTATCAATATCTAAGGCGCAGGAAAGATACAAAACTAAAAAAATTAGCCGAACTGGAAGCCCAGAAGGAATTTGATATAAAAGAACAGATCAGCGCTGCCAGGACAGCAGAAGACATTTACCGATCTGCCTTAAGAGAAGAACTGGGAACCATTGATATGCTTGGCTCCCCGGATATTGAAAGTAAAACCGTAAGACTCGAGGATACATTTGTTTCTCTTTGTATCTCCGAATCCTGGCGCAGCGAAGAACGGTTTGAACCCGGGAAAAAAACGGAAGCGTTTTATGACCGCCATTTAACACCGGAACAGGTGATGAAAAAGGCATTTAAAAAACACCGCATGATGCTGGTTATCGGCGATCCCGGCTCAGGGAAAACAACATTACTAAAATATTACGCTGTCACTTGCCTGAATAAAAAATACAGGCAATTGGGTTTCACCGGAGATGTATTTCCTATATATTTCCCTCTTCGGGAGTTGGATTTTAATAAAGAAGATAATGAACCGGTGCTTATTACCCGGAACCTGGCAAGATGGGCGGAAAGGCACTGGTTGAATATATCAGCGGAACAGTTTCATGATTGGCTTCATCATCGTAAAACCCTGGTCCTGCTGGATGGACTGGACGAGATCAGCAGTAAAGAACAGCGCCGGAAAGTGTGTCGATGGGCAAAAGATATGTGTACAGGCATAAAAAATGCCTGTTTTGTGGTAACCTCCCGTGCCACCGGGTATCGTAAACTGGATGGCATTGAACTTAAAATACCTCATTTGCGTGCGGATATCATGGATTTTTCCCCGGACCAGCAGGAAGCTTTTTTAAAAAAATGGTTCCGGGCTGTTTTTTCATCAGGGTCACCACCGGAGGGAATGGGGGAACAGGAGTGGAGGGAACAGCAATTAAAGCGTGCGGATCAGCGATCACAGCCTATTATTGATTTTTTAAAAGAGGAAAAAAACAAAGCTGTACAAGAACTGTCCACTGTCCCCATGCTGCTGCAAATCATGGCAATTATCTGGAAAGACCGCAAACATTTTCCTGACAGCAGACCGGCGTTGTATGATGCCGCGCTGAATTACCTGTTGGTTTACCGCGATAAAGAAAAGGATATCGACCCATTATTGCCGGTGGACCAATCCCGTCGGGTATTAGCACCAACAGCCCTGTGGATGCAAGAGGATTTAAAGCAAGATGAAGCCCCCAAAGAACAAATGCATCAAATCATGCAGCCAATTCTCAATACCCTGGCCGGCCAACCCGATGCCGGGGTGTATTGTGAATACTTGAGGGACCGCACCGGGTTGATTTCCGATTTGAGAGACCATTATATCTTCCGGCATAAATCTTTCCGGGAATTTCTATCAGGCATTCAATTAAACGAAGAAGCACATGAAGAGAAACGACTGGAAACTTTAATCAATCATTTCAAAGAGGACTGGTGGGAAGAGACCCTGCATTTCTTTATGAGTAAATCCAATGATAAAATTTTCGACCGGTTTATGCGTACCTTATTTCAATCAAAAGTAAGTCAAGAATTGGATGCCCATCAACAGACCCTGCTGCAAAATTTAGTTAAAGAAGCACCTCAGAAACGAATCGATGCATTGGTAAACCATTTAAGCAGTGATTTATTGAAAAGCCGACAGAGACGGTATGTCATGGAGTGCTTGAAAACCATTGGCACACCTGATGCGATTAAAGCCATTGATAATGCAGATAAAAGCAAAATGGATGAAAGCAACCTTTCCTATGCGAAAGATATTATTGCCGAAGCGTCGGCGAAACCCGGGATTATCGAGGAAAAACATGTAATAGCAGACCTACTATCCGAACGTCCCCCTGGTTTCCGCAATCCCTTTGAAGACAATGTGGAATACATTAAAATCCCTGGCGGCACATATAAATATTCGGTTACAGGAAAAATGGTAACCGTACCCGATCTCTATTTTTGCAAGTACCCGATTACCAATAAGCGGTATCGCCGGTTTATCTCCTTTCTTGCAGGTAAAGAAAGTGAGCTTTTACAGGAACTTCCCCTGGAGTTGTATGCTGAAAAGCTGTTAAAATTTGCAGGATCCATAAAACAATATAAGGAACACCTGGGAAAAGACCCGGGAAACTGGCAAAATGTGTTACGTTCCCGGCTTGACGATGAAAAACGTTTTAATGGGGATGATCAACCGGTGGTGGGGGTCAACTGGTATGCGGCCCGGGCCTATTGCATTTGGCTTTCCTGCCTGGAAACGGCCATCAACCAGGGGGGAAAAATAGAAGATGTCAAACAGGTGGCCGAACTTTACCGGCTGCCCACGGAAATGGAATGGGAATGGGCGGCTGGCAATGAACCGGACGGTTCAATCCGGGAATACCCCTGGCCAAAAGATAAAGGAAAACCCTCTCCAAAACTTGCCAACTATAATAATGATGTTGGCGCCACCACACCGATGGGCCGTTACCCGGAAGGCGCCACACCCCAGGGCCTCATGGACATGGCCGGCAATGTGTTGGAATGGATGGAGAATCTTTATAAGGAAAATGAGCCCTGGCGTTCTTTTCGGGGAGGTTCATGGCTTTTTGATGTTTCTGCTCTTCGCTGCTCCGCGCGCGATGGGGACTTTCCGGGCATCAGGGACTACGGCAGGGTTTTTCGTGTTGTTCGCGCCCAGTCATAATTGGTTCTCTGACACTCTGTCCATCTGTTACTCCGGATCGGCCTTGCAAATGGCCGGAGGGTTTGAATCCGAAATTTCGATATTATTCAATCTATTTACCTTCTTTCTCTATTAATTTTTCGATTTCCCGGATAACTACTCCCAGGTTGGGTCGTGTAAAACTCATCTGGGGAGCAGGAATTCGATTCCTATTAATGATACTCTGCCTGACGTTTTAACCAGGTGCGATAGACACTAGCCCACTCACCAAAGTCCAGGACCCAACTGTCGTCTTCCGGTTCCTCCCCGTTCATATAAGCAGCATAAAAAACTTCCGAGCGAATACCGTATTTCCGTTCAAATTCAAGTAATTCTTCCTCTAACGCATGTATATCTATTAAAATATCATTGCTGTTCATGATGTACCTCATTCAATAGGAATTATAACATAATTTTTCCAAAAAATCAGGATAAAAATCCGGGAGGCAGGGAAAAAAAACAGGGACGGTGCGTGCAAATGTGCAAGTTTTAAGGAAATAAAAGGAAGTAAACAATGCCAATTAACATTTGGACGAGAAAGTATATGTTGCGTCCTGTGGCGCACTGCAGAAGCGGATGTCTATGAGGAGATTGACGATGGGATATGAACAAATCAGACTAAAACAAAACACTGCTGCTCCTAGTAGATATTTATCCAGGACCATTCCAAAACAAAGGATTACTATCCAACCATTTCAATTGCAGCATTACCGGGATATTGGCAACCAGGCACTGCAGCGTATGGTTGAATCGGGAGTAATCCAGCCCAAACTTAAAATCGGCCAACCCAATGATAAATATGAACAGGAAGCCGACCGGGTGGCCGACCAGGTGATGAGAATGCCGGAGACAAAAGGGTCATTGGTCAATGGTCATTCGTCATTGGTTCAAAAAAAAAAGAGGACAGGCAAAAAATAAAAAAATAATTGACAAAATGCCATGTTA
>CP070627.1:1846753-1852983 GCA_020355945.1 Candidatus Aminicenantota bacterium | reverse complement strand
CAGCCTTCTCAAGATTGACCGAAAGAAATCCTTTAAAATGCTCCTTTCGGCACAAAGCTCTAAATGCTCTCTCTTTCAATATATTTAAGCTTCAATGAGTGAATATTATTAATTTGTGCTGCGCAGGTTTTATTATTTCAGGACTTTATGCCGGACGGAGCACTTTAAAGCAATGCGTCCGGTCAATCTTGAGAAGCCCGGCGCGTATCACGAATGGGCAATAATGGAAAGAACTTTAGAGAATATTTACAATTGCCCATTCGCATTATATTAAGTATTTTATCTACTCTTGAGGAGTACTCTGTTCTTGCCTCCGGCAGCCAGGGGGGCGCTTTTTGAAAAAACTGCCCCCCTGGACCCGCCACTCTCCGCGAAAACTTTTGATTAAGACGGCTCTGTTCTGCAGCCTAAAAGAATCTTGATGCAAACCATGATCGCCTTTGGTTTTTTTGTTTGTAATTTGTGATTTGTAATTTGGAATTTTCTTCTCGCGTATTGCATTCCCATTTAAAATAGGGCAAAATGGGATTGCATTCCACTTTTTGAGTTATAAAAAGTGGAACGAAATCCACTTGGAGGCGGGTGAGGCTCGCCGCATGATCGAACTGCTGTGAATTATTGACATTCGTTTGTATTTTTTCTAAAATACAAGCATGGTTAAAATGTTTAGTAATAATAAGGAAGGAAACAATGAGTGAATTTTTACAAATTACAACCACCACCGATTCCAAAGAGTTAGCCATGCAAATCGCGGAAAAACTGGTGGAGCAAAAACTAGCCGCATGCGTGCAGGTGTCAGGGCCAATTACCAGTATCTATGAATGGAAAGGGAAAATCGAAAATGCACAGGAATGGTATTGTGTGATCAAAACTCGAAAAAACCTTTATCCACAGGTTGAAGAAAGCATAAAAACATTGCATCCCTATGAAGTACCGGAAATCATCGCTTTACCCATCCTGCAAGGCAAAAAAGATTACCTGGATTGGATAACTCAAGTGGTAAGAGTGTAAATTCTTCAGATACCGAAGATTTTTCGGAAATGGAAGCCGAAAATGGCAAATTTAACAGCCTGACCGATTAGGCGAGGCCGGCGCCAGATTGTCCAAAAAAGGAGTTTCCAATAATATAATCTCTCCTTGCCGATGATGCCCAGCCGCCAGATAGATTTGAAGAATGCCCACAGGTAAGACAGAGGGAACTTTGTCTTTCTCTTTATTAAAAAGGGTTTAAATTCTTTTAAGAAAACAATCACTCGTTTGTAATAATATTTGGGTGAATAAATGGTTTTCAGAACATTTTTGTATCCGTTTATCAGTGTTTCCATATTCATTTTAGGGATGAAATTGAGTGAAAAGTCCGTGTTATTACCGGAAGAAACGGAAAGCAATCGATTTTCTTTTTTCAGGCGCTGGTAAAGGCGGGTGCCTCGAACTGCTGTCAGCAATCCCACCATTGCCGTGACAATCCCACTTTGTTCGATAAAGCGAATTTGCTTTTCAAAAATTGAAGGGGGGTCATGATCGAAACCAATGATAAATCCTCCCTGGACTTCAAGCCCGTGGTTCTGGATTTTTTTTACATTGGCGATCAAGTCCCGGTTTTTGTTAGTATATTTGTTGCATTCTGTCAGGCTTTCTTCATGGGGAGTTTCAATGCCAACAAAGACTTTATCAAACCCGGCCCTGGCCATTAATTGCATCAATTCTTCATCATCAGCCAGGTTAATGGATACTTCCGTGAAGAAATGGAAGGGGTGTTTTTTTTGATTCATCCAATCCACCAGGGCGGGAAGCAGGTGTTTCTTTAAAACAACCCGGTTACCAATGAAATTATCATCCCCAAAAAAAACAGCACCTCGCCATCCCTTTTGGTATATAGCTTCCAGTTCCTCTAAAACTTGATCTTTACTTTTCCTGCGGGTTTTTTTTCCATTCAGGACACGAACATCGCAGAATTCACAGTTAAAGGGGCAGCCGCGGGAATACTGGATGCTCATTGATTCGTACCTGTTCATGTTGATAAGCTGCCAATCCGGGCAGGGGCTTTTTTGGATATCCGGCCAATTTTGATGCCTATATATATGCCGGGCACATTGATTTTCCAGGTCTTTCAATAAATCAGCCAGGGTTTCTTCGGCTTCGTTTAGAACCAGGTGGTCTACAGAATCAAATTCGCTGCTTTGGGTGGTAAACAAAGGCCCACCAGCGACTACCTTGAGCCCTTTTGATTTA
The DNA here is from genome assembly GCA_020355945.1 of Candidatus Aminicenantota bacterium. The sequence goes on along the minus strand of CP070627.1, from coordinate 1,850,751 downwards.
CATTTTTGGATCGTTTCCAGTGTTGATTTTTTTTGGGTTGCCATGGCGCTGATAAATACCAGGTCAGCCCAATCCAGGTGGGCGTCTGTTAAATGAGTCGCATTCATGTCTACCAGTTTTTTCTCCCATTCCCGCGGCAGCATTGCTGCAACGGTCAGTAGACCCAGGGGAGGGAAGGCTGCCTTTTTGGAAATAAATTTCAACGCATATTTAAAACTCCAAAAGGTCTCCGGGTATTTCGGATAGATTAATAGTACTTTCATTAAATTGCCTTATATATAAAATATTCAAGAAACATTTATACACTATTTCACTATAAAATGTCAAGCTTTTTTTATCTCTCCAATGATTTTTTTATGGATTTGATTAAATCATTTTCACCAATTGGTGTTTTTTGTGTATCTTCGTGTTCCTTTGTGGCTAATTTCCCTGCCAGCCGGGTTTTCGTTTTTCTAAAAAAGCTTTCATGCCTTCCTGGGCTTCAGCGGAAACCCGCTGCCGGGCCACCACTTCTGTGGTATGATCGTATGCTGCCTTTAAGTCCATCTCCGGTACTTTAACGAAAAGCTGCTTGCAGACCCCTATAGCATTGGGTCCGCAAAGGAGTAGATCCTTCGCCTTTTCCATGGCAAATGACAATAACTTCTCATGCTCTACTTTGTAATTGATAAGGTGGATTTCCAATGCCTTGTCCGGACCAAATCGCATCCCTGAAATAAATAACTCTTTTAATACACCTTCTCCGACTCGTTTGATCAGATAAGGGGATATGCAAGCCGGTACCATGCCGATTCTTACCTCGGAAAGGCTGAACTTCGCTTTCTCAGAGGCGATGACCATGTCAGAAGCACCGACAAATCCCATGCCGCCGCCGATGGTGGCCCCATTGATGGCTGATATAACCGGCTTCTTGAGAGTATAAATCTTATAAAAAACTTTCGCTATCAATTCGGAATCTTTTATGTTTTCTTCATAGGTGTAATCAATCATCTCTTTCATCCAGTTCAAATCCGCACCGGCTGAAAAAGATTTGCCTTCCCCGGTAAAGATGACTACCCGGATGTCATCGGATTGATCCACAGCTTCCAATATATCCACCAAATCAGTTAACATGGTGTTATTAAAGGCATTGTGAACTTCCGGCCGATTTAGCCAAATAGTAATAATACGATCTTTGATCTCATATTTAAGGGTTTCATAATTTTTGTTCATAATCTACTCCACTTCTTTTTTCACCTTGTGCTTCCCCTCTGTGATCTCTGTGTCCTCTGTGGCTAAACGTTATAACATCCGATGTACCGGGATATGACCAGGCGCAGGATTTCAGAGGTGCCTTCTCCGATTTCCAGGACTTTCTGGTCCCGATAAAATCGCTCGATATCATACTCTTTCATGAGGCCGTAGCCGCCGTGTATTTGCACGCCCTGATTAACGCAGCGGTGAGCCACTTCCGAACAATACAGTTTTGCCATGGAAGCATATTTTTTATACTCATCCCTGCCCTGGTCGCAGAGCCAGGCGGCTTTGTAAAGTAAATTCCTGGCAGCTTCAATTTCCACATGCATGTCTGCCAATTTAAAGGCAACGGCTTGAAAGGTGGAAATCGATTTACCGAATTGTTTTCTATCTTTGGCATATTTTAATGCCAGTTCATAGGCACCCTGAGCGCATCCCAGTCCCATGGCGGCTATGGATAACCTGCCCCTGTCCAGGGTATCCAGCATCTGGTGAAACCCTTCGCCCTGTTTACCCAGCATGTTTTTTTCCGGCACGCGGACATCTTCAAAAAAGAGCTCCGAAGTGATAGAAGCTCTCCACAACATCTTATCGTGCAGGGTTTTGCCTTCAAATCCTTTGGTCCCGTTTTCAACAATGAAACAGGTATATTCTTTTTTGCCATCCGGTCGTTTTCCGGTAATCGCTTGAACGGTCACCCCTAAGCAGGTATCGGTGGAGGCGTTGGTGATAAACATTTTGGAACCGTTGATCACCCACTCATTTCCATCTTTCACGGCTTTTGTTTTGGTCCCGCCTGCATCGGAACCGGCTTCGGCTTCGGTGAGACCGAATCCCCATACTTTGTCACCGGTGCATAATTGGGGAAGATATTTCTTTTTCTGTTCTTCATTGCCAAAATTATTGAGCGGACTGATCCCTAATGAGTTATGTGCCGCTACTGTGATTGCTTGAGAGCCGTCTACCCGGGCCAGCTCTTCAACCGCTACCATATAAGGAACATAACCGATACCATTACCCCCGTATTCTTCAGGGACACAAAACCCGAATAAACCCAATTCCCCCATTTGTTTGGTGATTTCCGGGGAAAACTCTTCTTTTTCGTCCAGTTCCCGAGCGTTAGGTTTGATAATTTCTTCCGCGAATCTTCTTACTGTATCCCTCATCATAACTGCTTCTTCAGATAAATCAAAATTTAGCGACATAATGTTCCTCCTTATATATCTTCTATTAAAAACAACGGTTCTCCCAATTTAACTTCCTGGGAGTCTTTAACATAAATTTTCTTAATTTTTCCTTTGTCGGAATTTTCGGTTCCCTGGAAAATAATATGGTTAAAGGTTTTCATTACTTCGATCAGTCCCAGGGCTTTTCCTTTTTCGATCTCCTGGCCCGGGGTGACAAAGGGTGGTGAATCCGGTGAAGGCCTGGCATAAAAGATTCCAGTGGTAAAGGCGGTGACCACGTGTCCTTCGCCAGGCGCCTCTATCTCAGCCTCTTTGAGTTTGGATTCCACCTCTGTTACTGTTATCCGTTTGTCGAACAGGCTTCTTTCCGGGTTTAAGCGAAATAATTCCTGCCTATACTCCACAGGGATAACCAGGTCTGTTTTTTCTTCAGCCCATACCTGACCGTAGACATCCTCGGGTAAATAGAGGTCATAGTAGGAATTCAGGATTTTGAGTTTCCCGATGAAGGAGCCCCCGATGAGAAATGCACCGGTTTGCGGCCGCTCCGAATAATACCCCGCTGCCGGGGCAAGAATCCGCTGTTGGGTTTCTTCCAATTCTGACAGGATAAGCAATTTGGTGTCTGCCATTTTAAACTCCTTGACTTCCGGCCAGGGCATCGATGTCGTGCAGTGACCAGATGCGTGGATTTTTTACCCGCCGGTAACCAATACACTGGTAACTCATTTCAATCAAGGTTTCCAGGTAGGAGCGCAATTCATGCATCAGGATAATTTCATCGCTGTCCAGTTGGCGGGCAGAAAGAATGGGGTCCATGTCCCGGGTGATCCGCTGCTCTACTTCGTCCATACCTTTTTTTATCGCCTCATACTCTTCGTTGCTGGTAGAGACAATATTGAAATCATCATCCAACTTAGTCCGAAACGTACCGATAGCCAGGGTTCTTCCTTCCATAACGGCTAACCGGGTGAGGGGAGTGGACAACTGCACGATGGGTTCGTAGGGTCTGCCGTTCATGGCATAGTAACCGGCACCTGAGGCTTTTCTTAATAAAATCGTAACCACAGGTACGGTGTTGGTGGAATTGGTATAAAGTAAATTGGAACCCCAACCCAAAAGCCCGGTTTTTTCCGCTTCAGGCCCGATATCGAACCCGGCAATGTCTTGCAGCCATATGATGGGAATTCCATCACTATTGCAGGCCCGGGAAAAGGTGGTCATTTTAGCAATACCGTCCCTGTACAGGAGCCCGCCAGGACGTTTGACTCCTTGATGAACCGAATGCTCGGTTAAATTCTGGTTGTTGGCAATAATGCCTACATACAAGCCATTGATCCTACCGACACCGGTGACGATTTCCCGGCCCTTATGGGGGAATAGTTCCCAGAAAAGCGAATTGTCCACGATTCGAGCGATGACCTGGTGAATGTCATAGGTGACCCTGTAGTCCACGGGAAATATACCCCCGATTTCCACCGGGTCATAGAGAGGTGGGGCTGGTTCCTGGCCGTAACAATAGTATTTGATGCTGCTGGTGGAAAGTTTGCCGATCTCTTCCCGTATTTTTAAGAG
>CP070627.1:1840410-1846653 GCA_020355945.1 Candidatus Aminicenantota bacterium | reverse complement strand
GGATAATTTAAAGAATGGGGTGGAATCCATTACCTTTTTTAACGATGAAGAGTTAGAAACGAATGGCGTTCATGCATCACATCTCCAGGACCCTCATTATGTCAAATCCTGGGGGGGGGTTCTTGAACACATTGAATATTTTGATGCAGCCTTTTTTGATTATATACCGATGGAAACCGAACAGATGGCTCCTCAAACCAAGATTTTCCATGAGTGCTTATGGGAAGTATTGGAAGATGCCGGATATGACCCGGGATCTTTTAAAGAATTGATCGGGTTATACACCGGGGCATCATCGACTCAAAATTGGATGACACTATGCAGTATATCTTCCAATACCAAAGATTTGAATTCCTTTATTGCCAATTATTTAAGTGATAGGGATTTTATCAGTACCCTGGTTTCCTATAAATTAAATTTAAAAGGTCCGTCCTTTTCCCTGCACACCGCTTGTTCAACTTCACTGGTGGCGATTCACCTGGCGTGCCAGGGATTATTGAGCGGCGACTGCGATATGGCATTAGCGGGTGGAATTGGTCTGAACCTGTCAAAGAAAGTGGGATATGTTTATGCGGAAGGAATGATTCTTTCACCGGACGGTCATTGCCGAGCCTTTGATGCCAATGCCCGGGGCACAGTCGGTGGAGAAGGGGTAGGAATCGTTGCCTTGAAGCGACTGGAGGATGCCTTAATGCACAGGGACCATATTTATGCGGTGATTAAAGGCTCAGCCATTAATAATGACGGCAGTCAAAAAGTGGGATTTGCTGCACCTGGTGTAGACGGACAGGCAGGGGTGATCCGCAAAGCCTTTAAAATAGCAGGAGTAAATCCCGAAGATATCAGTTATGTGGAAACCCACGGCACTGCTACACCACTGGGGGATGTGACAGAAATTGAAGCATTGAACCTGGCCTTTAACACCAATAATAGACATTTTTGTGCACTGGGATCCGTTAAAACCAATGTCGGGCACCTGGATACGGCAGCCGGGGTGACCAGCTTTATCAAAACCGTTCTCGCCCTAAAGCATAAGCAGATTCCCCCCAGTTTACATTTTGAATCCCCCAATCCCGGGATTGATTTTCACAACAGCCCCTTTTATGTCAATACCAGGCTGAAAGAGTGGAAAACCAGTGGTAAGCGGCTGCGAGCCGGTGTCAGTTCCTTTGGCATCGGCGGCACCAATGCCCATGTTATCCTTGAGGAAGCCCCCAGGGGGACAAGGAGGCTTGCCCCCCTGTCTACTCGACAATACCAACTCATCCTATTATCCGCTAAAACCGCAGCCGCCCTGGACCGTATGACCCAAAACCTGGCAGAATATTTTAAAAAAAATCTTTTAAATCACGGTAATCATAAGAATCCGACTAATCCTGGTCTAACCCTGGCCGATGCTGCCTATACGTTAAAGGTGGGCAGACGGCGATTCCCCTACAGGAGAAAATTGGTATGCACCTCTGTTCCCGAAGCCATTGACCGAATAACCGCATTGGACCCCAGGAACGTGCAAACCTATCATTCCAAAGCCAATGAAGGAAACAAACCGGTGATATTCATGTTTTCCGGCCTGGGGTGCCAATATGTCAACATGGGAAAGGGGCTTTACCAAACCGAACCGGATTTTCGCCGGGAAATAGACCGCTGTTTTAAAATTTTAAACAGCCTGGTGGATTACAACTTGAAAGAGATTCTTTATCCCGGTATTTCGGCCGGTAAGCAAAGTCCCCCTGTCTCCAATAATTCCTGCAGTTCTAATAGAGCCTATAGGTCCAATAGGTCATATATCCTCCAAATTAACCAAACCGAAATCGCCCAATTGGTGGTATTTATATTTGAATACGCCCTGGCAAAGCTGCTGATGAAATGGGGAATCAAACCGCGGGCAATGATCGGATACAGCTTTGGGGAATATGCAGCAGCTTGTATATCCGGTGTTTTTTCCCTTGAAAATGCATTGAAATTATTGGTCATCAGGGGCAAACTGCTGGGTCAGTTATCCCCGGGAATGATGTTAAGCGTACCGCTGCCGGTAATGGAGGTAAAACCATTACTAACAGACCAATTATCTATTGGCATCGATAATGGCGAATCCTGTGTGGTTTCCGGTGCAAAGGAAGTTGTAAAATCCTTTGAAAGACAAATGAAAGAAAGAAAGCTGGTGTGCATGCCCCTGGATTCCACACACGGCATTCATTCGCAGATGATGGAACCGGTATTGGAAGAATTTCAACGACAGGTGAGTACCGTCTCGCTCAATTCACCTCGAATTCCATATATTTCAACGGTGACAGGTAGTTGGATGAAATTGGAGGATGCGGTATCCCCGGCTTACTGGGCAAAACAACTGCGCGAGACCGTTCACTTTGCCCGGGGGATACAAAAGTTGCTAGATGGGCCCGATGCCTTATTTTTGGAAGTGGGACCCGGGCAAGATATTTGTGCGCTGGTGAAACGGCAAATGGAAAAAAACAGCAATCCCCACCTCCCCCGGCACCATACGATTAGCCTGGTAAGACGTCCCGGAAAACAAATATCGGATGATTATTACCTGGTGGATAAACTGGGATTGTTGTGGCTTTACGGTGGCTTTATCAATTGGTCTCAATATCACCAACAAGAAGAAAGACATCGCATTTCGTTACCCACCTACCCCTTTGAAAAGCAGCGTTTCTGGAAATTGGTAGAAGAATATGAATCCGGTCAGTTCTCCGTATCTGGCGGCAGGAAAGGTCCCGGTCAATCCCGGGAATTGGCCGACTGGTTCTATGTTCCCTTATGGAAGCGTCAGAAAATGCTTCATATCAAGAAACCAGGAGTAGAATTGCAGGGATGCTGGCTGATATTCACGGACGAATTGGGGCTGGGAAATCGACTGAAAGAGCGATTGGAAGGCAGTACCAGCAAACAACCGCAGGTGGTCACCGTTAGAATAGGCCCCGGATATGGGCAGCAAGAAGCGTGTTCATTTACTGTCAACCCAAAGCAATACCGGGATTACGAAAAATTATTCCAAAAGCTAAATTCCATGAACGCCATCCCTGACCGGTTGGTTCATCTATGGGGCCTCACCGATGATGAACATGAAGGAAGCCGGTTGGAGGCTGTAGAAAGGGCCCAGGAATTGGGATTCTACAGCTTATTGTATTTAGCCCGGGCACTGGGCCGCCAGTGCAATTACACAGGGGGAATTGGCATTCATGTGGTAACCACTCATATGCAAGAGGTAACCGGTGATGAACCCCTGAATCCCGTTAAAGCCACTGTATTGGGTCCCTGTCGGGTGATCCCCCAGGAGTATCCTGGCATTACCTGCAAAAGTATTGATTTAACAAAATTGTCAGACCAGGATGAGAAGATGATTGATCTGCTGTTGTCAGAGATGGTATGCCGGGACGACACGGTGGTGGCATTTCGTCATCAGCAGCGTTGGGTCCGGTCCTTTGAGCCAATGCCCCTGGAAAAGCCCGAAACCTCACCATTACTCCGGGAAGGAGGGGTATATTTAATTCTCGGTGGATTAGGGGATATCGGGTACACATTGGCGGAATATTTAATCAAAGGCGTCCGCGCTAAGCTTATATTAACCGGCCGTACACAATTACCTGGGCGAGAAATGTGGGCACAGTATTTAATCATTGGTGATAAAGAGGATAAAACCTATCAAAACATCCGGAAATTGCAGCGGCTTCAAGAATTAGGCGGAGAGGTTTTATATTTTAGTGCGGATGCCGGGGATCGTTGGGGGATGCTGGAAGCCATTCAACAGGGAGAGGAACGTCTGGGCCCGATTAATGGGGTGATCCACTCGGCGGGTATCATCAAAGGCGATACCTTTAATACCATTGATGCCATTGCCGAAACGGAATGCCAGCAGCAATTCAAATCAAAATTATATGGCCTCCTGGTTTTGGAAGAGTTAGTAAAGGATAAAAATCTTGATTTTTGTTTGCTCATATCCTCCATATCCACCGTGTTGGGCGGCCTGGAGTTTGTCGCTTATTCGGCGGCCAACCATTTCATGGATGCCTTTTCCACAGCGCACAATCGAAAGAAACGGGAACCCTGGATTGTTGTTGACTGGGATGGAACCAATAAAGAAAATACCACAGAGGCATTTCATCGCATCTTATCCTTAGACCCTGTGGAACAGGTTATATTTTCCAACCAGGGTGACCTGGAAGGACGAATTGCCCGTTGGGTTAAATCCCCGGGGACCACCAGGGAAGATAAAACAGGAGCAGGAGAAGCCGCGGCATTGTATCCCAGGCCGGAATTGTCCAATTCTTATGTGGCTCCCGGGAACCCCCTCCAACAGAGACTGGCCGATATCTGGCAGCGCTTCTTTGGCATAGAAAAAATAGGTGTTAATGATGATCTATTCGACCTGGGCGGCGATTCCTTAAAAATGATAAACATCATCTCTATTATACAAAAAGAATTAAAGGTTACCATTCCGATTAAACAATTTTTCGATCATTCCACTATAGCGGGAGTGGCGAAATACATTGCCGGTGCGGAAAAAGGAGAATTCATCCCTATTGAACCGGTGGAAGAGAAAGAATATTACAGCTTATCTTCAGCCCAGAAGCGGTTATATATTTTGCAGGAGATGGAAAAAAACAGCATCGCCTATAACTCCCCACAGGTGGTGCAGTTGGAAGGCCCGGTCCAGTGGAAACAACTTCGCCAGGCTGTTGTAGGGATGTTACATCGGCATGAAAGTCTTCGCACATCCATCCGGATGGTCAAGTCAGAACCGGTACAAAAGATACACCAAACTGCAGACCTGGACCTTCCATTTGAATACGATGATATAACAAAGGTCTCCTCCATACCGGCAGAAATGCCTACCATCCCTGCCAGGGGGGAACCCGGGACAAATGCCAGGGTGGAAATGATTATCCGGGATTTCATTCATCCCTTTGACCTGTCCCGGGCCCCCTGTTTCAGGTTAAAATTGGTACACGTTGAAGAGAAGCACTATATTTTAATGTTTGACATCCATCATATCATCACCGATGGTATTTCTCATGAAATTTTTGTCAAGGACCTCATGGCGCTTTACACAGGCAAAGAACTGCCATCGCTGCCAATCCAGTATAAAGATTATTCCCGGTGGCAAAACAGCCCGCAGCACCAGGCCCGGTTGGCACAACAGGAAGCTTACTGGCTGGCACAGTTCCAAAGCGGCAGTGATATCCCTGTACTGGTCCTGCCCTATGATTATCCCAGGCCTGTGCTCTGGAGCTTTGCCGGGGACATTATCGCTTTCCAATTGTCGGATGAAGAAACCCGGGCATTACGAAAAATAGCTGCAAGTCAAGAAGTAACACTTTACATGGTTCTTATGACCATATTTAATATTCTCTTATTTGAACTCAGCCGCCAGGAAGATGTTGTGGTGGGAATCCCTGTGATCGGGAGACGGCATGCAGGACTGGAATCCATTATCGGCATTTTTATCAATACATTACCTATCAGGAACTATCCCTCGGCAGGCAAAACCCTGGAATCTTTTTTACAGGAAGTCAAAGAGACTACATTACAGGCTTTTGACCACCAGGATTACCAGTTTGAAGACCTGGTGGAAAAAGTGGTGGTTGGCCGGGATACCAGCCGCAATCCCCTGTTTGATGCTGTATTTGTGTTACAGGTCAGCCAGTCGCAAATAACCGGGACAGGAATACCGCAAATAGAATTACCCGGTCTGAAATTAAAACCCCGGGAGTACAAAGCAAATACCGCAAAATTCGATCTAACCCTGAACATGACTGAATCAGGAGATCAGCTTTTGATGTATTTTGAATACTGCACCCGGCTCTTCAAGGAAGAAACCCTGCAGCGGTTTATCCGGTATTTCAAACGAATAACCACCGCCGTGATCGATAATCTTCAACAATCCATTTCAAACATCGACATCCTGTCGGAAGAAGAGAAGCAGCAGCTATTAAACGCTTTTAACCAACCCGGGGCAGCGTACCCGACTGGTAAAACCCTGCATCAACTGTTTGAAGAACAGGTGGAACAAACCCCGGATAATATTGCCGTAATTGGCATGGACCATGGAGCATGGAGCATAGAAAAGCCCTTAGAGGGGACAAGGGGGCTTGCCCCCTTGTCTGCACCCGGGTCTATTACTTACGGGGAATTAAATAAAAAAAGTGGTCAATTGGCGCATGCTTTAAGAGAAAAGGGAGTCAAATCCGACACCATTGTGGCCATCATGATGGAGCGGTCCAT
>CP070627.1:1834038-1840310 GCA_020355945.1 Candidatus Aminicenantota bacterium | reverse complement strand
TTGACAATTGACAATTGACAATTGGCAATTGACAATTAAAATGCCGCGAAGGATTATCAATTAACAGCATATGAGCTTTACTGTCGGCAAGCATATAATCAATGCGGTCCTGCGGGTAATCCGGATCTATGGGCAAATAGGCGGCACTGGCTTTTAATATTCCCAATATTCCAATGACCATCTCGATGGATCGCTCCACCATGATGGCCACAATCGTACCGGTTTGAACACCCTTTTGCTTCAATGAAGAAGCCAGTTGTTCTGATTTTTTATTTAATTCCTGGTAGGAAATAGACAAAGGGGCAGACAACAAGGGGGCAAGTCCCCTTGTTCCCTCTAAGTGTAAGTGTCCCACCAGGGCAATATGATCCGGGGTTCTCCCTGCTTGTTCTTCGAATAATTCATGAATTTCTTGGTCAGCCGGGTATCCTGCTTTTGTGTTGTTAAAATCAAATAACAACTGGTTTTTCTCTTCTTCCGATACGATCTCTATATCTGCCACCAATTGATCGGGGTCTTTAATAATGGTTTCAACAATGTCTCTAAAGTGATGGCACAACCTCTCAATACTTTTATCAGCAAACAAATCCCCGGTGTAAACCACTTGCAATTGGATTTCATCAAAGGCCATTATGCTAAGGGTTAAGTCATAGTGGGTCATTTCCTTCATCGCATATGAATCAATAGATAAATCACGATTCCCCCGGACTAAGCCCCTGTCCAACGGGTAATTCTCTATGATGACAATAGAATCAAAAAGCTCTTCCCGGTTACCCATGTCACAGTATTTTTTTATCTCTGGCAGGGAAGAATGTTCAACCACCTCCCTCCACCGCAGGGTCTGATCTGTTCGCTGTAATAAATCCCTGGTGGTTTCATTGTACTCCGTTTGTATTCGCAAAGGCAATGTATTGATAAACAAACCCACCATGTTTTCTATTCCCTCGATCTTTGCAGACCTCCCGGATACGGTAGTGCCGAAAACCACGTCATTACTGTTGTTATATTTCTGTAACAATACACCCCACGCCGTGTATAAAAGTGATGCCAATGTTATACTGTAATTCTTAACAAAATCCTCTAATTTACCTTTTAAATCAACTCCAAATCTAAGTTGACAGCTTTTTGTATATGTTGTGGTTATTTCCTCTCTTTTCCTGCTGCGTTTAATGGAAAGCTGGGAAAGAGTGTCAAAACTTCTTAAATAGTCTCTCCAAAAAGTTTTCTCTTTCTCCAGGTCCCGGTTTCTTATCCATTTGACGAATTCTTTAAATTTCGTTTTGACAGGTAAGACCAATTCTTCTCCATTAGATAAGTAATGATATGCCTGGAAAAATTCTTTCAAAATGATCCCATAACTCCAGCCATCATACAAGATATGATGATTACTGACGATGAGTTCATACCTATTTTTTTCTATTTTACACAAGGTAACCCGGAAGGGCACTTCACCGAGGTGGAATCTTTCGTTCCTGTCCCTGGCTTTTATCTGCGTTAAAGATTTTTCCGGTTTATTGTGATCTTCATCTGAAACGTCATAATAAACCGGTTTCAGAAAATGTTCTTTTAAAACCACCTGGATTGGGTTTTCCAGGTTTTCCCAACGAAACATGGTTCGAAGCATCTCATTGGTCTCCACCACAAAATTCCAGGCTTGCTCAAAACAAGTGAGATCAATTTCTCCTGCTATATCCAGGCTTAATTGCTCAAAATATAGATCACTTCCCGGCTCTTTCAAATAATGGAAGAGCATGCCTTGCTGCATTGGGGTTAACATGAGAATGTCTTCGATGTTTTTCTTGTTTAATTTCTTCATTTTGGATCCTCAAATGCGGGGATGTTAATGTGTGACTCTACCTTCATTCTTGTTTTATAGGGAGTTGGTAAATCACCCCTTGACACCATCCATCCTTAATGTCAATTCTATGTCTTACTTTTTCCCGGGGTTGGGATGCCAATTGGTACTTTTTGTAACTTCGACTCCCTATTCACTTGTATTTCAAGTTTTTATGCCAGTCTGGCGTTAGTTTATGTGGGCTTCCGCCTCTGGGATTTTGTCCCTTCTACCAAAAAATGTTGAATCTTAAAATTAAATTATTTTAGCCTGCCCATTAAAATTTTAACAAATTGAAAAAAAAAATCAATACGCAAAATTGTTGCATTTCTTAACAAACAAGATAGAATCTTTCTATATTCTACTTATTTTAAACATTAATCTTTTTAATTTTTTTTAAAAGTCGAGTTATCAAGTTTTTTCAAAAGTTTTGATTGTTAGTAAAAATGCAATTTATATCACCATTCCATGCTCTTTTGTGATTTTTTTAACACTCTTTGGGAGCGCAACAATTTTTGTTATTCATTTTCAATTTGCTCTTTTCTCTCTTTGCTTCTTTTATCATTCTATCCGATCATGGTTTCGCTCCTCCATATCCCCCTGGTTGTCTCCTCTTTCATAAACGATTTTATTTTTCCTCTTGACAATTTATAATATGAGGTTAAAATTTTAAGAGGAGGTACACGAAAATGAGGATCAGGCGATTAAAACTTACAGCTTTATTGGTCCTATTTTTTGCACTGTTCATAAACCTTAACAGCCAGTGCGAAGCGGATTTGATTTTAGTAAACGGTCACATATTCACCGTGGAAAAAACCCAGCCCTGGGCCCAGGCGTGCGCCATCAAAAATGGACGATTTACAGCCCTGGGAGACAACAATTTTATTAAGAAATTCCAGGGAAAGAATACCCGGATAATCGATTTAAACCAAAGCCTGGCGGTCCCCGGCTTTAATGATGCACATGTCCATTTTTTAGACGGAGGTTTGTACCTATCGGGCATCGATTTAAGAGGCGCTGCTGATGAAAATGAATTTAAAAAGAGAATTCAAAACTATGCCGGGAAACTGGGTAAAGGAGAATGGATATTAGGGGGATATTGGGATCATGAAGCATGGCCCTCAAAAAAGCATCCCACAAAAGAATTGATCGATGATATAACCGGGGACAACCCGGTATTAATATATCGATTGGACGGTCATATTGCCCTGGCTAACAGCCTGGCCTTAAAGCTGTCAGGTATAACCGCTGCTACCCCTAACCCCCAGGGCGGAGAAATAGTTAAAGACCCTAAAACCGGCGAACCCACAGGAATCCTTAAAGATATCGCTGAAGACCTGGTTACCAACGTGATACCACCTCCCTCGAAAGATCAATTGCAAAAAGCAATAAAAAAAGCCCTGGCCCATGCAAACAGCCTGGGTCTGACCAGTATCCAGGATAATACCTCTGCAGCGATTTTTGAAGTTTACCAGGAACTTCTGGAAAAAAACCAATTGACCGTTAGAATTAATGCCTGGAGACACGTTGACTTTCTAAAGAATTTTGAGAAAATCGGGATTGTGTCGAATTTCGGCAGTGATATGCTGCGGTTAGGTACGATAAAAATATTTGTTGATGGTTCCATGGGTGCAGGAACCGCTCTCTTTTATGACCCTTATTCGGATGATAAAACCACTCCCGGTATTCCTATTTACCCGGAAGAAACATTGTATTCCCTGGTTAAATCAATAGATAAAGCAGGCTTGCAGGTGGCTGCCCATGCCATCGGCGATAAAGCCAACACATGGATTTTAAATGCCTTTGCCAGGGCGTTTAAAGAAAATGGGAAAAGGGAAGCCCGACACAGGGTCGAGCATGCCCAGGTGGTGTTACCGGAAGATATTCTCCGGTTTCGAGAGTTAGGAATTATCGCTTCCATTCAACCCTCTCATTGCATAGACGATATGCGCTGGGCGGAAAAGAGAATCGGTAACCGGGTAAAGAATTCCTACCTATTCAATTCATTTGTAAAAGCAGGGGTGAAGGTTGCATTTGGTACGGATTGGCCGGTGGAATCCCTGGACCCGATGTTAACTTTATATGCAGCCGTTACCAGGGAATTCCCCGGTGGAGGGCCTGGAGGCGGCTGGTTTCCCGAAGAAAAAATTACACTGGAACAGGCCATTGAATTTTATACATTAGGGGCTGCATATGCGGAATTCCAGGAAAAAAACAAAGGCTCCGTTAAAGTCGGTAAACTGGCTGACCTGGTGGTGCTGGATAAAAACCTTTTCAAAATACCAACAAAAGAAATTCTCAATACAAAAGTGGATTTAACGATTTTAGGGGGAAAAGTAATTTATAAAAGAAAGCATTGAGCCCCTAAAACCAAAATAAGAGTAATACAAGACTTGCAACCCGCAGCCGCCGTTATGTAACCCGGTAGAAAGGTTGCATCGGTTGCATAAATTATAGCTTTACAATAGGTTATTGGTGTGGTATAATACCTTTCGTAGCATCCAAATTCAAAATCAGAATGGCAACAGTTCCATATTTCCTCTCTTTGCTTGTTCGTGCTGCGTGCTCTTGCGGCCTGAAAAGTTTAAGGGCGGAAGCCTACCTTTAAACTGTTGAAAATTGATAAAACAGATGAAAAAAACGGATAAGAAAAATATCGAAGATATCCTTGCCTTAACACCCATGCAAGAAGGCATGTTATATCACTATCTGAAAGATCCCGGCACCCACCACTATTTTGAGCAATTAAGCCTGGATATACCAGGTGCGGTGGATTTCAAATTTTTTGAGCAGGCATGGAATGTTGTTGTACAAAATAATCAAATGCTGCGAACGGTTTTCCGCTGGGACAAGGTGGAAAACCCGGTACAGATCATTTTGAAACAGCACCCCTTTAACGCCAGGTATTATGATTTTCCAGGTAAAGACAGCGAAAAAAAAGAGAAATGGATTGAAAAGATAAAAACCAAAGACAGGAATGAAACATTCGACTTAAATGATGTCCCTTTCAGAGTGACTTTGTGTAAAATTAATGAAAGTAAATATGAGATGATTATCAGCAATCATCATATTTTGTATGACGGGTGGAGTAACGGAATTATCCTGGAAGAGTTTTTCCAGGCCTATGAGGCGCAATTTAAATCGCTTAAAACGAAACCACCTGTAAAAGCAAAATATAAAGAATTTGTTAAATGGATCCAGAGCAGGGATAAAGAGAAGCAGGGAAAATTCTGGAGAGAATATCTAAACGGCTTTGATGCCAGGACAGAACTTTCGATAAAAAGTCAAAAAGCAAAAGAACCGGTGTGTGGGGAGACGTATCATATTGAATTTGATAAAGGTTTTAAAGATAAACTGGAGGGTTTTGTTAAACGGTACAAACTAACCCTGGCAACTTTATTTTATGGTGCATGGGGGATATTATTGCAGAGATATAATAATTGCGCAGATGTCCTTTTTGGTACCACTGTATCGGGAAGGAGTGCAGCGATCGAAGGGATAGAAAATACGGTTGGTCTTTTTATCAATACGCTGCCTTTGAGGGTAAAGGAGGTTCCCGGTGATAACGCAAAGGACCTGTTGGAAAGGGTAACCAACGCGGTGAAAATGAGGGAAGCGGTTGAAAACACGCCTTTAGTCGAAATAAAAGCTTACATTGACAGTAACAGTAAATTGGCTAGTAACGAGGAACTTTTTGATTCGATTGTAGTCATAGAGAATTATCCGTTAGCCAGTCGATTGCTGCAGCCAAAGGGTCAATTAACGTTTGAATCTTATTCGATGTTTGAGATGACCCATTATGACTTAACCGTCGGTATCACGATATTTGATACGATTGATGTGGATTTTAATTATAATAAAACGGTATTGGATAGAGAGAGTATCGTAAGAATGTCCTGTCATTTTAAGTGTATTGTCGAGAATATAGTAAACCAACCTATGGGTAAGATTTCAGATATAGAAATGATCACAGGAGAGGAGAAAAAACATGTATTATTAGAATTTAATTGTACAGGTGCGGATAACCCGAAAGATACGACCATCCATCGATTATTTGAAGAACAGGTGGAGAGAACACCGGATAACACCGCCATTTTCGGACCATTGCCGATGAAATATAGGACTTATTTGACCTATATGACCTATATTTCTTACCGTGAATTAAATAAGAGGTCCGGTCGATTGGCTCGGGTATTGCACGAAAAAGGAGTTGCACCCGACACGATTGTTGGTATCATGATGGAACGTTCTCTAGAGATGATCGTGGGGATAATGGCGATATTAAAATCCGGTGGTGCGTATTTGCCCATTGATGCCGATTACCCGGAAGAGCGCATCAATTATATGCTTGCCGACAGTAAAGCTCATATGCTGTTAATTGATAATCCTTCGCGGCATTTTAATTGTCAATTGCCAATTGTCAATTGTCAATTGTCAA
>CP070627.1:1827647-1833938 GCA_020355945.1 Candidatus Aminicenantota bacterium | reverse complement strand
GTTCCACCGACGCATCAAAACAAATAGAGGAAAATTGCAGGATCCTGTCTTTCTCATGGATGCCAAAATATTCCTGTTGGGACTGTACCAGGTTGACTACAGGGTAATGGTTCACCATCACACCTTTGGGTCTACCGGTGGTGCCTGAGGTGTAGATAATATAAGCCAGGCTGCCAGCCCATCCCTGTAGGGGCAGGGGTTCCGAGCCAAAGCCGCTAAGATCATTAAGGTCTTCCTGGAATTTCTGCTTCTGCCTCTGTTCCCGGGAGACCGACTGCTTGTCGATTGTTATTAATACATCGTACCTGAACCGGGTGAGCTCATTTTCAATGTTATATATTTTATCGCTGAAACAGACCGAAACAATTTCCTTGAATCCTGATCCCAGGTCTTTCCAGTAATCCTTGCTTAAAAATAACTCCGCGGAAAAATCTGTTTTGGTGGTGTACCCTTTATTCTTGTTGGCTTCGCTGTATTTAAAGGCTGTCATTTCCCGTATGAGTTCATTTTTTTTCTCCTGGTCCATGACATCGCCAATAAATAGATAACCTTTTTCTCCTAACAGACCGATTATCTTGTGGATGACTTTTCCCAGGTAATTGTAACCGGGGAAACACTGGATCACACTGTTCATTATAATAAGATCAAATTTTTCTTTTTCTTGTTCTTTTATTTTATCGATTTCATGGGCGGGAAGGCAGGAAAGTTTGATGTTTTGATGCTGTTCTTGTTGAATTCTCTTTTTATTTTTATCGATGATGACTGTGGATAAATCCGTGCCATAATAGAGAAGCACTTTGGGTGCGATCCGGTACATACTGATGCCGGAGGCACAACCGATTTCCAGGACTCGCATCTGCGGATGAAGCAGGGGGGCCAGTTTTTCCAGGAGGTTATTACCGTATTCTTCCATTTCTTCGCGGCTCAGGGGTTGGCCGGTATAACTACTTACCCAACCACCGGCGCTGATATCATCAACAGCGGTCTCTCCTATATAATTCCACAACTTTTCAGACATTAATTCACCTGTTTCCTCTTCCTCTTCCCAACGAATATTATAACTGTCTATACAGAGGTAGGTATGAAGACAGGAGCATTCCCACTGCAGCCGGTTAAGGGTTTTGAGGTATTTTTTTTGCGAGATGACCATTTCTATACCGGCATCGTTGATGATGGTTTCCAGTCTCTTTGCCGGTGATGCGGTGTCCAGGGGGACATAGGCGGCCCCGGATTTCAAAATTCCCAATACCACTGCCATGAGCTCGATGGTCTTATCCATAAAGATACCTACCAGCTTCTCCTGGAAAGTGTGCTTTACTTTTTTTCCCATCTTCAAGAATAAATAATGGGCCAATTGATTGGCTTTTTTATCTAATTCTTTGTAAGTGATTGAAATAGTCCTGTCAAAGGCCCCCTGCTTATAGGTTCTACAGACTGCCTGGTTTGGTATTTGGGATTTGGGACCTGGAATTTCACCTATAAGGGCAGTATTGTCCGGGGTTTTCTCTACCTGGTCCCGGAACAGTTGGTGGATGGTTTTATTGGCCGGATACTCTTTGAAGGTATGGTTAAATTCATAGAGCAACTGGTTTTTTTCCGATTCGCAAATGATTTCAATATCTTTCAATTTTATTGATGGTTCCCTGACTACAGCTTTAACCACATTGTTGAAATGTCCGGCCAGGCGCCGGATGGTTTCCTGCTTGAAAATACCGGTATAGTATTCGATATTTATATTAATATCATCTTTGATTTCATGAAGGTAAAAGGTAAGGTCAAATTTAGCCGTGGGATTTTTATAGTGGTTAGAGAGCAGATGTGTATCAGCATCTTTTTGGCCTGGCTGTTTGAAATTCTGGACCACCATGGAGATATCAAACAATGGATTCCTGGAGGTGTCCCGGTCCAGGTCCAGTTTATCTACTAATTCTTCGAATTGCACTTCCTGGTTCTCAAAGGCTTTTAAACAGTTGGTTGTGACTTCTTTTAAAAAGGATTCATAGGTTTTTTCTCCTTGGGGAAAGTTCCTCATAGCCAGGGTATTGACAAACATGCCGATGATGTGCTGGAGATCGGCATGGTTTCTGCCGGCAATACCGCTGCCAATGATGATATCGCCCTGCCCCGTGTATTTATAAACCAGGGTGTTCAGTGCAGCCAGTATATTCATGTATAGGGTGGCTCCATTCATGGTTCCCATTTCTTTGAATTTTAATGCAGGGGCTCTTTCCAATGTAAACGAGTGATTATCTCCTTTAAAGGTAAATACTTTGGGTCGTTGATAATCAATGGGAAAGTCCAACCTGGGAATTTCCCCGGCAAACAATTCAAGCCAGTAATTCTCCCGGGCTTTTACCCGGGCGGTTTCCAACAAATGACCCTGCCATTTTGAGAAATCCTTGTACTGGACCCTGAGCGGCTGCGGCTCTAACGGGTTTTCATTTTTATTGTAAAGGGCCATAAAATCTTCTGCCAGTATGCTGAGAGATGTCCCGTCCGAAATGATATGATGGATATCCAGCATCCAGGTATGATTGCCATCCGGCTGCCGGATCAAACCCGAACGTATGAGCGGCGCCTGTGAGAGGTCAAAGGGACGGATAAAGGACCGCTCTTCTTCTACCTCAACCTGCGAAACATCATAATATTCGATTTCAAATTCCACCTCATCGTGAATCTTCTGTACCGGTTCATCATCCACTTTGATAAAAGAAGTCCGTAAACTTTCATGACTGGCGATTAATTGTTTTAATGCGGATTCAAGCCTATTTTTTTCTATATCTTTACCCATTGGTAAAATCAAGGGTATATTATAACTGCTGCTGTTTAAATTCATCCCTGCTGGTGTTGAGGTAAGCTGGCCAAGGAAATAGAGGCGTTTTTGGGCAGAGGATAATGGATAATATTCCTTCTTTTCTACCGGTTCCAGGGAGGCATATTCATTTTTTTCAACTGTTTTAATATATTGGGCTAATTCTCTTATGGTGGATATTTCAAATATTTTTTTAATTGGTATTTGAGCGTCCAGTTTTTTATGGATTTTCGCTGCCAGTATCATCACCTTTAACGAATGTCCCCCTAACTGGAAAAAGCTGGTGTCAATACCAATTTGATTCCTGTGGATTTCCAGTATTTCTGCCCATATGTTTGCTATTTTTTTCTCCACTTCATTTCCCGGGGCAGTATAGTTATCATACATACCATATGCATTCGTGTTTCCCGGAGTTATCCCGGGCCCGGGAAGCGCGTTCCTGTCCAGTTTGCCGTTGGGGGTTAAGGGCAGTTTTTCCAGGGGTATTATATGTGCGGGGATCATGTAATCGGGTAATTGTTTTGCCAAATATTGCTTCAACCCGGTTATGGACAGCAATGAGTGGTTAGTAACCACATAAGCGCATAAGTACGTTTCCTCTTCCCGGGTTTTTTTTGCCAATACCACTGTTTCTTTTATTGCTTCGTGTTTCAATAATTGACTTTCTATTTCGCTTAGTTCTATCCTGTATCCCCTGATTTTGACCTGGTGGTCGATGCGGCCCAGGTATTCTATATCTCCATTTTCCAGGAATCGTCCCAGGTCACCGGTTTGGTATATAGGTGAGTAAGGTGAGTAGGGAAGAAACAATAAAAAGTTTTTGCGGGGGGTCCAGGCCCCTCGGCGAGGGGAACCTAAAAAGGATGTGTGCTTTGCACCAAACGCTATGCGCTCTGCGCTCTGCGCCCTGCTCTCGTCCCCTGGCCGCCGGAGGCCAAATCTCTCTGCGGTTAATTCCGGTTGATTTAAATATCCTTTACCGACACCATCTCCACCCACATATAATTCACCGGGTGCTCCCACGGGTACAAGGTTTTGATGAAGGTCCAGGATATAGGTTTTCAGTGTTGGTATAGGGCGGCCAATATTACTGGTACCTTCCTGGATTTCCCGGTGGGTAATTTCTTTAAAGGTCACATGGACAGTGGTTTCTGTAATGCCGTACATATTGATTAAACGGGTGTTGGGATACCTGGCTTTCCATTCTTTCAACTTTGTGGGGTTTAACGCTTCTCCTCCAAAAATAACATATCTTAAATCCAGTGATTTAACCCGGGTTTTTTCTATATCCATTAAATTATAAAATGCGGAGGGCGTTTGATTTAATACGGTAACTCCTTTTTCTTGCAGTACCTGCAAAAACCTGCCGGGGTCCCTGGCTGTCATACGGGATATTAAAACCAATTGCCCGCCGTACAACAGGGCGCCGTACATTTCCCATACGGAAAAATCAAAACAATAAGAGTGAAACATGGTCCATACATCCCTTTGACTAAAATCAAACGGGAATTGGTCATTAAACATCAAGCGTACGACATTTCGGTGAAGGATCATCACACCTTTGGGTTTGCCTGTGGTGCCGGAAGTGTAGATGATGTAAGCTAAAGAGGTGGCAGGTGCAGGTGACAGGTGCAGGTGAGAAGGCGAAGAAAAATCTGCGATTTCTTGACCGGTTAAGAGAATTTTGGCACTGCTGTCTTGCAAAATATAATTAATGCGTTCTTCCGGGTAATGGGGGTCAATGGGTAAATAGGCGCCGCCAGCCTTCAATATTGCCAATATGCCAACGATCATCTCCACGGAACGTTCCACGATAATGCCTACAATGGTGTCGGGCTGAACACCTTTTACTTTTAATAAATAAGCCAATTGATCTGATTTTTTGTTTAATTCACGATATGTAATCGAAACAAGATCAGGCAAGGGGGCAAGCCCCCCTGTCCCCTCTTGTTTTGAATTTTGGATTTTGGATTTCGGATTTACCAGTCCTTTTAAAGCAATATTGTCCGGTGTTCTTTCCACTTGTTCCGCAAATAATCCATGGATGGTTTTATCTTTGGGATAGGCGGCTTCGGTTTGATTAAAATCAACCAGGATGCGATGCTTTTCTTCCCGGGTGATTATGTCTAGCCGATGGACATCCTCATTGGGGTTGGCAATCACCTGGTTGATGACTTGATGCAATTGCATTCCCACTCTCTTGATGAAATCACCATCATATACCAGGGCATTATAACTAAACCTCAACTTAAAAGGTTTTCCCGGGGCAATAATGAGGTTAAAATCATAATTGGTTTGTTCATGAAGTTTCATATTTTCTACATGAAAGCCCGGATCATCTGCTATTCCATATTCTTTGATTTGTTCCGGGAGGGGGAAATTTTCAAAGGCGATGATGTGACGGATTAAATCTCCTTTTAATGAAGAGCGTGCCTGTATTTCGGCCAGGGGTAGATATTCATACGGTTTGGCTGATGCGGCGTGCTCCTGGAAGATTGGTAACAATTGAGAAAATTCTTGCTGGTCCCGGGGATTTAAACGAATTCGGACAGGAACAGTATTGATAAAAAGACCTACCATGTTTTCAATACCTTTTATTTCAGGCGGCCTCCCGGATACCACCGCTCCGAATACTACATCGGAACCGTTATTGTATCTCTGCAGCAATATTCCCCATAAGATTTGAAACAGCGTGTTCATGGTTACCCGGTTCTCCAGGGCAATCTCTTTTAACCGGGAGATTGGCTCTTCATCGATGACCAGGTGGTGTTCTTCTACTCGATATTGATCGGGGTTAATCTTTCTCCGAGTTCCGGGTAATACCGCCGGCTCTTCATAACCTTCCAGGTAACCCTGCCAAAAGGCCAACCCTGCTTCTTTGTCCTGTTTTCCTATCCATTTGATATAATTTATATATGGGGTAACCGCTTCCAATTCCAGGGGTTTCCCCTCTTTTAACGATCGATAGATTTGAATAAATTCTTTGTATATAATTCCCAGGCACCACCCGTCCATTAATATATGATGAAAAGTCCAGGTCAGTTTATAGGTTTTGCTCCCGGTTCTGAACAGGGAGAGTTTCATTAACAGGTCCCGGGACAGGTCAAATCCCTTTTCCCGCTCTTTCTTCATGGATTTTTCCAGGTAATCGTCAATTTCATCTTCACTTTTATGGGCGATATCTTCATCATATACCTGGATTTTCCTGTTTTTTAAAACAATTTGCAGGGGTTCTTCCAGGTCCTGGTAAACAAATACCGTTCTCAAAATATCATACCTTTCAATGAGTATATTGAAACTTCTTTCTAATAGGGATTTTTTGATTTCTCCTATCAAAGTAAAAGTGGTTTGCTCGATGTAAGGATTGGATTGCTGGCTCTTTAAAAAGTGAAACAACATACCACTTTGCATGGGACTTAACGGGTATGCCACTTTTGCCCGGGTCACGCAGTGCTGGATGATTTTTAATAAATTTGACT
>CP070627.1:1821238-1827547 GCA_020355945.1 Candidatus Aminicenantota bacterium | reverse complement strand
CTTGATTTTGACATGGCATAACCACCCAGCGAGACCATCCCCTGGGTGAGTAGATGGGGAAACGGTTCGGTTACTTTCGTCCACCCCAGATCCCGGAATACTTTAGTGAAAAAGCGTGCATAGATCAGGTGCAGGATAGCATGTTCGATACCGCCGATATAAATTTCCGGCGGCATCCACAACCGGGATTCTTCCCGGTCAAAGGGTTCTGTGTTTGATGGGCCGGAATACCTGAAAAAATACCAGGAAGAATCGAAAAATGTATCCATGGTATCGGTTTCTCGTTTAGCCGGGCCCCCGCAGCTAGGGCAGGTGGTTTTGTAAAAGGGTTCGCATTTTTCCAAAGGGGAACCGCCTTCAGGTGTAAAGTCCACATCCTTTGGTAGTAACACCGGCAGATTTTCCGCCTTTTCCGGGAGAACCCCGCAGTTATCGCAGTAAACCATGGGTATAGGCGTACCCCAGTATCGCTGCCGGGAAACGCCCCAGTCCCTGAGACGAAATATGGTTTTCAACTCACCGATACCATTTTTCTTTAAGAATTCTCCCATTTTTTGGGTGGCTTGGGCAGAGGAGAGCCCGGAATATTCACCGGAATTGACCAGGTAACCTTCTCCGGTAAAGACCTCTGTAACTTCTTCGGGGTACTTTTTTGATTTGTCCTCCACGATAACCCGCCTGATGGGAATGTTATATTTTTGGGCAAACTCGAAGTCCCGTTCATCATGGGCCGGCACAGACATAATGGCTCCGGTGCCGTATTCGATCAGCACAAAATTCGCCAACCAGATGGGTATTTTTTCGCCGTTAAAGGGATTAATGGCGTATTTACCGGTAAACATCCCTTTTTTTTCGGTCAGTTCGCGGGTTGATCGGGATTCTATTTCCACTTCTTCGATAAAGGCTTTAATTTCTTTTTTTTGGGGATGGTCTGCAATCAATTGTCCCACCAGGGGATGTTTCACTGAAAGGGCAAAAAATGTGGCCCCGAAAATGGTATCCAGCCGGGTGGTGAACATATCAATGACCAGATTCATGCCGTCCACTTTGAATTTCGCTTCTGCGCCCTCGCTTTTCCCGATCCAGTTTTTTTGCATTAACAGGACTTTTTGGGGCCATTTTTTCAATTCTTCATGTGCGGACACCAATTCATCGGAGTAATTGGTGATTTTTAGGAACCATTGGCTGAGCTCTTTGAATTCTACCCGGGTTTCGCAGCGCCAGCATCCGTTGTTAACCACCTGTTCGTTGGCCAGGACGGTTTTACAGGAGGGGCACCAGTTGACTTCGGATTTTTTCTTATAGACCAGGCCCATTTCATGCATTTTGATAAAAATGTATTGGTTCCATTTGTAGTATTCGGGCAGGCAGGTGGCCACTTCTCTTTCCCAGTCGTACCAGAAACCCAGGCGTTTGCATTGTTTTTTCATTTCAGCGATATTGTTTAGTGTCCAGGTTTCCGGGTGGGACTTATTTTTTATGGCTGCATTTTCTGCCGGCATTCCCAGTGCGTCCCAGCCCATGGGGTGCAGCACGTTATAGCCCTTCATTTTTTTCAGGCGTACAATTACGTCGCCGATGGAGTAATTGCGAACGTGTCCCATATGGATTTTACCGGAGGGATAGGGAAACATTTCCAGGCAGTAGTATTTTTTCTTATTTTTCTCAAAGGTTGCTTTAAAGAGCTGTTTTTGTTCCCATATTTTCTGCCATTTTTCTTCGATTGCTTTAAAATCGTACTTCATCTTGTTTTACTCCACAAAAAAATAGCTTATATTATACTCTAAAGACGGGTATCATTCAAATAAAAAAATGTATTCAACTGCAATTCTAATTTTAGCCACGAAGATACACTAAGGGACACGAAGGAAATTTAATAAAAAGTTTTTTCAAAAAGCGCCCCCTGGCTACCGGAGGCACCTAAAGGAAAACTTTGCCTGGCACCAAAATGCCATTAGCGGATTTGGGGCAATATTCTACCGCCGGGAAAAAGAAGGAACCTGATTCATAAAACAAGTAGACAATCTTCCTATTTAGGTAGATACGTTCTCTATTCAAGTAGATAGCTTCCTACCTCAGGTAGAATTGTTTGCTATTCAGGTAGATAGCCTCCTACCTCAGGTAGAATTGTTTCCTATTCAAGTAGACAACATCCTACCTCAAGTAGAATTGTTTTCTATTCAAGTAGATAGCATCCTACCTCAGGTAGATAGCTTCCTACCTCAAGTAGATATATATCTACCTCAATAAAACAGGCCCTAAAAGGTAAAGTACCATTTGGTTGAAAAAAATATTTGAAAGACCTGGATTCGGCCACAGGCTTTCACAGACGTAACCTTTTTCCAGTTTGTCTTGTGCAAGCCTGTGGCCTTTTCTTAATCGTGACGACTAATTACAAGCTTCATTGATACATGCGCTTAATTCTGAAATGGCAGTATCAAGATAAGCATCCGCAGACAACAAGTGATTTAACCAGGGATAGGGAGAACAATACCTCTTGGTGTTGTCAATTGCATAACCTACTTTCCACTTTGCCTGCTGGGCCTGATACAGCGCATCTTCCGCACTGTCGCAATCACAGTAATTGAAAGCTTCATTTGCTTCCTGACTTGCCAAATCCGTCCTGGTTTTAGCGGCAATTATGAGTGGTAATACCTGGTCCGGGTAGAAACCGTACTCACAGTAAGATTTTCTGTAAAGTGACTGCGCGGAGTTAAGATGGGCCCAAGCATCATCTAAATTTTGCAGGGGTGAATAGCAGTCCCAGCATTTTGATGCAGTGGTAGATAATTGTTCACCGGCTTTACCATTCATGATTTCAGTGAATTCCTTTAGTTGTCCGGGAGAAAGGATTGGCTGAAGATCTCGGAAAACGTTCTCTCTCCATTTGTCAAGATCAGGCTGGGATGTCTCATCACCATTTTCCAAACAATCCAGGTTACTCTCAAAAACCTTTTCAACCTGAATCCGCTTTTCCTTTGGCAGCATACGCATCCATTTTGAGAAACTTTTCTGATATTCCCGGGGCGTATCCGCCATCGACACCATAGGGGAAACAAGACAGCTAATCAAAATCAAAACCCCTACAATCATAAAACTGATTTTTTTTCTTCTCATTTTTCCTCCTTTTATCCTTTTATATTTTTTTGTTTCATCAAAAGCTTTTAAGGTTGACTTTTTTCGCCTGTCACCTTTTCCTTTTCCTCTGTCTGCAAACGGTGTTGGGGCGCGGTTTTATACCGCACCCCCCATAGCTCTTTCTCTAAACCCCTTTATGTTATAGGCAAAAAAGCAGCAGATAAAAATACCGAAGTTTTAGAGGGCGGTTTTTCATCCATTGTTATTGCCGTACATTTGACTACTTTTTTGCCATCCTCTATAGGAACAAAAAAGAGCTTACCTTTTTTGGCTTTACTTTTAGAAAACCACAAATTAACTTTCTCTTCCTTTTTTAATTTTTTCATCTCTTACCTCCTTTCAATTTATTTGTTCGTCAAAAGCTTTTAAGGTAAAATATAAGCAATTGTCATGCCAGGTTTAAAAAAATCTTTGAAAAGTTCGATATGAAAGGATTTTTAAGTAATCGGGACAATCCCCCTCCAAAATTAAAGTTACGGAATACCGTAACTTTTTTTGTCGAAATTCTTAATTCTTGATGAAAAAACCAGGATAAAAGCTCTATTATCCAGGGATTCCAGGAGTTACGGCCTGCCGTAATTAAATTACGCTGTGCCGTAACTTTTTCCAGGGTTCAAATCCTGCTCGTGGAGAAACCTCATAAACCGATGATAATCATTTTTCTCTAGATTAAATATATTTAACAACTTTTTATAACTGCCCCCGGATTCAACCAATCCCCTGGCAACCAGTGTTTTCACTTCTGACCGTTTTAAATCCCTGGAAAGATACGGCTTTTTCACCGCCTCCCAGAAGCTTTTACCTTCTTTGAAATCATCCCATATTTGACTGTTTTCACCTGGTTCGGTTTTAGCTTTAAGGTTTCGACACCTGAAACTCCCATCGATAATAGCCTGGATATCTTTACCGGTGATAATATCTATATCAAGGAACCCGGCCCGCTTCAAAACCGAAATCAACTCCCGTACATTACCCGGCCATTCATAGTTGTAAATGACTTGCCAGAATCCATCACCAATCTTTTTTCCATTTAAATACCTTATTTTTTCATGGACCAGTGCTTCCAGGTCTTGTTTCCGTTCTCTTAAAGGTGGAAGCTCTATTTCAAAGACATTCAAGCGGTAATATAAATCTTCCCGGAATTCTTTACGTTGGATTGCCTTATGCAAATCCTTATTGGTGGCGGCAATTATCCGCACATCCACTTCTCTTTCAAATGATTCACCCAATCGGGTATATTTCCCGGTTTCAATGAAGCGCAGTAACTTTGCTTGCAGGGCGACGGAAACTTCGGTTATTTCATCGATCAGTAATGTGCCTCCTGCAGCTTCCTCCACCAATCCTTTTTTGTCATAAGCGGCATTGGTAAAGGCGCCTTTTTTATGACCGAACAATTCGCTTTCAAAAAGGCTTTCCGGGATGCCGGGGGTATGGACAATTTTAAATTTCCCTGTTCTTCCCGAATAGTTGTGAATTAATTCAGCCACATAGTTTTTCCCGGTTCCTGTTTCCCCGGTTACCAGTAGGGGATCGACTGCCATTGAGCAAGTGGCAATAAGTTTTCTGATTTCCTTAACTGCTTCACTGGTGCCAACCATTTCCCTGATATCCGTATCTTCCTTTCGAAACTGGTGGATGGTATCTCCTAAAATTTCACCCATTACCTGGAACATTTCATAATCATTGGGGCTAAAAGTATCTGAAAATTTACTGTCAATATATAGAAAATAGTCATCACTGATCTGGTTTATAATTAAACTCTCCAAAAATAA
The DNA here is from genome assembly GCA_020355945.1 of Candidatus Aminicenantota bacterium. The sequence goes on along the minus strand of CP070627.1, from coordinate 1,822,637 downwards.
ACAGCAACTGGAATTGGTGGCATTGTCACCATTTACGGATATTATCAGTCCTCCTGATTTAAGGGTTTCACCTTTAATGAGTGCTTCTTTTATATGGGTTTTTGAGAATCCTTTTGCTTCATTGATGGTTTTGCCGCTGATGTCTCTTCCCTTATGCCAGAGAATATTTCCATCGATGTCATAAATCATGGCAAAAGAGACTTTCCTTTTTCTGAATACATCCCATACTTTGCTTTCAATAATCTCAAACATGATTACCTACCTCTTCATTTATTACTCCCTTTTTAAATTTTCTATCTTTTTGATAGAAGGCTACTTATCTGATGTCTTTGAAATCCTTTCAACCAAATCTCATCATTTAAGTAGACATAAAATAATAGTACAAAAAATCAAGAAATTCAAGTTTTTTAAAAAAAACAGGTGTAAACCCCTAGGACTTTTTAGGTAAAAATCCCTAGAGGTCATGATATGGACTGTCCCTCTGTCCCTTGCCTGTCCCTTTTGGTTTCTTTAAAGAGCCAAAGAAAAACTTTGTTGACAAATGCTGGTATTTATATTAATATACTACTAAAATAAGGAGATAACAAATGTTATCAGTAAGAGGCGTCTATGAAAACGGTGAAATCAAGCTCAACGAAAGGGTTACTGCTGCTAGAAATATCCCGGTTATCGTTACGTTTCTTGAAGATATAGGAGAGCCTAAGGAACCTGTAAAAAAATATACATTTTCCGATCTGGCGGGGAAATTGGAGTGGAAGGGAGATGCTGTAGCCCAGCAGCGAGCGATTAGAGATGAATGGTAGATGGTAAATAGCAAACGGTTGATTTTTTTTTTGTTTTGGCATAATATAGATAAAAAAAAAGCTAAAGGAGCATATAAAATGTTTGAAACCAATGTGTATGTCGCAAGACGAAAGTTGTTAAAAGAACAGGTAAAATCCGGTGTGATACTTTTGCCCGGGAACGTTGAAAGCCCTATGAATTATCCTGCTAATCCTTATCATTTCAGGCAGGACAGCAGTTTTCTATACTTTTTTGGCCTGGATAAACCGGGTTTTGCCGGGATCATTGATGTGGATGAGGATAAAGATTATATATACGGAGAGGATTTTACCATCGATGATATTATCTGGATGGGGCCGCAGCCAACAGTAAAAGAACTGGCTCAACAGGTGGGTGTTAGCCATACCGGTCCCCTGGCCCAGTTGAAGGAAAAAATAGATACTGCGATTTCCCAGGATCGTAAGATTCATTTCCTACCGCCTTACCGCGGTGAAAACGTTTTGCAATTGGAAACACTCCTGGGAATCGCCAGCAGCAGCATGAAAAAATACGCTTCCGTGGAATTGATTAAAGCAGTAGTAGCACAGCGCTCGGTAAAATCCGCGGCAGAAATAAA
>CP070627.1:1814790-1821138 GCA_020355945.1 Candidatus Aminicenantota bacterium | reverse complement strand
TTACCATGTTTTGTATTTTTTCCGGGTCTAATACCAGGACAAGGGGATTTATTTTTCTATTAAGCGGAAGAAAATTAAAATTTTTCATCACACCGATAATCTTTCCAGGCTTGCGCCAATAGGTAAGCCTCGCGCCCAGGGCTGATTTCACTCCCATTAGTTTTGCCATTTCCTGGTTAACGAGATAACTGACCCCGGCATCTGAAGTGAACTCCCTGGAGAAGCCTCTTCCTTCTACCATTTCAATGTTTAATGTCTCGGTGAAATCATAATCGACGATATTGTTATAGGTTAATATTTCCTTGTTGGGGTCCTTGCCCTCCCAGTCTGCTGTTCCTGAACTCCACCCGAAATAAGGTAGGTCATCCATGGTCCCGGTAACGCTTACGATTCTTTTATCCCCAAGTAATTCATTTTTTAACACCTGGTAGAATTTTTGGCTTTCCCCTTTCAGTGAAACATTAACGATATGTTGTCTATCATAGCCGATATCTCTATTTTTAATATAATTCAACTGTTTGTATACGAAAACAGTGCCGATCATCAAAAAGATGGAGAGAGAAAATTGGATAACCACAAGAGATTTTCTTAGAATGCCCCTTTTTGCCCCGGATTCCAGGTTACCTTTGAGTACCCGGATGGGTTGAAATGCAGACAAGAAAAGAGCAGGATAACTTCCTGCCGCAATACCGGTAAAAAGGACCAGCCCGATTAATACCAAAAGAATAGCAGGGTGGTGTAAAATACCCGGTGAGATTTCCACTCCTATAATTGCATTAAAAACAGGGATCAATTGAGCCACTAACATGAAGGCCAAAATGAGGGCAATCAAAGACAGGAGAAGAGATTCACTTAAAAATTGCATGATGATGCTGCGGCGATATGCGCCAGTGACTTTCCTGATGCCGATTTCTTTGGCCCGGTTCGCCGACCGCGCGGTGGAAAGATTCATAAAATTGATACAGGCAATCAAAAGAATAAAAAAAGCAATCACTGAAAAAATATATATGTTGCTTTCTTTGCCGGTAAAAAACATATTTCTACTGGTAAAAGGCAAAATTGAAAGTATAACATGTTCTTTTTCTTCATGTTTTTGGAGAAAGTAGGCAATTTTTTGGTTCATGTCCGTGGGTGCGCAATCTGGCCTGAGTTTTATAAATGTTTGGGAAGAGAAGGTGCCCCAATCCATGTTCCACCCCTGCTGCTTCATATTCATTCTTCGAATCTCATAGGGTACCAGTATATCAAATCGAAGTGTGGAATTATGCGGTATATTTTTTATGACGCCGGTAACGGTCAATTCACGCTGGTTGTTCATGGTGAGAACTTTACCAATGGGATTTTCACTGCCAAAATACTTCTCTGCGACTGCTTCGGAAATCACAATTGAATTAACATCATTTAAAGCAGTATCCGGGTTGCCCTTTACAAAAGGGAAGGTAAAGATCTTGAAAAAGCAAGGATCAACCGCACGCAAGTCATCTTCATAGAACTTTTTGTCTTTATGACTCAGCAACACTTCGAACATGCCCTCGTACCTGGTGGCGTAAAGGATTTCCGGTAATTCTTCTTCCAGGGCCGGTGCCAGGGGGGAAGGTGTAGAAGGGTTGTTTTTTACCGTCCCATGGGCCAAAACATGATAAATATGTTGAGAATCCTGATGGAACCTGTCGAAGCTCAGCTCGTCAAGTATCCACAAGGTTATCAGCAGGCAGGATGCCAACCCGATGGCCAGGCCGGTAATGTTGATAAAGGAATGGCCTTTTTGTCTGATCATGGTTCTAAATGCTGTTTTTAGATAATTTATAAACATATTTAACCTCCTTTCGCTATTTTTTTAGCTCTACGCTAAATTTTTAGCGATACGCTACAATTTTAGCGTACAAAAAAATATTTGTCAAGTCCCCGGGAAATTTTTTTAATAAAAAGTTTTTGCAGATGTTTCACATGTTTCACGGTCCGGATGCTTCACGGGCGGTTTTTACAAAAATTGCCGAATAATTCTTCTTAAATGTTGAAATACAAAAGTATTTCTTGTATAATATTGAAGTACCTTATTCATAGGTCTTTGTTTTTAAGGAGGAAAGGTAGAAATGAATATACTTTTAATGTCTATGCCCGATATAAGTTGCGGGTATCCCAATGATCTAATTACACCGCCCAATCTTGGTTTGGCTTCGATTGCGGGTAACCTGGATAAGAAACATACTGTAAAAATTGCTGATCTTGTTCTTAAACGGAAAAATGTTAAAAGAGCAGTAGTGGAAGCAATCAGGAAGACGAAACCGGATGTGGTGGGCTTAAGCGCCATGTCATTTCAATATAACACCTCTGTGAGAATTGCAAAATTTATAAAAATTTTGAATCCTCATATTAAAATAGCCCTGGGCGGCTACCATGCAACGTCGATGTACAAAGAGATTGCAGATAGTAAAGATGCAGAATATTTTGATTTTATATTTAGAGGGGAATCCGATTTGAGTTTCAATGAGGCAATGAATCAATTGGAAAATGGAGGAGATTTGAAGACTGTTGATGGATTATCTTTTAAGGAAAATGGAAGATTTATTCATAATAAAAAGAGAGAATTGGAAGACCTTGACCGGATAGAATCACCAAATAGAAGTGCACGACTTTGGAGGGGGTATCATGTATTTAAAGTTCCTTTTGATGTGGCTGAATTTTCCAGGGGATGCCTTATGTCATGCAATTTTTGTAATATACGAAGCATGTATGGAAAATCATTTAGAACATATAAAATCCAACGAGTGATGAGAGACCTCGAGAATGCTAAGAGATCAGGAACCAGGATGATACTTTTTTCTGATGATAATATTACCCTGGATGTTCATAAATTTGAGCATTTGTGCGAAGAAATAATTAAAAATGGCCATAATGATTTAATATACGGCGTGCAAGTGAGTTCAATAGGTATCTCTTCTTCCGAATCCCTGGTCAAAAAAATGGCTGAAGCAGGATTTAAATACGTATTCTTAGGCATAGAAAATGCATCAAAAAAGAATCTTAAGGTACTGGATAAAGGAGATATTATAAATAAGAGTAAGAAGGCAGTAAAACTTTTGAAAGAGAACCACATTCTTGTTGCAGGAGGGTTTATCATTGGAAATCCTGACGATGATTATGAAAGTATTGAAGGAACCTATAAATTTGCCTATGATTTAGCGGTAGATTTCATCGCAATCCAACTCCTGGTCCCTTATCCGAAAACTCTCATAAGAGAGAAATTGTTGGAGAGCGGTCTTCTAATAAATCGAGATAATTACGAACAATACAATGGGGCGTTTTGTAATATAAGGACAAAATATTTAAATGATGAACAATTGATGTCAATCAAATTCAAACTAAGAAAAAAATATTTTAAAACAAGAAAGGGTAACTCTTTTAAAGCAATAATGAAAAACAAAAGACTCTCTTTGAGACTATTCAACCGGATAATAATGATACTTCCTGTTCTGGTTGGTTTCATGTTATTTGAAAAAATTAAAAAATTGTTCTTGACTGAAGATCAAATTTTCAAGAAGTATGTGCAGGGATTATCTAACTTAAATAACTTCAATATTTGATGTCTTCTTTGCCCAGGGTTCTCTGTTCCAATAAAAAAAGGGAAAAAGAAAAAAGGTGCCAGGCTAATTTTTACCAATTTTTATTCTCGCCGAGGGGATCTAGCGAAGTTTTTTCAAGGCACTGAGGATATGTACTTGCACATTGTGGTTTTTTTCTTTTTGCAAGGCCTGGTTCAATGGTTGAACCGCTCGTTTATCACCAAGCCTACCCAGGGCACTGGCCACATGCTCACGAACAACAGCATTTTCATCTCTAAGCGCTCTGATCAATGCCGGAACCGCCTGCTTATCACCAAGCTTGGCCAGGGCAGTGGCAGCGTGCTCGCGAACAACAGCATCTTCATCCCTAAGTACTTTGATCAATGCCGGAACCGCCTGCTTATCACCCAGTCTGCCCAATGCAGTGGCAGCGTGCTCACGAACAACGGCATCTTCATCTCTAAGCGCTTTGATCAATTCCGGAACCGCCCGGAGGTCTCCCAACTCCCCCAATGCAGAAGCAGCATGCTCCCGAACACTGGCTGAAGGACTCTTCAACAATTCTAGAAACAAAGATAACTGGGGTTTATTTTGCTCACCCGTACCTTGTGAGGACTCTTTACTTTCCTTAACCGTGGTTTCTCCTGGTTTCTTGCTTTCATCTCTGTCCCCGGGATCCAGGGCTGCCAATGCTGGTGAACTTTCTTCAGAGGGTTTATCAGCCGCTGCCCACGGACTGAAGGCTCCGAAAGGCAGCAGAAAAAGCAGTGCCAGAACAATCACCGCTCGCGAATGCATCCGCTGCGGGGAACGACGACGGGCCGTGGGATTAAGAATAGAAAGTATCCTATCTTTGAAATCCGTACCCTCGGCCATGGCGGTAATCACCCAAAGATTATTGTAGGTTTTGTTTCCCATTTCTTCTAATACCTCCATTAAATGCCCGGCATATTCCGAAGCTTTGATGTCTTGATCCAGCGCCATATCGTCGCAGGCGCGCTCTCTTTCCAGGAACAACTGCCTCTCCAAAATCCAGACCAGGGGATTCACCCAGTAGATACAGCACACCACCTGGGCCAGGAATTGGATCAAAATGTCTTTTCTTTTTACGTGGGCCAATTCATGATGAAGTATGTTTTTAAGACGTTGGGACGGCCAGGTTTTGGCGTGAGAGGGCATGATGAGCCGCGGCCGGAGTATTCCCGACACAAAGGGCACATTGAAACGATCCGATTCCAGGATGGTTATTTCCTCCATGACCCCTAATTGGTGGGCCACCTGTTCCACCGTGTTCATGAAACCTTTGTCGCTGATCTCCGGCGCTTTCCGGGCCACCCAATATCCGAAAAACTTTCCACCCACCAGGCGAAGAAGCAAACCCACAGCTCCTACTAGCCACACAGCTAAAATCCAATCGAACCAGTACAATTGTGAACTTTTCCCGGATGATGGTGACTGAAACCGGGCCTTACCCGTATCGGACTCCATTGGTATCTCAACCCTTTCCGCAGGAGTAACAACTGTTTTCACATCTCCGGGAGCGAAAGGGTGGGAAAACCACTCCATGTCCCAGGAGGGTATCACTAACGAAACCAGTGGCAGTGCAAGCAATACCATTACAGCAGCGGAAAGGTACAGGTGGCGTATTGCAGCCGATGAGCGGCGCATAAACCAGGTCAAGATCAATATCGCCATTAACAACACCAGGGACTTGAGTATAATCACTATAATAAGGGCTGTCATGGTCACCTCCCCTTTTCTTTTGCTTTTTCTATCAGGTTTTTTAACATTTGTCTCTCTTCGGAGGAAAGGTTTAGATTGGAGTTGTTGAAAAGAGAAGCCATGGTCTGAGCCGCTGAACCGTAAAAGAAGGTCTCTACCACATGTTTGAGCGCTTTTTCCCCGGCTGCATCCCGTTTAATCTTCGAACGGTAAACCTTCCTGGCTGCATCATGCCTGTACTCTACCGCTCCTTTGGCATAAAGAATATTCAACAACCGCCTCACAGCACCTGATGTGGGGGAATCCGTGAGGTGTGCCATGATATCGGCCACCGAAGCCTCTCCCATCCGGAAGATGATATCCATGATCTCCTCTTCCCGGCGGGTCAGTTGCAATACAGTTTCATTACCCATATTTAACTCCTTTTTTATTACGCCGAATCGCTATTTTTTTAGCGGTTCGCTACAATTTTAGCGCACCCGGGAGCATTTGTCAAGTACTCTGAATAATTTTTTTAAATAAAAATTGGCCTGTCCCCAAGAACCAAGAACTTTCGTCTGTCCGGTGGAAACCACCGGTTAAGATTCTTATGTGGGTATGGGGGGCAGACAGTAACCTGCCCCCCTTTTCCCTTTTCCCTCAAGAATACTTGCCCCTCTGCCCCTCTAAATCCTTACCCTATTCGGAGCGTAAGGTCTCTACGGGGTTGACATGGGCTGCCCGGATAGACTGGTAACAGACAGTCAAACCAGCGATGAAAAAAGCCAATACGCTGGCAAGCACAAAGGGCCACCACAAAAGAGGAATGCGAAAAGCATAATTACTCAGCCATTGACTCATCGCATAATAGGCCAGCGGACAGGCAATGATACTGGCAATCAACACCCATTTGTAGAATTCCCGGATAAATAATAGTACAATACGGCTGCCGGTAGCTCCTAAAACTTTGCGAACCCCAATTTCCCTGGTTCGCTGCTCGGTCATAAAAGATGCCAGGCCGAATAAACCCAGGCAAGCAATAAATAAAGCCAGGAACGTAAAGTAATTGACAATACGGGCAACA
>CP070627.1:1808330-1814690 GCA_020355945.1 Candidatus Aminicenantota bacterium | reverse complement strand
CGGCCCATGACTGGGCGCAATATACGCAATGTCCAGTGCTTCAATCTTCCGGATATTTTTCCCAATCGCCACTCGAAACGGCATCATTATCTCGGCAAAATACCGTTTGGCATCTTCAATGACTTTGGGCGCATTCTTGACAAACAAGTCACTGGTGGCCAGGTGAGAACCAAAAAAATCACAGGAAAACAAAATCCTGTCTTCCCTTAAATAAGTACACAATGTCTCCGGCCAATGCACCCACGGCGTGAATACAAATTCCAATGTCCGGTCTCCCAACGAAAGCACTTCACCATCCCGGATGGTGAAAAACCTCTGGGAAGGAATCAATAAGAGGTCTTCCAAAAACGCTTTGCACTTTTCATTGGTAACCACTTTGGCTTCAGGGTAAAGCTCCAACAGGTCGGGAATCGCACCCGAATGATCCTGCTCCGCATGATTCGATATGATGTAATCCACACTCGCTGCCCCAAGTTTTTTTATATTGGCCAGCCATTCTTCACTTTTGGGCGGGTCCACCGAATCAATAACCGCTATCTTCTCACTTCCTTTAACCAGGTATGAATTGTAACTGGTGCCATCCGGCAGGGGAATTAACTCATCAAAAAGCCTCCGGTCCCAATCATTGGCACCCAGCGAATAAATTCCAGTTTTTAACTCCTGTATTGCCACTGGCTTACCTCCTCAAACATATCTCTTTTTGCACCGCATACCGGACGGAGCCACAGAGCCAAACTCCTGCCTTCTTCCGGCACTTTTACAAGTAATAATTTACTAAATTCAAGAAATTTTGTCCAGTGTAATCTTGATTTTTAAGCAGTTTTTACATACCCCTTTAAACGTCACCTGTATCTCTTCTACGCGATGTTCTTCGATGGAACTGGTAAAGAGAAGATCATTATCAATAGGGATATCAAATACCCGATTGCATTCCCAACATTGAAAATGAGCGTGAGACTCTTTCATCAGATCATACCGCAATTCATTATTTACAATGGTTAAAGAATGAGCAATCCCTTTTTCGGCAAACAGGCTCAACGTATTATAAACCGTGGTTTTGGACAAAGTAGGGATTTCATCGCACAGGGCCTGGAAAATCGTGTCCACTGACGGATGATCCTGGTTTTTCATCAAATATTCTAAAATTTTCAGCCGTTGATAAGATGGTTTAACTGCCTTTGACTCAAGAAAAGCACGCATCTTATTTAACGAAGCCGACTCTAACTCGTTCATTAAATATCACCTCTAATTTTTCGACCTACACACTATACAAACTTTCAATCCTTTTTTGTTTTGAAACCATTTTAAATTGTAACAATTACAATTTCATTATAGTGAGCTTAATAAAATTTGTCAAGTCCCATTATTTTTTACTTCCCCACTTTACATCTTAACCTTAATCCTTTATAATTTTTCTTTGGAGGTTGTCGTGGAATTTCTGCAAGTATTGAAAGAATTTAAAAACAAACCGTTGGAGAATTATCCGAAAATTATTTATTCAAATCTTTACAAAAAGGCACTGGAAGGTTTCCATTTCGAGTTTGAACTGGCCGAAGGAAATTACGTGTTTTCCCCTTTTTATACCCTTTTGATCGGCGAAAAGCACCAGGAACTGGTGGACTTTGTTGCCAACAGCGAAGTATTCCTGGATTCTCTAAAAGAATTTATTCTGAATTCCCTCTACATTTACAGTGCGCTGGTTGAAGAAAACTCTTACTGCATGTTAAATCCCACCAGTATATTTATTGCCCGGCTTATCCACAAGCGAGAACTTCGATTTGAAGTTAAATTTTACACCCATTATGAAGACGAGTTATTGGATAACTACAAGGACAAAATATACATTGGTAGGGATTTTATAAACCTGAGAAAATTTGAACGAAAATACCTGGGATTAAAGAAATATTTTCTATCTCTGATCGAACAGAATGATAAAATCCAGGATCGGGCCAAACAAAAGTTAAGATATTTTGAAGACTATAAAAAACCCTACCTGGACGAAATTAATTACCTGGTTCAAGAGACCGTATCCGACTCCATGGAGCGAATCAAATTTTTCAAGGAAACAAAGTTAGCCGACATTCCTAAAGCTAAACTGGCGGAGGTAATGGATAACGTCCTTTATCTATTGAACCTGTTGATTGAACTGAGAGAAATCAACCGGGAATTTGAAAACAAATTGAGACTAAGAGAGGAAAATGATTTTGTCAAGTACCTGAACAAATTCTTAAAAGATTTAATCGATGGCATCTTATACCTGAGAAAACTTTCTTGCATGATGCATTTAAAGATTTCAAATTATTCTATTTTCTGATTTGAATCAAAAGTTTTTGCGTTTATAGTTGAATCACTGCGGCAAAGGTTTCAATGGCCTGCCATAAATGACCGATGCGAAGATTTTCATTGGGTTGATGCTGGTTGTTATCATAGTTAACAACAGGAATCCCAATAAAAGGAATCTTCAAAACATCCTCAAATATATAAATAGGAAGAGAACCACCCAGGGAAGGAATCAATACCGGTTTCCTGTCGGAATACCCGGTTAACGCATGAATAACCCGTTTGGAAATAGGTAAGTCCATAGAGGTGCGAGCTGCCCGGTATCCTTTTTCTGCGGTAATCACTTTAGCAATAAACGGATACTTCATTCGAGTTTCCTGGTCCGGTTCGTTAGTCACCACATGATAGCCCTGGAGTTTGATATGATCAATGACTTTTTGCACCATATCCGCCGGTTCATTACCTTTGGTCAACCGGATATCAATAGAAGCAGTGGCGGTAGAGGGCACGATGGTGCGGGCCTGCTTTCCCACCCAACCACTCTCAAGCCCATTCACATTCAACGAGGGATAAAGTATCGCTTCCATCAAGTTAAGTTCCCCACTCTCCACCCCGGAAAATCCATAAAGCTTTTTCAAATCATCATCATAAGGAGGGATCGCCTTTATTGCTTCTTTTTCTCGTTTACTCAAAGGAACCACGGTGTCGTAAAATCCTTTAATTGTTATTTTCCCATTCTTGTCCTTCATGCCAGCCAGTAATTGCACCAGCCGCATAGCAGGATTGGGCGCCCAGTTACCATAATGACCGCTGTGAAGACTGATATTAGGCCCGTAAATCGTAATAGAGATGGAAGTAATCCCTCGCGCTCCGTAAATCAACGTGGGATCCCCTGAAAAATACCCCGGGCCATCACACAACAATAATACATCGGCTTTCAATAAATGTTTATATTTCTCCAGGAAGTAACGAATATTGGGCGAACCTGCTTCCTCTTCCCCATCCAAAATAAATTTAAGATTATTCTTTAACGAGACGCCAGCATGTTTAACAGCATCAAGGGCTGTAAGTATTGCAGCGATAGGGGCTTTGTCATCACTGGCACTGCGTGCATAAATTCGCCAATCTTCATGGAAACGTTTTCCCATTGGCGGCAAAGACATTGGTTTAGGAGTAGTAGTCCCGGCTTTCATTTTGCCGGGCCGGACTACCGGTTTGAAAGGCTCACTGTCTATCCATTTCGAGGGGTCCACCGGTTGACCGTCATAGTGAACGTAAAACAACAACGTCTGTGCCGCACCTGCATCCTTCGCCTTTAATTCACCATAAATCACCGGGTTCCCCGGTGTTTCAATGATTTGCACCCGGATTCCCCGTTTCTCCATCATTTTTTTTATAAATACCGCATTCTTCCGGATATTCTCCCGGTACTGGGAGACATTGGGAATTGAAAGCAATTCAAAAAATTCCTTGATAATCGCATGCTCATGAGATTGTCTATAACTGCGCACCTCATAGAGTAACCGCTTCCCGGTCAATGTCTGCCCTTGCACTACGATTGACATTAAACAAAACCAACAAATCACAAAAACAAAAAACCGACTCATTTTCCTCTCCTTATTGCCTCCGGCGGGCCCGCGGCGCAGGCACCCTATTAAGGGGTTATTAAACCACTGTTGACCAGAATTGAATTCAGTCGTTTGCGGATTTCATTAGAGATGGGAAGTAGGGGCAATCGAACCGGGCCGCCGTACATTCCTAAAATGTCCATTGCTGCTTTTAAAGCAGGTACACCCCAACGGGAAGTCACCGCGGTATTGACAGGAATCATCCGTAATTGGAGTTCCCGCGCCTGGGTTTGCCTGCCCTCTAAATAATATTGACGAATGGCAATACATGCATTGGGGACAATATTTGCCAATGCCATGATGCCCCCGATAGCCCCTACAGACAGGGCAGGCAAGAGGAATCCACCCGAACCGGCCAAAATCTGAAACCCGGGACCTACTTGCTGACGAATCGTACCCATTTTAGTTACATTCCCGCTGGAATCCTTCAGCCCAATGATATTGGGATGCCGGCCCAGGACTGAAAGTGTTTCCTCATCAAGATCAATCCCCGTACATGCCGGCATATTATAGATGAGAATAGGAATGGGTGAATCATCGGCAATGATATGGAAATGATTGATTAATGCTTCCGGGGTCATGAGTCGGGTGTAATAAGAGGGAGTTATAACCAAAGCAGCATCCGCTCCGATATCCGCGGCTTTTTTTGTCAAGTTCAAGGTCTCACCGGTAGCCTGACAGCCTGTACCGGCAATCATCAACTTATCCGCAGGGATGGCAGCGCGCGCGGTTTCCATCACCAGGAGTTTCTCCTCTTCGGACAGCATGACATATTCACCATTGGAACCCAAAACCACAAATCCCCGCAATTTAAACTGGTCTAAAAACTGCAAGTTGCTTTCTAATGCGTTTACTGCTATCCTTCCCCTGTCATCAAACGGAGTGGGAATTGGTGGATAAATGCCATCTAATAAAAGCACCCGTTTACTACTTTCAAAATTCTTTTCTATCATGACTGCATTTTATAACAAACTCGCATATATTTCAACATTGCCTCCATGAGCCCGGCAATTTCGCAAGGATGCCCAACTCTCTGTGGGTGCCCCTAATTTGGTCAAAATTATTATTGCTGATTTCTATTGACAAGAAAGTCAAAATAGATTATATTATCAAATCATAAGTCAATAAGTCAATGAGGTAGTGAACATGTCAAAGAGAAAGAAAAATAAAGATAAGCCAGAACAGCTCGAACTTGAATCAAAACAAAGGCCTGGAATCTTAAAATCTAAAATGGCCATAATAATTGGTACAGTTATTTTAATCATCATTGCCGGCCTTTTCTTTTATTCGCATTTAAAGAAAAAAAGCGAAATCAATAAACTGTACCAGGAAGCCAGGCAAGCCGAATCATCTGCAAACTATGACGAGGCGATTAAACACTACCAAAAAATCCTGGAGATTAACCCGAATAACACCGTGGTTTACGTTAATATGGCAAATATATTATATTACAAAAAAGACTACCAGGAGGCCATTGAATGCCTTAATAAATTAGTGGAGCTTAATCCCAAAAACAGCCTGGCTTACAACAACATAGGTCATATCCTATATCTCCAGGGAAAATATGATGAGGCCATTGAGAACATAAAAAAAGCCATCGAGCTTAAACCAAATGATATCTTGCCTTACGGAAATATGGGAAATGTGCTAATGGCTCAAGGAAAATATGATGAGGCGCTGAATAACTACCGGAAATGCTTAACACTGGATTCTAATTTTATCCCGGCCAAAGCCAATATCGCAGAAGTTTACCTGGTGACCGAGCGCTTTAAAGACGCGCTTGAGATGGCAACCCAGGTGTTGAAAGAAAAAAATTTGCCTACCCCGGATAAAATGGTTTTAAGATTTATAGCTATTGCCTCTTTGGTTTTCCAGGAAAAAGATATAGAAGCTGGGGAGGCATTACAACATTTTGCAGACTACTACCGCTCAATTAACCAGGAGTACGAGAAAAAATGGGACTTCAAAGACATCAAAAGGTTTATAAACCAAAATAAAACCTTAAAGGAAAACAAAAGGTCCCTATTACTGGAATTGATTGACATCCTTGAATCACCCAAAGCAGAAGGAGATAAAAAACTCAAGGACCTGGAAACCTGGTTGAAAGAGAAATAGTTTTTCATTAGTTATTGGTCACCGGTCATTGGTTGAGCAAATTGAATGGAGGAAAGGAATAATACCCAAAAATACAACTATTTCATCCTCTTTTCCCATTCTTCCAGGGTACGAGCAGTAGGGACCGGGTTCCATTGGTTCAATGCTTCCACGTCTTTTAAGCCATTACCTGTCATCATTAACAATACCCTGGATTGGGAGCCTGAAATCATTCTTTTCGATTTTAATTTTTGATATCCCGCCAGACTTGCAGCAGCCGCAGGCTCTACCAGCAGCCCTGTTTGTTGAGCCAGGCGCTTTTGCGCCTGTAAAATGTCATCATCCGATACCCCTATGG
>CP070627.1:1801850-1808230 GCA_020355945.1 Candidatus Aminicenantota bacterium | reverse complement strand
GTAGGTCCGGATGAAGAGTCCGGTGGAGGTTCGAATCCTTCACCTTCCGTTAAATCCCGAAGTGAATTTTCTTCGCCTGCCCATACCGCGGCAAAGCCACAACCAAAAAGGATCTGGCTTGTCTGGGAAATTACAAATTACAAAATACAAATTGCAAACAAATTACAAATCACAAATTACAAATTACAAATACAGGGGCGCCCTTCGGGCAAATTTTATACGCCTTCGGCGTGGAGTGCACAGCGGCATTTTTACGTTTTAAAAAGTTGGAGAAAAAATTTTTGCCTGTAAATGGTTTATATTAAATTGTTTCGAGACTTGTGCAAAAATATTTTGCCAGAAAATGGCAAAACTTTACGACAAGTAACCTTTTTTGTTTTCTTTAAGTGTTAGTCAACAGCACTGAGGGGTACTCCCGCCTGCAAATGTCGAACAGTTGGCATTAAGCAACAAATATAACCACATTTTTGTGGTGGGTTTAGATTAAGGTTTTTTTATTGACTTTTCTTATTAATATTTTGTATAATAAATTCAATGGAAATGAAGAATGTTACGTATGGATTGTATCGCCATCTTATAAAAAAGGAGAAGGAGAACGAATATGTTTAAAAACCTGAGCTTCTCTATTAAAATTATGTTAATTTTAGGTTTGTCCAGTATTGTTTTTATCACGGGAATCGGGATAACCACTTATGTTATATTCAAAAACGACCTGGAAAAACGGGCGGTGCAGGAGATGAAACAGTTGAACGATTCCACCCACAACCTTATTGAGACAACGATAAACACGGCTGTGCGAAATTATTTAAGAGCCCTGGCGGAAAAGACGCAAGAACTTGTAGCACACCATTATAACCTGTACAAAAACGGGGAAATCAGTGAAGAAGAAGCCTATAATAGATCTAAAAAAATAATTCTCGACCCGGGATTTGTTAGAATCGGGAAAACCGGTTATATGTCGGTGGTAAGCGGAAATGATGGAGTACTGGAAATTCATCCCCGCGGCGAAGGATTCGATGCAAGCGGAGAGGATTTTATGCAGGAAGCGATGAGAAGGAAAAACGGTTATATCGAATATGAATGGAAAAACATCGACGAAGATAAACCCAGGAAAAAAGCCGGATGGCTGTGTTATTTTAAACCCTGGGATTTAATAATATGGCCCACTGCATACAAAGATGAATTTAATTTTATAGAAATTGAGGATTTGAGAAAAGAAATCAAAAGGTTCCGGCTGGGGGAAAGCGGTTACATCTTTATTCTCGACCTCAAGGGGATATTGGTAGCGCATCCCTTCATTGAAGGACAAAATACCATTGATTTTAAAGACAAAACCGGGAAATATTTTACTCGTGAAATGCTTGAGAAAAAAAACGGCAGCATCACTTATTTCTGGAAAAATCCCGGTGAACAAAAGGAAAGGGAAAAAATCGTTTTTTTAAAACACCTGGAATCCATGGATTGGATCATATGCAGCGGTGTTTATTTGGATGAATTGTATGAACCGGTTAATGATCTAAAAAATATTATTATCGCTATATCGATTGTCATCTTAATTTTAATTTTTTTATCCTCCATATATTTTGGAAACTCCATTTCAAAGCCTATAAAGAAGCTGCTCGAAGGCGCCCAGGCGATTGGCGAGGGAAAATTAGATATACAAATCCCAATTAACAGCACCGACGAAATCGGTTTTCTTGCCAGTGAATTCAACAGCATGGCTAAAAAACTGTCCCGGGCAATGAAGGAGGTGGAAAATGCCAACCAGGCTAAAAGCAGGTTTTTGAGTAATATGAGCCATGAAATCCGTACTCCACTCACTTCAATCCTGGGACATACGGAATCCCTGATCCGCAAAGTAAAAGACAAAAAAATAACGGAACCCCTTGAACATATTAAAGTTAGCACTAAAACTTTAAAAGACTTTATCGATAATACCATTTATATGTCAAGACTGGAAAAAGAGAAGCTCATCATTCGGATTGAGCCTGTCAATTTTTATGCTATTTTAAATGAAATAAGAGAAAATTTCTCCTTTTCAATTCAACAAAAGAAACTGGAGTACCTGGAAGAGGTGGAACCGGGCATTCCACAGTACATGCACCTGGACAAACTGCGGTTGAGACAGGTGTTGATAAACCTGGTGGATAATGCCCTTAAATACACGGAAAAGGGGCATATAAGGCTTATAATAAGGAAGAAACCCAGTATGGTGGATACCAATGCCATCGACTTAATATTCGAGGTTGAAGACACAGGCATCGGTATTGCCAGGGGGGACTGGAAAAGATTATTTAAACCCTTTGAGCGGCTGGAAGAAAAAAGGGAAAAAAGTACCGAAGGGGCCGGATTGGGGTTGGCAATTTCCAAAAAAATCATCCAATTAATGGGTGGAGAGATTTCTGTCCACAGCGAACTCAATAAAGGTACTACCTTTACCTTTTTACTTAAAAATGTCAGGGTATCATCGCAGGAGGAGGTTACCGGGAATGGCGAAGAATTTGATTATTCATCCATTACCTTTTCCGGGCAAAAGATTTTAATCGTGGACGACAGCAAAGAAACCCGCAGCATTATTAAAGATCATCTTGAAAACACGACTCTCCAGGTCTTCGAGGCATGTGATGGCCGAGAGGCACTGGAAATGGTCCAAAAACATCAACCGGATTTGATTTTGATGGACATAAAAATGCCAACCATGGATGGCATCGAAGCAACCCGGGAACTAAGAAAAGACGAAAAGTCAAAAGATATTCCTATCGTGGCGCTTACGGCATCGAAAACTGCCCCGGAGGATGTAGAAAAATACGAGCATTTGTTCCACCGTTACTTGTTTAAACCGATATCCATTGCTAAATTGTTCTTTGAACTAAACCAATTTTTAAAAGAGGAACCCCTTCATATAGAAGATGGGATTAACATGGAGTTAACTCCCGGTGACAAGAAAAAGATTCCCGGGATTCTCCGGGAGTTGGAAGGATACCTGGAAATATGGCAGGACGCCACCAAGAGTAATAATTTTAATCAATTCAAGAGTTTTGGACTGAAAATCAAGGAACTTGGCGATAAATATTCCCTGCCGGTTTTGACCGACTATGCCGGCCAGTTACTTCATCATGCTGATATGTCCAGTATAACAGCTACAAAAAGGATGTTAAATGCCTACCCGGTATTAATCAATAAATTAAAGACAATATAAGGAGGTGTCATGGCAGCGAATAGAAATAATCGTATATTAATCGTGGATGATTCAGAGGAAACCATTAGTGTTTTTTCGAATATCCTAAGAGAGCAGGATTATGATATCACGTTTGCTACGAACGGGCCGGAAGCCCTGGCACTGTTAAAGGAGCATGATTACGAATTAGTTCTGCTGGATGTTAAAATGCCCGGTATGGACGGGTTTGCGGTTTTCGAGCAAATGAAGAAAAATGAGAAAACCGCTTACATGCCGGTCATATTTATTTCCCAATGGGATGATAAGGAAAATATCATCAAAGGCTTTAAGATGGGCGGCAGGGATTTTATTAGCAAGGATACCCCACCTGAGGTATTACTGGCCCGGGTAGATACCCATCTGAAGCTGCACCGCGCCTCACAAATCGTTAATAATGAACTACTGAATGTAAATGAGAAATTATACGGGGTATATGAAAAGTCCAAAGCTCTAAATGAAGAGTTGACAACCACAAATGAATTGAAGAAAGAATTTTTAACCTTTGCCGCTGAGGACATGCTAAACTACCTGACTGGGATTCAAGGCTATACGGATTTTATTAAAATGAATTGCCTGGTTGACAGCACCATGCAAAAATGGTTTGATAGAATTGCTGCATCCTCTGAAAGAATAAATAAAAAGATAAATGAAATCAGGGATAAGGCAGCCAAGGAAAGCGGGAAGAGAAACCTGGAAGAATCACAGGTGGATATTGGAAAATTGGCGGAGGAAGTGGTTAAAAGGCACCGGGATTATTCCAGGTGGAAGAAAATAAACATCGATGATTTCATTGAAAAAGATTGCTTTGTTTATGGCGATAAGATGGTCCTGGAAGATATCATCGATAACCTGGTCAGCAATGCGATTAAATTTTCTCCCCATGGCAAGACGGTCCGTGTCACCATTTCAAAAAGAGAAAACCTGGTAAAAATTGAAGTTAAGGACGAAGGGCCGGGATTTACCGAAGAGGACAAAGCCAATTTATATAAGAAATACAAAACCTTGAGTGCCAGGCCTACGGGAGGGGAATTGCCTATAGGGATTGGATTGTACATTACCAGGGACTATGTTGAACTCCATAAGGGAACCATAAAATTGGAAAGCGAATATGGCAAAGGCGCACTCTTTACGGTGGAGCTCCCGATAAATAGAGAATAGAAAATAAATACATCAGATTAGAATCGTACCCGTTTATCTAAAGAACTTTGTGCTCTATGGGATTGGCGAAGGGCAACCAATGCATTAAGACATTCCGGCCTGGAATCTTTTTGTTTCCATGCTCGTTGGGATTAGAAGAATTAATAGAATGCAACGCTCTCATACATGCACAGATCATCAGTGGTGGCGTCGAAAATAAAATCCGTTGAAGGAATATCTTTTTCTTTAAGTCTCAACACCCATATATAGTTCTTTTTTTACCAGGAAACCAAGGTACCGATCATTTAATCTTCTCAAAGAGTCATCTAATTCCTTATCGACTGTTATTGAGCAAAAAAGATCAAGAATTTCTTCTTTTTTCTCTGAAAAAAAGAAATGATAGCGTAGTGTCCTCTTCTTTACGTTATTAAAGCATCTCGAATAATAATTCGAATAATCGATGATAAAATCCTTATCTATATAATCGGTTTCAGTTAGAATAAATATTTTCTTTGAGTGGGGGTAGTGATTTAGATAACTTTTTACAGCTTCAAAAACATTGGATTTATTTCTAAATTGTTCCCAAAAGTCATCGCTGTATATTTTTAGATTATCTATACCAAACACCTTCAAAATTATTTAGATTGTCATTCGCTTCAATAATCTTTCCGGGGAAAGAGTATTGTAAATTTTCTCCATCTCTCGCGAAGACTGTTTAAATTCAAGGCTTTCAAAATATTTCTTGGCCGCAGAAGCAATTTCGGAAAAGTCTTTATCCTTATTTTCTTCTTTTCCTAATTTCTTCTTATTCTTCTTCATCTTAACCTCATCGTGAAAAGTATATAATAATTTTTCTCCATTGTCAACACAAAAAAATCTCATACCCAATTTTCTTTCACCTATTTTTGCCTCCAATGGGTCCGCGGCTCGAGCACCCTATTAGGGGGGCGCTTTTTTGCCAAAGGCGACAGTTACGTCATAACGGTTCCAGGTGCAGTTGGTGGATGAAAAACATCTTCAGTAAAAATACTACCCTTAATAAGGTCCCTGCGCCGCGGGGCCCCCTGGACCCCAATGCTGTTGACTTAAGTATTAATGTAATTTTTCTCTCACTTTGGCTGAGAATATCAACATCGCAACGTTGAAGGAGGCTGTCCGGGAATGCAAGATTTTCGAAATCCCAGTAAAAGAGGAGAAGGAAGAATGAGTGTATTAAGCCTTCCTATCTCAAGGCAGGATTTTCTACCCTCAGCTAGTTAAAAAACATGAGTGTGTAAGGAATATGGACAGGCGAAAAATATATTTACAATTTGAGGTGTTGATTTTTTTCACTGGTGCACGGGACATGGGAGATGACTTACGACCCGGACGGTTCGCTCCCGGACTGGATGTTACTGAAGGCAGGTACAAGGTGTTCGATAAAAAAATTAAAGTCTTCATGGATATCAAAGGGAGAACGTTTTCCGAGACTTTCACCTGCAACGATGACAAATCAAAGCTGTTATAATTTGCGGACAAGCCCAGAA
The DNA here is from genome assembly GCA_020355945.1 of Candidatus Aminicenantota bacterium. The sequence goes on along the minus strand of CP070627.1, from coordinate 1,802,350 downwards.
CCTTTTTGGTCCCGGATTGCCCGGGTTGCGGGAAGGATTTAAGAAATTTTAAATTTTTTCAAATAAAAAGGTAGAAAAAAATAAATTTTATGATATAATATAAATTCAGTTTAATTTTGGAGGTTTAAAATGACAGAACGTAAAATGTTTAGAAGTGATTGTTGGGGTAAGGCACTCGAACACTCATTTTTTAGTCATTTTACATCATTAGAGAGCCTCCAATCGTCTGATTCTCCGAGTTGGCGTCCATTGGGTGCCGGAGAGACGGTCTAATCAATATCGTTTAATTCGGAGGTCTCAATGATAATCAATCAACAATACAGGTGTATATTCCCACGAATTTTTAGAAATAGGAGCGTCGTTAAATTTGGTATGACATGGGACTTTGATTCCCAAATTGTAGGTTCGAGTCCTGCCGCTCCTGTGACGGGGAGTAAGTCAATGGTAGACGGTTGGTTTTGGGAACCAGCAGCCGGAGGTTCGAATCCTCTCTCCCCGAT
>CP070627.1:1795358-1801750 GCA_020355945.1 Candidatus Aminicenantota bacterium | reverse complement strand
TAGAGATCGAGACGTCCATTAATGGGAACCGGGTGGTGAATCTTGATCCCGGTTATTTATCCGAGGCCAATGTGATCATTGCCACCACTAAAAATCATTATCACCGGGTGCCGTTGAGCAAAGGCATTTACGCCCACATGGAATACGTGATAAAAAAGAAGAAGTTAGTCCCCCTGGAATGGACCTACCCGGATTTCAAATCATCCCAATATATGGATTTTTTTGAAAAATTGATTCATATATATAAGGGGAATCTTAAAGGATAGAAATTCCAAATTACAAATCACAAATTACAAACAAATCACAAATTCCAAATTACAATGACCAAAACAGAAAAGGATTTAAAAGATTAGGTGTTGGTTTTTTTCCGCAGCAAGACAGTATGGCTGCGTTTTATCTTTGGGCGATCGATTATTTCAAATTCTGCACGTTGGGCAGCGGTTACGGTGTTGGAAAATTCCTCAGCCGTCACATGGCTGGGGGGTTCGGCCACCAATAATTTCCCTTCCGGCTTCAATGTTTTGTGCAGCGCTGAAAATAAGCCGTCTCTGTCGGGTACTTCATGCACCACTGCAAACGCCAGGGCAAAATCCATCTCTCCTGCGATATCTTCGGTTCCAAAGGAATTCTGCGCACAGACACGGGTCTCGATGCGGTCGGACAACCCGGCTTTTGCCGCTCTCTTTTCCAGCGAGCGGATCATTTTTTCCTGTAGGTCGATACATATGACCCGGCCATCACGGCCAGCCATCCTTGCCGACGGCAAACTGAAAAAACCCATTGCGCATCCGAAATCCAGGACCTTCATACCTTTTTCTATATAGGGTGCCAATATTTTTTCCGGGTCCTGGAACAGGCGCCTTAGGGGACTTGCCAAAAGATATCCCAGCCACCAGGGACAAACATGATTCGCCATTTATCTACCTCCCGATATCATTAACAATTAAAAATTCCTTTAACTTTTTAAAGGCAATGGCCCGGTGGGAGATTTGATTTTTCTCTTCCGCTGTCAATTGGGCAAAGGTCTTTTGCAAAGGGGGATAGTAAAAAATAGGGTCATAACCGAATCCACCGGTGCCTCTTTTTTCTTTTAAAATAATGCCTTCCACTTCGCCGGTAAAGGATTTGATAACCCTGCCGTTTTTGGCAAGAGTGACCACAGCTGTAAATTTTGCCTTCCGGTTCGCCGTATTGTTTAATTCCAGCAGCAGTTTTTGGATATTTTTTCCATCATCTTTGGGTTCCCCGGCATACCGGGCCGAATGAACCCCGGGTCTTCCTCCCAGCGCTTCCACTGCCAACCCGGAATCATCGGCAATGGTATATATGTCCCCTTTCATACGGCTGTAAAAGAGTGATTTTTCAATGGAATTCTCAAGAAACGTCTCACCCCTTTCCGGGCAGTCTGCCGTAATATTAAAGTCGGCAAGGGAGTAGAACTCTATTTCCAGGGAACTCCCTGTTAATAATTTCTCAATCTCCCTGATCTTTCCTTCATTGGTGGTAGCAGCTAATAATTTCATTATTCCTACAAATGCTCACTGATGATTTCTTTTACGCCCGTTAACTGCATGGCCTTTTCCACAAAGCTCTGGTTTTTGGTTTTAGAGGTACTCAGGGTTATTTCGATCTCATATCCTTCATCCACTTTTCGCAGCCGGGCATCGATATATTTGAGGTTCAATTCCCGGATAATTTTTTTAACTTCCAGGAGCACTGTGGCACTGTCTTCAGTGGCGATGACATAGGCATACAACTGTTCCTGGGTTTCCAGGAAAGTGGAAAGATATTTTAAGGCGGTCAAAATAAGCACCACAAAGATGGCAATGATAAAAGAGATCAGGTAGTAACCGCTTCCCACAGAGATGCCGATGGCAGCGACGATCCAGATGATGGCTGCGGTGGTAAGGCCCTGCACTGAGAAACGTGCCCGCACAACCGCACCGGCTCCCAGGAGACCGATGCCGATAATAACCGGTGCCGCCACCTGTACCAGGTCCGAGGTTTTTGATAACTCCGCTAATTTGAGCGAGAGTGCAGTGATCAATGTACTGCCGACGGCAATTAAAATGCAGATTCGTAAACCCGTCTCTTTTTGATGGGATATTTCCCGCTCAAAACCGATAATCCCGCCCAACACTGCGGCTAATAAAAGTTTCAAAATAATCTCAATCTCCATTAGGACCCCCTGAAGTAATGGAGTAATGGAGTGGTGGAGTGATGGAGTAATGGAAAGAATCTCAATAATTCAATACTCCAATACTCCAACACTCCAATACTCCCCTTTATTTGAATATATAAGCCAGGATAAAGATGGCCACTAGAAAGAGAGTATAGAAGGCGAAATAAGGATTTTTTAATAAACGTTCCGGTTCTTCGGCGCCTTCGATATCCTGGAGGGATTTTTTCATGAACATCACCAGGTAGACCAGCACAAAGGGGATTGAAAAGAGAAAGGAGTTCAATTGCGCTTCAATGGCAAAGAGACAGAAAGTAGCCATAAAGATCACGGCATTGGCCACCATAAAGACCTTCAGGCCGGTGAGGCTGTATCTTTTTAGAGAAGAGCGGTAACCGGCGGATTCTTCTTCGGTAAGGAATTTTTTTTCCGCCACCCGTTTGCCCACCATCAGGAAGTTGCCAAAGGCCCACCAGGAAATCAGCAGGGACGCCGGCGGCGTTGTGGCCCCTATGATATGCCATCCGATCAAAAACCGAATGGGATTGTTTCCGGATTCCAGCGTGGAATCCAGGTAAGGAATGTCTTTCATCCGTATTGGCGGCACATTGTAGAGAATCCCTGCCACCAGCAGTGCCACCAGCGCAAGCAAAAAATATAGATTCTCATAAAACAAATAAGCGGCAACAAGGGAGATCAACACCATGACAAGCCACAGGGTCATTAATATGCCCACACTGATTTTCTTGTTTACCAGCGGCCGGTGTTTTTTGGAGGGGTGAAAGGCATCATACGGTGCATCGGATATTTCATTAACAATATAATTGGCCGTGGATATCAATAAAGTTAGAATAAAAGCCCCCAGCAGCTTTGCTGCCAACTGGGGAGCATTCATTTCCTTGAAGGCTTCGGGATTTAGGACAAAAAAAGCAATAAAGCCCGGGATAATGGCAAGGCTGCGGGGCCAACGCTCCAGCCTCAGCGCATCCATGTACAGCCTGAGCCTGGTTTTAGATATCTCTTTTTCTTGTACCATTCCTCTTTCTTGCATAGATTTCCCATGAATCAAACAACGGTAATTTTAAGTGTAACCTTTTTAAAATTTTTTGTAAAGTTTTTTTATGTTTTAAAAAAGGAAAAATTCGTGTCACCAGGTAGAAGAGGGAAAAATTCCACACGTATTTTTTCTTCAGGATGATTTCATAGCCGTGTTTTTCCAATAGGTATTGCAGGGATTGGAGGTTAAAGAAGTTGATGTGAGCGATGCGATAGTGCCACCAGCGTTTTCCCATGATTCTGGCGGCCAGGCTGTTGATATCCGGTGTCACCACCACCAGGATGCCGCTTTTTTCGATCAAGGAATCCACTGTGGTCATAAAGGTATCGGGTTCCACCAGGTGTTCGATGATGTCCAGCAGTGTGATGATGGAGAAGGTTTTATTTGTTTTATATTCTTCCACGGTGCCTTTGAACAATTGGATGTTGTAGTGTTTTTCTGCTTCTTTTACCAGGAATTCCGAGGGTTCGATGCCCTGGATTTGGTATCCTTGTTGTCTGGCCAGCTCCAGGAAGATGCCGCTGGCGGCGCCGATGTCCAGGAGGCGCAGGGTTGGGGGTGTTATCCCCTTTAGGCGTTTTAGAATGGTTTTGAAGTTTTTTGACCGGCCTTCTGCTTCGGTGCTGTATTCGCGGTCTTCCAGTTGGGAATAGAAAGCGGTGATATTTTTTTCGGGTATGTAGGGGTTGGAGAAAACAAAGCTGCAGTTTTTGCAGGAGAACAAGGTCCATAGGGAGCCGTAGGCGCTGTCGGTGATTTTGAAGTTTTCGGTTTTTACTTGTTGGGGGTCAATGGTGCCTTTTTTGAACAGTTGGATTTGTTTTGATTGGCACAAAGGGCAGGAGGTTCGTTCTTCCAGTTTAAGTGGCATCTTTAACTATATCATATAATGCAGGTTTGGAAAACCCCAAATGGTTTATAATTTATGCCTCCGGCGGCCAGGGGAGTTCTTTTCGAGAAAACCACCCCCCTGGACCCGCGAAACTTCCGCAAAAGCTTTTGTTTAACACCGATTTTCGCAGAGCTTTAACCGTCATATTTCTATAAGAAATTTTTCTGCTCCTTTCACTTAAATACCAATGTCAACTTAGCAGCTGGCAAGGCAGTTAAAGTATTTGGCATCTTTATCCATGGAACCGTTCTTAAAATGGGATTATGAGCTTTTCTGGGATAATTTACCACCACCTTTCCCTTTTTAATAGTAATCATGCCTTTTCCCCGGATGAAATGGCGAAAAAGAGTTTGAGCATCACAACATTCATATCTACGTAATTTTTGTGCCAACATATGATAGAGTGTATCGGCAATCATTGTTAAAGCCACATCAAAATGTATTTTTGTTAAGATCGGAGATGAAAGCGCATTGAGACTAAAGAATTTGACCGCTTCCGAGATACCGTTCTCAACGCGCCATCGACGCGCATAATGTCCCACCAGCAGTTCAACGGGGATATCAAAATCATTGGTAATAAGAAATGTCGGCTTCTCGTGCCCATTTCCTCGAATGACCACTTGCCTGATTTCTTCTCCATAATCTTGCAGCATAATTTTAGACTCATGGACAAGGGGATTGGGAAACTTTCTCTTTTCATGGGGTATCCTGATTCGTTTCCAGGGAGAATAACTCTCGATTTGTTTTATAAGGTTTTTGCCTCGACGGCGAAGGGTAATAAATTTTACTCCTGAATCATTAAGTCTTGAAAGGTTGGAATAAGTGGTGAATTTTGAGTCAAACACTAAAGTGGGCTTCACCCCCCGACAGACTTTTCGCCAAAAAGATAGAAAGCTAAAGACTTGATCCTCAGCCTCGCTTTTTCTGATATCGGCATCGGTATAAAGAATAAGTTTGGATTCTGCGTCCTGAGCAAATAGCGTTAATGCCCCCTTCATTCTTTTATTTCGAACGCCTACCCAATAATCTTCTAACACAGATTCCTCTCCGAAGTGAGGAACGGTATGAAAATCAAGATTCACCACGTGGCCAGTGTATAAGTGGAGTTTAGAGATTTGATTGATGAATGCCTCTTGTAAACGTGTGATATGAATTTCATCCAGAGAGTAGGAATAGGTAGACATAGCAGTACATTTTGGCAAAACATTAAGTCCGGCGAATAATCCAAGCCCCCTATCGAATGCGTGATCGCCAACATGGGCATATCTTTCTGTGCCTAAGAGTTTTAGTGCCAGGAAGGATAAAAAATAGTTGGTCGCAGGAATAACTTTTGTCCCCGGTAGATCAGCCGCTTTCACAATATCAGGAATATTTAACTTTTCAATAAATGGTGCAAAGATGAATATACCGGCTGCATCTGATTGAAAACTTTCACCATCCATCTGATTTGTTGTGATTACTTCCGATTTTTGGGGGACCTGAGCTCCTTTAACTGTAAGGCCAATCTTAAGTCGGGTACGTCGGGGTAACCTGGGAAATCCCTCTTCTGCTAATACCCTTTCAACTGTTCGGACTGAAATATCAGCGCCTTCTTCTGATAACAATTGAGTGATTTCTCCTGCCGACAAGTTCTTTTCCCGCCAGTCTGTTATTTTTATACGCGTCTGATTGTTGACGCGCCGTCGTTTAACTTTTCCTTCTGGCACGGGTTCTGAAAAATCGATTTCTCCCTTCTTGAACTGATGACGAAGCAAATGAATATAAGAAGGGCTATAGCCAAATCTTTCAGCTACAATTTTTGTGGGCAACCGTTCAACAAACGAAGCCCTGAGTGCCTCGTATTTGCGCTGCCAATCGTGGATAGGGTTTGTAAAGAAAGAAGCATTTGGTTCCATTCGTTCTTTTCGTTCCATGTTAAGATTTATATCACATGACGGTATAAATGTCAATATAAAAATGTTAAATTTAATATTTTTAACTTTAATGCTCTCATGCCTTCACACATAATCAAGGTAAAACCGAATAATATCAATGTTTTTGCGAGAACTACTCAAACTACTCAAAAGAACCCAATAGGTTTTGTGTTTTTATTCCAGAGATTTAGCCGTCATAAACTATAAGATTATTCACGGGAATTAGTAAACCTAAATCACCACGATGAATGAATAGTGAAGCATTTCAAGGGTTTTGGGGAAATATAAAAAAAGATTAATTATAAATAAAGCGCTTGCGAAAATCGGTGTTTAATAAAAAATTTTTGTGGG
>CP070627.1:1788848-1795258 GCA_020355945.1 Candidatus Aminicenantota bacterium | reverse complement strand
TTAATGAATTCTGGAATAACCTGGAAAAGGGCGTCGAATCGATATCGTTTTATACCGATGAAGAAATGCTGGAGGCAGGAGTAAGCCCGGGAACATTAAAAATACCCAACTATATAAAAGCCGGAGCCAACCTGGAAGATAAAGAATACTTTGATGCCGGTTTTTTCGGTTATACCCCCAGGGAGGCCGAACTATTGGACCCGCAAGTGCGAATATTCCATGAAATTTCCTGGGAAGCCCTGGAGGATGCTGGCATAGACCCCGAAATGTATACGGGTTTGATCGGGGTATATGCCGGTGCCGCGCAAAACCTGGAATGGGAGGTCCGGGCTTTACTATCCGGTAAGAGTCGTTCATTCGGCAGTTTCGCCTCCTCCAGGCTCACGGGAATACGCTACCTGTGTACCCGTTTGTCCTTTAACTTAAATCTAAAGGGGCCCAGTATTACCATCCAGACCGCCTGTTCCACTTCCCTGGTGGCCATTCACCTGGCATGCCAGGCCCTAATGAGCGGCGAATGTGATGTGGCCATCGCCGGGGGGGTTACCCTTTCCCCCCAAAAAAAAACCGGGTATTTTTATGAAAACGATTTGATATTTTCCTCCGATGGCCATAACCGGACCTTTGACGCCAACGGAGATGGCACTGTTTTCGGGGAAGGAGCCGGGGTTGTGGTGTTAAAACCCCTTGAAGAGGCCCTTGCCAATGAAGACAATATCTATGCCGTCATCAAAAGCACGGCCATTAATAATGACGGCAATCGAAAAGTCGGGTTTACAGCACCCAGTGTGGAAGCGCAGGTGGAAATGATGTGTGCCGCTTACCATGTAGCGGGTATTCACCCTGAAACTATTGGCTGTGTTGAAGCCCACGGAACCGCCACCCACCTGGGAGACCCCATAGAGATCGAAGCCCTGAAACAGGCATTCTCCACGAATAAAAAAGGCTTTTGCCTGATCGGGTCTGTAAAAACCAACCTGGGACACCTGGATGCGGTTTCAGGGGCGGCGGGATTTATAAAAGCCGTTCTTTCACTAAAACATAAAAAAATCCCGCCCAGCCTGCACTTTGAAATACCCAACCCGGAGCTCGATTTGATTGATAGTCCGTTTGTGGTTAATACCAGGTTAACCGGATGGGAACCGGGAGATACCCCGCGCCGGGCCGCGGTAAATTCCCTGGGTATGGGAGGTACAAATGCCCATGTGGTACTGGAAGAGGCGCCCGAAAGAGAGAAATCTTCAGCCAGCAGGGATTACCAGCTTATTCTACTCTCCGCTAAAACCAGGAAATCATTAGACATGGCTGTGGGAAATTTAGCCGGTTTTCTCAAAAGAAATAAAGATATCAACCTGGCAGACGCGGCATATACATTACAAACACGAAGGAAAACATACCGATACCGGTCAGCATTGGTATGTTCTTGTTCCCCTGTGGAAGACGCCATTAACGCCCTATCCTGTCCCCAAAGCCTGAAAGTGCATGAATATGACAATGCAAACCCCGATAAAAAAATTGAAGAAAACCCGGGAAAAAATATCAACCACCTGGTAAAGAATCCAGGTGAGGAGATCCCCGGGGTTCTCCTTCTCCTGGATAAAATCGGCCAGGCGTGGCTGCAGGGTCAAACCATTGACTGGGCATCCTTTTACAAAGAAGAAAAAAGACACTGCATATCTTTGCCCCCTTATGCCTTTGACAGGCAGCGGTATTGGCCGGACGATGCGAACCTGGAGAATTTGATGAAACAGTATCCTGGAGCCAAATCGCCGGAAGATACCCCGGTGCAATGGCCGGGAGAAATCGACAAACAGGAAAAAACATCCGCTCCACTCTTTCCCAGGCCAGACCTGTCCACCCCATACGTCCCGCCAACCCATGAGATAGAGATAGGGCTGGTGGAAATATGCCAGGAATTATTCGGATATGAGAAAATAGGAATCATGGATAATTTTTTTGAACTGGGGGGCAATTCCCTGAGCGTTATCAATTTCGTCTCTGAAATCCATAAAAAATTCAATACCCGGATACAAATTCAAGATGTATTCGCTAATAGATCGTTACAGGAGTTATCAGCATTAATAAAAAAAGCGGATAAAGAAAAATATTTTTCCATTGAACCGGCAGAAGAAAAAGAATACTATGAATTATCATCCGCCCAGAAGAGATTATATATTTTAACCCGGGTGGAAAAAAATATAAATACCGCTTACAACCTGCCGCAAGCTGTGATAATCGAAGGTAAACTTGATAAACAGCAGGTTGAGGCATCTTTTCATATGTTAGTAAACAGGCATCAAAATTTTCGCACATCTTTTGATATCAAACCGGGAAAACCCGTGCAAATCATCCATAAAGCGGTTGAATTTAAAATTCAATACGAATCGCTGCCCAGCGGGACCGGCAGCCCGGTGCAAGAAAATGAAATGCAAAAGGTAATCGATCAATTTATCAAACCCTTTGATATTACAAAAGCACCATTATTAAGGGTAGGGCTTGTGCGGTTGGGTAAAGAAAAACACATGCTTCTCCTGGATATGCACCATATCATATCCGATGGTGTATCGATTGCAGTAATGGTACAGGAATTTGTCCGTTTATATAAAGGAGAAGAGTTACCGGGATTACGGGTACAATATAAGGATTTCTCAGGGTGGCAAAATACCACATTCAGCCTGACAAAAATGAAAAATCAAGAAGACTATTGGTTGGACCGGTTTAAAGGCGATATCCCCACGTTAAACCTGGCAACTGATTACCCGAGACAAGCGGTAAAGAATTTTACCGGGAGTCATGTCAGCAGGGAGATTGACAGGGAATTAACCGGTAAAATAAAAGAGCTGATGAAAGAGACAAAAACCACCTTATACATGGTGTTACTGGCAGCTTTTAATATATTATTATCCGGTTATACGGAACAAGAGGATATAATCGTGGGCGTTCCCGCCGCTGCCAGGAGTCACCCTGATCTGGAAAATATAATCGGTATGTTCGTGAATACGTTAGCAGTGAGGAATTATCCCGGGAAACAGCGATCCATCGACGATTTCTTACAAGAGGTCAAATACAATACGTTAAACGCTTTCGCAAACCAGGATTACCCCTTTGAAAACCTGGTAAATAAACTGGGGATATCAAAAAATCCCGGTAGAAATCCCCTGTTTGATATACTGTTTGTATCCGAAGACCTTGGCATCCCCGGGTTGGAAGTTAAGGGATTAACATTTACTTCCTATGTATTTAAAAGAAAAACCTCACATATGGACCTGGTTTTTTTTATCGTGGAAATCGATAACACAATTGTTATGACCCTGGAATATGCCACCGCATTATTCAGTCAATCCAGCGTGGAAGGAATGTTGAAACATTACGTGGAAATCCTTGAACAGGTGGTGGAAAATAGAGATATCAAATTGGAAGAGATTAAAATTTCTCATGACTTAATTGTGCCCCGGGCAGATATCCTGAAAGAAGACCAGGATGATTTTGAGTTTTTATAGGAGAAAAAGATGATGAGAGAAGAGAGTTACGCCAGTAAAAGAGCTGCCGCCGCAGGACAGTTTAGTAAAGAGAAGAATTATTGGTTAAAAAAATTATCCGGTGAACTGGAAAAAACCAACTTTCCTTACGATAACAAACATCCCCTGAACAATGAAAAACAAATAGCTTTTATCGATTTCACCATCAACGATCAAATTCTCTCAAAGTTAATCCACCTGAGCAAAAATTTTGACCCCAGGCTTCATATGATCCTGGTGGCCGCGTTATTGGTATTGCTGCACAAATATACCCAGAGTACGGATATCATTGTCGGGGTTCCGATTTACCGGCAGCAGCAGGAGGGCCAATTTACCAATACCGTATTGGTATTAAGAAATAAAGCAGACGCCCACATCACTTTTAAAGAATTACTGGTCCAGGTGAAACAAACAATTATTGAAGCAGCGGAAAATCAAGGCTATCCCCTGGAACGGTTGTTGGAAAATTTGAATATATCGTCAACACCAGGTGACGATTTCCCCTTATTTGATACCGTCCTATTACTTCAAAATATCCATGACCGGGAATATATCCGGCATATTAAACTCAATATGATTTTCTCTTTTCTTAGAAAGGAAGAATCGTTATCAGGCACAGTAGAATATAATACTGGGTTTTATAGCCAGGGTACCATCCGACGGATCGTGGGGGGTTACCAACGGGTGTTGGAAAGCACTCTTAACGACATCAATTTGTCCATATCCCGGGTTGAAGTACTCAGCGAAGAGGAGAAAAACCAGGTTTTGTTTGATTTTAATGACACGATAAAAGAGAATTGCTTCCAGGGTACCATCCATGAATTATTTGAACGGCAGGAGGAAAGAACCCCGGACTATGTGGCTGTGATTGCGCACAGCGCAGAGGGACGCCATGCGCCATGCGCCATGCCCCATGCGATTACCTACAGGGAATTAAACAGGAAATCCAATCAATTGGCTGCTCTGTTAAGAAAAAACGGTGTCGGTACCGAATCCGTGGTGGGCATTATGATGGAGCCCTCTGTGGACATGGTGGTGGTCTTAATGGCTATTTTGAAAGCCGGGGCAGTTTACTTACCCATTGACCCTGGTCTGCCCGAAGAGCGGGTGTGTTATATGCTGGAGGATTCGGGAGCCTGTGCGTTGGTATCCACGGGCAAGGTAATCAAAGACCTTTCGTTTACTGCTTTGCAGGGGTTTGAGGTCCGTAAAAACATTGAAATAAAAGTGACATTACCACGGCCCCATATTGCGGAATTCGATCAACTCCCCCGCCCCAATCGTCGGCTTATTAACCTGGAAAATTATAAAAACAAGATCGGTATGGCCAGTGTCACCAACTGTATCTCTTTCCAGGCCACGCGGGGATGTCCCTATCACTGCCTGTTCTGTCATAAAATCTGGTCCAAACACCATGTTTATCGAGATGCGGAAAACATTTGCAAAGAAATTGAATATTACTACAAGAGAGGTGTAACCAATTTCGCGTTTATTGATGATTGTTTTAATTTGAACATTGAAAAAAGCCGACGGGTGTTTGAATTAATCATAAAAAACCGGTTAAAGGTGCGGCTTTTCTTTCCCAACGGTTTAAGGGGAGATATTATGACCCCGGATTACATTGACCTGATGGTAGAAGCTGGCACGCGCGGCATTAACCTTTCATTGGAGAGTGCTTCCCCCCGGTTTCAAAAGTTATTAAGGAAATATCTCCACCTGGATAAATTCAAAGGGGTAATGGATTATATTGCCGGCCGGCATCCTGAAGTTATCCTGGAGATGGCTTCTATGCACGGATTTCCCACGGAAAGTGAAGAGGAAGCCATGATGACATTGGATTTTATCAAGGGAATCAAATGGCTGCATTTTCCTTACATCCATATTTTAAAAATATATCCCAACACGGAAATGGAGGCTTTTGCCCTGGAACACGGGGTATGCAAAAAAGATATCCTGGTATCCAGGGACCGGGCCTTCCACGAATTACCCGAAACACTCCCGTTTCCAAAAAGTTTTACCCGGAAATACCAGGCGGATTTTTTAAATAACTACTTTTTGAATAAAGAGCGGTTGATGCATGTTTTGCCCCACCAGATGAAGGTACTCAGCGAAATTGCATTGGTACAGAAATACAATGCTTACCTTCCCGTGGAAATTAACACAATTCAAGACTTGATCGAGTTTGCTCAATTGGAGGAGTTCCAGGTGTCGGGGGGCTGCATAAATCAACAAGAAAAAGAGGTAGGGCAAACCATATTTGACCTGGGCCCTGAAATCCCGCCTGTCCGGCCTGGAGCCAAAAGGATACTCTTATTGGATTTATCCCAGCATTTCAGTTCTCATCGTATGTTGTACCGGGTAGTGGAGCAGCCATTGGGGCTTATTTCTCTCTTAACCTATCTAAAAAAATGTTTTGGAGATAAAATTGACGGCAGGGTTTATAAATCCGGCATTGATTTTGATAGTTTTGCAGAACTAAAAGTATTGGTGGACCAATTCAACCCTCAATTAGTGGGTCTTCGCACCTTAACCTTCTTCAAAGAATTCTTTCATGAAACTGCTGCCCTGCTGAGGCAATGGGGAGTTGACGCACCGATAATCACTGGTGGGCCTTATGCTTCCAGTGATTACAGCATCATTTTAAAAGACAGGAATATCGACCTGGTGGTATTAGGAGAGGGTGAGTATACCTTTGCCGAATTAGTAAAAGAGATGTTAGTCAATGATTTCAGTCTTCCTTCTGCGCAGGTACTGGACAGGATCAAGGGTATTGCCTATCCTGGGTCTCCCCATGCACTAAATCAATCCCGCGAAATTTTATTATTAGATCACCTCACTCACATATCAGGCCCAAACGACGCCGAAGGCAATCAAAAGTTTTTGGAGGGGGGT
>CP070627.1:1782299-1788748 GCA_020355945.1 Candidatus Aminicenantota bacterium | reverse complement strand
TCCAATTGATTTAAAAACACCTCACGAGAAATCGCATTGGGCCGGATACGCCCTTGGGCCTGTTCCAGGATCAGGCGGTTAAATTCTTGCAGCGCAACATCAAAGGTTTGCTGGTCTTGATTCACATAAGCGTAAACAAAATCTCGCATCAAATACAAGGTTTTGGGAATCGTGGTGCCTTCTTTCAAAATAAGAGGTGATGCCAGGTCCCAGGGACTCAGCCACTTCTCCTCCGCCTCTTCCGCCTCTTCCTCGGAATATGAAGGTATAATCGTCAGCGGTAATTCCCTATAGAATTTCGCCATACTTTCCAGGCGATGAAAAAGAGTAACAATTTCTTTCTCAGCTTCAGACCATTCCTCCTGTTTTTTCTCTTTAAGAGAAGCGATTACAACCTGGATTTTTGCCTTCTTCTCCACCAGGTCAAAGAAGGAGAAATGTTTTTTATCTTTAGGAAGTTCCAGGGTTCCCAGGGTTTCAGGGGTGGTGATAGTAAAATTCGTGTGAGGAAAGAGAAAATCAAAACTGGCCTGGACCTGTTGGTAGATGTAAAGTTTACTGTAGAGGGAAATGATCTCATTTTCAATAAAAGAACGGTCCTTATCCTTTATTTTAGAAACCTTAATGGCCAACTGCCGGAGTTTTGATAAACCCGGTTTTAATTGAGAAAAACCGTACCTGTCCCTGGCTTTTCCTTCCCGGGTCACACCAATGGAGTCCAGCACCTCCGGGTTAGTGACCAGGAAAACCTTATCACCAGTGGTGTCTCCCGGGGTAAACAATACCCGGGCCAGCCATTGCATGGCAGGTTTTCTTTGAAACCTGCTTCGACCGGAGAATTGCTTTAATAGGTTTTGAGCAAAGGTATCCAGGGGTTTCTTTCTCCCGTTTTCCAAAATCACTATCTTGCGCAGGTGTTCCAGGGAATTCACTTCCCCATGCAGCATGCCTTTACCAGCAAAACCGATCATACCCGAAATTATCACCAACACCAGCCAGGATGCGACTTTTGCACTTTTTTTTCTTCGCTTTAACAACATCACCAGGAAATGAATGACCAAACCCAGGAATATAGTAACACTGGAGATATAGGGAACCAGCCTCCCGGCATTTTTCACCACTGCTAAATTGGTGAATTCACTGCCGTCCGGGGCAATATTATACCCGGATTGAAAAAATGTGTAATTTTTAAACCTCAAGGGTTTATTCATGGAAATCACCACATCACGGTCAACAGAGCCTTCAGCCTTAATGGTCACATGGCTTTCGTAACTTTTAGGAATATTGGAATTGGGATAATATTTCATTTTGAAATCTCTCAAGGTGATATCCAGGGGCAGCATTGTTTTTTTCTTCCTGAGAGAGAAGAACAATCTGCGCCCGGCAAGGGTTACAGGTGTAGGGGAATTATCCTGCCCGTACAGGAGCAGGGTTTGTTTGTTATTGGCGGAAGGATTGATATCAAAAACACCACCGGCGACATTTTGCGCGATTTCCGGGGCTGAAGGTTTTTCTTTCAATAATTGAATCCCCGAGGCATTGATTACCCGTTCCTGTTCTCCGGGGCTGAGAGTGGAGGCGCGGCTAAAATCGACGTCACAGTTTTTATAGTACGCTTTAATCACCAGTTCCAGGTTTAAGTCATCGAACCAAAGGGTTTGCGCGGGACTAAATCCGTCGGCGTCTACTGCATAGACCACCCTGTCCCCGGTTCCGGCTTCCCATACAGCCAATTCCCATGAGTGACGAGAAGACGACAGGCTGCTGCTCTCCCCTTCTTGCAGTATCAAAGACGATTCTTCCGAGAAATAAAAGGTAAAAAAACCACCCACCAGGAGGATAAGAATGCCCAGGTGTGTAATCACATTGCCAATTTTAGCTAACCGGAACCCAATCCGGAAGAAAAGTGAACTCACCAGGTTGAAAAACAGGACATACATCACCAGTACTGTCCCGGGAAAGGGAATAAATCCGAAAATGAAAAAGAACCAGGAGTAAAAGAACTTTTGTTGTGCCTGGTACAACCCGTGTTCCGCCTGGTAGACGGTTCCCCATACCACCAGGACTGCCAGGACCACTAAACAAACCACCGTCAGTTTGAGTGAGGCGATTGTTTTAAGTATATTTAGAATTTCGTTTGCGGGTGATTTTTTCGATTGATTGGTATTGGTCATGGTGTTATTCCTCTCTATTTGTCTTAATCTCTTATTATGTATCTAGTTTCCGGCCTTGAAGTTAATTAGAGTGTAAAGGATTGACATAAAGCTTTAAATTTTGCCTTGTTTTCAATGAGATGGGATTTTTCGCCGGTCATCTTGATGAAAACAGAGTTTCCCTGTACTGTAATAACCGCAGCCAAAATGGATTTGTTCGTAGGATTTGGGGTGACCGGGGTAAAATCGATCATCACCGCTGGGAATTGCCCTTTGGTGAGAAATTTTTCTTGTGCTTTTAGAAGTTGATTTACTGCATTGGGGTCCGGTTTCATGGCACCGGTGACCTGGCCCAGCCAACGGGTCACATTGGCTTTTAATCCCCCGGCTTCCCCCTGCAGCGGTATAATCGTACAGATAGATTCTTTATCACCGGATTTGATGGTAAATGCAGCCAACCGGAACCCGGAGGAAGCCCGGTTTTCATTCCACCCTTCGGGGGTATCCCACTGGAAATGAGCGTGAGCTGGCATCAAACCTGCACCGGGTCCCGGGGACTTTTGACTGGCCTGTTGGGTTTGCGCGGCAGGTGGGGCTTTTTCTTTGTACTTCCGCACCTTGCCGCTGTCACCACAAGAGACTGCAGCCATCAGCGTCGCCAATAGAAAATAAAACAAAAATAGTCTCATTTTAACCGATTTCATATTCTCACTCTTCTACTATAAATTTTAAATACAGACAGACAACAGGGCTGCGCCCAGGCAGCCCCGGGTCTTTTTCTACTATTTCTACTTCGTGTAGGTATGATCGACTTTTTTTAGTGCTTCCTGGAAATTAAATTTCCCGGTATGGTCGTTACCCACGTGGCATGTTTTGCAAACGGCTTCCGTAGGTTCAATCAGGCCGTTTTCCATGGCTTTCTTTTTATCTTTCATGATGCTCAATTTTTTGTATGCAGAACCAGGGCCATGACAGGACTCACACCCTACTCCTTCAAAATTAGCAGCATTGGCGTCACCCACTTTATAGCCACCAGCATCAAACCCGGTGGTATGGCATTTCAAACACTCGGGATTCTTTTCTTCGCCTTTACCTTTTACAGCCTCGAAAGCTTTGGCATGGGGCCCTTTTTCCCATTTTTCATACACTTCGCCCTTTTTGGCCCCCTTATGGCACATCTTACATTTTTTTGAGCCGATGTAAGTAAAGTCTCCGGCGTAAACCATGGACAGCACCACCATAAAACATACAGCAATTAAAAAAAATCGTTTCATTTTGCATTACCTCCTTTAATTATTATTTTATCTAAAGAAGTAAAATTTATAATACATTCAGGGGAAAAAGTCAAATATTTTCTTAAATTTAACGATATTCGACTTCATCCTCCTTGTTATATAAAAATAAAACCAGGCAAATCTCATTCCAATTCCTTACGATGCGTATCACATCTATCACCTTGATACCTCTGCTGATGAAACGATTCATCTTAGGAAGCCTTCAAAATGGCCCGTAGGGCCTTCTTAGGTTCCCCATGCCATGGGGTTGACAGGGACAGCATTATTTGATAGATTGCTCTTATGACACAAACACAATTTCACCTGGAACGATTAATTAAAATTTTTGAGAAAACCTTTGAGGATAAGAAATTCAGCCGTGCAGAAAAACAGGCGGTTACCCAACTATTGGTAGAGAATTATTCCCTTAATAAAAGCCAGCGGGATTTTTTAAGGAGTAAAATTTTTGATATTGCCCGGGAAAGAGTGCAAAGCCACCTGGATCAGGCGGTGATTGACTGGTTGGAATCAGCCAGTAAACTTTTGCTGGATTGTTATGACCAGGACAGCGCCGTCTATTTCAGCCCGGGTGACCGGTGCCAGCGGGTAATTATCGGGGAATTGCGAGGAACCCTCTCTTCCGTGGATATTTGTGTCTATACCATCAGTGATAACCTTATATCTGACGAAATCCTCAGGTGCAGTGAACGAAACGTAAGCGTACGCATTGTTACCGATGATGAAAAAGTGAACGACGTCGGTTCGGATATCAAAATCCTGGCAAAAGCCGGGATTGACATAAGGATTGATAATTCTCCCCACTATGTGCACCATAAATTCGCTATCTTTGACAACAAAAGAGCGCTCACCGGCAGTTACAATTGGACCCGCGGCGCTGCCGAACATAACCAGGAAAATATCTTAGTGACCAACGATAAACGGGTGGTTTACAGCTATAAAGAAGAATTTGAAAGACTCTGGAACACCACGAAGCCGCTAAAGCCGTAATGTCAAACGTTTTATGAAAAAAGGAGACCCAAATGAAGTTTAACGCCAACAAAAGATTGAATTCAATATTTATCGTCTCTTTGGTGGTTTTCCTATTCATACCTGTGGGGAAATCATGGGGGCTATTGGCACAAGAACGCTCTCTCAATCGTGATGAAATTCCAGGCCAATACAAATGGAACCTCAGCCATATTTATCCTAATTGGGAAGCGTGGGAACAAAGCTTGAAAGATTTGGAACAAAAAATGGGGGCCATTGTTGGTTTAAAGGAAACCTTAGGTAAAGGGCCCGGGTATTTGCTTAAAGCCCTTAAATTGGAAGACCAATTGGGTATGCTTGCCTTTCGTGTTTTTCGTTACCCACAGTTGATGAGGGATACGGACACACGAGACCAGGAGGTTTCCAGGCGTTTGCAGCAGGTGCTGAACCGTTGGTGCAAATATGAAGTCGCTGCCTCCTGGATTGAACCGGAAATCTTGAAAATTCCCCGGGAGACCATGAAAAAATGGCTGGACAGCACACCGGAACTGGCACCATATCGATTTAACCTGGAAAATTTATATCGCCAGCAGGCCCACGTGCTGGATGAAGAGCGAGAAACACTCCTGGCTTTTTTCAGTCAATTTCGAGACTCACCTAAAAACATCTATACCGAATTATCCGGTTCGGATATTAAATACCCGGTGGTTCAATTCTCCGATGGTAAAAAACTTCCAATGACCGGTGGAAACTACGGCAAAGTATTGGCTACCTACCCTAACCAGGAGGACCGGAAAAAAGCCTTTGAGGGCCATTACCATGTGTATAAAAAAAATATAAACACCTATGCCGCTATTTACCATGCGGTCTGCCAGCAGGATTGGGCTGCAGCCCGGTCAAGAAATTATACCTCTAGCCTGGAAGCTTTCCTGGATGAGGATAACGTCCCTGTAGAGGTTTATCAAAACCTGGTTAAAACAGTAAAAGCCAACGTAGAACCTTTACAGCGTTATTTTCGCTTGCGGCGGAAAATTCTTAATTTGAAAGAGTATCATATTTATGACACGGAGATGAGTCTGACTGATTTTAATAAGACATATCCTTATGACCAGGCCAAAGCATGGATCCTGGCTTCGGTGATGCCGTTAGGAAAAGAGTACCGGGATAAGGTGAAACAAGCACTTGCCGGCGGGTGGATTGATGTGTATGAAAACATTGGCAAACGTGGGGGTGCTTATTCAGCCAATGTTTACGGTGTTCATCCCTATATGCTGATGAATTACAATGATACCCTGGCCCATGCGTTCGCATTGGCGCATGAACTGGGGCACACCATACACACTTTACTAGCCAATGAAAACCAACCCTATGCCACCCATTCGTATAGCATTTTTGTGGCAGAAGTAGCCTCTGCCTTTAATGAACGCCTGCTGTTAGATTATCTACTTAAAAAGACCAGGAATCCAGGGGAACGAATTGCACTGCTGGAGCAGCTAATCAAGGGACTGGCCAATACGTTTTATCTCCAAACCTTGCTGGCCGATTTTGAATTGCAGGCTCATCAACAGGTGGAACAAGGCAAACCCATTACAGCTAAAATACTCAATCGTATCATGGGGGACCTTTTTAAATCATATTACGGGGATTCTCTAGCAGAAAATCAATTACTGGAAATCGCCTGGACACGGATACAACAATTTTTTATTCAACCCTATTATGTTTACCAGTATGCCACCTGTTTCGCCTCTTGCGCCCAACTGTATGATCGGGTGGGCAGCGGTCCGGAAAAACAGCGCCGCAAAGCCCATAAACAATATCTCAACCTGTTAAAATCCGGTGGTAACGATTACCCCATGGAACAGTTAAAAAAAGCAGGCGTAGATTTAACAGAGCCCGAAACTATCATGGCTGTGATCAAACAGATGGATGAACTGGTCACCCTCCTGGAAAGAGAAGTTAAAAAACTAAAATAGCTTAGAAAAAAGAGGATGGAATGGCATTTGATTGAATTAATCAAGTTAATAAACAAATATGT
>CP070627.1:1775737-1782199 GCA_020355945.1 Candidatus Aminicenantota bacterium | reverse complement strand
AATGAAGAAGAAGAGGTGTGGGAACTACACGCACACACCATCAAGTAAAAATCTCAAATTCCGAACATTTTTGTGTGTTTCGTGGATCATTTTTATAGCAGTTACTCATGATGCCGCGCCCTCACCCGGAAACGAATGAAAATCATGCTATCAATTGCTCCATTCTATTGTAGATGCGTCACGGCTTGATTTATCAAGCCCGGTCCAGGCGATTCAGCCGGTGGGTTTGATGAATCAAACCCCTACGATCGAATCTATATTACAAAGGACGTTTATTTTCATAGCAGGCTCCCCTCGCCGAGGGGTTCGCTTGACAACTACCTATAATTCCAGTATGATTCATTTTTATTTTTGACATTTTACAGAACAGCGATTGTGGTTAACGAGATGAATAAACAAGTCACTTCTGATACAGCCAGGGCAGCCCAACAATTCATGAAACACCATCAACAAGGCCAATTCGCTGTTGATGCCCTGGATATCATTATAGATGCCGCTGTTTCCCATGATGCTCAAAAAGCCCAATTGGGCACGCATATCCTATTCAGTTATGTGGTAGAGTCACTATCCGACACATTCCTGTTAGAAGATAGAAAGGCATTAGAAAAGACCCTGGCTCATTTGATTTCGCGCCTCCGCCTCCTAGCGCAGGCAAAGGAATTTCACCAAAGACTCAATCAATGGGATCTGAATAACGAAAAGGATTTATTGACTCGCATTAAAAGTATTTATCGGGATAAGAAATTCAATCCCCAATCCCTGGGTACAGTAAAAAAGGTTTTTATTCCTTCCCGGGTGACCCTTGGGGCAGATGTACTTTTGAATATTCTTGTAATTGAGAAGATGAAGAAACGATTCCCTGATGCAGAAATCGTTTTTTTAGGCAGTGAAAAAAACGGTTCGATTTTGAAAGGCAATCAACCAATGGTTCGCGTTCATCCGCTTCTTTATAACCGCCGCGGTCCTTTAGTGAACCGGTTCCTCAACTGGCTGCCGGTTATTCAAGCACTTGAAGAGGAGATTGCCGAGCTTGATCAAGGGGAAGATTACATCATTATTAACACTGACTCCCGTTTGCTTCAATCGGGCTTATTACCGATTATTCCTCCTGCTGAAGAGGACAAGCGTTATTTTTCCTGGAAGCCTGCGGTATGTGGTGAAACCTGGAAAGGAACAAGCCAGGCAGAGGATTTACACCAATGGCTTGAAAGCACCTTTGGTAGGGAACCGCAAGGTGAAACTATGTATCCAAAGCTCCATTTCCCGGACCAGGATCGTGCCTTTGCCAATAAAGTCTATGAAATATTAAACCCAACAACAAGGCCTTTTGTGGTTAGTATGAGTTTTGGTGTGGGGGGAAACCCGGAAAAGCGGGTGAGAAATGGTTCTGAAGCGGTCTCCCAATTTGAATTGGGCCTTATTTTAAAACTCCTTGCAGATGGGGTTACAATTGTACTTGACAAGGGATTTGGGAGTGAAGAATTTGAGCAGGCTGCGGCAATTATCCGGGCTGTTCGCCATAAAGGGATTGAAGCTGCGGAAGTCACAGGAGAAAACCCGGGATTAATAGACTCATTAAAATCTCGACATGTCCGCCTTATCGCTTTCCAGGGTACCATCAACAAATTTGCTGCATTGATCGATTTGAGTGATTGTTATATTGGGTATGATTCGTTGGGTCAGCATTTGGCTGCTGCTATATGTCGAGATGTGATTACTATTTTTGCCGGATATCATTCGGATTTGTTCCCGGAACGATGGAAACCCCTGGGAAAAGGAAGAATCCGCCTGGTTAAAGCCCAATGCGGTCCATTTACTCTTGATCGCCAGGATGCGTTGGTGGACGAAGTTTTTGAACTCTATAAATCCTTACGAAAAAAATAGCCACTGCAAAATATGAAGTCAGGTATTTAATTTGTTCACGGTAAACCCATTGCACATTTTTATCAATTACCAATCACTTCTTTTTTTTGTATTCTTCCTTTGTTATTATTTTTAGAATTTGGAGCCCTTTTTTCTTGAGGCTGGAATTAATGACAGGCAATTCTTTATCCATCAATCGTTTAAACTTTACTTCAGCTTGTTTGACCTGGTCTTGAAGAACCGAATAGTGATAGAGCTGGGAATCCGTAGGTTTGCCGCCGTATTGGATGACGGAACTGTACAAGCCAGCGACCTTTCCCATGAGTTTCTCTTCGGCCATGATGCCCTCGTGCTGCACCATGGTTTTGTGAAAGTTGTCCAGCCTGGATTTAAAGTTTTTTAATTGGGTTTTTAATTTTTTATTCTTGATGTTTTCTAATCTTTTTTCTATTTCTTTGCTGATTCCGTTAACACTGTCGGCAATATAGGCCAGTTCTTCTTGCAGGTTATAAAGCTTCATCACGGTTTGGTGCCGCAGTTCTCTATCTTTTTTGCTGTGGGCTGAGACCGGGTCAGCCAGCACCTCTATCTGGCCGGTATAGACTTTTTTCCCCTTGATTAACCGGGCCGTGTAGGTGTCTTCTGCCACCTGGGGGCCCAGGGAAAAATAACGGGGCAAGCCTGGCGATGCCGGAACTTTTGGGGGTTTTGATCTCATGCCCCAATAAATCCTGTTGATGCCGCGCCTCTTGGAGGTGGGCAGGGTCTGGATGAGTTTACCCGAAGAATCGAGAACCTCCATTTTCAGGTCTCCGAAAATATGTCTCTTTTTCATGTAATAGGCAATGACAGCACCTCGTGGGGGATTGGCACCGGAAAACTCCGAATCACCAGGAAAACTCATGAGCATGGCCGGGGTTTTTACAATGGATGGCCGTGAAGGTAAAATATAAACCGGATTATTTAAGATTGCCGCTGTTAAAGCTCTCAAAGGAGTGATGTCGTCGATGATTTGAATGCCCAGGCCGTGGGTGGCGATGATCAGGTCGTGTTCCCGGGGATGAATGGCCAGGTCCCTGACCGAAACTTTGGGCAAAGCCTCTTTGAGATGGACCCACTGCTGGCCGCCGTTGATAGTGACAAACAGGCCAAACTCGGTTCCTAAAAAGAGCAAGTCCGGGTTGACCAGGTCTTCGCGGATGATGTGGCAGTAACCCTCGATGGCTTTGTCCCACAGGGATTTCCAGGTCTTGCCCCAGTCCTGGGTTTTGTAAATATAGGGTTTCATGTCGCCGGTACGGTGACCGTCAAAGCTGGCATAAGCAGTGCCTGGGTGGTGATGGCTGGCTTCCACCGAAGAACACCAGGTGTGCCTGGGCAGGCCGGGGATATTTTTTACCACGTTTTCCCAGGATTTACCCCCATCGCGGGTGACCTGGAGGTTCCCATCGTCGGTGCCCACCCAGATTAGGTTTTTCTCCAGCGGTGATGGGCAAATGTAAAAAATCGTACAGTGATTTTCAGCAGTGGTATTGTCCAGGGTAAGTCCGCCTGATTTCGCCTGCTGCTGTTTCTCCGGGTCATTGCTGGTAAGGTCGGGTGAAATTTTTTCCCAGGTGTCCCCTCTATTGGTGGATTTAAAGAGGAACTGGGCCCCCATATAGATGGTTTCCGGGTCAGTGGCACTCAGGGCAAAGGCAGCGTTCCAGTTGAAGCGGTATTCCGGCTCGCCTTTTTTGGTGGGTAACGGTTGAATATCCTTTACTTCGTGGGTTCTTTCGTTGTACCTGGTCAGGCGGCCCCCTTGCCATTGGTGGTAGATGATATCAAGGTCCTGGGGGTGGCGGATAACGTAGAACCCATCACCAATACCCACGTTTTGCCATTCCCTATTTTGTATCCCGAAGCCGCTGAAACTTTTGGAGGGGCCGTACCAGGAACCGTTATCCTGGAGCCCGCCGTATACATTGTAGGGTTGTCTCATGTCATAAGAAACATGGTAAAATTGGGAGAGGGGAAGACTGGCTGCGATGGTAAAGGTGTTGGCCCTGTCAAAGGAGATGTAAACACCGCCGTCAGTGCCTACGATCATGTGGTTGGAGTTATGAGGATTGACCCACATGGCATGAATATCAGGGTGGATATTTCCCATGGGCATGACGGTTTTCCCTCCATCTTCGCTCACTCCCAGGGCAAGACCGGCAATATAGAGTTGTTTATGGTCATTGGGATCGACAATGAGGTGTGAGAAATAAAAAGGGCGCATTTTCACCAATAGGGTGTCATTCACCTTTTCCCAGTTTTCACCCATCTCATTGGACCGGTACAGGGCATTCTCTTTTGCCTCTACTGAGGCGTACAGGGTGCCGGGCCGGGAAGGAGCAACCGCAACAGCAATTCTTCCCAGGTCTCCTTTGGGCAGGCCTTTGGTCAATTTTCGCCAGGTTTTACCTTTATCAATGGACTTGTACAACCCGCTGCCTTTACCACCGGAGGTGAAAAAGTAGGGTTTTCTCCTGAACTGCCACATGGCTGCGTACAATACATCTGTTTCCTGGGGGTCCATCTCCAGGTCGGCGCAGCCGGTGTTTTCATCCACGTAGAGAATCCGTTCCCAGGTTTTGCCCTCATCCGTGGTTTTATACACGCCTCGTTCGGTATTAGCGTTCCACAGGTGTCCCATCACTGCCGCGTATATAGTTTTCGAGTCTTTGGGCCCTACCAGGATTTTGCTGATCCGCTCCGAATCCTTAAAACCCATCAATTTCCATTCTTTTCCACCGTCTTTGCTGAGGTAGAGACCGGTACCCACCGACACACTGTTTCTCACATTACATTCGCCGGTTCCCACCCACACCGTCTCCGGGTTTTCCTGGTCAATGGTCAGGCAGCCAATGGACATGGTGTACTTTTTGAAGATTTGTTTGAAGGTGGTTCCGCCATTAACCGATTTCCATATTCCACCGCAGGCAGTACCGACGTATATGGTGCGGGGGTCTTTTGACATGCAGTCAATGGCGGTGATCCTGCCGCTCATCACTGCCGGACCGATCATCCTGGCCTTGAGCCCGCCAAAGGCAGAAGCATCGATCCGGACATCTTTTGTATAACCTGACAGAGAAACCATTACCAACAGTATAATCAATAAAAATAATTTTATCCTGTAACCACTCATGTTTCTGACTCCTCCTGTTTTTTACCAATTATTTTTTCTCTTTTTGGGGGGCTTTTTTAGGCGGCATTTGAAAAAAGGAATCTTCCAGCGTTACATTTTGTTTAAAGCTTGTAAACGTTATTTTTTGTCCCTGGTCCCTGCCGGCAACTTTTACTTCCATAGAGAAAGGAATCATAATCCCATCCACCTCTTTGTAGTCACCCATCAGGGTTTCTACCAGGATTTCCTTGTCTCTGACTTTGGTATAGGTAGAGATTTTCAGTTCAATGCCGGTTTCGGTGTCCAGGTAAAAATGGAGTACTTTGTCGTCGGTTATGGTCATCCTTAACCTGTACACCTCTGTGCCTTCCATGTCCTCTTTACCCAGGTACTCCAATTGATGCCCTTTTTCCTTATAATCCACCAGGGGAAATATCGAATCCGCTTGCCGGGTCATTTCTTTGGACCTGTCTTCCGGTAATTCCTGGGGGTCTTCGCTGCCCATCATCGGGTTGATCATCCAGCCTTTTTGGCCATCATAGGCAGTGACTATTTTTTTTTCCATAAAGGTGGCCTCCATTCTCATTTTGTTGGGTTTTTTTATCCACATGGTCATTGGTATTTCCATATTCTGCATGGTCATCACCATTTTGCCTTCGATTTTCATGGTCTTGATGGTCTTTAGTTTTTCTAATCCTCCCCGGGATTGGTAATTCTTGGCCAGGACTTCTTCCAGGGTTTCCGGGAACAGCAGCGCGCCGCAAAAGAATAAAATTAAGATAATAAAGACAAATTGTTTTTTTATCACTTTTTTCTCCTTTTTTCTTTGTTTTTATTTTTATCTTTTATTTTCCCTCAAGAATACGTTAAATATTAATTACGAAAAAAACAGTGAAAGGTTTTCCAATGGTATTCGGGTCAGGTAACTTATTTCCCCCACTGATACCTGATACTAAAACAGTCTTATTTTGACTCCGATTCTCACCGTAAATCCAGAAAAATCCAGTGCGGCCTCCCTTACATTCCTTCTATTGACTCCACCTGGCACTTCATCAAATATTCCTATACAGGGATACCAACCATATGGAGAATATAATTCATAATAGTAAAGACTTCCTCTCATTGATTCCCTCACACCGGATGAATCACTACTCTTTTCTCCCTTAAAACCTTTGATTTTTGCATATCTACCATATCCTTCAACAACAAAAGCAATACTTTTGGCAACATCTAATTCGAATCCCATTCCTCCATGAAATCCGATTCCTTCACCTTTTGCCTCCTGATTCCCTTGTATCCGATACCCCTGACCAACTCGATTCAGTAATTCTTCAGACATATTGGAAAAATAGTAACCAATCCCGCCACTGGTAAAAAAACGGAATTTTGAAGATCTGTAAAAACAGTAATAAACTCCTATTTTAACTGGGATTGCATTGACTTGC
>CP070627.1:1769174-1775637 GCA_020355945.1 Candidatus Aminicenantota bacterium | reverse complement strand
AATGCGTGGCTAAAATTGATGATTTTTTTTCAAAATTCCAGGTTTTTTTTTGCCCCAGGTCAGGTCCCACTTCCCTTCAAGGATCAGGGTAGGGATCGGGTTGGACGCAAAGGCACCGGTCAAATCCACCCTGGACATGCTGTTGTTCAGGATGCCGTTGAAATTATCATCGTGATCCCATTCATACAGGGCTATCTGGGCCATTCTTTCCCGGGAGGGTTTATAAAAATGCTGGCGTTTCCAGTCACCATTGATAAAATTGTTATAGAGCAGGACCTGAATTAATTTGCTGCGCGGCAGGTCTTTTTTTATGTCCAGTTGTCTGAGCTGTTTGTGGATTTCATTCATCCTGGCGCGTTCGCTGTCTGAAAGGAATTGGCCCTGGCGGGAAGGGCCGGTTTTGGTCCACATCCCCGGCGAGGTTCCCAATAGCACCAGACCGGCCACATGTTGGGGGTAATTGATGGTATAATATTGAGCCAGGAATCCGCCATAGGAATAACCCAGCACCACCCATTTGTCAATTTTTTTGGCTTTGCGAAGGGCATCCAGGTCGGAAACCGCTTGTTCAACGCTGTATCCGTTTTCCCCGGGTTTAAAATCGGATAATCCGCATCCTCTCTGGTCGTAATAGAGCACGCGGGCATAATCCTTTGCCCGGGAGAACCAGGGGTGGAAATAATGGTGGGTGCCGCCGGGCCCACCGTTGATCAAAACCAGTGGTGTTCCCTTGCCTTCCTCTTCCACATACAGTTCTGCATCGCCGACGTTGATGCGCTGTTTCACCAGGTCCAGCCGGTCACACCAACGGGAGACTTTAGGAATTTCCGTGATGAGTTCAGGTTCTATCACCACCACCCGGTCTAAAATGGATTCTCTTTTTTTAGCGGATGTGTCTTGGGCTTTTTTTTGGCAGGCAGCGGCTGCCAGGCAAACAAGCATCACTATTAGAACTGCAAGCGAATGAAACCTCATCTTTTGTCCTCCTAAAAAATTTTTTTTGATCTGATTTAAAGGTCATTATATCTTATTATTACTACGGAAGGAAATCACCTTTTGTTTTCCCTGGTAATAGTAAAATTTGTATGAGAAAAAAAGAATCAAGAATAGTGCCAGGTATTTTATTAATGAGGATTAGAAAAAGTGCCTTCAAAATTTGCCCATTTCCACTCACCGACCCTTTTTGGCTAAATCATAATTACTATAACCGCTAAAGATATAACGGTAACCAGGGAATAATGGACCCTGCTCAGCGCTGACCAATATTTATTATTCCAGGCCAAGACGGTAAACAAGAGCATAGCTATTGAAAGAACAAGAATCGCAAAAAATATTTTCCCATGGTAGTAGAAAAAATTTTCATACAAATTATGTTTTACCAATTCCATTTGGTGACTCAAAATATAAGGGTAGCGGTAAATAAGAATTAAGATTAAAACACTGTTTATTCCCGCTGCTATAAGAGCGATCAACGCCAGTTTTTTTCTCTTTTTACGGGCAAAAGGCGATTTCCCGTGCCGGAACCGCTGCACCATATACCCAATGGGATGGGCAAAGACAGCAGAGAGAAGTACCAGCGCACAAAACAAATAGAGAGGATGCCACCGGAGATTAAAAAGAGAACGCAAATCATATGAATGTGTTCCCTTTTTAAATTCCTCTTCCAGGTTGAATTGTATGACCTTTTCAAAGTTATGAAGATAATAGAGATATACATCACCCCTTTTCAAATCATAAACAGTAGAGAGTTTAGTGGGAAATTCCGCCTAACCTCGAACTCAGCCTCAATTGGGAATGCAGGAAATTTGTAATGACCTGGTAATCACGGTCCTTTTGAAGGTGCAGGGGCAGCGGTTCGGGTTCTTTTTCCACCCACTGGTTGGTTTGCCTGTCCGGTACAATCTTTACCTGTCTGTCCCTGTAAAGAAGGACAAGGTTACCTTTACCATCACCTTCAAGGATAAGCGAGGCCCCAGTTCTATCACTAACCAGGAAATGACCGGTTTCCAGGAATTTGAAATTGATTTTTTTAATTTTTTCTATAACTTCGCCAACAGTGGCACAGCGGCGGTATAGGAAATCATTGAGGCGGTAGGCCTCCAGTGCGGAACCCACTGTTTTTTTACCTACAACTTCATTTATACTGATCCTGGGAGTGAGTGAGCCGCTGATGACCAACCCCTGGTCATTCATCCCTGTCGAGGGATAGCCCACCTTTAAGCCGTAAAAAAAACAACCGTATGTGCCTTTTCCAGGCGGTTCAAACCATACATAAACATTAAGGTTTTTCCAATCCCAATTTTGTCCCACCAGTACCTGCCCTGCCCGCGAGCCAGTTATATTGGTGCATGCCGCCGCGGGATCATGAGATAAAATCAAGAGGAATAAACTTAAAAGTATACCGATTGTTTTTCCTGGCATGTTCTCTATCATTTTTTTCTCTTCTTCATATTTTTATAAATGCCACCAAGTGAAGGGCATTTATTTAAATAGAAAACCGGTGCAATTCCCATTGCTCGGAATCTTCATTTTCAATCAATTGATAAAGATAATTATTTTTTATACAATAGGGGAAATAGAAAATACCATCAAAGCCCTTATCCTTAAGAGGCACCCAGGCCTTTTTTACCAGTTTACCCTCCAGGTCAAAAATAAAAAATTCATTTTTCCCTTGTTTCCTTTGATAAGTGAGCACATAGACATGACCGTTATCAACGATCAGGTCTCTAATTGCCGGGAAAAATTCCGGGAAACGCACCTTTTTTTTCACATAATTATAATGCTCCATTCCCCGCCTTTTTTTAATATACTCAAACCATAAATCGATAAACTTTTGAGATACCTTTACTCGTTCATACTTTGGCGAGATGGTATAAAGCAAATCTCCATTCTTATTAAATACATCGATTTTAAAATCAGTGCTTCCCACAATAAAACATTTTTTTTCACTGACATCCAAATACCAGGCGGTAGAAAAATTTGTAACTTGTTTCTTTTGGTGATACCTGGCCTCATCATGGTAAAAGGTTTTTAGCTCATTAAAGTCAGCATCCAGGATTTTAGCTACATTATGATATACATCATTGCTTAAAATACCACTTTTGGCCACATAACGGTCTTCTAATAATTTCAGGAATCTATATTTCGGTAAAAGGCGCATTTCTTTTATAAAGTCACCTTTCAACGAATAGAATGAAAGTTTCCCCTGGCTTTCTATCATAATTTTTTCTTTTAAAAGATTAATCCTCAAGTAATCCCCGAAGGGGTTAAACTCCCGGGGGCCTTCACCTATTTTTCCAAATTTTTTTATAAGGCTAAAATCCTTTAAATCGAAAAGGAACACCGCTGCACCTTCGGAGATGCATACCAGGTTCTCACCCACGCAAATGAGATTCGGCCTATATATCTGGGGAAAGGTGGTTAATCTTTCACCAAATAGGGACAACGCAAGAAAAACACATATAAGAATAATTAATACTCTCATTTGTTCCTCCTGCTCCATATTATACACGAAATGGTCAGGAAAAACACCTTTTTTTAGTAATAAAAAAGTAACAAAATGGTAACAGCCAATCATAATGTGAGCCTCACCCGGATACAATTAAAAAGAGGGAACCACAGATTACACAGATTACACAGATTTTTTTTTTTTTTTCGTGTTTTTCGTGTGTTTCGTGGATCATTTTTGTGGTAGCCTCTCATATGGATGCTTCACATGTTTCACGGGTCCAGGGGAAAAAAAGAAGTTGAGAAGATAAGAAGGTAAGAAGGTTAAAAAGAAGATTGAAAGCTTCGATACCCTATGTGAATACGAATTCCAATAGATTATATGACATTTTATATTTTGCTGCATTTGTTGCCGAAACGATTCAGTTAAAGAAGCCTTCTCGATGGCCGAAGGCCTAAATAGGTCGGGGCTGCCAGCCCCCCCGAAGGGCCTTATCGGTCCCCCATGCCATGGGGCCCGGTCATTTCCAATTGGTGCATAAGGAATACCCAGCCATCCACTTTTCGCAAAATTTGTTGAGTGTCGGACAGACCTCCATCGTGTCCGGCGTTTTTTTGAATTTTAAGCAGTATAGGATTATCACTGGTGTTGGCCTCTTGCATCCTGGCAGCTAATTTTCGGGCATGAAACGGATAGATCTTGGGATCATTCTCACCGCCCGTAATAAACATCGCCGGGTAACAGTTGTTGGCCTTGACATTATGATAGGGGGAGTACTTTAACAGGTATTTAAAATGTTCCGGGTTATCCGGGTTACCGTATTCATTGGTCCAGGCTTTTGCTCTTCCGAATTTGTGGTAGCGAATCATATCTGTAAACGGGACTTCAGCCCAGACAGCCTTAAACAGTTCCGGCCGCTGCACTGCCACTGCACTGGCCATGAGCCCGCCATTGCTGGCCCCGTATAATGCCAATTTTCGAGGATTGGTATATTTATTCTCAATCAACCATTCTGCCGCGGCAATACAATCATCAAAGCTGTTTTGCTTGTTTTCCCGGATTCCTGCTTCATACCATTTTCTTCCATATTCACCACCGCCCCGTAGATTGGGAACCGCCAACATTCCCCCTGCCTCTAACCATATAAAAAACATCGGCATGAATACCGGTGTCCTGGATTTATTAAAACCACCATAACCGTAAATCAAGGCGGGATGACTGCCATCTTGCTTGATACCCCTGCGATGGGCCAGGAACATGGACACAGGGGTACCATCTTTGGAAGTCACCCACACCTGGCGGGTAATATAATTGTCTGTATCCACTTTATAGGGAAAGCGCCGCTCTTTAAAATGGAGTTTATTAGCGGCAAAGTCGTAGGTAAAACTTGTCCAGGGATAGGTATAAGAAGTGAAACTGACCCTGACTCCAGGTTTATCCCACTTGCCCCCGGCTCTCTGGGTGCCCACCAGTCCTGACCGGGGAGTGGGAAGGGTTCGCAAGAATTTTCCCTGCATATCGTAAATTTTAATTTGTGTATAAGCGTTATGTAGGTACCCCACATATATGCGTCCGCCTACGACACTGAATCGCTGCAATTTATCGGCTGATTCCGGGATAAATTCCTGCCAATTCTCCCGCTGCGGTTGTTTGGTGTCCACCACCAGGAGACGGCCTAAAGGTGCTTTTAAATCGGTATGAATAAAAAATTTGTCCACCACCTCTACCACATGATAGCTGGCGTCAAAGCCGGTTACCAGGGGTATAAGCGGGGCATCAATCCCGGCATCCACCCGCTTGAAAAAAACCTCATTTTTCTCCATCAGGTAATATCCACGGGAAAACAGGAGATATTTCCCACTGCTGGTGATCTCAACAAAGTGGGAATGCGTCTTTTCAGTGGGATGGTAAAAAATCTTCTTATCTTCTGATGCTGAAGTTCCCAGCATGTGAAAATAAACACAGGGCCAAAGATATTCTTCCCCCGGGGGCACCTCACCTTTTTTGGGATTTGCCGTATAATAAAAGCCGGAACTATCAGGCAGCCATGCGCCCCACATATGATTACTACCTCGACAGGTATCAGGTAATACTTTTTTTGTGGCAACTTCCATGACATGGATCACGGCATTCTCCTTTCCCCCCTCACCAATCAGATACGCCAGGTATTTCCCTTCCCATGAGGGCATATCCCCCCAAAAGTCTATATGACCACCCCATTTATTGGGATTCAAAAGCTCTACTTTTTCAGCATTTTCATTTTCTTTTGTCCAGGTGACCCATTGGTCTTGATTCTTTTTTTTGCTGTATATAAACACCCGTTCACCCCGTCGTGCTTTTATAGGATTAAATTCTTCGTCGTACCGGGTAAAATAAGTAAAGCGGTCCATGAGCCACTGGCGCTGCGGCAAAGAATCCAGTATTCCCCGGGTTAATTTGTTCTGTTGATTATCCCATGCTTGCACTTTCGGGTCTTTGTTATCTTCCAACCACCGGTAATTATCCACAATGTCAACACCATGAAGATTATCTGCGGCTTTGCTCTTTGGGGTATGGGGATAAGTTATTTTCTTCTTTTTTTCTCCATGTTTGGAACACATAACACAGAGACTTATAAAAATAATTAATAAAACACGAAATGTTGGCTTCATTAAAACCTCCCTTATTTGTCTTTACTTTAATATACGAATAGATGAGTAAAAAGCGGATAAAAGAAACGGGAACAGTTAAAGGTCAATTCTTGCCTACTCCTGCTATTGAGATGGAAGATCGTTGTAATTCCCACACCTCTTCTTCTTCATTATCAATCAATTGATAAAGATAATTATTTTTGAGGGAATATGGGAAAAGGGCGACACCATCATCATAGTCCTGGAGAGGGAGCCAGGTCTTTTTTTCCAGTTTGCCCTCCAGGTCAAAAATTAAAAATTCATGTTCCTGTTCTTTCTTGCGCCAGGTGATCACATAAACATGACCGTTATCAACGATCAGGTCTCTAATTGCCGGGAAAAATTC
>CP070627.1:1762513-1769074 GCA_020355945.1 Candidatus Aminicenantota bacterium | reverse complement strand
GTATCACCTAATTCCAGGCCTGTTTTGATTTCCATATGGGTGGTATTCACATAGCCGATATCTATTACTTTTCGATGTGCGGTATTGTCTTTGACTACGAATACCACAGACTCATTTCCTTCGATAAGCACAGCATCTTTTGGCACCAGGAGGGTATCATTGTGAACATCATAAACAATACGAAGCCGTGAAAACATACCGGGTTTTAACTTTGCTTTCGGGTCTTTAACAGCCACTGTCACTTTGAAGGTACCGGTTTGGGGGTCTACTACCGGGCTGATGCGCAAAATTTTGCCGGTAAAAGTCTCTTTAACAAGAGCATCAACTTCAAGTATTGCCTTTTGATCTTTCTGCAGTTTACTCATCTCTTTTTCCGGGACATGTAAGATAGCCAATAAGGGATCGAAATCAGTGATATGAAAGCAAGGTTCATTTTGAGGAACCATATTGCCCTTTTTGATCATGCGTTCTGCTATTACTCCGTTGATAGGTGCGCGGATCGAGGTATAATCTTTCATCAGCCGGGCCAGTCCTACTTTGGCTTTTTGCATCTCGAAATCCGATTTAATACGTTCAAAAATTTCTGCGCTGACGATATTTTTTTGATATAGTTCTTTGTTGCGTTTGAATTCGTTTTCCAGTTGTTTTAAACGGGCTTCTGCTTCTGCCAGGTCCAGGGTTAATTTATCGTCGTCCAGTTGAGCCAGTATTTGGTCTTTTTTGACTTTGTGGCCTTCTTCCACGAAAATTTGTTCCACTACTCCTCCGACTTTAGCCACCACGATAGCCTCATTCTCAGCCTCCAGTGAAGCGGTCCCGGTGAAGTAGGCGGAAACGTTTCCTTTTACAACTTTAGTCACCTCCACCGGGATAGCCTCTTTTTGTTCTTTATCTTCTGCATTGGCAATGGATTGGCTGGTGCAGCCCACGAAGCTGATGATGATTACCATAATCAAGCAAATAAAAATAAGATTTTTCTTTTTACCCATTTCATACCTCATCTTCCTTTATTTTTTTCATACTTGTTTAAACGAAAAAAAACGCGAAAAGGTTCTGTTTTTTTTAATTTTTTTTAAAACCTCTGCGGCCTCTGCGTTCTCTTTAATCGGTACCGGTGCTCAGGGCGCGGAAACCCTCGATATCCTCCCTGGCTATAACCTTTATTTCCTCTAACCTGGCCAGGATAAGCTGCTCCACCACGGGAACTTGCATCAAATCCAACAATTCACTGTACTTTTCGATTAAGACAGTATAGATTAAATCAAGAGCAGGAGACAGGAACATCTCTCCCCGGTTGTTCACTACCCAATCCGCATTTAACCGATAGGCTTTACCCAGATGGTGCAGATATTTTATACTGGGAAAGGTCTTTCCCACCTCGATATTGGTAATTGTGGATTGATAAACCTTAAATTCCTGGCCTAATTGCACCTGTGTTTTGCCAATAGCCTCTCTAAACTGTCTAAATCGCTTGCCCACTTGTTTTTTTATCGATTGGGCACCTATATTTCCTGAACCTTCACTTTTTTTTTTCGCCATTTTTTGCCTCACACCCCTTAATCTAACCTATCTCAAAAATAATTGCAAGAAAAAAACAATCTAAAAATCATTTTTTTTCATTTTTTTCAGATAGTGGTTTTTGAACAGCAATTCTAAATTTAACTGTAAAATACACAAAAAACACAAATGCCGGTTTTTGGATTTCTACCTTGACAATTTATCAGGATGCGATTAAAATTATCCTGTTAATAACTGAAATAAAGATGATATAAGTAAAAGTAAAATGATAGAAAAAAACGTAAATGAGCCGAATCCGATGCAAGAGATAGTAGTAACCCGCCGCCCCATATTCGATAGGAAGAAAGATGTTTTTGCCTATGAACTATTATTTAAATCGGATTTGCGGGACAGCATAAAGTCCATCAAGTCCAGGAAAGATGCCGCAGATGATTCATCGCTAACGGCTGTTGACAGTTTACTTATCAATGGTTTGAAACGACTGAGCAGTGGAAAACGGGCGGTTATCCATTTTAACCATCAAATGCTCCTTAGTGAATTCCCGTTTATGTTCCCCAATAATCTACTGGGGATAGAAATCCAGGAGGATGTAGACCCGGAAAACAAAGTTACCAGCGCAGTTGAGAAAATAAAAAAGGCCGGTTACCTTGTATTTGTCACAGAATACGTATTTAATGAAGCTGATATTTCCCTGGTTAAATTGGCAGATATTGTTGGGGTTGATTTTCGTTCCCAGGGCATTCAAAAGCGGCGCTCACTCTTTGAAGGAACCCCCGTAAACCTCAGGTTCCTGGCCAAAAGCATTGAAACTGCAGCAGATTTCGAACTGGCTGCCGATTCAGGGTATCACTATTTTCAAGGAGAGTTCTTCAGCAGGGCGGAGATGATCGCTTTCCGAAATATTCCCAGTTATAAACTCAATCTAATGAGAATTCTAAAGGAAATCAATAAGCCTGCGGTTGAATTCGATAAAATTGAGAAAATTCTCCAAAAGGATGTCTCAATAACCTACAAATTGCTGCGCTTTGTCAATTCGGCATCCTTTGGTTTTAAAACCACGGTACAGTCCATCCGACATGCATTAGCCTTATTGGGTGAAACAGAAGTGAGGAAATGGTTGTCTTTTATTGTATTAAGCAGCATGGGCACGGATAAACCCCTGGAATTGATACGAACCGCCATTATCCGTGCCAAATTTTGCGAATCCATTGCAGCAGCACTTAATTTCAAAAATGACTTATCAAACTTCTTCTTGATGGGGATGTTTTCTATGGTAGATGCCTTCCTGGGGCGACCAATGGATGAAATCCTGGTGGATTTACCATTAACCTCTGCTGTGAAAGCAGCTCTCCTGGGAAAACATAATCATTTCCGCAGTGTCCTGGAACTGGTGATAGACTATGAAAGAGGAGATTGGAAACGCCTCATGCAAATGGCCAATATATTGAACCTCGATGAACAAATCATCGCTTCCTTTTACCTGGATGCGGTTGAATGGGGAAAATTCTTGTAAGTAAATTCAATGAAAGATTCAGTTAAAAAGAGAATTCTAAAGCTGTTAAAAATATTCGGCATTATCATGTCCTATTTGATCGTCCTTATTGTCTCCGTGTTCTTCACCATGAAATCATTAATCAAGGGAGAAGAAATAGCAGCACCGGCTTTAATAGGAAAAAACCTGGAAGAAGCCAGTAAGATCGCTGCCCAGCACAAAGTCTACTTGAAAAAAATCACCGGGAATTACGATCGCCGTTATGACCCTTTAACCGTTATCAACCAGGTCCCTTCTCCGGGAGTCCGCATAAAAGAACGTTCCTTCATCAAAATATTCATAACATCGGACGTGGTGGAAGTGATTGTACCGGACTTGTGCGGATACAATTTAAATGACTGCGAAAAACTGTTGAGTGAAAATAGCTTAAGAAAACGGTACGTTTCATATATGGATGCAGAAGATGTGCCGGTGGATTTTGTGATTGCCCAGTCATATCCGCCCGGTACCCGGGTTCCCACCGGTACGGAAATCGATATCCTCCTCTCCCGGGGTGCTAAAGATAAATCCTATATTATGCCGGATGTCATCGGTCAATATGCATCCGATGTAAAAGCTTATTTCATAAGTCGGGGGTTGAAAATTTTAGAAAACCAGGTCCATTATCCCGGCCTGGAACCAGGCCTGGTGGTCAAACAATATCCCTTATCCGGGTACCCCATTAATGCCAAAGCCAGGATTAGTATCGGGGTAAGCATAAGCGAGGAAAAAGAAGATGAACCCAAATCCCATATTTCCATCGATTCTATCTACTAATTATTTTAACCTGGAGTCCCGGCTTAAGTTATTCCGGTCTCATCAAATTGACTTTATTCACCTGGATGTCATGGACGGTCATTTCGTGGATAATCTCTCTTTTGGCCCCTCAGTAGTGACAGCCATCAAGTCAACCTTTGATTTCAGGCTCGATTCCCACCTGATGGTCAGCAATCCCGGCAAAATGATTCCCAAATTTATCCAGGCCGGTTCGGAATGGGTCTCTTTTCATATTGAAGCTGCGGATGATAACGGTGTTAAAGAGAATATCCATTTAATCAAATCTCAAAATCGCAAAGCCGGTATCGTGTTAAACCCGGATTCCCAGGTGGAACGAGTATTCCCATATTTAAAAGATATCGATTATGTCCTTTTAATGAGTGTCTTCCCCGGTTATGGGGGGCAAAAGTTTATCCCCTCTACGGTTGAAAGGGTTTCCCGGTTGAAAAAACAAATCACCCGGGAAAAATGTAATTGTTTGATCCAGGTGGATGGGGGGGTCAATATATCGAATATTGAATCGTTAAAATCCGCAGGAACAGACCTGTTCGTGATTGGCACCTTCCTTTACAATTCCGAAAATATTCCAAAAACAATACAGGAAATTCAAAATAAAATAAAAGGAGTATAAAAATGAAAAAACAATTGACCTTAATATGGGTATTTATAATGGTCTTATTGTTGATTACCCCAGGATGTAAGAAGAAAGGTTTATCCCTGAGTCCCGAAGATATGGGCTCGGATAAAGAAATCTATGAAAAAGCAAAAAAGAGAATAAAACGCGCTCCGGAAAAGGCACGATTGTTATTTAAAGAAGTGATGCATCTTTATCCCGACAGTATTTATGCCAGGCGAGCAAAAATTGGCATCGCGGATTCCTATTTCAGGCAGAAAGATGCTGGCTCATTGATAATGGCCGCCACCGAATACCAGGAATATGTAAATTTATATCCCAACTCACCGGATGCAGTATATGCCAAGTACCAGATCTCCCGATGCTATATCAGGCAGTCCAAAAGCCCCGGTCGGGACCAAACCAACACCCATCTGGCCATTAAAGCATTGGAAAGCATGATTCGGCAGTATCCCGATACCAACGAAGCAGAAGAGGCAAAAAAACAACTGGAACGAGTGCGTCAGCGCCTGGCTGCGCACTATTTTAGCATCGGGCTCACCAATTATAAATTAAAAGCATATAAAGGCGCTATTGACCGCTTTAAACAGGTTATTGACGATTACCCGGATTTTAAAAACAATGATAAACTTTTCTATTATACAGGAAAATGTTATTTTGCCGTGAAAGCTTACAATTCTGCCATCTCTTTCTTCCAACAAATTGTCAACACTTATCCCAAATCCAAATACCTGAAAAAAGCAACCAAAATGATAAAGGAAATTACCGGGATTCAAGCAAAAATAAAGAAAAAGGAAAAACTCGCCCAACGTGATAAAAAATAAAATCGATATCCCGGCAAAACCCGGGGTCTACCTCTTTAAATCCAGGGATAAAATCCTATATATCGGGAAAGCTAAAAACTTGAAAAAACGGGTGGACCAATATTTTCAAAAAAGAGACCACCTGGTGATCCGGGACCTGCTGCACCAGGCAAAGGATATCGAATATATTATTACCGATGATGAAAAGGACGCCTTACACCTGGAATATAACCTTATTCATCACCACCAACCACCTTTTAATATCCGCTTAAAAGATGACAAAAGTTTTCCCCTTATCGAGATTTCCCTGGAAGGCGAAGTGAAAAAAAAGAACCAGGAAGACAAAGAGGAGAAAGAACCATTCCCCGGGGTCTATTTTACCCGCCGGGTAAAAGAAAAAAATTTCTATATAGGTCCTATGGTGAATGCCCGCAAAACCAGGGAATTAATCGATATTATTACTCGCATTTTCAAGCTAAGAACCTGTTCTCCCGCGGTATTTAAACGAGCCGCTGCCTGCCTTTATTACTATATTGACCGCTGTTCAGGTCCCTGCATCAGGCAAATCAGTGAAGGGGAATATCGCAAAAATGTCGAAGATGCCATTGACTTTTTGAAGGGAAATAAAAAAAACACACTGGAAAAACTTGAAAAGAAAATGATGCAATTGGCCGAACAGTTGAAATTTGAAGAAGCCCAAAAGGTAAAAGAGGACCTGGAATTGATCCGGCAATTTGATCTTGAATCTTATATCTCATCGGTGAGCCAGCGAAAAACCGATTATGATGTGTTGGCATTTCATCATGACCCCTATCACAATGATTGTTTCATTATTTTGTTTTCTATGCTGCAAGGCCGGGTAGAGAGAAAAGAATTTTTTAATTTTAACTCCATCAGCTCCCAAAAGGGTGATATACTAAAAGAGTTTCTTATTTCTTTTTATCGAAAGGAGAATATCCCCCGGGAGATTCTTGTTGGTATTTTCCCTTCTGACCGGGAATCCCTGGAAAATATGTTTTCCCGGATAGCTGGCAGGCAGGTAAAAATCAGAGCCCCTCTCAAAGGCAGTAAACGAAAAATGATGAACCTGGCGATTAAGAATCTCAACCTGTATGTTAATAAGAACAAGTACAACCTGGTAGGAGAACGGTTGAAAGAAGTGCTTCGCCTGGTGCGTTTTCCCGGGTGGATTGAAGGTTTTGATATTTCGCATTTATCCGAGCGGGACCGGGTGGGAGCAGCCGTGGTTTTTGCAAAGGGAAAGCCGGTAAAGAAAAAGTACAGGAATTACATCATAA
>CP070627.1:1755832-1762413 GCA_020355945.1 Candidatus Aminicenantota bacterium | reverse complement strand
ATCTACAAAACCGGAGATTTGGCACGGTGGTTAGTGGATGGGAATATAGAATTTCTAGGCAGGTTGGACAGCCAGGTAAAAATAAGGGGCTTCCGGGTAGAATTGGGAGAAATAGAGAGCCAGTTAGTAAAAAGAGAAGAGATAAAAGAAGCCATCGTATTAGCAAAAGAAAAAGCAAATGGAGAGAAATATTTATGCGCTTATATTGTCAGTGATTTGTATGTCATTGACCAGGGAGCTTATATAGGAGAGATAAGGGAATATTTATCCCATAGAATACCCGATTACATGGTACCCTCGTATGTTGTCCCTTTAGATAAAATCCCCCTTACCCACAATGGAAAAATAGACAGGAAAGCGCTGCCGGTCCCGGGGATAATCCCGGGAGGAGTATATACAGCCCCGCGAAACAAAATCGAAATGAAATTAGTGGACATCTGGTCCGACGTTTTACAAGTAGAGAAAGGAAAAATAGGAATCGATGATAACTTTTTCCGGTTGGGCGGGCACTCATTAACGGCAACCATTATGGTGGCAAAGATACATAAGGAATTGCAGGTACAATTAAAGCTGGCAGAGATATTTAAAACACCTACGATCAAAGGACTTAGCGCTGTCATCGCAGCGGCTGAACCGGTGACCTTTAGGGACCTGGAAGCCATCGAGGAAAGAGAATATTATGAACCTTCTTATAATCAGAAGAGGCTCTGGCTGCTCAACCAGTTCCAACCCGAGAGTTCATCTTTCAATATGGCAGGAAGAATTGAATTGGAACATAGAGTTAATGAAGATTTATTAAAAAAGGCTTTATATAGGATTGTCGATCGTCATGAGAACTTAAGAACCGGTTTTAAAATAGTCAATGACGAACCGGTACAATATGTGGTAAAAGAGGTAAAAATACCTTTTGAACAGCTTGATATCTCTTCATTGGAGGAAAACCAAAAACAAGATAAAAGAAAACAAATCTACACCCGGGAACAAAAAAGACCTTTTGATTTAAATGAAATTCCTCTTTTTCGTATTTTAATTTTAAAATTGAGCCAGGCGCATTATGATTTTATCTTTAATATGCATCATATCATCACTGATGGCTGGTCAATCGAACTATTGAAAAAAGAGTTTTTGCTTTTTTATAAGGCATTAAGAAGTAATAAGATATATGAATCGGAACGGTTAAACTTACAGTATAAAGATTTTGCTGCCTGGCATAACAAGCAGTTAGCGGATTCTCTGACAAAAGAACAATCGATGTGGTATTGGAAAGATAAACTTAAGAACGGCGTACCCGCCTTTCAATTACCTGTCAATTCCAGAGGTAATCCGGGAGACACCAGGGGCGCGGCATATCAATGGATCATGGATAAGGATACCAAAAATCAATTAAAACAACTGGCTCAAAAAAATCACATCACCTTATTTACCCTTTTGTTTACCCTGTACCTGGTCCTGCTCTCCTACTTATCCAATCAAAAAGAGGTCATATGTTCCATTATTGGGGCAGGCAGAGGCCATGTATCGCTGCAGCCGATTGCGGGCTTTTTTGTAAATTCCATA
This sequence comes from Candidatus Aminicenantota bacterium, assembly GCA_020355945.1. Next base: position 1,760,856 of record CP070627.1, on the reverse strand, counting down.
TTGTTTAAAACCCATGTGGACGATGAAGAAAGCTTCTCTGATTTATTGCAGCGGGTCAATGCCGAGGTAATGGAAACATTTCAACACCAGGATTATCCCCTGGAGTTGGTGTTTAAAGAATTAAAGATAAAGTACCCACAAATTCCCGTCTCCTTTAATATGTTAAATATGCGGGATATGACAACAGCAGTGGAGATGAGCCGGCTGGAATCTTCCCAAAACCATATCGAAAGCATCCAGGACGTTAAATTTGATATGGAAGTATATATCACCGAATATGAAAATGGAATATTACTCTACTGGACCTATAAAAAATCTTTGTATGACCCAATGGATATCCAATATGTTGCCGGTGAATATATAAAACTGCTGGATTTTTTTACAGGTCATTCAAAGAGAACATTTGCTGAATATAAAAATACAAAAAGAAAAAAGAAACCATTGATCGAAATAAGTAACTGAAGGTTAAAAGTGAAAGGTACCCAATATGCTGATCAAGAAATTTGAAGAGCAGGCGAAAAAAACGCCGGATAGAATTGCTATAAAAACAGGAAAACTATCCTTTTCTTATGAGGAATTAAACGACTACGCCAATAGGGTGGCCGGTTTAATAGAGAAGAATTGGCCGAAACATGAAAGTAAATATGAACATGATCCGCTAAGACCTGGAAATATCGCACTCTTTTTAGAGCACGGCGTTGATATGATTGCTGCCATATTGGGTACACTAAAAGCAGGAAAAGCCTATGTGCCTATTTCTACTGGTTATCCTCAAAAACGGGTTTCATATATGGTAAAGCATTCGGAAGCGTCATTGTTAATTGCAAATTCCAGGTCTGAAGAGAAAGCCGGAGAAATCGCATGGGGAAATAATATAGCCCTGGTTAATATTGATGAAAACAATAAATCGCCTGTTATGTTTGCCGGGGATATGGACCGGAAAATAACAGGAGAAAGGTTGGCCTATATTATGTATACATCGGGCTCCACAGGAAAACCCAAAGGAGTGATGCAGAATCATGGCAATGTTATATATTATATTAAGAATTGGACCCGGCGATTTTCAATCACTCACCTGGATAGAATGACCCTGTTTTCGTCATTTTGTCACGATGGTTCTGTCCAGGATATGTTTGGGGCACTGCTGAACGGGGCCACGCTGTATCCTTTTGATGTTAGAAATCAAGGAACCAACATCAGCCTTTCCCGGTTTTTAATTGAAGAAAAAATAACCATCTGGCATTCGGTTCCATCATTATACAATTTTTTTGTTACCACTCTCACGGGTGAGGAGCGGTTCGAGGACCTCCGATATATTCTTTTAGGTGGGGAGCCTTTCCGAGGGTATGAAATCGACATGTTTAAAAAATACTTCCCTCGGTCGATTCTCGCCAATGTTTATGGCCAAACCGAGTCATCAGTGGATTCCATATGGACCATTGGTGCAAAGGACCCCATTAAACGATTTATCATTGGGGAGCCCCTGGATAACACCCGGATATTTGTTATTGATAACGGGGGTAATGAAATGGAACCCTTCAAAACCGGGGAGATCATGATTGCCTGTCCTCATATTACTCCCGGTTATTGGCAGGATGGTGAAGCTACAAAGAAGACCTTTGGCGAAAACCAGGGTATTGGTCGGTGGTACCGCACCGGTGACCTGGGTCGTTTACTGCCTGATGGAAATATCGAATTTATGGGGCGAAAAGATTTGCAGGTAAAAATAAGGGGCTTTCGGGTGGAAATTGGGGAAATTGAAACAGTTCTCTTACAAATGGAAAATGTCCGGGAAGCAGCAGTGGTACCCCGAAAGACAGTATCCACGGATACTTATTTGTGTGCATTTATTGTGGCGGCAAAAGAATTAAACGTGACAGAACTGCGGGAGTTCTTATCAGGGGAATTACCGGATTATATGATACCCACCTCCTTTGTCCAATTGGAACAAATGCCTCTAACCCAGAGTGGGAAGATTGATAGAAAAGCCCTTGCCGAGCTGGACAAAGAACCATTGAAATTAAATGAAACCTTTACAGCGCCTAAAACAGGTATAGAAAAAATCACCGCTGATACCTGGAAAGAAGTACTCAACCTGGAGGAGGTCGGAATAAACGACAACTTTTTCGACCTGGGGGGAAATTCCTTTGATATCATAAAGGTAAATAATAAACTAAACCAGCGATTGGAAAGGAGTATTCCCATCGTAAAATTATTTGAATATCCAACCATTGGTAAACTGTCGCGTTACCTGAGTGGCCGGGAGAGCACCAGGGGACTGCAAAATGAGCAAAGCCCCCTGATCCCACCCGCACCAAAACCAGGGCAAACCGGGTTAGAAATAGCGGTTATTGGCATGGCTGGACGGTTTCCCGGGGCTAGAAATATCGATGAATTCTGGGAAAATATAAAAAATGGCACCGAGTCAATTTCCTACTTCTCTGATGAAGAGTTGGAAGAGGTTGGAGTTGACCCGGATCGGTTGAAGAATCCCGATTATGTAAAAGCAAAAGGCCTTTTGGAAGATATCGAATATTTTGATGCTTCTTTCTTTAATATTACCCCCAAAGAAGCTGAATTGATGGATCCACAACTGCGGTTTTTTCTTGAATGTACATGGGAGGCGTTAGAGCACGCCGGGTATGATTCATCCCAATATGATGGTTTAATTGGCCTTTACGCCGGGAATGTACCCAATCATCATTGGATAGCCAGGACTTACTTACACCGGTCCAATAGCCTGTTGGGGCCATTTGAAACCGGTCTTTTAGTCAATCATTTCAGTACCCGGGTATCCTACAATCTCAATTTAAGAGGGCCGGTTGTTTCGGTTCAAACCGCCTGTTCCACTTCCTTAGTGGCCATTCACATGGCATGCCGGGGATTGGTGGGTGATGAATGTTATATGGCGGCAGCCGGCGGTGTATCGATTTCTTTACCGAAAAAATCCGGGTATTATTATAGAGAAGGATTGATTTTTTCTTCTAACGGTCATGTTCGGGCCTTTGACACCAGTGCCAAAGGCACGGTTTTTGGAGATGGTGTTGGATGCATTGTTTTAAAGAGACTTGAGCATGCATTATTGGACGGAGATTTCATTCATGCGGTCATCAAAGGAAGTGCGATTAATAACGACGGCATTCGGAAAGTAGGCTATACTGCCCCCAGTATAGAGGGGCAAATGGAGGTCATTAGTGCGGCTCAGCAAGCAGCCGCAGTGGAACCGGAAAGTATTGGCTTTATCGAGACCCACGGTACCGGTACAATGCTGGGGGACCCCATTGAGATTGAGGCATTAAAACGGTTGTTTAATAAAAATAGAAAAGGCTCTTGTGCCATCGGGGCTCTGAAGAATAATGTCGGGCATCTGAATGCCGCTGCCGGTGCTGCTGGTTTTATAAAAACAGTACTTTCCTTGAAACACCGATTGATTCCGCCGACTATAAATTTCGAGATCCCCAACCCGTTGATTGATTTTATAAATAGCCCTTTTTATATTAATACCACACTGACAGAATGGGAGAACGGGGCGTATCCATTAAGGGCCGGTGTTAGTTCTTTTGGGTTTGGAGGAACAAATGCCCACGTGATATTGGAGGAATGGCTCGGTAGGGCCTCCCCGGCAGTGCGCCCCGTGCAGGGCGCAGGGGAGGTAAAAGCCCGGGAATATCAACTGATTCTATCATCCGCTAAAACCCAAACCGCCCTGGATAGGATGAAGGAAAATTTAGCAAACTATTTAAGGGAAAATCCCGACATAAATCTTGCGGATTTTGCATATACATTGCTAGTAGGCAGGAAAGCCTTCAGGCACCGTTGGATGACAGTATGTTCCACTGTGGATGAAGCCATTGAAGAGCTGACCTCACCTGGAAGAGGAGAGGCACATGTGATTTCACTTGAAGAGGAAAGCTCCGGTTTTCAAGACACGGAACCGGTTGCAAACCGTGACAAGCAATATTTGACCCAAATCGGCCAGTTATCAATTCGTGGGCATAAAATAAACTGGGAGGAATTTTATTCCAGGGAAAAACGGTACCGGGTTCCACTTCCCACGTATCCTTTTGAAAGGCAGCGTTATTGGATCGAAGTTAATCCATTTAAAATGGATGAAAGTTTATTTTTCAAAAGAGCACCGGAAAAAAATCAGGATACGACTCCGAAGGTGTCGCAAGCTCACCAGCAATTTAAAGCAAGTTCACCTCCAAAGGTGGAAATGTTATACCATCGCCCTGAATTGAATAGTGTATATATTGCCCCGAGAAATGAGAAAGAGGAAAAACTCGCAGATATTTGGCAGCAATTTTTTGGCTTTGCACCTATAGGAATTAATGATGATTTTTTTGAGTTGGGTGGGGATTCTCTAACGGTTATAACGATTGTTTCTAGAATTCAAAAGGAATTGAATGTAATGGTACCCATCACGGAATTTTTTAATAAGCCAACCGTAGAAGGAACTGCAGAGTATATCTCCGGTTGTACCCCTGGAAATACTTATATATCGGTAGAATCGATGGAAGAAAAGGAATTTTATCCATTATCTCCGGCACAGAAACGAATATATATATCCCACCAGATTAAAAAAGAGAGTAAAAGTTATAATATCCCGGTTATCCTGGAAATACGGGGAAAAATTGATACCGAAAGATTAGAAAATACCTTCAAACTTTTGATAACAAGACATGAAAGCTTACGTACGTCGTTTATGATGTTGAAAGAGGAACCGGTACAGGTGGTTCATGATGAAGTGGAGTTCAGGATAGAATATTTTGAGAGTAGAGAAAAAGAGACCCGGGAAATCTTAAAAACCTTTATAAGACCCTTTAGCCTGGAAAAAGCACCGCTGTTGAGAGTAGGATTGTGTGATACAGGTGGGGAAAAGTGCCTATTGATGGTAGATATGTATCATATTATATCTGATGGATTTTCTTATGGAATACTGGTGAAAGATTTTTTGGCACTGTGGGAGAAGAAACAACTGCCTCCAATAAAAATTCGATATAAAGATTTTGCCCAATGGCAAA
>CP070627.1:1749115-1755732 GCA_020355945.1 Candidatus Aminicenantota bacterium | reverse complement strand
CAACGATTCATGGCCAATCAGGAACAATTGGGAAGTCCCATTGGTTTACCGGTTGGAAAGGGATATCCGATTAACCGGCATCTGGAGGGATGAAATGCAGATAGTTAGACCTCCCCATATTCACGCCAGTTGCCTGGGAATTAAATCCGAAACCATCAAAAAACTCAATCTCAGGTTCGATTATGACCCTATTCCTGTCAAAGAGGATACTCTCACTCATTTTACCCGTACCATCCAGGATAAATTTGATGACCATGCCATACTACCTCTCCGGCGATCCAATGCTAAAGAATATCACCCTATATTTAATGGGGTATACGGGGGTATCGTTTACCATCATCACCTGGGAAGCCGGTACCAGGAAGGTAGAAATCCCTGGGCCATAACAGCCGGTTGGAAAGAAAGGAACGAATCCCCGGAAAACAACAAATTTCTCCTGGATGCTGCCACAGCTATGGTTTTTGAGCAAACCGACGATTTTATCCATGACCTGGCCTATGGCGATAATGCCTTTGATTTCAAGTTGTACGCCTATTATTTAAAAAATTGTTACACCGATGATGCCTATTCCCAATTGTTTGAAAAAGCAAAAGAAGCAAGAGAAAAAAAATTACCGGAAGCGTATTATATATCAGGACTGATCAGTAAATATTTTGCATTTGATAAAGAATTCCTGCAATTTTATGCGGGGCTTTGCCAGGAAATGGGGTATAAAAGTGAGGCAGAGAGTTATTATAGTCTTGCCCAATCCGAAAGAATACAAATCAACAACCGCAAAAATATCTGATCTATAAGTTTTGTAAACCGGGGAAAAGAAAAATGGGAACAAATTCCAAGGAGAGATCGCGGGAGTCTCAAATCGATGAAATATTCCTGCAAATGGATCGGAAAGATATTAAACGAACCCAAAATATAAGGCTTGTACCCGGTAAAGAGAATAGAACCGGCGGGAAGCACGCATACGGCGAATGGTGCCATGTGATCGGTATTTTCCAGACCATCATGTACCAAATGCTGGATAAAAAAACCGGTAATCGAATCTTAGACGTCGGATGCGGGACAGGGATACTGGGAATCTCAGCCGAACTTTTTGTTGGGAATAATGGGGAATATATAGGATTAGATGTCGATAAAAATTCCATTGATTTTTGTAAAAACCATTATAACTTCGATAATTACAGTTTCATTCATCATAATGTAAAAAATTCAGTTTATGCGGGCAATCAGCCGGATAGAAGAGAAAAATGGCCACTGGAATCCGATAGCTTCGACCTGGTAACCGCGCTGTCGGTCTGGACCCATTTGAGGGAAGAGGATGCTTTATTTTATTTAAAAGAGGTTGAACGGGTATTAAAACCGGGGAAAAAAGCAATTATCACCTTTTTTTATCTCAACCGGGAGTATTATGAATCCCTTAAAATAAGAAAAAATGAGATCGGGAGATATCATATGTTCAATCAATGCAAGTGGATTTTTGAAAATAAAGCTTATGATTCCCAACATTGGTACTATTTGTTTGATGTCCCGGAAAAAGCAATCGCCGTGGATGAACAGGGAATGAAAATGCTGGTGGAACATTCAAACCTTGAGATTTCAGATGTTTACAATGGAAACTGGAAAGAGATTCCCGGCATTTTTTTCCAGGATGTGTTAATATTTCAAAAAGGGGACGGTACCCCCAACCCATAGCAATGAAAATTGTGCTGGTAAGACCCCCTTTTATGGATCCCCGGGCCGGACCTCCTATTGGCCTGGCATATCTAAGTAATGTTTTAAAAAACGAAGGTCACAACGTATCTATATATGATATAAATCTTGATGTAAAAAAAAATACCGCCACTCTAATGGATGATTATAATAGAGATTTCGTTTTGCCGGATAACCATCCCGCGGTTGAGTATGCATACAGCAGAATAGAAGACTATTGTGATGCAATCCTGAGCCGGGCACCCGATGTTGTCGGTTTTCATCTATCCTATCCAACCGTCGATTTTGGCAATGAAATGGCCAGGCGAATATCCAGGCATGTCAAATGCATTGCCGGTGGGCCCCATACCACGTATTATCAGCAGCGCCTGTTAAACCCTGGATACTACGATGCCATTGTTGTCGGTTATGGGGAAGAAGGCGTATTGGAAGCTATAAAAAAAAATGGGGTAATCCGGAAATCGCTAAACCGCCATAAAGAATATTTCCCTGATTTTACGGATTGTTCAATCGAGGACTACTATGGTGCTCTTCCGGTGGTCACCACCAGGGGGTGTCCCAATCGGTGCAATTTTTGTACTTCCAATTACCCCTATTTTTTTCATTCCATTGAATCCGTCGTAAAACAATTTAAAGAAATACCCAATATTAAAAGGGTGACCTATAATGATCCAAATATTAATGTGAATGCCAGGCGGACGGAGGAGCTGTTTACTCGCTTAGCACAATTGCAGCAGAAACCCTTTGGGCATATTTTCGGGCTGCAAATAAAAGAAGGTTATGAACGTTATATCCCGCAAATGGCGGATGCCGGAGTCAGGGAAGCCCGGTTAGGAGTCGAATCCGGGTCGATACGAGAGAGAAAAAGCATGAATAAAGTCGAATTTAGTAACTCCCTGGTGCTGGACTTTGTAAAATGTTTAACTACTCACAAAATCATGGCTGTGGTTCAACTGATTTTTTGTTACCCTGACCAGACTGAAAACGACCGGAAGGAGACACTCCAGTTAATGAATCGGATAAATAATGAGTGTGATACTAATTTTGTAAAATATAACTGGTTCAAATTTGTTGTTCATCATGGCACCGAAGAATTATTCAAAAAGAAATACGGTGTAGTTACAACAAGTCCCAGGAATTGGGAGAATTCACTTTATTCAAACAAAAAAATCGAGGAAATCAAAGAAAAATATTCAGGGCTTATTCCCCAAAATGCAACGATTTATCTTTAGAATATTTCGAAATTAAATGAAAAATGTACTCATCTTAGGTTCCGGCAGGAGCGGCACCAGTATGGCTGCCGGTATTTTAAGTAAGGCCGGGTATTATATGGGTGAAAACCTGATGCCCGCCACCCATACGAATCCCAAAGGATTCTTCGAGTCATTTGATATTGAACAAATTAATGAAGATATATTAAGAAAAGTAGTGAAAAAAAAACCTTTGTTTATCGATTTTTTTTTAAAAAAAAACCTGGCCAAAGGACACTACTGGTTAGCGAAAGTCAGTTTAAGAAAGCGAATGAAAACAGACGAATTCATTAACCAACGTATTCGAAAGGAAATCGCCAGGGCCCCCTTTTGTTTTAAAGACCCGAGATTCTCTTATACACTCCCCATTTGGAGACCTTTTTTACCTAAAAACACTGTATTCCTTTGTATTTTCAGGCACCCTACCGCAACCGCAAAGAGTATCTTAAAACAAATACAGGGTTCACGCCGATTGGAGTATTTAAGATATAATTTCAGTGACGCTATGAAACTCTGGAAATTGATGTATTCGCATATCCTGTATGAACACAGCACCGATGGAGATTGGCTCTTCCTTCACTACGATCAATTACTCGAAGAAGAAGGATTAAATAAAATTCAACGCTTTACCAATGCCGTTATCGATAAAACTTTTCCGGAAAAAAGACTTAACCGCTCATTACCGGATGACAGCAAAATACCCGATGATGTAGGAGATATATATCACAAACTTTGTAAATTGGCAGGAGTGAGCTAAAAAATGTTAAAACCTGAAATTACGGTTTTAATGTCGGTTTACAATGGCGAAAAATTCCTGGAAGAGGCAATTGAAAGTATACTAAATCAATCACTGGAAAATTTCGAATTCCTTATCATCGATGATGGTTCTACCGATAAGAGCCCGGAGATCATTAAAAGTTATCGGGATACAAGAATCAAATTGATTCAAAATAATAAAAACTCCGGCCTCGTCAGGAACCTGAATCGAGGCATTGCCCGGGCCAGGGGCAAGTACATTGCCAGGATGGACGCTGATGACATCAGTCTACCAACGCGGTTGGAGGAGCAATATAAATTTATGGAATCCCATCGAAACATCGCTGTCTGCGGTACATGGGTAACCTTTATCGGGGCAAAAATTGATGCGTTGGAAAATAATGTGTTGAAAAACCCATCGAACCCGGAAGAAATCCGGTGTTGGTTTCTATTCAACTGCGTCCTCAAACACCCCACAGTGATCATTCGAAAGGAAGTGTTGGACCGGGAAGGATATTTATACAGTGAGGCATTTAACCGGGCTGAGGATTATGACCTCTGGGCCCGCATCTCGGGAAAATATGACCTGTCAAACCTGGAAAAAGTCTTGCTTAAATACCGGGTGCATCCGGACAGTATCAGCCAGGTTCATATGGAAGAAAATATCAAACAGGCCAATGAAATCCGGAAATCCCAATTGCTGGAATTGGGCATTAATCCATCTGCCAAAGAAATTGAATTACACTTTGAGTTGACCCGACTATTTCGAAAGGAATTCCCCTTTCAACGGCTGTGGGAAGCCAATGAGTGGCTGCAAAAAATTTACCATTACAATAAAAAAAGAAATCTGTACGACGATGGGACCCTGCTCAAGGTACTTTCAGCAAAATTTGCAGCTATCACAAAAATCATTTCAAAGCCGGAATGGATGACATTCAAAGAGCGTCAGGGGGTGTAAAGTAACCGATGATGCTGAAAATTGCCCATATTATTAACCCGGTGAAAGTTAAAAAATCCTCGGATCTGTATATGGCCCAACCCACCACCTTTGAAACCATGAGAATCGCCAAAATGTTTGCCAATACTAAGTTGGAGGTAGATTTATTTACGGCCCAATATGAGGAAGACTTACAAATTATCCCGGATTTTTTTTTAAAAACGCCTAATCTTGACCGGTCAATTCTAGATTTGAAAGATTTTAGGGAAAAGCGTAAGCTTCCTTTTATCAAAGATATCTTAGATAGACTTTATTACTATTCAACAGCAGAGTATTTAATATATACCAATGCTGATATAGCATTAATGCCTCAATTCTATTTATCTGTAGGGGGGATCATCGAACAAGGATACGACGCTTTTGTCATTAACAGAAGGTCAATACCGGACAGGTACTCATCACCAGGTGAGATTCCCTTGATGTATGCGGAAATCGGGAAAAAGCATCCCGGGTTTGATTGTTTTGTCTTTCGTAGAAAACTTTATAAAAAACTTGAGCTGGGCCAGATTTGCATCGGTACAACGAAAATCGGGGTGACACTTATAACGAATCTTATCTGCAAAGCCAAAAAATTCAAGCTTTTCGAAGACTTGCATTTAACATTTCACATCGGTGAGCTAAGGGAATGGCAAGATGAACGCTTTAAAGAATATGTGGAGCACAATGAGAGAGAGGCATTAAGAATACTGTCAAAACTGGAGAAGTCCTACTGCCGCCGGTTTAACAATTCCCCCATATGTATGAAGCACTTGAATATGCTGAAGGGAAAATACAATTCATAAAATATGGAAGGGCAGCAAGAAAAATTGATATTTGTAGCTGGAGTCCCAAGGTCCGGAACCACTCTTGTCCAAAATATCCTGGATTGTCACCCGGATATTTACGGCGGGCCGGAATTTGACCGGATTTGCAATATTATTGATTTAAGACGGAAATTACATCGTTCAATTAAAATTGGAAGGATTGACACATACCTTAACCAGCAAGATGTAGACAAAAGTATTGCCAATCTTATAAAAAGTTTTTTGTCTCCTGTGGCCCGGAAGCACAATTGTTCCTTTGCCAGTGAAAAAACACCCTGGAATATCCTGGCATTTAAAGATTTGATGGAAATACTGCCGGAAGCAAAATTTATCTACATTATCCGGTATCCCCATGCAGTCATCGCCTCGATGATTCATGTAGCCAAACGTGCAAAAAAAGTCGGGGTCATCCCACCTGATTTCACAAAAAATATAAGCCTGGCCTGTTACTATTTCGAGTCGGTCTTAAAATTAATTTACCAACTTGACAAGAAGTACCCGGGTAAAATTCTGACTATTAAGTACGAGAAACTTTTAGGAGAACCTCTCCCGGAAATCAAACAGTTATGCTCATTTATCGGCGTCCCTTTCGATGAGAGAATGCTCAAACCCGGGGATACGGATCATCCGGGACAGGAAACCATGACCAAACACGGTATATGGTATTCGGAATCCATGTATAACAGCAATCTTGATAAAAATAATATCGATAAATGGAAAACCCAACTAAACGGCGTCACAAAAGCTTTCATAAATTATGTTTTTTTAAACAATCCTTTCATAAAAAAGTACGGTTATACGTTTTCCAATAAAAACATTTCTTCCGGCAGCAAATACCTGGGATTTTACAAATACAAAAGGTATCTCAAAGAACATAATTTCTCTAAAATTCCCTTTAGAACCTTATCCTGAAAGACATCAACCCAGTGATTGCTGACTGGGTGCTAGTGGTTCGTTCCAAAAATAACGTATCGTTATCGGTGAGGGCTGAGCGTGAAGAACAAGGCGTGATGACGAGGCATAGTGGGGCTATGTCGAGGAAGAACAACGCAGCTATTCACGTTCAGAACCAGCGAGAATGATAGGTTATTTTTGGAACGAGCC
>CP070627.1:1742374-1749015 GCA_020355945.1 Candidatus Aminicenantota bacterium | reverse complement strand
TTCTTTGGAAATATTATTCATCGATCATGTCCTGTGTATAACTATAAAGACTGTGTCACTGGAGGAGAGTCTCACCATTATTCTATAAGAAATCAAACCTGAAGTCAATATAAAAAGCGGGGACACAGAAAAAAGCAAAAAAACCCAACGTTGGGGTAAAAACCTCGATGCCGGGGTTCGGAACCCCATCAAAGTAAGGTTCTTCTTTCTTCTCGCCTATACCCCTTCTTTCCTTGAAGAAGCAGAGTGTAGAGATAGGGGAAGTAGAACGTCTCTATGTAAGACCGGCCTTCAGGGGCAAGGGAATAGGAAAAAAGTTAGTAATAAAAATTCTTGCGGAAGCCCTCGAAATAGGATACAAAACCATCAGGCTTGATAGCGCAAAGTACATGGTTGAAGCCCATGATCTTTATCGTTCTTTTGGATTTCAAGACACCGAGCCGTATACTGAAAGTGAGATTCCTCCCGAGTTCCACCAGCATTGGGTCTTCATGGAAAAGCATCTGTAGGAGTAAAAAATCTCAAAAAGAAAATCTAACCCGTTTGACCTAACCCGTTAAATTCCGATTCCTAACATAAGGACAAATGATTGATGTGTTGGATATTTAGAATGAAGGATAGGGACAGGTACTTTATTTTCCCGTCTCCTCTCTGCCGGCTTCATCAGCTTTGTTACCGTCCCGTCACATTAATGCGATGCGGTTTGCGTAAAATTCGCCTGTCCCTTTTTTCTTTTTTTCTTCTATTCATATTGTAATGATTCGATGGGATTTTTTCTGGCTGCTTTTAAGACTTGAAAACTGACGGTCAATAAGGCGATAATGAATGCCAGCATACCGGCAAATACAAACATCCACCAACTGATTTCAATTCGATAGGCAAAGTCCTGGAGCCATTTATGCATGGCTAAATAAGCCACCGGCCAGGCCACCAGGTTTGCCAGCAGTACCCATTTGGTAAAATCCTTGGACAGCATGACCGTAATATGATTCACCGTTGCCCCCAGGGCTTTCCTGATGCCGATTTCTTTGGTGCGCTGCTGGGCCATAAACGAAGCCAGGCCCAATAATCCCAGGCAGGCAATGAATATGGCTAAAAATGAAAATATGATGAATAATTGTTGGGTTTGTTGTTCGTTTTTATAAAGGCGATCGTAATCTTCATCTAAAAACGAATATTCTAACGGGAGCTTTGGAGAAAAAGCAGCCCAGGTATTTTCAATCAATTGTATGGTTTGACTGATATTCCCGGGATTTACTCGAACCGAAATATAATTGGGGGACCATTTATAAGTGCCATTTAAAAAGAAAAGACCCATTGGACGCACTTTTTGATGCATGGATTCGTAATGAAAATCTTTGACAACACCAATCACATGAAAAATGCCCTGGGGATCCAGCCAATCATTTAGCTTTTTATTAATGGGTTGGTCATAGCCGAGTACTTTAAGTGCAGCTTCATTAATAATGACTGCCGATGAGTCAGTGGGATAATCATAGGAAAAAAAGCGGCCCTGTGCCATTTCAAGTTTCATTACATCTTTAAATTCAGGGTCGCAGCAGTAAAGATTCAATGGAAAATTCTCTTTGACGTCTTCCGCTCCAAAGCCGATATTCATCGATCCTTTACCCGGCACATCGTGTGATATGCTTACATTTTGAACACCCGGATATTGCAATAGTTTTTCTTTAAATGGATTAATATTCCCACTTAAAGCCTGGGGATTTTTTATAACAATGACATGCTCTTTGTCGAAACCCAGTCTTTCGTTTTGAATAAAAATCAATTGTTTATAAACCACAGTGGTTCCAATAATCAAAATAATCGAGATGGAATACTGGAATATAACCAGGGTGTTTCTCAACCATGATGATTTTGCACCTTCTTTTAATTTTCCTTTTAAGACACTAACCGGCCTGAAGGCTGAAAGGAAAAAAGCCGGGTAACTTCCCGATAATAAGCCCACTAATAACGCAAGTGCGATTAACAAAGGAATGACCATAAAATGATCAAAATAGTGAATCTCCAGTTGTCGTCCGATAAAATTATTGTAAGCAGGTAACAAGCATTCAACGATTACGATTGCCAATACCAGTGCAATAAAACTGATGATGATAGATTCCCCGAGGAACTGCTTTACCAGGTTTGATCTACTTGAACCCACTACCTTCCTGAGGCCCACTTCTTTTGCCCGGGCAGCAGATTTTGCCGTAGTCAGGTTCATAAAATTAATACAAGCAATCAATAAAATAAAAACGGCCACCACCAGGAAAATATAGACATAGGCAGCTTCAAACTTCCCGCCTAATTCCGAATTCAAATGGATTTCGGTTAAGGGTTGTAAAAAGTATTCCCAGGAATTTCCTTTTGCCACCCATTGGTCGAATCTGTCACCCCCCATATATTTTCGTGTAAACGCCGGGAATTTTGCTTCCAGTTCCTTCCTGGAACTTCCCTCCTTAAGAAGAAAATAAGCAATAAAATTGTGAGCATCCCATTCGGGTTCGTTGATTAATTTCGGGAACGATGCCAGGGAAATCAAGAAATTATAATGAAAATGTGAATTATCCGGGACATTTTCCGAAACCCCGGTTATTTCAAAATCAAGAGTTCTGTGATCACCAGGCAATTCAATTTTAAGCATTTTTCCCACTGCCTTATTCTCTCCAAAATATTTGCAGGCAATTTCTTTGGTGATAACAACACTATTGGGCCGGTTAAGTACTGTCTCAGGACTTCCCTTCACCAGCGGGAATGAAAATACATCAAAAAAATTGTCATCAACGGCAATAGCATCGCTCTCATAGAACACCTTCTCATCCGTCTCTACAATTATATTCCTAAAATCTAAAAATTTTACACCTTGTTCGATTTCGGGAAAATCTTGAAGAAGTGTCTTAAAAGTCATTGCCGATGAACGGATTTGCTTAATTTTTGTATTCCCGATTGAAGCCTTCATAGCTAATCGGTATATTCTATCGGCCTTTTGGTGAAATTTGTCATAACTCAATTCAAATGTCACAAAAAGGATGATCAGTATACTGCAAGCGATACCGATTGCTAAACCGGTGATATTGATCAAGGAAAATACTTTGTGTTTAAGTAGATTCCTGAAGGTTAATTTAAGATAATTTTTAAACATGACTTTCTCCTCCTTTTTTCTTTGTGTTAACAGGTAATTTTATCTTTTTCATTTTATCTATCTATTAAGACGATTAATTCTCAAAAAAAGTTTACACCAGTTGATATTTTTTTCGATTTAATTTAAAAGGTATCTTTGGTTCATTCATATCAGGTTTTATTTTTATTGGCCTGTCCCTTCTTCTCTTCCTTCTTCTCTTCTTCTTTAGAAAAAAGGTTTCCGGACTTCCAAAAACTTTTATTAGGTCATTTGGGGGTACGTTGTTTTTTTCGTCAGCCTTTGCCCATCATGACTTCAAAAATCTAACGGTGGATTTAGGCTATAAATCCTTATTATCGTACAATTTAAGCGAAGCCCTGACCGACACCAAAACCAGGATAATAGTCATAATGCCTATTAATAACTGGAAATTTAGTTTACCCATGAGAACGCCCACCTGGATGAATACCCCCGTTGAAAAACGGAAAATCCAGGGCAGTTCCGTGTTTGCCATAACAACTTCCAATAACGTTGTTTTCCCCTTCATGGAAATAACAGCATAAAGAATTCCTATGAAAACAGCACTCACCAGGAGAATTGCCACCGCTCCCAACAACAACCCTTTAGTAAACCCATATTTGAAAAAGAAAGGGAAAACCCCGGCAACAAACAGGGCGACGAGAATAGTGACAGTAAAAAGCTGGGAGCCACTTATAGGTGGGAAAATCACCGGGCGATTGAGAAGCTCGAGACTTTCGATAAAAGAAAAAACCAGGAAACATACCGTTGCCACCCCCACAAAAGTGAACAAAGCCGCAAGATAGCGTGAATATACAACAGTAGATTTCTTCACCGGCAAACTGCAATAAAGAGCATCGGTCCTGTTTCTTTCTTCAGTTTGGGAGATAGTAGATATATAGACCAAAGCAAAAATCACCAACGGCAAAACCACCGCATGTTCGATCAAAAACACCATCCCCACCAAAACCGTCATGGGTAAAGATGTCCACGCCAAAACCGTTCGATTGGCAATAAAATAGTTTTTAACCAATATCAACATTGTCAACTCCTATTTCCTTAAAACTCCCTTCTCCTGTATATCCACAGTGAAATCCCCAGGGAACCCAACATAATAACACCCAGCACCAGGTAATGGTATACCAATTTCACCCTAATCACATTAATGTCGAAATTTTGAAGAAAAAGAAACAATAT
Source organism: Candidatus Aminicenantota bacterium (assembly GCA_020355945.1). The sequence goes on along the minus strand of CP070627.1, from coordinate 1,744,679 downwards.
GACAAGAGAGCCCAACATCACCATCAGCGATATCATGACCACCCTGATACCGGTTTCAAGGCAGGAGCCGAATCGAAAATGGAGGGGGAGAGCCATGGACATAAAAAACAGCACAGGCACTTGACCGGTCAGCAACTGATTAAGAGAAATCGCCTTTGCAAAATGAGCGGGAAAAAGCATGTTCAATAATCGATAGGAAATATAGGTGACCACTACCACGAAAACCATAGCTAACAGTGTAAAAATATACCTTTCGATGACAATGGAGGTCCGCTTCACCGGGAGGCTTACCAAAAGGCTTTCGGTCCTGCTCTTATCATCCGCACCCATAGGCAGGCCGGCGATCATTAATGAAACAGTCAGGTACTGGAACCCGAATAATTCGGGGATAATGGAGCAAAGAAGCCACATGCCGAGAACCCACAACATGCCAATCCTTAACAATAAAATGTCTTTTAAAATAAGATTAAACATTTCCGTTTCCTTTGCTGGTATAGAACATAATATCTTCCAGGGTGGCCTTTTCGACTACAGCACCGGATTTGAATTTCCTGCGGGCTTCTGGCAGGTTCGCCGTCAATGCCTCGATACCGTATTTATGCTCACGAATGCCCGAAAACAAATCATCGTTTTCCTCTCTCAACAATTCTTTCCCTCCCTTCACCACACCATAATTCTCAAAAATCTCATCACGAGTACGGGAGAAAACCACTTTACCCTTGTTTATAAAAGTAATATAATCCGCGACCCGTTCCAGGTCGGAGGTCACATGCGTGGAAAACAGGATGGATTTCTTCTCGTCCTGGATCAAAGTGGCAAAAATATCCAGCAGTTCCCTCCGGAATACAGGGTCCAAACCGGACGTAGGCTCATCCATTATTATTAGTTCTGCATGGTGGGACAGCGCAAGGACCAATGCAAACTTCATAAGCATACCGCGGGAAAGCGCCCTGATCTTCCTGTTCAACGGTAATTCAAATTCTTTGATGTACCGCTGAAAGATCTTTTCATCCCAGTTCAAGTAAAAGGGTGCGATGATGCCCTTCATCTGTTTCAAGTTCAAATGCTCGTAAAAGGTGGGAGTGTCATACACAAACCCGATCCGGGATTTTATCTCCATTTCATATTCCAGGTTGTCTTTGCCGAAAACCCTTATCTCCCCACTATTCTTCCTGAGTAAATTCATAATTAATTTAATAATAGTGGTCTTGCCCGCCCCGTTGGGACCGATCAAACCCATGATGTATCCATAGGGCAATTCAAAGGATACATCCTCCAGGGTAAACCCATCATATTCTTTCTTCAACGATTTAATTTCAAGTATATTTTTCATTGTTCCTCCTCGTCGTACAATATACCCATCATCTCTTTCAGCTCCTCGATGCCCAGCCCCAGCATTTTGGCTTCGGAGATGGCCTCGCCCAATTTATCCTCCACGATCTTCATGCGCTTTTCCCTCAAAAACTCTTTATTCTGAACCGCCACAAAACTGCCTTTACCGGCCACCGTGTCGATAAAGCCCTCACGCTCCAGGTCCTCATAGGAACGTTTAGTGGTGATAACACTGATATTCAGTTCCCGGGCCAGCTTTCGTATGGAAGGCAGTGCCGTTCCCTCTTCCAGCTCACCGCTGATGATCTGGGTCTTTACCTGCCTGACGATCTGCTCATAAATCGGGTCAGGTGATGAATTGGCAATGATGATCTTCATTTTATCCGCTCCTCCTTTGTCCACCGACACCGCGCATAATGTTTATCTTGTAAATACTGTTTATATACCATATGTACAATATGTACTGATTTCTTTTTTTTGTCAACTAAAAAAATATTTTTTTAGGCACACTTTTGGAAAGTATTAGTAAAAAAGGGGTAGCGCCCCCGACCCAATATTCCCGCCGGGAGCGGCAAAACTTAAGAAAGGCGTGAGGGCGGTCGCTTGACCACCGTCCCCATTACCTTTTGGTTTAATGATATGAATGAGACGGTTAACGCCGTCTTGATGTGGCCATGTAATCCTGGTACGGCATATCGGCAGTCACCGGGAAATTTTACTGGCCAATTTTACTCATTTTGCTGGCCCATTTTGCTGGCCTGTCCCCTTCTTTCCCTTTGCTGGCTGGCCTGTCCCCTTCTTTCCCTTTGCTGGCCTGTCCCCTTCTTTCCCTTCTTTTTGTCCCCTTTTTTTTTGCTGGCCTGTCCCCTTCTTCAAAGGGATTGATTGTTGGCAATTTTTTTTGCCCTGGCCAGCACCCGGGATTGGTTAACATCGTCTTCTTCTTTGGAAATATTATTCATCGATCATGTCC
>CP070627.1:1735626-1742274 GCA_020355945.1 Candidatus Aminicenantota bacterium | reverse complement strand
ATAGAATACGATTGCGCAGAGCGCAAAGCGCACAGCGCACAGCGTAAAGAGGAACGCCAGGCGCCAGGCGCTGTGCGCTGGGCAAGCACTATAAAGAATTTTATCCGTCATTTTGATCTTTCCCGGGCACCATTGGTAAGGGTCGGGCTAACGCCAATCGAAAATCAAAGCCATCTATTGATGGTGGATATGCATCACATCATCTCTGATGGACTCTCTATCAGGATTCTCCGGGAAGAATTGACAACCCTATACAGCCTGGAAGAATTGCCCCGGCTGCGTCTTCAATACAAAGATTATTCGGAGTGGCAGAAAAAAGAAGAAAACAAGGCCAGGCTGGCTCAGCAAGAATCCTATTGGTTAAAGGAATTTACCGGTGAAATCCCTGTGCTGGTTCTTCCCTATGATTATAACAGACCACCACTACAGAGCTTCGAGGGAAAAACCGTAAGTTTTGAAATCGGTTCCCGGGAAACAAATGCATTAAAAGAATTAGCCCAAAAAGAGGGCACCACAATTTACACGGTGATTTTAGCTATTTTCAATGTTTTATTAATGAAGCTCAGCAGCCAGGAGGATATAGTCGTAGGAACCCCGGTGGCAGGACGCCGCCATGCGGATTTACAATCTATTGTCGGTATGTTTGTCAATACCCTGACCTTGAGAAACTACCCCTTTGGCCAAAAAAGCTTCACCGGATTTCTCAACGAAGTAAAAGAAAAAACATTAGGAGCTTTTGAGAACCAGGAATATCCCTTTGAAGAACTGGTAGACCAATTGACAGTAGAAAGGGATACCAGCAGGAATCCTTTGTTTGATGTCATGTTTGCCTTCGGGGAAGCAGGGATTGAAGAACCCGACAGAACAAACGCAATCTTAAATATGAAACCCTTTGCCCATGAAAAGAGCACGTCTCAATTTGATATAACCCTGGCGGCTGAATTATTGAAAGAGCATTTGCTCTTTTCCCTGGAATACTGCACCAGGCTTTTTAAAGCAGAAACCATATCAAGATTTATTGAATATTTTAAGACAGTCTTAGGTCTTATCATAGAGAGTCCGGGTAAAAAAATATTGGAACTGGACATCATATCCGGCCAGGAGAAAAGGCAATTATTGTCTGAGTTTAATAATACTAAAGCGGAGTACCCGGCAGATAAGACAATCCATGAGTTATTCACAGTCCAGGTAGAGCGGACACCCCACCATGTGGCCCTGCTAGACATCCAGGAAACACACGAAAAACATCACAATACGTCCCATATATCATACAAAGAATTGAATCAAAAGTCCAATCAATTGGCCCATCTCTTAAGGCAAAAGGGTCTCCGGGCCGATACCATTGTGGGCATTATGGTGGAGCGTTCAATCGAGATGATTATAGGGATAATAGGCATATTAAAAGCCGGAGCTGCCTATTTGCCAATTGACCCGGATTACCCGCAAGAACGAAAACAGTACATGTTAAATGACAGTGGCGCCAAAATTCTCTTAACCGGACAAGAAATCGCAGGTCTATATTCGCCGCAGGCGTTATATTTGTCCGAAGGACACCATCCCATCTTCCCAGCTTCACTCCCTTCAAGCCTGGCCTATGTCATCTACACCTCCGGCACCACAGGAAAACCCAAAGGTGTGTTAGTGGACCACTCCAGTGTGATTGCTTATTTGCATGCCTTTTACCAGGAATTTGAGATAACCGCAGGGGATACAGCGCTGCAGCAAGCTTCATACTCATTTGATGCGTTCGTAGAAGAGGTATACCCGGTGTTGTTTCGAGGAGGAAAAGTCGCCATCTGTCCGAAATATGTAATCATGGATACTGAAGCGCTGTCTCGATTTATCCTTAAACACGATATCACCTTCATCAGTGTTTCACCGTTATTATTAAATGAAATCAATCAACTGTCTCATACGGGCAGTATCCGGGTATTTATCAGCGGTGGGGATGAGTTAAAAAAAGAGTATATCACCAACCTGTTACAGTTAAAAAACAGCAGTGTTTACAATACCTATGGTCCTACAGAGGCAACGGTCTGTGCCACCTATTACCGGTGTTCCCATGACGGTTATGCCAATCCACCTATTGGCAAACCTATCACCAATTACCAGGTGTATATCCTGGATTCATACCAGCAAATGGTGCCGATTGGGGTCCCGGGGGAGTTGTATATTGGCGGAAAAGGTGTTGCCCGCGGCTATCTGAACAGACCGGACTTAACTGCTGAGAAATTCATATTCAACCCTTTTGCTTGCAGTGAAAAGGTTTATCGTACCGGAGACCTGGTGCGATACCTGGAAGATAGCGTATTGGAATTCCTGGGACGCAGCGATCAACAATTGAAGATTCGAGGTTTTCGCATTGAACCCGGAGAGATAGAGAATCAATTGGTATCTCATAAAAATATTAAGCAGGCAGTAGTGATCTCCAGGGAACTTAAAGATCGATATCTTTGTGCTTACATTGTTTCGGATACCCACCTGGAAACCTCGGAAATAAGAGAATATTTATATAAGACTCTACCCGATTATATGATACCTTCGTATTTCCTGCGATTAGAAAAGCTGCCCTTAAATACCAGTGGTAAAGTAGATAGAAAGGCCTTACCGGAACCGGAAATAAAAACCGGCAAGACATATGCGGCCCCCAGGGATGAAATTGAAAGCCAATTGATTGAAATATGGACAGGGGTATTATTCGGAAAAAATGAATCGGAGGCATCTCAGCTTATAGGTATTGATGATAATTTTTTTGAGTTGGGCGGCCACTCACTCATCGCCACCAGGTTGACAGCTAAAATACACCAGGAGTTCGATATTCGCATTACCCTGGCGGAATTCTTTAAAAAACCCTATATAAGAGACCTGGCTTCACATATCCAGGCAAGAAGAAAAAAAACCGGCGACACATTTATATCCATTGAACCCGCTGAAAAAAAAGAATTTTATCCCCTCTCCCCCGCCCAAAAGAGGTTGTTTGTTATCCAGCAATTGGAACCCCGAGCTACCACTTATAATGCGCCCACAGTCGTGAGACTGGAAGGAAAAATCTATAGGGATAATTTTGAGAACAGTTTCAAAAAATTAATCCAACGGCATGAAATCCTGAGAACATCATTTATCATTTTAGATGGACAACCGGTGCAAAAAATTTCTCACCATTTGGAGTTTGCCATTGAATATTATGGCCTGGAACCCGGAACAAATAGCAAAGAAAGTGCTGCAAATACTATAAAGAACTTTATTCGTCCCTTTGAACTCTCACAAGCCCCACTCTTGAGGGTGGGATTAATAAAAACAAAAGAGGACCGATACATCCTGATGGCAGATATGCATCACATCACAACAGATGCGATCTCAACCGGCATATTAATCACCGACCTGGTAACGTTTTACCAGGAAGAGAAACTGCCAAAACTGAAATACCAGTATAAAGATTTTTCCCAATGGCAAAATAACCAGATTCTATCCGGTGAAATGAAGAAACAAGAAGAATATTGGCTGGAACAATTCAAAGGAAAATCCCCCAGCCTGAAAATTCCCTTTGATTTTCCCCGGCCTACAGTCAGAAATAATGAAGGCCGAACCATTGGTTTTGAAATCACTCCCCAGGAAACAGAGAAATTAAAAGAATTGGCAAAAAAAGAAAATGCCACCATGTTTATGCTGGTACTTGCCCTATTCAATGTACTGTTACATAAAATTTCTTACCAGGATGATATTATCGTCGGTGCAGTCCTGGCTGGTCGAAGGCATGCGGACTTAGCCAATATCATCGGTATCTTTGTCAATACACTGGTCTTGAGAAATTTCCCCGCGGGGGAGCGCACATTCAGCGAATTTTTGCGGGAAGTGCGAAAAAGAACACTAGAAGCCTTTGACAACCAGGATTATCAATTTGAGGATTTAGTAGAGAAACTAATGATAGAAAGAGAACCAGGTCGAAATCCATTGTTTGATGTTTTATTCACCTTTGCATCACCAGACCCCCCCAGGCCAGCATCAAAACAACCAAAAAAGAAAAAACCGCTTAACTTAACCATAAAACCATATGGGGAAAAAGAAAGTGCTCCTATCAAATTCGATCTGTTTTTCGCCGGGGGAGAAGCAGGAAATACGTTGTCTTTTAGTATGCAATACAGTATAGAACTCTTTAAAAAGGAAACCATAGAAAAATTCAGCAAATATTTTAAGGAAATTGTTGCCGCCGTGGTGGAAAATGAAGCGGTCAAATTAAGGGATATAAAAATAATTCATGATCTGAGGGTGGCAAGTTCGGATATTTATGAAGATAACAAAGGAGTCGAGTTTGAGTTTTAAAACCAAGGAGGAATAAATATGGAAAATAGAGTGAGTTCACACCAATTGGCAATCGCTGCTGAACAGAATATAATAGAAGGTGAATACTGGTTAAAAAAATTATCCGGTGACCTGGTAAAAAATAATTTTCCTTATGATTTCAAGAAGAAAGACATAGACAAATACATGATGCGGGAGGAGAAATTTAATTTTTCCCCAGGACTCTTTTCAGCGTTAATGACATTAAGTAAAGGTTCTGATGTTAGACTGCATATCATCCTGGTTACAGGCATGTTTATATTGTTGAATAAATACAGCGGCAATAACGATATTATTATAGGATCCTCCATATTAAAACAAGAAATTGATGATCAATATATCAATACACTCCTGGTATTCAGGAGCCAGGTAAGAGATGACACCAGTTTTAAAGAACTGCTGCTGCAAGTTAAGGATGTAATAATCGAGGCCAACAAAAATCAAAACTACCCGATGGAGAAATTACTCGAGCGGTTAAATATCCCCATAGTGGGAAATGAATTTCCTTTATTCGATGTGGTGGTATTACTGGAAAATCTTTATGACAAACGCTTTATACAGCATATCCATTACAATATGGGTTTCTACTTTTTGAACGCAGGGGAATCGATTGAAAGCGTTGTAGAGTATAATACGCTGCTGTACCGGGAAAGTACAATAAAGCAAATTACCCGTCATTACATGAATGTATTGGGGCAGGTACTTCCAGATGTGAATGTCAGATTATCCGAAATCCAACTATTGTCGGAAGAAGAAAGAAAACAGGTACTCTTTGATTTTAATCATGCATACCCGGCATCGGACTACCCGGCGGATAAAACCCTATCGCAATTATTTGCAGAACAAGCAGCCAGGACACCGGACCACATCGCTCTTATCGGTATGCCCCGGCAAATAGGGAGGGGACATAGAACCCTTTTAACTTACAACCAATTGAACCACCGGGTAAACCAGGTGGCAGAGGTATTAAAAAACAACGGGGTTGGTCCCGACACCATTGTGGGATTAATGGAGCAATTCTCCATAGACATGATGGTAGGAATATTGGCAATCCTCAAGGCAGGTGGAGCCTATTTGCCCATCGACCCGGATTATCCCCAGGACCGCATTGAATTCATGTTGAATGACAGCAGAGCAAAGGTTTTACAGGCTGATTTTGTGTCCACGCCCGGGGCGCCCTCCTCAACCTTAACCTTAAGCGAGGTTCGTTCTTCTTATCGGGTGTCCCCGCCGGCGACCCTCGCTTACATCATTTACACCTCCGGCACCACCGGCAAACCCAAAGGAGTGATGGTAGAGCATAGAAATGTCATTGCCTACCTGCATGCCTTCTATCAAGAATTTGAAATTACCCCGGCAGACACAGTCATTCAATTGGCCTCTTACTCTTTTGATGCATTTGTAGAAGAAGTTTTTCCCCTCTTGTTAAAAGGAGGAAAAATACTCATCCCCGCGCCCTTTGAAATTATGGACATCAATGCATTAGCCTGGCTAATCGTTAAACATCAGGTGAGTATGATTGATTGTACCCCCTTGTTATTAAGTGAATTTAATAAATTGAACTCCCCCAGCCTCCCGGAAAATCCTTTTAAAAGCGTCCATATATTTATCAGTGGAGGAGATGTTTTAAAAAGAGAGTATGTGGATAATCTTTTAAATATCGGTAAGGTTTATAATACGTATGGACCCACGGAAACCACGGTTTGTGCTACCTATTACCACTATACACATTCGTATACTGAAACAGGAGATGATACGGTTATTGACTCAACCATTCCCATCGGAAAACCCATTGCAAATTATAGTATTTACATCCTGGATAAAAGCAATACCCCTGTGCCCATCGGAGTAACCGGGGAGTTATGTATAGTTGGAGATGGAGTCACCAGGGGATACCTGAATTGCCCGGAATTAACCGCAGAAAAATTTTGCTACAAAAACTTTTTATTAAAGGGGACAAGGGGGCTTGCCCCCTTGTTATATGCCTCCTTGCTATATCGCACCGGTGACCTGGCCCGCTGGCTTCCTGACGGCAGCATCGAATTTTTAGGCAGGAAAGACGATCAGGTAAAAATAAGAGGATACCGCATCGAAACCGGCGAAATAGAAACCCGGTTAATGAAATTGAAACAATATCCGATAAAAGAGGCCATTGTCATGGCCAGAGAGGATAAGGACAATGAGAAATATTTATGTGCCTATATCGCTGCAGAGGAAGAATTTGAATTATCCGGGTTAAGGAATTCCCTGGCCGGGGAACTGCCACAGTACATGATCCCCTCCTTTTTTGTGCCCATCCGCGAGATACCC
>CP070627.1:1728855-1735526 GCA_020355945.1 Candidatus Aminicenantota bacterium | reverse complement strand
TTTTCGCCTGTCCACAGCCCGGACAAGCCGGAACCAAAAAGGTTCTGGCTTGTCCGGGAAATTCCAAATCCCAAATTCCAAATTACAAACAAAGCGGTGTCCTGCGGACAGATTTTAAACGCCTTCGGCGTGGAACAAAAAGCGGCATTTTTAATCACTATAAAAAGTTGCCTTGTTGGCGTTGGATGTTGGGAAATGTTGGTGAAAATAGAATAAAATATAATGGCAGTGAAAAAAAGTAGATTTTGTGCGATAATTGTGCATGGAACTATTAACCGAAAGATATAAAGACAAAGTGTTAGGGACAATTGGCTGTTTTGACAGGGTTATAGTAATGGGTACTTTGCCGGGGCTATGTTACCCGCAAGGAATGACTTGTTACCTTAATCATCATTACGTAACCATGTGCGAATATTTGATTATGCTAAATTTGCTCAAACCTATCGAGATATTATCACTGAAAATGCACAGTATCTGGCTAAGTCCATTGGTTTCAAAATACACTATATTAGCAATCATAATACAAAAACGGGTGATGTAGTAAAAGCCTACTTGTCCAAACTCAAAAAGAGAGGTGAGACGGTAGAAGGTCTATTTTATATAATTATATAATCTCATGCAAAGAGCTCAACACCTATTATAAACCCAAATATAATGAAAAGACAGGCGAATGTTATTTAGCAAGAGATTATGCTCCATGCCTTCATTACTATTTCTATTTTAATGGTCATAATTGGTTAGCTTCGAAATTGGAAGAAGCAGGAATCGAGTATCTTATGGGTGATAATGCTTTCGTTGATATCGCTGATTTTGAAAAGGCGCAGGAGATATCAGATAGTTTTGACGTTAGTATTCTTCACCGTCTTCTTGATGACTTTGCAAAAACTTTTTGCCCTATCATTAAACGCTTTGGAATAAGGTATCATTGGAGTGTGATGCAAGTAGAATATTCGACCGATATTGTTTTCCGTAGACAAAAAGATTTAAAGGAAATCTACGATCATTTGATAGCAACAGCAGTTCATACATTAAAACCCGATAGAATTTCTACTTTTTTAGGTCGAAAAATGCATGGACGTTTCAAAGGAGAAATGGGTAATCGTTACGATATCCGTAAAGAAGGAATTCGCGTAAAACATACAATGGGGGAGGTTTGGATAAAGATGTATGATAAATTTCAGCAGGTTTTAAGAATAGAAACCACAACCACTGACATTTCTTTCTTTAGACACTACCGTAAAGTAGAACATAGGAACATAGGGATGGAAGCACATCCAAAAAATTCACTTCTATGAAGAAGAATATCTATAGCCTTAGACCTTTTATTAAAGTCGCCAAATTTGCTAATCGTAGATACCATGAATTTATCTCTACGATTGAGGAAAGAAAGGTTGGTACAAAAAGGTTACGAAAGGTAACTCAAAGAATTGAAAAAAATAATCGTGGATACAAGGGATTCAATTTTTTTGATGAGAACGATATGAAAATCATCCATATCCTTACTCGGGGAGAGTTTAATATTTCCGGTTTTAGAAACAAGGACATAAGAAAATTTTTGCCCCAAAAGAGTAGTGGGCAGATATCAAGAATTCTGAAACGGTTGAAACTGCATGGAATAATCAAGAAAGCAACTGAAAGCTACAAATATTATCTTACCAAAATGGGAAAAGAAGTTGCGATTACCGCCATGAAGATTAAAGAATTTGTCATTATTCCAGCATTGAATTATTGATGAAGAAAATATTCTGCCAGAAAATGGCAGGATTTCACACTTAGGTAACCATTTTTCCCATTTTCTCCTATTTTCTATTCCTATTTTCTATTTTCTCTCTCCTATTTTCTCTATTTTCTATTTTCATATTTTTCTCCCATTCAAGTCGGTAAAGTTTGCCAATAGCCTCAATTTAGACTCAATCGGCTTCACTAATCGTTCCAATCTAATTGGCATCCTCTACTTTATATTTTTTTGTATTATAATTGGTTGTTGCCAACCGGAAGGTTAAAAGGTAAAATAACCGGTAAAAAAAGAGGTAATGATGAAAATTTTTAATTCATATGAGGATGCTAAACGAGCAGAAGCCTATGCTAAACTGGAGTTTCCCGGTACGTATTATTTGGCATATAGGGATTTACATGAAATCATATTTGAACATGTCAAAGGAAGAAAAGCCATAGATTTTGGGTGTGGTACGGGACGTTCTACGAGATTCTTGCAAAAAATTGGATTTGATACGGTGGGAGTCGATATAGCTGAGGATATGATAAAGAAAGCAAGAGAAATAGATCCCAAAGGGGACTATCGTCTTATCGAAGATGGGGACCTAAACCAATTTAAAGATAATGCCTACGATCTTGCCCTGTCTGTATTTACTTTTGATAATATACCTGCAGTGGAAAATAAGGTTAAAATACTAAAAGCAATGGGGAACCTACTGAAAAAAGAAGGAAGAATCGTTAACCTGGTCTCATCACCGGAGATATATACACATGAATGGGCTTCATTTTCTACTAAGGACTTCCCGGGGAATAAATATGCAAAAAGCGGAGACAAAGTAAAAATAATTATAACAGACACAGAAGATAAAAGGCCAGTAGTGGATATTATTTGGACAGATGAGAGTTATCAAGAGGTCTTTAAGAGAGCCGGATTGGAATTAGTCAAAATTTATAAACCATTAGCAAATGAAAGAGAGCCGTATCAATGGGTCAATGAAACAAGGATTGCACCCTGGGTCGTCTATGTATTGAAAAAAGGCAGGAAAGCCCCTTAAAGATTCGAAACCACTACTTATCACCTGGGGGAAAGCCTCCGCCAGGAACCAAACTTTTTATTAAGATGATTTTTATCGTCCTGTTATTTTCGCGTCTCTTCGCGTGTCTTCGCGGCTTAAAAAATAAGCAGTGGATTTAGGCCAACAAAAAGGTATTTTCAAAACTAAAAAAATATGGTATGCTATTTTGTACTGAAATTGACAGTGAAGAAGGGAAGTTAACAATTTCCAATTGTCAATTGTTAATTGTTGATTGAAAATGGACATATACCTGGACAGACTTGAATTGCACGGCTTTAAATCCTTCCCGGATAAAACCGTCATCAAATTGCATAAGGGAATAACCGCGGTTGTCGGGCCCAACGGGTGCGGAAAGAGCAATATCGTTGATTCTATCTTATGGGTATTAGGAGAGCAAAGAATAAAAAGCCTTAGGGGCGAAAACACCGAGGACCTCATTTTTAACGGCAGCACCTCTAAAAAACCCCTGGGCATGACTGAAGTCGGGGCTTTCTTTACCAATCACAGCGAAGAGATTTACATTGCCCGGAGATTCTTTAGAACCGGTGAAGGCAAATTTATTTTAAATGAACGCTACTGTAGGAACAAGGATATCCAGGATGTCCTTTATAAAATGAAACTGGGCGGCCGGAATTACTTTATTTTTGAACAAGGCAGTATCGAAAAACTGGTCTCCCTTAAACCCAGCGAGAAACGATTGCTCATCGAAGAAGCCGCTGGTATTGCCCAGTACCTGCTGAGAAAAAAAGAAACCGCCAATAAATTAATCATCGCTCAACAAAACCTGGACAATATCCAGGTATTAATCCTGGATAAAGAAAGCCGACTCAAAGACTTAAAAAACCAGGTCAATTTTGTTAAACGGTACCGGAACATCAAAAATGATAAGGTAAATTACCTGAAAACCCTTTTAATCAACAAAAAAAACCTGTTCCAGGAAGATTTTGATAATTATAAGACAGGAATAGAAAAATTAATCAACCAGGAAACCATTGCGGTCAAAGAAATCAATGCCCTGGAAAAAGACCTGATGAAACTGGAAGAAAAACGGTGGCTCCTGGATAAAGATTTAAAACAAAATCAACAAAAAATATTTGATTTTAATAAAAAAATACTTTCCGTTAAAAATGAAATTGAGCGGTCCAAACAGAGCCGAAGCTTTAAAAACCAGAAAATCAATGATATTAAAAACTCCATTGAATCCAATAAGAAAGAAATCCTGGAACTGGAAAAGCAAATAGAAATTACCGGGAATGATCTCAACCAACTGGAATTAAAATTAAAAGACGAAAACTCCGGTTATGAAAAACTGGAATCACAATTGGTTGATCTTAACGATCGCTTAGAAAACAACCACACGGACAACGCCGGACTAAAAACCGATATTTTCAATATTCAAGCGGAAATGACCAACATCACCAATAAGATAAAAGAGATAGATAAACGGATGATGCGGATTGTAAATGAGGTGGAAACTAAAAAGAATTTTGTTTCCCAATTACAGGACCAGGTCAGTTCCGATGAAATACAAAAAACAGGAACCACTATCGAGACCTTAACCCAACAGTATGCACAAAAAGAAACCCGGTTTAAAGATATGGAAACCCAATCCCGGGAAAACAAGCAAAAAATCGAAGAACTGACCACCAATTTGAATAATTACCAAAACGAAATCAAAAACCTGGAAAACCAGAAGGCAAAATACCTGGAAATCAAAAAGAAAATTGTAGGAGAAGCCGCGGAAGTGGAAGGCCCGGGAATTCCCCATGATGGATGTTTGCAAGATTTAATCCAGGCAGACAAAAAATACCACAACATACTGGAAAATTTCTATTATGAAGAAATGGATGCCCTACTGGTAAAAAGAAACCAGCACCTTTTTGACAGGGAACTCATTAATAAATGTTTGCTGCGCAGAGAGATTCCTTCTCTATCTACCCCGGATAAGGAAAAAATAGCGAAAGAACAAGGTTTTATTGCCTGGGTCAAGGATTTGTTTTCCTTAAAAAAAGATGACCTGAAGGAATTTTTTAAAAACGGTGTCCTGGTTGATAACCTGAAAAATGGGATACGAATATTTATTGTCCATGGAATTGATGTGGTTACTGAAAACGCGGAAACCATAACCAAAGATGGCCTGTTGATCCGAAGTAGGGAAAAAGGTATCCTGGATGTACTGGAAGAAATCCGTGAAATCGATGAAAAAAAGAACCAACTAACAGCAGGATCAGGGAAAATAAAAAAAGACCTGGAAAAAGAAAAAGAAAAACAAACCGGATTGGTAGAAAAAGTAGAAGAACTTCGCACCCAATTACGAGACGAAGAAAAACAGTTAATGCAGTTGAAAACCAGCCTGGAAACCCTGGTAAAAAACAGGGAAACCAATATGAAACGAGTTAAATCCACAGAAGCTGAAATGGAACTGCTGTTGGCGGAAAAAGATAAATTGCAAGAAGAATTCGAAATCCTGGAAATGAAAAATAGTGAATTGGAAGAAAGTTATAAAAAACTCAGTCAAAAACGGGATAAATACCAGGAAGACGTCCAACTGATAAAAGAAGAAATCAATCGCATTGAAAAAAATTATTTACAAAAAGAAAATGCCGTTAACCTGGCAAAAGAGAAAATCAGTTCTTCTCATTCCAGGCTGAAAAGCTTAAATAATACCAAAGCCAAACTGGAAAATACCATTAACGTCAATGAACAGGAAATTCTAACTTTAAAGGAAGATATTGACCGGCTGAAAGATAACGAAGAAACCTCAGCCAACGAGTTAACCGGGTTAACGCAATCGAAAGAAGACCTGGAAACAGTGGTTCAAACCCAGGAGAAAGAATTCAATGCCCTGAATACAGGAATAAAAGAAAAATCAGCGATTTTAAATTCCCAACGGAAAGCACTGGAAGAAATCAAAGAAAATAAGAAGCAATTTGAAATCAACCTTTCTTCTATAAAAAAGGACCTCTTCCAGTTGGAAGACATGGCGTTTAAAGAGTTGAATACCGAACTGAAGAACCTGGAGGCTGTACCCGAACTAATGGAATTATCCATGGAGGAACTGGAGGCCAAAATCGAAACCCTAAATGAACGATTGATCCGGATGAGAGACAGCAACCGGTTGAATTTTTCCGCTGAATCCGAGTATGAAATTTTAACCAAAGATTATATCTTTTTGCTGTCCCAAAGGGATGATGTGATCAAGTCCATCGAGGACATGAATGAAGCCATCAAAAGGATCGATAGTGAATCTCGCGTCAGTTTTTTAGATGCGTTTAAGCAGATCAATAAGAATTTTAAACAAAATTTCCAGATTTTATTTGAAGGTGGTGAAGCAGAATTGGTAATAATGGATGAAAGTGATATTTTGGAGACAGGTCTTGAGATTAAAGCCCAGCCGCCAGGCAAACGAAAGCTCATCCTGAATTTGCTTTCCGGTGGTGAAAAAACCTTAACTTCCCTGGCTTTTTTGTTTGCTCTCTTTCAATACAAACCGTCTCCGTTCTGCGTATTCGATGAAGTGGATGCCTCTCTGGACGAAGCCAATATCCAGCGGTTTTTAAAATTCCTCCATCAATTAAAGAAAAATACCCAGTTCCTCATTATCACCCATAATTTCAAAACCATGGAAGAAGCCGATTACATCTACGGTATCACTATGAATGAGCCTGGTATATCCACCATCTACTCGATGAAAATGACCGACAACAAAGGAAAATTCTAATTGTGCCTCCGGCGGCCAGAAACCTTTTTGAAAAAAGGTTTCTGGACTTCCAAAAACTTCTTATTAGTACAGAGGCCCTTCTTTAATCAAAAGTTTTTGCGGATGTTTCACGGGTCCAGGGGGGCAGTTTTTTCAAAAAGCGCCCCCCTATGCTTCAC
>CP070627.1:1722079-1728755 GCA_020355945.1 Candidatus Aminicenantota bacterium | reverse complement strand
AAAGAAGGGGCCCACGAATTACACGAATTAACACGAATTATTAAAAATTTTTTTTCGAGTAATTCGTGTAATTCGTGGGCTTTTTTCATAGAAGACAAAAATAAATAACCGGAGATTAAATTTTTCACTCTTTAAAACTGGCCGGGCGGGGCTTGACAAAAAGTCCTGATATATTTATACTTTTACAACATGAATAAAGTTAAAAAACGACAGGACAAGGGAGCAAAAAATTTAAACCAATTACTGCTAAAAAATGAAATCATTGGCATTATCCTGCTGCTTATTTCAATTTTCTTTATTTTCAGTATTGTCAGTTATACGCCTTCGGACCCCAGTTTTTTTAATTCTCCCCCCCGCAAGAATGTGGAAGACAGGAGAGTGGAAGATAGGAATGTGGAAAACTATGGCGGCCGACTGGGCGCCCAGGTATCTGCCATCCTATTTAACCTTTTCGGTTATTCTTCTTATGTTTTGCTTTTCTACCTGTTGTTCATGACCAGTTACTTTCTTTTTAACCAAAAAATACAAAATGTCATTACTAAAAGTTTTGGTTACCTGCTGCTGTTGGTTGCGTCCTCAGGCTTTCTTTCCATTGTCAAGGAGCCGGTTAAAGATGTGATAAATGGAGTAGAAAAATATATACCCGGCGCCGGAGGCTTTATCGGCGATCTTATCGGTTTGTTCTTTAAAAGCGGGATCAAATCGTTTTTCTCCGGGCTTCTTTTCCTGGTTTTGATCGCTGTATCGCTGATTCTTATTGCTAAACTTTCGCTGGGAAAGGTCATGAAATTTTTATTCGAGGTTTCTGCAAAATTAGTGGAATTAGTCACCCAGTTTGTGAAAACCCAATATGCGAAATACAAAAAGTATCGGAGCCAGAAGCGAATCCGGGAAAAGTACAATGTTAACCAGAGCAGCTTGAACAAGGAACCAAGTACCCGGGAAAATGAAAAACCGGTAAAGGAGAGAAAGGAGAAACGAATAGTGAGGAAGCCCAGTGGGCTGCCGGAAGAGGGTTCATTGTTTTCTAACTTTGAAGAAGAGATTGCCAGGCTCTCGAAATATAAGCCGCCCCCACTCAGTTACCTGGATGCGCCAACCGAGCGGAGCCAGATTGATTTTAAAGAATTGGAGGAGAAAAAAGAAGAATTGAAACAGCGGTTGGATGAATTTCGCATCCGGGGTGAGATCATGGAATACACACCGGGACCTGTGATTACCACCTATGAATTTGTGCCGGATACCGGTGTAAAAGTTCGTGATGTGACCAACCTGTCCGAAGACCTGGCATTGGTGGCCAGGGCCCAGTATGTCCGTATTGAAAGAATCCTGGGAAAAAAGGCGATCGGTATTGAAATCCCCAATAAAAAACGAGAGATCATTCATTTGCGTGAAATCCTTGAATCAGAGGATTACCAGCAATCTCGCTCTCCTTTAACCATTGGGATAGGGAAAACAAAGAGCGGGGAGATTTTTGTGTCGGATTTACGGGAGATGCCGCATTTGATCATTGCCGGGGCCACGGGCAGCGGAAAAAGTGTAGCCATTCACAGCCTCCTGTTGAGTATTTTATATAAATCCTCACCCGATGAAGTCAAGCTGGTATTGATCGATCCCAAACGGGTGGAACTGGCCTTATACAATCAATTGCCCCATTTATTGACCCCTGTGGTGGTGAATACCAAATTGGCAAAAAATGCTTTGGACTGGGCGGTTTTTGAGATGGAGGTGCGGTATAAAAAACTGGCTGTCTTGCAGGCAAGAAGTGTGGAACAATACAATCGAAAACTGGGATTAATGCTTCAAGCGGAAGATGAGAACCTGGAAAAACTGGAAGACACGGAAAAGATTCCCTATGTGGTCATTGTGATTGATGAGTTTGCTGACTTGATGATGGAAGCGGGCAAAGACATTGAGAACGATGTGGCCCGTATCGCGCAGAAGGCACGGGCAGTAGGGATTCACCTGATTCTTGCCACCCAGAGGCCCTCCACCGATGTGATCACCGGCACCATCAAAAATAATTTCCCTTCCAGGATTGCAATGGCTGTGCCCTCCAAACACGACTCCCGCACCATCATCGATATCATGGGAGCAGAAAAATTACTGGGACACGGAGATATGTTATTTTTACCTCCCAAAACCGCAACCCTGGTAAGACTGCACTGCGCTTATGTGTCAGAAGAAGAAATCCTGCGGGTGGTTAACTACCTTTCAAAAACCGGCCGTCCCAAATTCAACAGCCAGGTGGTGAAACCCAAAGCGGAAGAAGAAGGAGAGGCCCTGGATAAAGGACTGGATGATATGTTCTTCGAGGCGGCTGAGGTGGTTATCCTTACCGGCCAGGCATCCGCTTCGTTCCTGCAGCGAAAGATGAGTATCGGGTATGCACGGGCCGGCCGCTTAATCGATCAACTCCAGGCCCATGGCGTGGTCTCCGCAGCAGACAGTAAAAATAAACGAGATATCTTAATGACAACGGATGACCTGCATGAGCTGCAAAAGGAGCGGTAAACAGTAACCCGGTAAGTCAGTGAATCAGTCAATCCGCGGGACAGCAAGACAGTAATAAAGAAAAGGAAAATAAGAAAATGAAAATAAATTTGCTTTTTTCTGCACTTGTTGATAAAATCATGCAATGAATTTTTTTAAGATTGACCACATAAAAATTGGCAAAGAGGGCCTATTTTTTTTGCTGGGCCCCTGCGTCATTGAAGGTGAATCCTTCACCCTTAATCTTGCCGAGCAAATAAAACTCATTGCCCATGAGGTAAATGTTCCTGTTATTTTTAAAGCCTCGTTTGATAAAGCCAATCGGTCATCGATACAGTCCTTCCGGGGTCCTGGTTTGCAGGAAGGCTTGCGCATACTGCGGCGGGTGAAGGAGGAACTGGATATCCCGGTGTTATCCGATATCCATGAACCCTGGCAGGCGGAACCAGCGGCAGAGGTTTTATCCGCCCTGCAGATTCCTGCTTTTTTGTGCCGCCAGACAGACTTATTGGTGGCTGTCGGTAAAACCGGGCTGCCGGTCAATGTGAAAAAAGGACAATTCATGGCTCCCGAAGATATGGCCCTGGTGGTGAAAAAAATTAAATCCACGGGAAATTCCAGGATACTGTTGACAGAAAGGGGTACGTTTTTCGGTTACCGGAACCTGGTGGTGGATTTCAGAAACATTCCTATCATGAAGCAAACCGGATGTCCGGTGGTGATTGATGTGACACACGCGGTTCAAAAGCCCACTGCCTGCGAAGGTATTTCCGGTGGTAACCCGGAATTTATACCGCTGATTGCATATTCCGGTGTGGTTTCCGGTGCAAACGGTGTATTTATGGAAGTGCATCCCAATCCTGGTGCCGCTCTTTCCGACCGACATAATTCACTGCCCATAAAAAAATTAAAACCCCTATTAATTAAATTAAAAAAATTATATAATATAGCCTTATGAATATAGTAGAAATTGGCAAAAAAGTTCTGCAAACCGAGGCAGCGGCCATTGAGAATACTATAGCCAAAATCGATAAACATTTTGAGAAAGCGGTGCAGATTTTGTTTAAGACCACGGGTCGAGTGGTCACCACAGGGATGGGCAAATCCGGTCTTATTGCCAGGAAGATATCAGCTACCCTGACATCCACGGGAACCCCATCGGTATTCCTGCATCCTTCGGAGGCGCTGCACGGCGATATCGGTATTATCCACAGCCACGATGTGGTGATGGCGTTGTCCAGCAGTGGAGAAACCTTTGAAGTCTTACGACTGCTGGATTATATTAAACGGATTGGCGTTCAATTGATTGCTCTTGTGGGTAATACCCAATCCACCCTTGCCCTGGAGAGTGATGTCTTTCTCGACTGCAGTGTGGAAAAAGAGGCATGTCCGATTGGTCTTGTTCCCTCTACTTCCACTACCCTTACACTGGCCGTGGGTGACGCCCTTTGTATTGCCCTGATGGAAAAAAAAGGTTTTAGCGAGGAAAACTTCAGGTATTACCATCCCGGCGGCAATATCGGGAAAAAACTACTGAAAGTCAAACATCTCATGCATACAGGCAGTGAGTTACCTATTGTAAATGAAGATGCACGAATGACCGATGTTATCAAAACCATTAATGACAAACGATTTGGTGTGGCTGTTGTTATTGGAAATCATTCTAATGTTAAAGGGGTAATCACAGATGGTGATTTGCGAAGGAACATGCTCAAAGGTGTCAACTTTTCCGAAGCAACCGCCGGCCAATGCATGACCAAAACCCCTTTATGCATAGGAGAAAACCACCTGGCAGTAGAAGCATTGAAAATCATGGAAGATCACTTGATTACCTCCCTGGTGGTCACCAGGGATAACGAAACAACAATAACAGGTTTACTACATTTGCATGATTTGTGGAGAACGGAGATGATATAATGGATCAAAAAGAATTAGCTAAGAAAGTCAAATTAATCATTATGGACGTTGATGGGACACTTTCGGATGGAAGATTCTTTGTACTTCCTGATGGAACTGTTTTGAAATCTTTTGATGTAAAAGATGGCACCGGCGTGATATTTTCCGGGCTTGCCGGTATTAAAACCGCCATCATCACAGGGAAAAAATCCGAGGCTGTCAGGAAACGAGCCGAAGAATTGCATATAGATGATTATTACGAAGGAGTTAGAGATAAAACCACTCCTTTTTTAGAACTACTGGAAAAATACGGTTTGCAAAAAGAAGAAGTGGCATACATCGGCGATGATATCGGGGATGCCGAAGTGATGGGCATGGTGGGTTTTTCCGCGGCTGTTGGCGATGCACATCCTTTGATCAAACGGATATCTCATTATATTGCCAAACGATACGGCGGAAGAGGAGCGGTCAGGGAAGTTGTCGATTTTATCCTGGATGCTCAAGAAAAATGGCCTGAAATCTTTTTGAAAATAAAGAACTCCAAAAACTCCGAAGAAATCATGCAAAAAATCAACGCCTAGCCACCAGACTTTCAATTTGTAAATATTTCTATTGGTAAAGGATTTGAAAAAAATAAAAAAAATAAAATTTTTGATGCATTTTTTTCTCAATAATGGTATTATATATATAGAGAGAAATGGAAGTTTGAGATTCCATTTTGATCGTATGGTTTAGTTAAATGTTAAATAATGTCGGGATGTAAGAACGATGGAAGATATGGCTGAGACAAAAGAAAAGTTAATCGAAGAATTGAACCGATTGAGGCGTCAGAATGAGGCACTGCGGGCCGCTGAAGAAGAGCGTAAACGTGCGGAAGATGAACTGCGTGTGCTGCATGAGGCTGCATTTGAAGGAATCATGATCCACGAAAAAGGAATACTGCTCAAGGCCAATGACCAGTACTTTAAAATGTTCGGGTACGAACCCCATGAACTAATAGGCAAACGGGCTATTCCCTTAACAGTGATACCGGAAACATTGAATTCCCAGACCAGGCGTACCACCCCTGACGGCGTTACCACTTACGAAATTGAAGGATTAAGAAAAGATGGTTCTACCTTTTTGATGGAAGTCAGGGGCAAGTTGATGGAGTACCAGGGACGTAAGGTAAGAGGGGTAGCAGTCATGGATATCACGGAGCGTAAAAAAGTGGAAGAAGCGCTGCGGGAATCGGAAAAGAGATTGCGATTCCTCTCCACCCGCCTCTTTGAAGCAGGAGACAGGGAACGCAGTCGGCTGTCAAAAGAACTCCACGACCAATTGGGGCATGACCTGGTCCTGTTAAAATCCAGCGTGCACGCCATTGGAAAACAATTGGATGACCACCAGGAGTTCCTGGAAAAAGAGTGTGAAGACATCATCGCTGCAATCGAGATCATCATTGAAAATGTCCGCCGTATTTCCAGGGATTTAATGCCCTCCATACTGGAAGACCTCGGGCTTTTTGCTTCTCTTCAATGGCTGGTGGAAAATTTCTCCAAACAACACGCCATCGATATCACCCTGGATATGGAAGACATCGATCACCTCTTTTCCCGTGAAGTCCAGGTCAACCTCTACCGGGTGTTCCAGGAAACTTTCACAAATATTTCCAAACACGCGAATGCCCGGGATGTCTCTGTAGAGGTAAAAAAAGAGGGAGGCCATATCTCCTTTGTAGTGAAAGATGACGGGAGAGGATTTGAATTAGAAAAAATAATGAATCGTAAATTCAATGAAAAAGGAGTGGGGCTGATTACAATGAAAGAACGAATGCATATGATGGGCGGCAGCTTCGAAGTGCACTCCCAACCCGGCAAAGGTACGATCATCAAATTTATGGTTCCCATAGAAGATAAGGAGGTGTAACATGGCAAATAAAGATCCATACCGTATTGTACTGGCAGACGATCATGTGATCTTTCGCCAAGGTATCAAACGATTGATTGAGACAAAACCGGACCTTAAAGTAGTGGGAGAGGCCAGTGATGGACTGGAACTCATCAATCTCCTGCAGCGAGGACTAAAAGCAGATATGGTGATTCTAGATATATCCATGCCAAACCTTCGAGGGATTGAAGCCACTCATGAAGTTAAAAGTATCCATCCCAATGTCAAAATATTAGTGCTTACCATGCACAAAAGTAAGGAGTACCTTTATCATTCAATCTCAGCCGGTGCCCAGGGATACCTGTTGAAAGAAGACTCGGAAGTAGAACTCTTTTCTGCTGTCGATGCCATCCGCAAT
>CP070627.1:1715295-1721979 GCA_020355945.1 Candidatus Aminicenantota bacterium | reverse complement strand
ACCACCACACCGATCTTTTTTTGCGGATCAAAACCGATAAAACTGCGATAGCCGGGTCTCTCACCGCCGTGTAACAGGATATGCAGATCATCCTCCCGGATAACGAACCAGGCAAGTCCACTCTTCAATTCATCGCCTTTAATGCTTTTTTGTCCCACATGGGTTTTTTGCATGGTGGTGTATAACGGTGATTTCAGCAGTCCGATATTGGCTGCCAGGAATTTAAGCATATCATTGGCGGTGGAGCGCAAACCACCTGCCCCTGATAATAACGGCGGTATTTGATGTTTATGGGCCACTTGCCCATCGAGGTATTGCCCTTGAGCCAGACGGGAACGAAGCCCGGGAGAAAGCTTGAAGCGGCTGCTTTTCATCCCCAGCGGCTGGCAAATACGCTTAATGACTAATGTTCTATAAGGTATCCCGGCTCGAAGTGATAATACGTGACCCAGCAGCCCCATCCCCAGGTTGGAGTATTGATACTTACTGCCGATTTCCCGTGTTAAAGTATAATTGGACAAAAAATCATACAATTGATCGGCAGTATAATCGACATACCCCGGTTTATCATCCCGGGGCGAAGAGGTCCTGTGAGTGTTGGGCAGACCGGACGTGTGGGTGGCCAGATGAAGAAGCGTTATCTTTTTTCCATTCCAGGTGGGAACCTTTACCGATCCGGGTAAATATTTGTCAATGGGATCGTTAAGGCCGACTTCGCCGCGTTCCACCATGTCCGCCAATAAAATCGCGGTAAATACTTTGGTTACCGAGCAAAGCTCAAAAACAGTGTCACCACCAACCTCCGGCCCATCCTTGCTTAATTTGCCATAGCTGAGAATCTTACTTCCCTTCTCGTTAACAATGCCGACAACAATACCGAAACGTTTACCATACTTATCTACCCGTTCTTTGACAACTTCCATGATTCTGGGTTCTATGGACTCGCCCTGGGATGTAAGAGGGGCACGGGGTATGGCAAACATCAATACCAATACGGACATAAACACCAATATCAAACGGTTCTTTACATGTTTCATTTTTTACCTCCTTTTTGTTTTTTAATTATTTTTTGTATCCTTGTTCTATAATTATAGTACAATAATACAAATTTTTCAACATAAATTTTTTTTTAGTGCCGTTACCTGGAGACAAATAAAATCGGAAGATTATTCTATTATTGGCGAGGTAAAGGATTATTGAAATTCTCTTAAAAATCATTTAAAATGTAAAAGAAAGGAGGTCGTTTTGACACATCTTATAGATCGTTTCGAACGGGCGCTTTTAACCGTTGATCGCTTGGAGGCGAGAAAAATCTTCAATGAGTTAAGAAAGCACAAAACCGGTACTCCGATTCAATGCATAGAAAAATTGATTATCCCCGCCCTGGAGCGGATCGGCGAGGGCTGGGAGCATGGCCGGGTGGCACTGTCCCAGGTTTACATGAGTGGGCGTATCTGTGAAGAGTTGGTAGACACCGTACTTCCACCTGGAGACCCGGCCCGTAAGGGTCAACAAAACATAGCCATTGCCGTACTGGAGGATTATCACCTGCTGGGTAAGCGCATTATCTATTCCGCGCTGCGAGCCAGTGGGTTCGAGGTCCGGGACTATGGCCGGATGGAGGTGGACGAGCTCGCCCATCGGGTCAAGAATGACCGAATCCGGGTGCTGTTGGTCTCGACGCTCATGCTTCCGTCAGCCTTGCGGGTCAAAGAGCTTCGGGTCAGGTTAAAGGAATCGGCCCTCGGGGCAAAAAACAATGTCAAGATCGTGGTTGGGGGTGCGCCTTTTCGGTTCGATGATCAGCTCTGGCGGGAAGTCGGTGCCGACGCTGCCGGCAACACTGCGTTTGATGCTGTGAATATTATCGCCCGGCTCACAGGAGGCACAGCGTGATACAGGCAAATATGACATCCTTACAGCGTGTCCTGACCACGCTGGGACATAAGGAACCCGATCGGGTGCCTTTTTTCCTGTTGGTAACCATGCACGGCGCCAAAGAGCTGGGCCTCTCCATCAAGGAGTATTTCTCCCGGGCCGAGAACGTTGTGGAAGGGCAACTGCGTATGCGGGCCAAATATCGTCATGACTGTATCTACAACTTCTTTTATGCCCCTATCGAGGTGGAAGCCTGGGGCGGCGAAGTGATTTTTCATGACAACGGTCCGGCCAATTCCGGCAGACCTTTTATCCGCAAGCCGGAAGAGATCAAGAAGCTGGAACCCCCAAAAGTTAAGAAGATTCCTTGCTTGCTGGAGGTGTTAAAAGCCACTGAGATGCTGAAAAACAGGGTCGGTGACGATGCCCCCGTCATTGGTGTGGTGATGTCTCCTTTTTCCCTGCCGGTTATGCAAATGGGTTTCGACAGTTACATTGAGCTGATGTACCAGCAGCGGGGGTTGTTCGAGCATTTAATGAAAGTAAACGAAGAGTTCTGTATAGACTGGGCCAATGCGCAGTTAGAGGCAGGCGCCACAGCGATCTGCTATTTTGACCCGGTCTCTTCCACTACCATTACCCCCAGGGAACTGTACCTCGATACCGGGTTCAAGGTAGCTAAGCGGACGCTGGCCCGGATCAAGGGACCCACGGCTACGCACATGGCTTCCGGTCGCTGCCTCCCCATTATAGACGACCTGTCCCGGACAGGAACAGCCATTATCGCCACCAGTGCGGATGAGGACCTGGCCGAGGTTAAATCAGCCTGTCAAGGCAAACTCACTGTCCTGGGGAACTTGAACGGAATTGAAATGCGCCGCTGGACACCGGGCCGGGCAGAAGCAGTTGTCAAGGAGGCTATTGCTAAAGCAGGACCCGGTGGGGGCTTTATCCTGTCGGACAACCACGGCGAAATCCCCTGGCAAGTTTCGGATATGGTGCTGATGGCCCTGTCGGAAGCAGTCCACCAATGGGGGCGCTATCCATTGGACTGGAAAGAAATGTATGACAAATAAAAATAAACTGTGTATCCTTGTTTGTGAATTCTTTGAAAAAGAGGCGGCGGTTGTTACCCGGGCAGAGGGTTTTGATGATGTAATGGTGGCAACCTTCCCGTCCCGGTGCGGCCGACCGCAGGTTACGTGGGGCCAGTTGGACCGGGTTGTCCCCACCTCCGCGGATTGCAATCAAATTCATCTATTGGGCGGCTGCTGCACCGCCGAATTAAGCAAAGAGTCTAATAAAAAGCAAAAAATATTTGTTAAAAATCTAGAACAATGCTTTTATATGTTTGCCGGCCGGGAGATCATTGATGGTTGTCTCAAGGAAGGGGCTTACCTGGTAACCCCCGGATGGGTAAGTTGTTGGCGGGACCGGGTGAAGGAGTGGGGTTTTGAAGGAGACAGCAAAAAGGGTCAGGAGTTCTTTAGCGAGTCCTCTACACGTCTGGTATTGCTGGATACCGGGATCGATCCCAAAAGTTCCGAATACCTGCGTGAGTTTGCCGGTTTTGTCGATCGTCCCTTCCAGGTACTGCCGGTGGGGTTGGATTTTTTCCGGTTGTTCCTGACGAAAATTGTTCTGCAATGGCGATTGGGAAAAAATGAACCGGTTAAAACCCCGGATGATGGCAGGCGGCGCACAGCCGACTATGCTATGTCATTGGAACTGCTGAGCAAATTGACCCGGGTGATGACCGGGAAAGAGGTCGCTGCAAATATCCTCGATCTGTTCACTATGCTTTTTGCACCGGGTAAATTGCACTATCTACCTTATGAAGACGGGAAACCGGGAGAGATTTTGCCGGTATCCCGCGCTGACGTTGAAAATACACCCATCAAACAACGCCTGGTCAATTTCCGTGGAGATTACACCTGGACGGGATCGGGGAAAGGTTTCCTGCTGCGGATCGCCTATGGGAACGAAACCCTGGGTATCCTGGAAGTAGACGAGATTGCTTTCCCCGAGTACAAAGAGCACTATTTGAATCTTGCTCTTTCCATTGCTCCCGTGTGCGGCCTGGCAATCAAAAATGCAAGTACATATCAGCGGATCAAGCATGCAGAGGAACAGATCAGGAAATCCCTGGCAGAAAAGGAGATGCTGCTCAAAGAAATTCATCACCGCGTCAAAAATAACCTGCAAGTCATATCCAGTCTCCTTGACCTCCAGTCCAGGTACATCGAAGATAAGCAAGCTCTCGAAGTATTAAAAAACAGCCAGAAACGTGTCCAGGCAATGGCCCTTATCCATGAGAAATTGTACAAATCCAAAGATTTATCAAAAATCAACTTTCGTAAATATCTCAGCAGTTTGATTTTATCTTTATTCAATTCGTACCATTTGCAGGCCGGGCAGGTCCGGTTGGAAATCCAGGTCAAAAGTGTCTTCCTGGATATCAATACATCCATTCCCCTCGGTTTGGTCATCAACGAGTTGGTCTCCAATTCTTTGAAACATGCGTTCCCTGACGGTAGGAAAGGAGAACTCAGGGTTAACCTGGAGGAAAGTAAAGATAAGGAATATGATCTTATATTGACCGTTGAAGATAACGGGATCGGTTTCCCCGAAGGCCTGGACTTCCGGGAAAGTAACAGTCTCGGCATGAGAATTGTAAGCGCCCTGGTAAGACAGGTTCACGGCACCATAGACCTCGATGGAACTGAGGGGACAAGATTTACAATAAAATTCAAAAAGCTGAATTACAAGAAAATATGACCAATGTCATGATCGGGGAACCAGGGAACCGGCTCGGATAACCGTCCCTCTTCTCTTCTTTTCTATTTGGTGAACAAGATAAATGATTTTAGATTACAGGAATAAAATTGGTCCCGAAAGGATATACTATATCTACAGTGGTGGATTCGCTTTTTTCTTTGCTTTGATGACAACGGTTTTTAGTATCTATCACATTGACGTGGTTCGATTAAATCCCTTCCAATTGGTTATTATCGGGACTATCCTGGAATCTTCTTGCTTCATTTTCGAGATACCAACGGGAGTTGTTGCCGACTATTACAGTAGAAGACGATCGATAATTACCGGATTAATTATCATGGGGATTGGCATATTCATCGAAGGGTCTTTTCCTATATTTATAATCGTTGCCCTGGCACAGGTGATTTGGGGATTTGGCGCCACTTTTTTAAGTGGAGCCGATATCGCCTGGATCACTGATGAATTAAAAGGGAAAAATATCGATAAAATTCTATTAAAAGGAACTCAAATTCGTCAAATATGCATGTTGATAGGAATTTATGTTAGTATCTCTTTTGCAACTTCTGATATCAGTTTACCCATCAAAATGAGTGGTCTACTGTTTATTTTATTGGGAATTTTTTTATGTTTTTTTATGCCGGAATTTAATTTTCAACCGGCTTCAAAAAGTAAAACCGAAACCAGTACCAATACAAATACCCGAAATAAATTGAATCAAACCTTTACCAATGGGATTAAACATATTAAAGGCAATAAGGTATTGATTCTCCTGTTTTATGCTGTTATTTTAGGTGGATTATATAGTGAAGGCTTTGACAGGCTTTGGACTTTCAGGTTTTTAAGAGAGTTAAGCTTTCCCACCTTTAGATATATGAATCCATTGTATTGGTTTGCGATTATTCATTCAGGGGGTATTCTTATTAATTTAACCTTTATTGAGTGGATAAAGAGAAATATGAAAGAATCGGCTTCCATAGGGATTTTATGGCTGCTTTCCGCAATTAATATGATTATGGCTTCAAGTATTTTTATATTTGCCTTTACCGGTAATTTTTATCTTGCTGCTGCTTCTTATTGGTTGACATATGCCATGAGATATTCCCATTATTCGCTCAATGACATAATAATCAATAAGAATATAAGTGATTCGGGGATCAGGGCCACGGTTTTTTCGATGAAAGCGCAGCTTGATCAAGTAGGACAAATTGTTGGTGGCCCTATAATCGGCCTGATTGCCAACAAATGGTCTGTTTCGGTTGGTTTATTATTTTCTGGCTTAATCATCTTACCGATTGTTTTTATTTACGTATATTTGACAAGGAATAAAAAACCTTGAAATCCGGTCAATTGTACCGATGCCCATGTGGCTAGTTATGGTTACCTAATAGTAAAATCCTGCCATTTTCTGGCAGAGTATTTTTTCTCAATTCTCGAAACGATTTAATATCGGATGTTTACAGACAAAAATTTTTTTCTCAACTTTTTGAAGCTTAAAAATGTCGCTGTGTGCTCCTCGCCGAAGGCGTAAACAAATATGCCCGAAGGGCACCTCTTGCTTGATGGCGCGAACATATTCGGAGATATCTTCCATCTTATTTTTTATCCGAAGCAGTTGATCAGGAGATATTTCTTCATCCTCATCCTCTTCCTCATACTCTTCATGCAACTGCAACTGTTCCTGTTCCTGTTCCTCTTCAACCCTTTTGTTTTTCTTTCCCTTTCTCTTCTCTTTTTTATTGTGATCTTTATCAAGAATATATCGTTTGATTCGCTGCATGATCTCATCGTCATTGTAATAACTTTGTGGTTCTGATTTGATGAGCAGGTGAAAGTGATTATTTAGCAAACTCAGACCTAAAACCTTAACAAAATAAAATCCGGAGTAGTATTGAATAATATTGAATAATTTTTCCTTTTCAACATCCCCCAGATAGAATTCCTGGCCAACGGTTCTGGACATGATATGGTAATATGCTGCACGTTCTCCTTTTACTTTCAATCGTTTTTGTCTTGCCATTATACCTCCTT
>CP070627.1:1708482-1715195 GCA_020355945.1 Candidatus Aminicenantota bacterium | reverse complement strand
CCATGAAATTACTTTAGCCACAGAGGACACGTGACCGCTGAGGTCACAGAGTAAAAAAAATTAGCCACGAAGTTACAGTGAAGCATGAAGAGACACGAAGGAAAAAATAAATGCAATTGTAGATGCTTCACGGTTTGATTCATCAAACCCCGTAGAAACGTGGATGAATTGCTCTGGCCGGGCTTGATAAATCTACTGCCAGACCGGCCACATTGATCAGTGAATATCCCTTGTGTTTTTTAAATAAACGGTAAGCTATCTTCAGATAGTTTGTGATCATCTTTACACTCCATTAATATATACCTTTATACCTTAGTTAGAGGAAAAAGGTTGAAAAAAAGTTTAATATCAGCGAAAAAAACTAAAATTTTGATTGATATTCATTTTCCTGTCTTTCTTCCTTGATTTATATTTCTTTGCCCGGTCCAGGGGGCACCATTGCATGGAGGACCTATAAGAAAAAAGGGGACGGGCGAATATTTTTTTTTTTGAGGATTATTTTTTGTCTGTCCCTTCTAATTTTTTTAATAATTCCCTGATGTATTTTTCTTTCTCTTCAATTGTCTTTTCTTTCGCTTCGATTGTCTTTTCTTTCGCTTCGATTGTCTTTTCTTTCGCTTCGATTGTCTTCTCTTTCTCTTCGATTGTCTTCTCTTTCTCTTCAATTGTCTTCTTTTTCTCTTCAATTGTCTTCTCTTTCTCTTCAATTGTCTTTTCTTTCGCTTCAATTGTCTTTTCATGCTTCTCGATTTTACGTTCTAAGGGTGCAAATGCCGTCTCATACTCATGTTGGGCTAATTCCTCTATCTCCATTTGTTCGAGCAAATCATTATCAGCCGCTGCTTTGGTCAATTGCTTGATGATTTTTTCCAGTAGTTCATCCTTGATCTCATAGGCATAATCCTTCAAACGACTATCCCCTTTTACCAATTTTTCCTGCTTAAATATGGATAATACATATTCAAGCCGGTTCTTCATATCCAATTTCAGGCCAGGTATCTGGATCACGTAGGAATCATGGGTTAAACATTCGATAAAATCATGCCGCTCCTCGATGGTTTTTCCTAGCAAAACATCAATGTATTGACGATCGACTTTGATCACAGCCGGTAAGGTTTTGGAAAGGGAAAATCCTAAAAAATAGATGGTGACGATGGGCAGTGTCTCCTTTTCCAAACTTCCATCCGGCTGGATAACCTCTTCTTCTTTTCGGTATTGGCTGCCCAAATAACGCCTGAACCGGAGTATATCAAAAAGAACATTGGTTTTCTGAAGTTCAATTAAAACATCCTTACTTTTACCCTGTTTATCCCTGATACGCGCGATAAAATCAAGATGAAAAAAGGTGAATTTTTCAGGCGATTTAATTGTACTTTCCCTGGTCTGGAAATCAATATGAGTAATTTCTTCATCGATGATGGTAGAAATGATCCCTTTGGCGACATCAAGGTTTTCCATCAAGTACTTAAACACCAGATCATAAATGGGATTAGCAATCAACATGGTGCAGCGTCTCCTTGTTTGTTTTCGTTTAACGTTACTAGTATAGTATGAATCCGGGGATTTGTCAACAAAATCCGTCAGCAGCGATCATGACTCATATTTTAGCAATCGTATCTTGGAAGTGAAGAAAAAAAAATTGCTCTCTTAGACTCGATGAGTTTTATGGAGTATTGTCGGCCTGTTGTAAATTTGATATAATAGCTTTTACAGAGTTTTTTTTCTATAAAAAGGGATAATTTATGAGTAAACTAATCGATGCTGAATTGAAAAAATTGATTCAAAAAACCCAGGATATTGTCAAACAAATGCTGCCTTTTTTACAAGAAGAAGTACAATCAATTATCAGCAGCCGTGAAACTTCCGAACATCGGATTGAACATGTCCTGGATAGAATTTTGGATTGTTTGTATTCAGGATTTGGTGAAATGGAATTTAAAGCGTTAAATAGCTATTATGCAACCGTGAATCCTCAAAATGCCGCTGATTATCAACGATTCTATGATGAAATTATGGAAGATGACCCGGAGCAAGACAACGAAAGTACTTCAGATCAAGCAGCGTCCCCTGTGGTTCCCGAAATCCACTACCCGGAAATCTGGCTGGATATTGAGAAAGAATCCGTCAAAAAAACAAAGGAATTTATGAAAGCTCTTTTCCAGTCTAACATCCCCGGAAGTTGGCATTGGTTCGACAAATTGGATTGCAGTGTTTCGTTGGCTCGTCAACCTGACCCGGGAATGACTGACAAAAAATTTATTAGAAATATCCGTAAAAACAGGTTTGTCAGACTGCAAATCAACCGGAAAGAACACCCCCCGTCAGACCCGTTCAAAACCATGAATGTAATCGGTTTCTGCGTGTGTATGGTCAAATTAGCGGACAGCCCCGGTATCGAACGATTTGCCTGGCACTGCACCCCAATCGAGCCCGGTTATTTCAGGGAGCACCCCAATTACAAAAAAGTGGATGAAATATTTAAGAAAGTTTACCTGGTAGATATGCGCACCTATGAATCCCTGTAAATAAGAAAGTAAGCTTTTTATCGCCTCCCCCCTTTTTGCTTCATTAAGCAAAGAGATGGTGATAACTGCTTTTGTGTCTGGAGAACGACGGATAAGATTCAATGATTCCTCCTGGTCGATATGTTGTTTCTGTTGGTCGATAGAGCATTATGTCCGGGTGATATGGTGTTCCGGTCAATCGAGATGCGAATCTATCGGGTCGATGTGGGGTTCCGTTAAATCAGTGGGGAAGTGCGTAGGAGACGGTCAAGAGAAAAAAACCGATTTTTTGGAGTCAAGTCTAAAAAATTTGCCTTTTTTTTGGAGGATGGTATAATTTCTTTGTGTTTTAGGAGATACCGTGCTGGAAAAAAGATATCTTTTTGATTATGTGTTGGATGACCTGGAAGAGAAAATGGTCTTTATCGGTAAACTCGCTTACCGAAGACCTTTCCGTCTCCCATAAAACCCTGGGGCGCTGGCTGAATATACTTGAGAACATCTATTATCATTTCAGGATTTACCCCTATACAGGGAGTTCCTTAAGATCGTTAAAAAAAATGCCCAAGATGTATCTCTGGGACTGGTCGCAGATTGAAAACAACGAAGGTGCGAAACTGGAAAACATGATCGCCTGTCACCTGTTGAAGTTTTGTGATTTTTTAACCGATACCGACGGATATAAGATGAAGCTCTATTATCTAAGGGATATAGAACGATTTGCCCGGCACTTTTTTATCATTTGAAAAAAATCGCTGTTTCAATTATAATTCCATTTAAAATTGGAGGTGAAACAATGAAAAAAACATTGGCTGTATTAATAGTGCTTTTACTTTTTTTACAGTTTTCTTGCTCCAGGAGTGAAGAGCCGGAAGGTATAAAATCCGAAGTAATAAACGGCATAAAACATGTTTACAATTCTTCTGCCCCACTCAAAGGAATCATGACTCTCCAATTGGAAAAGATAATACAAATCGATTCCAACGATGTTAAGCCCGGCCGCGCTTCATTTAGCTCCATCCAATACGATAAAGACGGAAATATTTACCTTGGGGACAGCAGTAATATTAAAATTTATAAGTTCAGTAAGGACGGGAAATTAATGTTAAGCTTTCTGAGAAAAGGAGCTGGTCCCGGGGAATTCCAGTCTTTGCCTTATTTTGTCATTTTGGACAGTGGGATATGGGTTATAAGCTCAAGAGAGCGAAAAATTGCCTGGTTCGATAAAAAGGGCCAACTTTTGGAAGAACGAAAGTTAACAAAAACCGGTCATGGATACACATATGTAGAAATAGTGGATGAAGATCGGTTTATCGGGAATTATGACCACTATGAAGAAACAGGAACAGGCAAAGAGAAACGGAGAATAAGGGTTTGCCAATTACTGGGCAAAGAGGAGACCCCCCTGGTTTTATTTTATCAAGCTGAAAATGTCGGTTATACTGAAGTAAAGAGTGAAGTCATCAGTTCGGCATTTGTACTGCCTATTGTATCGCCGCTGATTCGTCATAGTTATAATCACCAAAATCAAACCATGTATTTGTCATTAAGCACCAAATATGAAATTTTTCATAAAGACCTGCAAGCCAAGACAAAACTGGTGATTCACCGGGAACATCAACATAAAGCCCTGATGGACGCAGATAAAGATGAAATTGCCGCGCTTTTTAAAGGGAGTCCACCGCAGGTAAAACAAGCAATTAAAAAGGCTTTACCTGTTTCTTTTTGTGTAATTGCCAACTTTCAATTTCTTCCCCGGGGTCACCTTGCTGTTTCCAGGTTCACCGGGGTATCTTCAATTGAGATTGATATATTTGACAGCGAGGGCAGGTTTATTTATACGGTGAAATCGTCAGATGTAGTTCCCGACCTGAGAGAACTCAGGTTTTTCAAAAAAGGTGTCGCACAGGTAGAAGATATCGACGATAGAGATGTCTATGTGGCGTATCGAGTAACCAATCTCCCCGGGATCTTCGATTAAATGCTTACTTTTTGTCCCCGGAGGCCAGGAGGTTCAGGGTGTGGCGGATGATTTTATATCTCTCTTCACTTTCGTCATGGTAGGACAGCCTTTTTTGTTAGACTATAAAATTTAATAGTAGAAGAAATCAGTGCAAAAGTCAACTTTTTTTCCTGTCTGGCACTTCCTTTTTCCTTAAAAATTTTTTGCTGATGTTTCACGGGTCCGGTGCTTCAGGTGACGGGGGGCTGGCAACCTCGTTGATTTTTTCCCCCATTTGTGATATGTTATGATTCTACCATATTAAAAGGAGATCAGAAATGGTTTTTGTCGAAGCAAAGGTGATTGACTCCACTCACCTGGAGTTGTCTAAACCGATTGAAGCCCCTCGCGGGGGGAAAGTGCTGGTGTCTGTGGCTGAGCCAACCGGAGAGGGCGGGGAACGCGGCGATTGGTTTTCCCTCGCTGCTCAGGGGATGCAATCGGCCTATGGGGACTCTGAACCCGAATATGAGCTGTCAATGGTTAAGGAACCGAACCCGGAGTTCCACCTATGAATGAGGGCGATGTAATCCTGGCTCCAATTCCGCAGGCAGATGGAGTGGTGAAGAATCGTCCGGCTCTCTTTTTGCGCGAGATGCCACCCTTCGGAGATATACTCGTATGCGGTATAAGTACTCAAATCCATCAGGCTGTACCGGATTTTGACGAAGTAATAACCAGTGCTGACGATGATTTTTCTCCCTCCGGCCTTGCTGCTGACTCTGTCTTTCGCCTGGGATTCCTCGGCGTCCTTCCTCGCACCAGGATAGCTGGCAGCATTGGTCGTAAAGCTCCCAAAAGACACGCTCGTCTACTTATGAAACTCAGTGACCACCTGACAAAGAATGTCGAACCAGCACCTAACGAAAGCATGGAAACCGACTCAAAATAGCATCTTTATAGCATTCAAGTGTGTTAGCCTTTTGCGGAAGTCTTATGATTCCAAGAGAGAAAGAGAAAAAATTAGCCTGGCACTTTTCTTACTGACCCACTGAATCAGTCCCCCTGGCCGCCGGATGCAAGGTATTAAGAGCCAGGCGGATTTTTTATGCTGTATTTTTGGAAGCTTAAATCCCCGGAATCTTGCTCTAACACCAAATATAAAAAATCACCTTTAAAAACAACACCGTTGGCCACAATGCGTTCTACTGCCGGGAACGCAATATTGGCGTGATACAGGTATTTACCGGTTGACGAGAAGATATCAATCTCCTGGCCATTTTCCCGTACCGGGTCGGAGACATAAACGTAGATCAAACCGTTATTACCGGCTTCAACCCGGGAAAAATAGGTTGATTCATCCGGGATCGACTTGATCAACCTTTTTTTTATCTCATCAGGTGACGGTCCGCCCCTGGTACTGGTACGAAAAGTCATACGTGAGACCACCTGTTCTTTATATTTTTGGGTAATCTTTTTTCGTTTCCGGCCTTCAACGGAAAAGGTGAAATGTTCTTTTCCGGAAAAATCGCAGGCTTTTATCAGGTAGGTATCATTTTTACCCCATAAGAGTTTGTCGCCAATTTTTCCGGCAACAAAATCGGGCTTCCGTTCGACTTCCCCGCTGCCAATATTGATCATCACCATAACACCCCTGTCGGATTGTTTTTTATCGTCAGGAACCGGTTCGCCCTCTAAGTAGGTACTGGTTTTTGCAGCCAGGTTGAAAATTTCCAATGCTTCGGAGACAATAGTGAAACCCGGTACAATCCTGGTTTTTACCAGGCGGTTTTCATCGATAAACAGTAAAGGGGCCAGGCCGATAGTCGAAGAGGTGGGCACGGATTTTTTAAATTTGCCATCCAGGCCGAAATAATGAACTTTCCCCATGTCCGAGACAACCAGGACATCTCCCACCAGGAAAAAACTAAGCATGAATTTGATTTCACCGGGCCCCTCTCCTTTTCTTCCGAAAGAAAATTTTAGTTTACCGTTTTTATCCAATACGAAAAAAGTGAAGTGGCGGCGATCGAAAAGGTAAATATCGCCGTTATCATGTACGGAAAACTTATGCACCATAGCCAGGGGCTCATCGCCATAACCTTCTATTTGCCATAGTTTTTCATGTTTAAAATCCCATTCCCCTTTTAAAGGTTTGTCAGGGTTGGTAACCACAGCCGGACAAAGGGGACCAATCATAAAAAAAGCCAGTGAAAAAAATATGATGGTACGTTTCATTTAAACCTCCTTTTGTATTAGAAAATTTT
>CP070627.1:1701659-1708382 GCA_020355945.1 Candidatus Aminicenantota bacterium | reverse complement strand
TTCTTTGGAAATATTATTCATCGATCATGTCCTGTGTATAACTATAAAGACTGTGTCACTGGAGGAGAGTCTCACCATTATTCTATAAGAAATCAAACCAGAAGTCAATATAAAAACGGGGACACAGAAAAAAGCAAAAAAACCCAACGTTGGGGTAAAAACCTCGACATTGAGGTTCAGTACCCCGTTATCGGGGTAAAAACCTCAACACTGAGGTTCAGAACCTCATCATTGGGGTAAAAAACCGCGATGTTGGGGTCCCGAACCCCGTGATTGGGGTAAAAAACCTCAACGCTGCGGTTTAGAACCCCGTAATTGGGATAAAATATCTCAGCACTGAGGTTCGGGACCTCGTCACCGGGGTAAAAAACCTCAGCATTGCGGTTCGGTACCCCGCTATTGAGATAAAAAACCTCGATGCCGGGGTTCGGAACCCCATCAAAGTAAGGTTCTTCTTTCTTCTCGCCTGTCCCCCTTCTTTCCTTCTTCTTCGTCTGTACCGACAGCTAAGCTCAACGCATAGTCAAGAGAATTTTCCATTCTTTTGGGTAAGCTGCCCATTTTTTTTTGAATTCTTGTTTTATCTATGGTCCTGATTTGTTGTGTATTAATCAAACTTTCTTTTACAAGGCCAGTGGTGTTACCAGGTGAAACTGGCACAAAGAAAAAGGAATTTGCCTTCAGGACAATATCCAGCCTGGACAGGTTATTCATATTTCACCCTCCAATTCATCAAAATCATTGACAAAGGCAAGGTTATCTTCCTGGCTGGCCATAATTCCATCTAAAAGATTTTCTCTCAGCGAATTTTTCTTTCGCTCCATAATCAGGCGTTTTCTTTCTGCATCAACATCCAATTCAATCACATCTTCAACATGAAAATTCATTATTTTGGTAATCTGTTTTGGAAAAATGATCCCCATTGAATTGCCGATATTGCGTATTTTTACTTCCATTTTTTACCCCCGCTTTATAGTTTAACGCGAGTTAAACTTTTTGTCAACAAATCCTGAATTTAATTTGCCTTGCCTGGGATTTATCTTGCCTGTCCCCCCTCTTTTTTCATTGGAAAGGACTTTATTAAAGTATTTATCGTAATTCAACGGTGCCAGAAACATGTTCGCTCCTTGATTTGATAGAGGAAATATAAACCAATTGCCTTTATTTGTCAAGCAGTGCTTCACAAAATCCACGCCATAATAATAAAAAGCTTTTGCGGATGTTTCACGGTCCAGGGGGCGGTTTTCTCGAAAAGAGCCCCCTGGCCGCCAGAGGTAAAAGTTTTCCCTATTTTTTTTTATTCATCTTTTTGCTTGACAAAAATCAATAAGAATTATATATTTTAACTACAGGAGAAACAAAATGAACGTACAGCCCCTGGTTTTAAATATAACGGAAGACTTTCTGCTTTCGATAAAAAAAACACCTGAAGAATTGGTGTCCGAAATCGTATTAATGGCAGCTATCAAGATGTTTGAACTTGGAAAACTCTCTTCCGGTAAGGCTTCGGAACTAGCTGGAATCTCCAGGAGAGAGTTTTTGGAAAAGTGCAGTATGTATGGGGTGAGTGTCTTTAATTACTCCGATGATGAAATAGCTGAAGAATTATCAAAGGATGAAAAGAATCTGCAAAAATTCCTGGAAAATTGAAGAAAGTCATTATCGATACCGGTCCTTTGTTGGCATTTGCCAAAGCGGGAATCCTCAATGTATTGAAAAAACTTTTTAATCAGTTGATCATTACAGGAGAGGTTTATATTGAGGTCTTTTCAAAGAAATCCCCGGAAAACGATTCCATAAAAGAAAATATCGGAGGCTTTATCGAAGTACGTGAATTACGTGAACTGAACCAAATTGACAATAAAAAGATTAAAGAAACGGTTCAATTGCTAAACGATGGAGAGAAATCTTCTATACTACTTTCCTATACTTTAATTGAGGATAGGAATAAAGTCCTTTTAATAATCGATGAGAAATCAGGTCGAAAAGCTGCGGAAAAATTGGGAATCTACGTGGTGGGAACAGTTTGGCTTTTGAAAACTCTTGAAAAAAGAGGGTGGATAGACGACGCCGTTAAGGTTTTCAATGAAATGAAAAAGAAAGGATATTACTTAAGCGATGCCCTTATTGA
This sequence comes from Candidatus Aminicenantota bacterium, assembly GCA_020355945.1. Next base: position 1,706,251 of record CP070627.1, on the reverse strand, counting down.
CTATTTAAGAGCTTAGGCTTAACAAGAAACATAAAATAGACCGAAGCAAATTTTATAAAAAAAGGAATTAAATGCGTACGAAGAAGAGAGATTACAGGAAATGAAAGCTGATTTTTTTATTACCTATCACCACAATGACGAACTGGCAGCACGGTGGATCGCTGGCGTTCTTAAAGAAGTACCATTCTCAATACTCATGGATTCCTGGGATTTCCTTCCCGGACAAAACCCTATTGAAAAAGTAGAACATATGACTACTATTTCCAATAGTGTGTTGGTGCTGATTTCGGAGCGGTTTATCCAGGAGGTAGGGGATGCTGTTTCCTGGAAGGCTGTCATAGAAAAATTCTCAAGCGGTGGCACCAAAGCCGTTATGCTCCTTCGTATCGATTCCTGCGAAGTGGAAAAGGTTTTGGGTGCGGTGATATATACCAACCTGTTTGGTATGAAAGAAGCAGAGGCCAGGAAGCGGCTGCTAACGGCTGTTGGCTCTGCTACGGCAGATGAAAAAGAACCTGTACTGATGCAGGTCACCACGATGACCAGGGAGGAGGTCCTGGGAAAAAGAAAAGCCGAGCTGGACGAATTATTAAACACCACCATCAAGCACCAATACCATATGAAATTGGACCTGGAACAGGAAGTAGAAAAAGAAGTGGATGTAAAGGATGAAAAAACAGGAAAAGTAAGAGAAAAGCGGATACAATGGGTTTGGGAAACGGTGAAATTGGAAACGGTTTTAACGGACGAAAACAATTATATCCTGGTGAATCCTTCAGGTATGGGGAAAACAACCTTTCTCAACTATGCAGCCTGTGTGCTCCTGGACCGGGCCGGTGATTATCCTTTTGTGCCGTTATTGACCACCTGTATCGCTTTAAATAACCGCGAAGGCAGTATTGCGAATTTTATCCATCAGCGAGTGGAATCATTTTTTAACAATTCGCAGACTGCTGTGGTGCATGGAGAATGGGATAATCTCTGTGTGCTGCTGGACGCACTGGACCAGGCCAGGGATGTGGATGATATTGCAGCGTCGCTGCAAATCCACGATAGATACCACTATTATAAAAAAGCGAAAATCCTCCTGTCGTCGCGGCAAAATACAGCGGATAAAGTAAAAACAGTTTTTAAAAAAATCAGTTTGAAACTGCCTGAAGAGGATGAAGTCCGGCACTACCTGGGAGAGGAAAATTATAAAAAGCTGGAAGGGCACATTACTGCCACCAGGGAATTAGTTACGGTGCCGGTGCTGCTGGAAATGCTTAAAACCATTACGGAAAAGAGGTATAAAGCCTCAAAATTATGGAATCGTGCGGATTTATACACTGAATTCACGAGGATATTGATTGACCAGGAGAGAAGCAAACCGCGGTTCTGGCAAGACTCTTTGTCCATTCGTCATTTTATCGACAATGAGCTGGAACAAGCACTGGAAAAGATCGCTTTTTTTTCCCTGGCAGAAAACAAAATACTGGAAATCGAGAAGGATAAACTGGTGCAATACTGTGAAACCCCGGAGAAAAAGGAAGCATTGCTTAACATCGGGATTATATTGGAGTTATTCGAGGACAGGGAGCAAAAAATCGTATTTCGTCATCAATCGTTTCAAGCCTATTTTGCTGCGAGGTACATGTATTATCAACAACCCCAATTATTCAGGAAACTCGTAGGCGATATCACTTTTTTTTACCATGATGTGTGGTATGAGGTGATGCGGTTTTTTGTGGGTTTGGAGAAAGACCCGCAAAAAGTAGAGGTCATAATTGATTCGATTTATCAGACCGATAGTAAAAAAGTGGATCTCATATGTGAGCTAAAATTTATTTTTACTGTTTTCCTGATGTCGGATGCTAGTGCTGATCTTAAATTCATCCAAAGAATATATAAGCAGTTAAGGGAATTGTTAAATAATAATAAAAAATATTTAAATTATTTCTTGTCAAATAATGATAAATTCAACAAGAGCAATGATGAGCAGCGTAAATTCATCCTCAGTATTATCGAATCGCAGATCAGGGATGAGGATTGGGATATTACCAGTAGTGCAGCCGAAGCGCTAAAGAAAATTTGTAAAGCCAAAGATATTCCCCTCCTGAAAAATCTGCTTGGTGATATGGATTGTGATTTCAGGGGCGCTGCCACAGTAGCGTTGGGAAAAAACAGTACATCGAAAGATATTCCTCTACTGGAACCTTTGCTCAGGGATGAAGTTAGTTATGTCCGCAGTTCAGCTACCGAAACTTTGGGGAAGATCGGCACATTGGAACATATTCCTATCCTGGAAAACCTGCTCAGGGATAAAGATGAAGATGTACGCCGCGCTGCCGCAAGAGCGTTGGGGAAGATTGGCACGTCGAACGATATTCATCTTCTGGTACCCCTGCTCAGTGATAAAAATGATTTTGTCCGACGCACCGCTGAGGATGTGTTGAGGGACATCGTTAAAGCTGGCGATATTCCCCTCCAAGAACCTTTGCTCAGGGATAAAGATATGCGCCGCGCAACAGCCGAAGCGCTGGGGAAGATTGGTACATCCAAAAATATTCCACTCCTAGGCCCCCTGCTCAGGGATAAAGATGAAGATGTGCGTTGCGTAGCTGCCGAAGCGTTGGGGAAGATTGGTATATCCAAAAATATTCCACTCCTGGCCCCCCTGCTCAGGGATAAGAATATTCGTGTCCAGTGGGCCGCTAGAGATGCATTGGCCAAAATATTTAAATCCCAAGATATTTCTTTCCTGGCACCCCTGCTGAGAAACAAAGCTGAAGATGTGCGCTGCGCCGCCGCCGATGCGTTGGGGTTCATAGGTACCACTGAACACATCCCTCTCCTGCAACCCTTGCTCAGTGATCGCATTCATCTTCTGCGGCCCTTTCCCAGTGATATACTTGTCAGTAGAACAGCCGCAAAAGCCATCGATAAAATTTGCCAACGCTCCACGCCGAAGCTTAGCATTGACAGGATTTTACCAGAAAAAAAGACCATCTCCGTTAAACCATTCTCCTCACAAAACCTCAATATCCTTCACATCTCAGATATCCATTATGCCCTTGAAAAAGACCCCACCATTACTTGCATATTCCATGAATTCCTCCGGGATATACAAAAATGGCGTGCGCAGCAAAACAACAAAAAAATCCACTCCATCTGCCTTACAGGTGACATTGCCCAATCCGGCCAGAAAAACCAATACGAATCCATAAATGAAAAGATAAATGATATATTAAATACCACCGGCTGTTCCAAAGACCACCTTTTCATCATCCCGGGAAACCACGACGTTCATGAATACGAATACATTTCCGATAAAGGCAAAACCACTATTGAAGAGGTTCGGGATAACAAAATCAATATTGATACCGGGGTGCTCAGCAACTTTGAAAATTACTGCGAATTCCAAGAAAAATTTAAATATTATTATGAGTTCGTGAAAAGCTCCGGTTATGTCAACTCACTTACCCTCACAGATAAACGGAGCGGTTCTCCTAAGCCCTGGTATTCCAGGAAATTGCAGGATTTTCCAGTGCGCATTATCGGACTTAATTCCGCTTTGTTTTGTCTCAAAGAATTCAGCGAATACGGCAAAATCCGCATGGGTACCCACCAATTCCATGAAGCTTATTTTCAGGGCAAGCCGGGGAATGTCCAGAAGGGCGAACTGGTAATTTTGCTTACCCATCACCCGGTCAACTGGCTGGCTGAAAACGAATTTGAAGATTATACCACCCTTATGGAACGGTATGGTATCATTCATCTGCACGGTCATATTCACAAAACAAAAATAGTGAAAAAACAAAAACTATTTTCTTCTTCGGGAGGTTATGTATCAATTGGAACCGGCAGCCTATACGGCGAAAAAGGCGAAGAGGATATCAATACCTATCATATAATTACCTTAGATTTTGAGAATCAAGAATTACACGTCTGGGCCAGGCGCTGGAATCCTGATTTGGGTGAATGGACGGTATACCACGATGATGGAAATAATCGCTTTCCCTTGCCGCATTCCACTGTTTTAATTAACCGCGAATGAACGCCAATAAACACGAAGAGATTTTTAGAAAGAAGAATTGCTGTATATGAAGAGAAAGAACTTGAAAAAGAATCTACTATGAGAAAATTCGGAATTTCCGAATTTTCTACCAAACCCACCAATTTTTATAATAAAGAACTACCTTACGGAAAAGGAGTTACAGCAACTCAACCTGATTGTTTCGCTGTATCTTGATTTTGCCGAATTACAAGCCACCAACGGTCGCTTGATGAAGATGAAAGATTGGATTGCCAAATTGGATGATTTTCTGAAACTGAGTGAAAAAGAACTTTTGACCCATGCCGGAAATGTGAGTGCCGAAACTGCGGCCCAAAAAGCAGAAGCGGAGTTTGATAAATATAGGGCGGAACGAAGTAAAACTATGATTTCTGATTTTGATCTTGCTGTGAAAGAGTTGGAAAAAAAAGGGAAGCCTAAACGGTGAAACAGGCAAAGACGCGGCAAAAAAAAATAAGCGGGCATATACGGTGATTATCGATTAAGAGGACCGCCGCTAATGGAATTCTCTGCCAGTTGGGCCATTCGTTTTAACCGG
>CP070627.1:1694820-1701559 GCA_020355945.1 Candidatus Aminicenantota bacterium | reverse complement strand
TGATTCCGTATAATTTACTCTATAGGAATATGCTAACACTACTGTCAAATTAATATTGCTATTTTTGTAGGATTGATTGGTTTCATCGATTGCAAGTTGGATTAATGCATCTATATCATGTACATCTGACTCAGCAGCAGGCGTATATGCAACAAGCACTTTGTATGTAATCTCACCATTTTGTCTAATATCTTTTCTTCGAATGGATTTTTCCATTTTACTTTCCAAATCGGATTTTTGTTTCATCGCTTCTTCAAACTCAGGTGGATGGTCCGGGGGAAATTTACTTTGATCTACATGAATTACAGCGTGCTTTCTCCCTCCCAGTGGTCTTATCCTATACAATTCAGAGCCAACTCTAATCGTTCCGGTTATCTTATTATCTCGTACAACTAAAATCACACTATCAAAGGCATCGGAAGTAATGCCAAACCAACTGAAATCCTTTTCACTCCGTTTTTCAATTTTTTTTCTCACCACAGTAATATTCTTATCCGGGAATAGATTAAGGTTTACCGACTCTTTTTCTAAGATCTTTAAATTAATTGTAACAATTCTTAATTTAGCAGTGGTTTGTTCTTGCTTAAGCTTCGTCATTACATTTTCTTGTTCCTTTTCCAGACGAACCTTTTCCAGCGAAACCGGGGTAAATAGATCGTTGGATTCGGCTGTGGTGCATGATAATAAAATGATGAACAATGAAAATGCAAACAACGCCGTTACCACATTTTTAAAAATTTTAATATCCATCATTAGCCTCCGTATTTTAACTTATAAACTAATTTTAATCATAAGTATATAGATCAATAACCCAAAAACCGCCAAAAACGTTTGAAATACGTAAATTTTGCATTGAATGAGCTTCCGCCCCCGGGGGGGTTTACCACCCTGGCTGATCGAATAAGTAATTTCCTTCTTTTTCTGCTTGTGCCGGTGTCTCACTAAATCATTTTTGTACGAATTCCGTTTCTGAAAAAGAAAAAGGAAGAATACCAGATAAAAAGAAAAAATGCAAGGAAAAAGTGCAAAAAAAAATTATATCATTCGTGTTCCTTTGTGTCATTCGTGGGCTATTTTCATTAAAAAGTCAACCTATCGGTTGATTAAGTCATACCATTGGTTATCTATCCAAAATCTTTAATTGATCTTAATACCGGGATATTTACAGAAAATGAGTCAACCGATGGGTTGATTTTTCTAAAATGCACCCGTCGTTTATATCTTGAAAAGTCTCATCAGGAAAAGTTTTCCCAGGATTGTCCCCTGGGTATGGAAATTGCATTGATAGATTGAGAATATGATGAATCGTATAGGAGGTTAATCATGAAAGAACTTTTCAGTAAAATTTTTGTAGTCCTGTTGGCAGTGGCAATACTCCCGGTATTGTCATGGGCCCGGGTCAGAGGCGGAGACATCTACGGGACAACGGCCCTGGCGGATGGTTCCAAAGTTCCCGGGGTTATAATTACCCTGACCGGGAATAAGATCGGTCAACTTACCACCATCTCTTCGGGAAAAGGCAATTTCCGGTTCCTGGTTTTACCACCGGGAAATTATGAATTAAAATGTGAATTGGAAGGATTCAAAACGGTTATTCGTAAGGACATTGAAGTGTCCCTGGGTAAGAGTGTCACGCTGGACATCATGATGGAAACCACCACGTTAAAGGAAGAGATTACCATTTCCGGTCGAGTGGGTACGATGGACACCAGGAGGACGCAAGTGGGTGTGAACGTGGACAAGGAGTTCGTGGAGTCCATGCCCACGGCAAGGAACCCCTGGACCCTGTTATCGGCACTCCCCGGTATCATGGTGGATCGTGTGGACATTGGTGGTGCGGATTCCGGTCAGTCGTCCAACGTGATCGCCGTGGGCACTGAGGTGGAAGATGCCGCCTGGCATGTGGATGGGGCCAACCTTTCCGGTCCCAATTCCGTGGGTGCGGCACCCGCTTACCTGAATGTCAACTCCTATGACCAATTGCAAGTCACCCTGGGAGCCAACGACATTACCGCTCAAACCGGTGGTATCCAGTTGAATTTTGTGACTAAAAGAGCGGGTAACCGGACCTCTGGCGATTTGCATCTTTATGTGGAAGATGAAAAATGGGAAATGAACCAGGAACCCACTGAATACATGATAGAAAGAGGACTGGTAGTCCCCGGGGTAGAACGCCTGTACCAGTACGGTATCAACATTGGTGGTTCGCTGGTAAAGAACAAATTGTGGTGGTTTGGTTCCTGGGCTGTCCAGGATATCCACAAACGAAGCGAAGCCGATCTCGAAGACGCCACCTGGCTGGTTTCCGGTTATGGAAAATTGAATTTCCAACTGGGAAAAACTTCCGGTGATTTCCATGTGTCTTATGATTCCAAGTTTAAATGGGGTCGTCCCTTCCTGTCAGCGGCCCAGCAAGATGCCGGGTCCCTTTGGGACCAGTCAGGACCCGGGTATTTATTCAATGGCTCTCTATCTCACGTATTTGGCGATTTAATGCTGGAGGTGAAAGCCGCGGCTGTGGATAGTGGATTTTCCCTGGATCCCCGGGGCTCGGAGATAAACCCGGAAACCGGGCACAACGAAGGAAATGATTTAAAAATCATTGACGGCTACTCCCGGGCCGAAGGTTCTGCCTGGCTCATGGACTCCAATTATAACTCCATTGATCTTTCCCTCGATGGTAACTATTTCCTGGAAGATGCTCTCGCCGGCGACCATGAAATCCGTTTCGGCGTCGATTACTTCAATGCAGATACCACCACCCAATCCTTAACTCCCAACCAGAGAATCCTTTACATTTACAGGTATAACCCCTTTTGGAATTACATGGGTATTTTTCCCGATAATATTGTTGATATGAATTTCCGGAGAATTTCCGCTTATATCCAGGATACCATTACCTGGGGAAAGTTGACCGCTTCTGTGGGGTTACGTTATGACAGGGAACAAGGTGCAATCAATCCGTTCACCATGCCCTATTTCACCTGGTATGAGCCCGGTTCTCCCTACCATGGTCAGCGGATGTATGCGGACCAGATTTCCGCACTGGAATTCAAAGAGTTCAAGGCTCCCATTGCCTGGAACATGTTATCACCCAGGGTCTCCATGACCTATGATATCACCGGCGATGGTAAGAACGTGGTGAAATTGTCCGCCGGTCGATACATGTCACAAAGCGGGAATTACATTGTTTTCCATTACCTGCCCTATCGTTTTGGGTGGGCCTTCTGGATGGATATCAACGAAGATGAAATTCCCCAGTACGAAGAAATGGGACCTCTTTTCTATGATGCTCCCTTCAGGAAGATTGACCCGGTCACCAACATGAACCGGGTGGACTATGACCCGGGCTACAATACCCCTTACCTGGATGAGTTGACCCTGATCTTGGAGAAAGCATTGACCGATGACCTGGCTGTTTCTCTTACCGGTTTTTACAAGAAGCGACATAACCTAACCGCTGATGCCAATTCACGGGGTGAAACCAGTGGTGCTGCAAAAGGTATCATGGCAGACGGCTCGATTGAAACCGGGGAGAACTGGGAATATATCGGTACCACCACGGTGGGCGGCACAGAGGTTCCCACTTACCAACAGGTGGAAATCCCGGTGGGTACTTACTACTATAACTTAGACCAGGCCTATGACAGGTACCTGGGGCTGCAGTTGGTCATGACCAAAAAACTATCCCGGGGGTGGATGGCCAACCTGTCCTTTACCCTTCAAGACTGGAAGCGGTTCCGTTTCCAGGAAGAGACATTGGATATGAATAACTTTGACTTTTTTAACCAGGGAACTGTGGCACCGGCTACCACGGGTTCGGGTTTGCGAGATGTCTGGGTCAATTCGCGGTGGATGGTAAAGTTTACCGGTATGTATCAACTGCCCTGGGGACTTAATTTGACTGCTTTTTTCCAGGCCAGGGAAGGGAACCCCCAGCCCTTAAGAAGGCGGGTGCGCGTGAACCAGGGTGCGGTTTACCTGTACAGGGCAGGTTTTAAAGCCGGGGATGAGCGGCTCCCCACCTTCTGGATGTTGAATCTCGGCCTGGAAAAAACACTAAAAGTTACCGATACCATTACTGCCACTCTGGTACTTGACTGGTACAATGCCACCAACAACCAGATCCAGTTGAAGCATAACCTGGCTATTGGTGCTGAAGATCCTGGCGAACCTGAACCCACCATGTGGTCAAATGCCGGATTGTTCCAGTTCGGCGTCCGGGTGAATTTTTAAGCCGCTTCTTAATCAAAAGTTTTTGCGGGGGGGGCCACAGGGGGGGCAGTTTTTTCAAAAAGCGCCCCCCCTGGCCCCCTGGCCGCCCTCAATATTCTCAGGTTCGGCATAAAGCATAATCACATCCGCAGGTGTATTTTTTTGCCTGGCATTTTTGCCGGGCACCTTTTTTCCCTTTTTTCTTTTCCTTTTTTGTTTTTTGTACCTTTTTTTTCAATATCCGGGAAAAAAAGCAAATTGTAAAAAATATTGAAATGCAATATAATATGGGTAGTGTCAAACTTAAATGAAAATGACATGAACGTAAGACTTCTGTATGGAACACGGATAAATGTGTGGAAGAACCTTAAACGGGAGGCCCAGCTCGGGCCAGGAGGTTAAAAATGAATAGAAAACTTAACGCTTTAATATGGATCATCATTGTTATATCAACCGTTGCGTTGTACGGGGATATGCAACATGCGGTAGACCCCAGGGGAAAAATAGAAAACCTGCTCGGGGGAGGGGATTTTGTTTGGGACATGGACGAACAGAAATTTGCCGATTGCGTAAAAGAGGGTAAGGAAACGGGACGGGATTTTACGATACGTGAGATCAGGTGGACGGTAACAGGGGGAGGCCAGGACTGGGTTTTTACCAGGATAACACGGATGGGGGATGATAATGAACCTACGATAAAGAGAGAGCGATTCTGGATTACCCTCATTAGGGTCGATGGGGTATGGGTCACCAGGACGAAATACCGGTACAGGGAGGGGAAGTACAAAGAGGGTGACACCGATGAAGTAGGGGAAAAGGATAAAGGGAGTAAATTCACTGCCCGTTGTAGGATAACCAGTAAAAAAATAATACTGGCGTTAACCAAAAAGAAACAGGGGTACATATTCAGGATAACAAAAAAGGACGGGTTAATGCAGGTAAACCTTATAACCACGCATGATTTAAGGGATTGCACCATGAGCTACAAGAAGCGGTAATAGCAAAATCGTCATGCCAGGGTGAAAATTTTTTATTTTTTTTGCTTTTCCCCTTTTCCGCTTTTCCCTTTTTTCCCTTTTTTAGAATTGCTGTGTTTTTTTATTTTCACTTGAAATTTTCTATTTTTTATGCTAATTTTTAACCTTAAAGACAAACTCGAAGAAGAGGTAAATTTGAAGGGCAAAAAGTGTAACATTTACGAGGGACTCGGGAACGTGGAGGGGGGTTAAACCAGGGAAACAAAAGAGGAGAAGAGATAATGATCGGCAAAACCGTATCCCATTACCAGATACTGGAAAAGCTCGGCCAAGGCGGGATGGGTGAAGTATTCCTGGCGGAAGATACCAAACTTGAACGAAAAGTGGCACTGAAATTCCTCCCCTTAAAAATGACAGCCGATGAAGCGGCCCGCAAACGTTTTGAGCGGGAGGCCAAAGCCGCAGCCGCCCTCAACCATCCCAATATCGTTACTGTCTATGAAATCAATGAATTTGCAGGACAACTTTACATCGCCATGGAATATGTGAAAGGGCAGACACTCCAGGAAAAGCTGTGTCCTGCGGATAAAACCATGTCCTGGGAAGTAATGCCCATTGAAGATGTCATCGCTATCGCCCGACAGGTTGGTGAAGGACTTGAACAAGCCCACCATACCGGGATTGTGCACCGGGATATTAAACTTCAAAATATCATCGTAGATGAGAGCGATCGAGTAAAAATCTTAGACTTTGGTGTGGCAAAGTTAAAAGGAGCCAGCAAAATAACCCAGGAAATTTGCCGGGTGGGGTCCGTCCATTACATGTCCCCGGAGCAGGCCCGGGCTGAAGAATTGGACCAGCGAACCGATATCTGGTCATTAGGGGTGGTGTTGTATGAGCTGGTCACAGGCCAGGTGCCCTTTATAGGTGATAATGCACAAGCTGTCATCCGTTCAATTATCAATGATTCTCCTTTACCGCCCACAGAATTTCGCCCCCACCTGCCAACAAGATTGGAAAAGATAATATTTAAATGTTTACGAAAGGACCGGAACCACCGCTATTCATCCATGCAGCCGCTGTTGTCTGATTTGGAAAAGCTGGAAAAAAGCCTTAGAGGCGAAAAAGCGGAGACCATGGTCGATGGAAAAGAAAGACCGGTTTCCAGGAAAGAGACGGAACGCCGGCAGGCAACCGTGATAGTAGCTGAAATATCCGGGTACAACCAGATGCTGGAAAAGTTGGGAGCCGAAGAAGCAGCCGCAATCATGAACAGTTGTTTTGAAATGCTGGGTTCTTTGGTGGAAAAGTACGGCGGAAAAATAGATAAAATCATGGAAAACCGTCTTACCATTCTTTTCGGCCTTCCCACTGCTATTGAAGATGCCCCCAAAGAAGCGGTTAATACAGCCATTGCCATGCGCAACCACCTAAATCAATTTAACCGGGAAAATCACCTGGAAATTCCCCTGGATATCCATACCGGGATCAATACCGGGATGGTAATCGCCGGCGGAATCGATGCGGAAAAAAAGAAAGATTATACC
>CP070627.1:1687976-1694720 GCA_020355945.1 Candidatus Aminicenantota bacterium | reverse complement strand
ATAATATGTTTGATATCGGGGAACTGGTGTTTCTCATGGCCCTGGACAGGAAAGAGACCAGGGGTCTTCACGTTCGTCCCGATTACCCCTTTACCAATCCCCTGCTGGACCAGGCTCATATTATTCGCAAGACTGATGGAAAACCCTTTGTGTCCTGGAGAAAGTATTAGGGAGAAAGGAAATGCCGCCGGTTATTAATGCCGATAAATGTATCAAGTGTGGTAAATGCGTGGATATCTGCACTGAAGACGTATTCTACGGCTCAAAGCAGGGAGAAGTTCCCACTGTCACCTATCCCAAAGAGTGCGTTCATTTCAGCGGCTGTGTATATGAATGTCCTGTTGGTGCAATCCGCCTGAGAATTCCATTACCGGTTTTGCTGGTTTACAAATCCAATGAAAAAATATGACTCTCCTGCAATTAAACCAGGCGTATCAGGCGTGTAAACGATTTGGTTATTAAGTGAATCAAGAAAGAAATCCAACCCTTAGACAGGCCCTGGTTACGGTCCTGGTTATGGCAGTGGTTATCATCGTAGGCATCCGGTTACAATCCGGCCTGGAGGGTGTTTTTCTCCCTATGACGCTGGCAGTGGGTGTGGTGGGGGTTCTTCACTTCTATTTACGGAAGCCCTGGGCAGCTCTCCAGGAAAACATCTTTGCCGGTGTCAGTAAAGTTAGCATTGCGGTTTTAATACTGCTGCTCATTGGCGCGTTGGTAGGGGTTTGGATTCAAGCCGGTATTATACCGAGTCTTATCTATTACGGGCTGCAAATTATTTCCCCCTCCTTTTTCTTGCCTACTGCTTTCCTGGTTTGCCTCATCATATCCATGGCAACCGGGACCGCCTTTGGCACCATCGGTACGGTTGGCGTCGCTTTAATGGGCATACAAGCGGGATTAGGAATTCCCGCTCCGCTTACTGCCGGGGCCATCCTCAGCGGCGCCTATTTCGGTGATAAGATGTCCCCCCTGTCAGACACCACCAACATTGCTGCGGCTGTGGGTGAAGCCGATCTTTTCCAACATATCCGTTCCATGATGTATACCACCATCCCTGCTGCACTGCTTACTTTTTTTCTTTTCTGGATTTTTGGCAGTACCGCGGACACCATGGGGGACAATCAACTGCCCCGGATGCTGGAGGGTCTCAACAAAGGATGGAACATCCATTTCATTCATTTTATACCCATTGCCATCATGCTGATAATGGCACTAAAAAAAATGCCCACCATGCCGCTTATTTTTGTCCATGTGGTTTTTGGCGCACTCTGGGCTGTGGTCTTTCAAAAGGCTTCGCTCACCCGGGTATTTGTTACTGCCACAGTTGGTTGTAAGAGTGAAACCGGCGTCCAAAATGTAGACCAGGTCCTGAGCCGCGGCGGCATGGTTTCCATGGAAGAGGTTATTATCCTTGTACTGATCGCTGGAGCTTTAGGCGGGTCGTTAAAGGCGGCGGGGGTATTGGAGGCGCTGGTTAAAGGAATGCTGCGCCGGGTAAAGAGAACAGGTTCTCTTATCGCCCTGGTACTGGTCTCCTGTTATATTGTTATCCTGTTTACAGGGAACCAGGCCCTTTCGCTTATTCTTGTGGGACAGATGTTCCTGCCTATCTTTAAAAAGCATCGGATTGACAGCATCGTGTTGACCCGGTCGCTGGAGGATTCGGGAACCCTTTCGGCTCCGCTTGTTCCCTGGGGTGTTGCCGGCGGGTTCTGCAGCCAGATGCTGGGCATTCCCACGGTCCAGTATCTACCTTACTGCTGGTTCGCTTTTCTCGTCCCGGTCTTTTCCCTCATTTGGGGCTATACGGGCATCGCCGTCTGGAAAAAGGTAGAAGATTAATCCCGGGCTCATTATTGGCGAGCGGCAGACTTTTTTTATTTTTCTATTGACAAAGGACACATTTTTTTCTAAAATATACCCCATGATTGAAAGTAAATTTTCAGAGAGTTGGGTGAAGTTTGGGTCCAGGGAGTGCAGGTTAAAAAGAAAGTCAAACACCTGCCGGGATCATTTCACGATTTACAGCTAACCACCAGGGAACCATGATAAAGAAAATAAAAAAATTACTGTTGACAGGCAATAAATTAGCAGAGTATTATGAGAATAATGAAGAATTTTATGAAGCATATAAAGAATATCTCAAACTAGGCGACCATATCAAAGCAGGAAAAATCTTAGAAAAAAATGAAATGTGGCATGAAGCGGCAAACTTATATATCCAAAAAAAAGAAATCGACCTGGCCAGGAGGGCAATTGAAAACTGTTTCAATAAAGATGAATCCTGGGAGATGTTTGAGGTGGATAATGAAAATACAATTTCCATTGAAGATTGGTTGAAACAAAACCGGCAAGTCCGTCGATTTGTAAGATATGTCAAACATGTTGAAACCTTAAATGAGAAAAATATCCCGTTAATCGTTATTTTAGCCAATAAGCTCAAACAAATTTTAGAATATAAGAGCGCTGCTGAATTGTACAATGAAGGATTTGAATTGGTGAATAGAAAAAAAGATGTCAAAACAATAACAAATGAAGTATGGCTGAGATACGCTGCCGAATGCTATTCCAAAGCAGAATTATATGCTGAGGCTGCCCAATGCATGAAGGAACTCACTCTTACCGAAGTACGTATTGGAGATTCACTCCCGGAAACTGCTGCTAATCCCTATCGGAATTACATCCCTAATCTTAAACTAGCAAAAGAATGGAATTTTTTACCCCAATTAGTGGAAATACTGGGAGATTTTGACCCCTTCAATATTTCTTATGATTTGTTAAAAATCGGGGAACCGAGATTATCGCTAAAATTGTTTTTTAAATTTTATGGGAAAGTGGCAACAAAAAATTACAGTGATCGAGAGCGTGAAATTAGAAACAAAAAAATTCAATATTGTTTAAACCAGTATATTATTTACTACAGGGAAAAAAAAGAATACGAAAAAGCGGCGGAAATCGCTTTAATGGATTCCCAAAAGGAAATCGCCGCTGAATTATACCAAAAGGCCATTGAAGAAAAAGAAAAAGCCAAAGCTGCTTCCACCCTTGATGTTGAAGATATGGAAACAATAGAAGAACCCAAAGAAAGAAAAAAAGAAGGGACAATAATACCTGGGCTAGAGATATATAAATGTCCCACCTGCGGTGAAATCGTGGAGCCTGATTGGGAAATTTGCCCCGGGTGCGGCAATGTCTTAGACCTGGGGATGTGTAAATGCGGACAAAAGATAAAACCACATTGGAAGAGATGTCCTGCCTGTCAAAGAATTCTTAAGGAGTCGAGAAAACCGGGGACGGATACCAGGGAAGATACATCTACAGATAATGATACCAAGCCTTTCAAGAAACCATCCTCATAAAAGCAGGCCTGGTGAGCAAATGTAGGAGCAACTTCGCGGCTAAAATTAGAATTACTGTTAATGTTACCAGGTCTTGACAAGAGGAGAAATATTGGTATAATTTACTTTACTATGTGCTGGGAAGTCGTCTAACGGCAGGACATATGACTCTGGATCATAGAATTGGGGTTCGAATCCCTGCTTCCCAGCCATTTCTTATTTATACCCGCTGCGGCGTGTGGCGCTATCGTCTAGGGGTTAGGACGGAGGATTCTCAGTCCTCAAACCGGGGTTCGATTCCCCGTAGCGCTACCATTTCTTTTACTAGCGAATGATCGTCTCGGTGCGCTCGGACTCATCAGAGAGAATCGTAATTTTATTGTTTTGCAAATTGATCTTTAACTCTTTTCCCAACGTCTTGTGCCCGCTTCGATTGACCACCTGGGGAGAACCTTTCAAAATCAAAACTTCCTGGTTGAAAAACCATTGTACTCGACGCGACGTCCCGGATAAATCCTCTTTAGTAAAATAAATATCCTCTTCTCCATTGATATAGTCAATTTCGTTTTTATCATTAAATTGGACTTCAAAACGGGCTGCCCGCAAAATATTTTCATCATTTTTTATTACCGCATTATCAATAATCTCGATTCGCTTCTTTTCCGGGTCAAAGGTCAATCGATCTCCTTTTATGTCCACTTCCTTATCCTCGGTTTTGAAAGACAACGAGACGCGGCCTTCGCCGGATACAGCGCCATCTTCCCCGATTTCCAGGCTGTTGGCGCTTAATAAAGTAGCCTTTTGATTCAAATTAACCTGCCGTTCATACTTAAATTTCCTTTCTTTCTCAAATATAGTAAATTTTCCCGAATTAATATAGATCGACTCAGTAGAAAATAATGCGTTTTCTTTTTCCACAAAGATAAGAGATTTTACACCGGCATTTGACGATAATATTTTCTTTTCCACATCCCCTTTGAATTCGGAAGATGTAAACGTATTGTTTTTATTCTCTATTTGTGAAGGTTCTCCCTCCAGGTCAATGGAATCCCGTTCAATATTGTAAACTATTTTATCCGAGACCCCTTTGTAGTCTTCAACGATAAATTCAACCTCACCTTCGGCTTCGCAGCGGCGGATTTCTCCTGCTTTGTTGTATTGGACGAAAATGGTATCGGCAATCACTTTAAACCGAGTTTTACCGGTATTTTCTATTATTCCCCGCAGTGGGATTTTCAAGTCTTTTGCTTTCCCGGAAGGGCCATCAAAACTCATCTCCACGATATCTGCGGCAATCAATGTACGATGGGTTTCGCTTTCCACGAGTATTTCCGAGTTTTTTATCGTCTTGATGTGGGTCAAATGACCCTCGGTATCATAGAGGCTGGTTATATTTTTTGCTTTAATTTCTTTTATTTCATTTTTCTCTTTGTCTTCCGCATAGAGGTAACTGTTCTTTTGCGCTGACGCCTCCTGCAACTGTTTGAAATCATCTGAAAACCGAAGGGTTAACCAATCACTTCTTAAGATGGATTTTTCATCTTTAATGATGGCCTCCTTTTCCAGGACCATCACTTTTTCTTTTTCAATAAGCCACCATACTTTGGTTTGATAATCAAATACCTGGTTATTGTGTTTATAGGTACCTTTGGTATCGTAAAATTTCAAGGTATTCACGTTTAAATACAATCCCATCCCACCTAATGCGGTTCCCTTTAGGGATTCGGTTTGATAGTAGACTTTTGAGGCTGAATGCAGTTCTACCTGGTCTTCCAGGGTAAAATGTTGACTGGTGATGATAAAATCTTCCGAAACCAGCCGGGCATTTTTTTCAACGAAAAAACTATGATAATTGTTTTCAACAAACCCCTGGTCCCCAAACACTTTTATATCTTTATTCATGTGTCCTTTTTTAAATATGTTACCTTCAATATTTTTCATTACGATTTTATCTTCGGATTCCTTGATAGATTCGCTGCATTTGATTACCAGGGCTTTTCTCAGTCCTTTTTTTACTTTATCCATGGCCCAACAGGTCAATTGCATTCCTTCCCCATCCGCACTTAATTCAGCGCTGAAATCGGGTTGATTTTTGCCTTTTATGCCTGAAAAAATATAAACCAGTGTGGCCGCCAGGAAGACAACCAGGAAAATTTTAAGTACTCTTTTAGATTTCATTTTTCATAAGAGGCAAACAATTTTCCCCAGGGGGATTCATTTTGCCATTTTTTTACCCGTTTTTTTCCTTTGGTATTGTACCAGATTTTATCATGATACAATTCCGAGGCAAAAATAAAAATGTTAACCAATGGTGTATGGAAAAAGAGTTTTTGGACATACTTCAGTGGGGTATCGTGCCAAAAGATGCGGCCTACGCCGGTAGCCAGGTTGACCCCCACGTTAAAATTCCAATTTTCATTCGCGGCCTGGGTGTCTCCGACAATTTCAATTTCCCCCGGGTCGCCAATACCCAGGCCGCGTTCATGGGAAAGAGCAATACAAGGAAGTTTTTGCCAATTAAACCCCATTAATCTTGCTGCCACGGCATCAATGGCCACCTGGTCTTTTGCCGCCAGGATGATATGTTTATCATGTGGAATCACGGTACGGGGCCCGGAACCGGAACCCGCTGTGGTGCC
This sequence comes from Candidatus Aminicenantota bacterium, assembly GCA_020355945.1. The sequence continues at coordinate 1,688,740 of CP070627.1, read as the reverse complement.
GTCCATGGTGGCGAACATACCCGGGTGAATCTCCTTGCCAATGGCTAACAAGTCCACCAGGGTCTCATGAATCCACGTATGAGTATAATGACGCCGATAATTCAACAAACCACCAAAGGCATTCTTTAACGCTCCGGTATAGGTCGTATAAGAATGGGTTTTCACCGTGGGCATGTGCACGATATTTTTCCCCATAAAATAATCGGGTATGCGTATGCCCCGGGGGAATATCTTATGAAGCGCCAGGGTTTTAAATCCGGGTTCATATTCCACCCATTTCATGTCTTCATCTTTAAAATTAAACAGGACCGGGATGTTAAATTTTTCATAGATAGGTTTAAATTTCAGGTCTTCTTCGCCTTTTTCAGGAAGGGTTACCACGGTATGGTTATGCACGGCTGTCAGGTCGTCAAAACCGGCGTTTTTTAGACCCAAAACAGTGCCTTCCAACTGCCAGGGCGTGGTATTGACACCGGGAAATACATTGTGCCAGGTGATATTATCTTTTAAAATGGTTTTTGCCGAAGCGTCCAATGCTTTATCGATTCCAGCCCATTCACATAATTTTTGGTAATCTTCTATCACTGTCTCAGGCGTCGTTCGTAACATCGCAACCACTGCTTTTGCCATATTTTATCCTCTTTCTAAATTCCTTCCCTTATTATACCACATTTTTCTTTCCTGTGCCTCCGGAACTCGGGGGGGGGGGGGTTTTTAAAAAAAAAACCCCCCAAAACCCCCCCCCAAAAAAAAAAAAAAAAAAA
>CP070627.1:1681132-1687876 GCA_020355945.1 Candidatus Aminicenantota bacterium | reverse complement strand
TCATTATTGTTTTTTGGAATTCCCGGACTACTCATTTTCCTGGGAGTTTATTGGCTGGTGCCGTTCCTGGTAAATCAAGGTATACCGTTAATTTCCGCTTACTTCCTGGTGATTTGGGGGCCCATTATTGTACTTTTTATTATAATATTAAGGAGATGGTTACACTCCAGTAAAGCCGGCAAAAAAAAGACCTTCAAAGAATATTTCAATTTGAGAACCCTTCGAGGTAAGGCATGGCTGTGGGTGATTGCCGGGCTGCTGGCTGCCCAGGTGCTGGAAGTGCTTTTGTCACCCAGTTCAAAAATTTTAGCCCGGTTGCTTCTTTTTAATCCCCCAGAAGTTTTGCCGGAAATATTTAGCCCCTTTTTTGATCCCAGCGCCGGCTTGACCCGGTTCATGGGAGTACCGGTGAAAGGTAATTGGTGGTTGATTCTTTTCTGGTGCCTCTGGCTTATCGTCAATATCGGCGGTGAGGAATTACTCTGGAGAGGGTACGCTCTGCCGCGGCAAAAAAAAGTTTTCGGCAAATGGGCCTGGCTGGTCAACGGGTTAATGTGGAACCTGTTCATCCATTTCTTCATGCGTTGGACCTTCATCGCTCTATTACCGACGACTCTAATTGTACCTTACCTATGCCAAAAACTGGACAGCACATGGCCGGGAATAATCATTCACGGTACCGGGAACCTCCTGGTCTTTATCATCCTCGTCCCGGCTGTTATCAGTTGAAAGGTCTAATCAAAAGCTTTTGCGAGGGTTCCAGGGGCCCCGCGGCGCGGGGAGCCTATTAAAGATGGCTCTTTTAGTATCTAAGCTCTACCCTAGGCCCTATGCCCTAGGCTCTAGGCTTAAGTTGTTTAAAAAGAGTCCCCCTATGCTTCACGGAGCCGAAGGCAAGATATTTTCTTAATAATTGACATCACAACTAAATGAAGATATAATCATTTCGAGTGTTTTCCAGGAGTAAATGAATGATGAAAAAAGATCGAATTGAGCTTAACCCGAAGGTTTGCAATGGTAAACCTGTCATAAAAGGAACCAGGATTCCTGTCTCCGTCATTTTGGAGCAAATAGCAGAAGGGATTTCCTGGGATAAATTGCTTGCAAATTACCCGGAATTGGAAAAAGAAGATATTAAGGCAGCAATACAATATGCTATGTCTTCCCTTGATCATACAGACGTAAGAACCATTGATGCCAGAATTGCATAAACTATATCTTGATCAAATGCTGCCACTTGATGTAGCAGATGAATTACGAAGCAAAGGTCATAACATTCTGCGGGCTTCAGAAGTTGGACAAGCTCGAGCAGATGACGATCAAATATTACAGAAAGCAATTACAGAAAACCGGATACTTGTTACTCTTGACGAGCATTTCGGTGATTGGGTAATCCTTCCACTGAAAAAGCATCCTGGTGTGATTCGTTTAAAAGTCCATCCAACAACAAGCAATAATATTATTCAGCTTCTTATCCCGTTTTTAAATTCTTATTCTTCGGAACAGTTCAAAAATAAACTTGTAATCCTTTCACCAAAACGTGAAAAATGGGTTCGTACATCATAATCTCTGGAAAGCCCCTGCTTGGTGTAAAAGATTGCACGAAAAATACAGATGGAAAGAACAACTCGTAGATCCTGTTAGTCAACGGAAATTTAAAACCAAATGACAAAGTAGGACAATTCTGGTAATGCTAAATTCCTATATGCTTTGCCAAAAGACGACTGAGTAAGCAACCAATACCGTGATCGATTTTTAAGAGATAGGTATTCACCAAATCTATTAAAGGCTTCCCACTATACGACCATATATCCGGATCATTATTATTCCGAAAATCTTTTATTTTATAATCACGGTGTGCTCCATCTTCAATATCGGCTAATATCTCAGGATTTAATGAATCAAAATCCCTGCAACCGTTAGACAGAAACAAATCTTTACCATTGAAAAAACTTTCGCCTCTGTGAATAAATAGGTTCCTCAAAAAAGTTATAAATCCTAAAAAATAACCACATTGACTCTTTATTTGCCCTATAATATCCTGATGACCTAATGTTAAATGATTTTTTGTGTTGAAAAAGATAGTATGGATTTGAGCATTAATTTTTACTCCACCTTTCTTATAAAGTGCCAGCATGCAAAGTCGAGCCGAGGAATCATAAACACCGCCAATCATAGCAAACAGCGAAAGGTAAAGCTGTTTTCTTAAAGAGGAATACTTACAAATTAAATCTTCTCCAAGCCTGATATTAATGCCATCATCAAGAAAAAATTGCTCATTGTGCAAAATGTTTTTTATAAATTGCAATAATTCAGTTCGCTCCTTGACTCCATTTTCAATATCATTTAACAGTTTAAAGAAATCAGCAAAATATTCTATTCCATTATTTGCATCCGCAACATGTTCATCAAGCTTCTTTTTAAAGTGACTGATCCAACTCCCTAAATCCCTGGTCGGAATGTTTTGTAGTAAAGACATTAAATCTCCATTTCTTCTTCTCTTTGTTGTTCGTTTTTCAAATCTATTTCTGCTATTTGAAGCCTATACCTCATTAAGTCCTTTAATATCTCTTCATCTTCATCTTCCAGATCTTTTTGGGCTCTTTTTACTGCATTTAAATAATATGCAGAAATTTCGTCCCCCATTCCCGCCCAACTACTAAAATGCTTATTCAACAACGCGGAATATATTCTTTTTTTTTGATCGCTGTCAAGATTATGAACTGATTTGCATGCTTCAATTGCAATCGCTCTCCAAGAGGCTGAGTTGATTTGATAATAAGCTGCATATCTGATTAATTTAAAGCATTCATTCTCTGCTAGATTTTCTTGCTGTTGGAATTCACATTCCCTTAATTTTTCAACAATTAGATCAGGAAGTATTATCCCGCCTGGATCAAGTTTAATAAGAATTTCAGGTAAGAAAAATCTCAATGAACTCTCATGATTGTTATATTCCAACAACTTCCTAAATGAGGCTAATATGGTTTCCGTAACCTCATTGGCATCCCTTATCTTCTTCACGCAATTGATTATTTCATTATGGCTCGATATGATTTTCCCATCTTTTAAAATATTTTTTTCAATTTTATCCACCCTTTCCTGCAAAAAAGAATAGAACCAACATACATCAAGCTCATCACCAGTTTTCTTTTGAATCTGTAATAGTTTATACTCAAACAAGCTCCCTATTTCATCCAGGTCAGGCACTAGATTAAGCTGTCCGATTAACCATTTAAAAAATCCATCAGGAAATTCAAATGCAAATTCTTCTCCATCTGAAAAAATGGTTCGAGACCATATACCTTCTACCAACGATGAATAATATTTGGCCGCATCATTGCACTTAGTACCACTCCAAAGATAGTCAATGATTCGCTTATCCTCATCAAAGTTGATATAAAACATGTATCCCAAAACATAAAATAAGGTATCCATGGCCATATCCGGATAGCATTTAGTCCGAACAATCCTGGATAAAATATCCAAATCTTGATCAATTAATAGGCTTTGTCCCCCCGGGAAATAACGAGGATACAATGTATTCAAAAAAACCTGCTTAGCCTCTTCATTCCTTACAATGGAGTAATATTCAAAAAATTTATCAAATAAATTATTCGGTTCATTTTTTCTTACCTTGTTGATCTCCGAGGCAAAAATATGGGACGCTGTGTAAACATGCATCATATGACTATGTTCATTTTTAAACACATCACTCACGTATTGCCTTATGTAATTCTTTACCAGGAAATCTTGCCCAAGAAAATAGGCCACCTCACGTATTCCGTCAAAATATCGATTTTCGCCAGCAAAATCATATGCATTGGACACAAATTCGAAAATCTTTTCTTTACTATCTAGATTGAGTGCAATCTTTTTTGGAATTTCTCTTTTCTTTTGGGAATCATCATAAATATATTGATATAGTTGCCCAAAGTTTGAGACCTCATTGTTTGAATTCATTATTTCTTCACATTCAACAGCCAATTTCTTTAATATATCCCTTTTATCAACACGTAGATGCCAGTCCCATATTCCTCTCACCTCACTCATCTCCGCAAGGGGAACTTTCTTCTCTTGCAATATCTTTTTAACTCTTTCCAGATCATCCTTTAATTCATTTTCCCAATTCTTAATATGCAATTGATTCGTTTTCCTTTCCCAGGGATCACTCGCTTTATTTGCTTGCCGATGAGATTTTTTTAAAAGTTTCCATACTATTTTACGCCTTTTTGAGTCTATTTTTCTTCCTTCAACCATTTCCCATAGTTTTAAACGAAGATTTCGCCTCATTACACCAGCTTCTGAAGTGGGTGAGATTTTGTACTTTGTAATGACGAAACTCATCCCTTCTGAAAAAAAATCCTCTCTTTCTGTTGATAGTATGATAGATGCAAGACCCTCAAAGATATGCAATTCATCATCGCCAGTGGTAATAAATTCCTCTAACTTTTTTTCAATCCAGGAATATGCAATTTTGTCGAATGGTCTGAATTGCTCTTTTCCTCCGGGCAGCAATCTTTGAATAAGCACCAGCGCCCTTTTCCCATCGTTTTTTAAATATTCTTTTTCGCTGTTAATATTATGATACTCATACTTTGCTAGCTCTATAAGTTCCATAAATATTTTTTTTTGCTCTTCATTGTTCAAGCTGTATCTTCCGATATTATAAATTTCCCAGGGCAGGTTCAATACAAGGTCAATGTGGGATAATTCCACTTCACCCCATAATTGATCCTTTATTTTTTCATTGGGCCGAAAATTGTTTCTAAGGATTTGAGAAACCTCAACCAATGCCAAAGGTCTGGAAAAACAAAATTCTGAGGCAAATTCGAGCACATTATATTGATTTAAAAGAGTTCCATTCTTGGCAAGTTTCTTCAACTCAGATACAACTGGATCCAAAACGGGGAAATTCTCATTTTTTAACTTGTATGACAACTCCAGTCGTGCCAACTGCTTCAAGGCCATTTTGGGTTGTGGAAATTTCTCTTCTCCCAAAATACTCTTCACTAATGCTTCTGCATTATGCTTATTTTTGCCTAACCATTCGTATAGCACATGATCTCGTATTACATCCGGTTTTATTTCAACCAGTCTTCCTCGCTTCTTACATACTTTCCGATTAATTAGGTTTGAAAGTAGTGCATGAATATATTCTTCTCGTTGTAGGTTTATTCTTTGGGCAATAAAATCTAACAGCTCTTTATCAGTTTCAACATTAATAGGTTGGAACAAAGCCAATAGCTGTAAAAATTCTCTAAAGGTTAATTGGTCACCATTGAGCTCTATGGGGATATATTTTATAATTTCTTCAACGTACAATTTTGCAAGTTTATATTCATCATTGGGTAAATCATTTATAGATTTTCCTTCCTTAATCAAAAACACGGCGATGGTTGTCCATATAGGAAAACCATTACTAATCTTCCCAATTCTTATTGCCCAAATTCTTAAATCATCTTCCCTTACGGCTTTCAGCTCTTCACATTTTGTAAGCAAGTTATAGGACAACGCTTCAATATTATTCACATCAAGTGGGGACAATTCTATTTCAGTTTCCAATATTTTACTTCTTGGATTTCTTAGCACATTTAAAACCGGGTCTTTTGGGGATCTGGTAACAACAAGGACCTTCCAATTTGACATTTTTACCAGAGAAATCTGTTCTAACAGTGATTTTATTGTGTCAGCATCTTCAGGTTCATCGATTACCAGCAGCGTTTTTCTGGAAGGAATAATCGTTTGAAACCAATTTGAAGATAAAGCCATGGTTTGTACATTTGCCCAATAAACATCCCAATCTTCTTGCTCATTAGCAAAAATCGATGCTTGCAATGCAAATCTTGTTTTACCTACTCCGCCCGGTCCATGAATAGGCAATACTCGTTTATCACTACTTTTTAAAAATTTGCACAGGGCTTTCAGTTCAGATTTGCGCCCAAGATAATCAAGGCTAATTGCGAATGACACAATTTGATCAATTTCGATTGTTTCGTAAGCTTCCGATAAGCTGATAATTACACGATTCTCACCTTCAAAATATTCTTGCTTTACATGGGGTAATTTAATAATTCTTTCAATAAGTATTGCGTTATGCCATAACATAACGTCTTCAAAACCCTCAGTTTTGAATTTGTCAACTACTTGCTCTTGCCATTTCTTTTCATCGGTTGGATTCAACCTGGCATTAGTAATTAAACACCATTTTTTTACATCCACCCAAAATTCATAATTTGGATGGGTCTCTTTCTTGTATTTTTTGATTTTGTCTAATTCTTTTAGACTTTCTTTTATTGCAGTATCAAATCTTTGATCTCCAATGTACTTTGCTTGATAGACAATATTACCGTCTCCACTCTTAATATCCATTGCTGCATCTTTTCCAGGTCGATCATATACGCGAGCCTTAAAATCCTCATGTCTTACGATAACAGCCGAAAGCGACTCAAAGGTCGGCCCGTTTCCAATTTTGCTCCAATCTAAATCTGTCATATTAACCCAATTTAATATCGCTAATTCAAAATTTAAACATCCAGGTAAATCCTATAAAAATATTTATTAATTGTCAACAACCAGCGTGAAGTTTTTTTGGAAACTATAAAAATACCTTTTGCCTCCGGTGGTCATGTAGATTTTTTTTGGGCTAAGTTATTTAATTAGCGGGGTATGCTGCCCCCTCCCGGGGAGAGGAAAAGTGTTGTTGATGTCATTATCATATACCCCCCAGCAGCCGCGTTCCGG
>CP070627.1:1674222-1681032 GCA_020355945.1 Candidatus Aminicenantota bacterium | reverse complement strand
GGCCCCTCGGCGAGGGGAGCCTAAAATGGCAAAGTGCTTTGCCCCATACGCTATGCGCCATGCGCCATGCGCAATGCTCTCGCCCCCTGGTCGCCGAAGGCAAAAAATAATTAAAAGTAGAAATTTTCAAAAAAGATGTTATATAAAAGGATATGAAAGAAAATTTAAAGAGAAGAAAAAATGGCGAAAGAAACAAGAACAACAACACGAAGGGATTTTATTAAATCGGGTGTTTACCTGGCTGTATCCGGTGTAGGTGCTTTACTGGTCCCGTCGTTTTTGTCGGGACTGGAGGAAGACCGGAACAAGAGGGAAAAGATACTTAAGATTCAGAAATCAGCGCGAATCGATCCCAATTTCGAGCCGCCTTATTTAAAATTGCATCGCAGTGGTGAATTAAAAAAGAGGGCAAAGGAATTATGGGATATGATGGCGGAGTGCCGGCTTTGTCCCAGAGAGTGCGGTGCCAATCGGCTTAAGGGAGATGAGGGATTCTGTCAGGCCTCGGCGAAATTGGAGATTTCCTCATTTCATCCCCATTATGGTGAAGAAACACCGTTGGTGGGAACCGGTGGTTCCGGGACTATATTTTTAACCAACTGTAATCTTAGGTGCGCATATTGTATCAACTGGGAAATTAACCACAAGGGTATCGGGCAAGTGGAGAGTATTAACAGTTTTGCCGGGATGATGATCAAGCTGCAAAAAAGGGGGTGTCACAACATCAATTTTGTTACCCCTACCCATTATTCGCCTCATATTCTTATGGCAGTAGATGCAGCGGCAAGCCAGGGATTGAGACTCCCCCTGGTGTACAATACCAGCGGTTGGGAACGCCTGGAAGTATTGAAAAAACTCGACGGCATTGTGGATATCTATCTCCCGGACTTCAAATATGCGGAAAGTAAAATGGCGGATAAGTATTCATCCGGGGCAGATACTTACCCGGGATTGACTAAAAAAGCGCACCTGGAGATGCAGCGTCAGGTAGGTACTGCTAAACCTGCCAAAGATGGTCTCATGTACAGGGGCCTGATGATCCGTCACCTGGTACTGCCTAACCGGGTCAGCGGTTCAAAATATGTATTTGCATGGATAGGGAAGAATCTTCCTAAAGATACCTATATCAATGTGATGTCCCAGTACACACCTGTTTATAAAGCCCTTGACTACCCGAAAATTGCCCGGAGAATTACCAGGGAGGAATATAATGAAGCCTTAAAATGGGCAAAAGAAGCTGGCTTGACTAACGTTCATGCCCAGAGAATCCCGCTTCGATTTTGAAAAAAGTCCACCCACTATACGATGGTTAAATGCCGAATTGTTGGTGGGCAGGGGTAATGTTATTTATCTTTAAATAGGTCCCGGTACTTGGTAGGACTGATGTTCCATATTTTTTTAAATTTTTTATAAAAATGCTGTGTTTTTTCAACCCCTACCATTCTTTGGACATCCGCTACACTGAGGTCTTTTCTCTCTCTTAACAGCTCTGCCGCCATATTAACCTGTGCTCGTTCAATATAGTCAAACAGTGATAACCTGGTATCTTTTTTAAATCGTTTGGACAGGTAATTTTCATTGACATTAAATTTTTCAGCGATTTTATAGCGGGTCAATTGAGAGAGGTCTTGCACATCGCGTGTCAGGATGTATATGATTACCTCTTCTGTCAGTTTTTCATGTTTCATTTCTTATATTTCCTCTTCATTTTTTTTATTGCCTTTTCAGTCATTTCTCAGGTATACGATTGTCTGTGTTGTATTTTCATACATCTACTTAAGGTTACTGGATTAAAAAAGAAATGTCAAGTCTTAAAGTTTAATTTTTTTCTTTATTTTTATCTGCGGCAGCCAGTTTTGTTTTAACCAGTTCCGTAACTTTCCGGAAATCCACTTTTCCACTGCCCATTTTGGGAAGTTCTTTCATCTGGATAAATTGTTTGGGCAAGGCGATATTGGGCAATTGTTCGGACATTTTATCCAGGATGTTTTTTTCATCGACTGCTTTGGTGACTGTAGCCACAATTTTAGCGCCCTTGGTAAAATCCGGCACCTCTACTACACAGCAGTCCACATCATGGGGCAGTAGATCGGTGAGGACAGACTCTGTTCTTACCAGGGAGATCATTTCCCCGCCGATTTTTACAAACCGTTTTAACCGCCCCTTGTGCCACAAAAAACCATCTTCGTCGAACAATCCCATATCACCGGTGTCATACCAGCCGTCTTTTATTCGGAGTGAGGTTTCTTCCAGGTCATCAAAGTAGCCTTTCATTATCAGTTCGCCTTTGACCAGGATTTTGCCTTCCTTGCCTGGCGGTAATTCTTCGCCGGTTTGGATATCGGCAATTTTAACCTTTACACTGGGGAAAACTTTTCCAATGCTTCCGGGTCGATTATTTTCTCCCATATTCAGTGAGACCACAGGGCTGGTTTCAGTACAGCCATAGCCTTCGTAAAGGGTGATATTATGTTTTTTGGCATATTCTTCCCTGAGCCAATCCGGTGTTTTATCTGCACCTGCGACTGCGAGCCTGACACTTTCAAAATCTCCGGGCTTGGACCGCCTTAAATAACCCATGAAAAATACCGGGGTGCCGACAAGGATTGATACTATCTCTTCCCTGACAATATCCACAATTTTCTGGTATTCCAGTGGATTGGCATAAGGCACCACGGTGAGGCCCCTGATTAAGGGCAGCCAAAAATTTGCATTGTGTCCAAATACATGAAACAGCGGTAAATTTCCTAACACAATATCTTCATCCTTTAATTCCAGCACTTTATAGATATCGAGAATATTGGAGCCGATGTTACGATGCGTCAACTCCACGGCTTTGGGGTCTTTCTCACTACCACTGGTAAATAGAATCACCACATCATCATCCGGGGTTCCCCGGTAGATCCTTCGAGATAACAATTTAGCGGGTAATTGGGATTTTAAAGCCGCCCCCAGTTTATCTTTGGTGGTAACTCGTTCTCTTATATCCTCGACAAAGACCATGCCCGGGACCAACCGGCAGCCGATTTTCTCTAACAGTGCCCGCGAAGTAATAATGGTTTTAAAGCCGCATTTTTCCTGGGCATATTCGCAATTTTCCGCCGCACTAGTGGAATAGTTGATCATAACCGGCACTTTCCCGGCCATGACGATTCCAAGGATAGTAAGCATTGAACCGGCTGAATTGGGGATCATGACACCGATAAATCCATCCTTATACTTCCGTACTTTTTTAGTGAATATCAACGATGCAATTAACGCTTTTGAAAAGGAAAGCCGTGTTCCTGTGGTCCGGTCAATAATTGCAAGTTTTTTCCCATTTTTTTTGGCCGTTTTAATAAACTCATGATGAAGTAACATACTTAACCTCCAGGTAAAATTATTTTGCTTTTGAAGAATAAATAATACCACAAAATGATCTTTTTTTAAAATAATTTTAACAAAAACTTAGTTCGCTGCGGTGGCAATTCACAATTGATTGGAATGATGGAATGTTGGGTTTGGAAGATTGGGGTAATGGGGTAATGGGGTAATGGGGTAATGGAATATTAGACAAGGGGGCAAGCCCCCTTGTTCCCTTTAACAACAAAAAATTTCAATTGGTTTTCATTTTTTTATTTTATGTTATTGACAGATGGTTAAATATATGCTAAATTAGTAGCCTCGATTAACGAGCCGGGAACTCGTTATTAAGGGACGTTAGCTCAGGTGGTAGAGCACCGCCCTTTTAAGGCGGGAGTCGCTGGTTCGAGTCCAGCACGTCTCAAGAATTCGGCCCGTTCGTCTATCGGTTAGGACATAGGGTTTTCAACCCTATAAGAGGAGTTCGACTCTCCTACGGGCTAGATTCCCCCTTCCTCCCCTCCATCAAAGGCTCCAAAGCCTCCCGTTAACCTGGACGGGAGAGCTTTACCAGAAGAAGCAACCACTGCAAATCAATCTTCCGCATTGACAAATCCGGGAAATAAGGTAGAATGAAAACTAATCAGTAAAAAAATTAAGAATCAAAGAAGACAGAAAAGCGAAAAATATGAAAACTCGCAGTGTGATTTACCTGGGTATTTTTGCTGTCATGCTTGCCATGGGCCATATTCTCCAAAAAATGGTACTGAACCAGGGAGTAGATCGGTTTGTATTTGCTTTCCTTCGTATCAGCATGGGGTTTGTGTTGATTAGCATGCTTTTGTTGGCAAAAAAGCATCATCCTGTCACTCTTGTCAAGAAAAATATCCGGCATTTTCTTGTATTAGGGGTTTGTTTTTCAGGCTGCGGTATTCTTTTGAAGTTATGGGGTCTCTCTTATACTACTGCCACCAATGCGGCCTTTATCATGTCATTGTCTTCAGTAGCAGTGGTGATTTTTGCTTATTTTTTGCTCAAAGAAAAAGCCCCTAAACGGTTTTACGCTGTAGCGCTCATGATGATTATCGGGGTCTACCTGGTCACCACCGGAGGTAAACAACTCATGCCTCAATTTGGAGATATTATTATTTTTGGATTGGCATTCTTGATCGGTTCGATGCAAGTATATGGAAAAAAAGTGTTAGAGAGCCTGACCGTGATTCAAACCGCCTTTGGCCGCTCTTTTGTAGGTATGATTTTTTTGGGGCTCCTGATCCCGGTTTTTGCGCCCCATGGATTTTCCACCATTCCCAACTTCCCGGTATTGCTGTTGGTACTGGCCAACGGTATCACCTTTAGCAGCAGTATTATACTCTTTTACAAAGCACTGCAGATCGAGCAGGCATCCAATACCGGGATGTTCGCGCTGCTGGTGCCGGTATTAACCGCTGTGCTGGGATACTTCCTCCTGGCCGAGATGTTGAACGTCTACCAGATCATCGGGGGTGTCATCATTCTTACCGGTTCCTATTTCATCTCCCGACTCAAAATCAAACCAGCTAATTTCTGAATTAGAATTGGTATCACTGGATTATAGACATTGCATTTTACAAAAAGTTTGTGTAAAATGGAGTATCACAAATAACCAGGAGTTGGACTATGGAATGTAAAGAAACAACAAATCTACAGAGATGTAATTGTACGTATGACCCCTGTTCCCGGAAGGGGATTTGCTGTGAATGCATTGCCTATCACCGGCGGAGTAATGAATTGCCTGCCTGTTATTTCTCAGCAGCAGCCGAACGTACCTATGATCGTTCCATCAGGAAATTTATCCAGGACCAAAGTTAAATTTTTATGGGGATTCAGGCAAATACTTGAAATCTTCTCAGATAGGTGTCTAGCTTCCCGGCAGGGTTTCGTCATCCCGGATTTTTGGTGCAATGCCGATACCGGTGAACCCATAAAGCAGTGCAAATCCGATTCCCAGGTAGCACATAAAAGCCCAGGGGGCATATTCGAGTGTTGGCACTCCCAGGGTCCCGGCCATATAAACCCCTGCCATACTCCAGGGAATCAAAGGCATTACCACCGTGCCTGAATCCTCAGTGGTACGGGAGAGATTTTTCGCTGCCAATCCTCTCTGGCGATATGCCGGAGCAAACAGTTCCCCGGGTATTAATATGGAAAGAAACGAACTCCCTGTGATCAATGCCACAGTAACACCGCTTAATGACGTACTCAAGACCAATGTCCCGGTCCGTTTGATCAAGCGCAGCATATGCTCCAGGATGACGTTTAACATGCCGGTTTTTTGCATGATACCGGCAAAACTAAAGGCACAAAAAGCAATCAAGGTGACCCCCATCATATTCATCATCCCACCCCGCGACAGGAGCTCATCAAGTTGTTGAACACCGGTGTTGGATACATATCCGCTGGTCATTGCTTTTGCTACTTCCGGCAGCGGCTGGCCCTGGAAAATGACTGCCAATACCGCTGCCGTTAACGTGGAAGCGATCATCCCGGGAATCGTGGGCAATTTGCAAACGGCAAAGTAAAGAACAATAACCAACGGCAAGAGTAAGAGAATATTAAATTTAAAGTTGGCCTGGATACCGGTGGTAATCACTTCTAACTGTTCCCGGGGAAGCGCTTTGCCCTGGAATTTCAAGCCCACGAGAAAATAAATCAACAAGCCGATCAGCCATGCCGGGGTAGTGGTCCATAACAGGTGGCGAATATGATCGAACAGATTACTTTTGGCAGCGATGGGGGCCAGGTTGGTGGTATCGGAAAAGGGAGATATTTTATCGCCAAAATAAGCACCCGCCACAATAGCGCCGGCAGCAGGTCCTACAGGCATTCCCAGACCCTGGGCAATCCCTATAAAAGCAATACCAATGGTACCCACCGTGCCCCAGGACGTTCCTGTAAACACCGATACGATACTGCAAACCAGACAGGCGGTTAACAGGAAATAGCCAGGGGAGATGATTTTTAATCCATAAAAAATAAGCATGGGAATCGTGCCGGAAGCAATCCATGAACCGATCAATAACCCCACACAAATCACAATGAGCATGGCAGGCATGCCGCGGGAAATGGATTCTACGATGCCTTGTTCCAATTCTTTCCAGGTGTATCCCAGGAAAAAAGCCAAAACACCGGCAACCGCAGCCGAACCAATGAGCAGGACTTCGGCTTTCATTTTAAATATGCCGTAACCGATTCCCAGGAACAAAGCCATGGTGATAAGGGGAATTAGACTTAATAAAAAACCGGGTTGTTTATGTTCTTTCGATGAATTCATTTTTTACCTTAGAATATTCCTTTTGAATCCAGGTAGAGAAAAGGATATCATAAAAGTTCGTTAAATTAAACCCCCTGCTGTGCCCTAAATCCACCGCCAACTTTTGCCTCCGGCAGCCAAAAACCTTTTCGAGAAAAGGTTTCTGGACTTCCAAA
>CP070627.1:1667305-1674122 GCA_020355945.1 Candidatus Aminicenantota bacterium | reverse complement strand
CAGTTCATGTCTCATTCGCCCGTACGGTGTCCTTCGGCCACCTCCCTGAGGCTCATTCGATCATGAACTGCATTTTACTTCCAAAAACTGAATAGTTACTTCGTCACTTATTGACTTATGATCGTTTATACTTTAAAATATCCCGGTGTTTGTAAAATATAATTCCATCCAGTGAAATGATGAAGCGAAATAACATCCTGGACCTTGTTGGCAAGACACCGATTGTGCCGATGGTGCGGCTCAATCCACATAAGAATGTAAAAATTTATGTCAAAATTGAGTCCTTTAATCCCGGTGGTTCGATCAAAGACCGGATAGCCCTGCATATGGTTGAAACCGCAGAGAAGTCCGGCAGTCTTACACCTGGGAAGATCGTGTTAGAAGCCACCAGCGGCAACACCGGTATCGGGCTGGCCATGGTTTGCGCGGTGAAGGGGTACAGGTGTATGCTGGTGATGCCTGAGTCAGCCAGTATTGAACGCCGCAAAGTGATGGAAGCCTATGGAGCGCAGATTTTGCTGACTCCTGCCAAACGTGCCACTGACGGGGCTATTGAAGAGGCTTATGCCCTGGCCCGAGAACATCCTGAGCGTTATTTTCTCACCGATCAGTTCAATAATGAAGCCAATTGGCGTATTCATTACCAGGCCACCGGGCCGGAAATCTGGGAACAAACCGGCGGTACCGTAACCGATGTGGTTGCCACTCTTGGCACCAGCGGCACGGCTATGGGAATGAGCCGGTATTTTGCCGAAAATCACCCGCAGGTTAAAGTGACAGCGGTGGAGCCATTCCTGGGGCATAAGCTCCAGGGGATGAAGAACATGAAAGAATCCTATAAACCGGGTATTTTTGACAAGAACTTGCCTTACCAAATTGTCAACATCCAGGATGAAGAAGCGTTTGAGTGTTCGCGGCTCCTGGCAAAAAAAGAAGGGGTTTTTGTGGGTATGAGTGCTGGCGCTGCCATGCGCGCTGCCCTGGATCGCGCCGAAAAGATAGAAAAAGGCGTCATTGTTGCTATACTGCCGGACGGTGGGGAACGATACCTGAGCACACCGCTCTTCAGTAAGATAGTAGAGGAAAAACCCGCGGCCAGGAAGTTGAGGCTTTATAATACCTCCACTCGGAAGAAAGAGGTTTTTGTTCCCCAGTCAGGCAATACCGTCACCTTTTATGCCTGCGGACCAACCGCCTATGAACCTTCCCACCTGGACCACTGCCGGCGTTTTGTATTTGCCGACCTGGTGCACCGTTGCCTGGCCAGCCTCGGCTATGAGGTTCGATTTTACATGAATTTTACCGATCTTGACGATAATACCATCAATGGAGCGGAAAAAGCCGGTAAGCACCTGGCGGAATTCACCGGAGAATATATCGAGGCTTTTAAGACTGATATGGAGATGCTGGGGGTTCTCAAAGCCTCCGGGTATCCGCTGGCCTCGGAACATGTCGATGATATGATCAACATCGCCCATGAACTGATTCATAAAGGTTATGCTTACGAGCGGCACAATTCCATCTACTTTGATATATCCAAATTCCCGGGTTACGGCAAGCTAAGCCGGGTAGACCCGGGCAAGATACAGGTGGGTAAAACCGTAGACCTGGATGACTATGACAAGGAGAGTCCCCAGGATTTTACCCTGCTCAAACGTTCTACACTCAACGAATTAAAACGGGGAATTTTCTATCAGACCGATTTTGGTAATGTGCGGCCGGGTTGGCACATCGAATGCGCTGCTATGACACTGCGGCACCTGGGCCCCACTATGGACCTGCATACCAGCAGCCGGAACCTCATCTTCCCTCATCATGAGAACGAAAATGCCATTGCCCGGGCTGTGACCGGTAAACCTTTGGCCAAATACTGGATTCACAGCGAGTTGGTCCTGGTGGAGGGTAAAAAAATGTCACCAGCCCTGGATAATGTGGTTACCTTCAAGGATGTTCTTGACAGAGGATACACCCCCCGTGAGGTGCGATTTTATTTGCTTTCCACCCACTACCGCAAAACCATCAATTTTTCGGAAAGAGGGCTTAAGACCGCCAGGAAGAACCTGAAACGATTGGATGAATTCATGGGCAAACTCCAGTGCCTGTCGCCGGACTTTCCCCATCCCAAAGTTGCATCATTCCTATCGGAAATGGAAAATTGTTTTTTTTCCGCCCTGGATAATGATTTGAACGTTGCCAGTGCGCTGGCTGCGATTTTTGATTTTGTCAAAAAAGTCAATCCTATCCTGGCAGCCGGTCAACTGGACCGCGACCAGAAAGTATACATCCTGGAAAACCTCATGCGTATCAATAATGTACTTAATGTCCTGCAACTGGAGGAATGTCCCGGGGCGCCGGAAATTCTTCAATTGATCCGCCTACGGGAAGAGGCCAGGAAAAACAAAGACTGGAAACGCGCTGACCAGGTGCGCGATGAACTGGCTAACAAAGGAATCAGAGTGATCGATACCCCGAAAGGTCCGGTTTGGAAAAAAGTACATTAGTGTTAGGGTTTTTTTGGCCTGTCCCGTTTTTATTTTCAGATGAAAAAGAATGAAACAAATGATCAAGACGATTAAAAAGAATTTCTGTCGTTTGAGAGGTTATGCGACACTGCGTCTGAGAGACAGGAGCTTAATCCCCGGGTTTCATGTCAGCACCAACATCGAGGCAGAAAAAATTCTGGAAAAAGATAACGAAGAAGAATTATTGGAAACCTTTTTGGGAGAGATTCGTCCGGGAGATACTGTTTTTGATATCGGTGCTAACATTGGATTGTACACGCTTCCTTCGGCCTTGAAGCTCCGGGGAAGCGGGGCCGTCTATGCCTTCGAACCCGTTCCTTTATGGTTTCAACGTCTTCGGGAGAATATCCAACTCAACAAACTCAGCAGCAGGGAACACGTTTTCGCTTATAACCTGGGGTTATCTGACAAAGACGAGATTTGTGACCTGGTAATGAAAGGGGTTCAGGGGTCAGGAATGGGCAGTATCACGGCAAACTACCGGGAGCAAATGGATACGGATAAAATGGCTGCCATTTCCGTTCAATTGGTTCGGGGAGATGATTTTCTTCTGAAGGAAGGAATTCCCCGGCCCAACATTGTGAAGATCGATGTTGAAGGCGCTGAATTGGCTGTTGTACAGGGCCTGGAAAAGTCCCTGCAATCGTCAGCCTGCCGGTTTATTCTCTGTGAAGTTCACCCCCACTTTATGCCCCATCCTCCCGATCATGTGGAAAAGCTGCTGGAACAATACGGCTTCGATATCCGCATCAGTGAACAGCGGCGAACCGAATATTACCTCCTGGCTAGAAGGATGTCCGGGAATTCAAATTAAAAACAAAAAATGATAAATTTCCGTTTTTCGTTTTTCATTTTTCATTTTTAATTTAATTTGTTTTCGTTGTTTTTTGGTGCGATTACCGGTATGGATAACCGGGTATTTGTCTTTAATTTTCCCAGGTCAATATCAGGGTTGTATTTCATCAGTAACCAGATGGGAATTTCTTCATCTCTATTACAAATACTCCACAATGTATCGCCGTACCGGATCGTCCGCGCTTTGACCTCCACCACCTGGTACTGGCTGTAAAAGTCTTCTTCCTGGGCCATGTGGTATTCCAGGCGCCGGTCTTTAAACTGTTCCAGGGATGACAATTGATGTTTTAATGGGATCTTGATTTGTTGATTAAGCCTGATGCTGCGCCTCCATCTGTTTACTCGTCGAATTTTGCTTACAGGAGTATTCAGCCATTCGGCATAGTGTCCCAGGCTTTCATCTACAGAAGCCGTCGCAATGGCGTAATGATTTCCCTCCAGGAGTTTTACTTCCAGGTTATAGATCGTGGCATCAAAAGCCTCAATGGAGGTTTTGCCTTTTGGTTTTTCCAGTGCGACATCGTTGGTTGTTTCTTTTAGGGCCGCGAGCTTGACTGCGGGAGACTCCACGGGTTTCGGTTGGGGTTTTGGTGTGGAAGCTGCTGCTGTGACTGTGGGTTTAGGTTGAATGCTTTTTTTACCGGTTTTGCTTTTGTCGGGTTTGCTGCTGGCACTGCTTCCGCTGCTTCCACCTATCCCGGGAATGCGCAGCACCTGGCCGATGTAGATCCGGTTCTTGCTGGAAATTTTATTGGCAAACAGGAGGGAGTCAATGGACACCCTGAACCGTCGGGAAATCCCGGAAAGGGTGTCACCTCTCTTGACCGCATAATAGTGTTGGATTTGAGGGGTTGATTTTTTTTCAGAAGCAGGAATTGCTGCAAGTTTTTCTTTAGCTTCCTGCGGAGACAGGGAAGCCGGAATGCGCAGCTTGTAGCCCTGGGGAATAGGCAGTTGGCGACTGAAAACAATGGAGCGAAGGGATGGATTCAACTCTTTTAACAGGTCCTGGGGAATACCCAGATACTTTTCCAGGGTTTTGGGTCTCAAGTAATTGTCCAACCGGACTTCATAGTATTGGAAAGGGGGATGGTAGTTGATATTTGAAAAGTATTTTTCAGCATTGGCTGCGATTTCACTGGCAGCCAGGAAACAGCTGTAAAAATTTTTAGAAGCAAATCGAAACCGTCGGTTTTTGTACTTTTCAATAATCACGTCAATATCTTTTGACCCGGTCACTTTAACGGCCTGTTTTATGCTGGCTAAACCGTGGTTATAAGCGGTAATTGCCAGGGGCCAGGATTTCAACTCACTATAGTTCTTTTTTAACAGGCTGGCTGCTGCAATAGTAGATTTGATAGGGTCTCGTCTCTCATCGATGAGATAGTCTATTTTAAGATTAAATAATCGTGCGGTTCTGCGCATGAATTGCCACATACCGGCAGCTCCTACCCTGGAATAGGCATTGATGTTAAAGGAGGATTCCACATGGGGCAGGTAAGCGATCCGGTCGGGGATGTTGTAGATTTTAAACATTAAGCGAATAAAAGCCATGTAGGCCCCGGAGCGTTCCAATCCCTCCAGGTAACGTTCTCGCTGCCCTTGCTGAAACCGTACCCGTTTCCAGGCGGTCTTTAATTCTTCCATGTCTGCATATTGCCTGAATAGGTCTGCTATTTCTTGCTCTGTAGAGGTCCATAGGATGGATCGCTTTCGCACCATGCTTTTTAATGTTTGAACGATTACATTCTTGTGATAGCGAATGAAATTCCTGAGACTCCTCCCTTTCCTGTTCCCAATGGGAATCTTTTTATAAATAATCAACGGGTATTCGCTGTCATGGAGAATACCTTCTTTTAAGGAAATCTCTGTGTAAATCTTTTTCCAGAAGGCCACATTATTCTTTAGATTGTCCGGGGTGGAAAAGACCTCCCCTAACAGGGGCTTATCCAATATACTACTGAGCACCAGGATTACAAGTACCAGATGTTTAACCATCGCTGAATATCTAAATTTCATTTGAAATAACTGTTATTTACTTCCATATCTATCTATCGCAGACATCATTTGTTTCTTACGTCCTGTTGCTGTCAATTGCAATTATTTCAATTTACAATTGCAAGGTTGACATTATCTCATAACCCATTAAAATTGTCAAAAGATCCCGACGGAAAACAGCAGTTCTCATTTTGGAGAATAATTAACCACAAAAGATACAAAAGACACAAAAAAAATTTCGAAGAAATTCCCGAAAAAGTTTAAAAATTTTTAAAATTTGTGGTTGCAAAGCATCTTAATTCATGGTATAATTAATTTTGAATCATCAAGCAAATAAATCAATCTCTAAAACGAAGAAGTTTAAAGCAATGATACATTGAAAAGTTGGTGAACGATCGATGAACAGTTGACAGCCATAAGCGTATGGCAGTTGATGAATCATTAATTAATTTCTGATTGGGCTTTTAGTAGATTTTCAAATAAACTGGAATAAATCAAGTGACTAAAGAAGTGAGTGTAGAATGGTTCATGATCATATTTTAAGTACAGTTGGCAATACTCCGATGATTCAAATCAAGATGGAGGGGGAGTATAAGGATATTCGTCTTTATGCCAAACTGGAATTTCTTAATCCCACTGGTAGTGTCAAAGACAGGGCTGCTTCTTATGTGATAAAAAAATTATTGGAGAATAAAGAGATCAACAAAGATACCACCGTGATTGAATCCTCTTCGGGTAATTTCGGTATTGCTTTGTCTGCTTATTGCAGGCTTAATGGGTTGAAATTTATTTGTGTGGTAGATCCCTGTGTATCGCCAATGAATGAAATGTTGATGAGTTCCTTTGGCGCATTGGTGATAAAAGTCACAGAACCCGATGAAAGTGGGGGGTATTTGTTAAACCGGATCCGAAAAGTTAACCAACTGTGTGAAGAAATCGAGAATTCCTATTGGGTCAATCAGTATGGCAATCCTTATAATGCTGAAGCCTATTACCATTCATTGGGCGGTGAGATATGCAATCAAATAGACCAATTGGATTATATATTCCTGGGAATCAGCTCAGGTGGAACCATTACCGGTGTATCTCGCCGAATAAAAGAAAAGTTCCCGGGAGCAAAGGTGATTGCAGTAGACATCATCGGGTCTGTTATTTTTGGTCATCCACCTCAGAAACGTTATATTCCCGGCATCGGGTCCAGCATGGTACCGGAGATTCTTAATCATTCCAAAATCGATGATGTGGTGATGATGGATGAGGTTTCTACCATCATGGCGTGTCATGAGATGTTAGAAAAGTATAATGTATTTGCCGGTGGTTCTTCCGGTTCAGCTTTTGCTGGTATTAAAAAGTATTTTAAAGAGCACCCTGTTGATAAGCCGGTCAATGTGGTAACGGTATTTCCTGATCGGGGTGAGCGGTATTACAATACTATCTATGAT
>CP070627.1:1660379-1667205 GCA_020355945.1 Candidatus Aminicenantota bacterium | reverse complement strand
CCATGAGCTTTGAAGTATAATAATCGTCTACTTTCCACAGGCTGGCCAGGATGCTGGGGGTGCCAGCATAGATAAAGGCACGGCTCATCCCGATGATTTCATCACCGGGCTGTATGTCGCCCAGGTGGGTTTCGCAGGCACTCAGGGTGACCAGGTACGCGGGTTTCAGTTGTAATTGAAAGATTTCGTGCACTTCCAGCCTGCCGTCGTCAATTTGATTCGCGGCCAATATGAGAGCGGAATACAGGGGATATCCCGCATTAAAACTGCCATGACAGGAAAAATGCAAGATATCGGTACGATTGGCATATGTATTCTTTATACGGTACTCTGTTGCCTCTTCCCCGGTGAAAACCACAGTGTTTTTCGGATACAACCGCTGGAGTTCTTCGACTTCCTGTTCAGAAAAAGGCAGGGTTCCGTCAGGGTTGCCAATGCCGATAAGCTGCTCTTTATGTAAATGGTTTTTTTCATGGCAATATTTGTATGTACTGGCACTGGGCAGGTAGAATATTTTTATATTTTGCTCCACTAAGAATTTCCCGTCATTCATCAAGGCTTCAAAGGGCAGGTAGTGGAGATAGCCGTGGGGGATCACGCCGATGCGGGATTTTCCCTTTAGGTGTTGGGCCGCGGGTTTAAGTAAAAGATCATACAGTTCACTGGCGCGGCCAGCCAGGGTTTCCGTGCCAAAGGTTTCGTTGGCTGCCAGGGTGTGGAATTCGCGGATTTTGTTATTTAGCACTGGTCTGGTAATGGCTATTTTATAGGCATGGATGTCTTTGCCATCCAGTACCCACAGGTAGGTAGCATCATAGGTGGTGTAATATTCGATGAATACCATATCAGTGTCCCGGATAAGTGCCTGTATTTCTTCGACTTGAAGGGGATTCACAGTCTTTAGGGAGGAATATTCAGGGGAATGGAGTTTGACCTGTTGGAGTATGTCGGTGTGTTGTTGTTTTAATTGAAGGAGATCTGCTTTCAGTTTATCAGTAGAAACCCGCTGCCTGGCTTCTTTTTTTTCATTCTCCATGATTTTCGTGGTCAATGAAGTAATTTCCTGTCTTAATTCTTCTTCAGCCTGGACCAGTTTTAACGGCACTCCTTTTTTGGCATCGATTTTTTTATTACCCAGGAGGTAAAGAAATGCACGGGCTTTTGAGCGTTGGGCATAGTGGAAAGCGGATTCTCCTTTTTCCTGTTTGAAGAGCAGGTCGATAATTGCTTCATATGGGCCTTGTTTTGAAGCGAAAAAGGAGGTTTTGAATTCTTCACGCTTTAGTCCTTCGCGGACTTCTTCAATTTTATCGATGCTGTTATTGTAATTTTGTACAGCTTGTTGATATTTTTTGAGGGCTTCAAAGGTTAGACCCAGGCGGTAATAGGACCACAGCATGCCGTGGTGATCGAGTATTTGATTTTGAAGAGAAAGGGCTTGCTCATACCGCTGCCCGGCCTTTTCATACCCAGATTGGATCTATGGTGCCAGGTGAATTATCTTCTTCTTTTTCTTCGGAAAAAAAACGGGGATAGGACAGATGTTCCCGGTCAATAAAAACTTAATCATTCCAAACCATCCGGGAATGATTCGCCTTTACCCGATTTCATACCGGTGGGAAGTGATTTTTTTTAAATAACTTACCTGACCCCATTGTTTTTTACCTTTACATAAATAGTTCTACCTTCTGACGTTTTACAACCCGTATCCACCCAGACTCCACCAAGCGGAATATATATTTCTTTTTTAGAACCGTCTTCACAGGTTAAAGAAACATTTGCAATATTACTTTCTTCATCTACTGATTTTATATGATACCTAACATAGATTTCATCTCCTAACTTAAGAAAAGTTTTTTTAAATTCCCCAGGAACACATATATAAGCTTTTACACTTCCACCACTTAGAAACCTATTATAACCAGGTATTATTCCAAATCCAATACGAACACTTCTTCCTTCAACTTTTTTAGTTATTTCAATTATTCTGCAACCGCTCAAATACAAAGTGGAAAAGATAACAATACAAAATGATATTATAAGCAATCTTTGAAGCTTTTTCATATTACCCTCCTCTTATTAAATATAGTAATGTCAAAAAGTTACGAATAAAAAACCGGGAAAATTCGACAAACTCTGGCCAAAATAAGCTTCCGCCCTTAGAGGATGTTTCGGAATATCAAACCTCTTTAACCATGCCAGCTCAGTTTTTCTCCTTCTAATCATTGCCGATCTTTCCCGGAAGTAACTTTTTACCACACCTTGAGAAAGAAAGTCAACCCCTTTTGGAAAAAATGAGTATTTCTACTTATGTAACAGAAAAAAGAAAAAAAGGGGGGCTGTGCGTGCAAATGTGCAAATTTTGACAGAAAACCGGTTACGATGCAGGTTCGTGCAAATGATTCATGACCCATTCAGTTGATTTCCTGGTACTTCCTTCTTGACTTTCAAATCCTCTCAATGAATTTTCCGAAAAGCCTTTTGGAAGAATATAATCATTCCCCGGGAGAGGACGCTGGATAATTTTTTCTAGCAAAATAATGCTGCCAGGTGAATTATCTCTCATGGATGGATTACAGGAAGGTGACCTGTGCCCAGGACACGGGACAAAGTAAAGGGGAACGGAAAATGGCAAAAAATATTTACCCGGAGCTGAAAATTAAGGAAAATCAAAAGGTGCCAAGCAAAGATAAATTTTTTTAGACAAAACACCAAGGTCTGAAATTGACAAACTTCGCAATTTATTATATATTTATGTTTAGGAGAACGTAACATGGATATAGATATCCAGAAAGATATAGAGATCGCCAAGCAGCTCTTAAAAAAGTATAATGGTAAAAAGCTAATCTTATTCGGTTCACATGCCGATGGTAGTGCCGACGAGTCTTCTGATATTGATTTTGCTGTGGATATCAACCCTGAATATTTTTTCAAATTTTATAATGAACTTGAAGAACAGCTAAATAAAAAAGTCGACCTGATATTAATTTCCTCTCTTATGAAGAGGTTTAGAGAGCGAATCGAAAAAAAAGGAGTCTTGTGTGTTGGTTAAAGAGTTGGTTGAAGAGATAGAGATCGAGTTCGAATATCTGGAAACGATTCTTCATGAATTGGAAACGCTTTTAAAAAAGCCATTTGAATATGAACCGTCTCTGGTTGAAATAACAGGAGCAGGCGGTTTATTGCATAATTTTTACAATGGAATAGAAAATATCTTTAAACGTATCCTTAAGTTTCACAAGATAAATCAGGAAGAAAGCAAAAATTGGCATAAAGAATTGTTGAAAAAATTTTACGACAAAGAAAATAATTTTGCCTTCCTGGACATCTCCATATACGATAATTTACTGGAAATACTTAAATTCAGACACCTTTTTATTCATGGCTATGGTTTTTTTCTGCAATGGGAGCTTTTAAAGCCTCTAATCAAAAAAGCACTTGAAAGTTATCCAAAATTAAAAAACCTTTGCGAATCATTTCTCAGAAACCTGGAAAACCAGTCAGATAAGGACAATAATTGTATTGGAAATAGTTCTTAAAAAAAATTTGCCTGGCACCCAAAATATTATAAATGATTATCAAAAGGAATTCAATAAAAATGCCTCTGCTGGAAAAAATCTTTCCCACTTGAGATTTTTTGCCAATTATGGTAATAAATAAGATCAAAAATATTTAAAGGCTAATATGGTGAGAGTATGAGCGACATAAAAATCTTACATCTGTCAGATATCCATTTTAAAAAGAAAATAGACGAAGATAACCAAACTTTCCGCCAACAGGTACAAAAGGCCCTAATCCAGGCAATAGAAACACTGGCAAAAGAAAAAGAAGTCCCGGATGTTGTGGTTGTTACCGGGGACATTGCCTTTTCCGGGAAAAAACATGAATACAATGAGGCATGGGAGTATTTTGAAAAACTCAAAACAGTACTACCAACAACCCCATTCCTGGCAGTCCCGGGCAATCACGATGTGGACCGAGATCAGGCCAGTAAGCTTTTATCCATGCATGGTATTGTCGAGGAAGGGAAAATCGATAAACTTCTTGAAAGTAAAAAAGAGATTAAAAACTTTATTAATGTGAAATTCAATGCCTTCCTGGACTTTTGCCAACGCTTGAACCCGGGACTATATGAAACGAAAAAACATAAACCGGAAGAAGACGAAACCGATGTTGATTATTTATGGGTCAAAAATATCGAGGAGAAAAAGGTTTCTTTTTTATGTCTCAACAGTGCCTGGGCTTCGGAAAAAAAAGAAGAGAGGTTCAAAATCGCTTTGGGTTACCCGCAGGTGATAGCCGCATTGGGAAAATCAACCCAGCCTCACCGGGTGATTTTAATGCACCACCCGCCTTTTAACTGGTTGGAAGAAAAAGATGCGCAAAAATGGAGCGGTGAAGTCTTTAACCAGTGCGGTTTGATCCTTCATGGCCATATCCATGTAGACTCGGCAGTGAGTTTCAGCACCCCGTCGGACTCCTGTATTTCTATTGGTGCTAATGCTACCTATACCCACGATGGGTACATTGGCTTTCAATTTATCGAGGTTCGCTTCCTGGAAAGTCGAGTAAAAGTACGGGTCTGGCCGTATAAATTAGAAACATTGGAACGTATCGCTTTTTTCCCGAATACCAGCCGCTGGCACGGCCAAAAGGGAAAACCTTATTTTGACCTGGAAACCCAACGTCCTTGTGGAGGCGAAGAAGAAGACTTGCGGCCTTTGCAGATTCCGCTAGAATACCGGGAATGGATGGTGCAATTTCATTCTAAAATGGACATCGAGCAGTTGGACCCTAATGCCAGGGCCTATCATGTTCCTCTTCCTGAAGTATACATCCCTATTGAAACCACCAATCCTTTTTATAAACCAAAGGATGAGAAATTAATGAAAGAACGGGGTAAAAAAGACATGATTGAAGGGATAGGAGAGGAGGACAAAGCTAAAGAGCCTCAGTATATTGATATCGAAGAGCTCCTGGGCCGTAAAGAATGTATTTTGCTGCGGGGTGCGGCTGGCATGGGTAAAACCACGTTAGTCAAACACCTGGCTTATACCATTACCCACGGCCAGGGACCGGTATTGTTAAGCGATTATCTCCCCATCGTGGTTTTTCTAAAGGACCTGTGGCCCATTTATCAAAAGTTTTTGCGGGGGGTCCAGGGGCCCCTCGGCGAGGGGAGCCTAAAATGGCAAAGTGCGTTGCCCCATCCTCTATGCGCCATGCGCAATGCGCAATGCTCTAGCCCCCATGGTCGCCGAAGGCAGGGTGATATCATATCAAGTATTACTTTTCAATCGCTTTTAAAGATATACCTGGAGACCAAAGTACCTGTGCTTAAGTATGGAGTGGTGGAACGTTTTATGTCCAGGGGCCGGGCAATGTTTCTTTTGGATGGTCTGGATGAGGTGCCGGAGGAACTTCGGAGCGGTTTGGTAGAGATCATTGCTGGTTTCCGGTTAGAAAACAAAGCCAACCGTTTTCTTCTCACTGGCAGACCCCACGGTATTGATGCCGGTGTTACCCGGCATTTTGGCAAATTCCTCCAGGATATCCAATCCCTGGATAATGAAAAAGTCAAGACATTTGTTTCCGATTGGTTCCGGGTGGTATCGGGGCAGGCAAGAGGCTTAGCAGATATGACTGCGGCTGAGATGATCGGGGATATTGAGGTCAACCCCTACGTATCTGTCTTTACTGAAAATCCGCTGCTGTTGACGGCTGTTTGTATTCTTTATCTGGAGAACAAACGGCTTCCGGACCAGAGGGCGGAACTTTATCGCCGCATTGTAGATAACCTGATCTGCCGGCGCTTTCACCACCTGATGGACACTGAAGAAGCCTCCCGCATCGACGATTTTCTCAAACTCATGGCCTTTCATATGCATGACCGTATTATTAAAAGCATCAATGTCGGGGAAGCCAAACAATTACTCAAGAAAATTTTTCCGCATTCGGATGAGAGACCCGATCAATACAACAGGAGGATCGATAATTTGTTCAATGAGATAGAACTCCGCTGCGGGTTGTTAAAACGACCCGAGGAAGGAGAAGTGGAATTTTTGCACCTTACCTTACAGGAATTCCTGGCAGCCCGGCATATGCTTTATATGGACCTGGATTATAAACAGTTCTTGGCAAAATCATGGTGGGAAGAGACCATTCTTCTTTATACCGGTTTGGTCAACCGGGAATGGAAAGACAGGGCCAATTTAATGGTAAAAGAGATATTAACCCATTCTAATAAAGAGGACAATATACTCCGTCATCTCTGGCTGCTGGGGGCCAAGGCTTTGCGGGATATCCAGGCCTACAAAAGAGATACGGAAGTGTCAGACCTGGCCAGGGAAAAGTTGATGGCCGTTATCGAATCGGATGCATCTCTAAATGAGCGCTTTGAAGCCGGCGAAATTCTCGGTGCATTGGGTGATCCGCGTATTGAATCATCTCAGATGGTGCCCGTTGCTGCAGGGGAGTTTACCAGGGGTGCAAATGAACATAAATGGGAGAAACCTGTTCGCAAAATCTACCTGGATGAATTCATGATAGGTAAATACCCGGTCACCAATGAAGAATTTAAGGCATTTATTGAGGATGGCGGTTATGGCAAAAAAGAATTCTGGACAGATGATGGTTGGAAGTGGAAGGAAAAAGAGAAAATTTCGGTACCCGAATTCTGGCATGAGGGGAAATGGAACCGGCCCAATTTCCCGGTGGTGGGTGTCAGTTGGTATGAAGCAGCAGCTTATGCCAATTGGTTGAGTAAAAAAACAGGAAAACACTACAGCATGCCCACCGAAGCCCAATGGGAAAAAGCCGCCCGCGG
>CP070627.1:1653432-1660279 GCA_020355945.1 Candidatus Aminicenantota bacterium | reverse complement strand
TTTAAATGGTGACTGCAATGAATGCTTGTGTTGGGTCATGGAAATGTGGAAAAAGCAGAGCTTTTCCCACATTCCCACAACCCTTATTTCTATTTTTTTGGTGTGAATTCCCTGAAAAATTTACCATACAAGGGGGGGAGGGAGGCGCAAGCGCCTTCCATCCCTTTGTAAAGGCGCTTTTCAAGCGTCTAACTAGCATAAATTTGACATTACAATAAAAATATTTAGGAGGAAACTATGAAAGGATTAAATTTTTTATTTGTTGTAAGTGTAACTACTTTGTTGGTTGGCACACTGTTATTTAGTGAAAAAGATACCTGGAAGGGACCAGGCCTTGAAGGTGTTGCCAGCAGAACTGGTAATGTAGGCATCGGGACATCAGACCCACGAGAGAAACTTGAAATTAATGGAAGATTAAGAATTGGCAACACTCAATTTTGGGACAACGAAATCAATCGCTATAACAACACTAATCTGTTAATCGGTTATCGAAATACAAAAAATACCATACTTCAGCCTAATGGTGGCCGTGTCGGCATCGGGACGCAAGAGCCTGAAGGAACGCTGCACGTAAAAGCTCACAGCAATGGATGGCCTGGGGGTCTTACATTAACTTCACAAGATAATATAGGAAAATGGTGGATACATCCGGAAAACACTTTAGATCATGCTCTTATGTTAAGTGATAATGGTAAAACATTGGTTATTTTTAGAAACGGCAATGTAGGTATTGGGACGACAGAACCAAACAGGATATTACATGTGAAAGGAACCGGAGTCACAAATTTAGACACTATTTCTCAAGTAACAATTGAAGGCACAGGAAAGAAAGTGGGATTAAATTTCATGCATAGTTCCAATGGCGGTATTATCGGTTATGCCAGAATGGGACCTGGAAGACTCAACAATGTTTTTTTCATTACCAGTGGTTATGCAATAATTGGAAATAAGGGTTTAGTCATGGACAATGAGGGCAATGTCGGGATCGGGACATCGAATCCACACCACAAGCTTGACGTTAAGGGAAATATTTTTGCTCAGAAAATTAGTGTCGCAGGCGATGCTGATATAAAGGACAAACTGACCATTGCCAATGAGGAAAGTTCTAGAAAAATATATAGACTGCTTGTATATGGAAAAATTGGAGCACATGAAGTTTGGGCCAAATGTGGGACACTTACTTGTTCCGATGTTCGCTATAAAAAGGACTTAAAGCTTATCGAGAATGCATTGGATCGTGTAATTCAACTTAGGGGTGTCAGTTTTAGCTGGAAAGACGAGTCTATGGGGAAAGGTCAGCAGTTGGGCGTCATAGGTCAAGAAGTAGAAAAAGTGTTTCCCGAGGTTGTTTCTACAGACAACGATGGCTACAAATCAGTATCATACAGCCAATTGGTTGCTCCTCTTATTGAGGCAATAAAAGAACTTAAAGGAGAAAATGAAACTTTAAAAACAAGGATTGAAGCCCTGGAAAGAAAATTAAAAGATTATTAAAGCCCACATCTAAAATAAGGTAGCGTCTCAACATTAAACATTCATAAAAACTGAAAAACGGGAGCGGACAGTTACTTTATGCCCTGGTGACAGTTAAGAGGGCTCAAAAGAATAGGATGCAGCCTGATATGGTGAAAGTGGTGAGAAAAAAGTTAAGGCAGAGAGAAAATAAGGACTTAAGAAGGTAAGAAATTAAGAAGGTTTCTTACCTTCTTATGCCTTTCATTCACATAAAAATAAAAAGAGAGGAGATTAAAAGATGCCGAAAGAATTTGATATTACTTTTGAAGAATATGATTATTCTACTGGAGTAGTTAGCCGCCTACCTCAGTAGGAAAGCATTCTACTTCAGGTAGAGCATATCCTACCTCAAGTAGATAGCATTCTACCTCAGTAGGAAAGGATTCTACTTCAGTAGGAAAGCATTCTACCACAGGTAGACCATATCCTACCTCAAGTAGATAGCACTCTACCTCAGTAGGAAAGGGTTCTACCTCAGTAGGGAAGTATCCTACCAGGGTAGAAAAGCATTCTACTTAAAAAAGAAAATATCTACCAATTTTGTTTGCTTCAGACGGAATAATAATTCCCGGTTTGTATGATATCCGGCTCTTCTTACCCGAGATGAAGTTCTTTTGCCGGTAACCCGGACACAAAATGCGATATCCCCTTTATCTTCATGGCCAAAGCCGATATAGTTGATATGGAACCCCTTTTTATAATTCCCCGCGGTGCCGGTTTTCATGTACACCTGGAAACCGCCAGGGGCAATAAAACCGGCAGTACCCCCGAACCTGGTTACGGCTCGCATTGCCTCCCGGAGAGCAGGAAGCCAGTTATCATTTAAAATCTTTATCCTTTTTATACTTTTTATTTTTTTGGGGCTGAAACCGGCAAAACCGTCGGTGGCATGGAGCAATTGAGGGTCAACCCGGTAACCATTATTGGCAAATACCGCTGCGATTAAAGCGGCATGAACCGGTGTAAGCACCGTGTTCTTCAGACCGATGGCAAGATTCGCCAGTACCCGTTTATCTCCCTTGCTAATCATAATTTTTCCCAAAGAAGAAGTATTTTTTATCTTACTGTCAAAACCGAATAAACGCAGTTCAGCCAACATTTTCTCCCAGCCCAGTTTGACCCCCAGGTCGGCAAAAGCAGTATTGCAACTGACAGCCAGGGCGTGTTCCAGTCCCTGTAATTCCCCCTGGGCGGCCGGACAATAAAGGATTTTACCACTGTATCTTTTGGCACCGCTGCAGGTTTTCCCGGCTATTTCCTGTTCAGGATCGAGATTATTCCTGAAAGCGGCGGTGACGGTTATTAATTTTGATATGGAAGCAGGTTCCAACATCTGTTCAAAGGCAGGGGATGAGCCGTTACCCATTTTTTTAGCGGTTTTTTCATCGCTCACGGCAGCCAGGACCTCACCGGTACCCGGTTTGACCAGTACGATACTTCCCTGGTTCTCTCCCAGCGATTCAAGGGCCAACCTGCTTAATTCAAGGTCAATGCTCAGGCGAATCCCTTTTTTTATTTCATAGTTGAGTATCTCTTTAATGATAACCGGCTGGATAAGAGACCGGTATCCCGGCCGGTAAAATTTAAATTCCTTATCCGCTGAGATTATCCCTACTAATTTACCGGTGCGGTCTCTTACCATCTTTTGCGCACCGGCATGAAGTAATTCAAAGGTTTCTTTTAACCTGTTTCCCGGGAAGGTTTTTTTTAATTTGTCCGGTAAACCGGAATAACAGCCAAAGGCCCTCTCCGGTTCCCCGTTTTCCAGGAGAGCTGCCGAATAGTAAAGGTGGGCGGCTTCGATTTCATAAAATTTTCCGATTTTTGCCAGTTTAATACACCGATTAAAAGCGGATGAAGCCAATTGTCTTCTCAACAGGGAAAGCAAATGGTAATCGTCAATGTTAATGGCATCCTTATCCGCTAGTGGAACGTCGTGGTACTCATTATCATTTAAAATGCCAGTAATCAAACTTCCTAAACGTGCTTGTTTTTTTATCCAAAAAGATTCCTCAAGCCTTGAAAAAAGTATTTTTGCCTCGTCTGTTTTGTCTTCATAGAGGAGAGATTGAGCCAGTTCCAGTTTTTGTCGATCCTTTTTATAGGAATTAAATACCATGATTGATACCAATCCGGCAATTAACAGGCCAACAAGAGCGGCCAGGAGTATTTTTTTTACTTTCATTTTCTCTTGAAAATCCATTGTAATGAGGAATTAAATTTTAAAACAACGCTCTCTTTTTTTCAATAGGACGGCATTGTTATCTCAACCGGTTATTTTCATTTGACATTTTTACGATTTTGCGGTATAAATTTATTTAATTGTATTGTTACAAAAATAACGTAAAAATCAAATGCTAAAAGGAGGTTAATGTCAATATGAATATCATAGTATGTCTTAAACAGGTGCCGGATACGGAAGCCGTTCTCCAGGTGAAGGAGGGAAAAGCCATCAACGAAGAAGGTATCAAATGGATCGTCAATCCATACGATGAATATGCCATTGAAGAGGCATTAAAATTAAAAGAGAAGATTACAGGTTCATCGGTAACCGTGATTACCCTGGGGCCCAACCGGGCGGAAAGCGCTTTAAGAACGGGATTGGCCATGGGAGCCCAAAACGCCGTGCATATTGAGACAGATGAATTCACGGATCATAAGACCACGGCAAAGGCCCTGGCCAATGCCATCAAACAGGAAGACCCCGGTGTGATTTTTATGGGAAAGCAAGCCATTGATGACGATTCTTACCTTACCCATGCCTATCTGGCCGAATACCTGGAAGCCCCGGTGGCCACCAATGTGTTGGCCTTTAATTATGAAGATAATAAGGTAACCGTGGAACGGGAAATCGATGAAGGGGCACGGGAAAAGATCGAAATGCAAATTCCCTGTATCGTGGCTGCCACTAAAGGATTGAATGAACCAAGATATCCCTCGCTCATGGGAATCATGAAGGCCAAAAAAATCCCTATAAAGAAATTGACCCTGGCAGACGTGGGTATCTCTGAAATTAACAATAAAATCCGGACCGAAAAGTTATATCATCCGGCTGAAAAGCCTCCGGGTAGAGTGATCGAAGGCGAACCCCAGGAAGCAGTCAAAGAACTGGTCAAACTTCTAAAGGAAGAAGCAAAGGTATTGTAAGAGGAGGACAATATGGCGAATATAGGTGTATATATCGAATTAAAGGACCATCAATTTAAAAAATCCAATAAAGAAGCATTAAGCGCTGCTAAAAAAAGTGGTAAAGATGTTTATGCCGTGCTATTTTCCAATAACCCGGACCAATATGCCGATCAACTGAAAGGGATTACTAAAGTCATCTGCGTAAAAGATGAGAACCTGACCTATGATCCCATTGTCTATGCGGATACCCTGGCAGCAATCATTACTCAATTTGAGTTGAAGGATTTCCTGGGCATTCATTCAGCCCAGGGTAAAGACTTATTCCCCAGGATTGCAGCAAAGATTGAGAATGCCACCCTCTTAAGTGACTGTATTTGCTTTGACCTGGAAAACAACACGTTTACCAAGCCGGTTTATGCTGGAAAGCTGCTGTCCGATTTTGTAATCGAAGATGAATACCGGATGCTGACGCTGCGGCCCAATGTCTTTCCAATTGAAGAGGGTGGGGCTGATAAACCGGAAATCGTGGATTTTGCACCAGTGAAAAATGAAGCCAGGAGCAAAATCCTGGAGGTCATCAAAGGAGTGTCCAAACGAGTAGATTTGACAGAGGCGGAAATCATTGTATCTGGCGGCAGGGGGATGAAAAATAAAGAGAATTTTGCGATTATCGAGGAATTGGCCGATGTTTTGGGTGCGGCGGTGGGGGCTTCCCGCGCGGCAGTGGATGCCGAATACGCTACCTATGATATGCAGGTGGGACAGACCGGTAAAGTGGTAAATCCCAAACTTTATATTGCCTGTGGAATTTCCGGGGCTATCCAGCATTTCGTAGGTATGAAAACCTCGAAAGTGATTGTAGCTATAAATAAAGATTCCGAAGCCCCTATTTTCAAAAAAGCCGATTACGGCATTGTAGGTGACCTCTTCAAAGTCGTCCCCCTGTTGACAGAAGAATTGAAAAAGAATCTATAATGGAGCCAGGCGGAGTCGAACCGCCACTTCAGCCTTGCGAAGGCTGCGTTCTCCCATTAAACCATGGCCCCACGTAAAATATTTTAACCTCTTTCAAGTTTTTTTATCATGTCAAAGACCTGGTTCCATTTATCAGGTCCCATCTTGGCGCCGATCACCTCGATGATCTTGCCTGCCGCGATAGAACCTATTTTACCACAGGTATCCAATGGATGTCCACAGGTTAAACCATAAAAAAAACCCGAGGCATATAAATCCCCGGCCCCGGTGGTATCGATGCAGTTGGCCTCTATGGGGGGTATGTGATATTGATGAGTCCCTGCTTTGATCAAAGAACCGTCTTTACCGATTTTGACCACGGCGATCCGGCATTTTTGGGAAATTTCAGCCAGGGCCTCTTCCGGGTTATCTTTTCCGGTAAAGGCTTTGGCTTCTTCTTCGTTGGCAAATATGATATCGATATATTGATCCGTGATGGCATGCAGGAAATCCAGGTTCTCCTCTACGATATTAAAGCTGGCCAGGTCGATGGTAATTTGCAGTTTTGCCTTTTTGGCCAGTGCCATGGATTTTTTCACCAATTCATAATTTTGAACCAGGTAGCCTTCCAGTAGGAAATAGTCATACCCTTGAAAGGGTTCCCCGGTCAAATCTGAGGCTTCCAGTTCAATGGCAGCGCCAAGATAGGTAGCCATGGTTCGTTCCGAATCCTTTGATATCAGTGAAATGCATTTTCCCGTGTCGGCGCTGCCCTTGAAGAGAGTGGCACAGATATTATTTTGTTCCATATAGGAACTAAAAAAGGCGCCGTAGTCGTCGTTGGCAATTTTCCCAATATACCCGGCGGGTGTCCCCAGTTTTGCCAGTCCATGGATGGCATTGGCCACCGAACCCCCGGAAGACTTTTGCATGTCCAGGTTTAAGGAGGTGACCTTTTCTAAAATGGCATTCATGGTTTTTTTGTCCACCAGCGTCATACTGCCTTTGGGCAAACCAAATTCCGATAAGAGTGTGTCATCTTCGAGCCTGATAAGAACATCTGCTAATGCGTTTCCGATTCCCAATACCTTTTTCATGTCATTTCTCCTTTCTACTTCTCTGTTTCATTTTCTCCAGGAAAATATAAAAGCCGCTGCCGCTGCCTTTACCTGTTAATCGATAATTTCATTTTGTCTCATATATTCTGTTAATTGGTCCAGTAATTTCTTTGTTTTTTCAAGTTTTTTAT
>CP070627.1:1646483-1653332 GCA_020355945.1 Candidatus Aminicenantota bacterium | reverse complement strand
CTAAAAGGTATTTGTCATTGGGGGAGGAAGGGCGTATTAGAAATGTCATTGGTCATTTGGGAGAAATTGAAAGAACTGAAATTGGTCTTCCTCATCACTCATCATTCACTTTCAATAGTCTGGTATTCAGTGGGCAATTGGTGAAACATCTTCTTAAAGCATTTGGTAAAATAGCCGGCACTGGAAAAACCCACCTCAAAGGCCACCTCTATCACGGGACCAAAATTACGTTTCAATAGTTCAGCTCCCTTTTTGAGGCGGTAGGAACGGATAAATTCAGTGGGAGTTTCACCGCTTAAAGCATGGATTTTCCGGTACAGGGTGGTATGGCCCATATAAAGTTTTTTGCACAGTTGGTCCACGTTAAAATCCGGGTCTGATATATTTTTGTCTATGGCTGCCTGCAGATCATTAAGAAACTCCCGGTCGATCTTTGATACCGAGGTTTTAATGGGCTGCAGGCTCATCTCCCTTCTTAGATTTTGTTGTAATTGGCTGCGTATGTCGATAAGATTCTTGATGCGCACCATCAGTATCCTGGTATTGAAGGGCTTGGTGATATAATCATCAGCCCCGGTTTCCAGGCCCTGGATGATATTTTCCTCCGACGCTTTGGCAGTTAATATAATAATGGGGATATGACTGGTTTTGACATCGTTTTTTAAAACCCGGCACAATTCATACCCGTCAACCCCTGGCATTATGATATCGCTGATGATGAGATCAGGGATGAGTTCTTGCGCTTTTTTTATACCTTCCCGCCCGTCTTTTGCTTCCTTCACCAGGTAATCGGGTTCGAGGGCGCTCCTGATGTAGTCCCTCACCGCGGCACTGTCTTCTACCACCAGGATGATGTTTTTTCCTGGTGCTTTGGGTGCTGTTTCACCCTCTTTAAAGGCTGCCTTTTGGTCATTACCGGGTCCATATACCCTATCCTTTTCCTCTTTTTCAGCTATATAGAGCTCCCGGATTTCAGAGTGGGTTTTGCCGGTGTAAGGGATTTCGGATAAATCGACAATTTCGTCGTTTTTAAGATGCGCGTGTCCCAATGGCAGCCGGACAATAAATTTGGTCCCGCTGTTCTCACCGCATTGGCTCGATACATGGATTTCCCCATGATGAAATTCCACCAGCTCTTTTACCAGGGCAAGGCCAATACCGGAACCCTTGTGTTTACTTTCATAGGACGCCTCTACCTGGTAAAAACGATCGAAAATATGATCCAACCGGTTGGCCGGGATTCCCAAGCCGGTGTCGGCAACAGTTATATCCAGCGAACCCGAAGGAAAATTCGCTTCTTTATCGCGGCCTCTGGCGGCTGTAATCGTAATTTTTCCCCCGGCCGGGGTAAATTTTATGGCGTTTAAAATAAGGTTATATATAACTTCTTCCAGCTTCCCCGGATCAAAATAAAGATCAATTGCTTCTTCTGCATGAAATGTCAAATCCAGTTCATGTTCACTGGCCATTAATTCAAAGGAGGCAACAATACCCTTTAAAAAAGGAATAATATTTTGCCGGCTGGTTTGTAATTTCATTTTTCCACTTTCGAATTTGGCCAGTTCCAGCAATTGGTTGACTAAACCCAGCAACCGTTGTGAATTTCGCAGCATTAATGTTAGTTTCTTTTTCTCTTCTTTGCTGCGGGCGTAGGAAAGCATTTGTTCCAGGGGGCCGATAATCAGGGTAAGGGGAGTGCGGAATTCATGGGAAATATTGGCAAAAAAAAGGGACTTCAGTTCTGCCATCTCTTCCAATTGTTGATTTTTCTCCTGGATTTCCTTTGTCCTCTCTTTGACAATTTGTTCCAACTGCAGTTTTTCCTGTTCCAGCTTATAGGTACGCATCAATTTCTTCTGGATGGCGTCTCCGATCCGGGTTATCTTAATGGCATTTTTGAGTAATTTGTCGTATTCTTTTCCCAATTCGATTAATTCTTTTCTTAATTCATCTTTTGAAAGGGATTGGTTGGCAATTTTTTTTACCCTTTCTTGCACCTGGAGTTCTCGTTCATAGATTTTTATTGCATTGTCAACCTTATTCATGGATTTAATTATACCACAATTACTGTATGAAGTCACGTTTATTTGCTCCTTTCCCGTTTCCCGTCTCCCGTTTCCCGTTTCTCGTTGACGCACTCTCCCGCCCCTCATATAGACCTCCTATTTTTTCTTCGGTTTTTATTATTGGTTACCTTCTTGTAAATGTGGCGATACCGTAAACGTAAGGATCGGTTAAAAGGTGGAATTCTCCGACTAAGGACCTGGGATTCTTAGCTCCCACTTCTAAAATAAGGTACCCCTTGATTCTTCCATTATAGGTAATGGAGTAATCCATGCGAATCTTATTATCCGTACAAAGTTCCGCCCAATTGGAATACCAGGGGATTGAGATATTGTTTTTCTTGCGTCCCACAGCGATTTTTTTCCGGAAGCCGTTCAGTTTTAATATACGTCCATCCTGCTTGATTCGGCATTCCCCATAGTATGTGGTCTTGTTATCGCTGTACATTGCCTCGTAATTGTATTTACCGGCAACTTTTGGTATTGGTTTTTCTTCTTTTGCAGGTTTCTTTTTGAGGCCGAATAAAATCTTAAACAGGGCCAATACGGCGATCCCGATTTCCACCATGAATACTTTAAAGAGTACCGCTCTCTCATCGGGTGTGGGCTTGCCGAAATCTAAAAAAACCGTTGCAATAGTCCCGGCTACAATCACCACGAAGAAGAGTAAAAAGATACAAAAGAGGACATTTCTCATCCGCCTGGTTTGTTTTTTTTCTCCTCGATCCATAATACACCTCCTTGTTTTGGTCAAGGTATTCGATGGTTTGCCTTTTTCGAGGGGCAAACCATCTGGCTATATTATGCTATAAAAATGAAAATGAAGTGGGTAATTTGAGATCAAAAGAAGGATAAAATCAGATCAAAATTTGGGGAAGAATAGTAGATCTAGACCACCAAAGGTAATTTCAGACCAAAATGCGTGGAAAGGTGAAAAATCGACCGAATGGCACTGATTATGCTAAAAGAAGTTTGTCATTGGGAAGTACTTGAAAGAACTGTCATTGGTCATTGGAGAGAGACTGGTAGTCAAGAAATTTTCGCCTGCCATGAAAATAAGCCGCGAAGACACGCGAAGGGACGCGAAGAAAAAATGGTCATAAATACGATTGTAGATGCTTCACGGTTTGATTCATCAAACCCCGTAGAGATGCGGATGAATCGCCCGGGCCAGGGCTTGATAAATCAAGCCGTGACGCATCTACAATAGAATTGAGATATTGAGAACATGATTTTCATTCGTCTCCGGGTGAGGCCGGGGCATCATGAATGACTGTCCCCTTGATCCTTGATTTTGCTGTATTACCTTTATTTGGCATCCTTTACTGCATACCAGTTCATAATATTATCAGGGTTTTGGCGTTTGCTTAGGAGTTCAGCCATCATTTTCATAGGCTGGGCAATATGCTTGAAGAATGCCTTGTACCCCGCGCACAAATAATTCAAACCAGGTTCGCCGTCCGGCGTCTTAATAAAACGGTCCTTGGGACAACCACCATAACAGGAAAAATTTAATTCGCACTCCTTGCAGTATCCAGGCAGCGTGTCCAGTTTATCCTCTCCAAATTTGAGCTGCTGGTGAGACGCAACTAAATCAATCATATGAGTTTCTTTAATATTTCCTAACCGGTATGCCGGGGCCACGAAATGATCGCATGAATAAATATCCCCGTTGTGTTCAAGGACTAGAGAGCCACCACAAGTAGGAGAATGTGCACAAAGGGTGTGCTGACCGATCCAATTCCCCAGGGCCACATCAAACAACTGGACAAATATCCGGCCCACATCCCTTCGAACCCATTCCTCGAATATGTCAATAAGAAACTGTCCATATTGCTCGGACCTCACTGAACGGTCAGTGACCGGGCTGCCATCTTGTTTATTCATGGTGTTGTTATTAATATCAGTGTTTGATTTTTTTTTATCATCAACCGGTTCAACAATTGGGATAAACTGGATGAAATCGGCTCCCAGTGTATCGCGAAAGAATCGATAGACTTCCAGGGGGTGGGTTTCGTTGGCGGCGTGGACAGCACAGAGAATGTTTACTTCTACGTTGTGCTTGTTAAGAAATTCCCAACCCTGTACCACCCTGTCAAAAGAGCCTTTACCACCCTTATCGACTCTATAAGCGTCATGCATTTCCCGGGGTCCGTCAATGCTGAGGCCAACCAGGAAATCATGTTCTTTCAAAAAGGCACACCACTCATCGTCCAGCAATGTACCGTTAGTTTGCAGGGTATAAATTATCCGCTGCCCGGTTTTTTTGCAATCTTCAGCATATTTCGCCGCTCTTCGGAAATAATCCAGTCCCATCATTGTCGGTTCCCCCCCCTGCCAGGCCACAGTAACTTCTTGTGTGTAATGCGCCGCAAACAATTGCTTAATGTAAATCTTGAGCAGTTCTTCCGACATACGGAACCGGCTCCCGGGATAAAGGGCCTCTTTGGAAAGAAAAAAGCAGTATTGGCAGTCCAGGTTGCAAACAGCCCCGGTGGGCTTGGCCAGCAAGTGAAACCCGGGAATTATTTTTTTATGTTTAGTTTTGATCATTTTTGCACCCCTTTTATTTCTTTAGTATCGTGTCGCCTGGGGCAACGAAGCCGGGGATATAAAGGCGGCCTTATCGACCGCCCTTATCCCCGGTTAATGAATTAATCTTCCTTTGGTTCAGGTTTAAGTATTTTTTTTCGCGGCAGCTCTTTTTCTTCTAAATCCGCAAGTAATAACTTGAGCTTTTCACGTTCTTCTCTTACCTCTTCATACCTGGGGCTCCCGGGCCAGGCCACATTGTCCAGTTCGTTTGGATCATTCTTCAAGTCATACATTTCGTATTCCTCTTTATAACTTGAGTCCGCATGAAAATACCTGGCGTACTTCCACTCTTTAGTTCGGACACAACGGATCCGGTTAGCTGCTGCTACAGCACTGGGCCTGTCACCTTCAACCCGGAAATCATCAAACGTGAATAGAACCTCTGTTCGCAGATTCAGATCATCTTTTGGCCCATTATCATACTCATACTCCCGGATGAGTGGAGAGAGATCGACTCCCGGAAGACCTTCAGGCGGCTCCACCTTCAACAGACCTGCCAGCGTTGGTAGAATATCAATCGTTGAAGCAAGGTGATCCGTTGTTTTTCTTTCCGGGAAAAGAACAGGGTTGGAAATAATCAGCGGAATATGAATGGTTTCTTCATAAACATTGAACATCTTTTGTGTGAGTCCACCATGGGCCAGCCCCATTTCGCCGTGATCCGCCGTCCTGACAATAATTGTGGACTCACTCAATCCATTCTCTTCAAGCGCTTGCAGGACTTGACCAATTTGTTCATCTGCCTTTTTCATCAAGTTTCCATAAAAATTAAGATAGTTTATCTGCTTCTGCGGATCATTGTGCAGTGATTTACCTTCAATTTTTTCCTGGACATGTATTAATTGCCACTGGGCAGAGGGTTTGCCGTTTTCTTTAAGCTTTTCGTTTATTGTTTCGGGCACCTCGATATCTCCTATTACCATATCATCATCATAGCCAGTTGCAGGAAAATGCCTGGGATATGTCCAGATATCATGCGGATTGATTAATGAAAATACCAGGCACCAGGGCTTGGCCGAGTTCTCCGATTTCTCTTTCTCGCGTCCCCTTTCATTGATAAATTCGACCGCCTCTTTTGTATAATGGGTGTCGTTGTCCACAAACCCTCCGCCAATATTTCTAACCCTCCAATCCTGGCCCCCATCCGGCGGTTTCCAACCGGCAAAGCCATAAAGATCGATCTGTTGAGGTAATAGCTGCTGTACTCCGTCCGGACCTTTACTCATGTGCCATTTCCCTCGATAATGAATCTTGTCATATACCTTACGTTTGTGCACCTTACATTTGTGCAGCATCCTGGCAAGATTGGGGATCTCCGGGTTTAACTCTATTTCCGTGGGATCATACTTATTGGGCTCAAATCGGGTTCCTACCCCAAATGTTTTTGTGACCCCGGTTTGCGATGGATACCTGCCGGTGAAGATGGCCGCGCGACTGGGTGAACACATACTGGCGCAGGTGAATGCATTGGTAAAAGTCAACCCATTATTCTTTAATCGCTGCATGTTGGGAAGATTGTTTTCCTCCCAACCATCCGGGAAGTGCTGTGTATAGCGCTCCTGGTCCGTCATTATAAACAGCAGATTCGGATGTCTCGGAAGTTCTTTTTTTTTCGTACTCATGATTTTTTCTCCTTTTTTTAAAATTTTCATTCTCAAAAGTTTTCCTGGGGAAACTTTCAAAACCCATCCTCTTACATCTTACAACACACGACAAACGCCCTTGCGCAAGGTCTTCGATCATTTGATTTTTGCCTTGTCGAACGATACGCCAATATTATGGTATAAAATTGAAAATGAAATGGGTAAATCCAGATCAAAATGAAGGGTAAAATCAGATCAAAATGTGGGGAGGAATAGTAAATTCAGATCATGAAGGGTAATTTCAGATCAAAATGCGGTGAAAAAAGAAAAATCGGCCCATTGGCAGCGATTATGCTAAAAGATATTTATGACGACTCTGACGCCTGGTATTCCGTGGGCAATTGGTGAAACTTCTTCTTAAAACATTTAGTAAAATAATTGGCACTGGAAAAACCCACTTCCAGGGCCACTTCAAGCACCGAACCCATCCCCTTTTTCAGTAATTCCGCCCCCCGCTTGAGCCGGTAAGATCGGATAAAATCTGTTGGGGTTTCACCGGTTAAGGCATGAATTTTCCGGTACAGGGTGGCATGACTCATATAAAGCTT
>CP070627.1:1639525-1646383 GCA_020355945.1 Candidatus Aminicenantota bacterium | reverse complement strand
TTTTTACTGTCAATGGTAAAGCAGGTGACAGCGGTTCGCATTGAAGAGCAGATACTGGTGAACGTAAAATTACCTGCCTTAAAAGCAGTCCTGGAGTCTTCTACCAATGACTTGATCCAGGACCGGCAGACGCTTACCATCAATGGCCAGGAACAGGTGGTTTTCCTGGGTAAAAAAGATGGAAAAACCTGGGCTGTCGCTTTTGAAAGTAAAGGAGTCGGCTTTGGAGGCAATATTGGTGTCATGGTGGGGTTTGACCTGGGAAAAGATGTATTGACCGGCATTGGCATATTGACCCACCAGGAGACCCCCGGGCTGGGCGCAAGAGTCTCCGAAACCACCTTTACCGACAATTTTAAAAATAAACCCATTACCGCTGTGTTTAAGGTGAAAAAAGATAACGGGGAGGTGGATGCCGTATCCGGTGCCACCTATTCCTCCAAAGGTGTATGTGCGGCTGTGGAAAAAAGTGTTGCTGCCTACCCGGCAATAAAAAAGAGTGTGATGGGTGAAGAGGAAGAGAATCAATAAATAAGGATGTAACAGCAATGGGCAAAACAATAACCAGTGAATTTGTTAAAGGTTTTTGGGACGTGCTGCCACCGTTTCGGTTAGTGTTGGGATTATGTCCCACGCTGGCCATTACCACTTCAGTGGAAAATGGTATTGGTATGGGACTGGCTACCACGTTTGTCCTGATCTTTTCAAACGTAATCATTTCTTCTATTAAGAGCCTGATACCGAAAAAAGTCAGGATAGCTTCTTATATTATGGTTATTGCCACCTTTGTGGTAATGGTTGAACTATTAATGAAAGCTTACTTTTTTTCGATTTCGGAAAGGTTGGGAATATTTATTCCCTTGATCGTGGTGAACTGTATTATCCTGGGAAGGGCGGAAGCCTTTGCTTCCAAGAACCCGGTGTATTTATCCGCTTCTGATGGATTAGGAATTGGATTGGGTTTTACCATGTCATTGTTTTTGATTTCCGCCATCAGGGAGGTACTGGGTAATGGTACATTCCTGGGGATGCAGGTGATGTGGGACAGTTTTGAGCCTTTTTCGTTTATGGTCCAGGCGCCTGGTGCTTTTGTCTGCCTGGGAATTGTTTTGGGAATTATTAATATAGTCCCGAGGAAATAAAGAAATGAAGCCACAGAGATCACAGGGAGCAGAGTGTCCTCTAGGGCTAAAAACATGATGGAGTTAATGAATGGAGTACATTGTCCTGGCGATTAATGCGATTTTGGTAAAGAACATTCTTTTGGCGCAGTATTTGGGGAACTGCCCGTTTTTGGGAGTCTCCAAAAAAATGGACACGGCCAGTGGGATGGGGATGGCGGTCATATTTGTCATGACCTTTGCCACCTTTATCACCTGGTTTATCCACCATTATATCTTAGTAACTCTTGGAATCGAGTATCTCCAGACCATTGTATTTATATTAGTGATTGCGTCGCTGGTGCAGTTGATCGAGATGTTTTTAAAGAAATTGGTACCAGCGCTTTACAAAGCCTTAGGAATTTTCTTGCCGTTGATTACCACCAACTGTGCCATCCTGGGTGTGGCGGTGTTGGTGATTCGTAAAGAATTCAACTTTGCAGAGAGTGTGTTTTACGCTCTTTTTTCTGGTATTGGTTTTGCTTTGGCGTTGGTCATATTTGCCGGTATCCGGGAGCGGTTCCAGGTATCTCATATTCCTAAAAACTTTCAAGACACTGCGATTGCCCTGGTAACGGCGGGATTAATAGCAATGGCT
Organism: Candidatus Aminicenantota bacterium; assembly: GCA_020355945.1. Next base: position 1,644,625 of record CP070627.1, on the reverse strand, counting down.
TTTCTTGGGTTTAGAGGAATTGATAGTACGCTTACTGCTTTAACTATGAAATAGAGGAAGAGTCTCATGTTGATTGCAACGTTACTTTTAATGGGGTTGGGGTTGTCAGCATCGGTGATGTTGGCCATAGCCTCAAAGGTTTTTTATTTATGGGAGGACCCGCGCATCGAGCAAGTAGAGGAAGCCTTGTTGGGAGCCAACTGCGGCGGATGCGGCTATGCCGGGTGTTCGGCAGCCGCTGAAGCAGTGGTGTCGGGAAAAGCCAAAGCGGATGTATGTGTTGCCGGCGGCTTTGAAATCGCTCAAAATGTTGCTGGTGTTATGGGCTTGAGCGTAGAAGAAAAAGAACCGGAAATCTCAAACCCCGGGTGCTATTATGGGTTTCAAGATGCGGATTTGAAGTATGATTATTCCGGTGTCATGGACTGCCGGGCTGCCGTGCTTCTTTACGGCGGCAGCAAAGAATGTAATATCGGCTGCCTGGGATTAGGCACCTGTGTTAGAGCCTGCCCGTTTGATGCACTTTCTATGGGTGAAAATAATTTGCCTGTGGTTAACAAGGAGCGGTGTACCGGCTGCGGAGTATGTGCCGAAAATTGCCCTAAAGGTATTATCACCTTAACATCTGCTGCCAGGCGGATATTGTCCGATTACAAAGTGACCGAATGTACGGCACCCTGCCAGAGACAGTGTCCTGCTGAAATCGATATCCCGGGATATATTCGACAGATATCCGCAGGAAACTATCTGGAGGCAGTTCGGGTAATCAGGGAAAAGAATCCTTTCCCCCTTATTTGCGGCTGGATATGCCCGGCGCCCTGCGAATATGAGTGTCGGCGCAATCATATAGACGATCCCGTAACCATCAATGCCTTAAAGAAATTCGTTTCCAGTTACGAGATGAAAAAAGGTGAGAGGGCATTACCTACTTATATACCGCCGGCAGCAGGAAACAAAATCACCGTTGTCGGCGGTGGTGTTGAAGGTTTGACCGCAGCATATTACCTGAGACGGCTGGGGCACCAACCCAAAGTTTTTGAAGCCACCGGGAAACTGGGCGGTATTCTAAGATATGTTATCACCGAAGATCGATTACCCAGGGAAGTGCTGGACTGGGAAATCAACGGTATATTGGAAAGCGGTGTCGAAGCTGAAACCGGTAAATTAATGGGTGAAGATTTTACCCTGGCTTCACTTTTTGATGAAGGCTGCGATATGGTCCTTCTTACTGTGGGTGGTTGGGACAGCCGGCAGATTCTAAGGGAAAAGGCAGGGGAAGAAAATATTATTCCCGGGACATATTTACTTCTTGACTTCTTATTAGCAGCTTCAAAAGGTAAGAAAAAACCCGTTAAAGAGAAAGTGGTGATAGTGGGTGGAGGTAAAACCGCTTCTAAGGCCGCAAACATATGTTTAAACAGCGGGGCCAAAGAAGTGACCATCGTCTATCCCTATTCCAAACCAACTGCCATATCTAAAGATATCGAGATAGAAGAAACAGACAAAATAAAAATAATTTTTTCTGCTCTCCCGGTTGAACTCCAGGGTGAGGGAGACCAATTAAGCGAAATTTCTATTCGTACTTTTGACGGCACAGTTGAAAAAATAGGCGTGGATAACGTGATTGTGGGTTCAGGCCGTTTTCCTGAAATGCTTTTTGCCAAAGTCAAAAGCGAAGCAGAAGAAGCAGAAGAAAAAGCAGAAGAGAAAGAAGGAAATAAATGGAAAACCGTGGAAATTTTAAAGGTTATCCCCGGTGAAGCGGATATGGGTATTTTTGCCACTGGTGAAACCGGTCGTCCCACTGATATCGGCCGGGTGGTAGCAGCAGTAAGACGGGGTAGAAAAATGGTCCGTGCCCTGCATCTCTACGGCAGCGAAGAAAAAATATGCCCTGAACCAGGAATGATAATAGACGAGAAAGAGCTGCAAAATGTCTTCGAAATAGCAGAGGCAGAAAATTTGAAAGCGCTACGAGGGAATATTGATTCAATAATGACCCTGAGTGAAGAAGAAACCAAAAGGCAAGCTGAAAGGTGTTTGAATTGCGGTTTAATATGCTATAAAAAAGAATTAAATATGGAAGGAATAAATGAGATTCCGGCTTAATAAAAAAATAGGATAGGATTTATAAGCAAAATGGCTAACAACGTAATGATAATAAACGGGAAAAAATGTGAGTTTAAAGAAGGCGATACGATTTTAGAGGTGGCAACGCGAAATAATATCGATATTCCAACCCTTTGCTACCTGAAAGGAGCATTTCCCACCGGGGCCTGTCGTATGTGTCTTGTTGATGTAAAAGGGGGACGCGGCCCGGTTAGCGCTTGTTCCACCCCTGCAGTAAAAGATATGGAAGTTTTTACCAATACCCCGGGTATTATAAGAGCCCGTAAAATGGTAATTGAGCTGCTGCTTATTTCAGGCAATCACAATTGTGCTGTTCGCGGAAATTTCCCTGATGAATGGACAGATTTCCAGCAAGAGGTTAAGGACTATGATCAGGCAGATGATATTTGTGTTGCTTACGGGAGGTGTCGTCTTCAAGCCCTGGCATATAAATACATGATTACCGAAAGGACCCTTGATCGTATACCCACCAACTATCTCCTTGAATATGATGACCTGTTAGTAGGCCGGGATTTTTCACGCTGCATTCTATGCGGCCGCTGTGTCCAGGCCTGTGCTGAAATACAGGTCAATAATGCTCTCTCTCACGGATACCGGGGAAATATTGCAAAAATAGTAGTAAGAGGTGATAAAACGCTCCCCGATTCCGATTGTGTATACTGCGGCGAATGTGTCCAGGCCTGCCCGGTGGGTTCACTTTTCGAGAAGAGAAACCGGTTTAACTCCAGGATGTGGGATGTAAAACATGTACGTACCACCTGCCATTACTGTGGGGTTGGCTGCCAACTGGATCTTTACATAAAGGATCAACAAATAGTTAAAGTCGACGGTGTCGAGGATGCCAAACCAAATCTTGGCCGTCTTTGTTTCAAAGGTCGTTTCGGCTTTGATTTTATTCATTCCCAGGAAAGATTAACCAAACCGAAAATCAAAAAAAATGGCAGCCTGGTAGAAGCATCATGGGATGAAGCCCTGGATGTAATTGCTGCAAAAATGAACGAAATAAAAAAGGAACATGGGCCTGACTCCATCGGGTGCCTGGTTTCAACCAAATATACCAATGAAGATTTATTCCAGGCCAGGAAATTTTTCAATACGGTTATATCTACAGGTAATGTGTTCCATTTTGAACCCCCGGCTTATATGGGTATCGAATATGAGGATTTAAAAAATGCTTCAACTATAGTTGTGGCCGGGGCCGATATAACCCGGGATAACCCGGTTGCAGCAACTTTTGTAAAGCAGGCGGTATTACAGGGAGCAGAATTGATCGTTGTAGACCCCAGAAAAACAGAAATATCTAAATTTGCCCAAGTTCATCTAGATGATCTTTCAGGTCTTAAAAAAGAGATTGATGGTATTGATGGCGAGGTTATTCTGATTCATGATCCGCTATATGATGTTTCCTCCATAAAAAAAATGAATAATGTAACCATCCATTCCTTGAGTAGAGAAAATAATACCCTTGGTGCCTATTTTATGGATATTCAACCAAAAGAAAATCTTGACCTGTCAACTGTAAAATTCTTGTATTCGATGGGTGGAAATATTGAGAGAGGTGATTCAATAGAATTCCTGATTGTACAGGATATTTACTCGAATGAATCTGTAAAAAAGGCTGATGTTATACTACCAGCTGCAATTTGGGTTGAATATGACGGTACCTATATAAGTTCGGATTACCGTGTAAATAGAGTCAAAAAAGCAGTGGATGCACCAGGTCAGGCAAAACCTACATGGTGGATTTTCAAAGAATTGGCGAAAAGGATGGAGCACAAATGGGATTCGGAAAACAGCAAAGAAATATGGGAGAAAGAAATCGTTCTTAAAGATCCCAACATTATAAAAATAAATTATAGTTTATTAGAGGGTGACGGAGTGAAAATATCTAAAAGGCCGGATATTTCTCTTAAGGTTACTGGTAAACTACCCAGGGGTATTAAAAGACCAGATTTTCATAAGATACTATGCCAGCATTGTATTGATTTGCTGGATGTTGTTGATAAAAGATTTAAGGAGGTTAAATAATTATGTTAGCCGAAAATAGTGAAATTGCATCTCAAGAAGACATGGAAGCCCTGGAAGAGATTTATAGAAATTATTCAAATGAAAATTCTGTCATGATATATCTCCAGCAAATCCAGTCAAAATTTGGATATGTTCCCGCATTTTCAATGCGATATATTACCGAAAAGACAAATGTATCAGGGAGCCATATATATGGTGTAGTTACATTTTATGCACAGTTCAGTACAAAACCTGTGGGGAAAAATATTGTAAAAATGTGCAAGGGCACAGCCTGTCATGTGGGAGGATCAAAAGTTCTTGCTAAGAAGTTGAGATCCTATCTGAATCTCGATGAACAAAATGATACAACAGAGGATCGGCTCTTTACAATTCAGAATGTTGCCTGTCTTGGATGTTGTGCACTTGCGCCTTCAATGATGGTTAATGGCAAAGCTTATGGCAATCTTAATGTAGACAAAATAAAAGAAATAATCGAGACCTATCGCAAGCTTTCAGATAGTATGGATTTATAAGGTGGATAAAAAAATGTCTAGTATAAGAATTGGAATGGCAACGTGTGGCAGAGCAGCTGGTGCTGTGGATGTTTATAATGCTTTCAAGAATGAAATTGAAAAGTCTGGTCTGGCTGTTGCACTTAAATCCACAGGTTGTATAGGACTGTGTTCTCAGGAGGTTATTGCCGAATTAGAGATTGATGGCAGAACAAGGCTTACTTATGGTAATATCTCTCCTGAGTCAGTACCATCAATTTTTGAGAAAACTGTGATAAAAGGAGAGGTGATTAAGGAACATGCTTTATATCAATATCATCCTGAAACTGTTACCATAAAAGAGTATAAGGATGTTCCTCTTATTGATAAATTTTCAGTTAGTAAGGATCAAAAAAAAATAGCTCTTAAAAATTGTGGAAATATTGACCCTTTTAATATAGAGGATTACCTT
>CP070627.1:1632566-1639425 GCA_020355945.1 Candidatus Aminicenantota bacterium | reverse complement strand
GTCTCGACACCCTATTCCAATACCTGGCCCGCAAAATATGCCGGGTCTTTAAAACCACAGTCAAACCGGATGATTGTTGGGATGAGTACCTGGGAGCCAAAGAGAATATCACGGAATTCATTAAAGAATCCCTGTTGGAACAAGCCCAATCACCGGTATTGCTTTTAATGGACGAGGTAGACCGCTTATTCAACCAGCCTTACCGGGATGACTTTTTTGCTGCTGTCCGCGGCTGGCACAATCTCAGGGCAGCAGAAGAGTGCTGGAACAACCTTAACCTGGTGATTGCCCATTCTACAGAGCCTTATCTCTGGATACAGGATATCAACCAATCTCCTTTTAATGTAGGATTTAAAATAGAATTGGAAGATTTTAATTTTCAGCAAGTGACAGAACTGAACACCAAACATGGCAATCCCTTAAAAACAGGTGAACAAATCCGGGAATTGCTGTACCTTACCGGCGGCCAGCCCTACCTGGTGCGCCTGGCATTGTATACCATGGTAAAAAGCAATTACAGCATTACCCGGTTAAAAGAAACAGCCACAGAAGATCGAGGCCCTTTTGGCGATCATTTGCGGCAGATTCTCTGGCGTTTGCAAGGCAAAAAGGGATTAAGCGACAGCCTGCGCCAAATATTGCGAAAAGGCATGTGTGACCATGAACCGCATTTCTTACGCCTGAGAAGCGCAGGACTGGTCAAAGGTGAAACCCGGCACCAGGTACAAATGCGCTGTCAACTCTATGAAGATTATCTCAGGAAACACTTATGAGCCACCCAATCAAAAACAACACGGATTTCTACGTGGTAGGCGGCACCATGAAACCGGATGCCCCCAGTTATATCCAAAGAAAAGCAGACAAAGAACTTTATGAGCATATTCTCAAAGGTGATTTCTGCTATGTATTGACACCACGCCAGATGGGCAAGTCCAGTTTGATGGCTCGAACTGCAGACCGGTTAAAAAAGGAAGATGTACAAAGCGCTATTGTCGATCTCACCCAAATCGGTACGGAAAAAGAATCGGCGGATCGATGGTATTATGGTATTGCATATCGCATTGCTAAAGAGTTGGCAATTAATATTAAGTTAAAACCCTGGTGGGAACAAAGAGAAAAGTTGTCTGCGCTGCAGCGGTTGATAGAATTTTTTGAAGATGTTGTTCTTACGATGACCAATAAACAGGTGGTATTATTTGTGGATGAAATCGATACCACCATTGCCCTGCCCTTTACAGATGATTTTTTTGCCGCGGTTCGGGCCTGTTACAATGCCCGCGCCACCAAAATAGAATATCAGCGGTTGAATTTTGTACTTTTAGGGGTTGCCGGTCCATCCGATTTGATAAAAGATACTCAACGGACGCCCTTTAATATCGGTCATCGCATTGATCTTGCTGATTTTACTTTTGAGGAAGCACGGCCTCTTTCCATCGGTTTAGGCCTGGATAATACACAGGGAAAAAAGGCATTGAAGCGTATTATCCATTGGACCGGTGGCCATCCTTATTTAACACAAAAACTTTGTCGAATTCTGGCAGAGGAAAAATTGGGTGCCTATAGTGATGAAGTTGTCGATGAGCTTGTGGTAAAACATTTTCTGAAGCCCGGAACGAACAGAGAGGAATCTAACCTGAAATTTGTCAGCGACCGTCTCCTGTCGGACTATATACCTAATAGACAATTAAGAAAACTACTCAAAGTGTATCATCGTATTCTATCTGGAGATCAACTCTTGGATGATCCGACTTCTTTTACTTATACTAAATTAAAATTATCAGGAATTGTTGTAGTATGGAAAAATCAGCAATTAAGAATTCGAAATCGTATTTATAAATATATTTTTAATACGAATTGGGTTCTGGAGGTAATGCCCTCTAATTTGAATCGAAATATTACTATCTTTTTAACTTTAATCTCATTCGTTTTTTTTTCTTTATTATACATACGAGCGCTTATTGACACAATCAATTTAGCACAAGATGATGTTCCTATTTCAACATATAAAAAGCTAAAAGCAATCCCTGGTTTTTCAAGAAAAGCAGACAAGCTTTTTGCTGGATATTGGGGACGCCGTTCTTTATCCGAAGAAGCACAAAAAGATAGATGTAAAGCACTGATATACCAGTTGAAAGCATTAACATTAGATGATACAGAAATACGTCGAAGAGACGTGTCGTTTCTTAGAGGTAAGGATGATAGGGGGTGCAAAAATTCTACAATAATTTTTAGGCACGAAAGTGCGATCAATATTGTAGCTATCAATCCAGACGGAAGTAAATTACTTACTGTTGGGAACGACAGTTCGACTCGATTGTGGAATACTGACACTGGCAAATTAATAAAAGAAAATGTAAAAATGGAGAGCACGATATATGCTGCCACTTTCACCAAAGATGGAACGTCTGTGCTGACAGGAAATTCGATAGGTATTATAAGTAAGTGGGATTTAAATCCCGTAGAAGAAATTAGAACATTTATTAAAAGTAACGCCCCGATACGAATTATGCTATTAAATCCGACTATAAATTCTGAAATATTACTTACTAGTGACTTGAACGGAATGATATGTTTATGGGATCTCAACTCAGGAAAAAACTTATCCAAAATAACAGCGATGTCTAAAGCGACGATTAAATTTGTAGTCTTCCATCGGAATGGAAAAGATATCTTAATTGGAAATTCAGATAACGAAATTCATCTATGGAAAATCAATAAAAATAAAACTGTGGGGAAATTAAAACCCATAATAAAGCATAACTCAACTGTAAATGCTGCCGCTTTCAGTTCAAATGGGCATGTTCTTACTGGCAGTCTTGATGGCACATTAGCTTTATATAAAGTAGATAAAAGAGACAGTTCACCCAAACCAATAGCATCTACTAAATATGGAAGTAGAATCGAAGCTGTTACATTTAGCATAGATGAGAAAAATGTAATATATGCAACTGAACGGTGGATAAATCGAGGGGTTATATCAGAAGGGAAATTTTCATTTAATGATAAGCGATTTTTGCCAGGTAAGTGGACCGGTGCATATCGATTTATTGATGATAAGGGCGACCAAATACAAGTGGTTCTAAAAATCACTGAAGATTCCATCAAAATTTATACCATAAGATTTGATAAGGAAGATGTCGAACCTATAGAGGGTGATGACCCGGATGAATTACTAAAGGAATGGCAGAATAAATTGGCTTTGAAATTAGATGAAAAAACCGGGAAGATTGAGCCGATGTACCCGCTTGAACCACCAGATTCAAAATTCATTAAGCCACCATCTGTAGGTGGGGCAAGACCTGAAGAATCAAAAATAAACGGCAAAAAAATTAAAAACCAAAAAGAAAACTTGCAAAAGTAGAGGATTAATTTTCTGCACTCTTCGCATAATCGATTTTCCATTTCATTTTTTATGGGTTAAATCTCCAATTCCTCTGAATAATAGACATCGTCCTCCCCCGGTTCACCATAGAGGGATTCAATATCCTTCATCTCTTTATCAGAAACATAAGCCAGATTTTTTTCAAATAAATCCCATTTTGATTCCTCAATTACTTCACGTACTGCCTCTTTTATAATTTCTTTTAACTCGTCTTTACCAAAATTCAATGCTAATTCCATATTGCACCTCTGATATTATATAGTAGTTTTTTTTTGACCTTCTGTCAACCTAAAAAATCAAAGCAAAAAAAATCGAAATGGCCTATCTGTTTCAAAAATTCTATAGTTAGTCAACAAATCGCCCTTTTCTATTGGCAGCATCTTGTTTCCCGGATCGAATTCTTTCCCGGAGTTCAGTGTTATTTCTTATCTCTTCCATCTCAAAATCATCAACCAGGTTCTTATTTTCGATATATTGAACCGCGGCTGTTTTGAAAAAATTAGAGAGAGACCTGTTGTTTATACTGGCATACTGTTTAAATTTCTCATAAAGCATATCGTCCAACGTTAAAGTTACTGTTTTAGCCATTATTTTAAACTCCTTTCTCAATATCATGTTTAAAGGGAATCTCCCGGGGTTCAACCAAATCACCCTCATCCAATGCACCAAATAGTGAAAAATAATCTACTGGCCAGGATTCCTCTTGATCACCAGTTGTGTTGGTTTTTTTATTCATGGCTTCTCCTGTTTACTTTATTATGATAACTCAAAATCTTCTATATTTCAACCGACGACAGGCAAAAATCAGGAAAAATAAATTTTCATTGAAATTAACTGGAAACAATACCGCCTCACCAGGAACCCGGAGGCGGGATTGTTCCTAATTAGAACCAAATCCCGCTTACCTTTCTAATTTAAAATTAACATCAACCGTGAATACAACTGGTTTTGGTATACCATTGAGGATGTATGGTTCATAGATCCACTGCTTAACCGCTTGAATAGCAGCACTCCTCAAAAGCGGATGACCACTGGTTACCCTGACTTTCACTACCCTTCCATAAATATCCGTAACCGCCTCTATGGAGACAACACCTTCAATACGCGCTTTCCTTGGTGCAATCGGATAATTAGGGGACACCCGTTTGATTAACCTTGGCGGCTGAACATGAGTGAACTGGAATGTTCCGGGTGAAGATGTATTTCTACTTCCTGTTCCCAGGATCGATGGTCCATCAATACCGTTGTCGATTCCAATAACTCCTCCATCTACCTCACCTTCACCTCCCATATTCATTGCTGCTACTATGTCCTCAAAACTCTCCTCCGGGATGTCATCAGGGATGTCAATAGGTGGAACAAAATCCCTTACCGTTGATGGTCTGGGTTCCCTTCTTTCCGGTCCCCTCCGATCGCCGTCCCTGGTACCGGCTCGTTTCCCTTTAGGTGGTGCGGGTGTTTGCGGCGGGGCGGGAGCTTTTAAAAAAACATCCGTTATTGTTACCTCTGGTAACTTATCCGCCGCACTAAGTAAAGGCGCGACAACGATTCCTGCAATCACCAGCCCGTGAACCAGTAACGAAACAGGAAAAAATAACCACTTAAGGGTTGATTTGGGTTTCTTAACTATAGTCTCAAACATTTTTTCCTTCATTTTTAACCTCCTTTGTTATTTTCTATCTCAACAATAGTATTTTTTATAATTGAAAACGTTCGGGTTCACGTTTCAGGACAGGTTCATTACTGCCTATTTGTCCGAAAACTTGTTTTAAGACTTTTTGCCTCCGGCGATGAGCAATACCGGTGACTTAAAGTTAGAAATTTTTTAGCGCTTTATTCTCTCAGAGCTTTATGCCGAACGGAGCACTTTAAAGAAATTCGTTCGGTCAATCTTGAAGAGGCCGTACGCGTATCACGAATGGGCAATAATGGAAAGAATTTCATAGAATGTTTAAAATTGCCCATTCGCATTCTTTCAGTATTTTATCTACTATTAAAAAGTATTATGCATTATGCCTCCGGCGGCCAGGGGGGCGCTTTTTGAAAAAACTGCCCCCCTGGACCCCCTGCAAAAACTTTTTACTAATACCTAATCGCTGTGACCCGTACGCTGTGCGCCTTGCCCATCAATAGATTCTCCATGCCATGAGGTTGATAAATACGTAAAAAATGATATACTATCATTAATAATGCAGGAGGTTGACCAATGAAAAAACATGTTTTGGCTTTTTTGAATATTGTGATATTTTTTGGTATCGGTTGTGATGTCGAAACAAATATCAAAGGTAAACAAGACAATTTAAATGTTGAAGGATTGGCAGAGGGAACCTCCGGTATGGTGAGTTCTGCTCACCCCATTGCCACAACAGCCGGCCTTGATATCTTAAAAAAAGGTGGTAATGCGTTTGATGCAGCAGTTGCTGTTGCTGCTACCCTCAACGTAGTAGAACCCATGATGTCAGGTATGGGCGGATACGGTACGATTTTGATTTACGAGGCAAAAAAATCACAAGTCCGCTTCCTGGATTCCAGCGGGAAAATCCCTGCTAAAACAAACCCGGATGCCTTTCGCAAACCCACCCCCGGTTACCTGGAAAACAGGAAAGGCCCTAAAGCTGTGTCTACACCAGGAAACCTGAAAGCATGGGAAACATTGTCCAAAACCTACGGCACTTTAGAGTGGCACCTCCTGTTTGAACAGGCAATCAAAACTGCTGATGAGGGGTTTATACTGGATAAACGAAGCGCACGTTTAATTAAATCAGCTTTTCCTCATTTTCCCGGACATGCTAAAAAAATCTACGGTAAAAATGGTGAACCACTGCAAGAAGGTGAAAAATTGGTTCAAAAAGACCTTGCCAAAACCCTGCGTTTAGTGGCCCGCGAAGGTGCGCAGGTACTTTACAATGGAAAATTAGGGGAATCCATCGATGCGGAAATGCAAGGAACCGGCGGTTTTCTCTCACTAAAGGATTTGCAAAACCACCAGGCAGAATGGTGGAAGCCTATTGCTATTAAGTACAGGGATGCAGTGGTTTATACTGCTTCTCCTCCCAGTACTGCATTTCCTTCCTTGATTCGGCTGGGATTGATGAGCCGGTTTAATGTGAAAGAATTGGGTCATAATTCCCTGGATATGCTTCATATATTTATTGAAGTGACTAAACATGCGTTTCGCTGCCGACTGCAATATGCTGGCGATCCTGGAATCAAACCTCCGCCGTTGGGTATGCTTTTGTCGGAAAAGTATTGGGAAAAACAAGCTAAAGCGATTGATTTGAAACGTGCCAAACCCTTCACTTATCCGGGATTGTCCGAGACTGCCCGGCAGCATACCACTCATTTTGTTGCAGCGGATTCTTATGGTAATATTGTCAGCGCCACCCAGACATTAGGTAATTCTTTTGGCAGTCGGATTATGCCTGAAGGAACGGGCATTTGGTTGAATAATTCCCTGGCATATTGTACGTTTGAGCC
>CP070627.1:1625588-1632466 GCA_020355945.1 Candidatus Aminicenantota bacterium | reverse complement strand
AAACTACCGATCTTGAATCGGCCATATTTGTGGCTAAATTGACTGAATCATTTCAGAATATTGCGCTCCAGAATCACCCAAGAATTCCTCTCCTAATCGCGATTGATCAGGAAGGTGGGGGACATATGCAATTAATTAAAGGGGTTACTAGAATCCCATTTGCTATCCAACTTGGAGCTACTCGTTCCGCTACTTTGGTTTATAAAGCAGGGGAAATAGTCGGTTCAGAATTAAAATGTTTAGGCATTAACACAGTATTAGCACCAGTCGCTGATGTTAACAACAATAATGAGAATGATATAATAGGAAGACGCGCCTTTGGAGCACACCCGGATATTGTTACACCAATGAGTGTGGCATTTATGAAAGGTCTTCAAAGTGGCAACGTTTTATCTGTCGCTAAACATTTTCCGGGTCATGGTAGTTCTCAAGATGATCCCCATTTTGTGCTGCCGAAGCTAGGTTACAAGGATAGATCCCAATTGGATCAAAAGGATCTCTTTCCATTTAAAGAGCTAATAAAAAAAGGTGTTAATGGTATAATGACATCTCACATATTAGCAGAAGTAATCGACAGAGGAAACGCAGTAACGGTCTCTAAAATTGCTATTAATAAAACTCTTCGGGATGAATTAGGTTTTAAGCGTCTTATTTTCACTGATGATTTGTCGAAAATGATTGGAATTCTTAAAGACCCCCACGATCCAAGAGGCCCAAATGTATATAAGCGATCAGATATAGCATTAAAGTCATATTTAGCAGGTAATGATATCCTTATTTTTGGTCAGATAACTCAGGATGAAGATGAAAGAGATCCAGAAAGAACTGTCACCGAAGAAGAATTTGATGATATTTATTTAACAATACGTAATTATTTTGAGAGTACTTCACGCCAACCAATGCTTAAAGAGAAAGTTAAGAGAATCATTCGTGCTAAAATACAAATATGTGGTTCGTTATCGAATTTACGTGATCTGGAAGCCTGGTCAGAAAGATTGGATGAATCAGATTATGGTAACTTGCTTTCACAAAATAAAATTGAAGCTGAAAAAATGGCGCGAGCCTCTGTCGTTCTCATTAGTGAAAGGGGAAATATAATTAATAAAATAGGGGATTCTAATTACTTTGGACCAAATAAAGGCCCACTTAAGAGAGACGAAATTCTTCAAGGTGCAAATGATAAATTAACTATTGTTAGTCCTGTTTTTATGGAAGATGAATTGACAGAAGGAATTCTAGAGGAATGGATACCTGGGAATAGGATAAAAACAGTTCACATGGTATATGGTTGGAGAAGTGAGAGTGCATTAATAAGAGCTTCAGAAATATGGAATCAACAGGTGAGAATATTGAGCTACAGAGATCCAACAACAGGGGCTATATGTTACAATGAAGATGCAATCAATGAAAAAGCACAAGAGATTGAGAATGCAGCCCAGGATAGTAGAATTATTTTATTTGGAATACTTACGCATGGCCAAATTAAAGTTTTAGAAAGAGTATGTAATATATTCAGGAATAATAGAGAGAAGATGATTATAGTACTTGTCCTGAGAGAACCATATTTTGTTCCAGGTGGTCTATATCTTCAGAAAAATACTATTTTTATATATGTTCCTGCGCTTCCCACTATGGCTATTGCGAAAGATGTTCTTTTTGGCAGGATTAATCCTAATCCGGTGTCCTTTTTGCCGGTGTCTATTCCGGGGCCACCACATAGTGCTCATAATTTGGTAGATAGGGCAGCTGTTTTAGGGCAGCCTGTTGCACCTCTCGAACGTCATAGAAAACCGTTGTGGATTTTCCCAAAAGGAAATATTTGGTTTTCATTATTAGGTGGACTTTTAGGTGCACTGGTTTTCTTTTCACTTCCTCGAGGTAATTTAGTATGGAAGCAGAATTCTAATAATCAATGGAATTTTTTCGACTTAATAATATCCTCCAGTATAGGTATAGCTATAGGTATTATTACCAGCTACTTACTACCACTTCTAAATAAAGGGAGTATCTTTGGATTAGAATTTGGAGATCTTTCTAAGTTACCATCAATTATTGTGGCAGCTGTATTTACTATCATATTTCAGTTTATTTGGTTATCAAGGACCCATGTAAATAATAAAAGAAGGGGAAGATAAAGAAATACCTGGATACCTGGGGACAGGTAATTTGTGCGCCAGGCCAAGCTGGCGCATTCCAGTGGTGTCGAGTCCCACGCAGGTAAAGCTTAGCCAGCAGCCTGTTAGTGAAGCCGCATCGTATGAATGTGGAGGTAACGAAACTGATGCGGCTAAGGCGGCTAAGGGGTCAGGCAAAAAAATCTGGCGTTTATTTATTATATTCCCTGTTGAAAGCGGATATGATCTCCAATGCCAGGATTTCACCCTTAACGCCGTTGGTCATGATGACAATGCCCCTGCCGGTTTCCGGGTATCCTAATAACCAGCAATTCATACCCGGAAGATTACTGCCGGGGTGAGCGAAGGCAAAGTGGTTACCTGTGCCGTAAAGGAAACACCCCAGGCCTACTTGCAGCGGTAAGCCGAACATTTCAGGATCCAGTTCCCGTTCTTTGCTAAACATTTGGAGCGCCATGTCTTTTGATAATAAACCCTTACCCGCCCTCGAACCCTGATAGGCCCGCATTAATTCGATAGTAAACAGCGCTAAATCCGAAGGAGTGGTCAGCAGGTCACCATGGGCCACTGCCGGTGGACCGATCTGAGGTTCATGGGCTTTTCCTTCCGCATCATGGGGCATTGCTTCATTGGCCTGCTGTTCCGGTTTCAGTGGGTATTCAAAGGTGCTGTGTTTCATCCCCAGCGGCTCAAATACCGTCTCTTTAGCAATTTGAGCGAAGGGTTTAGATAATACATCTTCCAGCACTTGTTGAATCACCAGGTAACCGATATTGGAGTATTGCCACCTGGTGCCCGGTTCATATTCCACCAGGGCGGGTTTATTCAAGGCAGGCGACTCTCCCTTCAATACCTGGACCAGGGTAGGCTCACCGGCATTCTCTTTTTGGGGGAAATTGGTAGTAGGCAAACCTGCCTGGTGGGTTAACAACAAACGCAGCGTGACCTTTTGCTTGCGGGTAAAATCATTCTCCGGCACCTTCCAGGATTTCAAATAACGGTTGACATCTTCATCCAGGTTGAGGATTTTCTTTTCTACATAGTGGATGACAATGGCGGAGGTCACCAATTTAGATGTTGAAGCGGCTTGAAAATACGTGTCGATGTTTACTGGTCTGCGGTTTCCGGCGTTAATAATCCCGTAGGATTTGACCCATTCCAATTTAAAGTCATTAATGACGGCGATACCGGCACCCGGTACGTTATAGTGTGCCATTCGTTCACTCAGTGTTTTGAATTCTTTCGCCTTTGTTGTACTGGGGTTGAACACATCCATCAGCGATGTGAATTCGGTCAGACCTTTTTCAATATGTTGTATTCTTGTCACAACTGGTCCAGCCGTGTCCTGCTGTGAAAAAGAAATGACGGTAAATACTGTTAATAATGAAATGATTGATACAATCAGTTGACGCATCGATGTCCTCCTCGTTTTGATTTTTTTACATTACTTCTTTAAAACGACCCATATTTTTGAGTCTAATAAAAATAGAACGCAAACGGGGAATTAAAAGTTCTCTAAAAGGGAAAAAAGGGGTCGGGGCGTGCAAACGTGTGATCCAGGTTAGTAGAATACAATTTAAGAAGTTCCAATTGTAAATTGGTTAAAGGCTGAGCATTCATAGTTGGACCTTCTTTTTATAAAGTTTCAAGAATAATTTACCAAAAATGAAAGAAGAAAACAAGTTAAAAAATAAAAGAAGAAGAGGGACGGTGCCTAATTTTATAATTTTTTTGGCAATCCGTTATTCGTTATCCGTGCCGGTTCCCTGGTTCCCCAATCATGTCATTGGTCATTGGTAATGAATTCCGGAAAAAATACCTGACCCCATAATTTTTCCAAACTTTTCCCAGACTTTTTAGCCACAAAGTTACACAAAGGGGCACAAAGGTTTTTTAATAAAAAGCTTTTGTGGGGGTGCAGGGGGCGGTTTTCTCGAAAAGAGCCCCCTGCTTATTAAAAAGAGGCAAGAAAGGATTACATTTCCTTGACATCTGCCATTTGACATATTAGAATATTGTTTAATGAGGAAAAAATTCTCCGTAACCAAAAGATTATTTTTATCTCCTGTTGCATGCGGAATACTTTTGAGCCTGGTGGTTACACTTCCTCTATTGAAGTACTCCCAATTTCGTGAAGACGATCATATTCAACTTGGAGTTCTGTCCGGTAAGTTAAACTACCCCTGGATGGGCTCGTTAAATTTGTACGGTTTTATCTCCGGGGACCCGGGATATATCCCGGGAATGATCTCCCAGGGGCCCTTTACATGGGAAATGGGAATCAACTCTTCTTTAAAAGTAAATTTTTTTCGTCCGTTAAGTTCCGCGTTAATGTCATTAACTTATAAAGTTTTCGGTCTCAAGCCACTGGGTTATACCCTGCATAGTATTTCCTGGTATACAGCAGCAGTGATTTTACTGGGCTTCCTTTTTATGCGGATATTTCCCCGGTCTGAAAACCATTGCTGGCACCCTGCCGTATATATAGCATTGATCATGTTTGCTATTTCCTCCAGCAACAGTTTCACTGTGATGTGGAACGCTGCCCGTTGGATAATCATTGCGGTGACATTAAGCCTGGCCGGGCTGTTAGCGCACATAAAGTGGCGAGAAGACAATTGGAGGTGGGGCCGGCTGCTCTCCCTGGCTGCCTTTCTTACGGCTCTCCTGGCAGGGGAAGTTACATTGGCTGTAATGGCCTTCGTGGCAGCTTATGAATTATTGGCCCATCCCGATCCCCTTAAAAAACGGATAAAGGCGCTTTTACCGGCAACCCTGCTGGTGGTGGTTTACCTGGCGTTATATAAAGGCATGGGCTGTGGGACCGCTGGTATTAGCGATTATTTAGACCCCTTTAATGATACGGCAGCCTTTTTCTCCGCTCTGCCAGGCAAAGGGTTGTCCTTCATGGGTGAACTGTTTTTTGGTAGTAATGCTTCCCTGTGGTATTTTCCAGAGCGACGGTTGGCTGTGGTCCTGTTGGGTGCCGCAGCTATTGTCCTGGTAGGGCTTCTTCTTTACCCGGTATGGAAATCGTCATCACGCAGTCAACAGCGCCGCATCCTTTGGATAATCACCGGGACGCTTGGTTCATTGCTTCCGTTGTCAGCCCGTTCCCCCAGTTCTCATGTTATGTTGATTCCTTTGATCGGTGGGTCGGTATTGGTGGGATTCATCCTCTATTACTGGGGGCAGCAGGTAAAAAAACTTTTCAGTTTCCGCAATGTGCCGGGGATATTGGCATGTACTGCACTGGTGGTTTTGTTGTTTATCCGCCCTCCCTTAGCCTGGTACCGGTTTGCCGGAGATTGGCAAGAAAACCACCAACGGGTAGAGACATTTCACTGTCAGTCGGTTTTAAATCAGCTTCTTCCCCATCAAAAGGCGATTTTTCTCAATTTTAATGACTGGGCGTATGACTTCCACGGCTATTATTACCGTAAACTGTATGATATGCCGATGCCTGCATCCTGGTGGCGGTTATCTTCCTCTTCCCAGCCTCGTCGCTACTTGCGGACTGCAGAAGATACCCTGGAAATGGAGGTTATCGACGACAGCCAAACCAGGGGTTCTGAGCCAATGAATAATGATCCGGGTAAAGATAATGTCATTCGCCTCCAGGGGCTTCAAGTTACTATATTGAAAACCGGTCTCGACGGACCAAATCGCGTAGAATTTAAATTTGACCGTTCATTGGATGATGGTGTTTATCGATTCCTGTTATGGCGGGAAGGCTGTTTACATTTCCAGGAACCGCCACCTGTAGGAGAATCAATAGTTGTTTCCAATGAGTAGCCCTTTATCCTTTTTCCCTTCTGCCTTTGACTTTTGAAATAGGCGACGCCCAATAGAAGTTTTTTTCACAAAATTACCTTTCCTGGACCCCTTTGATAGCTACTGTGATTAAATTGTAAGCTGCTTTCTTAGATAAATTATCTTTGTCTCTATTGGCCGGGTAGGAAGCAATCCCCAATGCCGCTGCCTTTTTATATTTAAACATGACTTTCAGGGCGGAAGCCAGTTCTTTACTGGTAGGCCCATTGGGAACGGTGAGACCGTGCCCGGATACTTCTTTAGGTTCAATCACATCCATATCGACATGTATATATATGATATCTGTTAATCGTTCCAATCTCCTCATTTGAACGTGAATATTTTCAGTTAGATTTTTAATATCATCTACAGATATCATCTCTATATCGGAGCGGTCGATGAGTTCCTGCTCAAGGGAGTCGGTGTCCCTTACCCCTGCCATGACAATGTACTTTGTAGGGAGTGCCGGGTCCAGGCCGGATTTTAACCTGAGGCGGGTCAAACAAAGTCCGGCGGAAACAGCCACGGGCATCCCCCCCAGCATTCCACTTTACTGGAGTTTGGCGCGGATATTAACATGGACACCAGTATAAAAATAGGTGTAATAAAATAAATACAAAATTTCATTTTGCACTCCTCGTTTTATTTTAACTGTAGACTTTCACAGACATCAAAGTATAATGGTAAAAGTCTTCATAAAAAAAGTCAAGTAAGAGGCCTAAATTCACCGCCTTGTTTTAGCCACAAAGGTACACAAAGGGGCACAAAGAAAAGAAGATAATAGAAACCATCTTAATGAAAAGTTTTTGGAAGTCCAGAAGGGGGTGGCACCCCCAGCCTATTAAGTAAACTTTCCTATTTCCTTTTTTCACCAATGACTAATGACAAATGACCAATGACTGTTGCTCGAAAGGGTTTTGGCCGCCGGAG
>CP070627.1:1618574-1625488 GCA_020355945.1 Candidatus Aminicenantota bacterium | reverse complement strand
CGCCTCTGGGATTTCGGCGGCCAGGAGATCATGCATGCCACTCACCAGTTCTTCCTGTCCAAACGCAGCCTCTATATACTGGTGCTGGACGGCAGAAAGGATGAAAAAACCGAATACTGGCTCAACCATATCAAAAGCTTTGGCGGGAATTCACCGGTTATGGTGCTGATCAATAAAATCGATGAAAACCCCAAATTCGACCTCAATCGCCTGTTCCTCATGGAAAAATACCCTAACATCAAAGGCTTTTACCGCCTCTCCTGTGCATCCGGTTCCGGCATCGACGAATTTAAAAAAGACCTGACCAGAGAACTGGCTGCCATCGAATTGATCCGCACCACCTGGGCAAACAGTTGGTTCCAGGTGAAAAAACAACTGGAAGATATGAAAGATAATTTTATCAGCTATGAAACCTATCAACAAATCTGTACGGATGCAGGTATAAAAGATGAAAAAGAGCAGGACACCCTGGTGGATTTCCTCAACGACCTGGGTGTCATCCTCCATTTCAAGGAATTCTACCTGGAAGATACCCACGTGCTGGAACCCAAATGGATTACCAACGCTGTTTACAAGATAATCAACTCGGAAATATTATCTACCGGCAAATGTGTGCTGGAGCTGCACCGATTGGGAGAAATCTTAAAAACCAAAAAGGGTGAGAAGAACGATTACAAGTATCCTTCAGACAAATACAAGTATATTTTCCAGTTGATGAAAAAATTCGAACTCTGCTTTTCTATCGATGAAAATAAAATCCTGGTGCCCGACCTCCTGGACGTGGGGGAACCGGTGTTTGATTTCGATTATACCGCAGCCTTGAAATTCAGGATTTTTTACAATTTCCTGCCCCGGTCCGTGATGCCCCGTTTTATCGTCAGGAGCCACAAGGACATAAAAGATAAATTGAGTTGGCGTACCGGCGTGGTGCTGGAGAACAAGGGATTCAATGCCACAGCCGTGGTCAAAGCCGACCAGAGGGAGAAAATCATCAACATCTTTGTGACCGGCACTCAGAAGAGAGATTACTTTGCCCACATCTTACACACCTTCAGGGAGATAAACGACAGTTTTGAACAAATAGAAGTCGATGAGTGCGTTCCCTTGCCGGACAACCCGAAAATTGCGGTTAATTACCTTCATTTGCTCCGGCTGGAACGAATGGGGCAAACGGAATTCCTGCCTGAAAAAGCCGAGAGAAATTATAATGTAAAAGAATTACTGGAAGGAATCAAGCCGGAAAAGGAACGGCAAAAAGAAGTGGTACAACTGGAAAGAGAAGGTAAAATAGTATTTCAACAGAACATACAGCAAATCCAGCAGACCCGCACCGAAGTCCACACTGAAGTCAACGTGGAGGTGAACCTATCTGTGGATTTACCGGTCATACGGGAAGATTTTTCTGACTTAAAAGAATTGTTGGAGAGCAAGAACCCGGAGCTTTCCGGGAAATTAAAGGAAATCATGGACAGCCTTGATGAAGTAACCCCTAAATCATCACCGGAGAAATTGAGCAAACCAATGAATAAACTGGGTCGGTTTCTGAAAAAACTGGGGGATGAGAAGTCCGATACCGGTAAACTCCTCAAAGGAATCGAGAAAGGCATTGATATCGGTCGCAAAGTGGCAAAGACCTATAATAAATTCGCCCAATGGATACCCGGCCTTCCTGTTATACCTGATGTGTTTTTATAAAAAAAGTATAAAAAAAGGGGACATGTCAGAATTTTCCGGGCAAGCCAGACTCTTTTCGGTTCCAGCTAGTCTTGACCAGGAGATGAGAAAGGAAAATTAAAGAATTTTAAACTTGTCACCTTCAACTTGTTTTACTTCTTTTATTCATAATATTCTCGCCAGTCCCTCTACAAAGAGTGTAACAACTGGCCTATTTATTTCCCTGCATATGGATTCTTCTTTTTCATCCGTTAAATCTTCACCAAAAGCGACTACCTTCTTATCTGCAATTGCTACCCACATGTCAGCGTATTTTTCACGAAGTTCGCCATAATGTTCCAATGCCCATTTATAATCTTCCCAAAAATCGGGTTGCAAACGCTCTTTTTCTTGTAATATATGTATTTTAGTTGCCATATTTATAATATAATATGATTTCATACATCTGTCAACACCGGTTAATATTCTAATTATTGTCTGTGAAAAAATGAATAGACGTCCTATCCAAAAAATATGATCGCTATTAAAAAAGAATGGATTTGTGGCTATTAAAGAGAACTTTTCCCGATACCGATGATAAAACTAATCACCGTCACTTTTTTGCCTCCTGCCTGGAGGTCTGAATGGTATTGGGGTTGGCACAAGGACCCAACAGGGGTCCTGGTATCAAATACCACAAGATATCCTTCATCCACGTCCTCTGATGCCAGGTACTTGCTTGACAATTGGAGAAGACCTTCATTGATTATCCAGGTTACATCATCGTGATGATTCACTTTTATCTCGATGATATATTTTTTCCCTTTATAAGTTAACATGATATCCATTCGTCCCAGACCGCTCAACACTTCCCGGCGAAGATCGTCCTGTTCTTCCCTGACAAATTGGTACAACCATGCTGTCAGGAGAAATTGACCGGTTTTTTCATAGGGCTTCTCCTCCTGGTAAAAGGCACTGACTCCAATCCGGGAAATATATCTTCCGAAGTTAAGAAGAATTCGTTTCATATCCAGGCGGTTTCCCAATAATTCGTATGATTGCAGGGATAAATCATCGTAGGCTTTCGCTTCTTTAAAAAACGTCTTAATATACCTGGCCCTATATATGTTGTTGCCAACAACAGCGTGACTGCCTATATTCTTTACAAGACCATATTGCTCCAACCAGGTCTGTTCCTCGTCATCGGGATCATACTCCACGTTATCAAACACGATCTCCACAAAGGTTTCTTTGTAGATTTTGGCCTTTTCGTAAAGGTTGTCAAAATGATCGTTCCTCTCTTTGAGAAGGAATTGAATGGCTTTTTCTGCATCTTGTTCATCGATAGGCTCAATAGTTCCCGGTTTAATCTTAACCGTCAGGATTGTTCCCAACCGGTTGACCAACCAGGGCTGACCCGCGGTTTCTTCATGAATCTTTTTTACCGCTTCCTCCGTAAAGGGTTGATTGGTTTCTGCAGTATATTGCCCATAGAGGTCATGGATATTTTTTAGAGAAAAAGGCGGCAGTTCTACCTGGTCAGCGATGTTGAAAGGCGACACCCCACCCACGATGAGTTTGGTGATATTTCTTATTCCCACCAGGCCGACTGAATAAAGGGCCTTTTGTTTCACTTCTTTGTATTTCTGATACAATTCTCTTAACAGGGTAAGAAAGTTCTCCAATTCTTTTATGGGAATACCATCGAATTCGTCTATAAAAATCACAATTTTTTTGTATTGAATGATCCGGTTTAATTTCTCAAACAGCATTCTAAGGGAAATATGGTCGCAGAGATGGTGGCTGCTTAAAAATTCTTCTACTGCTTCGGTCTTTTCGCAGTTGACTTGTTTCAGGCGATGGATCAATTGGTCATAGAGGTCCATTTCAATCAATTCATAAAACCTGTTTATTTCTAAGTTTTTATTATCCTGGAAACTCAATACTACAGCGACATATACCGGGTCATCATGCAATTGGCTGCATAATCTCTTAAAGAATGTAGTCTTACCACTCTGTCTTGGGGCAAATATGGAGAAATAACGCCCCCGGTCAATCATGGTTTTGATATCCTGGTTATCCGAGTTGACGACATTTTCGAGGGGCACATAGTAAGACGCTTCAGGGTCTACGGCCCCGGATTTTTCAAATATGCGTTTGGGTTTTTGATAGACCTTTTTAATTGTCTTTTCCTCTTTTTTCGGCATAAATGTATCTTATTGTAAAAGGCTTGATTTGTCAAGTTAAAATCCCTGAACCCGGGAATTTTAATTTTAACCCGTTAACCCGCAGCAAGTTCTCGTTCTTTTTAAAAAAGGTCCGGGTAAAAAATCCCTATTTTACTGCTTTTTATATTGAATCGCTGCAGTGACCAGCAAAAGCAGCACCCCCAGGAGCGCGAGCCAGGCAAAAAGATCGCCAAGGGATGAATAGAGGGTTGAGACCGGTTTGACAGGCAGCACGGCAACAAGTGGCCCTCCCCTACTCTGAAAATAATCCACCTGGGACACGATCCGTCCATAAGGGTCCACCGCAATGGAAATACCGTTACTGGTGGGCCTTAAGATAGCCAGCCCATTTTCAATGGCCCGGATACGTGCCATGGCAGCGTGCATATGTTTGATGGTCGCCCAATCATTAGAGGGTGCCAACAGGAGGGAACTGCCCGATTTGCCAGCCTGCCTGATCAATCGAGGGAAATCCAAATCATAACAAATTGCTCCGGTAACATGTCCTACAGGTACAACAGGGACATCCGCGGTTTTCAATATCCCATCCCCGGGAAGGAAGGTACTGTCTTCTATACCGGGAACCAGCCTGGCTTTCATATGTTCCCAGGCGATATTACCATCAGGTAAAACAAAAATGAGTTTGTTCTTAAGAAAGGGTTGTGGATTTTTATGTAAATCAACCATATTATTATCCATAACCACTACGACAGCCACTCCCAGGTAAATACCATGTTCTTTGGCTTTTAGACGTGCCTGTCGGAGGTATCGCTCTTCATCCTCGGCAAAAAATGCCGCTGCTCCTTCAGACCAGACCACCATGTCAACACCTGATTGGGCTACTTTAATCGATCTATTCATTAAATCCCGGAACAATCGATCGAAAACGTCACGCATCTGGCGGGTTTGAGAGCCTGTAACGGCATTTCTCGAAAGCAATACTGTGGCAGCTTTAAGTAAGGCATCTCGATTTTCCGGGGTTGGTGTGATCCCGGCCATCCTGACCGTATGTTCAATAGGCCTGGTCTCATGCAGCCGTAAAACACCATACCCATAGACAACAATCAAAATTACCACAAAAGAAATCAACAGCCCCCGGTTCTCTTTAATACTCCTGTGCATCCGGACAACCTCATTGATCACACTGGCTGTCCAGTAGATTAAAAATGTAAGCCCCCAAACCCCGGTAACAGAAACCAATTGAAGCCAAACCATGTCCCGGATACCATAGGTGGCGATTCCCCATGTACCAAAACTTCCGACCATGGACAATATAAAACCGATAGCCACCACCAATGCAGGTAACAATAGTGTTCTTATCCCTCCCGGCAGCTTTGGCGCCAGCAGGCGATCCAGTAAGTAGGGCAGCAAATGCACAGCAGAATCGATTATCGTACCAATTATAAACACATGCAGAGGTAATGGCGACATCCCTTTAAAAGAGAGGACCGCAGCCAGGAACATACAAGGAAAAGCCACAAGAAACCCCTTTAAGGGCTTTGACATCCTGAAAAACCTGAGCAAAAACACTGGCCCCAACCACACCGCTAATTCTACCGGGGTATCCCCACCAGCCAAAAAAGTGAGGACTGTTGCCAGTCCCAACCACACGATTGCTTGTTTAGGTATACCTTTTTCTTTCATAATAAACCTCCTTATTTCTTAGCCACGAAGGTACATTCCTGTGGCCTGTGTATCTTTGTGGCTTTTTCATTTTCTTTCATGAAAGTCACGCACTACACCTGAGAAATATTTGCAGAATATATTCATGGATATTGGGATATATTTTCAATATTGCTTCCTTGATGGTCTCTTTGTCAGCCGGGATTTTTATCATGATCTCCCCTGAACCACTTGATCTATATATAGATACGATTCCATCGGAAACATCCCCCAGAGCAATATTCGCCACAGCCACTGCACCGATGGCAAAATGTGTGGCAATGGCTACTGCTCCCAGAGAAAACCCATAAGATATTGCAACTGCTCCTATAGAAAGCAGCAAGGCTAGACTCACCGCTCCCAGTGAAGCCAGTATTCCCACTGAAATCGCCCCACAGCTAAAAACTCCAATAGAAATTCTTCCAATAGCGATAAAACCAATCGCTATATTACCAATAGCGATAATTCCTTTGGTAATCCCGGAGGGTTTCAAATTGATATGGAGAATCGGAATGCCAAACAACTTTGTATTTGTTTGGTATTCAAAACCACCGGACTCTTTTAGATCTAAATTGGAAATAAATTCCCTGGCCACTTCCCTGGGATCACCCATTAGTTTAATGGGATCATCTTCACCGGATTCATCTGATTTTATTGAAAGATTGGTATACAAATCTTCCCGGATTAACTTCCTGGTTTTGGCATTACATTGGATATAGCTTAAAACTCTACTGGTATACCTTAAAAATTTTTTATTTTTCATATGAATTACCTCCTTCAAGTGATAATATTTTATTGGAAACCACCATAAATTGGTTCCATTTTTCAATGAGGATATCGATCGTCTTTTTTCCCTTACCTGTAATCGAATAATATTTCCGGGGAACTGCCTTTCTTGCTTCTTCACTTTTCCAGTAACTTTTAATGAGATGATTGTCTTCCAGCCGATACAAAACAGGATACAACGAACCTTCTTTCAACCGGTAATATCCGCTGCTCTTTTGATCTAAAATTTGCATCAACTCATAACCATACATGTCTCTCCCGGTTAATAGTTTCAAGACAATTATCTCTAAAACTCCTTTTTTCAACTGTTTTTCAATGTTAATCATTTTTAATCCTAATCATTTTAATACCATAATATTTAGTTTTACTAAGTATATTATAATGTCAAATATTTGATTTGTCAACTAAAAAAATTTTTTTTTATTATTTTTTTAAAATTCTTTTAAGGAATGGTTCTTGGTTTCGTTAGCAATCCCTGCCTGCCTGGTGGCTCGTTCCAAAAATAACGCATCATTCTCGCTGGTTCCGAACATGAATAGCTGCGTTGTTCTTCCTCGACATAGCCCCACTATGCCTCGTCATCAC
>CP070627.1:1611532-1618474 GCA_020355945.1 Candidatus Aminicenantota bacterium | reverse complement strand
CTCTGCAAAAAACATACCTAAATCTCCGCCCGAATCATCGATTTCCCCTGCTTTGTCATAACATCCGGCAAGAAATATCTCATACAGGGAAACAGCCTTTGCTGCTTCTCCATTCTCGACGAGTTTTTCGATCTTGCCCCCAACATCTTCCAGGTCTTGAACGAATTTCCATGCCTGGCTGTATGGGATAAATTCCCCCGGGTCCAAAGCCTGCTCTATTTCCCGGACTAATTTTTCTTTACCATATTTTCGGTTAGAAATTTTCTTTTTTGTCATACATGAATCTTACAGGAGAAACACAACAATTTCAAGAAAAAAAATCAGTGTAATCTGTGTAATCTGTGGTTTGTTTCCCCCGTCTAACCCTTTTCTTCTTCATAATATGGACAGTACAACCTTTTGTCCACTTCAGATAATAATTCAAATATTTCCAGGTCTTCTTCACTCCAACCCTGGCATTGTTCAGCCAATAGATCCAATAAGTATTCGTGGTCCCCAGGTCCGGATATTTTTAAAAATGCGTATACTCCTGCTTTTTTTATGTCTATGTCTTCATCCTTCACCATTTCAATGATTTTCTTCCTATCTCCCGGTGTGGCTACCTTTACAAATGCCTCTGTAGCCGCTTGCTTTCCATAATAGTCTCCATCCTTCAGCATATCGATGATTGTATCCCGATCTTCCGGTGTGGCTATCTTTCCTAATGCCTTTCCAGCCGCTTGCTTGACATACCAGTTTTCATCCCACAGCATATTGAGTATGTTCTCTTTATCCTCCGGGGCAGCCAAAAGTACAAATCCATTAGAAGCTTCTTCTCGAATATCTTCTTTTCCATGGGAGATATGCGTTTTTAACATTTCCAGCATTTGCGGCTTTTCAATATCTTTCAACCAATACCAACCCAGCCCAACTTTTTTAGTTAGACAGGTACATAAAATAAGGAGATATTTTTCTTCACCTATTTTGATCTTTACACGGTATCGATATAAATTTGCCAAAAAAGGCGGTGACATAATCGGTGCTTTATGGGCAGCATATATCAGTCGATAGGATTCCAATAGTTCATGCAAAAACTTAACAGTTCGATCTTCTGCCAACTCCAATTCCTCATCTACAAGCCGGGCCAGGTAATCGTGGATGATTTCAAATTCGTCCTCACCGGCTGCCCGGGCCATTCGCATATCGATCATTTCTTTCATGATAGTTTTCAACTCTTCTACTCCTATCCCCGTTTCTGGACTTAATTCACGCAAGCTTTTCCTGGCTTTTTTACCCTGGGAGGAGGTTAAGCAAATGAGAACTTTTTTGGCTTTCTCTTCCCCAGAGCCGAATTCCTTCAATCGCTCCAGCAAATAACGGGCAATGATATGACTTGCGCTGTTGAGTTGGTGGAAGTAAATATCCCCGGTAATGACAGGTTTATCCGGATCTACCTTTCGACACAGAGTCTCAGCTACCACCTGGATATAAGGGGGATAGAGCCGGTCCTCTCCTTGTCGGATATCGTCGAGGATGATATCGATCAATGGTCTTTGTACTTTTTCCTGGCGCGGATCTATGCCGAGGCCGGCATGTTCCAATCCTGCCAATAATGCAGCCCTGGCGCCGTCGATGGTCAATCGTTCCAACTCGACAAAGGGAAAACCCCGGGCCGAGCCGGTGATTTTCTTGAATAACCGCGAGTTCAATTTAACCAGGGCATCCTCGCGAAAGGATATTAATACCCTGAGATTGGGGATAACAGTCCCGGTTTGCACCGCCACCATTTGCATCCAAAACTCCTCCAGGATTTCCGGTACACTGCAATTTAATATGTCTTCAAATTGATCCATCACCACCAGTAAGCAGTGGGGTTTGCATTTTGCCGCCGCTAGTTTCAAGACCTCCAGGAGACTCTTTTTCTCCTCCACTTTTCCTTCCAAAAATTCGTGCCATAGGGTTTTTTTTATGTACTCTTCTGGCTTTTCAAAGGGCCTGGTCCATGTATACTTCCACTTCATGACCTCCAGTCTGGGAAAAAGACCAGCATGTATCAACGAGGTTTTACCCGCGCCGGATTCTCCCACCAGCAGTGTAATGGGCCAACAGCTTACCTGGGTAACTAAATCCTCGATTTCCTTATCCCTGCCTTTGAAAATGTCCGATTCCCTTTGGGTATAAAAGGCCATTCCTGGAAAGGGCCGGTCCAGTTTGGCTTTTTTTTCCAGGTGGGATTTAATAAACACATCGCCCAAATCCAGGTCCCCCAGGTCCGCGGGAAAACCATATTGTTTAAGATGGGCGGAAATCAGGGCCAGTTCTTCCTTCATCATGGCCTTAAGTGTAAGAACCGCGTCGATTTCTCCCGGTTTGGGATGGGCTTGCAGGATAATCCTATCCTTTTCATCCAGGTACCAACCGGTAATGGCCTGCCGGCCCCGCCATTTGGAGGGGATATCCCCGTTGGGAAATTTGATGGAACTCACGATTTCCGGGGCGCGCTGGTAGTTGGTGTCCAGCATATCGGCCAGGGGGACTCTTTTCGAGAAAACCGTCCCGTGAAGCATCTGTACCCCCTGCAAAAGCTTTTTATTTTTGTTATTTCGCCTTGTTTGTTATTGGGCCTCAGTTCGAGCCGGGGTCAGGGGGTGGCTGTGGAATAATGCCTTTCTGCATCAGCCATTGGTCGATTTTGCGATAGACCTCCGCTATCTCCTCGTCGCTGTGACCATTGGCATGCATCCAGTCTTCAAATGGCCTTTCTCCTGCCAGTATCCTTCTCAACAAATCCTCAAACTGCATCCCTGACAGCCCGCAAGCCGAGAGCCAATCCTGTTTTATTGGAGGTAGGATTCCCTCTGCCATCAACTCCAAAAGCTGGCGTCGATTGTCTCGCACCAGTTGCTCCAAGAAATCGTTAACTGCCGCTTTTTTGTCCGGGGAAAAACCACATATCTCCATCTGGTTGTTGAGGTGCTCCCTTACCAGGCTGATGCCGCCGAGGGCCAACCAACTCCTTATGTCATCTACTGAACTGCCTACTGACCGGAAGCGGTCGTTCTTCAAGACGTAAAGTGCATACTCAAAACTCCCACGGAAAAAATCGGCCTGGCACGCCTGGCACCTTTTTGCGCCCGGAGACGAATGAAATTAATCAAAAGCTTTTGCAGGGGGTACAGATGCTTCACGGGGCGGTTTTCTCGAAAAGAGCCCCCCTGGGAAGCAAAAAAAACTTGACATCTTGTCGTTTATTTAATATAATCACCCGTTAAATTTTATAGTAAAGCTAAGAGAGAATTCAATGAACCTTAAAAGAATATATAGAGCTTTATTTTTAGTGTTGACAGTATCGACGGTTTTGCTAACGGTAACTATAGCGGACCTGGCAAAACAGGAAGGAGAAAACCAGGAAACCATCTCTAAGTTGACTCAAAACGCAGCCCACCTGGAAGAAAAAGTAACCTATTACGAAAAAGAGAAAGAAAAGATCGAGTTCTACCGGTTCAGGGAGAATGTTTTCAATTTGAGGGACCCGGATTTTTCGCGAGTCGCAAAAATCGTCTTTAAGAAAAGCAAAAAATACGGGTTTAATCCCTATTTGATCATGGCTGTGATCCAGGTGGAAAGCGGCTTCGATCAATACGCGGTTTCCCCGGTCGGCGCTTACGGCCTGATGCAGGTGAACTATTCCGTCTGGAAAGATGAACTCAACATTGATTTCAACAGGATTTTTGAAAAAGAGTACAACATTGACCTGGGATTAACCATATTGAAACATTACTATGAAGAGGCTTCAGGGAATATGTTTTTGGCACTTTTCCGCTACAACAACGGGTATAAATACCAGAATAAACAATATAATGGGAAAATCATTGCGACAGAATTTTATTCCCATAGTAAAAAGAAACCTAAAGCGGAAAACAAAGACAAAGAACTGTCAATTTAAACCACTGGGTCGTAACTGTTAACTCATCGCTGAGCACAAACACTCCTATACAACTCTGTATTTTATCCTGGAAAACCCTTTGACCGGTTGAGACGTATTGTATATATTACAACGGCTAAATATTTAACCAGGAGGAATAATGAGTAAGAACATTAATGGTGGTATGAACCGGCGGCGGTTTTTAAAAAATTCCGCAATTGGTCTAGGTGCAGCGGGAATAGGAACAGGAACAGGAATTAAAATATTTGGCGAAAATTCCCAACAGCCGCAATCATCCCAGGCACAGTTGAAAATAAAGGAATACCGAACCCTGGGGCGTACAGGTTTTAAAGTATCTGATATCAGCAGCGGTTATGTGGACAACCCCGCGGTATTGGAACGAATGCTGAATGCCGGGATAAACTATATCGATTCGGCTGAAAGTTATGGGAATGAATCCATGATCGGTACAGTGGTAAAGAAGCGGGACCGGGAATCCGTGTTCATTACCACTAAATTGGAAATAAAAAAGGATTTGAGCAAAGAAGGATTCCTGTCCAGGGCTCGTAAATGCCTGGAACGACTGCAAACCGATTATGTCGATTGTATCATGATGCACTGCCCGGAAAAGGTTGAGACTCTCAAGACAGAGGGTTTTCACGCCGCTATGCAGCAACTGAAAAATGAAGGCAAATTACGCTTTGTGGGTGTGGCTAACCACGGTACCAATTGGTACCGGGACCCCGCAGAACCAATGGAAAAAGTATTAACCGCAGCAGCAATGGATGGTCGCTTTGATGTAATGCTTTTGGCTTACAACTTTATCCAGGATGATAACGGCGCCAAAGTCCTGAGAGTATGCCGTGAAAAAAATATCGGTACAACCTTGATGAAGGTCAATCCCATTGGTAATATTCCTATATTAACAGAGCGGATAGAAAAATTGAAAAAAGAAGGTAAAGAGGTTCCCGGATATTATCCGGACATGATTGCCAGGTTGGAAGCCAAACAGGAACGCGCCCGGGCCTTTATCCAAAAATACAAACTGGACGATTACAATCGCATGCGAGATGCAGCTATCCGCTTTTGCCTCTCCAACCCGGATGTACATACTGTCTGTCGTGCTTTTAGAAACTTTGATCACCTGGAGGCTTATATTCCTTTATCCGGCACCCGTTTGGATGACATGGAAAAAGAGAAGTTGTCAGCTTATAAAAGAGGTTGTGGAGCGCTTTATTGCCGTCATGCCTGTGGGATATGTGAACCTGCCTGTCCTCATCATGTGCCCATCAATACCATCATGCGGTACAACCACTACTTTGAAGCCCAGGGAAAAGAAAAATATGCCATGAAAAGTTATGCCGGTATCAAAGGTGCCAAAGCGGACTTGTGTACCAATTGCAGTGGTTTTTGTGAACCTGCCTGCCCCTATGATGTACCCATCCACGGTCTTCTCAACCTGGCGCATCGTACATTAACGCTGAATCTGGCCTGACCTGATACCTCTGGCATTCATGAACCTCTACCGTACGATTCCTTCACTTTGGAGTAGTCTCACCACCTCCTGGTAAGCTGGTTTGCCTTGATAGGAAAGGGCGCCGGAAGAATCATAAATCATAAAATGGGGGATAGACCTCAGGTTGTATTGCCTGGACACTGGCGACCCCCAATCAATGCCGCGAACTCCCGGGCGGTTGATGTCCACTTGATGTACCACAATGTCCTTGCGTTTGGCGTGCAAGCGCTTGAGTAACGGGGATAGTCTTAGACAGGGCCCGCAGAACTCACTGTAAAAGTCAAAAATCGTTGTTTTTCCGTCCTCGATGAAATTTCGGATATCTATTTCCGCACCTGGATTGTCTGCGTTAATCACCTGGACGATCCTCACTTCTTCCGCTTCTTCCGCTTCTTCGCCGGAAGGCATTGAAATTTCAGAGCTCACACGTGTTTCGCTTTGAGGCACCTTCCCCTTTCCTTTGAAAAGTGCGATAAAGATGAGAACCACCAGACCTACTATAATAACCAGTAAAATCACTATATTCGGATTAAGGCCGGACCGTTTTCGAGGTTGTGTCGGAAAGTAATCCGACGGCTCTTTGTCCGGCTGCAGTACATTGCCGCAGTGAGGACACCTGTAATTTGTATCCGGCGCATATTCATTACAATGTGGGCATTCCATTCTAAACCTCCTTTTTTTCTTACCTTCTCAATTTCCCTGGTTCCTGATTTCTATTAATCGAACTTCCGCTCCCATGACTGCCACTTTCAGGAAATATCTCACCAGGATAAACACTTGATAAATGATGAACAGGAGAAAGACATACAGCAAATCTTCCAGGAAATGATTAAATATAGCATAAATTAAAAAAAGAATCACCAGTAAAACAGCATACATTAAAAAAATCACTAAGATGTTCAACTTATTTGAAAAAGTGAATACAATTGCCTTTTTAAAGGCATATAAAACGTTTTTATCCTCTTTTAGCCTGAATATTCGTGAGAAATCGTAAATAGCCACTGAAAAGGTGAATATCAAAGCTGTTATCCCGATCCATATATAAGTGAAAACCTGGAGAATGGTCTCATTGAGAGCCAGGGATTTGATATTTAAGAATACCACCAGTAAAATCCCGGGGATGATCAGGGCCGCCAACCAGTTCAGGATATTGACCAGGAAGACTTTTAACATATTGAAAAAATTTTCAATTGATGAAGCAATCAAGTTGGAAAAGGTGGTACGTTCGTCTCCCACCATTACGGAATATATGCCTGCGGATACGAAGATGGAAACCAGGAAGAAAAAGAATGCAGCCATTAATGCCAGGGAGAAGACCAGGGACAGGTTACCGGGAAAACGGTGGGCTATATCAGCCAGGAAAGTGAATATTCCAATCTCCCCGGTGACATTGGCAGCGATTTTGCTTTCCCCGGCTGCCCGGGAAAATATTCGATAATAACCAAAATAAATAAATAAAGAAAAAAAGAAATTAAAAAACCAGGCATACACGGCAGGTCTGACATTTTTAAAACCCATACCC
>CP070627.1:1604488-1611432 GCA_020355945.1 Candidatus Aminicenantota bacterium | reverse complement strand
AAAACCAAAACTCCCAATTGTTTCATTTTCATGTTACCCTCCTTCTATTTTAAAAATTGAAAATATTAATTAGCATAAATAGAAAAAAATTTCAACAGTTAAAAAAAAATTATGTATTTTCAAATTGGATAGTAACTTAATTCCCTGGGGATTTGGATTTACAGGGAAAGCGTTCCATCATTTGTAATAGGGGCATTAGCTTCTCCACTTCAAATTCCGGGCGAAAGTTTTTAACGGCCCGGACCGTCAGATTTAGATTAATCTCGTGTGAATAATCAATAAACGAATCGCTGATATCCCCGGAAAGATCCTGATGAACATCAAGCATTTTTATCGGGGTATGACAGTGGAAGTCAAGCTTCTTGAAATCGATCCGGCGGATTTTTTGATTGTTATAACTTCGGAAATAAATCATAAAATTCCTGGTGTCAAATACAATGGACCAGCGGGTTAACTCTTCCCTGGGATGGATGACGTTTTTCAATATTTTAAACGCATAATCAATGGCAGATTTATTATCTTTCGGCTGATATGATGCCATCAGGTTGGCTGCCCGGACAAACCGGTTGATGGAGTGATAAGGTTGTGAGGTTAGCGGAGCCTTTCGTTTCCAATGATCAGCGCATACTGAATAAAGGCCATTGGCTAACACTTTCACCGGCAGGGTCTCCTGGGTGTGATAGACCATTTTTCCCTCCAGGAATTCAAGAGCAGCACCGTTTCCTTTCCTATCGCAAACCAGGTAATGATCGCGGGTATCTGAGTTCCTTATCCGCCTGTCAATTTCAATCACCTCCTCAACGGAACCGCAGGTATCCAGGATATATTGCATCCATAAAGGAGATACCAGGGGCGGGCGTTCATCCGCTGCGGAAACTTTGGTTTCCGAAAGGGACATGGTGCTTATCACCAAACCGGCTTCATTCATCCCGGCCCAGGCAAGGTGAGAACCGGCAACACTAAAAGTGACACTTCCGTATTTAGATACCCAGGTGGCTATTTTCCCGTTGGTACTGGGTTCCCAGCCGGTTTTTTGTACATTTTTTTTGTTCACAAAGATCAAGCCTGGCGCAAAACTGTTGTCATAATTGGTACCGAAAATGAGATAACCCTTATGGTTGAGGGCAAAAGATGTACAGGTAAAGACAAATTCGGAGGTAAGTAAAAAAATTATACCCACCAAAACTGCAATTTGAGTCATTTTTTTCATTTTCATTAGACACTCCTTTTATAATTTTTATTCGTTATTATAATAATACGAAACAGAATGCCCGTCAGTTCTCCGAGAAGATTTTTTACCGGCAGTCCCAAGGACACCTAAATCCACCGCCAGATTTTCCTTTTTTCCTGTAAAGGCGCATGTGTAGGGGCTCGGCCTGCATTTCGTGTTCTCCCGATTAGGGGGCCAAATTTTTTAAAAGGATTAAACCGGGCAATCACTTCTTATAAAGCCTCTCACCTGGAGTTTAAGTATCTTAAATGACTGTAATACTTTGTTTTTAGTGCTTTGTCCAATACGACAACAAAATTTTTTTCGTCATACATAGATAATTTCCTTTTCTGCTTTATGTTTGATGATGGGATTCATGTATTTATAATTGACCAGTTCGACTTTTTTTTTGAATTGCCCGGATAATATTTCCCCCAATCGCAGGTATTCAAAGTAACTGAATTTATCTCCCTCTTTCAGTACATAGACGATATCGATATCACTTTTTTCGTTATGGTCACCCCTGGAATAGCTGCCGTAAAGACCGATCTCTTCTATGTCAAACATATTCCTGAATTCATCTTTTTTTTCTTTTAAGAAATTCAATATTGCCTCTTTGGTCACGTTTGACTCCTTTTGTGCCGGTTTTTCGTATTCATATTATAATTATATAACCATTATGAATTTTATTCAAATAAAAAATGGAGAGGAACATTTCCGCCTATTTTTTCTTATCCGGTTTTCCATTGATTGGTCTTTACCTACTTATAAATTTCCCTGATTTTCTTAATTGCTTCTAAAAGTTCGTCAACATTCGTGTAAGGATTCAGGTTAAATATTTCATGATTGGGATTTGCTTCAGATTGGTATTTCCTAACCTTTCGAGCATTTGCAGCCGCGGTTACGGTCCTGTTTTTGATCGAATCGTAAACGGTTTCGTCACTCTTTTTATAGTCAATATAGCTTTTACTTTTAAGATAGTCGATTATCTTCTCAGAATTGATAAATGACCTGGTGGTATATTCAAAATGCAGCAATATCCAATATTCAAAAGAAATACTTGAAAAAGCAATTTTTACATGTTTATTTTTTACCTTTTTAAAGGCCTCATTATGTTTTGTATAACCGTTTTTATCAAATACCGCCCATACTTCATCACCCGGAATTTCTCGCACTACATCTGCTTTATCTACCAACTCCCTGGCAGTATTCTTTTTTATTTTGACCACTTGAACCTCTACCGGTTTGCCCCTGAAATTGCAATCTTCTATAAATTTATTGAAGTAATTAGGTTCTGTTTTTTTCCCTTCACAAACAATAAAAAGCCTTTTATTTACTTTTCGCTTACCGCTTCTTCTACTTCTGTTCCTGGGCATATATTGATCTACTTCCTTTTTTTGTTGATACTGAACTGCTTCTTGTTTATCATTGGAAGTGCTCCGAATCTTCCGTGCAAATACCATTTATCAAAGGCAGTATTTTTTCTCACTTCATTCTTATCAAATTCATCCAGGGAGAAAACCTCAGTAGCTCCATAAGAATTTTTTGCCGTAAACCATATTTGATCCCGCCTGAGCATTCGGGAATCAAGTAGAGATACATCATGGGCCGCAGCAATTAACTGCCCGTTATTAGGATTTTTTCCGGGATCATTAAATAATTCCAGGATATATTCAGATACCAGGGGGTGGATGCTGGTGTCCAATTCATCAATTATTAAAGTATGTCCTTCCTCAAGTACTTCTATAATCTTCACGGCCAGGTGATACATTTTAATGGTTCCATTAGACTCTTCATCCAGGTCCAAAGCAGCGGCACCAATTTCCCGGTCCTTATCATAAACTTTATGATATATAACAGGAGTAAATGAAGAAGTAGTAAAAGTGGTCATACCCGGACTTTGAGCTATCCTGCCCGGGTACTTGTTCCTGTCGGCAAAACCATCCTCTTTTTTTCTCACGCCAATTGAATGAATACCTGTGTCTACAGCCACCAGGAAATCAATTAATTTTTTCTTGAGTTGGGTATTTTGCTCTACTAATTGTAACGTTGATGGCAATTTTTTACCTGCTCTTGAATCGTCTGCCATGTGAAATTGAAGATTTTTCAGAAAGTACAAATATATATCTTTAAGTTGTAGATGATTGCTATTGGCTGCCTTTGATAGAAATAACTGGTTGGGTAATAATTCGCTTTCAATGCTCTTTTTTTTACCTATCAGTTGAGAGCCAAATTTTATTGGTTTACCTCTTTCTCTTAAAAACAAACATGACTCTTGTTTTTTGGGATAAAATACCAATTCTTCTCGTTGGATCTCTTTTCGATTAAAAGAAATCATGTATCTATACCTTATTTTGTCATTCCCGATAAATTCTATTTCCAATTCAGTTGTACCTGATAAATTACTTTTATCAAATTTATACGGGTCATAATAAGGAATATCTTGCTCTACTTTCAAATCTGTTGAATGAACCACAAACGAAGCCAGGAATTTTAGTGCCATTATTAAGTTACTTTTTCCCGAAGCATTGGGACCATAGATCACAGATGTTTTCAATAAGGTGAGCTTTTTCTCTCCACCAGTTTGGAAGACATTTCCCGGGAGTTCATCTTTAATAGTTGACGCTAGCATGCTGAAAGTTTGCTGCTCTTTAATGGACCTAAAATTTTTAACCGTAAAATCAACTATCATGACCGACTCCTTCTAAATTCTCCTTAATTTCGTAAAAAAATTACGTAATTAAGTAAAATTTATTATAAAGATAACAAAATTCCCTCAAAATGTCAAGAAAAAACGCAAAAGTTCAGTTAGCCACAAAGTTACACAAAGAAACACAAAAAAGAAAAAAGTGCCAAAGAAAAAAGTGCCAGGCAAGAAAAACCAGGGGAGTATTCAAGTACCGCACCCTGGAAGAAGCGAATAAAGCCAAAGAAGAATGGCTTCTCCAAAATGCCTTGAAAAAAAGAGCATCCCGGGACAATAAAAACGAATGAATTTATTTTTTTAGTACCTGTTTAATATCTTTATCTCTCCGATGATACCCGGTTTCTTCGATCATTTTTTTGGCTGTTTTGAAATGGTCTTTTGCTTCTTGTTTTTTCCCTTGGGCCTGGCAAAGCCGTCCCGCTTCCAGGTGATAGTCCACCAGGTGTAGCTTCATGCTGCCCAATTGGGCAATTTCCAGGGCCTCGTTTAAATCATCCCAGGCTTTAGAGAATTGCTGTTGCCAGCGGTAACATTCCGCCCGCGCCAACAGGCCGCGGGGTAAATGATCGTATGTACCAGCTTCCCGCAGGCCCTGGACAGCGCGGTCCAGGTGTGCCGCCGCCCGGCTGAAATCCGTTCCTTCACCTCCCGGATCGTTCCCTTTTCTTTCCTCAGCAAGAGATCGCAATACCTAGAGCCTTGAAATGAATAAAGATATTTATACTCGGGCTGCCGCTGCTTTTGCATCTCTTCCGCTTCCCGGAACCATTTTTCCGCATCTTTGAGCTGGCCGGATTGATGGAGGGCATCGGCAAGGGTGGTTCTAAATGGAATTTGAACTTCCCAATCCCCGCTTAGGTCGGCATGGGCAACGCTCTGCCGAGCATAATCCACCGCCTGATTCACTTCACCCAACGTCAGCAGCAGCTCGCTGAGGTTGCTGGCATTGATGGCAGCATGTAGCCAGTTTTCCCTTTTAACATTCATTTCCAACCCCGCTTTCATAGGGTGGAGGGCCTCCTGCAGCCGCCCCACCGACCGAAGACCAAAGGCGGCTTCACTCAATATAAATCCTTTATCTTCATCCGTCAAACCATCCGCTGGTTGACTCCAGGGTTTCTCAAAAAAATGGGATATCACTGACAAATAAGCACCAAAGGCTCCGAGTTTTATTATAATATATGCTTCTCTTAATCTTCTAATACGTTTGGAAAACACATTATACCTGGCCTCATTGTAAAGTCCTGCTTTGCAGCCATGGGCCACCGCGGCAAACAACGGTTCCATCTCAAGGAGAGTATCCGGGAGCTCTTTTTCCGGCAGGTCTTTAAAATAATGATAGAGCCTTTGGTGCGCTTCTTTCCAGCCTGCCGGGTTTTGCTGTTGGAACCTTTCACCGAAATGCTCCCGGATCAAGGGGTGGCAATCCAGGGTGTCCGGCTTGTGCGGGTCCTCTTCGGCAAGCAAGTTGGCGCCTCTCAAATTATCCAGGGCATACCCCCAATCTTCTTCTGTTAGTTGCTGCAATTGTTCCGTTACCCCCGGGATAGGCGGGTCTGCTTTCAATGCCTCGATGGCACCCATTTCAACAGGACGGTCAAACAGCCCCATGATATAAAGAATATCTCGCTCCGGCGACTCCCCCAGCCACCTGGTATACGCCTCCATCACCCGCCGGGCATGACGGCCCTGGCGTTTATCCTGGGTCAGTTGAGGTATACTGTCTCTTTTACGAATATCACCTTTAAAGACACTCTTAATATAATTTCCCAGTAATGTCAAAGCCAGGGCATGACCGTCATACTCCTGCACCGCTTTTAGGATTTCTTTTCCCGTTCCCTCTACTCCCAGGTTTCGCAGCAGCAGCGCGCCGGCTTCAGCCGAAAGATGGTCCAATGGCATCTCTTTCACTGAGAATTCTAGCTTATCTTCCAGGTCCGTGACTCTTTCGCGGGAAGTAATCACGCACAACCCCGGGCTGCACCCGGTCAATTCCCTTAAAAAGGCCCTCATGCCCTGGTCTTTTAATTTGCCCTCGAACCCGTGCACCTCTCCCGGTGGGCACTGCAGCGGTTCCATGCCATCCAGGATCAACAGGGTTTTTTCTTTACCCACCAGCCGGGCCAGGCGCCGTCCCTTTTCCACTTGAGTTCCTTCATCTGGCCGAGGGTCATTGAACCATTTCAACGTCTCATACAAAAATTCGTCCGCGGAAGCCTGTTTTCCTTCTTCTGCGCCCTGGCTGTAAAAGGACCAGCCATAGACTTTCCCGGCGCCCCGGTAATTGTCTTTTGCCATGATGTTCAACCAATGGTTCACCAGAGCGGTTTTCCCTACCCCACCCCAGGCGATTAAAGTCACCAGGCAGGTATGTTCATCTTTCCAGGCCGCATCTAACCTCTCCAATTCCTTTTCCCTGCCGAACAATTTCGGCCCGGTGGTGGGCAGTTTGGAAGTAGAAACCTTTTCAGGGGGCAAAGAAAGGAACCGGTTTTCCGGCTCTATTTTATTTTTTGATTTTATAAGCGCGGCAATATCTTCGGCCAGTTTTGCCAATATTTCATTGATCTCATGATCTGTTTTCGAGGACAAAGGTTCTCCATCCTTAGGCGCCAACTGGATAGGGGCCAACCATTCCACTTTTTTCCATGCGCAGGGCTCAACAATAAGGGGAATCATCCGCAGCCCTTCCTTGCGCCAGCGTTCCAATATGCGGGGCACCTCTTGTTCCCGAATAAAATTTGATGTAAGGAAATGAACGCTAATCAACATGACAGCAATGTGAGCCTCTTGCAAAGCTTTTTCTATAGCTGGAAACCACTCATCCCCCACTTTTATTTTACGGTCATCCCACAAGGTACAATAGCCTTCTAATTCCAGTACCTGTAAATGTTCCACCAGTTTGTCTTTCCATGGTTCGTCTTTATGACTGTAACTGATAAAAATCTTACTCATGCCAGCCTCACATCCCATTCGGTGTTTTAGGTGTTAAAAAGAATTATAACGAAAAACCAAAAAAACTGCAAT
>CP070627.1:1597409-1604388 GCA_020355945.1 Candidatus Aminicenantota bacterium | reverse complement strand
TCGGACATTGTAATTTGGAATTTGTTTGTAATTTGTATTTTGTGATTTGTAATTTTATTTCTTGCCATTTT
This sequence comes from Candidatus Aminicenantota bacterium, assembly GCA_020355945.1. The sequence goes on along the minus strand of CP070627.1, from coordinate 1,604,317 downwards.
TTGGCAAGATTTGACGGCTTAATGATTATTGACATTCTTGCCTGTCCCCTGAATCTCCCTGAATTTTGCGTCACAAAAAGATGACGATAGCGTCATAAAAAAATGACGCTAAAATGCCCGTTATAAGAGCTCTTCAAGGGAGCGTCACAAAAAGATGACGCATCTTCCCGGATATTTAATTTCAGGAGAGCTTTTTTTAAAAAAATAATGAAAATTTTAACCCGTGATCCATGCCTCAATAACCGCTTATGAAAAGGCGTTACGTTATTCTTATTGTATTTCCTGTCATTAAAAAATTGCAATTGGCATATAAATTGCATTAAAATATGTAATATGAGAACGAGAAACAAAAAAAGGAGGATAAAGAAAAATGGCTGAAAAACAAAAAAAACTATCTTTCCGCCCCCCTGGCTCGATTCGTAAGCCCTGGTGGGGGTGGGCGCTGTTGGTTATCGGGATGATCTGGTTCAGTGGATGCTGTGTCGATTTCGAGGACCCGGGGTTAGGTACGGTGTATAGTGTAGGAAATACGTTCACAGACTCGGGCGCCACCATCACGGTTAAAGCATTTCAATGGAGCAACAATATCTGGACCAACAACGGTAATGCGGAGGTTATCAATCTAAATTGCGCCGGCGGTTCGGGACAGGAGATCAGGGTTAACAATGTTAACCTTGCTTTCGACTTCGGCGGACCCAAAGCGGGTCTCACTCTCCTCTTCAGTGAGAGGGGAGGCAACGTCAATATCGAAGTCAACGGCGACTTTAGGAACGTCGGGAACTTCAACAACGTCGTCTCTCCTATCGGCGGCGTCAATTTTGTTTGTACCGGGGCGGGCTGTACTGGCGGCGGCCAGGGAAGTATTAAATTGACCGGCAATATCAATTCTTTCCGCATCGGTGGGCAAGAGTTCTGCATCGACAACGTTTGCCCGAAGTAAAACGATCCTGTTGTCGTTCCCAGGGGATACACCCCGCCGCATCCATCTACAGGATACAGGATGGAAGAGGCCCCCCTCTTGAGAGATAGTGGGGCCGCCCAGCGGACGGGGTGTGTCCAATGAGAATTGCGACTTTATTTCAGCCTGGAGGCATTTCTTAAAGGATTTTTTGCCTGTCACTTTTTATCAATTTCTTCTATTTTTTTCGCTTCTTTTTAGAAATTTTCGTCAAATAATTACCCGCTTCTCTTTTATAAGCGTCGACAAAATGTTTCTCATGGATGTTGGCATCATTTTCCAGGACAAACCTAAATTCATCTTCTGCAAGGTCATATTTCTTTTGATTAAAATAAATTAAGCCGATGTAATAATGAGAATATAGTAACGTGTTGTCGGTTTCAACCGCCTTTTTAAAAAATTTCAATGCCTTTTTCTTACTTCCCACTGGCCAGGGTGCAACATGGTAGAGCTTTCCCAGCAACCGATACCCTAAAGCTCCCAGATGGGTCTCATCAATTTCAATAATCTCATTACACAGCTTTTTGTAACGACCAGCAGCTCCTTTAAAAATGGCTTTAAAAATTCCAAAACTTGCTGAATAATATCCATATGAAACCAAATATGCAGAGACTACTTCTATATCTTTAGGATTTGATTCATAAGCTCTTTTTGCATAATCATTGGCAATTTTACCCAATTTTTTAAGTATTGGCTTATATTCATCTTTTTCTACGATAAGAGCCGAGGTTTTAATATCTATTATGGTTATATAAGCCTTTGCAAGTTTATAAAGTATTTCATAGTTGCCGGGGTCATCTTTTAATAGTAGTTCATAGCCTTTGATTGCTTTTTGGCTATTCTCAACTGTTTTCTCCACCATAAGTTCATCGATTTCAGCAAGCGATGGTTTTGTCATTTCGGATTCAGACGTTTGATTTTTTGTTTCTTCTACTTCGTTTTCTGCAAAAACCCACGAAAAAATAAAAAAACACACAAGAATAGAAAAAGCAACCAGGGTTTTCGGTTTTTTCATCTTCATATTAATCTCCTTTAATGGTTAAATCTCTATTTTTCTTTTTTTTGTTTTTACTACTCATGATGAGAAGGCCATGGCCCGTTGTAGAAACAGGCAACAAATTTTTCTTGGCTCGTTGAGTCAGCATAAGGGAATTTTAATAGAAATAGGTCAATATTTCAATAGGTGCACGTCATTTTTTTGACCTCAAAAAAAAATGTTCCTATATCTTGTAACTATTCAGTTTTGGGAAATGAAATGCAGTTTATGATTGAACGAGCCTCAGGGAGGTGTCCCCTAGGACACCGGACGGGTGAGTGAAACATAAACTGCATGAAAAGTTTTTCTAAAACTGAATAGTTACTATATCTTCTCTTGACAACCAGGTACAAAATCGGTCTATTTGGATAGTGCAATATCGAAATTTCCGGAAATTTGGATAGTAGAGTAACCAAATGGTACGAATCGCTGAAAGTTGCCTATAGTAAATCCTCACTTCTCAAATGGTTGACCACTTGAACCACTGTTTTGCTTCGATCCATGGTATAGAAATGGATCCCCTGCACGCCGTATTGGATCAGTTCCCGGCATTGCTTCAGTGCAAAGTTAACGCCAAAATCTGCCACAGCACTTTTGTCATCCTGCGGCAGTTGTGCCAATCCGTCACGAACTTCTTTCGTAATAGTGGCACCGCAAAGGGCTGCCAGGTTTTCCATCATCTTAACGCTGTAAATTGGCATCACCCCGGCTACTATAGGAACTTCGATGCCAATACTGCGGCAGCGCTCCATAAAATTAAAAAAGAAACCGTTATCGTAACAATACTGCGTGATAATGAACCCAGCGTCTTTTTCCACTTTAAGTTTAAGGTATTCCAGGTCTTTTTCCATGGTTTCGGCTTCTTTATGGCCTTCCGGATAAGCGGCAGCACCCTTGAAAAAATCATACCGCTCCCCCACCCATGACAGAAAGTCAGACGCATGGGGTAAACTGTCCGGATGGGGTTGAAAGTTTTCTATTTCAGGTTGATCGCCGCGGACACAGAAAATGTTTTCTATGCCCAACTGCTTATAGCTGTCTAAAACAGAGGTGAGTTCATCCGGCCCCAGGCCATACGCTGCCACGTAGGGCAGCACCTCAAGGTTTTTATCATTCTTTAGTTTTTCCGCCAATTGGTAGGAACCTTCTCGTGTCGAGCCCCCGGCGCCAAAGGTAACGGAAACAAAATCCGGTTCCAGGACTGCCAGGTTATCCATCACCTTGTCCAGTTTTTGAGCGGCCTTCTCATCCCGGGCAGGAAAAAACTCGAACGAGATACTAGGCCGTTTTCTCTCCTTCCATAAATCTTTTATACTCATATTATTCTCCTTCTTTATTAATTTTTTTTTAAAATAATACTATATTATAACTAACTTTTTACCAATATCAAGGAAAATAATTAGAACTTCTCCAGCAAATGAGTGGTTTGGAAGTGGTGCAAGATTGATCGGTGGATGCTGCCGGATGGGACCGAGACACATCAAAGCAATGCGGGAAGCTTTATTGAAACAGGGACCCTATGAGCCCTAACCAGTCGCTTCGCCCGACATAACAGTCTCGATGTTATTGAAACCCGATGAAAATAATAAAAAGTTTTTGCGAGGGGTCCAGGGGGGCGGTTTTTACAAAAAGAGTCCCCCTGGCCGCCGGAGGCAAGGTATTTTCATAGCAGGTACAAAGAGGATTTAATGATTGTACCGGTGGATGTACTTCTTGCGCTTTTGCCTGTTTCCGAAAAGAATGTTTAATGCCGGATTTTTTGCCATGCACCTGAATTACATAGGCCTGCCATGAACTGGGAAAAATCTAAATCCTTAACTCCTTTCAAATACGATTTTTTGGTCTCATTTTTCAAGCAAGAAAATCTATCTACATTAAAAGCAGGATTTCCTTGTTTGGAACAAGGATTTTCTGTCCCACGGTAGGATTTTCTATGTAAAAGGTAGGACGCCCTTTTTTTTGACAAGGATTTTCAATCCCACAGTAGGATTTTCCATGTAAAAGGTAGGACGTCCTTGTTTTTGACAAGGATTTTCTGTCAAATGTTAAGATTTTCTATGTAAAATGTAGGACGCCTTTGTTTTTGACAAAGATTTTCTGTCCCACGGTAGGATTTCCTATGAAAAAGATAGGACGTCCTTGTTTTGAACAAGGATTTTCTATATCACGGTAGGATTTCCTATAAAAAATCTCGGCCAGGCTACCAGGAGGTTGCCCGAGAATAGAGAGCGGGAAAAAAATTAGAACTTAGTTCGCTGCGCTCACAATTGATTGGAATGATGGAATGTTGGAATATTGGAATGTTGGGTTTAAAAAATTGAGAAAATGGGAAAATAGGTATTGACAAATAATCGTATGAAATGCTCTTATTCCATTATTCCATCATTCCATTATTCCTGTTGGGAATATGCAGAATGGTTGGCTGGGAATTCCCTATTATCAACAATTTGTAGAGTTTCCGATACAATAAATTAAAAATGAAAAACCGAATTTGGCTCTCCCGCCGCAGGCGGTAAAACATCTTGCTCGAAGGGCGCAAATTTGCTCTTTTAAAGCGCCCCGGGAAAACAAAACCCTCTTCCAGGGAACACCCAGCACAAAAGGGGAACTCGGATTTTGGTTTTGTAGAGTCTTGAATTTTTTTTCTATTTGTGTTAAAAAAGTAAAGAAGTGTTATTATGATCTCATCAAAAAAAAGAAAATGTCCTGAGTGCAGCGGAGAAATGATTCCCAAGCTCATAAATCTACTTTACAAGAAAGAACATTGTGACCTGCAGGTTGAGTTTATAGGCATTCCCGCGAATGTTTGTACAAAATGTTTTTATAGAATTATCCCCGGGAAAGTAGCAAAGTACATCGATGCACTGGTTGATCCTATTTTTGAATCTCATATTAATCAACAAGAGATGATATTGCCTGCACCCCATATTGATATTCAATTCCCAGCACTAGAAAGGAATTCATATTGCGACGCTGGATGATCTTCAACCGGTTATCAGGCTGTTTTGTCTCTGCTGAACTTTTTTTCCAAAGAACTCAACCTTTTAGGCCCCCTCACCCAGTGGCCCAATTCACATTGATAAATATCTTAAGCTTACTCTTCGGAAATTCTTTTGACAGTTATTGCATTAGGACGGCGTAACCTGAAATTTTTATATCCTTTCATCCACCACTCAGGGATGGGAAGGCTGATAAAAAAACCTACTTTGCCACCACCCTCAAGATTTAAGGCAATGTCACAGTTTAATCCACGAGGGGAAGGAGTACTAAGAAATTCGGCCAGGTCATAGAGATAAACCTCACCGGTTATTGCAAGCACGATATTGCCGGTTTCTTTTTGAATTGCAATAAAGCCTCTTTCATGCTTTTCTTTTCTCTTCATTTCCTCTTCATTAATTGCGTTTTTGCCACCCCTTTCAACAATTAATGGTCCTGATTGCAGCGCATAATCATAAGCCACATAGCTATCATATCTATCTCTATGTATAATATTTACTACATTATTTCTGATAGTCAAGATATATTCAAATTTAGAGGATTCTTTGTCGATTTGGTGGGTTAACCTACGATTTTCCAACACCAGGCCTATGGGTAAATTTTGGGATGATCTGGGTCCACCTGAAATAGCCGCCAAAGAGTTAGTGCGCTTTAGAAATCCAGGCAGTGAGTAACCTGATAAGGTGTTTTGATCGAGACCTGAGACTACCAATTGATATCTGTGAGGATCAATGATGATGCCAACAACTCCAAAACTTCTCCCTCCAAACGACCCAAAACCCTTAATAATATCAAAACCTTCAAAAATTTCTTTTTTTTTGATATCTTTCCCTTGTCCGAAAACGTGAAGAATACTGCTTGACAGCAGAAAAGATAACAGTAAAATTATTGTTTTTATTAATTTATTCGTTTTCATCTAACTTCTTCCCAGATACGATAATGACACAATCAATGATAACCTTATCCTCAAGATCTTGGGATTGATAATCGCTTAGATTAAATTCAAGTGTGTGAATGTTTTGCTGTCCCGAAGGTACTTTCCCATCCTTAGGAAAAACCTTATTTGTTATAAATTTAAAGCCTCCTTTAATATCTTCCTTTTGATAATAAAGTTCATCCTCATTCACCCATACATTCAATAAACGTCTATTCTCCATGTCTCCACTATGCTCAACGTCCAAATATATCATTATTTCCTGCCCTGATTCAGCGAAAAATAGCATTTTTTCATTTCGCTTTCTTGGACCTTCGAGTATTAAAGAGCGATGGTATGAGATGGCCGCTCCCTTTGTTATTGCTTCCTTAATTTTCTCAATAAGATGTTCCTTAGTTCCAAACATTTTATCATGAAGCAAAACAAAAAGATTTTGTTTAGTTATGAGTCCTGAAGAAATGATCACAATAAAAATTATCCCTAACCCTATAAAAAAAGCTTTTAATATTCTCAAGTATATCGAAAAATATTTTTTAATTCTAGTCTCAATTTTATTAATTCCGGCCTCACTTGCAAGATAGTCATCGACCCTGGTTTCAATTTTATTAATTCCAGCCTCACTTGCAAGATATCCACCAATTATACTTTCAATTCTTTCAACCTCTCTCTCGGTGAAATTATCTTTAACTTTCTTAGTTGTCATTTTTTAACCCCATTGTCCAATTCCAGGAGAAGCAAAACATTCTGGCAATTTATTCTGCAAGCCTTTGTAGGTGGACCTCCCACTCTCTGTCATACATCTTACATCGTACCCGAAAGAAAAATCAATTTTAACCATAACCATAAGCTGCATTTTAGAGGAAATACGGGATATTGTCAATAGTTTTGTATGAAAAAATTATTTTTTTTATGGCGCATGCCTAGCTCCATCTATAAATGTAAATGGGTAAATGATAAAGTAAATGGGGTCAAGTCTCAACAGG
>CP070627.1:1590320-1597309 GCA_020355945.1 Candidatus Aminicenantota bacterium | reverse complement strand
AAAGGACGGTCATACTTTATTTATCGCAAAAAAACCAAAGATAAAAACAACCTGTTTCATTACTACGCCAACAAAGAAAATACCGTCTCCATCGATAAAATATCACCTAAAGATATCGATACCGGTATTAAACCTGTGGATATGTTCACCTTCTACTGCAAAACCCAGGGCACCGATATCAATTACGCTATTGATTCCTTGAAAATCCTGGGTATTGAAAATATCTACCAGATGAAACGAAAAGACTTAAAAGAAAATGAAGAAGAAGAAAATAAAGGAACCTTGAAGAAAATCTATATGGCAGCTTCACTAAATCAAAAATGCGAAACTATTGTGATTAACGACTTTGTTAAAGGCGAATCCAGGACTTTTGAAAAACAATTTATTAACCTATTGCTGAAAATGGAATCCCAAAAAAAGACCATAGTGTACCTGAGTACAGAACCCTATGAAACAATAGATTGGAAAACCCAATTCCACGATGAACTGCCGGAAAAAGAAATCCTGATAAACTTGAAAGATGTCAGCTTTAGATAAACCAGGGGGGACTCTTTTTGAAAAAACCGCCCCCCTGGACCCCCGGCAAAAGCTTTTTATTATGCACCTATTCCGATTGGTTGACTATCTCTTCAAACCTGTCAGCTAAAAAAATCTTTATTCTTTTAAACTCATTCAAAACCGCTGTGCGAAGAAAAGGGAAAGTAAATAAATAGTGCAAAAATTCACAAGCCTCCCTGTCATCCAACATGTCAAGAAACTGCCTCCGGTTCCTGTTCAAGTGAATAATATTGTCCCGCTCAAGTTCTTCCTGTTCTTTTGACATGATATACATTTGTCTGCCCGGGATAATTTGCACCTGTCCTGATATGAGTTCCCTGGTAATGTACTTAAAACTTATATCAAACTCCTGAATGCCGTAGTTTTTGGTTTGAAACTTTTGCTTCTCAATATAATACCATTTATACCTGGCATAAGCATGCGCAGTAATCAATTCGATCAACTCCTCCGGCATCAGGTCCTGGATCTCAAAGCCACTGTTCCCTACTTCAATAAACGGCAGCCAATCTCCATTTTTGAAATTCAAATTAAATTGAAATAAATTAGAACCGGCATATGGCAATAAACCAGGATCATTTTGATCCATGTCCCTGGTCCCTTGACGCCTGGAACCGGTTTTAATTCCACCTTTCTTTTTTGATTGGATATATTCTTTAATATATCGGGCAAATTCAATTTTGCATTTATCCCTGGCATGTTCAAGATACTGCCGTGTTTTAGGGATTTGCAGCAGCATTTTGAATTCTTCTAACATTCCTTTTTCTACTTTTAACCATTGCATTTGTTGTTTTCCTCCAAAACCGGGTATTTTTTCTTTTTTTGCTTAAAATACTCATCAATAAAGTTTTCATACTTATTCTTTTCCACCAGGTAATGCATCATTAATGCATGTTTCATGATGGGGACCTGGAGGTCTTCTACCAAAGGAAAAGTTACCGGGTCAAGACCAGGGAACAACATTTGTAAATCCATTTTATTATTACTTTCTTCTGCTTTTTCCGCATGGATAAACATCTTACCTTCACCGGAGAGCAAGTAATTCATGTTCAATTGGAATTTATCCATAATGGATAATAGTGTTTCCGGTTTTGGGAACCGGGTGCCGTCTTCGTATTTGTAATAGGAATTTTTTTCAATGCCGATTTTATCACTGGCTTGTTGGACATTAAGGCCCAATTTTATTCTTGCTTGTTTTAGTCGTTCCCCGAATTGCCTGGTAACTATGGTTGATTTTTCTTGTTTATTTTGTTGGTTTTTTTCATTCATAATGTCTAAATGATAGCACATTTGCCCGTTGATTTCAAATTTTTAGCCACAAAGTCAGCAATTCTCATTTTAGCCACAAAGTTACACAAAGGGACACGAAGGAAAAACAAAAGAATCTGTGTGAATCCGGATAAAATTTTTAGCCACATAGTGGCGACGAACACGGACAAGCACGGACAATTTTCATTCGTCTCAATGAGAAAACTTAAAACTTTGCCTGGCATCCAAAATCCTGGACTCCCAAAAACTTCTATCTAATGGGGCCTTTTATCATGGTTATCATGTTTATCAGCGTTCATCAGCGGTCTTTCTTTGTGCCCCTTTGTGTACCTTTGTGGCTAAAATTAGAAGTGCTGTTTTCTTCTTTTTCCTTTTTTTGCTTGAAGTGGTCCCGGATAAAGGATTTATATTTTTCTGTACAAACCAGGTACTCCATCATCAATGCATGCCGCATAATGGGAACTTCCAGTGATTGCACCAGTGGAACTGCTTCCTGGGGTATGCCAGGAAATATATCTTGCAGCCGCTCACTGATGGATTTTTGATTTGACCCGGTGATGATGAACATCGGACCGGTTCCGGTCACCAGGTAGTTCAAATTGATATCGAATTTATTCAAAATGGCGGATAAAATTTCCGGCCTGGGGAACCGGGAACCATCTTCGTATTTGTAATAAGAATTGGCCTCTATTCCAATTATATTGCTGATTTCATTAACATCTATCTTCAATTGCTCTCGTGCTTTTTTCAGCCTTTTTCCAAAGTCCCTCATAAAAAAATTATCCAATTTGAATTTTTTATTTGACATTTTGAATATTACCTCGTATAATGTTCGCATGATAAGAAAAACGATAAATTCTGATCTTGCCTGCATTGGATGGCGCTTTTGTGACTGCAGGCTTTGCCTTCATGGTTATTTTCAACCGGTAACATATTATTCATATTGTATATTATACTCCGGTATGGAGTTAAAATCAATATATAGGAGAGAAAAGACAATGATAAAAAGGTATCGTTTATCAATTGAAATCACACGTGATATTGATGAGAGTTTCCAGGGAATCGAAAACAAGGAAGAGCGGTTTTGTACGCGGGAAATAGTAAAATGCTTATTGGCAAACCCGGACCTGCTTACCATGTATTACAAATCAATCGAAGCCCAACATTGGATAATTGATTCCATGGATGACCCTGAGTGTCATCGTGTGCTTGAGGAATATGATCAAATCTGGGAAAAATTATTGGAAAAGGTCCCCCCTGCTGTGGTTGATTACTTTAAGGTGTTAATTGATTACCTCAGAAGCAGCGAAAATGTAGATAACAGTAGCGACCTTGATGCAAGATGGGAATTAATTTTCGACAGTCTGAATAATGGTGCAGTAACCGGCTGGGATTTCGAGGAGATGGGAATTGATGAAAAATTAACCCCCCACTGGTCTTCCGGGAATAATTTAAATCAAAACCAGGGTGGAAAATGAAAAGGAATTTGAAATCTTGTGTGGTTAACCTGGGGAATCGCCGCATAATAATATGGAGTGACCCGATAAAGTTGAGGGATGATTGCAAAAGTTTGAGGAATGACAGAATAGGGCTGAGGAATGGTCCCATAAGTCTGAGGGAACACAGGATAAGTCTGAGGAATGACCCAACAAGGCTGAGGGATGGCCGAATAAGTCTGAGGAATAGTCCCACAAGTCTGAGGGAACATATAATAAGTCTGAGGAATGGTCCCACAAATCTGAGGGAACACATAATAAGTCTGAGGAATGACCCCACAAGGCTGAGGGAAGGCCGAATGAGTTTGAAGAATGGTTCCACAAGTCTGAGGGAACACATAATAAGTCTGAGGAATGACCCCACAAAGCTGAGGGATGACCGGATAAGTTCGAGGAATGGATGCGCAGCCTGTGGGGCAATTAAAAAAAAGCAAAATTAACAATAACAATAACGGAGGTATAAACGATGATTCATTTAAGGACTACAATCCCGGATTTTTTAAAGAATTCCAGGATGTTGATTTTTGGTGTAAAGGAAGATGATTTTATCAAGCAGCGGATATTAGAATACAATTTTGATGAAACTCGAATAACCGAAGCCGCGGCTGCCTTTGAAGAAGCAGAAAAAACCGAGAGCAATAAAACACTGGAATATGGCGAACAACTGGAGGCAAAAGCACGGTTTGATAAACTCATGGAAGAATCCGAATATATTTTTAAAAAGCATGCGGATTTTATCAAGTTAGCTTTAAGAGATGATATTGAGAAACAGAATTTGCTGTTTATTACCGGGCAGCCAAGGTCACAAAAATTAATTGATTGGTTCAAATATGTGTTGGAGTTTTATAACCGGGTTTTGGGAGACGATGATGTAGTGGGGCGGGCAGCAAAATACGGTATAACAAAAGAAAAACTGGAACAAGGACGTCAAACCATCACTACTGCCCAGGATGCCAAAACCAAACACGAAAAAGAAATGGGAGAAGCACAGGATGCTACGGATCAAAGAGATACTGCTTTTGAGATATTGCTCTATATAGTCGAGGAATTGGAACTGATTTGCAAATATGCTCTTGAAGACAGGCCCCAGTTGTTGGAAAAACTTGGAATCGAGGTTTTATCACCCGGTTATAAAAAGAAAAGTAAAAGTAAAAAAGAAGAGGAAACCGAAGAGCCGGTGTCCTGATAAAAGCTTCGCCCGGGAACAATAAAAAAAGGGAAACCACAGATTACACAGAGGGGGTGGCACCCCCAACCTATTATTGCTGAAGGAATACGCAAATTCCGGAGGAAAAGTCTTGGAATGAAAACAAGGTTTTGCAATATAGTAATACAGATTAGACAGATTTTTTTATATTTTTTTTAATCTGTGTAAATCTGTGTAATCTGTGGTTTTTTTCAAAGCGGTTGGTCATGACGGTGTGCGCACCGCTGCCCGAAATCAAACCCTATCCCGGTGCGATTCATCCACGCCTATACAGGGTTTGATGAATCAAACCGCTGTAATCTACAATTGGGTTTATGTCTATTTTTTCTTCGTGTCTCTTCATGTTTCACTGTAACTTCGTGGCTAATTTTTTTTACTCTGTGACCTCAGCGGTCACGTGTCCTCTGTGGCTATAGTATTTTCATAGAAGGAAAAAAAATTTTGAAAATAGCTCTATAAATGATAAAATATGAGTTAAAAATATCATCCGATTCCAATTTACCATACAGGAGGTAGATACTTATGAAAGAACGTTCATTTTTTATATTATTAATCACCATGATTCTCTTCACCGCTATTGCTGCCGGTGACTCTTTGAAACCACCTGGAAAAGTATTTGGTTTTCCTATGGGCAGCGATGGAAAACTAATCGATTGGAACCAGATCACTGACTATTTTCTCACTTTAGACAAAGGTTCCGATAGGATCATCGTTAAAGAGTTAGGTAAAACCACTTTAGGCAAACCCTTTCTCCTGGCTGTTATTTCTTCGGCTGAGAACATCAAGAACCTTGAGCATTACCAGGCTATCCAACAGCAATTGGCTAATCCTTATGATTTACCCGTTGAAAAAGCAAGATCATTGGTTGCAGAAGGGAAGATAGTGGTCCTGGTCAGTCTTAATATTCATTCCACAGAGATTGCCTCCAGCCAGGAATCGGTAGAATTAGCCTATGAAATGGTCACCCGCACCGACCCGGGAATGAAAAAAATCCTGGACAACGTGATCCTGCTGCTGATTCCTTCGCTGAATCCCGATGGGCAGCAGATGGTGGTGGACTGGTACAGGAAGCATGTGGGCACCCCTTACGAAGGCTGCGATATGCCCTGGCTTTATCATCATTATGCAGGTCACGACAACAACCGGGACTGGTACATGTTTAATCTCAAGGAGAGTCAACTAACAGCGCCGGTACTTTATCACCAATGGTTCCCGGAAATTGTTTACGACCAGCACCAGATGGGTTCCACTGGTCCCCGGCTTTTTCTACCCCCCTACTCTGACCCTGTGAATCGCAATACCCCTTCCACCCTCATGGCCGAAGTCAATATGTTGGGCAAGCATGTGGTGGCAGACCTGCATGAGCAGGGATTCACAGGTATTGTCACCGGGATGCGTTTCAATGCGTTTTTTGAAGGAACCATGTCCAAAACACCATTGTGGCACAACATGGTGGGTATTCTTTCCGAAATGGCCAGCACACGTATTGCTACCCCGGTCTATTTACCCCGCGGCAGTTTAGGCCGGTATGGTGCGGAAATTCCTAAATATTCCCGGGTAACTGATTTCCTGGAACCGTGGCCAGGCGGCTGGTGGCGGTTGAGCGATATTATCGAATATGAAAAAGCCGCAACCTACTCTATCCTTGACCTGGCTGCCACGTACAAAGAAAAATTTATGATGAATTTTTATTTATTGAATAAAGAGTCCATCGAAAAGGGGAAAAAGGAGCCGCCGTACGCATTTATCGTTCCTTTAACCCAGCATGACCCCAATTCCGCCGCAGAGATGTTAAAACGGCTGAAGATTAACGGGGCCCGGTTATACCGCGCTCAATCGCAATTTATCTATGCCGGTCAAACCTATCCTGCCGGTACATATGTTATTCCTTTATCGCAGCCTTCTCGCTCCTGTATTAAAGACCTCCTGGAGCCGCAAAATTATCCCGATCTTAAATACTATCCCGGGGGTCCGCCCATGCCGCCTTACGATGTCACCGGGTGGACTATACATTTACAAATGGGGGTTAATGTTATTGAAATGAAGACACCTCTCCAGGTGGGTCTCTCGTTAACGGAAACCTATGATTTCGGACCTTCCGGCATGCTCGATGCACCGGCAAAGACCTACCTGGTGGAAAGAAGATATAATAATTCTTTTGTTCTTCTTAATGAACTGCTTAAAAATAATGCAGACGTTTACTGGTCTGACATGGAATTTTCCATTGAAGGTAAAACCTATGCGGCGGGTACTTTTATCATACCGGCTCAAAAGGGAATCCATGAAAAACTGCAATCGCTGGCCTGGGGGTTCAAGGTCCCGGTTTATGGTATCAATCAACCGGTTCCGGTAAAAAGAACAAAAGCCCTGCTGCCCCGGCTTGGTTTATATCATCCCTGGACGGCCAGTATGGATGAGGGTTGGACAAGGTGGGTGTTGGACAACTACCGGTTTTCGTACAA
>CP070627.1:1583225-1590220 GCA_020355945.1 Candidatus Aminicenantota bacterium | reverse complement strand
CTCTTTTTGAAAAAACTGCCCCCCTGGACCCGCCACTTTCCGCAAAAACTTTTGATTAAGCGGTTAAATTCGTTGCGGGTCATTTGATAAATGCAGCGGTTGTACCATTGGCCTTTGTACTTGAGAGATTCATACAGCAGGCCGACTTTGCGGAAACCAAAGTATTCCGCCATGATTAACGCCGGTTGGTTGTCTTCTCGAATTTTTAACAGCACCGTGTTGAGGTTTGCTTCGGCAAATGCATGGTTCAGCAGGAAAAGGCCAGCTTGAAGGGCAATGCCTTTGGTCCTGGATTTGAGATCACCAATGGCCATCCATGCTTCAGCACAGCCGTTGTCAGGATCAATGTCAATCAAACCGGCAATGCCGACGGGCTGCTGATGCTCATTGATGATAAAGGTTTTTTTATCTTTTTTCCGCAAGAAAAAAGCAAAATCACTGACTGTGAATTGACCATGGAAAAAGGGATCCAACCACCGGGCCGTGGCTTCATCTTGCATCCAATTCCTGACCACGTGAAAATGACTGTGAGCGGCAGGTATCATTTCCACTCCGGCAGCTAAAGGCTGGGGCTCGAACACCCTGGCTTCACTCTCCTGGTCCTTGTTCAAAAAACGCTCCACCAGTTCAACCGCTGCGTCCCGGATGGTGGGATGAGAGGAAAACAGGCCCGGGGGAATGACCATATCCAAAAGACCTCCGTAAAGCTTAACCAGGGAGATGACAAAAATAGAATCAAAACCATATTCGGAAAAATCCTTGTTATAATCAATCTCTTCCCAGGAAAAACCCAATTGCCTTTCCAATTCCTTTGCAAATATCTCTGCCAATACTTTCACCAATTTTTCTTTATCCGTGGTGGAAGGTATGCTGTAATCCCGGGTCAAAGGCTGCTTATTTATTTTAGGTCTGTCTTCTTTGCGTATTTGCCCGGTGATATTAAGCCAATAACGCTTATGTTCAAAGGGGCAGCCGGGAATAGTGATTTTTTGCATTTTCAGACCATCATACAGGGGATCAAGCCTGATGTTTTTGTTTTCCACGTACATTTTGCATGTGTTGTCCAGGGCTTCCGCTAGTTGATCCGCATTTTTGTTTTGTTGACTTGAAATGGTTTCACCCGGGTTTTTATTTGCTTTGGCATTTCCTTTGGGTGCGTTGGCTTTTGGGGTGACCGGGGTTGGGGGATCGATTCCCATGGCAGATAACATATGACTTAATCGTTTGCGTTTTGGGGAACTTTGCGGCGTATATGGTTTGTAGTAAATGTGCTGGGGTTGGATAAACGACGTATGCAAACCGTGAGCAGCCAGTTTTTCAAGTGCTGCGATGAATTCTGCCCGGGTTTTACCAATGCAGGCCGCCCGATGGTTAAAATGCGTTCTGCCGGTGTTGGCAGTGTAACAAATATCCGCCAATTGAATATCGGCTGTGTGTTGGAGAAAAGTCTTAAAATCATTTATTTTCGTTTTTAAAGCCGATTTAGTTTTGGCTGACAACAGCAAGAGGTGATAGGGAAACACCGGTGTTGTTCTCTCCGTTTTTGCCGGCGGTGCGGATTCCACGATAACCTGGGCCAGTGTACCCCCGATTCCTGCGGAGTTAATCAAGGCACGCCGGGGCTGATTACCCGGTACCTTCCAGTCCTGCCGCTGCGTGTTAATATAAAAAGGGGTGGCCTCCAGCTTTAACATGGGGTTGGGTTTGTTAAAATGAATGGTAGGGGGGAGCTGCTTATGCTTCAATGCCAGGATCACTTTGATCAGGTTGGCAATCCCGGTGGCAGCCTCGGAATTACCGATGTTGGGAACCACACTGCCCAGCGGACAGGGGGACATGGTCTTAAAATAAGACATAAATGCTGATTTTAATCCTTTTATTTCGGCTGCATCCCCGGTGGGCGTCCCGGTGGCCCCGCATTCGATATAAGAAATAGAAGCGGGATCAATACCGGTGTTTTGCAAGGTATTTTTTATGGAATCGGCAATCATATGCGCTTCCGGTGCCATGATATTTGGCGTTTTACCGGCAAAATAAACAGCGGTTCCTTTAATCACGGCGTGGATGGTATCTTCATGTTCCAGGGCCTGCGGCAGCGGTTTGAGTAATACCGCGGCCGCACACTCTCCCAGGACAAAACCAGCGGCGCTGCGGTCAAACACCCGGGTTTCAGGGGTGCGGGATAAAACCGTCATCTGGCTCAGTTTAATAAAATGGCTGACCTCCGGGAGCAAATTGACCCCACCCACCAGCGCCAGTTCACACTCCCCGGCCAACAGGCTCCTGCAGGCCAGGTGCAGGGCCATTAAGGAAGATGTACACTGGGAATCCACTGCCAAAGAGGGACCCTTGAAATTCATAAAATGAGAAAAACGGTTGGCCACCAGGGAGCGGGAATTGCTGAGCCCATTAATACCGGAAGCATCAAGGTCCACGGATATATGGGCATAACTGTTATTGCATACCCCGACAAAAACCCCGACCCGGGAGCCGGAAATAGTTTCCCGGGCATAACCGGCATGTTCGACTGTCTCCCAGCCTACTTCCAGGAAAAGCCGCTGCTGGGGGTCCAGGCGCTGCGCTTCTGCTGGCGGAATATTGAAAAAAGATGCATCAAATTGATCAATATCGTCAATAAACCCACCCCATTTATTATACGTATGACCCGGGCAGGGAACTTCCGGGTGGTAATAAATACCAGGGTCCCAGCGAAAAGAGTCCACTTCTTTGATACTGTCAACCCCTTTACATAAATTCTTCCAGTATAAATCACTATTTGAGGCACCGGGAAATCGACCGGAAAAACCAATCACTGCGATATCCATTTCCTTACCTTTGTCTTAACTCCCTCATTTACCGTATATAATATCACCGATGATAGCGGATTGACCCTCTATGTTGACAAAACGTTCGTCGTATAAATGAGACTCATCAAAATCGATCCGGAACTCTTCTTCGAAAAAACTCACCAATTTCATCAAACCAAGGGAATCAATATACTCGTTTTCAAATAAGTCCACTTGCTCAATGGGTTCACTGCCGTTATGATTTACCGGGAATTCCGTTAAAATAAAGTGTTTGATTTTTTGTAATATCTCTTGTTGGGTCATTTTATTGCCTCCGGCAGCCAGGGGGGCTTTTTTGAAAAACCGCCCCGTGTAGCATCTGGACCCCCCGAAAAACTTTTTATATGAGAAAAATGGTGGGGATTATTTCCCGGCTGAAGAAATGATCATCGGAAAAGACAACCGTGTAGGCGTCGCATAAAAGGTTTTGCATGTCTTCATCTTTGACTGCGCATTTGTTGGACAAGTACTTTTTTATGGTGCCCCACTCTCCCAGGGAAGATTTCTTGATTTCCCTGTGCTGGTTTTCGTATTCTTCTTTTAACCGGTCATACAGCCTGGTGCCGGGCATGGGGGTAACGCGGCTTAACTGGGAATCAATGCGGTTCTCCAGGAGAAAATCCACGATCTTTTGCAAATTCCCGGGTTTATCCTTTTCAAAACCGAACATAAAGTACCCGATGGGATTAATGTTATTGGTTTTAAAGGTTTGGATCGCTTCCCGGTAAATGGTGATGTGGTTGAGTTTCATCTTGTTGTTAATAGTGCTTAGACTTTCTTCGGACAGGGATTCGAGACCAATGCCCAGGAAGGAAACAGGACCGCCTTCGGTAATGGCATCCATTAGTTCCTGGTCTTTGTACAGACTTACATTGGCATTGGTTCCCCATGTGCCCAGGGGGATTTTTTCCCGGTGGTTCAGGCGCTGGAATAATTCCAGGGTAAAATCCCGGTTAGCAAAGGGATTATCATCGTAAAAAAAGAAGAAACTGTCGGGCCAATATTGCTTCACCTGCTTGATCTCTTTGATAATATTGTCAATGGGTTTACAGCGAAACTGACTGCCAAAGATCCCGGTGACCTGGCAAAAATTGCAATTATAGGGGCATCCCCTGGATACCTGGATACCCATCATAGTATAAGGATATTTTTGGGCAATATCGTAGCGGGGAATGGGGGAATCTTTTAAATCGATGTGGGTGGGGGCAATGGTATGATCGTAAATTTGCCGGGTGTTTCCTTTTTTAAAGTCTTGCAGGAAAATTTTAAATAACAACTCCCCTTCACCGATGATTACGGGAATTCCTCTTTTGTAGAAAATATCGGGAAACGTGGTCACTGCCGTGCCGCCAGCCACCACCGGGATATTTTTTTTCCGCAGCAGGTCGCAGATTTGCAAGGCCCGGTTGATCTGGTCAGAGTTTCCACCCACTGCCGCCAGGTCAAAGGGACGATTAAGATTGATCTCTTCCATATTCTCATCCAGGAACTCTAACTGGTAATCCTGGTTTTCCGGGACTACGCCGGCCACGGTCAGGATTCCCAGGGCGCTGAAGGCCTTTTTTGTAAATTCGATCCGTTTTTGCAATTTAGGGTTGTTGGCAAAAAGCTGCTTAATTTTCAGCGGAAGTCCGCCAAGACTCCGACTCCCCAGGGGAGGAATTTTAGGATTAATAAATGTAATCTTCATTTTATTTTTCTTTAATATTTAATAAAAAGTTTTTTGGGGGTCCAGGGGGCGATTTTTCAAAAAAGCCCCCTGGCCGCCGGAGGCAAGAAAAACCTTTATTAACAATCGTTTACGGCTGTGGGACGATTTCAAACATTTTTGGGACGATTCCTGTTGCGTCCGGGTTTCACTTTACTCTATAATCACCTCGAATCATCTGGCATTTTAAACCTGTGATGTCGGATGATCGGCGGTTTGAATTTGGAATTGTCAAGCATCCCGTATTCTTAATAGCGGAAGCTTACAACAGGCTTTTTTAGGAGGACGATATTGAAAATAGTAAAAAGAAAAAATGAAAAATTTAGCCGCGGATAAACGCAGATGGACGCAGATAAAAAAGAACAAAAAATCTGCGAAAATCTGCGGCAAAAAAAACCAGGAGATAAGAATAAGGAGTGAGAGAATGAAACATTTAAAGCTTTTAAGTTGTTTATTTGTTTTGCAGGTGTTATTGGTGATTCCTGCATTAATGTTAGAGGCTGAGCCCCCGATTTCTCCCGGAGTGAAAACCGAGGACCGGGAGGCTGATAGTAAAGTTGAATCTATTATCAATCAAGTCAAGGAATATCGTGAAGCCGAAAACTTCGAGGAAGCTCTTAAGCTGTTAAAAATAGCTTTGGAAAAATTCCCCCAAAATGAGTACCGGGAAAAGCTTCAAATCGAACGTGCCGATCTTCATTACTTTTGGGCAGATTACTTAAAGGAAAAATACGATTATGCCAATGCCATCAAGCATTTTGAATTGGCTTATGCCATCGATAAAAATTACCGCCCCAAAGACGCAGCAAACTCTTTAAGCAACATCGGGAGAGTGTATTCTAACCTTGGCCAAAATCAAAAAGCCCTGGCGTATTATGAGAAAGCATTACCCATCTTTCAAGCAGTGCGGGATCGCGCCAAGGAAGCAGGAACACTTAATAATTTGATGTTTTGCTGGAACAGCCTGAAAAATACACAGATTTCTATCTTTTACGGCAAACAGTCGGTGAATGCCTATCAAAATTTATGGGCAAACATATCAAAAATGGATAGAATGATTAAGAAAAGTTACCTTGAAATACAAGAAGATACCTACCGCTTTTTGGCTGGCCTTTTAATCGATGAAGGACGATTATCCGAAGCTCAACATGTTTTGGATATGCTGAAAGAGAAAGAATACTTCGATTTTACCAGCAAAGATCAATCTACTACTCCGACATACAGCCAATTGGATTTTACTGGATTTGAAAATCAGTGGCTGGACAAATATCGAAAAGTCACCAAAGACTATTCCGCAATCTCTGGTGATTATTATCTCCTTAAAAAGAAAAAGATAAAAAACGAAACGGAAAAGAAGCGTTTGAAAGAGCTCGAAGCTTCACTTGAACAATATCAAAAGGTCTATAACCAATACCTGGCGGAAATGAAAAAGGCATTTGATAGTTGGAGATAAAGTTAATGAAAACAAAAATGAGCCACAAAGATACACAAAGAGGCACAAAGAAAAAGAGTTTCTCTTATAAGCTAGTTCGTGTCTCTTCGTGTAACTTCGTGGCTAAAAACAAAAAAATTAACCACAGGGTACACAGGGGAAAAATCATTCCCGGCACGGAAAAATCTTTTCCGGGACAGGAGAAGTCGTTCCTGGAAATGTTTGAGCCTGGAGAAGGATTTTATAGAAGTTATACCAAAAAGGTCAATGTACCGGCAGATATGATTGACCGGGTAAAAAAAGATGATGCGGATGTAGGCGGGATTACCGGGAAAAGCGAGAAAATGAAACAGATCAGGCAACTGGTACTGAATTATTCAAAGGAGAATGAACCAGTGCTGCTGCTGGGTGAAACCGGGGTCGGGAAAAACCACACCGCTGAATTGATTCACCGTCACTCCGGCAGAGAAGGTAGATTTGTGGTGGCAAGCGCCCCCAATCTCCAGGAGGGTCTGTTCGAATGCACCCTGTTCGGCCATAAAAAAGGAGCGTTTACCGATGCTAAATCCGATAGACAGGGATTGGTTGAAGAGGCCAGGGCCGGGACACTATTTATCGATGAAATATCCGGGGTACCGGTATCTATCCAGGCAAGATTATTACGATTTATTGAATCTAAAAAATACCGGGTCCTGGGAGAATCATTTGAAAGAGAGGCAAATGTACGGATTATTGCAGCCTCCAATAAAGACTTAGTCAAAGCCATTGAGAATAAAGAGTTCCGGGAGGACTTATATTATCGGTTGAATGTACTGGAAATAATGATCCCACCTTTAAGAGACCGCAAAGAAGATATACAAGACTTTGTCAGGCACAAGCAAACGTATTTAAAGGGGAAAGAAATTGGCCCGGGATTCATGGAAGCTCTTTATAACCATGAATGGCCTGGAAATATTAGAGAATTAATCACGGTGTTGAAGCGCGCTGGCATCTGCTGTAAAAGCCCCAT
>CP070627.1:1576107-1583125 GCA_020355945.1 Candidatus Aminicenantota bacterium | reverse complement strand
CGATCATCATCCCGGAAGGCGACCGCTTTCCATACTGGTGAGTGCTGCAATCAAACCGTTTTATCCCGTTTATCACATAATTTTCATTAAGATTCCATGAATTACTTGTCGGGCTGCCCAACCTTTTGCATTCCACATGGAGTGGGATTTCCAGTTCTTCCGCGGAAACGGCATGACCATTTAAATAATTGCAGGTAAAATCAGGGCGTTTTTTTCTTTTTCCGCCTTTCAATTCACCCCGGTTTACCGGTTGAATTGGGGCTTCCCAAGTAGGAACCCGTATCTCCTCTTTATCCCGGGATCGATTAAAATTAAAACAGACTTGACGGATAATTAAACTAAGTAATTCTGAAATGGCATCTTCATCACCAGATACGGAATCCTTTTCCGCCAATTCACGAAGAGCAATAGAAAACACCTCCAGGTATAATTGTTTGAAGGTATTCCACTGAGTTATGGGAGGAGAAAACGTGCGTCGTGCCATTAGCCGGGTTTTCCTTCGTTGGGAATTGCCTCCATCATACGTTTGCAAATTGCCGCATCAGCATCTTCACGGGCCAGGCTGCGCGTCCAAAAGCGTTTCTCATTTCTTTTAATGACTATAACTCCTCGATGGGAAACGATATGAACCAGTCCATCCAGGAGGATTTGCGATGTTCCCATGGGCTGGGGCAGTGCCTTTCCAATTTCTTCGAGAACATAACCCCATTTGTTGTCTTTGGGATCAAGGTCCCAGGGGTCCCCTTTATCTGATGGGAAAAACTCTACAGCGATCATGTTCCCATGAGCGCCGATATGCACCTCAGCCCGCATCTCTTCATCTTTTCCAAGGTAAACATTCCAGCGCCGGCAGAATGTGTGTATATATTTTTCAATCCAGTTTAAGTCGCTTTTTTCTATAACCGGCACAGCGCCGATGCTGTCAAAAGGATTGTATAAAAAGGGCAGAGTTACATCGCAGAAATCACGAATCAAATCCCTTTCTTCTTCGTTTAATCCATAGAGGTCAAAGACCGCTTCATCAAGCTCTGCTTCCCATTCACTGCGCTGCGCCTCGATTTTTTCTTCGGGTATTCCACCAGGATGAAGGATATCCCGCTTTTGGGGGTGGAAGCCGCGGAGTTTATCGACAATTGAGATAACCTTTTTTGTGGCAGGATTAGATTTATCAAGAACAATAGGGAGTTGAAGCAACTCGTCGTCAAGATGAATTTCATGGTGCCAGAGGCCCCAATTTGAGGAAGTCATAAAGAAAAAATATCGTGCAAAAGACGACCACATAATTCCGAGAATTGTTTTATACTTCCATTCCCCTGGTGATTCGAGCTTTAGTCCATTAATTGCATTTGAAAAACAAAATGACTCTACTTCATAACGTGCGGTGATGCTGCCTTTTGGGGCGGCTTTTTCTTTGATACCTCGTTGAACCAAAAGACGATGTCCGTCGTATGCACTTAATATCCCCAAACGTTTTACTTTTTTAGGAGGGGATGAAAATGTAAGTAAATCATATCTGGAAAAACTGCCCATATCTAAACACTTAAAGTCTTGAAGATCTTTAGCATCTTTATCTTTAGATGCTTCCGTGAAACCCTGTCCCGAATCCTTACGATTACAAAACTGACCGAGCTTTATTTGTCTTTGTAGAAGACGGAGAAGTTCCGTATCTGATCTTCTACCGAACCATAATTCTTTCCAGATGGTTATATCGGATAAATCTCCAGGACGCAAAACATGCATATCGTATCTTGAGAGCATTATGGATTGTGTCTTATTGATATTTATTGACTGTTTTGCCGACCAATAGTTAACCGGGCTGTTTTCTTGTTTTTCCTTGCTGAAGCAAATAGAGAGAAATGGAGAAGCAGCCCCTTTAAAGAAAAACTTCCTGACATGAGTAAAATTAAAAACCTCATCAAGCTTTACATGATCAAACCATTGACTTCTAAATTTCAATGTGGTGGTATTGTGCTTAAACAGTACACCGGCAGGTACCAGGATCCCGGCTTTGCCCTTTTCTTCCAGGAAGTCCAATGCACGCCACAGGAAGGCCTGTGATGGTTCTTGATCTCCAACCGGTTTGTTATTGCGGTTACACCAATCAATGATTTTTTTATGTCGTTCTTTGGTTTCTTGATCGGCTTTCTTTCCTGGTGCTCCCCAGGGTGGATTACCTACAATTACATCGGCGCATCCCTCTCCGAAGCGTTCTTTCCAAAAAGGGTTTGACTCAATTAATCCCGTATCGAAAGCATGTCCCGGAAGGATGCAGTGGAGATCGTTCGCCGATCGATTGGTTGTTGCCACTAGATTGGGCAGTCTGTTTCCCATTTTGATCTGCCGGTCAATCGCTGGGGGCTCAAGGTAGTGAAGCATGGAAAGATAAAGGCTGAAAGCTGTTATCTTTGCTGCTTCCTGGTTGACCTCGATCCCGGCAATTTGCTCTTTGAGAATGCGTTTCAACTCATCAAAGGTCAAGGGCTGTTTCTTCTTGTACCATTGGTGACGCACCATGCGCCGGAATGCTTCCACCAGGTAAATACCCGAGCCACAAGCAGGGTCCAGTACTCGTGGACTTTTCTCAAGTACCTCCCGGGTCAAGATGCGGGAAAGAACAAACTCAACCAAAACAGGAGGTGTGTAGTATGCTCCTGAATGGCGCTTTTTACTATTATTTTCATCATCTATTATCGATTCCAGGTAGAATTCTTCATAAATAGAACTGATTAAATCCAGGGGCACGATATCGAACCGGTAGGAATAGAAAAAGAGCTTTTTCTGAATGCCAGCGTCGCCATACAGCAAATCCTGTATTAGCGTCAGATGCTTCCGGGTGACCACCTTTTCTTCCTCATCCACGTCAGGGAACATGTCCCCGTTAAAATCGTGGGCCAGCCTCCTGAACAAGGTATAGGTAAAACTTTTATCTACAAGTATGCGTGGATAATAAGTCTTATTATTTGAGAAATCAACTCCCTTTCTATTGACAGGATTGCGTATTAGATCAGTCCAACCGGCTTTTTGCCGGGCAGCTTCCAGGAAATAATCTCCTGTTAATATGCCGCGATCTTCAAGGTAACGAATAAATATAGACCTTCCGATTAGTGCATGAGCAAATCGAACTCGTTCTTTTGACAGTCCGGCATGGATTAACTCCCGGCGAACCGTCTTTAGATCTCTTATAAGTGCTTTGTCTGCACGATTTTTAAGATCGCCAAATCTTTGATCGGCAAATACACGCCCTGATTCCACATGGTCACGGTGATACTTTTGTAACTCCCGGGATACTTTGGTGAGGTCATGGAGAATATCCAGGTGTTTAAGTTTTTTCCAATCCTCTTTTTTTTTTTCATCCACTGGCTTTTGAGCCAGGTCATAAACAGTGATTTCCCCGGGAGATGCGAGAAATAAAAGTCTTGGACGTGCGAGACACCATATCCGGTTGAATGCCTTGATCTTTTCCTGGAGCCCGGGGCCGCACTCAGCGAAAACAGCAGCCGGATTATTATCTACAAAAAAAATTTTTTCTGCACCGGCTCGTTTTGCCGCGGCCAGCCATTCGCCTTTCTCTATCCAATCAGTGCTTTTTGGGCAGGCAGATGGATTGTCCATTACAGGATACAAGCTGCCGTTTTTGAAGTCTAGCTCTTCATACAAAATATTTAGACTGTTCATTTCTCAAATATAGTTGATTATAACAATAAAAAAACTTTTGTCAATCAAGTAATAGTTCTCCTTCATCATTATATTTTACTGTTTATGTATGCCAAATAATGGCATAGTAGAAAAAATTTTACACTGGTGTATGAAAAGAATACTGGGAGAGCCAAAGGGTAAAGGTATATCTATTAAATAACCGTTCACAAATCCGGGAAATGGACCAGCGTAATGACTTCCGGTTGTGAAGTGAAAAGTGCTATTTTCGTCCTTTATCACTCTCCAATCTTAGATATGTTGTACCTGACGTCACCTAAGTAATGGCCGCCGTTGAATCGAACTCTCTCTCTCCACCACCCCTCTTGGGTTCTTGAAAGTGTATGCCACACTACTGTCTGGCCTTTCTTTACTGTTCCCAAATGCGTGCGGCTCATGCGCTGATTTTTGTAATAGGAATCGATGTCGAGCGAATAATCCTTCTCTAAATTAGCAAATTCCAGGTACAAAACAACGTCCCCATAAAGATGGCCTGATTTTCCACCAAAGGCATTTTCAAGCCGTTTGCCACTGCGGCCGGAGCCAACCGCACCACCCACAAACGCAGCACGCTTGTCCTTATTCTTCATAGACACCAATCGCGGCTTTACCCATACCGCCCAATCCCATGCCGCTGATTTTTCTCCGGCATCTATAAAAAGGAAAATCTTTCCCGTCTTACCACGAAATCGGGAGAGGTCCTGGCGGAAGTCCCTAATCACGTGTCCGCTGTATTTCTTATGATACTCACGCTTCAAATAAATACCTCTATAGTCTGGAAAGTCAGCCTGGATTTCGAAGTAAACACCATCCGAGGCTTCTGCCCCTTTCAGGAACCCAATCTGAGCCCGAAACTCGGCACCCTCCAGGGGGATGGTGATGTCGGAGTAGTGACCAATGATCTTGCCGTGTTGTCGCCATTGGGGGTGTGTTTGTATTACGCGACAGTAAGTCCTGTCATCTTCCAATTGAGCATTATCGATGCAACGCACGAAGCCTATGGAATCATCAGGGTTTCCTGGAAATGGTAATGCTCGCCAGGTATTCGTCCATTTCGCTTGCGCGGCCTTTTCTATGAAATCAAAAAATGTACCCTGTTCTCGTAGGTCACATACGATAAATGAAAAACCGTCACAAGATGCTTGATTGCAAATTTGTCCGGTTTGGAAAACTTTAGTGGGCGAAATCGAGCCTATATTCGTCGCTTTCTTCCAATTGTTCGCTCGATCATATCCTTTCATTTTACACCAGGCCGAAGCAGCCGGCTCACCGCATTTTGAACCCCATTCTAAGCAAAAATCTAACCGGTAGCCTTGATACATTGGATCCTTAAAACTATATAGGCCCGGGCCAATCCACGCGCCTTCGGGTTGTGCATAAACTGCACTTGACAAAATGCTAAAACAAATTGACGCTAACGTCATAAATGAAAAAAATACTACCCTCATCTTTTACCTCCTTATCCTCACTATTTTATACGAAATTCTTATTTTTTAGACATCTCTTTACTATAACATAAAATAAAAAACTTTTCTATGCTCCTTTAATAAAAAAGATTGATTTTTATTCGTAATAGCACTTTTTTTGACTTGATTGTTACTCTGTCTTAGGTTTCGGACAGCCTGCCGGGAGGTTATAAGGCAACCAGTTTTTCAATGGCTTTTTTCATGGTTTCCTTATCCCGGAGATGGATACCAAAGTCTCTTAAAATTCCGTTCCTGTCAATCAACCAGTAAGAAGGGATTAAATTGACATGGTAATATCTTGCCGTGGCATCTTTCCAGGCATCGCCGGAATAGGCTATTTTCCACTTAATTTTTTCTTTGCTAATATAGTCTTCCACATCTTTTTTATTGGAATCAAGGCTGATACCGATGATCTCGAATCCTTTGTCTTTATAGTGGGGATAAAATTCTTTTAGGTGGTGTATTCCTTTTACGCAGGGTTTGCACCAGGTGGCCCAGAAATCCACCAGGATGACTTTTCCTTTTTGATTTGCCAGTGTAAATTTTTCCCCGGAAATTAGCTCGATGGTAAAATCTTTTGCAGGTTTGTCAATCCCGATATGACTTTTGATTTTTTCCACCAGTTGGTCAAATCGTTTATCTTTGTGCAGCGGTTTGAATTCGTCATGATACAATTCGCTGTAAGAGAGAAATCCCCGGTCAACCGCTTTATTCAGCCATTTAAAGGCCATTTCCCTATCCTTTAATTTTAAGCAAATGGAAACGATATCGATACAGTGCCAGGGGGATTTACGTTCTGCTGCGTCTGCCCGTTTAATGGCGGCTTTTAAGGCTTCTTCCCGGCGATTAAGTTCTGACAGTATCTTAAATTTCTCAGCCAGGAGTTTATCCGGTTCACTAAACCCGGTAAGTCCTTTATCAATCACCTCCAGTGCCTTTGCATAATCTTTATTTTGGCACAGTTGTTCGATTTTCTTTAAAAGTTCTTTTTCTTCCAGTAAAAGAGGTGCCGTAAAAATAAAAGACACAAAGAATACAAAAACCAATAACAACAATACAATCTTTTTCATTGAAGTCTCCTGTTTTTTTTTGCCACAGAGATCACAGAGAGCACAGAGAAAAAAACTCTGTGTCCTCTGTGGCTAATTTTTTTCATTTTTTTTTATAAAAGTTTTGACATTAATGTTTTTTAGATACAGAGAATAACATTGAAATGACGATCTGTCAATGGATTTAGAAGCCTTCAACTTAATAAAAAGTTTTTGCGGGGGGTTCCAGATGCGTCACGGGGCAGTTTTTACAAAAAGCGCCCCCCTGGCCGCCGGAGGCATTAATTAGGTGCCCTGTGCCGCAGGCTTTATATCTACTGTAATGGGTGAAATCCAGTGTTTGTGTTCATCTGTATAGTATAGATAAGCACGACTGGCAGGGGCTGTGTATATGCCAGGTATTTCAGCAATTACACTGATTGGTAAACTTATTTTTTGCCCTGCTTTCATGGAGCGCCAATACAATACCACTTCACGGCCAAGCACCTCATAAGAAGCGATCTTTCCTGATTTAACCAGTTCTTTTAGTTGATCGTGCCGTACTTCCAACCCGCCGGGTATACCAATAATTGCCACTGGTGTAGGTATTACTTCTTTGGTACGATTGGTAGCCGTTACATTAACTTCTGCTGCTTCACCTTCAGTTACTTTATTTTTAGAAAGAGATACTTTCAAGCGAACTTTGCATTCTTTACTGGAATCAGGTTTTTCATTGGAATAATTTACAGCTAAAGAAAAGGGCATTTCCGAACCGCCGGTCATCCGGATTTTAACCTTATGTTTACCGGGGTAAAGCATTTCCGTGATGTC
>CP070627.1:1568964-1576007 GCA_020355945.1 Candidatus Aminicenantota bacterium | reverse complement strand
TTACACCACTTTTCCCATCAAAGAACAGGCAGAAAAAGGCGATTGGGATTTCAAATTAAACCCGGTCTATTGTGTGGCCCTGCTGGATTTTGAGTTCGACGATGACCGGGAACAAAAAAACCACCTGACCCATGTGCAGTTGAAAGATCAATATTGCCAGACCTTTTATGATAAACTGACCTATATATTTATAGAGATGCCGCGTTTCACCAAAAAAGAAGAGGAACTGGAAACCCACTTTGACAAATGGTTGTATTTTTTAAAACACCTGGAAAGTTTTGAAACCATCCCGGGGATACTTAAAGAAGAGGTATTTCTCAAAGGTTTCGAGATTGCTGAGATTGCCAATTTTGATGAAAAAGAATTGGCAGAATACGAGGAGAGTTTAAAGCACTATAGGGATTTGAAAGGGGTAATCGATACCTCGTTTGAAGAGGGAGAAAAAGTGGGTTATGAAAAGGGAGAAAAAGTGGGATATGAAAAGGGAGAAAAAGTGGGTTATGATAAAAAGGCCAGGGAAATGGCCAAAGCTATGAAAAATGAAGGTGAGCCAATAGAAAAAATATCCAGTTATACCAACCTTTCAAAAGAAGAAATCGAGAACTTATAAAATACAAAAGACAAACAGGCAAGAATGGCTGCTGTCAGAAAATAAATTACCTGTCCCCATCATTCAAAATTATAAATCCCTGGCAGGAATTACACTGCATCGAACATCTTTTGGTGGACACCAATAAACATCTTGTTTCGGATCAAAAAGCTGAACACTCTTCTCATATAATTTTTGAACATACCAATCAACAATCCCGTTGCAGATGAGGCAATTCCTTTCCTCCACACTCATCATATCACGGTTTTTCAACCACGCGTCATAGGGACATCCACCACCACAGATACTAATCGACTTACATCTTCTACATTCACCATTATTCGTAAAATATCTTGAGTACCACTCGACCAGGTATCTATGCCCCACTACATCGCTCTTAGACAAATTATTATTAACATTTCCCAATATGCACAAATTCCTTAGACCAAAATTCTCACACAAGGAGATATCTCCACCAGGAAGGATCCTTATCATACACCCACCCTCGGATACGGGGCATCCGAAAAACCTTGTTTTACCATCAATAAGGAATTTGACCTTTTTCATCAACTGCTCATTCCACAGTTGAATCTCAGCGCAATAATCAAGGGCATCGATAATTCTTTTCACAAAGGTATCATCAAAATATCCAATGTCCAACGGCTCCAGATGACCGATAGTAAAACCCACCGAGTCTATCGAAAGATTTTCCTTAAAGAAATGAACGATCTCCTTCAGTTTATTAATATTATGGGGGGTAATGACCAGAGAAATACCTTTCTTCAAACCGCTATTCCTCATTAATTCAAAACCTTCCATTACCCGACTGAACGATCCCTTTCCATTCTCATCAACTCTATATTTATTGTGTATCTCTTCTGTTCCATCGACTGAAACGATTACAAACACATTATGTTTCCTAAATATTTCAACCCACTCCTCGGTAAAAAGGGTTCCATTGGTAATGATGGTGATTTTTAAGTTATTGCTCTTCTGATATGGGGAGATTAAATCAAAAAATCTTCTCATGACCACAGGATTTTTAAGAGGCTCTCCACCGTAAAGCGTAATTTCTTTTGGCCTTTCATGCTCCAAATCACTAAAGAATAGTTCAAGACTGTTAGCCATTTCTCTCTCCGTAAGAAGCACATTTTTAGCATTTTTAACGTTATGCCTTATGGTACAATAACTACATCGCAGATTGCATATCAGACTCAGAAGTAAATACATTTTTGCAAAATAATCGACCTTATTTGGTATTAACGGACGAAGCTCACTGGAACTTCCCAGGAGCATCTTCTTTCTCTTTAATACATCTATTAGATTAGTCATTTTCTCATCTATTCGTATTGGATTCTTCAGGTTATCACACAACCATCTTCCTATATTCCCTCGAATAAAAAGCACCTCCGAATTATAGCTATTAAAGAGGCATGTCAAGTCATCAAAATTGTAGATATGCACATACTCTGGAATAAACATATGAGGACTACCCATACTACAAGATTCCTTTTAACTTACTTCACAATTAACGTACACAAATAGTTAGCATGCACCAAATCAACCTTATCAGCCCAGGTACACTCTAAAGTGAAATCTTCATCGTTCCGATAGGGGCAGTAAGGGTCCGCTGTATTTAGACCACCCAGGTAATATCTTCGCGATGCACAACCCCCATTACAAATTTTACGTTTTTCGCAATCTGCGCAAAACTCGGGCAAGAAAGTATGAAAATCCTCATATCCTTCGATCCTGGACGGAATGACAAAACCCACATCAGGTAATGAAACGTTGGATGCGCCCAGGTAAACACATGGCACCAATTGCCCTGAGGGTTTTATCCTGACACTGGCCTTTCCGCATGGTATTCCATCACCCTTTCTTGCATTTTTAAGAACAGTATTCACGATCGGCTCGGAGCAGGCGATAAACCTGGTATGATCCACCAAATATTTAATTAAATACCAAAATTGAGAATAGCTTAGATTATGTTTAGTAGTATTAACTGGTTTATAGATATTTATCCTTAAATTTACCACCAACTCTTTCGCTAGCCTGGTTAGGTCTTTAACTGCTTTGTAATTGCATGCCATCGCTGTAAAAACAATGGAACATTCCACACCCAAATTTTTACATCGCTGGATTCCCTTCACTACATTCTTGAATGCCCCCCTCCCTCTGAACTTATCGTGTTCATGTGAACTTGCGAAATCCAGGGAAAAATCAATATCATTAAAAAGCTTCAACTCATCATCAGTAAGAAGATTCACCGAATAGCCATTACTCGTTAAGCAGGTTTTTATATGATTATCAGCGGAGAAGTGGAAAAATTTCCTAAAATCATCGTGACAAGCAGATTCTCCGGTTCCAAAATTAATCGACTCAATAGTGTTATTCTCCAACAATCTCTTAAAATGCTCGAAATTAAAGTACAGCGGCGGCTTTCCAGTTCTAGAATAACAATGCCGGCAATTGTAGTTGCATGCGTCAGTAATTCCAATGCCAACAGAAAACATCGTGCGATCTACCTCCTAACCTATCAATAAATTCCAATATCTTAGTTTTAATAAATCCTCCGAACGTCATCAATCAGCGCATTACAGAAATTCACTACCGCCAATCTGGAATAACCTGAATGATGACATGTAATGATCACGTTGTCCAATCCTGAAAAAGCATTATTTTCGGGCAGCGGTTCCTTTAAGGTTACATCCAATGATGCTCCCCTTATAAGGTTGTTTCTTAAATAATAAACCAAATCCTTTTCGTAAATTATTCTCCCCCTCGACGTGTTAATAATAACACTTCTGTTATTTAACATTGATAGTATCTTTTTATCAATAATATGAACCGTAGACTCATCAAGGGGAATGTTAACTGAAAGATAATCACATGTTGGCAAAACCTCGTAAATATCGGAGAAGCTTATCACGTCGCAAAATTCTAAATCATCCCAATGCGCGTTTTTGTTCCTGGTAGCAACATATGGACGTGTACCAAGTTTGCTAAATAATTTTGCGATTTCCTTACCAATAGAACCCAGTCCAAGAATTACGATATTTAAGTCAGACAATTCCCTAAATAAAAAATCGTTCCTTTCGTGCCAAAGCCAATGACCGGTCTTACCCTTCTCATTCCATTTTAACAACTCGCGCTCCCAAACCAAAACTTGCATAAGAACATATTCAGCAATAGACCGAGCGCAAAACACATTGAGCTTTCTTACCAAAACGCCCCTGGCTCTTAAGCTCGCAAGATCTATTTTATCCGTGCCAACCCCCCAGCAGTAAAAAAACTTAAGATTCTCTGCGTCAACAATCTCTTCTGCAGACAACTGCCAATCAACAACTATACTCGCCTGTGAAAGATAGCTTTCAAAACCCAAAGCTGACCGATCACAAAACACCAACTCAATGCGCTTAAGTTGAGCAAAACCATCTTCAAAGCATCTCCTGGCAAGCTTGCCTACCGGGCAACTGATTAAAACAATTTGCTTTTCCATATAAACCGATCAAAGCACTTACAGCTTTACGTCCTTCTCCCCCGCACTCGAATATGTTTGTAACGGGATATGCGATCCAAAAACAATATTTCCATACAAACGTCTTCTATCCTCTGGCGTGGGCATGTAATAACCACAATCCACATTTCTTATGGGAAATGTATTATAAAGGTCATCCAATAACCATGCCAATAGCTTCTTCGACTGCACGCAGCGACGTTCATCCACTTCCATAATAGACCCTTTTGATACGAAGGCATCATACGGACATCCACCACCACATATGCCAATAGCTGGGCATTCGTAACAAGGTCTATTAAGCAATGGAGAACGCGCTGACCACTGTTTATAACCTTCATCGGTCTCAAGATCAAACCCATCCAGGTCAACATTATAATTATCGGTACCCATAAAGGCTTCACAAAAACCAATTCTATTCTTTGGATATATCAACAGTTTATTTCCACAGGATGGGCAATCCTTCCAGCGAATTTTTTGTTCAACGAATGGACGAATTCGCCTAAACAAATGTTCAACGTAAAAATTCTTTGTCCTTACTAGTTTGAAAACCTCAATCATCCTTTCCGTTAGCGATTCAATCGGAACTTCATATGGATGACCACCATCCGGGAAAAGATGTAACGTACTAATTCCAAGATCCACCGGCCTGATCTCATTCATTATATAACGAACGCATTCTTCGAGACGATCAATATTGTGAGTTCCCATCACTAAAGAAACTCCAAATTTAACATCGTAACGCCTTAGCATTTGGCAACACTGCCTAATATCCTCGAAACTGCCCTTCCCGGATTTGTAATGACGACTGATATCATTAACGCATTTATCACCATCCAACGAAACAATAAGGAACAAATGATTATCTTTAATGAATTTTACTTGTTCCTCTTTTATCATTGTTGCATTCGTAAAAACCGTATATTTGAGATTATATTTACCGTACTCTGAGCGGCATCTATCCACAACATACTCCACCAAATCAAACCTGAGAAAAGGTTCGCCCCCGTAAAAAATTATCTCCAGTTTCTCATTTACATCGGCATATCTAAAAAATAATTTCAGGCCCTTATCAATTGAGGAAGGGTCAATATCCAATTCCTTGTATTTAGAAGGGAGATATTCGATATGGCAATATTTGCAGTCAAGGTTACATTTTAAAGTCGGAACTACATATAGTATTTTTATATTACTATCCCTAACCCTTACCTCTTTTTCCGCTCTACTTATTATATCGTCGATTAACCCTTCCTCACTCTTGACGATAAACCTTTTTTTTAGTAGCGCATAAAGAAAATCACTCTTCATCATTCCATCAAAATTTATAGCCGTTCCTCTTTCAAACCTATCCCACAACTCATTCGTTCTTTTATCCAGCACATACATAACATCAATCGTGATAGAATTATAAAGACAACAAACCCCCTCGCTGATTTGATATTCAAAAACAAAGGGGCTTTTTATATATAATTGCTCGCTCATGGTAACCAACTTAATTTAAACATCGATTTTATCAGTCCATCGCCTACTAAAAAAGAGACGCGATTGAGACACATAGAGAAATTTCAGTGTTTGACACAAAAGCTTCATCACCGCATATCGATCCACATTTTTATAATCAGTTCTTCTCATCTCAGCCTGAGTATTCAGATAGTCAATTACGAAAGGAACAGGAAGGATTTTGCGAAAAAACACCTCTCTTCTCTCATCTTCTAGAATCACATTATTACAGTAGAAAAAACTCGCGATTTCATAACGGGATATTTTGTAAAGTAATCTTGCCGCAAGAACAGGCAAAAAAGGCAAAACTATAAGCGCACTTAATGCGATATTTATCTTACCAGCTAATAGACGAATTTTTTCAAACAAGGTGGTCTTTCCGACCTCAAGTGTAGGGAGATGATCCTCCCCATACAGTGTCACTGCTGTTGTCTTCATCTGGAACAGGCAAACATTAATTGGAGAAAACAACACCCTATTTAGCCATGTTCGTGCATCTACGAATCCGCTAAAATTTGATCTGACCTCGTCGATGGAATATACGATAATGGGGTTTGTGATAAAAAGGTGAATCCTATATATGATATTTGATATTAAATTTCCCGTTTTTTCTGGCAATAGTGTTTTCTTCAAGCCCAGGGAATGTTTTTTATCCAGCATTAAAAATGCTTCGTTCATGAAGTGCCATACGATTGACTTATCTCTCTTATCATTAACTATAACAATAGTATCGATATCACTTCTTCCCTTTACCCATTCCTTTCCAACGACCGACCCAAGCAAAATCACCGAATTGATTTTCCTGGCGATATCCGAACATGCAATCCCTTGCTTTAGCTCTTCTAAAAATAAGGCAGCATCCTCGTTCATAGCGTTATACTTTAATCTAACCCTCTGGGAGTGCACCACCTTCGTGGCGCACGCAAGCTCCCGCTCTTAAGGACTAAGCAATCTTGCCTTCCTCCTTTTCACCATGCCAACTCAATTTTTTTCCACTTAAGTATGTCTGATTTTACCGGAAAAGGAAAAATAATTTTACCACACAAAAAGAGAAAATTCAATATATTTCTAAAAAATAGGTAAAGGTTATTCTATCTTCCCCACATGCAGTTCCCATTCTTCAGTCTGTTCATTCTCCACCAATTGATAAAATTTCCCGTTCCGGATGGTATAAGGATAGGACTCCAGGGCATCTTTCTCTTTGACCGGCAGCATGACGTGTTTCAACAATTTCCCCTCAATAGTAAAGATGAAAAATTCACTCTCTCCCTTCACTTCTTTATAGGTCCGCACATATACTTTTTGGTCCGCCGCATGAAAATACCTCGTTAACGGGAAATATTCGGGATATTTTAACTGCTTCTTTACCACTTCATATAACGAGTTAAACCGGGGATGCGTTTTGAAATCCAATTCAAATTTTCGCTGCTGGTC
>CP070627.1:1561787-1568864 GCA_020355945.1 Candidatus Aminicenantota bacterium | reverse complement strand
AGTATCTGTTCCATTTTACGACAAAAAAAAATGGGCGATAGAGGACTTGAACCTCTGACTTCTACCGTGTGAAGGTAGCACTCTAGCCACTGAGTTAATCGCCCATGAAACAATAATTATAAAACGAAATATTAAAGGAGTCAAGTGTTTTCCAGGAATTATCAGAAATACTAATTTTAGCCACGAAGTTACAGTTGCCAAAAACTTTGCCTGGCACCCAAAATCCCCAAAATCCCAAAATCCAAAATCCTTAACCTTGACACCAGGGGCCGAATTTAATACAATATCCCTTCATGGAAAAACGCAAAATTAAACAATATCTGAAATACATCATTATTAACCTATTGATTGCCGCGGGGGTATCCATTTTCTTGATCACCTATGTGGCTTCCGCTTATAAAATCGAAGGCAATTCCATGGAAACGGTGTTAAGTGACCAGGAGCGGGTGATTATTTCCAAATGGAGAGTGAAAAATAATATCAACCGTTATGACATTATTGTGCTCTACAAACCCGATGAACCGAAAAAATCTATTATAAAACGGGTGATCGGTCTCCCGGGGGAGATTATTGAAATTAGAGAGGGAGATGTATATATCAATGGAAAAAAATTACGTGAACCCTACCTGCCCAACCAAAAGGATATCATGTTTCGCTCCATCAATATGAAACCGCTGCTGATTCAAAAGGACCATTATTTTGTTATTGGTGATAACCGTCCCGTGAGCCAGGATTCACGGGTTTTTGGCCCGGTTTCCCAAAAATATATCTATGGAAAAACCATTTTCAGGTATTGGCCCTTTTCCCGGTTCGGAAAAGTTGAATGAGAAAATCCATCTCTTCACTTATTATTAATTCTTTTTTAATCACCATTTTTATTGGCACGATTGTTTTGATGCTGCCGTTTTCCACTGCCCGGGGGGGTATTACCATTGATACCAATGAATCCAAAGTTAATGGAGTCAAAGATATTGTGACTCAACCGGTAACCATGGATGCCCCTGGAATCGGATTTTGTGATTCAGGAGATTGCCCCCCCGGATGCCTTTATCGGAAAAACCTTGATTCAAATCGGTTTGCGAAGGAAGTACAAAGTAACGGTTTTGGCGATTAAATCCACTATCCCGGATGTGACCACCATCAATCCTGGCGGCGATGTGGTGATCAAAAACAGCGATATCTTGATTGTTTTTGGAAAAAATAAAGATATTGAAAAGCTTCATAAGAAAACCAGGATATGAAAAGCCTTCAATCGCTGGCTTCGTCGATGTATTTTAATTGACTGCCGTAAAAGATTAAAACCAGTTTAATCAAGGTGGTCTTTCCAATGATCTTTTTGAAGTTTTCATCCAGGCTGTATTTTTTCAATTGTTCTTCTGCTTCTGCTTTTAATTTTTGCATCTTTTTTCCCAGTGTTTTTTGTCCTCTGCCTTTTTCTTTAGCGATGTACTTGATCTCTATCATATACGAGTACTTGATTCCTGCATAGACGGCAAAAAAAGGCTCCATCACAATATCTGCATATCCTTTGTTTAATTCTTTCTCCGAATGGACAATAAAATAATCACTGATTCCCAGGTAAGCCAGCAAAAATCCCTGGATTACTTTCTCTTCCCTTATATAATCCCGGATCGCGGTGGACTGTGCCATCCGTTGGGACAGATATGCAAAAAAATCGTTCCAATTGCCGTGATAGGCCATATCATGGAGTAAATCTTCCACTTTCCCGACATTAACATCCAATAATCCAATTTCTTTGCTGACACGGATAATATAGTCATAATACAAGGTCTTTACTGTCTGGTTGGGTATCTTGAATACGGTTAATCCTTCTCTCCGCCCTTTAATGGTTAACAGGCCGAGATAAAAGAGCAGTGAGATGAAATTTTCCGGTTCGTCTACTTCCTCCAACGGGAACCCCTTTTTTAGCTTTTTAACCGTTTCTCCCATTTCCAGGATTTCTCGCAGCCTGGAGAAATTGCCGTTTTCCTCTTTTTTACCTTTTCTTTCTATAATAATCAGGTGTCTTAACTTCTGGTAATCGATTCTTACATTTCGGTCGATCAAATCTTCCGGGATTTGAAAGCTTTTGAAATACTCATCGAGAAAATAAAGTACCATATCCGGGTTAAAGAGTTTTGTTGTTGATTTTGTGGAAAAAATATAATTGTCATACCATTGACTCATGATGTCAAGAAGGTATTGATTGTCATGTTTGATTAGTCCAAATTGCCTGTAGTATTCGATCATTTTTATGACATCTTCGTTGGTAAACCCGAGAAGTTGATTAAAAATGTCGTCAATGGAAACGTTTTTACCGATGTTGAATCCACTGGTGACATCATCCATTGTTACCGGGGAAACACCGGTTAAGAACAACCGGGTGAAGGGAGCTTCCATTCCATCGGTCCCGCCTTTCAATACATTAAAAAATGACCGGAAGAATCCTTCGCCCCGTGTGAGGTCCTGGTAGGCTTTCTCACCCGCGGTGGAAAGTATGCTGTTCGCAAAATTATCATATTCATCGATAATAGCGTATGACTTTTGATGGGAATCTTTGCATAGGTCCCTTATGATGGATAAAATATCAGGAGCGGACCAGCTCTCTTCGATGCTTTTTTTGAAATATTCCAGGTCCTTAATCAAATAGTTAGAATATTTCCTGATGAATGACAATGCCCTTCCCCGGATATGGCTTAAAAAAGAAGCTTCTACCCGATCCACCGCCGGGTCTACCATTGAAAAATTAAATTTCAACACCAGGTAATCGCCTCGATTCGGGGTGGGTTTTTGGTAGATAACCGTGTCTTTGAAATAGGTCTCAAATTTTTCTTTATAAAAGATATCATAATACGCTTCCATTACACTCAAAAACAGGGATTTGCCAAATCGTCGGGGCCGGATGAAAAATAAATAGTCACCGGTTTGTTCAAGGATTCTTAAATAAGCGGTTTTATCCACATAATAACAGTTGTCTGTCACTATTTTGTCATAATCTGCTATACCGTAAGGGATTTTCTTGATGCTGCTGTTAGTCATTTTATTCATTGTATCACCGAAAAGATTATATAGGATTCAAACCTTTTTTTCAATGCTCCCTTCAACCATTTCCTCATGATCGGGTAGGGAATGAAAGGATTCACTGGATAGAGTACTGATGCTGCGTAACAGTAAGTAAATCTCTCAATTTGATGATGAAAACTTTTATAAAAAATCAGAAAAATTAAAATTTTATTTGAAAAAAAAATCTTTTTTTTTTATAATTTAATTATGATGGAGGATAAAAAAACTAAAAAATCTAAAACTTCCAGGAGGGGCCATAAAATGGAAGATAAAAGTTCTAAGGTAAAATCCGAATCTTCCGGGTCAGTGAAAAAGGATGTTAACGTTCTTGTTATTGGCGATTGGATTGTTGATGAAGATTGGGTAATGACTTATGAACGTTCGGAAACCAGTGCTAAACAACATAAGGAAAAGCATTTTCATACTGCCTATGATGATCCAGATTTAGGAATAAAAAGACTTTGCGGTGCATCTCTTACAGCCAGTGCAGTGAGAGGATTTCTGGAAAGTGAGACCAAAGAAAAGGAAAAAAAAGAAGGAACACAGGAAAAGGTAAGTATCTATGGTGATTTCAAGATCTATGGAATCGGGGTATGGGACCCTGATGATGATAATTTTATGGAAGAATTATTTAAAGAAAATAACCTGGTTGGGGCCAATCCATTCCATATACACAGAGAAGCGGCTCCTATTGATGAAGGAGAAAAGAGACTGTTCAATCTGGCACGCGAAGGAGATATTTGCTCGACAACTCGTGTTGTTCGAACCTTTCTTGGGCATCCCGGCAGCCATATAGCCCCCATGTCAAGGTATGATTGGCACCTCCAGTGGAAACCAGAAAAAATGAAAGAAAAAAGTCTAAAAGAAATAATTGATGAACGAATGGAGAAAATTTTTAAGCAAATCGGTAATGTTGAGTTTGATGCAATTGTTTTGGCGGACTTCAACAAAGGATTAATCACTGAGGAGTTGGTTCTTTCATTAACGCAAAAAATCCAGGTGCCCAAATCAAAAGAAGGTATCTTATGGTTCTATCGCACAAAGCAAATTGAAACTCCAGATTGGTACTATCATTTTAGTAAACAAATTCGCACTGGTGACAGTTTTATCCGATTTATTGATCCAAGGCTTTCCAAAAAATATGCCAAAGGCAAATCATTAACTTATGGCACCGAATTAACAGCAGACGGGCTGAACTTTCTGAAAAAATACAAAACAGCCCACATTGATAATTCAAAATTAGCGGTTCTTTTCCAGGATAATAGCTGCATTGCTTATGACAATAATAAAAAGCAAATATGGGTGCTGCGTTCAACTGAGAAACCCACGTATATTACACGTGGACGTTCAAGTATCTTTCTTGCCTCCCTTGTCATTATGGAATTAGAAAGAAAAAAAAAGTGCCTAAAGCCAACTCAGGAAGATAATTTTGGAACAGATTGCCAGGTTGGTTTATCAAACGGCATTAAGTGGTGCAACGCTTGTATGTCAATTTGGCAAACAGATAAAAAAATAAAAGCAGTAGCAGCCGATATTTCAAAAGCAGTGGGCTCTACGAAACCTGATTCCAATATCAGTATAAAACTTTCCGGCCCAAAATTATGCTCAGTTGTTGAGAATGAGTGGAGCCAGGCTCAAAGCAAAGATAGTGCCGGCTGTATCCAAATAACTGGGAAAAACAATGAAAAAAAATATCAATTGGAGGTATGGCGGGCTCATACCTGCCTGGATGACTTTACAATACTTGATCCTGACAGGAAGGAAAATATATTAAATCTGACTTCAACTATTCAAGGATTCATGGATACAGAGGATAAAGAGAAACAGCGTCCTTTAATATCACTTGTTTTAGCAGACCCGGGTTCAGGTAAATCCTATCTGGCAAAGTGCCTGGCAAAGAAGTTTGAACTTGAGCTTTTTGAGTGCAATATTTCACAGTTAACCAGTCTGGATGGGCTTACAAATTTCTTTGATCAAGTGGATATCGCCCAAAGAGAAGGTAGAAAAATTTTTATGTTCCTGGATGAGGTAGATACCCTGATTAACGGTGAATCAATATTTGGATTTTTGTTGGAATTAATGTGGTGCGGTCGATATTACCGGAATGGACTTAAAAACGCTTTAAAGCCTTTCCCCGGTTTTTTTGCCATGAGCAGAGACCCTGATGAACAGCAATTCAAAATCGATCATCCAAAATTTCGGGATCTAAAATCAAGAATCTTTGGAATTTACTGTCACCTGGCAAACATATCTGATGTGGAAGCTATTTATCTTTTTGCCAGGTTGTTAAATAGATATTTTGGTGAAATTGCCCAGGTTGAGCTGGGGGTATTGAAAACAATCGGTAATACGAAATTCAAATACGGTGCTCGCAGTATAGAGCTATTTATTTCATTGTTGAAGGGAGTAAAGAGAGACAAAATAACCAAAGAAAATCTACCTCCTAAAAGTAGAATCGACAACATGGTAGAGCATTTCCCCAAAGGCATGGCTACCATCGATCCCTATGGTGAAGAAGAAAGAAGAATGGTTGAAATCAATTATACTCCCCCCGATTAAAAATCTTGAACTTCTTAAGATCAGAATTGATTCACCCAATTTAATCGAATATTTGCCTGTTCAATAATGAATCCCGTAGGCAGAGGTAATGGGGCTGTAATAGATTTCGTTATGAACCTCCTTTACTCCGGGCATTTCAGTGACCAGTTTTTCACAGCGATCCATGTCATCACCATTGTCCACGATTCCCCGCAGCGTCACTACTCCTTGTTCAGCAGCCACTTCTAAAAATTGGATCACAATTTTTTCTTTATATACAATCGCGGTTTTGATTTCATGTTCCAGGCACAGGTCTGTCAATTTCTGAGCGGTTTGTTCTTGAGCCGCTTTTAATTCATCGGTATTGACAATATCTTTAATTAATTGGGCGGCGGTTCCTGCTGAAAAGGTACCGGTATTAATCACCAGGTGATAGAGGTTCGGATTTTCCCAGTTTTGACCGAAAAAGAATTTGTGGAATCCGGCTCTTTCATAGTCACTATCCTGGATAATTTTTTCCGCGTGTTGTTCATCGTATTCGAATTGGTGCATGATTCGCTGTTTTCGTACTTCTATTGGTGCGATGACCCGGACATAAATGACACCTGGCAGGTCTGCCAGCAGGATTTGCCCGCCTCGTCCCAGGATAATGCCGCTGCCTTTACGAGCAAATTCAAATATTGCTCGTTTCATGAAATGAAGGTACCTGGCTTTATCGGTTTTGAACAGCTCCCAGAACCCGGGTTTTTTTTCATCGAATCGTTCTAAGTTTTCTTTAGGGATGCCATATTCGCCAAATGCCTCTTCCAGTGATTCTTTGTTAAGGCATTGGCAATCAAACTCTTTACACAGCAGTTGAGCGATGTCCGTACCCAAACTGCCCAATTGCCTCGAAATAGTTATCACAGGCATGCTATCCCTCCTTTTGCCATTTTTTAGCCACCAAGACACAAAGACACCAATGTTTTTTTCATTCTATGATTTATATTAGTGTGATAATAATTAATTTTCAACAGAATTTTAAAATTTCTTTTAGCCTCTGGCGGGCCCGCGGCGCGGGCACCCTATTAGGGGGCGCTTTTTGAAAAAACTGACCCGTGAAACATCTGGACCCGTGAAACATCCGCAAAAACTTTTTATTAAACCGAGGGGTTATATCCATACGCCTGGAATGATAGTGGAACAATAAGGACATCTCCCGGAATTTACCATATTCTTAAGAACCTTAAACCCCATTCGCTTGACAATCACTTTGCCGCAGTGGTGACAATACGTATGGTTGCCAGCATGAGGCGCAATATTGGAGGTATAAACATATCTCAACCCTGCATCCAACCCGATTTTTCGTGCGTTTTCCATGGTCTTCTGGGGTGTAGGGGGAAGCTTCTGTAACTTGAATTGGGGATTGAATTTTTCAATATGCCACGGCGTATCCTCTCCCAGGTGCTCTCGTATCCATCGGGCAATGCTTTTTAA
>CP070627.1:1554605-1561687 GCA_020355945.1 Candidatus Aminicenantota bacterium | reverse complement strand
GCAATTGTTTAAACAGACTAACGAACATAATATATTATGGAGCAGCGGATGTTCATTGTATCTTGTTAGCTCTAAAGTAGGCCAGTGGCGTCTTCCTATTGCCGTAAAATGTCGGGTTGGAAGCCTGGAAGAGACAGACCTTGCATTATTGGATACCGGTGCCGAATGGTCGGTTATCGGGGGTGAAACAGCGAAAATTCTTGAAGATGAGTTTGATTTGCCCACAGTATCATTTACGATGAGCACACGTCTAGGTAGAATTTCCGGCTCTCTATATCGCATAAATATTACCCTAATCGCAGAGAAAAATCGTGATTATGATCTTACTGTTGAAAGCAGCGTATTTGTTTCAAAAGAGTGGGAAGGTCCAATAGTTCTTGGTTATCGTGGTTTTTTAGAAAAAATACGCTTTGCTCTTGATCCCGGTGTAGTACCTGGTGAGC
This sequence comes from Candidatus Aminicenantota bacterium, assembly GCA_020355945.1. The sequence continues at coordinate 1,561,244 of CP070627.1, read as the reverse complement.
AAATGTTCTACTTTGGTTTACCTGAATGAATAAAGTGCCCGGAATTGCTGAACAAAACTTCAACCTGTAAAACCAGCGACTTTATCTTTTCTAACCTTTTTTGCCTGTCCCTTTCCCCGCTTTCCCCGTTGAAATTAAAGGCTAAATATGGTAAAAAGTAAGATGAAATCGCCAAATGTTTTTATTAGCTACAGTCAAGATTCAGAAGAGCATTGTAGAAAAGTTTTGGCCCTTTCGAATCGACTTAGGCAAGATAGGATTAATGCAATTATCGATCAATATGAAGAATCCCCTGCAGAAGGCTGGCCGCGATGGATGGAAAAACAAATATGCAATGCTGATTTTGTTATTTTAATCTGTACAGAAAAATATTAGCGACGAGTTATGGAAAAAGAAGAGCCTGGAAAAGGCCTTGGAGCCAAATGGGAAGGAAACCTGATTTATCAACATATTTATGAGAAAGATACACAAAATTTTCGTTTTATCCCTGTCATTTTTGAGCCAGATCATAAAAAATATATCCCACTTCCTTTGAGGTCTTGTACATACTATATATTAAATTCGGAACAAGGTTACAATGCTATTTATAGACGTTTAACTCACCAACCCAAGATTATTAAACCGGAATTGGGAAGGTTAGGTCATTCACCGTCATTTAAACAATTCGAGGAATTATTTACCCCCCAAATAGCATCCACTATGGATGTAGTCGGGGCAGAATATTGTCCAAAAAATCACCAGCTTACCCTTCAAATTAATATATATAAGCCTGGATTATTGGAAAATCTAAATATACCTTCAAATCTCCTCCAAAAAACTTCTGATGAAAGTAAAATTAAACCGATCTCAAAAATTAGGACAAAAATATTGCCCCTGGAAAAACGAAGATTTATGGGATTAATGGCTGTATCTTATCTACCCTTGAAGCCCTTTTTATTTAAGCAAATTTTTCCAGGCACAGATTGGGCTAAAGAGATGCGAAAATTTGCTCGACAGGGAATTCTAGGGAAGAAACAAAATGAAATATATATACCAAAATCTGTTAAAAAGGCTCTATTAGATGATCCGAAGGAGGTGAAATCTTTTCATCAAGAATGGATAAACGTGCTTGATCCTATAAAAAATCACATAGATATTCCAGGTTTCCTGGCTCTTCATTATTTTGCTTTAGAAAGGTTTGATGAAGCTATTATGGTTATGGTAGATATATTAACAGCAACAGAACGAGGTTGGGTGAACGATCTATATCTATCCATTTTCGAATCAATTGCCGAAAGTAAGATACTCAATAAAATAAATCCTGAAACACGTGTACATCTCTATAACGCAATTGGTATCTGCTTATCTCGAAATGGAAGTCATATGGAAGCAGTTAAATGGTATTTGAAGCTGCGTAACTATAGTAGACGCATAAAACATTCATGGGGTATAGGACAATCATACATAAATGGCGGACTCGCTTACTTTAAAAACGGCGACATAGAAAAAGCTAAAAGATATTATCGAAAAGCTGTCGATTATTGTAGGAATACTGATGATAAATGGCTGTTAGGTAGATCGCTTCATAATCTTGCCATGACAATTTATGAAAGAGATGTCGATGAGGCTTCCAGGTTAATGGACGAAAGTATAAAAATCAAAGAAGAAATTGGAGACCTGGAGGGTATTGCTGCTGCTTATTTGGGATTTGGTAATTTAGCGATTCAACGAAAAGAATTTAAGGAAGCACTCAAATGGTTCCATAAGACTGAGAAGAGCACTATAAAATACGGAATAGAAAGCATACGATCTTTAGCCTTAATTAATATAGGAAGCACTAATGCAGACCTTAACCATCCACACAAGTCAATAAGTTATTTCCAGGAAGCCAGGAAAATTGCAGAATTTGAGGGATATAACTATGCCTTATATTTAGCAATTCAAGGTGAAGCAATCGCCTGGTTTAAAATAGATGAATTTGAAAAAGCGGAAAAATTGTTTATGGAATTATTCAAATTAAAAAAAATGGTTGGGGACTACCAGGCAATGATTATTTCTCTTCACGATGTGGGAATAATGCTCATCAAACAAAAGAAATACCATGAAGCCAGAAAAATATTTGGGGAAACAATTACGCTGGCAAAGAAGCATGAAGATTGGAATTGGGTTTATCGATGCTATTTCGCCAGCGCCTCTTCTCATTATGAATCCGGTGATAAGAGAGGAGCACTTAAAACGTTAAGAAATAGTGCCAAACAAGAAGAAAAAAAAGGGCTTCATGTTGTAGCCGGGCAGCTCTGGCAAAGGTACCTCGAACTGCTAATAGCCAATAACGGAAAACCTGATGAAATCGAACAAAATTTTAAAAGGTGTATTCAGTGTTTCGAAAGAGTCGAAAATAATTATAATTATTTATCAAGAATCTATATGTTGCTGTATCAATGGAGATGGGATAATAACTCCTTCCCTGAAGCAATAGAAGCTCTTAATAAATTGGCAGGAATCGCAGAAATTAATAATCAAAGTGAGGAAAAAATTCGAGCTATTGATCAAAAAGGCATCTGTTTCCAGCACTTGGCAAAATTTAAAGAAGCAGAAGAAGCGCACAGATATTCATTAAAAAGAGCACGGAGCATAAAAAACAATGTATGTATTCTTAATTCATTAAATAATTTAGGAGAACTATTAAGAAAAACCCATCGCCATGAAGATTCAATTAAAATGTTCCAAGAGGCAGAAAAGATTGCAGGCGAAATAAATGATATTGAAGCACAAATCTCAATTTCCCTTAATCGTGCTCTCACGGTCAGGCAAACAGGAAATATCCGGGAATCAGAGAAAATACTTTTACAGTGCAGGGATATAGCCAGGAAAAATAAATTCTGGTACGAATATGTTCGAGCTATTCGAGGTTTAGCATATACAGCCGAATTAGAAGGAAAAAATAAACTGGCTGAAAGCAGGTATTTAGAAGCACTCAAACAAGCAGATGTGTATGGGTTGACAAAATACAGACCTGAAATATTACTTGTTTATTCTGACTTTCTAAGCAAAGAAAAGCGTTTTGAAGATGCTGTAAGAATCCTGGAAAAGCAAAAGGAGCATTTCGAGAATGCCATCGATGCGTATTTCTATTACATGTCACTTGCTAAATTGTATGAGAATAAAAATAATCCGGATTTTGCTAAAAGGTATTGGGTAGAGGCCAAAAATGAAGCAAGTCTGATTGGAAATCAAACGATTGTTACTGAATGTTGTGAGGCCCTTGAACGTATATCCAGGCAAGAAAAAGAATCTCACCTAACAGAAGGCGAGTTTGAAAGAGACATTCAAAATGAAAATGATCCCAAGCAGAAATCACTACTGATGGTAAGGTATATGAGTCTGTTGTTATCCAGGGGTAAAGAAAAAAAGGCTGAAGGTATATTCAAAGATACCTTGAAAGTCGTTAGAAAACATGATTTTAGAGACATTAAGATCGATATTCATATGAAATATGGCGATTATTTATGGCAAAAAAGTTCCCAATCCCAATATAGGGCACTTCAGGCGTATTCGATTTCAGTATCTGATTCTATCTTTTATGAAGATTCTTATAAATGCTATCTAAAGACCGGTAAGTATGTAGTAGATCAATTACTTACAATCGACCCTAAAAAACGACACAATCGAATTAAGGCTTTATATGAACGCCTATCAGCCTGGTTACAAAAAGATTTTAAAAAAGCAAAAGTACAGCTAGAATTTGATCTTATTGATTATATTTTATGGCCGCTGAAAGTCTCAATACGGTTACCTGCAATTTCAAAAGATGGAATTTTCGAATACCAGATTTATGAAAAAATTGAGGAGGAGATGAAAGACTTAAACCGGCTATCCGATTCAGATTAAGTTTGATTGTCCTGAGAATATTTATCATGACTTCCTACCTCCTTCATAGAAAATCCTACGATGAGATAGAAAATCCTTGTATAAAACAAGGACACCCTAACTTTTACATAGGAAATCCTACCATGAGGCAGAAAATCCTTGTTCAAAACAGGGAATCCCTACCTTTTTCATAAAAAATCCTATTGTGGGATAGAAAATCCCTGTCCAAAACAAAGAAATCCTACTTTTGATGTAGGGGGAAAAGGTGTTGGAATCAAGGTACAATATATGCCTGAAAATTAGGGAACCACCATGAACATTTTCGAGTGGAATTTCCAGGGTTTTTCATTCTTTGAGTTGATTATCTTCTATCTCTGAATATAGGTAACCCTCTTTATCTTCTATTACCTGGAGCGCACCGAGTTTCCATCCAATTTTTTTTCTCAGCATTTCGAGTTGATTGGCTCCTGGTGGTAATTGATCATTTGCCCCAAAATGCCTGGCCAGTGCTTCTGCTTCAAGGTACTGACGCAGCGCTTTTTTAATACTCCCACTACGTAAATAAAAAATTGCTCTTTTTCTTTTAGCTCTAATTATGTAGCCTTTTCGTTTTGCTTTCTCAAGTTCAAATAGACCATCTTCCATTAATTTATCAGCTTCTCGTCTTTTTCCATTCAACATAAGTGCGTATCCTAAATCCACCTTAAGAGCCGGATATGGTACTTCGCTTTGTTCTTTATAAATTACACCTTTTCTGAATTGTTCAATGGCTTCTTCCACCCGCCCCATTCTCACAAGCACATTTCCTCTGGTGCTGCATATATCTCCAAGATTTTCGATAAATTTGTTATCCTTAATAAGATTTTCAGCCTGGTTAAGATAGGCAAATACAGATCTAAAATAACGCTCCTGAAGCTCCTTGTTATTGGTGAATTTAACAGTAGAATAGGTATGGCTTGCAGTTACAGCATGAGCCAATATAACTCCATGTAGTTGAGCATCGCCCCCTTTTTTCTTAAACATGAGCATACGCAAATCCAGGAGAGAATTAGATGAAGCCATTCCTCCAATAAGAAGATTCCCCTGCAGCCCGCTCCATGATGCCGCATTTGTCCAAATGTTTAATGCCTTTTCCCAATAATCCCAATAGCTATCATTTTTTTTAATATCGAAAGGATATCTCATCAGTACCCGAAGCACTTTCCAGGTTTCCACCAACTGTTCAAGGTAATTAGTTTTGCCGGGGATCTCCTTTAGAATGGTATTCAAATCGTTTTGAGTCGGGGGGTTCCAATTGTCCAAATTCAAATATTCATCACTTAAAAAATGTAATTCTTCACTTTTCATGAAGCGTGTTTCGCGACGAAAATCCAGGTCCCTCTCGATGATCGGTTGTCGTAAGATTCCCAGTCTTGTGATGAATTGTTTAAGAGGTTTGATTATATTTAGAGCCGGTAAAAAAGCTTTTTGTCTTAATTTTTTAATTATTTCATCGCACACCTTTGTTTCGGGAATATCTTCATAAATATAACCAGGAACAATTTTCTTTAATATTTTGATTAATTCATCGAGCCGCGTATCATTGTATTTTTGTCGAACGATGAAAATCCAGACAGGTTTCTGGCAGGATAAAGCCTGAAAAATTTCCGATTCCATTAAAGAAATCCCAGTAGGTTCACATTTATAATCAGAGGTGTCCCCGTAACCATGACCCAGCACAGCGACCAATGCATCGGAATTAAGGACATCTCTGATGGCATTCGTGCCAGGTAATTTATTTTCCATCAAAAGTTTCACCTCGCAATGAGGTAGAAGGCTTTGTTTATGTGCATGCGCCGTGTACGGATTTGTACGGATTCGGATTCCCGAAATTTACTTTTATTTCTTCTGCTTAATTATCCGGTTACCCGTTCTCTCACGTCCTCCGGACTTATATATAATTTTATCTATTTCATTTTTATCATTTTTTAAAAAGGTAACCTGTGTCAATTCATTCTCACTCATAAACGAGTTTTCAGATATAGGATAAAGTCTATCCAGTACAAGACTTTTGTAAAAGAGATGATTATTCTTTTTTTTAATCTCAATCCTCCACCCACGTCCGAACTCATATTCACCTACGTAAGCATCATAGATTTTGGGGTCTATCTTTATTGGTTTTGGTCTTTCATAAACTTGCTCTAATGGAGTCTTTCCGTTATTGTCTTTTATTTCCTGGGATGCACCTTTTGCGATTAATAGCTCAATGACCTGTTTATGTCCTCCCTTAGCTGCGATATGCAAAGGGGTTTCGCCGTGGTTGTTTTGGGCATTAATATCTGCCCCCAGTTGGATTAATTTTTCTGCTGATTTTTTACATCCACGCCTGGCTGCCACATGAAGCGGTGTCCTGCCCATCATATTCTTTTCATCCACCTTTGCGCCTTTTTTGATAAGTATTTCAATGATGGTGGGATCATCAAAATGAGCCGCCCAATGAAGCGGAACACCGGCATGACTTTCTTTGGCATTTACATCCGCTCCTTTGCCAATTAAAAACGTAAAAACTTCCCTATGTCCCCGCATGGCTGCCCAATGCAAAGGCGTACTGCCAAAATCATCTTTTGCATTCACTAACTCCGGGTTTTTGGCTATAATGGATTTAACCGTGTCAAGGTCCCCCTTCTCTGCTGCATCATGAATTTCATGAGCCAAAGCCGGTGAGACGAAAACCAATAAAACACAAAACATGATGATAATTTTTTTATATTTGCTCATCATTCCTCCTTTTTTTGCCTCCGGCGGCCAGGG
>CP070627.1:1547419-1554505 GCA_020355945.1 Candidatus Aminicenantota bacterium | reverse complement strand
ATTCTACCACAGGTAGACCATATCCTACTTCAGGTAGATAGCATCCTACCTCAGTAGGAAAGAGTTCTACTCCAGTAGGAAAGCATTCTACCACAGGTAGACCGTATCCTACTTCAAGTAGACACCATTCTACCTGAGTAGGGAAGTATCCTACCGGAGTAGAAAAGCATTCTACTGCAAAAGGTCACCAAAAGATAAAATAAATTGGGGTTGTGTAAATAAGAGAAAGAAAAATGAAACACTTGAAAATTTTATTTATTTGTGTTAAATATTAACCGCATATAACATATAACAAGGCCCTTAAATGGCACGAATAAAAAAGAGAAAAAAGCAGGAGGTAAAAAGTGGCAAAAGAGAAAATTTTTAAAGTGGGAATCAAAAACGATCTAAAAAGAGAAAAAAGAAAGGTAAAGGTCCATCATCACTCCACCGGGAATGAAGATGAAATGGATTACCAGGGTCAAACAAGCTGCATCGAGCGTGATTTAAGGGAAGCGGGAGGGGATTTTCTTCGTATCCGGGCAAAGAGCGTCACCCCGCGCCTGACAGTACATACCTGGGTGCAATTACCCGAAAAAGCAGACCTCAAATTCATCCCCGCCTCAAAACCTGAAATCGAAATCATTCATGCCAAAAAAAAAACCTTTATGAGAATTCCTCCCGGCCCCTTCGACTGGGTCCTGGAGATTCGCATTCCTTCTCGAATGTCATTTCGCTTTAAACCCGTCGATGATAATATCACCATTAGCGACAATGATCCGGGAAAATAAGATATTTTTGCTTTTGGTCCTGTTCCTGGCGTTGGCAGGTCTTCAAAACCTGTATACCCATGGTGAAGATATCGGCCTCAAGTATTACAGGAATTTCAGCCCCAGGGATTACGATCATCAGCCCCAAAATTGGTCCATTGCCCAGGACAAACGGGGGATTATTTACGTGGGCAACAATGGGGGGTTGTTGGAATTTGACGGGGTATCCTGGCGATTAATTTACGTCCCCAACTGGATTGTGCGTTCCCTGGATGTCGATTCCAGCGGCACCCTTTACATGGGGGGCGACGCTGAATTCGGGTTTTGGACTCACCAGCCCAACGGCGCCGTGGAATATACTTCCCTGGTGCCGCTGCTGCCCGAAAACCAACGAAACTTTTCAGATGTCTGGCGTACCCACTGCACCCACCGCGGAGTATATTTCAGTGCCCATGAATATTTGTTCCACTGGAATCCCCGATCAAAACAACTAAAAGTATGGAAACCCGGCACACGGTTCAACGCCGTTTTTTCCTGCGCGGGGAAAATATTTATTCGCCAGGAAGACATCGGGCTCATGCAAATGAAAGAGAGTTCCCCACAATTGGTCCCTGGCGGCAAATTATTCGCGGCAGAAAAAATTTTCATGATGGTGTCTTACGATAACCAGCGCCTGCTCGTCGGTACCCGCTCAAAAGGATTCTATCTTTATGATGGGGCTGCCTGGGAACCCTTCCCGACAGAAGTTGATGATTACTTGAAAAAAAACCGGTTATATAACGGCATACGTCTTGCTAACGGCGATTTTGCCATGGCCACGCTCCAGGGGGGGCTGGTGGTTATGGATGCCCGCGGTGCCTTAAAATATTCCTTCAACCAGGATAACGGCCTGCAAAACAATAATGTAAACAATGTTTTCCAGGATTCCCGGCAAAACCTGTGGCTGGCCCTCAATGAAGGAATTACCAGGATCGAGTATGCATCTCCTATCTCCCTATACGATAAACGCTCGGGATTAAAAGGCATTGTGTTGTCCGTGGTTAAGCACCGGGGTACTTTATATGCCGGCACCACTTCCGGGTTATATATTTTTGACCGGTCTTTGAAAAAATTTCTCTCCACCGCCGGTATATCCCGCTACTGCTGGGACCTACTCCCGGATAAAAACTCCCTACTGGCAGCCACCAGTGCCGGGCTGTTTCAAATTCAACCAGGCACCGCCCATAAAATCCTCGAAAAGCGATCTTATGCGTTATTGCGCTCCCGGCGCGATCCCCACCGCATCTGGGTAGGAACCCGGCGCGGACTGGTTTCAATATATTATCAACCAAACACCAATCAATGGACAACAGAACATCAATTTGAAAATATCACCCTGCCCATCCTCTATATCACCCAGGACCAACCGGGTAATCTCTGGCTGGGAACCAAAAGTAAAGGGGTGTTAAAAGTAAACATTCCAGGCGCTCTTATCCGGCGTTCCCCAAAGGTGAACTACTATCACACCTCACATGGCCTTCCTCCCGGGGAGATCGGGGTCTTTTGGGCAGCCGGACATGTGATAGCCACCACAAAAGAAGGAATTTTTCGTTTTCATGAGTTAAAGCAAACATTTATCCCGGATACGACACTGGGACAAGAATTTGCCGGCGGCGCCACCGCGGTTTTCCGAATCGCCGAAGACAAAAATAAAAATATCTGGTTCCACTCCAAATCCATGAATATCCAGGCCATTTTTCAACCCGGGGGAAATTATACCTTAAATAAAAAACCCTTTCTCAGGATACCCCTTGCCCAGGTGAACATGATCTACCCGGACCCGGAAGGGGAGTCTGTCTGGTTTGCCGGCATCGACAATCTACTCTGTTACCACACCCGGGCAAAAAAAATCCATGACCCGGGTTTTTCCACCCTTATCCGCGAAGTGGTCATCGATGGCAATCCCCTGGTTTATGATGCCGGGGAATATAAATATAAAGAATATAAAGAGAATAAAAACTCCCAATCACCCATGCCGGTGATTGACTATAAACACAGGAATCTTCGCTTCCGCTTTGCCGCTCCCTTTTTCGAAGCGGAAGACCAAACCGCCTACCAGTTTCTCCTGGGGGGATACGATGACCGGTGGTCGGATTGGACCCCGGAAACCCAAAAGGATTATACCAATATCGATCCGGGCAAGTATACCTTCCGGGTCCGGGCCAGGAATGTTTATGGTCAACAAGGCCGTGAAGCCGTCTTTCATTTTAAGATTTTACCCCCCTGGTATAGAACCTGGTGGGCTTATTCCTTTTATGCACTTACTGCTTTACTCATGGTTTACTTGATCGTTCAATGGCGTTCCCGGAAACTGGAACTGGAGAAACAAAAACTGGAACAACTGGTTCAAGATCGGACCAGGGAGATCAATGAAAAAAACTGGCAATTGGAAACGCAAACCCTGCAATTAAAAGAGCAATCCGGGAAATTACAAGAGATGGACCGGGTGAAGTCCCGTTTTTTCGCCAACATATCCCATGAATTCCGCACCCCCCTGACATTGATTACCGGTCCCCTGGAACAAATCCTGGAGCAAACCCGGGATAATTCACAGAAGAAAATATTTTCCGTAATGCTGAGAAACTCCAGGCGACTGCTCACCTTGATCAATCAATTATTGGACCTTTCACGATTCGACAGCGGCAAAATGAAACTCCAGGCCGCCCACCAGGATATGATCCCCTTTGTAAAAAGTATATTGGAATCTTTTCATTTGCTGGCCCGGCAAAACAAGCTGGATATCCGGTTGAAAACCGGGGAGGAAACTATCTTCCTCTATTTCGATACCCAAAAGATGGAAGAAGTGTTGACTAACCTCCTGGACAACGCCGTCAAATTCACCCCTGCCAGCGGCACCATTACTGTATCCGTTACCCGGCACCCTAGCCCGGAGGATCATTTTCCCTCGGGTTTTTTGCGCATTTCGGTCCGCGACACCGGCATAGGCATTCCCAAAGACCAATTAATTCATATTTTCGACCGGTTTTACCGGGTGGAAGATGCCCACCCCGGTAAACAAGAGCAAAAGGGAACCGGGATCGGGCTGGCCTTAACCAAAGAGGTGATCGCGCTGCACCGGGGAAAGATCGATGTACACAGCCGGGAAGGGGAAAACAGCGGCACGGAATTTGTGGTCCGGCTGCCCCTGGGACAGGAACACCTGGAACCCGGGGATATGATCACGCCTTCGCAAATCCCGGCGCCAGGTCAAACAGACGCCGGCATCCAACCGGATGATGAGCCCCGGGAACATGAGAGAGAATCCCTTTTGGAACCAGCACCGGATACCGGGGAAGCAGAACCAGGAAAACCGGTTATTCTTGTGGTGGAAGACCACGCCGATGTGAGGGATTACATACGGGGTTCCCTTCAGTCACTCTACACCATCGCCGAAGCCGCCGACGGCAAAGAAGGCATCGAAAAAGCAAAAGAAATCATCCCGGACCTCGTCATCAGTGATGTCATGATGCCGGAAACCGATGGCTACCAATTGTGCCGCACCCTCAAAAAAGACATTTTAACCAGTCATATTCCTATTATACTCTTAACCGCCAAAGTATCCGAAGAAAATGTGCTCCAGGGTCTGGAGACCGGCGCGGACGATTATATTCCCAAACCTTTTAATATGAAATTGTTACTGACCCGGGTCAAAAATCTCATCGAACTGCGCCGTCATCTGCAGGTCCGGCGAAAGAGTCAAATGGACCTGCAGCCAGGGGAAATCGTTGTTTCCCCCCTGGATGAGGACTTTTATAATGAATTGCAAGAAGTGATCGAAAAAAACCTGGCCGATCCGGACTTTAACGTGGAACAACTGGGCAAGAAACTTTATATGGGCCGCACCACATTATACAGGAAAATCCTGGCCATTACCGGGGAAACCCCCTATCAATTTATTCGTTCTTATCGCCTGCTGCGGGCGGCCCGGTTATTGGAAACCCGGTCGGTAAATGTATCCGAAGCGGCGCTTAAAGTGGGTTTTACGGATATGTCTTATTTTGCCAGGTGTTTTAAAGAAAAATTTCATCAACTGCCCTCTCAATTCCAGGCCGCCGGCTCGGAATTACCCTGGCCCCATACCGGCGCGGAAGCGGAAAAAACAATTGCTGAGGCACCCGGGACCGAAACCGACGTTCACATTCGCGACGAAGAGGTGATCCTCATAGTGGAAGATAATGACGATGCGCGCGACTACATCAGGGATGCGCTGGAACCGCTTTACCAGGTCCAGGAAGCCGTAAACGGCAAACAAGGGATCGAGACAGCCGGGCAGATCATCCCGGACCTTATCATCAGCGATGTGATGATGCCGGAAAAAGATGGATATGAACTGTGCCGGGAATTAAAAACAGACATTAAAACCAGCCATATCCCCATCATGCTGTTAACCGCCAAAGCCTCGGAAGAGAGTGTTATCAGGGGCCTGGAAACCGGGGCCGACGATTATATCACCAAACCCTTCAACACCGCTATTTTAAAAGCCCGCATCCGCAACCTCATTGATTTGCGACGCCGTCTGCAACTCCAAAGAAAACGGCGCCTGACCCTGCTGCCCACTGAAATACCGGCTTCATCCCTGGATGAAACCTTTTACCAGGAAGTGCAAGACATGATCGAAGAGAACCTATCCGACCCGGATTTTAATGTAGAAGTGTTAAGCCAAAAACTGGTAATGGGGCGGTCCACCCTTTACAGGAAAATCCTGGCCTTAACCGGTGAAACTCCCACTCAATGGATTCGTTCCTATCGGCTTAAACGGGCCGCGGAATTATTGAAAGCCGGAACCGGGAATGTGACGGAAGTAGCGTTCGAAGTGGGCTTTTCCAGTTCTCCCTACTTTACCCGATGTTTTAAAGAAAAATTTCACCGGCTCCCCTCCACTTATCAAGCGTCGGAATCCGAACCATAACCATCATTCCATTCCTTTATTCCAAAATCTTTTAGCATATTTGATTCCTTTAGGTTGATTTCTCTTATTCACGTGCATTTTGGAACAATTTTCTTATGGTTGACACATTTGTACAAATGCAGGGAATTTTTTTGGAACAGGAATCCTGTTCTTTGACACAAATATTATTTCGCCCGGCTTTTTTTTTTAATAAAATACCCGCAGATGGTTTGACATGTGACGGGAAACCGATGGCAAGTCAAATGATCGGGAACCTTGATCAAGGCGTTGTAAAAAACAAGGTTTTGAAGGTTTTGCCTTTAAAAAGCCTTCTAAAATAAAAATTAAGAAATAGGAGGTAAAAAATGAGTTATGCTATTGAGGTTCAAAATAAGTTTGTGAAAGCCAGGAGGGATGTTCACGCTTATCGGAAGTATAGTGATAATGGGAACATAGTTACCCTGCAGGAGGAAACCATTGGATTTCCTCCCAATGAAAACGAAGTGAGGAAAGAGTTGTTCAACCTTGGAGCCCAATATGGGGACCAAGAATTCCTGGAAATCGTAGTGGACAACGATCAGTTGGATCTGGGTCCCACTACAATCGACTTTCCTGTAGGGAGAACAATAGTAATCTCTCCCGGACTGATAAAGGTAACCGCCACCAATAATGGCTTGGATGTAAGAGCTTTGAGCATTCGTACAGGCAAACCCCAATGGCGGGTAGAGATTGCTATGCCGGTTGAAGGTTTCGGCGTTTCAAGCCCGGACAATGTCTCCATTGGTGATGATAATGGCGGCGGCGGGCCTGGATAAAGAATCAACACAATAAAGGAATAAAAGGAGGATACGATGAAACAGTTCATTCCTATTATCATTACGGTGTGTTTCCTGTTGGGGGCTCAAACCATGTTCTCCCAATCAGCTTCCGAGGACTCCAAAGGTGATCCAATTACTTTCCCCCACCCTGGCGGGCAAGTCAATGTGAACATTGCCACCAACACCATTAAAATCGAAGAGCTTTTTCGACTTAAAGACAATTGGTTACTGGGGTTCGCAGTGTCCGGCAAAGCCAACAACGGCATTGCTTCGATTTTGAACACAGGGTCGGTGTCGCCGGGTGCAAAATTCAGCCTGAACATCGGGTATTCATCCGGAGCTCAAAAAATTATCAAAACAGTAAATGATCTCTATCAAAAAGGAGCATCCGCTTTAGATGATACATATAGTATTTTAGATGAAAGTTTAAATGATATCAATAAGGCTCAAGTGGGTCAAGAAGGAACAGATATACAAAATTCAATTGAAAAATTTGATCAAAAATTGCAGAAAGTAAAAGGGATACTTGAAGATTATTATAGACTGACCTCTCTGAATAAGGACGAAAAAAAAGCGGTTAAATATATGTTGA
>CP070627.1:1540228-1547319 GCA_020355945.1 Candidatus Aminicenantota bacterium | reverse complement strand
GGAAAAAAGAGATATGAATATCTATCACCATTCCACCAGGAGCGCGCATATGATCAGTTATAACCGGTCAATTACTCTTCCCCTGGGATCAGTTGAAACGGGTGATTACTTGCACATCTCCATAGTCAGCGGACCCGGTCATTTAACGAATGATTGTTGGATCGATTTACCTTCATGGCTGGATTTTGAATTTTCGATAGAAGGAAAGATGACTCTTACCCATTCAGGTGATACGAAACGAACATTATTAAAAATTTCCCCGGGTCTTCCCACCTGGCAATTTAGGGTGACCAGATCAACCAGTGCCCCTATCATACAATCAGCGGATTGTGTGACAGTCAGAGATAGTAACCCGGGCAGAGGTGTATGAATATGATTAGGAGGTGATATGATGGATAGATCAGATAGGATCAAGGCTAATGCCAGAGAGGTTTTCAAAAACATTGAAGAGGTAATGGAGCAATTGTTCCTGTTCTAAAAGGTAAAATATAGGATGTATGCACCTGGTGCTGGGGTGGGATAAAACGTTGAGAATTGTATGAAGTACAGGCAAGTGGAAAAAGGGAGAGGTAAATGAAAGAGAGACATAAAAAAGGATTTTAAAATAACTAAAATTAAAAGGAGGTTAAATATGCGACTGCATAAGAGAAGGTTTTATTTAATTATCATCTTGATTGTTGTGAGCCTGTGCCCTTTGTCTATGCGCAGCCAGGTAAAAGAACCAGGGGTAAATATCACTAACCCGTTAGGAGAAGCCGGTAAACAGCCGGAAATTCTTAGGTTGGAACCCCAGGGAGGTGTGGAAGGAGCAACTATTACTGTGGTGGGTAAGAACCTGGGTGAAAAATTGGATGATGTTAAGGTCCTGATAGGAAAAAAACAAAAACCGGTTATCCCTATAATCCTTTCTGCTCCCGATGAGAAAAAAATACAGCACCTTCGTTTTACTATTCCCGGTGATCAGGGACTCCTGGAAGGGGCCGCTTGGGGCCGTAGGATACAGGTAAGAGTAACTGTAAAACAACAATCCTCTAATGATTTACCGCTAAAAGTAATTGTTCCCCATTGGCGCCGTTGGAATGCCTTGCTGTCAATTTTATTGGTAGTAATTATTTTGGGGTTGTTATGGTGGACGTTCGGAAAAAAGGAATTCTGGAAAAAATTAGTGATTGACAAACAGACCAATACTTACAGCCTCTCCAAATTCCAGTCATTACTCTGGACAGCGGTGTTTATCGGCAGTTATTTTTACCTGGCCATCGGACGGGGAGTCATTCTTGGGAAGGAGATAATCCCGGATTTCAATTCTTCATTATTGGGATTAATGTCTATCAGTTACGGCAGCCTATTGTTGGCTCGTGGGATCAACTCCAGAAGGCCTAAGAATGATTTGACCGAATCCCCCTCTCATTTGAGAAGTCTGTTTTCCGAGGGTGATGAAATCAGCCTGCCGCGACTCCAAATGTTAGGATTTACTATAGTCGGCGTTGTTATTTACCTGTATTACCTCTGCAACGCTGATCTATTTTCCAGGGGACTCCCGGATATCCCCCCTACGTTATTGCTTTTAATGGGCGTTTCACAGGGAGGGTATATCGTTAGTAAGTTTAGTAGAAATTTGACTGTCAACTATATTTTACCAAGACGTATACAGTTGAAAAAGAGAAATGAAACGGATGCCTTAACCATTATCGGCAGCGGTTTTTCTCACGGTATGAAAGTTTTTTTCCCGGGCCGCCAGGAACTGCTGGATACAGAATATGTAAACGCAAATGTTCTAAAGGTGAAACAATTGCCTGCGTTTGATAAGAAGGGGTGGCAACAACTGGTAGTCGTTCCTCCCGGCCACAGCAGCAGTCTCGCTGTCGAAGGGGGTATTGAAGTTGTTGAAGACAACAATTAAAAAACATAAATCAGAAAACCCCGGATAATCCGGTTGCTCAGTATGGTGGTATGTGTGTAACTGGCACAACATTTCGGTGGTCGTTGTCAGGTAACACACATACCCGCCGCTGCTCCTGAACTTAATGCCATCTCAAACAATTCTTTTTCTATTCTTCTACATTATTCCGATTTTTTTAATTTTTTTATCTTGAATTTAGATCAAAAATGAGTTATATTAATGTTCGCGATGAAAAAAATGAAATTTCTGTATGTCTTGACGCACTTAGATAAAAAAATCCAACTGATAACAACAGTAAAAAAATGGACAAAATACACGCTTCTATAAAAAAAGAAATCGGCAGACGATTCAAACGATTTAGAGAAGCCATTGGCAAAACACAAACCCAACTGGCAAAAGAATTGAACGTCTACCAGTCAACAATTACCAATATTGAGGTGGGAAAAACCTTTCCCGGTATCAAATATTTACACTATTTTCATCACACCTACGGGTTAAATACCAACTGGCTGTTGAGCAATAAAGGAGAGATATTTGTGTCCGAAGAAGCACGAACCTCATCAGCCGCCTCTCTATTGGAATGCCATGTCCCCAAAAATAACCCCCTGTATGAAAAATACGCTGAATTGATCGCTCTTATGAAAGTTCCTATGGTGGAACAAATCATATTGGCTAAACTGGTGGAGTTGAAAGTGGTTGGCAAAGAAGAAATAAAAGAATTCTGGGAAAAAGAAAATCTCCAAAATGCCTGAAGGCTGGGGTCTTGAAAGTTTTTCTTAAATCCGGTATAACTATGAACTTAAAAACGGAGAAAAAATGAAAAAAGTCGAGATTCAACAAAAAAAGCGGGTGTTCGATGATTTTTTTAAAATAGATGAAGCGGTCGTCCGATTTGAAAAATTTAACGGAGAAATGAGTCCACCCGTTAGACGATTGAATTTCGAAAGAGGCGATGCCGCGGCTGTTCTTATTTTCAATAAAGAGACCCAAAAGGTTATACTGGTCAATCAATTCCGATTCCCCACCTATGAGAAATCCGGGGGATGGCTCATCGAAGTGGCGGCAGGTATGGTAGACAAAGATGAAACACCAGGAGAATGCATACGCAGAGAAGTAATGGAAGAGATCGGTTATCAATTGAGAACCCTAACCCTCATATCAACCTTTTACACTACCCCCGGAGGCTCCTCGGAACGTATATTCCTCTATTACGCAGAAGTAACCGATTCTGACAGGGTCTCCAGCGGCGGTGGAGCTGAAACCGAACACGAAGATATCCAAATAGTTGAATTTTCACTGCCGGAATTATGGAAAACCCTGGATGCCGAGAAAATCATGGACGCTAAAACCCTCGTCGCTTTAATGTGGCTTAAAAACCGGGTAAGTTAATACTTTATCTAATCTTGAAGAGTATTAAGTTCTTTGCCTCCGGCAACCAGGGGGGCGCTTTTTGAAAAAACTGCCCCCCTGGACCCGTGAAACATCCGCAAAAACTTTTCACTAAGTCAGCGGAACAAAATTTGTGCATTTAACGTATATTAACATATTACTGATTCTATATTTTTTGAAAAAATAAGGAGAACCTTATGAAGGAACAAGAGAAAAAAAACAGCAGTTTTTTAACTACTGTTACCACAGTATGGCGAGGAATCGACTTCTTCCGACGCCTGGTATTGAATATCGTTTTTTTTGCGATATTCTTTTATCTGCTTAACCTATTAGCGTGTCAAGGACCCACCGTACCAGGTTCCACAGTCCTGGTACTGGCACCACAAGGAAATATTGTCGAAGAATTAAGCCCGGGAAAGATAGACCCGGTAAATAAACTCATGGGAACAGAAGAACAGGAAACATTGCTTAAGGACTTACTGGATGCCATTGACTCCGGCAAAGACGATCCCCGGGTGAAAGTACTGTTATTGAATCTTAATGCGTTGGGAAATGCCTGGTTGACCAAATTGCAGGACCTCGGTGCAGCAATTAACCGCTTCAAAAAATCCGGGAAAAAAGTGATTGCCACAGCAGATGACTATAGTCGCAACTCCTATTACCTGGCCGCCCATGCAGACGAAATCTATATCCACCACATGGGCCTGGTGGTAATGGAAGGCTACAGCCGTTACCGACAATATTACAAGGAAGGCCTTGACAAACTGGAAGTAGACCTCAATTTATTCCGGGTAGGGAAATATAAGTCCGCCCCGGAACCCTATATCCGCAATAACATGTCAAAGGATGCTAAAGAAGCGAACATGCGATGGCTGAACGCTCTATGGGACTCCTATCTAAAAGATATCGCCCGGGCCCGCAAAATAAACATAGAGAAAATTAACGATTATATCGACCGCTTTAATGAATATTTAAAGGAATCCAACGGTCAAGCGGCAATTATGGCCAAGAATGCCGGTCTTGTTGATTATGTGGCCTCCCGGGACTTATTACGCCAGCGCTTGATTAAAATAGTCGGTGAAGACAAAGAGACTCACTCTTTTTACCAGATCGGTTATAAAGACTACCTGGCAGCACTGGACTACGATCGCTGGGGTGATGATGAATCAGGGGATGTTATCGGGATCATTGTAGCAAAAGGTAGTATCCTGAATGGTCATCAGCCCCCGGGAACTATTGGCGGCGATTCTACAGCAGCTTTGATCCGGGAAGCGCGTAAGGATGACGATGTAAAAGCTATCTTATTCCGGGTAGACAGCGGCGGCGGCAGCGCCTTTGCTTCAGAAGTCATCCGCAGGGAATTGGAACTGGCTCGAAAAGACGGAAAACCTGTGGTGGTCTCAATGGGCAGTGTAGCTGCCTCTGGCGGATACTGGATCAGTATGGCTTCTGACCAGGTCTGGGCTTACCCCACTACGATTACCGGCTCTATTGGAATTTTTGGCTTTATTCCTACTTTTCAAAAAACACTGAAAAAATACCTGGGGATTCAAGTGGATGGAGTAGGTACCAATAAATTCGCAGGCGCCTTGCGTGTGGACCGGGAAATGTCTACTGAAGTGAAAGAAGCCCTTCAGACGTTGATCAACAGGGGTTATGACCAGTTCATCACCATGGTGGCTAAGGCTCGAAACAAGACACCCGACCAGGTGCACGAAATTGCCCAGGGCCGGGTCTGGATCGGCAGTGACGCCCATAAACTGGGACTGGTGGACCACATGGGTGGAATGGGGGACGCATTGGATTCCGCTGCAAAACTGGCTAAACTGGAAAAACCCTATAAAATAAAATATTTCCGAAAAAAACCCGGGTTCTGGCAGCGGTTGTGGAACCAACTGTTTGCAAAGGCGTCTGTCAAAGAGCAAACCCAAATCCAGTCACAACAGCCCCTCAATCCCTTCACCAATATGATGCAAATCCTGGTTAAACAAATGAAACGGTTCTCAGAATTCAACGATCCCCACGGCGTTTACGCTTACTGGTTGTATGACATTGATCTGTGATGAACCCCAAAAGAATTTACCTTTGTGTCTCAGCGGCTGAAATCGTACAGGTTTGTATATGAATAGTAATGGTTTGATAGACCGGTTAGATCGACTTTTTCTTGTGGTGACCAATAACTGCAATGCCAGGTGTTTGTTGTGCCAGTATTGGAAAAGTAAGCCCAAAAGATTTTTGCCTTTACCGGTAATAGCAGAGAAAGTCGTCCCATTGATTGACAAATATAATGTGGGGCTCACCTTGATAACCGGTGGTGAGCCCACCCTCCATCCCCAACTCCCGGGGATCATCAAGATCCTGGAAAAAACCGGGACAAGAATCACATTAATCACCAACGCCACCCGTTTAGATGCTGTTTTTGATGAAATAAAAGACCAGGTGCACGCCTACATGTTTTCTTTGGATGCCAGTAATGAAGCACTCTATCATGAAATACGCGGGCTGGATAATTTTAATGAACTGATTGCTTGGCCGGGAAGAATTTTGAAAGCTCGTCCCTACGCCCAGGTGGCGTTTAATTGTTTAATCCAAAAGAAGAACATTAAGGATTTGGTGGATCTGTATCGATTGACTGTAGACCTACCTGTAGATGGTATTTTTTTTAACGTTCCCGAATTAAAACCCCATTGTTTTGGGAGACAGGAGGATGTGCCGGAAGAGAGCGCAAAGAATGCTGTATTGGATGATAAGGAAATTGTGATATTGGAAGAGAACCTGGAACAAATGGTGCAATTGGATGCGGGTAAAGGGAAGTTGTTTCAGCGACAGGTGTTTTTTGATAATTGCCTTCGTTATTTTCGGGCCATCCGTAATCGGCAGACTGTAGAGCTTAACGATCCCAAAGAGGTCTGTCAGGTTCCTTTTAATAGTATTGTGTTTGATGAATCCCAGTGTTTATATCCCTGTTTTTATTTGCCCTATTCGATTCCCTTTGGACAAGGTGAAGAAGACCCGGTCAATAGTGATTATCTTAAAAAAACCAGGAAGGAAATTTTCAATAATCCCGGGTTAAGAAAGAAACATTGTTCCTTTTGTTTGCAGTACCAGGGGTGAACCATAACAAAAATTGTTGCATCAGGCTGCCAAAAATAAAAATCCTATAAAACTACCGATATAAAAAGAAAATCATAGGAGAAAATTAAAATAAGAATGCCAAATAATTCCACCGGCTCAAATATTTCCCTGAGGCAAAAGCCTCAAAAGATTTATCAATAAAGGGATGCTAAACCATTTTACTCATATTTAAAAAAAGCACAATTTTGCGTATTTAAGTAAAGTCGGTTTATATGGTAAAATAATGTATTTATACTACAGCGATCCTGAAAAATGGTTTCTTAATGTTTACTGAGAAAATAATACCAATACCAGCGCTAATCTCTGATTAAAGGCTAATCACACCAGTGGCGGAAGCCTATCCCTTTTAATTTAAATGAAAATTACCACTATGTTTTCGTGTTTTAGGTGGATAGAAAGGTAGAAGATAAAAAATGAAGAGATTAAACAAGAATCATATCGAAGACATCCTGGCCTTGACCCCGATGCAAGAGGGGATACTTTTCCATTATTTGCAGGCCCCGGAAAGCGATCGCTATTTCGAGCAAATATGTTTGCATTTATCGGGAAGCATTGATATCAAACGTTTTGAACAGGCGTGGCAGGTGGTCATTGATACCAATGAAATGTTACGAACCGTTTTCCGCTGGGAAAAGGTAGAGGAACCATTACAGGTTATTTTAAG
>CP070627.1:1532960-1540128 GCA_020355945.1 Candidatus Aminicenantota bacterium | reverse complement strand
TGACCACGTTGTTACTGAGGCTGTGGGGGTTATCCGCCTGGTTTTGAAAGCGGGTAAATTTTTCTTTCTTTCGATGGAATCGATTGAGCCCTCCACCCCGGGTACCAATCCACAAGCTGCCGCCGGAGTCTGCAAAAATCCAGGTGACCACGTTGTTACTGAGGCTGTGGGGGTTATCCGCCTGGTTTTGAAAGCGGGTAAATATTTCTTTCTTTCGATCCAATTGATTGAGTCCTCCACCCCGGGTACCAATCCACAAGCTGCCGTCGGAGTCCTCAAAAATCGAAGTGACATAATCATTACCCAGGCTGGCACTGTTATCGGGATTGTGACGGTAAACAGTAAAATTATAACCGTCATATTTGTTCAACCCATCCTCTGTGCCAAACCACATAAAACCCTGGCTGTCCTGCAGTATGCAGTATACCGAAACACTTGATAGTCCGTGTTCCAAACTTAAACGCTCAAAGCGTATATTGTCTTTTTGAGCAAACACGTTTTCCGGTAAAATCACTGCTGTCAAAATTGTTAATAATAATATAACTCTGAACCGGGTGTTGATTTCCTTGATCCCTTTACTAATATCCTGTAAAAGCTTGCAAAAAGAACAAGCATTTGAGATGACGCTGCGGAAAGAACTCCATCTGGCTGACCGTGAATGGGTTGGGGGTGCCACCCCCCTTTTGAGAAAAAAATCCGGCCCTTTTTTTCTACCGATAATCCATTGGGTGATGCCGATTGGTTCTTCTAAAAAATATTCCATAATCATTATATACTATATACAGGAGAAATAATCAAGCAGGCAAATACGGTTACAGTTGTTTGCCCATAGGCAAAGTTTCAAAATGATTCCGTCATCGCTGCCAGGGTGTGTTCCCTTTTTTTTTAAAAAAAACATTGTAACATTCTTTATTTTATGATATAAATAGATAGATGAATAAAAAAAGGAGAAATCATGAAAGAATCTTATATTAGATTTATGGCTCCAATTATCCCGCAAACGATAGACACTCTACTGAAGATAATAGACCAAAAAATTCACCAGAAATACGGAAGAATCCATCTTATGATTTCCTCTCCAGGAGGGTCAGTCTTCCACGGGTTGTCTGTGTACAATTTTCTAAAAGGGGTTCCAATAGAAGTCTTTAGCTATAATTTTGGCAGCGTGGACTCGATTGGAGTTGTCATTTACTGTGCCGGGACCAAACGTTTCTCAGTTCCTCATGCACGATTTTTAATTCATGGGGTAAAAATGAATTTTCAAGGGCAAATAAGTTTTGATGAATTTCAAATTCATGAACACCTTAAATCTGTTCGTATCGATCAAAAGAACATAGCAAGAGTTATTGCCGATAATTCCGGCAAGAAGACCGATGATATCGAGAAAGATATGCATGAGAGACGAACATTGAATCCGACTGAAGCAAAAGACTATGGGCTGGTTCATGAAATTAAATCAGAATTATTTCCCTTAAATGCAGAATTTATTTCCATCGGAGAACCTATACAATATGCTGTGCAGCAAGTACCAAAGCAACCAAATTTTCCAAGAACAATATAACTTGATGTTATTACAATTAAGCAGAAATTTTGAAATATGAAGAAATTATAGAAAATGCGCCGGAATAAGAATGGGTGGACGTTGTCCACCCCAATCTTATTTCTGATTTCGTGTTGTTTTTCAGAGCTTGTTTAAAGCTTAACCACGTTGGTTGCTTGTTCGCCTTTAGGGCCTGTTTTGGTTCCAAATTCGACTTCCTGGCCTTCTTCCAGTGTCTTATAACCATTACCACGAATTTCACTGTGATGTACAAAAATGTCACCACCGCCGTACATTTCAATGAAACCAAAACCTTTTTTGGAATCAAACCATTTTACTGTTCCTCTTGCCATTGTTCATTTCCTCCTTTTTGGCATCTGAAGTAAATATGTGGTGAAAAAATGTAGACCCGAATTAAATCGATTTAGCATGTGAAAACAATTCCCACCCTATATCTACCAGTAAGTTATCATATTAACATATTATATCTATTTTGTCAAATATAATGTTGCGAAAAAATCCCTTTTTACTCCGATTTCGGAAAGACTCGCTGGGAAAGTCCGATTCCACCGGCGGTTTGTAGATATTGAAATTTAATGATATTTCCTTTATAATATCAATGTGATTAAAAACGATTTTTTCCTATTGGTCAGTCAAGAGTCAAGGGAAGTAAGGAGAAAGCATCATGGATGAAAAAATTATTGATTTATATGATGAATACACGACTAACCGACTGGATCGTCGTGGATTCCTCAAGAAATTAACCAAACTCGCTGGCGGCGCGGCTGCTGCCGCGGCTCTGCTTCCGCTGCTGGAAAATGACTATGCCCGGGCCCAGGTCGTTCCTGAGGATGATCCCCGTCTTCATACGGAATATATTAAATATCCCGGTGAAACAGGTGAAGTTCGTGCACTTTTAGCCAGGCCCAAAGGAGACACAAAGCTCCCTGGTGTAATCGTGATCCACGAAAACAGGGGTCTGAACCCCCACACCGAAGACGTTGCCAGGCGTGTTGCTTTGGAAGGATTTTTAGCGATTGCGCCGGACGCTTTGTCACCGCTGGGGGGAACCCCGGGAGACCCGGATGAGGCTCGAACCCTGATGCGAAAGCTAGATGCTCAATCGACAGTAAAAAATTTTATTGCTGCGGTGAAGTACTTGAAAACACATGGGCAAACCACAGGAAAGGTCGGATGCATGGGCTTTTGTTGGGGTGGAGGCATGACAAACCAGGTGGCTGTCAACTCCCCGGACCTGATCGCTGCGGTTCCCTTCTATGGCAGGCAGCCTGAGGCAAAAGATGTCCCTAAGATCAAAGCCTCCCTGCTTTGCCACTATGGCAGCCTGGATAAACGGATCAATGAGGGCATTGAAGCCTTTGAAGCCGCTCTGAAAGCCGCATCTGTTGAATACAAGATTTATATTTATGAAGGGGCCGGGCATGCGTTTTTCAACGATACCAGGGCGGAACGGTATCACCAGGAGGCGGCCCAACTGGCCTGGAAACGAACCATTGCCTTCTTTAAACAGAAGCTTAAAACCTGAATTGTCGGCGCCATTGGGCGGCAACCTCTGCCACGAAAGGCCGGGAGTGGATAAAAAAGCGTTTATAGCCCGCACACAGGTAGTTCAATCCTGCTTCGCCATCTGGCGTCCGCAAGAAACGATTCCTGGGGCACCCGCCATTGCACATCGCCCTGACCTCACATTCAAGGCAGCAGCGGGGTAAAGTATCTAATTTGGCCCGGCCGAATGCTCTCTGTGTCGGACTCTCCAACAGTTCCCCCAGTGGAGTGGCAATGATATTCCCCAAGCAGTGTTCAGCATCCACGAAATGGTCGCATGAATAGAAGTCTCCATTGTGCTCGATAACCGGGATATCCCCGCAGGTCTTTCGGAAAATACACAGCGAATGGTCCTGTCCAAAGGCTGTCCTGGCAGCCTCCTCGAAGACCTGTACTTTGATCCGCCCGATATCCTGGCTCATCCATTCGTCGAAGATGGTACAGAGAAAAGTGCCAAAGGCTTCTGCCGACACGGACCGGCTGCTTACGCCGGCTTTGGCATCCGGCTCCGGCTCTACCAGGGGCAGAAAGCTCACGTAGGGGGCTTTGATCTGCTTGAAGAAACGATAAACCCGGATAGGGTACCGGACGTTATGGGCATTCACCACACATAGGATATCGGTATAGATTCGGTGCTGCTGCAAGAGTTCATACCCCCGCATGGTTTGCTGGAAGGTGGGCTTTCCGCCTTTGGTGAGGCGGTACCGGTCATGCAACTCCTGCGGGCCGTCCAGGCTAAGCCCGACTGCAAAACCCTCTGCCGCCAAAAATCGGCACCATTCTTCATCCAGTAGGGTGCCGTTGGTCTGTATACCATTGACAATGCGCCGGTTTTCAGGCTGATGTTTACGCTGCAGGGCTGCAATTTTACGGAAGTAATCCAGCCCCAGGACAGTGGGCTCCCCACCATGCCAGGAAAAGCGAATCACCTCTTCGCTGGAAGCTTCGATGTGCTGGACAATGTATTCCTCCAGGATGACCTCGGGCATCGGAAAAACCTCGGCCTCCGGGTAGAGGTCTTTCTTATCCAGGTAGTAACAATAGTGACAGGCCAGGTTGCAGATGGAGCCAATGGGTTTGACAAAAACCTGGAATATCCGGGAAACTTTATCCATTTTTAACCACAGAACCACAGGGAAATTATAAGAAAATTATCACAATATTTCAATACCGGTTTGAAAAATTGATATCTTTTAGATAAAATAACTTTATCTTGACGGCAATTTATTTATAGATACATAGATAAAACAAAGGAGGTGTTTCTATGGCTAAGCAAAAAAAATTATCCCCTGAACCAAAACCCTGTGGTTCATGGAAGTCCGAGATAACCTCGGACATGGTGGTGGAAGGGGTTGTTTCTTTTAAGGACACAACTGTTGATGGTGATAATATTTACTGGGTGGAAAGCCGTCCTGATGAGGACGGACGATATGTGGTTGTCAGGTATTCACCCGATGGGAAAATAAATGATATAACCCCACCCGGTTTTAGCGCACGCACCATTATTTATAGTTATGGAGGAGGTTCGTTTGCTGTTTCCAATGGTACCGTATATTTCTCAAATTACGACCCGGTAAATAATCCCAAAACCCTTGATCAACGTATATTTAAACAGGCCCCGGCAATGAGACCCCAACCCATTACATCACCTTCACCTGTATTCATGCGGTATGGAGATGGTGTAATCGATAAAAAGAGAAACAGGATGATCTGTGTAAAAGAAGATTACACAGTGCTTGTAGGTGGCTACCCTGTTGTATCGATCGTTGGTATTGACCTGGACGGTGAAAAACAGGATGAGGTGCTTGTATCCGGTAATGATTTTTACTCCTCACCTTGTCTGAGCCCTGATGGCAATCGATTGGCATATTTAACCTGGAATTTTCCTTACATGCCCTGGGATAGTAATGAACTCTGGATCGCTAATATTGATAAAGACGGTTCACTCAAAGATAAGCAAAAAGTTGCCGGTGATACATCTAAGCTGGAACCTGGTGAAGCCATAGGACAAAAGATCGCCGAGCATACATGTGAACGGGTGTCAAAGGATTTTTTATATACCCCCCAGGCCTTATTTCAGCCGCAGTGGTCACCTGATGGGAAATATATCTATTTCGTATCTGACCTGGATAACTGGTGGAATATATACAGGTGTGAACCGGGAAAGAAAGATATAAGTGCTGAGATGATTACCATCAAGGCGCCTGGAAAATCAGAGTTTGGAGCGCCTCAATGGATCCTGGGAATGTCTACATATGCATTTTTATCAAAAGATGAAATAATCGCTGCCTATACCCGGTCCGGTGAATGGCACCTGGCAATTATCCATACCGATAAAAAGGACTTTAATCGTATTAAGGTAGAATTAGCCGGAATAGAGGGTGTCAAATCAGAGGCCACAGACATAAACCATGTGAGGACAACATCTTCGGGTACGGCCGTGTTTATTGCCGGTTCTTATAACCACCCCTCCTCGATTGTGTCTTTTGATGCGAAATCAGGGCAGAGTAAAGTACTACGCAGCAGCATGAAAGATATGACAAAGATTTTAAAGATTAAGGATTATATATCCAAATCCTCTTTCGTGGAATATCCTACCGGTACTGGTATGAAGGATAATTCTTATGCTTTTTACTATTACCCGGAAAATCCCGGTTACAACGTACCTGCGGATGAGAAACCACCTTTATTACTGGTTGCCCATGGTGGTCCAACAGGGGCGGTAAGCACCTCATTAAGTTTGATCTTACAGTACTTTACCAGCCGCGGCTTCAGTGCTGCAGACGTAAACTATAGGGGGAGTACCGGGTTTGGGCGTAAATACCGTCTATCACTCTATTCACAATGGGGTATATACGACAGGGATGATTGTGTTAATTGTGCGAAATATCTTTCACAACATAAAAAGCCTATTGACATAGATAGGGTTTTGACCCGCGGCGGCAGTGCGGGTGGATATCTTACCATCGTACTTGCCACATATACAGACCTTTGTAAGGCGGGAGCAAGTTATTACGGCATCTCAAACCTGGTTACCCTGGTAGAGCACACCCACAAATTCGAGAGCCGGTACCTAATTGAATTAGTCGGTCCCTACCCGGAAGAAAGAAAAACATATATGTTACGTTCCCCTATATACGTGCTGGACCTTGTTGATACACCATTAATCTTTTTCCAGGGTGCACAAGACCCGGTGGTTCCACCGGAGCAATCTAAGAAAATGGTGGAGGCAATAAAGGATAAAGGGAAACCGGTTGCTTACATCGAATATGCAAACGAACAACATGGATTCTTGATGGCTAAAGACATAAAAGGTTCACTGGAAGCGGAATTTTACTTTTATTCCCGGATGTTAAATTTTGAACCTGCGGATAAACTGGCACCCGTAGACATCTATAACTGGCCTGCAAAAGAGACTTAATGCGTTATGATTATCAGGCGAAATATTTAATTATTTGGTAACCTTTTCTTTCTCGAAACCCCTCACCAGGTTGGTCAATTGGATGCGGTTTTTCACTTTGGTTTTTTGGTAGATATTAGAGATATTGTTTTTAACTGTTTTTGTGGAGATGAAAAGCTCATCGCCGATCTCATCATTGGTTTTTCCTTTAAGCATCAATCGAATGATGGATTGTTCCCGGGCAGTAATTTTAAACTGGTTGAAAAAACCTTCGATGCCATGTATTGTTGAAGGGAACCCCAGTTCCGCGTGGTGTTCTCCCAGGAACCACTTGAGATAAAGGAGAGGAATAATTTCTATAGATATGTGTGAAAATGCTACAACTGAAAATAAGACAAGAGGACTCTTTATATAACGGAAAATGAAGAAGAATGACCCGGTGAGAAGGGTAACACAAATAAGATGAATGAGACCCAGGTTGATTGCCAATTTCCTCTTTGCTTTATTTTCCAGGGATTTCCCCTTCAGGATCAAATACAAAAGCGCGAAAAAAATGATCAAAAGTTGGATTTTTTCATCGATAGAAAAAATAAGATTTAGCGATTTCAACTCTTTTGTATCAAGATAGACTTTTAAAGCGGATAAAAACACCAGGATGAACA
>CP070627.1:1525685-1532860 GCA_020355945.1 Candidatus Aminicenantota bacterium | reverse complement strand
TCAACCCATACCCGAAGAAGGAGAAGAGTTGAAATGGACGATCACTATACCCGCAGTCTCCACCGAAACCATTTCCTATTGGTTAAAATTACCTGACCAGATCAATTCTTTCGAGATCAGGACTGAGCTTTACCATGAAGAGACCAAATTGGATGAGGTATCCATATCTTTTGAAGTTTCCCAGGTTGTTTTGTACCGCATCAATGAATTGATTGTGGAATTGGATATGATAGGAGCCCTAGACAAAGACGCTCAACTGGTACGCAAAGCCAAACACCACCTTGAACAAATCAGGAACCGGACCGTTAATTCATTTATGGATCATTTATTGAATCTTCATGATTCGGTAAAGGCGGCTGCTTACCTGGGCGAAGTAAAAAGTGTAGATATTTCATCACAGCGGTTAAAAACACAGGATATCATGGTCATCATGGGTCGCAGGTTTTACGATAAAATTAAAGCGTGGAGTGAAGCTCAATTGAGTCCTATTTTAGAGTTAATCCAAAAATAGCCGAGAACAAATGGAACAAAATGGGAAGGTGCGTGTGAATGTGTGAATGTGTGAATGTTTGAATGTGTGAATGTTAGCAATCAGGGAAAAATCATTCCCGGCAGGGAAAAATGGTTTCTGGCAGGAATTTAAAATACAGCAATTTTAATTTTAGCCAAAATTTATTTTACACCTTTTGTTTTGGTTCGGGTGGGTTCCACCAATAATACCCAGGCAGGTGCTTCTGTTCTTGAACGGTGCCTTACTCCCCGTTTCACCAGGTAACCTTCCATTTCCTTCAACTCAATGGTTCCATCCGCTGTATTGGTGTCAATAAATATATTTCCCTCCAGCACCAGGAAAAACTCATCTTCACCCGGATGCGTATGCCAGTCGTAGGCGCCTTCGACTTTTGCTACCCTTAAAGCAGTCTCGTTGATAAACGCCACATCTTCCGGTTCCCATCTTTCTTTAATCTTCTTAATTAATTCTTTAAGGTTAACCTTTTTCATCAAAACCTCCGTCACAATTCCATAATGTAAATCCAACGGTTACAAAGAATAGATGTTTCATTTTCATTTTAACATTTTCCAGGTAAAAATTTTAAAGGAATTACCTTTGTATTTCAATAGCCCCGGGCCATTTTTTTCAAAAAAAAATTTTTTTTTTAATTTTTAAATAAAATACGGTGGAATTTCAATCATACGGATTATTTTTTATTTTTTTGTTGAAAACTTTTTTTCTTTTTTATATTATTTTAGTATACCTCAAGTGGGTTTATTCTTGGGGTAAAAAGAAGTGAGGTATACGATGAGAATGAAGTTAGGGGTAAAACTTATATTAGTGATTATAGTGGGCCTTTTTCTCTTCCCACCGGGTTTTTGTGAGGATGAAACTGATAAAAAGGGTGAAGAAGCCTCATTGGAAGAACTGCTGGAGGTAAAAATCAGTACCGCGGCAAAATACGATCAAACAATGAGTGAAGCTCCAGCATCAGTGACTATTATTACCCGAGAAGAGATAGAGCGGTATGGTTATCGGACGTTGGATGAAATTTTAATGCGAGTGAGGGGGTTCTATTTATCCAATGATCGCAACTACAATTATTTAGGCGTTCGAGGGTTCAGCCGTCCCTCCGATTACAGCAACCGGGTGTTATTATTGCTGAACGGGGCCACCACTACCGACAATATTTGGGGGTCTTCAACCATTGGCAGCGAATTGGGTCTGGATATAGATGCCATTGAACGAATTGAAATCGTTCGGGGACCGGGTTCAGCTCTTTACGGCACCAATGCCATGCTGGCGGTAATTAACATTATTACCAAAACGGGAAAGACCGTAGATGGTTTAAAATTGACGCTGCAGCCGGGAAGTTTTGGTAAGGTCCAGGGGGGGATGCGATTGGGGAAAGAGTTAAAAAATGGCCTGGATTTCTTTGTTTCCGCTCACATCGGCGATATCAAAGGCCAGGACCTTTATTTTGAAGAATTTGATGAGCCCCAAACCAATAATGGAATCGCACAAGGTCTGGATTGGGACAAATATCATGGGATTTTTGCCTCCCTGAAATATAAGAATTTCTCCCTGCAGGGGCTGATCTCTTCCCGCGAAAAAGGAGTGCCCACTGCATCTTATGATACCGCATTTAATGACGATCGCTTTAAAACCTTAGATTCGCGGGATTTCTTTGAAATCAAGTATAATGGAAATATCAGTTATAACACGAAGATGATGCTGCGGGGTTACTATCACTATATTAGATACTATGGCGCATATCCCTATGATGACCCGGAGTACACCAGCCTTTGGGAAGAAGAATCAAAGGAAATGTGGTTGGGGTTTGAGACCCAATTGAGCTGGGATATCCGTCCCGATAACCGGTTAATTATTGGCGCGGAATACAGGAATCATTATCGTGTTTCTTACCTCTCCTGGGATGAATTTCAGACTGAATTTGAAGATGATTTTCCCTTCCATGATTATGCTCTCTATATCCAGGATGAGTACCAGGTATTGAAGAATTTATCCCTCATGCTGGGGCTGCGGTATGACAAATATTCCGACCGGGGCAAGGCATCGCTAACCCCACGGGCGGCCCTGATCTATAACCCGTTTACTGCCACAACCCTCAAGTTTTTGTACGGAAACGCCTACCGCGTACCCAATATCTATGAAACCTATTATGAAGCCGAGGATGAAGCAAAAGCCAATCCCTTGATCAAACGTGAAAAAATAAATACCCTCGAACTGGTAGTGGAACAACGCCTTAGCAAGCAAGTGTTTGGCATCTTATCCCTGTACAATTTCGAAATGAGAGGATTAATCGAACAGGTGATTGACCCTGCAGATGAATTATGGCAATTTCAAAACCTTGAAAAAGTAAAGGGTATTGGAGTGGAAGCCGAGTTAAATGTGAAGCTGAAAAATGGCCTGATGGGATATCTCAACTATAACCTCCAACATACCAGGAATGTTATCCTGGATGCAAAAATTACCAATTCCCCTTCCCATATTATCAAACTGGGCTTGTCCGTACCCGTACTCAAACATTTCTTCACTTCGATTGAAACGTTTTATGAATCCGGTCGCATCACTCTCAGTGGTAACCGGACAAAATCTTTTCTATTGACAAATTTTCATCTCTCTTCCGGGAAATTATTTAATCTTCTCGGATTTTCATTTCAAACCAGGAATTTATTCGATGTAGAGTACCATATCCCGGCAGGTTATGAACACACCCAGGATACTATCCTTCAAAATGGCCGCAGCTTCACGTTTAAGATTGAATTGATTCTTTAAAAATGAAATGAGTGACGTTAATAGGAAAAAACAGTTGTTCAATGCAGTGCAAGGATATATTAAAATTTTCCTGGCTGTTTTCTTAATCATCCAATTGTCGATTTCAGCAACTGCAGCAACTGCAGAGGAAATGGAAGCACCGATTGATATTCAAATTCCTCTTTTTTTGAAAATTTTGCCCTATGATCGAAATCTTGAAAAACGGGTCGGTGATGAAATTGTTATTGGCATTTTATACCAGGAAAAATTCCGGACGTCACTTAACGTCAAAAATCAAATCGAAGACTACCTGAAGAATTCAGGAAACAAAAAGATTGAAGATATACCGTTTCGTTGTGTTTCAATTAATTTACGCAGTCTGTCAGAGGTCAAGACCACCCTGGCCAGAGAGGAAGTAGATATTGTATATATCACTCCTTTGCGGGCTATTGCCGTTGAAACCCTGGTATCTGTCTGCCGCTCGATGGGAATCACCAGTTTAACCGGGGTACCTGCATATTGTGAATTGGGAATTGCCATCAGTATTGGCTCAAAAGGAGAAAGTCCCTTAATTATCATCAATCTGACCGGGGCCCGGTCCGAAGGTGCTGATTTTAGTTCACGATTATTAAAATTGGCAAAAGTAATAAAATAGGGTTTTAAGGGGGTGAGAATGAAAAATTTTTTTAAAGGTATTTTTAGAAGCTTTAAATTAACCATCCGCATAAAATTTATCATCATTTTTACACTCCTATTGGCTCTTATTTCTGTTTTTATAACCGCCTTTTTCCCGGTTAAACTTGAGAAACAAGCAATAAAAGCCACTGCGGACAAAGCGCAAAGTATTGCCAATATGACCGCGTTTAATTTAAGCTCCACCCTGGTATTTGAAGACAAAAGGGATATGAGAGAGATCCTGGAAGGTATGAAACAATATCAGGACCTGGCTTACCTGGTGGTACTCAACAATAAAGGTGAGGTCTTTTCAGCCATCAATCTTGAAACAGCCCTTAAGGTGGATTACCAGCTCCTCTTCAATAACAAGCCCATTACCAAAGATAAATTGATTTACCGGGCCACGGCTCGTATTATTCACAAAGAGAAGCCAATTGGGGATATTTTTTTGGGTTTGTTTTTAAAGAATCTCCGGGCACAAATAGAAAAGAGTCGGCTGACCATCACATATGTGAGTTCAATTATCTTTATACTGGGTGTTGCGGTGGTATTCCTTACCAGTACGGTGATTACCAGGCCGCTAAAAAAAATGGTGCACACCATTGAAGAGATTTCCAGTGGTGATTTATCCAAACGGGCCACTTTCTCATCAAGGGACGAGGTGGGAAACCTGGCTCAATCTTTCAATTTGATGGTGGAAAATTTGGAAGCCTATTCCAGGGAACTGAAAGAATTAAACAATACCCTGGAAAGTAAAGTGGTAGAACGGACAGAAAAGCTGCAGCAAGAGGTGAATGAACGAAAACAGGCCCAGGAGGCACTGAAAAAAAGCGAAGAAAAATACAAACGCCTGGTGGATAATTCCCTGGTGGGCATCTACATTACCCAGGATCATGTGGTTAAATTTTGCAACCGTAAATTTGCTGAGATCTTCGGCTTCCGGGATACTGAAGAGATCCTGGACAGACATATGAAGGAATTGGTTACAAAGGAAAGTTTGGAACGGCTGAATATGGAGGATTATTTAAGAAATCTCAGCGGGTGCAAAGAGGAAGTGGCAAGCCCCAGTAGGTATGAGCTCAAGGGCATCAAAAAAGATGGTACTAGCTTCGAAATCGAAGTATTTGACAGTCCCATTACCTTACAAGACAGGCCGGCCCTGGAAGGTATTTTGATCGACATTACCACACGGAAGCGGGCAGAGGAGGAACGACAAAAACTGGAAGATCAACTTCGCCAGGCGCAGAAAATGGAATCCCTGGGAACACTGGCCGGTGGAATTGCCCATGATTTCAATAATATTTTAAGCGCTATTATGGGATACACAGAATTAACCCTTGAACTTGTCTCGGAGGAAAGCAAAGCCAGATTCAATCTTATGCAGGTACTTGGTGCCTCTGATCGTGCAAAAGAATTGGTAAGACACATTCTTGCCTTCAGTCGCAAAAGTGAAAAAGAACGAAGACCGATATGGTTAAATGATGTGGTGGATGACACGTTAAAATTAATGCGCTCAATACTGCCCACCACCATTGAGATACGTCAGGCTATCCCGCAGATGGAGAACCCGGTATTGGCCAACAGCGCTGAAATCCACCAGATAGTCATGAATCTTTGCACCAATGCAGGCCATGCCATGAGGATGAAAGGCGGTGTTCTAAAAATTGGCTTAAAAGAGATAGAAGTGGAACCGGGTATCATCGATCGTATTCACCTGGAATCCGGTGCATATCAACAATTGACCGTCAGTGACACCGGGCATGGTATGAGCCCGGATATCATGGAACGGATATTTGATCCCTATTTCACCACCAAACAAGAAGGAAAAGGCACGGGTATGGGCTTGTCTGTGGTCCATGGCATCGTAAAAAGTTATGGCGGGGACATTACCGTTTATTCCGAACCTGGAAAAGGAACCACTTTCCAGGTTTTTCTACCGGTTAGCAAAGAAAAGGAAGTGGCCGCGTTAATCGATCAAACAGGAGTAATCCCCCGAGGAAATGAATGGGTATTGTTTGTTGATGATGAAAACATTTTAGTGGGACTGGGGGAAGACATGCTGCAAAAACTTGGATATCATGTGGTTACCAAAACCAACAGCATCAAAGCCCTGGAAGCCTTCCGCGCTGCCCCTGATCAATTTGACCTGGTGATTTCCGATCAAACCATGCCCAATTTAACAGGCCTTCAACTGGCAAAAGAAATCAAGAAAATACGGGCGGATATTCCTATCATATTGTGCAGCGGTTTCAGTGAAGCCATCAATGAAGATAACTATAGGTCTCAAGGAATCAGCGCATTTTTAATGAAACCCATTGTGAAAAGAGAACTGGCCCTTACCATACGTCAAGTTTTAGATGAAAGAGGATTCCCGGATTCTACCGGGCACTGATGGGGGAATGCCAGTCTAGCGGAGGATGGGAAGGGTAATGGGCTGCAAAGGCTTCGCAGTGGAGTCTTTAAGAAATGTTTCCGTGACGGATCCCGGGATTTTCACCCATTTACTACCGGAAAGAAGCAATAAGACTCGATGTGCATATTGTTTAAATGTGTTAAGGTAGATTTTCTTTACCGGTTCTTTGCTGGGGGATTTCAAGCTGAGGGGATTGATAAATCGCCCGTTTTTTTGTATCCCGTAGTGAAGATGAGAACCGGTGGCCCAACCGGTACTTCCCACACAGCCGATAATTTGTCCCTGTTCCACCCTTACCCCGGGTTTTATCCCCTTCCCGGTGCGGCTGAGATGGTAATAGTGGCTGATGTATTGATTATTGTGTCTAATGCAAATAAATCTCCCTTTGGAACGATCATACCCTATTTTTTTGATAATGCCGGAGGCAGTGGCCCTGACTTTTGTTCCCGGGGCGGCAGCCAGGTCCACGCCATTATGACGGGTGGAAAAGTTCAACAAGGGATGACGCCTCCTGCCGTACCTGGAGGTTACCCGCATAAACGGCAGCGGACATCTTAAAAACATCTTCCTTACGGAACTTCCATCCGGGTGAAAATAAGCGGTTCTCCCCTCCGGCTCAGTATAGCGAACCACCCGTATGGTCTTTCCCCTATTGGTAAACTCAGCAGCCAATATATATCCATATCGTACGAATCGACCCTCTAAATACATCTTCTCCACCAGGAGCGCAAAGGAGTCTTTTTCTCGAAGGTCCCGGTTAAAATCGATATCATACTCGTAAAGAGAAGCCATCATATCAGCCAGTTCCGGTTTTTC
>CP070627.1:1518397-1525585 GCA_020355945.1 Candidatus Aminicenantota bacterium | reverse complement strand
GGACGGCACGGATAAAAACCTGGTGGACTCCTTTTTTAAAAAGGGTCCTGAAATCGATCGCAATCATATGCTGACGATAAGATGTATAAAAATCTTTGTGGATGGGGCCCTGGGTTCGAGAGGAGCTGCTTTAATGAAACCTTACAGTGATGCACCCGGAATGAAAGGGGTGATAGTTACCCCGGAAGAGACGCTTTACCAGATAACGGTTCAGTCACTAAAAACGGGTTTTCAAGTGGCAGCCCATGCCATTGGTGATTTGGCCAACCGGATAACCTTAAATGCTTACCGGCGTGCACTCAAAGAGGTTTCCAAAGCAAAAGATCATCGGCTGCGTCTTGAGCATGCCCAGGTGGTGGCTCTTGATGATATTGATAAATTCGCTCCTTTGGAGATCGTATTGAGTATGCAGCCGCCTCACTGTACTTCTGACATGCCCTGGGCAGAGACACGAGTGGGACCACACCGCATCAAAGGTGCCTATGCCTGGCGTTCGTTTCTCAACACCGGCGTACATCTCACCCTCAATTCGGATTTCCCGGGTGAAACCTTAAACCCCTTTTACGGGATGTATGCGGCTGAAACCCGGCAAACACCCGATGGAAAACCCAAAGGAGGTTGGTACCCGGACCAGTGCCTGACGCGCCAAGAAGTGTTAAAGGCTTATACTCTCGCAGCAGCCTATTCCGGGTTTGAAGAGAATATCAAAGGAAAAATTAAACCCGGCATGCTGGCCGATTTTATCATCCTTTCAGACAATATTCTTACTGTTCCTTCACCGGGGCTTCTTTCCCTGCAAGTCGAAAAAACCTATGTTGGCGGAAACCTGGTTTACAGTAAGAAAACCAATTTGTAACCGTTAAACTCCCGGGAAACCCCGCGGCGCGGGGACCCTAAAAAGGTCCTGCAGACTATCTCAAAAGTATTCAGGATTGTCTATTTTTGTTGTCCGGTACTTTGAGCTCTCCGTTCACTTGCTCCAGGTCGAGCCACCATTTCCACTTTGCTCTTGGTTTTCCATAACCCATTAAATCGTCTGCCCGGATGGCCAGTCTTCGTGTGAAGGGGAAATGTCTTATCGTCCAATTGACCATTTTGTGAAAAGGAGTATTGGGTTTGTTCCAGGGGCAGACCTTTATGCAAGTGCCGCAGCCGGAACCATGCTGGTTACCCACCCTCATACCGGTACATTTCTCTACATCAAGGGGCCATTTTTCATAGCCGTTATGCATTACGGTCTCTCCTTTACTTATTGCCTGGGAAGGGCATTCACGTG
Source organism: Candidatus Aminicenantota bacterium (assembly GCA_020355945.1). Next base: position 1,524,309 of record CP070627.1, on the reverse strand, counting down.
CGCATTTGCCGCACTTATTACAAAAATCCCGGAGGCCAAAGTCGATTGGACTATCCACAGCTAAAGGAAGATCAGTGGTTACTACAGCGGCCTTAAAACGTGGTCCCAGGAAGGGATTGAGTACGATGTCACCAATACGGCACATCTCACCTAATCCTGCCCATAACAGGATAGGGGGAACTACTACCTGGTAATTCATCGCATGGTGGGCCCGGGCCGGGTAACCCAACCGTCGAATATACTCAGCCAGGTTGCAGGCTATAAAGGCTGAGGTAGAGTAAGACATAAAACTCATAGAATTGCTTATCCAATCATTTCCATTGAAAGCCGAACTGGTCAACCAGTCCTGATCAACCAGGATAGCAATGGCGTATTTGTGGTTAAATTTAATGGGTTCGCCGTTCCACCTGCTGTGGGTAAAGACTGCGTATGGCGGCAGTTTGCAGATACCTACCATATCAGCCCTGAGAAAATAAGCTGTTTCTTTGATGTGCCGCGACATTACCTGCGCATCACCAGTAAACGGAGCTTGTTTCAAGCCTGGAAGACCATCAACGACCTCTTTAGCAGCCAGGGTCTTTGACATGTTCAATAAAGCCCCGGAAAGTGGATGCTTTTTTACAAAACGGCGGTATTCCTTTTGCAGATAGGGACCAAAATCTCCCCGACCTGAGCGGTGAAAACCACCTTCACGCTCATCTACACGGGAAACCTTATCATCCTGGATTAGAGTGGTAGGCCTGTTTACCCTTTTAAGAGCTTCAACAGGAAATGGGTCCGGGTACTTTCTATGACTATTTCGATAACCGGATGTAAATACTCGTGTCATGGAAACCGCCCTGGTGAAGTTCCTAACAAAAGTCGCTCGGCGTATGAACCCACCACTTTTACTCTACTCTCTACTCATACTGCTTTTGCATTACATAATACAGGTATTCCACCCTCCCGGTTTTAAACCATCTGTACATCCGGGTTCCTTTTGTTGCTGAGAAATCCCGGGCAATAGGACGAAAAACAGGAGGAGAAAGGCGTTTTATTAACATCAGCCTGCGGTCATGGTCAAGTTCAAGTGCTTTCACAATGTAGGGGGTAATAAATTCCTTTTTTTTAATTTCCATTTTTGAGTTGCATAATTGATGGTGCAATCGGTCCACCAAATAATCATCCCTGAAATCGGTAAACAGGAAATGTCCCCATGGCTTCAGTACCCTGTGTACTTCACTAAAAAACTTATTCACATTCGAGTACCTGTGGGATGATTCAACATTAATTACCACATCAAAGCTGTTGTTTTCAAACGGTAGATTAATCGCATTGCCATGCATGAATGACAATCCTTTTCGGGAGTAAAATTTATTGCAAAATTTTATAGCACTTTTATTTAAGTCAACGCCTTTATATGACTTCGGCTTGAAGGTGCGGGTAATATATTCCGCCCCTCCTCCTCTTCCCGAACCTACTTCCAGTACATCAAGGCCCTGGATATCCAGGTGACAGGCAATATAGTTATACAGTTGAATAGGATAACGGTTAAATTCGTCTCTCCCCTCTAAATTCAATTCATCATGGTTTGAAAGGCCGTAATTCATAAATGTAAGCTCTCCATTTTTATCCAGGCGGGTAATGTACCAATACCAGATTTTCATGAATTGGTCTACAATTGTTTTAGGCGGTTCCATTGTGATTCTTCCTCCGATTTTATTTCTCTGACGACTTATAGGTAATTTCAGGTCTTTTAAAAATAACATGCCTCTATTTTATAGAAAATAATTTGAAATTTCAATAGAATCACACATTTTTTTTTCCTGCTATGAAAATAGCCCACGAATTACACGAATTACGCGAAAAAAAATTAAAATAATTCGTGTTAATTCGAGTAATTCGTGGGCCTCTTTTTTTTCATACGTCTCCGGGCGTGGCCGCGGCCTCATGAGGAACTCCTATCTTCCTATCTTCCCATCTTCCCACCTTCGTGATGCTTCGTGTAACTTCGTGGCTAAAATCAGAATTGCTGTAGACCATCTTGATCTATTGACATACTCCGGTATTTTTATTAATATACATTATGGTTAAAAGGAATTTCTTCTCAGTATTTTTCCAAAAATTTTTGAAAGAGAGGAAGAAAAGATGAAAAAAAGAATCCCGGCTATTGTAGTAGGCTTTGTCATGGCCATTGCCGCGGTTGTCATTGCCCTTCAACCCCCCTCCCCGGGCGTCGGTGAATATTTCCCGGGCGGGAGAAATATTGAAGCATATAGGTATGAACATGCTAAAGGTAATCCGCCATTTCCTGATAAAGCCAACTTTATTGGTACGCTGAATGGTGATTGGTATCAAATGGGTAAACAGTTTGGTGAAAGAGCCGGAGAGTCCACCAGGTATGTATCTGATATTTGGTGGAAAGCCGAATGTGAATTATGGGGAAAAATCGAAACTCTAAAAGCTTTTGAGCTTTATGAAGATCAAATTAAGGCCCTTGACCCGGGCCTGGTTGACTTTATGAGAGGTATTAGTGACGGAGCGTCTCCCTGGCTGAATGCATCACTATATGCCGATCCCAATCACCCCCTTTATGGGACCAACTATCAGCGCGTATTAGCAGTCAATCTCTGGGATGAATGGACAATGCAGCATCCCAGGAATTTCCCGGATGGGTCCAGCACTTTTGGCGGTTCTGTTACGGCCCCGGAAAAATTGTGCCTTGCCGGGTGCAGTGCCTTTGCCGCTCGTGGGAAAGCCACCATGCAAGGCGAAGTTATATCAGCTCACAATCGCCATTCGGATTTTGACCCCCGAACCTATGAGCAAGTTTATATTTTAAAACCTTTCCAGGGCAACACCTGTTGGGTGCTGACCAACAGCCCACAAGTCGCAGCAAATCAAGTGGTGAATCATAAGGGAGTGTCTATCTCCTTGCTCTATGGCGGGGCTACCAATCCATGGTCTTTGGATTACAATGGTGAGTCTTACTGTGCGGAGGGCTTTGGTGTACCATGGTTTCATCTCTTCCTCTATGTGGGTATACATGCCAATTCTGCCAAAGAGGCCATCGACATGTTGACCAAAGGAACACCGAAATACCGTAAGAAAACCGGTAGAGATTCATTACTTCGCGGTGGCGGCTGGATTTTTCTTGTTGCCGATGAAGATATACTGGCAGTAGTAGAAACCACAGCCAATCGATATGCAGTCAGGTATGCCGGTGATGTACTGCCTTTCACCGGGCCTGAGTGGTGCGATTCATACTACATCGTGGCAACAAACCACTTTATATGTGATTTTAGCTATGATGAACATAATAACCTCACAGATGTGCCAATGACCATTTTCAGTGATGGATATCACTATAACCCCTCCACAGGAGAAATACTCGGCCTGGATGAGAGTGGCCTGCGATTCTGGACACTGATGTGGGACATGAAACACAATTATGGACGCATTGATAGGTATCGGGCCCAGCAAATCATGTCAGGAGTTTATGCCTATGATAAGGATACCGGCGATAAGATAGAGGCAGCAGAAGATGAAGAAGGTTATTGTCGTATTTACGGAACTATAGGGCCTTGTACGCTGGGATGGATATCTATGCAAGGGGGAACGTGCGATGCGAAAATTGCGGTGCTGTATGGTAAGGATACAATTGTCACCTGGACCCTGGGGAATCCATCTGATTGGCAAGGCGCCTGGGATGAATATCAATTCAACGTCTCCGACGACCAGGGCGCCTATTTACAATACAAAATGCAAAATTAGCAATAAGTGGCTAAATTATTGAATCAAAGTAAGAGCACATTGGGCAAACCCACCTTTTCCCTTTCTTTTGCTGATCTCTACGTAAAATTTGTCTTCCAGGACAACACCATCTGGCAATCGGATTTGGATGGTGCGAGTTACCCTCACAATTCTAAACCCGTCCCATATTTTGACTTGCGGTACTGCTTCTCCGTAGATGGTTAGCATCCCGGGTGTCCCGGATACCACACGGTATGCCAATCTGAAAGGACTCCTTTGCCTGAATGTAACATATTTTTCAATGATGTCAGTGGCTCGCGCACCAATACGATTGATATTTTCACTAAGATCCAGTACCGAACTGCGCCACTCCATGCCAGGTTCAAGTTCGGAAATCTTCTCACAATTGCCAGGAAAGAAGGAGTGGTTATATATTTTCAACATTTCCCCCAGCATCTGGTAAATCTTAAAATAAAAAGCATATTTTCTTTCATATTTAATGTTTTGCAACTGCATATCCAGGGAACAATCCCTATGAATTCCATTGATTTCTCTTTTAAAGGTCAGCACATTTTTTCCCCGGGTAAGAATTTTAAAAGGAAAAACTTTCCTCCGCTTAATAAACCGGTAATATCGCGGTGCTTTCTCTTTAAAAATAAAAAAATCTTTATCCAGTATTTGCCGGGTTTTTTTTAAATCATAATCGGCTGCACCTGTAATCAGGGTTTTCCCGCTAAACCCCCAGGTACGAAAGAGGTAACCGGTTTTATCAATGTCAATGTAATTGAACTGCAGCGTTTTTTCGTCGATTTTTTTTGCAGTGAGAAGAGCGGAAGCCCTGGCATAAAAAAAGAACCGGTAGCGAAAAAAGAAGAGAAGCACGCCCGTGGCTTCACCTTGAAAGGTATAATCAAACCTGTATTCCAGGTTATTTCCATTCCCGGTGAAGGATTTGCCCTGCAAATGCGGGGATTGATGAAACGTGCAGCATATAAGACAAAGAAAAATTAAGGCAATTTTTTTCATTTGATGTCTCATCTTAAATGATAACCAATTTTTCCAATAAAAACAATAACAAAACCCATTCTGCCCCTTTTTACCAAAATGAACGGAAAAAGGTGATTTTTTTTTCCTGGTATGGTACGATGAACCGTATTTATGTTAAACAGCCAGACATAAAATTTTGTAAAAGTAAGGCATTAATAATAAGGAGAATAAAAAAATGAAAAGAATTTTTATTTTAATTACCATCTTTTGGCTTTCGATAGGTTTTACCCTGGCACCAGGTGAAGATAAGAAAGAAGAAACGCCGCCCAAAAACCTCTACTTCCTGGAAAAGGCAGAGCCTGTCCCGGAGAAAATGCAAGGGGGATTTGATTCTATTTCAGCAGGAGATGCGGAAAATTACTTGCGATTTCTGAGCTCAGACCTACTGGAAGGGAGAGATACCGGTACAAATACGTATGATATCGCTGCCGAATTCGCCGCTGCCCTGTTTCGGATGTGGGAAATCAAACCCGCCGGAGATTTCCCACCCCGGAAACGTCCACGCTTTTATGAAACTCAAAAAAAACAGGATAAAGAGAAGAAAAGAGAAAGAACCTACTTCCAGGAAATGATGATGAAGGAAATCCTGGAAAGTGAAAGTTCCATCACCCTTCATCATCGGAAAGGGTCATCAAGCAAAACCAGGACCTTTTATCCCGATATGGATTACATGAATGATACCGGCCGTCCTGGCAGCTTTGAAGAGATATCCGCACCCGTGGTGTTTGTGGGGTTTGGCGTCTCGGAAAAAAGTATAAAATTTGACGAATATAAAGGCATCGATGTTAAAGGAAAAATTGTATTAATGTTCAGCGGGTTCCCCGAGGAGGATAAAGAAGATTCCCCCTTTAAAAAAGGAAAATTAAAAGAAAAATATTACCCTTCGCTTCGTCAGATGCGCACACAAGGTTATACCAGACCCAAAATGAAACTGGCCGAAGAAAAAGGTGCCGTCGCCGTCCTGGAAGTGACAGGCTCTTCAAAAGGCCGCAGCATTATCGCCATAACCCGGCAGTACAAACGAATTAACGATGAAGAACCGATTATCCCGGGGAAGAGACGCCGCCTCTCGTTGATCAATAGTACTCCTTACTGGTCATGGGACAGGCTGCCTGACTTCTACATTTCCCGGG
>CP070627.1:1511105-1518297 GCA_020355945.1 Candidatus Aminicenantota bacterium | reverse complement strand
AGCCTTCATCAGCGGTCTTTCTTTGTGCCCTTTGTGTACCTTTGTGGCTAAAAATGTAAAGAGTCCTCCTAAAGAAACCTGTAAATTGTCGTATGGGTATATTTTTTCCCAGGCTCCAGGATAACGGAAGGAAACCGCAGCTTATTAGGAGAATCCGGGAAATGCTGCGTCTCCAAACAAAAACCATAATGCTTATAATATACTTTACCATTTTTTCCCCTGATCGTCCCATCTAAAAAATTCCCGGAATAAAATTGTAAACCCGGCTCAGTAGTCCATACTTCCATCACCCGTCCGAACCTGGGTTCAACAACTTTTGCCGCCCGCCTTAAAGAACCATCCCAATCGTTGAGCACATAATTGTGATCATATCCGCCTTTCACCTGTTTGATTCGCTCACCAATGGCTTTGAGAACAGTAAAATCCATGGGGGTGTCTTTAACACTCTTTATCTCACCAGTAGGAATAAGACCTTCATCCACAGGCGTAAATCGATCCGCATTAAATGTCAATAGGTGTCCCAGGATGTCTCCATTACCGGCACCTTTCAAGTTAAAATAGCTGTGATGGGTTAAATTCACCGGTGTGGATTTGTCGGTTTCTGCTTCATAGTGAATTTTTAATTCATTATCATTGGTCAGGGTATAGGTGACAACAGCAGAAAGGTTTCCCGGGTAACCTTCTTCGCCATCTTTACTTAAATAACTCAACTTGATGCCTATTTCGTTTTCTTCCTTGACTATTTCTACGTTCCATACCACCTTATCAAAACCTTTGATACCTCCGTGCAGATGGTTTTCACCGTTATTGGTTGCTAATTGGTATTCAGTGCCGTTTAAAGTAAATTTACCTCTGGCAATTCGGTTGCCGTAACGGCCCACAATGGCGCCGAAATAGGGATGCCCTTCTAAATATTTATCCAGTGAGTCAAACCCCAGGACCACATCAGCAAATTTGCCGTTTTTGTCCGGTACTTTCAATGAAGTCACAATCCCGCCATAGTTAGTGATTTTAACTGTCATGCCGTTTGCATTGGTAATGGTGTAAAGATCAACGGGTTGGCCCTCTTTGGTTTTACCGAAATTGCTTTTAATCATACTCATTTTAGTTGTTTCTCCTGTGTCGTTGTTTGGTTTTTTGCCGCAATAAGAAAAAATAACCAGTATTATGGCTAAAACCATAATAAATAAGATATTATTACACCGTTTCATAACTACCTCCGAATAGAAAAAATATTAAGATAACATTATAGTTATCCGGGAAAAAAAGTCAAAGGCCCTGCAAAATCCACAACAATTCTAATTTTAGCCACAAAGATACACAAAGGTACACAAAGATAGGAAGATGGGAAAAAACTTTTCAATTAAGGTGCCAGGCAAGAATTGCTGTGTCACCGCCGGGGGGGGGTTGTAATTTATTTTCTAATTTAGTATCCTATTGAAATGAAATTCCTATTCGTAATCGTTCTGCTCCTGGCTATATCAATCCTGGGGTCCCGCTTAACCTTTTTGAACCGTCGAGTCTCATTGGGCTTCCGAAATATTATCTTAACCGGTACGGAATATATCCTTATTGGTGTACTTTTAGGAGGAATGGGACTTAATATCCTCGATGGTGAAGCCTTAAAAAAATTAGAGCCCTTCCTGATTTTCGGGCTCTGCTGGATCGGGTTTTTATTCGGACTGCAATTTGAAGTGCGAAAAATAAAAAACCTCCCGGGAGCTTATTTCTCTATAGCGGCAATTCAATCATTTACTAGCTTTGCTGTGGTTTCGGCTGCAATGATTTTAATTTTCAAGCAATTTATGGCACTGTCTGACAATGTGATATTAATAATTGCCCTTACCCTTGGCAGTTCAGCCTCTTGCACAGCTCAATCCGCTCTTGCCATTGTTAATAAAAACTATAGGTTCCAAAACCGCAGACTTTTGGACCTGATGCGTTATATTTCCAGCGTTGACGGCATTTATGCCCTGGTTTTCTTTGCTTTAGCGCTGTGTATCTTTCCCAGGGCTGATATCTCAAGTTTTAACCTCTTTGGGTCCATGAAATGGTTATTTGTTTCCGTGATCATGGGAGTCATTCCAGCCCTTATCCTTATCTCCCTCAACCGGCTGAGATTCTCGTCGCAAGAATTTATTCTTTTTCTAATCGGTACTGCAACTCTGTGCGGAGGTCTGGCCTATCAACTACACTATTCACCGTTGATTTCCGGTTTTGTGTGCGGAGTGATTACGGCAAATTGTTGCCGCCACCGCCTCCGCGCGTTGTCCATTGTAATGGGTGCAGAAAAATCCCTCTACATTATCTTACTTATCCTCCTGGGGGCAAGCTGGCATCTTAGGGTGGATATCACCCTGGTGATTACAGGTGTTTATTTTATGGCGCGGATTTTTGGGAAATTGATTGGCGGTTTCATGGGTACAAAACTATTCAAACACGATTACCACGTGCCTCCCACCATTGGGCTGGGTCTTATTTCAGAAGGCGGACTTGCCGTTGCCATTATCATCAACTTCCAACTCCTTCACCCCTCTATTGCAGACCCATTGATCACCATAATTGTACTCTCCGTGTTCATTAACGAATTTTTTAGCCCCTGGTTTATTCTTGCCCGGTTTGATAAAAAAGACCGTGAGGCGGTAAATACAATTGAACGTCAACATTTAAAAGGAAGTAGTCAAAAGAGGTAAAAAGCTATATGTTTCAGCGATTTTTAAGCCTTTTATTAATCCTGGCCTGTATGGCACTCATTGTTTATACAGACCCTTTTGGTTTACCGGAAACAATATCCCCCACACTGGTCCTGGGTTTTATGCTTCTTGCCGCTTACTGTATTGGTTTTATATTTGAACATAAGGGACTGCCACGGATTACAGGATATATCATTGCCGGGCTTTTATTGGGGCCCTATTTTTTAAAATTTTATAGTAAACAAGCGGTTGCCGATCTTGATTTTTTAAATGGCCTTGCCCTGGCGTTTATTGCGTTTCGAGCCGGCGGGGAGCTCAAGTTGGGCAACATAAAAAACAAATTAAAATCCATCTTTTTCCTGATTTCTGGTGTGACTTCAGTGGTATTCATTGGGGTGACCCTGGTGGTATTTGCCATATCCGGCTTCATTCCCTTTATGAGGCAATACGGTCCGATAATAAGGCTTGCCATTTCTGCAATTTTTGGTGTAATTGCCGTGGCCCGTTCTCCCTCTTCTGCGATTGCCATTATTAGCGAAACCAAAGCCAAAGGCGATTATACCGATACGGTGCTCAGTGTTACTATTGCCATGGATATGGTTATCATCATTCTCTTTGCCGTGATTATTTCCACTTGCGAGGTTTTAATATCCGGCAGAAGCGCTTTTTCCGTGTTTTTTATCCTGGACCTGCTGCTGGAAATCGCTATTGCTACGGTACTGGGATTTCTTTTAGGGAAAACCATCATTTTCCTGATTGAAAAAGTAAAAGTGGAATTCCCGGTGGTTATAACCGCAATGGGATTCCTGGTGATCAAATTTTCTCATCTTTTGGGAGATTACCTGGAAGAAGCCCATGAAATAGGCCTTCACCTGGAACCGCTTTTAATTTGCATGGCAGCAGGATTTACCGTCCAGAATTTTTCTAAACACGGCACCACATTTCTTGAACGAATGGACCGGCTATCATTTCCTATTTATATTGGATTCTTTGCCATAACAGGCGCCAACATTAATGTTGATGTGTTAAAAAACGCCTGGTTTTTAGGATTTGTGGTGGTGATTTCACGTACAATTATGATCTATATCGGATCGTTTATCAGTGGTAAACTTTCCGGCGACCCACCGAAAATTTATAAAAATACCTGGCTGGGTTTTATTACACAGGCAGGTGTGAGCCTGGGACTATTGTCTGAGGTGGTCAGACGATTCCCGGATATCGGAATCCCTATCCAGACAATCCTTATCGCCGCCATTACCATCAACCAGTTGGTGGGGCCGGTGGCGTTTAAATATGCACTCTTTAAAGTAGGTGAAACCAAAGTTAAAAGGAAGTAAAAGCTATTTAATTTCAGGCTTTAAGCCAACCACTTCAGAGACATCAATGAAAAACAATATCCCCCATCCCTTTTCCTCCAAAGGTCCAACAATATTTTCAATCAGTTCTTTTAAAGGTTCTATTTTTTCTTCTTCAATGATAGATAAAATGGTTTTATTGTAAGGCCTGGCTCCGGCAAACATAAATTTCAGCCCTGCAAATATGGGTATCTCAGAGGAAAGAATATGGCCCATACCAATGGTATCAATAATCGTGGACCCGGTGATGCCGATCTCAACATACCCTTCCAGCAGGGTTTCCAGGTGTTCCTCTTTATTTAAAATCAGTACTGCCAGCTTCATTAAACTCAAACCAATTTTTCCTTTTCCCGGAAAATATTGTAAATCTCATTCTTACCCGGATTTTTAGCTTTTTTGATCTCTTCAACCACATCAGTGCATTTAACCAGGCGGCCGATGTGAGCCAGTGATTTCAAATGCCTTCCCACATCCCGTTCATCACTCATAATTAAGAACACCAGGTAAACCATTTCCTGGTCCGGTGCTTTAAAATCAACTCCATCTTTGATATATGCAATAGAAAAGAGAAATTCCGAGAATTCCGGCGAAAAAATATGAGGGGCTGCGGCTCCTCTGCCAATGGCAGTAGATTGAACGTTTTCTCTTTTTATAAATAACCGTTTGATCTCTTCTTTATTCTTAATGATGCCCTGCTGCAGCAAAAACTCGGAATAACTACAATAAAAACTGTCCGTATCTTCAAAAGTTTCCGCAATAAAGATATTTTCCTTTTTTAGTATCTCTGCCAGGTTCATTAGAGTCTCCTTTTTATGTCGTGATTATTCCCGAAAACACGGTATTCACCTGGAGTAAACAGGAAAACCACAATGGCCAACGTAATTAAGACAACAATCGATATTGCTTTCATGGGTTAAATTTTATAATAATCAAAAAAAAATAACAACAAAATGAAAATAAAATTCAAAAAATCCGGAAAAAAAGGGATAAGGGCTTTTGATTTTGGAATTTGTTTTAAATATGCAGTTCGATGATGTCTTCGTCTTCCAGGATACAGTCACGATTCACCCGCTGGCCGTCATATTTATTTTTACTCCAGATCCTGGCGAATTTCAGTTTTTGGGCAAAATCCTGGTGAACCGCCCGGGCCATGTCCATGACTGTACTTCCTTTCTTTAGCGTGAACGGGGAGTCAAATTCGGCTTTTTTCCCGGGTATTTTACTGTAAATTCGGATAACACCAAGCATTAAAAAGATTCTTTTTCGCAGGTTTTCCAGCCCATCGCCTGTATGTGCTGAGATAGGAATCCATTCAAAATCCGATTCCAGCAATTCCTTTAGAATTTCCAGATTTTCGGCGGCATGGGGTAAATCGCATTTATTCGCTATCATCAGGGTTTTTTTATAAGACCAACCGCTTCCGGGCTCAAAGACTGAAGACGGGGCCTGTTCTGCCTTGACGAATTGGATTTTCTTTTCTTTTAGTCTTTCCAGGAGGCACTGGAATGCATCGTAAGGGTCCGGGTCAATAGCGGAAGGGTCTATTAGTATGAGCACACCATCGGCTGCTTTGATTAAATCCGGGTACCAGACTTCCATGTAACCCGGGGTTATAGGGGGGGTGTCTACCAGTTGAACCTGGATGTTTTCGTATTTCATCATGGCAGGATAGGCGGTAACCGTGGTAAAGGGATAATCACTGACCTGGGGATTGGCGTCGGTTAACGCCTTGACCAGCATTGATTTACCTGCATTGGCCGGGCCGATAATCACCACCTGGCCTGCTCCTGATTTCCTGATCTTGTGAGTATGTTTGGCGGTAGCGGTTTTTTTCTGAGACGAGGATTTCAACTTGGAAATTCTTGTTTTTAGTTGAGCCTGGAGTTTTTCTGTCCCTTTATGTTTAGGGATGACAGAAAGCATTTCCTCCAAAATGCTCAATTTCTCTTCGGGAGTGGTGGCGGTCTTTAATCTTTTTTCAGCATCAAAATATTCTGGACTCAAATTTGCCGGCATTTTGACCTCTTTTGCTTCGATATTCAATTATAACCGATTCGCGCCTCTTTTTCAATAAGCCCCTCGGCCCCCCAGTAATTCTAATTTTAGCCACGAAATTACAGTGAAACGTAAAGGTGCACGAAGGTAGGAAGATAGGAATATGGGAGGGATTACAGGGTCAGGTATTTTATATGCACTCCCTCGTGGATTTTATCACCTTCTTTTTCCTTAAATTTATTTGATAAGGGTTCCAGGCTTAGACGCTGGAATGCAAAATATTTTTTACTGCATAGACCGGTATGGTTTTGATTTTATTACACAAAAAATCAAAAAAAGTCAAGGCAAAAAAGTGGTTAAATTCGAAAAAAATCAAGGCAAACATGGGGCAAAAATCATAAAAAGTCAAGGCAAACATAGGGAGAAAACCATAAAAAGTCAAGGCAAACATGACCGAAAAAGAGATAAATTCTTTCTTTCCTACCGTCTCATCCCATTGTATTTTTCCCGGATCAAGGGATAAGGAAATCAGGAGATCGAGTCCCATTCAGGCACAGGTCTATCAGGGATTTTTTCTAAGATGTCTTTTACTTTCTTTTTTAAGTCAGGAATCGATTTTTTAGATAGTTTGGATTCGAGGGAAGATAATGTTTCCAATTGAGTCAATTGATTGATAGAGGTTCCCTGGTATTTTGCCTGTCTTTCCAAACGTTTTTTCAATTCCATCGGAATTCTTAATGTTAAAACTTGAGTATTACCCATTTTTTAACTCCCATGTGATGCCCCGCGCTTGCTGTAAAGAGCAGAGAAAATCACATTTGTATCAACCGTTACAATCATCGTATAAACAATATCATATAAAAGAGAAAAATTCAATTTCAAAATTCAAAAAGAAAAAAAGACAACAAAGGGGGAGCTCAAATTAAAAATGAAAAACGCAAAACGCAAAATGAAAAACAGAAGTTGCGTCCTACGGACAGTTCTATTAAAGCCTTCGGCATTTTTAAAAAGTGCCTTAAAGACCGTTCCATTTTTAATTTTTACTTTCCAATTATCCTGTGGTCTTTTTTTCCGCCGCAGGCGTTTACAAAATCGCACGAAGTGCACAGCTTCCATTTTTAATTTTTCATTTTTCGTTTTTAATTTTTA
>CP070627.1:1503807-1511005 GCA_020355945.1 Candidatus Aminicenantota bacterium | reverse complement strand
GCCCGCCGGAGGCACCATGCTGGTGCTCCCTATTCACGGTCGTGGCGTTTTCCAGCGTTCAAATATCATCTCAAACCTAAAAGGGTCCATGCGCCGCATGATGGCCGCCGGAGACAGAAGGTACCTGCATGCCCAGGTGGTACATCAAGAACGCCCAGGCTTCGGCTTCCCGGATGGTCCATTCTTCAGTGGTTACATCGGCGTCATGGCCGGTGTCTCTTGCCACTCGCAGCAGTATGGGATTTTCTCCTTTATTGGCTGCCTGGAGCCGGGCAGCCATTTTCATGGCATGAAGAGGATGACAGCGAACATCATTTTCCCCGGCTGTGATCAGCATCGCCGGGTAAGAAATACCATCTCTTACATTATGATAGGGTGAATACGCCAGTATGTGTTTAAAATCTCCTGGGTCGCCAGGATTGCCATACTCGTTTACCCATACCTTTGCTCTTCCGAATTTGTTAAACCTTATCATATCCGTGAAAGGAACATGGCTCCAGACGGCTTTAAAGAGATCAGGTCTTTGCACGGCCACGGCACTGGCCATTAAACCACCGTTGCTGGTACCTTGTAATGCCAGTTTTTCAGGGTTGGTGTATTTATTTTCAATCAACCATTGGGCAGCCGCAATACAGTCGTCAAAACTATTTTGTTTGTTCCTGCGGATACCGCCTTCATACCATTCCCGGCCATATTCACCCCCACCGCGCAGGTTGGGTATAGCCACCATACCGCCCGCCTCCAACCAGGGTATAAATTTGCCCCGGAAAACAGGTTTGACGGACTTGTTAAAACCACCGTAACCGTGGACCAGGGTAGGATTGGCACTGTTCAGGACCAGGTCTTTACGCTGGATTAAAAACATGGAAACTCGCGTGCCATCTTTGGAACGATAAAACACACGACGGGTAATATAATTGGAAACATCCACTTTAAGAGGATAGATTTGTTTATGAAAGGTAAGCTTATTGGTTTTGAAATCGTATTTATACAGGCTGAAGGGCTGTGTATAGGTGGAAAAACTTACCCTGATTTCCGGGTCGTCTCCTTTTCCGCCGGCACTGGCGGTGCCCACAGAGGGCAAAGGGATATCCCGCAGGTATTGGCCGGTTTTATCAAAAATTTTAATCCTGGTGGCCCCACTGTCCAGGTATACCCCGAAAACATAACCGGCTGCCAGACGAATCCCACGCCTATCCAGTTTCTCCCCTGCTTCAGGAATGAATTCTTTCCAGTTTTCCCGTCCCGGTTTACCGGGATCAACAATAAAAACCCTTTCCCGGGGTGCTTTCCAATCGGTCTGGATGATAAACTTATCTTCCATTTCCTCCACCTGGTACCTGGCATCAAAACCGGTTGTCAGTGGTTTTAACGGTTCATGGCTGCCTAGTTTTTTAAAGAAAATCTCATTGTTGCCCGAGGTGTACCAGCCCCGGTAGAAAAATACATATTTTTTACTTTTTGAAATTTTTGCCCAGTGCATATGCTTTTTTTCCGTGGGATGATGAAAAATTTTTTTATCGCGGGAACCAGGATTTCCTATCTTATGAAAATAGACGCTGGACCAGGCGTACTCTTCACCGGCAGGAACTTCCCCTTTTTTCGGACTGGCCGAATAATAAAAACCGGAACTGTCAGGCAGCCATTCCACGAATTCATGCCGCCAGCCTATAAGGGTGTCCGGCAATATGTTGGCAGAAGCCACATCGATTAGTTGTACATGGTTATTTTCCTTTCCCCTGTCATTAATGGTAAATGCCAGGTATTTCCCGTCCGGGGATGGCATGAATCCCCATAATTCCGTGTGAGGGCCATATTGATTCATATCCAGGAGTTTCCTGGCCGGGGCTTGTTCATTCTCCATATTTTCTTCATTCTCTTTATTCTCTTCATTTTCTTTATTCTCCCGGGTCCAGATTGACCAATTTTTTTCACCTTTTTTCTTCTCTTGCCAGAAGGTTTGATTCCCGGCTTTAAGCTTTTCAGAGAAGGCCATTGTATAGAATTGGTTGAAATAGGAGAAGCGGTCAATGGCCCATTTTCGCTGCGGCAGGTTTTCCAGGGATTCCCGGCTCAGGTGGTCTTGTTTATCTATCCAGGCCTGGACCTCCGGGTTTTCCAGGTCTTCCAACCACCGGTAATTGTCAATCACTTCAATGCCGTGAAGGTTTTCTACTACTTTGATTTTTTTGGTTTCCGGGTATTGGTATTTGGCTTTTTCTGCCGGGAAGGAATAAAATATCAGCAGCAGGATACATGAAAGTAATACGATTGAACGGGATGTTTTAAACATTGAATACCTCCTTATCGGGTAATACGGATAGGAAAGAAAAAATGGAGAATTCTACTACCCTACTACCCTACTACCAGGTGCTGTTTCAAAAGAAAGATCGCACGCAACAATTTTTGTCATTTCCTTTCCCAAAAAATTTATGGTATAATAAGGCTTCAACTACCAGGGGTGTTTCGTTGCCCGAAAATAATACCAAAAGGTGATCGAATGAGAAGAATTAAACTGTTTTGTAAAAGGATAAGGTAAATAAGGGGCTTATAAGGGGACTTGATTATGAATAAAAAAAACAAAAATGTAAGTACGGCAATTTCTCCCACCCGTGGGGAAAACTTTCCCGAATGGTATCAAACCGTAGTCAAAGAGGCAGATATGGCCGAAATGGCACACGTTCGCGGGTGTATGGTTATCAAACCCTGGGGATACGGCATCTGGGAACAAATCCAAAACCGTTTCGACCAAATGATAAAATCATTGGGATATGAAAATGCTTACTTCCCGCTTTTTGTGCCACTGAAATATATCCAAAAAGAAGCAGACCATGTTAAAGGTTTCGCCAAGGAAATGGCAGTGGTTACCCATCATCGGCTGGAGCAGCAAGAGGGTAAATTGGTGCCGGCCGGAGAACTAACCGAACCGGTGGTGATCCGTCCTACATCAGAAACGATTATCGGGGAATCTCTTGCAGACTGGATCAGGTCTTATCGTGACCTCCCGGTTCGCATTAACCAGTGGTGCAATATCGTACGTTGGGAAATGCGCCCGCGAGTTTTCTTGCGAACCACGGAATTTCTCTGGCAAGAAGGGCACAGCGCTCATGCCACCAGCGAAGAAGCCCGTGAAGAGGTGAAGCGTATGTTGGAAGTGTATCGCGAATTTGCAGAAAAATGGCTGGCCATCCCGGTTGTCCCGGGGACCAAACCCCCATACGATCGTTTTCCCGGGGGACTGGAAACATATGCTATCGAGGCGATGATGCAGGACGGCAAAGCTCTCCAGGCCGGAACCACACACTATCTTGGTCAGAACTTTGCAAAAGCAGCCAATATTTCCTTCACCGATGCAAACGGTAACCAGCAATTCGTATATACAACTTCCTGGGGGATGTCGACACGCCTTATCGGTGCAATGATTATGGTTCACGGCGATGATAACGGGATGCGGGTTCCGCCAAAAGTGTCACCTTACCAGGTTGTGGTCATCCCCATCCAACATAGTAAAGAGGAAGACGTAACCTCCTTTAAATATGCAAAAACATTATGTACCCAATTGAACTCCCTTTATTTTGATGATGGACAGCCCATTGCCGTAAAGTTTGACGATCGACTGCTGCGTTTCGTAGACAAAAAATGGCAGTGGATCAAACGGGGGATTCCAATTCAAGTTGAATTGGGGCCCCGGGATGTACAAGGAGATATGGTAACACTGCGGTTTCGTACCCACGACCCACAAGAGAAACAGGTAATGCCCCGAAAGCAATTCATAAAAACCGTGGGAAAAATGCTTGATGACATACAAAAAAAGTACCTTGAAGAGGCAAAAGCCAGCCTGGGAAACAGGATTTATGATATTACCGACTTTTCCCGGTTAGAAGCGCATTTCACTGCCCAGGATTCCAGGACCGGGTTTGTTCGGGCACCATGGTTTCTAAGTGAAGAAGAAGATGAACGATTGAAATCCCTGGGCATCACCATCCGCTGCATTCCTTTTGTCCAGGGTGGAATAAAACGAAAATGTATATTAACAGGAAAAACCACTTCAATTGAAGCAATCTTTGCCAAAGCGTACTGAAGATTATTTGTTAAGGTGATTTGAATGAAAAGAATTAAACTGTTTTGTTTTCCTTATGCCGGTGGTTCATCCCTGGTATACAGTAATTGGAAAGATCACCTGGACAAACGTATCCTTGTGTATCCCGTGGAATTGGCCGGTAGAGGCAGACGTATTGCTGATCCCTTTTATAACTCGATGGATGAAGCCGTAGAAGATGTGCTGCGCATGATAAAATATGACCTGTCAGATGCCCCTTATGCGTTTTTCGGTCACAGTATGGGAACTGGAGTGGCGTATCATACAGCACAAAAAATAAGAGGTAAAACCTTTCCCCAACCGGTCCATATCTTTTGTGCCGGCCGAGGCGCTCCCCATATACTCCGAAAAGACAAACCACCCTATCATACACTGCCGGAAGATGAATTCAGGGAAAAAGTCATGGATTTGGGAGGCACACCCGAAGAATTCTTCCAACAACCGGAATTATTAGAAATCTTATTACCACTCTTACGAGCTGACTTTAAAATCTCATGGGAATTTACTAAATTCTACCATGATCGGTTTGACACCATGAAACCCCTGGATTGTAACCTCACTGTATTCATCGGTAAAGAAGATGATATCAAACCCGAACAAATCAAGGGCTGGAAAGCACACACCACTAAAACATGTACCATTCTTTCCTTTGACGGGGGACATTTTTTTCTCAATCACCGGGAACAAAAGGAAATGATGCTAAAGATCATTAACGATACCCTGCTGGAAATTGTCAATCGACGAATACCTGTATCCGCCTAAGCCGTCATCCTGGTTTCAATAACAAAAATTGTTGCATCTGCGATTTTAGTTAATATTATTCACAAAAAGTCCAAATACGTTGATATAATTTATATTCCACGCCATAGCCAAAATCACTAAAACCAAGGAAATTCTATTTTTTCATAAAATTTTATTAATTGCCAGGTTAAAAAAAGTAGAATATATAATGATTTGTTGATATTTTTAAAAAAATGCAACAATTTTGCGTATTTTAAAAGTCATTGAGATATGTTAATCTTTCTTTTTATAATAAATTTACAGTTGCTCCTGGACCTGTAACACAAGTTGTTCGGTAGGTGGGTATAACATTTAAACCGGAGCTTAAGCAAATTTTAAGAGGGGTATTGACAAAATACCAGGGGCGGAAGCCTATGCAAATTTAACCGCTGATTAATGCTGATAGATGGTGATTACCGTGTAACGTGATTCATTATTGATAAAGAAGCATATCTCATGATTTTTTACCCGGGCGGCATAAATGGAAAAATTTGATAAGAAAAATGTCGAAGATATCCTGGCATTGATTCCAATGCAGGAAGGTATGCTTTTTCACTATTTAGAAGAACCCGGGAGAGATGCATATTTTGAACAGCTAAGTATGAAAATCAGCGGAACCATTGATATGGCAATGTTTAAGCAAGCCTGGAATTTTGTTATTCGCACCAATGAAATGCTGCGAACGGTTTTTCGCTGGGAGAAAGTAGAAAACCCGGTACAAATAATTTTAAAAGAATATCAACTGCAGCCAAAGTATTATGATTTTTCCGTAAAAGCTGCCGGGGAAAGAGAAAAGTACCTGGAAGAGATAAAAGTTAAAGACAGGGAAGAAAAATTTGATTTAAAGCAAGTCCCCTTTAGGGTAACCTTATGTAAAATTCAAGAGGCAACCTATGAAATGATTATCAGCAACCATCATATTTTGTATGACGGCTGGAGTAATGGCATTATCTTAAAAGAATTCTTTAATGCCTACAATGATTTGGTTAATGGGAAAGCATTGGTTAAACCCGGGAAGGGAGCCTTTAAAGAGTTTGTCCACTGGACCAAAAGCCAGGATAGGGAAAAGAACGAAAAGTCCTGGAAAGAGTATTTAAAAGGCCTTGATCGTGGAACCGAATTATCAATAAAAAAGAGGAATAGAAAAGAGATAACCGGTACGGGAAGATATCAATTGATAATGGCAAGGGATATAAGGGATCAATTAGAGGGTTTTGTGAAGAGGTATAGACGAACATTGGCATCACTATTTTACAGTGCCTGGGGGTTATTATTACAAAAATACAACAGCAGTGAAGATGTGATTTTTGGTACCACCATATCGGGGAGAAATGCAGCCCTGACCGGGATAGAAGATATGGTGGGACTCTTTATCAATACATTACCGCTGCGAATACAAACCTTGCCCCATGAAACCATAGACGATTTACTGTATCGAATCGGATACGATTTGCAAACCAGGGAAGAATATGAGAGTTTTTCTTTGGCGGACATAAAACAGCTCAGTGGTTTAGGTGCTAAAGAAGAGTTTTTTGATTCTATGGTCAGCCTGGAGAATTACCCGTTGGCTTTGATTTTGAAGAACCGGTTAATACAAGAAGGGGACCAATTGCTGTCGGTTGAATCATATTCCCTGGTTGAACAGACTCATTATGATTTAACTGTTGAAATAACAGTATTTGAGGATTTTGAAATTTCCTTCATTTACAATGGAGGAGTTTTTGATCGCAGCGGCATAATAAACATGTCCTGTCATTTTATGAATATTATCCGGGGTATTATCGCCGATCCCTTTGGTAAGATTTCGGATATAGATATTATCACCGGGGAGGAGAAAAATAAGATCTTATATGATTTTAATAATACAGGAGCAGATTTTCCCAAATCAAAGATGCTCCAACAAATATTTGAAGAACAGGTGGAAAGAACCCCGGATAATACTGCTGTTGTCGGACCATTGCAGATGAAGTATAGGACTTATACGACCTATATGACCTATATTTCTTACCGGGAATTAAACCGGCAATCCGAAAGATTGGCCCGCATGTTAAGAGAGAAATGCGTTCAACCTGATACGATTGTGGGCATTATGGCGGACTCATCAGTGGAGACAATCATCGGTATACTGGCAATTCTTAAAGCTGGCGGCGCCTATTTGCCCGTTGACCCGGATTACCCGCAAGACCGAATCAATTATATGCTTAAGGACAGCGGAGCCAGAATTCTTTTAACCGGTCAAGAAATCGCGGGTTTCTATTCGCCGCAGGCGTTTAAAATTCGCCCGCAGGGCTCCTCTATCTACCTGCACCTGCAACCTGC
>CP070627.1:1496486-1503707 GCA_020355945.1 Candidatus Aminicenantota bacterium | reverse complement strand
ACAAAATAAGAGGGGATCATATAATCCGGTAAATCTTTTGCCAGGAAGGCGCGTAATTCCGCACCCTGCGCTTTGCGCTTTGCGATTATATAGGCACACAGGTATTTTTCACCTTGTTTGCTTTTCCTTGTGGTTACAACAATTTCATTTATTTTATCGTGGTTTAGTAAATGAGTTTCTATTTCGCCCGGTTCTATCCTGTATCCCCTTATTTTTACCTGGAAGTCGGTTCGTCCTAAGAATTCAATATTGCCATTTGATAACCACCGCGCTGAATCGCCGGTGTGGTAAAGAATATAGGACTTATAAGACTTATAGGACCTATGATATCCGGGTTTGTTGGGAAGTTGGAATTTTTGCGCAGTCAGTTCAACATTATTTAAATATCCCCTGGCCAATCCATCACCACCAACACATAGTTCTCCCGGAACTCCTATGGGCTGCAGATTATTATAGTTATCCATGATGTAGACGGTGGAGTTGGCAATGGGTTTGCCAATGGGAATATTTCTTTTATATTCCCGGTCTGGCAAAAATGTGGTGGAAAACGTGGTGTTTTCTGTTGGGCCATAGCCATTGGTTACTTTTAAACCCGGGAACCTGGCTCGCACCCGGTTGATGTGCAGGGGTGACAGCAAGTCGCCTCCTACGATCAAGTCCCGGAGCCCTTTGAAAATCTCTAAGTCCTCATCCACCATCCGGTTAAACAGTGGGGAGGTCATCCACATCGTGGTAATGGCATTTTTCTGCACCACCTCTTCCAGTTTTTTGGCGATTAATATTGTTTCTTTACTTACCAGGTACAATAGCAAACCGTTTAATAGAGCACCCCATATTTCAAATGTAGAGGCGTCAAAATCCAATGCCCCGGTTTGTAAAATCCGGTCGCCTTGCTTGAATTCTATATAATTGGTATTTTTTACCAGCCTGACAACACTCCTGTGCTCTACTATTACCGCTTTGGCTCTACCGGTGGAACCGGAGGTATACATGACATAAGCCAGGTTCGTGGGACTCACCTGGCAGGTTAAGGTTGAGGTTGAGAAAGATGAAAGAATGGCAATATCTATTATCTTTATAAATCTCTCTTCAACCTCAAATTCAGCCTTAACCTTAACCTGGAGTTTTGGTGTGGTTAACAAAATCTTCGTATTGCTGTCTGCCAACACGTATTGAATTCGTTTCCAGGGATATGCCGGGTCAATGGGCAAATAAGCGCCCCCGGCTTTTAATATTGCCAGGATACCAACAATCATCTCTATTGACCGCTCCATCATGATGGCCACAAGGGTGTCGGGTTTGACACCTTTTTCTATTAATAGATGAGCCAATTGACTGGCTTTTTCATTTAATTCCCGGTAACTAATATACAAGGGGGCAAGCCCCCTTGTCCCCTTTAGAGCGATTTGATCGGGTGTTTTTCCTGTCTGTTCCGCGAATAATTCATGGATCATCTTATGTCCTGGGTATTCCGACGCAGTGTTATTAAAATCATACAATACCTGTTTCTTTTCTTTATCAGATATGATTTCTAATCCCGATATCTTCGCTTTAGGGCTTGCCGGCACAGCGGATACTATCTTCTTGAAATATCGAATAAATCTTTCTATGGTTGCTTTTTTAAACAATTTTGTACTGTATTCAAAGAAAAAAAACAGCCTGTTATCTATCTCCACTACCTCGAGGGTCAGGTCGAATTTCGATACCTGTATAAGGTTTTCACTATTCATTGGTTTTAATTTCAAGCCGGGTATTTCTATTGCCGGGGTATCAAAATTTTGCAGGACAAACATGGTGTCGAACAGGGGATTGCGGCTGGTATTTCTTTCTACTGCTGCTGTTTCTACCAGTTCTTCAAAGGGGTAGTCCTGGTTAGCAAAAGCTCCTAATGTCCGTTCTTTTACTTCGTCCAGGAACTGGTTAACGTTTTTCTCTGGTCCGGGAAAATTCCGCAGCGCCAGTGTATTGGCAAACATCCCGATGATGTTTTCCAGGTTCGCATGTTTGCGGATTGATATTGGCGTTCCGATTACAATATCTTCCTGGTTACTTAGTTTTGCCAGGAAGATGACGTATACGGAGAGCAGCAAGAGGTACAATGTTATTCCCTGGTCCCGGGCATAGGTTTTTAAAGCATGTGCCTCTTGTTTATTTATATCGAAACATAATCGATTTCCTGCAAAGCTTTGAACCGGCGGCCTGGGAAAATCAAGGGGTAAATTTAATACCGGGATATCGTCCTGGAATTGCCTCGACCAGTACAGGCGCTGCTGTTTTACTTCCTCTTTTTCTTGTTCCCGGTTTTGCCATTCTGAAAAGTCTTTGTACTGTATTTCCAGGTGAGGCAGGTCTTTTCCTGCGTACAGGTTCTTAAAATCCTTCATCAACACATTGATGGAGGTACCGTCTGCAATTATATGATGCATATCTATGATCAAAATATGGTGGAATTCCTCTAGCCGGGTTAATCCTATCCGCAGGAGCGGGGCCCGGGACAGATCAAATGGCCGGATGAAGTTCTTTAAAGTGCCTGTTACCAACTGCGAGCTGCGGGCTGCGGGTTCTAGAGGCAAGGGGGCAAGCCCCCTTGTTCCCTCTAAGTCTGAGGACCGCTCTTCCTCAACCTCAACTTTAATTTCCACGTTATGGTGTATCCTCTGGACCGGTTGCCCCTCTAACAAAACAAAGGATGTGCCAAAACTTTCAAACCGTTGGATTAATTTGCTGAAAACCGCTTCCAATTTTTCCCTTTTCACACTTCCTTCCAGTTGCAGGAGACAGGATATGTTATAAGCAGTGGTCCCGGGCACCATCTGCTGGAGTACAAATAATCTTTTTTGAGCGGATGATAATATGTAATACTCTTTTTTTTCTGCTGGCTTTATAGATGAATAAGCCTCTTTTTTTGCCTTATCCGTGATGTATCGGGCAAGAGTTTCTATGCTGGGTCTGCTAAAGAATTCTGCTAAGGGAATTTCTACATTTAGTTCTTTATGAATTCTTGAAGCCATGCCTATGGCTTTTAATGAATCTCCTCCCAGCTCAAAGAAATTATCTCGAATCCCCACCGGTTCAATTTTGAAGAATTCTTGCCAGGTGTTGGCGAGAGTTTTTTCTATTTTTTCCCGGGGGGCAATATATGCTGTACTGAGTTGGGGCCTGGGGTGCATCCGCCCGCTTGTACCGGTTATCTTTACCGCCTCTGCCTCCCCAAGGGGTGCTGATGAAAGAGCATTACATCGGTCAACCAGGATGTTCAGGTCTTTGGGTGAAACCGCTGCCCGGGTCAGGGAGCTTGAGAGGATACGGCAAAAGGCTTCGATTCCTTGCCGGGATGAGATGGTATTATCAAGTATTGATTGATAGAGGGGATTATCCAGGTTTTCTATTTTTTCAGCCCAATGCAGGGCCTCTTTTCCCATGCCCACCCCTTGCCAGGTAGGCCAATTAATCGATACAGTGAAGGTGTCCTCATAAGTATTTTTCCAGTGGGCATAAGCATCCAGGAATTCATTGGCTGCGGTATAACCCACCTGCCCGAAATTAAGCACCCTGGTGATGTTTCCTAGAGAAGAACAAAGAACGATAAAATCCGGTTTAATATTTTTCAACAGGTGGTCCAGCACCAGGGTTCCTTTGACTTTTGGGGCCATAATACTTTCGGTCATCTCTTTGGTCCTTGCCTGGATAACACCGTTATAATCGACAACTCCGGCGGCATGGATAACACCGTCGATGGTACCGAACCTTTCCAGTGCCCGGGCAATCACTTTTTTCATCTGCCGGATATCAGAAACATCAGCAGCCGCGGTCATGATCTCAGCGCCATGAGCTTTTAACTGCTGTAATTTCCGTTCCCACTGCCCTGCAGGAGGAAGAGCCGAAGGGTCCACCAAAATCAACCTGGCTTTTACACGCTCTGCCAGGTATTGAGCCAATGCCATGCCAATTCCCCCCAATCCACCGGTCACCAGGTAAACACCTCCTTTTTTTAATCGCCGGTCAATTGTTTTACTTTTTTCCAGTGGGATGGGTTTGATTTTCCGGACCCAACGGTGATTCCCCCGGAGAGCCATGATACTGCCCGGGAATTCAATTGGCAGTGCAAATTCCTTTAATAACCGGTCCGGGAGTTTTGACTCCTGCACACTCCCTGGCGTTGGTTTTACAATATCGATACTGCGGCAGGTGATGTTGGGGTATTCCAGGGGAATGACTTTTACTGGTCCCAGGATTGTGGCTTTGAGCGGATCAATCGACTCGTCCCCGGTTACATTATGCAACCGATCGGAAAGCACTTCTAACCCGATTTCACCGGTAATATGTTGTCTACCTGCTGCCCGGACAATATTAAGCAGACTGTAAAATCCTTGATCTTGCAGCCAATCGAGCTCATCAAACCCCGGTTCTTTTCCTGTTTCTCCTGTGATCCCCCATAAGTGAACAATCTTTCCCGGGAGGATTCTCAACTTTTTTAACTCCCGGAACAGTTTATCATAATCGCTGCTGCATTGGGGGTTTATAGTAAATACCCGGTCACCGGACTTTTGGAATTGCTGTCCGATTCTTACGGCAGTCACTTTTGAGCCAATTTCTTCCAATTGCCGGAGCAAACGGCTCCCCAATCCCCATGAATCCACGAATATTAACCAGTTCACTCTTTTAAGGGGTGATATTGAAGGGGGGCCTGCCAGGATCGACTGATCCCAAACCAGGGTGTAAAACCAGTCTGCTATTCCAGGTTTTCCAGTTAATGGTTGTTTGTCTTCCGGGATCCTGGCCGCGGTTCCCGGTAAATCCGCTTTAACCGGGAAACGTTTACCCTCAAAGGGATATGTGGTTAAGGGAATGCGATATCTTTTTTCCTGGCGGTGCAAACCAGGCCAATCGACTTCTATGCCGTAAAGCCATAACCGGCCGATTTGATTGAATAGGGTGCGGCAGTCTGAGCAGTCCTCACCCGGGTGCCGCACCAGGTTTATAACCAAAGGGCATTGGCCTTTTTCTTTATATTCCTGGAAATACTGCCTGGCAAACGTACTTAACGCTCGTCCCGGTCCCACTTCCACAAAAATAGCTCCTTCCATTGCAAATAATTTCGCCAGTCCATGGTTAAACCGGACCGTGCGTCTGAGGTGGGTGACCCAATAATCGGGATTTGAAGCCTCTTCAACAGTTATCCGCTTTCCTGTAACGTTTGAAATAAAAGGGATCGAAGCTTTGGTGAAATTGATCTTCATTCCTATAACTGTTTGTTTAAATTCCTCCAAGACAGGGTCCATCATGTACGAATGAAAGGCGTGAGAGGTGTGAAGCGGCCTGGTGTCATATCCTTTTTGCTTCAGGTCCCGGGCAAAGTCCTCAACAGCCTGGTGAGTCCCGGAGACCACACACTGTGACGGGCTATTCACCGCTGCCAGGGAAAGTGCCTTATCTTTTAAAAGAGGAACCAGTTCTTCTTCTGCAATGGCGGCGCTCAACATTGCCCCCCCGGGCAGACGCTGGACCAGCCGGCCCCTTAATACCACCAGCTTTAACGCTTCCTCCGGAGAAAAAATACCGGATAAACAAGCAGCCGTATATTCACCGATACTGTGCCCGATCATGCTATCGGGTTTGATTCCCCATTCTACTAATAATTTTGCCAGAGTATATTCAAAGGCAAAGAGAAGAGGCTGGGTCATTTCGGTTTGGTCTATATTTTTTGCCACAGAGGACACAGAGGACACAGAGGAAGGATAAAGGATTTCTTTGATGTCATAACCCATTAACGGCTTCAATATTTCAAAACAGCGGTCCATTTCCTGGCGAAATACCGGCTCTTTTTCGTATAGTTCCCGTCCCATATTGACATACTGGGAACCCTGCCCGGGAAACATGAAAACCACCGGAGGCTTATCCTCTTTTAAGAGATGGTAGTGACAGTCGAGAGTGCCGGGAGTGGACAGCATGGCAATGGCCTCATCCACTGTTGAACAGACCAGCATTCGCCTGTAGGGGAATCGTTTTCGGCCTACTTGTAAAGTATACGCCGCATCTGCCAGGATTGGACCAGGATTAGTAGGATTCTCATGATTACCGCGATTTAAAAGAGTTTTTTTAAAATATTCCGCTAGATTTTCGGTCATTTTATCCAGGGCGGACTGGGTTTTGGCAGATAATAGGATTAAATGGTATTTAGACAGGGAGCCAAGCCCCCTTGTCCCCTTTGGGGATTCTTCAAGAATAACATGCGCATTGGTGCCGCCAATTCCAAACGAGCTGACCCCGGCCCGCAGCGGGTACTTATGGTTTTTCCATTCCTTTAATTCCGTATTCACATAAAAGGGGCTGTTTTCAAAATCGATTTTGGGGTTGGGGGTTTCAAAATGCAAACTGGGTGGAATCATCCGGTGCTTTAAGGCAAGCACGGTTTTGATCAAACCCACAGCCCCTGCGGCTGCATCCAGGTGCCCGATATTGGTTTTCACCGACCCGACAGCACAGGAATTTTTTTTATAAGAGTGTGCCCCTGCCCGGGGCTTAAAGGCCAGTTTTAACCCTTCGATTTCAATGGGGTCTCCCATGGGAGTGCCGGTACCGTGTGCTTCAATATACCCGATACTTTCAGGCTCAATCCCGGCCGCCTGCAGGGCCGTGCCAATGACTTCTGCCTGACCCTGGACACCGGGAGCGGTAAAACCCACTTTATTTTTTCCGTCATTGTTAAGGGCAAAACCTTTGATAACGGCATGAATACAATCCCTGTCCGTAATTGCTGTGTCAAGGGGTTTCAACACCACCACCCCTGCACCGTTTCCTCCTACGGTTCCCCTGGCCCTGGCATCAAAGGCCCGGCATAGACCGTCCGGTGACATGATTCCCCCTTCCTGGTACACATAACCCTTTTCATCGTGGAAGGTGACAGAGACACCACCAGCCAGCGCCATATCACATGCCCCGCTTAATAATTCCCGGCATGCCAGCACAACCGCTGCCAACGATGTGGAACAGGCCGTTTGCAGCGTGACACAGGGGCCTTTTAAATCAAGTTTATACCCGATGCGGGTGCTGAGATAATCCTTATCGCTGAATTGAACCGCTTCCCATTGCTCAGCATAGGAAACATCCGCAGAAGACGATTTTAATGAAGAAATTTCCCAGAATAGATTGGGACTGGCACCGGCATAAAGACCGATCTTGCCTTTGTAAACCCCCGGGTCATACCCGGCATGTTCCAAT
>CP070627.1:1489111-1496386 GCA_020355945.1 Candidatus Aminicenantota bacterium | reverse complement strand
TCCAACTGGGGGTCTTTGCCTTCCAGTCGGTCTTTCAAGGTGGTTTTCATGTAGATATCGGGTTTTACGCCGGTCCATTCGATATTTTTTTTATCCAGGGTATAGCATCCCCATGAGGGCAACCGGTAGTAAGAGCCGTCAACAAGGGTTTTACCCGAAGTAAATATCAACCACCGATAGGTTTCGGTGCCGATGACCTTTCCCAGGTTTAACACCTTAAAGGCCTCTGTGGTCAATTCGGCATCGCTCAAACTCTGTTCGTTAACCAGTAAAACAATGGGTTTGGCCGCGGGTGCAAAATTGGGCTGCGGCGCAAATTTTCCTCCCTGGTACTTCCATTGGGTATAGGGCTTCTGGCTGAGAAAATTCAACACGGCATCATGAACATTACCCCCGGTGTTATACCTCAAGTCCAGTATCAAACCCTCTCGCTTATACCATTCGGTGGTCATTTCCACCAGGAAATTTTCAAGCTCCCGGGTTCTCATATTCTTCATATGGATGTAAGCGATCCGTCTGCCGCTCTTTTCATCCACCAATCGTTGATTATCCCGGATCCATTCATCATAAAGGTTTTGCTTGAAAGAACGACTGGTGACGGGATGAATTTTCACGGTAAAGGTTTGAGATTCCTTTTCTTTTTTTCGTTGGAATGTCAATGACAGTTCATCTTCCATTGCAGGGGCGGCAAAATAATATTCCCTATTGATACCGGGAGAGATTTTGTGATGGTTCACCGCCACCAGCAGGTCACCGGGTTTGATATCAATGCCTTTTTTATCTACCGGCGAATCGGTTACCACTGCCTTTACCGTATAAGGGTCCTGGTTTTCGAATACCAGCCCGGTAAGCATACTTTTCATGGAATGAAAGGTTTTCTCTTCTTCGCCGTGGGAGCGGAATCCCATGTGGGAGGAATTTAATTCCCCCAGCATATCATCGATCAGGGTTCTTAAATCGGACCGGGAACGAATGTAGGGTAAAAACCGTTGATATTTCTCTTTTATGTTTTTCCAATCATTACCATGAAAGGTCTCATCGTAGAAATTCTCCTGGACACCCGCCCATAATTCAAAAAACATCTGGCTGAATTCCGATTTTAAATTTCGTCTGAAGGTGTATTTCATGGTAATCGGTTTAAAGGAATTACCATTTACATCCACTTCACCGATTGTCCCGTTTACCAGGGCATAGTATTTATCCGCTGCGGTTGAGATCAAAGGGTTTTTGTAGGTGACTGCGCCTTTAATTTTTCCTGTTTTTTTTACTTCAAAGGGTTTTATGGTGGTTTTCCAGAGATTTAAGGGCTCACCATCGTGGTCGGATAGGTAAAGGACGATGGTTTCATGGTTTTTGTTAATCACATAGGGAAAGCCCTGGGTTCCTGGATCCGGTGATACCTGGTACCAATGCCTGGACAACTCATCAACATCAATGGAAATCACCGGGTCCTGGCCTGGTTTGGGTTTATTACTCCTGTTTTTTTCTCTTGTTTTTGATGGTCCGGTCTTTTGGGTATCTTCTTTTTCAAATAGCTTATCGAATTCAGTGGATTTAAAGGGTTTTGTATATTTATGCAGGGGGAGTCGATAAATTTTGAAATCTTTGGCCACGTGAGGGAAAAAGGGATGGAAACGATTGGAAACAAAAAATATATATTTCCCGTCCGGGGACCAGAAAGGCTGGCCTTCGGATACGCCGGAGTTGGTCAGGTTAATGGTGTGACCCGATTCCAGGTGATGAACCAGGAGGTCCTCTTCAAAATTTCGATGGGCTGTAAATACGATGTACCGGGCATCCGGTGAGAAATAGGGCTGACTGTTGTCATATCCCCACAGTTCGTCGGTTACCGCGGTTTTAACTTTAAAGGTTTTTAAATCCATTACCTTTAGATGGGTGGTGCCGCTCAGGTAAAGAGCCTGTGTCATCTCCTTGTCCAGCGTAATATTACGGTTGTTGGCCGCATCAGCGGTTAATTGCACCTCTTTGTCACCGGTATGGGATCGTATTTTAAACAGGTTCAACCAGCCATCGACAGTCTGGTTGAATAAAAGGGTTTTGCTATCTTTTAACCATTTAACCTCCATCACGCGGCCCTTGCCGGTTTGTAATTGGCGTATGAATTTACCTTTTGTATCGGACACAAAGAGTTCTCCCCGGGATACAAAGGCAAACTTCTTACTGTCCGGTGACACGTCAAAATAGGTGATTTTGCCATTCACCTCAAAATCTTGTTCCAGTTTCAAGGTATCATTACGAAATAATCGGATGTTGACTTTTTCTATTCTTTTATCCGGGACAGAATAAGTAAACAATTGATAATCTTTTTCAAAGACAATTTTTTCTCCATTGGCGCTTACCTGGGGCATCTTTATAGAGGTTTTAAAATCCGTCAATTTTATTTTTTCCTGGTTTTTCAATTGGTAGAGGTTATATTCGCCGTTATCCCGGTCTGAAACAAAGTATAAATTACCTTGTTGATCGATGGTGTGCCAGAAGTCTTTTCCTTTGTAGGAGGTATGGAGTATGAAGGTCCTGGTTTTGGGATTATAGGATTTGATATCCGGGTTGTATTCGCCTTTGTATCCTTTACGGCTGGCGAAAGACAGGCTTTCATCGCTGTCGGTGAAATAGTAGGCCAGGGATATTGGGTGTTCCACCATGCCGTGGAGGGTATTAAAATAATTTTCAACCAGTCGTTGGGGGGTTCCGCCTTCGCGGCTCACTTTAAACCCGGTAAAGTTATTGTAGCGGTTGGAAGTAAAGTAGATATATTTTGAATCCCATGACCATGAATCCACCTGATCTTCGGTGTCATGGAAGGTTAATTGTTTGATATCACCGCCTTGTGCCGGCATGACATACACATTGACATTGCCATCCTGGGAACCGGAAAAAGCGATCCACTGACCATCGGGAGAGAATCGTGGATATTTTTCTTCGCCTGCCATGCCGGTTAACCGGTAGGCGGTACCGCCGGACACGTTGACAATCCAGAGGTCGCCTTCGTAGCTGAATACAATTTTTATTGCATCCGGGCTAATTGTAGGGGTGGTGGTGAAATAAATCTCTTCGGCCCTGGCGTTACCAACAATTGTTATCAAAAACAACACCATGAAAATGATTGATTTTCTCAGTATTTTTATAGGTTTAAACATCATTTATTCCTCCTGGAATCAGAGACAATATTGTATCATATTTTTAGCAAGAAAGTTAGAAAAAGGTACCCTGGTCTGGGGCTCAGAACTTGTAACCGATTTTGCGTAAGAAATCTTTACGTTCGGCAATGTCCTCGTCTTTTTCAATGCCCACAGTGGGGAGACCGTCGATAACACCCATTATTCCCCTGCCCAGCTCAGTTTTTGCCACAATCACTTCCACGGGATTGGCTGTGGCACAAAAGATGCGGCAGACTTCAGGCACCTGCTTGAGAACGCGCAGCACATTGATGGGAAATGAATCTTCCAGGAAGATGATAAACGTGTGCCCGGCAGAAAGATTCACCGCATTGGTCTGAGCCAGTCGGATCAATTCATCATCCGTACCACTCCACCTCACCAGGCATTTTTGCGATGCCTCACAAAAGGCTAATCCGAATTTGATATTGGGTACGGTGTTAACCAGGGCTTCATGAATGTCTTCAACAGTTTTAATAAAATGAGAGTGCCCTAAAATAAAATTGAGTGCCTTTGGGTTTTCAATTTTGACAACTTCTAAATCCATTTCATTACCTCCAAATTTCATAATATAAGATACTAAGTTTTATCACATTACCCCCTGTTGCGTCAATAGTTCTCTTATGGAAGTATCCAGGGATTGTAGGGTCACCGGTTTCATGACAATTTTCCCCACACCTGCTTCCCGGCATTTTTCAATAAAAGCGGATTCTATATTCCTGGCGCAGAGAATAATAGGCATAGTGGGTCGCAGGGCCAATATTTCCCGGGTTAACTGCATCCCCTTCATGTCCGGCAGGATTTGATCGATAATAACCACATCAAAGTTATCCGCTTGATTGCGGAATATTTCCAGCGCCTTCAAGCCGCTGGTTTCTGCTGTAACTTTATACCCTTCACGTTCCAGTAGTTCTTTATGTATACTCACAATTATTTCTTCGTTCCCCACCAGCAAGATATCTTCTTCTCCTGTCATTATTTTCTCATGATCCGGTTTTTCCCGGGCATCTTTTACCGGGACAGAGGGCAAATAAACACTGAAGGTGGTTCCTTTGTTTACTTTACTATCCACAAGAATAACACCTCCGTATTTTTCTACGATGCCATGAGCAACGGAAAGCCCCAGTCCCATGCCTTCTCCCACATCCCTGGTGGTGAAAAAGGGTTCAAAGATGTGACTCATGGTCTGGCTGTCCATGCCCTTTCCCGTATCTGTTACCCGGATTTTGGCATAGGTGCCTGGTTTTAACCTGGGGTGCATTTTAGCCAATGTTTGATCCACTTCAATGCAATCCAAACCCACTTCCAGGATTCCCCCATCGGGTAACATTGCATAACTGGCATTGGTATAAAGATTAATGATGACCTGTTTTAATTCCAAAGGATCGCCAAAAACAGCCCCACAGTGAGGATTCAAATTTAATTTTAATTCGATCGCCGGGGGGGTGGTGGTGCGTAATAGTTTAATGGCTTCTATGACGATGGCATGAATATCTATGGCTTCATATTTCCTGGCATCCGCCTGGCTAAAGACCAGGAGCTGTTTGACTATGTCCTTGGCGCGATGAGAAGCGATGAGGATATTTTTTAAGTCATGATGCAGTGAGTCCCGGGGTGATGTGCTCTCCAGCGCCATTTCAGTATACCCGATAATAGGTGTAAGCAGGTTGTTGAAACCGTGGGCAATACCTCCGGCTAACGTCCCGATGGATTCGAGTTTTTGAGTTTGGTGAAGTTGGGTTTCCAGTTTCATTTTTTCTATTTCCAATCGTTTATGTTCGGTTAAGTCATGTAAAATAACGGTAAAAATCCGGTCTTTGCCGGATCCTGAGGCGCTTACCGCAAACTCCAGGGGAAAAAGCTGCCCATTTTTTTGTCTTCCGTGGAACTCACGTTCGATTCCCAGCTTTTTCTTTTGGCCGGAAGCCATAAAATGTCCCAGGAACCCCAATTGCTCACCATTTTGTTCTTTTATTAATATGTGGTCCGGTTTCCCGATAATTTCGTCCCTGGAGTACTTAAACATTTCTTCAGCCGCTTTATTGAAGGACAGGATTTTCCCCTGTTGATCCAGTGTAATAATGCCTTCTGCCGCGGTTTCAAGGATAGATTCGTTTAATGCCAGGAGTTTATCTTTGGCATGGTCTGCTTCACGCCTGCGCTCGTTTGCCTGTTTTAGGGATTGGACCATTCGGTTAAAGGAATCGGTTAAAAAGCCGATTTCATCGTTATAGCGAACGGGTACGGAAGCGTACAACCGGCCCCAGTTCACCATTTTTACTCCTTCCAATAAGGTCTGCAGCGGCTTTACCAGGCTGGTTTTAAAGAAAAGCGGGAACCCTAAAAGAATGAGCAAACTGGTCAAAATAACCATAACTGCCAGCGGCAGTATTTTCTGATGCTCATAAAGCCGGTAATCCTTATAGTAATTTTCGAAAACAGATGGTGTGGAAGTTGAAATAGGTAAATCTTTAGAAAATCGCACTTCTGTTTTGGCAGAAGACCCGTAACCGTTACCGGAGAAAAGACCCACTAAGAAAGCATGGGAACCCTGGATATTTTGATAGTTAAATTGAATCGACCCATTCTCATCCAGTACCAATTGTACGCTGCGCTTCATTTGGTTGAAGGCATCGATCATGTTGTGCCACGTAATCGTGAGTTTTCCAGGTTCTTTTTTTTGAAAAACACCGCTGTCATTTGTGAATGTTGTTCTAAGCCACAATGGGGTAATGCCTATCTGTCGGTTAGCCCAAAAGGCAAAATCAAACAACGGGCTGTCAAAGGTGACAACACAACTTTTATCAATGTAAATTTTTTCCCATTTTTTCCCGGCAAAAGGAAACGCAAATTCCAGGTCCAGAATCGTGTTGCCATGGTTTCCCAACGTCAATTTTTGCCCCAATTGAGACTCAAATTGGGAAGGTTTGGCGGTTATATCAAAGCCTATATGATTCAAGGTGGGTTGAAAATAGATGCTCTGGTCCTGGGAAACCAGGTTTTTATGGGGGTAGGTTTTTCTCACCAGCGGGTTGACCAAATGGCCTACGGTTGCTAAAATAGTCAGGACAATCACCAGCGAAGCCCCGACTAATTTCGCCATAAATGTGCTGGATTCCTGGGCGTAGTTTAAATAGAACACCATTAAGGCAAAATAAAATAGGATCGTCACCACCATGATCAAGTAGTGAATGAATATTTCGGGTAAAATGCCCAGGTCGCGTAAAAATGCGCAAATCACGGTGCAAAGGGGAACCGACAGGATAAGAGCGAGATCGCGAGCGGCTTTGGCTGGTTTTTCCCGGGGCCTGAAAAAATTTTGCCACCAATTGCTGTATCCTTGTTGTCGGGAGAAATAAATGATACGTCTTATTAGCACCACCAGGCACCAAAAAAATTCAATGGCGATTAAGAAAGATGTCACCAGGAATAACGGGGTAGGGTGGGGGGTGCCTGAGTTGATAACATATATGAAATGACCGTGCAGGACCGCGCCGATGAGTATGGCTGTGACGGATAAAACAAGCACAACCGCTGCTTCAAGCTTTTGAAAGGGCAGTGTCTGAGGGAAACTGTAGACAAATTGCAGTAAAATGGCCAGCCCAATGAGAAACGTGATATATTGGAGAGGGGCGATCCAATATTGCCCGGCTGGAAGCGCACTGTTATAAATAAAAAAGGAAATTAAATAGAGTGTATTACCCACAAAAAAGTAGGTGAAAAACCGGGTGGGTTTGGATTTGTCTTTAAGACGCCATAAATAGGATAGAATAATCAGGGACAGTATCAGTTGGGTCAAGGGAATAATAGATAAATGGGTTAAATATAGACCAAGCATCCGATTACTATACTCCTACTAACACTAGCATTTGTTTCACCTTTTTCGATTGTTTCACATCGAACCGGTTTTAAGATATATTTTAGAAAAAATAAAAAATTTTTTCAATAGTTATGGGGTCATGTATTTTTTCTGGAATTCATTACCAATGACTACCATGAAAATAACTAAAAAATTAGCCACGAAGTTACAGTGAAGCATGAAGGGACACGAAAGAAAAAAAATAAATTCAATTGTAGGGGTTTGATTCATCAAACCCCG
>CP070627.1:1481631-1489011 GCA_020355945.1 Candidatus Aminicenantota bacterium | reverse complement strand
GTTAATACCTTCTTGTACGATATCTTTTTCTAACATTTGTATATAATATTTTTCTATCAGCAAGCACCTCTCCGGGATTTTCAAAGGCAGCCCGGCCAGGTTAACTTCTTGCCCTTTTCCACCCATGATTTTCAACCCCGGTATTTTGGCCTTTAGGAAATCAAGTATAAACGAGTAAATCAAACCGGGCTGATGTGAAAATAAGTAATAAAATTTTCTAAAAGCCATTTCAAAATCCCTGGAGGCGATATTCAAATTTTTCTTTGCATCGATATCTCCTTTCATTCGTTTACACAACTCCACGGTACCGCAGATAAAACCTTCTGACAACCGGCAAAACTTCACATTAACTACTTTTCGCCAGAACTCGGATTTTAGATTGAAAGCGGACCTGGTTTCATTTGGTTTGACAGGGGTGTCGATTATCTTTTCAATCACCTGGTGAGGCAAAATCTCATATTGGGGAACAATCGATACGTCATGAAGCGGGTACGACATGGTGAGACGCCAGTCACCCGGCCCATAACAGGTTAATTCAAACCAATAGAAATCTCCGACAGCCCTGCTGACTTCGTTACATTCCCACCGTTTCATATAAAGCTCCATGAACAATTCACGCTTACGGATTTTGAAATCCATGATATGCTGCTGAATATCTATATCCTTAAGCCGATCATGAAGTTTGTTAAACTCACGGTTAATTTCCGGGACATGAATCAGGTTAATCAAACGGTCCAGTTCCACACTGGCAATTTTTCTTAAGCTCATTATTTACTCCTTTTAACTTTAACAGGTATCAATCACAGCAATTCCTTTTTTATTTCCGGGAAATGCTCAGACAACATTTGCTTATACTTTAATTTGTATTCCAGGTGCGCCTGTAATTGGTAGAGGAGGGCATGGGGAACCTTATACATAAACCAGACCAATTCTTCCACCTCCCCCTGGTGACTGCCGAAATCCAATGGCAATGCTTTACCCTTAACCGGTCTGAAAATAAGACCTTCCCCGGAAAAAATATAGTTGACATTGATGTTACATTTGTCATACAGGTACTTGATGTACCTGGCGGTTGGAAGTTTGACTCCACGCTCAAAATCCGATATATAACCGCGGGAAATACCGGTGGCATCACTCATCCCCTGGATGGTTTTTCCCAGGGCTTCCCTTGCCGCCTTTGTGTGGATACCGATGTCCAGGTACGGCGCTGTGTCCTTACTGCCTTTATCATCTCGTTTTTCCGGCATTTTTATCATCACTTCTTTTTTATTATCAACCGTCATAAAACCTCCTTCTTATAACTTTGGTACGCCTGGAAAATAACAACATAACAATGTGTATAACTATACCTGATTTTTCTTAAAAAATCAATAAGTTAGCGGAGATTTTTCAATATTTCCGCCTATATTTTCAGCTATACAACAAATAACGGCAAAACAACGCTCCTGGAAACAATCAGCATAGGGCAGCGGGAATTGTATTTGGTCTACCTGGATATACATTTTCACGTAATCACTAATATACCTGCCAACAACCGCAAGACAAAAAATACACAAATGTAGTAAATAGAGGATAAAAAAATTTTTTTTTAAGGAAATGTATTGACAAGGCAAGCATTATATGATAATTTCCCAGCATGATTAAATTTGCACCAATGAACCATATGGCGTTACCGCTGCCGAAAGATACCTCTATTTGCGTCAATGACTGTTTGTGTTGTTGTTTTTTTGTATGGCAGGAAACATTTTTGGATTGTTGTTTCCTTAATACCCGTAATAATTACAGAAAAGTATCATTACAGCCCTTTAACGTTTGCAATTTTTGTAGGCTGTTAATGTCCCCGGAATCACAAAAAGCAAAAAATTATAAATCATAAGGAGGAAAAATGAGTGTAAACTTTAATTTGGTATCAGCGTCGCTTAGTGATGAGGATCATGCGTCTATCATCAATAGTATCAAATCGATCGAATCACTTATTCCGTTTGCTGTCACGCTTCCTGCTGACGAAAAGGTATCAATGCCCGGAATCGGTGTAAAAACCATCGAGTTCATTGACAAGTCGTTTGAATATGCGTCAAAGAATCCGAATTTGGTCCCTCAATTTCTAGATATGGGGGAGTTTGAAAAAGACACAAAACTGGCCAAAAAGCTTCAACTGGTGATGGACCACCTGATCCCGTTAGCAGCTAAACTCAGCGACACCTTCGCGTTGGTGGGAGCCGAAGCTTACAGCTCATCCCGGATATTTTATCACCATACAAAGAATGCAGCCAGGGCCAATGTACCTGGTGCCAGTGCTGTCGCCAAAGAATTAAGTAAACGGTTTAAAGTAGTAAAGAGCAGATTCCCTTCCGATGATGAGACATCTGATACTTCGGAATCCCAGTAAAAAAGGAGATGGAAGAATGAGTGTATCAGGTCTTCCTATCTCCAGGCAGGATTTTCTATTCCTGGACAGGATTTCCTTATTTCGGACAAGGATTTTCTACTGTACGGTAAGATTTTCTTGTATCAGACAAGGTTTCACTTATGCTGATCAAGGATTTTCTATTACACGGTAGGATTTTTTATGTGTGAGGTAGGATTTTCTTGGTGTAAACAAGGATTTTCTTATTTTGAATAAGGATTTACTATCTCCTGGTAGAATTGGCCTGTCCCCTAAAACACTATTGGAAATTTTACTTTGGAAAGAATCTCCCGGTTTAAAAATACAAAATCCAGTAGAAAAAATTCACTTTACATGAATTTTTTCAAGAACCCATTCCTTGATCAATTCAACATATGAAATTCCTTTTGATCTGGCGATTTGTCTAACAGCCTCGACCTCATCATGTTCCAGGTGGATTTTAAGATCAGTTATAGGTTTAAAAACCGGTTCATTTACTTCTTCCAATTGGTCTTCGAAATCAGTCAAATCATGCGTATCCCAAAAATGTGCTAATTCTTGAATTGAATCAGTTTCTGGAATCTTCTTTTTTTTCATCGTTCTCTCCATTGTTTGTAACGTCGTTTTTCCTTGTCAGTCATTGGGCGTGCTGTGATGGGATACCCTCTGCCATCTGGAAATTGAATCACTACACAGAGCAAGTACCTGCCGGATTCTGTCTGTCCAAGGACATAATAGACAGGATTCTCTCCATGGGATTTTGCACGCTGGACAAATGCCATTCCAAAGCAAGTTTCTTCCACTTCTTCCGGGGTTACCCCATGATTTGCGATGTGGTCAATTCTCTCTTTCGGCCAGATGAGTTCAGATATTTTCATTTAGAGATAATATTCTACTTTTTTTGTTCTATCGTCTATATCCCCGGGGTGAGAGCTGAAGGGTGCAGAATCCAGCGGGTTTTCACGTCCGCTCCCATGTCTTTTTAGGATGCTTGTTGCATTCATTTGAAAAAATTTTGCTTAAGCTTCCGCTCCTACCGAAATTCTTTCGGTTGAAACCGGCATTTCTATCACCTTTTTCATTTCAACTGGCAAAGAATATACGACATACACTTTCTTTCCCGTTGGAAATTTTTATATAACATAATGGAGAAAAAAAATCAACCTATTTTCCAAAAAGGCAATTGAAAAATTTTCAAAAGCCCTGGCTTTCGACCAGTACAAAATCCCTTTCAGGTGATACGGCAGAAAGCAACTGGTTGAACTTTTCAACCGTCGGAACTGATGTGTTCTTTGAGGAAAAAAAGGATTCACGTAAATAACAAGCAATTTTTTTGTTGACAATACATCATATATAATGTAATATTTAAAAATGAAGACCTTTAGACAACATTTAAATACAAAATTAAAAGACAAGGAATTTTGAAAGTGTGCCATTGAAAATGATGCTGCCAGCACGTTTTAAATACAAGTCCCTTAAAAACATGCCGGAACATGAAGCTGTGGAAATGGTGTTTAAATACTCCCGGTTCTTCGATGTCCCTATCACCGAGGAAACAGCTTATCTTATTGCCCGGCTTTCTGAGGGCAGTCCTTTTTATATCAGTTCTATTATGCGCTCCGAATACAAGGATAAGGACCTGACCACGGTTGACAGCCTGACTCGTACCCTGGAGTTTGAGACATTGGATGATCACGGTTCTATCAAGTCCACCTGGATGGAATATGTGAAAACGGCGTTTAGCAAAGTCAATGACCGAAATGCCAAAAAGATCGTGCTCCACCTGTGCAAACATAAAAGAGAGGAAGTGACCCGGAAAGATTTAATGGATACAGGGAAAATACAATTATCAAAAAGGTTACTTTGCGGAATATTTGATCCTGGATCATTTAAAACTTCATGCCCGTGAAAAAAATGAGTTGTTAAAGTCCATTACCCGGTATTTGCCCGGGGATTTTAATTTTTGTGATTATTCGCGGGTGTGGCGTTACGATAGTTCACCTGGGTATGCCAGGGGGTTCAGCGTTGATATTTTTGCCCGTGCTCAGTCCCCGCATGATTATTCTATTATCGGTGAGGTGAAGAGCAGGGACTTAAAAAAATTTTCTAAAGATGAAGTGGTTCATTTCCTGGGTAAATTTGAAGCAATCAAAAAGATAGAAAACCTGGACCGGGTGATTGGTTTTATTTTTTTCGCAGCGGTTTTACCAAAGAAGCAGAAAATTACTGCAAGGAAACGGGTATTGCGTGCAGCGAAGATGAGAGGTGGTTGGGCGCTTAACCCTTTTTTTTCAAAAGCTTTTGTGGGGGTCCGGTTTTTTTCCTGCCATGAAATTACCTTTGCCTCCGGCGGCCAGGGGGCTCTTTTCGAGAAAACCGCCCCCTGGACCCCCACAAAAGCTTTTGATTAATTTCATCGTCTCCGGGTGATGTGCGCATCATGACTGACTGTCCCCGTAAATGCGTAAAACGTAAAATAGCCAGTAAAAAAAAGAACGGGACTTTGGGATATGCATAATCAGTGCCATTTGGCCAATTTTTATCAATTGATAATCCTACCAGGCTTTCTCAAGGAACTCCCCCACCTTTCGATATTCTCCACTCCAGAACATCAGCGGTTGTTCCCGTGTGTACGTATCATCAACGTGCACTGCCTGGATCTCTCCTACGAACCATTGATGCGTGCCTCTAAAACCAACCTGGTGCACTACTACACATTCTATGTTCACGGGACACTCCTTGATCAAGCAGCTCTTGATTTTGGTACCCCGAAAAGGTGTCACCCCGGCCTGGCTGTATTTGTCATCAACGTCCCGGCCTGAGACCGAACCACACGTGCGTACAAGCGCTATCTGCTCCACTGTGGGGATGTTAATACCGAACTCCTTCTCCCTGTTGATGAGTTCATAGGTGTACTTCTCAGGTATAATTCCTACCATAACCGAAGGGGGCTTGAAGGAGTAGAAATGGAAAGCACCTGCTGTCATGATGTTGCCGGCAACCGTCACCAATACTACCGGGAATGGCGGCAGTGCCCAAATACCTTTTGATAAGTCTGATACAAGTTCTTTCATCTTAACCCCTAACTATTATTATACGAAAAAGGTGCCAGGCAAAAAAATCTACCCCGGGTTTTCAACGAATTAGCAGAGATGTCCGGAGCCGCCGGGACGTAATATCTCTTTCGGCTTTGTCTCCTCTTTTTCAAATTCTTCAATGGCCTGGGCAATAGTCTTAATAAGAAGTTCGGCCATATATTCGCTGAAACCCTCTCTAATCACCATTCTAATTAAAACTGATTTTTCCTGTCTTTTTTCCTTTTTTTTGTCGGGTGGGTAGGGGAATTCATTTTCGGGATGCGGATAGGGGTATGCTGGTATATACCAGCCATCCTGCCGCAGCCTTGCGGAAAGCATGTCCGCGTTAAACTTATTGTTATCCTTGACCCTGAATACGATAACAGGGAAAAGTAGTTTTTTCATTCCATGTTCCCCTTCTGCTGGGCGCAGATCGGATTGGAGCTCGAAATATTTGCCATAGTTCTCCAGCAGTTCGCTGACAATTTCGGACGATGTTTTAATAAGATCGTCCATGACTCTTTTATACCCCTGGATGCCGAGCCTGAGGAAGTTGTAATACTGGCAAATGACGTGGAAGCTCCCGCGAGAGAAACTCAAAGCATAGTCATGGACCGTTCCGCCTAAATAATCGACATCCGTGAAAAGTCCAGGAGGAACAACTCTCACATCCCTGAATATGACAGTGCCCATCCCGGGATAAACCAGACCGTATTTATGGTTTGAAAGATTAATGGATTGAATTTCAGATAAACGGAAATCCCATAAAAAGTCCGGTAGGGCGAAGGGGAGAATAAATCCCCCACTGGCCGCATCAACATGGATCGGTACGCGGAAAACTTTATTATCCGGCCCTTTAGGCTGGCGCAGGTTATTATGGTCATGGACTAGCTGGTTGATCGCCTCGATCTCATCCGTCTGCCCGGTAAATGTCGTTCCGCATATAAGCCCGATGGCGCAGGTGTTGTCATCGATCCAGCCCTCGTCATAGCACCACTGGATATCCTCTTTAGTAACGATGTTTTTTGTCCCGTCTTTTATAGGAATTATTCGCGGTTGGACGTTAAAAAACTTAAATATCTTCTCCCAGCAAATTTGATATGCTCCACCGATAACAATATTTGGCTGCTTGTGTTTATCGCCGTAACCCGAATTTCTCCAATTTGTCAAATGCGCGATAATACCGAGCATAACCGCATCAGACGAACCCACAGTCCCTGTTCCGATGAAATCATCGTCTTTAATCTCATCGGGTATTTCCGCATTGAGCAATTTGGCAATCATCCAGGTGTTCCTTTTTTGAATCTCAGTGGTCATCGGGTATTCGGCACGATCGATCAGGTTTACGTTAATGGATTCCAGGGCAAGTTTTTTGGCTTCCTCATCCATCCATGTATTGACGAATGTGGCTAAGTTCAGCGCCGGGCTGAAGTTGAGAAACATCTGCTCATGGATGATATCGTAAGCAACTCGAGGCTGCATCCCGGATTCCGGTATCGTGTAAAGTTCGAGATCTTCAATACCGATATCCTGGCCTTTAGGAACAGCACGGACCGGTTTCATATGGCGGGCCGCTTTCCCAAGGTGCAATTTCCCATGTCTCTTTTTCATCGTTTCCTCCTTAAAAGAATAGAAAATTTTTTAAAATTATAAGAGACTATATTAAAGAAAATTTTGAAGAGTGTCAATAGGGAAGAATAAAATACCTTTCCCTTGCCTCCTTTTCTCTCCACCATATTCCATCATGTTAAAAGAATAATAAAAAAATAGGATATGATAAAGTGGGTGGTGGGGTAAACCAGGAGATAGGAAAAAATTTCTACTTGATAATTTATATATATTGTTATAGAATTTCTTTGAAAAGAGTGAGTATAAGAAATGAGCAAAAGAAAAAAAAAGATTCTATCGCAAGCCAAC
>CP070627.1:1474148-1481531 GCA_020355945.1 Candidatus Aminicenantota bacterium | reverse complement strand
CTTAAGAGGTATGCGCCGGTTGTCAAACATGGCCTTTAATTTCTTTATATCCCCTGGAAGCAAACCTGCCGCGGCCAGGTTATTCAGCAATGTTTTCCTCCGGCTGTGAAAACACCGCTGCAAAAAAGCATAAAAATCACCACTGTCGATATCGTTCCCAGGTGGTGAAGAAATCCCCTCGAATAAAAACACCGAAGATTTTACTTTGGGCGGCGGCGAAAACGAACCCGGCTGAACATCAAACAACTTCTCCACTGCAAACAACCCATTAAATAATACCGCCCGGGCATTGGCCCACTTTGCCTCTTCCCGGGCCATTAACTTATCCACAAACTCCTTTTGCATCATAAACATGCCTTTTTTTATCTTTTGATGATGGGCAATCACCCAATCCATTAACTCTTTGGAAATATAATAGGGAACATTCCCAATCACATTCACCCGGACATGTTCTCCGGGGAAAAGCCCACCGGG
The DNA here is from genome assembly GCA_020355945.1 of Candidatus Aminicenantota bacterium. The sequence goes on along the minus strand of CP070627.1, from coordinate 1,481,057 downwards.
GTGCAAATGCAAAATATTTTGGCAGAAAATATCAAGATTTTCATTAAATCTATTTTCGAGGTGGTCACAAAGGCTGCGATCCAGTTCAACCACGGTAATTTTATTATCCTGGCAATATTTGATAAGCTGTCGGGTTAGGATTCCTTTACCTGGACCGATTTCAAGAATAGGGCCTTTTACAGGGAGGAATCTTTGCACCATCTTTTCCGCGATGTGGGAATTCACCAGGAAATGTTGTCCCCATTTGACGTTTTTCATTTAACAATGGTTCCTTCGCAGAGGTTTTCATTGACAACTCGATTTATTTTTACTTTTACTTTTTTCTTTTTGAATCCTTTGATGGGTGGTACCCGGACAGAGAGGTAGTTTTTGGTGATAATCAGTGAATAATTAGGGTTTTCTTCGGTGAGAATTCCTGCCAGTACTTTATCCCTGAAGCGTTCCCTATAATTTATTCGCATGAGTTTATTGGTTTCTTTTAGTTCATTGACTCGTTTTTGCACGATATTCGGGGGCACCTGTTCCATAAGTGCGGCTTTGGTGTCTCTTCTCGGGGAAAAGGGGAAAATGTGAATATAGGTGAGGGGGCTTTCCCTGGTAAAATTAAGGGTTTCCCTGAATTCTTTATCGGTTTCCCCGGGAAATCCCACCAATATATCGGCCCCGAAATTGGCCTCCGGGAAAAAGTGAAGGAACTGGTCCAGCATTTTCCGATATTCAAAGCTTTTACTCCCCCGTTTCATCCGCTTCAGTATTAAATTACTGGCACTTTGCAGGGAGAAATGAAAACTGGCTGCCAGTTTTTTAGTGTAACTGAGTTCTTTTATAAAATTGTAGCGGATATACCTGGGGTCCAGTGAACTCAAACGAATAAAGGCCAGGCCTCTAATTTTGTTTAACTCTTTTACCAGGTCCAGCAGGTTGTCCCTGGGGAACAGGTCATAGCCGTAAGATGAAAGATTGATACCGCTTAAAACAATCTCCCTGTAGCCCAATGACACATAATATTTTGCTTTGGCAATGACTTCCGAAGCGGGAAGGCTGATGGCTTTTCCCCTTAAAAAAGGGACGATACAAAAGGAACAGCGGAAATTACACCCATCATGAATTTTCAAAAATATCCGGGACCTGTAGGCTGAGTGGTAAATGATATTACTATCCACAGGGAACAATTCTTTAACCCGGTCCACCAGGTGTTTTTTCTCTTCATTATCGTAAAAGTAATAATTTTTATACCTGCCGGGGAGTACTTGTTTTTCTTTTGAAACCGTACACCCGGTAATGATCCATTTGATATTGGTATTTTTGTACACACGATTGATGAATCGATAGATATCTTTTTCGGCGCGTTCGGTGACGCTGCAGGTATTGAGGATGCCAAAGTCTGCTTCCGAGATATTCGTGGTGAGTTGGTAACCGGAGTTCTCCAGTTGGATAATCCATTCCTGGATTTCGGCCTGGTTAGCCCGGCAGCCAAAATAATTGACGTAGAACTTCATTATTTTATTATTATTTCATCATGCCATTTCGCTTTTTATTTTTTCTTTTAACCGGCTGCTTTTTTCCAGTACATTCATTTTTTGTTTTTCCCTGAATTCGATTAGTTTATTCTTTAGTTCCTGGTCCTGCAGGGCCAGGATTTCGACAGCAAAGAGTACGGAATTGACCCCGCCGGAGCTCCCGATGCTGAAGGCAGCCACAGGTATGCCGCTGGGCATTTGCACGATAGAGTAGAGGGAATCCAGGCCGGAGAGTGCTGATGTGATGGGAACTCCCAGCACAGGGAGTAAGGTATACGAGGCAATCATTCCCGGGAGATGTGCCGCACCACCAGCCGCGGCAATAATCACCCGGATGCCCTTCTTCTCAAAATCCTTCACCAATTCAATGGTGCGGTGGGGGGTGCGATGGGCTGAACTGACTTCTATCTCAAAGGGTATATTAAATTCCTTTAATGTCTGGATGCCCTTTTCCATATAAGGTAAATCCGAGTCGCTTCCCAGTATAATCCCGATTTTACTCATTTGGATTTCCTCCCGATATCCTGCCTGAAGTAAATGTTATCAAAACTGATAAAGGAAATGGCGTCGTAAATTTTTTTCATAGCGTCTTTTAAGGAGTCAGCCGTGGTGCACACATTGAGAACTCGACCGCCAGCAGTGTAGTAATTATCTTCTTTTATTATGGTCCCGGCGTGAAAGACTTCCACTCCCATAGACTTGGCTCGCTCCAAACCTTCTATTTTTTTATTGGTGTTATATTTTACCGGGTACCCTTTAGAGGCAAGGACCACGCAACCTGACACTTTTTCATCCCATTCTGCCGGGACATCGAACAGGTTACCTTCGGCAGCGCCTTCCAGTAAATCCACTAAGTCGCTCTTCATGCGCATGAGCACGGGTTGGATTTCAGGATCGCCGAACCGGACGTTAAATTCCAGCACCTGGGGCCCGGAATCTGTTATCATTAAACCCGCATAAAGCGTGCCCCTGAACTCTTTACCCTCGAATTTTAACCCCTCGATGGTGGGATATATAATGGATTTCATAATCGAGCCGTACAATTCGTTGTTGATTTGGGGGGCAGGAGATATGGCTCCCATGCCGCCGGTATTGGGCCCTTTATCATTCTCGTAGGCTTTTTTGTAATCCATTGAAGTGACCAACGGAAGCGCCCGTTTCCCGTCCGATACTGCCATAAAGGACATCTCGGTTCCTTCTAGAAATTCTTCGACTACCACCCGTTCCCCGGATTTTCCAAATTTATTTTCCAGCATAATCACCCGGATGCTCTCTTCAGCGTCTTTAATGTCTTTGCACACAAAAACCCCTTTGCCGCCAGCCAGTCCATCGGCTTTCACCACCAGGGGAAAATTGGCGGACCTGATATAGTTAATGGCTTCAATGGAAGAATCAAATACCTGGAACGGAGCAGTAGGGATACCGTTCTTTTTCATAAAAGACTTGGCAAATGCTTTGGAGCTTTCAATTGTAGCTGCTTTTTGAGTGGGCCCATAGATTTTTAGATTTCTTCGTCTAAATTCATCAACGATGCCAAGAGCCAGGGACATTTCCGGTCCCACCACGGTTAGATCAATGCCTCCATCCTGGGCGAAATCTCCCAATTCAACGGTATTGGAAGCTTTGACATCCACGAGTTCTGCCAGGTCTTTCATTCCGGCATTACCAGGGGCGGCGTAGATTTTGTCCACCCGCTTGGATTGGGCGATCTTCCATACCAATGCATGTTCTCTTCCACCGGAACCAACCACCAATATTTTCATCATTCGCTCCTTATTTATTTTTTGTTGCCGCGAGAACACAACCTTCACAGCATTTTCATTTAAATCTGTGCGTATGTCCGGACCATTATTATACGACATAATGGGGTAGAGGTAAAGAGGCTCCTGGATTTCTTATATAATTTATGCCTCTTCAAAAAGCAGATCGATATTGTTGACCGCCAGATTGACCAATTGGTGTATGAATTGTATGGATTAACCGAAGAAGAGATCAAGATCGTGGAAGAAGATGTAAAAGAAGGGAAGTGATGAAGAATGAGAAAATGGAAAAATATGGCAGGTAAATATGTAAATATGGGGTTAAATATGGTAAATATGGGGTCAGGCAAGAATTTCTGAATTTTTTTTGATTTTATTTATTTATAGTGGTAAAATTAATTTATGTTTATTTTGATGAGGCTGATAATTGTTTTTTTGGGGAGTCATTAAAATGGGAGTGAACCAGCGAGGAAATATATTAGTAGTGGAAGATGAAAGTATTGTAGCCCTGGATTTAAAGAAATGTCTTCAAACCATGGGTTATCATGTGCCCCAGGTCATCGCTTCCGGTGAAAAAGCAGTGGAAGCGGTGAAAAAACGGAAACCCCACCTGGTGGTGATGGATATCCGTTTAAAGGGGAAAATGAACGGCATTGAAGCAGCTAAAGTGATCCATTCCCTATATGATATTCCTGTGGTTTACCTCACCGCTTATGCCGACGATCAAACCCTGCAGCAGGCCACGTCTGCCGCTCCTTATGGTTACCTGGTTAAACCCTTTGACGGGCGGGAATTAAAAACCACCATTGAAGTGGCGCTCTTTAAACATAAAATGGAACAAGAATTAAAAGAGAGCCAGGAAAGATTCCGGCAAATCTTTGAACAAAATTATGATGCCATTATTTTAATTAAACGAAGCAATTTTGAAATCATGGATTTGAACCCGATAGCGGTTTCCATGTTCCAACGTTCAAAAGAAGAATTGATGGAAAATTTCAATACTGTATTTGAAAGTGATGAAACTTACCGGTTGTTTAAACGAAAGATATCCGATTTTCCATCCTCCGGCAGTAAGTTTTTTTTAGATCGGTGCCAATTACGGAAAAAAGACAGCACGCAAATCATTTGCAGAATTGAGGCCAATATCATCAAAATCCAGGAAGACGACGTATTGTACTGCTCATTTCGTGACATAACGGAAAAAATATTGATTGAAGAAGAGGCAAAGATGCTGCAGTACAAATTGATCCAGGCAAATAAAATGACATCGCTGGGTACACTGGCTTCCGGTCTTGCTCATGAGATCAATAATCCCAATAATTTCATCATGTCAAACACCCAGATCATTCAACAGGTTTGGACCGATGCCCTGGAGATTCTCCGGGATTATTACGAACGAAAGGGTGATTTCTCCCTGGGGGGGCTCCATTTTTCCGAAGCAAAGGAAATCATCCCCAACTTGCTCCGGGACACCATCGAGGGCTCTCGCAGGATAAAATATATTACTGGAAATTTAAGGGAATATTCACGTGCCAAAGATGAGCGATCGTTGGACCAGGTATCTATTAATAAAGTACTGGAATTTTCCATTTCCATATTGAGCAATCAAATTAAAAAATATACGGAGGCCTTTTCTTTTGAACCGGGTGAGGATATACCGTTCTTTACCGGGGATTTCCAGCATATGGAGCAGGTGATTATCAACCTGGTGCAGAATGCGCTGCAAGCGTTACCGGACCGGACCCATGGGGTGCGGGTGTGCTCGTCTTATGATAAAAACGATGATACCATCACAGTCAAGATCATAGATGAAGGGGTGGGAATGAATTCCAGAATACTGGACCGCATCACCGATCCCTTTTTTACTACCAGGCAGGACCAGGGAGGTACCGGGTTGGGATTATATATTTCTTATTCTATTATTAAGGCCCACCAGGGGGTGATGGAGTTTGCATCCCAACCGGGACAGGGAACCACGGTCACTGTCAAAATTCCTGTCTCTCCCGGGCAAAAGGATGGAGGGACCAGGGAGAGGAGGGGAGAAGGGGAGGAGCGTAAAGGAGTAAGCAAACATGAACCACGTACTTCTGGTAGATGATGAGCCCCGAACGCTGTTGAGTTTCAGTACTTTGTTGAAAAGTTCCGGGCTGCGGCATGTTACCACTATAGAGGACAGCAGGAATGTCATGCCTTTCCTGGAGAAACAGCCGGTGGCGCTGGTGGTTCTTGATCTTTCCATGCCCTTTGTCCCGGGGCAGGACTTGCTGGCGGAAATCCGGCAGCGGTTCCCGGGAATTCCCGTCATTGTCATGACCGCTACCAATGAGATCCATACGGCGGTGGAGTGTATGAAGAACGGTGCCATGGATTACCTGGTGAAACCAGTGGAAAGTAATCGTTTCCTTTCCAGTGTTAACCGGGCTTTAGAAATCCACCGCCTGGAACAGGAGGTTTCCCATTTAAAGAAGTATGTCTTATCCGATAAATTGGAGAACCCGTCGGCGTTTGCTCATATCATTACCACCAGTAAAAAAATGTTGGCAATTTTTAAATATATAGAGGCCATTTCCCAATCTCCCCAGCCGGTTCTCATTACCGGGGAAACCGGTGTAGGGAAGGAGTTGGTGGCCAGGGCCCTTTATTTGAGTGGTAAATCCCGGGAGGAATTTGTTGCGGTTAATGTGGCGGGTCTGGACGATACCATGTTTTCCGATACCCTTTTCGGTCATAAAAAGGGTGCCTTTACCGGCGCTGATGCCAGGAGAGACGGATTAATCGCCAGGGCTGCCCGGGGAACGATTTTCCTGGATGAAATCGGTGACTTAAACCCCCAGTCCCAGGTTAAATTGCTGCGCCTCATCCAGGAACACGAATATTATCCCCTGGGTTCTGATATTCCTCAAAAGACAGACGCTCATATTATTGTGGCGACGAACCGGGACCCGGGCCAGTTAATGGAAGCGGGTAAATTCAGGAATGATCTTTATTTCAGGCTTTCTGCCCATCATATCCATGTACCGCCGCTGCGGGAGCGGCGAGAAGATATTCCCTTGCTGCTGGATTATTTCCTGCATAAGGCTGCCCAATCATTAAAGAAGAAAAAACCCGTCCCACCTCCCCAATTGACTGTGCTGTTGGCCCATTATGATTTCCCCGGCAATGTCCGGGAGCTGGAATCCATGGTATTTGATGCGGTTTCTCGTCATACGTCCGGTGTTTTATCCATGGAGAGTTTTAAACGGGTCATCAAAGCTGAAATCCCCACCCCTGGGGGAGAGCCGGCTGTACCATTGGAGGAAGTTCAACCGTTGGAAAAAATTTTTGGTAAATTCCCCACATTGAAACAGGTGGAGGATTACATGTTGGATGAGGCGTTGAGGCGGGCTGAGGGTAACCAGGGAATTGCCGCCTCGTTTTTGGGCATCACCCGCCAGGCCCTCAATAAACGCCTGACCCGGCGAAAAAAATAATCAAGCCCAGGTCCGAGCGATTCGTCAGCGCCTCTACGGGGTTTGATGAATTTCTCCCAGAGACGTATGAAAAAAAGAAGCCCACGAATTACACGAATGAACACGAATTATTTTATTTTTTTTTCGTGTAATTCGTGTAATTCGTGGGCTTTTTTCATA
>CP070627.1:1466630-1474048 GCA_020355945.1 Candidatus Aminicenantota bacterium | reverse complement strand
TCAAAAGCTTTTGCGGGGGGTTATGCGCCTTTCCCCTGGCCGTCGGAGACAGAAAACCCAAATTAATCAAGTGCCGGAAGTTGAATTTTCATTATATTAACAATGGCTTTCAGTTGTTTCGCATTTTTTGAGGCAGAAGGGAAATCCTCACTGATTTCTAACAACTGGTCGACCTTTATGTCGATATCGTTGATAAGATTGCGGATGGTTTCAATTTTTTTTTCATTGACGTTACTCATGTTTCTTGTTCCTCCCGGGCTCTGCAGCTCGAATTTTTCATCTCAAATCGATGAATCGTTTGGATTTAAAGTTTCCCCTGGCGATTTCGCCGTGATTTTTTAATAGGATTTCAAAGCGTAAGTGGGTTTCATAATGAATTTTTTCAGTAAGATTTTTTTTTAGATTTTCCCATTCGCCTGTTGGCACATCCGGTTTCACTTCAACGGCCAGTGCCAGGGAATTCCTGCCCTTTTCACCGATAATCACCTGGTATTCGGTGCCTAACCGGGTGTCCCGGTGGACGATATTTTCGATGACAGCAGGTGTAACAAAGGTGCCTCGGACTTTTAATAAATGGTCTGTTCTTCCCTGGACGCCGCCTTTGAGCAGGCGAAATGTCCGGCCGCATTTACACTGGCTGTCCTGCCAGCAGGCGAGATCGCATGTATCAAAGCGGATAGCCGGCCGGCCTTTTCGATGAAAAGCAGTGATAATCAGCCTGCCATAACGATCCGCTTCGGTTATGATTTTTTCCGAATCCAATTCCATTAATTCACAAAGAAACATGGTTTCATTGATATGGAGTCCTCCGGGATTTTCCAGGCATTCGAATCCCCAGGCTCCAACTTCCGTGGCACCAATATGGTCAAGAATTTTACATCCCCATCGGGTTTCCAATTCTTTTTTTGTCGAGGGGACCAGTGCACCCGGTTCACCTGCACAAATAATGGTTTTAACCGAACTGTTGGCCAGGTCCATTTTCAATTCTTCCCGGGCCACTTCCAGCATTCGATAAGCATAGGTAGGAGTGGTGATGATGGTGGTAACGTCCAGTTCATTGATTTTTTGCAGTCGTTCTTTCGTACTCATGCCGCCGGTGGAAATGATTTCTGTCCCGATTTTTTCGCAGGCATAATGAGCTCCCCAGAATCCAATAAAAGTACTATAATTAAAGGGAAATAACACCCTGTCGTCCGGTCTGACGCCCTGTGCCCAGAGTACAGTGCCCCAGCATTCGGCCCACCACACCCAATCTTCGAGGGTATCAGGCTGTCTCAGGGGTTTATGGGTGGTGCCGCTGGTTTGATGAAAATAGACAACCTCTCCGGGAAGAACAGCCAATGATTCTCCATAAAGGGTCTTTTCTTCCTTATTCTCAAAAAATTGTTTGCCAACGATGGGAATTTTTTCAATATCCTCAATCGAATTGAGATTATTAGTAGAGAGCTTATAGGTTTCATATAGCTCCCGGTATGACTTTGAATGATTGTAGGCAAATTCAAAAGCCTCTTTAAAGCGAAGAAATTGAAGATGTCTTATTTTTTTTGGTTCTAAGGTTTCAAGATAAGGGTTCCAATATTTAGACATGGTTTGATCGTCCTTTGATGGGTTTTTGCCAGGAATGTTCCGAAGGTCTCATTATAATAAAAAAACGTTCAAAAGTCAATAGTTAACCAAAATAAACCGCCTGATTTTTAAGAACTGGCGGAACTTGTTCTAACTCATAATTTATATTTAACAACTGTTATGTCCCCATCATCATCCTCTTCCGCAGTAAATAAAAAATTTCTGTAAAGGGTAAGGGGTTTGCGATCCATATCATTTGCCGTTGTTAACCGGGGTAATTTTAAATAGAAATTATCGATATATTTCCCTTCCTTTGTAAAAACATCCACCAACACCCCTTTGTCTTTTACCACCGTGGAGGTCAGTATCCATAATTGATCACTGTAAAAAAGAATAGCCTGGATATCACTGAAATATTCAGGTTCCGGGCCAATGATTCTATTGTTTTCCTCTTTGGGTTTATCGTCCTTATAAGGGACACTGGTATACTTCCTGTTAAATTTATGCACGGCTTTTACCTCTTCCAGGTCTACACGCTGAACCAGGTATTTTTGTGTATTGGATACGTATAAGTTTGACTGATCTCTTACAAAAATTGGTCTCACCATGCTTCTTAACCTTGCGCGAACGCCATCTTTTGAAGTTCCTTTTACCATGTACCACGTCTCAGGAAATAATATCCCGGTTTTCTCAATTTTTCCGTCCAGGGTACCCCATGCCAGTTCCTGGTCCAGGGTTTGCTCTCCTGTGTTTCTATTGAGTACCGCTCGGAAAGATGAACTGATAAACCAGAATTTATCTTTACCTTTTACGAAACCGGAAATCCACCTGAATCTTTGTGTTCCCGTGAGCCTGGTTTCCTTGAGAAGGTTTCCTTGCATATCTGTTTCAACCAGTTTATAAGGGGGGGAACCAAAAATATAAATTTTATTGTCCATGAACTGGTAGTAAAGGAGATAGGTATATTCACCGGGTCCCTGTCCTTTTTTCTGCTGGTTGTTTAAAAATTTACCTTTTTTATCAAATCGTAAGAACTGGTTTTCATCAACCAGAAAGATGCTTTCATCCGGTGCAATCTTGATACGACGGGGCTGCTTGAAATAAAAATCTTCTGATTCATCGGTAATCCGCATCATTTCTTTGGGGATGATTACTCTCCCGGCATTTTCACCTGGGGGAGTTCCGGGGTTTTCAATAATTTTTAACTCTGCTGCTATATTTGCTGTTATCAATAACATGGCAATCAAACCGATCATTCCTTTCCTGTTCATGATTCCTCCTCAAAACGTATTTCCAATACAGGTAATACGAAGGTTCCTTAAAAAAAGTTTGCTAACCCTGGGCTTCAGACTATCTAATCTCTACTGCATGCAGTTCCCACTCTTCCGTATCTTTATTTTCAATAAGGTAGTAAATCTTGTCGTCAACAATGTCATATTCATTGCTGTAGGAAACAAACCGTCGAGATATTCGTTGAAGCGGATGCAAGGGAAAACTGCTAGAGCGTTTAAGTATATTTCCTTCCAGGTCCAGGATAACAATCTCATAGTTGTTCCCTTTCTTTTCATAGGTGGTGACATAGATCTTTTGATTATCGATTTTGAAACTGAAAAATGCCGGGAAGTATTCTTTGAATTTATAATTAAACATTTGTTTCAGCCTTTCCCAATTGGGTGAGCGGCGCTGTTCTTGCATGAAATCTTCCTTAAATTCACCGGGAATCTTCAATTTACTATAGGCTTTGTTAATCTCATAGAGCATATTGCCTTGATGGTCGAACACAGCAATAAAAAATCCTTTTCGGCTGTCGGCAATAAATATCCGATTCCCCGAGATGGCGAGGTCCAAATAGTCATAAACCACATCAAGTTCTTTTTTTTGGGGTGCCGCACCCCGGCGCGGCGGAAGAATCTGAGGCGGTCCACCTTGATAGAACTTCTTAACCAAATCGAAATTCTTATCCAAAAGATCGGCTTTAAATATAAACTTTTTCTCTTCTTCCGAAGGTTCTAATCTTAACCGCACATAACGGTCTCCTATAGAAAGAAGAGGATAATAAAAATAGAAATGCATAAATGGTAATTTCATCTCTTTTTGAAAGGCACCATCCCGTGAAAAGGTTTGCAGTTTTTTCATACCGTTGATCAGTAAATGATCGGGATATACAGTGAGGTGAGGTAAACTCATGAATTCGCCGGGTCCTTCTCCTGGCTTTCCAAAAGTCTTAACATGGGTGAAAGGCTGCAATGAATAAATATGGATGGTGCTTTCATTTGTGCTATCAGTGATGAATAACTGGCTGCCATCAACGGCAATAGATACCGGTTTCATGACTTCCGGCAAATTGGCAACTTTCTTTGCATTTAAAAGATGGATAAAGACAAACATTAGTAAGAAAATAAGCAGTGTTACTTTTTTCATTTTTTCCTCCGGGTTTGATTTTTTAGCCACAGAGAGCACAGAGAGCACAGAGGGAAAATAAAAAACTCTGTGTCCTCTGTGTCCTCTGTGGCTAATTTTTTTCATTTTCTTTCATCAAAGTTTTGACATTACTCTTAAACTATAAGACTTAAGGATAGAATAATTTGCAGGGGAATTCGACCGATTTCATGTTTTAGGACATCTTTTTCACCTTCTCACCTTCTTAACTTCTTTCTCACTGGTCCACTGATTCACTGGCTTACTGATTGATGGTCACTGGCAGTACCAGGTGACTGGGGTGTTTTTTATCATGGTATAGGGTGATTACGGCTTTGCGGGCATCTTTGGATGTTTCTTCTGCTACCACACCACCTGAATTGTAATTTTTTTCCCAATTGGGAGAATTGATTGCACTGATGATCAGGCGGAACCTGCTTCCTTTGGTGATTTTACGGGAGAAAAAATCAAATTTGTCGAATGGATAGAGATGGATTTTCCCGGGTTTTACCAGTTCGGGTTTGGACAGGGAATTTCGATACCGGGCACGCATGACGGTCCAGGTAAGCAAAATACTACTGCCATCGGGTTTAATCTCATATAACATCACCTTGAAATCAGTGTCCGGTACATCCAGTGATATATAGGCGTTAAAGGTGATGAAACCGGAGACCTCCAGGTCCTGGTCCAGCGGTGGGCTGTGGTAAATGAGTTTATGTCGGGCAAATGCCTCTGTTTGACCTGTGTAATTGACAAAGGCATCCGGGTAGTTAAAGTGCTTTGCCGGGGAGATATCCAACGGGTCGTACTCAAACCGGTCCGGTTTTTCTCTGCCGGGCATCTTTTTAGTCAATTTGCCCGAATGAAATACATCATTGGCCCTGCCTTTTTCCGAGGAAAGATACCATACCTGTTGAGCATTGGAAACCTCTTCCAGGGTTGAGGCATATTTCCATTTATTGGCACCCATCACATAATAGCAAACCCTATTTTTAAGAAACGGTGGGCGTTCTTTTCCTTTTAAATGCCAGTCGTACCACTTCAGGTGCAGCCGGTCCATATCCAGGACAGCGTTTTTACCGAACTTCAAACCACCCATCTCTTGCCGCGGTTTTCGTGTGCCTCCATGGTCCCAGGGTCCAATAACCAGGTAATGATTCTTTTTTGCTTCTTTTGAGGCATATTTCATGAACTCTTTATAGTAAGTCAAGGCTCCCAGTTGATCGCCGTCAAAATAACCGGTAATAGAGAGAATCGGGATATTGATATCCTGGTAATCTCCTGGTGTTGGTGAACAGGATTGCCAGAATTCATCAAAGTAAGGATGCGCCAGCCATCGCTTAAAGATTCGTTCTTCAATGCCGGCCAGCTTCCAGAATTGAGAATAGGGAAGATGTTCCCGGTATTGTTTCAGGTATTTGTCTTTCCAATAATTGTTGTCTCCAAATAGGGAAGCGTTGTCGGTTAAGCCGTTGGTGGAGGCCAACCATCGGGCGGTGTACAGGTAGAATATATTGAGACTCGAGGGGAAATCGAGCCCCGGGTAAGCGGATGCAGTCGGTACAATGGATACCAGGTTTTGGGGCCGGGTTTTCATTGCTTGCCATTGCACCATTCCCCGGTAAGACCCGCCGCGCATGACTACCCGGCTGTCAGACCAGGGCTGTTTGGCAATCCAGGTAACCATATCGTAAATATCCTTGCTGTGTTTGTCCCCTTCCAGGGGGTAAGACATTCCTTGTGAATTTCCCCTGCCCCTGGTGTCTGTGCTGATGTAAACGTATCCCCTGCGGGCAAAAAACATCCCCCGTTCCTGTGACTCATCAGAGATATAAGGGGTAAAAACGAAAACAGTGGGCAGCGGTTCTGCCATCTTTTCCGGCATCCAGATCCTTGCCGAGAGTTTCACCCCATCCCGCATGGGTATCTTTTCATCCAGGATCAATTTGACATCGGCATTGACCGAAGTTTCATCCCTCCTGGCAGCAGAGACATAAGAAATGGCAATAACACCGATTAAGATCAAAGCCAGCGGAAAAATTTTTTTTAACATTTCAAAACCTCCAAATATTTACATCATGTTCAAAATATTTTTAAATCCCGGAAATCGCCAGGTAAATCCAGTTGAGTATGAATAATATCACCAACCCCAATCGCAGGAACAAGCTCTCTTTTCTTGTGAGGGTTACCCGGATTTTTCTCCCGGAGAATAACATGTAAAACCCGTAAAACACCCAGGCAATAAAAGCGATGCCCGCCAGGAAAAGCAGCGGATTCCAACGAAAGGCAGAGAGGATATCCAGTTCAATGAGACCGGACATAATTCTTGTGCTTCCGCAGGTGGGGCAGGGATACCCGGTAATGGTTTTAAACACGCAAGGAAGGTGGGGCAGCCGATCAAAAAGATAAAGGATAGTCAGCAAAAGAGCGCCCGTACCTGCCACCAGCAAATAGACCAGGGGGAGGTTCAGTTCCCCTTTTTTTCGTTGGATATGGTTTAATTCCACGGTATTTTTTCCAGTGCAGGAACTAAAGCTCCGATTCCACCCAACAGCATAATAATTAACAGGCAGCAAAAGCAGCAGAGAATCCCCGGGCCAAAGACGGCAAAAACCGCTTTCCAACTGTCTGTTTTATGCGCCTCCGTTAAACCGATGATGGCCAAAACAATCCCATAGGCCCATGCAATTAAACTACCGCAAAAGGGGATAATTTGAGCCACCTGGGCTGCCATGCCATAGGCAGTTACATTAAACGTGGTTTCAAAGTTTTTGTTGGCGCCTTTCACCATCAATAAAAACAAGTGATAAATACCGGCAGCAATAAACACAGCAATCAGGATGAAAAAAGGGGCCAATATGATCCCCACTATGGTATCAAACGCTCCTTCGGCAGCGCCTATTTGTTCCCATTGTTCCCAGTCCATTCCCTCGATTTCAGGCAGATGATCTCGTAATTCACGCAAGGCCGTAAATATCCATTCGCTAATGAACATTCCCCAAATCATACTGATAGCTGCTGAAACCCATCCTACAATCATGGCAAACAGGAGCGGTTTCCCGATTGACCCGTCCAGTTTATAATTGCGGAAAAAATTGGTGGGTTGGAATAAAACCAGCTTCATGGTTTGGAAAAGCCCTGTAAAGAAATCTTTTGATGGGTCTTCAAAGGGAACGATTAATTTTACAACTTCAGCACCGTTTGTCCCATTTCCTCCGGCTGAAGAAGAGTCCTGGAATGTATCATCCTGGTTCATTATTTCCTCCTATCCTACAGTCTTATATAAAAGCATTTTTTATTGTACCAGAATCGGTCGGGTATTTCAATTGATTCGGCAGTAACTATTCAGTTTTGGAAAAACTTATCATGCAGTTCATGTCTCATTCGCCCGTACGGTGTCCTTCGGCCACCTCCCTGAGGCTCATTCGATCATG
>CP070627.1:1459107-1466530 GCA_020355945.1 Candidatus Aminicenantota bacterium | reverse complement strand
AAAGTTCGCAAAGTGGGCGGCAATGAAGAATCCGAAGTGGATGTCAGGATTATTTCCGCCACCAATAAAGACCTCAACGAAAGTATGAAACAAGGGGAGTTCCGGTCCGACCTCTTTTACCGCTTGAATGTGATATCTATTTATGTCCCGCCGCTGCGGGAGCGAAAAGACGATATCCCTTTGCTGTTGAAATATTTCCTGAAAATTTTTAATAAGAAATTTAGCCGGGATATTGATGGATTTGAAAGGGAAGCCCTGGAGCTTCTCATTAATTACCCCTGGCCCGGCAATATCAGGGAATTGGAGAATGTGGTGGAACGGTCCGTGGCCCTGGAAAAGGCACTATTTATCACCACCAAAAGCCTCCCCTCGGAATTGGTCTACAATATTTCGGATAAAACCACCCCGGCCGCCGATATCGATGGATTATTGCAAGATGAGAATTTCGATTTCCAGGACTATATCGATGATATCAGCCAGCAGATCATATTAAAGGCCTTCCAGTTAAGCAATTCCAATATGAAAAAAACCGCTGAAATGTTGAAACTCAATTACCGTTCTCTCCGCTATTTAATGGATAAGTATGATTTAAAGAAGGGATAAGGGAACGTTTTTCCATGCTTCCTCTGGTGTTTTACATTTTTTTCTAATTTTGGTATCATATAAGCATGGATAAGAAAGAACAAAAAGAATTAAGGGACAAGATTTTAAATGTGGACATGGAACCCAAGAGGTCGCGGGTGGCCACCACAGTGTTTATCAATAAATCCAGCAAAGAAGAAGCCAGGGTATTCCTGGATTATCTTGATCATTCCAGCACGGCCGTCAAAAAGATGGCCCGGTATATCCTGGGGCAAAAAGGAATCGTAGAGGCCGTGGACAAGCTCATTGCCGAATTTTACAATATCGTGGATTCGTTGACCTTTATGCCTGATGCCGAATATAAAGAAAAACACTACTATACCAACCTGATTGAAATACTGGAAACCCTCTTTGCCATCATCAAATCTGAAAACTTGAAAAATGAAGAATTATTTTCCAAAATAGTTGAGATTTTCAAACGGACCAAAAGTGAAGATTTACGGTTTACAATGATCAAATTGATCGGCATATTGGGCGACCGGTTGGATTACTTCATGAAAATCTACGATGATTTGACCGAAAAGGAGAGACGGGCGTTGTATTATGTGTATACCCAGGTGGAACACCCCCGGCGGCTTGAGGTATTTAAAAAGGGACTGACAGATGACCGCAATTTCGAATACGTCATTGCCAATATGTTGAACTTTGAACAGGGAAAGAAAGCACTGAGCGAGCAATTTCTTAACATGGGAAGTTATAATAAGCAAACGGTGTTAAAAAAGCTGCAGGAAGGTAAGTATCCTGAATTCAACGACGTGTTGATAAAGATGTTGAGTGATAAAAACAAGTTCTTGGTGGAACTGGCCACTGAGAACCTGAAAAATTCCATCACCGGTGAGACCTCCTTGCAGCCGTTTATCGATATGATTGAAACCGGGTATTCCCCCGATGGTATCAGTGGGGCATTGGAGATCATTGCCCATTTCGTCAAAAGGCACCCCGAAGACATTTATCTCCAGGGATTGGAAAAGCAGCCCTCACACAAAAACAAAAACATTATCCTGGAATTCCTGATTAAAAAATTGAAAACCGATATAAAAATTACCGAGAAGTTAACCGATAAGATACTCCCTAAACTCCTGGTTTACTTTGATAATTACAGCAAGGAGAAGGAAGAGCTGTTCATTTCCATTTTCAAAATAATCGCAGCGCTGCGCTTCCCCGATTCCGGTAAAGTCAAAGGGGTGAAGAAGAAATTTGTGGGTTTTAAGAAAGAATATGATACGCGTTTATCCACCAGGTTCAGGAACAATTTCGCTGAGTTCATGGTAAAGCTCAACCAGCAGATCGGCCGCTTTGAAGAGTCCGAGTCCAAGATAAAGAATATCGTGGTACTATTTGATATCGACCCCCTCAAGATCGAGCACGCCCGGATGTTAAAATTAAAGGAACAGTTGGCAAGCCTTGAATTCCTTGATGAAGACACAGGTGCAAAATTGGTCCGGTTTTTAGCCAGGTTGGCCGGCCTGGAAAAGATTGATTGGAAAATAAAAACCGTGGTATTGGATTTGTTGGCCCAGTACGGCGGTGCCAGTGAAATCCCCGTGTTAACCAAAGTGATTGAAACCGAAACCAGCCTGGCCGTAAAGGTAAACGCCGAAAAGGCCTTGAAAATAATTGAAGAGAAACGTGCGAACGATATGGAACCCGTGTTGGTCATGGAGCCTCTCTTTTATCTCCAGAAAATGCTCAATGAGTTCTTTGCCTCTAAACTATATAAAGTTAATGTTGTCACCGAAACCACGAAATTCAGTGAGACGCTTGAGTCAAGTGAATCTTTCAAATACCTTGTGGTATCGGAGAACGTATTTACCCCTGAGCTGAGCCAGGAGGCCTTTGATTACCTGGATGAGCATCCCGACAGCACGTTGATCATTATAACGGCAGACTTGCAAAAGATGGCCGCCTACCAGGATTTACCCGGTGTGAAGTATTTAAAAAAGCCTTTTAATCAAGAGGTCTTGAAGCAGCTTATTCCAGCATGAGACTGATACTGGCTTCCTCTTCCCCGCGCAGGAAAGAATTGTTCAAGTTGTTGGGTATCGAAGCGGAGATCATTATACCCACAGTGGATGAAAACCGGCAGCCCGGCGAATCCATTGAAACCTTTCTCCGCCGCGTCGCCATTTCCAAAGGTGAGGCGGTGTACAGGGATGAATTTTTCCATATTCCCATCATCAGTGCCGACACTATTGTGTTGTGTGAGAATAAGATCATTGGTAAACCCGTTGACAGGGCTGAGGCTTCCGGTTTTTTAAAAATTCTATCCGGCAATGTGCATGAAGTGTTAACCGGTGTTTCCATTCTTTACAAAGGCACGCCTCATTACGATTTTGCCCGTACCTGCGTGGAGTTTACGGAAATCTCCGATGAGGAATTGGAATTCTATCTGGACAATGAGAATTACCAGGATAAGGCCGGTGCCTATGCCATCCAGGGTATGGCTTCTGTGTTTGTCAAAAAGATCGACGGTTGCTATTTTAATGTCATGGGGTTCCCGTTGAATCTTTTTTACAATATGTTAAAGGGCATCGGCATCGAATTGTTTAAATAAATATATTAAATCCTGTCCATCCTGTTCATCCTGTCAAATATATTTTTTGGCCATTAAAAGATAGAAATCGACGGGTATGACTTTAACATCATCGCTAAAAATGAAGTCATTTTTAGAGAGAACGATTTTATCGCGGTTGGTTTTGATTTTTGATAAATTGGTAAAATCCTCTTTGACAATTTTATTGCGGTATTTGACCTCTACCATCCTATCGTTCCGATCCACAAAATCGATTTCATAATTGTTCTTGTAAAAGAACACTTCGTTTCCCTGTAATTTGAAAAGATGGTTGAATACGACATTTTCTACGATCCTGCTTTTAAGTATGCTGCTTTGCAGGAAATCCACACTGAGTTTGGAACGGGAATTGAGCCACCAATCCACCAGGTGAGACACAAACGGATCAATGAAATAGATTTTTTTATTTTTCCTATAGTTGACCTTTTTTTGAAAAAAGTCAAAATGGTACACTTGTTTTATAATGAATGCATTTTCCAGGAAATCGAGGTAATCGTGTACTGTGTTATGGGAGCCTATTCCTGCATCCTGTAAAAATGCATTGTAGGAGACCGAACTGGTGATAGACTCCAGGATGCGATTGAGAAGGATTTTGACAATGTATTCCTTTTTACCATTTTTTATTATTTCGGAAATGATCCAGCTTTTATAGATTTCCAGGATTTCATAATCGATGTTTTTATCGTTCATATAAAATTCGTTAATCAACCTGGGAATCCCGCCGCAGACCAGGTAAGAATCGAATGTTTCGGATAAAGGGAAATCCGATATCACTTCGTAATATTTTCTTTCCATAGTGTCAGGGGATACCTGGTGCATGACATCTTTTAGGCCGGGTTTCCGCATTTCCATGAAATCATAGAAGGAAAGGGGATAGAATATAAAATCCACCCCTTTTCCTTTTCTTCCCGGCAGGTATTCTCCTGTTTTTTTTATATTCACTGAGCTTGAGCCGCTTAATATATAGGTTATGTTTTTGTATTTCCCGGAATCGATGAGATATTTGATGGCCAGCACGCTGTCGGGGATGGAGGTTATTTCATCCAGGATAACAAATACCCGGTTTGATAAATCGGCAAAGTGGGTTAAATATTCTTCCACCAATTCTACGACGTCCTGTTTTGAATCCAGGAAGTCACAGTTGAAGTAAAAGTAATTGTGTGCATTGTGGTGGTGGAGATTGTTTTTAATGAGCATTTTTAAGTGGGTGGTTTTCCCGATTTGTCTTATGCCGTAAACGAAATAAACACCATCGGCAAAGGGGTGGTTTAAGAAAGATGTTTCTTGCCAGACATAGGGATATTTTTTCAGGCGCTCCAGGTGCACATCCGAATCAATGTTTTGATGATGTTTGAACCATGGATTTTGTTCATAAATTTGGTTTAAAAAGCGTGCCATCCGGCAACCTCCATTTTTGTCAATGGTACTGACATAATTATAGGGTTTTATGTCAATTTTGTCAACAGTGTTTTTCTTTTTCTTTTCCTAAATTCCCTGTCTGATCCTTTTTTGTTCACAATTGGGAGGTAGAAGTGTCCAACTGGACGGTCAGAGGCTTGAATTGAACGCTCGAAGTGTTCAATTGGGATATTTTAGTGGATATTTTAGGGACAGGCGAAATAAATCCATTTTTTAGCGGCATTCTGGGCTTTCTGGGCTGTCCACAACCAGGTCAAGCCGGAACCAAAAAGAACCCCGGTTTGCCGGGAAATTCCAAATTACAAATCCCAAATTACAAAACAAAAAAAAGTTGGGGAAAAAATTTTTGTCTGTAAACAGACGATATTAAATTGTTTCCAGACTTGCGAAAAAATATCTTGCCAGAAAATGGCAAAACTTTACGAATAGGTAACCATTTCCTTTTTCGTCCTTATAAAGAGGGCTCCGGCCGCGGGTTGGGAAAAAATCTCTATTGACGGAGAATTAAGCAGAAGGTGTCCGACTAGTAGACGTGAAATGAAAAAAGAGGAACAAAGAACCATGAGAAAATTAATGGTTTTAACAGTATTAATAGTCGTGATAAGTGTGTTGACGTGGGGGGGTTTTTGGGCACTGGCAAGAAACCCATCCAAAGTGATACCACTTCCTGATTTCACCAGGCCTGAAGCTATTAAAATTGATGAAAATCAAATCTATATTACCGAGGATGCCAAAATTTATATTTTTACCTTAAAAGATTTAAAATTAAAGAAAACATTTGGAAGAAGCGGAGAGGGACCGGAAGAATTTATTCCACGGTTGGGTCATACAGAAATATTGATCGATGTTCAAAGCGACTATATCTTTGTAAAGAGCTTAGGCAGGGTTTCACTTTTTACAAAGCAAGGAGAATTTATTAAAGTGGTTAGTAAGGTTTTTGGGAGAAAATTTTTCCCTTTTGGAAATCGATTTGTGGCACTTCGGCGTATCGCAGAAAATGAAATCATATATTGGGTAATAGAGCTGTATGATTCGAATTTTAAAAGGGAAAAAGAGATATTCAAAATGGAAAGAAATATCCAGATCAAAAAAAACTTCAACTTAATTTTTAATGGAAGAGAAAGGAGTCCATTGGTTTATGCCCAAAATAATAAAATATTTGTCGAAGGAAGAAACGGGGATAGGATCCATGTATTTGATCATAATGGAACAAAACTGTACTGTATAGAACCGGAATTGGAGAAACTTGCGGTATCGGGAAACCATAAGAATGAAATTATGGACATTTTCAAAAGGACCCGGAATCCCGCGATTAATCGATTAATTAAAGAAAAAGGCAGATTCCCGGAATACTTCCCTCCCATTCAGTTTTACCATGTGATAGACCAAAGAATATATGTGCTGACCTATATAAAAGACAATGGAAAAAGCAAGTTTTATATTTTTGATCTGGAGGGGAAGCTATTAAAAAAGGTTTTTATACCGTTTTTTGAGAGAGATATCCTTCATCATTTTCCTTATGCGATATCCAATGGCAAACTTTATCAATTGGTGGATAATCCTGGTACTGAAGAATGGGAACTCCATGTAGAAGAGATAAAATAATTATTTTTATTATTTTTTGCCTGTCCCGTTTTCCCCTTATCTTGATTGCCCCCCTTTTTTCTTTTCTATTCTGTCAAACTGGGGGAAAAAGAGGAATAAAATGTTTCCTATCAAGAACGCTTGTTTCCCGAGACGGGTCATTTGTTTCTTGTACTGTACCGAATTGCTTCAAAACAACGCTTACTGTTTCTTATGAAGGTTGCGATGTTTCCAATGGAGGGGCATTTGTTTCTTATGGGGAACCGTATGTTTCCTATGGAGGGTTGTTTTGCCATCACATAAAATGATTTGTTTCCAGGGACGGATCGTATGTTTCCTGTGAGGCCCCGATTGTTTCCTGTGACGGCTCTTTTTTCATTCATCTTAAAGAAAAAGGTGTCAAGTATTCCTTCGCCTAGCCCCTTTTTACACAGGTGTGACTCCTCAGTCTCACGGTTTCGGTTTTAAGGGGTTGACAAATGGTTAAGGAAAAATTATACTTTTAACTGAGGAGGAAGCACCTTAAAGAAAATGAAGTTGACAATGGAACCTAAAGTTGATGAATTATTCAAACGGATAGAAGTGGAATTAAAAAAACTCCTGGGCGAAAAATTGAAAAAATTAATCCTATTCGGCTCCTATTCCAGGGGAGATTATGACAGCGAATCGGATGTCGATATAATTGCACTGGTGGACGAACCCCATCCGGATGAAAAGTATGAAGAAAAACTCCTGGACATCATCGTAGATTTCTCTATGGAGTATGGGCTGCTTTTATCGCTGTTCCTGGAAAACGAGAAAGAGTACGAAGAAACAAAGAGTGTTGAACCTCTCCTGAAAAAAATCGAAAAGGAAGGGATAGAAATCTATGCAGCCTAGAGCAAAGGATCTGTGTAATTACAGGTTGCAAAAATCAAAAGAAGAACTCAAAGCAGCACGAGTACTACTTAAAGAGAGTTTGTACTCCCAATCACTAAATCGTTCATATTATGCAATTTTTCATGCGGTGCGGGCATTGTTCGCATTGGAAGAGTTTGAAACCCGTAAGCATTCGGGGTTGATCTCTTATTTTAGCAAGAACTATGTGGCAAAAGGAATTTTTGATAAAGAGTATTCCAAAATATTGATCAGAGCGGAGAGAGTGAGAAACAAAAGCGATTATCGTGATTTTTACATTGTATCCAGAGATGCCGCCGCAAAACAGAT
>CP070627.1:1451562-1459007 GCA_020355945.1 Candidatus Aminicenantota bacterium | reverse complement strand
TTGATTTGAGGAAAAGCACCGGAAATATATTCCATCCAACTGGTTTTGATGATGCCCTGGTCATTGAGGGTCTCAAACTCCAGCGCGCGGGTCAAGCCGTCGATAGTGGTGAGGTCTTTTCCCGGACAGTCGGAGCGTATAACCGCGCTGATATAAAAGGGATTCCCTTCGGTAAGACCCATCAGCAAGTAAGCGGTTTCTTCGGTCACCGGGACATCAAAAAACCGGGAGTATTTGTACAACAACTCCGAGGCTTCATTTTCCGGCATATTTTTAAGGAATTTGTTCCTGAACCGGGCTGGCAGCATACTACTCAGTTCCTTCATAAGCCAGCCCACCCAACTGCCCGAAACCAGTAGGGGAGCGATTTTGCTTTCGGCCGTGCTCAAATAACCCCCGGCCAGGGTATCGGCCAATTGGCCGTCACTCTTTGCTTTGTCCCAATAAATCATGGCATTCATAAACTGAAACTCATCGATCATCTGGGCGATATATTCATTTTGCCTGGAAGCGATAGTCTTGGGGGCCTCCCGGGCGATGTTCCACAGGATATCGATTTTTTCATGAGCCACCGCGTGGGCGGCATCTTCGATAATACCACACAGGTATGACAGCCCCTCTTGCTTTGCGATTTCAACGGCTTTGCCAAAATCGCTCCTGGTTTCCGGGTTCAGGTATTCCTTTTTTCGGGATTTGCAAGCAATGTACTGGTATATAAAAGTAAGGAAAAAATCCTGGCAAAAATCCACCACCCACATTTTGCTCTCTTTGATCTCGTAATAAAAAGGAATAACCCCATCGTTTTTGAAAAAGGTGATATTGAATAACCGCTCTAGCAAGGCGGTTTTGCCCATTTTACGCCGGGCCAGGACAGCGGTGCTCTGGGATTTTCTTTCTTTGATATCGCTAATCCATTTAAGGAAATAATCCAATTCCGCTTTTCTGCCGGTGAACAGGTCCGGGTTACCGATTCGTTCTTCAAGTGCATAGTCCATACTTTTTATATACCATAAACGAAAAAAAATAGCAAACATCGCCCACTAAAAAATTTCTAAAAACAAATAACTTACCTGACCCTCATCTTTTTAATCTATTTGAAATAATTTGTCAATATGCCGCAAAAATTATCAGGAATTATAATTTTAGCCACTAAGTTACACAAAGGTACACGAAGATAGGAAGATGGGAAACAGGCTACTTTGTTACTTTTCCTTTGACGTTGCGGATGGTAAGGCTGCCGCTTCCGGCGCTTTTAATATAAACATCTTTATCAACCCCATCAATGACAATACCACCGGAACCATCATCTACCACTACAGAACCCTTTATATTATAAATGCTAACTGTTCCTGAGCTGTCGTCAACGTCTACATCTCCTTCTACATCGGTTATTTTGACAGTGCCGGACCCGTCATTGACTGTGACTTTACCGCCGATGTTCTCTACGATGGTGGTACCCGAACCGTCCTCAATGTTTACCCATCCTTTGATGTTAGCCACTTCAATACTGCCGGACCCGTCATCCAATTTTACATTGCCGTTAACATCGGAGATTTCAATGGAACCGGAACCGTCATCGATTTCTAAGTCTAAATTTTTTGGGATGCGAACCTCTAAGTTGATGCGTGCTTCTTTGCGCTTAAAAAGAGAAGAGACGGAAAAACCGGACTTGATTTCGCTGATCAGTCGGGCTTTTTTACCGTCCTGTTCCAGTTTTAGTTTTACATACTTATTTTTGAATTCTTCCAGGTCGTCGTCATCAATACCTTTGGTCACTAATGTGGCGTCTACTTCAATCTGCTTGAGCCCTTCCACACCTTTGACCTTTAAATATCCTGCGCCGCAGTCGATTTCAAACATTTCAATTCCTTCTGCTTGCAGGTTTAAGTTAAATTCCTTTTCTGCCTGGTAAGAGAAAGCATTAATTGTAAAAAACCAGGCAATGATCAAAACAATTACGATTAATATGGTTTGTAATTTCATTTGCCCTCCTTGGTTATTTTAGCCACAAAGTTACACAAAAGTACACGAAGTAGGGTATAAAAGAAAACTCTTTTTCTTTGTGCCTCTTTGTGTATCTTTGTGGCTTTTTCATTTTCTTTCATAGAAAGTTTTTAATTACTCATCAAAATTCTTAAGAAAAAAGGCACAGAGCACAGCAGCATGAGTGACCTGTTTCTGTGCCTCTGTGCCTTTATGACACTATTGTTGAAGGATTTCTTAATCATTTGTTTTACATTACTAATGCCCAATTCTAATTTTTTTTTCTTAAGTATCATACCATATAGACGAAACCAAAGACCGAAAGGTTCTAAAAAATTTTTTTTTGCCCCCGGTGCCCCCGGGTCAGGTGCAGCGGGTGCGGCCCGGAGGATTGCCGCTTCACTCTGGGCTGCTATAACAGCACGGAATAGGCGGGTTACTCTTTGGGTGCCAACACCACGTCGTCCTTTTTAATATCTGCTTCCACTGTCCCGCCATTGGCTAATCTTCCAAACAGCACCTCATCCACAAACCAGGTTTTGATTTTATCCTGGAGTAACCGCGCCACTTCCCTGGCACCAAAAAGTTTGGAATATCCCTTTTCCGCCAGCCAGCGATAACACTTTTTGGTCACTTTCAATGTGACGTTCTTTTCTGCCAATTGTTCCTGGAAAAGGCGGAGATTCTTCTGCACGATCAGCATGACATGGTCCACAGTGAGGCGTCCAAAGGTAACGATCGCGTCCAAACGGTTCCTGAATTCCGGTGAAAAGTACTTTTCCACGGCTGCGCTGATGGCACTGATATTGGCTTTATCTTCGAACCCGATTTGGGGTTTCCCCAGGGTTCGCGCCCCTGCATTAGACGTCATAATAATGATCACGTTCCTGAAATCCGCTTTTTTACCGGTATTATCTGTTAAGGTGGCATAGTCCAAAATCTGGAGCAAGGTATTAAAGATATCTGCATGGGCTTTTTCAATTTCATCCAGCAGTAATACGGCATGGGGGTTTTTGCGGATGCTGTCGGTGAGCAAACCACCCTGGTCAAATCCCACATACCCTGGCGGCGAACCGATCAACCGGGCCACGGTATGTTTTTCCTGGTATTCACTCATATCAAAGCGCAGCAAAGGAATACCCAGGATCAATGCCAACTGCCGACTCAATTCGGTTTTCCCTACCCCGGTGGGTCCGACAAACAGCAGGTTAGCCACGGGTTTATCCGGTTCCCTGAACCCGGCGCGTGATCTCTTAATAGCCTGTGACACCACTTCGATGGCGGGGTCCTGCCCGAAAATCTGTTCTTTCAATTGAGCCTCTAACCGTTTCAACTTGGAGGATTCGTTTTCAGTTACTGTCTTTTCCGGTATCCTGGCGATCTTTGATACCACTTGCTCGATGCTTTGTTCTTTGATGGTGACCCGCTTCGAATCAGGCGACTTCTTTTTCATGCGAATAAATGCCCCGGCTTCATCGATCACATCAATGGCTTTATCCGGTAAATACCGATCATTGATATATTTGTTGGATAAATCCACGGCTGCGGTTAATGCACCATCCGCATATTTGACATTGTGAAAATCCTCATAGCGATCTCTTAAGCCCAGTAAGATATCAATGGTTTCATCCGGTGTGGGTTCGGGTATTTCTATTTTCTGGAATCTCCTGGAGAGTGCCCGGTCTTTTTCAAAGTGTTTTTTGTATTCTTCATAGGTGGTGGAACCGATACACTGCAATTTACCTAAGGATAGTGCGGGTTTTAGTATATTCGAGGCATCCATGGACCCCCCGGAAACCGCTCCAGCTCCTACAACATTATGTATTTCGTCGATAAACAGGATGGCTTTTTCCTCTTGCAGGAGTTCATTTAAGACTCGTTTCAGCCGCTCTTCAAAGTCACCCCTGTACTTTGTGCCTGCTAACAATCCACCCATATCCAGTTGATAAATTTTAGCCCCCTGGAGGGGATAAGGTACGTTGTCCTGGGCAATGAGCCGTGCCAGCCCTTCGGTGATTGCGGTTTTTCCTACACCGGGTTCTCCCACATGAACCGGGTTATTTTTTATCCGCCGGCACAATACCTGGATGGTTCGTTCCAGGATATCCTCACGTCCGATAATGGGATCGATTTCATCTCTGCTAGCTTTGCCAACCAATTCCGTGGTAAACAGTTCGAGAAATTTTCGCCCTTTTTTGGTACGTTTCTCGTCCTGTTCAACTTCTTCCCTTTCTTCCACCGGTTCACCATCAATATTTTCATTATAAGCAGAGTCCGGGATCACAGATATCCCATGGGAGATAAAGTTTAAGATATTCAACCGGGAAATTCCTTCTTTTTCCAGGAAAGAAACTGCAAAGGATTCTTTTTCATAATAGAGGGCTGCATACATATCCCCGATATCTAAGACTTGCTTACCGGAGGAGACCACGTGCAGCATGGCATTTTCCACCACATTCTGGAAACCATCGGATTGAATGGGTTCTTTTCCTTCTTTTACCGGGATATAACCACCTTTAAAAAAGTCTTCCAATTCCGTTTTCAGGCGTTTCACATCACCGCCGCAGGCGGTAATGATTTTACTGCCTCCCTCGAAGAACAACGAGGCGTAAAGGATATGTTCGGGGGTGACGTATTCATGGGACCTGGCTTTGGCTTCCGAATACGCCGCCGCTATTATATTGTTTAACTCTTGAGTTACTCTCATTGTTGGCACCTTTACCCTTACCTGTAATTTAAGCTTCTTCAAAACTGCATCTCAGGGGAAATCCTTCCTTCTGAGCTTCAGCATGCACTTGCTTGATTTTGGTTACAGCTATATCATACGTATATGCACCGCAGACGCCTTTGCCCTTGTTATGAACGTCTAACATAATTTTCGTCGCTTCTGCTGCGACTTTGTCAAAAATGGCAATCAAAATATTTACCACAAATTCCATGGAAGTATAATCATCATTGTGGAGAATAACCCAGTACATTTTCGGCTTTTTTACTTTTATATCAGGGGCCGTTTTAACGCTGCCGGGCAGAACCTCACTTAACTCGGTCCCTTTCCCCATGTTTACCTCCGTTCTTTAACACTAAAAAATTATATCACATAAGACAACTTATGTCAAAGCGAACAAAGAGCAAACAAGGTTTGTTACTGCTCTCAGATAATAATATTAATATAACACTCCCGGAATTTCAACTAAAACGTCAAAATCTTTTGCCGATTTTTTAAAGCCGCGAAGAAAGACCGCTGATGAACGCTGATGAACGTGATAACCATGATAAAAGGCCCCCCTAATAAGAAGTTTTTGGAAGTCCAGGAACCTTTTTTCAAAAAGGTTCCTGGCCGCCGGAGGCAAAAGCCAGGCCGGGGGTTGAAAAATAGTGTTTCTTCTGGTAAAACACTGGTATGTCCAAACGATTATCTTATGAACGTTATTTATGGTTTCACCAGCGGCTTAAAAAGAAGACCTTTCCCAAATTAAAGGATTTGATGGAAGAATTTGAGATTTCACAGCGGCAAGCTGCCAGGGAAATCGAACATATGCGCCTGTTTTTTTATGCCCCAATCGAATACTCTGCTGACAAAAAAGGATATTATTATGAGGATGACAGTTTTGAATTTCCGGTCCCTATGGTGTCGGAAGAGGAGATTATCTCCCTGGTGATTGCCAAACGATTGTCTGTGACTATCCCGGATGAGAGGAGAAAGAGACAGCTCAACTTCTTTTTTGAAAACCTTTCCGCTTATTTTGACCTGGATATAGCGGAATTGGAAAAGAAGATTTCCTTGAAAAATGTGCGTTATTCCAGGGTGCTGCCGGAAGTATTCGATACGGTTTTACAGGCCTTAAACAAGAATAAAAAACTCAGTATCACTTACCGGTCCGTATTTACAAAGGAGTATTCGCAGCGGATTATTAATCCCCTTCACCTGGTTCTTTATATGGGAAACTGGCATATTATGGCTTTTTGCGAAATGAGAAAAGGAATTCGTGACTTTGCTCTTTCCCGTATCCAAAAAATCGAAATACTGGCAGAAAATATCGCTGAAAATTTGAAATCTATTGATATTAAAAAAGAAATCGATGGTGTCCATGGTATTTTTTTTGAAGGGAAGAGAGAAAAAGTGGTACTGCGGTTCAATGAGGGCATAGCCGATTATGTACGGGAGCAGGTGTGGTTTCCCGGTCAAACCTTAGTAGAAGAAGAGAATGGTGAGGTAACCTTGAGTTTTTTTGTTACTGATTTCCGGGAAGTGGTGAGGGAGGTATTGAGCTTTGGCGCGGAAGTGGAGGTGGTGCAGCCGGAGGCTTTAAGGGAAATCATCAAAGAAAATATAAAAAAGTTAGCCCGGATGTACTAAAAAGGTTAGCCCATGGATTCCTGGTCTTCTTTAAACGCGGAGATTTTAATTCGTTTGCGGGTCTGGTCGTCGAAATTGCGTTTTTGAATTTTGCCTTTGATGATCACTCCTTGATCCATTAGTGACGAAATGATGGCATTATCTTTCCTGGGGATGTATCCTAATTTTTTTCTCCCGGCATAAATTTCCACTGCTTTGGGATCGTAATTGCAGTTGGGTTTTCTTTTAAAGGTAACCGGTTTGCCTTCCAGCAGTGAATCTTCGATCTTATCCCCGTCATAGTAGCGGTACCCGGCGATGTAAAATTCATTGAAAAAGTACCGCTGCGACGTCTTTCGACGTATTTTTGCAGAATCCCTGGACGTATCCGGTGAAAAAATCCGTTTAATTAAATTTTTTTTTTTCATGGTCCGATTATACTATTGCGGGTATGCCAAATAATGGCATAGAGAGGGGAAAAATTGACCTGGCGCCAAATAGTCAAAAGCTTTGGGAAGTCAAGAAACCCTTTCTCGAAAGGGTTTCTTGCCGCCGGAGGCATTTTTTTTAATGCTTTTGATAAGTGAATATGGTATCTTTCTTTTATGGAAAAGAATTGAATTTAATCCTATTTTAGGTTATTATTATACCATGAAAAAGCAAATACAAAAGACACTTAGGAGGAAATATATGAAAACCGTACAAACAGCGGTAGAGGTACCTGAACATCTTTATAAAATGGCTGGTGTCCTTGTGAAGGAAGGATGGTTCCGGGACGAAAAAGACATTTTTTCTGAGGCTATACGCCGTTTTTTAGATTCTCATCGAAGTGAACTAATGGAAAAATATATTCTTGATGATGTGGAATGGGGCCTTGAGGGGAATGACTGAAAAGCTTAAGAAGGTAGTATTTGATGCAGGTCCTATTATACATCTTGATGAACTCAATTGCGTTGATCTTCTTGGCGAATTCCAGGAAATCCTCCTGGCTGAAAGTGTTTGGACTGAAATAAACTACTACCGGCCATTGGCTTTACATAAATCAAGTTTATCTTTAAAACGTTGTCCCCAAAAATATCCTACTGGTGAGCAACTTTGTACAATGTGCCGGACTTTTTCCCTCGAT
>CP070627.1:1443980-1451462 GCA_020355945.1 Candidatus Aminicenantota bacterium | reverse complement strand
CACCGGAAGGCCCTGTATCTGCTCCTTCTTCCGAGGATTTCTTCATAATAAATCCATGAAGCATACCCATTCAAAATTTCACTGCTGCCGTCCCGGGTTAACTGCGTCTCTTTCCGGCTGGATATGTCAAACACAAATAGATTACCTTCCAGGGTATAAGCGATTTTCGTACCGTCCGGTGAAAATGTAGGGTTATGGGGTGTGCCATTTGTCTTAACCAGTGGTTCGAGCTTGTTCTCTTTTACTGCAAATAAAAAAATCGTCCCATCTTTTACAAATAGAAACCGATTAAAATCCGCTGTATGGTCCGCTGCCAGGAAAAGGTAAAAATCGTTACCGGTCAGGTCTTTACTGTTTTTATAATCAAGCATCAATTGGGATTCCCCATCGGTGGCATTTACATTAAAATATTTTCCTTTGCTGTATTGAATATAATGAGTATCATCCTGCCATCCCAGGATAGACGGCAGGGGTTGCGCAAGCCTGAGCCCTCCTTTAAACACGTGCTCAAGGGACAATTTCTTAAAATCCCTGGAATAGCAATATAAAACAAGGACGTTCATGACTAAAAACAGAATTAAAATCAGTCGTTTCACTTTCATCGGTTCCTCCATTCAACCATTGACAATGGGCACTCATTTGAATCACTTTATAAGCGCAAAGATCAATTAGAACTTATTATAACCTTTTTTCTGCAAATATGAAAGAGGAAAATTTATCCTGGATTCACCACTTTTTATAAAAAGTTTTAAAAATTTATTTGTAGTTTTTTCTCTAATGTACTATAATTATATCTGATTCCAGAACAAAAAAGGTGAGTTGTTGGGATGTTGAAGAGCAAAGAAAGCAGGGATACCCTGTTGTTGGCTTTTATGGCATTGATTGTCATTGGGTTTTTACTCTACCTCTTTCTCCCCCTTAGAAACGGTAAAGAAAAAACAAACAATGATAAAAACAAAACCCCTCCCCCAAAGGAAATGAAACGAAAACCTGTAAAAATTAAGCTCCCCATTGAGACGGAACCAACAGAGGAAAGTATCCTCGAGGAGTTCAATAAAAAAATCGAAGACCAACTGGATATTCTTTGTACCGGCATGCTGGAATCCGAGACCCCCTTCCATAACTATGACTTCCAGGGACTCAAAACTCTTCTGCTGGGGTCTAAAAACAGTATAGTAGAAAAGCTCTATAAGTATAGTTTTTTCGATCTCAATGATATCGCCGGTTCAAAGTTCCCGGAAAGTTACAGTGATTCATTAAAATTCAACCTCTTTCTTTCATTGTTTCTTATAAAAGTAAAAGAGGAATTTATCGAAGAGGCATTCGCATCACTCCCCCAAATTCAACTGGAAAAACTGGTGGATTTTGCTATCTACCGCCTGCTGGATAATGAAATCGAAAAGAACTACCAATCATTACCCCTGCTGTTTTATTTTAAACATTTGATTCGCCAATTGAATCTTTACCCGGCAGAAGACATTACCCGTTTTTTCAAAAAAGGAATAAAAAGCCTGAGAGACCTGAGCACCGGCAAATACCTGGTTAAAATCCAGGAACTCCTGGGTTTTTCCCAGCGAAAAGAAAAACACCGAATCGAATGGATCGAGGAAGATGGAATCTTTGGGGATGATGAAAAAACCTACAGGAATTTGAATTTGAAAATATTTAATTTTTTGAAACAGGATTACCTGGTTTTTCCTGATGCGGAGAACAGTGAAAACAACATATGGATTCAAGAGCTTTGTAAATCAGACTCCGGTGATATCGAACTGGAATTTCTTAATATTCAAAATGAGGACCCTTCGCGGCCTTTAAATATTCATAAAATCGTTTACACGCCAATAAGCGCTCAATTCATCGTTCTTTTAAACGAGTACAGCCCGGGCATGACCGATGAATGGTTGAATCGCATCGTGGTGAAGCGGATGGCGGATTTTCATAAAAATTTTACCATTATTGACTTTTCCTGGCGAGACACAAATCCAAAGTTATTTAAGCAAGAGTTGAAAAAATTTGGCAATCATTTAAAAAAAAATATCCCTAAAGACAAAGGTTAATCAACTGGTTTGATCACGATATTTGAGTCACAAGAGTCTCATTCTCTTGGCTCTCTGTGACCTCTGTGGCTTAAAAAAGAAACCAGGGAAAGAAAAAAAAGCAGAAAAATTAATGAAAAATTGCTTGTATATTGAAATTCATTCTCTTTTGTTTTAAAATATGCATGATAGAAAGTAAATTTTCTATCATAGGATAATATTGAGACATGGCGAATTTGATAAAAAAATATCCGGTTCCGCTGATATTTAAAAAAATCCTTAAGGACAATCTCAGCGGTCATTTGGTGGTAAAGGGAGAAAATTTTTCCAAAAAATTCCTTTTCTCAAATCTGGAATTGCAATATGCCACATCAGACCTTATCCAGGAACGACTGGGCGAAATATTGTACACAAAAGGAAAAATCACCCGGGAGCAGTTCATTATGCTCCATAAGATGAAAGAAAAAACCAATGATAAATTCGGAAAACTCCTGGTCCACCACCGGATATTAAACAAACAAGAACTGTTTTCAGCCCTGCAGGAGCAAATGAAAACCATTGCCATGTCTATTTTTTCCATGACTTCCGGTGAATGGACCTTTACCATTGACAAATCCAAAATTCCTGACAATCAAAAATTTAAGATCGGTTTACCTCAACTTATTATAGAAGGAAGTCAAAACATCCTGGATTTTTCCTATTATAAAAAAAGATTTAATTACCGGGCCCCTATCACACTCCCTATCCCGGAGCCTCTAGGGCAATTATTGTCCCCTGATGATATACGGTTTTATGTTAAATTGTCAAAATGCAACAACATTTCCAGCGAACAAATTCTTTCACTCATGGATATCCCGGAAAAGTTGTTCTGGCAGCGGATAAGCCTTATGTATCTCTTGAATATCATTGATTTTACCGACTTTAGGATTGACAGCGAACTCCAGAAAGATGTCGAGTTTGTTACATATCTTCACGATCGCTTAAAAGCCAACTCTATGGATCACTATGAATTATTGCAGTTAAAGGATACGTCCCAGGTGAGTGATGTAAGGGATAAATATTTTTCTTTTTCCAAACAATACAATCCTGAAACACTGGAAGCACCACCGGGTTCCCAAACCGAAGAAAAAGTTGAATTTGTCCTGGAAAAAGCGCAGCAGGCGTTTGATATCTTGAGTGATGAAGACAAGAAAAAAGCCTATGATACAGGCAAACAAAAACGACCCACCCTGGAGAGTTTTAATATCCAGAAAGAAAAAGTTCTCAAAGCCCGCAAGTTGTATTTGAAAGCCCATTCCTTTTACGAACAGAAAAAATATCACGACGCGGTTCGACTGCTGGAAGAGGCAGTGCAGCTGGATCCCGGGCGGGCGTCTTATTTTTTACTTTTAGGTTTAAGCCAAACCCGGATTGCATCACAACGACCCCTGGCAGAAAAAAATCTCTTAAAAGCAGCAGAAATGGAAACATGGAATGCAGACCCGGTTTTTTACCTGGGGCAATTGTACTGGCTGGAAAATATGTTCAAAAAAGCAGAAAAATATTTTAGAAAGGCCCTGGAAATTAACATGGAGCATACCCTGGCTGCAAAAATGATTCGCAAAATCGAAAAATCATCAAAGAAAAAACCACTGATCTCAGTATTTAAAAAATAGCCAAAAGTTCTGACCCGCCGGAGGCAAAGATTTAAAAAAAATTCACAGGATGGTTGAAATATAGGTCTATTTCTTTTAAAATATCAATATGAAACGAAATAATTTTAAATCTAAAACAACGAACAGTGCCCAGGAAAGGAAAGATCGCATTGCGCAGTGGGCATTTGACACGCGGGCGATTTTAGGACGATTCCATCTCTGGCTGGAAGATGTTGATGTGGAATGGAATTGGGGGAAATCCTTCAGAGAATTCAGCAGCGAAATTTCCTTTCTTGAAGGAGGCATGGAGCGTTTATTTGCCATGACCGGTGCGGTTACGGCCCTGGGTACCCAGCTTTTTGGGCGTTTCGGCGAAGGCGCCGGCCTGGATAAACCCGGGCTCAACCAGGTGAAAAAAGATGCCGATGCGATTTCTGCGTATGCCATGAGTGAAAGCTTGTGGTACCTATCCCGGCAGCTCCCGGAAAATCATGCCATTATGGTGTGTATGGGTGAAGGGCTCATGCCTAAAGTAGGTGAAACCCCGGAAATGGGTTCTAATCCTCAACTGGGTTTTGGTCGTGTATATGCACGCCCGCAAGTGGCTAAATGGCTGGACCAGCGGGTGGTTAAATTGATCAATGATGAAGGATACGGATGGGTCCAATTCTACCGGGAAATCAAAAATGAGGGTATAACCGTTTGGGGTGCTGCCATTGATACGTTGGAGAATACCTCGAGGTTTGCCAAAGGGGAAACCACCGGGCCTTTGACGGTCCTTCACCTGTTCGATCAGCCGCTCAAGATTACCAGGCCCTATGAAGGGTACATGGGTAACCTGTTCCTGCCCGAGGAGGTGGTGAAAACAGCCCATCAACAATCGGTTTTGATCAGTTTCCTGACTCCCCGGGAATTGGTGCTTAAAGCCATTGAAGAAACGTATCCCGGTATTCAAAAGGAAAACATCCACGTCTGGACACTGGGAGGCGAAAGTCGTCGGAAGCGCATTGGCGGGTTGTGGCAGGAGTGGGAAGAACTGGGTGTACACTTAGTAGAAGACGGATGGAAACTTCCCTCCGGTATGGAAGTCTTTAACGAATCCGGCACCTATGCTCCCACTTATGGTGTAGGCGCATGGACTGATGATCCCGGTAACACTCACCTGTTTATATGCGATGGATATGCTGCTTCGGCAGAGGCGATGCAAGCGGCAAGCCTGGCTCCCCTGTTAGATATCCAGGCCTTTGTCTCGGTGTTTACCTCCAATTTTAAACTCCCCTATGACAAAGAGCCGCATATTATGTCCATTGATCCGGATGGAGAAGATTTTCCAACCCGCCTGGCGGAAGTTTTAGGCGAGCCAACGGATGATGAAAAATGCGAAAAATATCGAGGCATGATTCGTGAGGCTGCTGACGCTGGTATCCCGGTGAAAAAACAGTATATCCAGGCCGATGATTTCTTCCCGGAAAAGCAGTGGGAAGTGCTGGCTGTTTCCGGCTATATGCAGCCTGATCCGTACTCCGGTTCTCCCGGTGTAGAGGAGGTAGACCCCGGGAAGCGTATTTACCGGGTAACGGTGAGGTTGGCTGGACCCCGGGGTGATAAGCGGATCACCTTTAAACTTCGCCTCATGGAAGACCTGGAACAGAGCCACCTGGTATTTAAACCTTTGCTGAACCGGTTCATGGCTGGTGAGAATTTCGAGGAACGTGCCGTAAAAATTTCCGACTCCGGACGCATCAGGAACGAGCTGCAAACTCTTTGTTCGGAAGCATTGGAATTTCTCGGAGAAGAGCGCATGCGCATTCATTTTGATCGCATCCCCCCGGAAGTGATCTCTCTCGAAAACCAGAAACGGCTTGGGGAAATTCTCAAATGGTATAAAAAGCGTCATCCCATTTGGTTTTCCTGGCTGGAGATCGCCCCCGCGGCGCGGGGAGCCTAAGAAGGCCCTGCGGGCCATCTTGAAGGCTTCTTATGATGAACCGTTTCGTCAGTAAATGTACTGAAAATCCAGAGAGAGGACATTTGTATGGGAGGAATCCGTACTCCAGCCGGGTTGGAAGCCTTCGGGATTAATAAAAAGTTTTTGCGGAAAGTGGCGGGTCCAGGGGGGCAATTTTTTCCTGGATAATTTTGTAAAAATTAACATTTTTTCATAGGAAAAATTGTAATTTTTAACAAAATATTGTACAATAAATCCATGAAACGAACAATCTATAGAAAGCTGCTGGAATGGAAGAATTCCAGAGATCGAAAACCTTTAATACTAAAGGGGACTCGACAGACCGGCAAAACCTATTCCATAATGGAATTCGGTAAAAATGAATTTAGAAAGATACACCCCATCAATTTCCAGAAAGATAAAACCGCATGCGAAATCTTTTCCGGGAACCTATCAGCCGGGAGAATCATCGAATCCATGGAATTTTATTTGGAAAACGATATAGACAAAACAAAAGATATTATTTTTTTCGATGAAATACAAGATTGCCCCAGGGCTTTAACCAGTTTAAAGTATTTTTGTGAAGATATGCAAGAAATGGCTGTGGTAAGTGCCGGATCACTCCTGGGGATCACTCAACCGGATGAACCTTTTCCCGTGGGAAATGTTTCTTTTCTAAATTTATACCCTATGTCCTTCGAGGAATTTCTCCTGGCTGTAGATGATATGAGAGCTTATGACAAACTGCAGTCCATCAAATACCCGAATACCATTCCCCCCATCATCCATCAACACTTTATGGAACGTTTGAAAGAATATTTTATCGTGGGTGGATTACCGGAAGTGGTTAGTACTTATTGTGCAAACAAGGAAAACAAAGCAAATGCCTATTCAAAAGTACGGGCAAAACAGGAAGAACTGATTCATGCTTATATGAGTGACTTTTCAAAATACTCAGGTAAAGTCAGGGCCAATGAAATCGCAGCCGTATTCGAGTCTATCCCGGCGCAATTGGCCCGGGAAAACAAAAAATTCAAAGCCTCGAATGCAATTCCAAAAAGCCGATTTTCACGACTAAAATCACCAATCGATTGGTTAATCGGTGCCGGCTTGCTGATTAAAGTGAAAATTACTAACTCCGGTGAAATACCATTCGATGCATTTGCAGAGGAAAACCGTTTTAAATTATATCTTTTTGATGTAGGAATTCTAGGGGCATTAGGCAGGATACCGCCTAAAAGCCTTCACCTGGCAAGCGATTTATTTTCAACTTTTAAAGGTGCTTTTTGTGAGAATTATGTGGCCCAGGAGTTTATTTACTCCGGCAGTGGGCAGCTCTATTCATGGATGCGTAATGCCGCTGAGGTAGAATTTGTCAGAGAAGTGGATGGAGAAGTTTATCCGATCGAGGTGAAAGCCGGACACTCAGGAAAACTAAAAAGTCTTAATATTTTTGCCGATAAATATCCTGTTAAATATCGCACCCGCATAAGTGCCAGGAACCTTGAGTTTAATGAACCAGCTAAAATTCACAGTTATCCATTATATTTGAGCTGCCGCTTCCCATTACCACACCAGTGAATATTATGGTTATCTAATCGTCCGGATAAAAAAAGAAGAAACGAAGACAAATGAAAATAAGGGTCTGAACCTGGATTTACAGGATTAAAGGATTACCATGATTTCCCAAAACCCTCTGTGTCCTCTGGGGCTAAAGTAATTTCATGGGAGCCCCTCATGAGGCGAACCTCGCCCGGAGAAGCATGAAAATTATTGCCACCAAGGCACAAAGTCACCAAGGGTTTATTTATAATAAAACCTTTTGTGTAACTTTGTGTCTTCGTGTCTTGGTGGCTATTTTCAT
>CP070627.1:1436383-1443880 GCA_020355945.1 Candidatus Aminicenantota bacterium | reverse complement strand
CCACCAATCACCATTAATTTCTCCTTTTCAGCTAACCGGCCAACCGTATCCAAATTCACCACCGCCATGATGTTTTTTAAGCGGCTCTTTTCAAGGTTCTTAACATAATAGGAGGAACCCAGGAGCCCGCTTTCTTCACCGGTAAAAGCTATAAACACAATGGAACGTTCGGGTTTAAAACTTTTTCCCATGGTGTGAGCCAGTTCCAATAGTACCGCCACGCCGCTGGCATTATCATCAGCACCATAATGGATTTTGCCTTCATTTCCCTGGCGAACCACGGGCCATCCCAGCCCTAGATGGTCGTAATGGGCACAAATGACAATCGCCTGGTCTGCCCATCCCGGTTTGCTGCCGGGAATGAACCCGATAACATTACGCAGGGTGGTGGTTCGTTTTGTCGTTCCTACCATGGCTTCTGCTTCCCAGGTTTGATAATATGAATGATTATCACCGCCAGGTTTTAAACCGGCTTTTTTAAAAGCATTGGCAATGTAATGAGCTGCTTTTTCCAGGCCCTTGCCACCCAGCCCTCTTCCTTCCAGTTCCTCTGAAGCCAGGTAGCGGATGTGAGTCATCATTCGCTCCGTGGAGAAAAGCGGTGCCAATCGGGCCAGGGGTTCCCGATGCGGCAAGGTCCCAATCACCCGGGCAGCAGTTGAAGAGGAATCCAAAATAACAGACATGGGCGAATCTACTGCCGGCCACTGGCCTTTGAACATGTTGGCAGGCTCATCCCCCTCAAAGCCAAGATAACTGTACTTGCCGTAATGGGGCAGTTTCCTCCCCAGCCCCGGCAAGGCCTTTACCCGGTCAACGGACAATAAAATCACCACCTGGGCAGGATTCTCTTTATTCTTCACCGCCGCAATGATACTATGCTTATCCCGGGATAATTTCTTTTTATCCAGGGTAACCGAAATTTCATCCATATTCCCTTTATAAAAGGCAATACCTTTTTGCAGGGCATTTTTATGAAGATTTTCCCAGCCCAGCAGCCATACGGCTTTATCAGAAGGCAGTGCTGAAACCTGGTTATCCATTTGAATCTCGATTTTACCCTCACTATCTTTGGCCCAATTTTCTGCCAGGTCCCGATACCCTTTTAAAAAAGCCCCGGGGGCTTCGGATGGGAGTAAGATCAAGATTTGTTTTGCACCAAAGGCATTGGATAAGGTAGGGGGGATTTCATTGGTGTGCAGTTTACGGAATACATCAAATTGGGGGTCCACATCGATACGAATCGGTGGTTGGTCAAATGAAAATTCGAACTGATGATGCTTCTCTACCATTTCCACATCAACAATCTTTGCTGCTTTTTTTCCTTCCAGCGTGATGGCCACTGGAATCTTTAAGGCATAGGGTTTGCCCTGCTGGATTTGTTCCAAAGAGAACCGCATTAGGAAGCTTTTCTCTTCTTTCTCCACTGCGGCATTGGCAAGCCGGATTTCCGGTGCACCGGTACGGGTCACCCACTGTTGGAAAAAGTCTTTAAAATTTTTACCGGTGACGATTTCAACGGATTTCCTCACATCCTCGAAAGTGGCTTTTTTGTATTTATTTTCTTTATAAAAATGCTGGAGTGATTCTTTAAATAATTGATCTCCCATTTGCTGCCGCAGCATGTGAAACAGCATTTTGGATTTACCGTAACCAATGGAAGAGGAGAGCGCATTGTACCGGGCCTTGAATTGAGTCAACGGGAATTCCTCCTTCTTTCCTGCAGCGTAATGGGTGTAATCCTGGAGGGTGGTTTTCCTGTATTCACTGCCCTGGCCCCGCTGCTCTTTAATCAAATGGTCGGCCAGGTAAGTGGTTAAACCTTCACACCAGTTGCCAGCTTCGTAATCCACGAATACACTGTTGCCCCACCAGTTGTGCAGCAGTTCATGAGGATAAGATGAATGCAGGATAAAAGGAAACCGGATGACTTGTGGACCCAAAAGAGTAAACGAAGGCATCCCGTAA
Source organism: Candidatus Aminicenantota bacterium (assembly GCA_020355945.1). The sequence goes on along the minus strand of CP070627.1, from coordinate 1,441,912 downwards.
CCGGTTTCCCAGAAATTTTCCACCAGGGCAAACTTGGAAAAAGGATAGGGACCAATTAAGTTTTCATACATTTCCAGGTACTGGCCCGTGGTTTCCAGGTACTTATTGGCAAGGCTGTCATCTTCAGCCCGGAGAAACGCCATTACATTAACTTTACCTACCTTTATACCGTATTCTTTAAATGCCGCCGCTGCCAGGTAGACTTCATCCATGGGTTCCGGGGAATCCCATATGGTTACTTGTAACCCCTTTTTTTTCTCATGGACCAATCGTTTACCCTGGGAAACCACATCCCATGACTCTGGCACGGCTGCTTCCAGTTTAAAGGTCACCAGGTCATGGTTAAACCAGGGAACCCAGAAGGTGGCCCCGGCCAGGTAAACGCCTTTATCGCAAATGATGCCAGGGGTTTCGCTGAAACCCCGGGCATATTCCGCACCCATTTTCTTGATAGGATGATGAATGGTTCCTTCATATTCAATAGTCAGTATTCGTTTCTGCGGTGATTTTTTCCATCCCTTTAATCGAGCAGAATAATGATTGATGGGGATTTTCTTTTTTATTTCAAAGCGGGCAGTATTGATGCCGAAAAATTCGGCTTTGAGTTCTCCCTTCTCTTTTTTTATTTTAATACCTGGTGGCCTGGAAACAATTGAAAGATTACCGTGCAGCAAAAAGTGGATTTTCTTCTTTAGTATATTGGCCGGGAGGTGAATCGTGTCTAACACTCGAATGTACTGTTTCCCGGGTTCAAGAGTTACGTTTAAATGGTGGTGAATATATTTACTGTTGGCCTGGACCAGGGAAGCTGCCAATAAAATAACCACCAGGGCCAATGTTTTTATCTTTATCATTGATAACCTCCGAAAAATATTACATTTCAAAAGATTTGAATTGCAAAGGAATTATTTTACCACCCTCCAGGCATAAATGAAAGGGGCTGCTGAAATGAGAATATTCTTGACTTTATTCTTCGTATTTGATAACATCTCGATTTAAGAGGAGGTCTTTTATTCTCTTTTATGCTGTTTATTAAAAAATATCGTTATCCTGACCAGTACGTGGTACGTAGGAGGCCCAAATGGGAGGATTTTTCGGCATTGCTTCTCAAACCGATTGTATAGAGAACCTTTTTTTCGGCACAGACTACCATTCCCACCTGGGTACCAAACGGGGTGGGTTGGCTGTTATTCAGCCTGATCCAGGGTTTGTCCGGGCCATTCACAATATTGAAACCGCCCAATTCCGGTCGAAATTTGACCAGGATATCTCCAATATGCACTCCCGCATGGGCATAGGGGTTATCAGCGATTATGAAGACCAACCTATTCTTATCCGCTCCCATCTGGGAAACTATGCCATTGTCACTGTTGGCGTGATTAGAAACATTGAAGCACTGGCAAACAATGCATTCCGGAAAGGAAGTCTTCATTTTTCAGAGATGGGCGGAGGAGAAATCAATCCCACTGAGTTGGCGGCTGCCTTGATCAATCAAGAAGAGAGCTTTGAAGCAGGAATACAAAATGTACAAAACTCTATTGAAGGCTCGTGTTCGCTGCTTCTTTTAACAGAGAAGGGCATTTATGTGGGCCGGGATAAATTGGGACGAACCCCGGTGGCGATCGGGAAAAAGGAGGGAAGCTTTGCCGCCGCCCTTGAGACCTGTGCCTTTCCCAACCTGGGATTTGAAACCGTTAAATATTTAGGACCGGGGGAAATCGTTTTTTTAACAGCAGAAGGGGTAGAACAGCGAAAACCCCCGGAAGAGAAAATGCAAATCTGCGCGTTTCTTTGGGTTTACTATGGTTACCCGGCCTCCAGTTACGAGGGGATCAATGTGGAATGGGTGCGGAACCGCTGCGGCGCCTGCCTGGCCCGGAGAAACCCTATACCCATCGATTTTGTGGCTGGCATCCCGGATTCCGGTGTGGGCCACGGTATCGGGTATGCCGCTGAAGCGGGAGTTCCTTTTAAAAGACCCTTTGTAAAATATACACCCACCTGGGCCCGCAGCTTCATGCCCCAAAACCAGGATATCAGGGACCTGGTAGCCAGGATGAAGCTGATTCCTATTGAAGAACTGATCAAAGGGAAACGACTCTTGTTTTGCGAAGATTCTATTGTGCGAGGCACTCAGCTCAAAGATACCATCCGCCGGCTGTACGATTTCGGAGCCCTGGAAGTCCATATGCGCCCCGCCTGTCCTCCCCTGGTTTACGCCTGCAAATTCTTGAATTTTTCCAGGTCCAGGTCAGAAATGGACCTGGCAGCCAGACAAGCCATCAAAGAGCTGGAAGGAGAGCAGGTCAAACCCCAAAACCTGTCAGCATACACCCAACCGGATACAGGACAATACAAGGCCATGGAAGAGCGAATCCGGCAGAGACTTAACCTGACAACCCTTACATATCAACACCTGGAAGACCTGGTCCAGGCTATTGGCTTGCCCGGGGAAAAATTATGTACGTATTGTTGGACCGGAGAAGAGATAACATGAAAAAAAAATGGCGGAGAGTCAGGGATTCGAACCCCGGGACCTCGTGAAAGGTCAACGGTTTTCAAGACCGCCGCATTCGACCGCTCTGCCAACTCTCCGCTCAAAAAACAGCGCCATTGGCATCACAATTGTATCAAAAACCAGTATAACTGTCAACTGGCGGATAACTCTTTCCACTTCTCGATAAAGCCGGTTTCTTTAAACTGTAATATCTTCTTATTGATGGCATCGCCGATGCCCTCAATATCTTTAAAATTATCCCTCCTGGAAAACTCCTCTTCCCTCATATCCGCGATAATTTCACCTGCCTTAATATAGGCTCTTTTTTTAAAGGGATGGGTTTCTGCTTCTGCCAGGTCATTGAATTGTTTAACTAAATTACTTTTGTTCATTATCCGTGGGTTTTGCCGACCTTTTTCAAGGAATAAAACCGTTCCAAAAGGCTTCCATATTATAATAATTGGCCAACGTTTCTTTGTCCAACCGTTGGATTCGTCCTATTATTAATTTTTGATATATTTCCGAATCCGGACAACCTGTAAAACGTGGTTTTTCCTTCTTTAAGAGAGGTTTTCCCAATTTGATCATGTTGTCCGCTGCATTCTTGATGGTTAGAATAAACACTTCCTCCCGGGTCTCACCCGTCATTTGAGAGTCCATATCTTTTAGCAGTTCGGTTAAAAGCGCATGAATCCGTTCCAGTTTATAGTCAAGGTAATCGGGATTTATTTCTTCTTTTGTAGATGCCAACAATCCCAGCCGGGCCAGTTCAGTTATATATGATTCAATAAGCCCTATATAAGGGGGGGCAGCCAGCTTCTCGGACTTGCTTTTTTCAATGTGAGTGGTGAATTTGAAACTTTCTCCGGCAGTGCATCCCGGGATTGAGAGGTTGAAACCATCTTCCACTAAAGAGAAATCCAGGAAACACCCCCTGTTTTTCATGCCAATCCGTTGATGGTAAAAGTTCATTACCAGGTTTATTATCACTGCGTACCAGCGGATTTGTCGATTGGATAATTCACGGAGTTGGTTGATTTCATAAAAGAGGCTTTGAATGACTTCATATTCTTTGCCCTCTTCACCCACATATTTGTATTGATGGATATTGTGGTTGAGCAAATCCACTATTTTTCTTTCATATTTAATGATTTCCCGGTAATCCGGAAGTTGGTTATTGTGATTATTCATTGCCATTTGTTTTTTGGGGCACTCGAAATAACCGGTAGGCAGTAAATACATTGACATTAATCTCCCGGTTTTTCAAATCCCCGGGGGAAAGGGTGCCACAAGGACTGTTAATCCGCATCTGGCTGTGAGGTTGAGGACTGGCAGGATAAAAGCGGTACTGGAAATGATTGCCAGTGAAGGTGAAACGAAAATAGCCGTTAGGGATGCCGTTTTCTCCTTTATCAAAAACACCGTTGCGGTTAGCATCCTCGAATACGATTCCCCTGGCGGTTTTTTTGCCTGCTTCCAGGACCAGGGGCGTCACTACCAGGAATAAAGTAAAGGCCAGGTAAAGGATTTTGGCAAACCGGCCGGTTTTGGTTTTCATCATCATTCACCTCGTTTTTGGGTGGCATTGCTTCTTCAATTCTTAAGCTTAACTTTAGTGGATTTCAAAGGATTTGTCAAGACCCGTAACGCAATGAGAGAGAGAATCCGAACTCTTCAGCCCTGAACACCGGAGACAAAAAATCCAATTTCTTTAGGGTTCAATCTTTACTACCACATTGATTCTATATGCCCTACCACTTTTATCCCGGATTACAAAAACGAACTCATATCGACCCAAAAACCCGGGCCCGGCATGCCAGTAAAAAATACCTCTTTCCATATCCAGGGTGGAACCGACAGGAAGAGCGGAAATATTCAACATTCGATGCTCAACATTCAATCCGGACTCCCCGGGATCAAAAAAATGAATTTCTAACCGTTCCAGTTGTTTGATTTTAACTGTCACATTACCACTATTGTCAGCATAAATCAGCCGCGGTTTCATATGAGGGTTATAACCTTTTTTAATCCCGATGGGCCTGGATCGATCGAGGGGAATATGGGGGATATGGTAAGGCATGTGGAAAGGACCGGCTTTTGCACTATTACCGGCTGCCCGCTGTTGGGAACCTGAGTTTTGAACAGTGAAATACCTGGAGCCAATACCATCCGTGTTTCCGGCATTGTCCGTGACCACCCACTGGATGGAATGAACACCGTTGCTGTATTGAGTGGTATCAAACTCCAGGTAAGCCATGGCACCACTGCTGTTGGCATAGCCGGGGAAATAGGCGGCAATGTCCTGGCGGTATATGTTATAGGTGGGATGCCCTATGTATTGACCATCCACGTAAACATTAATAGTAGAGCCATTTACTGGAATTTTATTAGGGAGTGGGGTTAACACCCAACCCTGGTTCTGGAAATGTCTACCCGATGCACTTCCGCCCTGGGTTGGCGTATCAATCGCGCCAAAAGGTTTAACCGCTTTGGTATTGTCTATAGTAATGGTGCCGGAACCCAGGGTCACCTGGTGGCCGGCACTGTCAGCGGCAACAGCGTATATTACCTGAGTGCCGTTGGGTAAGAAATTGGTTAATAGCATATACCCCCAACCAGCCGTATGATTCATCGGGTAACCGGGATAAGCCGCTTCCACATCCGGCCGTGCACCTTCAACAAAAACAGTTTCCCCTATAAAAGCATGACCATTTCCTATTTGCCGATATATGCGCACGCTCTGCACTTCCAGATCGTCCAGGGCCCAGCCGGTGACAGGAATACTGCTGCATACGAATGAACCGTCCACAGGGGTGCTGAAACTACCAAAAGGTTCACGGTCTTGAGAAGCGTTTATAACTTTCAGGTTGACCTTAACGGTTTGCGGGGAATTGGAAGCTTGCGAAGCGGTTATGGTGACGGTGCCGCTGTAATTGCCGGGTGATAAACCCGCGGGGTTCACGGATATCGTTAAAACCCCGGCATTGGTCCCGGAGGTGGGGGTGCAATGGAGCCACCATTGGTCAATACTG
>CP070627.1:1428784-1436283 GCA_020355945.1 Candidatus Aminicenantota bacterium | reverse complement strand
CACAAACAGGGACTGGGGGATACAGGTCGATTATCGGGATGTGGACGGAGCTGCAGCCATCTTTGAATACGGGGTAGACATTGCTGGCCGGCCCGAGCCGCTCCCGGATGACGACAGTCTCACCGGGGGTATTTACGGCAGTCATTTCCTATACATGATTCAAGGGGGGCACGATGAGGACCAGAAACGGTACCAGACCAGGATGTACGGTACGCAGGGTACGCATTTCCTCACCAACCTGGTAAGTAATAACACCATATACGGGTATATCTCCCCCACCCGGGACAAAATAGATCAATGGTTTTTCAGCCAATCAACCGCAAATGAGCCCCTGACCGTCTTAACCTTCCCCAGGAGCGTCAAAATCTATGCTGACTGCATCAATCAAACCTGCTCGATCATAACCTGATTTTTGATTTACGCTCTACTCTTGCCTGGGACCAAATCTACCATCAATGTTTTCCCGATACCCGGCCATTGTATGATGAGAACACACCGTTCACTTTTGTTTGGTTTTTGATTTTGGTTTGCTATTTTATCCTGTTTATGGTATATAGATAATATGGATTATGCAAAGGAAGAACGAATCGGGAATCCGGCTCTATTTACCGGTAGAAAAGAGGAATTGGCATATTTCCTTAAATGGATTAGCGATATCAAAGAGAAAAAATCGCAAAGTACTGCTATGCTAGCCCGGCGCAAAATGGGTAAAACCGCCATCATGGAACGGTTGTTTAATATTACTTTTTTTAAAAACGACGGAGTGATCCCCTTTTACTATGAGATCAAGGAAAATGACATATGGATAGTGGATTTTTGCCAGGATTTTTTCCTTACCTTTATCTACCAGTACATTGCCTTTAAAACCCGGCAAACCCAATACCTGGCGCCGGAAGGAGAGAGTGATTTTGAAAAGGCCAGCGCTATTGCCAAAAAGGAAGGTCTTGACTATTTAACCGGGTTTATTGAAAGTGCCGCCCACGCTGTCCTCCATGAAAAAGTGGATATCCTCTGGAATATTGCCCGTGAAACCCCACGAAAAATAGCTTTCAGGCAGAATGAATTCATCGTACAAATGATCGATGAATTCCAGTTCATGAATACCATGATCTATCGCGACAAAAATATGAAATACCTGGCTAAAAACCTGGCCGGTGGTTATTTGAGTACGGCCGAAAGCAAAATTGCTCCACTCCTGGTCTCCGGCAGTTGGGTGGGCTGGCTGATGAACCAACTGAAATCCTTGCTGCCCGCCCGGTTTTATTACGAATACGTTGAAAATATGCCGGAAAATGAAGCTGTAGAAATGGTGTACAAATTCTCCGCTTTTTTCGATGTGCCTATCACCGAAGAAACCGCTTACTTGATGGTCAAACTTACCGAAGGCAGTCCTTTTTATATCAGTTCTATTATTCGTTCCCGTTACCGGGCCAAAGACCTTACCACGATACAAGGACTTACAGACACCCTGGAATTCGAGACCCTGGACAACCGGGGAAACATCAAAACCACCTGGATGGAGTATATTTCCTCTGCTTTTAGACAGGTCAACGGCAAGAATGCCAAAAGAATCGTTCTATATCTCTGTCAGAATCGCCACCGGGAGGTCACCCGAAGTGAATTGCTGGATAAATTACCGTTGAAAATGGATGAATCGGAACTGGAAGAGAAACTGGAAGCCCTGGTAAAAGGGGATATTATCAATCAGGGACAAACCAATTACGACTACCAGGGGATAAAGGACAATATTTTCGATAAGGTTTTCCGCGGCGTTTATGAAAAAGAAATACGCGAATTTGATGTGAGGAAAATCAGGGAAGAATACAGTGAGGAATTTGCGGGGCTGAAAAAACAGTATGAAAGCCTGTTGGGTAAATACAACTACCAGAAAGGATTATTCGTAGAGTATTTGCTGCTGGAACAATTAAGGCTGCACGGGCGTGATAAAAATAAGTTATTAAAGTCGATTACCCGTTATTTGCCGGATGATTTCGATTTTTGCGAATATTCGCGGGTGTGGAGGTATGATAGTTCACCGGAGTATGTGAAGAGTTTCAGCGTTGATATTTTTGCCCGTCCGGCCAATGCGGGTGAATATGCCATAATCGGCGAGGTGAAGAGCCGTGATACCCGGAAGTTTTCTAAAGAAGAGGCAGTGGATTTCAAAAGAAAATTCGAGGAGGTAAAAAAGCAGGAGAAGATAGACCGGACCGTAGGGTTTATTTTTTCCCGCAGCGGGTTTACAAAGGAGGCGGAAGATTACTGCAAAGAGAAAGGGATTGCTTGCAGTGAAGATGAGAGGTGGCTGGAATCCGGGAAGTAAACGGAGCCCCTTGTTTGATGAGAACAGGGTTCCCCGCTTCCAGCCACTTTCGGAAACCCGCATCAGGAGGCGGAAAGCAAAATCAGGCAATCGTTTCGGGATTTTTGGTTGTGCCGTATATTACCATATATTACCATAAAAACCCATATATTGCTGTAAGTTCTGGGCACAAATTAGGCACAGTGATTTGGTCACTTTTGGTTGATATTTATTTTGTAAATATTTACTTTTCAATTTTCAATGAACCGCTCTGTCATAAGATTTATTCTTCTTACAGACAGACCGTATTTTAAATATTTATAAATGATGTATTTCTCTATATCACCTTCATGTGTCGAAAGGAACAATTGTTTATCGGTAAAATCATTTCGTAATAATTCAACCAGGGAAATCATATTTACATCATCCATTGTACGAACCGGATCATCAATGAATATTGAAGACAGTCCTGTGCTGTAAATCCTGTTCATTGCCAGGGTTAAAGCCATAACGATCCCGGCTAACTGACCGGAACTGGTTGTGTTAATTACATCATGATCTGTCTTCCAGTCCGTCACAAATCTGATATTTTTTATTTCTTCTTTTTGTAAAGGGTCTTTGATAAAAACACCTGTGGTATTTATTTCACGAATTGCCTGAAGTATTTTTCCGCTGTAGATAAAGAAGGGGATTTCAATGTTTTTGGTTATCCTATTGCGATGCTGCCCTATTCTTTTTTGATAGATGTTGACGGCTTTTGTCAGTTTTTTGTGCACTTCTTTTAATATTGAAAGTTTTGTTTCCAATTCAATTTTTTTTTCTTCCAGTGAATGAAAATACTGTCTCTCGATAAACTCTTTTTTCCTATCTATATCAACCTGGTCAATTGCCTTTAATTTTTCAGAAACACCATTAAAAAAATCGTTAAAGACACGGATGAATTCAAACTTTTCATTTTCTACCTGGTATTCGTCGTCGGGTAATGCCGGGGCTTTAGAATTTATTCGCTCCTTTAATTCACGAACCTTTTTATTTAGAAAACCGTCATTGATATCTTCATCAATTTCTGTTACCAGTAAATCCACATACGAAATTTTTTTAACATCGAGCCATTTAATCAATTTATTTGAGCTTTCTTTCAATTTTTGCGAATTCTTAAACGCATTATAGAAAGACCCGGATATTGAGAATTCGGCAGTTTCCAATTTTGTCCTTATTTGCTCTTTTAAAGATTTTACCAGGTGGTTAAACTGTTTTTTCTCTTCCTGGAATGCGTTTTGTTTATCGGTCAGCAAATCGTTAAAAAAAAAAGTTTTTTCATCAATCTCCCGGAGAAGATCTTCCGGTTTCTTCCAGTCGCACCCACATAAAGGGCAATCTTTTTTTTCAATAACAGCGGCGTCAATTTCTTTGAATCTGGATAAAAATTCAGATCTTAATCCAACAAGTTCCCCTAAAATCTCCCCTGTACTGTCGAGATTCTTTTTTTGCTCCTGCAGTTTACGAACTTTATAAAAAAAAGAGTTAAAATCAAAGGCGGGAAATATGCCTGATAATAATTTAATGTCTAATTCTTTACTTTTGGCCAAGAGGTTCTCACCCTTTAATATATCCAACGCTTCCACTAATTTCTTTTTTTTCTTATATCTAACTTCAATTTCTTCACATCTATCCTTAAAATTTGAACCTACAATCAGGGCTTTTATAGTATCTACTTTGGCGCTGTTATCTTCGAATTCTTTTCGTGCAAGGAAGTGGTCCCGGTGTTTCACCAGGGATTGGATTTTCATAAGTTCATAGATATATTTGTCCTTTGTGCCAGGTGTGCTAAAAAACAGCTCCTTTTTGTCCCATTCCTTTTTGGTTTCAGCCCACGTCAAAAGAGAGGCATAAGGGACCTCTTTTTTGGGGATTTTGGATTCTTCCACTTCAATGCTTCTTTCTATTTCGGTTATTGTGCGTTCAATATTTCTTTTCAATGAAGCAATTTTTCTTCTCGCACTTATAAGCTTTCTTTGTTCATCTTCTTCTTTTGCTGTGCCGAAAAGACGTGATATTTCTTCTAACCTCTCTCTTTCGCTTTTTTTAAGGAAGTGGCTGGTATCCTCCTGTTGAATGTAATAAAAGAGGTTATAGTACCTGTTGAGTTCCTTTTGCCCCAAGGATTCTTCCAGCTTTTTTTGGTTTATCAGTTTCTCTTTTCCATTACCTTTCTTTAAAAACAAATCCCACAGCTTACTAAAATTTTCTACTCTGTTGGCATTTTTATCCCCGGAAGTTCCTACATGTTTTTCCTTAAGTTTCCTTACAATCGTATACGTTTCATCATCCCGGGCCACTACAAGTTCTATTGCAACGGGTTTGGATTGGTCTTTTGCAACCAAAACATCTTTACACCCGGGATAAGACTCAATGGCGTGAAATCTTTCAATTTTTCCCGTCAAGGCCAACTCCATTGCATCAAAAACCGTGGTTTTGCCAAACCCGTTGGGCCCTCCGAATACGACTAAATCGTCACTTTCAAAATAAAGAGAGAAGTCATCAAAGACCTTGAAATTCTTCATCCGGAGGCTTTCTAATTTGAAATCAGTCATCGTGCCCTCCATCGATAACGTTTAAAATTCCCGTTAATTTATCGTATGAATCGATCGAATCCCAATTGGTTTTGAAAACGGCATCACAAAAAACGTCCAGTTTTTTTTTCTTCAGTTCTGCATTTATTTGTTCGGACAAATCGACAAGTGGTTCTTGATTGGCATTTTCATATGTGAGAAACGGCAATTTCACGAATAATCGGCCGAGCAATGCGTACCCGGAATTCTGACCGTTTTGCTTCATCTTTTCAAATTCATCAGGATTATTAAAAAGTTTATTCAGGTTGTCGCATGAAAAATCACCTTTAACCAAACGATCCAGTTCATTCACCTTTTTCAGGGAATAAAGGATAATATTTTTTTTGAAAATATAGGGGTCCTCTTCAAGCTGCCAGAGGATATCAGGATTGCCGAATGCTTCGTTACAGCAGATGAACAGGGTTGTGTTTTTATCGAAAGTTTCATCATGAAAAGAATGTTTTTTTGCCGCATTATAAATGTCTTGAATTCCTTCATCTCTTAACGACTTCAAATCATCGGTACTGGTATCAAATTTATCGATCACAATAAAAAATTCATGTCGATTACTTTTTTTCGGCTTAGCAATAAAAGCCTTCCAATGTCTTTCCAGGTGTGTAAATAGCCCTCCGCATTCGGAAATTTTTTTAGCTTTTGAATTATTCCTTCAATCGCTGATTTATACCTACCCGGAGTGGAATTTTTATAAGCCTTCACCTGGTGAATGGATTGATACTTGTCCCTTTTTTTAATGGAAAAATCTTCCATCCATTCAACTTCGAGAGAGTAGTCTTTAAAGGAACCTCCATTATCTAATCTTTTATTGATAACGGTCAACGCGTAATATAAGGCTACTTTTCCTTGATAAACATAGCCGAACCAGGAGGGAATTGCATCATGCTCATCTTTAGACATAATTCCTCACACTTATTTAATCACTCTTTAATCGAAATGCTCCCCTGCCTCTTGATAAAACACTCTTTTGGGGGGGCAAGTTTCCAGGTTTTGTCCACTTTAAATCACCTCAAACAAAATCGCTTTCTTTGATTACCACCGAATCTGCATCAAATTCTTCAAACTTTAAATAACTCTCTTTTCCAAACTGATATTTAGGTTTGCCTTTAAAAGTGATCACAGCATCCCTTTTAACTTTATAACGAATTTGACGAAAAAGTTTATCTCCCAGGTGAACTTTCACATTCCCGATTTGCTCTGCGTCAACGATAACCATATACCTCCTGGTATGAAAACTGGTTACAATGCCTCTTATTTCACGTTCCGTATCATAAAACACCTTGTCTTTTACGCTTTCAATTACATCATTTTTCGTTCCTATATTCAGGATAACCGAAGGCCCGTTGGGTACTGAGATTTGAATACTACCAACACCTCCAATCGACTCGATACGTTTTAAGATGTTATGTAGTTGAGGAAAAATAGCAGCAATGGATTTATCTGGTGATTTTCTTTTTTCTAATAACTTCTTAACCCTCCCATAGACATATTCCCCTATAGCAGATACTGCTTTTACAATCAAAGGTGCCAGAAACGCATGAACAACCGGATCTTCTAAAAAAGCTGCAAAACCATAAACATCTGAACCTTTTCGCCTGGAAGTCATTTTCAACGCAAGTTTTTCTCTTTCATTATGACCAAGATGAGCTTTGTTTTTGTAAATAAATGTCTTGTAAATAATCTGCTGAAAAGATATTAAGATTTGACCTAATTCATATATGGGAACAGCGTCACCTTCTTTCTTAAGTTTCTCCCCAATGAACCTAATTTGCAATATTTCTTCATTTTTCCAGTTTTTGTCTTCTTCCATCTTTTCCTCCTATTACAAAAAATGTTATTTTAAAACTTTGCTATTTTAACTATTTACCACACAAAAATATAAAATTCAAGATATTTCTGAAAAAAAGGTAAAAATACTCACTAAGAAATGAGTAGAAATACTTAGACGATAGGGAAGCTCAATTTCCCTCATGATGAAAAATCGGGGTCATGAAAAATCGGGGTCAGGTGGTCAGGTAATTTATTTGCACTACCACTACTTGACAATCGCGGTATAAACGGGGATAATATTTTCGCAGGGAGCAAAGGCAAAACAATGTTCTTATACGTTATGCAGGGGACGGTCAATCACCAGGCACCATTCCCATTCTTCTTCTTTCTTTAAAAAAAAGAAATAAAAGGGAAAATTTTCTTTAATTCAAGGAAAGAATGGGACTTATGGAAAAAGAGGGACAGGTAGTTTATTTGTAAAAATTTTATGTTATCAGACGTTTTAAGAGATAAAAAATAAAACCTGGAATCAGGGTGTCAGCGTACTAATGTCGCGGTAGGGATACCGGTTACCCAGCACCCCCCGCTCAGATCCGTACGTCTGGTATTACACAGATACGGCTCCTACCTTGAGTTGAGCGTCAAACCTCACATTTGGATAAGGATGCTTCAGTCGTGTCCTCGGGATTACCCCTTCGATTTTCTTCTTGTACTTCTTCCACGTTAATTTCTTTCCTTTCTGGCCCCGTCTTCTAAGTATTTTGAGCCACATTCTTACCACTTGCGTGTAGAACTCTTTC
>CP070627.1:1421160-1428684 GCA_020355945.1 Candidatus Aminicenantota bacterium | reverse complement strand
ATTCTACCACAGGTAGATAGCATCCTACCTGAGATAGACAGCGTCCTACCTCAGTAGGAAAGAGTTCTACCCCAGTAGGAAAGCATTCTACCTCAGGTAGACCGTATCCTACTTCAAGTAGACGGCATTCTACCTGGGTAGGGAAGTATACTACCGGAGTAGAAGAGCATTCTACTTCAAAAGGTCACAAAAAGATAAAATAAATTGGAAAATGCGGGAAAGAAGTTACCTGCTGCATTTGCTGCTGGCTCGGTTATTTTAAAGAAGCCTTCAGGAGGCCCGAAGGGCCTTATAGGGCCCCCATGCCATGGGGTTACCTGGCAATATTGTAAACCATCAGGGACTTTCCATGACGAATATATAAGCGACCCTTTTTGATGACCGGATGGGCCCAATGGGGGCCGGAGCCTTTTTCAATTTCAAATGAACTAACTACTTCAAATTTCTTAGGATTAGGTTTTACCAGGGCAACATCTCCACTTTCACTATAGCAATAAAGCATCCCATCTGAGAAGATGATATTACCTTTATTCCCGATTGCCCTTGCAGTAAATTGAACTTCCCCGGTTTTCCAGTCCAAACAATGCCAGCCTCTATTTCTATGCCCGGAACCATAAATATAACCATCCGTTAGGATCACGGCTCCATACTGGCTGTCAAGTTTTCTTTGCACCCATACCCGGTTTATTTTTTTCCCATCCGGGGATAGTTTGAACATCTGTCCGCCGGTACCGTATCCGCTTACAGTGTAAATATATCCCTTATGGTATAAAGGAGTATTGGCGTTGACCACATAACTGGTGACATGCGCGTAACGCCAGAGATATTCCCCTTTATCCGCATCAACTCCCACCAGGGATCCAGCCGTCATGGTTAGTAGCAGCCGCATATTACCATGTGTTACCAGGCAGGGTGAACAGTACCCGGAGGTTTCTCCATTTCCTTTAATTTTCCAAATGGTTTTCCCGGAATGTCTATTAAGTGCAACCATCATTACATCCGGTCCGCCAGGGGTACAAAAAACCCGGTCTTCATCGACAAGGAGTGATTCTGTTATTCCCCAATCCAGGTTTCTTGCCTTAAAATCCCGGACCAGGTCTACAGACCATTTTATTTTTCCATCGGTATCGAAACAAACACACTGCCCCTTTGCACTCATCAGGTAAATCCGGTTACCCACTACAGTAGGAGTAGTACGGGCTCCCGGATGACTGCCATCCCACTCCGGGCCATAGGAAGATTTCCAGACCTGTTTGCCATTCTTATCAAAGGCGAAAAGCCAGCCTTTACCTGAAATCATACCGGTAATATAAACTCGATTGGCAGTAACCGCGGCAGAAGAATAGCCTTGTCCAAGTCCGTCAGCAGTCCACAACAGTTTTGGCCCGCCAGCCGGCCACTTTTTTAGAAGCATTTCATTGGGATAGACCCCATCTCGATTGGGCCCTCGCCACTGTGAATCGATCTGTGCGAAGGAAAGTAAAACACTAACACCAATGATTAACCAAACCGCAGCAAAAATATTTTTCATTTTTAACCTCACCTATATTCCTATATTCCTATATTCATTTTATTTCTACAACTTGAAGGTTTATTGTAACATGAACGGTTTATTATAAGCAACATCATTTTTAGGCAAATATAATATTTGACCCCATATTTAGCCCTGGAGTTTTCTGTTTTCTCTAACATCAGCAGATGCCTTAACCTGGCAATTCTGAGAGTGAGGAGAGTAAGAAGGTAAGAGGGTTTCTCTTACCTTCTTACTGCCTTCTCTCCTCCCCCATTTTCTATCTCTCCCACATATCTCTGCTGCCCCCCCAGCAGCTCGTCGGTCAGATCCCAAATGATCTACCTATATTCTATTAGGATATTAAGCCTAAAGATATAACAAATTATTCAAAAACTATAAAATTTGATTCAAAGTTGTTTATGACCTGCCCCTCACCTTCTCCCTGTAAAAAGCGACCGAAAATATATGGTAATTGGTTAATTAACGTGAGTAATCGCTGTGAATTCTGCATCATCAGGTTGAGTCCTTCTTCCTGTTTTTTATCCTGGCAATTTTCAAGCATGTGCTCCAGGGGGAGCATAATTAAGGTCAGGGGTGTGCGGAATTCATGGGAAATGTTGGAAAAAAACCGCACCGCTTGTGTTTCCAATTGGTGATTCTTCTCTTCCATCTCCTTTGTTCTCTCCTTAACGATTTGTTCCATTACCTGTTTTTCCTGTTCCATTTTTCTATATCGCCGCCACAGGACGATAAGACCTGTCAACAGGAAAACCACCAGGGTATAAGCCAATGGTATTAATAATCGCTGTATATGTACATTCATTTCTCTCAGCCTCCTTTATCGCTTAGACTCCACCTCCCACCGTTAACCCGGCAAAGAACCCAGGTTAACGGTCGCCCCCCAGCCTCTTTCCCCAACTGGTTCTCTACTTTAATATGCCCTACTGTCCTCTGCCTTCTGTCTTCTATTTGTGTCTTCTCCTTTTTGGTGCGTTCATTTTCATGGCCCATTATCACCGATTTTTACATTATCAGGTGTTCCATTATCATTTTCCAAACTTTCCGGGTCCATGTTTGATTGGTACTCTTCCAAAGCTGGGCTCCATATCTCCAGTTTCCATTCGTATTGACCCCGGTCCATGATTATCTTTGTTCTTCCATCTTTGACTTCATCATGTTTGGTTTCATCGACTTTTTTTCCTTTTGAACGGGTTTTCCTGGCTAAACTGGTTAAGAGTACTTTTTCTCCTTCATCCCCGGGAAGGAATTGGAAATCAGCCTGTGCAGGTAATTCTACATACCAATTTTTTGCTTTAGCTTCTCTCTCATCATCCTTATATAAGGTAATGATCATGTAATCCAAAGGGGCAAGAACATACCTTTTTTTGTTTTTTCCATTGTTCGGATCCTGCGGCTCTTTCGGTTTCAGGTAATGCTGCTGGCGTCCCTGTTCAAGGGGTTTGGAATTTTTACCCGTTTTACTCGGTATCCTGCTGGAAATACGTGAAACATGAACAACATGAAGATCGACCTCATCTTCATCAAATTCGTTTACCACTTCAATTTCATATTGGTCAGGCGGTTTTCCCTTGTTCTCATCTGCTTTTGGGGCTGCCCCCGCTTTTGCCTGGCTCCCAAATTTTTCTTGTTTCATCTTTTACCTCCCATTTTTTTTTATTTTCCTTGCTCTTCTTTGAGCAAGGTCTTCGATCATTTTATCAAATGATCTGGCTGTATTCTATAATGTTAATGATTCTAAAGATATAACAGATGATTCAAAAAATATAAAATTTGATTCAAAATTTCCCCCGGTCGGAAAAATTCATCCCAGGGGTTTGGAAGGTGCCCCGCCGGAACCTTCGGAGGCCTGGAAGGAGGAAGGCAATTGGTGAAATTGCTCTTTAAAACACTTGGTAAAATAAGCGGAACTGGAGAAGCCCACCTCAAAGGCTACTTCGGTCACATTGCCAAAATTTTCTTTCAACAATTGGAACGCGCGTTTCAGACGATAAGAGCGAATAAAATGGTTGGGGGATTCCCCGGATAAAGCCTGGATTTTCCGATACAGGGAAGCCCGGCTCATATAAAGCTTCTTTCCCAATTCTTCTACAGTGAATTCCGAATCCGCTAAATTCTGTTCGATTGTACCCTGTAATTCTTTAATAAACTCCTCATCAATGGATGATACGGAGATTTCCGCGGGCTGCAGCATCATCTGCCGCCTCATTTTCAACTGCAATTGCTGGCGCAAGTCGATCAGGTTCTTTATCCGGGCCATCAATATTTTTGCATTAAAAGGTTTGGTGATATAGTCATCAGCCCCGGTTTCCAACCCCTGGATAACAGCTTCTTCAGAAGCTTTTGCGGTTAAAAGAATAATTGGAACATGGCTGGTCATGACATCCTGCTTTAAGAGCCTGCACAATTCATACCCATCCGCCTCAGGCATCATAATATCACTGATAATGAGATCAGGTATAATTTCTTTTGCTTTTTCTATGCCTTCCCGGCCATTCACTGCTTCCACCACTGTGTAGTGCGGTTCAAGAGGTTTTCGAATGTATTTTCGAACATCAGCGCTGTCTTCCACCACCAGGATAATGTCCTTCTCTTGCATTCCAGGTTCGATATCTTTTTCCTTTACATTAGGTTCTTCTTTCTTAAGTTCCTCTTCCTCTTTTTCAACAGCATAAAGCGGCGAAACTTCACAAGGTTTCTCCCCCCGGTGGGAAGGTATCCCGGGTAAATCCACGATTTCCTCCGGTTTAAGATGCTCTTTTCCTAAAGGAAGCCGGAGAATAAATTCCGTTCCGCTGCTTTCTGCTTCACTTCCTTCACTGCTTTTGACATCAATTTCTCCATGATGGAGAGTGACCAACTCTTTTGTTAAGGCGAGTCCGATGCCGGAACCTTTAAGGTCATATTCCCTGGAAACCCCGGCCTGGTAAAAGCGATCGAAAATATGAACCAATTGTTCCCGGGGAATTCCCCTGCCAGTATCTGCAGCAGATATTTCCAGGGAGCCTGAAGGAAAATTCTCTTCTTGTGTATGATTTTTTCTTACCGTAATCGTAATTTTTCCTCCCGCCGGGGTAAACTTGATGGCATTGGAAAGAAGATTACAGATCACTTTTTCTAATTTTTCCGAATCAAAATAAAGCACAATATCTTCTTCTTCAGTGTGAAATGTTAAATCCAATTTATTTTGAGCAGCCAAAAAATGAAAAGAATCCGTTATACCTTTTAAAAAAAGAATAATATTTTGATGGGCAGCCAGCAAATTCATCTTTCCACTGTCAAGCTTTGAGAGGTCCAGTAATTGGTTGATTAATGTCAGTAAACGCTGTGAATTTCGCAGCATCATTTTCAACCTGTTTTCCCGATCTCGCTCATTCTCATGGTTATCGGTAAGCATTTGTTCCAATGGGCCCATAATCAAAGTAAGCGGAGTGCGGAATTCATGGGAAATGTTGGCAAAAAAACGGGATTTCACCTGGTCCATTTCTTTCAGTTTCTCGGATTGTTCTTGTAATTGGACTGTTTGCTTTTCCAACTGTTGATTCTTCCGGTTGATCTCTTTTGTTCTCTCCTTAACGACTTGTTCAAGTCTTTGTTTTTCCTTTACCAATTTCCAGGAGCGCCATCTGACAATAAGAAACACCATAAGGAAAATGGCAAATGCATATATTAAAAACGCCCACCAGGTTTTGTACCAGGGAGGCAGTATTTTAAATCGAAAAACATCTTTATGCTTTAATTCTCCATACACATTTTCTGCCCAAACCTGGAACCTATACGTCCCGGAATCGAGATTTGTATAATCTTTTTTGGTTTCGGAAGTCCAGGCAGACCAATCATTGTCATATCCTTCCAGGCGATATCGATACTGGGTCACAGATTCACCTACAAAAAAAGGAGCAGCGAACTCAAAACGAAGGTTTCTCTTTTCATAAGGCAAAGCAGGGAAAAAAGGTTTGGATTTTTTGTCAACATAACCATCAAAAATCACTTCACTTTCATTGACCAGCACTTTTCGAAGGAGGAGTGGGAAATCATGGCGGTAGATATCTTTTATCCGGGTATCATAACGTATAAGACCATCATTGCCGGCGAACCAGATGGCAGTTCCGTCAGGATCGGGATAAATGGCGTTTACCTGGACAGGGGGGATAATAGAAGGTTTTTCATTCAAATCAAAGCCACCGTCCTTCCTGGAAATTGCCTGGAAATTACTGTGCTCCGAATGGAACCAGATATCTCCTTCCCGGTCTTCCACAAGGTGGAAAACATTATGTGAACCATCTGCGAATTTTTCTCCTAATGTGATGTCGGGGACAAAAACATTCTTTTTTTCATCAAAACGAAATAAACCTTTGTCTGTGGCAAACATGACACGCCCGGCTGCATTAAAGACATCAATCTCTCTAGAAGGCATTTTATTGGACTCATTATAGGATATAGGGGTTACATTGGGAGAGACCTTACCAACTAAAAGAGGGACTTTTAAAACTCCTTTAGTTAAGGTACCCAACCACAAATTTCCCTCCTGGTCTTCTACCATGGTTCTTATTTCTGCTTTAGGGATATTTTCAAATTCAAGTTCCTTCCATTGACCCTTTTCCCACTTTAACGAAACCAATCCATGGCTCGTTCCTACCCAGATACGATTCTTATACTTTTCTGAGCAAAGTAAAACAAAAGAACGCTTTTTAACCAATATCCCTTTAGTGATATTATCCTCAATTTGAAAAACACCGTTACTTGTTGCTGCTAAAAGAGTGTTGCCCATTGACAGTAATGACCAACACATACCGGATATTTTGGGGACACGTAGGAATTTAGCGGAAGATGTAAGAGAATATAATCCACTGGTGGTTCCGGCATATAAATCGTTATGATGCCTTACAACCGAGAGAACAATCCCGGGTAAATGGGAACGATCGTCAAAGACAGAAATGGGAGTCCCATATTCGATTTTCGATATCCCTTTATTCAGCCCCAACCACAAGTTACCCTGGAAATCCTCAAAAACACACTTTACATCTTCATCTTGTAGGCCGTAAACTTTGTTAAATTTGTGTTTTTTGTGACCCTGGGAGTCAATAATGATGAGACCTCTGTGGAGTGTTGCCAATGCAAAATCACCGGAGGATAACCGTATCCCATGAAGAAGCTCGTTATTCTTCATTTCATCGTCTGCGCCTGTATGGAAAGACGTAATTGTACTACCATCATAGAGGTAAAATCCATCAAAACGGGTGCCAATAAGAATCTTTGCTGGAACATACGGAACCATCATGTTAAGCTTTTTTTCTGCAAATTCTTCGCCTCCGGGGATTCGTGTTAACGATCCGTCTTTCATTTGCTTGAGCCCAATTTTTCCATCGCGAATAAATAATTTTCCTTCACATGTAAAAGAATTATAGAAACGAATTTCCGGCCTCCATACTTTCATCTCTTTCTTTTGGGAATTCCAGCGGAACAGGAAATCATAGGTCCCGAAATATATCCCATCTTTTGCTGCATGTGTTTTCCATACATTTAAAAAGTTTCTTTTATCTTCATCTATATAGCCCAGGAGGGAGATGTATTGTAAAGACCCCTTTTCATTCGGGGCCAGGAACCCGATTTCATTTATTCCGCCAACATAAATGGTTCCGTTATCATCCATTGCCAGTGAGCGAACCGACCTGTTGGGGATTTCAATTGTCCGCCAGGAAACCCCGTCAAATTCTAACAGTCCCCCCTGGTTGGCCACATAAATGATGCCGCGTTTATCCTGTAAAATCGCCCAGTTTTGGGGTTGCTGTCCATAGTCTTTTGGGCTGTAGTTCGTGAGATATTTGTAGCCGGTATGTTGACAAAATACGTTTTGGGGTGCACAGAAAGGCAGAAGTGTCAGCAGCATCATGAAGGATTTTAATAATTGTTTTAAATAATCTCTCATCTTTCTAATCAATCTTTCTATTATTTTAAATCGACTATATTTTAAAGGAAATCCGCTGTTATTT
>CP070627.1:1413535-1421060 GCA_020355945.1 Candidatus Aminicenantota bacterium | reverse complement strand
AAGAAATCCGATTGAGAACGTAAAAAATAACCGGCACCGGTGCTAATCAATCGTTTCATTTCTGTTGTGTTTTCCTGTCCACTTTGCTGGAATGCTGTTTCAGAACCGTTAAACCTAATATAAGGCAATAATTGACTGCACAGGATTAAGCAAATGAAAGCAAAGATTGAAAATTTTAAAAGGAAATTTTCATGATGTGTCATTTTTTTTCTCCTTATTTTGGTTTTTGATCTTTTTGTTTTTTTTGATGTCCTTTTTGATGCTGTTTTCTTTTTCATATAAGAAGAGTCTGAAGTCACCCAGGACGGTATTTCTTGTCATGGGCGACTGCTGCATATACCGGATCATTTCTTTTACTGCCCCGGTATCCTGGCCGAAATGTTCGCTGCTGATCGTGACAGGGGTATTATCCGAACTTTGGTCCAGGTTCCAGTTTTTGAAAATGTTTCCCGTGCCAAAAAAGAGGTATTCCAAGTTAACATGCAGCTTTTTCGCCATGTTGTAATAAAAAAGGAATGTGGGGTTGTATTTGCCCCTTTTGATGCTGGAGAAATACCCGCCTGACACTTCAAGTATTTCAGCCATTTGCTTTTGAGTGAAGTTCAGGCGCTTGCGAATTTCATCAACACGCTGTCCCAACTGCACCAGGAATTCCTTTTTTGCTTTTTTCATGCTGTATTTTCCCTTTCATAAAAAAAATTGGCGAATTTTATTTTTTTTTCATTTTTCACTTGATAAATTTTGTTTACTATACCACAGCCCCTGGAAACAGTCAAGCTCATTTCCCCGTATTTCCCGGCAAATTATGCCTCCGCAGGGTCAGAACCTTTCAAGCAGAGGTCATTGGTGAAAAAGTGAAAACAGCAATATTCAACTTTAATAGGGGAAAAAAAATGCCGGGCAAAAAATGAAATAAAAATTGCCAGTAATGTTGAAATACGAAACTATTTCCGGTATAATATGCGCTTCATACTTCATACAGCATAAATAAAGAAATAAAGGTAAAAACATGAGAAAGAGCAGCGATGAATCCAAAGGAAAAAGCGTTTTATTACTCTTCCCACCATTTCGAGAATATAATCATGGTAAATGGAAATCTACCGAGAGCCCATCACCACCATTAGGATTGATGTACCTGGCTACTCCATTAATCCAGGCAGGATATAATGTGAATTTTATCGATCTGGCAGTTGAAGAACTGGAAGAAGAACAGTATTTCGATATATTAGGACGTTCGGATTTTATTCTTATAACCTGTTTTACCCGGGCGTTGGTCAACGTAAAAAAAGTCATCAATGACATTAAAAATATAAATAAAAATGCCTATATAATCACCGGTGGGCCTTATTGCACCGAAACTGAAAATCATATTGAAGGCTCTGATATGACTGTGTTTGGGGAAGCTGACCTGGTGATTGCTAAAATATTAGACTTGATTTCATCAAAAAAATCATTAGACGGTATTCCCGGGTTAAGCTACAAAAAAAACGGCCAGTTGGTAAGAAATCCCGGGACCCTCCTGGTTGAAGATTTGGACTTAATTTTACCCCCATCATTGGACCTGGCTAAAAACAAAAATTATGGTTACCTTTATGGTATGAAAATAATAAAGGGTGTAATACCAATATCAACTTCCAGGGGCTGCCCGTTTGATTGTTCTTTCTGTACGTACCGGCGTACCAAATACAGGACAAGATCTGTTGATAAGGTTATCCGGGAAATTAAGATGCGAGTTGAAAAGGGGAGCAAATACCTTGCTTTTTATGATGATAATTTCTTATTGAACAAACATAGAGCCATGGACTTGATGGATAAAATAATAGAAAATAAGATTAAACTGAATATAATCGTCTCCGGGAGGGCTGATTCGGCGGATTATGATTTATACAAAAAATTAAGAGAAGCCGGTGTCTTCCTCATTATATACGGAATCGAAAGCGCCAACCAGGATGTCCTGGATTTTTTCAATAAAAAAACCACGGTAGAAAAAACCAAAGAAGCGATTATCATTGCTAATAAAGTCGGCATTATTACACTGGGTAATCTTATTATCGGGGCGCCCATGGAAGAAGAAAGGCACTTTGAAGTTAATAAAAAATTCTTTAAAGAAGTGCCCATGGATTTTCTGAGTATGCACATTTTAAAATATATTTACGGTTCACATATATGGAATGATGCACACCAAAAAGGTCTGATTAAAAAAGATGAAATTGCAGTAGAAGCGAATGAAAAACTATCCAATTTTTCCACCGGGGAATTAACCAAAGTTCAAAAGGAATTGATTAAATCGTTTTATAATAGTCCTAAACGGATAGTGAGACTTATATATAAATCACTAAAAATTTTTGGGATTGGTATCATTTATATGTTCTTTAAAATGTATTTTAGTAAAGCGATTTATAGGACTTCGGACAAATTTCACCGGGCTGTAATAAAGGATACCCGGCCATAAGAATAAAGAATGGTTAAAGACGAATTATTCACCGATGCGGACTATTTCGCCTGGGAAATTAGCGGACGCAAGAATGAAAAAGGATGAAACGTGGTTCTTTTTCCAGGTAGGCGACAACAAAATGGAATTGGCTCCAGGAAAGAACCGCTTCAAGCCTTATTAAGCAGCTTATAATCTGAAAAAATTAAAATATAGGAGGTGAAAGATGTCACTTTTGGGAGTTTATCCATTTACGGTTTATGTGGCAAATATAATTGATCCAGGACGAAAGGTGGGCATTAAAGTGACCCATTATCATCACCGTGGTTATTACACCTGGGAGGAAGGAAATAAAAAATTTGTTATTGATACCATTCAAGCTAACGATGGTGAATATACAATACCCGGTGGCTATAGACTTGGTTTTCCTATGTTAATAGGAGATGAATACCTGGAAATATCCCTGGATGAAGTTGAATCAGGAGTAATTCCTGATCTCATTACCGTCGCCGTCGGTGCTAAGGCGAAGTGTTATCCCACGTATAATGAAACCCCCATACCGCCATTGCCTTCTTCAAGTTTTGGGGAAGGTCAAGACATCCATGGCATTTATTATAGAGGTGGAAAATGGGAATTGGATCAGTCGAAAGCGAGCTGGAAAATGATAATTAGAAAGTACGGACCTGATCCGGAAGATGAGAATGTAACAGTCGGTGAAGAAAGCCCCGGTTAAGTGGTTGATTAAATCAAACAATTATAGACCGAATGAATAGAAGAGGAAAAAGATTCATCGCAGGTTACTTTCTGATTATAATCCTGATTTTTTTCTTAATGGAAACCCCGAAAACATGGTGTCAAAATCTGCCCACTGGTTCCTCGTCATCTCAAGGCACCAGACTCAAAAGGTATACCGGATTAAAATATCTGCGTAACTACAGCCGGAAAGTTTATAAAGTCCAATCCCAGAACTGGTCAATAATACAGGACAAACGCGGCGTCATCTATGTGGGCAACCAGGGAGGGGTGCTGGAATTTGACGGGGTTTCCTGGAATGAAATTTTTGTGACCAACAAAACCGCCCGATCCCTGGCAATTGATGATAATGGGACAATTTACGTTGGAGGAAAAGGTGAAATCGGGTATTTGGCACCCAATTCAAAAGGAAAGCTGGAATATATATCCCTGATCGAACATCTGGACGTTAAATATAAAAACTTTTCCACCGTATATGGAACCCATTCAGCAAAAAAAGGCATATATTTCCGCACCTTAAAATATTTATTTCTCTGGAATTCCGGACAAATGAAGGTATGGAGGGCAAAAACGGCTCACCCCTTTGTTGCATCCTTTTTATGCAGAGGGAAACTGTATATACGCCAAAATGGAGTGGGACTCCTTGAAATGAGCAGGGGAACGCTGCAATTGATCAATGGGGGAAGAGAATTTGCATCTAAAAAAATCTACATGATGGTTGAGTACGAGCCCGGGAAACTACTCATCGGAACCAGGACTAAAGGTTTTTTCCTTTATGATTTTGATGGAGGAAAAGTAACACCTTTTAAGATAGAAACGTTAAGTTATATAAAAAATAACAGGCTTAGCTGTGGTTCACGTCTATCCTCCGGGGAATTTGCACTGGGGACTCTTAGGGGAGGACTTGTGATCATCGATTCCGAAGGAAATTTGAAAAACCTTTTAACAAAGGCTGCAGGTCTACAGGATGACGGGGTTGAGTATGTTTTTGAAGATTCCTGGGGGAACCTGTGGTTGGCCTTAAGCAAGGGAGTATCAAAAATCGAATATGCTTCTCCTATTTCTATCTATAATGAAAAAGCAAATCTACCCGGCATCGTTCTATCGGTAACCGGGTATGGCCCCTATAACGATTTATATGTCGGAACAAACAGAGGACTATATTCAACTTATCCTGCCTCTTCATCTGAGGGAAATTTCCGTTCTATTCCCGGGATCGCTGGTGGCTGCTGGAACCTACTCTCAACTGGAGACTCTCTTGGGGCGGCAACCACCAACGGGGTTTTCCAGGTTGTAAATAACATTAAAAAGAAAATAATTGAAATTCCTTCTTATTTTTTTCAGCGGTCCGCAATAGATACAAACCGTATATGGGTGGGAACACAGCAGTTCCTGGTATCTTTATATCTGAAGAACGGTCGCTGGGTTAAAGAGCATCGATTCGAAAAGATCAACCAGGAAATTCGAACCATCGTTGAAGATAAAAAAGGTAATTTATGGCTGGGTACCTTAACCAAAGGTGTTTTAAACGTCGATTTTCCAGGGAATGGTTCAATCTATAATCCGGTTGTGAACCGGTATGGCACCTCTCACGGACTGCCGCCCGGTGAGGTTCACGTGTTTATGGCAGTCGGTCATGTCATGTTTGCAACAGGAAAAGGAATATTTCGTTTTGACGATAAAAAAAAGGCTTTTTTCTCTGATTATACATTAGGGATAGAGTTCGCTGGCGGCGAAAAAGGAAGGGCCGTTTTCCGTATCGTGGAAGACAAAAAGAAAAACATTTGGATTCATTCCAAAAAAAAAAATATAGAGGCAATTCCTCAGCCGGACGGTACTTTTGTTATAAATAAAAAATCCTTTTCCAGGATTCCCCTGTCCCAGGTAAACGCCATCTATCCTGATGGAGATATTATTTGGTTTGCCAGCCATGACGGCCTGCTTCGTTACGATACCAAAGTAAAAAAGGACTACGATCTCGCTTTCCAAACCCTTATCCGCCAGGTATTGGTTAACGGAGAATTGGTTTTTGATGGCTATAAACGTGATAATACCGCAAAAGAACTATTTCCTATCATTCCCTTTAAAAGCAGGAACCTCCGTTTCCATTTTGCCGCACCCTTCTTCGAGGCTGAAACCCAAACCCAATATCAATGTTACCTGGAAGGATATGACGATGACTGGACTGCCTGGAACCAGGAAACCTGGAAAGATTACACCAACCTGGATTCCGGCTCCTATACCTTCCGAGTGCGGGCTAAAAACGTATACGACACTACTGGCAGTGAAGCGGTCTTTCAATTTAAAGTCCTCCCCCCCTGGTATAAAACCTGGTGGGCTTTCGTGCTTTATGCCTTTGCCGCTGCCCTTGTGGTCTTCCTGGTGGTCAAATGGCGCTCCTGGAAATTGGAACAGGAAAAACAACAACTGGAACAAATCATCTTAGAAAGAACCAGGGAAATTAAAAACAAGAACCTCCAACTGCTGGAACAATCGAAAAAATTAGAAGAATTGGACAAAATAAAATCCCATTTCTTCGCCAATATCTCCCATGAATTCCGCACACCCCTGACATTGATTACCGGTCCCTTGGAACAGATGCTCTCCAGCCCCCAGGAGGATGAAGGAGAACAGAAAAAGAAAATGCGCCTGATGCTGCGCAATTCCCGGCGCTTGCTCAGTCTCATCAACCAACTGCTGGACCTCTCGAAGTTTGAAAGCGGAAAGATGAAACTCCAGGCCTGCCAACAAAATATTGTCTCCTTTTTAAAAGGCATCGTGGAATCTTTCGACTCCCTGGCAGCTCAAAACGAACTGGACCTAAAATTTCACAGCCAAGAGAAAGATATCACCCTCTACTTTGATGCGGAAAAAATAGAAAAAGCCGTCTGCAACCTGCTCATCAATGCAATAAAATTTACCCCACCCGGCGGGAAAATTACAGTTACCCTTCATGTAAAAAAAGATATGCCACCTGGTTTCCTGGAAATATCGGTTTGCGATAGCGGTATTGGCATTCCCGTGGCACAGTTGGAGCATATTTTCGACCGTTTTTACCAGGCCCAGGGCCTTAAAGAACACGCCCACAAAGGCTCAGGCATTGGCCTGGCCCTGACAAAAGAGTTGGTAAACCTCCATCATGGAGAGATTTCCGTTCACAGTACGGAAGGGAAAGGAAGCGAATTTACCATTCGCCTGTGCCTGGGAGATGAGCATCTGAAACCCGAAGAAATTGTCCATCACCCGGGAAAACCTGTTAAGCCCGAGGTCCCCAAAGAAGACCCGGACCTTTATATGATGGAAAAAGAGGAAGATGAATTCGATCAAACCATAGATGAGGACCTGGCACAGGAGAAAAATATCATCCTGGTGGTGGAAGACAGCGCCGATGTGCGCACCTATATCAAGAGTGCCATCGAACCTCATTACCAAATGATAGAAGCAAAAGACGGCCAGGAAGGTATCAAAAAAGCGCAAGAGATCATCCCCGATCTCATCATCAGCGATATCATGATGCCAGGCGTCGACGGTTATGAATTGTGCCGGGTGCTAAAAAACGATGTCAAAACCAGCCATATACCGGTTATACTCTTAACTGCCCGGGCAGCAGAGGAGGATATCATTGCCGGCCTGGAAACCGGGGCGGATGACTATATCACCAAACCTTTTAATACCAGGATATTGTGCGCCCGCATCAAGAACCTCATCGACCTGCGCCAACAGTGGCAGCAAAAAATGCAGCGGCAAATGACCCTGCAGCCGGCTGAAATCCCAATATCATCGGTTGATGAAACCTTCATTAAAGACTTACAGAAACTCATTGAAAAGAATTTATCCGACGAATTATTTAGTGTAGAACAATTAGGGAAAAAACTTTATATGAGCCGGGCAACACTATATAGGAAAATTATGGCCTTAACCGGTGAACCCCCCAGGGAATTTATCAAATCCTACCGTTTGAAACGGGGAGCCCAGTTGTTGAAAGCCAATTTCGGCAATGTGACGGAAGTATCCGTAGAGGTGGGGTTCTCCAGTACTGCCTATTTTACCAAATGTTTTAAGGAAAAATTTCATCAACTGCCCCACGCTTATCAAGAAACTCACCGAGAAAGCAATAAATAAAAGCTTTTCATGCCTCCGGCGGCCAGGGACTCTTTTTGAAAAAACGCCACTATGTCCCTGGACCCTGCAAAAACTTTTTATTAAGAGCAGTTTTTCATGAAGGCTGCGCCCTTCGCCCGAAGACGGATGAAAAAAAAGAGGCCCACGAATTACTCGAATTAACACGAATTATTTTAATTTTTTTTCGCGTAATTCGTGTAATTCGTGGGCTATTTTCAT
>CP070627.1:1405849-1413435 GCA_020355945.1 Candidatus Aminicenantota bacterium | reverse complement strand
GGCATTTTAGTCTTTGACTTTTGACTATTACTTTGATATAAATTTAGAATGTACAATAATTTAAAGTTCATCAATGAATCCAATAGTCGAAAGTTGCCGACAGAGGAGGCCAGCAATGGATGTTTTTGAACTCCACCAGTCGTTGATTCATGACTATGCTTCGTATATTACCAGTTTTATTAATATCAGGGACCAACGAATGGACCAGTATGTCAAAGAAGTACTTTCCAAAGGATTATTGTGGCCGGAACCGCTGATTCAATTGAATCCATCGTTTGAACCAGCGGAAAGTATCGATCAACTGGTGGAATCCGGGGCTCTTCATCCTGCATGCAGTAATATTTTTCGAAAAAATAAAGACAAAGGCCTGCCGGGAGATAAAATCAAACTGTATAAACACCAGTCCGAAGCCATTGCTGTCGCTCAAAAAAATAAAAACTATGTGCTTACTACAGGTACGGGTTCGGGTAAGAGTTTATCTTATTTTATTCCTATCGTGGACAGTGTGTTAAAAGAGGGGCCAGGTAAAGGTAAAGGTATAAAAGCAATTATTGTTTACCCGGTCAATGCTTTAGCTAACAGCCAGTACCATGCCCTGGATAAATACCTTAATTACGGTTATCCCCCAGGTATGGAAAAGGTGCGATTTGCCCGTTATACCGGCCAGGAATCCGATGAACAAAAAAATGCCATTAAGGCGAATCCACCGGATATATTGATCACCAACTATGTGATGCTGGAATTGATATTAACACGATGGAGCGATAGACAATTAGTAACCCGGGCCGAAGGTTTAAGGTTTTTGGTTTTGGATGAATTGCATACCTATCGAGGCAGGCAAGGGGCGGATGTGGCCCTGTTGATCCGCAGACTGAGGAACCGGGTGAAATCCGATTTTCTTCAATGTATCGGTACCTCTGCCACCCTGGCCGGGGGCGGCTCATACCAGGAACAACAAAAAGAAATCGCTAATACAGCAGCAATGATTTTCGGAGATGAAGTCTTACCGGGACACGTGATCGGGGAAACACTGCAGCGGGCCACAAAAGAAGAAAATCTTGAAAATCCCGGTTTTATTAATCGATTGAAAGAACAAGTAACCGATGAAACAAAAATCCCTTCAACATCTTACAGTCAATTTATTGCTGATCCTCTTTCCTGCTGGTTAGAAAACACCTTAGGAATCCGGGAAGAACCTGGCCGGCGTTTGCTCCGACAGGTCCCCCGCAGCATTTCCGGGAAAAACGGCACTGCTAAAGAGTTAAGTCAGTTAACCGGTATTGGAGAAAAACAATGTGAAGCCGTAATCCAGCAGGGATTACTGGCAGGTTATCGATGTGAACCCAACCCGGCCGGGTTTAGACCCTTTGCTTTCCGCTTACACCAATTTATCAGCCGGGGCGGAAGTGTTTACACCACCCTGGACCCGGAAGATAAACGCTATCTCACCGTCCACGCCCAACAATTCGTACCCGGGGATCGAAAAAAAGTTTTATTTCCTATCCTGTTTTGCCGGGAATGCGGCCAGGAATATTACAAAGTTCTAAAGAAAAACATTGCTGCGGATGGTGTTATTATTACTCCCTGGCTGAATGAAGAGGAAGCCATCAATGATGATGTGCAACCAGGTTATATTTTTTTTAATTCTCAAAATCCATGGCCGGAACTTATCGATGATATCATGGAGAAACTTCCCGATCACTGGTTGGAAGAGCACAAGGGAAAGTTAAGAGTTAAGCGTCACCAGCGAGAATCACTTCCACAGGAAATGTTCCTGGGACCAGGGGGAGCATGGCACAAGCAAGGGCTGCGGTGTCATTTTATACCGGGGTCTTTTCAATTATGTCTCAATTGTGGGATTTCCTATTCCGGCCGGCGCACGGAATTTGCCAAATTATCATCTTTGGCATCGGAAGGCCGCAGTACAGCCACCACCATATTAAGCCTTTCTACCATCAAACACCTTCACCGGGAGAAAGAACTCCCGGACATGGCTAAAAAAATATTGAGTTTTACCGACAACCGACAGGATGCTTCTTTGCAGGCCGGGCATTTTAATGATTTTGTCCAGACCGGTCTGCTGCGGGCTGCTATTTATAAAGCCGTAGCTGCGGCAGGTGAACAGGGACTCAGCCATGATGAACTGGCCTTGCGCGTCTATGATGCCATTGATTTAAAGATCGAGCATTACGCTGCCAATCCCGAAGTTCGATTCAATGCTTTGAAAGAAACCCAAAAAGCCCTGCGCCAGGTGTTGGGTTATCGTGTCTACCTGGACCTGCGGCGGGGATGGCGGGTCACTGCTCCTAACCTCGAACAGTGCGGGTTATTGGAGATTTCATACCCGGCCCTGACAGAACTCTGTGCCCAAGAAGAATTGTGGGAAAAGTGCCACCCGGCACTGGCTGAAGCTTCGCCGGCCAACCGGGAAAAAATAGCTAAAGTACTGCTGGATCATATGCGCAAAGAATTAGCTATTAAAGTCGATTATCTCCAGCCGGATTTCCAGGAGCGAATCGAGCAAAACAGCAGCCAATGGCTCATTGCACCCTGGGGCATCGATGAAAATGAAAAACTTGAACCGGCCCGCACCCTCTTCCCCTGTTCACCTCCACAAAAAAAATCAAGGGATGATCGTTATCATGTCTATCTTTCTCCCAGGAGCGGCTTTGGGTACTATTTGCTGCGGCGAAACACCTTTGAGAATTACTGCCAACAATTGAAATTAGAAGATGGCGCCCGGATTATCCATGATTTGTTGGATATACTGAAAATCGGGGGCATGGTGGAGGTGAAGGAACAACCGGGAAAAGGCGATAAGGTGCCGGGTTATCAACTGGTAGCCGCGGCAATGCGTTGGCAGGCCGGGAAAGGTGACCGGGTGTTCTTAGACCCGGTGCGGTTTCCCAATCAACCTTCGCAAGGTACTCGTGCCAACCAATTTTTTGTCCATTTTTATCGCTTTTCTGCTTTAGAGATGTCAGGCCTGGAAGCCCGGGAGCACACTGCCCAGGTAAACTCCAAATACCGGGAAGAAAGGGAGCGGCGTTTTAAAGAGGGGAAATTGCCTATTCTCTATTGTTCTCCCACCATGGAGTTGGGTGTAGATATCGCAGACCTGAATGTAGTGAACATGCGCAATATTCCGCCTACGCCTGCTAATTATGCCCAGCGCAGCGGCCGGGCCGGGCGCAGCGGACAACCGGCACTTATTTATACGTATTGTTCCAAAGGGAACCCCCATGACCAGTATTTCTTTAAACGCCCTGGTCACATGGTATCGGGCGCAGTGCAAACCCCTCGCCTTGACTTGGCCAATGAAGACCTGGTGCGGGCCCATGTGCATGCGATTTGGTTAGCAGAAACCGGGCTGAGCCTGGGAACCACTCTAAAAGATATCCTGGACCTCTCCGGCGACAGCCCCAGCCTGGATTTCCAGGACCATGTCAAAGCAAGTATATATAATGAAAACGCACGCATGCGGGCGTTTCAGCGGGCCAAAGAAATTTTAAGAAGTATGAGCGATGTCCTGGAAAACGCCGACTGGTATACCCCTGACTGGCTGGAAACCGTGATCAACCAGGTTAATACTGTGTTTGATGCAGCATGCCATCGCTGGCGGGAAATTTACCGGTCAGCCAGGAATCAATATGAAATCCAACACCGCTTAGCTGTAGATGCTTCACGGAGTAAACGGGAGAAAGATATGGCCAGGCGTTTGGCTAAAGAAGCACGGAATCAAATTGATCTATTAATCGAGGAAAAAGAGGTGGTATTTTCAGACTTTTACAGTTACCGTTATTTAGCCACGGAGGGTTTTTTGCCCGGTTATAATTTCCCCCGGCTGCCGCTGCGTGCTTATATACCGGGCCGCAAGGTAAAAAGTAAAGATGAATTCCTATCCAGGCCGCGATTCCTGGCGATTTCCGAATTCGCACCCTGGGCAACCATTTACCACGAAGGGTCCAGGTACAGGATAAACAAGGTCATTTTACCGGTGTCTGCCGAAGGGGAATTGAGCACCCAATCAGCCAAATGCTGCACCCAATGCGGCTGCCTTCATCCCATGAAAACACGGGCGGATTTTGATATCTGTGAAATGTGCGGCGCTTCATTAGACCTGGAATATAACCAACTATTACGGCTGCAAAATGTCTCTACTCAACGGTTTGACCGAATTAATTCCGATGAAGAGGAACGGCTGCGCTTAGGTTTTGAAATCAAAACAGGTTTCAGGTTTACCCGCAGGCGGGGTGTACCTCTTTGTCGAAGTGCGGAGGTATTACTGGGAGGTACCTTGCTGGCTCAAATGAAATACGCAGCGGCAGCTACTATATGGCGGATTAATTTAGGCCGCAGACGACAGGTAAAAAAAGGACGAACCGGGTTTGAATTGGATACGGAAACCGGTTATTGGGTTGCCAATGAAGAAGAACAGGATGAAACCGAAACCAACGGCGCATCTCCCGGGGGAACCCGGAAAACCGTGATTCCTTATGTAGAAGATCATCGCAACTGTTTATTGTTTTCGTTGACAAGAGTAAAAGACATGGATATTGCTAAAGTAGCCTCATTGGCCGCGGCATTAAAACGGGCGGTCCAGGTGGAATTCCAACTGGAAGATAATGAACTGGCCGTGGAACCTTTACCTGACAGTAATAACCCCAGGCAATTGCTTTTTTATGAAGCTGCCGAAGGGGGAGCTGGTGTTTTGCGGTTGTTAATTGATGAACCGGGTGCTTTGTCCCGGGTGGCTGAGACTGCTTTGAAGTTGTGTCATTTTGATCCCATTTCCGGTGAGAACCTGGAAAGAAATAAATCAAATGACGATGTTTGTGAAGCGGCGTGTTATGATTGTCTCATGAGTTATTACAACCAGGGTGACCATTTGCTATTGGACCGCATGTTGATTAAGGACTTTTTAATGGAGTTAAAGCAAGCTCAGGTTAAGCGTTCTCCGGTGCCGGTTTCCAGGGAACAACACCTGGACCAATTGCTGCGAATGGCTGATTCGGAATTGGAAAAGCAGTGGCTGCGGTTTTTAGATAAAAACAAACTCAATTTACCTACTCAAGCTCAGAAGTTGATCGAATCGTGTCAAACCAGGCCGGATTTTTGGTACCAGGAGGGAGGGAAAAAGGCGGCGATATATATTGACGGGCCTTTTCACCAGTACCCGGAAAGGCAAGAGCGTGACCGGGAACAGGAGGAATGCCTGGAGGATATTGGTATACGGGTAATCCGTTTCAAGCATACGGACCAATGGAATGAGATTGTGACCCAATACCCGGATGTATTCAGAACTTAATAAAAAGCTTTTTTAGGGGGTCCAGATGCGTCACGGGACGGTTTTCTCGAAAAGAGTCCCCCTGGCCGCCGGAGGCAAATCGATCTCGTTTTTTTTATGCGGCAGCCAATGGGCGGACATTAAAGACTTCGTTTTTGGTTAAGGGTGCAATTGCTGATTCAGGTACAGTTAATACGGCTATTGTATCTCCCAGTACATTGAATATTTCCAGTGAATAGCCGTCTTCACTGTCTGTGACGGGATGATATTCGACAATAGTAGCAACATCGCCTTTTTTAAGATTCTTCCCGGGAATATCTTTATTTAGCACGACCTCTTCAAATAGTTTATATTTCATTTATCTTCCTCTCTGTTTGGATACATGGTTATGAATTTTGTCTCACCGGTTGCGCTTTCTGTCATCCATATTGTACTAACTTTTAAAATTTTCCCATTCGGACCTGTTAATTTGCTATTTATTTCATACATCTGTCCGTATCCTGTTTTTTCAATAGGCGCTGCATCTTTTGCTAGAATCTGGTTTCTTAAATCAGTTTCCAATACTTGCCAGTTTTCGAGAGTGTATCCCGCTTGAGCCAGCCATTTTGATTTATCATTTCTTCTTTTCAGAGCCAGTAGGTAGTGAGTCAGTTTCTCACGAGCAATCAGGGTGTCTTCCGGTAGTTTCATTCTCTAACCACATGGATATTATATTGGAAATTTAATCGTTAATCAATACTTTTTAAAACTTTTTTTCCTGAGATAAAAAAGTTTTTTTATTTCTTTTATTGACTTTGTCTAACAATTCCTTTAAGATAATTTTTTATAAGAAATTAATTTGCTGTAAGCAATGGGCTCAGTATGGGAAGACAAAGGTTGAATATTCAAATGACATGCCCCGATGGGGTGAACCATAGAGGTTACGTAAGTAACCCCGGTGGGATATAATGGAGGACTAAATAGCCATGGATAGTGATCAGGTTTGGGAACAATACAAACAATATTGGAATCGCGGTGAATCGCCTGAGATGGATTTTGACACTTTTTGTGACCTATTCAAATACGGTAAAATATCTCGTGAAGCCGCAAAACTTGTTGAAATATCGAAATCTGCTCACAAGACACTCGAAGAGGTCTTAAAGAATTCATGGACATCGTTATACCTGGTTTTTGAGAACTACCATCGTCTTCGCATATTGCTTGCTGTTAGAGGCAAAGACATTATCGACAAAATAATTATTAATGATCGCAAAAGGTTTGATGCGGTAACTGCGCGTCTGGGTCTTATTTGGAATATCATTTCTGGATGCACAGACTATTATGGTCGAAAGTGGATGCGAAACAAAGTTATCCATTGGTGGCGTGATGCTGATTTTCTCGAGGAAGAGAAGGAAGAGCTATTAAGCATACTTGCAAAAAAGAAAGTGCTGAATTGGGACCTGTTGAACCAACTGGGGCCGGATGCAGTAGAAACTTTACAACGATTAATTAGTCGAGATGTTATTCCATCCGAAGATATAGATGAATTCGATTTTGAGGTACTGCGAAGTATTCGGGGAGCTCAGCCAGTGGATTGGTTGAGCTCAAGGATTGGCATGCTCCTCCAGACAGTAACGCTTACAGTGGATATCCGTGATTCCGGCTTGAAACTGGACGAGTTAAGCTGGGCTTTTAGTGGTTTTGGGGATTGGAAAAAATGTGATAGGACGTTGTTCAAACGGGCAATGAAAAAAATGCAGAAGTATTTTAATAGCCGAGAATTCGAAGTGGTTATGGGGGCTTCAACTTCATTCGGCACAAACCAGGGTCGTTTTTCTGTTACTTCAAATGAAATTCCCTCGATCTCTTTTCCACTTATTCGATTTCTTCATCTACTTCTTATTCTTGAAGCACCATTACTCACTTCATCACTATCAACTCCGGAACTATTTTTGGCTCCTGAGGTAGTTATGGTTGTGCTTGGCCGTGATGCAGTAACCTATTCGCCTGAACTGCGTGTATTTCGAGATACTGATCGCCGCTGGCGCGCCCGCTGGATTGAATCGGCAGGAGAAGCACTCTCAGTACTGTTCCTGGAAAGCGCCGTGGACCTGGACCTTTCCACTCTTTCCCGTATTCTTGAACGAAGTGATGAACCGACGCCCGATTTCCTGGCACAAACCAACAATGGGGAGAGAATTGTCATCGAAACCAAAGGTTCAACTTCCTGGGAAAAGCATAAAAAACAACGGAAAGACGCCCTGATTCAACTGGGGAAACAAACTCTCAGCAAAGGAAAAAAGAAAGAAGATATTTTCTC
>CP070627.1:1398153-1405749 GCA_020355945.1 Candidatus Aminicenantota bacterium | reverse complement strand
TCATGATCATGATTGTCACCATGATTAAAGGAGTTAATCAATGGCATTGATTCATGATTCGAGCCCCACCCAGGGGGATGAAAAATAAGAAACCACAGATTACACAGATTACACAGATTTTTTTATATTTTTTTATAATCAGTGTAAATCTGTATAATCTGTGGACTCATAAAACATGAAGGAGGTTTCATGAAAAAGATAGGTATAATCATATGCGGTCGCTATCAGAACTGCGGCGGCGGGAAATGTTTTAGAGCATTGAAAGAACGTGTCGGAGGATTTTCTCAATATCCAACTGACGAACAAGTGGAAATCGTCGGTTATTCGTTTTGCGGTGGATGCCCGGGCGGCAATGTCGAATATGTCCCGGAAGAGATGAAAAAAAACGGGGCGGAAGTGATCCACCTGGCTACAGGCCTGGTGGTGGGGTACCCTCCCTGCCCGCGAATACGTGATTTTAAAGAATTCATAGAAAAACATTACCAACTGCCTGTGGTTATCGGGACTCACCCCATTCCTTTAAAGTATTTTGATGCCCATCAAAATCTTTCACACTGGAAAAAAATGAACATGAAAACACTTGCCAGCGATTTAATGAAAGAAGATAAGCAAATAATGGCGGCCTATAATTAGAAGACCCCAAAGGAAAAACCATGCCTGTATATGAAATATAAATGCAGCATTAATATATAAAGGAGGAATTTCATGGAATATAAATTGAGAATTTCTAACCGGGTTAAACAAATACAAGAATCAGCCATCCATGAGATGACAAGATTATCGAAACAATTCACCGATGTTGCTTTCTTATCCTGGGCCAAACCCACGGCGGGAACGCCCGAACATATCAATCGCGCCGCAATTGAAGCAATACAACAGGGACTTACCGGTGGATACTCCCCCAGTGACGGCCTGGTGGAACTACGCCAGGAGATCGTAAAAAAATTAAAACGCGATAATAATATAAATGCAAACATCTCACAATTACTGGTTACGGTAGGTGCCATTGAAGGCCTGGCCTCGGCGGTGATGGCGGTGGTTGATCCGGGAGATGAGGTGATATTACCTACACCCACTTATTCAACTCATATACAACAGGTGGTATTAGCATCCGGCAAGCCGGTCCTGGTTCCTTTAATTGAAGACCAGGGATTTTTCCTGGATATTAACGCCATAAAAGAAGCAATTACCCCCAAAACCAGAGCAATCATGTATTGCAATCCCAATAATCCCACCGGCACGGTCTTCACCGGGGAACAACTGCGCCAATTGGCACAAATTAGCTGTGAAAACAATCTAACCATCATTACCGATGAAGCTTATGAATATTTCGTCTATGATGATAATAAACATCTTTGCATTGCATCACTCCCCGGGATGGAAAAAAATGTGATCAGCTGCTTTACATTTACAAAAACCTATGCAATGACCGGTTGGCGGGTGGGTTATTTGCATGCGCACGAGGAATTAATCACTCAAATAAAAAAAGCTCATATTCCCTTTTCCATTTGTGCGCCGGTGGTTTCTCAATATGCGGCGCTGGCTGCTTTAAAAGGCGCCCAGGACTGTGTTACTGATTTCAGGAACCTTTACCTGGCTGCCCGGGACCTGATGTGTGAACGCCTGGACAGACTTAACTCTATTTTTACCTATCAGAAACCAGCCGGGTCTTACCTGATGTTCCCGAAAATCCTGGTAGAGGCAGGAAAAGATTCCACCACTTTTTGTAAAACATTATTGAAAGAAATCAAGGTGTCAACCACACCGGGAATTGCCTTTGGTTCAACAGGAGAAAGTCACCTGAGGCTATCCTTTTGTGTTTCCGAAGATATGATAAATAAAGCATTCGATAGGATGGAAACATATTTTTAATAATGGAAGACATCGTCACCGAACCATTAACACACTATGTACAAAAACATGGTGTTGATACAGCCAATATCGATAAAATTGTCTGCGGCCGTAAATATTCGGCTGTTCTCTTAAAAAGTGGGAATATTGGTGTTTGCGCAAACCTGGACAATCATGTTGAAATTGAAATTGAAGAGCTGAAAACACCGGACCTAAAAAAAATCCAACACCGCATCATTTTAAATGCTTATTTTAATGGGAAGTTAAACCATTTAAACCATTATGAAAAAAACGTTGATATTTTCGAAGACATTGATTTCAAGAGCTATCATGATATCGTAATGATCGGATTTTTTAAACCCCTCCTGGCAAAATTCAACCGGGACCATATTAAAATTAACGTTTTGATATGATCAAGGAACATGATGAACTGCTTCCCATTCAAAATGAGAGGAAATACATAAAAAAAGCAGATGCCATCATACTTTCCGCCACAACTATCTTTAACGGCACATTTATGGAGATTGTTAATCATACGGGAGAAAATTGTGATATATATCTTTTAGGCCCCTCTTCAATTATGGATAAAGACATGTTTAGACATAAGAATATAAGAAAGATTTTCGGGGCAATATTTAAACCGGGTGACCAAAGGGTCCTGGAGGTATTAAAGAGAACTTTACCTCCTCACTTGCTTTCTCTGCACTTTTTTTGAGAGAAACAATATTCTTAACTTCTTTTTGAAAGGATGCGATAGATGTTGTTGCGGTCCAGGCAGTGCATGGTGTTGCCCCATTCCTGTGGATTCCCGGATTCATTCTCCGGTTAACGGTTAAAGTAAAAAGCAAAAATTTGAAAAAAACCACCAATGAAAATGCAGCATATTGCAACAAATGAAACATTTTGTTTTATTCATTTAACAACACTTCAATCATTCCATTATTCTTATATCCCATCATCCCGGGGTTCCAATATATGGCATGCTTTTTGCATATATATTATATGAAAGTTGCCATACCACTTTTTAGAAATGGCCTGAGCCCAAGGATTGATATTGCCGACAGCCTGTTGATTTATGATATCGATAATGGGGTGGTAAAGAGAAAAGAGAAATGCAGCCTGATTTTCGAGCATGCGAATCAGCTTATTGCAGTTTTACAAAAAAACCAGATCACCCGGATTATCTGCGGCGGGTGTCCGCAGTTTTTTTTGCGAATGTTAAGTTTTCATGGTGTTGAAGTGGTACCGGGTATGATAGGAGACCCCGACTATATTGTAAAACAATTGCTCAATAGAGAACTCCCGGGTATCTCATTAAATGGATTTATGGGTAAAACTTGCGGGCATAGACGTAGATACAGACGTGGAAGACGTGGATGTAAAAGTGGAGTTGGCCAGGGTAAAAGAGGAAGCCATGAAGCAATTTCGGAAGAAGAGAAGCAGAAAGACAAAAAATAAAGGAGGAGTAAGGAGTAACCAATGCGCAAGGAAAAGATGAGTGAAGATGATAAAAAAATCGCACAAATGTTGAATCATGTGAAAAACAGGATGCTGGTATTCAGTGGAAAAGGGGGAGTGGGAAAAAGTACGGTGGCGGCAAACCTGGCACTGGCCATGAGCCAAAAAGGCCTGAAAGTGGGACTCCTGGATGTGGATATCCACGGCCCTAACCTGGCAAAAATGCTGGGCGCGGAAAACAGGCGAGTAGAAATGCTGCAAAATCGAATGTTCCCGGTTTCTATTACTGAAAACTTGAAACTGATTTCTATGGCAT
Source organism: Candidatus Aminicenantota bacterium (assembly GCA_020355945.1). Next base: position 1,402,124 of record CP070627.1, on the reverse strand, counting down.
TTTTCCTGGAAAAAATGGATATCCCCGTGGTATGGCGTGGACCCTTGAAAATGAAGGCCATTCAACAGTTTTTAGGGGATGTGGAATGGGGTGACCTGGATTGGTTGATTTGTGACTCTCCACCGGGAACCGGTGATGAACCTCTCTCGGTGGCCCAATTGATTCCCGCCACTGCGGCTGTTATTGTTACCACTCCCCAGGAGGTTTCCCTGCTGGATTCACGAAAAGCAGTGACCTTTGCAAAGATGCTTAAGTTGAAAATCCTGGGTGTGGTAGAGAATATGAGCGGATTTGTATGTTCTCACTGCGGCAAAGAAATTGATTTATTCAAATCAGGGGGTGGTGAAAAAATTGCCCGGGAATATCATATTCCCCTATTGGGCCGAATACCCATTGATCCTAAAATCGTGGAGTGCGGGGATAAAGGTCAACTCGCCGGGCTCCTGCAGGAGGGTACGCCAACAGCGAAAGTATTTGAAGACATCGTGGAAAAAATTATAAAATAAATGGAACAAAAAAAAAACCAGGTGAAAGATATTGTAAAACAAGATGAAGACCCCCACGTCTATGAAGGGGAAATCATCCATGATGACGAAGAACCTGCAGCAATTGAGAAAAAAATAGATCAATCTCCTTCTAAAAAATTTGCCTATACCCTGGGCAAGGTCCTGGGTGGCGCCATTACCGTACTGGGGCTGATTAGTGAAGTGGGGAAGCGGTTTAAAATTGACACTAAAGGCCCCGGTGAAGGTAACAAAAGAATGGGGAGACGAATGAGACGCTTTAGAAGAAGGAGATGAGAAGATGAGAAAGAGAAAGCAAACAGGGCCTGTGCTTTTTTATAATGAGACGGTGATGGATCATTTTCTCAATCCACGCAATGTTGGTGAGATGTCAGAGGGCGAAGCCAATGGATTTTCCCTTACCGGTGATCCTGCATGTGGTGACCAGATGATGCTGTGGATAAAAGTGGCATCAGGTAGAATTATCGACATCAAATTTAAGTCCTTCGGATGTCCCGGGGCAATTGCCACAAGCAGTATGATGACGGTTCTTGCCAGGGGAAAAACAATTGAACAAGCCAAAAAGATGACGGATGATGATGTAATTGCTGCGCTTGGGGGTCTTCCCGAACATAAAAAGCATTGTTCTCTTTTGGGAGTAGGCGCCCTTCATGATGCCATCAAAGACTATGAGCGCAAATTGATGAAGCGGAACAAGATTAAATAAAATATTATCATTTAAAAGGAGGTTTTGAAAAAATGAAACATACTGTAAAGAACTCATGGGTGATAGTAACGGTTGTTGTGATCATACTTTTAACCGGTGCTTTTATTGCTGTCAGTAATGCAAACGACACCCCAACACCATGCTTTTATAAAAGTTTACATCACACCGGCGAGGGAATGCGATACTGGTACGAGGAAAATGGCGGATTTAAAGAATTAACAGGGATCCCCTATGAAGAGCTGGACTGTAAAAATTGTCATATCACATCATGTGATCAATGTCATATAAAAAAAGACGGCCAAAAATGCTCTTACAGCTTGAAAGCGGCAAAAGATTCAAACACATGCTTAACGTGTCACTCCAGGGAAAAGGTTACTTTTCAAATCGGTAAGAATAAAAACACCCTGGATGTCCATATCGCAAATGGTATGGGTTGTGTAGATTGTCATAACGGGCAGGATGTTCATGGAGATGGTACTTTCTATCGTACTATGCGTGCTGAAGGAGCGATAAAAGCTTCATGCCGGGATTGTCACTCGTTGGAAAAAGATACCAGGGCCCACAACGTGCATAAAAATAAATTGGATTGCGCTGCCTGCCATGTAACCAATACCACTTCCTGTTTAAATTGTCATTTTAATAAATTCCTGGAACAGGGAAAAAGGGCGGGTAACTTTTTTCCGCCCGTACAGGAGTGGATGATTCTTGTTAATTACAAAGGCAAAGTTACCTCCGGTAATGTTCAAACCATCGTATATAACGGTAAGAAATTCATTACCTATGCCCCCTATTTTACTCATGCCATCGGGGCAAAAGCCAGAGGATGTACTGACTGCCATGCCAATGAGGCAGTAAATCTTATTAAGAGAGTTAAATCCGTCCCTATGGCAAAATTTAAAGACAATCAAATGGTTTCGTGGAAAGGTGTGGTTCCTCTTGTACCTGACCAACTGGAATGGCAATTTGTAGATAGGCAAGGAGATAAATGGATTCCTTTAATAACGAAAGAAAAACCGATGCTGCAATATTCTTGTTATGCAGAACCATTTACAACAGAACAGGTAAAAAAAATGGCCCGGCCCTACAAAAAATAAAGAAAAAATACTTGCCGGGAAAAAACAGGAAAATGTGACATCCCACCATGTTTGGTTGGTGTGGGAAGGAGAATGAAATAGAATGATCCAGTTACCCGATGGTGTTAAAATCGAAGAAGTGCCAATAGAAAAAAGGTATAAAAGCGTAACTGCCGGATTGGTGAGAAGGATTAAAATCCTATATGAGGCCATTTACGAAAAGTACGGTGAAGATGGCTTAAACCTCATCAGGGAAGTGGGTAGAAGATATGGTTTGGAGATTGCCGTAAGAGCAAAAAAAAGAGTAAAGCCCGATGACCTTGAATCGGTTGCATTATACGTTATCAGGATATTCAATACCTTAAGAGGTAATGGGAAAGTGGTTGAATTCTCCGATAAGAGGGTGGTAATAAGAGTATGGGATTGTCCCTATCAATGGAATAAGCCTGAAGTATGCGAGGCCCACACCCGGATGGAAAAAACACTGGTAGAGGCATTGGGAAAGAATCTTTGTTATAGAATCTCGAAATCGATTCCCGGAGGCGATCCCTACTGCGATCATATCATTGAATATAAAGAAGCGGTTAAAAAAGGATAATTAAAAACCACTTCAGTCAGTAAATTTTGGTGCCAGGTGAATTATTTCTCATGGGTGGATTCCAGAAAGGTGACCAGTGTCCGGGACAAAGTAGAAAAAGGGGGCGGTGCGTGCAAAATCATTTATCATTTATAATTGTTTTTCCTTTTTGGTTCTGGGTTGTGGTCAGGAAAAAAACCAAATACAGATCCTTGAATAATCTCGAGTGTGCAAGAGCGGATAAATTTTCCCGTTATATCCTGTATGATGATATTCGCCCTTTTTTTTGCCACATTATTAAATGCTAAATTCATATATTTTGTCTGGAGAATAATTGACATTATCCGGCTTTTCGCTTAATATATACAAATGATGAAAAAAGAGTTTTCTCTGGTAACAAAAGAATTCTTAGAGGATATGTTTTCAAGTATAGAAGGGGGAATCGCTACCATAGATAAAAATGGCAGGATTACCACATTTAATCGTTCCGCTGAGGAAATCACCGGTTTCAAAGCAGAGGAAGTACTGGATAAAGAATGTTTTCATATTCTAAGGAATGATCTCTGCGAAGAAAAATGTCCTTTAAAAGAGAGCCTGGAAACCGGGAAAATATGTTTCAATTATGAGATAAACATAACCAATAAAGAGGGGAATAAAGTCCCTATAAACATAACAACTTCACCACTGCGAACCCGCGATGGTGAGATAATTGGCATTATAGAAAACTTCAGGGACCTAACCAAACATACGGGATTATGGGAGAAGTTACGCCAGGAAAGAAACAGGGCACAGCAGTACCTTAATGTAGCGGCAGTTATAATCATAGCCCTTAATGACCAGGGAATAGTCACTCTTATCAACAAAAAGGGGTGCGATGTTTTGGGTTATAAAGAAGAAGAAATTGTAGGCAAAAATTGGTTTGATTTATGTATCCCGGAAAGGATAAAGGAAGATGTAAAAGGTGTTTTCAAAGAACTGATGGCTGGAAAAACAGAGCTGGTTGAATACTATGAAAACCCAATTTTGACCAAATCCGGTGAAGAAAGGATTGTCGCCTGGCACAATAATATACTTAAAGATGAAAAAGAAAA
>CP070627.1:1390354-1398053 GCA_020355945.1 Candidatus Aminicenantota bacterium | reverse complement strand
GGTGTATAAGGCACCATAAACCCGATGGTGTTTTGACCCGGTGCAACCAATGAAGATATTTCTACACGGGGTTTTCTTTTGAGAAGCAAAATAGGAGCAGAAGGAGAGAGTAAATGTTTTTTTTCGGTTTCCGAAACCTGGCAATTTTGTCGGATCATTTCCAGGGTGCCCATGAGTGCGAAAGGTTTGTTTTCTCGATTTTTATATTTTCTTAATTTTAATAGGGCTTCATCGGATGAAGCCAGGCAGGCCAAATGATAACCTCCCAGGCCTTTTATGGCAACAATATTTCCTTGTTTTAATTTTTTACAGGCTTCTTGCCAGGAATTTTCCGCTTCAATTTTAATGCCATTCCTATCATAAAGAGTTAAAGTGGGGCCGCAGTGGTAGCAAGAGACCGGTTGGGCGTGGTAGCGTCTGTCCATGGGGTCATGGTATTCTTTGCCGCATTCTTCGCACATGGGAAACTTCGCCATGGTGGTCTTGGGTCTGTCATAAGGTAGGTCCCGGATAATAGTCAACCTGGGGCCGCAGTCGGTGCAGTTGATAAAGGGGTATTGGCATCGTCTATCTGGGGGAAGGGAGAGTTCTTTTTTGCAGTTTTCGCATATGGCGATATCCGGTGAGACCAGTAAATCACTTTTGTCGGTATTTTCGCTGGAGAGAATCTCGAATTGGCGTGAACATTGAACCGGTAATTTTGAAACTTCGTAATTAACTACTTCGGATAGGGGTGGCAGATGGTTGAGTATGTAATGCATGAAATTGTCCAGGTTTTTTCCTTCTACTTCCAGGATAACGCCTTCGCTGGTATTTTTCACAAAGCCGGTGAGTTCAAATTTTTTAGCAGAGCGATAAAGATAAGGGCGGAAGCCCACGCCTTGCACAATGCCTTTGAACAAAATCCTGGATCGTTCAACCGTTAAACTCAATTCTTTATTCATCTATCTTTTTAAAAAGTCGGTTACTCGATTTTTTTAGTCTACCATTATAGTTCAATTAAGAGATGAATTCAACATTAATAAAAAGTTTTCAGCGATTCTAATTTTAGCCACGAAGTTACAGTGAAACGTAAAGGTACACGAAGGCAAAAAAAATTCAAAAAAATCCTCTGGAAAAAAAGGTGGAAAAAAAGGTGAAAAAAGGTGCCAGGCGAAATTTTTCGGTGAATTTAGTATCCAGGTTTTCTTGAAAATCACATTAAAACGTGGGATAATCTAAACTTGAATTTAAGGAGAAAAATATGGCTGAATTTCCTACGATTGCAGGCTTTAAAATTATAAGTCTACTGGGTGCAGGCGGTGTTGCCAAGGTCTACCTGGGTATCCAGGAAAAATTGAAGCGGAAAGTAGCCATTAAATTTCTGAATCCCTTCTTCTTAAAAGACAAAGTAGTGGCCTCCCGTTTTGAAAGGGAAGCCAAGACCGCAGCCAGTTTGTCCCATTCAAATATTATTCAAATTTTTGATACCGGGAAATCCGGGGATTATTATTACATTGTCATGGAATACATGGAAGAATCATTAAGAGAACGAATGAAGTTGGACCCACAACATAAAATACACCCGGACACAGCTTTGCCTATTATTGAAGATATATTAAAAGCCCTGGATTACGCACATCTCAGGGGGGTATACCATCGGGACATCAAACCGGAAAACATTATGTTCAGGCAGGATAATACCCCGGTATTGGTGGATTTCGGTATTGCCCGCGTATATGATTCTTCCATCCAATTAACCGGGAGTGACTCGATTATTGGGACGATCCACTATATGAGTCCGGAGCAATGCAATGCGGTAGAGGTGGACGGTCGAAGTGATGTTTACTCATTAGGGGTGGTTCTTTTTGAGATGCTCACCGGCGAAAAACCTTATCGAGGTAAAAAATGGATTTCAGTTCTCCATCAACACATTGAAAAACCCGTACCCAATTTACCCCGGGAGTTAAACCGCTATCAGCCATTGATCGATTATATGATGGCCAAAGATAGAGAAAAACGTATTTCCACCGGCGCACAATTCGTGCGTTTGCTTAATCGAATCATGCCCCCTCAATAAGTGTGATTATACGAACTTCCCAAACAGTCACATCTCACTTGCGGACTATTATGCTTCGTTCATCTCTTATCATCCCATAAGTTCTATTGAGCGTATAATGACATCGGCTCCTGAAGTAATTTTCCGGTTAAAGGAGTGACACCGGGGACAATTTTCCAAAATATCTTTGATTTGATATTCATGGCTGCATTCACAAACCGCAGTAACGGGAACAATGGTAATATTGACATTCACATTGGGGAGATTTTTATCTGCCAGGATAACGGTTAAACCAAATTCCAACGAATCCGCCACCACGCCGGAAAACTCGCCCACATCGATATGGATGGCTGTTACTTTGTTTAGGTCTTCCGCAACCTTCCGGCTGATGGTTTCGACAATGTCTTGAGCTAAAGCGAATTCATGCATAAAATATTATACACCTATCCCCTATTTTAAACAAGAACAGAGAAGATTTATCAGCAATTTTAATTTTCGAAAACACGAAAACGCGAAAACGGGACAGGCAAAAAAATATTATTCACATAGAATAACCTTTATTCCAGGACTTTCATGTTTTTAAATCGGACAATCGAAGCGATAACTCTTTTGTCATCTGTGATATTCCAGCCGTCATTCAAGGCCATTGCAAAATAATTTTCCGGGGTATATACAAGATACACCTCATTGGGTTCATCTCCTACACTGAAACAGAAATATCCAACCGCTCTTTTTAGGCTGGCGTTATATGCAACAACAGCAGACTGCTCAATGTCATGGTAGAAAGGATTCCCTTTTTTAAGATTTCTTTTCCTGCGCTCCTCGGTTAATGTGTCTTTATCTAGAATTGCCTCTGAGTTTCGCTCGATATCCTTGCCATACCTCAAAAGTGCTTGTTTGAGTTTGTCTCTACTTTCCTGGAATTCTGCTATTTCCATACCCTAATTTTACAACAATTCTATGCTAATTTCAACCTCCTGAACCTCCTCTTGGCTGTTTCTTCAATTCCTCTTTTTTTACCTATATCAAGGATTGTTTCCGGTTCATTTATTTTTTTGATAAACTTTCAATTAAATCATACGTATTATCTTTTATGAAAGTGTTTAAAAATTAAAATAAGGAGGAGTGATTATGAATCCAAAGAAAAACCTGGTACCATTGGTACTACTGGTACTGATGTTTTTTATCCCGGTGATATGCACGCAGGCATTACCGGGGCAAACATTTGAAAAAATGAAAGAAGCGGTAAAAGAGAAAGTCTTAAAAAATGGAATGAAATTCATCGTGTTGGAACGGCACGAAGCACCGGTGGTTTCATTTCATGTGTATGCCGATGTAGGAAGCGCCCAGGAATCCTACGGTATCACCGGGATTTCCCACTTGTTGGAACATATGGCCTTTAAAGGTACAAAAGAAGTGGGAACAAAAGATTATGAAGCCGAAGCGCCTATTTTAAAAAAACTCGATGCCCTGTATGATAAGATCAATCGTGAATCTCAAAAAATCAAACCAGATCAAGCCTTGATCGAAAAAATGAAAGAGGAATTCGAAACCCTGCGCAAAAAAGCGAAAGAATATGTCAACACCAACGAGTACATCAACTTGATGAGGCAGGAAGGAGGTCCTTACATAAACGCATATACAAGTAACGATGCCACTCAATATATCGACAGTCTCCCTTCCAACAAGCTTGAATTCTGGATGGCAATGACTTCCGACCGCTTTCTTAATCCCGTATTCAGGGAATTTTACAAAGAGAGAGATGTGGTGATGGAGGAACGAAGGTTAAGATTAGAAACCCAGCCCATCGGAAAATTAATTGAAGACTTTTTTGCTGTCTCATTCAAAGCCCATCCTTATCACCACAGCGTCATCGGCCACATGTCCGATTTGAAACGGATTACCCGGAAAGATGTAGCCGATTATTTCAAAAAGTATTATTCCCCCGGTAATTTAACCGCGGCTATTGTGGGTGATGTCAAGGCGGAAGAAGTGTTTAAAATGGCGGAACTCTATTTCGGCCGAATTCCCGGCGGTGCGAAGCCTGAACCACTGCGGACAAAAGAACCGGAACCATGGGGAGAACGAAGAGTCACTGTGGTTGCACAATCCCAACCCATATTGATCGTAGGCTATCACCGGCCGCCATCCCGACATGAAGATAATGACGCACTGGAAGCCTTAGCCAATATATTAGGCCAGGGGCGGTCGTCACGGTTATATACATTGCTGGTCAAACAGGAAAAAATTGCCGCCGCTTCCGGTAGTTTTAACGGCTGGCCCGGTGATAAATACCCGAACCTCCTGGCTGTATACGCTATTCCCTCTAAAGATCACACGTCGGAAGCATGCATGGAATTAATCGAAAAAGAAATAAAAAAAATAAAAAAAGAATCCGTGACACCGGAGGAATTATCCAAATATAAGCAGACCAAGAAAAAACGTGTGATCGACAGGATGAAAGCCAACCGGAGGATGGCGGCATTACTGACTTATTTTGACGTGGTCCAGGGAGATTGGCGATTAACTTTTGAGCAATTAAAAAACATTGACCGGATAACAGCCGAAGATATAAAATCCGCCGCCAACAAATACCTGGTTAAGAAAAATCGCACAGTGGGTGAAATTATCCCTGAAAAAACCAAAAATATTAAGGAGAAATAAAAATGATGAAACGAAATAGAGTCATTTTTCCAGTTTTGTTTTTCTTTGTTTTCTCGATTTTTTTTGTAGCAAACGCCTACGTTCATGCCCAGAAAAAGCCGAAGGATACCTTTGATTTCCCGAAATTGAATGAAATAAAAATCCCGAAAATAAAAACAGTCACCTTGACAAACGGGTTTAAGTTATTCCTGGTGGAAGACCACCAATATCCCACCATCGATATGAGGGTCCTGGTTCATACCGGCTCGGTTTTTGAATCGGAAGATAAAATCGGGTTGGCAAGTTTAACCGGTATGGTGCTGCGCACAGGTGGAACCAAAACCATGCCGGGAGATGAGATTGACACCCTTTTGGAAAATATGGGTGCCACCGTGGAAACCAATATCGGTCGGGATTCGGGCTATGTCTATGTATCGATGTTAAAAGAAACCGTTGATAAAGTACTGCCCGTATTCGCGGATATTCTTCGAAATCCTGTTTTTAACGAAGACAAGATAACATTAGCAAAAACCCAGCAGAAAACAATAATCTCACGCAGGAACGACGACATCGCCCAGATATCCTCCAGGGAATTCAGAAAACTCATTTACGGTGCCCAAAGCCCCTATGCGCGCCATCCTGAATATGCAACCCTGGATGCCGTTACCAGGGATGATTTGATTGCTTTTCATAAGACCTACTTCCACCCCAATAATACAATCATGGCGGTCTGGGGCGATTTTAAAACGTCGCAAATGATCAAAAAAATCAAAAAAGCCTTCGGCACCTGGGAACCCGTTCCCGTAAAAGTCCCCCCCTTCCCTGCAGTCAATTATGACTACAATTACTCAGTCAATTTTATCCATAAAACCGATGTCAATCAATCGCACATATTGATCGGCCACATCGGCGGATTGCAGGATAACCCGGATATGCCGGCCTTGCAGGTGATGAACAGTATTCTTTCATTCGACAGGATGTTCAAAAAAATAAGAACCGACGAAGGGCTGTCTTATTCGGTCTGGGGAAATTACGGTGCCGGCTTTAAAAGTCCCGGAGTATTCAGTGCCGGTGCTCAAACAAAATCAGAAACCACCGTAAAGGCCGTTAAACTGATGCTCAATGAAATGAAACGTATCACAAAAGAAGAAATAACCGATAAAGAGCTCAAACGGGCCAAAGATCAGTTTTTAAATTCATTCGTATTCAATTTCGAAAGCAAATCCCGGATCATTTTCCGGATGATGACTTATGCTTACTACGGTTACCCGTTGGATTTTGCCGATCAAATGATCCGCAAAATTGAAAATGTAACCAAAGCGGATGTGCTGAGGGTGGCTAAAAAATACCTTAAACCGGATAAAGTACGCATCCTGGTAGTGGGAAAAAAGGAAAATTTTGATAAACCCTTGTCGGAGTTGGGGGATGTGAATGTCATCGATATTACCATTCCTGTTCCCAGGGGCGAGGCAGGACCAAAAGCAACAACTGCATCTTTGAAAAAGGGAAAAATAATATTCGAAAAAGTCATTGCAGCCATGGGGCCCCCCGGGAAGATCAAGAATTTAAAGAATGCCTCCTATAAACTGGATTTAATTCAGGTTTCCCCGATGGGAGAAATGAAAATGGAAGCCGAAGGAGTCATCCAATACCCGGATAAATCGAAATTTTCGATAAATACGCCTCAAGGCCAGGTGATAATAATCATCGCTGGCGGCAAAGGGTGGATGAAAATCCAGGGCAACACCATGCCAATGCCGGAGGTGCAGCGAAAGGCTCAAAGTGACGATATCTTAAGAGACCCCTTTTATGTCTACCAGAACCTCGATAAGTATAACGTTCAAATGATTGGAGAGAAACGTTTTAACGGTACCAATGTTTTCGATCTTCTTATCACGGGTCCTTCCCAATTCCACCTGTTCATTGATCCAAAGACTTATCTTCCCTATGGGGCCTCGTATCAACAAGTGACTCAAACCGGACCTTCTGAAATTGAAGAATTCGTCTCCGATTATCAAGGGGTTGACGGAATAAAGCTCCCTTTTAAAAGTATAAAAAAAGCAAACGGTAAAAAAGCAGGCGAAGTTATCGTGAAGGAAGTGAAATTTAATATTACAGTCGATAAAGATTTTTTTAAGGCTGAATAATAGAATCGTTTTGAGAACCGGAGTGATGGAATAACCACCTCTATTATTCCATCACTCCATTCATGTTTGCATGATATCACTTTTTTATTGAGGAGTTTTAATTGGAGACTTCACGCAACTTTTCGATTTCCGATGGTTTTAGTCCGGTTATCTCCACAATTGTTTCCATATCAAGTCCCTTCTTTAACATCCTCTTTGCAGTCTCTTTCGTATTCTCCTTCTTTCCTTCTTCCCTTAATTGTTGAGCTAATGTTTGCATGATATCACCTCCGTCGATTTTACTTTCTTTAAGCATTTTTTCCAATCGTTCAATACTGATTTGTTGGGTTTGGGAAATATACTTAAGAAAGAACAACATACTTTGCCTTTCCCCGGTAAAGCCTTTTTCATGCCATAATTTTAATATTTCAAGGATTATTTGCAGATTTTTTTTGAATGAGGCTTTCATTAAGGCCAATGCTGAAAAAAGGTAAACGTTTTCAATCAATTCTTTATTACTTTCATCCGCCAGGTCCCATTTATTGGTATCAAACAGTATATAGCGGTAATTTAACAGGTGTTTTTTTATTTCATCATCTACATCGAACTGGTCTACAAAGGCTTCAGGCACTTTCCACTTTCGACTGCCGTGATAAAATACCACCGGGATTATAATACGCAAGGGCTTTTTGTTTAATATGTCTTTTTCCCACACAAAGTACATGTATTTTAGGATTTGCAGTAGTAATTCCTTTTCTCCTTTACTTTTGTGTTCAATGATGAAATAGATATCGGTAGGGATTTTTTTACCTTTTTTGGTTTTCATTTTTATTTTTACAGTGAAATCCGCATAACCTTCTTTGAATTCATTTGATACGTAGTTGGTCCGGTC
>CP070627.1:1382528-1390254 GCA_020355945.1 Candidatus Aminicenantota bacterium | reverse complement strand
CACAAACAGGGACTGGGGGATACAGGTCGATTATCGGGATGTGGACGGAGCTGCAGCCATCTTTGAATACGGGGTAGACATTGCTGGCCGGCCCGAGCCTCTCCCGGAGGACAACAGTCTCACCGGTGGTGTTTACGGCAGCCATTTCCTGTACATGATACAAGGGGGACACGATGAGGACCGGAAACGGTTCCAGACCAGGATGTACGGTACGCAGGGCACCCATTTCCTCACCAACCTGGTAAGCAATAATACCATATACGGCTATATCTCCCCCACCCAGGACAAAATAGATCAATGGTTCTTCAGTCAATCAACCGTAAATGAACCCCTGACTGTCTTAACCTTCCCCAGGAGCGTCAAAATCTATGCCGACTCCATCAATCAAACCTGCTCAGTCATAATCTGAACCCTACCTGGAGAATAACTAAAAACTTAGCCACGAAGTTACACGGCGCTGCCTGTGGCCGCAACCAAAAAAATGGTGCGAATTTTTTCGTCTCGAATGTATCGTTATGAGTTGGTTTACAGATGCAGTCCAAAATTTTCTTGCTGAAAAAACAAGAAATTGAAAGATAATATTACGAAGGGAGGACCATGCCCGGGATTTAAGAGTCAATAAATATCCGATCGAGTTACGGTCCATAGTTTTTAGCTTTTAGCTTATGGCTTGCGGCTGGAGCTTAACTATTACTAAATTTTACAGGCAAATGAGGTGAGCCGGCGGAGGCAAGGTTGGCGGTGGATTTGGGAATTGCAAAAGACTTGCATTTTTTTACTTTTTTTGGTAATTTTAAAGCGGCAAAACCAAACTTTCGGAGATTTAAAATAAAATGAAAAGTTCCCGGTATGTGCTGGTTGTTTTAATCGTAATCATGGTGATTTTTCCCGGCATTAAACAGGCTTATAACCGTGACCGTTCCCCAAACACCTATCTTGAGCCGGCCGCGCAAGCCGCGGCCTGGATCAATTCCACCGCGATAAAAATTCCTGGTGCCGGTAAAGTATGGCCGGCATACCCCAGGGCGGTGCACACGGTTGATAATACTCTCTATACAGGAAACCCCGGTGTGATTTTGTTTTTCCTTGAAGCTTATTATGCCACGGGCCGGGAACAATACTTAAATGATGCCTGTGAAGGAGCAAACTATCTTTTAGCCGCTCTTGCCCACGAAAAAGACATGGGTTTATACACAGCTATTCCTGGTATCGGGTTTGTTCTTTGGGAAGTCTTTAAAGCCGCCGGCAAAGAAAAATACCGGCGGGGCGTACGTCAATGCCTGCAATTGATCCGCAGCGGTGCCGAAAGAGTAGAGGAGGGGGTCCAATGGAACAGCAGTACGGACATCATATACGGCAGTGGCGGGATCGGGTTGTTCCTGGCGGCCATGGCAAAGGAGCTTAAAGACCCGGGCCTGCATGATCTGGCGGCGGCCGCAGGTAAACGGCTGTTGGCGTTAGGCATACCGGCAAAAGCAGGTTTAAAATGGCGAATGACTCCCGATGGCGGCCAGCATTTGGCCTGTTTCCTTGATTTATCTCATGATGTTGAGTGCTGAGAGGCGCAGGGCCTGGCCGCGCCAGGTGAGACGCGCACCGGTTTTATCTTTGTGCAGTAGATTTTTCCAGTACAGTTCTTTTAGCAGCGGGTCATCAAGATAGGGTTGGTAAGGCCCAACATGGTTATTTTTCAACAAAAGGCGGATTTTTTCTTTTTTTTCACTGTCCTGGAAAAACGGCACAAATAACTGCCACAGGAAAGACGACGATACCAATTTTTCGATTAAATCCTTCATGGTAAAACCAGGGTTTTGTGAATAAAGATCAAAACAGGTATCCAAAACATCAGGATGGCCGCCGCTGAATTCCAGGAATTTTACAGCGGTGTCTTCATCTATTTTTTGCATTAATTTTCCTGCCAGGCAGGTGCTGTTTTCACTGGTGTTGGCAGTGCGTAAGACATCCGCGTCTGTCATTTCCGGCCATTCGATTATTTGGGCTTGGTTAAGATAAGAGAGGGTGCCGGTATAGGACAGTTCATACAATTGTTCGCCCCCGCAGATCACGGCCCGGAGGCCCCGGGGAAACCGTTCGCCCAGGCTGCGCAGTAAAGCAGCCAGTTCTTCCCGGGTTTCCCGGCTGCTGTGTTCAAAACGGCTGATCAACAGGAATATTTCGTGGTCATCAGCCAGGAGTTCTTCAAATTTAGCCTGGAAAGAAACTGCGCTTTGAGCTGGCGGCGAAAACCGGCACTGCTGGCTTAATAATGAAAAATATTCTCGCATATCCACATGGGGGCCATAAGCAGGGGCCAGGTGCCGGACATTGTCCGGGCCGAACAAGCGACCGGCTTTTTCCAGGATAAGTTCTTTTGCCCCGGCTTGACTGGGATTTCCCCGGGTCAGCAGCACCAGCACATTCCGGTCAAACAGCAGTTTAAACAATCCATCAACGAAATCAATCTCATCCGGGCCCGGTCCCGGGGGCGACTTGGGGGGCTGGCCCGGGATTTCCGGTTCTGTTTTAAACGTTGGCACAGGGCCCGGGGGTTTATCTTCCAGTGCGCACACCAACGAATAGAAGGCCTGTTTATAACTGCCCGGCTCACTAAAATCGATCCAGCGGATGGTTTTAAGAAAAGGAAAACCCGGCACCGGCTTAGTCAGGACAACAGGGATGATTTGAAAGCCCGGGTCTTCTTGCATGAGGATCAGCATTTCTTCATACTCTTTCCTGACCCAACCGGAATCCATGGCGTTTGGAGTTATGACCAGGATGCCTTTTTGGGATTTGTTGAGGCCGCGGTAAATATTTTCCAGCCAATTTTCACCCGGTTTGATTTCCCACTCATCCAGGAACACTTTGAAACCCTGGGCTTTCAGGTTTTCAGCCAGGATTTTTACCCAGGATTTGCAGTCGTTTTTGTGGCTGATAAAAGCGTGGTAGGATTTATGGTTTTTTTGGGGCGGCGGCTGAAATCGATGTTTGTTATCCATGGAGCAATTATAAAATAAAGAATTGTCAAATGCAATGAAAAAATAGAACTTACCCCTCGGCGAGGTGATCCTAAATGCTGCGAAATTCGGTGGTGTTGCTTTTCATTGGTTCCGGGTGAGGGGAATTTCGTTTGTTCCTTTCCGTCTTAATAATTTCCAAAAAAAATTCAAAATGAGTTGACTTTTTAGTAAAACTATACTATATTACTAGATAACATACCCGCCACGCCTCTTAACAATGCGCAACTTGGCGGGTTTTTTTTATTATGCAATATACAGAATTTCCAATAACTTGTCAAGAACAGGTGGATTTACTTGAAAGTCGCGGTTTGGTTATTTCCGATAGGGATTATGCGATTGATTTGCTCAGGAAAATTGGTTTCTACAGGCTGAATACTTATGGTATCACTTTTCAATTTAAAAAAAATAGATATAATGGCCGAACGAAAATAGAGGATATTGAAAGGCTGTATAACTTCGATAGAGACTTGAGAAATCTTTATCTATCAACTATTTCCAGGGTTGAAATTCCAATCAGAACAAGAATTTCTTACTATTTAGCCCAGGAATATGGTCCCTTTGGGTATCTCACAGGAACCAATTTCCCCGAATATTTTAATCATGCTCAGTGGGTAAGCAATGTTCAAAACGAGGTTGATCGATCCAAAGAGATATTTATCCAGCAATTTAAACAGCAATATCAAGAAGATACACAAGGTTTACCTTTATGGATACTGACTGAGGTGATGTCCTTTGGCTCCCTATCATTACTCTTTTCCGGACTCAAGAACAGTGATAAAGCAGAAATTTCAAAAGAGTTCAACGTTCACTGGAAAGTATTGAAGTCCTGGCTTCACTGTCTTGTATATACCAGGAACATATGTGCTCATCACGCACGCTTCTGGAATCGTACTTTAGCCATCAAGCCCTTAATTCCCAGGAAAGTTAAAAAATGGCGTACCCCATTTTCAATAGATAACAATAAGGTATTCTCAGTATTTGCCATTACAAATTATCTCATTAAAAATTTATCCCCGGAGTACCATTTCAAAAGTAAGATTATCAAGTTCTTCGATGAGTATCCTCATATAGATATTCGTAAAATAGGATTTGTGACAGGATGGCAATCACATAAAATATGGAATTGATTTTTAATCCATTCTACGATTTTAAAATTCCTAACTTCAGAGTTGTTAAGTGTCTTGAAATTAAAACCGGATTCCTTTAAAATTAAGACATGAGGCAAATAAGATTATTGATCGGATGTGCGATTGGCATGCGGACTAGTAAGAGAGAGCGCCGGTTAACTCAGACCATTGGGGTATTTTTATTATTAATATTAATGGTATTAACCGGCAGTGGGGCCTGGGTGCAGGCGGTGAAATCCTATCCGCCCATCGTGCCCCATGGGGAGAAAATCGATGACATCCGGGATTTGATTAAAAATATTAGCAGGTACAGTGATGTAAATTCCGTTGCTTTCAGCCCGGATGGCAAAATCCTGGCATCCGGGTATGGGAACATAATTTTATCTTCCGGTGAAAACACAATACGACTATGGGATGTAAACAGTGGCAAAGAAATTCAGCGCCTGGAGGGGCATACTCGTGCTGTAAATTCTGTTGCTTTCAGTCCAGATGGCAAAACCCTGGCTTCCGGGTCTTATGACGAAACCGTGCGTTTGTGGGCTGTAAGCAGCGGCAAAGAAATTCAGCGCCTGGAGGGGCATACGCATTCCGTAACTTCCGTTGCATTCAGCCCGGATGGCAAAACCCTGGCTTCCGGGTCTTATGATGGAACCGTGCGTTTGTGGGCTGTAAGCAGTGGTAAAGAAATCCGGCGCCTGGAGGGGCATACTATTAGGGTAATTTCCGTTGCTTTCAGCCCGGATGGCAAAACCCTGGCTTCCGGGTCTTATGATAAAACCGTGCGTTTGTGGGCTGTGAGCAGTGGCAAAGAAATCCAGCGCCTGGAAGGGCATATGATGGTTGTAACTTCCGTTGCATTCAGCCCGGATGGCAAAACCCTGGCTTCCGGGTCATGGGATAGCACCTTGCGTTTGTGGGATGTAAGTAGTGGCAAAGAAATCCAGCGCTTGGAGGGGCATACGAGCGATGTAACTTCCGTTGCTTTCAGCCCTGATGGCAAAACCCTGGCTTCCGGGTCTGGTGGCTTGTTATTTCATTCACGTGATAACTCAATACGACTATGGGCTGTGAGCAACGGCAAAGAAATCCAGCGCCTGGAGGGGCATACGATGGTTGTAACTTCCGTTGCTTTCAGCCCTGATGGCAAAACCCTGGCTTCCGGGTCAAGAGATAGCAGCGTGCGATTGTGGGCTGAGAGCAGCGGCAAAGAAAGCCAGCGCCTGGAGGGGCATACGAGTGCTGTATATTCCGTTGCATTCAGCCTGGATGGCAGAATCCTGGCATCCGGGTCTGATGATAACATCGTGCGTTTGTGGGCAGTGAGCAGCGGCAAAGAAATCCAGCGCCTGGGGGGGCATACTAATTTGGTAATTTCCGTTGCTTTCAGCCCGGATGGCAAAACCCTGGCTTCCGGGTCAAGAGATGAGAGCGTGCGTTTGTGGGATGTGAGCAGTGGCAAAGAAATCCGGCACCTGGAGGGGCATACTGGTTTCGTATGGTCCGTTGCTTTCAGCCAGGATGGCAAAATCCTGGCATCCGGGTCTGATGATAGCACCGTGCGTTTGTGGGATGTGAGCAGTGGCAAAGAAATCCAGCGACTGGCGGTGGATATATTTCCTGTAAGTTCCGTTGCTTTCAGCTCGGATGGCAAAACCCTGGCTGCAAACCTTTTTTGGAAGAACATCCGTATATGGGATATGACCACCCACAAACAAATAAAACAAATACCCGCGAATAGGGAAAACTGGCAGATTTATTTTAATACAAATCGTACCAGCCATGGTGGAAAAACCATAATATCTCTATCGGAAGATAGGCGCGCAATACAACTGCGTCGGGTAACGGATGGAAAACTATTATGGACTTTCATCAACAGCCAAAAAGGAAATTGGCTCTCCATCAACGGGGAAAACCTTGTCTGGCGTTATGACGACGGTTCTTTCCTGGTAAAAAAAAGTGAATCCGGGCTTATCAAACCAATAAAACCTCCACCCCCTCGATCATTTGAAAATATTCGCTTCTCTATCCTAGAAAAACCTCAAAAATTGGAAACCTATGACGGCGAAGCAGCGGAATTTACCATGGTAATAAAAAACACCGGCACGGAAAACCTGTACTGGCTCAACGTGGTCCGGCAAAAAGGAGAGAGCCCAGGGGAAAAAAATCCCCTGGTATTTCATCCACCTGCCCCGCAAATCACACTGGAGCCGGACAAAATCGCTTCATTCACCTGTCACGTATCTGCTGCCTCTCCCTACACCAACCCCGGGGAACAATCCGCTGCTTTACATTTAAAGATCACCTCTGCTTACGGCGCCCCGGTTTCACTGGAAATCCCGGTAAATCTTCATGTTCCCCACCTGGAACTGCGCAAGGCCGCCATACAAAAACAGGAAAAAGCCGTACTTTTAGTGACCCTACAAAACACCGGTCACCAGGACTTGTCCACGGGGATAGAATTTAGAGGCACCATTGGCGTCCTATCCCTGTATACAGCGACAGAGTCAATTAAGAAGGGTGAAATCGCTGACATTTCTTTTGCGCTGCCGGATAAATTTCAATTAAACAACGATTTACGCCTGGACCTGGTGGCCAGGAAACCCAATCACCCGGTTCATGAATGGATATTCGAGAACCAAGCCGTTAGCTTACCACCGCCAGCCTGGTATTGGTATGGAATATTTGGCCTCCTGGCCCTGGTGGTGCTGGCCGGGCTTTATTACGTACGACTCTATCTGAACCCGTTGGTAACGCAATTATCAAAATCCCCCCTTGAACTTCTGCACCTGGAACCCCACGGGCTGGAGCGGGCGCAAAAACTCCTGGCCCGTACCCACAGACTGGAAACCGTACTTTCCGGCGCCGGGGTTTCAAAATCCCGCCTGGAAAAAACCCTTGACTTTTACCACCATAATAACCCGGAGAGGCAGCTCAATATCCTGGCCCAACAACTGGATGCCAGCCTTGAACCTTCCCTGGAAATCAATACACCACCCCAGGACATCCACCTGTTCAAACTCCGGTTGAGCAGTGATTTTATGCTGAACCTGGACCGCTGTTTCCTGGCCTTTCCCGCGGCCGGTTTGTCAGCCCACGACATTCTCAAAAACTTAAAACAAGTGGAAATACTCAATTACCGGGTTTGTATTCTTATTGCCCTTGACGAAACCCAACAGGCAGCCCTGCGTAAAGAATCCCTTAAAACCGAAAACTTACTGGTCACACCCTCCTATAAAGAACTCACCCACCTGCTGCTGTGCCCGGACCCGCAAACCGCCCTGGCCCGGCTCATTGCCCTCCAGGTTAAATTGACCCAGGTCTCGCCGTATCACATCAAAGGAGGAATCGACCGGGAAAGCATTTTCTTTGGGCGTAAGCAATTATTGGCGCAAATCATGCAGCGAAATCCGGCCAATTACTTTTTAGTGGGGGGGCGCCAATTGGGAAAAACCAGTCTATTAAAAGCCATCCTGCGGCGGTACCACGAATCGCCCCTGGTTCAATGCCAATACCTGTTATTAACATCCGAAACCATCGCCCCGCACCTGGCCAGGGAATTAAGACTCCGGGAAGATATGGACA
>CP070627.1:1374649-1382428 GCA_020355945.1 Candidatus Aminicenantota bacterium | reverse complement strand
TCACTGGTTCAGAATGTCCCGTCAATGTGGCCGTCTCTTTTGGGGACACCAAATTCCACAGACGGATGGTATGATCATAAGAGCCGGATGCCAGGGTTTTGCCGTCGGGACTGAAGGCCACGGATGTCACAGCAGATGAATGTCCCGTCAATGTGGCCGTCTCTTTTTGGGACCCCAGATCCCACAGACAGATGGTATTATCATAAGAGCCGGATGCCAGGGTCTTGCCGTCAGGACTGAAGGCCACGCTGCTGACTGTCGATGAGTGAGAATGTGATGAAGGAGAAAACCAGCGCTCACAAAACGCTTTGTTCACCACTTCCCGGTTTAATAACGCACCCGTTAAAACCGGCTGCAGGTGGAGCCTGTCCCCGGGTATTTCTTGCTTCAATGCCGCCGTTATATTTAACCACGCCTCCCTGTAGTCACCGGAATCCAATCCATTCTTTGCCTTTTCTTCGAATGCTTTAGCCAGGTTATAGTTGGCTTCCAATCTCCGGCGTTTCGCTTCCTTACTCCCTTGCACTGCCAGGACCACCAGGAACAGGGAAATAAATAAAGAAATAGATATAATAGAAATAAATATTTTTGTCAGCCGTAATGTCTTTTGCTGCTGCTGGTTTTTCTGCATTAGCAGCCGTTCCCGTTCTTCCTGCTGTTTTTTTTCCGCCAATTTTTTTTCATCTCGAATTTTCCGGCTCTTTTCCAGGAATGTTTTAGCCCTGTCAAAGCCGTGGTGGTACTGTTGCGCCCATGCCGTGGTGGGGGCTTCGTCGTTTAACCAATCCAAAGCCGCCTGTAAAGCAGGGTCTGTATAAAGTCCCCCTTTATTCTCCCGGTACAACTCCGCTGCATCCGCCAGGCGCCTGTAGGTGTCCGCATGCTCGGCCTCTTCTTTCATCCACTCTGCCAATGTGCCCCAATGACGCATCAAACTCTCATGGGAAATATCCACCAGCGGGTTGTCGTCACCAGGAGAAAGCACCAGGAAGGCTCGATTGTGCTTGCGAAATTTATCTATGATTAATATTAATTTATCCCCGGGGGCATTGGTAACGGCTTCTAGCTGGCTAAGATGCGCGGGTCGGCGGATGGCGCGGTTTTCCGCATCTGTCTCGGTCAATGCCTGGAAAAGTCGTTTTGCCAGGTGTTGATCCTCTTTAGATAATTCCTCCAGCGCTTCATCCGCATGATTGGAAAGCGCGTCTTTCATGGTGCCGATTTCCTGGTAATGGCCCATATCAATGAAGGACCCGCCGGAGGGGTCATCCCGCCATTTTTCCCAGGTGCGCATTAACGCATGTTGGAGCACCGGCAGATCATCCCTGAACTGCCCGCTCTCGTTCAATAACCGGTCCAATAACCGGGTTGATATAGATGCACCGGATAAACGAATGGGCCCCTCGATCGCTTCCCGCCGCTGCGTGCGGCTCAATCGGGGCACTAAATATTGGCTGCGGTTCATGGCTTCGGGTAAACCGGGAAAGGCATCGCAGTCACCGATATAATCGGATCGCATGGTGAGACACACATAAACCGGGACCTCTTCCTGGTTTGCCAGCCGCAGCAGCAAATCCACGAATTCGGCGGCCTGCTCCTGTTTCCGTGTATCTTTTGCATGCACTCCAAAGCGAAACACCTCTTCAAACTGGTCTACCAACAGGAAAAGATTACTCTTTTCCCGTTCCAGGACCGGCCCGATTCTTGCCATTGCCCCGTGAATCCCCTTAGTCCTTATTGCTTCAAACCAATCATTGCTGCCTGTCGAGGAATCCCGGCCTTTCACGGCTTCAAGCAGGGCTTGGGCCAGGTTAAAAACCGGGCGGTCCCCGGGTTTCATGCGGGCAATATGCCAGGAATCCCGGTTACGTGCCAGGAATCCCGCTTCAAGATTGGGAATAAGCCCGGCCCGCACCAGCGATGATTTCCCCGAGCCGGAACTGCCCACCACGGCGAGGAAACGGGTATCGCGCAAACGGTTCAATAGGGCCTGGGTCTGGTCCCGACGGCCGAAATAATAGAGGGCGTCTTCCGCCTCGAAAGGCCGCAAGCCCACGAAAGGATTTTCGGCCGGCGTCATGGGCCACCCCCGGGTTTGCAGCTTTGCAGCAGCGGTTCCAGGACTCTCTCATCAAGCTCATGCGAATGGGTGTTGTCCAGGAACTGGATATTAATTAACCGGGTCAGCTCCTGGATTTTGCCGGGAATCCGGCTTGAGGGTAAACGAAATAACCACAGGTTCTCCAGGGTGGTTTTAATATTTTCATTCATCATTTGAGTGCCGATAAATTTCAGGATTTTAAGTAACTTCGCCTGGACCCAGTTAGCCGGACCAGCCCCGCAAACAATGACCACACTTCGCGCCCGCTCCAGGAAATCATCGAAAACTTTTAGGGTGGCCTCGATGTTCCTGTACTCGGGGTTGAGCTGGTATTTAATACCTTGATCATCCAGGTAACTGGCCAGTTTTATGGTAAAAGCCAGGTCATCTTCGCGGGTTGACAGGAGAACCGGCGCCGGTGCAGCGGCAGGTATTTTTTTCGTTAAATGCTGGCGGATCTCTTCGACCTTCGTCAGCACCAGGTCTTTCAGCCCGGTTTTGAGTTCTCTTACAAAATTGAAGTTTTTCTTTACCCGCTCCCCGAATTCCAGGTCATAGAGAAATTTTTTATAGGTTTCGTCTTCGATATTTTCATAATCAAGGTGCTTGGGGACCCAGGTCAATTGATGGGTATCGCTTTCCAGTCCGATCTCCAACTGCCGGCGGGGATAGCTGGATTCTTTGCAGTCCCTGATCCTCCGGCCCGGTGTGTTGTCCAGCAGGTGTATGGCCAGGTGTGCTCCAGCCACTGCATGTTTAACCGCTTCATCGTGTTCCTGGCGATTGTCCGGCGGGGGGATCTCATCCGGGATACGAACCTTTTCTCTTTTTAAATCTTCAATCAAACGATCCCTGGTAATTTGCAGGTTATCCGCCGCATCCGCGATAAAAACATCGATACATTCGTAATCATCGTTTTCATCGGGGCCCGGTGGCACAGCATCTTTATCCGGCCCGGCCCCGGGAAATGCTTTAAGCGTAATGGTAATGGCATTTGCAATCTCTTTTACCCCCTGCCTGAACTGGCGGCTGTCAAAATCGTAAAAATCTCCCTCTTTAACGCTGTTTTTGGGGGCATCGTGCATAATTTGCCCGGTGGTGCCTTTGAGCCGCCCGGGCCATTCTTCATGAGGAATATTATTCAATAAAACTATAAAAATACGGGACTGGTCACCGATACTGATCCCCAGCCCTGTTTCGTCGCTGTAGAACCAGTCCAACTCTTTCATGCAGTACTGGGATTTTAAATAATTCCGGGACAGCAGCACCAGGAACACAGCGGAACTGTCGATCATTCGTTTTATCTTTTGATTGAAAAGGGAATTGGCATCCAGTTCCTGATCGCGCCATACGACAGCATGGTCGTCACCCAGTTTTCTTTTTAGAGCGGCAAGCAGCGCATCATGAAAATGGTCCACCCAGCGGGGTGCAAGGTTATCGCGGTGGGAATAGCTGATAAAAACATCATTTTCAAACCCTTGCGTAAACGCCATTAGCTGCCCCGAATCATCTTTGGTTCTATATAACCGATTAATTATTTAAATATGTTCTATTATAAATAGAAACAAAAAATATTGCAAGTTTAATGACAACGGCAGTTTTATTTTTTCAATTTGTCAAATCGGGGGAAACCGGGGACGCAAGGAACAAGGAAAACAATGGGAAAGACAAGATATTTCGCCAAATTCTCTCCAACATCGACTCAAGTAAACTTCTCGGACCTTCGGGAAAGTTTACCGGAGGAATAAGTAAACTTCCTGGACCGTTGGGAAAGTTTACCGGAAGCTTAAGTAAACTTCCCGGACCTTTGGGAAAGTTTACCGGAAGCTCAAGCAAACTTCCCGGACCTTTGGGAAGGTTTACCGGAAGTTCAAGTAAACTTCCCGGACCTTTGGGAAAGTTTACCGGAAGCTCAAGCAAACTTCCCGGACCTTTGAGAAAGTTTACCGGAAGCTTAAGCAAACTTCCCGGACCTTTAGGAAGGTTTACCGGAAGTTCAAGCAAACTTCCCGGACCTTTGGAAAAGTTTACCGGAAGATCAAGCAAACTTCCCCGACCTTTGAGAAAGTTTACCGGTAGTTAAAGTAAACTTCCCGGACCTTTGAGAAAGTTTTCCGGGGGTTAAGTAAAATACCCGGAAAAATCTCCTGGATAATTGATTGGGTCTACAAAAAATAAAAATTGACAAATCCTCTTTTTGATGACATAATGTATATACGATGGTGTTACGATCATGGAGGTGCAAATGATAAAGAAAACCAATCCTGGAAGAATGGAAAAACTAAAAACCTCCCTTGCTAAAATAAACAAGAGATTTGGGAAAGAAAAAGAAAGATTATTTGGCAGGCATTTTTAGAGAACTTAGCAGATAAAATACTTGACCCTATTATTTTCCCAGGAACACAGCGGAACCGTCGATCATTGGTTTTATCTTTTGATTGAAAAGGAAATTTGCATCCAGTTCCGTATCACACCATACGGCAGCATGGTCGTCACCTGGCTTCCTTTTTAAATAAGCTGTCATCCCACATAAGCGATAACATTTTTGAACCATTCAATGGATGTTGAATTTAATGAATCTTCTATTGTTAGTCTATTTCCATAGTAAACAAACCTGGTGTCTGCCTCTTTGAGTGATCCTTCAATCTGCTGCGCACTTAGATTTTCTAGAATTTCTGAAAATTCTTCTAAATATTCAATTTCCACATACAGTGTTCTTCCTGCTGGAAATAGATCAAGATTTCGGATTAGCTCCCTTTCTGTTTCATCTAAAGAATCGATTAAGTCAATTATTTGAGTTATTATATTCCTGTATCTGGTTTGAGAATCGGACGTAATATTGAGGCTAAAGACTTCGAGAATATCTTCATTTTGATGGTAGGCGGGTTGAATCTTCATATATGCATCATACCTGTATTGGGAGTTTGTAAAATGAATTTCATTGCCCCTGGTGGTTGGGCTTTTATTGGCAAATATTTGTCTCAGCCTGGTTGTCGTATTTTGAAGGTCCATACTTTGTTTGAAATCCATTCGTGAGGATATTCCAATACGATAAGTTGGGTTTTTGATCCATTTTGATATCATCTTTTTTCTTAATTGGAACTTCATCCTGTACTTTTCCGGTAGTAAAACCTCTAACAATGCCCCAATGAAAAAAGCAATTATTATCCATAAAATTTCAATAGCGATATTCATTTTCATACCCCTGAAATGATAGTTCCAATGATATAATCTTCTATTTCTTGTTGGGTAATATCTTGACCATAAAATGTGATTATCCCTTTCGACGTTATCTTTATCGTTCTTCCTGTACTATTAGATTCAAAAATAATTGATGTTGGGTCTCCTGTTTGTTCAAAAGAACGATAATACCTACTTTGTCTGAGATTTCCTTTAAGCGCTCCTTTTCTTGCATAGGTTTCAATATTATCCCACCACCCATATTTTATTTCAATAGCCTCCACTTCATCTTCTAAAATATCTCTTAAAACATTTGGCGGAATAGAAATTTTCTCGATAAAATTATCAGTTCCGGATAATATTTTACTCAATCTAACTCTAATACTGTCAGCAATGTTAGACGAAGAATACACGAAATATAAATTGCTATCTTGAGGATCTGTAATTCTTATTTCAGCATCTGCTGTTCTTAGGACTCTTTGAATTTCTTGTCTATATTGTATTGGCACCACATAATCATATAGAAATTTGAATTGAACCCCCTGGTCCAACAGGGTAAAATCTTCAATATTCTCAATCAATCGTCCGCTTAAGCCTTCCACCTCGATTTCATTTCGGTAGTTTTCAAGCCTTTCCCGTAATGCATCGCTTCTTATTTTGCTCGATTTATAAATTTTACATCCCATTTGAGCGATCATTCATTTCACCTCCCTTTTTTATACATTAAAGCCTGATGAGACACTCTCTTCGTGATAATGCTCTTTTATCCCTTTAAATCACAATCTAAAAAAGTCAAAGAACTCAATTGGAAATAAAGTATATTCCTTTTCAATTTATTTGTCAAATTTTTCTCATATAAATTTTTATTCAACCTATCTTTAGGTTTTCTCTATTGACATTTTATGATCTTTCCTTTAATATTCCAATCCAGTGAAGCTCCAAATGTAAACGAGGTTTCATATGTATACGAATAAAAATAACGATAAAAATTTCTTTCTAACCGATGCGCAGCTGAAATACGAGATGGAAAAATGCGAAAATTGCCAGGAAAAACCCTGCAAAGATGCATGCCCCGCAGGATGTTCACCCATGGATTTTATCCTGGCTGCAAAGGTGGGTCTTCCCTCGGATTTCCAGCGCGCTGCGGCCAGGATATTTACTGCTAACCCCCTTGGCGGGATTTGCGGTATAATTTGCCCCGAAACCCTTTGCATGTCGGCTTGTGTTTATAAAGATATGAACCGTGCCGTAAATATCCCGGCTGTCCAGGCCACTATTATTGAAAAAGCTAAACGGCTGGGCATGATGCCTTCATTTCCAGGGATTGAAAAAAATGGCAAGAAGGCAGCAATTATCGGAGCCGGGCCCTCCGGGCTCGCTGCTGCCGCGCTTCTTGCCAGGTTAGGCTATTCGGTGACCTTACTGGAACAAAAAAAAGAACCCGGGGGGATGTGCCTCCTTATTCCACGATCCCGGCTGCCCGAAGAGGTCATTAAATCGGATATCCAATATCTCCTATCTATTGGATATATTACTTTGAAAACCGACGCAAAAATCCCCGACCCCCTCGAGCTTTTAAAACAGGATTTCGATGCTGTGGCTGTTTGTTCCGGGCTTGATACACCCTTCAACCTGGGTATTGAAAATGAAGAGCTTGCCGTCCCCGGGCTGGCCTACCTGGAAAACCCGGGAAAATATCCCATGACTGGCAGAGCTGCGGTTATTGGCGGAGGAGCCACTGCCCTTGACTGCGCCATTACCGCGATGATGAAGGGGGCCAGCTCTGTCGAACTTATTGCCCTGGAAAACCTGAAAGAAATGCCGTTAACTTCACATGAACGGCAGTCTCTCCTGGACTATAACATTGAGGTTTCCGGGAGGACACGGGTAACCGAAATTATAAAAGATAAAAAAAACATAACTGGTCTCAAGACCATCAAGGTTTCCCTGGGTCCCGGGAAAGAATTCAACCTTGAGGATATATCCGACATCCCCGGAACAGGAGGGGTGCGCAGTGATTTTTGTCATGTGATCATTGCCATCGGTGCAAAATCGAGTTTTCAGAAGGTGGAACATCCTGCGGTTTTTTACGGTGGGGACCTTGTCAACGGCCCTACCAGCGTTGTGGAAGCGGTTGCTTCGGGAAAGAATATCGCTGCAATGGTTCACAGTTTCCTGGACCAGGGGGAAAAAGCAAAGATAGAGAACCCGGTCAAAAGTTCTTTTCTTGTTAAAGGTTATGAATCACGGCCGGTTTCCCTGGAAACGGATTTTTTTGGCAGGCCAATAAAGTCTCCCTTCCTCCTTTCCGCTGCTCCGCCTACAGACGGCCTGGACCAGATGAGGGCTGCCTACGAGGCGGGGTGGGCTGGCGGAATCATGAAAACAGCTTTTGACAACATCCCGATTCACATTCCCGGGAAATATATGCATCTTTTCAATAGTTACACATATGGCAACTGCGATAATGTTTCGGGTCATCCATTAGATAGAGTTTG
>CP070627.1:1366707-1374549 GCA_020355945.1 Candidatus Aminicenantota bacterium | reverse complement strand
TATACGAAATTCGTATATCACAGGTTTTTTCGTTAATGAAAGGATTGAGGGTAAAAAAATTGTTCGTTATTCATACCGATGCTTGACAAAATGGAAGAGGTCTTTTATTATAAATCCTTATAATTGATAGGAAAAATCTTGGGAATTTGATCCTGTTAAATAATGGAAGATAAGCAATATGAACATGGATGAAGCTGAAACAAGACAGCAATTGATAGATAAGAAACTCTTGCTGTCCGGCTGGAATATCAAAGACCCTTCGCGGGTCACAGAAGAATTACCTATCGAACGTGGTCCGGCG
Organism: Candidatus Aminicenantota bacterium; assembly: GCA_020355945.1. The sequence continues at coordinate 1,374,248 of CP070627.1, read as the reverse complement.
GATAGGATCAAACAACCCCGCTCAAAGTACAATACCCCAATATATACGGATTATGCTTTGTTGGGCAAAGACGGTCGGCCCCTGGCTGTGGTAGAAGCGAAAAAAACTTCAAAAGACGCAAGAATTGGACGTGAACAGGCCAAAAATTACGCGGAAAAAATACGTGATAATAAAAAACAACACATGCCTTTTGTTTTTTATACCAATGGACATGATATCTATTTTTGGGACACAGAACGTTACCCGCCCCGTAAGATTCACGGTTTCCCCACCAGGGATGATATGGAACGGATGTTATTTCTCCGGGACAATTGCAAACCTTTATCCCATGAAATGATAAAAAAGGAGATCACTGACAGGCCTTACCAGGTCCAGGCCATCCGGGCTATCCTGGAGGATATGGAACGTAAACGAAGGCATTTCCTGTTGGTGATGGCGACGGGCACAGGGAAAACCCGTACATGTATCTCTTTGATTGATGTTTTGATTCGCGCCCGGTGGGTTCAGCGGGTGCTTTTCCTGGTGGACCGGCTGGCGCTGCAATCCCAGGCACTGGATGCCTTTAACGACCATCTCTCCCATACACCCACCTGGCCCGGGAAAGGGGAAACGAATTTTTCTACCAATCGCCGCGTCTATGTAATGACCTATCCGGCCATGTTGAATATTATTGAAAAAGACCCGGGAAAACTCTCCCCGCATTTCTTCGATTTAGTGGTGGCTGATGAAAGCCATCGCTCGATCTATAATGTCTATGGAAATATTTTTAGTTATTTTGACTCTTTGCAACTGGGCTTAACCGCCACCCCTAAAGATAGTATCGATAAAAATACCTTTCAATTGTTCCAATGCCCTGATGGAGTTCCTACCTTTAACTACTCCTTCGAGGAAGCGGTCACTAATAAGCCCCCTTATTTATGTGATTTCGAGGTATTGAAAATCCGCACTCGCTTCCAGCAGCAGGGAATAAACAGCAAAACCATTTCTATGGCGGAAAAAGAGCGGCTTAGAGCTGAAGGTATTGACCCGGAGACGATAAACTTTCAAGGCACGGAACTGGAAAGACGGGTTTCCAACAAGGGCACCAACCGTTTGATTGTCCGGGAGTTCATGGAGGAATGTATCAAAGACCCTAATGGCGTTATGCCGGGAAAATCTATTATTTTTGCCATGTCAATAAGGCATGCTTACCGTTTGTGTGAAGCTTTTGACGACCAATACCCGGAATACAGGGGCCGATTGGCAAGGGTTATTGTTTCCGAGGATAGAGAGGTATACGGCAAGGGTGGGCTGCTGGACCAATTTAAGAACCAGGACATGCCTCGCGTTGCCATCAGTGTGGATATGCTGGATACCGGGATCGATATCAGGGAAGTGGTTAACCTGGTTTTTGCCAAACCGGTTTTTACTTATTCGAAATTCTGGCAAATGATCGGACGCGGCACACGGCGGTTGGATAAAAATGATATAAAGCCCTGGTGTCCTGGAAAAGATATATTTCTTATCATGGATGCCTGGGAAAATTTCGAATTTTTTAAAATGCATCCCAGGGGCGTCGAACCCAGGGTGCAAATCCCCCTGCCGGTACAGTGGTTTGAAGCAAAAATCAACAAATTAGAGGCTGCTGTGCTGGCTGAAGAGGAGCATATCATTCAAAAGATGAAAGCCTCGATGTTAAAAGATATCAAATACCTGCCTCAGAATTCGGTGATTGTGTTGGAGAGCAAATCCCAACTGGCACGGGTGGAAAACCCGTATTTTTGGAAGGTGATAGCAGAGTTACAGTTAGAAACGCTGCGGGCAGAGATCGCACCGTTGATGCGGGCCATGTCCGGTGTGGATTTTAAAGCGATGGCCTTTGAAAAAGATGTCATCGACTATGCCACTGCCCAATTGATGGAAGACACGGAAATGATAGAGAGTCTCTGCCTGGACATTATGGCCCAGGTGGAAGATTTGCCGCTGTCGGTAAACATCGTGGCTGCGGAAAAAGAACTGATTGAAAAGGTACTGGATTTTGATGAATGGGAAAAATTTTCCGATGATGACCTGGATGAAATCATGGACCGGTTGGGCCCGTTGATGAAATTCCGGCGTCCCAGGGAAATCACACAGGTGCTGCTAAATATCAAGGATTTACTGGATGTAAAGGAGTACATTACTTTTGGACCGGAACACGAACGTCTTACTGTTGAACAATACCGGCAAAAAGTGGAACAGGCGATCCTTGGATTAGTGTTCTCGAATCCGGTCCTGCAAAAAATTCGAGAGGGGATTGAACTGGAACCCAAAGAGATTCAACAATTAGCGGAATTGCTGGCCCGGCAATCTCCTTATGTCACTGAAGATATCTTGCGCAAGGTCTATGACAATAAAAAGGCAAAATTTATTCAATTTATCAAGCATATCCTGGGGCTGGAAAAATTAAGTTCCTTTGCTGAAACCGTGACCAATGCCTTTGATGAGTTTATTGTCCGGCATAATGATTATTCGAATCAACAGATCAGGTTTTTATTGACCTTAAAAGCCTTTATCCTGCAAACCGGTGATGTAAAGAAAAAGGACCTGGTAAGTCCGCCTTTTACCCAGCTTCATCCCAGGGGAATCCGCGGTGTATTTTCGCCCGGTGATATCGAGGAAATCATTGAACTTACCAATAAACTGGTGGCCTAATGAAAAGTTTTTGCAGGGGTCCAGGGGCCCCGCGGCGCGGGGAGCCTATTAGAGATGGCATTATTTCTGAAGATGTTTTTCATTCCACCACCTGCACCTGGAACCTGCACCTGTCACCTTCGGCAAAAAAGAGCCCCCCTGTAAAGGAGTATTTATGTTAAGTCAAGCAATAAAATCAAAGATCGACCAATTGTGGGACAAATTTTGGAGTGGTGGGATTTCCAACCCGTTAACTGCTATCGAGCAAATCTCTTACCTGCTTTTTATGCGTCGCCTGGATGAATTGGATTTGAAGCAGAAGGGAGATGCAGAATTTACAGATGAAGAATACGAATCCCTTTTTGAGGGCACGTTTGAGTTGCCGGATTCCAGAGAGAAAGTGGATAAAGAAACGCTGCGTTGGAGTTATTTCAAGCATATGGAAAGTGAAGAGATGCTGTTTCACATCCAGAGGAAGGTATTTCCTTTTATCCGGCTGTTAAAACAAGAGGGGACCTCCTTTGCCCGGCATATGCGTGATGCCGTGTTTATTATCCCCAAGCCCTCGCTTTTGGCTGAAGCGGTTTCCATCATCGATGACATTTATAAAGAGATAGAGAAAGAAACTGAAAAGGGAGAGACTTTCCAGGACACCCAGGGTGATATGTATGAATACCTTTTGTCGGAGATATCCACTGCCGGGAAAAACGGGCAATTTCGTACGCCCAGGCATATTATTAAATTAATGGTTGAATTGGTGGGCCCAGGGTTGGAGGAATCCGTATGTGATCCTGCCTGTGGTACTGGCGGGTTTCTTTTGGGGGCATATCATTATATACTGACTCAATATACCGGTGAAGAGCATTTGAAAACGGATATTGATGGGTTTACCAGGGGAACGATTGGGAATAAACTATCCAACCAGAAACTCTGGGAACATTTGCGGGAACGTACTTTTTACGGTTATGATTTCGATACCACCATGGTGCGCATCGGGTTGATGAACTTGATACTTCACGGTATTTCCAATCCTCAAATCAATTATAAAGACACCTTATCAAAAAAGTACAACGAAGATGAGTGCTATGACGTAATGTTTGCCAATCCTCCTTTTAAAGGATTTATCGATAAAGGTGATATTAATGAAAAACTTAATATAAAAACCACCAAAACAGAATTGCTGTTCGTAAATCGTATTATCAATTCGTTGGTAATGGGCGGCCGTGCCGGTGTGATTGTACCGGATGGTGTATTGTTCGGTTCCAGTAAAGCACATAAAGACCTGCGCAAAATGTTAATCGAGAAGTGCGAACTCCAGGGTGTTATCTCTATGCCATCGGGGGTATTCAAGCCATATGCCGGGGTCAGTGCTGCTGTCCTTATTTTTGTCAAAGGTGGCAAAACAAAAAAAGTCTGGTTTTACGATATGGATTCTGACGGTTATTCGTTGGATGACAAACGAACGAAGTTGGATGGATATGGTGATCTACAAGAGATTGAGCACCAATGGAAGAATCGGGATAAACAAGAAGAGAACAACAGGCAGTCCAAACACTTTTTTGTTCCTGCAGAAGAAATCGCAGAGAATGGCTATGATTTAAGTTTCAACAAATATAGAGAAATTGTTTATGAAGAAGTCATTTATAATCCCTCTGATGAAATTCTAGGGAAACTACAAAATATAGAAAATGAGATCCAATCAGAAATGGAACTTTTAAATAGCTTGATAAAATGATAAAAAAAGTTACTCTAGAAGAAATTTGTGATATCAATATTGGTAAGACACCTAAAAGGAAGGAAAAAAGATATTGGGGAAAAGGCCATCCCTGGGTCACTATTTCAGACATAGACGATTTTTTTATCTATAAAACGAATGAAGAAGTTACTGATGCCGCAATAAAAGAATGTAAGATGAGAATTGTACCCCAGAATACATTGTTATTCAGTTATAAGTTAACTATTGGCAAAGTCGCAATTACAAGAGTCCCACTGTATACTAATGAAGCAATTGCAGCTTTAATTATAAAAGATGAAAGCACCACAAATCTTAAATATTTATATTATGTATTGAAATACAGTGATTTTAGGTTTAAAACGGACAGAGCGGCAAAAGGGCTAACTTTAAACAAACAAAAATTAAAGGAAATTAAAATTCCATTGCCTCCCTTTACCGAGCAGAAACAAATTGCAACGGTATTGGATATAGCAGAAGGTTTACGTCGGAAGCGGCAGCAGGCAATTGACCTGCTGGATGAACTTCTTCGCTCCATATTCCTGGATATGTTCGGCCCAAATGCCTATGATTACAAACGCTGGCAATTTATAAAAATTGAAGATTTAGCAAAGCCTGGCACAAATACAATGAGAACAGGGCCATTCGGTAGTGATCTATTACATAGTGAATTTGTTGACGAGGGAATCTTTGTGGTGGGCATTGATAATGCTGTAAATAATAGGTTCTCATGGGCAAAAAAGCGATTCATTACCAAAAAAAAATATAAAAAATTAAAGAGGTATACTTTATACCCTGGTGATGTGCTTGTTACCATTATGGGGACTTTAGGAAAATCTGCCGTTGTGCCTGACGACATTCCTTTATCAATAAATTCAAAACACCTTGCCGCACTAACATTGAATAAACAAAAGGCAAATCCTTATTTTATATCATATTCAATCTACTCTGATCCTTATATACTTCATCAAATTAAAAAAAATACCAGGGGTGCAATAATGGAAGGTTTGAATTTAAGAATTATCAAGAAATTAAAATTAAAGTTACCTCCACTTAATCTCCAAAACCATTTTGAAACAATTTTTAAACACATTGAAGCCATTAAGGAAAAAATGCAAAAGAGCCTGGAGGAAATGGATAACCTTTTTCATTCCTTAATGCAGCAGGCGTTTAAAGGGGAATTGAAATTTAATGAGACATTTCATAAGGAGACATGTTAATGGAAACCAATTACTATCTTGTACGCCTGGGAGAAGGCGGCAAATACGTTGACGAAGCACGTAAACAAGGTTTTATCGCCATGGGCTGGAACGAAATTCCCGATATTAACAGCCTGGGTAACCTGGAAAAAATTAAAGAAGTCTTCGATAAAAGCAGCTACAAACTTACCAACACACAGATATCGGCAAATGCCGGACAACTGAATCGTTTTGCTTTTGAAATCAAAACCGGTGACACGGTCCTGTCCCCTAAGGGCAGGGGTCAATATTACGTAGGAACAGTGGGTGACTATTACTACGATCCCCACCCCCGGGGCCAATGCCCTTACTATCATCGCCGCCACGTCCAATGGCGACAGGAAACTATTTCAAAAGAAGATATGTCAACCAACCTGGCTTACGCCGTTGGGGCCACCTGGACTATATTTTCACTGGCACGCTATGCCCATGAACTGGAAAGCCTGATAGCGGGAGCCTCCTATACACCGGCGGAGAAACCCCTTCGCATCCGTGATATTGTGCTTTCAAACCTATTGGAGATGGATGGAAAAGCCTTCGAGGTTTTTATCAGCCATTTGTTGGAAATTGTGGGTTTTACAGCGGAAACGACCCAATATGTGTCGGACAAAGGCATTGATGTCAACGGGATATTGGACGCCGAAGGGCTGGCCACTATAACCCTTCGAGTACAGGTGAAACGCCATCGCTCTACAATTGGCGGTAAAGAAGTCCGCGCCCTGCGCGGGGCACTGTGCCAGGGAGAACATGGCTGCCTGATTACCCTCTCAAACTTTAGCCAGGCTGCCATTGAAGAAGCCGAAGCACCAGGGAAAATTTTTATCAAACTGATCGACGGGAACGACCTGGCCGGGTTGATTCTTAAACATTTTGACCATATTGACGACCAATACAAAAAACGTTTTACTGTCCGCAAGAAGAAGGATTTTAATATCGAGGACCAATTCGAAGCCCTGTGGCCCGATGATGAAGAAGAGGAAAGGGTTTCCCTTTATACCGCCTCGAATGAGCCGAGTTGGGATACACTGGTCTGTGCGGCTAAGGAAGAGGGTTTTAAAGAGGCATTCCTGGACCAGTATGCCTGGTGGGCCATTCGTCTTAAAGAAAAAACCATTCCCTTTATTAAGTATTTTGCCATATATCGGGTGGCACCGATTTCACAAATCACCCATTATGCGGAAGTGGACCGTATCGAACCCTATGGCGATACTAAGAAATACAAACTTTACTTCAAATCAGGCAGCATCCGGGAATTGGAGAAGCCGGTGGGTTTGGGGACCAATCCCTATTTAAAACCTCAGGGGCCTAAGTATGCTTGTATGAACACCATCCTTAGCGCTGACAGCCTGGATGACATATTTGGAAATAATAGCTGAAATAGATGAAAAAAGTCCGTGACACGGTGCGTATAAATGTATACAAATTTTTTTAAAATATAAAGGGGACAGGCGAAAAATTCCAAATACTTGACAAAATTGCTATTATTTTGCAATAATTATTTTTTCAAGGCAAGTAAGTTAAAAGAAGGAGTTATAAACCAAACAAAGGAGGATTGTATCATGAAACGTAACTTATTATTAATCGTATTATTAGTAGGTATTGCCCTGACCTTTTCCGTATGCGGGGGTGAAACCCCTAAGCAGGAGAGCCCGGAGCCGGCAAAGCAAACACCCTCAGCACAAAAAGCAGATGAAGGCGTCACCGTGGCCAAAGAAATCCTGGAAACCTTTGACAAAGCCGTGGCCGAAGCTGCCGAATTAGCAAAAACCAAACCCGAAGCCGCCGAACTCAAACCAAAACTGGAAGCCCTCTACAAAAAGTACGAGGAAACCATGAAAGAGCTTAACATCAAATACTTAGCGCTTAAAGATAAAGATATACGTCTATTCGGCGCCGCTAATAGTTACCTTGGTGAAAAC
>CP070627.1:1358718-1366607 GCA_020355945.1 Candidatus Aminicenantota bacterium | reverse complement strand
CCCCTAAGGGGACAAGGGGGCTTGCCCCCTTGTCTGCTGCACAATCCTCGCGGCAATATCAATTAATCCTATTGTCCGCCAAAACCGAATCTGCCCTGGAAGAGTTGACCCGGGGTCTGGCAAACCATTTAAACCGGTATCCCGGTATAAACCTGGCGGATGCGGCCTATACGCTGCAGGTGGGTAGAGCAAGATTTGAACACAGGAAAATGTTGTTATGTCCCTTCAATGACTCTAATGAAGCAATCACTGCATTGTCAACCCCGGGAAAATGCAAAACATTTTCCGCGAAAATAGAGGATAAGCCTGTTATATTTATGTTTCCAGGTCAAGGTTCCCAGTATATCAACATGGGATTGGAATTATATCGCAGCGAAACCGTATTCCGTGAAGAGATGGACCGCTGCTTTGAAATTTTAAAACCTTTAATGGATTACGATATAAAAGAAATTCTTTATCCGTCCGACAGGTCCGACAAGTCTGACAAGTCTGACAAGTCTGACCGGTCTGACATTCTTATCAATCAAACTGAAATTGCCCAACCGCTTCTCTTTGCCATTGAATATGCCCTGGCAAAATTATTAATAGCCTGGGGTATAAAACCGTATGCCATGACGGGCCACAGCATTGGTGAATATGTGGCAGCGTGTTTGTCCGGGGTATTAAGCCTGGAGGATGCATTGAAATTAGTGGCGGCAAGAGGTCAATTAATGCAAAAAATGCCCCCGGGAGCCATGTTAAGTGTCTCTCTTTCGGAAAAAGAGATCATGCCTTTATTGGCTTCCCATGAAGAACTATCATTGGCAGCGGTGAATTCTTCAAGGCTTTGTGTTATCTCCGGCCCTGGCAGTGCCGTTGACGGGTTTGAAAAGCAACTGAAAGAAAAGGGGTATGACTGTTCACGCCTCCACACTTCCCATGCGTTTCATTCCCCCATGATGGACCCCATATTAAAACCATTTGCAGGGAAAGCCAAAGAAATTTCCTGTCATAATCCCGGTATCCCCTATATATCCAACGTAAGCGGCGACTGGATCAGCAGCCGGGAAATGACCTCCCCGGACTATTGGACCAATCATCTGCGAAACACGGTTCGATTTGCCGAGGGATTGGAGAAATTGCTGGGAATAGAATCTTCGCTCTTTATTGAAGTAGGGCCGGGTAAAGTATTAAGTACCTTTGTCCGGGGCCACGAGCACAAAAAAGATGAACAACTGGTTATAGAACTGCTGAGACACCCCCAAAAAAACATATCCGATGTTTATTACCTGCTGGATAATATCGGGCAATTATGGCTTTATGGGGTTGACATCCTTTGGGATGGATTTTATGCGGAAGAGGAAAGGCAGCGTATTCCATTACCCCCTTACCCGTTTGCCAGGGAAAAATATTGGCTCCAGGCCGAAGATAAAGCAAATAGAATACAGGCGCCATTACAGCGGGAAATCGGACAGGTAAAGAAAAATATAGAGGATTGGCTTTATATGCCAGCCTGGAAAAAATCCGTGCCCATATCTTCACTGGTAATGAAAAATGCAGCCGGTGAGAACCCGGATGAAAAAGGAAATGAGAAAGAATGCTGGCTTTTTTTCCTCGATGATGAGGTTGGTAAACCCGGTATTGGCCGCCGGGTGATGGAAGGCTTAACAAGAGACAAAAACCGCGAGAATGTCGATATCATCGGAGTAGAGATGGGGGAAAAATTTGAGAAACTCAGCGAAAAGGGGGTGGTGGAGTATGCCATCCGTCCCGGGCAATATGAGGATTATGCGGCCTTACTGGAAGACCTGCAAAACCGGGATAAAACCATTAACAAGATCGTTCATTTATGGACATTAAGTGCCTCTTCCTCATTTACCGGTTTGGAGAGGGGGGTGTTCAGCCTTTTATACCTGGTAAAAGCCATGGGCAGTCGGTTTATGTTTAACCCGTTGGACCTGCGGGTGGTATCTACGGGGATGCACATCATTGAAAGCGGGGATAGGTGCATCCCGGAAAACGCCTCTCTCCTGGGCCCCTGTAACGTCATTCCCCAGGAATACCCCAATATCACCTGCCGTAGTATCGATATCAAAGTAGACCGGGATGATGTGGTAGAAAATCTTGTTTCAGAGTTAAACGCCTTATCCCGGGAACGTACAATGGCGTATCGCGGCAATCATCGCTGGGTGCAAATCTTTGAACCCATTCCACCGCCCGGACCAGGGGGCGTACCCGATCAATTACGAGAACAGGGTGTTTATCTTATCGCCGGTGGATTGGGAAATATCGGCCTTATCCTGGCCCAACACCTGGCCCAATCCGTACAGGCAAAACTCATACTCACCGCAGAGTATGAATTTCCCGCCAGGGAGCAATGGGACCATCCGGCAGAACCCCATGACGATTTCATCAATGGCAAGATCATGAGTATAAAAAAACTGGAGGAAATAGGAGCGGAAGTGCTGGTCCTGCAGGCGGATATCACCGATAAAAAACAGATGGAAAGAGCCATTACCGAGGCGGAAGCCAGGTTCGGCACTATTCATGGCGTTATCCATGCGGCCGGCCTGATGGAGGGAAGTTATTTTAAAACCATCCTGGATTCGGACCGGGAAAACTGCCAGGTCCATTTCAACCCCAAAATCCGGGGATTGGCTGTGCTGGAGGAAGTGCTTGGGGATAAAGAGCTGGATTTTTGTATTTTGAACTCTTCGATATCTTCTTTTCTTGGCGGCCTTACCCTGTATGCTTACAGCGCCGCCAACAGTTTCATGGATGCTTTCGCCCAGGAACAGAGCCAGGTACTACAAAAAAATTGGATCAGTATCAACTGGGATGAATGGAAAAAAGATAAACTTCAAACGAAAAAAGTGGGACATCCCGCATTAGGAGGCGCACTCAGCGGTTTAAATATCACCCCGGAAGAAGGAAAAAAGGTATTTGCCCGGATATTGTCTTTTAAAAAAATACCCCAAATCATTGTTTCTACAGGAGACCTGCACCACCGACTGCAGCAGTGGATATTTTCAGACTCCGAACCCGTAAAGGATAAAACCCAAAAGGGAATCGATAAGCCTCTTATCCATAAAAGGCCTAAAGTGCAGAGCATCTATGAAGCACCTCAAAACGAGGCTGAAAAAATCGCCGCCGAAATCTGGCAGGAGTTGTTGGGTATCGAGTCCATCGGCGTGCATGATGATTTCTTCGAACTGGGCGGACATTCGCTGCTGGCAACAAAATTGGTATCCAGGTTACGTGAAATCTTTAGAATCGATCTCCCCTTAAACATCCTCTTCGATAAACCCACGATACGGCAGGTGGTGGATAACATCGTCCACAGCTGGGGCGACCGGGAAACAGTCGAAGAGATTGCCAAAACCTACCGGGAAGTGCAACTGCTCGCCTAAATGGGCGGCCAACTTAAGAAGTTAAAAGAAATGGTGTGAAAATGTTAGATGATAATAGAAAATCAATCGATTTAACAGTAGATGCTTTAAAGGAAGAGGCCTGCCGGACCGCTCGTTTGTATGAATGGGGGGATGAGGATTTTCATTTGCCTCTGGAACAATTTATCCGATGTTTTAAAGATAAATACAGTCCCGATAAAAATAAAATGATGTATTTGTTTTTTCAAAATGCCCTGAGAAGCATCCTGGTGAACCGGCTTCATATCCAGGATAATTTTAAGTGTCACCCGGAGATATTGGGTGTACCCCTGCATCGGCCTTTATTCATCGTGGGACTGGCCAGGACCGGGTCCACTTTGCTTCACCGGTTAATGAACCTGGATTTATCCTGCCGGGTATTATTGTATTGGGAGATGACCCATCCCTTTAGAGGTCCCAACCTGGGATTAAACCATGAAGAATTAAGTATAAAATTAGCTGAATTAAAAATAAAAGAGATATATTCGAAACTGCCGGATTTATTCCATATCCATGAAATCAAAGCCACAGAGCCGGAAGAATGCAACATATTAATGCGTCATTCTTTTTGTTCCCTGTATCTTGCCAGTGAATGGAAACTTCCCCGGTATGCGCAGTGGCTGACTAACCATGATATGACAGAGAGCTATCGATATTATCGCAAATTATTGCAATTGCTTTTATGGCATAAGTGGCATAAGTCGGGGAATTTCCTGGTACTCAAATGCCCTTCCCATTTACTCAATTTAAATATAATATTAGACGTATTCCCGGATGCCAATATTGTCTGGCTGCATCGCAGCCCGGTTAAAACCCTTCCTTCGTATTTAAATTTACTATCGGTTTTTTGGGGGAAGGAACTCAATAGTCAATGCTTTATTGAATTTATTTTTGATTACCTGGGGCAATCGCTGGAAATGGGAATGCAGTCAGAAAAAAAGTTTAGAGCCACTCAATTTTTGAACCTGGGTTATAAAGAGATGGTGGATGATCCGCTGGCAGCGATTTTTAAAATTTATAACTATTTTAATTATAAAATAGATAAAAGCATGGAGTCGAATATTGGAAAATGGTTAAAGGAAAACCCCCGGCATAAACACGGCGTTCATCAATACAGCCTGGAAAAATTCGGATTAAGCCAGGCAGTTCTCAAAGAACAGTTTTCCACGTACTATGACCGATATGGACACCTGTTATAAGATGGAGTAATAGGGTTATGGTGAATAAACAGAAGCTATTCGAGGAATTGTTAAAAAAGAAAGGTATTCATGTGCCCCAGGGCGCTGTACTGGCCAGGAGAAGCGATCCCGGGCCCTATAAATTATCTTTTGCCCAGCGCCGCATATGGTTTTTGCAGCAATTTGACAGGGAAAGTGCGGCCTACAACGACCCCACGGCTTTACGGGTCACAGGTCCCTTAAATATTCCCGTATTGGAGCGCACCCTTAACGAAATTATCCGCCGGCACCAGGTATTACGCATGATATTCCCGGCCCAAAAAGGCCAGCCGGTCCAGGTACCCCATAAAAACGATCGCATATCTATATCGGTAACCGAACTGCAAAAGGTGTCCGGGAAATCGGTCCAGGACCAAATTCATGAATTTGTGAACCGGTTCTCCGGTCAACCCTTTGATTTATCCGGGGATATGCTTATCCGGGCGGCATTATTAAAAATCCACCCGGATGATTATGCCCTGGTGGTGAATATCCATCATATTGTGATGGATGGTTGGTCCAAAGGCATCATGCTGCGGGAACTGATGGACCTTTATGAGGCCTTCAGTCAAGGGAACCCCTCGCCTCTCCAGGAGCTGCCGGTTCAATATACCGATTATGTGCATTGGCACCATGAATGGATGAAGGGAAAACTGTTTGAGTCGCAGTTGGTTTATTGGAAGAAGCAATTGGCAGACGCCCCGCCGCTTTTGGAATTACCCACCGATCATCCGCGGCCCAACCTGCCCACCGGCAAAGGTTCCCTTGAACCCTTTTCCATCACCCGGCAGAGGTTCCAGGCCCTTAATGACCTGGCCAGGCAAGAAAATGTAACCTTATTCATGGTACTGTTGGCCGCTTACAACACCCTGCTTTACCGGTATTCCGGGCAGGAAGACATTCTCATTGGCACACCCATTGCCGGTCGTCAGCGGGTGGAATTGGAAAATCTCATCGGTCTATTTGTCAATACCCTGGTGATGCGCACTGATCTTTCCCAAGAGCCGACATTTAAAACCTTGCTGGGCCGTATACGGGCCACGGCTTTGCCAGCCTATTCCCACCAGGATATGCCTTTTGAAAAATTGGTGGAAGAATTGAACCCGCGGCGGAATTTGAGTGTGACGCCGCTGTTCCAGGTGATGTTTCTACTCCAGAACGCCCCCATGCCGCCAGCCCGCATCTCCGGCCTGACCATTACCCCTATCCAGATCGACACCGGGTTTTCCCAGATGGATTTATCATTAACCCTGTGGGAAGAAGAAGGTATCATGAAAGGTACCTTTGAATACAACACCGACTTATTCGAGCCCGCCACCATCAGACGAATGGTCGGCCATTTCCAGGCCTTATTGGATGCGATCACTGCCGATGCCGACCGGGACATCTCCCTTTTGCCCATGATGAGCGAAGAGGAAAAGCACCAACTGGTAACGGAATGGAATGACACTGCCGCGGATTATCCCCGGCAGTCATGTATATATCAATTGTTTACCTCCTGCGTGGAAAAGTACCCGGATGAGGAAGCCGTGATTTTTAGTGAGCGGCGAATCACTTATAACCGGTTCAACCAGCAGGCCAACCGCCTGGGCCACCTCCTGCAAAAAATGAAGGTGGGACCGGAAACACTGGTGGGCATATGTATGGAAAATTCATTGGAATTGATCGTCGGTGTGATGGGCATACTCAAGGCAGGCGCTGCATATATTCCCATGGACCCCCAGTACCCCAACGAGCGCCTAATCACTATATTAAAGGATGCCCAACCGTCGGTATTGATCACTCAAACTTCACATGCAAACCGTTTTGACGGTTATAACGGCAAAATCATTTGCCTGGATCCAGGAAGAGATGTAACCGTCGGAGAAGACAGCGGCAATTGTATCAATGCCTGTAAACCGGGAAATGCCGCCTGCATCATTTATACATCCGGTTCCACCGGCGAACCCAAAGGTATTTTAATTGACAACCGGAACATTGTCAACCTGGTATACTCGTTTATCCTGTCCTATGAACCCGGGCCCGGTGACCACATCCTGCCCCTCACCTCCATTGCTTCTGCCAGCTTCGTCGGGGAAATATTGCCTATTCTAACTGCCGGCGGTGGTATTGTCCTGGCTGATAAGGTTCATTTTTTAGATATGAAGAAATTGATGCAGCTTTTATCCGATTACCGGGTTACCATACTCAGTACTGTTCCCTCCATGATTGCCCGGTTAAATGCCAGTGGGTTGAAGCCCGATAAACTTCGGCTGCTATTGAGCGGCGGTGAAGCGCTCTCTGCCGGTGATATCGATCAATTGCCAGGATCTGTGACCATTATCAATGGCTATGGATTAACCGAAGCTACCATTTGTTCCACTTATATTATTGTCAACCAACATCAATTGGATTTTTCAACCAATCCGACGATTTCTGTGGGCAGACCGATTATCAATACGCAGGTTTATATTTTGGACCAGCATCGGAACCCGGTGCCCATCGGCATCCCCGGTGAAATTTACATCGGTGGCCACGGGCTGTCAAGAGGGTACTTGAATAACCCTGAATTAACAGCAGAGAGATTTATTTCTTTTTTTAATAGGTCCTATAGGTCTTATAGGTCCTATAATTCCCAAGAAATCTTCAAAACCGGTGACCTGGGTTGTTGGCTGGCGGAGGGGACGATTAAGTTTTTGGGGCGGATAGACACGCAGGTCCAGGTTCACGGGTATCGGATCGAGTTATCCGAGATTGAGAATCACCTGGGGCTGCACCCGGATATCCAGGATGTGGTGGTCATTGACAGGGAGGTGACACCCGGTGACAGGCGCCTGGTGGCATATTTTGTCACCGCCAGTGAAAACGGCAAAAAACGCATCACTCCCGGCAGCAATCAATTGCGGGATTGGCTGGGTAAACACATCCCCGATTACATGATCCCATCGGTATTTGAAAACCTGGAAACCATGCCTTTAAATCCTAACGGTAAAGTGAATATCGATGCATTACCCATGCCTTCCTTGAACCGACCCGAGCTGGAGGTTGACTACAAAGCCCCTCAAACCGAAACTGAGAAGGCAATCGCGATTATCTGGCAAGAGTTCCTGCACCTGGAAAAAATAGGAATTAACGATAATTTCTTCGATCTGGGCGGGCATTCGTTATTACTTACCCAAGTTCACAACCGGTTAAATGAAAGGATTCAAAATAAAAAAGAACTCACCATCGTGGATTTGTTCCGCTATCCCACCATCCACTCCCTGGCAAAATATATCGAAGAAGA
>CP070627.1:1350687-1358618 GCA_020355945.1 Candidatus Aminicenantota bacterium | reverse complement strand
ATGGTCAAATTTTTCTGCGGTTAATTCTGGGTTATTTAAGTACCCTGCGGCCACGCCATCCCCTCCAATGGATAATTCACCGGCTATCCCCAGGGGTTGTGCCTGCAAAAACCTATCAACAATATATATCCGGGTATTGGCGATGGGGCTGCCAATATTAAGCTCTCCTGCCTGGCAGTTCGATAAATCTTTAACCGTAGACCAGATAGTGGTTTCTGTGGGCCCATAGACATTGTAAATTTTACCCGGGAATTTTTCTTTTACACTGGCAAATAAATGGGGAGGGAAAGCTTCTCCCCCGACTAATAATTCCTTGACACCCCCCAGACAATTTAAACCCTCTTTTAAGCTCAATAATAATTTAACCCGCGACGGCGTGACCTGGACCATATCCACACATCTGCCGGTAATGACTCCTGGTAACAACTGCGGATCGCTTTGTTGGGCTTCGTTGGCGATGACTAACTTTAATCCGCGGGTGACCGGCAGTAACGTTTCTAAGAAGAAAATATCAAAGGAGATAGTGGTGAGGGCTAATATGGTTTTACCCGGGGAAAAATCAATCTTTGCAGCCATCCCCACAATAAAATTCACCGCGTTTTGATGCCGGACAACGACACCTTTGGGATTCCCGGTAGAACCGGAAGTATAAATCACATAGGCAATATCTGCTGCAGGATGGTTACGCTTTGCTCTATTTTTATTTTCTATGTCCTGTTTATTGCCGGTAAACATGTTCTCGGCAAAGATATTGATCATTTCCCTTTCAACCACTAAGTCGTTATTGTTGGCGATTAAATTTTCCTGGGTTAAGAGCATTTTTGCACCGCTCTTTTCGAGTATGTATTTTATTTTTGCCCGGGGATACTCAGGGTCCAGCGGCAAATAGGCGCCCCCGGCCTTCATTATGCCGAGAAACCCGGTCATCATGGCCGTGGTTCGCTCTACCATAATCGGGACGATGGTATTACCGGGTTCTACACCTTTTTCTCTTAAATAATAAGCCAATTGACTGGCTTTTTTATTTAATTCCCTGTAAGTAATAGACCCGGATGCAGACAGGGGGGCAAGCCCCCCTGTCCCCTCTAAGTGTTTCTCCATGCTCCATGGTCCATGGTCCATGCCAATTACAGCGATATGATCGGGGGTTCTTTCTGCCTGTTCTGCAAATAATTCATCGATGGTTTTACTTTTGGGGTATTCCACTGCTGTGCTGTTAAATTCATACAAGACGCGGTTCTTTTCTTCAGCCGCCATGATTTCTATTTCCCACAACTTGCACCAGGGGTGATGGGTTATGACTGAAATGATTTCCCTGAAATAACCGACAAATTTTTCTATTGTTTCTTCTTTAAACAATTTGCTGCAGTATTCAAATCTAAAAAACAGGTTTTCCCCTGCCTCTGAAGCCTGTAAAGTCAAATCAAACCGTGATACATTTTTTTCATAATTAAATGATTGTTCGTCTGTTTCGCCGGTTTTCATACTGTACAAAATAAACATGACCTCAAATACCGGGTTCCGGCTGATATCCCGGTCTACATTTAATTTGTCGATCAGTTCTTCAAAGGGATACTCCTGGTGTTCGAAATCCTTTAGTGTTTGTTCCTTTACTTCCTTTAAAAGTTCTTTAAATGTCATGTCTGCTCGGGGAAAGTTTCTCAAGGGAAGGCTGTTGACAAACATCCCGATTATATTCTCCAGGTCTGAGTGCCGACGGCCTGCTGTCGGGATACCTACCACGATATCTTCCTGGCTGCATATTTTAAAAAGAAATATATAGAAAATAGTAAGAATTTTCATAAAGAGTGTGGCCTCTTCCTGGACAGCTAACGCTTGCAAAAGTTGTGTTTGTTCTTTGCCGATATTAAATCCCCGAGTTTTTCCTGTAAAATCCTGTTCCCCGGGTCTCGGGTAATCGATGGATAGATTCAAAACCGGCACTTCACCCTGGAAACGTTTCAACCAATACTCTTCCTGGTTCATTATTCTCTGTTTTATTGATTCACTGTTCTGCCATTGGACATAATCCTTATAGCGGATGGGTAACTCAGGCAATTTTTTATCATCAACCAGGGCACTAAACTCCCGGATGATTAAATCGATGGATATCCCATCGCATATAATATGGTGCACATCTACTAACAGGATATTTCTATTCTCCCGGACTTTGATTAAGCCGACCCTGAGTAACGGTACTTTGCTCAAATCAAAGGGTTTGACAAAATTCCCGACAATCGATCCCGGGGCCTGGTCCTCATTGTGGCTGCTGCACAAATCACGATATTGGATTTCAAAATGGACGTCATAGTGGATTCGCTGGACCGGTTCTCCTTTCACCAATTCAAATGATGTTCTCAAACTTTCATGTCGTTCGATTAATTTCCTGAAAATTTCTTCCAGTTTGTCTTTTTGCAAGTCCCTCTCAAATACCTCCGGCAAATACTCATTGTAGACAGTACTATCCGGGGCCACTTGCTGGAGGATAAACAAACGCTTCTGTGCGGAAGATAATGGATAGTATTCTTTTTCCTCTACCGGTAGGATTGCAGAATAAGTGCTTTTCTCGGACCCGCCGATATATTCTGAGAGTTTTTCAATGGTGGGCCGGGAAAAAAATTCACTGATGGGGATTTCAACATCGATTTCTTTATGAATTTTGGACAGCACCACCATAGCCCTGAGGGAATCTCCACCCATCTCAAAAAAATCATCATGGATTCCGATGGGTTGAAACCCGAACAGGTTTTCCCAGATTTTGGCAAGGGTTTGTTGGGTTTCATCCAGGGGAGCCGCATATTCAGTATCCAGTTGAGGCCGTTCATAGAGGCGGTTAGCGCTGGAAATCCCGGCCAGCGATTTTAGCAGCGATGAGGTATTGAAGCGATTAAGCTGTTGGATCAACATCTCCAGTTCTTTTGGCGATACAATGACCTGGGGAAGCGGTTCTGCCAGTATCCGCCCCAGTGCAGCCGCACCTTCTTCGGGGGTAATTCCACCGGTTAACTCTTCACCGGTTAATTGTTTATGTTGTTTTTCAATAATAGCAGCCACCCCGATATTTTGCCACCGATCCCAGTTGACGGAAACAGTAAACGTACCCTCCCGGAAAAACTTGCGATGGGCATAAGCATCGAGGAAATTATTGGCCGCACAATAACCCACCTGACCGATTTGCGACAGGAGCGCAGCAATGGAAGAGCAAAAAACAAAAAAATCCAACGGCGTGTCTTTTAATAAGCGGTCCAGTACCAGTGTACCCTTGATTTTTGCTGAAAACACTTTTTCGGAGCTCTCCCGCGTTCTAAACTGGATCATGGCCCCATCAGCAACACCTGCGGAATGTATAACACCGTTGATCCTGCCAAAGTACTCTTTTGTCCGGGTAATAACTGTTTGCATTTGTTCGAGATTTTCAACTTCGGCACTAAAGACCAGCACCTCTGATCCTGATTTCTCCAGGTCCATGATTTTTCGTATATGGCTTACTTGCTCATCGTTATTATTGGTTTTCAGTCTTTGTTCCCAGTCCTCCCTGGGGGGCACAGGTGTACGACCGGTAAGTACCAGTTTGGCTTTTACCTGTTTTGCCAGGTATTGGGCCAGGGTATAGCCAATTCCCCCGAGACCGCCGGTAATTAAATAGACACCCCCGGGCTTTAACCGTGAAGCCCTGTCATTGGATGAATCCAACCGGACAGGTTCAAAGACCTGCACCCAGCGATGGTGATCGCGATAAGCAATGATCTGATGGGAAGTCCCTGTAATAAACTCTTTCAGCAATTGGTTCACCAGGTTCTCTTCTTCCCGGGTGCCCGGGTCGGGCAGGATAACATCGATACTGCGGCAGCTTAAGTGGGTAAATTCTGCCGGGATCACTCTAACCGGGCCCAGCAGTGAAGCCTTTTCCGGGCATACTTCGTCTTTACCGCCCACCTGGTGCACACCATTGGAAACCACAAAAATTTGGATATCGTTCTTCACCTGCTGGTCCCCGATGGCCCTGGCTAAATGGACCAGGCTGTAAAATCCCCGGTCCAATGCCTGTTCAAGGGAAGAAAAAACCAATTCTTGATTAATGTCCGGGGTAATATTCCACAAATGGATGATCCTATCGGGCAAACCGCCATGGGTACGGAGATCCTGGACCAGGAGTCCATATTGATCATCTTCTTGGGGATTAATTGTATAAAGTCGATGGTTGACTTTTTCAAAGCGGTTCCCCACACTCACGGCAAAAACATCCTGGTTCTTTCTTTCTAATTGTTCCAGCAATTGTTTACTTAAACTGATGTGGTTTGTAAGAACCAACCAACGGAAACGGTCCGGTATTTCCGGCGCTTTATAGGAAAAGGGTTTGCAGCGCTTCCACGAAAGCATATAAAACCAATCTGCCATATCCGGCTTTCGCTCCACTTGCGTTTCATGGGGGGACACCACCATACCGTCGGTTAAAAGGTCCTGGTGGATCCAGTATTTTTGCCCTTCAAAGGGATAAGTGGGCAATGATATACGCCGCCTCTTTTCTTCGAAATAAAACCCGACCCAATCGATTGGCTGACCGTAAAGCCATAATCGCCCCAGTCGATTCAATAAAAAATAAACATCGGAAATGTCTTGTTGGGGATGTCTGACCAGGTTGATCACCTGGTGCCGGTTTTCGCCGGCACTTTCGATATGACGCTGGGCCAGGGTGCTGATATCGCGGCCCGGACCGATCTCTATAAATATCGAACCGGACTCTTTTAACAATTCTTTCATTCCATCAGCAAACTGCACGGTTCGGGTTAAATGCGTCCCCCAATATCCCGGGTCCTGGGTTTCTTCACCGGTGATCCAGGTTCCTGTTACATTTGATATGTATGGAATGCCGGGTTTTTTTAATGTCATCCGGCTGAGCTTTTCATTGAACTTTCCTGCGATTGGCTCCATCATTGCAGAATGGATGGCCCGGGGAACATCTACCCGCATGGACAAATATTTCTTTTCTTTCAGTCGTTTTTCCAGGGCTGCGATGGGACCAGGGGGACCGGATACCACACAAGATGGACCATTATCAATGGCAATAGAACATTCATCCTTTAGGGACCATTCATCCAGCAGCGGTGCTAATCGGTGTTTTGGCAGAGGGACGCTTACCATTCCACCGTCAGGCGTCTCCCGGATCAATTGCCCCCTGGTTACCACCAGGTCCAATGCATCCTCGAGGGAAAATACCCCGGCCAGGCAAGCCGCTGCATATTCACCGAAACTGTACCCGATCATGGCATGAGGCCTGACTCCCCATTGGATTAATAATTTTGCTAACGCATATTCAAAGATAAATACCACTACCTGGGCGATTTCGGTTTGATTGATAAGACTGTCGGACCGGTCAGACCTGTCGGACCAGTCAGACTGATCGGACCAGTCGGACCGGTAAAGGATTTCTTTGATATCTTCATCTATTAATGGTTTTAGAATTTCGAAACAGCGGTCCATTTCGTTGCGAAATACCGGTTCTTTTTCATACAGGTCCCGGCCCATATTCACATATTGGGAACCCAGGCCCGTGAACATAAATACAACAGGTCGATTATCTTCTTCCGAGCAAAAGGTTTTCACTTTGCCGGAACCCGGTTGGGATAATAAATCCGCAGCCTCATCCACAACCGAACCTACCACCATGCGCCGGTGTTTAAATATTTTTCTGCCCACCTGCAGTGTATATGCCGCGTCTGCAAAATTTATACCGGGATTTTTTTTGAAGTGCTCTGCCAGGTTTTGAGTCATGCCATCCAGGGCGGTTTGGGTCCTGGCGGATAATAGAATGAGCTGGTATTGTCGAGTAGACAGGGGGGCAAGCCCCCCTGTCCCCTCAGGGGCTTCCTCAAGGATAACATGGGCATTGGTGCCGCCGATGCCAAAGGAACTGACCCCTGCTCGTAAAGGATTCCCGCTGCGCTTCCAGGGGATTGGTGTTGTATTGACGATAAAGGGACTGTTTTCAAAATCAATTTTCGGGTTCGGGGTTTCAAAATGAAGGCTGGGTGGAATGAGTCGATGGTATAGGGCAAGTACTGTTTTTATAAAACCGGCTGCCCCGGAAGCGGTTTCCAGGTGGCCGACATTGGTTTTTACCGACCCGATTCGACAGAAATGCCTTTTTCCCGAGTGAAATGCTGCTTTAAGGCCTTCGATTTCCACCGGGTCGCCTAAGGCTGTGCCTGTGCCGTGAGTTTCTACATAGGTAATAGTATCCGGGTCTACTTCCGCCATTTCCAGGGCGGTGCGAATGACTTCTGCCTGTCCTTCTATACTGGGGGCGGTATAAGCTGCTTTGCGGGTACCGTCATTATTAATGGACGAGCCTTTAATCACAGCATAAATATGATCGTTATCTGCCATGGCCTCTGAAAGGCGTTTCAGTACTACCACCCCGACACCGCTGCCAAAATTGGTTCCTTTGGCTTTGGCATCAAAGGCACGGCAGTGACCATCCGGTGAATGAAGCATCCCTTCTTCATATTGATAACCTTTACGGTTCAACTCCGAAACGGTAACGCCCCCGGCCAACGCCATATCACAATCGCCGCTCAACAACCCTTGAAAAGCCATATGAACAGCCACCAGAGAAGTGGAACAAGCCGTATCTATCGTAAGGGCAGGCCCTTTTAAATTTAACTTATTGGCTACCCGCGTGGTCATGTAATCTTTGTCATTGAGCTGCTTTGATGGGAACCAGCCTAAGACATTGTATTTCCCGGACACCTGGACCCGGCCTTCCCAGAAAAAATTACCCAACGCCCCTGCGTAGAGCCCGATTAAGCTTTTTTGATTGGAGGGTTCATATCCGGCATCTTCTAACGCCGCAAAAGCACATTCGTGAAAAATACGCATTTGGGGGTCCAGGAGTTCGGCTTCTAATGGAGTATACCCGAAAAAAGCGGCATCAAAAAATTCAGTATCTTCAAGAACTCCCCTGGCTTTAATGTATTTGGGATTCTTTAACAGCTTATTGATACCTTCTTTTTTTAACTCTTCATCGGAAAGGAAAGCCAGCGATTCGACCCCATTTTTCAAATTTTCCCAGAATTCTTCCAGGTTATTTGCCCCGGGAAACCTCCCGGCCATACCAATAACTGCGACTTCCAGTCCGGTTAACGTATTCTCTGTAGTCATTGGTTAGTACTCCTTTTTCGCATTTCAAACATTTTCTTCCTGTCTCTTTCACCTCTTTTTAATGCATTAGATCGATCATCAATGGATAAATTCCCTTTTGCTTTTTCATCCAGGTAATGGGAAAACGTCCTGATGGTTCGATATTTAAACATAGAAACCACCGGTAAACTTTTTTTAAACATTTCATTCAACCGGTTAATAAACCTGACAACATTCATAGAATTACCCCCCAGATCGAAGAAATTATCGTTTACACCTATTTTTTCCAGTCCAAGCTCTTTTTGCCAGATGCTGGCAATTATTTCTTCCATTTCATTGCCGGGCTCCACATAAGTCACTCCTGTTTGCAGGCGGAGTCCTCCGGGTTCCGGCAGGGCTGCTCGGTCCACTTTTCCATTGGGTGTTAAGGGAATGTTTTCCAACGGCACGAAATAAGAGGGGATCATGTAGTGAGGTAATTGTTGAGACAGGTGCTGTGTGATTAATTCCACATCCGGGCCCTTCTCATTTTCTTTGTCAGCAGGCTCCGGTACGATGTAAGCTACCAGGCATTTATCTCCCTTTTGGCTTTCTTTGACAATAACCACTGCCTCTTTAATACCCGCTTGTTTCACCAATTGTTCTTCAATTTCTTCCAACTCGATGCGGAATCCCCTGATTTTGACCTGGTGGTCTATCCGTCCCAAAAACTCGATTTCACCTGTGGGAAGCCACCGCGCCAGGTCACCGGTACGGTATATTTTTTGCCTTCGGCGACCAGGGGGGGCGCT
>CP070627.1:1342636-1350587 GCA_020355945.1 Candidatus Aminicenantota bacterium | reverse complement strand
ACCTAAGATCAAAGGAGCCTGGAACCTGCATACCCTGACCTCAAACGAGTCTTTGGATTTCTTCGTGCTTTTCTCTTCGGGAGCCTCCGTACTGGGAGCCCCGGGCCAGGGAAACTACTCTGCCGCCAATGCCTTCCTGGATATACTTGCCCATTATCGAAAAGCTGGTGGTAAACCCGCCCTTAGTATCAACTGGGGACCCTGGGCTGGCATTGGTATGGCTGCTAAATTTGACCCGGATGGGCGTCTTGCCATACAAGGATTTGGGAGCATCGAGCCTACCAGGAGAATGGAACTCCTGGGACGGCTGCTCTGCCAGGAATCGGCCCAGGTCATCGCGATGCCCATCAACTGGCAGCAGTGGAACAAATTTTATTCCGGTTTCGGCAGGTACGCATTGATTTCCCAACTGGAGTACGCCCACGGGGGACCGGACTCGTCAACATCATCAACCGAAATGAGACACACCCTTCTCGCTGCAGAGCCGGAAAAACGCCAGCAATTGTTGGAGGAACATTTTCGCGGTCAAGTGGCCGAGGTACTGGGGTTTCAGGTATCGAAATTGGACATTCTGCAACCTCTTAACAATATGGGTATAGACTCTTTAATGGCTGTCGAGCTAAAGAACCGGATCGAAATCGAGCTGGGGATAGTTCTTCCCCTGGTGAAGTTTCTCCAGGGACCCAGCATTGCTCAACTGGCAGCACAGATGCTTGAACAACTGGTGGCAGCCACCTCTTCCCCATCGCCATCCCCGGGACCGGTAGATACACCCCATCAGGATAGTGCAGAAGAATCGGAACAATTAATAGCGAAAATTAATGAACTTTCGGAAAAGGAGGTTGATATGCTGTTAAGAGATATGTTGGCTGCAGAGGAGGATAGTGAATGACGGATATTAATATCGATGATCTCACACTGGACCAAAAGCGGGCGCTTCTTGCCAGGCTGCTGGAGAAAAAAACGAAAAAGGCGAGGGAGTCCGAATCAGGGTTCCCTCTTTCCTATGGGCAGCGGGCGTTGTGGTATCTGCATAAATCCGTACCGGGGATTACCGCATATAACATCATGTATGCGGCGTACATTCGTTCAGGTTCGGATATCCCTAATCTGAAACGCGCATTCCAGGCACTGGTAGACCGTCATCCTTCCCTTCGCACCACCTATACCGAAAGCAGCGGCAAACTCATCCAGCAGGTTCACAAACACCAGGAGGTCTGCTTCGAGACGGCAGATGCTTCCCACTGGAGCCGGGACCTTTTGTATGAACAACTGGCAAAAGAATCCGACCGTCCCTTTGACCTGGAACAAGGCCCTATAATGCGGGTAAAGGTCTACTCTCCATCACCTGAAGAAAACATCCTATTTATAAATGTACACCACATTGCAGTGGATTTCTGGTCTCTTGAGATACTATTAGATGAACTCCGGATCCTGTACAATACGATAAAATCCGGTTCACCGGTATCCCTCCAGCCCCCTGTAACCAAATACCGGGACTTTGTCCGTTATCAAGCCGATATGCTGGTTGGTCCGGAAGGTAAGCGATTATGGACATACTGGCAGAAACAATTGGGCGGTGGGTTACCGGTGTTAAATCTTCCCTTTGACCGGCCCCGGCCAAAGGTTCAATCCTTTGGAGGTACCTCACACCAATTTAACCTGGATGAGGACCTTTCCAGGAAGTTAAAGGAACTGGCAAAAGTTGAAGGGGTAACTCCTTACACCACCTTGTTGACGGCTTTCTTTGTACTGCTTTACCGTTATACCGGTCAAAAAGATCTTTTAGTGGGGTCCCCGACAGTGGGCCGAAGCCGCCCTGAATTCGAAAAGATCGTGGGTTACTTTGTCAATTCCGTGGTTTTGCGCGCGGATTTTTCCGGTGATCCCACATTCACAGAGCTTCTTACCCAGGTACACCACACTGTACTGGATGCTCTCCACCACCAGGATTACCCTTTTCCTCTCATAGTGGAGCGACTCCAGACCAGCCGGGACCCCAGCCGGTCACCGATCTTCCAGGTTTATTTTGTTTGGCAGAAGCCACGCCAACTTCATAACCAGGGTGTTCAGTCAGGTCGGGGTGAGCTGGAACTGGAACCCTTTGCCATGAAACAGAGAGGAGCACCCTTCGACTTGACGTTCATGGTGATGGAACCGGGTAAACTGCTTTCTATCACCATCCTGTATAATGTGGATTTATTTGATGATGCTTCCATTATCCAAATGGCCGGACATTATCAGGCCTTGCTAAAGACCACCGCTGAAAATCCAAAGCAGCGTGTTTCGGAGTTGACACCTAATGTAAAAGCGGCCCAGCAGGTGCCTCCTGCGCCGGATATGACCAAGCGCCAGTTAGACAAACCCTTTGTCGCACCTCGCAATCAGACTGAGCAGTTGTTGGTGCGGATGTGTGCCCAGGTTCTCGGTATCGACAAGGACAAGGTGAGCGTTTACGACAGCTTCTTCGACCTGGGTGGAGCTTCCATCCAAAGCCTGGAGATTATCACCAAAGCCAATGAGGCGGGCCTTCAGCTTACCCTGGATTTGCTTTTTCAATATAAGACGATTGCCGAACTGGCCGAGATGTCGGATGCAGCCCAGGGCCGCGGGTTCGATAAGGGGAATACCGTTATTGAAAGTCTTGGAGTCTATCTTCCATCCAAAGTGGTCTCTACAAAAGAAATTTTACAGGGCTGTAAACGAAAGGTTCTTTTTCCGCTGGAAAAAATGAGCGGCATAAAATCCAGGCGGATGGCAGGAGATGGGGAATTTTCCATCGACTTAGCCAAAAAAGCCATCAAAGACTGCCTGGCTAAGTCCAAATATAATCCCGAAGATTTAGACCTTCTCATTTGCTGCAATATCTCCAGGTGTGATGGGCCTGGTATTCGATTTTCACTTGAGCCCAGTACGTCTATGAAACTAAAAAAATATTTCGGCTTTTCCAATGCCGTGGTGTTTGACATTTCCAATGCGTGTACCGGTATGTTTACTGCCATTAACATCGTCGACGCTTTCATCAAAGTCGGGGCGATTCGATGTGGGATGGTGGTTAGCGGTGAATATATTACTCACCTCACCCAAACCGGACAGAAGGAGATTGAGAATTTTTTAGACTTGCGGCTGGCGTGTTTAACTTTGGGTGATGCCGGGGCCGCAGTGATTCTGGAAAAATCGGCGGACGATACGGTAGGTTTTCATGAGATCGAGATGTTCACATTGGGTGGATACAGTTCATACTGCATTGCCCGGGCCACGGAAAAAAAGCACGGCGGTGCAATCATGTTCGCGGAATCTATCAAACTAACCGAGGTGGCTGTCAAGAATGCCGCAAAGCATGCAATGCACATTCTAAAGGAAAGTAAATGGTCACCGGAATCCTTTCAACATATTATCATGCACCAGACCTCTACCACATCGCTGCGTGATGCGATGCGCGAGATCAACAGCTTATTTGGTAAAAAGATTTGTCATGAACACAACACCATAGACAACCTGGCTGAACGCGGCAATACTGCATCTACCAGTCATTTTGTGGCTGTGATGGATAATATTCGTAATAACAGGATTAACCCCGGGGACAAAATCATCTTTGGTATCAGCGGTTCCGGTCAAACCCTTGGTACTGCGTTTTATACCTTTGACGATTTGCCGAACCGCTTGAGAGGGATTGAATCGAATAAGCACAATCAAACAAAGATACCCCCGGGGAAAAGGCCCGCCCCTTCTCTGCCCCCCCTCACTCCCAGGGTTCAAATAGAAAGCGTCGGTATCCCCCCGGGAGAGCGGATAACCGGCAGAGACTCGATAGAGTTCCTCAAGAGGGCAGTAGAAAACTGTCTCAAAACATCGAAGTACCACCGGGGCGATATCGATCTTCTTATACATGCAGGGGTATATCGAAAGGATTTTCTTTTCGAACCGGCGATTGCTTCGATAGCTGCCGGTCAACTGGATATCAATCCCACCATGGAATCACCCGGGGCACAGAAAACCTTTGCTTTTGACGTCTTTAACGGCTCCATCGGATTCTTGAATGCATGCTTTGTGGCTGTCCAGATGATCCGGGCAAAGAAATATAAAACTGCAATGATTGTGGCGGCAGAAATTGAGAATAACGCCGAGGTTTTCCCTGAAAAACTGCTGGGCATCCGGGAGACTGGTTCGGCACTGATTTTGGAGAAAGCCCCTGATGGAAAACCGGGCTTCGGTAATATTATATTCAAATATATTACCGATTATATGGATTCGTTTAGAGTGGATACTGCCTGGAAAAACGGGAGGGCATACCTGGATATCAACAGGGCCCCTGATATTTATGACTGTTATATTGAATGTATCCCTGGTGTAGTCCATGATCTGCTGCATATCGAGGGATTAAATATTTCGCAAATTAAAGTAATCTTTCCGCCGCAAATTTCTTCGCAATTCATTGCCAGATTAAGTGAAAAAATGAACCTGGCCAGGGATAAATTTGTGGATACAGTTGGGGACGGCAAGGATCTTTTTACCTCGTCCATACCTTACGCATTCCAATACGCCAGGGAGAATCATCTGGCGGCCGAAGGTGACGTGGGACTGATTATTAGTATCGGTTCCGGGATACAGGTGGGCTGCGCCATTTACTATTTCTAAAACAAACCAAAAAGGAGGTATTAACCATGAAAACAAGAGCAGTTGTCAGCTATACTGATTTCTACATGCCGGAGAATTATCTTTCTATTGATGAGTATGTTGGGATGCTGGAGGATTCGTTTCTCCAGGCCATCTATATGAGGAGAGACGAGCTGTCCAGTATTTTAAAGAATTCCATCGGTATTCATAGGACTTACATCGAGGACAGGAAGAGGGAAGCGGAAATCTATGGTGCACTGTTGAAAAGGTACTTTGCCAGGGGACATACAACACCCGGAGAAATCGATTTTATCATTTATACCAGGGGGAATTCGCTGGCAGCAGGTAACCCGTGGAGTATGACCGAGGAAAAATGCATTAATGTGCCTTATTTTTTGCAAAATGAATTTAAGATGAGCAGTGCCCAGATTTTTAATGTGGAGCAGGTGTGCGCCGGTACGCTGGTGGGAGCGAAGATTGCTTCTTCCCTGATTTTCGACGGCTCAGCGCGTAAGGTACTTCTCCTTTCCAGCAACTTTTTCCAGAACCCGGAAAACCGCTTGATGGGGGGGTTGGGTGTGGTCAGCGACGGCCTGGCCCTGATGGAAATCTCTTCGGGTGACCCGGGTCTGGCACTCAGGGATTTTGCCGGTATCACTGACGGCAGTATTACCATGGTCACGGACTTTAGAAAAGGCAACATCCCGGTAACTGTCGCACAAGTCGGCACTGAGTTGATCAAGTCCCTGGTCAAGAAGAACAACCTGACACTGAAAGATGTATCCATGATCATCCCTCAAAATATCAGTAAAAGTGGGTGGAATTTTTACTGTCAATTACTGGAATTTCCCAGGGAAAAGGTTTTCCTTGATAACTTTGATGATGGAGGGCACATGGGAGATGTGGATATCATTCGAAATATATCGGGAGTCTGTGAGAAAAAGTTACTGGCTTCCCAGGAGTTTGCCATTGTATATGGCATCGGTACGGGAACTTCATGGAATGCTCTCCTGGTACAGGCCATATAGAGCTAAGTTGATAATTAATATTAACTAAAAGGGGGTGTGACTGATGAAAGAAGAAAAATATGTCATTTATGAAAAAAGCAAAATTGATGAATATCTAAGGGAATTTTTCGGAGGAATTTACACCAGGTCGGAAATTGAAGAGTTACAGGAGTCTTCTTTACTCATGGAAGAATGGGCAAAAGATGAGTGTTTTACCAAATTTATTGGAGGTATGGAAGAATGGGCAAAAGATGAAGAGGCGGCCGGATCACCGGAAAAACTTTCCTGTGATTGGTACCACGGCACCTGGCAGTATATGCGATTACTCAATATGGTGGCTGTACCCAGGTGGTACAGTTTTTACAAAGATGCATTGAGTACTGTTTTACGCCAAAAGCCCAATGCCAATGTCATGATATCTGCCTGTGCCGATTATGGAATGTTACATACTCTTGATTATTCCGTCAGGGCAGTTGGGGCCCATCCGAACATTGTTGTCTATGATATCTGTAATACGCCGTTGAAATCCTCTCAATGGTACGCCAACCGGCACAACCTGGCCATTACCTGTATCTGTGACAATATTATAACCGCCAATATAGAGGACTCCTCCTTTGACCTGGTGGTCACCGATGAATTCCTTACTGTTTTGAAAGCGCCGTGTAAGCCGATGATTATTGAAAAGTGGAAGAAGATATTGAAACCCGGCGGCACAGTAGTTACTACAGCCATGATCGGGAAACCCACCAGGCAAGAATTGAGAGACAGGTATGCAGAGCGTGCCGGGAACTTGTTTGCAACCTATGGAAATGTGATGTTTCCAGAGCATTCCTCTTCAGAAGAAAAAAAACAAAAATTATTACGCCAGTTTCACCAATTTGCCATGTTCCATACCCGCCACATGATAAAAGATGAAAAAGAGATAAGGAATTTATTTAAAGATTTTAAATATCTTTCCATTATCCCTCTTACCACCCTGGGTGAGTGTGTGAATCCTACAGATTCGTTTCAAATCTCTGCCAGGCTTGAAGAATGAAGGAGGAATAGGATGCGCAAGTACGATTGTTTAATCATCGGACATAACGACATGAATTTTCCCGATTACGTGCAAATGCTCAAGTCAATGGGGACAGACCATGCCAACTATAGAGATTTGAACTTAAATTTTATCGAATATCAAGGTAAACCATTTCGGGCATTGGATATCTTAACCCACTTTTACTTCCAGGATAAGAATGGCATTAACAGGCCATTTCATAATTTTGATTTACTGTGGATGACCATTACTTACCTGGGCACGTATCTTTCCAGGAGAGGATTTACTTTTGATTATGTTAATTTGTTTCAATTGGAAAAGGACCGTTTAAAAGAGAAGTTGGAGAAGCAGGACTTTCTAACCGTGGTCATTACGACGTCGATCTATAATTTTGACCAACCGATCTTAGAAGTGATATCATTTATCAAAAGATACAATGATACCGCTAAAATAATTGTTGGGGGGCCTTACATATCGAAACGATATGAATGGATGGAACCGGCAGAGCTGAAGTCTCTTTTTAAGTATATTGGTGCGGATTTTTATGTTTGCAATAGGGAGGGAGAACAAGCCTTAATGAATATACTTAAAGCGCTGAAAAGCCAACGAGATTTCGATAATATCACTAATATCGCCTATAAAAAAGGTAAAGATTACGTCATTACCCCTGCCACCGTCGAGATCAATCCATTAGAGGATAACATGATTGATTACTCCCTTTTTCCCGGGGAAGACCTCGGGGAGTTTGTGAACCTGAGAATTTCAAAAGGCTGCCCTTATACATGCTCTTTTTGTGGATTCCCGCTGAGAGCCAGGAAATATAAGTACTTGAGTGTCGATCACATTGAAAAAGAACTGGATGCAATAAGGGATATCAGTACTGTAAAAAGTATATTTTTCATCGATGATACATTAAATGTTCCCAAAAAGAGATTCAAAGACATGCTTCGGATGATGATCCGGAAAAAGTACGACTTCAAGTGGCACTGTTTTTTTCGCTGCGACCAATGGGATGAAGAGACCATCGAATTGATGAAAGAATCCAGGTGCGAGGGTGTTTTCCTGGGTTTGGAATCTGTCAACGATACACTGTTGAAAAACATGAACAAAAATGTCGGGAAAGAGGTATATCGAAAAACCATACCATTATTCAAAAAAGCTGGAATGATCGTCTTTATTTCAACATTTGTCGGATTCCCTGGTGAGACGGCTGAGACATTCCAGGAAACAATGGATTTTCTCGAAGAAACTCAACCTGATTTTTACCGGCCGCAGTTGTGGTACTGCGAGC
>CP070627.1:1334540-1342536 GCA_020355945.1 Candidatus Aminicenantota bacterium | reverse complement strand
ACCCCGTAAAGGTAAATGACCGGGAGGAAAATAGAAATAGTGGTAAAGGTAGAGGCAGTAATGGCGCCGCTCACTTCTTTGGCGCCATTGATGACCGCTGGCACCAATTGATTTTTGTCTTTTTTTCCTTTGTGTCGGGCAATGGATTCCAGCACAATGATGGAGTTATCCACGAACATACCCACTCCCAGTACCAGGCCGCCCAATGACATGATGTTTACGCTTACATTAAAGGCATACATTAATACGAAGGTGGCGATCACGGAAATAGGGATCACCACTGCCACCAGGAAGGGGTCTTTGTAATTCTGCAAGAATAAAAGCAGTATAAGAATCGCCAGGCAGGCGCCGATGAGCAGGGAGGATTTTAAAGAATTGATGGAAGAAATGATCAGTTCCGCTTCCATGGCCACGGTTTGGAATTGGATTTCATCATTAAATTCTGCTTTGAGGCTTTCAAAGGCTTCCATAGCTTTTTCTGTGGCATCCACTGTATTGCCGCCGGCTTCGCGGTACAGCAGCAGGGCAATGGAAGATTTGGTGTTGAAGCGGATGTTTCCCTGTCGGATTCTATTTTTAAAAAAGGCCCGGCCGATGTCCTTGATCTGCACGCGCCGGCCCCCAGCCTCATGCACCACGATATCTTCGATTTCTTCGGGAGCTTGTAGTTCTCCTTCAATCTTTAAGATATATCTCAGTTTATCTTTTTTAACGGTACCACCGCTTTGAAATACATTATCACTTTCAATGGTGCGGGCAATGTCGGATAAAGTAATACCCAGGTTTTTAATTTTTTCCGGGTAGATTTCCACTGAAACTTCTTCTTCATCACCCCCCCTGATTTCTACTCGTGAGATGCCTTCCAGTTGCTCTAGCCTGGGTTTGATGATATACTCGGCGGCTTCTTTCTGTTTTTTTAGATTTCGTTTTTCACTCTTCAATATGACGGTCATGATGGGGGATGCCGTGGGGTCCCATTCCATGATAATCGGTGGCTCACAGTCATCCGGGAGATTCTGTCTCACGCCTTCCACTTGTTCTTTGGTATGAAGAAGGGCAAAGTCCATATCCGTGCCCCAATGAAATTCCAGTGAGATAATGGAAATTCCTTCTTTTGATATGGAATCGATCTTTTTCACATCAGAGATTGAAGACAGGGGCCCTTCCAGGACCGTGGTGATAAAGCGCTCGATCTCTTCCGGGCCGGAACCGGGATAATTTGTCACCACGGTTATCTTGGGATAACTCAAGTCCGGCAGTAGATTCCACGCCAATTTCGATAATGAGATAACCCCCAATAATATTATTCCGACGTAAAACATAATAGTTCCGATTGGCCGTTTTACAGATAAGTTAATCAAGCTCATGGTTGCACTTTCTTTTTTTTTATTTTAGTTGGTGATATTGACTTTTGATTGATGGGCCAGGGTCATATGGCCTTCAACCACCACCAGGTCACCTTCTTTAATACTGGTTTTAATTTCAATTTCCTCGTCGTTTTGGTGACCCACTTCCACATACACCCAGTTGGCAGTGCCGGTACGGCCCTGGATATCTATTACCGTAAACACCAGGTAGCGCTCTTGCCGGGTGATAACCGCATTGCGGGGGACTTTAATCACATTTTCAAAGATTTTGTATTCCAGGTCAATCTCCGCATGCATGCCGGGTAAAAATAAATTGTCTTTGTTATCCACTTTCACATATACGGTAACGGTTTTGGTTTCTTGATCGATTTCAGGGCTGATGGCTTTAATTTCCCCATAGAAAAAGCGTTCCGGGAAGGAATCGAAGCGAATGCGCACATTGGTACCTTCCCTGAGATGTTGAAGTTCGGATTCCAGGGCATATCCTTTCAGGTAGAGGGTTTCTAAATTGACCACCCGCAAGAGCGTTTGGCTTGCGTTCACTGTTTCGCCTTTGCTTATTTGAATATCGGCAATAATCCCCTGGAAAGGGCTGCGGATTGAGGTTCGTTTTAAATTCAACCCTGCCTGTTTCAATGCAACAATTGCACTGGAAAGTCCTTCTTGTGCTTTTCGAACCTGCTCGCGCATTTCTCCTGAAAATAGGAGTATTTTTTGATATTCATCACTGGTTTTTTCAAATTCTTTCTGGGATATTTTGCCTTTTCCGAAAGCCTCTAATGCTTTAGCGTACTTTTGTTTTAAATCTGCCAATTGTTTTTTTTGGTCTTCGGTTAGCTCGGTGTTCTCAATGAGTTCCGTATCTTCTTTGACCAGGTATTGGGAATAACTTCTCAGTTTTTCTGCTTCTCGCTGTTCCACCTCAAGCTTTCTCTCTTCATCATCCAGTTGGACCAACAATTGGCCTTTTTTGACCCGGTCGCCCACGGAAACTTTAATGGCCTCGATGGTTCCGGCTATTTCCGTTCTTACATCCGCTTTTTCCCATACATCAGCACTGGCAGAAATGTTCAATCTCAGTGGTAAATTACCCCTTTTAATGCTTATTACTTTAACCGGCAGAGCTGCTTCTCTTCGGCTGCTGTCCTGGGACTCCTCTTTCTTATCTGCCTTTATGATTTCGGTTTCCTGGTTCTCTTCTTTTTGAAAGATTTTAAAGCCAGCAAAGACCAGCCCTGCAATAATGATAATGAAAGCAATAATTTTAAGTACTTTGTTCATTCTTACTCCTAAACTGTTTTTTGTCCTTCAGCCTTGTACCCTACCAGCCATTGGGTTAACATGTGTTATACGCAAAAGTAAAAAAATAGTTATAAATAAAACATCAATTTTTTAAGCGGTTAATCCTCTGTAAACAGGGTGCGCTAGCCTAGAATAATACCATTTTTTGCCAAGCTTTTCAACCCATAAAAAACTCCGGAATCCACTGCTTCTTTTGGTGATATTTTCAAAGAGGCGAGCCCCTTTGTGCCCTTTATTAAAGCCAGGCCAGCAGGATTTATGCGCCCAGTTGTTTTTTTACTTTTGCCAATAGGTCTTTCAATTCTTGTTGGATTCGTTTCTTTTCTTCTTCCAGTTTTGCTGCTTCATCAGTGGCCTCGGAGGTAACACCGGATTCCAGGGCTGCAATTTTTTTCTGCAATTCCTTTACT
The DNA here is from genome assembly GCA_020355945.1 of Candidatus Aminicenantota bacterium. Next base: position 1,339,457 of record CP070627.1, on the reverse strand, counting down.
TTATCCGTCATGTAGGATGGTGGGTCTATATCGGGATATTCCCTTTCAATTTGTCGCTGGAGTTTTCGTAATTCATATTTTGCCCGTCGGATTTGTGATGCATTCTTTTCAGCAGAAGCCTGGCTCTTTTTTTGCTGGGCTGCCAATGCTTTTACTTTTTGGTTGAAACCGTACTTTTCGAACAATTGGAATTCTGCTTTTTGATAGGCGATTTTCTGGTTGTTGGCATTGCCTTCCTTACCGTAAAGCACACTGGCTTCAAGATAGTAATTTACAGCAGAGTCGTAGAGTGCTTTATTTCGTTGGGCTTTTTTAGCATAAACATCTGCAATGCGAAGCGCAAAAATGGCTTTTTTTTCTTTGGAATAAAGGGCTTTAAATTCTTTCAATGCAGAGTCCAGGCGATTGGCTTTAAACAACGCATTGGCATAGGTCTTATGGATTTCAGGATTAGCTTTATCTGCTGCGCCTAATTTTTGATAATAGGAAATAGCAGCCGCAAAATCCCCGTCGGAATAATGCATTTTAATCTGTTGTTCAGGGGTTACTTTTTTAGGTGGTGGACCGGACAGTTGTCTTTTCAATTTTTTGGCTTCGGCAAGCACATCATTTAATTGATGGGACTGGGAAAAGGAAATCGCTTTATCTGCATATTGCACTGCTTTATCCTGGTTAAAAATAGAGGCGCTTTTCACACCGTAACAATTGGCAATAACCAGGAGCAGCCTCCCTTCTTCCCCCGGTTCCAGGGAGCCTATTTTTAAGGTCTTATTGGCATATTCCACTGACTTGCCATAGTCTTTGAGCTCAAAGTAGCCGATAGCCAGGTGGTAATGAGCCAACCTGGTCCAACGGGAAGTGGTTTCGGGAAATTCTTTGATATACGCCTTTAAGGCGTTTATTTTGGCGGTACCCTTCTGGGTAGTGGCGGCAATAAAGTCCTGCGTCCGCTTCACTTCCCTGTCCGCCTTGGTCTGACCAAATAAACAAGGAAGAACAACCAACCCTAAAGACAGTATGACCAACAATACTTTTTTCATCGTCTTCTCCTTCATTTTTCGTTTAGTTTTACATTTATTCTAAAAACACTATTCTACACAAAATAATAGAACTTTTCAAGTCCTAAACTAAATATTGCCTTCGGCGGCCAGGGGCCCCATCAGAAGGGTTTCCAGTCCAACTGGTATGAAACGCATTCAATGCGTCTCTACAAAATATTTATAAACACTGGTATATCTCCGAATTTACAAAACTCTCCAGGAAATAATCTCCTTTTAATTTTTCTTTTATAGAATGATTGAATAAATATTGATGGGTTTGATACACCAGGTGGAAATCTTCCGCTTTATGGGCAGCTTCTTCCAGGGAAGAGAAATAGAAGGGATAATCCTTGCCAAGGTATTCAATCACGGGTTCGATGGGATTGACCAGGAGGGGAGTATTCCGGGCGATACATTCAATAACCGTATTATTGGCACTGGAGTCATAGAGGTTGATAATAACAAGATTTTCCGACAGCAGTTTATCATAGTGGCTGTGGGGGACATATACCACCTGTTGAACCGTTTCATACATTTTCTCGTCAAATTGTCCCTCCCGGATTAAAATCTCCCGCTCTTTTTTCATTAAACTGTCCAGGTCCGCATGGGTGACTTTCAAAAATATTTTCTTATATTTTTGGGTGGGCAATTGGAAGATGGTATGGAGTTTTCGCAGCCACCACCCGACCTGGATGATCTTTTTCTCCCGGTTGGCGGTAAATTTCTTTGCATTCCATTTTAAACGGGGAATCTCTGTAGGAAAGATCAAATGATTGATAGGAATATCCAATTTCTTTTCCAGGCTTTTTTTGTGCCAGCGGGAGAGGGTAAATAGCCCCCGGCAAAGGGGAAAACTCTCTTGCCAGTATGGAGTGTTAAATATATAATCATTGGACTGTTCATACTGGAACCATTTGGGAACATTGGGGGGGACATGAATAAAACCGATCCAGGGCTGCTGGTGAGGTCGCGGGCCTTCCGGGTGCCAACAAAAGGTTCTTTCAATAAAGGAATCCAAGAGGATTCCTCCGCACTTGTGCAGTTTCTTTAAAAGTGACAGTACATAAGGCCAACCACTCCTGTGTTGGCCGTAAAATCCTCCCAATTGGGTAGAAAGATCTATTTTCTTTTCATACCTCTTCGTCCTGTCCAGGATATTCATATAGTTGACCAGGTTTTTCCATATCATTTTTCTTTTCCTTGCGTTGGCATGTATGGTTCAATGTTTAAATTACCCCGCGGCGCGGGGAGCCTATAAGGGCGGCAACAATGTATCATCTTTAAGTAATAGTCTCAAAAGCCGCATAAAAAATAAAAATTCCTATGTGGTTAAATTACTGTAGATGGGCGAATTAGCAAAACTCTCTAAAAAATACTGGCCGGTTAACTTAGGTTTGATGGAGTGATTAACTAAATACTGGTGGGTTTTATAGATCAGATCAAAATTTGCGGCTTTTTCCGCTGCTTCTTCAAGGGAGTTATAATACAGGGGGTAATCATCTCCCAGGTATTCTTTAACCGCTTCCAGGGGATTGATTAAAATCGGTGTGTTCCTGGCAATACATTCAATTATTGTATTATTGGCGCTGGCGTCATACAAACAAATGAAAACAATATTTTCACCCAGGAGTTTATCATAGTCACTATTGGGAAGATAGGTGACGGTTTCGGCTGTTTCGTACATATCATCGTTAAAGGTGCCTTCATTTAACAAAATTTCTCTCTCCTTTTTGAGCAAATTCGGTAAATTTTTGTGCTTAACGCTTAAAAATACTTTTTTGTATTGGGTTTTGGGCAGTGGCAATTGGTAAATCGCATGAAGTTTCCTTAACCACCATCCCACCTGGACGATTTTTTTGTCATTATTCGCTGTAAATTTCTCCCATGTCCATTTATTCGCAGGAAATTCAGTGGGGTGAACCAATGCATTGACCGGGATATCCCACCTGGTTTCCAGGTATTTTTGGTGATATTCCGATAGGGTAAATAACCCGTTGCAATAAGGCAGGCTTTTTTTCCAGGCTTCGGAGTTAAAAATGACTTCACTGGCTTGCTTATCGCTGAACCAGCGGGGCATTTCAGGCGGCACATGAATAAAGCCGATCCAGGGCTGCAAATGAGGCTTAACTCCCTCCGGGTTCCAGCAAAAGGTTCTCTCTATAAAGGAGTCAAGTAGAGCACCTTTGGGATTATGTAACACGCTTAATTTCCGGACTGCGTAGGCCCATCCGCTTCGATGCCGGCCAAATTTGATATTTAACTGGTTTGAAAGGTTAATCTTTTTTTCATATTTCCCGGGAGAAATCGAAACAGGTTTTTCCATATAATGGGAAAATCCTTTTCTTCCCCTTACTCGTAAAGACTTTGACATTAATCTTTTTACGACTTTTACCGGGAATACAATCACTCTACCGATGCGGTAGGTATAGCTGCGGCGGATTTTCCTCAATTCATGTTCCATTTGCATCAACTGTTCTTCTGTTTCAGAAAGCCGTAAACTATTCCGGTTGATGATCCTGTCTTTTTGCTTTAGTTGTTCCTTCAATTCTGCCAACCGGAGATCTTTTTCAGCAATAATCTCCTCTCTTTGTTTCAGTCTCTCACTTTTCTTTGCCAACAAGAGGAGCTTCCGCTGCAGTTCTCCGTCTTCCTTAAAAATTAACCGGTCTTTTTCCGCGATGATCTTATCTTTTTCTAGCAACAGGAGATCTTTGTTTTGCAGTTCCTCGTCTTTCTTAAAAATCACCTGGTCCTTTTCGGCAATAATTCCATCTTTTTGCTTTAATTGTTCATCTTTTTCTAACAGCAGGAGGTCTTTGTTTTGCAATTCCCCGTCTTTCCTAACAATCAACTGGTCCTTCTCGACAATAATTTCATCTTTTTGCATTAATCGTTCATCTTTTTCTAGCAACAGGAGGTCTTTGTTTTGCAGTTCTTCGTCTTTTTTAACAATCACCAGGTCTTTTTGGTTCACCAGGTTTTCCGATTTTTTGTTTGTTTCGATTTGCCTGGACCATTCCTCCGCGAACGATAAAATCATTTTTTCAAATTTTTCAATGGTCTTTTCCCGGATATCCGCACCGCCTTTATTTTTTTCTTTCCCGATTCGTATAAAGTCCTCTTTTTTAAACTGGAAATAACCTTTATCCTCCCGGGACATTTCCTGGAAAAAGCCATTGATTTGATCTTCGGTCAATGATTGAATCAACAGGTTTTGAACCTCTCCTTCGATAGTGGCCATGGTTTCCGGGGCAAGGGAATATAGAGAATATCCTGGTATCCTGGCATCTTTAAAGTCAATATCACGGACTCCCTGTTCTTTTAGAAATTTGATTACTTTTTTTTGATAGGATGATTCCTTAGATAATAAATTGATATTGAGGATAAAATCCGCATTCAACACATTTTCCACCAGTGCTTTAAACCAGGTGTAATAGAAAATAAGGTATTTTTCTTCTTGCGAATAACTATCCAATACCACCTGGTAAAAATTATTTTCTTTATCCTGCTGCTCATTATTGTAATGAAAGAGCGGTAAATGATCCGGCAGGACCAGGAAATCGTTTTTATCTTTATTCATACTGGCAGTGATCAGGTCCATCAAAAAGAATCCGTTGTAATTGGTACGTTTGTATAATTCTGCGTAGGATTGCCACTGGTCGCGGGGATTCCTGACCAGGTATATGTTTAGGGAACCCGGGTAATTTTGCTTGAACCATTTCACCCGCAAAGCCGAACGGTTAAATTGAAGCAGGGGTATTTTATTCCCGACACCGGATATTAAATAATCGATATAGTTCTTCAGATCGGGGTTTTCACCATTATAACAGAATTCATCAAAGCTGAAGGATTTTTTGAAATAGGGTACCCCGCTGTG
>CP070627.1:1326343-1334440 GCA_020355945.1 Candidatus Aminicenantota bacterium | reverse complement strand
TGATCTTTTTCCTTTCCTCTAAAATACCGTCGGAGACAACTTTTTTGAAAGTGTCAATATCACCGGAGGCGGATTTTAGACTCAGTTCTAACATTTTGCAACCTCCTTTTCAAACGATTCATCTTTTTATCCATTTGATAGAATTATATAATCAAAAATAAAATTTTTCAATCATTTTGTTATTTCTTCTATCCACACATTGTTTTATTTCCATTTTTTGTTTGTAATTTGTAATTTGTGATTTAACCCCTGTCCTCTTGTTGAACAGGAGTATTGTAATTTCCCGGACAGGACAGAACCTTATGTCAATAACATTGGGGGTTTCCCCGCCCGCAAACGAACCATTCGCCTGTCACCTTTCGTCCGTCGATTTACGTTCGTTCTCTATCTTCATCACCATTATCAGCGGTCATCAGCGGTCCGACTTATTCGAGATTTTATCATGGTCATCATCACTATCAGCGTTTATCAGCGGTCCGGGTTTATAAATATGCTTTTTCTTTCTTATAGCGTATAAAATAGAATTCTTTAACAACACATAAAAAGCACGAACCCCATCTTTCCAGATAATCTTCTTCCCTTCCTCATACGTGCGACCATGATAAGATATCCCTACTTCATAAATCCGTAATCCCTTGATCCTGGACAACTTAAAAGTTATCTCCGGCTCAAAACCAAATCGGTTCTCTTTGATTTTAATGGCTTTGATCACCGGCGCCCGGAACATCTTGTAACAGGTTTCCATATCCGAAAGGTTTAAATTACTCACCATATTGGAAAAAAGCGTCAATATTTTATTGCCGACATAATGCCAGAAATATAAAACCCGCTTCGGTTCCGAGGTAATAAACCGCGAACCGTAAACCACATCAGCATTTCCCTGGAGAATAGGCTTTAGCAATTTAGGGTATTCATTCGGATCATATTCCAGGTCCGCATCCTGGATAACAATAATATCACCGGCCGCCTCTTCAATACCTCTTTTAACACTGAACCCTTTACCCCTGTTCTTCTCATTCCGAAACACCCGGAGGCAAGGATTGCTTTCCTTTAGTTGAGAAATAAGGGAAAAGGTGTTATCCGTTGAACAATCATCAACAATAATCAACTCCTTATCCAGGTGCAGCGGAACCGCTAAAACAGTCTCCACCAATTCTTGAACGGTCTTCTCCTCGTTATATACCGGGATAACAACACTCAATTTTTTAAATATATTTTGATCTTTCTCCATCACCATTTCTCCGTAAATCCGCGGCTCATTTTTTTATCTTTCCCCATGTATTCATCAACATCTCAAAATAGCCCAGGGTGATATTCTCTTTTTTAAAACCGCTGCCTTCAAGAATGCGTATGATTTTTTTGTGTGAATACGTATCTTTATGGTCCCGGATTTCCACCGGGCTTACCAGTTTTAACCGGGCCAGCAATCGCAGCAGCCGGTCCGTCCATGGGGCTGGCGTGGTTATGATAAATAAACCACCTTTTTTCAGTACCCGGTGAATTTCCGATACCAATCGTCCGATGTGAGTCCTGTCAATATGCTCAAACACCGCTAACATGGTAACCACATCAAAAAAATCATCGCCAAACGGCAAGTCCGCCTCACGCCCAAAATCCCACTGCCTCAAATCAAGGGAATTGCCAGCAGAAGAAACCTCCCGGGACCGGGTGATTCCCGGTGATTGATCAATACCGTATCTCTCATTAAATATGGTATTCAGCAAAAAATAAGGATAAACACCGCACCCGATGTCCAACAGACGACCTTTGCGCAAGGATCCAGGGATTAAAGCATTCGCCATGCGACTCCGCTTCCTGGCCAGGATATTTTCCAATAACCCGAAACCACGAGTAACCCTGCTTTTTTTCACCTGTGCCTCCGGCGGGTCAGAACCTTTTTGAAAAAAGGTTCCGACACCTCCAAAAACTTCTCATAATGGCCTACGGCCATCTCAGGGCGACCTTATCGGGTCGCCCGTCACTTTGAATACAAAAATTCGATCATCCTGCTGGAACACGATCCTCGACTGCAAATCCCTCAAATAAGAAGCCATTTTTTTCCATTCGGTCTCATCTAAACGACGGTATTCCCGCTGCAAACGATTGAATTCACCTAAATCAAAAATGATATAATCGATCTTATCATTTCTTAACGCTGCGATAAAAGACTCTGCATCTTTGGATTGATTGAGGTATTTCTTTAAAATCGAATAATCAATGCCCGAAGAAACCAGGTAAGGCCGCTTCAAATAATAATTCCTGGCCTCCCCTACCAGCACCACCCGTGCCCCTGGTTCCGCACGACTGTTCACATAAGCAATGCCCGGGTAAGCGGGAAAAGTAAAGGCCTTGTATTTTTCAATATCGAGCTTCCCGAAAAACAGTTGATACGAATGATACATCTGCTCCTGCGCAGCCAAGGCCGTAACCAAATTGATGCCAATCACAATGAAAAAGAGAGATTTTAAGATTTTTTGACTTACAGATTCATACACCAACGCCAGGTAAAAAGAAAAAAATAAAAAAACAATGTATAAAAACCGTAAACTTCCGGTAAAATAACCACCAATATAAAGAGTCAAAACAGCAAATAAAAACAAATACCATTTTTTCTGCAATCGTTCCCTTATCACCAGCAAAAAAGGAAGAAAAATAAGAAATTGCGCCCCTACCATACCACCAAAACCCAATTGACCAAAAGAAATGGTGTAAGGGAATTTAACCGCATCCAACAGCGAGTGAAACATTTTCCCCACATCCGCTTTCATCAACTGGTACCTGGACGCATCCCAAAACTCAGCGCTAAAATGCTGACTAAAAAAAGGGAAAAAAGGATTCTTAGCAAAAATGTAATTCTTCACCAACATCGGTATCACCACAGCCATAACCACCAGCAGGAAAATTACAAGTTTTTTGGCAGTAAGGGAAAACACACCCCGCCCCGGCGGGGCACCCCTCTCAAGAGGGGAATGAGAAAATTGAGTACTAAGTTCTTTAATAAAAAATATCACCAGGAAGATGATCATGGGCAGTGCATTGGTATATTTAATGCCAATGGCAAAACCCCAAAAAAGAGCGGAAAAGCCCAATTGTTTTTTAAGTAGGCAGCGAATCCCCAAAAAAATGAAAAAAGCGCCCACCAGGTCATTTTTGACTGTAGAAAGTAAGAAGATACTCATGGGCATGCACAACAGCAGCAACAACAGGATATGACGCTTTTTGACGCCAAATGTCTCCACGGCAAAATCAGCCGCGGCCAAAAGAAAAATAACACCAATCAAAAAATGAAAGAGCCGCGGGACCATATCACCAGCAAATACCACGGGAATTAAAGAGATTTCATAATAGATCGATGTGTTGGCAAAAAGAAATTGCGGCGTCTCAACAAAACCACCATGCTGCAAATAAAGATTGGGAATACCCAGGTGGTACACCAGGGAATCATAAAAACATGATGGCAAAGAAGCATAAATAAACGGTAAAAGGAAAGGCAGGTATTCCAGGGGAGACCGCTGCATAAAGGATTGAATCGCTCCCCGGAAAACCGGTTGATGCTTTTTAAGAATAAAAAAGACAAGTACCAGGGGGATGACATAAAATACAATGATAACACCGGGTACAAGAATGCTGAACAAAGAGACCAGGTAAAAGAAAAGCATGGTAACCATCAAACCCACGGCAAAAATCGTGGGGAATTCGATTTTTTCTTTAAAGGATTTAAAAAGACTCACAAAGAAAAAACCATAGATAAACATTGCCAAAATGAGTAAAGAGGCTTTTAACAAAGGGAAAATCACCTGGCCGGGATATTTCGTGACCAGTGCATAAAGGGCAAATACAAGAGCGGTGCCAATAAAGAGGTAGGTTATTATTTTATTTTGTTTTAAATGCTCAAGGTTCATTTTATCACTTTCGCTGCAAAAATCTTGAAAAACAGCCTGGAAATAATTATACCTATAGAAAAGTCAAATTTCAAACATCAGCTGCTTTTAATCTTACTTTTTATTTTGTACTTTATTGGTTTTGCCCAACGGTTAATACCGGGCAGGAGGCGATTCTAACCACTCTTTCGCTGCTGCTGCCTAAAAGGAAATCTCCTAATTCACCCCTGGCGTGACTGCCCATTATAATTAAATCAATTTGATTGTAATCGGCATACTTTTTGATTTCTTTATATACCTTGCCTTCTTTAACCGCATAGGTGGCTTTATCTTTGGGGATACCGGTTGCCTTTATCATATTTTCAGTGATATGGTCTGCTAACGTGGGGTTTTCCTTAAGAATCGGCTCGAAACTGATGTTGTAAAATTCAGGGTGAGCCTCCATTTCAACCACATGGAGGAATTCAAGTGTTGCATTAAATTCCCTGGCCAGTTCTTTTCCCCGATTGATAGTAATATGCGAATATTCTGAAAAGTCCACAGGCACCAGGATTTCTTTGAGCTCCATTTTATTATAATCTTTATGGATGGTAAGCACCGGGATAGGTGATTCCCGCACCACTTTCTCGGTGACACTTCCTAAAAGTAACTTTTTAAAGCCGGTGTGGCCGTGCGTTCCCATTACCACCAGGTCAAAATCTTTATCGGAAATATAATCGAGAATCGAATCCGCTACTGAAATACCACGAAGCAAAACAGAATCCACACCAAGTCCCCGGTTTTTTGCGGTGTTACAGTGTGATTCTATTTGTTTTGATTTCTCATTTTCTTTCTGGCGAATGATTTTTTCATAGAGCTGGAGCTGCTCTTTTTCATCAAAGTCTTCCTGGAATAAGACAATCGCGTGCAAAAGTGTTATATCCGCGCAATATCTTTCTGCAATAAACATGGCGTATTCAGCGGCTTTATCGGAAAATTCACTAAAATCCACAGGTACCAGTATTTTTTTGAAACTCATTATGATTACCTCCTCTTACACTTTTAATTATTTTCAAATTCATTTTTTAACACAAAGGGATTTTACATGAAATACCCGGATATTTCAACCTGGAAGTGGAAGTATTAATTATTTGTCCCTCATCTTTTTTCCTTTTTTTGAATCTTTCTCCCCCTTCGCGGTAAAGGTTATCCGGAATAAAGTTCCTTTGCTTTGGTCCAGGTTAATCTCACCCTGGATCTGCCGGGTTAAGAGATTGATCAGCCGCAGGCCCATGGATTTGGCTTCCCTGAAATCCAATTCAACTGGCAGTCCAACTCCATTGTCGCCAACAGATAAAACAAACCGGTTATTTTTTTTATGGAATTCAACAATTATTTCACCTCCACCTCTTTGACCCTCCGGGAATGCATATTTAAGGGCATTGGTCAACAGCTCGTTAAGAATAAGTCCGCAGGGTATGGCATAATCAAGCGGCAGCGGAACATTGTCAACTTTTATGTTGATTTTAATGAGTCTTTGCAGGGACCCGTATGCTTTATTTAATTCGGTAATAATAGAACTGAAATATTCCAGGGCATTGATACTGGATAAATTCTCGGACTGGTAAATTTTTTCATGAACCAGTGCCATAGAATAAATTCGATGCCGGGTGTTGTCTAATACCGATTTTACCGTGGGGTCTTTGATGGCGTAAGCTTGAATATCCAGTAGAGAATTGATCATTGCCAGGTTGTTTTTAACCCGGTGATTGATTTCTTGCAGTAGTATTGTCTTGGTTTCCGAATCCTGGCGTGTTTGTTCGTAGAGTCGCTCCAGTTCATTCTCATTTTTTTTACGCTCGGTGATATCCAGGGCTGTTCCGAATAATCGCACCGGGGTGCCGTCCGTTTTTCTTTCTAATCTGCCGATAACATGGACCCATCGTTCGCACCCGTCCGGTCGCACCACGCGGTGCTCCAAATTGATGGGTTCCCCGTGATTGACAGCGGCCTGGTAAGCTGCATTCAACACAGCCAGGTCCTCAGCAGGGATTAATTTGCTTACTGACTCTTGAGACGGTGTAAACGTCTCCGGGTCTACACCGAAAATCCGGTAGAGTTCGTCCGACCACCATTCCACCTGCAAGTTGAGGTCGCTTTCCCAACAGCCCACATGAGCGATGGCTTCGGCATGGGCAAGCCTTTCCTCGCTTCTCAGGATTGCTTGTTCCCACTGCTTGCGTTCCCTTTCCAGTCTGTCTCTTTGCAATCTGGCGTTTAACACCGGGGCAATGTGATTGGCAATGGTTTCCAACAACCTGCGGTCACCTTCATCATAATCCGTCTCTTTGTTTGCCAGGTGGATCGAGCTGATCACCCGATCATGATAAATGATAGGGGTAACTATGGTGTTCTTTATGGGAATATGCCCTTTGGGTGTATTAAAGGGGCCGTTATTGGAGTAAATGGTCTTTCTCTCTTTAATTGACCGTGCCCAGATACCGCTGAATGTCCCCTTTTTAAATATGATTTCCTTATCAGGCACATGGCATTTCTCCCAGTAAATTTCCCTGGTCATTGAGGGTATGACAAAAGATCCCTCCTGGTCAAAGTATCCGAAAGTTCCAAATTTGCTTTTAAAGACTTCCAGGACCAGGTCCAATAACTCTCCATACACGTGCTCGTCAGGTGTAGTGTGGAATATCTCCAATATCTTGTTCCTGGTTCTCATTTCCAGCACTGACTCCTGCAGCGCCTCATCGATCTTTTTATGTTCATCGATTTCCTGCTGCAGCCTGGCGGTCGATGCTGCCGCTGTTTCAACTACAATCCCCTGTCTGCTGTCTTTTACATCTCTATTTTTTTGACTCATTTTTGATCTCCCAAAAATGTATCAAGGCATGATTGAAAAAAAATTCTTTTTTCCAATAAAAATAAAAAAATATAATAAAGGAAAATAAAAGGAATGTCAATTAGATTTCCAGGATTAATTAAATTTGATCCTTTAGCCACGGTGGTTGAAGATTTTTTATATATCAGTTATAATGTTTTTTCAAATTATTGTTCGATTTAACAAGTAACAACTGTTGTGAGGCGTTAAGATTGAAAATACGATGAAAGCAAAGAGAACCATTAATGGCGCGGAGGAACAATGATGACCGTTCCTGGTTATAAACTCAATGAAAAACTTTACCAGGGCAGTCAATCCGTTATTTATCGAGCCCGCTGCCGCGGGGATGATAAGCCTGTGGTGCTTAAAATATTACACAAGGAACTTCCCACACCGGAAGAAATCGCTCGTTTCATACGGGAATTCGAGATCACCTCGAGCCTGGATGTAGGAGGTGTGATTAAAGCTTTCGAATTGAACCGGTCCCGGGACAATTTGATCATGGTCCTGGAGGATTTTGGCGGTGAGTCCCTGGCACGCTTGAAAAAACTCACGGGTTTGCGGTTGACTTTAAAGGAGTTCCTGGACCTGGCCCTCCGGGTAACCGACATCTTAGGCGACATTCACCGGCAAAGTATCATCCATAAAGATATCAATCCCTCACATATCCTGTGGAACCGTACCACCGCCGAGGTAAAACTCATTGATTTCGGGATATCAACGGTATTGCCCCGGGAAACTGCGGCCCATACCATTCCTGATGCCTTAGCCGGCACGTTGGCCTACATGTCGCCCGAACAAACCGGGAGAATGAACCGCTCAACAGATTACCGGACGGATTTTTACTCATTGGGCGTGACCTTTTATGAACTGTTGACCTCCCAACTGCCTTTTGCCGCCGCAGACCCGCTGGAGTTGATTCATGCCCATATCGCCAAAATGCCAGCCGCGCCTCATCAATGCCGGGCAGATATCCCGGTACCGGTTTCCCGTATCGTGGTCAAATTAATGGCAAAAAATGCCGAAGACCGTTACCAGGGGGCACACGGGTTGAAACACGATTTACAGCAGTGCCTGGACCAGTTAAACACTGCAGGAAAAATCGAGGGATTTGAAATTGGTAAAGCCGATTATCCCGAGAAATTCCAGGTTCCCCAAAAACTCTACGGCAGGGAGGCAGAAATTGAAACGCTCCTGGAAGGGTTTGAGCGGGTATGCGGCGGGCCCACCGAAATGATGCTGGTTACCGGGTATGCCGGCATAGGAAAAACATCGCTGGTCCGGGAAGTGCTCAAAACCATCGTGCAAAAACAGGGCTATTTTATTTCCGGGAAATTCGATCAACTG
>CP070627.1:1318110-1326243 GCA_020355945.1 Candidatus Aminicenantota bacterium | reverse complement strand
CATCACTCCATACACCCAGTTGTTTTCCCCAGGCACCCGGGTGCTGCACGATATAAATCCTTTCACCAATTGTAGGCAGTGTATCTCTTAACTGCAGATAGCCATACGTACCGGTGATATTGGTGGGTAATAGGATTAAGGTATAATCCAGGTCGTAATCGGACTTAATCACTGTACCTGAAGTGGCTTCCACAGTACCGGGGCAGGCAAGCCATGCAGCACAATTGGTGGTACAGGTGGCGCCTTCGGCCATGAATTCGTAATCGGTATTGTCTGCGGTACTCTGGCTGCCAATACAATGATAGTTTGTCATCAAATGTCCTTCGCTCCCTACTAACCATCCGGTACAGGCGCTGCTGCCATTCATCAACAGTCGTGCCACAGCCCGACCTTTGTCATACATGGTAGTGCCTTCGTAACATTTGGCCCACTCTTTGTCGTCTGAATTGCAGATGGCTTCGATTTCCGCATCTTCCATTTCTGTCAACACAGCCTGGATATAGCCTCTTTCAAAGCCGTGCACCCATTTGTCAATCACAAAACCCCAGCCGCCTTTGGGGTTCCTGCTGTGGAGTTTGACAATTGCCGTATCTCCCGGGATGTGAGTTACCCAGAATTCACTGATTACCGCTTGACCGCCTCTGACTACTTTTCCTTTTCCATTGTACAGATAAAAGTATTTCCCGTCCGGGCTGGAGATTTCCATGTAATCACCAGGGGCCAGTTCAAAGTTGGCAACGTGGAGCGAGATATAGCCGGCTTCGGGCCAGTGATAAATTTTCTCCAAAACCACACCACCGCCGCCTTTATAGGGGTGTGCGGTTTCGAACCGTTCTAACACTTCTTCTCCTACCTTGATCTTCGAAAACAGAAAGGTAGAGAAAGTCATGATAAGGGAAACAACCATTAAAAAAACCAAAAATTTTCTCATATGTTCCTCCTCCTTATTTATTAGGATTTTTTAATTAACCTTGCCACTGCCGATCAATTCAACGATCTTGTAATTATCCATTGTGTCTCTTAATAAAAATCTTTAGAAAATATATCCTAATGGATTAATTGATTATTGTCAATCCATCGAAAGTTGTATTTTTGGTATGAAAATAAAGCTAAAAATTTGTACAACTTTAGTTGTACATCATTGATTTGGTTGTAGTTAAGAGGTCAAATTCCAGTTACATTTAATATGTAAACGTGGCAATCCCCCTGAAACTCTTGCCGTTATCCGCTTTGGGAGTAATAATCCCTTCATATTTGAGCAGCCGATGGGGAAAATTCGTTTCAATATAAAAGTAAGTGGGTTTAACAATTGCCCTTAAAAACCAGGAAGAAGGATACATTTTGATGACATAACAACTTCGACCCTCAATCCTGGTTTCATCTTTCTTTTTCAACAAAAAGCCATAGGTGGTTAGATATTTGGGGACCAGGAGTTTGAAGGATATTTTTTTGTCATGCTCTATTTCCTTAATCTTTTTTTTGATATAGAGAACGATCATGGAACCGCGCAGCAAATCAGGATATTGCTTTTTGATTGCTTCTTTAAAATCGCTTTGGGAATTTTTTTTGTATCTAATAACGATTTTATCCTGCATCTTATGGAATTTTTCCTCACGTCCCGATTTAAAGTCCTTCAAATTGAAGCGCATTAAATCAAGGGAATTGACGTGGAATACTTCAACCTCTTCCAGTCTCAGTTGGCCGGTGGTATCGAAATAACGGGTGGTTTTATGACCGATACCATTGGTTTCCCAATAGGTCACCTTGATGGAAAAGGTGGGGCTGTCATTCACAAAAACCCTGCCGCTAATCTCAGCCGGTTCGTCCTCAGCCCTTAAAAGGCACATCATTAATAGAAAAAAGAACAAAACAAAATAGCCAATATTAATCGGTTTTGTTGGTTTCATCTGAAATTATTCACTCCTTTGTGAAGATAAAGTCAGTTCTTCTTTCATTTTTTTTGAATCCAGCCAGGGCGAAATATTATCACAAAAACTTCACCACCGCAACCTCCAGGTATTACAAAATTCCCAACAAAATTTTACCTGTCTCTATTTCTTTTTATCGAAAAGTGCTTGCAGTATACTTCTATTTCAGTTACAATTAGAGCGATGAAATTAGAAAATCATTTCATGGAGAAACGACTGCAGCCATGTCTGCCTCGTCCGCTGAAACATACTGCCAATGAAATGTTAAATTTTACCTTTAAGGGGTTTTTGAGTTTATTTATATTATTGAGCGTCTCTATTGTGATGGTCCAGGCCCGGGGTCAGGAAGAAAACATGAAAATCGAAAGATTAAATATGGAGCATGGGCTTTCACATAATAGTATAAGGTACATTTTCCAGGACAGCGGCGGCATGATGTGGTTTGGTACGGAAAATGGCTTGAACGGTTACGATGGATATGACTTCAAAGTATACTTTGATAAAAACCTCCCGGCAGCCCAATGGATTACAGCGATTGCTGAAGACCAGGCCGGGAATTTATGGTTAGGGACCAACACCCACGGGCTATTAAAATTTAATAAAAATACCAGGACCTTTGAGCATCATATGCACAACCCGGAGGACCCCGACAGCTTATGCAGTAATAAAGTTACTGCCATATGCCTCTCCGGCCGGCAGGGGACCGAGTATTTTTGGGTGGGCACTCAAAAGGGATTGTCCAGGATGGCCATTTCCCCCGATGGCAGTGTAACCTTTGAAAACTACCGGCATCACCCTGAACAGGAATCCAGCCTGGCAGGAGATAAAATCCGGTCCCTGGCAGAGCTGAGCACACAGGGAAGGAAATCCCTGTGGATCGGCACCAACAATGGGTTATGCCGGTTGATATACAGGGAAAACAACAACAGGGAAGAAAATCGCGCAGTAAATTTTTCTGATTTTCAACGGGTGGACGGTTTAAAGGGACATTCGATTAATGCATTATATGCTTCTGCTGCGAACCCGGTCCCTATCCTGTGGGTGGGGACCACCGCCGGATTATACCGCCTGACCCGGGACCCCGGGGGCAGTCTTCAATTTAAGTGTTATCGGCATCATCCCCATGATGCCCGCAGCCTCTCCGATAATTATGTGACCGGCATTGTCGAAGATACTCAATCGGGAATCCTGTGGATTGGAACCTATAGAGCAGGAGTAAATCGCTTTGATCCCAGAGCAGAGACCTTTTCCCATTATAAACATGATCCCCTGGATTTGAACAGTTTAAGCGATTCTCGGCTTAGTACGCTTTACCTGGACCGGTCCGGGATACTCTGGGTGGGGACCTATTTTAATGGTGTCAATAAAGTGGTATATGGGCCTCTTAAATTGAAATTTAAGACCTTTCGCCATGAACCGGAAAATCACAACAGCCTTTCTGATAGTAATGTCAGAGCCATTTTGGAAGAGCCTGGCAGCAGCGGCGGTATTTTGTGGATCGGTACGGAGGGCGGTGGACTGAATCGTTGGGATAGAAGAACCAACCGATTTACCCGCTTCAGCCATGACCCTAAAGACCCTGGCAGTATTCGAAACAATAACGTCTATTGCCTTCATTTTGATCGCTCGGGCACCCTCTGGGTAGGTACTGGCAAAGGCCTGCATAAAATGCATAAGGATGGAAGGTTTCAAGACATACCGCTGGAGGCCCTCAAGACTTCCTCTTCCCACAGGTTTTACCTGGAAGAAAGTGTTCGTTCCATTTATGAAGATCAAAAGGGGATGCTGTGGATCGGGACCATAGGCAGTGGGCTCACCAAATATGACCCCAAACACAGCACCTCTTTTATTTATCGCCACCAACCCGCCAACCCCGATAGTCTCGCCCATAATTCGGTGTACACCATATACCAGACCAGCGAAAATGGTAAGGAAATATTGTGGTTGGGAACCAACGGCAGAGGGTTAGACAGGTTTGACCCGCAAAAAGAAACCTTTAAACACTATACCCACGATTCTTTAAATCCCGATAGTATCGGAGGCAATTGTGTACTCTGTATCCAGGAAGGTTTACCCGGGTCCGAGGGCACACCGTTGTGGATTGGCACCTATGGCGGTGGACTGACCCGATTCGATCCCAAAAGCGAACAGTTCCAACGTTTTACCATAAAGGATGGGCTGGGGGACCACACCGTTTATGGGATACTGGTTGATGATAACGGTAATCTCTGGATAAGCACCAACCTGGGAATCTCAAAATTTAATCCCCGGAGCAAAGTATTCAAAAATTATTATGCAGATGATGGACTCCAGGGCGCGGAATTTAATGGCGGTGCATATTATAAAGCCAGTAACGGGGAGATGTTTTTCGGCGGTTATAATGGTTTTAATGTCTTCCACCCTGCCAGTGTTGGAGAAAATCCCAACATCCCGGCAATGGTGTTAACCGTTTCTAAAAATTTTGAAGAAATCGCAGTTATCGATGCTTCCAACAGTGAAGATAAAGAAATTCGCTTATATTCCAAAGATGAAGCGATTTCTTTCCGGTTTGCAGCGCTGGACTATATCAATCCCAAACAAAATCAATATGCCTATAAGTTGGAAAATGTTGATGAAGATTGGATTTACTGCGGCACCAACCGCACAGTGAATTACACCCATATGGACCCCGGCCATTACGTATTCCGGGTGAAAGGTTCCAATAGTGACAATACCTGGAATGAAGCCGGGATATCTGTAAGATTGGTGGTAGTGCCAATGATCTGGCAAACCTTTTGGTTTAAATTGTTGATGGGTCTCATTGTCCTCACTGCCATCATTTTGGTGTATCGATCGTGGGTCATGGCGCGGCAGAGGAAAACCCTGGAGCTGCAAGTGGCTGAACAAACGAAAGAATTAAGGATTTCCTCTGAAAATGCCCGAGAAATGGCGCTTCGGGCTGAAAGTGCCAATCGAGCCAAATCCAGGTTCCTCACCAATTTAAGCCATGAAATTCGCACCCCCCTATCCGGTATTATCGGGTTAACCGATTTGATAGTGGAAACCTCACTACCCGGACAGCAGCAAAGCTATTTCACCATGATAAAAAAAAGCGCCCGCCAATTGATGGGAGTTTTAGATGATATATTGGACTTTTCAAAAATTGAAGCCGGTCAATTGAACCTGGATTACATCCCTTTTGAGTTACCTCCCCTTTTAAATGAAGTCAAAGACCATTTTTATCCGCAAGTGGAACGAAAGGGACTCAAATTCAATGTGTTTATCCATGACAATGTACCGGATACGCTTATTTGCGATCCCCAGCGGTTGAAACAAATTCTTTTAAATTTGGTGGGAAATGCGGTAAAATTTACTGAAAAGGGTTCCGTGGCTGTTGATGTAAAAATGGCACCAGGGAAAGAGCATACCCTCCATTTTTCCGTATCCGATACAGGCATTGGCATCCCGGTTGAACGGCAGCAGTATATATTCGAGAGTTTTACCCAGGTAGATGGTTCGATGTCCCGCCAGCACAATGGTATTGGCCTGGGATTGGCCATTGCCCGACAGTTGATTGAATTAATGAAAGGAAAAATCTGGTTGGAGAGCCAACCCAACCAGGGCAGTACCTTCCATTTTACATTACCCTTTCAACGTCAAGAAGACCAACAGCAGCCGGAAGACACGGGAAAAACAGGGGCAAAGAAGACCAGTTCCAAACAAGAAAAAGACGAAAAGGAAGAGAAACATCGCTTAATGTCGCAGTTGTCCCGGTTGAGCAATAAAGTACGCATCCTGGTGGTAGAAGATAATCCCATTAGCCGAAAAGTCGCCTCTCAACAGATCAGGCTGACAAAAATACCGGTTGATGCCGTGGAAGATGGCGCATTAGCAGTAGAGGCTGTAAAAAAAGATAAATATGATTTAATTTTAATGGACATACAAATGCCCAACATGGACGGATTAACCGCCGCCAAAACCATCCGTCAAGACCTGGAAATGAAAGATATTCCTATTGTTGCCATGACAGCCCATGCCATGAAAGAAGACAAACAGAAATGTTTGCATGCTGGCATGAATGATTACATCACCAAACCTTTTAAACCAACCGAGTTGTACCAGGTGCTTCTTAAGTGGCTCAGTTGATTATTTTCCCCGGTCTACAGCCCGGATAAGCCGCAACCAAAAAGGTTTAGCCACAGAGCTCACAGAGAGCACAGAGAGTGATTTTTTTACTCTGTGTCCTCGTTATAACGTGTTCTCTGTGGCTAAAAAAATTCTGCCGGAAAATGGTAGGTGCCCGGGGATGTGTTTCTTAGCGGAGATAGAATAACTTTTTCCGTAATTTTATTAAAAAGATAAACAAAAAATTTCGTAAACTTGCCAGTAAATGATCAAACCGGGGCGGAAGAAATCTTTTTTGTTTCTTGTTAAGAATATTCCTTACCATTTTTTTGCTTAACTTGATATGACCGTTGAGAGACTGCGGTATACAATTGGGTGCCACATAGTATACCTCTAATACCCGGGGATGCTTCATGGCTTCAGCCAATGCAAAGCCTAACGATTGATTCCCCATGAATAATTTACTTCCTTTGATCACCCGGGCAATTTCCAATATAGACCCGGCAGGATATCGTTCAATATTTAAGCCGGTACACGCTTTGAATTCTTCATATTCGTCCTCAAACCCGATAAAAATACATTTTTCTTCATATTTACTTAAAACATGCCAATTGAACTTGTTCAAAGTTGAAAGATTCCGTTTGGTGCGCGATATAACTATATCATTAATATAAAGCGGGCTTATATCCTGCAGCCAGGCAAGAGCCAGGTTATAATTCACACCAAAAGCATCCAGGTGACTTTTGGCGATATGGTTAGTCATTACTGCCTGATGCTCCCTGAACATATCCAGGTTATAATCCACCCTCTCATTATTGTACAACCTTATAGCGGTTAAATACGGCTGTGTTTTTAAGAGTTCTATTACCTGGAGCGCCATAGGTTCGGTCATGGGATTGGGAGCAGGAGCTTTACTACTAAGTTCCGGGCTGCCTGTTCCTATTCTTATATAGAGAACCCCTCCTCCAAGCGCAATAATGGTGGGCAGGCTGTAAATAATATCTCCAAGATTTCCGCTGTGCTGAAACGTTTTCAATATCGGCTCCATCATTATTGATAGACAATGGGCTCTTCCGGGGAATTGAAATTTTCGATCCCGGAAAAGTAGTAATATCTCCTGATCACATCTTTATTTATCACAGGTTCCAGTTGGTTGTTTGATAATACGACATAAGGAGCTCCCTTTTTAAAAAAACCGCGTATTTTTCGTGTATCTATCTTATTCTTCCCGGCTTTTTCTACCAAAATTTTGGGGAATTCCCCGAGAATATGTAAATAAGCCTTTATATAATATAAAACGTTCTTAAATGATTTGGTTCGTATAAAAGACAGGCAATTCCTTATATCCTGTTTCAAGTATCTTTTTAAAAATTTCCTCATCAGGTTTCCCTTCAGGTTTTTCAATGCGAACCGCATCCTGTTTTTTATTATAAGAAACAGTTTTATCCCGGAAGGATAGGAACCGCCAAATTCATGAAATACCACGGCTTTTGGCGCTGCCAGCAGTTTTAGCCCTTTTAAATGAACGCGTATACTCCAATCTGCATCCTCATAAAAACTTTTATACAACTCATCCAATGGACCTACCTCTGTCCATCCTCTTTTGGTAACAAGGATTGCCCCGAAACAGGCTGATCCTAAATAAGCCAAATTCTCAAACTGCCCGATATCTACCACCCCAAAATAATTATCAGAACCCCAGTTTTTCTCAGTTACAAAATTACCAATACCGTTAATAAAGTTTCGCTGTTTATTAAAGCGAATCTGGGGTACGATCCCGGCAATTTCTTCTTTTTTCTCCTCCTCTTCATATCTCCGGTAAAGCATCTCGATAAAATCTTCTTTGAGTACGATATCCTGGTTTAATATGACAACCGATTCACCGGCTGCCCTTTCTACCCCGATATTCACCGCTTTTGCATAATGGTAGTTTTTGCTGTTTTTTATGATATATACATCCTTAAAATTATTTTCTACTATATTTAATGTCTTATCTTCCGAGGCATTATCAACGATAATAATTTCATGGGGAGCCATGGTCTGCCTGTATAAGGACTTAAGATTTTCACTAATGAACCTCTCACCATTATAAGTTACGATC
>CP070627.1:1309817-1318010 GCA_020355945.1 Candidatus Aminicenantota bacterium | reverse complement strand
GCCAGTGCTGCTTTTGACCGGGGAACCCAATACCTCTGCCTGGCAAAAGGATAAGTGGGTAAAATGATGCGTTGGGGACCCTGATGGGATAAGGGATATAAACGCTGCCAGTCAATATCTATCCCGGATACCCAGACCCGGGCTAACTGGTCAAGCTTTCGCCCCGCAATCAACATGTCTAAAAATTCATCGGGCCATTCCCGGTCACACCACAACCCTGTTTTATTGCCGCACCTCTTTACATTTCCCGTATAAATGCCTTTAATAACCTCCTGGTCCGATATACCGGCTCTTTCCCGGTAAAGAAGCAGGATTTCTCTTAATTCTTGCTTTGTTCTCACCACCACGGCCAGCCGTTCCGGCATCGGGTCGCGGCCCACCTGCAGGGTGTAGGAAATATCTATTAAAGACGCTTCAGCCTCTTCCAGGAACACCACCAGTTTTTCAGCATAGATTTTCAATCTCTCCCGGTTTTTGGCAGAGAGGATAATTAAATAAGGTTCCCCACCTGCGGAGTCCTCTTTTACCGCCCGCAGCGCCATGGCCTTGTCAGTGACCGTTTGAGGCGCTTCTTCCAGAACCACATGAGCATTGGTACCACCAATACCAAAGGAACTGATTCCAGCCCGCCGGGGAATGAACAAACCATTCTCATCAACTATATTCTCCCACGGTACGGTTTCTTTCACAATGTAAAAAGGACTGTCCTCCAATTTAATATAGGGATTTAATTCCTGGAAATGAATACTGGCAGGTATGGTTTTGTATTTCATCGCCAGCAGTACTTTGATCATGCTGGCAATCCCTGCTCCGGCTTCCAGGTGACCGATATTGGTCTTTACTGAACCGATCCCACAGTGCACCCGGGGCGGCCAGGGTTTATTACAGGTTTTATACAATTGCTCAAAGGCCTTTTTTAATCCATTGATTTCAATGGGGTCGCCCAGGCTGGTCCCGGTGCCATGGGTTTCAATATAACTCACCGTGGTGGGGTCCACCCCGGCTTTTTCAAAAGCATGGATAATAACCTGTGACTGCGCCGCCGGGTTAGGCGTGGTGGGAGTATTGGTTCGACCGCAGTGATTCACCACCGAACCCCGGATGACACCGTATATATGGTCGCGGTCGGCCCTGGCTCTTTTCAAAGACTTTAAAAGTATCGCACCTACACCCTCTCCCCGAACATAGCCATTGGCCCGCTTATCAAAGGTATAACATTTTCCGTCTTCGGAGAGCATTCCTGAATTGGCCTGGATGATAAATAAATGGGGATCGGTAATTAAATTGACGCCTCCGGCGATGGCCAAATCACAGGCGCCATTTTGTAGGGCTTCTACGGCCCGATGCACCGCCGTTAATGAACTGGAACAGGCCGTGTCTATGGCCTCACTGGGGCCGTGCAGGTTCAACGCATACGATACACGATTGGCGATCATAAAATTAAATTGCTCTGCCGCAGGGTCCGGGATGAACCGGAGTAACTTCGGGTAATCAAGGGTAGAAACCCCGACAAACACACCAATATTGGCGCCTGATAACCGCTCTGCCGAATATCCGGCATCCTCGATGACATGCCATACGGCTTCCAAAAAAACTCTCAACTGCGGGTCCAGAAATTCAGCTTCCCGGGGGGAGATGTTAAAAAATAAAGGATCAAATTTATCCGCATCCGGCATAAACCCACCCCACTTTATCCTGGTTTTATTCGGGTCCTGACCCGGGTCCCCGTAGTACTTCCTCCAGTCCCACCGGTCTTTGGGTATCTCCGTAACCAGGTTCTTGCCAGCTTTTAAATGCTGCCAGAAGATTCCCAGGTTTTCAGATTGCGGCATCACACCACTCATGCCAATAACTGCTGCGGGTTCATACTGCCGAATCACACCCGGGAAATCATGGTTCGCCTTTTCCCCAAACAGACCATCTTCCTCTTCTTCATCCCATTCCCGCAATCCCTCCGGCGTCACTCCCCTAATTGGTCCCGGCTGCCCAACCCCGGCAGAAGCTGCACCACTTCCCGGGTAAAACTCAACGATCCGGTCCTTGTACCGCTTAAATAAGTATGAGACAACAGAAGACAGTGTGGGGTGATCGAAGAAAATGTCCGGGGTAATGCCCAAATTATACATGGTATTAATCTTTTGCGACAATTCCGTAAAACTAATCGAGTCAAAACCATATAACCCCATGTTTTGGTGAGGCTCAATGCTGCTTCCCGGTATTTTTAAAAGATTGGCTACCATTTTTAACAGGTGTTCCTGGAAGTTTCGTTCAATCTCGCCGCGGTCCACCGGGGCCTGGTGATGAGAGGAAGGAGGAGAAGCCAGGTCCCGGGGGTGTCTCTCCCCAAACCCGGGGAAAAGGCTTTTTTCAATGGTTTCCCGGTTCCCTTCCACCACCACCAACTGGCTTTGGCCGTGGACCAACCCCCATTCAAAGGCTTGCAAGCCTGTGCAGGTACCCAGGGGTATGATACCGCTGCCCTTGAAAAGACGGTCGGCAACCCGCTTGTCTACCTTCATGCCGCCTTCTTTCCAGGGCGGCCAGTTAATAGAAAGTGTTTTCCCGGAACGTTCCCCCCTGGCCCGCCGTTCTTCCCGCACCCAGGTAAAATGATCCATAAAACTGTTGGCATAACCATAATCACATTGACCGGGACTGCCCAACACCACCGTTAACGAGGAAAACATCACAAAAAAATCCAGCGGTTCATCTTTGCTGGCTTCATCCAGGTAAACCGTACCGTATACCTTGGGTGCCAGGACCTGGTCCATCCCTTCGCTGGTTTTGTTTATTAAAAAGGCATCCCGGATGAGACCTGCCGCCTGGATGATGCCATTGATGGTTTTAAACCTGGTCCTGGTCGCGGTAACCAGTGTTTCAACCTCTGGCTGGCAATTTATATCTGCTTTCATATAGACGATCTCCGAACCGGGTGCTGACGATTGCAGTTCTTGAATTTTCTTTTCCATTAACGGGGATGCCTCAATACAATCTGCCAGTACCAGTTTGGCTTTGAACTTCACGGCCAGGTGCCGGGCTATCATCATGCCCAATCCACCCAGTCCACCGGTAACCAGGTATACCCCGTTTTCTTTTAATTTTCCCGGTTCTTCTTTGATTCCCGGCTTTACCTCCTCCAGGTGCTTGACCCGGCGAAGGTCTCCTTCATAAAGGATTTCAGCTTCATTTCCCTTGCCATTACCAGTGAAAACATGGTCTTCACCCTCTATTTCCTGGAGCACGATCTCCATGAAGTAGCCCGGGAACCGTTGGGATGAAGATAGCCTCGACATATCAATGCCTATGGTTTTGTATGCCAATGTCCCGCTTTCCAGGAATGCAGACCTGGTAAATCCACTGACAGCCGCTGCTGCCGCATAGCCAGGGGAATACATGATTTCCCGGTGGGCGGGATAAAAATAAAGAAACGGAACCCGGTCTGCCAATTTTGCTTTCACCTTCTGTAAGGACCGACTGAGGTAAAACACGGAGTATACCCCCAACTTCAATTGGGTCTCTAAGGCCTTTCCTCCAAAAAAAGTGCCTGGTTGGGTCCAGGAATGAACCACTTGATGGGGCAATATATCCCGTTCATTAAGCGATTCCACCAGCCGGTCGTAATCCCTCTCGACTTCAGGGTTCACTTCATAAATATAAAAACCATGATCCTCCGGGACCTCCGGGGGTTGATACCTTTCACCGGGTTTCACCAGTATCACTGTTCCCGGGTATTTCTCTTGCCATCCATCAATTAACTGCCGGTGGGGGGCCAGGATTAACAGGTTTTCCTTTTCCCTTTTGTCCGGGTGACGCTGCCGGACCGTGGGACCCTGTGAAAGGAAGGGGATTTGCCATAGTGACCTCTTCCACACCGGCTGGTAATATAGGGTCTCAGTTAAGGCCCCGGTTTGATAGGCATCTCCACCGGTCTGTGTCGGCTGAAGCGGCCGAAGAACCAGGTGTTCTATTCTCACCAGGACATTCCCGTCTTTATCCAGCAGCAGCGCGTTCCAGCGCTTCTTCTCCGGGGGAGCATCCGCCTGGTCCCGGACCAACCACACATACGCATAACAGACCCGGGAACCGGTCTTGACTATCTTTAACTCCCCCAATACATAAGGTAAATAATCCCACTGGTTGTTGAACCCGCTCAGGTATCCCAATGCCACCGTGGATTGGATGGCGGAATCGATTAATGTCGGATGCAGCACGTATTCATGGAGGTCCTTTTCCAATTCCTGCCTGATTTCTACACGGGAAAGGGCTTCTTTCTCATTATAATAAAATTCCCGGATACTTTTAAACCTGGGGCCCAGGTGGGAACCGTGGTTACTCAACTGCCGGTAAAAATCCACTGCTTTGTTCTTTCCTCCCTGGCATCGTTTTAACAGTTGATCGATATCGATAAACCTTTCCTCCCGGTTTTGCCCTGCGGACCCCCCGCGGCTGGCACCGGCATAACCCAACATTCCCCTACAGTGGACAATTGGCTGAAGTTCCTGGTGGTTCTTTCCTTTCCCGGTAGCTATCACCCGGAATCCAATCCTATGGGACTTTTTACTTTGATGCAGTTCAATGGTCACTTCCTTTGGCTGCCCTTTCACAATAAGGGGATGGGACCATACCACGTCCTGGAATCGATTAACCCGGGAATACCGATGGGCCAGGTTCCCCGCTGCCCTGAGCATCTCCAGGTATACCACCGCTGGCAGCGTATGGATATGATCTTCAATAAAAAACTCCTGGCCTGAAAATCGTTTCTTAAAGCGAGGCACAGCAGGTCCGCGGTCAGGGCCTTTAGGGGCGCTGCCGTTGTCCTCCTTAACTTCACTGTCAATCAGGATATGCAGCCCCGATGATCTCCCGTTTTTCCCACCGGAGCCCGGGGATGCTCTGCTGCCGTCAAGGGCCCAGTACCGCTTCCCGGCAAAAGGATAACCGGGCAAAGAAATCCGCTGCCGCAATCGATCAGTGTATAACAATTTCCAGTCAATGCCTACCCCAGACACCCAGAGTCGGGCCAATTTCGCATATTCCCGGCTGTTCATAATACCTCGAACAAATTCCTTGCCTGCGGCTCCTTCCACCAACTGTTCCAATTCCGATTTACTATCTTTGGTATTCCCGACATATAAATGCTCGATATCTTCCTTTCCCTGGCAAAAGGCTGCCAATTTTTCCTGCAATTCTTGCATGCCGGATACGATGACCACCAACCGTTCATCCATGGATTCCCGCCCCACCTGTAATGTATAAGCAATATCTTCGAGACTGTCAGAGGTTTTATTTAAGAAGGACCTCATCTTTTCAGCGTATGCCTTAAGCTGTTCTTTATTTTTGGCAGACAGGAGAATTAATTGAGGCTGCACCGACTTAGTGACAGACTGCCCCACTGATTCCCTGACCTCCGGCCATTCTTCCAACACCACATGGGCATTAACCCCACTATAACCAAAAGAACTGATACCGGCCCGCCGGGGAATGTCTTGACCTTCCTCATCTTTCAACCGCTGCCACGGTATGGTTTGGTTCACGATATAGAAGGGGCTGCCTTCCAATCGGATATAAGGGTTTAATTCTTGAAAGTGAAGGTTGCCAGGGATTTTTTTGTGTTTCATGGCCAGTAACACTTTGATAACACTCGCAATACCGGCAGCCACCTCCAGGTGACCGATATTGGTTTTCACTGCTCCTAACCCGCAGTGGACCTGGGGGACTGTGGGAGCCGCAGATTTCTCCCATTCCCGGTATACCCGGTCAAAGGCTTTTTTAAGGCCGTTGATTTCAATGGGGTCTCCCAGGCTGGTGCCGGTACCGTGGGTTTCAATATAAGTGACGGTGGCAGGATGGATACCCGATTCTTTCCAGGCTTTGACAATGAGGTCAGCCTGGGCATTGGGGTTGGGGGAGGTTAATGAAGGTGCACGACCGCCGTGGTTGACAGCGGTGGCTTTGATCACTGCATAGATATGATCCCCATCGGCCCGGGCCTGGCTCAAGGGTTTCAACAGGATGGCGCCGCAGCCTTCGCCGCGCACATACCCGTTGGCACGTTTATCAAAGGTTTTACATTTCCCGTCCCCGGACAACATTCCCGCGGTACTATAGGCGATGTACCAACAGGGGTTGAGAAGCACATTGACCCCTCCGGCAATGGCCAGGTCACACTCCTGGCTGCAAATGGACCGGACAGCGCGGTGAATGGCCACCAGGGAACTTGAACAAGCTGTGTCCACAGGCTCACTGGGACCATTGAGGTTAAGAGTATAAGAAATACGGTTGGCCAGCACGGCGTGAACCCCCCCGGTAGAGGCCAGCACATGCATCCCCAGACCATGTGCATTAAGCAGCTCACTGTAATCCCTGGCCGCCGCCCCCACAAACAAACCCGTTTTGGTCCCGGATAATCCTGATGCCCGGTAGCCGGCATCCTCTATGGTTTGCCATACGGTTTCCATAAATATCCGCTGCTGGGGGTCCATCACTTCCGCCTCCCGCGGTGATATCCCGAAAAACTCCGCATCAAACCTGTCCACTTCTTTCATAAAGCCGCCCCATTTGACATTGGTCTTATTGGCCTCTTTACTGGGGTCACCGTACCACTCCCGCCAATCCCACCGATCCGGGGGAATTTCAGTAATCAAGTCTTTGCCAGCTTCCAGGCTGCACCAGAACTCTTCCAGGTTCTCCGATTGGGGCATCACCCCACTCATACCAATGATGGCAATGGATTCACTCCCAGGTACAGGGGCTGCCAGGGGGGATTTCCCTGCCATGGAAAGAACATCTCCAGGTTCCCCTGGTAAAGATACCGAAGACAGGAACCTGGCACGCAGTTGATGGGGTTCACTTCCCGCTGCAGCAGTTTCCAGCCCCGGCACAGCCGTATCCATGCCCTGGTGAGACCCGCATACCATCAATTTATCCCGGTAATAGGTCCAAAGCCTATCCCTGTACTCCTGTAATAAATACCGGGCAAACGAGGCCAGGGTGGGATGCTCAAAAAGCACAGACGGCATAAGCTCTAAATTATATTTGTCGTTTAACAAAATACTGTACTCAGTAAAACTGATCGAGTCAAACCCAAATTCACTCAAGTGGCTTTCCATGTCAATGTCACTTTCATCGATCTTTAAAACAGCGGAAACTCCCTTGACCAAATCTTTCCTCAATTCCTGGCCTAAGCCCTCTTCAGCAGCCGCTGCCCCCAAATGGTTCTTAACCTGGCTCCCGGGTCCCCCGGGAGTGGGATTCAACTGTTCCATTGACACTGGGGTTTGGGTTTCCCCGCTGTGATCCCTGTTGAATCCCATTATTGATCTAATTTTTATAGGATGGGCTTCTAAAACCATAAACCGGGTTTCCGGCTGCTGCAATCCCCACTTAAAGATTTCCAGGCCTGCCCCTGTTTCCAGGGGTTTCATCCCATAGTGTCTTTGCAGCAGACGTCCGGTCTCTTTATTCATTTTCATGCCGCCGTGCTTCCACAAAGGCCAGTTGATGGAAAGGGTTTTGCCAGGCCGCTGCCGATTGACCCGCCAATGGACAAAATGATCCATAAACCGATTGGCATACGCATAATCACACTGCCCCACATTCCCCACCACCCCGGCAGCAGCAGAAAATAACACAAAAAAGTCCAGGGATTCCCCAGAGGTCAACTTATCCAACCACACCGCACCGCACACCTTAGGAGCCAGTACCGCCTCCATTTGCTCCCTGGTCTTATTGATGATCAAAGCATCCCGAATAACCCCAGCCGAATGAATAATACCGTCTATCTGTTTAAATCGTGACTTTGCTTTCCCGATCAATGCCTCCACGTCCTGCTCCCGGGAAATATCCGCTTCGATATAAAGTACTTCCGCACCTAAACCCTCCAACTGGTTTAACCTCTCCCGGATTTCTACATCAGGCGCTGCACGATCAGTGAGTACCAACCGGGCCCTGTACTCCCTGGCTAAAAATTCGGCAAATATCAGCCCCAACCCACCAATGCCGCCGGTTATGAGGTATACGCCCTTCTCTTTTATAGGTAAAGGGATTCCTGCATCCTTCCCTGGAAAGAATTCCTCTATTCTTCTTACCAACCGCTTCCCGCCGCGATAACTGATGTCCATTTCTTCGATTGCTTTCGCTTCCACTGCCAATTCCCTTAATAATATTTCTATTTTCTCGAAGCACAGGGGGGGC
>CP070627.1:1301504-1309717 GCA_020355945.1 Candidatus Aminicenantota bacterium | reverse complement strand
ATTCCTCTTCCACCATGGGGTAGTAGCGGTTATAATATCGCTTTGCTGCGGAATAATGCGTTGCTGGCGTGGCTACTTTGAGCTTTTCATAGCGATACGTGGAAACTTTATTGTGAACCGCATCCAAATCAGCGGGATAGGGATCAATAAAAAATAACTCACACGCCTGGCAGGCCACCAGGTCATGCTGCCTTTCAGTAAAATAATATACGCTTTCTTGACTGCCACAAAGCGGACATGTTCTCACCGTGGTATTGGTGGTTGAATTTGACATCAATGACGCCTCCTGGAAGATATTATTTTTTGTTGATTAAGTCACTATATAGATTTAATAATTCCTTTTTTTCCGATTCCCAACTGTATTTTTTCCTGTAATGTTTGATATTTTCTTCCAGTTTTTTTATTTTTTCTTTATCCGTTATGGTATCGTAGATTCTTTTGGCTGCCTCCCCGGGATTTTTCGGATTAATACCGATTCCCCATCCCTCACTTTCTATTTCATAATTAAAATCATCGAAACTGGAAAAAATTGAAATGATACCATATGCCAGGTATTCATACAGTTTTACCGGGATATTTTCCTGGTATTTGATACTGGAATACAACACAAATCCATATTTCGACCGAGACAAGATTTTTCTCACTTCCGGGAATGGACGATATCCCAGGAAAGTAATATTATTAGAATAACGGTTCACAACATCCATAACCGCGGCTTCATTTTTCTTTTCCAGAAATTCTCCAGTTATATAAAATTTAATACCAGGAATCATTTGCATGAGTTCAACAAATATTAGAGTCATTTGCAGGTCGGATCGTTTACTTCCCAATGTACCTACATAGACAAATAAATTTTCATCTTTTTTTTCTTCCAGGTCTCCCGGGATAGGATAATTTCTAACCAGGACTGCTTTTGGATATTTATTTAACCAATGCGACAAAACCACGACATTCCCGGACATCAACCGGCAAGCCAGTTTTTCGAGAAAGAAAAACATTTTACTGATGAGATGTCTTAAAATTTTGAATTTTATCCACTCCTTATCGATGATATTTTTTGAATAATCTTCGTGGATATCATAAATGACTTTTGCTTTTGTAAATAATCGTAATAGTAAGCCAGTGATGAGGAGTTCGGGATCATGAAAGTGGTAAATATCCGCTTGTTGTTTTTTGGCCATGATAAACATTTTAAGGGGTGAGAACAATATTCGTTTCATCCTATTTTTATATTGGGGGAAAGGTATGATTTCAACGCCATCAACTACACCTTTCGCATCATTTACCGCGATTAAACGCAGGTCATATCCGGCTTGTGCCAGGCTCCGGCATTCTTTGAAAAAGACCCTGGTATCAAAGACCGGGTGAACTGATGAAAGATGACACACACATTTCATTCTCTATTTTTTCCCTTTATCCGTTATAATAGGATAATGCCAGGTAATGGCACGGCATCGGGATACCTGGGTGTTCATCGGTTTCCACCTGTTTAAGCATTCACTGTTTGAATGCTTCTTTTGGGTTGTGGTATAGTGCCAGTCGGGGGTGAGTCAGGTGGGTGATTGAGGGCTGGTGAAATTCTTTTATTTTCAAAACGGCTTTATCAAAAGCTCTATCGCCAAATCCCAGTGCCGCGCGCTGCAAAAAGCACCACCGGTCATACCCCGTGATTTGGAATTGTTCTTTACAAAAATATGGCCATTTTTTTTGCCCGGTGAAATAGGGGATAAGAAATTTTGCCGACTTTCGCAGTCCAGCCCCTTCAGGGGTTTCATAATTCCACACGTCGATATCATGGAAATGGTCTGCCAGTTGGGCAATATCAAAGGCAATCATCAGGTTTACCCGATGATAATCGTAATTATTAGCACTTTTCATTGCATAGGGTTGGGTGCCGTCAGGTTTGAACTGTTTGGGGATCCTGTTTTCGATGTAGCTTTTAATGACCTGGCGAGCTTTTTTTTCATCTCCCACGTACATGGCCTGGATGGCCATATTCATATCGTAAAAGGTGCCGTGATTGTTATGGCGTTTACGTTCGGTTTCGCCATAATGGCTGGTCTCCACCCAGTGCATGAATTCATGGGTCCACTGCTGGAGCTGCTGGCGGTCCTGGTCAGTCCAATAAAATGAACCTTCAAGGATGCCTGCCGCATCATATACCTGCCGAAATACGTAACCAAAACCGGCTACCGGATACCCACCTTGAGTAACACCCGGATTCATTTTGCCGTAATTAGCGTTGGGATTCATCCGGGTGGCTTTATTAATAAACCAGGTTCGTAAAAGCAAAGCAGCATGCCTGGCATACGCTTCGCTCCCGGTAAAATAATAGGCCAAAGCCAGGACATGAACAGCTTTTGCCATTGGTAAGAATCGATTCCAATCCATTTTGGCTTTGGGGTTGCTGTGGCCATCACGAAAAATCCAGGGCAGCCCGTCTTTGGTTTTAGGGTTGGGCCAGGAATAAGCCAAATAAGCAAAAAAATCATGCTTATCACCACTGGGTGGTGGAAATTCTTTATCCGTTACCGCATAAGGTCCTTGCCTCAGGGCTTTCTTTGCACTCCTTAGTAAACCCTTCATACTTAAAGTAATTAGCCGATTACCTTTTTCCCATAGTTCTTTGGTCAAGGCCAGGTGGTCTGCATTCAGTAAGAACAGCCTGGGACGGGTATTTTTCCCAAAGTCCGGGCCTGGACCGCCGGGAATGGCGGCCCTGGGGTAAGTAAGATTGATCAAAAATAATTCATTATCACCGGGAATCTCATCGGCATACATCTCAAATGAGTAATCCTTAAAGCCCAGGGCTGCGCGTCGCAGTAAGGACCATCTCGCAAAACCCGAGGCTTTGAACTCATCCCCGGCAAAATATGGCCATTTTTTCAGCCCTGTTAAAAAAGGGATGAGAAACTCCACCGCCTTACCCAGACCTGCACCTTCAGCGGTTTTATAGTTCCATAAGTCGATATCGTCAAAATGATCCGCCAGTTGGGCGATATCAAAGGCTGCCATCAGGTTTGCCCGGTGGTAGTAGTAATTATTGGCCCGCTTCATTTCGTAGAATTGGGTGCCGTCCGGTTTAAACTGCCTGTGAAATCTATTTTTAATATAGCTGTGTATGGTTTCCCGGGCTTTTTTTTCATCACCCACGTACATGGCCTGGAGGGCCATACTCAAATCATAAAAGGTGCCGTGATTGTTATGGCGTTTACGTTCGGTTTCGCCATAATGGCTGGTCTCCACCCACTGCATAAATTCGCGGGTCCACTGCTGAAATGCTTGACGGTCTGTATCTGTCCAAAGGGGTGAACGCTCAAGAATACCGGCGGCATCATATGTATGTCTGAACCGGTTGGCAAACCCTGCCACTGAATATCCTCCATCATTTTTGCCTGGGGTTATTTTACTATAGTCAGCATGGGGATTCATCCGGGTGGTTTTGTCAATAAACCATATCCGCAGCAGCAAAGCCGCATGTCTGGCATAGGTTTCATTCCCGGTAAAATAGTAGGCCAGCGCCAGCAATTCAACGTCCAGGGTCATAGGAATGAATCGTTTCCAATCCCCTGCATAATCAGGGTTAAGATAGCCATCACGAAAAACCCAGGGCAACCCGTCTTTGGTATTGGGATTGGGCCAGGAATAGGCCAAATATGCCAGGAAATCGTGTTTATCACCGCTGGGAGGAAGGTCTTTCTTGTCTGTCACGGTATAAGGACCGAGCTTGAGCGCTGCTTCTGCTTTGCTGATCAGTTTCTTCATATTTGAGACAATTCGCCGGTCACCTTGTTTCCACAGTTTTTTGGTCAGGTCCAGATGCTCTGCCTTTAGGAGGAACAGTCTCGGCTTGCCTTCCTTACCTGCGGATACAACGATTAAGATGCCAATCAAAAAACAAATAACAACACCCACCAATATCAACCTGTTCAACCATTTGTAACTCATTGGCCTACCTCCCTTATGCAACCGGCATATCAATTTTAATAGTGAGAACAATATCCGTTCCACCATACATCATGCCATTTTTCAAATTTTACCTCAAATCATTATTCAATGTCTTGCAGTTGATTCACCAGGTCCGCCAGTCTTTCTGACAGCATCTCCCAGTCATGATACGTTTTGACATAGTTCACATTCCGCTGCCCCATCTGTTCTCTCTCCTGTGGGGACATTCTTTGCAATTGGAGGATTGCCCGGACCAATGCTTGCGGGTTTTCCGGGGTCACTGACATACCCCCGCCAATATCACTGACAATATCATTGTGTTTGGCGTGAACACTTGAAATAATGGGCTTACCGGAAGCCAGGTAGTCATACAGCTTGTTTGAGCTGCCCCACTGCACATTGCCCTGGTTCAATATCAAAACATCTGCATACTGCAATAAATAAGGAACATACTCTTTTTGCACCGGGGCTAAAATAAAGATGTTTCCCGGGTTTTTATTTTTGATCAACTCTCGATACCTTTCTTCTTCTTGCCCTTTACCAATTAATACCACTTTGATGCCCTGGTTATCCCGGAGTTGTTCAGCCGCATCAATAATGGTTTCCAGTTTATTGGTGGATATCAAGGAACCGGAAAAAAGCACGATAAAATTGCGCTTCTTTTTTATGTTTTCCAGGGATTTCAATGTCTCGTTTACTGGCGATGCCTTTTTAAGGCTTTCAACATAAACACCATTGGGGATGTAGTAGATATCACCGGGTGCGTAGTGGTAATTTTCCTGCAAATAAGAACTGGTCCTGGGGGATAACGTAATGATTTTTTTGGCATTGGCGACGGTCCTTTTTTCAATGGCTTTAAAAAGCCATGATTTCCAGGAGAATTTTTTCCATATTCCTATATCCAGGAAACTTTGAGGCCACAGGTCCCGGATTTCAAAAACAAAGGGGACATTGAACTTCCTGGCCAAAGAAGAAGCAGTAAGTGCGGCAAAAGGGTGGACAGTCGAGCCGATAATAATACCAGGGGGTTCGATTTCCTTTGCATTCACTAACCGCCGGGATACCCTGTAGGCACTCCAGCAATAAACAAGCATATTGAGAAATCGTTTCCAATTGTTTTTCCTATAAGCAGGGGTTTTAAGCCAGGTAAAATGAAGGTGGCCAAAACGCTCGATCTTATACCTCAATTGCCTGGCCAGCTTGACAGAACAGAAATTCATATGAATAAAATTTGCAGCGAAAATCACCACCTGATGGCCCCTGTGAACCAGGTTTTTCCCCAATTCAAAGTGACGGGTACCCCCGGGATATTGGGGCGTAATGGCATAATGGTTGAATATCCAGATATTCGTTTTCTTCCTTGCATTTAATAATTGGTTATTCATATTCATTAAAATTGTTCATCAAAATCTTCTTTACCCTGCCCGTTTGGTTTCAATAATATGCTGGACAAAACCAAAACACTTAAGATGCCGTACATGATTAGTGAATCCGCCAATGAATAGGATTTCAGGCCATTCAACAATAAATATCCAAAGATTAATACAAAATTAAGATTGAACCGGACTTTTTTGAAATATATGAACAGCAGTAGGGCAAACATCGCAACGCCCAGGATTCCCAATTCGAACCAGATTTCAAGGATCACGTTATGGGGGTAATTGCGTTCATCTACACCGTCATACAATATGCCGAAACTTCCAATACCCAGGCCGAACAAGAAATTTACCGCATTTTCAAATATTTTGTCCAGCGAGAAATAAATGAGGGAAAGTCGTTTGGCAACACCACCGGATTGGGGGTCTGCGAGCAATGACAGCCGGAAGATACTTCGTTCCAGGAACAACGCATACTTATCGATCAGGTAAACCACGGCAGCTCCCAAAAGGCCAATTGCACCAATAGTATAAAGTATATTCTTCAAGTTTAATTTCCACTTTTTAAGAAACCTGATAGAAACGACAACAAATCGTATCATTAGCACGATGAAGAGGAAAACCAACGGTCCCCTGGCAGAGGAGATCACCAATGTCCAGGCATTGGTTCCGATTAACAGTATCCTGGGTAATGGTTTTATCCGTGGACAGGTAAAAGCAAGCATCAATATGACGATCCCGGACAGGTAACCAATATCCAGGTATTTAACCACAAATTCCCTGTATTCGGAGTACCTTAAATAATTGGCATAAACATCCGGTAAAAGGGCAGAATAGATGAAAACCAGGCTGGAACCCAGGTAAACAAATATATGAAAAAAACGCTCCGGGTTAAATTTTCGATAAATAAAAGGAAATAAAAGTGCCAACAGGTCAGTTAAAAACATGAAAACTTTAATATAGCAATATTCAGGGGATGGGGTATAGACAAGAGTGATAATCATCCACGAGTACAACACGAACACGCAAAAGATGATCGCCTTTGATTTATGGGTAACATAAAAGGTATTTTTAAAGAAGAAATTTTTACCAAAATGAAGAACATATATCCCCAGTAAAAAAAGTGCACATAATAATGTGAAATCAATCACATGGAGACTGTCGGCATATATGATGATAAAAGATTTAATCAAGCCGGACAACAAAAACAATGAATAGATCAGCTCAATCATTTTTCTCACTCATTTGTTCTGTGTGACTGGGGGAGTTCAATTTTTCGATTGCTTCTAAAGCCGTCAGGAATTGAGCCCCATCTTTCTGCCCTGCTTCGATAATTTTTTGATAGAGGTTTCCCCAGAAGCGGGGAGAGCCAAAAGAAACGTTGTGCCACAGGATAGTCACCACTGTTTGTTGTTTTTTTGCCGTGTCCAGTAGGGTTTGGATTTCTTTCCATGCTTGCTGCTGGGAAAAATTTTTATGCCAGTGCGCCAGGAGGGTACTGTCCTGGATATTCATTGGCAGTACCCAAATGCCGTCTTTTTTAAAGGGGCGGAAGCGATGGTCTTTAAACCCCACCTGGTCATTGGAACCAAAAGTGCTGTCGTAGAAATAGCCTGCTTTTTTCAAATGTTTGTATAAATTTTCAGGTTGATACAACCAATGGACTTGCATGCCCCATTTTTTTCCCCCCGGGAGTATGGTCTTAAATAGTTCCAGTTCCTTCCTGGCTTCATCCACACCAATATGAGCATTAATCCCATGAACACCCACCTCCCATCTTCTTTCTTCAAGAGTCACCAGGAAATTGCTATACCTATTGACTTCATAGTCTGCCCCCCGGTTGGAAGGAGCCGGGGTATGTTCTTGGGTAAACCCCGGGGTTCTTTTAAAGGGAATAAAATAAAATGTCGAGTGGACAGCGTATTTCTCTTCAATGGTTAAAATTTGTTCCAGGGAATTTTTCCAGGGGTCCTTCATTAGCCCCACTTTGATCAACGGGAAAGAAATTCCCCATAGAAAGGATTTGATATAGGTCAATCCGTTGATATCTCTTTTAAATAACCTGAGAAAATTTGAAAAGATACAGCGCTTGATAAAGGAGCCGGCTTCACGGCTGAAAAAGGGCACATTTCTCAATTCCAGGTGGTCCACATCATGAGTTAAGACAATGGTGTAAGGATGTTTCACAGCGGTTCCTCCGATACAACAATCTTTACATCTTTTATCCTTAATCGATCTGCCGATGATTGGGGACTAAAACGAAACATCAGCAGCAGGCGTGAATTACCAGGTTTTACCTTCTTGAAGGCCATATAAGTTCGCCAGTGCTGACTGGTAAAAAAGGTCTTTTCCAATTCCAGGCTTCCATCTTGATTATAATCCACAATGGCGATAAAATTGTCTCGATTCAACAGGTTGGGTGAAATGGCTGTCCTTACAATAAAAGTAACATACTTGCCTTCGTATTGGTTTGCCTCTATATTGAGACCATTGCGAAGGAATTCATAGCCCAATTGAATTCGTTTTTTCACACGTTTTTTAGCCCTGGTATTTCTCACAATAATAATATTCTTTCCTTTGCCTTTACTCACTTCAAATTTAAATATTCCCCTTCTCGAGAACCGGAGAAGTGGAGGAGATATAGTTTGAATAGTGGGCTGAGTTCCGTTCCATACCTTAATTTCCTCCTGGGAAGATAAGGATTTTATTCGTTCTTCCAGGGGGATGTCTCGCAGCCGGTACAGCAGACGACCCTGATCCTCCAGGACCAGCTTACATTCGCAGTGAAGAAATTCCCCCAACATGGTGGAACGATGAAATCGTTTGTGCATGGAACCTAACAAAATATATTTAACTCTAAGTCGTCTTCTAAGAAGCCGGTATAATTCG
>CP070627.1:1293157-1301404 GCA_020355945.1 Candidatus Aminicenantota bacterium | reverse complement strand
GCGGCCGGGTTGGCCGGTCTTTTGAAAGCGGTACTGGCGTTAAAAAACAGGCAAATCCCCCCCCTGGTTCATTTTAAAAAACCCAACCGGCAGATAGACTTTGAAAATTCCCCGGTTTATATCAATAAAAAATTGATGGAGTGGAAAACCCATGGATACCCCAGGAGATGCGGCATCAGTTCTTTTGGACTAAGCGGAACCAATTGCCATGTCATACTTGAACAAGCCCCGGCAAAAGAAATCCCGGCAGCAAAGGACCTTAACCGGCAGCAAATACTCACATTATCTTCCAGGTCTTTACCGGCCCTGAAAGAATTGATTGAAAAATATAGAACATTTTTGGAAAAAAACAAAAAAAACAATGGAGTAAATCTCCGGGATATCTGCTGGACCGCTAATACCGGCAGGGGACATTATAACTATAGACTGGCATTATTAATAAAAAATAAACAAGACTTAAAACATAAACTGGATAAACTGGAGGAATGTGACTTTACCCGTGAGGACATGAAAGATGTTTTTTACGGCCAATTTAGAATTGTCCCGTATAATAAGAAGGTAAAAGAAAAAAACGACATTACCGAGGAGGAAAGAAAGCAAATAAGCGAGGCGGTGAAAAGGAAAAATGTTGATGAATTAGGAGAAATCGCCAGGCTCTATGTTAATGGTGCGAATTTAGACTGGGAAAAATTCTATAAAAATATAAATGAAAAATATCTTAAAGTCAGCTTACCCGTATATCCATTTGAACGAAAGCGGTGCTGGCTGGAGCCCGAAGATACGATAAACGAAAAAGTAAAACCAAAACACCTTTATCAAAGCCCGGTAAGCCCGGTAAGCCCTATAAGTATAAGTAAATATAGTAAAGAGCTTGAATTTACGTTACTGGACCGATGCCTGGTCGAATCGGTATCCGCTGAAATTTATACCACCATCTTTAGCCTTGATAAGTACTGGCTGTTAAGAGAACATAAAGTGGCCGGCCATTTCATGCTGGTGGGAACCGCATACCTGGAACTGGCAGTGGAGGTATGCCGGAAACTTTATCCCAATGCGGCCGTGGAACTTAATGAACTGGTAATTATAACTCCCCTGATCGTACGGGATGATGGAGGAAATGAAGTTCAAACCATCGTCCGCATAGAAAAGGACTGCCTTGAATTTAAGGTAGTCAGCAGGGAAGATAATCATGAAACCAATAATGATAACCCGTGGCGAGAACATGCCAACGGGAAGATTGTCCCGATTTTTGAGCCGGAAAAGGAGAAGCCCTATATAAATATAGATCAAATAAAGAAAACCTGCCCGGCAGTATATCATGTGGCAGTTGCCGACAAGGACCGCAAAAATGATGGTTTTATACAAACCGGACCCCGCTGGAATAATTTAAAAACAGTTTATACCGGAGAAGATCAATCTCTTGGCTGCCTGGAGCTGTCGCCAGAGTTTAAAGATGACCTTGATGAATTCTTTCTTCATCCCCCATTAATGGATACTGCCCTTCATATTGCTGCCGGGTCGGAACAAACCCCGTATTTACCACTAATGTATAAAAAGGCATATATTTACGGGAAAACGCCCCGGCGTCTCTATAGTTATATAAAGAAAAAATCCCCACATAATGATAATGCCGAAACCTTATCCTTTGATATTACGTTAATGAACTCCTCAGGAGAGGTTTTCGCCGTGTTTACAGATTACACCATGAAAAAGGTACACCCGGGTATAGATATAGGGATAAGTACAGGTATCCGGTCTATAGAAAAACAAAATCTTTATTATGAAATCGGGTGGATACCCGCGGCATTGAAATGGGAAGATAAAAGAGAAGAATCTCCCGGCCCCAGTATCATGGTAATAAAAAATAAGAGTGAAGGGGCCGCAAAAATCGTAAAAAAATTAAAAGAAAATAACAGCAAAGTCATTGAAGTCAGTTATGGCAGCCAATACAAAAAAATCACCGCCAATCGTTATGTTATCACCGGAAAAGAAGAAGATTTCAACCAAATCCTGGAAGAAATAAAAGAAAAAAATATTGACCGGGTCATTCATTTAGCCGCCATCAGAGAAGATGAAGATAAGGAAATTAAAACCCTGGAAAAGCTTGAAGAAACCCAGGAAAAAGGTGTTTTTTCTCTTTTTTACTTAACCCGGGCATTGGTTACACGCAAGGTATCCGGTGCAGACGGTGTAGACCTGGTGCTTATGGCTGAAAATGTCACCCGGGTTACCGGGACAGAAGAAGCAATCATGCCAGAAAATGCCACATTATTCGGGCTGGCAAAAGTGGTGCGGCAGGAGTATCCCCATTTAAAATGCAGGTGCATTGATATCGATAAAAAAACCACCCTAGATACGATCTTGAGGGAAATCAATTCCCAAACCGGATCGTTCCAGGTGGCCTACAGGCAAAACACAAGATATATTGAAGAGTTCAGGAAAATTAATATCCATGAACTTGAAGATGACCCCATCAATATAAAAGAAAACGGTGTATATATTATTACCGGCGGACTGGGGGGCATTGGCCTGGAATTGAGTAAGCATCTTGCCTCACAAAACAAAGTGAAATTGATCCTGGTTAATCGCTCACCAATGCCAGGAAAAGAGTCCTGGGAAAAGATACTTGAAAAAAATGAAGATAAAAAACTCATCCGGAAGATAAACGCTGTAAAAACAATCGAAAAAACCGGGTCCGAAGTGGTGTGTTTTTCAGCAGACGTATGCGACCTGGACCGTATGGAAGAGATATTTAAAAAAGTCCGGGAAACCTTCGGCGGGATAAATGGTATGATTCACTGCGCCGGGAATGCCGGGGACGGATTCCTGGTCAATAAAGAAGAGGCTATTTTCAGGGAAGTGTTGATGCCCAAAGTCCATGGGACATGGATACTGGCGAATCTCACCCACAGCGATCATATGGATTTCTTTATCCTGTGTTCTTCCCTTACCGCTTTCTTCGGCGCTCCCGGTCAGGGGGATTATACTGCCGGCAACAGTTACCTTGATTCCTTTGCCTTTTATAGAAGTAAAAGTAAACGTAACCAGGGCCAAAAGACGCTTTCCATTAACTGGAGCGCCTGGAAGGAAACTGGCATGGCAAAAGATCACGGTGGAGCTGTTGACGGTATTTTTAAGTCAATCGGCAATGCAGATGCGCTGCAAGCATTAACAGCAATTTCCAACAAAAAAATAAGCCGCGTATTCCTGGGGCAATTGGATTATAGCGTGGCCGCCGCCATGGAGGCCCACATCCCTGTAAACCTATCCCCGGGAATCATGCAGCGGCTGGAAACACAAAAACATAAACCAGCCAGCCCTATCCAGGCCGAAGTGAAACTCAAAGGTAGAAACAATGACAACTACAGCGATACGGAGAAGAGGATCGCCCAGGCCTGGGCGCAGTCGCTGGGTTTTCATGAAATCGATATTTATGATAATTTCTATGACATGGGCGGCGATTCCATCAACGCCCTTAATATCGTCAACCATATAAACAAAGAATTGGGAACCGGATTTACAGTGGTAGACATATTTAATCATTTGACCATCGAGGCATTTGCCCGGTATATGGATGAGACGCAAAAGGAAAAGGACAAAACAGGTCCTGCCGCTTATACTGCCATCAAACCCGTCAAAAAAAGGAACTATTTCCCGGTATCGGCAGCCCAGAGGCGGTTGTTTATCTTGAACCAATTTGATAAAACCAGCACCGGTTACAATTTGCCGGATGTGCGAATTATAGAAGGAAAACCCCACCAAAAAAGATTGGAAAATATATTTAAAAGGCTCATCAAGCGGCATGAGTCACTGCGGACTTCCTTTGCACT
Organism: Candidatus Aminicenantota bacterium; assembly: GCA_020355945.1. The sequence continues at coordinate 1,297,574 of CP070627.1, read as the reverse complement.
GCAAGAAGATACGCCGGTCCAGGTGGTGCATGATTACGAAGAGATTGATTTTAAAATCATGCATGCCCAGGTAACCGGAGACCAGGTCCCGGCCCGGGTGGCAAAATTTATCCGACCCTTTGATCTAAACAAAGCCCCTTTACTAAGGGCCGGGCTCCTGCAATTGCCGGAAGATCAGTTTGTATTGATGTTTGACATCCATCATATTATTGCCGACGCCATGTCCTGTGAACGATTAATCGAAGAATTTGTGATGTTGTATGATGGTGCGAACCTGCCGGAACTGAAAATACAATATAAGGATTTTGCAGCCTGGCAGAATGAATTATTCGCATCCGGCAAAATGAATAAGCAGAAAGAATACTGGCTCAACCAATTTAAAGATAACATCCCGGTCCTGGAATTACCCACCGATTTCCCCAGGCCTGATATCCAGAGTTTTGCAGGAGATACGGTTACCGTTTTTATGGATGAAGTACTCACCTCAAAGGCAAAAGAATTTGCAAAAAAGAATGAAGTCACATTATACATGATCCTGCTGGCAGTATACTATGTCATCCTATACCGGTACACCGGGTACAAAGAGCAAGAAGACATTGTTATCGGTTCATTAAGCCTGGGAAGGTCCCATGCAGACCTGGAAAGAGTGATTGGCATGTTTGTCAATACCCTGCCCATACGGAATTATCCCACAGCCAATAAAACATTTGCGGATTTCCTGGCAGAAGTCAAAACCAGTGCATTGCAGGCCTATGAAAACCAGGATTACCAGTTTGACGAATTGGTAGAAAATCTTGATGTAGAAAAGGATTTTAGCCGCAATCCCCTGGCAGATATCTGGTTCTCTTTTATGAGTTTTGATAAACCCTCAACCGGGAGACCCGGGCCATTGAAATTAAAAGGGGATTTGAAGTTTCGCCCCTATGAAGGCCTGCTGAAAAAATCATCCAAAGCAGATATAACCTTGTTTTGTATGGAAAGTAACACCATCACATTTTCTTTTGAATATTGTTCCGCACTATTTAAAAAAGAAACCATGCAGCGGTTTGCCCAACACTTTATAAATATTGTTCAATATGTTATCCCACATCCCTGCACTCGATTATCCCACATTGATTTTCTATCAGCAGCAGAAAAAAAACAACTGGTAGAAACATTTAATGATACAGCCGCTGAATATCCCGCAGATAAAACCATTCATGAACTATTCGAGGAACAAGCAGCCAGAACACCGGATAATACTGCCCTGGTGGCGCCAAAGATAAAATATAGGACTCATATGACCTATATGACCTATATTACTTACCGCGAATTAAATGAAAAATCCGGTCAACTGGCATCTTTACTAAAAGAAAGGGGGGTTAAACCTGACATCATTATAGGTATCATGATAGACCGTTCCGTTGAAATGATTATCGGACTCCTCGGGATATTGAAAGCAGGAGGCGCTTATTTACCCCTGGACCCGGGATACCCCGAAAGAAGGATAAAATATATACTTGAACAGAGCAATGCCCGTATTTTATTGACCCGGGCCGATTTAATCAGCAAATGTAAAGAACTCGCCTTTACCGGGGAAATATTAGATATCGTTGGGAACCTGTATTTAGAAAATAAACCGGGGAACAGAGCAGATTCATTGCCTGTTAAGCCTGCTGCACCCGGGGATTTAGCATATGTCATATATACATCCGGTTCCACGGGAAATCCCAAAGGCGTCCTGGTCCGGCATAAGAATGTGGTTAATTTTATAAAAGGCATGACATCAAAAATAGGATTTTCCCCGGGCAAAACCATATTAGCCCTAACCACCATATCATTTGATATCTTTTTATTAGAAACCTTATTGCCCGTAACCTGCGGGCTGAAAGTTGTCACAGCAGATGAAAATCAGCAAAAAGACCCGGGATTGTTAGCAGAAGTCATCATCAAGCATCAAGTAAATATGTTACAACTCACCCCCACCAGCCTAAAATCATTATTAAGTTCAAGAGATGATTTGAGGTGTTTGCAGGGAGTTGAGGAATTAATGGTAGGAGGAGAACCATTCCCGAAAAATTTATTTGCAAGAGTAAAGGAGAAATACCAGGGTAAAATCTATAATTTGTATGGCCCCACAGAGACCACGGTCTGGTCCACATTGAAAGATTTATCAAGGACCCCGCCCCAGGACCTGAATATTGGCAAACCCATCTCCAATACCCGTATATATATTGTTAACAGGCATAACCGGGTACAACCCCCAGGAATAGCCGGAGAGCTGTTGATCGGTGGGCAAGGAGTTGCCGGAGGCTATTTGAATAATATCGAACTAACCGAGGAGAAATTCCTGGAGAGTCCCTTTAAGAAAGGAGAGCGGCTCTACAGGACCGGAGATCTGGCCAGGTGGCTCCCTGACGGGGAAATTGAATTCTTAGAACGCATCGACCAGCAGGTAAAGCTCAGGGGATTTCGCATCCAATTGGAAGAAATCGAAGACCAATTATTGAATCATCAGGATATAAAAGAAGTAGTCGTAATCGACAAAGAAGATGAAAACAATGAAAAATATCTCTGCGCATATATTGTCTGTACGGATGAAGTGATGTCTCACCAGGCGATCAACAGCACGGAATTAAAAAAATTTCTATCCCAAACCCTCCCCGATTACATGATACCCGCAGTGTTCATCCAACTGGAAGAAATACCCTTAACCCCCAACGGAAAAGTAGACAGGAAAGCATTGAGTTTGTATGAGCATGGTAAAAGGTTGGAAACCGGTGTAGAATATGCAGCACCGCAAAATAATATTGAAAAAATAATCGCAGATACCTGGAAGAAATTACTACAAATCCATGAAGTTGGCATCCATGACAATTTTTTCGATCTTGGTGGTAATTCGCTTAAAATTATTCGATTAAATAATCAATTAAAAGATATATTTAAACAGGATATTCCAGTGGTAACCATGTTCAGGTATCCCACCATTCATGCGCTGTCCCGGTATTTGAGTGCTGAAGGAGTCGCCCCAATGCCCATGTTCCCGGAAAAAGCAGAGACCCGGGAGATAGGTGTGCTGCCCGCACCGGGAACGGGAAATGGTATGGAAATAGCGGTGATTGGCATGGCCGGGAGATTCCCCGGGGCTAAAAATATCCATGAATTCTGGGATAATTTAAAAAACGGCATTGAATCCATCACCTTTTTCACGGACCAGGAAGTAGAAGAAGCCGATGTTTCGCCGCAAATGCTCCAGGATACCAATTATGTCAAAGCCGGCGGGGTTCTTACCGGCTGCGAATACTTCGATGCCCCTTTCTTTGGTTATACACCAAAAGAAGCCCTGGTAATGGACCCGCAAACACGAATATTCCATGAATGTGCAGTAGAAGCATTGGAAAATGCCGGTTATCACCCCCAATCTTATCACGGTTCCATCGGCCTTTACGCGGGTGCTTCATCCAGTTTTTTTTGGGAAGGACTCTCGGTCTTAACCGGCCAAACCCAATCTTTGGGACAATATGCATCGGAAAAATTAGCCAATAAAGATTTTCTCTGTACACGAATTTCCTATAATTTAAATCTAAAAGGGCCCGGTTCCGCAGTGCAAACAGCATGTTCAACCTCTTTAGTAGCGGTTCACCAGGCCTGCCTGGCATTATTGACAGGAGAATGTGATATGGCATTGGCAGGTGGTATTACCGTATCCCCCTCTCCAAAACAAGGTTATTTCTATGAAGAAGGAATGGTCTTCTCTTCCGACGGTCACTGCCGGGCATTTGACGCTAAAGCAAATGGAACGGTTTTCGGAAGCGGCGCAGGCATCGTTGTGCTCAAACCACTTCAACAGGCCCTGGCAGACAGGGATTATATTCATGCTGTTATCAAAGGGTCTGCCTCCAATAACGACGGCAGCAGGAAAGTAGGATATACAGCGCCCAGTATAGAGGGCCAGGCAGAAGCCATAAAAAAAGCCCAGCGCACAGCAGCAGTAGAACCTGAAACCATCAGCTATATAGAAACCCACGGCACCGGGACAAACCTGGGAGACCCCGTGGAAATCGAAGCCCTGAAACTTGCCTTTAATACAAAAAAACGCGGCTTTTGCGGCATTGGCTCCGTTAAAACCAATGTCGGTCACCTGGATACTGCCGCCGGGATAACAGGCTTTATCAAAACAGTACTGGCATTGGAACATCGACTCATACCGCCAAGCCTCCATTTTGAAACCCCCAATCCTGAAATAGATTTGGAAAACAGTCCCTTTTATATCAATACCGGGTTAAAGGAGTGGAAGCATGATGGTTACCCGCTGCGGGCCGGTGTCAGCTCCTTTGGTATTGGCGGAACCAATGTCCATGTTATCCTTGAAGAAGCCCCAGAGGGAACAAGGGGGCTTGCCCCCTTGTCTGGCAGACAATATCAATTAATCCTATTA
>CP070627.1:1284791-1293057 GCA_020355945.1 Candidatus Aminicenantota bacterium | reverse complement strand
GTGATAATCCGTGTAAATCGCCAGTATTTGGAAAAAAATTCAAAATGAGAATTGCTGGCAAAGGAGACCTATTCGGGGGCACGGCGCCTTCGGCTCCGTGAAGCATAGGGGGGCTCTTTTCGAGAAAACCGCCCCCGTTATAACGGACCCCCACAAAAGCTTTTTATTAATTTCATTAATTCTCTACCTTATTGCCTACCTCATGTGTCATGTTTTCATGATGAATAGACTCTTCCATGTCAATGCTGTGACAAATGCAGGAAAGATTAGAACCGATAGGATAAGGCGTTTGACTGTACTGCATGGGTTGGACCACATCACGGTTCTTGCTTAACGGGTTAAAAGCCGGGTATTCCGCATGGGGTGCACCGTGACAGGCCTCACACCGGATACTTCCTTCTTCACCGGTACGGAACCGGTAAAGCTCCTCCCTGCTTGCAGTCCATTGGTTAAATCCTGTATAACCATCTTCGGGTTTCTCATAATCCAGGTGACAATTCAAGCAATCCGGTTCGTTGGCCCACGGCCCCCGCGGATTAATTTCTTCTTTGGTTTTGACGGTTTTAGGTTCCAGGTATTTCAACAACCGGTCCTGGCCTTTTTTACCTTCCTGGGCTTTTAACAGGGATATGGCATGGTCCTGGATGGTTCCGTGGCAGTTGACACAGGTGATACCCGGTAGGGAATGAACCCCCCGGTAACAGCGGGTATTTCCTTCGGGATTCGTAGGGTGGCATAACGCACAGGCATCCGCACCTTCCACCGGCATGTAATTGGCATGAAAACCATGCATCGCAGCCGAGAGGTTCAACAACCGGGGATTGCCCTTAGCTTCCATAGAGGGGTCTGCATGACAGTTCTGGCACTTTTGGGGTTTTCCGGCCAGGGCTTCCCGGTAAAGGTTGGTTTTACTCATCCGGTCATGGGCTTTTAATATATTGACAGCGGTTTCGTCTTCCACACCGGAGATATTGTTCTTTCGCCAGGCGCCGCCGTGACAGTGCCGGCACCCCATCTCCGTGGAGGTAGGAGCTACTACTTTAGTGGATGCCAGCACCTTGCCGGTCTCTTTGTCTTTAGCCTCAACCGTGAACAGCGGATACGGGTTGTAGGTGCCGTCATCCTGGTAAGGAACCGCCGGTATCCAGGGCGCAATAAAACTGTTACCACTTTCAGCCACCACAAATGTCCCTTTCATACCGAAACCTTTCAAACCTAGATTTTTTTCCAGTTTTTTACCGAGGGTGCTTTCGGCATAGTCCCACAGGGGTATATGTTTGGCAGGATTCTCAAACCCCGGGTCCACAGCATAGCTGAGTTCCACCCCTTCTGTGACCAATTCCGGTGTTTCCCCGCGTTTGATCAACTGCGCTTCCAGCGTGTTGTTGGGGGGTAACAGCATAAACCAGCGGTCACAATCGGATAAGCAGCGCATCCCTACATTATTCCATACCAGGAGGATGTATTGGTCTTTTTCCTTATCAAAAGGAGGTATTTCCGTTTCCGCCAGGCCAGGGACCTTCGTGGGCACGGGTGTAGAGATAATCTCTTTCTGTTGAAGAGCACCGGCAATGTATAAGGCCAGGGCTTCTTTCTCTTCTTGCCTGCCCATAAAGGGCGGCATGTATTGGTTTATTTTTCCCTGGCCGGTGAGATGGGCTATTGTGCCAAAGTATGTCAAAGGTTCGCTCTTAAGAAGAATATCGTTCCGGATACCGCCAATAGTATGACAGGGGAGACATTGGATGTTGAACAACTCCCTGCCGGCTTCAACTTGATTATCAGCGGTTACTTGCTTCACTGCCGTCCATTTGCAATGAGGAAGCATGCCTTCTTTATTGAGTTTAGATACTTCATCTTTCATAACAGAGGTAGAATACATATAATTGCTGATAACAAAGGGTTTTCTTGCGGTTTCCCGCATGTATTCAAACCCACCCATCCAGAACAAGCCAATCAACAGGAGAACAAAAGTGATAACCCTTTGCAGACCAGGGTTTGTCCGCAGTGAAAGGAATATGCCAATGATAAAGATCAGGATGGAGGTCACGATAAAACCCGTTACAAAGCTGGCTGTATCTGGGTTCATAAAGAAAGTGGTATAGCGGATGTCTGCGGGTACTGAATAATAATAGTATAAACCGGTGGGAACCAGGCCGATGGCAGGCAAAAGCAGCCATTTGCCACAGTACCGCATCATGGTGGTCCTGAATTCGCTTTTTTTCATGAATACCACGGTGACGTAACCGAAAAGACCGGCAAGCATAATAGTGATAAAGGTGCGAAACAAGAGCGAGGGGAGAAAGGTGGGATTGAAAAATCCGGCCCAGAAGTCCCGGGTTTCCAGCCAACCCCCGGGGGTCAACATGAAGGCGATAATACCATTGATAATAAAAAGACTCAACCAGGCGAACAGGAAATATAAAAAGGCAATGTTCAAACGGGCTTTGGGTTTGAGTTCAGCAAATTTGTAATGGTAGATCAACAAAGCAGTGATTTCTCCCAGGAAAAAGACCCATTCGATGGCCCAGCCAAAGACAAAAGCGTGGATCAGTTTGGATGTAGCCGCCGGATGCACCAGCCCGATGATAAACCAGATACCCACACCGGTCAACCCGCCAAATACCATAGTCAGCAGCAGGAAAAACCAGGTATGCTTTTTCACATAAACATGAATCTGCGGGTTATTTTCTTTGAAGCCTTTTAAATCGGTGAGCCATATAAACAATCCACCTCCTACGGCCAGGTGGGAGATGTATACATGAACGATAGAAATCAATGCGATGAGAGATGCACCGCCCATGGTTGTGATTTCCCAGATCGGATAATTCATTGTGCACCTCCTTTGGTGGTTTTGGCAGCAAATGCTGTTTTTAACATGTAGGCCACCACGATCAAGCCGATGATAAAGACAACAAAGAAGAGTGCCATAACGGGATACTGCGGGCTCAGTTCCAGTGATGCCGGATCAAAGTATTTTTCCAGGTACAGTGACCGCAAGTTAGCCCGGTTGATTACCATGAAAACAACGGTCACCAGGAGCAAGGCAGCGGTGGGGACTAATTTGCCCAGGAAAGCCGTGACCAGTACTGCAATTCCTGCGGCAATCCCTAGCAAAAGGACAATCGTATATAAAATATTACCGCCCATGAATCCCAGCATGATTTCGCGGGGTAGGGCAATGAGGAACCAGATGCCAATGACCACCTGTACAGCAGTGGCAATGCCGAAGATTTTGAGCCCGGTTTTTATCTTTTCTTCCGCCTGCCCTGCTTCCGTTATGCCTTTCTTTTGCCTGGTATACCAGGTTATGGCTCCAAAGAGACCTGCCACTGCAATAGCGGCAGTCAAAAAATGCAAAAACCGCGGGAAAAAAGTGGGATCCCCGAGGTTCAGGAGGGTTCCTCCGCGGTTAGAAAAGTAAGCCCGCCACTTTTCCGGCTGCAGCATCAAGGTCATGTTGTTGACATAGGTTATCATGATATAGATCAAAATCACACTGGAAATACCCAGGGCGGCAATAGATAACCACCGGGAGGTGACGTATTTTCCGGCATGGATATAAATGCCGTAATAGGCAATGATCAGCAGGGGAATCACCAGTAACCAGTAGACAGCCATTAATATGGAACTGGAATAGATGAAGTGGCCGTAAAGCACCTGGATAAATAACAGTGGTGCGACTCCAAAGGTTATGGTCAATGCCAGGAGCGATGGAATTTTCTTTACAAAGGAACCATGCAGGCTTTCGCTGAGGGGTTGGTCCGAAGCTTTTAACCTGGAAAAGAAAGTAATAATGCACCCTCCTACCACGACATTCATAAACAGCAGGTGGATAATGAGGGTGAAAATATCCAGGAATTCGAATAATCCCCAGGGTGCCGGGATAGTGTCCGGTGTTGGGATTAGTGCTTGTGCATCCATGATGTTTTCTCCTTTTTTTGTTTGTGCCTTTTTCTTATTTCCATTGTTTGTACTGGCATGATAGGATTTTAAACAAAACCAATTGGTTTTTCAATCTTTTTTTGATTTTTTTTCTGTAATAAGAAGTTTTTGTGGGGCGTACGAATTACCTGTGGCCTTCTCTAACTTTTGTCCGAAATTTACAAATTTACATGCACCGTGCACGAAATCTACTATAAGAACTTCTACTTAGTAAAAAATAAGTATTTTTGTCTATTGATATTTTGTTCTTGTTTTGTTATCTTACTTTCTTTTCAGATAAATTTTACAGAAAAGAGCAATTCATGGATATCTGAAAAGAGGAAAAGAGAGAACAAAAGGAGGCTAAAAAGTTTAAATTAATTAAGCCACTAAATTAAAAATTTTAAGGAGGAAAAAATGTTAACCACAAATCCTACGAACATAGGGAAGACCTTGAGAATTCCTTTAAAAGACAAAGAAGGAAAATCAAAACCGAAGAGGCAGCAAGTAAATGAGGCGGTTGTTGTAGAAGGGAACTCTGCTTTCGCCCTGGACCTGTACAGGGAACTCAGTTCTGCGGAAGGCAATTTATTCTTTGCGCCTTACAGTATATCTACAGCCCTGGCCATGACCTATGCCGGGGCCCGTGAAAACACCGCCAAACAAATGGCCAAAGTGCTTCACTTTACCCTGGACCAGCAGGAACTTCACGTGGCATTTGCCTGGGTGCAAGCTAAGTTGAATGCGTTACAAGAGGAAGGCGCCATCCGCTTGAATGTGGCAAATTCCTTGTGGCCCCAGGAAAGCTACCCCTTCCTGGTAGAATATCTTACCCTGGTTAAAAAACACTACGGGGTAAGCATTACACCGTTGGACTACGTGAGCAATGCCAATGCCGCAAGAAAAATCATAAACCAATGGGTGGAAAAAAAGACCAAAAACAAAATCCGGGACATGATTCCACCCGGGGTGCTGGATGAACTCACCCGCCTTGTCCTGGTAAATGCCGTTTATTTTAAAGGCAATTGGGCCACCCGGTTTAACAGGGATCGCACACGGGATCAAAACTTTTACCTGATGTCGGGAGATACGATCCGGGTACCGATGATGACTCAAAAGCGTATGTTTAAATATGCTGAATTTGATTCCCTGCAGGTTCTTGAACTTCCATATGATGGTGAGAATCTTTCCATGATTGTGCTTTTGCCCCGGGAAAAAGACGGGCTTCCCGGGCTGGAGAAACTTCTAACCACAGGGAATCTAAGAGAATGGACGGCAAGTCCCGGGAAACAAAAAGTGCTGGTATTTTTACCGAAATTCAAAATAACCTCCGGGGTGCGGTTGAACAAAACGCTTAAATCAATGGGAATGACGGATGCGTTCATGGATAAAGCTAATTTTTCCGGTATGGATGGAAATCCCAATTGGTTGTATATTGGTGCGGTTCTCCACAAGGCATTTGTTGAGGTGAATGAGGAAGGCACCGAGGCTGCCGCCACCACGGTCGTGGAGATAAAAATCCGGGCCATAATGGAAGCGCCCCCGCCGCCAACTTTTTGCGCGGATCACCCCTTTTTGTTCCTTATCCGTGAAAATCAAACCGGGGGTATCCTGTTCATCGGGAGAGTTGTTGTCCCCGCTGAAGCGCCTGGCACCCCCGGATAGCTTATCTTTTCCCATATCAACCAGTTATTTCCATGGCGTTCCCAATGGGGAGAAGAATAAATTACCTGTCCCTTTTCTTCTTTTCACTCCTTTTCCCTTCAAATTAGACTCCTTACCGCTTAAGTGCTATTGAAATATTTCAATTTTTAATGTAAAATCCAGTTTACAGTTTACAGTTTACAGAGGAAGCATCTATGAAAATCATTCCGAAGTTTGCACTTATATTGTTAATCTTGCCTGCTTTCTTTTGCAGCAAATCCCAAAAAGAAATTCCCCACCATATTTTTCTCCTGGAAAAAATGGCATCCGCAAAGATCATCAAAACACCGGATTTAAAAAATTTAAAACTAAAAAAAGAACAAAAACGGACCCTTCGAAGTCGAAATAGTGATATCACGTTACCCCCATCCCCATTAATTAAAAAAATAAAATGCCTGGAACAAACCAGGAATGTTTTATTTGCTCCCGCGGATTCCATAGTTGATTTTCCTTTAAAAATAAAAAAAGGCGCGGTCCTGGAATTCGGATTTGCCATCGATGATATATACCTGGACCGCGAGCGGTTTCCTGTAGAATTTAAGGTTCTAATAAAAAAGAAAACAGGAAAAATGTTCCATCTCCTGTTTAATGAAATAGTCTTTCCCGGGAACCTGGCCTTCCTGGGATGGCATGATAAAACCCTTCCTTTAAAAAATTATCAGGGGGATATCATATTACGATTTGAAACCAAAAAACACATAAACAATACATCATTAAAAGATGACCTATTTGCTTATTGGAGTAACCCGCTAGTGATTCACCCGGTTGATAAGAAAAGGAAAAAACCGAAATTGATTTTAATATCATTGGATACGCTTCGGGCAGATCACCTGGAAATTTATGATTACAAAAGGAAAACAGCACCGGAAATGGTTCGTTATTTAAAGGATTTTGTGGTGTTCAAGAATTGCTGGAGCCAATGGTGTTGGACATTGGAATCCCATCAATCCATCATGACAGGGCTTTATGAAGTGGAACATAACGTCCCGGAATTTTATCCCTCAACCCCTGAACACCTGGTTACACTGGCTGAAATCATGAAAAGCAAAGGATATATGACTGCTGCGTTTACAGGGGGCTCTAAAGTTGCGGCCTACACCGGGCTGTGCAAAGGATTTGATACCTATTTTGATAATGAACAAGGAAAAAAAGGCGGGATCGAACTCCCGGGTACCTGGCTGAGAACCAAACAATGGCTCAAACAAAACGCCCGAAATGACTTCTTCCTCTTTTTTCATACCTATGAAATCCATTCACCCTACAAAACCAATATCCCCTTATATGATGATATGTTTCAAACCAATAAAGGAGACAATCAATACATATTTGATGTGAAACAGGAATTGATCGGGGCAGGCTGGGATAAAGTGAATTGGTACCGGAGGAAGAAACAAGAAAAAATTACAAAGGCGGACCAGGATGTTATCCGGGGATACCAGGATTATTACGACGGTTCTATTCGATATACCAATGATTATTTCTTAAAGGAACTCATTGAATACCTGAAATCCCTGGAGATTTACGATGATACCATTATTGTAATCCTCAGTGATCACGGCGAAGAATTCTTTGAACACGGCAGGTTTTATCATTTTGATGGTCTCTATGAAGAATATATTCATGTCCCGTTAATGTTTAAGTTTACTCATTCTCAATATGGTGGTACGGTTTTTGCAGGGAATGTGGAAACCATCGATGTGTTTCCCACCCTGCTGGAAGCCCTGGGAATTCCTCTAAAACACACTATCAGTGGGAAATCATTGCTGGGATTAATCAAGCGAGGAAGTAAAAAACCTTTAAAGATGGGTAGGAAGTATGTTTTTAGTCAATCCAGTGCCAAGTTTGCTGTAAAAAGAGATACCATTAAACTACTGCTGCGGGGTAGGGTTGACCATAAATTAAATGGAGAAATCCCTCGAATTGAAATTTATGATTTAAGCAAAGACCCCAACGAACAGCAGCCGATTAAAATTGATGACCTGTCAAACCATAAGGATTTGTATGAAGCGGTTTATAAAAAACTGGTCATGAAAAAAAGAGGTATTCATATTGTTTTTTCTGACAGGCTGAAAGGAAAAAACTTAAAAGGAGAAATTGATATCCCGGCTGGCCATCCTGAAATAGAAACATTTTACGAGGTAGGGGTGACCAAAGAGGATTTCACCCGATATGGAAAGCGTAAAGAGAAAATTATATTTAATTGGAAGATGTCCGGCTGGAACAAGTCGTTGATTTTAACTTCCAGGAAAGATCAATTAAAAATAAGATTTAAACTTAAAATTGATGGTAAGGATTATCGAGATTTTATTATCGATGAATCGCTGGGCCGGGATGGGGAGTATATTAAACTATCAAAAAGGTCGTATAAATCTGCTCCAAAGGAAAGGGAAGTAGAGGTTTTCCTTTTTGGCAATGGTGTGGTAAAAAGAGCAAATCCCCGTAAATATTTTCCCGGAATCAATAAAAAGAACCTGGAAAAATTAAAAGCACTTGGTTATATAAACTAAATCACCCTGATTATACTTGCCTGATTATACTTGCCTGTCCCCGTAAACCCGTAAACCCGTAAACCTACCCGGTTCAAAATGGTAAAGTAAATCCTGTTTTAGCCACGGACGAACACGGAGAAACACGGATT
>CP070627.1:1276203-1284691 GCA_020355945.1 Candidatus Aminicenantota bacterium | reverse complement strand
CTTGAGGAACCCTTAAAGGGGACAAGGGGGCTTGCCCCCTTGCCTGAATACCATTTAATCCTATTATCCGCTAAAACCGAATCCGCGCTGGATAAAATGACCGAAAATCTAGCGGAATATTTTAAAGAAAATCTTTTAAATCGTGGTAATCATAAGAATCCGACTAATCCTGGTCCAACCCTGGCAGATGCGGCCTATACTTTACAGGTGGGAAGAAAAGCGTTTCCTCACCGGAAGATATGGGTATATCCTACAAATGGTATCAGGGCTGCGATTCATGCCCTCGAACACGGTGAACTGGAAACCGGACTTGCCGGGGATGAAAAACCAACCGTGGTGTTTATGTTCTCCGGGCAAGGCAGCCAGTTCGTCAATATGGGGCTGGACCTGTACAACCGGGAACCGGTTTTCCGGGACCAGGTGGACCACTGTTTTGAAATCCTGGAAAATATCATCCATATCAACATGAAACCGGTACTCTATCCCCATAAGGAAAATACAGAAGAAGCAGCAGAAAAAATCGGTCAATTTTTATATACCACCCCGATAAAATTCATTTTTGAATATTCCCTGGCGGTTTTATTAATGACCTGGGGGATTCAACCGGATGCCATGATTGGGCACAGTTTTGGTGAATATGCGGCTGCCTGCTTATCCGGTGTGTTTTCCCTTGAAGACGCTTTGTTTATGGCAGCCCGGCGGGGACGGTTAATGCATGGCTTACCCCCGGGGGCCATGCTCAGTGTCCCCCTTTCGGAAGAAAAATTAAAACCGCTGCTCAATAGTAAAATATCCCTGGCAGCGGTGAATGGGGAGTCGTTGTGCGTGGTATCCGGGCCGGTCCAGGACATCGATGCTTTTGAAAACCAATTAAACGAAAAAGGGCATGAGTGTCTGCGCTATTATGTACCCAAAGCCGGACATTCCGCCATGGTGGAACCGATTTTAGAAGAATTTAAAGAAAAAATCTCCCGGGTGACCTTTAATAAGCCCAAAATTCCTTACATTTCAGGGTTAACCGGGAAATGGATCACGACCCGGCAGGCAATGGACCCGGGTTATTGGACGCGGCATTTGCGCAACACCGTTCGTTTTGCCGATGGTTTGACTACATTGTTCCAACAACCCAACCCCATCTTCCTGCAAGTCGGGCCAGGCCGGGGATTGACCTTGTTTGTCAATCAACACCCGGGTAAAAAAATTAGCACCCCTGCTTTAGACATGGTTCGACATCGCAAAGAAGAGGTATCCGACGTTTACTATACCTTGACCAAAGTCGGTCAATTGTGGTTAAAGGGGGTTTCCATTGATTGGCAGGCATTTTATGCCGGGCAAGAGCGCTGTCGCATCCCCTTGCCCACCTATTTCTTTGAAAGAAGTTTTTATCCTTTGCAAAGAGACCTTTTCCGTGTTCCTGGCGATGCCAGTATAACGCCGCCGGGAAAAACCAAACCCCGTAAAAAACCGAGTATAGCCGACTGGTTTTATATCCCATTGTGGGAACGCCGGCCTTTGCCCCCGGGAATAGTAGAAAAGGAAAAAAACAACACCCAGGCACAAACCTGGCTGGTATTTATGGATAAAAACCGCGCCCAGGACATCGGGCCTCAACTGGCAGCCCGGTTGAAACATAACAACCATAAGGTCATTACAGTCAGGAAGGGAACCACCTATGAAAAGAAAAGTCAATGGCTGTTTTTCATTAACCCGGCAAAAGCCGAAGATTACAATACCCTGCTGCAACACCTTCACCTGGAACTAAAGGAAAGGTTTCCCCAACGAATCATTCACTTATGGGGAGTAGATGAAGAAAAAAGTGATATTGACATGAAGGACAAGGATAAAGACGGCGGGTATAACGTGAACCAGTTAACAGAGCACCTGTCCATGGGTTTTTACAGTTTAATTTACCTGGCCAAAGCCCTGGGCAACCTGGAGGCTGCCAACGATATTCAAATTGATGTGATTACCAGCGGAGTCCATGAAATCACCGGTGACGAGCGCTTGAGCCCGGGTAAGGCTGCTGTATTGGGCCCTGTAAAGGTAATCCCCCAGGAATACCCCCATACCAGGTGCCGCAGTATCGATATTGCGCGGCCCCAAACCAGGGGACAGGACAAAGCCCTGCTGGAACAGTTGTTGTTGGAAATTTTCACCAGGCCCACGGATACAATCGTTGCTTTTCGGACTTATTATCGTTGGGTCCTATCTACAGCCCCCATGCCGCTGCCGGACCCGGACCCCAAAAAATTGCCCTTGAAACAAGCAGGGAGTTACCTGGTAACCGGGGGGTTGGGAGGTATTGGGCTGATCCTGGCAGAACACCTGGCCAAATCCCTGCAAGCCAGGTTAATCCTCACCGGTCGTTCTCCCCTGCCTCCCGCGCCCCAATGGGATCAGTGGCTCCGCTCTCATGACCCGGATAATAGTACATCCCGGAAGATAGAAAAGCTAAAGCAAATGGAAAAAATGGGAGCAAAGGTCCTGGCCCTGCCAGCAGATGTTTCCAATCAAGAACAAATGGAAGAGGTATTACTCCTGGCAGAAGAAAAATTCGGGCCCCTCAACGGGGTCATTCACTGCGCCGCCAGTACCGGGGATCATATGGTGCGCTCGATAAAAGACCTTGGTGATACTGACTGCCAGGATCAATTCCGGGCCAAAATCTACGGTGTATTGGTGCTGGAAGAGCTGCTGAGGAAAAAGCAAGAATTGGATTTTTGTTTGTTGATGTCCTCCACCTCAGCGATCCTGGGTGGATTAGGATTCGCAGCTTACTCAGCCGCCAATATTTTCCTGGATGCTTATGCTCATTTTTATAAACGGGCCCGCACCTCCCCTGGCCGCTGGATAAGTGTCAATTGGGACGCCTGGCAAACTGGCGAAGTAAGGGATAAAAATACTTCACTCGGTACTGTAGGGGCTTCTATCGCTGAATTGGCCATGACACCGGCACAAGGCGCAGAAGCAGTGGAACGGATACTGTCCTGGCCAGGCGCGCAGCAGGTGATCCAGTGTGCCGGTGATATACAATCCCGGATCCAACAGTGGATTAACCTGGAATCACTGCCGGACCAGGACCTGTCAACAAAACAAAAAACCCGGGCACGTCAATCAAGACCGGCATTACCCACCTCATACACACCACCCGCCAATCCCGGGGAACAAACACTGGTAAATATATGGCAAGAATTACTGGGGTATGAACACATCGGTACCCGCGATAATTTCTTCCAATTGGGTGGTGATTCATTAAAAGCAGTCATTGTCACCTCTAAAATCCACAAAACATTAAATATTAAAATCCCTTTAAAAGACTTTTTTAATCAACCCACCATTGAAGCTCTTGCCCGGTATATCAGCCGCGGCCGGAAAAGTATCCATTACTCGATACCACCAATTGAGAAAAAAGAGTATTACCCTTTATCCTCTGCCCAAAAGCGAATGTTCATATTGAATCAAGTGGAGAAAGAAAACCGGAGCACCGCTTACACGATTCCTTCATTAATGGTGCTTGAAGGTGAACTGGACCGGGACCGATTCGAAGAAATTTTCAGGACATTGATTTCACGGCATGAAAGTTTCCGCACCGCTTTCCAATTGATGGAAGGAGAACCAATACAAAGAATCCATGATGAGGTCAATTTTGAAATCGAGTATTTTTTAGCCACAGAGGACACAGAGGACACAGAGGGAAAAAATTACAAATTACAAATTACAAATTACAAACAAATTCCAAATTCCAAATTCCAAATCATTCATCATTTTTTCCGTCCTTTTGATTTATCCCGGGCACCTTTACTGCGGGTGGGATTGGTTAAATATCCACACACCCCGCCCCTGGCGGGACATCCCTCTCAAGATAGGAGAGAACAGGAACATCTACTAATGGTAAACATGCATCACATCATTTCCGACGGCACATCAATGGGAATATTAATAAAGGAATTTACAGCACTTTACCAGGGAAAATCCTTACCCTTATTAAAAATTCAATACAAAGACTTTTCAAGATGGCAGGATAATGAAAAAAAGAAAAAAGTATTCCGGCAGCAGGAAGCATACTGGTTAAAGCAGTTTGAAAAGGAGTGCCCGGTCCTGGATCTGCCCCTGGATTATAAAAGACAGGCGGCACAGGGTTTTGAAGGAAGCCAACTGGACGTTGAGGTAGGGAAAGAACCCCTCCGACAGTTGAAAGCAGTGGCAGCAGAACAAGGCGCCACCCTGTTTATTGTCCTGCTCTCCATATATATCATATTACTTTCAAAAATAAGCAGCCAGGAAGACATCATCGTGGGAACAGGCGTGGCCGGACGCAGGCATCCTGATCTAAATCACGTCATGGGCATGTTTGTCAATATGCTGCCCTTAAGAAACTATCCCCAGGCAGAAAAAACATTTAAAGAATTCCTGGCAGATGTAAAAAAAAGAACTTTGGAAGCCTTTGAAAACCAGGACTACCCGTTTGAAGACCTGGTGAGTAAAATACCCGGCAAAAGAGATGCCAATAGAAATGCGATATTTGATACGGCATTTGAATTACAAAACGTGGAGATTCCTACCCTGGATATACCGGGCTTGAAAATAAAACCCTATGAACATAAAGAAAATTTGTCCAGGTTTGATATGGCCTGGGTGGGTGAAGAAATAGACGGGAAACTAATTTTTCAAGTCGAGTACAGTACAAAGCTCTTTAAAAAAGAAACCCTGGAATGTTTTCGCGGCTATTTCCTGGAAATATTATCAACCGTTATTGAAAATACGGAGATCAAATTAAAGGATATTCATATTTCTCATGGTTTATTATCCCCAAAGCCAGAAGTTCCTAAAATCGATTTGAGATTTTAAAATAAGGAGATAAAATAATGTACGAGAGAAATTACCCTGGAAAACTGGCAGCAGCAGCAGCCCAAAATATCAAAGAACGAAATTATTGGTTAAAAAAATTATCCGGTGACCTGGTAAAAACCGGTTTCCCCTTTGATTACAAAACCAGTGACCCGGAGGATCGTCACCTGGCAGAAGTAAAATTTGCATTAACAGGAGAGGTGTTTTCCCGGTTACTATGGCTGGGCAATGATTCGGATCTGACCCTGCATGCATATTTGACTGCCGGGGTCACGGCCTTATTAAATAAATACACCCAACAAAAAGATATCATCGTGGGCGTTCCCATTTATAAGCAGGAGGCGGAAGGTGAATTCATTAATACGGTATTGGCCTTGAGGCAGGTTTTCGAAGATGGAATGACCTTCAAAGAGCTAATCGTTCAATTGAGCAAAACCCTGGTGGAGGCAGTGGAACATCAAAGTTATCCCATTGAAATATTGGTACAACAATTAAATATGCCCTTTTCCGGCCGGGATTTCCCCTTATTTGATACGGCGGTTTTACTGGAAAATATCCATGACAAAAAATACCTCGCACATATAGATAATAATATGACCTTTTCCTTCTTAAGAAGTTCAAAAAGCATCGAAGGGACAGTGGAATATAACGCGGCCAGGTACAGTCAATCCACCGGCGAACGAATCATTACCCATTTCAAGGCTTTACTGCAAGGGACTCTTTTCAACGTGGACACCCGGGTGGAGGATATCGATATACTGGCGAAAGAAGAGAAACAACGAATATTAGAGGAATTTAACCACACCCGCTCGGATTATCCCAGGGATAAAACGGTCCCGGTGTTATTCGCAGAGCAGGTGGAGAAATACCCGGATAAAGCAGCGCTGGTGTTTGAAGACAAACATTTAACCTACCGGGAATTGAATGAAAAAGCCAATGCATTGGCCAATGTATTAAAGGGCCGGGGAGCAAAACCCGGGGATATCATCGGTTTGAGAATCGGGCGCTCATTGGAGATGATCATTGGTATCATGGGCATATTGAAAGCAGGAGCAGCTTATTTGCCCTTAGAACCCGATATGCCGGATAAAAGGACTATCACCATGTTGGAGGACTGCCAGGTATCTCTTTTATTAACCGGCAGCGATATTATTAAGAACAGGTCTTTCAGCCGGCTGCAGGGGCTGCACACCGGCCCGGATAAAATCAAAACCACCCCATACTTTACTGGACCACGGCCCCAAATTACGGATTTTGACGGGTTACCCTTCCCGGACCGTTCGTTAATCGATTGTGAAAAGTACAGCCGGTTTATTTGCCAGGCACCGGCGAAACACCTGTTCACTTTGCAGGGGACACGGGGCTGTCCCTTTCAATGCACCTACTGTCATAAAATCTGGCCCAAGCGCCATGTGGTACGTTCGGCAGAGAATATATTTGAAGAGGTTCAACGACTCTACCGGATCGGGGTGCGGCGGTTTTCGCTGCTGGATGATATTTTTAACCTGGACATCAAAAACAGTGAACAATTTTTCCGGATGCTCATCAAAAACAAGATGAAGGTTCAACTGTTTTTCCCCAGCGGCATGCGGGGAGATATCCTGACCACAGAGTATATCGATCTCATGGTGGAAGCCGGGCTCCTGCAGCTTCCCCTGGCACTGGAAAGTGCTTCACCCAGGCTGCAAAAATTAATCGGGAAAAATTTGCAAATCGAGAAACTGCGTAAAAATATCGAATATATCTGTGAAAAACATCCCCATATTATTTTAGAACTCTATATCATGATGGGGTTTCCCACTGAGACCAGGGAAGAAGCCCGGCTGACCCTGGATTTTATCAAAAGCATCAAGTGGTTACATTTTCCATATATATTTATCTTGAAAATCTGGTCCAACACGGCTATGGCTAAATGGGCCATTGAAAAAGGTGTTTCAGCGGAAGATATTCTGAATTCGGATAACCTGGCCTACCATGAACTCCCGGAAACCCTGCCCTTTGAAAAAGGCTTTGTCATGGAACTGCAAGGGGATTTCTTCGATAATTATTTCCTCTGCAAAGAGCGTTTACAGCATGTTTTACCTTTCCAGGTGAAAGCCTTCAGCGAAGATGAGGTGGTCCGGAAATACGACAGTTATTTGCCCACCACCATTACCTGTTTTAATGACCTGCTTGAATTTACCGGGCTCCGGCCCGCAGACCTGGAAACGGGAGATGAAGGATTTTTGCCCGAAGAATGCATGCAAGTCCCGGACTTAAACCGGCAAATACGGGAACTTTTTCCTGTTCACCACTGTGATGAAAATGCCCTGAAAATATTACTTTTAGATTTGTCTCAATTTTTTAGTGATGAGAGCCATGATATTTATAATGTGGTGGAAGCTCCCTTAGGTTTGATGTACCTGCTGACCTATTTAAACCGCCAGTTGGGAAGTAAAGTGAACGGTAAAATTGCCAAAGCCTTCATTGATTTTGATAATTATGAAGAGTTAAAAGCGCTGCTTGAGGGGTTTAAACCGGATGTGATCGGCATTCGCACCCTGACCTATTACAAGGATTTTTTCCATCAAACCGCGGCGCAAATCCGGCAGTGGGGAATCAAAGTGCCGATTATTGCCGGCGGTCCCTATGCCACCAGCAATGCCACCACTATTTTGCTGGACAAAAATATCGACCTGGCCGTGCTGGGAGAAGGAGAAATAACCTTTTGCCAATTGATCGAAAAAATCATGGCAAACCACAAGAAACTACCTGGAGAAGAGGTTCTCAAAGAGATAGCCGGAATTGCCTTTATCCCCGGGAGAAAAGAGAATCAAACCAAATTTGCCAGGGAGATTATTTTGTTGGATGCGTTTATAGGCGGGGCAGGCGGGGAACCGGCCCGGGACCCGGTCCCGGTGAATGGTTCAACAGCCCAGGTTTACACCATGTATACCTCCGGGACCACCGGCAAACCCAAAGGCACCTTTACCACCCACTCCAATGTGATCCGGGTGGTCCGGGACACCAATTACCTGGACCTGGACGAAAACGACCGGGTCCTGCAGTTGTCGAATTATGCGTTTGACGGTTCGGTATTTGATATATACGGTGCGTTACTAAACGGCAGCACATTGGTGATGATGAAACAAGCGGATCTATTGACATTGGATAAACTGGGGGATTTGCTAAAAAAAGAAAGAATATCGGTATTTTTTCTAACCACGGCCCTGTTTAACACGCTGGTGGACATCAAGATCGATTGTTTCGCCAATATCCGCAAAGTTTTATACGGCGGCGAAAAGATTTCCATTCCCCACGCCATGAAGGCATTGGAACGTCTGGGCCCGGACAGGCTCATTCATGTGTACGGTCCCACCGAAACCACGGTATACGCCACTTATTATTTTATCAACCACATTGACCCGCGTTGGCCCACCATCCCTATCGGGAAACCCATATCCAATACCACGGCCTATATATGGGATAAGCGGCAGCGGCTGCTTCCCATCGGGATAAGCGGGGAAATATATATTGGCGGAACAGGGGTGGCTGCCGGTTATCTCAACCAACCCGAACTCACCTCCCGGCGATTCGTAAAAAATCCGTACCGGCAAGGGGAAATAGTGTATCGAACCGGTGATATCGGGCGCTGGCTGCC
>CP070627.1:1267552-1276103 GCA_020355945.1 Candidatus Aminicenantota bacterium | reverse complement strand
CGACCAGGTGATTTCTCCACGATCTTTTAAAAATAACCGGCATTCCGAAATGACGGTTTCAAAGCCAGTGGATATACTCAGGCTTGATAATACTTTATGCAAGTATACCCTGGACACCTTTTCGTGAAAGATATCCCGCAGTTCACTGGCCCCTTCAATAGAAAAATTCAAAATACTCCCTTTTAACTTTCTTTTTTTCATTAGTTCCTGCTTCGCCTTCCAATAGTTAATCGCTTCATCGGTGATGGATATACCCGCATGATAGACCTTAACGATTTCATTGGCTTTTTTGCCTTTATGAGTTTCATAATGGTTGGCGATGCTGTTGAGAAGTAGACAATTCTCTCCGTCCGGCTCAGCCACCAGCACCTGTTCAAATAAGTCGGTTAATAAAAACACACAAAAGCCCATGCCGGGTCCGAGGTTTAATACGGAACCATTGATAGACGAGGCTAACATGGTCTGTTTGTGAGAGTCGTAACCGCCCTGGATATTGCTGCTTAAAATATGGTAAATATCCGATAAGCAGTCCAATCCCCACTTTTTTAAGAAATGTCGTTCATTTCCCGACCTGGTAACCGCTTTACAAAATTTGTCATAAAATATATCCAGTTTTGGAAAATAGGTTTTGTTCATGTTAACTCCTGTTTACCTGAGTATTCACCGCAGATGTCGCAGAGTGCGCAGAGGAAAAAATAATTTTTATAAAATCTATGCGTACTCAGCGTACTCAGCGGTAAAATAACTGTTACGCATGTTATGCGTCTCTACGAGAATTTTGTAATTGGCCTGGATTGAAGGATAAAGATTTTTCCGTCGTTGGTCAATGCCCACTCGATATCCTGGGGTGCGGCGAAATGGCGTTCCATTTGATTCCCTAGATGGCATAACCGGGTTAATTCATGGTGTGTTAAAGAAAGATTTCTTCTCCGGTCTGGGGGGGTTTGTTTTGTGATTGGCCCTGACTGGCTGCCTTGCAGGAATACTTCTTTTTCACCGGGGATTTTTTCCAGGATCGTATAAGGTTGATTTTTTGAGATGACAAAACGGTCCGGGGTAGCTGTCCCGGCTACCACGGTTTCACCGCATCCCCAATTGGATTCTACCATCATTACTTTTTGGTTGGTTTTACCTTTGCCCTGGTAAGGCTGGGTAGTGAAGAGGATACCAGCGGACTTCGGGTCCACCATGGTTTGCACGATGACTGCCATTTTTGGATGGGTTTCCGTGACCTTCATTCGTTTTCTATACGCTGTGGCCCGTTCGCTAAACAGGGAATGCCAACAATCCACGATTCTTTTGAAGAGCTTTTCTTCCGAATTCACATAGAGGTAAGTATCATACAGCCCGGCAAAGGATGCGGTTTGCAGGTCTTCGGCCGAAGCAGATGAACGTACCGCCACCATCGAACTTCCGGTCTTGCGGCTTAACTCTTTATAATACGTTGATATTAATTCTTTCATTTCCCCGGGTATTTGGTTTGCTTCCTTAAATCGGCTGTAGGCGTCATAGGTGAGGATAAAACCCGGGGGAACCGGGAACGAAGCGTTCTTTAGTTCAACCAGGTTTTTCCCTTTGCCGCCGCTTTTGTTGGGATCGACCTCATGAAAAAAACCGATCATTTTTTCAATTTGTTTCCGCTCTCTATTCCCGGACAGGCTCCGGGTTCCAGGCGCCAGGCCATTTAATACAGGCTGAGATTATCCATGCCTATATATTGTTTCAGGGCCAGGGCCACTCGCTTGCCCACATAGTCTCCGTACAATATGCCTTTGGGTGTCAGGGTAATGGTGTCTTCTTCCAGCAGGATGTAATCCTCTGAACAAAGTTCCTCCATGGTACCGGGGACCGCATCACAAAAATCAAATCCATGCCGATTGACAAAATCATTCCGACTAAGACGACAGAGTTTCATCCCCAGCATCAGGTCTTTTAACATTAAATCTTTACTGGTAAGCCGATGTGCTCGAATGATGGGTAACTGTTCCTTTTTGATATAAGCCAGGTATGAATCCAGTTCGTTGGAATTTTGATAATTATAGTATCCCAGCGTGCCAAACCCGGAAGGTCCAAGGGCCAGGCAATCCTCTCCTTTCCACAAATTGGTGGCATATTGGTGCTGGAATTCACCATCCCGGGTAACAGTGAAGAAACTCCATGGTTTGTAATTGGAGTCATCAAATTTTTCTAAGGCGACTTTCATTAATTCCAATTCCTGGGCTTCGGATGGCAATTGCAGTACCTTTTTACGAACGCTTTTCTTGAAAAATTCCGTGTTGAGATAGACTTCCATTCGATATACGGTGATATTGTGAACTTTTGTACTGATGGCAGTATCTATTGTCTCAACCCAGGTGTTGTTGGTTTCTCCTGCCAACCCGCTGAGCAGATCGATGTTAATGACGATATCACCGGCGTCTTTTACAATATCAATGGCTTTTAAAGCTTTTTCAGCGGTATGTTCCCTGCCGCTTAATTTGATGATCTCATCATTAAAGGATTGAATGCCAATACTGATACGATTGATTCCCATTTCTTTGTAGGCGGATACTTTTTTCGGGCTGATGGTTCGTGGTTCGGCTTCTATAGTAAATTCCGGGGTTTCAATGTTAAAGTTTTCGTGTAAGCAGTCGATTATTCTTTCTAGCTGTGACACCGGGAGAAGCGAAGGAGTCCCACCTCCGATATAAATAGAATTAACCGGCCGCTGATGACAGTTAAATTGGTGAGAAGACAACCGCATCTCCTGACATAAAGCCGCTGTATATCCGTCTAATTGAGCCTTGTTCTTATATGTCTCGGTCCTGTAATAACAATATGCACATTTGCGGATACAAAAAGGTACATGCAAATAGATATTTAAAGGGGGGGCTGACAATAGGTCATTGATGGCCGGTTTTTTCCAATACCTGAAATGAGGATAGTTAGTGACAAAGCCTTTCCTGGAGGGCTTGATTTCAGAATTTTTTTTCTTCATGGCTAACCTTTAAGGATGCTAATTTTTCAATTTATTCCGGACAAATTCCGACAGTATCTTGAGATTTTTAAACAAATCGGCATTGAGATCCTCATCTTCAATGCTTAAAGCAAACGTGTTTTCGATGGATACGATCAGATCAACAATGGCAATAGAGTCCAACCCTAATCCATCTTCAAACAATGAGACATCTTCATCGATTTCATCGTAAGCTAAATTGACATCCAGCTTATTGACGATGATATCTTTCAGTTGATTCACGATTACATCAGACATGTTTCCTCCTTTTTTTGCCTTCGGCTCCGTGAAGCATAGGGGGGGCGCTTTTTGAAAAAACTGCCCCCGTGACGCATCTGGACCCCCCGGCAAAAACTTTTTATTATTGGGCGCCCTGGAGGGCTGCCAATTTTTTCCTGTCGAATTTTCCATTGGGCAACCGGGGGATTTCTTTGATTACCCGGACTTCATCAGGCACCATGTGCCTGAGCATCATATCAAAACACCGGGAGCGAAGGTCTCGATCATTCAATTTTGTTCCCGGTTTTAATTCACACCAGGCGATCATTTTTTTACCGCGGGTAATGTCTTCTTTACCGCCTGTCACTACTGCATGGGCGACTTCTTCGATTCCTTGCTCAATGATGGATTCCACTTCCGAAAAGGCCACTAAGATACCATGCCGGTTTACACTGTTCCCGGTTCGACCCACCACCTGGAATCGATTAGTGGAGATTCGCTTGCCCAGGTCTTTGGTTCTAAAGGGTTTTGCAGTTTCCGCTGTGATTTTTCGTCCTTTTTTATCTACATAGGCGTCAAATCCATAATCATGGCTGCATATGATTTCAGATACTTTCTCCGGGTCATTTTCACTTTCTTTATCCGTGAAATCCATGGTAACACCGGGCATTGTTTCGAGAATTCCATTGGAACGGATGTTTAAGGGGTCAGCTAATTTGTTGGTGGCAATGGCACCCAGTTCCGTACTCCCGTACAGGTTGACCAATTTACCGAATTTGGTTTCGAAATTTTCAAAGACAGCGGGTGTGATCCGGTCACCGGCAGTTACTACGAGACGATAGCGATAAGGACTTTTCCTGGTTCTTAAAAACATGTGGCACAGCGGTGGAGTTAAGAAAGAGACATTAGGTTGGTATTGTTTTTCCCGGTCCAGGTATGTGATGATATTGGTTTTTTCAAGCAGGTTGATGGAAGCGCCGGCGATGATACCGGGGATAATTGCTGCGCCCAGTGCATACATGTGATAAATAGGCACAGGGATGAGCAGACGGTCATTAGGGGTAATTTCAAATCGCTTGATGCAGTTGACTGCATTTTGTACGAAGCCTTCATGCGAATGCATCACCAGCTTAGGTTCGGCAGTGCTGCCGGAGGTTTTTAAGAAAATACTTCCCCCTGCACCCGGCAGGCTTGCATCCGCGCTAAAACCGGGATTGGGTTCAATAGCCAGGTTAGTATCGGGGACTTTGATATCCAGGCCAGGGGAATTTAAATCTACAAGTATTTTGTGCTGACAGAATTCCGGTAGGCTGAAAACCAGGCCTCCGCGGGGCAGTAATAGAAAGTGTCGTTTCCGGTAAAGCAGCCAGAGCAGCAATACAGCTTCCGGCAGGGAATTCCCACATATCAATACACTGCAATCACCAGGGGAAACAGCGGATTTCCCGAAAAACTGGTCAAGTGCGGCAAAAATCTCTATTAACTCATGATAGGTGCATTGATACGTTCCGTCAGTGATAATGTTTCTTTTGTTGTCGCCGCATGCTGCAGATTTCAATATCAATTCTTCGAACATGATTCATACCTCCAAATAGAAAAAATTCGTGCTTCGGATTTCATTCTAACCAGGGTGTTAAATCTTTGTCGATTAATTGGCTGGTTTTTTTTATATCCTCTTTGAAGCAGTGAAGCAGATGGGTGATGAGCGCGGGTGTTAATGGTTTACGGGGTGGACTTTGATGGGCCCTTAATCCTGTCTTATTGGCTAATTTCTTTTTTATTTCAGGATGACTGTGACGAATCTGCTTAAGCACCATGGGTTGAATAATTCTGGCTGCTTTTTCCAGGTCAAACTCCGCCTGGAAATTGGCATCCACTTCTAAAAACTCAAGGGTGTCCCGGTAACATTGGGCTGTGTTTTGGGCAAAATCATCAAATACAATCACATGGATGTTTTCCCTGGTAAATACATCTATAAAACGCTTTATTTTGTCATGGTATCTTGCGACTTCAGTATAGAATAATCCTTCAGGGAAATAGCAGTTTTGGGGGATGGAGAGTCCCTTCATACGCTCCGCTTGCATTTCCAGTGCTTGTTGAAAATCTGCAATGTTCTCGTTTTTGGTTCTCACATAAAGACCATGCAAAGAATAGATCATGTCAACCGGATTTCTCAACATGATAATGATTTTTGCTGAAGGGCTGAATTTTTTAATTTCAACTGCTGCTATTTTGGAGGTAAGATACCAGACCGAACCCTCCCCGATGCGTTTTTTATCTCCGGCATGAGCAAACAGGCTGGAGTACAATTCCGGGTCCTGGACATTATAATGGGATTGAGTCAAGTCTTTACAGAGAAAGTTGGGTTCCTTGTAGACCGCCAGGTATATATCCGGATGCTGTTTTAGATAGGTATACATAGATGTGGTGCCGGAGCGCGGCATGCCTGCAATAAAGAAATTAGGTTTACATTTACAATTCATGTTCATGTTTCGGTCTACTTCTTTCCTGGTTTCTTATCATCTTCTTTGTCCTTTGGGGGGTTCATATGGCAATAGGCATAAAAGCCATCGCCGCCGTATCTGCCGCCTTTTACCAGGACCAGGATGGAGTTTTTTCCAGGGTTTAAAGTGGCCTTGGTTGTCTCACCTTTATGTTCCGGGTTTTCCCAGAAGTCGTACCAGCAAACAAACTGCCGTTTTACATTTCCCACCAGCTTGTTATTGACCCAGAGGACCAGGGTGTTGGTGGAGCTAAATTCGATGGTGACCTCTTTTTGGTTTTGGGAATTGATTTCAGTAAGAAAATAGGCAAAGAAATGGTAGTTGAACCGGTGGGTCAGCTTCCCGGTAACCACGCAGCCCCTGGGGTCTGTTTCAAAAGGCTCCCATTTATATGTTTGGTTTTGAAGTGTATAAGATTTCTCAGCATGATAGCCCTGGGTTTCTATTTCTTTGATTCGTCGGCTAAAGGGGCCAATGGCTTTCCAATTGGTGAGGAGTTTTTTCGGTTTATAGGTTCTCCCCGCGGGTAACCCGGGACCTTTATAACTGAATTCTTTAAGGGGTGTGACTTTAATATTATCGATCCACACTTCAGCGCCCGTATACCTGGGCTTAAAGCCAACGCGGCCGGAGGAAAACTCGAAAAAGTTATAAGTAACCGTTGGTGTTTCCATATCCGTCACATAAAAATGACAGGCAGGCCCGACAATTTCTGCTTTAAAATGACCCCATTCCCCGGGTTTAATTGCTTTGGTATCATCTGTTAATGTTACCCAATATTCGCTGTATATGTTCCTGGAAGCGTTACTGTCCCGATGAGGGTTGACCCAAATCACATTTCCCAGGAAATGGTCAGGTGGCCATTCCATGTGTTTGAAGATGTTGGTAAAGTAGGGTACAAGGTCTTCACCAAAAGGACCTAAGATAAATATAGAACCAAAGTCGACTCGCGGTCCCCTGACATTGTAATTATAAATTAATCCCAAATAAGAACACGTATTCCAGGGGAAAAACACATCCCCTTCTACTTTTATATTGGTCCAGGCATCAGAGTCTTTGATTAAAGCGTATACCGCTTCACCCCCGGTATGAAGACACAGGGCTTTACCATGTTTGGTCTCAGCGGTGTCGACAATTTTAATCTTATCCGCATTGACCAGGTCCCATTTTCCCAATCCTTTTTCAAAATCATCTTCAAAATAGATGGATTGTCCCAGGACCGGGACCGCAAAACCGATCATGATAATCATGACTGTCAGCGTTTTCATTTGTTTTGAGAGCATATTGGTTTCCTCCTTTTTATTTTTAGCCGCGGATTGCCACGGGTCTGTGTTAACCGTTAACCTGCGGCTCGTATTATTTTTCTCAAATTTTGGTCAAATTTTTTGGCAAAATCCGTCACCGACGGTGATGTAAAGATTGAGTAATGATCGCCTTGAATTTCATATAGCCTTAAGGGATTAATCGCATATTTTCCCCACATTTCATGATTGATTTTTTCCGATTGACTTGCTTTGAAATATTGGATGGGTGTATCTATTTTTCCAGGGGGGATATAAGATACACGTGCCTGATGGAAGCTTCTTAATATATTCAAATATCGAATCATCTGGCTAATATTCAAATTTTGGTAATTGGTTATACCGCGTCCCCCGTATTGAGCTAAAATTTTTTTAATTCTCCCTGATACCGCATCAGTATTTATGCTGCCGGATTCCAGGTGGGCTGCGATTAAGGCCCACATATGTTTGATTGTGGATGCATTTTTTATTTTTTCATAAATATCCCGGGACAAATAATTGTTACTCCAATTGAGTTCGGATTCCAGGGTAAATTCCTGCAAGGGTTGTGTTGAGTCCTGGTCTGGGGGTGGGGCATCGATGATAGCAAAAAAATCCACGGTTTGGTTCATTTGCTCCAACTGGTTGACCATTTCAAAAGCGATAGTCCCGCCCAGGGACCAACCGGTGATACAATAAGGTGCGGATGGTTGAATGATCTTGATTTTTTTTATATATTGCTTTGCAAGTTCTTCAATCTTTATGTTTTTAGGGGCGTAATTTTCAAATCCTTCCGCTTTTATTCCCCAACAGTTATAATCGGAGTCCAGGGAATTGCAAAAATTGATATATCCTTCTACTTCTCCACTGCCGTCATGAATGAAAAACAGGTGATTTTTATTGTTTGCTTTTTTTAAGAGGACTAAATTTTCATCTTTTGTTATATTGATCCCCTGTTTTTCTGCTTTAATGTATTCTGCCATTTGCCGGATGCGGGGTAAGTTGAACACCTGGGCCAATGATAGATTTATATTAAATTGTTTTTGTATTTTTGCTATCATGGCGGTTGCTTTTAAAGAATGGCCGCCTAATTCAAAAAAATTATCATTTATGCTGATTGATTCATACATTTGAGACGCATGCAATGCGTCTCTACCTAGCACATCCGCCCATATTGCCGCCAATTGTTTTTCGATAACATCTCTCGGGGCTGTGTAATTTTCTCTTGTTTTTAACGCGGGTTCTGGCAGGGCGTTTCGGTCTGTTTTGCCATTGGGTGTTAAGGGGATTTTCTCCAATTGCACAAAATAAGAGGGTACCATGTAATCCGGCAAATGACCGGACAGATATTCTCTTAATTCTTTTGCCACTATTTTGACCGCATCGTGCGTAACAAAATAAGCACACAGATATTTATCCCTGTTTTTATCTTCTTTGGATATAACGACTGCCTCATGAATTTTATTATGTTTTAGTAATTGATTCTCTATTTCTCCCAATTCAATGCGAAACCCCCTTATTTTTACCTGGTGATCGATTCTGCCCAGGAATTC
>CP070627.1:1258899-1267452 GCA_020355945.1 Candidatus Aminicenantota bacterium | reverse complement strand
TGCCACCAACAGGGATTTAAAAGAGGCCATCCGGACGAACCAATTCCGCGAGGACCTCTATTTCCGGCTGCATGTACTTGAAATAGAGATTCCCCCATTAAGAAAGCGCAAACAAGACATCAGGGACCTGGTGCTGGAACACCGGGAACTTTTAAAAGGAAAAGAGATCGGACCCGGGTTCTGGGAAGCGGTTTTTGCCCATGACTGGCCCGGGAATACCAGGGAGTTAATAACCGTTCTCACCAGGGCCGGTATTCATGCTGCCGGTCCTATCACGGGGCAAGATATTCAAGGTGTTATGAACTCCAGCTATTATAAAAAAATATCCGCTGAAAAAGATGATAAAACAGCGCAAATCCGCATGCATATCAACGAAGGAAAAAACTTCTGGCAGTTGGTCTGGAGACCTTTTATCGATAGAGACCTTGACAGGAAGGCAGTGAAGACAATTTTGAAGGAATTTTACCAGGAGAATTCCCGCAGCTTTAAAAAAATGATTGGAAGTTTGAATATAGATGAAAAGGATTACCAGAAATTTATGAGTTTATTATACCAGTATAAAATCGATCCCCGGGATTAGTGCTAAACTGCAAAAATAAATAATGTTATGACCTTATTAAATAAAGTCATGACTTTACCGGTTGAAATACCTCGATGAAGGGAATCTTGAACTTTTTTGCCGGGATTCAATAAAGCTGTGGCTTTATTTTCCTGGAAAACCCGGATTTATTATATCCTCAAAACCCTTTTATACCGGCTATATTAAAAATATCGTAGGTTGGCATCGATATTGCTTTATGTTTTCCGAGGGGCTGAGACGGGCGTTTGGTAATACGCAATCCAAACAAAGGGGGAGAGAATGAAACAAAAAAAAGAAAAGAAACTGCGTCTCGGCAAAGAGACAATCCAGGACCTTGACATCGTCCTGGACCGGGATGAGCAAAAAAGGGTCAAGGGTGGTACCGCAAACAATCCGGGGTACACCACCATCGTTCCCGTTTATTGTTAATCCTAACAATTTTTAAAAAGAAAAGGGGCGGGCCAAAAAGGGTAAAGAGGTAACATGAAATCCCGCGGGCCCGCCTCTTTTTTTTTGTTTTCTGGAATTTGTAATTTTTTTGACTTTGACGTATTCCTATTATCGGGTCAAAGGGGGCTTGAAATATAGTGCCATTTGTTTTATTATTCCATTATGAAGAGGCGATTAAAGGCAGGCTTAATAAGACTGTTAGCGGGGGGCATTATTATCGTTCAATTATTTTGCTGTCAGGTATTTGGTTTAGACCCCAACAAAACCGTCGATCAATACCTGGTGGATCAATGGGAGATGACCGATGGCTTTCCTTCAAATACGGTCATTTCTATTGCCCAAACACCTGACGGTTACTTGTGGATTGCTACTTTTAAAGGCCTGGTTCGATTCGGTGGGATGAAATTTTCAATTATCTCTTTTGCTGAAAAAGAGAAAATGACTCCCCTGGAAACCATCCACCCGGATACACTTTTCGTAGACAGGGGCGGGACCCTCTGGATCGGGCATCCCGGGGGGATAACTTCATACGATTACCGAAAACGTCGCTTCAAGACCTTTACCCCCGCCGACGGGATCACAGGGGACCGTATTCGCCGCATCAAAGAAGATATGAGAGGAAATCTCTGGATCAGTTTCCACGCCAGCTATGTAAATCGCTTCTCTAACGGGACATTTACAGTATTTAACGAATCTCACGGCCTGGAAGGTAAAAAAATCAACGACATCGTCGAGGACCGAAAAGGTAATTTACTATTCGGAACCAGCGAAAACGGGGTGTTTAGATATAAAGACGGTAAATTTTTAAAATACCCTGTCCAGGGTCTGAACAACCTTCGTATTAATACGATGCATGAGGACCGCAGGGGAGACCTGTGGATCGGCACCAATCACGGCCTGTTCAGGATAACCGACAAAAGCACTGCAAAGTATACCGCCGGGGATGGATTATCCGATAACTATATTACAGGTATCCTGGAGGACAGTGAACGAAACCTCTGGGTAGGCGCAGATAAAGGCTTAAATCGAATAATAAAAAAAAGAGATGGCACAGTGGGGTTTGAAAGTTTGTTGAAACCTTTTAGAATTTTGTGTCTTTTTGAAGATAAAGAAGGGAATTTATGGCTTGGCACTCTCAACGCAGGGATCAAACGGTTAAAAGATCGGGATTTTATATCCTATGCACCTCTTGAAACCCACCAGCAGGAAATTCTCGTTTCCATGTTCGAAGACGGGCAAGGGGATACCTGGATTGGCACGGTCAGCGGGAAATTATTCCGGTGCCGGGGCAGCGACTTTATCGAAACCATAGAGCCGGCGAACCTCTCCAATATAGGCATCAGCGCTGTTGCCGAGGATGCTAAAGGAAATCTCTGGGTGGGGACCAGCGGTAGAGGCGTTTTCCAGAAGAAAAACGGCACCTTTGTTCAATTCACCACCCGCGATGGGCTGGCCGATAACCAGGTGACATCGATATACAGGGACAGCCGGCATAATCTATGGTTCAGCACTTTTGATGGGGTAAGTGTCGTCCGCCATTCGAATGGTGTCATCGAATCTTTTAAGGACCGGGACGGTTTATCGGGTAAGAAAGTTCACAATGTCTATGAAGATAAAAATCAAAACATCTGGATTGCCGCAGATAAAGGAATCACTGTTTTAACAGATGGCAGGATAACAAAGCAAAATGCTGTGTTTTATCTTAAGGGCGTTAACGTCACCTGCATTTATGAAGACCCCACGCCCCCGGGGGACGAGGGCAGGGTCTACTGGGCTGCCACCCATGGGGCAGGGTTGAAACGCTTCTCGTTAAAAGACCGCAATGTCATCACTTATACAACTGATCATGGTATGACCACCAATTTCATTTACCAGTTCTTTGAAGATCGTCAGGGCAAGTTCTGGTTAATGAGTAACAGCGGCATCCTTCGTGTGGACAAAAATGAACTGAACCGCTTTGCCAACGGCGAGACAGGAAAAATCAATTGCACCTCTTTCGGGATATCCGACGGTATGAAGAGCATCGAGTTCAACAATGAATTCTCAAGGCATTCAGCCCTTAAAGCCGGGAACGGCGAATTCTGGTTCATCACCAGGAAAGGAATCTCTATCGTGAACCCGGGGAAGATTCTTATCAACAAACAACCTCCCCCTGTACTGATCGAGGAGGTTTTCTTTGATCAGCGTTCCATTCCCCTCCACATGGATGCGGGCGCCTATGTATTCAAAGATGTAACAAATTTTAGCTTTCATTTCACTGCCCCCACCTTCCTATCCCCGGAGAAAACAATATTCAAATACCGATTGGAGGGGGTTGACGCGGATCAGCAGGAATGGATTTTCCTGAATCCGGGTCAGCAGCGGGCTGCTCATTACAGGAACCTGTCGCCTGGTACCTACACCTTCAGGGTGACTGCCTGTAACGCCGAAGGGGTGTGGAATCGCACCGGGGATTCCGTCACCTTTACTCTAAAATCCTTCTTTTATCAAACCCCTGTTTTTAAAATAGCTGTGCTGCTTTTGTTTATCGCCCTGGTGGGTGCTGCTTTTTATATTTATAAAAAAAAGAAACCACTCTTTGAAAAAAAGGCAAAGTATAAAGGTGCTCCCCTGGATCCCTCTTTTGCCGAGGAGTGGATGACAAAGCTCAAGTACCTGATGGAAATCGAAAAAGTATATTGTGATGCTGATATAACCTTGCAGTCATTAGCCGGGAAAATGTCCATCGCCTCTCACCAGCTTTCCCAGTTGCTCAATGAAAAATTGGACCGGAGTTTTTTCGATTATATCAATTCATACCGGATCGAGGAGGCCAAAAAGATTTTGCAGAGTCCCCGGGGGGCGCAGCGGAAAATTTCTTCTGTGGCCATCGAAGTAGGCTTTAATACCATGGCTGCCTTTTATAAAGCCTTTAAAAAACACACCGGGACAACGCCGACCCGGTACAAAAAAAAATAATTCTTCTGTGTCTTTCCGTGTGTTCTGTGGGCTCCCATGTTAACATTTATAAAAGTTAACATTTCAAAATCCTCTCTAATTCAGCATTTATAGAAAAAAATATCAATTATTATAAACGTTGAACAAAAACCGGGATTTTATCCTATTTAAAGATTAAGGAGGATAAAATGAAAGTACGTTTTTTTTGTATTTTAATTTTGTTGATGTTTGTCTGCTCTTCAGGTTTTGTTTACGGTGCGATACCGTCAGGGGAAAGAGCAGCTTTGATTGCTTTGTATAACAGCACAAACGGTGATAATTGGACCAATAACAGCGGCTGGAAAACACCTCCACTGGATAGCGACGGCTTTGCAATGCCCGGGACCGAAGGGAACTGGTATGGCGTTTCTGTACTAAATGATCATGTCACCGGAATCTCATTGGGAGAGTGGTCCGGTGGGAATAATTTAATCGGTACCATCCCCTCTGAAATTGGAAATTTAAGTCACTTAACGGGACTCTATCTATCAGCCAATCAGCTTTCCGGCAGTATCCCTCCTGAGTTAGGGAATCTCAGCAGTTTGTCTAATATCTATTTGACTGATAACCAGCTTACCGGCAATATTCCTCCTGAGTTGGGGAATCTTAGCAATTTAGTATATCTTAATATGGGTCACAATCAATTGTCAGGGACGATCCCTCCTGAATTGGGAAACCTCACTAATTTGAGAAGTTTTGGTTTTCTTTATAATCAATTATCAGGAACAATTCCAGATGAATTGAAGAGCCTCGGAAACCTGAGGTTTTTTAACTTGCAATTCAACCAGCTCACCGGTGAAATCCCTTCATGGTTGGGAACTTTTAGCAGCGTGGAATATTTATATCTGGATCATAATCAATTCACAGGGACAATACCTGTTGAACTTGGGAACCTTAGCAAATTGAAACATCTTAAACTACAATGTAATCAGCTAACCGGAAGTATCCCTTCTGAACTAGGAAATCTTTGCAATTTAGAGGCGCTTGGTCTTTATAGCAACCAGCTTACCGGCAGTATTCCCCCTGAGTTGGGAAATTTGATAAATTTGAGTTTTCTCAGCGTAAGTATGAATCAGCTTTGTGGCAGAATTCCATCTGAATTGGGTTATATCGGTAATTTAAGCGCTCTATATTTGAATGACAACCAACTGACAGGTACAATTCCTGTTGAGCTTGGAAACCTCACTCAGTTAACATATTTTCGGCTTAGTTGGAACCACTTGACGGGAGACATCCCCACAAGCTTGATGAACTTAACGAACCTGGAGAGCCTTTCTATTGAATACAATTGCCTGGAAACAAATGATCCTGATTTAAGAGCATGGTTAGACAGCCTTGAGCCGGACTGGGAAAATAATCAGGATGAATGTCCCAATGATACAGCCGCTCCTTTCGGTACCTTTGACACACCGGTGGGCGGTTCAACAGTGGCCAGCAGTATACCTGTTTCCGGCTGGGTACTGGATGACGTTGGCGTTCAGAGTGTGAAAATATACAGGGAGGAAGGTAATACGTTAGTGTATATCGGTGACGGTATTCGAGTGGAAGGCGCGCGACCGGATGTTGCTGCTGATTACCCCACGTATCCCGACAACACCAGGGCTGGCTGGGGATACATGCTGCTTACCAACTTTTTACCTAACAGCGGGAACGGTACCTTCGTTCTACATGCCATTGCAACGGATGTTATTGGTAAAAGCACCACACTTGGAACCAAAACCATCCACTGTGACAATGCCAATGCAGTAAAACCGTTTGGGGCGATTGATACGCCAACCCAGGGTGGTACTGCATCAGGAAGCAGCTTCGACAATTGGGGCTGGGTGTTAACGCCGCAGCCAAATAGTATCCCGACGGACGGCTCAACCATTAATGTCTATGTGGATGGAGTAAACCTTGGTAACCCCACATATAACATTCACAGACCAGATATTGCCACTTTGTTCCCTGGTTATGCCAACAGCAATGGAGCTGTTGGTCATTTTTCTTTGGATACCACCGGGTGTACATCCGGTGTACATACTATCTATTGGACTGCGGCGGACAGCGGGGGTAATTCGGATGGAATCGGCAGCAGGTATTTTTCCGTACAAAACACTTGTGCTAGTTCTGCGAATAGAGTGTTTGGAGAAGCTGCACAGGTATCAATAATCAACTTTGGAGACTTAATGGATTTACCTGTTGATTATTTTGAACCGATAAAAATTAAAAAGGGATATAGACGAAGTATTCAGCCGCGGATTATTCACCCGGATGCAGTGGGGATATCCAGGATAGAGATCAAGGAACTGGAACGAATTGAGCTTCATTTATCAAATGTCGATTCAGGCTATGTGATCGCTGGCAATGAATTGCATCCACTACCGGTGGGTTCCACCCTTGATATAAAAAGCAGCACCTTTAGCTGGATACCGGGTCCTGGATTCCTTGGTGAGTACCGCCTTGTTTTTGTAGAAAAAAATAATAATGGAAATCTGTCAAAGAAGCATATTACAATAAATATTGTGCCGAAATTTAAAAAAGGAGGTATCATATCATGGCTTTAAAAATTAAAACATTAATTATTCTTTTTTTTATTCTTATGCCACTTAAATCTTTTTCAACAGAAATTTTGGATCAGAGTCAAACAAAGACCGATTACGGTTTCTGGTTTGATAACGATGAAATCCGATGGCAGGAGTTCAAACCCACCCTGAATATTTTATCTTCAGTTGAAGTTTACCTGAATATTAATGGGAAAGCAGGTAATGTTATAATTAAGATAAAAGATTTAAATGGGAATACACTGGGATCTAAAACCATCTCTGAATCTTTACTTTCGAGTTCAGGTTGGTATAAGAGAAGTTTCTCTTCTCCAATTAATTTAAGTGATGGCAAAAAATACAGGATTTATGTATATTCAACTCAGGATTCCACTAGCGCAACAAATAGATATGCCTGGAGAGGCAGCACGGTTTCTTCTTACAATTCAAGTTGTGAGACAGATGTATCTCATCTATGGTCGAATTATGATTATGCCTTTAAAACCTATTATCCTTCGGATAGGTATACAGGCATTATTATTTATGTAGATCGAACCAATACAAGCGGAGTAGAAACCGGATCCTCTGATTATCCTTATAACTCTATTCAAAAAGGTATTGATGCAGCAAATAATGGAGATACGGTCATAGTTGTGGCCGGAGTTTACCACGAAAATATTGATTTTAATCAAAAAGCAATCATTGTTAAAAGTGAATCTGGTCCTTTTAGTACTACAATAAAAGGAACAGGTATTGGCGATGTGGTAATGGGAGAAGGAGCAAATGGAAGTACGATTCAGGGTTTTACAATAACCGGAGGGGAAAATGCCCAGGACACCTGGTATAAATGTGGGATTGATGCTAACTCCTGTAACATGTGTATTCGTGATAATATTATTACCGATAATTGGGGAGGCATTTTTACAGCTAACAGGTTTGGTAGCCCATTTATTGTTAACAATTTAATATATAATAATTCACGCTTTGCCATTTCGGCTCAATTTTACTCTACACCAATTATAATAAATAATACAATTGCCTACAATGGCCAAGATGGGATTGAATATTATAGCGGAACAGGGATACTCATAAACAACATAATTTACAAAAATGGGGGATATGGTATATATTGTACAATTGGTTCTCCTCAGATTAGCAATAATAATATTTATGCCAATGAACTCTCTAATTATTTTGGATGTTATGCAGGTACTGGGGATATCTCCCAAAATCCTGCTTTTGTAAACGCTGAAGGAGGTGATTTTCATTTAAAGGATTACAGTCCCTGTATAGGCAGGGGTACTAGCCATTCCTATATGCCAAATACAGATATTGAAAAAAATCCGCGTCCAAATCCCGAAAATTCTTTGCCTGATTTGGGTGCATTTGAACACCATGCTTCATCACCTTCAAAACCACCGGAAATATATTTAAATAGATCATTTTTATTTTTCGCTTGTACAATTTCAGGGTATAGCCCACCCCAAGATTTTCATATCGACAATAGTGGAACAGGGATATTATATTGGACCATTTCCATCAATAAACCCTGGCTAATTTGCACACCAACCCACGGAACAGGATCTGGAACAGTCACAGTCTCAGTAAATACCGCAGACCTCTCAGCAGGTACATACATAGGGACAATAACTGTTTCAGATCCAGATGCCACTAACTCCCCTCAAACAGTATCTGTTACTCTTACAGTATATGGATCAGGGCAAACCTCAGCCCTTTTTGGTTCCTTTGAGACTCCGCTTGATGGTTCAACGGTAAGCAGCAGTATCCCGGTAACAGGCTGGGCACTGGATGATATTGGAGTAGAGAATGTTAAAATATTTAGGGGAAATACAGGTTCTTTAGTCTATATTGGAGATGCGGTATTTGTTGAAGGGGCACGACCCGATGTAGAACAGGCTTATCCTCATTATCCAATGAATTATAAAGCGGGTTGGGGCTATATGATGTTAACAAATTTCTTACCCAATGGAGGTAACGGAACCTTTAAGATACATGCTATTGCTG
>CP070627.1:1250183-1258799 GCA_020355945.1 Candidatus Aminicenantota bacterium | reverse complement strand
TCGAGGATTTCCAGGGTAATTTGTGGGTAGGGCTGCCCAGCGGCATTTCAAAAATAGAATATAATTCTCCAATCTCAATCTATGATAATCGATCGCTTTTACTGGGAGAGGTTAGAGCTGTTATAAGGCACCATAACGTTTTATATGTCAAAACAACAAGAGGGTTGTATTATCTCGATCCCCCGGATTCTTTCACATCTCCCGGTAAATTCCTTCCTGTTCCTGTTCCTGGTTTATCCAATTATTATTCATCCATGCTCTCAATTGGCGACTCTCTTTTAGTCATGGCATCCCGTGGTCTTTTCCAGGTTGGACCCGGGAATAATATCAACCGGGTTGATGTTGATATCCCGTACTATTTTTTAATTTTATTGCAATCTAAAAAGGATAAAAATCGTATCTGGGTCGGAACACACCGTGGATTGTATTCTTTATACCCTGATAGAGAAACCGGGAAATGGGAAATAGAAAATAACTTTGGAAATATATACTGGATAGTAAACAGCATTGCTGAAGACAAAAAAGGAAATTTATGGCTGACAGGCCTCAGGACAATAAAAGTAGATTTTCCCATCGCTGGAACAATTAATAATCCTGTTGTGACGCAATTTGATCTTTCAAAAGCACTTTCAATAAAATATTTTTCTCTTTATTGGGCTGCCAGCCATGTTATATTTTCTACTGATAAAGGGATATTTCGTTTTGATGAGAAAAATAAAACTTTTGTCCCAGACTTTACGTTAGGGGATGAATTTGCCGGAGGTGAAAAAGAAAAATTCATTCTTAACATAGTTGAAGACAAAAATAAAAATATTTGGTTTAATTCGAAAGGCAGAACTTATCAGGCAATTCATCAGCCGGACGGCTCCTATGTTATCCAGTCGAAGTCTTTTTACAGGGGTATCCATAAGATAAGAAGCTTTATGAACAAAATCTACCCCGATGATGATGGATATTCCCTTTGGTTGGCGGGTATGAGCGGCCTCGTCCATTACGATACCAGGATAAAAGAAAATGACGATCTTGATTTCTCAGCCCTGGTCCGAAAGGTATTCGCCAATGGAAACCCGGTCTATGGCGGTTATAAAATAGGTATGGATAATGACGCCAAATCAAAGAGTTTTGTTTCTCTTGCCTATGATGAAAGAAACCTCCGCTTTGAATTTGCCGCGCCTTTCTTCGAGGATGAATGGGCAAAAAAGTATCAATACTTCCTGGAAGGGTATGACCACGATTGGTCTGAATGGACTTCGGAAACCCAAAAGGAATACACCAATCTCGAACCGGGTCTCTATACCTTCCGGGTGCGGGCAAAAAATTTTTACGACCGTTTAGGTCGTGAAGATATTTTTCAATTTAAAATTTTGCTGCCCTGGTACCGGACATGGTGGGCGTTTTTGTTGTATGCCGCTGTGATTTTCATGCTGATTTTCTTTATTGTCAAATGGCGGCGTTCCATTCAACTGGAAAAGGAAAAACTAAAACTCGAACAAACCGTTAAAGAGAGAACAAAAGAACTAAAAGAACAATCCGAAAAACTCAAAGAGATGGATAAGGTAAAATCCAGGTTTTTTGCCAATATTTCCCATGAGTTCCGCACCCCCCTGACATTGATCATGAGTCCGCTGGAAAAAATGCTGGCCAACCCCCGGGATAAACAACAAAAAAAGGAACTAAACGTAATGCTGCGTAATTCACAGCGGCTGCTTACCCTCATCAACCAATTATTGGACCTCACCAGGATAGACAGTGGAAAAATGGCACTGCAAGCCGCTTATCAGAATATAGTCCCCTTTTTAAAAGGAATACTGGCATCTTTCCATACGCTGGCCCGGCAAAGTCAACTGGAACTGGAGTTTCGTCCGCAAGAAGATAACATATCACTTTATTTTGATGCGCATAAGCTGGAAGAGGTGATGTATAATCTTTTGATCAACGCCCTCAAGTTCACCCCACCCCAGGGAACCATCACGGTATCAATAGTAAAGGAAAAACCAGGACCCGCAAAAGAGAGCCGGGAACTCCATGACTACATTAAAATATCCGTAAAAGATACGGGAATCGGCATATCACAGGAACAAATCCTCCACATTTTCGACCGTTTTTACCAGGCGGAGAATACCAAAGACAGCAAACAAACCGGCACCGGGATTGGTCTGGCGCTGGCCAAAGAGATCGTCCTTTTGCACCACGGCATCATTGAGGTCCACAGCCGGGAAGGAAAAGGAACCGAATTTGAAATCCGGCTGCCCATGGGCAAGGAACATCTTAAACCCAACGAAATCGTAACCGCGGCCCAAATCCCACCCCGGCTTCAAAAAGAAAAAGAACTTAAAACCCTTTATATGACCCCGGGAGACCAGGGAGAAGAAGACGCTGAAGTTGAACATGATACAGACCCTGGAGATAAAACCCCGGGACAGGAAAAAAATGTAATCCTGGTGGTAGAGGATCATGCCGAAGTCAGGAAATACATCCGGGACCCCCTTGAGCCGGAATATACCGTTATAGAAGCCTGTGACGGGAAAGAGGGCATAACAAAGGCCAAAGAGATCATTCCTGACCTGGTTGTCAGTGATATTATGATGCCGGAAGCAGATGGGTTTGAATTGACCAGGGAATTAAAAAAAGATGTGAGAACCAGTCATATTCCTATTATACTTTTAACAGCCAAAGCCTCGGAGAAGAGTATTGTCCGGGGTTTGGAAACCGGGGCTGATGATTATGTCACCAAGCCATTTAACACCAAAATATTGTTAATTCGGATAAAGAATTTGATTGAATTGCGTCGGCAGTTACAATTAAGAATCCAGCGTCAAAAGATGCTTCTGCCTGCTGAAATTTCAGTATCATCCGTGGACGACGCATTTCTAAAAGAGTTCCAGGATATTATAGAGAAGAATTTATCAGACCCGGAATTTAATATAGATATGTTATACAAGAAGCTTTACATGGGGCGATCAACTTTATACCGCAAGGTAGAGGCATTGACCGGGGAGACGCCCAATCAATTTATTTTGTCTTATCGTTTAGAGCGGGCGGCGCAGTTATTGAAAAGCAATTACGGCAATGTCACGGAAGTGGCAATGGCGGCTGGTTTTTCCAACCCGCAATATTTTTCTCAATGTTTTAAAGAGAAATTTCATCAATCTCCATCGTCTTTCAAAGCCTCTTAAGGGTGAGATGACAAAAATTTTGGTGCCAGGCAAAGTTTTTATACCCCCCCTTTACCAGGAACCCGGGCTGCCTTTTTATCTTCATAATCTTTTATCAATGGCTCAAAGACCTTTTTAATTCTATCGTACTCCGCCAATATCAACAACTTAATCGCAGGTATCTGCAAATGCTCTACCATCTGCAATACATCATCATCCAGTGTACATTCAACATTTCCATGTCCAAACATATTCCCGGTGCCAAGCAGCAGCCAATTGGCATTTACATTAAATTCTTTCAATAATTTAACTAAAAATATTGTATCCGGCGACCGAGCATTCTTTTCATAATTGATGATTGAACTTTTACTACAGCCCAGGCGCTTGCCAAATTCAAGCTGCGTTAGCCGGTAATGCTTTCTTATCAAACGTATTCGTTCACCAATCTGATTATCAATGTGCACGCTGAAAACCTCCTGGAGTAAAATAATAACAATTGAAAATTTTTTTTACCATTGTTGTTGACAAACGAAAGTTTTCGTGATAGATTTGTACCATGTATATGGATAAGGTAAAAAAAGTTTGCTTTTTAGGCACGCTCGCTGGAGGTATGAGCAAAAGGGCCAGGTGTTTTAATTCATGCTGCATATAAAAATGATACCAGGTTTTAAGCAAAGTTGCAATGATTTTCTTCCCAATCCGGCAATTCCAATTTTAGCCACATCGTGGCGACAACACGGAAAGACACGGATTAAAACAGAAGAATTCAATAAATCAACCATAAAACAAAAAAATAAATTCCCCCCCGTGAAAATCCGTGTAAATCCGTGTAAATCCGTGGCAAAAAAAATTCAAAATGAGAATTGCTGTATAATGATGACTGAGATTGACTTAGGGGCTTATTTGTATTACAATCTCCATATGAGCGCTAAGAAAAAAAAGTTCGTCGGAGGTAAAAAATGAAACAAAAACAAATTTTAACAGTCATGATATTTCTCATCACGTTTGCCTTAGTTGGAAATAATATCTATTGTGCACTCCACGGTAATGATATTATAGATGGTTTTCCAGAGCCTGAGGCAAATAATATCGAAAGCCTTGTAATAGAAGGCTCTTCTCTATTTTTCCAGGGAATGTCCGATATTATGAAATTATTTGATGAAGGTGAGAAAGGTTCTAAAGATGGAAATTTACCCAACAGTTTGAATCTCATTGCTGCAGCAGTAATCAAATTGAATATGTCCCGGGAAAAATACTTGAATGCAATCAATGAAGCGAATTCAGTGGATAAGAGCATGTGTGATTTCACCTACCTGGAAAAATTCAATTATGATCAATTGGCTCAAGAAAAGGGGTTAATAACCGGGATAGCCAATGAGGTGAAGAATTATCTATCTGTCGGCAATGTGGTGGGATTCTACCAAAAGATTGCCGATGATATGGATGGGTTGATCAAAATGTTGGAGATCTTAAAGGAGAAGTTAAGCAACAAATTATCCCTCTATCAAGAAGATTATTGGCTGATTCTTCAACAGGGGTCCAGGTTAATGTTATTGGGTAATTATGGTACGGTCATGGGGAAAACCGCGTATAATATAAATAAAGGATAGTTTATCATGGAAAGGCTTCGATTTGAATTTTTGAAACTCTGTTCCTTTAAAATATTTCCTTTCCTGCTTTTGATTTTCCTACTGTCTTTTTTCAAAGTCTATTCCGGGATAGAGGAATACAAGGATATTGTCATAGAACTGGATATCGATTTAGATATAGAAATGAAATTAACAGAGGCACAAGTTTCATATGAACAATATGGCATTTATGGTCACCGTATATTTATATTACCATCTCCATTGATTATTTACTTTTATAATTCCAGTTTATTTAATGAGCTTGAAAGCCATATATCTACCTCAGAGTTAATAAAAATTTACATTAATGTCAGGGGTGATAAGATATTAAAAAAGCCAACCGTTGGCTTTAAAGATTTTGGCGGAATCCTTAATACCTTTGGTTCCTTACTCATGCTTATCTTGGGGGTTATGGCCTTTAAAAACCGGGTATTTCCCTTCAAAAGTGAAAAAAGAGTGTTTCTCCAGGGCTGCCTTCGCCTAATATTACTGGATGCCTATTTTCTTTTTTTAATGCTGTCCATGTATCTCCTGGCTGTGCTGAAACACATCCGGTTTTCCCGTCATGATTCTCAACAGTACATCATTTTTATTGTTGCCACCCTGGTCTATTTGAATATGTGGTTCTTTAAGGGCATGTTCTTGTCTTTTATACTTAACTATAAGAGCGGTTTGTTGGTGGCCGTTACCATCTGGGCATTACTATTAATTGGCACCCCGGAAATAAGGTATATGGTGATTTCAAAACAAAAAATCAAACCTGAAAAAAAAGTCAATTTAATAAAGGTAATTAAAATGTTGAAGGTAGAACAACATATTAAGAATAAGGTTCTTCCTTTACTAGAAGATCGGGATAAAAATATTGATAAAATCAGAAATATAATGAAGAAAGGAGCAGAGGATTACCTGGAAAAGGAAGGAACTGAGAACAAATTATTGGAAAAGAACCTTCACAATAGTGTAAAAGTCCAAATCGAAAGAATGGAGGACTTTTCCTGTTATTTACCCTGGCCCTTTTACCAGCAATTGCAGGAAAGCATTTCCAGTAAAGGATACGATGCATATAATGTCTTTGTGGATTTTGTAATTGAGATGAGAGATGGATTTTTCAGGTACATCATTGACAAAAGATACAATTCAAAAGACAAAAAGGTGATTCCCTATATTAAGCAAGGTGAAAATGTGTACCACTCGCGCAGCGTATTGCCCCGGGGATTTTTAAGGGGCATATTATCGATACTGGTTTTTTCATTGTTGTTTATTGGTATTTCCATACTGTTCCATTGGCGGCGGCGTAAAAAAGAAGAAAACCGGGAAAGCAAACCATTGAATGTCAAGCTGTTCAAGCAAGACAAAAGTTTTTTTTATCGCTGCAAAAACAAGGAAGAAATTCGTAAATATGTCCATTACCTATCTTCACATAAGGATGTGGTTATAATAGAAAAGATAGATTTAAGGTCTTATGACCCGGGAACCTGTTTGAAATACTGGCTCAGGTACATTTGCGCCATCCAGGGGCTTCATATTGACGATGTAATGAAACTGCTCAACCATTTACAGGTGAGTGAAAAGGAACTAAAACTGGGTCCCGGGAAAATCGATGATAAATTGCTTAAAAAAGTGTACCTGGCGCTGAAACTGTGTGAAAAAAAAGACTATAACGTGTTAGTCGAATTTTTCCAGGGAGAATCGGGAGACTTTGAGAACCTTTGTAAAGGCCTTTTTCAAGAATTACCTTACCGTTTTATCTATTTTTCCACCGATAGTTTGAAACAAGCTGAATCTGACG
Organism: Candidatus Aminicenantota bacterium; assembly: GCA_020355945.1. Next base: position 1,252,227 of record CP070627.1, on the reverse strand, counting down.
GCAGCGGCAATTTAAATATCCTGGCCATTGATTGGTTTGATGAAAACATGATTGTCAGATAAGTTCTCTCATTATCTCCGTTAAAACTGTGCCAGGCAAACGGCAAACCAGGTTAACAATTAAACTGCTTATATTTAACCGCGGATAACGAGGATTACGCAGAGGTTTTAAAAAAGATTTTTTTTCTCCTCTCTACCGCGAGACAATCACCAATATCAATTCACACAAAACAACGCACCGTCCCCAAAACAAAAAAAATTTTTTTTTGACATATTGTCTTGATTTTTTTTTAGGAAATTGATAAGATGGTGTCCTTGAGATTAATAAAATAAATATTATGAGGTGTTATTAGATGATTGGATGCAAGGATAAGGTAAGATGGGCATTCAGATTTAGTGGCGAGTAAAATATATTGTTAAGAAATAAATTTTTAAATTAGGAGGAAAAAATCATGCTTAAGAAAATCGTAAAGGTTATTTTAGTAGTAATGATGCTCTTCGGAGCATTTATCGTTGTAACAAACCTCACTGAACCCGAATTGCAAGGTGAAGGATTAGTAATTGTGACTTATTATAAGAACGTTCCGGCCTGTTATGGACCTCCAGTTGATTGCAATGATTTTACCAGGGATCCAGAGCCAAATTAATACTTGAATTTTCACGATCATCAAAAGGAAATTTTTGTGAACCATTAATGGTTGTTACCTGAGTTGAGCGATTTTTACTGGTGAAAATTCTTTGGATATCGTTGGTTGGATTTTCGTAAATATCCAGAGGCATGAGCACATATATCTATAATTTTTAGATGCTTCACCAGTAAAACAAATAAGCGTTGAGCGACGGAATAATCGCTGAATTTAGTCTGTTAAGGAGTGAAACTGATGAAAAAAATAATATCATTATTTATACTGCTGTATTGCCTTTGTTATTCGTTGTCAGCCATTGAGATTAAACAATTAAGAGAAATCACGCTTTCTCATGATCAGGATGCTTTTATAGAAAAGCCCGGGTCCTTCATTGTAACAGTAGATGGCATGTTTATTGTTTTCGATTCCAAAGCATCTAATATAAAGGTCTATGATGGAACAGGAAAATTGGTCAATATTTTTGGCAGGAAAGGTCTGGGGCCTGATGAGTTTGTACAACCGTACTTAAGTGCTTATAAAGAACCCTTTATTGTTATTGGTGATTTTGGGAGAAAAACTTTTTTTATATATAAAAGATTCGGGAAGAACAGTTTTAAAATTGTCCAAAAATTGTTTCTAAGGGTAATGTGTTATGATTTACATTTTATAGATGATGCTAAACTACTGATTGCCGGCTATAAAGTGGGAAAAGACCGAAAGGAATATAACCTATATGAATACGATTTCAAAAATCAAAATTATGAATTCATTCTCACTTCCGAGTCATCTTATGGATTAGAATCACACAAAGTCTATCTTAAGAAATATAGTGATAGAATAAGATATATTGGAGGTCTTCAGTATTGCGATTTTGCGGAAGATAGTATTTATCTTGTCTGGACAGGAGATCTAAAAATAATCAAGGTTGATCGAAAAACAAAAAAATACACTTTTTTTGGCCAAAAAACGGGTAATTATGTTCAACCCTATATTACCCCTGAAATAAGGAAGGCATATCATGAAAGAAATCATAGACTTCTTTACAAATTTGATAATGATATGTCCTATGTAAAAGACATTTTTGTTTTAACCTCAGAAAAAGTAGGGGTGGTATATGTAGGGCCATTAAAAAAGGATAAGGGCATCAGCGTGATGCTCCAACTTTATACTGTTAATGGGGCATTCATATCAGAGTTTAAAGTGCTAAATTCCAACGCATCACACCAATTCGAGATATTCTCATTTTTCATAAAGGACAAAAATCTTCTTTATATCATGGATACGTATACATCAAAAGAATTCGATCAATTCTATAAAATCCACGAATTCAGGATTGAAGAATGAAAAATTACGTCATCGGATTCCTGGCGATCTGCATTGTGGTTTTGATAAGCTTTATGTACAGGGATTCAAAAAATC
>CP070627.1:1241460-1250083 GCA_020355945.1 Candidatus Aminicenantota bacterium | reverse complement strand
AAAAAAATAAAAAAGGATTTATAAATGTGTAGAAAAAAAGGTTGAGGAGGATAAGGAGGTAATTAGTAGGTAGTAGGTAGTATGTAGTAAGTAGTAGGCAGGCTAAGCGAAATGATGAGTGGTGAGTGGTGAGTGGTGGTAGGTGAAGGGTCTGAACCAGGATTTATAGGATTACAGGATTACCATGATTTCCCAAAGTAGCGGGAATAAAATTTTTTTGCGTCTAAAGGAACTTTCATCATGGTTATCATGTTTATCAGCGGTCATCAGCGGTCTTTCTTCGTGTCCCTTCATGCTTCACTGTATCTTCGTGGCTAAAATCAGGTGGTGATTTTTTTTTCTTTTTGATTTCCTTTTTGTACTGGTTCGGGGTCATACCGGTGAATTTTTTAAAGGCTTTATAAAAGGCAGTCATGGAATTGAATCCCACGTCATATGCTACGGCAGTGTTTTTTTTCTCCGCCCCCTTTGGACCGGTTAAAATCTTTTTAGCCTCCTCGATGCGGTATGAATTAATTAAATCAAAAAAACTTTGTTTCAATTTTTCATTGAGCAATTGGGAAAGTTGGTGAGAGGGGATAGAAATTTTTTTGGCTAATGACTGCAAAGAAATGTCTTCATCAAGGTATATTTTTTCGCTTTCCAACAGGTAATTGAGTCTTTTGATACATACCTCGGCAAACTGGGGATTCAGGGGAGAATCTTTATACTTTTTCTTTTTATCAAACGGGCGCTTCTTATAAATATAAACAGCAGCGACTAAAAAACCTGCAAATAAAAGAAAGACAGCTATTTTAAAGAGGATGGTTTCATAAAAGGGGGGTTTCAGGGTAAACTTGAAGGAAAACCCGGTTTGATTCCATACGCCATCAGCGTTGCAGGCTGTCACCTTGAAGGTATAAGTTCCCGGACCCAGGTCCTGGTAATGAGCCACCCTCTCTTTGCCGGGAAGTAAGAATACCCATTCCCTGTCAAATCCCTCCAATTGGTATTTGAATATTATTTTTCCCGGGGACTGGAACGTGGGCGCAGTAAAATGAAAAGTAAAATCCCTTATGCCCCTGAAAACCTGCTCCTCCTGGTGCAAAGGTATGGATTCATCGTCAAAAAATATCGCTTCGATCACCACCGGTGGAGGTATCTTGTTGATGGGAATCTTTTCCGGGTCCACGATAGAGATTCCTTTTTTGGTAATGAACCACAATTCACCATCCCTGGTTTGAAGCGCTGAATGCCTGGAACGTTCGTTGTTGAATTCAGGGCTTTTCATGCCGTCGGATACCCCGTAAGAGATACAGTTAATCGTATTCACCTCACCGTTGGCAAAGTGGTTTAGTTCGGTTATGCTCAGGCGAAGAATACCGTTGTTACTCATTAACCAGAAGTTCCCCTGCTGATCTGCAAAGAACTGGTAGATGATATTGGTGGTCATACCGATGGCAGTGGTATAGGAGGTGATTGTTCCATTTTTTAGATTTAACCGTTTCAATCCTGCCCCACGGGTGGAAATCCAAAAGATCTGACCCTCGCCGTCCGAAGCAGAAAGGTCCTCATAAATGCAGGGGATAGAAATACCTTGCAGGTAAAATTTTGCATTTTGTTTTGCTATTTTGCCGTCTTTCAGGACGGTAATCCCCTGGTCTGAGGCGATCCAGATGTTTTTATTTTTGTCTTCATAAACATTGTGGACCCTTTTTCCCAATATTCCGTCCCGGGAGGTAAAAGATTTTATAATTCCGTTCGGGTAAAAGCGTACACTTACCCCATCAAAGGTGCAAAACCATAGATTACCCCAACTGTCACGGTAAATTGATGTTACCTGGTTGTCGGCCAATCCTTCCCGGGTTGTCAACCGGATATAGGTGTCTTTTTTCTTTTGAAAAATCCCTTTGCCATTGGTACCCAACCAGAGATTTCCTTCCACATCTTCGGCAATAGCAGTAATCCCTGTACCGGACAATTCCGAGGGTTCTAACAATTCGACAATTTCACCACCCCGGCAGTGGAATAATTTTCCGGTGAAAGTACCGATTCGGATGTCCCCGGTCCGGTCTTCGAATACCGAAAGGAGAACTTCCGCCGGGTGTTTTTCCAGCGGAGCATAGGATATAAATTTAGCGTCCTTTAATTGTTTAATACCGGCTTCTACGGTGCCTATCCACAAATTCTTTTCTTTATCTTCAAAGAGACAACAAGTAAAAAGAGGTTTCGGCAAATTTTCAATAACCACTGTGCCATCTTGTTTTTTCTTCAGGCGATTTAATCCTTTCATGGTGCCTATCCAGAGATTCCCATCACTGTCTTTAATAATACTGATAATGATGTCACTGGTTAATCCATCGCCAATGGTATACCTGGCGGTCCCTTTGTCGTTTACCTTGAACAGACCGTTATTGGTGCCGATCCATAAATTTCCTTTCTCATCCTCACACATGGCTGCAATTTGGTAGTTGTCCACGCCTGGTAAAGGGTAACTGGAAAATTTTCCATCCTTATATATAAACACCCCTTTTTCACGAGACCCAAACAATAAATTACCCTTTCTGTCCTCGAAAATGACGTCGATTTTTTTACCTAACAACCCGTGAGATGAGTTAAAGGCTGTAAATTCCCCGTCAGCGAACCGGTTCACATAACTGGAAAAAAAACTGATCCAGAGATTACCGTTCATGTCGTCTTTAATGCGGCGAATACGGTCATCAGTGAGACCGTCCTCACTGGTATATGTTTTGAATTGGCCAGTTTGATAGTTGTACGACGTCAACACCCCGGAACTGCCGATCCATAGCATCTCTTGCTTGTCCACCAGGAGGGTGACCGGATCAATGGTTTTCCGGGGATCGATTTTCTCTTTTTCAACAAAAGGGATGATTGAAAATTTTATTCCGTCAAAACGAACCAGTCCGTTGGATGTGGCTATCCATAAGTAACCGTCAGGTGTTTGCGTAATGGAACGGACCTCGTTGGCCGGGATACCGTCTGCCATTTCCCAATGGTCCACCAGGTATTGATTAACCGGTTTGTCCGGGTCCAATCCCCATGCCAGGCTCCCAAATAATAGAATGGAAATAATCACGGCCAATAATTGCTTTGGTGAACAAATATTTCTTTGCTTTCTCATTTCTACCTTATTTCTCCTGGATATAGAATGATAACCCAAATGACGTAATTTTTCAATCCTTTTTTTCTCCCTAAAAAAGAAAGGGCCGGGTCCTGGTTATTTAACTTTAACCTTTGGGACCCGGCCCTTGATAATTTCCAGTTAATCCTTATCAGGGTTTGCAAATGACAGGAATGTCGGTGGTTCCTGCTGTCTGGATGTCGGAACCGCCTTTGATTGCGTTTTGTTGATCACCATCCAGGACCGAATCAAAGTCCTGGATCGTGATCTTGTTCAAACGTAATTTTTTTTCTTTTTTTTCTTTCATTGTTTCCTCCTTTTTATCTTTCTCATACTTCTTAGACGGAGGAGACCTTGATTTTTTAAAAATTTTTTATTTTTTATGAAAATAACTAAAAAATTAGCCACGAAGTTACACAAAGGGATTCGAAGAAAGACCGCTGATAAACGCCGATGAACATGATAGCCATGATAAAAGGCCCCAAAGATTTAGCCACAGAGGACACGTGACCGCTGAGGTCACAGAGAGGATTTTAATTTCATCGTCTCCGGGCGAAGGGCTCAGCCTTCATGGTTTCGTATCATGAACGACTGTCAACAGCAATTAAGCAGAAATGGAGAGCCTTTAATGAAAAGTTTTTGCGGGGGGGCAGATGTGTCACGGGGGCAGTTTTTTCAAAAAGCGCCCCCTATGTTTCACGGAGCCGAAGGCATTAAAAACCTTTTTCAAACCAGATGTGGGAACAAACTTTACCTTTGATCTCTTTGACGGAAAAGCCCTGATCTTTATAGACATAAAAACTGCCGCTGGTATGGTTGACAATTTTCTGCGGCGGGCCGAATTCTTGTAACATTTCTTTTATACCTTCATTTCCGGGGAATTCCTTTTCTACCAATTCAATCATTCCATCCTGGATTATCAGCCGTACATTATCTTTGAATAGCACTTGCAAATCGAGGTACCAGTTTTTACTGTCGCTGTTTTCTTCCATCCCCAATTTATACTTTCTTGTGTTCTTTTTCCCCCATTTTTTCTCGATGAGGGAGAAATTGTCTCCTAAACAGATCCCGGTTGGTATGGTAGGCAGTTGTACTTGCTTTACTGGTGCCTGGAATGTTTTTCCCCAGAATTTTTTGTATACATATTTGTAAAAGTTGTCCACGGGATTGATGGGAAGTTTTAAATACTTTTCCCAATAGTGTTTTGCCCCGGCCAACCGTCCCCTTTCCTCTTTGAGGGCGGCCAGGTTATAGAGAACTTCAACATTTTCCGGGTTGATTTGATGGGCTTTTTGCAGCAGGTTCATGGCTTTTTGTGTGGTTTCCAGGTCTTCTTCTTTGCCGTAAAAATAAAAGGCGATAGCTTTGTTGTTCAGGGCTTTGGCATCCTGGGATTCTTTTTTTAATATGAAATCGCATTCTGCCATTGCCCTGTTATACTCTTTTTTTAATATTAAAGCGGCTGCCAGGTTGCAGCGGCAGGCCCGGTCATGTTGGTCCCGGCTGGCTGCCAGCCTGAAATATTCTTCTGCTTTGGAAATGTACCTGGATATCTCTTTGTCTTTTAAATAATTCCCTTCCCCCCGGGGCTGCATTTTTTCGGCGGTGGTTTCGTAGGCGATGGTGGTGGAGAGCTTGAACCGGTAATAGTCCTCACTGAACCGAAGATGAAGGAGCCTCTGTGCTAAACTGAAATAACAAGCACCGATATTGTTGAATACTTCCCTGGCCGGGTAGACCTTTGCAAATTCACGGAATGCGTGTGCTGCGTCCCGATAGTTTCCCACCTGGTAGAGCAGGACCCCGGCCCTAAACAATTCCAATTGATTGACTATTTTCTTTAGTTGTACCTCGACAGATACCCGCCGGTTTTCCAGTGATGGATGGCTGGGGTCAACATCGTCAGATTTCTCGGTGCCGGTGTGGTTTGCCCAATAGGTGAAGAAATCATTCTTTTCCCGGAAAAGTTCGCCCATATCATAACCGGCCATGGTTGCATATAGCACTCCTTGTTGGTCTGCCAATAACTCTTTTGTCCTGTTTTCAGGCAATTTAAAATCATTTTCTAATTTTTCCCGTGCTTCTTCCTTCACAAACTCTTGCAAAGCCTGGGAAGCCTCCATGTGGATAAAATCTTTGTTGGCCAGGTGGGCCAGTTCGTGTCCCAGGATGAAAGCCAGGCATTGGTCTCCCTTTGCACGGTCTGCACTTTCGTAACAGATATCAAGGGTTTCAGGTTTGAGAATAATACCGCCGTCGGGCAGCGACAGGGCATATGGCCCAAACCTGGTTTTGATAATAAATAACCGGGGGGGACGATTTGCTATTTTATCTGCTGCATTCTTCACCTCTTCAAAAACCTCGAAGGCCCAGATCACCCGGGGATCATTTTTTCCTTCTGTTTTGGCATAGTCGCCGTAGTTTTCAATCCACCACTCGATGTAATTTTTGTCCTCCCTATCCCCGTAAAGGTTGTATAGGGCCGTCAAAATTAGGAAAAAAATGAGTGCTTTTTTCATTTTATGTCTCCTTTTTCAGCCCACGAATTACACGAATTTACACGAAGTTTTTTTCTTTTTATTCGCGATAATTCGTGTTAATTCGTGGGCAGTTTTTCTTTTTTTTTCATAAATTTTTGACATTATCTTATTCCAGGATTATGTCTTTAATGGCGATGCAGGATTTTTTGCCTGGCTCCACACCTTTATTGGCTTTTAGCTTTTCCAGGTTCTTAAGAACTCCCTGGGGTAAGTCGTGTTTCCGGGCGATGGCTAGATATTTCTCGATATCACTTTGCGGCGGTAATTTCTTTTCAAAGGTGAGGAGAAGGCTGTGCGCTGTGAAACGGCCAAACCGAAAGAGTTCGGCCAGTGACCGGTGCCCGAACAGATTTGGGATTTGCTGCACAATCCCTGGCAAATTCTTCTTTTCAATATCTACCAGTTCTCTCAGCAGGGGGTTCTCTTCGCCGGTAAATATTTTCAATTGGCTGCTCAGGCTATTGGTGATTTTCGTTTTCAATTCTTCATTACCCCCGGCGTTAACCACCAGGGTAAGGTCTTCCACAAAAATTCCTGTGCGAAGAGCAGCAGTCGGTTTATCCCGGGAGGGGGCAAAACCGTGAGCACCAGTATTTTTGTAATCCATGCCAATTTGTTGAATTTTGGCGGTTTGTATTCTTTTTTCATGAAGTGTTTTTAGAGAAAATGGCACGATTAACAAAACGATGATCAATGCGGCAAATACCGGCACCAGTACAGGTCTCCTGTTTCTAACCAGCGTGCGCATGTCCTGCCAAAAGCAGTGAAGGGCAATTTTTATCTTTTCAAGGTTGGGAAATTTCAACGTGAACCTTTTTTTATATTCTTCCTCGATAAACTTTAATGTATCGGTATAAGCTTTAAAACATTCCCCACATTCGGCCAGGTGCCTGATGAAGGTCTCCTGTTCCGAATCCTTTACTTTGCCTTCGGCAAACCTGGCTATTTCTTCGGCTTCAAAGTGTTTCATGGTTATCTCCTTTTTTGCATCTTTATGGGACGCTTAATGGTTATATTCTTAAAAAATTTCATTATACTCTTCCTTTCAACACCTTATCAACGGCATTTTCCAGTATTTTCTTTGCTTTATGACGAGTGGTTTTTAATGTCCTGGCCATGGCGTTGAAGTTGGTAATGTTTTCATAATAATACATTTTAAGTGCAACCTTCTCTTGATGGCCCAGCTTTTCCACTCGTTCTTTTATTTCTTTTTCTTCCAGTTTAATATGCGGTGAGGGCGCAGCCGATTTAAATTTATCCATATCAATCGAGTCTTGCCACTCTACTTTTACATTGTATTTGCGTTCATAATCCATTACCGCATTCCTGGTCATGGTATAAAAATAAGTTTTCAGTTTGCTTCCCTCTCTAAAGCTTTTTTTAATGGCTGCCAGTTTGTTTTTGTCTTCTAATTTCTCTCTAACGAAAACAGAGATTTCCGGCCCTGGATTCGGAGGAATTCCATTTTTCTTAGAAATATCCTTGACAAACCTGATGATCAAATCCTCCTCTTCGAATAGAAAATGAAAGTATGTCTTTTCAATCAAAAAACCCTTTATCAGATCATCAAGATAAGTTTCAAAGGTACAATCTCCCGGAACTTCTTTTATAACTTTGAAATCGTCATCTTGAGCCCATTTAATGAATTCGCTGTAAGCTGTTTTAAAGTCCAACGGGTCATATATGTGGATCTTCTTTTTTATGGTTTTCTTTATTTGCTTGAGGTTGTCTTTAAAGATTTTTTCGGCCTGGTCTTTGCTCAAGCGAAAGGTTTTATCATTCATGGCGATTCCCCATCATTCTACCAAAATACCGCCCCTTTGGGAACCTGGTTCGCTTCGCTCACAGTTGATTGGAATGATGGAATATTGGACAAGGGGGCGAGCCCCCTTGTTCCCTTTAAAGTAATTATATGAAGTTCCGAATATCTGTTTACGGTTCATCACGTTTATCATTTTTGTCCTCACTCTATGTCATTAGACGGTGATTTTTTCATTTTTTAAAAAATATCATCATTTTTCGGATTTTTCATTCTCATTGATAAAAGTTTACACTTTTTTAGAAAAATACTGAATTAACACGGAGTTCGAGATGTACACTTTTATAAATGTGTACACATTTACACGGTTACAGGGTGACGGTTATTCAGCCGCGAAGATACGGTGAAACATGAAGAAACGCGAAGTGGTACTCCCGATCTATTAAAAATTCCAAATTACAAATCCCAAATCCCAAACAAATTCCAAATTCCAATGTCCAAAACTACAAACAGCACTTTCTCCTTACGGATTTGTAAGACATTTTGAATAGGAAATATTTTAAATCACCACTCACCACTCACCACTCACCACTCACCAATGACCAATGACAGGGCAATAGAAATGAAATATCGAGATAACCAGGTCTTTTCCTTATAAACCCGTGGAACCGAACCCGCCTTCTCCTCTCCGGGTTTCCGACAGTTCCTCCACCTGGACCACCTCCACAGTTAACACCGGTTTGATTACCATCTGGGCAATTTTCATGCCTTGCTCAACAATAAAGGTCTTTTTCCCGTGATTGATCATAATCACCTTGATTTCCCCGCGGTACCCGTAATCAATGGTTCCCGGTGTATTCAAGAGTGTTACCTGGTGATTTAAAGCCAATCCGCTCCTGGGCCTGATCTGGGCTTCGGTATTTTCCGGCAGTTCAATCACGATGCCGGTCCTGATGAGTGTACTCTCCCCGGGAGGTATTTCTTTTCGCTCCACTGAAAATAAATCCAACCCGGCATCACCGGGATGCGCATACCGCGGTAAGATGGCTTTCCTGTCAATTAACTTTATTTTTAACTGCATCATTTTTACTCCTGTTTTAGCCACGGACGAACACGGACAAACACGGACAAATATCAAGTGCGATTTATGATATTGGATTACCATAAAAATGTCAAGCCTTTAATAAAAAGTTTTGGGAGGTC
>CP070627.1:1232719-1241360 GCA_020355945.1 Candidatus Aminicenantota bacterium | reverse complement strand
CCCTGGCCGCCGGAGGCAAGAACAGAGTACTCCTCAAGATTAGATAAATTGCTAAAATAATGCGAATGGGCAATTGTAAATATTCTATAAAGTTCTTTTGGTTATTGCCCATTCGTGATACGCGCAGGGCTTCTCAAGATTGTCGCGATCCAATGACGCATTGCTTTAAAGTGCTCCGTCCGGCACAAAGCCCTGAAATAATAAAGCCTGCGCAGCATGAATTAATAATATTTACACTTTTGAGCTTAAATATTTTGATAGAGAGAGCATTTAGAACTTTGTGCCGAAAGGAGCATTTTAAAGGATTTCTTTCGGTCAATCTTGAGAGGCCGTACGCGTATCACGAATGGGCGGTAATTAAAGAAATTAGAAAGCTATACAACCGCCCATTCGCATTATATTAGCAATTTATCTACTCTTGAGGAGTACTCAGTTTTGTGCCTCCGGCGGGCAGGGGCGCTTTTTGAAAAAACTGCCCCTGCACCCCGCAAAAACTTCTTATTAACCCCCCCCTGGTAAAACAGTTAAAACTTTGGCTTTATATTCATATTATAAAACATAAAAGCATAGATATCAGCCAAAAGCTCAATACGTTTCGAGGTAGCAGTTCCGGCACCATGCCCTACTTTGGTTTCAATACGAATAAGCACAGGATTCTCACCTTTGTATTTTTCCTGGAGCGCAGAAATATACTTGAAAGAATGAGCAGGAAATACCCGGTCATCATGATCCGCAGTGGTCACTAACGTGGCCGGGTAATTAACACCCTCCTTGATATTATGAAGAGGCGAGTATTTATAAAGGTATTTGAATTGCTCAGGATCCTCACTGGAACCATACTCACCTACCCAGGCCCAACCTATAGTGAACTTATGAAACCGGAGCATGTCCATGACACCCACCATAGGAAAAGCCACTTTAAACAAGTCCGGTCTTTGATTCATTACCGCACCTACCAGTAATCCACCATTTGATGCACCTCTTATCGCCAACTTCTGAGGAGAAGTATAACCTGAGCGAACCAGGTATTCCGCAGCAGCAATAAAGTCATCAAACACATTTTGTTTCTTCTCCAACATAGCAGCACGATGCCACTCTTCTCCATATTCACCACCACCCCGTATACAGGCTGCAGCATACACACCACCGTTTTCCAGCAGCGGGATGATATCTAAACGGAACCTGGGCCGTATAGAGGAATTAAATCCACCATAGCTGTAAAGCAGCGTGGGATTCTGCCCGTTCAATTGAAGCCCCTTTTTATACACAATAAACATAGGCACCCGGGTTTTGTCTTTACTTTCATAAAACACCTGTTTGGTCTCATATTCTCCCGGGTTAAATTTAACATTGGGTTTCCGAAACAGTTGGGACTTGTTTTCTTTGATGTTGTAGCGGTAGATGGTTGGGGGTGTAGTGAACGAAGTAAAGGTATAGAAGACCTCATTATCCTCTTTTTTGCCGCTAAACCCACTTGCTGTGCCAATACCGGGTAATTGAACATCATAGAGTTTTTTCCCTTCCACGTCAAAGACAGACACTTTGGTATTGGCATCTTTTAAGTAAGAAGCAATCAACCTGCCGCCAACATAAGACACATAATTCAATTTGTCTTTTGATTCCGGGATAATTGTTTTCCAATGCTCTTTTTGTGGGTTTTTCGGGTCTAGCAGGACCAGTTTATAATTGGGGGCTTCATAATCGGTCACCACCAGTAACTTATCATCTATTACATCCGATACACTAAAATGTCCCATTGGTTTATCAATCACCGGAGTTACCGGTGAATCTTTCTCCAGGTGTTTGTAATAAATGAGATTGTGATCTGAGGCCCCTTCCCATGCATTGATTACCAGGTATTTTTCATTATCAGGCACCCAACCGAAATATCCCCGTTTGGGATTTTTAGGGTCCTGGTAGATCAATTTATCTTCACACTGGGGGGTTCCCAGTTTATGGTAATAGATTTTCTGGTTTTGAATCTTTACTTTCAGTTTATTGGCCTCTTTGGGTGGTTCATCGTACCGGCTGTAGAAGAAGCCGTGTTTGTACCAGGCGGTAGTGGAGAATTTTATCCATTGGAGATGATCGGCCAATTTTTCCCGGGTTTTGGCTTCCATGACAAAGAATTCCCGCCAATCGGAACCACCGCGGGAAATCCCATAACTCAGGTATTTGTAGTCTTTAGAGAAGCTCATTCCGGCAAGAGTGATGGAACTGTCTTTAGAAAAGGTATTAGGGTCCAGCAGCACTTCCGGTTTGCCAGCTAATCCCTTTTGGAAATAGATGACACTTTGCTCCTGGAGACCGTCATTTTTGCTGAAAACATAATATTCTCCTTTTTTACTGGGAGCAGAATACTTTTCGTAATTCCACAACTCGGTCAACCGCGCTTTGATCTGGGGGCGAAATTCAATCGAGGCAAGATATTGGTCGGTCACTTTTTTCTGGGCTGTTACCCATTGTTTTGTTTCCGGTGAGTTCATATCTTCTAACCAGCGGTAAGGGTCTTTTACTTTGGTCCCGAAATAGTCATCTATATGGTCTATTTTTTTGGTAACAGGATATTTGACCGGAGGCTCTTTGGCAAACGTGGTTGTAAATAAAAACGTTCCCAAAACCAAACAAAAGACGATAGATTTAATGTTTTTTTTCATTTTTTCACCTTTTTTTCAAAATTTTTTTGTAGAAAGCCATTATAGAAAAATTTAAGCTGAAATTCAAGAAAAAAATACAACCCAAATTCACCGCTTAATTTTTTTGCCGCGAAGACACGCGAAGTAACGCGAAGAAAGACCGCAGATGAACGCTGATGCACATGATGAACATGATAGAAGCCCCCATTAGTGAGAAGTTTTTGCGGGGGGGTAAGGGGGGGCAGTTTTTTCAAAAAGCGCCCCCCTGGTCGCCGAAGGCAAAAGTAATTTCATAGGAAGTAGAAATTTAAGGCAAAACAATGTAAAATAATTATTCAAAGTGCAGGAGGTCTCATGCTTCTTAATCCTGGTGACTGGATATTTATTATTGGTTTTTTCTTTATATCTTTGGTGATTGGCCTGGTAGTAATGAAACGGGCAGGAGCTAATTCAGTGGAATACTTTGCCAGCAGCAAAACCATGCCCTGGTGGCTGCTGGGTATATCAATGGTGGCTACTACCTTCTCTACAGATACCCCAAACCTGGTGGCAGATATCGTTCGCAATAATGGCGTATCCGGGAACTGGATTTGGTGGGCGTTCCTGGTTACCGGCATGGTTACGGTTTTTATTTATGCAAAGCTGTGGAAACGCTCTAATGTTTTGACAGATATTGAGTTTTATGAACTGCGGTACAGCGGTAAAACCGCTGCGTTTCTCAGGGGATTCAGGGCACTATATTTAGGTGTTTTTTTTAACGTCATGGTAATGGCAACCGTCTCCCTGGCGGCCATCAAAATCGGCGGCGTTTTACTGGGCATATCTCCGGCAGTAACGATCATTGTTTCCGGCACCATTGTTGTAATCTACAGTATGTTGGGAGGGCTGCGGGGTGTATTGATTACAGACCTTTTCCAATTCTTTATGGCCATGTTCGGGGCTGTAGCAGTGGCTGTGGCATCTGTCGGATTGCCAAAAGTCGGAGGCTTAACAAACCTTCTTAGCAATGAAGCCATTAAAGGAAAATTATCCATACTCCCGGACTTCTCAAATATCAATTTATTAATGGCAGTATTTATTATTCCCCTGGCAGTGCAGTGGTGGGCGGCCTGGTACCCGGGAGCCGAACCCGGGGGCGGCGGATATGTGGCCCAACGAATGTTTGCTGCAAAAGATGAAAAAAATTCCATTGGCGCTACCTTACTGTTTAATGTCATGCACTATGCACTCAGACCCTGGCCGTGGATTCTCGTTGCCCTGGCATCCCTGGTGGTTTTCCCGGACCTGTTATCTTTACAAAAAGCCTTTCCCCATGTTCCCCCGGACAAATTGGGACACGACCTGGCATATCCTGCCATGATTTCGTTTCTACCCCACGGCCTCCTGGGGCTGGTAGTGGCTTCACTCATTGCCGCTTACATGTCCACTATCTCCACCCACTTGAACTGGGGTTCCTCTTACGTGGTTAATGATTTTTATAAACGATTCATTAAAAAAAAAGCTTCGGAGAAGGAATTGGTCCTGGCCGGACGAATTTGCACTCTTTGTTTAATGATTGTCTCCGGCTTATTGGCTTTGCTTCTGCAAAGTGCATTCCAGGCCTTTAAAATACTCCTGCAAATCGGGGCTGGCACAGGGTTGTTGTTTCTTTTGCGGTGGTTCTGGTGGAGGATAAATGCTGTCAGCGAAATTACCGCCATGATCGTGTCATTCCTGGTGGCGGTGTATTTTGAATTTATCCATACCTGGTTTGGTTTCTTCCCTATTGAAGATTGGCAAAAATTTGTCATTGGCGTGGCAATTACCACCAGCGCCTGGATAACAGTCACCCTCTTGACAAAACCCACAGGAAAAGAAACATTGCTTAAGTTTTACCGGTTAATCAAACCCGGGGGTCCGGGGTGGGAAAAATTCGTCGAAAGTCTTTCAAAAGATGAAAAAGCTATCAAGGATATAACCATTGGTGACGGGAAACATAAATGGGATGTACCCGGTGGGCTGTTGAGTGTGTTTTTGGGTTGTGTATCGGTATACAGTGCTTTATTTTCTATAGGTTTCTGGATTTATTCCAATTATACAGCCGCTGTAATCACCACTGTGACGGCCGTGATTTCATCCCTGGGTTTAATAAAAAGCTGGCAGAGATTGAAGCTTTAACAATGGACGGGCAAAGTAAAGGCAAAGTAAATCCACAATATGGGTTGAAGAAAAAGCAAATCTGAGTCTCACATCAAACCTGAATATGCGCTATATTCAAATGCTGATGCCTCCGGAATTTATTTGATACGGGTACGGAAAAAAAGAAATAATAGCAGTATACAATACTATGTTACAACAAGCGGTCAATATTATTCATTGGCAATTGTAGATGAAACAGATGACCTCTCTGAAAGAGTTGGTGATTATACAATTTTAATTACTTCAGATAACTATTCTTTAGGAGATTATGTACAAATAAAAGATGAAGATGCGAAACTTTATGAAAAATTGGCTTAACAAAAGAATAGCAAGGCGAATCCGGGTGCAAACCCACAAGCCCCGGATATGGACGATTAAAAGTTATATTCTTAGAGGTGGCAGGTGCAGGTGAAAGCACTTTTATAGGGTTTATCATTAGTCATTGGGAAAGAACTTTAGAGAACTGTCATTCGTCATTGGTCATTGGTCACTGGTCATTGGGGGAAGAGCTTGAGAGATGTAATTGGTCATTTTAAAGGCTGCAGCCCATTGAAAAAAGAGGGGGGAGATTGTATAATGGAACCATGACAAAAGAAGAATTGAAATACCGGCAAGATCCAGCTTACATAGGTGGGGAAAAAAGGCTAAAGTATCTGCAGATCATGACCTTGAGAGGACTAAGGAGAAAGAGCTATGGCCAATCCTATTAAACAATATATCCCCAAAGATAAGCTGGCGGAATTCTGCCGGAAACATCATATCAGGAAATTGTCCCTATTTGGTTCCGCACTGCGCGGCGAGCTGCACCCCAACAGTGATATTGACCTTTTGGTGGAATTCGAATCCGGCCATGTTCCCGGACTTATAACACTGGCAGGTATGGAGATCGAGCTGACGGAAATGTTAGGCAGAAAGGCGGACCTCCGCACGCCTCGAGATCTAAGCCGATATTTTCGGGATCAAGTGGTTAATACTGCCGAGGTTCAATATGAAGCCCGATGATTTAACCCGTCTTCGACACATGTTAGACGCCTCATTGGAAGCGGTCTCATTTTTAGGAAATATTGACGCCGATGGTCTTGCTGAAAATCGGTTGGTTTGTCAGGCTGTGGTCCGTTCACTGGAAATCGTCGGTGAGGCTGCGTCTCAAATTTCACTGGCTTACCGTGATGCACATACGGAGGTGCCATGGCATATGATTATAGGAATGCGGAACAGGATTGTTCATGCTTATTTTGACATTGATTATGAAGTGGTGGAAAAAACAGTAAAGCAGGATTTGCCAGCGATTATCCAGCAATTAAAGAAGTTAATTGATTTGAAAAAAAAGGAGGGAGATTGTATAATAGAACCATGACAAAAGAAAAATTGGAATACCGGCAAGATTCAGCTTACATAGTTGGGGAAACAAGGCTAAAGTATCTGCGAATCATGACCTTGAGAGGCTGAAGAGAAATATCTGTGGCCAATCCTATTGAACAATATATCCCAAAAGACAAGTTGGCGGAATTCTGCCGGAAACATCATAATAGAAATAGAGATAGGTACATTTCCTGTCCTGAAGGGTAATTTTCAACTTTCCGCTTCGTTTGTCTTTTTCAGTGGAGAAGCACCGGCAGTTTTCAACACTTGCTAAAACGCAAATTAAACCATTGACCTTTAAAGATAATTCGATCGAAAATACATAAAAGGGTTCGGCGGTCACGGACTCCCAAAAACTTCTCACTAATGGGGCCTGTTATCATGGTCATCAGGTTCATCAGCGGTCTTTCCTCGCGTTCCTTCATGCTTCACCGTGTCTTCGCATGGTTCACGCTTAAAAAAATAGGCGGTAGATTTAAGTATATGAATTTAATTGATTTTTAGTGGTTTTTCTGAGATAATATAAAGTAAAAATAGTTAATTTGATGAGAAAAATAGAGATGCGCGAGTTAGAAAAAGTTATGACTGATTTTTTACTTCACTGCCGGGTGGAAAAGAACCTGAGTTCTCATACACTAAAGGCTTACCAGCTAGACTTGAACCAGTTTTTCACTTATCTTTCAGTTAAGGGGAAGGTGATGGATATGAAAAAAATTGATAAACAAATTTTACGGGATTACTTGCAGCAGTTGCAGGAAACCAACAAGGTCAAGACGGTAAAACGAAAAATCGCTACTCTTAAGGCACTTTTTACTTACCTGGAGTTTGAGGACAGGATTGAGGTTAGTCCGTTTCGTAAGATGCGCATTAAAATCAAGGAACCGCTTCAATTGCCGGGGGTTTTGACCCTGAATGAAATAAAAACTTTGTTCCGCACCGTCTACAAAGTCAGGCGGGCGTGCAGTGACTCTACCATCTACACTTACAAATCCATTGTACGTGATATTGTGGTGTTAGAATTATTGTTTGCCACTGGTATCCGGGTTTCTGAGCTTTGCAATCTTAAAAAAGTCGATGTAAATATAGAGCAAAAATACATCCAGGTTAATGGAAAGGGGAGTCGGGAGCGGATGATCCAGGTATGCAGCCAGGAAATTATCGATGTTATCGATGAATATATGGAATTATTTCATTCACCTGGTGGGAATTTTTCTTATTTTTTTGTTAATCGGTTGGGTCATCGGTTATCTGAGCAATCGGTTCGGTTTATGATCAAGAAGTATACCCGGTTATCCAACATTAACAAGGAAGTTACCCCGCATATGTTTCGTCACACGTTTGCTACTTTGCTTTTGGAGGAGGAGGTAGACATTCGTTACATCCAGCAGTTATTGGGTCACAGTACCATTACCACCACCCAGATTTACACTCATATTACTCAGCATAAGCAGAAAGAGATTTTGTCTACTCGTCATCCGCGGGGAAGTTTTAAGGTAGTAGAATAAGAAGAGTATAAGAAAATAGCATCCCTGGAGTATCCATGTTTATAACACTGCCGGATTAACTCCTTAGTGACCTCGAATTTTGTGTTTTCATCCACTTTTTTGACTTCAAAGCTCTTTAATTGAGCTTTTACCACCATGGCCATCGGATTCGTCGAGGTTTCCAGTTTCTCTCTCAACTCTTTTTTCAACTTATAGTCGATGATCTTGACAATAGGAATTTTCATTCGCAGCTCGAATCCACTCCTGGCTTTTTTTCCTGGTTACCTGTTTTTGCGGACTCATGGTATTCAAATTATAGTATAAAGTCCAGGATTTTTCAAGAATTCAATCTCCCCAAAATCCACCGCCTAATTTTATAATTTTAGCCGCGAAGATACAGTGAAGCATGAAGGGACACGAAAAAAAGGAAGATGGGAAAAAACGCGAAGAAAATAAAGTGACAGCAACCATCTTCATATCCGATCCCGGTCAAAGTAAAGGCAAAGTAAATCCACAACATGGGTTGAAAAAAAAGCAAAATGGAATTATAATTGAAATATGAATAAAAAAACAGGACAAAAAAGATTCCAGTGGAGGTCTATGGTTCGATGAAAGCCAGGTATGTGAATCCCTATACCGATTTCGGATTTAAAAAACTCTTCGGAGAAGAAGCGAATAAGGACCTGCTAAAAGACTTCCTCAATGAATTACTGCCGGTGCAACATAAAATCGTCCAATTAAACTTCAAAAACACAGAACAATGGGGTGATATTGCTCTTGAAAGAAAAGCTATTTTCGATATTCACTGCGAAAATGCCAATGGTGAACGATTTATCATCGAGATGCAAAAGGCAAAAATCAAATTCTTAAAAGACCGGGCCATGTTCTATACTACCTTTCCTATCCGGGAACAAGCGGAAAAAGGGGAATGGGACTTTAAATTAAATCCCATCTACTGCGTTGCTCTCCTGGATTTTAAAT
>CP070627.1:1223812-1232619 GCA_020355945.1 Candidatus Aminicenantota bacterium | reverse complement strand
GAAAAAAGCCCACGAATTACACGAATTACTCGAAAAAAAATTTTTAATAATTCGTGTTAATTCGTGTAATTCGTGGGCCCCTTCTTTTTCATGCGTCTCCGGGCGTGGCTGCGGCCTCATGACAAATTATCTTTTCCCGTAATTTTTTTCAATCCACTTTTTATACTCTCCACTGCGGACATTATTGATCCATTGACGGTGATCCAGGTACCAGCGGACGGTTTTCTTTAGACCTTCTTCAAAGGAAACTGAAGGCTTCCAGCCTAATTCATTTTTTATCTTATCGCAATTAATGGCATAACGCCAATCATGACCCGGACGATCCGTTACAAAGGTAACCAGTTCTTTATAATTTTCAATCTTTTGATCCGAATCCCGGGTAAAAGAATTCTCTTTGATGGGACACAATTCCTCCAGGGTTTCACATATTTTATTGACCACGTTGATATTGGGCTGTTCGTTCTCTCCACCAATGTTATAGGTTTCACCAACTTTCCCGGATTGGAGGATAGAAAACACAGCGGAACAGTGATCTTCTACATAAAGCCAATCCCGGACATTCATGCCATCTCCGTAAACCGGGAGCTTTTTACCTTCCAGGGCATTCAAGATCATGAGGGGAATTAATTTCTCAGGGAATTGATATGGCCCGTAATTATTGGAACAATTGGACAAAGTAATGGGCAGCCCATAAGTGTGAAAATAGGCATTCACCAGGTGATCGGAAGAGGCTTTGGAAGCCGAATAAGGACTGCGGGGCCCATAAGGGGTGTCCTCAAAAAAATAACCGGTTTCCCCTAAGCTTCCATACACTTCATCCGTGGAAATGTGATGAAAAAGAACACCTCTTTGACCTTGCCAATGGTCCCGGGCAATTTCCAACAGGTTAAAGGTACCAATAATATTGGTTTGAATAAAATCTTTGGGCCCATAAATGGAACGATCCACATGAGATTCGGCAGCAAAATGAACGATGGTATCAATGTGATGTTTTACAAAGATTTCTTCAAGCGCCTTAAAATCACAAATATCCACTTGATGAAAAACATACCGTGCCTGACCGTTTTCACCGTAAATGCTGTCTATTTCTTCCAGGTTTTCCAGGTTCCCGGCATAGGTGAGTTTATCCACGTTAATAACGTTTCCTTTAAAATCCTTTTGTTTAAAGAGGTAGTGAATAAAGTTGCTGCCGATAAACCCGGCCCCACCGGTTACCATGAGAGAGCGAAGTTTCCTATGGCTGCTCATTTTTCTATTGCATATCTTTTGAATTTAGGGAGAATTTCGATTTTTACTGTTTTTCGTTCCAGTTTACCGGGGATTCCTTGTTTAACCAGGAACTCGAAGGTATAATTCCCTAAAAAGGCAGGTCCCGGCTGCCAATAAAAGATACCTTCACTGCTGTTCAGCGTGGAACCCACAGGAAGAGGGGAAGCGTACCAGGTTTTTCCCGGAAAATGAATTTCTATTGGTGCCAATTCCCTGGTTTCAACGGTTATGATTCCCTTTCTATCAGGTGAAAGGGTTTGAGGGGTCGTATATTGGTGATAACCTGTTTTTACCCGGATGGGGTTGAAACGATCAAAGGGGATGCCGGAGAGTTCTCCGATAAACCTCACCGCTGTTTTCCTTTGGGTGGAAGTACTTGTACTGCCATTACCGGTACCGGCATTTTGGACGGTAAAATACCGTGACCCGATACCGTCGGTATTCCCGGCGAAATCTGCTGCAGTCCACTGGATAGTATGTATCCCGTCTCTATATTGTGTGGTATCCAACATAAAGTATCCGGCAGCGCCATTACTGTTGGCATAGCCGGGAAACAGCGCGGCAATATCAGACCGGTTGATATTGTAAGTGGGATGCCCCAGGTTTACACCATCAACATAAACATTAATCGTAGAACCGTCCGTGGGTATGGAATTGGGCATCGGGGTTAATACCCATCCCCAATTAATAAATTTATCCCCGGAAGCTTCCCCTCCCTGGGTGGGAGTATCAATCGCGCCAAAGGGTTTGACTGCATTGGCATTGTCACAGGTGATGGTTTTGGTGCCCAGGGTGACTTCGTAACCAAAGGAATCCACTGCAATGGCATAAATTTTAAAGGTCCCGTTTCCGCCGTTGGGTAGGAAATTGGTAAGCATCATATAGCCCCAGCCAGCCTGGTAATTTTTGGGGTAATCGGGATAGGCTGCTTCGATATCAGGTCGGGCGCCTTCGACAAAATTGGCAGCCCCGATATAAATTAATGCATTTCCTTCACCGGTGAGGGGGTCCCGATAAATTTTAACGCTGTCCACCCCCACATCATCCAACACCCATCCGGTGACCGCGACACTGCTGCGAACAGTGGAACCATCCAACGGCGTATCAAAACTGCCAAAAGGCAGTTTATTCTGGGAGGAATTTTTCACGGTAAGGTACACGGTAATGGTATGGGGTGAACTGATGGCATTGGGATCTGAAACGGTAATCACGGCGTTGTAAGTTCCTACTAAAAGGCCGGTAGGGTCCACAGATACAGTCACCACTGCATCACCGATACCGGAGCCGGGATCACAGTTGAGCCATTCGGCATCATTCGCAGCGGTCCAATTCAATGAACCGGTGCCCGTGTTGGTTATACGAAAAGCCTGGGTGGGCGGCGCATCCAATCCCGCTATATAAGCAAAATTCAACCGATCCCTGGATACACTCAAAATCGGGGTGGGTACAAACTCAGGTACCTCAACGGAAACCATTTCAATCGGACCAATTTGACCTTTGCTATTCACTGCTGCCATTTTATAATAAACCGTGCCACCATAGTCAAAACCATAGTCCACATGAGTATAAGTGGTTTTTCGTACAATCTCCGAACTGTTATCGGTGGTAAAATCTTCTGTATATCCGCGGTAAATCACGAATTCTTTGAAATCTCCCCAATCAGCCCAGGTATAGGTCAGGTTACTCCATATTTTTGAAGACCAGCTCAAATTGACCAGACCGGTGGTGGCACTGTAGCTGCCGGTAAAGTTTTCCACTTTCTTAGGGGTAAACACAGTGCCAATGGGCTGGCGAGCAGTATCTTTGATGGCATCAAAGAACTGTTTCGCGGCTGTTTCCCGGTTGTTTCCTTTATAGTCGTAAATATGGTGGTTTGTGCCTTGCCACACAAAAAAGCTGACGACATGAGGGTCACCGTTGTAAAGCCGCACCATCTGGTTATACAATGTCTGAACGCTGCTTAAAGTGGCTGACACATTTTCAGGGATGACTTCGGGATTATATTCCATAGCTGCCCAATTATCCGACAGGGCGTCTGCAGCACCAATACCATAAAGAGTGGTACGGGCAAACCAGGTGCCGTAATTGATATCATAAAGGGTGACCCCAAGCCCGATATCCTCATAGGCATCGGCTGTCCATAGGGGAGAACCGGATGAATAGTAGCGGGCATTCAAATCAGGGATCAACGGGTCATTGGGACGGGTTCCAAAAAGATAATCCGCTGGTATTTGATGAGTAAAATACTGGGCTTTAGGAAAACCACTGTCCCTGGCAATACCTGACATATCTTTCACATAATTGGCAACCAGGGTTTCCCTGAAGGTATGCCAGAGGTCATAAAAGTCATTGGTTCCAGGTTCTTTCATGACACGGGGGGGGTCAAATCCTCCGCTGATATAATTGGAACCGCTGGTGGGCATCATGCCGCCGTAAGTATACTGGGAAACCGGGATGATGTTGGTATCCGGGTTGGTGCCGTCAGTATAATCCGTATCCACCGGGTCAGACAGGTTCCAATTATAGTATTTCAAATTCCAGGTGGTAAAAGAGGTGCCGAAATCAGCATTAAAATTGGAAAGTCCACTGGTCCCCTGGTATCGGCTGCCGCCGTTGGCATAACCCTGTCCTGCATATTTTTCACCCTCTGCATAAAGACCTTCGTGTTTGATCCAATCGCCAAACTCCATTACAGCAAAGGGGGAATAGTCACAAAAATAATCCTGTAGGGGCTTACTGGCATTCAACCGATGGTAATTGAGTTCCGATTCGCCGGGCGCACTAACGATAATAAGAACATCGGGATTGCTGGCTTGCTCTTGCTGTAGATAATCAAAGGCTTCTGTCACTTTGGCTTCCAGGTGGGCCCTTAATTTCCGGGCATACCTGGAAGTGGTGGCAAACACATAGTTATTGATCGCAGAACTACTGGCCCGGGTTTTTGAAACCTGTTCTTTCTTCACATGATCGAGATCGAGAAACGGAAACCCTCCCTGGCCCTCTGCCGCATCCGCTGCCGAAACACCACTCATTTGCGCCAACGACGATATATTATTATCATTATACCACTGGCAATTACGCACATCTTCTTCTCTGGCTGTATTGTATAATTTCAAATTACGCGATATTCCATAAGTTATTATCAAATGAATTCCCACCTTATTTGTTTTGGCAAAGGCGATCATCTCATCCAATTTATCTTTAAAGGCCTGGATACCACTGCCGGCATCGACAATGTTTAAATACCAATCCATATCTACCCCTTCAAAAACAGTAAAACATAAAAGGGCATACATCCCATTGCCGTACTGGTTCTTGATATATGCGGTCTCTGCTGCGTCTGCGTTCAGGAAACCATACGTCCAGGAAAAGATAATGGAATTGTCATAAGTGGGTTTGGGTATTTCCTCACTGTATGAATACCAACCGGTAAAAATCAAGATAAACAACGTCACCATAAGTGCAATAAATCTTCTTTTCATATCATCCTCGCTTTATCATTTTTTTATTCTATTAGTTTAAGCCCAATTATAAACCAAAATGCAATAAAAATCTACTATTAAAGGTGCGAATAACATAACCCGGAAGCATTCTATTTCTCGAAATCGTGGTTTTTTTTTTGACAAACTCAACTCCAGGGCAAGAAGGAAATTTGCCAGGAGGCAAAAGTTGACGGTGAATTTAGGGGTATTGGGGCTTGACAGGATAGGGAAAAACATATATACTCGTAATGCGTTACGAGAAAAAAGTAATTTATTCGTAATGCATTACGAAAAAATTATTGTTTTTGGAGTCTTATATGTTTGAAGAGGTGCTGGTTGAACAAAATAAACATTGGCAGGGGATTAAGTATGATGCCGGAGTAAAACGAACCATTTTCGATAGGGTAGTTGCCTACATGGATAATGATTTTATTATCTCAATTTGCGGTGTTAGGCGAGCTGGAAAAAGTACCCTCTCAAAGCAAATTATAAATTATCTTATGGAAGTAAAAAAAATCAACCCTGGAAACATCCTGTTCCTAAACCTTGAAGACCCGGTATTTAATTATTATAAAAACGATGTAGCCTATTTGGAAAAGGTATTCCAGGATTTTTTAAAGCTGCAAGACCCCCAGGGTAAGGTATACCTGTTTCTCGATGAAGTTCAATTTTTTAAGGATTGGGAGGTCTTTGTTAAATCAAAATATGAAAAAAAAGGAATAAAGATATTTTTGACCGGTTCCAATTCCAGGCTTTTATCAGCGGACCTGGCTACACTTCTATCGGGGCGCACATTGGTGGTTAATGTTTTCCCTTTTTCTTTCAAAGAGATTTTAAGGGCAAAAGGAATCGATTCTCAAAACAGCGTAAGTATCCTATCCCAAAAAAACCGTATTAAAAGCCTTTTTGATGAGTATATCGTTTATGGAGGTTTTCCAAAGGTGGTTTTTGAGAAGGAAAGGGAGATAAAAAAAGATATCCTGAAAAATTACTATCAAAATATCTACTATAATGATATTGTTCCCAGGTTTGAAATAAAGAAAAGTCATTTAGCGGAAAAGCTGCTCTATTATCTCTTGTCAAATGTTACGTCATCTTTCAGTTACAACAACCTTTCAGGGGTTATATCATTGGCTGATAAAACCATCAAAGAATATGCCGGATATTTTACACAAGGGCTGTTGTTGTTTTGGGTGGATCGTTTTTCCCCTTCTGTGGGAAAGCAGATTCGCGGTTTTAAAAAAGTTTACTCCATTGATAATGGTCTTGTGAATGCCATCGCTTTCAAGATTTCGGAAAACCTGGGGCCTTTGTTTGAGAATACAATTGCCATAGATTTTTTACGAAGGGAAATGAAGTTTTTTTATTATATATCTGCCAATATAAAAGAAGTTGATTTTTTTATACCGGATGGGCAGGAAAAACTGGTTCAAGTTTGTTATGAAATGAAGAATGAAAAGACAAGAAGGAGGGAGATTACGGCATTGGAAAGTGTAATGAAAGAGATAGGAATTAAGAAATCGATTTTAGTAACCCTTGATGAGGAAGAAGAGATTCAAATCAATGATTTTCAAATAGAAGTCATCCCGGCCTGGAAATATTTTTCAAAATAACCAGGATTTTTTCACTTGATTTTTCCGGGATAAGTGGTAAAGTATTACCTGGCAAAAATAAGGAAAGATAATGATTAAAGATATCCTGGACAGCTACTTAAAAGAAATTCATCACAAGTTCTCACAAGGAGATGCTCGAGAAGAAAGCTATTACCCGATAATGGAACAAATGATCCTGGCTGCGGCACCTTTTTTAGGGAAAACCAAGGTTGACGTTACCACGCTGCCAAAAAAGACAGAAGGGGGTAATCCTGATCTCCGCGTTTGGGATGGTAAATCAATGATCGTTGGCTATATCGAAGCAAAAAAACTTGAAACCAACCTGGATGATGTGGAAAACAGTGACCAATTAAAGAGATACCGGGATACTTTCCCTAATTTGCTTTTGACCAATTTCCTGGAATTTCGATTTTACCGGGATGGGCAACTCATGGATATGGTTTCCATTGGTAGAAGACATACGTTGTTAAAGATAGGTTCAAAACCAGTTTTAGAGAATCATGAAAAATTCAAGGATATTTTAGACCAGTTTTTTTCTTTTACGTTTCCTTGCAATCTAAATGCCCGGGGATTGGCAAAGGAACTGGCCAAAAGAACCCGTTTCTTAAGGGATCAAGTCATCATCGAAGAATTAAAAGAACATCACCATGGAGGGAAAAATTATATTTTGGGATTTTATGAGGCCTTTAAAAAGTACCTGTTATATGGTTTATCAGAAGAGGATTTTGCCGATCTTTATTCTCAAACCGTAACTTATGGGCTTTTCGCAGCCAGGACCCGCTGTAAACATGAATTCCATCGTAAAAATGCAGTGGAATTTATCCCCCGGACCATTGGCATACTGCATGATGTTTTTGAATACATCTCTTTAGGCAAACCTTCAAAACACCTGGAGTGTATCATTGATGATATTACAGAAGTCCTGGCTTCAGTAGATGTGGGATATATTTTGAATGAATTTTTTCAATATGGAAAAGGGGATGACCCGATTATACATTTTTATGAGACCTTTCTCAGTGAATACGACCCGGAAATACGGGAAAAACGAGGCGTATATTATACCCCGGAACCAGTGGTATATTTTATTGTTCGATCTTTAAATATTATTCTCAAAGAGCATTTTAACCTGCCGGGGGGTCTGGCAAATGTCGGGGTTAAAATACTCGACCCTGCCGCCGGTACTCTTACCTTTATAGGTGTGGCTGCCAGGCTTGCTCTGGAGGAATATACGGAAAAATATGGAGAGGGAGTAAAAGAAGATTTTGTCCGCGGTCACCTCCTGGAGAATTTCTATGCTTTTGAGTTGATGATGGCGCCTTATGCCATCGGTCATTTGAAAATGTCTCATATATTGGAAGAAAAGGGAATCTTTTTAAAAGAAGATGAGCGTTTTAAACTATTTTTAACCAATACCCTTGAAATGGAAGACATCGAACAAATCAATCTGCCTTTTATGTCAACACTGGCAGAAGAGTCCCGTAAGGCCGGGAAGATAAAAAAGCAAACCCCGATACTGGTTATACTTGGGAATCCGCCCTATTCCGGTCATTCTGAAAATGTAGGCGATTGGATTTCCACAGAGATAAAAGAATACTACAAAGTAGATGGGAAGCCATTGGGAGAGAAAAATCCCAAATGGCTGCAAGATGATTATGTAAAATTCATCCGTTTTGCACAATGGAAAATCGATCAAAATGGAGAAGGTGTATTGGGATTCATAACCAATCACAGCTACCTGGATAATCCGACGTTCCGGGGCATGCGGCAGTCATTGCTGAAAAGTTTTAATGAAATTTACATATTGGATTTGCACGGCAATGCCCTGAAAAAAGAAAAATGCCCGGATGGTTCCAAAGATGAAAATGTATTCGATATACGGCAGGGGACAGCCATTGCCTTATTTATCAAAAAAAGAAGCAATGATACGCCTTGTAAAGTGTTTCATTCCGAGTTATGGGGATTAAGGGAAGATAAGTACGACAGACTTGTGGAAAATGATTTCAATTCAATAGAGTGGAAAGAGATTTTCCCGAAATCGGAGTTCTACTTTTTTATCCCCAGGGATGTCACGCTGGAAAAGATTTATGAAAAATTTTTCAAAATAACCGATATATTTCCCACATATAGTGTTGGTATTGTTACGGCTCGTGATAAGTTAACTATTCATTGGAAAGAAGAGGAAGTATACCGAACGATTAACAGTTTTGCCAAAATGGAGCCGGAAAAAGCGAGAATATTCTATAACCTGGGACCTGATGCTAAGGATTGGAAAATCGAATGGTCGCAAAAAGATTTAATTGACAGCGGTTTAAAAAGAGAAAATATTGTCCCGATACTTTATCGTCCGTTTGATATTAGATATACTTATTATACTGGTAATTCCATGGGATTTCATTGTAGGCCCAGGGGAGAAGTTATGAAGAATATGATAAAAGATAATATA
>CP070627.1:1214865-1223712 GCA_020355945.1 Candidatus Aminicenantota bacterium | reverse complement strand
CCGAAACCATTGATTGGATTGGAAAAGCCGCTAAAATTTTGTCCAATTACAATTACCTGCTGCCGGAAATTGCTGAAGATTTTAAACAGTTTGTCACCTCAGACCTAAGCGAAGAAATCATTAGCAGCATTAAAAGCTCTGAAAATGCTTCTAAGGTTATATCCATACTTTTTGCGGAAATCAGTAAAATCAGTTCGCCGGTGGAATTCGGAAAAGTGGTGGAAATCACTAAAAAAATCCAGGCAGAACAAGGAATAAAAGGCAAAGAATTGTATCATCCGATTCGATTGGCATTAACCGGTAAAGAGTCAGGTATTGAATTGAACGATTTTATTCCCCTGATTGAAAAAGGTTCTGTGCTGGGTATAAAACCGGCTGTGCAAAATATGGCGTCCCGGTTAAACGTTTTAGCCACAGAGGACACAGAGGACACAGAGGTTTTATAAAAACTCTCCCTGCGGCTCAAAAAAAAGTGCATATATAGTTATGCTAATCAATTCGTTAAACAAACTGGTTGAAGCTCTTGAGGAAAGGCTTCCCATCAATAAGGTGTTTATCAGCACAGCTAAAAAAGACCGGCGCATTGACCGGGTGATTCAATTGTGCCGTCAAAACGAAGTGGTGTTTCAAATGGTCCCGCCGCAGACCATTAACCGGAAGGTGGGACCAGACAACCAGGGGGTATTTGCTGAAATTTCACCTATCCGGTTTTATACTTTAGAAGAAATATTACATAACATCAAAACCGGTCTCATTTTGATATTGGATGGTATTAATGATCCCGGGAACATGGGCGCTTTGATTCGCAGTGCAGTGGCAGCCGAAGTGGATGGGATCATTATTCCCCGTTGGAATTCGGCGCCTATCAATGAAACCGTATTGAAAGCCTCTGCCGGAAGTCTATTAAAAGCAAAAATCCACCAGGCCAAAAACCTGGTTCATGCCATCAACCATTTAAAAGAAAACGGATTCTGGGTAGTGGGAGCGGTGATGGAAAAAGAGAAAGACAGGAATCTGGCATATTATGATTATGATTTCACTGCGAATACGGCTGTGATCGTGGGCAATGAACACAAGGGCATATCGCCATTGGTAAAGAAAAATGCCGATCAGTTGGTGTTTATCCCGATTTCCTCCAATATTGATTCGTTAAATGTTTCCGCAGCCGCGGCCGTCATTCTTTTTGAAGCCTTAAGGCAAAAAAAAATTTAATTTAATCCTAATAATCAGGAAAGGCCCAATTTTTCCTGAAAATAAATCTCAATTGAGGTTTGGATGTGTGATGGACATGGGAAATCGTAAAGCCAAAAGGCTCAAGTACTTTTTTAAAAGAGCCGGTGATAAAATTCCCCTGTCTACTTAACAGTATACTTTAGAAAAGGAGGAAAGAATGAAGGTTCTAAAAAAAATCAAAACATTCCACATTTTAATTATCTTAATATGTGGAATAAGTCTTGTTGGTAAAGGGTACTCCCTTTATGGGGATGATTATGTGAAAGTCTGGGACAGTGGGAATATTATCCCTAATCCAGTTTGGACAGCAGTGGTCGGAGACCAGGACCGCGATGGCAAAAAAGAGATTATCGTCTCAGACTTCTCAAGGAGCTATAATGCTAAAATCTACATCTTAGAAAATGCAGGGGATAATTCCTACCAATTGGTCTGGCACAGCGGGGACATTCTTACTGGAAATGATAATTATTGGGACAAAGCCGTAGGTGACCTGGACAAAGATGGAAAAGGAGAAATAATTGCCGGTGGTGAAGATGGGCTTATTGGCGTTTTTGAAAATGCAGGAGATAATAGTTACCAATTGGCATGGGCCAGTCCGCTTATGCCCTATTTTATAAACTATGTCTTCATTGGAGACCAGGATAATGATGGACAACGAGAGATAATCGCTGCATGTGACGATGAGTTTCATTATGGTATCGTCTATGTTTTTGAAAATACCGGAGATGATACCTACGAAATAGTGTGGAACAGCGGAGATATCCTGGGCGAAAGAGTGGGCCAGGCAATACCAGCAGATGCAGATGGTGATGGAAAAGGGGATATAATTGTGCCTTGTTTTGATGGCAAAGTCTATGTATTTGAAAATCCCGGCCCTGCTGTTATCAGCGTAGAGATAGACATCAAACCGGGAAGCTGGCCCAATGCCATTAATCCTCTCAGTAAAGGTGTTATCCCGGTGGCAATTTTGACCACCAGCACAGCCATTGGCGAAAGTGTTGATTTCGATGCCATTTCCGTTGATCCACTAAGTATCACGTTTGGCCCTGACAACGCCACCGAAGTCCACGGGAAAGGTCATGTCGAAGACATAGATAACGACGGTGACCTGGACATGGTATTGCACTTCAAGACGCAAGAAACAGGAATCCAGTATGGAGACACCACAGCCTGCCTGACAGGAAAAACTTTTGATGGGAAAAGTATCCAGGCTTGCGATGCCATCAAAACAGTAAATAAAGAAAAAAAATAACAAACAACAATAGGAGGAGATGATGACAAAAAAAATCTTTATTTTAGCGGTCTTGACGCTTTTTAGCGTAATGATGTTAGGCGGAAGGTCTGATTTAAGTTACCAGGAATTCTTCGAAGATTTTAGCGTCGATAATGGCGAATGGACAAAATACGATCCAGAAGAACTCAACAAAATTGAATTAGACTACACCTATGACCAGCGGTTGGAATTTAACCATTGGATAAGATACCAACCTGGATATGTTTCCAGAGAATATCCCGTGCAAGACTTTGTCCTGGAATACGATATCAATATTATTCATCATGGTGGAAATGGAAATGTAGTTGGTATAGGTTTCTCTGATACCCCTGGTACATTAAATGAAACACAAAATGGTATTTTTGGTGCGTTTTATGCAGGTTGGCCAGGAGGAGGTGGCGTTCCTCACCTGGACCTCCGAATTTATGAAAATGGTACAAACATTTTGAATTGGAGGCTATTTCTTGACTTTCTTATATCCAGGGGCAGACCATATTACGTTCGTATTGAAAAATTCGGGGATCAAGTTACGATTAGTATTTTTTCAGATGCAGCCAGGACAAATCACATATCCGGGAGTCCGAAAACATTTACCACCAATCTTGTTAATACAACCTTTAACTATTTTTATGCTGTAAATGGTTATCTAACCAGTCCCCAAGGTAATTGGGAATGGACCACCGGTTGGATCGATAACATATATGTTAAAAGCTGGGTGAACCAGTCCCCTGAAGTTGACGCCGGTCTCACCCAAACCGTGGAACAGGAAACCCACCAGGGAACCGAAGTCACCCAGATCGGTCATGCTTATGACGCTGATGGCGATGCTCTCACCTACCAGTGGAAAGAAGGTGAGACAGTACTTGACTCAGGAACCATTCCTGCACCCAATACGCCGCCCACAGATGCAGATGTCAGTTTGACACACATGTTCACACCCGGTGTACATACTGTTACTCTCTTTGTAAGCGATGGTGAACTTTCATCTTCAGATGATGTATTAATCATTGTTGAAGATACCCTCCAACCGGTTTCCACCTTGACCACCAACCCCGCCACTCCTGATGGTTTAGACGGCTGGTTCAAATCCGCAGTCCAGGTGACTATCACAGCAGAAGACAGCGGTTCGGGGATCAAGGAAATTTACTATAAGAAAGACTCAGACAGCGTCTTTACGATCGTTCAGGGTGATCAGGCGGTTTTTTCCCCGGGTGACGGGACCTATACGATCGAATACTACGCCCTGGATAAAGCTGGCCACGAAGAAAGTCCTCATAATTTTTACAGCTTCAAAGTTGATACCGTGAATCCTGAAACAACTGCTGCGATTCATGGAAACGGTTCCGGGAATATCTACATCAACCACGCCACCATCATCCTGGAAGCATCGGACACGATGTCCGGCGTTAAGGAGATTCACTATATAATTAACGGCAGTGAAACAGTGGTGTTCAATTCAAAAGCCACCATCAACCTCAACCAGGTAGGCACCTACACGATCGAATACTGGGCCATGGATAACGCCGGTAACCAGGAAACGCACCATTCTCTGCAAATAGAAATCATATCGCCCCAAGGAGGAGTAGTACTTATAAAGAATATCATCGCCAATCTCCCCAACACCACCTTCGCTAAAAATGCCCAAAACCGGAGAAATGCCCTGCTTAATAAACTGGACCAGGTCATCGCGGCAATCGATTCAGGTCAATATCTTGATGCCATCAACAAACTGTTAAACGACATTTACAAGAAAATGGACGGCTGTTTCACCTCCGGTGCAGCGGATAAAAATGACTGGCTCATCGACTGCCAGGCCCAATCCCAGTTGAATAATTGGATTAACATCCTCATCACTGGATTGACCGAAATAATGAATGGATGACGATAACAGTTAACTGATAACAAATTTTGTTTGTAATTTCCGGACAAGCCCACAACCTTTTTGGTTCCGGCTTGTCCGGGCTGTTTAAAGGAAAAAAGTAACATAAAGAAAAAAATGCCAGACAAATAATAGGAGGTGAGATAAAAAACAAGAAAGAAAAAAGGAGATGTTTAAAATATTTTTGAATATAAACGGGATTTAGTGTAAAATTAAATCCCATGGAAATTAAGTTTAGAGAAAACGAAACACCCGTGAATTCTCTTTGCTATGAAGATAAGCCGCGAAGACACGGTGAAGCATGAAGGGACGCGAAGAAAAATATGAATCAAACCCCTACAATAGAAAAAAGAACAGGAAAAGAATATAAGGAAATCATATGACCGCTTATACAGGAAAAATTCTTTGGGTTGATCTTACAAAGAAACAGTGTAATGAGGAACAGTTGCCAGAGGATATCTATTATAACTATTTATCAGGCATTGGCCTGGCTGCCAGGATTTTATATGAAAAAATCCCGGCAGGAGCTGATCCTTTAGGTCCGGATAACATACTGGCTTTTGTTTCCGGTTTGCTGACAGGAACAGGCAGCCTTTTTACCGGACGGTGGATGACAGCAGCCAAATCTCCGTTAACCGGTACATGGGGAGAGGCCAACTGCGGCGGCAATTTTTCACCTGCTATTAAAAAATGCGGTTACGACGGGATATTTATTTCAGGTACAGCTAAAACCCCGGTATATCTCCATATTGACGACAAAGAACCAAAAATTCTCCCGGCAGATGATCTCTGGGGAAAAGACACCATTACAACAGAAGAAATCCTTCTCTCACGCTCTCAAAAAAAGAAACCTGCGGTGGTATGTATTGGCACTGCCGGAGAAAAATTGTCGTTGATTTCCGGGATTTGTAATGACAAAGGACGCATCGCAGCCCGTTCCGGGTTAGGTGCGGTAATGGGTTCAAAACGGCTAAAAGCGATTGTATTGGAAGGTTCCCTGCCGATTCAACCGGCCAACAGCACTGAAATGAAACGATTGAGCAAGATATGCAAAAAAAAATCCGCAGGACTACCTCTGCCTGGTGGCAATTCCATGTATTGGTTTGGAAAAATACTCGGGAAGCTAAAAGCCGTACCTCCGATACCGACAAAATTCTTTGCATCGATGTTCGAAAAATGGGGAACGTCAAGTTTAAACCAATTCTCCGTGGAATGTGGAGACGCACCTATAAAAAATTGGAAAGGAACCAGCAAAGATTATCCCAGGCAACTCTCAAAGACTATCAACGCAGACAGGCTTATTGAACGGGTGAAAAGAAGATACCACTGCTATTCATGTCCGATGGGATGCGGCGGAATATGTACCATAAACATAAAAGGAAAACAGGAAGAGACTCATAAACCGGAATATGAGTCTGTCATGAGTCTTGGCGGTTTGCTCTTGAATAATGACCTGGAGAGTATTTTTTGTATTAATGATTTACTAAACCGCGCCGGCATGGACACTATATCTGCCGGAGGCACGGTTGCGTTTGCCATCGAGTGTTTTGAGGAAGGTATTATTACCTCGGAGGATACAGGCGACCTTCAACTAACCTGGGGAAATAGCGAAGCCATTATAAAGCTAGTTGAGATGATGGTGAAGCGGGAAGGTATTGGAGATATCTTTGCAGATGGAGTGAAAAAAGCAGTAAAGAAATTAGGAAAAGGAAGTGAAGCGTTTGCCATGGTTGTAGGTGGGCAAGAGTTACCCATGCATGATCCTCGGAATGATCCGGGTTATGGTCTTCATGCCAGTGTGGACCCTGCACCTGGCAGGCATACGGTTGGTGCCCAGCAGTATTATGAACTTTATGCATTGTGGAAAAGGGTTAAAGGTTTACCCAGGCCCAAACCTTTGATAACGGTTAAAAGTAAGTATGTTGCTGACAGACAGAAGGCGGTGAGTGCGGTGGCCAATAGTTGTTTTAGCCAGTTTTATAATGGTGCCGGGCTTTGTCTTTTTGGGGCCCTGGTTGGTGTTCACCGGGTGCCGATTTTTGAGTGGATGAATGCGGCCGCAGGCTGGGATAGGAAACCTGGAGAATATATGGAATTAGGCAGGCGGGTACAAACGGTTAAGCAGCTTTTTAATATTAAGCATGGTATTGATCCACTAGCGCTTAAGGCTCATCCGCGATCCGTTGGGAATCCGCCGCAGGTTGTTGGACCTAATCAAGGGCGGAGTTTTGATCTTGGCAAGATGATGAGTGATTATTGGCGTGAGATTGGTTGGGACCCGGAGAGTGGGGTACCGACGCCGGAGACGATCGAGGAGTTGGGATTGGGAGAGCTTGTTAAGTGAAATAAAGCCACAGAGGACACAGAGAGCACAGAGAAAAGTATGTCTCGAAAGATACGAACCATCTTAATAAAAAGTTTTTGCGGATGTTTCACGGGGCAAGGGGGGGCAGTTTTTTTAAAAAGCGCCCCCCCTAATAGGGTGCCCGCGCCGCGGGCCCGCCGGAGGCAGAAGAATGAAGATGAATAAAGAATTAAAAGAATGTTTGTTAAATGAAGCTCGGCACATTGGGGACCAGTTATTGGCAGAAGCAGAAACGGATGAACAGGGCATGTACTGGAAAACCATGACCATGGACCTACAACACCATATTTCCTTTTCAAAATCGGAAAGTATTTATACCGGGGTTTCGGGAATTGTTCTCTTTTTCCTGGAGCTGTATAAACAGACCCGGGACCCTCGATATATGGAGGCGGCTGTGGCAGGTATGAAATGGGTGGTAAATTACTGTGAAAAGAATCCTTCGGATTTTTATGCTTTTTTTACCGGCCGTATGGGTGTCCCTTACACGCTGCTGCGGATGCATGACTTCACCCGGGAAGAGGAATACCTGGAAAGAGCACTCTTCATTGCCAGAGCTGGGAATAATACCTTCGAAGGTAATAATAAGGCGGATGATTTGATTAATGGCCGTTCCGGGGCTCTTTTAGGGTTACTGCATTTGCATGCCGTCACTGGTGAAAAGTGGATATTGGAAGACATTGATGTACTTATCAGACATCTTTTGGAGAGTGCTTTTCATGGGCCTGCGGGTCTGTATTGGGACCGTTCTCCTCTCTCTATTAACGGACTTTGCGGCTTTTCCCATGGTGCGGCCGGCATTGGGTTTGTGTTCCTGGAACTGGGGCACTATTTCCAAAATGATGCCTTTTACCGGGCAGCGGAACAAGCGTTTTTATACGAACGTTATTTTTACCAGGAAGCCAAACTGGACAAAAACTGGCCGGACCTGCGCAAAGGCATATATTCTGATGAAGATGAACAAAAGCACCGAAATGCTTTTTTGCAAGGAGACCTGGATTTTTTTACCAGGCCCGGTAATATGAATGCCTGGTGTCACGGTGCAGCAGGGATTGGGTTATCCCGGGTTCGGGCCTACCAATTATTGAAAAAACCGGTTTATAAAGATGAAGTACAAATTGCTGTGGAAAAAAGCCTGTCAACAGATATCCAATCCCAACAGTCCGAACCTGCCTTTATCCTTTGCCACGGCAGCGGTGGTAATGCCGAATTATTCTTATATGCTCATCAAATCTTCGGTGAAGAAAAATACCTCTCTATGGCTGAAACCATTGCCCGAAAAGCCCTTGATTATCACAAAAAAAACAACCTTTACCTCTCCGGGTTTGGTTTTGCCGGGAAAAAAGAAGACAGGAGCCTGTTTATGGGCAATGCTGGTATTGGTTACTTTTTACTGCGCTTGTTAGAGCCGTTTCACGTTCCATCTGTTTTGGTACCGACTATCGATAAAACACTACGTCCCGGGGAATCCGCATCTTTATCTCTTTATCCTTATATTTCCATTTCCCTGGCAGACTTGCAAAAGCAGTTGTTCCAAAAAGATTTCAAGCGAACGCTTTGGGTTTCCGCAAAAATCATGTCGCAAAAATTAAATGCGTTTCTTCATGGCAGTCAGTTGGACAGTAATGATACCGGTGTTTCTTTTATTAAATCATTTGTAGGGTTTATTGAAGCCAGCATTCCCTCACTGCCCGCAAAAGAGAAAGAGATCCTTGCCGATGTTTTTGACCTGGAATTGAAAAAACGACAGATGGATGAAAAAATAATAAGCCATTCCATGCAAAGTATGAAAGAGAAAATCTTGAGACAAAAGGGAAAAGAAATCGTTGAAGAGCATAATAGAGACTTTGTAAAGTTAACCTTTGGCCTGGAACCCGAGGTTCGGCTGGTTACCCCCCGGTGGAACTGGGATGCTTCTGACCGGGAAAAGTGGATATCTAACCTGGACCGGGAAACAGGACAAGAAGATGAGGACTTCTGGCCTGTATTATTAAGCCCCACCCCCCTTGGGATAGCTGAAACCCAATTGTCTCTCTTTAGTTATACTATTTTATCTGAATTTCAAGAGCCCGGTCCTGTGGAAAAGGTTATCCAGGCTAC
>CP070627.1:1205871-1214765 GCA_020355945.1 Candidatus Aminicenantota bacterium | reverse complement strand
CAATGGCCTACTTTAGAGCTAACGAGATACAATGAACATCCGCTGCTCCATAATATATTGTGTTGGTTAGTCTGTTTAAATAATTGCCCCATGTTAATTATCTATCCGGAAAAACATCGCTCCGGCGAGTTTGCCAGTATGTTTTAAAGATCGACGCAATTCAATACGACTTTCATGGGCACCCAGCAATATGCCATTTTTTAGGGCTATCCAGTTCCCTTTATACTTGTCTGAGTTATCCTGAAGCCATAATGCATCTTCTTTGATACTCTCTCCTCCTTCTGCAGATTTTTCTAATTTTGCTTTTGGGTTTGCTAAAGCTCTCTGCCAGTTATCTAATTCTGTTGAAATCCCAGGCTGAATAGTTGACAACACTTCCCGTGCATCTTCAATTTGCCCTTCTTCAACGAGCTTTTTCACATGTTCCGAAATTTTCTTCCAGGGTGCATCTCCTTCAAGTTCCGCCAGTAATTCTTTTGCAATATCGTCCTGGAGTGTTTCCGGCAGCTTTGACGCTTTATCGAAAGCTTCCTTTAATAATCCGGTCATGCTATTTCTCCTTAAATTACACATATATGATATGTTTTTAGTTCTTGTTTGTCAACTATTTTTTTGGAAAAAAAATGACGCATCTAAAGCATTTAACATTTAAAGGAACAGGCGAATTTTCCTCGTTCTCTTTCATAAAAATCCTTTTTTACTTATCTATTCAAATTTGGTATCGAAGTTTTCCACTTCATTGCAGTGTGAAACTTTTGATGGTATAATATCTTCATGGTTAGAATGTTGAGGGTTGCTGTTTTTGATGTTATTGCTGCACCTTTGTTGCAGAAGAAAGGATTGAAGCTCAAAAAAGGATAGAATATGCCGTTACCGATTAATATAAAGGAACTTATCCACGGAAGAGCAGTAGAATGGGAACGGATCGAGTTTAAAGCAGGATGGAACCCGGTTAATACGATTCACACCATCTGTGCTTTTGCCAACGATATCAGTAACTGGGGCGGCGGATACATCATTATAAAAATATGTACAACACGGAAAAATTCCATAAAGTCGAAAATTGAGCTGAAGCTGAGAGTTGGTTCAATTATCCTTATATTCACCTTGAATTCAAATTATCTTCAGTTACCCCCCCAGTTAAATCCAGTCATATCAACGATAGCACCCCAGTCACCCCCCATGATACCCCCTATGATACCTCCAGTCACACCCCCAGTCGAAAAACTTCTTAAACTGTTTTCAGAAAATGAGTCTCTTGGAAATCAGCGGATTCGTGAGTTATTAGGGATAAAGGATAGAAAGGGTGTTCGTAAGTATTATATTGACCCGGCAATGGAACTGGGTGCTATAGAATACACAATCCCAGATAAACCGAATAGCCGCAATCAAAAATACAAGCTCACCAGCTTAGGTAAAAAAATTTTGTTTGAAATCAGCCAGGATTGAATCTTTGAAAAAAAATCTTATCATTTCCATCGCTCTAGTCTTTACCTTTACCGGCTTTTTATGTGCCGGTGAAAGAAATAGTGAAATTCCCGGTAAACTGGTTACCACCGGGAACATCCCCTACCCCGAAACCCTGGGATTTGACACTAAAAAACTGTCCGAAGCCTTGAAATATGCGGAAAAATTACCCCGACTCAACAGCCTGCTGATCGCCAAAAACAACTACCTGGTGGTGGAAAAATATTTTAACGGCTTTAACCGTAAAAAACCGGGCAACATAAAATCTATTACCAAAAATATCCTCTCCGCTTTGGTAGGCATTGCCATCCAAAAAGGTTACCTTAAAAGCATGAATCAAAAAATCCATGAATTTTTCCCCGATGAATTCAAATCCAACCGGGACCCGCAAAAAAAGGAAATCACCATCAAACACCTAATGACCATGACCTCCGGCTTAGAAAGTACCAGCTTCAAAAATATCAACGCCTGGATTTCCAGCCCCCATTGGGTAGGATACGTATTGAGCCGAAAACTGGTACGTAAGCCAGGTAAAACCTTTGATTACAGCACGGGCAATACCCATTTAATTTCTGCAATCCTGACAAAAACCACCGGCATGAATACCCTGGAATTTGCCCGAAAACACCTGTTCAATCACCTGGACATCCAGGTCCACTACTGGCAAAAAGACCGGCAAGGTATCTATTACGGCGGAAATAACATGTTCCTGGCACCACTGGACTTGATGAAATTCGGAATACTCTACTTGAATGACGGCAAGTACGAGGGCAAACAAGTGGTACCAAAAGAATGGATAAAAACCTCCACCGCTTTCCAGGTAGACCCGGAACGACTCTGGTCCCCCTTCCACCTTGAGGGATACGGGTATCTCTGGTGGCTGCTGCGCATGGGACCCTATGACCATTACGCGGCCTGGGGACACGGCGGTCAATTCATTTTTATCTTTCCCGGTTTAAAACTGGTAGTGGTCATCACCTCCCGCTGGCAAGGCCCCTCCTCAACAGTCTATTATCGAAACCTGTCCAAATTAATGGAAGTATACATCCTGCCTTCGGCGACCAGGGGGTGAGAGCATTGCGCAGGGCGCATAGCGCACAGCGTAAAGAGCAACGCACATTTCCTTTTTAGGCTCCCCGCGCCGCGGGGCCCAGCCAAAAACAATCTCAGTGAGATGGCTCGTAATGCGCTTCTGTAAAAGTTTTCAGGCCATAGAGCCCTGGCTAAAAAAAGGGAGAAATTACTCTTTTTTTGGGTGATTGCATCGGAAAACATGCCAGTATAACCCATTCGATCGTTATACCATAAAATTTTTTTTTTCAATTTTTTTGATAAATAATTGTAAAAATGTCTTCTTTTGATGTATAATAGTCAAATGAAAAAAATTTATAAAAAAATGAGGAGGACTTGAAATGAATTACAGGAGATTGCTGGTCTTCATTATAGCAGTTTTGTTGGTATTCTCTTTGAATACCTTTGGTAAAACCAAAAAAATCACAGGAGTCGGTAGATACGCTCTTATCGGTAAACCAGGTGAAATTAAAGATGTAGATAAGTTGAAGGAATTGCTGGAAAAACACGCCGATCGAATCAAGGAGGCGTTCGAAAAAGCCGAAGCCGGTTACCTGTACGACGGTTTTATGGCTAAGGTCAGCAGCGGGGAAATTGAAGAAAAACAGCTCCCCAAAGGCCAGGAAATTCCGTGGATGGCATTTAAAGTGGGCAAAAAAATCAAAGTGGTAAAAGACCTGGTTTGGGCAGCCAACAAACCCCTGGATGTCTTTGCCCTCACGGTTGAACATGATTGCAAAGATTATGTGATGATCATTCCCAAAGGCTGCGGAAACCTCACTGTCATGGATATTAAAAACACTTATGCCACCTGTGACATCAAAGTCACCCCGGAAAAAGTCAATATCGGTGATGAGATTACCGTGGATTTGAGTGGTTCCAAATGCGCGGTAAAATATGAAGTCACGGTTCTTTATGAAGGCAGCCAGGTGGACTTCAAAGAATTAACCGACCCGGTGTGGAAAACCAAATACGACAAAACAGGCAACTACACCATCACAGCCAAAGCCTTTAATACTGACGGTGTGGCTTCCACCAACGACTGTGAAGCCAAATTCTCTATCACTTACCTACCGGAATGTGACCTGAAAGTCGATCCCGTTGATGGCTATGTCGGCCAACCCTTTACCCTGGACGCTTCTGGCTCTACAGATCAGGACGGCCAGGTGGTTAAAGCTGAATTCATTATCAAAGACAAAAACGGCAACGAAGTGGATACCAACACAATCACCACTACCCCATTGGTCTGGGAAAAGAAATTCAACAAATCCGGGCGTTTCAAAGTCTGGCTTCAAGTCACCGATGATTTTGGTGCCGTGTCCGCTAAGGCGTGCGAACTGGAAGTGAAAGTGCAAAAACGATTCTATGTCCTGTTCGAGCTGGGGCCCATGCTGGCAAAGGGTACATACACCGGTTATGTCTTTGGTCGTCTCGGTTTCTCCTACCTGATTGTCCCGGAACGGCTGAGTGTCATTGCATCCGGCGGCGGCGCTCTCAAACTTGCCGGTGATGCGTTTAAAAACCACTTCCTCTCCAACCTCTTACTTAACCTCCATCTCAGTGATGTCTTCCTGGGCGCTGGTGTTGGTTACAGCACGGAAGTCAGGGATGACTGGGAAGGCGGTATGGATTTCGTCGGCAACATTGGCTTTGATATCTTCAAAGGATTTAACAAAAAAGGCTCTATCTTCGGTGAAGTCCGAATCCCGTTCGGCCGGGAAGACCTTGACACCAGTGACGCTCACTCATTCTTGCTGGGATTCCGCTATCAGTTTTAATTTATAAAAAATTAAAAAAAGCAACGCCGGGGATGGGAAACGTTCCCATCCCCGTTTATCTTCTTCTCTACCTCTTTACACTTGACACACCTGTATCAATAGTGTATACTTAATTTTCAATTCATAAATTAACCAGGTTAAAAATTCAGGCCCCGGAGGAAATAATGGGTGAAGATGATATTTTGGAAAAGACAATCTTTCATAAAGATTACAATATGGACAAGAAAGACAACATCAACACCATTCCCACGGAACCCGCGGTTTTTGGAATTTTTTCCATCATCCATGATAAACCCGTTAATTGCAGGTATGTGGGAGAAGCGGAAAATCTCCGACAGGCAGTCAAAGACCTATTTGAAAAAGCCGGAGATGTGAGCGAAGGATTCGCAAAATTCATGCAAGGTCCCTGGATTCAAAGGATGCTCTATGAATTAATGCCCGGCTCCTCGCCGGAAGATCGTCAAAAAGCAGTCGCAGAATGGACCAAAAAATATAATCCCAAATGTGACGAAAAGGGAGAATATCCCAAAGATAAGACCACCAGGAAGACCATCGATTAATCCTTCAGAGAACTTTTGTGTATCTTCGTGTAACTTCGTGGCTAAATAAAAAACCAGGAGGAAATCATGAACGATTACCTTGGGATCGCAAATTCCAATTATTTTTATTTTTGGGGCGGCATTATTTTAATTGTGATTTTGATTCAATCGATTCTTTTTATTCGATTGGCCTGGAAAGAAGGCAAACGAATCGGTTTAACCAGTAAACGTATGCTCCAGGGGCTGCGTTCAGGGATAGTGGCTGCGATTATTCCTTCTATCTCCATTGTTATCGCACTTATTGCCATGTCAGGATCGTTGGGTATCCCCTTTCCCTGGATTCGGTTGTCCGTCATTGGTTCTGCACCCTACGAACTGATTGCCGCTGGCATTGGCGCCAGTTCAATGGGAGTAAAATCCCTTGGAGGAGAAGGCTATAACCAATTTGTTTTTGCCAACTCCGCGTGGGTCATGACCATAGGTGCCATGTGGTCTGGTCTTATCGTGTTCTTCTTTCTCAGAAAAATAAAAAAACAGTATGCAAAAATTGAGAAAAAAGATCCCAACTGGATGAAAATCATAGCCATGGCTGTGTTTTTCGGTGTGGTTTGTATTTTCCTTCCCCAACCCATCGTCGCCGGAGGAGTACCTTTAATTACAACAATCACCGGTGCCATACTCATGATCATATGTGCGCTCTTAATCAAAAAATTTGAAATCAAATGGCTAAGAGAATTTGCGCTGCCCTTTAGTATGGTGGGCGCAATGGCCAGTGCTGTTATATTTTCTAGAATTCTATCATAAAAGGAGGGCAATCATGACTCAAAACGCATCAACATTAACTCCAGGTGAAATATTTGAATGTCATGTCCATCGCATTGGGCGTATCACCATTTTTACCTGTATTGTCCTGGCCCTGTTTGTGCCAGTGATTATATGGATGATCTTTGGAATCATTCCACCTCTCAAACCCTTGATCTTCGGTATCATTAATGTATCAGTTTTCATGATCCCGCTCTCCATCGCTGAAATATTCTCATTCTATCCTATCTTAGGACCCAGTGGACTTTATATTTCTTATACCACTGGAAACATTTCCAACCTAAAAGTACCCTGTGCAGCTATTGGTATGGAAGTCGCAAACGTGAAACCCGCTACCAAAGAGGGAGATATCATTTCCACCATTGCCATGGCAGGCTCGGTGATTATATCTGAATTAATTTTGGTACTGGGGGTGATTCTGCTGGTCCCCTTATCCGGTTACCTGGAAGGTTCTTTCCTCAAACCCGCTTTTGAACAGATACTGCCAGCTCTATTTGGTGCCTTAGGTGCTTATTTCGTACTCAAAAACTACAAACTGGCTATTATCCCCCTGGCGTTTGGATTGGTGGCATCACTCTTCATTGACAAAATTGAAAAAATAACTTCTCTGATCCCTATATGTGTCATCCTCTCTATCCTGGGAGCCCGGTTCCTCTACAAAAAAGGATGGGTCAAAGCGGACTAGCCACTAGGGCCAGATGACAAAGGTAATTCAATCGTAAACACAGACCCTTTTCCTTCTTCGCTTTCAACAGAGATTTTGCCTGACATGAGTTTTGTCAATTTGGAGGCAATGGTCAATCCCAAACCAATACCTCCGTACTGCCGGGTGATTGAACCATCAACCTGGGTAAAAGCAGCGAAAATCATTTCCAGCTTTTGCCTGGGAATACCAATGCCCGTATCCGCTACCTTTATGCAGACCATACCCTCATCATAAGTACAATCCATTGAAACCCGTCCTTTACTGGTGAATTTAAAGGCATTTCTTACGATATTTGAAATCACCTCGCTTAGCCGGTATCGATCGGCAAACACCAGTGTAGGTACTGATGAAGCTGTTGAAACCTTAAACTCCAGGTTTTTCCTTTGGGCATCGGCAATAAACATCCGGTAAACTTCGTCCATTAACTCCTTTAGAGAAAAACTGCTATTTTCCAGTTCCAGTTTCCCTGCTTCGATTTGTGCCAGGTCCAGTACTTCATTAATCAGTTTCATCAGGATTTCAGTGGACTCGAGGATAAGTTCCAGTTGTTCTATTTTTTCGGGGCTTTCTTCCTCTTCCAGCAGCATATTGGTAAAGCCCAAGATGGCGTTCAGTGGTGTCCTGATTTCATGGCTCATATTGGCCACAAATTCAGTTTTTGCTCGA
This sequence comes from Candidatus Aminicenantota bacterium, assembly GCA_020355945.1. The sequence goes on along the minus strand of CP070627.1, from coordinate 1,207,716 downwards.
TTGGCAGCTTCAGCCTGTTCTTTTGCGATGCGCAGTTCTTCGCTTTTTTTCCGGATCTCATCGATGTACTCATTGCTGCGGATGGCCAATGAAAAGAGCATACTCAATTGATTGAGGATACTGATTTCCCGCTTAGATACGCTGCGTTGGCGATGGTCATAAAGATTATAGGTACCAAAGGCTTTTCCTTTACTAAAGAGTGGAACCCAGGCAATTGTTTTGACTTCCAATTGCTCTAATAAATCATACCATGGTTCAAGTCGAGGTTCAGATATAACATCATTGACCACAATGGTTTTTCCATCCCTGATGGCAGTGCCCGAAGGGCTTGAAAGCACAGGAGCAGATGCCCGGTTTACCAATTGCGGGTAGTCAGCAGGTAGATTATGGGAAGAAAATATCCTTCCTATCCCATTCTCGCCCACCAATATAATTGAACCGAAATGGTAGCCCAGGTGATCGCAGATGACTTTTAACACCTCACGACTGTATTTTTTGGGTACCACGCGGATATCGATTTTTGAAATTTCCCCGGATATTTTTTGAAACAATTCCATGATTTCATCACTCCTTTTTGTAGTCCGGGTTGACTGAGCAATAGACTTCAGGGTCCCCGGTGGTCCAGAAGGTGCAAGCATTGTCATGGATGCATTGTCTTATTTCAGACTCTCGAGCTTCGGCTGATTTTTTCACCAATTCAGGGTCTGCCATCTGGGCGCGGCCCATTGCGCATAAATCTGCTTTACCTTCAGCAATAATGGATTCTGCCACTTCAAGACCTGGACCGATGATAGAACCTACCGTGCAAACCGGGACCGATGTGAATTGTTTGATCTGCGCGGCAATGTCTGCATGAGGAGCAATGCCCAATTTTTTAGGCGGAACGATTCGCTCCATGGATTCATAAACCCCGGCCGATACATTCAGCATTTGCATCCCTGCTTTTTCAAACAGGGGAACGAACTCTTTAAAGTCACCCGGTTTCAAGCCTCCTTCCACGAATTCATCACCACTGACCCTGAGGCATACAGCCACGTTGGTGTAATTCTTTAATCTCTCTCCAATACCTTCCAGGATTTCCACGATCAAGCGGGCCCGATTTTCCACACTGCCGCCATAAGCATCAGTACGTTTATTGGAGTAGGGAGAGAGAAATTCATTCAATAAATACCCATGGCAGGCATGAACCTCTACAATGTCAGCGCCTGCTTTTGCACCTCGTTCCGCCGCAGCAATAAACGCTTCGCGAATCTCGTCGATATCTTCCCCTGTCATCTCACGAACCTTATATTCCGGGTCATATTGCGACATCACCGGGCAGGGAATCGCACTGGGAGCCCTCAATACACCCCCGGAAACAGAGCTGGAAGATTGACGCCCGTAGTGAACAATTTGTATCCCTGCTGCTGCACCATATTCTTTAATAGCAGCAAAGAGTTTTTCCAGGCCAGGGATATGATCGTCCGTATCCACGTGCATGACACGATCAAAGGGAATGCCATCGGATGTTACCACTGCCGCACCGGTAAATATTAATCCACAGCCCCCTTTGGCCAAATCCGTATGGAATTTCATTAATTTCTCAGATACGGTTCCATCGGTATTGGCATAATTAAGCTGCCAGGCCGGAAAAACCACCCGGTTCCGCAAACTCACCGGACCAATTTCAAACTTACTGAGAACATGGGGATAATACCCACTGTTTCCTTTACTTGCGCTTCTTTGTTCATTAATCATTAAAGTAAACCTCCGTCAATTATTCCATCATTTTTCACTGTTGGAATGCTAATTTTTTGTAACCTCCATATTATAATAAAAAAAATCCTTTTTTTCAATTTTTTTTTT
>CP070627.1:1196871-1205771 GCA_020355945.1 Candidatus Aminicenantota bacterium | reverse complement strand
TGTGGGGGTTCGAGTCCCCCCTTTCGCAATTCTGACAACTCCTGGATTCAATTTGAATCAAAAAACAAATCCTGTTATAATGCTCTTGATGAGTATAAGAATAAAACGTCTTTGCAGGTCTGTTACCAGGAAGCCTTTTTACTCCAGGTTAAAGTGGCAAGTTAAAGACACAATTGGGAAAACGCACCGCAGGCTTGCCAGCGGCATCCTTTTATTGATTTTCATTTTGTTAATATCCGTCTGCTATATTCGAAAAGAACCGGAAAAGGTGTGGAATCTCAGGGGGAAAATCGTGAAGTTGACAGAAAGTCTGGAGGGACTTCCTTATAAATATGGGGGATACGAATTGAATGGTTTTGATTGCAGCGGCCTGGTGTATTATGTTTATGATTGTTTTGGCATCAAACTGCCCCGCACCGCTAAAAAACAAGCCAAGTTAAAAGAAAAAATATCGTTAAAACGGGCCAAGCCCGGCGACATATTGGCATTTAAGCTCAGAAGCGGTTGGCATACTGCTATTTTTATCGGCGGTAAATCCTTTATTCATGCACCCAGGAGACGGGACAATGTCCGCAAGGAGGCTCTCGACTCCTTCTGGAAAAAACGGTTAAAAAAAGTCATTCGAATTATCAAAGATTAGGTAATTTTTTCGCTCACGAAACACACGCAACACACGAAAAAATCAATCTTAAATTTTATTCCCGGGCTAAAACATAAGGAATAAGGACTTGCAAATTTCTCGTTGTTGGTTTAGAATGAAAGATATGAAAATGTGGGCAAAACAGAAAAAATCTATCACCAGGGAACTTCACCTTTCCCCAATCTCCCTGAAGGAATTCTATAAAAAAGTCGAGAACCAGGAATTCCAACACCATATCAAACTCTTGAGAGAAAAAGCAGGTAGACAAAAAGAAGTATTTAAAATATTAACCGTGCTGGGAAAAGGCAGAACCAGTTTTACATTTTTGAGCCTGTACGATAAAAAATTCACCGCCCTGAGGATGAGCTATGATGATGAAGATTTTACCGGTAAGTTCGATAGTGTGATCGAACTAATGGGAGAAGATTACAAACAATCTTTCCTGGATGTCCTCTATCCCTCTATGCCGGTTCAAGGCCTTTATTACAGAAGCCTGAAAAAAAAGAATGAAATATTGTTTGATAAAACCGTGTATGTCAGTTTCTGGGAAAAAGCCGCTGCCCTTTTGGAAGATAAGCTGGATGAAAGTTTTGAAAAAAAATTCAAATGGTTCCGGGAATTTTTAAAAGGCTTAAGCATTATTCACGCAAAAAACCGCGCTCACTTCGATATTAAACTGGAAAACTTGTTCCTGGTGGATGATCGTTTGAAAATCGGCGATTTCGAGTTCTACTGGAAAGTACGCGACTTCATCGACTCGAAAGAATATCTTTACTGCGGGTCCATCGGGTATATTGCCCCGGAAATGTTTTACAACCGGGAAAACATAACATCCAAAGTGGATATTTTTTCAGCAGGCGTTGCCTTTGCCCGGCTGTTCGCCGGGGAAACCTATCAAAAGATTAAATTAAATCCGGAAGAAAATCAACAACTAAAAGAAATATTACAAAAATGTGAAAGCCTGGATCGTTTCGACAGGACACATATGGCTGAAATCAAAGAAAGTTTGCGCCATTCATTCTTCTATCGACGATTGGTTAAGGATAAAATTAAAAAAGAAGGTCTTGATCCCACGGAGAGGTTCCTCTATGAAGAAATTCTCCTGGATATGATGGGCCTGGACCCGGGAAATAGGATCGATATCTATGAAATAATTGATAAACTGGGGATAAAAGAACCAACAATAAAGGAGGGCGGCCGCATCGTTGATGTTGAACCCCGAAAACCATCCAATCTCCGGGGGTGGTGGTTTATTATCGGATTCCTGGTGACAGCGGCGGCGGGATTATTTTTTTATTTTTTTGTATATAACCAGGGCAAAGCACGCGAACCACCCCCCCCGACTAATGTAAAACTAACAATAAAAACCCCGGTGGCAGCCAGACAGAAGGCGCCGCATGAAGCACCTAAAGAGAAAACAAATAAACCGACCCGGGAAAAAGTTGAAGATATCCCCAAAAAGGATGAACCCGTCGAAACCGTCAAACCTCCGCCTGCTAAAGTGACAAAGCCGGAAATCTCGCCCGAAGAAGAAAAAGAAAAGCTAAGGAACCAGGCGAGGTATGATGCCTACCTGGATATTGCCAAAGACCTGGTAAAAGGCAAAGAGTACAAAAAAGCCTTAGATATGATTGCCCGGGCCAGGGAAATCAAAGAAACCGATGAGTTGTTGGAATGGGAGCAAACCATTAAACGATTAATGGAGAAGGAATTGCAGGATAGTTATAAAAAGTTTTACCAGGAAGCGCAGCGTTCTTACCGGCAAGGGGATTATGAAGAAGCTTTAATGAATATAGAAATTGCCCGAAAAATAAAGGATACACCTCAATTGGCCTCCCTGGAACTGCAAGTAAAACGTAAGATCAAGGAGAGGGACGAAGAGTATGAAAGGGGTTTGGCCCTGGTGCAAGAGAATATCGTCGATGGAGATTACACACACGCCAAAGAGCTCATCAACGCTTTAAAAAAAATAAAAGCGGATGAAAGACTTTTAAAATTGGAAAAAGAAGTGAATCGGGAATTGGTAGTGGCAGCCCAACAGCGGCAAGAAGAAAGCGAATATATAAAAACTTTGCAAAAGGCTCAAGAGTACATGGACGATGGGGATTATGAAAAAGCAGAAGCGGAGATTAAAAAAGCCAGGAAGGTGAAAAACAATGAGCTGCTTAAACGGCTGGAAGAGAAGCTGAAAGATTTGAAGGAACAGACACAGCAAGAGTATGAAAAATATACCCGGTGGGCCAGGGTTTATTTCCTCCATGGTCAACTGGAAAAGGCTCAACATTACCTGGAACTGGCAAAGAATATTTACCCATCCCGTGAACTGTTAGAATTGGAAAGGGAAATCCTTGAGAAAACCAGGGACCAGGAACAAAAAGAGGCTGGGAAAGAAGCCGATGATGAAGCCTATCTCAATGCGATTCGCGGTGGGGAGGTGTGGAACCTTGATGAATATATCCGAAAATATCCCTATGGGAGGCATGTCCGGGAAGTCAAAAGGAAACTTGATCGGATGCTTGAAGATTTGATCCCCATGGTTAAAGAGCCCCGGTGGATAAGAAAAGTAGAGCCAGTTTATCCCAGGAGGGCCATAAGAAAGAGGGTTTCCGGTATTGTTCGGCTTGAGGTGGTTATTGATATGGATGGGAATGTGACCGAGGTGGAGGTCACAGATGGTCATATATTGTTGAGGCATGCGGCGAAAAAAGCTGTAAAGAAGTGGAAGTATGAGCCTTTTATTATAGGAGGGGAGCCAAGGTCGGTCTGGTTTACGGTTAAGGTGGTATTTGAATTGCCGGGAGATTAGATTTATTTTTTAACCACAGGGGGGAGTGAGCCGCGAAGACACGGTGAAGCATGAAGGAACGCGAAGAATTATCTGCGAAGTGCTGCTCGAAATGAGCCTAAAAATGCCTCAAACGCTATACTTGCACTAATTCTATAGGCAATATATATAAGGATCAGCCATATTACCGCCATAATCAATGTCAAAGGTAGCAATTTATCCGGCTGTGTAATCCCTTTCAATTTTTGAGCACCCAGGTACATAATATAAAAGGAATACAAACTTATCAACATAATGAGATAAAAAATTCCCGAACCGAAGGCAAAGCGTCCGATGGGTATGATGAATAGAATTCCAATTAAAGCATAAGGGGTAAGTGAGAAAACAGCAAGTTTTTGGGAGCTGACCATATCTTTGGTGCCTCCAAATTGTGACCCGATTACCTCAATGAGAAGACCCATTAAGAACAGGACACCGATGGTTAGGACATATAAGAAAATTGCCATGACCAGGGTCATCATAATCGGCAGTCCCATAATGAGCCATCCCACCAGGAGCGCAACAGATGGAATTGCATATAGAATGATTGCGTATTTAAGATAGAGATCTTTAATTGTCAACGACTCGCTGTGGATAGCTGTCCATTCGTCTTTGGGTTTTGTTATAATCGCTATTGCTCGTTTAATAATCGCATTAAAGTCCATTTTTTCCTCCATTTTTAATTAAATCAAGAAATGAAGATAGCAGAATTAAAAGTAAAAGTCAATCATTTGCCCATTAATGAATTTTTGGTTTTGACAAAACAGATGAAATGGCCTATAATATAGCGCGATAAAAATCTCAATCGTGCGAGTAAGCCGATGTAGCTCAGTTGGTAGAGCGCTTGATTCGTAATCAAAAGGTCGGCGGTTCAAATCCGCCCATCGGCTTTGCCACCTATCATTTCCAGGACAAAGGAATTTTGGTCTTCTTCCCTTGCGTTTTGATAGGCTCAAAAATCACACTGTGGTGCTTTTCGTTATCAATTGACTATCAATTATAGGTCTCCAGCGGTAAAAGAATTCAGCGGCTACATGTTTATAATAATCATCATTGCTTAAAAGGTAATGAAGCAATAGCTTGATTACTTCACTTTTTTCGGGATTTTCTTCCAACGCTGGGAAGCTGCTTTTATTTGCCTGTTGGTGCGGATATATGAAATCAGGGGTGACATCATGGCTCTTCCGGATCGTTCCCCATATAAATTTAGGGTTGCCTTTCTCAAAAGTCAGGTTATACACCTCACCGGGAACCTCCGGTAATCTTAACCCCGGTTTCATTTCAATTACACCTGTTTTTACCTGGTAATCGACAATATAGTCAATGAGGGGCTGCGGTATAATTTCATATGGGTTACATTCTGGTTTTCCCGGTATTGATGGAATCCATAAATTCTCGCAAACCCTGGTTAATTCGAAATTAATACCCCTGGTGGTATTGGTCCGGGTGTCTGTCTCCCCGGGCGATCTCTTTAGCATTGGCAAGTATTCGTTAAGATTTCGAGCCAGGATTAATTTTAGTTCCTCAATTTTATGAAATAAAGCCTTGCCAAGATTGGGAAATTTTAAAAGCTCTTTTACGTCCTGGATTATCTTTTCATGTTCCATTGTTCCCTCCTGTTCCTTCGGATTGGTTTGGTATTTTTTAAGGTGTTCAAGGGATTTTGGCTGGTTCTCCCGGTGTAAAACTCCACTTAACTCCTAAACCCTTTATCCTTAAATTGATTTTCTTTGTATCCATTGCCAGACCTCCATGGGCTTCATAACTCTGAAAATGTGATTTATAATTGCCTTTTGTTAGAATTAACATTTTGCCAGTCACCAGGTCAAAATATATCCTATTTTGTAAAAGAAATCAATACCTGGAAAGAGAAACCGTTACCTCAGGCGAGAAAGTTGGCAAGCAACCAGCACTGCCAAACTTTGTTCTTTAAGTGCAAATGTTTTGTTTTTCCCCAATTCCGGTTCATTGCCCGGCGAATAAATATCTCCGGGAGAAGGGTTTTGAGTATTTATTGTAATTTTCCATACCCCTCCCTCGGAAGGCCTAGGAATATGAAACGTCCTGGGGGTGAGATTGGCATTAAACATAATAAAAATATCATGGGATGTATCTGTATTTTCTTTCTTGATCCCCCTCTCTCCTTTTATTAATACGGCAAGACAGAGGTTATTTCCATCCCAGTCCGGGGCTTGTCCCCTGTCTCCATACCAGGTGATACCAGGAAGACAATCTTCTTCGATCAATTTACCGGGATAAAAACTTTGCCTTCTTAAGGTGGGATGCCTCTTGAGAAAGTGGATAAGCTCCCTGGTGAAACGAACCATACCGGGGTTTTTCCCGGTTAATGTCCAGTCGAACCAGGATATTTCATTGTTCTGGCAGTAAGGGTTATTATTCCCCTTTTGGGTGCGTCGGAATTCATCTCCCCCCAGGATCATCGGTACCCCTAAAGAGAGTATCAAAGTGGCCAGCATGTTTTTAATCTGGCGTTCGCGCAGCCCATCAATTTGAGGGTCTGTGGTGGGGCCTTCTACCCCGTGATTGATACTGAGATTTTGCTCATCCCCATCCTGGTTGTCGTGGCCATTGGCAAGGTTATGTTTTCGTTCATAGCTGGCCCAATCATTGAGGGTGAATCCATCGTGAGAGGTGATAAAATTGATACTGTGATGAGGGGTGCGGCCATTGTCTCCATACAGGTCCGAACTGCCGGCGAATCGTGTGGCCAGGGGGCTGACGCTTCCCGGGTCTCCCCGCCAAAATCGTCTTACATCATCACGAAATTTCCCATTCCACTCCGCCCATCTCCCGGTAAATTCCCCCACCTGGTAAGCGCCTGCCGCATCCCAGGCTTCAGCGATAATCTTGGTTCCCCTAAGAATAGGATACTCCTCGATCCTTTCCAGCAAAGGGGGATTGGGAAGAAGATTGCCCCGTTCATCTCTTCCCAGCACAGAAGCCAGATCAAACCTGAATCCATCCACATGCATATAAAGCACCCAATAGTAAAGACAGGAAATAATAAAATCCCTCACCACCGGGTGGTTGCAGTTGAAGGTGTTGCCGCACCCCGTATAATCCAGGTAAGAGCCATCCATGGGGTCCAACATATAATAAATGCGGTTGTCGATCCCCTTAAAACAAAAGGTGGGTCCCTTTTCATTGCCTTCAGCCGTGTGGTTAAACACCACATCCAGTATAACTTCAATGCCGGCGCGATGCAGTTCCCGAACCATCCATTTAAATTCGTTGACCTGCTGCCCCATTGTCCCGGAAGCAGAATAACCTCCATTGGGAGCAAAAAATCCCACGGTATTGTATCCCCAGTAATTGGAGAGTTTTTCCCCTGTAAGGGGATTCTCACGGTCTTCTTGAAAAACGCCGAATTCCTGGACCGGTAGTAATTCCAATGCAGTTATTCCCAGGCTTTTAAAATAAGGAATTTTTTCCACAACTCCTTTAAAGGTGCCGGGATATTCCACATTTGCACTTTTATGTGCGGTAAGCCCACGCACATGGCATTCATAAATCACGGTCTCTGACAGCGGACGGTTCAGGGGGCGGTCCCGTTCCCAATCAAATTTATCCGAACAAACCACACACTTAGGCATATCTTTTGCCCCTTTGCCCTCTTGATAACGCACCGGTCCCGGGTGAGCCGCATTCCAATAATAATTGCCGGTGACAGCCCTGGCATAAGGATCGAGCAAGAGAAATTCCGGGTTGAACCGGTGCCCTTTTTCCGGTTCATATGGTCCATCCATCCGCCACAGATATAACTGACCCGGGCCAAGACCCTTCACCCAAACATGCCACACATCACCGGTGCGGTTGATCCCGGGAACCAGCTCAACCTCATGCCTGGGCGAATCATCATGGGGCGAGTCAAATAAAAGCAGCCATACCCGGGTGGCATGCCGACTGAAAATCGAAAAATGAACCCCCCCGGCATCAATATTTGCCCCATACGGCATGCGCCGCGGATACCCGGAAAAAAATTCAAGTTCTTTAAACTTCATTGGGATCGCTCCCCATGGGGTTATTTCATGCTTTCTTTGGATTTGAATTCTCTTTTGATAGAAAATTCGGAAAAATCAGCTCCCCATTGACCGGTAAGCATAAACCGGGCCAGGTATTTGCCAATAGCCGGACCAAACATGAAACCATGACCGGACATGCCCGAAGCAATATAAAGCCCTTCGATTTCACTTTCGTCTACAATAGGGTTCCCATCCGGTGTCATGGTATAACAGCCGGACCAGTTTCTCAAAATAGCTGCTTTTTTAAGCTCCGGGACCAACCGACTCATTCGCCAGGCCACCTGGGGTAAAAACTCAAAAGACACATCTTCATGGATTCCGGGTACATTGGGAACCGGTGTATAGCAAGCAATGACCTGGCCGCTTATCAATTGATGGAAATAACACCCATCCGGGCGGTAATCTACAATCATAGGTTCGAAGAATTTAGGTATTCGCTCGGTAATGATGGCTTCGTGGCGTTCGGGAAAGAGAGGAAGATCGAGACCGATGGTTTTAGCCAGTTCACCGGTCCAGGGCCCCGCACTTAAAAGTACTTTATCCGCTTCCAAAAGCGTACCGTCGGCAAGCGTGAGCTGAAAATGCTTATTTTTTTTAATCGTTGTCACCGGGTTGCTAATAATCAATTCACCGCCCCCTTTGATTATTTTTTCCCGGTACCCATCAACAACCGGGAAAGGAAAAGCCTGGGCATCATCCGGGCAATAGGCACCAGCTAATACGCCTTCGATATTCAAATGAGGCACCACCTCTTTGACCTCCCCCGGGGACAACAAAGAAACATTTAGTTTTTCTTTTTTCTGTATAGCAATGTTTTTTTTGAATACCTCTACCATTTCCCGGGTATGGGCCAGGAAAAGATATCCACCCTGGTGAAATTCTACGGATTGGTTAAATTCCTCTTCCATTTGGGAAAAGAGTTCCAGGTTTTCTTGCATCAAGCGGATAGCAGCGGGTGTGGAAAATTGCTGGCGAATACCACCGATACAGCGGCTCGTAGAACCGGAACCAATATATTTTCTTTCAACTAATGCCAGTTTAATCGCTGCCTGACTGAGGTAACTGGCCACAGCCATGCCAATAATCCCACCACCAACGACCACGACATCATAAGTTTTGCTCATGCTTGTTCTCCGTTTTTCCAGGAAATTAAACCCAAAGGGTCCAGCATTAAAACAGAAGCAATCTTTTGCAAAAAGATATTTATTAACACAAATTTTCATAAAAATCAAGGATTTCCTAAACCCCTAAATCCACCGTCACTTTTGCCTCCAGTGCAGCGCGGCCAGGGGGCGAGAGCATTGCGCATGGCGCATGGCGCATAGCGTATGAGGCAAAGCACTTTGCCATTTTAGGCTCCCCTCGCCGAGGGGCCTGGACCCGTGAAACATCC
>CP070627.1:1187695-1196771 GCA_020355945.1 Candidatus Aminicenantota bacterium | reverse complement strand
AAAGAAAATCATCGCCCAACGATTGAAAACCAGATACCCCTATGATCGGATTTATGCTAAACACGACGCAGTGATCAAGGAAAGGGACCACGCCATCCAAATGATAAAAAACAGGAAAGGGAGAAAGTATGTGCTGGAATTCTTTAAACTCAGGGAACATCTTGATATAAATCCGCGGGGCAAAGAGATCGTTATCAGCCCGGTAGATAAGATTTTTCCCCATGGCATCGAGACATTTCAATTGGCCGATATCCGATTGACCACTGCTGATACACCAATATATCGACGCCTGGTGTTTTCATACGAGTGGATTGATACGGAAACAGGCCCGGGAAAAAAAGGATATAATATGACGTTTAAAGAAAAGGATGGAGATACCTACAAGAGCCTGGTATTCCAGGCCAAAGGATTTACCTTAAAAGTACCGGAAGCACAAATAAAAGAAGATAAAGACAAAAATGAAATCCTTATTGTTGTTTTGAGTAAGGTGGCTCGTTAGAATAATGCACCGCAGAGAATGGCTGCAAAAATTTCTCAACCGGTAACGGTTCTCAGATGAGGGCCAATATAGCCGACATAAATACTGTGATTCTCTTCATCCGCATAGAAATGGAAACGAAGGTCGCCGGTTTTTATATGTTTTTCAAAGGATTCTTTCCTTCCGTCGGGTAACCGGAAGCGACGTTCTCTTCCATAATTCTGCATGGTTTGCTCACTCTCGCCGCTGACGTTCAGACCGTAACGTTTAAGGTCTTTATCACTCCAACCGCCGGAAGTCCATTCCCTGGCAAAGTTATCGAGTTGTTTTAACCTTTCCACAATTTGATTGAAGTATTTCGAGCGAATACCATAATGTTTGGTCAGTTGCTGCTCAACACTGCCGCATAAAACCAGGTGGGGGAAAAATTCCTTTCTGCGTTCCTATAATTCTTTACTGGCTTTTAAGCTTGCTAATTTCTTTTTCTCGAACCACTCCCTGTGATGCTGCATATGTTCAGGACGTGATGTATGCCGGACTTCAACAAAATCAACAATTTCACTGCCGTCATCTTTAATGTAATAGTGCTTTAATTTTTCAATTTTATGGGTATTCCAAAAATCCCCGGATAGAAAACTCAAGGCAATTGTATCCAGTAGGAAAGCCGCCCCCAGGCCTTCAGCTTCCATTAATTGCAACTTTCCCGGGATGGAAATTTCAAAAGTTGAACGCTTATTGGTTTCTTTTTCAATGGGTTCGTTATCCGTGATCATTGGGGAGGTGGTTAAAATTTCTTTAAAACGGTTCCTCAAGTCTTCGTTTGATGCTTCATCTTCTATTGTTCCACCAGGACCAGGGCTGGGTTTTTCTTTTATCTGTTTATCCATATGGGGAGAAGTACGCAGCCAATGAGAGACATAATAACCGGGAGCTAATTCCAGGTTATATAAATTTTCCCCGATATTTTTGTGCAGTCTTAGTTGATTAATTCCCAGGCGTGAAGCTGCTGCAAATGTTTTGATAAAAGTTTTAATACCTTCATTTGCTGCGTATTTATTTTTGAAAGGATAGGATAGTTCGTTAAAGATTAGAAAATCCATGTTTATTTGATCAATTCATCCAGTTGCTTCCCCCATTCATCAAAAAAGCCCACAGGTGTTTTATCCATCCTACCGTTTTCGTCGATAAAAGGCTGAATGATATCCACTTTATGTGCTTTGGCATTGCTATCTCGTTCAAAAAAATATACAGCCGCATGTTGGGGTGAAAGGATTTTTTTCTTAACCGCCACGCGGATGCTGTTCAGGATATGGTCGCTGTGGGTTTCCAGGATAATTTGTACGCCTTTTTCCGCTGCTAATGCACACATTCTACCGATTACAGCTTGTCCGGCAGGATGCAAGTGAGATTCCGGGTTCTCAATGATCAGCAAATCACCCGGAGACGATGCCAATACCGCGGTTACCACCGGCAGTACATAAGTTAACCCGAATCCAACATTAACGGGTTTAAATTCTTCTGTATATCCCTCGGAAGTTTCAAATTTATAACTTAGTTTAACAACGTTCATATCCCTGTGAACAACAGTTTTTAAACTGACCCCCGGTGCCAATTCACTCATCCAGGCATCCAGTTGGGAAAGTAGGGATAAACTTTTGGTAAGAGGATGCCGCAATTCTTTTATCGGGATGGTTTCACGTTGATTAACCGCAATAAAATGGGCCGTATATTCCCCTTTACTCCCCAGCGAATGAAGCTCTTCCACATGATAAACAGAGGTAGGAAAAAGAACCCTGGGACTTAATCGCTCTGCATTCAAGTATTGAAAATTTTTGTTAAACAAAGCAGTATCAAAAGGATCAAAAGAATCGGGTTTATTAAATGATTTTATTGGCTGCAAATCCGATTTGGGAGAGTAGGAAAATTCAAAATTAACATCAAATTTATCATCCCACTCCAGTTCAAAACCAATGGTATCACCCTCTGCATCCACTGAATAAGCGTCTTTCCCTTCACCAATAGTGAGATAATCTCCATTTAAAAACAGGCCTTTATCAGGTAAAGTTTTTTTCTCGTATGATTGACGCAGCAACAATAGCGACTGGATAAAGGAGGTTTTTCCCATCCCATTCAGGCCTGCAAAAAGAGTTAAATTGGAGGGAGCTAATTCCGCTTCTTTAAAGGCTTTGAAATTCTTTATATATATTGATGTAATCATTTTTCTATAAATTTAGATATCAATGCCTGGACTTTTCTAAATCGTTCTTTAACCGGTGTGCTGCCGGTTGTTGACGAGGTGATATACCGATCAAAGGTCCTGTCCTGTAATAGAGTTTTAAAATCTTCCAGGAATTCCTTTTTGTGTGAAAGTAATTTTTCTCTCTTTTCTCCTGGTATTTCTGCTGTCAAGACCGTAAACACTTCGAATAATCCCCTATTGAGAGTAGGTTTGCCTTTGGGAGTAATCAGGGTTTTACTAAAAACGTGGTGGCCAAAAAGTTGGTATGAAATTTCCAGTGATGAAATAAATTCATTTTTTAATTGTTCTAATTTTTTCTTGGGCAGATCATTTAATTCTTTCATGGCATTATTTAAGAAACTTTTCATGGAGGGTTTGTAAGTTTCGTAAGGATGCAGACGGAAAGCCAGGTGTCTCAGGATTAATTCCTTGTCCTGCATTCGCTGGGGAGAGACATTTACCACCTCTTTAAACAAAGGCAATTCTGAGATTTCTTTTAGATAGCCTGGGGCATGCCCATCCTGGTTTAAGGCGTTGCGGATTTCCTGGGGGTTAAGGATCAAACCGCCGGTATTTATCCGGTAGAAAATACTGTACTTAACTTCTTTAGGGGTTCCAGGTTTAATAAAATATGCGGTCATTTGTGCTTCTCGAAGACGACGCTGCATATTATGGGGAAGTTGATGGAAGGTCATTCCTTCGTAGTCTTTTAAAAATTCAAGGCCTTTCAATTTAAGTGGCTGTTCCCCTGGTTGGTCCCTGTATTTTTCCTCACAGTCTATCACAAAACGCTTAAAGGTACATAATCGCTGCAAACCATCCACTACCAACCAGCAATCATCGTCACTGGCATCAAAATAAAAAGCAGGCAAAGGGAAACGCACCAACACCGACTCAATCAAGCGGCTCATTACCGGGGGACGCCATAAATTTCCCTGCCTTTGGAATTCCGGGTTCAAATCAATCTCATTATGTTTGATACGCTCAATAATGGAATCAAGGCTTCTCTGTTCAATAACAGTATCTATTTCTTTAGGATCGAAGGGCTCTTTTAAATCCTCTTCAATATCCTCTTCTTCGTCTATTCCGTCTATTTCTTTGTACTCATGTTCTTTCATATTTCTTTTATTCCCGTTTTTGATTTCCATTATTTTACCGGATATCCAAAGCATATTATAAATCATTGGATTTTAATTTGCAAGAACTGAAATAACTGAACATTCAGACTAACTGCTAAAAAAATAAACCGCGAAGGGACGCGAAGAAAAAATAAGTCAATCCGTTTCCTTCATTCCTATCCGTAATAAAAATAAGCCACCAGGGCCTTCGCGTCTCTTCGCGTTCCTTCGCGGCTCCATTAATAAGGAGATAAAGCCTCCCCTTGCCGGGGTTGGGGGGGTGGTCTCTCCATTAAAATACAGTTAAAACAACCGGATATCCGTATTGTTGTTTTGAGTAAGGTGGCTCGTTAGAATGATGCACCGCAGAGACCGTGGAGAATGAAGAAAAAAATTCATGAGAAACGCTTGACATTTCATGAATTTTTGTTTATTATATTTATAGAAATCGGAGGCAATTATGGCTATCTTACAAGTACGCGATATAGATGACAGTTTATATGAAGCCTTGAAAAACCTGGCAAAAAAAGAACGACGTTCAATAAGCCAGGAAGTCATTATGATGATCGAATCATACATTAGCAATCCTAAAAGAACTGCCCTTGAATCCACTGAAGAGTTTTTGAATTTGTCATGGCAAGGTAGTGAGTCTGCTGATGAAATAATCAACGACATACGAAAGCAAAGAAAAAATAGTAGACGGTTTGGAGATCAGAATGATCTATTTGATTGACACAGATATAATCATATACAGCCTAAAAAATTATCCGCTGGTGAAGAATAATTTCCGTAAACATGCCAATGATCCCAAAACCATATCTGTGATCACCTACGGTGAACTTGTATTTGGCGCCAGGAAATCAAGTGATTATCATAAGAATATAGCATCAGCACATCGGGTTTCTGAGTTATTTCCTGTTGTAGAAGTAACAAAATCAATAATGGAAACGTTTGCTGATATCAAAGCTGATTTACAAAGCCAGGGAAATATTATCGATGATATGGACTTACTTATTGCGGCCACGGCTTTAACCATGAACTATACACTGGTTACCAACAATGAGAGGCACTTTTCAAGAATTCCCGGATTGCAAATAGAGAACTGGTCAATAGAAGAAGGCAAAAGAGAAGAACAGGAAGAGGAAGAATAGTAATTTGTAATTTAAGCTGTTACGATTTTCAGGAGCAAATCTTCCAGGCTGCGTTGGGGGACATGATGCAGCCATCCTGGCCTGATAATTATATAGAATGCAATTTCAGGTCTTCAATTTCTTCAAAATGTATATCGTTTGTTATGACTGTCAAATCATGTTGTTTGGCAATTGCTGCAATCCAGATATCATTTTCAGGAATCGGTTTTCCCTTCTCTTTCAACTGGTTTTTAATCTCACCATAGATCTTTGCTGTATTGACGCTGTGCTCCAGCACCGTAACATTTTCCAATAGGTTGGAAATATTTTTTAAATTCTCTTCTACTTTTTGCGATTTATATGCACCGAAATAAAGTTCACCAAACACGGTAACCGGGATATACACCTCCTCTAATTCTTTTATCTTTTCAACAATTTCATTATCTTTTTTCAAAAATAAAATGACAATATTTGTGTCCAGTAGATATTTACCATTCATTATAATCGATTCTTTCGCATCCTTCTTCAATGATCTGGGTTAATTCCCTTGCGTCTTCATCGGCTAGAGTACCAGCGAATTTTAGCAATTCTTTCCCGGGAACTCCTGGTGGAATACCAGGGCCAGATAAATGGGTAATATAATCAAGGATTTTTCTCTGCATGTTCACGGATAATACATCGAGTTCCCTCTCTATTTGTTCTCTGACTGTCATTTGCTGCATTTTATCTCCTTTTAGATATTATAATAATATCTTAAACAAAAAATATCAACCATTAAATTAATTTTTGTCACGATTGTTTCTAGAGCATTGTCTTCTTATCCGTTTTTTTATCCCAATCGGTAATAAAAATTAACCGTTAGGGGGTTACGATTTTCAGGAGTAAATCTTCCAGGCTGCGTTTGGGGACATGATGGACATCGTCTTCATCGCGCCAGTATTTGATATTGTCGTCTTTTACCTCTTCCAATACTACCTTTTCTTTAGGTTTGCCCAGGCTAATCACACAGCCGATTTCCAGGTTTAAGGGAATTTCCAATAATTGATGTAGTTTATCTCGATCGCAGGACCCGATGGCGCATCCGCCAAATCCTTTTTCTGTGGCTGTCAATAGTATGGTTTGCAGGGCAATACCAAAATCCCATTCCAGGTGGGTGCTGATTTTGCGATTTCCCAGCATAATGATATAAGCTGCCGGTCGTTCTCCTTGTCCAGGGCCAGCCCACTCATTTAAAAAACCCGCCCATTTTAACAGGGGAAAAATCTTGCGATTCATTTCCGGGTCATTGACAATAACAAATTTTAACGGCTGTAAATTAGAGGGTGACGGTGTTATCCTGGCATTGGCAATCATCTCTTTTAATACAGCGACCTCAATGGTTTCATCCTGGTAAAACCGGCGATAACTGCGATTTTTTAATAACAATTCTTTTAAAGACATAGCGTTCCTCCTTTCATAAACTTTTGAAATTGCCCAATAAGAAATTATAACATAAACCCGTCTTCTACTGAATCCCTGTTGATTATTTTGTTTTCATAATGGACGTTGTCCAATGAAACATTGCCGGTGACAATACAATTTTTTATTACGGATTTGTTTATGATCCGGGTATTTTCCCAGATAATACAATCCTTCACCACTGAATCCGGTGAAATGAAAACATTCTCCGAAAATGAATTGGGAGTCTCAATCCCCAGGTTTTTTTTGTATTGGGAATCGGATTCCAAATAGGATTTAGGGTCGCCGATATCTAGCCAGGGACCATTGTAATTGAATATTTTTATTTTAAAGTGACTCTTTTCCAGCATATCGAAGAAATTGATCTCATCAATGGCCTGGACCACATTTTTTTTGAATAGTGAAACACCGATATACATGAGTGGTTCATCTATGGATTCACGGTCGCTGCTGCTGAATATTTTTCTACCTGCGAACCTCTCACCCCTGGTAAGAACGATCTTATATTGGGAGTCCTTTTCTTTGTTTTTACGCACCAGTAGAATCCCGTCCGCCTGTTCTTTTAATATCTTATCGAGCATTTTTTCAAAGGGTATTTCCAGAAAAATATCACCATTCACCACCAACAAGAGACCATCATCTGGCATATGTTCTGCTGCTTCTTTTAGAATCCGGCTGCCGGACAGGGTTTCTTCATACAAAAATCGAATTACCGGTGATCCCGGTTTTTTGGTTATTTTTTCCACACACTGCCGAAGGGGTTGGGGCATATGATGAAGATTGATGAAACCCTCGTGTAATCCCTTTTCTAGCAATTGATCCAGGAGAATTTGTATTAATGGTTTGCCGTTTAGGGGGAATAGGGGTTTGGGTTTAATCAACGAAAGCGGCTGTGCCCGTTTACCGTAACCACCCGCTAATATAAAGAATTTACAGTTATTGGTCATTAGTCATTGGTCAGTGGTTTTGGGACTTTTGAATTGCATGAAGCCGGTTTTTTGTTTTTTCCTGAACAAGGTCATGTAGTTATCGGTAATGTAATCCGCTTTGTTGTATCCCAATTGAGCTGCTGCTTGATCTATTTTATCCGCATCTCCTTCAATTTCTATAAAGTCTCCGATGGGGGTATGGTCCATCATTATTTTTACCTGTCCATTATCATAGATTTCCCGGTATTTTTCATAGATAAAATATACTTCGAAGCCCAATCCTGCAAAAATGGTTTTTGTATTTTCAAAATCCGAAACCTCAATTTCTGTTTCTTCCCTTATTTTGTAATCGCTGGTGTCCGGGGATTGTCCGGGTGGGCGTTTGAGGGTTACGATATATTTGTTGTCTACTTTTCGTAAACGCAGTAATAATCCATTGTCCCTCAGTCTTTCATCTTTTGTATCGAACAAAATATTGCGTTCAAAGGAATAAGGGGCAATTATCCAAAATCCAAGGTTGATTATTTTTCTTTTGATCTCTTCGATTTGATCGACTTTGATTTTGACTTCTATTTCCAGTTTTTTAGTAGTCACGGTATTTGATGAATTCCAATAAGTTAAGGACTGATTTTTTGTAAGCAGAATCCGGGAATAGGTTTAAAAATTCCAGGCATTGGTGATAATACCTGGCGATTTCTTGCAAACACATATCTTTTATTTTATAGGTTTCAAAGAGGGACAACAGCTTTTCCCGGTTTCCTTCGGAAAAGAGTGTTTTGATATCTTCTTTATTTTCTTTGAGCAGTAAAATAACAGGCAGGGTGACTTTTCCTTCTTTTAGATCGCTGAAACGGTCTTTTCCTGTGTTTTCCGAGAAGATATCCAGCATATCGTCGGTGACCTGGAAAATAGTTCCGAAGTTGAGTCCAAATTGATAGTATTTTTTTTGTACATTTGGGGTTTCGTTATTTACTGCTGCTGCGATTTGGGTTACGGCGGCAAATAGGGCAGAGGTTTTTTTATTGATAATATTGTAGTAGGTATCGTGTTGGATATTGAAATTAAAGGTATTGTCCATTTCGATAATTTGTCCTTCTACCATTACGCGAGCTGCTTTCAGGATGATATCCATCAGGAATTTTTTATCCAGGTTATTCAGGGCGGCGAAAGCGGAGATAAACAGGAAGTCTCCCCACATGACTGACAGGTTATTTCCCAGGTTGCTGTGCAGTGTCAGTTCTCCGCGCCTTAGTTCTGATTTATCTACTACATCGTCGTGGATAAGGCTGGAAAGGTGAAACATCTCGATTGAGGCGGCGATTTCGGACAAATCAGGGGATGAAGGCAGTGAACCATTCATCCCGGCTAAAAGAAATAACAGTGTGGACCGGATTTTTTTGCCTTTAGTGATGGGGGCGGTGTCGTTGATTTTAGTGATGATCGGGATATTGCTTTGCACTCGTTTTTTCAAGAGTTGGTCGGTTTGTTTCAGCAAGTGTTTAACTGGTTTTTGTATTTCTTCCAGGTTCATTGTTTTTTTTTTCTTCATGGGCTGTTATTTTACCAGCAATGTATTTTTTTTGCAATCCCTGCCGCATCGAGGGCACTTCTCAATATTGACCAGGCGAAATACTTTAGAGGGCTCCGCCTGGCATCAAAATCCATTAAAGGGACTTTCATCATGGTTATCATGTTGATCAGCGTTCATCTGCGGTCTTTTTTTG
>CP070627.1:1178381-1187595 GCA_020355945.1 Candidatus Aminicenantota bacterium | reverse complement strand
GGGGGCTCTTTTCGAGAAAACCGCCCCCCTGGACCCCCCGCAAAAGCTTTTCATCCAGATAATCCTGGTAATCCCATAAATCATGGTCAAATTTCTCTGCGGTTAATGCCGGGCGGTTGAGATAGCCCCGGGCTAAACAGGTGCCGGAGATGCACAATTCACCGGGGACACCAGCGGGCAGCACATTCAAATCTTTACCCAGGATGTAGACATTGGTATTATGGATGGGCTTTCCTATAACGGGATGGCTTTTGTATTCCTCAAAACGATGGAAATCGACAAAAGTGGCCACACAGCCGATGGTGGCTTCCGTAGGCCCATAGTGATTCATAATTTGCAGGTGTTGGCAAATGAAATGGGCTTTCTCAATATCCTCAACATTGATGGCTTCTCCACCCACTGCTGTCAACCGTAAGGTTTTGCATTTCTCTTCTGAAAAACCAGGGCTGTTGACAATAATGGAAAAAAGAGCAGGAGTCAATTTTAAATAGGTAATGCCTTTTTGCTTGATATAGTCCAACAATTCCTCCGGCAGTAAATACATCTCCTTTGTCAATATATGCAGTTCACCCCCATTTAAAATTGAGGTATACAATGATGTATACCCCAAATCAAAGGCAATGGAGGAGGTGAGTATGGTTTTATCATTTCCTGTAAGATCGGTCATTTTTGTGAACCAGTGGACATAGTTAACCAGATTTTCATGTGTTAAGAGAACGCCTTTGGGTTTTCCGGTGGTACCTGAGGTATAGATGATGTAGGCCAGATTTGAAGGATTCGCTGCGGCTTGCAAGTTTAGACACACCCCGCCTCCTCCAAACTTTTTAAAGGACGTGGAGGAGCCCCCCCTCTCAAGAGGGGAGTTACTTTGTACGGGACAGGCGATCTCCTGTTGAAGATTGATAATTGATAATTGACAATTGACCGTTGATGATTTTTCAAATTTTTCGGATAAACCCGGTGTTGTCACTAAAGCTCTTGCATCGCTGTCGTTTAACATATATTCAATCCTTCCTGGAGGAAATTCCGGGTCAATGGGTAAATAAGCGGCGCCAGCTTTTAATATGGCTAATATACCGACTATCATTTCCACCGAAGGCTTTAGCATGATGGCTGCAATGGTATCCGGGAGGACGCCTTTCTCCTGTAACCGGCAGGCCAGTTGATGGGATTTATCATTTAATTCACGATAGGTAATGGACATTAACTCAGACGAGGGGGCAAGCCTTCTTGTCCCCTCTAAGGGCTCCTCCATGGTCCATGGTCCATGGTGCATGCCAATTACGGCAATATAATCCGGGGTCTGTTCCACCTGTTCGGCAAACAACTGGTGAATGGCCTTATTTGAAGGGTATCCGGTTTTTGTCCGGTTAAAATCTCTCAGCAGTTGTTCCTTCTCTTGTTCCGACAGGAGGTCAATGTCGGATATGTACTGGTGAAGGTTATTGACCAGGGCAGCGGTTATTTTCTTGAAATATTGAACAAACCGCTTCAGGGTTCCTGCTTTGAAGAGTCGGGTACAATATTCAAAATGCATCAAGAGCCGCTTTCCCTGTTCAGCCGCATGCAGGGTTAGATCAAACTTTGAGGTGTATCGGTTATATTCCTGGGGGTATAGTTCCAGGCCGGGTAATTTCACTGGCGGTATTTTTGTTCTCCCTGGCTGTTCCTGGTTGACCTGTAATACAAATAAAACATCAAACAAAGGATTCCGCCCGATATCCCGATGTACAACAACCTTTTCCACCAGGTTCTCAAAGGGGTACTGCTGATTTTCAAAGGCCTGCAAAGAGGTTTCTCGAACTTCTTTCAAGAAGGTGTGCATGGTTTTTCCTGCTGAGGGATGGTTTCTTATGGGTAATGTATTGATAAAGACTCCAATGACGGATTCCAGTTCCGCATGCCGTCTGCCAGCCACTGGTGTTCCTACCACGATATCCTCTTGACCGCTGAGTTTAAATAGAAAAATATTGAGTATAGTCATCAGGATCATATGAAGGGTGACACCTTGTTCCAGGGCTATTTGCTGCAGTGCCCCGGTTTCTTTTTCCCCCAATTCAAAGGCGATCTGATCTCCGGCAAAGCTTTGCAGCCTGGGTCTGGGATAATCATAAGGCAGGACCAGTACCGGGATTTCTTCACCGGTTTGATACTGTGCCAACCAGAAGGCTTCCTGTTGTGCCAACAGTTCCTGCTGCTGCGGTTTTTTTTGCCATTCCCAGTAATCTTTGTATTGAATGGGCAGGGGAGACAGTTCCGTTCCCTCATAAAGCGCCATCAGTTCCCTGACAAAGATTTCGTGGGAAACAGCATCGGTAATAATATGATGGATATCAAACATTAATATATGCTGCGCTTCCCCGGTTTTTATCAACCCCAACCTGAAACCAGGTGCCCGGGACAGATCAAAGGGACGGATGAACTGATGAATCCCCTGTTTCTCTGTGTTCTCTGTGTTCTCTGTGGCTAAATAATATTCGATCTCAAATTTTACTTTGTCATGTACCCTCTGTGCTGTTTTCCCGGATACGATGGCAAATGAAGTTCTCAGGCTTTCATGCCTGTGGATCAATGTCCGGGCAGCTTGCTGCAGGCGTTCCGGTTCAAAATGGCCCTTCAATAACAGCACTTGCGGTGAATTATAAGCCGTGCTCCCTTCTTCCCACTGCTGTAAAATGTACAATCGATCCTGGGCCGCTGAGGTATCATAGTATTCTCTCTTTTCCACCGGGTGAATGGAAATGAATGTTTCCTCTTTTGCACCGCTTATATATCTTGCTGTACTCTTTATGGTGGGATGATCGAAAAATTCTTTTAGGGGGATGGTTACTTTTAATTCTTTTTGTATAATAGAGATGATGTTTATCATTTTCAAGGAATCGCCGCCCAGGTCGAAGAAGTCATCGGTAATGCCTATTTTGTCTATACCGAAAAAATCCTGCCAGATGTGGGCCAATTTTTTTTCAAGGGGCTTGCCGGGGGCCAGATAAGGGTTTAATAATCGTGGTCTCGAACGTATTGGTGCAATCCCGGCCTCTTTTGGCCCCTTGTGGATTCCTTCCAACTTCAACCAACGGGATATTCTTGTCTGCAGGTCACCCCCAATTGAAAATATAACCTGGTCCAGGGGATGCGACCAAAAGATGCGGTGAAATGCATTGACTGTATCCTGTTTGTTTGTTCCTTCCCAATCCAGGATAATCCAGGGCACCTGGTTTTCCTGGTTGTGTTTTGCAGAAAAGGCGTCCATAAAATGATTGGCCGCGGAATACGCTGCAAATCCCAGTCCTCCCAAAACAGTGGACAGGGACGAAATCACCAGGCAAAAATCCAGCGGTTTACCCTGTAATAGCTCTTCCAAAACCATTAATCCATATATTTTTGCCTGGAATTGCTCCTCACATTCCTTCCTGGTAATCTCATGAATGGATTTAAAGGATTCGCCCCGGATGATCCCTGCCGAGTGGATAACACCGTTAATAGGCCCGAAGCGTTCCTCTGCCTGTTGAATCGCTTCTTGCATTGCCTTCCTGTGGGCGGCATCTGCGCTGAAATATAACACCTCACCACCCGAGTCCCGGAGCTGCTGCAGTTTCCGGATATCCTGGTAAGTCTTATCTTTTTTATGGCTGTCATTCAAATATTGGGCCCACATTTCCCGGTCAGGTAATAGGGAACGGCCGGTTAATATCACTTTGCCGCTGACTCGCTTGATTAAATATTCTGCCAATGTGTACCCGATATCCCCTAACCCCCCGATAATCAAGTATACTCCTTTTCCCCTCAATAATGGTGACACTTCCTGCTCTTCCAATTGAACCGCTTCAAAGGTTTGCACCCACCGTTGTTTACCCCGGTAGGCCACCACTAATTCCCTGTTTTGCAGCTTCACTTCTTCCATTAATCGTTGGAGAACTTCCTGGTTTTGCCATTGGCTTATATCTATACTTTTACAGGTGATACCAGGATATTCCTGGGGGATGACGCGACAGGGACCCAGCACAGTGGCCTTGCCTGGAGACAAATGCTCATCCCCGGTGACCGACTGCATATGATTGGTTACCACATTTATTCCTATTTCTCCTGTATAAACTCTATTTTGGCTTAACGCCTTTGCCAGGTAGAGTAAACTGTAAAAACCCAAATCATTATACTTTTCAATAGAGTGTGGTTCGATTCCCTCACCGTTATCCCGGGTAATACCCCATAAATGAACGATACGATGCGGGGGACTGCCCAGTGAGGCCAATTCTGCCAATAATGTTTGGTAATCTTCATATTGTGTCGGGTTAACAGTATATAAAAAGGAATTTTGCTTTTTATAATCCGGACCTATTTGAATAGTGATTACCGAGTGTTGTTGGTTTTTATCCTGGTTCAATCCCTCCACCAGGCGCTCTCCCAACCCAAAATCATCGACAAAAACCCACCAGCATAAATTGGCTTTACCACTGCCAGTGTCACCTTTGGTATTCACATGAAGAATTTTCTGACGCTTCCATAATGGCACATAAAACCAATCGGCCAGTTCCCGGGGCTTGCCGGGAACCGGCACAGCGCTCATCACGGTACTCAACTGGAAATTTTTTGATTGATAATCTTGAACCACTGTCCAGAAACGATGCCCTTCAAAGGGGTATGTGGGTAATGGCAAACGGTATCGTTTCTCTCCCCGATAATATTCCTGCCAATTGATGGATACTCCCAAAAGCCACAATAACCCTATTTTATGCAGTAAGTAGTAGTGATCTGCTATTTCTTTATCCCGGGGTCGGATCAGGTTAATCACCCGGCGTTGGTGATGAGGTTGCCGGTTATTATTGTTACTGTTGATTTCCAGGGCCCGAGTCACTAAGGTGCGAATATCACGTCCGGGTCCTATTTCCACAAATACGGCATTGGGTTCTTTTAGTAACCGGTGTAATCCCTGGGCAAAGCAGACGGTTTCTCTTAAATGTTTTGCCCAGTATGCGGGGGCGGATACCTGCTGCAAGTCGATCCAATCGCCGGTCACATTGGATATATAAGGGATTACAGGTTCCTGCCAGGTAATCCTTGCTGCTGCTTTTTCAAATTCCTTTAAGACAGGGTCCATCATGTAAGAATGTACAGCGTGTGGGGCCTGCAAACGCATGGTCAGGCATTTTCGGGCTTTCACCTCCTTTTCAAAGGCAGCCACTGTCTCCGGGGTGCCGGCCACCACACAGGAAGGACCATTATCAATGGCCAGTGATAAATTGGCCGGCAAGAAGGAGATTAACTCTTCTTTAGCCAGGGGAACACTGAGCATCACACCATTGGGTATTTTTCTCAGCAATTGGGCCCGGGCGGTTACCAGTTCCAGGGCATCTGCCAATGAAAACAGACCGGCAATACAAGCGGCAGTATACTCTCCAAAGCTGTACCCAATCATGGCATAGGGTTTAATTCCCCATTTCATTAATAATTTTGCCAACGCGTATTCAAAAATAAATACCACCACCTGGGCGATTTCGGTTTGGTTGATTTTTTTTGCCACAGAGGTCACAGAGGTCACAGAGGAGCTTTCCTTACTCACCTCACTCACCTCACTCACCGAATCCCCGGGATAAAGGATTTCTTTGATATCTTCATCTATTAATGGTTTTAGAATTTTGAAACAGCGGTCCATTTCCTTTCGGAACAGGGGTTCCTTTTCATAAAGGTCTCGTCCCATATTCACATACTGACCCCCTAACCCGGAAAACACGAAAATCACCGGGGGATTTTCATCTTGAACCTGCCCTGTATATACCTGTTGGGAAGCGGGAGTGGATAATATTTCCCCGGCCTCTTCTCCGGTGGAACAGACCAGCATTTTACGGTTTTGAAACGCCTGGCGGCCCACCTGGAGCGTATAGGCAGCATCTGCCAGGGCTGGACCGGGATTAGTGGGATTCTTATGATTACCGTGATTTAAAAGATTTTTTCTAAAATATTCCGCCAGATTTTCGGTCATTTTATCCAGGGCGGATTCGGTTTTGGCGGATAATAGGATTAATTGATATTCCCTGGATTTTTCGGGCGGGGAAACCCCGCCCCTGGCTTGACCTGGTACTTTCTCACCCGGCAAGGGGGCAAGCCCCCTTGTCCCCTCCGGGGCTTCCTCAAGAATAACATGGGCATTGGTGCCGCCGATTCCAAAAGAACTAACCCCAGCCCGTAATGGATATTTCTCATTTTTCCACGGCTGTAATTTTGTATTTACATAAAAGGGGCTGTTTTCAAATGGGATTCCAGGGTTTGGGGTTTCAAAATGCAGGCTGGGGGGAATTAATCGATGTTTTAGTGCCAGGACGGTTTTGATAAAACCAGTGACACCAGCAGCACTGCCCAGGTGACCGACATTGGATTTTACCGAGCCCACAGCGCAGTATTGTTTTTTATTTGTATTAAAGGCCTGTTTTAATGCCTGGATTTCGATGGGGTCTCCCAGGACTGTCCCGGTTCCATGAGTTTCTACATAGGTAATACTTTCAGGTTCTACTTCTGCTACCTTCTGGGCAATTTTAATCACTTCTGCCTGTCCCAGCACACTGGGGGCAGTATATCCTATTTTTCGTATGCCGTCATTATTGATGGCTGTGCCTTTAACCAGGGCATGAATAAAATCATTGTCGTTAATGGCCTGGTCCAGTAGTTTCAACACCACGATCCCGCACCCTTCACCACAAGCCATCCCTTTGGCTCTGGCATCAAAGGCACGGCAGTGACCATCGGGTGACATGACCATCCCTTCCTGGTACAGATATCCATCTCCCGGCATTACCAATACTGTCACGCCGCCGGCCAGGGCAATATTGCACTCACCGTTTAACAGGGCCTGGCAGGCGATATGGATCGCTGCCAGCGAGGTGGAACAAGCGGTTTGCACGGCCAGGGCCGGACCTTTTAAGTTCAAATGATAGGATACCCGGGTACACAAATTATTCTCCCGGGTTAATAAACCGGTGGTAAATTCTCCTAAAGCATTGGTTTTCCCGGAGAGGGCGGCCAGGGCTTCCCAGTAGAACCCGGGTTCTGCCCCGGCGTAAATCCCAATCACCTGGTCAGCGGTTAAGGGATTATATGCTGCATTTTCCAGGGCTTCCCATGAGCATTCATAAAAAATCCGCGTTTGGGGATTCAGTAATTCCGCTTCTAAAGGCGTATAATCAAAGAAAGAGGCGTCAAAATAATCTTTATTTTCCAGGACCCCGCCTCGTGTCCTGACGTAATTAGGATCTTCCAGCAAGTTTTCAGGCAAGCCGCTGTCTTCCAGGTCCTGGTTTGTTAAAAAGCTCAAAGACTCTATACCATTTTTTAAATTTTCCCAGAATTGGTTAATATTTTTAGCACCGGGGAACCTACCAGCCATACCAATAACAGCTATTTCCAGACCCGTTTTCATACCCGGGACACCTGGCGTACTTGTATTTATACCAGTACTTCCGCTGCTTTTACTGCTGCCTGTATCATTCATTTGCATTTCTTATCCCTCTACTGGCTTGCTGTTTCTGCCTTCTTATTTTTGCGGCACTCAATGTATCGTTGTTGGGTTCTCGCATCCCGGTAACGGCTGGTTCAGGCTGCTGCCTAAGCGGGATATTGCCGGTACCCTTTTCCTGGAGTAAATATTGAGAAAATGCCCCAACCGTGGGATACTCAAACATACTCACCACCGGTATATCCATTTTAAATTCCTCTTTTAACTTGCCAATGACATGAATCACATTTAAGGAATTGCCTCCCAGGTCAAAAAAATTATCATTTCGTCCTATTCTTTCACACTTGAGCACCTGGTGCCAGGCTGCGGCAATTTGTCTCTCCACGTCATTTTCCAGGGGCATATACCTGTTTTCCTCTCGAGTGGGAACAAGCCTGGAGGAGAGCAGCGCTTTTCGGTGGACTTTCCCGTTAGCGGTTAAGGGTATCTTTTCTACCTGGAAAAAATATGAGGGGATCATGTAATCGGGCAATCGCTGAGACAAATGCGCCCTCAATTCTCCCGAGTTCAAATGAATGGAACCTGCCAGGGAAGCTGACCCGGAGATGTCGGGAACAATAAAGGCATAGAGATGTTTTTCCCCGGCTTCATTTTTATGGTTAATCACCACTGTTTCTTTTACAGCATGGTGTTTGAGCAATTGAACTTCAATTTCTCCCAGTTCAATGCGAAATCCCCTTATCTTGACCTGCTGGTCAATACGCCCCAGGTATTCCATTTCCTGTGCCTGGATTAAACGTACCAGGTCACCCGACCGGTAAAGAGTTTCACCGGGTTTATAGGAATTAGCAAGAAATTTCTCTGCTGTTAACCGGGGACGGTTTAAATACCCCCGGCCAACACCTGCACCTCCTACAAAACACTCTCCCGGCACTCCCATTGGCACCAGTTTCTTTTCTTTATCCATGACATAGACCATTAAGGTAGGAAGAGGTGTACCGATGTTACTGACATTGGTCTGCATCTCCTGCCGGCTTATCTCTTTAAAGGTGACATGCACCGTGGTTTCTGTAATACCGAACATATTGATTATAAGGGTTCCCGGGTATTTTCCCCACCATTCCTTTAATCGTGCCGGTTGTAGTGCTTCCCCTCCAAAAATAACATATCGCAGGTTCAACTCTTTGCCGGGGGCCTTTAATTCCTGGTGCGATAAATGGTAAAAAGCAGAGGGGGTTTGGTTCAATACGGTAACTTGCTCTCTTTTTAATCGTTTTAAAAATACTGCCGGGTCCCTGGTGGTATTCCTGTCCACTACAATCACCTTGCCCCCGTATAACAATGCCCCGTACATTTCCCATACGGAAAAATCAAAACAAAAAGAGTGAAACAGGGTCCATATATCACGGTTATTAAAATCAAACCGGGAAGGCTGGCTTGCCATCAATTGCACTACATTGTGATGTTGAATGAGGGTCCCTTTGGGCTTGCCGGTGGTGCCGGAGGTGTAAATGATATAGGCCAGGGAAGAGGGGAGGGAAGCGGGGAAGCGGGGAAGCGGGGAAACCGGGAAGTCAAGATGGTGCCCTTCGGACAATAAAATTTTTGTCCCGCTGTCTTTTAACATGTAATCAATGCGTTCTTGCGGGTAATCCGGGGCGATAGGCATATAAGCACCACCTGCTTTTAATATCCCCATTATTCCGACAATCATCTCAATGCACCGCTCCATCATGATGGCCACAATGGTGTCGGATTTGACTCCCTTTT
>CP070627.1:1169044-1178281 GCA_020355945.1 Candidatus Aminicenantota bacterium | reverse complement strand
TCAGGTACGGGAAAAACCAGGCCCTGGCCTTCATTGAACTTCCCAAGGAATTTGCCCACGAACTGGAACATTACAAGCTTTACCCACCCATGCTGGACACTGCGACTGCGTTTCTATTCCCGCATATTAACCCCCAAAGTGCCTATATCCCTTTTTCTTTCAGGAAGTTAACCCTACTAGCCCCCTTCCCTTCCCGGATATACAGTTACAACAGGTTGAAAGAACCTGACAAATCCCAGAAAGAATTCCTGGAGTTTAATGTTACCATCATGGATGAACAGGGGAATGAGTTGGTGGAGATTGAAGATTTTACCATGCTGGAGATATCGGAAGACATCATGAAGCGAATTAAAGACAAAGAGCGGGGCGCCACATCACCCGATACTGTTGAAGCTGTACCCGACGAGGATGCCAGCCTAAAAGCACTGGTAAAAGATGGTATCGCACCAATGGAAGGTATTGAGGCCTTTACCCGCATCCTAGCAGAGGATCAGCCCCAGGTGGTGGTCTCCACCCGGGACCTGCCAGGCCTTCTAAAAATTGCTTATTCCTCCGGTGTCACTGATAGGGTACAAGGACTGAAGGATACCGCGAGCCCCACCGCAGTTCACTCGCGACCGGATATCAGTGTCCAATACATTGCTCCTTTCAATGTTACCCAAGAAAAACTGGCAAACATCTGGCAGCACCTCCTGGGAATCGAACAGGTGGGAATTGAAGACGACTTCTTCGAATTGGGTGGCGATTCCCTGAAAGCCACAGCCATGATCTCAAAAATAAAACAAGAATTCAATACCGATATCTCGTTGAGAGAAATATTTAATTCCCCACAGATCAAAGATCTGTCAAAACATTTGGACGTCTCAGCAGAGTTCACAGATGCAAATCTCCACACATATACACCCATTGAACCGGTAGAAAAAAGAAAATACTATCCCCTATCAGCCATGCAAAGGAAATTGTACATCTTAAATCAAATGGAAGGAATCAGTACTGCTTATAACCTGCCCTTTGGTTATATTGTCCAAGGAAAATTGGACCGGCAGCGACTGGAACGAAGTTTTCAATTATTGATCCATCGACACGAAAGTCTCAGTACCTCCTTTGAACTGGTGGGCAATGAACCGATGCAAATCATTCATCAAACAGAGGATTTGAATCTTCAAATCCAGTACCGGGTATCCGATTCTGAAATTGAAGACCATAAACTCAATGATTTGGTCTTCACATTCTCCAAACCCTTTGACTTAACCCGGGCGCCGCTGATGCGAATAGGGCTGGTCAAACTGGCGGAAGAAAAACATTTATTGATGCTTGATGTCCATCATATCGTATCTGATGCCACTTCCTATATGATCATGATAAGGGATTTTAGCGTTCTATATGAAAATGAAGGAAAAAATCTGCCTGGATTAAGGCTCCGGTATAAAGACTTTGCAGTATGGCAAAACAATGAATCAGGCAAACCTGTCATGAAAAAACAGGAAGAATATTGGTTAAATCAATTTAAAGGGGATATACCCGTACTGGAACTGTTTACGGATTATCCAAGACCTACAGTTCAGAATTTTGAAGGAGAAAAGATCAATTTCCATATCCATCAAGCCTTAACCGAAAAATTGAATCAATTGATAAAAGAAACAAAAACCACGTTGTTTATGGTGTTATTGGCTGCGTTTAATATCTTACTCTCTAAATATTCAGGCCAGGAGGATATCATTGTCGGTGCAATCGTTGCCGGGAGACAATTTGCAGATTTAGAAAATGTAAACGGTTTCTTTATCAATATCCTACCCATAAGAAACCACCCCGCTGCCAATAAAACCTTCGCAGAACTTCTAAAAGAAGTTAAACAGAATTCCCTTAACGCCTTTGAAAACCAGGGCTATCCCTTTGCAGAATTAATCGAAAAACTCCACCTTACCCGGGATATCAGCAGGAATCCCTTATACGACGTGGAATTAATCGTTCAGAATATGAGTATAAGTCAGTCATCATTAAAAATGAAAGGAACAAAAATCATCTCACTCCCATATGAAGCCAGGGCCACTCAACTGGATATTTCACTGGAAGCAGTGGAAATTAATAAAAGAATCGAATTTTTCCTCACCTATTGCACAAAATTGTTTAAAAGAGAAACCATAGATAAGTTCATGGCGTTTTTTGAGAAAATCATATCCTTAGTGGTTGAGAATAAAGAAATAAAACTGGAAGATATCACCGTACCCCAGGATTTAGAAAAAGCTCAATTAAATATTCCTCAACCCGGGGAAATAACATTTGGATTTTGAGATAAAAGTCCAATAAGGAGATTTGATCATATGGAGACCATAAATCACTCATATCAACTGGCAGTTGCCGCCAATCAAAATATCAAAGAGAGGAATTATTGGTTGGAAATCCTGTCAGGCACATGGATAAAAACCAGTTTTCCTTATGATTTTAAGAAAGATGACAGGGTATCCCCCCAAGCCCCGCCCCAAAAAGATTCGCTGCAATTCCACTTGAGCGCGGAACTGGCTTCCCGGTTAATGGCTTTAAGTAATAACTCGGATTATACCCTTCATATTGTATTGGTTTCGGGATTGATGGTGCTGCTGAATAAATACAACCGCAGCCAGGACATTATTATTGGCACCCCTATTTATAAGCAAGAGGTAGAAACGCAATTTATTAATACGGCCCTGGTATTGAGGAACCGGTTATCAAAAAATATGAGTTTTAAGGATTTGCTTTTACAGTTAAAGCAGACCGTACTGGGAGCAGTACAAAATCAAAATTATCCCATTCCCATGTTGACCAAATGGTTGGATATCCCAACTTCTCAAAAGGAAAACCCCTTTTACGATATTGTGCTTTTACTGGAAAACATTCATAATAAAACATATGTCAGGGAAAGTGATTACAATATCCTTTTTTCCTTTTTAAGAACCAACAGCAATATCAAAGGTCAGGTGGAATATAACCCCTACCTGTATCGAAAAGAGACCATCGAACGCACCATAGATCACTTTACCCGCCTGCTGGAAACCGGCGCTGCCGATGTGAATATCCGGCTGGACCACATCGATTTACCGGGTGAAGCAGAGAAGAAGCAGATATTATCGGAGTTTAACCGGACAGTGACGGATTCGCACCAGGCCGCAGGATACCTGGGGGGCCAGTGTGTGACCCAGTTGTTCGAGGCCCAGGCGGCCCGAACACCGGACAATATCGCCGTCGTGGCCCAGGACGCGGAACCCAAAACCCGGGACGAAGAAAGAGGATCCACGCCAGGCACCGGGCAATGTGCCATCACCTACAAAGAATTAAATGAGCAAGCCACCCAATTAGCCCATTTCTTAAAAGAAAAAGGCATTGGTCCCGATACCATCGCAGCAGTTATACTGCCTCCTTCCCTGGAGATGATCGCTGCCCTCTGGGGCATATTAAAGGCAGGTGGCGCCTATTTACCTATTGCTCCCGAATACCCTGGCGAACGTATCAACTATATATTGGCAGACAGCGGTGCTAAAATCTTGCTGGCTGCACCTGGGACTCAGGTTAAGGTTAAGCCTGAGGCTGAGGAGAGATTTGTGGAGATAATATATATTTCCAACCTTTTATCTTACTCAACCTCAACCTCAACCTCCAGGCTGGGTGCTTCAGCAGCCAGCCTGGCCTATGTCATCTACACCTCCGGGTCCACCGGTCAACCCAAAGGCGTATTAGTAGACCACGACAATTTAACAGCCTATTTATTTGCCTATTACCAGGAATTTGACATTAAATCCATTGATACGGCCATCCATCTCTCGGATTACACCTTTGATGCCTTTGTAGAAGAGTTATACCCGGTCTTACTCCGAGGCGGAAAAATAGTCATACCCGGACCCGACGAATACCTGAACTTGCACAATTTAGGAAATTTTATCCTTCGCCATGACGTCACTATCATTGATTGCTCCCCCTTACTATTAAACCAACTGAACAAATTAGCTGTGTTAAAAAATGTTCATACCTTTATCAGCGGTGGGGATGTATTACAGGAGAGTTATGTAGATGAATTACTAAAAATAGGCAGCGTATACAACACCTATGGTCCCACGGAAACCACGGTGTGTGTCACTTATTACAGGTGTAACCCCAATGGAGAAGAAACCCCCACCATTCCCATCGGCAAACCCATTGCTAATTACACGGTTTATATCCTGGATGAAAAACAATACCTGCAGCCCATCGGTGTCCCGGGAGAAATATGTGTGTCCGGACCAGGCCTAACCCGGGGATATCTCAACCAACCGGGATTAACCGCAGAAAAATTTTGCCTCCGGCGGCCAGGGGGGCTCTTTTCGAGAAAACCGCCCCCCTGGACCCCCCACAAAAGCCTTTCACTAAAGGGGACAAGGGGGCTTGCCCCCTTGTTATATGCCCCCTTGTTATATCGCACCGGCGACCTGGGGCGTTGGCTTGGGGATGGCAATATCGAATATCTCGGCCGTAAAGACCAACAGGTAAAAATCAGGGGATTCCGCATCGAAACCGGGGAGATTGAAAACCTGCTGTTAAAAAAACCAGGGATAAAAGAGACCGCTGTCACTGCCAGGGAGTCCAAAGACGGAGAAAAATATTTATGTGCTTATTATGTTCGCGTTAATGATGACAGGAACCTTGAACAAAAGCAGGAAACCAAACCCGATGCCCGGGAATTGAGAGTGTATTTACAAGAAAAACTCCCCGATTATATGATCCCTTCGTTCTTTATGGACCTGGAGAAATTTCCCTTAACCCCGGGAGGAAAAATTGACAGAAAAGCACTGCCCGAACCCGAAGTAAAAGCACCAAAAGAGTATGAAGCGCCGCGAAATGAAGTGGAAAAACGACTCCTGGAAATATGGCAGGAAATCTTCGAGACGGAACATATCGATATCAATGATGACTTCTTCGAGATTGGCGGCCATTCTTTAAGAGCCGCCGTTATGATCTCTAAAATACATCAAACCTTTAACATTAACTTACCACTGGGAGAAGTATTTAAATCTACCACAATCAAATCATTGGCCGAATATATCAATTCCCAGGAGGTGCATAGAAATATAGAACTATTGACACTCAGGGATGAGAATTTAGTCCTGCTAAAATCAGGGGCCACTGCTGCCGCCACTGGAAACAACACTGACAGCACCACCAATCATCATCACCTATTTTTAATACACGATGGAACCGGGGAAGTTGAAGGATATATTGAATTTTGCAACCTCTTGACCGGTCAATTCAATTGTTGGGGGATTCGCGCCCAGCGGTTACAGGATTATGCTCCCCGAAAAACAACCATCGAGGAAATGGCCCAAAACTATATTGAAAAGATCAAAGGTCTTCAACCCCGGGGACCTTATCATATTGCCGGCTGGAGCATCGGTGGCACCATTGCCTTTGAAATGGCCCGCCAGTTGGAACAGCAAGAAGAGGAAATCAGCTTCCTGGGTATGATAGATGTAGTGGTGCCCCATCCTGAACTCAAAACAGGTATAAGCGAATTTACCATCCAGTCGGAAGCAAATTTCCTTCACAGTCATTTGCCCGGGATCGAAATAAACCAGGACCCTGAAAACCCGGATGAAATAAACCGGTTCTGGTCAATGGTGGTAGAATATTTAGAAACCAGCCATTTTGATGAAAAAGTAATTAAAGAACTGGTGGCAGCCTATGAAGTACCCGTGGCCCCGGATGACTTGCAGCAAAATAAAAGTATTGGAAATTTGATTAAGGCCCTGAATATAGGTCGAACCCTTCTTCTTGCACGTACATTATATATGCCTGACGGGAAAATCAACACACCGGTTCATTACTTTGCCGCCAGCCAATCCAGGGAAATTATTAAAGAACAAGGTTGGAATAATTTCTGTTCTATTCCCATAAAAATCCATCAAATTCTTGGTGACCATTACTCGATATTTAAAATGCCCCAGGTGGCAGCGTTTGCAAAAACATTTGACAACGCACTGGCCGCCAGCCAGTAAGGAATGAAGTAACAGGGAACCGGCTTTACTGCCCGTGAACCTGGATAAGGATGAAAAATGAGCAATCAACAAAATCATCAATTATCTTTATCCCAAAAAGAAAAGGCTCAAATTCTGTTTGAATTTAATAAAACCCGGAGGGAATATCCCACGGATAAAACACTTCACCGGTTATTTGCAGACCAGGTGGAGAAGACCCCGGATAGAATAGCCCTGGTCGGTCAGAGCGCAGGGCACTGTGCCATTACCTACCGGGAATTAAACCAAAAATCCCATCAATTGGCATATATATTAAAAGAAAAAGGCCTTCAACCCGACACCATTGTGAGTATCATGATCGAGCGTTCCCCGCAGATGATTATCGGTATCCTGGGAATATTAAAGGCAGGTGGTGCGTATTTACCTATCGAACCGGATTCCCCGCAAGAACGAATAAAATATATGCTGGCAGACAGCAGTGCCAACCTACTGGTCACCACCGGCAATTTATGGGAAGATAGGAAGTCAGGAAATTGGGAAGGTGAGAAGATTTTTTTAGGAAACTCCCCTCTTGAGAGGGGTGCCCCGGAGGGGCGGGGTGTGTCCGAACCCGCAGCCAGTCCTTCCAATCTCGCCTACGTCATCTACACCTCCGGCTCCACCGGCAAACCCAAAGGGGTGATGGTGGAACAAAGAAATGTCACCAACCTTGTCTTTGGATTAAAAGAAAAAATTTACCACCAATACCATCAAAACCTGAGGGTTTGCCTGGTGGCACCCTATGGATTTGATGCCTCTGTAAAACAAATCTTTGCCGCACTGCTCCTGGGATACAGTTTATATATTGTACCCGAAGATACCCGCATCGATGGATTAAAATTACTGGAATTTTACAATACCCATGCCATTGATATCTCAGACGGCACCCCTACTCATATTCAATTGCTCCTGGAAACCCTTAAACAAAAAGGCACGGACCAGGCAATAGCCGTAAAAAATTTTATCATTGGCGGCGAACCCCTGTCCCGGGAAACCGTGGAACATTTTTTCCTTCATCTCAAAACAAAAGATGTAAAAATCACCAATGTTTATGGTCCCACCGAATGCTGCGTAGACTCCACTTCTTATCAAATTACCCCCAACAATGTCCGACGTTATAACAATCTTCCCATTGGCATGCCCATGCCCAATCAACAGGTATACATCCTGGACCAGGCTTATCATCTCCAACCCATTGGCAGTGCCGGTGAACTATACATCGCTGGCGCCAATGTCTCCCGCGGCTATCTAAACAACCCCG
This sequence comes from Candidatus Aminicenantota bacterium, assembly GCA_020355945.1. Next base: position 1,171,003 of record CP070627.1, on the reverse strand, counting down.
AACTAACCGCAGAGAAATACATAAAGGGGACAAGGGGGCTTGCCCCCTTGTTATATCGCTCAGGTGACCTGGCACAATGGCTGCCCGATGGCAATATCGAATTTCTAGGCCGCATTGACTACCAGGTAAAGATCAGGGGATTTCGCATCGAATTGGGAGAGATTGAAAACCAGTTGATGAAACATGATAAAATCAAAGAAGCAGTGGTGGTGGCAAAGGAAAGTACCGGCGTACCCGAAAATAAGTATCTATGTGCCTATATCACCACCACCAACGATACCGGTAACCCTCGACACCTGGCCTCCCAACTACGAAAATATCTCTCCCCTTCACTGCCGGATTATATGATCCCCTCCTATTTTGTCAGGTTAGACCGGATACCTTTTACTCCCAGCGGAAAAATAGATCGAAAATCCCTACCGGAACCAGCAATTGAAACCAGTGATAATTATGAAGCACCCGGGAATCAAATGGAGGAGCAATTGGTAAAAATATGGTCAAAGGCTTTGGGCACAGTCGAAAAAATCATCGGTATCCATGACCATTTCTTTGAAATCGGTGGCCATTCCTTAAACGCAGCCCTCATGCTCGCCAGGATACACAAACATTTTAATGTAAGACTAACATTGGCCGATATATTTAAAACCCCCACCATAAAAGGATTATCCACTCACATAAAAAAAGCGGCAGGAGACCAATACCATTCCATTGACACAATAGAAAAAAAAGAATATTATCTATTATCCTCGGCCCAAAAACGCTTATACATCCTGGACCAGATGGAATTGGCCAGTACCAGTTACAACATAACAGCAGTATACCAACTGGCAGAAGAACCAGACACAACCCAATTAGAAAATGCCTTCCGGCAGTTGATCCAACGGCATGAAAGTTTTCGCACCTCCTTTATCATGGCGCAAGATGAACCGGTGCAGAGAATCCATGATGAAGTGGATTTTGAGATTGAATACTATTCAGCCACAGAGAACACAAAGGGGACAAAGGGGCTTGCCCCCTTGTATAAAGAACCCGCAACAAGTACGATAAAGAACTTCATTCGCCACTTTGACCTCTCCAAACCACCACTTCTGCGGGTGGGATTGATTAAAATCCAAAATGCAAAACCCTTACTCCTGGTGGATATTCATCACATTGTCTCCGACGGCACCTCCATGGATATCTTTAAAAAAGAACTAACAGTACTTTACCATAAAAAAGAATTCCCCCCCCTCAAAATTCAATATAAAGATTATGCCCAATGGCAGGGTAAAGAAAGACAAAATCAAAAATTCAAAAACCAGGAAAAATACTGGCTGAAAGAGTTTGAAGGAGAAATCCCGGTATTGAGCTTATCCACGGATTTTCCCAGACCAGACATACAAAGCTTTTCAGGAAATACCCTCTATTTTGAACTGGGACAAGAGCAAACAGGGGCATTAAACCAATTGGCAGCCGCAGAACCTGCCACCCTGTTTATGATTCTATTTGCCATATTCAATATTCTTTTAGCCAAATTGAGCGGCCAGGAAAATATTGTCGTGGGAATACCCACAGCCGGACGCCGGCATGCAGACCTGGAAAATATCATAGGTATGTTTGTCAATACCCTGGCATTGAAAAATTTTCCCTCCGGGGAAAAGAAATTTAATGAATTTTTAGCAGAACTCAAAATCAAAACATTGGATGCCTTTGAAAACCAGGAATACCAATTCGAAGACCTGGTAGAGCTTCTCAACGTTACCAGGGATGCCAGTAGAAATCCCCTGTTCGATGTGATGTTTGTTTTGCAGAACATGGAAGAAAAAGAGACCCGGCAGCCCGGCCTGGAAATAACCCGCTGTAAATATCTAAATGATACCTGCAAATTTGACCTGACATTAATTACAGAAGAAAAAGAGGAAGGACTCTCCTTTGACCTGGGATACTGCACCCGGCTCTTCAAAGAAGAAACCATCCGTT
>CP070627.1:1159651-1168944 GCA_020355945.1 Candidatus Aminicenantota bacterium | reverse complement strand
TTTCAGTATTCCCAAAATCCCGATAATCGCCTGCGGGGAACGATCTATCATAATTCCTACAATCGTATCAGGCTTGACGCCTTTTTCTATTAGTATATGGGCCAGTTGACTGGACTTTTTATTTAATTCCCGGTAAGTAATATACAAGGGGGCAAGCCCCCTTGTTCCCTCTAAGTGCTTCTCCATGGCCCCTGGTTCATGGTCCATGCCAATTACAGCAATATTATCCGGGGTCTGTTCCACCTGTTCTGCAAATAATTGATGGATCACCTTGTCTTTGGGGTATGCGGCCCGGGTATCGTTCAATTCGTACAATACCCGGTGTTTCTCTTCTTCGGATATGATCTCTATTTCCTGGATTTTTTTACCGGGATTTGCCGTTACGGATGAGACGATTGTGTTAAGATAACCAATAAATCGTTCGATCGTTTCTTGTTTGAACAGTTTTGTACTGTATTCCCAGGTAAAGGTTAAACCTTTTGCTGTTTCTACTGCGGTTAAGTTTAAGTCAAATTTGGATGTTCTATTTTCAAATTCATAGGGTTTTAATTTCAGGCCGGGGATTTCCAATTCCAATGTTTCCGTGTTTTGTAAAGCAAACATGACATCGAATAAGGGGTTGCGTGAGGCATCGCGGTTTATTGATACTTTTTCCACCAGGTCTTCAAAGGGGTATTCCTGGTTCTCAAATGCCTCTAATGCCCTGGTACGAACTTCTTTTAGAAATTCTATGCAAGTTTTCTTGCTTTCGGGTTTGTTCCTGAGGGGCAGGGTATTGACAAACATGCCGATGATTTGGTGTAAATCCGCATGTGTGCGTCCTGATACCGGTGACCCTACGATTATATCTTCCTGGCTGCTTACCTTTGATAACAATATATTATATATAGACAACAATACCATATACAGGGTTGCTCCTTCTTGTAATGCCAATGTTTTTAATGCTTCGGTATCTTCTTTTCCTATTTCAAACCGGGTATGCTTTCCTTCAAAACGTTGTACTTCAGGCCGCAAAAAATCTGTGGGCAAATCCAGTACTGGTATCTCTTCTTCAAACAATTTGAGCCAGTATTCTTCCTGTTTCCTGGGATATTTTTTTCTTTTCGCTGACTTTTGCCATTGGGAAAAATCTTTATACCGGATTCCCAGTCCGGGTAATGTGCTGCCTCCGTAAAGGGCCATGAAATCCTCTACCAATATCCTTATAGAGGTCCCATCGGAAACAATATGGTGCATATCCACCATCAATATGTGTTTGGTTTCCTCTATTTTGATGAAACCAATCCTGAACAGCGGTGCTTGTGACAGGTCAAAGGGACGGACAAAATGATGAATGATGGATGAGGGATGCTGACCCCCTGCGGCTGGGTCATAATATTCAATATAAAATTTTATATCCCTGTGAAGGCGGACCCGCTGTACCGGTTCTTCTTCTTTCATTTCAAATAAGGTTCTCAGGCTTTCATGCCTTTTGATCAACTCCTGGGATGTCTTTTCCAGTTTCGTCTTATCTACTTCTCCTTCCAGGACCATGACTGCCGGCATGTTGTATCCTGTTCCTACCGCTTCCATTTGCTGCAAAATAAATAACCTTTGCTGGGCTGAGGATAAGGCATAGTATTCTTTTTCTTCTGCTAGTTCTATTGATGTGAATTTATCTTTCACACCGATTTCAATGCATTGGGATAATCCCCTTATGAAGGGTTGTTTAAATATTTCTTTTAGGGAAAGGTTTACATTAAATTCTTTGCGAATTTTCGCTGCCATGATGGCTGCTTTTAATGAGTGTCCACCCAACTCAAAAAAATTATCATCAATGCCTAAAGATGTACGCAATTGAGACGCATGCAATGCGTCTCTACCTAATATTTGCGACCATATTTCTACCAATTTTTTTTCGATTTTATTCCGCGGGGCAGCATACCCGGCTGCGGCTCTAATCTCAGGTCCAGGCAGTGCTTTACGGTCTAGTTTGCCGGTGGGGGTTAAAGGTATTTTTTCTATTGGTACAAAATATGAGGGTACCATATAGTCAGGTAATACACCGGATAAATATTCTCTTAATCCTGCTGTGTCTACACTGCTGGGAACGATATAAGCGCAGAGATATTTGTCCCCCCACCCTGTGGGTGACCCACCCGGACCTTCTTCCCTGTCCAGGACAACGGCTTCTTTTATATCATCATGCTTCAACAATTGATTTTCTATTTCTCCCGGTTCGATTCTAATTCCTCTTATTTTTACCTGTTGGTCCATTCGGCCTAAAAATTCGATATTACCACCAGGGAGCCAACGACCAAGGTCACCGGTTTTGTAAATATAGGACATATAGGACGTATGGGACGTATGGGACGTATGGGACATATAGAGCTTTAGTTCTACAAATTTTTCTGCTGTTAACTCCGGGTTGTTCAAATAGCCCCTGGCAACCCCGTCACCACTTACACACAATTCTCCCATTAATCCCGGGGGCTGCAATCGGTTGTATTGATCGAGAATGTATACCGCTGAATTGCTAATAGGTTTCCCCAGGGGTATACTTGATTTGCAGTCATCATTATCCAGGGGGAAAAATGTAGAAAATGTGGTGTTTTCCGTGGGACCATACATATGAAGAATTTTTATATGTTTGTACTTATTTCTTAAAACATTAATATGTCGGGGATGGACCAGGTCACCTCCAACCAGCAAATACTTGAGGGGCGCAAATAATTCAAGTCCCTGGGAGGCCAATTGATTAAATAATTGGGGAATTAAATGTAAGATCGAAATTTTATATCCGGCAATCACCTTTTCTAACTTTTCAGCATCTAAAATGAAACTTTCATCAACCAGGTATAAGCTTAATCCATTCAACAATGAACCCCATATTTCGAAAGTGGTAATATCAAATGCAATAGAACCTGTCATCAGCAGTTTGTCTTTTCTGGTAAGATTAATATAGTTTGAATTTTTTACTAACCTGACAACATTTCGATGTTCTATCATGACTCCCTTTGGCTTTCCTGTAGAACCGGAGGTGTAGATGATGTAGGCCAGGCTGGAAGGGAGGGAAGCTGGGAAGCTGGGAAGCTGGGAAACCGGGAAGTCAGGATGGCGTCCTTCGGACAATAAAATTTTCGCGCCGCTGTCTTTTAACATGTATTTTATTCTGTCTTGCGGGTAATCCGGGTCAATGGGTAAATAGGCAGCGCCGGCTTTTAGTATTCCCAGGATGGCAGCGATCATATCCATGGAGCGTTGCATCTTTATTCCAACGATACTACCGGGTCCGACACCTTTTACCCGCAGAAGTTGGGCCAGTTGAAGGGATTTCTCATTTAATTCCCGGTAAGAAATATAGGTCATATAGGTCATATAACTCCTATATTTTATTGGCAATGGTCCGACAACGGCAATATTATCGGGGGTTGCGGCCACATACCCTGCAAACAATTCATGGATCAACTTATTCTTCGGATATTCCACCGCTGTACGATTAAAATCAAATAATACCTGGTTTTTTTCTTCTTCAGATATGATCTCTATTTCCAGGATTTCCTGGTCCGGGTCCCGGATAACATTGGATACGATCTTTTGAAAATAATGAATAAATCTTTGCAGTGTTGTTTTTTTGAATAATTTCGTGCGGTATTCAACGTTGAAGACCAAACCTTGTTCAACTTCCACACCATTCAATCCCAGGTCAAATTTCGCTGTTTTGCTTTCCTGCTTATAAGGGATTACCTTTAAATCAATTGAAGCGGTTTTTATCTCCGGTCCGGGATCCTTCATGTCCTGGAGCGTGAACATGACATCAAACACCGGATTCCTTGAAAGATCCCTGCTGCAGGACAGCCGGTCAACCAGGTCTTCAAATGGGTAGTCCTGGTTGTCAAATGCGGCTAAGGTTCTCTCTTTGACTTCCTCAAGGAATTCTTTAAAGGTTTTTCCCGGGGCAGGGTAATTCCTTAATGCTAAGGTGTTGACAAACATACCAATGATAGACTGGAAATCCTCATCCTTCCGTCCTGCTGTAACTGTTCCCACAATGATGTCTTCCTGGCCGCTTAACCTTGATAACCAGGCATTACAGATGGCCAGCATGACAATAAACAGGGTGGCTCCTTCTTGCAGTGCCAGTGCTTTTAATTCGGTTGTCTCCTTTGCATCTATTTCAAATCTCTGGCTGCTTCCTTCAAAATCCTGTACTGCCGGCCGGGGATAATCAACAGGCAGTTCCAGTACCGGTATCTCTCCTGTAAACTCTTTTAACCAGTACTCTTCCTGTCTTTTTACGGATTCTTTTTCCTTCTCCCGGTTCTGCCATTCTGAAAAATCTTTGTACTGCTTATGAAGAGGGGGCAGGTTTTCGCCTGCATAAAGGGCTGTAAACTCTTTAAAAAATATCCCTACAGAGATGCCGTCAGATATGATATGATGCATGTCTACCATCAAGATATGTTTATCCTGGCAGTTCCCCTCTAGAGAGGAGTGCCCCGTCAGGGGCGGGGTGTGTATCAACCCCACACGCACCAGCGGTGGTTGAGAAAGATCAAAAGGCTTGATGAAGTTCTTTATAGTGCTTGCTGCGAGCTGCGAGCTGCGAGCTGCAGGGTCAATAGACAAGGGGACAAGCCCCCTTGTTCCCTCTGTGGTTGAATAATATTCAATTTCAAATTCCACCTGTTCATGTATCTTTTGTATTGGTTGGCTTTCTTTCATATGAAATGAAGTCCTTAAACTTTCATGTCGATTGATCAACTTTTTGAAAGTCTCTTCCAACTTCTCCCTGTCCGGGTCTCCTTCCAACCAAACTGCTGCAGAAATGTTGTAAACGGTGGTATCCGGTTCCATTTGTTGAAGAATATATAATCTCTTCTGAGCCGAAGATAAGGCATAACATTTCTTTACTCCTGATGCTTCCATAGGGGAATATCTATCTTCTTTCAATCCTTTTATAAATCCCGCTAGCCCCCTGATGGTTGGCATTTTAAATACATCTGTCAACAGGACCTTTGTGTTCAATTCCTTGTGTATCTTAGATACCATCAGGATTGCCTTTAACGAATGGCCCCCCAACCGGAAAAAATTATCATCGATGCCTATAGATGTACGCAATATTTTCGACCATATTTCTACCAATTTTGCTTCTGTTTCATCGCGGGGACCGGTATACCCGTCTCCGGTTTGAACTGTAGGTTTTGGTAAGGCTTTTATATCCACTTTGCCATTGGGTGTTAAAGGGATTTTATCCAGCACCATGAAATACGATGGGATCATGTAATCGGGGAGTTTCCCGGTTAAATATTCCTGTAGTGCGATGCTATTGGGAGTTTCATCAAATTTTCCTGTCTTGACAACATAAGCACAGAGAGACTTTTCACCGCTTTTATCCTCATGGGCGGTTACCTTTGCCTCTTTTATCCGGGTATGCTCTAACAATTGATTTTCGATTTCTTCTAACTCAATTCTAAAGCCCCTGATTTTCACCTGCCGATCTATTCGGCCTAAAAATTCGATATTGCCATCAGGGAGCCAACGACCGAGGTCACCGGTTCTGTACAGCCTCCGGCGGCAAGGGGGCTCTTTTGAAAAACCGCCCCCTTGACCCCCACAAAACTTTTGTCTAATACGGTCAAATTTCTCTGCGGTTAGTTCCTGCCTATTTAGATAACCCCTGGCTGCCCCGGGTCCGGCAATGCATAACTCCCCCGATACCCCTACTGGCTGCAGCCGGTGGTTCTTATTTAAAATATAAAGCCGGATATTCCCTAAAGGCTTTCCAATGGGTACACGTTCACCTCCTGGCCAATCTTGCAGCGAATACTTGCTGGCATAAACCGCAGCTTCAGTGGGCCCATACAAATTTTCCAGTTCAACTTTAGTTTCCAGGCTTTTAAACTTTTTTACCAACCCCGGCAAAAGCACTTCTCCGGCTAAAAATATGTATTTTAAACCGGATAATTGACGGATATTTTCCCGGTTCAATATCCCCAGGAAAGCATTAAACATGGAGGGGACAAAATTGATATGAGTGATTTTATCTCTTTCGATAACATCCAATATCTTTTGCGGGTCTTTCTCCCCTTCTTTCTCCATTATGACTAACCTGCCACCCCTGACAAACCAACCGAATAACTCGGTTACAGACACATCAAAAAGATATGAAGTCTTTAATAAATAGGTGTCACTTTGGGAAAAGGAATACCCTGCAGATAAAACGAATAATAGGTTTACAACAGAACCGTGTTCCACCATTACCCCTTTGGGTTTACCTGTGGAACCCGAAGTGTAGATAATGTAGGCCAGTTGGTCCCCCTGGTGGGGGGAAATTCCAAATTCCAAATTCCAGATTCCAAACAAAGAGGCGCCCTTCGGACAGGTTTTAAACTCCTGCGGGGAAGAGAAATCTGCGATTTGCCGGGCAGTTAAAACAATCCTGGTGTCGCTGTCTTTGAGCATATACTGCTTTCTTTCTTCCGGGTAATCCGTGTCAATGGGTAAATAAGCTCCTCTGGCTTTCAAAATTCCCAGTATCCCGAGGATCATTTCCAGGGAACGCTCCACCATAATGCCCACAATGGTATCAGGCCGGACACCTTTTTCCCGCAGCCGGCCGGCCAGGAGATTGGATTCCCGGTTTAACCGGTTGTAGGTGATATGAATGATCGGGCTAATCACGGCTGTGCTGTCCGGGTTCCTGTCTACTTGTTCCTCGAATAATTCATGGATAACTTTATTTTTTGGATAGGGAACTGCGCTGGCATTAAAATCAACTATTATTTGCTTTTTTTCTTCTTCGGATATTATCTCTGCCTCTGAAATCGTACTGTCCGGCATTTCGACAACAAAGAATATTATCTTCTTAAAATAATTTACAAACCTCTCTATTGTCTTCTTTTTAAAAAGTTTTGTACTGTATTGGATTTTGAAACTAAGGCTGTCTTCCTTTTCCACACCAATTAAAGTCATATCAAATTTTGATATTTTACTCTCGTATTCATAGGGTTTCAGCCTCAATCCCGGTATCTCTGCTGCCGGTATATTACCGGGCATGCCCCCGAAGTTTTGCAGGATAAACATGACATCAAAGAGGGGGTTCCTGCTGGCATCCCTGTTGATGGATACCTGTTCCACAAGGTCTTCAAACAGGTACTCCTGGTTTTCAAAGGCATCTAAGGTACTATTTTTTACCTCCTTTAAAAAGTCCCTGTAGGTTTTATCTGCTGTTGGATAATTTCGCAGTGCCAGGGTGTTTACAAACATACCGATTATAGGTTCCAGGTCCGCATGTCTTCGACCTGCTGCCGCAGTACCGATTACGATATCCTCCTGGCCGCTGACTTTGGCCAGCAGGATATTGAATATGGACAGTAATACCATATACAGGGTGGTTTCTTCCTCCCGGGCCAGGTCTTTTAGTTTCCCCACCTCTTTACCTTTGATTTCAAAATTTACCATGCTTCCGGTAAAATCCTGTATTTGCGGTCTTGGATAATCAAACGGCAGGTTCAACACCGGTATTTCCTCCCGGAACCGGTTCAACCAGTACTCTTCCTGTCTGATTATCGTCTCTCTTTCTTTAGTACTATTCTGCCATTGGGAATAATCTTTATATTGGAGCCTTAATGGCGGTAAGTCTTCTCCTGCATAGAGTGCCATAAACTCCTTTGCGAATATTTCCAGGGAAGTACCGTCCGTGATGATGTGATGCATGTCGATCATGAGGATGTATCGGTTATCGAGTGATTTTGTCAAGCCAACCCGCAGCAGTGGTGCCTGAGATAAATCAAAGGGACGGATGAAGTTCTTTATAGTGCTTGCTGCGGGGTCAATATACAAGGGGGCAAGCCCCCTTGTTCCCTCTGTATTCTCTGTGTCCTCTGTGGCTAAATATTGAATCTCAAATTCCACCTCATGGTGAACCACTTGTACCGGTTCTCCTTCTACCATGACAAAGGATGTACGCAAACTCTCATGCCTGGCAGTCAATTCCCTTACGGTATTCTCAAATCTCTCCTTTTGTACCTCTCCTTCCAGGATCATGACCCCCGGGATATTGTAGCCCGTGCCCTGCAAATCCATCTGCTTCAGGATATATAATCTCTGCTGGGCCGAGGATAATGCATAGTATTCTTTCTTTTCCGCACTTTTAATGGAGACATATTTATCTTTTGCAGCCTCTTTTATATATCTTGCCAGACTTCTTATTGTCGGTGTCTTAAATATCTCTGTCAGCGGTAATTTTACGTCCAGTTTTTTATGTATTTGGGAGACCAATATGATTGCCTTTAAAGAGTGCCCGCCCAATTCAAAAAAGTCCGAATCTATACCGATTCTTTCTACTTTTAATATCTCTTTCCAGGTTTCAAGCAAAATTTCTTCTATTCTATTCCCTGGTTTTACCAGTTTTTCTTCAGGGAATAATTGAGAAATATCCGGTTCAGGTAAAGAATGTCGGTCAATTTTTCCACTGGGTGTCAGAGGAAACGCTTCCATTCTCATAAATACATTGGGAATCATATACCCGGGTAAGGATTGTTTAAGAATTCTTATTATTTCGGTTTCATCGATCTCTTTTTGCTTATCTTTGACATAATAAGCTGCCAGGTAGTTTTCTTGATTACGATTTTGAGGACACAGGACCAGGCTTTTCTTGATTCCTTTGATTTTATCCAGTTGGCTCTCTATTTCTCCCAATTCGACCCGATAGCCCCTGACTTTTACTTGTGAATCTTTTCTGCCGATATATTCAATATTTCCATCGGGCAGGCGTCTTCCCAGGTCACCGGTGCGAAAAATCCTGCCTTTTCCTGTTCCTGTTAAAGGGTCTTTTACAAATACTTCACTGGCTTTTTCCTGCCGGTTCAAATATCCCAATGCCAGGTAATCACTTTTGTAAACGATTTCCCCGATTCCATAGACATGTACTTCTTCATTATTCTCATCGATTAGAAACACTTCGGTTCTATGTACGGGGAAGCCCACAGGAATGGCTTCCCTGGCTAGTTCTGAGTCTTTATTAATAAAATACTGTAGGGTTACTGTGGATTCCGTGGGTCCCAACCCATTGATGAATAGACAATCATCGGGGAAATAGTTTTTATAATTTTCAACATCTCGCCGGTTTACCGCCTCTCCTCCCAAAACAATAAAACGAATAGAGGAAAAATCTTCCTCCCCGGTAAGCATACCGGTGAAATACCTGTACAATGTGGGTATGGAGTGATAGATTGTGATCCTTTCCTTTCTCAGCCAGAGGGATAAACCATCCAGGCTGCTTTCTTGTTTTATATTAAAGGGATATAATG
>CP070627.1:1150239-1159551 GCA_020355945.1 Candidatus Aminicenantota bacterium | reverse complement strand
GCACCGTACATCTCCCATACGGAAAAATCAAAACAATAGGAATGGAAAAAAGTCCATACATCCCCATGGTTAAAATCAAATTGGAATTTGTCATTAAACAACAAACGCACTACATTGCGATGAGTGATAAGCGTACCCTTGGGTTTGCCAGTGGTGCCGGATGTGTAAATGATGTAGGCGAGCTGCCAACTGCCTGCCGCGGGCCGCGGGTTGGAAAACACGGGTGGGGCTATTGTTTCTTCATTCATTGACAATTGACAATTGACAATTGACAATTGACAATTAAAATAGTCTCTATCCCACAACAAGACCCTGGCATTGCTGTCTTTTAACATGTATCTAACGCGCTCTTCCGGGTAATCCGTGTCAATGGGCAAATAGCCCCCTCCTGCCTTTAATATGGCTAATATTCCACCAATCATCTCCACTGTACGTTCCACCATAATGCCCACAATGGTGTCTGGCTGCACTCCCTTTTTTATCAACACATATGCCAATCGATCGCATCTCTCATTCAATTCCCTGTAGGTAACATGTACGGTCTGTTTCTGCCCCGCAGTCCTGCCTACACCGATGAGAGCAATATTATCCGGGCATTGGTTTGCCTGTTCCGTAAATAATCCATGCAGGGTTTTGTTTCCGGGATATTGGGCCCTGGTGTCGTTGAATTCATATAGAATTTGCCGCTTTTCCTTCCCGGTTAATATTTCCATATCAAACACCCGGGTGTCCAGGTTGTGCAGGGCGCTGGCGAGCAACTGCTGTAAATGACCAATAATCCTTAACATTGTCCCTTCCCGGTAAAGGAACCGGTTGTAGCGTACCGTACCTTCAAATCCCTGCGCAACCTGCCGGAAAGAAAAAATAATATTGTGCCTGATACGCCGAAGATAGGCCGGATCATGGATGCCTTCCACACAAACCCCTATATCGAAAATAGGGAAATCACCTTCACTGCCAGGAGAAAAATTCAATTGCTCCGCCACCAATTCTACCGGGTAATTCTGGTTCTCTACAGCCCCGGCAATGGTCTCCCTTACCTGGAGTAATAACCGCTTAAAAGTCATATCGCCGGCTAAACGGCTTCTTAAAGCCAATACCGTATTAATCAGGTCCCCACTGTTTTCCTGTTGGTAAATGGGAGTACTGATAATGATATCATCATATCCGGTATACCTGGCCAATAAGACCACCAAAGCCGCGGTCATATATATGTGCAGGCTGTAATCGTTTCCCTGGCAGCGATCCGTTAAAGCGGAAAAGACCTCTTTATTAAACCTGGATACCACCTGGTCTTCACCGGGTAAATCCAGTGTTGATTTGTTTATACCGTCCCCGTACCGGGGGTAGTCCGGGGGAAAAGTACTCCTGACCAGGTTTCCTGATAATTGCTTCAGCCAATAATCTCTCTCCTTTTTGTTCTGGTTGGCAGCTTTGCGAATTTTTGCCGGTAAGTGATAAGAACCCATTTTATTCTCCTAGAACCCCAGGTCCACCTGGGGCATATGACCTACTGCCTTGATTACTTCAGTGGAAATATCAATATCTTGCAAATGAATATCCGGGTCTTCTAATACAGCGGCAGCGATTTCATTAAAATTTTTTATAAACATTTCTACTGTTTCCTTTTTAAATAAGTGGGTGCAGTAGTCCACGGCGATATTGAGCTGGTCCCCCTGTTCAAATACATGAAAAACCAGGTCAAACCGGGCAATCCCGGTGTCGTATTCATATGGTCTTAATTGCAGTCCCGGTACCTGGAAATAAGGCCGCTCCATATTCTGCACGGCAAAAAAGACATCAAAAATAGGATTTCTTCCGGGGCGGCGTTCAGCCATGACCCGCTTCACCAATTTCTCAAAACCATAGTCCTGGTGGGCAAAGGCCTGCAAGGTTCGTTCCCTGACCTCTTGCAAAAATTGTCTGAATGTTTTACTGCCGGCGGGATAGTTCCTCATGGCCAGTGTATTGACAAACATCCCGATGAGGGGCTCCAGGTCGGCATGGTTTCGCCCGGCTATTGGCGTACCCACCACAATGTCTTCCTGCCCGCTTAATTTCATTAGCAATACATTGAACGCAGAGAGGCCCAGCATGTACAATGTCACATCTTCAGCCAATGCCAGGTCTCTTAATCTTCCTGTTATTTTTTCATCCAGTATTGACTCGACTACCGCGCCTTCAAAACTTCTCACTGCTGGCCGGGAATAATCCCAGGGCAAATTCAACACCGGGATTTCCCCCCGGAACTCCTTCAGCCAATAGTCTTCATATTTTTTCATTAATTGGCCGTCTTCGGGGAGCCGTTGATTCCTCCATTGGGAAAAATCCTTGTATTGGACCCTTAAATCAGGGAGCGTTTCATTATCATATAAGGCCATGAATTGGCTCATTAAAATCCCGATGGAGGTGCCGTCGGCCACGGTATGATGAATCGATACCATTAAAAGATGTTCCATTTCCCCGGTTTTGACCAGTCCGGCACGGAACAGCGGGGCCCGGGATAAATCAAAGGGACGAAAAAATGAACTTATAACAACTGCTGCTGGCTGCCCGCTTGTTCCCTCATCCTCAACCTCAACCTCGACCCGGTTAATTTTGAAATATTCGATTTGAAAATCCACCTCATCATGTACCCTTTGCACCGGTTCACCCTCCAGCAACTGAAAAGAAGTTCTCAAACTTTCATGCCGGCGGATCAATTTCCTGAACACTTTTTCCAGGCGACTATTTTCAAGTTTTCCCTCCAATACCACAACATTGGATATATTGTATACGATACTTCGGGTATCCATTTGCTGTTCAAAATACAACCCTTTCATTGCCGGGGTGAGGGGGTAATATTGTTTCTTTTCCACCGGCGGGACGGCATAAAAATGTTGGCTGCCAGCTCCTCTTATTTTCCCGGCTAATTCTCGAATGAAAGGCATACGAAATATTTCAGCCAGCGGTATTTTGACATCAAATAGTTTGTGTATCCTGGAGATTAAAATTGTCGCCTTTAACGAATGCCCGCCCATTTCGAAAAAATTATCGTCTATCCCCAGCCTGTTTTTCTCTATTCCCAATAATTGGGACCATATTTCCGCTAATTTTGTTTCCCACTCATTTCTCGGGGCAACATACCCTTTTCCTTGTTTTATTCCAGGTTCAGGCAGGGCTTTTTTGTCTAATTTCCCATTGGCGGTTAAAGGTATTTTATCCAGGTGAATTAAAAAAGAAGGGAGCATATACGCGGGTAATTCCCGGGCCAGATAATCCTTTAATTCCGCTTCCAGCATTTCCGGGGATAAAACCTGTTCATATAAAATAACTGCCGCCCGGTCAGGGGAAATTTCCAGGTTTAAATTTTCCCCTGGTATGGTCCGGTCTATTTCATTAATATTTATCACCGGGATGTGCTTATTTACCTGGTTCCTTAATTCCACGGCCGTATTATAATTGGTATTATCGGTTATGATCAGCCTTGTCCCCGAGTCCTCGATAATCTCTATCAACCTTTTCCCGGGAATGGCGGGGTCCAGGGGGACATAAGTATTACCTGCCTTCAGCACCCCGATCACGGCGGGTATCACATTTATATCATCCTCCAATAAGGCTGCTACCGGCCGGGTTTTATCCTGTACTCCCGGTACTCCGGGGGCAGGATCCGGGCTTTTCCTTTTATCCGCTGCAATCGGTTCCCATGTCTTTCCCGCGCAAACCGGGCAGTGCGGGTCCGGCTCTATATGCAATTCCTCCAGGAAATTGCTGCGCCAACATTCATCCCAATCAAATCCCTGTCTTTTGCATATTTTTTTAAAATGCTGATTGAAAGAATAAGACATTTGCCGGTAACCGGTGGTTTCTACAATTCTTTTCGAGCCTTTCTGGTTAAAGAAAAAGAATTTGTTATAGGCAGGTTTATCAGTACCTATTATAATTTTTACCGCTTCATTGCAGGCAAAGCCGGTGGTAACAAAAAGAGCGGGGCTGGCAACGGGAAAAGGATTCTTCTTATAATCCTTGACCACATGCTTCACCTCTTTAATCTCTTTTGCTTTGCTTCTATCGTGCAAACAGTGAAAACACGGCGTTTGCGGGGGATACAATATGGCTGCGTAAGAGTTAATCTCCATCATGGCCGAAAGTACATGGGGTACCTGTTTCTCCACCGCGCACCCGGATAAAATGAATTTGGTTTCCAGGTCATCCACACAATCAAAAATAACCGCCGCATCTCCAACAATCCGAGATACATTTTCCCCGGTTACTTTTTCCCGGACCAGGACAACCTTTATATAGGGATTAATCCTGTTTATGGTCAGTTTTGCCGACTCTGCTTTATTCATACCGATTCGCGTCTCATCGTGCAATACCTGGCGATTCAGGTTGGATAATTCCACTTCATCATAATCGCAGATGATCATGGTTCCTATTCCCAGAAGAGCAAGCTGTTGAATCATCATGGAACCGATTCCCCCGGCACCCACCACGCATACCGTGGTGCTTTTCAGTTTTTCCTGGGCTTCGATTCCCCACCCATCCAATAAAATCTGTCTTTTGTACCTGGTTCGTTCTTCGTTACTCAATTGGTAACGATCATCATAGGTTTTGTTTATTAAACGGGCCAATTGATTGGCGGATCGATTAAGGGAATCATAAGTTAAGGTCCCGGTACTGGAACTCACTGCAATTTCATTACTATATTTTAGTGATTGATCTTCCAACCATTTCACCAGGGGCTGATTTGAATCCCCGGGTTTATAGCCGGGGAACAGCCCTGGTTGGCCAATATTTGCTGCCGGGTTTAATTCTTTTAGACAAAATTCTTTATGGGTTTTTACTATTTTCCCGGAGGGGTCTTTACCTTTGGGTTCCGGGGTGGAGATGCCTTTATGGGAAACGGTATAGGCACAAATACAGGCATCGTCACCCGGGCCTTTTTTTGTCACCACCACTGCTTCTTTAACTTTTTTATGTTTTAATAAGCATGTTTCTATTTCTTTCAATTCTATCCTGAAACCTCTTATTTTTACTTGCTGGTCGCTCCTGCCCAGGAATTGCACATTTCCATCCGGCAGCCAGCGGGCCAGGTCACCGGTGAAGTAGAGTTGTCCGCCGGGTTTAAAGGGATCAGGAATAAATTTAGCTGCTGTCAGGGCTTCGTCTTTGATATACCCCTGGCCCACGCTGGCACCGCCGATGCATAACTCACCGGGTACTCCCATGGGGACCAGGTTTTTCTTACTGTCTAATATATACACCCGACAGTTGGGCATGGGTTTTCCAATGGGGATAACCTCGAAACAGCGGATATTGTCCGGTGAAATATCATAAGTGGTGGTATCCACGGTACATTCGCTGGGGCCATATACATTGGTAATTATGGGCAGGGGCGCGCCGGTGGGGAACCGGTTAAAAAAATCTTCCAGCACACGCCGGGGCAGGGCTTCACCACCGATTAAAAAATGCTTAACACCGGGTTCCAGGCCGGTTTCTTCCATGGCTGCGGTTAACATGGTAAGGTGGGCCGGGGTTCCATCCGCCGCATCTATAAAATGTTGGCGGTAATATGCAAAGAGCCTGCCCGCATCCACCCGTACTTCCTCCGGCACGACACATAAACCATACCCTTGCAGCAGTGCGGCAAAAATCTGCTTTATTGATGCATCAAATACAAACGGCGATACCAAGCCCAGCTTCAAGTAACCTGCCCCATACCGCTCATAAATCCGCAGCTTTAATCCCACTACCAGGTTGTGAACATTGTAGTGCCGAATCATTACTCCTTTGGGTTTGCCTGTAGACCCTGAGGTGAAAACGCTGTAGGCCAGGTCAACCGATTGATTCGCATCGGGGGGATTTTTTTCACTTGATCCGGGTAAAATTCCTGCCAGGGTTTCCGGTGTCAGTACCTCACGACCGGGCCGTTTCCCATTGTCGGCCATGATGGCCTCCATCATCCGGTTGAAGGTAAGTTCATCAAACCCGGTTTTTTTGGCCAATACAATCGATACACCGGCATCATCCAGTATGGATTCAATTCGAGTAATCGGGGTTTCGGGATCAATGGGTAAATACGCCCCACCGGATTTCAATATCCCCACTATACCAATCACCGTATCCACGGTGCGGTCTGTCATGATTCCCACCAGGTTATTGGGCTTTACACCTTTTTCCTTCAATAAATGAGCCAATTGATTGGATTTTTCATTCAATTGGCGGTAAGAAAGATGCCCCACGCCCAAGGTGTTTAAAACTTGGCCGAAAAGGGCTATATGGTCCGGTGTTTGCACCACCTGGTCCGCAAATAACTCAACAATCGTTTTCTCATAAGCAAATTCCTTTTCCGCGGCATTAAAATCAAAGAGCAGCTTTTTTTTCTCCTCCGGGGTAAGAAATTCCACCGTGTCAATGTCAACGGTTATATCCGCCAAAACACGCTTCAATAAACAAATCAAATGGGTAACGATTTGTCGGGCTGTTTCTTCGCGGTAACGGCCGGCATTGTATTCCAGCACCCCATTGATCAAATCTTCCCGGCGATGAAAACAAAACACGGTGTTAAGATTAATATGATCCATATAACTTTTATCATGAACATTTTCCAATAAAACCGCGGTATCGAACAACGGGAAATCCGGCGCGGCAGCCGGGATATTGAGTTGATAAAGGAGTGTTTCAATGGCATAGTTCTGATTTTGGTCCGCATCGATAACGGTTTGTCTCACCTGCAGCAGTAAATCTTTAAAGGCAACGTGGTCTTCCAGGTGGTTTCGCAGTGCTAATACCGTATTAACAAACTCTTCTTCGCTGTCCTGCCGGTAAATGGGCATGCCTAAGATAATATCTTTATTGCCCGAATACCGGGCCAACAGTATCACCACCGCCGTTACCAATATCATATGCAGGGTATAATCATATCCTTTACTTAATTTCATTAATTGGGAAAATATGTCCCTGTCAAGACAAAATTCAATTTTTCCTTCATTTTCTTGCCCGGGTTTATCTATTTCTTCTCCAGGGGTATAATCATAGGGAAAGCTGCTTTTGATTAAGTCCCCGGATAATTGATTTACCCAATAATCCCGCTCTTTGGTGTACTGGTGGGATGCAATGGAAATATCTTTAAAAGAATCTTTTTCTCTTAACATGGTTGACTCCTGCTAAAATTCGAATTGGGCCTTTTCCTGGTGTATTTTTGCCCGTGCGGCTGAGAATGGAGTGGAAATTTTAATATCTTCCAGTTTGATTTCTCTATTCTCCACTACCTGGTGCAGCACCTGGACATAATGCCTGCCAATTTTTTCAGCGGTGGACTTGTTATATAACTCGTTGGAATAGGTGAGCCGTATTTCCAGGCTATCTCCGCGGTCAGCGGCGAGAAAAACCAGGTCAAACCGGGAGGTCATGCTCTTAGGCTGGTACGGGGCAAAGGTTAATCCCGGCAGTTCTACCCGTGAAAACTCCAGGTTAAGAAAATTAAAAACCACATCAAATAAGGGGTTCCTTTTGGCAGACCCCTGGATATTGAGCTGCTGCACCAGTTCTTCAAAGGGATAATCCTGGTTATTGTACGCGTCAATGACATTTTCTTTTACTTCTGCCAGGAATTTTAAAAATGTTTTTTGTTTCCCGGGTTGGTTACGGAGGGGCAGCAGGTTTACAAAAATACCGATTATATCCTGCAAATCCAGGTGTCTTCGTCCAACTGCCGCAGTGCCCAGCACAATATCTTCCTGGCCGCTGTATTTGGATAAAACAATATAACAGACCGCAGTAAGCAGGTGGAATAAGGTGGTACCGGTTTCGGACGCCAGTTTCCTGAGTTGGTCATCCAGGTGGCCAATTTTAATATCGATCATTTCCCCGGTAAAATCGCGCACCGAGTCCCGGGAAAAATCCATAGGCATTCGCAGTTCAGGTATATCACCTGGAAATTGCTTCAACCAGTACTCTTCCTGTTCTTTGAATCGCTGGTTTCTTTTTTGCCTGGCCTGCCATTGGGAATAATCCTTGTATTGAAGTTTTAAAGGAGGAAGCTCACGGCCGGCATACAGCGCCACAAAATCTTTTATCAATATATCCATGGAAAAACCGTCAGTGACAATATGGTGCATATCTACCATGAGGATGGACTTTTGTTCTCTCCTTTCTTGAGAGGGGTGTTCTGTTGGCGGCGGGGTGTGCAGCCGGATTAATTCCGCCCGCAAAAGTGGTGCCTTTGCCAGGTCAAAGGGCTGTAACAGATTTTTGATTAATTCTTCTATTTCATCATTGTTTTGGGTTTTTACTTCATGGTATCCCAATCGGAATTTCACTGCGGAGTCCGGGTGCACCTCCTGGACCGGCTCTTTTTCCAGCATATGGAAAGAGGTTCTGAGGGCTTCATGCCGGGAAATCAACTGCCGGAAAACACGTTCCAGTTTTGCCTTATGCGGTTCCCCCTCCAATAGGTTATATACAGTGGTGTTGTAACTGGTATTGTCCTCTTTCATGTGCTGGTGAATGTATAACCGCTGCTGGGCTGAAGAAAGCGGATAGTATTCCTTTTCTTCTAACGGCTCGATAGGCTGGTATGCATCTGCTGCCGATCCTTTGATAAACCCGGCTAAATCCTTGACAAAAGGACACGAAAAAATATCTCTCAGTGAAATCTTGACATTAAAATACCGGTGTATTTTTGACATCAATACCGCTGCTTTCAAAGAATGACCGCCCATTTCAAAGAAATTCGCATCTCTACTGATTTTCTCTGCCGGGATGGATAATATATCGGACCAGATCGTTGTCAGTTTTTCTTCTATCCGGTTGGTGGGGGGGGTGTAGGTTTCCGATACATCATCATTAGGTTCCGGTAATGCCCGCTTGTCTACTTTGCCGCTGGGATTGAGGGGAAATTCCGGCAGCAGGATAAAATATGAGGGTATCATATAAGGTGGCAGCCGTTGAGATAAATATTCCCGCAATTCCGCGGCCTTGATACCCTCTGCGCCGGGGTCCGTGTTTCCTATGATATAGGCACACAGGTATTTATCGCCATGGGTTCTTTCTTTGGGTATCACTACTGCTTCTCGCACAGCAGGATGGTCGAATAAGTATCGTTCGATTTCACCGGGTTCTATCCTGAAGCCCCTGATTTTAACCTGGCTGTCCAGCCTGCCCACGAATTCGATATTTCCTTCCGGGAGCCAGCGGGTCAGGTCTCCGGTGCGGTAGATGGTGAGTGGTGAGTGGTGAGTTGTGGAGTGGTAACGGAATAATAAAAAGTTTTTGCGGGGGGGTCCAGGGGCCCCTCGGCGAGGGGAGCCTAAAAAGGCTGCGTGCTTT
>CP070627.1:1140811-1150139 GCA_020355945.1 Candidatus Aminicenantota bacterium | reverse complement strand
ATATTATCAACCAGGGTCAAACGAATTTCGACTACCAGGGGGTGAAGGACAATATTTTCGATAAAGTCTTTCGCGGTGTTTATCAAAAGGAGATCGAGCATTTCGATGTGGGTGAGATAAAAAAAGAATACAGTGAGGAGCTTGAAAAATTGAAAAAACAGTATGACAGCCTTTTGGGAAAGTACAATTATCAGAAAGGTCTATTTGTAGAGTACCTGATCCTGGAGCAATTAAGGCTGCACGGTAAAGATAAAAATACGTTCTTAAAGTCGATGACCCGTTATTTGCCTGATGATTTCGATTTTTGTGATTATTCGCGGGTATGGAGATACGACAGTTCGCCTGAGTACGCCAGGAAAATCAGCATAGACATTTTTGCCTGTGCGGCAGATGCGGATGATTATTCCATTATCGGGGAAGTGAAAAGCCGTGATGTCAAGAAATTTTCTAAAGATGAGGTAGTAGAATTCGAGAAAAAATTTGCAGAGGTGCAAAAAGTGGAGAAAATAGAGCGGGCGGTGGGTTTTATTTTTTCCCGCAGCGGTTTTACAAAGGAGGCGCAAGATTACTGCTATAAACAAGGAATTGCTTGCAGTGAAGATGAGAGGTGGCTTGAATCCGGGAAATTAAAATCGCCCGTTGTTTGATGAGAACGTGGTTCCCCCCTTCCAGTCGAATCTGAAAAACCGCATCAGGAGCCGGAAAGCAAAATCAGACAATTGTTTCGAGATTTTTTTTCGATCCGTATAATACCTTATAATACCATAAAAAACCGTATAAAGCTGTAAGTTCTGGGCACAAATTAGGCACAGTCATGTGAGATTGCCAAAATGCCAAAAGGTTACTGACGTTCTGACATTATGACCCACCTCCCCGTTTTTGTTTGATAATAGCTTTTGGCTCACCTTTTAATCATCATTTTACAACTTTACCAAATGCGGAGCAAAAGACATATTCAAGCACCGTACACGTTTTTTCAAAAAATTGCTTGTAAAAATTTTTTCAATATGCTATATATAAAAGAACTTGAGACATCCAATACATTGGAAAAAGATATGAGCGTTTGGTTTTGTGATTGATTATTTGTTGCTTACTAGCTTAGGAGGAAAAGTGATGAACCCTTACACGCCAGCTTCAAAGCAGCTTTTTTATGGGCGGGAGATGCTCTTTAGATCCCTTCTCCAAAACGAAGAATCCGGGCAATCGGTGGTGCTTATCGGGGGGCGGAGATGCGGGAAAACCTGTTTAATGGAAAGAATCCAGTACTATTTACAGCAGGCAGCAAATCCCAATTGCAATTTATCAGAAGCCTGGGAAAAAACCGTACCTGATGCCGGGGAAATGGCACCGGAAAGAAATATTCCCCATCGCTGGCCTGTGTTTATAGATTTCCAGGGAATAGGACTTGATTCATTAGAGCAGGTCCTGGGTCACATGGCACAGTCAATTGCCGAATGTAAAGCGCCGTTAAAGCGTATGCCTGCGATTTCCCCCGTTAATGGACTCGACGCCGCCCAATTGGAAAAGTGGCTTAAGGAGGTCGATGGGTGTTTGGAAGAATCTAAAATTGGAGGGCTTGCTCTCCTATTGGATGAAATCGAAGAATTATTCGCTAAACCCTGGCATCATGATTTAATGGCATTTTTACGCCGACTCGATGATTTTTCATTAAAAAGCCGTGTTTGGTTTTTGTTGGCAGGTTGTGATGCCCTGGATAATTACCGCAATGAATGCGACGGCTCTCCGCCGCTCAACACCACGAAGCGAATGTTCCTGCCCGATTTGGGTTACCCGGCACGCCGCCGGATGGCGGTTGAGCCTTTTGTAACCGCAGGTCGGCTGCCTCCGTCGGATGATGTTTTACGGGAAGTGGACCGCTTGGCCGGGGGAAATGTATGGATTCTCACGCTCCTCCTGGAATATTTATATAACATAGATGAAATTTCGTTGGTAAAGGTGCGCGATGCAGCGGGGAGGCTGTTGGAACAGCAGGGTGATATTTTCCACAGGTGGTCAAAAGCCATTGGTAAGTATGGATGGGAAATGTATGGCAAGGTGGCGAACCTGGGACTGCTGGAAAGTAAACACATTAAAGGCAGTCATAGTCGTTCTTTGCGGGCGGTACTGGAGTACCAGGCACTTGTTCATCGCCGTCAATCCGGCGATATTGAAATGGGCCCGGAGTTATTCCGGGATTGGGCTTTTGAAGAAGGTAAAATCAAAGAACCTTTCGTTTCCCGTCCTGTTCATGAAGAATGCGGGGAATTTCCCCCGGGGTATTATCCATATGATGTGGCGATTTCGTATGCCTCGCCGCAACGACGTTGTGCTAAAGAACTGGCCGAAGCATTGGGGATGTTGGGGAAGAAAGTTTTTTTTGACCAGGATTTGGGGCATGAATTATGGGGAGTGGACCTGGAGCATTGTCTTCCTGGAAAGTATGACCGGGAGGCACTTCTTACCGTGCTTTTGATATCTAAAGACTATGCAGCGCGATATTGGCCGAAGGTGGAAGCAAAGGCGGCATTGACAAAAGCGATGCGGGAAGGATGGAATGCTGTCCTCTTGATATCATTAGACGGCGCCCGGTGTGCTTCCCGCTTATTTCACGACATTTGACGTTGATAACTCAGACGTTATCTGGATAGGCACCGGCATTGGCCTGGTTCGATGCGACCCGGAGAAGGGTGATTGGCGTATATTTACTAAGGAAGATGGCCTTGCCGGATATGGTGTTCATTCGGTTCATATTGCCCGTGATGGTAAGATTTGGTTTGGCAACCGGGGTAATGGTGTGACGTATTATGATCCAGCCACTCAAACCTGGCATACGATTCCGACATCAGATAATGAGTTTATTATACCAAAGAATATATTCGAGGACAATTCCGGCGCACTCTGGTTTTTTTCTAGTTGGCGGCATGGCATCCATCGTTGGAAGCCCGGGGGTACTCAATTGGTCCCGCAATTTAAAGAAGGTGATAGGGATAGGGAGGTAAGAACAGCCTATCAAGATCGAGCCGGATTCATATGGATTGCATATGAATATAGAGATGATGAAGGTATTGCGCGTTATAATCCTAAAACCGGACAATTGCAGCACTTCAAAGAATTTGATAAAAAATGGATAAACTCCATTTACGAAGACAGCAGGGGAATATTGTGGTTTGGCGGTTACGGGGTGATTGCGAGTTATGATTATCAAGATAAAAAAATTAAATTTTGGGATAAAAATCTCAATTTAAAAAAGAAACCGTATGTAAATGATATAGCAGAGGATTGGAAAGGAAATATCTGGCTGGCGACAGGCCAGGGTATATTTAGAAGTAATGGCGCTCTAAATGGTTGGATAAAAGTTGTTCCCAAAATCATTACCGGAAAAAATGAAACTTATTCAATAAAGATGGGAAAAAACAAAGATATCTGGTTTCGTATTGAGGGGTGGAGATATTTGTGTTATAAACCCGGGACAAATGAATGGCAATCTTATAAATTAAAAAATGGTTTGCCTTCTTGTTTTCCCTTTTCCAGTTTTTTCAAGTTTAACAGGCAAAATTGGGCAATTTCAGAACAGGGTTTATTTCTTCGGGAAAATGTTAAAATGGATTTATGGAAGCCCATTGATTTGGATTACTTATATTATCCACGGACTATAAGGTCTCTTTTTAAAACAGATTTTAGCGGTCGATTCTCGATAATTCAAACCCATGGAGGTAGTGGTAGTAGAAAAAGTTTTAGCTTCCATTTTGGTGAAATTTCTCAGTACGATATTAAGAAAGGATATTGGTATCCTTATTTGGTGGGCTCATCAAATTTTTCTAATAATGATATATTTTTTACAAAATCCGGGGCTGTTTTTTTAATAGATGAGGGGCAGATTGAAGGTATACAGCCCTCTTCTAAGATATGGCAGCCTTTTAAAAATAAAATTAAGACATTGGCTGTTTTTGAAGATGCGGGAGGTACGGTTTGGATATCTACTGAAGATGGGTTATATTACGGCAAATGGAATACTCGAAACTTAAATAAAACCATGATAGTGGACAGCGGGAAATTGGGAAGTATACGAGCGATTAGAGAGAACGCCGGGGGTTCAATATGGTTCGGCACTTATAAAGCGGCAGTTCGTTACGAACCTCACAGTAAACGAACGGAAATAGTTTATCTTCCCGAAAGCGTCAAAGGGCCGGTCAATGCATTATATCAAGATATTTCCGGTAATCTCTGGATCGCCACCAGTACAGGCCTTTTGAAATATTCCAATAAAGATGGAAAATGGAAATATGAAAAATTTTATAAAGATATCAACGCTGTTGAAGAAATACGTGAGTATAATGACGGTGTGCTTTGGGCACTGTGCGGCGAAAACACTTTATATCGTTATAATCCAAAAATCAAAAATTGGAAAAAAATCGATTTACAAACACTTGGAATAAAGCCTAACGATAGAGACTGGGATAGAGACAATAAAATTAATAAATTAACTCTTCCTGACTCTAATGGGAAAATATGGTTTCAATCCGATTACAGAATTACATCTCTAGGGTGGAATAATGATGGCGTTCCCGGCAGGAAGGAGACGTTAAATGCTGGGTGGTTGGAAAAATGGTTGGGACGAATTTCATATCATAGTAATGACAAATCGTTTATTTTATGGAGAACAAGACTTACGGGCCTGTTAAAATCAACTGCCACCAATGCAACTTCCTTTGCGGCGGATATTGGTTTTCCCATCAATGTTCTTGAAAAAGCACCGGATGGAGGCGTCTGGGTAGGCTACACAATGGGTGGTCTTGAGTTACGCCGGGAAAATGGAAAATTCACACGATTTGGAACAAAAGATGGTCTCCCCAACATGACCATCCTGGATATTTCTCAAGTACCCGGTAATGATGCTAAACCCCTGGCATGGATCGGCACCAATGACGGGGCGGCACTGGTTAATAAGGGAAGAGTTATTTTTACCGTTAAAAGTAACTCAGACCCGGGGCCCGTGGATGTGGTGCTTGCGCTGCCGGATGGTTCCGCCTATTTCGCCTTTAACCCGATCTCCCCCGTTTTATTCCTCGATCCCCAGGATCCACTTCCACGACAGGATACCTATATAAAATATGTTTCGACAAGAGGCGAAATCCAGGAAACAAAAATAAAGGTCCCCAGGGGCCAGGTATTGGATATGGCGCTGGACCCGGATGAAAAAACCGTATGGGTGGGGACCACTGCCGGGCTTTACCGTCTTAAAAATAAAGTTATCAAGCAAATTACGTCAAAAGGAAGATTACAGCCTTCATCCGTTCGAGTGGTAACAGTCTCTCCCGGCGGAACCGTATGGATGGGCATCGATGGACAGGATAAAATACCGGCCTCGGTGGTTGGCTTTAGTCCTGGTAGAAACGATATAAAGACGCTGACCATCGATGACGGATTACCTGAAGTATCCAGGATCGAAATGCTTGATTTTGCACCGGACGGGCGGTTGGCAGTTTTAGCCGGTGGAAGGTTGGTCAGCGGGCGGGTGTTTGTTCCCCTGGGGGCCCTCATATATTTGGTTCTTGCATTGGTTATAATCACCGCGGGTTTAATTTTTTTCGTCGCCTGGAATATGTATCAACGTAAATTGAAAATAGCTTCACGTTATAAACCCCTGTTGGAAAGCGCCCGCGAATTTTTCGAAACCCTGGGTAAACCCGTGGAAATCCTTAATTACAGGACTTTAATCTTGAGTTCTGACGAAACTAAAATATATATCCGCATTGCATTGGGAGACCTTCTCCCGGTGGAAGAAGTCCTGGAAGCCTATAAAGCGTTAAAAAAATCCCAGGCAACTCACAGCCGTGAATCCTATCTTGTATTTCCCAATGCACTTGACTCAGCCGCCGCCAGGCAGTTGGACGTATACAGGCTGCGGCACAATACGGTAATCGTACCGATAGCCCTTCCGTTTATTCGTACCAAAATTGCAGCGGGGCCCGATGCAGTACGCGAAGCCCAGGACGGACTGCTGCGCCGATACTTAGGGCAGCAAGACCTGTTCGACATGCGTAATGCCCTGGATGAAGCCCGTTTCTTTTTCGGGCGAAAATCATTAATCGATGAATTATTCCACGCCCTTAACCGCCGTGAACACGTGGCCTTGACCGGCCCCCGCAAAGCCGGGAAAAGCAGCCTGCTGAACGTATTATGCCAACGTCTCAATACCTATCCCACGATTATGATCGATTTGCAGCTCTATAATCGCCGGGATGAGCAGTGGCCGGACCAGTTGCTCATGGAAATTATATCTCGTTACGACCGCTGGGGTCGTGCCCGTTATGGCAATAAATGGAATCCCCCGGGATTAAAAGCAGACTGTAGAATGAGTGGTCCTGTTTTCCGGGACGCATTGGAAACCCGGCGAGATATACAGAAACGTTTAAAAAACAACCAGCCGTTGGTGATAGTGATGGATGAGATTGAACGGTTATTTCCGAATACCGGCATCCAACATGATAAGGTTAGGCAGGCGGAGCGGTTTATACTTTTCACCGGGATTCTCCGTGCTTTGGGGCAGGAAGGCGGTGACCGACTGGTTTCATTAATCATCGCCGACCGCCAACCCCTTTTCAATCGCGTCAACAGTTTCAAAATTCCCGGGGTGGATACCAATCCCTTTTATCGCTTCTTTCAAGAATTTTATCTCAAACCCCTGGACCAAAATGAATGCACCGAAATGATAACTGAAATCGGTCATGCCATGGGACTGGAAGTTGAACAGTCAGTGCTGGATTCTATTTACAAAGATTCCGGGGGTTACCCGGCCCTGGCCCGCCAACTGGCTTCAGCCGCTTCAAGCAAACGCAAGGAAAACATTAAAATCGAATCGCGGCATTACCACGAAGGTCTCATCTGGCTTCACGAAGAACGGGGCGACATCGATCGATTTTTCAAGGAAAACTTCTGGGATACCATGAATAGTGCTGAACGCCGCATTTTGGCCCTGGCTGCCGATGAAAAAGGCGTTCCCATTGAAACATTTAAAACCATCGGCTCCATTCCTCTTTTGGAAGGCGATGCGATTTCAGTCGATGAAACCATTACAGATCGCGCAAGGCTGTTGGACACCTCTCGTGATATGTTGGCAACCGGTATTCTGGAAAAATACAAAAATAGCTACCGGATTTGCGGTTTGCTGTTCCGCAACTGGGTCCGGGAAAATACTCTTTGGTCAGAATGAAAAAATTAATGCGGTGTTTTGAAAGGTAAAAAAAGTGGAAAAGATTCTCCTTTTTTTTCGTTCCTCGAAGTTTTTATACTTTACTTTGCCTGTTATCATCATTATTCCGTATCCCCTACGAACATCCTATGATTTGTGCGCCACCTGGTGTGACTTTCCAATAACCGGTTCTATCGGAACCGATCCGCTCCAATAATCCTTTGTCTTTTAATATGGAAATATTTCTTTCAATGCTTCTGGCTGCTATACCAAGGCTTTCGGCCAGTTTTTCTATTGAAAGTTCTTTATTTTCCAATAACAATTGGAGAATCAGATTCTGATTCTTACTTAAATTTACCCCGACGTTTTCTCCGACGTTTACCCCGACATTTACCCCGGCGTTTTCTCCGACATCAAGAGTAAATTTTTCGATTGTATTGACTTTCCAATACCCGGTTTTATCGGACCCAATCCGTTCCAATAATCCCTTTTCTTTTAACCCGGAAATATTTCTTTCAATGCTTCTGACAGTTATACCAAGCGTTTCAGCCAGTTTTTCTATTGAAAGATATTTATTTTCCAATAACAATTGGAGAATCAGATTTTGATTCTTACTTAAATTTTCTCCGACGTTTACCCCGACGTTTTCTCCGACGTTTTGCTCTGTGATTTCTATCGCCTTTGGGGATTTCATTTCAACAGAAAAATATGTATCACCAGGCTTTATATCAATGGCATTGTTATTCTCCAGGCAAAATTTCCTTATTCGTCGGATTCCTGTACCCACTTTTTCCATAAAAATTGTTTTGGATAGCAAATCTGCCAGTAACCTGTTTCGTGGCCAGCTCCAGTTCCCGAACTGTTCCCGCGGAAATGATGGTATTAAACCTCCCGGATTGTTTATTAAAATTGAGTTTTTAAGTTTTTCGACAGCCACCTCGCCGCTTTCATAGTAATCCCTGTGGATAACAGCATTAACGATGACTTCCCTGTAAGCGTCTTCCGGGAATTCCGGGTGCTCTATTCTTCGACTACCTTTGATTTCAAACCTTACCGGAACCCTTTCTTTGATATAGTTGATGGCATATTCGATATTGCCGATAATTCCCTTATCTACTTCTTTTTTATCCAGTATTTCAATTCTTTCGTTTCCCCTAAAGTGCACACAGCGTATCTTTGATGAAAAGATATACTTATAAGGGCTCCTGGCAAAAAAAAGAACACCGGCGTTTGTCATCCCCTTCTCATTTAAAACCTTTAGGTTCCTTAAAAAACTCTCTTTATCCAATATTTTGGTGATACCTGCCAGCTTTAGGTAATATTCAAATTTTTCGTCATCAAAATCTTTAAAATTAAAATCGGGACAAATTTGCTCATCAAAGCGTATTTTATTTTCGTTGATACTAAACTCAAGGATTTTGTCTCTTTTTAACTTTTGCGAATTTGCTCCAAGTCTTAAATAGAATCCTTTGCTGCCTTGATAGGGCTTGTTTAATCCTTCAGGCACATGTATTATCATGATATTGTCCAACGTCTCAAGGCTTAAAGGGATTTCAGGGTCGCAGTTCTTTCCATAGTCCACAATCTGAGATTTTAATCTATTGGTTATAGATAGTCCTTTTATTTTCCCGGAGTCATCGATTCCCAGGAAAATTCGGCCACCTGATGCATTTGCAAAAGCAACAATCTCTTTTACCAGGGAATTGTCCAGTTTTTCTTTAAACTCGACAAACTGGCCTTCTCCTTCCTGCAATATCTGTGTCAATTCATTTTTTTTCATGGTGAGATTATAGCTCATCTTTTCTTTTTTTTCAAAGAAGGCAGCGCTCCCAGTCCAAAAATGAGTAAGTGGAATTAAAAGTAGAAGTATCCTGTCACGGATTAACCATTTATCCCCCAAGAGGTTTGATGCTTTGGCGTTTTGGGATGAGATAAGACGGAGGTGGAAATAATTCGCCTGTCCCCTTTCTATTTCTATTTTATTAAGATGGCCCCATTTCTCCTCTGTGCCCTCTGTGTTCTGTGGCTTAATAAGTTGATCTACAACTGGAACGACGGGCCTACTGCAAAACGAAATGCAAAAGGTGATTCACCTTCCTTCAATACCCTGGGATTGTACGCAAATATCAATCGAAA
>CP070627.1:1131287-1140711 GCA_020355945.1 Candidatus Aminicenantota bacterium | reverse complement strand
GGTATTTTTCCTGATGGATGGGCAGGGGAGACAATTCAAATATTTTTTAGTAAAAATCACCATAAAAAGGTTCTCGAACTGAGAGGATTTTTACCCCAATGGCATCCCTTTGATCAAATAAAGGTCCGGTTAAGAAAACCCCTGAAATTATCCCGATATCGTTTGCATAAAGCTAAAGAGCTCCATATAAAAGAACGGCTTCCCCAAAAAGATGGGAAATTGGATATATCCGTATCTAAGAGCTTTATACCCCAAAGCCCGGATAATAGGAAACTTTCGTTTATGATAAAAGAATTATCGATCTATGACGAACGCACAGGAAAGAGGTTATATGAATTTAGAAAGTCAAAATAACATGGGAAAATTATTTGGATCACTCATGAGGACTTTAAAACGGAAAAAAGCTATTTACGCGGAACCGAGGGATATCAGGGATGTCAATGAATGTGTTTTTTATCATACCATTGACCTCCCAGGCTTTGGTACAATGCAGGGCTACTGGGACCTTCGCGGCGGAGTCAATGAGTACCTGGGAAACGTTGAGTTCAAAGAGAAGAGGGTCCTGGAAATCGGTCCGGCAAACGGTTTCTTATCCTTTGAAATGGAGAAGAAGGGAGCAGATGTCATTGGTTTTGATCTTTCCAAAGACTACGATTGGGACATCGTACCCTTTGCCCAATATGATTATCAGCGTATTTTAGAAAATCGAAAACAGTTTATGGATAAACTGAACAACGCATTTTGGTTCTGTCACCGGGTTATTAATTCCAGGACAAAAATTATCTATGGAAACGTATATCATCTGCCTGGTGAAATCGGTGAGGTAGATATTGTAACTTACGGTGCAGTTCTACTTCATTTGCGTGATCCCTTCCTGGCATTACAGCGTGGTCTGAGGTTTGCGCGTGAAACCGTAATCGTGACCGAACCGCTGCGCATCCAGCCTATTGAATGCAAAGAACCCTACATGAATTTCTTACCTGATCCGGAAACGGTTGAACCCAAAGATACCTGGTGGGATTTAAGACCGGAGATTGTCGTTCGCATGATCGGTGTACTGGGTTTCGAGGAGGTACGGGTAACATATCATTCCCAGATAATGAAGGGAAAATCGACAGCGATGTATACAGTCGTCGGATGGCGAACAAAGAGGGGAACGGTACCATGAAGCCAAAAAACAATTATCAAATTACAAGAGGGGAGCATGAAAATAGGTTTTGATGTGAGTCAAACCGCAGAAGAAAAAGCCGGCTGCGGATTTGTTGCCGACCAGTTAATCAGAAGTCTTGTCAGAAACGATCGCAAGAATGATTATATCCTCTATCCAACCTTTTACTCCTACCGGCATCCCGGGTTCCATAAAGCCACTAAACCAGGAGTTCAAAATTGTAAGTTTCATTTCAAGGGCATGTCCTTTAAAGAAATAGTAAAAGGGTGGGATACCCCGATGGCTAATCGAACCTCCTGGCTGGGGAACCCGGATATCATCCATTCCAATAATTTTTCTTGCGTTAAAGATCATGACGCCAGGATTGTCTATACTCTCTATGATCTGACACCGCTGGTTTGCCCGGAATTTCTTTTTGAAGAAAATCGATTAATTTGTTTTGATGGTCTTTTTAATGCCAGTACTTATGCGGACCACTGCATCGCCATTTCAGAAAATACCAAACGGGATTTCCTGGATTTTTTCCCCCACTACCCTGAAAATCGGATTACGGTTATTCCCCTGGGAACGCGCCCCGGGATCAAACGTATCCAGGATACAGCGCTTAAAAAAAAGGTCCTGGAAAAATTTAATATAAACAGTAAAGACCAATTCTGGCTTGGAGTAGGAACCATTGAACCCCGGAAAAACTTCCAAATGCTGATTAAGGCTTATGGTGAATTAAAGGATGATAAGCTGCTGGTTATCGCCGGAGGGCACGGGTGGCCTGAATCCGAGATGGGAAATAAAGTAAAACAACTGGGTCTTGAGAATAAAGTAAAATTCCTGGGATATGCTGCGGACAAGGAACTCTCTGTGCTGTACAGCAGTTGTTTTGCCTTTGTTTATCCGTCGTTTCATGAAGGATTCGGATTACCGGTTCTTGAAGCAATGAGCTGCGGAGCAGCCGTGATTACCAGCAATACCAGCAGCTTGCCTGGAGTTGGCGGAGATGCAGCTTGCTATATAGACCCTTCTTCCAAAGAGAGCCTTATCGAGCAAATGCTTTTCCTGGCTAATAATCCCAAAAAACGAAAGGAATATCAAACAAAGGCCATTGAACAAGCAAAAAAATTCTCCTGGGAAAATGCAGCGAAAATAGTACTTGATGTATATGAGAAGACATTAAAAAACAAACCATACTTTAGTTAAAAACAAGAAATTGTCCCGGAGGCGGTGATAACATGAATCGTGAAGAAAAAGAAAAATTAATAAAGGAATGTAATTGGTATCATTCGATTGAGATTGAAAAAGGTCTTATAACACCGGGAAAATTACCTCATCATTTATTGAAAAATTTTCTAAATGGATTGAGATTACCCGGTGACCTCAGCGGGTTAAGTGTTTTAGATATAGGTGCGTGTGATGGCTTCTACAGCTTTGAAGCAGAAAAGAGAGGCGCAAAGCGTGTAGTTGCACTTGAACTGTTCACTGAACACCACAGCATAAAGCAAGCGGTTAAAATGTTAAATAGTAATGTAGAGGTCATAAAAGGAAATGTTTATGAC
Organism: Candidatus Aminicenantota bacterium; assembly: GCA_020355945.1. The sequence goes on along the minus strand of CP070627.1, from coordinate 1,137,996 downwards.
CTGTCTCCCGATATTCACGGGACATTTGATATCGTCTTGTTTTTAGGAGTATTTTACCATTTGCGTTACCCGTTACTTGCTCTTGATCGTATTTTCCCGGTAACTCGCCAATATATGACATTGGAAACCTATTTTTTTGATAACCGTATTATTTTAGCGGATGGCTCTGAAATGCCTTTAAAAGAAATCGATACCAGGCTGGAGGAAGTATCTTTGTATCAATTTTATAGGTATGATGAAATTCGTCCCCGGGATTTTAGTAATTGGTTCGCTCCCAACAGGAAAGCAGTGGAAACATCATTATGGTCAGCCGGGTTTGAGCCTGAATATTTATATAGTCAATATAATCGCATCGCATTTAAAGCAAAAAAATTACCCGGACCGCCTGAACATATTAGACTCCAAAGAGGCCCTGTTAAGAGTGAAAAACCAGGCAATGAAGGAAAAAAGGTTTAAAGTGAAAATCACCATCCTGTTACTCCAACCTCCCGGGAAAAGAAGATGTTGAGCCTCAGCTTAGAAAAGCAATCCTTGCGGAGGAGGCCAAAAAATGGCCAAAAGGAAATTTGTTTTAGTGATCTTATCACTGGTGGTGGTGTTAATAATCACAGCCTGTTTTTTCCTGTTCATCAAAAACAAAAAAATCACCAGTAGGCTCCAATACCCGGATGCCAACGTTATTCTTATTCTCATCGATACATTGAGAGCAGACCATTTGGGGTGTTACGGCTATCCCAGGAATACCAGCCCGGAAATAGACAAATTAGCAAAGGAAGGAATTATCTTTAAAAACATGCTGGCCCAAACTTCCTGGACCAGGCCCGGTACAGCATCGATATTATCGGGATTATACCCTAAGAATCATGGTGCAAATACAAGGGAAGATAGTCTTGCGGAGGAGATAAATTTACTCCCGGAAATCCTGGGGAAATATGGGTATACTTCTTACGCTTTTGTGGCAAATGGTAATGCCGGATTGCCTGTCGGCTTTAACCAGGGTTATAAAAAATTTTTCAGTTTCCCTGAAAGACTGAACAAAGATCCTCTCAATATCCATGTAAGATCTGACATGGTAAATGAATCCCTTTTGAAATTCATCCGAAAACTGGAAGATACATCCAACAACTTTATATACGTACACTATATGGACCCGCACGCGCCGTATATCCCCAAAGAAAAACATTTTTCAAAATCCAATAAAATGATGTTTCCCATCGATTTTTTTCGTTCCGGGACAATACATTCGCTGGATGAAGATAAACAACGTCAAGCAGTAGAGGAAATGATCAATGCTTACGACGACGAAATATTGTATAACGATAAAATGATCGGCTGCCTGCTGCAAACCTTAAAAATGAAGAATATGTACTCCAATTCCATAATTATTATAACCTCCGACCATGGAGAGGAATTTTTTGAACACGGAGATCTTTCGCACGGGTTGACACTATACGATGAACAGTTGAAAGTCCCTTTAATCATCCGTCTGCCTGACAAAATTCACATGACAATCGATGAAATAGCTAACCAGGTTGACATATGTCCCACAGTATTGTCCTTACTAAAAATACCCATACCCAAATATATCGATGGGATCAATCTTTTAAATAATAAAAAAGATCCCAAGCCATACAGCTATGCGGAACTTCATAAAGACAGGTTCGTTTTTTCTTCCATACAGACATCAACGGATAAATTAATTGAAGGAATTCGTTTACCACCGCCACAGGAATTCAAACATCGATGGTTCAATGAAAAGGCAGTGATAGAAACAGGTGAAAATTCACTGGAATTGGTCGTCAGATCATTTCTTAAAGATCGCACCATCCGGGTATTATCGGATGGTCAACCGGTAAAGGAGTTTGTAATAACAGAAAAAAAGCAAGTCTTTAATATCCCCCTACCGAAATCCGGTAAGAAAAAAATTGTGACAATAAAATCTCTAACTCCCTGTGAACCTCTTGAAAATCCGGGAAAAAATCAAAAGAAGCAATGCCTGGCCTTCTGCATTTACAATTCGAGAAATGTTAACCTGAAAAATGTGGTAGGTGAATTTCGCAAAGAATATTATGTACTGGCTGAAGATCCCGGGGAAGGAAAGAATCAATATAAGCTGAAAAAATTCAAGAAAACCATCATGCTGCTTAGAAAGAAGTTAAAAGACTACCTTTTAAATAAAAACGTTACCCCATTGAGCAAAAAACCGGTTATTTTTGATCAAGAACAATTAAAAGCTCTTAAGGCATTAGGCTACATATAACCGGTTAAGATGATGAAATTATGAGCCCTTCAAAGGAAATTTGTATGGAAAAGATAAATTTCATTTGTTCATTGGTTTCGGAAGAAATTGTGGTTCTCTCTGATGGCAGAATAACCACCTGTTGTTTTGATGCAAAAGGCCAAAATACATTCTCAAATATTTATGAAGATGATTTTGAAGAATCCGTAAGAAAGCTGCGATTATTTAAAAAAAAGTTAGTGGATAACCCCGGTCATTTCCCTCAATGTCAGCGGTGTTTTATTTCAAGAAAAAGAACATCAAACATGCCTTATGATTATTTTCTAAAAGAAAACCCCTCCATGGATGAAATCGATGGTTACCTGAACCGGGAAATCGTTCCCCATGGCCTGGTTATCGAAGTCACCACTGCTTGTAATTTGACTTGCATCGGATGTCCCACCGGCGTGGAAAATCGTAAAAACAAACAATCTCGTAAATTAAAAAAAAATATGTTTATAGACATGGATAAATTAAAAACATGGCTCTCTTCTTATACGAAACAATTGAGAAGGATAAGACTTTTTAATTACGGGGAACCGCTGCTTCATCCCGGGGCAATCGATTTCTCATCGTTTCTGACCCGCGAGAATCCCGGTATCGACCTGGTAATTGCTACCAATCTACTGCCCCTGAACAAAAAAAAGAAGATAAGAGACCTGGTTATGGCACAACCCAACATGATTGTTGTTTCTCTTCACGGGGCAAACCAGGAGAGTTTGGTCAAATATATGGGACCTCAAGCCAATTTCAACCTCGCAGTACAAATTATGAAAAAACTTATCGCGGAACGTAACAGGTTAGGCCTGACTTTACCTGTTGTGATCTGGAAATATATACTCTTCGCCTGGAATGACTCCGATAAAGAATTAAATGAAGCAAAATCTCTGGCAAGAGAAAACAACATCGATTATTTAGGCTTTGAAATTACCGGGGGAGAACTGGCCTCCAAACGATTCCATAAAAGCAGTAAAGATTTTGAAACGTTGGAAAAAAGTGAACTTTTTATCACCAATATATATAAAAAGATTTCAACAATGAACATCAAAAGGAACACCAAATTTTTAAAATAAACAACTTAAGTAAGGAGGATATCGGGATTATACCCGTAAGCATCAAAATCCATTTTGTATATGTCAGCTATTTTTTGAACCAGGTTTTTATCGTAAAAACTCCTGTGATCCGGGAATCGCGGTTGGGGTGCCCATTTAAACTTCCTGTCACCGCAGAACTCAGACTGCGATTCTCTCCTGGTGTTATGTGGAGATTCTTTCAGTAGGCTAAAGTTCGTGGTTTTCAAATTCCATTCAATTTCTATCCTTTTTAATGCATCTTCGCACTCCTCCAATTTGAGAATATATGATGGGGTTAATACCCCTTCCATCTCAAGGGGGTGCAGTTGCTGTCTATGATGGATGTCACATTCCAGGATATCGATGGAGGTTAGATAGTCTACAAACTCCCTGAAGCTAAAAGTTTCATCCGCGGTTAGGCTTCGATTAAGGAACTTTCCCAATTCCTTTTTTACTTTTTCATGAGAAATAAGTCCTTCTTTATTAGCTGCCTGGTGCAGGGAGGCAATATAAGAACTAACCGCACGGGCAAAGGGATCCCTTACAATTTTTATCACTTTGAAGTCGTCATTTAAAACCTTATGTAAATTTTTTGTGTAACTATCCGACTTGTAATAAACTTCCTCTCGAAAAAAGTGTACCCATTGGTGATAATACAATGCGGCATCCAGTAGATTCATCTGGGCAAAGAACCATTTGCAAAAAAAAGTGCAGCCGGCTTTCGCAGACCACATCAGCACTATTTTTTTGTTATGGTCATATAAAATTCTCGGGATTGTGTTAAGAAGTACTTCAATATTTCTTTTCTCATTTAGTGGAGGCTTCATAAAACCTGGTAGTAAATTATTTTTCAGATCTTTGAGTTTCATGGATATATTATAAAGGAAATACTTCACGATTTCAACCCCGCCTGGTAGGAGCGACAGGGATGCGTCAAAGTCGCCCAAAATGTAAGATTTTCGGGCAGGCACAGAGACCTGCCCCTACGAAAGCGTGTAGGGGCGACTCTCTGTGGTCGACCGTATCTACGAAATCCGACTTTGACGTAGCCCTGGTAGGAGCGATGGGGAGGGTTAATATTGTTAATTTGGAAATTCCGCAAAATTTTTTTCCACTTCCCTATTTGTATTAAAGCATTTATGTTATAATATCCGCTATGACAGAAATTAATTTTTTTGGCAATAAAAATTCCGAATTTGTCGAGGGGCGCGAACCCCAAAAGATATCCACTAGTAAAAGATATTCCCCATGAATCCCAAAATAATAAGCATCGTTACTCCCTCTTATAACCAGGGACAATTTATTGAAAAGACGATTCAATCAGTCCTTTCACAGGAAGGAGAATTCTATATCGACTATATTGTTATAGATGGGAATTCAACGGATGAATCCGTTGAAATTATAAAAAAATATGAACATCTACTCAAAGCGAATTGTAAAGTACTTGAAAAAGATGGGTTGAAATTTTATGTGAAAGACAAAAAATTTTTTCAATGGAATAATTGCCTGGGAATTAGTTACCGTTGGAAGAGTGAAAGGGACAATGGACAGGTGGAAGCCGTTAATAAAGGGTTCAACATTGCCAAAGGCCATATTTTTGCCTTTTTAAACAGCGATGATGTTTATTACCGGGATGTTTTTAAAGAAATTTCAGGAACCCATTGGAAGGGTGCTGATTTTGTTTACGGACAGGGAATGTGGATTTCCGAGACAGGGGAGGACATATTATCATACCCGACATTTAAACCCAGCAAATACAACTTTTTCTATCAATGCACCCTTTGTCAGCCCACCGTGTTTTTCACCCGGGATGCTTTTTTTGAGTTGGGGGATTTTTCCATGGATTACCCGGATGCATTTGATTATGAATATTGGCTGCGGGCGTTATTTAATAATAAGAAATTTCTATATATAAATGCCTTCCTGGCGAAATCGAGAATGTATATAGAAAACAAATCGCTTTTTCAAAGAAGGGATGTAAGTGAACAGGTGAAGGCATTGAACGGCAAGTATTATAACCCGGCGAAACAAAAGCTGGATAAGATAAAACTACTGGTCAGCAAATACCGGGTGCAAAGAAAAACCGTCAGCAGCGTTAACAAATTACAAAAATACCTGGGAACCGGGATCCGGTATAGATTCTGGTTAAAGGGTTAAAGGAGTAAAGGGGTAAATCGAATTGAATGTGAAAAAAAAAGAGTAGGGCATGATATTTTGCAATAGACCTTTTGAACAAATGGTTATTGGTGCTGATGGAACGGTACTCGTATGCTGCTTTGTTCCAAAGCCTTTGGGTAATATATTTCAAGACGATATTGAAGCGGTCTGGAATTCCGAAGCTGCTGAAGAAATCAGGAATTCCATACTTGATCAAAGCTTTAAATACTGCGAAAAAGCCTATTGTCATATAGCAGCAAAGGCAGGCAGCCTGGTTCAAAAGGGCATTTCCAGGGTTAATCAAATTGATGACAGCTTAAAAAAGATTATCTCGTCACCTCAAACGAAGCTTATTACATTTAACTATGATCAATCCTGTAATCTATACTGCGCTTCGTGCAGGAAAAGGATTTATCACACACCAAAACCGAGAATTAAAGAATTAATTAAAATTCAAGAGGCATTCCTGGAAAAGGATTTCATAAAAAATGTCGAAACGTTTGGTATTGCAGGCGCAGGGGAACCATTCCTGAGTAAAGTGTACCTGGACCTAATGAAAAGAATAAACCAAAAAGACTTTCCAAATCTGAAATTAAATATTCTTACCAATGGATTATTGTTAACACCTAAAATGTGGAAAAATTTCAAAAATATTCATTATGCAATCCATTCGATAAATCTATCCATCGATGCTGCTACAGGAAGTTTGTATGAGAAAATAAGAAGAGGGGGAAAGTTCAAAAAATTGTTAAACAACCTGGAATTTTTAGCTAAATTAAGAAAAGAAAACAAAATTCCATCCTTATCTATTAGATTTGTTGTTCATAGTGAAAACTTTCATGATATGATCAAATTTGTGAAACTTGGACAGAAAATCAATTGTGACATTGTGTTCTTTCAATTAATTGTAAAATTTGGAGATTTTACAGATGATGAGTATAAAAAGCTTGCGGTTCATCATAAGAGCCATCCTAAACATAAAGAATTTTTAAAAATAGTAAGAAATCCTATTTTTAAGGAAAAAATTGTAGATTCACAAAACTTAAAGGCTTTCATGTAAGAATCGCTGCAAATTCCAGGGGGGGGTCAGAAATCCCAGGCTTTGAGGACTGTCCCAACGGGTTCACAAAGGCGAATCCAATCTATCTCCACTGGACCGGGCGCAATACCCGGGTCCAGGCGCAGAGCAGACAGTTTGCCT
>CP070627.1:1121735-1131187 GCA_020355945.1 Candidatus Aminicenantota bacterium | reverse complement strand
ATTCAGTTTAAAAATCTTATTGCAATATTGCCACAGTCGCTTGAGCATTTCTTATTTCTTATTTCTTATATTTCTATTTTTTTACGTCTCCTTATCTCTGTCTCTGCTGTCTCTGCTGTCTCTGTCTTTAATCTTTAATATGTTCCCATTCATAATCAGAGACTTCATCCAGGAGATTTAAAATCTCTTTGTATCGATTATTCATTTCTTTAACATCTTGCCATCGGCGTTTAGGTATGAGTACTTTTTTTATTTTTCCTTTTCCTTTTCCTTTCAAATTTTTCTGGATATACAGAGAGATGTGTTTTTCTCCTTTTGCGCATTTACAGTTTTTCTTCCCGCATTTATTTCTCAGATAATAAAAAGAGCCTCTGATGAACCTTTTTTGATTGATTAACTGGTGAAGTTTGCTAAAGATATTTCTTAATTTAGCCGGGATATGATTTCGGTGCTGCATAGTCATATTTATACCTCCTTTTGGAATGACTTATGGTTAAATATACCATAAGATTATTAAAAAGTCAAGTACCTTTTTAAATTGCGAAAATGCTTTAATGGATAAAACCGCATGAAAAGTTAGTTATAAAGTGTGCTTTCGCTATCTAAAAAAAATTTTTGCGGAATTTCTGTTCGCCGGCCAGCAATTCAAATTTTGACGTTTAAAGAACGGGCAAACACGAGGTTTGCCGTTTGCCCCTGGGCAGGCATGAAAACGGTAATCGCACCTGGGGGTGAACCTGGTTATTTTCTTTCCACCGGCAGTGTGATTGCAGCCATTGTTCCTTTCCCGGGTGTGGATTCAAAGTTAACGGTTCCGCCATGACTGGTGACGATACTGGAGGATATGGACAGGCCCAGACCGGTACCGCCGGAATCTCTTCTGGTGGTAAAAAAAGGATTGGTAATGTGTTTCAAATCATTGGAGGGGATACCGATTCCTTCATCTGTCACTTTTATGACGACCTGGTTGGTTTCTTTTTCAAAACCAGTGACGATAAGAATGCCTTTTTCTTTATCCGGCAGTGCCTGGCAGGAATTTTGAATTAAGTTGATAATCACCTGTTCCAGCCGCTGGAACTTCCCGGGGAAGGTGGGAATATGTTGACCGTAATGAACGTTAAACCGGTTGGTGAATTTCCTGATCATGGGAGACGTCAAGGTAACCGCGGATTTAACCACTGTATTAATGTCCACGCTTTGTTCGATTTCCTCCGACTCTTGCCGGGAGAAATTTTTCAATTCCTTGACGATATTTTTAATCCGTCTGGCCCCTTCCATGATGCCTTTAAACAATTCGGGCACGGTGTGTCTTAATTCTGTATAATTAAATCCTTCTACGGTAAAGTCCCCGTTTTCTTCATGATATTTTTCTAAAATAGGAAGGATTCCCAGCCATAATTGCTGAATGAGAGGTGTATTCATCATGACGAAGTTGTTGGGGTTGTTAATTTCGTGTGCCACGCCAGAGACCAGGGTACCGAGGGCAATCATTTTATCTGCCTGGAGCAACTGCTGTTCCTGGAATTTTGCCTTTTCTTCGGCTTTTTTCTTTTCGGTGATATCTTCGACGGTTCCCTCGTAGTAGATTGTTTTTCCCTGTTCATCTTGACCTACCCGGATATTTACTCGCACAAAGATTTCCCGGCCGTCTGCAGTGCGCCATTGATCTTCCAGCCCTTTGATTTCTTTTTTTTGTTCCATTATCTCTATAAATTCGCTGTGGGGTATGTTCATAGAAAACCAGCTTTCATTGAGGACCGTTTTAGAGAGTTCTTTAAAAGATGAGCAGCCCGTCATGCGGACAAAGGCAGGGTTGGCCATGAGGATGCGGCCGTCGGGTGTGATTTTAAAAATCCCTACCGGGCTGTTTTCAAATAGGTTCTTGTACCTGGCCCGGCTCTCTTGCAGCTCTTTTTCCGCCCACTTTCGTTCGATGATTTCCTCTTTTAGCTTTTCATTGGTGTTTTGCAATTGGATGGTTCGGTTTTTCACCAGCTCTTCCAGGTGGTCCTGGTATTTTTCCAATTCATCTTTGGCTTGTTTTTGTTGGAGGGCCAGGGCATAAACGGCGGCCATCTGCTGGATCACGACTGCATCCTCTTCTACGTAATCATCTTCATTATTGGCTACAGCCACCATACCCACCAGCTTATTTTTGATCAGGGCGGGTGCCCCGATAAAATTCGAGATGGGAAGATGCCCCAGGGGTGTGCCGGATGAGCGTGGGTCCTTTCCAGGTGTATTGGTGAGCAGGGTTTGTTTGTTTTTCAGCACCCAACCCCACAGGCCGCTAAATTTTTTAAAAACAATGGGTTGATCCGCTGGCTGGCTTTTATCCCATATATCCCTGCTAATGGCGGGTGATACCAGGCAACCGGTTTTGGGGTCGATGTAGCCCACGAACCCGAACCGGCTGTTGGTGATAAGTTTAGCTTGAGCCAATACCCGGTGGGAAATGTCATGGATGGAGGGGGATTTCAGAAGTTCCTGTGAGAGATTGGCCAGCAGGGCATTGATTTCCTTTTCCCGGCGCAGCCGCTCGTCGGCTTCATGCTTGAACAGGGCCATTTCCACGGTATAAGACAGGTCGTACTGGTTGAAAGGCTTTAATATATATCCGTAAGGTTCGGCTTCTTTGGACCGGTCTAATGTTTGTTTATCCGAATAGGCTGTCAGGTAGATAATGGGTATATTGGTAAATTCACGAATGCTGCGGGCGGCTTCTATCCCGTCCATCTCGCCTGCCAGCATGATATCCATCAGTACCAGGTGCGGGCATGTCTCCCGGGCCTTTACCACGGCCTCCTCACCGGTGGTAACCAGGGGAAGGACCGTGAATCCATGATTCTCCAATACAATCTTAATGTTCTCAGAGGTGATGACTTCATCTTCCACCACTAGAATTTTAATGTCTTTGTTCTCCATTTTTTTCCTCTTTACCTCAATATTATATCATATTATTTTTTGCTTTTTTCAATGTCAACCGGATTTCCGTACCGTGGTCGCGAAGGTCCTCCTCTTTGGGCTTTGATTGGATGGTAATCTCGCCTCCAAACAGGTCTAAGTATTTTTTTACAATAGGCATTCCGAACCCGGTTCCTTTTTCACCTGCCGTACCCCTCCTGGACGTGGGAACCGTGGGACTGAAAATATGGTTTAAAATATGTTGGGGTATCCCTATGCCCTGGTCTTTCAAAAGAATGGACACATCGTCCTCATCCCCGTTATCGTGGACTTTCAATTGAATGGTGGAACCGGGATATGAAAATTTAATGGCATTGGAGAGGAGATTATTGAGCACATTGCTGGTAAAAGAGACCCGTTCCGCCACGATGGCAATTTCCAGGGTCTGGAGGGGAGGTATGATTTCCAGGTAAAGGTTTTTGTCTTTCAGTCGGTCCTTGAGAAGTGCGCTGGATTCTTGAAACGCAAGTTTCAGCGACACCGGTTCCAGTGTTAACGTCTTTTTACCGGATTTTATCGCTTCCATTGTCCCGATATGTTCAATGATCTCGTGGATTTGTTCGGCAGACCTGTCGATCAATTGCAGTCGTTTCATCAATGCTGGCAGTGAGGAATGATCGTCCCCCGGCAGGTTAGATAAAGCCATTTCCACTTGCCCGCTAATCACCGTCAACGGGGTAGCTATATCATGAGTGAGCACCCGGATAAGCGCCTGTTTGTCTTCGATTTCATGCTTCAGCTTTTGTTGGAGGGTTCTAAGGGTGAGGTGAGTATTGATATGGGCGATCAATTCGTCCCGCTGCACGGGTTTGGAAATGATGTCTTGCCCCCCCACCTCAAAACTTTTTAGCCTGTTTTCATAAGTGGCATAGCCGGAAATGAAAATTACGGGTATTTCAGCCAATTCCGGGTCTTTTTTTATCTGCCGACAGGTTTCAAATCCATCCATTCCCGGCATATCGATGTCCATGAGAACCATATCCGGTTTCATTTCCCTGACCAACTGCAAAGCCTGGTCTCCACTGACGGCTGAAATCAATTCATAGGCATCATGCTTCAGCAGCCTGGTCAGGATTTGCAAGAGAACCGGGCTGTCATCAACGATTAACAGCTTTTGTTTTTGTATCATTTCTTGCTTTCTCCTCCGGTTTTGTCTTTTATTGGGATTTGCGATATGGTTTTTTGCAATTGGGAAGTGACCGTATCCAGGCGTTGGGTAATGGTTACAGCAACGGTGTCCGAAGTGTCTAACCGCTGCAGCTCCAAATTTCGTATCTGCACCAGTTCATGCACCAGGCTGCCCAGGTGGTTGATGATCGCCGTGGATACGCTTAGGGTTTCATTTTCCAATTCCATTGGTTTTTCTTTTTTAGCGGATGCCCTGGATTTTTCTCCCGGTTGGTCCAGGTGGTATTGAGATGTTTGCTGGTCAAGTACCACCATGACTTGATTGAAAGTCAAATCCAATTGTATTTCCAGGTGCATTTTGGACAAGGGGCTGCGATAGAGGACTTCATAAAATAGGGGGGAGTTGTCCACCTGCTGGGAAAGGTCTTGTAAAGGTGTATCTATCTTACCGTCCAGTATCTCCCCCTTCTCCAACAGTTCCTTTATCAGCAGGACCGGGCTTTTCCCCCTGGTTTTCCTGATCTCATCCAGGTCAAATTTCAACACATAGAGAAAATCCTTCCGGTTTTGTACCTGTTTCCGGGTATATTCACTGATGGCAAACCCTGCATCGCTTCCCCCTTTGAAGGTCAACGGCACCATTTGTTCCAGGTATTGTTTGACTTCAACGGACAGTTGCTGGGAGAGGAAATCTTGCAGGCGGTTCACCAGGGGAGAGATATCCGTATCCGTGTGATGTTCGATATTTTCCAGCAGGTGGTGCAGTCCGTCGACACCCTCCAGGAGCAGCCGGATTAGCCAGGAACCGGGGACCAGATCCCCGTTTCGCACCAGGGTGACCATAGCCTCCATGGTGCGGGACAGTTCACAGATTTTGTCCAGGTCCAGGAATCCGGCTGCTACTTTAATGGTATGAAGGGGGCGGGCAACTTTTTGCACCAATTGGGTGTCCGGGTGATCTCCCTGCTGCTCCAACAAACAAAGGTCATCCCCCAGGGGCGTTAAATACTCCCTGGCCTCCCGGATAAAACCATCTACGATCTCCTGGTCAAATTCAAAATCCATACCGTAACTCCCTGGTAAAATTTATCCTGTATCGGTTAATTTATTTCTATTTTTACCACTTTTAATTATATATATCTCATCCATCCGGGTCAATTGAAACAGGTTGACCAGATCTTCATTGACATTGATGATTTCCAATCTATAGTGATTGTCTGATTTGGTAAGGGTTTTGTAGAGAACGATCAACACGCTGAGGCATATGGAATCGATGTCTTCCACATGTTTAAGGTCAAAACTGAATTCCCGGTTCCCTGTGTCAAAGAGTTCCCGGAGCATTTCCCGCAATTGGTCCGCCACCACTGCGGTGAGGTTCCCGGAAGGAGTAATGACACAGCTTCCTTTTTCTTTTTCTTCTTGTATATCAAAAGTGGTGCCCTGGGTAAAGGTAAGGTATACGGAGATTTTGTTTCCCGGTTCATTGAAGCGGATTTCATCGGCAAAAGCATTGATCAATGAGAATCCCCGGTTGCGGATTTGTTTGGGGTCTTCCGGTAAGGTGAAATCCAGGTCATGATAATTAAATCCCGCACCTTTATCCTGCACATCGATGCGAAACCGTTTGCTTACATGGGCCAGGGAGTTTTGCCCCGGATTCAAGTTAGTGATGGTACAGGAAACTTTTTTTTCAATTATATTTTTATTCCCATGTTCGATGGCGTTATTGAGCATTTCGCGCAGTACCAGTTTAAAGTTGGAATCATCCCGGACACCAGAGTTTTTCAAGAAGGTCACGGATTCTGCAATGGTTCGGTCCACCAGGCGCAGTTCCGATGAAAGGTCAAAGGCAATGTAATTTTCTTCTTCTTTTACGCTAAACATTATTTCTCCTTATCAAACTTTCCGGTGGTTTCATGGAATCTCTACCCCCAACAGCAGCATATCATCGTGAGGTTTATGTCGGCAAAATTCGAATACATCATTCCAGGCGGTATCGATCAATTGATTTAATTCTTTTTGTCGATGGCGTTGGATGATTTCCATCAATCCTTCCTGTAAGAGTTTTGTTTTTTTGCCGCTGGGACCGTTTACGCGAAGCGCATCGATAACGCCGTCGGTATACAGGACAAAGCGGTCCCCGGCTTTTATAGGAAAGCGGCAATTTTGATATTGGGTATTTTCAAAAATTCCCAGCACATGACCTCCTTTCTCATCTGTATGAAGATAGGCCGGATCCACCTGGCCGTTCCCATTTCCATTGATCTTTAACATCGGGGGGTGACCGGCTGAAACCGTTTCCAGGACCATTTGTTCCAGGTTGATCTCCAGGAACATGGCGGTCACCATTCGTTCCACTTTTTTGTTTTTGATCAATTGCTGGTTCAACAAGTAAAACAGTTCCTGGCCGGGTTTTCCTTGTGTGCAGCTTTCGTTAAAAAAGGCTTTCAGGAGCACGGCGTGATAGGAGGCCCCCATATCATGGCCGGCCACATCCGCCACCAGGATGGCGCATCCCTTCTCTGTTCTGCAGGCATCAAAAAAATCACCCCCCAAACGGGACAGGGGTTGGAAACGATAGGCCATCTTAACATGGCTGGCGGTTACATCAATATGAATGATATCCTGGTACGCATCTACTGCCGAATCAAACTGCCGGCTCAAATGTAAGTAATTTTTTTTGAAGGTTTCCATTTCGCGCGTCATCCGGCTGGTTTTCCTCTCCATTTGTTCCAGTTCCTTTTTCTTCTCTCTCTGAAGGGATTCATTTCTTTTTAACACCGCTGCCGCGTTGTTTAATACCTCGTCCGGTTCAAAGGGTTTTTCAATAAAATCATCACACCCTTTTCGCATCAGTTGGATTACCGTTTCCTTGTCGCCGAAACCGGTAATCACAAGAATAGGAATATCAATTTTATTCTTTCTCAGTTCATCAATGAGTTGGAGACCATTGAGCTCAGGCATCTGGATATCGCTTACCAACAGGTCGGCAGGTTGTTCGTCCCGGTGCATTTTTAACAGGATATCCAGGGCCTTTTTCCCATCGGCAGCCGCTGTCACCTGGTAGCCTGCTTTCCTGAGAATAATAGATAGAGCGATCCTGGCTCGATGTTCATCTTCTGCCAGGACAATGTGTTTGGGTTTCATATTTTGTTAGTGCAAATTTCATGCCACAAGAGTCACCAGGAGGGAGAATCCCCTTTAAGAGCATTTAACGGCTGTTTTCAATTGTTCATCCCCAATGGATAACAGACATAAAAAAAAAAAAATGGTGCAGCAAAAGTTGACAGTTTTTTTTTCTCTTAAGCCTACAGCCAGTGTTAATCGCTGTTTAAGGGTCTAGAGAAATATTGACACAGCAAAAAATGTTGCAGGGTTTTAATAGGAAAAATTTAACTGTTACCTCTTGACATTTGTTCGAAAAAACTGGCAAAATAATGGCCGGAGGCAGGAATGAAAAAAAAGAACATATTTGCACTCAGTATCTTAATCATCGTGACCATTTCCATTGGTCTTTACCGCTGTGGAAAAAAAGAACTCTCCGATCCGCTGCATATACTGGAAAAATACTGCGCAGCCCTGGGAGGACTGGAAAAATTAAAAGCCCAACAATCCTTCTATTATGAGGCGGAATTTAACCTGGACAACCTCAAAGGAACCATGAAACATTGGTATCAAGCTCCCAATTTAAGCCGCCAGGAGTTGGACTTAAAGGTTTTCAAATCCATTTCCGGCGATAACGGCCAGGTCACCTGGAGTATCGATCAAAACCGAAAACTCCTGGTTCACAAAGACGAAGAAACCATTAAAAGACGAAAAGTACAACAACTGCTGCAAAACTACGAGTTTATGAACCCCCAATCCCAACATTTTACCTTAACCTTTGCAGGTCTGCAAAAAATAAGGAACAGCGATTGTTACGTGGTAAAAATTTCCAATACCATTAACAGTGATCTTTCCATCAGATACATCAATACTAAAACCTTTTTAATGGAAAAAAGCGTGGATACCCGACCCACGGAAGAAATCCGGCAAGTATACTCGGATTATCGAGAAGTTAAGGGCATTAAACATCCGTTTCATCGGGAAGTTACGCGGCTGCCCGTGAATCAAACCTTTTCCCTGCATATCACTAAATATGAATCCGGTATTCCCATTGATGCTTCACTTTTCCAACTGCCCCGACAGGATGTCCGGGATTTTCGATTCCTCACCCTTTACCGGGCAGAGAATATTCCTTTTCGATATGTGGAAAATCATATCCTGTTAACGGTGAATATCAAAGGAAAGGAGAGTTTGTGGATTCTTGATTCCGGTGCCGGGAGTTCTGTGATTGACCTGGGATTTGCCCGGACATTAGGGTTGAACCCTGAAGGGAAAGTAAAAGGTGAAGGGATCGGCAAAACCGTGGACATCTCATTTGTAACGGTTCCTTCTATCACGCTGCCCGGCCTGGTGATGGAAAAACAAACAATAGCAGCAGCCGATTTTATCACCACTTTCTGTCTAAAAGCCTTTGGTATGGATATCAAAGGTATTTTGGGATACGATTTCATGTCTCGTTTTGTGATAAAAGTGGACTATGCCAATGAAAAAATCTCTTTCTATCACCCGGATAAATTCCAATACAATGGAAAAGGTAAAATTCTTGAGGCGCCGCTGATAGATAGAAATTTTACGGTTCCTATGACTGTAGATGGTAAATATACCGGGAACTGGCGCGTAGACCTGGGGTCCGGCGGGATTGATTTTCATTACCCTTATGCTAAAGAAAAAGGATTCCCGGATCGCAAAGGAATCGATGGGATGAGTTATGGCGCAGGTGGTGGGATTAAAACCCGGGCTATTCGTTTTAAAAAACTGGAATTTGCCGGATTTACCCTTTCCGATCCCTTGATCGGTTTCCCTCTCCGGGAAGGTGAAGGCGCATTTATGGATAAAACACTCCTGGGCAATGTAGGAAATGCGGTTTTTCGCCATTTTGTCATTTACCTGGATTATAAAAACCAGCAGTTAATTGTTGAAAAAGGCAAACATTTCGATTACCGGTTCCCGGAGAACAGGAGCGGATTACAGTTAATGGCAGCGGACCGGGGTGAGATTGAGGTGGTCTGGGTGTCACCAGGTACTCCTGCGCACCAGGCAGGTTTTAAAAAAGGCGACATTATTAAAACTGTAAATCATACTGATGCGGCCTCTGTTGGTGTAATTGCCACCAGGAATCTATTCAAAGGGAAAATAGGGACTCGGTATGATGTTACTGTGTTGAGAAACGGAAAACATTTGCACATGCAATTGGAACTCCGGGATTTGTATTAATTTAATCCGAGAATAGCCTCCTATGAAAATAACTAAAAAAT
>CP070627.1:1112082-1121635 GCA_020355945.1 Candidatus Aminicenantota bacterium | reverse complement strand
CCAGCGGTCAACTCAAGATCATTGACTTTTGTATTGCTGCGGTCTTACCTCATGAAATGGTGAAGCTTACCAGTGCCGATTCGTTAGAGGGAACATTGGCGTACATTTCACCCGAACAGACCGGCAGGATGAATCGCTCGCTGGACTATCGGACAGATTTTTATTCGCTGGGGGTAACGTTTTATGAGCTGTTGACCTCCCAACTGCCGTTTGATACCAACGATCCGATGGAGTTGATTCATTCACACATTGCCAGGACACCGGTTCCTCCTGAGCAGCTCAATCCGGAAATTCCCACCGTGCTTTCCGATATTGTGGTAAAACTGATGGCAAAAAATGCGGAAGACCGTTACCAGACTGCATTGGGTTTGAAACACGACTTACAGGAATGCCTGGAACAATTTACCGCTTTGGGTGCATGCCAATATTTTGCTGTCGGTCAGAAGGACTTGTTGAGCAAATTCCAGGTTCCCCAAAAGTTGTACGGCAGGCAAAAGGAAATTGCCATGCTTCTTGATGCGTTTGAGCGAGCCAGCCAGGGAACCGCTGAAATGATGTTGGTGACCGGCTGGGCGGGTATTGGCAAAACATCATTGGTCCAGGAGATTTACAAACCCCTGGTGCAGAAACGGGGCTATTTTATTTCGGGTAAATTCGATCAATTGAAGCGGCACATTCCCTATGCATCATTGATTCAAGCGTTTCAAGAATTGGTCCGGCAGATTTTAACCGAAAGGGAAACACAAATCGCTCAATGGAAAACAAAAATATTAGATTCCCTGGGAAGAAATGCCCGGGTCATTATTGATGTGATTCCCGAAGTGGAACTGATCGTGGGTAAGCAAGAACCAGTGCCCGAACTTCCACCTATCCAGGCTCAAAACCGCTTTAACCAGGTCTTTCAAAGCTTTATCCGGGTATTTGCCGTACCCCGGCATCCGTTGACCATCTATTTGGATGATTTGCAGTGGGTGGACCTGGCGTCGTTAAAGCTTATCGAATCGTTCATGCTGGAGGCGGAGAGGGAATGTTTGTTTCTTATCGGAGCCTACCGGGATAATGAGGTGGACCCCTCCCACCCGTTAATGCGCGCCATAAACGCCCTGGAAGACAAAGGCGTCAACGTCCGTACCATTGCTCTCCCGCCCCTGGGTTTAACCGATGTCAACCATTTGATTGCCGATACGCTGCACTGCGGCCTCCCAATGACACAGCCCCTGGCTGAGTTGTGCCGGCAAAAAACCGGGGGCAATCCCTTCTTTTTAAAACAATTTTTGCAGACCCTTTATCTGCAGCAATTGATCCGCTGGGACAGCCGGGATATGTGTTGGCGTTGGGATATCAAGAAGATTGACAACGCAGGAATTACTGAAAATGTCGTGGATTTAATGGTGGCAAGGATTAAAAAGATACCCACCAGGACACAAAACGCCCTCAAACTGGCTGCTGCCGTGGGCGCCCGCTTCACGTTAAAAATCCTGGCATTGGTTACCCAACAAACCTGCCAGAAGACCGCAGACGATTTGTGGAAAGCGCTGCAGGAGAATTTTATCTTACCCACGGATGAAAAATACAAATATGCGCAAATTTCCAACCAGAAAGGCTTTAAATCCCTTGCCGGACTCGCTGAATTTAAATTCATCCACGATAGGATTCAACAAGCCGCCTATCTCCTGGTTGACCCGGAGCACAGAACTGAGATCCATTTGCAGATCGGTCGATTGATGCTGGAAAAAATACCAAAAGAAAAACAAGAGGAAGAGATTTTCGATATTGTCAACCACCTGAACCTGGGAACGAACCTGGTTAAAGAACAATCAGAAAAACTTAAACTGGCGAAACTAAATCTCCTGGCAGGAAAAAAAGCCAAAGATGCAATCGCTTATGATGTCTCATTAAACTATTTTGCCAGGGGAATCAAACTACTGGGCGACAACAACTGGAAAACTCATTTTGGATTAACCTTCCAACTGTTTAAAAATTATGTTGAAAATTTATATCTCTGCGGTGATTTCTCCAAATCAGAGCAAACCATCCGGCAGGTAATTGAAAAACTTAAATCACCGCTAGATAAAGCGGTGTTTTACAATCAACTGATTATCCAATATACCATGGAGGCAAAGTACAAAGAAGCGATTGATTTAACCTTCAAAGCATTGTCTTTATTAAAATTAGATTTACATGCCCCCAATTACGCAGAGGCAGTAGAGGCGGAAATATTGTCAATAAAATCAACACTTCGCCATCGCAGCATTGCTTCTTTGATCGATCTCCCCGGGATAACCGACCCCAACATAAGAATGGGCCTAAGGATTTTATCTGACATGCTTCCCATTTGTTATTTCATCAACCAGGATCTCTATTCTTTTGCCATCACCCGGGCCATTAACCTGGCGTTAAAATATGGGCATATTGCAGAAATGGCTTTTGTCTATGTTTCCTACGGGCTTATTCTTGTAGGTAAATACAGGGATTATTCGGATGCTTATGAATTCGGGAGCCTGGCTTTAAATTTGAGTGTCAAATTTAATAATGAAATCCAGAGGTGCAAAGTTGCACAAAATTTTGCCAATCATATCTATATCTGGAAAAAGCATATAACCGGGGCCCAAGAAATTAACCGGGAGTGCTTTGCAGCCGGGTTAAACTCCGGCGAACTGCAATTCCCCGGATATGGTCGAAACAACCAGGCACTCAATCGGTATTTCCAGGGTGAGCCCATTGAAACATTGTTACCTGATGTGCAGGCCTATCTTCATTTTACAAAGAAAACCAATAATCTTATATCCACGGATACATTAAATTCAATCGATCTCATATTAAGAAATTTAACCGGTGAAACAGGAAGCATTTTTTCCTTCTATAATCGTGATTTTGGAAGTGGTAATGATTTTATAGAAGTATGCAGCAAACGAAACAGTTGGTATGCGGTTTGTGCCTTTTTGGTTCATCAATCCCAGGTTTTTTATCTTTTCGAGGAATACGGGGAGGGGTTATCTTGTATGAAAAGGGCGAAGGAATTGATTTCGTATATGCCTGGCAGCATTGTCACGGTGGAACAAAACGTTTATGAATCGCTGCTGTACCTGCAGCGGTGTGTTACTGATCCGAAAAACAAAAGAAATTATTTCAAAACCATAAATGAGAACCAGGAGCAATTAAAACGATGGGCAGATAACTGTCCTGGAAATTTTTTGCACCTATTTTTGCTTATTGAGGCGGAGATTGCCCGAATGAGCGGGAAAAAATCAGAGGCGATGAAATTGTACGATCAAGCCATTGAATCTGTCCGGGAGAATGGATTTACGCGGGATGAGGCCCTGGCAAATGAATTGGCGGCAAAATTCTATCTCAATTTGGGAGTAAAAAAAATCGCTATACTTCATATGACCGATGCCCATTATGGTTATAAGATGTGGGGAGCGGCAGGCAAAGCCCGGCACCTGGAAGAAAAATATCCCCACCTCCTTCCTATCGTGTTTGAGAAGAAGGGGTTCCTCCCGGAACCGGCAAAAGAAGAACGCCTGCTTCTTTCCACATTGAAAGAGAAGAGCCAAACAGAAACCAGCCCGCAAATATTTGATTTAATGGCGTTTATAAAAACCTCCCACACCCTTTCCGGCGAAATTTTCCTGGAAAAGCTGTTGAAAAAGATGATGGGAATTGTTCTTGAAAATGCCGGGGCGGAAAAAGGCATTTTTCTCCTGGGAAAAAAGGGGAGACTGGTGATCGAAACCATGGGCATTGTGACCGATTCGGGAAAAACCATGATACCCTCTGTTTCCCTTGAAGAGCTGGGTGCCGGTGGTTTATCAACCATGCTTTCCGAAACTATAGTGGAGTATGTATCCAGGACAAGGGAAACCGTGATTTTGTCTGATGCCTCTCATGAAGAGCGATTTGCCCATGACAGCTATATCAATACACAAAAACCAAAGTCTGTCCTGTGTATGCCGCTTCTTCACCAGGATAATTTGACAGGGATTTTGTACCTGGAGAATAATTTGACCTGTGGTGCTTTTACAGGAGGACGGGTGCAAATTCTGGATTTGCTTTCGTACCAGATAGCGATTTCAATTGAGAATGCCAGGATACATGAACGCCTGGGAAAATTGGTAGAAAAACGAACCGCTGAATTAAAAGCCTCCTACGAGCAGCTTCGCAAAGAGATCGCCGAACGTAAGAAGAATGAAGAGTCCTTAAAAACCAGCGAGGAAAAGTTTGCCAAAGTGTTCCGTTATACTCCCAGTTTAGTGGCCATTACCACCATTGCCGAGGACCGCATCGTGGAGGTGAATGAAACCTTTGCCCGGGTGTTGGGTTACAGTCATGAAGACCTGATCGGCCGCACCACCTCGGAGCTTGGTCTCTGGGTGAATCCTATAAAGCGGCAGAGGTTAATTGAAGAACTCCGGCAGCATCAAGAGGTTCGCAATAGGGAGGTGGAGGTGTGGAAGAAGTCAGGCGATCACTGCATTGTGCTCCTGTCCGGTGCGGTCATCCATCTTCATGGAGAACCACACATGTTAAGCATTGCCATGGACATCACCGCACGCAAAAAGCTGGAAGATCAACTACAGGCAGCAGCTATTACCGATGAACTGACAGGGCTTTACAACCGGCGAGGTTTCTTCGCCCTTGCCGAGCAGCAGTGTAAATTAGCCAACCGCACCAAACGCCGCATGTCTCTTCTGTACCTGGACCTGGATAATATGAAAGTCATCAATGACCAATTTGGTCACAGGACCGGGGATGAGGCCCTGGTGGATATGGGCAACATACTCAAAAACACCTTCCGTAAATCTGACATAATCGGTCGGATTGGGGGAGATGAATTTGCCGTACTTTTAACCGAACACACGGATTTCGATATAGAATCCCTTATTTCCGATAATGTTCGCAAGCACGTTTACCTTCATAACCGGCAGGGGGGGCGCAAGTATACTCTTTCCATCAGCATCGGGATCGTTCAATACAACCCGGAGTTCCCCTGTTCCTTCGGTGACTTGCTGATCAAAGCCGACGCTGCTATGTATAGAGACAAAAAGCAGCGGAAACTGATTGACGTTGATGAAACATTTAAAAGACGCAGATATAAACGTTATGAAGTTTATAACTATTGGTCAATTTTGAATGGGGTGGATAAGTATGAGATAAAAAATATAAGTATTGGAGGCTTATGCCTGAAAACAACCAAAAGGCTGCCGATTAACACGGATTGCCGCATTGAAATTTCTCCTGCCATCAATGGTAAGATAACGCTTAAAGGGAGTGTGGTCTGGTCGTTATTAATGGAAAATGATTCCCGGGAAGGAGGCAAAAAGCCTTATTGTGAGGTAGGGTTGAAGTTTAAGAAATTAAGTGACACGCAAAAAAAACCTCTCAAAAAATTTCTCCGCAATGTTTAGTAAGGGAACCGGCCAGGAGATAGAATGAAGAAAAGAGTGTTACCCTCCATCGTTGATGACATGATGGTGCTGGTCACCGTGTGAGATCATATCGATGACCACTGCCGCAGCCAGGATTAAAATATCATCCTCTCCGGGTGCGATGGCGATCCCGTATGTGTCGGACCAGGAAAAGAGCTTTTTCGAGACAAAAGCAACTTTTCTTCCGTTACGGGTGAAGGTGTATTCGTAATTCCAGAAATTACCCGTCACTTTAAGATCATCAGGCCCGGAAATATGCACAGTATATTTGTCTTTAAAAAGGGTGATTTTCTTCACTATTTTAGCGATTAATTCTTTATCCCTATAAATTTTATACCTGGGTCTTAAGCTGAATACTTTTTGTGAAATATAGGCCAGTTCTTTTCCGCTTGTGTCCCGGAACGACAACTTATCACCGAAGGAAAACACTTTTCCTTTCACGTAAAATACCGGGGTCCTGGTTTCATCTTTTATGACAAACTTATCCCCCAGGGTCCAGATTTTTTGTTTCATTACATATTTCTTCAACGCCACCCCTTCGAAAGAAGGGGGCAAACTGTCTATGTCGTATTTCCCGGTACTGCAACTGGTGGTCAGCAAAAGGCACAGTCCGACAAAAGCCAGGCATAATACGGTTCCTGTTACCTTGAGCGATGTCATCTTCTTAATTAGATTCATATTCACCTCCTTGGTTTTTCACTTCCATTACTATCTTAGCAAATTGTTTTCCAGGTATATTTTAAAAATGTGTCACTGAAAAGTGACAGAAAATTGTTTTTCCAAACAGGTTTGTAAAAAATTTTTAAAAAAAGTTGCAATTTACTCTAAAATGATTTAATATTTATATGTAGCATCAAAAAAAAAAAATAAAAGGAGGTATCCAACCATTTCACAGGTAAAAAGTCCAACAAAAAGCAGGAAATAACAAAACTGCCGCGGTAAGAAAGAAAGGTATGAACACGGTAAAGACTGGTTAAGCATAAGCTGGCAGGGGAGTATTAAGGCGGGACGAACAGCCGGATGGAGAAGACCAATTTAAACACGGCACAGACGACAAATAATCAAGAATGAACCGATAAAAAGAGACAAAACCATGAGTGATTTTCCTTACTATCGACTGGAAAAAAGGCTTTATGAGGGCAATCACACGGTGGTTTATCGTGGGCATCGATCTAAAGATAAACAACGGGTTATCCTCAAAATCTTAAAAGACCGATATCCAACACCGGAAGAGGTAGCCAGGTTCAGGCGTGAATACGAAATAACCCGAAACCTGGGCAAGAAAGTATCCGGTGTGATCGCTGCTTATGATATTGAAAAATATAAAAATCGTTTGCTAATGGTCCTGGAAGATTTCGGTGGTGAATCGCTGACAAGATTGAGACAAATGAAGCTGCCGAAATTGAGGTTATCGAAATTTCTGCATCTTGCCATTGGAATCACGGGAATTTTAGGTGACCTTCACCGACAGCATGTTATTCACAAGGACATTAATCCATCTAATATTGTATGGAATCCCAAAACCAACCGACTCAAAATCATTGATTTTGGTATTTCTACGCTCCTGCCTCTTGAAACCGTCCATTATGTCAACCCGGATGCATTAGAAGGGACATTGGCCTACATTTCACCCGAGCAAACCGGTGGGATGAATCGTTCAATAGACTACCGGACTGATTTTTATTCGCTGGGTGTAACCTTTTACGAACTGTTAACCTCACAACTGCCGTTTGACTCCAAAGACCCGAAGGAATTGATTCATTTGCAACTTACCGGGACACCACTTACGCCGAAACAACTCAACCCGGACATTCCAACCGTGCTTTCCGATATTGTCATGAAATTGATAGCCAGGAATGCCCGGGACCGTTACCAGGGTTCAGTGGGTTTGAAGTACGACCTGCAGCGATGCCTGGAACAATTCACCTCTTTAGGGGTATGCCAATACTTTAGCATCGGGCAGGAGGATGTTTCCGCCGAATTTCAAATTCCCCAAAAATTATATGGAAGACAAAAAGAAATCCGCACACTTTTTGAAGCGTTTGAGCGAACCGGTCAAGGGGCCGTAGAGATGATCCTGGCCGCCGGTGAAGCCGGCATTGGCAAAACAGCCCTGGTGCAAGAGCTTCGCAAACCCATCGCACAAAAACAGGGTTACTTTATTTCGGGAAAATACGATCCATTAAAGCAAAATATTCCTTATGCCCCGTTGACCCAGGCGTTCCGGGAATTGACCCGGCAACTGTTGACCGAAAGTGAAGCGCAAATCGATGGCTGGAAATCGAAAATACTGGATGCTGTGGGAAAAGATGCCCAGGTCATTATTGATGTGGTTCCTGAGCTAGAAAGGATTATCGGCAAACAAGAACCGGTCCCGGAACTTCCGTCAACACAGGCTCAAAATCGCTTTTACCGGGTTCTGCAAAACTTTGTTCGCGTATTTGCCGCATCAGACCATCCGTTGATCATCTATTTGGATAATTTACAATGGATTGATTTATCGTTGTTAAACCTTATCGAACGATTCCTGTCCGGGGCTGAAAATCAATACCTGCTTCTTATCGGGGCCTATCGGGATAATGAGGTAGCCCCCTCACACCCTTTAATAGAAGCCATTAACGCCCTGGATGACAAAGGAATAACCGTACCCGTCATTACCCTGCCTTCGCTGGGATTGGCAGATATCGCCCAATTGATTGCCGATGTACTGCACTGCAGTCCCGGGATGACAGAACCACTGGCTAAATTTTGTCGGCAAAAAACCGGGGGTAATCCCTTGTTTTTAAAGCAATTGCTGTGCACCCTTTATCAACGGCAATTGATCCGCTGGGACAGCCGGGATAGGTGCTGGCGTTGGGATACGGAAACCATTAAGAAAGCAGGAATTACCGGGAATGTCCCGGACTTAATAGTGGGAAAGATAAAAAGGATGCCGGCAAAAACACAGCATGCCCTCAAACTTGCGGCTGCTGTTGGTAGCGATTTCACGTTAAAATCCCTGGCATCGCTCATGCAAAAACCCTACAAGGAAACCCTGGAGGATTTGTGGCCAGCACTGCAGGAAAATTTCATCTCCCCCACGGATGAAAAATATAAATATGCCCGAATTCCTGACCAGTCAGGTTTCAAATCCATTGCCGGACTGGCAGAATTTAAATTTACCCACGACCGGATTCAACAGGCTGCCTATTCCCTGGTTGATGACAGGGATAAAGCTGAAATCCAATTTAAAATCGGTCGATTGATGCTGGAAAAAATACCCAAAGAACAACAAAACCAAAAGATTTTCGATATCGTCAATCACCTGGATGCCGGTCTCCCGGTGGTGACGCAGCAGTCTGCTATCATAGACACGGCGACATTGAATTTATACGCGGCCAGGAAAGCAAAATCCTGCCTGGCCTTTCAGCGTGCCCTGGAATACGTCAAAATTGGCATGCAAGTGCTGCAGGAGTTACCGGAGGCCAGTTGGAAAAATCAGTATGAATTGGAATACCAGTTATATAACCAACGGTGGGAGATCGAGCATTTGTTGATAAAAGACAACGCTGCCAGGCATGAGGACATAAAACCTCATATGTTTGAAGAAACCTTATTGTCGGCATCAAGAGAAAAGAAATTAGAAAGACGTAGATATAAACGTTACCAGGTTCAAGACTATCGGTTAGCAGTTGATGGACTCAGGAACTGTGATATCAAAAATATAAGTATTGGGGGATTATGCCTGAAGGCACCTCAAAAACTGGCCCTCAACAACATTTACTCCATTGAAATCCATCCTTCTGTCATTGGTGGGATAACATTCAAGGGGTATGTGGTCTGGTGGTCATTGGAAAAAGAGAGTCAGGATAAAAAAGACAGGAGACCTTGTTATGAGACAGGTTTGAAATTTATCAAATTGAGTGACAGTCAAAAGAAACCTCTCAAAACATTCCTTAGCAAACTGGCGCATTAAGAGCTTGAACTTACCTGACCCCATAATTCAGCCATAATTCATAATCAGGCACGCTTTTTCAAAATGACTTTGAAATAATCTTCCGTTATTTCAAATATTGGTTCCTCTTTATTATTTTCAATCATTAACGGAATAACTTTTCTTCGAATTCCCATTCCCCTGTCATCCA
>CP070627.1:1102363-1111982 GCA_020355945.1 Candidatus Aminicenantota bacterium | reverse complement strand
TTGTCCCAATAAATCATGGCATTCATAAACTGGAACTCATCGATCATTTGTACGATGAAATCATTCTCACTGGAAGCGATAATTTTGGGAGCTTCGCGAACCGTTTCCCAGAGCAAATCCACATGGTCATGGCGGGCGGTGTATTCCACATCTTCGATTATACCGGTCAAATAATCCATGCCTTCATTTATGGCGGCTTGTTTTGCCTCGTTAAGGCTTTTCCTTTTACGCTTGCCCAGGTAGTCGGTTTTCCGGGTTTTGAAAGCGATGTACTGGTAAATAAACGTAAGGAAAAAATCGATACAAAAATCCACGATCCATATCTTTCTTTCCTTGATTTCATAGTAAAATGGGATCACCCCGTCGTTTTTGTAAAAGGTGATATTGAACAACCGTTCCAGGATGGCGGTTTTGCCCATTTTGCGGCGGGCCAGTATGGCAGTACTCTGGGATTTTTCTTCTTTGATATCGGTGATCCACTTAAGAAAATAAGCCAGTTCTTCTTTTCTCCCCGTGAACAGTTCGGGTTTGCCGATTCTTTCTTTTAATGCGTAGTCCATATTTTTTATATACCATAAACGGAAGATAAAAGCAAACGATAGTAGTTCGTTGTTCTCATCAAACAAAAGACGCGCTTCCGCCCCATTTCCCGAAAACCCCATCACAAGGGCAAAACAATTTTGGGGAGATTGTTTCCGGGATTTTTTTCAGTTACTATAAACCACCAAAAAACCACTATAAATTACTAAAAACCGGTATAAACCAGTCACGTTTTCGTCACGTTTGCCGTCTGCTTGAGCACATTTAGATTTAAAATTTAAACGTATGCTGACACTTATTTTTTAGGAGGTTATCATTCTATCAATGTGCTTTGACTTCCAATGGTTGCTCAACAATCAAGCTCGCCTGTCCGAAAAAGCCGCAGTCTTTTGAGGGTGATATGCATCGATCTGTTAGGTAATTAATTGTAACTGCCCCCATTCTACACTTTCTTAATCGATGTTAAGTTTTTTTCTACGCTTTAGACACAACTCCTTAAGAATATCTTCTCTTAGTTCTTTTTGTTTAGTTTTTATTTCCATTCCAACTTCATATAAAGTTCCAAAATCAATCTCATGAGTTCTTCTAGGAAAACCAATGATATTCCAAAATTCTGCTATATCGGCGTAGGATTTTGCAAAAATTGTTGCTATGTGGCTTAATAACTTAGGCTCTAATTTCTCCAAACATCCGCAAATAACATAATATGCGTAAGCAAAGCGTACTCCAGCTACCGGATGAGTGGAGGAAGATTTTAGTTTTCCATCTACTGAAAAAATGTCCAAAATGTGAAAGAGAAGACTTAATGCAAGACAGTAATGAGTTGCGATATCTTCAATGCTAAGCTTAGCAAATTGAAAGAAAACCCAAGGGCTTTTTAATGCAAGTCCCAAGATTAAACCAACAGAATATGCATCAGCATCACACTCCAAAGCCTGAAATAACTCTTTGTTCTTATTGCTAATATTCGGATATTCTGAATGTTCAAAAAGTCTTGTTCCACCTCTTGTGGGCGAGGCCTTCAAATGCATCAAATGACCACCTACAATATGGCCTACTTCGTGAAAACTTACCAACGCTTGGCATAATCTAGTAACATACGCACTTGATACTGCTCTTTGATAATTTTTAGGTTGTATGATCATTATCTTTGGTTTGTATCGGGGGTCAATTATTACCTGAAGTGCTTCTTGAACATCCTCAATTTTGAATCTCTCTATTTTGGTCGGGAACGTTCTTTTCAAGAAATCAGGGCAACCAAAGAGACAAAAAGACAAGGCATTTATAGTTAGGGTTAAGCCAGCGTATAAACCTACCAACTCTTGACCATGATGTTCAAGAGCAACCGCATTAAGATCAAAATTATCAATATGCCCAATAAAAATGTCTCCACATGGGTCGGTGTTAACGGGATTTTTGTTGATACCTTCAATAATGAAGTCATTTACAATATCTATATTCGCAAATAGAGATTCCATCTCATAAGAAAAGGTTGATTGATCTAAAATTCCACCGAGATCACTTACACCTTCGTTGAATATTTTTATTCTTCGATTCATAATATGTCTTCGGGTTGTTTTCTCCTTCTGGACTTCCGACTTTATATTTGGTCCACAGATTGTACACTTCTTAATATGTGCTGCGAGTTGATATGGATCCAAATTAGTGCCTTCACTAATATTCTTTATCATCCACTCGCAAAGTGGTTTTTGGGTTTCGCGGTTCGATTTAGCAAAGAGCCTTGACGACGGTGACATAGTTTCCTCCTTTAATCATTATGTCATTTTAGCAAAAAGCAAATGAGTTTTACAACTTTTTTTAAAATGAAATTGACTTTAAGTCGTTTTCGGTTCTACACTGCAAGTTCAGATGTTTGTCATCTAAACACCAATGGCTCAAATTCTGTACAGACTCCCACCATTAGGGGATCTCACTCTAAGATTTACTCCTTTCAACAATGTCAATTCAGATGTCTTACATATAGTCATCTCCGGTTTTTCCTGGAAGAATATTTTTATCACAAAAGAAGAATTTCAAGGTATTTTCTAAAAAATACGAACAAGGGACAGTCAAACATAACTCACAATTTCATAGGTTGCATTTTTCGCCCAGGTCAAATAGAAGTTGTCTAAGCACTTCGTCTTCTTTATTGACAATGCGCTCCCTTTCTTCTTGAGTTTTCCTACGTAAATCAATGCGATTGATGTCATCCTGTAATTCGTCGTAGGTCTTCTCTGAAAAAACGTAATTATCAAGCCAATAGGCATAGGAACCCCTATTCTCGCCCCTTGCAACCCTTAGATGAGCGTGAAGTAATTTACTCTGATCAGTATTAGACGAGATGATAGCTCTTATCACTTCGTAAACAAAGTTTAAGCCGGGTGTGGGTGCGCTAGCCGAGGCATATATGGTGAGTCCACTTTTTGAATCAGGTGGATTCACTATCGTGTGTGAGCCATTAATCCCTTGTATTTTGACCAGATTCACGGGGTAGATTGCTAGCCCTTCTGTCCCTTGAATGGACTGTTTAATTTCGCGTGTCAAGGATTGTGCATCAATAGAGATTCCACGATTTGCAAAATACTGCTTAAGCCCTCTGACGAGAATATAATTGTATGATTGGTGTTCATAGAGACTGTGCATCTGATATAGGACATGCTTAAAACGACGGTTAACCCACTGCCAGAGTGCTATCCTGCTCTTCTGGGCGAGCCTCACAGCTCCAGTCTGAAATCCGTTGGATGAAATGATGATTGCCTTGTGCGCGGAGATGTCATCTCGAACTTGAATGACGTGCTGAACTACTGATCGAGCGACTGGACGACCAGATGACTTGCATTCAATCATTATCAGTAGATTCAAACCCTCTGATAACAACAACTCGACCGCTATGTCAATCTCGTAACCCTGAGGATCCTTCGCTCCAGGGTACACCCTGTTGCGAAAGATGCGAACATTTGAACCCGAGAAAACTTGGATGTTACCGAGTGCCATAGCGATTTCATCCTCGAAAATTAGACCTGGTTTCATCATACTGGTTCCCCTATGTCTAACGATTCATATCTTCAATAATAAGCAAGCTACCGCCATTGGGATATAGGTAATTTATTTGCCATTTGCCGACTCTCTTTACTTTGTCCTGTTCACTGGCCATCTCTCTGAAATCCATCAATTAGAAATAATTTAACTGGCACCATTCTTCATTATTCCTTTTAACTAACCTATTTCGGATTTCGTTATATACTTGCGCAGCTTACGCAAACACACTTTCAATTTTGGAGTACACTTGAGCAACCTGCACAAATACAGTTTTAGAAGCGGGCAATAGTGGAACAGACCTAAAAATCCGTTTGTCTACTGCTTTTTCGTTCTTAGAACTGCCTTGAGGAAGGGCATGTAATTTTAAGAGGGTGTGCGATATTCCGCCTGGGCTTTGTAATTTGTAATTTATAATTTTCTTATAATTTCTTCTTCGTTTCCTTCAATATTTTCCTCAACAATTCTTTTATTTTTTCTTCCACCGTCAACTCATCGATGGCTTCGGTTGCGTCCCATTGTTGCACCAGCCAGGAAAGGTTTCCAAATGTTTTTTGTGTATGATATTCATCATTATACTGAAGAAAAATTTCTAGGGCTGTGGCATAATAACCCAGGGAAGAAACATAATCCATCTCTTCCACCGCTGCTACGCCCAAGCTTTGGAACACTTGTGCCTGATTATACCTGTCATTAAATTCCTGGAAAATGCTTAAAGCTTTCTGGAAATCTCTTTTTGCCGTTTGCCAATCTCCCTCTTCTCGAGCCACATTTCCCAAATGGTGGTATACGCGTGCCTGGCTGTACCTGTCATTGAATTCCTGGTCAATTCTCAATGCTTCCTGGTAATTTCGTTTTGCCTCATCCCAATTTCGCTCTGCCTGGGCCACCATACCTAATTGGTGGTATCCTTTTGCTTGGTTGTACCTGTCATTGGATTCTTGGAAGATTTTCAATGATTCATGGTAATTTCGTTTTGCATTTTTCCAGTCCTGCTCTTCTTGGGCCACCATTCCCAATTGATGGTAGGTGCGTGCCTGGCCACCACTGTCATTGAATTCCTGGTAGATTTTCAACGCCTTCTTGTAATTTCGTTTTGCCTCTTTCCAGTCTCGCTCTTCCTGGGCCACATAGCCCAGTTGGTAGTAAGGGGATGCCGTCATTTGCCGCGTTCCCACCTGTTGAAGAAGTGTCAATGCTTTTTTAAAATTATTTCTGGCCTTTGAAAAGTTTTTGATTCGCTGGTAATTATTTCCTAAATTACCCACAACAGAAGCATATTCTATTAAAAATGTTTTGCCTTTCTTTGAATATAGATCCAATTTTTTAACCACACCTTCCATAAATTCGATGGCTTCTTGATAAAGGGGCTGTTGGTGATAGAATTGAGAAAAGACAAAATAAAGAGGATAATAATCACCTTCCTTATCCAGTACCCAGTGCAAAGTCTTGTACAGGTTTTCCCGGTCCTGTTGGAAGAGAAGGAACCCACTTTGCTTTTTTCCTGCTTCTTTCGATTCCATAAGAAAATTATAAGTGTTGGCAATGATTACCATATAATTACAAAACGCCTGTTCCAGGGTCACCTTTCTTTTTTCATCCAGGCACTGCTCCACCTGCTGCCCAAGGAAAAAAGGAAACACCGGTTGAATAGAAAAGCAGCGGTGAAAAAACCGTTCTTTAAGTAGCCCTTGCTTTAGTCCCTGACTGAGTGCCTCTTCAAGGTCGGCAAGGGTGAGATTGGAAAATACATCAGAGTTCTGAAGTTCATTTAAATATTGCTCTAAACCTGCTGCGTTAAGGAAGGAAGTAAAAGGCGCAAACACCAGCATACTCTCTCTGGCTCTAGGCGTCAGCAGGGAAAAGGAAATATTAATACATTTAAAAATCTCTTCCGAAACCCTTCCTCCTTTGAGGTCCACCCCAACGCCGGTAAGCATTTCCCGCAATTCCTTTGCGCTTCGGTGCCCCAGGTTGGGCAGGATTATCTCAATGGCCAGTGGGTAACCCGCCAGGATATCCATCAACCGGTTAAACTCACCCCTGTCATCAATCACAACATCCTTAACAATTTTTTCCGCAAGTTGGAAACGGGACACGTGGTCCAATCCTTCCAACACATACACATTATCCGTAAACGTATCCTTTCTAAGCCACGCTTCATCTGACCGGGAACCCAGCAGGATTTTAATACTGGAATGCATCAGGGCTTTAAGAGCGTTGCTCATTATACCCTGATCCTTCTTACTCAACCGGCTGCCCACCGCCTGCGTCGCACCAGTCACCGACTCCATATTATCCAGGATCAAAAGCACCTTAGGAGTGTCCTTACTCTCCTTCAGGAACTCCACCAAAGCCATGGCCTTTTTCTCCACCTCCGGCGTCACAAGGAAACTCCCGTATTCGCCCCGTGGCATGATCATTTTCGCAATGGTATTTAAAATCTCTTCTGCGCGGTACGGCTTGCGGTCATAACCGAAATAAAACACATGCTCCACCCACCCGGTTTTCAGCCACCATTCCGCCATATGTCCCAGCAGCGTAGTCTTACCCGTACCCCCCATACCTTTAATCAGCAGCACATTCCTCTCCAACAGCATGGACTCAATGGAAAGAATATCCACATCCCGACCCAGGAATCCGTATTCCCCCTGGGTCTTCACCCCTTCCAGTTCCTTTTCCCTCTGCTGCTTCTGTTCCAGCAAAGCAGCTTTCTCCTCTGCACCCGGTTCTTTCAATTGCAAATGAAGTTCAAAATCCCCTTTGCCCCACACCACGGGCAGTAGCCAATCTTCCAAGAACACACTCAAATCCGAACTCAAAAACCGGCACCCGTCATCAAACATGGCCTGTCGCGCTAGGTTCAGTGCCGTGCCCAGGTTTTCGCCCTTTGTGAGCGTATTATAGAGAGTGGTCATCATAACCTGTGCGCCCGGCACAGTCAGGGACCATGCCATTCCTAGCACCAGACGTACGCCCTGTTCTAGGAGAGCCATTGCCAGGGGCGCATTCCGTGTCAGCGATTTTCCCCCCGGCGCCTCTTTCGATTCAGACATCCGCCAAGTAGCCATGGCGGAATGGCAGGCATTGAGGAAACACACCGGCACATGCGCCTCTCGCAGCAGCTCTGCAATATCCAGCGCAGCTACCAGGTCATGGCCACCGCCTTCACCCAGCAGATCAATAAACGCTTGTGTCCCTTCATAAGGATCCACCCACCGGTGCCCCCGGCTTCTATTTTTACCCTGCTGCTCCATTATCAATTGGTACACAGGGAAACTCAGCACACTTCCGTGTACATCAAAGTGGACAATATGGTAAAACCCTTTCTTCTCTCTCAAGTGTTCTTTCAGCGCCAGGAACGTGGGTGGCCGCAGCAGGTGGACATGCACTGGCATGCGGTTTCTCTCAATCGTATCAATCACCGGTCGCGTAATGGTGCGGTATTCCAAATCCTCTTTCCCGTGGGGTCGGGCCGTCACTAATAAAAGATTCAAACACGTACTCTCTTGCACTGTCAGGTCCCACGTGGGTGTATTCGATGTCCGGGTAAACTCCACCCCTTTAAGGCAAAACGCTTTCCTCTCCTTTGGGTCTTTCAAAGCCTCCCAATGAAAAGCCTGGAGCTCCGGGTCTTTGGAAAGCACCTGTACGCGGACTTTATCCAGTCCGTGCACCAGTTTTCGCCACTCGGCCAAGGCCTTGTCCTGGGCAAACAAATCGCCAAACAGCGATTCGCCGTAGAAAGCAATACTATTCACGGCACGTTTGGCCTTTTCCCTGTCGGTAAACGGGGACTCCAGGTGCTTTTCAAAATACCACCAAAGCAACTCATCCTGGTCACTTTCAATCTCCCCCGACTCCAGAAATGGGTCCCTCACCGTCACATCGAACCTATTTTCCGAGGGAAACACCAACTCCGCCCGAAAAACACCGTACTCAACTTTCTCCCTTCCGATAATTTTAATAATTTTCATGTTTTAAATTTACCACATAAAAATACGGTTACAGTGGCTCTGGGTCAAAAAAAACCATCAAAAATTGAAGCCACCATGATTTCTCCACAATTCTCATCAATCTAAGATGAACTCCCGTCATCAGGGAATTTGCACTCTTATTAATCCCTTTAACCCAGCCAACTCAGATTTTCTCCATTTAACCATCGCCGGTTTTACTTACTTTTGAAATCCGTACCAAAAACCGAAAATCATTATTATGAAATTCTTCCATGAATTTTTTTCAATTACTATATTACGATAAAAACCACTATAAATTACTATAAATTGGTATAAACCAGTCACGTTTTCGTCACTTTGGAGGTTGGAGTACCATAACGCATCCTTACTCCCCACTGAAAGGATTTTTTGTTTTTTATTAAATATCCTACATCAAGTGTTATCAACTCTAAGCACTGCATTAATAGTGTTTTTTAGCATTTCTTCAAATTTCTCAGGGCAATCCAATTCGAGAGAGTAAACAATACACCTTAAACTTCTCAAGTCGAATGGGACATCATCCATAGTTTGAGTAATCAATATCACATCTTTTCCTATTGCATGTGCTAAACCAACCTCATAAAATACATTTGGATTACGGCCAGTAAGGTCTGCAATTATTATCCGGGCTTTATTAATATGAATCCATATATCTTGCATAATCCCTTCTACTCCATATATATCATCTGCTCGAATAGCATTTAGACTCAGTTCTCTGCACGGCAGTTCAATATGTCGCTCAAAAAATTTTCTTGACCAATTAGTGCTAAATGGCATTAATACAAAACATAAGCGGTGATCCATTGTTATTCCAAAATCATGAAAAACTTTTGCAGTTCCTCTAGATGTACTTGATATATTTTCTGTAATCAGCTTAAGGATTTGCCAATTCAACTCCAAGACTTCCCTCAACGTTATACTATCCCCACCATAATCTGAACTATATTTCTCCGCCTTAGCAACTTCAGGATCAATTCCTAAAGAAAATATCAATTTATTAAAAGCACTATCGAAATCTCCTGTAAAATCAGCATAAGTATAAGTACTTAATCTATGTGGTAATTCACATTTTTTATACATTAAAGGAATAATTTTTCTTTTCATTCCCGTTAGGTCTTGCATTTGAAGGAACATTGCCTCTATATTAGTCCATTGACTTTCAATCCAATCTTGTGATAATATTAAAATGATATATTTTGAAGACCGCACCAAACGCTCAAGCTCAACAAGAATAGGTGTTCCAACTTTAAAATCCCTAAAATCAATGGCAATCCTTAATCCTTTTTCCTCAAGTTTAGTAAGTAGCTTTTGTGCAAACTCTTTATCTTTGTGGCTATAACTTATAAATGCATCATATTCGATATCTTTCATTTAAGGAATCACCCCTTCAATTTTAATTACCAATTACGCTTTCTAATCATACAGTTAAATGCAAACTCTTTGAAAAAACTATCCTTTTTAAATCAATTTTCTGCCTTATGTAAGCTCCCGCCATTAAGGGTTGAACACTTACCACCATCCCTTTCAACCATGCCAACACAAATACACCTAATTTTTCCATAGCCGGTTTTAGCGGTAAATTAAAGTCTACTACAGAAGAAAAAAAATTTCAACCCCCTTTGTAAAAAATGAGTATTTCTACTTAATCCTACTGCTTTCGGTTGTTTGGATTTGCTGAATTTTTCTGTCCAGGCTTACCAACCCTCAATCTACTGATTATAACTTTCTATCCCACTAATTCAATGATATTGGACTCGTTTTCCGGTACTGCAAAGATTTCCATCGCCTTGCTTTTGTGTTCTGTGGTTATTGTCAAATACCGGGAAGTGGTGGTAATATCCTTGTGGCCGAGAATTTCTTTGTGTGTGTATAAGTCCCCGCCGTTCATCAGAAAATGAGAAGCAAACGTGTGCCGAAGGTCATGAAACCTCATGTCATTTATCCCCGCCCTTTCCAACGCACTCTGCCAACCTCTTTTTAAATCCATATAAGGCTTGCCGGATTTGGGATTTTCAAGGGGACGGCGTCCCCACCCTATAGGATTCGTT
>CP070627.1:1092598-1102263 GCA_020355945.1 Candidatus Aminicenantota bacterium | reverse complement strand
TTGTGAGAATATTGCCGAACTCCATAAGATGAAAAATCAGTACCGGGAGGCACTTGCATGGATTGATAAAGGACTGGAGCTTGAAAATAAATCAAACTGGCCAAACTATTCCGCCTGGGGCCTGAATACTAAAAAGCGTGAGTTACAGGCAAAACTGGGCCAGAAAGATGAAGCGTTTAATAGTGCCTGGTCTGAATTTATGAAACATCCTTCTGTTTATACCTATGAAGAATTTATGAAATATATATCCGAAGGGGACAGCGAACATTGGCACAAAAAAGCGATTGAAATAGCGAAGAGAACATCTTTATCCGCAATAATCGAACTTGCCGTACAAACAGGGGAGTGGGATGTGCTTGCCCAATGTATCATGTCGGCAGCAGACGAAGAACTTGAATCCCTCAGTCACTATAGAACCGAACCCACGGCCATTGGCTTAAAAAAGGAGCATTTTCCTGCGGCTGCAAAAGTGTACCGAGCCCTGGCAATGCGAATTGTTAACGCTGGCAAAAGTAAGTATTACAGCATTGCAATCAATCACTTCAAAGAACTGAGGACACTCTACAAGAAAATAGGCCGTGAAAAAGAATGGTCATCCCTGGTGGAAAGTATCAAAAAAGATCATTCCCGTAAATACAGTTTCATAAATAAATTTGAAAAACTGCTTGCCGGCGAATATCCCAAATCTTTTGCAGAAAAAGCAAGAAAAAGATGGAAAAAGCAAATATCGGGAAAAAAGCGGGGATAGGCAAAAAAATGACCAGTAAACGAGAGTAATTCACCAGATGCAGAGGTCAGGTTTTTTCCATCCGGGCTGAAGGAAATACAATTTATAGGGCTTTTCCGACTGATATTCTTAACCAGTTGGTGGATATTCTCAATTTTATTCCCATCATAGTTAAATTGTAGAAGAATTTGGTTTTTATTGCAATCGTCTCAAAAGGAAATCAACAATTCCAATTTTAGCCACGAAGTTACACAAAGAAACACGAAGAAGATAATTTAGTTCGCTGCGCTCACATTTTGGAATGATGAAATATTGGGTTTTGGAACTTACATACACCTTTTCTGTTTTAAATCCGTCAAGAGGTGGGAAGATCAAAATAGCTGTTTAAAAAAAAATCTGTTGAAAAATGCTGCCATATGAAGTAATATATATCCAGGAGGAAATTGAAAAATGACACAAATTAATATTCAACTTGATGAAAACACCTTAAGAGCTTTAGAATCAACCGCTGCCAAAAATAATATTTCGATATCGGAATGGATAAAAGATCGTATTCAGCAAGAACTTAAACAAGAGTGGCCAGAAAATTATTTTTCACTGTTCGGGGTATTGGATGAAAATGATTTACATGAACCGCCTGAAATTCCCTTTGAACACGAAACCAAAAGGGAAGCATTATGAAATACTTTCTAGACACGAATATTTGTATTTATGCACTAAAAAATAAATTTCCTCGTATCAAAGAAATGTTGAAATCGCTTTTACCCACGGATATAGCAATTCCTTCAATGGTAAAGGCAGAGTTATATTATGGAGCATTAAAAAGCGAGAAGAAAGGTAAAGTGATTTCTGCATTAGAGAAATTTCTTTCTCCTTTTGAAATTATCCCTTTTGGGGATAAGGAAATAATAACATATGCCCGGATCAGGGCAAATTTAGAAAAGAGTGGAAATATAATTGGGCCAAATGATCTTATCATAGCTGCGACAACACTTTCTCATGGTGCAACATTAGTGACCCACAATAAAAATGAATTCGAAAGGGTTGAAGACCTCGTGGTAGAAGACTGGTCAGAATAAAGACACAGAAAAGGGATTTGAGGATTTGGAGACAGTCACTCATGATGCGAGCCTCACCCGGAGACGATGAAAAAGAAGAAACCACAGATTACGCAGATTACACAGATTTAAACCCCATGACATAGTGGACCAATAAGCTGTCATCCGTCATCTGTCTTATGTCATCTTTATACTACCTACTACTTACTACCTACTACCTACTGATTTCTCCTTCGTGTAACTTCGTGGCTTTTATCTTCACCGCTCTTATTCTGGAAATTTAGGAACGATTTTTATCTTTAGCCTCCTCATGGTAAATTTTCCATTCTTTTCTTTACTAATAAAGTGAAACTGATACTCTCCCAGGAATCCCGGACCTGGCTGCCAGTAAAAAACACCCAATTTACGATCCAGGGTAGACCCGATGGGGAGTGCTCCAAAACGCTTACCAACGATCCGGAAACCATCCGGAACACCGTTGGAGAACTCATTAACATTAGACAAGGGGGCAAGCCCCCTTGTTCCCTCTAAGAAATGGATTTCTACACGCTCTAACTCCTCGATTTCGATATGGACAATACCATCTTTACCAGGATAAATTCTTTGCGGTCTTACATTTTCGCTATATCCTCTTCTTAAGTAGATAGGTTCATCAGAGGAAGAATCAAGGGGGAGCAGGGAACCAGGTCTGAGGAAGATGCTGCGCCCTGGTCCATGCGCCATGCGCCATGCGCTTCCGCCTGTGTTTTGGATGGTAAAATATCTACTTCCGATGCCATCAGTGTTTCCGGCATTATCCGCGGCAGTCCACTGGATGGTATGCACACCATCAGCATAGGCCGTGGTGTCCAGGTAAAAATACCCCACCGCTCCATTACTGTTGGCATAACCGGGAAATAATGTCGCAATATCCTGCCTATAAATATTATAAACCGGCTGGCCCAGGTTAACACCATCAACATAAACATTAATCGTAGAACCGTCGGTAGGAATGCTGTTGGGCTGCGGTGTCAATACCCAACCCCAGTTGATAAAACTGCTGCCTGAAGCGGTGCCTCCTTGTGATGGTGTGTCAATGGCACCAAAGGGTTTCACTGCATTGGCATTATCACAAATAATAGTTTTAGAGCCCAATATGACTTCATTGTCGACACCGTCTTTGGCAACAGCGTACAATGTAAAGGTGCCATTTCCTCCATTAGGTAAGAAATTAGTCAGCAGCATATACCCCCATCCGGCCCTGGAATTGTTGGGATAACCAGGAAAAGCGTTTTCAACATCGGGCCGGGCCCCTTCGACAAAGGTGGCATTCCCAATATACACCATATTGCTGCCCTCGCCGGACACAGGTTCCCGATAGATTTTCACACTCTCCACTGCCACATCATCCAATGCCCAGCCAGTAACAGGTATGCTGCTGCGTACAGTGGAACCGTGAACCGGCGTATCAAAAGACCCGAAAGGTTCCTCCTCGTCCTGGGGGGGACTTTGAATGGTTAAATTGACGGTTACCGTTTGAGGTGAATTGGCGGCATTGGTGGAACTCACTGTGACCGTACCGGTATAGCTGCCAATACTCAATCCCGAAGGATCGATGGTTACAGTTACCGTTTCCGAATCGGTGCCGGAGGAAGGATTAACACTCAACCAATCCGCATTATCCGTAACACTCCAATCCAGGGTCCCGGTACCGGAATTGGAAATGGTAAACCACCGGGCTTCGGGTGTAGTAGAACCGGATACCACCGTGACATTGATGGTCCTCTGGCTTAAAGATATTTCAGGTTGTCCCCCGTTTGAAGAAACATATTCATAGGCACCGATATCATATCCGCACCCCTGCGGGCGGGTGTTTCCCTCATAATCATCCGCAGGCGCATTGGTTGAAGAGCCGCTGTCAATGGCAGGAGAATCTTTTTTTAAATGAAAATCCGCAATCAAAGCATTAACAAATAAGGGGTCTCCCTCCACATAGTCATTACCTTTAATCTCATCGTCATAGTGCCTGTACCCGTGAATGAGATTATGGTCTACAGTTAGTTTTGACATGGACACATCAGGTTCCACTTCCATTTGAAAGGAATGGTTTTGGCTGAGAATATTATTTCGTATGACCAGGCTTTGAATATCGGGATTATCTACGGCAATGCCCCCACCCCACGGCGGCGCTCCATTGTTGCAAAAGGTGTTGTTGATGACATAAATATTTTTCATGGGATGAGTGGAAGAATCACCGTTGCGGCTGACAGTCAGTCCACATACATCCGCATTGTAACCAATATTATTATAAATGCGGATGTTTTCCAAAAGCCCCCCGGCTTCGGAAGCCAGGGTATAACAATCATTGCCATTGATGTTATACACGATATTGTTGTAAATTTCAATATCATAGGTATGGTTCTCCCAGGCATCCACGTATATACCCAGGCGATTGAGATCATGCACATGGTTATTGTAGATTTTTCCATAGGAGCAGCCGTTTTTGGCATCGATACCCTCCCCGCCAATAGTCCCGGGGCCACTGTCATGGACATGATTGTTCTTAATCTCAAAATTGGTAGTTGCATCCAGGGTAATACACTCCTGTTCACCGTCATTACAGGCCAATTCCACTTCATTATTATCAATGGTAATATTGTTACTGTCCCAGACCCCGATCCCGGAAGAGGTGGTATTGTACGTATAATTATTCTCAATGATGATATAACTGCAATTGTCCACTAAGATACCGGGATTGTTGTCGTTGGGACCGGCATTCTTGATCTGCAGTCCTGATATCTTAATGTAACTTTTCCCTGAAATATCCACTAATCCACCCCAATCATAGGGTAAATTGATGCCGCTGCCATCAATGATAACCTCATCATTGGCATAAGCGGTGTAAGTGATATAATTACCGGCGGTGCCGGAATTCTTAGGTATCACCCGTTCATTATAGGTCCCGGCTTTTGTATATACGGTATCCCCAGCCAACATTGTATTGGCTGCTTTCTGTATTGTTTTCCAGGGCTGTGCTTCCGTGCCAGGATTGGAATCACTGCCCGATTTGGACACATAATACTCTGCCCCATACCCACTGGTGACTGTTAATAATATAATCAAAGCACTGGCAAATATTCTCATTTTATACCTCCTGCCTTTTTAGCCACGAAGTTACACGAAGAGACACAAAAATTTTTGACATTGTTCCCCAATGATACACTTTCGATTTTTTTTTGTCAAAGGCAGCTAAATTCCAAATGCCAATCACTAAATTGCAAACAAATTACAAATTTCGTTTTGAATAATCTTTTTCTCTTGTCCCCGGTTTTCCTGCACTTTGTGGATGATGAAAATAT
Source organism: Candidatus Aminicenantota bacterium (assembly GCA_020355945.1). Next base: position 1,097,140 of record CP070627.1, on the reverse strand, counting down.
GCTGGTGAGTCCAAACACATTATTCGTTCCAAAAATGTGAGAAAACTCACAATATTCGTTCCAAAAATGTGAAGAACTTCACGTTTTTAGAACGAAAAATTGACAATATCTTTTTCTTGTGTTATATTAATCCTATTATGAAACGGGACATTTATAAAAAACTATTAGACTGGAAACAGACGGAATGGCGTAAACCCCTGGTTTTACGAGGCGCACGCCAGGTGGGTAAGACCTATATACTAAAGGAGTTCGGAAAAAAAGAATATGAAAACAGCGTTTATCTGAATTTCGAAGATGATCCCACCCTGGATGCTATTTTTGCCCGGAGATTCGATCTTCAGAGAATCATAAGGTCTCTGTCCGCTTATGGGGAGGTGAAGATATCCCCCGGTTCTACCTTGCTTATCTTTGATGAAATCCAGGCTTCACCAAATGCGCTGAAGACGTTGAAGAGTTTCAGGGAGAATGCCAATGAGTATCATGTGGCAGCCGCAGGATCACTGTTAGGGATAAAATTGACAGGGCAAAAGTCGTTCCCGGTGGGCCAGGTTAATTTCCTGGACCTTTATCCCCTGTCTTTCCCGGAATTCCTCGATGCCATGCAAAAATCAGTGCTCCGAAATCTCATTGAAGAGAATCAACATGATTTTCACCCTTTCCCGGAACCCTTTCATGTGGAACTGCTGGAGCTTTTAAAAAACTATTACCTGACCGGGGGTATGCCCGAAGCAATATCCACCTATGTTCAGACCGCCAGTTTCCAGGTTACCCGTCAGGTTCAACAGGAGATCATTGATTCTTATCTTCTCGATTTTTCTAAGCATGCGGAAAAATCAGATATAATGAAGATTTCTGAAATATGGCGATCCATCCCCACGCACCTGTCCAAAGAAAATAAGAAATTTATCTTTTCCGCTGTACGTAAAAGCGCCAGGGCCAGGGATTACGAAAGAGCATTGCAATGGTTATTGGATGCTGGCATTATTTATAAGTCGTATCACATTTCAAAACCGGGACTGCCTCTTCATGCTTACAGTAACTCAACTATTTTTAAGGTATTTCTCCTGGATGTCGGCTTGCTGGGAACCATGGTTAATTTATCCCCGGGATTAATCCTGGAAGGCAGCGCCATTTTTTCTCATTTTCATGGGGCATTGGTAGAAAATTACGTGGCTCAACAGCTTAAACCAAAAATCCGGGAAGATTTGTATTATTGGACCAGTGCTGGTAAAGCCGAAGTGGATTTTGTCTTTACGTTAAAAGATGGTGTATGTCCATTGGAAGCCAAAGCCGGGCTTAATCTGAAAAGTAAAAGCCTCAAGGTTTATAATGAAAAATATAAACCCGGGCTCCTATGCCGAACCAGTCTGCAAAACCTTCAAAAAACCAATAATATCTGCAATTACCCACTTTATGCCATTTCGCTGTTCCCAATTTAATCCCGGAGGTTTTCGATTACCCGTTTGAGTTTAGCCTGGACTTTATTAATAAAAAGAGGGGGCAAAATGATGGTGAATCTAAACTCAACTTTTTCATTGACAAAAGCGGTTAAATTTATTACAATTTCAATTTAAATTCACAGAAAACAGGAAAAGGAGTAACAACAATGACAGATGTTACAGCACACACACTTCTTTTTGCAGCCGCTCCGGTTTCAGCAGTTATCGCGCTCATTTTTGCCTTTGCTTTCTACAAAAAAATGATGAAACTCTCCGAAGGCACGGAAAAAATGGTGGAAATTGCAGAAGCTGTCAGGCAAGGTGCAAGAGCTTATATTAAACAACAGTACAAAATCGTTGCTATATTCTTCGTCATCGCAGCCCTATTTTTGGCCTTTTTATCATTTGTATTGGGCGTTCAATCTCCCTGGACACCCTTTGCCTTCCTCACCGGGGGATTCTTTTCCGGGCTGTGTGGTTTTATCGGCATGGTAACCGCCACCTATGCTTCGGCCAGGACCACCAACCAGGCCAGGGAATCACTGGATAAGGGACTGAAAGTGGCTTTTAGAAGCGGCGCGGTAATGGGACTGGTGGTGGTAGGATTGGCCCTGGTGGATATCTCGTTATGGTTCATCGTGCTCCATCTCGTCTTGAAATACAACCTGGTAATCACCACTGTCACCATGCTCTCCTTTGGTATGGGGGCATCGCTGCAGGCGCTCTTTGCCAGGGTAGGCGGCGGTATCTATACCAAAGCCGCTGACGTGGGTGCTGACCTGGTGGGTAAAGTAGAACAAAACATCCCGGAAGACGATCCCCGAAACCCCGCCACCATTGCCGATAACGTGGGTGATAACGTGGGTGATGTGGCTGGAATGGGGGCTGACCTTTATGAGTCCTATGCCGGGTCTATCCTGGCTTCGGCTGCACTGGGGGCTTCTGCTTTCCTGACAGCAGGAAAAGCCGTAAGTTTTAACGCAGTTATCCTACCCATGATCATCGCCGGGATCGGGATACTGGCTTCTGTCCTGGGCATCTACCTGGTAAGAACCAAAGAAGGCGCCACTCAAAAACAACTGTTAGGCTCCCTGGGATTCGGGATTAATGTGAGCTCCGGGATCATCATTCTCGGTTCCTTTGCGGCGGTTTTCTTCTTACTACCCAATAACCTGGGAATCTTCGGGTCCATTGTGGTGGGATTAATTGTTGGTATTATTATTGGTAAAAGCGTAGAGCACTACACCTCTCACAGCTATAAGCCCACCCGCGAAGTGGCGAACCAAACCGCTACAGGTGAAGCCACAGTGATTATTGCCGGCCTGTCTTCGGGAATGATCTCCACCGCCATCCCGGTGATTTCCGTTGCCGTTGGTATTATCGGCGCATTTGCTTTTGCCGGCGGATTTAAGGAAGGTAATGCGATTACCGGGCTTTACGGCATTGGCGTGGCTGCCGTGGGGATGCTCTCTACACTGGGGATCACATTGGCCACCGACGCTTATGGCCCGATTGCCGATAATGCCGGTGGTAACGCTGAGATGGCCGGTTTGCCCGGAGAAGTAAGGAAACGCACCGATGCCCTGGATTCTTTGGGCAACACCACGGCTGCTACCGGGAAAGGCTTTGCCATCGGGTCCGCGGCTCTAACCGCCTTAGCACTGCTGGCCGCCTATATCGAAGAAGTAAAAATGGGCATGAAACACATCCTCAAAAGCGGGGGCGAATTACCCGGATTCCTCTCCCAATACAATGCCGCTGAACTGGTGGATAAAATATCTATTGAAAAATTCATGGAAATCTTCAAAGTGCATTTAATGAACCCCCGGGTCATTATCGGGGTGTTTATCGGTGCTATGATGGCCTTCATGTTCTCCGGTCTTACCATGAAAGCGGTGGGACGGGCAGCGTCCCGCATGGTGGAAGAAGTCCGACGACAATTCAAGGAAATTAAAGGTATCTGGGATGGTTCGGCTAAACCCGATTACCAATCCTGCGTGCAGATTTCCATCCAGGGGGCGCAAAGAGAAATGATCCTACCCTCTTCACTGGCCATTACCATTCCTATTCTTACCGGTGTTATCCTGGGCGTAGCCGGTGTAATGGGACTGTTGGTAGGTGCCCTGAGTGCCGGTTTTATCCTGGCTATATTCATGGCCAATGCCGGCGGGTCCTGGGACAATGCCAAAAAATATATCGAAGAAGGCAACCTGGGCGGAAAAGGTTCTCCCGCCCATAAAGCCGGCGTTGTGGGGGATACCGTGGGTGATCCCCTGAAAGATACCTCCGGCCCCTCCCTGAATATCCTGATTAAATTAATGAGTATGATCTCCATCGTGGTGGCCGGTCTAAGTGTAGGCTACTCTTTGATGTAAACCAATCATGCATAATTAACGATGAAGCTGAGGTTCAACCTCAGCTTCACGTTTTTTATAATTGATATAACGGAGACTGATTGATGGAAGGTATAGGAAGTATTGACTTACCGTTTAAATTGTTTAAAAGAGGAAAGGTCAGGGATGTCTTTGAAAAAGACAATCAACTGCTCATTGTTTCCACGGACCGGATATCCGCCTATGACTATGTGCTCCCCTCCTTAATCCCTGATAAAGGAAAAGTATTGAACCAACTCTCAGCTTTTTGGTTCAAATACACCAGGGATTTAATTCCCAATCATATTGTCTGCGATGAGCCGGAAAAATTGGAGGAGTTTAAAGCCTTTGCACCAATGATTGCAAAACGGGCCGTACTGACCAGGAAACTGCAAACCTATCCGATTGAGGCGATTGTTCGTGGTTATATTGTGGGTTCGGGCTGGAAAACCTATGAAAAAAGCGGTGAAATCTGCGGCATCAAACTAGCGCCGGGATTAAAATTTGCCGATCGCTTCCCGGGACCGATTTTCACCCCTACTACCAAAGCCGAACAGGGCCACGATGAAAATCTTACCTTTGAGCAAATGACTAACCTGGTAGGGAAAAGGGATGCGGAAGAAATCCGGGAACTATCCATTGCCCTCTATAAACATGCCAGTAAACACGCCTATGAAAAAGGCATCATCATCGCTGATACCAAATTCGAATTCGGAAAAGATGAAAGCGGG
>CP070627.1:1082732-1092498 GCA_020355945.1 Candidatus Aminicenantota bacterium | reverse complement strand
ATATTTTTTCAGGCAAGGGGGCAAGCCCCCTTGTTCCCTTTAATAAAAAGTTTTTGCGGGGGGGGCCAGGGGGGATAATCGGTCGCCCCTGCCAGGGGCTTTTTTCAAAAAGCGCCCCCCCTAATAGGGTGCCCGTGCCGCGGGCCTGCCGGAGGCAAAATTTTTCTGCGGTTAATTCCGGGTTGTTTAAATATCCCCGGGCGACGCCAGCCCCGGATATGCAAATCTCTCCCGGGACACCGATGGGAACCAAATGATGGTTATCCAGAATATACACGTTATAATTGGCGATTGGTTTGCCTAATGATACATTTGATTTTATTGGGCGGCTGCATTGGTAATAGGTGGCGCATACAGTGGTTTCAGTGGGGCCATAGGTATTATAGACCTTTCCCCATTTTAATAAATTCCCGATATACTCACCTTTTAACACATCTCCGCCGCTGATAAATATCCTCAGGGAATCTAATTTATTTCCCTGGTTCAACAGGTTTAACATCAAGGGTGTACAACTGATTATTGTCACTGAATGCTTAATGATGAATTCTTCCATTAAACTGATATCCCTGACCTGGTCCCTGGAAGGAATGACTATTTTTCCTCCTTTTAAAAACACGGGAAACACTTCCTCAAAAAAAACATCAAAAGTAAAAGAAGCTTGCTGGACCACGATGTCTTTTCCTGTTAAATCAAATTCCCGGCTAAAGGCATTTAAGTATACGGAAGCATTCCTGTGTTCTACCATAACCCCTTTGGGCTTGCCTGTAGTGCCGGAGGTGTAGAGGATGTAGGCCAGGTTTTCGGATTTTGTTTCGGGCTGCGGGGTGTCAGTTGCAGGTCCAGACACACCCCGCCCTTCGGGCACCCCTCTCAAGAGGGGATTCCCGGGGGGCTCAGCACTTAGTGGGTGTAAGATCTCACCTTTGTATCTTTTTAACTTCTCACCTTCTTTAGCCAACGTACAGGTGGTGACCAGGACGTTTGCTCCGCTGTCTTTCAACATATATTTTATTCGTTCTTCCGGGTATTCCGGGTCTATAGGCAAATAAGCTGCACCGGCTTTCAATATGCCCATGATGCCAATGATCATATCCAGGGAACGCTCCACCATGATGCCCACAATGGTGTCAGGCGCTGAGCCTTTTTGCCTTAATAGACGAGCCAGGTGATTGGATTTGTGATTTAAGTCCTTGTAGGTTATCTGTATAAGAATAGACAAGGGGGCAAGCCCCCTTGTCCCCTCTAAGGGTGCGTTTTCGTGTAATTCGTGTAATTCGGGGATTCCTGCCACAGCAATATGATCCGGGGTCTTCTCCACCTGGTGCTCAAACAATTCATTAAGGGTTTTATCTCCCGGGAAATCAACAGCAGTATCGTTAAAGACATACAAAATTCGATGTTTCTCCTCTTCCGTTAATATTTCGATATCAGCTATTGGTATGTCTGGGCTGGCAAAAATGGCTGATATGATTCGTTTAAAATAGGCAATAAATCTTCGGATGGTGTCCGGTTTAAAAAGCCTGGCGGCGTATTCCACCACGCAATAAAGAGTTTCTCCGGCATCTGTACCGTCCAGGGTTAAATCGAATTTGGACACCCGGCCTTCAAACTGCTGATGAATTGGTTTCTTCCCTGATGAGAGTGACTCCTGTATTGGTATATCCATATGCCGCAGGGAAAACATGACATCAAACAACGGGTTCCGGCTGGCATCCCTCTTAACCGCCACCTTCTCCACCAGGTCTTCAAATTGATAATCCTGGTTTTCAAAAGCCTCCAGGGTATTTATTTTGACTTCATTTAAAAACGTTTTAAACGTTTTTTCTCCCCAAGGCCGGTTGCGCATAACCAGGGTATTGACAAACATACCGATAATACCTTCCAGGTCCGGATGCTGGCGGCCGGCAGTGGGGGTGCCGATAATAATATCCTCCTGGCCGCTGAGTTTGGACATTAAAAGAGTATAGGCAGCCAATAAAACCATATAAAGGGTAGCCCCTTGAGACAATGTCAACTGTTTTAAACCTGGGGTTTCTTGTTTCCCGATTTCAAAATCCATTTTTCCACCGGCAAAATCCTGGATTTTCGGCCTGGGAAAATCATAAGGTAATCGGAGTACCGGGATTTCATCTCCCAATACCTTTAACCAATAGGCTTCCTGCTTTAGGGTAGTTTCCCGTATTTTCCGGCGTTTCTGCCATAACGCATAATCTTTGTACTGGATAGGAAGTTCCGGGACCTGCTGCCTGTTATAAAGGACGGTGAATTCATGGGATAATATCTCCAGGGATACCCCATCACTAATAATATGATGCATATCCACCATAAGGATGTGCTTCCCATCATTTTTCTTTGCCAATCCCACTCGCAAGAGCGGTGCCCGGGATAAATCAAAGGGACGAATAAATCGCTTTAAAAAATCCTGTGAATCAAGTAAATCAAGGTCAAATTCCACATTTTCATGAATCTCCTGTACCGGTTCATCTTTAACCATATGAAACGAAGTCCGTAAGCTTTCATGTCTGGCGATCAACTGTCGGAATGTTTGCTTCAATTTTTCTTTATCAATTCCCTCGGTTAACATAATGATCAGGGGCATATTATAGACGGTGCTTTCTTCTTCCATTTGCTGCAAGACATACAAGCGTTCCTGCGCCGATGACAGCGGGTAATATTTCCTGGGTTCGGCTTTTTCAATAACAGCGAACTGCTCTTCGGCTGCCTGCTGCAAATAATGGGCGATTCCACTGATAGTAGGGGTCTTAAAGAATTCTGGCAATGGAACCTTTATATTAAAGGCTTTATGTATCCGGGCTGTCAATTGGGTGGCATTAAGAGAATGACCACCCAGTTCAAAAAAATCATCTAATGTCCCGATTTTACTGTCTTCGATTCCCAGTACCGCTGACCATAGTGCTGCCAGTTCCTGTTCTACTTCATTTTCCGGTGCTGTAAAACCATCTTCTTTTTTTACCTTTTCCGGCTCAGGTAAGGCTCTTTTATTCACTTTTCCACTGGAGGTCATTGGGATTTCCTTCAATTGGACAAAAAATGGAGGGATCATATAATCAGGCAGTGTCCGGATCAGGTATTTTTTCAAATTGGAGATATTGATTTCCTGCTCTGCCTTCAAATAACCGCATAGATACCGGTCTTTGTTCCGGTCTTCTTTGGGAATCACCACTGCTGTTTTTATTTTTTGCTGTTCATAGGTCAGTACCTGTTTTTCGATTTCTCCGGGTTCTATACGGTGTCCCCTGATTTTGATTTGTTGATCGATCCTGCCCAGGTACTCCATTTCACCATTAGACAACATCTTCACCAGGTCACCGGTTTTGTAAATATAGGACATATGGGACCTATAGGACAAATAGGAGTATATTTTTTTATGCAAGGGGGCAAGCCCCCTTGTCCCCTTTAATAAAAAGTTTTTGCGGAGAGTGGCGGGTCCAGGGGGGATAATAGGTCGCCCCTGCCAGGGGCTTTTTTCAAAAAGCGCCCCCCCTGGCTGCCGGAGGCAAAATTTCTCTGCGGTTAACTCAGGTCGGTTCAAATAACCCCGGCATACACCTTCTCCTCCTACCCACAATTCCCCGGGTACTCCCAACGGTTGCAATTTAAAATAACTGTTCATGACATAGACAGTCAATGTTGGAATAGGCGAACCAATACAACTGTGCGGGGATTTCATGTCTTGCTCTAATACTTCTTTATAGGTTACATGGACAGTCGTTTCTGTAATTCCATACATGTTGATCAACCGGGTTTCGGGATACTGCCTTTTCCACTTTTTTAACCTGGAGGGGGTTAAGGCTTCACCTCCAAAGATAACATACTTTAAGTTCAATTCTTTTTTTTCTGCCTTTAATTCCTCAATCATCAGTTGATAAAATGCGGAGGGGGTTTGATTCAAGACTGTTACCTTTTCTCGTTTAAGTAATTCCAGGAAACTTGTGGTATCTTTTGCAGTCATCCGGGGGACAATGACCAATTTTCCGCCGTACAGCAGGGCACCGTACATCTCCCACACAGAAAAGTCAAAACAATAGGAGTGAAAGAGAGTCCATGTATCATCACTGTTAAAGTCGAACTGGAACCTATTGTTGATCATCAATCGTACCACGTTGTCATGTCGGATCAAAGTCCCCTTTGGTCTGCCGGTGGTGCCGGAAGTATAGATGATGTAAGCGAGGTTTTCGGATGTTGTTTCGGGCTGCGGGCTGCGAGTTGTGGGTTTAGACACACCCCGCCCTTCGGGCACCCCTCTCAAGAGGGGATTCCTGGAGAGCTCAGCACTTAGTGGGTGTAAAATCTCACCTTTGTATCTTCTTACCTTCTCGTCTTCACTTGCCAACGTGCTAGTGGTAACCAGCACTTTGGCTGAGCTGTCTGCCAACATATAATTGATGCGCTCTGCCGGGTAATCGGCATCCACGGGTAGATATGCGCCGCCGGCTTTTAATATGCCCAATATCCCAATGATCATTTCTACTGAACACTCCACCATGATGCCCACAATGGTGTCAGGTTTGACACCTTTGCTCCGTAATAGATACGCCAATTGCTGGGATTCTTTATTTAATTGCTTGTAGGTTAGAGTGCTTAACAAGGGGGCAAGCCCCCTTGTTCCCTTTTGGTGTAATTCGTGGGCTCCTACTAATGCAGCATGATAAGGGGTTTGTTCCGCCTGCCGGGCAAATAATTGGTGAATAGTTTGGTGTCGCGGGTATTGGGCGCTGGTTTGGTTAAATTCTACCAGCAACTGTTTGATTTCTTCTTTTGATAAAATATTGATATCTGACAGCTTCTGATAATGGTCCTCTGAGATGGAAGCGATGATGGCCTGGAAATAACGGATAAATCTCCGGATTGTTTCTTTTTTAAAGAGTTTGGTGCTGTACTCTAGAGAAACTCCTAACATTTCCCCGGCTTCAATGGCATGAAATGTCAGGTCAAACTTTGAACGATTATGCCTGAAGGGGATATTAGCGTATCGACCTTTTTTCATGACTTTCAACATTTCAGGTGGTAACGTACTTTGATTATGAAGGGCGAACATCAGGTCAAACAAAGGATTCCGGCTCATATCCCGGTGGACTGCTGCCCGGTCCACCAATTCTTCAAAGGGGTATTCCTGGTTTTCAAAGGCCTTCATGGTTTTTTCCTTGACTTCTTTTAGAAAGCCGGCAAAGGTCTTTTCCCCCTGGGGGTAATTTCGCAGTGTCAGGGTGTTGACAAACATGCCGATAATTCCCTCCAGGTCTGCATGCCGGCGTCCCACCACTGGCGTGCCGATAACCATATCTTCCTGGCCGCTCAATTTAAACAGCAGCACATTCACCACTGCCAATAAAACCATATAAAGGGTCATTTCCTCTTGCTGCGCCAGTCGTTTTAATTTTTGAGAAACTTCCTTTTCCAATGCAAACCGTATAACATCTCCTTCAAAACCCTGGATTAACGGCCGTGGGTAATCAATAGGCAGTTCCAGCACCGGGATATCGCTGCTGAATTCCTTTAACCAATAGGTTTCCTGCTGTTTTAACGCACCTTTATCAATTTCTCCTCTCTGCCATTGGGCATAATCTTTGTATTGAAGCTTTAAGGATATCAATCCTCTACCCTCATACAGGCGCTTGAAATCTTTACTCAATATTTCTTGTGAAGTGCCATCAGAAATAATGTGGTGCATATCCATCATAAAGATATATTTGTTTTTATCTAACCGGATCACCCCTACCCTGAGCAACGGTGCCCGGGCTAAATCAAAGGGACGAACGAAAGAACTGATAAGAGCTGGTGTGGGTTCCCCCTCCTCTCCGCCGAAGGCGTTTATTTGCCCGAAGGGCGCCTCTATCCGCTGTACGGGTTGGTCATCGATCATGTGAAACGAGGTTCTCAGGCTTTCATGCCGTTGGATCAGCTTTTGAAAGGTTTCCTCTACCTTTTTTATATCGATTTCCCCATCCAATTCCATGATATCCGAGAGGTTGTACCCGGTGCTTTCCGGTTCCATCTGCTGGAGAAAATACAACCGCTTCTGGGTTGATGATAATGGATAATATTCCTTTTTTTCAACAGGATGAATGGCGGTGAAGGTCTCCTGGCTTTTGCTGTCAATGAGATGGGCTAACTCCTTTAACGTGGGCAAGGAAAAGACTTCTTCCAATTCCAGTTTTACATGAAATGCTTTGTGAACCCTGGCAATAAGTCTAATAGCCCTTAACGAATGCCCTCCCAATTCAAAAAAACTGTCATCAATTCCTATGGGCTTATGTTTTGGTTTTATATTTAACACCTCTTGCCATATCTCTGCCAATTGTCTTTCTACTCCAGTAACCGGTGGTTTATACTCTTTTTCTACTTCTTCCGTTTCCGGGTCTGGGAGGGCATTCCTGTCAACTTTTCCACTGGGGGTTAAGGGGAGACGCTCCAATTGTATGAAGGTTTTGGGGATCATATAATCAGGCACCTGGTGTAAGAGGTACTCTCTTAACCGGACCGCATCCACTGGATCTCTTGATGTAAAATAGCAGCAAAGATACGGTTCGTTTTCTTTGGTTTCTTTCAAAATGACTGCTGCCTCTTTAACCGCTTCATGCTGGAGGAGTACTGTTTCAATCTCCCCAACTTCCACCCGGAAGCCCCGGATTTTGATTTGCAAATCTTTTCGGCCAATTATAGTGATTTCCCTGTTTCCTTTTAAACGGCCCAGGTCGCCAGTCCAATAGAGTTTTCCCAGGTCAGGGTCATGGGTGAATTTTTCCCGGGTACTTTCATCATCCTGCCAATAACCTGGCGCCAGATGATCGCAAGCAATGACAATTTCGCCGGTTCCCATATCTTCCAGGATTTCGCCTTCTTCTGTCACTAAGAGGATTTCGGTTTTGTCCAGGGGTTCTCCCAGTATGGGCAAACCAAACACGTCTTCTTGTGTGTAAAAAGCAATAGAACTGACAGAAGATTCGGTTTGTCCGTACACGTTGGCTAAGACGGCATTGGGAAAATACCGTTTGAAAATTTCGATATCATGTTTTCGCAGCGGTTCACCACCCAGGAGGATAAACCCCAGGTGGGGGAATGTTTCACCTGGTGTTAGGGAGTCTGTGAAGTAACGGAACAGAGTAGGAACCGAATGCCAGATAGTGATTTTTTCATTTTTAATAAACTCTGACAACCGGGTACGTTCCAATACATTCTTTACATCATAAGGGTAAAGGGCGGCGCCGCTGAGTAATGCGGAGCAAAGGTCCTGTACGAACCCATCATGACTGAATGCCGTTAATAAAGTCATGCGGTCGCCAGGGGTAATAGAAAACCGTTCGATCCAATTCCGGGTATAGTATAAAACATTGTCATGATTTTGTATCACTCCTTTGGGTCGGCCTGTGGAACCGGAGGTGTAAAGGATATACGCTGGCGCTTCACCGGAAACAGTGCGGTTCACATTGCCTTCAAGCTGTCCTGCATCGGTTTCCCGGATATCCATGATCTCTATTTTTCCTTTGATTTTTCTTGCCAATCGCTGTGCCAGGGGAAGGTTGTTGGTGTTGGTTAATATCAAGACGGCCTCTGAGTCCTCCAGCATGTATGCCAACCGGTTTTCCGGGTAAGTGCGGTCAAGGGGCACGTAGACCATATTGGCTTTTAATGCGGCAATTAAACCGATAATCATGTCTGCACCATGCTCAAACAACAGCGCTGCTTGCTTGCCTTTATTACTCAATCCATCAGATGCAGTGATTTGGGCAGCCACCTGGTTGGCATATTGATTCAATTGCCTATAAGTGAAGGTTTCTACCTCCATTTTAATGGCAATGCGCTCAGAAAACGCTTCTACTTTTTCTTCGAATTTCTTTATAAGCATTTTAACCACCTTGTGTTGAATATAAATGCTTTTTGGTCAAATTTTTTGTGTTTTTTTACATTTTTTTACGGCTAATATTTTCTTCTCACCCTAAGGCTTTCTTTCTTCTTGTGTTTTTTTCGTTGCCTTTTAGGAAGGTTGATTATTTTTACTTTTCAAAAAAATTTCAATTTCAAGATTGAATTGAGACCATACTTTTTGGATATTATCTGTTAAAACTTCGAGTTTCTCTTCATCCATCATGAATCCATAAGCGTGGATAAAGAAATGCCTGAAAGTCATATACTCGTAAAGCTCGTCAGATAAACTCTTTGAAATAATTTCCCTGGATGATGAAATATTTAAAAGTTCCTTATGCCATGATGGAGAATCCGGGATCGTAATATTTTGACTAATTAAAATTTGCTTTAATATATTTTCGATGCCATTGTATATATTATGGAGAAAAGTCGCGATAGCTGCTAATTCGATAACCGTTTTTTCTTTCCGTTCCAGTGCACTTTGTAAATTATTCAATGCAATTTGAATATTTTCTTTTTCAGCAAGAACCTGTTTATGAAGCTTGTCCATAAATTCTTACTCCATCTTCTTCGATAAGATCGTTAAATAAGGATTTATTAGAAAGATCCACCAGGTCAACGGGTTTCGATAAGTTTTTGAATAATTCGGCATAGAACCGGAAAAACAAGCGGGGTTCAATTCCTTTAACTGCAATGTCGATATCATTGAATTCTCTATCGTTTCTTATGGAAGAGCCAAATAAGATTACAGAAGTCACATTATATTTCCTGGCACATTGGATAATTATTTGTTTATCTTTTTCTGTTATCATGCTTCATTTCTACCAGAATCAGATCCTTTTGTCAAGATTTCCGGCCGAAGAGCACCCTGGCCGCCGGAGGCAAGAGATTTTTTTAATAACCGCTTGCGGGTGGAGCGATACTCTTTCAACAGTTTCCGAGGTTCTTCTACTATTTTTTGCAGCAATTGAATATAATTGCCTATGACCTTTTCAACCGTTTCCGGTAAAAACAATTGAGTAAAGTACGTACATAAAATATCCATACCATCCCGGTACTCCACCAGGTAAAGAGCCATATGAAATTTCGCTTCCTGGACATTCTCCATATGTCCGGTTTCCAATCGGGGCATCATCTCCTGGCTGGTGTCCCCGATGTTAACCATATTAAAGAATAGAGAAATAGTGGGATATTTGACAGCCAATTCTTCACAAACCAATTCCAACGGGTACCCCTGGTACTCAAGCATCTTCATCACATGAGTTTGACTGCTTTTTAAGAAATCCTCAAACGTTTGGTTTTTATCTACCGGTGTTCTCAGCACCAGGGTATTGACAAAGAGCCCGATGGTGTTTTTAATATCTTCATGCTGCCGGGCTGCACCAGGCATACCGATCAGGTTATCCTCCTGCCCGGTTAACTGCCACAATAACACATTAAAACTTGCCAGCAGGACCATAAAAATACTGGCCTGGTAATCCCGTGCCAGGCTCTTCAATTTTCCGGTTGTGTCAGAGTCTACTACAGCCCGGTACGCCGCACTTTTTTTACCGGTCAAATCCCCGGGCGGGAAATCATAAGGCAATTCCAAGATAGGAGATTCTTTCAATTGAGGTTTCCAAAATTCCAGCACCTCACTTAATTTCTTCCGGTCTGCCAGCAGTTGATTGTGCCAGTGGGCATAGTCCTTGTACTGGATTCTAACCGGCTCGGGTGTGTATGGCCTACCCTCTTTAATCGATTTATAATACCGGTAAAACTCCCGGTGCAATATTTCCAGGGACCAGCCGTCTGAGACCAGGTGGTGCATGGTAAATATCAAATCAAATTCCTCTTCCCGGCATTTTACCAGTTTTACCCGCAGCAGTGGTGGTTTTTC
>CP070627.1:1072747-1082632 GCA_020355945.1 Candidatus Aminicenantota bacterium | reverse complement strand
AATTGATTGAACGACAATGTTTTAACGCGGTCAAACGCCAGTTGAAAAGCCATGGACCACTCAATAACCCGGTGAATATCGAAAATGAAGCGTTAGAGCTTTCCAACCAGGTGTTGGATATACTGCAGCACGATGATTACCGGGTGCTGCGTCAATTCAAAGGAGATGCAAAGTTAAGTACTTATATTACCACCATCATCGCTCGTCAGTCAGTGGATATGATCCGTAAAAAATTGGGCAGAAGCCGCGAAAAAGAACGCGCCCAACAATTCGGCAAAACCGGTATGCTGATATATGAAAAAGTCATACTCCAGGGCTGGTCCATACCTGAAATCTACCCGGAATTAAAATCTACGGAAGGTATTTCCGAATCCCCGGAAGAACTTGAAACCCTTGCCGAAAAAATCAGGGGGAAAAAGGGTAGTTTGTCCCCTTTATTGGAAAACAACCCGGTGGTTAAAAACGGCGCCGCTGTTGATGAAGAGGGCGACTATATTATCCCCGATACCAAAAACGATCCCCAGGAACTGCTTATAGAACAACAAAGAAAACAAAAATTGGATGAGCTGATAAAAGATATCATCGCTCAATTAAACGGAGAAGAACGTATAATCCTGCGCATGAGGTTCCCTGCCAACGAAGAAAAAAAACCGGAAAAGGTGGAACGTATTTCAAAAGTACTGGGCATCAGTGAAAAAGCGGTTTATAAACGAATTACCAGGCTGTTGAAAAAATGCCGAACCCGATTGGAGCAGCAAGGAGTTACGATTAATGATTTGCTTTGATTGTTTTAAGCCACAGAGGTCACAGAGATCAGCTGAAATCTATGTGTTCCCTGTGAACCCTGTGGTGAAAAAATCAAGAAATGGCCGACTAAAAGATTGGGCCATCAGGTTTTAGGTGGTGAATTATGGTGAAAAAAAATGGCAATAGATAAAGATAAATTACCAGTGCTGCAAGAGGTTGATGAACGCCTGGGGGATTTCCTGTCTGCTGCCCTGAAAGAGGCCGGTGATAGACCCGACGACTGCCCCTCCCCGGAAGAGATCGCTGCACTGGTGGAAGGAAGAATTTCCGGTGAAAAACGAAATAAAATCATGAAACACCTCTCTTCCTGCGATACGTGCTATGGGACTTTTATGCTGGCCTTTGAGCTGCAAACCGAAGCCATCGCCCCGGAGGAAATCAAAAGAAAGAGAAGTAATGTTGTTATTTTCAGACCCCTGGCATTGGCTGCCAGTATCTTGATTGTGATTATTTCCATATACCTGTTTTTTAAAACCGATGTACCTAAAACAGCCGAGGAATTCATGGACATGAAAACGTCGAAGGAGAAAGCGGAAGAAGTACAGCCCCAGCCGCAGCCCACAGCACCCCTGAAAGCTCCTCCACCTTCCCCGGGGATTTCCATGCCAAAGGCTAAAAAGGGAGAACCAATCACTGCGGGAGAAGACCGGTTAAAAGCCTTGCCAGCGGAAAAGCCCGCTAGAGAATTAGAATCCCCCGGTCGAGAAGATCATTTTAAAAAGGAAGAAGAAAAACCTGTTAGAGCCCAAACTACTACAACCCGCGTTTCAAGGGAAGGGGCATTGGATGAAACCCATGAAAGGGAAAAAACTCGAGATAAGACCGCGGCCCCGGAACAAAAAGCAGCCAAACCATTACCAACACCGCCTAAAAAAATGAAAGCGGCGTTACAAACAGTAGAAAAAGATACAATCGTACAAAAGCAAGAGAAAAGACAGGCGGTACGAGACAGAGGTGCTTTACAAGAAAGCAGCCTGGGCAGCGTGCGAACCAGGTCCAGGCCATTTGAAAAAAATATTGCCTGGAGCCAGGCTAATCTCTTAAACGAACAAAGCCAAATATACAAAGCCCATATCCCTACCAAAGAATTGCGTGACATGTTTCAACAGTCCATTGACTTAACAAATCAATTGAAAGAACCCTTTGAAAACCTCCAAAAAGAAGCAAAAAAAACCGGTGATTTAAAAAAAATAGATGCCTTTGTTCAAGGCGTGACTCCATTAATCACGATTAAAAGCAGTAAAGATGTCAGTCATATTTACCCCAACATCGGATATTTTCTTTCAAAGAGCATTCCCGGTTCCGTGGAACATCAATTCTTTAGCCTGGCCCGCTCCGGGTGGTGTGAGCCGGAGGGTAGGTGCTACGACATGGAAAGACCAATAGAGTCGCATTCCAGGGACCTACGTTCCAGGATGGAATTAGAAAAAAAAGCTGCCGGGAAAAAAGACATGGGTGAGAACCAATTAACACAGTGGAAAATGTTATATCCGCAGTTAAGCGGTATTTTCCGGGATGTTGCCCAACACACCATTGAAAATTTAAAACAGCAGCAGCGGATTTTACCCGCGGAGAGATAGTATTTAAGCATTTACTTCCATTGCTTCTTCAATCAAAAACTCAGCAATTTTTTCCGTGGAAATTTTGTATGTGCCTTTTTTCACTTGCTTTTTGATCTGTTTTACCTTTTCCGACCTTACATCAGGAAAAGATATGGTTTTCGTTTGCATCTCCTTTAAATCAAGAGCCTGGGAGGAAGATACGACTTTATCATCATAAGCGATATTGGTGGAGGCTTTTTCATTTTGTTTCATGTGTTTTAAGTCCGGTTGAATCCATTCACTGTTGAACTTATCAATGTTATCATTGGCTGTCTTCATGCTTATGCGCACCTCCTGGCAGGCGCTTTCATCTTGTATTTCGGATGTTTTTTAAAAAACATTAGAGTTGTACCCTATGTTGTGGAGAAGTGCCTGCGGACGTTTTATTTTACGGTGTAATTGGAGACTCCACTTTGTTTTGCCCCAATTTTTCTTTTATTACTTCTGCCAGCCGCTGAATACCTTTATCGATTTCCTCCATCGTGGCATAAGAAAAATTCAATCTCATGGTTCGTTTGTCCAGGCTCTCCGGGTCAAAGGCGGAACCCACCACATAAGCTACTTTTTTTTCCACTGCATCCAGGAACATCTCAGTGGCGTCCAGGGATTCGGGAAGTGTTATCCACAGGAAGAGACCTCCCTGGGGTTTTGTCCATTTGACACCTTCAATACCAGCCATATACTTTTCCAACCGATCCAGCATATAATCTCTTTTTTCTTTATAGACAACGATGATTTTTTTGATTTGTTTTTCCAGCAATCCCCGTTTGATAAATTCCGCGAAAATAGCCTGGTTAAAGGGGGGAGCGCAGAGGTCCACTGCTTGTTTTGCCATAATGGCTTTCTGGATTAACTCTTTGGGACCTGCCATCCAACCCAACCGGAAACCGGGTAGTAATATTTTACTGAAGGTATAGATTGACATGACTCGTTGGGAATTTAAACTGATAATCGGAGGTTCCGGTTGGCCTTCAAATCGCAATTGCCGGTAAGGTGAATCCTCGATAATGATGAGATCGTATTTTTCAGCCAGTTCCACTAACCGCTTTCTCCTGTCCAGGGTTAATGTGATACCCGAAGGATTTTGAAAGTCCGGGACCACATAGATAAATTTAGGTTTTTTGCATTGTGTATTGATGAGTCGGTTAATTTCCCGTTCCAGTCCTTCGATACTGATCCCGCCGTCGTCCAGTTCCACGGAACGCATGACCGCATGATACGAATGAAATGCCTGGATAGCTCCCACATAAGTAGGTTTACCGCACAACACCACATCCCCGGCATCGAGAAATATTTTAGCCACCAAATCCAGCCCTTGCTGGGACGAGGTAACAATAAATATCTGTTCCATTGTCAAATGAATCCCTTGTTTTCCTAAAAATATCAACAACTGCTCTCTTAACGCATTGTTACCTTCCGTGGTACCGTACTGGAGTGCGGTTTTGCCCTCTTTTTCCAGCACATAGGCAGCAATTTCCTTTATTTCATCTAACGGGAAAAGATCAGGAGCCGGCAAACCACCGGCAAAGGATATAACACCTGGTTTACTGATTAACTTTAATATCTCCCTGATTTCGGATTTTTTTATGCCTTTGGCACAGGAAGAATAAAATTGTTCGTAGTTTAACATCGTACCTCCAATGTTATTGACTTTAAATGTAGACTGATCAGTCGTTTTTTTTCAAACATAATTTCCATTTTTTATTGTATTGGAAATGGAGGATAAATTCAAGAGGTGTTCAAAATTTCCCGGTAAAAATTCAGACATTTGTTTTCGTTTTTTTGATGTGTTATAATCCTCTTTTCATATTTTAGCTGAAATGTAAAAAAGGAGGCACAGAAATGAAAAAGATAGTCGTTGGTTTAATCCTTTTATCAGGCGTTTTCTTATTAAATGCGGTTGAAGAACCCTGCGACCCTAAAACTTTTTCCATAACAGTAGGAGCCGGTGTAAGGAATTTCTCCGAAGACCTGTTCAAAGAGGTTTATGAAGATACCCCCGTGATTTACAGTGTGGATGTCGCGGTGAGAATATTGCGATCTTTGGAGATATTTTTACATACCGATTACCTGTCCATAGACGGTCAAACCACCTATACCCACGAAAGTACCACGTTAAAAATAATACCCATGGAACTGGGAATGAGATTTTTAATCGGTTCAAACAAGTCCTGTAAAAAGAAACTCTTCCCTTACCTTGGCGGTGGGGCCGGGTACTATATGATTAAAGAGGAATATGCAGCAGACATCCCCATGGAAAATGTGGATGAAAAACGATTGGGATTCTTTGCAGAAGGCGGTTTGAGATTTTATGCCTTGAAATCAGTGTTTATCGATGCCAAATTAAAATATATCGCCCTGAAATCGGAAAATGGCACACAACTGGGCGGCATGGCCTATATCGGAGGCATTGGAGTTTCTTTTTAAAAGAAACGCGGTACCCGTACACAAGTACACAAAAATCCGAAATTCACTTATTTATAAGTGGAACATGATCCAGGCAGAAATAATCACGCCGCAGGTCATGTATATAAATATTTTTAACCCATATTTTTGGATATCTTTTTTATCATCATATTTTATAAACGCAAGCAATGTTGATACAATAATGGAAAAGACCACCATTGAGATGAGGTGACTGATAAAGATCGTTTTCATTTTCGTTTTCCCCTGGCAATATCATAGGCGTTTAACGCCACAAGATAGTTGATCAGACCGGCACTCACCATATATGTCGTTCCATAGTGATAAGTAACCGCCTGGATATTTCCTTTTCCCAGTCCCGCCAGTTTAATAATAAAATAAAATAAACCGCTTCCCAGGTCACCCAGGAATCCCAATACCATTAACGGGTGAAACTCTTTGGCATCATAAAATTTTCCCTGCATGATCACACCAAGCACCAGCAGCAGCAGGATACCCGTTAAAAAAACAATGCCTTTCAGGTATTTCTTTTGAATGAAATGACCCAGGCCCGGGAATAACCACGACAAGAAAAGTATACCGTATGCTTTCATATTTTTATTCGTATCCATGTTCATATTCCATTATACTAAAATTTTCCCCAGGAAACAACCCGGGATTGAATACTATTTGATTGGTTTGCCATTTAAGAAGAATATTCCCGGTTGATCCGGTTTGGTTTCAAGGGTAACAATACCATTCCCATTTTCGTCCGTTATGACGTATTTTTTTATTATCTTCAATAAGCTTTCCGCGGTTTTAGGTGAAAGTAATTTTTCTCCTTTTATTTTAGTTAGCATGTCTTCCAGTTTTGGGATTTTGACTGCTGCTTTTCCCACTGGTGGTGTCATTAAGTTGAAAAATTGGAAATTGAATTGAGCGTCCAATTCACCCAGATCGTGTTTAAAAGGGGAGATGGAGCATTTGATTATAGGTTTTGATTTCATAAACTCACTGACGATAGTGAGTCCCATTACCATTTGCTGCTGCCGAAATTTTTCTTTATCCATAGAAGCGGACAGGGCCAGGCTTTTCTTAACCAGATCAAAATAAGCCTGGACAAAGGCTGCACTTAAATTTTCCAGAGAAAATTTCATTCCCCATTCCTTGATCCGGCCTGCCAATTCAATCTCTTTATTGCCCGGGATAGACAGCTTCATATCCTTCATGTCCCAGTTAAAACCATAGATGAAAAAGGATTTGGTTTTATCCGGCTTAAGAAAATAGGAAAAGGACACATCATCGATTATTCCGCCCCCTGACAATTTTTCGTCTTCTTTTGCAGAGACCTTAAACAATGAACATTTCATTTCAAGGTCCAGGAGGGCTTTTCCTTGTTTGAGGATGTTTGAAAAATCCGGTGATTCGCTCCCTTTCCGGTAAAGAGAGATAAAGACCTCTGACAGCGCTCTCTGGTAACTTTCGAGTTTCTCGATTTCCATCAGGAACGCTATTTTTTTCTTTTCCTTTGATAAAAAGCCGAACTCATAGGTAAAATTTTTAACCACGGATTCGAAGGATTGATTTTTTCCCAGGAGTTGGACTGCCAGTTCCATCAGATCGTTTGTTTTTGTGTCCAACAAGGGGCTGATATCATAGTTTTTAAAAGTTACCTCTTCCATGGACAGCTTGAGCGCTGCTGCCGGTAATCCCGGTTTCTCTTTAGCTTTTCCAGGTATTTCCATTGACCCTGAAAAATCCCAGTCAAAGGAAATGTCTTTGCTTGAAACCAATGCAAGGTATTTTTCTTTTGGACCATATTGAAACACCACTTCTTTTGTTTTTACAGGAATTTTTGTGTCTTTGACCGGCAAACCAATATTTAACCCGGAAATATCCACGGCAATGGCAGGGTCTTTTAGGATAATCAAATAACGGCCTTTCCCGGAGGGTTCTGTTGTCATATTTGTCGTTTCTACTTCAAAGGTTAACCCTGGCAGTTCATTGAGCGTTTGCACCAGTTTCTTTGCGATTTCCATATCTGCGTCTCCTGTTTTTTGGAGTTTCTCGCAGTTGGAAATCAATAAAAATAATGCTAACGGAACGGAGAGCATCGTTAATTTCAAGAAAAAATTTCGTTTCATGTCACTGCCTCCTTGTTTTGTAATAAAAATATAATGATAGTTAAATGTAACATTTCAAAGGGTAAATGTCAATGGTTAAAAGCTTTCAGTTGTTAGTGATGTTCTATTTGCATCAGCACAAAAAAAATTGTAAAATGTTAGGCCGGTCAAAAATGTAAAAACCTGTGGTTAAGCAATGGAGTTGAAGATATGGATTTAATTTCAACAGTGGTTCTTGCTGTCGGATTGTCAATGGATGCGTTTGCGGTTTCCATCTCCAGCAGCTTTACACTCAAAGAAATAAAATGGAAACATGCCTTAAAATTCGGGTTATTTTTCGGTGTATTCCAGGCGATAATGCCCCTGTTCGGGTGGCTGGCCGGGATTGGGTTCAGGGATTTGATACAGGAAATCGATCATTGGATTGCCTTTGGTCTCCTGGCTTTGATTGGCGGTAAAATGATCCTGGGATCCTTTAAAAAAGATTGTAATCCAGCGGAGAACGATCCTCTAAAACTTCATGTTTTATTGGGTTTATCTGTGGCTACCAGTATTGATGCATTGGCAGCCGGGGTGAGTTTTGGGCTTTTAAAGTTAAATATTTTGACTGTAGTTACCATCATTGGTGCTGTTACTTTTGCACTTTCAGCAATAGGGGCTCGCATTGGCAGGCGACTGGGATGCCGTTTTGGAGAGAGGGTAGAACTGGTCGGTGGGATCATCCTCATCAGCATCGGCATCAAAATCGTGATCGAACATATAGTAAATAAGATCTAATAAAAAGTTTTTACGGGGAGGCTGGCAGCTCAAAACAGAGGTTATAGCTATGGAAACGGTAATGGGAGCGGATATGGCACCGGGAATAATTAACCCTTATATTACAATGGAATGAAGGTATAAAGATGTAGGGACAGGACGACAGGACCTAAAACAATAAAGGATGTGCTGTCCTACATCTTATACCATGGCTTTACGGATTTTCCGTTTAAGGCCGTGGATTTGACGGCGGTACATTTTAAGCTGCGCATGATCATGGGCGGTCAGGGCTTCATCCCGTTTCTTTTTCAATACTCTGATTTTGGTCTTAATAACAGTCTTATCAACACCTACCACCTGATGATGTTCGTGCATATCAAGGTTAAGAGCCTTACAAATCGCTTCCAGGAGGTGTTCTTTGTTCAACTGGGTGTACCCTTTCACTGCCTCGTGCTCTATGCCTGCAGCGATTTCCCTAAGTTGGGCCACTGTTTTTTTCTTCAATTCTTCATACGTATGCGTCTCTTCCATGCTTCTGATACTCCTTTGTATTCATGTATCCATGTTTTCTTGATTCTTCCATAATGAAACAATTTTAGCGTATTATGAACTGAATTTCAACACCAACGAATATTTTCTTAGCAAATTAAAAAATTAAATACCTGACCCCAAATTCCCCAAATTCCAAATTCCACGAGTGGAAGCATAAAAGAAACAAAGGGCGTTACGATTTGATTACAATTTAATGACATAAGAGAGACTTTTTTTTCTAAATATGATGCTATAATTATTACCTGGAGGTCAGTCATGAAAAAAATGATTTTAATCCTGTTGATCCTCCTGTTTTTTTTTCTTTTTACCGGCATTGCATATACCGGGAAATTAGCCACACTCCCGGACCATTTAGTACCTAATGCCCTGGCTGTGGGCGATAACTACTTCTATATTACAGAAAACTCATCTATCTATGTCTACCGGATGAAGGATTTCAAACTTATAAAAAAGTTCGGCAAAAAAGGCGAGGGGCCCCAGGAATTCAAAGGAACGCCTACTCTCACCGTTTTAGCAGACCAACTCATGGTCAACAGTACGGGTAAAATCTCTTTTTATACCAATGACGGGACCTATCTGAAAGAGATTAATAATATCGTTTCCGGTCATACGTTCAGACCGCTGGGCAGCCGGTTCATAGGCAGTAAATCCCTCCCGGATAAAAAGGGACAACTGTGGGCTGCGGTCAATATCTATGACTCCTCCTTTAACAAAGTAAAGGAAATTTACAGGCAAAAATCCATCGTTAAGATAAACAAGGGGTGGTGGTTGTTCTCCAGGACTTACTTCAAATACGTGGTGTGTGATAATAAGATTTTGATTGCCGGGGACAAGGAATTTGTCATCAAAGTATACGATCATAATGGAATCCCCTTGCCTTCTATTAAACAAAACTACCAGCCGGTGAAATTCACTGAAGAACACGCAGGGAAAGTCCTGGATTATTACAGGATGCGCCCCAGCACCAGGTACGAATATGACTGGTGGGAAAAACATATTCACTTCCCGGACTATTTCCCGGCAATCCGGGATATTTTCAAGGCTGATAATCTAATCTATGTCAGGACCTTTAAAGAAAAAGAGAACATGCAGGAATTTTTTATTTTTGCTGCGGACGGTAAGCTTCACCGGCACGTTTTCTTGCCAATCGCAAAAAACAATGCGAAGCTGGCCTATCCATACATGCGGGACTCGGCTCCTTTTGCCGTCAAAAACGGAAAACTCTTTCAATTGATCACGGATGACAATAAGGAAGGGTGTGAACTGCATGTTTTCCAGGTAGAGTAAAGCCCGGCAAAACTTTTTATTAGTGGATTTTTTGGATTTTTTGCCTGGCGGATTTTTTGCCTGGCACTTTTTTTCTTCAAAATGAAACGTTCCAGAAAGAATCGTGCCAGGTAAATTATTTCGCACAAAGCACGGAAACACCGGAGCAGATAAGCAGAGGAAGGAACCAAGAAATCAGGGAATCAGGGAACTAGAAATTAGACAATCAGTTTCAGTTTTCTCAACGATAAAATATTTTTAGTAATACCGGTTTGATACACTTTGCGATCCTTTTTACGGATGATATCACCTCCAAATTCTGCATAAATCTCTTTTAAAAATTGCTTAGAACCGATCACAAAACCATCTGAAAAATA
>CP070627.1:1062703-1072647 GCA_020355945.1 Candidatus Aminicenantota bacterium | reverse complement strand
ATCAAAATTTGATCTCACCTTCAACGGCCTTCAAAGAGGAGAAAATTTGTTTTTTTCACTCCAATACTGCACCCGGCTGTTTACAAAAAAAACCGCGGCCAGGATTGTCGATTATTTTAAGAAGATTGTAACTGCCATTTCGGAAAAACCCGGGCAAAAGATATCAGGACTGGAACTCATCACCCCAAAAGAAAAAGAGCAAATATTATCCTGCTTTAACGATACCCAGGCAGACCTTCCCGGGAATAAGACAATCCACCGCTTGTTTACCGAACAAGCCCTGCGCACCCCGGGAAATACCGCAATCGTGTGGATGGAAAACAGCGCCTTTACCCACTGCCTGACTTACCGGGAATTCAACCGGCAGTCAAGCCAACTGGCCCACCGGTTAAAGGAGAAAGGGGTAACCCGTGGTACAATTGCAGCAGTAATGGCAGAAATTTCTATCCCCATGTTAGTAGGAATCATGGCAATTTTAAAGGCAGGCGGAGCTTACCTGCCCATAGACCCTGCCTATCCCCGGTCTCGCCGCCAATATATGCTTAATGACAGTAACGTAAACCTGGTTTTAACCAATGAGGGCATTGACAATGAAAGCATCAATATGTCCGGCTCATCTACCCCCGCGGCAGTAAGCAGTAACCGCGATCGTGACATCGCGTATGTGATTTACACCTCCGGGACTACGGGAAAACCCAAAGGGAGCCTCATCTCCCACAGGAGCGCGGTCAATACGCTGGAATACAGGAAAACCGTTTATCAAATAACCCCGGCAGATACCTTTTTACAGTTGTTTTCCCCGAGTTTCGACGGTTTTGTAACAGGTTTTTTTACCCCCCTGATTTCCGGGGCAAAAGTTGTCCTGGTAAAGGAAAAAGCAGTCAAAGACATATTGATCCTCAAAGAAGTCATTGTCAGGATCAAAGTTACCCATTTTATCAGTGTCCCCCCATTGTATCGGGCCATAATAAAAATCCTGGAAAAAGACGAAGCCCGGACACTCAAAGTGATTACCCTGGCAGGGGATACCATTTCCCCCCATCTCCTGGCACTCACCCGGGAAAAAAATCCTCATATGGAAATCGTGAACGAGTACGGTGTAACCGAAGCAGCGGTCATGTCTACCATCCATAGGCACCAGGAAAAGGACGATAAAATAAAAATAGGAAAACCCATCCGCAACACAAACATTTATATATTAGACAGGTACGGTAAATTGCAGCCTATTGGCATTGTAGGGGAGCTTTGTTTATCCGGTATCGGTTTGGCCCGGGGGTATTTGAACCAACCGGAATTAACTGCTGTTAAATTTTTAGCCACGGACGAACACGGACAAACACGGAAGTCTTTTAATGAAAAGCAAAAAATATACAAAACAGGCGACCTTGGTCGGTGGCTGCCGGAAGGGGATATCCAACTGCTGGGGCGCATCGATCAGCAGGCCAAGATCAGGGGATACCGCATCGAATTGGAAGAAATCGAAAATCGCTTACTCAACCATGAAGAAATAGCAGAAACAGTGGTTATGGCACGAACAGATGAAAGTGGAGATAAATACCTCTGTGCTTACTATGTTCCTTGTTCATCCGACTCACTCCCCTTAACCGGGACCGGAATAAGAAAGTATCTATCCCAATTACTCCCGGACTACATGGTCCCCTACCATTTTGTCCGGTTGGATAAGATTCCCTTAACCCCCAGTGGTAAAGTTGATCGCCAGTCACTGCCGGAGCCGGACCTCACCACCACTGCTGTCGAGGCAGCGCCGACTAACCAAAGAGAAAAGAAGCTGTTGGAAATCTGGGTTCAAGTGCTCCAGGTCTCAAAAGAAAAAATAGGCATTGATACCGACTTTTTTGAATTAGGAGGGCACTCCTTGAAAGCCACTGCCCTGGCCGCCCGCATTTTTCGCATTTTTCATGTCAAAGTACCCCTGGTAGAAATATTTAAAACCCCTACCATCAGGGGATTATCCCAATATATAAAAGACGCTGCCAGAGTTAAATACACCGGCATCGAACCCGCCGAAAAGAAAGAATACGATACCCTGTCCCCGGCCCAGAAACGGTTGTATCTCTTGCAGCAAGTAGACCCCCGCAGCACAGCCTACAACATGCCCCAGACCCGGGTACTCTCCCCGGGGAATGAAATGGACGCAGCCAGGCTGGAACAAACCTTTAAAAAGCTGATAAAAAGACACCAAAGCCTGAGAACTTCGCTTCATATGGTGTATGATGAACCGGTGCAGAAAGTCCATGATGAAGTGGAATTTAAAATTGAATTTCACCAATTAGCCAAACAGGGAACCAGGGAGGCAGCCAGCACCATAAAGAACTTCATCCGACCTTTTCATCTTTCACAAGCACCGCTGCTGCGCGTCGGCTTGATACACACACCGCCATCCGGGTACATCTTAGTCGTGGACATGCATCATGTTATCTCCGACGCCATCTCTCACCGTATATTGACCCGGGACTTCACCGCCTTATACCAGGAAGAAGAATTACCCTGGCTTCGCCTTCAATACAGGGATTACGCCCAATGGCAGCAGGGGATTCATGATAAAGCGGCACAGGGCATAAACGCACAGGAAAATTATTGGTTAAAGGAATTCTCCAGGCAAATACCGGTGCTCAATTTACCCATTGATTACCCCAGACCGGTGATTCAAAACTTTGAAGGAAACACCATCGGTTTTGAGCTGGAAGAAGCAAGAACAACCGCATTGAAAGAAACCGCAGCCAGGCAAGGTATCACCATGTATATGGCACTATTGGCCGTCTACAATGTATTCCTGTATAAAATATGCAGCCAGGAAGATATTGTCGTGGGAACCCCGGTGGCCGGACGCCCACACCCGGACCTGGAACAAATCGTGGGTATGTTTGTCAACACCCTGGCGTTGATCAACTATCCCAAAGGAGACCGCGTATATAAAGATTTCCTGGAAGAAGTAAAAGAAAGAACTCTCCAGGCCTTTGAAAACCAGGATTACCCCTTTGAGGACCTGGTAGAAAGAGCAGCCCCCCCCAGGGACGCCAGCCGTAACCCCCTGTTCGATACCATGTTTATTTTTCATAAACAAGAGGAACCCACCCAAAATACCGACCCTAAAACTTCACCTGCAAATACCGGTCCCGGGGATTATGATTTTCACATATCCAAGTTCGATCTCACACTAAATGCAGTGGAAACCAAAGACCACCTGGTCTTTTCATTTCAATACTGTACCAGGCTCTTTAAAGAAGAAACCATGCGAAGATTCATCAACTATTTCAAGAACATACTGGCGTCACTGTTAGAAAACCCCAGGCAAAAAATTTCAGACCTTGAAATCATAAGCCTTGAAGACAAAAAGCAAATCCTCTATGAATTCAACAACACCGCAGCAGCTTACCCCACCGGGAAAACCATTCATCGATTATTCGAGGAACAGGTAGAAAAAAGCCCCCACCATATCGCTTTAACAGGAAATCTCCAACTACACGAAAAGTTAGAGCCTGTACTTATTTCTGTTTCTTACCGGGAATTAAACCGAAGGTGCGGCCACCTGGCCCGTTTATTGATAGAGAAAGGCGTGGAAGCCGATGTCATCATTGGCATCATGCTGGATCGCTCCTTAGAGATGATTACCGGTATCCTGGGCATATTAAAAGCCGGTGGTGCCTATTTACCCATTGAACCCGATTACCCGGAAGAGCGTATTCAATACATGCTTACCGACAGCAGTGCAAAATTTTTAGTGACCATTCCCGGTTTATCAGAAAAATTGTCAATTGCCAATTGTCAATTATTAATGGTTAATGAGATGCCTCCTAACCGCCCCAGGCTTAATCATCCTCCGAAGGAGGCCTCAACCTCCCCGGTGAGCCCGGCGAACCTGGCCTACATCATCTACACATCAGGGTCCACCGGTCAACCCAAAGGCACTCTCATCAACCATGCATCCGTGGTTAATATTTTAACCGCACTCCACCGGGATTACCCCTTTAAAGAAAGCGATGTTTATTTACTAAAAACATCCTATCTTTTCGATGTATCCGTTACTGAGCTCTTCGGTTGGTTCCCGGGAGGGGGTAGGTTGTCAATAATGCCCAAAGACGGGGAAAAAGACCCCCGGCAAATCTTAGAACAGGTCAACCGCCATAGGATTACCCATATCAATTTTGTACCCTCCATGTTCAACCTGTTTGTGGAAATATTGGACCCGCAAAATGCCCTGCAATTATCCACCCTCAAGTATATATTCCTGGCCGGAGAAGCCATATCCCCCAAATCCGTGACCGGGTTTCGGCGTTTACAAATCCCCGTGGTGCTGGAAAACCTGTACGGACCCACAGAGGCCACCATTTATGCTTCCCAATATTCCATTTCCCGATGGACAGGCCAGGGGCCCATTCCCATCGGCACCCCGGTAAAAAATACCAGGTTGTATATCCTGGACAACCACGGTCACTGGCAAGGGCCGGGAGTGCCCGGGGAATTATGCATAGCCGGTATCGGGTTAGCCAGGGGCTATTTAAACCAGCCGGAGTTAACTTTTGAGAAATTTATAGAAATAGAGGTTAAGGTTGAGAAGAAAAAAAAGGTCCCAGGCAAAAGAATTAATATATCCTATATGTCCTATATGTCCCATTTGTCCCATATTTACAAGACCGGGGACCTGGCAAAATGGCTGACAGATGGGAATATAGAATTTTTAGGCAGAATAGATCAACAGGTAAAAATAAGGGGATTCAGGGTGGAAACCGGGGAAATCGAGAGCCGCTTATCCGGATGCCCCGGCATAAAAGAGGCCGTTGTTATCGCTCACGAAGAGCCAGGCAGCCAGATGTACCAGAAGTACCTGTGCGCATATTTTATCTCGGACAGGGAAATCGACAGCGCCCTGTTAAGAGAATATTTGTCCGGGACATTACCCGATTATATGATACCCGGCCGTTTTCACCGATTAGAGCGCATGCCCCTGCTGCCCACAGGAAAAATAGACAGGAAAGCCCTGCCGGAACCCGGGCACAAACCCACAGGAACTTATGCACCCCCCCGGGACCCGGTGGAACAAAAACTGGTAGAAACCTGGGCCGATGTATTGGGAATTGAAAAAGACAGCATTGGCACAGAAAACAACTTTTTCCAACTGGGGGGGCATTCACTTAAAGCCTCTATAATGGCCGCAAAAATACAAGACACCTTCCATATCACCCTGCCCCTGGGGGAAATATTTAAAAAACCCACCATCAAACACCTGGCCCGTTATATCATGGAAATGGATACCGGAAAAGAAATAATGAAAGTAAACCATGACAACCTGGCACTATTAAGGGAAGGAACCGAACCCGGCAGCCATCTTTTCCTGGTACATGCCGGCAGCGGTGAAGTGGGAAATTACATGGAATTTTGTAATCGATTAAGTGCCGGGTTTCATTACTGGGGAATCAAAGCAAACAAGCTTGAAAATTATACCCCCACAAACATCACGATTGAAGATATCGCCCGTCAATATATTGAAAAAGTAAAAAAAATACAACCCCAGGGACCTTACAATATTGCCGGCTGGTGCATCGGCGGCACCATTGCCTTTGAAATGGTCAAACAACTGGAACAAATAGGGGAGAGAACCAGGTTCCTTGCCCTCATCAACTCTCATGCCCCGGATCTCCATTTAAAAAATAACCAGGAGGACATTACCTTTTCCAATGAGCTGGACCTGGTTTCGGAGTTTATAACCGCCCCGGGATTGAAAAAAAAGTTGGAATGCTTGCCTTCTGTCAATCAACTCTGGCCTTTTCTACTGGACTACCTGGAAGAAACCGGTTACAATATACAGATGATTAAAAAAGCGATTCCCCGACACACTGCCCTGGCTGTACCCGATTTTGAAAACCTTGAATTAAGGAAATTGATGGAATATTTTAATATGATCCGCACATTTGACCGGGCACGAAATATCTATATCCCCGCCGGAAAAATTAAGACTAAAGTTCATTTCTTCACCGCAGATAAAGAAAGCCCGGGCAATAGAAAAAATTGGAATCACTATTGTAAAAAACCTGTAAAGTATTGTAAAATACCGGGTGACCATTTCTCAATTTTTAAAATGCCGGAAGTGGAAGCATTTGCCAAACGATATAAGAAAGTAATGACAGGAAAACAGGAAAAATGACCATGAAGGCTGCTCTTTCACCCAGAGACAATGGAAAAAAAGAGCCCACGAATTACACGAATTCACACGAATTTTTTGTTTCTTTTCGTGTAATTCGTGTAATTCGTGGGCTCTTTTCATAGGAGTTTCTCATGATGCCGCGCCCTCACCCGGAGATGGATGAAAATCATGCTCTCAATTTCTCAATTCTATTGTAGGGGCTTGATTTATCAAGCCCTGGCCCGGGCGATTCCTCCACGCCGCTGCGGGGTTTGATGAATCAAACCCCTACAATTGAATTTAATAGGAGGTAAAAATGAGGAAAATATGTTATATTTTATTGACACTGGTGCTTATCGGGATGGTAAATTGTTCGCAGGAAGGAGATAAGACTTGCACTGTCGTTGAAATCAACGGCGTTAAAGTTTACAAAAACCGGGATAAACCGTCCCAAAAAGATTTAATGATAGTACCGAAAAAGGTTTTTACCATAACAGGGGAAGATCAACGTATCACCGATCCTGGCAGGAAATTTATCTGGCCCCGCTATCTGGATATTGACAGCCAGGGAAATATATATATAGTGGACAGTCCTTCCGCATCCGTAAAAAAATTTGACAGGACCGGCAAATTTATCAAAAGCTTTGGCAAGAAAGGGAGTGGTCCCGGGGAAATGCGTTATCCCTTTATGGTATCTGTTTTAGACAATGTCGTTTATGTGACCGACCCCGCGGAACGACGAATGGTTACCTTTGATACCGAGGGAAATTTTATCCGTAATATCAAATTAACCCAGGGCATACCTAATTTTATCAGCACCGTGGGTAAGGATAAATTCACTGCTTTCATGAGCCGCTTCGAACAAAAAGAGGGAATCCCTTACCACACCTTTGATTTGCTCCTGATGAATTCCCAATTTAAAGAAATTGCTGTTTTAAGCAAATTCGAATCGAAAGTCGATCGCACTTATAATGATTTCCATGATCGGTATACCGCCTATGCAGTGGGGAAAGATAAAATATACGCGGCAGAAAACTCAACCCGACGCTACAAAATAAATGTTTTTGATTTTACCGGGAAGTTACTCTATTCTATTGAAAAAGATTATAAAAAAGTTCGATTCAATCAAGATGAATTGGAGGAATTGAACCACACCCTCAAAAGCCTTTTCAAAAAAGCCGGCCGCCTTACTTACCAACCCATTAAAAAAAGTTATAAAAAAGCCGTAAACAATCTATACTGCGATAAAGAGGGAAGACTGCTGGCTGCTTTTTCCATAAAACGAGATGAAACCAATCAATTCGATTTCCTTGTTGACGTGTTCAAAGACGGTATATTCCTGGGGCGAATAAAACTTGATATTGCCAGGGCGTATGACTTCATAAAATTACAGGATCGAAAGATATTTTTCAAAGGTAACCGAATTTTTATTATCGATGAACCCGAACCGGCAGTAACCGTATTTGAATATTGACAGGTGAGTCCCGATGTCGACATGTCGATATTATCACTTTTAACCAACAGGGGCTATTAACAATTAACAGGGGCACATCACTGGAAACGCAAGAAATGCCCCAAAAATGGACGACAACTATGCCATAAAAAATTACGGGGACAGCAAAAAATAAATTATCATTAAAAATGTCCGGTACCTGGAAACCAGGATATTACTTGATCCAGGCCATAGGGTAATAAACGGCAAAAAAGCAATGCTTCTCAAATGTTCATTGTTAAAGGGTTTAGGGATATGAAAAAAAAATGCGGTAAATAGAAAATTAGGTCTTGACCAAAGGATAAATTTTGTATAACAATTAATATCTAATTGAAAATGAAAGTGGTTTTGAACACAACCCTGGTTGCGTGAATACAACCAGAGATAAAATATATGTAAAAAGTTGGTAAAAAATGTTTGTAAGAGGCAAAGGCTTAAACCTGTGCAGCCGAGAGCGATGGTTTTTAAAACCAAACAGTAGAAACCCTCAACCAGTCTACAACGAGAGAAGATTAGCAAATTAAAAGCAGGTTGTTGAATTAATTGTCCCCCAGCTTCTTACAGCGGCGGAAGCCTAACTGGAAAAATAGGTTTCCTTCAAAAAACTAAAGCCACTTCCAGCGGCGGAAGCCTACGAGATTGAATGATAAAGTTAGACAAGAAAAATATTGATGATATCTTTGCATTGACACCCATGCAGGAAGGGATGCTGTTTTTTTATTTGAAAGACCCTAACAGCGAGGCTTATTTTGAACAACTAAGCCTGGAAATAGCAGGAACTATGGATAATGAGGTCTTTGAAAACGCGTGGAATTTTGTCATCCAAACAAATGAGATGCTGCGAGCTGTATTTTGCTGGGAGAAAGTAGAACAACCAATACAAATCATCTTAAAAGAGCATCGGCTTCAACCGCGATATTTTGATCTTTCGGAAAAAGACAACTGCCTAAAGAAAAATAGCCTGGAAAAAATAAAGACGAAAGATAGGAAAGAGAAATTCGATTTACGGGAAATCCCTTTCAGGATTACCTTATGTAAAGTTGAAGCAGATAAATATGAAATGATTATCAGCAACCATCATATCCTATACGACGGCTGGAGTAACAGCATTATCCTGGGAGAATTTTTGAGTGCCTATAATGACCTGACAGAAGGAAAGCTTTTAAAACCACAGGTTAAAACGAAATTTAAAGAATTTGTCAAGTGGTTGAAAGACCAGGATACCAAAAAACAAGAAGAATCCTGCAAAGAATATTTATCCGGCTTTAAGGCCAGGGGAGAACACCCGGTGAAGAGATATAAAAGAATAGAGATAAGCGAGACCGGGAATCATCACATTAAACTAGCCCCTGGAATGAAAAATAAATTGGAAGCCTTTGTTAGGAGCCGTAATATTACAATGGCATCACTGCTGTACAGTGCCTGGGGATTATTATTGCAGCACTATAATTTCACCAATGACGTTCTTTTTGATATTACCGTCTCAGGAAGGACCGCAAAAGTAAAAAAGATAGAAAATATGGTGGGATTATTTATAAATACACTGCCTGTAAAAGTGCAGAGCAAACCCGGCGAAAAAATATCCCACTTTCTCTCCCGCATGCATCACATGCTGCAAAGCATTGAGAATTATTCCCCTCTTTGTATCAATGAAGATTTCCAGGAATGCCTTCAGCAAAATCTTTTTGATTCGGTATTGGTACTGGAAAATTATCCCCTGGATAGAATATTGGTGCAAGAAAATGGGCCCTTAACCATTAACTCTTTTGAAATATCCGGGATGACCCGATATGATTTGACGGTCATTATTACCCTATTTGACGATATCGAATTCTCTATTACCTACGATAAGGATTTATTTGAAGAAGCCGTTATTTCCGGTTGGGGCGATCGTCTTATCCGTATCGTAGAAGAGATGGTGAACAACCCGGTGAAGAATGTGGGGGAGATCAAGGTTTTATCGGGTGAGAAGAGAGAGGCCTTCTTAGAACAGGTAACGGCCTGGCAGGGAGTCGAATCAGCGGTGGAGGTTGATTATACAGCACCCCGTGGTGACGTGGAACAGAAACTGGCAGACATATGGTCGGAGGTATTAAATATAGACAGTCAGGTCATCGGGATCGATCATAATTTTTTTGACTATAGGGGTCACTCGTTAAAGGCCTCGCTGATGGCATCCGCCATACATAAGGAATTCCAGGTAAAGATACCGCTGGGTGAAATTTTCAGGGGCCCCACCATCAGGGAATTGGCTGCGTTTATTGATAAAAAAACCGGGAATGACCACGGGTACGAATCCATCGAAACCAC
>CP070627.1:1052605-1062603 GCA_020355945.1 Candidatus Aminicenantota bacterium | reverse complement strand
GGAGCAGCTAGAAATGCGTTCCCAAAGAGAGACATTTTCCTCCGGCTTTGGGCTGTTAATGAGTATGATTGGCGTTGCCGTAGGCCTGGGTAATGTATGGCGTTTTCCTTATATGGTTGGAAAGTTTGGAGGAACCGCTTTTGTTCTTTTTTACCTGGCAGCAGTATTTGTTGTGGCTATCCCTGCATTAATGGCGGAATGGACACTGGGCCGCTATACCCGCAGGGGAACC
Organism: Candidatus Aminicenantota bacterium; assembly: GCA_020355945.1. The sequence goes on along the minus strand of CP070627.1, from coordinate 1,062,371 downwards.
CTCGGCGCTTTTGAAAAAGGAAACTTCCCGGGTGGTAAATATGTAGGGGTATTTCTCTTTTTAATTGTTTTTTTTGCCACTGCATATTACGGCAATACTGTCGGATGGGTAGGGTATTACGGACTCAGTCAATTTGTAGATATATTTGGCGGGCATATGAACCCGAACGCTATCTTACCGCCGGACCAGGGTTTTAATACCATCTCTTTTTTCCTGCAATTGATGATGACCGGAGCAGTGGTTTTCATATCCGGGGTTATTTTGATCAAGGGCCTGAGAAAAGGCATTGAAAAAGTCAGCAAATTTATCATGCCGGTTCTATTTGTCATTTTGATTATTCTCATTATCAGGTCGGTGACCCTTCCAGGTTCCGGGGAAGGTTTAAAATGGTATATCGGCAGTTTCAAATTTAAAGACCTTACTGGCCCGGTTATGGCTACGGCACTGGGTCATGCGGTGTTTTCCTTTTCACTGGGAGGAACCTTTATGGTGGTCTACGGATCGTACATGGAGAAATCAGCCTCTATTCCAAAGAATTCAATTTTTACCGGTTTTGGAGACCTTTTTGCCGGGCTGTTGGCAGGTTTTGCTATTTTCCCCGCGGTATTTGCGTTGGGATTGGAACCTGGTTCAGGGCCGGTGTTGATCTTTGCGACGTTACCCAAAACCTTTTCTATGATGCCCGTCGGGCAAGTGTTTGCTTTTCTTTTTTTCACCGGTCTTTTCGGGGCAGCTATTCTTTCATTGGTTGCCGCCTATGAGGTTCTTGTGGTGGGTATTACGGATAATTCCCCAATGAAGCGAAAACAGGCGGTTTGGCTCGTCTGTGCAATTGTATTTTTATTGTCGATTCCTTCCATGATCAATCTTAAAATTTTTGTCCCCTGGGACTTATTCTTCGGATCGGGTATGCAGACCTTAGGGGCTTTTTTAGCGGTTATCACCTGCGTCTGGTGTATAAAGAAATCCGCAGCTCTCAAAGAGCTTTCCCAGGGTTCAAGCAGACCTTTCCCGAAATTTTTATACTGGTGGATGAGAATCGTTATACCGATTGCAATCTTGTTTGTCGGCTTGAATTGGCTGTTAGAAAAACTTTATGGCTAAAATTAAGACACTTTATTTATTGCCAACTGCTTGATATCATATTATAATCAACTCTTAAAACTCCTAAAACTATTAATAAAGATAATAAAAATCAATGTGGAGGTCTTATGAGAAGAACGTTATTGTTTGCAATGATATTGTGTTTTGTAATGTTCATGCTGTTCCAATTTACCTATCTCCTGGGCAGCGATGTAGAGGATGCCTGTACCACGATTACAGTTGGAAAAGCAGCATCCCTGGACGGTTCTGTCATTACTACTCACACCTGCGATTCATATGAATCCCGCACCTGGATCGATATGGTACCGGCCAAAACGCACAAACCGGGCGCTGTGAGAAAATGTTACCTTAAAAGCAACCGGACCGTCAGTGCTTACGATCTGAGTAAACAGGAATTCAAGGGTGAGATTCCCCAGCCTCCCCGGACGAATAAATTCCTGGATTCCGCCCTGCCCTGCATCAACGAACACCAGGTAGCCTTTGGCGAATCCACTTTCGGCGGCAAAGAGATCATGCAGAGCGACATCGGGGTGATTGATTACTACGAACTGAACCGCATCATGGCAGAACGGGCCAAAACCGCACGAGATGCCATCAGGATCATGGATGAAGTGACTAAAGAGTACGGCTATATTGCCGGCGGTGAATGCTTTACCATTGCCGATCCCAATGAAGTGTGGCACCTGGAACTGGTAGGCCCGGGAAAAGGTAAAAAAGGTGCTGTCTGGGCAGCGCAGCGCGTGCCCGACAACCACGTCAGTGTTAACGCCAACGGCTCCCGCATCCGGCAAATCGACCGCTCTAAACCGGACTATTTTATGGCTTCGGAAAACTACCAATCCAGGGCTGTGGAACTGGGACTCTACGACCCCCAATCCGGCAAACCCTTCGAGTTCTGTTACGTTTACGCTTCCAGGAAAAGCTTGGCAGCACGACGAAGAGAGTGGCGGGTCTTTAACCTCTTTGCCCCTTCTATGGACCTGGACCCCAACGGCGAGAATTTCCCTTTCTCTATAGAACCGGAACAGAAGGTCACAGTACAAAAAATCATGGAGATTTACAGGGACACCTACGAAGACACACCTTTTGACATGACCAAATACATGTTGGTATCGGAAAAAGATAAAGAAGGCAAACCTACGGGAAAACTGGTAAAGAGTCCCTATGCCAATCCTTTTATGGATTACGATATGATGCCGCTGTTCAAAATTAACGGCGGCTGGAACGAAAAGGGCGAACGCTGCATTGCCAGGTCCTACTGCACCTATGCTTCGATTATCCAGGTGAGGAGTTGGCTGCCCCATGATATCGGCGGGCTGGTGTGGTTTGGTTACGATAACCCGGCCATGGTGACTTATGCCCCTATTTACGTTGGTATAGAAAAAGTGCCTGAAACCTATAAGGTCTGCGGCCGCCCCGGTTTTAACCGCGACTGTGCCTGGTGGGCCTTCAACCGCGCTGCCGACCTGGCCGCCCAAAAATGGGGGCACATGAGGCACGATGTGACAAAAGTCCGCGATGTACTGCAAAAAGAGGTCCTGGATAAACAAAAAGAAATTGAAGAACAAGCATTGGCGCTTTACAAAAAAAATCCCAAAAAAGCCAGGAAGTTTTTGACTGAGTATTGCAACAATTTTATGAACAAAATAGTGACAGCCTACTGGAAACTGGGCGACGATCTCTGGACCAGGTATACGGGAAAATTTTAACAATAATAAAAAAAATCTTGCCTGGTACCTTTTTCTAGTTGAACGGGGAACGTTGTCACACGGCATTGCAATGATGTCAAATGGCAGTGTAACGTTGTCATACGGAAGTGCAGCAATGTCAGATGACAGTGTAACGTTGTCAAATGGCATTGTAACGTTGTCACACGGCAGTGCAATGATATCAAATGATAGTGCAACGTTGTCAGATGGCAGTGTAACGTTGTCAGGCGGCAGTGCAGTGATGTCAAATGATAGTGTAACGTTGTCAGATGACAGTGTAACATTGTCAAATGGTAGTGCAAAGAGTTTAAGCGGCAGTGTCATGCTGTCATATGATATGAAAATACGGGGATAAGATACGCTTCTGCCGCGGCACTGGGATGAGCACATTCTCACATTCTTGCCTGTCCCCCTTCCGCCCTTCCGTGTCCCTTCCGATAACCTCTTAATAATTTGTGGCATTCGGGGCAGACGAATTTATACCCCATGGGAAATGGAGGTTAAATACTCTTCCGGGGTTTGGACTTCTATCCATTCATTCTCAAATTTTTGTGAATTGTCAAAAAACGGTTCTCGTTTAAGGAAGATGTCGAGGATTACATTTGTGTCTACAAATACTTTAAATACCATACTTTTCTTTTAATCTCATTTCCCTGATTTCTTTTATGGTTATGTCAGGAGGAATTTTGGTGTTCTTTAGAATACCACTGCACTTTCTGATAAATTCCTTCGCGTTTTTAACCCTCTTCTCTTTTTCTTCATTGGTGATATCTTCATCAAGAATTTCTACTAATACTTCTTTGTTATCTAAACCGGTATATCCTTCTGGTATTTTTATATGACCGTCTTTTATTGTCGCTTTAAAACTAATTTGCTGCATAATTAATTACCTCTGGGACTAAATATAATTAAATTCAGTGCAAAAGTCAACAAAAAAAAGATTTTTTACTGATATAATCTGGTCCACAGCGTCATCAACATCATTTATCACTGCCTAATTCCTTAATTTTCATTCGTCTCCGGGCAAGGCCAGCGGCCCCGCGAGCGACTCCTATGAAAGTAGCCCACGAATTACACGAATGAACCCGGATGATTTATTTAAATAAAAACAATCGTTTGATCCAGGAAAAAATCTTACTCCAAAAGCCTTTACTTTCTCCCCCTTCCACTGATACCTCTTCAGGTACGGTCATTGCAAAGCTTAATGTGGTATTTAACAGGTATTCAATATACTCATTGGGTTCTACCAACTGGTCCTTTAATTTCAACAGGGTTTTCTTTTTGTTAAAATCTGCCGGGTTTTTGTAATTTTCATTTTTGCGATCCAGGGAAGATTCACTGAATTCATTTTTAAAATCTTCCAGTTTTTCACTGACATATTTTACTGTATCAAAGGCTTTCTCCTGTGCCAGGACAAACTCTTCCTGCATTTCATACAATTTTACCTGGCCAAATTTGCACAGGATGATGGGTTCCAGTTCCCCGGGCAGTTTTTCACCGATTTCACACATTTCTTTTAATTCCTTTCTATTGGAAATGAGGGATTTCTCAAAGTTTGATTTCAACGCTTTGTACCTGTACCAATTACTTTCATAGAGTTCACCTAAAACATGCTCACAGTGACTCAATTTATCTTGAATAAACAATATCTTGCTTTTTCGTGTATCCGGGTTCTGGATCAAAGGCAATTCTTTCATTTGTCTTACCGCTGATTTTAAAGCACCTTTGTTTTGAGCGTCCAATTTTCGATCAATTTCTTCGACTTTGCCTATTATTTCTTCCAGTTTTTGATCCAATAATAAACTTTCCATCAGGTCTACAGTCTTAAACGCAATGTTCCTGGTTTTTAATAATTTTTTTACATTGGAGGGTTTGGTTTCCACCAGGAGTTTAACCAGGGAATGATTTTCTTTTTGCTTAATTATTTCTCCTACTCGAAAAATTTTTCCTTTACCCAGTTTTTCTACCAATTCTTCGGGAATTCTCAACTCCACTTGAACGAATTTTTTTTGTTTTAATTTCTCCAGTTTCTCCAATACGGAATAAGTAAGATTTAGAGTATCTTTTACATACCTGGGATTCGTAGATAAATCTTTTGCTTTTTTTTTCAACTTATCCACCAGGTCCTGGAACCGGACAACCTCTGTTTTATCAGCTAATTTCTTCATCCTTAAGTTTTAACTCTTCAAGCATTTCTTGTCAAGTGCCTTTTTGCCCCTTTTTTCTTTTCTCTCTTGCAATTTTTTTGACTCTGTGCTATTTTATTTCCTTCAAAAGGCAGATGCCGAAACATGATTCGTGGCACTACACAACTGAAGGCTGGAAAAGATGGTACAATTTTTTCCAGCGGCTGTATGATAAGGGCGGAAGCCTGTCCGGGGCAAATAAAAAATGACGAAACATGAACCTTTTGCATTTAAATCAAGTGAGCAACTGTTAAAAAAAGCGGAAGAATTGGGAATCCCACTTCCCTTCCAGGAGTCTATAGAACCGCTGCTGAAGCCCTTTACTTTAGGAGGCAAGCAAATCCCCAACCGGATGGCGGTTCAACCCCTGGAAGGGTTTGACAGCGAACCGGATGGTTCACCCGGGGAACTCACTTTCCGGCGTTACCAACGATACGCCCGGGGTGGAAGCGGCTTGATCTGGTTTGAAGCTACCAGTGTAGTACGCGAAGGACGTTCCAACCCTCATCAATTATGGCTTCATGCCGGGAACCTGGATAAATTTAAACAATTGGTGCAGCATACCCGTGATGCGGCATACCAGGCTTTTGGTCATTCTCATGAAGTTTTTCTTGTACTGCAATTTACCCATTCGGGTCGTTTCAGCCAACCGGAAGGCAAACCCGCGCCTCTGGCTGCAGTTCTCAATCCCTACCTGGATAAAGATAAGGAAAATATCGTTTTTCTCAGCGATGATGAACTGGAACGGCTGCAAGAGACTTTTATCAAAGCCGCCGGCCTGGCCCAGGAGGCCGGGTTTGATGCGGTGGATATCAAAGCCTGCCACGGGTACTTGATCCATGAACTTTTATCCGCGTTCAAAAGAACAGACAGCCGGTTTGGCGGCTCTTTTGAAAATCGCAGCCGTTTTCTTACGGAAGTGGTTACCCAAATCCAAAAACAAACCTCAGGTCTTCATACTGCGGTACGATTGAATGTTTACGATGGTATTCCTTATCCTTATGGATTTGGTGTGCCTTTTGACGGCTCGTTAACCATCTATTTTTCCGAACCCTTTGAACTGGTTAGCCGCCTGCTGCAAATGGGTTGTGTTTTGATTAATGTCACCCTGGGAGTGCCTGCTTACAATCCCCATGTAGGTCGGCCCTTTGACCAACCGCTGCCAGGTTGGTCTCTACCTGAAGAACATCCCTTAGAAGGAATTTTACGTCTATTAAAAGCAGCGGGCAAGACACAGTGGGATTTTCCCCGGGCAGCCGTGGTGGGGACCGGTTACTCGTGGCTGCGGCAATTTTTCCCTCATGTAGGGGCTGCGGTATTAGCACAAAGAAAAGCGTCATTTATCGGGCTGGGACGAAGTTCCCTTGCCTATCCTGATGCACCCAGAGATTTGCTGGAAAAGGGATGCCTGGACCCACAACAGGTCTGTATTTGTTGTTCCGGGTGTACCCGATTAATGAGGCGGGGCTGTCCCGCCGGATGCGTGGTTCGTGACAAAGAAGTTTATTCCTGATTTTGCCTCCGGCGGCCAGGGGGGCTCTTTTCGAGAAAACCGCCCCGTGACGCATCTGGACTCCCCGCAAAAGCTTTTTATTAGGGACGGTGCATAATTCTATAATTTTTTTGTTAATAAGATCGGTGGTAAAAGGGAAATGACCACAAGGAGGCAAAATGTCAAATAAAGATTCATCCAAATTAAAAATAGCAGTGAAGATAGTAATAATGACCATCTTTTTCATGGTCCTAATCTTTGTGCCGGCAGGCACCTTTAAATGGCCGGAAGCCTGGATTTTTCTTTTCCTGTACTTTTCCTGGTTAACAGCAATGATAATATGGATGAAGAAGAATGACCCGGGACTACTTAAAGAACGAATGACCGCCAGGAAGAAAAAAGACGTCAAACACTGGGATAAAATTTTCATGTTTTCCTACTCACTGCTGGTCCTGGTACTTTTTGTATTGCCAGGCCTGGATGCGGTGCGCTGCCGTTGGTCACAAGTACCTTTGCTGATCAAAGTTATCGGATTTTTAGGCTTTATCCCGGCGATGAGTATTGTCTTCTGGACAATGAAAGAAAACACGTATCTTTCGGAAATGGTAAGAATCCAGGAAGAGCGCGGCCACCAGGTGTGTACTACTGGTCCATACCAATACGTTCGTCACCCCATGTATGTAGGGGTGATTATTTTTTTATTTTGTTTTCCCCTGGCTATGGGTTCGTTATATTCCCTTATCCCGGCTTTTGTAACTGTTATCCTTTTCTTTTTCCGCACAGCCCTTGAAGATAAAACCCTACACAACGAACTCTCCGGCTATAAAGAGTATGCACAGAAAGTACGTTACCGGTTGATACCCGGGGTGTGGTAATGTGGTAATAGTTAAGGTGATTTTCACCGCAGAGGTCGCAGAGAACGCAGAGGAAATGAAAAGAACATAAGATGAGTAAAAATCAGATTGATGACATTAAGAAAAAATATTTGCGGGAGGAATATATTTCGCGCATCAACCGCGTCATTGATTATATCGAAAAGAACATCGATGAAGAACTCTCCCTGGAAATCCTTGCCAGGGTAGCTAATTTTTCCAGGTTTCATTTTCATCGCATTTTTAGCGCCATGGTGGGCGAGACTTTGAATCATTTTATCCAACGGATTCGGGTGGAAAAAGCAGCCATGAAATTGGCTGCTAATCCCAAAACCTCCATTACCGATATCGCGTTTGACTGTGGATTTTCAGGTTCGGCAGCCTTTTCCCGGGCCTTCAGGGAAGTCTTTCAAATGAGCCCCAGTCAATGGCGATCAAAGAAGGCTTTTCAAGATAGCAAGATTTGCAAAACCAATGGCAATAACCGGAAAGCACCCGGCAAGATTGGGAAAGACTTCGACGTTTCCTTCTATTACAATTATGGTGAAAATCAAAATTTAATATGGAGGATTAAAATGAAAGATAAGAAGCAGCAGATTCAAGTCGAAGTCAAAGACATGCCGGATTTTAATGTGGCATATGTCCGTCACATTGGTCCTTACAAGGGTGACAGCCAACTTTTTGAGAACCTGTTTAAAAAACTGATGACCTGGGCAGGACCAAGAGGCCTTTTGCGCTTTCCTGAAACCAAATGTATTTCCGTCTACCATGATGACCCTAACGTCACGGATGAGGCTAAGCTCAGGACAGATGTATGTATTACAGTCCCGGAGGATACGGCTGTAGAAGGAGAAATCGGTAAAATGAAGGTTCCTGGGGGTAAGTTTGCTGTGGCTCACTGTGAGGTCTCTGCTGACGAATATGAAGATGCCTGGAACATGCTGATGGGCGGCTGGCTGCCGGAAAGCGGATACCAACCCGATGACCGCCTCTGCTACGAACTCTACCTCAACGATCCCAAAGAACACCCGGAAAATAAGCACATCGTGGATATCTGCTTACCGGTCAAACCATTATAATTAACTTATTTGTCTCCGACGGCCAGGGGGGCGCTTTTTGAAAAAACTGCCCCCCTGGACCCCCCACAAAAACTTTTGATTAGGAGATAACAAAATGAACATGTCTAAAATGCTGCATGTTACTAACCGGGATGATTGGCGGGCCTGGTTGAAAGAAAATCATGATAAAGAGAAACAAGCCTGGTTGATCTTTTATAAAAAACACACAGGAAAGCCCCGGATACCATATGATGATGCAGTGGAAGAAGCATTGTGCTTCGGATGGATCGATAGTATTGTCAAACGGATTGATGATGAAAAATATGCCCAAAAATTTACCCCTCGAAAAGCAGATAGTAAATGGTCCGAATCCAATAAGAAACGAGTTGAAAAAATGATACAAGCAGGTCGAATGACAGAACCAGGTTTAGAATTAATCAACGCAGCCAAAAGGAATGGAAAATGGGAACAGGTTATTTCTCAACCTAAAGAACTCATCATCCCACCTGGGATTAAAGATGCATTATCTGCTAATAAAAAAGCCTGGGAGAATTTCAACAATTTAGCTCCTTCCTATAAAAGGCAGTATATCGGGTGGATAACCACTGCAAAAAAAGAAGAAACACGGCAGCAGCGCTTAAAGAAGGCGATCGACCTTTTAGCACAAGGTAAAAAGCTGGGCTTGAAATAAAATTGTTTTTGGGAAAAGAGAAGATAAAAAAGGAGGTTGATATGACGCCAAAATTTGAATACAAATGTGTGTTTATCTGGGGTGGTAGTGAAAGAACCACCAGGATATTGAATGATTATGGAAAAGATGGTTGGGAACTGGTTTGCACCTATTGGTGCTGGCATTATTTTAAACGACAAATTGTTTAACTCATTCTAAAATCCTGCCATTTTCTGGCAGAATTTCACGGCTTAATAATTAGTGACATCCTGGCTTGTCCCCTTAAATTATTTTTTTCCCTAAATGAGTTAAAATCGAACCGTCTGTTTTCCCGGATATTGAAACATTATTTTTCATGAGTAAAAAAATTGTTTCAAAGTCCTTCAACCCACCCTCCCTTTAGATCCCACAAATAAACAGCGGGGTGGAGGGATGAGCAATCCGGTAAATAATATCAGTTGGTATCAAGCAGTCCTTTTTGCTAACCTCTTATCCCGACAAAATGGACTGAAAAACTGTTACTACCGGGATTCCAAATTTACCTCACCGGTTATTGATACAACCCCTGGTCCTGTTTTTTGGGATTTTTCTGCTCATGGTTACCGCCTTCCAACCGAGGGAGAATGGGAGTACTTTGCCAGGGCTGGTACCAGCGGACCCTTTTCAGTAGATTGG
>CP070627.1:1042389-1052505 GCA_020355945.1 Candidatus Aminicenantota bacterium | reverse complement strand
TGTAACTATTCAGTTTTTGGAAAAACTTATCATGCAGTTCATGTCTCATTCGCCCGTACGGTGTCCTTCGGCCACCTACCTGAGGCTCATTCGATCATGAACTGCATTTTACTTCCAAAAACTGAATAGTTACTTATTCATTCTGCTTAATCATTTTCGCAGATGCAAGCTTTGGTTTCATCTTCATCACAGGTGTTACCGGTATAACCGACAGCAATGTCAACTCCACCGCAGCAGCCGGATTTTCGCTTTTTATATTTGGAAATATGAAGGGCGAAGGCAAAAAACACCACCGCCGCTATGGTAAATATTATCGGTATGATCAATTTCATCTGTAATTACCTCCTCATCATTTCCTCGAAACGGGATGTCATATTCTCCAGGAAACCGCTCTTTCCCCTGACAATCATAAAAACCGCCAGGTTTTCCTTTAGTGCCAGTTCATAGCCTTTTCCCGGGCCCATGACATTAATAGCAGTGGCCATGGCATCGGCGATCATACAAGATTCATGGATCACTGTCACGGATGCCAGCTTATGGGTAATGGGTTTCCCTGTGGTGGGATCAATGGTATGAGAATAGCGGACGCCATCCTTTTCAAAATAGTTGAAGTAATCGCCCGAGGTGGCCATTGAAGTATCTTTTAATTGAATAATTTTTTGATAGGGTGAGCTGCCGCGGGGATCGGGTGAAGCAATGGCCACCCGCCATGGTTGACCATCAGGCCTGACCCCTTTGGCTCGAACCTCGCCGCCAATTTCCACCAGGTAATGGGAAAACCCTTTGACATCGAGGTATCCTGCTATTTTATCCACACCGAAACCTTTGGCAATGGCAGAGAGATCGCAGTAGAGCCCGGGTTCCTCTTTCTTCAGTGATGGGGGGGCCTGGCAAACAGATAATTTTTGATAGCCAATTTTTTTCATGGCTTCCTTTATCTGCTCTTCACCCGGTATTTGTTTACCTGTCTTTCCAGGGCCGAATCCCCATAGGTTAACCAGGGGAGCCACAGTAATATCAAAGGCACCGTTGGATTTATCACTGACTTTCAGTGCTTCGGCAATTACTGCCGCGGTATCGGCTGAGACTTCAAACCATTGGCTCTCTCGATAGCGATTGAAACGGGAAATCTCAGAATCCTCCAGCCATGCAGACATTTGTTGGTTGACGTTTTTTAAGAGGGTCTCAATTTCAGCGGTTATATTTTTAGAAAATTCTTCCGCAGGCATTGACTGCAATTCATCGGGTTTAACAATTTTCACCATATAGGTGGTACCCATGGTGCGGCCGTGGATTTCGACCAAATTGGCAGGAGTGCGCTGCTTATCACAATAAAACATCAAAATGATTAATATCCAGGAGATTAAAATTTTTCCATATGTAATCATTGATTTACCTATCCGTCATCAATCTTAATCTTTCCGTGTTTTTCCATCTTATTTGCAGCGACTCCCTGGTTAACCCGCTGTTCAAAATTTGCCTTTTTTGTGTTTTTTGTGGTATTTTTTCTTCGCGTCCCTTGGCGTGTCTTCGCTGCTGAAATCATCCAGCAGGATATTTCCCGGTTCCACGCTTAGGTCGTCCAGCATTTTAAGCACGGCGCTGTTCATCACCGGGGGACCGCAGATATAGTATTCGCAATCTTCCGGGGCAGGATGATCTTTCAAGTAGGTATCATACACCACCTGGTGAATAAACCCGGTGGGTCCATCCCAGTTATCTTCGGGCAAAGGTTCGGACAGGGCCACGTACCATTTGAAATTATCAAAATCCTTTTCCAGTTGATCGAACTCTTCCACGTAGAACATTTCCTTGAGGCTCCTGGCACCATAGTAAAAGGTGATTTTTCGGTTGGTTTTGATTCGTTTGAGTTGATCGTAGATATGGGACCTCATGGGAGCCATACCCGCACCACCGCCGATGAATACCATTTCGGCGTCGGTGTCCCTGGCAAAAAAATCACCAAAGGGACCTGTAATGGTCACTTTATCACCGGGTTTCAGGTTGAAGATATAAGACGACATCTTCCCGGGGGGTACGTTGGGTAAATAAGGAGGTGGTGACGCGATCCGTACATTGAGCATAATAATGCCTTTTTCTTCGGGGTAATTGGCCATGGAATAGGCCCGTTCTACTTCTTCATCCACTTTAGAAACGTATTTCCACATATCATATTTATCCCAATCGGGTTTATATTCATCCTCGATGATAAAATCTTTATAATTAACCGTATGTGGCGGCGCCTTGATTTGTATATAGCCGCCAGCCCGGAAATCCATCACTTCACCTTCGGGCAGTTCCAGGACCAATTCTTTGATAAAGGTGGCCACATTGTGATTGGAGCGTACGGTACATTCCCATTGTCTGGCACTGAAGACTTCGGGTGGGATTTCAATGCGTAAATCTTGTTTTACTGGCACCTGGCAAGAGAGCCTGACCTTTTCCCTGACTTCTTTGCGGTTGAGCTGCGAGATTTCCGTAGGCAGTATATCCCCACCGCCTGCCTTTACTGTACATTTACACTGGCCGCAGGTTCCACCACCGCCGCAAGCAGAAGGGATAAATATTTTACTACTGGCCAGGACATTAAGTAATTTCCCACCCACCGGTACCACTAACGGCTTATCCTCTTGATCGTTAATCACAATATTGATATTACCGGTGGCTACCAGTTTTGACCTGGCAAAAACAATAACCAGGACCAAAGCAATTACAATAGCAAAAAACATGGCCACGCCCAGTAAAATCACACTTAATCCACTCATTCTGTCACCATTTCTTTGTTTTTAATTTTATTGCATGATTGCATGTTTATAATTGAATCCCGGAAAAAAGCATAAAAGCAAGGGCCATGAGGCCGACAGTGATAAAGGTAATTCCCAGTCCCCGCAGTCCGTCGGGTATGTTGCTGTACCTTAATTTCTCCCGGATACCGGCTAAAGCCACAATGCCCAATGCCCAACCCAAACCGGAGCCCAGGCCAAATACAACACTATCGGCAAAATTGTATTCCCGCTGCACCATAAAGAGTGATCCCCCTAAGATGGCGCAGTTCACTGTAATTAAGGGAAGAAATATACCCAGTGCATTGTACAGTTTTGGGAAAAATTTATCCAGGATCATCTCCAGTATTTGTACCATAGAGGCGATCACCCCGATATACGCCAACAATCCCAGGAAGGTCAGGTCTACACCTTTGAATAAAGCACCCTCTTTTAACACATAAGTATAAATCAGGTTGTTAACGGGCACGGTAATGGTTTGCACCACCACCACGGCAATCCCCAGTCCAAAAGCCGTATCAACTCTTTTGGAAACCGCCAGGAAGGTACACATGCCCAGGAAAAGGGCAAGAGCAATATTTTCCACAAATATCGATTTAATAAATATACTTAAATAGTGTTCCAGCATTTTTAGTCTTTCTCCACTTGTTCGGATTTAAATGTACGAATCACCCAGATAATCCCGCCAATCAGTAAAAAGCCACTGACAGGATAAAGGAGTAAGCCATTGGAAGGGTACCAGCCTCCCTCGGTGGTGAGGGGCAATATGGTCTTGCCAAACAGTTTACCAGCCCCGAATAATTCCCTGATCACTGCCACCACGATTAATATAAAGGTATATCCCAGGCCATTGCCGATGCCATCCACAAAGCTCTGCAGCGGGGGATTTTTTAAAGCATACGCTTCGGCACGTCCCATAATAATACAATTGGTGATAATTAATCCCACATAGACCGACAACTGCTTACTGACTTCAAAGACAAAGGCCTTGATGATTTGATCAGCGATAATCACCAGGGAAGCAATGATGGTCATTTCCACCAATATGCGGGTGCTGGCAGCGATATAATTGCGGATGATACTGACCGCCAGGTTGGAAAAGGCCAGGACAAAAATAACCGCCAGGGCCATTACTACAGAGTTTTCCAGTTTTGATGTCACTGCCAATGCGGAACATATCCCCAGTACACCCAGGGCAATGGGGTTATTATCAAAAATAGGTTCCAACATGATTTTTCTTAATTTAGCCATTCAAGCCCTCCTTTATTTATCCTTGTTTCCTTGTTTCCTTGTCTCCTTGTCTCCTGCTCAATTTCTCTAAAAAGGGGCCGTAACCGTCGGGGCCGAACCAGAAATTGATGGTATTATCGACTCCCCGGGTGGTTAGGGTGGCACCGGAAAGGCCATCAATTTCACTGGTGGAATCCGGGGCAGCTTTGCCTTTGAGCACTTTTAATTTTAAATTGCCTTGATCATCAAAGGCAATTTTTCCCTTCCAGGCTGTTTGCCATGTGGGGTTCTCGATTTCACCACCCAGACCGGGAGTTTCGCCATGTTCGTAAACGGTAAATCCGCTGATGGTCTGTAAATCCTGGTCCAGGGCCACAAAACCATACATGATGGACCACAACCCGGAACCATGAACCGGGAAAATGATACGGGAATAACCATCGTTTGCCTTGACAAAGTAGATCATCGTATATAAAGGTACGCGGCGAATACGTGCCAGGTCTTTGTCTGAGGGGAGCAATCGGCTGGTGGCCGGCTCCTTTGATACTTTTTTGACATCAAACGTTTCCGGGGCCAGGCTCCCGGTCATTTTTTCTTCAGGTAAGCGCTCGCCGGTTTGTAGCTCGATAAGGACCGGTTGAATTTTTTCAGAGAAAATGACGTCAACATCCACGGTTTCTCCTTTTTTCATCAAATCTCCGGCAATCAGTACGTTTTTTCGTTTTTCCAGGATTTGATTGGCCACTTGCCTGGGTTTTAACACCACCGCTGCCGTAGACACCAGGATGGAACATACCAGGCACACACCCAGGGCAACACCGATTATGTTTTTGAGACTATCATTTGACATAGCGGAGGCTCCTTTTCTTTATATTCTTTTTGATATATATATGGTCGATGAGGGGTGCAAACATGTTGCCGAACAGGATAGCCAGCATCATACCTTCGGGGTATGCAGGGTTGAGCACCCGTATCAATACCACCAGGCACCCGATCAATAATCCGTAATAGTATTTTCCTTTTTTGGTAATGGCTGCACTGACAGGGTCGGTGGCCATAAATACCGTGCCAAAGGCAAATCCTCCTAACACCAGGTGCCACCAGGGGGCCATGGCAAACATGGGGTTGGTGGTACTGCCAAGCAGGTTAAGCAGCAGCGATAACCCCACCATTCCCACCAGGACACTCACCATGATGCGCCAGGAACCGATACCAGTTATAATTAGAATAAACGCGCCGATGAGGCATGCCAGTGTGGAGGTTTCACCGATGGAACCGGGAATAATACCAATGAAGGCATCCCACCAGGAGGCAGCCAGGTTTCCACCAGCCTCTGCCAGTCCGGTTACTCCTGCTTCCGCTGCATTAGCCAGGGGAGTGGCTTTAGTAACGCCATCCACCGCCACCCAGACCGCATTCCCGGTTATTTCCGCCGGGTAGGCAAAAAAGAGAAAGGCACGGGCCATTAAAGCGGGATTAAAAATATTCATGCCCACACCGCCAAAGACCTCTTTACCAATCACTACGCCGAAGGAAATCCCCAGGGCTACCTGCCATAAGGGAATCGTCGGGGGAAGGATCAGGGGGAACAATAAACCGGTGACCAGGAATCCCTCATGGACTTCATGTTTACGAATACAGGCAAACAATACTTCCCAGAATCCACCCACAGCCATGGTCACGATATAGATGGGTAAAAAATAGAGAAGGCCGTGAAGGAAACAGGCAATGACATTAGCGGAATTCACTCCGATTCCCAGGCCCATTAATAAATTAACGCGCCATCCCTGGGCCTGGAGTGCGGCTTCTCCCAACTCTACCAGTTCCAGGTTCGCCTGGTAACCGACGTTGTAAAGACCCATGAGCACTGCAGGTATCAGCGAGTATACCACCACCATCATGATTCGCTTGTAATCCATGGCATCGCGGATATGGGAAGCACCCGGGGTGGGTTTGCCCGATGTATACAAAAAGGCATCGATGGCTTCATACAGGTAGTACAAGCCCTTGAGTTTGCCGCCTTCTTTAAAATGCTTTTCCTGCTTGTCAAGAAACTTTCTTAAGAACCTCATTATGGTTTACCCTTCCTCTTCGATTATGGTTAAATTTTCTCTTATGACCGGACCGTATTCGATTTTTGCTGGAGATACAAAGGAACACAATGCCAGGTCCTCTTCACACAATTCCAGGCATCCCAGGTTTTCCGCCGCTTCGACGTCTTTGACCATCAACGAGCGCAGTAAGTAAGTGATTTCAAAGTCCATGGGCATTACTTTCTCATATGCGCCGATGGGAAAGATGGATCGTTTCCCACCGTTTATATCAGTGGTGAAATCAAATTTCTTTCCACGAAAGAGATTGGAGAGGAGAATGGGTTTGATGGAAAAGAGGTTGCCATCGGACCTGAGCCAGCCGAAGAATTTTCGTTTTCGTTCTTCTTCCAGGGCAGAGATTTGTTGGTGGTACCGCCCCAGGAATGCTAATGGTCCTGCAGCGGTGCGACCGGACAACACCGAACCGGAAATCACGCGGATATCTGCCCCGTCCTCTTTCAACTCGTCTGTGACGATATCTTCGATGGATGCACCGATTCGTGTTTTGATCAGCCGCGGTTGTTTAACTGCCGGACCGGCCAATGACACCACGCGTTCCACTGCAATTTTCCCTGTGGTAAACAATTTTCCCACAGCCACAACATCCTGGGCATTGATATGCCACACTGTTTTCTCCCGGTGAACCGGATCCAGGAAATGGATATGAGTACCCACATTACCCGCCGGATGAGGACCGGAAAACTCTTCCACAGACAATGAAGCCAAATCCACCGTTGGAATATTTGCCCCGGGCCCCTTACATAAAAAGAGTTTCCCTGGGGTCAACCGGGAAATCACCTTCAGACCGTTTTGAAAATCTTTTTCATTACCCTGGAGGATTTTTTCCACTGATGGCGCCAGGGGGTTGGTATCCATTGCCGTCACAAAAATCGAATAGGGAGTATATGCCGGGTTAGCGGTTTTTCCAAAGGGACGAGCCCGCAGGAACTGCCACAAGCCGGACTCAACCAGGTTGGCTTTTATTTTCTCCACATCCAGGTCAGCCAGTTGATCCTCTTTATAAGAATCAAAGGTGATTTCCTCTTCTTTTTCATCCAGTTCGATGACAATGGATTCAAATACTCTCTTAGGTCCCCGGTTAATGGCAGTGATGATTCCGGCTCCGGGTGCAGTAAATTTCACACCTGCCATTTTCTTGTCTGTAAAGAGTAACTGTCCCAATTTCACCCGATCTCCCAGGGCAGCGGCCATGGTGGGTTTCATGCCCACATAGTCGTCCCCGATTAAAGCAACTTTTTTTAAAGGTTTGCCTTCGATAACCTGTGCAGGTTCACCGCCAATCGGTACATTTAAGCCTTTTTTGATTTTTGTAAATCCCATTTTTCAATATACCACAGAATTAAAATAAATGCAACCAAAAGAGTTATAAAAAAGAAAGAACCCCCCTGGGCAAGCGCGACCACAGGCCTGATAGAGAAAAACAACTCACAGCTCTAATCCTATATCAATCCCAAAATTTACGCAGGTTATTTAAGTCTTCGGTAACGAATTTTCGGAACAGTATTTCCCATTCTCTTGAACCTTCGGGAACGTTTCGTTTTTGGGTTCTCATGCGTTCCCTTGCCGACTCTTCAATTTGTTCAAACAATCGGAGCTCATCCATAAGCAGGTGAAAAATTCGGTACCTGATATTCCCGATATCACCCATGTAGTCTAATTCTTCATTCCTCTCGATATGCTGTGTAATCAGCGAGGCCAGGCAATTCACTTTATTTCTTGACAGTTTTAAACTCATATGACAATATTCTCCCTTTGAGCCAGTTTGGATTTCACCATTTTAAACATTTCATAATAGTCAACGTTGGTGCTGCGAATCTCATCCAGTTTATTCTTCAAAATCTCTTTTACCTGTTCATCCAGGATATCTTCTTTTGCCAATTCTTTTGCAATAATCTCTTCAATTTGTTTGACCAGTTTCTCTCTATCCTCTGTAATAATAGCGTTTTCTTTTAATAGACCTTTCACCATTGTAAAGGCCATATGTTCAATCTGTAGTTTATTTAATCTCATGTTATTTAATATAGCAAATTTTATGCAATAAATCAACTTTTTGGGGGGTTATTATTAAAAAAAGGGTAAAAAGGTCGCAAAAATGAGGGGAAAATACGGTTTCCAGGGTCTGAAATCGTAAAAAAAGACCGCTGATTAACGCTGATTAACGTGATAGCCATGATGAACCTTTAAACAAAAGCTTTTGCGGAAAGTGTAAAAATGGAATCAGGGAATCAGGGGACAGAAGGGAATAAATCAGAAAATCAGGGGACAGGCCAGAATGCCACATCACTCCATCACTCAGAGACGGTGAAAATAATCATTGGTCATTGGGTGATCAGGTGAGGGGGTCTGTTTTCTCCAATTATTGACTTTCGACAAGATTTTTATTAAAATGTACCCATGATTGAAAAACAATTTCTCAGTCTCGTTGTGATGCTATGTTCCGATTTATCGCTTTAGTTATTTATGCACTGCCCAACATCTATGTCTATTTTCGCCTAAAAAAGCTGCTTACCAATGACAGTCATAAGAAAATATTTACCGTATCTTATATTATATTGGTACTGGCTTTTCCTATGGCTGAGATACTGTCACACAATACCAGCTCCGCCTGGATTAAATATTTCCTGCTAATCGCCTATTATTCCGTGGTCTTTTTGTTGTATCTTTTTCTTTTTCTAGTGATTTTTGATATTTTGCGTGGTATAAACCGTTTGCTGAAAATCGTTCCGGTCGAGGTTGTTCACAGCAATAAATTTCGAACCACCAGCCTTGGTATACTTTTTGTTTTTTCTGCGGCTGTCGTGATCATAGGCAGTGTGCATTATAATACTATCCGGGTCAAAGAATACCATGTAGACGTACCGGGGAGATCAGCAGTAATCAAGCATTTAAAAATCGCCATGGCAGCGGATTTTCACCTGGGGCAAATCACCAGTCAACAATTCCTGGAAAAATTTACCGCCAAAATAAATTCGCTGCGTCCCGACATCCTATTGATACCCGGTGATATTGTTGAAGGCCACCGTGACGATGGGGACATGACGGAATTTGAACGCCTGTTCCGGCAGATCAAATCGAAATACGGCGTATATGCCTCGCCGGGGAATCATGAATCCCACAGCAGGAACAGGAAATTGGAATTTTTCGCCAATGCAGGTATCAACATATTGGCAGATACTTTTGTGGTGATTGATAACTCTTTTTGCCTGGTGGGCAGGAATGACCGGCGTTCTAATAACCGGAAATCCATCGATGAATTACTGGATAATATACCGAGCCATTTGCCGGTTATTGTTCTCGATCATCGTCCCACAGATATGGAGCCAGTGAGCAAACACGCTGTGGACATCCAACTTTCGGGTCATACCCATAATGGGCAATTGTTTCCCTTTAATTTTATCACAGGGAATGTCTATGAATTAAGCTGGGGATATAAGAAAATACGGAACACCCATTTTTTTGTAACCAGTGGTATTCAAGTATGGGGGCCGCCGGTCAGGACCGCTGGCAATTCCGAGATAATGGTTATCAATGTCAATTTTAAGGATAAATGAAAGATAATTGAAAATGAAACCCGGGAATCTTAATGTCAACAGGCGGCTGCAGTTAATTATCGGGCTTATTGGAGGCACGGTCTTCTTTTTTTACTGGCAGTCCTGGAAAGATATACCTCATCTTTTTTATGATATTCCCACCGGCTTTGCCATGAGCATCTATATCGGTCAAATTGTACTTGAAGTCGTGAAAAAAAAACGGGAAGTGCATTGGTGGGCCCGTGTTTTATTGTTATTACCGATGTCTATTGTCCCAATAGGCCGCGAGTATTTTAATTGGAACATATCAGGGCATTTAACCGACATGTTAGCCGTGGCAATGATTCAAACTGTGGATGATCGTTTACGGATTTTAGAGAAAACAGCGTACTGGCTTCCAATCCCGGTCATACTGTATATTCGCTGGTTCCTATTCGATACCGGGGGTCATGGGGAGAC
>CP070627.1:1032128-1042289 GCA_020355945.1 Candidatus Aminicenantota bacterium | reverse complement strand
AATACCATACCGGTTCGAATCTGTTTTGAAGAAAAAATGAAATTTTATCGATTACTTCAAAAAGTCCAGGAAGAAGCATTAGCAAGTGAGCCCTATCATTACCATCCATTAGCCGAAATTCAATCCGGGAGTGCATTGAAACAAAATTTAATCGATCACATCCTGGAATTCGAGAATTACCCCATCGCGGAACAAATCGAAGGATATGGAAGAGAAGGGAATAAAAGTAATAAATCAGAATTAAAACTAACGAATGTAGAAATATTTGAGCAAACCAATTATGACTTTAACGTCACATCGGTCGGATCGGATCGATTAATGATAAAATTTCAATATAATGGCAATGTTTATGATGGAGATTTTGTAGAAAGGATTGCAAAACATTTCAGCATTGCATTTGACCAGGTCGTCGAAAACCAGGAATTGGCGGTTAGAGAGTTAACGCTTCTGTCAGAGGAAGATAAGAACCGGATATTATATGAGTTTAACGATACGGCAGTGGAATATCCCAGAGATAAAACCATCCATCAATTGTTTGAAGAGCAGGTGGAACGAACACCGGACCGCATCGCCCTTGTAGGACCAAAATTACAAAATACAAAATACAAAATACAGACAAAATACAAATCACAAATTACAAATAACAAACAAAGCAGTGCCCTTTGGGCATATTTTGACGCCTGCGGCGATGCTGGCCTAAGAGCTAAGAGCCAGGAGCTAATAGCTATCACATACAAAGAATTGAATGAAGAATCCAATCGATTGGCCGGCTTATTAATAGAAAAAGGAATTCAATCCGATACTATTGTGGGCATTATGATGGAACGTTCCGTTGAAATGATTATAGGCATAATGGGTATATTAAAGGCTGGCGGCGCGTATTTACCAATTGGACCGGATTACCCGGAAGAACGGATCGATTACATGTTGAAAGACAGCCAGGCTAAATTGTTGGTTACCACCGGCAATTTGGCTAAAGAAGGTGAGAAGGTGAGAAGGTGGGAAGGTGAGATTTATTACATCGAAGAACTCATGTGCCTTTCTTACCCTCTTACCTTCTTACCCTCTAACCTTCTAAACCCTTCAGATCTGGCTTACCTCATCTACACTTCCGGTTCAACAGGAAAACCCAAAGGAGCCATGGTGGAACATATTGGAATGATAAACCATATCAGCGCCAAAGTCAATGATCTCCAAATATCCAGAAATAGCGTCGTGGCGCAAAATGCATCCCATACCTTTGATATTTCCGTATGGCAATTTTTTTCTGCGTTAACCCAGGGGGGTAAAACCGTTATCTATCCTGATGAATTGGTTTTTAACCCGGATCGTTTCATCTCCCGGCTGATTCATGATCAAATAACCATTCTTGAAGTTGTTCCTTCTTATCTTGCAGTAATTTTGAACTCGATAAGGGAAAAAAATTTCACTCTCTTTCATCTTGAATATCTTTTGGTTACCGGTGAGGAGGTGAAACCCCACATGGTAAAGCAGTGGTTTGAAATGTATCCTAACATAAAAATGATCAACGCTTACGGTCCCACTGAGGCGTCCGATGATATCACCCATCATATCGTGGATAAGGCACCCGATATCGATCGTATACCTATCGGCAAGCCATTGCAAAATATGAAGATATATATTGTCGATAATTATATGCAATTATGCCCTATTGGCGTTAAAGGAGAAATATGGGTCGCCGGGATTGGAGTAGGTAGAGGGTATTTAAATGATGCGCTCAAAACCAACCAGGTATTCATGAGGGCCCCTTTCACAAAAGGAGAATGTGTAAGGCTTTATAAAACAGGAGACCTGGGGCGCTGGCTTCCGGATGGCACCATCGAATTTTTTGGAAGAACGGATTACCAGGTAAAAATACATGGATTCAGGATAGAACTGGGAGAAATCGAGAATCGCTTATTGAATCATCCGGGGATAAAAGAAGTGGTAGTAATAGATAGAACGGAAGAGAATAGAGATACCTACCTGTGCGCCTATATCGTTTCTGATAGAGAATATGGAATATTGGAATTACGAGAGTACCTGGCGAAAGAAATGTCTGATTATATGATCCCGTCCTATTTTTTACAGGTGGAAAAGATTCCATTAACGCCTAATGGAAAGATTGACCGGAGAGCGTTACCAAAACCGGAGGTGAAAGTTGGCGAAAGTTATTCGGCGCCAGGGAATGAGACTGAAAAGAAATTGGTAGAGATATGGTCTGAGGTTCTTGGTAGAGATGAATTACATGCTTCTCAATTGCAAACCTCGATAGGAATCAGTGATAATTTCTTCGAGTTGGGAGGGCATTCTTTAAAAGCCATGGTTCTTGTATCGAAGATACATAAGGTATTTAATGTAAAAATACCTTTGTCGGAAATATTTAAGAATCCAGAAATCAGGGAATTAGCAGGATATATAAAGGATGCAGTACGGTGGAAGTATGAACAGATAGAGTTGGTGGAGGAGAAGGAATACTATGTAGTATCATCGGCGCAGAAACGGTTGTATTTTTTGCAGCAAATGTACAAAAGCGGGACAGCTTATAACATCACGACAGTCATGATACTGGAAGGAATTGTAAGTAAAGATAAATTTGAACAATCCATCCGGGGACTCATTCGGAGGCATGAGAGTTTTAGGACCTCCATTGAATTAGTCAATGAAGAGCCAGTTCAACGAATCCATGAACATGTGGAATTTGGAATAGAATATTATGATTTCTCCCCAGATTACACTGCTTACACAGATGAAAAGAAAGGCACAATGAAAGTTTTTACGGGGGTCCAGGGGGCAGTTTTTTCAAAAAGCGCCCCCTGGTCACCGAAGGCATTTGATCTATCGAAAGCGCCGCTGCTGCGCGTAGGATTGATAAGAATAGACAGCGAAAGACACATCCTGGCGGTAGATATGCATCACATTATCACAGACGGCATATCGGCCGGTATATTATACAGTGAGTTTACATCCTTGTTCCTCGGAGAAGAATTGCCCGCGCTTTCAATTCGGTATAGGGATTATTCGGAGTGGCATAACAATTGGCTCGATTCGGTGGAGTTCAAAAAACAGGAAGAATACTGGTTGAAACGATTCGTGGGCGAGATCCCCGTTTTAAATATGCCGTCGGATTACACCAGGCCGAAGGTCAGAACTTTTGAGGGGGACAGGATGGCTTTTGTAATCAAAGGAGATTTAATCAACAGGTTAAGGCGGTTGGTTAACGATATGGGGGCGACATTATACATGATTTCATTGGCCGTGTGCAATATATTGCTGCACAAGTATACAGGGCAGGAGGATATCGTTATCGGATCGGTGACCTCCGGCAGGGGGCATATAGAACTACATCATATAATCGGCATTTTTGTGAATATGCATGCGATGAGGAATTTCCCGGGGGGTGGAAAGACCTTCCGGGAGTTTTTAGAGGAAGTGAAAAAAAATGCTCTTGACGCATTTGAAAACCAGGAATATCCCTTCGAATGCCTGGTAAGCAACCTCGGGATAAAAAGAGAGCCTGACAGGCATCCATTGGTAGATGTCGTATTTCAATTGCAGAATTTACCTGAAATGAGAACGCAAAAGGTCGATAAATTGAAAACTTCTCCCTTTGAGTTCAAGTCGCATTTAACGAAGTTCGATTTGTATTTTGAACTCACCGAAATCGAAGACACAATCGAAATAATGATCGAATATTCGACAGAGTTGTTTAACCGGTCCACCGTTGAAATCCTGGGAGAAAATTATACCCGTATCCTGGGTCAAGTATTGGAAAATAGCGATATCCGACTGGAAGAGATCAAAATCCTTCGCGGGTTATCTGCTGCATCGCCTGACGTAATGAAAGATGAACAAGGTGATTTCGATTTCCAGTAATAAAGTATAAATCAAAAAAAGAGGATAAACCATGAATGAAAATTCACTCATAGCGAAAAAGAGAGTAGCGATCGTAACCAATAATTTACACTGCGAGAGGAATATGCAGTATTTTGCAACCCTCGAGTATTACTTTCGAGTCAATGGTTGGGTGGCTGCGGAAGATTTTAATGTGAACCTTGTGGTTATATGCGGATGCGGGTTCCACGATTCCATGTATGAAAAAGCGATGAAGGTTATCGAGGATTTGAGGAAAATTCACTTCCTGGAGAAAAACGTGGTCATCATGGGATGTTTACCAAAGACGCACGAGCAGGAATTATTAAAAAATCGCGGGAGTACAGTTATAGAAATTCAAAAAGAAGAAGCGCTGGACGAAATAATCGGCGCGCTAATTCCATTCCGGGAAATATCTCCTGTCAATTTATTTAAGCCTCATAAAAAGTGTCGGGAATACATCAAAGAAAACGAATTTTTCTATATTAAAATAGCGCAGGGCTGCTTAAAAAGGTGCTCCTACTGCGTAATAAAGAAGGCCAAAGGATATCTTACCAGTGTCCCCCTGGATCAAATCGAGAACCAATTCCGCAGGGCGATCGGGTCCGGTTACCGGAAGATATTTTTAATGGGGGAGGACACCTTTGCATATGGAATCGATATCGGTACGACGATTATAGACCTGTTGGATTACCTTTTAAAAATCGATCCAGAGATCGAGTTGAAAATTGGGTATTTGCACAACCTGTGGTTAACGAAGTATTCGCATGAAATATTATCGCTCTGCCGTCGGGGAGTGTTGAACGAACTCCATATCGGGCTTCAGCATACAAACGAGAGCCTCCTGGAAAAAATGGGCCGGCCGGTTAATTTTTCCATTTTATATAACACAATCTGTCGGATAAAGCAGGAACGTCCCGATTTTTATTTCATCACCGATATTATCGTCGGGTTCCCCGGTGAAACAGAAGAAATGTTCGATGAACTGATAGAATTCTTTAAAAACGACAGATGTTTCGATAAGATTTGTCATTTCGCTTACAGCGATGTAAAAGGTGCATCTTCCTGTGATTTCGATAATAAAGTCCCCCCGGAAGTAAAAGCCTTACGATGGGAAAAATTGGAACAAACCCTGGGCAGCCGGTCGATCTCCAGGCAGCCGGAAAATCCCAAACGCCTGGACGACGTAACCTACAAAGTGGCGCTTTTAGACAATTACGTGTTTTGTACAGATATGATTAAGGATGAGATTATTGAAAATGAAACGGCCACTTCTCAAAACCTCGAAGCCGCGACCGCTGATATTTTAAAAGAAAACCAGGAGGATTTTAAATTTTAAACCGGATAGACAGGCGAATACAAATGAATAATATGACGCAGTATATCAAAGAAGAAGCTTATTGGTTGAATAAATTATCGGGCGATTGGAGGAAAAGCAATTTCCCTTATGATAGAGAACCGGACAAAACAGCCAACGCCATGAACGAAAACATTGAACGCTCTCCGGAGTTTCGATTAGCCGGTGAAATGTTTTCGATGTTGATGAAATTAAGCGGTAATTCCTTCCTGAGACTGCATATGATTTTGACGGCCGGGGTGGTTTCGTTGTTAAGCAGGTATACCAGTAATAAAGATATTATCGTCGGTGCATCGATTTATAAACAGAAAATACAGGCGGAATTTATCAATACGGTTCTCATATTGAGAAATCGATTCACCGATACGACAACCTTTAAAGAATTGCTGCTGCAAGTGAGAAGCACGATAACCGAGGCCGTCGAAAACCAGAATTATCCTGTTGAAATGCTGCTTCAGAAGTTGGGAATCCCCTTTTACAAAGGAAATGATTTCCCCTTATTTGATGTGCTCGTTTTGCTGGAGAATATTCAAGATAAAAGTTATATCCGGCGCATCAAGCGTAATATGTTGTTCCTTTTTTCCAGCACAGGTGAAGAGGTCAAAGGAATCGTGGAGTATAATGCATCACTGTATAATAAGGAGACTATCGGGCAGGTGATCATTCATCTTGAGAACCTGTTACAGGAGGCTCTTAAAAATGTGGATACACCCATCGGCTATATCGATATTTTGACCGAGGAGGAAAAGAAGCGGTTATTGTACGATGTCAACCAGACAGAGGCGAAATACCCGGAGGATAAAACAATTCACGGGTTATTCGTGGACCAGGTGGAGAAGACACCGGACAATATTGCCGCTATGGCCTCATCCTCCCCCATCGTACAAATAACATATCGGGATTTGAATGAAAAATCCGATCACCTGGCCCGATGGTTAAAGAAAGAAGGCGTTGTTTCGGATACCATCGTGGGTATTATGATGGAACGATCGATAGAAATGATAACCGGGATAATGGGAATATTAAAAGCAGGCGCCGCGTATTTACCTATCGATCCTGAATACCCGCAAGAAAGAATCAATTATATTCTAAAAGACAGCGGGGCCAAACTGCTGGTTACCATCAACAATATTTCTTCCTCTGCGTTCTCTGCGTCCTCTGCGGTGGAAAATCTTTTACCGGCCACTGGCCACTGGCAACCGGCAACCTCTCTGGCTTATGTCATTTATACGTCGGGTTCCACCGGTAAACCCAAGGGCGTTGCCGTTGAACACCGCGCGTTGGTCAATTATGTCTGGTGGGCGGCCAAACAATACGTGAAAAATGAAAAAATTAACTTTCCTTTTTATACATCGATTGCTTTCGATTTGACTGTTACTTCCTTGTATACACCATTGATAACCGGTAATACGATTTTTATTTACCGGGGGGAAGACAAACGATTTTTAGTGGAAGAAATATTCGACGCAAATAAGGTGGAAGTCATAAAAGCAACGCCCGCCCATTTAATGTTGATAAGCAATCGGGTGGGGAATCATTTGAAAATCAGGCGTATTATTGCGGGTGGAGAAAAACTGGATACGCAGTTGGCGCGAAGAATCCATGAAAACTTTAATGGGAATATCGAAATCTACAACGAATATGGACCGACAGAAGCCGCAGTCGGCTGCATGATCTATAAATTCGACCGGCAAAAGGATGATGAAGCCTCGGTTCCTATTGGAGAACCCGCCGATAATGTTCAAATCTATTTATTGGATGAGTATGGAAAACTTGTACCGCAGGGGGGAAGAGGGGAAATCCATATCGTAGGGGACGGATTGGCAAGAGGGTATTTGAACAAGCCGGAATTGACTGCCGAAAAATTTGTTCCTAATCCCTTTAACCCCGGGGAAAAAATGTTTAAAACAGGAGATATGGCGCGAAGGCTGGCGGATGGAAATATCGAGTTTTTGGGAAGAAAGGATCAACAGGTAAAAATCAGGGGGTTCCGTATCGAACCAGGCGAGATAGAAAACGAATTACTTTCCCACGATGATATAAAAGAAGCCACCGTGGTCACACGAGAGGATAAGGATGGGAATATATACCTGTGCGCTTATATTATCACCAGTAAGACATTCACAACCCCCGACTTGAGAGAATATTTGTCCGGGCGTTTGCCCGATTATATGATACCTTCCTACTTTGTTCCCCTGGAAAGAATCCCGTTAACACCAAACGGGAAAGTGGATAGAAGAAGCTTACCGGAACCGCAGGAATCGGCTTTGGGCAGTAATAGAGTTTATATTGCCCCACGGAATCTGGTAGAACGAAAATTAGTCGATATCTGGCAGATGGTTCTCGGCAGGAATACCGTCGGTATCGAAGAAAATTTCTTCGAAATCGGAGGCGATTCCATCAAAACCATCCAGATTATTTCCCGGATGCAAAAAGCCGGATATAAAATCGAAATGAGAGATATTTTTCAGAACCCCCGGATATCACAACTGACCCCCCTGGTAAAAAAGATTGACCGTATTGCCGACCAGTCGGTAATTAAGGGAACTGTCCCATTAGCGCCTGTGCAGAAGTGGTTTTTCGAAAATATTACTGTCGATAACCACCATTTCAACCAGGAAGTGATGTTTTATGCCCGTGAGGGATTTGATGAAGCGGCCGTTAAAGCTGTATTTACGAAGCTCCAGGAGCACCATGATGCGCTTCGAATAACGTTCGGAGTGGAGAACGGTGAGATTGTTCAAACGAATCATGGCCTGGACTATCCGTTTGAGTTAAAGGTATACGATTATAGGAACACAGGGAACGCCGTTAAAGAACTTGAGAACAGGGCTAATGAGATCCAGGCCTCCATCGACCTGGGAAAAGGCCCGTTAATGAAATTGGGTTTATTTCATTTAGACGATGGCGACCGTTTATTAATCGCTGTTCATCACCTGGTCATCGACGGAGTTTCATGGCGAATTCTATTCGATGATATAGAAACGTTGTACAATCAATATAAACAAGGCAAGCAATTGGTTTTACCCTCCAAAACAGATTCATTCAAGCTCTGGTCGGAAAAATTATCCGCATATGCCGATAGTAAAATCTTTTTGAAAGAAAAAACCTATTGGCAAAAGATAGAATCGGCCGAATCGCCCGCCTCCTCAATACCGAAAGATTTCGACGTGGCTGATAACTATATTAAAGATACCGGGAGTCTATCGTTTACCCTTAGAGAGGAGGAAACAGGGCGCCTGTTAACAAAAGTAAACGAAACCTTTAGAACGGAAATTAATGATATATTGTTAACGGCATTGGGAATGGGTATAAAGGAGACCTTTGGACATGAACGGGTATTGATAGTGCTGGAGGGTCATGGAAGGGAGCAGATACTGGAGGATATAGATATCAGTAGAACAGTCGGGTGGTTTACCACTTTATATCCCGTGCTGATGGATGTTTCCTATGCAGGCGACAGGGGCCGCCAGATAAAAGAAATAAAAGAGACATTACGACGGATTCCCAATAAAGGAATCGGATATGGGATATTGAAATACCTCAGCGGAGAAGAGAATAAAAAAGAAATTGAATTTAAGTTAAAACCGCAAATTAGTTTCAACTATCTGGGACAATTTGATGCGGATGTAAAGCAATTTTCGTCTTTTGAAATAGCCAGAGAGTCCGCCGGGAATTCGCAGAGTCCAAATAGTAGACGGGAATATTTACTCGATGTGTCCGGTATAACCGCCAATAACCGCTTAACCATGACCACTTTATACAATAAAACCTATTTCAAACCGGAAACCATTTCTGCATTGGTGGATAACCTGGAAACTGAGCTGAAGAACATCATTGAATTTTGTTGTTCCAGGGAGAAAGTAGAACGTACCCCCGGGGATTTTACCTACAAAGAATTGTCGATAGAGACGATCGACCGGTTACTGAAGGAATATCCGGGTATAGAAGATATTTATACATTAACCCCGATGCAGGAAGGGATGTTATTCCACGCCCTGGTCGATGAGAAGTCATATTCCTATTTCGAGCAAACATCGTATCGTTTGCAGGGGGAATTGGACATAGTTGTGTTGGAAAAAAGTTTGAATGAACTGTTTAAGCGTCATGACATATTGCGCACAGCATTTGTATATAAAGATATCAAGCGCCCGGTGCAGGTTTTGTTGAAAGACAGGTTAATCGATTTTTATTTTCAAAACATAAGTGAAATCGGTGAAAGGGAGGAGAAAGAGAATTTAATAAAGGAGTTTAAAGAGAGGGATAAAAGGCGTTCGTTTGATTTAAGTAAAGATGTGTTGATGCGTGTTTCGATTTTTCGTGCAGATGAATCGGAGTATGAATTTATATGGAGTTTTCACCATATATTGATGGATGGATGGTGTTTAGGTATATTAAACAATGAATTCTTCGAGATTTATAAAAGTTATTTAGAGAACAGGCCGTATCGATTACCGGGAGTAAAACCATATCGGACCTATATTCGATGGCTCGAAAAGCAGGATAAAGAGGAAGCGGCCCGGTATTGGGAAAACTACCTGGTTTCGTTCGAAGAGTGCACAGGAGTTCCCAGGACAAAGATATTAACGAAAGAAGAGAGCCGAACCGGGTATAGAAATGAAACGGTTTCCATGGTATTCGATATGGAAAAGACCGCCGGGTTGAATAAGCTGGCAGCCGGGAATCATGTTACCTTGAATACAGTGGCACAGACACTCTGGGGAATTTTGCTGGGAAAATATAATGGAAAAGAAGATGTGGTATTCGGCGCAGTGGTATCCGGGCGTCCATCTGAACTGGAAGGTGTGGAATCGATGGTGGGGTTATTTATCAATACCATACCGGTTCGAATCTGTTTTGAAGAAAAAATGAAATTTTATCGATTACTTCAAAAAGTCCAGGAAGAAGCATTAGCAAGTGAGCCCTATCAT
>CP070627.1:1021863-1032028 GCA_020355945.1 Candidatus Aminicenantota bacterium | reverse complement strand
TCTGTCCTGGATATTGGATGTGGAACCGGACGTTTATTGGAGTTGTTGGGTCAAAAAGGCAATCTTCTTCGGGTGGGTATCGAGTTAAACATCGAACGGGCGTCATTTGCCAGAAAAACCGCCCAATGTGATATCTATCAAATCCCCGTGGAAAAATTCATCCGGCATCAGAACCGGGAATTCGATATCATTACCCTGATGAATGTGTTATCCCATATCCCCTCATTTGACCGCCTGTTTGATGCGATTCATTCGCTGTTGGCTGATCATGGCAAATTAATTTTAAAAGTGGGGGAATGTACCAGGAATGTTAAAAAGGATGCCTATCATGATTGGGGCATACCGGACCATCTTCATTTTTTAGGTATGAATACATTGGCATTCATTTGCCGGGAATATGGTTTTAAAATCCTGCGGCATGAGCGCCTTCCCTTATCTGAAGAACTTTTTTCAAAAGATAGATGGGAAACACCCGGTCGGAGTCCGATTCGAAACATCATCAAACAAGTGGTGGCAGCCACTCCATTGGCATTGCCCCTTTTGAAGAAGATTTACGATCTCCGCTCCGGTCAGGCGGTGTACTCTTCCTTTGTTGTGTTAACCCAAAACAGTTAATAACCGGAGGTGTTAAAAATTATGGTTTTCTTGGGCATTGACGTATAACCACAGTATTTACAGATGTCTAATTTCCTTTTTAACTATCTTTTTAAATTGCTGGAAATCCAGGAAATTGCTTTCCCGGTATTCCATCGCCTTAAACGCCCAACACATCGCACAGGTAAGATTGCATTTAGAAGCCGGCTCAAACATATTAGAATTGGGATAACCACTGAATTTACAATAGAAACTTTTCCTGGTAATCTTTAAGGATTTAATGAACCTAATTTGCTTGATATATTTGATTCTCCTTGAGACCGAGGCGAATCTTTATTGAATTGACATGAAATTAAATCTCAATTTTTTAAATATCATACGAGAATTTTATATAAATAAACAAAGGTTGTCAATAGTCATCCGCATGAAACTGATACGATTGTGATTTCGAAAAAAACGAGCACATTTATCAAACCAATGGGTGAATCGCCACCCGGCCAGGGCTTAATTAGTGACATCCGGGTCAGGCAAAGTACATCAGCTTCTACAAACTACTTACTTTGCAGCCATTTGGAGAGGTCCCTGTCCAATAGTTTTTGCAGGCGGAGAATGTCATCACGGTAGATATCTATAAGTACCTGCCGATCTTTTGGGTCCAGTGGATTTCTTTTAAAAATGAACCTGCTGATCTCCATTTTTATTTTTTGACCCAGGTCTCGTGGAATGATCGGGCGTATTATTTTTTTGAAAATATTCGGTTTGTAAATCAAGCGACTGATTATCCCTGCTAAAGGAGACCGCGGCTTCCCCGACACATTTAACCGCTTGCCTGTATCTACCTTGTTTACAGGCTCAAGCCCCAGGAATTGGATAACCTCGTTTACCACAGCATGAGTATCATTATTAATATCTTCATACATAATAATCTTTACGTCATCAAAGGCAGCCAGGTAAGCTTCCACCTGCCCCGAATACATTCCAAATCCAATGTAATCATATCCCGGGAAATATCCTTGTTGTAGTTTATCCTGGAGTGAGCCATTAGAAATAGCCTCCCGGAAAGGGATATTGTTGATCCCATGTGCATAATGCATGGAATAATGGGACCAGGCCCGCTCAACCGGGTTCCGAAGAATCATAATGATTTTGGCTTTCCTGGCTTGGGAACCGTAAAGTTGTTGGATATTTTTTATAACGTTCTCATAATAATATAAATACCAGGAAGAGGTGTCACCCGAAATGCAGCCTTGCGGGCTATTTTGATACATTTTAAAATATTCTTCCCGGGTGCATCCCAGTCCCGGACGCCTGGTGCCGTCTGCTAACTTAAAATATTGGATTTCTCCATTAAATGCAAAAAAATATAATTCTTTTCTATCTGGTAAGTGAATCTGCGGATGCTGCTTCAAGTAAGAATGCAGCGAAGTGGTGGCACTTTTGGCTGCACCGACAATAAAAAAATCAGGTAAACGTAATTCCTGGTTATGCATAGACACAATCATTTTACACCTCCTTTTTCAAGCGATCACGGAAGGGAATATACAAAGTCAGGATGTTAAATTTTTTATAAATATAGATAACTGAACTGATATTCCAAATCATCATACTAACGGTATTGGCAATTGCAGCACCATTAATGCCCAACCGGGGAATTAGCAGGATATTGAGAGTGATATTTACCAGCGCGGCAGCGAGCACGATGTTTTGATAAACTACCTGGTGACCGGTCATATTTAAGATCGTACCTACTGACCCGGAGAGTGCATTCACAAAATAACCCACCACCAGGATGATCAACGCGGTGGTCCCGCTTTTGATTTCTTCACCGAAAAAGCCGATAATGGGCCTGGGAAAGACCAAAAATACCAAACCAATGGGGACAGTAGTCCAGGAAATAAGACGCGTGGAATACCGGGTAATTTGTCTGAATCCCTCCATATCACCGGTAGAGTAACATTCGGAGAATTTTGAGGCAGCAATGCTGTTGATGGAGTGGAGGGTAAAGGTAAGAAACCCGGCTACTTTGAGTACCACGGTGAATATACCGACATCAACCTCAGAACGAAACACGCCCAACGCAATAGTGCCGGTCTGGTCCAGGAGAAAAGAATATGAGCCAGTAAGCAGCATAGGAAAAGCCACTTTCAATAATGGCCAGGTGCGTATAGCTTCCTCTCTTTGGGATTGTTTCTTTTTGGCACTCTCTCCCATACCGCCAAAACCAAAACTGATGAATGCTGCCGCAGCAGTGGCAATGGCATAAGCGGTTACAGGCGCGGTGGTTTTTTCTAAAAGGGATTTACCCAGCAAAAGAACCACACAGCCCAAAAGAAACTGGGCCGCATTCAGCAAAAACGAGTATGACTTGATTCGTTTTAAACCCCTTAAGACTGCGGCATTCAGGTGAAGGAGCGTTCCTGGTAAAATAACAAAAGCAATGATTCGCAGGGAGGTGATTAAGTGTGGATTTTTGAATACATGGTGTGCCAGGACAGGAGCACCAAAAAAAAGCAAAACAGAAATGCCCAGGCTGAAAGAAATGGCTGCTCCAATCCCTCGAAAATAAACCTGTTTTGCCAGTTCCCTGCGGTCTTTGGCTGCATATGCGGCAACGAATCGCACCATTGCATTGTCTAATCCTACCTTGCCGTACAGCAGGGCAATTCTTAATGCCACCACTGATAGTGAATAAATGCCCAAAACATACGCGCCGTACCATTGAATGGCCAGGTACATAAAAGCATAACTGAGCCCGATCCCAATTACCTTGACAATCAAAGCCCCGACACTTCCTTTGACAAGCTCCATCAGGTGTTTATCTTCCAGGTATGACAATAAGCGAATCATCTATTTCCTATATCCTTGAAATTCTCAACCACTGCTCCTCCCCTTTTAAAGAACTGTCTGAAACACCAAATTACACAACATTGGCAGCAGAGACATAATTGACAGGATTTTCGTTTTGAATTCTTCAATCTCATAGAGGAATTTTAATAGAAAAATTCATATATTGCAATATACCAGTTACATTTTTTTTATTTTTAGGGATCTTAATGTTGTGGGTTGTAATTATTTGTGATTATTTTCGGATTCATTCACTTGCCAATACTCCATCAATATTTTCCAGCAATTCTAATTCTAGCAAATCTAGGGGCAACCACAGAGAGTTGCCCCTACAAATGCGGTAAATATTTGCCGATTATCGGGGATTTTAAGGGGTGTAGGGGCGGGCCTCCGTGTCCGCCCTTTCAAAATTTCTTTCGCTTAAGGCTAAAATAGAAATTGCTGAATATTTTTATTCAAATGTGACAAATTTCAGTTTATATGCTAAAATATGTTTTTTTTAATAGGGCAAGTGATGAAATTGCCAAATGGATTAGTAAAGTGGGTTTTGAGTGAAAGCCTAAAGGGCGGAAGCTTGCTCAAATTTATATCGCCGTTCAAATGTGCCGGAGGTCAAACCAAAAAAAATTGGCCCATTGGCCCCCCTGCAAAAGCTTTTGATTGAATACACCATGAATGTCAAAGATAAAAATGTGGTCATCTATGGTGCCAGCGGCCATGGGAAAGTGATTGCCGATATTGTTGATAAAAGTGGAAAAAAAGTCCTGGCCTTTGTAGATGATAATGAAAACCTCCAAGACAAATCCTTTTGCGGATACCCTGTTTGGGGAGGTGGCAGTTATTTAATCGAACAGACAAAAAAACAAGCATTTTCGGTTATTATTGGAGTGGGGGATAACAACAAGCGACAGCAAATCCAGCAAGAACTGGACGCGGCAGGGTTTTGTTTTGGCACAGCTATTCATCCAGCAGCACAACTGGGCAATGATGTTACGATTGGACCAGGCACCGTGGTAATGGCCAACAGTGTGATTAACCCCGGCACCCGGGTTGGGAACCACTGTATTGTTAATACTGCGGTTAGTATCGATCATGACTGCATCATTGGCGATTTTGTGCATCTCTCCCCCGGCGCACACCTGGGCGGCGGCGTCCAGGTGGGCCATTCCAGTTGGATCGGCCTGGGGGCCTCTATTATCAACAATATTTATATTGCCGAACATACCATTATCGGCGCCGGTTCAGTGGTGATTCGCAATGTAGACGCCTATACGGTTGTGGCAGGAAATCCTGCAGCATTCTTGCGAAAAAATACAAAAAAGTAATAGTGGATTAATTTCAAAGCAGCCCCTCATGAGGCCGCAGCCTCGCCGGAGACGTATGAAAATAAGAAACCACAGATTACGCAGATTACACAGATTTTTTTTTCTTCGTGTCCCTTCATGCTTCACTGTAACTTCGTGGCTAATTTTTTAGTTCTTTCATAATAGGATAAAAAAAAATGATCATTGAAAACGGGATCGTAAAATCCAAAAGTCCGGACGTAAACTATTACGAAAACCAGGAGTTCCAGGTGTATTTTCAAGGAGTTATTTATATTCCTTATATCAAAAGCGGCATTGAATCCATAAAAAAAATCCTGACAGGAATTAAAAATAATAAAATCAATAATACAGCCGATATAAGAGGACATTTTTTTATCTTTATCATTAACAAAACCAATAACTACAAATATTTTTTTATAGATAACACCGGTATTTTTAAGGCCTTTATCCATGAAAACGTGATTTCCAATTCACTCCTGGAATTGGCAAGATATTTGAATTTTGACCGCTCAAAATTAAATTTCAATGCCATCGTGGGATTTCTTCATTTCGGATTTATTTATTTTGATCATACGTTTTTTGAAAACATTAGTAGAATCGATAAAAATAAAATAATCGCATCCAATCAAAACCATGAGCAAATAATAGAAGATAAAGGACTGGAAAAAATCAATCAACCGATAGACCTGGATATAATTGATTTTTTTAAGGGCTTTTATGAAGCCGTAAAAGAAAAGAAAATTTCTTTTGATCTAACCGGGGGGACAGATTCAAGGCTCCTGGTCAGTTTAATGACCTATTTAAATGCAGATTTTGAATTGGCTGTCAGCGGTATAAAAGGGCATAAGGATATCGAAATTGCCAGGGATATTTCCCATGTCCTTAAAAAGGATTTTTTTGTGTCCTACCATAATATTGAGGACATAACCGATGAGTTTTTAAAGGATTTTTTTTATCTAACGGACGCCCAAATTGACCTGGTGAGCTATCACCGGAAACACCAATTGATACTGCAGAGAAAAGAGAGAGGCATCGATGTTCAAATAAACGGCGCAGGAGGATCATTGTATAAGGATTATTGGTGGTTACAAGACTTCCCGTTCTACCATAAAAAAAGGGGGAATATTGAGAAACTATACGACTTAAGATTCGAACCGCTCATTTACCCCCATGATCAATTGGGAGATCAAACAAAACTCATCTCTCAAAATTTGAGAGACAATACTATAAAAAAATTATATGAATATCAAGCGGAGACCAATACGCAGACGTATGATAATGTTAGTTACAACTATAAAGATCAAGGCAGCAAAGGTACGTTTGTTACCATTGGCAGCCAAATACTCGATACGTACGCACCGTTACTGGAGTTGGATTTAGTGAGATTCGGTTTTGGTTTAAAGCGGAGAAAGCGATTTTTCAATAATTTTCATCGAGAGATCATTTCAACATATTGCCCAATCATCTCAAAAATAAAAACCAATGAAGGCGTGACATGCTCATCGAAAATCAGTGACAAGCTAAAAGATCTTGTCGGATACATGCTTGACAAACAAAAAAGGCTGACCAAGCAAATTTTACGTAAAATATTAAAAAAGACATATTTTCAAGAAAGCCCGACAGACCCCGGGATTTTCAAAAAAGTGGCAGGCCTGGATATATTTAAAAATCAAATACCCCTTTTAAAAGAGTACGGGATTATTAATAAAGATTTAAAAATTGAAGATATGAGGGATAATGATATTGGTAAATTTTTAGTCATCGGCCTGTTATTGAGGGAATTGGAATGACAATGAAAATACGGAAAGTTCCACCAGTGGCGGTTGTTTTTTTCCTTTTTTTATTTTCCTTTTTCTTGCCAGGTGATTTACCCCTCCATGCAAACAATAAAAATCAAGTAATTATTATAAAAGCCGATGACTTTGTTCTCTCGGAGAAATGGACAAGATTTATCACATATATTGAAAATAAGAAAATAAAAGTAAGTTTAGGGGTAGTCGGCAAAGATCTTCATAAGGAGTCATTATGTGACTGGATAAAATTACTCTCCGGGAATAATAACATCGAGTTTTGGAACCATGGATTAACTCATGATTGTTACGATCAAGGTATAAGTGAATTTAATGGCAGCCCTTATGAAGATCAATTAAGTCATTTACAGGAAACCCAACGTTTATTCAAAGATAAACTGAGTATCACCATTCATACGTTTGGTGCTCCATGTAATGAAATTGATGAAACTACATCACAAGCCCTGGCAGATATCGAGGAAATCAAAATATGGTACTACGGTAAAACAGATTCGGTGAAATTGTGCCTGGAAAGAAAAGGTAATATTGAATTTCCCATTATGCACCCGGATTATGATGAATTTGTAAAGAGATACAACCAGGATAAATTGGATCAATATGATTACCTGGCTTTGCAAATACATCCGGGTTTTTGGGATGATAACCGTGGGGAGGAGTTTGAAAAGATCATTGATTTCCTGGAGCAAAAAGAAGTTGTATTTATCACTCCCTATGAGTATTACCAATCAATAACGGAAACCTACCAGGTTACAAACAGCAGCAGCAGTGGGCCCGGCACTTTAAGAGCAGCCATTGACCAGGCCAACAATAATCACTTGAAAGATGCTGTTATTATTTTACCTGCCGGGACTTATTATCTAACCGGGACAAGGGAAGAGGACAACAATGCCGGAGGTGACCTGGATATCAATTCCAAAATAACTATCCAGGGTGCTGGACCGGATTCTACTATTATAGATGGTAATCACAACGACCGGGTGTTTCATATCAGCAGCGGGAGGGTTCTTATATCTGGGGTTACCATTCGTCACGGAGAAGCAAATTACGGTGGTGGTATCCTGGTGAAGGGTGGTACGTTTGCCGCCAGGAATTGCATGATAACCGGGAATGCCGCTGTGGGCCAGGAAAACCAGGGGGCTGGCGGGGGGGGAATTTACATTCAAAATGCAAAAGTCATTATTTCAAATTGTACGATTACCAATAATCGCGGAAAGTCTGCCGCCGGTGTTGAGGGAGGGGGGATAGGCATCAATCACACCAAAATCCATAAACGGGTGGATATCAGGAATTGCCTGGTCGAAGGAAATACCGCAAATACTAATACTCAAGGTACAGGATGGGGTGGAGGACTCTACCTGTTAGCCAACAGCCCTGCCTATGAAGTAAACGTTTTTAATAATATTTTCAGGAACAATATTGCCAGCACCGGAGGAGAAGGAGAGGGGGGCGGGTTATACCTCCGGGAAGCGGCGAATGTCAACCTGGAACAGAACCGCTTTATTGAAAATATCGCTTCTGAAAAAGGAAATGGCCGGGGAGGGGCAATTTTCGCCAATGGAGGGGAAAACTTCCGCATGACCAACAACCTGTTGGTAAATAACAATGCCAACAGTGCAGAAGGCGGAATATATCTAAACGGCTATTTAAGCTCTAACCAGGTTAAAACCATTGACTGCACCATGCTTCATAACACCCTGGCGGATAATAACCGGGGGAACGGCGGTGAAGGGATTTATGTGGGTGATTATGTTTCATTGGTACTCACCAATAACTTGATAGCTGGCCATACCACAGGCATATATAACAACGCTGCCCCTGGTGCCAGCACCATTACCGCGGATACCAATCTTTTCTACAACAACAGCGACCCGGTGGTGGGGACTAATGCCCTGGTCCAGGACCCGGTCCTTACCCCGGAATTCAAACCAATGGAAAATTCCCCGGTGGTGGATGCCGGGAAAACCATTGACACGGTAACCAAAGACCTGGAAGGTACTTCACGTCCCCAGGGTAATGCATACGATATCGGGTGTTATGAATATATACCCGCTCCCGAACCGCTTATTTCATTGGATAAAACCCTGTTCAACTTTGCCAGCAGCGGAGGCCATGTCACTGACAGCCAGGTCCTGCGGATTTCCAACAGCGGTACCGGGATTTTAAACTGGACCGCGGAACCCAATGAATCCTGGATCCAGGTCAGTCCTTCCGCCGGCAGCGGTCCAGGGGATGTAACAATCACCGTTAATCCCACTGGCTTATCCCCGGGAAATACTACCGGTACCATATCCATTACCGATCACAGTGCTCACAATTCCCCCCAAATTGTAAATGTAAATATGACTGTTTACAAACCCGGTTTAACCAGTGCCCCTTTCGGTTATTTCGAGACACCGGCAGACGGAACCACAGGTATTACCGGTTCCATCCCGGTAACAGGATGGGCCCTGGATGACATCCGGGTGAACAGGTTGGAGATATATCTTGGACAAGGGAAGAAACTTGTTTTTATTGGAAATGCGGTATTTATAGAGGGCGCGCGCCCGGATGTGGAACAAGCCTATCCCGGCTATCCGAATAATTACAAAGCCGGTTGGGGCTATATGATGTTGACTAACTTTTTGCCTGACCAGGGCAACGGTACGTTTACTCTTTATGCAAAGGCCACAGACAACGAGGGGAATTACCTCACCCTGGGAACCAAAACCATTACCTGTGATAATGCCAATGCAGTCAAACCCTTTGGTGCCATTGATACACCCACCCAGGGTGGTGCTGCTTCCGGCAAACAGTTCACAAACTGGGGGTGGGTGTTAACCCCACAGCCTAACAGCATCCCCACAGACGGTTCAACCATAAATGTGTGGGTCAACGGTGTTAACCTGGGCCATCCCGTCTATAACGTTTATAGGGCTGATATTGCCGGTTTATTCCCCGGCTATTTCAACAGTAATGGGGCCTGCGGCTATTTTTATTTAAATACCACCCAATATGAGAATGGTATCCATTCAATTTGTTGGAGTGCAGAGGACTCTGCAGGAAACAAAGACGGGATCGGCAGCAGGTATTTTTTCATCCGGAACAGCACAGCATGGTACTCTCAACTGGATACCTCGAAGAGCAATCAAAAAAAATTGACCAAAAAAAGTGAAGATATCAACGCCTTGCCTGTGGATATTCATACTCCCTTACGGATCAGGAAGGGGTATGGGGATAATGTGAAACCATATAGAATATATCCTGGTGATAAGGGTATAACCTATATAAAAGTTAAGGAACTTGAGCGCGTTGAAATCCGGTTTGCATCTGAAATCTCGGTAATTACCGGGTATATGGTGGTAGGCCATCAATTTAGACCTCTGCCCATTGGCTCAACTCTTGATGCACAAACAAGAACCTTCTATTGGCAGCCGGGGCCCGGGTTTGTAGGGGTGTACCGGTTGAATTTTATCGTGAAGGTACAGGACGGTTTATTGAGACGAATAGATATAATCGTCCGGATCATAACGAGGTTTTAACCCCGCCGCCTAAATCCACCGTTTAATTTTAGCCGCGAAGATACGCGAAGGAACGCGAAGAAAAAGATAGCCA
>CP070627.1:1011582-1021763 GCA_020355945.1 Candidatus Aminicenantota bacterium | reverse complement strand
AAGTGACATGAACCGTGGTTTCAGTGATGCCGTACATATTGATTAGTTCTGTCTCCGGGTATTTTTCCTTCCAGGGTTTTAGTTTCCCGGGTTTTAAGGCTTCCCCTCCAAAAATAATATACCGCAAGTGAAGGTCTTTGCCAGGGTCCTGCATTTCTTCTTGTACCAGTTGGTAAAATACCGTGGGTGTCTGGTTGAGGATGGTGACTCGTTCCTGTTTTAAAATCTCAAGGTACTGCTGGGGGTCACGGGCTATCATCCGGGGTATCAATACCAGTTTGCCGCCATATAGGAGCGCACCGTACATCTCCCATACGGAAAAATCAAAACAAAAGGAATGAAACATGGTCCATACATCACCACTGTTGTAATCCAACAGGTCTTTGCCGGTGGTCATTAAACCGGTGATATTACGGTGCTCCACCATGACACCTTTGGGTTTACCCGTAGTGCCGGAAGTGTAAATCACATAAGCTGTATCCCCGGGTTGATTGGTGTTGGATAAATTTCCTGTTGATTCTTTTGCCAGCATGGACATAAGGGCATCCGGCATAATAATTTCCCGGGCCCGGGTATTGCTAATCATGGAACCATTTTTTCGCGGGATATAAACAATGCCGGCAATTTGCTGCAATACGGTTTCATCCGGCAATTTCCCGTTATTTTCAAGGATTTTCGCTATGATCTCGCAAAAGGTGAGTTCCCCTTCACCCAGTACCACCAGGTCGATATGATGATCGTTTAAAAGAGAGGCGTAATCACTGGTGGCATAAGGGCCGCCAGCAATCACCGGGACATCTATCCCCCAGTCCCGGATCATGGCCGCGGTCCGATGAAAAAAGTGTTTGTAAAAGGTTAATGTGCGAAGCCCAATGACATCCGGCTGGAATTCTTCCAATAGTTGTTTTAATTCCTGGTAATTGTCAAAATCAATACACGATTTGGCGATCTTACCATTGATTTTGCTCCCAAATTGCTGTTTCAAGTTGGTCAACAGGTACATCAAGCCCAGGGGCGGTTCAACCAGGTTATAGAGCATGGTTTCTGTATCCTTGCTAAAAAATAAAGAGAGGTCCAACAACAATATTTTCAGCGCATCCACGGGAGGAACCACTGCAGATGAAGCAAAGGACTCTTTTATCCGCCTGTCTAAACTCGGTATATGCATGGGGTTTTTATTGGATAAACCAGTGAGGTCCAATTCCCCTGGTTTGATGCTGGCAAATTCCAGGAAATCGGTAAAGGTTTTGATTTCAACAGGCAAATAGCTGTTATACTTTTGCACCAGTTCATCTTCGGTTAAAATTTTCATTTGATATGGCAATACATGCAGGAGCCGCTCTTTTAACAGGAAATACCGGTTAAGAAAATCGGCTTGATACTTAATAGTAAAGTGTTTGTCAAAGGGAAGGGTTTCAGGCAGTTCGTGGTAAGCAAGATTGGTGGAGCGCGCAATGGTGTCACTGGAAATACCGCTTTTTCGAGCAATTTCTGCCATATCAGTAGAGGGATAAATTTTTAAAATGTGGACATAGGGAAAATGGAGCCATTGGAGACGTTTGATAAAATCCAGGGTTTGCAGTGCTTCTTCTTCGGTTTCGCTGGGGAACCCGTGCATGGTAAAGAGTTCCAGGATAACACCAGGATATCGTTTGCAGAGGTATTCCAGGTTTTCCTCCAGTTTTTCCAGGTTGAGGTTCTTGCCCACCAGTTTTTGCAATCGGGGGGAGGCAGTTTCCAGGGCCAGGGCAATACTGGTGGTTCCGGCCTGGACCATTAGATCAATGTAGTCCCGCGTTAAAATATCCCCCCGCACACCGTTGGGAAAAAAGAGCTGCACATCCGGAGTGTTGTCAATGATTAATTGAAAAAATCTCTGGCTGTTTTCCCTATTTAAATTGAAAACATCATCGATAAAAACGAATCGACGCACTCCCAGTTGATAATATTGTTGCACTTCAGCGAATATATGTTCAGCCGAGCGGAACACGTGTTTTTTAGGCCAGATTTTATGGCAGTAGGCGCAGTGGTATGGACAACCCCGCGTGGCTTGAATCGAAATGGTCTGTTTCACCATGGCAATTCCAATATACTGGCTGTATTTATCATAATTCACAGTGGTACGGTCTACCAATGGCTGGGCATCAAGGTCAGTAATCTGGGAACGACCGGGGGTTATATAATATCCCCTTCCCCTGCCATGTTTATGTTTATGCTCATTGATTTGAAGCCCTTGCAGCGCAGTAAAGGGGAAATTTTCCACTGGTCCGCTGGTGGTTAATAGAAACTTTGCTTCACAATCGTCCAACATAAATTGGATGCGTTCCAGGGGATAAGTGGGATCAATGGGCAAATAAACTCCCCCTGCTTTTAATAGGGCCAGGGCAGCAGTAATCATCTCCAGGCCAGGCTCCATCATAATTCCCACTATATTGTCGGGTTTAACTCCTTTTTTTCGCAGTAAATGAGCCAATTGGTTTGCTTTTTTATTTAATTCTTTGTAGGTAATAGACATAAGTTTAGACAAGGGGGCAAGTCCCCTTGTCCCTTCTTGGTGTAATTGAAGGGCTCCTGATACAGCGATATAATCCGGGGTCCTGGTGACCTGTTCTTCAAATAATTGATGAAGGAGTCTGCCGGGATAGGTTTGACTACTGTCAACATTACCGACATTACCGTTTAAATCATTTAATATCTCTTGTTTTTCTGCTTCGGCCAGGATATCAATCTCCCCCATCATCATATCCCTATTATCAATCACCTGGGATACGATTTTCTTAAAGTATGCAGCGAAGCGGCTGATGGTGTCCTTTTTAAAGAGTTTGACACTGTATTCGACGGTAAACAAAAGTTTATCCTTTAGGTCTTCACAGTGGAATATCAGGTCAAACTTGGATATGCGGCTGGAATAGGGGTAGGGTTTCATTTTCAAACCCTGTATAGGAACGTCCTGGATATTGATGTTGATGTTGATGTCCGGGTCCTGGACATCCAGGGCAGTGTCAAACAAGGGATTGCGACCGATATCCCGTTTAACCGACAATTTCTCTACCAATTCTTCAAATTGGTATTCCTGGTTTTCAAAGGCGCGCAGGGTTTTGTCTTTTACCTCTTGCAGAAATTGACCGAAGGGTTTATTTCCGGCAGGACAATTGCGGAGGGGAAGAGTATTGACAAACATCCCGATAACTTCCTCCAGCCCTGGTAATAACCGTCCTGCTGCAACGCACCCCACCACGATGTCTTCCTGGCTGCTGAGCCTGGATAATAGGACATTAAATAAGGATAACAAACCCATAAACAGGGAACATTCTTCCTCCAGGAGCAACTGCTGCAATTGTTTCGTCTCTGCCGCACCTATCTCAAACATCAAGGTATTCCCTTCCAGGTTTTGAACGAAGGGGCGGGGAAAATCCATGGGTAGGTTCAACACCGGTATCTCTTCGGCAAATTCCCGGAGCCAAAAGGCTTCCTGTTTTTTTAAAGCCTCGGTTTCCATTTGACTGATCTGCCATTGGGCGTAATCTTTATACGTGACACCCGGTTCAGGCAGAAAACCACCGTTGATCAGTGTAATAAACCCGTTTAACAGGAGCCCCGTTGAGATCCCGTCCGATACGATGTGATGCATGTCCACCAGTAATATATGTTGTCCCGGGCCTGTTTTTGCCAATCCTACCCGAAGCAGTGGTGCCCGGGATAGATCAAAGGGACGGATGAAGTTATTTATAGTGCTTGCTGCAGATTCCCCGGACAAGGGGGCAAGCCCCCCTGTCCCCTTTTCATTTTCATTCTTTTCGTGTAATTCGTGTAATTCGTGGGCTGAAGATTCGCCGGAGGCGTCGAAAACCTGTCCGAAGGACTCCTCTAATTCGTAATTTTCTACCTGGAATTCCACCTCATCATGTATCTCCTGGACCGGCTCATTTTCAATCATATGAAAAGAGGTTCGTAAGCTTTCGTGTATCATGATCAATCGTTTAAAGGTTCCTGCAAACTTTTGTTGATCGATATCCCCTTCCAGGACCATGATTGCCGGCATATTATAACCAATATTCCGGGTATCCATTCGGTATAAGAAGTACAATCTCTTCTGGGCCGAAGACAATGGGTAGTATTCCCTGTCTTCCCCGGGTTGGATGGTAACGTATTTCTCCCGGGCTGCAGATTGGATGTACTCGGATAATTCCCGGACACTGGGTATTCTAAATATTTCTGCCAGGGGCATCTTTACATTGAAGACATGGTGAATCCTGGATATCACTGTGGTGGCAT
Organism: Candidatus Aminicenantota bacterium; assembly: GCA_020355945.1. The sequence goes on along the minus strand of CP070627.1, from coordinate 1,017,488 downwards.
TTAACGAGTGACCGCCCAACTGGAAAAAATTGTCATTGATTCCTATGGATGAGTGTATGCCTAAAACCTCAGACCATATTTCCACCAATTTCTCTTCTATTTCATTCCGGGGGGCTAAGTAATTGCACCCGGTATCCATTACCGGTTCAGGCAGTGCTTTGCGGTGGACTTTGCCATTGGGAGTTAGAGGGAACTGCTCCATCAGTACAAATGCTTGCGGGATCATATATTCAGGCAGCTTCTCTTTTAAAAAGTTCCTGATATTCCTGGTCAATTGGTCTGACAGGTCTTTTACTCCCGGCATTGAACCAGGAACCACATAAGCCACCAGCCGTTGGTCACTGGCCGCTGTCCCTGCTGCCCCAACAGCCATAACCACTGCTTCCTTTACTTCTTTATGATTCAACAATTGAGTTTCTATTTCTCCCAATTCGATGCGGTAACCTCTTATTTTTACCTGGTTATCGCTTCTACCCAGGAATTCCATATTCCCATCGTCAAACCAGCGGGCAATATCCCCGGTTTTATACATGCGGGTCCCGGGTATAAACGGATTATGAACGAATTTTTCCCTGGTTAATGCCGGTTCGTTGATATAGCCGGATGCCAGGCATTCTCCACCGATATATAAATCTCCGGGCACTCCAAGGGGACACACTTTTCCATAGGAATTAAGAATATAATAAGCTGCGTTTTGAACTGGTTTCCCATAAGGAATACTTGTCCAACCCGGACCCACCCGGGTCACCGGGTAGTAATTGGACCAGATGGTGGCTTCGGTGGCTCCCCCTAATGCAATCACCCGCCCCCTTTTAAAGGTGGCTGTTAATATATCAGGCAGTGTCACCGGTACCCAGTCCCCACTTAATAAAACCAACCTTAACCCACTGGTATTTTTATACTTACGGGTTTCCCGGAAAAAAGGTACCAACTGCTGCAGCGCTGCCGGTGCCGAATCCCAGATGGTAATTCCTTCCCTCAATATGATCTCCAATAAACGAACCGGGTTTTTTATATCATGATGGGCAGCTAAACGTATAGACGCTCCTGAAGCTAAAATTCCAAATATATCGTAAACCGACAGGTCAAATCCCAACGAGGTGACAAACAACAGCTTATCCGGGGCCCCCACTGTAAAGGTCTTATTGACCCATTGGATAATATTGATCACCGGTCGATGCTGCACTGCCACTCCCTTGGGCACACCGGTGGACCCGGAGGTAAAAATAACATAGGCAATGTCTTCTGCCTTTGCCAGGGGCAAAGGATTCTCTCTATTATTCGCGGCAATTTCTTTAACTCCCTCTTCAACACAAACAATGGGCTCCAACCCGGGTAATTTTTGAAATACATTACCCAGGCGCTGGAGTTGAAGGTGATTGGTTAATACATACCGCACATTTAAGGAAGACAATATAAAAACGATACGAGTCTCAGGCAGGTATGGGTCCAGCGGGATATACCCACCCCCGGCTTTTAAAATCCCCATGACACTCACCATCATTTCGATTGATCTGTCCATCAATAGAGCCACCAGTCGATTGTCACTTGTATCCAGCCGTTTTTTCCTCAATACCCCTGCCAATTGATTGGCTTTTTCATTCAATTCCCGATAGGTGATTGAAACATAATCTGCTGGCAGCCCCCCCCTCTCGCCGCAGGCGTTTAAAACCTGTCCGCAGGACTCCCCTTCCATTGACAATTGACAATTGACAATTGATAATTGACAATTCCCTACCAGGGCCATATGGTCCGGTGTCCTCTCTGCCTGTTCCTCGAACAATTGATGCATGGTTTTGTTTCTTGAATACGCTGCCTTTGTATCGTTAAAATCATATAAAATTTGGCTTTTTTCTCCCGGGGACAGCATTTCTATTTGCGATATTTTCTTTCCCGGGTTTGCCAATATGACCGAGATGAGATTTTTAAAATAGTTGATAAACCGTTCAATCGTGGTTGGTTTGAAGAGTTTTGTACTGTACTCCCATCGGAATAATAATTCCCCTTTTGACTGGTTTGCAAACAAGGTGAGATCAAACTTGGAGATATTGGTTTCAAATTCACTGTTATTTATTTTTAAGCCCGGGAGTTGCAATTGGCTGATATGGTCAAATTCCGCGCCCTCCAGGGCAAACACGACATCAAACAAAGCATTGCGACTGGTATCCCGGTCTACATTGACCGCATCCACCAGGTCTTCATATTGATATTCCTGGTTTTCAAAGGCCATTAAGGCATTTTCTTTGACCTGGGTTAAGAATCCTGTAAAGGTTTTTTCGCCTTTGGGAAAATTTCTCAATGCCAGGGTATTGACAAACATGCCAATAATGGGTTCTAAGTCTGCATGCCGGCGGCCAGCCACTGGTGTACCCACCACAATATCTTCCTGGTTGGTTAGTTTTGATAAAAATAGATTAATGACAGCCAACACCACCATGAACAATGTAGCACCTGCTGTGAATCCCAGGTTTTTTAATGCAGCGGTCTCTTCAAAGCCAAGGACAAAATTCGTGGTAAATCCCTCAAAACCCTGGACTGCCGGCCTTACATAATCCGTTGGTAAATTTAATTTCGGTATTTCTCCTTGAGCAGCAAATTCCTTTAACCAATACTCCTGTTGGCGGACCAATGATTCCCTATTTTTAACCCTGTGCAGCCAGAGGGAGTAATCTTTATATTGGAGCCTTAAGCCCGGGAGTTCTTTTTTTTCATAAAGGGCGGCAAATTCACGGATCAATATTTCGGCTGACCGGCCATCCGAGATAATATGGTGCATGTCTACTAACAGGATGTATTGGTTGACACTGGTTTTTATCAACCCCACCCGCAGCAGCGGCGCCTGCGAAAGATCAAAAGGACGAACGAAAGAACTTATAAGAGCGGTTACGGGCTCTTTAGACAAGGGGGCAAGCCCCCTTATCCCCTCTGTGTTCTCTGTGGCTAAATAATATTCAATTTCAAATTCCACCTTATCATGAATCCACTGCACAGGCCGGGTTCCCTTTGTCTTAAAAGAGGTTCTTAAACTTTCATGCCTGGTGATTAACTGCTTGAAGATTTGTTCCAGCCGTGTTTTATCCACCTCACCTTGAAAAATCCATACCGACGGGAGATTGTAGCTAATCCCTGTTTCATCCATTTGTTGGATCACATATAACCGTTTCTGCACCGATGATAATTCATAAAACTCCTTCTTTTCTCCAGGCTTGATAGAAATGAACTTCTCTTCCACCGCCTCTTTTATTCGCCGGGCCAAACCCTGGATATCAGGGGTAGAAAATATCTCCTTCAATGGGATGTCTACATTAAAGGTCTTATGGATTTTCGCTGCCAGGACAGTGGCTCTTAATGAATGGCCCCCTTTTTCAAAAAAGTTATCATCTCTTTTGATATTACTCTTTTCAATACCCAACACCTCAGCCCAGACAAGGGCTAATTTTTCTTCGATTTCATTCTCAAATGACCCGGTTTTTTGCACCCAGGGATTATTTTCTGCCAGTTTGATGCGGATATTGATCGAGGGTCCTGACAGGGTGTCGGTGCGGGGGGCTTTATAGAATTCAAGTAATTCCAATCCTGCGCTGGTCAGTCCCTTTTCAATGGGGGATATACACAGGGCTCCCCCCTGGCCCAGGGCCGGGAATACCTGGTGCACGGCTCCATCAAACACAAAAGCGGCTGCTGGCTGGCGGTTGTCCGAACCACTGCATAAGGCATGGGCACTGCTATGATCCAGGAGTATTTTTTCATAACCGCTCTCCCGGTCTCGATAAAGAATATTAGCCAGGTCTCCGGGTCGATTCACCGGCTCAAGGTTCTCCAGGCTTTCCCTGGATAATGCCTGGTCCAGTGCATCCAGCATCAGGACTTCCGGGTAAGATTCCCTGCTCTCTTTCTCTTTTCCCGGGATAAATGCAATACCAGGTATTTCCTTGAGTATGCTTTCCCCGGGTAATTTCCCCTGGTTCTCCAGGATTTTGCGGATCAAGTGTGTAAATGTAAGTTCCCCTTCACTCAACACCACCAGGTCCACATGGGGGTCCTGTAAAATGGCAGCATAGTCACTGGTGGCATAGGGGCCACCCGCTATGATGGGGACATGGATTCCCCAATGACGGATCATGGCAGCGGTTTTATGGAAAAAATCTGCGTAATAGGTAAGGGTGCGAATACCAATCACTTGTGGTTGAAACTCATCCAACAGCGCCTTTAATTCATCGAAACTATCAAAGTCGATCCGGGATTTGGCGATTTTTCCGTTCACTCTACCGGCTAATTCCCGGTTCAAATAGGTCAATAAATACATCAATCCCAACGGTGGTTCCACGCCGTCATAGAGAATTTCCCGTTCATTGCTGAAAAATTGTGACAGGTCAAGCAGTAATATCCTTAAGGCCTGTTTAACCGGCTGCACCTGGGGAAAATGCGCCTGCATTTTGGCATGTAAACCAGGGACAGTCTTATCCGAAGCCGCGCCCCGGATTCCCGGTTCATCGGCTGAAATTCCCACAAATTCCAGTAATTGAGCAAAGGTTTCTATTTTTGTGGGTAAATAGCTGTTGTACTTGGCCGCGATTTCGTCCGGGGTTAATACCCGCATTTGATAAGGTAACCTGGCTAATAGACGGTCCTTTACCAGGAAATAGTCGTTAAGAAAATCAGCCTGGAATTTTAAGGTAAAGGATTTGTCAAAAGGTAAGGTATCAGGCAGCTCATGAAACGCTAAGTTGGCAGAACGGGCAATGGCCTCCGCTGAAATCCCTTTCTCTACAGCCAACTCTGCCATTTCGCTGTTGGGGTAAATCTTCAAAATATGAAGATAGGGAAAGTCCACCCATTTCAGGTGCTTAAGAAAGTCCAGGGTCATGAGCGCTTCTTCTTCGGTCTCTGTGGGAAATCCATGCATCAGGAAAAGCTCCAGGATGACCTGGGGGTGTTTCTCACAGATATATAAGATATTTTCCCGCAATTTGTCCAGGTCCAGGTTCTTTTTAATGAGTCGCTGCAGCCTGGGACTGGCTGTTTCCAGGGCCAAACCAAGGGAAACCGTTCCCGCCTTTACCATTAAATCAATATAATCCCTGGTTAATAGATCGCAGCGCAAACCATTGGGAAAAAAGAAGTTCACTTTTAACTTGTTTTTGATGACCTGTTCAAAAAACCGCAGACGATTATGAAGGTCCAGGTTGAAAATGTCATCTACAAACACAAACCGCCGCATGCCCATGTTATAGTAAAGCTCCACCTCTTTGAAAATATTTTCTGCCGAACGGGTCACATGCCGACGGGGCCAGATTTTATGACAATATAAACATTGATAAGGACATCCCCGGCTGCCCTGGAGAGTAATGGTATTTTTGACCATTGCCAGACCAATATCACGGGTGTAGTTTTCGTAATTCACTAAGGAGCGGTCCGGGATAGGCAGGTGGTCAAAATCACTGATCTGCTGCCGGGGCTCAGTAAAAAAGGGTTTAAAAGGACGCAGCCCCCGGTCCCGCAGCAATGCAAGAGAATGACTGCCAATTTCACTACTGCCGGTCAACACCAGCAGCGCACTGCTTTGCGCTAATATCGAGTTAACCGTTTCACCGGCCAAACCCGGCCATAAAACCAGGTAAGCACCCCCGGCTTTCAAAACCGCCAATGCCCCCAGCACCATCTCAACAGAACTGCGAAACATCAAAACCACTACCGAACCCCGGGTAACACCCTTTTTTCTTAAAAAAGAGGCCAATTGATTGGATTCCTCATTTAATTGACGGTAAGTTAAAATAACTTGCCTCCGGCGGCCAGGGGGCGAGAGTATTGCGCATGGTGCATGGCGCACAGCGTATGTGGCAAAGCACTTTGCCTTTTTAGGCTCCCCTCGCCGAGGGGCCCCTGGACCCCCCCGCAAAAACTTT
>CP070627.1:1001219-1011482 GCA_020355945.1 Candidatus Aminicenantota bacterium | reverse complement strand
TTCATCGACCCGGGTGCAGAGCTGAGCTGGACGGCGGGCTTCGACGCCAAGCTGCATACAGTGTATTTCGGCGACAACTTAGACGATGTTGCCAATGCCACCGGCGGGGCCGCACAGGGAACCACGGGCTTTAGCCCCGGCGCGCTCGAACCGGGTAAGACGTATTACTGGCGGGTCGATGAGTTCGACGTCGCCTTATGTAAAAGAAACCGTTAAAAATGCCAATATTCCTGTTCATGTTAATGTGGGCATGGGGGTTGGCGCAGTGCCCATGATGGAGAGTCTACCGTTAGATACTGTTTCACGGGTATCGAAAGCGCTGGCTAAGATCGGTAAAATCGACGGGTTGTAGATTGGCGCGGGCGAGCCCTTAGGGATGCACCTGTCGCATATTATGGCTTCAGGAATGGGGGGCATACGGACTGCCGGAGACCTGGTGGCCTGGATGCAAATCTCCCGGAAGATGAAACTCAATGAAGCCAAAAAATATGTGGCGGGAAAATTAGGAATCGATGTATTAGACCTGACCAACGAAGAGGTAATGCGCCGTCTCAGGGAGGACCTGGGAATCGGGATCATTACTTCAGTGGCAGGCAGTCCCAAAGGAATACGGGCGAAAATCAGGATTGCTGAATTGCTGGAAATTCCTATTAATTCAGTAACCTTGTTTAATTCCCAATTGAAATGATTTTTTTAAAGGAGGAAATAACGAATGACGACGGAGAATGACATTTTTCAGCAGGCGCAAGAGGCGATTGAAAAAGGTGATGCCGATGCAGCGCTGCAGTTGGCAAAACAAGGATTGAACCAGGGTATCAATGGTATTGAATTGCTTAATAAGGGTTTTATCCCTGGTATCAACAAAGTGGGTGATTTGTTTGGTGAAGGGCAGTTGTTTTTGCCGGAATTGATTATGTCTGCCAATGCCATGCAGGGGGTTATTGAGATTATCAATGCCGTCCTGGAGAAGACAGGGGATAAACAAGTGCAAGGGAAAGTTGTTCTTGGTACTGTTGAAGGTGATTTACATGATATTGGCAAAACCATTGTGGTTTCGCTGCTGAAAGCCAATGGATTTGAAGTGATGGACCTGGGTCGTGATGTGCCGGCGGACCGGTTCATTAAAGAAGCGGAAGCGTTTGGTGCTGATGTCATCGGAACCAGTGCCCTGTTGACCACCACCATGAGTGTCCAGAAAGACCTGGAAGAGAAATTAAAGGAAAAGAGTTTGAAAGGAAAATTCAAGACTATTGTGGGTGGTGCGCCGGTGACAGAACGATGGGCCAAACGCATTGGGGCAGATGCGTATGCTGCGGATGCCACAGATGGGGTTCGTAAAATCAAGGAATTGTTGGAGAAATAAATCTGTGGCTAAAAAGGAGAAAGAATAAAAATGGAGTCAATTTTAGATCGGATAAAAAAGGGCGAAATACTCATTGCTGATGGTGCAATGGGTTCGTTGTTAATGGCCCGGGCTAAAGACTTAATCAAAGGAAAGTGCCCGGAAGTGATTAACCTGTCCCGTGCCGATATATTGGAAGAGGTCGCCCGTCTTTACCTGGAGGCAGGGGCGGATATTGTGCAAACCAATACCTTTGGCGGTTCACCGTTAAAATTGTCTGACTACCACCTGGAAGACAAAACAGGAGAGATTAACCGGGTCGCTGTAGAAGCCGTGAAGAAAGCGGTGAAGGAAAAAGGAGGTAAGGCGTATGTGTCGGCATCCTGCGGGCCCAGTGGAAAAATGTTGAAACCCTATGGCAACATCGAAGCGGAGACCATGGCTGAAAATTTTACCCGGCAGTTGAGCGTGGTGATTGAAGCGGGTGTTGATATTGTGAACCTAGAGACCATGACGGATGTACAAGAGGCGGTATTAGCTGTTAAAGCAGCTAAGGAGATTTCTCCTTCTATACCGGTGATGGCGAACATGACTTTTAATAAAACACCGCGGGGATTTTTTACCGTGATGGGGGTCAATATTGAGAAAGCCGCCAAAGAACTGGAAGCCGCTGGTGCAGATATCATCGGTTCCAATTGCGGTAATGGTATCGAAAATATGATTGAAATCGCCAAAGAGTACAAAAAATACAGCCACCTGCCACTGATTATCCAGGCCAATGCAGGTCTGCCGGAGATAAAGGATGATGTGGTTGTCTATCCTGAAACCCCGGAGTTTATGGCTGAAAAGAGTAAGGAATTGGCAGCGGCAGGGGTTTTGATTATTGGCGGCTGCTGCGGGACAACACCGGATCATATCCGCGCCATTTCACAGGCCGTCAAAAACATAAAAACGATTAAACAATAAATTTTTCATTTGACACAAACTAAACATTATGGTATGGTGTACCTCTATATACGAGACTGGATAGAACAATGCATGACTATCATTTACACACACCTTTTTGTAAGCATGCCGAAGGCGAGATGGAGGAGTACGTCGAAACCGCTATTGAAAACGGCGTTACTGAGATTTGTTTCGCGGACCATATTCCATTGCCTAATGGCTTTGATGCAGCGCATCGCATGTCCCTCGAGGATATGGAACCCTACATAGAGAAAATCTCCCTCCTGAAACGAAGGTACCGGGAGATATCGATTTTAATGGGCATTGAAGCCGATTACATCGAAGGCTTTGAAGAATATCTCGAAGCTTTTCTCGACAGTTATCCCTTTGACCTGGTGATTATGGCGGTCCATTTTATCAGGAGGTGGCCCGCCGGTCAATGGGTTTACGACTTCGAATATACGAAAAAGACAATCAGGCAAAGATATAAAGATTACTTCTATGCCATGATCAAGGGAATTAAAACCGGCCTTTTTGATGTGGTGGGGCACCTGGATTTGGTTAAGCGGAAGGGTTTGTCGGTGGTGCGCAACAATCAAAATGAAGTAAAACAGGTGTTAGAGGCGGCGAGCCAGGCAGGCATGAGTATTGAATTGAATGTCTCCGGGCTCTGGAAACCCATTAATGACATTTATCCTTCCCTGGAAATTCTTGAAATGGTGGTGGCAAAAGGACTTCCGATTGTAATGGGTTCGGATGCCCATAAACCGGAATACGTGGGGGCCTGCTTTGATGAACTGCTCAATCACCTGTTCAATTACAAGGGGATTAAAATAGCCAGTTACCAGCGGCGGAAATGCATTATCAACAAGTTAGCACAGCCGGAAGACGAACCTTTTTATTAATAACAATTTGTAAGAAAGGAGAAAGGAGAAAGGAGAAAGGAGAAGTGATATGATCGTTGTAGAGCATTTGAACAAACGTTTTAAATTATCACGGGAGCAAAAAAAGGAATTGGAAAACAAGGACGCCGCTAATACGATTATGGCGGTTTCGGATGTTAGTTTTACTTGCCAACCCGGTCGAGTGTTTACCCTATTAGGGCCGAATGGTGCAGGCAAAACTACCACCCTTCGCATCCTGGCTACCATGCTGAAACCCACATCCGGGACTGCCCGCATCGCCGGTTTCGATACGGTCAAAGAACCGGAAAAAGTGCGGGGTAAGATCGGTTTCCTTACAGGGTCTACGGCATTGTACCAACGCTTAACCCCTAATGAAATTGTTAAATATTATGCAGACTTGCACGGCATGGATAAAGAGAAGTTCACAAAAAGAAAAAAGGAGCTTTTCAAACTGCTGGGTATCGATGAGTTTGCCAATCGCAGGATAGGGAAATTGTCTTCCGGTATGAAACAAAAAACATCCATTGCCAGGACCATGATCCATGACCCGGAGGTAGTGATTTTTGACGAACCCACTGTGGGGTTGGATGTGATTACCGCTCGAAATATCATTGAATTAATTCGCAATTGCCGGGAAGAGGGAAAAACCGTTATTTTTTCTACTCACATCATGGGGGAGGTCAGCCTGCTGAGCGATGACCTGGCTATTATTCATAAAGGGAAATTGCTGTTCAATGATACCTTTGAAAAATTCTTCCAACAAATGAAATCCAAAACCATTGAAGATGAGTTTATCCGCATCGTGGGAGATGAAGGCATTGGGGGAGGTGAAGCATGAAAAAAATAGTGATTATCTTTAAAAAGGAATTCAAAGATATTCTCCGGGACCGGCGAACCATTATTATGATGGGGGTGCTGCCTATGTTCCTGATTTTCATCTTTATAAATCTTTCCATTACCCTCAGCACGTCACAGACCCGGAAGGCCGAAGAAAAATCTTTAAACGTCGCACTCATTAAAAAAGAAAATGTAGAAACCTTTCGGAAAATCCTGGAGAAACAAAAAAATATAATCATAAAAGAAAACCTGGACGCCGATAAAATCAATGGCCTGATCCAGGAAGAAAAATTGGATTTTGCCATTGTATTCGAGGAGGATTTTGATCAAAAGGTAGAAGAGAGAAAAAGCGGCAGCGTGGATATATATTTCAAGGCTTCCAGTGAAAATAATATTGCCAAAAGACGCATTACCAATGCGTTAAAAGAGTACAAACAAGAGTTGTTGGCTTTTCGCCTGGAGTCCTTAAGCCTGGATCATTCCTTTGTGGAACCCTTAAAGATCAATGAAAAGGACCTTTCCACCCAGAAAGAGAAAGTAGGAGAAGTCATTGGCGGTCTTTTGCCTTACTTTTTTGTCCTTTTTTGTTTTCTTGGTGCCATGTATCCGGCCATTGATCTGGGGGCAGGAGAAAAAGAGCGGGCCACCATTGAGACCCTGTTAACTTCCCCGGCCAGTCGTATGCAGATCGTATTGGGAAAATTTTTCGTCATCACCTGCACGGGCATCATCAGTGCGCTCATCTCTATGCTGGCATTGTACCTGGCGATACAACAAGCAAAAGGATTGCCCGCAGGGGCATTGCAAGGCATCCTTCGGATCGTGGAATTCAAATCCATCGGGCTGTTATTTTCCCTTTTGGGGCCTTTGTGTGTATTTTTTGCAGCGGTTCTGCTTTCCATCTCCATTTTTGCCCGGTCCTTTAAAGAGGCGCAAAGTATCATGACGCCGATGAACATTTTAGTTATTATTCCTGTTTTCATCGGGCTTTTTCCCGGTATTAAATTAAATGCCACCACGGCGTTGGTCCCGGTGTTAAATGTTTCCCTGGCCACAAAAGAAATCATTTCCGGCACCATCAAAACCGGGCTGCTGATGGAAGTTTACGCCTCCTTGTTTGTTCTTGCCGCGTTGAGCCTGGTTTTCTGTGCCCAATGGTTTAAACGGGAAGAGGTGATTTTCCGGGGCATCTGAGTAGGAAAAAGGGAAAAAGGGGCAATAGAAGGCTAATATAGCCCTGTTTTGGAGGCATTGGCGGGGGGCGGGAAAAGTCGTTAAGCAATCACATCTTGATAAAAAAACAATTCTTTTGTATACTTTCTAAAAGAACAGGAGTCAAGAACTCATGAAAAATATTTACTTTATCTCTGATGCTCATCTGTCACTGAAAGAAGATGAAATTGAAAAAGAAAAACGGAAAAAACTCCTGGGATTCCTGGAATATATAATGACCGCTGGAGAAGCAAAAGAACTTTATCTATTGGGGGATTTATTTGATTTCTGGTTTGAATGGTATCACGTGATTCCTAAATATTGGTTTCCCATCCTCTACCAATTGAGAAAACTGGTAGAATCAGGAATAAACGTCAACTTTCTCACCGGGAACCATGACTTTTATACGGGCAGTTACTTGCAAAAGGAAATCGGTCTCAGGTGTTTTAATGAAAGCTGTGAGTTTGAGAAGGATAAGAAACGTTTTTTTGTGGCTCATGGGGATGGCTATGCCAAAAAGGATAGAGGATACCGTCTATTAAAAAAAATTATCCGCAGCCCCGTATCCATATTCCTGTATAAAACCTTTATCTCCCCGGACCTGGGCATGCAAATGGCCCGCTGGGCATCCAAATCCAGCCGACAACTGGTCAATATCGATAAAGCCGCATGGGCAGAAGAATACTATCGGTTTGCCCAAAAAAAATTCCACCATGGTTTTGATTATGTGATATTGGGACATCTTCACTATCCCATCATAAAGGAAGACCGCCCAAGCGGAAAAACCTTTGTCTGCTGCGGGGATTGGATGACGCAATTTACCTATACCAAATACGATGGCAAACGGCTGACTTTGGAATATTGGAGATAGTAGGAACAGTTAGCAACACCAGCCATTTTCAATTGAAGTAAAAAGCCTAATATCGCAAAAGGCAATTTTAAGATACAATCATGGTTGACTCACAAACTTATTTATGATATTTTCATTATATGCAAAAAATATTAATGATAATTATTCAGTTTGGTGTTATACTATTTGCCATATCCATCCATGAGTCTGCTCATGCCTGGATGGCCAACAAATTTGGCGATCCCACCGCCAAAAACCAGGGACGTATTACCTTGAATCCCATCCCCCATATCGATCTCATTGGTACCATTATATTTCCACTGGTGTTGGCCATTGCCGGGGCCCCGGTATTTGGATGGGCCAAACCCGTCATGGTGAATCCCTATAACCTGCGGGACCCAAAACGAGCAAATATTTTTATCTCTGCCGCTGGCCCTGGTTCGAATATTATTACAGCTATTGGAGGAATTGTTCTTTTCTTAATATTAAAAAATATCGGGGTCTTTGGAGGAGGTGCAGGAAGCGGAAGTGATATTTTGCTGTTCATCTTCTTCTTCTTTATCGTCATTAACATTTACCTTGCCATTTTTAATCTAATCCCTATTCCTCCACTGGACGGAAGTGGAATCATTGAAGGAGTACTTAAAGGTGAAGCGTTATATAACTATCAAAAAATCAAGCCCTTTGGCTTTATTATACTGCTCATCATTATTTATATCGGAGTTCTTGATGTTATTGCCAATCCCATCATATCATTTGTACTCAATATACTTAGAGGATAATTGATGACAATAATAAATGGAGTTGATTGACGGTAAAACAAATGGACCCGGAAGAATATACCTTTAACGTTCATACGGAAGTTTTTGAAGGTCCCCTCGATCTGCTGCTGCACCTGATCAAGAAAAATAAGATGGACATATTGGATATAAAAATATCGGAAATTACTTCCGAATACCTTTATTATCTTGAAGATAGGCGTCGAATCAACCCATCGCGGGAGGGTGATTTTTTAATGACCGCCTCTACCTTGATCTATATAAAATCCCGTTCCCTGCTGCCTAAACCCGATATACTGGAAGACGAAGAATCCCCGGAACAAAAACTGGTCCATACCCTGATGGAGCATGAAAAAATTCAAAAAATCTCCAGGATGCTAAAAGAATTGGAAGGCCAGGAACTGCTGCTGTGGAAACGAGAAGAGGTAATTGAAAATTTTGAAACCAAAGAGTTTAAACTGGAAGAAGTCACCTCCTTCCAACTGGCTGAAATTTTCTTGCACCTGGTCAAAAGAAAAGAGAAAGAAGATTTTCTATACATCGATTCCAAAAATTATTCCGTTGAAAAAAAATGGAAGGAAATCTTAGAGCTTTTGGAAACCGAGGGTTACTTAAATTTTAACCAGTATATTGAACGGTTGGATTCCATCGAGGAAATCTTAGTTTCCTTTTTTACCATACTGGAAATGATTAAGCAGCGTGTCATTATTGGAATTCAAAAGCGATTATTCGACACCATCTCCATATGGAAAACCAATAACGATGAAAATGAAAAAGAGCCGATTCAATGAAAGTGATATCCACCACCACGATAACCTCAAAAAAAACCGGGCAAGAAAACGAAGTTGACTTTAATACCCCAAAGGGAAAAATGGCCTTTATCGAATCCATTCTCTTTGTTTCCAAAGAGCCAATGGCACCGGAAAAAATCATGAATTATTTAAAGATTTCCGATGTATCGGAGTTCGATAAAATTATATCCCAAATGGATGAACATTATAGAGAAGATGGCCGGGGGATTTTTTTAAAGAGAACGGGCGGTGGTTTGCAATTGGCTACCAAACCTATCATGCATCCGCTTCTGCAAGATTTTTTCACAATAAAAACATCATCCCGATTAACCATACCCTCTTTGGAGACACTGTCAATCATTGCTTACAGGCAGCCGGTCACCCTTGCCGAGATTTCGGACTTACGAGGAGTTAATTCCATCGGCCCGATAAAAAACCTTTTGCAAAAAAAATTAATTAAAATAAGCGGCCGCAAAAAAGTCCCGGGGAATCCGGCCCTCTATTCCACCACCAATGAATTTCTACTCTATTTCGGATTAGATGACCTGTCACAGTTACCCTCCCTGGAGGAGTTAACCGAGATGTTCGAAGAAAGAGAACAGCCGTCCCTTTTCAAGTAAACCCCGATGAAGAAAAATAAAACAGTTGCAGCGACCCCAGGACACCTGGAAGGTGGCTAAATTTAAGGAGTGAAATATGAAAGATATGATTAATCCCAACGTATTGGATATGGTACCCTATAAACCAGGGAAGCCTATTGAAGAACTGCAGCGGGAGTACAATCTCGAAAGAGTGGTTAAGCTGGCATCCAATGAGAATCCTTCAGGGGTTTCCCCACATGTGGCCGATGCCATTAAGAACGAGATTCCCAATCTCAATTTTTACCCGGAAAATGATAGTTATTATTTGAGGCACCGTATTGCGGAATACAATGGCATCCCGGCTGAAAATGTGATTGTGAGCGCCGGTTCCGTTGAACTCATCCGCATGATCGTCAGTACGTTTTTGCATCCGGGCCAAACCGTTTTAACCTCTGAAAAAACCTTTTTAATGTATAAAATTGCAGCCATCGAGAAAGGAGGAAAAAACGCATTTATAGAGGCCCCCATGAGGGATGATCATACCTATGACCTGGATGCCATCTACCGGCTGGTGGATGACAAAACAAAAATTATTTTTATTGCCAATCCCAATAATCCCACAGGCACCATGGTCAACAAACAGGAGGTCATGGACTTTATCCATAAGGTGCCAGAGAATAAAATCATTGTGTTTGATAATGCCTACCAGGAGTATGTAAGCAACCCGGATGACTATCCCGATGGGATTGCAGAAGCGGTGAATAGAAAAAATGTGATTGTATTACGGACATTCTCAAAAATATATTCCCTTTCCGGTTTGCGGGTTGGGTATGGAGTAGCTCACGGGGAAACCATTTCCTATTTAAACCGGGTCAAACCGCCCTTTAATGTGACACGCCTCGCCCAGGCGGCGGCCATGGCCTCTCTTGAAAATGACGATTTTAAACATCAATCTGCCGCACTCAATTCAAAAAACAAAGAAAAACTATTCTTCCACTTGAAGGAAATAGGCTTACAGGTCATTCCCACGGAAACCAACTTCCTGTTTTTCTTTCCCGGGGTTGATACCGTGGAATTGAATCAACGACTTTTAAAAGAAGGTGTCATTATCCGACCGCTTCATGCCTTTGGCGTCCCCGAAGCCATGCGGGTCACAGTGGGGCTTGCAGAGGATAATAATTTCTTTATTGAAAAATTGAGAAAGGTCCTGGGGGAGATATAAGAGACAGCTCTTCACTTCCTGGTGAGACATATCGACCCCGTAGGGACCGGGGGAACCCGGCCCCTACAATAACAAATTTACCGGGTTTCTTGCTCTTGTTTGCGCTTCACCTGTTTTCTATTGTGCCTATTTTTTGTACTTGTAAATATATTTAAAGAAGTCGAAATCCGTAGCCAGGATTTTTTTCATTTTCGGAAGTAGTTTCTCGTACTCCTTCATGGCCATCCAGAATTCAGCAAATTCAGCGTCCCGGCCGTAGGCCTTGTTGCGGATATCCAGTGCTTCTGCGTCGGCTTTGGCTTTAATCTCTTTGGCCTGTCTTTCAGCGCCGGAACGGATGGTAAGCAGTTCTTTTTCCATTTTACCCAGCCATATGGCTTTCTCACCTTCGCCATCGGACCGGAAAGCCTGGGCAATTTGGTTTCTCTCTTTAATCATCTGCCTGTATACATTTTGGGTAATATCATCTGAGTATTTGATTTGCCGGATAATCACATCGATCAGAATTACCCCGTATTCAGAGGCTTCTTTACCGGCCCGTTTCAGCATCTCTTCGGACATCTGTTCCCGGCCTTTCGTGATGGGATCGTAAGTAGTCTTGGTGAAGGTGCTCACTCTTGAGACTGCCTCACCCTCTTCCACCGGACCGGTTTGGGTTTTGTAAACGTCTTTACGTTCGATTTCATTGATGAGATTGGAGTTACGCACTGCTTCCCGCAGCGGATACAAAGCGATCACGTCCCTGGCACTGGAGTTAATCACCTGGTCCAGCCATTGATGTGCCGCGTCAATCGCACCC
>CP070627.1:990854-1001119 GCA_020355945.1 Candidatus Aminicenantota bacterium | reverse complement strand
CCATCCACGATGTGCAGTTCCACATAGGGGATGGAAGTCCCGAGGCCTACTCTTCCATAATCCTCGACGTACAGTGAATGGGCCGGCGCCCCGGCTTCGATGGTAAAGGGCCTTCTTCCACCATCCGTATCCCAGAGGGTAAAATAAGAGGCACCGCCGCTGGTGGTATCGTTGATCTGGATTTTCCAGTCGTTGGTGGGGAACGAACCGGCACTGGTATCCTCGAAGCAAAGCTGCAGGTTGTTTTCCTTTAATTTAATGGTGCAGTAACCGAAACTCTCGCCGTTTGCACAATCAAAGCCCACACAAAGGCTCCCGGTGATAATGACATCGTCGTAGTGGAGAACGTCCATGGTCCGGGAAAGCTGATCTTCGGAAGCACCTGAGGGAGGCTGGATCATACCGCCCAGGACCGAAAAGGACCCTGATTGAATCATTGCCTTTTGGGGCAGGGCGGTTTCTTTGTCCAAACCTGCTGTCTCTATGGATTTTCGAATTCTCTGGGTCGGTGCGGGGATCAGCCGCAGCTCATAGTTATAAATTCCGTCCCGAGATATACTACCACAAATACTCGATAGATCGAGATAGGGCGTGCTCCCTGAATCAAACGTTCTCCGGAAAACCGAACCATCAGCCCTGGCAACGGTCACAACCAACTGCGAGTAACTTACCCTGGGCATAATATTCATCCCATTCGAACCGATCGTGACTTCGGCAAATGAATCCTGTACATCTCCGCATGGCTCAGTCGCCTCTGTACTACCCACAAAACATACAACAAAAAACACTAAAATAAAGATTGATAGGAATCTTTTTGGATTAAGCATCCTAATACCTCCTTTTTGGATTCTAAATTTTATTCAGAAGCGGGGAATCCCCCACTCAGACGGACAGGTTGCTCCCGGAATAGGAAGGCTTTTCAACTCCCACTGACAGTGGGATATATATTTATAGGCAAAGGTTTTTTTCTGGAAAATAATAGTGAAAGTCATGGTTATATTTTATAACAAATTTTTCAAAATTTCAACTAAAAAATGAAAATTTTTTTATTTTTTTTAAAAATTTTTTTTTGAAATTGGGAAATTTGCCTGCAAATATTTTTTGATTTTAAAAATTGATTTTGTATCCAAAATTCCGGGCTAGAGCTCCGCCCCTCATTAACAAACGATTTTTCATGTTTTTTTACCCTTTTCTTCTCTCGGCTCCCCCCTGGACCAGGCAAGCCGAAAAGGGCTTGCCTGGAAATTACTACCTACTACTTACTACCTACTACCTACTTTTACCGCTACCTGGTGGATCATGGCTGTTACATCTATTTTATCGTTGAGGATCTGTTTTCTAATTTCCTGCCACTTTTTCTTTTGGCTTGTTTTTTGATCGTTGGCTAATATGGATACTGCTTTTTTGATGGCTTCGTCTTGTTGTTTATGGGTAAAATTAAAGACAATTCCATACTCCCGTTCCTGTTCATCGGTATAACCCCGGCCCACAGGGTCAATGTAAACCCCGGGCACCCCCAATACAGCTCCTTCTGACACCATTGTGGCACTTTCTCCGAATATCAACGCCGCATGGCCCATTAAACTGTGTACCCGGGTAACATCCAATTGCAGCCTATATTTTTCCAATTCAACGGGTAGATTTCCCTCATGGGAAATAAACACCCGCCCATAAGCGCTTAATTCTTTAACCGCCCGGATTTTGTTCTGCTCTGTCAGGCCGGACCGGCCGATATCATGACCGGCCCCCCAACCCACAAACCGTACCACGGTAAATAACTCACCGGGTCCAAGCCCCACTTCTTCTAAAACAGAATCATCGGGTTTAAAATAGTTAGGATGAAGATAGGCAATTTCATGATACCCATTATACCTGACATGATTCCAGCGGATTTTTTTTCGATAACATTGGGGAACATAAATGCAGGTGGCAAAAGGGTAAGCCAGGAGATTGGAGATAGTGGCATGTTCGGTATCATAGAAAATATAAGTAGGAATATGCCGCAGCTTTCCCAAGAGACTGATAAATGTGCCAGCCACCGCCATCATTACATCCGGTTTAAACTCCCGGATGATTTTGTTCAGCCGCCACTGCCGGTAAATCCATTCCTTTCCCAGGTTAAAAATTCCTTTTTTGGCAGTGCCAAACACCGATATAGGCATCCCATAATGGGCGGCGAGTTTCACCAGGATATCTTTATTCCTGGCGGTAATGCGTACTTGATGCCCTTCTGCTTCCAGGCGAGCCAGCAGCGGCCGAAAAAAATGCAAATGCGCCGGGTGCTGCAAATCAAAAAGAAATTTCATTAAGATTAAAAATCAGAAAACAGTTTAGCGTCGGGTTCTTGTTTTTTCTTTTTAGTTTTAGACTCTTTTTTGACCTCTTGTTTTCTTAACCGGTATTGGATTTCTTCCAGTAATTTGCGATTCACTCCCAATAGATCGGCAATAAACGCCACCAGGATCATTTGAAAACTGATCCCAATAAAAACACCTGCAAGGATAACCGACTGCACGTGACCGGCTCCCTGGCCGATGATCAAAAAATAGAGGTACCTGAGCCCAATTACAAGTCCCCCCAATAAAAAAATCGCCCCCAGGGTGAAGAAAAAACGAAAGGGGCGATAAACCACCATCATGCGAAGTATGGCAATAAACGACCTGATAATATACGCGGGAATACTTTTGAACAACCTGGAGGGCCGTTTGGTTGGGTTTACCCGTACAGGTACACATTCGATTACCATATTTTTTAACCCTGCCTGGATAATGGTTTCGTGCGTATAGGTAAAGGTATTGAACACATTTAGCTTCAAGGCAGCATTCTGGGTAATGGCCCGAAATCCACTGGGAGCATCCGAAACATTGGTGTGACTGACCCTTCTCACCAACCAACTGCCTATCTTTTGCATGATCTTCTTGGTAAGAGAAAAATGTTTAATTCGCGAAATAGGACGCGTCCCAATCACCATATCTGCTCTGCCCTCTAAAATAGGCTTAATCAAATTCTTGATATCATCGCCATGGTATTGGTTGTCAGCATCGGTATTGACAATAATATCAGCACCATGTTTCAGGCATTCGTTTAACCCGGCCATGAACGAGCGTGCCAGGCCCTGGTTCTTTTTGAAACTAATGATGTGGTCAACCCCGTGCTTTTTAGCCACCTCAAAGGTTTTATCCGTACTACCGTCGTTAATAATCAAAACCTCAATTTCATCAATGCCTTCCAGTTTTTTGGGCAGAGCATTTAATGTCTCAGGCAGCGCTTCTTGTTCATTAAAACAGGCAATTTGAATAATTAATTTCATTCTTCTCTCCTAATATGAAAATAAGCCGCGAAGACACGCGAAGGGACGCGAAGAAAAATATGAATAAATTCTGTCGTAGATTACAGCGGTTTGATTCATCAAACCCTGTAAAGGCGTGTGTGAATCGTATGGCCTGGGCTTGATAAATCAAGCCCCTACAATAGAATTGAGATATTGAGAGCATGATTTTCATTATCTCCAGGCGAGGCCGCGGACCTCATGAGGAATTACCATTTAAAATAATAAAAGTCTTTCGTAACCCGGAAAACACGTTCATCATCAATGACAATTGCTTTTTTAATCTTTCTAAGATGACGAGCCCCATGGGGATTGATATGAATAAAATGGATGTGATTCCGCTTCAAACTTTCTACAAACCTGGGATTAAATTGAAGTCGATTCCTCTTACGGTCAATCCTCACCAACCGGAATCCCGGCATAGACCTCAAATAATGAACTCGACGTCTGAGTTGATTATCATAATAGGGAAATACCCAGGAGTCAAGATGTCCCATATAACCAAGGGGTTCTCCCGGGGCCATATATTGATCTATAAATTCCCAGGTTTCCGCCCCGGTTTTAAAGAAATGAGAATATTTAACGGAAGTCCGCTCCAATGGATTATCAATAGTGAACAGCGTTTTCCATCTATCTTCATGCATATTACCTTCAAAAAAACACGTGCTGATATTAAACAGGATCATGACCAGTATTAAACCGTCAATGATCCTCAGGCTAAATTTAGGGAAATCGAAAGTGGTGGTGACAACAGCCCAAAAAATCAGGCCAAATACCGGGAAGAACATAAACAACCGGTAATTGGCGGCACTATAGTAATAAAAAAAGTAACTTAACAACAGCACTATGGAAAAAATCAAAATAAATCCCGCCATATTACTTCTATACCTTTTCCTGGTAATACAATATACAAATATGACCAGGTAAGCCACCAGCCCGAAACCGAAAAATTGCATGCCAAAACCGGATTTCTCTAAAAAGTCAGGGGTATATGAAGTGTAAAGGCCAATATCTTTAATACGAAAAGGAAAAACCAAAAGGTTTTTAAGAAATCGACTTTTCAATGCATTGAGTACAGGGTATTCCGCATAGAAAGAGGGCTTTTGTAATAATGGGGCCGGACTTTTGTATCCCAATACCACCGTCTTAACCAAATCCAGATGTGTGATCACCACATAACTCCCTAAAATAAGGATAATGACGACAATGCCGATAACCATCATTCGATGTCTTTTCATCAATTCCCGGATACGAAATTTCCGGGATACCTTCCCCAATACAAAAGCCAGGACGAGCACCAGGAAACCTATAAGCAAAAATTTTAATGAAAGTATTCTTCGGGCTGCGCCCAGGTATGATCTCCAAATAAGGCCGGATTTAAAAAACCAATAACCTCCCAATAGAAGAATCACCAACAGCCCCAACAGGATTTGAATCTTATTTTTATTTAAAAATCCTGCCACTTGAACTCGATTCCACCCTTTACTGAGTAAAAGGGCCAGGAAAAACACAAAAATGATCTGCGGCGAACTGATTTTGGTACCCAATAATAGTCCCAATGCCAGGGATAAAAAAATAATCGAGGAATATCTCTTTTCATAAAAGACGTTTATAAAATAAAGTGCTGCCATCAGTGTTAAACTGTTTAGCACCAGGTGGTCCTGGCACGTTCGCGATTCAATTAAAACTAGAGGTATAAAATAGATAAGTATGGCATATCGCAGGGCGACATTTTTTTGCACCTTTAGTTTTAACAAAATCGAGTAGGAAGCAAGAACCAGGAGTAAGCCATAAATAAACTGCGGCAGCTCAATCCAACGGATATCATTGGTAAATTTCAGGCACCAGAAATGAAGTAACCGGGAACCCATGGGGTTCCGGTTCATCCGGGTAACCGGCGAATCAATAGAGGAGGGAATCATATTCTGCTGGGTCCATTCCGCCACCGGGTGAAGATGGTAAGCAAAAACATCCCACACATGAGGGGGTAAGTAGTAGATCTTTATGAGCAGCAATACAATTTGGATAACAAACAAAAAAATAAACAAATATAAAAGGAAATCTTTTGCTCGGAAAATATCACTGGAAAAATTTAAGATTTTTTTATAGGATTGATGGATGGATTCCCTTATGGTTTTCCGCAGCATAAAAATGATAAGAAAAGAAATGGCACCATTCAACAGGAGTATCCACAGTATACCCAGGTTCTTTACCACCACCCCGAGAAAGAGGACAGAAAACGTAATTTGGGAGATATATACCAGGAATGTGGTAAGCAATTGCTCGGAGAAATTGGATTCTTTAAAATAGCGATAGGCCGCCAGGTGAGAAGAAAAAATCATCACCATGTTCAATAGTATAAAAAGAATACCCATTTTGCCTTAACTTTGTCCCTGCTTACCCCAGTTTTTCTATCCCTTTAATGATTTCCTGTTTGTCCGTTTTTTCCCTTTTCCACGAGAAAATTAATGATAGAAGGTATGGAATCCTTCAATTTCACAAATTCTTCAATACTGCAGTCCGGGGTAGTAAACACAAAATAATGATCCCGGTACGTGATAATATTGAAGGTTTTAAAGCGGTGCACCGAAAGGGATTCGGCGATTTGATTATTTACGCTAACTTCCAATGTGAATTTGGAATCATGGTTCGTGCCATTGTTATCATCATCGGCAATATAAGGGGTAATATCCCATTGATTGACAATATAATAATTGCCCCGGGGATTATAGGCAAAACTCTTTTGAAACACCGGGGTATGGTCCTTTGAAAGGACTAAATTCACTGCCGGGGGTGCTTTAAGGATTTTTTTTGTCAGTGCAGCGGCCCGTTCTACTTTCCAGTAATTCCACATAAAAAACTTATAGGACAGCAGGATAACGATTAAAATAACTAGCCAATTGCCGATGGTTTTTAGAAATAGCTGCTTTTTCATGGTGGATTCAACCTTCACCATTCATGCTTCCGTATCCGGTTTTAAGGTAAGCTTCCGCCTTTACCACCTCAAGGTGGGTCTGGCAAAATAAATTCAATTTGAACTACCATTTACAATTATTGGGTTCAACTGCAAAGCGAAAACCCATCGATAAATATTATTTCACATTAACGGAATTTTTTCAATCCCCACATTTCTGGGGACGATGCGTGTGAATGTGTGAATGTGTGAATGTGTGAATGTGTGAATGTGTGAATGTTATGGTACTAAAAAATGGAGCTTGACCCTTTTATCGTTCTTATTTATAATTAATCCATGGATATCAAAAAAAGAATCGAAGAACTGGCTAAAGAATTACTCAGGCATCAGTACCTCTATTATGTCAAAGCCCAACCCGAAATTTCCGACCGGGAATACGACCGCTTGTTCGACGAATTAGTAGAACTGGAAAAAAAATACCCGGGATACACCCTGGAAAACTCCCCGACTAAACGAGTGGGCTCGGACCTGGATAACACCTTCCCGGAAAAAGAACACACCATACCGGTACTGAGCCTGGATAAAGAATACGCGGTTGAAGAACTGGAAAAATGGCTGGCAAAAACCATCAAAAATGCCGACCGGGAACTGAGTTTCGTGGTAGAAGAAAAAATCGACGGTGCCTCTATTGTACTGTACTATAAAGCCGGCCAACTGGAATCCGCCCTTACCCGCGGCAACGGCGTTGTGGGAAACGATGTCATCGAAAACGTACGAACCATTAAACAGGTACCCCTGGTTACCTCTGAAACCTCTGATTTTTCCGTACGAGGTGAAATTTATATCAAGAAGTCTGATTTCGACACCTATAACCGGGCCTTTGACAATAAATACGCTAATCCCAGGAACCTGGCCGCAGGTTCTCTGCGAAATATCAAATCATCAGTGGTGGCAAAAGTCCCCCTCAATATCCTTATTTATGAAGGATTTTTTGAAAATACCTTTACCAACGACCATATCTTAACACTTTCCCAACTGAAAGAACTGGGCTTTCGAATTAATAAAAACCTGGGATTCTTTTCCAATAACAGGGAGAAAATAGCTGTTGTGCAGGAAAAGCTGCCGGAAATTACAACCGGTGATACCCGGGATTTAAGTGCTTATGTCAGGGAACGCAAAGGCCAGCGGTACCGGTTGGATTATGAAATTGACGGGTTGGTGATTAAGGTGAATGAACTGGACGTTCGCGAGTTCCTGGGCTATACCTCTCATCATCCCCGCTGGGCGGTTGCCTTTAAATTTGATGCACCTACAGCCCAAACAAAGTTAATCGACATCGAAGTACAGGTAGGACGAAATGGTCGGGTGACACCGGTGGGAATCCTGGAACCGGTAAAAATCGCCGGCAGCGTAGTGGCCAGGGCTACCCTTCATAACCAGGAATACATCGACATGCTGGAACTGGGCACAGGTGATTCGGTCAGCATTTCAAAACGAGGCGATATCATCCCGGCAGTGGAAGAAGTAATTGAGAAAAGTCTCGATCATCCTAATATCTTTAAATTTCCCGCTGCATGTCCCTTTTGCGGCTCTACATTGGAAAAAGACGGCGCTCACCACTTTTGTAAAAACCGGGAATGCCCGGAACGAATGAAACGGTCGATTATCTATTTCGCTGCCAAAAACCAGATGGATATCGATACCCTGGGAGAAAAAACCATTGCCTTTATGTTTGATAAAGGATACATCAAACATATCCCGGACCTCTATACGTTTGACTACAATGAGCTGTTAAAGGAAGAGGGCTTTAAAGAGAAAAAAGTAAATAATATCAAGACCAGTGTTGAGAATTCCAAAAACAAACCCTTCCGCAAGGTTTTAACCGCCCTTGGTTTTGATGGATTGGGCACTGCTGCCGTGTCAGACCTCATTAAAAATGGTTTCAATTCTATTGAGAAAATCATCGCAGCCGCTTCCGGGAGAAATGCGGAGGAATTTTCTCAGATTGAAGGTTTTGGGGAGATTATGGCCCGGTTGATCATTCAACATTTTACCAACCCTCAAAACCTGGCCCTTATCGATGAATTAAAAAAAATAGGGTTAAATTTCCGGGAAGAAATTCAAGCACCAACAGGAGCGGCGGAAAAGACCTTAAGGTTTAAAGACCAGGTGTGGGTGATTACCGGGTCTTTTGAACGGTTCGTCCCTCGATCGAAAGCAGCGGAAGAGATAGAAAAACGCGGTGGTAAAATAGCCAGCTCTGTCTCTTCCAAAACCACTCACCTGCTGGCCGGGACTGCCCCGGGTTCAAAACTGGAAAAAGCCAAAAAATTAAATATACCGATAATCACCGAAACCGATTTCCTTGAAATGTTAAAATAACCGCATTGCTACCATTAAAATAAGCCGCGAAGACACGCAAAGGGACGCGAAGGAAAAATAGACATAAATACGATTGTAGGGGTTTGATTCATCAAACCCCCCGGAGACGTGAATGAATCGCCCGGGCCGGGCTTGATAAATCAAGCCCCTACAATAGAATTTAGAAATTGAGAGCATAATTTTCATGCGTCTCCAGGCGTGGCCGCGGCCTCATGAGAAACTGCTATGAAAAAGGCCCACAGATTACACAGATTGACACAGATTAAAGAAAAATCAATGTAACCAGTGTAATCAGTGGACTTTTTTTAATGGCTAAGTGCACCTGTAACCGGATTACTCTGTCCCTTTAATTTCAGCGCTTACTTTGATAATCATCGATCGCTGCTTGTAGGCATTGGTGCGGATTCTCAAGAAATGAGCGAATCGTCCCGCGTCCAGGGGTTTGAAGACAATGCTAATTTCACCTTTTTCATTGGGAGCCACTATTTTTTTGTCGAATTCAGGGCTAATCTCCGGGGCGTGAACAACTTCAATGATCCTGAGATCGATGGTACCGGTATTCTTAAAGACGATCTTTTCGGTGTATTTTTCACCCAGGGAAACTTCTTTGAACTCAACCCGGTCAATGCCGATGATATCCCACGCAGCAAAATCTTTTAAAACAACGTTCCCGGATATTTTTAAACGTGAATAGACGTTTTCCGGGTCATTGGTGGAGACGGTGATGGTTTTGGTTATTTTCCCATTATACCCGCGGGAAAAGAATTTAACCGGGATGACTCCTTTTTCGGCTGGCTGGTACTCTTTTTTTTCTACCTTTGTGACAGTGCATCCGCAGCTGCTGGAAATATTTTTGATAATGAGGATTTCATCCCCGGCATTTTCAAATTTGAATTCCAGGTCCACGACTTTGCCGCTCTCGAGTTCTCCAAAGTCAAGTTCTGTCTTTTCAAAGGTTATTTTGGCACTGGCTGCCAAAGAGACAGTTAACAGAGGTATTAAGATAGTGATAAATAGTCTTTTCATTTTGCTTTTTCCTCCATTTCTTTTATTTTTTTTTCCAGTTGTTTAATTCGGTCCACATATTTTTCAAGATTTTTAAAAATTGCCTGGTCTTTTTTCCAGGTCATGAAATCTTGATGAGGGATACCTGCAATAATGCCTTTTTTCTTTACATGGCCGTGGATACCGGTTTTGGCTACCACCATCACACCATCTGCAATTTTGGCATGGTCGGCAATACCCACCTGTCCCCCCATGATCACATTCTCACCGATTTCCACAGACCCTGAGATACCGGTCAGGGCTGAAATAGCAGTCCCTTTTCCTATCCTTACATTATGCCCCACCTGGATGAGGTTATCCAGTTTGACGTAATCCCCCAGTACGGTTTTCTCGATGGTAGCCCGATCGATACAGGTGTTGGCGCCAATTTCGCAATAACTGCCAATGACTACTTTTCCTTTTTGGGGAATTTTAACCGGTGTGCCGTCACTTAAACGGGTAAATCCGAATCCATCCGCACCAATCACGGCTCCCGGCTGGATAATAACATGATCGCCGATTTCCACCTCTTCCCGGATCACCACCTGGGAATAAATGAGACAATTTTTCCCGATTTTGACATGGGGATAAATGATG
>CP070627.1:980480-990754 GCA_020355945.1 Candidatus Aminicenantota bacterium | reverse complement strand
CTTCTGCCTTTGATATTGCCGGAAATGTAACCAGTGCCCCAGCCCCCCGAGCCCTGGACCTTCACCCGGTGACCATTGAAAACGGCGTCGTAAAAGTAGATACCAGCAGGCGTATTCGGAGATAAAAATGAAAGAGTGGAAAATAACAGGATTGATTGCTTCTATCGTTATTGTATTGATCATACCGTTATACGTGTTAAAAGTAAAATATGTAGATCGCCTGGAACTCCGGGATAACCGGGAACCTATTGTCACCTTTGTGGGACGTGAGAGGTGTATTGGCTGCCATAAAAGAGAATATGATCAATGGCAGGGTTCCCATCACGACAAAGCCATGGATGAGGCCAATGAACATACCGTGCTTGGTGACTTTAATGATGCAGTATTTGCACACCGGGGCGTGACGACTCGTTTTTATCGTAAAGGTAAAAAATTTTTCGTTTATACCCGGGGGTCGAAGGGTAAGATGGATGAGTTTGAAATCACCTACACTTTTGGGGTAACCCCGCTGCAGCAGTACCTGGTACCCTTCCCTGGTGGTGGTCTCCAGTGTTTGCCCTATGCCTGGGATGTAAAAGAAAAGAGATGGTATCACCTTTACCCTGACGAGAACATTCAGCCGGACGATTGGCTTTACTGGACCAATGCCGGACAAAATTGGAATGGCATGTGTGCCGAATGTCACTCCACCAATCTTGAGAAAGGATATGACCCGGAAACCGGGGTCTATTGCACCACCTGGTCAGGAATCGATGTAAGTTGTGAGGCCTGTCATGGGCCTGGTTCTCGCCACGTGGAGTGGGCGGAACTGCCGGGAATGGCTCGGTCTCGGGAGGTAGAAAACTTCGGCCTGGTGGTTCGAACCGGCAGTATGGATGCCACTGACCAGGTACGGTTATGTGCCCGGTGTCATTCCCGCCGCACCCAACTTGGCGACTACAATCATGGGGGAAAAGACATGATGGACAACCTGGTGCCGGAACTTTTAAATGAATCCACCTATTTTTCCGACGGTCAGATACTGGATGAGGTGTATGTGTACGGCTCCTTTGTGCAAAGCAAGATGTACCGTAACAATGTACGCTGCAGTGATTGTCATGACATACACAGTTTGAAACCTGTCAAGCAAGGTAATGACTTGTGCCTGCAGTGCCATCGCGGTGATACCTATAACACCAAAGACCATCATTTTCACAAGCAAAAGGGAGAAGAGGGAGAAGCTATTTATGCGGACAATGGGAAGAAGCGCATCGAAGTTGGCGAAGGGGCGGAGTGTGTGAAATGTCACATGCCCGGTCGTTATTATATGGGCATCGATTACAGGCCTGACCACAGCATCCGCGTTCCCGGGCCGGATCTCACCGGGAAACTCAGTGTTCCCAATGCCTGTAACCGGTGCCACCGGGATAAATCGGTCAAATGGGCGGCAGACCAGTTTACCCAATGGTACGGTATCAGTCGCAAGCCCCATTACGGTACGATACTGGCTGCGGGCCGCAGACGAATACCCGGAGCCAGGGGTGAACTTATCAAATTGGCTAATGACCCGTTATACCCGGTCTTAGTTCGCGCCACTGCCCTTACTCTCTTAAGTGCATATCCCGGTGAGGACAGTACACTGGCATTTAAGCGGGCCCTCGATGACCCGGAAGCCTTGATTCGTCATACAGCGGTTCGCTATCTCAATCCACTGGCTTCGGCAGAAAGGATAAGATTAATAGTGCCTTTACTTAACGACCCGGTTAAAGCCGTACGAATCGAAGCAGCCATGAATCTAACGGCAGTACCGGCCGGTCAATTAAATGCAAGGCAGGCAAAGGCTTTCCGGGATGCATTGCTGGAATATCAAAAAACCATGGAATATTCGGCGGATTTGCCTTTTGCCAGGTTCAACCTTGGTAACATGTATGCTAACATTGGGCAATTAGAAAGGGCAATTGAAAATTATAAAATGGCGATTCAATTGGATAAGGATTATTATCCGGCCAAAATCAACCTGGCTATGTTGTATAACCGCCTGGGAAAAAACAGCCAAACCGAATCGCTGCTTCGTGACGTTTTAAACACTCATCCCCAATTCTATGAAGCGGCATATTCCCTGGGACTTCTGCTGGCAGAGAAGAAACAGTTTGCAGAAGCAGCAGAGTACCTGGAAAAGGCGGCAAAAGGCTTACCGGAGCAAGCCAGGATACATTACAATCTTGGGCTGCTGCTGCAGTATTTAAAAAGGCCTGAGGAAGCCGAAGCTGCCCTATTAAGAACCCTGGAAATCGAACCGGACAACATGGATTATCTGTATGCTGCTGCCGGTCTTTATATTAAAGCAGGAAAACTTCGTAAGGCAAAGCAAATTGTTGAACAAATGGTTTCCAGCCACCCTGCCAATTCCATAGGCCCTGATCTTTTAAATTTTATTAACAGTAAATTACAAGCCCGGGCACAAAGGCAGGGATTCTCTTACAGGGGTGCAAACAAAATAAAAATAAAATAACTAAAAATGGAGGTTACATGATGACAAGATTTGTGAACAAAAGTGTAAAGTCAGTAATTTTACTGGCTTTTGTGTTGGTGGTTTTCACTATGTGGGGATATGGAGGCCCCAAAAAAGAATTAAAGAAACCGAATATCGTGTTTATACTTTCCGACAACCAGCCGGCCTCGGCAGTGGGGTGCTATGGTAACCCGGATATAAAGACACCCCACATCGATCAGTTGGCTAAAGAGGGTATCAAATTCACCAATGTGTATGCTGCCAATGGTGTGTGCTCTCCCACACGGGCAACCCTGATGACCGGGCTGATGCCCTCCCAGCACGGTGTTCATGATTGGTTGGATGATCGATTGATGCCTGGTTTGCCAGATTATTGGTGTGCCATACCGGAATTCAGAACGATAGCGATTACCCTTAAAAATCGCTGCTATCAAACCGCTCTGATCGGGAAGTGGCATCTGGGACATCCTGAACAACACAAGAAGTCGGGTTTTGATTATTGGTTGGTCCTTGACCGGGGCGATATCCAGGACTTCTGGAACAACTGTGTTTATGAAATACACAGGGAAAATGCAATTACAGTCAAAGGAGATCATATTGTAGACTACTTCACTCAAAAGGCCGTGGAATATATTAAAAACTATGAAGATAAGAAGCCCTTTTATTTGCAACTGAATTACGATGGTCCTTATACCAACCCCCCCTCCAATGTGGGACCGGCAAAGAACCGTCACTACCAGGATTATGCAAATAAAGCGCTGCTTTCCTTTCCACGTGAACCGATTAATGACGGTATCATGGAGTTGGTGCAGCATTTTCAAAATGATGATCCCTGTTCCTGTTCCGACGACAGCCAAAGGCTTAAAGATATCCTGGTGATGAATGAAGACCACGACTCCTGGGCAAACATCGCGTCTCAAAATACCATGGTGGATGATGGCGTTGGAGCGGTGATTGAAGCTTTGAAGAAAAAAGGATTGTATGAAAACACCCTGATCATTTATTCCTCTGACCAGGGGAATTATATGGGGCAGCACGGTCTCTGGACGCATACCATTGTGACCATGCCGTCTACTCTCTATACCACAGCCATGAGGGTGCCCTTCATCGTAAAACCTTCCGGAGGAAAAAAATGGGGCCTGGTTAACGGCATGATGATCGGTCAATATGATATACCAATAACGATAACCGACTACCTCGGATTCGGTGATGTAGTATACGAGAATAGCCCTGGAAGGTCTTTTGCGCCTATATTGAGAGGTGAAAAGAGAATCAATGATTGGCCTGAAGTAGTGTACTTCGAGCAAGAGGAAACCAGGGGCATACGTACACCCACATACTCTTACTGGAAAAGAATGAATACAAAAGTAAAAGTCGGAGAGCCTGTGTTGTACGACCTTTCGAAGGACCCGGCGGAAACAAAAAATGTCGTCTGCCAGCCCGCTTACCAGGAGGTGATAAAAAAACTGGATGCCCAATTGGAGAGATTCTTTTCAAAATATGTTGATCCCCAATATGATCTCTGGAATGGAGGGACAGCCAAAGGTTCTGTAAGTAGGATTAAACTATTTAGAGAGCTTTATGGCCTGGGCTGGCAACCCATCACTAAGATGAAACTACCATTCAAAGAAGATAAGAAATGCAAAAGGTTCCAAACTAAATAAAATATTTGACTCTATACTTGTTTTATGCTGTAATATAGGCAGATCATTTGACAACTCAAAAGTCAAACGATCGAATATAAGGAGGAAAACAAAAAATTTAACTTAATGGGTTGGGGCTGCCAGCTCCTTGCTGTCCGTGAAACATTCCCAAAACTTTTTATTAGAGGGGCCCTTTATCATGGCCATCATGTTCATCAGCGTTTATCAGCGGTCTTTCTTCGTGCCCTTCGTGTTCTTCGTGGTTTACAAAATCTGGCGGTGGATTTAGGACTCTTTAAAGGGTTGACAAATTGGGTGATGTAGTACATAATGAATAAGGTTAGGAGGTTGACAAATGGGTATATCGTCAGCGTTGAAAATTGAGGATTTACCTCATTATACTTATGATGATTATGTACAATGGGAAGGCGAATGGGAGATCATTCATGGTATCCCGTACGCTATGACTCCTGCTCCCCGAATTAAACACCAACGGTTAAGCGTAAAAATAGCAGCTCAACTGGAGAACCTTCTTAAAAACTGTGTTGATTGTCAAACCTTAATGCCTGTGGATTGGCAAATAGCAGAGGATACCGTAGTGCAGCCGGATTTGTTAGTGGTTTGCGGGAAAAATAAGAGTGAAGAAAAACTATTAATTCCCCCGGTCCTGGTATTCGAAATCACATCACCTGCCACTGCTAAAAAGGATAGAATTTTAAAATATCAGCTCTATGAAGAAGCGGGAGTGAAATACTACTGCCTGGTGGACCCTGATGCCAATAGTATGGAAATATTCGAGTTAAAGCGGGAACGTTACCGGAAGTACAACGACAAGGATAATTTTAAAGATGGTAAGGTTACTTTGGAAATTGGCAATTGCCTGATCGAATTTGATGTAGCTGAGATTTTTAAGTAGGGGAGCAGCCAGTAATTCAAATGCATTCCCTGGGAGGATGTACGAAAGCAATTATACAAAAATGCTCATGCTTAAAATTGAAGTCTAAGAGGAGTAAAGCAATGGAGATATACAAATTTGAAACAACAATAACAAAAGATGGCAGGATAAATCTTCCCCAAACATTCAAAGACGTTTTTAACCATCGGGTTGAGATTACCCTGAGGGATAAAGAAAAGACAAAATCCAAAAAAGAATTGAAAATCCCAACATTTTTATGTGGAGGTAAGTTAAGAGATTTAAGCAGGGAAGAATTATACGATGACAGGTTCTGAAATTTTTTTATTTTCAAAAAGGGGGCAGTGCGTACAAACTTGCAAATTTGGAATGATTCTTTCTAACTCTTGCTTTTCGGTATGATAAATAATCTGCTGCCCATGCTGTTGTACTTTGAGTTTGCACATTTGCACGCACCGCCCCTCTTTTCCCAATAATGCCAGGCAAGATTAATTAACCTTATCTTCCATTACTTTGTTGACAAAATTGGAAATTGATTCTACAATAGTATCGGTTGATTTTGATTTAGCTCAATCAGTCAATGGAGGTTTCCATGAAGTGTGTAAGAGAAGAAGAAATTAAAAAGGGATTCGGTCGTTATTTGCAGATGGCTGTTACCGAGCCTGTTTGTATAGAGAGCACTCATCAACCGGTTGCGGTTCTCCTGGCTTTTAAGGAATATGAGCGCCTAACGCAATTGGAAGATATGTATTGGGGAGAAAAGGCCCTGGAGGCAGAAGCCGAAGGTTATATTGGCGAAGAAGAATCAATGAAGTTTGTCCGGGAAGCCAGGAAAAGTGCTTAAGCTTGATATCACTAATAAAGTAAAAAAATTCATTCAATCTCTTGAGGCGAAGCAATTTCGCCAGGTAATGAACAAGGTTATTGATTTGATGTCCGATCCTTACCCGAATGATTCAATTCAATTAAGTGGTGCAAAATATCGCCAATTTAGAAGAGTAGACATCGGAGAATACCGTATCATTTATAAAATTGAAAATGATTGTTTAAAAGTCCCTGAGGTTGGCAAAAGGAATAACGGCATGGTATATAAGGCTCTTAAAAGAAAATAGTAACCCCCTCTGTGATCTTTGTGTCCTCTGTGGCTAAATTATTATCAAGGCAGTCCTTCATGTGAAAAAATTTTGCCTAAAACTTTGCCTGGCACCCAAAATCGACCTGGAGACGCTGATCAATTATTTAATGAGCAGCGCAGGTAACCTGGAAGAAAAGGAAATCGAAGCACCGGTTTCCGAAGTTTTTAACGAAGGGGGTGAAATCATGGCTACCATTGCTGATATTTTCTACTTTGCCTGTCCCTTTCTTTCCTTTTTTCCCGATGTTGTGGTGGAGAAAATAAAATAACTGACCCTATTATTCCTATTTGTTGGAAGTTGAAATCAGTTTTTCGATTTTTTTTCTATCAAGTGCGATTACCTCAATGATAGTGTCTATATCAAATCCCTTTTTTAACATTTTCTTTGCTATTCTAATCTTTTCCAAATGAATTCCTTGTTTTTCTCCTTTAGCCATCAATCGTTGTGCTATTGTTGGCATCATATCACCTCACGCAATTATTGTTGCTTTTTTTCGATGTTGAAGTCAATTGTTTTATTTTTTCACTATCAAGGCCTGTTATACTTTTCACTGTATTTAAATCAAATCCTCTTTTTGACATTTCTTTTGCGGTTCTTATCTTTTCATCAAACATCCCTTTTGCGTATTCTGCTATTTTTTCCCTGTCAATATCTGTCAAAGCTATGACTATATTTATGTCAATTCCTTTTTTTAACAACTCTTTTGCTATTCTTATCCGTTCTTTTTTAACACCTCTTATTTTACCTTCTTCTATGAATTTTTGAGATATATTATCCAAAATTTCACGTACATTTATTTGCATATTTCGCCTCTATTATGTTTCAATTTTTTCATGCTGTATAAAAATAATACATTTTTTTCAATTTGTCAACTACGCAGCCAAACATCCCTGGGAAATTGAAGCGAAAACGGGGACAGTGCGTCAGGACGTCAAAAGATAGTGCCAGGTAAATTATTTCACATTAAATTTGTCCGAAGGGCAGCGGTTTTCACCTGCACTTGTCACCTGCACTTGAAACCTGAAAATTCAAAACCCTCTGACAGGGTATTGAGACAATGTGGGTTTTCCATCTATCCCGGTAATAAGATATCGCTTTAAAAAGAATAGACGTCCCAGTGACACTGATAAGACAGCGATTAAAATTTAACCGATGTCCTATTGTTATAGATAGGAGATTGATTAAAATTTAGCCGGCGTACCATTGATATCGATAGGACTTCTTTTAAAAATTAACCGGCGTCTTACCTTGGGGATAGAATGTCTATATATAAATAGACGCCATCATATCCCGTGAGTCGCGTATCACTTAATCCTTAGCCCATGGCTTACCTTCACTGACAGGTGCACGATTTTTTATCAATTTTTGTATCCTTTTTATCATTTGTATTAGACGTCAGTTCCCATCATTTTATAAAATACTACCAAATCATTATCGGAGGTTTAAATATGCAGGAAAAAAAGAATTTAAAACAAAAAATCGTTGTAGTCGGAGATGTTTGGGTGGACAATGTCCTGGTTCCCACACCCTGGCAGAAAGGAAATAAACTGACTGCCTTCAATTTACCGGGTGGTGCTTTACTAATAAGGGATATGATGAAAGCTTTATCACATAAAACCAGCAATTTTGAAATCATATCATACCCGGAAAAAGACAAGGAGAAATTGTCAAACCAGGACATAATCATTTCGATAGCTGAAGGGGAGAAGGTTAAAGATAATAAAATCCCCGGGGAAACCTATTATATCAAAAAAACCCTGGGATATTCAGACTCTGGCCCTGGAAACGGGGTTCCTGCTTTCGCCAGGGATTTTACCTATAAGTCTTCTTTTGAAAGGGAGTTTATTATCATCGCTGAGGCGGGTAAAGGTTTCAGGGATGTGGAAAGTGCCTGGAAAAGTATTCTTGAAAATGCCGAAAAAAGTAAAAATTCCGTTATTATCTATAATATGGCCGGTCCGCTTTTTTCCGGGAAACTATGGGAAGCCATATCTCAAAAAAATCTTTTAAACCGGTTGATTTTGATTATAGATGCCAACGACCTTCGCGAAGAAGGTGTAAACATCAGCAGGAAACTGTCATGGGACCGTACTATTGCTGACTTTGTTACCATTCTCGCATATAAAAAGCATGATGATATGGAAAAATGTCCCCACATCCTGGTTCGTTTTGGCCTGGAAGGGGTGATTTATTACCACCTAAGCCCTGAAAAAGGAAAAGAAAACCAAAGGGATGTCCAGGTATTTTATATCCCAAACAAAAATGAAGATGAAATCAAAGAAAACACACCGGGAGAGATGAAGGGATTGACATCTGCTTTAACCGGATTCCTTGCCCTTCACATGATTGAATCCGGGAAAGAAGCGGGAGTTATACCAGGAGCAATTATTGATGCGGTTCCTCCTGCCGCAGATCGGGTGATTCGGTTATTAGAAAAAGGATATAAAAAAGAGAATGATCGACTGCAATATCCCTTTGAAGAAGTATTCCCTGGAAATTCCCCGGTTTTGATTAAAAAAATAGACCTCCATCAATTTAATATGGGGTATTTTGAAAAAATTCGTAAAGAATGGAATATATTATCGCACCGGATCCCCCTGGATTACCACCTTAAAGACATTGCCGAGGAATATGTGATCAACGGGAAAGCAAAGGCGTTGGAAAATGTTCCTATCGCTCGATTCGGAAAACTCCTGACTGTTGACAAGAATGAGATCGAGAACTTTCGCAGTATTCAAAACCTGGTCAAAGAATATCTTAAAGATAATACAGCGAATAAACCTTTATCCATCGCTGTATTTGGCCCCCCGGGTTCGGGTAAATCTTTTGCGGTAAAAAGTGTTGCCAATTCGGTTTTAGGAATAATGGGCAAAAAGGCGGACGTTTTGGAATACAATCTATCCCAGTTCGAGTCTCCACAGGATATTACCCGGGCGTTTCACGAAATCAGGGATTTTTCGTTGAGAGCATCGGTTCCCCTGATCTTTTTTGATGAATTCGATTCGTCTTACAATAATGAAATCCTGGGGTGGTTAAAATACTTCCTGGCCCCCATGCAAGACGGGGTATTTAAAGAGGGTGAAAAAACGCATCCCATTGGTAGGGCTATTTTTGTTTTTGCCGGAGGTACGCATCGTTCGTTGCATGAATTCGCCAGGGAAAGTAAAACGACAACCAATGAAATCCGGGAAGATTTGCAGCGTTTTATTGCTGCCAAAGGGCCGGATTTTGTGAGTCGTTTAAAAGGTTATGTCAATATTTTGGGGCCAAACCCGATAAATAGAGATGACGGCCAGGATACTGTTCTTTGCCGCGACCGGTTTTTTATTATCCGCCGGGCAGTACTGCTGCGGGCATTACTTTTGCAGCAAAAGAATATAGTGGCTGAAGATGGCAAAATTCGCATCGATGAAGATGTTTTGCGGGCGTTACTGGTAATCCCCAAATACAAACACGGTGCCAGGTCAATGGCCGCGATTATTAATATGAGTATGTTAAGCGGAAGGGACCGTTTTGAAAAAGCAGCTTTACCTTCACCGGAACAATTGAGATTACACGTGGATGCACATGTATTTATGAATATCCTGGACCGTGATCTAATAATAAATATCGCTTCAATCGATCGTGCCATCCATGAGGTCTACCTCAGTGGTCAAAAACAAGGGAACGATTCAAAAATCGAAAATCACTCCTCGAAAGCAGATTGGGATAATCTTGATGAGGAGGTCAAGCAATTAAATCGAATGCTGGCGGAAAATATTCCTTATTATCTCCTGCTCATTAATTGCAGTTATCGTCCGAAACCGGGTAAACCAAACCGGGAAGATCGGTTAATGGAATTTACTGAAGAGGAGATTGATTATCTTGCGAAAATGGCGCATGAGCGTTGGGCGCATGAGATGCGTGTCAGGGGATGGCAATATGGAAACCCGCGGGATGATAGCAAGAAGCTTCATAATTGCCTGGTTCCGTGGGAGCAATTGCCGGAAGACCTTAAGATAGACCGGGGTAACATGAAGGCAATACCCCGAATACTGGAGAATGTTGGGTTTGAAGTTTATCGATTGAAATAATTAAAAGTTTTTGCGGGG
>CP070627.1:970104-980380 GCA_020355945.1 Candidatus Aminicenantota bacterium | reverse complement strand
CGATTTAACCCGGACCAGGACCCGGGAGGCATCTCAGAAACCACCCTATATGTGGTGAACCGGGAAGATGGCAAAATTGAAGAAATTGCAAAAGCAGGTTTTGCCGTGATCTCTCCCCGGGGTGACCAATTGGCCTACACCCAAAATAACCACCTGTGGCTGTGGAAAGGGCCTTCCCGCAAAGAACCTGAAAAGAAAGCCCGGATACAAGGGAATATCTCCAATTTACAGTGGTCTGCCGATGGGACAAAACTGCTCATGGAAAGCAGCCGGGGAAAGCCTCCTTATCGTTACAGTTATATTACCGTTTATGATATCTCATTAAACCAGGTCAGGTATATTGATGCTTCTGTTTATTTTGATTGTCACCTCACCTGTTCAGCGGATGGGAGCAAAATCGCCTTTATCCGCCGTTTAACCCATGGTCACCAGGATATCATCACTGCTAAGGAATTTCCTATCCCAGACCCCTGGGAAGTCCGGGTTGCGGATGTGGCCACTGGTTCCACGCATCGGGTTTGGAAATCCCCGGATGCGGATTCCTTTAGCTATGTCGCCTTAAAATGGTTGGATAATGAGCACCTGGTGTTTGCTTCCGAAGCTGACGGATGGCGCCACTTTTATGCTGTTCCCTCCAACGCAGGCAAGGCAAAACAATTGACCTCCGGACCATTCGAAGTGGAACAATTCATGGTTGACCCGGTGCTGAAAAAAGTCTTTTTTAACAGTAATGCCCAGGACATTGACCGAAGACATATCTGGTCTGTGGGAGCGGATGGCAGAAAAAAAGCAGAAACCAAAGGAGAATCCATTGAATGGTCACCGGTACTGACCGGTGATAAAAAATTCCTGGCATTTATCGGGTCCAGTGCCAGGTTACCCGCCCAGGTGTATGTTAAGCAGCTCAACAGCGGAAAGCTCATGAAGCTGGCTAAAGATACATTACCTGCGCAGTTTCCGAAAAAATTAGTTACCCCAAAACAGGTGATATTCAAATCCGAAGATGGCTGGACTATTCACGGTCAGTTGTTTATGCCTCCCCGGGAATTTAAGGGCAAGCGGCCAGCGGTGATGTTTTTCCATGGGGGCCCGGTTCGACAGATGTTGTTGGGATTCCATTACAGTTCCTATTACCACAGGGCTTATGCTTTGAACCAATACCTGGCTTCCCGCGGTTATGTGGTGCTTTCTGTCAATTTCCGGTTGGGTATTGGTTATGGTCGGGCCTTCCGGGAAGTGCCAGATGGTGGTCCCCGCGGCTGTTCCGAATACCAGGATTTACTGGCAGGGGCAAAATATTTACGCAGCCTGGCAATTGTCGATGCCAATCGAATCGGGTTGTGGGGAGGTTCTTACGGTGGATTGATGACCGCTTTAGGCCTGGCCAGGAACTCAGACCTGTTTGCCGCTGGTGTGGATTTCCACGGCGTACACGACTGGAACCAATGGATCGCCTGGGCAGCCAAAAGGGAAAACGATGATTACCGAACTGCCTGGAAATCTTCACCACTGGCAGATATCGAGCAATGGCGCTCCCCTGTACTGCTTATCCATGCTGACAACGACCAAAATGTTCCTTTCTCTGAAACCATCTGGTTAGCTGAGAAACT
Organism: Candidatus Aminicenantota bacterium; assembly: GCA_020355945.1. The sequence goes on along the minus strand of CP070627.1, from coordinate 978,770 downwards.
AAAAAAGCAAGGTGTTGACTGTGAATTGTTGATTTTTCCCGATGATGTCCACAGTTTTCTCCTGCACCGCAACTGGGTAAAAGCCTATAAAGCTACGGCTTCTTTTTTTGACCGAAAGCTGAAAACCAACAGGTATAAATAAGTCCTGGTTTCAATCAAGGATGCGATCGGAGATCGGGATAGAGGAGAAAGTGGTAAGCGGGCCACGGTGAGATCGGCGTTCCTGTTTTTTTTTAAGTACATCCATACGTCTCAACGTATTGTTGGTCGGACGCCCCGGGACTCTGACCTCTAACCCGGTACTTAAATCCGTGGTCACCGCTCACCAACTCCAATTATAGTATAAATACGTTAAATTTTCTACAAAAAAATAAAAAAAGTCAGCAATTTTAACACACCCCACTCCCTGGAGGTACTTCTCTCAAGAGGGGAATGACACAATTTCCTTCTTATCTTGAAGCGAAGGTAATTCCTACTGTACCGGATAAACCTGAAAATTCACCGTTTACTGTCCAATATAGTTTTACTGTGCCTGCCAATTTTCCTATAAAATAATGGATACCAATAAAGGCAGAAACGTTCAGGTGATTTTTTATCTTTTCTACATTGCAGGGATTTCCAAATACATTTCTAACGCAGGTGAAATTGTACCCCAGGCTTGCACCGGAAAAAATATCCAGGGGATGGGTCTTGATCCCGGCAGGATTCAAGTTTAAATGATAGATGATTTCCAATGAAGGTCGAATCACGCGAAATTTGAACTCTCCACAAAACATTCTCAGGTAGTCGCTCCATTGTCCGTAGAAAACCGTGCCGCCGATCCCGATGTGTTCGCTCAAACCTGCCTCAAAATTGACTCCCAGGGGAAAGGGAAAGGTATTGAAAGGATCCTGGGTGCCTGTGTACCCAATATAACCGATCTGCCCTGTAAAAAGCATTTTCCCCTTTTCAAATTTCCCCGGACTCCCCTGGAGGAAAAAAGTCACCAATGTCAAAATTAATAAGAAAAAGCATGGTTTTGACTTTATCTTCATTTTGTATTCTCCTTGTTTTTTAAGCATTAAACCGATCCTCTTGACAGATGAAAGGCATTTTTATTGCCAATATAATAAATACTAAATTTTTTCTATTCTATGCTTTTCAATAAAGGATTTTAGGGCGAACACCAGGGGTCGCCCTTTCAAATGAATTCAAACTATTGAATTTTAATTCAAATATTTGTTACCAGATAAAGGGATTTATGTCTTGTATTTTTCCCCTGAATAAATTATACTTTCATTCTTCAGATGACTCATAGATCGCAAATAACAGCCCGTGGCGGGCCCATCAATAACGGAGGCACATATGGAGATCGGCGGCATTGATTTAATTATTGTTATCGCTTACCTGGTGGCGATTCCTATTTTTGGATTCTATTTTAAAAAATATGTAAAAACCGAAAAGGATTACTTCCTGGCTGGCAAGATGCTGCCCTGGTGGGTAATCAGCATGTCTATTATCGGGACCAATATCGGCGCCTATGACTACATGGGTGCGGCTGGCGGCGCCTATCGGTTCGGCATTGCCCAGGCCCACTATGAATGGATCGGCGCTATCCCGGCCATTGTTCTTTCAGCCTTGCTTTTTGTTCCCTACTACTGGAAAGCTGGGGTATATACAGTCCCTGAATTTCTAGGCAAACGTTACAATATTGCGGTTCGAGTCATCGAAGCAGTGCTCTGGGGTTCATTCCTGGCCTGTGTATTGGGGGTCTTTTTCTGGGCCAGCGGGCTCATGCTCAACGAATACCTGGGTATCCCGGTGGAACTAAGCCTTATTGTTACCGCGGTCATTGTTGGAATTTATACTATTACCGGTGGTTTAGCCGCCGTGGCCATGACCGATGTGGTCCAACTTTTAGTGATGTTTATCGGGGGCGTGGCTCTAACAGTTTTGGGACTGTGGACCGTGGGCGGGTGGTCCGGTTTAGTGGATAAGATTTTGCCCACCAATCCGCAGCACTTTAAACTATTTCTCCCTTTAGATAACCCCACCTACCCCTGGTTAGGTATGATTTTTGGATTGGCATTGGTCCTGTCCCCGGCCTGGTGGTGCTGCCATCAAGCCATTATCCAACGAACTCTAGGGGCACGAAGCGAATGGGACGCCAAGGCAGGCATGATGTTTGCCGCTTTTCCCAAAATGTTTATCCCGGTACTGGTGGTACTGCCGGGATTACTGGCCCTGGCTCTCAATCCTCACCTGGCGGGACCTGACATGGACAAAGCATTCCCCTGGCTGATTAAAAATCTCTTGCCCACAGGATTGGCAGGATTGGTGTTTGCCGCTTTTATGGCAGCGTTGATATCCAGTGTGGACTCTACCCTGAATTCAGCAGCCACACTCTGGACCCGGGACATCTATCAGCGGTTTCTTGTTAAAAAAGCCTCAGACAAACATTACCTGAAAGTAGGTCGGATATTGACATTAGCATTTGTCATCTGGGCGATTCTTTTTGCTCCAGTGACTAAAAAATTCCCGGGTATTTATGTAGCCATGCAAACACTGCTGTCCATTTTCCAGGGTCCTACTTTTGCTATTACACTCCTGGGCATATACTGGAAACGGGCCAATCAATGGGGTGGCTTGTTCGGACTCTTAGGAGGAGTGAGTATCTCAGCTTCTCTTTTCCTTTTTGTAAAGTGGAGTTTCCTCTATATTGCCTGGTGGTCTTTTGTGGGGGCTTTGCTGATAACTGTTATTGTGAGCTTGCTGACCAAACCGGACCCCATTGAAAAACTGGAAGGCCTGGTGTACGGCCTGGTGATCAGGGATAAAAGCATCCAGGATGCCCTGAAAAAAAGAGCGGAAATGAAATAGGAGGTGGAAAATGTACGAATGGCTGAAGAGTATTCCTTTATTTTGGGGAAAAATTACTGCCGTGGTTTTATTTGTCGGTATCGTTATCTGGGCCTGGTTTCGTCCGAAAAAGTATATCTTTAAAGATGCGCCGGATCAGCGGTGGTGGCGGGATTTGAGAATATGGACTACAGTGCTGTTAGGACTGCAAATTATTATTTATTTGAGCTTTTAATCAAAAGTTTTTGTAGGGGTCCAGGGGGCGGTTTTTTCAAAAAGAGCCCCCTGGCCGCCGGAGGCAAGAAACAAGGAGCAAGAAATGAATTCTGATAAACAGACTATAGAACCTGAAAAGAAATTTGAGCCCTTGCAAATTATGGGTATATTTTGGTTGGTGTTTGGCATGATTGTTTTGGGTTCCACTTTTTTTGTGAAATCCACCGAACAGGTTCCCCTGGTTCGAGGGATAGTCACCAATATTATTGCCGGGCTACTGTTGCTAGGGGCCGGCATCCTTTCCATTCTAAAAGCCAAAATCAACAAAAGAAAGCAAAATGTACGTAACACCGGGAATATCAAAAGAAGAAGCTGAAAACATCTTTTCACAGCGGAAATCTTTTCTATCTAAGTTTGGGAAAAAGAAACCGGTTCCTCTCAAACGAGTGGAGTTGATTTATTTGCCTTTTTATTTGTTCGAGGTGATAAGTGGCAGTGAGGACAGCGAGCGGAAAGTGAAAATCTCCCTGGATGGTTTGTTAGGGGACAATTTATTTTTCTTCAGGGAGAGTTTGAAGTTCAAGAACAGTGTGGACTATCCGGTTTGTCCGTTTGTTTTATCCCCGGCAGAGGCGCAGCCCAGGGCCGCGGATAAATACAAATGGCTGCAATTGGAACACAGGCTCAGGTTAAAGCAGAAATTCGAGATAGGTGAAATCAGTGAAGGTAAACGGATTTTTTATCCCTTTTGGGTGGGGTATTTTCAACGAGGAAAGGGGTATGATTTCAAGATAATGGATGCGGTTTCCGGTGAAGTCCAGGGGGTAAGGATGCGTAAAGTTTTTTTAAAGGCGCTTCGCCATTTGTAATTTTTTTGTTGGGTAACCTATAAGGGGTCTAATTGGGACATTCATTTTCATCGAATTCAATCATTATTCCCATGGCCCGATCCGGTACCTCACAATACTCCCAGGCACCATAGCCTGTTAATTTCAAACAATAACCTTTAAACGGAAGTGTCACCCCATCAAAACCCAACGCCTGGTTATCAAATGTTAATGATGCTAAAAATTGATTGATCATCCCTGTAACAGCGGAATATAATCTCGGGGCACCGGCAAAAGTAACGCCATTAATGGTTACATTGGCTGCCTCAAAATCCGTAAAACTAAAACCCATTTTTTCATTTTTAAAAGTGACATTAAAATCAGTCCTCAGGTCCAACTCAACGGTTATTGTTGTACTTTTATTCACCACTAATTCCAATTTCAAACCCGGCCCGCCAGTTCGCTCGAATTGGATGGTCCCGATTGTGATGGTGGTATTATCCGTTATCGGTACGGCATAGGGAGTCGTGTTTAATGTTATTTGCGGATAAGCAGCTTCCTCTACCCTAAGGGCATATTGGTATCCCAGCAACGAGCCATTGACACTCCGGCAAAACTGTCCTGTTTCTGCTATCCGGTTCAACAAGTCCTGGAAAAGGTTTTGATGAATATTGACAGAGACATGCCAACCCGGGATGGAATAGGTCCAGGGGGGATAAAAAGCTTCGGGATTACTTAAATAATCCGAGGGAAAATTCGGTGCGGTTGTTGGTGGATTACCCACCAGGCATGAAGGATTACCCCCTGGTATGTTAACCTCAATTTCTGCCATGCCGCCCAGGGTATGATAGTCGTTGGAGGGATATTTGGCGTTCATTCTCTTAGGGCCTAATAATAGAGAGTAATTGGCACCACTTTCACTAATCGGGATCATGGTTAGAAATTCAGTCAGGTCTAAATTTTCAAACAGGCTGTTCACCTGGTCTTGAAACAATGAAGTAGCATAACTTAAGGCAATATGTCTGAATCCATAATAGGTAATTGTATTAAAATCAAGGGTTGTATTTTCAAAATCGATCATTTGCCGGCAGTCGGTATTATTCGGGTTCAACGGGCATGTTCCTTGCCATAAGATGGTCCCCACCACCGGCATAGCCACAGGAAGGGCTGCGCAAATAACAGGACCCACAACAGGAATAGCACTTAATAGAGCGTAAATATTATTTGCCGCAGTATATGGCGGCGGCGGCTGAGCCGTGGCCAATTGGGCCATCACACCTACTATCCATGTTTCTATCACAGTCAGAGCATTGGAAAATACCTGTTCGATTTCATCCAACTCCCAGGGCTCAGTACCTGTGGGAACCACACTAACCGTAATATCCTGGAATTGACCGTTTGGCGTGATGGAGGCAGTACCCTCTACTTGCGCGGCAATAGACGTTATTTCAAAGGGAATATCAAAATATTGTTTAGCCGGATTGGGAAAGAGCAATTGATATAACGGGTCTGCCTGGTTCCCGGTTCCTTCTACTCTAAAGGTGGCCCGGGCTGTTAACGCGGCGTTCATGGAAAACTTTATTTTGAAATTGGGATCGTTATCCATGACTTCAACCTGTGTACTATCAATAAAATCCTCCCAGTTGATTTGAAATTCAGCGGCAGGAATATGAATTTTTAAACCGGCATCCGTAACCTGCTCATCCCCACAATCTTCTACCTCTCCCGTCAAACAGATGAGCGAAGGTAAATCAAAATTAAAGCTAAAAAGTTCATCAGGGATTTCAAAACCAAAAAAATCTCCCAACTCACTGGCTGAATTAAATTGATGGAGAGAATTACTAAATACATCAGGATTGATGGCTAATTCTCCATTTCGACCTTTTTCCAGGTATTTATTTAAGAATATTTTTACCACTTCTGTCAGCATATCTTTAAATTGAACCGAAAGTAATTCATCATCAGGATAGGGTGAATTAAAAGGAGGCTCAACACAAAATGAATCCGGTTCAAGGGGATCCACCGTTGGTGTATCCGGGATATCCGGGGTACTGCCGGGATCAAAGTTATATCCCGGAATACCACTGTTAGATACAGTGATTTCCATATCCTTTACCCTGTAATTCCCTGCCTTTTGCGTACGGAAAGATACCACATATGTACCGATTGATCCTGGTATAAATCCTGTTTTAAAGATCCCGTGTTTTGATATGGTAACGGGAAGTCTTTTTGGAGGTATATCCCGGGATTTTAAGTTTCTTTTATATTTGGGTTCATTTTCTTTATGGATTTTTCTTTTTTTGATTAAGGTGGCACTTATTTCGGTACGTTCGTCACCGCCGGCCAGTGATCCTGTTATGGTAACCTTTTGCCCGGGTCTGGGATATTTCGGGGTGGCCATTGACCAGGCAAAAAACAAGCCAGGTCTGGAAACATCCGGTTTGCTGCGGCAAAACTCTAATGCTTTTTGACGAAATTTAAAGAATCGTCCCCCTTTTTGTTTACATTCTTCAGGCGGGATATGCACCACTTTTCCGTCAACACAGCACCAGCCTGTTTTTTGAGTGAGAGGTCTCGACGACTCTAGCGCTGCTTTCCTGGTCCTGAAGCATTGACCGCCTTTTCTTAAACATTCCCTGGCATTAATATAAACCACTTTTCCATGAATGCGGCACCAACATTTTTTAACATCCTGGGCCCGGAGGTGACTGGTAACCAACATCCCGGTGCCCGCTGCCAACAATCCAAACAATACCGCAATTGAAATTAATCTTTTCATGACGCCTCCTCTTATTTTCTGTCAAGAAGGTATTTTTAAAAAAAGAAATCAATATTTCAAGGGAAATAAGTTGGCAGTCAAAAAAATCACACCTTCACACCCACCGTCCCCGACTCTACCGGCGCTGATTTCTATTCAGGCGACTGCACACCGGGCAGGCAGTGCCTTTATTTCGCAGGAATAAACGCGCCATCCATTCGTGACCGTTCTTACACTGCCACCATACTCGTTTAGTGCCCCCGGCAATAACCTTTTCAGGAGTTAAATCACCGTTCTTTGTGGGATGCCACTCTTTGGCCAATTCAGGGTTGACAACCGCCAGGTTGTTGTCAGCCGAGACTTTCCTGTTTTTACAGTAAGGGCAGCCGTGACCTAAATGACGGGCCGCCACCTGCGCTTCCCATTCATGACCCTTTTTACATTGCCACCATACCCTTTTGCTGGAACCCGGGGTAACCTTTGCCGGTGTTAAATCATTGTTTTTTATAGTATGCCATTCTTTAGCCAGGTCCGGGTTGACCAGGGCCAGGTTATTTTCGGGTGTGGCAAAGTTCCGGTAACATATAGGACAACCACTCTTCCTATTTCGGTCGGTGACTTTTGCCATCCATTCGTGACCGTTTTTACACCGCCACCACACTTTCCTGGTGGAACCGGGAGTCACATCCCTGGGAGATAGATCTTTATTTTTGACAGGATGCCATTCTTGAGCTGCTGCCGGATTGACAACAGCAAAGTTATACTCGGGAGAGGGGAGTCTTTTCCCACACCAGGGGCAGCCGCGGCCTTTATTTCGTGTGCCGATGGAGGCTTTCCATTCATGCCCTTTATCACAAATCCACCATACTTTTTTATTTGAATTGGGAGCGACTTTTCCAGGGGTGAGGCGACCGTTTTTTTCGAGGTTCCACTCTTTTGCCAGTGCCGGGTTCTTTACAGCCAGGTTATGTTCGGGTGTAACTCTTTTCCGGGTGCGACTGCATTCGGGGCATCCGGAGCCCCTATTGCGATCGCTAACGGAAGCTATCCACTCATGCCCTTCTTCACACAGCCACCATACTTTTTTACTTGAACCGGGAGTAATTTTCGCGGGTGATAAACCTTTGTTTTTAACGGGATGCCATTCTTTTACCAATTTCGGTTTAACCACTGCCAGGTTATACTCGGGGGTAGCTTTATTTAGATAACACTTCAAGCAGCCGTATTTTTTTCGTCTTATAACAGCGGTCTTCCACTCATGACCGTTTTTGCACTGCCACCACACTTCTTTCTTGGAACCCGGGGTAATATTTTCAGGTTTTAAATCCCGGTTTTTTGTGGGATGCCACTCTTTAGCCAGGTCCGGGTTGACTACAGCCAGGTTATATTGAGGAGTCACAAGGCTTTTCCTGATATATCCTTTTTCTACACCTTTTCTGCTGCACACATTGCAGCCGGAGCCCCGGTGTCGATCGTAAATCGCAGCCTGCCACTCATGACCCGCTTTACACAGCCACCATACTTTTTGCCTGGAGCTGGGGGTAACATTTTCCGGTGTTAAAGCACCATTTTTGCCGGGATTCCACTCTTTTGCCAATCCCGGGTTGATGACCGCCAGGTTATATTGGGGAGTGGCCCTATTTCTTGTACACTTAGGGCATCCGCTGCCCTTGTTTCGACCAAAAACCGACCACTGCCACTCATGAGCGTATTTGCACAGCCACCATACTTTTTTAGGGGATTTTGGTATTACATCTTCGGGTTTTAAATTGTTATTCCTGGTGGGATGCCACTCTTTAGCCAGGTCCGGGTTAACTACAGCCAGGTTATACCCGGGGGTGGCATGAATTTTCTTCCTACATATGGGGCAGCCGCTGCCGTTTTTCCTGGATAAAACCGGTGCCTGCCACTCATGACTGTATTTACACAACCACCATACCTTTTTACTGGACCCGGGAGTAATATTCACAGGTTTTAAGTTCTTGTTTTTTTTGGGATGCCACTCTTTGGCCAGGTCCGGGTTAACT
>CP070627.1:959710-970004 GCA_020355945.1 Candidatus Aminicenantota bacterium | reverse complement strand
GTGGCCATTGAAGTGGGTTTTTCCAATATTGCTCATTTCAGTCAATGTTTTAGGGACGAATTTCATCAATTGCCTTCCACTTTTCAGGCATCCGAAGCCAAATCCTAAAATGTCATTTTTTTTCTTTGCCTCCGGCGGACCTCCGCGAAAACGTTTGACTAAAAACTCTCTGTGTCCTCTGTGTCCTCTGTGGCTAAATTCATATTCAGCAATTTTGGTGCCTTTTTGAGGTTTATTTAAAAAAAACTCATTTTTGAATCAAATCCGATGGTTTTTGAATCATTCCCAACAATACCGGACCAAAGGGGGTGATGAGGAATTGTGGGATTGGGGAAATGGGATGGTGCTCTTCGGGCAAATTTTAAATGCCTACTGTAACTATAGTGCCTGGAATTATTTTGAATCAAATTTAGAGATTTTTGAATCATTCGCGGTAGCCTTAAATCCCTTAATCCAATAAAATCCAGGCAGATCGTTTGACGTTTGATTAAAGTAAACGTCAAAGGATGCAATTTTTTAAATTACCTGGCCCGGTTACAATGGCGGAAGCCTATACGGGTTATGGTAATGGTTTTTTGGATTGTCTGGCTGAAACAGCAGCGGCGGAAGCCTACACGAAAAGAGGAAACAGGCCATGAAGTTTATAATTGAAGATGATATATTTCGAATATTCCCGGATTTAAGAATAGGCGTTGTATTGGGCCGGGGACTTCGAATTGGGAAACGTTTAAAGGAACTGGAAAATCTCATTGAAGATAACAGGAAAAAGCTGCTGGAAAAAATGGAAAATAAAAAACTAACCGATTTCACAAATATCAAATCCTGGCGTGAAACTTATCGACAAATGGGATTAGACCAGGAAAAATACATACCAGCAGTAGAAGCATTGGTGCGGCGGGTGATTAAAGGCTATAATCTTCCGATTATTAATACAGCCGTGAATGCTTACCTGACAGCAGCGCTTTTAACCATGCTTCCTATCGGTGGGTTTGACCTGGCAGCAATCGATGGTGATATTCGTCTCCGGGTATCAAGGGGAGGCGAAATGTTTAAACCCCCGGGAGGAGTGGATATGGAATTTACCGCTCCCGGTGAAATCGTTTATTCAGATGCTAAAACCATACTCACCCGTCACTGGAATTTTCGTGATTGCGATTGTGCAATAATAACCGAAAATTCAACATTGATCGTCCTGTCCAGCGAAGCAGCATTAAAAGATATAAGTACCCGGGATTTAATCGAAGCTCTTTGTAAAATCATTGAATATGAATCAGCCTTCTGCCAGGGGATGTACAGTACCTTTATTTTGGACAAGATGAACCCTGAAGTTGAACTACAATACAATAATAAATAACAACAATAAATAATCATATAAAAATAGGAGATAATAATGATGAATATGTTAAACAAATCCAAAAGAACATCGGTGATTGTACTCATCATTGCTTTCTTGCCAGTGTGGGGGGCATCTATATCCGGTCAAGAATCCAGGTTCTCGAATAATACCACTGGTTTAACCGGGTCCCAAAAGCAGGCGATAGAGGAATATATTGATGTTCAAATGAAAACCGGGAAAATCCCCGGAATGGCTGTTGTGATTGTAAAGGGAGATCAAACTGTCTATTTGAGGGGATTCGGTTACGCCAATTTAAAAACAAAGCAGATGGTGACCCCTCAAACATTATTTGAACTTGGCTCCACCAGTAAAGCGTTTACAGCACTGGGAATTCTTCTATTAGAGAAAAAAGGATTGCTAAATATGAACGATCCGGTGAATAAATACCTGCCGTGGTTCAAAGTGAAATATAAAGGAAAAGATGTGCCTATTACTCTCCAACAATTGCTCCATCATACCGGTGGGATACCTTTTGAAACCATTGGGGATATACCCGTATCAGAAGATGACAACGCACTGGAAGAAACAGTAAAAGTATTGGTGGGCATAGAATTGCATCACCCACCGGGAGAAAGATTTCTTTATGCCACTATTAATTACGATGTCCTGGGTCTGGTGATTAGTATCATCACCGGTGAGTCTTTCGAAGCATATATGAGAAATGGTATTTTAGAACCCCTGGGATTAAATCAGACGTTTTTATTTCGGGCAGAGGCGGCGAAATACGGTATGGCAGTTGGTTATAAAATCGCTTTTAAAAAACCTCATGAATATGATGCTCCTGTGTACAGGGGGAATACACCGGCTGGTTATTTCATCACCAATGCCAAAGATGTGGCAAAATGGTTGAAAATCCAGTTGGGAACAGTGGAGTTAAAAGAATTCGATCAAAGTTTGGTGGAAAAATCCCATATTTCCAATCCCTATCTAAAGGATTCTATTTATGCTAAAGGTTGGGAACTGCGTGTCCAAAAAGGATTTATTTGCCACGGCGGAGCAAACCCTAACTTTTCTTCACATTTTCTCTTTGACCCCCAGGAAAAAATCGGTGTAGGTATATTGAGCAATATAAAATCAAACCTGACCGATGCCACGGCATGGGGGATTCATGCATTAATTAAAGGAATTCCAGGAAAAAAATTACCGGCCTTCGATTTCAATATTAAATACGATAATATATCGCTTACCGTTCTTTATATCACGGTTCCTCTTATACTGGCAGGTATATGCTTGATGCTTCTGTTTATTATACGATTTGGCAAAAATAAACGAAGGTTTATGGCAAAAGGTGGTAAAGGTATTGTATACCTGCTTTTATCAACACTTTTTATGATAGTTATTGGTTACGTTTTGTATAATATCTCCGCTTTCTTGTATACGTTTCTTCCCTGGAGTTTCGTTAAGGTATGGATGCCGGTGAGTTTTGTCTATGCCGTGGTTTCGATATTTACTGCGTTTCTTTTATTTTATTTATACTTCCTGGCGCTTTTCTTCTTTTCCAAAGGTACAGCTTCTGCGCACCTGGATAAAAAATGACACAAAATTCGTAAAGGATTTCAGGATGATTGAAAAAACAGATATTCTATACGTACACCCCACAAAATTACTCTCAAACACCAAATACGCCATTATACCCGTTGGATTGATCGGTTTATTAAATCTTTTGATTCAAAAAGGATACCGGGTCCTGGGAATAAATAATGGTGTAGAAAAATTCTTGAACCCCAATTATGAATTGGAAAATGAGTTGAAAACCATTGATTATAAAGTATTAATCATTGATTTACATTGGTATGAACATGCTTATGGAGCGGTAGCGGCAGCAAACCTATCAAAAAAAATGTATCCGCAGCGGCCGGTCATTATTGGCGGACTAACAACCACAGTTTATGCCAGCGAGATATTGGCAAATTTTCCTGCAGTGGATTACGCCGTGAAAGGCGATGGCGAAAAACCACTTATGATGCTTGTTGATTATCTTGTAAAACAAGAAGGCCATTTAAACCATATACCAAATCTTTGTTTCAGGGATAATGAAAAAGTAGTAAACAAAGAAATCACATACATTTCCCATAAGATTGATGCCCTTGATTATGTCTCAGTGGATTTTCTTAAAAACAAAATATTTAATTATAATTTATATAAATTCGGGATTAATTTGACTAAAACGGCTGCATTGTATATGGCCAGGGGATGCCAATACAATTGCAGCTTTTGCAGTGGTTCCAATAAAAATTCTCCCGTCTTTTTCGGGGAAAAAAACAGGTTTACCTTTAGGTCCCCCCAGGCGGTCTTTCATGATCTGGATCGGTTATATAGAAAAGGAGTTCGCCTATTTCAACCCACTCATGGTTTCCAGATGTTGGATGATACTTATTACCAGGAATTATTTGCCATGATCCGCTCTAAAAAATACGATATTGGAATCCTGGTGCCCTGCTGTCAATTACCCTCCCATGAATTTTTAATGGATTTGAAAAAAACCTTTAATAAAGAGATGACTTATGTATTGATCGCTCCTTATACAGGAGATGAAGAGGTCAGGAAATTAAATGATGGAAGACAATTTACCAATAATGAATTATTGGATTTGTTGAAATTTATGTCCGGAAATAAGATCAAAGCACGCTTATTTTATGCACAGAATGTCCACAATGAAAATCCCCATTCCTTTGATCTAACCATCCGGCAGGTAGAGGAAGCAGCAGCATTTTATCCCCATGATTTTCTCTCAGTGATTTGTGAAAGAATATACCTGGAACCCCTGGCTCCGATTATAGATGAAGGCATAGACTCCAGGATCAACTCTTTTATGGATTGTTATCATTATTGCCAGAAGGATGATGAATCCGATCCCGGGTATTCGGATAACAGCACCCCATATCTGGATGAACGGTTAAAGCGGTTTACGAATTTACGAAATCAATTGAGACTTTCGGATGATTTTTTAGACTTTGCTTAAAAGGAAGCAGCACATGTCAAAAGTAAAAATTCTCTTAATGTCTGTTTACAATGATAAAATGATGCAAAATCTTGAAGATATAGGAATTTGTTTTATTGCTTCATTTTTACGGCAGGAAGGACATGAAGTGATGATCACTAGAGTCAAAGAAGACGCAATCGCTTATGATCAAATCGTGGATAAGGACCCGGGAATTATAGGTTTCCCGGTTTATGATGTTTCAAAAGAATCTGTATATCGTGTGATTGAAAGAATAAAACAATTGCTGCCCCGGGTATGGGTCTGTGTCGGGGGATCTTTACCTACCTATTCTTCCGTGGAGATGCTGGAGGAATGTCCCTTGATTGATTTTGCGGTAAGGGGAGAAGGAGAATTGACTTTTTGGGAATTGGTTTCGCAATTGCCTGATGTCGATGGCGAAAAACTGGGAAAAATTAAGGGCTTAACGTATCGGCACCAGGGAATGATTAAAATCAATGACCAACGGCCGTTAATCCCGGATATAAATACGCTGCCCCTGCCAGCCCGGGATATACTAAGAGATAATGATCTCAAAACCGCTCAAATATCGACTTCTCGTGGTTGTCAAGCCCCATGCAGCTTTTGCATTTCCAATATATTCTGGAAAAAATGGCGGGGAAGAAAGCCGGAAAAAGTAGTTGATGAAATTGAATATATTGTAAAAGAGTACGGTATAAAGACATTTAATTTTATCGATGGGAGTTTAGAGGACCCTGGCCCGGGGGTGAAACGGCTCTGGGATCTTGCCGCTGGCATGGTAAAACGGAAATTAAATATCTCATATTTCGCTGATTTACGTTCGGAGTTTCATCAAAAAGCCACTTCCCAATTAATGGAACTTTTAAAAGAATCCGGCTTATGCGGGGTATGCGTCGGTTTTGAGTCTGCAAATGAATCGGACCAAAAACTGTATAAAAAAATAGCCTCAATTAACGATAACATCAAATTCATTGAATTGCTGCGAAATTATGATATCAATATTGAACCGGGCTTTATTAATTTCAATCCCTATTCCACATTTGCCGGCCTGGAAAAGAATATTGAATTCCTGGAAAAATATGGTTTTGCCAGTAACCTTGATTATATTGTCAATCGGTATCGAATGTACAAAGGAACAACTCTTTATCATAAAATAAAACGGGATTCTTTGCTGGTTTTAGACAGCAAATGCCGGGAATATGGGTATGATTTTGTCGAAAAACGCATTGGATTCCTATATGACTATATCGATGGTTATTTAACCACCATTAATAAAAATACCAGCTCCGATATTACTGCTCTTGCCTTTTATGCTACTAAATTTTTTACTTTGCTCAACCATTTAAAACGACAATTCATCATTGAAAAAGAAGATAAAGGCCATGCATTTGTTTTGCAGCTTGAAAAACAAAACAGCCTGATTTTGCTGGAGGTCAATCAACAGGCTGCTCAATGGTTTAAAAGATTACTCACACTGGCAGAAGCTGGATGGGGCCCGGGAAAGGCCGACGAAATATCCAATGATATTTTAAGTGCCGATTATATTAATAAAACTGTCTTGAAGCTGCATCAAAATAAACTTCAACTGTATATGAAACTGGTAAAGTTGAACCTGGATTCTTATGTGGTCAGTATGGGCTAACGGGATTGGTTAAAAAGGATGAAAGAAATAAAAGTCAAGATAAAAGATTTTTTATCACGTTTTTTCAGGGAATATGACCTGGAGGACGATGAAGATATCTTTTCCGTGGGATTTATCAATTCATTATTTGCCATGCAGTTGATTATGTTCCTGGAAATGGAATTCGGCATACGGATTGACAACAACGAACTGGAACTGGATCCGTTTAGAACCATAAACAATATGGCAAGGCTAATTGAAAACAAATTAGTACAGGTCAATTAAGATGGACAAGGATAAACTGGCGTTTTTATTTCCCGGCCAGGGGTCCCAATATGGTGGTATGGGCGCCGGGCTTTATAAAAAATTCAGTGAAGCAAGACAGACCTTTGAACAAGCCAATGAGATATTGGGATTTGATTTGAGAAAAATATGCTTCAGCGGTGGATTGGTGGAATTGAATAAAGCGGAGAACCTGTTCCCAGCCCTGGTAACGTTTGGTGTTGCTGTTTTCAGGGTATATATGAAAGAGATAGGTATTATTCCTCATTTTTCCGCCGGTCATAGTTTGGGAGAATATTCGGCCCTGGTGTGCAGTGGGGTGATCAGTTTTCCTGATGCCTTAAAAATCGTTCATAAAAGAGGTATTTTGGCCCGGGAAGTTCTGGATAATAAATCCGGGAGTATGACGATCATTAATGGGGTGGATGCAAAAATCGTGGAAGGTCAGTGCAGGGAGGTCTCCAATAGAGAACAATGGGCTGCTGTGTCTTGTTACAATTCATCGGACCAGGTGGCTGTATCCGGACACCCGGAAGTGGTGATGAAAGTGGAAGATTGTTTGATAAAAAGGAAAGCCCAGGTAACGCCATTGTTGATGAGTCCCCCCTTTCACTGCCCGCTGATGCAGGAGGCAGCCGATCAATTTAAATCCGAATTAACCGCGTATTCTTATCATCCAGGTAAATGGCCTGTCATTGCCAATGTGACGGCCCTGCCCTATTCAGCACCTGACGACGTGGTTGATCATTTACTCCATCAATTGACCCGACCGGTAAAATGGAAACAGACAATGGATTATTTACAGCAGCAAGGGGTAGAATTGATGATTGAAATGGGTCCTCAAGCGGTATTGACCAATTTAGTAAAAACAAATGAAAAAACAAAACATTTGTCGGCTGTTTCGTTCGGACAAACAGATGATCGAAACGCAATGCTGCACCGGTTTCACACCAGGGGAACATTAATAGAATCCTTATCCATGCCATCGGCTGCTGCGTTTATTAGCAGGTGCCTGGCGGCGGCTGTTTGTACCCCTAATTTTTGCCTGGATCGTCACCGGTATCAAGCTGGAGTTATCGAGCCCTATGAAAAAATTGAAAAAATTCAGGATCAATTGGATAAAACCGGTGCCTTACCGACAGTTGAGCAGATGGATCAGGCATTGGAGATGCTCCGGTCTGTTTTCAATACCAAAAAAGTATCCATTGAGCAGCAGTTAAAGCGGTTCAACCACATTTTTGCCGAAACAAGAACACGCAACCTTTTCCCGGATTTTAAAATGCCAACCAATGTCAGATGAAGGTGTCGAGAAAAATGAATCGCCGACATATAGAAGATATACTGCCCTTAACTCCAATGCAGGAAAGTATGCTTTATCAATATTTAAGGAAACCGGAAGGTAAATTGTATTTCGAGCAGAATTGTTATCAATTGACAGGGGATGTGGAGGTAAGCCGGATAAAAGGGGCCTGGAACAGGGTGGCAGCCGCTAATGAAATGCTGCGAATCGTATTCCGCTGGCAAAGGCTTAAAAGACCGGTGCAGATCGTTTTAAAAAATCTTTCAATACCCGTCAAAGAGGTAAATCTATCACAGTTGAATGATGAAACCCAACAGCAGGAGCTTTTCCGTATTAAAGAAGAGGATCGGCAAAAGATTATTGATTTAACTGTCCAGCCCTTTCGAGTGATTTTGTGCAAACTGGAAAAGAACAAGAGTGAAATGATTGTTACCAACCATCATATCCTGTTTGATGGGTGGAGCAATGTCATTTTATTGAAAGAATTTTTTGAAGCTTACCATATGCTTTCTCGCCGCACCCCGGCGGTGATGCCAGTAAAAAACAGGTTTAAAGAATACATCAAATGGCAGCAAAACCAGGATAAAATCAAGCAAAAGAACTATTGGAAAAAGTTGCTGCAGGGGTTCAAAGGGACGGTTTCTTTGGCTGCCCGGCAAAACAGGAATTCCACCAGGGGGAACCACCGGAATGAGTATTATGAATACCCGCTGCCCGGGGATTTGCAAAAAAAAATAATGGATTTTTCTAAACATAAAGCAGTAACTCCGGCAGTGATATTTTACAGTGCCTGGGCACTATTATTGTATAAATATTGTCAGGCGGCAGATGTTATTTTCGGTATAACCCTTTCAGGGCGAAATTCGCAAATCAAGGTGATGCAGGATATGGTGGGATTATTCATCAATACACTGCCCTTCCGGGTAAAAATTGACACCGGGGCTGCCATCGAAGATTTTCTAAGAGATGTCGGTTCAAGTTTAATCCAGGTGGAAGAGTTTCAAAGTACATCGTTAACCGACATCATTTCCTATAGTGAACGAGACCCCAGGGAAGCACTTTTCGATTCGGTGGTGGTGATACAAAATTACCCCGTAGATAAAATACTGTACCAGGGGGGAAATCAATTGAGTATTTCTCTGACCACCAGGTTTTACAAAACAGATATCGATATCGCGCTGGGTATTCGAACCTTTGAGGGTATCATATTGGAATTTGCTTATAACCCTGATATATTTGCTGAAAATGTCGTCAGGGAATTCCTCGGGTATTTTACCGCCGTCGTAAGAAAAATGGTTTTACCCGGGAAGGCCGGTATAAGAATTAAAGATATCCTGGACCCGGAACAGAAAGAAAGGCAAAGGATTCATTTGAATCTCCGGGAGGATAGAAATAGGTTAAATGAAATAGATGAGGTGAATACTGATGAAATATTTTAGTCTTCCAGCGGATTTTAAATCCCACACCATTGATCGATACCGGGAATTGAACCACCGATATGATGATGCTAAAGTAGTGGAAACCTATGGCCAGGTTACCGATGGTACGGTATTAAATTCAGGACGGGTCATCGATGTTATACCGGCAGTGGATTTCAAACAGTTGGAAAAATACGTTAAGTATTCAACTGAAAGTGATATCACCTTTAATTATACATTAAACCCTGCCTGTTTTGGAAATTTTGAGTTTTCGGAAATGGGACACCGGCAAATCAAGGCGCTGCTGGAACGGTTGTACAATATAGGTATTTCCTCTTTAACCGTGAGTTCCCCCTCCCTGGTAGAATTGGTGCAAGCTTCCGGGTGGAAATTTCATATAAAAGCCTCTGCCTTGTGCGAAATTACTTCACCGGGGAAGGCTTTATTTTATAAAAAGTTGGGAATGGAACGTATCGTAGTGGACCCGGATGTCACCAGGGATTTTAGAACTTTACGCAATATTTGCCGGGTATTTGGCAGCGGCGTTGAGATTATTATCAATAATGTATGCTATAAAAATTGTGCTTACAAGATGTTTCATTACAATCATGAATCCCACTCTACACCTTTGAATACCACCCAAACCGTAACGGATTATTTTTTTAATCGATGTTCTATGCAAAAGGCCGGCAGCCTGGAGAATGTTATTCGCTTGAATTGGATAAGGCCTGAAGATTTGAAATACTATCATGAGGTGGGAATCTTTTACCTGAAAATCCAGGGAAGACAAAATGTTCTCCAGGGTGACGTGGTGAAAGCACTGACACACTATATGGATGGAGATTACCAGGGAAATTTATTCGATCTGATTACCATATTTGCCCCTTACAATGCGTTTCAGCCTTACATAGACAACAAAAAACTGGACGGTTTTGTCAGGAAATTCTTTGAAAACCCTGATTTTTGCCGGAATGTATGTGAGCCCTGCAATTATTGCCAGGGGTATGCCCTAAAAAGTATGGATCAAGAAAGCACCGAACAAATTAATAAAAAGGCGTTGGCATTTTATAGAGACTATGATGAATATACAAAAATGATCCGGCAGGAAGAAAACCCGAAAGTAAAAAAACTATTTTCAAAAGATGAGCTGGAAGAAGAGTTTAACTTTTAAAAGGAGGTCCTGGAAAAATGAAATATTTTAATGTCCCGGCGGATTTTAAGAATGAAACGATTGATAGATATGATCAATTGAATAAGGTGTACAGCGATTCCAGGGTTATAGAAACGTACGGCCAGATTACCATAGACAATCCCA
>CP070627.1:949232-959610 GCA_020355945.1 Candidatus Aminicenantota bacterium | reverse complement strand
AGTGGGATTCCCAGGCGTCTTTGACACTATTGGATACCCTGCCGGTAACATCCTTGGCTGACCAGTTGAAAAAGCCTTCCAGTCGGTGTTTGCCTAATTTGGCATTGAGTTTGACTTCGAAATTTGTGATCTTTTGTTTTGCGATATCACCCACCAGTGAGATCTTTTGAATATCCTGGATGGAACCACCCATCCAGAACCACAGCCTGTCTCTAAAGATGGGTCCACCGATGTTGGCGCCATAATCTTTAATACTGTGAATTTGGGCGGGGGTATATTCTTCGGGGAATTCCTCGGGGGCATTTTCACCTTGAAATGAGTCATCGGTGAGATAGAATCTTCCACCGCCGGAGAATTTGTTTCCGCCTCGTTTGGTGATCATATTGATCTGGGCGCCGGCGGTCATGGCGGTCACATCATTGGCGGCTGTCTGGATCTGGATTTCTTCAAAGGCATCAAAGTCGTAATACTGGGGCGCGGCACCGGTGGCTACCTGGTCTGTTGTATTAATACCATCGGTGTTCCAGGTGGCGGACGATCGATAACTGCCAACGGAACGGAAATCAGACTGCTGGCCGGATTCCGAACCACCCACATTGACCACGTCCATGACAATTCCCGGGGCCAATTCCATCATCACAAAGGGGTCCCTGGCACTGGGTAAGGTTTGCAGCTCATCCCTGCTCAGGTTGGTGACATGGGTGGTCTTTTTTTGGTCGATGGCAACAGGTCTGCCTGTCACCACGATCTCTTCTTCCAGCCTTTTGGGAACCATGACAATATTTACTGTCACATTGTTTCCCAGGTCAACCCGGATGTCTTTGCGGATGACAGTGGCGAAACCCTCGAGCTCGGCTTTTACCTCATAATCACCCGGGGAGAGCGAAAGGAACCTGTAATCACCATTGTTGTTGGTGATAGTGGTCATCTGACCCACCAGGTCACCCATCAGGGTCACTGAAATGCCGGGAAGTGGAGTGTTAGCTTCATCACTAACTTTACCGTAAATATTACCGGTGCGCTCCTGCGAAAAACCAAAACCGGCAATCAAACAAACACAAATAAAAAGCAAAATTGCTCTTTTCATTTAACCTCCTGTTGTAATACAATTGAATTTGGATTTGAAGGAAGCTCTCATTTTTAAAATAGTCCACCGGGTAATGGGGTCAATGGGGATAAAAGGATTGGTAAGGGTTCCGGTTTGAATGGATAGAATTTTCCTGCAATTAGGCTTATCAACATACTCAATCCGTTTAGTTATTAGGTCAGACATGAGAGCTGTACCCTGTATCCATGCAATTTCTATACCAGGATTTTATTTTAGACCCGGGATTGGATATCTTGATTGGATGCAGGATTAGAAAATGCAACCAAAATGGTGATTTATCTTGTTCCAATAAACCGGATTTTAATTCAAAAATTTGGATTAATCGATCGACCGGATTTCAATTCAAAAATTTGGAGAACTTAGTTTGCTTCGCTCACAATTGATTGCCTGCCTGTGCGAAGTGGCCATTTTTTGCCTGGCACCTTTTTTTTCTTTTTTTTCTTCGTGTTCCTTTGT
The DNA here is from genome assembly GCA_020355945.1 of Candidatus Aminicenantota bacterium. The sequence goes on along the minus strand of CP070627.1, from coordinate 958,046 downwards.
GTATCTTTGTGGCTGTTTTTTAAATATGTCAATGTACCGTGACATCGGTCTGGACATCGAAGAATTGATAGTCAGTATAAGTAAATTCGGTCAGTGTACGTTCCCAGCCTTTGGGCCCCCGATACCCGGAAATAATGCGTCCGCCTTTATATTTCTCCATCATACTCACTTTTGTGGGAAAACGAATACCACGGCGGATTTCATCAAATTCCGATACAAGAGACAAATATAGCCTGGTTCGCAGCTTTTTTGCCAGGTCTTTTAATTGCCGGTAGCCGCGGATGGATTCAGGGTCTGCCTGGATTTTCATAACAGAGAAATCCCCGGTATCGATCCATATTTTACCGTATATCGTGGCGGTTTCCACCGGGTTTTTGGGTACGGCTTCAATCACCACTGCCGGTCGGCCATTATGTTCGGCAAACTTAACAAATTGAAAGTCATACATGTTCTGCCGGGTGCGGTCCAACAGCGTAAGGGGGGCAAATATGGCCTTTTGCGCAAAGAAGGCGTTGGTTTGAATCACCTGGTCCCGGTTCACTTTCATATTATCCGTGGAGGCAATCCAATCTCGTTCTTCGTTTATTTTATTCCCTTGCTTGATTAAGCGGTAGCCAAATATATAGCTTTTGACGTGGGTAAATGCTTTGGTGCGTATTTCATCCAGGGCGCGCACCACCCCTTTTTTCATCGCTGCCTCAGTGATGTGCGGATCTCTTCTTTCAGCATTGGTCAACGGTTTCCGTGTCTCAAGGATTTTTTCCCGGCAGTAGAAATGAAAGGCGGATTGTTTTAACCGTTCACAATAATCCGCAGCCCCTTGCAATATGTGATTCATTTCTTCAGCGCTGATGGTTTTTCCTTGTTTTTGTTTTGTGGCTATTCTCTTTTTTTCCGCTGCCACCAGTTCCGGGTCTTCATCATAGAGTTCCAGGCCGTGAACATAGGCTTGCGCCGGGTCTGTTGTCCCATTGACCAGGACAAAATAGGTTTTGATTTCGCCGCTTTCACCCGGGCCCTTTTCCCTGTCTTTTTCTTTTTGCTTTTTGTCTTCCAATTGAAATTGGATTTTCAGTTTGTTTTTGTTGGGTTTCAGGGCTTCCCTTTCAACTTTTATGACCTCCAGTAAACCTTGATTATCTGTGATCCATATCTTATACAGATCGATGGGTTTATATAAATAACCGGGGGTAAGCGCCACCGTGTAAGTCACTTGTTTCTTACTTTTTTTGGTTTTATTGATAGAGGCATTGTAGGCGGAGATTTTACTTTCCATCAATGTATTTTGAGGCGAAGTAACCAGGTTTAACGCCAGCATATCTTTTTCCACCGGGTTCATCCGGGTATAGTGTTTACGTTTTTCCAGGGATTTGAGGGAGTGAATCTTGACCCCTTTTCGTTTGCATGTGATATGGATCTTACGGGTCATCCCTTTTAATTGAGGCATATCCGGGAAGGAGATTTCATAGTAGGCGGAGTACATGTTTTCGATTTTTTCCATGATATCTTTGCCTGTCCCTTCCAGGTATTTTCCTCCACTTTGCCGGGCAAGATACATGAGTGATTCTTCGCCGGAGACAATAGAGCCCACACTGCGAACAACTCCCATGGTATTAATGACAAACAACATGGCCCCGCATCGGCTGAGGTATTTACCGATTCGTTCCAGGTAATAGTTATACATTCCCCTGGCTCCGCCAAGCGTTCGATCAGTGGTAAGTATGGATCGGGACATTCCTTCGCTGAAAAAATAAATAAATTTGTTGTCTTCGATGGAGTTGAGAAAGAAATAAAGGGTTTCAAAGGCGTAGAAAAAGCCCATGTTTTTTCGCTTATACCATTTGGACGCTGATTCTACGAACAAGGGCATATCCTCTGATGCGTATTTGCCCCCCCTTCGGCCGATGATTTGTAACATGACTTCGTGGGGGCTTACCAGCCTGCGGTTTTGCTTTTTTTTGACTTCATTTTCTATCATCTTTATCAATTCATTTTTATTCTTACCGCTGCCTTCACCGATATATACCAGGCCGGCAAAGGCGTCAATGGTCATGACAGCAAATCGGACTTCCTCTTCCGCATCCATGACAATTTTTTGAGCCATCTCTTTGGCCCGGGTGATGGACCTGTCGCTGGACAGGGCCAGGTCAAACAATAAGAATACCACTTTCTTTTTCACCAGGGAAAGCTGTTTTGCCGTGGGGACTTCACCTGGCTTTTCTTTTTTCTTTTGGGTCACACTAAACGAGCGTTTATGCAGGGTAAAGGTAGGCATGAGTCGATCATTCAATCGTATTTCAATATCTTCGGGTTCCAGGTCGGTAATGGGATTTCCTGCCTTGTCCACGGCAAAAACCGGTACCTGCCACCACTTGACATGCACCTCTTCCACGATTTTCTTGTGGTCCTGCTGCTGTGGAAACGGGAATGAAAACCCCGGCAAAATAAACAGCAAAACCAATAATCCTATTATTAGCCGGGTGATTTTTAAGCAATTCTTCATTTTCTTGATACCTCCGCTATATTCCTGGTAATAAACATTAAACTTATCCTTTTAGAAAGTTTTAGCAATATCAATGCCAGGAATAATGAGGAAAGCTGTACCTTTTTTAGGACACAAAGATATTTTTTTTCTTCGTGCCCCTTTGTGTAACTTCGTGGCTAATTTTTTAGTTATTTTCATAACAGGCAAAGTAAAGATTTTATTTGAGTTGTTTTTTCTTATTTTTCTTAAGATACTCCTCTAGCAATTTTTGTGCGCCCATACCGCAGCTAATAATAGTGCGCATGGTATCTTCCACAGAGACGTCTACGATGTGAACGTACTTTTCTTCCACGTGATAGATTAAACCCGATGTCGGGGTAAGAGCCGAAGGTATAAAAACCGTGCAATATCCATCCGGGTGTTGGTCGGTAACGAATCCCGTCATCATGGTATTGGATGCAGGTCCAAACACCTGTACTAAGGCTACGGTGGAAAAGGGCGCTCGCTTCCGACCCAATAATTGTTTAATCGTCTCTTTAAAAAGATTGTAACCGGGTGCAATTTCCAGGATTCGGTTTTCTAATGTTTGGTGGAGAAAACGCCCAAACCTGGTTTTTACTATCAAACCGATGAGAAAACAAATCAATACGATGATGACAATCACTAAAATATCGGCAATATACTTTTGGAGTTGAGATTGTTCCATTAGCATCCGGGTGATGGGTTCGATCAACCCGGTGATAAAACGAAACAACCACCTCAGGAAAAAAAAGGTCAGCACCACTGGCAGGATGACAATCACCCCACCCAGTATAGTGGTTTGAAGAAACCGTTTTATTCGTTTCATGGTTCACACCTCCGTTTATGATCTATTTAAAAGAACGGGGACCCTGCAGCGTGCAGCGAAGTAAGAAAATGGTTCTTCGTGTTTTTTTGCGGCTTCTTTTTACTTTTATCGTGTAATTGGTGTCATAGAAGGGCTGCAGCAATAAAATTCAAACGACTTCCTTCTTCGCCAAAATAAATCCGCAGCCGATTCCCATCAAACTCGTACCGGGATGCACCATCCAGGGCCAGAAGAAATTCCCTATCCAGTGAATCATCACCACAATAGACTTCAGTACAATTGAAAGGGGTATTAAACCTGATAATATTGCCGGAACCAATATCATAGGTACCCCGACAAATATTACAATCTACTTGCATTTCCAGGGTGTTGTCTTCGTTGAATTGAATCCAAAAGGGGTCTTCCACGTTGATAATATTTTGATTGGCATATTCAAAGGATTCAAGAATCCACCTGGTATTTGCCAATGGATTATCTAAAAGAGCTTCGCTTTCTTTACAGGCAGGATAAACCACCAATGCGATGATAGAAATAACCACTAAAGCCATAGGAACCATTAAATGTTTTTTCATTTGCACCTCCAAATTTTCACTCAGTTAATAAAGTAATATCATATAATAATCTTTTTATTTTAATTTTTCAAGCTATTTTTTCAAATTGACAATCACCCACCTAAACGATATAATGATTCCGGATGAATGAAAAAAAGAAGTTAACAACACTGAAAATTGTGGGCATTGTTTTATTGGCTGTCATACTCCTGAATTTTATCCAGGGTATTTTGAATTTCATTATCGGGGGAGATTGGAGTTCATTGTTTGGTAAAATAAGCACTCTTATTATCCTGGGAGTTATCGCATTTATATTATGGGATCGAATTACGGAAGGATGGGCAGGTTTGATGAAACGCCGGGAAGCTACCAGAGAACAATTTGAAAAAAATCAAAGAAATATCAATATAAAAGATGCAGCCATCTTCTCCCTGACCTGGAGCCGGGAAATTTACCAGGGTATCCCGGACGATCGCAAACCCCTGGTGAAAACCTCCTTCATCCTGATTGGCATTGCCGGGGGCATTGTGATGCTGCACCTGGGAAAGTATGGTTTTTTAACATTCTTGTTGATTGCGGGGTTGATTTTAGCGGGTGTGAATTTACTGATCTGGGTAGTAGGCAGCGAGCGGCAGGAGAAGGACCGCATTGCCATTGAGTTGGAAACCGCCCGCAAGATGCAGCTCAGCCTGATGCCCACCCAGGACCCGGAAATCAGTGGTTTTGATATATCCGGGTGCTGTATTCCTGCCCAGAATGTAGGCGGCGATCTTTTTGATTTTGTCTGGCTGGGTAAAAGCCATAATAGATTATGTATCCCTATTGTCGATGTCTCGGGCAAAGGTATGGATGCCGCGTTAACTGCGGTATATACCAGCGGTGCTTTGGTTTCCGAAGCCCAACATGAAGAAGACGTGGTCACTGTGGTAGATAACTTGAATTCCGCTATTTATTCCCGTCAAAATCGCTCCCGTTTTGTGTCACTATTAATCGTGGCCCTGGATATCAATTCACGGAAGATCGAGTATATCAATGCGGGTCAATCCAAACCTCTTCTGCTGAGGAAAGATAAAGTTTCGGTTTTAAAAGGTCCTGGGGCACGTTTTCCCCTTGGGATAATGGAGGCGCCTCAATATTTGCCGCAAGCGGTTCAACTCCAGGCCGGTGACATCCTGTTACTTTATACCGACGGCGTCACCGAAGCCATGAATGCCCGGGAAGAAATGTTTGGAGAAGACCGTTTGAAAGAAGTCTTCCAGGCTGTGGAAAAGAAAGATTTAAGGGCTCGGCAGATCGTAGAGAAGATAAAAGATGAAATAATGAATTTCTCCGGCCCGGAACAGCAGCATGATGATTTGACTATTGTAGTGATAAAAGCAATATAAATTTTTATAGGAAGTTGGAAAAGGTGAAAAGGAAAAGGTAAAAGGTGAATAATGGAATATTGGGGAAAGAATTTTTTGAAAAGTGAAAACATGAAAATTATTGATTTAAGCCATACCATTTCACCCGGGATGCCGATTTACCCTGGTGATGAGCCCCCTGTCATAACCGTGTGTGCCGGTATCGATGAGGATGGGTTCGTAGAAAGGCGCATAACCTTCGGCTCTCATGCCGGCACCCATATTGATGCCCCGGCTCACATTCTTCCCCATTCACCGACTTTGGATCGAATACCCCTTGACAGTTTTATGGGTGCGGGTGCGATGGTTGATTTAACCGCTGTCAAAAAAACCGGGATAGATGTCTCCTGTCTTAAATCCTATGAACCATTGTTTAAAAATAGCGAGTTTATCTTGCTGTATACCGGTTGGAGTCGGTTCTGGGGCCGGGAAGAATATTTCCGGGATTACCCGCTATTGTCTATAGAGGCAGCGTTATGGATTGACAGTTTCGGTTTAAAGGGTCTGGGAGTAGATGCGCTCTCCGTGGATGAAGCCGGGTCTATTGATTTACCCATCCACAAGATTCTACTGGAACGGATGTTGATTATCGAGAACTTGACCAACCTGGAACAGTTACCCAAAACCGGGTTTATCTTTTCCTGTTTCCCGTTAAGACTGGAAAATGCGGATGCTTCACCGGTCCGGGCCGTGGCTATTCTTTAAAATTATTGCCACAGAGATCACAGAGAAGAAAGAAGTTAAGAAATGTTAAAAATAGGTAATCTTAAGATAGCGTATCATGCCATGCCGGCGCCGTTGGCTTCCATAACGGATATTGCCTTTCGTAAATTGTGGGATGAGATCGGTTATGCCGGTTTTATGGTAACAGAAATGATTTCCGCCGAAGGACTTCGCCGCGGTCATGCCAAAACCCTGGGGATGATCCGGCTGAGTGATTTTAAAACCCCGCAGTTTATTCAACTGTTTAGTTCGGAACCAGGACCTTTTGTGGAAGCGATTCAATACATTGAAAATGAAACCGGATTTTCCGGTGTGGATATCAATATGGGCTGTCCGGCTTACAAGGTCATCAAAAAAGGGGCGGGTGCGGCTTTGCTGAAAAATCCCCGGCAGGTGGCTGCGATTATGCGGGAAATAAAAAAAAACACCCGACTCCCGGTTACAGTGAAAATACGGCTGGGATTCACAAGAGTCAATGTGATTGAAATTATAAAAATATTGGAAAAAGAAGGAGCCGATGCGGTGGCTGTTCATTTCCGGTTATGTACCGATAGATATTCCCGGGAAGCCAGGTGGCACTATGCACCGTTGATTAAAGAGACAATAAAGAATACCCTATTGTTTGGCAATGGGGATATTAAAACTGCTGCGGATGCAAAGGAAAAATTGAAAATTGTGGATGGGGTGATGATTGGACGGGGGGCAGTGATGAATCCCTTAATTTTTGCCGAAATTGCCGGGGCAAAACCCGGGGACTTGAATATGAAATGGGTATATCAGCGGTTATTGGAATTAGTAGAAGAGCATTATACGCCTGGATTTCGTTTATCACGAATCAAAGCGTATACGCGGTTTTTATGGTCCAGCCGGGAGCATTCCAAAAAGAAGCGGCGCCAGGTATATACATCAACCACCTATGAAGAAGCCAAACAGCATTTTGCCTCATCGATTTCGCCACAGCCATTCTAAATTTAACCACAAAAACACCCAGAAGAACACACACCTACTGAATATCTTCCCGCACAACGTAAGCGTCATAAAATTTCATCTTTACTCTTTCTTGAAATATGGAATTAATTTAAGTAAAATGTGGTTATGAGTCCGGTTACGCACTTTTTTATCGGGTGGTTGGTGGCCAATACCGGGAAATTGGACCGCAAGGGGCAAGGAGAAATGTGTTACAATAAGGTGACATTATAGGGACTAAAGATTGGCATTTAAATTGCCTTCTTTTTTTGTAATACTTTTGCATTAAAGGAGGCAATAGATGAACGTAAAACGAGTCATTTCGATTATGATTATCTTGATGCTTGTCATTGGTTTTGCCACAGTTCTGTCAGCGCAATCCGGTAAATATGGCTGGCAGTATTTCAGGATCACCACTGAGAGAGAGATGTATGAAACGGCTATAAAATTTTTAAGAAAAGGGAAATGTGCTGAAGCGGCGGATATTTTCGAACAATTGGTGCAGCGAAAACCGCTTTCGTTTCCCTTTAAATTTTTTCTTATCAACACCTACATTAAATTGGGAAAATTCCAGGAGGCAGCAACTATTTGTGAAGATTTGCAAAAGCGTCATCCCTTTGATCTCAGACGGATGAGCCGGTCTGCTTTTAAAAATGCGGTTTATTCTAAATTTTATTACATCCTGGGGTCTGCTTATCTTAACCTCCAGCGTTACCCGGATGCGGTGGCTGCATTCCAGCGGATATTGAAAAGCCGCAACTATAAAGTTCCTCATTCCTCTTTGGCCAGGGTGTACCTGGTGGGCCCGTTAACCCGCGATTCCTTTTATGCTGGTGTGCATTATCAACTGGGCACTGCTTACGTTTACATGGGAGATAAAGAGGCGGCATTAGAGCAATACAAGAAACTCAAAGAATTGGATAAAGAAAAGAGTGAAGAACTCTACACTTTAATTAACCCGAATGAAGGTTCCATATAAGGGATAAAAGAACATAGTTGGCTTCGCTAACAATTGATCGGAATGATGTTTTTCCCAGCGGGCGTTTGGCCCTCTACCGCAAGAACGCACTTTTCCTTGTTTACTTAACTCTTTCAAAACCTTTCTGATCATATCTACACTTACTGTGGGACATTTTCTTTTAAGGTCCGAGATGCTAAAAAAACCATAAAAACTGTCAACAGCAGATATTACCATGTCTGTTTTAGCACCCCTTGGAGTACTCAAACGAGAGGCTCTATCTTCAAATTCGCGATAAGCTGTTTTCAGGATAAAGAGTAGGTAGTTAACGCCACTATTGGGAGCCCTTGTCAGGTCTCCTAATAAGGAGTATCTGCTAACAAGCCGAAAAGGCAAGGAGGTAGAAATGCCAGACAGGGAGTCGGACATGCTCATAGTAGATGGTAACGGTTCTAAGAGGGGGGGCGAGTAGTAATGCATGGCATGTACATGGTTAGACACACAAAGAAAATCATGAATCAGGGAATCAGGGAATCAGGGAATCAGGGAACTAGAAATTAGACAATCAGTTTCAGTTTTCTCAACGATAAAATATTTTTAGTAATACCGGTTTGATACAATTTGCGATCCTTTTTACGGATGATATCACCTCCAAATTCCGCATAAATCTCTTTTAAAAATTGCTTAGAACCGATCACAAAACCATCTGAAAAATAACGTATACGACCAGTCAGTCGCTCACTGGCAGACACTTTAAAATCACGCATCAATTCACTCCGATACGTTTCATCATCTATAGCACTTCTGGCATCGCTAAAATCTTTGCCCTCCTCTACATCTGATAGGGATAAACGCTTTATATTACCACACTTATACACAAA
>CP070627.1:938630-949132 GCA_020355945.1 Candidatus Aminicenantota bacterium | reverse complement strand
TAATTTGGAATTTGTTTGTAATTTGTATTTTGTGATTTGTAATTTTATTTCTTGCCATTTTTTGGCAAGATTTTACGCCTTAATGATTAGTGGCATTCGGGACAGGTATTTTATTTGTTCAACAATCACCACTTCCTTGATTGTGGGGATTTTCTTTTTTAGGGGGGCCTATTTTCCCGCTAATGGTTACCAATTCTAATATCCGCGGCAATATTTTTTTTGTCTTTTTGGCCCGCAGCAGCGGTCTGCATCGGTCCAAAATCTCTCGATCACTGGCTTTGGTTTTCCCTTTCAACCGAAAGATGAAAATCATGGAAAAGTCCATTGGCTTTTTAACTCCGTCCACTTTCCAGACGGCATATTTCCATTGCGAGAGTGCCTTTTTGGTGACTTGTACCAACAGGGGATGACCTTTTAAGACCTCCATCTGGCCGATATTGCCCTCCAGGTCGGTTTGGCCCATTATTACTACTTCTCCGTGGATTTCTTTTTTTAATGCTTCTTTTGGATATTCCGGTTCTGCGTATTTCAACAGCCTGGGATTTTCAATGGATTTGGCACCCAGTTTTTCAGCCATTGACTGCTCTTTTGTCTTCCGGTTAAAAGCCAGGAAGTACATTTTCTCTTCCGAATCCTTAAACCCTAAAACCGCGGCTTTTCCTTCCGGTACGATGATCTCCGAATTCAGCATGGGCTTTTTCTCTTCACCCGCTTCCGAAATTTTAATCCCGAACCGGTCTCTCTTTTTGGGAATGGTGTTTAAATTGAGCCACAATTTCCGGCCATTCAGCTTCACTTGATAGGCTCGATTATCCTGGCGATCACCTTTTAATACCACATCCATACCGGCTATTCGTTTGACCTTTTTGAGCTTATAAATATGCTTCAGTGACGCTGTTTCCTCTTCCACCTTAATATAGGGGGAACTATTTTTTTTCGATTCTTTTTCCAGGTAATAGGAACTGACAATCACACCGGAACTTTCCCCATTTTCACGGAAACCTTGATAAAACCGCAGTTGAACCACGATGTCGTAAGCCTGCAAGAGACCGGTGAAAAACACCAATAAAAATAAAATTAACAAACACTTCAACCATTTGTTCATTGGATTTCCTCCTTATATTTATTTTTCTTTCTCCAGCCAGATAAATTGGATATCCGGGTCTGTTGATTCGTAAATATGACTTTGAACCTCCTGGCCCTCTACTGTAGCGGAACAGAGAATCACCCGTGTTTCAATGGTTTCGGGTTTGGTGGGGGTCATGAGGAACAGGAAGATAAACAGGAAACCTGCTAATAGAACCGATGCTGCGGCGGCCAACATCCACCGGTAATTCAACAGTTTGATGAGTCTTGACCGCTGATGACGCTGATGGCATTGATAGCGCTGATAACCGGGAGAGAAACCGGGAGTTCCAAGCTTATCCATTACCGCAGGAACCAGGTCAGGGGTGTGAGTCGTTTTAAATATCTCTTTTATTTGTGTATTTTCCATTTTCATCTGTTGAACCAGTTCTCGACAGCGGCTGCAGGTCTCCAGGTGTGCTTCAATTCGCTGCCTCTCCTCATGGGGTAACTCATTGTCCAGGAACATGGTATAACGCACTTGATCAAAACATTCCCATTTCATTCTAATGCCTCCCTTAATGCCTTTTTGCCCCTTAAAATCAAGCTGCCTATTGTGTTAACAGGGATATCCGTAATCTCGCTGATTTCCTGGTATGAGAGATCCTGTTGGTATTTTAACATCAAGGCGGTTTTGTACTTCACCGGCAGAGATTCCAGGGCCTTTTCCAGGGCTTTTTGTTGGGAATCCCGGAAAAAGACGATGTCCGGTGCCCTGGATTCTTTCAACCGGGTGGGATTTGAAGCTTCTGCCAGCAGGTATTCTTTTTCTCTCTTTTGTTGTCTCAGCACCCCAATGGAATGGTTCACGGCAATTTTAAACAACCAGGTGGAAAATGCATATTGAGGATTGAAATGGTTCAATGAACGATAGGCTTTGATAAACACCTCGATCGCTGCATCCTCGGCATCCTGGGGTGTTCCCAGGAAATGGAAACACAAATTATAAATCTTTTCCTGGAAATGGCGGACAATGGAACCGTAGGACTCTGTGTTCCCTTTCAAGCATTCTTCCACGAGCGCAAGAATTTTACTGTTTTTCATGGTTCGTTTTTCTTTTTCCAATACATATACGCCTGAGATAAACAAAAATTGCAAAAAAACAAATGAGCGGAGGAAATAATAGGGTTAATTTTTCCGGCTTCTCCTCTTCTTCTCTTCCTATCTTCTCACTTTTTTTCCTTCTCCTCTTTGTCTCCGTCGGATTCTTCGCTTCTTCCCACTTTTAAAAAGAGATTTGCCCAGATGAGCAGTAGTGCGGCAATAATGATGGGTATTTTTTGTCCCGGTTGAGGCACTTTGTCGGTCAATAAGATAAAAACAATGAAGCTGCCCAGGAAAGCCACCATCAGTTTTGATCCCAGTTGATGCTCGACTTTATGCAGCCAGCGAAGGAAAGCAAGATCAAAATGAATTCTCAATTGTATCACTAAAAAAATCAGTACACCTCCGATAATTGCTAAGATAATATCCATTTGCAGGTTCTCCTTAAATTCACAGCACTATTTCGTTACTCTTTTTTTTGTAAGAAGTTAATTTATATCATAATCTTCCTTTATTGTAAACCCCTGGCGAGGCCCTAAATCCACCGCCAGATTTTGTAAACCACGAAGAACACGAAGGGCACGAAGTAAAAAAGAGTATCTAAACCATCCCAATGAAAAGTTTTTGGGAGTCCGGAACCCTTTTTTCAAAAAGGGTTTTGGCCGCCGGAGGCAAAAAATATCTTGCAATTTACTCAATGATGTTTTATCATTATCTTATGTTAAACCAATTAACAAATCATATGATATGGAGACAAACATGACACAGGTAAGTGAACAGGCAGAAATTGGAATCATTGGCGGCAGCGGTTTTTACCGGATGAAGGGGATCGAAGATTCGCACTATATTGAATTGGATACCCCGTTTGGGAAACCTTCGGAACGCATTCTTTTAGGAAAGATAAAGGGGAAATCCTTTGCCTTTATTTCCAGGCATGGTATGGGGCACCGGTTCAACCCTTCGGAAGTCAATTACCGGGCCAACCTCTTTGCCTTGAAACTGCTGGGGGTAAGCAAATTACTTTCAGTAGCAGCCGTGGGCTCATTAAAAGAAGAGTTGAAACCAATGGACCTGGTCATATGGGACCAATACTTTGATAATACCTTTAAGCGGGCTAAGACCTTTTTCGAAGAGGGAGTGGTGGCCCATGTGTCGATGGCTGAACCCACGTGCCAATGTTTATCCGGGTTGGCTTATGAAAAGGCCAAAGCCATGGATCTGGATGTACACAAGGGAGGGACGTTATTTAATATGGAGGGTCCGCAATTCTCCTGCAAAGGGGAATCTTTGCTATACCGCCAACTGGGACTGGATGTCATTGGCATGACCCAGGTCCCGGAATGCAAATTGGCCAGGGAACTGGAAATGTGTTACGTTCCCCTGGCATTTGTTACGGATTACGACTGCTGGCATGAGGAAGAAGAAGCGGTTACAGTGGACTTAGTCATCGAGTATCTCAATAAGAATGTTGAACATGCCGGGAAATTGGTCCAGGATATCATCGGGGATATTGATAAAACAGGATTCAACTGCACTTGCCCCAGTGCGCTGCAGTACTCCATTATCACCAATCCTGATGTCATCCCTGAAACCACCTATAAAAAACTGGAACCCATTATCGGGAAATACATTAAACGCTAAGGAATAAAGAAGATTACGTGAATCCGGGAGAAGGAACAATGGCTCATAAGATTTTAGTTATCAACACCAGCGACAGGTCCACAAAGGTGGGGTTGTTTGATTCCACCATACCTATCTTTGTGGGTGCTATTTCACACTCGGAAGAAGAACTGTCCAAATTCAGCGACATCAATGCCCAGAAGAATTTCAGGGAGAAAGTTCTTCTTGATTTTTTAGAGGATAAAGCAGTTGACATCGGTATCCTGGCGGCAGTGGCAGCCAAGGGTGGGTGGTTACGACCCATGGAAGGCGGTACCTACCTGGTCAACGATAAAATAATCACGGATTTAATCGAAGGCAAACGGGGTTTTCATGCTTCTCATCTTTCAGCACAAATCGGTTATTCTATCGCCCAAAAGGCCGGAATTTCCTGTTATATCGTAGACCCTATCTCCGTGGATGAATCCAAACCCATTGCCCGGTATACCGGTCATAAATTGTTTGAACGACAGTTGTTAATCCACGCGTTAAATATGAAGGCCGTAGCCAAACGATATGCCAAAGAACACCAACTGGATTATAATAAAATTACATTGATCGTGGTTCGCCTGGGCACAGGTATTTCACTTTCCATTCATAAAAACGGGAGAATAGTGGATGCCATCAACCCAACGGAAGAAGGTACATTTAGTGCTGCCAGATGCGGTGCACTGCCGGTAATGCAGGTGGGGCGGTATATTATTGATAACCACCCGGACTGTAAAAAACTTGAAAAAATGCTCCTCGAGGAGGGCGGCCTTTATTCCTACCTGGGCACCAGTGATTTTAATAAAATCTCGGAAATGTACATGAGTGGGAACCGCGAGGCCATCAATGTGGTGAATGCCATGGCCTACCAGGTGGCTAAAGATATCGGTGCCCTGGCAACAGTAAATCATGGAAAAATCGACGCCATCCTCCTTACCGGCGGTATGGCCTACCAGGATTACCTGGTCAATCTAATAAAAGAACGGGTGGAATTCATTGCCCCTATCTTCTTATACCCTGGCAAAGATGAAATGGAAGCCCTGGCTGAAGGCATATGCCGCGTACTGGATAACGAGGAGGAAGCCAAAGTTTATTGATAAGTAATAGAAGTACAAGAGTACAAGAGTACAAGGTGTGAGGTTACAATGCGTAAAGGTTTAGAGAGCATCGAAGCGTTTATCCAGGACATGGATCACCGGGTCGAAAATTTGAAGGTTCAATTTAACCTGTTTTTTTCAGGAGAAATCCGAATTCCGCCTGAAAAAGAACGGGAAGAACTGGAGACCCGGATTCGGAATTTGATGTCCAGGGGACATAAGTCACCCCGGGTCAATCTTTTAATCCAGAACCTGGGGTCGCGCTTTTCCCTTTATAATAATATGTGGCTGAAACGTCTTAATGAATTGGAAACCGGGATATCCGTTATAAAGCGGAAGAAAACCGCTTATACAGAGGAATCCAAACCTCCTCCCAAACCCATTATACCCAAAGTTAAACCGGTTAACGTTGACGTCAGCTTAAACAGCGAAGATTCTTTTGAAAAGTTTTTTGATAATTATTCCAGGTTGTTACCCCAAAAAAACAGGGCTGCCCTTGATAAAGAAAAAGTGATCAATTCAATCAAAACAAAGCTGATTACCGCTAACCTGGTTGATGCCCAAGTTAATCTTTCCCTACAGAAGGGAAAAGTAAAAATCAAGATAAAACCTTCTCAATAGAAACAAAATGCCTTGCGCCGCAGCAAGAGCCTTTCTTCGTGTCCCTTCATGTTTCACTGTATCTTTGTGGCTAAAATTAAAATTGCCGGGAAATTCAGGGTTTGACTTGACACATACGCCGGATAACGGTAAAATAATAAGGTGAGAAAACACGCGACGGTGATTTTTTTAATGGGTTTTATTCTCCTACACCTGTACCCGAATCCACTGCTGTCCGCCAATCCCCGGGCTGAGGTGACTTCTTTCAGCCTCTCCAATGGGCTGCGGGTAATTTTATCACCGGTAGATAATATCGAAGCCACCTGTGTGTTATTATACCATTTAACCGGTGTTCGGGATGATCCACCGGAGATCCGGGGCGCTTCCTACCTGTACCAGAATCTTATGCAGTTGGGAACCCAAAACCTTGATTTCCTGGATCGAATTTTATTTATCAAACGAAACGGCGGTATTAGCAATAGGGTTGTCAATTATGATTACTCTATATTTTACCAGGTGATCCCGGAATCTGAAATCAACAATACTTTATGGCTGGAAAGTGAACGAATCAGTTCACTTCAATTAACCAGCAAGAATATCAACACTGAAAAAAATAATGTATATACCAGGAATTACAGGCTCATTCATTCAAATGTACATGTGAGAGCCAGTGACTGGGTCAAATCCAAATTATTTGCAGGTACGATTTATGAAACCCCGATCTACGGCAACCTGGAGGAAATCCGCGGGGTTAATCCTTTGGCCATAAAAAAGCTTTATAGCAATTTCAGGAATCTCTCCAATATTATTATGGTGATATGTGGTAAATTTAACAACAAAGAGTTAAGGAAATCCATTAACAAACATTTTGGCGAATTACCCCCTGTGCGCGGGGCGGCGAGGAATGCTAAAAAAAGTTATACTTCTCTTGGTCCCAGGACAAAATTTGTGCATGAGAATTGGCTGGTGCCCAATTTTTCGGAGTTCTTTTTTCTCTATGGCATCCCGGGACCTGCAAAGTTTAACCTGGATCATCTCTATTTTGATTTTATCCGCTGTTACCTGGTGGATGAGAGAATATCAAAATTGGAGGAAATCCTGAACCGGGAACGCGGACTTAATGTGACCATCAGTTATGAAATCCTCGATTATTTTGAAGCCAGTGCCTTGATCATTAAAATAACAGCCAAACGCCGTTCAATTCTTGAATATGCAAGATATTACCTGAATAAGAAATTGGAGTCGCTGCACAAGGGGACTTTGTCCAATGCAGATATAAAAATGACAAAATCCCTGATGGAAATCGACTTCATGAAAAAAATGACCACCCTGGAAACACGAAGCAGTTTCCTGGCTGAAAGCTATCACTTATCCGGTGAATTCAACGGTGAGGAGAATCATTTAAAGAGAATACGAAAGATAAATACTTATGATATTTATCGCATCGCTAAGAAATACCTGGAAAAAAATAACCGGGTCAATTTAAATGTATACCCAAAACAATAATACCTTTATCCATCGCAGTGGTTGGTTGGCATTGACACTGACAATGACATTCACGATATCCTTATGCCTGGCGTTCCCCTTTTCCCTGAATTCTCAACCCGAACTCAAATCCGATCCCGAACCCCATCGTTTTAAAAGTACCAAAGGGCTTAGATTAATGATCCTGAAAAGCCAACACATTCCCTTTATCCATGCGCAATTGGTGATATATTACCAGGAGAAAATAAAAAATCCTGCCGTTCCTTACCTGACATTACTTAACATTTTCGATCGAAATCTCAAAGGGGATGATACCAATTTGTTAAGCACTCTTAAGAAATTAGGGAATGATTTTGAAGTGGAGCATCGTCCTGATTTTTTAATATTCAAAATCAATTTTTTACCCGATAAAGTGTCTTTATTTACTAGATTTTTAAAGGCATTATACAGTTATAAACCCTTTTTGGAATTTGATTCGGCTTCAAACTCCTATGTTGATAAAAAGAGGAAACTCAATACCCTGAAAAGGTTCGAAGACAGTATTACCAACTATTGGAATTATTTTTTTAAGGGGAAGGATTGGAAAATCCGGGTTGCCTATCAAATTGCTTACAGTCATTTTTTTTCTCCTCGCAGTAACATGGGTCAAACCCTCATCACTCCCGAAAATTTGAAACGGGTCACATTGAATCAACTCCGCTCCTTTTATCTCAGTACTTATCAATTACCTACCTCTCGATTGATTCTCAAGGGTAATATCGAGAATCCTGCGATTCTCCACGGTCACATCGAGCGGGCTCTGGCTTCCTTTAAAACAAAACCTCCACGGAAGCTTGTTGAAGAAAAATTTACCATCAATTCCCCCAAAAAAATCATTGTCTTTAACACCAGGAACGATGATTCTCCTGACCTATACTGGTTTGAGGCCGTGTCTACCTTCAACAACGGGAATCCCATCCCGGTGTTGGTTTTAAACAACATATTATTTGCATACCCCACTGGCCGGTTATACATCAATGCCTGGCATTTAAACATTAATATTTCACGGTTGCAAACAGAAATGGTGAATCACCTGGGGGCCTCTGTGATTTGCAATACCCTTCGGCTGAGGTATAGTGATATTGATAAATTTATTCTTTTAATAGATAGAGAAAGGAGAAAATTACGGGTAAAAGAGGTAGAAAAAAGGGAATATTTAAATACTTTAAGTAATATCTACGGACGATTAAAGGTCAATTCCCGGGATTTTGAAAATGATGTTAATCTTGAGATCATCAAAACCGAGTATTACACCAAAAAGGTCACCCTGGCCAGTTTAAATCAAATTACTGAAGATTCGAATCATGCGGTTATTGTTATTGTGGGCAGCGCCAGGATGATACTGCCTCAATTAGGCCTTTTCCGGTCTAAGGTAGAGGTGATCGATTTTAACCGGTGATTTCTTCCAGTATTTTTTGAAAGGCTTGTGAAGGATTTTCAGCTTCTGTAATGGGGCGGCCGATTACCAGGAAATTGCTGCCGGCATCGACTGCCATTTTAGGGGTAAACACCCGTTTCTGATCTCCCCTGGCTGACCATTGGGGGCGTATTCCCGGTGTCACCAGTATCACATCATTACCGAACCTTTTGCGGATCGGTTGAATTTCCAGGGGTGAACAGACGAATGCCTGTAAACCGTTTTTTATTCCCAGCTCACACAATTTCAACACTGCCTCTTCGGCAGAGAGAAGGACCCCGGTTTCCTTTAAATCCTTATTGGATAGAGAAGTCAGGACCGTAACCCCCAAAAGGGTTAAATTGGGTTCTGTTTTGGCTGCTTCAACTGCTTTTTTTATCATTTCCGCCCCGCCCGACAGGTGAAGGGTAAGGAAATCCGGTAAATACTTCAGTGATGATTGCACGGCCCCGTAAACCGTATGGGGGATATCTTTGAATTTTAGATCCAGGAAAAGCTTTTTCTTTCTAACTTTCAGGTAAGTAATGATTTCCTCGCCAAATTTTAAAAAGGCCTGGAGTCCGATTTTAAAAAACACCGCCTCTTCCAGTTGGTCCACCACTTTTTTGGCATCGTAATATCGATCGAAATCCAGCGCCACGATAATTTTTTCTTTCATATTCATTTCTCTATACCTTTAGTGCTCCCTTTATTTCATTTAAATTTTCTATTTTTAATTCTTTCATTAGTGTTTCTATTTCATCAATAATGCGTACCGATGCGCAGGGTTCTACCATATTAATGGTACCGGTTTGAACGGCAGAAGCGCCTACCAGCATAAATTCCAGCACATCTTTCCCGGTGGTGATGCCACCGATGCCTATCACCGGTATACTGATGTCCCTGCAAACTTCCCAGACTAATTTCAAAGCCAGCGGTTTAATGGCTGGTCCTGAGAGCCCAGCAAATATATTTTTAAAAATCGGGGCTCGTGATTTTAGGTCCACTGCCATTCCCAGGAAGGTATTCACCAGGGACAAACAATCCGCCCCTGCTTCTTGTGTTGATAGGGCAATGGAAGTGATATCGCTGGTATTGGGGGTCAATTTGACGATCAGAGGCTTTCGTGTATTTTGTTTGATTAATTTTACCAGGCGATAAGTATGTTGATCGTCTTGTGCCGGGCATTTTCCTCCTTTTTGTACATTGGGGCAGGAGATATTCAGTTCCAGCACAGCCACTTCTTCCATGGCATCGAAGGTCTCGGCCACTTCCAGGTATTCTTCGTCGGTTTCACCGCAGACATTGACAATAATAGGTGTAGAAGTAACCGCCGCCACTCGTTTGATAATGGTTTTTAATTCTTTTGTTCCCGGGCCGGCCAATCCAATGGAGTTGAGTAGTCCTGCTGCGGTTTCGTGGAGTCGCGGTGGGGGGTTCCCTTTCCTGGGCTGCAGGTAGATGCCTTTTAAAACAAATGCACCCAATCGATCGAGGTTAAAAAACGGTTGGAATTCTTCGCCGTAACCAAAGCATCCGGATGCCGGTATTACCGGGTTTTTCAACTTGATAAATCCCAGGTCTGCGGAAAGGTCCGGGTCTATTGGTCCCATGCGATTTCCTCCATTGTGAATACCGGGCCTTCGGTGCAAACTTTTTTATAATCGTCGGCTGTGGTTTTAACCACGCAGGAGTAGCAGATACCGAACCCGCAGCCCATCAATGCTTCCAGGGACACGTAATTTTCCGTGTCCAGGTCATTTATGGTATGGAACAGGCTTTTAAACATGGCATCCGGTCCGCAGGAAATGGTCACATTAATGTTATTTTCTTTGATAATCTCCCGGATATCAGCGGTCACCAATCCTTTTTTACCCATGCTGCCATCTTCTGTATATAAAAATACTTTTTTTAAAGGCATGGCATTGATTTCTTCCAGGAGGTTCAAATCGTTTTTGGATTTGGCGCCGTAGATTAAAAAAACATCATTGGTTGACGCATAATCTCCAAAAGCATAATAGATTGGTGCAATTCCCCTGCCTCCGGCCACCATCAGGATATTTTTATTT
>CP070627.1:927946-938530 GCA_020355945.1 Candidatus Aminicenantota bacterium | reverse complement strand
CTATCTATCTGAATTCCTTATTAACCAGGAACCATACAATTTCATCTTGATTAAAGGAAATTTTAATTTTAATTTTCAATGCTGTCAATACATCAAAAGTTGTATTTTTGGGTGGAAAATTTTTTGTTGAAATTGTACAACTTTGGTTGTACGAGCTGGGAAAAGGTGTATTAGGCACCTTTTTTAAAAATCAATCGCATATGGTAATAGAACCATCTATTCCGTTATAAGCAAAATACCAGTGCTTTAAAATATCCCTACCGATAAGGCAATCAAATTCTTTTAAAGGACAACCTACAATAGGAATTTCTTTTCCGTTTCCCCAGGGGAAAATAATAAATCCATAATAAACGGGTTACACTTGTTCATCCTGGACAGATGATATTTTTTGGTAACCTGTTTGCACTAAATTTAATTCATCGACAATTTTTGACGAAACAGCGGTAAAACTCGCTCCAGTGTCAATTAATGCATTCACATGCAAACTGGATACTTTCAGCCCTTTCCTTTTTAGCTTTTCCTGGATTTTTATCGGATGTGTTATGGTAACCTGTAAAAAGGGACCTTTTAGTTCTAAAATTTCGTTCGCTGGTGCTTCAAGTTCTTGAATTTCATCATCTTTATGCAGATTTTTACGATCCCCGTACCTATAACTATTAATCATATTGCCGCACTAAAAACAAAATTCAACGCCTCTGTTTCTACTAAATGGTACACCAGGAAATCCTCATCGATGCCATATTTTCTGACGCCCTCCCCTGCGGCTTTTTCATAAGTGTCAAAAGAACCGACCACTTCTTTATGCCAAACCAGGAGATACTTATTTAAATATTCTTTTAACAGCTTGTCCTTATTTTTCTCAACAAACTCTAAATTTTCTTTTAAAGCTTCACGGGACATTTCAACCTTCCTGGTGTATAATAATAGAATAAAACTTGTTTATTTTCAATACAAAAGGCATTTTTTTAAAAAAATCGTTTAGAAAAAAGGTTACCTAATATTAAAATCCTGCCATTTTCTGGCAGAATATTCTTTTTCAAGTCTCGAAACGATTTAATATCGGGTGTTTACAGACAAAAATTTTTTTCTCAACTTTTTGAAACTTAAAAACGCTGCTGTGTACTTCTCGCCGAAGGCGTTAACAAATATGCCCGTAGGGCACCTCTTTTGTTTGTAATTGGCAGGGAGTGTTCCCGGGGGTTTTGACACTTAAAGACCCTGTTGGCAAGGTTCACAAGCAGCAAAAAGGGTCCAGCCCCATCAAATTGGAATTTTGGGTAACACAACAACTCCTGAAAAAAGGCGGTGAATGGAAGATAACCTTTTACAACGAAAGCAAACTCAAAACAAAAGGTACAATTACCATCACTTATCCCTCACCAACATTTGCGCAGCCCCAAAAAGGTTGGTGCTGCTTTGATGGCAGGGTTTTTCCCGCCACCAGGGAAGAATGCCGAAAACGCAACGGACAGTTCTTTTTGACACGTGAAGCAGCCGAGAGACACTGCCGCCAGGAACGTCCCGGACCGGAAGAACCGGAAGAAGGATGGTGCTGCAAGGATGGTGAGGTTTTTCCTGCCGACGAGGCAGAATGTGCGGAGAGGGGTGGTCAATTTTACGTTTGTGAGGAAGATGCCCGACGTTACTGCCCGGGTCCGGAACCAGACCACGAAATCGCACCCCCTCCACCACCTCCACATCCAGATATGCGCCCCTACCCGGCTGTACCCACGGCAAACATTGATGTGGAAGGACTTGTACCCTTAGACAACCTTGAAAAAGTTGCCAATGCTCATGCCCATGAGACCTGGGGAGAAGAAATCGCCCCGGGACCTCCCTTCCCGGTGGCTGACCGGGAGGGAAAGGTTTTTGCCTATGTTTTCCATTACATTCGTGGTTCGCAGCAATTTCCCGGATACGAACAAATCTTTGATGGAGTCAGAAGCTGGCAGAACGAATCCGAAGTGGCACTGATGGGGGAACAGTTCGGGTACATATATGTATCTGCCACTGACAAAAATTTCCCCATCCTCATGGTTTCGCATTATCTTCACCCCTATTTCCTGGTGGGAGATTTAGCCCAGGAACAGGCCAATCGCCATTTTGACAGTGACGAAGTAAGATTAGATAAGATTTATTTCCTTAATCCCCATGATGAATACTTTGAATTTGTTTCTCATGGGAAATCCATTGTTTTCAACGTAAATTCCCTGGAAAAGAAAACCCCGGCAGCAGCCCTGGATGTTGAACCCTTTGCTCACAAGACCGGCGAGCACATGAGGAAAATCAGTGAGGCGTGGGAACGAGCGACACAGTTGCAGCCAGTGGGAACTCCCGCGGAGGATGCTGCCAAAACCCATACGGAAAAAAGGATATTGCATTGGAAACGACCCCCCCCCATACCCCATACCTGGTGGTGTGTGCCCACCACTGAAGCCAACATCCTGGGATTCTGGGATAACTATGCCAGGGGCAGCGGGACGTTTTTAGGGTATGGGCGGTTCATCAAATACTGGTTTGAACATCATACTTACTGTCATTTGCCATCGGGAGCCCACGCCAACTGCAAATGGTCAGGTGCCATCCATAACAATGTTCCTGACATCATCGATGTGATCATCGATCCCAAAACAGGCACATGGCGAAAGGGATTTACCGGGCTTACCGATCGTATTGCCAGGGTGGATAACTATAAATTTTCCAGCGGTACGGTTACTCCAACTGCATCCAATGAATGGGCCTGGAAGGATGTAAAAAAGGAAGTGGACAGCGGCAGACCGGCATTTTGGTCTTTCAAAGCCCACATGGTTGCGGCCATTGGCTACCGTATCACCAACTCGGGCCAAAAGCTGGTGATTACCTATGATTCTTATGGCGTAACATTCTCGCAAAAAATCAAAGAGTATACTTATGACTGGTGCAACGGGTTCAGGTGGGTCATTCCCGGGGGTGGCACCAATGGCGATCACATGATTATCGATTCTCCGGATGGTGGTGAAAATCTTACCCGGATGGTGCCTTATGATATCACCTGGTGGGTGTGGGGAGTCAAAATTACCAAAACAACAATATCTTTCTCATCAGATGGCGGAAGGAACTGGACCACCATTGCCAGCGATGGAAACCTCTGGCATAAGTACCAGAACCAGCCAAACTCAGGTTCATGGGGTCCCTGGAAAATCATGGGTAATCCTCCCGGTGGTATAAAAGTACTCTCACAAATCAACGCAGCAGCCAACAAAGATGGGCGTTTAGAGGTCTTTATCTTTGGCATCAGGGGCAAAGGCCCTACCAGTGTGATTGCCCCGTGGCATATCTGGCAAGTTTCACCAAATAATGGCTGGAGCAAATGGGCAGGACTGGGTGCTCCCCCGGGTAAAGACTTTGAATCCCTTGCCGTTGGGCAGAATAAAGATGGCCGGTTGGAAGTCTTTGCCATTGCCTCAGATGACAACTCCCTGTGGCACATCAGCCAGAAATAGTTTTTTGCCTCCGGCGGCCAGGGGGGGCGCTTTTTGAAAAAACTGCCCCCGTGACGCATCTGTACCCCCCTGCAAAAACTTTTCATTAAAATGTCTTCTTTTCTTCTTTGTGTTCCTTTGTGTAACTTTGTGGCTAAAATTATGCGGTGGTTCCAGGAAAAAGTATGGTATTGATTAAGGATTAATTTTCAAATATAATATGCTTTAGGAGGCGAAAAATGAAAACCACTCGTTTTACTTCGATTCAAATTATCTTTATTTTTACTTTGGTCATGTTGTTTTTATGGGGTTGTACGGGGCAAGACCAGGAAAAGGAAAGCAAAAACGTTGTCAACACTCCGAAAGCCCAATATTTTCTTAAAAGAAACCAGACCCATAACAAGTTCAGCAAAAAAATTGCACCGGTGCTGAAAGTTCCCTCTGGCGCTGTTATTGAAGCAGAAACCGAAGAGGCTTCCGACAAACAGTTGAAACTTGATTCCAGTGTCGAGGATTTGACTAAAATTAGTTTTGATCCGATTCATCCGCTCACCGGTCCTGTTTACGTGGAAGGAGCGCAGCCCGGTGACGTCCTGGCCGTTACTCTTCACAAGATTGAAATCGGCGACTGGGGTTGGGTGGGCGTTTTTCCAGGATTCGGACTGCTTGCCGATGAATTCAAAGAACCCTATCTCAGGACCTTTAAACTGGGAAAAGATACTAAAACCATCCGTTTTTCCGATAAAATCACAATTCCCTTAAAGCCTTTCCCCGGTGTAATGGGAGTGGCCCCGGATACTGATGAGATGCTGTCAACGATTCCACCCCGTGCCAATGGCGGCAATATGGATGACCCACATCTGACAGAAGGAACCACGGTCTATTTTCCTGTTTTTGTTGAAGGCGCGCTTTTTTCGATCGGTGATTGTCATTCCGTACAGGGTGCAGGTGAAGTCTGCGGAACCGCTGTGGAATCTCCTATGCGAATCATCTATGAAGTAAACGTTATCAAAGGGAAACCATATCTCCGGGAACCCCAGTATGAGACCGACACTTATTATGCAGTGACAGCCTTTGCCACCACCCTGGATGAGGCCGCCAAAAAAGCACTGCACTACATGGTGGACTATCTCGAAGCAGAACATGGGCTCGATCGCACTGAGGCTTACGTGTTATGTTCCCTGGCCGGAGACCTCAAAATTGCAGAGGTAGTAGATGCCCCCCATATGCTGGTCAGTGTGCATATCTCGAAAAAAATCTTTAATTAAAAGCCCCATGGCATGGGGTAAATAAATCACCTGACCCCAGCCCGGGCAGCCAGAAAATGGCAAGATTTTACGATTAGGTAACCCTCGGGTACTCCGGTAGGTTTTTATTTATTTGTTGTTGAAATTTTCTTCCATTTGTGCTATTAAATAATTTTAAGCTGGATAAGGAATAAATTAATGATAAGTTTTCAACCCCTATCCTTAGAAAAATTTCAGACCATCAACCGTTTTGTGCGGTCGGCAACATGCGAATACCTGGCAGATAATGATGGTAGACCCGGCAAGAGATTTTTAGAGCTGTATAAAAAATTAGCAAAGGGAAACATCGGCATGATTATAACCGGGTTTGCTTATGTGATGCCCAATGGAAAGTCAACCCCCGGACAGGCGGGGATTTATTCCGATGATCTGATTCCCTTGTGGAAAGAAGTTACAAAAGTGTTCAGAGATTCGGATTCCATATTTCTTATGCAAATCGTTCACGGCGGCAGGCAGGTTCGTCCCCAAGGTAATCCCGGCCCGGTCTGGGCCCCTTCGCCTGTACCTGAAGAATCAAAATACAAAACCAGGCCCCTGGAAATGACCGAAACACAAATTAAGCAAGTCATTGACGCCTTTATCAAAGCAGCGGCCCGGGCAGAACAAGCCGGTTTTCACGGTATCCAGCTTCATGTGGCTCACGGGTACCTTTTGAGTCAGTTTCTCTCCCCCTATACCAATCGAAGAACCGATGATTACGGCGGAAACCAGGAAAAAAGAACCCGTATCACTGTGGAGATCATTAAGGGAATTAAAGAAATAGTAAATGATAAATTTATTATTTCAGCAAAACTGAATGGAGAAGATTTTATAGAGGGAGGGCTCACCCTTAAACAGGCAATTGAGTCAGCAAAACGTTTAGAAGATGCAGGTCTTGATTTCATTGAAATTTCCGGGGGCATGGCAGGATCCAGGTTGGATGCAGTTAGAAAGGACATTACCACTATTGATCAAGAAGGATATTTGCGGGACCATGCCAGGGAGATTGGAAAAGAAGTTGGGATACCCACGGCATCGGTGGGTGGATATAGGACCCTGGAATTTATCGAACAAACATTACGTCCAGGTGATGTGGATTTAATCAGTCTTTGCCGGCCATTTATAAGAGAGCCGGATTTACTTTTGAAATTTAAAGACAATGAAATAGAGAAAGCATCCTGCATATCATGTAATAAATGTTTCAACCCCAGGGGTATACGCTGTGGGCATTCATTTTAGCCACGCGCCGATGGACCTGGCTGCCGGGGCACAGGTTGATTGACTTTTTGGGAATTATGAGGTATAAAAATAGGGATGAAATGGAGAACCAGTTATATGAAGCTAATTAGCGATTTTTTGGCTGGTGGTTTAAATTTTATGGGAAAAAAAATTACAGAAATTTCAAAAATTGCCGTTATAACCCTGCCAATCTTCATAAAAATCTTTACAACATTCAAGGAGGTGCAAGATGAAAAAAATATGGCTCGCACTAATCGTGCTGTTTAGTTTTTATATATTCCTGCCTTACAGCGCATTCGCACAGAGTGACGGGTGGTTCTTGCCTTATAAAACCTACCAATTAGGGCAGGCTTTTGCTCATGAAATTGCTGTTTTTTATCAAAATACCTCCGATCCCAACAAGACACTTGATCCATTAGATTATATTCCCACCACGTATTCTGCAAAATCAGTTAGATCCGCAGATATAAATAGTGATGGGAACACAGATATTGTTGTCATTAGTACAGAGGGGTCCCAACACTATGTTGAAGTATTGCTGCAAGATGATTTTGGCAACCTGGCGGATCCTGTGGTTATATAATCTACTTCAGATAGCGGTTCTAGATTTGAAATTGGTAATGTAGGCGGTGATAATTCGTTAGATATTGTGATTGCGATGTCTGATGGCGCCGGTAATAATATCCGGGTCCTGATTCAAAATGCTGACGGTACTTTTACTCCAAATAATTATGATGCCGGAGGTTTTCCAGCGGATCTCGCAATTGGTAATTTAAATGGTGATACTTTGAATGATGTGGTAGTGTCATATGGAGGGAATAAGCCATCTTCCTTTGTTAGTGTCCTTACGCAAAATTTTGGAGGAACTTTAGACGCAGCAGTCCCCTACCCGGTTTATGATATCCCAGGTCATATTTTAGCAGGGGATGCCAATCGTGATGGGTGGGATGATGTGATTGTTTTACACAACGGGTGGACCTTGTTTGGGCTCCTGCTTCAAAACACTGTTACAGACATATTGGATAATGAAGAACTTTATGGCATCCCGTATGCCAGTTGGTATAAGGGTTTGAATTTTGGGGACATTAATAGTGATGGTTATGCGGATGTATTGGCTAGTGGTGGATATTATTTAATTATTAGTTACGGGTGGGATCAGACCCCTGGTCTTATTGTTAAGTATCCCGCTGATGGAAGCAGTTATAACGTGAATTCATCTGTTGGTATCAGTTGGGGTTCTTATAATTGCATTGTTCGAGTTACCAACAGCGCCGGTGGGCTGGAAGCGCATAGTGGGAAATTCTCTATAACTGACGACGGTGTTGATATACCGGTGCGGTCAAATTTACCGCTGCCGATGCTTCCAACTCACCACAAATCGTTTATGTCACCATGAAAATCTATGCCTGGCAGAGCGATGCCAACCCCTTTGGCGCCATTGATACACCTGGCCAGGGCGGTGAAGCCAACGGCAGCAATTTCAGGAACCAGGGATGGACCCTTACACCAATGCCCAACAAAATCCCCATTGACGGATCAACCATTAGGGTTTATATAGATGGTCAAAAAATCGGGAATGTTCAATATAATATTTATAGATTGGATATAGCCACGCTTTTCCCCGGTTATGCCAATAGTGAAGGTGCAATGGCACTTCATGATTTTGATACCGATGTCTACGAAACCGGGCTGCATACCATTCAATGGGTAGCAACGGATAATGCCGGCAATACCGATGGTATAGGCAGCCGTTATTTTACTTTACAGAATTACGGGTACAATAACCCGGCAGCTAATAATACAAGCCAATTGAACTCAACCGGCAGCAGTATTGGAGAAAAAATCCCATTGGACCGTTCCACACCGATAAAAATAAGAACCGGTTATAAACAAGGCGAAGATCCCAAAATCATCACTGCCCATCAAAACGGGATGATTTATATTTCTATCCCTCAAGATGAGCGGATAGTGCTTGATTTGAGTCAGCCGCCTGTACGTTCTTACAGCGGTTACATGAAAGTAAACAGTCAATTACGGCCGCTGCCTCCTGGTGCTTCAATGGATAGAAAAAAAGGTATTTTTTATTGGCAGCCCGGACCCGCCTCTTTCGGGAAGTACCACCTGGTATTCATCACTAAAAGTGAAACCGGAAGAACCGGTAAAAAAATTGTAATCCCGCCACTATCCACAAAAGCTTCTGATTAAGCCTGAAGGCTTCCTAACCCTCGCTATGGGGTGTTAAAATAAGGACATTTTTATGCTAAAAAGTTGGCATCGGAATTGCTTTATAAAAAATGGTGGTATTAAAAAATGAAAAAATATGTTATCAATATAAACGGAGGTATTCAATGCGAGGGAAAATATTCGCTTTAATAATCGCATTGATTGTGATAGGGCTTTTCTTAAATGTAGGATGTAAAACATCTTCCAATGAGTTGACCCTTATTATTTCTACTGCCCAATGGTTCCTGGAACACAACGAGAATGGATTTGGTTCTATTTTACTGAGAGTCAGTGGACATACCAATGGAGAGCGAGTTACCGTACTGACCTTTGGAGATGGGCTTATTGGAGAATTTTCACTGCAATTGGATGAAGACCTGCATTTCAACGAAGTGGTAACCATTGCCTTTAGCCATGTAGGTTATACCCCACCGGTTCAAGCCGAGACAACCGTAACCGCATATAGAGGAGAAGAGAAAGTAGAAGTTAGATTACAAAGCGGCAATATATACTGAAAAAATCCCCAATCACAAATCCCAAATCCCAAACAATGACGGCAATTTTCAAGAGCTACGAGTCTTTAAAAGAGATATATAAAATAAGTCATTGTTTAATGTATAAGAAGGCAGCAGGTAATACCCATAATTGGCTTTTTTATAAGTGAAAGCATATTCCTCCAAAAGGGGCATTAAATCAGCTATTTCAAACCTGTCCGCCATGAAGCGGTTATTAAACAATTTCTCCATTATTCCCTCGGTCTCTTCTTTGATAAAAGAGCAAACAGAATAAAGAATATAAGAAAAATTTGAAAAACCGGTTATTATTGACTCCATCATTTTATATTGGTTTTGGGCATTCTTGTTTACCCCATCACTGTCAATTTTTATTTTCAAATCCGGGTTTTTTCTTATTGTACCGGAGGAGGTACAGGGGGCATCCACAATAATAAAATCAAAATCCTTTTTAAAGTGAATATGTTTGATATCTGAGACCAGGGGTTTAATGGAGGATAAATCATACCGGGATAGAAAATCCTTTAACAATTTTGCCCGTTGGGGATGGATGTCATTGGCATAAACAGTTAGATTGGGGTTCAACAGGCTTAGGGTCACGGATTTGGTCCCTGGTGCGGCACAGCAGTCCAATGCGGTTTCGCGGGCAAACCGGGAAGCAATGATAGAAATAACCTGTGAGCCGGTATTCTGGAAATAGAACTGGTTTTTACCCAATAACCGGTTGATTACCTGGCCGCTCTCTTTAATCTCAAAGGTGTGAAATTTTTCCAATTCCTTGAAAGGGATTTGCTGATCCTCCAGGACTTGCTTTGTTTCAACATAACTGGAATCCTTTGGGTTTACCCGGATATGGAACCGGGGTTCCCGGTTCAAATAATCCAGGTCTTTTTCCAGGTGATGGGAAATGAGCTTTAAATTATCCATCAATACAGTTGAAATGGAATAAGTAATATTCAATTGCCGGATATCTTTCAGGCTGTTAATGATGGAGGTTTTATTGGCAGTTGTATTTCTTAAGAGTGCGTTTACAAAGCTTTTGGTTTTTTCTTTGGCGGCATGAACCACTTCATTAACCACGGCATAATCCGGGTAAGATTTTGAAAATATCAGCAAGTAGATACCGATTTTTAGGAGCAGGACCACATCCGGTTGGATTTTTTTTAATTTTCTTTGGGATAGTTTTTGAATGATGTGTTCCAGGAGCAGATCGTTTCTCACCACGTTATAAACTGTTCGTGTGATTGCTTGATGTTTATTAAAATCACTAATTTTGTCCAGTTCCCCGGATAGGATCAGCTTCAAATTTTTCTTTGGATCGCTGTAAAACTTTTTTAGAACATGGAATGAGGGTTTAAGAAATTCCATTCATACCAGGCATTCGGGTAGTTCATTTCCCATGCAGTAGCAGTAGGGAGTCATAGGTTTTTTCCCCTGGGGCTGCAGTTCGAGAACCTCAAGCACGGAACCATTGCCGCAGCATACTTTGAGGCTCTTTTTATCCCAGGACAGCACATCACCTGGCTGCCTATCATGTGTTAGGTTAGAGACCTTTATTTTTGTGAGTTTGAAGGTTTTCCCCAGGGAGCAGAAGCATATGCCTGGCCAGGGGGTAAAAGCCCTGAATTTATTGAAAGTCTGCTGCGCGGTTAGATTTTTCCAGTCAATATTTCCTTCTTCTTTTTGCACCATTGGGGCATAAGTGGCTTTCTCGTGGTCCTGGGGGTATTTGGTGATTTTTTTTTCAATAATTTTTTTAATGGTATCGATAAGAAACGGAGCGCCTTCATGGCTCATCCGCTCCCACAATGTTCCCGTGGTATCTTCCGGCAGGATTTCCATTTCTTTCTGTGTCCATATATC
>CP070627.1:917150-927846 GCA_020355945.1 Candidatus Aminicenantota bacterium | reverse complement strand
CCGGGAGAGATCCCCCGGGTGGGTGAAAAAATATTTGTTATTGGAAACCCCCTGGGCCTGGAACGTTCCGTTACCGAGGGAGTAATCAGCCATACCGCCAGGAATTTCGGGGGGAAACTCTACCTGCAGATAGACGCATCAGTTAATCCCGGCAATTCCGGGGGACCGCTCTTTAACAGCAGCGGACAGGTGATCGGGGTAATTAATATGGGCATACGCTCGATGCAGGGACTGAATTTTGCCATCCCTATTCGCCATGTCAAGTATATCCTGGATCATATCGATGCCTTTGCTTATAACGAAACCAACCCCCTATCCGGCTATGTTTACTCAATACCCCCTGCAAATCCCCAAAAGAATAGAGAAAATACTGAAAAAGGAGAAAAAAAGAATGAATAAAAAGATACCTTTTATGAGCTTATTTTTAATCCTGGCTTTCCTACTGCTAAGTGTATCAATATCCCCGGTCCAGGCCTATGAACGCCAGGATTTAATAGACTCATCGGTTTTCATTATCCGGGTGTCCAATGTGTCGGATTTTATAAAAGCCATCGAACGATCCAGCCTCGGGCAATTGTGGAACAGTAAAGAAATGAAGCCCTTTCTCAATAACCAGAGCCTGGCAGAGGCTCTTAAAAAAACTCTTTTGCATTCGGTTTATGGTGAAAAACCCAACAATAAAGCATTATCCCATTTACTCTGGGAGGGGTTGAAGCTGTTGAAAAAGGAATTGGTGGTGGGAATTTCCCTGCCCGGTAAAGAGGGTAAAACAAATTTTTTCATCGCTGCCGCCATGGATAAACCGGATTACTTGAAGGGTATGGAAATTGATGAACGAATGGCTGAATTGGATGAAGACCAGTCTGTTCCACAGAAACAAATGTTCCAGGGAGTTGAATTGTATCGAAGCGACGAGACCGTAGCACCCGGGGTCAAGGAATCGGAATGGAGTGCATTTTATGGGGGGACGATGATCACCGGCAGTAACCGGGAGTGGGTAGAGCGCTGCATCGTGCGACTTAAAAATGAATTACCAAAAACTCCTGCCGGCCCGCCAACCCTACACCTTCGCATAACCAGCCGGTTTATAGCGGACATATTTGAAGAGGAAAGCCAGTCACCTATTGAAGAACAAGAACCCGGGACTGAAGAAATTGAATCCCCTACACCCGGGGAACCGGATATTCCTCCTGCTGTTATTTTGAAAGCCCTGGGACTGGACCATTTGAAACACATTACGGTGGACTTCATTCTAAAACCCGAAGCCATGGAATTCCAGTTCCATATAAAAACCACGGGCGCCGGGGGAAACAAGGGATTATGGACATTGTTGAGCAGGGAGCAATTGCCCCCCAAACATCGGCTGGCTTATGTACCGGATGATGTCTATACGTATCAAGTCATGCGGCTGGATTTTAATGCGTTGTGGAAAGAACTCCCGGAGATATTAAAAGCAATTGATCCCCAAACTGTGCAGTACCTTCAGGCGGCTGAAGGTATGTTTGGAGGAATGTACCAAATTGATTTATCCCGGGATATTTTTGGGAACCTGGGCACCTTAATTACGACATTTGCCCGGATGGAAGGCATGAAAAAACAAGAGCTTCTTGCCTTACAACTGCGTCAAGCCGAGGCAATGGAAAAGCTGTTGGTTAAACTTTTTGGTGAAGGTACCCCTTTGAAGGCGCAGATGCAGGACCGCCTGGAAATTTATGAACTGCACGGTCACAAGCTGTACAGTTTTAAAACCGGACCAGTGGAACCGGGACCTACCCTACCCCAACAAGCCAAAGAGCCCCTGCAGGAACCTGCCTATATAGGGGTTTCAGTGGTGGATGGCGCCCTGGTATTCGGTACTGAAAAATTGGTTCGCAGCTTGATCCAGGCTGCCTCCACCACCAGGAAGAGCAGTACCAATACATTTTATCAACATCCCAGTTATACTACCTTGATACGCCAGGTACCGGATGATGCGGTGGGCTTTGCTATCACAGACATCTCCCGGCTCCTCCGCCCAATGTTGGAACTTTTCAAAAATCCGCTGATGATCCAGACACTAAAAATGGAAAGCCAACAGGACAAAGAAAAAAGTGAACCCAGTCCGCTAACGGAATTCTTTGATAATCTCCGGTTTGACCGGCTCCCCCCGGTTGATTTTATGGCTTCCTTTTTTGGTAGGGGAGTTAGTTATACCCGGTTCGATGGGAATGACCTGAGCAGCCGGGGAATTTTCCAATACCGGGAAAAGAAATAAAAAAAATTGAAAATAAAACGCTTGAGTGGCCCATGAGAAAACGTATAATAAGCATAATGGTTTTGTTGATTGTTGGTATTGTTCCTTGTTTAGGGGACCAACGTGTATCCCGGCGGGATTTTGGTTTTGGGGCCATGGAGATCTTTCAATTCAAAAATGACACCTCCTATCTCACCATCCGTGATATGAACCAGGACAACCTGGATGATATCCTTTTCCTGGATAATAAGGTTTCCCGGCTGGAAGTGTTGATTCGTCTTCCTTCGACATCTTCGCAGCAGGAATTCCCCCGGTTAGACGAGCGGTTTATCAACAAAGGGTTTGTATTGGACCAGTGGACCAAAACATTCCAGGTGGCAGATGTGAATGGCGATCAACGCCCTGATATAGTAAGTATTGGGGATCAGTTGGGGCTGGTGATTCATATCCAGGAGACCGACGGATCGTTTGGGGAAGCGGTCTCGCAATTAATTAAAGGTGTCACTGATCTGGTAACCCTGGCCATTGCGGACCTGGATGGCGACACCCACATGGATATTTTGATCTGTCGGAAGGAAGATGCTGAAATTCTCTGGAATAGCGGAACCGGGGAATTTAAGACTCACACTCCCCTGGACTTCTCTGCCAGCGGCTGCCAGGCGGCAATTACGGCTGATATTAATGGCGATCACCGGCAAGACCTGCTTTTTTATTTTGGTAGTAAAATAGGTTCTCTTCGAGTACGAATGGGTATTGGCAAGGGGGAATTCGGATGGGAGGAAACACTGGTTCTGCCGCCTATTCGGGCGTTAAAAAAAGTTAAACCGGGTGGAGAAGAAAGTAGTGATCAACTGGCTGTTTTACTTAAAAATGGGATAATTCTGCGCCTTTATGGATTTAATCAAAAGAAGCAGGGTCATTTGTTGGACCAGGTAGCTGTCCTGCCCCAGCGGCTGCCCTTGTTGGGAGTAGGGCGCAAGGAAGCTCCTACGTGGTTGGCGGCGGATTTTAACAAGGATGGGTACAGTGATTTTTGTGTGGCGGCACCGCTTCTCAGCCAGGTACATCTTTATATGGGGGCCTCTTCAGGCCTGCAGCCAATACCCCGCAGGTTTGATTCGCTGACCTCGATCAAAACAATGAAACGGACAGCCAGTGGGGACCTGGTGGTGTTTAGTGCAGCGGAAAAGGCTATTGCACTTCACCAGGCAAAAAATCCGGAACGGTTTCCTTTGTTTTTCAAGGTAACCGGGAAACCGCTGGCCATGGCAGTTGGGCAGCCTTCTACTGTTTTTGCAATATTCAAGGACAAGGGATTCCAGTTGCAGGTTTTTGATTCGAAAAATCCCGGTTCCGGGCCTTTGCAGACTCATGATCTTTCTATTGTCAATGCGCCGCAGGAAATAGAGGTGGTTCCGTTGGGTGGTAAAAATCATTGGATGATTATTTTGTTTATGGCTTATGAGCGGCCGGTGGTATACCGGGTCTTAGGGGAAAAGCTTTCATCTTTGCAGCCTGATCATTTTCGGGCCATGAGTTTAGCCCTGGAGGCAAAGGCGGTAAATGTAGTTGGTTCGGCAAGCAATCCCCGGGTATTGGTCAGTGAAGGTCGGGTGGCTCGACTTTATCAATGGCAAGAAGGGAAGTTCCAGGTCAAAGGTCAACTGAATCCCGGTCGGAAATCAGCGCGTTTATCCGTTGCCTGTCGTTTTTCAGACCAGCAAAAAAGGCCTGGTTACATGGCTTATGATGAAGCGAACCAGGATTTGGTCTGGTTTTCTGCTTTGGGGAAAAAGCGTCCGATTCCTATTCATTTCAGGGAGGGGCTTAAGGATATTGTGGGTTTGGCGCCTCTTCGCTTAAAGGACCGTACCGGGCTTTTATTGGTGGGCGTTTCAGAGGTACAATGGCTCCAGGAAAAAGGGAGTGCATTGAGTCTTAAGATTATAGGGGAGTATACGTCTCGGGGAGAGAAGGTATCACTTTGGGCTGTTGTGCCGGTAATGTTGGGAAGTCCGGGGAAGAAAATGTTAGCGATGTTGGATTCTAATAATCGTTCTGTGGAGTTAGTGGGTATACGAGGTCAGGAATTGGTGGGAGAGTTGGTATTTGAGGTCTTCCAGGACCCTGGGTTTCATGAAGCTGTTGCTGTTTATGAGCCTCATGCTGTTGGGACCGGGGATATCAATGGTGATAACATCCGGGACATGGCGGTCCTGGTACATGACAAATTAATCATTTATTTAGGTGAGTAATCCCAATAAAAAGTTTTTGCGGATGTTTCACGGGGCCACAGGGGGGGCAGTTTTTTCAAAAAGCGCCCCCCTGGTTTTGTAAAGTATAAGGAGTTTTAATGAAGAGCCTGATTCGATGTATCATAAATAACCGTGAAGTAGAAACATCACTGCCTACAGGCTCGGTGGCACTGGATTTTATCCGACAGCAGCAAAAACTGTTCGGCACCAAAGAAGGCTGCCGAGAAGGTGAATGCGGTACCTGTACCATCTTAATCGGAGAATTAAAAGATCACGACCTTCAATATAAAACCACAGCATCCTGCTTGCTGCCCCTGGGAGAACTTGATAAAAAACATATCGTTACAGTTGAAGGCTTAAATACCGATGCACTGTCACTAACCCTGGTACAGCAGGCACTGGTAGAAGAAGGCGCTTCCCAATGCGGCTTTTGTACCCCGGGCATCGTTATGTCTCTCACCGGTTTCTTGCTGTCCAGCCAAACCCTCGATTACCAGGATGCCGTTGATGCATTGGATGGCAATATCTGCCGCTGCACCGGGTATGCCTCTATCCAAAGAGCAGCCCGAAAACTCTGCGATACCTTCGCCCCTCAACTAGAGAAAAGTAATGGTAAAAATCGCATAAAACAACTGGTAAAAAGCTCTGTCCTGCCGGATTATTTTTTACAAATCCCGAGAAGACTAAATGCACCAGGTCCTGGAGAACCACCCCACCCCACCCCCTCAAAACACCCCCCAGCGGAAGGAAGCAAGAAAATTATCGTGGCTGGGGGCACCGATCTTTACGTTCAGCAGCCCGAAGACCTGGTGGACAAAAACCTGGAATTTGTTTCCCGGCGCAGCGATTTAACCGGCATGCAAAGAAAAAACAATTGGCTCTTTATCGGGGCCGGAACAACAGTAGAAGAAATGAAACATTCCCCCCTTATAAATGAGCTTTTTCCCAATATGAAAGATTACCTCAACCTGGTTTCTTCTACTATTATGCGCAACCGCGCCACATTAGCAGGCAACATTGTAAATGCCTCACCCATTGGCGATCTAACTATTATCCTGCTGGCACTGGAAGCAGACCTCTGCCTGGTCAAAGGCAAAACAAGACGGGAATTACAGTTAAAAGAATTTTTCAAAGGTTATAAAAAACTGGATATGAAAAAAGGGGAAATCATCGAGACGATTGAAATCCCAATCCCTTATCCCGGTTGTGATTCCCGGTTTCATTTCGAAAAGGTCTCAAGGCGAAAATACCTGGATATTGCCTCCTGCAATAGTGCGATTTCCCTGGAATTGGATGGTAACATGATAAATGATATTCACCTGTCCGCCGGTGGGGTAGCGCCCATTCCCCTCTACCTGGAAGAAACTTGCTCCTGGCTGCGAGGCAAAGAGGTGACCGCTGCTAATATCTGTGAAGCAGTAAAAATTGTAGAACAAGAAATATCCCCAATCAGCGATGTGCGAGGCTCTGCACATTATAAATCACTCCTGCTGCGAAACCTCATCTTTGCCCATTTTATTACCCTCTTTCCAAAGAAAGAACTTGAAGAGGAGTTATGATGAAAAATTTTGAGGTTCCTTTACATACAAAAGGTCAATCGGTTTTCCTGGATGATATGCCTTTACCGGAGGGAGTGCTTTATGCCGCAGTTTTTCCTTCCCCGGCAGCTCATGGAAAAATCAAGCACCTGGATGTGGAAAAAGCCAAAGAGAGTAAGGGTGTCATTGATATCCTGACGTATAAAGACATTCCCGGGGAAAACCAAATCGGCGGTATCATTCAAGATGAACACCTGTTGGCAGAAGATGAAGTCAGGTTTATTGGCGAACCCCTGGCAATTGTTATTGCAGAATCCAAAGCTCTTGCCAGACAGGCTTTCAAAAAAATAGCCATCAAAATCGACCCGCTGCCGGTGATTATCGATCCCCGGGAAGCATATGCCAAAGGCAAGTTGATTCACCCACCCCGGACCTTTGCTTTAGGGGATGTGGACAAAGCCTGGGACCAGTGTGATGTGGTTGTGGAAGGTAGGGTGGATTCCGGTGGGCAGGAGCATTTTTATATGGAGCCGCAAGCTGCCATGGCAGTTCCTTTGGAAAATAAAGGGATCAAAATCTGGTCCTCTACCCAGTCCCCTACGGGTGTACAGCGGATCGCGGCCAGGGTCCTGGGTCTGGCCATGCACAAGGTAGAAGTGGATGTGCGGCGGCTGGGCGGTGCGTTTGGCGGTAAAGAAGACCAGGCCACCCCCTGGGCCTGCATGGCTGCCCTGGCTGCCTATAACCTGAAAAAACCAGTCAAGCTGGTACTAAACCGCCGCGAAGACATGATCATGACCGGGAAACGCCATCCTTATTCTTCGGATTTTAAAATGGGCCTAAAAAAGGACGGAACCATTATCGCTTACCAGGTGATGTTTTACCAGAACTCCGGTGCTGCCGCCGATCTTTCTACTGCGATCCTGGAACGAACCCTTTTCCACACCACCAATTCCTATTACATTCCCAATGTTAAAGCCACTGCCGCTTGTTGTTACACTAATTTGCCCCCATTTACCGCTTTCCGGGGTTTTGGCGGTCCGCAAGCCATGTTTGTTATCGAATCCGCTGTACAAAAAGCCGCGGAAAAGCTGAACACCAGGGCATCTATTATCCAGGAGAAGAACCTCTTAAAGGAAAAAGATACCTTCCCCTACGGCATGCAAGTGGAAAATTGCCGCGCCGGCAGATGCTGGAAAGAGGCGAATGAACGCTTTAATTTCGAAAAAATACACAAAAATGCCGAAACTTTTAATGCTGCTCACAAACTAAAGAAAAAAGGAGTGGCAGTGATGCCGGTGTGTTTTGGCATCTCTTTTACCAATACATCTTTGAACCAGGCTGGCGCACTGGTGCATGTGTATACCGACGCCAGTGTGAGTGTCAGTACGGGTGCGGTGGAGATGGGACAAGGGGTGAATATGAAAATCCTGCGCGTGGCCGCCCATACCTTTTCCATTGCCCCGGAGCGCATTAAAATCGAGACCACTAACACCACCCGTGTGGCCAACACATCCCCCACTGCCGCCAGTACAGGTGCGGATATGAACGGCAAAGCCACGGAATTTGCCTGTCAAAGCATCCGGGAACGACTCAAAAAAGTGGCCGCAGAATGGTTAGATCATCCTGATCCGAATGATATCGAAATCAAAGATGAAATATTCTATCTCAATAGAAAAAAAACCGGTCTCACCTGGGAAAAAGTGGTTAACCATGCCTATTGGAAACGGATCAATCTTTCAGCCCAGGGATTTTATGCCACGCCAGGTATTTATTTTGACCGGGTGACAGAAAAAGGCAAACCCTTTGCCTATCATGTATTCGGCACCTCTAGCTTTGAAGTTACCCTTGACTGCTTGCGAGGCACCTATGACATTGATGCGGTTCATATCGTTCATGATGGAGGAAAGAGTCTTGATTTGCCAATTGATAGGGGACAGGCTGAAGGAGGCGTTATCCAGGGTATTGGCTGGATGACTATGGAAGAACTAGTCCACGACAAGGGCGGACGTCTTTTAACCGATAACACCAGCACCTACAAAATCCCGGATATCAAATCCACACCCAAAATCCTCCAGGTGCATTTTTTAGAGGATGCAAACAATCCCAAAGCAGTGATGAACTCCAAAGCTATCGGTGAGCCGCCCTTTATGTACGGTATTGGTGCTTATTTTGCTATCCTGGATGCCATGAAAGCCTTTCGACCCGGTAAAGAATTGTTTTTCAACTCCCCACTCACCCCTGAAAAGGTACTGGGTTTCCTTTACGAGTAAACCATCCCAAAAAATATGAGGACAGCAAATTTTATTTTTTTCTGTTATTTTTCTTGAAAATTTTATTGGATTATGGTAAGCATTAACCTTATTCACAAAAGTGAATTTTACAGGTAAGCAGAAGGGAATCGGTTGCAATGCGGGTATGTTTTGGTCGTAAATAATGATTTAGTAGGAGTAGTCATGCCCAGTCGTTCTTTAAAAATCTTATCTAACGTATTTACCAGTACAGTTGGGAACCAGGTGCAATTGGTGGATGTATTATTTGATGAACAAATCAATAAGATACTGCCCCGCCTTCATCGAACCGTAAGCTGGATTGAAATTTCAAGCCGGGATAAGTGGAAAAGATTCCAGGAGCAAATTTCATTACTGGCACCGCGGCAATATTCAAATGATTCTACCATCTACGACGGCAGATTTCGTTTGCTGATCCCTGGTGCAATAGACACCCATGTCCATTTTAATACCCCTGGTTTTGAAGATCGGGAGGATTTTGAGCATGGTTCTCTAGCGGCTGCTTCCGGCGGTGTTACCACGGTGGTGGATATGCCCTGTACTTCCATACCGCCAGTGACTTCCCTGGAGAATTTACATGCCAAATTGATAGCGATTAATGGCCGCAGTTGGGTGGATTATGCCTTCTGGGGCGGGATATCCGGGAATGATTTTAAGGATGGAAAAGATATCCAACAGCAAATTCGAGAATTAACCGAAGAAGGAGTAGTCGGGTTTAAAGCCTATTTGATTTCAGGAATGAAGACATTTACCGATCTAACCCCAGACCAAATGCTCCAGGCGGCTCATTGGATTAAAGCAATATCCACCGGGCGCCCCCTGGCGGTTCATGCTGAAGATAAAAAGTTGGTAGAGGAGCGCCGCGCAATTCTGCAAAAAAAAAATGTCAATGATTGGCAGGCCTATTGTCAGGCAAGAGATGTACAAGCAGAAGCAAAAGCAGTAGAGACCATGATAGATATCGCTCGCAAAAGTAAATGTTGGATTCACATTGTCCACCTGAGTTCAAAAACCGGGTTGAAATTAATTCGCAGGGCCAGGGAAGAAGGCCTGGATGTCACCGCGGAAACATGCCCTCACTATCTCCATTTTACCAGGGATGATTTCAAAAACCCGAAGATATCTGCTTTTCTTAAAACAGCACCTCCCGTGAAAAGCGAATCCGATCAGGACGCCCTCTGGAAAGGGTTAAAAGACGGTACAATATCCTTTGTTACTACCGATCATGCCGGATGCGACCCTAAAAAGGAAAAAATTTCTAATAATTTTTGGCAGGTTTATGGTGGTATTCCCGGGGTGGAACACTTTGTACCCTTTATGTTCAGTGAAGGATTCAAAAAAGAAAGATTAACCTTAGAGCGAACAATTGATTTGATCTCCACCAATCCGGCCAGGTTCTGTGGTATTTCAAAGAAAAAAGGAACCCTGGAACCTGGCAAAGACGCTGACATGGCACTGGTTAATTTATGGGACCGCCAGGTAATCAAAGGAATTGACATGCATAGTAAAGGTAAATATACGCCTTTTGAAGGGGTATGCTTTGGTGCTAAAGTAGAAGATACATTCTTACGAGGTATCCATGAACGCGAAAGACACACACACGACGGCGCGTTTGTATTACGATTTATTTAACCCATTATCAGGGGGGGCGCTTTTTGAAAAAACTGCCCCCCCTGGACCCGCCGCTCTCCGTAAAAACTTTTCATTAAGCACTAAGGCTTCGAAACCTGTTTTGTTAGCGTATCTTCTTTTGGTGGTGAATTACTGTGAATAGACAATTTTCACTGGTTGGAAAGCCTGTTGTCCGGCAGGATGCCCTGGAAAAAGTCACTGGTCAAGCTAAGTTTGCCGATGACTATCATTTTCCCGGACAGTTATACGGGGTAATGGTTCGCTTGCCCGAAGCTCATGCAAAAATCAATAAAATCGATTATACGGTTGTACACAATGAACCTGGGTTATGGACAATATGCGATGCAGATGATATTCCCGGAGCAAAGATAGTCGGCCTGGTTCGCCAGGACCAACCGGTTTTTTGTAATGAAAAAATAGTTACCCCCGGGGATGTGGTGGCAATGTTGGTAGGAGAATCCCCGGAAGCATTAATTCCACTTAGAAAAAAAATCAAAATCGATTATACCTCCTTACCTGTGCTCACTGACCCGTGCAAAGCTCTGGAACCGGATGCACCATTGATTCATCCCCAATATAAAAGCAACTTGATTGTCCATTATCCGTTACGTAAAGGAAACGTTGAAACGGGTTTTGCTGAAAGTGATTTCATTCTTGAACAGACTTACACCACGCCGCATGTAGAGCATGCTTATATAGAACCGGAAGCCGTGATCGCTTTGCCCCAGGAAGGAAAAAAAGGCATAA
>CP070627.1:906089-917050 GCA_020355945.1 Candidatus Aminicenantota bacterium | reverse complement strand
ATAATATCTCCCTCAAAACCCTGGATTAACGGCCGTGGGTAATCAGTAGGCAGTTCCAACACCGGGACCTGCCCGCCCAATTGCCTGGCCCAGAATTCCTCATGGGCATGGAACCGGGGGGAACCCATATACTGCTGCTCCCAATGCACGTAATCTTTATATTGCATCTTGATGGGCGGAAGCTCACTGCCCTGGTATAACCTCATAAAGTCCTGGACCAGGATGTTTAATGATATTCCATCCACAATGCCGTGGTGAAAATTGGTAATGAATATAAAATCAGTAGAAGAAAGCTCCGTGATAGATACCCGCATGAGCGGTGGTTTGGACAAATCAAAGGGTTGAAGAACTTCATCGCTTAATGCTTCGATATTGGCATCCTTTTGTTTCCTGTAGATGAGGAAGAATTCCACCTCTTCGGGTGCAGCCACACGCTGCACCAACTGCTGGTCTTTGATCTCCAACCCGGTGCGGAGAATTTCATGTCGTTTGATTAAATCGTTGTATACTGATTCGACTTTTTTAAATTCCAATGGGCCTTTGATGCGCATAGCCATGGGCATATGATAGGCCCGCTGCCCGTCTTTCCCTTGACTCAACACATACAACCGCTTCTGAACCGAAGACATGGGAAACGTGTTGGAGACTGGCACGCGCTTGAAAGAAAACCCGCCTGACTCCAATTCATCAATACTCTCTTTGACAGCATCGATCACAAAATCCAGGTCCTCATCGGTATGGGCCGTAGATAGGAAACAATTACGCCACTCCCAGATGTATACTCCCTTTTCCAGCATATGATAGAAAAACAGGTCCATGTTTCCCGGGATATCAAAACGAAAAATAGAACTAAAATGGGCCATTCGCATGGAAATCTCGTTTTCTTTAAAAAAGGAATTAAGGGTTTGGGTAAATTTTTCGGTGCGTTGATTTAATTGATTTTGCAGGTCAGGTCCTTGGGACTCCAGGTATTTGAGAACAGCCCGGGCAGTTGCCATGGCCTCATGATACTGGCAGAAGGTACCACCGAAAAATGTTCGTTGGGTTTGCGGATACGAAGTATCCCCATAGTTCCAAAAACCGCCGTCAATGTGGTCAAGATATTGGGATTTCCCGGCAATCACGCCAATGGGCAGACCGCCGCCAATGATCTTGCCATAGGTGCAGATGTCAGCTTCTACATTAAAATATGCCTGGGCACCACCGAGATGCAGGCGAAAACCGGTAATCATTTCATCAAAAATCAGCACGGTTCCTGAGCGTTGGGTGATTTGCCTCAGTTGATGGAGAAATTCCCCGGGCTGCACTCCCGGATCCCGGGCCTGGATAGGCTCCACCAGTACAGCAGCCAATTGCCCGCAGTGATCTCGAATAACTTCCAGCGACCGGGGGTGTAAATAATCCAATACCAACACGTTTTGTATCATTTCCCGGGGAATGCCCGGAGAAGCAGGTTCGGACCAGATTTTGCCATCCCTGTTAATGGACACGGCCAGGGTTCCGTCCGAATGTCCATGGTAAGACCGCGAAAACATGGCAATCTTAGAACGACCGGTGGCGGCACGTGCCAGTCGTATCGCGGTCATTACCGCTTCCGTACCGGTATTGGTGAAGGTTACCCGTTCCATGCCGGTAAGCCTGGAAATCAACTCTGCCACTTCGCCCACCAGGTACGAACGGGGACCCAGTTCTGTCGAATCTGTCTCCAATTCCCTGAAGGCTTGCCTGACAAATGAAGGATGATGCCCAAAAAGATATACGCCAAATCCCATGGTGACGTCGATGTATTCGTTGTCATCGATATCCCGGATCCTGGAACCCCGGGCCCATTTACCAATAATCGGGTAAAGCATTTCTTTGTAGGAGAGATTAAACCCTACGGTTGCCTTGCTGTCGGCAAGCACATGCCGAAAAGCCTGGGTATGCTGCTTCGAGGTGCGGGTCCGCTGCGTATACCGATGAATAAGTGCCTCCAGGTGACGCTGCTGCGACGGCGTGAAATCCCTCTGACCAGGGTCAACCACCGCCGAAAAATTGAGCGGGCTCATTTCTCCCTGGGTCCCCTGGGGTTGATCATCTTTTTCCTCAAAAAAATAAGGTGTCCCCTGTAAATTCTTAAGTGTCTCAAGCTGCCTTTCTGCTAACTGTTTCATGGCTTCCATTTGCCGGGCCATGATTCGTTCCAGCAAAGAAACAGGAACATCCCCACCAGCATTGGCAGGAATCCTCTCTTCGGCCTTCTCCCGGGGTAACTTACTTTTAATATACCGGATAATCTTATTCAATGTGGATAATTCCATGAAAAATTCATTCAGAGTTATATCGATTCCATATGTTCCATTTATTTTTCTTCTTAATTCAACCAGCATCAAAGAGTCCAATCCCAGGGAAAACAAATCCGCATCATCCAGGATATCCCCCGGGTTCAGACCGGAGACGCTGCTAATCATTTCTTTTAATTCCGATTTAATCTCATCCGTATTTTCTTTTTCTCTATTTGTTTTTTCAATTTCATGGTGGGGTTCGCTTGAAGAAGAAATAGTGATAATTTCCTGTGGTTGATGACTATTTAAGCCCTCATGCCAATAACGTTCCCGTTGGAACGGGTAGGTGGGTAAAGCGACTTTCTTCCCGGGGCAGGGTTGATAAAACTGGTCCCAATCAATATCAATACCCTGGAGATATAATTGGGACAAACTGGTTAATAGTTGTTCACAGGCATTTTTTCCTTTTCTCAGGGATGGAAGAAACAGGGCATGGGCCTGGTCATTCTCGATAGGGAAGCACTGGCTGGCCAGTCCTGCCAATGCGGCGGTTCCCCCGATTTCAATATAGATTTGATAACCATTCTCCCGGGCCAGTTTCATGCTGTCATAAAACCGTACGGTTCGGCAAAAATGGCGGGTCCAGTAATCGGGATCGCATAGTTGCTTACCCGCTTTCCTGCCGGTAATGGTGGAGATGATGGGCAGTCGGGGCGGCGAAAACACCACACCGTCTATTTCATGACCGAATCTTTCCGCATAAGATTCCATCAGCACCGAATGGAACGCATGGGAGATATTGAGAGGTTCAATAAAAATTTTCGCCTGTTTGACTTTTTGAATTACCTTTTGGACGGAGGCTTTGCTCCCGGATATCGTTACATTTTCAGGGGCATTGACTGCAGCGATGGAGACGTCGTTATAGGGATGGATAAAGGATTTTACGTTTTCTTCGCTGGTTAGTATGCCCACCATTTGCCCTTGTTCTTTTGCCGACTGCATCAATTTGCCCCGTAAGGCCACCAGTTTTACCGCATCTTCTAAAGTGAGTACACCTGCGGTACAG
The DNA here is from genome assembly GCA_020355945.1 of Candidatus Aminicenantota bacterium. Next base: position 913,720 of record CP070627.1, on the reverse strand, counting down.
GCCGCTGCATACTCGCCAATACTATGACCCATGACCAGCGCTGGCTCCACTCTCCAGGACTGCCAGAGCTTACTAAGAGCGTATTCAATGGAAAAAATAATGGGCTGCGCATGAATGGCCTCACTCACCTTTTCATCCGTCGATCCCGTTGAATATAGTAATTCAACAATAGATGCTTTGATGTGTTTATAGAAAAGCCGGTCACATCTCTCCAGTTCGGCTTTAAACACAGGCTCTGTCTCCACCAACTCCTTTGCCATGCCAACATACTGCGAACCCTGGCCGGTGAACAAGAACACGATTCGCTTATCTAACTCCTGGTTACGGGTATTGGCGTAGATACTTTGCAAAGGATTGGAAAGGAAAGCGGCCAATTTTTGATTGATCTCTCCCGGGCTTTTCCCCAACCCGGAGAACCTGCAATTAAAATGAGAACGACCAATTGACGCGGTATAACAAATATCATCGAGCCCGGGAAGGGAGGATTGAGAAAGATACCCGCGATACAACCCGGCAAGTTCCGCTAATGCCTTCTCGCTTTTGGCGGATAAATTCAACATATGAACCGGACGCCTCATCCCGGGGGAGGGTTCTGCCATTTTTGCCGCTTCTTCAATAATCACATGAGCATTGGTACCGGTGAAGCCAAACCCGCTGATGCCGGCTTTCCTGGGTGTTTCATTTCTCTGCCAGGGAGTTAAACCCGTGGTTATTTTTACCGGGATATGTTCCCAGTCAATGAGGGGGTTGGGTGTGGAAACATGCAGATGGGGTGGGATGGTTTGATGCTGTAATGATAAAACCGTTTTTATCAGACCGGCTGTGCCGGCCGCGCCTTCCAGGTGCCCGATATTTGTTTTTACACTCCCCACCAACACCGGGTTATCCATGGTTCGTGTTTTTCCATAAACTTCACGGATTGCCCCTATTTCAATGGGGTCTCCCAGGGGTGTCCCGGCACCGTGGGTTTCGATGTAATCAACACTTCCCGGTGAAACATCACTATTTTCCAGGGCTTTATAAATAACCTCCTGTTGGGCAATTCCATTGGGGGCGGTAAAACCGGCACTGGCGCCATCCTGGTTTACAGCAGAACCCTTTATTATTGCCAGTATATTATCATTATCTTTTCGCGCCTCTGTCAATCTCTTTAGAACCACCACCCCACACCCTTCTCCCCGTCCAAAGCCATCGGCTTTTTCATCAAAGGTTTTACAGGTGCCATCTTTGGATAACACATTGAGTTGTGAGAAATGGACAAATTGATGGGGAGAAACCAGGCAGTTCACACCTCCTACCAATGCCATTTCACATTCCCGGTTACGCAGCGATTGAACGGCAAAATGAAGTGAGGTAAGAGAGGATGAACAAGCGGTGTCAACAGATATTGACGGGCCCCTGGTCCCCAGGAAATAAGATATCCTCCCGGCCGCGGCACAGGACATGGAACCGGTACCGGAATAGGGATCAATGCTGCTTAAATCCTCTGAATATAGATGGGCTTTTTTATAATCATCCATGCACATGCCGATAAACACACCAACTTGCTTATCCCTGGTACTCAACAGGGGAATTGCGGCATTTTCCAGGGCTTCGACCGTTACCTCCAACAGCAGCCTCTGTTGGGGGTCCAAAGACCTGGCTTCTTTGGGCGAAATCTTAAAGAAACCTGCATCAAACGTGGTGATATCAACCCCGGATATAAAATTCCCCTGTTTGGTTATGGATTTTCCCGGTGTGATCTCTTCCCCATAAAGAGCATCCCCATCCCACCTCTCCCGGGGAATCCCGGTTACCGTATCCTTGCCATTTTTTAATAAATCCCAAAAGGATTGGAGGTCATTGGCCCCACCGGGAAACCGGCAGGCCATCCCGATGATGGCTATCGGCTCATTGAACGTATCATCTCTGGGGACTTTTTTATTTACTTTTATTTCCTCCGGTTTATTGTCAAGCCTGGATACCAGGTATTTTGTCACTGACCGGATATCCGGGTAATCAAAAATCAATGTGGTTGGCAGGGATAATCCCAACCCATGGGCCAGTGTTTCGCTTAACTGAATAGCTGTCATGGAATCGAAACCCATCTCGAAAAAACCCAGGTGGACATCAGCCAACCGGATTTCTTCTCGATTTAATACCTGGCGGATGGCTTGTTGAACCCGTTCCAGGATAAGCTCTTCCTGTTTTCCCCGGGCACCTTTTTTTAACTTTTTAACCATTCCAGGCTCCTGTGAGTCCTGTGAATCCTGTGCATTTCCTGTTAGTGCTGCAATCGATAATTGCAGCCGCTGTTTATCCGCCTGGTCCAGTTTCTCCTCTGGTACAGCGCAGCCTGCCAGGGCCAGGCGGGCGAAACAATTGAACAGCTCTTGCTTTTCATCCTCATCCCGTTTTAACGTGCCCAGGGCCAGACCCTCCTCTTGCCCGGCAGCTTCCAGTATTTCTTTAATACTTTGCGTAAGAATGGGATGGGGGCTGATCTCCAGGAAAATCCCATATCCATGATTGATCATTGCCTGGATTGCGCCGGAAAAATTCACGGGTTTTACCAGGTGTTCCGTCCAATAGGAAGGTGAATAATCGGTTTCTTTACTCAAGCCTCCATGCAGGGATGAGTATATAGGCATTAAAGCTTTACCTGGCCGGATGTCTTTTATTCCATTATAAAATTCCTTTTTATAACGCTCGATCACGGGTGAGTGAAAAGGCGCTGAAATGTTAAGCAGCTTGCAGAAAACCTTCTCTTTTATAAGAGGTTCCACTAATTTCTTTATTGCTCTTTTTTGTCCTGAAACAATCACTGCTTTCGGGCTGTTGTGGCCGGCGATGAATATTCGTCTTTCCACCCGGGGAATTGAAGCGTTTTTCAAGATTTCATCCACGTTTTCCCTGGGGAGACTGATATGGGCCATTGCTCCTTTTCTTTCTTTTTTCATTAAAATACTGTGATTCCATATCACTTTAAACATGTCTTTTAAATCCAAAATCCCGGCATTATAAGCGGCTGCGGCTTCTCCGCCGCTGTGACCGATGACTGCGTCAGGTATGACCCCCCGGTTTTTTAATAATTCCATTAAAGCGATTTCTATTGCCAGGCTGCACAGGTATCCCACTGACGGGTCGTCCAGCCTTGAAATTTCCACTGGTTTTTGTATCTCTTCTTCAATATGCCAATCCACATACCTGCTGCATTGTTTATCGCATTCCCGGATGGCTGCCCGAAACACATCTTCTTCCAGTAATCCTGCCCCCATTTTCTTCCATTGAGCACCGAACCCCGGGTAAACAAAGACTATTTTGATCTTCCCGCTCATTATTGTCTCCTAAAACTCAAAATCACTGGCAATCCGTTGGTAAACATCTGATTTTAATGCTTTTAGATCATGAGGAATCGTGATTTCCTTTAACCGGGTAAACCTATCCTCTATTACCGAAGAAAGGATATGTTTAAAATATTTTATAAATTTTTCTATGGTGGATGCTTTAAACAATTTTGTGCTGTATTGGATGACAAACTCGAGTTTTTCCTGCCATTCCCAGACCCCCAGGATCATATCGAACTTGGAGTCTTTGAATTCAAACTCATATGCTCTTGCGTTCAAAACCGGCTTCCCCGGTGTTGAAGCTTCTTGTGAAGGTATTAAGAATTCCCGGGATGTATAGGTAAACATCACATCAAATAATGGATTTCGGCTGGAGTCCCTGTTGGGTAATAATTTTTCTACCAGGTCATCGAACTGGTAATCCTGGTTATCAAAGGCATCCAGGGTTTGTTTTTTGACCTGGTACAAAAATTCGACAAATGGTTTTTCCCGGTTGAGATGGTTTCGCAAAGCCAGGGTGTTGACGAACATGCCAATGACCCGTTCCAGGTCTGCATGCCGGCGACCGGCTGCCACTGTTCCCACAACAATATCTTCCAGACCACTTATTTTAAACAAAAATACATTATATACTGCCAGTAAAAGAACGAATAATGTAATATCTTCTTCCCTGGCAAATTTTTTTAATTTCATTATCATCTCCTGCCCCAAATCAAAACCCATAATATTCCCTTCAAAGCTCTGTATTTCAGGCCTTGGATAGTCTGTGGGTAATCGAAGCACCGGGACTCCTGTTTCAAACTCTTTTAACCAATATTCCTCCTGTGTTTTTATTTCCCCGGCCAGGAATCGTTGGTTTTGCCATTGGGAAAAATCTTTATATTGGAGCTTCAATACCGGCAGCGTCTCTCCCCGGTATAATGCCAGGAATTCACTGACCAATAATCCCATAGAAATACCGTCGGATACAATATGATGCATATCGGCGGCGAGAATATGCTGGTTTTCATCGATTTTTATCAGCCCCACCCGCATCAATGGACCTTGCGAAAGATCAAAGGGACGAATGAAGTTTTTTAACAAGGGGGCAAGCCCCCTTGTTCCCTCTCCCTCCTCAACCTCAGCCTTAACCTCAACCTTAACCTGGGTTCTATAAAGATCGTAATATTCTATTTCAAATTCCACTGTATCCTGTATCTTTTGCACCGGTCCTGTTCCAATCACCTCAAAAGAGGTCCTTAAACTTTCATGCCTCCGGATTAACTCTTTAAAAGCCCTTTCCATGATTTCTCTATCAAAATCACCTTCCAATACAACCACTTCCGGCATATTGTACACCGGTCGTCCCGGTTCCATCTGGTGCAGGATAAACAGCCGCTTCTGGGCCGGAGATAATGCATAGTATTCCTTTTCTTCTGCTTTCTCTATCGAGAAGTAATCACTTTTTTCCCGGGTTTTTTTGGCATGATATCGGACCAATCCTTTAATGGTAGATTGGTTGAAAAATGCGGTTACCGGGACGGCCAGATTCATTTCTTTGTGAATCCTGGCCAGCAGTGCTGCTGCTCTTAGTGAGTCTCCGCCCAATTCAAAGAAATCATCGTTGATTCCAATGGGTTCAATGCCAAAAAAATCCTGCCAGATATAGGCAAGGGTTTGCTCGATCTCATTCCCAGGGGCCACATATGCGATGCTCAATCCAGGGCGCTTTTGTAAGACTGTCCGACTTTCGCTTTCCCTGGCAGTACCAACAAGACCCGGGACATCATATTCCTGTTTATTCAACATCTCAAGCACAGTGTTTAAATCCCTGGTAAAAACAGCAACCTGGGGCAAGTTTGCCCCGATAATGCGGTGAAAAATCTCAACCCCTTCTGCTGATAATATCCCTTCATCCAGGTCCACGGTTCGTGTCCCGGATTTTCTTTTTATCGCTTCAACGGCCATTCCGGTTTCCCTCCAGGCCGTCCAGTTGATACTCACGGTGCGGCCCCAGGGGGAGTCCCCCAGGGAATTGCAGTAATAGGCAAAGGCATCAAGAAATGCATTGGCTGCGGTATAGCCCACTTCACCAAAAGGGCCCACTATTGAACTTAAGGAAGAACAGAGAATAAAGAAGTCCAATTTTACATCCTTGAACACACGCTCCAGTACCAGTGTGCCCTTGACTTTGGCTGCTAAAATTTTTTCAGTGGTTTCCTTTGATCGTCTCTGGATGACACCGGCATAATCGGCCAGGCCGGCAGAGTGGATGATTCCATTGATCCGACCAAAACACGTTTCTGCCTGGGCAGCCACCCGCTGCATTTGCGTCAGGTCAGCGACATCGGCACTAACCACCAGGATTTCGGCTCCTAATGCCTCCATCTCTTGCAGTTTTTTTATCTTTTGGCTCACATCATTGTCCGGGCCGTGGGCCTGGAACCATTGCTCCCATCCGCCTCTGGCAGGAAACGGTGAACGACCCGTTAATACCAATTTGGCCTGTACTGATTTTGCCAGGTACCTGGCCACTTCCAAGCCGATTCCACCAAGACCGCCGGTGATCAAATAGACCCCCTGGTGCCTCAATATCGCGGTTTGTTTACAGGTTTCCTCCAGGCGTACAGGCTCGAAAGCCTGTACCCAACGCATATTATAACGATAAGCCACCATCATTTCAGACGATTTTTCCCTCAATTCAGAGAACAGGGAGTCTAAAAGTTTGCCATAATCATTTCCCGGGGGCTGCGGCAGCGTCACATCAATGCTGCGGCAATTAAGCTGGGGATACTCTTTGGCGATTACCTTAACCGCGCCTGAGAGGGTTGCCTTTTCCGGGCACAGCACTTCTTCACCCACCACCTTTTGCATATTGTTGGTGACCACTTCAATAAATATCTCTTCACTAATCTCTTCCCTGCCAAGGGCCTGTACCAGGAAAACCAGGCTGAAAATTCCCCTGTTTTGGGTTTCATCCAATTGCTGCAATAATGATTCAATGGAAAGGGGTGTTAATCCTGTCACCCCCCACAGGTGAGTAATTTTTAATGGTTTGCTGCGTTTAAGCACTTCCCGGAGCAAAACTTCATAATCACCGCTATTGGCCGGATTAATAGTATACTCTGTTTCGTTTTTCTTAATAAACCCGGACCCTGCCCTTACTACGATGACCTCTGCACCATCATGTTCCAGTCGGTTTGCCAATTGAGTACCCAACCCACATTCATCCGGGAATAAAAGCCAACAGTACTCATCCACTTCTTTACCCTTTGGGGGAGTGGGCACAAATGATTGCTTCCATACCGGGACATAGAACCAGTCTGCCATATCGGTTTTCTTTTGCAGCTTGAACTTTCCCGGAAATCCCTGGTCACCCGCCTTAAATAGGTTCCCATCCATCCGATATGGCTGTCCCTCAAAGGGGTATGTGGGTAAAGGCAAACGCTGTCCTGGTTCGCCGTTATAGAATGACCTCCAATTGATGGGAACACCGTACAACCACAACTGCCCGATTTTATCAAGGAGGTAACCATCATCTGTGGCATCTTCTTTCGGGTGTCTGAGTAGGTTTACACCCAATGGGCCTGTTTCTTTATCGGTTGACTGTCTCACCAATGTGCTTAAACTATTGCCCGGACCTACTTCGACAAACACTGATATTTTTTTCTTTAACATCTCATTTATACCGTCACTAAACCGGACCGTGCGGCGCAAATGCTTTACCCAATATGCAGGGTCTGCGGCTTGTTGATCAGTAATCCATTGGCCTGTTAGATTGGAGAGGAATGGTTCCTGGGGTTTATTTAATTTTATTTGGCTTACCTGTTCTCCGAATTCCCCCAATATGCTGTCCATCATCTTTGAATGGAAGGCATGAGAGGTATGCAGTCTCCTGGTTTGATATCCTTTTTTCTTCAACAGTGTTTCGAATTCCTTGACAACTGGCTGCGGCCCGGAGACAACACTATGGTGAGGGCTGTTGACCGCGGCCAGGGAAATGTCACCGTTTAAAAGCGGTTTTAGTTCCTCCTCTGATAACGACATACTAACCATAGCACCCGGGGGGACCTGCTGCATCAATCGTCCCCTTAGGGAGACAATTTTTAACGCATCTTCCAGGGAAAACACCCCGGCCAGGCAAGCAGCCGTGTACTCACCAATACTGTGACCAATCATGGCTGCTGGTTTGATTCCCCATTTCATTAATAATTTGGCCAGCGCGTATTCAATGATAAAAATCAAGGGCTGAGCAATTTCGGTTTGGTTTATATCTTTAGCCACAGAGGACACAGAGGACACAGAGGAAGGATAAAGGATTTCTTT
>CP070627.1:894853-905989 GCA_020355945.1 Candidatus Aminicenantota bacterium | reverse complement strand
TTTCTCCAACACTTATTTGGTTCATTTCATTTTGTCACTATTGGTGTCAATGGAAGTGTCCTGGTCCCACCAGCGATGCGGGCTGAATTTTATAACGCGGTCGTAAAGGAGTTCCGTGGATAAAGGCCCTACTTTTGTGGCTTTTTCCAGGTAGGCGCGGAACCCCACAAACGCTTCTTCACTTAGATCGATTCCCCAAATCCCCTTATAAAAAGGGACTTCAAGGCAGTTTCGATGATCTTTGCAGCAGCGGCGCCGGGCAACCTTCCATACGTATAGGTACTTAGCCTCTTTACACCCCGGTAAATACTTCTCGGCACTGCCGGCAAAATCATGATTGGTCATACCGCAAACACCATTCAGGTGAGATGTTCCATAGATACTGAAATTCGAGTAGGTTGCTTTATTTGTGGCTGCATGGTTGACTCCATAAATGACCAAGAACTCATTGGGGTCATTGTTTAAGAAGAATGGTTCGGATTTCAAATAGACAACATCACGGTCTTCTCCATAAGCCTCAATCCCTCTCTGGATTGCATCATAGCCTTCACCTATCCAGATACGGGTCTTAAACTCAGTTGCCTTGAAGTCCTTGTATTTATTGAGGATGGCCTTACGAAGGTCTTTGAGAGCAGGGATTAAGTCAAGCTCTTTTGTATCTCCTGTCCCCCGCACCCGGAGACGCGGAACCTCAAAGGGAGCAGGCGGATTGATTTGCCCGGGTGTTAAGCGGAACACCAACATTGGATTAGAGTTTCTATAATCTTCGAGTATCTTTTTATTTTTTTTCGTCTCAGGTCCAATACGGTTGAGGAACATAAAGGTATCGCATTCTTTATCCAATCCCATATTTACTAAACTGAGGGGTATCACATCTTTATTTATGATTTCAATGGGATAATTTGCCTGTTGGGCAGCAGCAGAGATAAGGTTATATATCTTCTTGTTAGCTGTTGTTACAATGATGGTAAAGGAACCGTAGAAAGGTTCAGGCTTTTTGAATTTATCCGTGGTGACAATGGTGAGATTGTTCAGTGTATCACCCAGGCTGGCAAATATATCTTTGAATTTCTTTTCCCCGGGAAGATACCGGTTGTACAAATAGCTGCGATAGCTGAAGTATTCGACTTCCGCGGGAGGTGTCCACCCAATGAAAACGATTGCTTCGTCCTGGCGAAGTCGGAAATCCACCCACATGCCGTTATGTAAAAAATCTCTAATATTATTGTTGGGCACCGTCTGTCCCGATGATGTCGGAAGCGGAAGCGCACAAACCATATAAGGTGCTGAAGCATTAATGTAATAGCAACTGGGAATCACTCCCACTTCATATGACAGGAGTGGAAATGCCGCCTCTAAATACCCTTTCCTAACAATAAATCCGTCATTTTTCAAATTTTCCACGAATTGCCCGATATATGGAAATTTTTTAGGGTTCTCCGCATCCAGGTCCCTGGATTCATCGACTCCACTGGTCAAATTAATACCCTCATTTTTAATTGGTCTATCCCCTTCAATTCCAAACGCGGATAAACTTACGAAACTAAAAACATACAGTGTCAAAACCATCAAAATTTTTTTCATTTTCTAATCTCCTATTTTTCTCTAAATTAATGTCAAAAATTTTCATGGGGAAACTTTCAAAACCCTTCCTATTTGCCGACACACCGTGTACTACTTTAACACCCTGCGCAGGATTAACCACCGTCCGGCTATTTCATTCGTCGAACGATCTGCCCATATTATGGTATAAAAATGAAAATGAAATGGGTAAATCCAGATCAAAATGAAGGGTAATATCAGATCAAAATGTGGTGAGGAATAGTAATTTCAGACCACGAAGGGTAATTTCAGATCAAAATGCGGGGAAAGGAGAAAAATTGGCACTTTGGCATCGATTATGCTTGGGGTTTAGGTGAGTAGTGTATGTTCGAAATACAATCGGATTCTCCAGTAAAAACTCTTAACCTTGAGAAAATTTTCGCCTGTCCTCCTTACTTTATTCGTTATTCTGGCGGTGGATTTTGGAAATTTTTTTTAGTTGAAAAGTTGAAAAAAGATAGCATATATGCTATCATATATGCGTGGATAAAAAAATATTGGACACTCCCAAAAATGTCAAGTTCAATGATTTGCTAAACCTTTGCATAAAGTACTTTGGAAATCCTCGAATTAGAGGCATTAGATGATAAATAATATTGTGGATAAATACACTTATCGTATTGAGTGGTCTGAAGAAGACCAGGTGTTTATTGCCAGGTGTCTTGAATTTCCCGGCCTTGCAGCCCACGGCAATACCACAGAAGATGCATTGAAAGAAATAAGGGTTGTTGTTAAAGAATCAATAAATTGGTTGAAAGAGGAAAACAAACCTGTACCGCAGCCCCTGGGCGTGAAAAAGTTTAAAGGTAATTTAACATTAAGGATTCCCCCGGAACTACACAGGGAGTTAGCCATTAAATCGGCAGAACAAGGGGTCTCGGTCAACCAATATATCCTGTCAAGACTTTAGCCGGATAAAAAAACTAAAAGTATTAGGCGGCGGGGCCAGTGTGTCAAAGTATAAAAGTAGCACCAAAAATCTCTTCATCAGAAATTTTCAAATTTTCGCCTGTCCCCTTGATCTTTTTGGTTCCGGCTTGTCCGGTTTATTGATTTTCTTCTTCACCGGGTTTTCTTTTGAATTCCAGTTCATCGAACCAGAAATCTCTATTAGGGATATCCACCTTCATCTCAACCACGTTTCCTTGTTTATCACGAATAAACTGGACCGTACCCGTGCCGTGGGGAACAAAAGAAAAAGTATTTCTCAATTTCAATACGAACGTATCATAATGCAAATGAGCCAGGTCTGAAATAAATATAGGCGCAGGCAAAAGCTCAAGTACCAGTTTTCCCTTTTTCAAGGTCACCGCTGCATCGCCGTACATGGGCCCTTGGTAAAGACCGGCATAGTCTTCAAGCTTTACCCCGGTATGAGCGCCTTTTACACGTTTTTTTGTTATTTCCAGTCCCCGCTGCATTTCTTTTTTTACGGATTTATTGTATCGTTCCAGGTAGATGCGGCTCCAGTCTTTAGGTTTCACCCCCAGGTAGGTGTCGATGATTTTATACGTCAGACCAGTGGGCAGCCCATTAATACTGTTGGTAAGAATCACCAGTCCCAGTTTTATTTCCGGTACCAGGGCCACCCTGGATATCATCCCGTCCAAACCACCACCATGGCCGATGACTTTATAACCATGATAATCAGATAACCCCCATCCCAGGCCATAGCTCCTGAAATGGGTAGTAGGAAAAAGTTCCTTTGCAGACCGGGTCACCCGGTTCACCGTATGAGAAGACCACATCTCCCATATACTATCTTCACCCAGTATACGCTGGTTGTCAAATACGCCGTTATTCAAAAGCATCTTCACCCATTGGGCCATCTCAATGACATTGGAATTGATGGAACCCGCTCCTCCAAGACTATCCGAAGGCGTATAAGGAACCGTTACGGTTCTGCCATCGAGATAGACATAATGAGGAGTCGCTACATTGTTGTATTTTTTTAAATCAGTGGTGCCGATATTGGTGGTATTCATTGCCAAAGGTTTGAAAATTCGCTCTTTGATAAAGTCTTTCCACGGTTTCCCTGTCACTGCCGGGACGATTTCACCCGCTGCCATAAACATGATATTGGAATACCCATACCCGCTGCGAAAACCAAAGGCCGGTTTTAAGTATCTTGCCCGTTTGATGACTTCCACCGTGCTGTAGGAGGTTTCATACCAGAGCAAATCCCCACTAAAGGTTTTAAGACCGGACCGGTGACATAAAAGGTCCCGGATGGTCATCTCTTCTGTGACGTAAGGATCATACAGCTTAAAATAGGGTAAATATTCTCGAACCCTGTCATCCCAATTGATTTTTCCTTCATCCTTCAAAATTGCCAGCGTGGCAGCAGTAAAAGCCTTGGTATTTGAGGCAATGGCAAAAAGCGTTTTCTCATCCACTTTTTCCTTTTTAGAAAACTCTTTTATCCCATATCCTTTGGCTAAAACCACTTTGCCATCTTTTACAATGGCCACGGCCATACCCGGTATTTTCCACTCTTTCCTGGCTGCTTCAAAATAGCTCTCCAGTTCGGATAGATTAATTTCACCCTGGGCCGCAGAGAGTAAGACCAGTGAAGCAATAAAAAAACAAATAAAAAATGCAATAGGTTTTTGTTTCATTTTAGAAAAGGTTGCCATGCTTTTTCTCCTTGATATGAATCTTTTGACTAATACTCATAAATGGATTTTACCTGAATCAGCCAGATTTTTCAACCCCCCGGTTTCAGCCCGAATCCCCGAGAAAATTTTGCCCGGTTGGAAAAGAATTCAAAAAAAATAACACTACCTATTGAAATACCGCAGCATTTCTTTTAAAATAGTTTTTATGATTCTAAAAAAAGAAGGTCAGTTATTGCGATATGAATATGAAGGTAGATGCATATAAAAGGATAAAGGAGGAGATCATGCAAAAAACCAAATATGTTAGTGCCCTGGTTACGTGGTGCATTGCTGCATTGATTTTTACATTTGTATTTACACTACCATTGACTGTGTCCGCATCCGGTAACCAGCAAGTGTTGAAACCCAGGCCATTAACCGATGTGGTAAAGACAAGAGCAGGAAGTGTGAAGTCCGGTGCGCTCCAGGTACCCATGATCACATGGGGAGGCGACGTTGCCACGATTTATTCCCTGGATTCGGGTTTGTTTAATGCCGAAGGACTTAAGGTTTCACTGTACGTGGAAAACAATTTCCCCAAACAGGTGGAAAAATGTTTGCAAGGTCAATCCCCATTTCTTAGAGGAACCATGGGTATGATTAACGCTGCTTCCGAAGTCTTTAAAAAGCAGGGTATTGACCTGGTGGTGGTTTATCAAATGACCTGGTCCACCGGGGGAGACGCCCTGGTGACCCGAAAGAATGTTAAAAGACCAGGGGCCCTGAAAAATAAAACAGTGGCCCTTCAACTTTATGGTCCCCATATGGATTACCTGGCCAATATCCTGAGCAGTGCCGGTATTTCTTTGAGAAATGTTAAACTCAGGTGGTTCGATGAATTGTCTTTTCCCACTTATGACACAAAGGGTAAAATCGTGGACCCGGTGAGTGCTTTCTTAGAGGATTCGTCGATTGATGGTGTGATGTGCATTATCCCGGATGCCATGAACCTGACTTCCGGCGGCAAAGTGGGAACAGGAGCCGCAGGGTCAGTCAAAGGCGCCAAAATCATGTTAAGTACTAAAACCGCTTCACGGATCATTGCCGATGTATATGCGGTTCGCAGCGACTATTTCAGGCAAAACAAATCAAAAGTAGAAGCTTTTGTCAGGGCATTAATGAAAGGAGAGGAAGCCCTGGGAAGCCTTTTAGCCCGAAAAAGTGAAAAACAAACCGAATATAAAAAACTGATGACCCATTCGGCAGACCTCCTGTTAGGGGCGCCTCAAGCGGTCCCTGATGTGGAAGCCTTGCTAGGAGATTGTCAATTCGTCGGCTATGATGGGAATATAAGTTTTTTTACCGGCAAAGGAACCACCCGAACCATGACCCAGTTGACAAAAGAAATCCAGGGAAGTTTTATCAATATGGGCTTGATGTCCAATAAAGTGACACTCCAGTCAGCCAATTGGAACTATTCCCAACTGGCCCGGGGATTATCCAATATTACCATCAAACCCGAACCCATCAAAAAGAAATTCGATATCCGGAAAGTAGAGAAAAAGATTTCCGTGGAACCTACGACCTGGGCGGAACAGGGCACGCTGTTCCAGGTGGAGATCAATTTTGCTCCCAACCAGAGCGTGTTTTCCGAAAGGCAATATGAAGGAGATTTTAAAAAAGCATTGAATATTGCCCAGACCTATGGTGGTTCTTTGATTATCATCGAAGGTCATTCCGACCCCCTGGGGATTTTAAAGGCCCGCCAGGACAGAAAACCGTCGGTGGAAATCAATCAAATGGAACAGCAGGCCAAAAACCTCTCCCTCTCACGGTCACGAGCTGTCAGGCAGAGTTTTCTTGACTACTGTAAAAAAAGAGGTCTGCGCCTTGACGAATCACAATTTGTGGCTGTAGGCATGGGGATAGCTAACCCCAAATTCAATCCTCCCCGCACCAAAGATGAATGGGATGCCAACCGCAGGGTAGTTTTTCGTATCAAACAGGTGGAAGCGGAATTGACCGAATTTACACCGTTGAAATAGAAAACAATGAACCAGAAATAACGTATAACTAATGTATAAGGTATAAAGAATAACGAGGTGGAGAAATGAATTTAATATTTTTTAAAGCGCTTATCTGCATACTGGTTGCTGGCCTGGTGTGCTGTACCTCCCAACCATCGTCCCCCACGGAAAAACAGGAAACGAAAGAAACCATCGACCATGCCCGTCTGTGGATCCAACAGGAGCCGGTAAATATCGCCATACCTGCTGACAGTGTTGGAAAAGCAGAGCTGACCCGGAATTTTTATTTCATCATGGACGGGAGCGGTAGTATGCGAGAACCCACTTCCAGGAACTGCGGAGGAGACCAACAATTCATCAATAAAATAATAGGCGCCAGGTGGGCGATCAAAAAATTCCTGGAAAATGTCCCGGGAGACGTTAATATCGGGCTGTATGTATTCGACAGCCTGGGAAGACGGGAAGTGGTTCCTTTGGGGACTAACAACCGGGATGCCTTTTTAAAAGCCGTTGACGATATCGATGCCGGCGGCGGCACCCCTCTGGCACGTGCCATTAGCTATGGCACCGATAGGCTGGTGGACCAATACAAAAAACAACTGGGTTACGGCGAATTCCGATTGGTGGTGGTCACCGACGGGATAGCTGACAATATTCCCGCGGCTGCACTGTATGCCGCCAAATATGGTATCCCTATATATGCTATTGGTTTGTGCGTGGAAGAAAATCATCCCCTGAGACAGTTTTCCGTATCATATCAAGCGGCCGACAGCTTTGCCGACCTATCAAAAAGGTTATCCGAAACATTGGCTGAATTGCCAAATTTCGATATCACCCAATTTGATACCCAACAATAAATCGAGGATACCATGAGTCAAATGGAAACAGGACCGAGAAAAATAAAAAAGTCAGCCGTTGGCTTTATCCTGATTATCGTCATCGGTATTTTAGGTATTTTAGCAATCAAGTACATCAAACCCATTTTTTTTGAAAAGTCGCAGCGATCCACATCGGATGCGGTCGGTTCCCTTTATACCATCCGTATCGGCGGCGACAATTATTTAGGGTATTGGTTCATTACCTCGCCGGAAATGAGGAAAATAGCTGCGCGTAAAGGATTACAAATGGACTTCACCGATGATGGTGGTGCTTATGCTGACCGTTTAGCTGCCTTTGCCCGGGGTGATTACGATTGTATTGTGCTGCCGGTGAATTCCTATTTAGCCCACGGCGCCCCTCATAAGTTTCCCGGTGTGATTACCGCAGCGATTTCCGAATCCAAAGGAGCTGACGGAATTGTCGGCTTTGCCGACCGGTTCCCCAGTGGTAAAATCAATGATCTCAATGACCCTGGCTTAAAAATCGTCTATACTGCGGATTCTCCCAGCTCTTTTTTAATCGACCTTACGATTGCCGATTTTGACCTGGATCGACTCCAGGACAATAAAGAATGGCAAATGAAAGTAGGCGGTTCAACCGAGGTCCTGAAACAGGCCAAAAAAGGAATCGGCGACGTCTTTGTCCTCTGGGAACCGGACCTGTCTAAAGCCTTGAAACTCCCGGGAATCAAATATATCTGGGGGTCGGACCGATTTTCCGGGTATATTGTTGATGTGTTTGTCTTCAATCGCAATTACCTGAAAAGACACCCTGAAAAAGTACGGGATTTCCTGGGGGTCTATTTCCGGACACTGGCATTATATGCCAACAACTTCGAGAAAATGATAAAGGAGATGAGTAAATCCGCCGACCTTAAAAAAGATGCCATAGAAGAAATGCTCAAAAAAATCGACTGGTACAACCTGGTGGAAAACTGTGAAAGGCAGTTTGGGATTTCAGTACGAAGTGGTTATGGAACCAGTGTCCAGGAGGGTGTGATCAATACGATTATTGCCTGCACTGATGTGATGATACGCACCGGGACTTTTCAAAAAGACCCGCTGCAGGGCAACCCTTACCTGATCACTAACAGTTCTATCCTGGAAGAATTATCGCGAACCCAGGTGATGAGTGTGGCAGCCGGCGGTACACAAAAACAGGACTTTACCACCCTCCCTGATAAGGAGTGGGCAAAGCTGCAAGAAGTAGGCACCTTTCGGGTTCAACCCATTACCTTTCAATCCTGGAATAACCTTTTAACCGATGAGGGAAAAGAAATCGTGGATAAGATAGCCTTACTGCTTACCAACAATTATCCGGGTTACCGGGTGATTATCCGGGGTCATACCGGTCCCGGGGGTGATGAGCGAGAAAATGTCAAACTCTCCCTGGCCCGGGCCCAGGTGGTGGCTCAATATTTAAAGGCAGTACACTCCATTAATCCCAACCGGATAAAGACAGAAGGGATGGGCTCACAGCGGCCGGCTGTAAAAAAACCCGGGGAATCCATGCGCTCTTACCGCTACCGGCTCTCCAGGGTGGAATTTGTTGCTGTAGAAGGCGAAAGCCTTTAGCATTTAAATTCAAGAGATTTATATGAGAAGGAGATTCGCGCATTGAGTAGAACGAGGAATAAAAAGGCTGACGTACCGAGCCCGGAGGATTTCTCGAATCGGGCCGTCAATAAGGCGGTTCTTTCCGAGGCCCTCCAGCACCCTACCACCCTATTCCCTGCGGCGGTCTCTATTTTGAGCGCTTTGTATATGACATTGGTAAATTTTAATGAAACCTCCTTTGCCCTGGCCGTGGGCAGTGGATTTCTCAGCCTGGTTTCCTGGATATTTCACTATTTTGTGCGCGGAGAAACAATTGCAGAAAATTATATCAAAGAACTGAAGGAAAAACGTAAAGTTTACAAAAAACAGCAAGTAGAAGATATCGAAGAAAGATGCAAAGCCGCAGGATTTACCCAGGGGCAGCAGGCAGCTAAGGAATTACTGGAGGCTTATACACGGTTGTATCAATTCTTAAAGGAGAAATCCAAAAAGGTAAAAAGCATGACTGCGCAGCGATTTATGATTTTGGCAGAAGAGACTTACGATCAAGGGGTAAAATTTTTGAATAAAGCCCTTGTCCTCTACCAGGCCCTGAACCAGATTGATGAAAAAAAGCTAATCAAGGAGCTGCGAGCCTGGCAAAAAGAGGTAAAAAACCTGGAAAAAAATGGGCAAAAAGAGGAAGAACAAAAGGATCTGGTTATCCAGGCCCTCCAGGAAAAAGTCCGCAGTCACTGCAAGCGATTGGAGTTATTCTCAGAGCGAGGTGAAACATTAAAACAGATGTTAGACCAATGCGAAATCCTTGAAGCCACTCTTGACTCTACTTACCTGGAAGTGGTTGACCTGATGGACAGCGAGGCTCATATGAATGTAAAGCATGACAATGCGGCCTCGAACCTGGAACGTGCTGTGGCTGCCGCACGTAAAGTAGAAGACCGCTTAAGAAGCATGGGCAGACAAGAAGAAATAGATGACTCCATATATACACAACCCTCAACCCATGGAGGAGTAGAGCAATGAGGTACAATTATAAACATATAATAAGGAGGAAAACTTATGGCAGAAGAAAAAATCGGGATTTTTAGAGCGATTTTACGTTATTTTAGGTTCTGGAATTGGAAAAAAGCCAGAGGTATCATTAAAGCGGCGGATGAGCAGTTTACCGGTTCGGTGGACGGGATTTCCGCTGCCTTTGATATTCAAAAAGATACAATGATATCTCAATTTCAAGGCCTGAGGGATGCCATTGCCGAAGTGGAATCGGTACTGGAAGATAAGCGTGCCCGTTTGGAGGCGTTGAACATAGAGGAAGAAGAACTCCTGGGAAAACGGGAAGGGGCGTTAGCCAGGGCGGAAGAAGCCAAAGATGCTAACGACATGGCCGCTTACGATAGACACGCCAGCGCGTTTGAGCGCTTCCAGGTGCGCATCGAAGAAATCGAACAAATCCAGGAACGACTCAAATCAGATATTCAAGATACCTCTCAGACAATGGAAAGATACATGCTTCAATTACAAGAATTACAAGCAGAAATTGAGAAAATGCCGCAGCAAAAAGCAGAAGCCGTTGCTGACTTTGTGTCTGCCAAACAGATTCTTGAATTAAACGACCGGCTGCAAGGCCTGGAAACCAGCCTGGATAAAGGACCTATTTCGGCAGTCCTGGAAGCCAACAAGAAACTAACCGCCAAAGCGCGTATTTCAGAAAAATTGGCAAAAGTAGACATTCGCGTTCAGGATAAGGAGTATGCCAAAGCTGGCAGACAGTCCACGGCCAGGAGTAAAATGGACGAAATGCTGGCGGCCCGACGACTGGAAAAAGAGAAAACAGCCGGCGTTCCCAAAGAGAAAGAAGCAGAAAAAGATGACAGACCAAAGATATAAGAGATTAGTAGGTAGTAAGTAGTAAGTAGTAGGTAGTAGGTAGTAGGTAGAAAAAAGAAGTGTAAGATAAAAAAGGAGGAAGTAAGCAATGAAACGTATAATGATGAGTATCCTTGTATTTGCATTAATTATAGGAGTAATGGACACCAGCGCCTGGGCTCAAAAGCCCAAATTTAAAGTAGCCTGGTCTATTTATGCCGGGTGGATGCCCTGGGATTATGCAGGAGAATCCGGTATTTTAAAAAAATGGGCAGACGCTTATGGCATTGAAATCCAATTGGTACGGATGGATTATATTCCTTCGGTGGAAGCTTATGTAGCCAAACAGGTGGATGCCTGTGTGATGACCAACATGGAGTGCCTGGATATGCCGTCTGCATCGGGTATCGATAGTACGATATTAATTGTTGGGGACTATTCCAACGGCAACGATGCCATTTTGGTGCGGGATAACTTGAAAGTTAAGGATTTAAAAGGAAAAAAAATCAGCCTGGTGGAATTATCCGTATCTCACTATCTGCTGGCGCGCTGCCTGGAAATGAACGGCCTGAAAGAAGCGGATGTAAAAATTATCAACACCTCTGACAG
>CP070627.1:883575-894753 GCA_020355945.1 Candidatus Aminicenantota bacterium | reverse complement strand
CCCCCCCCCGCCCCGCCGGAGGCACAGGACAAATAAGAAAATGAAGTTGTGAAAGACCTTCTAAAAATAGCGGCAAAGGAAATAGCGGATTAAGGGAATGTAATCCGAAATTTAGGATTTTTTTTATCGTCAGAAGACCCGTCCTACAATCAACGTAGAGTTTTAAAGAAACGACATTCTATCCCTAAAACACGGCACACTGGCTCTAAAAAATCATACACTAGTGCTAAAAAATGAGTAATGATCTCTACTGCCGAACTTTAAAAATTTGTTGATATATATTCTTAAGTCAACAGCATTGGGGGTCTCCCCGCCCGTAAACTATGATCATTTCGCATTAAACAACATATTTACCAAATTTTGATGGCGAATCAGGGCTTATATTTACAGTTGATATTTTTCCCCATTTGTGCTATAAATTGAAGGGGCAAAAAAAAGATTGTCCCCGAATGAGGTTCAAATGGGAATAATAAACGTGGTCAGACTGGTAAAGGGCATAGATTCAAAGGAGGAGGCCTACTCGTAGTAATCAAACATGAAGAATAAACAGAAAAAATTCAAGGAACTTAAACGTCGCTGGGATGAGATGGTTGGAATGTTCGATAAACAACAGGAGCGGGGGCTGTTATTTGAACCCTGGCTCAAAGAATTATTCCAGGCAAGCGGACTCAAGGCCGAAGGTTCTTTTACCCGGAATGACCCTGATGAAGAACTGGATGGAGCCATTCATGAAGGTCTTACTACTTTCCTGGTAGAAGCAAAATGGAAAGAAAACAAAATTGATGCAAACCCTGTCCGTATCTTAAGTGAGAAGATCCAATCCACCACTGCAAGTACTTATGGTCTATTAATCTCATTTTCAGGTTTTAACATAAATGCAGATAAGGTCGCTGAAAGGATAAAACCTATCCGTGTATTTCTAATCGATGCGCCACATCTAGAGGCACTGCTGGGGCAAAAGATCGATGGGAAAACATGGATTAACACCCTGGTGATAATGGCCAGCCGTTGTGCAAAACCATATATTCCAATAGAAGAGATTCTAAATGAAAACAAGATGGCTTATTCCTCGTATTTAAGAAAATTAAAAAAATCAAATAAACATCTAACCGACTCAAATCCATTTCAAACAAGGGGGACTTTGCCTGAGGATGCTCCTTCCTATATTAAACGAGAATGTGATAATGAACTGGCGAAACTGATTAAATCAAATAAGAAGAAACTTATTGCTATACATGGTGGTTTTGAAATAGGTAAATCAAGTTTAATGATGCGTATCATGCATACACCATTTATGGCAAATAGAAATTGGATAAGATGCCATTTGGATATGCAGCCATTATTCCCGTCTGATATGGAATATTTCATGGAATATTTTTTTAAATATTTTAATTCTAAGCTTACCCCAAAGATTGATTCCTGGGAAGAGATGGATTTATTTTTAATAGATCAGCCGCTAGTATTATGTATAGAGGAATTTGGGAAGTTTATTGATTACCCAAAAATTGCCAAAGATTTTATACAGAACCTCTGTATCCGTGCTCAGAAGAGTGATAATATACGAATAGTGGTGGAATCGAAATTTTCCATTGAAGATTTCTTTGATCAATTCTCCGGTCAAGATTTTGAGCATCCCAAATATAGACGTTGTTGGGAGAATATACCGGTTGAGCCTTTTAATGAAGCTCAGACAAAACAGCTTTTGAGTCTTCTACCCAGGGATGCTCAATTAGTTGCGCTAAAAGAAATTGATAAAATAAAGGAATTTTCATGCTTCAAACCCCGGGAATTGCAATGTTTATGTGATAATTTGTTTGACGCCCTCAACGAAACATCCGATATATCGAAACTTATCGATATCATTAACAACGAGGACAGTTATTCCTAGGAGACTTGATGCCAACCATGACTCACGGAAATCCGTTTAGAGCAGCCGGGACATTTGACGGTGTTTCCTATATAGAACGAGATGCCGATAGAGAACTCTATAAAGAAATATTAAAGAATAGCCGCTATTTATATTTTTTGGCTCCTCGTCAGAGCGGGAAATCAAGCCTGATTTCACATATACGTGGGAAATTGGATGCAACTATATTCAAAAGTGTTTTTATAGATTTATCCACCTTTCCGGCAAAATGCCTCCACTCGGAAAATTTCTTTAACGAATATTTTATAAATATTATTTATTCTGCTTTTAATTTTGAAGAAGAACTAGAAAACAAAAAAGATCTAAAAAAAGTTCTTGAAAAAATCGTAAAAAAGGAGGATAAGCGAATACTTATTTTTGTCGATGAAATAGATCGTATTTTACATTCAAGTTTCAAGGATAGTTGGTTTGGATTGATTCGTTCCTTTTTTAATTGCCGGGCAACCGAACCTGATATAGAATTTGGTAAATTACAATTTATCCTTTCAGGGGCAGCAACAGTTACGTCACTCATATCAAATAAGATTATGTCTCCTTTTAATGTAGGGAAATCCATCAAATTACATGATTTCAACTATGAACAAACGATAGAAATAACCAAACACCTGGAAAAAGGGGATTGGGACGTATTTGAGAACGCCGCAAAAAAAATATATGGCTTTACCTCAGGTGCCCTATATTTAACTCAATTAATATTGGAAAAACTCTGGGAAGATGCCATAGATAGAACAGCAGCGCATATCACAGAAGAAGATGTTGAGAAGACAGTGAATAAGTTAATAATCGAATCTCCCACCAATATCCATTTTAACATCATATATGAAAGCATTGTAAATGAAATTGAAATAAATAAAATGTTTATAATGATACTTGAAGGTCATCCTATGTTAAATGTTGATTTAGAAGGATTAAACCGATTGAAAATCACAGGTATCATAAATGAAAAAAATAGCTTTAAAAATCGCATATACGAAAAGGTATTTGGTGAAAATGGTCCACTTTCGTTATTCCGAACTGATATTAAACAACAGGTAAGAATAGAATTGGAAATAGCGGATACCTTCGAAAATTACAGGAAATATGTCTTGCGCGAACACAGCCATCTGTCCATGAATCACTTTGGAAACATTTTAAATACATCGCTGGAGATAGCTAAAGTCTATTCAAATGCACAAATGAGGGTAGAGATCAGCGACTTCAAACATGAGACCACTAAAAAAGGACAAAGTAGAGAAAATTTAAGTGAAGAGCAAATTTATATAAGGGACATAAAAGCCGTTTTCGGGACGGCACAGGCAAGAGGCTTCAAAGATATTGTCATTCTAGGGGAACCGGGAACAGGCAAAACCCTTCTACTAAAATATATCGTGATCATGCTCCTTAAAGGTAAAGGAAAAGAAAAATTAGGCCTTAATCCTGATGTTATCCCCTTTTATGCACCGCTTGGAGAACTCTCCACCCCGGATGAAGAAAGTTTTATCGATTTCATCAAACGAGTATGCCGGTTTGAAAAATTTTCAATCCCTGTGGAAATGTTTAAAACTCTCCTGGACAATGAGAGAGGAATCATTCTGCTGGACGGACTGGATAAGACGGTTAATGAACAAATCCAAATTAAAATCTGTAAGTGGATTGATAAGGCCAGACAGGAATTTGCTTCTACACCTTTTATCATTACTTCGAGACCTGACGGATATAGAGGTAATTCCAGGCTCGTCAGTAATGCCCTGGTATTATCGATTCAAGATTTTTCTTATGAAAACCTGGAAAGGTTTTTAATGCACTGGTTTGAAGTTGTTGAAAACGCCCTACATCCAGGAGATGATAAAAAGACGTGGGAAAAAAAAGCAAATAACGATGCCTTTGAAATAGCTGAAAATATAAGAAGCGCACAATATCTCAAACCCCTTGCCGCGAACCCGATGATATTGCAAATTCTTGGATTTATCCTCAGGAACCGCGGCAACCGGCTTCCCCAGAATAAAATCGAACTTTACTATGAATGCACCGAAGTCCTACTTAAAAAATGGATTAAGGAAAATAAGCCCGCCCTGGAATTAAATACAGGCGAAGCCCGGCAAATTTTCCAATCATTGGCTCTCCGGATGCATAAAAATAAACAATATACCGCCCCAAAAGAAGATATTGAAAATCAATTAATCGAATACCTTCAGCATTTAGATAAATCAAAAATCGACCCTACCTCGCTTTTTCTTAATATCAATGATAGAAGCGGTTTCTTCAGGATGCATGCAGATACGGGATATGGATTTACTTTCCTGGTTTTCCAGGAATTCTTTGCCTCCGAAAAAATAAAAAATGACCGTAATGTAGATATTTTAGTGGAAAACTACAGGAAAGAATGGTGGAAACAAGTTATCCTTTTAACCCTGGCTTTTGATAACCCGTCGCTACTGGAGGAATTTATTGAAAGAATTCCAAAAACAGAGTACTTTAAAGCCGATAAAGCCGATATCGACCTGTTGGTGAATGTTATAAATGAAGCACCTGTAAAACCTATTAAACCCCTGGTGTCTGCCTTAAAAGATAAAGACTTGCCTACTGAGAGCCGTCGAAATGTCATGCGGGTATTTAAAAGAATCAGTGAAGATAAAGTCAGTGAAAATAAAGTTATTATCGAAACACTACAAGCGATGGCGGGCAACCCCTATGACGCCCTGGCAGATACAGCTTACGAGGTACTAAAAGTGCTGGATGCCGCGGAAAATATTCCGGCTCCCTATGAAGGTAGAATTATAAGGTATGAAAAAGATCAATCGGAAATGGTTCTCATACCTGCTGGCAGCTTCTTGTATGGAGATGAGAGAGATGAAACCAGCGAGAAATCGAAGCAGATCATTAATTTGCCAGGCTATTATATCGATCTCTATCCTGTTTCCAACCGGCAATATTGTCTATTTTTAAACAAATCCTGCCCGGAGGTGACGGATTTAAATAGGTGGATCTATTTAGGGGGCAAAAGTGAAACTGAGAAATGTCGAATAATAAAGTCAGAAAATAAATATGAAATAGAGAAAAGCTATGAAGAGCACCCGGTGATATACGTGACTTGGTTTGGCGCTACCGCATATGCTCAATGGGCCGGGAAACGATTGCCCTCTGAGCAGGAATGGGAAAAAGCCGCACGGGGGCCGGATGGTTTGATATATCCCTGGGGAAACACCTTTGAAAAAGAATATTGCAATAGTTCAGAAAGCGGTTTATTTCACACAACCGGGGTAACCCAATATCCCAAAGGCAAAAGTCCTTATGGCTGCTGGGATATGGCCGGAAATGTTTTTGAGTGGACCAACAGTATATCCGGGGGTACCGCGAGTAAATATGTTTTACGCGGCGGATCATGGTTTAGCGACAGTTACAATTGTCGCTGTGCGTTTCGAAATGAAAGTCATCCGAACTTCATGAATGCCTATATGGGCTTTCGTTGTGCCAGGGATATTTAATATGAGGATTTATGGTTGATAAGGAGACGGGATTGTTAAAAAAAACTTTTTTGATCTTTCTATGCCTATTTTTTGTATGTAATTCCGGGCAATTGGAATTTGGGCAAGAAACGGATACGGCACAGCATTATATCCTGTTGCTTGATGCCACCGGCTCTTTTACAAGGAACATAGGTACTAAGGAGTACTTCTCCTTTGCCCGGGAAATGATTACCAATAACTCGATTACTCAAAAAGGTTTTCTACCCTATCGACCGAATCAAGATATTGTCTCCATTGTATTTTTCCATTTCCCCATCCATCAGCAAAGTCGCAAAATTATTGGCAAAGGGATTCATACATCCGGAAGACTGGCATTGATACAAGGAGGGATTAACAGAAGAAGATCTGACCTGGAAAATTTTGTAGAAAATAAAAGGGAAGATTTTAAAAAATTAGCGGTTTCTCCCATCGGACTGGTAGAAGTCACGGTTTTACCATTCCTCAATCGTTATATTAAGAGTCTAAGGACTGAGTTTAATCGACGTATTGATAAAATATACGTGATTTCCTTGAGCGATGAGCAGTATGTATATGAAGAAGCAGGTTTAACCAGTGTATTGAGAAGTTTTGCCTATGATTCTCATAAAAACTACTATAGTGAACTGCGGGATTACATGCAGCAAAATTTCGAAAGTCTCGTGAAAATAGAATATATTGAAAAACAGGTTCCCTCCATTTCAGGCGGTACCAGTAGGGTTTATTTTCATTATTACCAGGTTAAACCCAGGATTATGGGGGTTGAATTAAAATTGACCAATAAGGTTGCCCTGGATAGGATTGCCCGAAAATCCCCAGGATCCCAAAAATCAACCATGTTCTGGAACGGACTTAATGATGTTTGCCTGGATAACCGGACCGAATATCCTGCCTGGGTAGAATGGGCCCTGGCTCCTTCAACAGATAACGGTCAATGGATATGGCACCGGTGTGATGCGGAAATACAAAGCACAGATGACGAACAAAAAGTGCTCTCTGCCGGATGCCGCTCCCTGTGCAGTGACAATCCCCAGGAACCAAAACCGGTTGTCCGCATCATAAAAAAAGAAACCCTATGGTCTACCAGTGAAGATGTCAAACGCTTTAAACAAGAAATCTGGTACAGGGGCGTTGTCGATATCAATAACAAAAATGATTCATATTCATATCCCTTTAACTACCGATGTTACCTGGCCCCTCAAAAAGTCGAATATACTTCCAATGAGGTCTCAGACATAGGAGAAAGCAAAGTCCCTGATTATTACGAATATAATATGGCCTGGTACAATCCTCTCAATTTACGCGGGTTAATCCCCTTTCTCGGTTCATGGGTAAAAAAATCCGAAATCACCGATGATCTCTTAAAGAAAAAAGTGGAAGATGAAAAATTTTGCCTGCTGGTTAAAGGATACATAAACAAAGAAAAATTTTCTACCCCTTTTAAAGACTACTGTGATGCCTTCAAGGATAAAACCATTACCGAACTCCCCGCTGAAGTGCTTTCGGAAACATCAAAAATCCATGCCAACAACTCTGAAAATTGGGCCAAATGGGGGACATTCTTTTTTTATGCCTTTTTGATCGCTTCAATATTCTTCGTTAACAGGTATATTGTCCGTCCCGTGGAAATCCGCTTCAATATCGACGGCGCAACAAAACACAATAATACCATCCCCGTGGACTTTTCCAATCCTCGAACAGATAAAGAAGTACTGGCCGTTTTTGCCCTGGAGAACATCATCTATACTTTCCATCCCTTAAAGAAAAATCCTACTCTTAAACTTTTTTTTGACATCCAATGGGAATTTGCAAGTGGGCACAACGTCGAGCTTGATGCGGACAATTTGCTGGAAATATTGAATATAGAAAAAGCCAGTGAGCACAAATTGCAAAAATCACAGGCAGCGCAAACAGGGAATTTATACTATGTCACCATCCCGGATGTTCATTTTAAGCAGAAATTTAATATTATGCTCAACCTGGCTGCCATTAAAGACCTTGACACGCCCCACATCGGCGATACGGATATCGATTTTTCCTTTACCTTGAAATTACCCCAGGTTATTGGTACAGGTGGGAAAGAACTCCCTATATCCAGTATCAAGTCCGGGATAAAAGAATACAAAAAAGTGTGGAAATATGATATCACTTTGAAATTCAAACCTGAAACCCGGGAAAAAGAAATTTTATTCAAACCCGAACAAAATATATTTACCACAGGGGCGCCAACTGCCCCCAATGACCCGGCAGCAGTGAAACAGGAAGACTATGCCCTTGATTTTACCTCCAAAAAATCTATGGCCAAATTATTCCATATTGAAATAAAAAACCCCAACACCCACCAATTTTCCTATGGCGTGGATGGTAAATTCTCAATAAAAGTCAGAGAAACCGGCAAAGCTGTTCCCAATATATTTTATCTCTCGGAAAATCCAGTCCACACAACAAAGCAAGAGGTTTTCAGGGAAATCCCGATACGCTTAAAAAAACCAAATACCCAAAAAGATTTGAGCCTCTACATTGATTTTGATGAATTTCCCAATCTTGTGTACTATTCAAATTATACCATCAGTTGTTACTTCGATGATAAGATTTTTAAAGCGTTAAACCTCAGGATAAACCGCTCAAAAGAGGAAACCGAAGCATTGGTGCAATTAATCGATGAAGATCAACCCGTGCCATTGAACACCCCGGATAATAAAAAAATCACCCAAAATATCACCATTGATAACTGGCTGTTGGCTCATCAAGGCTCCAAAGACCTTATCCCGGTCAAATTGAAAATCCCCGGGGATGGAAAGCCAGAGAAAGGCATTAAAGAAGTCGGTGAAACAAAGCTTTTTGACCTGGTATTAAAAAACAACTGTAATACCAAAACAGGTTTTTACAACTGGGAAATAAAGAACGTCACGGTTATAGGGAATAATCGCATCAAATTTGATGAAAAAGCCGTAAACCTGGTTCCCGATAAAAATTCCGGTAGGATTGAAGACAGCAAGGACAGTATAGAAGAGATCGAATTTTGTCTTGATTACACCAAAGTCAGGGACCTTTGTTCATACCATTTTGATTTTATCTTAAAATTTACCTTATGCATTCACCTTTTCCCCCAGGGAAAGCCCAAAGATAAATCCCCAACAACCGAAGCGGATGTTCTCCTCAAGCAAATGGATTTTACCATCACCTTTGATTGTTTCCACGATGTCAAAGACAATTACCTGGTCATTGATTTCGGCACCTCTGCCATATGTGCCTTTTTTCACACCCAGTACCTGGATTCAAGCGGGAGTAATTATTTTCAAATTCCCTTTGAATCACCACCGGATAGTATTCCCAGTGAAGAACATTTACTGCCCAGTATTGTGAATCTCAGGAATACAGCCAAAGGCAATGAAATCATAAGAAAAAATGATGATGAAGCCACCAAATTAGCAGAAGCCGGCAGTGAGCATTTTATCGATCTACCCGCCCTTAATGATATTTTCGGCCTGTGCCCGGATTCGGTATTAAACTCGATTAAACTACTCATTGTCCAGGGAATAAAAGTCATACCTATACCGGAAAAAATTGATTTCGGATTTGAAAAAAGAGATTTTCTCTACATCAATGAAGATGGGAAGCCCAAAAAAGGTTATCCTTCCCTGAGTTCTGTTTTAAAATCATGCTACGAACATCTATTGAAAAGCTATATTGAAAAAGGAGACCAACAATCAAACTCAACGGGTAAAAATCAGTCCAACAAATCCAGGGAGGAGGACAGCAGACGATATAGAAAGTTGGTTCTCACTCACCCCAATGTTTATAACAACTCCCATATCTCTTTCTTAAAAGAACATGTGTTTAGAGAAGTATTCCAGGAGCCGGGAAGAGCCTATTTTGAAAATATCACCCTGGAAAGTGAGTCCAATTGCGTGCTTTACTATTATTTGTTAAAACGAACCGGGCCTGATTATTTAGCAAAACAAAATGAGAAGGATGTCCCTGGGGAGGAGAATGTACTGATTATCGACATTGGCGCCGGCACCCTGGATATTTCCTATGCCCGGGTTAAATGGAAAAAGGAAATGGAGGTGGTCACCCCTGCAGATATTGAGGTGATTAAACGGGATGGGATTGCCATGGCTGGCGATGCCCTGGATAAAGCCATTGCCCTGCAGGTCCATGACCTCTTAAAAGGGTTTAATGAATTCGAAGATTTTAAATATACCAATCAAATCGCATCAATGGATGATAGAGGGCTTGACTCCAAAAGAAAATTAGACCTAAAGAAAATCATGTTTGCTTTTAAAATTACACACATCCTGGCCTTTAAAAAAGACATGAGTG
Organism: Candidatus Aminicenantota bacterium; assembly: GCA_020355945.1. The sequence continues at coordinate 885,018 of CP070627.1, read as the reverse complement.
CCAGGGATGAAGATGAAATCGTTGACATTTGCCTGGGAGATAACTCGGAAAAAGCCGGGTTGGGAGAAATTGTGGTAGAATCACTGGAAAATACCATAAACCAGGGTCAGTCTATAACCGTAAAGTTAATCAACCGGTACGGCAAATTATACCTGGGCATGAAAAAAAAGGAGTGGTTGAGTATGCCTTATTTGCAGCGATTCAAGCAATTATTGATTGACAAATTAAAGGCCTTTACCACTCAACTGACAATACCTTCGGACTTAAACATTGTACTATCCGGCCGGACATCCCTTTGGCCTGATGTAAGAAAAGCAGTCACCAATGTTTTCGATAAAAATAAAAATATTGAAATTGCCGACGATATATGGCCGCAAGATGCCTATAAAAAAGCCATTGAATTAAAACGCTCTGTAATATTGGGAGCTATCCAAAAAGCCACCACCTGGAAACAAGTGGCTTTTAAAGAGACATCAATCTCCGGGGTGGAAGCACTGCGATATCAAAAAGGCACTGATGGTTTCAATCCAAAATCCTGGGAAATTAAAACCTTCAATCAAAATTCCCCCATTCATGTTAACCTGGCCAATTCCTCGTATTTTGAATTGGGTATCAAAACCTCGTTGGATTTTGTCCCTCTTATCGGGGCAGATGGTTACAAAAGAGATCACTATTGTGAAAGGGATAAAAAAGTAGAAATTACTTTAGAAAAAATGACTGATGGCAAGAGTTACAACTTTTACGTCAAAACCGATAAATTCAAAAAAGGAAAAGGAACGCGGCTGCGCCAGGTTTTAAGCCATGAAACTGCTTTTCTAAGAACCAAATCCAGGTACTGGCCGGTACATGAGGTTCAACTGTGGGAAATCCCACCCGAACAATTCAATGAAAATACATAAAATTAGATATATAGAAACCAACAAAAGGAGAAATAGCAATGACAACAAACGTTAATCCAAATGACCCGGGTAAAGAAAACCAGGGAAATCAAAAAAAATGGCGAGAATACTTGAAAATTCTTCATATATCTGCAATTGGGCTCCTTATTGTCCTGTTCGGTCTTTTGGCTTTCTTTGCCCTAAAAACTCCCACTCCCCCAAAAAGCGAAAGTACTGGTAAGGAGTCAGGTGATATTAAACCTGCATTTTTTGAGTCTGATACGGTATATTATGTTAAATCAGCACTGGAAAAAGATATACGCAAAGATTTAGTCGGGTTCCTTAAAACTCTAACAATTAAGGGGGCGGAGTCTGAAGAGAATACTCCAGGCCAGAATTTAATAAATAAAATTTCCAAAAGCCAGGAAACCGACCCGCCGCAGTATTTCTTTTATAAAGCTGATGAGCAAACCATTTATACGTTTATCAAGTCAAGAAAGAAAAAGAAAAGGGCGCCGGAAAGAATTACGATAAGTATTTTAGAAGGGAATAATCCTGCAAACAA
>CP070627.1:872090-883475 GCA_020355945.1 Candidatus Aminicenantota bacterium | reverse complement strand
GGCAAAATCGACGAGATTCAACTGGCGGACCAAACCGGTAAAATAACCAGGAAAACCGTTAAAAGTAAAGAGCCTTCCATCAGCGATGAAATTAAACTCCATCAACTACCTGGCTCTTCGGATGAAAAAAAGGAACGAATAAAAGCAAAACCCCTTAAAAAAGAACGGTATTTCTCAGTGCAGGTGGGAGCGTTTTCCGAGTATGCCAATGCTAAAAACTATGCCGCTAAGTTTGGCAAAATGGGTTATCCCACGGAAATCAACACCATTGTGAGAAAGAAAAGAAAATTGTACCGGGTGCGGGTGGGGAATTTTGAAACCAGGGCTGAGGCCAAACAAGAACAACGAAAACTGGAGCAAATGGAGAATAAGAAATTTACAATCGTAAGACCCGATTAAAATTTCAATTCCTATTGATCTCTGCTTTTTCTGCTCTTTTGTATGCCTTCTCTTTTCCTAAATTTTCTATCTCTTTTTTTGGTTTTTTTTTCCTGGTTCCCCTTCTCTACCTCTCGGACAGGGAAAAAACGCAGGAGAAACAGCGAAAGCAGCGGGGGTTTCTCCCCTTCTTTATTTTCGCTTTTATATCCTATTTAATTATTTTATATTGGATTCCTCGAGTGATGGTACGGTACGGGGATATGAGCAGGCCACTCAGCATCCTGGGAATCCTGCTGGTGGCAGCGTTTCTCTCTTTATTTCACGGTATCGCCGGGATGCTTATAAAAAAAACCGCACTCTTTATGGTTCCCTTTATCTGGATAGGCAAAGATTTAATCATCGAGAAAATCTTTGGTGGATTTCCCTGGTGCCTGGCTGGATATTCCCAGTACGAAAACATCTATTTTATCCAGGTGGCTGAGATCGGGGGTATTCACCTGGTGACTTTCCTGTTGGTTTGTATTAATACCCTATTTTATTGGCTCATCCGCAACTTCCGCAGCAAGGATATCCGTAACCGGGCCATCGCTGCTCTCCTGGTAAGCTTTATCGGTATTTACACCGCGGGGTATTTTTTATTCCGGGTGGATTCACAAAAAACTTCAGGTTTGAGCACTCACCAGGCCGGGATTATTCAACCCAATACCAATAATGACCCCATCACCCGGGAAGAAAAAGACAGGATACTGCATCGATTATTTACAGAATCCGAAGAATTAACCCGAAGGGGAGCTGAATTTATCGTCTGGCCCGAACATACCGTTGCCATTTACCCGCTGCAAACCCGAACCGATTATGATCGGTTTGACCGGTTTGTACGGTTAAATGTACCTTTACTTGCCGGTTTCACCGATTACAGCTCTAATCTTGTCATTTATAATTCAGCCATCCTTTTTCAAAAACAGGGGATAGAAAAGTATGATAAAGTTCACCTCACGCCTTTTGGTGAATACGTACTTTTCAGGGAAGTCCTTTTCTTTGTCAAACGGATCACGGATGAAATCGCTGATTTTACCCCTGGTGCTGCCGTACATAATCTTACCTTACACGGTCATGCCATTTCAACGCCTATCTGTTACGAGATTATTTTTCCCGGGTTGGTTCGGAAATTTGTTTCACAGGGTGGCGAATTGGTGGTTACGATTTCCAATGACTCCTGGTTCGGTAATACCTCTGCGCCTTATCAACACCTGTCCATGGCGGTGTTCAGGTGCATCGAAAACAGGAGATATTTATTGCGGTCCACCACCAATGGTATTTCTGCTGTTGTCAATCCTGGTGGAGAAATCCTTTACCAGTCCTCCTACAATACTGCAGATAGATTTATTGGCAGGTTCAAATATATCAAGCGAAAGACATTTTTCACCTGGTGCGGGTATTTGTTCCCTTATTTTTGTGTAGTTTTTTTGGTGTTATATTTAATCAAAAGTTTTTGCGGGGGGGTCCAGGGGGGGCAGTTTTTTCAAAAAGCGCCCCGTGAAGCATCTGGCCGCCGGAGGCAAAAGCAATGAATAAAAAGAAGATTTTTTACTTTTTTTTACCGGTGTTATTGATTTTATTGCTGGTGGGGTATTTTTTGTTTTTTTTCCCAAAGAGGCCGGTAGAGTGGACACCGCAGAACGCACTGCGCCCGGTTTCAGCCCCGGGGATCAGTGATACCGGGGAAGTGGATTTCCTTGCCCGCGCTGTTGATTACAGCCTGGAGTATTTTGAGAAAACAGGAAAAGAGACAGGAACGCAAACAGCAAACCAGGCGTCAACAATGGTTTTTTTCGGTAAGGACCAGGTGCCCTGCACCCATGTCAGGGACACTCTCCTGGATTTTAAAGCCAAATTAGCAGAGTATGGTCTATCTGAGCGGTTTTTCCGGTATGTGAGGCAGCACTACCGGTTTTATCAAAGTGCGGCTCCAGGAGATGTCTTGTTCACAGGTTATTTTGAAGTGGATTTAAGGGGCTCGTTGACGCCTTCGGAGGTGTTTCGTTATCCCCTTTACCGGAAACCGGATGATTTATACCGGGTGGATTTGTCATCCTTTCCATTTTTTCAAAAATATAGGGGACTTCCCCGGGTATTACGGGGGCGGTTATTCGGTAATCGTACCAATCGTACCGGTGGTCCCAGGATTGTACCTTATTATACCCGGGAAGAGATTGATTACCGGCAGAAACTGGCTGGTAAGGGTTTGGAGATTGTATGGATTGATAACCCCATTGATGTTTTTTTCCTGCACATCCAGGGTTCCGGGGTGGTGGCATTGGACAGCGGTGAGACCCTCAGGGTCAATTATGATGAAAGTAACGGTCATCCTTACCGCGCCATCGGCAGACTACTGGTTCAACAGGACATTTTAACCCTTGAAAATGTTTCTTTGCAGAGCATCCGGGATTACCTGGAAAAACACCCGGAAGAGATGAAAGATATTTTTGTCTACAATCCCAGTTATGTCTTTTTCAGGGTAGTGGAGGAGGGGCCAATGGGGGCCATTGGCGTACCGGTGACACCATTTCGCAGTATTGCCACCGATGGATATTTATTCCCCAAAGGAGCGCTCTGTTATATTGAAACCCAACTACCGGTATTTGACGATGGGGGCAAAGTGACCGGATGGAAGATGTATTCCGGTTTTGCGTTGAACCAGGATAGCGGTGGTGCGATTCGTGGGCCGGGGCAGGTGGACCTTTTTACCGGTTATGGAAAAAAAAGCCGGCTCATCGCCGGTCATATGAAACAACCGGGAACCTTCTATTTTCTATTAAAAACCAGGAGTTTTAAGGAGGAAACATGAAACATCGTTTTATACTTTTATTAGTCATGATGTATGGGTTGATGGTTCTACTGGTAAACTGCGGCGCACCAGCAGGAGATGAAGGAACCTTGAAACAGCTTTACCATGATTACCACAATGCCCTGCAAGAAGAGGATATCCAAGCCTTGAAACAGTATATCAGTTCCAGGGGGCAGGAGGAAATGCTGGGTGAAGGTGCCAGTATGAAAATCAAAATGATCAAAGAAATGATGCCAACCGGCATAAAAATTACCAAAACCACTGTTTCAGGTGATACCGCCGTGCTGGAAGTGAAAGGCAAGATGGGAAAGCAGACCATGACCGGGAAAGTGAACGTATTAAAAGAGGATGGTGAATGGAAGATCGATAAAGAAAGCTGGACAATGAGCATTGAAATAGGGGGCGAAAGCGATCAACAGGGTTACGCCGGACCTGTGCAGCCCTTTATGAAAGACCCGAAACAACTGCCCCAGGTGTATCAAGTCCTTACCGGGCACCAGGGAGAAGTAACCTCCCTTGCCTTTACCCCGGACAACCGGTATCTTGTATCTGTCAGTTATGGGGATTATTCCCTCCGGGTATGGGACCCTTTTACCGGGGAAGAACTCTCCGTTGCCAGGACTCCGAACCGGGTTCGCAGTATGGCTTTATTCCCTGACGGCAGTAGTATTTTGACGGCTGATGCTTATAAAGACATTATTTTATGGCCCCTTTCCGCTGGAATAATCGGGTCCCCGCAAACGCTTGTCAAAGATGCCGGTGATGCAGTGGCAATCAGTCCTGATGGGAAAACCATCGCAGCCGCGGGCTGGAAACAACCGGTTCATTTGTGGGATTTCAACGCCGGGACAATGATAAAAGCCATCGGCAGCAACAACAACCAGAGAGTGCTGAAGTTTTCTCTTTCCGGCGACGTACTGGTAGGCGGCGGCGAAGGTGTGACCTACAGTACCTGGGATACCAAAAAATGGAAAGAAAAAATCTATCGAGTCAATAAAGTGATGCCAGACAGTGGGATTTCCTCTATTGATATCAGCCGGGATGGGGAATACATGGCTACCGGTCACAGCGACAGCAGTATTGTGATATTTAATTTGAAAAAGCGCCGTGAACTGCACAATTTTTATGTTCGTGACGCAGCTACCAGTGATGTGAAATTTAGTGCGGATAACAAAATTTTAGCCACAGCACAATACGATAAGAATATATATCTCTGGGATGTAGATACCGGTAAGCGCCTGGGGGTATTAAAGAAGCATACGGATTCGGTGAATAGCCTGGCATTTAGTTGGAATGGCAGTATGCTGGCCTCCGGTGGGGAAGACAGGAAGATATTTATCTGGGGAAGCGGTACACCGCAGCAGCCGATTACCCCTGACCCCGGGGAACTCACTACACCCAAAACCCCGACAGCCACAGACCCGGGAGAGCAAATGGTGGAAATTGACGGTCACCTGAATCTTATCAAATATCCTGATGCCCGACGCTTTACCCGACATTGGCAAACCAAAGGAGAAGTCTCTATTGAAAAAGATGCGGAAGAAGAAGATAATTATAACTTTGTTATCCGCTACAGCGGCATGATCTGGCAGGATGTGCGGATTAATGCCGATGGACGGTATGCGCTTTTAATTTCCTGGGCTTCCAGCGAACGGGTTAACCCGGACGACGATCAAACCGGGTTTCCTTATCTCTACGGTTATATGCTGAACAAAGCAGACCCGAATAAAATCAACACCTACCTCCAGGGAGAGGAGATGATGCTTAGACCGAATAACCCCAATGAATGGGAAGTCATTTATGGAATTTTCAAGGTACCAGCGGGAACCGGGGGGATTCGTTTGTTCCTGCAGCAAGCAGATGGACATTCGCCTCAAAACGGTTCAAAAGCCCGCTTTGATGAACCCGGTGTTTTCCTGTTTGATACGGAAGAGCAAGCCCAGGCGTTTGCTAGAGAATATTAACCACTCTTGCCTCCGGCGGCCAGGGGGGCTGTTCTTCTTTTAATTATTAATTGTCAATGGTTAATTGTTAATTGTTAATGGAATTTGCGTCCTATGGACATGTATTAAACGCCTTCGGCGAAAAGAAAGAGATTTTCAGCAAGGCTGTATTTCCTCGCCGTAGGCGTCTTTTAAATATCGCCCGCAGGGCACCTCTTCCATTAATAATTATCAATTGACAATTGACAATTAACAATTTTTAATCCCCTGGACCCGCCACTCTCCGCAAAAACTTTTTATTGTGAGGCTATGCTCATATCTCATATCTCATATCTCATATCTCATAGCTGATAGGAAGGGTTTTGAATCTATAAGGAGAACAGGTTCTTTAAAAAATATCCCATGAGCTAAAGGCTGTCAGCTATGAGCTTAACTGTGACCTTGTTTTAATGGAAAAACCAATTAGAGTTTAATAACCACCTGGATGGCTTCTGCTGAGTATTGTTTCAATCCTTGTTTTAATGGAAGAAGCACTTAGAGGTTTTTTCCAAATCTTGCCGGGTCACATCCTACTTGTTTCAATCCTTGTTTTAATGGAAGAAGCACTTAGAGAGCACTTTTTACCTTAATATAGCAATGATAACGCTTTTGACCAATTTTTACATTCATTAAAATTAAAATTTTTTACTCTAAATTGACCTGTTTTGACGATTTTCCAGGTCATTTCCGCGCACTTTTTTTTCTTGAAACCATTTTATAACAAACCTTACGAAAATTGTTATTTTTTAACTCTTGAAATTTGCCTCAAGAAAAAAGACGAACAAATTGCAAACAATACGTCTGTTATTATCTCCCTACTGTACCATTACCCCTGGAAATATGCTCCTGTCAATATCTGGCTTCCCTTTCACTCAACGGTCAAATCAAAGAACCTTAGATGACACCCGGTCATTCAAATTAAAATATATTTTACTATAAACGAAAAAAATTTACAACAAAAAAAATTATCCTAAAGCAATTCTGATTTTGAGAAGAGTGGTTACAGGTAATTTATTTTTCTTCTTTCTCCACGACCGGGGCAAATAAAATACCTGCCCCATTATTTTCGATCCGCTTTAATATAAAGGAACTGCAATTTCAAGCCACAGAGAGAGAAAAGAGGAAGCTGGGAAACCGGGAAGTTGGGATAATTAAAATCCTCATCGGATTTTCCCTCTAATGTTCTCTTTTTCTTTTCTACTCCTCCTCTCCGGTTGAATTGTTTAGCTGGTCTTCTTTTTCAATATATCCAATAACAGCTTCCAGGAACCGGTCGAAATCACCAAGGTTATTCTTTGCGTATTCCAGTATTTTTTTATCCTCTATCTCCCAGTACCGGTGAACCAGGATATTTCTAAATCGTGCCATTTTCCTGAGTCCTACTGAAAGCTCCCGGTTGATTACTTTCGACTCAAAAAGAAACTCAAAACATTCGGAAAAACTGGAAGGAGATTTAAAGAACTTTTTTGCCAGGACATGGCTGCAAATACTGCCGCATGCTTCAATCGATTGCAAAAGCAAGTGCTTTATGGCTAATATGTTTCTTTCGTCTTTCCAGAATTCGCTGTCGGAGATGGATGAGTACTTTTTTATTTTTTCCTTATATTCCTTTATCTCACTGATGCGTTTTTTTAATTTTTCAAGGTTAATGTCCATCATACACCATATCCTTTATATATTGCTTGGATAATTCAAAAAAATCCATATATTCGAGGCTTGTTTCCTCTATCAGATCAGACCGTAATTCCTCATCTTTACTAAACAAGAGTTGACCGTGTTTGAATACACTGTGTTTAAATCCCACGGGCGCCTGGTTCATTATATGGACATCCACAACAAACCTGGTTAATTCCGAAAGCTGGAAACTCAATTGTTCCTGGTAACCCGGATTTTTTTTATGGTGTGTTCTCTTTTCGTCCAGATAAATGGCAATGTCTATATCATTAAACAGGAAACCATCTAGAAAAGAGCCATGCAGGTAAGCAAAGAGAATTTCGTCTTTTTTAGATAGCACATTTTTGAGCACATTGATAACCTTTTTCTTTTTATTCATCCCGGCCTCACTAACACATCCCGGTGATTCCGGCAGTATATTATCCAGTTTTTGTTCTTCCGACATATTTTTATTATAATTTTCTATGGCTTTTTTGTCAACAAAGGTTAAAAGGAAAATAAGGCACTTCCTTTGGACCCGCCACTCTCCGCAAAAACTTTTTATTGGGATTGTCTCGAAAGCTTCTTACGGTGCCAGGAAGACAGGGAACTGGTGGGGCGTTCGTTTAGCTATTTTTATCCTCCAGTGCATTCCTGATTGTGTGTGCCAGTTGTCGCATAACCAGGGGCTTTTTTATAATACCCTTTATATTTATTGAAGTGACTGCTTCTACACAGTTCTTTTCGCTGTAACCCGTGCAAATAATAATAGGGATACCCGGTTTGATTTTCAAGATTTCTTTGGCCAGTTCCGCACCTGTCATTTTTGGCATGATCATGTCGGTAATAATCATTTCGAATTGGTCCGGTTCCGATTTGAAACGCTCCAGGGCCTCAAAGCCGCTGGTTTTTGTTACCACCTGGTAACCTAAATATTCCAGCATGTTCTTAACCAGATCCACTACAGCCTCCTCATCGTCCACGAAGAGGATGCGCTCATGCCCTTTAGGGATAAGCCCGCTGATTGCAATGATTTTATCTGTAATGATTTTTTTCCTGGTTTTAGGAAGATAAACCTGGAAGGTTGAGCCTTTTCCCGGGCTGCTTTGAACGGTTATCGCACCACCATGGTTTTTGACGATGCCGTGAACCACAGCCAGCCCCAGCCCGGAACCTTCTCCGACGCTTTTGCTGGTAAAATAGGGTTCAAAAATCCGTTTCATCACCGCAGGTTCCATCCCCTTCCCTGTATCACGCATGGTGAGCCTGACAAAGTGACCTGGCTTTAAATCGTAAATTGATACAGCATCAGTCCTGGTGAGTTCCAACTCTTCCAAAATGACTTCCAGTACTCCGCCCGCTTCTCTCATTGCATAGACAGCATTGTCGCAAAAATTGATCAGTACTTGATTGATTTGCATGGGATCAGCCAGGACAGTATCTGATCCCGCTTTAATATCCAGTTGAATATCGATATTTGCCGGGATAGACGATCGCAGATGCTTCAAGGACTCCTGGATGATGGAACTGAGTTTTACGGGTTTCAGGTCTGTATCCCCCGGACGGCTGAAGGTGAGAATTTGTTTTACCAGATCTTTGGCTCGTAAGCAAGCCTGGAGAACCTTTTCCAACCGTGTGTGGTATGGACTTTCCCCGGTTAGGTCGGCAATGATCAGTTCTGTAAAACCCATGATAATGGACAGTAGGTTGTTAAAGTCATGGGCGATGCCGCCAGCCAGGGTGCCCAGGGCCTCCATCTTCCGAGCTTCCTCCAGGTAAGCTAAAAGTCTATTCCTTTCCTCCTCCGCGCGCTTGAGCCGGGTAATATCACGAAGCAGGACCAGGACAGCGGGCTGCCCATGCCAAATGGTTTTAGTGCCTGTCATCTCCAGTATAGTAGTCCTCTGTTCTTCTCGCTCGATGGTTATCTCTCTTTTTTGGGGAAATATTGATTCCTTCAACCACTCTTCACTTTCCTTCCTATTTTTACCAGGACTAATGAACTCATTGAAATATAGGTTTTGCAGTTGCGAAGCGTTGTAACCTGTAAGTTCAGTGGCTCGTTGGTTGGCAAAAACATGACTGCCGTCAACCGTGGTCATCAGGATGCCGTCACTGGCGTTTTCAGCAAGATTCCTGAAGTTCTCCTCCTTTTCTCTTAGCTTTGCCTCCATCTGGTGTTTATAAAGCGCCATCTCAATGGCGGCATGAAGGCTCCTTTTGTCAAAAGGTTTGACAATAAATCCGTAGGGCCCGGTGAGTTTAGCTCGTTCTAATGTATCTTTATCCGAATGAGCGGTGAGGTATATGATGGGAATATCAAAATGGCTTTGAATGCGTTTTGCAGCCTCAATCCCATCTATATCTCCTGCTAATGAAATATCCATCAATATCAAGTCCATATGTGTCTCGTTTACCTTCTCAATGGCAGCCTCACCAGCAGCGACAATATCGACTACTTCATAACCTAATCGGATTACTTTATTTTTGATGTCTAAAGCAACGAGGATTTCATCTTCTACCACCAGGATCTTTTTTGCTTCCATTTTCTTTCCTCCTTTGACACGTTGTTAAAGAAGATGCCGGATCAAAAACGGTAAACCAGCCGACCATAAGTTATAAAAAAATTGAAATCCAGTTGGTCGATAATAATGACTTGATTAAAATCAACCCCTAATTCCATGAGCCAACCAGGTTTTAATGAAACAGCCGTTCCTGCTCCAATGTTAAATCCCGGGTTAAAAGCTCCGGCCCGGGTGATGTAAATACCTCCTCCCAGGTGAACGTATAACCGGAAGGGATTTTTCACGATCTCAGACTTCAAATTACCGGAAAGATTCCACAATTGTGTGTCCCCGGTTTCCCCGGTTGAAGGATCATTGGACTTAAAACGGTTGTATCCCAGGATACCCACCAATGAAAAATTGGGTGAAAGCTGATAACCAAAAAGACATCCTGCATTGATACCGGGATTGTGGAGGTTACCAAAAGAAAAGATGGGAAGAGTAAGGCCGGCATTTATACCCAATGACCACTTTTTAAGTCCGGGTATTTTTGCAGTAGTAAAGGTTTTCCCATTGATGGTGAATATCAATTGAGCACCGGCGTTAAGGTCGGCTTGCGATATCTTGATTTCTCCGCGGTACGTCCCATCCAGGTAGTCCTCCAGCCTGGATAACGTACTGCTGGCTTTTTTGTATTGATGAACAAGTTCCATTTCCACTACCTGACCGGGCCCCATATAGTTACCATAACCATCTTTGGGAACCAGCTCAACATGGTAAAGGTATTCATCACGGCTGTCCAAAGACATATTATCCCACTGGATATCCAGGGGAGAGTACCCGGGAGTGGGGTTGACGGCCACATATTTTTGCTCCATTTTCTCTCGCTGGAATCGCTCCCCCCCCACACCAAATCGGAACCAATAGGTGCCTGGTTTTATGGTATCTTTATATTGGTTGGTGTAGATGCCGTCTCCGCTTTTTTTATCACCATGAGTACCGTCATCATAAAGATGAAGAACCACCGGCTCTGTTCTCCGGGGGAGTGGAATCCTGCGCTTTTGGGTTAAAACCATGGCTTTTCGTTGAAGCCTGGAGTACCACTCATCCCCGATTTTTTCAGGTATGCTCTCAAGCTCTTTAGCAGTGACTTTATTGAGGGCATACCAGTTACCCGGACCTTCTCGCGGACGTGTCACCTTCACAGTCACATCTGTCAAACCTGTTACCGGACGATTGTTTTCGGTGATGGAACTGGTAACGGTAATGATATCGCCGGTCTCATAAGTGGTCTTATCAAAACCGGTTTTCATTTTTACTGCCGAGTCCATCATAACGCTGTACAGGTAATATTCTTGTTCCCCCTTTTCCAGGCCGGGGGCATGGATATTGACTTGCCAGGGTGTTGGCCCGATTTTACCCGGCTGCTTTAAAAGATGCTCAGCCGCGGTAATGATTATATAGGTCTCTCCCTTGTGAACGCCAACACCATGGCTGCCATCGGATATCACATCTCCATCGGAAGTTTTTATTGTAAGCCCCAATCTCCCTTCCTGGGGGGTTACCCAGCTCAAAAGTAAGCTGAACTTACGGTCATGTTTATTAATCTTTACCAGGGAAGTCACTGTTTCTCCTGCTTTAATGATCCCCATGGAATTTTCTATTTCTTCCAGTTTCAATAGGTGGGTGAATATGGATTTATAGGTTTCTGTGAGTGCTATTCCCGGGTTCCAGGCCGGGTTAAGAGCGGAGTCTGTTACGTGAAAAAATTTTCCTTCCAGGTGGTTGTTTCTATCCTCTGCCAGCTTCTTGAGGAGTTTGTGATTCACGTGTGGGTGTTCACTCCCGGGGAATCCAATGGTGTATACGGCTGTTTGGTTTTGATCCAGGTCCTCTATACAGGCCTCGACAGCCGCATCATTGGTGTTTACCGTGAAGGGAAAATTGTGATAGCCGTCACTGAGAAGAATGATGGTTTTTTGTTTTTCCTGGCCGAATAATTGCAGGGCCGTATCGA
>CP070627.1:860550-871990 GCA_020355945.1 Candidatus Aminicenantota bacterium | reverse complement strand
GGGGTCCCCGAACCATTTCAACGTCTCATACAAAAATTCGTCAGCGGAAGCCTGTTTTCCTTCTTCTGCGCCCTGGCTGTAAAAGGACCAGCCATAGACTTTCCCGGCACCCCGGTAATTGTCTTTTGCCATGATGTTCAACCAATGGTTCACCAAAGCGGTTTTCCCTACCCCACCCCAGGCAATTAAAGTCAGCAAACAGGTTTGTTCGTCATTCCAGGCCTCATCTAACCTCTCCAATTCCTTTTCCCTGCCGAACAATTTCGGCCCGGTAGTGGGCAGTTTGGAAATGGAAACCTTTTCCGGCGGCAAAGAAAGGAACCGGTTTTCCTTTTCTTTTTTATGTTTTGGTTTTACAAGCGCGGCAATATCTTCGGCCAGTTTTGCCAATATTGTATTTATGGTATGCCTTTTCCTGGTGGACAAGGGTTTTCCATCTTTTGGCAGCAACTGGATAGAAGCCAACCATTCCACCTTTTTCCAGGGGCAAGGCTCAACAATAATAGGAATCACCCGCACCCCCTCCTTCCGGCGGCGTTCCAGGATGCGGGGCACCTCTTGTTCCCGGATAAAATTCGATGTAAGAAAATGAACGCTGATCAACATGACAGCAATACTGGCTTCTTGCAGCGCTTTTTCTATCTCGGGAAACCAATCATCACCCACTTTTATTTTCCGATCATCCCACCAGGTACAATAGCCTTCTAATTCCAGTACCTGCAAATGTTCAACCAGTTTGTCTTTCCATTCTTCGTCTTTATGACTGTAACTGATAAAAATTTTATTCATCACTGGAATTAGTAAATATTGATTCGAGTAGAATCACCTTTTCGAAGCCTTTTTCCTTCAAACCGTTAATTAATTTCTTGTCTCTCGTTATTAAAGGGATGTTGAGAAATAAAGACAGAGCAATAAAAGGAGTGTCTTTCTCATCAATTTTAGAGCAAAGTTCATGGGCTTGTTTGGCTATTTCCGGAGGGATGATCTTTTCTCGAATGAAACGGATTTTTGAAAACAAAATCCTCATTAAAGTAAGTATATCATCAAAATCTAGCTCGGATATTTCTTCTATTCTATCTTTATATTTGAATAATTCAACAAATATGAAATTACAACTGTACAACTCATTTGAGGGGTCAAGGATAAATGTCTTTATCTTAGATTCCCTTTTTAGAAGAGTTGAAAAGATAATGTTTGTATCAATTACTGCTTTCACCCAGGAAACTCTCTTTATTTTCTTTCCACCAATTTCGTTTTATATCTTCTGATAATTTTTCAATATCTTCATCTGTAGCTTTACTTCTTGAGGTGATATCCAAAAGTGTAAGGAAGTCAATAACTTCAGGTTGATACTCACCGATATCAAACACAAGGTGTATCTTCTTGCCTTCTATTTTGCTAATCATTTGATCTCCTTTTTAAATATAATGCAATTTCTTTTTTTTGTCAACCCGGTTTTTTCACGTTTTACGGGTTTGTCCACTTTTCTCTAAAATTTTTCTTATGCGAGCCTCACATCCCATTCGGTGTTTTAGGTGTTAAAAAGAATTATAACGAAAAACCAAAAAAACTGCAATAGAATGGGTTTCTCCATTTTTTGCCTGGAAACTTTTTCTGCTTCCAATTCTTTTTATTCGGCAGAATGACTCGATTCGGCCATTTTTTTTTCAATACATTCTTCCAATTTTTTCATATAAAGCGTAAAGCGGGGACTGGCAAAAAATCTGAGCAGCTATTTCTGAACAAAAGCACACAGCTTAACTGTTACTGGAGAAAAAGGCAAACAATTGGCAAACAAACAAGAAAATGGTATAATAAAACATGAAAAATAGGGCAATAAAGGAAATTGAAACAGGAGGCCAGCGATGAACGTGGAGTTGACAAAAGAACAGAAAATTAAAATCTTAAATTCCTCTGATGTTTACAAGGTAATGAGACAAATATTGTTAAGGGAGAACAAAATCCAGAGGGACCAGGAACATGTTTGGGCGGTTTGTTTGAGTGCAAATAATAAGATTTTAGTTGTAGAACTGGTTAGCCTGGGGGCGATCAATGAAACGATTCTCACTCCCATGCAAGTGTTCAGGATTGCTCTGATGAAAGGTGCGGTTTCAATAATCCTGGTGCACAATCATCCACAAGACGGTGACCTGGTGCCTTCGGAAGCGGATAAAGATACAACAGACCGGATGATCCAGGTAGGAAATATTGTCAATTTGAAGGTTATCGATCATCTCATCATTACTGAAAAGTTTTTCTTCTCATTTGAAGATGATGGCTTAATGGAGGAACTCAGACAAAGTAAAAAATATGTGCCCGGATATATTGAAGTGGAACGCATCAGGAAGGAAGCTTTAAACATCGGGAAAGAGCTAGGTGAAAAAAAAGGAGAAAAAAAAGGGAAAAAAGATACTGCAATTAAAATGTTAAAAGATGGACTGTCTATTGATACCATTTCAAAATATACCGGCCTTAAAGGAGATGAAATAAAAAAATTGCAGGAATCAAAAAAAGTACACATAAAAAATGGTACGATAAAAGATACCGCCAGTTGAGGCAAGAGGAGAAAGCCATGGATGGAATCATACCCTTAAACCTGGGCGCGGATTGGATGGCCCGGTTATATAAGCAATTATCAAAAAAAAGAGATAAGAGAAAAAAAGAACTGGAAAAAATCAGGGACATCATGGGCGGCGGCGTAGACCCCCTGGACCTGGTCAAAGTTTATGTGGACCCCCAAAGCCAGGAGATCAATCCTGCAGATTCTGCTGATGAAGATTTTAATGTATCCAGGCAGTCTACCTTTGAAAAGTTGAATGAATTTGTCGATACGAAGAATTTAACCAACCCGGACCCTATCTAAGCTTATAACCACAGGCTGTACAATATAATGTCGTTTTGTATTCAATTTTATGGCCGCATTTTTTACAATACTCCACACCAACGGTATCAGATGAACTCCCATTGTATTTATTTTTTTCCATTTCTATACCTGCAGCCTTTCCAACTTCTGTATCAGCCGAATCTTCATAAGTAATCAAGACATTTTCCTCGTTGGCTGCACATTTTTCACATAGATTTTTTGTTTTGATATGAGACTTACAAAAATATTTGCCGCAGTGAGAACATATTGATATACATTCGGAGCACAGCTCAGCCTGGCATTGGGCACATTTTACAGCATGGTTCTTACAAATAACTCTATGGCAGGATGGACATGAAACCTGGCACTGGTTACAAATTATCATCTCACAAATGGAACACCTGGCAAATGAGCAAAGCAAACAAATGGTTTTCCCACAGGTTTGACATTCGATAATGCAGTCGGCACAAACAACGTGACCTTCATCACATGTAAAGAATCGAACATTGGCACCTTTTGCCTGGCAATTTGAACAAGACCGGATAGATTCTACATCCTCGCTGGCAATCACACCTGTTTTCTCTTCTTTTTTTTGTATTTCCGCTGCTTTGAAATGTTCCACTTCCTTTTTGTCAACAATGATATCTTCCAGTCGTTTTTCAAGATCTAAGTCAATCGTATCAATAGGAAGTCCGGATATATTTTCTTCTGCCCATTTTGCCGCTTCACCATTAAGTGGGCTTTTGATATTGTAACTTTGAAAACAAATCATTTCACCGATCCTGACAATAAGATCGGCTAAAGATTCCCCTGCTGACCAATGATCTCCGATGCATACGGTATGGGGGGCGATATTGGGATGAAATATCGGGGTAAGCATTCGGCATTTAGGGGCTTCCCTGGGATAATGATAGGGAAGGGCAATTTCTACCAGGTGCCTATCCTTCGACACCACCTCGCTGCCTTTTTGTTCTAATCCTTTTATCCGAAATTCTATTTCATATTTCTCCGGGGGCGTGCCTGTTGCACTGATCACAGAAATGTAAGGATTCTCTGAAAAAATTTGAGATATCCTTACCGAATCCGCATAAAGCCTCTTAAGTCTTACACTCATCGTTCCTCCATTCTTCATTAACAATTAAAAAAGAATATTCCCATCAAAAGAAGAAAGGTATAAATGGCTGAAACCGTAAGTCCCAACACAGCAAGTATATGGTACAGGGGGCTTTTTTCTTTTAGTTCTTCTTTGTTGTCTTTATACCACTTTCCCCCGAAAACCAGGTTGAAGGGGCCTGTAATTCCAAGTAATCCTACAATAAAAATAGTCAGAGCACCCCTATTTTGTTTATATCCGGTTGGCCGCCGGGTTAATTTTGCCTTGTACTCTGCTGCGCTTATTGGTTGGACATCCTCAAATACTTCACCGCAGTATGGACATTTTTCAGAATATACCTCTATTATTTCTCCACATATGGGACACTTTTTTGTTCTTGCTCCCCAATATGATTTTTTATCTGGTTGGTCACCGGTTTTCTTTATCAGTTCAGGGGCATTTTCACACCCATAAGTAGCACAGCCACCATTCTCCTGCCAACAGTCAAGATGGAATTTGCTGTTACACTTTTCACAGATTTTTAGCTCATCATCCCTTGAAATTGTCATTTGACATATGGCACACATTTTTTCCATGTTCTTGTTCCTCCTTCCTGGCCCTTTCTTCTTATTAACAACCTCTTTACATTGTTCCTGTAAAAAATTTCATACCTCATTGATATGCTAGATACGATGGACTATATTGTACAACCAATTGATACCCAAAGCTGTACCCACTAAATACATACATACTTTCATTAATAATTTTTGCATTTGCTGGTTCTTCTTCATTTTCACCAAATCCTGTTTTTGTGCCCTCCATATCAGGTACAGTCGGAAAGGAACCTGGAAAAGGACCATAATATATATTAATAACCCTGCTCTATTAAAGTTCCATGCATCTTTAAAACGCAAATGACTGGTTGAGACAAAGCTCCTGGTTAAACCACAAAACGGACAATCCCAACCGGATACCTCTTTGAAGAGACAAAAACCTGGTACCGGTGAAAGGGCAAATGCGGAAGATTCCTTAAATTCAGGGGGGAGATAAATATGATTCCTTTCTACCTGTAAAAGCCTTGAGAATAATAGGGCAGCGACACTTAATATTAATATATACAGGTGTTTTTTAGCGGCGTACATCTCGGTCATCGTCTTTTATTTCCTCTATTCACTGCCCTCAGACTCAAAAAGAATCAGAGGTGAAATTAAAAATGGAATTCTCACATTTCGGAAAGCCTGACAAGTATTCCCACAATGTAAAGCAAAGTAACAATACCACCGATAATGATCCCGGCAGTTGCCTTACCTTTGCCTTCATAACGGGGTTCTTCCTGGATCATATTGAGAGCTTTAATACCTTTAAATACGGCTACCGGACCAAGGATAATTCCAAAACAGAAAATCCCAACAATTGCATATGTCAACGAGTCTTTGGCTTCTTTTAAAACCCCTAATTGTGTTTTCTCTTCTTTTAAGCTCTTATCTAAATACTCTCCGCAGTAGCGACATTTAAGGGCTGTTGCTTTAATTGTTTCTCCGCACATGGGACAGGTTTTGGTATCTGCCCTGCACCCGGGTTTTATACAACCATTGTTTTCATTCCAGCATCTTTGATGGTAATAGCTCCCGCATTTTTCACATTTTTCAAGCATATCTCCGATGAGAAACTTACCGTTACATAAGCTGCACACCTGTTCATCCGCAATTTTTTTGTTTGCTTTTAATGAAGTACTGGCAGGTGCTGCCGGAGGAGCGGCCGAGACCGCTGCTGTAGTCACAGATTCACCTCTACTTTTCAATTCCTCTGCCATGGCCTCAATGGCAATCGCTTCATATTGATCTCTTTCATTTTCTACCGCGTGTTTTAATTTTTCTGTGGACCATTGAGAATAGATTTTCTGCAATTCTCTTTTTCTTTCTTCCATATGTTCCTCCTATTAATCTCTATTTTTTGAATTTTGTAAAAAAATCACATGACGGTGCATATCCGAAATAATTTGTCCCATCGTGTGTTTATGCATTTTTACCTGCATTTATCTTTTAAGTTACTTTTTTTGTTCTTTTTCAGAATAGATAAATCTTACGCTACCCAACTGGATTTCATCTCCATTTTGCAGTCGTTTTCTTTTCAATCGCTGACCATTTACAAATATACCGTCTCTTGAATTTTTGTCTTCAATCTCATATCCGTCTCTAATTCGATTAATTGCCGCATGAAAAGGTTCTATTGTCGGGTCTTTGAAAAGATAGACTTCACACTTGGGGGAACTTCCCAGGAAAGTCGGGTTTTTATAAAGTATGAATTGCTTACCGATAAGAGGTCCGGAAGTCATTATCAACCAGGCATCTTTTGTAAGCATTTCTACCAGTCCGATCATAAAACCCGCACTGGCACCTATTACAGCAAAACCAATGGCACGACTGACTTCAGCCCCGGTTTCAAAGGTTCCCCCACTGACAAAATAATTGATGGGATCAAAAAGGAATCCGCCGATAAAACCGCCAATCATCCCACCGATGAAACCGTTCATTTTTAGTTTTTTTGATTTTAAGGCAATCCCTGGTCCCAGTCCCACGGTCATACCTGCGACTGTCCATGCCAGGCTGCGGGCAATCACCATGATAATAAAGCCGCTGAAGTGATTTGTCGGGTCGCTGGCTGCCTCACGGCCAACAAAAAGTACCCCGATAGTGATTGCCAGCGTTAGAACAATTCCCGCTACAAATGTAGATACCAATCCACCGCCAAAACCAATCAATAACCCCATGCCTCCACCTTTGAATGCCCGGGAATAATTCCTGGCGAGAAAACCTTCCATACTTCCGATCATTAACCCGGCTAATCCTCCCACCGACGCGATTAACAAATAGGCAATCGCCACCGATTCCGGGGTAATGTCTGCAGTATCCTCAAAATAGGGCTCAATTAAAGCCCAGGCAATTAATGCACCCACCATCCCTGCAATCATCAAATTGAACCAGTTTTTATGAATTAAACTGACTTTGCCTTTTTCCAGGGAAGCGGTTACCATCCCGGTCCTTAACGCTGATTCCTCGGCCTGCCTCGCTAATATTTCATCCACTTTTGGGGTGTGAAGCTCTTCGTAAGTAATTCTTATACTACCACCCATTTTTCCTCCTTTTTACTTTTCAAAAATAATTTTTCCGGCACCTGGTAATACCCCACAACCTCATTATTTGCCCTAACCGTAATTATATCTTTATCATTTTCAAGCTTCTCCTCTCCAGGATGTAATGAAAAAAGAATTTTTAGCAAGATCAAGACAATAAGAGCCCCTATAAGCGCAGTAATTAATAAATGAAGCCAATGTCTGCATATAAAACCCCATATTCCTCCCGGCTTTTTATCTTCTCTCTTGTATATCGTTTTCCCTGATGACATAAATGATATTATCTCGTCTATTTTAGGATGATTAAGATCATCATGAGTAATTTTTATTTTATTTTTCATGAATCATTAATCCTTTTTTTTTTCATTTTAAATTAAAAATACCCCGGTAAGACCAGTATGATACCTGGTTGAAGCTTATCAGGAGAACTTATCTTGTCTTTGTTCATGTTAAATATCTCCTTCCACTGTCCCGGGTTTCCGTAAAGTTTATCGGCAATTTTTATCAAATTGTCACCCGGTTGGGTTAGGTAGCGATGGGTCAGGAAAACACCCTGCAGATCAACTGCTTCCACTCCCTCTACGGCAGCAATCACTTTACCGATGAGTTCCTTTTGAAACCCTGTGGAGACCTCACCATAACACCATACATGGTTTTCTTTTTGCTTAAGGTTTATTGAAAGACCGGCGGTTTTGGGATTTTGAGCCAGTGCATTCTCTATGGTTGTCGTTTCGACTTCTTCTGACTCTTGAGCTTGAAGCAGCAGGGATTGTTTATAAGAAATATTAGCCAGGTGTTCTTTTTGAGTGTCTAACTGTGCCTGCAAGTGATTGTTCATCCTGATAAGATAAAATAATAGGAAAGACATGATGATAACCAGGATGATAAAGATAAAGATCGATTGAGATTCTTTTGTTTTTTGGTTTTCCTCCGGGTTGGAAACCGGCTCAGCAATATCTGCCGAATTATTTTTTAGTTTCTTTTTTGAACCTGGCTGCGAAATTTCATTTGAAATTTTTCTTTTTCTTCCCGCCACCCAATAATAGTGAATAAGGGTGGGTTCACCGTTATACCAGGCGAAAAAGCCCTCATCTTCAAATATTGGGTCCACAACAAATGCCACCTGCCACGGATTGTTGAAAAAATTTTTGTGAATAAACAAATCTTGTTCCGATAAAAAAATGCCAAAACGAGGATGTGTATGGTACCAGCCGACAATGAGTTTATCAGGAAACTTTGAATCTTTAATATCGCTGATATGAGCCCAGGTTTCGTGTGTAAAGGTTACCTGGACACCTTCGTTTTCTGCATATTCTCCCCTGATGATATCCGTAATGAAAAGAAATGGTCCGGCTTTGTCTTTAGAAATCCTTCCAATGAGAACCCCGCATAATTCCAGGTCGGTATTTTCCCGGGAATGTTTGTGGATATTCTTATATGCTTCATCTGTAATAGCAACACGGTACTCTGCCAATGAAGGAAATGAAGATTCCTCGAGTTCTTCGAGATTAATTTCAGAGACATCCGGTGATTTAACTGTCATTTTTTTTGTCATTTTTCTTTCTTTTTGGTTTTAAATGAATGAGTGTTACAAAGGGGACCCAGTACGTTTGCTGCATCTTGACTGAATTCCAAAAATACCTGGTTCATATTTACCCGGCCAACAATAATATCAAAGGGTGGGATCCCTATTTCCGCAAAGGTTTTATCCAGGAACGGTTCACTGCCGTCAATGCTGTGTAGGGTAATTGTATTACGCATATTTCCACAGGAGGGACAATAACCTTTTTTTTCCGGTATTTTACCTATGGAATCAAGGACTGTCTCACTTTTCCCGCAGTTGTTACATTCTAAAAAATGTAAAATTTCAGTATTAAATTCGATAATCGCCTCATCTCCCAATTCCTTTTTAACTTCTTTGATCAGCTCTGCTAATGTGGTAGTAGTCGCACTCTTATCCAGTTTCTTTATATGGGTGTAGGTCTCATGACTGAAGCATTCTTCCTTTCTTTGATAATGAATCAAGTAAGAATCGTGAGTCAGGCCATTGAAAATATAACCTTTGCTCTCAAGTACTTCCAGACCATGTAAAAGTTTGACCGCCTCTTGACATTGAATCCCGGCAATTACCGAAGCAGAGGTAGGTGTTGTGGGAATTTTTCCCATAATCATATCTTCTCTGCTTAATAGATTGCATGCTTTTCGCTGCTTTAGTATTTGCCAGTCCTTTTCGCCCATTGTGCATTCGTAACATGCACCATTAGGGGGAACAAATACCCTGGCCACGCCATTCAATTGTTCAATTGCTCCATCGATCCATGGGGTATTTGTTTTCCAGCAATTCCGATTAATAGCAAGTCGAGCTTCCCTGTTATCAAGTCCTGCAATCACTAAGTCTGCCCAATGGTATACGCCTAAGCCAAGATCATAAACAATATTTCCCTGGAACCACTGCAAATTGATATCAGGATAGATATCTTTGATTGCCCTGGCAGCCACTTCCGATTTTATCGAACCGTTATCGCCTTCACGAAAAAGTATTGAACGAGAGAGATTGGAATTTTCAATGGTATCCATATCAGCAATAAAAATATTTCCCACTCCCAGGAGAGCCAGGTTTTTTAAGATTTCATTTCCCAGTGCACCCGCGCCGATTACCAGGATTTTAGCCTTTTGCAAACGTTCCTGTTCCCACCAATTTATTAATTTAAAGCGGTCAAATCGGTCGTCTTTTCCAGGAGCAGCTTCTCTAATAATAAATCTGTTGATGCGCAATTATCACTCCGTTCCGGCGGTTATTTCCGGGATTAATCGGAGAACGTCACCATTTTTAACCCCGGCCTGGTAGAGCGTCTGATCGTCCAGGAGCTGTTTTTTAGAACTCTGATGATGCAGTTTATAGCTTAATAGTTGTCCTCCGGTGGGATCATAAGTAGGAAAATTTAATCGGTCAATAAGTACCACCACTATTCTATTTGCCGGGACATCATTGGGAACTTCGACCATCTCCTTTTTGTTCCCGGTGGCGTCCCACACTTCAATTGTAATATAGGCCATCGCATTACCTCTTTGCAAAATTTTTCGCTGTTTTCGCAAGCAAACAAGAAATCCTTTTCAACCTTGCTCCTAATTTTGTAATTATACTTGAAATATTTAAGGATTTCAATACCTGGACCCCATTTTTTTTATTTTATTTTCCATTACGTAAAAACGGGGCTGGTACTTGACCCCTTGCTCCGGACAATCTACCGGTTTTTACCGCTGCCTAATTTTTTTAAAGCAGCCTGGTTATCTTCTTATCTTTGCCTGGCACCTTTTTTGTTTCGCGTCTCTTCGCGTGTCTTCGCGGCTAAAATTCTACTTGACTTTTCTCGGATACTTTAAATAGGGAATAATGCGATCATTAATCGGGGTCCCGGTGCCGTCATAGGTTAAGGTGACGATGGGCAACCCGGTGATCCGTTCGATATCACGACCCTGGGCTTCCGTGATCAGTGAAGGACAACAAAACGCCGGATTGGTCTGCACAAAAAGAGAAATATCCGGATGCACCTTTAAAATATGAAAAATTTTCAAAATATTCTCCCATGATTCCCCACCCTGTTCCAACCGCATGTTAAAACGGGAAAAAATCTCGGTATATTCTTCATTCCCGGAAACCACCAGGTCCCCAAAAAATTTCTTAAAGTATCCGATATATTTTTTTTCAAGGAATTCGATAACCGAAAGCAGCGGCCTAAAGGTGATCAGAGCAAAAAATTTCCCTTGTTTGAACCACTTTTTAAAATAGGCAGAGGAAATGATTTTAACGTATTCATTGTAAGGGGTAACGATAACTTCACCGCCGGCGTTTTCAATGTCATGAATTAAATCCTGGTTCATGATGGGATTGTCCCTCATGTACAGGTCACCAAATATGGCGACTTTTGGCCTGGGGGTCCTGGTATAGCGGATGCGGCTAAAAAGCGCCAAAGCCTCCTCTATTGCATCAATATACGACTGTTTTCGCCTATCCATGAAAGCTGCTTTAAAAACTTCCACCGCCGCGGTAATGACTCGATCCGTCTCTCCTTTTACCTTTTCGTAGGGCCGGATTTGACAACCCATTTTACGGATCAAACCCCCGAACAGGTAAGCCAAATAAGCATGAATGCTAATCAACGGGGATATCTCGATATGCGATAAATCCCCGGTATAGATGCCTATCTTCTCCATCCCGCTGCCGTGGGCTTCAAAAAGGCTTTTGATGTAGTAAGGATACATGCCGACATTGCAGGAACATTTTGAATTGCTCATCCACAAAACCGTTTTAGCAGGATCGAGGTTGTGTCGGCTGATGCAGCGAATACAC
>CP070627.1:848871-860450 GCA_020355945.1 Candidatus Aminicenantota bacterium | reverse complement strand
AAATGCCCGGATGGTTCCAAAGATGAAAATGTATTCGATATACGGCAGGGGACAGCCATCTCTCTATTAATAAAAAAAAGAAGTAATGATACGCCCTGTAAAGTTTTTCATTCCGAGTTCTGGGGTTTAAGGGAAGATAAATACGACAGCCTTGTGGAAAATGATTTCAATTCAATAGCGTGGAAAGAGATTTTCCCGAAATCAGAGTTCTACTTTTTTATTACCAGGGATGTTACGCTGGAAAAAATTTATGGAAAATTTTTCAAAATAACCGATATATTTCCCATATACAGTGTTGGTATTGTTACGGCTCGTGATAAGTTAACCATTCATTGGAAAGAAGAAGAAGTATACCGAAGGATTAAAAGTTTCGCCAAAATGGAGCCTGAAAAAGCGAGAATATTCTATAACCTGGGACCTGATTCTAAGGATTGGAAAATCGAATGGGCGCAAAGAGATTTAATTGACAGCGGTTTAAGTAAAGAAAATATTGTCCCCATTCTTTATCGTCCGTTTGATATTAGATATACTTATTATACTGGAAATTCCATGGGATTTCATTGTAGGCCCAGGGGAGAAGTTATGAAGAATATGATAAAAGATAATATAGGATTGATTTTCCACAAAAGAGAGGAATTACAAATACCATATTCTCATTTTTTGATAACAAATTATATTATCGAGCATGGATGTTTATCATCAAAAACAACTTGTTACCTTACACCTTTTTTTTCATATTCAGAAGGATTGTATAATGATTCCAAAAATCATAAACCTGAAACTAATATTGGACCAAAAACCTACGTATATATATGTCAGTGTCTGAATAATTTAAAGATTACGCCAGAAGAAATTTTTTACTATATTTATGCTGTGCTCTATTCCAATATATATCGTGAGCGGTATTCGGAATTTTTGCGGATTGATTTTCCCCGGATACCCTTTACTTCCGATTATGAATTGTTTATTGAAATGGGTAGATTAGGTCAGGAATTGGCAGGGATTCATTTGCTGAAATCTTCACAGTTGAATCAGACATTTTCCAGTTTTGAGGTTAAAGGAGACAAAGTGGTTAAACAGGTCAAATATGTTGAAAGTGATAAAAGGGTTTATATCAATGAAAACCAGTATTTTTCCAATATAGACAAAGATATATGGGAATACCAGGTGGGAGGATACCAGGTGATGGAGAAATGGCTGAAAGACCGTAAAAAACGCGCACTTTCCCTTGAGGATATCGAGCATTACATCAAAATCGCCCGTGCGCTGCAATTAACCCTTCAATATCAAGAAAAAATCGATGATCTCTACCCTGTTGTGGAAGAAAACCTTATTTCGTAATTTCTAGAAAGGAAACAGGAAACAGGAAAGGTGCCAGGCAAAAATTGAGGCAATAAACCCATTTCGCCACCATACCCAGTAAGTCAACCCCTTTTAAAGGTTTTGATAAAAAGTCACTCATGCCGCACTGGAAACACTTTTCCTTATCTTTGGCAAAGGCGCTGGCGGTTAAGGCAATAATCGGGATATCACAAAATCCTTCTTGCCTGATGCGGTATGCTGCAGTCATTCCATCCATTTCCGGCATCTGCACGTCCATTAATACAAGATCATAGCAGGTTTCCAGTACTTTTTCCCATGCTTCCCTGCCATTTTCGACAATATCAACTTTATGGCCGGCCTTGGTAAGTATGGCTTTAACCAGCTTTTGATTGATTTTATTATCTTCGGCTAAAAGGATATAAGCCGGACCAGTTTTATTTTCATCAGGACCGATACCTGCTTTTTTCTCCCGGTCGCCAGTTACAGGTGCCGGTTCAAGCGAATCCGTTTCAATGACAATGGGTAAAGGCAATTTGACGTGGAAAACAGTTCCCTGGCCCGGGGTGCTTTCGACTGCAATCGAACCACCCATCATTTCCACCAGTCGTTTGGTTATGGCTAATCCAAGACCGGTGCCCCCATACTTCCGGGTGGTATCGGCGTTAGCCTGGATAAACTTATCGAAAATGCGATGAATCACCTCCGGCTTAATCCCTATGCCGGTGTCTTCTATATGGATGTGGAATTGCCCGATATTGTCATCCATCTCTGCCGCCTCTACCTTAATCATTATATTTCCTTTATGGGTAAATTTTACCGCATTGCCTCCCAGGTTAAAGATGATTTGCCGAAACCTGACAAAGTCCCCAAGGACCCACCGCGGGATATTGGTGGTAAAACTCACGCTCAGGTCCACTCCCTTCTTACTGGCCTGGGAAGCAAGAACACGGCCAACATCTTCAACCGTTTTCTTAAGATCAAAGGAGGCTGATTCAAGTGACAATTCCCCGGCTTCTATCTTGGAAAAATCCAGGATATCGTTAATGATGGTCAATAACATTTCGCTGCTGGCATTTATGGCTTCAACATAATTGGTCTGTTCTTCATTAAGCTCTGTATTAAGCAGCATTTCACTCATACCTAAAACGCCGGTCATGGGGGTGCGGATTTCATGACTCATGCTGGCCAGGAATTCGCTTTTATATTTATTCGCTTTTTCAGCCTGCTCTTTGGCTGTAATAAGTTCCCTGGTTTGCCGGTCTACCATTTCTTGCAGCTCCTGCATCTTCATGGCTGCATGTTTTGCCAGTATCCACTTGGTGGTCATGGCAATGGTTATTTGAGATACCTCTGCATGGTCAAAGGGTTTCTTGAGAATCAGCAGGTTGTCCGTACAACCGGTATTCCGGACAATTTCTTCCCAGGAGTAATCGGAATAAGCGGTACAAATAACGATCTGGATGAAAGGGTCAATCTCCCACATATATTTGATGGTTTCAATTCCATCCCATCCGGGGGGCATACGCATGTCTACAAAGGCCAGGCTAAAGGGCTTGCCCTCTTCACGGGCCTTTTTGACTTGCTTTATCCCCTCTTTCCCCTGGGAAGCATAGCGTAATTCACACTTAAACTTTGGCGAATATCCCGCCAGGTGACGATGGTGGTCAAAAAGATCGGCTTCCATCATATTTAACCCATTAGAGTTATCTTCCTGGCAAAGAATCTTACAAAAATCTTTGAAAATATCCGGGTTGTCATCGATGATGATAACCCTGGGGCTCATATCCATTCGATCGGCGTTCATTATCATCCTCCTTTCTCCTTTACTCCTTTAACATGTCATCGGTCATCTTTTGTCCGTTCTCCCTTAAAAAATATCACATATTTTCTTTTTGTGTAATGGTATTTTTTTCAAAAATAACCATCTCCTTGTTTTCCAGGTAGTTTTCAAAATGGATCGAAGTGGGAGCGCTCATTTTCTTTAAAATAGCCTGGATTCTTTCAATCGATTTTTCTATCCTGGTTAAAAAACGCTGCTGCCTATTTGTTAAACGATCTTTGTCCAAAGAGGCCTGGAAAAGCTCAAAATTTCCTTGTAATACGGTTAAGGGTTGATTGATTTCATGGTTGGCAGTCAAAGCCACAGCCAGGACCGCATTTTTTTGTTCCAACCGGATAATTTCCTTTTGTGCTTTTCTTAACTCCAGGTGAGTGTTGATTCTTGCTAATAACTCATCCTTATTAAAGGGTTTGGTGACATAATCAACGGCTCCCAGGTCAAATCCCTTGACAATATCTCCGGTTTCGATTTTGGCGGTTAAGAAAATGATAGGGATATCTTTTGTCTGAGGGGAAGCTTTCAGTTTCTTACAGACCTGGAAACCATCCGGCTGCGGCATCATAATATCCAGGAGGATAAGATCCGGGAGGAATCGATCGATGATTTCCAGGGCTTTCCTGCCGCTGGTGGCTACGGAAATTTTGTAATCTTTCTCTCTTAATATATTAACCAGTACCTGGAGATTTTGGGGCACATCGTCTACAATAAGTATAAATGCTTTTGAATGTTCCACCGGGTTCATATCCACATCAGACATATTACACTCCTAATTTTTAGTTAAATTTTTAATCTTTTTTACCTTTGTGGGGAACGCATTTAATGTCTCGGGGATTTCTTCCATATCGAAACTTTTTAACTGGTCTTTCAACTGGTCTCCCCAATGGGATAAAATACCCAGGTTATATTTTTCTCCCAATTCAATGACGTCATTGGCAAAGGTTTCGATTTCATCCACAAAAAATGTTTGATTGATCTGGTTCCAATTATCCATTAACTTTCCTTCCAGGATACTCACCAGTCCGGGGAGTTTTGCTTCTGTGCCAGGGGTTAAGGATGCAGCGGCAGAGTTATTCTCTTCGGGTTTTGAGGCATCATGTTTTCCCGGGGGGTGAATGGGGGTGGATTTTTTTCCCCTGGTAGAGTAGGGCAAAAACTTCATCAATTCCGAGAATAATTCCGCTTTATTCACGGGTTTTTTTAAATAACCGTCGCAGCCGACTTTTCTTACTGCTTGTTCCTGTTCTTTCAAGGGAAAAGCGCTTATAGCAATAACCGGGGTTGAGCCCAGGTCTTTATCCGCTTTTAAAATACTAATGGCTTCGTAACCATCCATCTTGGGCATGCGCAAATCCATAATAACCAGGTGGGGTCGATACTGCCTGGCAAGTGCCACTGCCTCTTTACCATTCTCCGCTTCAATGAGCCTGATGCCCGGGAAATCCAAAAAACCTTTGATTAATGCCCTGGTGGATTCGGTATCATCGGCAATTAAAATCGATGCATTCTCAAATACCAGGATATCTTCACCGGGTAAAGGTTTTCCCTTTTCTGGCACTTTTTCGTTAACATGAACAGGACCGGATGCCGCTTTAACATCTTTGAATATCACCTGGAAGGTACTGCCTTTGCCAACTTTGCTTTTGACAGATATTTCTCCTCCCATCATTTCTATTAAATGCCTGGTAATACTTAACCCGAGACCTGTTCCCCCATATTTGGAGGTGCTTTGACCTTTTTGCTGTTCAAAAGCGTCAAAGATGACTTCTTGCTGGTCTTTGGGGATACCCATGCCCGTATCCCGGACTGAAATAATAAAGTCCAGGGAATCGCCATCCTTTTTTTTACCCTGTTTATTCTTTTTTCCTTTAAGTTTAATTTTAATAAAGCCTTTCTCTGTGAATTTTACCGCATTTCCCACCAGGTTGAAAAGTATCTGTCGCAGCCGGACTTCATCCAGCAGCAGTTCCTGGGGCAGGTGCGGCGAGATCTCCATGGAAAAATCCAGTCCTTTGTCCTGGAGTTTTAGAGAAAAAAATTGCTCGATTTCATTCAAGATGGCACAGGGATTAACCGCTGTATATTTCAGTTCCAGTTTACCCACTTCTATCCTGGAAAGATCGAGAATATCGTTGATTAAACCCAGCAGCATTTTCCCGCTGGAGGTAATGACGGAGAGATAATCTTTTAACTGTTTATCGGTAATACGTTCGCCGATTAATTCGGCAAATCCCAGGATGGCATTCAGAGGGGTGCGGATTTCATGACTCATGTTGGCCAGGAATTCGCTTTTACATCTATTGGCTTTTTCAGCCTGCTCTTTGGCACGGATAAGTTCCCTGGTCTGCCGGTTTACCATTTCCTGCAGGTCCTGCATCTTCATTGCCGCCTGCCTGGCCAGTACCCACTTTGTTGTCATGGCACTGGCTATTTGAGATACCTCTGCGTGGTCAAAGGGTTTTTTGAGAATCAACAGGTTGTCCGAACTCCCCAGTTGCTGGGTTATT
This sequence comes from Candidatus Aminicenantota bacterium, assembly GCA_020355945.1. Next base: position 854,783 of record CP070627.1, on the reverse strand, counting down.
TCTTCCCAGGAGTAATCTGAATAAGCCGTACAAATAACCACTTGAAGTCCGGGGTCGATCTTCCAGCTATGTTTTACGGTTTCCAGCCCGTCCCACCCGGGGGGCATACGCATGTCTATAAAAGCAAGGCTAAAGGGGCATCCCTTTTCACAGGCATGTTTGATTCGTTCTGCCCCCTCTTTTCCCTGGGAAGCATAAACCAGCTCATATTCAAGCGTTGATGAAAGGTCCGGGGAAGCAGTCTTACACCCGAAAAGATCGGCTTCCATCTTATCCAGTTCATGTGAATTTTTTTCTTTGCTCAGAACCATACAAAAGTCTTTGAAAATATCCGGGTTGTCATCGATGATAATAATCCTGCGAACCGCATCCGTTTCATTTTTTTCAAAATTTCTAGCCATTTTTGTCCTCTTTTAACCGCAGCGGCAGTTCAAAGGTAAAGACAGCTCCTTTGCCTGGACCGCCGCTGCAGACATTGAGCGATCCCCCCATCTTTTTAGCACATATGGCAGCACTGTGCAGGCCAAAGCCGTGCCCTTCCTTCCTGGTGGTAAAACCCAGGTAGAATATCTTCCCCAGGTTCTCCCCGGGAATACCAATACCGTTGTCCGCCACTTCAACTGAAACCCGATCAGCCCCGGTTCTTTTTAACCGGACCGTGATGATTTTGGGATTGTTATCACTCTCCTTCACCGCTTGCCTGGCATTGCTGAGCAGGTTGATGATGATTTGCAAAAATTGGTGGCGGTCAAGCCGACAGGGCGGTATATCCTCGAATTCGCGGATGATCTCTATGTTGTGGTTGGACATACCCGAGGCATTGATCTGCAGCGCATGTTCCAGGAGTTCGCAAACCGATACCACTTCGGTAAGCCCCGCCGATGTACTGTGAGACTGCTGGATAGCGATTAGTTCTGTTATAAGCTTAACATGATTGCATAAATCCGCAAGCATGCCGTCAATGATTTCCCGTTCCTCCTCCAGGTGTTTTGACAGGGCAACCAGGTAAGCCGGCAGTTTCTTCCCCTTTTCATCTTTTGTGAGAAAGTGGGCCAGGGCATCCCTATGTTCCTCGATCATCAAGGCTGCTTTAGGAAAATTGGAAATTTTTGAATAGCGGATTTCTTTTCTCAGCGAACTGGCGGTCACATTGACACTGTTGAGCACATTGCCCACGTTATGGAGGACGCTGGTGGCCACCTCTGCCCTCCCTACAAACCACGCCGTCTCTACCAGTTTTTTATGGGCTGCTTCAAGTTCTGCTTCTGCTTTTTTTCGCTCCCTGATGTCGCTAAATATTCCCATCACACCGACAATATTCCCAAAATTGTCCTTTATGGGATGAACCCGTGAAAATATGGGGATTTTTTCTCCATACCTGGAAACCGTCTCTAGCTCGCCTATCCATGTATCACCCTCCAATACAGCGTCATAAAGTTGAGGGGCCATGGTGTGATGAGGAGTGAGCATGGGTTTTCCTCCCGGGTAATTCAGTTCTGCCACCGTGTACCCGAACAATTCAAAAAATGCCCGGTTCTGGTAAAAATGGGTCAAATCTTTAGAGGCAATGCCGATGGCATCCGAAGCACTGTCCACCGCCGCAGTAACCCAGAGCAGTTCCAGCTCGGTCTTTTTTCGTTCGGTAATTTCATTTGCCAGTTTTTCATTGGTTTCCTCCAGCCTGGAGGTGCGTTCAGCCACTTCCCCGGCCATGACATTCATGGCATGAGCCAGTTCCCCGATCTCATCGCGCTGTTGAATATCCAGTTTCCGGGATAGGTCACCCGCGGACATGGACCGGGCCAGGGCTGCCGCTTTTTTCAGCGGCCGGGTCACCCAACGGGAAATAATCAGGGAGACCATTATCAAAGAAACAGATACCGCAATAAAAAAAATAAGGATATTTAAATATTGCTGATAACGCGTTACATTACCCACAACAGCCAATTCCTCTTGAAGTGAATCGGAAAAAAATTCGGTCAAAGCCAATAATCTCGCCTTGAGTTTCTTTGTCCGCCGGTTCAGTTGGGAAGCCTCCCGGCGAAATGAATCATCTTCCAGTCCTGAAGCCAGTTTTGCATACAGGGAATTGGCCTCGGTGGAAAAATTTTTCAAATCTTTTAATAGTTCCCGGACCTCGGTTCTTTTCCTCTGCACATGCCGGGTCAGGTGTAACAGGAGATCCAGGGATTGCTGCGCTTCATCGGCACTGGCTTGCGCATCCTCAAGCAGCTCTTCATTGCCAAATACCACTGCGTCTTTGTACAGTTTAACCTGGTCATTGAACTTTGTCAGGGCAGCTTTGCTCTGCATGGCGGCGGGAAAAACATTTTCCTGTACGATGTGAAGGCGTGATAAGGTCCTCTGGTCGCGGAAGAACCCGAAGATCATCCACACCAGGTAACCAATGATCATTATACTCAGGCTGAGCCATATCTTCCTGGAAATACCGAAAGAGTAATTGTTCTCAGGAAGTATCCCGGCTTTTCCTTTGTATTTGCCTCCTGGGGTCATGGTTTATCTCCTTTTACAACTGCCCTGGACCGGCGGTTAGAAGTTGAAAGTCATCTTTACAGCAAACATGGCCCATTTTTTGTCATATTCAACCGCGCCTGCCGCATTTAAATTATCCTGGTTTAAACATAAGGCCACCCCATCCACCAGGTGACCTTCCAGCTTAAATGTCCAATGCGCATTTAAATCAAAGCGCAGGCAGGCGCAAGCATCCTTCTGATAAGCAGAATAAGGAGGATTAAAACCGGTTCCCTCCTTATCATTCCTATCCTTATAAAATTCCATATAATACACCCCTAGCTCAAACCAATCGGTAAAACGATAGGAAGCGCTCCCATAATAGCTTTCGGAATTCAACTTGAATTCCAGGGGTTCCAAACCGGACATATTTATCATCATATCTTGATCCATAAGCTGGTATTCGGCGGCCAAAACAAGATTTTTCCAGGTATATTCAACAGAATAAGTGTATACGGTGGTTTTTGGGAATTCAGCGGTAGCCGCATCCCCCCTGCTGGCAACAGTCAAAAAATAGGGGGGAAATTCCACGGGTATAATTATATCTTCGGTAAGCCTGGCATAGGCCCTGATATTGGTATCCACCAGCGTTGCTCCCAGCCGCAGCCCCTTAAGGGGAGGTTCCCATATGAAACTGCCGCTGTATAAATGATCCACATCAAATTTTTCAATCTTAACCGGTCCGTATTCCCTGGCACTTTTAGCAGTGCTGCCATCTTTATCGATTTCCGTGGTACCGATTAATACCTGGTAGGAAATATCCCCCAGTAAATTGAGAGAAACCTCACCGTAGACCCCAATACCTTTCAAGGAATTGGCGGCTTCCCGAAAGTTTTCCAGGTAAATACCTTGTGGAAGTAAAACAAAGGTGCGCAGCATATCGATATCCCTGGTTTTATTGTAAAAACCAACCGGCAGTTTCATTTTTCCCACCCGGATGCCCAACCAATCCTGCCATTGATAGTCAGCATAAGCCCAGTCAATTAACACCCTATCATTGCCGGTATCCCCGAGATCACGGGCGGCAAACTGTATCCCCAGCCGTATTTTATCCGTTAATTCCGTTGAGAAATTAATTCCCAGTTCGTTAAAATGGAAGGTGCCCTTTTCAGTATCGGCGAGAAAGTTATTCCGGTTACTAATCAAATACCCTTGAGATATATAGCCATGGATATCAATCTTAAAAAATTCCTGGGTAAAAGCACTGATGGGCATGAAAACACCGATAAGAAAAACAAAAAATATTCGTCTTAATGGTTTCAATTTTTGCCTCCTTTTCTACTCAATTATCTTAATAATTTTTACCCGCTTATTTTTGGGGGAAGAGATATAGCCGATGGCACCTTTTGTCCTGGATACAAAATTGATGAGGCGCTCTTCTGTCTCGAAAGTCCTGGGGCTACTGCCCTCCCCGGTAAAAACTTTTTCCCGCCAATAGTTCCTGAATTGAGATGGGGTTTTACTAACAAATTGCTTGAGGAATTGTTTGTGAATCTTTGAATTTTTCAATATGGCCAGGGTAATTTTCCCGTCGTTTTCCCAACTCTTCTTTTTTCCTGTAAAGATTTCCCTGATCTCTTTCTGCTTCAGTGAGCTGATACCGGTATCAGGATTGGTAATAACCACCACCCCTGGGAAAATAAATCTCGTTCCCGATAAAAAAAATACCAAAAGAAAAAGTAAGACCATTTCTTTCTTCATGTTCATTGCTACATTCCTCCTAAAAACTTCCCGTCCCTCCCGGGGGGTTTTTGTATTGGGGCGGCAGGTGCCGGTAACAGGCTGCATCTTTTCCCCGCCGCCTAAAATCTCAGAAACCAAAGGTAATGTATTTTTCATCTTGCGGTATAGGTGCAATTACGATGCCAACGCAGAGTTAACCGACAGAATTGTGAAAAGCCTTGTCAAATATCGTCTACCAGGAAATAGCTCCGGGCCAGGGAAAAAAACAGGAAGGGTGCAAAAGGGTGCAAAAAAAATTGACATCTGTTCCGCCCTTTGGTTCAACATCAGGATTGAAGGATATTAGGGATAAGCAAAAAAAATTACCGCCGCAAAAAAAATTGCATCCTTTTTATTTCCTCTTGTTTTTCTTGTTTTTGCCTCTTTTTTTCTTTTTGTGGCTAAAATCGGGTGTCGGTGTTTTTGAGTGGAAATAGACTGCAAGGCCGGTGTAGTTATCCGATCCTCCTCCTGCTTTGCGAATCAGCCGTTTTTCCATCTTCGCAAGCCACTTACCAGGCGTTTTTGCTTTTGCATAATCCATTTCCATTTCCGCTTCTTCCACATATTCCCAAAAACCATCGGTACACAACAAAAAAGCATTTCCCTCCATTAATGGTTGTCTTTCCTGGTACACCTGGGGGCGAAAGATTTCCGACTGCCCCATGGTGCGCAGCAAGCTGTTACGCTCTTTATGGAAACGAATCTGGTCAGGGGTAATTTCACCCTCAGATACCATGGCCTGGGGGAGGCTGTGGTCTTTGGTCTGAAAATCAATCACCCCATTTTGCAGTCTATATAACCTGGAATCTCCAACATGAGCCCACAGCACATGCTTAAAATCACTCACCATCATAACCACTGTGGTTCGCATCCGTGCTAACCTGGGATTCTCTTCCTGGAGGCGTACAACTTCTGCCTGGGCTGCGTCCAGGTGTTGATTAATGGCCCCTACCGAGCATACCGGGTTTTCTTTAAAGGATTTGATTATAACTTCGACTGCTGTTTTTGCTGCTGTTTCTCCACCCCGGTGCCCCCCCAGTCCATCAGCCACTACCCAACAGGCAGCGTTTTGCTTTTTAAGTATCACATAATCGGCAAAATCTTGATTGTGCTCTCGTTCACCAACTTTACAGATTAGAGATGTTTTAAAGGGCATGATTATTCCTCTTTTTTCCATCAACATGATAGTGTCTCGATATCCACTCTTTTATATTCCTTTCCTCTTTAAATTTTGCCAGGAAAGCTGAAATTTTTTCTACGAAATCATCCACGATAACCATGACGTTATTATAATATATCCCGCGTTTATTTTCAAATGAACCTGTTCTAAATCCACAGCCTGTTTTTTCAAGCTATTTGGTTCGTCTTGTTAGTTGCCATCATCCCCCGGGATTTGCATGATTATTTTGCCTGTCACTTTTTTTATTTGACCCTCTTTGAAAGATTTCTTCCAACGATGCTACCACCTCGCCCGGAGACGGATGAAAATCCTGCCCTTTCTTACTCCATTCTATTGTAGATGTTTCACGGCTTGATTTATCAAGCCCGGCCCAAGCAATTCATCCATGTTTCTACGGGGTTTGATGAATCAAACCCCTACAATTGAATTTTTTTTACTCTGTGACCTCAGCGGTCACGTGTCCTCTGTGGCTAAA
>CP070627.1:837146-848771 GCA_020355945.1 Candidatus Aminicenantota bacterium | reverse complement strand
AAATCAAGATCCTGTAAAATCTCCATTAATTCCATTCTTACAATTTGCTTTTACCTTTTACCTTTTACCTTTTAACCTTAAATCGTATTCCTCCGAAAATGTGAGCAATCAAATTATAACCGCCGCTGAGAATGAGTGAAAGAATCGCCGCGAAAACAAATCCTCCAATGCCGCCAATGCAGGCAAATATAAGACCACCAGCCAGACCTCCCCTGGTTTCACTGAGCATCATGGGTAATTGTGATGAAAGACCGGCCAGGAAGTCTTTAAATACTCCAAAACTGGCTCCCAATATTACCCCTAGAATGATTCCCACTCCACCTAGAAAGAATAAGAAGGAAGTAATTTGCATTGATTTGATCAATAACTCACTTTCTTCTTTAACGGAAGTGGGAGTGGTTCGCTGCTTTAATGTTTTCTGGTGGGCACCGCAAAAGGTGCAATAAACCGCATAAGGTGGAATCCGGGACTTACATATTCCGCAGATGGTGTAATCCTGCGTATCCAGTGCAGGAGCGGCAGGAGCTGTAGGAGCTTCGGCTGTTTCGGGAGTGGGAGGTACTGCTGGCTCTTCTGGCTCTGCGGTTTCTGCGGTTTCTGTCGTAACCATGGGAACCGCTTCTTCTTCCGTTTTTACTGTAAATTCTTCAAATTTTTGAGTATCCACCACCCCTGCATCCGCGGCTGCATCAGCGACATCAGCGGCATCAGCGGTCTCAGCGGCCTCACTTCCCAGGTCAATTTTAGATTCCATTTCCCCGGTTCCTGGTTCCGCTGCTTCTGCTTCTGCTTCCGTCCCCGTGGTATCTATTTCATATGTGCCATAGGTGTCATAAGCATCGTGGGTGCCATAGGTACTGTCCCCGGTATCACCAGCATCAGCGGTTTCATAGGTCTCTGTCACATCTATGGCTTCTCGATCACCCGAATCAGCGAAGATATCAGCGGCATCGGAAATATCAACCGCCCCTACGCCCCCAATTTCATCCGCACCAAAAGAAATATCAGCATCATCAGCGACATCAGCGGCCCCGGCACTATCAGCGACATCAGCGGTCTCTTCTTCCTTTTCAATAGGGATGAATTCCCTTTGGTCTTTCTCAGCATCCACGGCAGATGCGTCTGCTCCTGCTGGTGATTCGGAAGAAGATGGTGACATGGGACTGTATTCCTCCTGGGAAACTTTCTCAGAGGCGCCTAATTCCAAAGGAACCTCTTCATCCTCTGCTCCCTCTTCATATCCCTCGTAGGGATCAGCCTCTTGCCATTGGGTACCGTCGTGTTTATACCATTTGCCGCTTTTCCCTCCCAGCATCCAGTAAGCCCCTGATTCATCCTGTACCATCAATTGCTTTAATTCCGCTTTTACCCGATCGGTACTTATTTCTCCTCTGGCATGTTTTTCTTTTAATTTTTTATACTTTGCCTCTGTTTCTCTAAATTTTGCTTCGTCCATGTTTACCCTCCGGCTAAAATTATTTTTCTTATTGCTCCCACCAGGTAAAAAGAACCTGTGACGAGGATATCACCTTTAAATTGCCGGGCAGCATGATAGGCCTCTTCAAGTTTTTTTCTTAGAATAACCTCTTTATGGTTGAAGAATTTAAGCATTTTTTGTGCGGGCAGCGCACGCCCGGACAGGGGTTCGGTAAGAATAACGCGGTGGATGTAGGGGAGCAAGAGCGAGATCATCTTCCGGTAATTTTTGTCTGCCAATACACCAAATACCAATGTCAGACCGCTTCGCCCCTTTTCCTTTAAAAAATGCGTTAACACCGCTGTACTCTCAACATTATGACTGGCATCAAGAATTATCGGCGGTGACGTGTCCAGTATCTCAATCCTGGCAGGAATAAACGTATTTGAAATACCCTCACCAATGGATGCCCGAGGTACGGATATGGAATGACGGGTATTACCTAATACCTGGAGCGTTTTTATGGCGGCAGCTGCATTGAAGGCTTGATGCACACCATTTAAACGGACTTCAAACGCATAATCCCCTGACTCGGTAGTATACCTGCATCGGTAAAAATGATTATTCCTGTGGATATCTAATTGATTTTTGGAATCCAGAACATTGTAAAACAGAGCATTGTTTTGTGCGGCAATGGTCTTGATCACCCGGTGGGCAATCGAACCTACCCGACATCCGCAGACCACGGGAATCCTTCTTTTAATGATCCCCGCTTTCTCACCGGCAATGTCCCTTATTCGTGTGCCCAGCATGGCGGTGTGATCCTTAGCAATATTGGTGATGACCGATACACCCGGCGTGATGGTGGAAGTCGCATCCCATCGCCCGCCCAATCCCACTTCCAGGATGGCAATGTCTACCCTGGCCCGGGAAAAATAATGGAGGGCAGTAAGAAAAATATGTTCGAAATAAGTGGGCGCACGGCTGATGAGTCCGCCTTTCAAAAGATTCTCAGATAAATCCTTGACACTCCATAAACCGGTTGAAAAATCCTCTTCTGAAATCCACTGCTTATTGATGGTTATCCGTTCCCGGATGTCTTCCACATGCGGGGAGGTAAATAACCCGACTCGATAACCCGCGGATTGGAGTATCGAGGCTAAAAAATGAGCGGTGGAGCCTTTCCCATTGGTCCCGGCCACCTGGATAAAGTCAATTCCTCTAAAGTCCGTATCCGGGTCTTTGGAAAAGCGATCGAGAATTTGCCGGGTATTTTCAAGCCCAAGGTGTATTCCTCCGGCCTCGATGTCTTTTAAATACTCCAAAACCCCCTGGTAGTCCATGGTATTAATAATTTGCCGAGATGTTATTCCTTGTTCATTCTGCCACTGTTTGGTCGCCTCCTGTTTCTCCTTCTTCCTCTTCAAATTCATTCTTAATACCTAGCATCAGGACTGCCCCATCATAAATCTGCCGCGCATATTTTTTCTGCTCTTGCAGTTGATTGATGGTTTCCTTGACCCGCGCCAATTCTTCTTCAATTTTGGCATCGATAATCTCAACTTGATTCTTGGATTCCTTTAAGATGTGTTCATATAATGCCTGGGCATCACTGTCTAAATTTACCATTGAATTCTCCTTTATTTTTTTATTGCTATCCATTTATTTTTCCATACTTTAACTCTTACATTATTTTTAGTGGCCGGTTTGTATTGCCAACTTTTGATGGTTCCGATAATTAATGTATTTAATCTCTTCAGGGAGGATTTATTTAAAACCTTAACGGTCTCTACACTGCCGTTATGGTCCACCAAATAACTGACAAGAACCCGTTGATCGGAAGTCAATAATCGCCGTATAGCAGGAGTGATTTTTATGGGGGGCGTGGATATGGGAACCGGTTGGGTGTCCACTTGACTGGGGGAAAGAATGTCTCCCTCCTTGACGATTTCTTCCGGTGCCAGGTCCGGGGGTTTCTGTTCTTCAATTGTTTGTTTAATTGGTTCTTCTGCGGGTTTTTCTTTTTCTTGCGGTAACTCCGGCTCTTTTTCCAGCTTATCCGGTTGGGGAGTCGGTGTTTCCCGGGGTTTTACTTCTCCGGTTTCGGCTTTTTCGGTTTTCTCCATTTTCCCCGGTTTGTCCGCTGTGACTTTTTCATCCTTTGCCATCAATTGGCTGGTTTCTTTTTGTAATTCGCGTTTTTCACCGGGTTCTTCGCCTCTGCCGGGACCGGGTTCCCCGGTGGTTAGGGCGGTTGGAGCCTGTTGGGATGGTGGAATCGCTGGTTTCATCTCGGGTTGGGATGAGACTACTTCCGTAGATGTGGTCCCTGTGGTCCCTGTGGTCTCTGTGGTCTCTGTGGTCCGGACTGCGGATACAGGTTTGGATGCGGAACCGGGCCCAGGCTCCCGGGAACCCAACACTAAATATAAAATAATAGCCACTGCTAAAACAATAATAACAATTATAATCGCAGCCAGGAAATTTTTCCTCCTTTTACTCTTCTCCTCCTGCATTAATGTTTCAACCTCCGGTAGACTGGCAGGAGGGGCGGGCTGATATGCCTTTTCTCCTGGTGGGACTTTTTTATTTTTGTCCTCATCAAAGGTAATCTCAACGATGGGCTGAAACTCTTCCTCTTTCAATAAATACTGTTCTGCTTCCTTTTCTTCCCGACTTTGGAGCGCCTCTTCCAATTGGTCTTCCTCTGGCAGCCCGAAAATCTCTTCTTCCTTTTCCGGTAATTCTTCTTGTGCTTTTACCTCTTTTTTGCTCCTCCTGGATATGGGGTGAGGATGAGGGGGCAAATTGATTTCAATACCCTCCTTGATGATTTCATCTTTAAAGAGATTGCAGATAAAATGTGCAATATGAGCGGCTTCCGGTGCGCTTTCGTATTGATGCATCATATAGGCCTCCAGGTCTTTGATCATATCCAGGGCTCTCTGGTATCTCTTGGTTCTGTCTTTATTGAGTGCTTTGAGAATAATGAATTCCAGTTCAGGTTCAATGTCTTTTTTAATTTGACTGGGTTTAATGATCTTACCTTCCTGGACTTTTTTCAACGTCCCGATTTCGGAAGAGCCCAGGAATAATTTTTCGCCTGTGATTAATTCAAATAAGATAATACCCACCGAATATAAATCCGAACGATAATCGATATTGTCTTCACCTTTGGCCTGTTCCGGCGACATATAGAGCACTTTTCCCTTCAATGCGCCAGCCAATGTTTGATGCATTTTTATGGAGGCTTTGGAAACGCCAAAATCGGTTAGTTTTATATTGCCGTCATAGGCTACCAGTATGTTGGGGGGAGAAACATCCCGGTGAACGATATCAAGCTTTTTACCACTGCTGTCCCGGGCTGCATGGGCATAATTTAAGGCTTCCAATACCTTTATAACCAGGTAGATCGAAAGTGCTTCCGGCATTATCCTTTGGGACTGTGCCAATTTTTGCAGAATGACCCGTAAATCTTTACTGGAAATATATTCCATGGCGATGAAATAATAATCATCTTTTTTCCCCAGGTCATATATCTGGATGATATTGGGATGGGAAAGTTCCGCTGCAATCTTGGCTTCATCCACGAACATCTCGATGTATTTGGCGTCTGCTCCGTAGCCGGAAAGGATTTTCTTTAAAGCAATGATCTTTTCAAAGCCTTTGACCCCTTTTTTTTTGGCTTTATAGATTTCCGCCATTCCTCCCCTGCCGATTAACCCCAGGATTTCGTAATCGCCAACTTCAACTTCACCGGTTTTTTCTTTTTCCTGGGTTTTCGCCTGGGGCGGTTTTACAAGCCTGGTCTCCTCCGGGCTGGTGCCCTCCGGTTTTGCTGCCGGTTTACCGGCCAGTCCCAGGCCGGAAAGTGTGTCCTCCAGTTTCCGGGAAATATCATCTTCTATTTTCTTGAATTTACGTTTATCGTTAATTACCTCTGTTTTCTTTTCCTTTTTTCCTGATTTGATGAGGTCCAGGAGTTCCAGGTCGATTTTCTGGGTCTTATTGCCGGTCGGTGTTTGCAAAACCTCCGTTACCGCCGGACTTTTTTGGGATGCGGATATTTTTTCTTTATCTAACATTTGCGTAAGCGGAGAGGCAAATTCCCGGGTGACCGCTTCTTTTTTCTCCAGGTCCGCATCCATATCCGTATCCAGGTCTATCTCGTAAGCAGGAAGTTCATGAACCTTTTCAATAATATCCCCGAACAAATCTTCTGAGGTTAGCTTTTTTTTCTCCTTTTCCATCTGTTTCAGGGTACGAACTTTTTTAGTATCGGAAAGGGGACCTTCCGCGGCGGTCTTCTCGGCTGCATCCCCTAAAATCGCTTCATCAATTTCCAATAATTCCAACACTCTTTTTCTAAACTCCTCTTTATCAAAGGGCTTTTCAAAAAAATCGTCCGCTTTGTATGTCGTCATTGCTTGATGCTTGTAATCCATGCCTTTGTATATCTCACTGATAATAATAATCTTTATACCGGGATAATGTTCCGCTGCATACTGGGAAAGGTTAAAACCGTGAAATTTGGGCAGCATTGCGGCGGTTATCATTAAATCAAAGGGTTTTTCATCCAGATAAGTCCTGGCTTTGTCCCCCTCATTGGCCACGGTGATCTCAAAAATCGCGTCGGATAAAATTTCTTTGATTATGTCGATACTCCCGGTTGCATATTCGACTAATAAAATTTTCTTTTTCATTTTAGACTCCGGTCTAATTTTATAATATATTAAATGCTAAATCAATTCTTTTTGTTGGTTATTTTTTAATTCCTGCACCTCCACGCCCTCTGCGATGGATAATACTTTACATATTCGGAAAATGTTTCCTTAGAATACTCAGTCTGCTTCTCACTTTTATGCTAAGAGGCGTCAAAAGTATGATCAAAATACCTGAGGCTACAAAAAAGTGGAAATTCCTGTCAAAAGGCATGCCCATGAAAGTCATCACCAGGCCGCAAATAGGAATGATTTCGGAAATGACCAATAAAAAAATGTCAATGCGTTTCCATTTTACCAATACTTGCCTCAAATTAAAATCTTCTCGAATAAATTTAGGGGAATAATAGATGGTTTTTCTTACGGCCAGTACGACAATGAGGAACATGACTACACCCAAATTGACCATCCCGTATATTTTTTCCAGTGACTCTGTTTTCATCACCGGGTCGACGTCTATAAAATAAGCGGCAACTCCATAAATAATATTTAAAACTAATAGACATAAGCAAATAATGATGGTGGTTTTGGTCTCTTGCTTGACAATTTTTCGCTCTTCTATTCGTTGTCTGTAGTTATCTATCGTATCCATGACATAATATTTACCATTTCTCTCATTGATTGTCAAGAGAAAACAGTGGGTCAGTGAGTCGGTGAATTTACAGCCAACAGGCTTGCCTGTTCATCATACTGTTAAGAGAAGAACAAAATTCATAAAAAAAACTTGCAATTAATGGGACCTTATGGTAAATTGTTTCCTTGAATAATGACATTCAATATACAATTTGTTTGGAAAAATGTATAAGGCATTTAATATCAAAGATGAAACCGGCACAGAAATTTAAAAAGGGCAATTATTTCCAGATTTTTTGCTTTAAACATAAAACATTAAAACGTCAAAACGTCAAAGGGAGGTATTATCACCATGGACCATGATAACAGTACAAAACCTAAAGGTTTACCGGAGAATGCATATCGCAAGTTAGAACCGGGAGAAGAGTACATGCCGGTTGTCCCTTCGGATAAACCATTACCTGAAGCGACGCCTTATTCGGTCATCTGGGGAATGATTTATACGGTCATATTTTCGCTGGCTGCTGCTTACCTGGGATTGAAGATCGGCCAGGTCTTTGAAGCTGCCATTCCTATTGCTATTTTAGCGGTGGGATTTTCCTATATGACGAGACGGAAAAACGCACTCTCTGAAAATGTGATCATTCAATCCATCGGTTCCAGTTCCGGGGTGATCGTAGCTGGTGCGATTTTTACTATCCCGGGGTTGTATATTTTAGGGATCGAAGCATCTTTCATCCAGATTTTCCTGGCTTCGTTGTTTGGTGGTTTTTTGGGAATTTTATTTTTGATCCCCTTCAGGAAGTATTTCGTAAAGGATATGCACGGTGAATTTCCTTTTCCTGAAGCCACTGCCACCACCGAGGTACTGGTGGCTGGCGAAGCCGGCGGAAAACAGGCGAAAATCCTGGTGAAAGCACTCATCATCGGCGGAATCTATGATTTCATGGTTTCCGGTTTCGGCTTCTGGAGAGAAGTCGCTTCCACACGAGCCTTTGGGTGGGGAAAACAATTGGCTGACAAAGTGAAACTGGAATTCAGCATCAATATCGGCGCAGCAGTGATGGGACTGGGGTACATTGTCGGCCTGAGATACGCCCTGATTATCGCCTGCGGCTCTTTTCTCTCCTGGTGGGTATTGGTGCCGGCCGTTTACTATATCGGGCAATTTAACCCCGAACCCATATTAAACGCGACAAAGCCCATTGCCGACATGCTGCCCGGTGATATCTTCGGGACATATGTCCGTCATATCGGTATCGGGGGTATTGCCGCAGCCGGGATTATCGGGGTGATCAAATCCCGGAAAATTATCGCCGGTGCTTTCAAACTGGCGGCTAAAGAAATATTTGGCAAAGGTGGTGAAGAAACCGCTCAAAAAGTCGACCGCTGCCAGACAGATATCAAAATGAAATGGAACATGATTTTGATCTTTGCCAGCATGATCGGTATATTTGCCTTTTTCCTCATTGGGGTGGTCAGTGGTAATTACATTCATGCCCTGGTGGGTTTGGCTATTGCCACGGTCATCTCGTTTCTCTTTACAACGGTTGCAGCGCGGGCCATTGCCATTGTGGGTACCAACCCGGTGTCAGGGATGACCCTGATGACGTTACTGATTTCCTCGGTGATATTGGTGGCCATCGGGTTAAAAGGAGATAACGGGATACTGGTGGCCTTGTTGATTGGTGGGGTGGTATGTACCTCTCTTGCCATGTCCGGCGCCTATATTACCGACCTGAAAATCGGGTACTGGCTGGGTACAACGCCGCGAACCCAGGAGCGCTACAAATTCCTGGGTACGCTGCTGGCTGCTGCATCAGTGGGACTGGTTATTCTTTTACTTTATAAAACCTATGGGTTTGGCCCCGGGGGCCTGGAAGCACCGCAGGCATCGGCTATGGCCGCGGTATTAGAACCCCTGATGACCGGACAACCCGCACCCTGGCTGCTCTACCTGGCAGGGGTATTTGTCGCCATTATTCTTGAATTTATCGGTGTCTCTCCCCTGGCCTTTGCCCTGGGAATGTATCTCCCTATCCACTTGAACATGCCTATTCTTGCCGGAGGCCTGATCTCCCATTTCGTACAAAAGAGTGCCGGTAAGGATGAAAAGTTAAAAAAAGCCAGGAAAGAACGCGGTACCTTGCTGGCCTCGGGATTTATTGCCGGAGGCGCCATTATGGGGGTCGTCGCCGCTATCATTATCTATTTGGGACAACAAATTGTCGGTGAAGGATGGACCATCATGAAGACCATCGGAACCGAACACTGGAGCGAATCCGACCCCGGCACCTGGTTGTCTTTCGGTATGGTCATCCTGTTAATGATCTACCTGTTCTGGGATTCCAAACGCGCAAAAGTAGAAGATTAAAAGGAGTATTATTAATGAATAAAGAAAGTTTTCTGCAAGGACTCTTTGGGAAAAACACTCCTGGTTTTTCGGCATCCACAGAGATCATTGCCGGTATCACCACGTTTTTAACCATGGCGTACATCATTTTTGTCAACCCGGATATTTTATCGGCCGCTGGCATGGATAAAACCGCCTTAATCGTAATCACCTGCCTGGTTTCCGGTATCGTTACCATTGCAACCGGTATTTTCACCAATACCCCTATCGCCATGGCCCCGGGTATGGGACTCAATGCCTTCTTTGCTTACACCCTGGTGGTAAACCAGGGCATTGATTGGCGGGTTGCCCTGGGTATTGTTTTTATTGCCGGTTTTGTTTTTCTCATCCTTACCTGGGTGGGACTGAGAAAAAAATTGGTGGATGCCATCCCCGGGGAACTGTTAAGCGCCATTGCCGTGGGTATTGGTATTTTTATCGCCTTTATGGGCCTGCAAAACATTGGACTTATACAAAATGACGAGGCAACATTGGTTAAGGGAGGCGACTTAACCACGACGGTATTGATTGGTCTTGCCGGGTTGTTAACCATGATTCTCCTGGAAATCATGAAAGTCAAAGGTTCCCTGTTGATCGGTATATTCCTGGCCACCATATTGGCTATCATCGTGGGAGAAACCCCTTTGCCCAAGGAGGTGGTATCGCTAAAATTGGATATCTCACCGGTTTTTAGGGAATTGGATATCCTGGGTGCATTAAAGATCAGTCTCCTGGCGCCTATTTTTACCATGATGTTTATAGATATGTTTGACAGTATTGGTTCTTTATTGGGGTTGGCGCGGGAGGCCGACCTGGTGGACAAAGAGGGGAAGGTTCCCAAGCTGGACAAGTTATTGACCATTGATGCCTGCGGCACCATGTTTGGATCGGTATGCGGCACTTCTCCTGCTACCACCTACATTGAATCCGCTTCCGGGATCGCCAGCGGAGGACGCACCGGCCTGGTGTCAATCATGACCGGTATCCTATTCCTCCTCAGTATCATTTTTATCCCGGTACTGGCCATTGTTCCCAAATATGCCACTGCGCCCGCGTTGATCATGGTGGGATTTTTTATGATGAAAAATATTCTTAACATCGATTTCAAAAACCTGGAAATCGGTTTTCCTTCCTTTCTCATCATTATCCTGATTGCTTTAAGTTACAGTATCAGTACGGGATTGGCTTTCGGGTTTGTATCTTTTACCTTGATCAAATTGTTCCGGGGCAAGTGGAGTGAAATTCGGCCGGCATTATGGGTAATTACGATTTTATCCCTGGTATTTCTTATTGTGTAGCTCATCTAAGAAAATACCTTAAAAAATTAGCCACGAAGCGGGCGGCGCCCGCAGCGGCGTGTGTGAATCGTCCGGCCTGGGCTTGATGCCCATGGTAAATTAAACTAAAAAGGGGATAAACATCTTCGTCCTTTCCATATATGATCGATAAGCTGAACCGAACCGATTAAGATTATCTATTTCCTCTACCCTGGCTGTTGCGTATAAGAATACCACCAGGATTACCAGGAACAAAAAACCCGGATAGGATGGTTTCTTTAAAAACGCTCCCACACCACCAAGAAATAGTGAACAGTAAAGAGGATGCCGAATATAACCATAGGCACCTCTAGTAACAAGTTCGGTGGTGTCCTCGATATCACCTCTCGGAGAGCCGGCAATTCGTAGAAGTCTGAAACCATGGATTGCCAGGAAAAGGGAACCAGCTAAAAAGACCCACGAAATAATCTGAATTAATGAAAAGGGATCACGAAACCAGGCATCGGTATTAAGTAAAATAACAACAAGCAGGCTTTCAAATGCAAAAAACCGGTGATAACGATGACGATGAGATCGACTAAGCGTGAAAATGAAAAGAAAAACGGATACCACAATAAATATTACAAACTTGATCAACATTGAAAGTCCCAATTCCTGAAGAAAATGAACATCATAAATACGCCACTCAGCCACCAGGTCGTTTTCGATCTTTGCTGTCCATAGAGCAGGCCCTTCCAGGGGTTTATAAGAACAGGTCGAAAAGCCAATAATAATAACAAAATCTTCTCTTGATTCAATTTTTATTTCAAAGTTTTCTATTATTGAATCATTGGTTTTAACTTGCTCATAAATTCCGGGTGATTTTTTAAATACAATAGGATATCCCTTGATTCTCCGTCTTCTTTTGTAAAAGTTACCTGTATCTTTCCGTAATTCATCCATTTTCCCTTATCCTCAACAGATTTTATCCGATGGATAGGAATTTTGTGATTTAGATCCAGCCCCAAAATGAAAACCAACCAACTAATTATCCAACGGGGTTTTATTGTCAAATGGTTCCCTGTTAAAATAACTTGAATGCTTTGAATCGTACTTGCCATTTTAGTCCACTTGTTTTTTAAAGATTGTGCGGCAGCAGAAGATTCATAAAAAATAACTTCTTCCCCATTCATTTTTCTTTCCTCCCTTTTTATCTTGCTATGAAAAGGCCGCGGCGCGGCCACCCTCAAAAGGCCCTGCGGGCAA
>CP070627.1:825394-837046 GCA_020355945.1 Candidatus Aminicenantota bacterium | reverse complement strand
TTGCCACAAAGGCACAAAGACACAAAGGGAAAGATAAAAATCGGAAATGGGGGTTTCTAAATTCTTTATTTTTCCCGTTGACCTACACTGCATTTTGTATTATTATATTTAAATAGGAGGTAATTGCAATGCAGCAAAGTACTCTTAAAATTGATGATGAATTCCAGGAGGTAGGGACTAGAACAATCGATGAAAGAAATAGATTGATTCTTGGAGAACTCCTCAAAGGGTCGAAAAGAGTGCGATTATATAAAAATGACCGTGGAGAACTCCTTTTAATGCCTTTGATTGAAATACCAGCCTCGGAAATATGGCTCTATCAAAATAAAGAGGCGCTGCAAAGTGTACAAAAAGGACTGCAAGACGCCGCTGAGGGTAAAATCTCAAAACTTAACCTGGACGAACTCTAAATATCTTGAAAGGAGCTTCGATTGTTTGATATATTTCCAACTGATCAAGCGCAGTCTCAATTAGAAAGGCTTAAAAGTGATAAAGGCTTAGCTAAGAGATATAAAGCAGTTAAGAAAGCAATCCGTTTTTTATCTGCCAATCCAAGACACCAAAGCCTTCACACTCATGAATTTTCGAGTCTGAAAGGTCCAAAGGGAGAAAAGGTATTTGAAGCATATGCTGAACAATCGACACCTGCCGCATACAGGATTTTCTGGTATTACGGTCCTGGTAAAAACCAGATCACGATTATTGCAATAACTCCGCATCCTTAGTTTAACAAATGGATTTGGGGCCAGACCAATAAAAGCATCCCCAATGGAACTACAAGATAAAAAAAATAAGACAACGAAATTTGTGACAAACCTGGCGTGGGTGTTCGTGGGTTTCTTCGGCTATTCCACGGTGTCCACCCTGCTCCAAAGCATCCTATTCTTCATCAAACCACCCCTCGAACTCTTCAAAAAATTCTTCACCACCTTCACAAACATCGGCCTCATGGAATACATGCCGCCAGCATGGATGTATATCCTGGAAAACATGTACATCTTTGCATCGATTTCCTTTGCCTTCTCCCTTATTACCCTAACGGCTTCCTTTGCATTCCTAAAACGCAAGAACTGGGCACGAATCTTCTTCGCCGTATTTATGCTGGCCACCATGGTTGTCAGTATCGCCGGATTCTTCTTCCACCATCACCTCCTGCTGGAAATACCGACAGATAAAGAACTGCGCACTTTGGTAGAAGCAATCAACCGACTGCTCAATATATCCTTCACAGCCATGGTGATTGTTATTATTGCATTACACAGTTGGCTTGCCTATAAATTACTTTCCAAAAACATAAAAAATGAATTTTAGAGATAATGAAATTAATTAAATTCATGAAAGGCGATTTTTTAGTTGAAAAATCAACACGAGCATGCTATAATTACATATGAGAAAACAAAAAAATCAGGGTCCCAAAAAAAATCAAGCTCGGCAAATCAAACAACTACAAAAAGAAAATGACAGCTTAGAGAAAGAAAATGCCCAATTAAAAAAAGAGAATGAAGAACTTAAGAACCAGATCAATTCATTAAGGGAACAATTAAACAAAGACAGCCACAATAGCAGTAAACCTCCTTCCACTGACGGTTTTAAAAAGAAGACCAAAAGCTTGCGAAAGCCATCAGGAAAAAAACCGGGAGGACAACCAGGCCACGCTGGGCACACACTTGAAATGGTGGAAAATCCGGACCACATAACTGTCTATAGAATAGATGAATGTGAAAACTGCGGTTATTCATTGGATTCAAAAAAGCTTTACAACGTGGAACATCATCAAGTTTTCGATATTCCGACCTTAAAGATGGAGGTAGTTGAGCATCAAGCAGAGATGAAGATATGTCCCAAATGTGGTGCCATCAACAAAGCTAAATTTCCGTCACAAGCGTCTAATATTGTGCAGTACGGGGAAAGGATAAATAGCCTGGTCAGTTATCTATCCAATTATCAATTAATACCCCTGGAACGAGTGAAAGAATTTATGACCGATTTATTTAATCATCCCTTATCCAAAGCCACTGTAATTGAGATGAATAGAAAAACACACCAGTGCTTACAACTCTTTGAGCAGACAGCTAAAGAAAAGATAAGCAATTCATCGGTAGTTCATGCGGATGAGTCAGGTTTTTATTGTGAAAATAAACGCCAATGGCTTCATTGCGCCAGTACAAAGACAATCACTCATTATCAGTTTCATCCCAAACGTGGAAAAGAAGCCATGGATGAGATTGCAATATTACCTTATTTCAAAGGTGTTCTTATCCACGACTTTTGGAAACCCTATCTGAAATATTCTTGTGCCCACGGGTTATGCAATGCTCATCATTTAAGGGAACTTATTTTTCTCATTGAAGAAAAAAACAGCACCTGGGCATATGATATGAAAAAACTCCTCTTAGAAATAAAAGAAAAAGTGGATACAGAAAAGACAAAACCCGGAGGGGTACGCTTAAAGGCTCTGAGTATCAATAAATTTGAAAATCGTTATGATAAAATAATAGATCACGCAATAAAGATAGAGCAACCTACACCTACACCTACACCTATACCACAACCCCCACCTCCTGATAATGATAATTCTGATTTACCATTACCAAACAAAAGAAAAAGAGGACGTCAAAAAAAATCAAAGTCCTTGAATCTTCTCACCAGATTAAAAGAGCATAAAGAGAAAGTACTGGCGTTTATGTATGATTTTGAGGTTCCTTTTGATAATAATCAGGGGGAACGCGACATTCGTATGATAAAACTCCGGCAAAAAATATCAGGAACCTTTAGAACCAAACAAGGAGCTGAGTTTTTCTGCAGGATAAGGTCATATATATCCACTGCAAGAAAGAATGACATTAATGTTTTTAGTGCGATTAATGATGCTATTAGGGGGCAACCTTTTATTCCTATAGTATAGCCTGGCCAGTTACATTTTTCCTTTATAGCGCTGTAATCTTCTGCCTGGTTTTTCCTTTTATTTTCAATCTCTATATTTCTTTCAATGGTTTCATAAAGTTGTTTTACGTTCTCAGTATCCTTTATTTCTCTTGCCTTTTTCAAAGAGTCGGCGGCCTTTTCAAAATCGCCTTTTTTAATGAATTTCTTTGGGGAAGTAATATGTTCGATGTACTGAGACTCGACTGTTTCCATTGGTTCGAGTATTTCCTTCCCGTTACCTTTAATTATTCCGAAGGGATCGAAATGAACAAAAGCTGCTGCAGCAATAGCAAATATAGCAATAACGGCCACCGAGTATATTAAGTATTTGGTAAAATTTTTTTTGGGTTTATCTTCTTTTGCCATCTCTTTGACAGCATGCAAAAATTCCTCTGCGCTGCGATACCTGTCCTTTTTATCTTTCGCCAGGGCTTTAAATATTACCTGTTCAACACCGGCCGGCAAATCCTTTTTTTTCTTCCTGGGATCAGGTACAGGAATATGCGAATGAGCATACATTACTCCACGAGAAGTACTTTTAATAGGCGAAAAAAAATAGAAAAAATGATAAAATTTGGGGAAAATTTGAGGACAGGCACGAATGCCAGGCACTTCATCCCATTATAATTGATTATCCAATTAGAATTTTTGTAAAAATAATACACAAATTACTGGACTCCAACCGGCTGGTTCCGGTTTGTCCGGTCTAGGGTTTTGATAAAATCACCTGGTAAACAGGCAGCTTCTTTTTTGCAAACATCTCTTCAAAAAGAGTCGTGTATCCCCGCCAGGCTATTTTATCAGGCAAACAATCAAACACTGAAAAATTGTACTGTCGGGCAGTGGCAATGATTTCATCAAAATATTTTTTTTGATCGGTTTTTAACCAGATAAACCCTCCGGCCCATAACCTGGAAGAAGCCATATTAAAGAAATCTTGATTTAAATAGCGATGTTTCTCATGCCTTCTCTTTATCCATGGGTCCGGGAAAAAAATAAACATACCGTACAGCGAATCCACGGGAAGAATCGGTAACAACTCCATCACATCGCAGAGTGCAATTTTGGCATTGGGTAATTTTTCCCGTTTGATTTTCCGGGCACTCTTGACCACCCGTTTGTATTTGATGTCCAACCCCAGCACGTTGATTCCCGGGTTGTTTCGGGCCAATTCTATTACCGTATGTCCCATGTAACAGCCCACTTCCAATACCAGGGGCAGTGATGGATTTTCAAAAATGTCGGGAAACTCACACTCCAACTCCGGCAGTGTATATAACAACCCTCGCATGTCAACCGCTTCAAATATATATTTATTGTGATGATTGAAGGTGCACGGCTCTCCTTCTCTCAGGCGAATGAGCAATTTTTTATTTAAAAATTGTACTTTTTCTTCATATATGGTCATTGTTGGTTCGTTTTAATTTTATTATATTGCCAGTGGAATGTCAAAAAAATAGAATTGATTTGACAAGATAGAGAGATTATTTTAATATGGAATCTACATTTATAAAGGAAAAACAAATGAATATTGAAATTTTTGATCTGGAACGTATTCAATCGTTGTACGAAAACAAAGTGGATTACAACCTGACAGAGACAGGGCTTCATCCTTATAATTTAAAAGAGCTTTTTGACCAGGAGGATATCGATCAATTGGCCGCGGTCAGGTTGGGATACGGCCAAACCGATGGAGCGGATGAGCTAAAAGAAACCATCAGCCGCCTTTATCCCGGGGCAGGGCCTGCCAATGTACTGGTAACCAATGGTTCGGCTGAAGCAAATTTTATTTTTACCTGGAGTCGCCTGGAACCCGGCGATGAATTGGTGTTAATGCTGCCCAATTACATGCAAATATGGGGCCTGGCCCGAAGCTTTGGTATCATTGTTAAACCCTTTCATCTCAAAGAAGAACTGGACTGGGGACTTGATTTTGACGAATTGAGACAGCAAATGACATCAAAAACAAAGGTAATTGCCCTTTGTAATCCCAACAACCCTACCGGTGCTGTTTTAAGCGAAGCAGATATGAACCGGGTTGTTGACCTGGCTGATAAAGCAGACGCCTGGCTCTATGTGGATGAAATCTACAGGGGAGCGGAATTGCAGGGACAGGAGACCCCAACCTTTTATGGGCGTTATGACAAAGTTGTTGTCAACAGCGGTCTTTCAAAAGCTTATGGCATGCCAGGTCTTCGCATCGGCTGGTTGGTGGGCCCTGGGGAGATGATTGCCACCGGCTGGGCATACCATGATTATACCACCATTAGTACCGGTATCCTCAGCCAATGGATCGCTCACCGGGTCCTTCAGAAGGAAATGCGCTTAAAAATACTCAATCGCAACCGGAAGATGCTGCGAGAGAATTTAGACATCCTTAAATCGTGGGTTGAAAGTCATCCGGACATCTTCCGTCGGTTTATTCCTCCTAAAGCCGGGGCAATGGCGTTTGTCAGGTACTTCATGGACATCAATTCCAGGGAATTGACCACCCGCTTGAGACAAGAAAAAAGTGTGTTTGTCATCGATGGTGACTGCTTCGGTATGGACCACTACATCCGCATCGGTTTCGGCTCGGAAAAAGACTATCTATTGGCAGGGCTGGAACGTATCCGACGATTCTTAAAAAAAATTAGCCACGAAGTTACACGAAGGGACACGAAGGAAAAATAGACATAAATTCAATTGTAGATGCTTCACGGTTTGATTCATCAAACCCCGTAGAGACGTGGATGAATTGCTCGGGCCGGGCTTGATAAATCAAGCCGTGAAGCATCTACAATAGAATGGAGTAAGCGAGGGTATAATTTTCATGCGTCTCCGGGCGTGGCCGCGGCCTCATGAGGAACTGCCATAAAATTAATTTTGCCACAGAGGACACGTTATAACGAGGACACAGAGAGGATTTTAATTTAATCATTTCCAATGATTTTTTCATCAAGGTATATCTCTTTCCGGCCATTTTACCCATAAAATCAGCATGGCATTCCTGTATTCCGGGCTGAAATCAAGAACAACTTCTCCATCTAAAATAATGGCTAAATCAAGCTCGTCTTTATACAACTCATTGAATTTCTCCCGGATAAAGGCTGCCCTTAAATTGGGTAAATCCGTGTTTAAAATAGGCTCCTCTACCTTCTTTACGTCGAAACCGGGTATAAATTTGGTGCCTCCTGCTTTTTCAAGCTTCTTATAATATTTTATTCTTTCCGGTTTAAATCCAGGGTCAAAATCCCTTTCAAATCTTCCCCTTTCATCATCGGCTTGACCCTTTACAAAAATCTTGTAAGGTACTTTATTCTCTAATTTCTTTAACACTTCATCTCCAAATCGATTCATCGAGTCTATAAACTTCCTGTTATAATCTTTAATGGTGTATTCCTCGATTTTAAATTTTATGACTTCCCGGGTGTCTGCATCCTTGATATCAATCCAGTAGTAATCTCCTTTATAGTCCTTTACCAGCTCTTTATTGGGGAATCTCATAATTTTAAAGTGTTGGGTTTCGTAAGTGATTTTTAATTTTTCCCTGAGTTCCTCGACACTGGCTAAAGGAGGCTCCATATCCTTGCCGAATGCCTCGGGGGGAGAGCTGCAAAACTGCTGGTTTAAAATATAAATCAAGATAACAAACACAAGCAGAGGAAAAATAACAATAAAAATAGTGTCTCTCCGGGCTTTGTGCTTTCTTTCCTCTTTTACTATTTTTTCTTTGGTATATTTTTGTTTGCCATATGCACCGGAATCTTCCATGCCTTTGGGCTGCCAGGGAATAATTTTCAGTATTAAGGTTAACAGCAGTAAAACGTGCAGTAAAATAAAAAGAATAGAGACCCAACCGGGAAAAGTTAGAAAAAAAGTCACCGGGATAAGCAGGGTTTCTTTCCGGTTATCAATGGTTAATCTTAATGCCGGGGCCGGATGAGGATTAGGGGAGAAAGGTCTTTGTTTCAATGTCAATTTGATTTTTTGATTTTTGTACAGGGTAACCCTGAAGGGGCATCCGCCTGAGCTAATTATTTTGGCTTGACCAATGCCATCCCCTATGGCTCCAAGTTTTTCACAATAAAGGGTGATTTGGGGAAAGGTTATACGACCTGCCGTTTCCGGTAAATCGATTTTGATCCGGCTGCCTTCCCGGGAGCTGGATTTAATCATAAATGAGGCTTTGGAAAGGTCATAGGCACTGGAGTAATAGAATTTGACAACTGCCCTGGATTTTCTTATGGTATATAAGATATTGGTTTCATCTCCCATGAAGAATTTGTTTAACTTGAAGGCTTCAAAATTTCTTTCCAGTAAAGGGAGTAAGGTTTTCTGGTTGTCTGTTTGATCTTCTGAGAAAACAATCATGTTGACGATGGTATTGGGATGAGCGATTTGTTCTATTTTCTCTTCTAATTGCTCCCAGTTGTGATCAAGTCTTTTAATTCGCGCATTATATTGTTTTTTGGCATCGGGCAGCAGGTCGCTGAGAATAGTAAGGATAAAAAACGGGCCTTCGGGTCGATAGAGTTGATTCCCGGTTAATTCTTGTTTGTACACGTTGGTAAAGCGGTGGAATAGGCTTATATAATTGGCACTTGCGCTGGTATCTTGTTTTAAGGCTTCAATTTTTAATATTGCATCTTTGATGTTATGGTCCCGGATGGTGGTTTTATTGGTCAATGGAAAGACCAGGCTTCCTTTATCTCCCAGGGTCCAGATGGCAAATTTATCGGCAGCATGTTCTCTTTTATTCTTTAGCAGTTCCAGTAATAATTCATACAACCTGGCTTTTGCCAGGTCCACCCTGTTGGGCTGATTTTTGGTTTTAATCAAATCATAACCGAATTGATCGCTAACCTTTTCAATGCCTTCTACATATTTTGAATGCAAATAGCGATTCATATTGACTTTGCTCATGGTGGTGCTGATATCCAGTACAAATACGTAAAGGTTGTCCTGGGTTGTTTTTTGGCTTTTGCCAACTTTTTTTGCTGTATTTTTTCCTGTTAATTGGTCCAATGTGACTTCGTTTTGTTTTGCAAACAGGAACTGGTAAGGCAAGGAATAAAAGTTTTTATTATTCTGGTTGATCACATCGTAATAAATAGAGCAAAGGCCGAAGTATAAAGCAATTATAAAAGAAAGAACTTTTCCGGGATTATTTTTGATATAGGCCAGCATGCGCAGTGGGTACTGCCATAGGAATTTCAATAGAAGTTTAATCATGAGATATCCTCCTTAAAAAATTGTCATAACTAATGTATAAGAAACGTAAAATTGGACAACCCAAAAACGATCTGTTGTTTTATTTTCCTCCGGTTTTTTTCGCGTTTATTTGATTATGTATCCACCTGGCGATATCCTTAACACTGTTTCCAAAAATAACATTCATCACATTAAAAAAAACATTAATGACAATCCATATAAATAAAGGTTCCACAAACGTTTTATAAATTGAAAAAATAAAGATTCCTGAAAGTACCAGGCAGAGCAAACAATAGGTAAAAGGAATACCTGGTTTTTTATCATGAAAGTAATCATAAATCGTTTGCCAATATCCTCGTTTGGGTTGTGTGAATTTCCGGGTAGTAATGGAGACTTGCTCATCATCAATGTTTTCGTTCTCATTTTCCAATAACCTATGTGGGCATATTCGAAAACTACAATTTTTAGAGCAAAAGTCGCTAAATACTCCATCTATTTCCAACAACTCCTTTTTTTCAGAACCCTCTAATTCTTCAGAGTTCTCTAACTTTTCATTGTAGAATACCAGGTATTTTGAATTTTTTATGAATTGATTAACCTCCTCTGCATTATTTAAAATAACAAAATTAAATTCTTCGAGATTCAGAGCAGAAAATTCTTCTAGAGAATATACCATTTTTATTTTACTTTCACCAATTGAATCGATTAATGCGGATACTATCTCATCTTGCCGCTGCCTGGAAAGTTGAAAAGTGTCTGCGTCAAAATAGTAAATACTACCACTGTTTTTTAAAGTTCTTATAACTTCTGTTATCGTTTTCATTGGTATGATATCATTCTTATCCGATCTTTTTCCTTTTATTGTAAAATATCTAGCCAGTACTCTGGAAAAACATGTATGGAACAGGTTTTAAGTATTTCCCCTCCCTGAGCATAAGCCCCATATCGATCAGTTGTTCAATTTTTTTATTAAAAGTTTCGCTTCTTTTTTCAAGGACGTCTTTCTTTTCAGTAGGAAAATAGGTCATTGTATTTTTAAAAACGTTTTCTTCAATTCTTCCATCGGGGCCTATTTCTTTTCTTAACATTTTTATCATATCTTCTATTGGTACTTGATAAACTTTATCTAAATCTATATTAAATTCTTTATCATAATTACATGCCCTGGTGGTGGTGTAGATTTCACCGTCACCGAAGACTTTTTTTACTGCATCATCAACATTTTTTTCAGTCAATGGATGCATATGGTAATCCCGCAGCCACTTAAATAATAACTCATGTAATATTTTCTTTATAAAATATGGAAAGCCGCTTGAATATTGGATAATTTTTTCCCGCACCCTGCCGGGTAAATAGTCCTGGGGAAACTGGATAACATCGAGTAATCTCTTGATCATATTTAAAGAGTCTGCTTTATTTTTTCCACTTGATTCCATATTAAAATCATCAAGGCCGGATAAAACAATGGGTATGGTAAATTCCGATAGATATTCTTCATGCTGCGAGGCCAAAAGCTCCCTTCCCCTTTGACCCGCTAATATAAAGTAACGTTTGGGTTTTTTAGTACTGAAGCGTGTTTTTTCGATAAATGAACCGAATTCGTTGGGAAATTTGTCAAATGCCTTGTCATATTCATCGATGATAATTAGCTTTTTTCTCTGGTCATGGGATGGGATCGAATTCAATTCTTTTTCTATTTCATTCTCAAATTCCGAAAAATCGTTATATTTAAGAGGCTCAAATTCAAATAACCGGGAAATATATTTCACACTTAAATCTATATCATCAGTCAAAAAATGTTCATTTAAATATCTTATAAACGAAGTTTTGCCTGAATTTGACATGCCGGATATTAAAATATGCTGACTGCCTCGTTTTAGTAAAAAGTTATCTCTTATTGTTTTCATTTCCTTTTCTCTACCAACAAAATCTTTTTTGTCAATGACTGGCTTATCAATACTGTCAACTAATCTATTCAAAAATTGGTACTCGAACTTTTTTTCCTTTATAATATTACCGCAATTTTTAATAATAAAAGACCGGGTGTCCTCACCAATATATCCACAGTTATTGGTACAAGAGTGATCATTAGCATCGAAAAATTCAATGGAACCTTCCTCTTGTCGAACATATATTACCTTTTTACCCGCTCGATTTTCTAGGTAAAGTTTAATCTCCTCAGGTAGGCAATCTGGCGTATATCCATTTTTTTTATCCATCAAATCATATTCTCGCTTCTTATCTATGTCTACTATTTTTCCCCATAAGGTATTTAACGATGGTGTTTCTGGCGTTTGGGTCTCAAGTTTTTCATCCGCAGGTGTTTTTTTAGTGGGCGCTTTTTGACTAACAGGAGGGTTACCAGTGGAAGCTTGTTGGGATTTAAAAATGGACTTGAACCTTTTACATGTGGATTTACTCCACCTCCATTCATGTCTATAATCCAGGAAACCGACAATTCCTAAAACCATTACCGATAAAAGAACTATTAAAATTATCCATAACCATTTAAGATTGGATTTATACTT
This sequence comes from Candidatus Aminicenantota bacterium, assembly GCA_020355945.1. Next base: position 826,400 of record CP070627.1, on the reverse strand, counting down.
TTCATTTTCTAAAGTTAAATTACTGTTGTATTTTTCTAATTTCCCTGATTTGCTTTGTTCTTTGTAAAGATCGCCTTCCAATTTCCGGTTTTTTGCATTCAATTTTTCATTTTTTACCAGGATTTCATTTTTTTGTTCTTCCTGGTCTAAAAATTTTTTTTCCCACTTTTTCTCAGTGTTTTTCACATCACTGTACAATCTCGGGCTGTTGAAATTGGCATGATTAAGGATATCATTCTTCAAATTCCTGGCAATTTCATCGAATTCATAATTCTTCTTTCCTTTTTTATTCCTTCCTATTTCATAAAGGTTTGCACTTGTGCCTGCCAGTTTTCTCAGCATATCCATATAGTCTTCACGCATATATCTTTCCACTCCGGTGTTTACAAAGATGGGAAAAACACTAAAACCAATGTTTCTTAAAGCCTTGAGCGACATTTCCATATCCCTTTCAAATTTTTCCATATCCAGTTTGCGACTATCCTCACCGTCACTGATTAATAATACCACTCCTACCTTTTGAATGAAATTTTTTTCAATTAGATCAAATACTTCCCAGAGACCATTTTTGGGATAAGTATTTATACGCATATCACTTTCCTCTAGAGTTTTTTTTAGTTCCTCACCAATTTTTTCTTTAAATTTCAGGTATCCTTTGATTGACGGATGGTAAGTGGCATAATCCGAAAAAGTGATTAAATGGAAATTGTTTTTCCTGGGAACCGGATCATTTAACACCTGGAATACCGCAAGAATAAAATCTTTTACACACTCGATATCCGATTCCATACTGACTGAGACATCGACAACAAACACAATTTCCATCCCATAAAAATCGGCGTCCCGGACACCAGTTCCTTTACCGGGATTGGTTTGCGCCAACTGAATAGAAGAAAAAATAACCAGGATCAAAAAGGTTAGATATAATTTCGCGTATTTCTTGATCATTTGTAATGCCTTCCTTTTCGCATTATTCTTGCCTCCGGCGGGGGGGGGGGGGGGGGGG
>CP070627.1:813627-825294 GCA_020355945.1 Candidatus Aminicenantota bacterium | reverse complement strand
TCCCACGGCAAAGGATAAGGGAATTTCCCAGTGAATTCGTCTTCGCACTAAAAGGTATACCCCACCGATGAATATCAGTATGATGGCCGATGCCCCGAGACCCGCTGTCTGCTTGCCCAAAACAAGGTCAATAAAACTATAATCCGAAATCGCTTCAATACCCCCGGTTTTTAACATGGCCAGGGGATAGCGAAAATCAAACTTCAGGTCATAAATCGCCGCAGCCAGGTTGATATTAAGATGCCCGGGCCAGGAAATCTGGAGGATAGTCCATCCCACCAAAACAGGGTTCAACGGGGGACTACCCAAACCACCAAAAAGTTCCTTACCAATAAAAATACATAAGAATGCACCCACAATCACCAACCAGAAGGGCACACTGGGCGGCAGGATCAACGCAAACAACAAACCGATTAAAAATGCACTGCCATCCGTAAATGCCTGGGGCTTTTTAAAAAGTTTCCGAATTAGAATTTCACTGATGACAGCAGTGGACATTGCCAATACAATAACCCGTGCCGCATGCATACCATACATAATCAAAGCAAAAATCACGGCCGGTATCAATGCGATAATAAAATCAAGATGAATCCGGCCTTCCGTTAACTTTACATGCCAATGGGGCGGATTTGAAACCGTCAATCTCATGAGACTTCTTCTCCCTCTTTTTCTAGTTTTTCTATTTCACTCTTTGCCAGCCGGATGAACTGGACCAGGGACCGGCTTGACGGGCAATAATACGCACATAACCCACATTCAATACAAACCTCTACGCCCATTTCACTGCATTTCTCAAACAGTGAAAACTCGGAATACCGGCATATCAAATTGACATCCAGGTTCACCGGGCAAACCTTTACACATCGGCCACAATTCATACACTGGTTATTATAATAATGAACCGTTTCATCCGGGGGTTGAACGTAGATAGAATCCATATCTTCGGTGATGGGAATTTCCGTACTAAAACTGGCATATCCCCTGAAAGGACCTCCGATAATGATTTTCTTACTGGTTTTCAGGTCACATCCCTTTAATTTTAAAAGGTCCTTTAAAGGAGTACCAATCCGTACCCGGAAGTTTTCCGCTCCATTTTCATCGATGACAGTGACCACTTTGTGTACAAAGGGTTGATCTTCCTGCAGGGCTTTCACTGCGGCAACCAACTTCTCCACCTTTAAAAAAACATGGCTGTGGAAATGGTAAATACGTGCTAAATCTCTTACCAGTATCTCCGGCAAACCATTGGGGTAAAAGGGTTTTACTTTGTAGATATCAATGGAATCCCCGGCAATATCGGACACCAAATTCCCAAGGGGTTCCGGGACCACTAAAACCACTCGCTCTGCCCCGGTTAAATGTTGAACCAATTTTAAACCTTCCGGGACAATATCTTTACTTTCTCTTAAAACCTGTTGACTGACCGCGGTAAGCAGGTCCGTATCAACCGCACTGACAATGACTGTTTGTACTTCTGCCCGTTCTTCGCAAAAGCCCAGGTTGGCACGGTTCAACTTTTTTTCCAGTAACTCACCAGGGTCGGTTTCCAGAACAGCGAGTTCCTTCCCGGGTATTAATTTTAACGCGGAATCAAATTCCTCTTCCTCTGAAACTTCAACCCGTACAGCCGTAAGATGGCCATCCCCGGTAAGTAAAGGTTCAATGCCTTTTACCGTCCCGGTAACCGTGGAAAAAACACCCCGGGCGACCTGTTCGCCGGTAATTACCCGTTTTCCTACTTTAAGACTCAGCTTATCCCTCTTCTTATCAAAACCGGTTAAAGGAAGAAGAACTTCCCTGGGCTCCGGGGCATCCGAGATTTTCATTTCATTACAATTTAGTGCTAATCTGTCCTTATTCATTGTTAATAATTTATCCTTTATTTTCATCAAACGATGAAAGTTGAATATTCAATGCTGATACGAAAAGATTGTTATTCTTTATGACATATTTCACAATCTTCAGCGCCGTCCGTATGACAGTCTACACAGTTTTTACCCACACACCTGGCATGGGTTTCTTCATCTTCGCAAATGGTTTCGTACTTTGTATTGTAGTGACATCGCCGGCAATTCATGGGAAAGGATTTTTTATTTTCCGGTTTGTAGCCGTGATGGCAGGTATCACACGCCAGGTCATATCCATCAGGGGATGCATGAGTCAAATGATCGAAAACCACCCCACCGCCATCCGTATCAAATTCTATTTTCGCGGGTGGTTTGGTGGATACAAAAATCTCTGCGTTATGACAGAAATTGCAGTTAACCGAACCCTCCAAATGACAGCCGGTGCAATTTCTCCCAATACACTTCTTATGGATGGCTTCATCGTCACACTGTTCCCTGGAGTGGCACCCTCTACAATTGGCGGAATAATTATCTTCGGCATCATCAAAATTATGATGGCACTCCTTGCATAGGACATTTTCAAGAGACACATGGACCTGGTGATCGAAAATAACTCCTCCGCCTTTGGTATCAAAGGCCACCCGTTTGGGTTCTTCTTTCGGCTCAAACGCATATCCCAGGATGGCAATGACGACAAAAACCGCAACCAACACCAAAAGGTATGTTTTTTTCATTCCTTCTGTTATTTGTTTGAGTTTAGCCATTGGAACACACTCCCTACTTTATTTATAAGCCTCGGGTTTCTTCAGTAAGATTCTTAATGCTTTTAAATGCTGACTCACATTGGCAATAGGCATATCTAAAATGTCTGCAAGTTTACCCACATTCATTTTCCTTTGTCTTAACATTGTTATAATGGTTGATCGTTTGGGATGGTGTCATGGTCATGCAAAATTCCGCATGCATTTCAAAGATTTCATGGTTTCGCAATTTCATATTCCAAAATACTATATTTTGAACTTATTGTCAAGGGTAAATAATTTTTTTTTTAATTTTTTTTCCTGGGGGCCAGCAAACCTCATTTTGACCGATTTAGGAAATAAATAACTTACCTAAAGAAATAGGGCAGGTATTTTCCTGGTAAACCTCCCTGAAAGGAGAGACGAGGCATATAATAACAAGACAACGGAACAACGGAACAACGGAACAAATCCGAAGCATAAAGTAACAAAGTAAGGCACCGCCCCTTTTTTGGCGGTATAGATCAACCTGTTCGATATCTTTTTTCTTCACTGTCCGGTGGATCCGGTTTTCGAGCAGTGTCTTGAAAAAAGTTATATACTTTTAGGGGATTAGATTTAATTTCCTCTGTCCCGATCTTTTTCACGAGCCGATGCTCTTTATTGTAAATGCGGAAGACAAAGGGCGCATGGCCTGGGAAGCAGTGGCTGGCACAGCCAATGCAGGGATCATAAGCGCGAAAAGCCATTTCGATGCGGTTCAGGATGCCCTCATCCGCTTTACCATTACGGATGAGTTCCCTGGCGGCTTTATCCACTGATAAAGCAATGCGGGCGGCGTTGTTTTGAGTGGCAACGATCAAATTCGCTTTTTTAATAATCCCGCGTTCGTCAGTCCGGTAGTGATGGAAAAGCGTGCCGCGGGGAGCTTCCACGGCTGCGATTCCTTCTTTCGGTCTCTCTTTCGGGATAGTGCGCACATTCGGGTCAAGGATTTCCGGGTCCCTGGCAAGCTCAGACATACGTTCCGCAGCGTAAATAATTTCTATTAACCGCGCCCAGTGATTGGCCAGGGTATGGTGAACCGGTTTTCCCCCGAAGGTTTCAAAAAATTCTTCGTAACCAGCCTGGGCCTCTGGCGTGGAGATACCTTCCGAAGCGTTTAATCGTGCCAGGGGAGCCACACTGTAGATACCGCTCTGCTCGCCGTCGCTAAAGCCATTCCAGCCAGGGTGCTTCAAGTGACAGAATTTAACGTAGGTCCAGGGTTCCACATGTTCAGCAATAAAATTCAAATATTCCCGGGGTGGAAATTTCAGGAACTCTTTCCCATCCGGTGAGGTGATTCTGAGCCTACCATCATAAAAGTTTATTTTGTTTTCTTTATCAACCAAACCCATATAATAGGTTTTATGGGTGTAAGCTTCCGACATTATTAGATTGATATAACCTGGTTTCTTTAGTACTATATCTCTAAAAAGTTTTAAGCTAAAAAGACCAAAGTCGAGGGCATGGTCCGAGCCGATAATAAATGCCTTTCGCTCGTCTTCGTTCAAGCTTTTTGAAATACCTCCGGGAAGTCCGAAGACCGGGTGAATTGTCTTCCCGGCAGCTAAGGCGATCAGATCCCGCATCTCTTTGCGCAGCCTGAAAATCTTCATTCCTATCTCACGTCCCAACTTACCCAATACTCCCAGGATATTGCATTCCGCTGCCGGAGCAGAGGGGCCAACGATAAAATCAGGTGCGCCTAAGAAAAAAAAATGTAATGTATGGTCTTCAATCATGAAGGCATGGTAAACAAGTTCCCTGATCTTTTTTGCCGCAGCCGGAGGCTCAACCTGGTATAAATCGTCTAAGGCTTTTGTAGATGCCATGTGATGGGCCGTGGGGCAGACACCGCAAATTCTTGAGGTGATTTGTGGCATATCAGCGGCTGGACGCCCTTCGGCAAACTTTTCAAAACCGCGTAGTTCAGGAACCTGGAAATAAGCTCGATCCACATTGCCCTGTTCGTTTAAGAAGATATCGATCTTACCGTGACCTTCCAGCCTTGTTATGGGGTCAATTGTGATTTTTTGCTTCATATTATTTGCCTCCCTTAGTCTGCAATCTCCGGTGCAAAAAAGATGCCGGTAAATTATAACGATAAAATGTGCCCACAGGGTCCCAAATTTTGTCAACAATTTGAGAGATTTCTTTGTCGTCGCTTGCTTCCAGGATAGATGCAATGGCTGAAAGCGCCTTGGCGCCAAAATCTTTCACCTGGATGGTTGGTCCAATACAGCCGCTGCAGGGCATATTGGCTTTTATGCAGGAAGCTCCACAACCACTGCGGGTAACAGGTCCCAGGCACAGCAGCCCCTGGTCTAAAAGGCATTTCCCCGGGTCGATTAAACCTTCATGTGGGTATCTTATCTCCTTTACCAGGAGTTTGTCAGGTTTGCTTTCTTTTCGCGGACATTCATCACACAGGGGTATGTCCGGAGCCAATACACTCCCCCTGGGGGGCAGTTTGTTTTCCAGGAAACCTGTGATTGCGTCCATTATCAGGGTGACAGGAGGTGGACACCCCGGGATATAATAATCCACATCAACAACCTGGTTCAGGGTCTTCACCGTATCCCAGAATGTGGGAAGTGTGAGCTTGCCCTGGGGAACCCGGATCTCTTCAAGGGGGATAACCTGGTCTCGATTCTGTTCAGTGGGAATTTCCCTATACACCCTATCAAAAATGGCTTCTCGATTATGGAGGTTGGCCAGTCCGGGAATGCCGCCCAGGTGCGAGCAGTTCCCGAAGGCAATAAGGATTTGTGATTTCTCTCGTAAAAGCCTGCACATCTCAACCTGCTCTGAGGTGCGCACCGCTCCATTAATGAAGGAAAGGGCAAGTTCCCGGTCCTTTAATTTTTCAATATGAGATCGTTTGAAATCCAGGGCAACGGGCCAGAAAACAATATCTATTTTTTCTAAAACCTCGAGGATATTCTCTGCCAGGTCCAAAACAGCCTCATCACAGCCGCCGCATGCGGCGCACCAATACAATGCAACTTTAGGGTTGTTCATCAGGTGCCTCCTTTAGCGACATTCCCGACGCAAGCTTTAACGGCCCTAAATTGCGAATTTGTCCGGTCATTTCGTTGATGACCTCGCGGACTTTATCTCCTTCCGAGGCAGAAATCCATTCAAGTCTCAGGCGTTCATCCTCGATCCCCAGTCCTTTTATCAGGCGTTTGAGTAGTTGATGCCGACGGAGAGCTTTATAATTGCCTTCCCGGTAGTGGCAGTCCCCGGGATGACACCCACCGACCAGGACACCGTCTGCCCCCTGGCGAAAGGCTTTCAAAACAAACTGCGGATCGAGCCTTCCCGAACACATGATTCGTATAATCCTGACATTGGGAGCATACTTTAACCTGGCAATACCGGCCAGGTCAGCGCCGGTATAGGTACACCAGTTGCAAAAAAAAGCGACAATTTTCGGTTCAAAGGTCTCTGCATGTGAGAGAAAGCTTCGTTCAGACATAACTTAACACCCCCTCGATTTCTTCATAGATTTGCTCATCTGAGAATTGATTCTGCCGGGCTGCTCCTGAGGGGCAGGCGGCCACACAGGTGCCGCACCCTTTACACAACGCCTGGTTGATTTCACAAATATTTTTTTCCGGATTAAAACCTATGGCTTCATAAGGACAGAGGGCAGTACAGATACGACACCCGGAACAGGATTCTTCGTGAATGACTGCCGTAAAGGGTTCTAAATCCACATACCCTCTATCAATGAGTGCCAATGCTTCACTCGCAGCAGCGCCTGCCTGAGCAACACTGTCCGGTATATCCTTAGGACCCTGACAGGCTCCGGCAAGAAATATCCCTTCAGTAAAAGTAGACACAGGGGCCAATTTGGGGTGCCGCTCTAAGTACCAGCCATCCTGGCTGTTTTGGATGTTAAACATTTTTCTTACTTCTTCGCTGTCAGCCCGGGGTTCCAGCCCTACCGACAAAACCACCAGGTCTACGGAGATGCGCCTGACGATTCCAATATTCGTGTCCTCGACACGGATGACCAATTTGCCTTCTTCTTCGGGGACCTGGGCCCAGTCCGTGACTTCGGCAACCCGGCCGCGAATGAAGTTCACGTCTTCCTGGAGAAGTTTATCGTAGAACTCTTCATATCCTTTCCCGGCACTGCGCATATCGATATAAAAATTATAAACTTCGGCATTCGTACGTTCTTTAATCAGGTGGGCCAATTTGAGAGAATACATACAGCAAACCCGGGAACAGTAGGCATTGAAGTTTTTATCCCGGGATCCAACGCAGTGAATGATCCCCACAGTTTGCGGTTTTTCCCCATTACGGAGTTTTATCTCACCGCCTGTAGGCCCTGCAGCATTAACCAAACGCTCGATCTCAAGACTGGTATATACATTCGTATATTTACCGTACCCATATTGAGGGGCGCGCCTGGCGTCAAAACATTGGTAACCGGTGGCTATAATAATAGCTCCTATTTCAATTTCGACTATTTCCTCTTTTTGATCGAAATTTATGGCCTGCCTTTCACAGGCGGCAGCACAAGGTTGTTTACATTTACCTGTTGTCAACTGGATGCAGGTTTTTGGATCAACCAGGACGACTGAGGGCGCGGCCTGGGGAAAAGGCATATATATCGGTTTTCGTTTCGATAATCCCAGGTCAAACTCATTGGCAAATTTAGGTTCTTTATATATACATTTTTCAACACACAACAAACAGCCGACACAGAGGTCTTCAATCACATAGCGTGGTTTCCTTTTTATCCTGGCTTTGAAATTCCCTGCATAACCTTCAATCGCGGTCACCTGCGAATAGGTCCACAGGGTAATGTTAGGGTGAGCGCGCACCGCCGACATTTTTGGGGTAAGTATACAGGCCGCACAGTCAAGAGTGGGAAAGGTCTTGTCAAATTGAGCCATGTGTCCCCCTATACTGGGTTCTTTTTCAACCAGGTACACGTGCTTGCCGGAATCCGCCAGTGTCAAAGCCGCTTGAATCCCGGAAATACCACCTCCAACAACCAGCACATTTGGATTAACCGGGACTTTTTGCTGCTCCAAGGGTGCATGCCAGACAGCACGCCTGACTGCCGCGGCAGTAAGAGCCATGGCTTTTTCCGTGGCCTGGCGGTGGTCTGCGGTCACCCAACTCACCTGCTCACGAATATTTGCCATCTGGAAGAAAAAAGGATTCAAACCAGCGCTGGCGATACACCTACGAAATGTAACCTCATGCATGAGAGGCGAACATGACGCAACGATAACGCGGTTAATGTTAAGGTCTGCTATATCTTTTTGAACGATTTCCTGGCCAGGATCAGAGCACATAAACTTGTAGTCCCTGGCAATGACCACGTGAGGTAATCCTCTGGCGAATTCCACTACTTCGAAGACGTCCACATTGGAGGCGATATTAATGCCGCAGTGACAGACATAAACACCTATACGCGGCTTTTCACTTGCCTGCAGCATCCTGTCAAACATGTTGGCCTCCTTCTCTGTATCTTCCTTGGGCTTTTATAGGCATAAACAATCGCTGGATACCAAGTTTTCGTTCATTAATTCCGAAAGCTAAACCCAGGAGTTGGGTAAAAAAGGCAACCGGTATTCTTGTGAAGTTCCTGTCGACCTGTTTGACAATTTTATCCTGGTAACATTCCAGGTTAAATTGGCAAAGAGGGCAGGCGGTGGCAATCACATCGGCGCCGTGCTTTTGTGCCTCGCGAAGAATAATGTGATTCAATCTTAAACCCACATCCGGTATGGTCCCCATCAACGAACCGCCGCAGCATCGGGTTTTCAGCGGCCAGTCCACCACCTCAGCACCTATCACGTTTATCAATCGGTCCATACTTGACGGGTTGTCGATATCGTCAAAGAGTGCATAAGGACGCACGATTTGACAGCCGTAATAGCAGGCAACCCGCAAATCCCTGAGTGGTTTTTTAACTCCCTTTGATATCCTGTCTGTTCCGATATCGTTAACCAGTACTTCGAAGGCGTGTCGCACCCGTACCCGTCCGCCATACTGTAAACTGACCTGGGAAAGGGCTGCTGTGATTTTGTTTTTAATCTCGGGATATTCTTCTATATATTTGTGGGTCTTTAGTAATACCAGGTAACAGGCGGCGCAGGGCGCAATAAGATCTACAGTTTCCATTGCCCCGGTTAAACACTGCTTTTCTGCCAGGGCAAGATTGCGGGCAGCCAGGGCAAATGCTTTCAGTTCGTCGATAGACATATAGGCTGTTGCTCCGCAGCAATTCCATTGGTGTAATTCTTCGAAGGGTATCCCCAATACTTTAAAAACCTCCAGCAGGGACTCCTGGAAGGGTTTGCCGGTGGCCTCTGCCGAGCAGCCGGGATAATAAAGATATTTCATAATACCCCCTTGTTAACGAACTTAATAAAATATCCAGGTGTTATGTGTCTCATTTTCAACTTACACAGCCCCAAGGATTTTTTTTATTTCTTTCCTGGCAGCGGGTTTCCCAGGAATGGACTGCGGTTTGATGCTTATGCGACCGCGGAGAAACAATTTTATTCCCATTTTTGTGTATTTAAGAATCTGAAGCGGATTGGTTTTTAGGTAAAGGAAGGTGACCAGTTGAATCTCACTGTTGCGGCCCCGCTTGAGGATGGAACGGAAGAACTCCCGAGCCAGTGCAGGAATGGGGAATCTTTTCGGGTAAAATTTCTCCTGGATGGCCCTCTGTTTCAGGGCGTACATGAAGTCGGTGATTTTAAGGTTGCGGGGACAGCGCACGGAACAAGAGTAGCAAGAAGTGCACAACCAGATAGTAAAACTGCGTAAGACCTCGTCTTTGAATCCTGCCCGGGTCATGGCCACAATCCGCCGGGGCGTATAGTCCATATAGATGCTCATGGGACAGGTGGCACTGCAGGTGCCGCATTGGATGCAGCTAAAGAGTGTTTCACCACCCGGGATGTATGAAATCTCCCGGGCGAAATCCTGGTCTAACTCCGACTCATACTTTACTTTACTGCGGATTTTGTGGAGAGTCCCTTCAATCAAGGCGATTAAAACCTTAACCACCAGATATAAGATAAGTAACGCAATAGGAATAGCAATAATTAATATTAAATAAAAAAACCAGTTTGTTCCAAACATTTAACCTCCTTTTTACATATTCTACCTGGCTGCCACTAATATTAATATTTATGCTATGTAACCTCCTGGTTTTTAACAAGCACCTTATTGCACCCAATTGTATTCTTATCGTATTCTTATTATAGTATAATTCTGATGTTTTTTCAACTTTTTTTTTATTTTCTTAAGAAAAATTGCCGGGAAAGGAAATAATTTACCTGGCACTATTCTATTTTTTTTCTTTTTAAACGATCGATAGTAAATCCTTCAAATATAATTGCTACCGCCACTTTGGTCAACAGGGTAAAAATCAGGAACCCAATGGAAAATATAGCCACTGAAACGCGGATTTCCGTCAAGGAAGGTCGATATACATAAATCTGTCCCAGGACATCAGGGGTAAACCCCGGGATCAGGAGCGCGATGCCTTTTTCAATATAAACGCCAAAATAAATTAAAAGCGCCCCAATGGTCAGGGTGACAATATTTTTCCTGGTTTTAGGTATTAAAAACAGCAAAAAGGCAATTATACTAATGATTACGGAGGCCCACCCGTATATCACGATATCACGGTTCTCCCCGATTCCTTGAAAGAGATATTTGAAATGGACCAGGTGTTCAGAATCGGAATAGACTTCTTTGAAGACCTCGCTGAAGAAGAAAAACAAATTGATGAACATGGCATAGGCCATTAATTCTGCTATTTTCCATAGGGCTTCATCCTTGATCTGGAAAGTGGTGGTCTTTTTTAAGATCAGGAACAGGATCAAGAGCACGGCAGGGCCGGAACAAAACGCGGAAGCCAGGAACTTCGGGGCTAAAAGAGCAGTGTTCCAATAAGGTCTTGCCCCCAGGCCGTTATAAAGAAATGCCGTGACCGTATGAATGCTGATGGCCATGGGGATGGAGAAAAGGATCAGGGGATATAAAATCGATTTATTGTAGTCTTTTTTACTGAAAAGCTTGTAAAGCAGATATATGACTATAACCAGGTTCAATAAAAAGTAAATGGTTAAGACCAAAAAGTCCCACCCCAGTAAGGACGAAGGGACATTAAGCTTACCGATAAAGGGGAACATATGCCACAAGCGCAGCGGGTTGCCCACATCCACGATGACAAAGAGCATACACATTATCACTGCGCTGACAGCCAGCAGTTCACCGAATATCACCACTTCTTTGATGGGTTTCCAGTGATAAATGTAGGCCGGGATTACCAGCATAATTGCAGCGGCCGCCACTCCCACTAAAAAGGTAAAGTTCCCGATATAAAACGCCCAGGATATGTGGTCCCGCATATTGGTGACGATCAACCCTTCCTTTAACTGGCCCAGGTACCCCAGTCCTCCCCATATAATAAGGGTAAGAAGAAAACCCAGCCAGAGGTAATACCACTTGTTTCCCCGGATAACAATTTTAAAACACTCTTTTATAAATCGAAAAAAATTCACCGGTGCTCTCCTCTGTTATGTTCCAAAGAAATAAAAGAATTTGGGCTGCGTATTAAGGTCTTCTTTCAGGATAAGTACCCGTTTGTTTTTAAGGATGTACCTGATTTCGCTGTCAGGGTCCAGGAGGTTTCCGAATTTCCTGGACCCGGTGGGGCATACTTCCACGCATTTGGGATAAAGACCTTCTCTAACCCGTTGGATACAAAAAGTACACTTTTCCACTACCCCTTTATACCTGGGGCGGTTTCCCAGGAAATGGGTATTGGTGTTCATTTTTCCAGGAGGTACGTTGGGCTTCGCCCAATTAAAATGTCGTGCACCGTAAGGACAGGCTGCCATGCAGCAGCGGCACCCGATGCACCAGTTGTAATCCACCACCACGATGCCGTCCGGTTCCGTCCAGGTGGCTCCAACCGGGCAGGTTTTTACACAGGGAGGATTCTTACACTGCTGACAGGCCACAGGTAGATAAAAATGCCC
>CP070627.1:801633-813527 GCA_020355945.1 Candidatus Aminicenantota bacterium | reverse complement strand
AAGCAGTTGGGATTCGGGTTACTCACAGGTGTCCGAAAACTTCGAATTTATTATCCAAACGTGGATGGGCCACTTCTCCTACCGAATCTATATGGTGGGTGTATGGCATGTCATTTCGTCGATTTCCCTATATATGTCCCTGGTTATGATTATGGATTAGATTCATATTTGACAATTAAAGTCTTAAAAGACTTGCTAATTAATAATACTAAGTATTCGAATCTGGAATTCTCTGATTTCTGCTTCGCAGATACATCGATACTTGTGAGCCATCCAGAACCTCAACAAGTTATTACTGCTGTAAGACGACTTCTAAGAGACGAAGCGTTTCGGAATCGAGGTATTCTTGATCTTGACAAAAAAAACGCTGAACGCCTCAATAAAAATTTCCAGAAACTCCGCGAATCTGTGTTTCAGAAGATTACTGAAATGATCAACAACTTTGGTTCAATCCGCCATAGAATTTGTCAGGCCTGGTGGGGTGAAATTCGGAAAAAGGCTATAGATCAGGACCGACTCGTTAAAAATATGATTAAGCTTCGTACGGTTAATTGGAAACGCCACAAATCAGATCACGAGATTTGTAACGATCTTGTTCAAAGCGACACGAAATTCTCGAATTTAGTTGAGAGTTTAGTTCGTCATTGTCCCTTGGGGGATTTCTGGGTCACTCGCCTTCGAGACTCGAATGTAAGTAAGGAAGAACGCCTACAATTGGCCGCTTTTCTGGCTTTCCGCTATGCACACTACTTACCACAGGCTGCCCTTTTGCGTGATCCATACCTTTTTCATTTTATTCGCATTTCTTTCCTTTATATTGGGATTGCTCATAAACTTGAAATATTTGGACCCAGTCACAGGTATCGGAGTTTTCTTCAAGATTGGGAGCATAACCAACATAATATTCAGTATAATTGGGAAACAGGTGATAGAGCCAAGTTCTCCAAGGAATTTTTGCCGTTTAACCTAGATGACCCTTTTGATCTTGGCCAATCTGGCAACCAAGAAGAATATAGATCTAATGTTGTGACTGAAATGTTAAACAAAGCACTCGAGTCAGTAGGGGAGAAACGTTTGTCAGGGCTAAATTCTTGGAAGCCAATCGATTCAGACCGCAGTTTATCGGCCTTCGCCAAGGAAGGTAACTTTATTGTGACAAAAGGTGCTCAGGGAAATCGTGAGTTATTTATTCGGTACTTCCCTGTCATCGGTGCATCGCGGTTTGCCCCAATTTCCCCCCGTCGACAAATTTATTTGCAGGTTCTTGGAGAGAAAATATTCGATACTGTCCTAGGGGCAGACCATGTTATTCATTCCCTTTACCCTTCACTTACACGATCCTTTCTTTCTTATTTAGGTCCTGGAAAAAAACATCCTTACGAAATAATGCTTGACTCGATTATTATACAAGAAGGCATCCACGCCACAAACATGACACTACTGTCCTTCATTTGGTTCAGAGAATTTAGTAAAGTAGTGGACGCTTACGCCGAGCTTCTTGCCAAGCTGCATGGCCGTACGCTTGGGGTATTCAAAAGAAGGGAGCCAGAACGTTGGGAAGGTTTAATTGAGTGGCAAAAAATCCTCGTAAAAACGTTGTGGGAACATCAAGATCAACTGCGTCTTTTTTCATCAGACGTCTATAATCAATGGATTAGTTCACGAGGCAACTTTGCCACCCGAGTTCGTAGGTTGCTGGATTCAGGTATTGAGGATGGAAATCTTTTTGCCAACGTAAGAAAGGTCGTGCATGCGAACGGATATGTGTTGTCAAACTTATGGAACAACCTTTCGGAGGACAGTACTGAGTTCTATAAGAAAGCCGCTGCAATTGGGCATCTCTATCTCTCTTTTGACAACATGCTTGTCAGCATAGATCATATCAATGGACGTGAAGTGGACATACATGAGACTGACACATCCTACCGTAATTTTTTCTCAATTAAACGTTCGAGAAAAGGATATCGGTTCAAATATCTGGATGCTGAATTGCGAGATTCGGTTACACTGAAGCTTTACCGATTCGATTGGGTGTTCTTTATCGATCCCGCTTATGAATTCGGAAAATCGCTTTCTTATGTTTTTCGACATTTCCTTAATCAGCTACGTGCAATTAGAGATCACACGAACTTATTTCCAGGGGATGTGACAATTGGGGATCCATTTCATTGGCTTGTATCAATACGCCAGAGATTTCAGGAGAAATATCAGGCTAAACTTAGAGAAATAATTTGCAGCAATAATGGAAATAACCCCGAATCATGGCCTGGGATTACTTGGGAAGAAATAGGTTGTAAGAACGAAGATGATGTTTCTATAATGGTCTCTAAACTTGTTTATCGGGGGCTGCGGTATGCGGGGTTCAGGCTTCTTGACGAGTTTGCAGGAAGCAGAGAATTCGATCATACCTTTGATGTTCGCCAGGCTCTTGAAAAACTCATTATTGATTTGTTACAATTTGGTCTGAAGATGACCATACATTATCCAGACGGTGCAGTTTGATGAAACGATCAACGATTTATTCGCCAGGAAGCCGCATCCCTGGCCGTATACTGTTCGATATAGCACAGAATCTTGCCGCTTCGTCGGAAAAACTCGAAACAGCTCTGGCTCGCTTCGGAGTTTCCGATGATAATTCCAACTTAACAAACAAAGAGAAAGTCAAAATTCTTGAAAAAGAAATTCTGAAGGCAGGTCAGAGCGCAGTGGGGGCTTTTGAAGAGGACGATGAACTGCGATTCTTTGGTAAGCTTGTACTTTGGAACCATGAAGTTAGACAACGGCTTACCCAACCGGATTTTATCCTTCAGCTGATGAAAATCTCAGGCATCGAAGAGCGTGAAACACCAAGGGTTTCAATGGTTTCACCACGTTCTGCAAACTTCTGTTTCTTTATCTCAACTAATTCTAAATCAATTTTTATGCGATACCATGATCCAATGGGCTTCACGTGGCTACCACGGCATTCCCCCATCCGTTCAACCGCTATCTATTCTCTCGCTGCTCAAATTTTCCGTGATGTGCTCACTGAAAAGGAAGTTGTCAAAGTACTGTGGCCATCTGTTACTGATTCTTTTAGGTGGCTTCGGGATGACCGGTCTGACAGTATTGAAGAAATCGAAAGCTTGGCTCGACGATGTGTTTTTCAGCCTGATCTTCGCACCACCAGGGCAACCCGCCTGGATTGCCTCCCTCAAAATAGGTGGGCATTCAAAGATATTATAGGTCTTTATGGTTATGCGGTGGGTCGGCTTCATGGCAGAAGTTTTAAATTTTTGTCCTATTCCAATAAAGAAATTCGTCACAATAAACTGTCGTTACCTGCAAGTCTTCAACGTTTCCCAAATTCTGCCCGGTATGCTGGGTATATCCAACACGCAGGATGGATTACACGACTGATAAATCAGGTTTCAGAAACCATTAAGGAAAAATTGAGTTCCATTGGTTTTGAAAAAAAAGAACCAAAGGCATTTTGGTCAGAACTCTGTGATGAATCTATCTATGCTTTTGAAGCGACTCCTGTTCTTGGGCATATGGACCTGAAAATGGGAAACCTTTATTTTGATTACGATAGAAATGTGGTATTATTTACAGACTTCGATTACATTACTAGAATCGATCCAGCATTAGAAGTAGGTCATTGTCTCTATTCATTAATAAAAAATTGTCTTGAAAAAAACTTAGAAACAGTTGAAAACTACGTAGATTGCTATTTGGAAAGGTATCTTTCGGCATTTCGGTGGGAGACCGGCAACTCACCTGTGTGGCTGGAACGGAGTAGTGGTTTTGGTGCAATGATTACTCTTGCTCTTGCCTCTTCTGGATACGCCTCGCCTACTCTATCATCAATTAAAAGGATTGCTCCGGTCATTCGTAGGCTTCTTGAACGGGCAGGTTTGGTTTGACCGCTTCTGCGCTATTACAGACGATCTTGTCTCAGAAATAGACCCAATTTACATAAATTCGAGTATCCTTTGAATACTTTATCTCCTGTTTTTTTCTTTAATTGTTCCTGAAAGGATGGAAGGATGTGGACGTTACCTGATT
This sequence comes from Candidatus Aminicenantota bacterium, assembly GCA_020355945.1. The sequence continues at coordinate 809,480 of CP070627.1, read as the reverse complement.
TTATAATTTTTTTGCTTTAAATTACGCCTTCTCTATAAAGACCTTTTTACCTGGAAACCTTTTGAATCCTTCATCCCTATTTCCGATCTTTTGTGCTTCCTCGGGTATGGTTAATGGGATTCACTAACAGGTAAAATTTAAAACTCAAGTCCAATCATGAAGGAGAGTACTTTGCTTTTTACAGTAATATTAGAACCTGCCTGCACATCAGCAATATTTTTTAATCCCATGGTGTAGAGAGTTTTCAGTTCTAAGGTATTACCGCCCAGCTTAATATCAAATCCACCACCAAATGCAATACCATAGTCAAACTTCTTTATGGGCGGGACACCTACACCGGTTGTTATATTATCATTCAGTTTAAATGCGGCAAAGGGTCCGACACACAGGCAAGGAGAAATCAAGCCCCCCCGTGATAACGTGAATTTTAATAGTAATGGTATTTCAATAAAGTCGAGATTAAAGGTACTGGTGGTCGCTTGCTCCACTTTTAAACCTTTCCTTGAAAACAAAACCACAGGTTGAACAGTAAAATAATCGGAGAGTTTAATAGAAAGATAAGCACCTGCACAGAAGCTGGTCCTGTTGGTCCAATCAAACTCAGGTGGGAGGGAACCGGAAGAGTTTAAATTGGCAAAATTCAACCCGGCTTTAATTCCAAAGCCTAGAAAATAGGGTTGAATATCATTTTGTATCCGGCATTTAAACACTTCACCCTTACTTGTACCTGCATATATATAATCATCAGTTCCCAATAAAGCAGTCACCTCATAATCCTTACCTACTTCATCCTCTTTTAACCTACCGACTTTACCACAGTATTTAAATCCTCCCTCCATTTCTGATGTATCTATTTCATACTTTGCTACCCCATTATCTGTGCCTGCAAAAACAAGATAAACAGAATAATCATCAGGATCAGAATCAAATATTAATAGCGAATTTATTTTTCTATCATCTAAAGCACCACTAATATCTTCCCATGAATACCCTACATCTATTACGTTCCTATATAGTCCATTATCAGTTCCAGCATAAAGAAAATTAACCCAGGCTGAAGGAATGTGATATTCTAACGTATTAACCCTCAACGCATTACCCTGGAGTCCATCATTTTTTTCTATCCATTTATCTAAATTAACCTTATAATGGTATACACCGGACTGGGTAGCAGCAATAATAGAATTTGGCGAAGCAGCAGTATCAGGAATGATTGTCAATAAATCTCTAACAGGCATAATACCGTCACCACCTGCTGTCAAATTCCAGCTATTTGTATTATGCGGTAATTTATAAACCAAACCATGCTCCGTATGATCAACATTACGCAAAGTACCGGCATAAATATCACCATCCAGCTCGGTTAAAGCCCGTATATATTGGTAATAGTTCCAATCCTCGGTATTGCTTAAATCCGGACCACATTCATCCCAATCATCAATATTTACAAATTTATATATTTTTCCCCTGGAAGCCGCATAAATTTTATTATCACCCGTAATCAATAAATCACGGCAATAAAATTGGCCAGTTCGATTCCACACATTAGGGCCATTGAGCATATATACTCCCTTTGCCGTACCAGCATATATTGTTCCTGTTGAACCATCCAATTCGAGATTATATACATTTCCCGCATCCGGATAATTTGTTGATAATCCTGTTGAAATCCATACATAATCTCCGTATATTAGCCCACTAAACAAATTAAATAAGCAAATAATTAAAAAACATCTCCTGATGAATTTTTGTTGTAAGATATTTCCCTTAAGGGGTTTTCCCGGAATTTTTTCCCCTCCTGGTTTTTTTTCTTTTTTTTTAGCCATTTTTTCTTCCTCCTAGAGATAGAGAGAATAATATACCAGGTAGGGAATTATTGTCAATCGTTATGTATGAAAAAAAAATTTTTTTCTCATTCTTCTTTCTGTTTCGCCTGCCCGTATTTTGACGCAGTGCTGTTATTAATTCAATAATTGAATTGACTGTTATGGAAATTTTATTTATAATGAGTCAAGAATGAAAAAATATAGTATCTTTTTAATTGTTTTAGCACTTGTCCTGGGTGGTTGTTCAAAGGTGAAAGTCATCCCGGAAATATCTCCCCACCTCTCTGAAATCCATGTATTGGACCTAACCGATAAAAATCTCTCCAAAACACTTTTAGAAAACAATTCCGAACTGGTATTTACTACCCTTGACGGTAAATTATTTCGCTGGGATGCCGAGAAAAAAATAGTAAATTTCTTGTACAACCTCAACAGCGATATCCAGCCGGACATTTTTAGCCAGGACAACACCCTCATCCTGGAACAGCTCAAACCAGGTCAATATTCGATTTTTGATCTCAACGAGATGAAACAAGTGGCTTCACTTCAAAATCGTAAAATGGAGCGCATCGTAGGACTGGATCACCAGGTAGTGGTTTACCTGGCCAATAAAGAAATACATATTTATAATTACCGGTCCAATCAGCTTTTGAAAAGCATGAAAATAGGTAAGCGAAAGGCTTATAATGTCTATAACAGTGAATTTAGAGGCAATAGCCTTTATATCTTATCCACCCATTATTTGTATATTTATGATAAGAGCAGTGATGTGGTGGAACGAATCGAACTAAAGCGGCTGGCTGCTTCTGGTTTTCTTTTGGACGGGGATATGATGTATTACGGTTCTTCGCAGCGGGAATTGGTGAAGTTTTCAATAAAATCCAGGAAAATCGCCTGGGCCTTTAAAATTGCTGAGGTCTTAAAAATAAAACCCGGGAAAATCGGTCCCTATGTGGTGATTATACCCGAAGATAATAATATCTATTTTTTCAACAAAAACGGTTCCCTTTATTGGTGGGAAAAACTGAATTCCACCCGGTTACTGCCTCCGGTACTGATGAAAGAAAATGTCGTGGTATTCTTATGGGACAAGAAAATTAAATTTTTCAATTACAAAAAGAAGCAGGTAACCACTTATCCTTTGAACCGAAAAGTAAAAACAAACCCTGTCTGTATCGGTGATTACATCTATGTGGTTTCGGAAGTTAAACCCGGTGAAGAAAGCCAGGAAGAAGAGATACCCGGTCACTTACAACTCTCCAAAATAGGGAATCATTACGGTGTGGAAATCACCAGTGAACCCCAATATGTCAAACCCATGGGGAAATCCATACGATTTAATTTGCAGGTTGTCAACCTGGTGGAACCTCAATTTAAAATAAAAATATTTAAAAATCAACCGGGAAATGAAACCCCTGTTTATGATAAGATACTCAATGTTGATGATAAACCCTCTTTTGTATGGATACCTGGAGAAGCGGTGGAATACCGGATGATCGTTGAAGTGGAAGCAGAAAATAAAAAAGGATTAACCGTTGAGGAACGGTTTAAAACCGTTGATGTGGAAGAAATACTGCGAAACTATTATTATCAACTTCACAGCCGGTGTGATTCTAACTCTTTCAATTAAAAGCCGGGCATGGAAAACCAGGACTTGAAAACCTTCCTTGAAGAAAAAAAAATTCAATACCACCAGGGTGCCGGTATTAAACCGTATGTGACCATGGGCATTGGTGGAACCGTGCAAATGGTTATCGTGGTTTTTAAGGAAGCTCATTTGAAAGAGTTATTAATCCATCTTCATCAAAACCAGTATAAGTATATACTCCTGGGTGGCGGCAGCAATGTCATTTTTTCCGATGATTTTTCCGGGTTTATCGTTGTCATTAATCGAACCTCAGGGATCGGCAAAGAGGGGGGTGACCTTCTTAAAGTGAATTCCGGGGTACCAATCAGTGATTTAATGAACTGGACTATCCGGCACAATATTGGCGGTATGGATTTCCTGGCTGGTATTCCCGGCACTATCGGAGGCGCTGCGGCTGTCAATGCCGGTGCTTTCGGTCAATCCATATCTGCCATCCTGGAGAAAGCAGAGATCATCACACAAACCAATGAAATAAAAACCGTTGATAATGATTACTTTGATTTTTCGTATCGCAATTCCCGGTTCAAATACAGTGATGAGGTCATCCTGGATGTTTTTTTAAGATTCACCTATGTCCCAGGCGATCAAATTAAAGAAAAGGTGGATGCCAACACCAGGTATCGTCGTGGGAATCATCCTTGTTCCGGTCATGGTTCGGCCGGGTGTTTTTTTAAGAACCCGGTGATTGATGGCAAAAAAGTATCTGCCGGTCAATTGATCGAGCAATCAGGGTTTAAAGGAACCATTTATAAAGCATTACAGGTTTCCGATGCGCATGCCAATTTTATCTTAAACAGCGGTAACGCCTCTTTTGCTGACATTCAAGAACTGGAGAAAAAAATTGTTCAGGCGGTCTGGCAAAAAAAGGGCGTGCAACTGGAGCGGGAGGTGATTTATATCTCACCTGATGGTAGAAAATATTGATTGTTATTTTTTGCCTCCGGCGGGTCAGAACCTTTCGGGCAGCGGTCAATGGTCATTTGTCATTAGTCATTGGTGAAAAAGGGAAAACATGAATATTCATTTATTGGTTGGGGCTGCCAGCCCCTTCCGACACCTCCAAAAACTTTTCATTAAGATGGTTTCTATTGTTTTTTTTCTTTGTGCCCCTTTGTGTATCTTCGTGGCTAAAATCAGGCGGTGGATTTAGGATAGAATCCGCACTTGACTTTAAGAAACAAGTAAGGTAAAAAGTAACCTTACACTGGAGGTAATTTTATGAAGGAAAACAAAAATTCTATTATGGACCGCCGTCAGTTTATCAAGAATGCCGCTGTGGGTTTATCCTTTTTATCGTCCTTTGGTTTAGGGTCTCTTATGGGAAAAGAAAGCAAGAGAAAAGCAAAAATCGCGTTGATCAAAACAAACGATCGGGCAAAAGGCATACAGGAAGCATTACGAATATTAAATTTCGCTCCTGTAAAGAATAAACACGTTTTTATCAAACCCAACTTTAATACCGCAGACCCGCCGCCCGCTTCCACCCATAACCATACCCTGAGCCAATTGATCAATGAATTGAGAACCAGGGGAGCCTCGCAAATTACGGTTGGAGAAAGGAGCGGCCCCCCGGAAACAAAAAAAGTCCTGGAAGATAAAGGAATCCTCCAATTGGCAAAAAAACTCAATTTTAAGATAATTAATTTCGAGGAATTGCCGGAAAAAGATTGGGTCCATTTTAATCCCAAAAACAGCCACTGGAAGAATGGGTTTTACCTGCCTGGTCCGGCAGTGCAGGCTGAATACCTGGTTTCCGTTTGCTGTCTTAAAACTCATCAATATGGCGGTATCTTTACCATGTCTCTCAAATTATCCGTGGGCTTAACACCGAAAAAATTGATGCGGGAACTCCATTCTTCACCGGATATGAGAAAAATGATTGCTGAATTGAATCAACCCTATACCCCTCAATTGGTGGTAATGGATGGAATGGAGGCATTTGTTGACGGCGGGCCCATGAAAGGAACAGTAAAAAAAGCCAATGTTATCGTGGCCGGCTGCGACCGGGTGGCCGTGGATGCAGTGGGCGTTGCTATTTTAAAAGAACTAGGCTCAAATGAAAACATTATGGGACGGAAAATATTCGAACAAGAACAAATCAAAAGAGCAGTAGAATTAGGCTTAGGTATCTCCACACCCCAACAGATCGAATTGATTACCGCTGATAAAACCGGTTCCGATTACGCCCAAAAATTAAAAACCATTTTAGCCAAAGGATAACCCCATGGCATGGGGGACCTATTAAGGCCTTCGACGACCAGGGGGGCGCTTTTTGAAAAAACTGCCCCCCATTAATAGGCCGGGGCTGCCAGCCCCCCCCCGCAAAAACTTTTTACTAAGGGTTTGGGTTTAAGTTTGATTTCCCTGGCTGCAGTACAAAAAATTAACCCAAAGCAAGTGACAGGCTATGACTAAAAAACAGGTGATTAAAAGTACTTGTGGTTTATGTCTTGGTGGCTGCGGGGTGTTGGTGCATGTTGAAGAGGGTAGGGTAGTGGGCATAAAGGGAGACCGGGAAAGTCCTGTAAATGAAGGTGAATTGTGTGCCAAAGGCTGTGCTTCCCTGGAATATCTTTACCACCCGGACCGGTTAATGTTCCCGTTAAAACGGGCAGGGAAACGGGGAGAAGGTAAATGGACAAGGATTTCCTGGGATAAGGCTTTAGATACCATTGCCAAGCGTTTTTCCCAAACCAAAAAACAGTATGGGCCTGAAAGTGTTGCATTTGTCCAGGGTTCGGCAAAAGGTTTGATCGATGTATATAATGAGCGGTTAGCCAATGCGTTTGGAACTCCCAATTTTACCACTTCCGGTCATGTATGTTTTCTGCCGAGATTTTTGGCATCGAAGTTGACCTGCGGGTTTTATCCCTTCCCGGATTACCAACATCCGCCAGCCTGCATCGTCGTTTGGGGGGCAAACCCGGACAAAACCCGTATTTGGGAGCATAAACGGATTAACCAACAACCGGGCAAAGGCACAAGACTGGTGGTGGTAGACCCGGTACAAACGGCCCTGGCAGCGAAAGCCCATACCTGGCTGCAATTAAAGCCAGGTTCCGATCTGCCCTTGGCCCTGGGAATCATACATGTCATCATCATGGAAAACCTATATGATAAAACCTTTGTCCGGGATTGGACCACTGGTTTTCAACAGCTCAAAGAATTTATAAAAGAATATCCCCCCCGGAGAGTATCGCCCTTAACCTGGCTTCCTGCTGAAACCATTAAGAACGCCGCCCGGTTTTATGCCCGGCACAAACCCGCCTGTATTCAATGGGGTAATGGGGTGGACCATGGTGTAAACAGTTTTCAAACGGCTCGGGCCATTTCTATTCTTAGAGCGATTACAGGTAACCTTGATGTGCCGGGAGGAGATATTGAACCCTCATATCCGCTAAAAGCCGCCGGTTCAGCGGACCTTACATTATGGGATGAAAAGAGGTGGAAGAAACGGGTGGATGCGGATTATCGATTGCTGCCTCTTTTCCACCGGGTACTCCCCAGGAACCTGGTGCGGGCCATCCTGGAGGAAAAACCATACCCGGTGCGAAATATGTATATTCATGCCTCCAATCCGCTTTTAACCTTTGAGGACAGCGAAAGGACCTACAATGCTCTTAAAAAGCTGGAGTTTTTAGCAGTCAGTGATCTGTTCATGACGCCGACGGCTGCGCTGGCTGACATTGTACTGCCGGCAGCCACTTACCTGGAGTATGACAGTATATCCATAACCCCTTATTATCCTGCCGCGCAAATACAGCAAAAAGCAGCAGTCATCGGCCAATGTCGCTCTGATTTTGAGATCGTAAACGGAGTGGCTAAACACCTTGGCCTGGAAAAATATTTTTGGGAAAACATGGAAAATTTTTTTGATATGCTTTTGCAGTCTTCCGGCATCACGTTTGCAGAGTTTAGAGAGAGGGGAATACTTAGCGGCACTAAAGAGTATAGAAAATTTGAGAGAAGGGGATTTCAAACTTCTTCCGGCAAAGTGGAATTGTATTCTAATCAGCTTGAACAGTGGGGGTTGGAACCGCTGCCGGTGTATAACCGGCATGGGGAAGCATCTTCCGATCAACAGGAGACAAAGAAATATCCCTTCATACTCACCAGTCAAAAACCGGGATGTTACGTTCATTCCTCCGGGAGACAAATTCAATCACTGCGAGACCGGCATCCCGGACCTTGTGTTCATATTCACCCGGAGACTGCCAAAAGGTTGGGGATTCAACCGGGGGACCGGGTGGTTATCGAAACCAAAACCGGCAAGATAGAACAGGAAGCTTTTTTATCCACCCACATTGCTCCTGGAGTCGTACTGGTTGATTTTGGCTGGTGGTACCCGGAAGCGGGTATTTCCGTATTATATG
>CP070627.1:789232-801533 GCA_020355945.1 Candidatus Aminicenantota bacterium | reverse complement strand
TTCTAATTTTAGCCACGGAAGAACACGGACATACACGGACAATATTTTCATCGTCCCCGGGCGAAGAGTAGGGGCAGGTCTCCGTGCCAGCCCTATTAAAACTGCTGCTGCTAATCAGTTGACAATTACCAGGTCAAAATCATCACCAATTCCTCCAAATTTAGAGGATGTCCTGGAAAAGAATATGGTAACACTGGTATTGGCAGCTCCAGTGGTGAAAGTAATGGAATTTTGCTTCCATCTTCTACCATCAGTAAATTGAACGGTTTGTTCACTGCCGCCATAATCTTTCACTCCCAGGTATACACCGGCATTGGCTTTGGCAATACCCCAGGCAGATACAGTATACGTGGTATTGGGACATAAACCGGTAACCACCTGTTCGATTTTACTGCCGCCGCCATCCAGGCTGACGCCATATGAACCGGTATGAGCCGTGGAGGTAATACTCACGCTCCCGGTTTCAGTCCATCCGGAAGTAGAGCCGGTTTCAAAACCAGGATTGGTGATTTCTCCCAGGCAAGAACCTGCAGACAGGACAGTAATATAATCAACTTTTGTTTCCGTATCGCTGCCAGCGGCATTGTAAGCCGTTAAAGTAACCGTATAGGTGCCCTCTTCATAATAGGTTACAATCGGGTTTTGATCGAGGCTGCCGGAAGGTGTCCCACCAGGGAATGACCAGGACCACGACGTGGGATTGTTGGTGGATTGATCGGTGAATTGGATGCTTTCGCCTTCAAAAATTGTGGTTTTATCAGCGGTGAAATCCGCATCCGGCGGCAGCAGCGGCGAACTTACCGTAAACACATGAGGGTCGGGCTCGCCGATAAAGGGATGCTCACTGGTGCGTCCCGAAGTATCCGAGGCATGAAGGTAATAAGCAATTTCACTTCCCTGGGGCTGACCGGGAATACTACCCGTATACGTATCACCCGAGGTGTTAGTCATATTAACGGTATAATACTGACCTCCATCGACCTGGTAATAAATTTTTACCGAATCGCCAATCACCGGCATTCCACTGTAGGGAATAATTTCTGCCGTAATGTCATAAGATGACTGTTCCGGTTGTTCACCCAGTAAAGGCATATGCTTGATATACAACAGCCCTCGATCCGCAATACCTATCACTCGACAATGCAGCGCATCAGTGGTGGACCAATTCCCTGAAACTCCAATAACCTCATACCCGGGCATTGCCGTTTCATAATCTAAAATGGCATCGGAATCATAGGACGAACCCACAACCGGGACAAATACTCTCTTATTCAGGATTAATGAATTGGTATAGGGCTGACCATTGGGGGTATCTACACGATAAACCTGGTAGTCGTTCCCATACCCGGAGGTTTGATTGGCAAAATAATTGACAACCGCCTCATATTCACTGTACTGCGGGTCGTTTTGCGGTACCCTGCCGATTAAAATCTTATCCACATCCAGGTACTTCCCCCAGCAGTCCACATGTTTGATATACTCCCCCAGGGGATCATCGGTAACATGATAGGTATGGATTCCCAGGTAATCGTTCATTATCTGGTTAATCTCCGCAGGGGTTTTGGAACTATTTTCTTCCCAAACCAGGTCAGTGGATACGGAAATTCCCCATCCATCGGTCATATAGTTTCCACCGGCATGAACCAGGTCCATTTCATACAGGTCAAGACCCAAAAAGTTGGCCATTTCTACAGGGATATTATTATCGCGGGGCCGGGGCCGGTTGTAAGTGAAATTGATAATGCTGATGGTGCCATTGCCATCCGTGACAAACCATGGGCCATAGTCCCTGGTCCAAAAGGAATCGTGGGGAGCATGGAGAAAATTGGTATTGCTCATATTTACCCCTGCAGAGCTGTAGAGATTTCTTACCTCATTTTCCTCTGCTGCATCGTCTACAATCGTGGTAACCATAACGTCTTGCGACATATCTGCCACCAGTGAAACCGGTATGCCTAACGGGTAAGCAATTAAAACACCCTCCATTTGCTCAAACTCTGCGATGTTACGAACCGGAGCCGGCGGCGGTGGTGTTTGGGCTCTACCTTTTAATGATTCCAGGTAAGCCGGCATTAAGGCTCGTTCCTCTTCGGTCATCTCGTGGGTAAGCTTCCTGGCCTGCTTACCTGGAAGTTGAATCGTTAATGATACCAACGATAGAATAAGCACACAAATGAACAAAAATCGTCTCAATGACATATTAACCTCCTGTTATTTGAAATTTATTTGATGACTTAATGAACTTTATGTGCTGATTTAGTAATTGATAAAAAGGAGGAAGAAGGAAGCCTTCCTTGTTAATGATAATCCAGGTATGAACTTTTGTCAATAAGCAAATTCAAATTATTTTAATTTTTATTCTCCCCTCCTTTGAAGACAAAAAATTGGCGGGAAATTTGTGATTCAGCGGTTATATGGTATAATAGTCTCTCATATTTTATGTTGGTTTGGAGGTTGTTATATTATGGACAACGGAACGAAACAGGAAGTTGCACCGCTGGTACTGCAGAACGGGATAATTGTTGCCGGGCACCCCCGGAGCGGCACATCCCTGGCCTGTAAATTATTGGAAAGTGCAGGCGTTCATTTCCCCTCGGACCTCGGCTCGGACCAGTACAACAAAGACGGGTATTTCGAACTCTCTTCAGCTAAAGAACTGGAAAAAGAATTAATCGAACATGCCATGACAGAGAAAAATATTTTAGAATTGAATAAGGTGGTTAAAATCTTAAACGAAACCAAAGGACTCACCGGGTTGAAAATCGTTCATATCCCATCCTTATTCTTCTACAAGCATATTGCCAAAAATATCCGGGTGGTTTTTATTTTCAGGAACCCGGCGGATGTGAAAGCCAGTATGCTGAGACGAGGGATTTCCCAATTCAAATTGAGCTGGTTTGACAACAACAATGCCCTGGTTGCCGCTCGCGAAAATATTCCCAAAAGTATTGTTGTCAGCTATGAAACTCTCATGGAGGGCAAAAAAGATTTTAAAAAGGCATTTAAAAAATTGGGATTTACTGTAAAAACAGGGGTGATCAAACAGGGCCATCGGACACAAAAGAACAGCGGTATCATTCTGACTGAAGATGAAAAGCAGTTGTACAAGTACTTAAAAAAACTTGAATACCAAAGCTTTAAATAAGCAAACTATAACCATCCCCCACTTTTTGCGCTTTGCAGATGCCCTCAACGAGCAAATGAATGTTTTAATTGACAAGGGGACAAGAGGACAAGGGGATTATTGCACGTGAGCACGTGAACCTGAGCAATAAGAGCAATTCATCTTATTTCTTTTTTCTTAATTCTTTTTCAATGGCGTAAATCGGCCGGATGTCGGTAGGGACATGTTTGACCTTTTCCAGGGCTTGTTCCAGTTCCGGGGAGATGGATTTATATTTTTTGATAAATTGACCGGCTCGTTCATAATCACCCAGGGCTTGAATTACCAGTAATTCATTGGCCAATTGTTTCACTGCTGCTTTGACTTTTTCTTTGTCGGGATTGACGCGGAACCTTCCGGTTTGTTTGTCAACCAAGAACGCTTGCTTTTCCAGCATATAATTCATTTGAATGGCATTGGCACCGCCGTGAGCTTTGTCGATTCCAAACCTGATGCTCCTGAACATACCTCCCAGGTAACTGGCGTATATATTCTTCTCCAATTCTTTAGGAAACACACCTTTGTCCACCATAAACTGACTGTTCCAGATTCCCAGGACATCGGCTTTGGCTTCTTCAATAGTGGAATAGTGATCTTTTAATTCTTTGTTAACCGTGGTTTTTTTACCGTTTTTTTCAATGATCCCGGGTCCCAGGCCGTGTGAATATTCATGCATCATCACGTGGTTGAAATAAGCGTCAAAGGAGATCAGGGGTAACTCCGACTCTGCCAGTACTTCTTTAACAATCGGGATCCAGCATTTTTGGAATTTTGCCCTGGCAATGTTTCGCAGCATCACCTGTTTACTACCTTTGGCTTCCCGTACCTTTTCGTCATTGGGCAGGTTAAACGCAGTGGTCTGGATGCCAGACTTCGTGTCACCCCCGGTAAACACTTCCTCTGCTATGATTGAGGGAGAACTGGTACCCCGGTTAAAGTTCTTATGTTTATCATCAATAGGCAGGTTTTTCTCCATTTCATTCATTAAACTGGCAACTTTTGCCCATTTTTCACTTTCTTTATGGTCCACCAGGGTGATAAACGCCTCAAAAGCGGCCTTATACCCAAATAACCTATCCTCGTATACCTCGTAAGGACCGATTACTACTTCAATTTTGTGATTCGACAAATCCATCCAATCCATATCACTTTGAAAGTAATCATTACTCAAAAATGCCTCTGCCCGGGAATTTAAATATTTCTTTAACGAGGGGTTTTCAGCCAGTTGAGCTGCTTCTTTCAAGAGTTTGGCCGCAGGTTCCAGGAGTTTTTTATAGGCTTTGGAATAAGGGACAGCCACCAGTTTACCATCCTTTTGCTTTCTGATTACCGTGAAATTTGAAGTAAACGCTTCCTCATCTTGGGGATTAGCCTTGATGTGTGCTTCAAACTCTTCTTTGGTCATCTTCCCGGGATAGAAATTCGCACCTTTGGGTTTTTCCTCTTTCAAATTAATGAAGGGTTTATGCGCTTTCAGGCGGTCAAAAGGACCGAAATTGACATTAAACCAGGCGTTTAGAACCTTATAATCCGGGTTTTCTTTTTTTAATCGGTTCAGTTCTTTCTTTATACGAAAATTCTTTCTATAAACCTGGATTAAAAATATCCTGTCCATATATTTTGCGGCTTTTACCAGGAGCTTTAACACTTTCTTTTCATTGCCGGTTAAGTTGGATGCATCATAGGTGATTTTCACCGGGGCCAATTTGGCCAGTTGAGCTTTAACGGTTTCAATGTTTTCGTAATCCTTTATAACAGGAACATCCTTCTTTTGAGCTGGTTTTGCTTCTTCGGGTTTAGTCATCTGAGGTTCCTCCTTTTTACCACAGCCGGTAATTAGGGATAAGGATAACACCAGGAAAAAAACCAAAATCAAATAGATAAACTTATTATTCCTCATATTTCCTCCTTTTTTGCCTATTTTTTTAGAATATATTAATCCATTGGCTGCAGAATGTCAAGTTTGATTGTGGGATATTTGAAATGTAAGACGTTTTCATTTATAATACTCTCCTCTCGCTAAATCCAAAAGGAGAAAAACTCGAGTGACTCTTCTGGCAATAAAACTTGGTTCCATTGTAGTAGCCATGATTCTTCTGCTGCGGCTGAAGATTCATTTATCCCTCACCATTTTTTTACTTTCCGCTTATACGGTGGTGTTATTCCAGATCAATCTTAAGACTGCTCTGACTGCTGCCATCCAGGTACTGATCGAGGAAAAGACACTGCAATTATTTGTGATCATCGTTATGGTTATCTACATCGCCGAGGTGCAGAAAGCCAAAAAGATGTTCCATCGATTGGTATCGTCCTTAAATTCAATCATTAGGGATTCCAGGATTGTCGCTATGGTGGCCCCGGCGATTATCGGATTCCTGCCTATGCCCGGAGGCGCATTGATGTCTGCGCCACTGGTGGACATTTCCACTAATAAAATGAATTTAAAACCGGAGTTCAATACGTTTTTAAATTACTGGTTCCGTCATGTATGGGAATACGTATGGCCTGTATATGCAGCGCTGCTATTTTTTGAAGCCCTCTCCGGTATACCCCTGAAGACAATTATCCTTTATCAAGCACCTTTCACGCTTCTCAATATTGTTACCGGTTTAATTGTCTCTTTCCTGTATTTTAAAAAACATAATATCAAGCGGGAAAAGCCCCATAAAACAACGGCTGTTTCTCAAACATTGAAAGACCTTTTCGAAGGGGTATGGCCGATTTTGTTGGTGATATTATTATTTTTTATCCTGTCTGTTCCCCTGTATATCTCTTTAGTGTTAGTGGCACTTATCCTGACCCTCGTTAAACGGTTAAAACCCAAAGAAATAGCGAATACACTCTTCTCTAAAAGTATGGGTAAAATCATCCTGCTGATTGCCAGTGTAATGATATTTAAAAAGATAATCGAAGTTTCCAATGCGTTTGAGACGCTCCGCACCATGGAGGTATCGGTGGGAATGGTGGTGGGATTCACTTTCCTGGTTTCTTTTAGCATGGGATTCTTAACCGGGGTGAACAATGCGTTTATTGCCATCTCTTATCCGATCTTACTGCCGCTGATCCAGAGTTTACCCCCGGATCATTTTGTATTGATGTCCGTATATGTTTATGTGATTGGATTTGCCGGCATACTACTATCTCCGATTCATTTTTGCCTGGTTTTAACCAATGAATATTTTAAATCCAATTTATACCATGTTTATCGATACCTGGCCCCCCCGGGGATTGCGTTGGCAGTGATATCCACTGCACTGGCGTTGATACTGTGATGAGGATGAGTGAGTCTAAACAGCCTGTACCGTTGGTGGAAATAACCCGGGGAGAAGTGGTAGAACGGGTTCACCATGGGCATGTGGTGGTAATTCAAGGGGATAAAAAAATTGTCTATTCCCTGGGGAATCCTTATAAAAAAACCTATATGAGGTCATCGGCCAAGCCGGTCCAGGTGCTGCCGCTGTTGTTAAGCAAAGGAGATCAGCGGTTTGGTTTTACAGACCAGGAGATCGCCATCATGTGTGCTTCTCATTACTGCGAACCTCTTCACATCCAAACCCTTGAGAGTATCCTTCGTAAGACAGGTTTGAAAGAAAACCATCTCCTTTGCGGCTCGTCCCATTCCCTAAAATTCGATTACGCCCTGGAGCTGGCTTGCAAACACGTTCAATTGAATCAACTGTACAATGATTGTTCGGGTAAACACCTGGGCATGCTGGCGCTGTGCGTTCATAAAAATTACCCCCTGGAAAACTATATTTCCCCGGAACACCCGGTTCAACAAGAAATATTGGATACTTTTTGCGATTTCTGTGAAGTTGAAAAAGAGGAAGTGGACATTGCTATTGACGGATGCTCTGCACCGGTTTTTGCTCTGCCGCTGTATAATATGGCATTGGCCTATCTAAAATTGTCCAATCCCGAATCCTTTAACTCCAAATACACTGCGGTGTGTCAAAAGGTATTTAACACCATGAACGCTCACCCGGAGATCATTTCCGGCACTGGTGGGTTTTGCACTGCTCTTATCAGCAGCACCAATGGTAAACTGATCGGCAAAATCGGGGCGGATGGGGTTTATTGTGTAGGAATCAAAGACCAAAACATCGGCCTGGCAGTGAAAATTGAAGACGGTAATATGAATGCCCTTTCCACTGTGGTGGTGGAAATACTGGCAAACCTGGGAATCCTGACAAAAACAGAAAAGGAAAAATTGGAAAAATTCCGGGCCAAAGATGTAACCAACGATAGAAAAATTGTAGTAGGCGTTCAACGACCAGGGGGGGCGCTTTTTGAAAAAACTTTTGATTAATCCCAAAAGAAAAGAGAGGACAGGTGATTTATTTGATTCTACTTCACCTGGTTGTAAAGGCACAGGGTCTTAGCCGGCTCAACAATTACAAAGAACTGCATTTTTTCCTTTTCCACCGGGACATCTACTTCCAACTCCCGGTTGACCACCTGGTTCACAATTCCAATATTGGCCTTCATGGTTTTGGGGTCCAGATTCACCACAAAGATATCCACATGATGGTCTTTGATATTTTCCGGGATAGGTACCCGTATCCGTTTTGAATTGGAACCGATGTTTGAAGCTTTGGTTTTTTTATATTTTACTTTTTTCACATCACCGACGATGCGGCTCCAACTGCCGCCGGTGATTACACTCAGGGCAAATAATTTTTTCTGTAAGGATTCCATTTCCTTGTAAGGCTTTCCCTTTTCCGCGTAATTCACTGTATGAAGGGTGACCCCCTTTCGTTTGCATTTTAGCTTGATGCGCAGCTTCTCCACTGTAGATTGGCCGGGAAAAAAGGCCAATTCATAATAGGCCCGGGTACTATTTTTAACCTGCTTAACGATCTTTTCGAGACTGCTGCCGCCAAAATACTTGCCCCCACTTTCCCTGGCCATATGTTTCAAGCTGTGGGGGATAGAAGTATTGAATGGCGGAACCGGGTTCACCATGTAAAGCATGCTGCCGCCATAATTAATGGCTTTGGCCGACTCGCTCATGAACTTATAATATCGCACCAAATGAGACCCCAAAGAACTGCTGGGAATACCACCGGAAATTAAAAAAACATGCTTGGGTTGGGTAATGGTCTTAAGGGCATATTTCATTTGCGAAAGGGAATGCAAAAAAGTTCTTATTTCTTTTCTATATTCTTTTCTGCCGGCTTCTGCATTGCGAATAGCAGCATCAAACAGTACTGCCCGGTATTCCCAGCTAGCGATGTCACCTCCATCGAGATCGAGGTCATTACTTCCAGTACCGCTTCTACTTCCACCACCAAGCACATTATGCCCCCCCATTCTTCTAAAGTTCCTCCAAGCAGAAAAATATCGTTGACCTGCAAGTTTAGCCACTTCTTTTATGGCGCTTCCTAACTTTTTTTTGTCCGTTTCCGGTCCGGTTATATAACGAAACCCGGTTTTGGGGTCACATCCCAGGATCACAAAGGCATCTGTTGACGGACTTTCGTTGATAATTCCCAGTGCAATCTCTTTAGCCCGTTTCAAACCCTTCTGGCTGTTGGAAATCGCATCAAAGATTATAAAATTGATTCTTGCTTCTGCCTTCATTACCTCTATTTTGCCGTCTTCCACCGTCACCCGCTTTTGCTCTTCCACCTGGAATGCAGTGAATTCAAAAATTTCAACGGGATTATTGTTAACCAAAAGCTCAATCTCTTCCTTTTTGAGATCATAAATCGGCTCGCCTTTGCTGTCCACTGCAAAAATAGGGAGAATGATGGCATTCACATCGACTTCATACTCCAGGGGTTTGTGCTCCTGGTGCGCCAAGACCCCACTGCCCAACAACACAAAACCGGTAAAGAATACCAGGATTATAAAAAAAGATTTGAATGCCTTGCTAAACATTTTTCCTCCTCTTCCTCTTTTTACCACCAGGACACCAGCCTGATGACTGCGTGTCTTTGCTATTTTTTTCATTTTCATTCTTTGCAATACCGGACTTTGTCATAATTATCATATAAAAGGAAAGCAATCTTGATACCAATTAAAAAAAGACAAAGTGTCCTAAAAAAAGGACAAAATAAAAAATTACGACTTTAAATTTTTTCTTAGGTTATTATTCTTACTGAAATGGTTAAGGCAGATAAAATTGATCGTAATATAGAAAAATATTTCCACAAAGGCAGATTAGGCCGCTTTTTTGTGCCCTGGTGTCTTGGTGGCTAAAAAGAACGCAAGCGATTAACAATCCATTGAAGCTTCACAGGTGTCCTTGCGACAACCGGTAGGGCATGTACACACTGTATAACTTCCGCCTTTCACAGTGTTCATGTTCTGACCGTTTAGCCGGGTTACTGTTTCTTTGTTCAGCATAAGTTTTTTACTTACTTTTTTAGCTTTCATGTATCATTCCTCCTTTTTAAATTTTTATTATCTTCTTTCTTATCAAAGCCTCATGCTAACAAAGTTCAGGACTATTGTCAATGGTATTTTTTATTTTTTTTTATTTTAAGGCAGCCGCGAAGATACGCGAAAAAAGAAAAAGAAAAAAGGGGAAGAAAAAAGGGGGCGGGGCGTGCAAAGGTGCAAACGTTATTAATATGTAAGCGCTTTTTAAACCGCCCCCCTTCCCCAATAACATCCAGCTAAATTACCCAGAACACGATTCATTATAAATAAATACACCAAATGGAGCAATTTATTTCACATCACTGAATGCTAGTTTATGTACCTCCTTTTTTCCATGTATTCCTTTTTATGTTCGGATATAATTTCAGGGCTTAGAGTTTGAGATAGTGGTAATAGTTTTTTTCAATTCTTCATCCGACTGAGCAAGCGGTAGTTTATCAAATAGGTAAAGTAGATATTGATAAGGTTCCAGCCCATTAGCCTTTGCTGTTACAATGAGACTGTATAGAATAGCACCTGCATCCGCTCCTCCCGGCTGATCGAAAAATAACCAATTCTTACGACCCACAACAAACGGACGGATATCATTTTCAACCAAATTGTTATCCATTCTTAAAATCCCGTTGTCCAGGTATTTGATCAATCGAGGCCATTGACCCAATGTATAATTCACTGCATTACCCAGTAAACCTTTAGGAGGTACTGTCGGGGCTAAGTCTTGCAACCATAATTGAATCTTCTCCTTCGTTCTCCGGGACACAGCACCAATCATTTTCGTCTCTATGTTTAATACGCACAATACAACAATACAGGGAAGAGCAAAAATTTGAAAATTTGGACGAAAAACTGGAAATTTGTTGGTGTGCTTGATGGTAGCAGATAAGGTAAATAAAAAGGGGGAAATGCGCTCATAGTGAGCCGGTTTTTTCCAGGGGCTTGACTTATTTTACTGGACAGCGGAATTTGTTTTACCGTTTTCCCGTTTTACGTTCTATCAGAGATCGGAATTATTTTTCCATTGCCCGGAATTATCTTAACAGAGGCTGAAATAGAATAGAGGCAGGGACAGAGATAGAGTGCCATTTTTCCCTGGCACCCAAAAATGAAAATAACAGAAAATGAAGCAGTGAGGAAAAAAATAATTTTTTGTTGAAAAAAAATTTTTTTTCCGGTAAAATAAGCAAGGAAGATAAAAAAATATAGGAGGTTATTATGGGAAGTAACTATTCTGCATACATGGGAGAAAAAGTGTGGACCCAAAGAATTCTGTCTTGTCTTAAACGTTACTATATCAATCACAAGTATGAACTTGGTTTTAAACGGGTTGCATCCATTAAAGACGTTTTCGACGATAGAGAAATTGTTAAAGGGAAAATCTTCGGAATTCAAATTAAGGAGCCTGTTTATGAGGAACGGGATACAAAGTATAAACTGGATAAAGGTCAACACATCCTGATCAACGGAAACAAGTGGTTATTTTATGTATTCCCGGAGATAATTTTATCTGAGCAATATAGAAATTCTTTATACAGATCGTTATTCAGCCCGGGTGAATTTGAATTCAATAAAAAAATCGGTATTGGTGAGATTGAAAATGATGATGGAAAGAGATGGGGAACAATTGCCAAAGCCATAGAAATAGATGATCGGATTGGTATCAGGATGCTGTCGGATAATGATAAAGGTGCAATAACGAAACATATAGAAGATTATCATTCACCGGTTATATCAATAAATATAAAGAAAAAAAAGGTGATATTGTTTGGGTATAGTGAGTTATTTGACAGAAGAGTGTTTATAGATCCCGGTCGTACTACCAGCCGTACAAAGCGTGTAACATGCGCTAACCCTAAGTGTCGATGCCAATTAACAATTGATCTTAGGACCGGAGATGTAATAAAAATGATTTGTCCTAAATAATGTCAAGAGTATCCATTCACTTAAAGATTCCGGGAGGCATGTATCTCTTCTAATGGTTCCGACTTTCTGGGCGTTCACCTCATTCCAATGCGGAGTTGAAAAATATTCATTTTTTGGAAAGAAAAGAGGGGATAGGCGAAAAAATGAAAAATGATGTAAAGGCGAAAAAGGAATAAGGAATAACGGGACAGGCGAAAAAAAGTACTGTTGGTACACGTTGTCAACCTTGGGAACAACAGAGCCGGGGACGCTCATTAGTTCTTGTCAAGAGAAGAAATATATCTCCCCGCATTTTTTATTTTTTATCGAACGCGCAAACTAAGCCGACCGAAGCCCCTTACCTCTTTGAGAAGTAAGAAGGGACAGGCAGATAAAGTAATGCAGCAAAGGAAAACCGGAACCGGAGGATGTAAACATGTAAACTCTGCGTAAACCTCTTGCTTTCGTTCTAGGGAAGAGGGACAGGAAAAAAAATAAGTACAGAATAATTGAATCTATCCTATTATAATCAACTCAGGTATATGGGGTCAGGTATTTAATTTGAATTAATTTTGTGCTATAATGCCTTTTAAAAGACTACAAAAGGGGTAATGTCAAATAAAGTATGAAAAATGGGGTCTTAAATGGCGACTGTTATGAACGCTTGTGTTGGGTCATGGAAATGTGGAAAAAGCAGAGCTTTTCCCACATTCCCACAACCCTTACTTCTATTTTTTGAGCGTGAAATCCCTGAAAAAATTACCATACAAGGGGGGGAGGGAGGCGCAAGCGCCTCCCATCCCCTTGTAGCGGCGCTTTTCAAGCGTCTAACTAGCATAAATTTGACATTAC
>CP070627.1:776790-789132 GCA_020355945.1 Candidatus Aminicenantota bacterium | reverse complement strand
TTAAAGAAAAACTCCCGCGCCGATATGAAGGCAATTCGCCCAAATACCTGGAAAATATCAGGCGGTACGATACCGAGATAAGGTATACGGATGAGGCGATTAAGCAGTTGATGGATTGTTTACAAACCCATGGTTTAACAAAAAAACTGGTAACCTGCATTACGGCAGACCATGGTGAGCAGCACGGCGAACACGGTTTTCGGGGAGTTCATTATGACTTTTATTCGGAGAACACCTTTGTTCCATTAATATTTCATGGCTGCGGCATCCCCAGAAATAAGATAAAAGAGGATTTTGTTTCAACCATGGATATCGCTGAAACATTGTTATCTACTGCCGGTTTAAAATTTAATTATAAAACGGAAGGCATTAATTTGCTGGCATCAGGAAATCGTTCCAATATAGATAGGGATTTTTTAATTATCGGCAATCCCTGGAATATAAAGTCACTGCAGCTCATCCGCTTACCGTTGAGCTATATTTTAAATTTTGACCGGTTCTATAAATATTGGTATATTTCTAAAAAAGAAATTGTTCCCGGGAATTTGTTCAAAAAAATAAAAAAAGAAAATCTGCGTATAGAGCAGAGCAAGACATTTAATCAATTGATCGTTGATTTCCCTGACCAATTCCGGGAAAATCTTTATTACGTGGTGGTGAAGGTTAATTTGGAAGAAAAAAATTTAAAAAAAAGGATGAGAGTGATATTTAATAAAAGACTGAAGACCGAATTGATTAAAATTGAAAAAACAGGACATTTGACAGTGTTTCACCCGGTTACGTCGCAGGATAGGCGTGAATTGAAAATAAACTTTTTTGTGCCGCCGGGGACAAAATTGAAAAATATAGAATATTCCTTCCTCTCCGAACAAGAATTTGCAAACTATTCCAACGGATTAAAGAAACTGGAAAATAAAATCCACTCAAGATTGAACACCCAACGAAAAAATTCAAATCTTGATGAACTCTATGATTTGAAGCAAGATATGGAGATGAATAAAAATTTACTTCAGTTTGATGGCGTTCACGCTCATAAAGACAAGATCGCCGAGTATAGAAAATCACTTTATCAATGGTTTGAATTTTATTTCAAAAAGGGAAAGAAGTTAATCGGGAAGCATAAGAGAACAAAACTGACGCCCAGGCAAATAGAAATGTTAAAATCGTTGGGATATTTATAATTCAAAAAATTTTAAAAATTTTTTGCCTTCGGGCTTGTTTTTTGGTTTCCGATATGGTATTTAATTGGTAAGATGTTGAAAATATGGGCAAATTTAAGTCTGTTGATTGGTGTCGTGGTTTTGGGTGGAATCGTGTGGTTTGTCCTATACGTAGTGGGAAAAGCCATCTTTGAAGATATGATCGGCGGCAGCTTTAAAAGAGTAAAACGGAAGATTGAAAAAAAAGACGACCAGTATATTTACTAAAATATTACCACCTGAAATTACGAATAAGATATTTACATTGATTCAAATTGGTAAAAGAAATGCTGGAAATTTTTGACTTGATTTTTTTGTGAATTTCTATTATGATAAGACAACCGAGCGAAAAAATGAGCAAAAAAGAAAAAAAAGTATTGGTCATTGATGATGAAGATTTCATCAGGGAACTGATCAAAGATTTCCTTGAGCTGAGTGGTGTCCGGTGTGCCAGCGCTGAAACCGCTGTCCAGGGTCTTAAACTGATGGCTGAAGACAATTTCGATCTTATTTTGTTGGATCGAAACCTGGGAAAAATGAAAGCCGAAGACCTCATTGCCCAGATTAGAAAGCACAAAAAAGATGTTCCCCTGGTGATATTAACCGGAGATCAGCAGTGTAGTGATGATTATTTGAAAGAAATCGGTGCCGATGGGATCATTTTTAAACCCTTTCAAGTCAACGATTTCATGGAAAGTATCAAAAAATTTTTGGAGATTGAATGAGAAAATTAACCGTCATAACAATAACTATAATAAGCCTGTTCTTTTGCTTTTGCCTCCAGGCCGTGGAGATAATGAAGGTATCGGAGATCAAAACCGGCATGGAAGGCATGGGAAAGACTATTTTCCAGGGTACGAAGATTGAGACCTTTCCCTTTAAAGTATTGGGAATTATTGAGAAATTTTCGCCTAACAAAGACTTGATCATAGTGGAATTGGACGCACCGGCCCTGAATGACAGCGGGATCATATCCGGTATGAGCGGAAGTCCGGCGTATATCGATGGAAAATTGATCGGGGCCATTGCTTATGGATTTCTCTTTTCAAAGAAACCCATCGGCGGTATTACGCCGATTGAAGATATCCTGGAAACATCGGAATACAATACCCCCACCTTTTCCATTGATATTTCTACCATAAAGATGGAGTTTGACAAGAAAAACCTGTCATTTATATCGGAGTTGATCCGGGAAGAGTTAGCCCATCGGCTCAATTTTACTCCCCACGAGTCGTTTAGTCCGATTCCTTTGCTTGGTATCCAGCGAGGGTTCAGACCGTCAACGTTTTCTTATTTCCCTTTTTTAAAGCCTGCGTTTTCAGCGGGTGACAGCCTCAAAATTACCACCAATACCAATGCCGACGCGTCCACCACTTTTACGGCCGACCCGTTAAAGATTTCTCCTGCTGATGTGGTTACCATCCCCTTGATAAAAGGTGACTTTGAATATGCCGCCTACGGCAGCGTAACCCACGTTGATGGAGATAAGATTTACGCCTTCGGTCATCCCTTCTTTAATCTTGGCACCGTGGATTTTCCTATGCACAAGGGCGAGGTGATTTCCGTGGTTCCCTCTTTCCAGGAATCCTTCAAATTGGTATCCACCAGGAATATGGTGGGCCGGGTGGTGCAAGACCGGTTCTCCGCAGTCCAGGGAGAACTGGGAAAACCTCCTTACCTGATTCCCCTGAAGATCTTTTTAAGAAACCGGGATCACCGGTTCAATATCGAATTGGTCAACCATCCCCTATTAACCCCTCTACTCTCGGCTTTTTCTATTCTTAATGTATTGACCTCCGAATACCAACAGGTGGGGTTTCAATCCATAAAAGTCGATGGAAAAATATTCATCGAAGGTGAAAAAAATATTGTAATCGACGACCTGTTCAGCGGACAGGACTCGTTTATAAATTTCAGCAATTTGTTATTGGTCATCAATTATTTTCTTATGAACAACAATGAAAAGAACATCAAAATTCAAAAGATGGACTTTGAAATACGCGGTTCTGAAATCCTGCGGCAGGCAAACCTTGAAAACGTTTTGATGGACAAAACCTCCTTTTACCCTGGCGAGATCATGAATATCACTGTCTATTTAAGGAATGAACGGGGCAGGGCTTTTTCAGAGAGCATACAACTTAAAGCCCCTAATCTGAAAGCCAGTTCGGAATTTTACCTGATGGTGGCGGACAACCAGGAAATGGTCCAATTCGATGCTAAAAATGTAAGAACCTCCTATTTCCCTACAAAGTTAAGCTTTTTAATTCGTGCCATCAATAACTTAAGAAAGAATAACCGCATGTATTTTAAATTAATGACCCCCAGCAAAGGATTGTTCGTCAAGGGCCATGAGTACCCTAACCTCCCCGACAGTTTGCAAAATGTGTTTACTTATAATTCAACACCCATCCAGGGCGTATCCCCTGGCGATCAGTCCCAAATCAAATATTCCACCATCAAAGAATACCAGTTGGAATTTCCCAGTGTGGTGAGGGGTAAAAAACTGTTTAAATTAAAAATTAAAGAGAGGACAGATGATCAATAAAACAAGTGTTACTCCAGTATATGTTCTATTTTGGTTGGTTTTCCTGGTAATGGTAACGACTGCGGCTTTGAATCTCTATGGGGTAGAAGTGAAAAAGATAGAGATACGTCGGTTTGATGATTTCCAGGAGGGGCAGTTCAAAGGTACTGCCCTGGATAGTAAAGGACGTCTTTTTATCGGTCCCCGGATTAAGGATATTGCCAGGCCTGGCAGAGAGTACTATTTATCTCTTGATACGGCTGCCAATGGGGATATTTATGTGGGGACCGGTCATCAAGCATCGGTGTACAGGATAAGCCCCACTGCAGTGACCCCGCCTGGGTCCGATGCGCCTGGCGCTTTCTCCAATCAACCCAACAACGTTGAAATGATTTTTGAATCGGATGAGGACCTTGATGTATACGCGGTACTGGTGACGAGGTCCGGTAATGAAACGGTTTATGCAGCTACATCGCCGGACGGAAAGGTTTATAAAATCACCAAGAATAAAGGCCGAAAGGAATTTTTTAACCCGGATGAAAAGTTTATCTGGGATTTAAAGGAAGATAGAACCGAGAATATTATCTGTGCCGTGGGCAACAGCGGCGGTGTGTACCAGGTTGCTCCCTCTACCGGGCAGGCCGTGCAAATATTCGCCTCCGAGGATACCCATATCATCTCCCTGTATATCACCAGGAGCAATTCCATACTGGCTGGAAGCGGCGATCGGGGCATCCTTTACCGGATCGATAACCGAAAAGTCAAAGTTCTTTTTGATTCTCCCTTTGAAGAAATCCGGGGTATTTGCGAAGACAACGAAGGCAATATCTATTTTTCTGCCACTAAAGAGATATATCTCACCAGTCAAATTCGCATCCAACGTTCCGATGAAAAACCTCTCTTCTTAAAAAAGAAAGAAAAAGAAACAGAAGAGACGAAGACAGTGGAAAAGAGTGTGTTGTATTGTTTGCACACTGATGGAATTGTTGAAAAAATCTGGGCGTCTGAAACCGAGTATATTTATTCGGCGTTTTATGATAGCAAGAACAACAGTGTGATCATTGGAACCGGTGATGCCGGGCGGTTATACAGTGTAAAACCAGACGGCAGTTTCGCCATCATTTACGAAAGTGATTCCGCACAGGTTTTCAAGATCGCGGGAAAGAAAAAAAATGCGGATAATGGGTTTACACTTCTCACCAACAACACCGCTGGCATCGTTGAAATCCAGGATATCTTGAATAACAAAGGGATTTACTATTCGGATATTTTTGACCTGCAAATCCAGTCCAGGTTGGGGCGCATCTATTGGGAAGCCAACACCAGCCTGCAAACGGAAGTGCTGCTGTTTATACGCACTGGTAATTCCAATGTGCCGGACAATACCTGGACCCAGTGGTCTGCTCCTTTTACCAACCCTGAGAATTCTTCCCTTAATATTTCCGGCTGCCGTTATTTCCAGGTGAAAGCGGTATTAACCTCTAAAAATGCCACGGAAACGCCCTACCTGGAGCATTTTAAAATTTTTTATGTCCAATCCAACCTGGGGCCCCAATTAAAAAAGATAGAAATTAAGAAGCCAACCTCAAAACCAGCGGTTAGGGTTTATAATGCCAGTGGAAAAACCAAAACCACTCCTGAAAAGGCCAGGAATACTAATTATTTAACGGTTTTGTGGGAAGCCAAAGACCTGAACAAAGATAAATTAAAGTACAATATTTACATAAAAAAATATAATGCCCGGAATTGGATCCTGATTAAAGAGGATATCACCGAGAAAAAGCTGGAACTGGATGTCCAGTTGTACCAGGATGGGAAGTATGTGCTGCGGGTGGAGGCGGATGATTCCCTGTCCAACCCTCCCTCGATGGCTAAGTCCAATGACCTGGTTTCCTCACCTTTTTTGATCGATTCCACGGCACCGGAGGTATCCGGTTTTTCTGTCGCTGGCAATCGCATTCGTTTTACCGTAGAAGATAAAACCTCCATCATTGCCAATGTGTTTTATTCTTTTGACGGTAAACTGTGGTACCCGGTGTTTCCTGTGGATACGATCAATGATTCGAAAACTGAGAATTTTGATTTTAGTCCGGGAAACCTCCAGGCGAAGAAATTTATTTTTTTGAGAGTCATGGATGAATTTGAGAACTGTAAAGTATTCCAGGAGGAATTTTGATAAAAGGTCCTACCCCAGGCTCCGGGCTCCAGGCCGTTACAAAAGAGCCCCCTAATAGGGTGCCCACGCCGCGGGCCCGCCGGAGGCAAAAGATATGATGACAAAAATATTAACGAGGAAGGAAAATGAAAATACACGAGTATCAAGCCAAGCAATTGTTTAAGCAGTTTGATGTACCGGTGCCGGAAGGTTCGATGGCAGAGACCAAGGAGGATGCCTGGCGTATTGCCGAAGAGTTGGGTTATCCTTGCGTGATCAAGGCCCAGATTCATGCTGGTGGTCGAGGAAAGGCCGGTGGTGTTAAGCTGGCCAAAAACAGTGATGAAGCCAGGAAATATGCCGATGCCATTGTGGGCATGAGGTTGATCAGTCCACAAACCGGGGCTGAAGGAAAACTGGTGCATAAGGTCCTGGTGGAACAGGGTTTAGCTATCGCCAAAGAGTTATACCTGGCCATTATCGTGGACAGGGAAGCCGGGATGCCAGTGATTATGGCTTCCACGGAAGGCGGTGTGGAAATCGAGGAAGTGGCTGCCCGGACCCCGGAATTGATCTACAAAGTACACATTCATCCCATCACCGGTTTGAGCGGTTACCATATCCGTCACCTGGCATTTAACCTGGGACTGAATAAGGTGCAGCAGAAGCATTTCTTTAAATTGGTGCAGAACCTGTTTCGCCTGTTCGTGGAAAAGGATGCTTCGCTGGTGGAGATCAATCCTTTGATCATAACCGAAACCGACGAAGTCATTGCCCTGGATGGTAAAGTCAATTTTGATGACAACGGCTTGTTCCGGCACCCGGATGCGGTGGAGATGCGGGACATCCACGAAGAGGAACCGTTGGAAGTAGAGGCGTCCAAATACGATCTCAATTACATTAAGTTAGATGGAAACATCGGTTGTATGGTAAACGGTGCCGGTTTAGCCATGGCCACCATGGACATCATCAAATATTACGGTGGTGAACCGGCCAATTTCCTGGATGTAGGTGGCAGCACATCAGAGGACCGGGTCAAGGAAGCCTTTAAAATACTACTGGGCGATCCCAATACCCAGGCTGTTTTTGTCAATATTTTCGGTGGTATTGTGCGTACGGACCTGGTAGCCAAAGGCATTGTCAATGCCATCAAAGGTATGGAGGTGAAGGTCCCGATTGTGATCCGCCTGGTGGGAACCAACGAGGAAGAAGGCAGGCGAATCATCGAGGAGTCAGGAATGAATTTTATCGCTGAAACCAGTTTGCCCGATGCTGCCAAAAAAGTAGTGGAATTGGTCAGTGGAAAAGAAGTGTAAGGAGTAAGCCATGTCGATACTTATCAATAAAGAATCACGTGTGGTTGTCCAGGGGTTTACCGGGAATGAAGGCACCTTTCACTCCACCGGGATGTTGGAATACGGCACCAACATCGTGGCCGGGGTCACCCCGGGCAAAGGTGGGCAGACCCACCTGGACAGACCCGTTTTTAATACTGTTGAAGAAGCAGTAAGAAATGTCGAGGCCAATGTATCAGTAATCTTTGTGCCCGCGGCCTTTTGCGTGGATGCCGTTATGGAGGCTGCCACTGCAGGAATTGAAGTCATCGTATGTATTACCGAAGGTATACCCACCCTGGATATGGTCAGGGCCTGGAACTTCCTGAAAACCACCAAATCCAGGCTGGTGGGACCCAACTGCCCTGGTGTAATCACCCCAGGAGAGTGCAAAGTGGGGATCATGCCGGCGCGTATTCATCAAAAAGGAAAAATCGGCATTGTATCCCGCTCGGGCACCTTAACTTATGAGGCTGTGAATCAAATCACTACCCTGGGAATGGGTCAATCCACAGCCGTGGGTATTGGTGGAGACCCCATTATTGGTTCCAATTTCATTGATATATTAAAGTTATTCAATGAAGACCCGGAAACCGAAGCTGTTGTTTTGATCGGCGAAATTGGCGGCTCTGCGGAAGAACAGGCGGCCGTATATATAAAAGAGAATTTCAACAAACCTGTTGTTTCGTTTATTTCCGGTCAGACCGCGCCCCCGGGAAGGCGAATGGGGCATGCTGGTGCCATTATTTCCGGCGGCAAAGGAACTGCCGCGGAAAAAATGCGTGTGCTAAAAGAAAACGGCATCCACGTAGTGGAAAATCCCGCAGAAATCGGTATCACCCTTAAAAACGTATTGAAGGGATAACATAACAGTGGCAGTCTCTCATGATGCTGCCGCCTTGCCCGGAGACGATGAAAAAAAGATGCCCACAAATTACACTGATTACACTGATTTTTTTTTAATCTGTGCCAATCTGTGTAATCTGTGGGCTTTTTTATGGCAAATATAAAAATGGCTAAAAAACCCAAAATAGTGGACACAGATACCCTGGATACTGATGAAATGACGTTACTCGACAAAAAGAGGGCTGCCTTTTTAAAAGAGAAACAAAAGACCAGGCTCAACATCATGCTCACTGTTATACAGGGCAGTGAAATTGATTTTGGTAAAACCTACAATTTCATCAAGGATTGTATTCGCATCGGCAGGGATCAGAAAAAGAATACCATCGCGGTGAATGACGCAAAAGTCAGTAAGGTCCACTGCGAAATCAGTACGATAAAAACCAATGACCTGGAGCAGATTGTCATAAAGGATTTGGGGTCCACCAACGGTACGTATGTCAATGGTGAATTGGTCCAGCAGCGGATTTTAACTTCCGGGGATAAGATTTCCGTTGGGGAAACCGTGCTGCGGTTTAGTTATAATGATGAAATCGAGGAGGAATATCATTCAAAGCTTTTTACCTTTGCTGCTACTGATGCGTTAACCGGTCTTTACAATCGAAGATATATTCTCAATGAACTGGACAACCAGCATAAAATTGCCAAACGCAATAACCGGGTGTACAGTGTGGTGATTATAGACATTGATGATTTTAAGCGGGTCAATGACACCTATGGGCATCCGGCAGGGGATGAGTATTTAAAAAAGGTTGCTTTTATTATCAATCATTCGTTACGGGAGCAGGATATCCCGGGCCGAGTGGGAGGAGAGGAATTTTTAATTATTTTGCCGGAAACCGATATAGATGGAGCGTTTCACCTGGCTAACCGCATCAGGGAGTACATCCGGGAAACCCCACTCATTTATAAAGGCAATGCCATCTCCGCCACCATCAGTGCCGGTGTTAGTCAGTACGAGCTTAATACCGATGCCCACACCCTATTTCATTGGGCAGACCAGGCCTTGTACAAAGCCAAACAATCAGGGAAAAACAAGGTCATTAAAGCCGCCCTGCCAGATTCGTCAGGATCGTTAGACCTCTCCGCGGCATCAGTGCGTCATAACAAAAAAAGCCCCATCGCCCACTAGATAACCGATGACCGATGATCAAAGGCTAAAATCTAAAGAAGACCACCCTTATTTGATTGAATTATTATCCGATTCGTATTATAATAAATTTGCAGCCAATATACGGGCAAAAGTAAAAAAATTATTATGGAGGTTAAAAAAATGAAAAGCAAAGCAATCCAAAAGGGAAAAATTACCATCGGCAGTATCCTGATTTTCCTGGTGCTTTTTTATGGAGGATTTGTGGCATTTAAAATCGTTACCTCCCGCCTTACCAAATCCCAGATAAAAAATGAGATCGTTGATAAATTCGGGTATATCCGGGGACCGGATTTTACCATCGAAAGAGGCGAACGAGTCATCCGGGAAGTCCTGAAGGAATATGACCTGTTTCGCGAGGAAGAAGTCGATGTCGGTGAAGAAGGCGAAGAAGACGAATATGAAAGTGAATCCGGGGATGATGCGGGAATTGGAAAAGAATCCATGGCCACCCGAATCAAAGTTGAAGTCAGACAAAAGGGCGCCAAAGTTTGGTTTCACGTGGATTATGTTGATGAAATTAACTTGATATTATTCAAATCCACAGCACGCTATTCCATCGAAGATGAAGTTCTAAATTATAATTAAACGGTAAACGGGATAATAGATCATTGGGATAAAAATGTATCGTTCCCTTTTAGCAGTTTCAACCGGATAATGGATAAAGACAATAAAGGAGTAAACCAATGACTGGTGAAACCAAAGAGACCAGTGACCTGGCTCAAATCAAGATTTTTGTTGGCTTTATTGCTGCGGTTATTATAGTGATTATCTTCAGGGAGTTGAAGAGCATATTCCTGCCCTTTTGTATGGCCCTATTACTCTATTTTTTCTTCAATGGGGTGGTGAAGCGATTACTGAAATTAAGGGTTCCTAAAGTCTTTGTTTTGACGTTTTTGTTGGTATTTATATTTATTGTTTTTTACTTTTTCGGGGTATTGATTTACTACGGTATCTCCTCTTTTATCGATAAATTTCCTGCCTACAGTGACAAAATTACAGAAATTGTAAGAAATATTTTCGAGCAACTTAAAACCCCTGTAGCCGATTTGAGCAAGTACATTGAGAATTTTGATTGGACCAAAAGTATAGACACTTCTGCCATCACATCCATTATATCGTCTACGTTCGGTTCTTTTGCCACGTTTATTGGCAATTTGGTGTTGGTATTGGTTTTTTTGATGTTTATGTTGGCGGGGCGCACTGCTTTAAGTGGGCGGATCACCAAGGCATTTGACGCCGAACAAGCCGATAAAATAAAATATATGATTAATTCCATTGAAAACCAGGTCCAGCAATACCTCTTAATCAAAACTTTTGTCAGTCTTTTAACCGGGATAATCGGTGGGATAATTCTATTTGCCGGCAGATTCGACTTTATCATATTTTCTGCTTTATTAATTTTTGTATTAAATTTCATCCCCAATTTTGGTTCCATCATTGCCACTTTTTTTCCGATATTGATCGGTCTTTTAAAATTCGGATTTACGTTTCGGGTGCTTTTGGTGGCAGTTGGATTGATGTTAACCCAATTTATTATCGGTAACATTTTGGAACCCCGGATAACCGGTAAGAGTCTTAATTTGTCTCCTATTGTGATTTTAATTTCGTTGATCTTTTGGGGTTATGTATGGGGAATTGTAGGAATGATGTTGGCGGTTCCTTTAACATCAGCCATTAAAATAATTTTCCAGAACATCCCGGTATTAAAGCCTATTGCCGAAATAATCAGCGCCGAGTAGCCCCTGCCACCAGGAGCCTATAAGCGTCCTTTCCCGGTTTCCCCTTTTTATTAAACGGCCATTTTTAGTTTTAGTTCTTGAACGTCTCGTTCAAGTGTCAGTACCTTTTGGCCGAGGGTGTTGTGTTCCTCTCTGCGCACAATTACTTCATAGAGGCGGTTCAGTCTATCATTGGTTTCATCTATCCTTCTATTGGTTTCATCTATTCTCTGTCCCAATTCTTCTCTTGTTGAATCGATTTTTTTATTTGTTTCATCTATGCGTCTACTGTGGTCGGCGAGGTGCAAATTAATATCGTCAAGTCTTTTATTTGTGAGTTCAAGTACCCCTTTTACATGGTTTACATCCTCTTTGATTTTAGTCAGTTCCGGTACAACCATTTCTTTCAGTGCATTTGCTATGGCTTTTTTTATTTCCATTATGTTTTCCTCTCTATTAATATATATCAATAATCTTTATTTGTCAACATTTTCAGCAGAAATTGAGCCCCTGTTTTCGCTTGCACCTGGAACCGTTATAACGCACCTGTCACCTTTTTAAATCATCGGGCTTCATATACAATCTCCCTCCTTTTTTTTCAATGGATTTACTCTTTGTTCCTCTTTGTTTTTAAATATATTCCCTATCTACCTTTAAAATGACCAATGACCGGTGACTTTTTTCCTCCCAGGTTTTTTCGGAAATCAGGAAATCTTTAATGTAAACAAATTACTGAAAGTGAGGAATGAAAAATGAGGCTGATTTTTTCTGAGGAAATTGGTGGGTGGTAAAAATTTTTACATTTTCAGGCATCGTTCCCGGTGCGGAACCCGAAACAGTAATCGAAAGCCCCCGGATAGCTCCCGGATCGGTCCGGCAAGGTATTTTTTTTATTTGCATTTTGTTAACATTTGCTGTATAATTTTCTATCATCTCATTAAGGAGGTGCTATCAGGCTATGGTAAAACGATGGTGATTTTGTTAGGATTAAACTTTCAGGTCAACCTAAAAATAACAAAAACCAAAAAACCAAAAAAGGAGAAATAACCATGAAAAGAATCATCATTTCAATACTCTTCATAATTTCATTATTGAGTGTCTTATCTCATGGAAGGATTGTTTATAATTGGCCCTGTCTTCTATATAATGGTCAATGCCCGCCGGAGAACTCAGATAAAAGCTCCCTGGGGCAGTTGTCTATAGATGCGGCAGGCTTCTTTTTGCAGTCAAATAGTGATTATCAGGCGTTTTTGAAAAAGATAGAACTTGCGGAGATTTACGGTGTAAATGATGAAGAGTTAAAAGAGTTAATTACCAGTTCAATTGAGAATATGGAAATGGCTCACTCACTATATT
>CP070627.1:764288-776690 GCA_020355945.1 Candidatus Aminicenantota bacterium | reverse complement strand
GAATTATGCACTATACAACATTTTTTATATTGAAACATTAGGAGGTAAAAATTAAATGATAAAATAAATTTAGCCTTAACTTAGCGGCATTCGGGACAGTCAGTCATGATGCGCGCATCAGCGCATCATGACTGACTGTCCCCGCTTTCCCGCTTTCTTATTTACTGGCAATGACACCAAAAGTCAGCCTCATGGTTTCCATCAAGTGATTTTCCGTTACCCCCAATAATTCGAGCTGGGCATTACTTGCTTTTGCCCTGGATAATCCAGGTTGTACAATATAAATCGAAAGTTTGACGGGGAGAATTTTCATACTAAGCTTTTTGATATTTTCCAGATCCTGGGCAGTACCTCTTTCAAATCGACTTACCCTGGCGTCTTTTTCCTTTTCAGGCTCCCGACGCAGCAAATGAGAAAATATCTCTGTCGGTTGAACCATCCAATGGATACTTTTCTGTGCCTGGCCGCATACTTCGTACAAATCATTTATACGGGCACCTGGTTTTTGTTCTTTGTCTTTTTTCTGAAAGTGGGCGAATTTGCAGTGATAAAACTCGACTTCTATCGAATCACCTTCTTTAATTTTTATAGCCACGACATCAGCAGCTTCCCCGGGGTCATCATCATCGAAAATGACATCATAATCCTTTTTCTTTAGTTCATGAATAACCCGGTATTGAATCGAATCCGGTCTCTTTGTTATTCCCTGTGATTCTTTTTTTAAATCAATTCCTTCCCACTCCCAAACCTTGATTTTTGTTCTATCGTAAGATTTAACTTTTTTCTGGAGTTCAGTATAAAGATTACCCTCTAGTGAAGAACCATCTACAAACAAAATTGTAGGTGGATTTTCATCAAAATACTCTTCCAATTTTTTCTCCCTTCTTCCATATTTTATCATTACCTTTGTTTCGCTTAAATTTACAAATCGAAAGCCTTTTTTTTGTTTATTTCCAAATAGTTTAAGTTTTAACCGGATTTCCACTTCCCCGGAACGAATAGCAAATTTCAAGTCCCCGGTTTCAGAGGGATCAATCATCTTTATTTCTGCCTCAAATGGGTAAAATGGCTCTTTCCGACCCTGGACGTGAAAACTGAATTTTGTCTCCATTTCCTTGTAAAATTCTTCAGGCCAATCAATACCGATAGGCATTTTATCCGGGCGCCGGTCAATTTTCTCTAACAGTAGTGTTCCTTCCAGTATATCATCGATTTCTATACTTTTGTCCAGTACTTTCTTTCCTATATGATCGCACCACCGGGTCAACTCCAATATGTCGGTTCTTTTATAAGACCAAATTCTACCTTTGAGAGAACAGCCTAAACTTATTTTATCACCATCTTCATACCCATTGCCAAAAAGAACCACCTTTGCTTTATTTTGTAATTGTACACTTTTTAAAACAGCGCCTATATCGCTACCGGCTCGCATGGTAAATATCGGAGTGCCTATTTTTTCTTTTAAGCCGACATTATTAAGTTTTAAACGATCAATGTTGTGAAAACACCGAAAGACGTCCTCACCACTAACACGTTCTACCTTTTTACCGGCCACTGCTTCCGCCAACTTTTTATAATAACTACCTGTGTTTGAACTATGGATGAAAAGAAGGTTATTTCCATCAGGGCAATACAAAATATGCAAATCCCAATTCCAATTATAGACTTTTCTTATTTTGCCCCATTTTATAGGAACCTTTTTCCCCATAACAATTACCAGGGTTTTCCTTAAAGGATTTATACTGTGATACACTTTATCATAGGACTTAAAATTATCAAAACCTCTGGAAAATTTTTCAGGCTTCCAGGTCTTTCCATTGGTTTTATAAATTACCGTACTGGTAGCCGGTTTTACATTCTGGAAAGGTATATCAACTGGAAGTTGATTAAATTCCTCGAGATAGTCACGTAATTCGGCCTGCCGCTGGTTTATGTTTTGGTCTACTCTTGGAAGTAATTTATTCCAGTCGGCATCTTGTTCATATAAGTCCTTTAACTCATCATCTACCTCGGGATTAGCGACGTTGGCGATAACCGTTGCTTGCTCGGGAAGTCCGGGTTTCGAGCGTGTGAACCTTCCCACCAATTGAACGGTTATGGGCAGACTTTTGCGGATATCATGAAAAGCTGCAATTTTCAACTCCGGGAGGTCAAACCCTTCCCCCAGCATATCGACGCAAATGATAATTCTTGCCTTTTCTTTCGGGTCTTTATCCAGTATTCTTCGGCGAATACTTTCCCTTTCGCTGATGGATCTTATCCCTGTGTGAATTTGTACAGGCTTAAAATTTTCCTTATACTTTTTGCCGATGGTCAAATATAGTTTATGATAAATTTCAAAAACTTCCTCAGCTCTTTTAATGCTGTTAACCCTGGCCATTAATATATGGTCATAACCTTTTTCTAAATCCAGGTGAAGCTGCTCGATAGCTTTCTTGGCAATCGCTTCGTCCCATTTCTTGGGTTTATATTCAACAACAGGAACAAAATTAATCGGCACATAGTATTCCTCTTGCTGCGCCTTGCGTAGGGAATATTTAAAAATGACTTTTCCTTTCAATTGCTTCCCATCATTCCTGAAAGGAGTGGCGGTAAATTGAAGGATATTTTTTTGACGGAAATATTCCTTGAATTCTTTCCACGTCCTGGCTTCAGTATGGTGAGCCTCATCTATAAATAAATGCGAACAGTGAGAGGCCATGCGTTCCTGGATGTTTTTTTTACTTTGACCGGCAATATTCATAGTGGTTACGATCACATTGCATTGTTTAAAAAATTGGTCGACGTCTGATTTCCTGGTAAATACATGCTTAAGAATTCCAACAATAGGGTAGTGAGCGTTTTTAGCCAGTATGCCAAAAGTTTTTAGAATCCCCAGGGTAATGAATTTTTCCGCGATCTGTTCTCTTAGCGCATCTGTCGGCACCACCACCAATAATTTCTCACACTGTTTCTTTACCAATATGGATAGCATGGTTTCTGTTTTTCCCACACCTGTGGGTATTACTATAGTTGCCGTTTCATCAGTGGCTGCCCAATGAGCCAGGGTGGCATAAACGGCACCAAGTTGGGGTGGTCTCAGCCCTTTTTCCTTTATCACTCCATTTTTATCTTTTACCTCTTCCCGGAAATTGAATTTCTTTTCCCAGGAATTTCTTACTTCTTTCGCTCTTAATCCCAAATTGGCATTCAGTCCTGGTGCTTCCATTAATGCAGGGTGCTTTATCCAAAACTTGTGTTTAACATCGATAACGTCAGCTATTCCTTTGATACCACCATTTTTATTCCCGTTGAAACCGTTCTCTTTTATCCTGATAACTTTGTTAATCCAAATCGGGGGTTTGGCTGAATTTGTTATTATTAAAGTCCCTTCATCGTCGTCATTTTCTTTTAAAAGATAGCCTTTTATTCTACTTTTATTATATACCGCTGCTACTGTTTCCACATCTTTTACAGCAGGTTGTAGAAGCTGTAGAATATCATTTCTAACTTTGGTTTTTTTGTTTACAGCATAAATTGGTGGAAAAGTAAACCTCATTGTCTCCTTTTTTTCTCTCATGTTTCCCTCCTTTGTTTTAATTATAAAGGAATAAAAACGAAATTTCAATAGGTAAAAATACTCAAATTTTTATGGAATTTGATTTATATATACATTTCATGATATAAAAGAATTCTTAAAAATGACAAAATATAAAGAACAAAAAATACCGTTGTCCCAAAATGAAGTTATTAATGAAAATTTCTATGAGCTCTTTGAAACCAGGGCCGAAGAGTTGATGGTCAAGGTATTGAGAGCTTCTTCAAGAAAGGAAGCCGTGCAATTGATCTCCGGGCAAATCCGGCAATTAAAGGTTCAAAAAGTGGCATCTACTCCTCTAACAATGGTGGATGACAAAGAACTGTAAACATATGCCTCTTCAGTAAACCTGGATTTTTCAATACCATTGAACAAAGAGAATATCCAACAGGCGGGCAGATTATTAAAAAAAATGTGTGATGACGGAAAAATTATGCGTATGGGAACTCCTCCAAGGTGGACTTATTATGTTAAAAGTTAGCAAATGGTTAAACGTTAAACATATTGATCTTTATATGATTCAATAGGAAGGATGATCATTATACCTATCGTCGCGACGATAGAAAACAATAGCGTGATCTATAGATTGATAAAATTGACCTTTACCGATGATCTCAAAGCTGTTTCCCGGCTTTTTGTTAAAGAATCACAATAGCCACGTTTTAGTCACGTTCGGGAAGTTTCAGGGGATTTTGAGGCTTGATAATCGCTGGAAACGCATATTATAATTGATTTTTCATTTTTACATGGTTTTGCGCAATCTGTTCTCATCAAACAAAAGGCGTCATTTTATCGAAAAAGTAATATTGGTAAGGCGGTCTCTTTTTTATCCTGCTTCCATGAAAATAGGTGAGTGAGGTGAGTAAGGTGAATAAAGAGCGCTCTGTGACCTCTGTGCTCTCTGTGGCTATTTTCATCCGTCTCCGGGCGAAGGGCGCAGCCTTCATGAAAAAATTCTATTTTAATTCAACAGCTTCGGGTAAAGAGGTCCCCGGGATTTCTTCTTTCTCTTTTTCCT
Source organism: Candidatus Aminicenantota bacterium (assembly GCA_020355945.1). Next base: position 772,095 of record CP070627.1, on the reverse strand, counting down.
GTTGTTTATACTCCTGGAAATTAAGTATTAATCGATGATAATGCATGGGACCCTTGTTGAAAATCAACCAATCCATGGATATATCAAAATCCCTGGACAGACGTTGAAGGGTATCGAGCCCGGGAAAGTTTATACCACGCTCGTTTTTGGAATAACCTCCATGCGTCATTCCCATACGCGCAGCCATTTCCCTTGTTGAAAGTCCGGCTTGTTCACGCAATTTCTGCTCAAAGATGGTTTGGCTTGAAAAACCTACTTTTTTAGTGTAATATTCAGTCATGAAAAAGAAACATACGTTAACCGGTCCTGATTCCCGGCGTAAGCAAGACCCCCCTGTTATTACCGGTGCAGGGGCCGGATTTATATTAAAAAAGCGGTTTTTTCCTGTACTGGCTGTAGTTATTGTGATCATACTTTTGTTAATATTATTTTCGTCGAGATTATCGGATTGGTTAAAAATTAAGAAGTCTTCTCCACCAGATGCTGTTTTTCTTATTATTGTTGAAACCCTTAGGGCTGACCGCTTATCCTGTTATGGGTATACGTCTCATACGACGCGTTATATTGATGGTTTGGCGTCTGCCGGGGTCATGTTCACCCGGGCGCAGTCCACTGGCAGTTGGACATTGCCAGGTGTCGGTGCAATAATGACATCCTGTTATCCCACTCAATTGGGTTTTATAGAGCGGCCAGCAGAGCCCGACAAGAGATTCAACCAGCGAGATAGACGTAAACAGTTAAACTATATCATCCCGTCGTTCCAACCAACATTAGCTGAAATCATGCGAGATGCCGGGTTTTATACCGCGGCTTTTATTAACCAACCGCTGTTTAATCCCAGGAGTGGTTTTCAACATGGTTTTGTTGATTACTATTACCCGGTGGGACGCGGCATTCTTGAACGCTTTGAGAGCAAGTCGTCGTTTCATCGTCAAAAATGGACCAGCCAAAAAGATGCATTTTTCAACGACCGTGCGTTGGTTCAAGAGTTTGAGAAATGGCTTAAACGCCACGCAAAGAAAAAAATTTTCGTTTGGCTGCATTTATTTACCCCACATCGGCCATATCTACCCCTGCGAAGATTCAGAGCGAAAATTTCCCCAAAAACCTCACCAAAAGAAAGACAATCCGCACTCTATGACGGTGAAATACTGATGTCGGATAAATTGATAGGAAAGGTATTAACCACCATTAAACAGTATGTCGGTCTTAAGCGCTCCTTGATTGTATTTACTTCCGACCATGGGGAAGAATTCTGGGAACACGGGTCGTATGACCATGGACACAGCTTGCATCGTGAAGTGGTTCATGTCCCCTTGATCATTGTTTCACCTCTATTCCCTGCCGGTTCAACAGTAAACCGGTATGTGCGGACAATAGATATCCTGCCCACCATTCTTGACCATACCGGGGTACAATCCCCGGGACCCTATAAATTTGCAGGAACCAGCCTTAACCCTGTTGTTCTTAAGGAAGGGGCCAACCTACCTGTTTATTCCGAAGGGATGCTTTATGGAAGTACGAAGCGCAGTCTTATTGAAGATGGGTATAAACTCATTTATGTTGAACAACCGGATCAGTGGAAGCTCTATGATACCCGGACGGATGAAGGTGAAACCATTGATCTGTCTGATAAGCTGCCCGAACGAACTGAAATGATGCGCAGGAAAATTGCCCGATTGCATATTCGGTTCAAAAAAGATTACCGCATGTTACGCAAAAAGGCACCCGAATACGAAACTAAATCCGATCGCCAACAGGCGCTGAAAGCACTTGAAGCCCTTGGCTACATTACCAAATCAAAGGAGTGAAATATGATAGCAAAAACACCAGGGCACCCGGTAACACCAAACTAACCTGGTGTCTTCGTGCCGGATGGCTAAAAAATGGGCAGAAAAGAATGAATGTAAAAAAATTCGTTGAGAAAATCAATGTAAAACAAATCCTGGAAATCGGGGTATATCTTTTATTATTCTTGCTTCTCATTGGAGAATTTATCCCCATTTCTTATGGAATAGAGAACGTGAGATTAATGCAAATTTTTTCAACAGATGAAGCCAGTGCGGTAAGGAGGGTCCTGGTTAACCTGGAATATGATGATTTAGACCCGCGGGGATTTTATCATTATGGATATTTTTACCACACCGTTTGCTTTTATATGATCAAACTATTAGAATCTTTCGGCTTTAAAGCCGATGCCATGCTTGTGGCTATTGTATTTCGACTTATTTCCTGGTTTTCTTATATTTTAGTAGGTATAGTCATTTACAAAACGTTTACACTGCATTTTAAAGGAAGGAAAGAGTTTGGTTTGATATTGGTGCTGCTGCTCTTAAGTCTCCCGGGATTTGCTTTTTGGAGTCGATTTGTCCATCCGGATATGCTGCAAGTACTCTTGATTCTCCTGGCGGTCCTGGTGGCTTTTTCAGCGCATGAAGCCATGTATATAATTATGGCCTCCGCTATAGCGGGGATAGCATTTGGAACAAAATATTCAGGTATTTTTGTCCTTCCTTTTTTGTTTTTACCTTACATTTTACACGCCTTTATCACTTCACCCAAAACATTAAAATTTTGGTTTAAGGTTATATCCGTCTGTATCCTGGCAGTTTTAATTTTTTTAACCCTGTGGGTGGTAACGAATCCATATGTATTAAAAAATTACAATCAATTTCAAGCAGACTTTTTATTTGAGAAAAAACATGTATCCACCGGGCACGGAAAAGTCGAACCCCAAAACCCTCTTTTGTGGTTCCCTGTATTATGGAACTTATTTGGCCCGGTGAATAGTATTGTGGTGGGTGTCGGAGTACTCACTCTTTTGGTTACATTGATAATCACGATCAAAAGAGATAAAATTAAAAAATTCCTCAGTGATCCCGGTAATAGAAATCTATTAACAATAATATTATATATCATTACATCCTTTGTCTATTTAATGTTAGAAGTCAGGATGAGAGAGCCAAGATATCTATTTCATATTTTACCGTTTATCCTGCTTATTGCCATCTATAGTTTTCAAAAGATTAGTACTTTGTTTAAGAGTTCATTGATAAAGCACATCATTATCATTGGCCTCTTTGTTTCCGCATTGATTCCATCCCTGCAGTCAATATCAAAAGCATCTATTTCCACCTGGAAGTATAAGGACAAATATATTAAGGCGGGTAATTTTCTTGCCGAAAATGAGCCGGGTGAGTTGAGGATTCTCGCAGCTTCTTACTCCTATGTTCCGCCAAAGTTTAAGCATGTAATTTTTCGATTCTGGATAGATGAAGAAAAAATAAAAAAGTATAGTCCGGACATTGTTATTCTTAATGCCAAAGCCTCACGGAGGTGGTCGTGGAAGAGAAAAGGCACATCCTTCAGGGATTTGGATTTAATAAAGGGCAAGTTTGCTAATGCGGGGCACTTTTATCGCTTTCACAAAAAAATTTTTTCACCCGGCAGCCCCTGGGAGATCATATATGAGACCAATAATATTGTAATTTTAAAGAAAAAGAGAAGTGGTGACCTCCCCTGAGCAGAACCCTGCACCATATGTGACAAATGGAAATTATTATGTTAAAATACATCTCTATTAATAAAACGAGTGGTGATAAATTGTTAAATGAATTATTAGAGCGGGTTTTGAAAGAAAACCCTAAGGGCGGAAGCCTATTCAAATTATACTTAAACCCGCAAATATGCCGCAGGTCAAACCAGGGATAAAAAGGAAAATTTGAGATGAAACCAGGACCCAATGATGTAAAGACAAAAGAAAAAGGGGCAAAGAAGTATTTCGATCAAGTACCAAAACAGTGGGATGCGTTTTACTCCCATGAAAACCGGCTGATGTACTTGATAAATAAACTGCTGCGCAAGGCACTTTACCAGCGGTACCAATTGACCTTTGAACACTGCGGCGATCTTACCGGTGCTGCTGTGCTGGATATTGGCTGCGGCACCGGGCGATACAGTATCGAATGTGCCAAAAGAGGTGCCAAACTGGTCAAAGGTATCGATTTTGCCCCGCAAATGATTGAATTCTCAAAAAATATCGCCAAACAAATGAACGTCCATCATACCTGCGAATTCATCTGTGCGGATTTCTTAAATTATCCTTTTGAACAATCCTTTGATATTGTCCTGGCATTGGGATTTTTTGATTACGTCAAAGACCCGGTACCGGTATTTAAAAAAATCGCCCAAATGAATCCCCGTAAATTCGTTGCCTCTTTTCCCCGTTTTACCCCTATCTGGGGAGTCCAACGGCACATCCGTTATAACTGGATAAAAAAATGCCCCATCTATTACTATAACCAAAAACAATTGAACCAGTTATACAACGAAGCAGCCTTCGAGGAATTCCAGGTTATTCCATGTGGGAAAGGGTTTGTCGGGGTTGGTAGTAAAAGATGAAGAAAATCGTGAAGCGGATATTCGATATATTTGTCTCCCTGGTGTCGCTCATTATCCTGTCCCCTGTTTTTGCCGTGATTGCCCTTATCATAAAGATCAATGATAAAGGCCCGGTGATATTCAAACATGAAAGAGCCGGTAAAGACGCCAAACCCTTTGCTTTTTATAAATTTCGTACCATGAAATTGAATGTCGATCCCTACGATCAGAGTCCCAGCTCCGGTGACGATCCGCGGTTGATCAAATGCGGGAAATTTCTCCGGGAATACTCCCTGGATGAGCTGCCCCAGCTTTTTAATGTCTTAAAGGGCGATATGAGTATCGTGGGACCCAGGCCGCTCTATATGTCCCAAATCCGTGAATTTAGTGAGTATCACAAGAAGCGGTTTCTATTAAAACCCGGGATAACCGGTTTCTCGCAAATATACCTGCGATCGGAACTGACCTCCAAACAAAGCCTTGACCTGGAAGTTAAATATATTGAAAAACAAAGCTTCTGGCTGGATATGAAAATCATTTTCCTGACTATAGGAGTGGTATTCGGGAAAAGAGGTGTTTATCAAAGGAGCAAACAATGAAAGTATTGGTTGTGGCACCGCACCCGGATGATGAAGTATTTGGTGTAGGCGGTACTATTGCCCGGCTGAGCAAAGAAGGCAATGAGGTCACCGCTGTCATTGTCACCAAAGGATGGGAACCACTTTTTTCCGATTCCTTTGTAAAAAAGGGCCGTGCTGAAGCCCGAAAAGCCAATGAAATCCTGGGGGTAAAGTCCTTGCGCTTTATGGACCTGCCCGTAACAAAACTCAACCAAATCCCAACCCATGAGTTAAATGAAAAATTCGATCGATTAATGGAAGAAGAGAAGCCAGGGATGGTTTTCTTGCCTTTTTACGGCGACAGGCATGAAGACCACCGGCAAGTTTTTGACGCCTGCATGGTGGCTCTTCGACCAACAGCCAATGGGAAACATGTGCAGCGAATTTTATGCTATGAAACGATTTCCGAAACCCATTGGTCCACCCCCTATATCGATCCCTGCTTCGAGCCGCAGTTGTGGGTTGACATATCCAAACATCTTGCCACCAAATTACAGGCAGCGCAAACATATCAATCTCAACTCCAGCAGGAACCCAATGCCAGGACCCTGGAAGCACTAACAGCATTAGCTAAATGGCGGGGCAGTACGGCTGGCATGTTTGCTGCCGAATGCTTTGTTATTATCAGAGAATGTTGGGAGGTAAGAGAATGAGACGATTAAAATTCGGATTGGTGGGCTGCGGCCGTATTCTTAAAAAACATGCAGGAACTCTCACCGGTGCTCTAAAGGAAAAAGCAGAACTGGCTGCGGTTTGTGATATCAAACCCCAACGAGCAAAAACAGCCGGGGAAACATATAAAGTGCCTTATTTCACCAGTTATGATGAAATGCTCGAGACCATTGATGTAGATGTAGTCACTATCTTGACGGAAAGCGGGAATCATGCCCGCCATACCATTGATATCGTAAAAAAATATCGCAAACATATCGTGGTGGAAAAACCCATGGCCCTGCTGCTGGATGACGCGGACCGAATGAACCAGGCCTGCGATGAAGCAGGTGTCAAACTGTTTGTAGTCAAACAGAACCGGTACAACCTGCCGGTAATGAAACTGAGAGAAGCCCTGGAAATCGGACGATTCGGGAAACTGGTCATGGGAACCGTACGGGTGAGGTGGAGCCGTACTCAACAATATTATGACCAGGATGCCTGGCGAGGTACCTGGGCCATGGATGGCGGCGTGTTCGCTAACCAGGCCTCCCATCATATCGACCTCCTCAAATGGATGCTGGGTAATCCCATATCTGTCTTTGCCAAAGGCGCTGCACAATTGGTAAAGATTGAGACTGAAGATACCGGTGCGGCCATTATCACCTTTGAAAACGGCGCTTTCGGCATCGTCGAAGCCACCACTGCCACCCGACCAAAAGACCTGGAAGGCTCTTTATCTATCCTGGGCGAAAAAGGTACAGTCGAAATCGGTGGTTTTGCCGTCAATGAAATGAAAGTATGGAATTTCCAGGACCAACAGCCAGGAGATGAAGAAGTCCTGGAAAAATACCGCCAGAATCCTGCAGATGTCTACGGATTCGGGCATATCAAATACCTGGAAAATGTTATCGATACAATTAACCAAAAAGAAATGGCCCTGGTGGATGGCCTGGAAGGTAGAAAATCACTGGAATTAATCTCTGCTATTTATGAATCTATCGAAACCGGCAAAGAAGTCTACCTACGCTTCCGTCCCTCCCGATGCCGATTAGGATTATAACCAGGGGGGCGCTTCTAAGAAACACCACGTTTTAACTGCATTTTCTTCTCGTTACCAGGCAACAAAAAGCGATCAGGTTCACGGAAAAATCATTGACAATTGATAATTGACAATTGACAATTGACAATTCTTTTCTCATCGAAATATCCTGGTAAGATCTTTTAATTGTCAATGGTCAACTCTCAATTGTCAATTGTCAACGGAAGAGCTTTTAAGTGTTTCAGTTTAAAAAATTGAGCGGCTCCGCCGCTCATGAACAAGCTTTTTGAAAAAACTTTTGATTAACGTGAGAGACGAACCTATTATCAAACATATCGGTATTCGAGACGTTCTCTTTGGCGAAAATGTGACTGTTGTTGAACCGGTTAATCTCTATGAATGCCGCATTGGGGATAATTGTTTTATCGGACCCTTCGTGGAAATACAAAAAGACGTGGTGATTGGAAATAACTGCCGAATCCAATCCCATGCATTTATATGTGAATTGGTGACTATCGGCTCTGATTGCTTTATTTCCCATGGGGTGATGTTTATTAATGATAAATTCTCTACCGGCGCCCCAGCCAGGGGAAACAAAAGTCTATGGAAACCCACATCCATCGGTAACCACGTCTCCATCGGCACAAACGCCACTATCCTGCCGGTGAAGATCGTTGACAATGTGGTAATTGGAGCCGGTTCAGTAGTGACAAAAGATATCCTTGAACCCGGTATCTACGCCGGAAATCCCGCACGAAAAATAAAAGATTTGTAGCCTGTCATGAATGCAGCACCCTTGGCCCGGAGACGAATAAAAATCATGCTCTCAATATCTCAATACTATTGTAGGGGCTTGATTTATCAAGCCCGGCCCGAGCAATTCACCCACGTCTCTACGGGGTTTGATGAATCAAACCGTGAAGCATCTACAATTGGATTTATGTCTATTTTTCCTTCGTGTATCTTCATGCTTCACTGTAACTTCGTGGCTAATTTTTTAGTTATTTTCATAGCAGTTTCTCATGATGCCGCGGCCACGCCCGGAGACGCATGAAAATTATACCCTCGCTTCCTCAATTCTATTGTAGGGGCTTGATTTATCAAGCCCGGCCCG
>CP070627.1:751577-764188 GCA_020355945.1 Candidatus Aminicenantota bacterium | reverse complement strand
ACCCCTGCCCAGGGAGGTGAGGCATCCGGGGCCAGCTATAGAAACAATGGGTGGGTGTTAACTCCCCTGCCCAATACTATTCCCATTGATGGCTCCACCATAAATGTATATGTAGACGGAGTTGACCTGGGGAATCCAACGTATAACGTCTACAGGCCAGACATCGCTGCTTTTTTCCCGGACTATAATAACAGCCAGGGCGCACAGGCCTATTTTGATTTCGACACCACATCTTACGACAACGGTGTTCATACCATTATGTGGACGGCAGTAGACAATGCCGGTAATGCCGATGGAATCGGCAGCAGATACTTTACAATCAATAATACAGGTTCATCCGGAAGCCAGGGAATCAAAACACAAACAGGCAGCCACAATCTTGCCAGGATAGTTGAGCTTCCTATGAACCTCGATGAATCGGTTGAAGTAAGGTGTGGTTTTGGGAAGGATATTGAATCTTGTTCCGTCTTCCCTGGTGAGAACGGGATTCGTAAAATATCAATCGAAGAATTAGAGCGGTTAGAAATTCGGCTGTCAAATCCTTGTGCAGGCTGCATGATTATTGGGGACAGGCTTTATCCCCTCCCGGTTGGGTCAACACTTGATACGAAAAAAGGTACATTCAGTTGGATACCTGGTCCTGGATTTTTGGGTGAGTATAAGCTGGTATTTGTGGTCAAAGATCAGGAAGGGGTATTGAGCAAAAAGGAGGTATTAGTAAGGATTGTTCCGAAGTTTGGAAAAGCGGAATAGTTGAGATAAGCTCTCCAAAAAGCGATTTCTCGATTTCTGGTCTGGCACCTTTTTTTCTTTTTCTGCCGATACTCTATTCCTCCTGGGGGATGACGCATTCCCATAAAGGTGGCATACCATCCAGGTAAATGTCATGGGTTATTTCCGTAAAGGTGTGACGGCATTCTTGACTGTCCCCTTTCTCCCATTTTTTTATCGTCACCTGGAGGCTATAAAAATCTTTTATTCACATTTTTTTCTGTGTCTTTCCGTGTGTTCGCTGGTAACGTGGGCCCCCTATATCAATCTTTATAAAAGTTGACATTTCAAAACCCTCTCTAATTAAGCATTTTTAAAAAAAAATATCAACTTTTATAAAAGTTGAACAAAAATTGGGGAATTACGCTATTTAAAGAGTCGTGAGGAGGATGATGATGAAAGAGCTTTTGAAAGCAAAATTTATTAAGATGTTGTGCTGCGTATTGTGTGTCATTACACTTGCCTACTCTCAAACAAATAAAGCCCAGGATGATAAGCGATTTTCAAAGGAAGACAAAAAAAAGATCATTCTTAATTTGAAACAAAAAGTAATGCTTCCAGGCAGTAAGGCATTTTTAGGTGTCTATAAACAGAAGTTGGTCAAAGTTGATTCGGAAAACCGGCTTCAAATTGTTAAGGAATTTAAGCCCAACCAGGAAATTAAGGTTACAGGCGATGAAAATCGTTTAGGCATTCTGAATAGAATAGGCGAGGGAAGCTATACCTTTGAGATGAGGAAAATAACAGATGAAGTTCTTTTTAAAATAGAAGATAAGCCTTTTAACTATTTTCTTGTGTCTCCACTGGGAAAATTTGTAGTAGGAATTAGAAGCAAAGACATCTTACCCACACCTCGAACAACTTACACATATTACTTTTACTCTTCCCAGGGTATAGAAAAAGGAAAAGTAGGCCCCTTCATGACCAAAAACCACTCTTTTTCACCGGATGGTCAAGCTTTTGTGCTTAATAGCCGCAAACAGGGGCTTATTGCCTTTGGGCCGGAAGGTAACATACTCTGGCAAGTACAAGGGAATTATTGGTCTTTTGCTGTTTCAAACGGTGCTCGTTATGTGGTGTCCGGGTCTGATGGCAAACCTTATTTTTTGAAGGGATTTAAGATGGGTAAGGAAATTTGGCATCTTGACTCTCCAAACAGGGTGACCGGGATTAGCATATCATCAAATGGGAACTATGCTTCAGTTGGTGATATCGGTTCTCTAAAGTTTATCAATGTAAATAATGGCTCTATTGAATGGAAACGTTTGTTAAAGGATGAAGAACACGCTGTTACGTCTATGTCCGTTTCAAATGAAGGGCTGATCGCTTTCAGCACGGAAAAAAAGATTCCCGCACGGCAGGGTATTCCCCAACATTTCGGCAGCGATAAGATTTTCATTTATGGTCCTAAAGGCGAAAGATTGTTGGAGAGGAATGCTTCTTATAGTTATTGGAAAGGGGGACCTCCTGAGCTAAAATTTACCGATGATAGTCAGGTCATGTTTTTTGGAATACCTGAAAAAAATCTTTTTATTGATTGCCGGGAGTACAAAAAAAGAATAAAGAAGGAGTTTAAAAAGAAAAATGATTGATACAAGAAAACTAAAAAAAATAACAAGCCCGGGAGTGCTGTTGGTTTTTATGATATGCCTCTGGCACTGCTCACCCTCTCCTCCACCGCCAACCGGCTGGCCTGTTGATCCTACGAACCAGGAACACGAGATAGGAAATTCAGCAGAAGAATTTCAACAATATTCATCAAGCCCAGATCCAGCTCCATATTTTCATGATGGTCTTGATATTTTAATATCTCCTCCTCATCCTGATGCTGCATCACCATCTTTAAGAGCTGTCCGTGATGGGTACCTGTCGTTTTCTAGAGGTACCGATGTCAAAAATCATAGCCTTATTCTAAAAGTTGGAGATATTCTATACACTTACGGTCATGTTGATGAAAATGCCACTCAGGCATGTATGGGTGCTAACTTTTCCATGGACGGAACACCCGTATTTGTTACTGCGAATAAAGAAATTGGGAAAGTTGTAGAATGGCCAATTTGCGCCAATAATCGCGAGTTTCATCATATTCATTTCAGGATAACTGATTCTACCGGTAGTGTTTATTTTAATCCCCTTCTTTTTCTCCAACCAAGGAATGACACTACTGCTCCGAGGGTAAAACTCATCAGATTCTTTAAGCAAGAAGACCCAACAATTGAATTTTATGCTGATCCTCCAACTGATCCAATTCAAGTTAATGGAAGTGTGGATATTGTGGCTAATATTGAGGATACAATTTTTTCTACCCTTCATAACACAGGTATCTATTATTTTTCTTATACTATTGGTCAGGAGGCAGGCGACCATGATACGATTTTTAGCTATAGCTTCGATAAAATACCTCCTAAACAAAAAGTATCTGAGATGTATCGTGTAAATGAATGCAGCAGCGATTATTGTTTTTTAGAAGATTATGAATATATTGTGACCAATGTTGTCAATGGTAAAATTAATGGCAATGGAGCATGGAATACCCTTGCCTTAGATGAGCAAGGTTTCCGAAAATTCCCGGATGGCAATTACAAAGTCACCGTCACGGCAACTGACATGTCGGGAAATAGTGATTCAATGGAAGTGAAGGTGAAAGTAAAGAATGAGAATATTTAAACGGGTTAAGGAGAACGATATGATATTGCAAAGACTGAGAATATTTAAAAATAGATTTTCTTATTTGTTTGCCTTTTTTTCTATTCTTTTTGCCTTTTTATTTTCCCCGGTTTCTCTTGGGGCAGTTGAAACCACATTAAATGAGTTGATTCCCTTTTGGCCGGCAGACCTGCTCTCCCCGGAGGGAACACTGGATATGAGTAGTATCCGGGTAAGTTACGGGGGATTTGATGCGAATAACTCTGCTTTCTCAGGAGAAGTCGAATTCGAAGATGCCAAACGGTTCACCTTCCCGGGTATGGGCGACTGGGTCATTGAACTGGGGAAACCCGGGCAAAAAAGCAAATGGAATGGGACTGTATATTTTGATGGGACCAAATTTTTAGAGGTCTCCGGTATAGAAGGAGCGATTTACTTACCGAAAGGATTTTTAATCCCTGTTGATCCGATTAAAGGAGATTCAGAAGGTAGACCGAAAGTAGATGTTACCGGTACCATTTCCGTGTCCATGGATGGTAACTTTATTATTCCTACCCTTACTTTTCCCGAATCGGAAATAGCGGGAACAGGCATCATCCTCGGCCAAACTTCCGTCAGTTTAGACCTTTCCGACAAGGATAAAGTCTGGGGTTCCAATGCCCCTGAAGGGATAGATCCTGCTAATACAGCCTGGAAAGGCATCTATTTAGAAAATATTTCTGTAACAATACCGCTGGAGGATAAAACAAGCGCAAGCGGGTCGAATTTAACGGTATCGGGTCAACAATTGGCCATAGGTAATGGGGGAATCACCGGGAGGATATGCGCCGGCAGCCAATCCAGCCCTCTTAGTGTGAGCTTGAACGGATTTGATTTTACCCTGACAAAACTCTGTATTGACTTTATTAATAGCTCGATAGCCGGTACTGAGATTACAGGAAAGATGAAGCTGCCTTTTTTGGAAAAAGAGATCGAGATTACCGTCGATTTTGGCCTGGACGGTAAATGGATGGTAAAAGCAAAGGCCCCGGCCGGTTCAACCGATGGACTGCTGCATGTAAAAAAATCGACTTCAGACCTGGAGTTAGACTTTGCACTTACGGGTATTTCCTTTGGACAGGATACCGAAGGATATTATGTTTCCCTGGATGGATCGGTCCAGGCCAGTATTAAAGGACTTGATTTTAATACCGGGAAAATTGAACTGGGGGGACTAAAAATAACCGCGGACGGTGATGTAAAACTTCCCGGCGGATGGTATAACCTGTCAAAGCAAAAAGACCTTTCTATGAAAGGGTTTCAATTTGTACTGCGCAAAATAGGTTTTGGCATCCGGGATGATGGCAGGCGTTGGTGCGGATTGGGCGGTAATTTCGGCCTGGCTGATGTATTACCCGTGGGGGTTTCTATTCAGGAAATAACCATTACCTGGAAATCCGAAAATGATATCGACTTTGAAATACCGGGTATTGGCATCGACCTCTCTATTCCCAATACAGTCAAAATAAAAGGAAAGGTGAACTGGAAGGGTGATAAATTCCAGGGTGAGGTTGAAGCGGGATTTATCCAACCGAAGTTTAATCTTAAAGGTAACCTGGTGGTAGGTAAGAATTCCGACCCATCCTTTACCTATTGGTATGTTGAGATCAATGCCCAACTGCCGGCGGGAATTGCCCTTGGTTCTACCAATGTGTCATTGTATGGTTTTTCCGGTGGTTTTGGGCAAAATGTAAAATTGAATGTGAAAGATTCGTGGCCCAGACACCTGGATGATCAAAACCCGGTTTCACAGCAAGAAGGCTCTTATGTCTTCCTGGCCGGCGTAACTTTAGGCACTTCGCATGATAATGGATTCACCTTGAATACCGATGTGATGTTTCGTCTGCAGATTCCCGGTCCAGTGGCAGTTCTCAACGGCGATGCCTGGATAATGACATTTAGGAAAAAACATAAAGACACTCCGAATCTCCAGGCAGATATAATATATGACGGAATAAACGAAATTTTTACTCTTTCCATTCGCGGTCATTACAATATCAACAAAGATGGTCACCTACTTAAAATAAAGGGAAATTTTGAAATCTTGTTAAGTGCGGATGAGTGGCACGTATATCTTGGTCAAAAGGCTGCGGATAAGCGGGTAGAAGCCGATATATTAAGTTTCATAAAGGCGAAAGGATACCTGATGTTGGGCAATAAAGTGCCCTTTGCCCGAGGAGGCACAGGTGAAGGGGTGTTGGTGGGAGCATCGATCGAATTCCGTAAAAAATATTCGGTTAAAGTGGCGGGGGTGGAAGTCAAGTATTGGGCCGGCACTGAGATGGACATGTACTGGGAGCCCAAACATGTGGCGGTTTTGATTGAAGGTGGAGGCAGCCTTAAAGTATGGGTCTGGAAACTCAGCTCTAACCTGACATTAGAGGCTTCTCTCCGCGGCGAAGCGCCGACGCCCTTTGCATTCGGGGCAAAGGTAAAAGTTTCCATAAATATGCCGTGGCCGGTTCCTGATGCCAAATTTACCCTGAAGCTTGAATGGGAAGAGAATACCGGGCCGCCATCATTCGATCACCCCCTCAAAGAGGTAACCTTTGAAAGCCCGGCCACAGGAAAAACGATCCGCGTTTTCGATGTCCAGGATGTGTCCACCCCGTCCACGGTATATGAAGTACCCCTGGATGCAGTGGGCAAAATTACCTTTAACCGGCCCATCGATGTTGGGGATTCATCGGTCATTCGTGATGTTCCTTCGGCTGGAGATAATTATAAAGACAAAGTGGGTGAGTATACTGCCTCTTATAAATTCACAAAACTTGAACTCAACCATTTTCTCGATGATACCCTGACCACCACCGAACAACTTGATCATTACGGAGGCTGGGGCGGAAATTTTGGTGTACCTGAAACAGGCTGGGAGGATGAGCGGCGCTGTGAAACGTTTACCTTTCGCCTGGCCCGTTACCCCGTGGGTGAGCGTCCAAACTCGGGCAACAATAATGAGATCGAAGATGATTGCAGCGAGACCGTGATATCTGAAGTTGACTGCGAGGTAAAATGGATGAACCTGATCGTATGTGAAGACCAAAGAGGGAATGGGAGGATTTTACCTGGATATAGAGTGGCAAACGATGGGACGCTTTATAAGGTGGTGGATGGAGAACTCCAGGTTGATGGATACTGCTGGAGGCAGGAGACCGGTGTCCTCTGCTTTGAACAAAGCGGCTATCCCATTTTAAATTATGAAGGGGAGTGCTGCCGCCTGGAACCCGGAGGCGTTATCTCTTGTGTGAATGAGAATGGAGAAGGGTATATCATGGAAAGTTATATTGTAGATGAACAAAACAATTTACTCCGGGTAGATGATTCAGGCGAGCTTACCCCTGTGGGGCACTGCACATCTGACAGTAACGGACATATTATTTGCCGGGATAATGATGGTCAGTGGGTGTTCCCCGGTGAAGCCTACATCACCTATCAAAGGACCTGTACCGAAGTGGAACCGCCTCAGCAGGGAACCTATTGCCCCTCCTCCAGGTATGAACTCAACATTGATACCCAAACCGATGTATTTCGTGATTCGACCCCTGATGATTCCTTCCTTAAGAATATTTCTATTTCCTTTGAGACGGAACCGTTACCCTGCCGCCTTGATCCGTATACTGCCTGGTCTTACCCGGCTGATGGGGCGCGTTTGATTTATAGGGATTATGATCTTAGGGTTTATTTCAATGCGGATTACATTGATGAAATGTTCTTGTGTCCCGATGAACTTGAATTGGAAGCCCGGCTTGTTCGTTCATCAACGGAGCAAGATGAGATCGAACCCGGAGATATCGTCCTTAACCAGGGAAATTCCGCAGCCGGGAATGCAGATGATCCCGACAATCCTATTGGTGACTATATAAGTTTTAATCCCACTGGAAGACTTTCACCAAACTCCCGGTATTTCTTCTATATACCCCGCATAAATACTTCCTGTGCGGATGAAAGTGGAAGTGTGATCCGGCTTTATTCGACTTCATTTATTACTTCTCAATATGAGGATTTTGGGGCCATGCTTTCCGGGGTAACCGCTGTAATAAATGCATCCAACCAGCTTTATTTTACCACTCCTGAGCCTATTGATTGGCGATATGTTACCGTTTTGCTGGGGAATAAAGATATCACTTCGACGCGAATTTCCAAAGACACTGATTTAACCCATATTTTTATCCTTGCGGAAGTGCCCACTCCAGGGCCAATTACACAAGGGCTGTTTGTTACCTTTAATGGTAATCCTGGGAACGGGTTACCATTTGTCACAAAAAATAGTGTGATAGTCCATGAATCAAAATTTATTCCCCATTCAATTTTGTGAGGTCTATAATGAGAAAAAAAAGATTTAGATTTTTTAAAGTTAACCTTTTAATCGTATTCATTTCTTTCTTATGGATTGGTATGGAATTTATTTATGGTTCCGGTGGGGGAATTACCAAACCTAAATTGGCGATTATTGCAGTCAGTCATTTAGTGGATGGCGAAGAATTTATTGGCTCGAGTATGAATGGTAAATATGTTAATTTAATTCGCTGGGGTTTTGATACAAAATACGGCTTCCCTCCCGGGGGTTTTGATCTTTACAGGTGTTGTTTAAAAGATGGGGAAAATAATTGGGTAAAACTCAATCACCAACCGATTCAACCGCCTAAAAATCAATCGGAGGCGGATCCTTTTATTAATGGAAATGCTTACACATTAGACGGCAAGTATATTCCCCCGGGTGGGATAATCGACAATGATGGGTGGGCGGTTTTTTGTCACCTGCTGGCAGAAGTAGACGGGGGCGCCACCGGGCCCTGTGCCGATGCCCCGGTGACTGACTGCGGTACTTTGTCACCCTCGTCAGAGGTGTCCTCGGACCTGGAAATCCCGGCAATGTCAATATTAATGCTCTCGGCACTGCGGCCGGTACCTGCGATTTTGCTTGGCCTTTACTGGGTGGACAGGGGTGTTTCTCCCGGCGATGTTTGTCATTACAAAATTGTCGCAAATGGTTGGCCGGTTGATGAGGTGGATGAGAGTGAGTCGGTTGCATTCTTTGGGCCGATAACCACCGGTGTTGAAATCAATCTTCCGCGGCCCACAGGTCTATCTCTCCGTTTAATACCCGGAGAAGGTGCGGGGTTCTGTAAAGAAGGGGAAAAACCACCACCGGTGCTGGAGCGCACAAGTGTTGCTCTAAAATGGAACGTCTCGCCAATAGGTTCCTTTTTACCTACTTCTCAAGTGTGTGTCATGTACAATATTTTTAGGCGCCCGCAATCCGCCTCGTCATTGGCCCAAATTAATTTTCAGACCTGCAGATTTTCCAATGTGCAAAGAACCGAAGAAAGCCCGGTCATTGTCACATCCCATCTGCGTACAGATAAATACGGCAACCCGATTCTAGATGCTTCGGGGAATGAAGTCTATGATTTGCCGGCAATTTTTTACCTGGATTCATTCGAAGATCAAACATTACAAGAATTCGGGAAATACTACTACGCGATAAAGGGCATTGATATTTTTGGCCGCATCAGTGAATCATCCGATGAAAGAAGCATAGATGTAGTGGATACAATTCCCCCGCCGCCGCCTGAAAATTTTTGCGCGGGAGTAGGAATTGTGGATTCAAAAATTCCGTGTAAAACACTCACCCATGATCCGTCAACAGGGATATTATGCCCCGGTCCGGTTAATTATACTCCAGGCATGGTCTGTTATAACACGGATTTAAGAAGCACGACCATAAAGTTAAAGTGGGAATGGTCCACTGAGATTGCCGGGGAAGTGCCTGATGAGGATTACTTTTTAATTTATCGTAGATATGGTACATCGGATTTGGAAAAAGATGCCCGCGGCTGTCCCAAAAATCCCGGGGACAGTTCGCATTGGCAGCAAATCGGGAATGCGATAGATATCACCGGTCCGGGATCTTATTATTTTACAGATACAATATCCCTGGATAACCCCGAAGTAACCCCCAACGCCTCGGTTGCTTATTACTATTACCGTATCGTGACCGTTGATACACAAAATAATCACGGTCCTTCATCGGCACCGGTTGCAGGATTCGTGGTAGATATGGAACCACCCCCTCCACCCGGGCCGCCTGCTGTGTTTTTTTCCAGGTCTGATTGGGAAAAAGGGGTTAGTCTGCACCTGACATGGGAGGTCGGCTCTGCTTCCGATATAATGGGTTACAAAATTTACCGCTCTCTTAAGACAGATGCAGAACCGGTTCCACCCACCAGCCAACGGCCTGAAGAAAGAGAAATACTTTTAAATAATGATGTTATTCCTCATAATCCCTCTGCTGTCAGCGCTGAATTAGAAAGGCTCAAAATATTAGCCCGTTTGGGAAATTTATATCTTAGGGACCCTGGCGGAACTCCTGCCTCACTGGCTGAAACGGATGTAACGCCGCAGTCACAATATTACAACGATATTTTGGAGATGACAGCTACTGAAAATACATTCTTTTATAGGGTTATGGCAGTGGACCAGGCAGGAAATCCCAGTTCCATGTCACCTGCCCAGGAACTGCGAGTACCGGACTTTATTCCACCAAAAGCCTTGCAATTGGAAGGGATTAATGGTGGAGAAGGGGAAATCGTGCTGTATTGGCCGGCTTCTGCAGAAGCTGACGTTGAACTGGGTGGGGGATACCGGGTTTACAGGTCAACACGCCCTGACACAGACTTCCAACTGCTGAACGAACCCGATCTCCTACCGGCAAATTATGAACCCAATGCTTCGCCACTTGTTCCAACAGACGGAAGTTATCAATATTCAATTAAAGCCCCCTTCGTGGAAACAGGAAATACAAGCGGTTCATTTTCAGCAGGTTCTGAGCCCGGAACTTTTGAAGCAAAGATAGATATAGATAATTTTAGCGCCGTAAATCGCTTTAAAGGTGGATGGCTCAAAATGGGTAACCAACAATATCCTGTTATTTCCAATACTGCAGGTTTTAATGTTTTTGTGACTATCGCTGCATCTTCTAATCCCGGGTCCGGTAGTTTTGTTATTTTCAATGGCATACGGACCGTGGAATTTCACGACCAAACGCCGCAAGGGGGAACGCTTTATTATTACCGCGTTAGAGCAGAAGACAGGGCCGGCAATCAATCGCCGGATACGCCTTCTTATGCAGCTCGAGCCTATGATACCACACCACCCGCCGCTCCAATTTCTTTAACAGCCATACCATCTTCCGTGGAAGTTATTTTGGAATGGCAGCATCCGGAGCCTTTGCTTAAATGTATGATTAAACGGACACAATACCCTTCATCATTTTTCTGGGAGGTTATTGGAAATCTCTTAATCCCCACAGAAACAACTTCACCAGGTGATTTTCCGGGCGGGGTAAATTATGTATATTTTTATGATTCGAGCATTGGAAAGTACATTTATCGTTTTAGAGATGCCGCACCGCCGCCTGATATAGAATTGTGGTACCAGGTGGAACATTTTGACAGTACCGGAAATAAGGGCGCATTTGAGAGGATTAATGTCCACACAGTGGATGATGAATGATATTCTGGGAGAAGAAAAATGAGAAAGATTTTTAAGAAAAATTTATGGATATTGGGATTAATCATTGTCACTTTCTTTACCCTTGAAGCTGAAGAGGGTTGTATTCCGCTTATTGATTGGAATGCCGGTGCGCCGGGCTGGTACCGGTTGGATAGTGACGGAGTAACAAAGAAAACCGATATATGGCACCCTTCTAAAGGATACCTGGGAACAGGAGGATTGGTTTTTTCTCCTGGAGTTTATACTATATTCTATGATGGTTCCCTGGGGTTACCGGAAAACAATCTATGCCTCCTGGTAAAACCTGAGGATGATGAGGTACCTAAAGTTCACATGTGGTGGTTAGATCCGGTGGAAGACACAGGATGCGTTAGCTGGTGCAATCTGCTAAGTTTCATTGAAGTTGACCATGGAACTCCAGTTGGGGATGGGTGGCTTTTATATAAATTTCCCATGTCAACCTTTTTTGGTCCAACTTGCAAACTCCCACTTGTCTTTGGCATAAATATTTTACATGATGGAGAGGTTATCATTGATAATTTAGGGCAACCGGGTGAAGGTGAAATTGAGAGAAAAATGCGTGGTAGTATTCATCTTGGCTGGGCTGTTCCTTATAGTTATTTGAGAAATCGGCATGAATATGGTTACACTCTAACTCTTGATTTGGAAATACCTATAACTATCATGAAAAACGAGTATTATCTGGTCAATTTTTTAGGATTTGTTAATTTCCCACCTAGTAGTAACTATTCCCAGTATGATTGGTTTTCTCATTATTCAATTAATCTCAAATTTTATCCTTTTACTTCTGCACCTGCTTTCTATTTTGAAGGAGGACCAGGAATTTATTATAAAGGAGGTGAGGGTGTTGCTTGGGGTTGGAATGCTGGCCTTGGAATAGATACACCTTTAGGAACAGGTTCTAATTTATTAGAAATGGGTGCGGACTTCCACTTTGTTTATTCTGAAGGAAAAGCAATGTGGCTAAATCTACATCTTGGTGTTATTATTGTACTCTAAAAAATTCTCTTCACTGCATCGTTTTACGAGCTATCGAACTTTAGGTACGCCGTCTTATCTTATGACTCTCTTTATTTTAGGAAAAAAGTGGGCGGTGCGTCAAAACGTTTGGCGCCAGGCTAAGCCCAGGAGGAGGGGATGCGCCAACTGAAACTCCCGTCGGAACCGAGAAGAGGGACGGTGCAAGGAAGTGAGGAAGTGTTAGGTGGTAGAGGACAGAGATTCGAAAGAAAAAAGTGGTGGCGGGGAAAAAGGGGTCAGTCAAGAAGAAGTGCGCCCCATCAGGATGAAAGGACAAAACAAACAATCAATCATAAATAACCCTCCGGCAGTCGGAGAAGATCATTCGACAATTGGAAATCATCATGCAGTCACCGGAACTCCCTGTGCAATCACCGGAAGTCTCTGTGCAATCACCGGAAACGGCTGTGTAATGACCGGAAGTCCCTGTGCAGTCACCGGAAATGACTGTGCAATTGCCGGAAGTCTCTGTGCAGTCACCGGAAACGGCTGTGCAATGACCGGAAGTCTCTGTGCAATCACTGGAAATGACCGTGCAATCACCGGAAGTCTCTGTGCAATCACCGGAAACGGCTGTGTAATGACCGGAAGTCTCTGTG
>CP070627.1:738839-751477 GCA_020355945.1 Candidatus Aminicenantota bacterium | reverse complement strand
GCAAAAACTTTTTATTATTTTTTCGTTTGTAATTTTTGACATTGTAATTTGTGGTTTGTTTGTATTTTGTATTTTGTAATTTGTGATTTTTTGCTAATGGGGGAGGTTCCGCGGCCATGGAATGACAGTCCAATGCTAACTTCACTTCTTTATTTTGGGAGGTTATTTCTCGCAACTTCCTGTGATAGGGGTGATAATACCGCTCAACCAGGATTTGCCTCAGGGGTTCGTCCGGTTCTTTGCCTTTTATATAGATGGGTTTTTTATAGCAAGTCATACTCTTGATAATGCCGTCGGGATTTTTAGGGGGTAAATCATCAACAGCCCGGTTAAGGTCCACAAAAGCCCGGGCAATGTCTGTAGTCAGTACCTCGATAACCCCCGGTTCAAGATCATAAATTTCCCGGGTAAAAGGGTCCATGTCATCAAAAATGTCTTTGGACCGGATGCAGATACGATTGATGAGTTCCTCCGGTGTACCTGTTCCTCCGTGGGGAATGGAAATAAGCACGGGAAATTGATTCATGGGTTATACATGATTTGAGCGTCAAAGCCCTTTGGCTGCGCCCTCGCGCCGGACATCGGCAATGCCCTGGAAACCGCTGCCGGTGTGACGCTTCAATACCGCCTGGATACAACCCAGGTAAAAGGCAAAGGGTTCACGAATATCGAGGCGGTATCCTTTTTTCTTTAAAAACTCCAGCAAACCCGGGGAAAACCGGTCCGCTTCCAGGCTGATTCTTCCCCCCAGGGAACAGTGCATGCGGGGAGCTTTCATGGCTTTTTCAATGGATAGATTTCCATCCATGACGTGGAGTAAGAACTGGGCCAGGGTTGATATAATTCGCTCACTGCCCGGGCTTCCTAAGACCATCCATAAATCGTCTCCCAGGAAAAGCATTGTGGGAGCTACCGTGGCCCAGGGTGGCTTATTGGGCCGCAAATAAAAGGGATGGTTCACCAGGGAATATTCATAGTCCATCAAATAGTTGTTGTAAAGAAAACCCAAACCCGCAGCAGCCGCTTTGCTGCCGTACACCCGCTCAATAGACTGGGTCAAACTGACCGCCATCCCTTTGTTGTCCATTACCGACAGGTGAGTGGTTTCACCGGATAGTTCATCTTCGGAGGCAATAGTAGACAGTATGGTCTTGTCAACATTTTTCAGGATTTCCCGGATAGATTGCCGGGCATATTTTCTTCGCAGCATGTCTTTTTTTACCAGTTGGGGGTAAAAATTGGGATCAAAGGGACGGTCAGAACGTTCCAAAAAAGCTTTCCTTAATACTTCGACCAACAGGTGTATTTTTTTATTTTCATAATCCATCTCCCGGAAGGTATCTAACGGTAAGTGGTCCAACATCAACAGGGTAAAAAGCAGGGTGCGCCCGGCAGCCGGCAGCGGCATCGTATAAACGGTAGCCTCCCGGAATCTTCGTTTCAAGGCTTTTCGGATAATAGGCCAGGGAATCAGGGTCAGGTCGTCGTATCGGAGCAGGCCGCCGTTTTCGCGCATGTCCGCATCGATGATTTTGGCAATACCTCCTTCATAGAACTCTTCTATACCTTTTTGACTGATTTTTTTTAGTAGTTCTGCCAGGTCTGGCTGTTTGAAGAGACTCAAGGTTTTATAGGGTTGGCCGTCGTTTAGAAAATATTTAGCGCCGGATTTGGACTCTACATTGTTGAATTCCTTCAATTCCCGTTTTTGGAGGTGGTGCTGCAAAGGGGTAATAGCGGAGCCTTCCTGTGCCAGTTGGATGGCGGGTTCTAATATTTCTTCCCATGGACGGGTGCCGTAACGGTTGTGGACGTACCAGAGAACTGCGGGGGTACTGGGAACCGTGGTGGCGCGGTAGCCATTGGAACGGTCTAGTTTATAGATGGCATTGACGTGGGCCAGGGAGGGTGATCGAGAGGAGCCGTCTACGGCAATTACTTTTTCTCCGGTATAGATAAGCATCATGGTTTGGCCGCCCAGGCCGCTGGCCTGGCTTTCGCAGACCCCCAGGGCCATGGCTGCGGCCACTGCTGCATCTACAGCATTGCCGCCTTTTCTCAACACTTCAACCCCTGCTGCCGTTGCTTCTGGCGCTGCGGTGGCTATCATGCCATTAAGGGCCTCAGCCGCCTTCCCATCTGCAGATGGACAAAAACTCGATTCAATTTGCCTGATGTCCATTTTTTCACCACATTCGTATCATTCCTGCCTTTTAAAAAAAGACGCCCAAATATACACTAAAAATTTTTCCCTGTCAATAGTTTTATTAATAAAAAGTGGAAATAACAAATCCCCTGGACCAGGGATTTGACTATTGCTCAAATTCAGGCTAAAATAGATTCCTCCGGGTCCACCAGGGTCCCGGAGGAACACTAAAAAATCCAGGAGATCGAATATGAAGAAGTGTTTTGGACTGTTAATAGTTATGACGATTTTTGCCCTGGCTGCCGGGTGCAAAACCGGGAGCCAACCAGGTGAAGTTGACACGGGAGACACGGGATATGCGGCAAAGATTAAGGCCTGGCAGCAAAAACGGCTGCAAGGGCTAAAAGAAAAGGATGGCTGGTTGAGCCTGGCAGGTTTGTTCTGGCTAAAAGAGGGAAAAAATACCTTTGGCAGCGATAAAGATAATGACCTGGTGATCGAAGAGGTTAAAGCCCCGGCACATATGGGCACGTTTTTTTGGGAAAAAGAGGAAGTACGCTTTGTGGCCTCCGAAGAAGGGACTGTGCTGCACGATGATAAAGAAGTATCGGAATTGAAACTGGAAAACGATATGAAAGGAAAACCCACAGTGCTGCGCTGCGGTTCACTGAGTTGGTATATCATCAAACGGGGTAACCGACTGGGAGTAAGATTAAAAGATTCGCAGCACCCGCGATTGAGTAAATTGGAAAAAATCGATTCCTTCCAGGTGGACCCCCGGTGGCGAGTGGAAGCAGTGTTAGAGTGTTTTAAAGAGCCGCGTAAGGTAAATGTACCGAACGTGTTGGGTACGGAAAGCGAGGAGGAGATACAAGGGGTCCTGGTATTTAAGATAGGGGGCAAAGAGTATCGGCTGCTGCCCCTGGGGAGTAAGGGGCCCCTGTTCGTTATCTTTGGTGATGAAACCAACGGGAAAGAAACCTATGGGGGTGGACGGTTCCTTTCCGTGGCTGAACCGGACCAACAGGGACACACGGTAATCGATTTTAATATGGCAGTTAATCCTCCCTGTGTTTTTTCAGCGCATGCCACCTGCCCCCTGCCGCCGCTGGAGAACCTGTTGAAACTTCGGGTAACTGCAGGAGAGAAGATGTTGGAAGGACTCGGCCACCACTAAAGGGCAATTGGGTCCCTCTTCTTGGTTTTCATCAGCGGAAAAATTTAAAAATTGAGAAAAAATAACAAAAATTGTTGCGTGCTAAATATTTGTTAAAAACATACACAAATAATCGCTAAAAATTAATTATTATTAGCATTTCAGCAGATGATAAAGTTCTTTGAAAGATTGTTAAATAAAAATTTTAAAAAATATCTATTTATCGATATGTTCAAAAAGATTGAATATAAAAAGATTCTATTTATATGCTAAAAAAATGCAACAATTTTGAGTATTGAAAAAATTTTTAATAGATGTTAATATGAATTTTCCCTGTACAAAGAAGAGGATTTTCAAGCTTTAAGGGACAAATTCCCAGAATGGACAGGCTGTAAAAATGAAAAAGCCTCTTTGTGGTGGCGTTATAGTATCCGGGGCTGAAATTCACCCGGGTGATAAGAATATCACTTGTGGGGTGACCCCACCGGGGTACTAAGGGCGGAAGCTCATTCGATAGTTTCATCCGGTATTCAATAAACAGGCGACTTAAAGTAATTTTAGAGGAAAGATAAAATGGATAAATCTACTTTTCTAGCACGAGTCTTTTTTGTATTTTTGTATTTTTGTTTAGCGCTTGTCTTTTCACTGCCTATATGGAGTGAAAAGAAAGAATCACCAAAGTTGCCTTATGCTGTGCCCGAGGCAGGGGCAAAGGTAAAAATCGATGGTATCCTCGATGACAAAGCCTGGGAGGAGGCCCTGGTGTTGGAGCTCAAGTACGAAGTAGAACCTGGAGAAAATATTGCCCCCCCGGTGAGGACAGAAGCCCTGTTGACTTCCAGCAGCAACTTCTTGTATGCAGCTTTTCGGGCCTATGATCCCAATCCGTCGCAAATCCGTGCCAGGATTACGGACCGGGATAAAATCTGGCATGATGATTATGTGGGAATTGTCCTGGATACCTTTAATGATTCACGGCTCAGTTATAATTTTTATTGCAATCCTTATGGTGTCCAGGCTGAAAAGATTATTGGTTTTTCAGGCTACGAAATTCAATGGGATGCTATATGGGATTCTGCCGGACGGGTTACCCCGGAGGGGTATGTGGTTGAAATGTCGATTCCTTTTAGTGTGGTGAGATTCCAACGCCGGGAAGGTGAGCAGGTATGGGGAATCGATTTGATTCGCAGCTATCCCCGCAACCTGCCCCATGAGATTGGCCTGTTTCCCCGGGACCGGGACAACAACTGCTATATGTGTCAGGCAAATAAGATAATCGGTTTTAAGTGGATCAAACCCGGGAAAAACATTGAATTGGACCCTACCCTTACCGGTGTGCTGACCCAGGAGCGAGAGGATTTCCCTGAAGGAAAATTTGACGATAAAACTCGCCAGGTAAATCCCGGTATGACAGCCCGATGGCGTTTTACCCCGAACCTGACCCTCAGTGCTGCGGTTAACCCTGATTTTTCCAATGTCGAAGCTGATTACGCCCAATTGGATGTGAATAACCAGTTTATTTTATTTTACCCGGAAAAACGTCCTTTCTTCCTTGAAGATGGCAACATATTTGAATCCATCTATTACGTCATCCATACGCGAACCATTGTAGAGCCGAATTTTGGGATTAAGTTAACCGGTAAAGAGGGGGGCCATTCCATTGGTTTTTTTTCACTGCAAGACAACCAGACCAGTTTTGCCTTTCCCTGGAGCCAGGGTTCGATTTCCGCATTGGTAAACATGAAAAATATTTCCACTGTCCTGCGATACCGCGGGGATGTGGGCAAATCATCTGCCGTGGGTTTCCTGGTAACAGACCGGGAAGGAGATGATTATTTCAATCGGGTGGTGGGCGTAGATGCCAGGTGGAAGTTTACCCCAAAAGATAAGATATTATTTCAATATCTCTATTCCTGGACCCACTACCCGGGGCAGGTGGCGGCTGAGTATGAACAGCCCACCGGGACATTAAAAGACAGCGCCCTGGCGCTTAACTACCAGCACGTTACTCAAAAGTGGGGGTTTATTACGGATTACCAGAGGGTAACCCCTTTTTACCGCCACGATCTGGGAGTCAATGACCAGGCTAATTACCAGTATTTGCGGTCCCGTCTGCGCTACTCCTTTCGCCGTAACCCCGGCCACTGGTTTACCAACCTCTTTTTTGCCTGCGCGATTACGCGGCAGTACACAGTGGAGAATCCCGAACCCCTTTACAAAGATATTCGATTCAAGATTATTTACCAGGGCCCGCTTCAGACTTACCTGGACTCGCTTATTAATTTTGGCAAACGGTGGTACCTGGGAAAAGAGTTCGATGAAAAATATGTTTCCTTTCAGGCTGGTTTGCACCCGTCTGCTTCTCTTTACCTGGGGCTTGACGGGATAATCGGTGACCAGGTTGATTTTACCAATGTTCAGCAAGGAAACCGGGTCCACCTTAACCCCATTATCGAATATAAATGGGGCAAACATCTTATGCTGCGCCTTGACCATATCTTTGAACGGCTCAATGTGGATGCGGGCCGTTTATATACCGCCAACCTCAGCAATTTTCTTATTGTTTACCAGTTCAACCGTCGGCTTTTCCTGCGCACTATCCTGCAATATGCCCATTATGACCGCAATCCCGAACTTTACACCACCCGGGTTGATCCCAAATATCGACATTTGTTTTCCCAGGTTCTGCTTTCTTATAAAATAAACCCCCAGACCGTATTATTCCTGGGCTATTCCGACGATCATTACGGGTATCAGCAAATATATCAAAACCAGTATCTACATATACCCTTAACCCAGTCAAACCGCACCTTCTTCCTGAAAATCGGTTATGCCCTGGTAATGTAAGTAACCATTAGAACTTAGTCGGCTTCGCTCACAATTGATTGGAATGATGGGATAGCGGGCAGAGGACCGGGAATAACTTTAAAATGAGTAAAATAGATAGGAAGAATGTAGAGGATATTCTTGGCTTAACTCCCCTACAACAAGGGATGTTATTTCACTATTTAAAAGATCCCGGAAGCGATTCCTATGTCAACCGGTTAATCCTGGAGGTATCAGGGGAAATCGATACGGTATGCTTTGAAAGGGCCTGGAATTTTGTTATAGAGACCAATGAGACACTGCGGACCGTATTTCATTGGGAAAGACCGGAAAAGCCCACCCAGGTGGTACTGAAGACCCACACCATTAACTTGAAATATGAAGACTTTTCCAGTGTTGGAGACAAAGAAGCCCGGACAGGATACCTGGAAAAAATTAAACAGGATCCCGGGAAAACCAAATTCGACTTAAATAAGGCGGAAGTGCCCTTCCGGGTGGTTTTAGGCAAGATGGGCCGGGACCACTATTACATCCTTATCTGTAATCACCATATATTGTATGACGGCTGGAGCACCGGGATTATTTTGCATGAATTTTTCCAGGCCTATGATGCGCTGCTTAAAGGATATCAAGTACCGACACCACCGGCCAAACCACGGTTTAAGGAATTTATCCGCTGGCAGCAAACACAAGACCGGGAAATACAAAAACAATTCTGGGCCAACTACCTGCAGGGCTTCGATAATCAACCTGAACTGCCCATCAAACACTTAAAACAAAACCCGGTGCACCCGGGAGAAAAAAATTACCGGTTTGTATTGAACCAGGCTCCAAAAGATAAATTAGAAAAATTTGCTAAAGAGAATCGACTCACACTGGCCGCTTATTTTTATTGTGCCTGGGGTATCCTGCTGCAAAGGTATGGCAGCAGCAGCGATGTGATCTTCGGTATCACGGTATCGGGCAGGTCCGCGCCTATTAAGGGAATAGAGAACATGGTGGGCCTGTTTATTAATACGCTTCCCCTCAGGATAAAGACAACACCGGGTGAAAAGGTAAAGGACCTGCTCTATAAAGTAAACCAGATCCTGGGCACCCTGGAAACCTTCCAGGGTACACCACTGGTGGAACTCGCCCCATTCATCCGGGGAAAAAGTGATAAAGACCCCTTCGATACCATCCTGGCAATAGAGAATTATCCCCTGGATTCCCGTTTAAGGGAACAACAAAGTCAGTGGAAGGTAGATTCCTATTCAATGGACGAAATGACCCATTATGACCTGGGATTGGCCATTTCGGCTTTCGATGATATAGTGGTTAATTTTATTTACAATAATACGCGATTCGATAAAGAAGACGTGATACGGTTGGCCTGTCATTTTGGCAATATTTTGGAACGCATGGCCAGTGATGCGGAGAAGGAAGCACATGAGATAGAACTATTGTCCGGGGAAGAAAAAAAACAATTATTGGTGGATTTCAGCCATGGGATTGAAGAACCGGGTTATCCCCGTGATAAAAGCATCCAGCAATTGTTCCAGGACCAGGCGCACCAAATCCCGGATAGGACAGCCTTAGTCGGTACCAGGCAGTATGCAGTGGGCAATGAAAATATTACATATTCAGGATTAAACCAGGAGTCCAATCAATTGGCCGGGGTACTGCGAGAATACGGTATTACCAACGATACTGTCGTGGGGTTGATGGCGGAACCCTGTGTCCGGATGATGATCGGGATAATGGGGATATTAAAAGCAGGCGGTTCCTATTTACCTATTTCGCCCAATATCCCGGGGGGAAGGATTGAATATATTTTAAACGATTCGGCCACACCGGTTTTATTATGTCATAACCAGGCCGCCGACAAAATAGCCTTTAAAGGAAAGCGGATCAATCTTGACCAACAAGAGCTGTTCAGCGGTTCCCCTGCTAATCCCGGTTATGCCTGTCAATCCGGTGACCTGGCTTATGTGATCTACACCTCGGGTTCCACCGGTCGGCCCAAAGGTGTTGGTGTCGAGCATTGCCAGGTGATCAATTTTGTCTATCATATGTATAACCGGTATGATAGGAAAGTTGATTTCCATGACCGCTGCCTCAGCGTTACCAATATCATGTTTGACGTCAGTGTATGGGAGTTTTTCCTGCCCCTGCTTTTTGGAGCGCAGTTGATACTCTTACCGGACCACAAAAGATTTGATGTCTTTTCACTGGTGGAAGTCATCCTCCGTGAAAAAATTACCCTTATTTATCTTCCACCCGGTCTCCTGAAAGAGGTCAATAAACAGTTGAAAAAACAGCCCCACCGGGTGAGATTGAATAAGATGCTGGTGGGCGTTGAACCTATCCCGGATGAGGTCCTGGAGAGCTACATGGAGTTAAACCCCCATATGCGGATCATCAATGGTTACGGACCGACAGAAACCACTATATGTGCCACTTCGCTAAACTACTCTTCCCACGAACCCCAGGGGAAAATCGTACCCATCGGGGTCCCCCTGTCCAATAACCAGGTTGTTTTATTGGATGATAAAGATCATGTGGTACCTATGGGAATACCTGGTGAAATTTGCATTTCCGGTAACGGGGTTTCCAGGGGATATTTAAATAATCCCCGGTTAACCGCCGAAAAATATACCCCACATCCATATTTTAAAGGAAAAACCATGTACCGGTCCGGGGACCTGGCTTGTTGGCTGCCCGGGGGAAATATTCGCTTTATCGGCAGGAGAGATCATCAACTCAAAATCAGGGGCTTTCGCATCGAATTGGGTGAAATCCAGAATCGGTTACTAAAACACCCGTATATCAAACAGGCCGTAGTGGCGGCAAACTCAGATAAAAGATTGGATAAATATTTATGCGCTTATATTGTTTCTGATAAGCCGATTGAAACACTGGAATTGCGGGAATATCTTGCCAGGGATTTGCCCGATTATATGATCCCGCCATATTTTGTACAATTGGATGAAATCCCCCTGAATCCCAATGGTAAAGTAGACAGGAAAGCGCTTCCCGTACCGGGAATACAGATGGGCGAGAATGATGCAGGGCCCCGGGACGATACTGAAAAAAAACTGGCGGAGATATGGTCGGAAGTACTGGGAATAGAAAAAAGACTCATTAGAATAATAGATGATTTTTTCCATCTGGGGGGTCATTCCCTTAACGCCACGATTGTGGTATCAAAGATTTGTAGAACGTTTGCCGTGGAACTTTCATTGGGAGAATTTTTTAGTCATACCACCATAAAGGAACTGGGAGATTTTCTAAAAACCTTAAAAAAGAGTATCTATGAAACCGTTAGCCTTGTTGAAAAACAATGGTATTACCCTCAATCATCCGCTCAAAAACGGCTCTTTTTCCTGGACCACTTTGAGAACATCGGGACCAGTTATAATATCTATGCTGTTCTAAAAGTCACGGAGAAACCCGATGAAGAGCGATTTGAAAAAACCTTTAAAACATTGATCCAACGCCACGAATCACTGAGAACATCATTTCACATTATCGATGAAGAACCGGTACAGAGAGTTCATGATACGGTTGAATTTGAAATAGAGTATTATAAATATGAAGAAAGTAAAAAGATAGAGGAAATAGCCAAAACGTTCGTCAGACCCTTTGACCTGGCAAAAGCGCCATTACTCCGGGTCGGGGTCTGTTCATTACCAGGGAATGATTTTTTGTTTTTCTTCGATATCCATCATATCATCAGTGACGGCACCTCCATGAGTATCCTGATCAAGGAATTTACACGCCTATATGCCGGTGAGAAATTACCACTGTTGACTTTACAATACAAAGACTTTTCCTGCTGGCAGAATAACCTGTTCAAATCCGGGAAAATAAAGAGACAGGAAGAATACTGGTTAAATATCTACCCGGATTCCGCTGAGATTCCCGGGTTAAATCTTCCGGTTGATTATCCTCGACCGGCAGTGATGAGTTTTGAAGGTGCTCGCTATATATTCGCACCGGTTCACCCTGATATATTAAAGCTGGAAAAATTGGGAACAAAACATGGAGCAACGTTGTATATGAGTTTAATGTCAATGTTTTTCCTGCTGCTGTACAAATATACCGGGCAGAACGATATTGTCGTGGGAAGCGGGATAATGGGAAGACGGCATGATAACCTGCTGAATATCATCGGCATGTTTGTAAATATGCTGGCAATCCGAAGTGAACCAGAAGGTTCAAAAACCTGCCTGGAATTTCTAAAAGAAATAAAGGAAAAAAGTATCAAGGCATTTGAAAACCAGGATGTACAGTTTGAATCGCTGGTGGACCTGCTGCAAATTCAAAGGGATACTTCCAGGAATCCACTTTTCGATGTCACCTTTGTGGTGCAGAATTTTGAAAGAGCCCGCCTGGAAATTAAAGACAAAACCTTTACTGTCACCGATTATGACAATAGAAGCTCGAAATTTGATATAACTTTATTCGTTAATCAAACCGGGGAGGCAGGGAATGAAATTTCCTTTACCCTGGAATATAGTACCGTATTATTTAAACGAGCCACAATCCAACGTTTTGCCGCTCATTTTTTGAATATCATTGCCCGGGTAGGGAATAACCCGGGTTTACGCCTGGATGACATCGATATCCTTGGTGAAGAAGAAAAACACCTGCTGCTTTTCCAATTCAATAATCCAGGTGAGTTTTATCCGCCGGAAAAGACGGTTCACCAGTTGTACCGTGAACGGGCGGCCAAAAACCCGGATAAACCTGCCCTGGTTTTTAAAGACCGGTTTCTTACTTATGAACAGTTGGATAAAAAATCCAATCAAATCGCCAATTTTTTATACCCAAACACAGGAGAGAACCCCGGTCAGGGCATTGGACTGCTGATGGACCGTTCGCCGGAATTGATTGCCACCATGCTGGGGGTCCTTAAAGCTGGCTGTTCATATGTGCCCATTAATCCTTTATTCCCGGAGAAACGTGTTAAGAGTATTTTACAGGATGCCGCCGTCAGGGTATTGGTTTTTCAAAAACGATATGTACGGGTACTTAACCGGCTGCTGTGGGAATGCCCGTTATTGAATACCGCCATTTGCCCGGACAGCATGGACATATACTCCGAAGAGGAAGAAGAAAAAAGCGGGTTAATGGATGAGGGGCTCTGGGACTATGTGGCAGATTCGGCCATTGATGAAATTACACTGGGCGGTTGGAATACCAGCTATACAGGGGAACCCTTCAGCAAGAAAGAAATGGATGAATATGGCGACAATATATTAAAGAAGCTGCTTCCATATCTCCATAAAAAAATGAGAGTTTTGGAGATCGGGTGCGGGTCAGGGTTCAGCATGTATCGAATCGCCCCCCGGGTCGGTTTTTACTACGGTACGGACCTCTCAAGAAAAATCATTGAAAAAAACCGGCAGCTAGTGAAAGCCGGGAACCATAAAAATATTACCCTGGCCTGTATCCCGGCCCATGAAATCGACGCCATCGGGGAACGAAATTTCGACCTTATCGTCATTAACAGTGTTATCCAATCTTTCCACGGGCATAATTATTTTAGAAAAGTGATGGAAAAGGCCCTGGAAATGTTAGGAGAGAAAGGCAGCATATTTGTCGGCGATGTAATGGACCAGGAGTTAAAGGATGCACTCACAGCGGAAATGATCGAATTCAAGCGGGCCGCCACCAGTGAAAATTATAAAACAAAAACCGATTTTTCCGCCGAACTTTTTCTTTCCCGCGGGTTTTTCGAAGACTTAGCCAGCCAATTTCCCGTGATTCGTGATGTCCGATTCTCAAGAAAAATCCACACCATAGAAAACGAGCTGACGAAATTTCGCTATGATGTCTTTATTACCATAGATAAACGCAGCCGGGAAACAGTACAAACCGACGAAAAGCCTCAACAAAAACATAAATATTTATATGATCTAAAAGCACTGGAAACCTGCAGCCAGGCAAAACCCCGGGTACAGGTAAACCCGGGTCATCTTGCCTATGTGCTCTATACTTCCGGGAGTACCGGGACACCCAAAGGGGTTATGATAGAGCATAGAAATATCGTCAGCCTGGTAAGTAACCCGGCCTTTATAGACCTGGAAGAAACGGATCGACTGCTGCTTACCGGTTCTATTGCCTTCGATATTACCACCTTCGAGATATGGGGGCCGTTGTTAAACGGGTTAAACCTGGTTTTAACAGGAGAAGACGTTCTCCTGGACGGGGAAACATTAGAAAATACCATTGTTAAGCATGCCGTAACATTATTGCATTTGGTTCCGCAATTATTCGGTCAATATGCGTCCCGGTGTCCCGGGATGTTTGCCGGTCTTAAGTATCTTTTGGTGGGTGGGGATTTTGTGCATCCCAATTATGTCAATATAATAAGAAATCGATACGAAAATTTAAAAATACTTCATATGTACGGCCCCACGGAGAACACCACGTTTTCTACGTTTTTCCCGGTTCACCATGAGTATAAGACCCATATTCCCATCGGAAAACCATTGGACAATTCAAAGGTATACATATTAAATA
>CP070627.1:726095-738739 GCA_020355945.1 Candidatus Aminicenantota bacterium | reverse complement strand
AGAGGCTCTTGCAAAAATGCCTCCGGCGGCCAGGGGCTCTTTTGAAAAACGTGAAGCATGCCCCTGGACCCCGCAAAACTTTTGATTAGGTTCTAAAATGCAATTGTCGGACAGGCTCTTGGAGTTAACCTTTTTTTCCCGGGGACATCATCGGTAAAGGCCGGGCCGCATCGGTAACTGCGCCTATCCTCATGGCATCGCTGGTTTTGTTGGCAATATCTTCATCGGTTACAAAATGGACATCCAGGATACTCCCGGTCCTGTATCCCGTTCGCAGCCTGTTCAATTCATCCAGGCATAAACTCCAGCCTTCCAACCAGGATTCCAGTTCCAGGCGCTGTTTTTTTGTCCCCTGGAAATGGATCAATATATCGATATCACTCTTGGGGCCGGCAGTGGCATTTTTGGTGCTTCCGAATACATAAAAACCTTTTACCCCAAAACGGCGGGGGTCCAGTTGGGAAGCAATATGTTCCGCCATTCTCAGCCGCCAGGCCCAGTGATTCTCTGTCTTTTTCACACCAATGTCCGGGGGAGCAATCGATGGTTGACTATCCGTGGATGGCTCATCCAGGATGCCTACTGCTTCATCGGCTTCGGCATTCATGAGGATGCGGAGCAGCAGGCCATTGGTATTTTTGGCTACATCAATCAACTTGAAGGTGTGAGAGAGAAAGGCATATTCAGGTAAAACCTCTACAAGCATATTGTCTGCCTCATTGAAAAAATTCTCGTTAAAGACTGTTTTGGTATCGTCTGGATAAAGAGCAAGATACCTGATTTTAGATTCCACCAGGTCCTGGAAAAAATGTGTGCCAAAAGAAGGTTCCGGGAGATAGTTCCCTTTTTTCCTGGCAATTTCAATAAGCATGGCGGTATTATTAATATCCGAATAGGTTACTTTTACTCCCATTTTAATGTCCCCCCGGCTGCCCCAGCGACCGGGGCCCATAAGTATAAACCGTTTCCGGGGCAGCAATTTATTCAGGCTTCCTACTGCCCGGCCAATGGCCATAAGCGAGGAGTGATCGGTAAGCTTGTCGTATTCCCGGGGATCAACATAAACGATATGAGTAATACCAGGAACACTCCCGTTAGAGATGTAACGGTTGGCGGAAAAAACCAGCTTATCCCGGGGAATATTTCCTGGTATTTGCGCAGGCCCGGCTCCCTGGCTGTAGCTCTGTGCGCGGCATTGTACCAGGTAAAAATGGCTGCCATCGCAGGCAAACTCGATGTCCACCGGTGTTCCCAGTTTATCTTCCAGGAGCTTCATCAGGTTATTAAGCCTGGGAATGAAGGTTGTTCCGGACAGGAGTCCCTCGAAAGTGATTAACGGGTTATCCTTTTGGAAATCCACTTCATTGCCCAAGGGCAAGCGGATGACCTGGCCGTCATAAATTGAAATAATACTGTTGATGCCGGGAATATCACTCCCGATTTCTTTGAACAGTTCCCGTATTTCAACCGTCTCGAAGCGGTTGGTTCTTAGATTGATGATGTCGATGTGTTTCGGGGCATAGCGAATCACTTCATCAATGGTGGTATTCACCCGCAGGTTTATCCTGCCCGGCGCAGCCAGGACAGGATAATCATTGCTGAGTCTATCCACGGCCCTGGTTCCCAGTCCGGGCACCAGGCGAACCAGGCCATCTTCCTGTTTGATCCGCGGTGACCATTTGAATTCATTCCTGCTGAAAGCGACGCCAGCATAAGCCGGAAAATAATAATCACCGATTTTGGTCCCCACAACTTCCTGGATCATGATCCCCATTTCTTCGACAAAATCCAGCAAACCCCGTTCGGCGCGATAATCGATTGGATCTGGTCCATACACGGAGGCGTATACTTCGGCAATGGCATCTATCAACGCGGCCAGTCGATCCTGTTTGCTGCCTTGATTGGCCAGGAACAGGCTCTTGTACTTTCCTGAAAATGCCGCTCCTGCCCTATCTTCCAATAAGCTTGAGCTTCTTACAATAATGGGTATATCCTTTAAATCATCCAGGATCATTGACAGTCCCTGAACAATCTCCGTGGGAAAGGTGCAGTTCTTGAAGGTCTGTATAATATGAGGATATTCCAGGCGTACCTGGTTGATATCCTTGTATTTTTGTTCCACCACCTCGTTAAGATTATTATGACTTAGAAAATGAAAAAGAACATCCGAGGTCAGGTACCAGGTTTTCGGTATTTTGATGTCCGCCAGTTCGGGTTGACAGTCCAATGATTCTTTTATGATCTGAAAAGCCAGGAATAATCCTGTGCTCTTGCCTCCCAGCCGGCCATGGCTTCCAGGAGTAAAAACGATACGATCCAGTATGGGGTAGAAATCATCGATCCGGATATAATCCCTGGCAATATTGATGAATTCAGGCTGGTTGGATAAAAAACGCCTGATCAGAGAGACCTGTACCCCCCTTTTGCTGGCTGGAGGCAATTCAATACCCTCTGAAGCAATGTGGTGGTACCTGCGGATGGCATCTACCACCTCGGCCAGGGGCAGATTGCGGTTGGCCACCTGGACAAGGAAGCTTAACCTGGCTTCCTGGATCCACTTCTGTATATTAGATAGGACCTGTTCGCTGGTAAGATACCGGGAAGCGATTCTAAAGGTTTCATCGCTGAGCCTTTCAGTAAAAGATAATACCCTTTTATGGTAGGGACGGTTGTCCTCGCCAGCCAATTGCACCTCTTCTTTTCGCCAGCCTGAACCCGAGTTCTGAAGGAGCTGTTCCGCTTCGTCGATCCCACTCCAACAAAGATGATTCAGCATCCGCCTGGAAATATTAAAAAAAAGGTTTTTATCAGTCTGGCGAAGAAAATTCAAGGCCACCTGCCATTCGCTGGTTTTGTGCTCCCTGATATCCTTTTTGGCAGATTGGTATTCCTGGAAAACCATTTTCATCCTGTTGTACATGATAAAGTGATTTAGCCGATCAACAATGGTATCCAGGAGTTTGGTTTCTTCCTTCAAAAATGGGCCGTCATCTGCCCTGGGCATTTCTTTGCTGTAATAGACATTGATTTCTCCTTCTTTCTTATCCTGGATAACGATGTCCGCACTTTGAAACCAGGGTGTCGGCTTAAAACCCGGGGAAGAATATGATTTTCCCTCCAGCTTGACTTCTGCAAGGCAAATATCCGGGTACTGCCACCCGGGGGGGATGGCTTCAACAATCCGCTGACATACCTCATCCACATGAGAATCAGGCTTGTTCATCAACTCTTCTATTTTATACAGGCAATTGAGCTCCTTTGCTCTCTCCTGGAGTCCCCATATCAGTCTATCTATCGGTTGTTTTTCTTTATCCATGCCAGATTCCTCCCCGGCCTGTTCTCCCGTCGACTTTTATTCTCAAGGGAGCACGAGGCCTTACGTGTCGAATAAATTGGGTTTCATGCATGATTCTTTGCCGGTCCAGCCACTGCCAGTCAATCTTGTATTTATCCCAGTGAGCAACAGAGAAATAACAAACCTGGAAGCTGGTTATATTGTGAAAAAAATGGGTTCCCTGGCTCAACATGAAATTCATATGGGGTAATGTGGCCTCGACAATGACCCTGGCCCCTGAAACCTGTCCAAACTTCACGGGTATTCCTCCTGAAGGGTCAGATGAACCCCAGCGCCCAAACCCGATTAGCAGGTAAGGACATTTTGCTTCTACCATCTGATGATTGAGTTTTTCCAATTCCCGGGCAATAACAGCGGTTTGGCTGACCTCAAATTGTTCCGGCTTGATATATATAATGTCTTGAATCGTACCAATATCTCCATTTCCCAGCACCGATTCGGAGGCCACCACCACCTTTTTATTGGCAAGTTCTTCCCGGGTAACATCGACTCTTTCCCGGTTAACCACCATGGGTCGAACCTGTAGTAAAGCCAGGCGTGTCGATTTGCTGGCATCACTATTGAAGGTGACGGCAAATTCCATCTCTACCATGCTTTCCAACCTCTCCTCACAAGACTTGAGCAATTGCTTGATAACCTCGTTTAGAGGGATTTGATTGAATTTCAACAGGGGAGCGAAATCCACTACTCTTGGCCCCTTATGGGCAATACCGGGTTTGATTCTATCATCCCCGGGAATATACGTCGAGGCAATTAAATGAAGATTTCCATCATTTTCAGCATCGATTATATTGTATTTAAGCATGTATTCGGTTTCTTTAATGGGATCATACGCGGGAGGTTCACCCATATTTACCGCCCAGAACTCTGTCTGGCTTTGTTCTAACAGGTCCTCGATAGAGTTATAGGGGGGATTTACTTGAGGATAATCCGGAGAATACCACCATCCCTTCCCTTCATCCACGATTATTTTACCCAATCCCAGTGCCAGGCTGACCACACCCTGTTCCGGCCTGGCATGCCCAAGAGGATAGAAATTATACGATCGCGCCACACCTGATACCTGGGGATAGAACCGGCTGCCGAATCGCATGCCAACGACTTCTTGTATGATCACGGCCATTTTCTCATCGGCCGTGGTATGCCTGGTAACAGCGATATAGTCTTTGGCATTCTTGAAAAAAGTAGAGGCATAAACATATTTTATGGCTTCAATCAGCTTTCTGAACCGGGTATCCGCATCATACTGGTTATTGGGAATCATTTTAGTGGTATAAACGCTGGCAAAAGGCTCGAACATGTCGTCCTCCAGCATGCTGGAAGACCTGATGGCCAGGGGGGAATAAACCTGTGATATCAATGCCCGCAGGTCACCTACCAACTGCGGGGACAAATTCCCTGCCTGGAAGGCACGGGCGATCTGGTCGTCACGCCGATAGGAAAGAGCAATGTCATAAAGGTGATTATCTTTTAAAAACCGGTCAAAAAAATCAGTGGCGATTACTGTAAAAGCAGGTATGTTAATCTCGATGTCCGGGGAATAGCGGTGGTTCAACTCAGACACCGTATCCCTGATGTCAACCAATCCCCGGGCTTTACCGCCTAGGGAACCCTTGCCAATATGCGTGTATCTTTCCTTGCCCGTAAAAAAATGTCGATCAAAGGGAGTTAGATGTTCCGGATGTTCCAGGCTGGACCTTTTTTTCATTATAATCGCTCTATCCGGATCAAACCGGTTATACCCGGTCCCTGTCTTTACAGGCCCGGGCCACGCGAACCACGGCAATATAATAAGCCGCATCACGCGGGTACATCTTTTTCTTCTTTACCAACTCCAGGACAGCCTCGAAAGCAGCTGTCATTATTACATCCAGCTTGCCCAGGACTTCATCCTTTTGCCAATAGTAGTTCATGTTACCCTGCACCTGTTCGAAATAACCGCAGGTAACACCCCCGGCATTGGCCAGGAGATCAGGGATCATGAAGATATTCCTGCCGGCGATGAGCCTGTCAGCCTCCGGGGTTGTGGGTCCATTGGCTCCTTCCGCGATGATTTTAACTTTCTTGCTGATCCTGGCCACATCTTTGGCGGTGATTTGATTCTCCAGGGCGGCGGGAATTAGAATATCTACCTCTTGTTCCAACCAGGTTTCCCCCGGGAGAACCTCACAGCCCAGTGCGGCAGCCCTGTCCTTGTCGATTCCTCCGAAATCATCTGTAATACCGCAAAGTTCATCGATATCTATTCCTGGTTTTTTCCTGTAACAATATGAAGTGTTTTCTTCCTGGTCCCAGCATGAGATGCTCACCACTTTACCCCCGATCTGTTGGAGGAGTTTTGCCGCATGCTGTCCTACGGTACCGAAGCCCTGGATACTGGCCGTGATATTTTCAGGATGCATTCCCAGTTCCTTGAGGGCTTCCCGCACGGTAAAAATCAATCCAAACCCGGCAGCCTCCTTGTGTCCCTGCGACCCTCCCAGGCCCACTGGTTTCCCGGTTATGAATCCCGGGTACTTCTCACCTTTAATCGCTGTAAATTCATCCAGCATCCACAACATCTGCCTGGCACCGGTCATTATATCCGGACCGGGTATATCCAGCCGGGGCCCGAGGTTCCTGGCCATCTGCCGTACCCAGCCCCGGCAGATCTGTTCCTGTTCCCTTAAACTGAGATGATGAGGATCGCAGGCCACTCCCCCAAAACTACCCCCAAGAGGAATATTTACAACCGCACACTTCCAGGTCATCCACATGGCCAGGGCACGAATGGTATCGATAGTCTCCAGCGGGTGAAAGCGAATCCCTCCCATACCAGGCCCCCGGGCGTCGTTATGAACCACCCTGAAACCTCGAAATACCCGGGGATTCCCATCATCCATCCGAACCGGTAT
Organism: Candidatus Aminicenantota bacterium; assembly: GCA_020355945.1. Next base: position 732,490 of record CP070627.1, on the reverse strand, counting down.
GGTGAACCGGTGCTCCCTGACCGGATTCCGCAGGAATTCCCTGGTTACCTCATCCAGACCCAGCAGGTCAGCAATATGATCAAATTGTACCCGGGCCATCTCGAACGGGTTAAAAGAAGCTGAATTCATTGTCATTACCTGTGTCCTTTTATTAATCTGTCACTAAAAAATAGTTCCCGAAACAGTGACACCTTATTATTATCCCAATCATCCATTAATGTCAAGTAGGCGAAAAAACCTAAATCCACCATCAACCATTGCCTCCGGCGGGTCAGAACCTTTTTGAAAAAAGGTTCCAACACCTCCAAAAACTTTTCATTGGGATGGTTTGGATACTCTTTTTTCCTTCGTGCCCTTCGTGTCCTTCGTGGTTTACATATTTTGACGGTGGATTTGGAAGAATTACAGCTAATACAATCATAACGGAAATCAAACAAATGGTTAATAGTCATTGGATTTAAAGACCACTCCTGTAGACACCCGCGCATCTATTTTTACCATCAAGGGATCCGGGAACCTGATATGCCTTACATGTTCTGTTTGCTGATGGATTCTTTGTTTTTTTATCCAATTCCACATGATAAATTCATCATCTACCGATTCCTTTATGTGGAAATACCCCAATTTTAAAGAGATCATATTGTGAAAAAAATGACTTCCTTGAGAGGGTTCCGCGTAAAAATCATCCAGGTTGGATTCAATAATCAGTTTTGCTTTTGAAATTTGATGCCATTTAACCGGGATACCGAGCCTGGGATCGGAGGTCCCCCATCTTCCGAAACCAATCAGGATATAACTTTCGTCAGCGTCAATAAATTTTTGATTGATCTTTCCCACTTCATCGGCAATCAATTGGCTTTTTGAAGGATTAAAACGTCCCGGATCAACATAAACGATATCGAATAAATTTTTGAAAATTCCATTCCCCATGGAGTGGACGGATTTACATACGATACGTCCCGGGTTGACATTATCCAGCGAAACTTCCATGCTCTCCCTTCCCGCTATCATCGGCCTGATCTGCAGCAAATTAAACTCCTGCTTCTTGTCCGCCTCTTTATGCAGGTTAAGGGCAAATTCAATTTCAATGTGAGAACCGAATGACTCATAACCGATTTTTAAAATCTCCCTTAAAATCTCGGCCAGGGGAAAAATGTCATATTTCAGGACATTGGCAAAAGTAAGGATCCGGGGACCTTTCGTGGAAACGGTGTCTCTAATGGCATCATCCTGGGCAGAGTAGGTGCTGGCGACAAAACGCAGCGTATCATCTTTTTCAGCATCCTTTAGCTCAAGTTTCCTTAAAGTAAGCTTCTCATCATGGCTGATTTCTATATCTCTCTTTAAAAGATCCAGCGCATAAAAATAAGTTTGAGATTTCTTCATGTATTCTTTTACAGAGGAGAAAGGCGGATTCATTTTGGGATATGCCGGGGAGAACATGAAAATCCGGGCTCCTTCCACAATGATAATACCAAGACCCAGCGCAAGTTGAACAATTCCATCCTCGGGCTTCATATGAGAGTAAGGATAAAAATTGTATGATTGCGCAACCCCGGATATCACCGGGTAAAACCGGCCATTATAATCCTGGCCAACCAATTCCTGGATAATAACAGCCATCTTTTCTTCTTCAATCCTGAAATTGGTATTTCGAATATACTCCCTGGAGGATTTATAGAATACAGAGGCAAAAACATGTTTTACAGCGCTGCTTAGATGTTTTAATCGAGTACTAAGATCGGTATTATTGTTGGGAAGCATGTAAGTGGAGTAAAGACCGGCAAAAGGGAGCATTTGCGAATCCTCCAGGATACTGGAAGATCGAACGGCAACCGGGTATTTGATGTTTTCCAGCAGCGTTTCCAGGTCTTTTAACAATTTATCCGGTAATTCCGCGTCCAGGAATTTCCTGGCAATCTTTTCATCTTCGGATTCTAAAATGGAAAACTCCTGCAGGTTATTGACCCGGATGAATTCTTCAAAGACATCACTGCAAATAACAAAGGTTTGCGGGGTTTTTATGGTAATATCCCGGAATTTATCAACCAGTGCGGTCTGAGTCAGAAGTGTATTTAAAAAGGCGATTCCCCTGGCTTTTCCCCCAAGAGACCCGGTTCCCAGTCTTATAAAAGAACCCCGGGAATCGAACCGGATTTGATGAAAATCAGTTATAACGGTATGTTGATATTTGCGGATGAGTCTTTGTACTTCCTGGAGGATGAATTGACGAAGATCATCGACACTCTTAAAATCCGATACTTTCATAGGTCGTAGTCTTTCTGCCGCTTCAAATTCAGTTCTTGCTCTCATCCAGATTGAAATATGATTCCTTTCCCCATGATAAATCAATGATTCCTCCGGGATTGTTTGAACCATTTTTTCAAATTCATATAGATTCTTTGCCCTGCAGATTTCCTTACCTGCCGGATCCTTGAAAACAAAGTCTCCAAAGCCAAAATTAGAGAGGATGAATCCTCTGAGATCATGCAGTAGATTATCCGAATTCTTATCCAGGAAATCCAAACCGTTGGTGAAAGTGATTCTCCTCTCTCTCAAGTAAGAAGACTGGATCAAAAAAGGTAAATCGGGAATCTCTTTTTTGATTTTCCTGGCCAATACGAAACCGGCCTCGTTATCCAGTTTGCCCTTCCTGGGAAACTTAAGGTCAGATATGATACCCAGGAGATTTTCCTTATACTTCCTGTATAATTCCAGGCCTTGTTCATAAGTCTCTGCCATGAGTATTTTAGGCCTGGCTCTCATTCGCAGTTGCCTGTGCAGATCATTCACCCCTTCGGAAATCAACCGTCGAGTCTGGGTCATTATTTCCGTATAGATCAATGGAAGTAAATTGGAATAGAATCTCGGAGAATCTTCGATGATGAATATTACCCTCACTCCAAGCCGGATATCATTATCAACGTTCTTTAAATCCTCGATATACTTTATTATAGCCAGCAGTATCCTGGTATCACCGGTCCAGTAAAAAACCTTTTCAATGCTTTTGCTCTCCCTTAATTGAATTAACTGTTCCACCTGTAACCATTCATTGGTCAGCAGGATAACCGGGATTCCCGGGTTTAATTTCTTTACCCTGGCACCGAACTCCAGCGGGTTCATGTCGGCAATCCTTGTCATGGTGATAACCAGGTCAAAAGTATGTTTTCCCATCATTCTCAACGCCTCTTCAGCGCTTGAAACCCTCAGTATCCTTGGAATAAACCTGAGATTTAAATCGACATATTCACTGAAAATCTTTTCCGATAATCTCCCATCCTCCTCCAGTACAAAGGCATCATAAAAACTGGATACCAGTAGTATCTCCCTAACCCTGAATTTGATCAGGTCATGAAATATGCCAAACTGGTGCTGGTAATCCTGGTGAATTATCATTTGTATATTATAATAATAAAAAATTAAAAAAAAAAGACAGCCATCTCCCCATTTAAATATTTATTAAAATCATAATAGTAATCCAATAAATCTATAACATTATTATGGTAATTTATCCTATGAAATCGAAATCCAGATCGACTCATTACAAATTATCGTTTACAAAACAGCGATTATATAAAATTTTCAATGAACAAGGAGGTGTCTATGAGTACGAATAATTACGTTACGGATTTCATGGGTAAATTAAAAGCAAAAAACCCAAATGAACCTGAGTTTCATCAGGCCGCGGAGGAAGTGGCCAGGTCCCTCTCCCTGGTCTTCGAAAAGCACCCGGAGTACAGGAAAGCAAAGCTGCTGGAACGGATCGCAGAGCCGGAACGGGTCATCATGTTTCGCGTCCCCTGGATGGATGACAACGGGGAAATCCATATTAACCGGGGATACAGGATTGAGATGAACAGCGCCATTGGTCCTTACAAAGGAGGGCTTCGCTTCCATTCAACCGTAAACCTGGGAATCCTGAAATTTCTTGCCTTCGAACAGGTTTTTAAAAACAGCCTGACCACTCTTCCCATGGGAGGAGGAAAAGGAGGTTCTGATTTCGATCCCAAGGGTAAGAGTGATAACGAGGTTATGCGTTTCTGCCAGTCTTTCATGAGCGAGCTTTTCCGGCATCTTGGCCCCCATACGGATGTTCCGGCCGGAGATATCGGCGTAGGCGCCCGGGAAATCGGGTTTCTTTTCGGTCAATACAAAAAGCTGAGAAATGAATTCACCGGAGTGTTAACGGGTAAAGGCCTGGACTGGGGAGGATCGCTAATTCGCCCTGAAGCCACCGGATACGGTGCTGTTTACTTTGCCGCGGAAATGCTCAATACCAGGAGCGAAACATTGGAGGGCAAGTTATGTCTTGTATCCGGGGCCGGCAACGTGTCCCAGTATACGGTAGAGAAAATCAACCACCTGGGGGGAAAAGTTGTCACCCTGTCTGACTCCAACGGCTATATCTACGATCCTGAAGGTATTAATTCTGAAAAGCTTGCCTATGTCATGGAGTTGAAAAACATACGCAGGGGCAGGATCAAGGAATACACGGACGTATACAGGAGTGCTTCTTACACCCCGGTGGATTCCAGCCTGGATTATAATCCCCTATGGAATCATAAAGCTGACTGCGCTTTTCCCAGTGCCACCCAAAACGAGATTAACCGCAAAGATGCTCAAAATCTCCTGGACAACGGAGTTTACGTTATCTCCGAAGGAGCCAACATGCCCTGCACCAACGAGGCAGTGGATTTATTCCTGGATGCCAAAGTACTCTATGGCCCGGGTAAAGCAGCCAATGCCGGGGGTGTCGCGGTTTCCGGGCTTGAGATGTCACAGAATAGCCTCATGCTGGGATGGTCAAGAGAAGAAGTGGACAACCGCCTTCATAATATCATGAAAAGTATCCATCAAACAGCCAAAGAATCATCAGAAGCCTATGGAACACCCGGCAACTATGTCAATGGCGCCAACATAGGAGGTTTCCTCAAGGTCGCCAATGCCATGATGGAACAAGGATTGGTCTAAAAAAAAAACTGGTACAAAGAATGTGGAAGGGATACACCTTCCACATTCTCAGTTCCTCTAAAGGGATATGTTGTCTAGATGCCAAAAATATACGATAAGCCCGGGGATATAAAAATATACGGCAGCGGTTCGCCGGGAGGAAAAGGAGCCGGATTAGTACAGATAAATGAATGCCATATTCCTCAAACCAAAAAACTGAAAAGCCGTATACTCTCCACCAGCTTTTTCGATAAATTTCAAAACCAACGTGGACAGTTTGGCAGCGCAGAGTTGAACCTCTTGAATGACATCCTTGAAGAAATGAGAGATATTCCTATTGGCGTGCGTTCTTCTGCCACTAACGAGGCCTGGCTGGCATCGGAAAAGACAGGTCCGATCCATGCTGGAGAAAACGCTTCCTTCATGATCCCCAATAATCATCCTGACAAAAATGTAAGATTCAACCAACTTAAGCTGGCAGTCTATCATATATATAACGATTTTCTTAAGAAACAACAGGGGGAAAGCACAGAGAAAATGGCCATTGTCATCAATCCTATCCCCGGCATTTTTGACGATACGCTTGCCGGCCCATTCTACTATCCTTATATCTCTGGCGTGGCCAACTCTTTTTTCCCTTATGCACTTAAGACACAGGATAAAAATGAAGGCTTCGCCCGGATCGCATTCGGACATGGGTATGCCACGGTACTGGATGATTTCCCGGTAATTTCCATGGCCACCATAAAAAACCCGATTCCCCTGAGATTCTTGATAACCGGGAAAGGGCAACAATTTTTTTATGCACTGGATATGACAAAAAATAATTGGCTCAGTGGAGAGGAGCTGGAAACCATGAAAATACTTCATGTCCGGTTCGCCAACTATCACAAAATTAAAAAATTGGGTATATCTAACAACCTGATCACCATAGAAGAATTGATACAAAACAATCATTTCAACTTCAAAAACGGATTGAATACAATAATGGAAGTAATTTCTGCAAAGATCTCTTCTCATTTCCAAATAGAATTCGTATTTAACATCGATTTTAAAAAACTAGATACTGAAACTGGCTACTTCCACGTCGTTCAGCTTACACAATTGCCCCAGTTGAAGTTCGAAGCCATAAAAATTCCCGAAAATATAGAGCATACTTACTTATCAATCAAGAGTCTCCAGGGGCATGGTATCAAGGAAGGAATCGAGTATACCGTAGTTGTCTCCCCGCTTTCGTATACCAAAGACAAACATGATGAAGTAAGAAGGAAAATCTCTGAAATCAACCGCGGCATGCGTGAGCAAAATAAGGCTTACCTACTCATCGTACCCGGGAGACTGGGAAGCACAAACAGGGACTGGGGGATACAGGTCGATTATCGGGATGTGGACGGAGCTGCAGCCATCTTTGAATACGGGGTAGACATTGCTGGCCGGCCCGAGCC
>CP070627.1:713349-725995 GCA_020355945.1 Candidatus Aminicenantota bacterium | reverse complement strand
GCTACATGAGTTCTCAAAAAAGGCCGTTGAAATCACTTTCCGATTCATTAAAAGGAAAACAGGGACGATTCCGGCAGAATTTATTAGGAAAACGGGTGGATTATTCGGGTCGGTCCGTGATCGTGGTGGACCCCCGGTTAAAATTGGATCAATGCGGAATTCCCAAAAAGATGGCGTTGGAACTGTTTAAACCCTTTATATATAACAAACTGGAGAAGAAAGGCGTGGTCACCACGTTACGGGTGGCACGCACCTGGGTAGAAGAAAACCGGGATGAAATCTGGGATGCATTGGATGAAGTGATCAAAGAGCACACGGTTTTATTGAACCGCGCCCCTACCCTGCACCGCCTGGGGATCCAGGCCTTCCGACCGCAGTTGGTAGAAGGTAATTCCATTACCCTGCACCCGTTGGTATGTCCTGCCTTTAATGCGGACTTTGACGGTGACCAGATGGCGGTTCATATCCCGCTGTCGCTGGAAGCCCAGGCAGAAGCCAAAATCCTGATGCTCTCCACCAACAATATCCTGAACCCTGCCAATGGCAAACCATTGGCTGTACCCACCCAAGATATGATCCTGGGATTTTACTATATGACCTTCCATAAAAAAGGCCTGAAAGGCGAAAATATGCTGTTTAGCTCGCTAAAAGAGGCTTTATTGGCCTGGGAACGTGGAATCGTCGATATCAATGCCAAAATCAGGGTAAGTTATTTCGGAAAGGTGAAAAACCTGGACACTTACACGCTGAATCCCCAGGATGTGGCCAACTGTCCGGTCACGGAGATAAAACCCGGGGAAAATCGTCTGTTGGTCACCACCCCCGGCCGGGTGATATTTAACGAATTCTTGCCCAAGGGCATCCCGTTTATTAATGGATTGTTGAAGAAGAAGGCTGTCCAGAATCTCATTTATTATATTTACTTGCAATTGGGTTTCGATGCCACGGTAGAAACCCTGGATAAGCTAAAAGAGGGTGGCTTTGAATATGCGACACAGGCTGGTTTTACCATCAGTATATCCGACCTGGTGATACCCGATGAAAAGATACAGATCATCCAGGAGACTGAAAAAGAACTGGAAATGGTGGAACGAGAGTATACCGACGGTCATTTATCTGCCAGCGAACGACACAATACCATTATCGACAAATGGAGCCGGGCCACGGACCAGATCCGGGAAACCATGTTTGCCAACATGAGAAGGATGAGTTATGAAGGCGACAGCATCAATCCTATTTTCATGATGTCGGATTCCGGTGCCCGGGGCAGTAAAGACCAGTTGAAGCAATTGGCAGGAATGCGGGGACTCATGGCCAAGCCCTCCGGTGAAATCCTGGAAACTCCTATTACTGCTAATTTTAAAGAGGGTCTTTCCGTTCTGCAGTACTTTATCTCCACCCACGGCGCCCGGAAAGGACTGGCTGATACCGCACTAAAAACAGCAGACGCCGGTTACCTGACACGAAAATTGGTGGATGCGGCCGTGGAAGTGGTGGTAAAAGAAGAGGACTGCGGAACCATTAATGGTATTGAGGTCACAGACCTCATCGAAAACGGGAAAGAGATCGAGCCTTTAATTGAGCGAATCGTTGGGAGAACAGCAATGGAGGATGTCTTTCATCCGGATGACCCCGAGAGGATCATCGTCAAAACCGACGAAGAAATCGACGAATACAAAGGCAAAGAGATCGTTGATGCCGGTATCATGAAAATAAAGATTCGCTCTGTCTTGACCTGCGAAACCCAGGGCGGCGTGTGCCGCATGTGTTACGGGCGGAACCTGTCCAGCGGGCAATTGATCGAACTGGGAGAAGCCGTGGGAATTATTGCTGCCCAGTCCATCGGGGAACCCGGGACGCAATTAACCATGAGAACCTTTCATATCGGTGGTGTTGCCTCCGGGGCCGAAGGGCAAACCAAATTGCATACCAATATTGATGGTACCGTCAAATTTAATAACCTGGAAATCATCGAAGATAACGAGGGAAATTTGGTTGCCATGAATCGCACCGGTTCCATCCAGATACTGGATGCCAACCGCAGGGAAAAAGCCGTCTACCCGGTCACTTATGGTTCCAAAGTGATGATAAAAAATGGTCAGAAAGTGGAAAAAGGCGACATATTAATGCAGTGGGACCCTTTTGCCAATGCCATATTAACCAAAGAAGACGGCCGCGTTGAATTTAAGGACCTGGAAGAGAATATCTCTTATGTCCAGGACCGGGATGAAACCACAGGAAAAATTACCACCATTATCATCGATATAAAGAATGAAAAATTGCGAGATGAGCTTCAGCCCCAGGTTGTGATCCGGGATAAAAAAACCAATAAAATCACGCGAAGATTTTATCTACCGGTTAATGCCCATCTGGCAGTCAAGGATAAGGATGAAGTCCATGCCGGGGATGTATTGGCTAAAATCCCTTCCGAATTTGCCAAAACCAAAGATATTACGGGTGGTTTGCCGCGGGTAACCGAGCTATTCGAGGCGCGGAAACCCAGGAATCCGGCCCGCATCGCCCAAATTGACGGAATCGTCGAGTATGGCAAACTCACCAAAGGATCGCGAAAAATCATTATCAAACCCTTTGACAAAAGCGGTAAACCGGACGAACACAATATCCCCCGGGGGGCTTATATCATCGTGGGTGACGGAGATCGAATAAAAGCAGGGACACCATTGATGGATGGCCCTTTAAATCCCGTGGATATTTTGACGGTTCTCGGGGAAGGTGAGTTGGCTGAATACCTGCTCAAGGAAATACAAGATGTTTATCGATTACAAGGCGTTACCATTAATGATAAGCATATTGAAGTCATCATCCGTCAGATGATTAAATGGAGGCGCATTGAAGAAGTAGGTGACACCAGGTTTATCCCGGAGCAGATCGTGGAAAAATGGTTATTTGAAGAAGAAAACCGCCGGGTGACTGCGGAAGGTGGGCTGCCAGCTAAAGCCAAACCCCACCTGTTACCGATTTCCAGGGCAGCACTCGCTTATGACAGTTTTATATCGGCTGCCGCATTCCAGGAAACCACACGGGTGTTAACCGAAGCCGCGATTGCCGGTAAAGAAGACCACTTAAGTGGCATTAAAGAAAATGTCACCATGGGACGATTAATACCAGCCGGAACCGGATTCCTGCATTATCAGAATTTTGAAATCGATGATGAATCCGAAGCCTTTCTACAAACGGCAAAATAAAAAATTATAAAAATAACAAATGAGTAGAAAAATATTGGTTATCGATGATTCGCCAACCCTGCGGAAACTGCTGCGGTTTTACCTGGAAAAGAAAGGCTATAACGTACATGAAGCCCATAACGGCAGAAAGGGATTGGAATGTATCGCTGAAGAAACATTTGACCTGATTATATTGGATATGGCTATGCCTGTGATGAATGGTGCGGAAGTCCTGGAAAAATTGAAAGAATTGAGAGATTTCAAAATCCCCATCTTAATCCTCAGCGCCGATAAAGAAGAGGAGAGTAAAGCCATTGGGATTTCACTGGGAGCATCCTACTATATGACCAAACCCTTCAAACCCCCTGAAATGGTGGACCGCATCGAGGAAATCTTTAAGGAAAGAGCAAAGCAAGGGGGTTAGGGGGTTAGTCACCGGTCATAATTAATGACATGGCTTCTTCACGGGTGGCAAGATTGTCTCGGAATACCCCCCTGAGAGCAGAGGTGATGGTTTTAGCCCCTGGTTTTTTGGCGCCTCGCATACTCATACACAGATGCTCCGCTTTAATCACCACCATTACCCCCAGGGGAGAAAGGGCTTTGACCAGGCAATCGGCAATTTGTTTGGTTAACCGCTCCTGGATCTGGAGTCGTTGGGCCAGGGAGTCCACCAGGTGAGCAAGGGTATTAAGCCCCATAATTCTACCTTTCCTGGGAATATAAGCGATACTGGCCACACCGGAAAAAGGGAGCAGATGATGTTCACACATGGAAAAGAGGGGAATATTTTTTAAAATCACCATCTCTTCATGTTTTTCTTCTGTTAGTGCTTTGAGAAAGTCATCCGGGTCTTTATGCGTACCCGACAGCACCTCGGCAAACATATCCGCCACCCGCCGGGGAGTGTTCTTCAATCTCTCACACTGCGGGTCTTCGCCAACGCCTTCCAATATCAATCTCACGCCTTGTTCTATCTTGTTTAAATCCATTTTCTTCTTATTTCCCATTTTTTACCTCATTGGTTCACCGGCACCATTAACCTGTAAATCAACGACAGATTTGTAGTATAGTGGTTTATGAGCATAAAGTCAAGTCCTCGGGAGGGCACTCTAAGAGGGCACCAGGGGCCATGCGCCGTGCGCTGTGCGCTGTACGCTGTACGCTGTACGCTGTGCGTTGTGCGTTGTGCATTGTGCATTGTGCATTGACATTTCCCGGATAAAGTATTAATATATTCTTTAATGGAATTTAAAACAACAGGAAAACAGCGACTGAAAAATGACGTGCCTTATTCCCCATGGGAACCTTTCTGGAAACAGAAAAGCCTCCGGGAGATGACTCGTTGGGAATGGGAATTACTATGCCACGGCTGCGGAAAATGCTGTTTATACAAACTCCAGGATAAGAAAACCGGCGAGGTTCAATACACCAATGTGTGCTGTCATCTATTTTGTACACAAACCTGCCGCTGCAGCTCTTATCTCACTCGTCACCACCTGGTGCCCACGTGCATCATACTCACGCCCACCCGGGTGGAACAGTTTTCCTGGCTGCCAAAAATGTGCGCCTACCGCCTTCTCTATGAAGGCAAAGACCTCCCCTGGTGGCATCATTTGGTATCAGGCGACCCGGATTTGATCCACCGGTTGGGGTTTTCCGTTAAAGAAAAAGTAATCTCGGAAAAACACATTCATCCCCTTCAATTGAGAAAGTACATCGTGGATTGGGAATAGCAGCTCCTCATGTCAGCGCGCCGTCGCCCGGAGACGAATGAAATTAATCAAAAACTTTTGTCTAAAGATGGTAATGGTTTTCACCATGGAACAACCTTGATGAAAACCATGACCACCTTTTGGGGTAAATGAGTATGAAAGAATGTGGATAGACAGGTTCTCGCCAGGTGGATCGCCTGTAGATGAAAATCTTGATGCTAAATTAAGAATTTCATTTCAATTGCATTTATCAAAAGAATGGTATATAATGATTGCCTAATGGGAAATGAAAAATGAAAGTAAAGCGTGTATGCATAGAAAATTTTAAATGTTTTAAGTCTGTGGATATTGAACTGGGTAAATTAACTCTCTTGACCGGTGCCAACAGCAGTGGTAAAAGTTCTATTCTTTACAGCATTCTTGGCCCCCTACAATCCGGGGAGTTCCCCTTCCAATTCTCTCCCAATGGAAAGTACGTAAGCATGGGGAATTTCCAAGAAATATCTTACAAACATCTAAGAGAAAATATTATAAAAATAGGATTCAATATTGTTGATGAAAGTGAAAGACACATTAAAATATTCACATACTGGGAAGAGGATAAGTTGAGAAAGCTTCCAAATTTGACTAAACTGCAATTAGAGACGGGTAGATATAATCTAGAAATTACGAAAAAGAGGAAATATACTCTAAATTATAGATTTTCTTTAGAAAAGGAGTTTAAAGGAGATGTATTTGATTTAAACGAGGCAATGTTAGAGCTTTTTTCACTATTCAGAGGAATGACTATAAAGGTGGAAGGTAATGGAAAAGATATTAATGATCATGATCTAGAGAGGAGGTTTAATAAATTGAAGAAGGTAAAAAAGTCTGTTACATTCAAATTTGAGAGTTTCGATGAATTAAGGAAATTAAGCTTATATAAGGGTGATCTTCTGTTAAGTTCACGTATAGCATTCCTATCTGCGCTATGCGAAAGATTAGATAATAAAATAAATTTTATAAGCTCCTTTAGACTTTATCCTGAAAGAACATATTATGAGAAATCTAAAACCGATTTAACAGTGGGTAAATTTGGTGAAGGTTACGAAAACCAGATTATTTCATGGGAGACTAAAAATTCTAAAAAGTATAAAGAATTGATCAAAATTATGAAAGATCTTTCACTATTGGTTGATATCAGCAGCAAAAGGCTGGATGGAGGAAGGTTTGAGTTGCTGGTAAAAGTAAATAGAGACAGTGTGCCTGCATCATTAAATGATGTTGGTTTTGGTATCAGCCAATTTCTACCCATAGTGGTTGCGGACTTGCAATTGGGGGATGGTTCTACATTATTTGTGGCCCAACCGGAAATCCACTTGCATCCCAGTGTCCAGGCGGAATTCGGGAACTACATGGTGAATCAAATCAAAGAGTCCGATAAGAACTACATCATTGAGACTCACAGCGAATATCTTTTGAATCGAATCCGGCTGGCCATTGTTAAAAAAGAAGTTACTCACCAGGATGTAAAGGTATATTATCTCCAGAATGACGGAGAAGATACCCAAACCCATCAACTGGAATTTACCACGGATGGACAGATTTTAAACGCCCCGGAAGATTTCTTTAAAACCTATATGATGGATGTCATGAACATTGCTGTCAATGCGAATTCCAACGGAGAATGAAAAAAGATATTTTCATTGATAATAATATTGCCAAGAACTTTATCAACCCCATGGATGTGGAATACAAAAAACTGGTTCAGTGGTTGATGAAATTCAACCCGGAAGATTCATTTGAAAATGCTTATTTGACTGTTTCTAAAAAATTATTGCTTGAATATCTCAGTACAGCTTCACATTCTCCATCAAATACAAGTATGCCCAGTATTATTGATAAATTGACCAGGGAAGGACGATTAATAAAAATAACCAATATTGAAATTAAAGAATTCCAACGTGAATATTTCACCAAAAAAATAGTTAAAAACCTGCGATCCAATAAGGAAGACCATGACCATATCCCGGTTGTGCTGCTTTCGCACAGGAAATATGCTTTGAGCCTGGATGATGATTTTATTTACGACCTGGCTCATTTTCCGGGGTTCAGGGTCAGAGCTGAAAAGCGGCCGGAAAGATTGCCGTATGGTGAATAAAAAATCCTTGAAAATTATGTAAATCTGTGGCTGAAAAAGAGGAAAAAAGCCCGGGGTCAGTGGCCTTAATTTTTTCCCCTGGCCCCCTGCAAGACTTTCTAATGGGGCCCTTCCGCCATAGGGTGAATTATTCTTAACACGTTCCTGCCAATCGCATCCATGTCTGTATCCCTGAAATTGGACAAAACAATCACCCCCAGCTTTAACCGCTGGATAAACCCTATAAACGCCCGATAACCCGCAGTTCCACCATTGTGCCAGACCATTTTTTCACCATTGGGCAAGGTTTCAATTCCCCATCCCAATGCATTATAATCACCCCAAACAGTCTTGATGACCGGCTGCTGAGCAAATTCCATGGCATGCCGCAGCGGTGTGTCTATTAATCCCATATTGGCCTCCAGGTATTTGAACATATCATTCAAAGATGATTTAATAGCCCCGGAACCTTGAAGACAATCGCTGAGATTCCAATTGGCAGTCACCTCCCCCTCCGGGTTGTGCCCGTAAGCCAGGTTGGCTTTCTGTTTCCCGGTTAAAAACAGTGAGGTGTTATCCATGGCCAAAACTGTCAAAAGTCTTTGTCTGAGTAAATTCTCATAGGTGGTATGATTGATTCGCCCCAGGACATGCCCCAGCAAACCCACACCAATATTCGAGTATTCACCGCGGCTGCCAATGGGATAACGAAGGGAACATCGATCCAGGAAATTATATAAATCGTATTTCAAATAGGAGACAAACGGGTCATCAGGGTCCAATATTGCCTCCTCCAAATTGTCCGGCATATTGGGAAGAGAAGAACAATGAGCTGCCAGGTGACGAAAATTGATCGCCTTGCCCTGGTAGGTGGGCAGGGTCACATGTCCGGGCAAATAGTCTTGAACCTTCTCATACAACTTGATTTCACCCTTTGAAGCCATGTCAGCCAAAATCGTAGTGGTAAAGGTCTTGGTAATGGAACCGATTTCAAAAATCGTGTCCCCATCCGGTGCATCACTGTCAGCCTTATTGACTGATTTCTTCCCATATGAGAACGCATGTTTTTCCCCGTTTTTAATGACGCCAATGATCACACCTACCGGGAAATCCGGGTTGGTAAACTCTTCAACTATCCGGTCCATGGTATCCTTTAAACTGTGGATTTTTTTGTTTTTCGTATTGATTATTTTTACCAGTTGGTTGTTTTCCCAGGTTTCTTCTCTAATTAAACGGCCTTGAGGGTCCCACCCCGTCCATTTACCCTGTCTCTGGCCCTGCTGCCAATTCTCCTGGAGTTTTTTATTCCCGTTTTCATAGAGCTGCACCCAGGTGCCGGTGCCTTTATCAAATTCTCCTGAGCCTTTTGGTTTCCCATTTTTGTACCATTGCAGCCACTTGCCCTGCCGCATATTGTTTTGAAATTGGCATGCAAATTTTTTTTGACCATTTTCATACCATCCGCGCCAGTTGCCGTGCCGCATCGCGTTTTGGAAACCGGTTTCCTCTTTTTTATTCCCCTTTTCATACCATTTTATCCACTTTCCCTGCGGCCTGTCTTGCCAATATTCTTCTTCACTTTTGCTATTGCCGTTTGCATACCATTCTATCCTTTTACCATGCAGGTTCCCGTCTTTTCGTTCTTCTTTATATTTTTTTTGCCCGCTTTGGTAGTACTCCACCCATTCACCGCAACCATCGCTAAAGCTTCCTTCCCCTTTTTTCTTACCGTTGGGAAACCAGGCGGTCCACTGCCCCTGGCGTTGACCGGTTTTATATTGCTTTTCAAAACCTTTGTTCCCATTCTGATACCAATAAGTATCTTTACCATGTCTTTTGCCATCTTTCCAGGCGGATTCCCGTTTTTTCTTCCCGTTTTCATACCAGCAGGTGAATCGGCCTTGTATCCGTCCGTTTTTATGTTCCAGTTCATATTGTTTGTTTCCATTTTTATACCACTCCATCCATATCCCTTCCGGTTTTCCCTGCACATATTTTTCTTCACTTTTGATATTGCCGTTTTCATAATAGGTTATAATTTTCCCGCTTTTTCCGTTATCCAGGAATTTTTTCTCGGAAATTTTTTTCCCGTTATAATAGTATGCAATTCTTTCATCTGTTTTTGAATGATTTGAACAAGCCAAAAATGCCAATAAAAATAAAACAACCGGGATAATTAACTTTCTCATTCTCATTGTCACCTCCTTACATTTTTAGCCCCAAAGTTACATCAAGGGACACAAAAAACCTCTAGAGAATTTTATATACCATAAATAAAAAAAAATAGCAATTTTTTTCTTCTATTTTTTCTTTTGCCTCTGTGCTCTCTGTGTTCTCTGTGGCAAAAAAATTAACCAATGAAACTTTTTTTTAAAATGCTGCATCTTAGAGGTATGAAAAATGAAAATGAAACGATAAAAAAACTAAGGAGGTATTTATGACACATTTTAAAAGATTTGTTTCAAGAAAAGGAATGGTGACAGGCCTGGTTTTGGTACTGAGCCTATTGCTGGCCGGAGCCGCCTCATACCTGGCAGCCGGTAAAGATTCGGACAAAGGCTACCTGGGCGTCAATATTGAGACGCTGTCCAAAGAGGAAAAGGAAGAGTTCGGCGTCAAATTTGGTGTGCTGGTCATCAAATTAGTAAAAGGAGAAGCTGCTGAAAAAGCAGGTATTAAAAAATACGATGTGATCCAGTACTTCAATGACGAAAAAATCCGCAGGACCCCTGATTTGGTGGATGCGGTCCGCGATTGCCAACCGGGAACCAAAGCAAAAATCAAACTGGTCCGCGATGGCAAAGAAAAAGAACTCACAGTCACCCTGGGAAAGCTGAAATTAAAATCCTTTGATTTTGACTGGAAAGATAAAGGCAGAAAAGGGTATGTTGTTATCTCCGGCGGCGCATACCTGGGTGTGCATTTGCAAGAGTTGAACAATGACCTGGCTGAATACTTTAGCGTGAAAAAGGACGGCGGCGCACTCATTCTCAAGGTTGAAAAAGATACCCCGGCAGAAAAAGCCGGTCTAAAAGGCGGGGATGTGATTGTCAAATTCAATGGCAAAGATATTTCAAACCCTAAAGATGTCACTAAAATTCTTTCAGACCTGGAAAAAGGCGATAAAGTCGATATCGAAATCCTCCGTCATAAGAAGAAAAAAACAGTCAATGCCGAGCTGGATAAGAGAGCGGGGCACCATCGAATCAAAATCCTGAAAGGTATTAAAGACCTTCACTTTGAAATTCCTGAGTTTCACATTTATACCCCGGATGCCGAAGAATGTGATATCATTATAAAGGAAAAAATTGATGAAAAAATGAAAGAAAAATTGGAGAAAGTAAAAGAGAAAATGAAGAAAGTAAAGCACAAACTTCATAAAGTGCATGAAAAATCGGAAGATATCGAGGATATTTAACCCACCAGGAATAGGGAATAGGATGAAAAACTTAGGGACAGGACAGGGAACGCGGTGACCTGTCCTGTTCCTAAACCCTAAACCAATCCTGTTTCACTTAGAGGTTTATTATCGAGAATACGTTGGGGGTTAAAAATTGAGAGATCAAGCATTGGTTTTTGTTGGAAGATCAGTTCGGATAGGTATCGGCCCACTGCCGGTGCTTGCTGCAGTCCATGTCCGGAGAACCCGTTAGCCAGGTAAAAGCCTTTGCACTCCGGCCATTCACCCAGTATGGCATTTCCGTCAAAGGTATTTTCCGCATAAAGTCCGGCCCAGCCGCGAACCAGTTTAAGCCGATCAAATAGAGGCACAAAAGTTACCAATTCCAGCCATAAATGGTCTATGAATCGTTCCTGGTCCCAGGTAAAGTCGAATGCCGCGGGGTCATCATCCGTTGATTTTCCTAAGAGTATTTGTCCGCCGGTATCGGTGCGGAAATAAAGTCCTGAAGGAAGAATGGTCAGGGGAAGTGGACCCTCCGGTTTCACTGCAGTATCCAGTACAAAAACCTGCCTTTTACGTGGTCTGATTGGCAGTTTCACGCCAGCAGTCAGGGCCACTGGTGCAGCCCAGGCACCGGCACAGTTAATCACCATCCCTGCCCCAAGAGGTTTTTTTGCGGTTAGTTTTACCCCTGTAACTTGATGGAAATTCCTGGTAATTTCTGAAACTTCATCGCTAATAAAGGTTACTCCCAACGTTTTAGCTTTTTTTTTATAGCCCATCAGCAGGGAATAGGGGTCCAGGTGACCATCGGCCGGCCCGAATGTTCCACCTGCCAGCCCACCGGGTTGATATAGAGGAAAATGCTGTTTGATGGTCTCTATAGACCACCATTCCACCGGGCAGCCCAGATGTTTTTGAAGAGATAGGGCATTTTGGGCTGCTTTTCGGTCTTCTTTTTTTACCATGAAAAGATTCCCCTCACGTCGATAATCAATACCAGGCTTTATTCCCTCCACCGCCATCACGTCAGCGAAGGTCTCAAAGGTTTCACTGGCATATTGGGAAATTTGGATGTTCTCTTGTAGACTGAATTGAATGCGGACATTGGCCATGGACAGGGTGGTTGACGCTTGAGAATAGGTGGGATCCCTTTCAATCACAGCGATGTTGAGCTGATCATCACCGGTGATGAGATAATATGCGGCGGTGCATCCCATGATACCACCACCCACGATAATCACATCATACATATTTTCTTTCATGGCGCTTTACTCGTAAAAAATTCATTATATTCATAAACACCATTTTTTGCAATTGACAAAATAGTGAAACAGCAATTCGAGTTTTAGCCACGGACGAACACGGACAAACAAAGTCCGTGAAAGGCCGTATAAATCCGTGGCAAAAAAAGCGGAAAAGCGCAAAAGCGGGGACATGCAAAATCGCATCTTTGAACCCCGGCATTGGGAATTCAAAAAATTGATCTGGCAGGGAAAATTTTTAAATTCTTGCCCAATTTTCAACCTGGAGTTTAGGGAATAATTCTTTTATTTTTTGAAAAATATCGTCATTGCTTACTACAATCAAGTCGTATTCAATCGCAGTGCTGGCAAGAATAAAATCAACATCATGCTTTTTAATCGTTTGTTTTTCTTCCTTTTCCTTAGATCGCTCTTTATACAGAGCTTTTATTTCCCCAAAAATAGAGGCATCTTTTCCACGAAGAGGAAGAACTTTAAAGTGTTTTTTAATTTCTTCAATAACCAGGAGCGTATGAGCAGCGAATTGTTCTCTGCCTTCCTTCTTCCTTAAGGCCACTGCATAGTAGAGTTCATACAGGCTTAACACTGAAACAAAAACCTGATCTTCATCTCGAAGCTGTTGGAGCCTCTCCTTCACTGGACGGTGAAAGGGAGAATCGGGGTCTTCCAAATAGACTGGTATGTTTGTATCTAATAGGTATTTGGTCATTCAACTGCTTTTTCAAAAGGATCGTTTATTTCAAAGTCATTTCGAAATTCATGAATACTTTCTAGTAACTCCTCTCCTTTTCCTCTCAGGTATCCCTGTTCTGACATTTCTTCCGCAGCCTGTGCCCAGCGACTTTTTTTTCCAGTCTTTTTTGATGTTTCTTCATGTTCGATATTACGCGCCTTTTTCTCTGAAATAAGACCATATTGCAAAAGCATTTGCAGGACATTATGAAGGGCTTCGGGTGACC
>CP070627.1:700546-713249 GCA_020355945.1 Candidatus Aminicenantota bacterium | reverse complement strand
CAGGGGGGGCAGTTTTTTCAAAAAGCGCCCCCCCTGGTCGCCGAAGGCAAAAAATATACAAATCCGGTGATCTGGTGCGGTTGATTGGCAATGGGGAAATAGAGTACCTGGGGCGTATTGATCAGCAGGTCAAGATACGGGGGAACCGGGTCGAGACAGGAGAAATCGAGCGGCAGGTGATGCTGCTGCCAGGGATCGAAGAAGCCCTGGTTATTGCCCGTGAAGATGATAACGGGAATAACTATCTCTGCGCTTATATGAAATTGGGGCAGGGAAAAGAGTTAACAGTCTCGGAACTGCGAGAGACATTGTTAAAGAAGATACCTGATTACATGATTCCCTCCTATTTTATCCCATTGGAGGAATTTCCGGTAACAGTTGTGGGCAAGGTGGACCGGAGAAAGCTTCCGCTTCCCGGGGGTATTCGTACCCGCCTGGGTGCGGCGTATGCAGCCCCGGTAACTGAGACAGAGAAGACAGTAGCCTCTGTCTGGCAGGAGATTCTCAACCTGGACAAAGTGGGCATCCACGACAACTTTTTCGACCTGGGTGGTACTTCTCTTGACATTGTCCGGTTGAATACCGGTTTAAAGAAAGTTTTAGTCCGGGAGATTCCTGTGGTTACTTTGTTTGAGTATCCCACCATCCACACCTTTACGCAGCACCTGGACCACCTGGTGCCGGGCAAACCTGTCACAGCGGCGGCAGAAGAAGAAAAAACTCCGGATTTTAGCGTCAGGCTCAAAACAGGTAGAGACAAAATGAAAGGCAGACGACAGCGAATCAAATAGAAGGATGATCAACATGTCTGATTTAAAAGAAAATAACAGTTCCACCGGTTATGAAATTGCGGTAATTGGTATGGCCGGCAGGTTTCCCGGGTCCAGGTCCATCGATGAATTTTGGGAAAATCTAAAAAATGGAAACCAGGGGATTGGATTTTTTACGGATGAAGAACTGGAGAAATCCGGGGTTTCCCCTCAAGAGTTTAAAAATCCCAGATATGTGAAAGCCAAAGGTATGTTGGAAGATGTGGATTATTTTGATGCTTCCTTTTTTAATTACACCCTGCCAGAAGCAGAAATGATGGACCCGCAGCTGCGTATTTTGCATGAGTGCTGTTGGAAAGCACTGGAAGATGCAGGGTATAACCCGGAAATTTATCAAGGTTTTATTGGTTTTTACTGTGGGGCAAACATTCATTTTTACTGGATGGCCATGATGATGGACCGGGCGAGAAACTCTTCCGAACTATTTGGCTTAATGTCGGTAAACGACAACTCATTGATGAGTACCCAGGTGGCGTATCGGTTGAATCTCAAGGGGCCGGTAGTGACACTGCAAACAGCTTGTTCCACTTCCCTGGTAGCAGTTCATATGGGGTGTCAGGCGCTGCTGAGCGGCGAGTGCGACATAGCCCTGGCAGGAGGGACAGCGGTGAACCTGCCAATAAAAAGTGGTTACCTGTACCAGGAAGGCATGATCATGTCCAGTGACGGCCACTGCCGAGCCTTTGATGCAAAAGCCTCCGGGACTACCAGTGGAGAAGGAGTGGGAATCGTGGTGTTGAAACCCCTGGAAAATGCCATTGCAGACCAGGACCACATTTATGCACTGGTAAAAGGTACAGCAGTAAACAATGACGGGAACCGAAGAGTAGGATATTCTGCCCCCAGTATCAAAGGCCAGGCTGAGGTGATACGGATAGCCCAGCAGGCAGCAAATGTGGAACCGGAGAGCATTACCTATATAGAAGCCCACGGCACTGGTACGCCGTTAGGCGACCCGGTGGAAATTCGTGCCCTGGTTCGGGCATTTGATACGGATAAAAAACAATTTTGCCGGATCGGTTCGGTCAAAAGCAACATCGGTCACCTGGACGCTGCCGCCGGGGTGGCTGGTTTTATTAAAACCGTACTGGCCATTCACCACCGCATGATCCCCCCGAGCCTGCATTTTGAAAACCCCAACCCGGAAGTGGATTTTGAAAACAGCCCATTTGTTGTGAATACAGGGTTGTGTAAATGGACCGGCAATGGATTCCCGCTGCGGGCCGGGGTCAGTTCCTTTGGTATTGGCGGCACCAATGCCCATGTGGTGTTAGAGGAACCCCCCGGGGGGACAAGGGGGCTTGCCCCCTCGCCTATTGAACACACCTCAGGCCAGCCCCAATTAATTTTATTATCTGCCAAAACCGAAGCTGCCCTGGAGCGAAATACCCAAAACCTGGTGGAATTCTTAAAGAACAACCCGGGTATGAATTTAGCAGACACCGCGTATACGCTGCAGGTGGGACGAAAAGCCTTTGCATACCGAAGAGCACTGGTTTGCCAGGAGTCAGCAGAGGCGGCAGCGGCCCTGTCTGCAGCACCAGGACACTCAAAAAAAGTCCGCACCCTTCACGTCTTAAACCAAAACCCTAAGATCGTGTTTATGTTTCCCGGACTGGGCTCCCAGTATACGAAAATGGGATATGATCTTTACCAGGATGAACCCATATTCCGGGACGAAATGAACCACTGTTTTGAAATTTTAAAACCATTATTGGATTATGATATCAAAGAAATTCTTTATCCGTCCGACAGGTCAGACAGGTCAGACAGGTCAGACCAGTCCGACATTCTTATCAACCAAACCGAAATCGCCCAGGTGGTGATATTTTCTTTTGAATACGCCCTGGCAGCATTATTAATGAAATGGGGAATTACCCCCCATGCCATGATTGGGTACAGTTTCGGTGAGTACACCGCAGCCTGTAGGGCTGGTGTATTTACCCTGGAACAAGCCTTAAGGTTGATCATCCACAGGGGAAAATTGATGGACAAAACACCCCAGGGGGGGATGTTGAGTGTTCCCCTTTCCAGGAAGGAATTGATGCCGCTGCTCCCCGGAACAGGAGAACTTTCCCTTGCCATTGATAATGGCCCCTCTTGTATTATTGCGGGTTCCCAGGAGGCCATCGATGCATTTGCCGGACAATTAAAGCAAAAGAAATATTTGTGTATGCGTTTAAACACCTGCCATGCCATCCATTCGCCATTAATGAACTCTATTTTGGCAGAATTTGCAGAGAAAGTAAAGGAAATCCCCTTAAAAGAACCTCAAATTCCTTATATCTCCAATCTTACCGGTCAATGGCTAACCAGGGATGAAGCCACAGACCCTGGTTATTGGGTCAGGCACCTGGCAAGCCCGGTTCGGTTTAGTGAGGGGATTGACCTGTTGGTCAAGGAGCCGCAGACGATATTCGTGGAGTTGGGACCAGGCCGGGATTTGAGCACGTTGATCCAGCGTTCCCTGGATGAAACCCACCGGGTAATTAACCTGGTTAGACCCCAGCAGAAGCAAATACCAGATACCACTTACCTGCTGGAGCGCCTGGGACGGTTGTGGCTTTTCGGCAAAGACATCAACTGGACCAGGTTTTATGATGGCAAAGAAGAAGGTAGAAACAGGTACCGGGTGTCGCTTCCCACCTATTCTTTTGAGCGGCAGCGCTTTGCCCTGGATAAACCCGGGGGTATACAGCCAATAACAGGGACACCGGCAATAACCGAAAAACCCACTTATACCTATAAACAATTCCAACTGGCCCAAGAGGAAGAAGCGCCGCGAGATGAATTGGAAGCAAAAATTGCAGAGTCATTCCTTCGCATTTTTGGCCTGGAATCCATTGGTATCCATGACGATTTCTTTGAATTGGGAGGAGATTCTTTAAAAGTGATCGACCTGGTCACTGGCATCCACCGGGAGTTGGACGTGGAACTTCCTATGGAAGTGGTGTTTAGAAACCCCACCGTAAAAACGCTGGCAAATTATATCGGCAAAAAGGCGGAAAAACGTATTTATTCTGCCATTGCCCCGGTGGAACAGAAAGAATATTACCCGCTGTCACCGGCCCAGCAGCGGGTATTTATCATCGAGCAAATTGAAGAGAAAGGCATGGCATATAATATGCCCACTGCTACCTGGATGGAAGGTCCTTTGCAGTCCTCTCGCCTGGAAAAGGCATATCACCAAATGGTCCGGCGCCATGAATCCTTGCGAACCGGTTTCTTTGTCAAAGACGGGGAACCGGTGCAGCGGGTTTACTCTCCCAATGAAATCGAATTTGCCCTGGAATTTTATGATATAAAAAACCCAGGGAGCACAGACGCAGAGATCGAAGGTATCATCGAGAATTTCGTCAAACCCTTTGACCTGTCTCACCCACCCCTGTGGCAAGTGGGTCTTGTCAGTGTGTCAAAGGATAAACACTTGCTGTTGGACATGCTTCATCATATTATTTCAGATGACATTTCCATCGGTGTATTAATGACAGAAGTATCCGGGTTGTACCGGGAAGAGACCCTTCAAGAACTGCCCGTCCAATACAAAGATTACGTGGTATGGCAGGCAGAAGTGGCAGGTACGGACACCACTTTAAAGGAACAAGAAAGGTTCTGGTTGGATTGTTTTTCAGATGCCGGGGAACTCCCGGACCTGGATTTGCCCTTTGATTATCCCCGTCCGGAACTGCAAAGCTTTGAAGGTGCCCATATCGATAGGATTATCCATTTGCAGCTCAAAGAAAAACTGTACCACCTGGCCAGGAAAAACAAAACCACCCTGTTTGTGGTGCTGTTTACCCTTTATAATACATTGTTATACACGTATACGCGCCAGGAAGATATCATCGTAGGCATTCCTATCACCGGACGCTCCCACCGGGATGCCCAGGAGATCGTGGGCATGTTTGTCAATACCCTGGCACTGCGGAATTACCCAAAGGGAAATCAGACCTTTGAAGAATTTTTACAAGAGGTAAAAGAAAACATCCTTAAGGCCTTTTCAAACCAATTCTATCAATTTGAAGACCTGGTGGAAAAATTGGCTATTCCCCGGGATATGAGCCGGAACCCCCTGTTCGATGCCATGTTTGTGCTTCATACCGTGAACCTGGAAAACATCAAATTCCCAGGAGTGAAATTGTCCTATTACGAACGTGAACATCCTGCCTGCCGATTCGATCTGACCTTAAATGCAGCAGAATTCAGTGAAGGAATCAACATCGGCGTGGAATACACCACCGCACTTTTTAAAGAACAGACCATGCAGCGGTTCCTGGAACATTTTTTCACGATTACGGAAACAGTCGTAGAAAACCCCCAAATAACACTGGATGAGATACCCGTGCCAGTGCCTTTGCCAATTGTTGACAGGACTGAGCAGGTATACGGAGAAGCGGCAGCAGATTTGCCTATACCTGGAGAAGAGAAAAAAAAGATATTGGATGAATTTAACAACACCGTGGTTGATTATCCCGGGGAAAAGACATTAAAAGAGCTATTTGAAGACCAGGCTGGCAGGAGTCCCGACTATATTGCCCTTGTGGGCATCACGCCCGATGACCGGCATGATCGGGGCCAGGCCCGGATAAATGGGCACTGCGCACTCACCTACAGGCAGCTCAATGAAAACACTAACCAGGTGGCCCGCCAATTAAGAGCCTGCGGCGCAGCGACTGAGACCGTTGTTGCCCTGATGACCGATCGAACCATTAAAATGCTGGTGGGTGTACTGGCGGTACTCAAAGCCGGTGCGGCTTATCTTCCCATTGATCCTGAATACCCGGCTGACCGGGTTCGTTATATGGTGCAGCACACCGATGCACGGATTATTCTCACCACCGCCCTGGAAATCCCTTTTGAACATACCTCACAAGTCATTGATTTAACAAAAGAAGATGATTATCGTCTATTGGAGAAAGGGGATTTGCCCACCACCAGTTGTCCCGGTTCCCTGGCTTACGTCATATATACGTCCGGCACCACCGGAAAACCCAAAGGGGTGATGATTGAAAACCGGTCAGTGGTGAATTTTATTGCTGGCATCACCGCGATCATTCCTTTTACCGGTAGTGACAGCATATTATCGCTCACCACCCAGGGTTTTGATATTTTTGGATTGGAAACCCTGCTGCCGTTGAGCACCGGTTCCCGGGTGGTGATTGGTGGTGTGGAAGAGCAGTTGAATGCCAAAGCAGCGGCAGCGGTCATTGAAAAGGAGAAAATTACGATTTTCCAGGTCACTCCCTCCCGTTTACAGCTTTTCATTGCTTTCCCGGAGTCTGCCGCCAGCATCAAGCGATTGAATTATTTACTGGTAGGCGGTGAAGCGTTCCCCCCACACTTGCTGGAAACGGTTAAACCGCTGATGCGCCAGGGTGGAAAGGTCTATAATGTCTACGGACCGACAGAAACCACCATATGGTCCACCATAAAGGATGTCAGCGGTGAAAACGCCCTGAACATCGGCAAACCTTTAGCCAATACGCGTATTTATATTATTGACAAAGCCGGCCGTTTGCTGCCCATAGGAATGGCCGGTGAATTATGCATTTCCGGTCACGGGGTGGCAAGAGGATACTGGAAAGATGAACACCTGACCCGGGAAAAATTTGTCGAAAATTCCTTTGTCTCAGACCATGATCCTGACAAACCAGGGAACCAACGAATGTACCGGACAGGAGACCTGGCTGCCTGGCTGCCGGATGGAAATATCCGCTTCCTGGGACGCATCGATCACCAGGTAAAAATAAAAGGATACCGCATCGAACCCGCAGAAATCGAGAATCAATTATTAACGCATGAAAAATTAAAAGAAGCAGCGGTCCTGGCAATGGAAGATAAAGCCAGGGAAAAATATTTATGTGCTTATATTGTCTCAAAAGGTGAATTTGAGTCCTCCCAATTAAGAGAATACCTGGCCAAAGAGCTGCCCTATTATATGATACCTTCTTACTTCATATCAATCGAAAAAATGCCCTTAACCCCCAGCGGTAAGATCGACAGGAAAGCGTTAGCCAGCTCAAAGGAACTTCACCCGAAATTGGGCACCACTTATATTGCACCATCCACAGCTCTTGAAAAAAGAATCGCAGATGCCTGGAAAAAAGTGCTTTCAGTGGACAAAGTTGGAATTGATGATAATTTCCTGGACATTGGGGGAACCTCGCTGAAAGTGATCAAAGTGGTCAGTGAACTGAACGTGCTTTTAAAAAGAGACATTCCTGTAGTAACCTTGTTTCGTTATTCCACCATTCGTTCTTTTGCAAATTTTTTAAGCCAGGAAGAACCGCTGCCCCAAAAAAGGGATCGAACCGATATAAAAGCAAAAGGCAGAGAACGGATAAATATCAAGCGGAATTTAAAACGAAAAGCTAAAGAATAGCCACAGAGCGGGCGGCGCCCGCAGCCCAAGAAGGCCCTAACGGGCCATTTTTCGGCGCACTGATTTGTGCGCCGAGAATTACTGCTGCAAAAATGCTTGCCAAAAAAACAAGCAGTTGACAGATTGTGATACATAGAACACAGAGAAAGATGAGTTTTTTTTATATGTCCTATATGTCCTATTTGTCCTATATTTTACTTAAAGGATGTTTTAAATGAACGAAACAGACAAAATAAACAGTGAAACCGGGTTAGAAATCGCGGTTATTGGTATGGCTGTTCGGTTTCCCGGGGCTAAAAACATCGATGAATTCTGGGACAATCTCAAAAATGGCATCGATTCCATTACCTTTTTCTCTGACCACGAATTAAGACAGGCTGGTGTCGAAGAGCATGTATTGAACCACCCGGATTATGTCAAAGCAATGGGTTTTCTCCCGGGTGTTGATGAGTTTGACGCCAATTTTTTTGATTATACCCCCATCGAAGTGGAAGCCATGGACCCTCAAATCAGGTTGTTCCATGAATGTGCCTGGGAGGCATTGGAAGATGCTGCCTATGAGCCGGACAGCTATGACGGGTTAATCGGGCTCTATGCCGGTGCTTCGGACAGTTTCTATTGGAAGAGCCTGGCTGTATTATCCGGGAAAGAGGAACGCTTTGGGCAATTTGAACTGGAGCATCTTACCAATAGGGATTTTTTATGTTCCCGGGTGGCATACAAACTGGACTTAAAAGGGCCGGTGGTATATGTACAAACCGCCTGTTCAACTTCCCTGGTTGCCATTCACATGGCCTGCCAGGGATTATTAAGCGGCGAAACCGATATTGCCCTGGCCGGGGGGGTCACGGTCAATCCCTTTAAAGGGGGGTATGTTTACCAGGAAGGGATGATCCTATCACCGGATGGCCACTGCCGGGCCTTTGACCGCAGTGCCAAAGGAATAGTGGGAGGTAACGGAGGGGGCATTGTTGTATTAAAACGATTCCAAGAAGCGATTGAAGAGGGGGACCACATTTATGCGATTATCAAAGGCTCTGCCATTAATAACGATGGTAAGCAAAAGATGGGCTACACTGCTCCCAGTGTAGAGGGGCAATCGGAAGTCATAGGGGATGCGCTTCAAACCGCCCAGGTGGAGAAAGAAAGTATCGGTTATCTTGAAGCCCATGGTACCGGGACCACCCTGGGTGACCCGGTGGAAATCGAAGCATTAAAATTGGCTTTTAAGACAAACAAAAAAGGATACTGTGGAATTGGTTCGGTGAAAACCAATTTCGGACACCTGGACAATGCGGCTGGAGTGGCAGGTTTTATAAAAACCGTCCTGGTATTAAAACATCAATTAATCCCTCCCAGTTTACATTTTGAAACCCCCAACCCCAGGATTGATTTCATCAATAGTCCTTTTTATATCAATGCCGGTTTGGCTCAATGGGAGAAAGGCGAAAACCCGCGTCGTGCAGGAGTGAGTTCATTAGGAATCGGGGGGACCAACGCGCATGTCATCCTGGAAGAGGCACCTCAACCTGTCATTGGTGGAAAAAGAAGAGAGCCGGAATACCAGTTAATTTTATTATCTGCCAAAACACCATCTGCTCTTGAAAAGATCACGGAAAACCTGGTGGAATATTTAAAAAAACACCCGCAGGCAAACCTTTCCCAGGTGGCATACACCTTACAAGTAGGACGAAAAGCCTTTAAATATCGACGAATGACCATATGTTCAACAGTGGATGAAACCATTGCTGCCTTATCATCCCCGGGACCTGAAAACGTCCATGATTTTGTCTTAAACGAGGATGATGGAAATCGTGTAACCCGGTGGGATGAAAAGCCATCGGCTTGTGGTCATGGGTTAGAAAAATTAGAAAAAATTGGCCGATTGTGGCTTCACGGGCAGAAAATAGATTGGAAGGCACTGGAACCGGGAGACAAAAGATATCGAGTGTCATTACCCACTTATCCCTTTGAACGCCACCGATATTGGATAGAAGGAGACCCCTTCACCCTCGGGGCCCGGTTGTTCTCAAAAGGGTCCCCAACCGAAAAGAAAGCGGATATTGCCCAATGGTTTTACATTCCTTCGTGGAAACGGGTGGGTCCGGTTGAGCCCATCGAAACCAAAAACATACCGGCCGGATTATGTTGGCTGGTATTGCTTGACACCTGCGGTCTGGGGTCTCAACTGCTAAAACAACTGGAAACCGCAGGAGAAGTTGTTATTACTGTGGAACCTGGTCCTTTGTTTCTCAAGGTAAATAACAGACATTTTATTGTGAACCCCCGGCAGGAAAAGGATTATGAAACCCTGTTTCATGAACTGGTGCGCCTGCATAAACCGCCGCACCGGATTGTGCATTTATGGGGTATTACACCTGGCAGCCATGAAGATAACACCGTGGATGCGGACAGGGTGATCAATGCCCGGGATTCCGGTTTTTACAGTTTGATCAACATCGCTAAAGCGATTGGTAAACAGGGGATTAATCATGAAATTCGACTGACCGCGATTACCAATCACATGCAGGAAGTGACCGGGGCAGACGGGCTTTACCCGGAAAAGGCCATTATGCTTGGGCCGATTAAAGTAATCCCCACCGAGTACACCAATATCCGGTGCCAGGGTATTGATGTGGAACTCCCCCTTTCGGGAAGCAGCCAGGAGAAAAAACTGGTCCGTCAATTACAAGAAGAGTTAATACCAGGAACCCCTGATCCGGTTATTGCTTATCGTGGTGGTTATCGATGGGTCCAGGTCTTTGAACCCCAGCCCTTTGAAGCTTCCCGCCAAAAGAGAACGCTGTTAAGGCAAAAGGGAGTTTACCTGGTAACCGGGGGATTGGGAGGAATTGGGTTAGCATTGGCAGGATACCTGGCAAAGAGTTACCAGGCCAGGCTTGTATTGACCGGCCGTACGCCCTTCCCAGCCCGGGACCACTGGGATGAGTGGTCGAACCATCCCGGTAAAAACGATGGTCTCAAAGAAAAGATACAAAAAGTAAAAGAATTGGAAGGATTGGGGGCAGAAGTGTTGGTTTGTACTGCGGATGCGGCGAATAGGCAGCAGATGGACCAGGTGATTGCCCGGGCAGAAGAACAGTTTGGCCCCATTAATGGAATAATCCACTGCGCTGGTCTTGCAGATGGTGAGATGATTCAACCACGAACCCCGGAGGCTTCGGAACGAATCTTCACCTCAAAAATAACCGGCACCCTGGTACTGGACAGCCTTTTAAAAACCAAAGGTAAGGCCCTGGATTTCTTTGTGCTTTGTTCCTCTATCACAGCTATCCTGCCCATCATGGGACAGGTGGGATACTGTGCCGCCAATGCCTTTCTCGATGCCTTTGCTCATTACCGGGGTACCTTTGACAGCCCGCCTTATGTAACCGTATCCATCAATTGGGACAGATGGCAAAATGTTGGAATCGCCACCATTGCCGAAACCCATCATAAAGAACTGACAGGCGAAGATTTAGCAGGAGGAATGACCCGCGAACAAGGCATAGAAGTATTCAACCGCATCCTGTCCAATAAAGTCTCCCAGGTAGTGGTATCAACCCAGGATTTAGGGACTTTGCTGACACAGGCCTATGCCTTTAACGCTGCTTTGTTTATGGAAGGAGTAGAAGATCAACCCGGGCCAAAAACGCTGCGGCAGCGACCCGAATTAAGTACAAAATATAAGGCCCCCAGCACCCAAACCCAGGAAAGCCTCACACAAACCTGGGAAAATTTCTTTGGATTTCAACAGTTAGGAATCCAGGATGATTTTTTCGAATTGGGCGGCGATTCATTAAAAGTCTTACTCCTACTGCCGAAAATTCACAAAGAATTAGGAGTGAACATTTCCATTGCCGAGTTTTTCAACAATCCCAACATTGAAAAGCTTTCAGCATGTATTGACGGTGCGGATAAATCCGTGTATTCTTCGATAAAGCCGGTAGAAAAAAAGGAATATTACCCACTAACTTCAGCCCAAAAACGGCTCTATTTGCTTCAACAAATGGACCTCAACAGCACCGGTTACAATATCCCGTTGGTCTTACCGATAGGAAAGGATATTGAAAAAGATAAGATTGAATCCTGCTTAAGGAAACTGATCGCCAGGCATGAAAGTTTACGAACCTCCTTTGAGATGGTAGATGAAGAACCGGTGCAGAGGGTCCATGCCCGGGCGGAATTCCAGTTAGAAAATTACGAATTACCCGAAAAGGGGACAAGGGGGCTTGCCCCCTTGTTTAAAGAACTCGCAGCAAACACCATAAAGAACTTCGTCCGTCCCTTTGATCTTTCCCGGGCTCCCTTGATGCGGTCGGGTATCATTACCACCCCGGATGGTAATCAAACCTGGATGCTGGATGTACATCACATCGTATCGGACGGGATGTCCCAGGCGATACTTACCCGGGATTTTATATCTTTGTATAATGGAGAGGAATTGGCAGGGCTGAGGGTCCAGTATAAAGATTTTTCAGGATGGCAGAACCGGTTATTTGCCAGTGAAGAGATCGAGGCGCAGGAGGCGTATTGGTTAGAGTTGTATTCGCATGCCAGCGAACTTCCCCGCCTGAATCTTCCCTGCGACCACCACCGACCGGAAATCTTTACTTTTGCCGGCGATCATTATGAATTTGTGATAGAGAAAGAAACAGCCATCAAATTCAGGGAATGGGGAGCCCGGAATGGCAGCACCCTGTTTATGAGTCTCTTAGCTGTCTTGAATATTCTTTTTTACAAATACACCGGGCAGACAGATATCATCATTGGCACCGGCACTAGCGGGAGACCCCACAACGATCTTCAACCCATCATCGGCATGTTTGTTAATACCCTGGCCATCCGGAACTATCCGAGAGAAGAAAAAAGTTTTGAATCCTTTGTAAAGGAAGTTATTACTCACAGTGTCACTGCTTTTGAGAATCAAGAGGTCCAATTTGAGGCACTGGTAGACAAACTGGACTTAGAGCGGGATCCTTCCCGGAATCCTTTGTTTGATATTTCTTTAGTGCTCCTCAATTTCGATTATATAGGAGAAAAAAGAGAAACCAGTGAAACCATGCCCTTTGTAGACGAAAATCTTCTATCCACAGCCTATCAGAATCCCACCTCCCGGTTTGATATGACTTTTTTTGTTCATGAACCCGGAGAAGAAATTTATATCAACATCGAATATTATACAGGTATATTTGAAAAAGAAACCATCCACCGGCTGGTATCGCATTTTAAGAATATTATTCAAGCGGTGATTGATCATCCTGGCATCCGATTGAAAGATATCGGGATCATTACCGGAGAAGAACGTCAACAGGTTCTCTATGAATTTAATGATACGGTAAGGGATTATCCGAAAGATAAGACCATCCACCGGTTGTTTGCAGAACAAGTAGAACAAAACCCGGATAATATTGCCGTTGTCGCACCATTGGATACAAAATATAGGACTTATATGACCTATATGACCTATATTTCTTACCGGGAACTTAAC
>CP070627.1:687613-700446 GCA_020355945.1 Candidatus Aminicenantota bacterium | reverse complement strand
TAAGAATTGCTGGTTTAGCTAAAGCATGTGCAAGCCCCAGTTCATAAAAAACATTGGGATTTCTCTCACTCAAATCTGCAAGTACGATTTTAGCTTTCTTGGTATAAGTCCATATATCATTAACGATTGTACTTGGCCGATAGAGATTGTCTGCTCTTTTCGGTTCGAGCCCAGCACTTTTAATCGCAGGTATATAAATCGATTCATAATAAGTGTCAAACCAACCTCCAAAAGGCATAATAATAAAACAAATATCTTTAGAGTTGCCTTCATGAATAGGCTCATCTTTTTTGTTTACTGTAGAGACTTTCTTGCTCTCATTTTTCTTTTTAGCAGTCATTCCTACCTCCATTTAACCAGCTAAGCTTCCGCCCCTGGGTAATCTGTTTTTTTACCCTCTGACCTGACATCTCAATATTTATTTGTAGGGTAGTAAACATGGTCGCGGAGACTTACCTACATTTTTTTTGAAGCCATAAATATCATTTTTTCCGTTGTTGTCCCCTACTCACTTAAGGCAAATTCTACAACTTCATCACTCAACCATACACCGTTTTGCTTCATCTTTTGAATTGCATCTCTCATTGAAAATGAAAAGCCTTCATTTTTAGCTCTAACTAAAATACCAATAGAACCCGTTAACTTTAAATTGTGCAATCGCGCAATTCTTCTTCCAGCGGTTTCGTCGATACAAACATTTTGGATATTTTCATCGAGTGCAACCTGGATCACACTTGCTTCTCCGATATCAAGACTATTTGATAAATATGTTGAAATATTTGTTGGAGTTTTGCGTTTAATCAGCCAGTTGGCTTTTTCAAATTCTTTGACCCCAAATTCCGCTGGTCCTCCGGTTAAAATTTCTTGAGATACTTCATAAGGTACAATTACTTGATCATAAAGTTCCCTTAATGTCTCAAGTTCACCCCACGCAGCTACAAGGGCAAGTACAGGACCAGTATTAATAACTATCCTTTTTCTTTTAGGCATTTTTCACATCTGAAATCAATTCATCTTTATCCAAATCTATCATTGGAATTCCGTATTTATGAAGATTGAGTAGAAAAACAGTTCGAGGCACTCCAACGATCGAGGCTGCTATTCCTGAAGATATTCGTTTCATCTGGAATAATTTTGCAGCAAGAGCCATTTTAACTTCAAATTCAAATTCTTGTTTTGTTTCTTGAAGTAAATCAGGCAGGCTGTCAGGAAAATCTACAGTCAATTGCATAATTTTTTCCTCCTTAGATTTCAAAATACCATAAATAGAAAAAAAAAGCAATACATTTCTTTACCCGTCACCCATCACCTGTCACTCTTCACTATCCGGTCATAATGCTTCAACCGAGGCCAGGTTTCTTTTAGCTGTTAAAATCTTGTTAAGTATATTCTTGCCTGGCACCTTTTTTGAAAATTGTGTCCCGGATTTTTGGTTGATTTTTTATCGGCTTTGTATTATATTTTTAAATGAAGCTTAGAATGATAGAATAACCAGGAGCTATGATATGAAGCAACTAGATCGAATAACGATTAACCCGGACGTATGTTTGGGGCAGCCCACCATTAGGGGAATGAGGATAACGGTTTCACTTATACTGAAACTGGTGAGCAGTGGGATGTCTACAGACGAAATCCTGGCCGCCTACCCGGAATTAGAAAAAGAAGACATTGTTCAAGCATTGAAGTACGCCGCATGGTTGGCATCAGAAAAAACAGTGTTAATTCCTATAAAAGGGGCTGCAGTTGCCACAGCTTAAATTTATTGTAGATATGAATCTTTCTCCGCTGACAGTTAGCCAGCTAAAAGAAAAGGGATGGGAGTCAGGTGGCATTCGGGATAGAGAAAAGGGAACGGGCTGCGGAACGAAGTTTTTTCTTCGTGTTTCTTTGTGTAACTTCGTGGCTAAAATTAGGAAGACCTCCATTATCGGCATGGACAGGCAGGATTTGGAACTGATCCTAAAAGGGCGGATTTCTTTGGGGATGGATAAAAATATGCCCCTGCTATAAAAAAAAATTTTATTTGAAAATTATATTTTACTATCTTTTCCGAATATAATATAATAATCCTTTAAAATGGAGGTTAAGAAAAAATGAAATTGAAAAAGAGAGTTATTTTTACATTCACCATGGTCTTCGTGGTGTCTTTAATGGCGGTCACTACACTGTTAACAGGTTCGGATTCCCCGTTTAAGAGCTATGAGGATTATAAATATGACCAACTAAAGAAAATTGCCTCTCAAAAAGGATTTGTCCGGGTGATGGTTAAGCTGGATGTCCCGGATATTGAAGCCCTTACATTAATGTCCACGGGTTTTAAAACCGGGAATGCGGATGAATCTTATATCCAGGCGGCTTATAATGCGGACCTGGCCCTGGAGGAAGCGATTTCTTTAACCAGGGACAGCATACTTCACCAGTTAAACGGAAACCTTTACCGGGTCAACCGCACCTATTCCACCCTGCCCTATGTGGCACTGTCGGTGACAGCAGAAACCCTTGATAAATTGAGAACTCTCCCCCAAGTGCTGGATATTGTTGAAGATAAACTGATTCGCCGTCCGTTTACGGAAATTCAAGGAGAAACCAATGATATCAGCCGGCCGATGGTGGATCAATCCGTGGAGATTGTCGGGGCAGATGTGGCCTGGGGGTTGGGATATACCGGTGCGGGCTGGTATGTGGCCATCCTGGATACGGGGCTGCTGACTTCCCATGAAATGTTTCAAGGCAAAAATATTATCGAGCAATGTTATGCTTTAGGCGATGATTGGTACGATAAAGTGAATGGCGCCTGTCCCAACGGACTGACTGAAATGTCCGGGCCCGGGTCCGCTGCCCCCTATGAAAGTCGATTCGGCCATGGGACTCATGTGGCCGGGATTGCAGCAGGCAATAATCACAATAACCACTTCGGAGTGGCAAAAGAGGCCAATATCATTGCGGTCCAGGTATTTAGCTATTTCCCGGGTGAGAACGATGTGCTCAGTTGGAGTTCCGATCAACTAAAGGGCCTTGAATTTGTCTATACACTGCGCAATTCCTATAATATTGCCGCAGCCAATTTGAGTCTCGGCGCTGAAAGATACTTTGACTACTGCGATACGGACATGCGAAAACCAGGCATTGATAATCTCAGGGCCGTAGGAATAGCAACGGTTATTTCCAGTGGTAATGAAGGCCATTGTGATTCCGTTTGTGCACCTGCCTGTATTTCCTCGGCAATTGCCGTGAATGGTACGGATAAACAGGATCGAGCATATATGTGGGGTAATTGGCATGATGTGATGGTACACCTGATGGCGCCAGGTGACTCCATCAGATCGGCGGATTCAACCGGTAATTCCGATTACGGTTACAGGTCGGGAACTTCCATGTCAGCACCCCATGTGACCGGGGCATGGGCAATTATGAAACAATTCGATGGAAATATGACTGTTGAAGATATTCTATCTATATTACAGGATACCGGGCCAATGATTTCCAGTTCTCGCTGCCCGGCTGCCCAGCCAAAAGCCAGGATTAATGTCGGGGGCGCCCTCTTCACCCTCTTAACCCTTGCCCCTCCCATAAACCCCTCCGGTCAACAGGTGGCGAATCGAGCACTTTTGCGAACAGAATATATCAACCAGTTAACCTGGGAAAGCAACCCGTTAAATGAAGGTAAAAATGTTTCCCAGTATAAAATATATGTGGTGCAAGGTTCGCAATTGAACTTCCTGGCCCAGGTCAGCAGTTCCACTTTCAGCTACCTGCACCGAAATGTGGTCAGACACCAGGATATCACCTATGCCTTTACCGCTGTAGATGCTGAAGGACAAGAGAGCCTTCCCATCTATTATACCCTGGAATTCGGGGTTGTCCAGTGAAGATAGACAATAAACCCAAAGCAGGAGGAACCATTAGAAAAAAAATTTGCTTTAGCAGCCATAAAAGTATTGAAATTCCAAAAAGATTTTATTATAATCTAAGAGTGATACCGAAACAGCCTATTGGGAGCGGTTTTTTCCTGGCAAACTTAGTGTGCAACTCCTCCGGGATTTCAATTGGCAGTGGGTTTGAAACTTGGTGATATAAAATGACATTTTTAGGACAATAAATACAAATAAAAATAAAGGGTAAGAAAATGAAAGATTACAAAATTATTAGCGACTTCATCATTTTTGATGAATTAGATGCCGATTCAGTGGGAACTAACTTTAGAGCAGGAGAAATCAAAGAGAGGCAGGTGGAAAAACACTGCCTGTTAGTAGACGTTCACCCCTCTTTAACAAGTTCCCCGATAGTATGGAAACGCACCAGGGCTTTAATCGAAGGGATAAAAAATCAAAATATTCCCGGCCTGTATTCTCCCGAAAAAGTCATTGAAGAAGGTGAAAAGGCACTGTTGATCTACCCGTTTCATAAAGGGACATCCCTGGAAAATGTCCTTGCCGATGCCAAAGAAAAAGGTGAGCCCATGGATCTTGACCTGATTTTTTCCCTGGTTATGGAAATTGCCGATGTGCTGGACAGCAGTTCAACGATTATCATTAACAAGAGGAAATCCTTTCATGGTGCGTTAACACCGGATAATGTCATCATGGATTTTGATGGTAAAGTATCTCTAAGAAATTACGGGATATTTCCTTACCTGGAGAATGCCCCACAGTTTCTAAAGGAAACAGCAAAAAGATTCGATGAGATGCTGGCTCCGGAACTGGTCCAGGGCGGTAACCTGACTGCTCAGTCAGATATCTACCACCTGGGAAACATCACCTACCGTCTTTTAACCGGGCAATACTTCCGATATAACCCGGCAGAAACATTCGAATCTCAACTGGCCAAAATCGACCTGGAAGAGCATATTTACTCATCACAAGAGGATTTTCCCAAAAAATGCATCGGGTTATTCTTAAGAGCTCTAAATCCCGACCCCAGCAAACGGTTCGCCAGCATCAAGGAATTCAAAGAATATATCTCCAGGCATTTTCGTATCGAAGAGTTATCCTCAGCCACCTTTATGCTGGCTTACTTTATGAACCTGCTTTACAAGAAAACCATAGAGGAA
This sequence comes from Candidatus Aminicenantota bacterium, assembly GCA_020355945.1. The sequence continues at coordinate 695,396 of CP070627.1, read as the reverse complement.
GAGGAGATCGTTTTAAAAGAAGAGTTATCCTATACCATGCCTGAACGAAGACCAGTGCCAAAAAAGCCAGCAGCCATCAGGGAAGCCAGGCTCGAAGATTATAAGGTGGAAGACCTTTTGATTGAATTGGAGCAGCAAAAACGTTCCAGGATGAAAATCCTGGTGCCATTTATTGTTATTTTCATTGTTGTCATTGGGATTGCCGCTTATTTATTTATTTCACAACAAAAAGAGGTTCAAAAGCAGCGGCAGGCTGCAATCCAAAAAGACCAGGAAATGAAACAGGAAATGGAACGCCGTATCACTCAAATGAAATCCGATTTGCTGGCAGAATATCAAAAACGTTTGCAGCTCATCGAGCAAAAAGCCGCCACCACCGAAGACGAAAAAAAATCCCAGGAAGAGATAATCGAACAATTGAAAACATGGAAGGAACAGCAGGAACAACGGCTGCAAAAAGAAGCGGAACTGGCGACATTGCAAGCGAAGCAGCGGCAGCAGTTAGCGAAACAACAGCAGCCAGTGGTGAAAAAAGAGCAGCCGGTGGTGAAAAAAGAGCAGCCGGTGGTGAAAAAAGAACAACAGCCTGAACCTGCAAAAGAAAAAGTCGCAGCAGCCAAACCAAAAACCCAACCCTCAATAAAACAAGAACCGGTGAAGCAAACAAAGGCCCCACCTGTCAAAGAGGTCAAAACCATACAGGTGGGAGATATTATCCCTATCGATTCGGTAACCTTTACCCCCTCCAAATTAAGTGGGGAACGAAAGTTTATGGCAGCGGATCTTGCGCTTCCAAAGCCGATTACGGAAAAATACAAAGGACAAAACCTGACCATTACTCCCGATATCCTGGTAAACGAATTGGGAAGCGTAACAGAAACCAAAATAAGCGAGAAGCTGCCCGATGAGCTGCAGTCAAAAGTAGACAACATCCTGAAAACCTGGACATATATCCCCGCGGAAAAAGACAAAGTCAAAGTAAAAGTTTGGACGCGGGTTAAATTAACCATTACCTTTGAGGGAACCCCTGAAAAAGTTACACCCGGCACACAACTTACCAATATCATCCCGCTGCGTTCCGTAACCTTTAAGCCTTCTAAAATAACCGGGACAAGAACGTTAGAGGCGAAGAATATCAAACTCTCCGACAGTACCAGGAAAAAATATGAGGGAAAAGCATTAACCATCGACTCTGACCTCTTAATCAACGAAGCAGGTGATGTAATCCAGGTGAAAATAAAAGACAAATTACCGCGGGAATTAGAGTCAACGGTGACGAAAAGATTGAAAACCTGGACATATGTCCCGGCGGAAAAAGACAAAACCAAAGTAAAAGTCTGGCTGCCTGCCACATTAACCATCAACTTTGAGGGGCCCCCAAAACCTTCAGTGGTAAGAGGTGCCGTCATCCCCCTGAAATCCTTGACCTTCAGGCCCTCTAAAGTAAGCGGGGAAAGAAAGTTAGAAGCGGATGAACTCAAACTCTCCAACAATATCAAAAACAAATATTCAGGACAAACCTTAACCATCAACTCTGAAATCTTAATCAATGAAACGGGCAAAGTAATCCAGGTCAAAATAAAAGACAAATGGCCGCAGGAATTAAAGTCAAAGGCAGAAGAAATATTTAAAGCCTGGAAATATATCGCCCCGGAAAAAGACAAAGTCAAAGTAAAAACCTGGATGACTGCCAGGTTAAACGTTGCCTTTAAGAAAGCCCCGCCAACACCTTCAAAAGAGTTAAGTCCCGAACAACTCACCAATATCATCCCCCTGGATTCCGTAACCTACAGGCCCTCGAAGATCAGCGGGGAAAGAAAGTTAGATGCGGATAAACTCAAACTCTCCAGGGATACCCGGAAAAAATATAAAGGACAAACCGTAACCATCAAGTCCACCCTTTTAATTAATGAAACGGGCGGTGTAATAAAGGTAAGAGTAGAAGGCGATTGGCCGGATGATATAAAGACAGCAGCAGCAATGGCCTTTATAAAATGGAAATTTATTGCCGCGGAAAAAGATAAAGCTAAGGTCAAGGTGTGGTTTCCAGCTCGGCTGACCATCTCCTTTGAATAGGGTCCAGGGTCCGGGAAAAACGTTAACCGTTAACCTTAATCGAGCCAGGGGGCGCGGAAAAATCCCGCGCCCCAGGTCACCTTTCTTTAAAAAATGACGGATAAAAATGTGAAAATGAGAATTACCCGCATTTAGACTCTTGACTTTTTTTTCTAAATATCTTCTAATTATATACTTAAATATAAATGCAAATAAACGAGACGAATAATGGGTGCGCATCTAAGAAAAGAAGACGTTCTTAACATACTGAGAATCAGTGAGAACATCAGCCATATAAAGGATGTGTATTGTCTATTGGACCGGGTACTATACGAAGCACGAATGATCACCAATGCCGATGCGGGTTCTATTTACTTGAAAAAGGGAGATAAATTATCTTTTGAACATGTCCAGAACGACACATTGATGAAAAAAGACAGGACCAGTAAGAAGTATATCTATAAAAAACAAGAATTGCCCATTAACAATAAATCCATTGCCGGTTATGCGGCATTGAACAAAACCCACCTGGTTATTGATGATGTGTACCAATTACGCGGCAGAGTGCCTTATCGGTTTAACCGCTCTTTTGATGAATTGGCTTCTTACCACACCCAATCCGTTTTAACCGTGCCGTTGATAACCAGCCGGGATAAAATGATTGGCGTCATGCAAATCATTAATGCAAAAGATGAAAAGGAGCGGGTTGTTCCCTTTTCCCCGGAGCATGAACCCTTTGTTTCACTTTTTGCCAATCAAGCGGCCATTGCCATAGAGAGGGCCCAGGCCACCCGGGAAATCATACTGCGGATGATCCGGATGGCAGAATTGAGAGACCCGGTGGAGACGGCCGCTCATGTCAATCGTGTGGCCGCGTTCTCCATTGAAATTTATCAACGGTGGGCGGAAAAAAAAGAGATTCCCGCCCAAAAAATCAGACAGGTAAGAGATATCCTGGGCATTGCCTCAATGCTCCACGATGTTGGCAAAGTCGCTATCAGCGATGCAATATTAAAAAAGAAAGCAAGATTGAACCAGGAAGAGCGCCATCAAATGAAATGGCACACCCTCTACGGCGCCCGGCTCTTTAGAGACAGGAATTCAGACTGGGACGACATGGCTGCCGAGATTGCATTAAACCACCATGAAAAGTGGGATGGCACAGGTTATCCGGGACATATAAAGAATATTTATAAAGCGAATATCTTCATCGGTCCTGGGAAAAAAGGTGAAGAAATACCGTTGGTAGCACGTATTGTGGCTCTAGCCGATGTATATGATGCATTAATGTCAAAACGTTACTACAAAAAATCCTGGCCGGAAAAGAAAGTATTGGACTACATCGAAAGGGAAAAAAATAAACACTTTGACCCGGAAATCGTTGAGACATTCATGGAAATATACGATGTGATTAAAGCCATAAGAGAAAAATTTTCCAGCTAAAATTGAAATGTAAGGCGAAAAATGTATCTAGTAGAAAAAATTGGTGAATTGATTTTGGTTACATTGGAAGGCCCGGTGACCAACGAAGAAATCCAGGCCGTCAAACATCAACTGAAAGATATGGCTGAACTAGAAGACGAAGCAGTGGTTAGTTTGAATCTATCAACCCTGGAGGGTACCAGGATATCCATTAACGATGAAAAAAGCAGGTACAATGAAATCATCGAATTCTGTAATAAACATAATATCAGGATTTATTCCTACGCCTCAGAAGAATGAGTATATACTATATACTATCTTAATTTGATGCTGATGAGGCTGATAAGGGTAAAGAGGGCGGCGATGATCCAGAATCGCACCACGATTTTGGGTTCGGCAATCCCCAGGAACTGGAAGGTGTGATGGACCGGTGCCCGATAAAAAATACGCCGTTTAAACCACTTGATACCAATATAGTCTTGAATAAATACAGAGAGAAATTCCACCACAAACACGCCGCCGGCAATTAAAAATAAGACTTCCTTTTTTAGCAAAATCGCTGTAGTGGCAATCACTCCACCCAGGAAAAGTGAGCCGGTATCTCCCATAAATATCTCCGCCGGGTAGGTGTTAAACCATAAAAAGGCAGCCAAAGCCCCGATTAAGGCTGCCATGACAATAACCAATTCACCCGAACCATTCATATAAGGAAACAGGAAATATTCGGACAATTTTGAATTACCCAATATGTAAGCAAATGCCGCATAAACCACGGCCAGGAAGGAAACCGGCACAGTAGCCAGACCATCCAGACCATCGGCAAAATTAATGGAATTGGATATGCCGATAATCACCACCACCACAAAGGGATAATAAAAAAAAGAAAGATCCATAACCGGGTTCTTAAAAAAAGGCACAAACAATTGGGTTACCATGTCTTTAGGGAAAGGCGTGGACCCGGGTGTGAGCACCAGGAGACCCAGTATCACCCCAAAAAGGATTTGAAAAATCAATTTTAAACCCCGACTCATTCCCGCATCACTGGACCCCCTCACACTTTTCAAGTAATCATCAAAAAATCCCAGGGCAGTAAACCAGAACCCGGCAAATAAAATGACTCTTAAAAAGAAATTATCCAGTTTTCCCCATAATAGGACAGAAATTAAAAATGAGAGGAAAATAATAATCCCCCCCATGGTGGGGGTGCCCTCTTTATTCCTGGGAGAAATGTCCCCGTAATCCCTGGTGGTATCCCGGAAATTCAATTGATAGATGATGGTAATAATTTTTCTCCCGGAAAGCACGCCCACTAAAAAGGCGGTCAACATGGCCATCAACGCCCGAAAGGTAATATAAGTGACCAGCCTGTGCCCCGGTATATCAGCCAAAAATTCCATTAACCAGATACTCATCCTTATTCAATCTCCTTATAAATCTTTTTAATGATGGACTTGAGTTTAAATTCAGGGTGCAAATGATTGGAGGTAATGAGGATTCTGCTCACCTGGGTCTTGAGTTCCTCCGGGGACAATAATTTCCGTCGGTAAAAATTATAGAGTAATTCCAGTAACTCTTCCCGGACCAGGGAATTACTGCTGAGGTAAAAATGCTCCAGTACCTCCAGTTCCTCTTTGCCTCCCAGTTTGGCCACCAGCTTCAACCAGGCCAGTTGTTCTTCAAGGGTGAAGGTTCTTTTCTTTAAACGCTGTCGGAGCAATTCTTTATATTCGTTATAATCGCTGCTGGTTCCACATTTGGCCAGGTAAAGAATAGCAGCCGCTCGAACCTCATAATAAGACTCCTTCAGCAAGTCTTTTAATAATTGTTTGCTACCCGGTCCCCAGGCATTCAGTTGTGTCAGCGAATGAAGGGCATTGCGCTTGATAAATCCATTCTCTTGCTTTGAACTTAAAAGGTACTCCAGGTAATTTACTTTACTGGTGTCTTTAAATAACCCGATCAGTTTAACGCCCACATTTCGTATCTCCCACCGGGCACTGGAAGTGTATATGTTTATTTTATAAAAGTAATCATCTTTAAAAGCGTCACTGTTTTTAGAGACCTTTTCCAGGAATTCAAAGGGAGATAACAGGGAAACAGGGACATCCACCCCTTTTCTCCGCATTTTCTTTTTAAAAAAGAGCAATTGGGTATTTTTTAACATGAGTGAAGTCAGTAAATAGACAGAAATAGCAATAAAGGTTAAAGAAAACAATAAAAAGAGGTTCCCCACAAATTTTGATTTAAATTCCAGCCTGGTGAATACATATTTGGCTTCCACCAAAACAATCACCATGATTACGGTGGCCAGGAGAGTTTTGGCAAAAGAGAGCAGGATATCTGTTTTTTTAATGAAGATTTCCTCTCGTTCCAGTTTGATTTTTAACACCATCACCCGGATGAGAGCAAAAATCAAGAAGGAGAGGGATGTGGCCAGTGCCAGCCCGGCAAAGGTTAACGACGTATTCACCAACCAAATACTGAGACCGATATTGGCGAGCAGCATAAAGAAATTTAATATCATGGAGGTTTTGATATCGATGCGAGCGGAAAATATCCGTACGGTTAACGAATGAATCCCCCACCCCACCAGGCCAATGGAGTAAAACTTGAGGGCATAAGCGGTATTGGCCACCATGGAACTGTCATACCTCCCATATCCCAATATAACAGAGACAATGGGTTCGGCTAAAGCGATCATTAAAATGGAAAGGGGAGTCAACAGGAAGATATTGGTTTTAATGCCATCCACGAACAGTTGTTTGGCCTTGTTTTTATCAAATAAGGCAATTTGCTCTGAAAACTCCTTTAAGATCACACTGTTGATGGCCTGGGCAACCACGGCAAAGGGCAGTTCGAAAATGATCAATGAAAAATGAAGCACGGCAATGGCCCCTTCTCTTAATGCCGAAGCCAGTATCTTTCCCACCACTTCAGCAACTTTACTAAAGGTCACATCCAGGGATATCGGCCCCAATTGGGAATAGTACTTTTTGTTAAAAGTGCTGGTAAAATTGATTACCGGTTTATAGGAAAATTGCAGGGATTTGATTTTGAATATCCGGGTGATAAAGAGTGCCAGGAAAAGAATTTGCATCACCCCTCCCAGTAATATCCCATAGGCCAGGGAATACATACCGGCTGCCGAGGAGAACACCAGGATACCGATAATCACACCAATAGAGAAAAACACAGTGGAAGACTCTGCGATGCCAAAGCGGTTAAAGGCTTTCAAGTAAGTAATCATGACCGCGGCAATCGTCACTAAAAATAGATAAGGTAGTATCAACCGGGTCATCATTATGGTTTCAGCGGTCATTCCTTTACCGGCAAATGCCGGGAAAAGGGTTTTTATAATTACCGGCGTGAAAATCACCAGGAGAACAGTGGCAGCCAGTGATAAGACCAGTGTAAAATTAATAATCGATGAGGCGGCTTCCCAGGTCTTTTTCCTGGAGGTGCGGTGAAAAACCCGGGAAAAAATCGGGAGAAACGCATTCTCTAAAGCATTTTCCGCCACAATTCTTCTCAGCAGGTTAGAGATGGTCAGACCAATAGCAAAAATATCCGTCACCCGGGTGGCTCCAAAAAAGGCAGCAATGATGATGTTCCTGAATAAACCACCCACTCGAGACAGCATGATACCGATGGAGGAACCCAATACGTTGGAAGTGGTACTTTTATCCAATTGCACTTTCTGTACTTTTTCAAAATAACTCTTCAATACAAAGACCTTATTTCCCATCTGCAATTGGGAATCTTCTTTAATTTCAGTCCAGGTTTCCACCGGGCTGCCATCAACCAGGATATCTCCCCTGATCCGGCATACAATAATCTTTTCATCTGATTTATTTTTACTCTTGAAGACCTTTAATTTCACCAGCACATTTTTTTCAGTTTCTTCCACGCCCACGAAGGCATCACACAAATAGGAATTACCGATGGTGGTGGAATCAAAAATCAATTCAATACTGCGCTCATCGTCCTGGGATTGCAGGTAAAAGACCTTGATTTGTGTCTCATCCGGTTTTTCTTCCCCTTTCACCAATTGTTCCAGTTCTTTCAGGATCAATTGGGTACTGTTTTGTTTTTCCACCTGTTTGAGATTTTTCCTCATATTAAACAGGGTATCGGTATCGAAGAGGGTTTTGCGGATAGTTTTGAGGAGGTCCATTTCCGGGACATAGATGATTTGTTTATTGTCTTTGTACATCACTGATTCATAGACAACTTTAGCGCCGCCGATTTTTTCCACTTCCCTGGCATTGAGGATCTGGTGGTCACCGGGCAGGTTGATTTTGGGAAT
>CP070627.1:674259-687513 GCA_020355945.1 Candidatus Aminicenantota bacterium | reverse complement strand
GTAGATAATAACAAACTGGTTTCCATTACCAGGTACGAACGGTTCGGGCTTAACTTTGTTAATATTTCCCTCAAACCCAAAACAATATCCCTGGGATACAATGATGAAACCGACCAGTACTTTTTTAATTTTGACTTGAGTGTAAGTTTGCGAAAGGGTGAAACATACGTTTATGAATACAAAAAGAAATTTGATTTTTACATTGAACCGGAACGAGTGCATGTATTAAAAGCCAATGGCATTGTCATCCACGATTCCTTTCCTGTCATCCCCGGGGAATATAAAGTAATGGTATATGCCATGAATTCCGTGGGAAAGGAATTTACCTATTTTGAAAAGAACGTCAAAGTGTCTCCTTCGGGAAAGACACCGGTATTAGCAACCCCGGTTATCGGGTATAAATCCCAATTGCAAGCGGACAGTTTCTTCTTTCCTTACCGGTTTAACGATCAAAAATTATTTGTGCATCCCGAAAGAAACCTGAGATTAAAAGAAAAACCACTGGTATTCATCGGTGCTTACAACCTGGACCAGGACCTGTGGGAAAAGGGGAAAGTAGAAATAGAATTAAACGGGTTGAATGAACGATTGAAATTTAAAAAAACCTACAGCCTACCCTTAAATCAATACACCTACAAAAGGGATTTGAATATTTTGCACCGCATCGGTGAAGATGTCGGGGGGCTGAATCCCGATTACTATGAGTTGACAATAAAACTGGTGGATAGTGCAGGGAAAATATATGATACCAAACAACTCCGTTTCGGGGTGTCTCCTGTGAGCACCATTGCTTATCCAATGGAAACCTTTAAAAAAACACGGGCGGATAATCCTTACCTTTTCTATTTTACCCTGGGGCAGCAGTATGAAAGAACCGGGAATATTCCCGAGGCTGAGAAACATTATGCCAGGGCTGTTGAAAACAACCCGGATTTTAAACAAGGGCTGGCAGCGTATTTAAATATTTTAAACAGGCAAAAAAAATACACCCAGGTCCTGGTGGAAGTGGATAAACTAAAAGGGGGTGAGCAGTTTGAATTTGAATATCACCTGGTAAAAGCCACGGCTCTCTACGGTATGAAGGATTATAACCAGGCATTAAACCACCTGTTAAAAGCCAATGCCATTTACGACAGTGATATCCGGGTATTGAATCTACTGGGCTTCACCCTTCTCAATTTAAAGGAGTATGAGGAGGCCTTAAAAGCCCTTAATGCCTCGCTGACCCTGGATGATAAACAGGAATTTATTAAACAGACCGTGCAAAAGGTCAAAGCACGAATGGGCGCCAAAACCCTGAAAAGTAAAGACCAATAAATTCGATTTTGATTTGAGAGCGAATTTGAATTACATATATATAATTATATGATGAGGAGGAACGTAAAACCATGAAGAGGAAAAAGGTATTTTCAATAGTCGTGATCCTGGTTATCACGCTTTGTTCGTCATCATTGTTATTTCCCCAGTTAACCAGGGGCAAGGGAAAAATGAGCGGCCAGGTAACGGACCAGGAAACCGGCCAGCCCCTCGCGGGAGTGACTGTCAAATTGTATTGTCCCGGGGTGCAGCAATATTATGAGCCCTCTCCCAAAACCGATGCCGAAGGAAAGTGGAAGGTGTTTTATGTTCGTAAAGGGCGTTGGGACCTGGACTTTGTTAAAGAGGGCTATGAGGTAAAAAAAATAAGTTTTTTTGTTGATCCCACGCCCGGGACGAAAAACCCGCCCATTGAGCTCCAATTGAGAAAGTTGACCGGCCCAGCCCTTACCCAGGACATCATGAAAGAAGTCAAAAATGCCGCCGCTCTTATCACTGAAAAAAAATACGATCAAGCCCTGCAAGAACTCCAGGCTGTCCTGGAAAAATATAAAGAAGAAGCTGGCGTTAACATCGTTTACCTCCATATGGGGAATATCTATTCCTATAAAGGACAATACCAGAAGGCCTTAGAATATTACTTGAAGTCCCTGGAGAAATTCCCGGACAACAAAGAAATCATTCTTTCTATTGGCAATGCTTACAGCAATCTAAATGATTTTGATAAAGCCACGGAGTGGTTTAATAAGCTGAACATTGACGACATTGGCAATGTTGACACCCTCTACAATATCGGCGTCATCGCTTACAACAAAGGTGATTTTGAGCGTGCGGTAACATTTTTCAAAAAAGCAACGGAAATCGACAGCCAATTTGCCGACGGGTTTTACCAGTTGGGGATGACCTATGTGGCATTGGAAAAAAACCAGGAAGGTGTGGCAGCACTGAAAAAATTTATGGAAATCGCACCGGATTCACCCAATTATGAAACGGCAAAAGCCGTTGTAGAAGCCTTTGAACAATAGTAGTATGAATAATGGAAGAGTGGAATAATTGTGAGCGCAGCGAACTAAGTTCCCTGGTATAATCCAGATGAGACATTTAAAACAACATTTATTTCTTATCCCGGTCCTGGGTTTGTTGGGGTTATGTTTTTCTTGCCAGGGAGAAAGTGGATCCAAAGCCACAGCCACACAGCATGCCCAACAAATGCAAAAAAATCAACCCACCGGACAAAGCAAACGAATAAAGATTCCCGGGAAAGAATTGAATGTCCTTTTAATTACGTTGGACACCCTGAGAGTCGATCGGTTAAGTGTTTACTCCGATAAATATGTAAAAACCCCCAACATTGATAGACTGGCCGGTAAATCTTTTGTATTTACCCGAGCGTTTTCCCATAACCCGATTACGCTTCCCGCTCACACCAATATTTTAACCGGTACCACGCCCCGTTTCCACGGGATCAGTGATAACACGGGTTTTCGATTGGAAGAGCGTTTTTTAACCATTGCCGAGTATTTAAAAGAAGCGGGATACCGTACCGGTGCATTCATCGGTTCGTTTCCCCTGGACTCCCGGTTTGGGCTGAACCAGGGATTTGATGTATACGACGATCAATACGGCACCCATAACCAGTTGGAGTTGTTTTTCGTGGAACGACCGGCAGAAAAGGTTATTGAACCCGCCCTCCAGTGGATTGCCCAACAGTCCGGCCAGGGTAAAGATAAATGGTTCACCTGGATTCACCTGTTCGATCCCCATCAACCTTATCAGCCCCCTCCCCCTTACAATCAACTCTATCGTCATGACCTCTATTCCGGTGAAGTGGCCTATACGGATGCCAGTTTAAAATTGCTGTTTGATTTTTTGCAAGAAAAGCAGTTAATGGATGATACGGTCATTATCATTGTGGGTGATCACGGTGAAGCCCTGGGAGAAAAGGGCGAAGAAACCCATTCCTATTTTGCCTACAACAACACCATTCACATCCCGTTGATACTCTATATTCCCGGCACCATACCCGTAAATATGGGAAAAGGCTTCAACATCGAAGAAAATGTGTGTCATGCGGATATTTTTCCCACAATCTGCGATATTTTGGCCATGGACAGACCCAAACATATCCAGGGTGTATCGCTGATCCCCATCATTGAAAACCAATTGAAAAGCGGCACCCCCGACAAAAAATCCAGGGATATCTATTTCGAATCCCTGACACCCTATCTCAACAGGGGGTGGGCACCCTTGAGGGGATTTATCCGGGGAAACATGAAATTTATCGATTTACCCATTACAGAGGTCTACAACATCAAAAGCGATATCAATGAAAACCGTAACATCGCTGCCAGTTCCAATGTCAAACAGTTTAAACGGGACCTCATCAAACTGAAAAAAGATTTAAAAGGTAAGTATATGATGGAGCGGTCCAGGCAGGTAGACCCTGAGGTTCGCAATAAACTCAAAAGTTTGGGGTATTTATCCGGGAGCGCGTCATCCAAACCAAAGACCTTTACCCAGGCGGATGATCTAAAAACAATGCTTCCGCTGCAGAACCGCATGCTGGCAGCTATTGGAAAATACCAGAACGGAAAGTTCCGGGAGCCCATCACCGAATTAAAAACCATCGTGGAAGAAAGCCCGGGATTTGTTCTGGTATACCGGCATATGGCCACCATATACAAGGAATTCGCCCAGGTTGACAAAGCAATTGAAATCCTGGAATACGGATTAAAGAAGAACCCGGGGAATGTCAACTTGATGTCCAAATTGGGAATTATGCTGGTTGAAGCCAACCAACCGGATAAAGCCATTGAGCTCCTAAACATATGTATCCGAAAGGCCCCCTTTGACCCGGAGAATTTCAATTTCCTCGGGGTGGCTTATTACAAAAAGGGGAACGGCGCCAAAGCCCTGGAAAATTACCGCAAAGCCCTTGAACTGGATAATAATTACGCTTCCGTGTTTAATAATATCGGATCGTTATACCTGGCCATCTATTTAAAAAGCGAGAAAAGAGATGAACGGGCCTATGAGCTGGCCCTGGAGAATTTTAACCGGGCCCTGGAAATTGACCCTCGCTTGTTTGCCGCTTACAATGGCAGAGGGGCTGCCTATAAATTCAAAAACCAGGTGGAAAAGGCCATAGAAGATTGGAAAAAAACCATTGAAATCAACCCCAATTATATTGATGCCTATTTTAATATTGGGGTTTCTTATCTTGGCATGGGGAAAAAAGCCTCTGCCCTGGAATATTTTTTATTATGCAGTCAACGATTCGGGGCAAAGCTCAGCCAAAGAGATCGCCGGCTGTTGACCCGGTATATCGAAGAAGCCAGGCGCTAAGCCGGTAAAAATACCAAACATGAACCATCCTGCTACAATGTAGGGGTGTACTCCTTTCCTGCTACCGGATCCCGGGGCCGGAAATCACAAATATTTGAATTGAAATTCAATAATTTGGATAAATTCCAAAGAACAATTGTAAAACCCTTTATTGACAAGGCATTTTACATTTGGCAACTTTATTGCATGGATTTTATACAAACTAAACAAATCAAGGAGGTTACATGAGAAAAATTCTAGTTGTTCTGTTAGCATTGGCAATGCTTCCGGTATTGTCTTTTGCTCAAGTCAGAGGTGGAGACATCTACGGCTCAGTTGTTCTGGCCGATGGCTCCAAGGTTCCTGGCGTATTAATTACGCTGACCGGTGATAAGATCGGTACACTTACCACCATCTCTTCCGATAAAGGTAATTTCCGATTCCTGGCCTTACCCCCAGGAGGTTACGAATTAAAATGTGAATTGGAAGGGTTCAAAACGGTTATTCGTAAAGATATCGAGATTGCCCTGGGTAGGAGTGTGACTTTGAACATCTTGATGGAAACTACCACATTGAAAGAAGAGATTACGGTTTCCGGCCGGGTTGGTGTGATCGACACCCGTAAGACCCAGGTGGGTGTAAACGTGAACAAAGAGTTCGTGGAGCAGATTCCCACATCAAGAAACCCCTGGACCGTATTATCGGCTCTGCCCGGTGTGATGGTTGACCGTGTGGACGTTGGTGGTGCGGATTCCGGTCAGCAGTCCAACTTCATGGCCGGCGGCGGTGACCAGGATGATACCACGTGGAACGTTGATGGCGCCAACATCACTGACCCCTCTGCTATCGGTGCGGCTCCCGCATACCTGAACATCAACACTTATCAAGAATTGCAAGTCACCCTGGGAGCCAATGACATTACTGCTCAAACCGGTGGTATCCAGTTAAACTTTGTCACCAAGAGAGCCGGTAACAGAACCTCCGGTGACTTTCATCTCTATGTGGAAGATGAAAATTGGGAAATGTCCCAGGACCCCACTGAGTTTATGGCAGAAAGGGGCCTGGTGGTTCCCGGGGTTGAGCGTCTGTACCAGTACGGTATCAATATGGGTGGTCCCATTGTAAAGGACAAACTCTGGTGGTTTGGTTCCTGGGCCATCCAGGATATTCACAAGAGAACCGAAGCTGATATCGAAGACGCTACCTGGCTGGTGTCCGGTTACGGAAAATTGAACTTCCAGTTGGGAAACACCTCCGGTGACTTCCACATTTCTTATGACGCCAAGTTGAAATGGGGAAGAACCTGGATGTCTGCTGCCCAGCAAGACAACTGGTCTCTTTGGGACCAGACCGGACCAGGATTCCTGTACTATGGTGGTTTGTCTCACGTATTTGGCGAATTAATGCTGAACGTGAAAACCGTTTACACCGACGGTGGATTTGCCCTGGACCCCAGGGGCTCCGATATCGATCCGGATACCGGACACAGTGAAGGTAGAGACTTCAAAATCGTCGACGGATGGTCCAGCACTGAAGGTTCTGCCTGGGATTACGCCACCAACCGGAACTCCATCGACATCGCCGCCGATGGTAACTACTTCCTGGAAGGCGCCCTGGGCGGCGACCATGAAATCCGTTTCGGTGTCGACTATTTCACCGCTGATACCACCACCCACTCCTTAACACCCAACCAGAGAATCCTCTACATCTACAGGTACAACCCCGCCTGGAATTTCATGGCCGTTATCCCCGACTACGTCCTCGATGTGAATTTCAAAAGGATTTCCGCCTTCATCCAGGATACTATCACCTGGGGTAAGTTGACCGCCTCCATTGGTGTACGGTATGACAAGGAGCAAGGTGGAGTCAATTCTCTTACCCAGCCCGGTCATACCTGGTATGAACCCGGTACACCCCATCACGGGACGGTATTGTTCTCCGAGATCCAACCCCTGAGCATCGCGGCTACAGATGTACCTGTTGACTGGTCGTTGATCTCACCCAGGGTCTCGTTTACCTATGACATCACCGGCGACGGCAAAAATGTGGTGAAAGTCTCTGCCGGTCGATACATGTCCCAGAGTGGAAATCTCATGGCGTCAACCTACATTCCATACCGATGGGCTTATGTCTATTGGACAGATGCCAACATGGATGAAACACCTCAATACTCGGAAGTCGGTGATTACTGGCTTGACTATGGTCTTTACCAGTATAACCTGGCTACAGGCTTGAACAATGTAGAGTTCGATCCCGACTACAATACCCCCTACCTGGATGAATTAACCCTGATGTTTGAAAAAGCCCTGACTGATGACATGGCCATTTCTCTTACCGGTTTTTACAAGAAAAAACACAACCTGTCCAGCGATGTAAATTCCAGGGGTGAAATCAGTAGTGTCACCAAAGGCATTTTGCCGGGCGGCTCTATTGAAGACAAAAGCAATTGGGAATATACCGGCACCACCACAGTCGGTGGTACTGAGGTTCCCACTTATGAACGAATTGTCGACCCCATTGGAGACTACTACTATAACCTGGAACAAGCCTATGACAGGTACCTGGGCCTGCAGTTACTGTTGACCAAGAAACTTTCCAACAAGTGGATGGCCAACCTGTCCTTCACCTTACAGGATTGGAAACGCTTCCGCTTCGAGGATGAGTACCTGGATCTGAACAACTTCGACTTCTTTAACGAAGGTGTTGTGGCTCCGGCTACCACAGGTTCCGGTCTGAGAGACATCTGGGTCAACGCCAGGTGGATGGTAAAATTCACCGGGTTGTATCAACTGCCTTACGGCATCAACGTGACTGCTTTCTTACAGGCCCAAGAAGGAAATCCACAGCCGCTGCGAAGAAGGGTCACCTTGAGTCAAGGTGGTACATACCTGTATCGAACCGGTTATAAAGCTGGAGATGAAAGATTACCTACCTTCTGGATGCTAAACCTGGGTCTGGAAAAAACCTTGAAAGTCACCGACACAGTGACAGCTACCCTGGTTCTTGACTGGTACAATGCCACCAATAACCAGATCGAGCTGAAACACAACCTCGCTATCGGCGCTGACGCGCCAGGTGAGGTACAACCCACCATGTGGACAAATGCCGGGTTGTTCCAGTTCGGTGTCAGGCTTAACTTCTAACCAGGCACATACGCAATACGCAATACGCACACGGAAGTTGAACTAGTTGGCCCCTCCCCGAAAGGGGAGGGGCTTTTTTTTTGATCAAAAATATGCTATAACTTTATAATACAGCAGCAAAATGTAAAAAAAACAAAGGAATGAATTGAAATGAACGCCAAAAAACAACCATTTACCCTTCGTTGGCTGGGAATCGGTGCAGCACTGGCCCTGGTCATCGCCACCATTGTCCTTTACCTGCTCATCAGCACCACCGCAAAGGTCATCACCGGTAAATGTAAAGGGTTAAACCTTATGGTCATTACCCTGGATACCCTGCGGGCAGACCGTATTGGTGCTTATGGTTACAAACCGGCCCATACCCCAAACCTGGACCATCTGGCAGCCAATGGAATTTTGTTTGAAAGCTGTTACGCACCTGTGCCCCTCACACTCCCCGCCCACTGCTCCATTTTTACCGGGAAATACCCCCTGGGCCACCAGGTCAGGGACAACGCCGCCTATTTCATGGAAGAAAAAGAAACCACCCTGGCAGAGATAATGAGAAAACAAGGCTACCGGACCTATGCCGTCATCGCCTCCTATGTATTACTCTCAAAATTTGGAACAAACCAAGGATTCGATGTTTACGACGACTCCCTCAATATAAATGAAATGATTACGGATTTTGATTCCGAAATAAAAGCAGACCAGGTCTATGAAAAATTTAATAACTGGTTTAAAAAATATCAACAAGAACAGGAACGTAGAAATAACCAGCCCTTCAAATTCTTTGCCTGGATTCATTTTTACGACCCCCATCTCCCCTATGAACCTCCCGCGGAATACAAAGAAAAGTTTGGCAGCCACCCCGAAGGGCTTTACAATGGGGAAGTGGCATTTATAGACGTTTACCTGGGTAAAATCATCCATGATCTGAAAAACGCCGATCTACTGGACCAAACACTGGTTGTTATGGTTGGTGACCACGGTGAAGCTTTCGGCGAACACCAGGAATACGGCCATTCCATCTTCTGCTACGAAGAAAATCTCAAAGTTCCCCTGGTATTTTACAATCCCAAAATACTTTCCAAAGGCCTTCGAATCAAACAACGGGTCAATCTCATTGATATTATGCCCACGCTCCTGGAAATGTACGGCCAGGAAATCCCGGGCGAAATCCAGGGCAAAAGTTTTGTTAACCTGCTCGCCAGGGGTAAAGAAAAAAAACAACGCACCTATTACATTGAAAGTATGCACGGAAAAGAAGAAATGGGATGGGCACCCCTCACCGGTATCCTCCATGAACAATATAAATATATCTCATTACCCGAACCGGAATTGTACGATCTAACAGCAGACAGTAAAGAAAAAGATAACTTGTTCTGGAAAAAGAACCGATTAGCCAGGGAATTGGACAAACAATTGATGAGCATGGTCAAGGAGTATTCCACGACTCTGAGAGGTTCGGGGTCGAAACGGCAGCTTACCGAAAGCGACAGGAAACACCTACAAACCCTCGGATATATTTCTGCTTTCGAAAATCCCGATAAAACCAATACAAATATCGATCCCAAAAAAGGAATTGCTCTAGACAACCAATTTAATCAAATAAAAGCAGCCATTGAACAGGGAAAATTAGACCAGGCAGAATCCCAACTGCAAGAAATGGTAAAAAAAGACCCTAAAACCTTGTTACCCCAATATTTCGGGATGCTGAATTCCATCTATAAAAAAAGGAAAGATACCCCAGGAGTCATCCAAAACTGGCAAAAAGCCATTGAAGCATTCCCCCAAAATAATCATTTCAAAATCAACCTGGCATTCGAATATTTTCACCTCAACCAATTGGAAGAATCCGAAAACCTGGCCAATGAAATCCTTAAAAACAATCCCAAATATACCAAAGCCTACATTTTACAAGGCCGCATCTATGAAAAGAAAAACCTCCTCCCCGAAGCCATTTCAGCCTTTGAACACGCCTCCACACTGGAATCCCGGAATGTGTCTCTAAAACTCAGCTATGCCAAAACCCTGGGAAGAAACAAGAACTTTAAAAAAGCCGGGGAAATCTGCAACCAAATCTTAGCCAATGAAACGCTCTTAAAAGACCCCGATGTCAAAAACAGGATCGGGATCGTCCTCACGGAAATCCATCAAAATGACCCGGCCTATAAAATCTTAACCCAGGTGAAAGAAGCAGGTAAAGCCAATGCAGAAACATGGAATTACCTGGGCATCCTTTACTATCGAAAAAAACAATTCCAGCAGTCACAAGAAGCATACCTGGAGTCCATTAAACTGGACCCCGACATCGCCAAAACCTATAATAACCTGGGAACCCTCTATTTGACCCTGTTTGTAGGCAAACGAGATATACAACTGCTAAACCTGGCAATGAAAGCCTTTAATAAATCCTTAGAACTTGATCCCCAACTGGTATCGGCACTGAATGGCCGCGCCTCTGCCTATAAATTCGCCAACCAGGTACAAAACGCACTGGAGGATTGGAAAAAAGCCATTACCCTTCAACCTAACTTCATCGATGCCTATTTTAACATCGGGGTCACCTACCTGCAGCTCAAATCAAAACAAGACGCCCTAAAATACTTAAATATCCTTAAAGAAAAATTCTATCACCAACTTCCACCAAAAGAACAACAGCGATTGAACCGCTTAATCACAGAATCAGGAGGATGATTGATGAAATTATCTTTGCCTCCTTTGCCTCCGGCGGCCAGGGGCTTTTTTTGTAAAAACCGCCCCTGGACCCCGCAAAAACTTTTTATTAAACAACTGTCCTATCTAGCAGTCGCTTTTTCGATCGTAATGCTGGTGACCATAACGGGATGCGGAAAAACAGGAATAAAAGCTAAAAATTACAATCTACTGGTCATTACCCTGGATACCCTGCGAGCAGACCGCGTGGGCGCCTATGGGTATGAAACCGCCCAAACCCCGAATATCGATCTCCTGGCCCACAAAGGAGTCATGTTTGAAAATTGCTACAGCCCGGTCCCCCTGACCCTGCCCGCCCACTGTTCAATCTTTACCGGTAAATATACCCTGGCCCACGGCGCCAGGGACAACGGCACATACCTATTGAAAGAAAACCATATAACCCTGGCAGAAAAATTAAAAACCAGGGGGTACCACACTTTTGCCGTTATTGCTTCATTTGTACTACTGGCAAAGTTCGGACTGGACCAGGGCTTCGATTACTATGACGATTCCCTGGACTCCCATCAAATCGATACCAATTACAACTCGGAAATTCCCGCAGCCGAAGTCTACCGGAAATTCCATCAATGGTTTGAAAAAAACTACCATAAACGCTTTTTCGCCTGGATTCACCTGTTTGACCCCCATTCCCCCTATAAAGCACCAAAAGAATACGCGGATAAATTCGAAAAAAACCTGCAAGGCCGCTACAACGCAGAAGTGGCCTACACAGATGCCGGTGTCGGCAAAATCATCGATACATTAAAAACCAAAAAAATCCTTGAAAATACCCTGGTAATCATCGTAGGAGACCACGGCGAAGGATTCGGGGAACACCAGGAGCACGGACACGGGGTGTTTTGTTACCAAGAAGCCCTCAAAATACCATTGATATTTTATAACCCGAAATTGTTCCCCAAACCCCTTAAAATAAAACACCGGGTGAACCTGGTGGACATCATGCCCACCATCCTCGACCTCTACCACCTGGATATCCCCCCGGCAATCGAAGGCAAAAGCTTTGTCAACCTGTTAAAGGGTGAACATGAGAACCAACAGCGGTCATTCTACTTTGAAAGTATCCATGGAAAAGAAGAAATGAACTGGGCCCCCCTGCAGGGCATCATCCACGGCAAATATAAATACATATCACTCCCCGAACCCGAATTGTATGACCTGGAAAACGACCCCAAAGAAAAAAATAATCTCTTCCGAAAAAACAACCGCACAGCAAAAGAAATGGATAACAAACTAATGAAATGGATGATGCGGTTATCCGGAACAACACATGATGACGCCCGCAGGAAATTGACAGAAGAAGATAAAAAACACCTAAAAACCCTGGGCTACATCTCCTCCTTTTCAAATCAATCCCCTACCCTGAAGCACCAGGACCCGAAAAAAGGCGTCCTCCTCCACAATAAAATTAAAGACATATTCAAAACCCTGATCACAGGAGATTACCAACGAACCGAACAAGAAATAAACCTCTTAACTTCAAAGTATCCGGATATTAACCTGCCCATATTGTACGATCTGAAACACCAACTCTATTCCGAAAAAAAAGAACCGGAAAAAGTCCTGGATACCCTGAAAGAAGCCCTGGAAAAATTTCCAAAAATCGAACGATTCTATATTCTGTATGCCCACGAACTCTACCACCTCGGACAAATCCAGGAAGCAGAAACCTATTGTCAAAAACTGCTGGAATTAAACCCTCAATTCACCAGGGCTCTCATATTGCTGGGAGAAATCCGGGAGAAAAAAGGAAACATTAACCAGGCCGTTAAATATTATGAAAAAGCAGTAACCATCGAACCCCGGAACATTTCACTAAAACTTAAATATGCCGGATTAATGATGAAGAAACAAGATTATAAGCAGGCCCTATCCATCTATGATGAATTGCTGGAACGAAAAGAGGTATCACAAGATGCCGAACTCTTGTTTAAAGTGGCCCTGCTCAATGTCCGGTTCGGGACCCTGGAAAAATCAGAACAATTATTAAAACAAGCCGTCAGGATAAAACCCAATGGAAAATACCACTACAATTATGCGTTAATACTCTCCAGGAATCAAAAAATAAAACAAGCCCTAATTAACATGAAAATTGCCCTGGAGAAATATTCTTCGGAATTAAGTGAAAAACAAATACAAATTGCCCAAAAAGCCGTTGAACTCTGGCAGTAAAAATAATAGCTAAAGCAGCCATTTTTATGGAAAAAAAATTAATTATTTTTAATTTTAGAGTTGACTGTTTAAGGTAAGAAAAATATAATTAAAACCCTAGGTAAAAACAGGAGGCAAATATTATGAAAAAGAGGAAAAAAACGCTTATATTTGTAATAATCGTATCGACAGCAATCATGTTGTTAACAATGGCGTGTGGTCCCGGGACCCGGGAATCAATAGAAACGGAACCCCCTGACTCCACGTCCGTATCCCAAATCCCAAAAGAACTTTACAAGGATTCGTTTTTTGAAAAAGCCCGGTTTATCATGACCAAACAAGAGATCGAAATTTACAAGCACCTCCCGGACAAAGCCGGAAAGGAACAATTTATCGAAGAATTCTGGAAAAAAAGAGACCCCAACCCTGAAACCGAAGAAAATGAGAGTAGAGAGGAATTTGAAGAGAGAATCACTTACGCCAATAAATGGTTTAAAGAACACTCCAAAGATAGAGGCTGGGATACACAAAGAGGAAGAATCTTGCTGCAATTGGGTTTCCCGGACCGAAGAGAATTCGGGGAACTCGATGACACCGTTCG
>CP070627.1:660877-674159 GCA_020355945.1 Candidatus Aminicenantota bacterium | reverse complement strand
CTGAATGTCCCCTTTTTAAAAAGTAAAAAGGGACCGGTGCCTTACAATATTACTTTTTCGGTGAAGTCACACCACTTGTATGATGAGAACAATATGCGGTCTTTTTCCCTTTTTCTCCAATTAAGCCTCCTTTCCCTTCTTTTCACAGCAAATGGGGAATTTTTTTTGTTGACATACCTGGTATTTCTATGTATAATATTATTAGATACATTGACTTATTATGTATATAAGAACGTGAGGTTAAAATGATTTCAAGGGCATTGGCGGCGGCTTCGACAAGGCCGATGATTTTGGCCATTCTCCAGGATGGTGAAAATTATGGGTATCAGATCATTCAGCGGGTAAAAGACCTTTCCGGGGGGACCATAGAATGGTCCGATGGCATGCTCTACCCGGTATTGCACCGGCTGGAAAAAGAGAATTTGATCCTATCCTGCTGGAAGATGTCTCAGGGCGGCAGACATCGAAAGTACTATACCCTGACTGTGCAGGGCAAAGAATCGCTGGTCAAAGACATGCAGGAGTGGCTGAATGTCCACCGGGTCCTGACCAGCCTGTGGGATCCCTCGTTAATGGGGCGGTTCCAGCCCAGCGGAGGATAAAGATGTTTAATATGAATGAAGCACTCAACAAATGGAGGAAGTCTTTACGGCAAAACCAGGGGCTGGAAGATGGCTATATTGCGGAATTACACTCCCATCTACTGGATGAGATCGAATCCCTGATAGCAGCGGGAAGAAGTGAACAGGAGGCCTTTGAAACCGCAGTGGCCCGCCTGGGGCCAATCGATGAAATCGGTACCGAGTATTTAAAAACCAACAGCAGGCGACTGATATTTACCCCTCCGGGGGGAGAAAAGGGGAATTTTCTGGCACTGATGAGCCACTATTTCACCGTGTCCCTGAGACGGATTAAAAGGCATAAGGGCTATTCCTTGATCAACATCCTGGGGCTGGCCATCGGCCTGGCAGCCACCATTCTTATACTCCAGTGGGTACAGCACCAACTGAGTTATGACCGTTTTCACGAACATACCGATAGATTATATGTGGCCACTTTCAGCAATGGCAGCACGGTCACGCCTACTGCCCTGGCAGAATTTATGAAAACCGAATACCCGGAAGTGGTTTCAGCGTCCCGGTTTGGAAATATCGGTGATCACCTGTTAAAATATGGGAAAGTAGAATTAAAAGTAGAAGACGGTATCATTGTGGAGCCGGATTTTCTGAAGATGTTTACCTTCCACTTTCTCCGGGGGGATGCCAACCGGGCACTGAACGAGCCCCACTCGATTGTCATTTCCCGCGACGTGGCGCGGTTGTTCTTCGGCGATAGAGATCCCATCGATAAAATAGTGACCTTCAGTGCCAACCTGGATTTAAAGGTCACCGGCGTGTTCGAAAACTACCCGGCCAATTCCCATTTCCAGTGCCGTTACATCCTGCCCCTGTCCCTGGCAATTAAACAGGGCTGGGTGAGAAATCCCCGTACCTGGGACTGGAACGATATCCGTACCTATGTCCAATTGGGAAAAGGCGTACCCGTGGAAGGAATTAACCGTAAAATTTCCAACCTGGTGGAGAGACACCGACCCCAGGACCAGCGCCCCCTTTTCCTTCAGCCGGTCACCCGGTTGCACCTCAATCCCTTTAACAGCAGAAGCGGCACCCTTACCTATGTCTACGTGTTTTCCGCAATGGCCTTTTTTATCCTGCTGATCGCCTGCATCAATTTCATGAATCTCACTACTGCCCGCTCCACCACCATGGCCCGGGAGGTGGGTATCCGCAAGACCATGGGTGCCCGCCGCAGTCAATTGATCCGCCAGTTTCTCGGTGAATCCCTTCTGTTGACCGTGATTTCTCTGGGTGTTGGTCTCGGTCTCGCCTTTCTCTTTTTGCCATTGTTCAATTCCCTAACAGCCCAGGCCTTTACCTGGAAAAATTTCTTTCAGGGTCACATGATTACCGGAATTTTCGGTCTTCTATTGTTGACGGGGCTTCTGGCGGGAAGTTATCCGGCCCTGTTTCTATCCCACTTTCAGCCGGTGAGGGTTCTCAAAGGGACCGTTACCGCTGGGCTGAAGGGGGGGACCTTTCGTAAAATTCTGGTAGTTACCCAATTTTCCCTTTCCATGCTTCTGATTCTGGCCACAGTGATGATCCACCGGCAGGTCCATTATTTAAGGGAACGGGATGTGGGTTTTGACAGGGAAAACATTGTCTACTTCGGTATCGGTGAGCGGTTCCGGAAAAATGTGGATACCATCAAGGCTGAATGGCTGTCCAATCCGGACATAGAACGAATCACCCTCACCGATGTTGCTCCCTACCGCTGGATGTCCAATGCCGGAGTGGGAGACGTACATTGGGAAGGAAAAGAGAATCAACAGGTAAAGATGGTAATGGTTGCCGTGGACACCGACTACCTGGAGACCTTTGGTATGAAGATGGCCAGGGGGCGCTTTTTTTCAAAACGATTCGCCTCTGATGTTTCGGAGGCCTTTGTAGTCAACGAAACGGCGGTAAAAGCAATGGAGATGACGGATCCCATCGGTAAAACGTTGAAGGTGTGGGACTTAAAGGGGCGTATCATTGGAGTGGTCCAGGATTATCATTTTCAATCCCTTCACCGGGATATCATTCCTATGGCCATGCGTATCCGTCCGGATTTTTACAGCCAGGCCTGCGTTCGTTTCCAGCCGCGGAATATCCCCGCCACCCTTCGATTTCTTGAAGATAAATGGAAGAAGGTTTATCCGGAATATCCCTTCGAATATCACTTCCTGGATGACCGTCTCAGGGATCTGTACCGGTCGGAAACGGCCATTGGCAGAATCGTGAGGACCTTCACGCTGCTGGGAATTTTCATCTCCTGTCTCGGCCTCTTTGGACTGTCCGCCTTCATGGCTGAGCAGCGAACCAAGGAGATCGGCATCCGAAAAACCTGTGGCGCATCGGTTACCGGTCTGGTCTTTCTTCTTTCAAAGGATTTTCTAAAACTGGTCCTGTTCGCCTGTGTACTGGCCACCCCCGTTGCCGCCTACCTGATTCATCGCTGGCTGGCCGAATTTGCCTGCCGCGTTAGCCTGAACCCGGGTGTCATCATCATGAGTTCCCTGTTTTCCCTGGCTGTCGCCTTTCTGACGGTAAGCTACCAGACCCTGAAAACGGCGCGGTCCAATCCCAGCGAGACACTGCGCTACGAGTAAACCGGCCTGGACACCCGGCAAACAATAACAAGGTGAATTTGCCTTTTAAAAGAAAACATTCACCATTCAGCCACGTATAATAATTTGAAAAAGAAATACGGGGACAGTCACTCGTGATGCCCCGGCCTCACCCGGAGACGTATGAAAATTATGCTCTCAATTTATCAATTCTATTGTAGATGCTTCACGGCTTGATTTATCAAGCCCAGGCCGGACGATTTACACACGCCTCTACGGGGTTTGATCGCCGCTGTGCGCCATGCGCTCTGCGCTTTGCGCTGTGCTCACTCATATCTCAGCGCCTCAACCGGGTTGGTCACCGCTGCCTTGATGGATTGGTAACTCACTGTTAAAAGTGCAATAATCACGGTCAAACCGGCAGAAAAAATAAATATCCACCAGGCAATACCAACCTGGTAAGCAAAATTTTGCAGCCATTGATTCATAGTAAAATAAGCAACAGGCCAGGCAATAATTGTGGCCACTAATACCAGCCGGGTGAATTCCCTGGAGAGCAGGGCAATGATACTCCCCACCGAAGCCCCCAGTACCTTGCGGACACCAATCTCTTTAGTCCTCTGTTCAGCCGTAAAAGATGCCAAACCAAACAATCCCAAACAGGCAATCAATATACCCAAAACAGTAAAATACTTTGTCAGTGTCCCCATGCGCTGCTCTGCCCTGTATAGTCCATCAAACCGGTCATCCAGAAAATGATATTCAAAAGGATAACCGGGATTGAGTCGAATCCAGGTTTTTTTTAAAGAGTCCAGGGCCGCAGGTATGTTCCCGGGTTTGAGCCTGGTATAAATATACTTGAACCAGGGGGGGAAAATCTTAAAAACAATAGGTTGGATTTGATGATGCATGGGGCGGAAATGAAAATCTTTCATCACGCCGATAATTTTCCCTTTTCTATCCCAAAAGGAGAACTGTTTTCCCACGGGTGATTCCAGTCCCATCCGGCGCACAGCCTCTTCATTTACGATATAAGCTGTTTCCGTATCCGTGGGAAATTTTTTAGAAAAAGTCCTACCTTGCACCATTTTGATATGAAAGGTCTCAAGATAATCGTAATCAACAAAATCAGCTTTTATCTGCATATTATTGTCAGGGTCTTTTCCTTCCCACTCCGGGCTGCCCGGGGAATTCCTGATATTTATAGGCAGTGACAGGGATGCAGTCACTGTCAACACATTGGCATCGCGGCGAAATTCTTTCTTTATGGAGTCGTATTTTGGTATTATGCTTTCAGCCATAGCAATATAAATAACATGCTCTTTATTGAAGCCTAAATCTTTACTCCTCATGAAACGCAGTTGTGTGTAAATGACAATGGTGCCAATCACCAATGCAATGGAAAGACTAAATTGTGTTACCACCAATATTCTTCTAAATAAAGGGGAACGGTTTTTATCCTTTACGTTCAGATTAGCTGATCCTTTTAACACTTTTACCGGTTGAAAGGAAGACAGCAGCAGGGCTGGGTAGCTGCCGGCCAGTATCCCGGTCAGCAGCGTAATACCCACAAAGCCCAGGTAAATAAATATATTATTGGATGGATTTAGGGACAAATTTTTAGCGGCTAGCTGGTTAAAGGCCGGTAACATCAACTCCACCAGGATAAGCGCAAACAAAAAAGCAAAAAAGCTTAAAAGCACGGATTCGCCAAAAAACTGCTTGATAAGCTGCGAACGCCTGGCACCAATTACTTTCCGTAATCCTACTTCTTTTGCCCGCTTCGCAGACTTGGCCGTGGTAAGGTTCATAAAATTAATACAGGCAATAATTAAAACAAACAATGCCAACATTGAAAATATGGTGACATATTTGATATCACCGATGCCTGGTAAGTCGTATTTTATATTGGAATAGAGGTGGATATCTTTAAAGGGTTGAAGTGCAGCCAGGTCTTTTTCTTCTTTTCTCCCTTCTTTAAAAATTCCAGCTATTTTCGCTGTCAGTTCTTTGACAGAACTCTGTTTGTTAAGCATAACAAATGTATTAAAGGAGTTAAATCCCCAGTTTTTAGCGGTTTCTTCTCCCAGGAGCTCTTCTAGAAATAATAACTTAAAGGGCAAAATAAAATCAAATTTTAACGTTGAATTCTCCGGGATATTTTTTATTACGCCAGTGACAATAACGTCGAATTGTTGGTTGATATTCAGGGTTTTACCCAGGGGTTCTTCATTTCCGAAGTATTTCTCAGCCATTTCTTCGCTAATCACCACTGAATAAGTATTGACCAGGGCTTGTTTCGGGCTGCCTTTGACAAAAGGAAAAGTAAACATCCGGAAAAAATCAGGGTCGACGCATTTATATCTTGACTCATAAAAGCTTTTTTCACCGTAAGCAAACACCCACCGGCCCCAGGTACCAAAACGTGTGCTGTGGGTGATTTCCGGGAATTTTTCTTTTAATGCTGCGGCCAAAGGAGGTGGGGTCAGGGCATCTTTGCCAGTGTCTGCTGTGTCCTGTTCCACGCGCACCACCCGGTAAATATCATCAAGATTATGGTGAAACCGATCAAAACTCAATTCATCCCGGACCCACAAAAGAATCAATATGCAGCAAGCCATTCCTACTGCAAGACCGGCGATATTGATAAAGGAATACCCTTTGTACCGTTTAATATTTCTAAGTGCGATCTTTAAATAATTTTTAAACATGGCAATCTCCCGGGAGGCATTTCTTATTAGTTATCCGCATTGGTGCCCATAGTTTTCTTTTGAACAAATCTTCTATACCCATATGCAGTGACTCCTGTATACTATAATGCAAAAATCATGCCAAAGAGAATTTTTCTATGAAGAACTCAGACCCGGGTTGAGATTAAGGCTAAGGTTAAGTAGGATTAGAACCTCCTTTAGAGTGAATATATCTTAGGTGAGAAACTTTAAATTTCTTAAGTTCTTCCTCCTCAACCTCAACCTGAGCACTCTAAATCTCTTTTTTAGGTGTCCGCTGATAAAACAGTATGTGTACGCCATCGTACAGCGACGGGGTTTTGTGGCTATTTTTCTCTGTGCCCTCTGTGTCCTCTGTGGCTAATTAAACTTTTCTAACTTTATCCAAACCAAACAACCTGTCTCTTAACCGCGAGACATTTAACGCTGTGAAAGGTTCACCCTCGAAGACGATTTGCTTTGTTTGTGTTCCATGCTTTTTGAGATAATCCGTTACATTCATCCAGCGGATTTCACCGTCTGATGTCCGAATAACCAACATTACCGGGTACTTATGTGCCTGCCAGTATTCAGCATGTCGTGGATTTTTAATAGTAAAAATTTCTGTTTCATCTCTCTGTCGTTTGTAAAGGTAAGAGTCCCCGGATTTCAGTTGAAGATACACTCGTTTTCCGCTGGCTTCGCCTTTGTCATTTTTGAATTCGATCTCACCATCGATGCCCCAGTCTGAATTTGGTATCGGTCGAAAGATTTGTCCGGCTTCGCCGGCAATTGTGAATGCGTGTCCCACAAGAATCAATTCCCGGCTTTCATTGTCGATATTGAATTGCGCACGCGCATCCATTTCCTGGACCGCCCGCAAGAACTCATCCGAAGCGAATTTTTCTTCGATTAAATCGATCAACGTTACCCGCTCCTCGCACGCTCCGCAAATGATATCTTTAAAACCCTTTTCCAGCCGGATTTTAATAGCCTTTCGGTTTTCCAAAGGTGTATCGCAGTACGGGCAAACATAGGAACGCACCCGGGTGACCTCTTTTGCCCGTTTTTGCAGGTGTTCATGGATATATTTGATGAAGGATACTCTTGTATCCACCGGTATACCTGCTTCAAAGTAAACTTTAATCTCTGCTGTATCGTCCTTTTTTTTGGTCATTTGCAGTCCAACGCGCTTTTCAGCCGCTGATTTAAAATCCGCCGCATCTTTCCAGAGCTGCTCTTTATCGAACTCATGGGTATAATAAAGCCGCACCACCAGGGTGGTATAGACTTCTTCGGGCATGCCGGTGAAACCATAAGTCACCAGGACATTGGGATGTTCCGGGATATCCGGTCTGTCCTTCCTAAAATAGGATGGAAAAACCAGTTGGGTGCCTTTTGATGTTTCTTCTCTTAGACATAGCGAACGGTCAAGAAAAGTTTGCAGCATGGCCCGCAGCAGGGTTTTTTCATCTGCTTCATCCAGGCGTTTCATATCTTTGAAATCAAATCCGGCATCCAGTACTTCCCGTTCGGAGATACACCCGATCTCATCTATATTTTCCCGCACGCACCGTATCACTGCGGAAGCATAGTTATTGATTTGTTCCGGCTGCAAAAGCACAAAATCACCAAAATCCATTTTTTGCACGATACCCTGTCCGGCCAGCAAGCCCACCACTGCCCGCAAATCTTTTTCATCGATGCGTTGATCTTTTGATTCCATTTGCAGGCGCTGGCGCAGTTCGGAAATCCTCACCAGGACGATTCCCTCTTCTTTGATTCCAATGATGGCATCTTTAAGCCATTTGAACAATTTTGAGGAAGCAGTCCAGGGCAGGCGCTCCCAGGGAATATAATTGGAAATTGCTTGTTTCAATTTCTCGCAGCCTTCACCACTTTTGGCTGAGGTGTCCAGGAATGTGCTGTAACCGCGTTCCCGGCAATACTGCTCCAATTTGCTTTGGCTGACAGTAATACCACCCCGGTCGCACCGGCCTGCCACCAACAACCTGGAGGGATCATGCTTGACAGCAGCTTCCAGTGCCTTTTCCCAGTGCCCCAGGCTCTCAAACGGGTTATCCCGTTGGGGATCAATCATTATCAGTGCCAGCGCAGTCTCGTCCATAAAGAGCTGATGAATCAGCCGGTAATCCGGCTGCCCGGCAAAGTCCCACAGCCACACTTCCCGGTCTATTCCGGTGCCGGAAGCTTCTACACCCGGCAGTTCCAGTTGCCAGACATTCATGCCATGAGTAGAATCGGTCTTTTCCCATTGGCCTTCCACCAGGCGGATTGCCAGGCCGGTTTTGCCCACACCTGATTCCCCCACCAGGACAACTTTTGCATTGGAATAGCGAGTGGAGGGAGAAGATTCAACGGTTACATCGAGCTCCGGCAACTCCCACACCCTTATTGTACCGTCGGCAGAACAAGACATAACTTGCTTTCCATCCGGCGTAATTGCTACCCCCCAAACTGCATTTGTATGTCCTTCTAATGTGGCAAGACAATAACCTGATTCAAGGTCCCATAACCTTAATGTTTCGTCACTCGATCCCGATACCACTCGTTTCCCATCCGGTGTTACGGCAATTCCCACCACCGACGATGTATGTCCTTCTAATGTGGCAAGACAATAACCCGATTCAAGGTCCCATAACTTCAAAGTATCGTCACCCGAACCCGACACCACATGTTTCCCATCTGGAGTTATTACTACTGCTCTAACAACATCCGTATGCCCTTCAAATGTGGTCAGGCAGTGACCCGTTTCAAGGTCCCATAACTTCAACGTTGTGTCGCCCGAACCCGACACCACTCGTTTCCCATCCGGCGTTATCGCAATACCACTGCCTCCTATAAATGCCCTATGACCTCTCAAAGTGGTAAGGCACTTACCTAACTCTATATTCCATACTTTAACTGTGCTGTCATCAGAACCTGAGACAATTCGTCTTCCGTCTGGCGTTGGTACCACCTGATATACAGTATTGGTATGGCCGTTGAAAGTTGCCAGACACCGCCCCGATTCAAGGTCCCACAGTTTCAGTGTTTTATCATAGGAGCCTGACACCAGACGTTTCCCGTCTGGAGTTACAGAAACGCCGGTAACATGACCTTTATGTCCTTTAAATGTGGCGATACACTGCCCCGATTCCAGATTCCACACTTTCAAGGTCTTATCCCAGGATCCCGACACCAATTGTTTCCCGTCGGAAGTTACAGCGAGAGCGTAAACCACATCAATGTGGCCTTTCAGTATCATTTCTGCTTTAATCACAAACTCTTTATTAGTAGTGATTCCAGCAACTTTCTTTTCCTTCGGGCGGCAGGCGGCCAATAGCTTTTCGTAATTTTCATCAGAGGGTTTCCGCCAGTCTATGGGGGCGAACAGTTCAATGATATCTGGAATTTTTAAATCGTCGATGAGGAGTGGGATGAACCGGCGCCGTGGATGGGTGGGATCGCGGAACAGCAGCGTTTGCCGCTCTAATTTTAACCAATCCGATGCAAATGCAGCCCACGACATCACAAAAATCAACGCCCTTGAACTTTGCAAATTCTCTTCTTCCCATGTTACTTTTCGCCCATCTTTCTTCAGCCGATTGGCCAAATTACGGACCACTTCTTTGTCTTTCTTACTGTGGCTGATGAATACATCATATTTAAATTCGCTCATTTCTCATTCAACCCCTTCTAATTTGAAAATAGCCACAAAGGCACAAAGACACATGGATATCCCGTTCTATGAACTAAATATTTCTAAACTCTTGCCAGTCTAAACCCAATTGGCTAACTATGGCTTTTACAGTTTTTGTCTTTAAGTCCTTAGAAGCATGATATGGAATAATCGTTCCTCTTCCTGCCTCATTATTCACCCATTTACGGTGAGAGCCTTTTCCCCTTCGTGGAATTTCTTCACACCCAAGTTTTCTCAATTTTCGGGTAATTTCACTATATTTCATTTAATCGCAAATCTAAAGGTTAACAACAGCCTCAAACCAAAGCGGCTTAATTGGTTTTTCAATTTCCATTATGGGAAATTCTTTTCCCATATCTTCATATAACTCTTTGGCAGCAGCCACGGCATCTTTTATTTTTTCATCGATTTCATCCAGGTGGTCGATTTCAGTTATCAGTTCCGGTATAACGGGCGATCTCACCACCCAACCACCTTCTTCCGCAGGCTCTAATAATAGAGGCAATTTCATTATTTTGTCCATTTATTCCTCCGGCATAAATATAATCCTTATTATTGAAAATGTCAATAGACACCCTAAATTCATCGCCAAAATAAGCGGTGGAATTGGGCCACTGTTTTAACAATGAAAAAGATGATAATCACATAGAGCACAGAGAGCACGTAGAGGAATTTTTTTTAACCTCTGTGCCCTCTGTGTCCTCTGTGGCTGAAATTAAGCTCTTATAATGGTTAACCAGGCACAAGATTGAAAAATAGACGAATAAGTACCCACAAGAATCCCAAAAGAAAAAAATGCCAGGCAGAAATTTTCCAGGCAGAAATTTTCCCCAGGGGGCCATATCCTGTGGCTGTGCCCGTAGCATATAAAAGAATACAGGTGACAGGTGCAAAGAGGAATAGGCACGGCTTTTTTATAGGTTGCGGTTGCCAACCGCTAAACTTTTTCAGATTTTTTACGTTACAGATTTATTATGAAACAAGGAGACCAATGATTATGATACTGTCAATCTTGATGGCTATCACCGCATACTCACTGCTGTCACTGGGATTTGTTATGCAAAAAAAAGGCATCCAATGGATGGGCTGGAAAGGTCCCAAAGACAAAATATTTTATTCAAATTTAGTAACCTGGATCATGGGTTTCATTGTTATGAATGCCTTCCCTATACCCAGCGCCATTGCACTCAAAAACCTACCACCGCACATTGTCTCAGCTTTTGCCGGCTGGGGAATCATCATACTGGTCTTCTTCTCGTTCTTATTATTAAAAGAAAAATTATACAAAACAGATTATATTTTCTCTCTCCTGGTTGTGATGGGTATTGTTCTTCTTAATTATTTTGAAAAATCCATTGGTTCAGCCCCATCAACTGCCACTCCCCGGGTTTGGGGATTGACCATACTTTGCATTGTCCCGGTAATTCTCATTTTTACCGGGCTGCTAAAATTTCCAGCCAAAAAAGTCAAAACATGGGTATTTGCTTCTGTATCCGGGATGTCCGCCGGTCTGATGGTGATTACGCTGCGGCTGTTGGTGGTCAATTTTGGTTATCAGGTTCCTTTATATTTTGGTTCTCTTTATTTATATCTTTACCTGGGATTTGCCCTGCTTTCTTTTATCGGGTTACAATTGGCGTTAAAAAACGGTCCCATGATTGTCGTGGGCCCGGTACAATATTCAACAACGATTATTTACCCGGTTTTGGCAGCCTTGCCGGTATTTCAACAGTCCCTTCACCCGGTCCAGGTTCTTGCCATTGCACTAATTGTTTATGGTGTCATCAGTATCCTAAAAAAACATTAATGCGCGTTCGTCCGCGTTTGTATGACGGCTGCGGCTAAAAATAAACTTTTTTAAAATTTTTACGTTAAATATTTGTTATGAAAGAAGGAGGCAAAAAATGAGAAATTTGCAGATAATGAAAAAGACATTTTTTACTGGTTTGATTTTGGCATTGCTGATGATGCCATTGACAGTTGAGGGGCAGTCCGGGGGAATTAAAACTCAAAAGAAAAAAATTACTTCTATCGATCAATTGCCCCGCCATACCTATAGGATATCCGGCACTATTACTGAAATGATAAGTGATGACAAGGCCTTTGCAGCCTTTGCCCAACAGGTTCGCCAGGATATTGAAAATGATTTTGCCAATTATGACATTCAAGATAACGCCACATTGAGTGAGTATTATGGAATCCTCCTTATACTCGATTTACTCCAGGAGAACTATGATGTTGTGTTTAAAGGGATTCAGCGAATGCGAGAGTTAGAAGACAAACCCGCGGCTAAACTGATGACAGCGCTGACCGAAGAGGTAATTGCACTTGCTCGACAGAAAACAAAAACAACCGGTGGAAGCCAGTTTAAAGAAACTTTTGCCCGAATCCTGGCAGAAAAAGTCAAGGAATTTCCCTGGGAGACCGTCCAGGAACGTATTGTTAGTACAAAAGGCGCAATGGACATGTATAGTAAGAACCTACTGCTTGGCCTGATCCGGAGTTCCATTGAACCGGCCTTGAAAAGGAGTGGATACATCAGTGGTGACATGGCCCGCCAGGTGATTGTCATTTACTATGTTATTCAAGAAGTGATGCCTTTAAAAGAACAAATAATAGAGGTTTACGGTAACCTGATTAAAGCCAACCGCATTGAAAAGGTCGATATCTGGAAAGAGCGCAATGTAGACCTGACCGGGAAAAAAGGTCTTTCCCCGGTCCTGGTGGCAATTTGGGATACAGGTGTGGATACCACCGTGTTTCCCCACCAGCTTTTCACCAACCCAAAGGAAAAATTAGATGGAAAAGATAATGATGCCAACGGATTTGTAGATGATGTCCACGGCATCGCTTATACACTGGAAGCCGATAAAACCACGGGATTGCTTTACCGCATCGAAGGAGAACCCCAACCATTGGCCAAAAAAATTAACCTGCTGAGAGGCTTTATTGACCTGCAAAACGCTGTGGACAGTCCTGAATCCGCGGCATTGAAAAAGAAGCTGGCAGCCATGCAGCCAGGGCAAGTAAAAACATTTGTAGAAAACTTGATGCAGATGCTCTTCTACATGCACGGCACCCATGTGGCAGGAATCGCCATCGACGGTAATCCCTATGTCCATATCCTGACGGTGCGTTCAACTTTCGATTATCGTATGATTCCTAAACCCATGACCATGGAAATCGCACACAAAACCGCAAAAATGTATAAAGGAGTTGTGGATTATCTTAAAGCCAACGGCGTTCGGGTGGTGAACATGAGCTGGTCCAATTCACTGAAAGAGATCGAACGCAGCCTGGAAGCCAATGGAATCGGTAAAGATGCAGAAGAACGAGGAAAATTGGCAGGCCAGATGTTCGCGGTTCTAAAAAAAGGCTTTTATGAAGCAATAAAAAACGCACCGGAAATCCTCTTTGTCAATTCCGCTGGAAATGAAGACAATGACCCCTTGTTTCAAGAGTACATACCAACATCATTTGATCTAACCAATGTTATGGTGGTGGGAGCTGTGGACCGGGCCGGTGACGAGACCACCTTTACCAGTTTTGGCCAGGTAGTGGATGTCTATGCCAACGGTTACAATGTTGAAAGCTTTCTTCCCGGAGGTCAAACCATGCCAGGCTCAGGAACATCCATGTCCTCTCCCCAGGTGGCTAACCTGGCAGCAAAATTACTGGCTCTTTCGCCTGACTTGAAAATAA
>CP070627.1:647485-660777 GCA_020355945.1 Candidatus Aminicenantota bacterium | reverse complement strand
ATGACGAGGCATAGTGGGGCTATGTCGAGGAAGAACAACGCAGCTATTCACGTTCAGAACCAGCGAGAATGATACGTTATTTTTGGAACGAGCCACTAGTAACTTACTTTGGTTTCCACCGTAAAGAACCGATAGTCTTTAAAGGTGATGTAGGCTTGTGATTGGATGATCGGCTTCCCGATGCTGTTTTGGTATGCTTCTTCATAATATACCCTGCTGGGGAAACGGATGCCGTTTTTGAGTATATCATATTCGTTGATGATGGTAATCCTGGGTTCCACATCATATTTTTCCGCCATTTTTTCGATCTCAGCAATGTTCTTGATGGACTGCTGGTAAATTTCGATTCTTAATATACTGGAGTCGTTTTCATCCACCCAGAATTTCCCGGAAGCAAAGCGGTGGTCTCCTTCATAGTTGGGTGTCGCTTCGATGATCAATGCATTCCTGTCATGCCAGGTGCGCCTGCCAATGATCTGGTATTGATAATAAGGCTGTGAACGTTGATTAAAGATAGAGGGCCCGTATACGATATTTTTATATTTAAAACGGGTTTTTAAATCTGCATTTTCCAATTCTCGTTTCCACCCGTTTTGTTTGAGTAGAATTCGTTTTTCCCGGACCTTTTTTTCGTCCCGGATCAACTGGTAGCCGTAGGTATATTTATTCTCGGTGACGGATTTTCCCTTGAAAATATTGCCCTGTCGCTGCACCGCATTTGCGATCTTTTCATGGATTTCTTCGATGCAGAAGAAATTCAAGGAGATGGCTTCCAACCGTTTGCAGTAGGAGGCTACTTTTTTAAGAATCCCGGGGAGCAAGTTTTGATCGATGGGCTCTTCCTGCAATTTTTGCTCCGGGGGGGACGCAGGTTCGATCTCTTCAAAGGCAGCCGGCCGTTCAATATCGGCGTTAAGGTCGGATATGCTTGCATCCGGTACTCTTAAAACCGGGGTTTTGATAAACCGGAACGCTTCCTGTCCGGCTGCCAGTACATAGTCCCGGGGATTGTTTAAATCCTCTACTACCAGGTCATTTCGGCCGCTGTTCATATCATTGGCCTCAACAATGACCTGGTAATTTCCCGCTTTCAAACCGGGAAGCCTTAATTTTATCGGCACGCTGCCAGTTTTGGTTTTAAAGGCTTTTTGGGTGGATGTGATCAATACGGCTTTGTCGTCTAATAATTTAATATTTAAGAGGATTTTTCCCCTATAGCCATCCTCGCCTGACGCCACCAGGATACCGGAAATGCCAACGGATAAAATCCCATCCTTTATCTTTACGTCCTTTATCCCAATTTGGGGTATCTCCTCTTTGATTTTTTGAGCAATCATCCTGAAGTACCGAGCCCTCTGTTGATCATCATAAACCGTGCGATATTTCTTTTTCCCGGTCACCGTGACTTTAATTCTTGATTTCTTTTTATTTTTTTTGGGTACATAGGTCAGCATATAATAGACATCCTCTCTTTGGGATATACTTTTTACGAATTTTTCCATGTTATTGGTATACATCACTTTTCCATTGGTCATTCGGGTGACCTCTCGAAAAATATGCTCCGAGTCAGTAGTGACGGGTTTGTAATCATACTCCTCGAAAAATTTTATCGGGGTATTTTTCAGCAGCAGGGTATGAAACGCAGCACTGGTATTTAAAAAAATTTTGCCGATGTGCCGGATATAATCCATATCCCCGGGCATGGTTAATTTCGGTGTGATATCGTAAAAAATAGGATTGGGAAGCCTTCTACCCTTAAAATAATTATCGATTACCTGGTAAAGTGTGCCCCCGCTGATCTTCAACTGTGGAAACAAGGGGATTTCATAAAAATGCAGAATCCATTTTTCTACCTGCTGACCTTGCAAATAATCAGCCACTTTCAGGTACTGGGCTTCAGGGGGATTGAAGAACATATCCCTGAATTCGTTAAAACAAATTTTGTAGTCTCTAATGAACCGTCTGATGGCGCTATCCGGGCCGCGGCGCCCCGCGTTTTGTATCTCAAACTTGAGATTGGAGGCAAGGTATCTCAGGCTGGATTCCAGGGATAACAACTTGAATTGGACCCTTCTTGATTCGACATTCAATATTTTTGCCAGTTTTCCTATTTCTCTCCCGGGGTCTTCAACCGGGTGATCTTTTAAAAACACGTTATTGGTCAATACCATGAGCCGGTCGTTGGGCTGCAGTACCTGCTTAAAAAATGTCTGCATCGCCCTCTCTAAATCCTTGCCCACAGGTGAACTGATATTAAATACCAGGACAAACAGGCGGGGAGTCTGCCGGGCAGGTTGTTGTTTCAATTTTTTTCTCACTTCGTAACACCCGTTGATCTCCCATTCCTCTCCGTCCAAAAAAAGTTTAAAATCGTTTTTCTTCAATCCTTTAACCGGTTTCTTTTTATAAAACACCCGGACCGGGACTTGCACATTCACCACCTGGACCACTTCCCGTATCCTTTTATGTTCCTGGTCCTGCGGCTGTACATTATTCCCCGACATCAATAGTTGAACCATTATCATTAAGTTCAAGAATAAAATGAATGG
The DNA here is from genome assembly GCA_020355945.1 of Candidatus Aminicenantota bacterium. The sequence goes on along the minus strand of CP070627.1, from coordinate 658,228 downwards.
TTTCATCATAACTATAACTCCTTAAATATTTTAACATTTTATCATTTTATTTTCCACTGGCAAAAAACCTGATAGTCTGTGCGAATTCATTTCCATTTTGGTCTTTGCAATAGCAGCATAATGTGGTTTTTTTGCCTGGCACTTTTTTTATTTATAACAGTAATTATTTTCGCCCTGTCAGTAAGAAATGCGGGTTAAGAGGATTGAAGGCTTCGATACCCTTTTTGCATGCTAATTCTAATGTATTATATGGCTATCGACATATTGCTGCATTTTTTGCCGGTTCGGTTCATTTAAAGAAGCCTTTTATTCCCATACGATCTCTATATCAGGATATTTTGAAAAAATTTCGTCTTTAGTAATAATAATCATATTATTGAGAATTGCAGTGGCAATAATCATTCTATCGCATGGGTCATTATGATATCTGATCAACAAGGCAGATTTGCAAGCAATGTCTGAAGTAATAGGTATTTCTTCGATGCCATGGAGCCTTATTGCCTCTTTAAACCATTCCTCCGGGGGCAAGGGCAGCTCAAGTTTGCCTTTAACGTGTTTTATGGATATTTCAAAGGCTGATATAGAAGAAATATATAAATTCCCAGCGTTATTTTGCAAAACCGCTTTTACCTTTTCAGTTAGTGAAGTCTGTTGGGAAACAAGCCAGATTAATGTACAGGTATCCAATAAATACATCTCTTCTATTTTAAATCACAGGGCCAGTCTTCATCATCCAGGGGAGCTGTGGGGTCTTCGTGAATTTTTACTCCCATTAATTTAGCATGTTGTTTGAGTGGGTTAGGAGGTGGCTCCAATGGTACTAACAATGCGATTGGTTTGCCGTTTCGGCAGATTTTTATTTTTTTATGCTCTTTTTCCACTTTTGATAATAGGTAAGACAACCTGGTCTTTGCTTCTTTCGTGTTGACTTGCAACATCGTAATCTCCTTTTTGATCAGCCAGGAAACAGTTTAATCCAAAATGATTAAAAAGTCAAGGAACACATTGAACTTACAGCAATTCTAATTTTAACGAAGGTGAGGAGAAAAATAGGTTGAGTTTGAGCCTAATCCAAAGACAATTAAAAAAAAGAAACCACAGATTACTCAGATTACACAGATTTTTTTCTTTTTTCTCTGTGTCCTCTGTGTCCTCTGTGGCTAAATTATTTTCATGGTAGCTTCTCATGATGCCGCGCCCTCACCCGGAAACGAATGAAAACCAACACAAACGATTTGCGCAGCATATAGGCTCCCCTCGCCGAGGGGTTTTCATAGCAGAGCAAGAACAGTTAATGGTTATGACTGGGTCGGGTAAGTAAACTAACGATAAAAATGGCCAGGGCAGAACCAAAAAACGCAGGAATAAGCTCATAAATGCCGGTGGGTTCTTTAAGGTACAATTTCCAGGCAATGGTTACCACTGTTCCCACCAGCATACCGGCAAAAACCCCGTATTTAGTGGTTCTTTTCCAGTATAAGGAGAAGATAAGGGAGGTACCAAAGGAGGCGCCCAAGCCTCCCCAGGCAAAGAGCACCAACCAGAAAATCGCTTCTTTAGCTGCATAAGCCAAAATAATAGCCAGAACCCCGGAAATGAATACCACAATTCGGCTGAGCATTAATTTTGTGGCTTCTGACAGGGGAGGCTTAGATTTCTTTTTCCCGGTTTTCTCATAGATGATTTTTTCATAAATATCCCGTACAAACGTTGACGCCACCACCAGTAATTGGGAATCAGCAGTAGATAAGATAGCGGCAAAGATGCCTCCCACCAGCAGTCCATAAAGAAGGGGGCCAAAATATTGAGATGAAAGCACCAGGTAAACCATCTCTTTATCAGCATTGGGTAAGTTTTCAACCACCGGCACGATGATTCTTCCTAGTAGGCCGATAAACACCGCTCCCCAGGCCATGACCACATTCCAAAAAGTCCCGATTACAGTGGCATATCTTAATTTTTCCGGATCGTTGATAGACATATATCTGACCACGATGTGGGGTTGACCGGGAGAGCCCAGCCCAATACCGACAAATCCGAAGAAAGCCCCTATTGACAAAGAAAAGGGATCGATGAAGGCGGGGTTTAACCGGGAAAGGGTTTCCAGCAAAACATTGAAGCCACCGATTTTAATCAATCCCACCACCGGTAAAATCACAAGCCCCACCAACATAATGATGGCCCGAACCACATCATTATAAGCAACAGCGATGTAGCCACCCAATATCATGTATACCAGGATGACCAGGGCAGAAATAATAAGCGCATAAATGAGCGGCAGGTCTAAGGCAGTACTTAATGATTTTGCCCCGGCATTAAATTGAGCAGCCACATAAGCGGTGATAAAAATAGCAATAATCACAGCCCCGGTGATGCGCAGTAAATATTTGTCGTTGAACCTGGATTCAAAATAGTCCAATAAGGTAATATTATTAAAGGATTCTGTTTGGGTGCGTAATTTTCGGCCGATATAGATGAATTGGAACATTTCCGCGGTGATATATCCTACGGCAGCCCATACGGCACTGGTGCCCACGAGGTAGGCGGTTCCGCTGACCCCCAGGACCAGCCAGCCCGACCTGCCCGAGGAAACCGCTGATAATGCCACCACAAATTTATCCATAGCCCGACCACCCACAAAAAAATCTGACTGGCTTTTGGTTCGCCAGAGGGTGAGAAAACCGACTATAATCGGCAGCAGCAGTGTTAAAAAAAATATGATAAACGCAACCGGGTCTTTCAACTTGTCATAGATTTCCATGGTTTCACCTTTCACCTTTTAATTTTTGTCCCTTTGTCCCGGGGATTCCTTTTGCCTTCCTGAAATATAATAAATAATAACCGACGTCCCGATAATGATTAACGGGAGTATAAATAGTGCAAAAATTGCGCCAAACATTGTTCCTTCACCTCACTAAGATATTTGTCCGTCTTGATCTGATTCTTATTCATGGTCATAGAAAAATTCTATACAAAATATGAATTGATTTCAACAGGTTTGTTATTTTTTTCTTGAAATAATGAAATAATGGTTTTCGTTTGACTTTTTTCTTCACATTGGTCTATAATGTAAACTTAAGAAAAAGAAAAATATTTGAGGAGGTATACCATGGGTTTTTTTGAAAAACTAAGGGCAGAATTTATAGATATCATCGAATGGTTGGACCCATCCAACGATATAATGCTCCATCGTTTCGAACGGTATCATAACGAAATAAAAAATGGAGCTAAACTGGTGGTAAGAGAGTCCCAGGTGGCGGTTTTTGTCAGCGAAGGCCAGGTGGCGGACGTATTCCAACCTGGCATGTACACCCTGGAAACCAGGAACCTCCCTATCCTGACCACGATAAAAGGCTGGAAATATGGTTTTAACAGTCCTTTTAAAGCAGAAGTTTACTTTGCCAACACGAAAAATTTCACTGACCGTAAATGGGGGACCAAGAACCCGGTAATGCTGCGGGATCCGGAATTCGGGCCCATCCGCTTGCGGGCATTTGGCACCTACGCTCTCCGTATCAAAGACCCGGTGAAAGTGATCAAAGAAATCGCCGGCACAGACGCCCATTTTACCACCGATGAGATCACGGATCAATTGAGAAATATTATTGTAACCCGGTTTACCGATTCCATGGCAGAAAGCAAAATTCCTGCCATTGATATGGCCACCCAATACGATGAACTGTCCGAACTGCTCCACGAGAAAATAAACCCCGAATTCGATGAATACGGTTTTGAGTTAACCAAATTTTTAGTTGAGAATGTTTCCTTCCCGCCTGAAGTGGAAGAAGCCATTGATAAACGCAGCAGCATGGGAGTTATCGGCAATCTGCAGAATTACCTGCAGTACCAGACAGCCAATGCGTTAGGAGATGCGGCCCGGAACCCCGGAGGCACTGCAGGAGAAGGCATTGGCCTGGGCATGGGATTTGCCATGGCCCACCAGATGGTGGGAGCCTTTCAACAGCAGCACCCCCAGCAGGTGGGCGCACCTGTCACCCCCGGACCACCGCCGCCCATACCCGGTGGAACCCAATATTATGCGGTAATCAACGGCCAACAAGCCGGTCCTTATAACGACATGACATTAAAACAATTGATTCAACAGCAAGTAGTGAACCGTGACACCCTGGTATGGAAACAAGGAATGGCTCAATGGAGCAAAGCCGGGCAAGTACCGGAAGTGGCCGCTTTATTTGCTCCCCAGGCACCGCCCCCCCCTCCGGTACCGCCTAAATAGGACGTTTGGCAGGTAAAAAGGTAGGAAAGTAGACTTAAAGAACAGGAGATAAAAAATGACAGATGATTTCAACGCCCCTGAGCTTGAAAAAGAAAAACTTAGTGATGAATTAACCTGCACGGGCTGCGGCGCGATTTTGAAATTTAAACCCGGGACCAAAAACCTGGTCTGTACCTACTGCGGAGCTGAAAATGTCATTGAAGAATCCGAAGAAGTGATTGAAGAGATCGATTATGAAAAATTTATCAAGGAAAAGCTGGATAAAGAAGAAAAAATAGAGGTGGTTTCGGTTCGGTGTTCGGCGTGTGGGGCTTCGATTACGTTAGACCCCAATGTGACGTCCGATCAATGCCCCTACTGCGCCTCCAATATCGTGGTCAAAAGCGGCACCACCAGCAGCCTGTTAAAACCCAAATCCCTGCTGCCCTTTGCCATCGATAGAAAAAAAGCAGCCGGACTATTCGGGGCATGGATAAAAAAACTATGGTTTGCACCGTCAAACCTGAAAAAATCCGATGTAGCCAGTGAAAAATTAAACGGCATCTATGTCCCCTACTGGACATATGACTCCAGGACCCAGACCTGGTATACCGGGCAGCGGGGAACCTATTATTATGAAACCCAAACCTATACCACCACGGAAAATGGCCAAACCGTGACCAGGACCCGCCAGGTGCGGCGCGTTCGCTGGACATCCGTATCCGGGCAGGTGCATAACCATTTTGATGATATCCTGGTGATTGCCAGCCATTCACTCCCGAACAAATATACCGAACGATTGGAACCCTGGAATTTGAGCCAACTGGTTCCCTACAATGATAAGTACTTAAGCGGCTTTCGAAGTGAATCCTACCAGGTGGACGTAACCACCGGGCTCAACGAAGCCAAAGAAAAAATGTTACCTGTGATCCGGCGTACGGTTAGAAGTGACATCGGCGGTGATGAACAGCGGATTCATACCATGAATACCACTTACAATGACATTACCTTTAAACACATCCTTTTACCCATCTGGATTAGCTCCTATAGATATAAAAACAAAGTATATCGCTTCCTGGTCAACGGCCAGACCGGTGAAGTACAGGGAGAACGACCCTACAGTGCTCTTAAGATTATGTTGGCTGTCCTGTTGGTCATTGCTGTGATTGTGGCTGCCATATTGATATTCAAATAAATTCAGCTAGCTAAGACCCCATTCCTCCAAATTAACGTCATTTTCAAAAGAAAATGACCCGATGACGATAAAAAAGGTGGCGGTGGGTTGCAATTTTTTGATTTTTTTTATAAAATTAAAGTTAAACCAACAGCGGCTTAAGTTATAAGCTAAAGGATATTGATGAACCATCCAGGTGCAGATACATTGTTTATAAAAGAGGCCAATCAACATCAGCCACAGGTGTTCAAGGACTTTGTTCGGCTGCCCTTTCGGTTATATAAAGATAATCCTTACTGGGTACCACCGCTGTTGGCAGAAGAGAGGCGATTCATCAGCAAAAAATACAATCCCTTTTTGAGACGAAACCCGGCAGTGCTGTACGTCTGCTACAAAAACGGCACCCCGGTGGGCAGGATCGCCGGGATCATCAATAAAGAACACAATAACTACCATAAAGACCATACCGCTTTTTTTGGTTTTTTTGAATCTATTAATGATGATGCGGTGGCAGAGCGGTTATTCCAGGCCGTTACCCTTTGGGTGAAAGAGAGGGGGGCAGATTCGTTAAGGGGACCCACCAACTTTACACTAAATGATGTCTCCGGCTTACTCATCGACGGTTTTGATGAATCACCCTTTATCATGATGCCTTACAATCCCTCTTATTACCAGGAATTTTATCAAAAAAACGGGTTTGAAGTTGCGATGCGGTTTTTTGCTTACGATGTGACACAAGACACCATTCAATTTCCCAATTTCCTTGACAAATTGGAAAAGCGTCTAAAAGAAAAAGATATCCGGATCAGGAATCTCAATTTCAATGAACTGGAAAAGGATTTTAAAATAGTTGTCGATGTTTTCAACCAGGCCTGGAACGAAAACTGGGGCTTTACTCCTCTCACTTTTGAAGAAGCCGTGGAAGATTTCCGCAAAGTGAAGATATTTGCAAAACCGGATTTAATTTTATTTGCCGAATATAAAGGTGAACCCGTGGGTTTTGCTATTGCTCTCCCGGACATCAACCAGGCGCTGAAACCCCTGAAAGGTAGACTGTTTCCCTTTAACTGGCTGAAGTTCCTTCGCAGGGTAAAAAAGATTAACCAGATTCGAGTCGTACTGATGGGGGTTTTAAAAGAACATCGAAACAAAGGCATTGACCTGATGTTATATAAACGGATCGTGGATAACTCACTCCGTCATCAATATCACCGCGCTGAGCTCTCCTGGATATTGGAGAACAACCGTATGATGAACCGGGTATTGGAGCATATCAACGCAAAAAAACATAAAACATATGCAATTTTTGAGAAAACCATTGATATTTGATATTGAATCGCCTGGAACACCGTACCGGTGAACCCTTTCTTAATCATTTCATACAAAAAAAAATCAAATAAGCAAAAAAACATTAAATTTGTCCGGTCAGGCAAATCAAACCGATAAAACAGTCAAAATCTTTGTTATAAAAACCCTCGGGCCGCTGTATACCCATTTATAATGAACATTTTGACTGTAGGCCTTTTAAAGGATAAACAGCCGGCGGGTATACCCAAAAGCATTTATATGAGAGATGTTAAATCCCCTTTTTCAGGAAAAATAGAGAAATGGATAATTTTATGGATTTACAGGATTTTTCAGTCGTGTTATCTAATATATTTGCCACTCTGGCATTTTGAGCGTTTAACCAGCATTGTACTAATCTTCTGGCGACAACAGGAAAAGGTGTTAAGTTCCTTTGCCGGGCAGGAAGAATCTGACGGCTGAAGCTTGCACCATAATACGACGGTATAAGAGTGTGATTGCAGGATGTTTAAGGTATGATAAGTGATAGGTGAAATCGGTCATGGCTTATAAGACCAGGGATGTTGTATGATTAAAGGAAGACATCTGTCCGAAAAAGTGATTAAATATATCCTGTCGCGGTCTAACGAGGAATTGGGAGAACTTACCGTAAAACGAATTGCCTATATTTTAAAGATCAGTCAGTCCCATTTGTATGATACCTTTAAGACGGAAAAAAAAATTACTCCCGGTCGATTTTTAATCATGATAAAGATGTACCGTTCAGCTCTTATGCTGGAAGAGGAGCAAAAATTACCGATCAAAAAAATCTCCAAAAAAATGGGATTCTCCAGTTCCGATTATTTTAATAAAGTCTTCAGGGAATATTTTGGCACCACCCCGGGAAAGTATAGGGGATATGTGAACCGCAAATATTAACCCCGGGACAAAAAATAATAATGAGCCGGGAACTCCAGGTAGAAAATATGGGGGTTAAGGAGGCAAGAACCATGAGAAATAACAAACTTTCCAAACAGGCCGTGGAATTTATTTTGACCCGGGACCTTGAAGAGTTGGCTTACCTGACGGGTACGGACGTTTCCCGGAATTTTGGGGCGAATAAAACCTACCTGGGTCAAATATTTGAAGCAGATCAGCACATATCCATAGATAAATTTATATTGAGGGAGAAGTTACATCGAGCCGCTTTTATACTTGAAAAGGGGCCTGAAATAACTGTTGAGGAGTTATCCGCGAAATTGGGATTTTTAAGAACCGAACATTTTATTGAAGAATTTGAAAAATATTTTGCTATAAAACCCGGGAATTATCAGAACCTGAAAAGACAAAGTAAAAATCAAAGTTAATGGCTGGAAGGTTGCAAATTATTTCCGGATATTGGTAAACTTCTATTTGAGATTAAATGAAAATTCGATTTTATACACGGCGGCCACTAGGATGATTATAGAGCATAAATGAAAAATTTAAACAAACATGATTTTTCCGAACAGGTGATTAAATTTATATTAACCAGGACCAATGATGAGCTGGGAGAACTTACTATAGAGAAGATTACCTATACACTTAACATCAGCCGCTCGTATTTGTATGAAAGATTCAAAATTGAAAAGAGGTTTACCCCCAGGGAATTCCTGGTAATGATTAAAATGGTGCGTTCTGCCGCTCTGCTGATGGAGGATAAACGGTTACCCGTAGAAGAGGTCGCCCACAAAATGGGGTTTTCCAACCTCGATTATTTCAAGAAGGTCTTCAAAGAGCACTTTGGAACCACACCCACCAGGTATCGGAAATATGTAAGAAGCAAGTGAGAACCTGGGAATCATTACTTTTACCTTTAACCCTAAAAAATTTCCACTACAGGAGAAGAAATGAGTGAAATAGCCAATATATATACCAAATCGCATGAAAAATGCCTGGAATAGTTAGGTCCCATTTTCCCGGATCGGATGCCGCAGACCAGGACAATAGGTTTGGAATCCCTTATGTAAGCGGTTTTAATGCCCATTGGATTTTTTAAAGGTACTGGAGAATTTTATGGATTTACATCTTCTCTATTTATGATATTTATATATATCTAGTATCTTTGTTCAATCTCTTTTTTCACATTACTGTGGAGCGCTGTTTCAGGGTGCTCTCAAATTTAAGTCACAATTACAAACATGTCTATCTTTACGGGCTCTAGAATTCACAATTCCCAATGGCGGAAGCTTATTCAAATACATAATAAAAACCATGAAAACATTGGATAAAAAAGGCATAGAAGATATCGTGGCCTTAACCCCCTTACAGGAGGGAATGCTGTTCCATTATTTAAAGGCACCGAAAAGTGACCTCTATTTTGAACAATTAAGCCTGGGCATTTCCGGCAGGATCGATATCGAGGTTTTTGAAAAAGCCTGGAATTTTGTGATTGAAACCAATGAGATGTTACGTACGGTTTTTCGGTGGAAGGAAGTGGAAAAACCAATACAAATTATTTTAAAAGAACATCAGCTTTCCTGGAAATATTATAACGTTTCAAATAAAGATGCCCCGGAAGGGAAGAAGATACTGGAAGAGATAAAAACCAATGACAGGAACCAGGGATTCGATTTGCAGGACGTCCCCTTCAGGATAAGTTTGATTAAGGTTAAAGAAGATGAATATGAGATGATGATCAGTAATCATCACATTTTATATGATGGTTGGAGTAATGGCATCATCTTAAAAGAATTCTTTAATGCCTATGGTGACTTGCCTGCTAAACAGACCCCGGTTAAACCGGTAAAAACTCCATTTAAAGAATTTATCCAATGGATTCACCGCCAGGATAAAGATGAGCAAGAGCGATTCTGGGAAGAATATTTAGCGGGTTTTGATACTCAAACAAAGTTACCTATAAAAAAGAGAAAACCAGGAGAGACAACAACACCAGGGCCAGGAAATGATTCAATGATTTTGGCAAAGGATATAAAAGTTCAATTGGAAGACTTGATCAAAAACCGTCGGGTAACATTGGCCTCTTTTTTCTATAGTGTATGGGGGATATTGCTGCAGCGATATTGTAACAGTGAAGATATCATTTTCGGTACAACGGTGTCAGGAAGACCTGCCAAAATAAGAGAAATAGAAGAAATGGTGGGACTGTTTATCAATACCATCCCGCTGCGAGTGAGGACCGAACCGGGTGAAAAAATAAGCGATTTGTTGTATCGAATCAATAATATCCTGCCAATAAGAGAGAGGTACGAATGGTTGTCGTTAGTAGACATCAAGAAATACAGTGAGTTAGAAAATACCGGGGAGCTTTTTGATACCATCATTGTGCCGGAGAATTACCCGCTGGATTGCGGCCGAACTGCGGGGAATAGTCAATCGCCGTTGGTGGTGGAGGCCTATTCCATGAAGGAGACCACCACTTACGATTTAACCATTGGTATATTAATGGGGGATGATATTGAGATTAATTTTAGTTATCCCGGGGGATTATTTGAAAATACGGATATCCGGAGATTATTCCATCACTTCACGAATATTATGGAACATATTTTAAAAGACCCGGATAGAGAGATATCCGGTTTGGAGATGTTATCCGGGAAAGAAAAGAGGCAGATATTATATGATTTTAACAACACCGTTGAGGAATATCCCCGGGGTAAGCGCATCCAGGAATTATTCGCGGAGCAAGTGGTTAAGACCCCTGATCATACAGCATTAATATCCGGGGATAACCGGTTATCCTATGGGTACTTAAATGAGAGGGCCAATCAATTGGCCCATCTATTACGGAAAAAAGGTGTCAAAACTGACACCATTGTGGGCATCATGGTGGAACGTTCCCTGGAAATGATCATTGGCATCTTCGCTATTTTAAAATCCGACGGGGCCTATTTGCCCATTGACCCCGAATACCCGGAAGAGCACATTCGCTGCATGCTTACTGACAGCGAAGCCAACGTGCTGGTTACCACCCCTAACATATCCGCAGGGATTAAAATTGTCAATTGTCAATTGTCAATTGTCAATTGTCAACGGGAGATCGCCTGTCCCGAGCCAGGTACCCCGGAAG
>CP070627.1:633653-647385 GCA_020355945.1 Candidatus Aminicenantota bacterium | reverse complement strand
GTCATCTACACTTCAGGTTCCACGGGAAAACCCAAAGGTGTCATGGTGGAACATCAATCCCTGGCTAACTTATGTTGTTGGCATAATCGCCGCTTTTCCGTAACATATAAGGATAGAGCCAGCAAATATGCAGGTATTGGCTTTGATGCATCAGTCTGGGAAATTTTCCCTTACATCATCTGCGGTGCCTCTCTCTATATTATTGAAGAACAAATCAAATTGGATATCCCCGGGTTAAACCAATACTTTGAGAAACATCACATTACTATATCTTTTTTGCCCACCCAGGTATGTGAACAATTTATGACAGTTGATAATCCTTCATTACGAATATTGTTAACCGGCGGAGATAAATTAAAACGTTTTGTAAAACAAAATTATTGCCTGGTGAACAATTACGGGCCAACCGAAGATACAGTGGTAGCCACCAGTTGTGTCGCGGAACAAAGTTACCGGGATATCCCCATTGGCAAACCCATATTCAACAACCGGATATACATTTTAAACAGGCATGGGAACCTTCAGCCGGTAGGAATCCCCGGTGAACTGTGTATTGCAGGAGAAAGCCTGGCCCGGGGCTATCTAAACCGCCCGGGATTAACCGCAGAAAAATTCATAAAGGGGACAAGGGGGCTTGCCCCCTTGTTATATCACTCAGGGGACCTGGCCAAATGGCTGCCGGACGGGAATATCATGTTTATCGGCCGCATCGATCACCAGGTAAAAATCCGGGGATACCGCATCGAATTGGGAGAAATAGAAAATCAATTGATGAATGTAAACACAATCAAAGAAGCAGTCGTGCTGGCCAGGGAAAACAAACCCGGGGAAAAATATCTGTGCGCCTATATTGTTTCGGATAACCCGCTGCAAGATTCCAGCCTGCGACAAACACTTTCTCAGCATCTGCCGGATTACATGATCCCCTCATATTTTGTCCAATTGGATAAACTTCCCTTAACCCCCAATGGAAAAATAGACCGAAAAGCACTACCGGGACCCGGGGTAAAAACCGGGCAAGACGAATACCAGGCACCCAGGGATGATGTGGAAGAAAAATTAGCAAAAACATGGGCAGAGGTATTGTTGGGCAAGAGTGCCCCGGAAGAGGCGAACCCCATCAGCATCAATGACAACTTCTTTAACATCGGCGGCGATTCCATCAAAGCCATCCAGGTTGCCGCCCGTTTGAAAAAATTCGGCCTAAAACTGGAAATCAAAGACCTGTTCGCAAACCCCACCATCAAACAACTGCGGCAAACCATCACTCCCATAAAACGTACCATCGATCAAGGCCCTGTCCGCGGGGAAGTTCAATTAACCCCTATACAACAATGGTTCTTTGAGAATAACTTTGCCCCCTGGCATCACTTTAACCAGGCCGTCATGATCTACCGGCAAGAAGGATTTGATGAAAATATTGTCAGGCGAGTATTTCAACAGCTAACCCGGCACCATGATGCCCTGCGCATGGTTTATCAATTTAACCGCGACCCCCACCAGGCCGAAAAGCCAGTTGTCCTGCAAACCATCAGGGACATAGATGAAAACACCAAAGGAAAATTGTTGCACCTGGAACTCTTTGATCTTAAGGAAACAGGAGAAGATCACATAAAAAAGGAAATCCCACAGCAAGCCAACCGAATACAATCCAGTATCAACCCGGAAACAGGACCTTTGCTGAAGTTGGGACTATTTAAAACCGCCGCAGGAGATCATTTGTTGATGGTTATCCATCACCTGGTAGTGGATGGTATTTCCTGGCGTATATTGTTAGAGGACTTTGCCCTAGGCTATCAGCAGGCAATGAACAATGAACCACTGCGATTCCCACCTAAAACCGATTCCTTTAAACAGTGGGCCCACCAATTAAAAAAATATGCAGAAAGTCCCGCACTGTTAAATGAGCTGGAATACTGGAAGCGTATAGAAAAAACAAGCATACCACCTTTACCCGGAGATTTTGAAATTTCCCCGGCAGAGAAAAAAATAAAAAATAATGAAACCCTTCGCTTGACATTGGATGCGGACCAAACCCGGCAGTTATTGAAAGAAGTCAACCACGCCTATTCTACGGAAATCAATGATATACTACTGGCAGCTTTGGGATTGGCTGTTAAGGATTGGGCAGGAATTGACAACGTGTTTATCCATTTAGAGGGTCACGGCAGGGAAGAAATCATCCGGGATATCGATATCAGCCGCACCGTGGGTTGGTTTACCAGTCAATACCCGGTCTTATTGGAAATGAGCCCTGCCCGGGACCTGTCCCATGCCATCAAACATGTCAAAGAAACCTTGAGGCGGATTCCCAATAAAGGAATCGGTTACGGCATATTGAAATATTTAACCCCCGCAGATAAAAAGGACGGATTTGCACCCGGGCAAAACCCGGGAATCAGTTTCAATTACCTGGGGGAATTCGGCAGTATCGGTCAGGACCACCAGGAAAATATATTCCGGGTATCCCCAATGAGAACGGGAAATCAATTTAGCCCGGACCTTGAACAATGGTATACCATTAATATCAACGGCATAATCGCTCAATCCCAACTGGTATTATCTTTCTCCTATAACAAATACCAATATAAGCCGGACACCATTGCCGGGCTGCTGGACTCCTGCAAAATACATCTATTAAACATTATTTCCCATTGTGTTAAAAAAGAACGCCAGGAATTGACCCCCTCGGATTTGACCTACCCCCACCTCTCCATTGACCAACTGGAGGCATTCACTCATCAACTGGGAGACATCGAGGATATATATGAAATCACCCCCATGCAGGCCGGCATGTTATTCCATGCCCTAAAAGATGAAGAATCCCCTGCCTATGTCGAACAAATGGTATTTTCAATAAAAGGGAATATTGATAAAAATTTATTACAAAAGAGTTTTAATTTACTGGTAGAACGGTATGATATTTTGCGAACCCTGTTTTATTATGAACAGGTAGATCAGCCTATACAAATCGTTCTAAAACATCGTCACAGTGACATCTATTTTGAAGAAATAAAACATTTGCCCCCAGACACCCGGGATCGGTATTTAAAGGAATTCTATCTTAAGGACAGGCAAAAAGGATTTGATTTATCCAGGGACAACCTTATCCGGCTGTTGTTATTAAAAACAGGTGAAAATACCTACCAGGTGGTATTGACGTTTCATCACATATTAATGGATGGGTGGTGTACCGGCATTATATTCAACGAATTAGCTCAAATATACAATTCGATGCTAACAGGTGAACCAATAAAATTAGAGCCAGTCTCCCAATATGTGGATTATATTAAATGGTTGAAGACCCGTGATAAAAAAGAAGGCCTGGAATATTGGCAGGAATACCTGGCCGGATATGAATCACTGCCTGGTTTAACGGTACCCGGATATAAAAAACAAGAGATGTTGAAAGATAGAGATAGAGAAATTAAATATGAATTGGAGGAGTACGTTTTCATCCTTGAGAAATCATTAACCGATTCATTAATGAAAATCGCCCTAAAAAACAATGTCACTGTAAATACGGTAATACAGTCCATATGGGGCATATTACTGCAAAAATACAATCAAACGGATGACGTGGTTTATGGAGCAGTGGTATCCGGGCGTCCCCCGGAATTGGAAGATGTGGAACGAATGTTAGGATTGTTTATTAATACGGTCCCGGTAAGAATTCAATCCCACGGTAAGCAAACCTTTTCTCAACTGGTCCACCAGGTCCAGCAAAACGCTGCACTGGCAAAATCTTACGAATACCTGCCCCTGGCAGAAATCCAGGCCCTTTCCTCTCCCAAAGAAGAATTGATCAATCATATCATGGCTTTTGAAAATTACCCCATCGATACCCTGGTTAAAGATGAAAACAAAAGCAAAAACCACGAATTTAAAGTCGAAGATGTGAAAACCGTCGAGCAAACCAATTATCATTTTAATATGGTCATCTCCCCCGGGAAACGCCTGTTAATCAAATTTATTTTTAACTCCCTGGTATATGAAAAAAATTTTGTAAAGAGGATATCCCAGCACTTTACCGAAATCGTGAACCAGGTGACAGCCAATGTCCATATCTCTAAAAGTGAAATAGAAATAATCCCGGAGGTGGAAAAGCAGCGGGTTTTATATGAATTTAATGAAAAACATGGGGAATATCCGCAAGACAGGACCATTCCCGGGCTATTCGCCAGGCAAGTGGAACAAACACCGGACCATATTTCTGTAACTGGCATGGACCATGGAGCATGGAGCATGGAGAAGTACTTAAAGGGGACAAGGGGGCTTGCCCCCTTGTATATTACTTACAGGGAATTAAATAAAAGGTCCCATCAACTGGCTCTTCATTTAAAGGAGAAAGGTGTCAAACCCGATACCATTGTGGGTCTTATGGTGGAACGCTCTATTGAAATGATCGTTGGTATCCTGGGCATATTAAAAGCAGGCGGTGCTTATTTGCCCATCGACCCGAAAAACCCGGAAGAAAGAGCAAGATACATGCTGGCAGACTGCAATGTGGGAGTTTTGCTGACGACACCAAAACTCAAGGCTAAGGTTAAGGCTGAGGTTGAGAAGAACTTTAAAAAAACCCCGCAGTTGCCCCTGGATTTTGTTAATATTGAAACAGGACCTGCATCAGCTTTTGAGTCCCCCCTCTCAACCTTAACCTCAACCTGCCAGGTGAGCCCGGTGAACCTGGCCTACATCATCTACACCTCCGGTTCCACCGGGATTCCCAAGGGCGTTCCCATCCGCCATGCCAATTTCTCTCCGCTGCTGCATTGGGGATACCGACATTTAAAAATCGGCCCGGCAGACCGGGTGATACAAATCCTTTCCTATTATTTTGATTGGTCGGTGTGGGAGATATTTATCACCCTTACCACCGGCGCCAGCCTATTTATGATTACCGAAAACACATTGCTAAACCCGGATCTCCTGGTGAATTTTATCATTGAAAAAGGAATTAGCATATTGCACATGACGCCCACGCACTATCAATATTTAATGGATGTGGGGAAGAAACAGGAAACCCTGAAATACCTGTTTATCGGTGCTGAGAAATTGACGGTTGACCTGGCCCGACGCAGTATTGAGTCAGTGACTGAACAATGTCGGGTATTTAATATGTACGGGCCCACAGAAGCCGCAATCATTTCATCCGTATTAGAAATCCGGCGCTCAAAGCTCGAAGAATATAAAAAGTTGACCAGCGTACCCATTGGGAAACCCGTAGGAAATATCGATTTATTGGTATTGGATAGGTTTTTAAAGTTGTGTCCCATTGAAGTCACCGGTGAGCTGTACATTGCCGGAGACGCACTGGCAATGGGGTACATGAACGACCCGGCCAGAACCAGGCAATCGTTTATAAAAAATATATTTAAACATAAAGGGATAAAGGGAGAGCATTTGTATAAAACCGGTGACCTGGTTCGGTGGCTTGAACATGGAACCGTGGAATTCTTAGGAAGGAAAGACCATCAGCTCAAAATCAGGGGCATCAGGATAGAATTGGGTGAAATCGAAAATCGGCTGATGGATCATAAAAATGTAAAAGAAGCTGTGGTCATTGCCAGGGAGGAAAAAGGGAAAGATAAATATCTCTGCGCCTATATCGTTCCTCACCGGATGGAAACATTCCGGGAAAAAGAATTGAGAAACCACCTGGCCGCGGAATTGCCGTATTATATGATACCAACCTACTTTGTACCCCTGGAAAAAATACCCCTGAATCCCAACGGGAAAATGGACAGAAATGCACTACCCGGACCTGAAATTTTCGCAAGGAAAAATTATACACCCCCCGGGAATCGTATCGAAAAAAAATTGGCAGCCATATGGTCTGAGGTTTTACATTGGCAGGGAACAATAGGAATTGATGATAATTTCTTTGACCTGGGCGGGCATTCGTTAACCGTCACCACCATGGCCTCAAAAATATATAAAGCATTCAATGTAAGAATCCCCCTGGTAGAAATATTTAACACCCCCTTCATCAGGGGTTTGACCGAATATATCAAGAAGGAAACAGGAGAAAGAATTGCCGCCATAGAGCCAACTGAAAAGAAAGAGTTTTATGCGTTATCCTCGGCACAAAAGAGATTGTATATCTTGCAGCAAATGGAATCGACTCATGTGGGCTACAATATGCCGCAAATCATACCCCTGGAAGAAAACATTGATATAAAAAGATTGGAATTGACCTTTAAAAAATTGATCACCCGGCATGAGAGCCTGAGAACATCCTTTCATATGGTGAAAGATGAACCGATACAGGAGATACATGACCAGGTGGAATTTAAAATCGACTATTTCGATTTCAAAACAGCCCGGGTTGAGGTTAATGTTGAGGAGGAAGAGGAACAGCCCGCAGCAGCTCTTACAAGATCTTTCATTCATCCCTTTGATCTATCACAAGCGCCGCTGCTGCGGGTGAAGGTGATCAAAACCCGGTCTCCCGGGGTAAAGCTTTTTGTGGACATGCATCATATCATTACCGACGGTGTATCCCAAAACATATTAAAAGACGAACTCCAGGCGTTGTATGCCGGTGAAAAACTCCCAACCCTCAAACTCCAATACAAAGATTATGCCCAATGGCAGAACAACCCGAACTACCAGGTGTCAATCACAGCCCAGGAAGACTATTGGTCAAAGATTTTTTCGGATGAATTACCGGTTTTGACTCTCCCTACTGATTTTCCCCGCTCGCTTAAGAAAAGTTTCGAGGGAAGTACAACAGCGTTCATATTAACAACAACTCAAACCAAACAGTTAAAGGACCTGTCAAAAAAGGCCAATATTACTCTATTCATGTTTGTCATGGCAGTATTTAATGTTTTGCTTTCAAACCTGGGCAACCAGGAAGATATAATCGTCGGTATCCCGATTATGGGCCGGAGGCATGTCGACCTGGAGCGCATCATTGGCATGTTTGTCAATACCCTGGCACTGCGTAATTACCCGGCCGGGAATAAAACCTTTAAAGAATTTTTACATGAGGTCAGAGAATCCACACTGGCGGCCTTTGAGAACCAGGACTATCAATTTGATGAACTGGTGAAAAAATTATCCCTGGACCGGGATACCGATCGCAATCCCATATTCGACGTGATGTTTAACTTACTGAACCAGTTCGATTACACCGACAATATTCTAGAAATGGATAAACAACGTTTACATCAACATCAAAAAAGTGTATCCAAATTTGATCTCACCTTGACAGCCGTGGACTTAGGTGAAAACCTCTTATGCTCTTTCGAATACAGCACGAAACTATTTGAATCACGTACCATCGATCGAATAATAGAGTATTTCAAGAAGATATTTGATTTAATATTCCAAAATCCAAACCAAAAGCTGGCAGAAATAGAAATCACCACAGCAGCGGAGAAGAGACAGATTTTATATGAATTTAATGATAAGGATGTTCATTATTCCAAAGATAAAACCCTTCACCGGTTATTTGAGGAGCAAATGGAACAAACCCCGGACCAAATAGCTTTAGTAGGACCCTACGAATTACACGAATTACACGAAAAGGGGACAAGGGGGCTTGCCCCCTTGTCTAATCTTATATCAATTACTTACAGCCAATTAAGCCAAAAATCCGATCAATTGGCTCATTTGCTCATAAAAACAGGTGTCAAGCCCGATACAATCGTGGCTCTCATGTTGGAGCGATCCATTGAAATGATTATTGGCATATTCGGCATATTGAAAGCGGGTGGCGCCTATTTGCCCATTGACCTTGACTACCCGGCAGAACGCATTAATTACATGTTCACCGAGAGTAATACAAAATTTTTAGTGACCACTCCTGCTTTATCAGAAAAATTTAAAAAGTTGTCAATTGTCAATTGTCAATTATTAATGGTTAATGAAGAACCACCTGGCTGCCCGGGGTTTAATATTCCCCCGAAGGAGGCTTCACCCCACCTGCACCTGTCACCGTGGGTTAACGCACCTGCAACCTCTTTGGCCTACATCATCTACACCTCCGGCACCACCGGCAAACCTAAAGGTACTCTCACCACCCATGCCAATGTTATCCGGGTAGTCAAGAACACCAATTATATCGAATTAACAGGAAACCATCGCATACTGCAGTTATCCAACTATGCGTTTGACGGTTCTGTATTCGATATATACGGTGCACTGCTCAATGGTGCGGCATTGGTGTTAGTGGACCAGGACCGGGCATTTGCAGTGGACCAACTGGCGAAATTGATCAAACAACAGCAAATAACTGTATTTTTTGTCACCACTGCTTTGTTTAATATATTGATAGACACCCAGCTCCACTGCTTCGCTGATATAAGGAAAGTCCTTTTCGGTGGAGAACGGGTATCCCTGGAACATTCCAGGAAGGCGCTGCAATACATGGGCAAAGGGAAAGTGATTCATGTGTATGGCCCCACAGAAACTACGGTTTTTGCCACTTATTATTTCATCGATCGAATCGAAAAAAAGGAAAGTACGATCCCTATTGGCATGCCCATCTCCAACACCACCGCTTACATCCTGGATCGCTGCTGCAAACTTGCTCCCATTGGTGTTACCGGTGAATTATACATCGGGGGGGAGGGCTTAGCCAGGGGTTACTTGAACAACCCGGAGTTAACCGCAGAAAAATTCATAAAGGGGACAAGGGGGCTTGCCCCCTTGTTATATGCCCCCTTGTTGTACCGCACCGGTGACCTGGTCCGTTGGCTGCCGGATGGTGCGATTGAATTTCTCGGTCGCCAGGATTTCCAGGTTAAAATCAGGGGCTTTCGTATCGAACCGGGTGAAATTGAAAATCGCCTGCTCAATCACCCACAGGTCAAAGAAGCACTAGTCATTGCCCGACAGCAGCAAGGGAAAGAAACCAAAGAAAAGTATCTATGTGCCTATATCGTGGCAGACCGGGACCAAAACCCGAAACCCTCGGATTTACGCGATTACCTGGCCGTACAGTTCCCGCCTTATATGGTGCCTGCTTATTTTGTCCTACTTGAACAAATACCGTTGAATCCCAATGGAAAAGTCGATCGAAACACACTGCCGGAACCTGAATTTACTGCAGACGAAGATTATGCCTCACCCACGAACCCGGTTGAACAGCAATTAACGGAAATATGGGCTGAACTCTTAGGAGTGCGGGGTGCCATAGGCATCGATGACAACTTCTTTGAACTGGGGGGGCACTCATTAAAAGCAGCCGTATTGGCAGCAAAAATACATCAAGCATTTCAAGTAAAAATACCCTTAAAAGAAATATTCAGTACCCCAACAATAAAAGAACTCGCCGACTCCATCGCCCGGGCAAACAAGAACCCGTATAAAGACATCGAAAAATTAAAAGAAAGCGATTTTTATGAGCCCTCCTATCATCAAAAAAGGCTCTGGGTTTTGCATCAACTCTCCCCTGCCAGTCCGGCCTTTCATATGCCGGGAAACCTGGTTTTGAACCATGAAGTAGATGAGCAAGCAATAAAAAAGACTGTTTATGATATAGTGCAGCGGCATGAAAGCTTCAGGACCGGGTTTAAATTATTAAATGATCAGCCCATGCAATTTATTTTAAGCGAAATAGAACCACCCCTGCAAATGATTGATATCTCTGCCATGAAAGAAAACGAAAAACACCAGGAACTGGACAGGATTTATAAGGAAATTGCCTTAAAACCATTTCAATTGGATCGGCCTCCTCTTTTCCGTTCAGTATTGGTAAAATCAGGACCCCGGCATTATGAGTTCATGTTCAACATGCATCATATTATCAGCGACGGCTGGTCCATGGAGATATTAAAAAGAGATTTTTCTCAAATTTACGAAGGATACCGAAAAGGTAAAGAAGTCAAACTCCTCCCCTTAAGTATTCAATATAAAGATTTTGCAGCAATGCACAATCAACAGTTAAAGGACCCCGTACTCAAAAACAAGGCTCATGCCTTCTGGAAGAAAAAATTGCAGGAGGGTATACCGAAATTGAATTTTCACGGCAGCCTCAATAAACATACCAACGATAAAAAAGGCGCCGGTTATCAATGTGCCATTGATAACCAATTAAAAGAGAAACTAAAAAACGTGGCAAAACAAAAGAACACCAGTTTGTTTATGGTGATGTTTTCGGTTTATATTTTATTCCTGGCTCGTTTTACCGGTGAGCAGGATATTGCCTGTTCCTTTATCAGTGCCGGCAGGGAACATATAACCCTGCATAATATTATCGGCTTTTTTGTTAATTCGGTTATTTTTAGAACCCGCGTGGATTATCGGCAGAGTTTCGAGGAGTTTTTACAGCAGGTGAATAAAGATATCCTGGAAATCTTTGCATATCAAAGTTATCCCCTGGAATTGCTATTTGAAGAATTGCAGATGAGATATCCTGATATCCCGGTATCTTTTAATATGGTCAATATCCAGGATACCACTATTGGCCAGGAACTCCGGTCTTTTCAACCCGGTCATGTAGAAAAATCACAGGACGTGAAATTTGACCTGGAGCCTTATATCAGTGAATATAAAAATGGTATTCACATATATTGGGCCTTCAGGAAAAGTCTTTTTACTCCTAAATCCATTGAATACATGGTCTCAGAGTATATTAAACTCCTTGATTATTTTGCTTCCCATCCCAACTCAGACTATAAGACTTACAGGGATAGAGGAATCAAACCCATATTCAAGAAAAGAGGATAAAATGTTGGTGAAAATATTCGAGGAACAGTTAAAAAAACATCCCCATAAGATTGCCATACGTTCAGACAAGGGGTTTCTTACTTACCTTGAATTGAACCGGTTTGCCAACCGGGTTGCCCGGTTGATAGAAAAGAAATGTCCCGGGGCCGGGAAGGGTGAACGGGTGGGGCTCTTGTTCGATCATGGGGTCAACATGATTGCCGCCATATTGGGAACTTTAAAAGCGGGCGGCGTGTATGTCCCCCTGTCCGTTGATTACCCGGAAAATAGGATTTCCTATATGTTGTCCGATTCCCAATCCGTATTACTCCTCAGCCATTCCAGGTACCAGGAAATGGCCGCAAAACTGACCGGGGAAAATGGCATTGATCTCATTACCATTGATAACCCGGGGTTCCCTGTTCCTGGTGAGGACATAGAACGGGAAGTGAGATCATCTCAACTGGCCTACATCATGTATACTTCAGGTTCCACCGGCAGGCCCAAAGGAGTGATGCAGACCCATGAAAATGTAATGTATTATACAAGAAATTGGATCGAAAGATTTTCCATTACCCCTTCGGATCGCATGACCTTGTTTTCCTCCTTTTGTCATGACGGATCGGTCCAGGATATGTTTAGTGCCCTGGTTTGCGGCGCTGTCCTTTATCCCTACGATATGAAAACACGGGAAGAAAGTATCGAACTCTCCCAATTCCTGGTAAGAGAACGAATTACCATATGGCATTCAGTACCCTCGTTGTACAGTTATTTTGCCAATACATTAACAGGTAAAGAACAGTTTAAAGATTTAGGTTTCATACTTTTAGGAGGAGAGCCGGTAAGGGAACATGAGGTGGTGCTGCTGAAAAAGTTTTTCCCCTGGTCCACCCTGGCCAATGTGTACGGTCAAACCGAGTCATCGGTGAATTCCATCCAATTGATATCTCAAAAAGATAACTTTGAACGGATGTTGATTGGCAATCCCCTGGACAACACACAGGTCTTTGTGATCAATGAAGAGGGAAACCCGGTAGAACCCCTGGAAGTAGGTGAAATATTAGTGGTTTGCGATCATGTCTCACCCGGGTATTGGCAGCAAAAAGAAGCCACTGAAGCAGCTTTTGGCCAGGCAGAAGGATTTGGCAAATTGTTCTGGACCGGTGACCTGGGCTGTTTGCTGCCCGAAGGGGGAATTGAATTTTTAGGCCGCAAAGACTTCCAGGTGAAAATCAGGGGATTTAGAATAGAACCGGGAGAGATTGAAA
Source organism: Candidatus Aminicenantota bacterium (assembly GCA_020355945.1). Next base: position 635,458 of record CP070627.1, on the reverse strand, counting down.
GTCAATTATTAAAGCATCCGCAGGTAAAAGAAGCAGTGGTCACAGTCAGGGAAGAAGAACCCGGGGATAAATATCTATGCGCCTATTTCACCTCCTATTCAACGGGCTCAATCGTTACCACCCGGTTGAGAGAATTTTTATCCCGGGAATTACCGGATTACATGATCCCCGCTTATTTTATCCATCTGGAAACATTTCCCTTAACCCAGAGCAAAAAGATCGCCAGGAATGAACTGCCAGGTCCGCAAATCAAGAAGGAAGAAAAATATACAGGTCCGCGGGATTTTGTGGAAGAAAAATTAGTGGAAATCTGGGCGAAGATATTAGGGATAGAAAAAGACATAATTGGAATAGACAGCAATTTCTTTGAACTGGGAGGACATTCCTTAAAAGCCACGGCATTAGTATCAAGGCTGCATAAAAATTTAGATGTAAAGATCAGCCTGGCACAGGTATTCAAAACCCCCAGCATCAGGGGACTGTCAGGACATATAAAGAATGCGGTTAAACAACGGTATGCCGCCATACAACCGCTAGAAAAGAAAGAGTATTATATCCTATCGTCACCCCAGAAAAGATTGTATGTGCTCCAGCAGATGCAGGAAAATAATATCGGTTACAATATGCCCCGAACCATCCCATTGACATTTACAGGAAAGACCGCTAAAGAGGAACTGGAAGACGTCTTTAAAAAACTGGTCGCCAGGCACGAAAGCTTAAGAACCTCATTTCATATGATGGATGATGAACCGGTACAGAAGATACATAACCGGGTGGAATTTAAAATCGAGCACGATGGCGCAGAGCGCTATGCGAGCTTCATCCGTCCCTTTGATCTATCTCGTGCACCGCTGCTGCGGGTTGGTTTGTTGAAAATGGAAGCAAACCAATACCTCTTAATAATAGATATGCATCACATCATCACAGACGCCGCATCCCAGGCAATATTAAAAGATGAGTTCCAATCATTATATGATGGAAAAAGCTTACCTATTCTCAAGCTTCAATACAAAGATTACGCCCTATGGCAAAATAGTAAGGAACAACAGGCACTAATAACGCATCAAAAAACCTACTGGATAAATATGTTTTCCTCATCCGGCGAAATCCCGGTGCTGAATCTACCCATTGATTTTTCCAGGCCCTTAAACCAGGATTTTGCCGGGAGTACGGTAAGTTTTGTATTAAAAGAGACAGAAACCCAAACCCTAAAAAAAATAGCAAAAAAGGCAAATGCAACGCTTTATATGACTGTTTTATCGGTATTTAATGTCCTTCTTTCCAGGTTAAGCGGCCAGGAGGATATTATTGTCGGCACCCCCGTAGCAGCCAGACGGCATACTGACCTTGAACGCATCATTGGCATGTTTGTCAATACTTTAGCCCTCAGGAATTACCCCTCAGGAGAAAAACCTTTTACAGGATTTTTACAGGAAGTAAAAAAACTTACCCTGGAAGCCTTTGAAAACCAGGAATATCAATTTGAAGAATTGGTAGATCACGTATCCGTACCCAGGGATACCGGCCGTAATCCCATATTTGACGTGATGTTTAACTGGTTAAACCAGGCAGATTACCATGACAGCCAATACAGCGAAACCAGCCGCAAAATGGAAATGACCGAGCACCATTTATATCAACATAAAAAAGGTGTATCAAAATTCGACCTCACCCTGACAGCCGTAAACATAGGAGAAAAGCTCTTATTTATTGTTGAATATTGCACCAAACTGTTTAAGCCCCGCACCATTGATCGAATCATAGGATACTCCAGGAAGATATTGGATTTATTGTCCGGGGACCCG
>CP070627.1:619625-633553 GCA_020355945.1 Candidatus Aminicenantota bacterium | reverse complement strand
AAATTTCGAATCCGCCGGGCATATTCCGATTACCCCGGAAACCGATTTACGAGGTGACATAAAGGAATCTTCCGATAATTCCACCCCAATGGTCTCGTGGGGCAAAATCTCAAAAATTTCACGCTGTTCACTGATGGGCCAATCGCAGTACCCCGGGCTGTAACGTAAGGTGGTTTTTTCCTCCTGGCTCAACTTCTTGTCGATATAATTTTGAATATACCCGGCAGTGGCTTCTGCGGCAGCAGAGGCTGCGGCATCCAGGATAACACCGTAATGAGGATGTCTGTCCATATATTCGTTAATCACTCTTTCTACTTCAGGGCCGATAGTAGCCAGGAATACAGCCGCCTTATCACAGGGGCCGAACAAAATCCCCAGGTTACTGCTTTTAAAAGAAAATCCACCAGCTAATATGATAGAGCTATTTTTTTTCATAACCGGCAGGATACGGTAAATTGCTTTAGCCTCAATATAGTGGCTGACTTCCTCCATTGCTTTCTTTATTCCCGCCTTAATTCTTTTCGATACTTTACGGTTTTGAGCTGCGCCTATCCGTTTTAACAGTGCTTTCTCAGCAATTTTTACCCGAATTGAACCAAGCTCTTCTACCTCCGTTGTTTTACGCATTGTATACCCCCTTATCTTAAATAATTTAATAATGATCTATCTCTATAGTTTCTTCGCTTGACCCGTCAATGATTTGAATGACTTTATTGAAAGCCATATATATTCCATCAATCTCATTGGAGTCGAGATCACTGAGCCCCTTTATCAGCTTCTTTTCTATTAAATCAGGCAGTTGTTGACCAAACCCAATCCCTTTTTCAGTTAATTCTATCAGGATTGTCCTCCGGTCACTTTGCTTTCTCAAACGTTTAACCAGTCCTTTTTCCTCCAGTCGATCAATGATCCCGGTAATATTAGCGGGAGATACGTTTAACCTTCGACTCAACATCACTGAGGATAAGGGTTCAACCGACTCAATTAAAGATTTGAGAACCAAACTTTGAGGTCCGGTAATTCCATATCTTTTTACCATGGTCCTGGAATCGAGATAGGAAAGCCGAACCAATCGCCGTATTGCCCCAACAATGTTTTTACTACTGCTCTCTTTTATTTCGTTCATATTTAAAATCCTTTACATATAAAACTTTTATATTTTAAACTTTCAAACTTTAAATGTCAATACCTGAAATAAATAAAAATAAATAAAATAGGCCCTAAGGGAATATAGGGACAGGTATTTTATTTGCATGAATTTTGTGATATAATATGCAATGGATTATACAAATATAAAAAATAAAAAAACTGCTAGAATGCAAATGTGCAATGCAAAATATAAGGAGGTATTATGGCAAGACCAAAACGATTAAAAGTAAAAGGTGAAGCATATTACCATATCATGTCCAGGACCGTTGGCCAGGAATTCTACCTGGGGGATGTAGAAAAAGAAAAATTATTCAATATCATTCAATACTACTCCGGATTTTATTTTGTTAAGGTTTTAGGTCTGAGTTTGCTAAATAATCACTTTCATCTTCTTATAAAATCAGAACCACAAAGTCATTACAATGATGATGAAATCATGCAGCGAATCAAACGATATATTCTTGACAGAGAAAAAAATAAAAAAAAGAAGAGAAAAAAAAGGATTGAAGAGGAAGAAGAACAGGACCAGGTACAGATGCAGGATGAAGATGAGGAAGAAGAAATATCCCTTAATCGACTGGCTCGGATAAAAAACCAGATGGAAGATATCTCAGAATATGTTCGGGCCATCAAGCAAACTTTTTCCCGTTGGTATAACAAAATGAATAACCGTACCGGTTACCTGTGGGGCGACCGGTTTAAAAGTGTATTATTAGAAGAAGGCGAGAGTTTAGTGAATTGTCTGGCTTATATTGATTTAAACCCGGTTCGTGCTGGGATAGTGGAAAGACCGGAAGATTACCGCTGGTGTAGTATGGGCTACCGTATTCATACCAATAATAAGGGAAATTTTTTCAGTTTTGATGGTGTTTTTTCCGAATCTGATTTGAGGCAATTGTCTAAAAAGGAGTTAATTCAAGAGTATCGTTACTTTGTGTATAAGTGTGGTAATATTAAGCGGTTGTCACTTGCAGATATAGAGGAAGGTAAAGAGTTTGATGAAGTAAGAAGTGCCATCGATGATGATACGTATCGCAGTGAATTGATTCGGGATTTTAAAGTGCCGGAAAGTAAGATAATGATCGGTCGGATTCGCTATTTTTCAGATGGTCTGGTGATTGGTTCCAGGAAATTTTTAAAAGAGATTTATGCAAAATTTGGAGGGGATATCATCCGTAAAAAAGACCGCAATGTGTATCAAACCGGTATTAATAAAAATATTTTATCGTTGAGAAAACTGAAACTGATTGGCTAACGGGCTAACCTGGCCAACGTGGCCAACGTTATCAAATGCTATGTCCCTATGACGGTAGATGCCAGGATGCCAGGACTGAATTTTTATACCAAAGTTTCAAAGTTCAAAGTTGGAAATAAAATACCTGGCTAAATTATGGGGACAGTAATTTATTTGCTCCCCAAATGTTACATATATAAAATATTCATAAATAAAATTTTATATTATAAAGTATTTGAAATTGGATTTTTTATTTGCTATAATTTTTGTATGTGAGGTTTAAAAAATGGAGCAACAGGAAATGATGTTCAAAGGAACCAATGACCCGGACTTCACCTGGCCCGAGGGTATCGAAACAGACAATGAAGGTCACCCCATTGTGGCCGTTCCGGGCTTGATTGCGTGACCCGGAGAAAAAAGGACAACGATGAATCATAACAAAGAAGTTCTGCGTGTGTTGCGCAGCCAAAAAGGATCTGTGAAACCTGTTTTACCATATGATTTGACCAAAACAACACCGGTGTTATTTGACCTCTCGGCCCGCAGCCGGGAATTGGAAGGAATTGACCTTAACGATGTGGAGATGTTCACCAACTATATTTTTGCTGAGCTTCGTCGGCAGGGTACGCCGGTAGGGGTAGGGCGTTACGCCGAGGACCGGGTGGTGTACCGGCATCGATCGTTGTTCAACGGGGAAGAAGAAAACCGAAGTATACACCTGGGCATCGACCTCTTTGTCGAACCCGGCACCAGCATAAGCACGCCGCTGCGGGCGGAAGTACATAGTTTTGCCAACAACCAAAGCCCTGGAGACTACGGCCCCACGATTATCCTCAGGCATGAACCGGAAGGGGTCACCTTCTTTACACTGTACGGACACCTGAACTGGCAATCGCTTGCCGGGCAGCATTCCGGACGCCGGTTCGCAGCCGGCGAAGTTATCGGAAGAGTTGGTGGATCGCATGAAAACGGAGGTTGGCCGCCGCACCTGCACTTCCAGGTTATCACTGACATGGGGCAGTGGAGAGGTGACTTCCCCGGGGTTGCCGCTCCCTCTCAACTAAAAAAGTATCTCGAACTCTGCCCGGACCCCAACCTGATACTCTGCATCCCCGGGCTGGAAAGCGAGCAGTAGAGATTCCCCGGCAAACTCAATGAAAAAGTTTTTGGACTCCCACCACTAAATACTACATATATAAAATATTTATAAATCAAATTTTTTATTATAAATTATTTGGAATTAAATTTTTTGTGTGTTATAATTTCAATATATGAAGATTTAATGAATGGAGGATTTCATGAATTCGACATCGCAAGCTGAAGAGGTTGAAAACCTTGAAGCGGAAATATTTTCCTGTTTGCGAAGTGTGATCAATGCGGTAGAGATTTACTCTTCGAAGTTGAAAGATAAAAGCAGTTTAAGAGGAGACAATGGGTTGGTAGAGGTGGAACCTTCCGTTCTAAAAAAGGAGAAAATATGAGCATTTACACGAAAAAACAACAGAGGATTGCGGAGGAGATCGAGGAAGGGGTGATCAAGTCCAATTGGAAGGATTGGAAGTGGCAGTTAAAGCATGCTATAAAAGATATCAAAACCTTTAAAAAATTGACGGGGATTTGTTTTAGTGAAAAAGAGCGGGGGGAAATAGAAAAAACCGCCGCAAAGTTTCCCATATCCATTACCCCTTACTATTTATCCCTGGTTGATACCGAGGATTATAAAGATGACCCGGTTTTCCGGCAGTCGTTTCCCGATCCCCAGGAGTTGATCATGGACCGGTTCGATATGAGGGACCCCCTGCAAGAAGAGAGGGACAGTCCGGTGGTGGGTATTAGCCATCGGTATCCTGACCGTGTCCTCTTTTTGGTGAGCAATGTGTGTTCCATGTACTGCCGCCACTGTACGCGGAAACGGAAAGTAGGAGACGTGGATTTTATCCCGTCAAAAAAGGTTATAAAAAAGGGCATCGAGTATATTCGCAGTACTACCTGTGTGAGGGATGTCCTGGTTTCCGGGGGTGACCCCTTTATGCTGGCGGATGACTACCTGGATTGGATACTGGGGGAACTCAGGTCCATTCCCCATGTGGAGGTGATACGCATCGGGACCCGAACACCCGTGGTCCTGCCCTATCGCATTACCGATGACCTGGTGAGCATGTTAAAAAAACATCAACCCCTGTGGATCAACACCCATTTTAACCACCCCCGGGAGATTACCAGCTCTTCCAAAGAGGCGCTGCAAAAATTGGCGGATGGTGGATTCCCGTTGGGAAATCAATCGGTGTTACTGGCCGGGGTCAATGATTGTCCCCGGGTGATGAGACAACTGGTGCACAAGCTGGTTATGTTCCGGGTGCGGCCTTACTATTTATACCAGTGTGACCTGTCCGAAGGACTTTCCCATTTCCGCACACCGGTGGGAAAGGGCATGGAGATTATTGAGAGTCTTATCGGCCATACCAGTGGTTTTGCCGTGCCCACTTACGTGATCGATGCGCCAGGCGGCGGAGGAAAAGTTCCAATTATGCCTAACTATATCATCTCGTGGTCCACCAATAAAGTCATCTTGCGCAATTTCCAGGGAGTCATTACCAGTTACCAGGAACCGGAATCCTATGTGTCTGCTTTTTGTGACCGCAAATGTAAAGAATGTAATCTTAATCTGAAGGTGGATGAAGCCTCAGAGTATCGATCTTACGGGATTGAAAAGCTGCTGTCGGATGGCGATGATACCATTGCCTTGAGCCCGATCAATGGAGTTTCCTATACCGATTATCAGGAGTATCAGGAGTATCATTATGAACAGCAAAAATGATATGAAACGGATATTGGTGGTGGGCAGTTGGGCCAAAGAAGAGATTACCATTGAAAATCTAAAGAGAAATCCGGGACTGGAGGTTTTTTCCTACCTGGACACCCGGAACCCGGGTATTTTGGGACGGGCGGACGGCATTCGCATTGGCAGCTTGTATGACATTGAAGACATCCTGGATTATGCCAGGGAGATGAATATTGACCTGGTGTTGGTGACCACTGCGGCCCCCCTGGCAGCGGGATTGGTGGACGTACTGGAAAAGGAAAAAATCCCGGCCTTCGGCCCTGGTAGGGAGGCGGCCCGGTTGGAGTCGGACAAAGCATTTACCCGGGAATTAATGAAAGAATATTACCCGGAAGCCATCCCCAGGTTCAAAGTGTGCGACACAGCAGAGGATGCAGCGGCGTTTGCCAGGGAATTAAAATGGCAGGTGGCGGTAAAACCCATCGGTCTCACCGATGGCCTGGGGGTGAAGGTTTTTGGTGTGCAATTAAACAGTGAAAAAGAAGTAGAAGATTATATCCGGGAGATCAACACCCACCGAATCAGCGGCAATTCCCGGGTGATTGTTGAAGAGAAAATGGAGGGTGAAGAGTTTACCATCCAGTGTTTTGTCTATAAGGACACGTTTATTCCCACACCTGCGGTCCAGGATTTCAAAAAATTGCTTAACGGTGAAAAAGGGCCTAATACGGCCAGTATGGGGTCTTATTCCGATTCCTGTCGGTTACTACCCTTTATGAACCAGGCGGATTACCTCCAGGCGGTTCGAATTATAAAGGAAACCCTGGCAGGTTTTAAAAAAAAGTCCGGTCTATGGTGCTGCGGTTTCCTGTACGGTCAATTCATGCTGTGCAAAGACGGCATAAAATTGGTGGAATACAATTTCAGACCTGGGGACCCGGAATGGATGAATACGGTAATAACGTTGAAGGACAATATTGCCGATATTATCGGTGCATTGATGCAGGGGAAAAATCCCCAGCCCAGGTTTCAACGAAAGGCAACCGTATGTAAATATATTGTGCCCTCGGCTTATCCGTATCGCCTCAATGAAACCCTGGAGGTGTCGTTGGATAAAGATAAAATAGAGGGAATTGATACATCGGTTTATTGGAGCTGCGGGTTGGATGACAACGGGAAATTAAATGTAGGGAGCGAACGGGGTCTGGCATTCCTGGCCTACGGCGATACCATCGTTGAGGCCAATGAAAAAATCGAAGCCGCCCTGGACGCTGTGAAGGGAGACTTTTATTATCGAAGCGATATCGGGACACTGGAGTTAACCCGGTCCAAAATCCAGGCCGTCAATCGACTCAAAGATGCGAAACTCCGGGTACGCACCGCTAAAGAAACAGATTTTTTAGACGTTTATGAGTTTGTTTCCGGGTGCCCGCCCCTGGAAAATTATGCCGAGCACGTATACAAAATTCTATTACGTTACTCTGGCAATTCCTGTTTTATTGCGGAAATCAGGAACCGAATCGTGGGATTTGTGTTGGGATTGATTTCCCAGACCCATTCGCAGCGCACCTATTTTCTCTGGCAGATTGGTGTCAGCTCCTCGATACAGGGAACCGGCCTGGGGAAGCGTTTACTTAAAGAAGTGGAGAAACAGGTAACTGGCCTGGGCTGCCAACGTATCGAGGTTACCATTAACCCGGAGAATATCCCCTCCCAAAAACTGTTTGCAGATATGGGATACGGCAATATTAGCCGAAAAGAGGGAGAAACTGTGGAAGTAAGGGGCAATATTGCGGTGAAAGATTATTACAAACCAGGTCGGCATTTTATGCTCTATGAAAAAATCTTACCAGGAGGTGAAAAACTTAATCATAATGGAGAATAGAAATCTTTTCGTAGGAAACCTTGGTCCCAATATTACGGAAGAAGAATTGCATGAACAGTTTTCCTATTTTGGCCGGGTCCGGTTTATTAGATTGATCAAAGAGAAAGGTATTGCGTTTGTCCGGATGGTAAGAGCGGATGATGCATATAATGCCAGGTTGGGCTTGAACGGTGTTCAATTGGATGGCCACCGTATCCGGGTGGTGGAAGCCAGGCAAAAAAAATAGACAAAACTGTATAACCAGGATGCATCGCATTGGGCACATGATGTATAAGGAGTAAAAAGATGACAGATGAACAAGTGGTAAATATAAAGTCCCGCTGGGTCTGTCGGCTGTATATGGATTGTCCTTTCTGCGGGGAACCTATCGAATTAAGTGGGGATGAAAGTCCGGATGAAGTGATTTTTCAGCCCTTCCAGTTGTTCCCGGAAAAATTCATGGGCGAGGAAGTTCAGTGCCTTGAATGCATGGAGCGTTTTGTACTGGAGGAAGATCAAGAGATGGTGGCTTATTGGAAATGCGGCCTGGGCTGCAAATGCCCGGGGTGTGGGGAGTATATTGAATTGTCGGAAGCAAGAGACCCGTCACAACTCGATGAACTCACTGAAAGCGGAGAGTATGAGCTGTTTTTTGATACGGAAACCACTTGCCCGGAATGCAAAAGTGTATTCATCATCGAAGAACCGGAAGAGGATATCCCAATTTTATGAAGACCTGAACAAGCCCAACGATAAAATAAAAATGCACCCGGTGGATTATTTGATATTTGGGGTTTATATGCTGGCTGTTTTGGGTATTGGTGTCTGCTTTTTTAAAAAAAACAAGAACCGGGAGGATTACTATGTGGGTGATGTGGGTGGGCGATTGATTTCCGCCCTTCATGTGGGATTATCCATTGCCGCCACCGATGTGGGCGGTGGGTTTTCCGGAGATATGTGATTAAAAAATTGGGGGAAAAACGGATCCTCTCTGGGTTCTCTGTGACTGGATAAAAAGAAACCCTTGCATTTATCGACAATACGTGGTAAATAATTCGTCTGTGACAATCAGTGGTAATTTTTTAGGTGAAAACAGTGGCAAAATACATTGAAATTACAGGCGCTAAAACCCATAACTTGAAAAATATCAATGTAAAAATTCCCCGCGGGAAAATCACTGCTGTTGTGGGAGTCAGCGGCGCCGGCAAAACCTCCCTGGCCTTCGACACCATCTACGCCGAAGGTTACCTCAGGTATATCGAATCCATCTCCCCCTATATCCGCCAATTCCTGGATAAAATCGAAAAACCCCCGGTAGAAAAAATCGAAGGCCTGCCGCCAGCCATCTCCTTCAGGCACAAAAAACCAGCTAAAAACCCACGGTCCATCGTGGCCACTTCATTGGATATTTTTGATTACTTGAGAATCCTCTATGCAAAAATCTCCGACTTCTACTGCCCCACCTGCGGCAAAAAAATAAAAAAATACGCCATCGATGAAATCATCGCGGAATTACTGGGAAAATACCAGGGGAAAATAGATGTCTGCTTCCAATACAAGGGCGACATAGCCTTCCTGATCAACCGCGGTTACTATTTCCATATGCACAAAAACGATAAAAAAAGAATCGATGCCACAGTAAAAAACCAATCCATCCATGTGCTCATCGACAGCATTGAAATAAAAAACCGGAACAAGAGCCGATTGTTTGAAGCCCTGGATAAATCCATTGCCCTGGGAAACGGGACAGCACTTATTTTCTATAAAAACAAGAAAATGCAATTCCCGGCTGACCTGTATTGCCCGCAATGTAATGTACGTTACCACCCCCCGGATGAACACCTGTTTTCTTTTAACAGCCCCAAAGGCGCCTGCCCCACCTGCAAAGGATTCGGTGATATCCAGACCCTGGACCCCGGGTTGATTTTTAACCCGGATCTCTCCCTTTGGGAAGGAGCAATAATCCCTTTTAATAGTCCTGCCACCCGCTCCTACGGAGATGCACTCACCAGGAAGGCAATGGAAAGAGGTATCAATGTACATTTACCGGTGAAACACCTGGGCGAAGCAGAAATGAAGTTCCTGATGGAAGGTGATGAGTTCTTTGGCGGTGTGCGCGGCTTTTTCGATTGGCTCAAAACCAAAAGCTATAAAGTACAGGCACGTGTGTTTATCAGCCGGTATACCTCTTATAAACCCTGCAGCCAATGCGGGGGCAGCCGGCTAAATGACTATGCCCGATCCTTTAAAATTAACGACAAAAGTATTACTGATTTTCTTTCCCTTTCTATCCGGGAAGCCAATGATTTTATGGAGTCTTTCCTTCCCAATGATTTTAAAGATAAGGTATCGCCGGAGGTGTTTGATGATATCCGCTCCCGCTTGCATTTTCTCATTGACACCGGTCTTTCCTATATCCACCTGGATCGCCCTACCTTTACTCTGTCCAGGGGAGAATACCAACGGATCAATCTTGCCTATATCCTGGGTTCTACCCTTTCCGATTCTTTATTAATCCTGGATCAGCCCTCCTCGGATTTACATCCCTTTGATTATGAAAAACTGGAAACCTTTTTAAAACGGCTGAAAGCCAATACCAATACCGTATTGCTTATCGAGCATAACCGGGATATTGTCAGCGCTTGTGACTATGTGCTGGAATTGGGACCCTTTTCGGGTGAGAAGGGAGGTCGGTTGATCTTCAGCGGGCCCGGGCCGGAATTTTTTAAAGAAAAACCCGGGGATAAGAGCCAAACCACAGCCACTTTAACGCAAACCTACTTCCATAAACCGGTATCATTGAAAAATACCCGGAAAAAATCCGCGGATTGGTTGGAGTTTAAAAATGCCAATACCCATAATTTGAAAAATTTTGACGTGAAAATTCCCCTGGACGTGTTTACTATTATTGCCGGGGTAAGCGGAGCAGGAAAAACCACTCTACTTTACAACGAAATGTACCTTAAAAATAGGGCTTTACCAGGAGCTTTACCAGGGAAGACTCAAAGAAAAATCAGGGAAATCATTTTTATTGATCCGGGTATCCAACGCATTCGCGCCAACACCAATGTGGCTGGTTTTTTTGAAATATTTCCCGGCATCCGGGAGATATTTGCCAGGCTAAAAGAGAGTCGGCTGCACAACTATACACCCGGTCATTTTTCCTTTAATTCGCCGCTGGGTCGGTGCGAACACTGCAAAGGAAAAGGCTACAATGAAATCGAAATGCAATTTTTGCCTTCGGTGGAAGTGCGCTGCAGCCAATGCAATGGAACCGGGTATAAACCGGATATCCTGAAAATCAGGTACAAAGACCGGGATATCCGGGAAACCCTGGATTTAAGTATCGAAGAGTTTATTCATATCGCAGCGGATGACCTTCCCGGACTGAAAAAAGAAATTTTGTTTAATATCAGGGATAATGGCCTGGGATATGTGACATTGGGTCAACGGTTAAAAACCTTATCCGGCGGCGAACTGCAGCGAATTAAATTGATCAAATACCTGAACATGAGAAAAACAAGGACATTATTCTTAATCGATGAACCGGCTTTTGGCATGCATCCTTACGATATTGAAAGGGTAATACAATTGATCGATAAGATATTGGCCAATAACAATACTGTGGTGGCAGCCGAGCATAATATGAGCCTGATTGCCCACAGCGATTATATCGTCGAACTGGGCCCCAAAGGCGGTGAACAAGGCGGACACCTGGTTTTCCAGGGTCCCTCCGGCAAAATTACCGACACCCCGAACAGTATAACCGGGATTTATCTAAAAAAAAATTTAAAAAACACTTGACAAATTGAAATAAAGCATTATAAATAATAAACTAGTTTAAATTTAAAAAGGAGTATAAGGAATGGAACAAATTGAAGTTATTTCGTGGAAGACGCTGGACGCCATTAAACAAGCGGCCCACATCCTGGAAACCGTTGGCGACCTTGACACCAATGAGCAAATGGCTGTTTTCTGCTCCATTGAAGAAGACTTCTTCGAATTGTATTACAGTGAACTAGAAAGCAATTATATTCGCCATTTTGAAGATGAAGACGAACTGTACAAATACCTGGATATCAGGAAAAATGAATTCGGCGAAGAAGATTACGATACTGTCGACTATTATAACAGCGATGATGATTCCTTCGATGAAAGTGAGGACGAGGAGTACAGCGATTACAAAATCAGGGACGAAGAAGATGAGGATTATTAATCCAACGAATACGTTATTACAATAATATCGTGGAAAACAAACCAGTGACAATGTTTTCAAATGCAGGCAGCGGACGACAAGACGATGACCAATGAATAATGAATGATGGCTAAAGAAGACAAAAGAAAACTTGCAGCATATTCAACGGTGGGACTCATGTTCCCGGTTTCTATTGCCATCGGAGTGGCAATCGGCTATTTCCTGGATAAATGGCTTAATACATCCCCCTACCTGTTGGTTATATTCGCCTTGTACGGAGTTGCCGCCGGTTTCTGGAATCTATTCAAAGTGACAAAAAAATATGATGATCGAAAAAAAAACCAGTTCCCAAATAGTTAAACGGTTGATGGTAATATCATTTTGCGCCTATATACCCCTGGTGATTCTCATTTATATTTTTACAAAAAGCATCTTTTATAGTATAATCTTTTCTCTTGGAGCAATTATAAGTATTTCAGGTTTTTTATTGATGATAAAGATGACAGACATGGTACTAAGAAAAGGAAAAGGGCAGCCGCTTTTTTTCCTGGCAGTATTTTCCAAATTGGCAGTGATTACCCTACTGGCCTACCTGGTATCCCGAATCTCTAAAAACGCTTTGTTATACTATATGCTGGGGCTCTCTATCATTGTTGTCTCCATTGGGATAGAAGGTATTTATCAATTCTACCACTCCAGGAACAAAAGCATAAATAGGAGCGTTTCCAATGGAAGAGCATAAATTAGTGATCGTAGAATTAATCAATAAGTTCCTGGGGTGGCTGCTGGGTCTATTGGGAGTAGAAGGCCTGGAAGGTAAAGAAATCTTACCCACCCATATCGTGATGGCAACTCTCGTAACAGCGGTTATTATCATCTTCTTTAAACTGACCGTAAAAAAGGAAAACCTTTCTGTAAAAGAACCCGACAAAATGCAGAATGTCCTGGAGATGATTTATAAATTTTTTCAAAAACTGGTAGATGATATGATTGGCCCTGAGGGACGGAAGTTTATCCCGATTCTCGCCACCCTGGGATTGTTTATCGGGGTTTCCAATTTGCTGGGCCTACTTCCTGAATTGGCTTCTCCCACTGCCAACATCAATGGAACAGCCGGATGTGCGATTTTTATCTTTTTATATTACCACTACCAGGGGATAAAAAAACACGGTCTTTGGGGCTATATTAAAACATACATGGGGCCGGTCTGGTGGATGGCCCCACTTTTTCTTCCCATGGAGATGATCTCGCATTTCTCAAGACCCTTATCACTGTCCGTGCGACTTTTTGGCAATATTTTCGGGGAAGACCTGGTGATTATCGTTATTGCCTCTCTGATCCCCTTTGTGGCACCGCTGCCGGTGATGGCACTGGCTGTGATTACATCACTGCTGCAGGCATTCATCTTTGTTATGCTGTCCACCATCTACCTGGCCGGCGCCATGGCTGAAGAACACTAGGATGCATAATAATAACAAAGGAGAAGAATAAATGAAAAGGAAATTCATGCTAGTTATCTTTTTAACCCTGATTCTTTCGTTTTCGATTTCACTCTCAGCTCAAGAAGCAGGGGAAACCGGACAAAAGAAAGTAGAGGATGCCACACCGTTATTCCTCTGGACAATCATTATAGCAATCATGGGCCTGACCCTGGCCGCCATTGGTGGTGCCTGGTCCCAATCCAAAGCTTTGAGAACAGCTTCGGAAAACATCGGGAGAAACCCGGCAGCTGCTGATGCTATCCGGGGTATACTGATTATCGGTCTGGCATTGATCGAATCATTGGTCATCTATGTCCTGTTGATTGACTTCATCATTATAGGTACATGGGGTAAATATACCTTCTAAATATTGTAAAAAAAAATATAACGAAAATAGGCGGAGACTGCCGGTTGTCAATGTCATGCTGAGAAGTGGCGGCTTCCGCCGCGTTTTCGTTAAGTTATGATTGGCTGGTGTAAATAAACATGTGTCTAAAGGAGTTTAATATACTGAAGAATATGTGGCTGGCGCTGAAAGAATTTTTCCACGAGGATGGAGTAGACAAAGCCAGTATCCTGGCCTACTATTCCATATTCTCTTCCCTGTTTTTATTAACCTTCTTTACTTTCCTGTTCACCCGGTTCCTGGGTGACCCGGACATCACCCTGAAAACGGTTTATCCATTTTCTCCGGATTTCTTCTCAAAAATCTCCCCGGACATTTTTAAACGAGCTGCTGACATCTCCGCCAAAATGAAAGAAGTTGGCGTCATCGGTATTCTTCTTTCCTTTATCCTGGGATTCCTGGTGATTATGAAAATCGTTCAATTTGTGAACTCCATGTTTCACGTGAACATAAAAGCCAAAAAATCGGAAAAGGGATTTTTGATTCGACGGATCAGTGAGTTCAGTTTACTCTTTTTGCTGGGCCTACTGGTGGTGGTATCTTTTTTTTTCACGGGGCTTATTTCCACTATTACTTCCCTTTTTTATAACAATGAATTCCTGGCCGCTCACATTAACCCTTCTTTTATCGACGCCATTGATAACATCCTCATCAAATATGTGGGCCCCTTCTTAATCACTTTCCTGTTTTTTTTTGTTTTATACAAATGGATACCGGAAAAGATTGTCTATATCAAAGGCGCATTTATATCGGCAGTCATATCCACGGTTTTGTGGGAAATTGTCAAGAGGGCGTATACCTTCTACCTGGTCAATAT
>CP070627.1:605512-619525 GCA_020355945.1 Candidatus Aminicenantota bacterium | reverse complement strand
ATGGAGCATGGAGCACGGAGCATGGAGTTGTGAGCCGCAATTAAGCGGCTCACGAGATGGCCCGAAGGGCCTTCTTAGGCTCCCCGCGCCGCGGGGCCCCGCAAAAACTTTTTATTAAGAAGGCCGTTTATCTGGTGTAATGCTGAATCACCTTAATGATCGCCTCTTCGCACACTTTGCAATATGGGATATTCGCCCTGGAAAACATAATACAATTAGCCATGGGTCGATAAAGACCCTCGGATGAATACCCTGCACCTTCAAACACTCCCACTTGATTTTGGAACTCTTTTTTGGCAAGATGAGCTCTTTTCTGAAGGCCATTCATTTGCTCGTATTTTTCTTTTTCCCAGGGAGTAGGGATTTTTGTTCTTTTGGTAACCAGGTGTTTCCATTTTAAATTTTGAGGGTCCAGGAGCGCTGTAATATTGGGTTCAGTGGGTTCCACACCTTGGGGATAAAATTCATTGTAAGCCACTACTGAAGAATAGTACTCATCCGCCAGACCGGCAAACGAATGCCCGAACTCATGGAGCAAAACATACGCATACCATTCTTCTTCCAGGGAAAACAAACAATACGTATTATAAATACCCCCACCACCGTACCTTTTGGTGTTTACCATGATGACCAGCGTATCATAAGGAGCGTGAGCCGCGATATCTCTAAGTGCCCGGTTCTCTTCAGTCAACATGTAGCGATACAACCCTAAAGCATTAAAAGAAGCCCCTACCGCAGTATTCTTATAGATACTGTGAGTCGGTTCGTCAGCACCACTATCCGGGGAAGGCTTAAAAACACCGTATACATTAAAATGATCTTTATGACTTTTGTAAGGCTCCTGGTTAAAGAAAACCTCTATGATCGTCTCCAGGTCTTTTTTAAATTTCTCTTCTTCTGCGTTAGTATAGCCTTCTGCCACAATGGCCAGGTCTACTTTCTTATGAGAAGGACCGTTTCTTAAGATATCAAACACAGTGACTCCTCCTATTAGCGGTTCTTTACGAATATCAATGGAAGTGGGATCGATCACCCGTTCAAATAGAGGGTGTAATTGGTTTTGTTTATCCCGGCGTTCTAAAGTAAATTTGATTTTTTTCTTAGGATAGGGAATCAAAGCCGTTTCATGATATGTTTTTTTGATACCTTTGTCTGCCATATCCGTGGTGATGTATTCACCGCAGTAACTGTTAAATCCTTTGGAGTAGATCAATTGACCGGTGGCCTCATCGTACACTTTGATGTAATATTGACCATTGTCAAAGGTGTCGATCAAGGCATTGGGGTTTCCCGCCCAAATCCCGGTTCCTGGTCCTTGCAGGTAAATTTTATCAATAGTAATGATTTCAGTGGTTTTATCTGCGGTGTGGTAATAATCGATCCTCATGGTTTTGTTAACAAAATAATCTCTAAACTCGGCATTTACCTGGATAAATGCCACCAAAAACAAATATAAAAAAAGGAAAAATTTCATACTGATCTTATAAAATTTCAATTTAAACCTCCAATTTTTAAAGTCGTTTCTCAGCTTCTGTCTTAAAATCTTCAACAATATCGATCATCAAATAATTTCGATGTAATTGTTTTGCGGCAACAGCGGTGGTGCCGGAACCGGCAAAGGGGTCCAGGACAAAACCACCCTCTTTTGTAAATAGTTTTATAAACCATTCGGGAAGCGCCACTGGAAACACCGCGCTGTGATTTCTATTGTAACATTCGGTTGAGAAGTGGAGCACATTGGTGGGATATACCATATTCCTGCCGATCCAGTTTGAAATATTCTTGCCGAAACCACTGCCTACCTTTGAATTATCTCTTATTTTATCTGTTTTACTTAAATTTCTTAATCGGCTTTTTGCCCAGTCACCCACCGGGATCATTACTGCTTCTTGATACATATTAAATTTTTTATTTTTATTGAATTGGAGGCATCTTTCCCAGGCGTCTCTGAATCTATTTGGCCATTTTCCCGGATAACAATTGGTTTTATGCCAGATGAATTCTTCGGTCCACAGCCATCCTTGTTTTCTCAACTCCGAAATTAAATCGATAACATATGTATGTCTCTCTCCATTGACGGCTTTTTCTTTGATGTTCAGGATAAAAGTCCCTGAAGATTTCAAGACTCTTAGAAACTCCAGTGAGCGTTCCGAAAACCATTCCACGTATTTATCCGGGTGAATACCTCCGTAGGTTTTTTTCCTCCTGTCTGCATAGGGAGGGGAGGTAACGATAAGGTCGAATGTATTTTCAGGTATTTTTGACAGGATTTCTTTACAGTCGCCAACCAGGTATTCATTTTTTATTTTTAATGTGCGGTATTGACTTGACTTTCTTTTTATGCACCCATTATCGTAAGTCATTTTTTGTATTATATCATTTTTTTGACTTTAATCAAGGGGACAGAATCCGTGGTTTGGCCCCGCGCCGCGGGCCCGCCGGAGGCATTATGAAGATGCAGTGAATTCTCTCTTTTTCCAGTTAGAGAGACTTTTTTTATAAAAGAGGGCGATCAGTATTAGGTTTACCAGTAGAAAACCAGCGAACCACAGGGATATTTCCAGGTAAGGGATTGGGCGGAGGACAATTCGACTGTAATGATAAAGAAACAATGGCCGGACAAAATAGATCATACCAGCCACAATATAAATTGAACTCCAAAGCATATAAGAGATGCCGCTCCCGGACATCACCAGGTGCTGCGGCGTTAAAGGAACGGATTCCTCGATTCTCAAGCTGAAATAAATAGCCAGCACGGTTAAGAAAGGCAGTGCCGGTGCCAGGAAAATGATCCCGCTGATCCGGGCGAAAGTATCCAGGTGAAGAGCAAGGTCACCGGTGAAAAATAGTATAAATCCAACGATCATTAGGGGAATAACATGAAACAAGAGCTTG
Source organism: Candidatus Aminicenantota bacterium (assembly GCA_020355945.1). The sequence continues at coordinate 616,630 of CP070627.1, read as the reverse complement.
AAGCGGAAAAGCTTTACCTTCTCAAAAGGCGAAGCCATGATGTGGGCAATTCCCGGGTTTTCCATGGGAATCGTAGTAAAAGTAAAACGGGAATTCAAACCAGCCACAATAAAAGCTGCCATACCCAGGTTCAAATAAGCAATGATATTTTTAACAGAGATATGGGGCATGGGAATACCTTTCATATTCAAAATAAAAACAATCACAATGGCAGCAATGATCAACAACTGGGACCATTGGGCCGGACTGCGGAAGAAGGTCTTAATCTCTTTTTTCCACAGGGTACTGTAATCCTGGTACTTTTTCTTTAAAACCCGTGATTTTTCCCAGCCGGATCGGTGAGAACCCGGGGTGCCTTTATTCAGCTTGTCAAATAGTCGAAGGTAGTATTTTTTTTGTAAAAACAGGAGGAATCCGCCCATTAAAAGAATAATCACTAAAAAAGCGCCAATTGCTTTGCAATAACCCCAGTAGTCTCCTTTGGCAACCAGGTGAAGTGCTTTGGCGATCCAGTAAAAGGGGAACCAGGCAAAACCTTTAACACTGAGTCCTCCCATATATTCCAATAGGTTATTGATCACATCCGGGTTGCCAAAACGTTCCGGCCTTAACAACCTTAAAAAAATAACAATAGCAGATATAAGAACAATAGAGACCAGCGAAAGCACGGGTTGAAGTTTTTTTACCGAAAAAAAAGCCGGGATAATCATGCCAATGAGGATGCCGATCAATACACCGCTGATCATATAAAGTAAAAACACCAATATTACCGCTGCAATATTGGCCAAAGAAGGAGCGAAATAATAAGAATAGGCAAAGAGCACCGGCATTGAGAAAAAAATAACCATTAAAGCACTGGAAACCCCTACCTCTATGGCTTTCCAGGTAAAAACCGTACGAGAACGAAGGGGAGAAGTCAATAACAGGGATAAATCTTTGGAAAGAAAGAATATATTTAACGTGGAAATCAAAGCAGATAGGATCAGCATCATGAACATGGTAAGAAAAGTCATCATTAGAATTTTCTCACTGAGAAAGAGTTTGAAATAGAGGGGAAATTCTTCCTGGTGGTAGAGGAAACCAAAGACTTTGATAGAAAAGAAAACCATTAAACCCAATATACCGCCGCTCAATAAGAGAAAGACAAGGTATTTCCGCCATCCGAATCGGGTGGCAGCATTTTTCAATTGTCGTATCCTGGCTCTAAATAGACTTTTCATATGCCATAACCGTATTAAAATAGAATTCCTCCAGGTCTTCTTCATGGTCTGCTGAAATTTTAAGTAATTCTTCGAGGGTTCCCTCAGTGATGATTTTTCCATCGATGATAATACCAAGCCGGTGACTCACTTCGCGGGCCAGGGGGAGGATGTGAGTGGCAAACAGGGCTATCGTACCTTGGTGGGAAATTTTTTTCAATAGGGTTTTAAATTTTTTCCCCACTAAGGGATCAATGGAAGTTAAGGGTTCATCCAGCAGCAGTATTTCCGGTTCCACCATCAATGCCTGGGTCAGCAGTAACTTTTGACGAGTACCCGCGGAATAGGTCTCCACCAGTTCATACCGGAATGCTTCATATTCAAAAAAACTAAAGAAAAAATCAAATTTCTCTTTCCGCTTAGATGAAGAAAGCTTGTACAGATCGGCGAAAAAATGGAGATGTTCTTCACCGGTTAATTTCGGATAGACAAAGGGTTGGTCCGGCACATAGGCAATAGATTGTTTCAAACTGGTCCGATCCCGATGAAACAGATCCCCATTTACAAAAATGTCACCGCTGTCCGGGGAGATTAAACCGGCAAGAATTTTCAGTGTCGTGGTTTTTCCTGCACCATTGGGCCCTAATAAACCGTAAATCTCTCCTTTTTTCAATTGCAGGTTAATACCTCGCAGCGCGGGACGACTGTTAAACGATTTGAATAACTGTCGAATTTCTAACATTGGGATGGTTTTCCTCCACATATGAAAGTCAAATAATAGCAAATTTTTAAAAAAAATGAAAGCCCGCCCTTTTTTAAAATCAGGAATTCTAATTTTAGCCGCGAAGGCACGCGAAGAAACGCGAAGAAAATAAAATAGTTCGTCGCCGCGATGGGGCTAAAATTATTATGAAAAATTAAAATTTTTTATTTTTGGTTGACTTTTTTTTAAAAATCCTTATAAAATATAGTGCACGACAATGATAAAAATGAAATATGAATTTACAGCCGGCAAGCCAACGATGAAAAATAATAGGAGCAAATGTGAATATGTGAATATAAATGTGGTGACATTGAAGTGTAATATGTAAGTATACTGATTCCCAGGAGGAATAATGGGAAAAAATTTTTTATCGAATCTATTTAATTTCGTCAGTCAACCGGGGCTGGGGAAAACAATTTTGTTTTGGTTTTTAGTCCTGTCATTGGTTCCCCTTTTAATTGCCAGTGTCATCAGTTACCTGAAGGCTTCTGATATTCTCCAGGAAGATGCCAAACAATTTTTAAATTCGGTTTCCAGGCTTAAGAGTGAATATATTGATTCTTTCTTCAATGAACGGATCAAGGATTTGAATCTTATTTCCCAACTGACCAGCAATGTTAAGTCCTTTAATGATATCATCAATGAATATGAAGAAAGGAAAAAGACAAGCGGCGAATCCCTGGAAGAATTTTTGAATTCCCTTACCTATAAAGTGTATAAGACTGTAATTACATTGGACATGGAAAATTTCGTGGAAACCTACAGCTACAATGATATCTTTCTCCTGGATCTGGATGGAAACATAATGGTGGTTGTGGTGGATGAAAATATGGTGGGCACCAATATATTTAACGGTAAGTTCTCCCAAACCAAATTTGCTAAAGCCTGTAGAGAGGTTTTAGAAACAGGAGAATCCCGTTTCTCAGACATAGATAAGGAATTTGGCTCTTCCGGCAGTGAGGCGGCCGGTTTCCTGATCCAATTGATGATGGATGAACAGGACGTTGAAAATCCTCAAACCGGGAAAATGGAAAAAGTAAAAACCAAAGTCGGTATAATGGCCATCCAGATTTCAATGAAGCAAATTAATCAAATTATGCAGAAAAAGCTGGGTGACACCAAAACTGGAGTTACTTACTTAATCGGGGACGATAAGCTGATGAGATCCGGTTCCACCTCCGAGTTACTTGAGATCCAGGTGAATACCGAAGGAGCCAGGCGTTGGCTGGATAGAAAGTTTGAAAAATCCCAACGGTATAGCGATTACCGGGGGGAAAAGGTATTAGGGGTGAATTACAACCTGGATAGTCTCGAAAAATTGGGCGTCCATTGGGGGCTGCTGGCGGAAATTAATGAATCGGAGGCCTTTGGTTCATCAAGGAATTTACTGCTAATGGTTGGTGTTATAGTGCTGAGCACCATTGTCATTGTTTTCCTGATTTCAATTCTTGCCACCAGGCGGATTGTAGAACCCGTGCGTAAATTATCCGGTTGGGCGAAGCAGGTGGCCATTGGTGACCTCTCTTACGAGGAGATCACCTCAGAGAAAAATGAAATTGGCGAGATGAACGCCAGCTTTAAGGAGGTGGTGGACTCGTTCCGGGCGGTGACAGATGTCTGTGAAACGATTGCCATCGGGGATTTTACCAAAACAGTTTCCATAAGAAGCGAAAAAGACGCATTAGGTAAAACGGTGAACCAGATGAAAGATAACCTGGTGGAAGTGGTGCGGCAGGCCAACAACATCTCCATGGGAGACTACTCCGGAGAAGTAGGAATCAAAAGCGAAAAGGATATGCTGGGCATTGCCCTGGAGCGCATGACCCGGACCCTACGCGATGCAGCCATGGTGGCTGAAGAGGTTTCCATCGGGGACTATGGGCTGGAACTGGAAATAAAAGGCGAAAAAGATATGCTGGGCAAAGCCCTGAACCAGATGATTCACCGCCTGAGAGAATCCAATGCAGACAGCCAGAGAAAAATCGACTACCTGAATAATATCCCTACCCCGGTTCATGTGATCGACAACAACTTCAACATCCAGTTTATCAACCACGCGGGTGCTTTGCTGGTGGGGAAGACGGTTGATGACTGCATGGGCAGGAAATGTTATGCGCTTTTTAATGCCACTCACTGCCAGACGGAAAGATGCCGGTCTTTCCGGGCCATGAACCAGGATCGAGTATTAACGGGCGATATGGTGTCTCATCTCCCGGACCTGGAAATACCCTTGAGATATACCAGCGCACCCATAAAAGATAGTCTCGGCAATATCATCGGGGCTATCGAATACATGGCTGATATCAGTGATGAGATGCAGGTGGTGGAATTAGCGGAAAAAATTTCCCGCGGTGATTATTCCGTTAAAGTGCAAAAACGTTCCGATGAAGATCGATTAAGTGATGCACTGAACCGGATGACTTATTCGCTGCGAGAGGCAGTGGAACAGAACAAAAAACAAAATTGGCTCAAAAGCGGCCAAACAGAACTCAATAACAGGATGCGAGGAGAATTGGATATACCGGAACTTTCACAAAATATCATCAGTTTCCTTACTTCCTACCTGGATGCACAACTGGGACTTCTCTACTTTATTACCAAACCAGGGGCACTGAAACTGGTGGGCAGTTATGCCCTGGGAAAAGAAAAAGGATTATTAAAAAAATTTAAGTTTGGAGAAGGCATCGTAGGCCAGGCTGCCGAAGAGAACCGGGTCATTGAAATAACAGATATCCCCCGGGACTTTGTTAAAATCAGGACGGGATTCGGAGACATAACACCGCGGCATGTCATTGTTATGCCCTTTACCTATGAAACTTATGTAATCGGGGTGATTGAAATTGCCTCATTACACGAATTCACCGAGATACAAAAGGAATTTCTAAGCCAATCCCTGGAAAATATCGGTATTGCTTTAAATTCAGCCGAGTCCCGCCGGCAGTTGAAAGAATTGCTGCAAAAAACCCAGGAACAAGCGGAACGGCTGCAAGCCCAACAAGAAGAATTGCGCCAATCCAACGAAGAACTGGAAGGACAAACCAAAGCATTAATTGCATCGGAAACCAACCTGCAAACCCAGCAGGAGGAATTGCGGGTGATTAACGAAGAACTGGAGGAACGAACCCGGATGCTGGAAAAACAGAAAGCCGATATCGAACAAAAAAACATCGAACTGATGAATGCCCGCAACGAAATCGAGAAAAAAGCAAAAGACCTGGAAGAAGTCAGCAAATATAAGTCTGAATTTTTAGCCAATATGTCCCATGAACTGAGAACCCCTTTAAACAGTATCCTTATTCTCTCTCAACTATTGGCCAACAACCGGGAAGAGAACCTCAGCAAAAAACAGGTGGAGTTTGCCAGGACCATCCACACATCGGGTTCGGACTTGCTGTCTTTAATTAACGAAATTCTCGATCTATCCAAGATAGAGGCTGGCATGATGGAACTCCGGATAGAACCCGTATCCATTGAAGAGTTTGCCAGTAACCTGCGGCGAATATTCAAACCAGTGGCTGCCAATAAAAAAATTCAATTCAATATAGATACCCGAGACAAGAATTTACCGCGAGAGATTTATACGGATAACCAGAGGGCGCAGCAGATCGTTAAAAACCTGCTTTCCAATGCCTTTAAGTTTACTGACAGGGGAAGTATTACCCTGCGGATTTATCGTCCCGGAGAAGATGTGGAACTGGATCAAAGCGGACTTTCCCGGGACAAAGCCATTGCGATTGACGTGGCTGACACGGGGATTGGTATTCCTGACGAGAAACGGGCGGTTATTTTTGAAGCCTTTCACCAGGAAGACGGCACCACCAGCCGCAAGTATGGGGGAACCGGGCTGGGACTCTCCATATCCAGTGAACTGGCCGAGCTCCTGGGCGGCGAAATCCAATTGAAAACTAAAAAAGAAAAGGGCAGTACCTTTACCCTTTTCCTGCCGGAAAAACTGGAAGTACCGGGTAAAGTGATGTCAGTAGACACTGCCAGGCGAAAGAAAAGTACCGTGGCCGCCGGCGAGGAAACCAGGAACCTAAAACAAGAAGAAAAAGAAGCCATCAAAGAAGAGACCGCAAACCCGGGGGCGAAGTTAAAAAAAGAAGAGGAAGGGTCAGCCTCAGCAATGATACGGGAAACCCCGTTACTTGAAACCCGGGTCATGGATTCAAGAAATGAGATCAGGGACGATCGAAAAACAATAAAACCTCAAGATAAATCCCTCTTGATTATCGAGGATGATAATAATTTTGCCGAGGTTCTTCTCAACCTGGCCCAATCAAAAGGATTCAAGTGCGTCATTGCAGAAGATGGGGAAACCGGCCTCCACTTTGCCGATTTCTACAAACCCAGCGCTATTATATTGGATGTTCGACTGCCGGGGATGGATGGTTGGCAAGTGATGGAGCGATTGAAGCACAGCCACGGCACACGTCATATCCCGGTTCACTTTATGTCGGCCATGGATGATACATATGATGCCATGAGAATGGGGGCGATCGGCTACCTTTCCAAACCGGTGGACACGGAAACACTGGATGCCGCCTTTAAAAAAATAGAAAATGTAATCTCAAAACCTGTAAAAAAATTGTTGGTGGTGGAAGGCGGCGAAGCGCAAAAAAACAAGATCATAGAAATGATGGGCAGCGGCGGCAGCAGCGATGTGGTAACCATGACGGCCTCCACGGGTGAAGAGGCGCTGCACCTCTTAAAAAAAGAAAATTTCGATTCCATGATCTTAAACCCCGCACTCACGGATATGACCGGGTTTGAACTGCTGGAAAAAATAGATGAAGACAAAAATATTTCGCAATTGCCCATCATAATTTATTCGGAGAGAGAATTGACCCCTGGAGAAGAGGAGGCACTGCAAACATATGCCCAGCGGATCATTGTGAAAGATTCCCAATCCCTGGAACGGTTGTTTGCAGAAACCTCGCTCTTTCTTCATCGCGTGGAATCCCAACTACCCGAATCACAGCAGCAAATGCTGAACCGAATACTGGACAAAGAAGATGTATTAAAGGGTAAAAAAGTCCTTATTGTAGATGATGACATGCGCAATGTGTTTGCCTTGACCAGCATACTGGAAGAGAAAGGAATGAAAACAGTGGTAGGAAAAAATGGGAAGGAAGGTCTTGAAAAACTTCAATCGGAACCCGATTTCGACCTGGTGCTGATGGACATTATGATGCCGGTCATGGACGGGTACCAGGCCATGAAAGCCATACGGAAAGATAAACGATTTGAGAAACTTCCTATTATTGCCCTAACGGCAAAAGCCATGAAAGGCGATCGCCATAAATGCGTGACTGCCGGTGCCAGCGATTACCTGGCAAAACCGGTGAGCCAGGAAAAATTACTCTCCCTTTTAAGGGTATGGCTTTATGAATGATGAATGATGAATGATGAATGGTGAATGGTGAGTGGTGAGTGGTGAGTGGTGAGTGGTGAATGGTGAGTGGTGAAGGATGATGAGAAAAATAGTGAACCCGTCAGTGGATGTAGATATAAGTAAAGAGGATGAGGTGATCGGCAGTTGGCGCAAAGAGAGTGAACGGATCGAGATGGACCTGCTGCTGGAAGCCATTTATCAAAAGTACCATTACGATTTCAAGGATTACTCCAGGGCACATTTGAAACGCCGGTTGATGTACCGGATGAAAATTGCCGGATTGGAAAATTTTTCTCAAATGCAGCATGAAATCCTTTATAATCGATCTTTGTTTGAAAAGCTGCTGCTGGATTTATCGATCAATGTGACGGAAATGTTTCGCGACCCCTCGTTTTACCTGGCTGTACGGCAGAAAATGATCCCGCGGCTGAAGAAATATTCCTTTATAAAGGTATGGCATGCGGGATGTTCCACCGGTGAAGAGGTTTATTCCATGGCTATCCTGTTAAAAGAGGAAGGACTTTATGACAGGACTCAAATTTATGCCACGGACTTCAATACGTTGGTGCTCCAAAAGGCAAAAGGAGCCATATATCCCATTGATCTGATCAAAGTGTATACCCTTAACTATCAACGGGCTGGCGGTATCAACTCCTTTGCGGAATACTACACCGCCAGGTACAATTCCGTTATCCTGGACCCCTCTCTCAAGGAGCGTATTGTATTTGCCGATCACAACCTGGTCACAGACGGCGTCTTTGGTGAGATGAATGTGGTCCTATGTCGAAATGTCCTGATCTATTTTACCAAGAAACTGCAGAGTCGTGTCATCAAATTATTCCTGGATAGTCTTGCCCCTTCAGGTTTTCTTTGCCTGGGGTCCAAAGAGAGTCTCAAATTTTCCGAATATTACCCGTATTTTACTCCTTTCGAGGAAAAAGAGAAAATTTACCAGCGAAAAACAGGAGAAAGGGATTGAAGCCAATGCCAAAATCAAAAGCACCAATGAACCTCAAATACAAATGCATTGCCATTGGTGTATCTGCCGGTGGGATGGATGCCCTTGCTGTGATCATTCCCGGGTTTCCGGCAAACCTCCCTATCCCGGTGGTGGTGATTCAACATATTAGCCCCCATTCGGATAATTATGTGACCCGTTACCTGGATAATATTTCACTCATCAAAGTAAAAGAGTTGGATGAGAAGGAGAAAATACGACCGGGTGTTGTTTACACGGCTCCCCCCAACTATCATGTGCTGGTAGAGGATGATGAGACTTTTTCCCTTTCCGTAGAGCCCCGGATTAATTTTGCCCGCCCCTCTATTGATGTGTTTTTCGAGTCTGCTGCCGACGTTTATGAATCGCACCTGGTGGGGGTGATATTAACCGGCGCCAACAACGATGGCAGCAAGGGATTAAAAATGATAAAAGAAAGAGGCGGCCTGGCCATTGTCCAGGACCCTAACACCGCAGAAGTAGATGGAATGCCCCGGGCTGCTATCGAAACCACAAAGGTAGACCACATCCTCCCCCTCGAGGAAATCGGTCCCTTCCTGGTCAAACTGGCAAGCCTGGAAAACAACAGGCAAGTAAGCAGGAAATTCCTTTGAAACAAATTTTTTTTTAAGGTATAATTAAGTGCAATGGATAATAAAACAAATATATTGCTCGTGGATGACAGAAAAGAGAACCTGTTGGCATTGGGAGCTGTATTAGAAAGCCCTGGTCTAAATATCTTAACCGCTACCTCCGGCAATGAAGCATTGGGATTAATGCTGGAACATGACCTGGCCGTTGTCATCCTGGATGTCCAGATGCCGGAAATGGACGGATTTGAAGTGGCCGAATTGATGAGAAAAAATGAAAAAACAAAATATATCCCCATTATTTTTGTCACTGCCTTCAGTAAAGATGAAGATTATATATTTAAAGGTTACGAAACCGGGGCCGTGGATTATCTTTTTAAGCCGTTAAATCCCGTCATATTAAAGAGTAAAGTCAATATTTTCCTGGAACTGGAACAGTCCAGGAAACAAATTGAGAAGCAGAATGAGCGGCTCAAAGAGCTCTCTTTTACGGATGGTCTTACCGGTCTGTACAATCACCGGTATTTCCAGGAGATCCTGAACCGGGAATTTGCCATAGTCAGGCGAAATCGGACGGACCTTTCATGTTTTATGATTGACCTGGATTATTTTAAGGATGTGAATGATACCTTTGGTCACGCCTTTGGTGATTTTGTCCTGCGGCGTTTTGCCCGGCTGCTCAAGGGTGCTGTACGGGAAACCGATATACTGGCCCGTTACGGGGGTGAAGAGTTTGTTTTGCTGCTGCCTCATACCCACCTGGACGGCGCCCGGGTCCTGGCGGAAAAATGTCGCAAGAAAGCCGCGGGATACGTTTATGAAAATGAGGGCTATTCCAGGCGGGTAACCATCAGTATAGGAATCGCTTCCTGTCATACCCATCAACCTCCTGGTTCCTCTGACCTGGTATCCTTTGCCGACCAGGCGCTTTACCGCGCCAAAGCCGAAGGCCGCAACCAGGTCAGGATTTACAACGAAGAAGCACTCAACAATGCCGGGGCTTTGAACTTTTCACCACCGGATCAACTGCTGGATATCAAAGCCCGGTTAAAAAAGATCCAGGAAAAAACCACCGATGCCGCCATGGCCTCGCTTGAAACCCTGCTGCATCATTCCAATCTTGATTTGCACCTGGACCAATCTTTCAATTTTGACCAGGAACGCAGTGGGCGAATCATAAGAATACTTGACTTGATGTCCCAACGCCTGGGGCTGCCGCGGTTACACCAGCAAATCTTTAAAAGAGCCGCTAAACTGCATGACATGTTAATGCTGCTCCTGGGCGATGAAACTATACATAAAGAAGGTACTCCAGGTATGGAGGAGCAAATAGATATCGAAGATCATCCGATTATGCTGGAGGAGTTGGCTCGCACATTTGATATTTTTGCCGACGAACGAGCCATCCTTCGTTATCATCATGAAAATCATGACGGGTCCGGGTACCCGGAAGGACTGCGGGGAACCCAGGTGCCTATGGGGGCTAGGCTCCTTTCCCTGGTCCATGCCTTTGTGAACATGACCTCTTTACAAAACAGCAAACCCCTATTACCCCCCCAACAGGTGATTGACCAATTGGTAAAAGAAGCAGGGCACCAATTCGACCCCCTATTGGTGGGCCATCTCCTGGGCCTGATCGAAGAAAATAAATTATTACCCGTATCAAAGAAACAGATCCGGGCGGCTAAAGAGGAGATTTAAAACAAAGAATTTTTGAATTCTTTAATTCTTTCGTATATAATATATAATAAGATTGTTTAACTATAAAAAAGGGATATAGACAATGATGAAAAACAAAAAAGATAAAGAAAAGGTCAATTTATTGTTGGTGGATGACCGCAAAGAAAACCTGATCGCATTGGAAGCGCTCCTGGAAAGCCCTGATTTGCGAATTATAAAGGCAGAATCCGGAAACCATGCATTGGGATTAATGCTGGAGTTTGATATTGCGCTTGTTTTACTGGATGTGCAGATGCCAGAGATGGACGGCTTCGAGGTGGCGGAACTGATGCGAAAAAAAGAAAAAACCCGGAATATACCAATTCTTTTTATTACTGCCATCAATAAAGAGGAAAAATACGTGTTCAAAGGGTATGAAAGCGGGGGAGTGGATTATCTCTTTAAACCCATTGATCCCACTATTTTAAAAAGCAAAGTCAACGTATTCCTGGAAC
>CP070627.1:591332-605412 GCA_020355945.1 Candidatus Aminicenantota bacterium | reverse complement strand
GGAAGCCGGAAAGTTCTATTGGCAGCCGGGTCCGGGGTTTATCGGGGAATACCGGTTTGTGTTTATCGAAAAAAATAGGGATAAGAAGATGAGCAAGAGGTATATCCTTATCCGGTTGGACCCGAAGTTTAGACAAAATTAATTTAGCCACAGAGGACACAGAGGTCACAGAGATACTGGCCGGGATTCATTTTATTATCCGGGATTGAAGCCTGATGACTGCCTTCACTTTTTTCAGGGTACCGGACTTTTCTTTTTTCATAAATGATAATTTTAACTGCCGGTTGTTGGGAGGTGGAGGCCTTTTCTTTTTTAAAAACGGTTTTATTAAAGGTACAATGGGACCGACAATGTTTAAATTCATAGAAGGAATATGAATGACAGCGGGGTTATCCGCATTCCTGGCCCTGGGGTCTTTTTTACTTTCTTCAATGATTTTTTCAATCTTTCTTTGGGTGCGGTCAATGACACGCCTGGGAGCCATTTTCCTGATTTTGGCTACCCGGCGGCCCTTGATGTACATTGACAGATCGTATCGAATCGGTTTACCTGGTGTGAGTTCCACCGGCTCAATCAGTTCTCCAGGGCCAGGGGTAGGAGGCTTTGGTTTGGGTTTAGAATTGGGAACCGGGGTGTCTAATCGGATATCCAGGATTATTTCATATTTAAAATTCCACTGCCCTGACTTTGTCTCTAAAATATAAGCATAGGTTCCCGGGGAATTAAACAACTTCGCTGTATCTATCCCGATTTCGTTTAGACCTTTGTTGAGGGTGCCGGTATTTATGATTGTGGTGTTAGAGGATATTTTATAATAGGCCTTATTGGTGATAGTTATTCCCAGGATGAGCTCTTTTGGAGGTTCAGGGGTGTGATGGGATTGACTTTTCATGAATCCCATGTGAGTAATCATGGGAATTTTTTCAATATCTGCTGCTTCACTGGCATTAATGCCAATACCTATGAAAAAAATGATAGACAGGATGATTATTCTTTTAAGATCGGCATGATATAAAGAAGTTTCGATTTTGTGTAACATTTTTTACATCGCTCTTGCCTTACACTTCAGTTAACCTGCAAACCCGGTGATTTCGGGCATTTATAATGTAGTATAAACAGATTGGAAAGTCAAGTTTTTTTTAAATCCCCATTTGCAGTCATCGTGCCCAACGCCTCCCGGGAAACACATTGAGCCAGGAAATAATAATTAATAATTTACCCGTCTCCTTATTTCTCATTTTTACCTCCTTTGAACTTAAGGGTTTAGATATCATAAGACGGAAAATATTCCAACTGTTATTTTCTGTTTTCTTTGCTCTCCCCTTTCCCTATTTTAGCAATTTCAGACAGGTACATTGCTTCTATATCTATTGAAAGTATCTCATGCAAGTGATCGGAACCAGCTTCCGAATGATAGAGTTTTAACAGTGATGAAGTATCAAGAAATGCTTTCATAGAAAACTTCTTCTTTCTTCAATAACAGTTTCACTTAAAGAACCTTTGTAGTCCTTTAATATTTCCTTTGAGCGATTGAAAGAAAAATCACTAAGATTCAATTTTTTTGTTTCTTCCTCTTCCAGATCCTCAAGAAATGTTATAATAACAGGGGTTTCCCTGGTTATCGACACCTTTTCTTTAATCTTTATTTCGCCGTTCTCATAAATACCTCTAACTGATAACATCTTAACACTCCTCTCAGCTATATTAGTATTTATCGCAATATTTGTCAACCTTTTTTAGTTTTTTTTCTATTAACGGGGTACAGGAGTTTTATTGGAAATAAATTCGGATACTAAATCAAGTGCCTTTTGATAGGCATTGTCGTTTCCCAGGTCACTCCTGGTCCTGTTTTCTCTTTTCGTTTTTATAAGACGAAATATAGGCTGTGAACTGCTTAAACATGCCGTTGACGGTTGTCCCGAAATTGGCAACAAAGATTTTAGGAAAGTGAAATTGGCCATGAAATTGGCCTGTCCCCAAATTTGTCCCCCCATACCAACTGCCTATATCTCATAGACGCTGAAATAACACACATATGCCTGGAACCGTTATGGTATACCATCAAAAAAAAACGGATACAATTAAAACTCCCCGATCGGTTTAAAAGTTGTCAAGCCTTTATACATGAACTTATTCAGGTGGAATATCGATTCTCGCCAGGCTGCACAATTTTATGAATGAATGAAAGTAAATGGTCTGAACCGGGATTTACAGGATTACAGGATTACCATGATTTTCCAAAGCAGCGGAGATAGAAGTTTCTTGCGTCTCTTTTTTGGTGCGGAAAGAGGGACGGGAAATATTTCATCTCTTGTCGTCGTTTTCATTTTTTTATTGACAAATTTTTTCAATAGTGATATAAAATTTTAATCATTCCTTTGGATGGAAAAATGACAATAATTTATAAAATAACGATTACCCCCGCAGAGAAAGAAAAAACTTTTCGCATTACCTGGTTTAACCCTGATGATGGCACGGAAGACAGTTTTAATCAATCCCTTCGTGGCATTAACCCCGGGGAAATGGCAGCCCACTGGTCCCATTTCAACTATCAAATCAGTATTGGGGAAAAAATTTTTCATTTTCTTGATGGTGATTCACGGCATTTGTCAAGAGCCCTGGATCAATCTCGACAGCAGGGCCAACCCCTTCATCTCCAACTTTGTACCTGTAATGAAGTCGCTGATTGGCCGTTTGAACTCCTGGCCAACGCAGGCTCATTCCTATTGCCTCAACAGGTTCACCTGGCACGGTGTGAATCGAACTGGGGGGAAAAGAGAAATATAACTCCCCAGGATCGACCTTTAAAACTTCTTTTTATGGCCTGTTCTCCTGTTGATGTTGAGCCTGAATTGGATTTTGAAAAAGAGGAAGAGACAATTTTTAAAATCACCGATAAACTTCCCCTCCACATGGAGGTGGAAGACTCCGGTTCTTTAGAAGGTCTGTGCACCCGGATCATGCAGGAATCGTACGATGCGTACGATGTTATTCATATTTCCGGACATGCGGATATCGATGAGAATGGAAAACCTTACTTCATGATGGAAGATGAAACCGGTCATGGAGAAATGGTTTCGCCGGAAATGTTATGGCATGAGGCTTTAAGCAGTTATCCACCAAATCTTTTGTTCCTGTCCGGGTGTCGGACCGGTCAAGCAGTGGATACAAAGGCCGCAGTATCTTTTGCCCGCCAGCTAATAGAAAAATATCATGTACCTGCCGTCCTGGGCTGGGGAAGACCGGTGGACGATGAGCAAGCGACATTCATGGAGAAGATTATTTACCACAACTTGAGCGGTGGAAAAACTATTTTTGAAGCCCTGCAAGATGCCAGGTCTAAAGCCATGCGAAAATACCCGGACAGCAAAAATCCTCCCTGGCCGCTGCTGCGTTTGTTTTGCTGCGGGAAGCCCCCTGGTGCGCTGGTCAAAGAAAAAATTTACTTTAAGCCGGCGCAGCGAAGAATGAAACATGTTTACCTGAAAGACAGCCAGGTGAGGATATTAGAAGAAGGTTTTGTGGGGCGCCGCCGGGAACTACAGGAAAATCTTAATACCTTAAAAAACGAGTTAGATAAAGTAGGCGTGCTGCTGCTGGGGATGGGAGGGCTGGGCAAAAGCTGCCTGGCAGGAAAAATCTGTGAACGGTTCCCCCAGCATACGTTGATTATTGTTCATGGGAAATTTAATGCCATAAGCCTGCAAGAAGCCTTAAATGATGCTTTTATCAATAACAATGACCAAAAAGGTAAAGATATTCTTAGTGAAAAAAAAGAGATGACTGATAAATTATCCAATCTTTGTGTGAATAGTTTTAAGATGAACAACTATTTGATTTTGCTGGATGACTTTGAACAAAACCTGGAGGGTGCAGAGAAGGGGCAGCCGGGGAATTTACTACCCGAAGCAGTACCGTTGTTACAAATTCTACTCTATTACTTGCTGCGCAGCGAAAAAAGTACCGGCTTAATTATCACCAGCAGGTATTCATTTTCGTTGACAGTTAAAGGCAGGGACCTGGTGAAAGATAGGCTTGAATGGATATCGCTTTCAGGTTTGTTGGAAGCGGAGCAAAAGAAAAAGGTTCAGGCCCTGCCTAACATTTATTCTTATTCAAACCAGGGGCTGATTCCAAAGCAAGTGATGGTTGGACATGGCAACCCGCGCTTAATGGAGTGGTTGGATGTGTTGATCGGGCATATGAAAAACGTTGATTTGAGGCAGTTGGAGGATGCCATTGCGGATAAAAAGGAGGAATTTATTTGCACGCACGTGATCCGGGAACTTCTCAACTGGGGAGGCCAGCACATGGCTCGTCTTTTACAATGGTGCAGTATTTATCGCCGCCCGGTTCTCAAAGAGGGGATAAAGGAGATGGGAGAAAAAACCGGGGTGAAACACTGGGAAGAATTGGCAAACCAAGCCATTGGTTTTACTTTGTTAGAGTATAACCAGACAAGGGAAAGTTATCTGGTTTCCCCGCTGCTGCGGGAGGAATTACAAGCCGGTATCGATGATATTAAATCCTGTCACCAGACGGCATTTGATTATTATAAGAGATTATGTGAACGCATGAAAACCATAGATAATACCTTTGACCCCCTGGAAGTAGAAGAGTGGATTTTTCATGCCCTGGCTTGCGGGGAAGAGGAGGTGGCATCAAGGCAGGGGGGGATATTGGTCGATTATTTTCGAAATTATTTTGCCTTTCGGGAAGCGCGGCGGTTAGGGGAGTGGATCCTGGGTGAAAAGAAAAGGGAATTAAATACGGCAGATGATAGTTTTCTATTAAATGCCCTGGGGTATTCCATAAATGAGCTTGGCGATCCGCAAAAGGCCATCGAATATTATAATAAAGCCCTGATCATTGATCGAGCCTTGTATGGTGAAAACCACTCACAGGTTGCTGTGGTTTTGAATAACCTGGGGGCCGCATTTGAGGAAATGGGAAATTATCGGCTGGCGATCCGGTATTACAGGGAGTCGATGAATATCGACCAGGAGGTATATGGAGAGGAGCATGCAAACGCGGCCCTCCGATTAATTAACATTGGTTCGGCTTTATACAAAAGTGGGAAAGTTGATAGGGCCATCACTTGTTTCGATAAGGCTCTTAAAATATTGAAAAAAACTCGTGAAGAAGGTTCCACACATGTTGCATCGGTATTGAATAACCTGGGCGCGGCCTGGAAAGCAAAGGACCAATTGAAAAAAGCCATTGATTACTATAATCAAGCGCTGGAAATAAATTGTAAAGTTTATGGAAAGGAACACCCTATTGTGGCTGCAAATTTGAATAATCTTGGTATGGCATGGAAAAGCGCAGGTGAAATAGACAAAGCCATCAATTATTATGAGCAGGCAGTTTCAATATGGGAAAAGGTTTATGGTGAGAATTCTCCTTATGTTTCGGTTGCTTATAATAATTTGGGCTCAGCGTATAAAGCCCTGGGCCAAACGAAAATGGCTGAAGAATATTTTGAGAAAGCGCATATCATAATCGAAAACAATCCTGATATTATTGGAAGATTGGTAAAAAATCTTTTATGAAGGCTTGACATACTTTGGTTACTTGTTTAGAATTAGTTCTTAATAAAGGATAACTAAAGATTATGGTATAATGGAATTCGATAAATATTTTAGAGAAGATGATTACGATGAAATCAATGAGAAATACTTTAATGCCATCAGGAAATCCGGTGTAGTGAAGGCAGATCCATCCGGTTGGTTGGATACCATTGCGAATTCCTATGAATTTGTCCAGGATATCGTATTTAATTTTAATGAAGTTCAACGTTACTATGCCGATGAAGGGCTCACTTTGAAACCCCAAAAAGAGGCAATCCTTCAATTGATATCTTTATGGGAAAATAGAGAGTATAGATACGATGAGGTTACTTTTTGCCACTCTGCCACCGCCGGTTCACTTATTACATTAGATGTGTTAAAGAGAAAAGGAGTAAAAAACATCATTTTCGAGACTCCTTGCTATTTTGCCAGTGTTGGTCAGGCAAAGGCATTAAATTTAAATTGCATTCTTTATCCTACTTTTTATTCTGAGAATTTCTTTTTTGATCTGAACAAAAAGACTATCGAAAAATATTCACCCTGTGCCATATGGATCACTCAACCCAGGATGTCCCTTGGATATAATCAAAAGGATTCCCACATATCTTCTTTATTAACCAATCTCTCGAATAAAGATTACCTTATTGTCGATGAAGCCACCGAGCAATATTTCCCCAGCCATCTCTATGCATTTAGCCCTGTGGATAAAGCTAATATTATAAAAATCAGGTGCATGTTCAAAGGAACCGGGTTAAATGGAATCAGGATGAGCTTCATTATGCATCCGGAAGAACTGCGAGATTTGATGGTTAATGCTATGGATCTATTTCAAGGTGCTATTGATTATTTCAGTTTGAAGATTGCCTTTAATATGGCGCAAAATCCCTTGAAGTTCAAGGCTATGCTTGAAGTATCGAATCTACAGACCACAGGTTTAAGAAGCAAAGCCGAAAAACTTATTTCTAACGAGAATCTAACGATAAGTAATTTAGTAAATGGATATGTAGGTTGTACCGTGTTGAATATGAAAGATTTTAAGGGAACTCATCATGAAAAAAAAGAAAATTTCCTTAAATATTGCCAGAGAGAAAGAACTCCTGTCATCCTGGGGGCCAGTATGAAATTTTCTTTTCATGAAAACGTCGAATTTGTGAGAATGAACTACTATAGTAGAGAACACAACATTATTGAAGGGTTAAAGACTTTCTCCCGATTCCTCGATGGCGGGTAAAAGTAGAAATGTTGACCTCATTTTTCTTATTGTAGATGTACTTTCATTTATTTGTAATTCCTCAAGCAACCTTCCCGGCATTATAGATTTAAGTACCAATTGATAGAAGAATGAGTCCTTTGAACTAATTTCAGTCGGGAGCAAGGGAATCTTAAAATCTTTTTTAGCAATCCCCATTTTATAAGGTACGATCTGGCTACCTCCACTTATTCCAGTCATATTTGCCGGGAATCCAGATTTATTCATGAGTGTGTGTTTGATGCGGTTGAGTTCATCCTTCACTCTACTGGCTAAATAGTTTCCCAATAACACTGATAAATCGTGGTAATTGCTGCCGGTGATATGAAGTTCATTAGGAGAATTTCTTCTTTGAATTTTAGAAATTTTTAGAGTTGATTTAGCAAAGATATGGGAAAAGGTATTTGTATAGAATTCTTTATCAAGTGGGCCATTAACCAGGAAAATTACAGGCCAGGAAACATTTTGAACCAATAATTTAAAAACTAAAAGATACTCTTCTACAATTCGAGCCAGGATCATGTGCACCCCTAAGATAGTTTTAAATAGACCTGTAACAGAGATGTTTTTATTTTCAGTCGAATCTGAATCGGATAACTGACTGGTAATCGAGTGAAGTAATAATAATGTGTGCACAGTCAAATTATTCTTTTCATATAAATCCAGGAGGAATTCAGAAAAGAGTTCAAGAATTGTTCCAAAAGTCCCGGGATTCTTCAAGAGCTTCTGCCACATTCTTATTCTCAGTGCAGAATCCAGTAAGTTCAGCCCCATAACCAGGCTAGGATTTAAGAAAAAAGATAGTTTGAATTTTTCAAGATGGGTTAAATCGCTCTTATCAATTAACTCTTCAATACCAATTCTATTCAAGAATCGTGATTTATGCTTAATATGCGAAACCCTGATTTTAGAAGAGAAAAGATCAGTATTCTTCAATCCAAAATTATCCGTAATCGTTCGATTCCTGATTTCAGTTTTAATAAATTTGCAATCGATAACCAGTGACATTTCAAAAAGTTTGTTTGAAGTCTTGCATTCAATAAACCGGCATTCTTTAAACCTGCAAGATTTGATCATGAGGTTAGAAAGGTCGCATTTTTCAAAAGTAATATTATCGAATACAGTGTCTGTTATTGATGAATCGAAATAATGGCATTTTCTAAAGGTGGTGTTGTATAGATGACTGGTTGCCATCCCACCCACCTCAAAGCTTGAACCCTCAAAATACGAATCTATTATAAAACAGTCTTTGAAATCGATTCTATTGAAATTAGCCTGTCGAGCTGTAATTTTAGTCAACCTGGACCGAATGATATTGGCCTTGCTAAATTTGTGATTTGAATTTATATGACCGGTTATGTCGCACTGGATAATATCACTCGTTTTAAAATTAATACGTTCGATGGTATCAAAATCAATTTTAATATCAATAGGATTTTTGGCAATTTCATCTATATAGGTGGTTACGCCACTAACTTTTTTTTGTAAAGCTGTTCTCTCTTTTTTTAAAGGGTCGTATATTTCCAATATCTTAAGTGGATAGACATATTTGGGTAGTTCATCTTCTTCACCCAGGCCGGCTTCCAGGAGTTTCTTTTTCTTTGAATAGGGAATTTCAATAGTGACTTTGACGGTGCCTTGTACAACCGAAATTATTTTCACCAAAAAGGGAGCGATAGCTAAAAAAGAAGAGACACCGGATATCAGACAAGACTTACGTCTATCGGTAAAATCAATCATTTCCATATCGATGATTAATTGGACTTTGCTTACTTTCTTAGCGGGAGGAACTGTTTTTTCATAATATCGAGAAATCCACGGTTTTTTTTTATGCTCCCTCAATTTTTTATCATCCCATTTTTCTTTGTCAGCTTTTGAATGGCAAGACTCGCATAAACAAAGTAGGTTTTCCTGTGTATTTGGTTTACTTTTGTCACAAGCTACAATATGTGCACGCTCAAGAGGACATCCGTTTCCGCATACCGCACATCTATGCCCACTTTCCAACACTATGTTTTCAATAAGACTTCCAGGCAGCTTGTGCCGGTTCTGCAATTATTACCTCCATTTATGACTTTATACCATAATCTTTAGTTATCCTTTATTGGGGGAGCCACTGCTTTCCTGCCCTGGTGAAAAATTCCGGATATATATGAATTATCCACTGAGGGATAATTTGGGCAGATGAAAAAATTGAAAAAATATTCCAATTATGATAAAATCGCTTTCGAGCTTCATAAGAAGGAGGAAAAATGACAATGATTGCCCAGGACCTCAATCAAATCGACTTCACGCTTGATAACAAAGCCTTGAATGAGAACAATTACGAAGATTACTATGTGCTTACCGGCGAAGCCAGGGGCGAAGACCCCACCACCGAACTTATTCGCAAGCTAAAAAATCTACAAGAGAAAAACCTGAAGACCCTTTTCTCCGGCTTTAAAGGATGCGGCAAGAGCACTGAACTCTTTCGTCTGAGCAGGGAACTTAAAGATGATTTTGTGATCCGGATTTTTTCCGTGCGGGAACGATTAGACCCCAATAACCTTTCTATTTCCGAGATTTTGATTGCCATGATGAAGGACCTCTTTGATTTTGTAAAAGATAATTACCAGGCGATTAAACTAAGCGATAAGCTGCTGAAAAACCTCGATAATTGGGCCAGTACTATATATTCCGAAGATGAGCGGCACCGCATGTACGATACCGAAGCAGGCGCCGGAGTTGAAATAAGCCCGATATTTAAAAAAATACTGGGGGTAATGGGTAAATTGAATATTGATTTCAGATCAGGTCGAAAATTTTCACAGATAACCAAAAAAGAAGAACGTCAAACCCTGTCGGAATTAATCCAGAACTGCAACCTCCTGCTCCTGGCAATCAAAGGGAAACTGCATAAGGTCAATAAAAAAAATATTGTTTTTATCATTGAAGACCTGGAAAAAATAGATCTTAAATCAGCGGAAGAGCTTTTTTACAGTTACGGGGCGCAATTAACCGCAGTGGATTGCTCTGTTATCTACACATTCCCCATATCCCTGGTATTTAATCCCAGGTACAACATTATTCTTAGTGAATTTGATGAAAATTTCGTACTTCCCATGATCAAAGTACATGACAAGAATGGGAACGATTATATCCCCGGCCTCGAGAGTATCGAAACAATTCTTAACAAAAGGCTGGCCCCGGGGCTTATGTCGGAAGAGATCATGAAGCGTTTTATCCTGTCCAGCGGCGGCTGTCTACGGGACCTTTTCCGCATGATTAAGCTGGGTGCCGCCAGCGCCATTAATAAGGAACGAAGTACAATTGCAGAACCGGATTTTCAATACGGTTTTAATAAACTGAAAAACGACTACTTCAACACTATATCCTACGATGAACGCACCGGCCTCGATGCCAATGATTTTTACCAGATATTGGCCGACTGCTGCAAAAGCAAGGATAAACGTCCCCCGGATGTCAAAGGGATGATGGACCTGAAACACAACCTGTGTATCCTGGGATATAATAATGATACCTGGTTTGACGTGCATCCGGTGGTGAAAGCATTATTGAGAGAAAAAGGGCTTTTAAATTGAATTCTCCAACCGATTCCCAACAGGAGTTATCCATAATATACCGTTTCTTTGAGACCCGGATCGCCAGGTATATCTTCCTGGTCATTGACAATGAGCCGCTGGCCCGGCAGCTTATTCGTCGTATCCAACTGGAACTCAATGGCCAGGGCAAGGAGATTGGCCATCTCAAACTTAAAGAAAATGAAAACTCCATTTACAGCCAGGTGGAGCATTTCCTGGCGGAAACCCAGTGTAACGGTTTGCTGGTCAGCGACCTGGACCTGTTGATCTATAAAAATTCCCGGGAAACTCTATCCAAACTTAACAAGGCCCGTGATGCCTTTGAAAAATTCCAGTTGCCCATTGGATTCATTGTTAACCATGATAACCTGAAAAAAATTATCCGAAGCGCTTCCGACTTCTACCAGATGCGGGATTTACCCGATTTTCATTTTACCGGCTCGGTTGAAGAGGAGAAAACCTTTCTTGATATCGATGATTCAACACTGGAACTTTACCCTGATGAAAATTTAAAAATCGATTTCCTGGAAGAGCAGCTTCGATTGCGGGAAAAAGAACAAAAACAGGATGAACATTCTCTCAATCACATCATCATACCCCTACTGAAAATCTATGCCAATAAAAGATATTCCAGGAAAGCAAAGGACCTCTATGACCGGTATATCAAGGATAGGGAAAACCTGGTCAAAGATAAAGTAGTATTGGGTGATTACCATTCCCTGGTTAATCATTTTAAAAAAGCCCTGGAATATTTCCGGGAAGCGCTCAAAACTAAAGAGAGAATAGGTGACAAAAACGGTATTTCAATTCTCTTCAAGCGAATTGGCCTGGTCTACCAACGGAAGGCTGAATATAACATCGCCCTGGAGTATTACCAAAAGGCTGTGGAAATCGATAAAGAGATGAATCATATTGAAGGCGAAGCCCTGGCATTACATGAAATCGGCCGAATTCTTAAAGAGAAAGGCGAATACGGCCAGGCACTTGATCGCTTGCAGAAATCCCTTGCGATTTACGAAAAAATTGATAAAAGTAAAGAAAAGGCCAGCGTTTTAAGCCACATCGGTGACCTTTATTATCTTAAAAACAGGTATGAGCAAGCCCTTGAATATTATCAAAAAGCATTGGAAATCCGGGAAAAAGTATTGGATAAAGATGATCTTGACCTGGCTGCCTCTTATAACAATTTGTCTTTGGTTTATAAAAGTATGAACCGGTTTAACGAAGCGATGGAATACCAGGAAAAAGATCTGAAAATTCGGGAAAAGGTATTGGACAAAGACATGCCGGAACTGGCTGCCTCCTACAACAATATTTCAATGCTTTATTTAAGAATGGATCAATTGGAAAAAGCCCTGGAATATCAACAAAAGGCCCTGGATATCCGAGAAAAAGTATTAGGTCAGAATAACCCCGACCTGGCAATTTCTTACCACATTATTTCCACGATTTATCAGGACCTGGGCCAGGTAGAAAAAGCACTTGAATACGCCCAAAATGCCGTTAAAAACTTTAAAAAGATTTTCCCCCAGGGACATCCCAACATGGATGAAGCCCTGGAAAACCTGGAAAATATAGAAAAGGCCTTCTTTACTCAAGCACAGGGTTGAATATGAAGTGAAGAAAGAAGAAAGAGACAGGCAAGCCAGACCTTTTTTATGTCCCTTTTTTACCTTTTTTAACCTTCTGTGTTAATCCGTGCTTCTCCGTGTTCGTCCGTGGCTAAGATTAGAATAGCTGAGCGTCTTTGTAAAGACTTTAAAATTAAAAGCAATGATGATATAATTATATTTTTAAAGTGACAAATATGAACATGCGAAATAGGATAGAAAAAGTACCCGAGAGTCATCGCCAGGATATCGAGACAGCAGTAGACATTTTGAAAAGAGAAGGGTGCAGCGAAATCTATCTATTTGGATCGCTGGTTCATGGTGACTTTTCTGAATCATCTGATGTTGACCTGGCTGTAAAGGGGCTGAAAAAAAGAAATTATTTTAAAATCTTAGGAAAATTAATGATGGCCCTGGACCATCCCGTGGACTTAATAAACCTGGAAAAAGAAGATAGATTTTCAGCTTTATTGATAAAAAATGGAGAATTGCTCCGTGTTGCTTGAACAGGTCATTGAAAAGATAGAATTTGAATTGGAAGAAATCAATTCATTGTTTGAATTGTATAAAGACGAATTACTTGCCCTTAATAAAAAACCCAATTTAATGGAAGTGACGGCTTTTGCTGGTGTATTGCATTCATTCTATAATGGATTAGAAAAGATATTCCTGGTTATAGCGAAAAATATAGACAATAAAATGCCAGATGATTCAAAGTGGCATAAGACTTTGTTATTACAAATGACCATAGATAATGAATCCATGTGCAAAGTATTATCACATGAGATGAAGGACCGATTATTAGATTATCTGGCCTTCAGGCATTTTTTTAGGCATACATATTCCTTTCGCCTGGATTGGGAAGAAATGGAAGACCTTATAAAATCAATCAGTGACGTATGGAGGAAATTTAAATCCGAAATAGCCGGGTTTTTGAAGCGGA
Source organism: Candidatus Aminicenantota bacterium (assembly GCA_020355945.1). Next base: position 592,459 of record CP070627.1, on the reverse strand, counting down.
TGCGGAATTCCGAAAGCAGCACTCAGGATGCTCTCTGAGAATTCAATTTTGAAAAAAAAGGACGCAGCCTGAAATTGGCCTGTCCTTAAATTTTTACCGGAGAAGATAGTAAGGCGGACCATATCGATTTATCTTTTCCTTTAAACGACCCTCTCTTGACCGCTGGAATTCCACCTTGAAATCTTTAATTTTTCCCTTCAATACCTCCAATGGAAATTCATTTAAACCATTCTCTTGACAGGCAAATAAATGCCGGCCAATACCTCTCTTTTCCGCCAGCAAACCTGCATACAAATCAGAACCCGCCATATAATCCAATATCTTTACATTCACCTGATCAAAAGGAGTATCCAGTATGTAATCAAAGGTCTCTTTGATGGTTGTTCCAGTTTCCATGGGCGCCCCGATTATAAAATTCCCAACCGTATAAAGACCTATTTGGTCGGCATACCCTATCAAATCCCTAAACCGGTCCAGGTCAATCTTTTTCCGGTAAAAGCGCTGTATCTCTCGATTGGCTGTTTCCACTCCAAAACTGATAATGGATACATACGCCTTTTTCGCTGCCTCCAGGAACTCTTCATCGATACGGGTCCAACTGCTCAAAGCAATTTTCATGCCCCCTGTTAAACCCCGGTCTGAAAGTTCTTTCAATAACGATTTTGCCCTCTTAAGATCAAAAGTAAAATTATCGTCAGTGATCCAGATGTTTCGATAATGATGCTTTTTAAGTTCGGAGAATTCCCTTAATACATAAGAAATGGAGTGCGCTTGATACTTCTTATGCCAGGCTTTACGCTGGCAAAAGCTACAGTTGTTCAGACACCCGGTTGAGGTACGAATTAAGGTCGATTTCTGCAAACCTGGTTTTTGATCAACCGCTCCTCCCTGCTCAGCATAAGATGTCAACAGGCTCCTGTCCGGGAACGGCAGTTGGTCCAAATCATCAAGGGGTTGGAGTCCCGGTACCGGGGCCCCTGTTATAAGACTCTCCACCACAGTGTCGATGTTATGGGAATACCCCCCGGCTAACGCAAAGTCAAATTCTATTTCTTTACTGCCTCCGGCGGCCAGGGGGGCTCTTTTCGAGAAAACCGCCCCCCTGGACCCCCCACAAAAGCTTTTTA
>CP070627.1:577126-591232 GCA_020355945.1 Candidatus Aminicenantota bacterium | reverse complement strand
ACCGCCTGGCTCCTGCGGCTCTCAAAAAATTACTGTATCGACTACTGGCGAAAACACAAATACAACAGGAAAAGCCTGGAATTGGACGATAACATCAGGAATGAATATTCCGAGGAAGCAGACACCCCGGAAGACTCACTCATCAGGAAAAGCGATGTCATGTACCTAAGAAAAAAACTACTTCTTTTACCGCCGGATTTAAGGTCCCTGATCATTATGAGAGATATCCAGGATTTTTCATACCAGGAAATCGCAGATCACCTGGATATGCCGCTGGGAACAATAAAATCCAGGATTAACCGGGCCAGGACAAAACTGGCAAAAATTATTTTAAATGAAAGGAAGTAAAATGGATTGCAAACGAGTCGAAGATTTAATGTCAATGTATATTGAGAATGAGCTTCCAAAGGAGCTTCACCGGGAAATTTCGCTTCACCTGGAACAATGTGACCAATGCCAGCAATTAAGAGAAAAGGTAGAAGAGCTTATCGGTGTGTTTCCCGAACTGGAAGAAGAAGTGCCTTTCTTCTTAAAAAACAGGCTCTATTATATCCCGGAATCCCAGGAAATAATAGAAAAGAGAAGAGAGAGTCAATTCTATTACCTGAAATGGCTAGCCGCGGCTATTGGTACGGTGGTGTTATTCCTGAACCTGTTTTATTTTACCAATATTTACCCGCCAGCCAAACGAGTGCTCCATTCAATGATGGCCCGGATTAAAACCTTTACGGTAGAGACCGGGGCATTTATTGAAAAAGTAAAAGAATCCGATGGCGCCGCACTCTTTTCATTTCTTAAAAAAGATGCGGATATAGAGGATAAGGTTAAAGATAAAGATCGTCAGACAGGTATTGAGAGCGGTGAATACCCCAATATAGAAAATCACAAGCTAGAAATAGAAAAAAAAATAGAAAAAGGAGGACAAAATGGCTGAAAAAAAACGAGTACCAACTGAAAAAAACCCGGTAGGAGCAGCGGTTCTTTCCGCTATCTTCCCGGGTGTGGGATTCTTTTACATCGGCAATGTGGTAAAGGGAATTGCGTATATCTTAATTTTTGCTGCCCTGATCGTCATGGAAGTAGAAAGCAACAGGGACCCCGAACACGTGGTATTCGGCCTTATGATTGCCGGATTTTATATCTTCCAGATTTTTGACAGTTATAACGAAGCAAAAAAAACAAGCTCCAGGGAAAAGGCAGTAACCAACGGTGAAGATAAAATATCTTTGTTCTGGTCTGTTGCTGTATTGGTTGCTGGAATCATTTTCCAGGTGGCAGAACTGGATATCATCAGGTACAGGGATGTGACACGATTATGGCCCCTCATCCTGATTGCACTGGGAGCCAGGTTTATATATACCTATACCATGACCGGTAGAAAAGAAAAGGAAGATGAATACCACCTGGAGAAAAGAGAAACCGGAGGAAAAAATGAGTAGGAAAAAACAAGAATCGCTGTTTTGGGGTTTGGTGTTGCTCATCGTAGGGGTACTGTTCCTCCTGGGTAACTTTGGCGTGGATATCGATTTCTGGGATATTCTCGATGACTTCTGGCCTATGATCTTGATTGCCATCGGACTTAAAAATATCTGGCAGCATTATAGTCTTAAACGAAGACAAGAAGAAAAATGAAAAAAAGAGATATTATCATTGTTTTCGTGGTGATTGCCTTTGGGCTCATTTACAATGCGTTTAAATCCGGGGATATTGATTTTAAGTTTTACCATAGCGTGCCGGTCAAAACCTGGAAACTATTAGATAAAAACCATCCCCATGATTTTCTCCGGGAAGAAATTCAATATCCCCGGGTGGATAAAATTGAAATCCGCAGCACTGCGGGAGATATCGAGGTTGAAAAAACAGTAGCCGCGGACCAGGAAACCAATACACCCGGTATCAAGATCCAACCGATCATCCGCGTATATCATCGAAACAAAGACCAGGCAGAGGAAATTGAAAAAAAAGTAAAGATTGCCACACTCAAAACCCCCCGGACAGGTGACCCGGATAAAAAGATACTGCTGCGAATTGAAGTCGATTCGGAAGAAGATTTCCCCATGCAAAGAGCCCGGGTCCTTTTCAAGGTCATGATTCCCGAAACAGTGGAATTAAATTTAAGGAACAGGTATGGGGATATCGAAATTGACGGCTGCGGTAAAAATATTTCCCTGGATGGCAGGCATGGGGACATCTCTGTCAAGCATGTTGATTCGGCACTTAAAATCACCCATCGGGACGGCCGGGTGGCACTCACGGATGTTAACGGCAATATCGACCTCTCTTCCAGGCATTCAAGAATCAAGATCAATAATGTCTCTGATTTAAAACTCAACTGCTACCTGGCAAACGCTGACATCAGTCAAGTGGAAAACAAAACCCATATCGAATACGCCGGTTACTCCTCCATAACCATGGATGATAGCAATGAATGTTCCATCGAAGCAAGACACACAAAAATTAAATTGAAAAACATCAAAAACAACGTGCAAATCAAAAACTCACACCAGTCCATAATCATGAAAAATATCAACGGAAATATCCTTATAAACGCCAATAACTGCGGAATTAACCTGGATCAAATCGTTTCCGAAGACGTGGTGATAAAAAATGCTTATAATTACGTCAGCATTGACAACATTTCCAGCAAAAAACTGGATGTCTTGCTGAGTAATGGAGACCTGGATGTTGCCTTTAGCCAAATAAAAGAGAAAATCAATATAAAAAACAGGCACTCTAAAGTTACGCTGATGTATCCGTCATCCCTGCAGCCGTTATTCAATATTCAAGTACTCTATGGAAGCCTAACCAATCGAACGTCAGGAGATTTAACGATCTTAAAGGAAAGAGAGCGGGTCCTGGTGAACTCAAATTACCTGGAAGGTATACCGGAGATTACGATTGATACTACCTATGGTGATATCTTGTTAGAAAACAGGGAAATCAAGAAAATAGAAAAAGCTTTTTATTAAAGGTTGTCCGTGTTCGTCCGTGTTCGTCCGTGGCTAAAGGTTACAGGTGCAGGTACGGAAATGGAAGCGGAGGCTAAATGAAAACACATATTGAAATCAGCGCAAAGAACCTGGTTCATAATTTAAAAGAATTTGAAAAACTGACAGATAAAAAAATCATGTTAGCAGTGAAGGCCAATGCCTATGGCCACGGTCTTAAGGAAGTGGTTTCCATTACCCGGGAACTTTCCCCGGTTGCTTATTATGCGGTAGATACCCTGGAAGAAGCACTCGCTGTTAAAGCTGTTGACAGCAAGAAAAAAATACTGGTGATCGGTTGGGCTGACAGACCCCAATTGAAAGAGATAATTTTGAACGGCTTTGAATTAGTCGTACCTTCTATTGACTATCTGAAACAAACAGCAGAGATATCAAAAGAAGTTAAGGTGAAAGCCAAAATACACGTGAAAGTAGAAACCGGGACCATGCGATTGGGAATGCCGCCCCCTGAAGCGATTAAAATACTGAAAGGCTCTAGAAGTAATACTGCCAAACATGTTGAGATGATTGGCATATATTCCCATTTTGCTAATATTGAAGATACAACAGACCATTCGTTTGCCCAATACCAATTGGAAATCTTTAACAACTTGCTGCAAAAAATCAACCATAAAAACCTTTTAAAACATTTTTCCTGTTCCGCTTCCACACTGCTTTTTCCTGAGACCCATTTTGATATCGTCCGCCTGGGGATTTCCGCTTATGGTTTTTGGCCTTCCAAACCGACTTATGTTTCGTATATTGAAAAGAATAAACCTGCGATCCGATTAAAACCGGTGCTCAGTTGGTATTCAAAGGCAGCACAGGTGAAAACCCTGAAAAAAGGAGAATCCATTGGCTATGGATTGACTTATAAGACTTTTGACAGGTCCAGGATTATCGTGGTGCCGGTGGGATATTACGATGGGTACGACCGAAAACTCTCTAATGTTTCCACTATTATTGTTAATGGTGTCAAAGCACCGATTCGAGGCCGAATCTGTATGAATATGCTGATGGCAGAAATCAGCCATATCAAAACCGTTAAACCGGGAGACCGCGTCACACTCATCGGTGAAGACGGTAAAGAAAAAATAACCGCCGATGACCTGGCAGATTTAGCCGGCACCATCAATTATGAAGTCCTATCCCGCCTCAATCCCCTTATCCCCCGGCTGGTTATTTAACAATTTTCCCTGGAAGGTGTTTTTTTGTATCATTTTTGAGCGGATGGATTGAATGACTTCATTTTTATCCAATGCCCACAAGGGGGCGTGAAAAATTTCTTTATCCCGCTCCCCGGTGAGCCGGTGAATCACAATTCCAGGGTCCAGGTGCTCCAATAGATAAACAATTAAATCCACATATTCATCTTTTTCCAGTAATTTAAATGTTTCTTTTTCGTACATATGAAAAAGGGGAGTATTTTTTAAAACATGCATCAGGTGGAGTTTTACGCCGGCTGGCTTGATCCGGTTCATCTCCTTAACGGTTTGAAGCATATCCGCCGGGCTTTCACCGGGAATGCCAACAATCAAATGAACCACCACATCGATGGACCTTTTCCTGAGTTCAGCGAAGGTATCCAGGAATTGCCCATAGGTGTGGTTGCGATTGAGAAATTCCAGGCTTTGAGCATGGATGGATTGAAGTCCCAATTCAACGGTAAGGTATGTTTTCTTATTGAGCTCTTCCAGCAGCGGGTAGACATGAAGGGAGATGGCATCCGGTCGGGTGCCGATAAACAACCCCACGATATCTTTAAAATCAAAAATAATTTCGTACTTTTTTCGTAACTCGTCCACCGGGGCACAGGTATTGGTATGGGCCTGGTAATAAGCAATATATTTAAAACCCGGGTGCTTCTCGATAAAGCTCTTGATTTGTTGGGATATGGATAAATCAAACTGTTTAATGGGACCGGATCCGTAGGTATCGCAGAAAATGCATCCCCGGGAAGAAATCCTGCCGTCTTTGTTGGGGCAGGTGAAACCGGCATTGATAGGAATTTTCCTGGTTTCCTGGTTAAACTTCTTTTTTAAAAAAGAGTTAAATGAGTTATACGGTTTTTGCATTAATAATTGTATTGATTTTTTTCAACAGCTCTTTTAAATCAATGGGTTTTTCAAAAAAGTCTTCCACAAAGTATTCATCCATAACGGGTTTTATTTCTTCTCTACGATATATGCTGGATATAATAATGATGGGGATAAAATATTTTTCTTTAATGGTTTTTATCAGGTTGATGCCGTGTTCTCCGGGTAAAAGCAGATCGATGATGGCAATTCCCGGGATATTTTCTTCGATTAATTCCAGGGCCTTGAGCCCGTCGGCGGCTAAGGTTACGTGAAAATGGTTTCCTTCCAGGAAATCTTTTAAGAGATCGCGGATCTCTTTTTCGTCGTCTACAACAAGAATGTTTCTAATATTATCGGGCATTTTTCTCTTTTTTATAAACTTGATAATATTCGATCCAGGACCAGACCGAAAAACTGACAGTCAAAACGATAAAGAACCGTTTTAATATTTCCAGGTCGATGTATTGGTGGAGGTCTAGTATATATGTCATGATTAGAGCGCCCAGTAATGCAAAGACGACCTTGCCGATTAAGATGGAAGGTTTTACCACCTGTTTTCTTTTAAGAATGATGGCGCCAGCCACCAGGATCACCAGGTCCCTGCCAATAATAAGAATTCCCAGCCACCAGGGAAAATTGGTTTTTACGATTAACACCACCACAATACACGAGACCATCAATTTGTCCGCCAGGGGATCCAGGATTTGACCCAGTTCTGTCTCTTGAGATAATTTTCTTGCCAGGTACCCATCAAAAAAATCCAGTAGAATTGAGATAAAAAAGACCAGGATGAGTACGGGATAATTGGCGGGGGTTGAATGGATGATGAGTAATACAATGGCCGGTATGGCCAAAATTCTCATCGCACTAAGTATATTTGGTATATTTATCCATTTAACCATCATTTTCAACTCTAGACTGCAATATACGGTAATATTAAAGATATACTATTTTTAAGAAAAAATCAAGATGGTTTTGTTATTTTCAGATACTGTGCTATATTATAGGGGAAGAAAAAAAAGGAGTAAGGAGTAATGAACGATGATGAATGACGTCAGAGAGTTTAAACGATTATTGGAAGAGATTCGCTGGCTGGATGCCCAACTGCAGGGGAAAGATTTTTTATTGACCTGGGAACGCTCCCTCAAGGAAGTGCAGCAGGTGTTATATACGGCGGAAGCCTTGAAATGGTTGTACGAAAATAACATTTCAGCAAAATGCTTTGATTCGGGGTTAGCGATTTTGCAGACCAGGAATAGGATCACCCCGGTCCAGACCTCCTGGACCGCATGGAACCGGCTTGCGTTTGTCTTAGCCGCCAACTCCCTGGGGCTTACGGTCCATGAAGTGGGCGATGATGAAGGTGATATTCAACCGGCTTATCTCTCTTTCTTAAGGGAGGCCGATATCATTGGTGTCCAATATACATCCCCGGGTTCAGGGGGAGAAAAAGAGGCGGCTGCGTTGTCACCCCTAACCAGGGGCCCGGGCATAATCAACTTGCTGTGTGACCTGGATTATCCTATCCAGGCCATGGCAGACATCCTGGTCTTGAAACATCATTTCGGTTCGCTGGAACGATTGCAGGATAAAAAAATTACTGTTACATGGATATATTCTCCAACTTATATAACACCCCGTTCTTTGCCCCAGGGAATTGTGTCCCTGGTTACCCGGTTTGGCATGGCAGTGACATTGGCTCATCCCGGGGGATTTGATTTAAATCCCCAGGTGATGGAGATGGCTCATAAACATGCTGAAAACAGCGGCGGCAGTTTTACAACGGTTCATTCACCGGAACAGGCCTCCAGGGATGCGGATGCTGTATATTCGCTGAACTGGCCCCCGGCCACCCCAATAGGAAAAAAAACCGCTCTTGAAGATTGGATATACACCGGAGACAGCAAAACTCTCTCCATGGAAACCCTTCATTCGGCAGGATGGAAATCCTATATCACCGCTGCCATGATACTGAACAATCGTTTCGAAAAACCTGCAAAATTATTGGGGGACCTGAAAAAAAGGAATGCAAAACGCCTGATTTTTTAAGTTGATATTTTTATCAATTGATATTATTATAGTGGTGTGCAAAGGAGGTAATAATGGGTATGTATGTTTTAATGACCAGGTTAACCCCGGAAATCTCCGGGGACCTAAAAAAACGCGAAGCCATTGGGAAAGAGTGGAAGAAAAAGGTAGATAACCTTTGCCCGGATGTTAAATGGATCGCTCATTATGCGCTGCTGGGGCCTTATGATTTTATGGATATCTATGAGGCGGAAGATGAAGAAACCGCTGCAAAAGTTTCCATGATCACCCGGGCCAGCGGGGCACTGGCCGTGGAAACCTGGCCGGCTATGACCTGGACTCGATTCATTGAAATTATTAAAGACTGCCAGTAGTCGGTCAGTAAGTCAGCGAGACAGTGAGTCCCAGGGCGGAGATAATACAATCACGCAGGTAAATAGTGAATCTGGAAGAGATATTTGTTACCTGTTATTCGGGTTTCCGCCTGAATGAAAAACCGGTAAAATTTAAATACCGGGGTAAAGAATTTTTGATCAAGAAAATTTTGGATTCCTCAATAACAGAATCACCGGAGGGCCAGACCCGCAGATATTGCTTTAAGGTACTATGTGAGACAGACGAGAAATTTGAAATCTCTTTCCATCCCCGGGAAGACCGATGGTTTTTGCACTAACTCCCTTTCTTTTCTGATGAAGGCTGCGCCCTTCGCGTGTCTTCGCGGCTTATTTTCACAGTAGTTATAAGTGGAATTCTTCTTTGATATTTTCTGTGACAATGTGGCCGTCGAATAGATGGATGGTGCGCTGACCGTATTCGGAATATGCCGGGGAATGGGTTACCATGACAATAGTAGTTCCTGATTCATGCAGTTGGGTAAGAAGTTTCATCACTTCTTCACCGTTGGCGGAATCCAGGTTACCGGTAGGCTCGTCAGCCAGGATCAACCTGGGGGTGCCAACGATTGCCCGGCCCACTGCCACCCGCTGCTGTTGACCACCGGATAACTGCTGGGGAAAATGGTTTTTCCTGGGAACCAACTGCATCTGTTCCAATACTTCATTGACTTTTTTCTTACGTTCCGAAGACGAAACCTTTTGATAAAGCAGCGGCAGCTCAATATTTTCATACACCGTTAATTCATCAATGAGATTAAAGCTCTGGAATACAAAACCAATGTTCTTTTTCCGCAAATGGGCTCGTTTCTTTTCCGAGTATTTTGAAACTTCCTCACCCATGAACAGGTAATCTCCCTGGCTGGGATTATCCAGTAGTCCCAGGATGTTTAACAGGGTAGACTTTCCACATCCGGAAGGCCCCATTACTGAAACGAATTCACCCTCTTGAACTTTTAAATTCACTTTATTCAGAGCTGTGGTTTCCACTTCTTCGGTGGTGTAGATTTTTTTTAGATTTTTGGTCTCAATCATTTTTTTTCTCCTCATTGCTTTGCCACCAGGACAGCGACACACTGCGTAAGTCTGTGGCTTTTATTATTATCATTTTAGTATTAAACGCTCCATATCACCGAAATTTTCATACGATGATGTAATCACTTCTTCGCCAGGATTCAAACCTTCCAGGACTTCGAAAAATTGCGGATTTTGTCTTCCCAGGCGAATCGATTTTTTGACTGCGAATGAGCCGGAATCATTCAGTACATACGCCCAATTGCCGCCGGTGGTCTGGTAAAAGCCGCCCCTGGCCAGGAGGATGGCCTTGGAAGCCTCACTTAATTGCAAACGGATATGAAGACTCTGGCCCCGGGTGATTTCTTTGGGCTGCTTCTCTGTGAACACCAGGTCCACTCTAAACTTTCCCTCTTCTACCTCCGGGTAGATTTTTTGTACTTCTAATTCATACGTTTCTGTTCTACCCGTTAAATTAAAATGCCCCACTTTCCCGGTTGCAACCCGGTTAATGTAATGTTCATCGATCTCTGCTCTTACCCTGAAGCCTTCAATGTCATCAATCTGTCCCAATGTATCTCCGCGATTTTTGGATTGACCGACTTCAAGCGGCAGTGATGTCAGGTAACCGGATATAGGCGCTCTAATCGTTAAATTCTCCAATTGCTGCTTGACAATATCAAGATTATCCTGCATCCGTTTTACAGATGCTTCCAGGTGCTTAACCTGTTCCTCCCTGAACTGTAAGTCTTTTTCCTGGCTCTCGATCGTTAACCTGTGTTTTTCCGCCCAATACTCGTAATCGGCTTTTGAATCTTCAAATTCTTTTTTTGAAATTAATTGTTGGTCGTATAGAACTTTGTTTCGTTCATATGTCCGTTTGAAATTGTCCAGGTAATATTCGGCCTCTGAGCGCTGCTGTTTCAGCAGTAAACGGTTTTGTTCCAGTTGGAGGCGGGTGGCCCTGAGATCGTTGCTGGCCCGGTTAATTTGGGCGTCGTTGTTCAAAAGGGTCATCAGCAGGTTGGTATTGGACAACTTCAGGATCTTATCGCCTTTCTTGACCTGGGAACCGGCTTCAATAAAAATCTCCTCTACGATTCCCCCTTCGCTGGCACTCAGGTATTGAATATAGAGAGGAAGCACATTACCAATAATAGGAATATACTCCTGGAAGGGACCTTTTTCCACTGTTGAAATAGTGATACGTTCGATCTTAACATTGAGGCTGGAACCCCCGGTTCCAAAAATGATCAAATATCCCACCACCAGGATAAATGCGGCGATGGCACTGTACTTAATGATTCGCTTTGGCGGCCATTTCTTTTTTTCTATTTTTTTATCCATGCCCATGATTTTTCTCCAATGAACACAGTAAGCAAAAATGATGCCAAAAGGTCCGGTCCTTGATTTCTCACGACTTACCTTACTTACCCAATCACCTTACTCAACTGCATTTATTATGAACGTTCGTTTAAGTACACAAGGTGTACGCCAGCGTACAGTCAGCAAAAAAAGCAGGGATAGTGTCACTCGTCTTCATAAATCAACTGGAACGAATTAAAAAATTTATCCGTGTTCCCTGAAGAAACAAAAGATGTTTCCCCAACTACCTCTAATACGTATATCCGTTCATTTACCACATAATAACGGATACGCGCGAGTCCTCTCACGGTCCCCTTTCTTACTTCACCTTCGGCTTCCAACCCCGGGTAACCCTCAAAATCAATTTCTTTTTTGCTGTACTGTCCTGTCCCTAGCTTGGTGAAAGAACCCCTGGCTAAAAGTTCAATAAACTCAGCAGACTCCATGTCCACGCCTTCCACTTCAGGAAAATCACAATATCCGACACCATAAGCCCCATTTCTTAGGTTTACTGAAAACATATGTATATCTATGGTTCCCAGGGGCGTTGCAGTGGGCAACTCATCTACTTCAGGTTTCCCGGGGAATTGGATACGAAACCATCCGTCATCGGACTCAAACAGTTCCCAATTCCGAGCCGAATCACATGCAACCCCAATCACTAACACCACACTAACCAATAAAACTAATCTTTTCATCTGCTTTCCTCCATTATCCTGCCTCCGGCGGCACCTATTTCTCCTTAAGACTTAACGGCTTGAAAGGCTTAAACAACGTAAGACCGGAATCAGTAACCTGTTTTTTGAATTCTTCAACTTCAGCCTCAAACAGTTGATTGTAATCTTTCAGAAAATCTTCCACCAATGCCTTTGTCTTCCGGTATTGCACCTCTGCCGCCTGGGTAATGGGTTCAAAGTTATTGGCAATCATACCGTAAAGCCTGAAAATTTTACCAGTCAGCGAGGCGGTCCTGTCAAAAATTCCCTGCCGATTGGGATCCGGCCTCACTTTTCCGGAAAGTGCCTTAAACTTTTCTCCCAAAACCTTTGCTTTTTCCATAAGCTCCTCCTTATTCTTGATATCCGCATCTTTTGCTAATTCCACCACTGTTTTTATGGTTTTCCCCATTCCCTGGATTTCTCTCAGGGCTCCGAAAACATTCAGCATCCAGTATCCAATCTTGCGGCTCAGCTTATAATTGTTCTTCAAAACCTCCATATCCATTTCATACCTGGGATCAGGATTCACCCGGATAGAGTGGGTCAACTGGGTGTCACCGTGCTGAAGCCTGACAGTGTAAGTACCTGGAAGAACGTACAATCCACGACGGGAACGAGAAAACCTTCGCGTCATGGCCCCGGGAAATATTTGAGGTATTTCAAACTCCTTTTCCCTTAAATCCCAGCTAATACGATTAATACCCTTTTGAGGTTTTATTTTTAGTTCCCTAACCACTTTTCCTTTATCATCCAGTATTTCAATTTTGAGTTTGGATTGATCGCCTGATTTTGATTTTCCTCTCTTCTTATTTATCTTCCTGGGATTTGTTTTGTCAACTTCAGTGTTTTCTTCCCCGGGATTATAGTAATAGGTAATCAATGCGCCGAAATCACAGTTCTGCCCCATAAACTCGGTGTCGCCCAGGGTACTATAAGAACTTGCTCTTGATATCCTGAATTGGTGAACATCCAATGGTTTAAATAAATGAACGTTTTTATCGAGCACGGTGGGGTTGATTTCCCTTAAAAAAGAAATATCATCAAGAATATATACGGATCGTCCATGGGTGCCAATAATCAAGTCATTATCCCTGGGATGAACCGCCAAATCCCGCACCGGTACAGTGGGCAAACCGGATGTCCATTTTAGCCATTGGTTTCCTCTATCAACGCTAACATAAAGGCCAAACTCGGTGCCTAGAAACAAAAGATTTTTATTTACATGGTCTTGCTCGATTACATGGACAAATCCGTCAATATCTTTTGTTACCAGGCTTTTCCAGGTCTTGCCGTAATCTTCGCTCATGAAGAGGTAGGGGGTCCAATTGGCCCTGCGGTGGTCATCAAACACCACAAAGGCACAGGCAGGGTTGAATTTGCAAGCCTCCACATGAGGTACCCAGGTGCCGTAGGGGACCTTACCCTTTTTGGTTTTGGTTCCTGTCAGTGAACCTGATACCAATTGCCAGTTTTTTCCATTGTCTGTGGTAAGTTGTACATTTCCGTCATCAGTTCCCACCCAGATGACACCCTTTTTTACCGGGCTGGGGGCAATGCACAGGATGGTGGTGTGATTCTCCGCATGGGTTACGTCACGGGTTAAACCACCGCTTTCCGCTTGTTCCTGTTTTCCCGGGTCATTGGTGGTAAGGTCCGGGCTGATGATCTCCCAGGTTTGCCCTTTATCCGGGCTGCGGTGAACAAACTGGCTGCCGTAATAAATGGTGGCAGGGTCAAAGGGGTCCTGGGCAAACCCGGCATTCCAATTGTAGCGATGTTTTACATCGGATTGTGTTGGCCTGATATTTTTCTGCCTGCCGGTTTTTACATCAAAATAGAAAAGCCGGCCGCCCTGGGACATAGCGTACCCGCAGTTGCTGTTTTCCGGGTCAGGTTCGGTATCAAAACCATCACCGCCGCCAACACTTTGCCAATGGTAATTAAAAATATCCTGGTCGGCTAATACCGCCGAAGGGCCTCTCCAGGAGCCATTATCCTGCAGCCCACCGTATACATGGTAAGGAAGGTCCATGTCGTAACTGATATGATAAAATTGTCCCAGGGGGAGGTTTCGGGCAAATCGCCAGGATTTTCCCCGATCCACACTGATGACAATACCTCCATCATTTCCCACCACCATAAATTCCCCGTCCGGATGAATCCACATGGCCTGGAAATCCGAATGGGCTTGCCCTCTGTCAGTAAGATTGCTAAAGTTCTTCCCTCCATCCTCACTGACCTTTAAGCGACTTTCCAGGCTGTAAACAATATTTTCATTCCGGGGATTGACGCGGATATCACTGTAATAAAAAGGTCTACCGCTCACCCCGGGTTGGTCATTGACGGTTTTCCAGGTAAATCCGCTATCTTCGGACCTCAACAGCACACTTTTTGTTGCTTCCACCAATGCATAAACGATGTTGGGTTTGTTAAGGGCAAAGGCAATCCCGATTCGTCCCAGGTCCCCTTGGGGTAAGCCGTCTTTTGGGGTTAACTTTTTCCAATTTTCCCCTCCGTCGGTGGTGAGGTACAATCCGCTTCCAGTGCCCCCGGACTTAAAAAACCAGGGCCAGCGGCGGTGTTCCCACATGGCGGCAATTAATTTGTTGGGATTATCCGGAGCCATGGCCAGGTCGGCAGCCCCGGTTTTTTGATCAACATATAGAACCTTTTTCCAGGTTTTTCCGCCGTCCGTGGTTTTAAACACACCTCGCTGCGGGTTCTCTCCCCAGGTGGTTCCCATGGCTGCTGCATATGCCACATCCGGGTCGTAAGGGTCCAGGACAATACGAGAAATTTTTTCCGTTCTCTCAAGTCCCAGGAGTTCCCAGGTTTTTCCTGCATCAATCGATTTAAATACCCCCCGTCCCACCCCGGAACTGTTCCTGGGATTTCCCTCACCTGTACCCACCCACAGGATGTTGGGATTTTGTTGGCAAATCCTTACCGCACCAATCGAGGAAGCAGGCTGCCGGTCGAAAATCGGTTCCCAGTCTATTCCACTATTTTCCGTCTTCCATATACCTCCTGTGGCAGTACCCACGTAAATAATCCTGGGATTGGCAATCACCACATCAATGTCCCCAATTCGACCGCTCATATTGGCCGGCCCAATACTCCTGGGCTTTATCCGGGAAAATACCCGGGGATCAATTTTTCCCCACGATATATCTGAAAAAATCAAACACAGCATCAATAATAAAATAATCACACTAAATAGCGAATGCTTCATTAAATCCTCCTGGATGAAAATATTTTTTTATAAATGTGAAAGTACAGTTTACCACGTTTTAAAAAAATATGCCATACCCCGTAAGGGATTCTCATTTTAGCTACGAAGTTACACGAAGGGCACGAAGGAAAGATAAAAAAAATTTGCCTGGCACGAATGTTGCGAATGTCACTATGTTAAGACGAAGCAGGCATGCGAAAAGTGTTTTGCTGTCAAAGCAAACACACCCCGGCCGCTTCGCGGCCCCCCCTCTCAAGAGGGGAGACACACCCCGGCCCTTCGGGCCACCCC
>CP070627.1:562768-577026 GCA_020355945.1 Candidatus Aminicenantota bacterium | reverse complement strand
TCATTCTGATTGTAGGGGCGGGTCTCCGTGCCCGCCCCAAGATTGTGTTGGGTCACCCCTGCAACCTGTTTCGAATTCAGATAAAATCAATCAAACCGAAATCGCCCAGGTGGTGATATTTATCTTTGAATATGCGTTGGCGGCATTGCTGATGAAATGGGGAATTACGCCTCATGCTATGATTGGCTACAGTTTTGGTGAATATACCGCTGCCTGTGTATCCGGGGTAATTTCTTTAGAGGATGGGCTAAAATTGGTGGTTTCCAGGGGACAATTGCTCCGGGGAACGCCTGAAGGTGCCATGTTAAGTGTGCCGCTTTCACAGGAAGAAATAAGTGCTTATTTAAACCCACATCTTGAGGTATCCCTGGCAATTGACAATGGTCCTTCATGCGTGATTACCGGTTCAACAGGAGCTATTGATGCTTTTGAAAAACAAATGAAAGGGAAAAGATTCCTGTGCATGCGGGTACCAGCGACACGAGCCCTTCATTCTCCAATGATGGTTCCTGTTTTAAAGGAATTTGAAAGACTCTTTAACACCATCACCTTAAATAAACCGCAAATTCCCTATATCTCCAATGTGACGGGTGATTGGCTAACCGATAAGGAGGCGGTTAGCCCGGCATACTGGGCCGCGCATTTACGAGAAACCGTCCAATTTGCCCGGGGAATGAAAGTGTTGTTAAAAGAGCCCAATTGTATCTTTTTAGAAGTAGGCCCGGGTCGTGACATCAGTACTTTGGCCCTGCGTCATATTGAAGATAATAAAAATCATGAGCACCGGGTGTTAAACGTGGTGAGACCTCCGCATCAAGACATATCGGATGTCTATTTCTTGTTAAGCCGGATCGGTCGGTTATGGCTGTATGGGCAGTCCATTGATTGGGATGGATTTTATGATGAAGAAAAAAACCAGCGGAACCGCATCCCGTTACCCACTTACTGGTTTGAGCGTCAGCACTACTGGATCGAGAAAGAGGGCATCCGCATCAGTCTAAAGAGGCCGGGGGAAACATCTCCGTCACACCAAAAAAAGGATATTGCCGACTGGTTTTATCTCCCATCGTGGAAACGTTTCCCTATCCCGGCAGAACAAATCGGAGAAATGCCAACCAATTCCTGTTGGCTGGTGTTTATTGATGGCTGCGGGCTGGGTTCTCAACTGGTCAAACAACTGGAAAACGAAACACAAACAGTGGTTACTGTGAAAACCGGGCAAGCGTTTCTCAAAAAAAGCCATAGAGAATTTATCCTTAATCCACAGGCAGACAATAATTACGATACCCTGGTTAATGAACTGCAGCGCCTGGATAAGATACCAGACAGGATCGTCCATCTATGGTGTGTCACCCCTGATAACATCGAACCAATGCTTCCAAAAACAAGATTAAGAGGACCAAAGATAGATATAAAACATGCCGTCAGCATCCAGGACCCGGGATTTTACAGTCTTTTAAATATCGTTCGGGCCCTGGGAAGATCGGGTATCAACAGCAACTTGCAACTGGCAGTGGTGACCAATAATCTGCAGGAAGTGATCGGGAAAGATGGTCTTTACCCGGGAAAGGCCACCCTGTTGGGACCTGTTAAGGTTATCCCCACAGAATACCTCAACATAAAATGCCGAAGTATTGATGTGGTTTTCTCACCCTTTCCTTTGGGTAGTGGAAGTAGTCAAGAGAGAAAACTGGTCAAGCAGCTGCGGGATGAGTTGATATCAAAGTCGGATGAGTCGGTTATCGCGTATCGCGGTGATTATCGTTGGATACAAATTTATGAACCCGCACGCTTCGAGAATTGCAAAAGAGAACGCTTACCCCTAAAACAATCCAGTGTTTGGATGATAACAGGTGGACTGGGCGGCATTGGACTGGCATTGGCGGAATACCTGGTCAAAACAATTGGTGCTAAACTGGTACTCACCAGCCGTACGGAATTGCCACCCAGGGACCAATGGGAACAGTGGTTAAAGGACCCTGGTAAAAATGAAAATGTAAAAACAAAAATACGAAACGCCAAAAAGCTTGAGAAACCAGGAACGGAAGTCCTGGTCTTCAGTGCGGATGTATCCAACCTGAAACAGATGCAAGGGGTAATGACCCGGATAGAGAAACACTTTGGCTCCCTTGACGGGGTGATTCACTGCGCGGGTCTTCCCGATGGTGAGATCATCCCGCGAAGAACGAGAGAAACATCGGAACAAATTTTTAAGTCCAAAATCCAGGGCACACTGGTTCTCCATCAGCTTTTCCACGAAATGAAGCACAAACCGGGCGTCTTTATTTTATGCTCCTCTGTGGCGTCAATTATGCCCATGTTCGGTCAGGTGGGGTATTGCGCGGCCAATGCCTTTCTTGATGCTTTTGCTCATTACAGGAATACCCTTGACAGTGATAATCACCCCATGTTCACTGTATCTATCAATTGGGAGCGATGGCGAGGTATTGGCATCGCCAATATCCAGGAGACCCAGCATAAAAAATTGACAGGTCAGGATATGAAAGGCGGGCTTACCCCCGAGGAAGGTGTGGAGACCTTTGGTCGTATCCTGGCAGCCAGACAACCTCAAGTGGTGGTTTCCAAAGGTGATTTAGGCATTTTGCTTGAACAGGCCCGGGCGGTTAACGCCTCTACTTTTATGAAAGGATTGCAAAAGGACCCTGTTTCCATGAAGGTGGTGCCGCGGCCTCAACTGGACAGCAAATATGCGACCCCCAGGAACGAAACCGAAAAAACACTGGCAAACCTCTGGGCCCACTTTTTCGGATATGAAAAGATAGGAATCCGGGATGACTTCTTTGAATTGGGTGGTGATTCGTTAAAGGCCTTGATTCTACTGCCAAAAATTCACAAACATTTGCAGGTGGAAATCCCCATTATTTATTTTTTTGATCATCCCACCATTGAGAAGCTTTCCGAATATATAAATGGTGCGGATAAAAGTACATATTTTTCAATAGAATCGGCAGAAAAGAAGGAATATCATGCATTATCTTCCGCCCAGAAGCGGTTGTTTATCCTACAGCAAATGGCCCCCACCACTACTGCCTACAATGAGTCTTTAGTGGAAGTATTTGATAGAAACCTGGCAAAGGCTGAACTGGAAGAGATTTTTAGGAAATTAATAAAAAGGCATGAAAGTTTGAGGACATCATTTAAACTATTGGCAGGAGAATCCATACAGCGGATACATGATAAGGTGGATTTTAAAATTGAATATTCCAGCATGGAGCCCGGGAAAACGATAGCCAAAGATTTCATCCGCCCCTTTGATTTATCAAAAGCACCGCTGCTGCGGGTAGGGTTGATGAAACTTCCACACACCCCGACCGCTCTTCGCGGCCACCCCTCTCCCGCTGCCCCTACCACCCTTCAAGGGGAAAGTGCACGTAATAGATATCTTTTGATGGTGGATATGCATCATATCATATCCGATGGCATATCTATCGATTTAATCATTAGAGATTTTAAAGCATGGTATGATGATAAAGAATTGGCTGACCTACGTATCCAATACAAGGATTATGTGGAATGGCAAAACAGTAAAAGAGTGCGGGAAAGAATCATGCAGCAGCAAGGGTATTGGTTGAAACGATTCGAAGGAGAGATACCTGTACTAAATCTGCCCACCGATTATCCAAGACCCCTGGAACAGAGTTATGAGGGAAAAACCAGGAAATTTAACATAAGCCAGGAACAAACCCAACAGTTGAAAGTTTTAACTGCACAAGCAGAGGCCACCATCTTTATGAAACTGGTTACTATCTTCTATATATTTCTCTTTAAAATAAGTGGCCAGGAAGACATTGTAGTGGGGACACCGATAGCTGGCCGCCGGCATTCGGACCTGGAAAATATCATCGGCATGTTTGTTAACACCCTTGCTTTGAGAAACTATCCCAAACCAGGAAAAACATTTTACGATTTTTTAAAGGAAGTGAAGGAAAAAACCTTAGGGGACTTTGAGCACCAGGAGTATCCCTTTGAACAGTTGATCGACAAATTAAATGTGAACCGGGACATTAGTCGGAATCCCGTATTTGATGTCATGTTTATTTTACACAGCATGGAAACACGCGAAGAAATTGAAAAATTATACAATTATGAAAAAAATGGATCACGATTTGATTTAACCTTACAGGCATTTGAATCCGGGAAGAACCTGTTTTTTAGATTTGAATACTGTACGAAATTGTTTAAAGAGGAAACAATAGAGAGATTTGTCGGTT
The DNA here is from genome assembly GCA_020355945.1 of Candidatus Aminicenantota bacterium. Next base: position 572,794 of record CP070627.1, on the reverse strand, counting down.
ATTTCAAGAATATCATTTCATCTATAATCGATCGTCCCCACCAGGAGTTATGGGAAATAGAAATCATACCGGATGTAGAAAAAGACCGGATATTATACGCATTTAACAATACAACAGCGGAATACCCAAAGGAAAAGACTATCCATCAATTATTTACAGAACAAGCAGAACAGACTCCGGATTATATTGCCGTAATTGGCATGGACCATGGTGCATGGAGCATGGAGAAGCACTTAGGGTCCGCACCCGGGTCTATTACTTACAGGGAATTAAACAAAAAAACCGGTCATTTGGCGCATGGTTTAAGAGAAAAGGGAGTCAAATCCGACACCATTGTGGCCATCATGATGGAGCGGTCCATCGAAGTGATTGTTGGCATATTGGGGATATTAAAAGCAGGTGGTGCTTATATGCCTATCGCCCCGGATTACCCCCAAGAACGCATCGATTACATGTTAAAAGACAGCGATGTAACAATTTTAGTAAAAAATAGTAATAATTTTAGGGATCACTTTGTTAAGGAAGGCATTGATGTCATTTATATAGATGATCCCAAAGTGTACTCTTCTTTGCCGAAGGCATCTAAAACATGCCCAAAGGGCACCTCTTCGTTTGGAATTTGGAATTTGGAATTTGGAATTTCCCTCCGGCAGGGGGACCAACTGGCTTACATCATCTACACTTCGGGTTCTACGGGCCGGCCCAAAGGGGTCATGGTGGATCATGTTTCTATTATGAATACATTGTATGCATTAGAGCGAATGTATCCCTTCACTCCAGCGGATGTTTATTTGATGAAGACTTCGTATATTTTTGATGTCTCATTGACGGAGTTGTTTGGGTGGTTTTGGGGAAATAATGGGGGGCGGTTGGTTTTATTGGAACCTGTCGGTGAAAAAGAGCCTGAGAAGATACTGGATGCCATAGAAAAGATGCATGTTACCCACATCAATTTTGTCCCTTCCATGTTCGATGCATTCGTAGACCAGTTAACCCCAAATAATATAGGAAGACTATCCGGTTTGAAATACATCTTTTTGGCGGGTGAAGCGTTGGTGCCGGAATTGGTGAATAAATTCCAGATTTTGAACAGCTCAATTCCGCTGGAAAATTTGTATGGTCCAACAGAAGCAGCGATTTATGCCAGCAGGTACCCGTTAGTAGATTGGGGAGGCAGCAGTGATATTCCCATTGGCAAGCCTATCCAAAATGTAAAATTGTATATACTGGACCGCCATGATGGATTGCAGCCGGTGGGGGTCCCCGGTGAGTTGGTCATTGGAGGGATTGGTGTGGCCAGAGGGTATTTGAATAACCCCGAATTAACCGCAGAGAAATTTCTTTATGTTTTCCATAGGTCCTATATGACCTATAAGACCTATATTTCCAAAAAAATCTACAAAACCGGTGATTTGGCTCGGTGGCTGGCAGATGGAAACATTGAATTTTTAGGCAGGATTGATTACCAGGTGAAAATCAGGGGATTCCGCATTGAACTGGAAGAAATAGAGAACAAGATTCAATCACATCATAAAATTAAAAAGGCTGTGGTGGTTACCACGAATAAGAATGGCAATAAATTCCTATGTGCCTATTATGTGTCTATGGATAAAAATGTTAATACAGTAGAACTAAAGGAATACCTGGCGCAGTTTTTGCCCGACTATATGATACCTGTTTATTTTGTGCCGTTGGAAGCCATACCCATGACCCCCAATGGAAAAGTGGACCGGCGGGAATTACCTGAACCGGAAGTTGAAATGGTTGATGATTATATAAAACCGGATACAGAAATGGAAAAGATAATCGCCGAAGTATGGAAGGGAGTTCTGGGCTTAGACAAAATAGGAGTACACACCCGGTTTTTTGATATAGGAGGAAATTCCGTCAATATTCTCCAGGTGCATACTAAGCTAAAAGAAACAATTAAAGTGGATGTTCCATTGATGGTAATATTTAAATATCCTACTGTTTATTCTCTTGCCGGTTATTTAAGCAGCGAAGGGATTGGGGAGGACCACATTGAATTCTCGCAGGCAGGACAATTGGACCTGGACAAAACCATGATGAAACAAACCCTGCAAAAACTGGGAACCGTCATGGGACAACTGGTCCGGGAGGAAGGGATAAACGATCAACCGATCAAGAGCATGGAATCGGATATTAAGGAGAAAGGATAACCAATGAACCCCAATAATAAACAAACCAGGACAGGGTTGGAAATAGCTGTAATTGGTATGTCCGGTAGATTCCCCGGTGCGAAGAATATCAGCCGATTTTGGGAGAATCTAAAAAAAGGTATAGAATCGATTTCCTTTTTTTCAGATGAAGAACTGGAGAAAGAAGGGATTCAACCCCTTCTGCTGGATAACCCGGATTATGTGAGGGCCAAAGGAATTGTAGAAGAGATTGAGTATTTTGACAGTTATTTTTTTGATTATACGCCGAAGGAAGCAGAGATCATGGACCCGCAGGTACGGCTATTTCATGAATGTGTATGGGAGGCCCTGGAGGATGCGGCTTACAATCCCGGGACCTATCATGGCTCAATTGGTTTGTATGCCGGGGCCTCGCCCAACATGTATTGGGAAGCGCTGACACATTTGTCCGGTAAAAATAGGGATATGGGTTATTTTGCTACCCTTTTTAATAATGATAAGGATTTTTTAAGTTTGTTGATCTCCTATAAATTAAATTTAAAAGGTCCGGTGGTTTCCTTTTACACAGCTTGTTCCACTTCCCTGGTGGCAGTTCACCTGGGATGTCGTGCCTTATTAACCGGGGAATGCCATATGGTCCTGGCAGGGGGTGTGACTATCGATCTTCCGCAAACTAATGGTTACATATATAAAGAGGGGATGATTCTTTCCCCGGATGGTCACTGTCGGGCCTTTGATTGCCAGGCCAATGGGACCCTGTCTGGCAATGGTGTCGGTGTAGTGGTTTTAAAACCTTTGGCTGCGGCTGATGCGGGTGGGGATCATATTTACGCTGTAATAAAGGGTTCTACAGTTAACAATGATGGAGACCAACGGTTGGGATTTACAGCGCCCAGTATCCACGGCCAGGCAGAGGCTGTCAAACGAGCCCTGCATATGGCGGAAGTTGAAACGGAAAGTATCCATTACATTGAAGCCCATGGGACGGGCACGCCGTTGGGAGACCCCGTGGAAATCGAAGCGTTAAAACTGGCACTCAAGTCCGACAAAACCGGGTTCTGCGGGATCGGATCAGTGAAAACCAATATCGGGCACCTGGACTGCGCCGCCGGGATTGCCGGTCTTATAAAAGCGGTACTTATAGTCAAACATAAGGTCTTACCTCCCAGTCTCCACTTTGAAAGCCCCAATCCCAAAATCGATTTTGAAAACAGCCCCTTTTATGTCAACCGAACCCTCAAGCCGCTGGGAAATACCCCATTTCCATTACGAGTAGGGGTTAGTTCTTTTGGAATGGGAGGAACCAATGCCCACGTGGTCCTGGAAGAATGGCCCGGTTCGCAAAGCGCAGAGCGCACAGCGCACAGCGAAGAATGCATGAAGCATGGATCATGGAGTCAAGGTAGGGGCGGGGTTTCCCCGCCCGAAAAATCCAGGGAATATCAATTAATCCTATTATCCGCAAAAACCGAATCCGCCCTTGAAAAGGCAGCGGAAAACCTGGCTGGCTTTTTAAAAGAGAACCCCCGTGTTAACCTGGCAGATATGGCTTATACGCTCCAGTTGGGAAGAAAACACTTTCCCTGGCGACGAAAGTTCGTCTGCTCCGGTGTAAGCGAAGCCATCGAGATATTAACCTCTACCGAACCCAGGAAAATTCAAACCTTTGCGGCCAATGATGAAAACAAGACAGTGGTGTTTATGTTCCCGGGGCTGGGTCCCCAGTATGTGAATATGGGTCGCCAGTTGTATGAAAAAGAACCACTATTCCGCCAGGAAATGGACCGCTGTTTTGAGATTTTAAACGGCCTGGTGGAATACGATCTCAAAGAAATTCTTTACCCGTCCGACCGGTCCGACTGGTCAGACCGGTCTGACATTCTTATCAATCAAACTGAAATTGCCCAACCGCTTCTCTTTGCTTTTGAATATGCCCTGGCCCAATTATTAATGAAATGGGGAATCAAACCCAACGCCATGATCGGGTACAGCCTGGGTGAATACACTGCCGCCTGTTTATCCGGGGTCTTTTCCCTGGAAGATGCATTAAAAATTATGGTTATCCGGGGTGAATTGATTAATGGTTTACCCGGGGGCGGAATGTTGAGTGTACCTCTCCCAAGAGACCAACTGGAGCCGTTGGTGGAAGAATTTGCTGCCGGGATTTCGATTGCTATTGATAATGGACCATCCTGCATTGTTTCCGGGTCAGAGAACGCCCTGGCGGTGTTCGCCGGGGAAATGAAAAAAAAGAAATTGGTTTGCCTGCCGCTAAAGGCCTCCCACGGCATTCATTCCAGCGTGATGGCACCCATATTAAAGGAGTTTAACCAGGCGTTAGCAGAGGTGGCCTTAAAAACACCGCAAATTCCATATATATCCAATGTAACCGGGACCTGGATAAGAGCCGGAGAACCAGCAGACCCCACCTATTGGGTCACACACCTGGCAGAGACAGTGCGATTTGCAGAGGGAATTAACCAATTACTCCAACAGCCTAACACTATTTTTATCGAAGTGGGACCGGATCGCGAGTTGTGTAGACTGCTGGCCAACCAACCGCATCGTAAGGACTATCACCAGGCTGTCAACCTGGTCCGGCCCCCGCAAAATAATGCCCCGGATCTATACTATCTCTTGAGTAAAGTGGGCCAATTATGGCTGTATGGAATAAATATTCACTGGCAGGCATTTTATCCAGGAGAACAAAGACATCGCCTCTCATTACCTACCTACCCCTTTGAGCGGCAGTTTTACCCGGTTCACCAGGAAAGTTTCGGGGATTACCTCCGGGAACCGGTTAAAGATCCCCAGATGGTGAAAAAATCGGATATTGGTGACTGGTTTTATTATCCCTCCTGGATTCGCAGCCAGTTATCTCTTAAAAATCCTGGCAGTTCAACGGAACCGGGCTGCTGGTTGATCTTTACTCTTGAAAGTCAATTCTGTTCCTTATTTATCCAAAGGCTGAAACAGCTGGGACATAAGGTAATCACCGTTACCATGGCAGAGGAATTTCACCCGGTGAAAGAGGATGCCTATACCCTCAATCCTGGCCTGGAGAGCGACTACGCCAGGCTCCTGCAGGCATTGATAAGGGAAGAGAAGCCGTCCCGGATCGTGCATTTCTGGAGCATGGGAGGGCAGGAGACAGGAGAAGCCGAGGTGAAGGATGAGATTATCGAAAACGCCTTGATCACCGGTTTTTACAGCATGATTTACCTGGCAAAAGCACTGGGGAAACAAAATGTCTCCCGGGAGGTCCAACTCCAGGTCATAACCCATCACCTGCAGGAAGTGACAGGTGAAGAAGTGATTCTTCCCCAACAGGCCCCCATCCTCGGTCCCCTTAAGGTCATCCCCCAGGAGTACCCCTTTATCCGCTGTGAAAATGTGGATATCCTTGTCCCGGAACCCGGAAGCCCCGAAGAGGCTAAACTGGTGGATCAACTGCTGGTTGAATTGACCTCGGAAACCCCGGATACAGACATTGCTTATCGAAATCATTATCGTTGGGTAAAAACCTTCAGACCCATCCGTTTCAAGGAAGTTGAGCAGCAGGTTCCCCGTCTGCGGGAGAATGGTGTTTATTTGATCACCGGTGGTATGGGAAGGATCGGCATGACCCTGGCAAGCTACCTGGCGCAGAGTTTGCAAGCCAGGTTGATATTGGTGGGTCGAAGTCGAAGTGAGCTTCCGGCGCGGGACCAATGGGAGCAAATCCTGGCCAGTGCTGGAAATAGAGACACTACAGTCCTCAAAATCCGGAAATTAAAACAATTGGAAGCCCGAGGCGGCCAGGTGCTGAGGTTCTTTACTGACGTGACAGACCAGGCCGGGATGGAAGCAGTCATTTCCAGGGCAGAGGAGCGGTTTGGCCCCATTAACGGTGTAATTCACGCCGCTGGCCATACCCGGAACATCATGCAAGCCATCGAACACGTGACCCCAGCTCACTGCCAACAGCAATTTATGCCAAAAATATACGGGTTGTTAACCTTAGAAAAGGTACTGAGAGGAAAAAAATTGGACTTCTGCTGGTTAACCTCTTCCCTGTCGCCGATTTTGGGCGGCCTGGGGTTTTCTGCTTATTCAGCGGCCAATCACTTCATGGATGCGTTTGTTAAATGGTATCATCGATATCATCAGTCAAACCCGGGAAACCCTGTTCATTGGATAAGTGTGAACTGGGCCGATTGGAATTTTTCTCCGCACCCGGGAAAATCCCCGGATAGACCTGGTAGAAATGAACAGGGGGAAATGAACCAGGAGGTATGGCGGATGATGCCCCCTGAAGGTATAGAGACGTTTCGCCGCATTTTATCTCACTGCGGCGCTCACCAGGTGGTGGTATCCACCGTGGACTTGCAAACCCGGCTTAAGCGTTGGGTCACGATGGAATCCATCCGGGGAGATCAATCCCAAAAACCCGTGACCATCTCTTACCGCTCAAGGCCCCAATTGGAAACCAGTTATGTGAAACCCTCTAACCACATTGAACAGGCCATCGCAGAGGTTCTCCAGGATTTCCTGGGTATCGAAGAAGTGGGAACCAACGACAATTTCTTTGAGTTGGGGGCCACTTCCCTGAATATCATACAAATCAACAGTATCGCCAGGGAAAAACTTCAACTGGATATTTCCGTGATGTGGTGGTTTGAACACCCCACTGTTAAAACCTTATCAGGATACCTGTTGATACAGACCATGGAGAACCCTGGTGAAGAACCGGTGGTAAAGGTAAAAGGAGAAAAACGGGTCCAGGCAGTGAAAAAAGGGAAAACCAGGTTGGAACAATTAAAGAAACGAGTCACCAGGTAGTTGAATCCATGAGGTAAAGTAAAAATGATAGAAAATGAATCATTAACCGGCCTGGAAATAGCTGTTATTGGCATGGCCGGGAGATTTCCCGGGGCCAGGGATATTGATGAATATTGGGAAAATATAAAAAATGGAGTGGAATGCATCCATTTCTTTTCGGAAGAGGAATTGGAGAAAAAGGGGATTCCCCCGGAGGTTTGCAACCGTCCTGATTATGTAAAGTCCGATGGGGGAATTCTTGAAAGCGTGGAGTATTTTGATGCGGATTTTTTTGGTTATACCACCACAGAAGCAGAGTTGTTGGACCCCCAACTGCGATTGTTCCATGAATGTTCCTGGGAAGCCCTGGAGGATGCTGGCTATGATCCCGGGTCTTATGAAGGATTAATTGGACTATTTGGTGGAGCCGAGGACAATAACGAGTGGAGAGAGAAGGTGTTATTATCCACTACTGACATAAACGCTAAATATACCCACGTACTTTTAAGTAGTAAAGATTTTGTCAGTGCCCGGGTGTCCTACAAGTTGAATTTAAAGGGTCCGGTGTATGCGATTGTTACCGGGTGTTCCACGGCCCTGACCTCTATTCACCTGGCCTGTCGGAGTTTATTGGGAGGGGAGTGCGACATGGCCCTGGCCGGTGGTGTATATGTTCATATGCCTCCCGGCCCGGGACGAATCTACCAGGAGGGTATGTTACAATCACGTGACGGGCATGTTCGTACCTTTGACGCCAAAGCCAGCGGTACGGTGTTCAGCAGTGGTATTGGTATTGTTGTACTCAAAACCCTTGAAGATGCCCGGGCGGATAACGATCATATTTATGCGGTTATAAAGGGATCAGCAGTGAACTGCGATGGGAACCGCAAGGTTAATTTTACCGCACCCAGTGTAAAAGGCCAGGCAGAAGTCATTAGAGCGGCCTATCAAGCGGCCGATGTGGATATGGAAACCATCGGTTACCTGGAGACCCACGGTACAGGTACGCAACTGGGCGACCCCATTGAAATCAATGCTTTGAAGCAGGCCTTCAATACCAATCCCGGTTGGAAATGTCCCATCGGCTCGGTAAAAACCAATATTGGTCACCTTGATGTGGCTGCCGGGGCTGCCAGTTTTATAAAAACAGTATTGATATTAAAGCATAAACTCATTCCCCCCAGTTTGAATTTTGAAACCCCCAATCCCAAACTGGAATTGGAAAAAAGTCCCTTCTATGTGAATACGCAACTGCAGGAACTGAAACGCAATGGTGCCCCACGGCGTGTAGGAGTCAGCTCATTTGGCTTTGGTGGTACCAATGCCCATGCTGTCCTGGAGGAAGCACCTGAGGGGACAAGGGGGCTTGCCCCCTTGCCTGAGGAAGCACCTCAATCGGTCATTGGTGAAATTAAAAGGGATAGAGAATATCAATTAATTTTGCTATCAGCCAAAACTCCTTCTGCACTGGAAAAAATGACTGAAAACCTGGTAAATTTTTTAAAAGAAAATCGTGTTAATCCTGGAAATCCTGTAAATCCTGGTCAAAATCCGGTTGTTAACCTGGCAGACGCCGCCTATACCCTGCAGGTGGGCCGGCAGCCCTTCCGGCACCGAAGGATGTGCGTATGCTCAAACCCGGGAGAAGCTGTCCATGCCCTGCCATCCTCCCCGCAAGGAGAGGCCAGTGAAGACCCACCCATGGTATTTATGTTTTCCGGCCAGGGGTCTCAATACGTCAATATGGGACTGGAGATTTACCGCAGCGAGCCGGTATTCCGGGAGCATATGGACCACGGTTTTGATATCTTAAAATCATTAACCGGCAAGGATTTCAAAACCATTTTCTATCCCGATGCGGACTCCCCGGACATAGACAATATCCAGGAGCAGATGAATGATGCGCATAACAGCGGGCCCATCAAATTCATATTTGAATATTCCCTGGGGAAATTATTGATGCACTGGGGTATTCGTCCTCATGCCGTCATGGGACACAGTTTTGGTGAGTATACGGCCGCCAGTCTCGCCGGTGTATTTTCAGTCCGGGATGCATTGGAACTGGCCCTGTTCAGGGGAGAACTGATGCTGCGCACGCCGCCCGGCGGAATGATGAGCATCCCCCTGGGGCAAGAGCAGTTGGGCCCCTATCTTGAAACCCACCCGGACATCTCTCTTGCTGCGGTGAACAGTTCATCCCTTTGTTTTGTCTCCGGTCCGCCAGGAGCACTGGAAGATCTTGAAAAAAACCTGCAGGAAAAAGGTATTGAAAGCATGCGCATCAATTTTCCCCGCGCCGCCCACTCGCACATGATGATATCCATAACCGGTGAATTTGAAAAAAAGGTAAGAGCAGTAAAACTCCAGGAACCCACGATTCCTTTCATATCCGGTCTAACCGGTGATTGGGCATCCCCCGGGGAAATCACCCGGCCCGCCTATTGGGCCAAACACCTGGAACAACCGGTGCGGTTTTGCCAGGGAGTGGAAAAATTGTTAAAAGAACCCGGTTGTATTTTTGTCCAGGTCGGACCAGACAAGGGATTACCATTATTTGTCAACCGGCACAATCACCTCAAACCCGGGACCCTGGTCATCAACCTGGTGAAGCATAAAAAAGACAACGTATCGGATATGGTTTATCTTTTACAACAAGTGGGAGCTCTATGGCTTCAAGGGGTAAAAATCGACTGGCCGGCTTTTTATGCCAGTCAGCAGCGGCAGCGGGTATCTTTACCCACGTATCCTTTCGAAGGCAAACGTTACTGGATCGATATAGACATCTCCGCCGTTGTGTCTGATTTTTTCTCCCGGGGTCAGTTGAAAAAAAGAAAAGATGTTTCCCATTGGTTTTATACCTCATCATGGAAACGTGCCCCCCTGGTCCCGGCCCCCACCGGGGCCACCCGGGAAACTACTCCTTGTTTAATTTTTACCGATGCCGGTGAACTGGGCACCCGCTTCGCCCGGAAACTGGAAGAAAAAGGGCAGGCAGTGATAATGGTAAAACCTGGAAAAGGGTTTGAAAAGGAGAATCCGCAGGTCTATCGCATCAACCCCACCGAAG
>CP070627.1:548366-562668 GCA_020355945.1 Candidatus Aminicenantota bacterium | reverse complement strand
TTATATGAAGAACTAAAACTGGTGGATGAGAATAACTTTAGCCTTAGGGAAATTTATCAAATCCCGATAACGCATTATATTAAAACCCTCGACCATTGGCTGGATAATATGTTTGAAAACCGGGATTACCTTAAAAAGATCGCCAATCCCGAGTTTTATAAAGACATAAGGGCTTATTTGAAAGTGGCGCGGACTATTTTTTCAAAATTGGAGTACCTGGGATTACACATCGTGGCTTCTCGGAAGATTTAAAGTTTTAACCATTAACCAGGGCTTTCGCACTTCGCACCGTTCCTATTTTTTCTAGCGTCCTTTCCACACGGGGTCAAAGCTTTTGCCGTCATTGGTGAGGCGATGACAGTTCCCGGTTTGCAGGTCCAGGATATAGATGTCACTCTCTGGCGCTGACTTCCCTGCCAGGTCCCTGAAGGTCTCTACCGCACTATCTTGCTCCCCGGACCTGGGGGAAGCACTGAATACAATGTAACGACTGTCAGGTGAGAAATCCAGGCAGATAGTGGCTGAACCCGATGCCTCAACCGGCGAAGAGGGGCGAAGCGTACGAGGAAGATTAACTACTTTACTGGCACCGCTGCGTATGTCCGTTAATACAACGGAACCCGGGGCATCGGAAAAACCAAAAGAACTCCTGACAACCTTGCCGATATAAGCAATTACTGTGCCGTCCGGTGAGAAGGCCAGGGCAGACATTTCATATATGGCATTGGCCAGCTCAAATTCCCGCAGCTTCTGTCCTGTTTTACTGTTATGCAAACACAGCTTACCCGCATTGGTAAAGGCGATGATATCGCTGGTGGGAGAAAAGACCGGACACCAACCGCGCCTGTACGTACCCAGTTCCGGCATCTCCGGGTCCTTATAGTAAAGAGCTTGTTGCTGGATCGCTTTTTGGAGCTTGAAGGAAGCCAGTTGGCCCCTGCGGAGAATGGCGGCATGCGTGTGGTCATAGGCGCCTGTAGTGGCGTCATGGACGTTGATGTTGCCAGCGTGCTGGAAGGTCTTTAATTGCACCACCACCAGGCTGCCATCACGCGACAGGCTGGGAGAATTAACATAACTTTCTCCTTTAAGGGGAAATATCATTGGAAAAGCATTGATATTTTTATCCAGGGCCCTGTCGTATCTTGTGATACCCGTAATGCAAAACACCCGCTTCAGGATAGGAACGGCAATAACAATCACCTTGCCGTCAAGGCTTCGGGCTGGTTGGCAAATAGGTACCTTCCCAAAGCTATACAGTCTTGTAGTGCTTCCGGTTGAGGGGTCCAGGGCACACAATACCCGGTTATCGCCTTCTTGTCGGATAAAGACGATCTCTTTTGTGCTTCCCACAGCCGCTGTACCTGTTCCTGTTCCTGTACCTGTACCGGTAGCGGTTCCCGTTCCCGGGGGAGTTGTCGGGGTTGGGGCTCCGCCTCCAAACATCGGTGCCAGGCAGGAACTCAAGAGATTCTGCACATTAAATGTCCCATACCTGTGCCGGGGCGCATAAAAAACAGTGAATATTCCTATACGAGTCTGAACGTCGGCAGCACACCACATGTGTGCCTGGAAAGGCATGCCTTCCGCAGTGAGAGTGGCATCGATAGCCAGGACATCCGGGGCCTGGGCATGGGGACCCTGTTTCACCACTTTTAAGTCCGGGTAACCTGACTGTCGCAGTGAGTCGATCATGGTTTTTGCCAGGGTCTCTTTTGTCTGGACGTTTCCCTGGAGCTGGCCGATAAAAATGAGAATCCCGGCGCTGTCCGCACCTTGCGTTTCCGTCATAGCCACTCCCATCTGGTTCTCCTGCACTGTCCAGCCTTTGGGATAACCAACCTTGACCGTGGGGTCCGCCTTAAACGTATAGATCAAAATCTCCGGGTCCGACCCACCACTACCTCCTGCACCTGACCGGGGAAAAACCGGTAAACAGACCCAAAATACAATAACTAAAAAAATTAAACCGAAATTGATAAACCCCCTATGATTTATTTTCATGTTATCCTCCTTATTTTATTGTCGATATTTTATTGCCAGAATAAAATATAATCGATTTGAAATCTTAGGTCAAGAGGAAATTATTAAATTTTTATTTAATCTGCAAGGTTTTTACGTTATAATAAGAATTCTACAAATGGATGATTAATTAGAGGTAAAATAGTAATGAGTACAAACGTACGTTATGTTTCACTGGTCCTTATTTTGGTCCTGGCGGTCTTAAACAGTCAACAGGTATCGGGCCAAAGTGAAACCAAAACTCTCCGGGTTCAACCCACTGCCGCACCACCCCGGATCGACGGCCATTTAAAAGATGCCTGCTGGAAGGGAATAGAACCGGTTTCCGGTTTTTTCCAGTTCGATCCGGTCAATGGAAGCAAGGCCTCGGAAGAGACCTATGTGTGGTCCGTATATAACAAAAACTATATCTATTTTGCCTTTTTAATGAAAGACGCCGAACCTGGAAAAATCTGGGCTGAACTTACACCGCGCAACAGTTATGAAGACAATGACTCCATTACTGTAATCCTGGATACTTATAATGATAAACGCACCAGTATCCAATTTACGGTGAATCCCCGCGGGGTACAGAGTAATTCAGTGGAAACCATCTGGTTATCCGGGGCCACTGTAAGAGAAGACGGCTGGTGCGCGGAAATTGCGATTCCCTTTAAATCCCTGCGTTTCTCTACTACAAAGAAACAGGTCTGGGGTATCAACTTTGAACGGTACATCTCTCGCTTAAAAGAAAGGGATTTCTGGACCAATGTCAACCGGGATATATCCCACTTGCAGCAGTTGGGGACATTGACCGGACTGGAAGGAGTCAAACCCTCTTATAATCTTGAATTTTTTCCTTATTTCGGGGGCCGGCTCTCCCGCTGGGAGGGGGAAAAGGATGACAAAATGGCGTTGGGTCTTGATTTCAAATATGGCATATTACCCAACTTGATCCTGGATATGACTGCCAGCCCGGATTTCAGCGAAGTGGAATCCGATCCCTTTATTTACCAGTTCTCTCCCTATGAAAATTACCTGGAAGAAAACCGCCCTTTTTTCAGTGAAGGCAGTCAATACTTCGGGGGCAATGAGTACCGAGGCTGGGGACCCCGTTCGGAGTTTAATTTATTCTACTCCCGCCGTATTCGCAGCCCCAGGTTTGCCGCCAAGGTTACCGGGAAAACCGGCGGTTTCTCCTTTGGTTTGCTGGGAGCCTTTAATAAAGGAGATGAGGAAGAAGAAACCGAAGATAACTTTTTTTCAGTGATACGTATTAAAAAAGACATCTTTAAAAACTCCCAAATCGGCATTTATTATACCGGGATGGATGAAGCGGATGACTACAACCGCAATTTTGGACTGGATTACAATTTTAATTTTAAAGATATTTATTATATTCGCGGCCAGAGCGCCTTTTCCTTTAATAAACACACAGGGAACAAAAAGATCGGCATGCATGTGCTGCAATTGGAACGGCAGCCCGATGCCGGTCTGCAAATGCTATTAAATTACAGGCGGGTAGAGGAAAATGTAGATGTCAGGACCGGGTATATTGACAAGATTGATTCCCAGTTTACGGAACTGGAATTGGGTTATGCCTGGCGATTTAATAAGAAGCAGGTAAAACGGGTAAGCACAGACTTACAAGGCAACCTGGGACACGATTGCCAGGGTAATTTGACACGAAAGACGTTGGAACTATCTGCCAATATAGAATTTTTATCCCGTTTAGAGCCTTTCATCAGGCTGCGGACGGGGGAGAGCAAATACCAGTTGTATAACGAAGAGGAAAACCTATCCTGGTCCGGGGAATTTATCGATATATATGGCTGTGACGTGGGCATACACTGGTACAGGAGCGGTTTTTTTAAAAGCCTGGATATTCGCGGTGAATGGGACCACAAGGGCATTTACAATGAGGATTACAGTGCGGTGGAAGGGGGTATTGAAATAGACCTGGACATCGGGGTCACGTTTCGGCCGCGCAGCAACCTGGAATTTACAACGGCCGGCAAATGGACCCGGCAAACCATTGATCGCACCGGCGAGGCTGTTTTCAATGACCTCACCTATAAAACCAGCCTCCACTACCAGATCACCCGCAGCCTCTTTTTAAACACCCGTTTGCAGGGGGAAACCCGAAACGACCAGTACAACCTGGATGTGCTGGTGGGATATTATTTCGGAGCCGGCAATATCATCCAGTTAAGTTACAAAAAGAGCAGCCGCCTGGAAGACATGCGGATAGAAAACGGGTATTCTCTTACCCTGAAGGTATCTTACCTGCTGCGGATTTAAACGCTGTTTTCCCTCTACGCACTGGTTGCTTTAACGCGGTCTTCCTGTGACATGGCAGCCAGGCGTTTGACTTCGGCCAAATCCAGTTTGAGGCCTTCAGCCACACGGCGTCCGTACTCCTGGTCGGCTTTATAGAACAGCGCGGTTTGACGCAGTTGAATGCGCTTCTGCGCGCTGCCCAGGTGGGACACGATGTTCCCGATCAAATGGTCCCGGTCCTGGTCGGTCATGACTTTACGGTAAAGGTCTCCGGCCTGGACAAAGTCGTCATCGGAAAGGGTGTAAGCGTGACGTGCCGCCATTCCTGAGACATCGATCGGGGGCGCACCCACCTGGGGATCAGGTCCGGGCCCGCCCATCGTGTTGGGATAGTAATTGGGCCCGCCGCCGCCATTGGCATCAACGCGCATGAAACCATCCCGCTGATAACTGTTCTCAGGAGCTGCTTTTGGAGCATTCACCGGCAATAAATGGTAGTTTGGGCCCAGGCGATGGCGGTGGGTATCATGATAGCTGAAAAGACGGCCCTGTAACATCTTGTCCGGTGAAGGACCAATACCGGGAACGAAATTTCCCGGTGAAAAGGCGGATTGCTCGACATCGGCGAAGTAATTTTCCGGGTTGCGGTTGAGTACCATGCGGCCAAAAGGCTGAAGCGGTACATCGCCATGAGCCCAAACCTTGGTGATGTCAAAAGAGTCGAACCGGTACTTCTTCACCTGGTCCGGGGTCATAACCTGGACGTAGACCTTCCAGGCCGGGTAATCACCTTTGGCGATGCTGTCAAACAAATCCCTGGTGGCTTGATCGGGGTCCTCACCGGCCAAACGCACCGCTTCTTCCCGGGTCAGGTTTTGGATTTTTTGCTCGGTTTTGAAATGGATCTTGACCCAGAAGTATTCCCCATTGGCGTTATACCACATAAAGGTATGTCCGCTGTACCCGTTCATGTGGCGATAACTTTTGGGCGTACCGCGGTCGGAAAAGAGAATCGTGACCTGGTGGATCGACTCCGGTGTCAGGGAAAGGAAGTCCCAGAACATATCCGGGTCCTTGGTGTTCTTCGCCGGGTGGCGCTTCTGGGTGTGGATAAAGTCGGGAAACTTCAGTGGATCGCGAATAAAGAAAACCGGGGTGTTGTTGCCTACAAAATCGTAGTTTCCTTCTTCAGTGTAAAACTTAACTGCGAATCCGCGGGGGTCGCGCTCGGAATCGGCCGATCCCTTTTCGCCGCCGACAGTAGAAAAACGAACGAAGACTTCAGTTCGCTTGCCCACTTCGGAAAGAAACCCGGCCCGGGTATACCTGGTGACGTCGTGGCTGACCTCGAAGTAACCATAGGCACCTGCCCCTTTCGCGTGAACCACCCGCTCGGGGATACGTTCGCGATCGAAATGAGCCAGTTTCTCGATTAAATGGATATCTTGAACCAGTGCTGGCCCCTGTTTTCCAGCAGTCATGGTATTCTGGTCGTCGGCAACCGGCATGCCAAAGCTCGTGGTAAGCGTATTTTTTTTCTTTGCCATCTTAAACCTCCAATTCAAAAGTTTTTTAGCTTTAAAATCATTTTCATAAAGATTATGGATTTTAAGCTGCTGTATTATATATATTCCGGGAAGGATTGTCAAGCTTTAATTCTAAATTTATCCAAAAAAAAGAAGATCGCTGATGAACATGATAACCACGATGAAAGTCCCATTAGTAAAAAGCTTTTGCGGATGTTTCACGGGGCCAGATGCGTCACGGGGCGGTTTTCTCGAAAAGAGCCCCCCTGGTAGCTCCTGGATGTAAGTATATTAAATTTCAAATCCCAGGCCAGGGGCTGAAGATGGGTAGAGGATACCGTTTTTAAGAAGAACCGTGCCATCGGAAGGATCGTCAATTAAATCCAGGTGACCGTCCAGGTCCGCATAAAGTACATTGGGTCGGGCCAGGGCAAAATGGAGACCGGCTGCAATACTCAACGCTGCTTCATCCATGCATCCCACCATGACTTCCAGGTTTGCAGCCCGGGCTACCCCATTGATATGTAACGCTTCGGAGATACCACCGCATTTCATGAGTTTAATATTCACCATGTCTACTAACTCCCGTCTTGCCAGGCGAAAGGCATCCCTCAAGTCCATCAGGCTTTCATCCGCCATCACCGGGATAGAAACGCCTTTGGTCACCCGGCTCAATAAGTCGGGTTCTCCCCGGGGAGTGGGCTGCTCAATCAGTTCCACCCTGGCTTTTCGTGTAGCTTTGAAAAAATGCAGTGAATTGTCCACGGTGTACCCCTGGTTGGCATCGAAGCGAATTTCAATTTTTTCCCCCACTGCTTCACGTACTTTAAGGATTCGTTCGATATCGGAGTCCACATCTCTGCCGCCTTTGATTTTCAAGGATTTAAACCCCTGTTGTACAAATTTTCCGGCTTTTTGCACGGTTTCGTTTACCGGCATGATACCGATGGTAATACTGGTCTTCATACTGGTGCGAAATCCCCCCAGGAGTTTATAGACCGGTAAACCGGCTGCTTTACCCAGGATGTCATGAAGGGCCATGTCCACCATGGCCATGGCTGAGGATTGAGATTGAAGGGGTTTTCTTAACTTTTCCAGGAGAAACGCAATGCGCAGCGGGTCCGAACCTTTTATTGACGGTTCGATAATATCCTGGCAAGCATGAAGTACACTCTCTGCGGTTTCGCCGGTGATTTGCAGGTCCGGTGCCGCACAGCCGTATCCGCTGATGCCTTTATCTGTCTCAAGGCGAAGAAATACATTGTCCGCTGTTGATATGGTTTCATAGGCAATGGTATAGGGTTCCTCTAACCGCATTTTCACTTCCCAGGCTTCAATGGTTTTAATCTTCATTTTTTCCTCTTTTAACCACGGCTTAACACGTCTTTTCTGCCATGAAATTACTTTTGCCTTCGGCGACCAGGGGGCGCTTTTTGAAAAAACTGCCCCCTGGACCGTGAAACATCCGCAAAAACTTTTATTTAATTTCATCGTCTCCAGAAGAGGCCGCGACCTCATGACGAACTCCTGTGATTTTAACACAAAGCACGGTGATAAAGCAAATGCAAAATTCCAGCCCAGGATAAAATCCACTGGCAGCAAGTTCCGGCAGTTCAAGAAAATTTGATAGGAAATTCAGGTAGAAACGGCTTTGACCGCAGATTATTGAGTCGTCTGTTTTAATTCTTTGAAAGAGTCGAAGGTGCGTAGTAATTCTGCTGAGTCCACGGTGTCATGGTTCTTTTTTAAATCACAGTATTCATTGGCAGTCAAGGGGGCAGAAAAGATACATCTGGCACATTCAGCCTGCTTCTTGCAGTTCAGGCAATCTCTTTTATTTTCAATGGTTCGATGAATATCTCGCAGATTTTCCAATAGTTCATTAAAAGTCATGCCCACTTTCCCAATCGGGGTTCCATTCCAACAGGTTTTGACATTGTTATGGGAATCCACAATAACTGTCTCCAGTGATTGGCAGTTGGGTATTTTATTCTCCCATCTGCATAAAGTGCTAATATAAGGGGTGAAATGAGTATCAAATAAGTATTCGGCCGCGTTGTCTTTATCGGCAAGGTGAGCCAGGATGTTATGTAATTGGAGAACATCTTCCTTTTCTCTATCAATGCCTATGGTTTGTGACGGATCGATTCCAGGACGGGTGCATAAGAGACCGGTTTTGGTATTCACCAACTTTATCTTGAAACCGATTTGTTGTCCATGGATTTGCCTTTTAAAAGGGGTAAGAGTAATCGTACCATTGGTAGCATTTTTCGCGGCGGTTTGATAAAAAACAGGATGAAACATGGTGGGAGAGATATATTTGTGTAGGTTATGCCGGTTATACTCGAGATACTGTCGGGCACTGTCCAGGTTCGAGCAAACCTGTATTATCTTTCCATCAACAGCCATATACTTTTGCAGCCAAAAAATAAGTTCCTTTGAAATAATATCTGCCCATAGGATAAGTTTAGTAAAAAAACCAGCGGCACTTTTATTAGAAGTGAATAGTGCCAGGGACTTGATGCTCAACCTGCCCTGGCTGGCGGCAGCTTCTTCCAGGTTTGACCCGGGGGCCGGTTTGATGCTGTTGGTATCATAGTTGTGTATTGTCTGGTAATGAATCCGGTTATCATACTGTACTAGTTTCATGCCCCTTGCTTCATGATTGAAAAAAACAGGTGTCCCGGGGAATATTTGGAATATATTATGGACGTAATTATCCAGGCTGTCACCCAGTGAGCGAATCATTTCCAGGGTTTGTCTGCCTTCCTCCCGGGTTTCTGTGGGTAAACCGATCATTATACTGGCACTTACAGCTTCTATTCCTATTTTTTTGGCGTATGCCGTGTATTTTCTTAATTTCTCGATAAATTCTTTTTCTTTTTCAAAATTGGGGTCCTGTTTGGTGGTAGGGGGATGAACTTTTCCGATTATTCGCAGCAGCCGCGGCACTGCACTTTCCAGGGAAAATGCAATGGATTTAAAACCGGCTTCTTTCATTTTTTCCAACAATTCTTCATTCACTTTGTCGCACCTGGTCCCGCAAGATAAGGGGAGCTTAATTTTGTTTTCAATTATTCGATTGCAAATTTCCAGGGCGCGGCTGGGTATTAAGGTAAACGCATCGTCAAATATGTTTACCAGGCCTGGATCAAGACTGCCGAATTTTTTTGAAATATAATCCAATTCTTCGATTACTCGATCTATTGAATGGGTGGCAATGATACGATTCGATATGACAGCACAGTTGCAATAGATGCAGTGCTGGTTACATCCTCTGGCTGTTATTATTCCCAGTTCAGGGGAATCCAAAAGACCGTTGAGATAGGGTGAAGGGTATTTATCAAGAAAGTCGCGGACATTTCGGTTGACCAATAGAATATCTCTTCCCGGATTTTCGCGAATGGTATTCTCCACCCGGTAGGTTATCCCTTTAATTTTTTCCAGGCATGCGGATGCAGACGTTTTTTTCAAATCGAAATTCATATCATCCAGTAAAAACATCAATTCGAGGCAAGTCTCTTCTCCTTCATTGCGGACACATATATCTACAAAATCATTCATTTCTAAAATGGGTTTCGCTTGAACCGAGGCTGTTGGACCCCCAAAGAGAATGATAATATCGGGGGCCGCTTTCTTCAGGGACCTGGCAATTAATTGGCACGAACAATAATTGGAATCATAAACTGTAAATCCAACGACTTTCGGTTTATTCGCCAGGATTTGCTTCATGCATTCGCTGACATTGACAGGTTTATTTGTTAATATTGGTCCTGCTTTCCATCCATTTTGAACCAGGAAAGAAATGCAGTAAGCAGCTCCCAGGCACAAATTAAAGTGTCCTCCCACCTCTGCCGAAAACGATGTGGCAGGAGGGTAAACAAAGATGCACTGATTCATCACATCATATTAAATCCCACGTAAATAACGGATAGATATTTTATTCGTTGTGTGGATAGACAATAATAATATGAAGTGGGGTGGTGTACTCCCCGCTCATACCTTCTTCTTTTATGACACCCTTAAGATATACGCTGAGTTTTTCTCCTCGTGTTCCATTTTTATAGGCACAACTGATTTTATTCCTTAGTCTTGCACTTCTTTCATTTCCGAACGTTGTGCCCAGCATCTCGTTAATTGTTTGGCTGCCGCTCATCTTCTACTCCTTATTTTTTTCAATTTTTGGGCTGCCTGGACTTAACCGGGCAATCCAGGATGTTATATCATAATATATTTTTACATTTTTTTCAACAAACTTTTTAAACTTTTTTTTAATGGGATAGGAGGATTGGAGATTGGGGGGGACAGGCAAGAAGTTTTACTTATCCCCCCGCAAAACTTTTTATTTAGCCTGCGGGCTTCCCAATCCATCCTGGCCGAGGGATTCCAATTCATTCAACTTCTTCCGGATAGCACTCCTGAAAGGCAAACAGATAACCAGGATAAAAAATAATGGATACCATATCGCACCGATTATGATTAAAACCGCATTTGCAATCCTGGGAGGGCCTTGACCCGCATCAAATCCACCAGCCAGGTACCAGATGATCAAAATAATGACCCCAATGATGGCCACAGTGACAAAGAATCGCTGCGCAGTATGAAAAAAAAGCGCTGCATTCTCTAATTCGCCCTTTGTCCCTCCACTATTCCTTCCCGCCAGTTTAAAAGCCCTGATGATCTCCGCCGGACTGAAGTGAGTCAATAACAAAAATATCACTGGAAATAAGATGTAAAATAATGTGAGAACACGAGGAGCCAACACATCAAAAATGGCTGAACCAATGGACAACCTCACCAGGTAAAAGAACAAAACCAACGAGATTAAATAATAAATGACAGATGTTTTTTTCATTATTTACCTCCTTTATTTTCTATTTTTACTGGAATTGAAATGGGCTTGCTTTATGGATGCATGAAATCGCTCCAGGGCATCTGTGACTCGTTTTTCAACTTCCCGTAATTCATAATTGAAGGGAGCCTGCTTTTGCAATGATTCGGATATATTGGCATTCACAATTAAAAGAACAACCAGGCAAAGAACAACAGCCGTGTTAAACACAAAACTTTGTACAAACGTTTTTCTTTTGTCGTGAACGATACGAAAAGTATCAGAAGAAATAGGAACAGAAGGGTAAACCGCGTTAATATCCATGGGCAGCTTTTGTCTTTCTACCTGGTGATCAAAATATGCCCTGATTTTTCTCTTTAATCTTTTCATCCTCCACCTCCCAACTTATTTTTTAAATTTAACTTTATTAAATGAACCCTGGATTTGACTGTATTTATTTTCATATCCATCATTTCACTGATGGTTTTGTATCTCAGGTTTTCATAGAATCGCAAATAGAATATCTCTTTATCCATGGGTTCCAATGTCTTTGTAAATCGATGGATTTCTTCCATCAACTCATCATTGAAAAAATGATTTTCCGGGTTTTGGGGTTCCGGCACATTAGTCAGGTCATATTCCGGTTCTTTAGAGGAATGTATTTTCTCTTCTTTGCTTTTGATAAAATTGAGACAGTGATTTTTGGTAATTTTATATATCCAGGATTTTAGAGAGTAGAGGGGGTTAAAGGTGTGCAGGTGGTGGTAAATTTTTATCATGATTTCCTGGAAAAGGTCATCGACATAGAGATGATCTAAAGGGATGATTTTAGAAATATAGAAATAGATTTTTTTGCTGTAGCCCTGCCAGATGAATTGGAATAGTCTTGTTCGCTGGGTTTCATCAGATGCTGACCGGGCAAATATGTAGAATCGTTCAACCCACGTGTTCATGTTCATACGTTACCATCCTCATATAATAAATACAACAGAAAAGTGAAAAAGTTGAAACAAAAAAAATTTTTAGCCGGGTTGGAAGCCTTCAGGATTAATTCTTTTCATGAGTCTCCGGGCGAGGTTCGTATCATGAGAGACTGCAGAGGTTCGCCCCTGGGGTCCGTTCAATGACGGTGGATTTTGGTTACGTTTTCAGCTTGTTTGGTTTGATAAAGTGTGGTAAAATAAACACCTGAGAATTCAAAAAAAACATTTGAATCGGGGTGTGGCGCAGGCTGGTAGCGCGCTCGGTTCGGGACCGAGAGGTCGGAGGTTCGAATCCTCTCACCCCGAAAGCTCAAATTACAAATTCCGGACAAGAACTTTTAAGAACTAAAACCATTATTTTTCCTTTACAATACCTTTTCATTTTTATAAAATAAGACTATCCTTTGTTTATAACAATATGAACATTGAAAGGAGTGGCAATATGAATTATTTTTTAAAATTGAAAGTATTAGGACTATTGGTATTAAGTTTGGTAATGATTTCTTGTGGTAACGGTTCCAGCGAAGGTGAAGCCGAAGAAAAAGCCGCAAGTGTGCAGGGAAATATGTTTCAAGACAAGACGCTCCAGCGGATTTACACGCTGCAGAACCAGCGAGATGCCAGCGGCTTGAGGGTTTATTTACAGGATAAGCATGCCCAATACCGAAAAGCTGCAGCCATTGGATTTGCTTCCCTGCAGGCGCCGGAGGCGATTGAGCCTTTGGCTGCCCTGCTGAGCGATGGACGCGAAACGGTCCGCTCCGCTGCCGCATATGCATTGGGACAGCTAAAAAACAAAAAAGCCGAACCCCTACTTATTAACGCTTATACCAGTGAATCATCTCCAAAAGTTAAAAAGGATATCCTGGAAGCCATTGGTAAATGTGGTACCCGGAACGGTTTGTCCTTTATTACCGGACTGGAAATAGACAAAAACCAACCGTTACTATTAACCGGCCAGGCCTGGGGTATTTACCGTTTTGCTTTACACCAGGTTATTTCCGGCCAGGGCACTGCTTTAGCGTTTGAGTTAATCAAACCGGAGATGCCCGAGAAGGTCCGTTTTATTGCGGCCCATTACCTGGCCCGAACCGGGGGAATTGACCTCAGCACTTACCACCGGCAATTAATCCGGGCCTGTGAAATCGAACAAAACCTCCATACGCGGATGGCCCTGGTATTAGCTTTGGGTAAAGCCCCGCGACCGGAGGTTTTGCAGTATTTAAAATCGATTTTAACTTCAGGTCCTGGATTGGATTACCGCATCATAGTCAATGCTCTCCGGGTACTGGGCAGGTTTAATTATACCGACATAAAAGCTCTCTTTCTTGAAATGGTTTCTCATAAGGATGTGAATATTGCCGTCACTGCTTCGGAATATTTCTCGGGCAATGGAAGGGAAGCGGATGCGGTCCTGTATTTTGAAAGGGCAAAAAAAATGAACGACTGGCGTCCCCGGACTAACATGCTGGCTGCTGCATTAAAGTTTGTCACCACTAAAAGAGATAAAAAGAAAATTTCCGATTGGATCATAACCGCCTATAAAAAATCGGTGAACAATTATGAAAAGGCTTCCCTTCTAAAAGCCCTGGCCGGGGATATAACCAATTATCCATTCGTGGAATCCCAAACCTTTGCCAATGTGGGTAAGATTCCGGTGATAAGTACTTATGGGATGGATGCGTTGGTGGAAATGAGCCGCAGGGTTAAAGAAGATGAAAAGATGCTCAACATATTTGCCGATATTTTCAAACGGGCCGTAGAGTCCGGTGATCCGGCTTTAATTTTATTTGCTGCCGGGATTTTACGGGATCCGGTAATGAATTTTAAGCAAATTTATACCGATACCGGTTTTTTATCCACGGCATTGAAGGGCTGTCAATTACCGGAAGACCTTGAAGGTTGGTTGGAACTGCGAAAGACCATTAATTTTTTCAACGGCACCCGGGTCTCCGCCTCCCCTTCACCCTTGAAAAACCACCCCATTGATTGGGAATTGGCTGCGTCCATACCTCCGGATCAGCGTGTCCGGCTAAAAACCGGCAAAGGAGACATAACGATTCAGCTCCTGGTTAATGATGCGCCAGGTTCGGTATCTAATTTCGTTAAATTGATTAAGGAAAATTTTTATAAGCAGGGTGTTGTTCACCGGGTGGTACCTAATTTTGTCATTCAGGATGGTTGTCCCCGCGGGGATGGGGTAGGAGGGCCTGCCTTTACTATTGGTTCGGAACTGGGACCTCTTTACTATGATGAAGGTTCAGTGGGCATGGCCTCTGCCGGTAAAGACACCGAAGGCAGCCAGTGGTTCATTACTCATTCGCCCACGCCTCATTTAGACGGCAGGTACACCATCTTTGCTAAAGTGGCAGCAGGAATGGAGGTGGTGCACAAAATTGAAATCGGGGATAAAATCCTGGGATTTGAATTAATTCAAAAATAAACCACCTGGTTCCGGGTTGTCCGGTTTAGGGTGGTTCAATGTTTATTTATATTCTTTTATTTTTTTCATGGCGTTCTTGGCGTTTTGGCTTGGCACCTTTTTTTTCTTACATCATGGATGTTCCCTTCAGGGTAGGCCATACGGTGATCGGGGTCCCGTTTCAGATTGCCCTGGGGATTGCCGCCGGGGCGTTTGGGTTTTTTCACAGCAGCCTATTTATCATGGTAGAGGGGATGGC
>CP070627.1:533820-548266 GCA_020355945.1 Candidatus Aminicenantota bacterium | reverse complement strand
GGCAAGGCAAGGAATTGGTCTGGGGATCGGAACGGGACGGTTGGAGTCATCTCTACCTCTACGACTGGAACACCGGCCAATTAAAAAAACAAATCACCCAAGGAGAATTTGTGGTTCGGCGGGTTGTCCATGTGGACGAGAAGAAGCGGCAGGTTTATTTTACAGCCAGCGGCCGTGAGCCGGTTGAAGACCCTTACCTGCAGCACTTGTACCGGGTAAACCCGGATGGCACAGGCCTGACCCTGCTTACCCCTGAAAATGCAGAACATCGAATTCGTCTCTCTCCCGATAAAAAATACGTGGTGGATACCTATTCCCGGGTTGATTTTCCCCCGATTACTGTCCTGCGTCATCTCGAAGATGGGAAAGTTGTCCTTAAACTGGAAAAAGCAGACATCCGGGACCTATTGGCCGCTGGCTGGAAATATCCCGAAGCCTTCACGGTTAAGGCCAGGGACAGTAAAACCGACCTTTACGGTGCGATTTTCCGTCCCACTAATTTTAACCCCAATAAAAAGTACCCGGTCATTGATTCCACCTATTCCGGTCCCCATACGGTAAAAACCCCGAAGACGTTTCGACGGGGCTGCTTGAACATGGAGCAAGCCGTCGCTGAACTGGGATTTATTGTGGTAACTATTGATGGCCTGGGCACGGCCCATCGTTCCAAAGCCTTTCACGATTTTTCCTATAAAAATCTAGGGGATATCGGCGCCCCGGATCATATTGGTGCATTAAAGCAATTGGCCCAAAAATATCCTTATATGGACCTGTCCCGGGTGGGAATTTTCGGTCATTCTGCCGGTGGGTATGATGCCGCCCATGCGCTCTTGACTCATCCCGGATTTTATAAAGTCGGCGTGGCCTCTGCCGGGAATCACGATCATCAAATGGCTAAAGCCTGGTGGCCCGAACATTTCCAGGGCTATCCTGTGGGCAAATACTACGAAGATCAGTCGAATCTAATTTTGGCGAAAAATCTCCAGGGAAAGTTGCTCCTGGTTCACGGAGATATGGACAACAATGTCAATCCGGCTTCTACCCTCCGGCTGGCCGGTGAACTGATCAAAGCCAATAAAGATTTTGATCTCATCATTATCCCCAATCGAAAACACCGTTTGTGGGACCATCCTTACTTTATTCGCAAACTGTGGGATTATTTTGTCCGGCATCTGCTGGGTGTCACCCCCCCAACATACCAGGTCAGCATTTATCCTAAAGCCTCTTGAATTTTTTTTGCTACATACTAGCGATTTACACGGATGATCACGGATTTTCACAGGAAAACAAAAAAGGTGCCTGGCAAGAATGCCAATTTGTATCTTGGTATTGATATTCGGCAGGATTTTCTTTAAAATATCGATATGATACAAATCGATTGGCGAAACAAACAGGCATTATTGCTTTTGGTGGTTTTTCTCCTGGTTGCCTTCTACAATCTTTTTGCTCAAACTCCCAAAACAAATCATACAATGGATTCTCCTAATATTAAACGCGCCTTCTGGTTGAAGTTAAATAAAGATTCCAATCATGAAGAGATCATTAAAAGGATAAAACATTCTCACATCTCCTATGTTTACCTTTATGTTCCTTTATTTAAGCAGATACCCCTGGAAAGACACCTGCGTTTTATCCGGCAGGTTCAAATGAAGTGCCCCGGGACCGGGATTTACCCCTGGATTGGCCGGGTGGTTCAGTCACCCTGGGTTTTTGAGAGTAAGCATTTTTCAAACAGGTTGATAGAATTTGTTAACACCCATAATCTCCCGGGTCTCCACCTGGATGTTGAACCCCCTTTCGGCAGTCTCGGTTTCAAATATTTACCCCAATATGTCTATTTTTTACAGGATTTGAAGAAGGAATTGATTAAGGATGGAAAGAGGGTGTCCATTGCCCTTTTTCCGGCTATGGTCAAGGACTTTTATGAGAAAAGTCCGGCAAAGAAAGCGGATTTGGCAATACTGGCAGATGCCGTGGACCAATTTGTCCTGATGATGTACGATACCGGCCTTACTGATAAGGCGGAGTTTTTACACCATATGGTTTCTCACATTGCTTTTTTTAACGGGCTTACGGAAAATAAAACCAACAAGGAGATAATCATCGGGGCCGCCTCTTACCCATGGCATGCCAATAAAAAATACCGGTGGATGCATGATCCCGGTGTTGAAAACATTGAAACCACCATCGGTCTATTAAAGAAGTATTTAAAGGATAATAAAAAAAAAATCAGCATAGATGGGTATGCTTTATTCAGGTATGGTACTACAGACTCCTCTGAGTGGGAGCAATTTTTGAAAAGGAGATAACATGAAAAAGATAACATTTTTAATTATAATACTGGTTGTATGGTGTCCTGTATTGACAGCAGGGGAGACACCCGGTTTGCATACCACCTGGGATCACCTGCTGCAAAAATATGTTAAAAACGGTATGGTGGATTACCGGGGATTTGCCAGAGATGCAAAGGTATTGGACAATTACCTGGCAAAGCTTGAAAAAGAAGACATTTCAGCTTATTCACCGGAACAGGAATTGGCCTTCTGGATCAATGCCTACAATGCCTTTACCGTGAAGCTGATCTTGAATCATTACCCCATTAAAAGCATCAAGAAAATCAGTAATCCCTGGGGGCGGCGTGTTTGGAAAGTCGCGGGTCAAACCCTCAGCCTGGATCATATTGAACATAAAATCTTGCGTAAAGAATTAAAGGAACCACGGATTCATTTTGCCGTTGTTTGTGCCAGCATCGGGTGTCCTGATCTGCAGGATTTTGCCTTCACAGCGGATAAAATTGAGGAGCAACTGGCCCTGGTGGCCCGGAGGTTTTTTGCTTCCTCAAAACATTTTTATATCAAAAAAGATGGCGGCGCAGTTATCATCTATACCAGTAAGATTTTTAGCTGGTTTGGAGACGATTTCGGGAAGAATAAAGAAGAGAGGATTGCCTTTATGCAGCCGTACCTGGACAAACCAACAGCAGACAAGATAAAAAAGGCAAAACTCGTGAAGTTCAAGTACCTGGATTACAACTGGAATTTAAACGGGAAGTAAATTAACAGGCTGTCCTGTCCTCTTTTTTTTTACAGTTGACTTTCTTAAATCTATCCATTAGTATATATATCTATATCTTAAAAAAGTATTTGCCTATAGTTTTACATAGGAGGGCATAATGAAGATTCTTACTCGAATACTTTTCATCAGCGTTATCAGTATTGTTCATTTGGTTTTGCTGGTTAGTTGTACGAAGCATCCCCAGTACAACGTCAGTGGTAAATGGAGAGGAACCATTACAGAGAAGGGCAAATCCACATTGGTGGAACTCAGCCTCCAGGAACAACAAGGCAGTATTGAAGGGAAGTTAAAGATTCTTAGTTTAACGGGCAATGACGTGGACAAGGGAATGGCCTTTGATTTGGCTAGCATTGAACATTACGACAACAAACTGAAATTCATTGTCCCTATTACTGGCAAAGTGGATGATGATGCGATTATATTCGAGTTGTCGGTTCAAGAAAATCGCTTAGAGGGTTTTGGGCATGAATTACGTAAAGGCAGTAAGAAAATTCCTATTACTTTTACCAGGCAGAAACAAGATTAGAGTCTGTGAAAATGAAAAAGGTGACAGGCAAGAACAGACAGTCTATCACGCAGCGGTTGAAGCAGAAAAGAAAGGTAATTGAGGGGGGTGGTATTCAATATTAAAGTATCAATTAAAATGCCCTGAAGGCTCTTGAAATAAATAACTTTTTGCTTTAAAATATTATCTCCAACGGAAACGGAGGTGGGCTTTGAAAAAGCCACTTATTTCCGGCATTTTAATTGCCGTATTCTTGATAGGCCAGACCGTATTTCTTTATGCCCTGGACCCAAAAAAAAAGATAACCGAGTATATTCACGATGTGTGGGAAATCCAACAGGGTCTGCCGGAAAATTCCGTATATCACATTATCCAGTCTCAAATAGGATATATATGGTTGGCCACAGAGGAGGGCCTGGTGCGCTTTGACGGTGTGGATTTCAAAGTTTTCGATAAACGGAACGTGGAACAACTATCAACCAATTCCATCTATGCGATTTGTGAAGATGAGGAAGAAAATATCTGGATCGGCACCAATGGGGGGGGGTTAATCCGTTTCAATCCAAAGAATGAAAAATCTATCACCTTCTCTAAAGATCAGGGGCTGGCCAGTGATGCAATATTAGTGATTTATAAAGATCATAAGGGATACCTGTGGATTGGCACCGATAAAGGGCTGAGCTATCTGAATCCGAAAGATGGTACACTCACCACCTATACTACTAAAGATGGCTTGTCCCGTAATTTGATAGCACACATCCATGAAGATCGATATGGGACCGTGTGGATAGGAACTGACGGTGGTGGACTTACCCTTTTCAAAAATGGAAAATTCACCCCATATACCATTACCGATTTTACCATCAAAGAAGGTTTTTCTGAAGAGGTGGTAGTGGCCATCTGTGAGGATAGACAGGGAAATTTTTGGCTCGGAACAGACACCGGTTTGAAACTGTTAAATGCAAAGAACGGCAAAATCACCACCTATACCCGTAAACAGGGTTTATCCGACGATATTATAAGTGTCCTTCATGAAGATCGAGATGGGAACCTGTGGATTGGAACAGAAAATGGTGGTTTGAACCGTCTGAATCCCATCGATGGTTCATTCTCTGCATATACCACTCAAAAGGGTTTATCCGTCAATATGATATGGGCGATCTATGAAGATCGAGAAGGCAGCCTGTGGATTGGCACCGAAAGCGGTGGGTTGAACCGCTTAAAAAATAGCAAATTCATCACCTATTCCAGCAAAGATGGCTTAGCAAATGACATCGTATGGGTAGTCCGTGAAGACCGAAAGGGAAATGTGTGGATAGGGACCAAGGGTGGTGGGCTGAGCCGCCTGGATGCAAAAAATGGAGAAATCACTACCTATACCAGCAAGGATGGTTTGTCCAATGACATGGTATGGGCCATCTGTGAAGATCAAAAGGGAAACTTGTGGATCGGGACTGGCGGTGGTGGGGTGAACTGCCTGGACCCGAAACGCGGCACATTTACCACCTATACCACTGATGATGGGTTATCCTATAACGAGGTAAGCGCCATCTATGAAGATCGACAAGGCCGCCTCTGGATCGGAACTTACGGAGGAGGTCTGAATCGATTCAATCAACCGAATTCCAAATCTAAAAGTGAAGGATTCCCCACCTTTACCATAAAACCAGGCTTATCCGGTGAATATATACAAATCATCTATGAAGATCGGAAAGGAACCTTGTGGATAGGAACTGACGGTGGGGGACTGATACGATTGCACCACCCGGATGCAAAAGATGAAAAAATTACCAGGTATACCACCAACCAGGGATTATCCAATGACATTGTAAATTACATTTATGAAGATGAAACGGGTATCTTGTGGATCGGAACCTACGGCGGAGGGCTGAATCGGATGAACCCAGCCGATGGAAGGTTTATACACATTACTTATAAAGAAGGTCTTTTTGATGATGTTGTATATGTGATCCTTGAAGATGACCGGGGAGATTTCTGGATGAGTTGCAATAAAGGAATTTTCCAGGTGAGCAAAAAGGAACTTAACGATTTTTGCCAGGGCAAACATCCCCAGGTTCGCTGTATATCGTATGATGCAAATGATGGTATGCCAAGCAAGGATTGTAGGGGAGGCTCTCAACCACCCGGTTGGAAAAGCCGTGATGGAAAACTCTGGTTCCCTACCATCAAAGGGGTGACCATGATCGATCCCGGGAATATCGATGTTAACCACCTGCCGCCGCCGGTAGTGATCGAAGAAATTATCGCAGACAACCAAACCCTTGATAAAACTGCCACCAATCAAGGTCAACTGGTTATATCTCCAGGTTACGAACGGCTGCAAATCAAATATACGGGTTTGAGTCTCCTGGTGCCAGATAGGGTGCGATTCAAATATAAACTGGAAGGTTTTAATAAGGATTGGATCAAGGTGGATAAATTGAGAACGGCCCATTACAGTCAAATTGCCCCGGGAGACTATACCTTCCGGGTGATTGCCTGTAACAATGACGGTGTCTGGAATGAAACCGGTGCCTCCCTTCCTATTTATATAAAGCCTTATTTTTACCAGGCCTGGTGGTTTTACCTGGGCAGCGGTTTGGGTGTTATTTTGCTGGTATTCGGTGCTTACCGATTCAGGGTGAGACAGTTAAGAAAACGGAAGGAGGAACTGGAAAAACTGGTGGCCCAACGTACGGTTGAACTTCGAAAGGAACGGGAAATTGCCGAGGCTGCTAACCAGGCTAAAAGCGAGTTCCTGGCACGTATGAGCCACGAAATCCGCACCCCCCTGAGCGGTGTGATCGGCTTCTCCGAAATGCTCATGGATACCGGTCTCAACCCGGAGCAATTGGACTGTGCCGATACCATCAAGCGCAGTGCTGAGTCGCTCATTGCCATTATTGATGATATCCTTGATTTTTCCATCATCGAGGCGGGAAAATTATCCTTTAATCCCGTGGATTTTGAACCGGAAATTCTTGCCTTTGAGGTATGTGAGATAATACTGCCCCGGGTTGAGGCCCGCGCGGTGGAAGTACTCTGCCGGGTAGACCACCGGGTACCTGCCTATGTGAAACAGGATGCCAGACGGTTTCGACAGGTCCTGCTCAACTTAATGGGAAATGCCGCCAAATTTACTGAAAAAGGAGAAATCGAACTTTCCATCGATGTGGCAGCGGAAGAACCGGACCGGTTGAAACTTCATTGTAAAGTCCGGGATACAGGCATTGGCATTCTTGCCAACAAACTGGAATCCATATTTGACTTTTTCCACCAGCTAGACGGTTCCGACACCAGGAAATTCGGAGGAACCGGTCTGGGGTTGGCTATATGCAAACAAATTGCCACCCTGATGAATGGCGATATCCAGGTGGAGAGTACACCGGGAAAGGGAAGCACCTTTCATTTTTATGCCTGGACGGAAAAATCAAAAAAAACCTTCGGGAAAAAAATTATCACCACGAACCTGGCAGGGAAGCGAATACTGGTGGTGGACGATAACATCAAAAGCCTGGATATTCTCGAACATATTTTAAAAACACATGGGATGTCCGTTGTCAAGCTGACAGCAGGGGAGGAAGTGATTGATACCCTCCGGGAAAACCTGGAAGAAGAGACCCCCTTTGATCTTTGTATCCTGGACCTGGTCATGCCCGGTATGAGTGGGTATGAAACGGCTCAACAGGTTCGTAATCTTGATCCCCCCATTTCAGACCTCCCTTTGTTGGCGTTTTCTTCCCCCGGTACCTGGCAATTGAAAGAATACCGGAAATATGGTTTTAACGGTTTTTTACCAAAGCCGGTGCGCTCACAAAAACTGTTACTGATGGTGGACCGATTCCTGGGCCCGGACAGGAGCATGACCGAGGAAGATAAAGAAAAGAGGGAGCAAATGGTAACACCAACTCCTGATCTTGAGGATGTCAAACCCCCGGTACATATTTTATTGGTAGAAGATAATCCTGTGAACCAGAAATTAGTCAGGTTCATGCTAACCAAAGCCGGTTATCAATTGGATATAGCGGAAAACGGCAAGCAAGCGCTGGAAAAATATTTAACCGCACCTGACAAATTTGACCTGATCTTCATGGATATCCAGATGCCTGAGATGGATGGTAGAGAGGCGGCGCGACAAATTCGAGATAAAGGCTTTGCTGGCGTCCCCATCGTTGCCATGACAGCGGCAAGTATGAAAGGGGATGATGAAAGGTGCCTGGAAGCCGGTATGAACGATTACATCTTAAAACCCATTCGCCGGGACGTGGTGCTTAAAATGATAGAAAAATGGGTGGGAAAATAGCAGGATTGATCCCGGGTTAACGCACTTACGGGCAATTTTGTTCGTAAATGTTTTCGGATCTCACATATTGGTCATCCAGGTATACTTTGATCCATTGTTTCAGTCCCTGCTCGTTCCAGAAGGTGGCGCGACCATGTTTTTTCCCGTCTTGCTTTTCAATTTCCATGCGAATTTGACCGTTAGGATAGTAATCCCGGTGTAAGCCGTGTTCTTTTCCCTCGTTATATTGGGTTTCGATGGAAAGCACACCGTCTTCAAACCACTCTTTATAGTAACCGTGCTTTATATCGTTTTTCATTTGCTGTTCCAGCCGTTTATTTCCACTTTCGAACCATTCCTGGTAGGTTTTAATGGTTCCTTCCCGGGTATATTCAAGGTGGATCTCAAATTTTTTATCTCCATCTTCAAAGAAATTAATCACGTGGGTGGTGTTTCCATTTTCATCCCATTCCGTCCACCTTCCTTGAGGGACGCCATTATTGTAGTACTTGCTGCTTTTTTTTCCACCGGTATAATACCATTCCACCCAACTGCCGTGATATTCATCGTCCTGGTAGTCTATCTTGCTTTTCATCTTACCGTTTTCATGCCATTCTTTCCATTGTCCTTGTTTCTTGCCCTCCAGGTATTCTTTTTCACTTTTTTTTTCGCCGTCCAGGTGCCATTCCTTCCATATACCGTGTTTTTGGTCGTTTTTCATTTGACCTTTGATTTTTATGTTGCCGTTATAATGATAATCGATCACTTCTTCGATTTGGTCCTGGGTCTCTTCTTCCTCCTCCTGGAACTCCTGGTGCCGGGCGACTGGAAACAGGGAGAGTGTGATGATTAAAAAGAATAAAAAAACAAAATTTCTCATTGTCAATATCTCCTCATAAATTTTTCATTGGTAATTTACTACAATTTAAAAAAATAATCAACCCTTTTCTATAACACTTGAAAAAATTCTTCTTTTAAGGTATAAATAGGTGTTCTCTGAAAGGCAAAGGAGTTTAGTGCAATGAATAAAGAAGATATTGAAGCAAAGTTAAATGAATTGGAGGTGGAAAACTATTCCATTCTCGACAATGGTACCGTTGATGTTAAAGGCACCGTAGATATCAGTTTTAAGAAATTAAAAAAAATCCCGGTTCGATTCGGGAAAGTCAGTGGTGATTTTAATTGCTCCAATAATAACCTGGATTCATTAGAAGGGGCTCCTCAATCAGTGGGGGTTTCCTTTTTTTGTCATAAAAATCATTTGACTTCATTAAGCGGCGCACCTCAATATGTGGGCAAAGCCTTTATTTGCAGTGATAATATGTTGACTTCATTAGAAGGGGCTCCTCAATCAATTAATGGCAGTTTTGACTGCTCCAATAATAAGTTGATTTCGTTAACAGGAGCTCCCCATTCCGTGAGGGGAAGTTTTGATTGTTCCGATAATGAATTAGCCACATTAAAGGGTCTTCCTAAATATGCCAGTGTATTGTATTGTAGCGGCAATCAAATTCCAGGGGATATCATCACCAATTTTAAAAAAACAAGCTTATTCCTGATTATAAGCGATGAGGATGAATAGAAAAATTCTTGACTATGCCCAATGCCCACTTTTCGGCATTATCATTGTTGACATTTAAACCGATAATCAAACTTTTGACATCAATCTCTTGTGCTTTTAGGCTTGCTTTCATTTTATATCTCCTACATTTTATAGCCCACGAATTACACAGATTTACACGGATTTTTAACTTACTCCACTACCTCTTTAAGGTATTCCAGCACTTTTCGTTTGTATTGATCGGTGAATTTATCTTTATTTTCCACGGGGAACACCCCATCGATTAGTCCCATTCCTTCGTAACTTTCGTCTGTTTTAAAGGGCATTAGATGTTTTCTCTCGATCTGCGGTTGTTTGGAGATTTTAAAAGAATCGGAGAAAATGCTGTTGATATTGGCTTCAAAAAGCGGTCCCCGGATTCCTTCTTCTTTGATTTCGAAGAGGCAGTAGACATCCAATCCCAATACTTCGTGGGCGTATACATCAAATATGAACTTTTTTAGCAAAAAGTCGTCTTTGAGAACGATGATGGGAATTTCTCCTTTTTGATTAGCCCGGATACCGCTGGCAAATATTTTTTCGATATTTGCTTCAGGAGCCGCGTGATAAAATTTCATAATTACCTCCACGAACCTGCGACGTTTTTTTCAGCTTATATTTATACCATAAAATAGCAAAAAAAGAAAAGCCCTTTTAAAATTTCTTTCTTTTAAGGCCAAAATGAGAATTTCTGTAGTGTTTTTCTTTTATGTCCTAAAATGGGGACATTCTCTGTTACATTAATTGGAATTAAAATTGCTTTCTAAGTAGGAATATAAACAGGACCGAAATAAAAGACAGTTATTTTTGGAGATGACATGGTACTAATGAAAAATAACTATAAAAAACCTGTGGCAATGATACTTTTCCTGCTCTCAGGGTTGATATCACTGGTATTCCAGGTATGTTGGTTAAAGATGCTGCTTCCCATATTTGGTAATACGGTATGGGCGGTTGCCACCCTGTTGACGGCATTTATGGCGGGGTTGGCTCTGGGCAGTTGGTGGTTTGGCCGTATTGCAGACAAGAGCCCTTCACCCTTAAGACTTTACGGTTTCCTGGAAGGTTTTATTGGTGTGTACGCGCTCTTTACCCTGTTGATCTTCAATAAGCTGTCCGTGATCTATGTTCCCCTTTACACTCTCAGCGGTGGTGACAACCTGGTGATGGGAATGATTAAATTCCTGTTGGCATTTTTGATTCTTTTACCGCCGACGGTGTGCATGGGAGCGACGCTGCCGCTGTTGGCCCGGCAGTTTACCGCAAACGTGAAAAATGCCGGTTCCGGTATTGGTTTCCTTTATACCATCAATACCCTGGGCGCGGTCCTGGGCACCTTTGCAGCAGGGTTCTTCCTGGTCCCCTGGCTGGGACTGCAAAAAACCGTTCTCACTGCCGCTGCCGTTAATTTCATCATCCTGGCGGTTATTTGCCTGATGACCCGGGGAGAACACGTGGGTTTCAAACTGGAAGGCTTATTTAACGCCCCTGGTAAAACACCGGGTAAACGTTGGGTAATGGGCGTTTACTTTATTTGCGGTTTCACCGCCCTGGCCTACGAAGTCATCTGGAACCGGATATTGACCCTCCATTTGGGCAGCAGTGTATATGCTTACAGTATCATGTTAGCAGTCTACCTGCTGGGAATTACCCTGGGTGTCGCCATCATGAGCTATTTTATCAAACGCATCAAAAACCCTGTCCGGGTATTTGCTTCTATCCAATTGGGTTTAGCTTTTGATTTGATATTACTCATTAACCAGTTCGGCATCCTTTCCGATCCTTTAGGAAACGTGGGAGAGGCTATGCCGGGGCAGGGGTATGTTTCATTTGTATTAACTCTTATTTTTAGTACCTTTCAACTGCTGATACTACCTACATTACTGATGGGGGCGAGTTTTCCTTTAGCGGTACGGCTTTTTGTGAAAAACCAGGCGGACCTGGGAAAAGATACCGGGCGCCTTTACGCCTCTAATACCGTGGGCACTATATTGGGGTCATTTGGTGCCGGTTTCCTGCTGCTGCCGCTTTTGGGTGCGCAGTGGGGTCTCCTGGTGGTGGCCTCATTGAACCTGGGAATTGCCGTTTTTCTCCTGTTTAAAGACCATCAATCCCCGGTAAAAAAAATAGTCACAGTGACCGCAGCTATATTGCTTTTTTACGGTGGCTATTTCCTTTTTACCTATAAAGACCAGGTGATCCTTACTGCCGGGGTGTTCCGGGATTTGGACCATGACCGGGTAAAGATCCTTGCATTTGAAGAGGATATTTATGCCACCGTAACCGTGGAGGAGCGTACCGGGGTGCGGGGGAAATGGCTGCAATTGAGCATGAACGGCGTAAATGTGGCGGGAACCTCCAGCGAACTATTTTCCATTCAAAAGCTGCAAGGCCATTTGCCTTTACTGCTTCATAAAAATCCCCAACGGGTGCTTCATATTGGCTTTGGCAGTGGTGGGACTGCATGGGCGGTCTCCCGCTACCCGGTGGAAAAAATCACCATCGCAGAAATCAGCCGCATTGTGATTAAAAAGGCTGCCAGGTTTTTTTACCCTATCAACCACGGCGTACTAAACGACCCGCGCGTGGAAGTGGTGTTTACCGACGGCAGGAACAAGGTGTTGGCAGACAGACAGACCTACGACGTCATCCTTTCGGATTCCATCCATCCCCGTTTCAGCGGCAACGGCAGTCTCTATACCTATGATTATTACCACCTCCTAAAAAATCGTCTAAGACCCGGGGGCCTGGTGTCCCAATGGCTGCCTTTCTACAGTATCACCCCTGAAAATTTTAAAATGATTGTCAAAAGCTTTTACCGGGTCTTTCCCCATACATCGGTCTGGTTCTGCAACAACACGATTAACGCCTATGTCATTGTGATTGGCAAACTGGATAATGGCATGATCGATTATGCGGCAATAGAGAGGAAACTGGCCATTCCCGCAGTGGCTGCGGATTTAAGAGAGATTAATTGTCAAACTTCTTACAAAATCCTGGATTTTTTTCTTTTTGCCAATCAAAAAGTAGAAGAGTTTGTGGGGGGTGTGCCGCTGCATACGGATGATAATATGGCGGTGGAATATCTTTCGGGCAGGGCGCTGAGTCGGAGTCTCACCACATATTTCAATTACGTTCTCCTGTTGAATCATCGAACCCCGGTTGAGCATTACCTGGTGAACCTGGAAGCGGCTGGGGAAACCAAAGAAGACATTCTTGAAATTTTGCGCAGGTATTGGGCTGCCACCACCTGTAACCTGGAGGGGCAGCGGTTGTTCAGGGCGGGCCGTAAGGATGAAGCGTTTGAGCAGTTTGACCGTATCCCTTTATACAATCTCGAAGACCGGGAACCCGTGGAATATTTTGGCTCCTCCTACCAACAGCCTTTTTTGCAAAAAACTGAAATTATTTTAAATTGATTCAAAATAAACCACAAAAAGGGAACCACTGTAATTTAGTTGGTTTTGCCAATCATCGGTAGGCGGTAAAATACATACCAGGGAAAGAATTAAAAATCACGCCCATTTTAAATTCCAAACCCAGGCTCAATAATGACATTTATGTTTTTCTTTCCTATTTGATTGGATTTACTTTTTTCAATGAACACCAATCGATAATACCCAACAAATCCAGGACCAGGCTGCCAACAAAAAAAACCTTGTTCAGCGTCCAGGAAGGAACCAGGGGGAAGGGGACGAAGTTGATTGCCAATAACCTGGTATCCCTGCCAACTCCCTCTCCATGCCCCATGCCCTATGCCCCATGCAAGTTCTTCATTTCTTTTCAAATGAATTTCTACCCGTTCCAGTTCTTTGATTTCAAGGGTTATGGGAATCAAAATAATTTTAGCGTAAGATGCAGCGATTTGCAATAGCCTGAATTCACTGTCACTTTTGCCTCAATTACCGCGCGGCCAAAAACCTTTCAAGCAACAGTCATTGGTGAAAAAAGGGAATAGGAAAATTTACTTAATAGGCTGGGGAAAAAAGCCATACGTACATACGTATACAACCTTTTCTGCTGTGTACAACTTTAGTTGTACAAATTCCGCTGATATTTTCATACCAAAAATACAACCTTTTGTGTATTGACAAAACCTCCCCGGACAACTATTATTTATTTTCAGACGATTCGGACCAACAAACTTTTATTGATCTAAGCTAAGGATGAGGCGAACCTGCGTTGATGAAAAAGTCATCGATCCTGTAGAGATTTCTTAGCGTAGCTAATACATTAGAAGCAAAGTTGTAAACAAAATCTTCAAATAAAGGAGGTCTAATGAAAAGACTATTTTCAATTTTTTTCATTGTCATGTTGGTGTTAGCATCCACCTCTCTTTTTTCAAAAGTCCAGGTGGGTGAAGAGGTATTAGAACGCTGCGAGACCCCACACCCTTATCCGGGTATAAAAGGCGTGGTCTTTGAAAAAACTTTCCATTATCCCGATGCCGGGTACATCGCCATTCATTTCTCAGAATTCGATCTGGCAAAAAATGATGTAGTGGAAATTTCCAGCCCTGATGGCAGGTATTACTATGAGTACAGGGAGAAAGGAAAAAAGATCAAAAACAGGAAAACAAATACCGAGGAAATGATCAGTATTTTCTGGGCCACTCACATCCCCGGGGATACGGCGATTGTGAGGCTGCGCAGCAACAACAAGAGAAGTGGAGATGGTTTTGTCATTGACAAGTGGGTGCGCGGTTACGAGGAAGGATACATCCGGGCGTTGATGGCAGACGAGGAAGAAGAGCAGCTTTCCAGGTTTCAAGCCATTTGCAACAGCGACGACAAAGAATGGGCCAAATGTTACCTGGGTACGGATATGTATAACGAGTCCCGTGCGGTTTGCCGGTTATTAATGAATGGGTCCAGTGCCTGTACCGGTTGGTTACTGGGAAGCGAAGGTCATGTCATGACCAACAATCATTGTATCGGCAGCCAGAGCACTGCCAGCAATACCGACTATGAATTCATGGCCGAAG
>CP070627.1:518958-533720 GCA_020355945.1 Candidatus Aminicenantota bacterium | reverse complement strand
TCTATAAGTCTATTCTTTTTAACATATTGATAATAAAAATTTTTATTAAATTTTTATTTAACAATTTTTTAAGAATTTTATCTATGGCTGAAATGTTAGATATATTTACATTAAGCGCTTATTCGTGTATATTTTAAAAATATTTTTAACTCGCAACAATTTTTGTTATTTCCTCTTAATTTTCAAGTTGGCCCTGCGGTTACTATGCCATAAGAATGTGGCTGAATGAATTTGTTTATCAAGTCCCGTTAACGGTCTGGCCCTTCTTGTTGGCTGCTTTTGCTTCACTGGTCATTGCATTTTTAACCCTTTCCTTCCAAACATTAAAAGCCGCAAGAACCAATCCGGTAGACACCCTGCGGGAAGCCGGTTAAGAAACCTTCTCAAAGGACGGTTTTTCTCTTTTCCTTTTAAAAACAATTCCAGGCATACCCAGGCCATCATAAAGGGAAGGGGGATGGAAAATCTTTTTTATTGAATAATAAGTACAAGTATGATATAAGATATATGAGTACAATGAAAAAAGAATCGATAATCAATACACAACTGTTAAAAGACCAGGTTTACCAATACCTGAGAGATGAAATCCGGAAAAAAAATTTGCAAGCGGGTTCTGTTATTAATATGGATGCCACCAGCAAAAAATTAGGGATCAGTAAGACCCCGCTGCGAGATGCCCTGATTCAATTGGAAATGGAGGGGTTTGTTACCATCGCCCCTCGTAAAGGCATCTACGTCAACGGCTTAACCACTGGAGATATCCGGGAATATTACCAGGTGATCGGTGCGCTGGAGAGTTCGGCCCTGGGTATTTCCTTTGCTCGAATGAAACCCACTCATATTGAGAAAATGAAAAAACTGAACCTGGCAATGGAGAAGGCTCTGGAAAGAGACAACTTCAACCGGTTTTATGAAAAAAACCTGGAGTTCCATAACCTCTATATTGATTTGTGCGGCAATAGCACGTTGAGAAAAGTGGTCAACAACCTTAAAAAACGTCTATATGATTTTGTCCCCCAGGACAGGTGGATTAAAGAGTGGGAGGTGTCTTCCATTAAAGAACACCAGGGATTAGTGGCAGCCATTGAAAAAGGTGACCTCCAGGAATCACTTCACTTTATTCACGATGTGCACTGGTCTTTTGAAGTCCAGGAAAAATTCATCCGGCAATATTATTTTAATGAAAAACTAAAATAATGGAAAAATAACGGCGGGAACGACTCTTCTTCCTATTCCCTATTCAAACAAATCAATAAAAAATTTCACATTCTCTTCATTATGTTGGGAGAGATTTTCCCTTAATTGAAGGTAGCAGCCCGGGCAAGCAGTGACCACTGTGTCTATCCCCAGTTCCTTCAACGTTTCCTCTTTTCGTTTCAATATTTTTTTCGAGGTGGAAGGAAAACCCAGGGAAAAAATACCGGCAAATCCGCAGCATAAAGCAGATTTATCATCAATAAAATCCTCTCCTAACTGGTTCATGAAAAACCGGGGCGCCGCTTCAATACCCAGCGATTTCAATTGGTGACAGGGATCATGAAAAGTGACTTTTCGCGCTCTACTTCCCGGCACCTTGAATTGGGCAGCATTGACTTCCGCATCTTTTATATACTTGTAGAAAAATTCCGTTAATTCATAAATTTCAATCGGTTTATCTTCAAACTCATAGTAGTTTTTAAAGGTCATTACCCCGGTTCCACAGGGTACCACCAGGTATTTAAACTGGAATTGAGAAAATATTTTTTTATTTTTCTTTTTAAAAGAGAAAAATTTTTCTTGCCAGCCCTGGGAAATATAAGGAAATCCACAGCAGGCCAGGCCTTTGGGAATTACCACCGAGAATCCTTTTTTCTTGAGAAAGGTCACGGTTTTTTTTATGATTTCCGGGTAGAAATAGGTGAGTACACACCCGGGAAATAAGAGGATATCATATTGATTCTGATCCGGTGCCCGGGAAAATAATCTTTTGATTTTCGCCTTTCTCCGGCGGGGAATGCTTAATTTCTTTCCCAGCGGTGTGCCAGCCAGTATGTCCACCACTACGGTTAATTTTTTAAAAAGAAAGGATTGGTATAAACAAAGAATGATCTTTTTTAAGAGGGGAATTTTTTTACCCCTGGCAGCCGCGGTCCTATAGTTAATCATCATATCAACAAATTCTACACCTTTGGTACAAATATGCTGACAACTGCCGCATAAAGCGCATTGATAAATGAATCTCTTATTTAAGCGGTCCGGCTTTAATCGGCCATCTCTTAAGGATTTAACCAGGTTCACCTTTCCCCGGGGAGAGGTGGGTTCGATTAGCTCTGCATTGTACACCGGGCAAGCAAAAAGACAATTGCCGCAGTCCGAACAAACCGCGGCTATTTCATCTATGTTCATGCATTTTTTGGTATATTTTATATTCTTCATCTAATTTTCACCGCAAAGAACGCAGAGGACGCAGAGTTTTATAAATGCGGTGCAATATATCCTGATTTGTTTTGATAACATTCTCCAATTCCTTTTTTATATTTTCGATTACCACTTCCCAGGAAAAATATTCCTTGACATAGTGGTATCCCTTTAATCCCATTTGTTTTCTTATTTTTCGCTGGTCGTAAAGGGTATAGAAATGGCGGATAAATTCGTCGATATTGTCATACGTGAACCCACCACCGGAAAGCTCAATATGCTCGCACAACACGGCTGATTTTTTATTCACCAATACCGGGGTCTCCTGGGAAAAAGATTCCAGGGTAGTAATGGAAAGACTTTCCAGGGGTGACGGCTGAACCGAAGCAACTGCACCTTTAAACGCAGAAAGCTTCTCCTCTTCCGATACAAAACCCACATATTTTAACCCTTCAATTACAGGAATATCCATTAACTTTTTCCCTATCAGTACAAAATCAATCAACCGTCTCTTTTTTATTTCTCCATAGGCCTCGAACACCGGTTCCAATCCTTTTCCTTTTTCAATTCGCCCGGCATAAAGAATATAAGGCGCATATTGAAGGTAATCCCGTTTGAATAGGTTTTCATCGATATTTTCTTTTATGTCCGTACCGGTGCGAATCAATGCCGTAATATTGTTAGGCTGAAATGTTTTCTTGACAAAATCCATCTCAGCCCCGGTGAGGAAAAATAGAGCATCCGGCCGTTTGAATACATCTTTCATTAGATTTAGATAAATAGGCGGCTCATCATGAGCAGTAGGAAACAACACCACAGGCTTTTCCACCACCTTCAAACCTTCAATAGTAGGATAATACAGGTAGGTGAAAAACAAAAACACATCCAGATCCGGTTGGGCCTTGCAAATCCCTTCAATTAAAGCCGGTGAATAAGGCCCCTGCTCATGAATCCATTTCATTTCATCCCTTTCTTCCGGCTTTTGATTGAAGAATTCATCGGAGAATTGATTAAAGGCATAGATATCCCTCTGTTTTTCCACGGGGAATCGTTTGATAATCACGCCCTTTAAAATAGAATCACCGGGGTTGAATTCATTTTTCCAGGTGATATACTCCCTGGCTGTGGTGGTGAACACGGTCACGTCGCCACCGGATGCATTGAGTCGTTCTGCTATACCTCGTGCCAGTGACTCAGCACCACCCACCACCTCTTGTCCGTACCGCTGAACCACAATACCCACGCGAATCATGGTTATACTTCCTTTAACAGTGCAAACAGTTTTTCCGGGTGGGAGTCTTTTTTATATTTTTCGATCCGTTGGGTCATCAGTACTTTTAATTTTGACTGCAGTTGCTGATCAAACAGTACATGTTCCACCAGGCCGGCCACCATACCGTAGTCTTTTTCTTTGAATACAATACCGGCATCCTCCAGGATTTCAGCTACGGAACCCGCATCATAGGCCACTACCGGGATCCGGAAGTAACTACTTTCAACCAGGGGCAGGCAGAAACCTTCATGTTCACTCATGGAGAGGAACACATCCCCCAATCGATACACCGAGAGTAATTCATCAAAGGGAATGTGCCCGGTAAACACGATATCATCAGCGCTCAGATAGAACCGGGAAGCCAGGTCCCGGACTGCATTGAAATATTTGGGCAGGGTACTGGTTTTACCCGCCACAATCAATCGAATGGCAGGTGATAGATACTTCTTATAGAAAAAAAGGACTTTTATTAAATCCTCGATCTTTTTATTGGGCGTGATACGTCCTACAAAAATTATATTTTTTCGCTCATCTTTAAATAGGTTGTAATAAGCGGTGCTGTGGGGTGAGTCATAATCCTCCAATTTGATCATCAACGGAGATACCTTTACATTCCTGAAATCCAGGGCTTGCAAATCTTCTGCATTGTAGTTGGAATCGGCAATAGAAATGTCAAAGCAGTCCTTTAGGCGTTCCAGGTGTTTTCTGCCTTCGTGGGTAAATTGCACCAGGTGATCGGAGAAGTCCACGAAAAAGTAAGAAGGCGTGATATTGTGGTAAATGATTGCCTTTTTACCACCAGTCTCCAGGAAGTGATCCGTCAGTTCCGATGGAATGGCAAAGTGGAGGATTTTAAAAGAATCCGGGGTGGGGTTATCTTTGTAATCCTTAAAAAATGAAGCCTGGTCTTTGAGGCATTCATCAATAGTTAAGGCAATGATCCGACTTTGGATGCCTTTTTCCAACAGGAATCGATGAAAGCTCAGTGCGGAGTTTCCAATGGCATCACCGTAATGAAAGGCAGGCAAGAACTGTTCAATGATCATCTTTTATACCTCATTTTTGAGCTTATGGTTCACGGCCCCTTGATCGTTCGGTTATGCACCAACGGCTGTGAACTGCCGATGACATTGAATCATATCATTAAAGTTGAGTTTTTTCAATACAGGTAGCGAAAAGGAGGATGAGTGGAAGATAAGAGGGTGAGATGAGATTCCAGAGGCTCTTTTGAGTATTCTCACCCTCTCATCTTCTTTACTGAATTACCTTTTTGAGTTTCTCC
The DNA here is from genome assembly GCA_020355945.1 of Candidatus Aminicenantota bacterium. The sequence continues at coordinate 528,768 of CP070627.1, read as the reverse complement.
TTAAGGAGCACAAATACAGCATTGGTCCGGCGGTAGAGAAGTGCCTTCAGTTGTACAGTTCGTATAGGCAGCTGTGCAAAGTTCAGTTGGGCAAGGGGGACAAGTTATGCAAGTTACAGGCTCTTCTTTTCCGAATAGTGATGTAATGATTTCTCCAGCATGGGCATTTTTCATTTCACCTTTGTTCAAATCGGCAATGGTTGTTTTGTTTAACCTCAGTCTTTTGTTGAATTTTAATGGTTTCATGTTTTCTCCTTTTTAAAGTAATGCCATTTTTGTTATGACTCTAAATATGATAAACGATCAGGATTATATTTGCAATACATTAAATTGTCGTTTTTTGAATCTGCGGCCACTGCACACTCTGCGGTGTATTATTTTATTTTCTTCGTGTTTGTTCGTGTAACTTCGTGGCTAAAATTAAAATTGCTGAAAACTGCGGTTAAAAGTTGAAAAATATACCTATTTCTACTATATTGTTTTTATGATAATTAAACGAGCGAAAACCATTATTTTAACGGGGCTGATTATATTCTCTTTCTCAATTATTCCCGGTTTTGCCGGTGAGATTCACCACCTGGCTAAAATCGGGGATGCAAAAAAGATGAAAACCCTGTTGGAACAGGACCCGGGCTTGGTGAACAGCAAAGATGCCTATGGTTGGACACCCCTGCAAATTGCCGCGCTCATGGGACACAAACCAGTGGTGAAACTGCTCATTGAAACCGGTGCCAACCTGGATGAAGCCGATGGATTCGGATTTACCGCCCTGCATTTAGCAGCCATTAGAGGCAACAATGAAATATATAAACTGCTGATGAAGAATGGAGCAAAAATAAAAGATAGAGATAAAGATAAAGATGCAGCCGCCGGCGAAGGCCCAGCGGATGTATTTTCAGCAGCGGATGTCCGAAAAGAGCTGACAGATGCCCTGGTGGATGATAAAAAATTAGCTAAAAACTTGAAAGCTAAAAAACACACCAATACAAATCCTTATGTTTTTGTCATGATGAGTCTCAAACAAGAGTTGATTGAAGTGAACCTGGCCCGCTCCTCGAAGAAGGGTAAAGAAGAGTTATCACTGACCTCGGAGGCGATACAGCGTCTAAAGGAACTGGCAGAGGCGTTTATTTCCAGGCGAAGGGACACAAAAGCTAAAGGTGAGATGGGCAATACATTACTCCATATTGCCGTGCAGCAGGGAGAGTCTAAAAAAATTAACAGGATATTGAAGAATAGGCCGGGATGGGTAAATTCAGCGAACATTTTCGGTATCACCCCCCTTCACTATGCAGCGATTGCCGGTGACCGGGAGATCGCCGCCCGGTTGATTGAGTCCGGTGCCCGTGTCAATGCCAGGACCAAAACCGGTATCACTCCACTTTATGGCGCAGTTAGCCAGGGGAAGAGTCAAATGGTTGGTTTTTTGATTTCCAAAGGGGCAAAAGTCAATGAGCCCACCCATGATGGCGCGGTTCCCTTACATGCGGCTGTGACAAAGCAGGTTGCTGAAATGTTGGTGGCTGCCGGCGCCCGGGTAAACATTAAAAACAAATACGGGTTTACCCCTTTGCATATTGCTGCCCATTACGGGCATGTAGACGTGGCCGAATACTTGCTATCCAGGGGAGTAGCATTGGAAAGCCGGACCGATGCGGGCTGGACACCTCTTTGCGAAGCTGTCTTCGGTAAAAAGAAAACAATGGTGGCTTTTTTGATTTCCAAAGGCGCCAATGTAAACGCCCGTACCAACTCAGGTGCTACTCCACTGGAAATCGCTGTTAATTTTAGATACAACAATATTGCCCAAATACTAAAACAAAATGGAGCTTTTTAAATAAAACCAGGATAACAAAAATTGTTGCATCCTGGAATCACAAGACAGGATAAATACCAAAAACCCCGAATATAAAAGTATAAAAAGAATTCAATGAAATGATAATATCACGGTCAACAATCGTTTAAAACCATGATGACCCGGTAGTAGTGCACTTAAAACTCCTGTCAATAAAGGATTTGCTGCAAAGTTGGATTTTCTTGATATGCAACAATTTTGTGGATTTAAAAAACTCTATTTATGTGTTATTATAAAATTTACGTGCGTTTCCATATCCAGGAAAGCGATAATCCATTGGAAATGTCTGGGTTTAATCGTTTAATTCACACATTAAGCGATTGTTTAAATGTTTTGGTATACGGGCTCATACCTTAGCGGCGGCAGCTTATGTCTTTTTATACTTAGAAGTAATTTTTGATGAAATGCCTCCTCGCGAAGTAAATTCGGCTTCTACGATCATCTCAAAGGGGTCTAATGCCTTTACCAGGTGATTTAAAATTAATGGCGTTAAGTTTTCGTAATAGACCCCTGTATTTCGATACTGGAGAAAGTAGTATTTTAAGGATTTCAGCTCTACGATGCGTTTGTCCGGGAGGTATTTAATGGTAATGGCCCCGAAATCAGGAAGCCCGGTTTTGGGACATAGGGAGGTAAATTCCGGGTTTGTGATTTCCACCCAGGTATTCTTATCCTTGTTTTGATAAGGAATGGCTGCCAATACCCCGGGAGAAATGAATCCCACATCCTTGCGGATGTTGATTAAATAGTCTGTAATCGCTTCCATATTCATTATAAGCTCCTATTGTTGTTATTAAAATCCTTTATTATTTTTAATAGTCGGGGTTTTAAATATTCCATACCCTGGTCTGGTGTTGAGAAATAGTGAAATAATTTCAGATCGCCAGGAGAAATCAGATGATATTCCGCCAATTTTTTGAAGTTGATGATCTTTTCCCAGAAGGTTTGATCGTACAAGAGGATGGGGATATTGGTTTTGGGCAATTTGTGGGTTTGCACCAGTGTCAGGGTTTCCAGTAGTTCATCCATGGTGCCGAAACCGCCAGGGAATACGATGAGTGCTTTGGCATGGTACAAGAACCATAATTTCCTCATGAAAAAGTAGTGGAATTCGAAATTCAACTGGAGTGAAATGTAGTCATTGGGAGTTTGTTCAAAGGGTATTGAAATGTTCAAACCGATACTTTTGGCATTGGCGCGATTGGCGCCGCGGTTTGCCGCTTCCATAATCCCGGGGCCGCCGCCGGAACAAATGACAAAACCACATCCTTGTTTTTCCAATTCTTTTGACCAGGAGGCCAGTTTAAACGCAAACTCTTCCGCAGCCCAATAATACTTAGAAGAATCGAAACCGGAAGGGTCATCACAGGGATCGGATTTAGCCCGAGAGGAACCGAAAAAAACAATGGTATGTTTTATGTTTTCTTTGTCGAATCTTTTTTTGGGTTCAAGGTATTCTGCAAGGATTCGTAATGTCCTTGCCTCCTGGGAATTTAAAAATTCGACATTTTTATACGCTTTTTCTGCTCGTTTCATCTTTTATTCCTCGCTGTTGAAGGATTTCTATTTTTATATTATTTACGGTGTTTTTCAATACAAAAATAAAAAGAGAGACTATTATACATTAAAACCTTGCAAAAGGAAATAAATTTTTTTCTTCCTGCGCCGTGTGAGAACGTTTAAATTTGAGAAAAAGAATAATAAATAATAAAATTTCCGGAAGAGGAGGTAACAAATGAAAAAACAAGAACCGCTCCATCAGCAACAGAAAACAATGGAAAGCGAAACAACAATCTCACGATTGTTAAATTCTATTTATTATTTCCTGGATTGTGTTTTTATTATTCTTTCGGAAGGAGATTACCGGCTGGTCATTCTCCATCACGATAAGGTAATTATGGATGCTCATTACAACACACTTAGAGGGGCAAAGATTGCATTTGCCAAGTTTTTCAGAGAGATGGCCTGGGCAGAAGATGTGCAGCCCCAATGGAGCCATTTGTATCACCCGGAGCTCGATTGGTTAGATGAGAAGCTCGCGATTTTAAACAGGGTTCCACCTCGGGAGAGAATGGATTATTAAATTTTTAACGATTAACGATTAATTAAAACTTAGTTCGCTGCGCTCACATTTGGAATAATGGACAAGGGGGCAAGCCAAGGGGGCAAGCCCCCTTGTCCCCTTTAAAGTATTGACAAATAGTTGCATGGAATGCTATTATCCCATTTGCTGATAAAGTCTAAGACAGGAGCACGAAAATGGAAAAACGCGAAGTGATTATTATCGGTTCCGGGCCAGCGGGTTTGACTGCCGCTATTTATACAGCCAGGGCTAATTTGGAGCCCCTGGTATTTGAAGGTTACCAACCGGGCGGACAATTGATGATTACCACGGAAGTGGAAAATTTCCCGGGTTTCAGGGATGGCATCATGGGACCGGAATTGATGGAGGAATTGCGAGCCCAGGCCGAACGATTCGGCGCGGAATTCGTAACCGCTGACGTTACCAGGGTGGAACTAAAACCAGATAAAAAAATCGTATGGGAAGAGGATGATGCATATGAGGCTAAAGCCGTGATCATTGCCACCGGTGCCACCGCCAATCTCCTGGGGTTTGAGAATGAGAAGCGGTTAATGGGCCGGGGTGTCAGCGCTTGTGCCACCTGTGACGGGTTCTTTTTTACCAATAAAGAAGTCTGCGTGGTGGGCGGCGGTGACAGCGCTATGGAAGAAGCCACCTTCCTCACCCGCTATGCCTCTAAAGTATATATTATCCACCGCAGGGACCAATTCCGCGCTTCCAAAATTATGACGCAAAAAGCAAAAGATAATCCCAAAATCCAATTCATTTTGAACAGTGTGGTGGAAGATGTCCTGGGCGATGAGAAGGTGACCGCCGTTAAAATAAAAAATAAACTCACCGGCGATATCTCCGAGTTAAAGGTAGACGGTATGTTTGTGGCCATCGGCCATACACCCAATACCAAACTGTTTGCCGGCCAGGTACAGATGGATGAAAAAGGTTATCTCGTCACCTGCACTGATAAGTCCAGGATAACCGCCACCAGTGTGCCAGGTGTGTTTGCCTGCGGTGATGTACAGGATTCCCACTATAGACAGGCAGTAACTGCAGCCGGCAGCGGATGCGCAGCCGCCCTGGATGCCGAACACTATATCGAATCAATGGAGTAAAAGAATTGGAATGAAGGAATAGCGGAATAGGAGAATAGGAGGATAACAGCATTTCATGCAATTATTTGTCAATACTTTAAAGGGGACAAGGGGGCTTGCCCCCTTGTCCAAACCCATTTTTCCAATATTCCATCATTCCATCATTCCAATTATCCTCTTTACGTTACTGCTGGTATTTCACAGGACGGTTTTCGCCAGGTACCACCCTGAGATCAAATGGAAGGAAATTGCCAATAAGCGATTCATTGTTGTATTTCCCGGTGGTTACCAGGATGAAGCGGTTTATACCTTAAATACTGCCCAACAACTCTATGACCGTCTTACCCAATTATGGGGCACCCGCATACCAGGGAAAAGTAAAATCAGGATTTTAATGAGTGATGTTTACGATGATTCCAATGGCAGTGCCACATTTTTTCCCTATAACCGGATCGAAATATATCTTTTTACCCCACCCCCGGACTCCACCATCGGAAGCGGCAAAGATTGGATCCGCCTGGTGCTGTCCCACGAGTTGACCCATATTATCAATTTCAATATGGGTTCCGGCTTTACTTATTTTATGAGAAAGATTTTGGGTTCAAATCCTTTGCTCTATCCAATCATATACATGCCGGAATGGATAATGGAAGGGCTGGCGGTTTATGCAGAATCCCGGATGAATGAAGGCGGACGACTCAATACCCCTGATTTTAAACTTATGTTGGGACATATTGCCAGAGCCGGCCGCTTACCCGACTGGGGCGATTTCTGGGGAGAACCCACATCCTGGCCCGGTGGTACGTCAAAATACCTCTACGGCGCGGCCTTTGTCAATTTCCTGGTGGAAAAATACGGCCCACATAAAATCCCCCAACTGGTTAAAACCTTTGCCTATTACCCCATCCCCTTTACTTTTACACGAAGACTGCTGCCAAAAATTTTGAATATTCACCAGCGCTTTAAACAGGTGTTTAAAAAAAATACAACCATGCTGTGGAACGAATTCCTTCAACATATCGAAACCCGGACAAAAAAAAATATCAACAGCAAACTCACTGTTCTCACCCAAAAAGGAAAATTTAATAAATACCCGGTACTTACCAGGGATGAAAAAATATTTTACGTCAATCATAATTATAAAGAGTACCCGGGTATTTATGTGCTGGATATCAGAACCGGGAAGTCAAAACGATTAATAAAAAAATCAGGAATCAATGGTTTATATTATTCCGAACCGGAAAATAAAATTTATTTTTCAGCCGCAGACCATTTCAAGACCTATTATCGGTTCTCCGATATTTACTCCCTGGATTTGAAAAGCAGGAGGGTTAAACAGTTAACCAGGGGCAGCCGCCTGTTATATCCCGGCAAAGCCCCTCCGGAAAGAGATAAAATCTACTGCGTCAAACGGTTGCATACCAGGTCTTATCTGGCCGTCTTAAATTTAAATACCGGCAGTAATAAAATTATTTCCACTGGTTTTGATTCAATGGCCTATATTGCCGTGTCCCCGGATAATCGTTGGATTGCCGTCTCATTAAAGCGTAAAAACCAGGAATGGGCCATTGCACTTTTTAACCGGGATGGCCGGTTGGAAAAGGTTTTAACAGAAGGCTGCGGCAAATGTTATTACCCGGCCTGGAAAAATGCGGATGAACTTTTTTTTGTTTGCCAGTATGAAGATAATTACCGTCTGGCTTCACTGCATATGAAAACCAATGCCTTTATCATTTATAATGACCCTCATCTACCCTCCATCCGTTTTTTCTCCCTGCAGCCCGGGAAAAATAAAGATAAACTGGCAGTCTCTTTTTTTGACGCCAACGGCTATAACCTGGGGCTGGTAGATTTGGAGCTCCTCAAAAAGAAAACAAAACCAAAAATCGTAACAGTGAAATCCTTTCCGGTTAAAGAACAAAACCCCGTCCTGGAACCTCAATCCGATTCCCCCGGGCAATATAAAATCAAACCCTACAATTTCCTGCGGGAACTGGTCCCCAAATACATCAGCGGCAATTATCGGTATAGTGGTAATGAGTTTCAACCGGGCATCATTATGAGCAGCCATGATCTTTCATCTCAGAATTCCTTCACTTTACAGGCTTTTTACGGTTTTAGAAGTAAAACCGCTAATGTTGTCTTCACCTACACCTACGATGGCCTGTATCCTGGCCTGTCCCTTCGCTATTCCGATTTATCGGACTTCAATCGCAGTTCTGAGTATGGAAATTTTATCCATAATGAGAGAAAATTGGAATTGATCGGTTTTTATCCTTTGTTGGTCAAAGCAGCCAGTCAGGCTTACCTCTATTCCAATATTCATTTTGAGACCGGCAGCGATCGTTTTTTGGATTTACCCCGGGAAATCCGGGTTAAACTGAACGGCATTCAATTGGGTTTTTTTTACAATTCAGCGAAGCGATATTATGACTCCATTTCCCGTGCCGATGGTATTGGCCTTTCCCTTTCTTATTCCAGGGAATTTAAATTTATGGGCAGTGATTACGATATTAATACCGCTGCTTTGCAGTACAAACATTATATTTCACTATTCAGACCCAATGTCCTGGCATTACACCTGGGCATCATGGATTCCTGGGGTGAAGCCAGGCGCCTGTTTTATATGGGAGGTGCGGAGTCCAAAGCGGGTTTTCATGTGGCGGGAAACAACCTGTTTGACCTCATGAGAGGGTATCCCTCCGGTTACTTTGCCGGCACCGGCGGGTACCTGTTTAATATTGAATATCGGCTGGCCCTGTTTAAAATAGAAAATGTCTTTTGGATGTTCAGGAGTATTGAACGCCTGTATTTAAGCCTATTCGCAGACCTGGGCCATGTATGGACCGGGAAATGGACCCTGGACCCTTCCTATTCACTGGGAATGGAATTAAACATCGTGGCTTTCCTGGGGGATTTAAAATTTAATGCATCCGTCGGTATTGCGGTGGGTCAGCGTCCTTATCACTCGCCCATGGTTTATCTAAGGATTGGAAATTCTTTCTAAGCCAATTCCTTCCGCCTTAGACCAGGCAATATAAGGATTTCAAGAAATGAATTAAATGTAGTCGTAATCGCCGGCCAGGAATTTGTGTTTTCTTAATTGACCATATTTTTTGGGATGAATGCCAAAGTAGTCTCTGAACAGGATGACAAAATAATCTGCCCTGGCAAATCCTGTTATTTTAGCCAGCGTGACAATAGGGACTTTTTTGGCTTTGGTTAACAGGATTGCCGACCGGCGCATTTTTTCGCCGGTAATAAATTCATTCAATGACATTTCTTTATCGCTTTTGAATTTTCGTGACAGATAAGAGGGATTCACTCCAAGGTTAGATGCAAGAAAATCCACCTTTAGAGCAGCCAGCTCTTCATCGTTTAATGATACCACAAATTCGGCCGCGCGATCTGAGAGCTTTCTTTTTTTCATGTTGAACCTCTGATTTGTTAATAATTATATCATATTTTATCTTAAAATCAAAGACTTTTTGGAATTTTAAGTAAAAATTTTTTTATTCAGTCCTCAGAATTATCGTTATAGAAGCAGTACTAAAAAGTGAAAAAGTTCACCGGGATATCGATTTTTTAACATTTCATGTTTTGTTTTATACCACAAGAAAACACTCCCATTTGTTAACCATACAGGTTTCTTTTGTCGAAGGGTTAAAAACAGAGAACTCCCAATTGGCGCAGTGCCAGGTAGGCAGCACCCAGGACACCGGCAGAATCCCCCAGTTTGGCTGGAATGAGGGGAATATCTCCCCTGGGAATCCCAAAAAGAGATTTTTTCATATAAGGTGGCACCTGTTGATACCAGGCCGGGATATTGGAAACCCCACCGCCCAGGATGATGGCTTCCAGGTCAAAGGTATTGACTGCATTGGCAAAGACTTCGCCCAGCATCTTAAAACTTTCTTCAAACAGTGCTGCAGCCTGTGGGTCTTCCTGTTGATAAAGATTGTAAATCCCGGGAGCGTCCAGGTTTTTTTTGCTCAGATCGTAGAATCGTCGGCTGAGGCTGGGCCCGGAGAGGTAGGCTTCAACGCATCCTCGCCGTCCACATTCACATAACCTGCCGTTAAAAACTATGGTTGTATGGCCGATTTCACCTGCGCCTCCCCTGGCGCCCCGGTAGAGTTTATTGTCCAGGATTAATCCGCTGCCGAATCCCGTGCCCATGATGACTGCCAGGACGTACCGGTATTTACCTTCGCAGCTGGCAAAGAATTCTGCCAAAGCCAGGCAATTGGCATCATTTTCCACCACCAGGGGCACTTCTAATACATCTTTTAGACCTTGAATAAAACCCGGTATTTCATAAACCGGTGTGTGGGGGGACCCATATATACGATCCGCTTCCGGGGCGTACGTGCCGGGTGTACCCATTCCCACGGCGGCATAGGGTTTCCCCTCGGCCACTTCCCGGATCACTGCCTGGATATTTTGCATCACCAGGTCCAGCCCTTGAGCCGCTTGCACCGGTTGGCGATAACGGTTATATACGTTCCGTTTTGTATCCATTAGACAGGCTTCCACCTTGGTGCCACCAAGATCCACGCCTACGACATACTGTTTCATTTGCACTCCTTTATAAACACACGAAATAAGGAGAAATATCATATCAAATTTCATAAAAAAAGAAAAGAATTGTAATTTTCTCCTATTTATGGTAATGAATAGACCTAAAAAAAACTGCTTTATGAATAAAGGAGCTTTACGTGAATCATGAATAAAGAAAGGAGAAAATCGCCAATGTTAGTACCAACCGTAATAATGGGGATATT
>CP070627.1:504031-518858 GCA_020355945.1 Candidatus Aminicenantota bacterium | reverse complement strand
CAACATGAAAGGCTTTTTCAAATATCTTTTCTTTCAATATCCCGGGGATATTCTCAAAATCTTCCAGGTTTTTTAAAAAATAAAGCCATTTGTCAAAATGTGTCTCTAATTCATGTTCTTTTTTGGTAAACCGCGGCATCTCGATGAAAACATAGGTTAATTTCTCATAAAAAACCTGGCAGTACTGGTCTTTCAATTGAACATTCCTGATGAAGTCTTTTTTCTCCCTATGTTCATCATATTTAAAATCCAGGAGGGCAACACAGTAGATGGGATTTAATTTAAAGTCCCAATCCCCTTTTTCTGCTTGTTCGCGGATGGGAAAGGTGGTATAGAACATGGCCCGGTCTTTTAAGAATTTTATTTTTGCTTTTTGCATCTCTATGATAAATCGTTCTCCATTGGCATTTTCGCAGTGAATATCGAAAATGGCTTTTCTCTCGGCAGCAATTACCCCCCATTGTTCTGTGTTTTTGAAGTTTAATTCAACGATCTTATGTTTCGCTGGCATTAATTCATTAAGAAAGTCCTTTAGCAGGTCCTTATTTGCTTCTTCTCCGAAGAGTTTTTTAAATCCGAAATCGGTATAAGGATTCACATACCTGGCTTTCATCGAACCACAGACCTCCTGGGGCATCTTTTTTGTCCTGTTTGTTTATTCATATTTCAATTATAATTCCATTCCGCTTTTTTTTCAACACATAATTATCTCTGAAATGATTCATTTATAATTGACAATGAAAATCAGGACGCAGGACGCGGGATTGGCGAGGATTGGTGCATGTAATTTATTTCAAGTTATCTTAATTTCCGAAAAATTTGAAAATTATGCGGTGGATTTAGGATGACTTGCGCTTAAAGTACTTTTGACCCTTAAGGTTTCATAACGAAAGATGCGCTATAAAAGGTGTAAAAAAACCGCACCCGGTTCTCCGGATATTTTACACACTTACATGCACCTTCCCCGTTTTTTTAAAAATCTTTTAGACCTGATCGAAATTTTGATTTAACGGACATTACTTTCGGACATCTATGACTGCTGTCAGTATAATCATTTTTACAGACTTTACAACACCAATATCCTTCTCTATTACCCTGGAGGTGTATTAGCTTCCTATCGGTGTCATAGCAAACCTGGCAAAACGGTCCTTCCTTTGTGGAGTCATCAACCAACCAATAGTAGGGGGCTTCATAACGAAGCTTTTGTTTGATCTCTAAAGCTTCTTCCAATTTCTTTATTTTTTCATCTTTCTCAGAAATCAAATTTTGCAATCCAGCCACTTCTACCCTGGCATTTGCTAAAGCGCTGATAAGATCGGCAAATTTTAATTTGGTTTCTGCCTTTTCTAACGAAAGATCACTTGCTGTAATAAGCTTTGCGATATCAATGGCAGTTTTGAGGCTGCCCAGTAATGATGTAACTGCTGTTATATCAGTCATGTTTTTCAACCCTTATTAAATTTCATATTTAACAACAATCTATTTATATCAAAAATCCAAAAATAATGCAATTCTATTCGATTTTAAAAGTAGAAAGGGGAACAAAAAATTTTAAAACCGTCGTAACCTCACAAAATACTTGACAGGAGATCGGTTTTCTTGTAGATTTAGCCCAGAGAGAAGACCGATTATGGATGAAAACAAAAAATTAGAGATTTTACAAAAGCTGAGTGAAGATAGGCTCAGGAAAGAGGTGCTGATCCCACTGTTTAAAAAGATGGGTTTTAATGATGTGATCGAGTATCACGGCACAGCAGAGAAAGGAAAGGATATCATTTTTTATGAAATCAATAAATTTGATAAGAAGGACTATATTGGTGTGGTGGTAAAAACAACAAGCATAACAGGTTCAGTATCCAAATCCGGCAACGCCATGGAGATTTTATTCCAGATGGAGCAAACTTTTAATGAACCCTATACCGATATCTATGGACTGAAAGAGCTGGTGATCGATCGCTGTATCGTTATTACCTCACGGGATATTAAGCCTTCGGCTATCGAAAGTATCAGAGGCAAACTGAAAAGATCTCACCTGGATAAACTGGTAAATTTTATCGATGGTAATAAATTGGTGGAATTGCTGGACAAACATATGCCGGATTACTTTTTCAAAGAATTTGAGTCTTTTACCGCCTATTTTAATGCTATGAAAGAGGATTTTGAGACCATCAGGGATGTCTCTGTAATCGGGCAGAAAGAGGCCCTCAAGCTCGAAAGTATATACGTTCCTCTTCGGCTAAGAGAAAAAATAGAACATCGTGAAATGTATACTGAGACTGATAAAGAAAAGAACTTTAAAATTTTTGATGAACCGATGAAAGAAATGGAAGGGAAACCAGGAACAATGGTACGAAGGGAGCGGGTGCTGGACATAGATACTGCGGTAAGAAGCTTCCACCGTCTTGTAGTGGTGGGAACTCCGGGTTCAGGGAAAACCACCCTGATTAAATACCTGGCCCTCAAATCCTGTAAAGAAAATATCGAAAAACTGGAAAGAATCTCAGTGCCCATCCCGGTTAATTTGAGGGAATTTGCCCATAGTGGTAAAGGATTTCGAGACTATATTGACAAAGTATTTGAAAAATACTCCTTTCCTGAAGCAAAAAAATTTGTTGAAAAAGACCTGGAAAGTGGTAAGTGTATATTACTATTGGATGGTTTCGATGAACTGGCTAATAGAGAGAAACAAGAAGAGGTTATAAAACAAATCCATGCATTCACGGGAAAATACCATGGATGTAAGGTGCTGGTGACTTCCAGGCCTGCTGGTTATAATGATGAATTGGGTGGGTTTACACGACTGGAAGTAATGGAATTTGATAGAGACCAGATCAAAAGATTCATCGAGAACTGGTTTGAAGACAACAACCGGTACAAAAGGGAAGAGATGCTGCAGGCGGTGCAAACCAATAAAAATATTGAGGGGTTGGCCGGAAACCCCTTAATGATTTCAATTATAGCCATCATCTACGAAGAAGAGGGAAAATTGCCACAACGGCGTGCCGATCTCTATGAACGGACCATCGATGTACTACTGGACAAATGGGATGCTGCCAGGAAAATTAAGAACCAATTTCCTAAAAAAAAGAAAGAATTTTTTCTAAGGAAACTGGCACTTCGTATTCACTCACAAAAACAACGGACAATCTTAGAAAAAGAAATTTTTAAAGAAATTACGAGGTATTCTGCCTGGATTGGTTTAAAAAAAGATGACGCACGACCTTTCCTTGAGGAGATATGGAAGCGTAGTTATATTCTCAGACAGGTATCTATGGATACCTATGAATTCTTCCATCTATCTTTCCAGGAATACCTTACCGCCCTTGAGTTAAAGAATCAAGAAGAGGGTATGACCACTATCATTTCTCACCTATTCGAACCGTGGTGGGAAGAATCCATTCTTTTATATGCCGGGATAAGCAGGGATGCGGGTCCCCTTATTAAGCGAGTCCAAAAGGAAGTACCCGAAGATATCTTTTACAATAACCTGATGTTGACAGGAAAATCTATTGCAGATGCGGAATTCACAGAGCCTGAGTTAAAAGAAGAAATCATTCAGCACATTTGGACTATCTACGATAAAGGCGAATTTCAATTGCTTAGAAAAAGAGCGATGGCTGTTCTTAGCCAGGTGAAACCACGCAACATTATCAATATACTGTTTAATAGAGTGACCCACAAAGATATTTCTGTTCGAGAACGTGCAATAGAAGCACTTGGTGATATTGGGAGCCCAGAAGCCATTCCCCGGTTGATCCGAGTCCTCACCACCCATAAAGAGAGTTCTATTCGCTGGAATGCCGCATATGCCATTACAAAAATAGGCAGCAATGAACCCATTCAACAATTAATCCAGGTGCTTACTACACATAGAGAAAGTTCTATTCGAGGGCGTGCTGCATATGTACTTGGAGCTATCGGAAGCGTTGAAGCCATTCCACATCTAATCAAAACACTCAATACCAATAAAGATACTTTGGTTCGATGTCGTGCGGCAGAGGCTCTTGGTGCCATCGGAAATATTGAAGCTATCCCTCATTTGATCCAAACGCTTAACATAGATGAAGATAGTTCTGTTCGAGGATATGCGGCAGAGGCCCTTGGAGCCATCGGCAGCACTGATGCCATCCCATATTTAATCCAAGCACTTTTTAATGACAAAGATGGTTCGGTTCAATGGCATGCCGCATCTGCACTTGGCGCCATTGGAAGTATTGAACCCATTCCTCAATTAATCCATAAACTTACAATCCACGATATGAGTAATATTAGATGGTGTGCCGTATATACTCTCGGAAAAATAGGAAACCCTGAAGCTATCCCTCATTTGATCAAGTTACTTAATACAGATAAAGATAGTGAAGTTCGCTGGCGTGCAGCAGAGGCGCTTGGAACCATCGGAAGCCCTGAGGTAATACCTCATCTGATTCAGTCATTTAACACTGATAAAGAGATTCCTGTTCGTGTGAGTGCCGCATTTGCACTTGGTACTATTGGAAATGCCGAAGCAATTCCTCATCTGATCCAGGCACTATCAAATGACAAAGAAAGTTCTGTTCGCTGGCGTGCGGCACAGGCACTTGGCGCCATCGGGAGTGTTGAGGCCATTCCTTATCTGATCCAGGTACTATCAATTGATAAAGAGAGTTCTGTACGGGGGTGTGCCGCAGAGGCTTTGGGAACTATTGGAAACGATACAGCTATACAACCGCTGAAGAAGGCATTGAAAGATGAAGGATATTACTATGAAAATAAAGTTAAAGATGCGGCCTTTGAAGCTTTGGATAAGATCGGCAGACGATTAGGTGCTAGAATTAGGAATTAGTTTTATTTTTCTCTGCCTTTATTTTTGCTTGAGCCGCGACCAATCGGGCAATGGGCACCCGGTAAGGAGAGCAGGAAACATAGTCCATTCCTATTCTATAACAGAATTCAATAGAACCTGGTTCACCGCCATGCTCACCGCAGATACCCACCTTTAGATCCGGTCGTGTCTTTCTACCCCTTTCAATTCCTATTCTAATCAACCGGCCGATCCCTTCCTGGTCTATGACCTGGAAGGGGTCCCTGGTTAATATCTCTTTTGACAAGTATTCCGGGAGAAAAACGCCAGCATCATCCCTGGAATAACCAAAGGTCATCTGGGTCAGGTCATTGGTACCAAAGGAGAAGAATTGAGCTGTTTCTGCAATTTTATCCGCCACCAGGCAGGCCCTGGGAATTTCAATCATGGTTCCCACCAAAAATTCCACCGAATCATTTTCTTTTTCAAAAATTTTGTTTGCTGTTTCAACAATAATCTCTCTAAGATATTCAAATTCCTTTTCCGTACCCACCAGGGGAATCATAATCTCAGGGAAAACATTAATACCTTTTTTCTTTACAGTCAGTGCTGCCTGGATCACGGCCTCGGTTTGCATCACGGCAATTTCAGGATATGTAATAGCTAATCTGCATCCCCGGTGCCCCAGCATAGGATTAAACTCTTTTAGACTTTGTGCTTTTGTTTTAAGTGTCCCGAATTCAACACCAATGGCAGCAGCCAGGTCTTTCAACTCTTCATCGCTTTGAGGGATAAATTCGTGCAATGGAGAGTTCAGTAAACGAATAGTTACCGGGTAACCGGCCATTGTCTCAAAGATAGCGATGAAATCTTCCTTTTGCATAGGGAGAATTTTACCAAGTGCTTTGGCACGGTCTTCTGCGGTTGCGGCCATGATCATCTGGTGGATCGCATCGATTCGCTCTCCTTCAAAGAACATATGTTCAGTGCGACAAAGTCCAATCCCTTCAGCGCCAAACTTCCTTGCTACAGCACTATCTTTTGGCGTATCGGCATTAGTACGAACCCCAATGGTTCGTTCCTCATCCACCCATTGCATAAACTCTTCAAATTTTCCTGATATTCCTGGTGCGATCAATTTAAGAGCGCCAGCAATGACTTCTCCTTTTGATCCATCTATAGTAATAATATCTCCTTCTTTAAAGAATTTTCCTGCGATTTGACAGGTGTGGTCCGGAAAGATAGCCAGTTCACTGCATCCAGCCACACAGCATTTGCCCATACGCCTGAGTACAACACTAGCGTGTGAGGTCATACCTCCAGTGGAGGTTAATATCCCCTGGGCAACATCCATACCACCAATATCCTCAGGTGAGGTTTCTTTTCTTACCAGGATTACTTTTTTCCCTGCCAATGTCATGTGCTCGGCCTTCTCAGCAGTGAATACAATCTCACCAATAGCCACACCGGGTGATGCCGGATACCCTCTGGCCAGTGGTAGATATCTTTCATTGGGATCAATACTGGGAATAAGCAATTGCTCCACATCTTCCGGTTTTATCCTCATAATGGCTTCTTTTTTGGTGATTAACCCTTCATGCACCATATCCACCGCGACATTAATGGCTGCCCGGCCGGTCCGTTTCCCCGCTCGTGTCTGCAGCAGGTACAACCGCCCCTCTTCGATGGTAAACTCCATATCCTGCATATCACGGTAATGTTTTTCTAATATGTCTTTAAACTCCAACAGTTTTTGAAAAATTTCTGGGTTTTGTTTTTCCAGGTTAGATACTGGGTGTGGAATTCGGATGCCAGCTACCACATCCTCTCCCTGGGCATTCATCAAATATTCTCCGTAATACTTATTTTCACCGGTGGAGGGATTCCTGGAAAACGCAACTCCAGTTCCAGAAGTTTCCCCCATGTTACCAAACACCATTGATTGCACATTCACTGCAGTGCCCCTTAGACCGGATATACTATTCAGCTTCCTGTATTTGATGGCCCGTGGATTGTTCCAGGAACCGAATACTGCATCAATGGACTTCCACAACTGAATCTTGGTGTCCTGGGGAAAATTTTCCCCGGTCTCTTCTTTTACAAGGTTTTTGTATTGAATCACCATCTCTTTGAGATCCTCCACATCCAGGTCCAGGTCATGCACGACTCCTTTCCTCATTTTCACAGCATCCAGTACCTCCCAAAATTTTTCAATTTCAATCCCCAACACCACATTCCCAAACATCTCGATAAAACGCCGATAGGAATCATAGATAAATCTCTCATTATTTGAACGTCTTGCCAATCCTTCCACAGATATGTCATTCAATCCAAGGTTCAAAATAGTATCCATCATACCGGGCATGCTTACAGCAGCGCCGGAACGTACCGATACCAGGAGAGGGTTATCTTTGTCACCTAATTTCTTCCTCATTAAGTTTTCCAGTGTTTCCAAGTTCTTTTGCACCTCTTGTTCAAGACCCTCCGGATAATTCTGATTATTTTTGTAATACAGGTCACATACTTCTGTGGTAATGGTAAACCCCGGGGGAATCGGGAGTTTAAGGTTGCACATTTCAGCTAGATTGGCACCTTTGCCTCCTAACAATTCCTTTAATTCCTTTCTCCCTTCTGTAAAGTCTTTAGAAAAGAAATAAACATATTTTTTCCCCATCTTGCCTCCAAAAGGAGTGCGCTAGAACGCCACCTTATCAGTAAAATACCGCCCCTCCTTTAGTATTGAGATTATACTCGTCTCCCAGGTTCGGAATTCATGAGGATTTTCCCAGAATTTATCCCAGGCCTCATTTAATAATTTTCTGATACTTTTGTCATCCAGTTTTTTTAAATTTCCAGGTGTTGTTATATGAAAATGATTTTCTTTTAACCCATCTACAAAAATTGAAGCAATTTCCTTCATCAGACTTTTTGGGTAAGCATATTGATATTCAACAGGAGGCTGCACTGAAGCAACATACGGCATGGCATTCCACTTTGATGACATCTCAACTGCTTCATTTTCAAATCCCAATAGCTCTAAACCATAGATAAGCATTTTCATTCTTGAGTCATCCGATGGGTGAGTCTGAGGCAATATATCTGAAAATTGATACACATTTTTTGACTTCTTTGTGGAAAGATGAAGATGAGAAAATACATATGCCGGGCCTAAAGTAACCAATGCAAATAGATCGCAAAGAAATTCATCTATCCAATAACTTTTCCAATTATCCTGGATAAGCTTGATTACATAGATGACATCTTCTGGCCTGGTTTCCCGTTTTTTACGGGATATAATGTCCGCATAATATTCCGTAATTTTTTTAAGAGTTAATTCATACTTTTCGCTGAGATTGCTGAGCTTGGGGTGATTTTCTTTATTTGTCAGAATCCCATGTCCAAGTTCATGGAATAAATCAGGTATGTGCAGAAGAAATTCCGATTCTCCAAATGGTATAAAGATGACATTTGTGAAAGTATTGAAAAAGTAATATTCGGTTGAAATACTGGCAACCGCAGGATGATCCAGGGGATAATTTATTTCTTGAACTATTTTAAAAACAAGTTTGTTTAGATATTTCATTTCTTCCCCCTGGTAATTCAGGGGCAAGACTCCGTAATACTCTACAAGCTCTAAAGACCTTATACATCTTCTTAATTCCCTTAAAATAAATCTAATATTCTCTTCATATTTCTGATCAAATACTTCCAGTAAAAATTTCAAAGAGTCCACATTTGTATCTATTATATGATTGCAGCGGATGGATAAACCAGATAGCTCTGAGTACTTTAATGGTTTGGGGATCATTCTTTTCAAAAATAAGCCCCTATCTATCTGCTCTATAATTACAGCCTTAAAATAGTCTTTCATCTTCCTTCATTCATTCTCTGGAAAAGAAATTCGCATTCAGCATCCAGGGCATCGGCAATATCTTCTAAAAGCTGGAAATCTTTTTCCGTAAGTTGAAGGCTGGGGGCTGGGGTTGTAAACTTTTCGCCTAAATTCAAAATGCTTTCCTGGTATTCTGACCAATTTCTTCCATGCCGCTCTTTTAAAATAAGAATAATGCTGTTCTCGCTTATTTCCGCAGATGTTGTTAAATTATTTCTAACACTTTCAGAGATTGGCTTAACTATTTTTAATATCTTATTGATTGAATCTTTCAATTCCGATGATTCAGGCTGATACTTCTTCTCCTTTAAAGCGAGCAGACTCTCATCAAACTCTTTCAGAGACCTACTGTTTATATCGAATTTAGATGAAATTAATCCTAATTTGCTCATTTCACTACCTCCTATTGGAATAAGAGCGCGCCTGGTGCGATTCGAACGCACGGCCTTTGGTTCCGGAGACCAACGCTCTATCCTCTGAGCTACAGGCGCACCTGACAGCACCTATTATACCAAAAAGAAACCAGGAACACAAGATTATATTTTGGGGAATGTTGGAATGATGGATAGAATTGTCAATTGTCAACGGAAAATGGTATAATGCTCCCTCGACAATTTCTATTGAAGGAAAAAACCCTGACATGAATAGAAAACCAGTACTTGTTTACATCAGCGTCCTCTTGAGCATGTTATTCTGGGGCATGTCATATATCTGGATTAAAGTGGTGTATCAATTCTATAACCCGATTACTACCGTGTTCTTACGATTGCTGATCGCCGCCCCGGTCCAGTTTATTGTTGTCATGGGGTTAAAAAAACTTCAAAAAATTCAAAGAAAAGATTTTCAATACTTGATCATGATATCCCTGTTTCAACCCTTTTTATATTTCCTCTGCGAAAGTTACGGTATCAAATTTGTATCCCCCACCATCGCGGCAGTCATCACTTCCACTATTCCGCTGTTTGTCCCGATTGCGGCCTATCTTGTACTCAAAGAAAAGTTTTCCCGGTTAAATATCCTGGGGTTAGTGGTATCGTTTATAGGTATATTGCTGGTGATTATCAAGGATGATTTTTCTTTATCTGCGTCTCCTTTGGGGCTTTTGTTTCTTTTCCTGGCAGTCGGCGCAGGGGTGGGGTATATTACTTCACTAAGAAAAATGACATTAAAATACAACCCGTTGACAATTGTGACTTATCAGAATATCCTGGGGGTCTTTTGGTTTCTCCCGTTATTCCTATTAGTGGATGTTCAGTCTTTTTTGCAGGCCCGGCCATCGCCGAATGCAGTGGCTTCATTGGTCATGTTGGCACTGCTGGCTTCTGCCCTGGGCTTTATACTTTTCGCCTATGGAGTCAGGGAACTGGGCGCTGCCCGCACCAGTGTATTCGGCAACTGTATCCCTGTTTTTACCGCTGTCTTCTCCTGGCTGCTGCTAAAAGAACAACTCAGCCTGCGTATGATCCTGGGGATCGCTGTGGTGATTACCGGGCTCTTTGTATCACAGGTGAGAAAGCAATCATTAAAATGATTTTTGCTTCTGCCTCCGGCGGCCAGGGGGCTCTTTTTGAAAAAACCGCCCCCTGGACCCCCGCAAAAACTTCTTATAAAAGGCGGTCATAGTTTACAACCTGAAAGAATCTATGCAAACCATGACCGCCTTTTGTTTGGTTTATTTAAGATAAGAAGGTTAAAAAGACGAGTGAAGGCTTCGATACCCTTTTTGCATGCAAATTCCAATGAATTATATAACTTTCGACATTTTGATGCATTTGTTGCCGGTTCGGTTCAGTTAAAGAAGCCTTCAGTAGGCCCGAAGGGCCTTATAGGTCCCCCTCGCCGAGGGGTTCTATCAGGTCTTCAGGCTTTTTCATAATCTGTTCCGCTTTCCAGGAAGACAGTAAAAAAGGATACGCATTCTCCGACGAAATCACCGGGTATTTTTCACCTCCCGGGGAACTTTCTTCACCTTCCTTCTCTTCAGGCTTTGAAAAAAACGTGATGATATAATCTTTGCTGCCTTTGAGTTTTAATGTATAAATCGGAGCCTGGGTCTTAAAATCTTCTTTGATTTTGTCTTCAATATATTCCTGGCAAGAAAGATTGGTTAACTGGTTGATTAACGAGTCCAATTGAGATTTTTTGCCTTTTTTGCCATCCGGCATCAACCAGGTGATCTGCTCTTCGGGTTTTGGGGGTTCGGCTTCCGCAGGTTTATCTTCACCCTCTTTCTTTTCTTCCTTTTTCTTATCATCTGTCTTGTCCAGTTCAACAACAGGAGGTTCAACAGTTTTGACATTCTTGGCAAACAGGTATTTTTTCCCTTCTTTTTCTATCTCCACTTCGCTGATTTCATTGCTGTCCAGTTTCATTACTGTTTTATCCCTTAACTCACTCACTTTGGTATCAAAATGGGAGCGAAACGACTCCCTGGCATAATAGACATTGGGATTATCTTTGATTTTAACAAAGGTGTGGCCGTAGGTGGAGGCTATTTTCCCGATCTCAAAATCCCGCAGTTCCTGGTCTTTTTTAAAGGCTTTCACATGAATGGCTTTTTCTTTGGTGAGATCATACAGGGTATAATTTTTGGATTTTGCTACCAGGTCGGTCAACGTCAATTGAGCAATGGTATTCATGATACGGTCCACTTTGTCCGCATCCGTGGGATACCCCTGGGGATCCAGCAGCCATTGGGAATCCTTCTTCACCAATGTAATGGTTTGATCGGATTTCTTAATTTCAACTTTTTCGATATCTTCTTTCTTCACCGTTTCCAATCTGGGAACTTTATAGTGGACTTTATCCCTACTTTGAAACAGCAAGAAGGCAAGGAGTATAACAATGATTACCCCGAGAACAATATACTCTTTTTTTATACCGGATTTCCTATTCACTGGTTACCTCCTCTTATTTCGGATTATTTTTACCGAAC
The DNA here is from genome assembly GCA_020355945.1 of Candidatus Aminicenantota bacterium. The sequence goes on along the minus strand of CP070627.1, from coordinate 507,248 downwards.
ATCGCCTGGATACGTTTCTTACGATTGGTCCGGTTGATCCAGATTAAAATACCTACCACCACAAACAAGGCAGGCAGTCCTAACGTATTGGCCCACTTGACAAAATAACGGGTAAAGGGTTTGGTTTCCTTTAACGGGTTAAACCGCTGCACCTTACTGCGCATCACAGCGATATCTTCCTGGTTATTGAGGTAATCCAGGGTATTTAACAAAAACATGGCATTGGGGGAGGCGCCAGCTTCATCCAGGGCATTATCTTTCAATATTTCACTGGTCCCGATTAAAAAGATCTTTCCCGGCTGGCCTTTCGTGATAATAGCTTCTTTCAACTTAACTTTTGAGTCTGTTACTACAGTCTTTTTCTCATCTGGTTTCGCTTCTTTATCTTTATCGTCGCCATTGCCTTCCTCCTCTTTGTCCTGGTCTTCTTCCTTTTTCGGTTTTTCCGGGATGGGTTTACCCGCAAAATAACTGGGGAATTCACCCTCCAGGAGGTAAGCCAGGGGTTTGCTCTCCTTTTTATCATCAGGAGGTGGTTGGATCATAAAGGGCATCAAATTAATCCGGCCCGACATCTCCCAGGATTTATCCGATGAAGTAAACAACTGTTTCAGGTCCAGTTTATTCTTTTTTAACTTCTCTTTATCCGCTTCCAGGGGGGATGCTTTAATCATTACCAACTGGGTGATGTTTTCCAGGAATGCCAGGCTGTGATTGATTTTTTCATTTTTTATGATGGGTGCAAAGTAGATGGGCATCTCTTCCCTATTGCGCCCCCGGTTGATAAAACAGTTTTCATCCAACAGGTAGGATTTTTTAACCTTTAAGCCATAATGGTCGAGGAGCTTTTCCAGGCCGGTGTTTAAGGGAAGATAGACAGGCTGTTGAAACCCGCGCTGCCTCTGGGGAACAATTTCATTAAAGGAATCAATGAATAAGGCCAAAGACTTTCCTTTCATTAAGAATTGATCCACCTGGAACAACTGCCAATCGGAAAAATTCTCTTTGACACCGGCAATGATAAGGGTGTCGATACTTTCAGGAATGGGGTCGTCCAGGGTGATTTCCTTCAGGGTATATTCCCGGCTTAACAGGTCATTGAATCGTCTCAGCGCCTCCGGCTGCTGCCACCCCGGCGGCGGCGGGTATTGAGGGGGTAAAGCCGTCAGGGGCATGGCACCGTTGCTCTTGAGGTAACCCAGGTCTTCGTTAATATCGATCATATTATCAATATTTTCATTGATAAAGGTTTCTATCAGTTTCATATCCACCAGCACATACTGTGGTTCCGGCCCCCGGCTGGTGAATATCATATTTTGGTTCAATAGGTTTCGCTGCAAAGATTTATTGCCGTAAGACATACCAATGGCTGCCATACCTTTTCCCGCAGAGATGACCGGGCCATTGGGTATGATAATATCCCCCCACTTCAACTCTAATCGATCGCGATCAAAGAAATCAGGAGGGGACTCACCATGGGAGGGATCGATGCGGACAAGTTCTAACTGGTCGTATGTCTTCTGGTTTAGCCGCTTCACCACTTCCTTGAGATTGGATTCTACCATATCCCAGCCCCGGGCGTGACCCAACGGGGTAATTTGGTCGAGACTGGAGGAGAGCACCAGGGTGATTTTTATTTTTTCAGATAAATTGATCAGTGCGGAAATCTTATTGTTGAGTTTCTGGATGGCGTTGGTGATTTTATATTCCAGGCCCTCGGTCCTGTCGATGGCCGGAATTTTTTCTATCACATCCCCATGGATCAACACCATACCCATATAGGCCCGCTGTACCTTGAGTTGATCCTGTTCCACCGCTTGAACATTTACCGGGTGGATACCGTAACCCTGGGCGATTTTGCGGTTCTTTTCCGCCTCCTCGCTTAAGTCCCCTTCCTGGGCGGTCACATCATAAAAACGATAATTTAAATTCTTATGGGAATAGCGCTCATACTCAGCCAATAAATCACGGAGATATTGCTCGATGATGCTGTAGGGAGCCGGGAGATTTTTTGTGAAAAAAACATTAATAGTGAGTGGCTCTTCGAGGGTAGAGACTACCTCTTTACTGGCTCTGGATAAGGAATAAAGATTACTGGAAGTTAAATCCGCGTAGAAAAACAGGTAAATTCCCACCCAGTTGATTAATATCACCACCACTAAATAAAGAAGAAATTTATAGTATTTTTGCAGGGGTGAGGATGCTTTGTGGTTCTCTGTGTTATTTGTGTTATTTGTCTCACTCATGTTTGCCTCCTTATTTTTTCATTTTTTCTCTTGCATGATGAGATTGGCACCGTAAAGGGCAATAAACATCAATGAGAGAAAATAGAGAATATCACGGCTGTCTAACACACCTTTGGCAATATTCTTGAAATGGCTGATGGCGCTGAAATTTTGAAACACTTTAACCCAGGACTGTGGGAGCACCAGCACCAGCACGTGATCCACTAAAACAGTAAGAACGAAACAGATGACCATCCCGATAATAAAAGCGATTACCTGGTTTCTGGTCAGGGAGGAGGCCAGTAATCCGATGGCGCAAAAGGAGGCGCCTAACAAAAGTGCGCCAATATAGCCGCCAATTACAGGTCCCCAATCCAGGTTGCCCAGGAACGACGTGGATATGGCATAAAAGATGGTGGGTAATAACATAATGGAAACAAAGGCAACCGCTGCCAGGAATTTACCCACAATGATATCCTTGAAGGTTATCGGCAGAGTCAGCAGGATTTCATAGGTTCCCACATTCATTTCCTCGGAAAACAACCGCATGGTAACCGCCGGGATAATAAAGGCAAAGGCAATGGGTAGAATCCCGAAAAAATAGGACAGATCAGCCCGACCATTGAGAAAAAACGTGGAAAAAAACAAATACCCAATGATCAAAAGGAAGATCGAAATCACAATATAAGCAATCGGTGAGATAAAATACGATTTAAATTCTCTTTTAAAGACATGTTTGATATTTTCCATTTGTTTCATTGTTAATTCCCCTTGGTTATTCTTCTAAATAAATCTTCAATGGATTCCTTTTCGATTAATCCCCGGAGTTCATCCATGGTATAATCGGCCACCAGTTTCCCGTCGTTGATAATCACGATGCGATCGCAAGTGGCCAACGCTTCACTGAGGATATGGGTAGAAAAGATAATGGTTTTTTCTTTACCGATGCGTTTGATAATCTCCCGGGTTTCCACGATCTGGTTCGGGTCTAA
>CP070627.1:488882-503931 GCA_020355945.1 Candidatus Aminicenantota bacterium | reverse complement strand
AAGTTTTTGCGGGGGGGTTCAGGGGGGGCAGTTTTTTCAAAAAGCGCCCCCCCTGGCCGCCGGAGGCAAGTTTTTTAACTTCAACCAGGTTATCGTGGTATGCTGCGCCGCAGCCCATATCGGTTTCTCGGCCCAGGGAAAGAAAATTAACGGTTCCGCCTTCGCTGATCCACCAGCCGTTGGTAACTGACACGCATCCGTTTTTCATGCTGAAATCGATGCGGGCTTCCAGTTCCAGGCTGCCTCGATCATTAAACACGCGCACCTTATCTTTTGTTTGAATTCCCCGTTGGGCCGCATCCTCCGGGTTCATTTCCAGGAAGGGTTGAGGGCTGAATTGGCGGATTAATTTTAAATTATTGAATTGGGAATGGGTGCGGTTTTTGGTATTAGGGGTCATAAAGTAGAGGGGGTATTTTTTTGATTCCTGTGATGGCCGGCGTACTGATTCGATAGGTTCGCTGTAAACCGGCAGCGGATCAAGTCCCCATCGTTCCGAAGCTTCTTTTGACACCAGTTCGATTTTTCCTGAAGGGGTGGGAAATTTTAAATCCGAGAAAGCCACTTCCTGGGTGCCCGGGGCCAATACCGGACCTTTTTTTAACTGTTCCAGGGATAATCCCGGGAAAGGTTCCAGTTTTTTCTCGAGATAGGCTTCGATTTCTTTATCCGAAGGTCCGGGGATTTTGTCGGTAATATCGTTTGGCGAGAACCCCAATCGCTGGGCCAGTAACCAATAGATTTCCGATTCCGGTTTTACCTGGCCTGGGGGATCGATGATTTTTTGTTTTAATTGAATATAGGGATGCCAATAGGCGCCAATCACATCTGTTTGTTCGAACAGGGTTTTGGCAGGTAAAATAATATCGGCTTCCAGTGCTGTATCGGTAAAAAACTGTTCCACTACGACGCGAAAATCAAGGGAGTGGAATGCTTTTAGGACCGTATGCGTTTCCGGGTTCTGGGTCACCGGGTTGCCCCGTTCCACCCAGATCATTTTTAGCGGTGGGTCTTTTTGGGTCAGGATGTCCTGTCCCAGTTTGGCGGTAGAAATGGAAATTCGGGCTATGCCGTCGGGTTTCTCCGGTGGAAAGAAGGCAATGGGGTCTTTGATTACATCGAAAATAGCGGACTGCAAGTTGGCATAGAGCCAGCCAGCTCCGGGTTTGCCGATATTACCGGTGATGGCTAACAAGGCTATCATGGCACGCATGGCCTGGCCGCTGTTGGTGTAACGCTGCATACCGAAACCGGGACAGATGGAAACCGGTGAACCTTCGGCAATATATTCTGCCAATCGATGAATGTAGGTAACCGGCACATCTGTTATTTCCGAAGCTTTTTCCGGTGTGAACTGCGAAATCATTTGTTTATATTCAGGGAATTCCAGGACGTATTTTTTAATAAAATCATGGTCAATGGCATTATTTTTGATCAGTATATGACCGATGGCCAGGGCTAATGCGCCGTCGGTCCCGGGCCGGGGTTGGACCAGCAGTTCTGCCCGGTCCGCTGATAAAGTACGACGCGGATCAATCACCACCAGCCTGGCACCTTTCTCGACTGCTTTGTCAATGGAACGCATCTGCTGTACATTGGTTTCTGCTGCATTTTTGCCCCACAGGATGATTAACCTGGCGTTTTCGATATCCCAGGGGGCGTTGTGTTTGTTATCTCCCAGGGTGAGGCGAGTAGCTTCCAGGCCGGCGGGCCAGCATAAATCGCCATAAGTAGTGGTATACCCACCGTAAAGTCGCCAGAATTCACCTCCTACTGCGTTTAGCAACCCCTTGGTACCGCTGCCGAAATAATAAAGCACACTTTGGGGACCGAAATTCTCTTTAAAATACTGTAATTTCTCGACAATCGCATCCAGGGCCTCATCCCAGGAAATGTTCTCAAACTCAGGGCTATTTTTTTTTCGCTTCATAGGAGTTAGAATTCGGTCTTTAGAGTGAACGCGCTCCACGTAACTCAACCCCCGCAGGCAAACCCCTTTGGGTGTGGCTTTATTGTCCGGGTTAGCTTCGATTCGGCAAATTCGATTGTTCTCCACGTATACTCTCATACTGCAGGTGCTGTAGCAGTTCCGCGGGCATGCTGTGGTATACATTTTCATGTCACTATTTTACCATGATTGAACTATTTTTTGCCAATAGAGAGAGTAGGAACAAATTAAATACCTGTCCCTATATCTGCCCTTTCACGGCGTGCAAGAAAATAGTTGATAATGACCCAACGCTTAAGGTTATCGGGATTCAAAAGATTTTAAAAAATTAAAAAAATTTTTTGTAATCCTATTGCACTATACATATATTTTAGTATAATTACATAACGTTTAAAAAAAATTTCTTCCGGAGTTGACAAATGTAACCAAATGAGTTATAATTATTACCTGGAGGAAAAACAAAATGAAGATAAAATATTATTTAGATTACAATGCGACAACGCCCACCGATCCCAGGGTGGTGGAAGAGATGCAGTCTTATTTTTTTGAGACCTTTCATAACCCTTCCTCCTTTTATCGGAAAGCAGGAGAGGCCAGGCAGGCGATTGAAAATGCGCGGGAAAGAGCGGCAAAATTAATCAATGCGGAACCCCGGGAAATTTTCTTCACTTCCGGTGGGACAGAGTCAGACAACCTGGCAATCCAGGGAACGGCTTCAAAATTGAAAGAGAAAGGGAATCATATCATCACTTCCAATATCGAACATCCTGCAGTGTTAGAAGCCTGTAAATTTTTAGAAAAAAAGGGTTATGAGGTCACTTATCTGCCCGTGGATAGTAAGGGATTTGTAAATCCTGATGATTTAAGGAGCAGCATTAAAGATACCACGATCCTGGTGAGCATTATGCATGCCAACAATGAAATCGGGACGATTCAGCCCTTAAAAGAATTGGCTGCGATTGCGCATGAGAAGGGAGTTTATTTTCATACGGATGCAGTGCAGTCCACGGGCAAAATTCCTGTGGATGTAAAGGAACTGGACGTAGATATGTTGAGCTTTTCTTCTCATAAGATATATGGGCCCAAAGGAATGGGTGTGTTGTATAAGAAACATAAGGTAAAGATTAACCCGCTGATTTTGGGTGGTGGTCATGAAAAGGGTCTTCGTTCAGGCACGGAGAATGTACCTGGTATTGTTGGATTGGGAAAAGCCGCGGAACTGGCATTGGCGGAAATGGCAAATGAAGAGAAACGAATCCGGCCTATCCGGGATCGATTGCAGAAAGCAATCGTGGAAATCATTCCTGAATCCTTTGTCAACGGTGATACCGAAAACAAATTGTACAATACCATAAATGTGTCCATTAAATACATTGAAGGAGAATCCATTTTAGCGATGTTGGATGGTGAAGGGTTTGCCCTGTCCTCAGGGTCGGCTTGCTCTTCCAAATCACTGGAACCCTCTCATGTGCTGTTGGCCCTGGGATTGAAACATGAGGACGCCCACGGGAGTTTACGGATTAGCCTGGGGAAGTATAACACAGAAGAAGATGCAGATCGATTACTGGAGGTGCTGCCTCCCATCGTTGAACGATTGAGAAGTATTTCACCCTTCTGGAATAAAAAATAAAATACCAGGAATTTGAGGAGGATACAATGTTGTACAGCGAAAAAGTATTACAGATGTTCCGTGACTCAAAGCATTACGGCAAAATCGAAAATGCGGATGGTCTCGGTAAAGTAGGGAATCCCAAATGCGGGGATGTAATGTGGATATACATCAAGGTGGATAATGGAATCATTACAGATGCCAAATTTGAGACCTTTGGTTGTGTAGCAGCCATAGCTACCAGTTCAATGGCCATTGAAATGGTCAAGGGCAAACCGGTGGATGAAGCACTGAAACTCACCAATAAGGCTGTAGCAGAAGCGCTGGATGGTTTACCACCGGAAAAAATGCACTGCTCCCTCCTGGCTGAAGAAGGGATCAAATCTGCCATAGAAGATTACAACACCCGTCAGAAGGATGCCGCATGAATGTATTAGGACTTTTGGGAAAATTTGTCTCTGAGACCTTTCGTTTATTTATTGAAATCAGTCCCTATTTAATTTTAGGTTTTTTATTTGCGGGGCTGCTGCACACCCTTTTGGGTGAGAAATATATCAAGAAACATTTTTCAAAAAGTGGATGGTGGTCTACGGTAAAGGCTGCTATTTTTGGAATTCCGCTCCCGGTGTGTTCGTGTGCGGTGATTCCTTTGGCTGAATCGCTGCGCAAGGATGGCGCCTCTAAAAGCGCCACCATGTCCTTTTTGGTATCGACTCCTTCCAGCGGCGTGGATTCCATATTGGCTACTTATGCCTTGTTGGGGCCGATTTATGCTATTTTCAGGCCCATTGCTTCTTTTTTTTCGGGAATCCTGGTGGGCATTGTTACCCATCTGAAAGGAGGAGCAAAAGAGCCAGGACCCCTCTCTGCCGGGACTAATCATAATAACCTGAAAAGAAAAAAATCCTTGAAGGAAGTTTTTGTTTACGGTTTTAAGGTTCTTCCCTCGGAAATTGCGAAGTGGTTGGTTATTGGTGTAGTGGTGGGAGGTGCTATTTCTGCATTGGTGCCTGATGACTTTGGTGCAAAATATCTTTTAGGCAGTTCGCTGCTCAACTATGTGGTTATTTTATTGATTTCCATTCCCCTTTATGTATGTGCCACCGGCTCGATCCCGATTGCCGCTTCGTTAATCGCCAAGGGTGTGCTGCCGGGTGCGGCTTTGGCGCTGCTGATTGCCGGACCTGCCACCAATTCCGTTACCATCTCCTTTGTATACAAACGAATGGGGAGGCGGGTGGCTTTTCTTTATGTTTTTTCCATCATTGTGGTTTCCGTGGCTAGCGGTCTTATCTTTGATGCCCTGTGGAGAAATATTGGTACTGGTATTGACCTGGTAACCGCCGGTGGTGCTTACCTGCCTCAAAGCGTTAAAATCGCAGCCGCTGTCGCCATGGTGGTAATCTTTTTAAACTCCAGGTACAACCTGGAAAAATTCTTCAAAATAAAACAGGGAGAGAAAATGACAGGACATAAAAATTTACATAAGAGAGAAAAATAGGGACAGGTGACAGGTATTTTGTGCGCCAGGCTAAGCTGGCGCATTCCAGTGTCGTCATCATGGAGGCGGGAGCCCGACAGCCTATTTTGAAATACTTTTTGAAATACTTTGCTATTTCAATAATTGACAAATTTTAATATTTCCGTTAGGATACATTTATGGTTAAAAAAAATTTTTCCATTAATACAGAAGACTGGATAAAAATGAACGACAAGGCGTTGGCCGCTTATCTTAAAGGAAATGCGAACCGCCAATTAGAAGAGCTTTGCGAATGGCTGCGCATTCCAAGCATAAGCAGCCAATCGGAACACCAGGAAGACATGGTCCGCGCCGCTCAATGGCTTGCCTATCACCTGGAAAAGATCGGGCTCGAACACGTGGAAGTAATCGAAACCCAATGGCATCCCCTGGTCTATGGAGATTGGCTGCACGCTGGAGACGATCATCCGACGGTGCTGATTTATGGTCATTATGACGTACAGCCAGTGGACCCCCTGGATAAATGGACCACCCCTCCCTTTGAACCGTCGGTGCGAGATAATGACCTTTATGCTCGCGGCGCTACCGACGACAAAGGCCAACTCTTTGCCCTGGTTAAAGCATTGCAAGCCTTACTGCAGGTGCGAGGAGAACTGCCGGTGAATATCAAACTGGTTGCCGAGGGTGACGAAGAGTCCGGCGCTCCTTCAATAGAATCATACTTGAAAAAAAATTCCCAAAAACTGGCTGCTGATATCTGCCTGATTTCGGATACGGCAATCATCTCCCCGGACCTGCCCAGTATCACTTACGGGCTCCGGGGAATATGGGGATGCGAACTGGTGGTTCAAGGCCCTAAAGGTGACCTTCACAGCGGTGTTTACGGCGGCGTGCTCCATAACCCGGCCCAGGCACTGGCGGAACTGGTTGCCTCGCTGCACGACCAGCAGGGACACGTTGCTGTCGCTGGTTTCTATGATGACGTGGCAGACCTGGACCCCGATGAACGCCGCAAGTTGTTACAAGTGCCCACAGGGGAGGCTGAAATCCTGGAAGAAACCGGCGCCCCTGCACTTTACGGTGAACCTGGATTCACTCCTGTTGAACGCATCGGTGTCCGCCCTACATTGGAAATCAATGGCATGTGGGGAGGATATACGGGCCAGGGTTTCAAAACCGTGATCCCGGCAGAAGCACGGGCCAGGATGAGCTGCCGCCTGGTGCCTAATCAAGACCCGATGCGCATCGGACGCTTGGTCACCGAGCATTTGCACCAAACTGCCCCGCCTTCTGTCTCCATCGAAGTGATCCCTTTGTTTGGCATGGGGGCCGTACTTGTCGACCCGAACGTACCGGCAATACATGCCGCAGCAAAAGCCTATGAACTGGCATTTGGTACTGCCCCGGTGTTTAGACGTGAAGGGGGCGGTATACCTATTGTTTCGGGATTCAAAGACCTGCTGCAAGCCCAGGTCATTCTCATGGGCTTTGGCTTACCCAACGACAACGCACATGGTCCCAACGAAAAAATCCACCTCCCCAACTTCTACCGGGGTATCTGTACCACCATCTATTTCATGGATCAATTAATACAAAAATAAACCAGGGTTGAACCCGGACAAACACAGCCCACCTTAATCGAATACTCCCTGGAGTACAACTAAATCAATCATGTAAAACCAAAGTTGTACGTTTTTTATATTTTATTTTCATACCAAAAATACAACCTTTGATGTATTGACATTCACGAATAGTTGTTTTAAAACTAATCTTGTGACGAATACAGTAAAAAACGATTTGGCCAGCCGTGAGATCAGGGGAGGTTTCCCTATCAAAAGGATTCTTAAATTTATCATCCTATTCGGCTGCCTCCTGTTATCTCTCGTGTTAAACAGTCAAACCGGCAAAAGGGGTGAAGAAGAACAAGGGAATCCCTTTATACGAAATTACACCTACAAAGAATACAATGCCCACTTTCAAAATTGGGCTGCCATCCAGGATAAACGAGGGGTAATGTACTTTGGAAACGGTCATGGGGTGTTGGAATATGACGGTAGTACCTGGCGCCTGATAAAGGTCACCAACAATTCAGTGGTGCGCTCCCTGGCCATTGATTCCCAGGGAACCATCTACGTGGGGGCTGTCGGTGAATTTGGCTGTCTCACCAGGAACCCTTCTGACCCTACAGGAAATCTAACCTATGATTCATTGACTAATCGATTGAACGAAAAAGACAAAAATTTTGGTGATGTGTGGAGCATCAATGTTACCAGTCACGGCATATATTTTAAAACTTACTTTAAAATATTTCGCTTTTATAATGGAAAAATCAATGTGATCCCCGTATCATCAGGACCCTTCAGTTTCACAATTAAGGATAAAGTTTTTATTAATAACAAAGGAATATATGTATTAAATGGGAATACTCCCCTATTATTACCCGGTACGCAAAAATTATTAAGAAAATCCACTGGTTTGCTTTATATCTTACCTTATACCCACCACCGGATTTTAATTGCCACTGAAAATAAAGGTTTTTTTATCTATGACCTTACCATGGTTTTAGATAAAGATACCCAGGCAATCATCCCCGATTTTTCAAAAGTAAAGTCGGTGTCATACCTTTTAAAGAAGTTCCCGACAGCGATTGATGAATATATTCTTTTTAATCGTCTTTATTCTGGTGTAAAGATCAATCATAACCATTATGCGTTTGCCACGTTAAAAGGGGGAATTATTATTATGGACCAGGAGGGGAAATTGGTGAGGGTGATTAACAAAAACCGCGGTTTACGAAAAAACATGGTTTCGTATCTATTTGCGGATCAGCACCAAAACCTGTGGGCAGCATTAAATAATGGCATTTCTTATATAGAACTCCAGTCCCCCATCACCCAATTTAATGGGAGGAATGGCCTGGAAGAAACCGTTATGTCCATTACCAGGCACCGGGGCAAATTATTTATAGGTACTCTTGACGGCCTTTTTTATTCCCCTGGTTATCGATTAAGGGTTTCCAATGATGCGTATCAATTCTTACCGGTAAAAAATATCAATAAAAGCTGTTGGGATTTTATTCCTTTAAATGGTACATTATTTGTCGCCAGTAATCTTGGAGTGATTTGTATCGATGATCCCCCGGGCCGCGATCACAAATATTATGTAAACAAATTGGTATACTGCTTTGGTCAATCGAAAAAGTTCCCCTTTCATATTTTCCTGGGTCTGAGAGATGGATTAGCGGCTTTAGAAGTTAAATCAAACATTAAATTTATTGGCAAAGAAACCTTTAAACAGGTCAAAGGTAACATTCGTAAAATTATTAGTGATCCGCACGGGAATTTATGGTTAACCGTTCAATATGGCGGCATCGTCTATTTGAGATTCACTGGCGATGGTGTTTCCCCTTCTAAAGTTTATTGTTTCGGGACCCGGCAGGGGCTGCCCCGGATGGATTGGAATTATGTTTATTCCTTTAATAATCAAATCATCGTCGGAACTGGAAAGGGGATTTACAAGGTTGATATCCCGGCAAATCCCAACTTCGACGCGGCATCGCTGCGATTTGTTCCTGAAAATACCTTTGCAAAACAGGTTAATGACGAATCCTTAACCGTTGGACAAATGTTTTTTGATAAGCAGGGAAAAGCCTGGTTAGAGACCGGTAAAGGGTTGGGCATCTTAAGCAAAGATCAAAAGGGGATGTACCGCTGGGAGGAAAATGGCTTAAAAAAAATAGGAGGACAAATTCAAAAAATTTGGGTGGAAGAAAGAGGAATCGCCTGGATATGCACCAGTGATGGATTATTTCGCTATGATCCGGCAATAAAAAAGAATTATAAAACCGGTCAACAGGCATTAATTCGTAAAGTGACCCTTCATAATGGTTCTGTTATTTTTAACGGTCTAAAACATCCGGGTGAGCCAGTGTCAGTTTTTGAACATAAAAATAATTCCCTGTCTTTTGAATACGCGGTTCCCTTTTATGAAAATGCCAGTGACAATCGATTCAAGTATATCCTTGAAGGTTTTGATAAGGAGTGGAGTGAATGGACGGCAGATAAAAAGGCGGTATATACCAATTTACCGGAAGGAGATTATTGTTTCAAGGTAAAAGCCAGGACCTTTTTGGGACATGAAAGTCAGCCGGCAGCGTATGGGTTTTCTATTTCCCCGCCCTGGCATCGAACCACTCTTGCTTATGTCGGTTATGGAATCACCCTGATCATTATTCTTATTTTAGGTTATATCGCTCACCGCGTTCATGTCAAGCGAGTTATCCTCCGGGAGCAGCGAAAATATGAAAAATGTCACCTGGACCCTAAAAAAGGGGAAGAATATATAAAAAAACTTTTCCAGGTGATGGAAACTCAAAAACCATACCTGAATCCCGGATTAAATTTATCTTCTCTTGCCAAAAAGGTTGGGATTCAACGTCACTATATCTCTCAAATTTTAAATATCAATTTAAAGCAGAGCTTTTGGGATTTCATCAACGAATATCGCATCAATGAAGCTAAAAAGATATTATCCGCGCCGGGGCGGAATGATCATCGTATTTTACAGGTGGCGTATGAAGTCGGGTTTAATTCCAATGTGTCCTTTAACCGGGCCTTTAAGCGACATACCGGGATGACCCCCTCCACATACAAGAAAAGGTCGAAATTCCAGGCACGACGTCCGAAACCGGTTCAACTGATCAACATGCAAAACCCGGAACAACAAAGTAACATCCAGGTTTTTGGATTGAGTTAAGCCCCCTGCTTTCCAGGCAAAGTTTTTTTTCTTCGTGTACCTTTGTGTAACTTCGTGGCTAAAATTAGAATTTCTATAGGAAAAGACTTTGCCAGGCACCAAAATCCATTAAAGGGACTTTCATCATAGTTATCATGTTTATCAGTGTTCATCTGCGGTTTTATTTGGCTTTACTTATTTTCTATTTTATGATATAGATAGGATCACTGGTATAAATAGGAGGAAAAATGGGTATGATTGAAATGCTCCAGCGAAAAGTAAGTGTGAACGATGAAACAGTGGCAAAGGGGTTTTGCCTGGCCTGGACAGCGGTTGTGGCTGCTGACGGTAATATTGACAAAAAAGAACTGCTGCTGTTGAATAATTTCGCAAAAAGCAGCACAGCTACCAAAAAATTCTATAATGAACAGTGGATCGCCAGTGCGTTTGAAGAGGCATTAAAGCTCCTTAACGAGGGAGGTCTCAGTGGTTTGTATTCGGCAGTAGCCAGTCATTTTGCCAACGCTGCCCAAGGAGATCGACAGGTATTACTCTATTCATTAATGCACCTGGCATGTATTGACGGGGATTTTTCCGAAAAGGAAATGGATGCGGTTAATGATATCGTGGAAACCTTAGAGATCGGACGAAAAGATGTGTTACTCACAGGCATGATCTATGCCGCCCGCACATCCCAAAGATGAGACATTTTTTATAAAGAAGCCGGCAGTTGAAAAGCCCCCCACTCGCCCCCAGGGGATCCGGGATTTTGTCAAGCAGGGGGCAGCAGTTGGTCAAAAAAATGACATTTTTTCTTCCCTATTGGAAATATTTTCCCACTGGCAAAAAGGGAAAAATATGGAAGGGACACCATCAAGCCTCTTGTATCCATTTGTATTGTTTAAATTTGGCACTAAAATTGCTAAGCTGTATCGGAGATAAAATGACTATCGACTATGATGCGGTTATCAATAAGCGAACTGCCCACTTTGATATGCAAGCCATACCAGGCAAACTGACTGCCTCGAATATTACCAATGTAGACACCCCGAGATACAAAGCAAAAGATGGGCAGTTTCATCGTATTCTTGCTGAGACGATGGAAAATGGGGATATTAAATTAAAACAAACCCCTGTCAAACATATGACGTCAACAGGAACAGCAAAAACATTTACCAAAAGTGAAAAAATAAAATAGAAATAGTGAGTGATGATGGGAGAAGAAAGGACTGACGCATTAGGTAAAATAAAAAATTTTTTAAACCGGTTTACCCTGTCCCGAAAAATTTTCCTGGGATCGGTAATACTGTTGAGTATTGTAGGCATCATCCTGGTCATCAACCTGGTAACCGCATTAAATTATGGGGTTCTTTATTCGAACCTGTCCAGCAAAGATTCAGGGCTTATTTTAGAACGATTAAAGGCGAAAAAAGTCTCCTACAAACTAAGTGACGGCGGCAGTATTATCAAAGTTCCTGAAAACCAGGCAGCAGAGCTGCGCCTTGAACTGGCTGCCGCCGGGTTGCCCGAAGGCAAAACCTCTATCTCCACCGGTGATTTCCTTGAAAACATCAATTACATCCGGGCTATTGAAGGAGAACTGGCCCGAACCATATCCCAGTTCAAGGAAGTTACATCCGCAAAGGTTCATATCACCTTACCCAAACGTTCGGGTTTAATCGATGAGCAAGAGGAATCCAAGGCCTCTATTGTATTAAATCTGAGCCCGGGAGCCCGGGTGTCCGGGACCATTGTACCTGCTGTCCTTCATTTAACCGCCCAGTCAGTGGAAGGGCTGAAACCCGAAAACATCGCCATTATTGATGTTAATGGTAATATTCTTTCCCGGCCCGGCACCGGGGAAGAAGATATGTTTACCGGACTTACTACCAGTCAAATAGCTTACCAGGGAAAAATGGAGAAAAGCCTGGCCCGGAAAATTATTGCCTTATTGGAACCCTCTGTGGGTGTTGGAAAAATCCGGGCTGATGTGAAATTGATGTTGAATTTTGATAAAATAGAAACCACGGAAGAGAAAGTGGACCCGGACAGCATTGTTAAGGTTTCCGAAGAATCAGAGATCACCTCTTCCCCAGTTGCGGAAGGGGCCGGGGGAACACCCGCCGCTCCTGCAAAATCAAAATCAGAAAAGTCTTCTACCAATTACGAAATCTCCAAAAAAATTACCCGGCTAACCAAACCGGTTGGGGAAATTCAGCGTATCTCCGCTGCCGTGGTGGTGGATGATGCAGTAGATGTCCAATTACAGGATGGCAAACTGATCAAACGAACCAGGAAGCGAACCCCCGAGGAACTGGAGGCCATCAAAAAAATTGCCCGAGCAGCCGTGGGATTTAACTCGCAGCGGGGGGATGTCATTGAAGTAGCCAATCTCCCTTTTGACACCTCTGCTGAAACCGTCAGCCAATATTACCATAAAAAACAAAAATCAAAAGACTTGATCGATTCCCTTATCAAATACGGAGCCTATGCCCTGGGCTTTATCCTGTTGATATTTGTGATCCTTAAACCCCTGGTCAAGAAGATCAAAGAAATCGTTAAGGACGCCCTATCGCCCAAACCCGCGGAAGTTGAAATTCCACGGTTGGAAAGCGAAAAATTGCTCGCCCTCCAGGAAGCCAAAGATGAAGCAGAAATCGAACAAGAATTGCTGGAAAAATACAAAATCCCCAAAACCGCCAAAAAAATGGGTATTATACGGGATAGGGTCAAAAAATTTGCGGCAGAAAATGTCGATGAGGCCGCAGCCCTGGTTAAAAGTTTCTTAATAGAGGACAAAAGGAAAAGGTAAATGGCATTGGTTAGAGAACATCTAAGCGGCAAGCAGAAAGCCGCCGTACTTTGCCTGGTGTTAGGAGAAGACATCACAACCGAAATATTCAAGCGGCTGGATGACGATGATGTGCAGGAGATTTCCCGGGAAATCTCATTAATGGGACCTGTGTCGGCGAACCTCACCGACAAAGTGGTGGAAGAGTTTTACAACCTCGCCTTAGCCAAAGGATATATAACTATTGGTGGTATTGATTATGCTAAAAAAGTAGTGGTCAAATCGTTAGAACCGGAAGAAGCACAGAAGGTCATCGATGGGTTGATTAAATTAAGGGAGAAGCACACTGGATTTTCTTTCCTGGAAAGAATTAATCCGCAGCAGCTCTCAAAGTTTATCCGGAACGAGCATCCCCAGACCATTGCCTTGATTTTGGCCCATCTCAGTGCAGCAAGGGCAGCGGAATTAATTTCCGCCCTACCGGAAGACATGCGAGCCGAAATTGTCATCCGCATGGCCAATCTCGAGGAAATTTCGCCGGAAATTGTAAAGACAATCGCCAGTGTGCTGGAACAGAAATTGGAAGTCCTGGGTTCTTACAGTCCCGAGGAGTATGGCGGTGTAAAGGTGGTATCAGAACTACTTAACCGCATGGATCGCCGAGCCTCACGAAATGTCCTGGAACAAATCGAGTCCAGGGACCTGGAACTGGCTGCATCTATCAGGGACCAGATGTTTGGATTCGAGGACATTCTCCTGATAGACGACTATGGAATCATAGAAATACTCAAACGGGTAGACAAAAAATCACTGGCCACAGCGTTAAAATGTGCCAGTGATGAATTAAAAACAAAGTTCTACCGGAATATGTCGAAGCGTGCGGCAAAGACATTAAAAGAAGAAATGGAATACCTGGGACCCGTCCTGGTAATGGAAATGGAAAAAGTCCAACATGAGATTGTCGAAGTAGCGCGAAACCTTGAAGAAGAAGGCATAATTGTGATCGGCGGCGCCGGAGGCGATGAATATGTTGTCTAAAATCGTCAGCAGTGATAAAGTAGAAAAACTGCATGTAGAGGAATTTAAAATCCCCTCTGCCCGGGAAATCGAACCCATTATCAAAGAAAAAAAACGAGAAGCTCAAAGAAAAAAAATTATTGGAAGCAATACCAAACTGAAACAGAAACAACAGGTAAAGCAAATACAGCAAAATTACCTGGATTCCCTGGAAGAATTGGCAACCTTAAAGCAAATCATCTATAATCAATTGGAAAATCGGTTGATGGACCTGGTGTTTTCCGTAAGCCGCCAGGTCATTGCCAGTGAAATCAAAACGTCTCCCGGGATAGTATTGAAAATGTTAAAAAAGGGATTTGATAAAATCAAAACCAAAGATGCAAAGGAATACGAAATAAAAATCAACCCTGCGGATTATGAAACCATCATCAATCGAAAAAAGGAAATCAAGGAAATCATGGAAACCTCCAGGAGCGTCAAGTTCACAAAAGATAAAAAAGTTGAACGCGGGGGGTGTCAAATCATTACCGAGAAAGGGGAGATATCATCCGAACCCGGTAAGCAGTTGGATATTATCAAAGGTAAGCTGTCTGATGAGCCTGGACCTTAGCTTCAAACGCAAATTGAGCAAGTTAAAACAGGTGGAGCCTGTTCGAGTCGGGATCCGAAGGCCCACCTTCGGCAGTGGGCGAGGTGTTAAAAATTGGTTTTAAAAGGAGGCAACGCCATGAAAAAAAAATCCAGCGGTTTAGCGGTTATTTTACCAGTGGTGGTGGTGCTGATTTCCGGTATACTTTACCTCTACGTGTTTAGCAGCAGCAATGTAAAAGCACAAACCGGGAAAGATATATCTCAGAAAGTGCTTGAAGAACTCCAAAAAGAACAGCAGCACCTTGAACGAGAAAGGAGAAGGTTAGAAGAATACGAACGAAACCTAAAAATCTTTGAAGCTGAATTGGAACGGAAGTACAATGAATACCTGTTGAAAGCAAAAGAAGTGGAAGAAAAGGAAAAAGTCTTCAATGAACGAGTCCGGGGCAAGATAGTGGACCGGCAAACCATTGAGACCTATGAGAATATTGACCCGGACCAGGCTGCCGTACTGATGAAAAACCTTTACGCCAAAGACCCGGAGTTGGCGGTCTTAATTATGCGAAAAATAGCCGGGAGAAAAGCAGGAAAGATTCTTGAAGCCATGATCCCTTTAGACAGGGAGATATCTACCCGGTTGGCCAAAGAATCCCTGGATTATTATAAACCTGAATAAAGTGGTAGCAAATCTGCCAAATCTTTACCTAAATAAAGAAACGCTAACCTGTTTTTACTTTTTGTCTTTTACACAACGGATATGGATCTTAATATACCCTGACAAAAAAATTTTAAAATGATGTGTATCTATTGAAATATTTATTCATTTCAATTAAAATTCTTTTATGATATATCAAAGAGCTAGAAGGAATTTGCTGCCAG
>CP070627.1:473629-488782 GCA_020355945.1 Candidatus Aminicenantota bacterium | reverse complement strand
CCATCATTTCCACTGCTTTTGTAGACAAGAGAATTTTCCATGGGATTGAGATCATCGAGGTAATAAGCAGCACCTGTGTAGGTAAGAATTTTTTGGGCAATGGCGTCAGCCTCAAAGAAACCTAAATTGGGGAGTTTACCCTTATAAGATTCTTTGATGACGGAGACGTCAAAATCCACAAAGGAACGATCGAATTGGACGATGGCTTCGGCAAATACACTACCAGTCATCAACAGGACAGCGGATATTAATACTAAAATATTCTTTTTCATTTTAATCCTCCTATTTTTTCTTAATACCACCAGCAATAGAGAACATCAGGGGCGGGGTCCGCGGAGTAGCTGGTCAGTGTATCATGTTGGGAGCCGGGCCAGAAAACCGCACTTGCTTTGTCATAGCCAGTGGTTTGGCACCAGGAATAATACCATACGGCGTGGAACCATTTAAGCAGGACTTCTCCTCCCTGGCAGATATAATGGGCATACTGGGTAGACACCGTGACGGCCGGGGCTATCCAGGCCGGCGTACGGAAGCCCATTACCATATGCACGCCATCCATGACATCATAGGGATTGTTGGCCATCCATACCGACCACCAGTCGGTCACTTCAACGGGTGTGGCGATTACCGTGCATGAATAGAGAACCACCCAGTTTACCCGATCGTCACCCCAACCGATATCAGGGCCACCTCCGAAATTGGGATCGTTTAAATCCACCACACCATCATTGACCCAGAATTTCCACCTGGCTCCATGCTCGCAGCTGTAGGTAAATTCATAATCATCAATACCAGTGGTGGCAGCATTGTTGTAGTCGTCCCAGTTATCCACATAAGCTGCATAAGGTCCTCCGGTATAATGAGTGGCTATGGGTTGTACCGGTGCGGCGGCCTGGACTTCAACATCCTCAACCGGGATCAGGCCGCCGTAGGTGTCTATCGTGTCGAGGAACGCCTGTACCGGGGGTATGGTGTTCCCCCAATCCGTACCGTAAAAACCTCCAAACCGGGTGGCGTAGGTTAGAACGGTAATACCAATCAATAAAACCAAAATCATGAAAATTTTTGACTTTTTCATTTGATGAACCTCCTTTGAGTTGATTTATTGGGTAATAGAATCAACCTTTTGGCTGATAATAGAGTTTACTTTTGAATCATAGTAAAACCTCGCGTAATTATTAATAATATTACACTTTTTCATACCTGTCAATACATCTTTAGTTGTATTTTTGGTATGATTTTTTTTTTATTTTTTCTAAAACTTATGTTGTATTTTTGAAATTTAGTTGTATTTGTTGGGTTATTAACAATAAATCTCAATCTCAAATCCACACCACTGGCATACTTCTGCCGGGTTAGTTGGTGACTTTAAATGTCTGCCTGTCTTCTACCAACTCGATTTGTCCCATATCCAATTTGACCAGGCGGTCGGCAACGTCAAAATAGTGGTCATCGTGGGTGATGGCAATAACAATTTTTCCCTCTTCTTTCATTTGCGGCAGCAGTTCCCGGTAAAAGAACCTGCGGAATTGGGGGTCCTGGTCTGCGGCCACTTCATCAAAGAGATATATGGGAGAATTCTCCATATAGCACTGCATCAGGGCCAATCGTTTTTTCTGTCCTCCTGACACATCCACGGTACTGAATTCATTGTCTTTAATTTCCACCCTGTCCGCCAGTTGAATGGTTTCCAGGAAACGTTGGGCTCTTTCCATTATTTCTTCCCTGGAACAATCAATTTCATACAACTTTTTGAACAGGTAATAATCGTTGAATATGGCTGAGAAGTATTCACCCAACTGGTAATTGGGGATTTCTTTCCCGTTGATTTTAATGCTGCCTTCATCCAGGGGATATAAACCGGTTAACATTTTTCCCAGGGTGGTTTTCCCACTGCCGTTTCCTCCGACGATAAAAATGATTTCACCTTTATAGGCTTCAAAGTCCAGTGGACCTACGGAAAACAATTCTTCTTCCTCCTGGTCTTCATTTTTTTTATCATTGTCATTTTCATCCCCTGTGCTTTTGGCAGCAATGGCTTTTTTGTGGGTATTGTTTGCTTTACGGTCGGGTAACGCCCCCCATTCCTTTTCTTTTTCCGGTTTTTTATATTGAAACATCACCCCGGCGGCGTTGATGGATTCCACCTGGGTTTTAGTCACGGTCAGGGGTTTTCCTACATCTTCGGGGTCCATATTGGCAGGGACAGCCTTGATAAATCCTCGCACTCGGCCCCAGGCCACCCGTAACTGGATAAGAGCGGGGATCGCGCCTAAAATGCCGTTAATGGGGCCGATTAAATATAACAAAGCGATGATAAAACTCATTAAGGTAATGGAGCGGATTTCAGGGAACAACCTGGGTACGGCAAAGCCAACCGCTCCCAACACCAGGATAAGCATGGATTCCCCTATTAAGAAAGAATTGATAAATTTAACCGCCGCCTGGATTAATTTGGCACGATATTTATAACAGGTTTTCTCCAGGTCGTCTTTATACTCCGTTCTCTTTTGGAAATGGATACTCAATTCTTTAAACCCCCTGACCAGGCCATTGAGTAAATTCATATAGACATTTTGCGTATCCCTGGCTTCCTCGAACCACTTTCTTGCTTTGCGGCTGACAATATAGTACATGGTGGCGATCACGGATATCACCGATACGGTCACCATAGTGGCCCAGAAGGCAATGGTGGCCAGGTAGATAAATACCCCGACAGTGGTAATGATACTGCTGATTAACCCGACAAACAGGCCGGCAGACCCCCCGATTGCACCCGTATCATTATTCAGGGTGGTAAATATCCGTCCCCTTTCCAGCAGCTCAAAGCGCTCATATGAAGTAAAAAATATTTTATCCAGTAATTTGATTCTCATATCATAAACAATCATATGAGTCAGTTTCATTAACCTGGTTTGTACGAATTTACGGCCGCCAATGTACATGATCATTGCCAGGCCGAAATAATACAGTACATATTCCAGGCGAAAGTTGGCATATAATGAACTGGTGATGAGAAATATAACTGTTGCATTGGCTCCCCCGGTGGCGAAACTTAAAATCAGTATCATGGGCAGTGACCTGATATATTTATTCTGCTGCACAAAGATAATGGAAAATATATAGCTGAAATATCCCAAAGCGAAAGCAGATAATACCAAAAGCACAGCGGTGGTGAGGCTTTTGGGCCCCCATACCAACGCCATATCCCAGGTGACGTCGGATATGGTGCGGGGAACCAAATAAGCGCCCAACAGGAAAGGCGACATTAACAGGGGGAGTCCCAGAATTTTAAGAATCTTTTTCCAATTAATGCCTTCAAATTTACGCTTGCCCAGGATCACTTCAACAATCATCCATAGGATATAGAGGGAAATCAACAGGACAAATCCCCCCAAAATCATGGAAACTACCGAGCTGACTTTATCCAGACTGTTTTGAGGCGCAAAATCAAAGGAAATTTCCTGGCCATACAAACGGTTCATGATGGCATTGCCGAGAAAAACAGTATAAACACTGTTGGAATTGGCCAACAGGGCCACGCCTGTTTTATCTTCGGCATTAAAGGCGATGTAGGTGGTAAAATTCGGATTTAGACCACTATGGAAAATACGACCTCTTCCATATTGATTTACATACCATCCCCTGGCATAAGAGGTCATACTCTGCTGGTCCGGTCTCACCGAGAGGTCAGGGACATGGGTTGACCGGATTAGTGAACTTAATGGCGTGTTGATGATGCCCATTTGCAATTTCAACCAACGGGTAATATCCTTACCATTGGAGACCACATAACCGGCGGGGTGATTGCCTCGATAGGGGGGCGCCTCGTAGGGACGGGCAGCGAAAAAGCCAATTTTATATCCCACGGCCATGTTTTCCGGTGGATGCATTTGATCTACCCCTATCCTGGTATCTTCCAAAAGCAGCGGCCGAAAAATATTTTTTTCCATATACTTATCGTAACTCATTCCCGATGCTTTCTCTATAATTGCACCCACCAGGGCATAATTGGCCGAGGCATACTGGTAACTCTCCCCCGGGGGTGTATTTACTTCAATGCCCTCCAGGTTTCTTACGGTTTGCTCCAGGGCGTCTTGTTCATCTCCCATTGGGATCAAAGCCAGGGTTTTCCAGGGGATGCCGCTGGTATGATGTAACAATTGTTTGATGGTTACCTGGTGCTGCTGTTCCTTGTGCCTGACAAAAAAACCGGGGAAATACTTCGACACCGGGTCATCAAAATCAATGAGTCCTTTTTCTTCCAGTTGTACTGCTGCCAGGGCGGTAAAGGCTTTACTGCAGGAACCCAGTTCAAACAGGGTGTCCGGTGTCACCGCTGCTTCTTTCTCCTTATCTGCATAGCCAAACCCCTTGATATATACCGGTTCATCACCTTTTATCATCACCAGGGTGAGACCTGGTATTTTACCATCAGCCATTGACCGCTGAACAATTCCCTCGATTTCATCATAAACAGGTATGTTACTTGCCAGTTCTCCTCCGGTGTTTTCCTGTGCCGGTGAAACCGGATACGCCAGCGAAACAAAAGGGAAGAGGGACATCCAGGCAATAAATATAAACATCAACATTCCTGGTAAATTAACCAGTAAAAATTTTTGATTATTCATTATTTCTCCCTTTTTTTCAACGTCATATGTCATGTCTGTAACGTCATGCATAAAAAGTTGTAAAGTGTAAAGAAATGATGAGTGATTATTCTTTAACACTGGAAAGGTCGGTGGTGTGCAGCTCCCACATTTCCGTATCTTCATTCTCGACTAACTCATAGAGTACCCCTTGATGCACCGTATAGGGGTCAACTGCTCCCATGATTCTCCAATCTTGCATTGATTTAAACGGGAGGAACAGCCTTTTTAAAATATTTCCTTTGATATCAAGAATAATCAGCTCATTTTTGTCATCTTTTTGCTTGTATGTGGTGACATATATTTTATTATCGTCAATCCAAAATTGTTTCATTGGTGGAAAATATTCATAGAAGGTAAAACTACTTTTTCTCTTGATTTCATAGTATTGTGGAAGTACTATTTTAAATACATTCATGGCCTTTCTTTTGTAACTTTCGCTTACTTTAACTTTTTCTTCGATTTCATGATTGATGGGATAAAGATGTTCGCCATTGGTATTGAAGACATCGATAAATAAACCCTTTCGACTGTCAGCCACAAAAATTTTGTTTTTATGAGCCAAAAAACCAAAATAGTGATACAGCATTTTGTATTCTTCCCCTCCTGTGTCTCCGCCCAGGACCAAAGGCGAATCCGCCAGCACCCTGTAAAGGGTCTTCACTTTTCCCAATTTTGGATTTAATAGATATAAAATTTTGGTTACAGTTCTCTTTTGGATATCTGTTTGCATCCCAATGGCAATGAAATTTTCTCCGGCGGGCATCAACATAAATAATTTATCCAAACGTTTTTCATTGATTAAGTTGCCGGACCTGGTGAACCATAGGCATCTGGTGATAGTGGTGCACAGGATAGAATCGCGGGAAACCCTGACAAACGGCCAGGTAGTAAACTCACCGGGGCCTTCCCCTTTCCTTCCGAATTTATTCTTCAGCCTGACCGGGTTTAGGGAATAAATAAAGACGGTATATTGGTCAGTAACGAATAGTTCATCCCCATCCACCTGGATAAAATTTGGTCGCCCCAGCTCTGGTAATTCGCTGACTTCAACAGCAAATACACTAATGGCTAAGAGTAACAATAAAAAGAATGACAAGATTTTCTTTTTCATGGTAATTCCTCCTTTAACTTCTCGTTGATTAAAATGAGAATATTTATTTTAATTTTAAAGTTTGTTGTTGTTTATCTTCTCCAGTATTTTGGATATAATTTCTGCCTGCTTCTGGATAGTGCCCGGGAAAAACACCTCACGATGGTGCCCAAATCCATTATAGGTGGTTACTTTTCCCTGGGTTAATTTTTCCCAACATTCACCGGACCAGTGCATTTTTTGTGCATGCTCCGAAAGAATTAAATGTACATTGGTATGAATCTTTTCCAGGGAATGTCTACGTTCACAGTATTGCATATATTTCCTTGATTTTTTTATTACTTTGTCTTTGAGAAATGTCAGGCCCATATCATCTATAGCTTTTCCTATGGCTTGATTATGAAAACGATAATATTCTTCGTCAAGTACCAGGTCTTCCTGGAAAAAACAATCCAGGAAAATGATACCTGCCATTTCATAGCCGAGATTTTCTAAGGTCCTGGCCACTTCAAATGTCAGGGGGCCGGCTGCGGAATATCCGAAAAAAAGATAAGGACCATTGGGTTGAAGGTTGGTTATGATATCAACATATTTTTCTAACCGATCTTCCTCTTCTATAAAAGAGAATGCATACCAGGAGTAATCGTTGATAAGAGCGGCAAGGTCCATATAATGGACGCCATAAGCGATTTGGGGAGGAAAGCAGAATATTTTTTTGGGTTTTACTTGATTGAGTAATACCACCGGGGATTCTTCGAACTTTTTTGATCTTATTTTTTTTGAAATCTCCATTATTGTAGGATTTTCATATATTTGCGTAATGGACAACTGGGCCCCGAATTCTTTATATATTTTCGAGACCAGCATGATTAAATTCAATGAGTTTCCTCCCAGTTTGAAGAAATTATGTGCGGTTCCTATTTTTTCTTCTTCTATTGCCAATATTTCCGACCATATTTTACATAACTTCTTCTCCATCTTATCACCTGGAGCGATGTAGTTTTCTTCCCCACCGACTTCAGGCTCGGGCAGGGCTTTTTTATCTATTTTTCCATTGGGAGTTAGGGGGATATTTTCTAATGGTACAAAATATGACGGCACCATATAATCCGGTAATTGAGCGGATATGGAGTTTTTCAATACAGGTATATTTAATTTTTTATTGGAAACGATATAGGCACAGAGAAACATATTATTTAATTTATCGCCTTTTTGTAGGACCACTGCATCGTTTATATTTTTTTCTTTTAGAAGTATATTTTCTATTTCTCCCAACTCGATTCGAAATCCTCTTATCTTTACCTGGTTATCGAGCCGGCCTAGAAATTCAATATCCCCGTCTGGCAGCCATCGAGCCAGGTCCCCGGTTTTGTAGATTTTTTTTGAAAAATAGGACTTATAGGACCTATAAGACCTATTTGAAGCAGAAAGAAACTTTTCTGCGGTTAACTGGGGGCGGTTTAGATATCCCCGTGCCAGGCCAGCGCCGGAAATACATAATTCTCCCGGTAGGCCCGGGGGTTGAAGAGCATCATTGGGAGTTAATATATAAAGGGTTACATTGGGAAGGGGTTTTCCGATGGGTACTTTTCCTATCCCGTTCCAATCAAGCAGGGAATATCGGCTGGCATATACCGTGCATTCTGTCGGGCCATATAGGTTCTCCAGGCGGATATCCGGGGCGATGTCCTTAAAATTCTCCACTGATATGGCTAAGAGTTCTTCTCCGGCTAAAAATATGTATCTCAAACTTGATAATTTATCGATATCCAGGCGCCTTAATGTGTTTATAAGGGCATTAAACATGGTGGGGACAAAGTTAACATGGGTAATCCTTGTCTGTGCAATCATATCAACAATTAAGCGGGGATCTTTTTCTCCCCCTTTTGGCAAAAGCACCACTCGGCTGCCTCCTGGAACCCAACCGAATAATTCTACTACGGATACATCAAATAAGAATGATGTTTTCAAGAGATAACCATCGGATTCTTGGGGGGGGTAGAATTCCAGGAGCCCGAAAAGAAAATTGACAACGGCACAGTGCTCAATCATAACGCCTTTGGGCCTACCGGTAGAACCGGAGGTGTAGATAACGTAGGCCAGGTTCGTGGGACTCACCTGGCTGGTTGAGGGAGATGAGGCAGGGTTTGAGGTTAAGCCTGAGGTTAATAAAAAGTTGGGAATATCTATTACTTCTATAAATCTCTCCCCAACCCCATCCTTAACCTTAAGCTGAGTTTCGGGCACAGCCAGCAAGACCTTCACACTGCTGTCTTCCAGCATAAATTTTATCCTCTCCTCAGGGTATTTGGGGTCCAGGGGAAAATAAGCACCACCGGCTTTTAAGATAGCGAAGATGCCAACCATGGTCTCCATTGATCGTTCTGCCATTATTGCCACAAGGCTGTTGGATTTTACCCCTTTTTCTTTCAAAATACAGGCCAGTTGGTTGGAGCGGTGATTTAATTCTTTGTATGTAATAGAGATAAGAACAGACAAGGGTTTCTCCATGGTCCATGCTCCATGCTCCATGCCAATTACGGCCACATGGTCCGGTGTCTTTTCCACCTGTTCTGCAAATAATTCATGGATGGTTTGCTGCCCGGGATATTCCCTGGCAGTATCGTTAAACTCATCTAAGATCTTTTCCTTTTCTCCTGGTGTGATGATTTCCAGTTGCGCTATCTTTATTCCAGGGTTTTGAAGTACTGAGCCAAGAATTTTTCTAAAGTAATTGACGAATCCTTTGATGGTTTCCCAGGTAAACAATTTGGTACAATAAATGACCTGCCAGGATAAAGTTTCTCCTATCTCCATTGCTGCCCAGCTCATATCAAACATGGCCACTCCTTTGGTGTGTTCCCGGGTTCTGACTGCCTGGTCCGTATCTTCTCCGGGTCTTTCCCTCATCCCGGTGTTTTCCCTGACGCTGTGAAAATCAAACATCACATCGAA
The DNA here is from genome assembly GCA_020355945.1 of Candidatus Aminicenantota bacterium. The sequence continues at coordinate 480,085 of CP070627.1, read as the reverse complement.
CAACGGATTACGACTGGCATCCCTATTCACCGCGACCTTTCCGACTAAATCTTCAAAATAGTAATCCTGGTTGGCAAAAGCACTTAAAGCCCTTTGTCTTACTTCGTTCAAAAAATCTTCAAATGATTTTTCTCCTGAGGGATAGTTTCGGATTGCCAGTGTATTGACAAACATGCCAATCATATTTTCCAGGTTTGCATGACTGCGGCCGGCTGCGGTGGTTCCGATGACAATATCATCCTGGCCGCTGAGTTTAGCCATTAACGTATTGAGTACAGCCAGCAGTACCATATACGATGTTGCCCCGGTCTTAAGGGCGATACTCTTTATCATGCCTGTTTCCGTGGAGGGAATTTTAAAGGAGCAGATGCTTCCCTCAAAACTTTGAATCGAGGGCCTGGGATAATCGGTGGGTAAATTGAGAACCGGGATATCCCCGGCAAACTCATTTAACCAATAAACTTCCTGTTTCTTGATGGTTTCCCTTTGGATTTCACCGCCCTGCCATTCCGTAAAATCCTTGTACCGGAGTTTTAAGCAAGGTAACTCCTCATCTGTATACAAAGATATAAAATCCTTTTGCAGGATTTGGTGAGCGGTGCGATCGGAAACGATATGATGCAGATCTATCAACAAGATATGCCTGGATTCTTCTACCTTGATCAATCCTACCCGTAAAAGGGGTGCTTGAGATAAATCAAAGGGACGGATAAAGTTTTTTATAGTACTGGCATAGGGTCCAGGGCCCGGGCTATAAAATTCAACCTCAAAGGTGACATCTTTGTGTATCTTTTGTACGGGGTTGTTTTCTATCATATGAAATGAGGTTCTCAAAGACTCATGTCTCCGGATCAACCTTTTAAAGGTTTCTTCTATTTTCTTTGGGTTGCCATGTTCATTGAAGGCGATTTCCTCAAATATATTGTAAACTGTACTGTTCAAATACATCTGTTGAAGAAAATACAATCTCTTCTGGGCTGAAGATGATAGATAGTATTCTTTTTCTTCTGTGGGTTTTATTGACGTAAATGCCCGTTTGCGGGCATACTTTTCGACATATTGGGCAAGTTCCTTTATGATGGAATTCCGGAAAAATTCCGCCAACGATAATTCCACATCCAATTCCATGTGGATTTTCGATATAATCGTAATGGCATCCAGTGAATTTCCGCCCAATTCGAAAAAATTGTCATGAATTCCCAGGGGTTCGATGCCAAAGAACGTTTCCCAGATACCAACGATGGTTTTCTCCACTGCACTGACGGGTGCAGCATAGGCTCCCATCGTATCGGATCTTTTGTAACGTGTGGATGATTCGGTATGATGCACACCGGTTTCTTCATGCCGTGGCATCTCTTTTCTCCTTTGTTCCAGCCTCCTGGGGAGATCGTAGTCGAATACCACCAATTGCGGGATTGAGTCCAGGTTTGAGATCCTGTGGAATGCCTGGACTGTTTCCTGGGGTGAAACGCCGATCCAATTCAAACTCATCCACTTTACGGGATTTTTTTGATTATGCATATGTACAAAGGCGTCCATAAAAATATTGGCGGCGGTGTAGGCGGTAAGTCCTCCTCCCGCCAGGAATGAAGCTAAAGAGGACGTCAACAGGCAAAAATCTATGTTTCTTCCCTCTAAAACTTTTTCCAACGTATACAACCCATATACTTTCGGTTGGAAATGCCATTCACTTTGGCTGCGGCCAAGCTGAGAAATTAATATCGATGACTCCACTGTTGTAATTCCTGCGGCATGAATGACGCCGTCCAGTGAACCGAATTGTTTATCAATTGCCGCCATCACGGCACTCATATCATTTTCATTTGCCACATCCGCCTGCATCACCAACACTTCCCCGCCCAATGATTCGATTTCCTGCACCTGTTTGATTTTTTTGCTTACCGGGTCATACGCATCATGATCCGCCAGCCATTGGTCCCACTGCTGGCGCAGGGGAAACCCGGAACGTCCGGTTAAGATCAGCCGTGCCTTGAGGGTTTCTGCCAGGTATTTAGCCCTGGCGAGACTATCTTTTCCCAGGCCGCCGGTGATCAGGTACACCCCTTTTTCTTTTAGTTTTAATGGGCACCCGCTGCGGTGTTCCAGGCGGATCGGTTCGAGATGCTGCACCCAGCGGGTATTTCCACGATAACAGGTCACCTGGTCCGCGGTGTTGGTCAACAATTCCTTCATGAGCCGGTCCACCAGTCGCGTATCTTTGCCTGCTTCGCTGTGGGCCAGGGCAACATCAATGTTCCGGCACAGGATATTTTGATATTCCAGGGGAATGGTCCTGGCAGGGCCCAGGGCAGTTGTCTTTCCCGGACATATTTCCTCCTCATCCGTTACCCCCTGCACATGGTTGGTCATTACCATGACCCGGATCGTTTCGGCACCCTGTGGCGGAGCGGTCCCGCTGTGCACCAATTGATGCTTTGCCAGGGCCTGGGTAAGAAATATTAGACTGTAATACCCTGTATATTGAAATTGCTGGAACGCTTCAATGCCGGTTTCGTTCTCCATTTCGGTGGTTACCCCCCATAAATGAACGATGGTTCCCGGTTTCCAACCCTTGTTCACCAGGTCTCCGATCAATGCGTCATAATCAGCGGGTTGACGGATATTGATGGTATATTCCCCGGCACCGCACCGTGAAAAACACTCCCCTTTTATTACTGTGGTTCCCTCATGCCCGTATTCTCGAAGTCTTTTTACAATTCCCGTTCCCAGGCCAGGATCATCCAGGAATACCAGCCAGTTGCGTTTCTCTTTTATCAAATCTTCCAGGTCCACCAGGAATGGCAGTGCTGTTTTCTTCCATGAGGGAATATAGAACCAGTCCGACATATCCTCTTTTCTTTTTAAATTCTTATTTTGCGACGACATCCCCGCTGCCCAGATTTTAAAGGGATCACCGTCAATCCAATACCGCTGCTTTTCAAAGGGATACAGGGGTAAAGGGATGCGTTGTCTTTTTTCCTGGTGATAAAGCCGGTTCCAATCGATTTTTACTCCCCAAAGCCACAAGCGGCTGACCTGGTCCTTCAGGTAAACGTCGTCCCGGATGTTTTCCTCAGGATGCCTTACCAGGTTAACCAGCAGACGGTGCGAATCCTCATGATCATCCAGGCATTTATGCCTCCTGGCAAAGGTACTTAAGGTTCTACCGGGTCCCACTTCGACAAAGACACAATTTCCCTCTTTTAACAATGTATCCAGCCCATCGGCGAAACGAACCGGGCGTCTCAAATGCACGGCCCAATACCCGGGATCAACCGCATCATCAAAGGCGATCCAGTCACCAGTTACATTGGATATATAGGGAATTTTGGGTTTATGCAGGGGAGTTTTCCTGACCTTTTCTTCAAATGCTGCCAGGACCGGGTCCATCATCTTTGAATGAAATGCATGGGAGGTGTGCAGGTTCCTACTTTCATATCCTTTTTCTTTTAATATTTTTGCAAAGGCTTCCACTGCCGGGCAGGGACCGGAGACAACGCAGTGAGAACTGCTGTTAACCGCGGCCAGGTCCAATTGCTTGTTTGATGCTAACAGTGTCTTCAACTGCTTTTCAGGAAGTGGTACACTCAACATGGACCCGGGGGGCATGGCCTGCATCACCTGCCCCCTCAGGGCAACAATTGTTAAGGCATCCTCCAGGGAAAAAACACCGGCCAGGCAGGCGGCAACATATTCGCCAATACTATGGCCGATCATGGCATTAGGCTCTATCCCCCATATTATCAACAATTTGGCCAGGGCATATTCTATCACAAAAATCAATGGCTGGGCAATCTCGGTTTGGGTGATATGATCTGAGTGGTGGCCCTGCCCCGGAGACCCGCCACTACAATCAGGATGAGGATAAAGAATTTCTTTGCTGTCATAACCCATTAGGGGTTTCAATATCTCAAAACAGCGGTCCATTTCCTGCCGGAATACCGGTTCCCTTTGATACAATTCCCATCCCATATTCACATACTGGGCCCCCTGGCCGGGAAACATAAACACAAGGTGGTTTTCATTCCTGGCCCGTGAGGTGAGCAGGTTTCCCGAATCCGGGGAGGATAATGCCTCCACCACCTCTTCTACTGTTAAACCTTTTGTCATCCGCCTGTATTGAAGGGGTTTTCGCCCCACTTGCAGGGTATAAGCGACATCCCCTAAAGGAATACCGGGATTTTTTTTAAGATACGTTGCCAGGTTATGGGTCATACGCTGGAGCCCGTTTTCTGTTGCGGCGGATAATAGGATTAATTGATATTCCCTGGATTTTTCGGGCGGAGAAACCCCGCCCCTACCTTGACTCCATGCTCCCTGCTCCATGGTCCATGCGCTGGAGGAAGAGGCGCCAGGCCATTCTTCCAGGACCACGTGCGCATTGGTGCCGCCGATGCCGAAGGAGCTTACCCCGGCCCGTAAGGGATATGTATCATTTTTCCATTGTTTCAATTGGGTATTAACATAAAAAGGAGAATGTTCAAAATCGATCCTGGGATTGGGGGTTTCAAAATGCAAACTGGGAGGTATTAACCGGTTTTTCAATGCCAACACGGTCTTAATAAATCCACTCACACCGGCAGCACTATCCAGGTGCCCCACATTGGATTTAACAGAACCGATGGGACAAAAACCTCTTTTAGGGGAAGCAAAGGCCAGTGTCAGGGCTTCGATCTCTACAGGATCGCCCAGGGTGGTGCCAGTGCCATGTGCTTCAACATAGCCGACACTTTCGGGCTCTACCCGGGCCATGGCCATGGCGGTGCGGATAACCTCTGCCTGCCCCTCCACACTGGGAGCAGTAAAACCGACTTTTCGTTTTCCATCGTTATTAATAGCAGAACCTTTAACAAGGGCATAAATATGGTCCCCATCCGTGATGGCATGTTTGAGGCGCTTCAACACCACAACACCAGCACCACTTCCCCCTATTGTTCCTTTTGCTTTTGCATCAAATGTCCGGCAGTGACCATCGGGCGAACGGATCATCCCCTCCGCATACATATATCCACGTTTTTGCATCCCTGATACGGTAACTCCCCCGGCCAGGGCCATACGACATTCTGCCGACAGTACCGCCCGGCAAGCCCAATGAATCGCCACTAAAGAGGTAGAGCACGCGGTTTGCACCACGCAGCTGGGTCCTTTCAGACCAAGTTTATAAGATATATGAGTGCACAGGTGATCTTTATTGGTTAAGTTTTCTGCGGCAAAAGCACCAACTTCCATGCTTCTCCCGGTTAAAAGAGATAATGCCTCCCAGTGGAAACTGGATGAAGTGCCAGCATAAAGACCGATCAATCCGTCATAAGTCCCGGGATCATACCCGGCATCCTCCAGCGCATGCCATGAACATTCGAGAAAAATGCGTACCTGGGGGTTCATGACTTCCGCTTCCCTCGGCGTATATTCAAAAAAAGCAGCATCAAAAAACTCGATATCTTCAAGCACACTATTGACTTTTATATAGTGGGGATTCCCTATTACTTTCACATCCAAACCGGTATCTGCCAATTCCTGGTCTGGAAAAAAAGCAATCGATTCTACACTGTTTTTTAAATTTTCCCAGAATTCATCACAATTCCTGGCACCAGGAAAACGGCAGGCCATACCAATAACAGCCACCTCCAGTCCTGTCCGGGAATTGGTTTCTTTATTCATCTTCTTCTCCGATAAACATTTGCATTGTCTCTTCCATCTCGTTTACCGATTCTTTAATATTCTCATCAAAAATGGGCTTTCCTGTTTCCTGGTTGATATAACGCGCAAGAGAATCAATCGTAGGATATCTAAACATTTTTACCAGGGGTATATCTCTGCCAATCTCTATTTTCAGCTTATTATTTACTTTAACAATACTTAACGAATTGCCGCCCAAATCGAAATAATTGTCATGGACTCCCACTTTATCCAGGTTCAGTACCCCTTTCCATATGTTGGCTATTGTTCTTTCCAGGTGACTGCGGGGAGCTGCATAAGCGGCTTCCAATGCGGGACGGGATTCACCAGGCAGCGGCAGGGATTTCCGCTCCACCTTTCCATGGGATGATAACGGTAATCCTCCCATTTGTATAAAATATGCCGGGATCATATAGTCGGGCAATTTCACGGATAAATATTTCCGCAATTGGGATACGGGAATGTCCCTGTCTGCAACAAAATAAGCACATAGATATTTTTCTCCGCTTTCATTTTCCCTGTCAATTACCACAGCTTCCTTTATTTCCTTATAACCTGCCAATAGACCCTCGATCTCTCCCAATTCAATGCGAATGCCTCTTATTTTTACTTGCGTATCTTCCCTGCCTAAAAATTCAATGGTCCCATCCGGGAGCCATCGGGCCAAATCACCGGTCATGTATATTTTGCCTCCGGCGGCCAGGGGGGCGCTTTTTGAAAAAACTGCCCCCCTGAACCCCCCGCAAAAACTTCTTATTGAGAATCTATAGTTGGTTA
>CP070627.1:458343-473529 GCA_020355945.1 Candidatus Aminicenantota bacterium | reverse complement strand
GGATTTGTCAACTATTTTTTTATTTTTTTTTTAAATTTTTTTGGCCGAAACCTGGAAAAGGCAGCAGAAGGGGTTTCATAATTATTTAAAAAAAATCGGTAATAACGGTTGCATTTCTGAAATATTAGTATATAATAGTTACCTTATTTTCATCTGAGGTCAATTTATTTTGAAATGTAGGTTCACTTCAATAGCAATCATTTTATTCCCATCCTGATTGGAGGAAAAATGACATCCATAAACAATCCCTCTCATCCGATGTATGTCCCTGAGGAGAACAGGAAAATTGCCCGGGACAGAGCTAAGAAATACATAGAGATGATTTCCGATTACCTGGAAGTTAAAGATAAAATTCCCACTGGTTTTAACCGGTGGGATCAGATCAAGGAAAACAAGAAGAAAATTCTAAAGATTCTCGGAGGCAGCGAGAAAGATTGGGCTGACTGGAAATGGCAGCTAGCTCATACGATTCGCGATACCGGCACCCTGGCTGAGATCATTTCTTTGACCTCCCAGGAGATCAGGGATATTGAAAAAACCGCCACCCAGTACCGCTGGTCTATTTCTCCGCATTTTGCCAGCTTGATGCACCCGGGAGATATCAATTGTCCCATTCGAAAACAGGGTGTGCCCACGGTACTGGAATACCTTGACGAGGAAGAAATCAAAGACCCTTATGCCATCGTGTACAACTCCCCTGCCCCGCTAATCACCCGGTTGTATGCCGATCGCCTGATTATCAATGCCACCAATATGTGCAGTGTATTTTGCCGTCACTGCTTACGTAAAAAGGATATTGCCCTGAAAGATCAAATATACCCTAAAGAAGATGTGCAGGCAGCCCTTGATTATATTGCTTCATCGCCTGAAATCAGGGATGTATTGATCACCGGTGGAGATGCATTGATCCTGTCGGATGATTACCTGGACTGGCTGCTCACGCAGTTGGACAATATCCCGCACCTCGAGATCAAGCGGTTAGGTTCCCGCATGATTTCCACCCTGCCCCAGCGGGTAACGCCCGGGTTGTGTGAAGTGTTGAGCCGTCACCAGCCCCTGTACCTCAACACCCAGTTCAACCATCCCCTGGAGGTCAACCCGGATTCGGGACAGGCAGTGGACCGCCTCATCAGGGCCGGGGTCCTGGTGGGCAACCAGTCGGTATTGCTCAGAGGTATCAACAACGATAAGAACGTGATGAAAAAGCTGGTTCATGAGCTGCTCAAGATTCGGGTTCGTCCTTATTACATCTTCAATTGTAAGAAACTTCAAGGGATCAGGCATTTCCGTGCCCCGGTGGGGGACGGCATGAATATCATGGAGCATTTACGGGGCTACACCTCTGGCCTGGCAGTGCCTACTTTTATCATCACTGCGCCTGAGGGCAAAGGCAAAACCCCTATGGCTCCCACTTACCTGCTCAACCATAACAAAAACGGCAAAATCCTGTTTAGAACCTGGGGCGGTTATGTGTGCGAGTACGACGATGAACTTCCTCAAGAAGAGTAATACAAATGGAAACCTTTAAAACCAGGGTCCTTTCCCTGTTGGACCGATACGCCGGGGAACAACTGGATTTCCTCCTCCGCCTTTGCAAGCAAAACAGTTACTCCCACAACAAGGATGGTGTGGACCGGGTTTCGGCAATGATTGTCGAGGCCCTGGCTGAGATATTACCGGTGCATGAAGTCAAAGAAGAAAAGGAGTTAGGCAATCATCATATATTGAAGAGTTCGGTCCGGGCCGAAGGTAAAGCCATCTACCTGCTGGGTCATATGGACACTGTTTTCCCCCCCCGGCATCCCTTCCAGGAGTGTCGTATCGTGGATGACCTGCTGATTGGGCCCGGGACCGGTGATATGAAAGGCGGGCTGGTGGTTATGGTTTATGCCCTCAAAATTTTACACCACCTGGGGCTAACCTCTCAACTGCCATTGGTGATGATATTGAACAGCGATGAAGAGATCGGTTCGATCTCTTCCCGGGAGATTTTCTTAAAAGAAAGAGAACATGCCCGGCTGTGCCTGGGAGGGGAATGTGCCGGGCTTCACAATGAGATCGTGGTTTCCAGGAATGGTAAGATGGGGGCGCGGGTAAGGAGTTTTGGCCAGGGACGCCATGTGAGCCAGGGACCTGCCCAAAAGTCCAGTGCTATCCTGGAAATCGCTCACAAGATCATTGCCCTGGAAGGGTTGAACCACAGCCTGCCCGGGGTAGATATCAATGTCGGCAAAGTAGAAGGCGGGCTGGGGGCTAACACCGTACCGGAGGATGCCACTTGCCTGGTGGACATTCGCTGGCACCAGGAGGAGCAAGCGGCTGTCCAGGCAAGAATTGAAGCAGAAATCGCCAGGCCTGTACAGCCAGGCTGCTATTCGGAATTTGAGGTCATGAACTCTCGCCCCGCCATGCCTGAAACCAGCCACACCCCTTTGTTGATGCAGATGGTACGGCAAATTGCCCGGGACCTGGACCAGGAAGTAGGACCAGAGCACCGCCGGGGAACCTCGGATGCCAACTTCTTCGGCTCCTTTGCCGTACCCACTCTGGATGGCTGGGGACCTGTGTGCGATAACGATCATACTTCCGACGAATTCATCAAAATTCCTTCCCTAAAACAGAGGACCGGCTTACTGTGCCTTTTTTTGGTGGAATACGGTCGCCAGGCCGGCATGATCTCTTGATGGGCGATGAGTGAGGTGTTATTTTTTTCAGAAAAAGATAGAAGAAGGGTAGACAAATGAAAGTGGCAGTTATTTTTAACAAAGATGAGATCAAGGACTCTGATGTAATCAATCGTTTTGGAGTGCCCTCCAAGGAGCGCTACCAATACAACACTATTGAGATGGTGGCCTCGGCACTGGAAAGCGGGGGGCACAACGTGCGCATCTTCGAAGGGAACATGCATGTGATCAACGAACTGCAGAATTTTATGCCCAAGGTGGTGCGGGGAGAGCGGCCCGGCATGATCTTCAATATGGCATACGGTATCCAGGGCCAGAGCCGTTACACCCATATCCCTGCCATGCTGGAGATGCTGGGTATTCCCTATGTGGGTTCCGGGCCGGCAGCCCAGGCCATTGCCCTGGACAAGGTAATGTCCAAAATCGTGTTCCTGCGCCACCAACTGCCCACGCCCAACTTCTGGATGTTTTCCAACCCTGACGATGATCTCAGCAGCGTTCATTTCCCGGTGATTGTTAAGCCCAGGATGGAAGCCGTGTCCATTGGCCTGCGGGTAGTAAATACGGAGAAAGATTTACGAGAAGCCATCACCTATATTATTGAAGAATTTCAACAGCAGGCTTTAGTGGAAGAATTCATTCCCGGCCGGGAGTATGCCGTAGCTATGTTGGGAAACGGTACTTCCCTGGAAACCCTGCCTATTGTTGAAATTGACCTGGGCGGTGACCCCAACGCCATCCAGACAGCAGACGACAAAATGAAACACCCCCGCCGCAAGATCTGTCCGGCGGATATTCCCCGGGCCACAGGGGACCGACTGTGTAAACTGGCGGTGGATGCGTTTAATGCTTTGGGATTATTTGATTTTGCCCGGGTGGATTTCCGCAGGGACGCAGCCGGTGGCATCTACATCCTGGAAATTAACTCCATGGCCAGTCTTAATCCCCCCGGGTCTTACGTTCATGCTGCCCAGGTGGCTGGCATGAGTTTTACCGAGCTGGTAAACCGCATGCTGGATACGGCTGCGATTCGCTATTTTGGCAAGTCTTACCTGGCAGAAAACGGATTCCTGGAAGAAAAGGAAAACAAACGGGCAGAACCGCTTCATATCCGGGTGCGCAGCTATTTACGCAGCCGCCTGCCCACCACCCTCGATTACCTGGAAAAAATGGTTTCTATTTCTTCTCATGTCCATGATATCGAAGGGGTGAACGAGATGGGCAACTGGATATCCAACCGTTTCCAGCAGTTGGGATTTCACCGCCAGGTATTCCCGCAGACAGAAGTGGGTAATATCTTTTATTTTAGCAATCACCTGGATGAGCAGAACGATATCTTGCTTCTCACCCACCTGGACACCGTCCACGATCATCGGAGTTTTGTTCCCTTTCGTGGTGAGCACGGTCGGGTATATGGGTCTGGTGTGACTGAGAGTAAAGGCGGCATCGCGGTTATTTTGGCAGCATTGCAAGCCCTGCGCTTTGCCAGGATTTTAAAGACGGTGCGCTGCGGCGTTTTGCTGACCCCGGACGATAACCTCAATGGCCGTTTCAGCAAGGATATTCTCCTGAAGTACATCCACCGCTCCAGGTACGTGGTGGGAACCAAGTATGGGGACCTCAACGGTGGGGTGGTGGTGTCTTGTTCGGGAACCCAACAGTACCAGATCGAACTGAACCGCACCGGGAAAAGCAAAGCAACCCACATTCCCAATGTGATGTCCGGTATATCGAAAAAAGCCATTGCCTGGGAAAAGCTGTCATCAGGGCAGGAGGGGATAGAAGTGCTCCTTGATTCACTCCAGGCCGAAAGAGATCATGCCTCGGTACAACTCACTGCCTATTATTTCAAGCGAAACCAGATCAATGAATTAGATCAACTGATCAGGAAAATCGCGGAAAAAGAGACCGGCAAAGATTTACAGGTGCGCATCCGGGTAGTAGGCAGCCGTCCACCGGTCTCTGATACTTTGTTAAACCAGGATTTTTTTGAAAAGGTGAAAAAACTGGCCCGGCTCCTGGAGGTGAAGGTAGAACCTATTCACCGCTGTGTTTCTTCGGATATCTGTCATGCCTCTGAGAATGTGCCGGTCCTGGGGGGCCTGGGACCCCTTGGAGCAGAAAGCGGCGCCTCTGATGAGTACATTTTACGGGACAGCCTTATTGACCGCTCCGCCTTGCTGGCCATGATCATTCATAACTGCGCCGCGGATTGATTTTCTTTTAAAAAGGTGCCGGGCAAATCCCCCCCTTTTGTTTTTCCGAGGTACTCTTTGCTTTTTCCTTATCACTCTTTACTTTTTCCCTATCGCTCTTTTGTTTTTCCTTAGCGCTCTTTCTTTTTCCTCATCACTCTTTGCTCATTCCTTATTGCTCTTTTCTTTTTCCTTATCGCTCCTCTCTTTTTCCTTAGTGCTCTTTCCTTTTTCCTTATCACTCTTTACTTATCCTCTGTCACTCTTTCCTTTTTCCTCATCACTCTTTACCTTTTCCGTATCGCTCTTTACTTTTCCCTCGACACTCCTTGCTTTTTCCTTATCACTCCTTTATTTTTCCGTGTTACTCTTTACTTTTTCCTTGATACTCTTTATTTTTTCCTTATCACTCTTTTATTTTTCCCTATCAAGGAACGGTTACCTATTCGTTAAATCCTGTCATTTTCTGGCAGGATATTTTTTGCCACAGAGGACACAGAGGACACAGAGTAAAAAATTAACTTTGCCCGGCACCTTTTTTTCCTTTTTTTGTTAACTTGAATTCCTTTTGGATTTCCGTTAAAATGGACCGACTATGACACATAAAGAAATTTATTACCATTTGGTGAAAAAAGAAAACGCCAACGGCCTTGGCCAACTCCTGGAAAAACAAGGAATATTCGAAAAATTTAAGGTAGAAAGACTGGAAATTCAATCCCAAAATGATTTTCCTTATATACTGGTACAGGTGAGATCAAAAGACCTTTACGCAGCGATGTTTATCGGTATTTTTACGGATATCAGGCCCCTTTTCCCTAATTACCCGGATGAATTTTATTACTTGCCTCTTATTTTTTTCTGTCCGTACTATCCGGAAAAATTTCAAAAACTCATCAACCGGGAATTCTCTATCAGGCACGAAGTTCTTCACATCAAAGACATTCTTGACCTTGTTGAACAAGAACCCGGTTATCTCACTAAAGTTAGACAATACAACGTGAATAATGAAGACCTGCAGTTGGACGACCTGGAAAAAAGTATGGATTTGGAGATTTTCAAAGTGTTCTACCTGGAACCCCGGGCCCTGGCCCAGGATTTCGCTAACGGTGAAAATACTCTATATATGGAATTAGGCGAAAAAATTCTTCAATACCATTGCCAAACCAGTGAAGAATACGTCCAGTTGAAGATAAACGACTATATCACTAAAATTAGAATACTATACCTGCAAAAATTTCCTGCAAAAAAATTCCGCATCGAAAACGGTTTAAAAAATTTTACTAATAAATACGGGAAAGACATTTACGGTGAAGATGCCTATGACAATATGCTCCATCTGGGAAGCGTCCATTTAAAAAAGTTGATGAGTTCTTTCTTGAATTTCAAGCCGGCGCCATCTGGCAATCAATGATCATGGCTTTCGCAAACCAAAGGAATGGCTGCGCAAGCTGGGGAATGGCTCCGCTATGGTATTAAATTGAAAAATGAAAACAGGAGTGAATAAATGAACAAAGAACCGGCCAAAAAATTAAACGAAACCATTTTCTTTCTAAAGATCGATAAGAACGAAAATGAAAAATACCTGGCCACTCTTGAAGTGAAATCCGAACTCGACAGAAAACCCGTGATAAAAACCATCGTTCAAAATCAAACCATTACCGTGGATCAAAAATTATTCCAGGACCTCCATCGATTCGCAGTATATCGAAGAGAACGGCATCATACCCGGCAAACAGGGGAATTTGCTAAACTAACCGAACAAATCCAATTGGAAAAGCAGTTGGGCATCGAGATTTACCATACCTTTTTACCCGGGGACATCCGCAAAATATTCGAAGATTTTTTCAGCCTCTTGATGCGCCGTAAGATCAAACGGCTGGTACTGGTTATCGGCTCAAACATCCCGGCTGTGTTGAACATTCCTTTCGAGTTAATGCGAAAAGATATGGAAAGCGATCCGTTTATTCTCATCAATGACGGTTTTCTTCTCACCCACACCATTGAAGCCGGTCTTTCGGATTTCGATATCAAAGGCGCGGCGCCATTACCACCGCCGCTTCGCCTGCTTTTTGTTTCAGCACTGCCCGTTGACCTGCCTGAAGATGAACGTTTCCTGGAACTGGAAAAGGAGCAGGAATTGCTGATCGAGGCAGTGGGCGGCCTGGTATCTGAAAAAAAAGTAATGGTGGAATTCCTTGATATTGCTTCCCTTGATGAGATCGAGAAGTCGTTATCCAGGGGCGAGCACCATATCGTTCATTTCAGTGGACACGGCGTTCATTGGGAAGATGAGGAACTGGAGGCCGGGTTGTTGTTCATGGAGAATGAGGATGGAAGAACTTGCCAAATCCGGGGGCCTCGAATATTTTACTCCCGAATGGATGACGCCGTTTCTCTATTTGAACCAACCCGTCCACCGGTTGATCGATTTTTCCAAAGAAACCACGGATACAGCCTATTTCTTTAAAAAACCTTCTTTCCGGCCTGTGGAGGGCGGCAAGTACGTGGGTTACGGTTTTATCGGCAGGCGCAAGGAAATCATAAGGCTTACCAATCTTTTCAAAAAAGAAAACCACTGCATTTGTATTTACGGCCAGGGCGGCATCGGCAAAACAACCCTGGCTATCCGGTTTGCCGATAACTTTGATAACGGCTCGTATAATATCATCCAGTTCAGGGGTGAAGTGACCGAAGAAAAAATTTTAACCGGGCTGGCAACTGAGGCAAAAGAAAAATTAGGTGATAAAATTGTTAAAATAATCAATTCACCGGACTTTTCACCGGAAATTAAACTAAATATGCTTATTGAACAGTACCTGTCACGGGAAAAGGTGATTGTTTTGTTCGATAATTTCGAGGATAACCAGTTAGAATCCAAAGAAAAGAAAATATTCAAGAGAGAGATTCATTCCAAAACCCTGAAAGCATTTTTAGCCCATTTTTGCAATAATCTTAAAAGCTCTTCATACATCCTGTTTACCACCCGTTACCGGTTCCCCGAACCAATGATTGAGGGGTTTAACCTTGGGGAGATGTCTTTTCCGGATTCTTTTAAGTTGATCAACCGGTTTGAGCGCCTGATTTTGTTGGAAACAGGAGATAAACGTGAGATACACGAGAAGTTGGGCGGCCATCCCCGGGCGCTGGAACTGCTGGAGGGATATTTTAAAAAGGAAAAAATAACCTGGGATGATGTGGCCGCGGGTTTTAAGGAAGTGGAGGAGAAAGAGATCAACCATGACCTGCTGCTGGATATGCTCTGGAACAGGTTAAACCACACCGAACGTCGGGTATTAAAAGCGGCTTCGGTTTTCAGGGGAATGACGGTTTTTGAAGGATTGGAAAAAGTAACCGGGATGAAAGCAAGTAATATAAAAAATGTGTTGGAATCCTTAAATGCCTTTTCCCTGGTTTACCTTGAGGAAGATACCTTTAATTTTCACCGGCTCACATCCACATTTGTAACCACATCCAAAATGGAAAAGAGTGAGAGGAAGAAAACCCATATTCTTGCCGCGGAATATTTATATGAGATACAAAATGAAGAAAAGGTAATATATTTAGAGGATTTACTTGAAGCCCGTTGGCATTTCCTGCAGGCTGAAGAATGGGATAGGGCGGCTGAACTTACATGTGCAATGATAGACAAATTAATAATGACGGGTTATCACCAATTGGCTTTTAAATTATTGAATGAAATTTCAGAGAGAAATATCAGAGAAAAAAACCGCGCAGAAGTGTATCATTTACATGGAATTTTATACGCTCACTTCGGTGATTATAATCAGGCGTTAAAACAGTATGAAAAGGCAATACACACTTTCAAAAAAATCGGTGACATTAAAGGAGCTTCGGCGAGCTTGGGGCAGGCAGGAATATTATATCAAAATAAAGGTGATTATGAGTTGGCTTTAGAACAATATGGAAAGGGAATTAAAATTTCCGAGAAAATTGGTGATGTTAAAAGTATTTCAGCAAGTTTACATCAGATTGGAAATGTTTATTTTCTAAAAGGCGAATATAATGAATCATTAAAGCAATATAAAAAGTCCATGGAAATAAGAGAGAAAATCGGTGATATTAAAGGGGTTGCGGAAAATTTGCATCAAATCGGAAATATTCATTTTAAAAAAGGCGAATATAATCAGGCTATAAAGCAATATGAAAAATCCATGAGATTAACAGAGAAAATCATGGATATTAAGGGGGTTGCAGAGAGCTTCGGCCAGCTGGGAATACTGTATTTTGAAACAAAGGATTACACCAAAGCGTTGCAATTTTCCATAAAATCGTTTTTGATTTTTGCAAAACTGGGGTCTCCGAAAATAAACATCGTTAAAAAATGTATTTTAAGCCTGAAGAGAGCCATGCCCGGAGAGCAATTTAATGAGATTTTAAACGAGTTTAATCTGCCCCCGGAGGTTTTCGATGAAGCAGAAAAAGAGCAGGAGAAAAGTTTCTATGAGTTTATATTCAATATTACCTCCTACGCTGTTGACGCGAAAGAAAAAAATACCAATGAAAAGGAACCTGTCATCAAATTGATAAATGAAATTTTAGAACAAATTCCAGGAAACGCGCCAGGCCAGGAAGGTATTCGGGCCTATTTTCAAATGCTTCTGGCTTATCTTGCGGATGAAGATTATAGCGAATATAAAGAAAAAATTCCACCGGATTTATACGGGATGTTTGAAACGTTGCAAGAGAAATTAAGGGGTAGTAAGGTTATTGACACAAATGATGAATGATGAATACAACCACAGGATAGGGACGCAATATCGTAGGGGAAAAATTACCGGTTAATCAGTCTTTCTCATAATCTAAATCCACTTGTATTCCCAGGAGCTTTGATTCGTCTGATTCATCGGTCAGGTCCAGGATCACATTCCTTTCAATTATTCTCTCGTATTCACCAGGAGAAATCTTGTCTTTTATCGAATCCAAATCCTTTTGATTGGCCGAAATAAAATACTGGAAATTGTTCTCTTCCGCGTTTTGGTATGCCACCTGGAATAACGTGGCTACCTGTCTCGGATAAATTTCGGATAATAAACGACTGTCATAGAAAATAAATTTTACCTCATGATTATGCTGCGCCTTTAAAAGTGTCCAATCAAAACAAAATAACTTTACATATCCGATTCCATCGCCGGTATCACTGTCTATCGAGGCCCTGATATCATAGCGAAGCTGGTTTTCGCTGGTATTATTCCTTATCTCGATTCCTGCCTTTTTGTTCTCATAAAATTGTTCGGCAAAGGATTTGAATATCTGTATATTTCTCTTTCTTACCGGCTCACTTTCTTTCAAATATTTATTGGTTTCAATATTTTCATTTATAAACTCTTTTTTTATTTCTTCGATTTTGTTCCCGTATTCCGCT
This sequence comes from Candidatus Aminicenantota bacterium, assembly GCA_020355945.1. The sequence goes on along the minus strand of CP070627.1, from coordinate 463,267 downwards.
AATAATTCCTTGTATTCCTTTATTTTACCCAGTTTTACTTTATAGTTGGACAGCTCTTCATTTAATTTCGCGTATTCCTCTAAAGAGCCTGTTGCTTTCAACAAATGCAATTTTTCATCTTCCTGTTTTCCCAAACTGGAAATGATACGATCCACATCTTCCAATTGGGCCTCAATCTTTTTCTTTTCTTCTATTAAGCGGCTCTTGCGGTTGTCTAAAAGTTTTTTATTTAACTTTGCCTGGCACCTTTTTTTTTTATACCCCCCTTACCGGGAAAATAGCTACCAAGACACGAAGACACAAAGTTTCACAAAAGGTTTTATTAAAAATACAAACCCTTTACCCCCTACCACCCCACTTTGTCATAATTAAACGCCCCTTAGCTCATGAGTCCTTTAATTTCCTGTTCGGTAAGTCCTGTGAATTTGACGATATCTTCTATAGAAAACTCAGCACTCAGCATACGCCTGGCAGTTTCTTTAGCATTCTTTTTTGCGCCTTGTTCTATCCCTTGTTCTATCCCTTGTTCTATCAATCGTTGTGCTAAACTTGACATAAAATCACCTCCTTCTATATTACTTTCTTCCAGGTTTTTTTTCAATTCTTCCAACGATATGTCCCTGATATAGGATACATACAGGAGAAAGAATATTACCTTCTCTTTGTTTTTGATGAATCCTTTCTCATGCCACAGCCTGAATATTGCTTTAATCGTGTCCATATCTTCATAATACGCACTTTTCATCAACACCAACGAGGTTAATAAAAAGACATTATCTTTTAACTCCCGGTTGGCTTCAGCCAGGAAATTCCAATCCCTGGTATCAAACAAAATATACCTATAATTCAATAGAAATGCTTTGATCTCATCATTGACGTTGAATTGATCTGCAAATGACCGGGGAACATTCCAGGCTTCCTTGCCATGATAAAAGACCAGGGGAATAATCACCCGCAGCGGTTTTTTTTGATCGATATCATTCTGCCACTCTAAGTACATGTATTTAAGCATTTGCACTAAAGACTTGTTTTCAGCAGAAGACTTATGCTCCACTAAAATATAGATATCTAAATCGATTTCCTCCTGGTCCCCGGTTTTAATCCGGGTTTTCACCACAATGTCCGAATAATAATCTTTCATTACATCCGATACATAGGTGGTGAAATCGATTTCGATTTTTGAAAAATCAATGATGTTTTTTACCGGCGCAGGCAGCGCCATCTTTAAAAGCACTTTCACATTTTCCGGGTCTGAAAAGGTCTTTATGAATACATTATTATGGGCATTATGTATATCGTCTACTTTAATCATTTTTCATCCTTTTATTATTATATTTTATATTTTATTATTTTTCAACTTCTATTTTATCGGGAACTCAGCCCCATCACCCCATTCCATCTTTACAAAATGGCTGCCGCAAAATAGAAACCATTGACCCCATTTCTTTTTTCGTTTAAAATATGTAAGAGGTGAAAAACAGCGGATGAGCGAAACAATAGTTCCGGAAGAAAAACTCAAACAAGCCAATGAACTTTATTTCTCCCTGTTTGAAAAACTAAAAAAATGGACTGACACTGCCTGGAAAGACTACACCGTGGTACACGAACAAATCATACACGGCACCAGCCACTCAAAAAAAATTGCCGAATATGCCGGCATCATACTGCAAAACAAATTACAAACCAACACTCTAAACGCGGAAGAACTGTTCCTGCTCAACGCTTCCATATACCTCCACGACATCGGTATGCAAACCGGTTGGAAAGAGTTCCTGGATATAAAAGGAACAATAGGTGAGTTAACAAAAGAAGAGCGGTATCGCATCAGGAAAAAGCACGCGAAAACCTCGGCATTTGTGATCCGGTCCTGGCAAACCCAACTGCCAGCCGCACTGGACCGGAAGCTTACCCCGGAAGAAAAAGACATCCTCTGCCAGGACCTCAACCAACCCCTGGCCTTTACCTGTCAATGCCATAACCAACCCAATATTGCCGCCTACCTGGAAACGGAATTGAACCAAAAACACCGGTTCCGGGACCGTGGGTTTAATATTGCCTTTTTGGCCGCCCTGCTGCAACTGTGCGATGCACTGGATATGGATAAAAACCGGTTAAACGATGAACGGTTCCGGGATAACCTGGGCAAATGGCTGGATGATCAACCCCTGGAAGTAATCTACGATGATAATGACTGGAAACGCTTTTTCCAATGCCATTTCGTGGAAAAAGTCCGGGTAGTGCCGGTCTTCGAGGGAAAAGATGTTTTTCAAATCAGTATCGATCTCAGGTTTAACCCGGAAGAAAACCGGGAAATTCGGGAACAGTTCCTGGATATTTATTGGATTAACTTTGCCTGGCACCAAATTGCTATTGCCAATGCCTGTTATCAATATGCCCTGCTTTTAAAGGAAATCAAAGGGTATAAAAAAGAAGCCGGCCAACTGTTTCAAAAAGCCGCCCATATCTTCGTTGACATTAATCTCCCCAAACGTGCAGAAGAGTGTAAAAAGTACTTATCTCCTTAATTTTTAAGCTCAATTGAATAATTTTATCCGAATTTGCTTAAATTCAGGCTCGATTGAATGATTTTTATTCAATTGAGGCAAAATTTAAGCAATCGAGCCTGAATTTAAGCTCCATCGAGTAAATTTAGCCGAAATCGCATAAATTTAAGCTCGATTGAATGATTTTTATCCGAAATCGCCTAAATTTAAGCTCAATTGAGTGATTTTACCCAAAATTGCATAAATTTATGCATCAACCCATCACCCTATTACCTTTCTCATCTTTCCCATGGATTGATGAGGGAAATTTGACCTGGTACAAAGTCGCTTTCATTTCTGGTGACAATAATCAAATTATGAGTAGACGCTGTGGCAGCAATTAACCCATCAATAGTGGACATTGGAGTTCCCGCCTTCTCTGCATTTCCCTGGATGATACCCCAATTCTCGGACACCGTCAGATCAATAGGAATAATCCGTTCGCTGTACTCCTCCAGGAGGGTATTTAACCACAGGGTCAATTGTTCCTTCTTTTTTGAATCCGGTAATTTGACTAATCCTTTCCTGACTTCACCAATAGTGAGAACACTTAGAAATAGCGCGTCTGATGGGACAGACTGTAACCAATTAGTAACCTGTGTATTTGGTGCAGGTTTAGCTAACTCCGAGATGACACACGTATCAATGAGGTATTTCACAGTTCTATACTACCTGGATAATCTTTTTGTCGCTCAATCTCAAAGTGTTCATCCATTTTGGGACAACTCAAAAGAAATTCCTTAAAAGTCGGTTTGTTGGAAGTCAACGCCTCATATTCCTGGATAGACACAACGACCACGGCTGCTACTCCTCTTCGAGTCACATACTGGGGCCCACTTTTTAGGGCGTCCTCAACAACCTTGCTGAATTGGCTTTTGGCGTCTTGAAGTTTCCAGGTCGTTTTCATATTGCCTCCTATTTCATGCATATATATCTGACTAGTTAGTCTAGTCTATTATCATGAATTTGTCAAGCATTTTGAATAAGAATTGTGAATTTTTATTGAGGGATAAGATTCATCAAACCCAAAATAATCTGGGAAATCGGCCTGGAGGATTTTTTTATGAAATAGAAATTAACACTCCACTTTCTCCCGGATAATTCCCTTGTTATTACTCTCAAACCCAAGTAGATTTTTAAAGCTCGTGGTCACAGAATCGGAAATAGAATAAAAGGTAGGCAATATAATCAAGGTGAAAAAAGTAGATGTGGTGAGACCTCCAAGAATGGTAATACTAATCGGCGCCCACATGGCAGCCCGCCCTTGCGCTGCTGGAAACAAACCAGGCAGCAGCACCGGCAAAGCCAACGGCAAAACCCCAAAGATAGTGGTTAAGGCTGTCATAATGATCGGCCGCATCCGGTCCTTACCCCCCTGGATAATAGCCGCATTCTTCGCCATTCCTTTCTTACGCAGGGTGCGAATGTGATCGATTAATATAATGCCATTATTGACTACAATGCCAAAAAGCGTTAGCAGCCCAAGATATGATGAATTATTAAGGGTGATACCGAAAATCGTATAAAACAATGCCACACCAAAAATCGCCAGGGGAACAGTTAAAATAATGGTAAAGGGATGCACAAAAGATTCAAACAGCGACGCCATAATAATGTAAATAAATATAAGCGCCAACCAAACCGCTGTCATCGAACTGGACTGCGCCTCCTGGAACCGCCGAAAATGAGAACCAAAACTCCAACTATACCCCTCGGGAAACGGTATCGTCGCCATGACCGCCCTGATTTTTTCGGTGAGTTTCATCATGCCCCTGGATTGAGAGTTAATACTGATTCGCAGCTTTGACATCTTGTTCTCTTTACTGATAGCCATGGACCCCATACGGAACGAAATATCGGAAATCGCACCGATGGGCACCCGTTTAGAGCCGCTTCTGAAGCTGATGTTTTTTAGATCATCCTGGTTAAAGCCCTCGTCTTTTTGCATTTTTAAAATAATATCAATTTCCTTATTGTCGGTTTTGAATTTGCCAATGGGACGGTCAGATAAAGAAGACATGATGGTGCGGGCCACCCGCTGCGTATCCACTCCCGAACTTTCGGCTTTTTTCCGGTCTACATTTACCAATAATTGAGTTTCCCCACCCTCCAGGTCAGAAGCCAGGTCTTCAACTTCTTCTATGGTGCGTAATTTTTCCATCACCATCGGGGCCAGTTCGGTTAATTTAGTAAAATCCAAACCGATGAGTTCCACCCGGATGCCATGGAAATGACCGCCCCTGCCGTGTCCTTCACCAAATTCATAGGTGATCCCGGGCTTTTGCGGGAATAGTTGAAGGAGGGTCTTTTTTATTTCACTTACCGATGGACCGGTTTCCGCCAGGTAAAGTTCAAGTTCACCCCGGTACCGGCCCTGTCTT
>CP070627.1:442729-458243 GCA_020355945.1 Candidatus Aminicenantota bacterium | reverse complement strand
CTTGTCCCCTTTAATGAAAAGTTTTTGCGGGGTCCAGGGGCGGTTTTTTCAAAAAGAGCCCCTGGCCGCCGGAGGCAAAATTTTTCTGCGGTTAATTCGCACCGGTTCAAATAACCTCTTGCCAACCCCACGCCGGCTATACATAATTCGCCGGCAATTCCCACCGGCTGCAGGTGCAAATGGTTATCCAGGATATATAACTGTATATTATCAATGGGTTTTCCTATGGGTATGGATATGGCTTCCAGGTTATAATCATCGAAGCAATCATAATAGGAGACATCTATAGTGGCTTCTGTGGGGCCATATAAGTTTGCCAACCCGGTGCCATTTTCTTTGTGCAGGAGGTTATAAAATCGTTTCACCTGGGATACGGTTAACGCTTCCCCACTGGCGATGACTTGTTTTAAACCGGCCAATTTCCTGGCATCACTGTTTCCTGCCAGGTGGTCTAGAAATGCGTTCAACATTGAAGGAACAAAATGCACCATGGTGATATGAGTTCTTTCAATGGCATCGATTATGATTCCAGGGTCTTTTTCGCCTCCTGGACCAAGAAGGCATGCCTTTGCTCCTGTGACCCCCCACCATAAAATCTCCCATACCGATACATCAAAGGTAAAGGGTGTTTTATGCAATATGGTGTCGCGTTCATCCAGGGGATATTGCTTTTGCATCCAGTTTAACCGATTGACCAACGAATGATGCCGGATCATCGTGCCTTTAGGTTTACCGGTGGTTCCTGAGGTATAGATGACGTAAGCAAGCTGCAGGCCGCGAGCTGCAGGTGCAGAAAATGTAGGGACAGGACAGTGTTCTGTCCCTGGTTTTTGATGGAACAAATTATCTTCCAAATAAACGATTTCCCCGTCAAAATCAATGTTCTCTTTTGTCTTTCCTATTGTATATGTTCTTGTGGTTAACAATATCCGCGCTGAACTATCCTTCAATATGTAATTGATTCTCTCTTCGGGGTATTCGGGATCAATGGGCAAATAAGCGCCTTCTGATTTCAATATGCCTGATATAGCGATCATCATTTCCATCGACCGCCCCACCATAATACCTACAATATTGTCCGCCAGGACACCTTTTTCTTTTAATAAATGGGCCAATTGATGGGACTTTTGATTCAATTCTTTGTAGGTAATTGACACGGCACCAGGCAAGGGGGCAAGCCCCCTTGTCCCCTCTAACTTTTCGTGTAATTCGTGTAATTCGTGGGCCCCAACCAGGGCGATGTGATCCGGGGTTCGTTCTACCTGTTTTTCAAACAACCGGTGGATGGTCATATCCCCGGGATATTCAGCACTGGTATCATTAAACTCATATAAAACCTGGTGCCTCTCTGCTTCGGTGATGATTTCCAATCCCGATATTTTCAAATCCGAATCCTCCGATAAAAAACCCACTATCCTCTTAAAATAGGCGATGAATCGTTCGATGGTGGCGGGTTTAAACAGTTTGGTGCAGTACTGAAACGCACAGGGCAGCCGCTCACCAAGGTCAACAACGGTCAACATCAAATCGAACTTCGAGGGTTCTTTTCGATGTGTATAAGTACCCTGTTCCAGGTGCTCCTGTTGTTCATGCGCATCGATTCCCGGGATGATCTCCTTATCCTTGTCTTTGTCAGTATATTCATCCTGGTTCGATAAGTTAAACATCACATCAAATATGGGGTTACGGCCGGTATCCCTTCTCACATCTATCCTGTCCACCAGGTCCTCGAACTGGTACTCCTGGTTCTCATAGGCTTCTAACGTTCGCTCTTTGACCTCTTCCAGGAAATCTTTAAACCGTTTCTCTCCAGCAGGGTGATTTCTCATGGCCAGGGTATTGACAAACATCCCGATGATTGACTCTAAGTCGGCGTGATGTCTCCCCAGGATGGGTGTACCCACGATGATATCTTCCTGGCCGCTCAACTTCGAAAGCAGGATATTAAACACCGATAAGATGGTCATATAAAGGGTTGCATTGGCTTTTTTTGACAGGGCCTTTAAGGTCTGGCTTTCCTTACCGGCTAATAGGAAGTTTACCGTATTCCCCTCGAAACTCTGCATGAAGGGCCGGGGATAATCAAAGGGAAGGTTAAGAACCGGCAGTTCATTGGAAAATCCCTCCAGCCAATATGCTTCCTGCTCTTTTGTTAAGGCTTGCTGGCTGTCACTGTTTTGCCATTGGGAATAATCTTTATACTGGATGCGGAGGGGGGGTAAGGTTTCCTCTTCATCGGTGTACAGCCGGTGGAATTCACCTGTTAATACAGCCTGGGACGCACCGTCGGTAATGATGTGGTGCATGTCCAACAAAAGAATGGAACTTGGGGTACGTACGGATTGAATCTTTATTAAATCGGCTCTCAAGAGCGGCGGCTGGCTTAAGTCAAAGGGGCGCATGAAGTTGTCGATGATTTCCCGGGCTTCGGCTTCTTGGGCATCATAATATTGGACGGCAAATTCCACATCTTCATGAACCCTCTGGATCGGCTCTTCTCCCATCATTTCAAACGACGTTCGCAAGCTTTCATGGCGTTTGACCAGTTCTTTAAAGGTCCATTCCAGCCTTTCTTTATCTATTTCTCCCGGGAAGGGGATAACCTGGGGTATGTTATAGCTGATATTATTCAACTCCATCTGGTCAAGGAGATACAATCGCTTCTGACCCGGGGATAAGACATAGTATTCCTTCTTCTCGGCAGACTCTACGGATGCATATCTTTCTGCTTTGGCATTTTTTATATATTTAAGTAAACCCTTTATCGTGGGTGACTTGAATATCTCGCTTAAAGGGATTTTTACATTGAAGGCTTTTTGAAGTCTTGAAGAAAGGTTGGAGGCGCGTAATGAATTTCCTCCCAATTGGAAAAAGTGGGCATGGATATTGATATTTTCTTTCTCGACGCCCAGGACCTCGGACCATAACTCCACCAACTTCATTTTTACACTGTGTCCCGGCAGCGCATCATCCTCTGCCCATTCATCCCCAACAGGCTCAGGCAGCGCTTCCCGGTCCACTTTACCGCTGGGGGTTAACGGGATCTTTTCCAGGGGCACAATGTAAGAGGGAACCATATAGGAGGGTAAGCGTCCGGACAAACGATTTTTCAGTTCCAAACCATTGATATCTTCACCCGTTTTCGATACCACATAAGCGTACAGGTACATCTCTCCTGTGTTGTCCTCCCTGGCTGCTGCCACTGCTTCCTTTATATGATCGATCTCCATCAGGCAGTTCTCGATCTCACCCAGTTCTATCCTGAAACCCCTTATCTTGACCTGTTGATCTATTCTGCCCAGGTATTCTATCTCCCCATTCTTTAAAAATTTTCCCAGGTCTCCGGATCTATAGAGTCTTTGATCGGGTATGTCGGGGTGGTTTACAAATTTCTCTTTTGTTAATTCTGGCCGATTTAAATATCCTCTACCAGGGCCTTCCCCTCCTACTACTAATTCTCCCGGCACACCCCTGGGCTGCAGTTTCAAATTCTTATCCATTACATATGTGGTTAATGTGGGTATTGCTCTGCCGATATTACATAAATTAAAATCGATTTCCTTATCACCGATTTCTTTATAAGTGACGTGCACGGTTGTCTCTGTAATACCATACATATTGACGAATTTTGTTCCAGGGTACTTTCTTTTCAATTCTTTTAATTTAACCGGTTTTAATGCTTCCCCTCCAAAGATGATATATTTTAAATTCAATTTTTTTTCGAGATATTTCAATTCTTCGGACGATAAATTATAAAATGCCGAAGGGACTTGATTTAAGACCGTGACTTTCTCTCTTTTTAATATTTCTAAAAATGTCGCGGTATCCCTGGCCACCATTTTGGGGATCACCACCAATCGCCCACCATACAACAGTGCCCCATACATTTCCCATACCGAAAAATCAAAACAACAGGAGTGAAACAACGTCCACACGTCATGGCTGTTGAAATCAAATAAAAACCTGTCATTAAACATCAGCCGGACGACATTTCTATGCTGGATCAGCACGCCTTTGGGTTTTCCTGTAGACCCGGAAGTAAAGATAATATAAGCCAGATCAGGGGGTTGGTTGATATGATCCGGATTCTTTTCGTCTTCTCCCTGGAACATCTCCGGGGGCTCGCCAGGTGTGATATTGTTTACTGCAATCCACCTGGGTTCCTCACTTTTATTTTCATGGCCGATGAGGTGCAGGTCCTCTAACCCTGTAAAAGAATGCTTACCTTTTACATGGGCTTCCCCAATCAAAATCGATACACAGCAATCTTCTAGCATGGTGCGGATGCGGTCTTGCGGATAATCGTTATCAATGGGCAGATAAGCACCACCTGCTTTTAATATACCTAATATTCCTATTATTATTTCGATGGACCGCTCCATCATAATACCTACAATGGTATCGGGTTGAACACCTTTGGCTCGTAACAGGCAGGCCAATTGATTGGACCTTTTGTTTAATTCTTTGTAGGTGATTGACACAGAACTGGCCAAGGGGGCAAGCCCCCTTGTCCCCTCTAACTTTTCATGTAATTCGTGAAATTCGTGTAATTCGTGGGCCCCAACCAGGGCGATGTGGTCCGGCGTTCGTTCTACCTGTTCTTCAAACAACTGATGGATGGTCAAATCCCCGGGGTATTGGGCAGTGGTATCATTAAACTCATATAAAACCAGATGCTTCTCCGCTTCCGTAATGATTTCCAATCCTGAGAGTTTTAGGTGCGAATCCCCTGGTAAACCATGCAACAGCTTCTTAAAATAGGTGGTGAATCGTTCGATGGTGGCGGGTGTAAACAGTTTGGTGCAGTATTCAAAAGCACAGAGTAACCTCTCACCAAGATCGACAGTGGACAATGTCAAATCAAATTTCGAGGTTCTTTTTATATGTTTATATGAATCCTGGTGGTCAATTCCCGGGACTTCCCCTGTATACTCTTCTTGATTCAATAGGTTAAACATCACATCAAATACCGGGTTACGGCTGGTATCTCGCTTCACATCTATCTTATCCACCAACTCCTCGAAGGGGTACTCCTGGTTCTCATAGGCTTCTAATGTTCGCTCTTTGACCTCTTCCAGGAAATCTTCAAACCGTTTCTCCTCGGCAGGGTGATTTCTCATGGCCAGGGTATTGACAAACATTCCTATTATTGGTTCAAGGTCAGCGTGTCTTCTCGCTGCTGTGGGCGTACCCACAATGATATCTTCCTGGCCGCTCAATTTTGAAACCAGGATATTAAATACCGCTAAAATGACCATATAAAGGGTGGTGCCTGTTTCTTTTGCCAGGGTCTTTAAAGTTTGACTCTCCTTTCCAGTTAATACAAATTTCAGCTCACTACCTTCAAAACTCCGCATGAAGGGCCGGGGATAATCTGTGGGGAGATTAAGAACCGGGATCTCATGGGCAAACATGTTTAACCAATAGACTTCCTGCTCTTTTATTAAGGCCCGCTGTTTTTCACTATTCTGCCACCGGGAATAATCTTTATACTGGAGCCTGAGGCGCGGTAAATCTTTCCCTTTACCGGCAGCCAACATATTGAATTCATCTTCTAATATTACCTGGGATATACCGTCCGTAATGATGTGATGCATGTCTAATAAAAGTACGGTACGGTTGAGTAAACCTGCTCTCAGGAGCGGCGGTCGGCTTAAATCAAAGGGGCGCATAAATCGGTCGATTATTCCCTGGCATTCAACTTTATCCGCTTCATAATACTCCAGGGCAAAGTCTACCCGGTCATGAATCCTCTGTACCGGCTCGTCCTCTAACATTTCAAACGACGTTCTTAAGCTTTCATGACGCTGGACCAGTTGGTGAAAGACCCATTCCAGCCTTTCCTTTTCTATCTCTCCCGGGACCTGGATGACCTGGGGCAGATTATAGCTGACATTATTTAACTCCATCTGGTGAAGAAGATACAAGCGCTTCTGGGCCGGGGATAAGGCATAGTATTCCTTCTCCTCTACAGGCTCTATGGCTGCATATCGTTCTTCCCCGGCTGCGGTTATATATTTAGCCAAACCCCTTATAAAGGGTGTATTGAATATCTCTGCCACCGGGACTTTTACATGAAATGCTTTGTGGATCCGTGAGGCAACAATGGTGGCTCGTAATGAATGACCCCCTAACTGGAAAAAGTTGGAATCAATACCTAGGGTATCCGCTGCCCTCCCAAGCACTTCGGCCCATATCTCCAAAAGTTTCTCTTCAACCTTATTCCCTGGCGCTGTACGGGTCTCTGTCGAAAGCTCGGGAACGGGGAGAGCACTGCGGTCTATCTTACCATTGGGCATAAAGGGAATCGAGTCAATCAACATGAAATAGGAGGGGACCATGTATCCTGGCAGCTTTTCCGATAAATATTCTTTTAGAGAGGTTTCGATACCCGGTGCTTCCTCTGCAATGCCGGAGAGCACGACGTAGGCACAAAGATATTTTTCTCCCCCCAAACCTTCCCGGGCCAGCACCACTGTTTCTTTGACGTCATCTCGCTTCATTAAGCGATTCTCGATCTCTTCAAGTTCAATCCGAATCCCCCTGATCTTTACCTGGGTGTCTTCCCTGCCTAAAAATTCCAGGTTCCCCTCTGGCAGCCATCTTCCCAGGTCCCCGGTTCGGTAGATGGTTTTAGAAATATAGGACTTATAGGACTTATAGGACCTATAAGACCGATGAGAGAGAGAAAGAAATTTTTCAAAGGTTAATTCCGGGTTATTCAAGTAACCCCTGGCTAAACTTGAACCGGCTAAACATATCTCTCCTCCAACTCCAATAGGACTTAAAAACAAATTCCGATCCAGGATGTAAACACTTACATTACTGATGGGTTTGCCGATTAAGGCCTTTTCCGAACCAGGTTGAAGTTCATAGGCGGTGGTATTGACACTGTTTTCTGTGGGCCCGTATTCATTAAATATTCGTACACCAGGTAATTTTTCAAAATGTTTTCTCACCAGCTCATCCGGGAAATACTCGCCGGCTGCGGTTATCATTTTTAAACCGGTTAAATAATCGGCAATCTCTTCAACAAGAACATTGTAGAAACCGGGAATGACAATAAAGTGACTCACTTTATTTGCTTTTATTATTTTTTTCAGGATCTCAAGGTCAGTTCGTTCTTCCTCGGATATCAGCACCAGCCGTGCACCACCCAGCATCGGGGTAAATATATCTGTCACCGAGCTGTCAAAGAAATAAGGGGGGTTCTGTAGGGAAACGTTACCCGGCTTATATTCATAGTAATTTTTCCGCCAAATCAATGTATTCACAATGGTGCGATGTTCTACCAGGACACCTTTGGGGGCCCCTGATGAACCGGAAGTATACATGACATACGCAGGATTACCGGCGCCTATGATTCCCGGTCTTGCTGTGGAATATTTATTTATCTTATTCTTTGGGTCATCCAGGCACACTAAGCTGTGAAATCCGCTGTAAGCTGCTTGCAGCCGGGTGAGTTTTTGGCTAAATCTTTCCTGGGAAATCACCACGTCAATCGAGGCATCATTGAACACCATCTGCAGCCGTTCTCCTGGCAGCGACGCATCCAACGGAACATAAGCACCTCCCGCCTTCATCACCCCCAAAAGGGATGCAATGAGCCCGATGCACCGCTCCATTAAAACCGCCACTGGATCTCCCGTATGAAGCCCCTTGTCCAGGAGCAAATAATTGGCCAGTTGATTGGCGCTTTCATCCAATTGGCGGAACGTCACTGTCTCATCTTTAAATACCAGGACCACATGATCCGGGAACTTATCCACCTGGTCTTCAAATAACTGGTAAATGGTTTTGTCTTTTGGGCATTCTTCCGCCGTATCATTAAAATCAATGACCAGTTGTCTCCTTTCTTCCGCCGGCAGCATGTCTATTTCCGCTATTTTTGTGTCCGGCCTTTCCAACACCGCTGCCGTGATCTGCTTTAAATATTTTATAAATCGGCGGATGGTCTCTTCTTTAAACAATGTTGTACTGTATTCAAACACGCAGGACAGGTGCTCCCCCAGTTCAATACACTCGAAGGTGAGATCGAATTTTGATGTATCCCGGTCATATTCATAGGGTTTCAGCTTTAAACCGGGGATTTCCACTGCTGGAATGTCCAGGTTCTGCAAGATGAACATGGTATCAAACAAGGGATTCCGACTGGTATCCCTGTCTATCATCAGGCTTTCCACCAGTTCATCATACTGGTAGCCCTGGTTGGCAAAGGCTGCTAAGGTATTTTCTTTTAATTCTGCCAGGAATCCTTTAAAGGTCTTTTCCCCGGCCGGCTCATTTTTCAGGGCCAGGGTATTGACAAACATGCCCATGACCTGTTCCAGGTCTGCATGACGGCGGCCTGCTGTGGGAGTTCCCACCACGATAACTTCCTGGCCGCTTAATTTGGATAAAAAGATATTGAAGCTGGCAAGCAATACCATGTACAACGTGGCTCCTTGCTCTAACGCCAATGTTTTCAAGGCCCGGGTATCTTTGCTGTCTACCTGGAAACTTAAGGTACTTCCTGGAAAACTCCGCACCCCCGGTCTCAAATAGTCGGTGGGCAGGTCTAACACGGATATTTCTTCGTTGAATTCCCTTAACCAGAATTCTTCCTGCTGCTTGATTGCCTCTCCCTCTTTTTCACGCTTCTCCCATTGGGCGTATTCTTTGTACTGGAGACTGAGTCGAGGCAATTCTTTCCCTTCATAAAGAGCCATAAACTCCTTTACCAATACCCCCATGGATGTGCCGTCCGAGATAATGTGATGCATATCCACGATGAGGATATGTTCCTGGTCTTCTTCCTTTATTAATCCTACTCGAAGTAACGGCGCTCGCGATAAATCAAATGGACGTACGAAACCACGAATGATTGTGCCCCCTTTGATCCCTGTGACCTCTGCAACCGGATCAAAATACTCAATCTCAAATCCAACTCCCTCATGGACCCGTTGGACAGGTTCGTTATTTACCATATGGAAGGAGGTTCTCAGGCTCTCATGTCTCTTTATCAATTCCAGGAATGTAACTTCCAATTTTTCTTTATTCATATCCCCTGCCAACATCAATACCAAAGGAAGATTGTAAGCAATTCCCTCCTGGTCCATTTGCTGCAAAACGTATAATCTCTTTTGAACCGAGGATACCGCATAGTATTCTTTTTTCTCCAGCAACTCCATAAAAACAAAAACCGATGGGGATGCACTTTTTATATAACCGGCTAGCTCAATGATGGTGGGCTTTAAAAAAATCTCTGTCAACGGGATTTTGACATTAAATTCTTTATGTATCTTTGAGGCTAATATGTTTGCTTTTAGGGAGTGGCCCCCTAACTCGAAAAAATCGGAATTTACACTGATACGGTCTTTATCTATTCCCAGGATTTCCCACCATATCCCCACCAATTTTTCTTCCAACTCATCCCGGGGACCCATATACCCTGCCCCCGCTTTTATTTCAGGCACAGGTAACGCTTTCCTGTCTAATTTGCCGTTGGGCGTTAAAGGCATCTTATCCAACACCACAAAATATCCCGGGATCATATAATCCGGCAATTTATGGGACAAATACTCGCGCAGTTCAGAGGATTGGAATTCTCCACTCGGGACAACATACGCACAGAGAGAGTATTGCCTTTGACCGGCCGACTGCTCCTCTGCTGCGATTACCACCGCCTCTTTTATTGCCCCATGATTTAATAATTGATTTTCTATTTCTCCTAATTCGATCCTGAACCCTCTTATTTTTACCTGGTAATCTATCCTGCCTAAGAATTCAATGGTCCCGTGCGCAAGCCAGCGGGCCAAATCACCGGTTCTGTAAATATAGGACTTATAGGACATATGGGACATATAGAACCCCTTGCCTGTCCCCAATAAAAAGTTTTCAAAAAGCGCTCCCCCTAATAGGGTGCCCGCGCCGCGGGCCCGCCGGAGGCAAAATTTCTCTGCGGTTAATTCCGGGTTGTTTAAATATCCCCAGGCCACACCGTCACCGCAGATGCATAATTCCCCCGGCACCTGCAGGGGACATAAACTTAAATGTTTATCCAATACCAACAGGTCCATATTCCCCACCGGGCCGCCAATGGGAACACTGGTTAAACTTTTGTACTGCTCAAAGCTGTTTCTACCGATTTCCAATACTGCGGAAATAATGGTGGCTTCGGTGGGCCCGTACATGTTAAACACCCGACAGTGGTCTCCTACCGATTCAAAACTGCGCCGCACCAGGTCATAAGTTAATTTCTCAGCCCCGATAAACAAGTACTTCAATGTTTTAAACTTTCGCTCCAGGTTCAACAAATAACTGTACTGTGTGGGTGTGATATGCAGGACGGTTATTTGGTTTTGATCGATAAAATCAGCCTCCGCTGCCGGGTCCAGCAGGATTTCCTCCGGTATGATATATAAACTGGCACCCGTTGTCAGGGTGATAAATATCTCCCACACAGACCAGTCGAAATAATATGAGAGATTTTGAATCGTGCGGTCCCCGACAGCGATACCCAGGTGCTTATATCCCCAATGCACCAACGGCGAGAAATTGGAATGGGTGATGGGAACACCCTTTGGAGCCCCTGTAGAACCGGAAGTGTAGATGATGTAAGCAAGCTGTGGGCACCGGCCGGCCAGCGGCCTGCCCACAAAGGATGACCTGTTTTCGTCTTCCAGGTGTACAATTTTAATATCCTTATCAACATTTGTCTTTTCCACTAAAGACCGAGTAGTGAGCAATATCCCCGTGCTGCTCTCTTTCAACATATAGTTTGTTCTTGCCGCCGGCGCCATGGGATTCAGTGGTATATAAGCGCACCCGGCTTTGAGTATTCCCAATATGCCGACGATCATTTCCGTTGACCGGTGCACCATTAGTCCCATCAGTCGGTTTTCCCTTATCCCCAACTCCCACAGGTAACAGGCCAGGTGATTGGACCTTCTATCCAGTTCCCGGTATGTTAATTGCACCTGTTCCCAGGGCCCATTCCCGGTAACAAAAGTTTTCCCTTTGCTATCTGCCAACTGCCGACCTCCGACTGCGGCTGTATGCCCGGGTGTCCTCTCCACTTGTTCTTCAAATAATTCATGAATGGTCTTTTCTTTCGGATACCCTGCTGCCGAAGCATTAAAATCAATTAACAACTGTTTCTTCTCTTGTTCCGAAAGTATATTTATATTAGATACCTGCACATCTGTATGAGAGAGGGCCTCCTCCAGCACACGGGTAAAATGACTAACCATACTCTTTATCGTCGACTCCCGGTACAGGGAGGCATTGTATTCCACTATTCCATCGATATATTTACCCGTGCGTTCGAAGGAAAAAATCATATTTAAATTGATATGCCGGAGGTATTTTTTATCGTGAATATTTTCCAGCAAAATGGCGATATCGAATAAAGGAAAATCATCTTCCGAAAGAGACATGTTTAGATGCTCTAATATTGCTTCTATAGGAAAATTTTGCTGCTTATTGGCCTCCACGATCGTGTCTTTCACCTGCAAAAGCAATTCTTTGAAGGTCATCCGATCTTTCAGGTAATTCCTTAAAGGAAGAACCGTATTGATAAAATCTCCCTCTACATCCTGTTTATAAATAGGTGCTCCTAAAATGATATCTTTGTTACCAGCGTAGGTGTACCTGTCCACCAATATGATCAGTCCGCTCACCAAAATCATATACAGCATGTAGTCATTTTGCTTGCTTAATCGCATCAGGCTGGAAAACAGGTTATCCACCAATCTAAATTGATGGGAGTCCATTCTCCGTTGACTGCGGGGAAGGTCGCCAGTCTCTTTGTAATCATAATAGAAATAACTTTTTACCGGGTTCCCTGACATTTTCGTGAACCAGTAATTTCGCTCTTTGCTGTGCTGTACAGCGGCAATCGCCAGCTTATCCGAAATCGTTCTATTCTCCATACTTTCTCTCCATTATGTGGAATCTCATTTTTTGATTTTCCCCATCTTAGCAGCCACAAAAAACACAAAAGATACAAACTCTAGAAATCAAATGTTTCTTCCATTTCGATGTCCTTTGCGGCGATTAAGTCAAGAGATATTGAAATGTCTTCCAACCTGGTTTCCTTATTCTCCAGGACCGCTGATACGATATCCTTGAAATACCCGGCAAACCGTTGAATCCTTTCTTTGCTGAACAGTTTTGACCTGTATTCCATATCGATAACCAGGGTGTCGTCGGTGTAGGCCACTACGGTTAAATCGAATTTTGCTGTCTTTTGGTCCAGTAGATACGGGGTTAATTTCAACCCGGGGATTTCCAATGCCTGCGCCTCTATATTATTCACGGTAAACATAACATCGAATAAGGGGTTATGCATGGTATTCCTGGGACCGCCCAATTGTTCCACCAGCTCTTCAAATGGATAGTCCTGGTTTTCAAAGGATTCCAATGTCCTGGCTTTTACCTCTTGCAGGAACTCCCTGAAGGTCTTTTGATCGGAGGGATAATTCCTCAGCACCAAAGTGTTGACAAACATCCCGATTATCCCTTCCAGGTCGGGATGATTGCGGCCGGCTGCAGCGGTTCCGATGACGATATCTTGCTGGCCGGTCATTCTGGATAATAAAATATCCAGGAGAGCCACCAATACCATGTAAAGGGTGGCATCCTCCTCCCGGGCCAACCGGTTTAACGCTTTGGTTTCCCGGGCATCAAATTCAAAACGCACGGTGTCTCCTGCAAAGGTTTGTGTGGCTGGTCTATTAAAATCCGTAGGGAGATTCAACACCGGTATCTCTCCCTGGAACTGCTGCATCCAATACTTTTGCTGTTTTTGTAAATCCTGCTGCTGGTTATCGTTGGCTTGCCATTGGGAATAATCCTTATAGTGGAGTTTTAGCGGTGACAGTTCCTGGCCGGCATGCAGCAGGGTAAACTCTCGTATAATAATGTACATAGAGATACCGTCGGATATAATGTGATGCATGTCCACCATCAATAATTGTTTCTTTTCTTCGAGCCTGGCTAAACCGACTCTCAACAATGGGGCCCGGGATAAATCAAAGGGACGAATGAAAGAACTTATAAGAGCTGTTACGGGTTCTATAGACAAGGGGGCAAGCCCCCTTGTCCCCTCTTCATAATATTCTATCTTAAATTCTACTTGTTTATGGATTCTCTGCACAGGTTCGGATTCCAACATCTCAAACGATGTTCTCAGGCTTTCATGTCTCTTTATCAATTCCAGGAAGGTCTCTTCCAATTTTTCCTTATCAATATCCCCTTCCGCTGTCATTACTGAGGGCATGTTGTAAACAGTACCCGTATTACTTTCATCCATCTGCTGTAAAACGTATAACCTCCCCTGGGCTGAGGAAACAGGATAATATTCTTTTTCTTCCGCTGCGTTTATGGAGACGAATTTAATTTCTGCCGTGCCTCTTATAAATTCTGCCAATCCCCGGAGAGAAGGGGTTACAAATATCTCTGTCAGCGGTATTTTTACATTTAGCTCTTTATTTATCTTTGATATCAATAGATTTGCTTTTAACGATTGGCCGCCTAACTGGAAGAAATCCGAGTCTATGCTGATCATATCTTTTTCTATTCCCAATACCTGGGACCATAATTCGGCTAATTTAAGTTCCAGGCTGTCCCTGGGTGCAATATAATCCTGTTGATCTATCCTGACCTGGGGCTGTGGCAGCGCTCTCCTGTCCACCTTACCATTGGGGGTTAACGGTATCTTTTCCAATTGAACGAAATAAGACGGTATCATGTAATCCGGCAAATCCTCGGACAGGTATTTCCGCAATTGCGATGTTTCAAATTGAATACCAGGCACAATATAAGTGCATAAATACTTACCTGCTCGTTCATCTTCTAATGCCAGTACCAGTGCCTGTTTGATATCTTTGTGTTTTAGTAACCGATTCTCAATTTCTCCCAACTCGATTCGGTATCCTCTTATCTTGAGTTGATGATCTCTTCTGCCGATAAACCGGATATTTCCCCCTGGCAGCAATCGGGCCAAATCGCCGGTGCGATACATGCGTTTATCCTTGAAATACGAATGGGCAGTATATTTCTCAGCGGTTAACTCCGGGTTATTTAAATAACCCCGGGAAACACCGTCACCGGAAATACAGATTTCACCGGGTATTCCCTGGGGGACTATATGATCCGCAGCATCCAATAAAACGATTTGGTTATTGGCCAGGGGCACGCCAATGGGAACGATTTCGCCTTCGGGTTCGTGGGATGGGTAGTTATAGGAACTGGCACATATGGTGGTTTCAGTGGGGCCGTAGCCATTGATGATCTGCATGTTGGGGATTAACCGCATATAGGCTTCCAGTACCTTATCCCGGATAGGTTCAACGCCCACCAGCATCTTATTCAATCCCAATCGGCTGCGTTGTTTTTCTAACTGCTCATGGACCGGTTTCAAGAGCCCGGGTGGGATATAGATCAGCGTGATTGCCTCCTGGAAAATGGCATCGGCCAATGCAACCGCATCAAATCTCGTTGGCTCCGGTGCTAACACCAACTGTGCCCCAAATACCAGTGGCAAGAAAAATTCCCACACACTCACATCAAACATGATATTGGTGAGACTCAGACAACGATCATGAAAATCAACTGCCCGGTCATATCGATTATACATATGATAGACAAAATTGACCAATTGGCAGTGGTCCACGCCAACGCCTTTGGGACGACCGGTGGAACCGGAAGTGTATATCACATAGGCCAGGTCTTTGGGTTGGTATTGATAGGCAGGATTGAGCAGGGAACCTTTAAATAGAGCCTGTTGATCGAGATTGATCAGTGCTCCCTTAAAAGCGATTTTCTCGGCGGCTGCGTTATTATATAATAAAACAGGGACTCCTGCATCGTTTACAATATATTCAACCCGTCCCAATGGTATATTGGGATCAATGGGTAAATAAGCAGCCCCGGCTTTTAAAATGCCCATTATGCCAATCATCATCCCCACATCCGGTTTCACCATCAAGCCCACAACAGAATCTTTGCTAATGCCTTGCATCCTCAATATCCGCGCCAATTGATTGGATTTATTATTTAATTCTTTATATGTAATTATAATATTTCCGCCGCAGGCCTCCTCTTTGTTTGGAATTCGCCCTTTAAGGGCCGTATGGTCCGGGGTTTGCTCCACTTGCTCTGCAAATAATTGATGGGCAGTTTTATTATGTGGGTATTCAGCCTCGGTGCGGTTGAAATCATTCAATAACCTGCTCTTCTCTTCTGTTGAGATAATTTCTATTCCCGATATTTTTTCGTCCGGTCTCTCCACCACACGGGATACAATCGTCTTGAAATACCTGGTAAATCTCTCCAGGGTTTCTTTTCTAAACAGTTTTGTACAGTACTCAAAGTTGAAAGACAGGTTATCACCTGTCTCAATGCACTGCAGCATTAGATCGAATTTGGAGATATCATGCTCATATTCGTAGGGTTTTAGCTTGAGCCCGGGAATCTCTAGCTCCGGGATATCCAGGTTCTGCAATACGAACATGGTATCAAACAATGGATT
>CP070627.1:426885-442629 GCA_020355945.1 Candidatus Aminicenantota bacterium | reverse complement strand
CCCTGGCCGCACCAAATTTTTCACCGGGACCTGGAAAGTATCCAGGTAAAATTTTGGCGGGATTTTGCTGAGAATAATGGCATCACGTTGATTAATTTGTTCCCGGAATTTATTGATGACAGGGGCCACGATATCATCTATAACACTTATTTTATCACGGGCGATGTGCATTGGAATCCGGCGGGACATCAACGGGTGGCCATGAAAGTAATGGCGTATATCCAGGGTAGTAGATAAAAAAGGGCACAGACCAGGATATCAAAATCCGGTTGTAAACCAGTGCATTTAGTGATAGGATATATTAACATTAATTTACGAATAGGAGGTACAATGAGAATCAATGATTTAAAACAATTTACCCGGCGGGGTTTTTTGGGATGTTTTTCCGGGTTGGCTGCGGCACTCGCATTGAAAGGGGCTGTGGGCTCCACATTAGACAAACCGCCCCAAAAGGGCCTTTATGACCCCTTGAACCCGGAAGAAGAAAAAATCATCAACTCCTCTAAAATGGCGAAAGAAATTGTAACCCTGGAAGGATACAACTGCGCTGAATCCATTTTATTGGCTGCTTTGAAATATTTGAAAAAGCCCGAAGAATTTCTTCATTCAGCCGCTGCTTTTGGTGGAGGTATGGGGCATTACGATCTTTGCGGATTATTAACCGGTGGATTTATGGCCTTAGGAATCGCAGCCGGGACCCATCACCAAGACCGTAAAGAAATGAAATCCCAGGCAAAAAAAATGACCAAAGAATACTGGAACTGGTGGGAATCATGGGCACCGCTTCACTGTTACCAACTAAAACCGAAATACGATAAGGACGTTTATATCAACATGAAAAAACGGGTGGCAGCGAAAATTGAGGAATTAATCAAAAAGGGGGTCGGCGACCCCAACCCATTAAAAGAAGCCAACAGCACAGCAAACACCTGGAATTAAAAAATTTATATATTACTCAAAAAATTGGCAAATTTTTTCTAATTATGGTAAAATGTGCGCAAATGAGTCGTACGAAAATAGCTGTGCTGTCCGATTCACATGATAATGCGGACAACCTGGAAAAAGTTGCCTTTATTGCCAATGACAAAAATGGTCCCTATCTCTTTCATTTAAATCCCGGAGAAACCGGGGCATGGACCCGGTGGACCCGGGGACAGGAGAGAGGTGAATGAATTATCTTATATTTTCATTACTTCTAATTGTAACCCTGCTGTTTTATATGCTTGAGGTTGCTTTCAAAAGCTTTTCCAGGATATCCCTGGCAGGATTCCTCAAGGATTTTGGCAATGAAAAAGTCAAAACCCTTGACTACGTGGAAAACCATGAGATGGTGCTTCATGCTCTGCGAGTATTCTCTTTTGCCTTGCAATTAACCTTATTTATTTACTCGTACATTTTACTGGAGCCCCTTATCCCCAATAAAATCCATCGTATCGGGCTGTTAATCATTTTGTTTCTTTTTATATTCAAATTTTTATTATATACCCTGTCCTTTTCAAAACGAGAAGCTATTTTAGGGAAACTGATTTACCTTACACCTGCCGCCCGGATTTTTGCTTACCCCGTGAATATTATTTTTTCTTCTATTGCCAGGAAAAAACCGGAAGACAAAGAAACCGAACCGGATGACCTGGGTGAAAAAGAACTGGAGGTTTTCTTTGAAGAGGGTGCCAAAGTGGGTGTCCTGGAATCGGAAGACAAAGAAATGCTCGAGAGTATCCTGGAATTTGGGGATACGCTGGTGAAAGAAATCATGACTCCTCGTGTAGACATGATTTACGTGGATATCAAAACCAAACTTGACGACTTAGTAAAAAAAATCAATGAAGCCAAAAAATCACGCTACCCGGTGATTTCCGACCGTATCGATAATATCGAAGGCATTATCCTGGCAAAAGATGTGTTTGACTATTGGAACCATAATCAACAAGATTTCAGCATCAAAAAAATACTAAGAAAAACATCCTTTGTGCCGGAAACCATGCGAATCCTGGAATTACTCAAGGAAATGCAGCGGTGCAAACAAAAATTTGCTATTGTCGCAGATGAGTTCGGGGGAATCTCCGGGGTGGTTACCATGGAGGATATCATCGAAGAAATCGTAGGAGAAATCCATGACGAGTACGACGAAGATACCGAACCTATCGTTGAAGAAAAAGACCATTTCATTGTCAAAGGGGATACTGATATCTCGATCTTGAACGATACGCTAAAAACAAAAATCCAGGAAGATGAAGACTACCAAACAGTGGGGGGCTTAATCAGTTACGTGTTGGGAAAAATACCGGCTAAAGGCGACCAGATAACCCTTGAAAATCACATCTTCGAGGTAATGGAAATTGAAAAACACAGGGTCAAAAAAGTAAGAATATATAAGACCAATTCAGGTTAAACTTAACACTTTACATCGTTGATTTTCTGGTATATAATATGGCGCATTCATTTATTGATAAAAATAACCTGAAGGATGAAGAAAGAAAATTGGAAAAAGTAAAAACAGGAAATAAAAAACACTCGGGTTATGTGGCATTGATTGGCAGGACCAATGTAGGGAAATCCACCTTCCTTAATAACATCATGGAAGTCAAAGTTTCAATCGTGTCCAATAAGCCGCAAACCACCCGGAAACAAATTCTTGGGATTAAAACCACGAAAAAGGGACAGATTGTTTTTTTTGACTCACCGGGGATTCATCGGCCCCATTTTAAACTGAACGAAAAAATGATGCAGGACGTTCAGGCATCGTTAATGGAAGCGGACATTATTCTTTATTTTATAGATATCGGGGACCGGAAAGAGGATGAATTTGCCCTTTCACTGTTGAAAGGCCTTAATAAAACCACCTTCCTGGTGATCAACAAAATTGATAAGTTCAGCAAAACCAAAATCCTTGAAAAAATTAATTATTTTAAAGATATGCACCCCTGGCAGGAAATTGTGCCGATTTCCGCATTAAAAGGAACCAGTCTTGACCTGTTGGAAGAATTGATTTACAAATATTTACCCGGAGGTGAAGGGTTTTACCCGGCGGATGAGTATACGCTGCAAACGAAAAAATTTTATGTATCGGAGTTGATCCGGGAAAAGGTGCTGCACCATGCAGACGCAGAATTGCCTTTTACCACCACCGTAAAAGTGGAAGAAATGACAGACCGGGGTACGGTAATGTATATACGGGCTGAAATTTATGTAGAAAAGCGCTCCCAGAAAAAAATATTAGTAGGAAAACAAGGGAATTTTGTAAAAACCATCGGCAAATTGGCCCGGGTAGAATTAGAAGATTATTTTGAAAAAAAGGTTTACCTGGACCTGTTTGTTAAGATCGTCCCCAATTGGCGTAATTCCGCTTCCATTTTAAGCCAGTTGGAGGGATAACAAAAAAAAGGTTACCTTGTTGTAAAGCTTTGCCATTTTCTGGCAAAAATATTCCGATTATCTATTATTATAGGTCATTTACGAAAGATTTTTTTTGACCTTTTTGGTTGTGGCTTTGCCGCGGTGTGGACAGACAAAAAATAACTTCCTTGAAAATATAAGAAATTTTTAAAAGCGGCAGTGTTCCTATTGAAGAAATCGATGAGGAACTTCTAAAAATAGGAAAGTTGAAAAGGGAAATTCAAGAATATAAGCAGATTTACGGCACGTTTACCTCCATGGATGATTTACTCCTGAAACTACAACATCAATTGGAGTTGACGATTCTAAAGGAACAGGAAACATCTATTGAAGAATCTAAGGCAGACATGGAGAAGAAAGCGATGCGTTTCGTATGTTGATCCTTGGTCATCCGGGCAGCGGCAAAACCACCCTGATGAAGTGGATTGCACTGCAGTGTTTGAAACCGGAAAATAAGGAATTTTTTTCGCAATTTACGCCGGTATTCATTTCTCTAAAATACCTGGGAGGCGATCCGGATAACACATTCCGTAAAAAGAGCATCGGCAATTTAATTGTCGATTTCTTTGAAAAAGAAAATATTTCGGTTGATTTATTTATAGGTAATCAAATGAAAGACAACCGGCTGCTCTTCCTGTTGGACGGGCTGGATGAGATCGGAGATGAGAAAATTCGGCGAGAGGTGATTGACTGGATTCAAAAACAATATATCTATCAAAATTCGCTAATTGTAGTTATGAAGGATGACCGCTACGAAAACATAAGGGAACTGGCCGTGAATCCGCTGCTGCTAAACATTATCGCTATTGTGCACCGCACCCGGGCCATATTGCCCAGGGACCGGCATAAATTATACGAAGAATGCTTAAAAGTGATGATCGAATTGTGGAACCTGGCCAACAGGAAAATAGATATCAACTTTTCCTTGAAGAAATCGTTGTAGAGGAGACACAAGAAGCAATCGAGCTTAATTTTGCCGGGAAAGTAATTGAAACACTATCGGGTCTTGAGTATAAGAAAAAGAACGATGAATTAATAGAAACCTTATATTTGCATTATCCTCTCTATAAACATGGGAAAAAATTGGTATCCCAGGGCTGGAATTTGTTTTATAATGCTCCCCATCCTTTCGTACAATCTGTCGGCGCCTCCATTTTAAACCGGGCTGATGAAAATACGAAGGCTGAATTAATGACTCAAATGAAACAGCGAATCGATGACTTTGAAAAGCAGCCGGGAGAAAAGAAAGAAACTCTCCTCTATTTCTTGTTTCAAAATAACAATAATTTTATTCTTCAAATTTCGGGGTGTCGTAAATTGAAGGATTTCAATTATGCCCTGGTAAAATTAAAATCTATGAAAACTTTTTTACAATATATATTGATCCGGGACATACGGGTCATCCTGGAGGAATACGATAAAAAGTACAAATCCATTTTTAAAAAAAACCAGGAAGAGATTATCGAATGGGCAGACCTTGCCATTGAAAAATTGCACTCCATGTCTGACAAGCAATTATTAGAATACTTTCCCAACACCACCCCTAAAGAATTGAAAGAATTCCGGGAAAGCCGTGAGACTAAAAACAAGGGGCAGTGCGTCAAAAATTCAAAACGTTAGCACAAGAATGTAAAATTTCACATCGTTCCTTGTTCCATATCATGGTTTTTAATTGATGAGAACAAAATGCACTGAACCATGCCAATAGGGGAAAGTCATTTATAATATGCGTTTTCAGACATTTTAAAAATTCAGGTTACTGGCTAACCTTGTTTCAATATGCTTCTGTAATATCAATAATTCTTCACGATCAAGGTTTTCAACCGCATTCAAAAAAGTAGACAAGGGTATCTGAAAGCGCACCATAGGTTCCGATTCCAGCAAATTGTGTTTAAGAACAGAAGCAATTTCCCGGGCATCGTTCCAAACATCTGTGGCACTCATGACTTTAGCCCTGGATTCATGAGTTGATTTGGATACCATTTTTATCTTCCATTGTCTTTTTGACCTGGTTTTCTTAACTGAAGACTTCACGCAGCCTTTCGATATCTGATGGGTGTAGTCCGGTTACATCCACAATTGTATCTAAATCAAATCCCTTCTCTAACATTTTCTTTGCAGTCTCTTTGGCCTTCTCTTCCTTTCCTTTTTCCTCACCAATTTTTATTCCTTCTTCTCTTAATTGTTGAGCTAATGTTTGCATGATATCACCTCCATTGATTTTGCTTTCTTTAAGCATTTTTTCCAATCGTTCAAACCTGATTTCCTGGGTTTGGGAAATATACTTAAGAAAGAACAACATATTTCGCCTTTCCCTAGTAAAGCCTTTTTCATGCCATAATTTTAATATATCCAGGATTATTTGCAGGTCTTTTTTGAATGAGGCTTTCATTAATGCCATTGCTGAAAAAAGGTGAACGTTCTCAATCAATTCTTTATTGCTTTCATCTGCCAGGTCCCATTTATTGGTATCAAACAGTATATAGCGGTAGTTAAGCAGGTGTTTTTTTATTTCTTCATCTACATCGAATTGGTCTACAAAGGCTTCAGGCACTTTCCATTTTCCTTTGCCGTGATAAAATACCACCGGGATTATAATACGCAAAGGCTTTTTGTTTAATATGTCTTTTTCCCATACAAAGTACATGTATTTCAGGATTTGCAGTAGTAATTCCTTTTCTCCTTTGCTTTTATGTTCTATGATGAAATATATATCAACGGGATTTTTTTTCCCTTTTTTGGTTTTCATTTTTATTTTTACAGTGAAGTCCGCATAACCTTCTTTGAATTCATTTGATACATAGTTGGTCCTGTCGATGTGGATTCTCGAAAAGTCCAGGTGTTTTTTGATACCTTTTGGCAGTACTTTTTTCAAGAAGTCTCTTGTGTTTTTTTTGCTCTCAATTATTTTCTTAAAGAACTTGTCGTCAATTTTGTTAATTTCTATCATGGTACTCTAATTATAACCGATGTTTGCCGATTTTTCAACTCTACCATTTGAAAGTTTGAAAGGAAGCATGTGGAAGCATGGAAGGGCATGGAGGGACAGTTTGCGTGCCAGGCAAAGTTTTTTTCCCAGGCAAAGTTTTTTTCCTATCATGGTTATCACATTCATCAGCGGTCATCAGTGGTCTATCTTCGTGTACCTTTATGTTTCACTGTAACTTCGTGGCTAAAATTAGAATTGCTGAATTGCTGGATGGGGGTTGACATTTTTTAATCTTTCATTTAATATACTATTATGATTAGATTAATTTTTATACCAGTTGTCCTGATGAGCCTTGTTTTGTGCTGTTTTGATTCCTGTAAATCCTATCAACTGGAGAGAAAGTTAGACCCTGAAAGCAGGGACTTTCTATCCATCGTCAGACATATCATCACATCAGAAGAGCACAAACGTTTTATCAACCTTCCCGTTGAGGAAAGAGACCAGTTTATGGAAGATTTCTGGAAGCGAAGAGACCCGGACCCCGACACCGAGGAAAATGAATTTAAAGATATCCATTACGCCCGTATAGAGAAAGCCAATGAACTTTTTGGCGGGTCCCTGGGATATTTGACCGATAGAGGGATGATCTATGTTCTTTTTGGCCCACCGGATGGTGCTTACCATTACAGAGACTTCATAAGCGGAAGGGGCAATAATTATGAAAGGTGGTTTTATTCTTTTCTTCTCGATAAATATTATAATGTGGAGTTCTATTTTGTCGACCGCCATGATGCCGGCTTGTATAAGTTAGTCAGCAGCGTGGATGGTCCCCCGGTATTTTCTTTAATCCAGGAAGCAAAATTATATAACTTAAAACTCGGTAAAGGTAAAAGAGATGATAAAATCCTTAAATACCACATCCGCTTAAAAACACTTGACAAAAATGAAAACAACGTTAAATTATCGATCAAAATAGAGGTTCCTTATGAAAACATCTGGTTCTCTAAAACAAAAGGCAAAATGGAAACCACGCTGTCTTTAAATATGGAAATTCTCGATGCTTCTAAAAACAAAATTTGGGAGCATAAACAAGATTATTTCCTATCTTTTGTTGAAAAAGAATTGGAGGAATTGTTTAAGGTGAAGGTAAACCATGTCATTGAATTTACACCTACCATATCTACAGGGACCAGGCGTGAAGAAAGATATTCGCTTCACGTCAACTTAATCAATAGGTCCGGGGGAGAAGAAAAAAAAGTATTGAAATTTAATATATAAATTATAAAATGGTCTCCGGGTTGTTATTCATTCACCTCCTTTTTTTAGTCTTTGGTTGATTTTTAATATGCTTGCAGAATTTTACCTTTCAGCCGCTGCGGCGGCACTGACACGGAATAAGCACCGTGCTCGGTAAACAACCAGCGGTGAAAATCTTCAAAGGTACGAATCTTTTCTTTTAAACGGAGTACGTTTTCCAGGCTTTTTTGCTCTTTTTGAATTCGGACCTGCAAAAGCTCTTTATCCATACCCTGGTCCGGTACTTCATCAAAGGTTAAAGTGTAATCGTTGGGCCGGCAGGGAGATTTTAATCCGTAAACCCACTGGAAAATTGCTTTTGTCCTGGGCATATGGGAGGCTGAGGTAATAATAAGTAATTGTTTAAAACCCCGGGGGTCTACATGGATCACGCGCGAGAAATAGGCGTTGCCAATCGTATCGTAGGAAGCAGTTTCACAAAGTATCCACCGGGGGTCCACTCCCTTTTTAATTAAATAATCAGCTCCCACTGTAGACTCGAAAACCGGGAACCCGTTAATGTCCAAAGGGGGTGGCTTATGGGTGGTTCCAGCGCTTAGCGCGATGATGTATTCCTTTTGATGAATCTCCAGGGCTCGATCGAATCGCTGCTGAACCCAGGGGGGAAGTTCACGGTTATTTTTTATGCCCCCTCCGGGGACCAGTACAGCGTCTGGTGTTGAGCTCGTTGAGTTCTTCTTTTTCATTTTTTATTTTTTAGTTTGATGCCGATAATGGTGATATCGTCTCTTTGCTCTTCGGTTCCCTGGTGCCGGTTTAATTCTTCCAGCAATGCTTCTTTTTGTTTCTCCATGCTCAGGTGAGCATGGTCCTGGAGTAACTGTTTCATGCGTTTGGACCCGTATTTTTTATTTCTCCGGTCGTTTTGATCCGCAAAACCATCTGTGGTTAAATAGATAACCAGTTCGGCATCGATACCGATTTCATAACTGGTAAACCGACGATTCTCCTCCTTCTGAAGTCCACCGATGGGACGTCGGTCACCTTTGATTTCATAAAATTCCGAATCTTTGATGTAATAGAGGGGGCGCTTGGCGCCGGCAAAGAAAAGTTTGTTTTGTTTTAAATCGATGGTACACAATGCCACTTCCATACCGTCGTGGGTCATGCTTTGCTCTTTTTCCTGGTGTAAAACCTGGCGAACCCCGAGGTGTAAATGAGAAAGAATTTGAGCAGGTTCGGAAATACCCCATTCACCGGTTAACTCGTTCAACTTCATATTGCCGATCATGGAGAGGAGTGCACCAGGTACGCCGTGCCCGGTGCAGTCCACCACTGCAATGAAGAATAAATCACGGTCCTGGTTGAACCAATAAAAATCCCCGGAAACGATATCCCTGGGTTTGAATAGGACAAAATAGTCCTCTATTAAGAGTTTTAGCCGGTCATCCCCGGGAAGAATGGCCTGCTGGATGCGGCGGGCATATTGGATACTGGATAAGATATTCTGATTCTTTTTTTCAATTACCTGTTTGGACTTCTCCAGCTCCAGGGTTTGTTCATTCAATGCCCTGGTTCGCAAGTCCACCAGTTGACTGAGTTTCTTTTCCCTGGCGATCAACTGCCTCATCCTGAAACGGTAGCCCAAAAATGCAGCCAAAAAAACAAACAAAGCAGCCAGGAAATAGAACCAGGTGGTCTGGTAAAAATAGGGTCTAAGGTAGAAGGAAAACGAAGTACCGGTATGATTCCACATACCGTCGTTATTGCAGGCCATCACGTTGAAGGTATAATGGCCGGGAGAAATATTGGCATAATAAGCTGTTCGTCGGGTTCCTACTTCAATCCAATCGTTCTCATACCCTGTCAATTTAAATTTAAATTTTACTTTATGGGGTTCCAGGAAACTCAGGCCTGTATAATTAAACTCGAACTTGTTGGTTCCCGGGGGAAAGGTTAATTTTTCCCGGGGTACAGCTTTAAAAGCAGGTTTTATTTCTTTATTATCCGCGATAATTTCTTCGATATGCACCGGGGGAACCCGGGTATTTTTTTTTCTTTTTATACTGGCCGGGTCAATCATGACGAGACCCTTTATGGTAGGGAACCACAACCTGCCATCCCTGCTTTTGTACCCTGCCGGCTGACCTCCGTTGCATATCCGGCTCTTCATCCCATGGGCTTCGTTAAATAAAACCGGGTGGACTGCATTGACTTTTCCATTGGCAAAATCATTCAACTCTTTCTTGCTAACTCGAAGTATACCTTTATTAGAACTCATCCATAAATGTTCTTCATTATCTTCAAGTACCTGGTAAACTTCATCACATAACAAACCATCTTTTGTCGTGCAGGAAACAAATTTGCCATCTTTAAAGCAATTCAAACCGCCGCCGTATGTACCTATCCACAACGAACCATCCTGGTTTTCATAAAAACACAGGACAAAGTTATTTGTCAGGCCATTGCGGACAGAATAATGGGTGCAAAGGGCCCCCTGGGACTCATTGGTCAATAAGCCACCCTGCAGCCGCACCACTCCTTTCTCGGTAGAACCAATCCAGAGGTTCCCTGAAAGGTCTTGATGCATACAGGTGATACGATTAATTGGTAATTTTTCACTGGTAGATACAGTCTTCAATGCGTTATTGGTCAGGTAATACAATTTCCCGCTGTTGGTACCAATCCAGAGATTCCCCTGTCGATCTTCATGAATACAGGTGACCTCTCTATCATCTGACCGGGTTTTTATGGTAGATATGGAAAAATCACCGGTGTTCAAGCAACTTAACCCCCGGGGTGTGCCGATCCAGATATTTTGCCAACGATCTTCAATGATAGAGTTTATGACATTATCGCATAATCCGTGTTTGGTGGTGTAGGTCACACATTTCCGTTTCCCATTTTTAGAAACCAGGCAGCACAAGCCATTGGCTGTGCCAATCCAGATACGTTCATTGCTGTCTTCCAGCACGCACCAAACCATATCCTGGGATATGCCTTCCGCAGTTGAATAAGTGGTAAACAGGGTATCCTTCAGCCGGTTTAGTCCCCCGTTGGTGGTTCCCAACCAGAGGCTTCCCTCTTGATCCTCGAAGATTGAATTGATACTACCGTCGGACAATCCGTGTTGGGTGTTAAAAGGAATAAAGATTCTATCCTGCCGGCGGTACAAATATAAACCGCCGCCGCCGTCGGTACCGAACCAGAGGTTTCCATCCCTATCTTCGAATATAACGATGACAAAACGATTGGAGAAATTCCGGGTTGAATAGACCTGGATTTTTCCATCTTTCAAGTTTATAAGACCTTTCTCGGAACCAAACCAGAGACTCTTTTCCCGATCCTGGAAAATGGCATAAACTTCTTTCCCGGCCAACGTTTCATGGATGGGCAGATGTAAAAATTTCCCGTTTTCCAGCAGGTCCAGGCCGTTTTCCGTACCAATCCACAGTCTCCCCCGGGAATCTTCAAGAATACTCCTGATGAGGTTATCCGATAAACCGTTTTTTGTATTGAAGGCCAGGATTTTACCATCTTTCTTCCCCCGGCAAAACAGACCATTTGCCGACGTACCGATCCAGAGATTTCCTTCCCGGTCCTCGGTGATACATCTTACCTGGCTCTGACTCAAAGGATTTCCCAGTGGATAGGATGAATATGAAGTAAATTCCCCCTGGTACAAACAGGCCAATCCTGCACCGGTACCGATCCAGAGTCTTCCTTCCCTGTCTTCATGAAGGGCTCTGATATGATTATTTTTAAATTCTTTTGTATTTTGGGTATTGAAGACCCGGAAACGAATACCGTCAAAACAGATCAACCCATCATGCGTACCCAGCCAAATATATCCATCCGTTGTCTGCAGGCCCGTTAAAATGACACCCTGGGGTAGGCCCCGTTCTGCTTTCCAGATTTCCAGGTGGTATTGAGTCGGGGCCTTTTCACGATCCAGGGACCAGCCCGCATTGATACCACCCAGGCCAATAAGCAAAAGGAAAATAATTTTGATATTAAAGATGATGCCCCATCGCTTCGTAAGAACGATTGGCTTCCCCTCCATTTTAAAATTTTACCTATTAACACAATGAAGAATGACCTGTCACCTGTCACCTGTCAGAACGATTAAGAATTAATGCTGCTCTGTGGTGCTTGTGGGGCAGCCCCGGACTTCTATGACGTCGGGTCCATCGCTGAAGAGTTTCTCCAGGTGTTCATAGGATCTTTTTGCCAGGTCTATTTTATCCTGTATCTCCTGGGTAATTGTTCCATCTTTTGCCGGTAAAGATTGCAAACAATCATCCAGGTGCAACAAACATCTCTGAACGTTGGCGATAAATAATTTTTGAGCCATTTTTCCTCCTGGTTTTTTTTGTAAATTTCCATAAACAAATTATAACATATCCAAATTACTATTTTCAATTATTATT
Source organism: Candidatus Aminicenantota bacterium (assembly GCA_020355945.1). The sequence continues at coordinate 430,617 of CP070627.1, read as the reverse complement.
TTCACAAACTAATTATGCTTGACATTTTAACGAAGACATATTAATATTTAGGACACCGGCAGCCGTTAAGTTAACGGCTCATTAGAAACACCGGAGGGTGAAAATTTGAATGCAGTTAGCTGAGTTCACTTTCATTATCACCGATGCCTGTAATTACCATTGCAGTTACTGCCCTCAAAAAAAAGAAAACAAATATATGGACAATTCCCTGATGGAGAAAGCCCTGGATTTTTTTTATCCCTTTTTCAAGGAAGAGATTTTTATTCATTTTTACGGCGGCGAGCCTCTCCTGGCTTTCCGGCAAATCCAACATACGGTAACCTTATTAAACGAAAAAAACAAAAGGTCAGGGAAAAAAATTCAATATTGCATTACCACCAACGGCAGCCTGGTTACCGGGGATATACTGGAATTCTTCAACCTCCATCATTTTTCCGTTACCATCAGTTTCGATGGATTAGCTCATGATATGGGCAGGAAAAAGGGAAGCTTTGAGCAGACGGTTTCCATCATTAAAAAACTATTAAAATATCCGGGTATCCATCTTTCCACCAACAGTGTGTTTACCCCGGAGACCGTTGGATACCTTTACCAATCCCTCCGGTTTATCGCGGAACTTGGGGTACCCGATATTCGTTTCAGCCTTTCCATCATCGAAATGTGGCCGGAGACTGCACTTATTTATTTTAAAGACCAATTGGTATTGGTGAGGCAATTTCTTCTTCACCGGTATCAACAGGATAATACCATTCCAGTGTCGAATTTCAGTAAGAACGAGAGAAAGAGCAAACGTATTTTTGGGTGTTTCGCAGGAAAAGACCGGATGGCATTGACTGCGGATGGAAACGTCTGGGGCTGTTATCGTTTCCCCGACTACTTTAAAGGCAAAGAAGCTACAGGGGAATACCGCGAATTTTTTTTCGGGGGCCTGGATTATTTTATTGAGAATTATGAGATCATTTACCCGAAAATTTTGTCTAATTATTCGAGTTTTCGCCAGGATGTTTTCTTTACCCCTCACACCTTTTGTTATTTGTGCCATGACGTAGAACAGTGCAGCGTCTGCCCGGTTTCTGCCGCTTTTGCCACCGGTTCCGACATGCTTGGGGAAATCTCCACCTGGGAATGTAAAATTCAACGGATTCAACGAGAAATCGTCAATGAATTTCACCAACGGTTAAAAAGTTAAAAAATCTCCCCCCCATCGAGCCTTCAGCCAAATAAAATTCTTAAAAAATAAAAAAGGAAAAAAGGTGCCAGGCAAAAAAATAAAAATATCAACAATTAGCAATTAGCAATTAACCATTGACAATTAACCATTGACAATTGACAATTGACTTAACTTCCCTTTAAGCGCTTCCAGGTTTTTCAACGCTGTATCTAAATTCGGGTGACCTTTGGGAAAGAGGTGATTAAAGATATCCACGGCTTTTTGGGCATAGGAGAGTGCCCTGGGAAAATCCTTCATATCTATATATATCCGGGATAAATTATGGTAGGATATAGCTAAATCCGGGTGATTTTTAGTCAATATCTGTTCTGAAATAGTGATATCCTTCAATTGAAATTCCAGGGCCTTTTCCAGTTGATTCAAATATTTATAGATCAGAGATACATTATTGTAAGAGGCGGCTAACGAGGGATGATTTTTAGGTAATATCTCTTCTGAAATAGCGATATCCTTCAATTGAAATTCCAGTGCCTTTTCCAGTTGACCCAAAACTTGATAAATTCCAGATACGTTATTGTAGGATTGAGCTAAATCCGGGTGATTTTTATCCAATACCTGTTCCCTGATTTCTATTGCCTGCAATTGAAATTCCAGTGCCTTTTCCAGTTGACCCAATGCCCAGTATATTTTAGATACATTATTATAAGAGGTGGCTAAGGAGGGGTGATTTTTATCCAGGACCTGTTCTAAAATGGCGATATCCTTCAATTGAAATTCCAGTGCCTTTTCCAGTTGACCTAAACTTCGATGGATGGCGGATAAATTACCGTAACAACGGCCTACATCCGGGTGAACCCTGTCCAATATTGACTCCTTTATCTCCAGGGCCTGGATTTGAAATTCCAATGCTTTTTCCAGCAATCCTGTTCTTTGATCCGGCTGCATTAGAGTTTCCGCAAAGGAATGATGAAGTTCACTGATCTGCTGCATTACATCTGCTTGCTGCAGTTGAGTTTTCCGGGAACCGGCCCGGAGTTTTAAATCCTCCAATAAACCGGTAAAAAGAACCAATCGTTCCCTATATAATTTTTCCGGTATCGCTGCCCTGGTCTCCTTTTCCCGTAGGACAGCCATTTCCTGGAACTGCCCCTCTATCATCTCCGTGGGTGTGGAAAAATAAAAGGTCCCTGAGCGCCATGACCATAAATCATGAGCTTCTGTCAGTATTTTTTTAAAAGCCCCCACTGGCAGCCATAATACCAGGGGTACCGGGATTTTCTTGGTTAATAAATCCCTGGCATAATTTAACCGGTGCAAAAGAGCCTGGGGAGCACTCGTTTCGATAAAGCTGTTTTCCAATCCACTGACGACTAAGACCGCCTTTCCTTTCTCCCGGTCAGCGAACCCCGGGGGCAATAAATCTTCCAACGATACGATAGGCTCTTTTAAATGATGCCGGTAAAATGTAATCCCGGCAGTTTCCAGCAGTTGTTTTAAGGAATCCAGGATTTCCGTCCGCAGCCGGGGGTTATTGCCCTGCACCAGGTAAAGATGAAAGCCTTTTGCCCTTTTTAAGCTTTGAAACAGTAATTGAAGTTCCTTTTCATTATCGATAATATCCTGTATCATTGCCACACATCCCTTTGCACTATTTTTTGTTACTTTAAATTAACCATGTCAGGGCTTTCCGTTTTTTTCCTTTCTTTTCAGTCTTTTCAGAGCGTCTTTGAACTTGGATATCTCCTGGAGTGCGGGGTGCACATCATACCAGGTCTCCCCATCCACATAAGCAAAGATAAAATGATTGTTAAGCATGCGAAAATGATCGCTGTCATTGGAGATGCTAAAATTTGTATATACCCGGGCCAATAGCTCGAAATCCTTATCCGAGGGTGAGGTTTCATAGTCACGAATGATCCGGCGGAAGGTAAACAGGATATCCTGTTCCCTGAAGGGGAGGTCTCCAGGGAGAGCGGGTTCCACCAGGTATCTCAAGATGCGGATGAACTCACGAACATTTCCCCCGGAAAATAAGGCAATTCTTTTTATGAGCTCCGTACTTTCGAAGATCTGTTCAATATCCATACGTTTCCCTGCCACCTGGAGAAGTGTGTCGATTCCCTTTTCATTCCGCTTACGGGACCGGGTTTGGCATACCTTTATCATGGGGAGCACGTAGCATTCATCATAAAGCTGTACCAGGCGGGTGAGATGAATGGAATAAACAAGGGACAGGGGGACCGTATATATTTTATGGCAGCGTATCCCGGTCAAATGATGGTAATTATCGATAAAAACGGTCTCGTGAGTTGAACGGCCTTCGCCGGTTTCATTACTAACCGGGTAAGCGAGTTTCATTTTTTCCAGGTTATCATAAATAATCACCATCCCCAGGTATCCCTTTTTAGTCAAAATCTTTTCCGCCTGGGAAACCATATTATTAATAAAACCCATCAATTGACTGACGGAAGGTTCGATCTTTCGCCGGAGGATTTTACGTTCATTGGTACTGTATTTTAATTGTCCCATCACTTTAGCGAAGAGTTTTGCAATTAAGGGTA
>CP070627.1:410980-426785 GCA_020355945.1 Candidatus Aminicenantota bacterium | reverse complement strand
TTTGTTTGGTGATTTCTCAAGGACTGGCTGAGCAAGCGGCACAAGAAAAAGACTTTCAAACACTGTTCGCATAAGCATATTATATTATAAAGAAGATAGCGATTGATGTCAATATTAAAGATTTTTTTTTCTCCTGTCATTGGAAGAGAGCTTAAAAGAACGTTCATTGGTCATTGGTCATTGGTAATTTTGAGAGTGTGAAAGTGCGGTAAATTAAATGATCTTACCTTTTTTTATTGCATTCACATCAATTCCCCCGCTTTTCATTTTGGTTTCGGCATCCAGTTTAACATAATCACAGAATGCCTGGAGAAATTCATCATGGCAGCAATGCTTATCCATTTTCGTGTAGACCAAATCATATTCGATTTCTTCCCATGTACTTAGATTCGCCAGGTTATGTTGAATTTGTACTTCCAAATTATCCAATGCTTTTACGAACTTTGCTTCGATTGTGTCCCCGGCTTGAAATTCGTGCCATAGATTGTACAGCTCTTCTCCAATTTTTTCGTCAGAAAGCATCATACGAATATTTTCAATGGCTTTGCATTCCAATGAATACTTAGACTCTTTTCGATGCCCGGTTTCAAAGCATGGAATGTCTCCAATTTCAGCCTCCACAATATCATGAATAACAATCATTTTTAGGGTTTTCTCAAGATCAACCGGGTGTTCCAGGTAACGATATAGTAATAACGCTAAAAAAGACATTTGCCAACAATGATCTGCTACACTTTCCTGTTGCCCATTTGAGAGCCAACTGTGTCGTAATTCAAATTTTAAGCGCTCCGATAATTTTATCACATCTAAAATTTTTTTGATTAAGTTATCTTTCATTTGTTATCTCCAATATCTTTAGATACATGAGATTGCCTATCTCTATTCATGAGATCCCCGATTACTTCCTTCTTTTTAGTATCTACCGAAATGATAGGCTGACTTCCTGGCTGAAATAATTGAATCTGCTGGTTGATATATTCGAATTGATCGTTATCCAGTCGAATTTTAAAATCAAGACGATGTTTTACCAGAAATTCCAGGCCTTTGATAATAACTATTACACCAGTTTGCGTCTCATTAAGATACTTCATGTGTTTATTATACAGGTATTGGTTCCCAATTGCAACTTTTTTTTAAGTTTAAGTTTCATATGGCTGTGAGGATTGTATTTGTAAGTACAAATTATATCACAATATTCTCAATCACACTTGCACGCACCGTTCTCTCTTTTTTATTATTGATCACTATTTTTTTATGATGAAGCTTATTGCTTTTCCTGCCATATCGAACGATTTCTAATGCATAGGTCTCCAGGTTGTCGATGTATTCACGTTCCTTTTCCAGGATTACTTTGAGTTCTCTCTTATCCAATGGAATTCGATTTCCCCAATATGCATTATTAAAGTAATTGATGAAATCGAAGCTCATATTAAAAGCGAACCTTTGGGGCGATAAAGGATCAACAACCATATTCTTTTGAAAACCAACTAATCCTGATAGTAAATCTTCTTCTATTTTTAATTTGTTTTCATTTATAATTTTAGAAAGGAAGTCAGCTATTTCGATATAAAGTTTGTCTTTTTCATAAATCAAATTCAAAAAGCTGGCCTCTTCAACTTCCCATGTCATTTGGCCAAATTGGGGGACAATAATCTCAACATGTTCACCAATCAAGACCTTTTTTAAAACATTGTTCGTAAAAAGATACTGCTGCCCTATTAACGTACCGGGATTATTCCTGGCAAATTCCAATAAGCTTTCGTAAAAATGATCATATGCCAGGTTAAATTCAGTTTGAAAAAATAAAGCTAAATACTGGGTCAAATTAAGGCAATGAAAACACTGGACAACCCAGGAAAACAAAAAGCACTTTTTCCAATCGGCTGCTGGGAGATCATTGGTTTCCACTACTATATTAAAATATTCTTGAATCTTATCTTGATTAGGTGCAGCGTGCGCCAGCAGCATTGGGGTTTTTATATACTTGAGACCATGTTCTTTTATGTACCTTGGTTTGGAAATTTCAGAATTGGGTAACAATATAAACAGGTAAATATGAAGCCCTTCATGCTGCCCTGATTTAAATAGTTTATCAATACCTGCCTTAAAGGTATCATAGGTTTCACCGGGGAGTCCTATAATCATCTCGGTATAAGTGGGAATATTTTCTAACCTGTATAAATTTAGAAACTTCTCCAGGTTTTCAATCTTAATGTTTTTTCTTCTGACTTTTCCAAGGCACTCATCATTCATACTTTGCATACTGAGTGTTACTCCTTTTTGTAAGCCGACGCTGTTGAGAATTTTGACCATTTCAAAGATTTTCACATTGCTGTTTTTTGCATAAGTTGGTCGAAACTGGACAGGAAAACCAAATCTTCTTTTCACGTCTGCTAATTTTTGAGTAAACTGATAATCCCTTTTCAACATGCCATAGTTGGCATCACAATTATACAGGATTTCGATTTTATGTTTCCCGAACCACTCTAACTCTTCCCCCAACCGTTCATCTTCAAAAGTGGTTACTTTTGAAAAGACAGCAGAGCCCCAATCACAATAGGTACATGAATAAGGGCAGCCACGATTGGTTTCATGACACGCATTCCATTTGTAAGGTTTTTTCATTAAATCATCAAAAACTCCTATCAAGTACGGGGATGGAAAAGCTGTCATGTCTTCATTTCTTTCCCTATTTTGACTTTTATAACATCGATTGTTTTTGATTTTAACACTTAATCCCGGGATTTTAGTATAATCAGGAGATTCCTGTAAAAATTCTTCCAGGACTTCATAAAAAGAGATTTCTCCTTCATTGTGCACCAGAATATCCACAAAAGGATTTTTATAAAAAAAATCGTTTGATCTATTTGGCACTTGTGGCCCTCCCATTATGATCAAACAATCATTATGAAGACTTTTTATATTTTTGGCTAATGCTTTACTGAACTGCCAATTCCAAATATAACAGGATATTCCGACAATTTTGGGATGATTTAACCGATTGGCGATTTTTCCCGGTTCTTCACGCAGATAGATAAATTCCTTGAATTCAAAATTCCTGGTTACCTGGTCAAACTGTTGGCAATATGCTTGTATTGCCCCAACAGAATAAGGTAAAAAAACTTCCTTTCCAAAACGATTATTGACTTGACAAAGATAAATATTATGTTTCACCATTTTTTTTAAAAATTATGTCTTTTATCCTGGTATCGGGCTCAACTGAAACCTTATTTAACACCTGTTGATATTTTTCCATCATTGTTTCAATTGTTTTTGCTTTAAATAACTCATCCCTGTAGTCACAACCAAAAAATAATCTATTTTTGTATTCAAAAACAGTAAAACGGATTTCCTTTCGAGCCATTCTTTTTGTGAGTTTAAAGTGCCCTTGCTCAAAATCAACAATATCACCGCTGTCTCTGAAAATTATCATATTGAAAGTTACCGGTGTGATGAGAATTTTGCGGGTGTTATCAAATTGGAGGCCTAATTCTTCAATTAATTTTGCCCTTGGATACATATGATATTTGAATGCCCCTGCAAGGTTATTTTTCACATCCCTTAAGAAATTAAAGAATGAGTCATTTTCGTTGATTTTCGTTCTTAACATGAGATTATTTGCAAAGAATCCTATTGTATCCGTAAGATATTCATGATTTCTTAAAGAGATAGGGGTTTTTATAACGATATCTCTTGCTTGACATAATCTATTCAATAATACATTAAACGCTGCAAAAAAAATTGTAAATAAAGTTGATCCTGTTTCCAATTTGAATTTGTTAACGTTATCAAGAATCTCTTGTCTTAATGTAAAACGATAAGTGCTTGCGGATTCTTTTAATAGGGAAGTATGATCTCTATCTTTAGGTAATTCAATAATTGGTAATTTTCCTTTTAAAAGCTTGTGCCAATATTTTTGGTGTTCTTCCAACTTACCTTCGAATAATTGTTTATTTAGATATGCAGCAAAATCTTTGTATTGAATTCTCAAGGGCTTCAATGGATTTTCTTTTCCCTGGGCAAAGGATTCATACAACTTCAACAATTCTTTTTTCATAATTTGGAGTGATTCCGCATCGGAGATGATATGGTTTATTACAAAAATAATATGCCATTTTTCATGGTGCTCCTTAATAACAACACCTTTGAATAAAATATCTTTGGCAAGATCAAATGAATTCTGGCTCAGCTTAACATATTGGTCATTGATCTTTTGGGTAATATCCTTAGAGTTACTATAATCATATAAATCAAGTTTGAAGTTTATCTTTTTCTGTATCCTCTGTTTAAGTATTCCATTAACACTGACGATATTTGTCCTCAGCGCTTCATGGCGTTCGATTAATACCTGAAACACTTTTTCTAAAATATTGATATCCAGTGGTGTATCCATATGAAGGATACCATATAAGTTTGTTGAATAGGACCTGCTTTTGTCAGAATGCCAGAGATATTTTTGAATAGGGGAAACATCATAATAGTCTTGTTCCGCGATAGGATCCAGGTTATCACCGTCAAATGAATATGATTTTTTGATAATCAAGGCTAAATCGATAATTCTTGGGGACTTAAATATCTGATCAAGGTTTATTCTGACTGAAAATTCTTTATATATCTTTGAAATAAGTTGGAATGCTTTTAATGAATGACCTCCCAATTCAAAGAAATTATCATCAACACTTATCTGATCTAAGCCTAATATCTCTTGCCAGATAACCACCAATTTTTCTTCTAGTTCATCCCTGGGACCCACATATGTATTTGCACATCTAAAATCAGGGTCTGGTAACCTCATCCTGTCTATTTTTCCATTGAGCGTCAAGGGTATATTTTCTAGCTCCATAAAATACGAAGGAATCATGTAATACGGCAGTGAATGGGATAAATATTCTCTTAAATCCGATGAAATATTTACGATTTCCCCAAAGGACCACAAATTATTAAAAACAATATAAGCACATAAATATTTATTTCCACCTGTATCGTCTTTTGCCACCACTATTGCTTCTTTTATTTTTTCATGATTCAATAAATGATGCTCGATTTCACCCAATTCAACCCGGAATCCCCGTATCTTTACCTGGTGGTCTATTCTTCCCAAAAACTCTATATTACCATCCGGATGCCATCGAGCCAAATCACCCGTTCTATATATCTTTTGCATTCGGCGACCAGGGGGCTCTTTTTGTAAAAACCGCCCCCTGGACCCTCGCAAAAACTTTTTATTAATACACCTGCGGCTGTCAACTCCACCTGCTACCTGTTCTATAAACTTTTCTTCTGTTAATTCAGGTCTGTTTAAATACCCCCTGGCAATACCTGTACCTGTAATAACCAACTCACCGGGAATTCCTATTGGCTGCGCATGATCATACTTATCTAAGATATAAATTTTTACATTGCCCAATGGTTTGCCGATCGATATATTACCGCTGCCATTCCAATCATTTAACGAATAGCTGCTGGAATAAATCGCTGCTTCGGTGGGTCCATATAAATTTTCTAATATCACATTTGTATTGGTCCATAAACTAGTGGACGCAGTCATCAATCCAGGCGCGAGTGCTTCACCCGCTAGAAAAATGTATTTCAAACCGGACAACCGGTGCATGTTTTGAGGATTTAATATGGTGATAAAGGCACTAAACATGGAGGGTACAAAATTAATATGGGTAATTCCCCTGCTTTCTATTGCAGCTAATATCATTTTAGGGTCTTTTTCTCCATCCACCTCAAGTATCGTTAACCGCCCACCCCCCATAAACCAACCAAAAAATTCGGATACCGAAACATCAAAAACAAAGGAGGTTTTTAATAAATAATTGTCTTTCTCAGAAATGGGATACTTTTCGTATAAAACCGATAATATATTTACCAGGGAGCGATGCTCAATCATCACACCTTTTGGTTTTCCGGTTGAGCCTGATGTATAGGTGGCATAGACCAAATCATTGGAGTTATTTATATTTATTAAATTTCCCGTCTCTTTTCCCCACCAGCCGGGGTCTTTCAAATCCACTAAATCACAATAATCTCGTAATCTGACGTCAATCGGTTGCGATGAAAGTAATAAATAAGCGGCGCTGTCCTTCATTATATAGCTTATTCTATCTGGCGGATAATGCTTTTCAACCGGTAAATAGGCACTTCCGGCTTTTAATATTCCAAAAATTAATTCTACCATTCCCATTGAACGCTCTATCATCAAGGCCACTAAGTCATTGGCATCAACACCTTTTTTTCTCAATCCTCTTGCAATCCGATTCGACCTTTCATTCAACATTCGATAAGATATTTGCTGATCTGTGTATATTAAGGCTGTTTTAAAGGGTGTCTTTTTAACCTGGGCCTCAAATAGGTCAATGACGGTTTTTTCTCCAGGATAGGGAGCATCCGTATCATTAAAATCAAAAAGAACCTGTTTTTTTTCTTCTTCCGAAATGATTTCGATATCCGATATTTTTACCAATGGGTTCTCAACCAAAATGGATACGATCTTTTTGAGATAATTTATAAATTTCTCTATAGTAACTTTTTTGAACAGTTTGGTACTGTACTCAAAAGTTAAAAAAATCTTATTTTCAGCTTCCACCCCAATCAATGAGAGATCGAATTTCGATGTTTTGTTTTGGTATTCAAAGGGTGTCGATTTCAGCCCGGGGATATCTATTCCCGGTATACCGATATTTTGCATCACGAAAATAGTGTCAAAGAGCGGATTACGACTGGTATCCCTTTTTACGTCTGCCTTTTCCACCAGGTCCTCGAACTGGAAATCCTGGTTCTCAAAACTCCTTAATGTCCGTACTTTGATTTCTTGTAGAAATTCTTTAAAGATTTTATTTCCGCAAGGATAGTTTCGCAAGGCCAGCGTATTGACAAACATACCGATTATCAGCTCTAAATCCGCATGACGACGTCCGGCTGTAGGTGTCCCCACCACAATATCTTCCTGTCTGCTGAGTTTGGAAAGCAAAATATCGAAAATAGCCAGGAGTACCATGAACAATGTGACCCCTTGTTCCAATGCCAAAGCCTTTAATCCCGCGGTCTCTTCCCGTCCGATCTCAAAATCAATGGTGATTCCCTCAAAAACCTGTAGGGCCGGGCGCGGATAATCGTAGGGCAAATTCAACACCGGTATCTCATCTAAAAATTCGTTTAACCAGTACTGCTCCTGGCTGTTTATTTTTTCTTTTACTGCGTGACTATTCTGCCATTCGGAATAATCTTTGTACTGGATTCTTAATCCTGGGACCCTATCGCCTTCATACAGGGTCATGAAATCCTTAACCAATATTTCAATGGAAACACCGTCACTGATGATATGATGCATATCCACCATCAATATGTGCTTTTTGTCCTCTAACTTTATCAACCCCAGCCGCAGCAGCGGTGCCCTGGCCAGGTTGAATGCCCTGACAAAATTCCCGGTAATGGGTTCTATAACTGATGACGAAAAAACATTATAGGATGACAATAGATCATAATATTCTATTGAAAAATCCACCTTTTCATGTATCCGCTGCACCGATTCTTCATTTATCGTCCCAAACCATGTTCTTAAGCTCTCGTGCCGATAGATTAATTTTATGAATGTTTGATCCAATTTATCCATATCTATTTCGACATCAAGACTCATCATCTGGGGTATATTATAAACCGTACTCTCCAAATCCATATGCTGTAAGATGTACAATCGCATTTGTGCTGACGACATCCCATAATATTCCTTCCTTTCAGCCACTTCTATGGAGGCATACTTTTCTACTGCAGCTCCCCTGGTATATTGGGATAATCCCCTGATGGTGGGCGTTTTGAATATTTCTGCCAGTGGTATTTTTATACCAAGCTCCTTATGTATCTTTGACGTCAATACATTCGCTTTTAACGAGTGCCCACCAAGCTCGAAAAAGTTAGAGTCTATACCTATAATATCTTTTTCTATTCCAAGTACCTCTGACCATATCTGTACCAGTTTTTGTTCTTCCTCATTTCTCGGTGCGATATAGGCCTCTCCTAATTTTATTCCAGGATCAGGGAGTGCTTTCCTGTCTATTTTTCCATTTGGGGTTAAGGGTATTTTATCTATTTGAACAAAATATGATGGTACCATATAACCAGGCAGTTCCTGGAAGAGATATTTTTTTAATTCGGAGACAGCGGGAGTTTTTTCAACCGGTCCTAAACCGACAATATAGGCACATAAATACTTTTCTCCATTTTCATCTTCCTTTAAGATTACTATTGATTCTTTTATTCCTTCATGCTTTATTAATTGATTCTCTATTTCCCCCAATTCGATACGGAATCCTCTTATTTTTACCTGACTGTCCATTCTGCCTAAAAATTCAATATTACCATCCGGTAACCACCTGGCCAGGTCCCCGGTTTTGTATATCTTTTGCCTTCGGCGACCAGGGGGCGAGAGCATGGCGCATGGCGCATGGCGCATAGCGTATGGGGCAAAGCACTTTGCCATTTTAGGCTCCCCTCGCCGAGGGGCCTGGACCCCCTGCAAAAGCTTTTCATCATGGTAATCCTGGCAATCCCATAAATCATGGTCAAATTTTTCTGCGGTTAATACCGGGTTGTTTAAATATCCCCGGGAAACTCCTGCTCCACCAATCCATATTTCACCTATTACTCCTATGGCTGATACATGGTTATCTTTATCAAGGATATAGCATTCCACATTGGAAATCGGTTTGCCCAGGTTTACCTTACCCGGGGAACATTTACTCACCAACGCATCTATGGTGGTTTCTGTGGGTCCGTATTGATTGTATAATTCATACCCTCTTTTAATAATATTATCCTTTATCGATTCATCCAATCGTTCTCCCCCTGAAAGAACCACCCGGATACTTTCCAATTTCGGATTCTGTCCCAGTATTTCATTCAATACTAAGGGTACAAAATTAATAATATGAATCTGATGATTCTCAATATAGCGGCGCATTATTTTACTGTCAAGTACGAATTCTTCGGGCACCAGGTAAAGAACGGCTCCGGAGAGTAATGCTCCGAAAACCTGGTTAACGCTTGGATCAAAAGTGTAATCCGACATTTGAAGTACATGGGTATTGGTTCTCAATCGATACTTCCTGGCGAACCAGCTTACAACATTTATTACATTTCGATGTTCCACTATTACACCTTTTGGCTTTCCTGTAGAACCGGAAGTGTATATGGTGTAAGCCAGGCTGGTAGGGAGGGAAGCTGGGAAGCTGGGAAGTTGGGAAGCTGGGAAGTCAAGATGATGTCCTTCGGACAAATTTAAAAGCGCCTCCGGCGCAAGAGGTAACTGGGAAGCACTAGAATTATCGTCCACTACCAGGGCTTGTGCCTTGCTGTCTTGCAGCATATAATTTTTTCTTTCTTCCGGGTAATCGGGATCGATGGGCAAATAGGCGCCGCCAGCCTTTAATATGCCTAAAAGCCCGATTACCATCTCAATCGACCGTTTAACCAAGATACCCACAATGGTGTCGTTTTGAACACCTTTTTCCTGCAATATATGAGCGATTTTATCGGATTCCCGGTTTAATTCAATGTAGGTGAGAGTGGTTGTACTGCTGTCTGCTAATTGCCAACTGCCTACAATTGCTGTATTATCACGGCTTTTTTCAACTTGTTCTGCAAATAATCCGTGAATGGTTTTATTTTTAGGATATCCTGATGCTGTTTCATTAAAATGATATAATATATGCTGTTTATCTTCTCCGGATATTATCTCTATTTCGGATAATTTTATGCCAGGTTTTTTCTCTATGAATAACAGTATATTTTTAAAATACCCGGTAAATCTTTCTACTGTTTCTTTTCTAAACAAAGCGGTACGGTATGAGACTGAAAAATAAAGTTTATCTGGTTTTTCTTCTGCTGTAAAGGTGATGTCAAACTTTGAGATTTCACTCTCATAGTCATAGGGCTTTAATTTCAAACCGGCAATCTCAAACTCCTCTCTCTCCATGTTTTGCAGCACCAACATGACATCAAAAAGCGGGTTACGACTTAAATCCCTATGGACAGTTGCTTTTTCCACCAGATCTTCATAAGGGTAATCCTGGTTTTCCATGGCCTTTAAGAAATTATCTTTTACCTCTATTAAAAATCCTGGAAATGTCTTTTCTCCTACCGGGTAATTTCTTAAAACCAGTGTATTTACAAACATCCCGACTATGCCCTTAAGATCATTGTGCCTCCTGCCAGCCACCGGGCTCCCGATGACGATATCTTCCTGTCCGCTTAGTTTTGAAAGAAATACATTAAAAACAGCAAGGAGCAGTGTATACAGCGTTGTTTTTGATTCTAAGGCAAGTTGCTTTAAACATACGGTTTGCTTTTCTCCTATTTCAAAATTAACTATACTCCCCGTAAAACACTGGGTGTTAGGCCTTATATAATCTGTTGGCAGATTAATTACCGGTATCTCACCTCCGGCTTGAAATTCTTTTAACCAATAGTCCTCTTGTTTCTTTATTTTCCCTGTTTTTATTTGAATATCCTGCCATTGGGAGAAATCCTTATATTGGATTCGAAGTCCTGGCAGTTTAACACCTTCGTAGAAGGCCATAAATTCCTTTATCAATATACCGATTGACGTACCGTCCGATATAATATGATGCATATCAAGAACCAGGATATAATTCTTTTCTTTTAATTTTATTAAGCCTAATCTCAACAGCGGTGCTTCAGACAGATCAAAGTGCCGAATGAAATTCTTTATCGTAATTGTTACGAGCTGCGAGCTGAGGGCTGGGGGTTCTCCTTCCCTTGCGCCGAAGGCGTTTATTTGCCCGAAGGGCGCCTCTTCAAATTCCTGGTGAATCACCTGTACCGGTTCTGCTTCTATTATTTCAAATGCCGTTTTTAAACTTTCGTGCCTGCGGATAATTTTCTTAAAAGATTCTTCAATCTTATCTGTGTGGACTCTTCCTTCCAGGGTCATCATCCCGGTTATATTATAAGCTGTACTTTCCGGGTCTTTCTGCCAAAGGACAAACAGCCGTTTTTGCACTGATGATGCTGCATAATGTTCTTTTTTTTCTACAGGTTTGATTGAGAAATATAAGGTTTCTTCTTTTTTGTTTATATAAGCGGCTATTCCCCTGATTGTCGGTATATTAAAAATTTCAGAGATGGGTAATTCTATATTAAATTCTTTATGTATCCTTCCGGCTAAACCGATGGCTTTTAACGAATGGCCGCCTAGCTCAAAAAAGCTGCTGTCCATGCTTATAATCTCTCTTTCAATGTCAAGAATTTCCGACCATATCTTTGCCAGTTTTGCTTCAACTTCATATCGGGGGGCTACATATGAACCAAAGTCTCCGGTTTCTCCGGCTTCGGTTTCAGGTAATGCTCTCAGGTCAACTTTACCGCTGGTGGTCAATGGAAGCTCTTTCATTTGCACATAATGGGAGGGAATCATATAATTCGGCAGTTCTTTAGATAAATATCCTCTTAATGCAGCAGCAATTGAGCGCGTTTTATCAAATGCCCTTACAGCGTTGGATACGATATAGGCGCAAAGATATTTATCTCCATTTTTATCTACTCTATCGAGTACCACAACGTTTTTGATTCCAGGATAACTGGATAAACGATTTTCGATTTCTCCCAACTCTATCCTGTATCCCCTGATCTTCACCTGGTGATCTTTCCTTCCTAAGAATTCAACATTTCCATCAGGCAGCCACCGCGCCAAATCACCCGTTCTATATATATTTTGCCTCCGGCGGGCCCGCGGCGCGGGCACCCTATTAGGGGAGCTCTTTTTGAAAAAACTGCCCCGTGAAGCATCTGGACCCGCCACTCTCCGCAAAAACTTTTTATTAATTTTTTTGTGTAATTCGTGGGCTTCTCCCTCACCGAAGACGTTTCTAATCTGCCCGGAGGACTCCTTTTTCTCCTTAACCTCTATCTTAACCTCTATCTCTATAAATCTCTCTGATGTCAAATCCGGCCTGTTTATATATCCCCTGGCTAGCCCTGCACCGGCAATACACAATTCTCCCATGAGCCCGATAGGCTGCAAATGATCATACCGATCCAGGATATAAAGCTTTATATTTGATAAGGGTGTACCGATCGGTATATATTCACTGTATTTCCACTCACTCAGAGAATATTTACTGGCATATACCGCAGCTTCCGTTGGTCCATATATATTCTCCAATACTACGTCGGAATTTAACCGCCTGAACTTGTTTACCAACTCAGGTAAAAGTGCTTCACCGGCGAGAAATATGTATTTTAGATTGGATAATTTCTCGATATTTTCGCGGTTTAATATTTCTACAAAGGCATTAAACATGGATGGAACAAAATTTATATGAGTAATTGTGAGTCTTTCGATTGTCTTCAATATTTCTATAGGATCTTTTCCTTCATTTTGCCCTATTATTGCCAGCCTTCCTCTTCCTAACATCCAACCGAACAATTCTGTTACGGATACATCAAAAGCATAGGAAGTTTTAAATAAATACGTATCTGATTCCTGGAATAGGTATTCCTTATACAATCCAAATAATAGATTGATAACTGATTTATGGTCAATCATAACACCTTTGGGAGTGCCTGTTGAACCGGAGGTATAAATAACATAAGCCAAAAGACCCGGAGAATTTACTGCTGATATATACTTACCTTCGACCCTGTATAAATTGATATCTAGCAAATCAAGCACATCAACACCAGGTATATTTTCTATTTGGTTTCCCAATGGACCCTGAGTCAGAATCAATTTCAATGTGCTGTCTTTCAATATATAACGTATTCTTTCAAAGGGATAGCCAGTATCGATGGGTAAATAGGAACCACCTGCTTTTAATATGGCAAAAATCCCGATAATCATTTCTAATGATCGCTCTGCCAATACACCCACTATCGTATTCCCGGTAACTCCTCTTCGTCCTAATTGTATTGCCAAATGATTGGCTTTGTCATTTAATTCCCCGCAGCTAAGCTGGTTATCTTGATACACCAGGGCAATCTTTTCGGAAATTTTCTCCACCTGTTCTTCAAATAGCTCATGGATTGTCTTATCGCTGGGGAATCCTTTTTTTGTATCATTAAATTCATATAAGATTTTATTTTTTTCCTCTGACGATAATATATCTATCTCACTCACCATTATCCAGGGCTCATTAATAATATCCTTTGCTACGGTCATAAAATCATGAGCCAATTTTACAATGGTTGATTCATCCAATAAGGCGTAATTGTAATTAAAACTCATTTCAATATCATCAAACAGGGTTATTTGTAGTGTTAACGCATAGTGGGTCATCTCAAACATCGAATATGACTGTAGCTCTAATGTAGCTTTTTGTCCTTTTAACCAGCCATATATGGGGTAGTTCTCCAGTACTACAAGAAAATCGAAAAGTTCACTTTTATAATCCATTTCACTATATTCTTTGATGTCCACCAATGGAGTACATTCATATTCTTCCCGCGCCATTAGAGTATCATCGATACGGTGCAGCACTTCCACAACCCTCTCATCTGTTGAGGATTGCACTCGAAGTGGTAGCGTGTTAATCAAGAGTCCCACCATATCTTCAATTCCCTTTATATTTGCCGTACGTCCCGATACAGTGATGCCGAAAACCACATCCCCACAATTATTGTATTCTTGTAATAATAAACCCCATACGCCATATAAAAAAGAAGCCATGGTCAGCATATGTTTTTTTAAAAATATATCAGCTCTCTCCGACATAACCCCGGAGAATCCGATGTTATAACTTCCGGTGGTTTTTATCTTGTGCCCTCTATTTTTTATATTTATCGGAAGTCCCGTACGTGTATCAAATCCATTTAAATACCCCTTCCAAAACTTCTCTTGCCCTTTTGTTTCCCGTTCTTGAATCCATTTGACAAATTCTTTGAATTTGGCCTTGACAAGGGGTACTAATGGGTTTCTCTTACACAACTCATCATATGCCTCGAAAAACTCTTTTAAAATAATCCCATTGCTCCAACCGTCATATAAAATATGGTGATTACTTATCATCATTTCAAATACATTTTCTTCAATTTTACATAAGATGACTCTAAAGGGAACTTCACGTAAATCGAATTTTTTCTTCCTATCTTTAACTTTTAACTTGTCAGATAATTGTCTCTTTTCCACTCTATTCTTTTTTGACAAATCATGATAAATTGGTTTAAACTTGTGTTCTTTTAAAATTACCTGTACAGGCTTTTTAACGTTTTCCCAACGAAATACGGTTCGTAACATTTCATTGTTTTTAATAACAAAATTCCAGGCTTTTTCAAAGAGTTCGATATGGATTTCACCGGATATTTTCAGGCTTAATTGTTCAAAATAAAGGCCGCTTTGGGGATCTTGCAAATAATGAAAAAGCATCCCCTCTTGCATTGGAGTTAAAGCAATGATATCTTCTATGCCTTTCATATCAATATTCTTAAACTTATCCATTTGAAAATCCATTATCCAACAATAAAAAGGGACAATAGTCCATTATTTTATTCTCCACAGGTAGCTGACTTTAAAAAACAAACCGTTTTTCATATCCAGGAGACCGCCCTGGCCGGGCACCCATTGGTTATTCTGCCATTCTTTATTCTCATAAAGCGATCCGTAACCTAAATGCATTACTGTCCCGGGAATTAGGGTAAATGAGGCCAGTAAATCAGTCAAAAGCTTTTTTTGAAAATGATTATATCTAACCACCCCGCGCAGGAAAAAATACTTGTTAAACTGGTAAGTTGTATGTATATTTAATATATCAACTGTATAAAACTTTTGATGGTCCGCTTTCCTGTAAAATTCATTATGTACCAGTTCAAGGTTCAATATTAACTTGATACCCGGTTGAAGATTAAATCCAAATCTTACCTGGTGTCCGGTTCCCAGGAATGGTTCTCCCGGGCCATAGTAAATTTGATCTCCATACCTGTATGAACCTTCTACATAGAACCACTTCAACAACTGAACTCTTCCAAAAGAATTAAGATATTTTTGATTAAATCGTTGACCCTGCCATGCCTCCTTTTCATTTCGATATTCAATTTTGAGAAAACCCTGGCGGGTAAAATACATATCTAAGCCCAACCCCCAATACTTATCATCCATTTTAGTACCAAGATCATGTAACTTTGAATATTGAAGATAAGGCTGGACTCTCTGCAGCCAGGGTATTCTTTTTTTATCCGGGTAAAAATTAGGCCCGATATAAACCACACCTCTACTAATATTGGTACGATTTAGAAAAGCGGAATACATAGTAAAATCCTGGTCATATCGCTCGTAAGCTGTCCAGGCACTTAGTTTTGAGGTAAAATACTGCAGCATGGCATTAAAACCGTTTCCATTTTTAAACTGATCTAAACCTGTTTCTCTTGTGCTGCTGTAAAGATAAGACACATTAAACCTGGCATTTTTAAAAAAGCGATACTGGAGGTCTGCACCGACAACATTATTTTTTCCTCCGGCAAAATAACGGCCGCTGTAGAGAATTCCCAGGGAGTTATCGCTGCCAATATTATATTTAGCCCTGGCAATGTTCCAAAAAGCATTTTTCCCTTCATTGGGATTAATATCATCTTCCCAGGGTTGGCCTGGTGATTTATCATTGGCTGCTAAAACAGCGAAAATCATTTTTCCCGAGGTACCGGTTAATTTAGCTGCCCAACCCGGGTCTACGATGCGACGTGTATGAACTGCTGATATCATCATTCCTTCGGAGATTGTCCCAAAGTCAAATACATTCATTCCTTCCATAAAAAATGGCCGCTTTTCATTGTAAAATACCGGGTAGCGACGGTT
>CP070627.1:394697-410880 GCA_020355945.1 Candidatus Aminicenantota bacterium | reverse complement strand
AACCTGGACCCGGAAAAATGGGGCTGGCCCCCCTTTCAAAGTCCTTGCCATCTATGCATGGCCTTATTCAAACAAGAAGGAAAACAGGTACTAAAACATTTTTCCTTATAGGGCCCCTGCCGCCAATGTTGTTTACTTAATGTACTTTTTTGGCTGGCACCAACTTCCATCCTTGATATTTTTAAATAAATTGAGAGATATGCTTTTTAGTCAACAACTTGCATATCAAAGGAGAATTCAGAGGTCTTTTGATCGATTTTTTTAGAGGAGAGTTCTTTGGGTTCTTTTGTCTTATCCGTCCCATATAGAGTTAACTGGAGATCAAGCATTATAGGCGCAAAACTTTCCGGTATTTCCATGGATTTCAGTTCAACAATTAACTCACGGCCGCGATCGAAATCTCCCTCTGTGATAACGCTGATTGCCAGGGTTAGCCCGGCTATCAAACGGGTTTCATAATCACATTTTTCACAGTTCCGGATACGATCAAGTATCTCCCACAAATTACTATCTGAAATGTTCTGTGCCTTACCACTTTTTTGGGTAAGGCTAATCATTTCCTGCAGTCGCAAATTACTAAGTTCTTCATCATGCATATCTTTTGCCCGGTAAAGTTCAACAATTGAAGTACTCGCTGCAACCGAATCCAGCATAGGGGCAAGAGTTTGAGACTCCTTAATCATCTCCAGGGCTTCATCCTGTCTTTCTGGAAAATGCTTTACTATTAAATAGGCGTACTTAGCAAGCCTATCAGCTCGCTCTTCTTTATTTAAATCCGACTGTTCCAACATCAACTGATGACATCTCTCGGCCAGGTTTATATCCCCGCTTTCATCTGCAGCCAGTGCAGCTCGCCTCAAGAAAGCTTTATTCTCGTGACCTGAACCGACAATGGCTTTTATATCGGGGATTGCATCTCGATAGCGTCCTAAATCCGTTAGAGCCTCTGCCCGTATGATATGTCCCATATGATATTTATTGAAACGCTCGATTATCTCTGAAGCCACTTCTATGGCTTCTTCATTTTGATCAGTACTCCAGTGCAGTACAGCAAGCGCTGTAAAGGCCTTCCTGTATGATGGATCGATTTGAGTTGCCTGGCGATAGAAAGAAATCGCCTCTTCATTTAATCCGAGCCGTTGAAATACAACTCCTGCCAGATGGCTCAACACTGCATTTTTCCCCCGTTCAGCACTAAATCCTTGTAGGAATCTAAGTGCGTCCTGGGCTTTATTTTTTCCAAGCAGTATTCCTACATATTTCGGCAACACTTCCATAATCTTAAAACCGCGGTCAATGGCTTCGCGGGTAACTTGTTCGTATTGATCGTATTTTTCATTTCGCGATAAAAACGTTAGATAATCCTCAAAGGTAGCCCAGTCATCCGGAAACATTTGAGTCGCAGCCACAAAGATTTCTTCAGCTTTTTCTTTTTCTCCCAGCAGGTCCAGGCATCGTGCATATGTACGGCGTATGCTGATATATGGTTTTTGTTCCTCGGCGGAAAGATCGCCTTTTGATTTTACATCGGGGGAAAAAAGGTTTAGAATATCCTCACATTGCCGCCTGGTTTTGCGGAATGCTTTATTATCCTTTGATTCTTGAGCAGCCAAAAAGGAGTAAAAGAGCGCATCGTTAGCAATCACTAAATTTGCGTGTGTTGCCTGGCTGTGCTTGATATGTTTCAGCAATTTTTGGTATATTTTTGCGGCTTCCCGGTATTGATCATCTTCAGCAAGATATCTTGCCAATTTCTCAAGGATAAAATTGTTTTCAGGCGCAAGCTTCACAGCTTTACGCAGTTCATCAAATCCTTCTTTTTTCTGACCGGATTTTAAGAGTAGTTCTCCATATCCTGAATGGGCTAAGGGGTCATCGGGATTTTCTTGCAGCAGCAATTTGGCTGCGGTCAGGCGCCGTTCCGCATCAGAAGGAGTTGCCTCTTCAAGAGCGACTTCTTTATTTAAATCCTTTGAGATTTCAATGATTCTTGAAACTAATTCTGAATAGGCATTAATAAGAGAATCGGGTTTCCATGGTTCAGGGACTATCGAACCTGCACGAAATGCAGCCCCTGTCCACGGGGGGACCTCGATTGGTTGGGAACAGTCAGCCAGGGTTTTGGCTGCTCGATGCCGTGCTTCAAAACTCCACTGGGTTTCACCTGGGGATGCAATGGTAATCAAGGGGATAATCCTCTTCTTGAAATCCTTTTCCGGCCGAAGCTTATCTATAAGCTGTAAAGGATTTTTCAGGCTTTCCAGGTTATTCTCATTCAACCCTGTTACCAGCACCAGGATATCTCCCAGTAAAAGAGTGGAGGCTCCTCCCATTTCACTGTACCCGGTCCTGGCGTCTACCAGGAGGTAATGAAGGTTTAGTTTTGTCCAGAACCATTTTTTTATCTGGTCAAGATAATAGAGCCCATCGGCACTGCCGGGTCCAAAAATACCGGATTCCCTGACTGCGGCAAGACGTGACACATAATCCTCAGTATCATTTGGGCCTGCCCGTAGAAAGTAGACTTTCCTGGTGCCATTAATCTTTATTTCCGTGAGATATTCTTCGACATCTTTAAGGGAGCAGTTTTTGTTAATAAGGTCCGACAAATACCCGAGCACCCCCCTCCTGGTATCAGCTTCCACATGGAATGGAGGAATTGTATGCAAACCGGGAGCTTCCAGGTCAAGATCGATTACCCCTAGCCGGTATCCATGCAGGGCTAATAATGAGCATACATTGGCCAGACTCATGGTGCGCCCCACGCCGCCTTTAAAACTGTACCAGGCCACGGTGGTCATAAATTTAGCAGGAGGAATTTCAGTTGGTTTGGCTGATATGCCGGTATCGTATTGATCTTTTGCCGTTTGTGATGATCCTGTTATTGGTTGTTCGTCCATTTTTTTCACTTTTGTTAGTAATAACTTTGCCAACTTAAAGTACCGCGATTTGCTCGATTTCTAAATTCCGGGCTGGAAAGAGATTTTTCGCGGAGTTCCCTGGCATACAGGTTGCCGTCCCAGGTAGGAAAAATGGTGACTAATGCATCGGCAACAAATTCTCGAAACTCAGGAGATTTTTGAAAAAACATATCTCTTACTTTAGTAAGAGTCATGATATCGTCTTTTACCCAACAAGCTTCACGGAGAAGCCGAATAATGTAAACAAGAGCCTTTTGATTGGATTCCTTATAGGTATGTTTGATGATTGCCGGTGCTATTTCTTTCGCCCGTAAAGGGTTTCGCCTTGCCAGACCGGATAAAAGAGAAGCACCTTCGCTGGCACTAAGAGCGACTTTGATCCCGGCTTCAAAAAGTGCCTGGTCGCCTTCCGGTGATGTCATATCAATCACTTTAAACATCAATTCACCAACCTTACAGTAAAGGCCATCTTTATCAAAAATAGACATAAAATTTCCGGATAAGCTTTCACTGCTGCTTCCAGCCATAAAAGAGGCAACGATTTTACCACATTCTTTATCTCTCAGCCGGGCAGCCAATGCCAATAGCCCCCCCAGTTCCCAAAATTCTACCTCACTCATTGATTTGTTAATATTACTCAGCGATTCTCTCAACAGGTAATGAAGATCATCGCGCATGGATTTTGCCCATGGGATTGAACTATTTTGTATCCATGAAGCAATAAGATCATATGGTGTTTCTCCCCTCGATAATGCCGGGTAAGGCGGTACAGGTACCCCCCGAACCCGGCGCAAAATATATTGCCGACGAGAGTCTTCATTTTCCGGCTCAAATGGAGGCTGTAATGTTTGTTTTCTTACTTTTGAAGTCATGATATGTTTTCTCCTGGCTCCACTTTTTCCAGTAAAAATTCGCATAGTTCAGTAAAACGCCCATCCGGACCAGGGTCATATTCATGATCCAGGTGCCAGCGGCATGGCGAACCATTATCACAAACCAATTCCCATTCGTGCCGTTCGCCGCCAATTACCCCTTCACGACATCCAGGATTCCCGGTAGCCAGGTCCATTGTCTTTCCCCAGCCTTCATCCTTAGAAGATGGTCGCCAAAACGACCATCGTCCATCCAATATGGTTGGGATATGCGCATCGGCTGTAACATCCACCGGCCAGAGCAAGCAAATGATTAAATCCTGCTTTTTCATGTGGGGAAGGCCAAGCCTGTCACGGATAAGACGGATATCCGGGGTATCATTTTTTAACTGGCCTGGAATATCTTTAATAGGTACAACCCATGTAATTGCCAATTCACCCCGCGTGTTCCTGCGCTGGAATGTAGAGTTGACGACTTCTTCAATGTCTGTATCGAATGCATTACCAGGAACGTCAATGCCGATAAATGTAACGGACCATTCGGATACGCCGTTTTGTCTAACAACGCCCCCTGAGAATAAACCCATTATTTTTTTAGGGGCGGCTTCGTCCAAACAGGCTCCATATAGGCGTTCAAATATTTCACATGCTAAATTATACCTGGAATTTTCATTAAGACCTAACTCTATAGCTTTCTGGAAAGCAAAAGCAATCTGTGGATGAGCACGAGTTTCCTCTAACCAATGGCGAAACCAAAGCTTACCATATGGATGATCACAGTTCTCAATTTCTTTCCACCAGTATTTTGCTGCTTCAATCAATTCATCATTGCCTTCGAAAAGTTTGAGAAAGGCTTCTTTATTCACTTCAATTAATCTCCATAATTTATAGTATCTATTAAATATAACTCATAAACAATTAAAATTCAATAGGGCTTTCATATTTATTTGCCTTTTTTGCAAAAAAAGTATTGTAAGTTCATTTTGTTAGAGTGCTTCGAGCTTTTCTGTTAGTGCTTTTTCAGGCCCCGGCCGCGGGGTTAATCGGGTTTAATGATTTCAGAGGTGGGTACCCGATCAAAAGAAAATGAGTATTCCCCGGTTTTTTCCGGTACTTTGTAATTCTCCGCTGCCTGGGAAGGGGGGCATATGCCTTGTTCTTTGTGCTGGATTATAATAGCGGTAATATTATCATGACCGCCAGCATTATTTGCCATTTTAATAAGGGTTTCGCCCAGTTTTTTAACGGGTTTATCCTGCATCAATACGGTATAAATTTGATCGTCTGACATCATATCCCACAATCCATCGGAACAGAGGAGAATTTTATCATTATCTTTTAATATGTAATGTTTATAATCGGGATTAATCGTTTTTGAGGCGCCGATAGCCTGGTGCAGTTTGTTTTTCATTGGGCTGAGCCGGGCCTCTTCCATAGTGAGTTTTCCCTTCTGCACCAGGTCCATGACAAAGCTGTGGTCCCGGGTAAGCAGGACAATACCCTTCTCATTGCAGACATAAGCTCGAGCATCTCCCACATGACATAAATGCAGGCAGTCCCCCAAAATCAATGCTTCTACAATGGTACACCCCATGCCTTGATACCGGGGATTTTTATCTGCCATTTCAAGAATCTTTAGATGCGCATGAATCAAGCTTTTGATTACTGCTTCCCTGACTTTGCGATTATCACCCTGGATTTCATTTATCAATTCAATTGTCATATAATCATCTGCCATTTGGGCAGCATTCCTGCTGGCCACATCTCCGGCATTATGCCCCCCCATTCCATCGGCCACAATAAACAGGTTTTTTTCCCTGTTCATGGAAAAGAAATCTTCATTTACCGTACGCTCTTTTCCCACATCCGTAGCTCCATAGACCATCTTTTGCATTGCTTCCTTTTGTGAAATTTCCATGAGCTTTTTGACCAGTTTCATGATTCAGACCTCAGGAATCTTAATACATAAATCGGCAGATAAGCTGATACGTTTAAATTTTTATTCTTAACCCTCTGTATGGGCTGAAACCACAGATGGAATTTTTGCAATTTCATACATTGATTTTACAAGAGAAAAATCTTATTGTCAACCAGGGTAATGCACCCATCGTAGTGCCTGGGTGCTTACCCCAGGAAGTATCTGAGAACAAAAATTATAATGATCAACAATGATACAATTAATAATATCCTGGTCAAAATTTGTTTCCAATTGGGTCCCATTGGCATTTCCGGGAATTCACTTTTCTCATAGAGATACGGTTTTTCCCTTGGGCGAATTCCCGCCAGTCGAAAAATTTCTTCGGCATCCTCTTTATCTTCTTTTTTAATTAGTAACCGGATACCTTCAGGAGAAGATACCCCCCGCCGCGCGCGGATGGTTTCATCCGAGGATAGGACAGCATCGACTCCGTTGGACTCCAGGAAACCTTTTGCTATGATGGCTTCTTCCCTATCAAAAAATGTCATAATAGGGAACAAATCTTCATTGCTTGAGGCTGAATCGGTACCAGGCATTTCTTCTCCCGGTAATTTTTCCACCAGGGGAACATGACAATCGGCACACTCGGTGATACCCTCTATATATTCGGCTTCACAAACCGGGCAAAACATAAATTCCTCCTTTTTCAAAAAAACCTTGACGTAATATTATAAATCATTTATTATCAAATTGGTAGTCGTGTATGATGTCGCACTTGATCCGGAGACCATGAAATGAGACAAAAGTTTTTGCAGGCGTCCAGGGGGCCCCGCGGCGCGGGGAGCCTAAGAAGGCCCTACGGGCCATCTCGTGAGCCGCTTAATTGCGGCTCACAACTCCATGTTCCGTGTTCCATGCCCCTCCTAATAGGGTGCCCGCGCCGCGGGCCCGCCGGAGGCGAAGAAAAGAACGAGGTATTATTATGAGCGATGATTATTTAAAAGAGATTGCGCGGTATAACATCAGGAAGAATAAAATCAATGCCCACCAATGTGCGCTGTTAGTGATTGACATGCAAAATTATTTTGATTCCCTTGCCCGGCACATCAAACCAAACCTGTTAAAAATCATTGACGCCTGCCGGGCCAGAGGGATACAGGTTGTTTTTACCCGGCACGGTCACAAAGATATCTCCAAAGACGGGGGAATGTTGGCTAAGTGGTGGGGGGATTGTATTATGTCCGGCACCCACGATTGGGAATTGCTGCCTGACTTCAAGCTGGAAAAAGAGGATTTACTCATCGACAAGAACCGTTACAGTGCGTTTTTCAATACAGGACTCGATGATAAATTACGTTCTCAAGGAATCGAAGAATTGATCATTACAGGAGTCATGACTAATTGCTGCTGTGAAACCACGGCTCGTGACGGGTTTGTCAGGGATTACCGCATTTTTTTTGTCTCTGATGGTACGGCAACAGCGAATGATGATTTACACATATCTACCCTCAAGAACCTGGCTTACGGCTTTGCTCACATTGTAAGAGCAGAGCAAGTTTGCAAACAGGTTAGCCGGTAGAACTTGCCGGGTTAAACCTGTTATCCGGGCCAACTCCGAAACCGATATCGACGGGTTTTCATATACCAGTTCCGTGATACGTTTATCGGTTTTCATACTAGTTTTCGTACTAGTTTTCATGCTAGTTTCTTCGTTTCCCGTACCGGTCCGCTCAATGGTGGCAGATTTAATTTTTTCCTGACATTTTTGCCTGGCATCTTTTTGTTTTTGCCTTTTTATTAAATTCTTTCGTTTTTCAGTTGTACGATAATTTCGTACAACTCATCAAAACCTTCTTTTGTAAGAATTTTAAAGTGCTTGTTATTGGTCATTAGCCATTTGTCATTGGGGCTATATTTTCTTGTTCATGAAGAAAAAATCATTTGCTTTCTTTTACATAGACATCTTTGCCGCTGAATACCACCGCCAATTTCTTTATATTTTCGATGCCTCTGTCAATGAGTTCGGTTTCGTATTCTTTTTCTTCGATTTGTGCCAGGGCGGCTGCCACAGCAATGTCTACTGTTTCGTTATCTTCTTTGTCTACTGTCTTGAATTCGATGACATAACCGGTTTGACCCCTATTGCTTCCCCCTGCCAGGGGGTCCCGTGGTATGATCATGATGTCGTACCTTCCGTAACCGGATTCCCGGTTGGATTTGATCTCATGGGTATTGGATATCCAGATGAGAAGACCGGCCACCAATGCATGATACACTTTTTCCGGTTCACCGCTGAAATCGTGGTAACTGAAGACGGCCCGCACTAGCTTGCGCAGCATTTTTTCAAAAAGTTTAACATCACCATCAATTAATGCTTTGAGCATGATCTCCAGCTTTTTGTTTCCTATTTTACCGGTAAAATAACGGTCGATAATCCCGATATAAATCGTTTTCACTTCCATATTGGGAATCGTAAGGGTATAGTACATTTTACCGGTGGTCTGGTCCATTCTTTTGGCGGTTTGCTTCAAATAGCCTCCCATCAAAAGAAAACTCCACAGTAAATCCTCCCGGGTGTCGATTGATTTCAAAACGATATTCTTTTCGATGGCTTTTTCAATGGTTTCTCCCCGGATGAGCTGTTCCAGTTCTTCTTTGAGTTCTTTTCCTCCTTTGGAGAGCAAGGATTCCACGATCTGGTTGTCAGAGGTATTGATCCAGTAGGGTTCCAACTCTTTTCCCTTGCTTCCCAGGAAATTGATGATGGACCAGGGATTATAAATAATCTTTTCTCCGAACAGGTAGCCATTATACCATTTTTGTACCTGGTCATACCGGTCAAGAACCTGGAAATCCTTAAGCAATGATTCCACTTCCTTTTCCGTGAACCCGAATTGTTGGTCAAACTCTTCCGACAGCAGCGTATACACCCCCAGGTTGTTCAGCCCGGAAAAAATCGATTCCTTAGCTATCCGCATAATACCGGTTATAACACTTTTTTCCAGGTAAGGATCGGTGTCTTTCAGGCCCCCACACAGGAAATTGCGAATAAAATTGATAATCTCTTCATAATAGCCATAGGTAAAACCCGCATGAATCGGGGCATCGTACTCATCGATCAAAATAACGCCCCCTTCACCGTAAAACCGGTTTAAGAAGATCAGCAGTTTCTCCAGGCTGTTTTCATACTCGCTTTTGTTTCCTTTTAGATCGATAATCTTTTTGAAATAGTCCTTTTCCTGGGGTTTCAGCTTCGGGCTGCTCAGTAGATAATCATGTTTTAGATATACGTCCTGGATAAGCTGCTTTATCTTACTCAGGCAAGATTCCCACTCCAGTTCCTTGGTGGCCTTGAAGGAGAGAAAAATAACCGGGTGTTTGCCCATTTTATCCAGGTATTCTTTGCCTGCCTCCATGATAGCCAGGGAATCGAATAATTTCTTATAGGAATTGGCCGAACCTGTTCCCTCTGCCCCCTCTGCCGGGCAGCAGTCGTAAAAATATTTCAGCATAGAGAGATTGAGAGTTTTCCCGAATCTCCTGGGGCGGGGAAGAAGTAAGATGGTATCACCTTTATCTAAAATTTCTTTAATAAGAAGTGTTTTATCTACATAGCAGTAGTTACCTTCGATGATTTTTTTGAAGCCCGATACTCCCACAGGCAGTTTTTTCTTTTTCATACTCATACTCATATTCGTTTACCTTTTTCAGTATAGCATACGGAGAAATGAATGGCAAGTGCTTTCCGCATCCAAAATCCACCGCCAGCTTTTGCCTCCGGCGGCCAAGAACCCTTTTGAAAAAGGGTTCCTGGACCTCCCAAAACTTTTTATTAAAAACTTCGTGGCTACTTCAAACCACGATTTTGCAGACCTGCTGCCTGATCTTTGATATACTTTATCTCCTCATGAGAAAAATCAGACTTGTTGTAAACAAAATAAATTTTATTGGTTTCATAAAGATTGACAGGCATTGAAAGAATCCCTCTTCTTTGCAAATTGATAAAATCAATAGTACCGGGAACCGGGGAAAAATAAGAAAGATGCGGTGTGACACCAAGACTCTTTACAAACTGCAGGTCCTCTTCAATTTGCTTTAACCGCTGCCCGGGCACCCCAAAAAGCAAATAAACAGCAATATCTTTTCTTTCATAACCGGCAGCCGCCAAATTCTCCACTGCATCAATCATCTGCCGAACCGTGACTTTATTCGAGCTTTTTGACAGGATTTCAGCAGTGGTGGACTCAAAACTGAGGCGAAGGGTTTTAAAACCACTTCTAAACAAAATCCCCGCAGTCTCCCGGTCAATCTCACCCGCATGCAAACCATTAGGCGTATGAAAATTCACTTTAAGCGTTTCACTCACCTTGTGAAATACCTTTAAAAATCGCTGACGTTTGTTGACTAAGAGAGCATCATCAAAGATAACAAAATGCTGAGTCCCATAGGTATTATGCATGTAATAGATTTCATCAAGGATTTTCCCGGGTGGCCGCTCCAGGAATTTCTTATTCAAAATACCGGAAGCACAGTAAGTACAACGGAACGGACACCCACGGGAAGTCATTAGAGGAAGAAAATTCCGACTGCTTAAAAATTCCACCGCCGGATACGGGAGGTCATCGATATGAGAAAAATCAGCAGGTGAATAAACCGTGCCTCCCCTACTCTCAATGATTTTCAAAATTTTATCTTCACTGTACCCATTGACAAAATAGTCAGCTTCCATATGGCTTCTCAATCGGTCAACAGGAACCAACCCAGGAAGAATACCACCAATGACAATTTTTGCGGTGGGAAATCTTTCTTTTAAGGTATCAATAGTGAGTTTTATTCCATCAATCCAGTAAGTCATCAACGTGGTCACCAGGATCATATCCACTGCCGGGATTTGCTGGATTTTCTCCCGGAATGTCTCAAAAGGAATCCCATACCGCGCATAGGTGCGAGGTGTATTTTCGTAAATAGACGGCTTTTCAACAATCTCCCGGTGATATTTCCCCCGCCCATTGGCTTTTGCACGTTTAATCGCAGGATCATTAGGTGAATAAGCTCCCTCCTGGAACCGATCCAACGTGTCTAACCAGTAAAGCTCACAGTTGGTGTACTTTTTTAAAACGGCCGCAATATAAAGCAGCCCCAACGGCCGCAGCCACAAATCATAGGCTGTAAAATCATAAATATAAGGATTCACCAACAGGATCTTCATCCCTAACTATGCCTCCGGCAACCAGGGGCTCTTTTTAATGGCCTGGGGCCTGGTGCCCAGAGCCCAGGGTAGGACTTAGTATGCAACGAAACCACCTCTAATAGGGTGGGTGCGCCGCACCCCCGCCCCTGGACCCCGCAAAAATTTTTTATTAGAGGGACCCAACCATAATTTATTCTGCCAATTTAGCCAAAACCACACGGGAAACGCCGCTGTAATCTTTAAAAAATTCAACCTTTGAAAATTTAGCTGATTCCAAAATCCTTCTAACCGGCTCTTCCTGGTTATAACCGATCTCCATCAGCAGCTTTCCACCCGGGTTTAAATAATAATTCGCAATAGCTGCGATGCGCCGAATAATAAGCAGACCATCTTCACCTGCCACCAGGGCTTCTTTGGGCTCATGGTTTTTGACATTGGGGTCTAACTCTTGCCATTCCGCTTCCGAGACGTAAGGCGGATTGGATACAATCATATCAAACCCGGTAGTGGCAGCAGGGAAAAGATCACCACAAACCGGTGTGACCTTCCCTGTCATCCCATGCAAAGCAATATTTTTTTTCAAAACATAGAACGCACTCCTGCTCTTTTCCACCGCCGTAACCGCAGCACCCGTGTGCCTGGCCAGGAGGATGGCAATAACACCACTTCCGGCACCAATATCCAGGATATTTGCCGGTTTTTTATTAATACTTTCTATGGCATGTTCCACCAGGATTTCAGTCTCCGGCCGGGGAATTAATACATTTTTGTTGATATAAAAAGTCTCCCCGTAAAACTCCTTTCGTTTCAATATATAGGCAATAGGCTCGTCTTGCAGCAGCCGCTTCCTGTACCGGTAAAATTTTCTCAACCCGATATGATCGGTTATTTCTTCATTCTTCTTTATCCAAAACTGGTGCCTGGTAAGACGAAAGGCTGCTTCCGTCAAAATCTGCAGGTCCAGTGATTTATCTTTATCTTTGAATTTTTTTAAAGACCTGGAATAGAGCTGCGAATAGAGCACTGGATACTAAGCAACCAACTTTTTAAATTTCTCTTCCAGGGCTTTTTTGGTGTAGACTTCAGTAAGCATATCGATGAGTACATCCACATTGCCATCCAGGATCGGTTCAATGCTGAAGTTATGCCCTGTGATTCGATGGTCTGTGACTCGATTTTGGGGGAAGTTATAGGTCCTGATTTTCTCGGACCGTTCACCGCTGCCCACCTGGGACCTGCGGCTGCTGGCAATATCATTTTCCTGTTTATCTCTTTCATATTCATAGATACGGGATTTAAGCACTTTCATGGCCTTGTCTTTGTTTTTATGCTGGGATTTTTCGTCCTGGCAGGTAACCACAATACCCGTGGGGAGATGGGTAATGCGGATAGCGGATTCAGTACGGTTGACATGCTGCCCACCAGCCCCGGATGCGCAAAATGTATCAATGCGTAAGTCTTTAGGATTGATGTCGATTTCCACATCCTCCACTTCCGGCATGACAGCCACCGTGACTGTAGAGGTATGAATCCGTCCGCTGGCTTCAGTGACCGGCACCCGCTGCACCCGGTGAACACCACTCTCAAACTTAAAATATTTATTCACATCACCACCCCTGATATAAACAATGATTTCCTTAATGCCGCCTATAGCAGAATAGGTGGTAGAAATCACTTCAGCTTTCCACACTTTTCGCTCGGCAATCCGGGTGTACATCCGCAGTAAATCAGAGGCAAATAAAGAAGCTTCATTACCACCAGCCCCGGCGCGAATTTCCAGGAATACGTTCCGGCTGTCTTCGGTATGATCGGATACCATCAAGACCTTAATCTCTTCCTCCAATTCCTGGATCTCCTGGTCCAGGGTGCTGAGCTCCTCCCGGGCCAACTCTTTCATCTCTTCATCATCAGAAAACTCTGCCAACTCCTGGGCATCTTTCTTCTGGTCCAAAAGAGCTCTAAACTCTAAAAACTTCTCATGTAAGGGTTTAAGATTGGATAATTCCCTGGACAGTTCTCTGAATCTTCTTTGATTTTTAACTATCTCCACATCTGACAACTCATCTGAAATCTCAATGTACTTTTGATGAAGTCCGTCAAGATAGGAAAATAGTTTTTCACTGCTCTTTGTACCCATACTTTTTCTTAAATTTTTCTATTCGACCTTCCGTATCGATATATTTTTGCTTTCCTGTATAAAAGGGATGGCAGACAGAGCAGATTTCAACTTCTATTTCAGGAACGGTGGCCCTGGTTTTGAATCTACTTCCACACGCACAGGTAACATTACACTCCATATATTTGGGATGTATATCTTTTTTCATTCTTCCTCCAAGACATGGCATTTTACCACTTTACTCCGGTCTTGTCAATAATCTCCAAAAATTCCCGGGAATTCTAATTTTGGCCATAAGCGAAAGAAATTTCAAAAGGGCTGCGTATTTTTTCTCCCTGGACCCGCCTTCTTCCGCAAAAGCTTCTCATCAAAGGGTTCTTTTCAGGTGCCTGTTTCGTTAAAAAAAAATTTAAAAAAATAATTGACAACCCGGGCAAGTTATATTATTATATAGTAACTGACTGAACGGTCGGTCATTTTTGTCGGCGGCTGCTGGCTGCCAGCTGTTGGTGAAGGAGGAATGAAACCGTGTGTGCCAGAGTGGTTGATAAGAAAGAAAAGAAAGATCAGATCGTTGAAGCAGCCATTCGTGAATTCGCTAGGAAAGGATTTTCTAAGACTACCATCAATGATATCGCCAATGCGGCCGGCATCGGCAAAGGCACGGTATATGAATACTTCTCCAATAAGGAAGAGATTGTCCACGAGACCTTTCGATTTTTTATGCATTCGATGGAACCGGATTTCCAGGCGATTTTAATTTCAGGGATCCCGGCAAAGGAAAAATTGAAAAACATTTTAAACGGCTTCTCCCGTTTTATCAGTGCGGAATACCGGGAATTGACGGAATTGATGTTGGAATTCTGGTCCGGGGCTATAAAAGATAAAAGTTCAAAAGGTGTGATGTTCAATGAGATGATTAAATTTTATAACGTGTACCGGGAGATATTTGCCGATATTATCATTGAAGGCATGGGAGACGGCAGTTTTAGAAAGGATATCAATCCTCGCAGTACAGCCGCAATGATCGTGGGCACCCTGGACGGACTCCTGGTGCAATGGATCCTGGAACGAGAAAGCATCGATTTCCAGGATATTCTTAAAGCCGTTACCGTTACCGTTTTAAACGGGATTGCGGCGGAGAAATAGCCAGGATGATAATAATGACCGACTGTTCGGTCATACGGTTGTTTAGATATCATGGTCATGTCATGAATTTTATGGAAGAAATGAAAAAATTAGCCACAGAGGACACAGAGGACACAGAGTTTTTTTTCCCTGTGGTAAAACAAGGAGGTTTCAATGAGGAAAGCAGCACATCGGTGTGGTTGTGTGGTGGTCCTGTTTTTGTTTTTCTTTGTTATGACGGTACCAGTTGATCCGGCACCAACAAAAGCAGATGCCAAAGAAATCGTCAAAAAAATGGATGAATTGTATCGAAGTGAATCCAGTTTTGCAGTTATGGAGATGGAAATTATCACCCCCCACTGGAAAAGAACGTTAAAGATGGAAGCCTGGAGTATTGGTATGGATAAGACCTTTATTCGTATCCTTTTACCCAAAAAAGAGAGAGGAATTGCCACGCTTCGCATTGAAAATGAGATGTGGAATTTTCTTCCTAAAACCAATAAAGTGATGAAGATTCCACCTTCGATGATGATGGCGTCGTGGATGGGGTCGGATTTTACCAACGACGACCTGGTAAAAGAGTACACATTCCTTGATGATTATTCTTTTGATTTTACGGAAGTTGAGAATCCCCGGGAGGGGGTGGTGTATGTGAAATGTGTGCCCAGAGAGGGATTACCTATTGTATGGGGGCACATCATCACGGCTGTCCGGGAAAAGGACTATATCCCTTTATGGGCAAAATATTACGATGAAAAGGGTCAATTGATGCGGGAAATTCAATATAAAGACACTAAAACCTTAGGGAAGCGCAGGATTCCTGCGGTGATGGAGTTGGTTCCTACTCATAAAGAGGGGCATAAGACTATTGTTCGCTACCTGGAGGCTCAATTTGATATCAACGTGGACAAAGGTATTTTTACTTTACGCAACTTGAGGTCACGGATATAGGTCTGATACAGGAGAAGGTAATGTGAAAAGCTTCAGGAAAAATGAGCCACAGAGGACACAGGGTTTTTTTCTCTGTGAGCTCTGTGATCTCTGTGGCTAAGAAGGTAATGGAGAATCACCATGATCATGTTAAAGATAGCGTTTCGAAATATTTTTCGACAGAAGAGGCGCAGCATACTGACTGCTTTAAGTATGTTCGGTGGTTTTGTTTTGGCTGCGTTTTTTATTGGATTTTCAGAGGGTACGTACAATGGTATTATCGATACCTTCACCCGCAACCAGATGGGGCATATCCAGGTGCATCATCCGGATTACCTGGACCGTCCCTCATTGTACAAAACCATTGACAATCTTTCGGAGGTTGAAGGTATTTTGAGCCGGGTGGATAAGGTGGATTCCTGGGCTCCCCGGCTTCATTCTGCCGGGTTGGCATCGGTGAGTGAGAAAAGTGCGGGTGTAAAGATTATTGGCATCGACCCGGCAAAAGAGGACCGCACCACAAAATTCCATGAAAAAATCAAAGAAGGCACGATGTTTTCTGCTGCTGCCGCCAATGAGGTTATTATCGGTAAAGGCTTAGCAAAATTGTTGAAAGGTGGTGTAGGGGATGATGCGGTAGTGGTGTCGCAAGCAGCGGACGGTTCTATTGCCAATGATAGATACACGATTGTAGGGATCGTGGATAGCGGTGATGAAATCGGTGACCGGGCTAGCTTTTACCTTCCCCTGGCTGCAGCCCAGGAACTGCTGGTGTTGGAAGGGCGGGTTCATGAGATCGCTGTTACGGTTGACAGCCTTTATGATGTGGATTTTGTCAACAAAACCCTGGAGAAAAAACTCTCTGCTTTCAATTCACGTTCTGATTCGAATCCCGGCGCCAATGAGGAAGTCCCCCTGGCTGTGGAACCCTGGCAGGTATTTGCCCGGTCTTTTTATATCGCCATGAAAGCCGATAAAGAGGGGATGTGGATCATGTTATTGATTTTTGTGTTGGTGGTGGCGGTGGGTGTATTGAACACCGTGTTGATGTCTGTGTTGGAGCGTAGGCGGGAGTATGGTGTGTTAAAAGCGGTGGGTACAAAACCC
>CP070627.1:378207-394597 GCA_020355945.1 Candidatus Aminicenantota bacterium | reverse complement strand
TTTTCATCATGGTAATCCTGTAAATCCCATAAATCATGGTCAAACTTCCCCGCGGTTAATTCGGGACGGTTTAGATAACCACGGGCTATACAGGTGCCGGAGATACATAATTCCCCCGGTACTCTAACGGGCAGTATATTTAAATCTTTACCCAGTATATGCACGTTGGTGTTATAGATGGGAGTTCCTATCACCGGATGGTTTTTATACTCATCAAATTGATCAAAATTGACCACTGCGGCCGCACAGCCAATGGTGGCTTCCGTAGGACCGTAATGATTCATGATTTGCATATGGGCACAAAGAGAGTGAGCCCTGTCAATATCCTCCACGTTAATGGCTTCGCCGCCAATTGCTGCTAATCGTAAGGTTTCACAGGTTTTCATCGAAAAATTAGGACTGTTAACAATAACGGAAAATAACGAAGGGGTCACTTTGATATAAGTAATTTCCTTTTGCCGGATATAATCCAATAACCGTTCCCCTAACAGGTAAATTTCCCTGGGCAGGATGTGTAATTCACCCCCCTTTAAAAGAGAGGTATATAAAGAGGTATACCCCAGGTCAAAGGCAAAAGAAGAGGTTAATAGGGTTTTATCCTCTTTGGTAATGGCTGCGGCTGTGGTGAACCAATGGACATAATTGACTAAATTTTCATGAGTGAGAAGAACACCCTTGGGTTGGCCGGTGGTCCCGGAGGTGTAGATGACGTAAGCCAGATCAGGAGGGCTGCTTACGGTTTGCGGATTTTGACACACCCCGCCTCCTCCCAGACTTTTTAAGGATGAGGAGGAGGCCCCCCTCTCAAGAGGGGATTTTCCCGGGGAATCATCGGATATTTGCAGGATCTCTCCGTCCCACTCACTCAACTTACTTACCTTACTCACCCCACTCACCAAAACTCCGGTATTGCTGTCCTTTAACATGTATTCGATTCTTCCTTCGGGAAATTCCGGGTCAATGGGCATATAGGCGCAGCCCGTTTTTAATATTCCTAAAATCCCTACCGGTATGTCAGGGGAGCGTTCTAACATGAGACCGACGATTCCAGCCGGTTTGACTCCTTTTGCTCTTAATACACCTGCCAATCGATGGGCTTTTTCATTTAATTCCCGGTAGGTTAGGGTGTCACAAACGATCAAGGCTTTCTGGCGATCGATCCTGTGTTGATTGACTTTTTTATTGGTTTCCAGGTAAAAATTGGTAACACTGGAATTTAATCGATCATCGTTAAAATAAATATAGGGATAATTAAAATCTTCGACAGTGGAATAACCGGAGGTTTGGTCAAAATTTTCTTTACTGTATTTGAGAAAATCTTCAAAAACGGAGGCATAAGATTGCATGTGATGTTTCGCGGCATCTTTTGCAATCGGTGCACCGGGTTGGGCATGCAAACGGGCCCAGTGTAATTCACTAAAGCAGGAATAAGTATTCATAATCTTATCCAGCAGTTGTTTGCCCGGTTCTATATCTTCCGATGTAAAATAAGGCAGCCCGGTGATTAAGTTTAATCTGACTTCGATGTTGTTATATTTCTCACACCGGTCCATAAAATATAAGATGTCTTTATCGGAAGGTTGAGGTTTCACCAGTCCCAGGGAAAATAATTGGTTCCTGTGCCTCTCAGAGGGAGTGCAAATATCAAAGTCCCAGTATACATATTTAAAGGTCCGGCTGACCAGCTCGATCAATGCATCTCCCGGAGGCATTAACGTGGAAAAAATACAAAAGTGCCCGGAGAGGTCGATCCCTTCCCAGATTTGCCGACAATATCCCGGGAGATTTTTATCCGGGATGTCAAACTCGAACTGGAATGTTGAGGCATATTCTTTGGCAGCAGTGATATCTGTGCGAACTTCCTGCACTCTCCGTTTGTATAGGTGTTTGCGATTAAAGGTTTTTTGCTGCGCCTGGTTACAGCCGCCGCAGTACAGGCAATTCATGGCACAGCCTTTATGGGTATATATAAAGAATGTGCCCAGGCGAGAGGTATGATTGGAGAGTAATGTCTCTTGCAGGTGGGATAAATAAATTTCCAAAGAATTGGTTTCATCCTGGATATAAGTAACCGGGTTTTCAATGATTTCCCCATTTTTTTTATAGACACAATTGGGGATGGTTGATATATCCTGGCCCTGGCATATTTTTGCCAGGGGTGCTTCTCCGTCTCCCCGCACCAGGACATCGAAACAATCATATTTAATGATATTTTCCCAATAATACGAGGCAGTGTTGCCGCCCACCACCACGGTGATATCCAATGAATGTGCGGCTGCATATTCTTTTACCATCCTGGCCATATCAATGACGCGGGCAATATAAAGAAACCACTTCATGCTGATGGCCACCACCCGGGGCTGAATTTTTCCTAAAAGTTCTTCCAGGTTTTGCTTCATGGCGGTGCTGTCCGGGGAGGGGTCGTAAAATTGGCAATAGGTTTTAATCCCCTGGCGCTGCAAATAAGCACCCAGGTATAATAACCCGGTGGTGGGTGTTCCCGGTGTATCTCCTAACAGTAATACCTGCGCCGTTGCTACCTGCTTTTCTTTTGTCAATAAACGTTCTAAATCGATTTTATCGATTCCTGTTGACTGGCTGTCCGCTTCAAAGACAGGCAGGACAGGATGCTCAACCAGGGGAACCGCAGGTTCAATGCCTACTAACTCGATCAAATCATTCCCGGCCAGGACTTTCACCAGCCCAAAGAAATCGTTAAATTCATTGATGATGAACCGCTGCGGCTTTTGATTAAATTGAAAGGAGATTCCCAGCAAATCGCTCCTGTCCAGGATATAGAGCGAAAATGCCAACCCCTGCACCCTGGAATAAATCGATTTCAAATTAAGGTGACCGTTGAAAAACGCCAATAATTTCACTACCTGTTGATCCGCAATCACGCAGTTATGACGATGGGTTTTCAATAGGACCAGGGTGGTATGCTGACTGGGCAGGGACAAACCGGATCGATAGATATAGGGATTTTGCTTGAAACAGCAGGTTCCCATTTTTTCTCCCGGGTGGGCCCGGGGTGTTCCCGATTCCAGTTGATTATAGATATCACTTAAATCAAGGGGCGAACTGACCGCAATATGCCCCGGTGTTTTTTCAACCTGGTTTTCAAACCATTGATGTACGGTTTGGCCGGTGGGAAAGTCGCTGGCGGTATCATTGAATTCTTCCAGCAGTTGTCTCTTTTCATCGGGTGACAGCATGTCCAGAGAGGATATCGCTTCATTTACATTGGAGAGCCCCTGCTGCAATACCCGGGTAAAATGCCGGGTCATCCGTTCAATGGTTTCCTGGGGGTAGAGGAGCGAATTGTATTCTACCACTCCTCCCAGGGAATTTGCGCTTTTTTCCAAAGAGAAGCGAACGTTATGATGAAAGTCCCGGAGATATTCCGGGTCATGGATGTTTTTAAGTAAGATGGCGACATCAAATAAAGGAAAACCCGGATCATTTTCCCCGGGTTCGAGCCGGCCTAACTGGTGCGCCAATATTTCCATGGGATAATTTTGATGTTCAATGGCTTTATCAATGGTGTGTTTCACCTGGTATAACAACTCTTTGAATGTCATTACGGGTTTCAATTGATTTCTCAGCACCAATACCGTATTGATAAAATCACCGTCAAGGTCCTGTTTATAGACAGGGGTGCCGACAACGATATCAGGGCTGCCGGTATATTTGTAGAGCAGTAGGACCAATCCCGCCGCAGCAATGGTATGTATAGCCTGGTCAACACCCCGACTCAATCGCATCATTTCCTTAAAGAGATGGGGAGTAAAGGGGAATTCCACTGTTTTCCCGGTTTTTGCCGGGTTTTCCCTGGTGGAGCCCGGTTCTTTTTGGTTTTGATACTCATAGGGGAAATGACTTTTTATCCATTCTCCTGCCAATTGATTCAGCCAATACTCCCGTTCTTTGCTTCTTTGATTGGCTAAAATTGTCAATTTACTGTTCATCTGGCTGTTTTCCATTGTTTTCCTTCTTTAGCTTTTTTGTTCCTGGTTCTTGTACCGGTTATGTTGGCACCCCCGGGGCTTAAGCCGCCGATAAATATCTAAAATTCAAAATCATATTGGGGGACATGGGTGTCTGTGAGCAGGGTTTCTTGTGAAAGAGCGATATCTTTTAATAAGATATCATCATTATCCGACACGATGGTGACGATTTGTTTGAAATAGCTGATAAACATTTCTATTGTTTCTTTTTTAAACAGTTTTGTGCAATAGACGACGGAAAAGCTCAACTGTTGGTTTACTTCCAGGCAATTAAAGATCATATCAAACTGTGAAGTTTTTTTTCTATAGGGATAGGGTTTAAGTTTCAATTGGGATTTTTTTACTTTCGAGGTCCCTGGCCGGCCCGGCTCTACAGTGTGCACCATTAAAACGGTGTCAAAAAGGGGATTCCGGCTCATATCCCTTTTGGCTGTCACTTTTTTTACCAGGTCTTCGAACAAATAGTCCTGGTTATCAAAGGCCTGCAGGGTTCTTTCTTTGACTTCCCCCAGGAATTCCTTAAAACTCTTGTCAGCGGCAGGGTAGTTCCTGAGTGCTATGGTATTAACGAACATACCGATTATTTTTTCCAGATCAGCGTGCCTTCGCCCGGCAGCACCTGTTCCTACGATGATATCTTCCTGGCCGGTGAGTTTCAACAGCAGCACATTATAAACCGCCAATAACACCATAAATATAGTGGCCTGTTCTTTTTGGGTCAGCTCTTTTAAGCGGCTGGTTTCCTTAGTCCCGATGTTAAAGCCAACGGTGTCACCGGCAAAATCCTGCAGGGGAGGCCTGGGATAATCGGTAGGAATCGCTAACCTGGGTATATCTCCTGCAAACTCCTTGAGCCAATACTCTTCTTGTTTTTTCACCTGGCCGGACTTTGATAACTGGCTTTGCCATTGGGCGAAATCTTTGTAATGCAGCCTTAATCCCGGCAGTTCTTCTCCTGCAAACAACGTCGCAAAATCCTTTACCAATACCTGGTGAGAGAGCATATCCGATATAATATGATGCATATCCACCATCATTATATTTTTTTCATCACCTGTTTTTATTATCCCGGCCCGGACCAGGGGTGCTTGAGATAAATCAAAGGGACGGATAAAAGAATTTATAAGATCTGCTGCGGGCTGCGAGCTGCGAGTGGTGTTCTCTGTGTTCTCTGTGGCTAAATCATAATATTCGATCTCGAATTCTACTTTATCATGAACTTTTTGTATTGGTTCACCGCCTACTATTTCAAAGGAGGTTCTTAAACTTTCATGCCTCTGGATCAAATTTTTGAAGACTTGTTCCAATCTTTCCCTATCCGGTTGTCCCGGGGATAAAAATATTTCACACATGTTGTAAGCAATGTTCTCCGAATCTCTCTGCAGCAGGATATACAACCTTTTCTGTGATGAAGACAGCACATAGTATTCTTTCTTTTCCCCGGGAGTGACGGCTGCAAATTTTTCTTTTGCTAATCCCTTTATTTTTTCGGCCAGCCCTCTTATGGTTGGGCTTGCGAATATTTCTGCCAGGGGTAAGGCTGCATTCAATTCTTTATGGACTTTGGCAGCCATTAAGGTTGCCTTTAGCGAATGTCCGCCCAACCGGAAAAAATTAGCATCGATGCTGATTATATCTTTATCTATTCCCAGGTCCCGGGACCAGATTCTTACTAATGTTTCCTCTACTCTATCCCGCGGCGCCACATATTCCTCTTCCGGCTGGACCCCGGGGTGGGGCAGTGCTTTCCTGTCTATTTTCCCATTGGGGGTTAAGGGCATCTGTTCCAACCGGAGAAAATAAGAGGGTATCATATAATCCGGTAATGTTTTGGCAAGAATTTCCCTGAGTTCCGAAACGGCAATTTCTTTGTCAGCAAGAAAATAAGCACATAGATACTTATCTCCGTTTTTTTCTTTTATTGTGACCACTGATTCCTTCACATGAGGGATTGCTGATAATTGGTTCTCGATTTCACCCGGTTCGATCCTGAATCCCCGGATTTTCACCTGGTGATCCATCCGGCCTAAAAACTCGATATCTCCATCCGGCAGCCATCGAGCCAGGTCACCGGTCCGGTAGATTTTTTTAGAAATATAGGACTTATAGGACCTATAGGACATATGAATCCTTTTGCCTGGCACTTTTTTTCTTTTATCCCGGTAATCCTGTAAATCCCATAAATCATGGTCAAATTTTTCTGCGGTTAACTCCGGTTTGTTTATGTAGCCCCGGGCCAAACCATGACCACCGATACATAATTCCCCGGCAACTCCTAAGGGTAGCAATTCCTCATGCTTATCCAGTATATATACCCGGGTATTGGCGATGGGCTGCCCGATGTTTAAGGGATTTTCCCCGGTAACATCTTTTACTGTCGACCATATGGTGGTTTCAGTGGGTCCATAGAGATTATATATTCTCCCGGTGATAAGATCTCTCGCTTTGTTCAAAAGTATTCCCGGGAAGGCTTCCCCTCCTACAAGTAAATACTTCAACGGTTTGAGCGTTCCCGGGGATATATCATCCGAAAACAATATTTGCAGCCTGGAGGGTGTAACCTGGAAGATGGATATATTTTGTTTATGAAGAGCATTGGTTAATGCCCTATTATTTAACTGTTCCTCCCGGTTCCCGATTACAACTTTCGACCCCCTGGTAAGGGGAAGAATTGCCTCTAAACCAAAAATATCGAATGATATGGTGGTTAAAGATAAAATACGATCGTTTTCGCTAAAATCTATAATATCCGTAATACCTTTTATAAAATTGATTATGGCTCGGTGTTCGATCATGATGCCCTTGGGTAGGCCGGTGGTACCGGAAGTATAAGTAACATATGCCAGGTGCGTGGGTTGAACTTTATGATTTTCCGCCTTTTTGCCGGTTTTTTCTTCTTTATTTTCTTCATCACCCCAGGGGGTGTCCAGGCATAAAAAGGTATGAAATGTTTTACATTCTCGGTGTAACCGGTTTAAAAGGTTTATATGTTCTTTTTCGGAAATAACCGTCCCGATTTCCGCATCATGGATAATATATTTTATTCTTGCCCCGGGTAAAGAGGAGTCAATGGGGACATAGGCACCACCGGTTTTCAAGATACCCAGGATGGCAGTCATAATATGCAGTGACCTGTCCAGCAGGACAGCCACGGGTTCTCCCGGTTGAATATTTATCCGGGAATGCAAATAATCGGCCAGTTGATTGGCGCGTTTGTCCAGCTCTTCATAAGTAAGCGAACGATCTTCAAACCCAATGGCAACTTTACCCGGTGTTTTCACTGCCCGGGCTGCAAATAATTCATGTACCGTTTTATCTTTGGGGTATGCTGCTGCTGTATCGTTAAAATTTTCTAATATTTGCTTTTTCTCTTCTGCCGGTAGTATTTCCAGCCGTGATATTTTCTTTTGGGGATTTTCAATGACTGAGGATACGATATTTTTGAGATATTGAATAAATCTTAAAATAGTCTCTTTTTTAAAGAGTTTGCTGCAGTATTCGCATAAGCAGTCCAATTTTCCCCGGGTTTCCGTTACCAACAGGGTTAAATCAAATTTTGATGTTTTGCGTTTAAGATCAAAGGGTTTTACTTTCAAATCTTCTATTTTTTGTTGGGCGATATTTCCCGGGGCAGCAAATATGTTCTGGAACATAATTGTCACATCAAACAGGGGATTACGGCTGGTATCCCTTTTTACTTCTATTTCTTCCACCAGGTCTTCATAGGGGTAATCCTGGTTCTCAAAAGCCGCTAATGTTTTTTCTTTCAGCCCCTGGAGGAACTTGATAAATGTAAACCCGGGTTTGGGGAAGTTTTTTAATGAGAGCATATTTAGAAAAATCCCGATTATTTCTTCCAGTTCGGTATTATTTCGTCCGATTATGGGCGTCCCGACGACGATCTCTTCCTGGGTGCTCATTTTAGACAGGAATATATTAAATACAGCCAATACCACCATAAATAATGTGGCTTTCTCCTGGAGGGCTATTTTATTTAAACCGGTTGTTTGTTCTCCGCTTAGTTCAAAATAGATGTGGTCTCCGACAAAACTTTGAAGCACCGGCCTG
Source organism: Candidatus Aminicenantota bacterium (assembly GCA_020355945.1). The sequence goes on along the minus strand of CP070627.1, from coordinate 386,522 downwards.
GGAAAATCAGCGGGCAGGTTTAATATGGGGATTTCCCCCTGGAATTCCCGCAGCCAGTAGTCTTTATGTTGGTGGAATGCGTCTCTTCCTTCTTTACTATGCTGCCATTGGGAAAAGTCTTTGTATTGGAACCTTAATCCCGGTAATTGCAGGCCGTTGTACAGGGATATAAAATTTCTTACTAATATGGATTGGGCAACATAATCGGTTAAAATGTGGTGCATATCAGCCATCAGCACATAATTCAACGGTTTGATTTTTACCAATCCTACTCGTAACAAAGGGGCTTGAGACAAATCAAAGGGGCGGATGAATTTCCCGGTGATTTCTTCTACTGTTTTTATCTTGTTTTCTATTTCCACTTCCAGGTCATAATACTCCACTGCAAATTCGACCCGGGATGGATGATGAACTACCTGTACGGGGACCTGGCCTACCATTTTAAAGGATGTCCTCAGGGTTTCATGCCTCCGGATCAATTGCCGGAAGGCCTTTTCTAATTTTTCTTTTTCAAATTCTCCTTCCAGTTCAACCACTGTGTTTACGTTATAAGCGGTGGTGTCAAACATCATCTGTTGAAGAACATATAATCGACTTTGAGCGGAAGATACCGGGTAATACTCCTTTTGTTCGGTGGAAGAGATGGGAGTATATGTTCCTGGTGCAGTTTCTGTTATAAATTCGGCTAATCCCCTTATGGTGGGTTTTTCAAATATTTTGACCAAAGGGACCTTGAGGTTAAATTCTTTTTGTAGTGCTGCTGCCAGGAAGGTAGCCCGGAGCGAATGTCCGCCTATTTCAAAGAAGTTGACATCAATGCCGATGTTTTCTTTTTTAAGGCCCAGTACTTCTGCCCATACCTGTACCAGGATTTTTTCCGTGTCATTCCTGGGGGCGGCATATTCTCCTTCAATGTTTTGCTGCGGTTTTGGCAGTGCCCGGCGGTCAACTTTACCTCCAGGGGTGAGAGGGATTTTATCGATCCGGGTAAAATAAGTGGGGATCATAAAGTCAGGGACCTGTTGGGAAAGATAATCCCTTAATTGAGAGAAATCAAATTCTTTATCTGCCAGGATATAAGCACAGAGCGCTTGCTCTCCTTTTTCATCTTGAATATCGGTGACCACGGCGCCGGTGAAGGCATCATAATAGCCAATTTCTTCCAGGACCCGGTGGGTTTGGGGATAATCCACTGTAAACCCGGTAATTTCCTCGATGCCCTCTTCCCGGGTAATGGTGCCCAATCGGCAGTCCCAACTGAGCTGGGCCGCATAAAAATGACACCCCTTATCTTTTAGATGCACATATATGCCTACATCATTAATAATACAATTGGAAGAGGAGGACCCGGTATCGGTGGGACGTTCCCACTGCGGGTCTCTTTGCTGCAAATATTCAAATATTCCTGTGGTAGATATACCGTCATACCTGAAATAATCTTCAAAACAGATATTTTCCAACATTTTTGGGGTAATTTCCACACCAATGAGGCGTGAGGTGCGATGGGTCATGGAATGATAGTTTTGGCGGAACAATTTTAACCGTTCATTGATTTCTTCATCATCAAAAATCCCCAATTTAAACAGGCCGTGGAGTTTGATATCATAGATCTGGCCGCGGGTTAAGCCGGAGATGACCAGGTTGATATTATGATCATGGGCCACTTTGGTACCCAGGGTATTGACGGCTTTAAAGCAACCGTTACAGACATTATAATCGGACCATAAACTTTCTACGAAGATTTCTTTCATGGCTTTGGAGTCCAGTACGATGTGATCAACCTTTAACAAAGCTGTGGTACGGGCGATATTTTCCCAGCAGGTTTCGGATATGTAGCCGTTATCAAAGGTAAAGGCCAGGACCTTTAGGCCCATTTCTTTCAACCGATGCAGCACATAGGAACTGTCTTTACCACCGCTGTACAGCATCAGGCAATCATATTTGCCTTTTTTGCCCTGTTGGGCCCGCTGCACCACACTGCGAAAATCATCAACGGTTTTAAAATATTTTAATGCTTTATTTTTGTAGGATGCAAATTCCCGGCATATATCGCAGACGCCTTGTTGATCAAAATGGATGCCCCCGGGATAATTCACCGGGATCAAACAGGTTTTACACCGGGTAAAGGACTTTAATTCCAGTTTTTCGACAATATTTTCTCTTTTCTCCCGTTGGGCGTGGGCCTTTCGTTGGAAATGAAGGATTTTGTCTTCTATTTCCCCGGTTTCTACGCGGTATCCCCGGATTTTAACCTGGTGATCGATGCGGCCTTTATATTCAATCATGCCATTGGGCAGCCGCACTGCCAGGTCCCCGGTCCTGTACATCTTTTGGTTGGGTATAAACGGGTTAGGGACAAATTTTTCTTCGGTCAACCCGGGGTTGCGCAAGTATCCTCGCGCCAGGCCGTCACCGGATATATAAAGCTCTGCGGCAACACCTACAGGTACCGGTTGGTGATGTTGATTCAACAGGTAAACCCGGGTATTGGCGATGGGCACGCCAATGGGGACCGAGTGTCGGTGGTCGGTGCTGGGGTTAAATTGATAAATCATACTACCTACAACAGTTTCGGTAGGGCCATATTCATTATAGATTTCTATTTTTTCATTAAAATTGTTGTAAATATCCCTGGCTAATTGGGTTTCCAGTTCTTCCCCGCCAACGATCAAACGCTTAATGCTTGAATCTTTTATTTTTTTGTGCCGGATCATTTTCATATGCGACGGTGTTAGTTTCACTATTCCCACCCGGTTGTCATCAATGACCTCTTCTATATAAAAGGTTTTATCCACACCGCCGTACACGATAATGGCATTGCCGGTGACCAGGGGAGTAAAAATCGAAGTGACGGTTAAATCAAAGGAAATAGAGGTGTATAAGGGGAAATCTATTTTTTCGTTTTTAACATAGGTGCGGGCGGCCCACCATATGTAATTGACCAGTGCCTGGTGCTGCACCATCACACCTTTGGGCTGACCCGTGGTCCCGGAGGTATAAATAATATATGCCAAACTACTGTTATCATTAACATGCTTTAAATTTTCACTTTCTCCGCTGTAAGGGTTCTCATCATCCAGGTAAAGAGGGGGGCAATCCAGGTTCATGCTGCCCAGCAGGGATTTCAGGGTTAATAAAATTTTTGCTTTACTGTCTTTCAACAGGTAATTGATGCGCTCCTGGGGGTACTCCAAACCCATAGGCAGGTAAGTGCCTCCTGTCTTTAGAACTGCCATTATGGCAATAGGTACTTCAATCGAACTGCCCAACATGATGGCTGCAGTATCACCGGGTTTGATTCCTTTTTCTCTTAAAAATCGCGCCCATTGATTGGCCTTTTCATTTAACTGGTGATAGGTGAGGCGGTTACCTTTGAATTCAACGGCGGTGCTGCCCGGGGTCTTTTGCACCTGCTCTTCAAACAATTGATGAATCATCTTTTCGCGGGGGCAGCGGTCGGTGGTTCGGTTAAAATCCACCACCATTTGAGTTTTCTCTTCTTCGCTGAGTACCGGGACTTCGATTAATTTTAAGTCTACCCGGTTAAAAGCCTCTTGCATCAGGTAGGTATAATGGTTAATTATTCGTTGGATGGTCTCCGCTGTATAGAGAGCGGTATTATATTCAACAGAACCTACCAGGGACCGGCCCGTCTTGAGGAAAGAAAATATCATATTCAGGTTGATATCCCGGATATACTTTCTATCCTGGATATTTTCCAACAGCACAGCGGTGTCAAATAGGGGAAAATCACCTTCGGTCACGGGCATGTTTAGCTCGTAAGGAATTGTTTCAATCGGGTAATTTTGATGTTCGCTGGCTTCTAGAATGGTCTGCCTCATTTGCAGTAAAAACGCTTTGACGGTTATTTGTTCGTCAATTGAGGCTCGTAAAGGCAGTACGGTATTGATAAACTCACCTTCAATTTCTTGTTTGTCTATGGGAGTGCCGATAATGATATCGGTTTGGCCGGTATATTTATAGAGCAGCAAAAATAACCCGGTGACCAGGAGTATATGCAGCCTGGAATCGGAGTTGTTGCTTATGGTTATTAATCGTTGAAAAAGCTCCGGTGATAATTTAAAGGAGACAGTATCCTGTCCCCGGTTTTCTTCTTTAATTCCCGTGGTGCGAATATCTACCGGGAAACCGGTTTTCACCAATTCCCCGGATAATTTATTGAGCCAGTATTCTCTTTCCCGGTCAAATTGACTGGCGGCAAATTCTTTCTCGCCGGATAAATCTCTATACATCATCACAAATCTCCTTAGTTTTTTAACTTTAGATTGAGGGGGATTTTAATGACAAGGGGGCAAGCCCCCTTGTTCCCTCTAAGGGATTCTAATACCTGCTATTTTATACTTTCATTGATCACTTCCTACGATGATCTCAGCCATTTTTGTTTTCAACTCTATCTCTTCTTTCATGGATAGATTGTGTTCCTCGAAAATATCTTTGAACAAACAGTTTCCATTGCATTTATAGCAATTAATATCATACTGTGCCAGGACCGGGGCTAACTGCGGATATTTTTTCAGTACTTCTTTGATTCCTGTGTTAAGATACTGCTTCATGGTATTTATCCTCCTCTATTCACCAATTACAAGGGGGCAAGCCCTCTTGTTTACAGGTTAAAGTCTCCATCGTCCTTTCTGCACTGCCGGGCCAGTACTCGTTTTTTATAATTGTCTCGAATCGAATCCTCCACTTCGCCAAACTCATCTAATGTGGGGACGGCAAATTTTTGCAGTTTTTTCCAGCGCCGATCCGCATCAAAAATTTCTTTAAAGGAATAAGGATTAGGAATTCCCAGGCTGCGGCAGTGTTTTTCAAACCGGTGCATGCGCTCATAGGCCACTTCCCGCAGCGGTTCCATATCCAGGGTCCAGGAATCAAAAACCAACATACTTCTTGCTTTTCCAGGATATAACAGCATTCGTTTGTCTTTCCACTCATCCGAGCTATTTTGGCCGCAGTAATAATAAAGAAAGGGATTACATTCGGTTTGATAAATACTGTTTCTTAATTCTGTGATCAGGTCCAGGGTCATTTGGAAATCTTCTTCGGTTTCCCCGGGATGGCCGATGACCCAGTAGGTGGTGGTTTTAATTCCAGCCAGGGCAAAATTAGTGACGGCTCCCTTGATTTGCTCCGGGGTAATTCCTTTGCGCATCAAATTCAATACTTTTTGGGAACCACTCTCAACGCCTAAGCGAACCCGGTATAAACCACTTCTCCTCCAAAAAAGCGTTTTTTCCGGGTTCATTGCTGCCCGGTCTACTCGATAATATCCATCGTAATACAAAGACACCTCCCTTTTGATCAATTCATTTGCCAGGTCATCGATGATGGGATTCAACAGGGAATCGGTCATGAAAAATAATTGATGTCCGGCATTGACATTATTGAGTTCCACGGCCTGGTGCAGGGTTACCATTTCATCTACCGTCTCTTTAATGTCGCGTTTTCGGTATTTTCCCCGGAATTGGGCTTCATTGCAGAAGCTGCATTTATATGGACAGCTAAAGGAAGCGGTGCCGGGCAGATGGGAATACTTGCGGATATTTAAATCCGATAAATCCGGGGGTCCGGCATCCTTTAAATCCAAAAACGCCCCATGGATGTCTTCCATCGTATATACCCGTTGGGACGCTGGTAATTCCTCCCGCAAATACTTCAAGAGCAGGATCTCCCCTTCACCGATGATGATTTTGTCCACATAACCGGTGGTGGCTTGCAGGAGTAATTCATAATTGGGGGAGCCCATGATATGTGAATCCGCAAAGATTCCACCTCCAATAACGGTTTTGATATGGGGGTATTTTTCTTTGGTCAGTTTTAGTACGAACATGGTGGGGGCGATGGTGTCCCGGTAAACCGTGGCACCTACCACATCCGGTTCCTCGAATTCCAGCAGAAACAGGAAATATTCTTCCAGGATTTTATAATAAGTGGAAAGTATTTCATTGAGTTCGTAGATATAAGAATCTTCTACATGGACATAGTATGATTTGTATATTAATATTTTTACCAATTGGAGGTATTCCTTTTGGTCCTGGTAATTGAGATGGGCCATCATGTGGTTTCGCAAGACATCGTGGCCGATATTTTTAAAATTTCCTCTTTTTTCTTGGGGGATACATTTTTTCAACACATCAAAGTAATTATAGTAGAACTCCAGGGCTTCATTTTTTACAATGAGGTCGACTATTTTCACATCACAGCCCTGGGCCCGGAGAAAGGTTTTCAGCCTGGCCAGGCCAACCGGGGGCAGGACCGGTGCCCAATACGGCAATACCACTAATAGGATCTTTTTCCACCCCGGTGTTTCCGTTTCCCGGTGTGGGGTTTGGTTTTTTGTTTTTATCATGTTTGATTCCCCTGTTTTCCTGTTTTTAGAATTTAAAGTCACTGCCATCATCTTTGTGAACCGTTGATGCGGAGGTTAAAAAATCATGAGAAAGGGTGATATCTTTTAACTTCATATTTATATTCCCTGTTACCTGGTCCAGGATTTCCGTATAATATTTTGCCATTTTTTGAATCCTGGAAGGCTTGAACAGTTGAGTGGAATACCGGATGAGTATATTTATGGTTTCATTACCTACTGTGCTGAGGAAATACAGGTCAAATTTTGCAAATTTAGCACCATATGCATAAGGTTGTATTGCAGCGGGAGATGTATTTTTACCTCCTGGCGGTGTTGGATTCCCGGTTTCCTGGGTGAATACCGTATCAAATAACGGGTTTCGACTGGAATCTCCCTGTTGGCCCAGCGCTGCTACCAATTCCTCGAATTGATAATCTTGATTTTCAGAGGCGTTAAGGACACTTCCCTTTACTTCTTTTAAAAATTCTTTAAAGGATTTATCCTTCCGGGGATAATTCCTTATGGGAAGGGTGTTGACAAACATACCGATTACATGTTCCAAATCGGCATGAGACCTCCCGGAAAGAAGGGTTCCGACAACAATATCTTCCTTCTTTGTATACTTTGATAATAATATATTATACGCTGCGAACAGCACGATATATGATGTGGTCCCGGTTTTTTTTACCACATCATATAACCTTTTGCATAATTCTTTTTTCAACACAAAAGTGATAAAATCACCTTGAGAAATATCACGTGCCGGGGGCCGGGGATAATCAGTGGGCAGCCCCAGCCCGGGGATATTGTCTTTAAATTGCTCAAGCCAGAATTTTTCTTGTTTTTTGATTTGCCCGGTTCGATATAAACGGTTCTGCCATTGGGAAAAATCTTTGTAATGTATTTTTAGGGGTGCCGGATGATCTCCCGCGGACAATGCCATAAAATCTTTTTGCAGTGCTTTGTGAGATGCACCGTCAGCAATGATGTGGTGCATATCTACCATTAACACGTATTTATGCCCGGGAGTCTTTATTAACCCTACTCGCATTAATGGTGCTTTTTCCAGGTTAAAGGAACTGACAAAATCTTCTACGATTCCCGGTACATCTTTTTCTTCTCTTTGGTGATAAACAATTTCTAAGGCCACTTCTTCATGAATGACCTGGACCGGTGTGCCGGCCAACAGGTGAAACGATGTCCTTAAACTCTCATGCCTTTGGATCAACCGGTTGAAGGTATTCTTCAATGCCTCCTGGTCCGGTTCTCCTTTTACTACCATGATAGTAGGTATATTATAACTCTTTCCCCGGGCATCCATTTGCTGGGCCACCACCATTCTTTTTTGCGCGGATGATAGCTCATAGTATTCCCTTTTTTCCAGCGGTTTTATCGATATATATTTGTCTTCGCCCATATCCGCGATAATTTGTGATAACTCTCTTATAGTCGGGGTTATAAACACCTCAGCCAGGGGTAATTTTACATTTAAGCTTTTATGTATTTTCGCGGTCATTAAGGTTGCTTTTAATGAGTGTCCTCCTAACTGGAAAAAGTTAGCATCTATACTTATTATATTTTCATCTATTTCCAGGACTTGGGACCATATTTTCACCAGGTTTTGCTGGGTTTCATTTTTCGGGGGGGCATATTCGGCTTCCGCTTTTATCCCGGGTTCCGGTAATGCTTTTCTATCTACTTTACCATTGGGAGTTAAGGGAATTCGCTCCAGGAAAACAAAATATGATGGGACCATATAGTCGGGTGAATGTTTTGACAAATAATCTCTCAATTGTGAGGGCATGATTTCTTCTTCAGAGACCACATAAGCACATAGATATTTATCCCCCTTTTTATTGTCTTTGGGTATGACGATTGCCTTTTTTATTTTATCATGGTTCATGAGTTGGTTTTCTATTTCTCCCATTTCGATCCTGAAGCCTCT
>CP070627.1:361183-378107 GCA_020355945.1 Candidatus Aminicenantota bacterium | reverse complement strand
CTGACGGAACCATTGAATTCTTAGGTCGTATCGATACCCAGGTTAAAGTCAGGGGATACCGCATCGAATTGAAAGAGATCGAGAGCCGATTAATGAAACATAAACAAGTGGAAGAGGCCCTGGTGGTGGTAAAAGATGCAGAGGAAGAAAATAAAGATAAATATCTATGCGCTTATATCGTACCAAAAGGAGAGAAAATAAAAGATGCAGTACCACCCGCAGCGAATAAAAAATTAATCAATTTAAAGGAAATTGCCGGGAAAGAGAATTTTGCAGGTCCCTGGCAGGATTTACCAGGATTGAACAAGGACCAACCGCCGCCATCCATTGTTGACTGTTTTGAGAGCATGGTTACCAGGAACCCCGATAAAATTATCCTGGAATCAGATGGTCAACCCTTGACTTACCAGGCCCTGAACCGATATGCCAACCAGGTAGCCCATAAAATATTAAAGGAATATGATGATAAATACAAATTATCAAAGAGTGAACGGACCAGGTATAAACGGCAGATGCTGCTTCATGGCTGGGGAATGGCAGCCCAGGAAAAACTAAAAGGCACCACGGTTTTTGTGGCCGGTGCCGGAGGTGGGGCCTCCCCCACTATCACACAACTGGCCCTGGTGGGCTTAGGCACCATCAAAGTTTGTGACTTTGATCAAGTAGAATTAAGCAACTTAAATCGCCAGTTCTTACATGATGAAGAGCGGTTGGGCATCAACAAAGCTCTATCCGCAAAACTGACTATAAGTAAAACCAATCCCAATATAAACGTCATCCCCTATACAGGAAAATTGACCCGGGAAAATATAGCCGAACAGGTAGGAGATGCGGCTATTATCTTCGATATGTTTGATGGCCCGGCAGATAAATTCATTTTATCACAATATGCAGTAGCAAAAGGTATCCCTCATCTTATCTTAGCCATGACCGACATCAATGCCTATGCCATGGTATGTCATACCCCCCATACTCCTTGCTATCACTGTATATTTGATAAGAAAAAGCTGGAAGCCATTGTCACAGGCATGCAAAACTATGTTGAAAATTATAGTAAAAACCCATTACCCGTGGTATCCACCTCCCTTTTCATCAGTGCAGGAATAATCGTTAATGAAGCCTTAAAGATCTTATTGGGATTTGATAAACCCGCCTACAATAAATTCTTTTATTTTAACCAGAGAGGGGCAACCCCGGACCTGGTACTTACCCCTGGCTATAAAGCCATGACACATCTTTTCAGTGAACATTTCCTGGGAACCTGCAAAGAACAAGGATTTGATTGGGATGTGGGTTGGAGTGGAAACTTCCTGGAAGAATTAAAAGTAGAACCTGATCCCAATTGTCCCCTCTGTGGAGTAACCGGGGCAAAGAAAAGAAAAACACCGGAAGAGCAGATAAAAAAGACAAAACTAGTGCCAACTGCCATTGAAATTAAAGAGGAAAAAAAATCAAAAAATAAAAACCATTGGCAAACCATCGCTTTATTGCTTAACCATGATATCCCCATGGCCGCCGGGGTCATGGGTGCGTTAAAATCGGGGAAAACATATGTCCCCCTTGACCCCACTGTGCCCCGGGAAAGATTAACTCATATATTGGAAGATTCGGAATCACGAATCATATTGACCGATAATGAATATCACCCATTAGCAGAAAAAATCAGGGACAAAGTCAACAAGAATATTAAAGTGATTAATATTAGCAGTCCGGATGGTTTAAATGACAGCGATCCGGGTATTGCAGGTGAGAATCCCGCCATTGAAATAGCCCCTGATCAAGCCGCCTACTTGTTATATTCTCCAGGGCCACCTCGAGACCTTGAAGCGCAAGAATATGTCATAGAGAGTCATAAAGATGTCCTGGATTTTTCCAGGGTTTATGCGTATCATTGGCAGGCCAATCCCGGTAAAAAAACCAGGACTGTATTATCCACAGCGTCTTACAGCATTAATGCCGGACTGGCAGAGCTCTACGCGGCCTTATTATATGGAAACGGCCCTTACGCTTCGTCTTACATTCCTTACACTTTTGAAAGTAATAAGAGAAAATCCCGGTCAAATTCCCTGGTCTCAGAGTTGAGAGAGTATTTACAGGAAGAATTGCCGGATTATATGGTTCCTGCCTATTTTATCCAATTGGAAAAGATTCCCTTGACCCCCAATGGAAAAGTAGATATGCGGGCACTTCCCGGGCCTGGAATAGAACAAGGAGAAGAAGCCGCGATTATCGCACCGCGGAATGAAGTAGAAGAAAAATTGGCAAAAATATGGGCAGAGGTGTTGGGAATCGAAAAAGATGCCATCGGCATCCATACTAACTTTTTCGAAATCGGAGGGCACTCATTAAATGCAGCCATAATGGTAGCCAGGGTTCAGAAAGAACTGGACTTGAGATTATCCCTGGCTGAAGTATTTGAAATGCCCTTCATCAAAGAAATCGCCTCCCTGGCCACCGTAGTTGATTGGATAGAAGATCAAAAAGAAATAGAGGCAAATGAAGAAGAAGAGGAGATAACCATATGAATACAGACTCCGGCAGCCCCTTTAAAAAATCTAAAACATCTCGTGTATTATCGTTATTAACCAGGCTAAAACAAGAAAGAATAAAAGTTCGCCTTGTCAATGGTCAATTAAAGATTCATGCGCCTAAAGGGAAATTACACCCCCAGTTAGTGAAGGAATTAAAAGATCAAAAAGATGAAATCATTGAATTTTTACAAAGGAGTGAAGATAAACTAAAGAAATATGCATCCGTCGAACCCACCGAAAAGAAAGAATATTACCGGATGTCATCCCCTCAACAAAGGCTGTACGTTATCCAGCAGATGAATATAGAGAATACGGCCTACAACGTACCTCAAATGATTGAATTGGAAGGGGAAGTGGAGATAAAGAGGTTGGAGAAAACCTTCAGGGCATTGGTTGCCAGGCATGAAAGTTTAAGGACATCGTTCCATATGGGAGGGACCGTGCCCCGGCAAAGCGTACATGCCCCAGGGGAAATGGATTTTAAAATCGGATACCATGAGTCAGATAATGGGATCATAAGAAATTTTGTTCGCTCATTTGATTTAAGTCAAGCACCCTTGCTGCGGGTGGGGCTGGTAAGAATAGCACCTTTAAGACATGTGCTCATGGTGGATATGCATCACATCATATCCGATGGCGTTTCCCACAGTATATTGATAGGAGATTTTTTATCTCTTTTTAGCGGGAAGCCATTACCTGCCTTAAGGCTCCAATATAAGGACTATTCCCAATGGCAGCAGGGTGAAACAGTGCAGCAATTGCTCAAGGAGCAAGAGAAATATTGGCTAAGGGAGTTCCAGGGGGGAATCCCGGTATTACATTTACCCACGGATTATCCCCGGCCAATGGTCCAGAGCATTGAAGGGAGTGTCAGGTTTTTTGATTTAAGCCAGGCGCAATCCGGGAGGCTTGACCAGGTGACCCGGAGGGAAGGGGTGACACGGTTTATGCTGTTACTGGCTGTTTACAATGTATTCCTATTCAAATTAAGCGGCCAGGAGGATATCGTGGTGGGCACTGCCACCGCAGGTCGAAGACACGCCGACCTGGAACCCATCATTGGCATGTTTGTCAATACCCTGGCTTTGCGGAATTATCCACTGGGAGAGAAAACCTTCGCAGAGTTTCTCGCCCAGGTGAAAAAAAATACAATAAAAGCCTTTGATAACCAGGAATACCCCTTTGAAGACCTGGTGGAAAAAGTAGCCCTGGAAAGGGATTTGAGCCGCAACCCCTTGTGCGATGTGATGTTTGAGATCGGCAATAATGCTGTACCAGGTGTACCAGGAAAAAATGTCAAAGAAAAAGAAGAACCTCCGGGCTTAAAGGCCAAAACCTATAACTATGAACGCCGCACAGCCAAATTCGATCTCTTTCTCTTTGCTTTTACAGGGAGAGAGAAACTGGCCTTTTCATTTGAATACTGTACCAAATTGTTTAAAGCAGATACCATGGAAAGATTTATTCAATATTTCAAGAACATCATTTCGGCAATCCTTACCAATCATGATATAAAACTTTCGGAAATAGAAATAATACCGGAAGAAGAGAGAAAACAGTTATTATATGATTTTAATGATACCGCGGTATCCTATCCAAAGGAGAAGACCATCCATGAATTATTTGAACGGCAGGCGGAACAAACCCCGGATAATATTGCCGTTGTCGGACCATTGGCGATAAAATATAGGACCTATAGGACCTATATGACCTATATTTCTTACCGGGAATTAAATAATAAATCCGATCAATTGGCCCACCAGTTAAAAGAAAAAGGTGCACGGCCCGATACCATTGTGGGGCTCATGGTGGATCGTTCCGTGCTAATGGCCATCGGGCTGCTGGGAATACTGAAAGCCGGGGGATCGTATTTGCCCATTGATCCGCAGTATCCTGGTGAACGTCGGCGATATATGATGAAGGATGGTCATATCGATATCCTGCTCACCGATAGCAGTAACAGCCCCTCAAAAATCTTGCTGGCTGCGCCGGAGAGTCAAATCATTAAAGTGGATAAATCCTCCTCAACTTTTACGTTAACCTCGACCTCCAGGCAGGCTGCCTCAGCAGCCAACCTGGTGTACATCATGTATACCTCCGGTTCCACCGGGAAGCCAAAGGGCGTGATGGTGGAGCATCGCAATGTTGTCCGGCTGGTTAAAAATACCAACTACGTGGAATTTAAAGAAAACCAGAGGATTTTACAAACCGGAGCCCTGGAATTCGATGCCTCTACCTTTGAGATATGGGGTGCATTGTTAAACGGTTTAACCCTGTACCTACTGGATAAAGGCCAAATACTAAACCCGAAACGATTGAAAGAGACCATAAAGAAATATCACATCAGCACCATATGGATGACCTCTCCCTTGTTCAACCAGATGATGCAAGCAGATGTGGAGATTTTTGCCGGGTTAACCAACCTGTTGGTGGGAGGGGATGCGTTATCACCAGCTCACATCAATCGAGTAAAGACCAGGTTTCCTGCATTGAAGGTGATCAACGGGTATGGCCCCACGGAAAATACCACCTTCTCCACAACCTTTTTGATCGATAAAGAGTACACCTACATTCCCATTGGCAGTCCTATAGCCAATTCTACGGCAATTATTATTGATAAAGCCCATTATCTCCAGCCGGTTAAGGTGGCGGGAGAATTATGTGTCGGTGGGGAAGGAGTTTCCAGGGGGTATCTCAATGACCCGGAATTAACCGCAGAGAAATTTTTAAGAGCTGTCATTGGTCATTCGTCATTCGTCATTAGTTCTTTTAAAAAGCTCTCTAAATCTACCAATTCCGTCGATAATCAATGTCCAATGACCAATGACCGTTTTTACAAAACCGGTGATTTGGCCCGGTGGCTGCCGGACGGCAATATTGAATTCTTAGGTCGCATCGACCACCAGGTAAAAATACGGGGCTTTCGTATTGAGCTGGGAGAAATCGAAGCTCAATTGTTGAAGCATGCTGATATAAAGAATGTCGTTGTCATACAAAAAGAGTGGGAACAAGGCGATAAATACCTATGTGCATATATTGTTTCGGACATTGAGCTTTCGGTGTCGGAATTAAGGGAATATTTGGCCGGGAAATTGCCTGATTATATGATCCCATCCTATTTTATACCAATAGAGCAAATTCCCCTGGTACCCAATGGAAAAATAGACAGGAAAGCGCTGCCAGAACCTGAACTCAAAGCAGGAGAAGATGATATTGCCCCCCGAGACCAATTGGAGGAAACGTTAGCAGGAATATGGGTTGAAGTCCTGGGAATCGAAAAAGACAACATCGGGATCGATTCGGACTTTTTCCACCTGGGTGGGCATTCGTTAAAAGCCATTTTATTGATCTCTCAAATCCATTGCGCCTTGAATGTGAAGGTGGAATTAACAGTGGTATTCACAACCCCTACCATAAGAGCATTGGCAGACCATATCCGGCATATTGACAGCAGTGCGGTGGATCGATTCATTGCTATCGAACCCACAGAGAAAAAAGAGTACTATCCCTTATCCTCCGCACAAGAGAGCCTGTATTTTTTGTGGCAGCTTGACCAAAAAAATATTGCCTATAATATGCCAATGGTGAGAACCCTGGCTGGAGAAGTTGATATTACCAGGTTTGAAAAGACCTTCACCAAAATGGTACACCGGCATGAAGTCTTAAGAACGTCATTTGAGATAATCCAGGGAGAACTGGTCCAGAGGGTACACGATAAAGTGGAATTTGAGATCGAATATGATGTGCCCCACGAAAAGAGCTTCATCCGTTCTTTTGATCTCTCGCAAGCGCCACTGCTGCGGGTGGGAATAGTAAAAGCGGATGAAGAAAAGCATATCCTTATGGTAGACATGCATCACATTATCTCCGACCAGGTTTCCCTGGGGATTTATGTCCGGGAGTTCCTGGCCCTGTACAGGGGAGAAAGATTAACTGAACTCAGGCTTCAATATAAAGACTATTCCCAATGGCAATATTTTGAGAAGGAAAAGGGAACCGGCCAACAGCAAGAGAACTATTGGCTGGACAGCTTTAAAGACAGTATCCCCTGCATTCATTTACCCACAGATTACCCAAGACCCGGAACCCAAAGCTTTGAAGGGGATATAGTGATATTTGACATCCACGACAATGATACAAAGTCATTGAGTCACCTGGCTGCACAAGAAGGAGCCTCCATGTTCATGATATTGTTGGCCCTCTACAATGTCCTGTTGTCTAAAATAACCGGTCAAGAGGATATAGTTGTGGGAACCCCGGTGGAGGGACGCAGGCATGCAGACTTGCGGAAAATCATCGGGATGTTTGTTAATATGCTGGCTGTCAGGAATAGACCCGAAGGAGATAAATCCTTTAAAGGATTTCTCCGGGAAGTGAAACATGCAGCCCTTAATGCCTTTGAAAACCAGGACTATCCATTTGAAGACCTGGTGGATAAGTTGGCTGTGAATAGGCAATTGAACCGAAATCCACTGTTTGATGTGGTCTTTCGATATGCAAAAATTGAAGAAGCACCAGGGGCAACACCAGCTAAAGAAAAAGAGAACAAAAACCAAAAACAGGTTGAACATGAATTCAAAACATCGAAATTTGACCTGCAGTTAAATGTGAGTGACACAGGAACCAGGCTGTTTGCCTTTTTTAGCTACAAGACAAAGCTGTTCAAACACCAAACCATAGAGCGACTGGTGAGCTACTTTAAAAAACTGTTATCGGAAGTGATAAAAACCCCCGAAAAAAAATTATCGCAATTGGAAATGATTAGTGACCAGGAAAGAAGGGAACTGATCAAACAAAAGAAAACCAGGCTAGCCATTAAAGACCCAACAACCGATCAAGACAAAAAAAAGAGTATGAAAGTCGAATTTAATTTTTAATGAGGTAATGAGGAATAAAGGTATGAATAAAGCAATTGATTGTTTTTTAATTGGTCATAATGAAATGGATTTCAGGGAATACGAGAAAACCGTAAAGAAAATGGGTATTCATTCGGGTGCCTACCGGGATTTGGCGTTAAACTTTATCGAATATAATAACCATCCCTATACAATCTCGGAAGTCTTCAACTTATTTTGCTCCGATGCAGCCAATTCAAAAGCCTCAGCCAAACCCTTGCGCATGGGAGAAACCTTTAGTGCTTCCATTGCCTACCTGGTGTCTTATTTAAGTCGGAGGGGATTCACCTATGATTATGTCAATTCGTTCCGGGACGAAAAAAGAGTGCTGGCAAAGAAATTGGCAGAGAATGATGTCCTGGCAGTGGCAATCACCACCACTTTTTATGTGGCGGTATTTCCTATTCTTGAAATCGTAAATTTTATAAAAAAATACAATCCCTATACAAAAATCATCATCGGGGGGCCTTTTGTTGCCACCCAGGTGCAAATTCTCGATGATGGGGAACTGCACTATCTGTTTAAATCCATCGGGGCTGATTTTTATGTCAATAGCTCCCAGGGAGAAACCACCCTGGAAAAAATAATTCATCATTTAAAAAACAAACAGCCGGTTGATCAAATCAATAATATCTATTATAAGACTGACAATGGCTATGTCTCCACCCCTATTGTCAAAGAAAATAATCGTTTGGCTGACAATATGGTGAATTGGGATTTGTTGGCTGATGGGCTGGGGGAATATGTAAATGTCAGGACCGCCGTATCCTGCCCCTTTTCCTGTGCCTTTTGCGGCTTCCCCCAACACGCCGGCAAATATCAAATCGCCCCGGTGGAAGCAATTGAAAACGAATTGGATCAACTGGATAAACCAGGAACGGTTAAATGCGTGCATTTTATTGATGACACCTTTAATGTCCCTTTAAAAAGATATAAAGACATCCTCCGCATGATCATCAAAAACAAATATAAATTCCAATGGCACTCCTATTTCAGATGCCAATTTGCCGACAGGGAAACAGTGGAATTAATGAAAGAAAGCGGTTGTGAAGGGGTCTATTTGGGACTTGAATCCGGGAATGATCAAATACTTAAAAATATGAATAAAGGTACAAAAACAGGAGAATACTTGAAAGGAATCGCTTTATTGAAAGAGTATGAAATCGTTACTTTCAGCAGTTTTGTCATTGGATTCCCGGGCGAAACCCATGAAACCGTACAGGATACCATACGATTAATCGAAAATAGTGGACTGGATTTTTACCGGGCACAATTATGGTATTGTGATCCCATTACCCCCATATGGCGTGAGAGAGAGAAATATCAACTGGAGGGCGAACGGTTTGAGTGGAGCCATGCCACAATGGATTCCCCCACCGCCTGTGATTTAATCGAAGATATATTCTTATCCATTAAAAAATCCACCTGGATTCCTCAATATAACTTTGATTTTGATAATTTCTGGCACCTGGTTCACCGGGGAATGAACCCGGAACAGGTGAAAGGCTTTTTGAAAAGCTTTAACAACGGGATCCGAGAAAAAATTTTAAACCCATCACCAACAGAGGCCAGTTTTGAGATCATTAAACAAATCGTAAAATCTTGCCAGGCAGCCAGGCCAACAGATGATATCTTTAATAATAAAAATAATTTAATTGAGAAATACGATGTGGAATTCAAGTTTTAACCGGAGGTAAAATATGTTTGAAGATAAATTGAATGAAAACCTGCTGCTCTTCAGCCCTAAATTCATCCGGCAGCGGGAATATTGGATAAAGAAACTGGCAGGATTGCCGGAAGATATCGGGAAGACCGAACTCTTTTTTACCAATAAAATGCAGCCCACCTCCAATGATAATGTGGTGAAAACAGGAATAGACATCCCGGCTCAGTTATCCCATCAATTGCTCAATTTAAGCAATCAAGCCGATCTTACCCTTTACATCATTTTATTGGCAGGGCTAAAATCCCTGGTTTATCGATATAGCAACTGCGAAAATTGTATTGTGGTATCCCCTGTATATGAATTGAATGTATCAGAAGAAACCATCAATAATTTCCTGTTGATTCATGATCATATTGATGAAAATATGACCTTTAAAGAGTTATTATTAACCATCAGGCAAACCGTATTGGAGGCTTATGAAAACCAGGATTATCCCTTTAATCAATTGATTGATTATTTGTCCGGTACCGCCAACATACCTATTGATGCATCAATTTCTTATATGCAGTGCTCCCTGAAAAATATTCATGGTGATAATGACGGGTTCATTGAGAATTTACCAACCGGTTTTCATTTTTCCTTTATTCGGGAGGAGAACCGGGTCAGGGGGCAGATTTTATACCCGGCCACAGGCTGCGAGACCTTTTATGTAGAGCAAATGGCCAGGCATTTTGCCCGGATGTTGGAGAATTTGCTGTCGGAAGTCAATACAAAGATATCAGAGGTCCCCTATTTGGCAAATGAAGAAAAAGAGCGGTTAATTGTTGGTTTTAATAATAATCGAGCTGATTTTCCCAGAGATAAAACTATCTTTCAATTTATTGAAGGGTATGCAGCCGAGTTTCCCCACCGAGTGGCGCTGGGCTGTGAAGAAAACCATATTACCTACCGGGAATTAAATCAACGGTCCCATCATTGGGCAGGAATTTTAAAAGAACGGGGTCTGCAAAAGGAAGAGCCGGTAGGGATATTATTGGACCGGAAACCATTAATGGTGGAAAATATTCTTGGGGTTTGGAAAGCCGGGAGTGCTTACATTCCCCTTGATCCCCAGGACCCGGTGCAGCGGATTAGGCACGTTTTAGCGGATTCAGGTTCCCGGGTTTTGCTCACTGACAGCGATGCAGAAAGGCAGACCTGTTTACGTACGCTGCAGCACCTTCGCACCGGTGAAGCGGGGGTGGTCATTACCGGTATCCGCCCACAGATTACTGATTTTGATTCGATCCCCTTCCCGGATCGAAGTTTAATCAACTATGAAACCTATGGTGACAACATCGGCCTGGCCCTGGTGGGACATGCCATATCCATCCAGGCCTCGCGGGGATGTCCATATAAATGTGCCTACTGCCACAAAATCTGGCCCAAAAAACATATCCCCCGTCAAGCAGAAAATATCTTTGACGAGGTGAAGCTCTATTATGACCTGGGAATACGACGATTTGCCCTTATCGATGATATCTTCAATTTTAATCGAAAGAACAGCATGAAATTTTTCCGGTTACTCATTGATCATGGCATGGAGGTCCAGCTCTTTTTCCCCAATGGTGTCCGGGGCGATCTACTGGACCAGGCATATATCGATTTAATGATCGAAGCCGGAACCGTGGGGTTAGCGTTGGCGTTAGAAACCGCTTCACCACGGCTGCAGAAATTGATCAAAAAAAACCTGAACCTGGAGAAATTAGAGGAAAATATCCGGTATATATGTAAAAAATACCCCCAGGTGATACTGGAACTGTTCACCATGCTGGGCTTTCCCACAGAAACCCAAAAGGAAGCCCTGATGACCCTGGAATTTATCAAAAGACAGAAATGGCTGCATTTTCCCTACGTGGAAATTTTGAAAATCTTCCCCAATACGGATATGGAAGCGTTGGCCCTTGAAGCCGGTATTACAAAAGAAGCCATTGCCCGGTCGCAAAATCTTGCCTACCATGAACTCCCGGAAACTTTACCCTTTGATAAGCAATTTACCCTGAAATACCAGACCGATTTTTTCTCAGGATACTTTTTATCTAAAGAACGCCTGCTGCATGTGCTGCCCTGGCAAATGAAGTCATTAACCGAAAGTGAAATGGCGCAAAAATACAATAGCTATTTGCCTGTAGATATTAACAATTTTTCAGATTTACTTGAATTCACAGGCATTTCCCGGGACCAACTGGGGGAAGCCACCTTTGTAAAGGACCTTCATTTCGAGGTTCCCGGTTTACATGAAAAAATGAAGCAATGTTTCCCTAAACAAGAACCGGAATCAAAAGCACTGAAAGTTTTATTGCTGGATTTATCCCAGTATTTCAGCAAAGACAGTCATATGCTTTATGATGTGTCGGAACCCCCTTTGGGCCTGATGTATTTGTTAACCTATCTCAATCACCGGTTTCCCGGCAAAATAAACGGTAAAATCGCCAAATCCCGGGTTGATTTTGATAGTTATGACGAATTAAAACAATTATTGGCGGAATTTGCACCGCACCTGGTGGGAGCGCGCTCCCTGACGTTTTATAAAGACTTTTTTCATCAAACCGCTGCCATTATCCGGGAATGGGGATTTAGCGGGCCCCTTATTGTTGGCGGGCCTTATGCCACCAGTGATTATCAAACCCTCTTGCACGATAGGAATATCGATATTGTGGTCAGGGGGGAAGGTGAGCTTACCTTTAGTGAATTAATCAAAAATATATTAGAAAATGGGGGGGAATTACCTGGTGAAAATATCCTGGAACAAATCCCAGGATTGGCCTTTGTGCGCAAAGAAGTCATGGTGAGGCAAACGCCCCGGCTGGAAATACTTAAACCGGATATCCTTGAGAAGCAGCAGCAGGAAAAGACAGTGCAGACCCCGGAATACCATGGTTGTTCACAAAACCTGGCCTATATTATTTACACTTCCGGTTCCACCGGGACACCAAAAGGAGCAATGATCGAGCACCTGGGCATGATGAACCACCTGCAAGCCAAAATCAACGATCTTGAGATCACCCCGGCAAGTATTGTTTCCCAGAATTCCCCCCATACTTTTGATATTTCTGTCTGGCAATTTTTTGCGGCATTAGCTGCCAGGGGGAAAACGGTTATTTATCCCAACCGGCTGGTTTGGGAGCCTGACAAATTTTTAACCCGCCTGGAGAAAGACCGGGTCACCATCCTGGAGGTGGTCCCCTCTTACCTGTCGGCAATCTTTGCTACCCTGGATTTGACAGGAGACAGCTATTTGGGAAAAATTCATTACCTCCTGGTCACCGGTGAAGAGGTTAAACCCCCCCTGGTAAAAAAGGTATTTGAGCAGTTTCCCGGGCTAAAAGTGGTGAATGCCTATGGCCCCACCGAAGCCTCGGATGATATCACCCATCATATCATGGACCGTGATCCCGAGGCGGAACGAATTCCCATTGGTAAAACAGTACAGAATCTTAATATATACATGGTGGATAAACACATGAATTTGTGCCCGGTGGGGATCAAAGGAGAACTGGTGGTATCCGGACCGGGTGTGGGAAGAGGGTATTTAAATGAAGTGGAAAAAACCATGCACACATTTACCACCGACCCTTTTCCCGGGAAAAAGGGACATCGGCTTTATAAAACCGGTGACCTGGGCCTGCGGACTCCGGACGGAGTGATTGAGTTCTTTGGCAGGAAAGACCACCAGGCAAAAATCGCAGGGTTTCGCATCGAACCAGGGGAAATCGAAAATAAATTAATCCAGCACCCAAAGGTGGAACAGGCAGTGGTACTGGTTAAAAATACAGCAGCAGCAAATACCGGGCAAGAGAGCAAACATCTCTGTGCTTACCTGAAGTTCAATGGCACGTTAGATGTCGTGGCAATGAAAGATTATCTCCAGGAAGATTTACCTTATTATATGGTGCCCACCCATTTTGCAGCGGTGGATGAAATACCCTTAACTCCCAATGGAAAAGTGGATCGAAACGCACTGCTGGATATTGAAATTGAGACCAGGAAAGAATACATTGCACCCCGTACCGATTTGGAGAAGGAATTGGCAGAAATTTGGGAGCAGGTGTTGGGGGTAGAGAAAGTCGGCTGCCGTGATAATTTCTTTGAAATCGGTGGCAATTCCATCAAAGGTATTCGTGCTGTGAATCGAATCCAGAAACAATTATCGGAAGTTATCCATGTGACTGCTTTATTTGAAGCCCCTACCATTGAAGAATTGGCCAGGATGATTGAGGGTTATCGTAATGAAACCCATACCAAAGTGGATGCTGCCAAAGTGGCTGAATTCCGGCGCTTCATTCCCACCCTGGCCCCAATGAAGGTCTCAAGTTCCAAAAATCCTTCAGCCGTCTTTATCCTATCGGCCCCACGTTCCGGTACCACCTTATTACGGGTCATCCTGGCCGGCAATCCCGGGCTTTTTGCTCCTCCTGAATTGGAACTCCTGTCATTCAATACATTACAAGATCGAAAACGGGTGATTTCCGAAAAATACAGTTATTTAACCGAAGGAACCATTCGGGCCATTATGGATATAAAAAAATGCCCTGTGGAAGAGGCAGGAGCTATCATGACGGCAATGGAAGAACGGGGGGTAACCACCCGGGAGTTTTACCGGACACTGCAGGAGTGGTTGGGCCATCGCCGATTGGTTGATAAATCCCCCTACTATTCATTGGATATCGATGTTTTAAAACGGGCAGAACAATACTTTGAAAAACCTCAATATATTCACTTGCAGCGAAATCCGTATGCCATGATTCATTCCTTTGAAAAAGCCAAAATGGATCAATTGTTCTGGTATGAACACCACTTTTCTGTCATTGAATTGGCAGAATTGATATGGCAGGTGAGTCATCAAAATATCGTGGAATTTCTTCACTCCATACCGACTGAGCGAAAACATGCGGTTAAATTTGAAGACCTTGTTCAACATCCGGACGCTGTGGTGGCTGAAATTTGTGACTTTTTGCATATCCAATATAACCAGGACATGATCAAAGTATACGAGAAAACCGCAAATAGAATGACCAACGGTATATACCCGGAATCGAAAATGTTGGGGGATTTCAACTTTTTCACCCATTCGGACATTGACTCCAATGTGTTGAACAAATGGAAAAAAGATTATAAAACGGATTTCCTGGGAGAAATGGCCATACAATTGGCCAAATCCTTTGGTTACCTGGAAGAAGGGGTGACCCTGGATTACACCGGGCTGACGGTTGCAGCGCACCAGGAAGACTATGAGTTATCACCGGCCCAACAACGGTTGTGGTTCCTGCACCAGTTGGATGAAACCCATATCGCTTACAACATACTGATCCCCTACCTGGTGGAAGGGGATTTAAATATTAATGTGTTGGAGAAAGCCTATGAGACTGCGGTGAAACGTCATGAAAGCTTGCGAACCACGTTTGTTGTGAAGGAAGGGGAACCCAGGCAAAAAATCCATGATATTGAAATCAGTGGGTTTAAATTGGAATATATCGATCTAAGAAAAGAAGTAGACCCGGGAAAACAAGCAAAAAATTTAGTATCCGGGGAAGCAGCTGCCCCTTTTGACTTGGAACACGGACCTTTATTTAAAGTCAAATTAATCCATATCAATGAGAGCAAATATGTGCTTTTATTAAATATGCACCATATCATCTCTGATGGGTGGTCCATGCGTTTATTGATCAGCGAAATCCTGATGTTATATGATGCTTATAAAAACAACAGGGAAAATCCGTTGCCACCACCGCAGTTCCAGTACAAAGATTTTTCCTCCTGGCAGAATAGTGAAAAGATGCAAGAAGCACTGGAGCGGCAGGAAGCGTATTGGTTAGGGATGTTCCAGGGAGAAATCCCGGTATTAAACCTGCCCGCTGATTATCGGCGGCCAGTGGTTCAAAGTTTTGCAGGAGGTATTACCGCTTTTGACCTGGATACAGGTGAAACAACCGCATTAAACCAATGGGCAAGGTCCGGAGGTGCAAGCCCATTCATGGTATTATTGGCTGTGTATAACATATTTTTATCTAAAATAAGCAGCCAGGAAGATATCGTGGTGGGAACACCCATTGCCGGACGAAATCATCCTGACCTGGAAAAAATAGTCGGGGTGTTTGTCAATACCCTGGCGCTGCGAAACCAGCCATCAGGAGAAAAATCCTTCACAGCGTTTCTCCACCAGGTAAGAAAAACCACATTAGAGGCGTTTGCGAACCAGAACTACCAGTTTGAAGACCTGGTGGAAAAGATAAATGTAAAGAAGGATATGAGCCGAAACCCGTTGTTTGATGTGATGTTTACCTTCCGGGAAACCTTTGCCTCCGCCGGAGAGATGCCCCAAACCAGGATCAAAGGTTTGAATATTGGGCCTTATCCTCTTGAACACATCATATCAAAATTTGATCTCTCCCTGTCTGCAATTGAATTGGGGGGAAAATTCCATTTTAGCGTTGAATACTGCTCAAAACTTTTTAACCGGGAAACCATCGTAAGATTCGGTCAGTATTTCAAGAATATCATATCCTCGATCATTGCAGACCCGGGAAAGAAAATCCGGGAGATAGAAATTATATCTGCGGAGGAGAAAAAACAACTGTTGGTTGATTTTAATCAAAGCGGGTTTGGTTATCCCGGGGAGCAAACCATCCATCAATGGTTTGAAGAGCAAGTATCCCAAACTCCTGATCATATCGCTGTAAAGTGTAGGGAGCAAGATATCCGGGATGAGAAGCAATTCACCTACCGGGAATTAAATGAAAAGTCCCACCAACTGGCGCACCGATTGCGGGCAAAAGGTGGTTGCCCGGATACCCTGGTGGGATTGATGGTGGAACGATCATTTGCAATGATTATCGGGATGTTGGGGATATTAAAAGCCGGCGGGGCGTATTTGCCCATTGACCCGGAATATCCACAAGAACGGATAAAATATATATTGACCGACAGCAAAGCCAAAATCTTGCTGGCTGCGCCAGAGACTCAGGTTAAGGTTAAGGCTGAGGTTGAGGAGAGATTTATAGAAATAATAGATATTTCTAGCCTATTATCTTTCTCAACCTTAGCCTCAACCTCAACCTGCCAGGTGAGCCCTGCGAACCTGGCTTACGTCATCTACACCTCCGGTTCCACTGGCAGGCCTAAAGGTGTACTGGTAGAACATGGAAATGTGGTGAGATTGGTAAAAGATACCAATTATATCTGTTGGCAAGCGGGGGATAAGCTGCTGCTCACCGGATCAATTTCTTTTGATATTACCACCTTTGAGATTTGGGGACCTCTTTTAAATGGATTAACGTTATATTTAGCAGGGCAAGATGTTATTTTGGATGGCAAGAAATTAAAAGAAATTTTGGTTAGAGATCAAATCAACATACTGCATCTCATTCCCCAGTTATGCAATCAATTAGTTGAGCAGCACCTGGAGATATTTTCAGGACTTGATTATTTCCTGGTGGGAGGTGACCTGGTCCGGGCTCATTACGTGAATCAAATAAGAAACAAGTATAAAGACCTAAAAATTCTTCACATGTATGGTCCTACGGAGAACACAACGTTTTCCACGTTTCACCCGGTAGAAAAGAGTTATAAAACCGGCATTCCCATTGGCAAGCCTATCAGTCATTCAACTGTTTATATCCTTGACAAATACCATAACCTGGTGCCCATCGGTGTATCCGGCAGTCTGGTAATCGGTGGAAGCGGTACAGCCAGGGGATATTTAAACAGGCCTGAGTTAACCAACTATAGATTCTCAATAAGAAGTTTTTGCGGGGGGTTCAGGGGGGCAGTTTTTTCAAAAAGCGCCCCCCTGG
>CP070627.1:344008-361083 GCA_020355945.1 Candidatus Aminicenantota bacterium | reverse complement strand
ATTACACAGATTTAAACCCCATGACATGGTGGACCAATAAGCTGTCATCCGTCATCTGTCTTATGTCATCTTTATACTACCTACTACTTACTACCTACTGCCTACTGATCTCTTCTTTGTGTCCCTTCGTGTAACTTCGTGGCTAATTTTTTAGGTATTTTCATAGTAGTTCTTTATACTTTTTTAATCACCACGAAGGTGATATCATCCGACGGTTTACCAAAGGCCAATAAATCCTCTTTTATTTTGAAATAGATATCTTTGGCAGGATCATTTTTTATTCGCCTCAAAATTTCTTCTACTTTTTTGGGAAAATAATCGGTTCCCCTATCGTCGGTGTGCTCGTAAAAGCCATCGGTGTACAGCAAAAGAATATCACCCCACCCCATCAGGTTGATTACATTGATGGAATATCTTTTCTTATATCCCAGGTGGCTGAAATGCCGGCCGGAGTCAATATCCTCGCCAGAGGGCATCGTGCCAATGGGAGGAAAATGAATAATCTGGTTTTTACAAACTTTTATCAATCTTTCGTATTTATTGGAAAATACCCACGGCGGTGGATGACCCGCATTGACAAAACGAAAATTCCCGTTGTCCCATATCTCTCCATAGATCAAGGTGATGAATTTGCTAAGACTGGAAGAGTTGAAAAACCGGGTATTGATAATTTCAAATAACTCAGAGGTCACTTCACCGTGTTGTTTTAATTCATATTGGACACCGGTTAAAACGGCCTGGTGCAGCATGGCAGTTAAAAGAGCATCGGTAATGTTGTGTCCCGCTGCATCTGCTAACAATACCCCCGCTCTTCGTTTGTTAAGTTGTAATTTTTCTACGATGTCCGGTCGGTTCTGCGTTTGGGCTTCCCGGATGCGCTTTTCCAGGTCATAACGTTTATTAAAATCCACATAAGTAATGTGATCCCCGCCAACAATACCATTAAAAGGAATGACTTCACCATACAACTCAATCCCGGGAATTACCGGTATCTCACCGGAGGACGGCTTAATATGCCCGGCAATCTCCTGGAAATTTTTCAGCTCAGCCTGCAAAAAATCAACGCTGTCGCTGTTTTTTATATTTCCTAATGTACTCTTGTCTTTCATTACCCAGCTTATTCTCCTTTATAAGTTCTCCAATTATATACCAAAACGCAAATTTTTAAAAGCCCACGGCGAGGCCTAAATCCACCGTCACTTTTGCCTCCGGCGGCCAAGAACCCTTTTGAAAAAGGGTTCCTGGACTTCCCAAAACTTTTTATTAGGGGAGCCTTTTATCATGGCCATCATGTTCATCAGCGTTCATCAACAATCTTTCTTCGTGTCCCTTCGTGTATCTTCGTGGCTAAAATTAAAAATATATAAAATTAGACGGTGGATTTAGGGTGGTTATCTGCTATTTTTTTGCCCAGTGGCCGGGGATCCAGACCCAGCGGTTGCCGCGTTTGACCCAGTGCCCTTTCACCCAAACTTTACCCGGCTTTGCTTTTACCCAGTGCCCGCTGATCCAGACCCAGCGTCCGTTACGCCACTCATGGTGGCCGGAAATCCATATATATTTGGGGCCAGGTTTGGGCGGTCGCACTTCTTTCCTGGGAGGCGGGGGCGGTCCAACAGCAGGCCTCACCGGCATACAATTAAATAAACTAAAACTAAATACCAATGCCAAAACGAAATTGATTATTTTCTTAATCATCAGTGTCCTCCAAACTAAATAAATACTAGATTCGGATTTTTTTTGCAAGTTTTTTTTTCAAAAAACAAATTTGGTTGGAGTAAGGGTTTGTTCGCCGTCCCAACGATAACATACCAACTTACCCCCCCTGGCTGCACTGTAATCCAGGCAGGCTGCTGTTTCTGTCAATAACCGCGGCTTCCCTGTAAACCAGTAATGACCGAAAAAAACAGGAGTATTGGCTGTGCTTGCTGTTTCTCCTATCATTTTAACCTGCTCTAAAATATCCCCGGGAATTTCAAGCCCCACGATTCTTTCGAATGCATTATAATCGGCGCGAACGGCATGTCCATAGGTTTTCAGGGTTTTGAATTCATTAGGGTTCATCCACCATTTTAAGCGTAACTCTTTACGGAGATTGTTGTCCCTGTCAAAGACGCCGGCATGGCCGGGAGGAAGCATGATCTCCAGGCCTTTTAATAAGGCCTCCACGGCATTAAACGCTCCTGTTCCCTTTTGGGCTGATTGTATCAAGAAATCATCGGTCAAACGTCCCTGGTTATCCCTGGTATTACTTTTTTTAATAAAATCCACACTCCACTGGTGCCAACAGGCATGCACTATCCTGGAACCTTCCATTTCCAAAAACAGCGGCATCTTACGGAACCACTCCAGGTATACGTGCCACTGAGATTGTCCCCTGGTTTCAATTTCTTCTAATACTTCTTTGTGTTGGATAATATTTTTTTGATTGTGGGGCCTTAAAAATCGACCGTCATTGTCCCGGGTATGATAGCATAAGGCATTATACTCGTGGTTCCCCATTATGATCAAGGCACAGCCTTCATCCACCATTGGCTTTACAATCTCCAGGACTCTGAAATTTTCCGGTCCCCGGTCGATCAGGTCACCCAGGAAAATGGCGATCCGGTCAGGATGCCGGCGGCATCCATGCTGGTTCTTGTATCCCAGCTTTTTCAATAGACTCTCAAGAATTTCCGCATGGCCGTGAACATCGCCAATGATATCGTAATGTCCGTTGTTTCCTATCATGTCCATATCATACCATTAAAACACCCGTTTCTGCAATCACCCCTGCCTTGTTCCAGGAATTCTAATTTTAGCCACGAAGTTACAGTGAATGGTTTGATTAATTGAAATCCCCTATATAACTGTAAAAAAAAGAAAAACCCGGGAATGACCGGAAATCCTTTTATATTAACTGTTTTAGCGATCGCAGTGTCTTAAATCACCGATATTACAGCAAAAAAAAATGCAAACCCCTTGACTTTTTCCCGTTGATATGTTAATCAAATGGGTGGCTCATTTTTGTAAGATGTAAGGCTTAAGGAGTTAAAAATGAATAAGAAAGAAATCGCTGAAAGTATTTACAAAAGACTTCAAATTAAGAGATTCGAAGCCTATAGTTTTATCGATCTTTTGATTGAGACCATTAGCGAACAATTAATGAAAAATGATAGGGTGGTGATATCCAACTTCGGCACCTTTAAAGTGGTTGAGAGAAAAAAGAAACGGGTTATTAATCCCAATGACAAAAAAGAGATGATCATACCGGCAAGGAAGGTTGTTAAATTCTTCCCTTCCAAAAATTTAAATGAATCGGTGGGGAACTGGTAACGATGAAAAAAACTGACATTTCTTCAAAAATTAATACAATTTTATGGGCCACTGATTTTTCCAAAGAGAGTCGATTTTGCTTGCCTTATATACGTTTCTTCTCCACTATCCTTAAAACCAAAAATCATGCCCTTTATGTACTGCCCAAATTTTCCGACTGGGTGGTTGAGACCGCGTTTGCTTCGGATGATGAGTTGCTTGAAACGATTAAGAAAACCAAAGAAAAATCAAAGACAAAGATTGTCAATTACAGCAAAAAATCAAACATATCCTTTGAACCCCAGGTGATTGAAGGAAGAATTACCAATGAAGAAATCATCAAGTATGCAAAGGAAAAGGGAGTGGATTTGATTTTTGCTGGCAGGCGGGGGATTTCGGAGATTGAAGAAATTTTAATCGGGTCCACCACCTCGCGCCTGATAAGAAATTCGGATATCCCTGTTTTGGTCATCCCCGGGGCCAGGAGGAAGGTAAAAATAGAAAAAGTCCTTTGTCCCATTGATTTTAGTGAATTTTCCATGATGGAATTGGAATATGCCATATCCCTCTCCGGACAGCTTAAGGCAAAACTATACGTGGTTCATATATCGGAATTTTTTAGCTACAGGGTACCGATGCTAAAAAGGGATGTATTAATTGATAAGATCAATAAAAACATCGTAAAGATAGCAGAGAAGTACAAATACAAGGTTGAAAATATCATTCATGATATAGGCGAACCGGCGCAAAAGATCATTGAAATTGCTAAGAAAAATAAAATTGACATCATTACCATGTCTACCCATCAACGGAAAGGGATTGAAAAATTTTTCCTGGGCAGTATTTCGGAAAAGGTATTACTGTATTCCAATCTCCCGGTACTGATTCTCCCGCCTCCGCAGCCATAAAATACAGCACTCGATATGATTGAGCTTGAATACCATCATTTAGAGCGTATTGCTTTTAACCTGGTTACTTCTATAAATCAGAAGGCCAGGAGAAGATTACTCAAAAAAAATATTGGCGCCAAAAGCCTACCCGGATGCAGCACCACCGAACTTAATATTCTTGGCTTTTCCGACAATGAGATCAATGACATTAAGACCAATTATATAAAAGTTGCGGAAGAAGAGGCAAAAAAAACCCGGGAAAATAACGTGGATATTATTTTTAAAGAAGACGAATACTATCCGGCTGCATTGTCTGAGATTTATGATCCCCCGGATTATATCTATGTCCAGGGGAATAAAGAAATTTTAAAAACCGATAAAATAGCGGTGGTGGGGTCCAGGAGAGGCAGCTCTTATGGGTGGCATGCTTTAAACAAAATTTTACCGGATTTATGTAAAGTTGGGTTAACCATTGTTTCCGGCATGGCTTATGGGATTGATTCCATGGCCCATAAAATTGCCCTCAAAGAAAATGGCAGCACCATTGGCGTCAATGCCGGGGGATTACTTAACCTTTATCCGTCCGGTAATAAGGGTTTAATTCATCAAATCATTGAAAAAGGGTGTGTTATATCGGAATTTGCCCTGGATACGATTCCACGACCCTTTTATTTTCCCATTCGCAACCGGATCATTGCAGGTATTTCAAAGGGAATCCTGGTAGCGGAAGCTGCGTTTAAAAGTGGTTCATTAATTACGGCGCGGTTGGGCCTGGACCAGAATCGGGATATCTTTTCCATTCCCGGGAGGATTGATTCCCCTATCAGCCAGGGAACCAATTATTTAATCCAACAGGGCGCCAAATTGATTGCCTCTTCAAAAGATATTCTTGAAGAATACGGTATTGATTTGGTGGAGGATAAAAAAGAGGAAACCTTCGAATTTTCAAAGAAAGAAGAAAAAATATTGGAACTAATGGCGGATCATGAAGTAAAATCCATCGATTATTTTGTAGAAAGACTGGAGGATCTTTCGGTTTCTGCTATTATTTCCGTGTTAATGGGGTTGATCTTAAAAAATGTAGTAGTAGAGGAGGCGGGAGGGTACAGGCGCACAGGCGGGTAAGATGATAAAATGAGGTTGGAGGGTACGGAAGCGTGGAATGGGAAAACAAAAGATAATCGTTATCGGGGGTGGGCTTGCCGGTGTTGAAGCCTGCTGGCAGGCGTCCAAACGAGGTATTGATGTGGAATTGCTTGAAATGAGGCCCGCTGTCATGACTGAAGCTCATACCACGGGATTCCTGGGAGAATTGGTGTGCTCTAATTCTTTAGGGGCTACCCAGCTTTCGACTGCTTCCGGGCTTTTAAAAGAAGAGCTTAAAATGTTGGATTCCTTTTTTTTGCGAATTGCAGAGAAAAATAGGGTGCCGGCCGGCAGCAGTTTTTCTGTGGACCGGCTGCAATTGGCAAAGGACATCAGCGAAGAAATTCAAAAAATCCCCAATATAACGATTATAAACCGGGAAGTAAAAGAAATCCCGGTAACTGATTCCCCTGTTATTATTGCCACGGGGCCCCTCACTTCCGATGATTTTGCCAAAAATTTAACAAAACTCACCATGCGGAAAAACTTGTTTTTTTATGATGCCACCAGTCCTATTATTAACGCGGAAACGATTGATTTTGATAAGGTATTTATGGCATCACGGTATGATAAAGGTGAAGCCGATTTTGTTAATATTCCCCTTGATGAAGCCCAATATACCGAATTTATTAACGATTTGCTTACAGCGGAAAGAGTAGAAATTAAAGACCTGGAAAAGAATATTTTTTTCGACGCCTGTCTCCCTATTGAAGAGATTGCCTGCCGGGGGGAAAAATCCCTGGCTTTTGGTCCGCTGAAACCTGTGGGGCTGGTGAATCCCAACACCAACCAGATGCCTTATGCGGTGATTCAATTGCGGCAGGATGATTTAAAAAAGAATTTTTACCAGATGGTGGGGTTTCAAACCCGGTTAAAATGGGGGGAGCAGAAACGTATCTTCAGGAAGCTGCCAGGCCTGGAAAAGGCAGAATTCGAACGGTACGGGCGCATGCACCGGAATACCTATATCAGTGCTCCTTTGATTATCAATAAATTTTATCAATGCAAATTCAGCCCCAATATTTTTTTTGCCGGTCAAATTTGCGGTGTGGAGGGGTATGTGGAATCCATTTGTTCCGGGTTAATCGCAGGAATTTTTGCTTCCCAGCGTTTATTGAATAAGACTCTTTATAACCTGCCCGAAACCACTGCCAGTGGGGCATTGATCAATTATGTTTCCCAGTCCGATTGGAGAAACTTCAAACCCACCAGGTTTAGTTTCGGGCTGCTGCCTGAAGTTGAAACCGAGGCGGGGAAACGACGAAAATTAAGGAAAAAAGAAAAAAAAGAATTAAAAGCTAAAATTGCACTGGAAAACCTGGCCAAATGGATAAAGAAAGCCGAAATTTAACCGGTTACCTCGAGTATCTCCAATATATCAAAAAATTCTCACCTCATACTGTCAAAGCGTATAAACAGGACATTCAACAGTTCCTGGATTATTTCCGGGAAGGGAACTTGAAAGTTGACAAAGACAATATCCGGGATTTTATCACAGCGGTTTTCTTAAAAACCAAAAAGAAAACCACTGTTGCCAGGAAAATCTATGCGGTTAAATCCTTTTATACTTACCTGCTGCAAAAGGGGGAGATAGCAAAGAATCCCTTTGATGCCATTGGCACCCCGAAAGTGGATAAAATTTTGCCGGGAATCTTAACTGAAAGGGAGATGTTGGATTTCCTGGATGGTTTGCCGGAAGATACCTTTTTGCATCTCAGGAACAAAGCGATTTTTGAATTTTTATATGCCACCGGGTTGAGGATATCCGAGTTAACCGGTTTAAAACAAACGGACATTAATTTTAAGGAAGGACTGGTACGGGTGATGGGCAAGGGGAAAAAAGAGCGCATTGTACCTTTTCATCATCATGCCAAAGAAATTTTATTAAAGTATCTGGAGGAGGCAAGGCGGCAATTTAGGGCAGAGAGTGAGTATATATTTTTGAATGCCAGGGGCAAGCGGATTACGGATAGGGCTGTTGAAATAATATTACAAAATACTTACCGGGAGGTAATGCATACGAATAAGGATGTGTATCCTCATTTGTTTCGTCATTCTTTTGCCACGCATTTGCTGCAGAGGGGTGCGAATTTAAGGATTATCCAGGAGTTGTTAGGGCATTCCAATCTTTCTACTACGGAGAGGTATACCAGTCTCAATTATGAAGACCTGTTAAATGTTTACAAGAAGTTTCATCCTCGAAGCTCCTAATAAAAAGCTTTTGCGGCCCCCTGGCATGGGGGATCCATTAGTTAAAAATTACAAATCACAAGTTACAAATTACAAACAAATTACAAACCACAAATTACAAATTACAAACAAAAAAACTAAAGGCAGTCATGGTTTACATGAAGATTCTTTTTGGTTACAAACCATGACTGCTATTAATAAGAAGCTTTTGCGGGGGGTCCAGGGGGGCGGTTTTCTCGAAAAGAGCCCCCTTGGCCGCCGGAGGCAAAAAGGGTCATTCATCTTGAATTTGGAAAAAAACCAGTGTATAATTGGGTAGTATTTAAACAATGCGCCCGTAGCTCAATGGATAGAGCGATAGACTTCGAATCTGTGCGTTGGGGGTTCGAATCCCTCCGGGCGTGTTGGCTAAGAAGTATAAACCTGTAACGTAGCTAACTCTCCCTGGTCAAGAAATACACCATTACAGGTGGGACACTGCTCAAATCGTAACTCCCCGGTTCCTTTAAGGGTCTCCATGTCCCGGTCACACTTAGGACAATGAGCAGGCACTGAGTCCATCTGGTCCGATGTAGCTGAAAAAAGTAATGTATCTGCTTTATGCCCCATCTTTTTGGCAATCATCCCCTCTAACTCTCCACGGTCCAGGTAAATCCCCTTACAAGCCGGACAACGATCTACCTCAATACCTTCATAGGTTTCAAGTTTCATGGTTTCAATACGACACTTGGGACAATTCAAACTCATGATTACCTCCTTTTCACTACAATTTTAAACAAATCTATTTCTTATTTCAACCCTAATGCCTCCCCTAAATCCACCGCCAAAATTTTGCGAATTTGTTGTTTAATGTTCAATGTTCATCGTTTGTGGGCGGAAATAAATTACCTGATTCCATATTTTCCATACTTTCTTTAAAAAAATTTTTTACCTCTTTATTGAAATTTTTTTCCGCATATGGTATTATAAATCTTTAAAAAGCGAACCTCGCGGAGAAAGGAAACGCAAAGCTGATTGTAAGCTGCCGGTTCAGATAGGGAATAGAGGAAGAAAAAGGCGATTTTTCCACTACATGGTTTGCTAGTGGGGCAGTGGATTGAACGCCTGTTTAATATAAAAAGAGGATATTATGACAAAGAATATTAACAAAAGAGTGCAAAGGAGGTGAGAAACAATGGGTAAACCAAAAATCTTCCAGCCAACATTAGAACAGTTGGCAAAGCGTTGTTCGGTTATCGAGGATCCCCCGGATTATCGCGATTGGAACGTTGAAACAGCCCATCCTTCCGTAACATCGATATCTGCCCGGGAAATTTTACCCCCACGGATAGATTATTCCGATGAAACCCCGGAAGTGGGAGACCAGGGTGATTATGGCTCTTGCGTCGGATGGGCAGCGGTTCGGGGATTGCGGGAGTGGATGTACCAAAAAAAGAGCGGCAACAAAGTTAGTTTGAGTATTCGCTTTGTATGGATGGCTGCTAAGGAGACCGACCATTTTGAAATCAACAGCTTTGTTGCCAATGCAGGAACCAGCTTGAAAACAGCCTTTAAAGTACTTAAAAAATATGGTGTCCCGGAAGCTGGTTACTATAAAGATGACCAGGAATTGATATTTTTTAGATCTTTAAAAGAAAAACGTGATTTTTTCTATAATGCATCGAAATTTCGAATCTATAATTACTACATGCTTACAACCAACGAGATGAGAAAATTTCACCTGGCAAAAATCGGACCCTTTGTGGTTACTGTCCCAATCGATGAAACCTGGCAAAGTGTCGGGGCTGACGGAATTATCCCGGATGAGGGCGAAGACCCTACGATTGGAGGTCACGCCCTATTGGTGGTGGGATACGATGATGACAGGCAATTGTTTAGATTTAAAAATTCCTGGGGAAAAGCCTGGGGAGACAAAGGCTTTGGTTACTTTTCATATAAATACGCAGAAAAGACCATGTGGTCTGCAATTGGAACGGACCTGGTTCCTGAAGCTGCAGACTAAAATTAAATATTAAAACAATAAGGAGGAAAAAACCATGAGTGAGACAGATGATACTAAGGTAAAGGGTCCAACAAATGAACAAGAGACGGAAATCGCTTTCCCGGAACGAATTGAGTATGTCATAAGCGGTGAAGAGGCTCTTGTAGTAATCCAAAAGGCGTTGGATCAGATTAAGGGCTTTAGAGAAAGCCAGTTATTTCTATTTAAAACATTGATTGGTCCATTGGTGCCGGAAAATATCCGCCGCACCTTTGAAGAACACAACCTGAATAATGTGTCAATTGCTTATGATGCATTGGTTAACGGAGCAGGTAACCTGGTGAGTTTCCTTGCCATTTTTGGCCTGGATGAGCAGCTTAATTTTGTAAAAGAGCAGCAGCGATTTATCATTCTACCCTTTATTGAAATGAAACTCAAAGAAAAGATTAAACAGTTGGAAACCCAAAAGCCTTTTGGTTGGAAAATAACTCGAAAGTTCTATCAAAGGAACGTAAATGCCATTGGTGCGGTTATTGATAACATGGTCAACTTACTGGCACTGGCCTGGACATTTTGCCCGGGGATCGGGGAACCGGAAAAAGAAACCGGTTTCTATAATCGTTTTGTCTTCACCGGTAACGGGGGATTCATCGATTTGGGACATTATTTCAATTGTGCCATTATTGCGTATTTGTATGGCACTGAAAAAGCCATTGAACGTGCAGAAAAAACCGAAGTACGGCAGCGGTGGCTGCGGGAAAGAGAATGGCTGGTCAAAATGAAAGAAAGACACCTTATTCAAATCGTTACCAACCTTTTATGGGGATATGCCACCAGCGCAGATACAATTGAAGACCGAGCTTCCGATCATCTCGGACTCCTCCTGGGAGAATATATGAGAGCGTATGAAAATAATGGTAAGGTGATTGATTATTTCGTGAAATTGTATCCCAAACTGGTCAGGAAATCACTCAAAATTTATGGAAGTCGATCAACGTTATTTAAAATCTTTGACAGCCTGGGTATGTTCTTTAAAAATCTCTTCTTTACCGTGGGAAACGGTGAAGTCGTTGATATTAAAGAATATATGACAAAATTCTTTGATGAATATGATGCTGTTGATCCCCATGACTCTTCAACTGTGCCAAAGTTCCTTATCAAGAGTATTATCGATTTTTACTATGAAAAATACAGTGGTGAAGAATGGGATGCTTATACATGCAAAAAATGGTGGGTGGTGATTCCACAGGATTTATGGGAACGGGTTGTCCGGGGTAGAAAAAAATTCAAAGAAAAAGCACTGCCAATAAAAATCCAATTAAAAGAATCCGGTAAGCTGGTTGATCCATACCCGGGAGATCCCCCACGGTAACATGAAAATGCCCGGGAATTTCTAAGAAAAAAAACCAGGAGATTGGCATAAGGAGAGAAGGAATGAAGGTGATAGAGGATGCAAACAAAGACAAATGGAAAATCCGATTCGGTCAAATATTCCAGGCATTGTTGGCCAAGTCCGGGAAAGAGCTTGAAGATTATTTTTATTTCCTGCCCAGCGGTGCCCAACCGGATGTAAAGACGGATAAATCCTTTGAGTTGATTGATTTAAACGTTAATAGAAGTCTTTATAACCGGTATTTTTCCAGCCAGGTCCTGGTGGTGCCCAAACTCAGCAAGGAAACAGCGGCAAGGCTTGATTCTACCCTGGTGATTGTACCTGGATTTGGCCATCATACCATCGAAACCAGGGCGTTTGCGGAACAGATGGATTTGCTGAAGGAACTGGGGTTTGAAGTGGTTTATGCCTTTTACGATGATTCTTTTGAAAGCATTGAAAACTGTGCCAAACGGGTTTATGATATTGTGAAATCCAGGGTGGATGAAGGGCAAAAGATGATCTTTCTTACTTACAGCAAAGGAAGTTCTATATTGGTGGAATTGCTTTCCCACCCCCGTTATGAAGACGTGACCGCCGGGACCCGGGCAGTGGTGAGTTTTGCCGGCGCCCTTCGAGGTTCGATTCATGCAGACCTCCCGGCTGCCCGCATCTCCCTTAAGCTGCTGAAACTCTACCAAAGATTGAGTAAAGGCGGTAGTTTTGCCACCAGAATCCGGCGAAAACTCTTAAAATGGTTCTCCAAATTACCCTGTAAATCACTAAAACTCTGGCATGCCCTGGTGGAAAAAGCCTTTGAATTTGAAGATGACCTGAGGGACCTCCCGGAAGGGATTACCGACTTAACCAGGAAACAGGCTGCAAAAGATTACTCACGGGTTCAACTGCCAGGATCAATTAAACTATTCTCCATTTCAGCAGTATACCCGGAGAGTGAATTTCAAAAAGGGGTCCAGTTTATAACCAACGCGGATGACCTGTTTTTATATATAATTGGCAGCCCATTGTACCGGTACAATGTGTTTAACGACACCCAGGTATTATTACCTGATTCGGAATTCTTTCCAGGCACCGGGGATATCACCAATCTTGGTATTGTCAAGGCGGATCATTGGGGAATTACACTGCCTAATGTCCTGTCGCGACATTATACGGACCCCTTCCCCCGCACAGAGATGTTATCGGCTGTACTGCTCATATTAGACGAATATTTTAACCCGTCATCCTAAGAGGCTGCCTGATAAGCGGAGATAAACCACCAAAAGGGAACCACAAAAGACACAAAAAACCCAAATGAATTCTCGGTTGAGATTTATCCCAGCCGCAGTTTCCATTTATAGAGTTGTTTCATTATTTCGTTAATAATCGGGATGAGAAAACCGGCAAGGATGCCCAGTACCAGTGCGCGCACCACAGGGTTCATGTTACCCAGCGGCCCGTTTTCAAAAGTCCAGGCGTCCAGGTAATAATTATTCAGCAGTTCGCCTCCGAAGAGCAAGATGAAACCCGGGATGTATTGGACCAGGATTACGCACCGCCGGGTAATCATGGCAAACCATCCGAAAATGAGTCCCCAGAGTATCAATAGAACCACAAACACCAGCCACCAGGGCGTAAATAAATAGACCTTGCCAATCCAGGCCAGCAATTCAATGATTACTCCCAGGGTTAATGACAGGAGAAAGTATTTTAACCGGAGAATACCTGTGGTTTCATCGGGCATGGTCTTCAGTCGTTTTTCGTCTGCTCTTATAAAGTCGTTTGTGGCTTTTGCCCCCTCCAGGAGAGAGGTTTTAGCCTCCCAGCCGAAGTCCTTTTTGGCTTTTTCCGCGGTGCAGAGCCAGTTGACCTGTGTGAGGTCGCGTACCTTATCGCGGCTGGGAACGGGTTTTCTCCTCAAGAATATGTAAAGTAACTCCGAAAATATCGCTGCGATTCGGAAGAAAAAGATTGGAATCGGTATGGTGATACCAAAAGGTTTTCCCACTGCTTTTCCAATGATTTTTGACACTTCTGCCACCGAATAGTTTTTGGGGTTAGTCAGGAAATAGGTTTCTCCGATGGTGTTGGGAGATTGGGCTGCGGCAATCATTCCCTCTACCAGGTCCGGTGCATAGACCATACCGGTATATCTCTTTTTTAAGCCGGTTTTGGCCCGGATGCCCAGCCCGGCCACCTGGAAAATCGAGAGAGACCCCAGGTCCCTGTGCCCATAAACCGCCGATGGACGAACAATCGTGATGGGTAAATCTTTTACGTATTGTCTGGCAATTTCTTCCGCTTTCAATTTTGCTTCAGCGTACCAGGAAACCGGAGGTCCTGGTTTGTGCTCTTCGTTAATAGGCTGGTTGGTTGGCGACGGGCCTGCGGCTGCCTGGCTGGAGACAAATAAAAACCGCTTAAGACTGGTTTTGGCATGCGTTAAGGCTGCTTTTAATAAATTCTCCGTACCCGTGGTAATAGAGTCTAAAAAACGCTTACGGTTGATGGTATAAACTTCTGCCCCCAGGTGGTAAATATAGGTGGCACCTTTTACCGCCTGGACCAGGCTTCCCGGGTCCCGCAGGTCACCAATTACCAATTTCACATTTAATCCTTTTAATGACGATAGATCGCTGGTGTGACGAACCATGCAAAGAATATCTTCATCCCACGATTCCTTTTCTTTTAACTCCAGTAATCGCCGAACCAGGTGGGAACCAATAAAACCATTGGCCCCGGTAACTAAAATGTGAGCCATTTTTTCACCTCCCTAAAATATATTACAACATAGATAAACCAGGTGCCCAGGTATAAGGAATTGCCCAGGAATTTAATCCCCAGGAGCTTTGAGAGCCGGATTTCATTACCGAACCCGAATCCCGCTAACCAGAGTAGCAAAATGCAGAGAATCGCTCCCATAAAAATAATAATGGTTTTTTTGTTGATATAGGTTTTCATCACTCACCTCCTGCTTTTCCTATAATCAAACGATTACAACCTTTCAACTTACCTCCTACTTAGGTATTATATCATTGCATGTAGAGAAAAAAAAGTCAATACTTATCAAAAAAAAAATTAATCTCTTGTTTTTTATCCCTTAATATGGTAAAAAAGAAAGAAAATTTATCAGGAGGTGTTAAGATGGGTGATGCAAATGAATCTTCAAAAGAAAAAATAAGTGCACATCCTTTAGACCTGGGTGATTTTGATGCCCTTAAGGTATTTCATATTATATTAAATACCTTGAAAAAACTCAAAGATAAGGCTGCTATTATTCTTTGGAGTTCCTTTATTCTTTTAACCTTCTGGGGACTAGAAGGAAATGCAAAGCTGGTGTTCCCGGAGAAATGGCGGGAAGCATTATTTCCCGATCTTGCCTGGAGAGACCAATTGGTATCGTTTGTGGTGGGATTTATCCTGATTGTTGTGATTCCCTGCTGCATTATTAAATTCTATTTCAAGGAATCCCTTTCAAAATACGGTCTGGGTTGGTCCAAAGATAAAACAAAACCCGGGCTGGTGGCATTGGCGGTGCTGTTTGTGGTGGCTCTCCCGCTTTTCTTGCTGGGAACCGGTGATGCTGACATGCAAAAGGTGTACCCCTTGTTTGGAAAAGATGTGAATGGAAATTTTAAAATTACCACCTGGGGAGGATTTATTGTCTATGAGTTGGTCTACTTTTTGTTTTTCATTAACATTGAATTCATATTCAGGGGGTATTTGCTTTTCGGGCTTTATGGAATCCGAGATAAGGAGACCGGGGGCACGGTTCCCGGTACACCCGGTCCCCTGGTTTTTGGGGTTTATGCGGTTTTAATCCAGATGTTGGCCTATACCATGTGGCATATTCCTAAACCCACACCCGAGTATATCGGTGCACTTTTCTGGGGGGTGATTGTGGCTGCCATCGCTTTGAAAATTCGCTCCATATGGCCTATTATTATTGTCCATTGGGCCTTAAATGTCATTCTTGATACTGTTTTATGGCTGAGGTAGCACCAGGAATTCTCATATTGATTTATTGAATTCTTCTGTGTTAATCCGTGTTTCTCCGTGTTCGTCGCCATTACCATTAGGTGGCTAAAATTAGATTAACTACCCACGCTGCTGCCAATTATGGTATAATATTAGTCCGGACAAAATAGCAATACCTATGGAAATTGCAGTTCAAGAATGAGGACGCCAATGAAGATCGTAAGAGAACAAAAATTAAATTTGAAAAATGTTGAGGCGGTTGTAATCCCGGTTTTTGAAACCAGGAATCTTACACCCATTGTCCTTCGCTACCCTGAAGCAGAATTCTTTATCCGGAGATATAAATTCAAAGGCAAAGCAGGTAAGGATATTGTTTTTAATTCCGCGGATAAAAAGATATTAATCGTGATTGTCGGCGCCGGGCATCCGCATCGTCTTGCGGATACCGTTGAATGTTCGAAAAAAGTGATTTCTGCCCTAAAACAGGATAAAATAAAAAAAGCAGTGGTGCATTTCCTGCAAGACCTGGATAAGCTGCGGTTGGGGCGCTGTTTTTGGGCAAACTTCCTGGATTATCTTTTCACCAGTCATTACTCCTTTGATACTTATAAAAGCAGTGAGGATAAAATAGGAAAAATAGACAGGATTGGTTTATATTTTGACGCTCAAAACCCGCCAACCCTATTAACCAATTCCTTCATTAAAGAGAGAGAAACCATCAATCGTTGTGTGGACCGGGCAAGAGACCTGGTGAATGAGACGCCCTCCAAAGTCAATCCCGATTATATGGCAGTGGAATTTGAACGGGCTGCCCAGGAGTATCAACTGGATATTTTAATTTATCGGGAAAAGGAACTGCAGGATCTGGGTTTAAATGGAATCCTGGCAGTTGGGGAAGCCTCGCCTTATGAATCCGCATTGATTCGACTGAGTTATATTCCCGGGGTGTCCATGAAAAACGTTGCCCTGGTAGGAAAAGGGATTACCTTTGATTCCGGCGGTTTGAACCTTAAGCCCGGGAAGGGGCTGGCAGATATGAAAAGTGATATGAGTGGGGCTGCCGCAGTCCTGGGAATCCTGGAGGCAGTCTCAACATTAGGACTTCCTGTCATGGTGACTGCCTATGCCCCGGTGGCTGAAAATATGCCCGGACAGTATGCTTACAAACCAGGCGATATTGTTACCTTTAAAAATGAAAAAACAGTGGAAATTGTTGATACTGACGCCGAAGGAAGACTTATATTGGCGGATGCACTGCTTATGGCCGCGGGAGAAAAACCGGATTGTATCATTGAAATGTCTACTTTAACCGGTTCTATTGTCAATGCCCTGGGTGAAGGTATGGCCGGTGTGATGGGGAATAATAAGACATTGGTATCAATGCTCCTGGCAGCCGCCCGACAAACAGGAGAACGGTTGTGGCAATTACCCCTGGTAGA
The DNA here is from genome assembly GCA_020355945.1 of Candidatus Aminicenantota bacterium. Next base: position 344,793 of record CP070627.1, on the reverse strand, counting down.
GGATTATAAAGAAAGTATCAAATCAAAGGTGGCCGATCTGAAAAATGCCGGTCATGGACGCGCATCCTCCATTAAAGCCGCACTCTTTTTAAATGAATTTACCGAAGCCATCCCCTTCGCTCATATCGATATGGCTGGCCCTGCCTTTCTCTCCAAACCCAATGCTTTTTATGCCCAGGAAGGAGCCACCGGCTTCGGAGTTCGCTTGATAATTGAGTTCCTGCAGCAGTGGATAAAAAAAATAAAAAAAAATTGACAAAAACAGTTTTTAATACTATATAAGTCTATAATGGAAAATCCGATTGAAGTTAAACTGGTTGGACTGGTACTGGATCCCATTTCAAGGACACCCGTCGTTATCTTAAAACCCCTGAATGAAAATAAAATCATTCCCATATGGATCGGTGAGTATGAAGCCAATGCCATTACTATGGAGTTAGAGAGTATCACCGCTCCCCGACCCATGACTCATGACCTGATTATTGATATCCTCGATCATTTGAATTCGGAGGTGGAAAAAGTAGTGATAACAGATGTGGTGGAAAATACTTATTATGCTGACCTTTATATCAGGAGACTAAACGAAATTTCCGTGGTGGACTGCCGGCCTTCGGATGCGATTTCCATTGCTTTAAGACATAAAGCAAAAATCTATATCTCCGAATTGGTTTACAATGCATCCGTACTCTCTGATTTTTTCTCTCAATTTATGCACAGCGAAGACCGATTTGAAAAATGGTTTAATTCGCTTTCTTCCGAAGATTTCGGAAATGTCGAGCAGTAAA
>CP070627.1:326759-343908 GCA_020355945.1 Candidatus Aminicenantota bacterium | reverse complement strand
CGGTTTTTTCAAAAAGAGCCCCTGGCCGCCGGAGGCAAGGTAATTTCATGGCAGGGGTTATGGATAATTACAAAGGAAAAATCCTCTGCCCTGACCAATGGCATGTTGAAATCGAGAAAGAGAGCGGGGAAAACCCGGGCCTGTTTCCCGGCGGTGACAGCCCGGCCTATATTATCTATACCTCGGGTTCCACGGGTAAACCCAAAGGTGCGGGGGTCTTTCACAGTGGTTTCTTTAATCTCATGAACTGGTTTGTAACCCAATTTAAACTGGGTGCCCATGACAGGAATTTATTGGTCACTTCCCTGAGTTTCGATTTGACCCAGAAGAATATTTTTGCTCCCCTGATCACGGGGGGCATCTTAATATTGCCGGGACTGGACTATTTTGACCCGGGGGCGATACAAGACATTATACTGGAGAAAGGAGTCACCTGGCTCAATTGTACCCCCGGCATGATTTATAAGATTATCGAACACCAGGCTCCCGGCAGTCTGGAAAAACTGTCATCTTTAAAGTACCTGTTTTTGGGGGGGGAACCCATTGCCATGAACATGCTGTGGCAATGGGTGACATCGGGCTATTTTAAAGGGGAGATAGTCAATACCTACGGCCCTACCGAATGTACGGACATTTGCGCTTTTTACCCGGTAAAGCGGCCCGGGGATTTTTTGAACGGGGCAGTTCCAATAGGAAAGCCGGTTAACAATACGGGATTATTGGTATTGGATCGTTGTTTTCAACCGCTTCCCATTGGTGCGGCGGGAGAATTGTTCATCGGGGGAAAAGGGCTGGGACTGGGGTATATCAATGATGTCCGGTTAACCTCCGAAAAATTTATCAAACTTCCCCTGACCGGTGACAGCCTGTGGTATCGCAGCGGCGACCTGGTCAAGCGGCTCCCGGACGGCAATATCGAATTTATCGGCCGGGTTGATTTCCAGGTCAAGATCAGGGGATTCCGTATCGAACCGGGGGAGATAGAAAATCATTTAATGGCCCATGAACAGGTAAAAGCCGCCGTGGTAATAGCCCTGGAAAGACATCCTGCATCCATGGCAACAGCATCGGCCGAACGGTATTTATGTGCTTACATTGTATCGGATGAAGCCTTAGCTGTCACAGGTTTAAGGGAATATCTATCCTCTCGACTACCGAGTTACATGGTTCCCTCTTATTTTGTCAGGTTGGAAAAAATTCCGCTGACCCCGCATGGTAAGATCGACCGGCGCCTGCTGCCGGAGCCGGATGGCGAGAGCGAAACCCCGGACGTCCGGCATTTATATGTGGCACCCCGGGGTGAAAAAGAAAAAAAACTGGCGGCTGTCTGGCGGGAAGTAACCGGGGTGAAACGGATCGGGATGACGGACAACTTTTTTGAATTGGGGGGGGATTCGCTGCTGGTGATCCGTGCCATTACCCGCATGAGGGAAGTATTCGGCGTTGAACTGCCGGTGCGGAAGTTTTTCCAGCACCCTACCATAAAAGAATTAGCCGGGGAAATAGAAACCCTGGGGGGCAATGCGGTATTCATCACGAAAGCACCGCCCGGGGTAGACATCCCTTTATCTTTTGCCCAGGAGCGGTTGTGGTTTTTGCATCAACTGGACAGTGAAACCACGGCCTACTTTGTTCCCCGTGTAGTACGGATGATCGGGCAATTGAATGTGGCCGCGGTAGAACAAACCTTTAACGAGATAACCCGGCGTCATGAAATATTGCGGACGGTATTTCCCACCGTGGAAGGGCGTCCGGTGCAGCGGGTGCAGGCCCATACCCCCTTTAAATTAAACATCATTGATTTGAGCGGCATGGCACAATCCTTTCAAAACGAAGAGGTCACCCGCTGGATTAAAGAAGAAGGCCAACGGCCCTTTGATTTTGAAAAAGGCCCCATGATCCGCATAACGCTGCTGAGGTTAAAACCCACGGAACACCTGCTGGTAATCACTGAGCACCATTTGATCCATGACGGTTGGACGCAGGGGGTATTGTTAAAGGAATTTATCACCCTGTTTACCGCTTTTTCAAAGGGAAAACCCGCGCATTTACCTGGACTGCCCATTCAATACGGTGATTTTGCCTATTGGCAGAGGCAGCAAATGCAAGGAGAGGTACTGGAAAATCACCTGGCCTACTGGAAGGAAAAACTCTCCGGTTTACCCCCGATATTGAATTTGCCCACGGATCGTCCCAGGCCACCGGTCATCAGTGGAAAAGGGGCTGAAAAGCGACTGTTTCTTTCCAAATCGTTATCTGATAACTTGATCGCATTCAGCCGTCAAAAGGAAGTTACCTTATTTATGACCATGTTGGCGGTGTTTAACGTATTATTGTATCGGTATACCGGCAGTAATGATTTGTGCATCGGTACCGGGATGGCCAACCGGAGATACAAGGAGACCGAAGGGATGCTGGGCATGGTGATCAATACCCTGGCGCTGCGCAACTGGATATCGGGGGAATTATCTTTTGATGAGTGTCTCCAGCGAGTAAAAACTACCTGCCTGGAAGCATACGAGCATGAAGATACCCCCTTTGAAAAGGTCGTGGAAATTATCCAGCCCGAAAGAAGTTTAAGCTATACACCGGTATTCCAGGTGGTATTAAGTTTTATGGATACCCCGTCAGACCGGCTGCAGTTACCGGGTTTGAAACTGGAGGTAGAAGCCGCGCACAACCGTTCGTCCAAATTCGACATCAACATCATCGTGGAACCGCCGACGGAAGAACGAAGCGAAGAAACAGGCGGGCGAATCGAAATCGTATGGGAATACAATACCGATATTTTCGACGATACCACCACCGATCAAATGATGAGTCATTATAACCGGCTGCTGCAAGAAATCCTGACCCATGCGGACAAAAAAATTTCCAGACTGCCTATGCTGGATAAAGGAGAGTTGGATTTATTGCTGTATACGTTAAACAATACGAAAGCCGAATATCCAAATGATAAAACTCTCCGGCAATTATTTGAAGAACAGGCAGGGAGAACCCCTGATCATACTGCACTGGTATTGGATGACCGGGTGCTCAGTTACCGGGAATTGAATAAAAAAGCCAATCAGACGGCGCATTTATTGAAGGCAAAGGGGTTAACCTGGGGAAGCATTGCCGCTGTGATGGAGGAACGCCAGCCCGGGGTGATTACCGGTATAATAGCAGTACTAAAGTGTGCTGCCGCCTATCTGCCAGTGGACCCGGAATACCCGGAAACCCGGCTGATATATATGATTAAAGACAGCCAGGCCAGGCTGGTATTAAGTCAACATCCACTACCGGGAGAGATGAGCCTGTACGCAGAAGCTATCCATATCGATGAAGAAGCAGCGGCCAATGGTGAAAGTTCAAATCCCGGTATTGCCAGTCACCCGAAGGATCCGGCTTATGTGTTGTATACCTCGGGTTCCACCGGTGCCCCCAAAGGAGTTGTGATAGAGCAATTGTCGGTAATCAACCTGGCCTGGGCCCAAAAAGAGGTCTTTAACATCGATGAAAGAGATCATATATTGCAGTTTTCTTCTCTTTGTTTTGATGCATCCGTAGAACAAATCTTTATTGCATTATTCAGCGGTTCTGTGTTGGTGCTGGTGGGTAAGAATACTCTCCTGGACAAGGATAAATTTGGAAAATATTTACTGAACCACCAGGTCACGCATATCCATGCTGTACCTTCATTCCTGGAAACTATCGAAATGAATGACTTCTACCCATTAAAGCGGGTGGTGGCAGGAGGAGATACGTGCCCGGTGGAATTGGCCGTGCGCTGGCATAAACACTGCAGATTCTATAATGAATACGGACCCACTGAAACCACAGTCACTTCAATTGAATTACCGGTGAGACAGGTGGGTGAGAGTGTCCTTCAATTACCCATTGGCAGACCGCTGCACAATACCTATATATATATACTGGATCAAGGGATGGGGCCGGTCCCCTTCGGCGTGACCGGGGAATTATATATTGGTGGTGTAGGAGTGGCCCGGGGGTATTTAAACAACCCGGAGTTAACAGCGGAGAAATTTGTAAGAGCTGTCAATGGCCATTCGTCATTAGTCATTAGTAGTTCTTCTAAGTTCTCCCCCAATGACCAATGTCCAATGATCAATGACAGGTTTTACCGCACCGGGGACCTGGCCCGTTGGCTGCCGGATGGGAACCTGGAGTTCCTGGGCCGAATCGACTTCCAGGTCAAGGTCAGGGGATTTCGCATCGAATTGGGCGAAATCGAATCCCGGTTGCTCCATTATAAAAAAAATTTTACTTTTGAGGGTATTACCTATTGTAAACGCTGCTTATTATCGTCCAATTACCCGGGTATTCATTTTGACAAGGAGGGCATTTGCAGTGTATGCCGGGAATATGAAGAATATAAAGACCGGATTGGGCTGTATTTTGAGGGAATAGAGGTCTTTAAAAAGCTTATGGAGAGAGCCGGGAAAAGAAAGCGCAGCAAGTATGACTGTATGCTTTTGTTCAGTGGTGGTAAAGACAGCTCTTACGTCTTATACCGCCTGGTGGAAATGGGGTTAAAAGTGCTGGCTTTCACTTTTGATAACGGGTATATTTCCGCTACTGCCTTTGAGAATATCCGGCGGATCACTTCAGCGTTAAAGGTGGAGAGTATCGTGAGTAAAACGGACAATATGAAGGAAATATTCCGGGAATGCCTGAAATATGATCATACAGTATGCAGTGGATGTTTTAAAGCGTTGACCACCATCAGTACCCAGTTGGCAGTGGAAAGAAATATCAATGTGATCGTGACCGGGCTGTCCCGGGGGCAGATCATGGATACCAAATTATCCGGGTTGGCCAGTCAGAATATATTCAACGTGCCGGAGATCGAAGAAAAGCTCCTGTTATTCAGGAAAATGTATCACTCCACCCCTGATAAAACTTCAAAGTTATTAAATATTAACCTTGAAGATAATATCTTTGACGACATCTATTTCGTGGATTTTTTCAGGTATGATGACACGCCCCAAGAGAAGATCAAGGATTATTTGCGGGAAAGGGATGTGTATTGGCATCAGCCAGGGGATACGGGTTTCTGTTCCACCAATTGCATTATTAACGACGTGGGCATTTATGTGCATTTGAAAGACAGGGGCTATCATAATTATGAAGCACCATTGAGTTGGGACTGCCGACTGGGTCAGGGCAAACGGGGGGAACTGCTGGAAGAAGTCCAGTATAAAGTGGATTTACCGAAAGTGCAGGAGATTTTTAAAGAAATCGGTTACCGGGAACAACCCATCCAGGAAGCCGTGGTGGTGGATAAAAAAGATGCCAGGGGGGATAAATATCTATCTGCGTATTTTGTTTCAGATAGAGACATAGATGTTGATGAATTAAGAAAATACCTGTCGAATGAATTACCGGGGTATATGATCCCCTCGTTTTTTATTAAGCTGGATAAGATACCTTTAACCCCCAATGGTAAGATAGACAGAAAAGCTTTACCCGCTCCGGAACGTGGAAATGTGCCGGTGGATTTCACGGGTCCCCGTGATGATATTGAGATGCAGTTGGTGGAAATATGGTCGGAAGTCCTGGGTATCAGCAAAGAGAAAATCAGTATCGATGCTAATTTTTTCCATCTGGGGGGGCATTCCTTAAAAGTCACGGTGTTAGCATCACGAATACATAAAGAATTCAATATAAACGTCCCTCTCAGCGAGATATTTAAAACACCCCACATCCGTGGTCTGGCCTCATATATTAAAGAAATGGCCAGAAGTAATTACGTCCCGGTGGAACCGGTTGAAAAAAAGGAATATTACTACTTATCATCCGCCCAAAGACGCCTGTATATTCTCCAGCAGATGGATGCTGAAAAGGGAATTGCGTACAACATACCATCGGTGTGGCAGGTTCAGGGGGAACTGGATACGGAAAAATTTGCAGGTGTTTTCCTTCGATTGGTCCGGCGGCATGAGAGCTTAAGAACTTTCTTCACCGTGGTAAGTGATGAACATGTGCAGCGGGTGCATGAGGAAACCGTCATTGATCATTGGTCATTGGTCATTGGTGAAGCTGAGGAAAGCGAAATTGAAGATATAATCAAGAATTTTATCAAACCCTTTGATTTATCCCAGGCGCCGCTGCTGCGGGTGAGGTTGATAAAACTTCCACACACCACGACCACTCTTCGAGGCCACCCCTCTCAAGAGGGAAAAGAGGGTGAGTACATCTTAATGGTGGATATGCATCACATCATATCGGATGGACTATCTATCGGAATATTTGTAAAAGAATTCACACAACTGTATGGGGGCAAGAGTTTGCCTGCGTTAAGACTACAGTATAGAGACTACAGCGAATGGCACAATCGGCAGGTAGGAAAAGAGTTTATGAAGGAACAGAAGAACTACTGGTTAAAACAGTTTAAATGGGAAGCACCGGTATTAGATCTTCCCGCGGATTATCCCCGGCCATCGGTGCAGAGTTTTTCCGGGGGGACCGTTCATTTCGAGATAAATAAAGAAGAAACCGCTGCCTTAAAATCCCTGGCCCGTGAACAGGATGTCACTTTGTTCATGCTGCTCCTTTCCGTTTATACTATTTTCTTATGCAAACTTTCGGGCCAGGAAGATATTGTGGTGGGTACTCCCATAGCCAGTCGCAGGCACACTGATTTAGAAGGCATATTCGGTATGTTTGTTAATACACTGGCGCTTCGGAATTTTCCCGTCATGGAAAAGACTTTCGGTCAGTTTTTAGGGGAAGTAAAAGAAAACACAATAAAAGCCTTTGAAAACCAGGATTATCTCTACGAAGACCTGGTGGACCAGGTGGAGGTTGAACGGGATATTGGTCGTAACCCCTTATTTGATACGATGTTTGCCCTACAAAATGTGGATACACCTGCCATCGAAATACCAGGATTAAAAGTAATGCCTTATCATTATAAAAGCCGGAAATCAAAATTTGATCTTACATTGGCGGCAGTAGAAATAGAAGATCGCCTGAGTTTTACCTTCGAATATTGTATCAGCCTTTTTAAAAGGGAAACTATCCAGAGGTTTATCGGTTTTTTCAAAAAAACAGTTACTACCGTACTTGAGAATTATGAAACCAGGATATCCGGGATAGATATCATCACTGGCGAAGAAAGAAAACGGATATTATTTAATTTCAACGATACATTGTCAGTTTATCCAGGGGAAAATACTCTTCATGGAAATTTTGAAGAAAAGGCGGAACGAACCCCCGATCAACTAGCTGTGGTGTATAAAGATAGACAGTTGAATTATCGGGAATTACATGAAACCTCCAATTGGTTATCACAAGTATTGAGGGTTAAAGGTGTGAAAGCGGACATGGTGGTAGGTTTAATGGTGAAGCGTTCCCTGGATATGATAATCGGTATAATGGGAATATTAAAGGCAGGTGGTGCCTATTTACCCATTGATGTGGATTACCAGGAGGAGAGGACCAATGATATGTTAGCTGACAGCAGTGTTAAAGTGCTGGTAACCACCATTGAATTATATAAAGAAGATAGTAAGATAAGAAAGTGGAAAGAGGAGAGAAACCTCGAAATCGTTTTCCTCAATTTCTCATATCTTTTTCCTTTCTCCACTACCTCTGTTCCCCTCTTACCTGCTTCCTATCCTACAAACCTGGCTTACGTCATCTACACCTCCGGGACCACAGGGACTCCCAAAGGTGCCATGATTGAGCATAAAAGTGTTCTTAACCTGGTGATAGGGTTAAAAGAGAAGGTATATTTTTATGAAAATGCGATAAACGTCTCCTGGGTGTCTCCAATTATCTTTGATGCATCCATAAAACAGATATTTCCATCACTGCTCCTGGGCCATAAGTTGGAGATTGTACCGGAGGAGGAGCGGTTTGATGGGGAGAAGCTAATTGCTTTCTATAAAGAGAGGAGAATAAGGGTGGCAGATGGCACCCCGGCACACCTCAACATATTGATAAATTATCAAGATCGATTGGGGTGGTTGTTCCCTGTAGAGCAGTTTATCGTCGGGGGGGAGGAACTGGGTAAGACATTGTGTGAAAAATTTATCAGTGCAGTGGGTAAAAAGGAATTTAAGATTATTAATGTGTATGGTCCCACAGAATGCTGTGATGTCACCACTTCATACAGGATTGTCAAAGAAACCATCAATGAGCACCCACGAATCCCCATTGGTCGTCCTCTTGGCAATATGAGGGTTTACATTTTTTCGGCTGTTGGAGAACTCCAGCCCATAGGAATCCCGGGCGAATTGTTTATCGCTGGCCGCGGTGTTGCCAGGGGCTATTTAAATAGGCCGGAATTAACCGCAGAGAAATTTATATTAGCCACAAAGACACAAAGACACAAAGATGTTTATTTTTCTTGGTGCCTTGGTGCCTTGGTGGCTAAATTATACAAAACCGGTGACCTGGCCAGATGGTTACCGGACGGAAATATTGAATTTTTGGGAAGAAGCGATCGCCAGTTAAAGATAAGAGGTTACCGCATCGAATTGGAGGAAATCGAAGGTCACTTATCAAGCCTGGAAAAGGTCGAGGAGGCCACTGTCATCGCCGGAACAGATGAAAAAGGAGATAACTATCTATGTGCTTATATTGGTTCCAACCTTGAAATTCCTATATCTGAATTGAGGTTATTTTTGTTGAGGCGTCTACCTGGATATATGGTACCCTCTTATTTTGTGAGATTGGAACACCTGCCGCGTACTTCCAGTGGGAAAGTTGATAGAAAAGCACTGCCCGCACCTGGATTCAAGGTCGATGCTGGCAAGTATGCAGCGCCGACAAATTCTATTGAAAAGAAATTGGTAGACATATGGTCTGAAATCCTGGACGTGGAAAAAGAAAAAATCGGTATTAATGACAATTTTTTCCATCTGGGAGGTCATTCACTAAAGGCAACTATATTCGCCGCCAGGTTACATCAAACCATGGATGTTAAATTTTCTCTTAAAGATTTTTTTCAAGGCCCGACAATAAGAGAAATCTCTAATTGTATTCAAGGAGCAGTAAAACAAAAATTTTTTTCCATCGAAACCATAGAAAAAAAAGAATACTACAATTTATCGAGTGCGCAAAAAAGATTGTTTACTATTGAAAAATTGGCAAATACCGGGAATGTTTACAATATTTCGGCCGCCTGGGTAATTAAAGGCAGGATTGAAAAGAATCTTTTCGAGGATACTTTCAACAGGATGATAAAAAGACATGATAGTCTGCGCACATCATTTACTATCATAGATGGACAACCGGTACAGGTCATCCATGAGCACGTTAATTTTGAAATTGAATCGTTAAAATTGAGCGGCCATTGGGAGCACGGTGAACCGGGAATAACAAGTATCATAAACGACTTTATAAAACCGTTTGACCTTGAGAAACCGCCATTATTAAAGGCTTTATTGGTGGAGTTTGCCCATGAAGAACACCTGTTCCTGTTAGACATGCACCATATCATCACCGATGGTTTTTCCAATGGTATATTCATTAATGATTTTATGGCCCTTTACAGGGAAATGGAACCGCGGCCCTTAAGGGTCCAATATAAAGACTTCTCCCAATGGCAAAATCGCGAGAAAGGCAGTGAGACACAAAAAAAACAGGAGAAATACTGGTTAGAGAGATTTAGTGACGGTGTACCTGTGGTGGATATTCCCAAGGATTTCCCAAGGCCCTTGGTTCAATCGTTTGAAGGGGACATTTTCCATTTTGTATTGGACAGCTGGCTGAGCGGGGCCCTAAAACGATTGACCCAACAAACGAAAACCACGTTAAACATGGTATTGTTAGCAGCCTACGCTATCCTATTGTCCAAATACTCAGGGGAAAAAGATATCGTGGTGGGGCTGGGAATTTCCGGGAGAACCCACCCGGATGTTGAAAATATCATCGGTTTTTTTGTCAATACCCTTCCCATCAAGATTCAACCGCAGCCCGACAAAACATATAGTAAATTTTTACATGAGGTAAAGGATATCACGTTGGCAGGATATGAAAACCAAGAATATCCCTTTGAAGAGTTGGTACGTAAATTGGGGGTTACCGGTGACCTCAGTCAAAACCCCCTATTTAACGCGGCATTTGTCGTCCAAAATATGGAAATCGACAAGATCGAAATTGAAGGACTGGAAATCACACCTTACGATTTTAAAACCAGGGTATCCCGTTTTGATTTTCAACTGGTAGCCTCAGAAGCCAACGATTCCATAACCATGATACTGGAATACTCAATCGCTCTGTTTAAACGGGTATGGGCCGAAAAATTCGCTGAACGATATGTAAATATCCTTAAACAGGTGGTGGAAAATAATGATATAAAACTTAAAGATATCACCATTTCACACCATCTGACAGTGGCAAAGCCCTCTGTTTCAAAGGGCACGGCAGTGGATTTTAATTTTTGAGTTAAATGGGGAAAATTTAGTAAGGAGGTTTTATAAATGCGTAGCGATTCCGTAACACTAAGAAAAAGGGTGGCAATTGTCACCAATAATGTAAATTGTGAAAGACACGTCCAATATTATTCCAATATTGAGAAATATTTCATCATCAACGGATGGGAGGTTGCAGAGGATTTTAATGTTGACAAGGTGATTATATGCTGCTGCGGTTTTCATGATGTGATGCATGAAAAGGTGATCAAGACCGTCAAGGAGTTAAAAGATCGTCACTTCCTGGAGAATAACATAATCATCATGGGCTGTCAATCGAAAACCCATGAAGCAGAATTAATGGAGAAATTAAAAGTAAAAATAATCGGTTTCAACCGGGAAAAGCATTTGGATGACATCATCAATGCCCGTGTACCTTTTGGTGAAATTACCCCCAATAATTTACTCAGACCTTTCAAAGAATGTAACTTGGACGAGAGGAACGAATACTTCCATATTAAAATAGCCCAGGGGTGCCTGACAAGATGTACTTTTTGTGTTATTAATAAAGCCAAAGGATATATTAAAAGCACACCCGATGATGAAATTTTGAAGCAGTTTAGAAAGGCGATCAAACAGGGAAAAAGAAGAATATACCTCATGGGTGAAGATACATTGGCTTATGGGAAGGATACAGGCAGCAACATTATCGAGCTGGTGGAGTCCATGTTGGCGATCGATTCGCAGGTAGAATTGAATTTCGGAAGTTTACATATCAAGTGGCTTTTAGAGTACAAGGAAGGTATCCTGTCCCTGTGTAAAAGGGGGATTGTCAAAGAATTACATGTGGGGCTTCAACACGTCAACGACCGGCTCCTTAAGCGCATGGGACGTCCCATCGTATTTTCAGAATTGTACCGGTTTATAAAACATCTAAAAAAAGAATGTCCGGATGTGTTCCTGGAAGCCGATATTCTTGTGGGGTTTCCCGGGGAAACCGAAGAAATGTTTGCCCAGTTGGTGGAATTCTTTGAAAAAGATACTTGCTTTAACAATGTAAGGCATTTTGCTTATAGCGATGTTAAAGGTGCACCCTCTTATAAATTTGACGGGAAACTCTCCACATCCCAATTGGTACGCCGTTGGGAGATTTTTGATAAAACTCTTCAGAAATGCTCATCCAATTACAAATCAGAAGATGCAAGCATGATGGATGTGGCGTTCCAATTGACACATGAAAGGAACTATACGTTTTGTAAAGATACCTTTAAAGATGAGATAGAAAATGTGGTGGATGATCCAGGCCTAATGAGGGCAAAATCAAAAATCCGTCTAACCGAAAACGATGATTTTACATTTTAAAAAGAGGAGAAAATAATGGAAGCAATAAGCCAAAGGATTTCCAGTGAAGTATCGGTTATCTCACACCAATTTACCAAAGAGGAAGATTACTGGTTAAAAAAATTATCGGGCCAGTTGTTAAAAATTGGCTTCCCTCATGATCGCAAAACAGTAATGCCGCATGAGCCAATTGGCACCGATGCAAAATTCAGGATCACCGATTCCTCTTTTTCAATGTTAATGAATATCTGCGGCGGCTCAGACATAAAATTATTTATGATTTTGACTGCCCTCCTGGTGGTATTGCTGAATAAATACAGCGGCAGCAAAGATATTATCGTGGGGGCCCCTATTTTTAAACAGGATACCGATGCGGAGTTTGTCAATACCATCGTGGCGTTAAGAAATCATGTGACGGACCATTTAACATTTAAAGAACTATTACTTCACGTGAGAGAGACCATTCTTGAAGCGGATGAATATCAGAATTACTCGATAGAGCTGCTGCTGCAAAAGTTAAAATTGCCATATTCAGGAAATGATTTTCCTTTATTCGATGTTGCAATTTTGCTTGAAAATATTCACGATAAAAAATATATTCAACACATTCATCCCAATATGATTTTTTCTTTCTCCAAGACAGAGTCAGAGGTGCAGGGTGTGGTCGAGTATAATTCGGTTCTTTATAAGAAAACGTCAATAAAGTCAATTCTCGGCCATTATTGTCAACTGCTGCAAGGTGTTCTGATTGATTTAAATACGCCCCTATCCCAGGTGGATATCATAACAGAGGCTGAGAAGAAGCGCCTGCTGGTTGATTTTAATGATAACCAAAAAATGAATAGATTTTCCCAACCGATACATGAATTATTTGAAAAACAGGTAAAGAATTTCCCTGAAAATATAGTTGTCGCAGGAACAGATATGACGTATAGAGAATTGAATAAACGAGCCAATCAACTGGGTCATCTGCTGAGGAAAAAAGGTACCACCACCGAATCTGTGCTGGGCATTATGCTTGAACCCTCCGTAGATATGCTGGTGGGTTTAATGGGGATTTTAAAGGCCGGGGGAGCCTATTTACCCATTGACCCCGGCTTGCCGGAGGAGAGGGTGCGGTACATGCTGGAGGATTCCGGCGCCGCGGCATTGATTTCCACCAACCAGGCCATCGAGGGTAAATCTTTTACCGCTCTCCAGGGATTTGAGGGCAAGCAGGGCATCCGGGTAACAGTGACACCGCCGCGGCCCCATATTGCAGGATTTGACCGACTCCCCCGCCCGAACCGACGCCTCATCAACCTGCAAAATTATAAAAACAAGATCGGTATGGCCAGCGTTACCAACTGTATTTCCTTCCAGGCCACCCGCGGCTGTCCCTATCACTGCCTATTCTGCCATAAAATATGGTCCAAACACCATGTGTACCGCAGTGCGGAAAAGATTTACTGTGAAATCGAACATTATTACCAACAGGGGGTTACCAATTTCGCCTTCATCGATGATTGTTTCAATTTGAACATTGAAAAAAGCCGTCGGGTATTCCAGTTGATCGTAGAGAATAAATTAGAGGTCCAGCTTTTCTTTCCCAATGGTTTAAGGGGAGACATTATGACGCCGGATTACATTGACTTGATGGTGGAGGCTGGCACCCGCGGTATTAACCTCTCATTGGAAAGCGCCTCCCCCCGGTTTCAAAAATTGTTGAGGAAATATCTCAACCTGGATAAATTCAAAGAGGTGATGGATTATATTTCTACTCGTCATCCAAATGTGATCCTGGAAATGGCCTCCATGCACGGATTTCCCACGGAAACTGAAGAAGAGGCCATGATGACATTGGATTTTATCAAGAGTATCAAGTGGCTTCATTTTCCTTACATCCATATATTAAAGATATTTCCTAATACTGAAATGGAAGCTTTTGCACTGGAGCATGGGGTATGCAAAAAAGATATCCTGGTATCCAGGAACCGGGCCTTTCATGAATTGCCGGAAACTTTGCCGTTTCCCAAAAGTTTTACTCGTAAGTACCAGGCGAATTTTTTAAATGATTACTTCCTGGATAAAGAGCGGTTGTTACATGTACTGCCTCACCAGATGAAGGTACTCAGCGAAACCGCCCTGGTACAGAAATACAACGCTTATCTTCCTGTGGAAATTGAGACAATACAGGACCTGATCGAATTTGCCCGATTAGATGAGCTTCAGGTCCTGGAAGACTATATCAATCAACAGGAAAAAGAGGAGAGTAAAACTCTATTTAACCTGGGTCCTGAAATACCCCCGGCCAAACCTGATGCCAAAAAGATACTCTTGCTGGATCTATCTCAGCATTTCAGTTCCCACAGCATGTTGTACCGGGTGGTGGAACAGCCATTGGGGCTTATTTCTCTCTTAACTTATCTAAAAGAACGATTCGCAGATGAAATCGACGGCCGGATTTATAAATCCGGCAATGATTTTGATAGTTTCCAGGAACTCAAAGTATTGATAGAGGATTTCAAACCTGACCTGGTGGGTCTTCGGACATTGACTTTTTTCAAGGAATTTTTTCATGAAGCCGCTGCCTTCCTGAGGCAATGGGGAGTGGGCGCCCCTATAATCACCGGTGGTCCCTATGCCTCCAGTGATTATAACACCATCTTAAAAGACAGTAACATCGATCTGGTGGTATTGGGAGAAGGCGAGTATACCCTTGCAGAATTGATCGAAAAGATGTTAGCCAATGATTTCCTGCTTCCAGGTCCCGAGGTGTTAGGCGGGATCAAAGGAATCGCCTTTCGGCATAATACCCCGGCCCTGGTTCAATCTCGCGAAATCCTGCTCCTGGACCGGCTCGACGATGCCATGGTCACGGAAAATTGCGAGAATCCAGCACCCGCCGCCAGTGACGCTAACCTGGCCTATGTGATGTATACCTCGGGTTCAACCGGAAAACCGAAAGGGGTGATGGTGGAGCATCGCCAGGTGAACAACTGTATCTCTTGGATGCAGGATAAATTTAATTTGGACCAAAACGCTGTAATTGTCAACCGTACCGATTTGACCTTTGATCCTTCTGTATGGGAAATTTTCTGGCCCCTATATATCGGTGGCAGTGTAAAAATCCTGGATACCTACCAACGCAAAGATGCGGAATTCTTAATCCGGTTAATGGCCGAAGATACAGGATTGACCATGATGTACTGCCCAGCTACCCTGGTAAATATCATGACCTACCTCCTGGACACCAAAACCCAGAAACCCAGGTTGAAATTACCCTGGCTGATTATTGGCGCAGAACCCATTACCATGGGAGTGGTTAAGAACTTCTATAAGTATTTCGCAGGTAAGATTGTAAATACTTATGGTCCCACAGAATGTACCATCAACAATACTTATTATGATCTCGATCGCTGTGATGAACGTTCGATCGTACCCATCGGCACACCGGTGCACAATAATAATATCTACATTCTTGATCAAAATTTGCGGCCTGTGCCTTTGAAGATGGCCGGAGAGATATGCATCGCCGGTAACAGTGTGTCCAGGGGCTACATCAACAACTGGGAAAAAACAACCGGTGCCTTTGTAAAAAATCCCTTCGGCAGCGGGAAATTACTTAAAACCGGTGATATTGGTAGATGGCTTGAAGATGGAAATATCGAGATAATGGGAAGAATTGATGAGCAAGTAAAGATAAGAGGCCATCGGATCGAATTGGGAGAAATAGAAACGGTGCTCTCCACTCATCCTGCTGTGAGCGAATGCGTCACCGTGGTGTTGGATAACCGGGAATCTGCAAAAAATGTCAAAAAATGCAAAACCTGTGGGATCACCACCTGTTATCCTTCTGTCACCATCAACATGGATAATGTCTGTAATATTTGTGAGTTTTATAGCAAAAATAAGAAATACATTGACAATTATTTTAAAATCCCGGAGCAATTGAAACAGTTCATTCATGAGGCCAATAAAAGCCAAAAAAGTAAGTACGATTGTCTGCTCCTCTATGCAGGCGGAAGGGGGGCCGGGTATGCCATGTACCAACTGGTAGACATGGGGTTTAATGTGCTGGCTTTAACCTACGATAATGGGTATTTTTCCAAGACCCAGTTGGAGAATATAAAGAGTATAACCTCATCCGTGGGAGTAGACCATGTGGTGTTGACACACAAAAATTCGGATAAGATTCTTGCCGAAAGTATCAAAGTAGCTGCCACTGTGTGCCGGGGCTGTTTTCATACCTCTGCTTCCCTTGCCGGTGAGTATGCGTACAAACACGATATTCCTGTGGTGGTAGGAGCGACATTATCACGAGGTCAAATCATTGAAAACCGGATGTTTATGTTTTTGCAGCAAGGCATTACCAATGAAAAAGATATCGAAAACGAAATTTTAAATCTTCAAAAGGGTGCCCCTGAAATGGATAAAAGTATTTATGCCTATATCGATATCGATTTGATTAAAAATGGCGCTGTGCACGATAAAGTCAAATTTGTAGATTTCTTCCGCTATTTTGACATTACAAACCAGGAAATGATCACATATCTCGATAATAGGGACCCTTACTGGAAGGGCCGGAAAACTTTTTCCGTTTATTCCACCAATTGTCCTATCAAACAGATGGGGGACTACAGTCATCAAATGGGAAAAGGGTATCATTATTATGGCGGTGCTTCCAGTTGGGAAAAACGGCTGGGCCATCTAACCCTGGAAAACCTACAAGAAGACTTGAATGTTAAGGTGACCGAAACCGGGTATGAAAATTTCTTAAAGGGAATTGGGGTTCGGCAAAATAAACCCAGTGAAACCAGTGATAAATACCTGTGTACTTATTTTGTTCCCCGCCAGGCAGGAGAAAACAATAGAAGTTTGGTGGCTGAATTGAGGGATTATTTGTCGAAACAACTGCCGCCTTATATGATTCCCAACTATTTTTTACCATTGGATAGAATTCCGTTGACTTCAAATGGAAAAGTAGATAAAAAAGCGCTCCCGGAACCCAGGCGGACCCCTTCAACAGGAAATATAACTTATGTGCCCCCCAAAACCAATATGGAAAAGCTAATTGCAGCTATCTGGCAAGAGGTACTTAAAATGGATAGGGTGGGAACCCGGGACAATTTCTTTGACCTTGGTGGAAGTTCTCTTGATATTGTCATAGTGGGGAGCAAATTGAAAGAAAAACTTCAAAAAGATACACCGACAGTAACGCTATTTACGTACCCCACCATTAACTCTTTGGCAGCTCATTTGCTTCAAGAAGAAACAACACACCATCCTTCCCATAAACAGAAAGAACGTTCGAGTCAATTAAAAAAAGGGCAAAACCGGTTGAAACAAAGCCTGGAAATAAGAAGAGGAAGAATTTAAAATGAACCAAATAACAAATTATACTTACAGCAATCCGGTCAATGCCAATTTACCGGCAATCATTTTTATGTTCCCGGGAGTTGGTT
>CP070627.1:309424-326659 GCA_020355945.1 Candidatus Aminicenantota bacterium | reverse complement strand
CCGTGGACCCGGAGGTGTAGATGATGTAGCAGAGATTTGAAGAATTTAAATTCGAAGTTCGAAATTCGAAATTTGAAACAAATTCCCACTCCAAATGTTCAAAGTCCAAAACAAATAATTCTTGTTCGCAGGATGACCCCCCAAAAATATTACTTTTTTTTATTAAAAATTTTACTTTTGAATCTGCCAGCATATAGTTTACCCGCTCTTCTGGGTAATTGGGGTCAATGGGCAGATAGGCGCCGCCGGCTTTAAGAATTGCGAATATGCTGACTGGCATTTCAATGGAACGTTCCATCATGATGCCCACAATGGTGTCGGGTTGAACACCTTTTTCTATTAACAGGCATGCCAATCGATTGGATTTATCATTAAATTCTTTGTAAGTAAGCTGGATCTCGCCGCAGGCGTTTATTTGCCCGAAGGGCGCCTCTTTGTTTGGAATTTGGGATTTGGAATTTGGGATTTCTCCTATAAGGGCAACATGATCCGGTGTTCGATCTACCTGCTCCTCGAGCAATTGATGAATTGTCTTATCTCCCGGATATTCGGCTCCTGTGTCGTTAAACTCATATAACACCTGTTTTTTCTCTTCTTCTGATATAATCCCAATTCCTGATGACTTCCTTCCCGGATTATCTATTATTTCCCCTATTAGAAAAATGAAATGGTTGAATAATCTTTCTATTGTCTCTTCATCAAAAAACGCCCGGTTATAAGTAAAATCTATTTCAAAGGTTTCAGATATTACAATACCGACGGTTAAGTCATAGTTGGTTATTTCAACCATTGAAAATGAATTTACAGATAATTGACTGTTTTTGTTTTCCTGGAGCAAAAGGCGCTCTAACGGATAATTCTCTATTACCAGGATAGTATCAAAAAATGCTTCATTATTGTCTAACTCACTATATTCCTTTATTTTCACCTGGGAGGAATGTTCATATTCCTCTCTTATTTGCAGTGAATCATTTACCCTGTGCAAGTGGTCTAATATTTTTTCATTGAAATCGGTTTGCATTCGAAATGGCAGGGTATTGATGAATAAGCCGACCATGTCTTCTATTCCGTTTATTTTCACAGACCTACCTGACACCGTTGTTCCAAAAATGACATCCTTTGTATTGTTATATTTCTGTAATAAGAGTCCCCAGGCAGTATATAATAATGAGGCCAATGTGATTTTATGTTCTTTAATAAAAAAACCCAGTTCTTCTTTTCTATTCTTATCAACAATGATTCGCTGCTTTCCTGTATTTATTATATCCCTGGTTTTTCTTCTTCGCTTTATTGAAAGTTCTGTTGGTGTGTCAAATCCCTTTAAGTAGTCTCTCCAGAATTTTTCCTCTTTTTTATTGTCCCGGGTTTGCCCCCACTTGATAAACTCTTTAAATTTGGTTTTAACGGGTTTGATTAATTTTTTTCTTTTTGATAAATCATTATAGGCATTAAAAAATTCCTGCAAAATAATTCCATTACTCCAGCCGTCATATAATATATGATGGTTGCTAATTATCATCGCATATTGGGATTTTTCCATTTTGCACAGGGTAATGCGCCAGGGGACTTCCCGGAGATCAAATTTCTTTTTCCTGTCGTTTATTTTTACTTCCTGGCTTAATTTTTCTTTTTCACTGCGGTGCATATTGGAAAAATCGTGGTATAGGGGTGTAATGTGGTGTTTCTTTAAGACGACCTGGATGGGATGTTTCATTTTTTCCCAGCGGAATAAGGTTCGCAGCATTTCATTTGTATCTATCACATAATTCCACGCCTTTTCAAACATTTCTAAATCTATTTCACCTGATATGCCCAGGGATAATTGCTCAAAATAGAGGTCGCATTGAGGATTTTTCAGATAGTGATAGAGCATCCCTTCCTGCATCGGGGTTAATGCAAGAATATCCTGGACATTTTTTTCATTCATTTTGGCGGATTTTTTATCAAGACTCATTTTATGCTGAACCAATCCTGAAATTAAAGTTCTGCCCCTGCAATATCAAAATTCACACTTCACCTCAGCAATTTATCCGGATTGAAGGCTGTCAAAATTTTAAAATTCGGATTCACTTTCTTCCTCATCATAAATGTCTGAGATGGCGATCCCTAAATCATGGGAGATTTCAATATCCTGCAATTTTATATCTTTATCATCCGACACGTATGTGATAATCTCTTTGAATGAATTCATTAAACTTTCAATGGTTTCTTGTTTGAATAGCCTGGTACAATATTCCACTTTAAAAACCAGTATATTCCCTCCGTCTATGGGTTCTACCTCAAATGTGATATCAACTTTTGACATATCGTGAGGTTCATCATGGTAGGGAGCAATGCTTAATTCTTCTTTTTTGGCTTCTTCGGGTAATTGTTCCACATTTTGAACCATTAACATGGCATCAAACAGGGGATTCCGACTCTGATCGTTTTGGGGTTTCAAATGTTTCAACAACTCCCCAAAGGGATATGACTGGTTGTCAAAGGCCTTTAAGGAATTGTTTTTAACTTCCTCCAGGAATTCCTTGAAGGTTTTATCAGGTTCCGGGTAATTTCTTATGACAATTGTTTCGATTAACAGGCCCATCATATTTTCCAGGTCTGAATGGTTTCTGCCGGCTACTGGTGTTCCGATGATTATATCTGATTGTTCGCTGTATTTACTTAATAATATATTATACAAGGCCAGCATCATCATGAACAAGGTTGTTCCGGTTTCTTTCTGAAGAACATCCAGTTTCTGAGTTAACTCATCTTCCAGGACAAATCGCCTGACACTTCCCTCAAAACTTTGCACTGCCGGCCTGGGGAAATCAGTGGGCATTTTTAGGACGGGTAGTTCCCCGGAAAATTTTTCCAGCCAGTATTCCGCCTGTTTTTTGAACTGGCCGGATGTTAACATCGCGTGCTGCCAGTGGGTAAAATCTCTATATTGCAATTGTAATTGGGGCAGTTCCTGTCCATTATATATCTGCAGGCATTCTCGAATAAATATCGTCCGCGAATACAGGTCGGTGATTATATGGTGCATGTCAAACATCAAGATTTGCTGTCCCCCCTCGACTTTAACAAGACATATCCTGAATAACGGGACCTTTTCCAGGTTAAAGGGTTTTACAAATGTCGGCATCATTGCTTTGCATTCCTCTTCTGAAAGCTCATGATACTCAATAGCAAAATCAACCGTTTCATTGACCCTCTGGACAGGCTCCCCGTCAAAAATTTCAAAAGAAGTTCTTAGTATTTCATGAGATTGAATCAATTGCTTAATTGCCGCTTCCAGTTTATCTTTCAGCAATTCTCCTTGTAATACCACAACTCTTGGGTTATTGAAAACGATACTATCCACATCCAATTGTTGGATGATATAGAATCTTTTTTGAGCTGATGCCAGGGGATAGTATTCTTTTTTCTCTCCCGGCTCTATTGATAAATACGTACTCTCTTTATCCTCACTAATATCACTGGTAATATATTTAGCCAGGTCCTGGATGTTGGGTGTGTTAAAAAATTCCGATACGGGCATCTCTACATCCAATTCTTTGTGAATTTTAGATATGGTAATGACAACTTTTAAGGAATCGCCTCCCAATTCGAAGAAGTCATCCTGGATACCGATCTTTTCAATTCCAAATAATCGCTGCCATATTTTGCTTAAGGTTTGTTCGATTTCATTTTGGGGAGGGACATACTCGGAAGTTAACTCCGGGCGTTGGAATAGATTTTTATCGGTATCATCAGGTGCATCAGCGGTATCGAATTCTGCCATAAAGGCTTCGGTTCCCACGGTTTTATCGCGTTCATAGGCGCGGCCCAGATCATGACTGGCTACCGCCACCTGGGGTAGATTTTCGCCCAGGATACGACTAAAGGCATCTATACCATCTTCAATCTTCAAGCCTCCTGATAAATCATAACCTTTCAACTCCTTATGCAGGTTCTCCTGGATAACTGCCATGCCCAGGCTCTGCCAGCGGGGCCAGTTAATGGCAGCGGTAAATACCTTATCTTTATTAAACTTGTAAGTGGCAAAGGCATTAAGAAAGGAATTGGCTGAACAATAACCCACATGACCCGCATTGGACATTATTGAATCGATTGAAGAACAAAGGACGAAAAAATCAAGTTTAACATGCTTTAAAAGCATATCCAAAATCAATGTGCCCTTTAGCTTGGCAGAAAACAATATCTCAGACTGCTCCCGGGTCCTGATCTGGATCATGGCGCCATCCGGGAGTCCGGCCGAGTGTACCACCCCATTAATCGGCCCAAACTGTTCTTCTGCCCGGGAAATAACCTGCTGCATTTGTTCTGGATTGGAATTTTCCGCACTGCCGACGAAAACCTCGGCGCCCATTTCTTCAAGCCCCCTTACTTTGGTTATTTTTGCACTGATACTATCTTCTTCGTCGTGGTCCTCTAACCATTGGTCCCATTCCTGGGGTTCGGGGAGTTTTGTCCGGCCCGTCAATATGAGTTTTGGATTTTTAACACTCCTTACTATTTGTTGGGCCAATACATGACCGATACCTCCCAGCCCCCCGGTGACCAGGTAAACCCCTCCATCTTTTAAACGCCATGTCTCACTTTCCGACTTTTCCAGCCGTACGGGTTCATAGGTTTGTATCCAGCGAAAATGATTGCGAAATGCCATCACCGGTTCATGGTCTTTGCTAAAAAATTCTTTGATTAGACGTTCTGGTAATGTTTCTTCCTCTTCACTGCCCGGTTGGGGAAGAAGGATATCGATGCTGCGTAAAGATATATTTCCGTATTCTTTGGGAATACCTTTCACCGGGCCCAGCAATGTTGTCTTGCCAGGATATTGTTGATCTCCGCCAACCACTTCTTGCATGTTGTTGGTTACCACTGTAATGTCAATCTCATCTTCGATATTCAGTTTGCCTATTGCCCGGGCAATGTTCAATAAACAGTAGTATCCCAAATCCAACCACCAGTCAATTGACTCTAAGTTTAAATCATTACTTTCTTTTGTGGTAACATTCCATAAATGAATCATTTTTCCCGGGATAACTCCTTTTTCCTCCCTGATATTGCTAAATAGTTTTTCATACTGGTTATCATCCGCGGGATTGATGGTATATTCACGATTATTTATTTTACGAAACATTTGGGCAGCTCGAATAATAGTCACATCCTGGTGCTTGTTTTCCAATTGTTTTACCAGAGTCTTACCCCAATTATCTTCATTCATAAATACCAACCAATCGGCTGGCATGGTTTGATCCGAATTTTCGCTTTCCCTTTGAGAAATGGCGGGGATTCGTTTCCACGATGGGACATAGAACCAGTCTGAGACATCCAATTTTGGTGCAGTGGGAGACCCTTCGGAGAACATCTTTATCGCTATCTGCATGGGATCTCCTTCCACATGGAAGCGTTGACGTTCAAAGGGATAGGTGGGAAGAGGGATACGATGTCTCTGTTCTTGCGAATAAAATGCAGACCAATCAATATTCTTACCATAAAGCCATAATTGCCCGATTTTACTGAAAAGAAAATACACATCCGATATATCTTTTTCAGGATGCCTGATTAAATTCAGGATACGTTGATCAGAATTATTATCGATATATCGTTGTACCAATGCGCTTAAATCACGTCCCGGTCCAATTTCAACAAAGATGGCATTGGGTTTTTTAGCCAATTCCTTTACACCGTCGGCAAATTGTACGGTGCCTGCCAGATGTTTTGCCCAATATCCCGGATCGGTTACCTCCTCACCGGTAATCCAATTGCCGGTGACATTAGATATGTAGGGAATTTGGGGTTGATTTAAAGATACCTGTCGGACTTTTTCTTTAAATGCGTCTAAAATAGGGTTCATCATTTTTGAATGAATAGCATGAGAGACGGGCAAATGCATGCACAGGCATTTCTTTTCTTTCATCATTTTTTCAAATGCTTCGATTTCTTGTTTAGGCCCGGATACCACACAAGAGGGACCATTATCGATGCCAATGGCCAGTTCATCGGGAAGTAATGGCATGACTTCTTCTTTAGGAAGAGGCACACTTAACATGAGCCCGCCAGGAATTTCTTTAATGAGCTGTCCCCGGTATACAATGAGTTCTAATGCGTCTTCAAGGGAAAGAACCCCGGCTAAACAAGCGGCCACATATTCACCAAAACTATAACCAATCATGGCTTGCGGTTTGATTCCCCATTGTAATAACAATTTGGCCAGGGCATATTCAAAGATAAAAATCACCGGTTGAGAAATTTCCGGCTGCTTGATACGGTCTCCCTGTTCCACTGCTTTTGGGTCCTCCTGATCAGGGTAGAGAATATCTTTTATCGGGACCCCCAGCAGGGAAGTTAAAATATCAAAACAATGATCCAACTCCTGGCGAAATACCTTCTCTTTTTGGTAAAGTTCTAATCCCATATTTACATATTGAGAACCCAGTCCGGAAAACATAAATATGATTTCTCGATTTTCAATTTTAGAGACAACGGTTTTAATTTTCCTGGAATCCGGGTTGGCCAGGATTTCAACGGCATCGTTAACATCCCGGCATACCAACGTGCGTCGATAATTAAATGCTTTTTTTCCCACCTGTAATGTATAGGCTGCATCTGCAAAATTTACCTGGGGGTTTTTAAGGAGATATTGTTCCAGGTTTTCCGTGGTTTGATTAAGGGCGGATTCTGTTCGTGCTGAAAGCAAGAGTAACTTCCAATCCCTGCTTTTGTTTTCCGGGGAACTTTTGATTTCCGGGGGCTCTTCAACAACAATAAAGGCATTATTGCCCCCGATACCAAAACCGTTTACTCCTGCGATTAAAGAACCCGTGCCCTTGTCATTGGTCCAGGAGCTTAATTCCGTATTCACTTTGAATGGACTATTTTCAAAATCGATATCCGGGTTCGGGTTTTCAAAATGCAAACTGGGAGGGATTAATTTATGTTTTATGGCCAGTATTGTTTTAATAAAAGCAGCCACCCCGGCAGCCGTATCCAGGTGACCGATATTGGTTTTAACCGAGCCTATCCTGCAGTAACCGTTTTTATTGGTCTTAAATGCCTGGATTAATGCTTTCATTTCCAGGGTATCTCCAATAGAGGTTGCTGTGCCGTGGGTTTCGACGTAACTAATATCTTCAGGCTTAACATGAGCCACTTTCATTGCCTTTTTGATAATGACCGAGATAGCGGAGATGCTGGGAGCGGTAAAACTGGCTTTATTGGTGCCGTCATTATTAACGGCTGAACTTTTTATTACCGCATGAATGGTATCTCCGTCCTCCAGTGCCTGTTTAAGCCGTTTCAGCACAACAATGCCCACCCCTTCTCCATATACGGAACCTTTGGCTTTGGCATCAAAGGTCCTGCAATGACCATCGGGTGATAAAATCATCCCCTCTTCATATAAATACCCCATCTTGACATGATTGGTGACGGATACCCCCCCGGATAAGGCTATACGGCACTCTCCCATCAATAATGCCCGGCACGCCAGATGAATGGCCACCAATGATGTGGAACAAGCCGCGAAAAAAGTCACGCTGGGGCCTTTCAAATCCAGTTTATGGGATACCCTTGTACTTAAAAGGAAACCATTATTTAAGAGACTCCTGCCAAAAAATCCCATTTCGTCCCCCAATCCTTTCATCATTTCCAGGGCCCGCCAGGAGAAATTATCGGAACCTCCGCCATATATCGCGATTGAACCTTTGTAAGATGTGGCATCATAACCCGCTTCTTCCAATGCTTCCCAGGCGCATTCATGGAAAATCCTGATTTGCGGATCCATTAGTTCTGCTTCTTTGGGAGTATAACCAAAAAAATTGCTGTCAAAATAGTCTTTATTTTCCAACTCACCATGGGCTTTGACATAATCGGGATCGTTCGTGATATCAGGTGTTATACCAGCTTTTTCCAGTTCTTCCTCTGAAAAAAAACTAATGGATTCCACACCATTTATTAGAGTATTCCAGTATTCATCAAGGTTTTTTGCTCCTGGAAATCGGCCGGTCATACCGATAACAGCAATTTCCAATCCTGTTTGTGTTGTATTTTCCATGAAGTTTTCTCCTTTATAAAAATCGAAATTTTTGTGATTTATAATTTCCCATAAGAAGGTAATTAATCCTCTTCCGATAATGTATTTATTGTATCGTACATCAACTGTTCTTCCTCAGCCGGGTTGGATTCCTCTACAAAAGTTTCTCCCACTTCCTCATTGGACAGGTATTTTTCCATAGAATGAATGGTGGGAAACTCAAACATGACGGCAAGGGGAATATCTTTTTTTAGTACCTTTTTTATTTTCTCATTAATGTGAATCATCTCAAGAGACCCCACCCCAAACTCAAAAAGATTATCGTGTATTCCAATTTTTTCAAATCCAAGATATTGCTGCAGGATGTTGGCATATTGTTGTTCAAATTGGGTATTTGGGGAAGCATATTCCGTACTCAACTCCGGTCGAGGATAAAGCTGACCGGGAGATGGTTTCATTTGCAATTCTTCATCGGGTCCCGGGGTCCCGGGCAGGACATCAAGGGATTCCCGGAGGATGGTGATATCTCTTGTGGATACAATCACCTGGGGAAATGCGTATTCCATGATGCGATTAAAAACCTTGATCCCCTCTGAGGGTAATATCGCATGTTTTAAAAGAAATTGGCCTTCGGGCTTTTTTATGACTTCATCTTTGAGCAACTGGTTCACCGCTTCTACCCCCATACCGACTTCTGCCCAGGTATCCCAGTTTATAGACACGGTAAAGATACCCTCTTTATAGGTTTTATAATAGGAAAACGCATCTTGAAAACTATTGGCTGCACAATAACCCAATTGGCCCAATACGCCCGTGATTGAATTCAACGAGGAACAATTAACAAAGAAATCCAATTTTGTATGTTCCAGGAGGTCATTTAATATCAAGGTACCCTTCACTTTGGGAGCCAATATCTTTTCTGTTGTTTCCTTTGTTCTCAAAGGAATAACCCCGCCATCCGGCAGCCCGGCTGAGTGAAAAACCCCATTTACCGGGCCCAATTGTTTTTCTGCAAGAGTGATTACCTGGTGCATTTGTTGGCTGTCAGCCACATCGGCACTGCAAACCAACACCTGGGCCCCCAAATGCTCAAGTTCTTGTATTTTTTGTATATTGCGGCTCACCTTATCATTTTCTCCATGGGTGGTGAGCCAATGGTCCCATTGCTGCCTGGAAGGAAACTCCGAACGCCCGGTTAAAACCAGTTTGGCTTGAACACTCTTTGCCAGATGATGTGCAATGCTGTACCCGATACCCCCCAGCCCTCCCGTGACCAGGTAAATTCCGCCTTTTTTTAAGCGGGATGGGATATGGCCGCGATTTTCCAGGGGCACAGGCTCAACCACCTGTATCCAACGCGTATTATTACGATAGGCCAGGATGGGTTCAGTGAATTGGTTTAATAATTCCAACAACAATTGGTCCACCAGTGCCGTGTGCCGCCGGTTCTCTGTTGGCCGCAGGTTAATATCGATGCTGCAGCAGCGTATATGAGAATATTCCAGGGGAATCACTTTTACAGCTCCAAGAATGGTTGCCTGTTCAGGGCATAAGGCTTCATCCCCGGTTACCCAATGCATGCCGTTGGTAATCACAGCTATTTGTACATGGTGTTTATAATTTTGTTTGCCGATTGCCTGCACCAAATACATCAAACTGTAAAACCCCAACGCCTGTATTTTATCATATCTCTGTCCCGGGTCCTTAATATTAATATCGCATGCGGTAACACTCCATAAATGAATGATTCGTTCCGGGATTTTTCCTATTTTACGAAGTTCGTTTAATATGGTGTTATAATGATGGTTTTGACCGGGATTTACAGCGTATTCCCGGTCACTTAACTTCGAAAATATATTACCGGGTTTGACAATAATCGTTTCTTGCTCCTGCTGCTTTAAGCGCTTCACCAAATGTGAGGCCAGGCCGATTTCATCCGAAAACACCAGCCAACAAGACCTTTTTGAGAACCCTTCATTCAATTGATCGATAGCCATCGGTATCATTGAGCGTTTCCAGGAAGGGATATAGAACCAGTCCGCCATGTCGGTTTTTTTATCTGCAGAACGTGCAGTCAGCATATCACCGGCCATCAAGGACGGATCACCCTCAATCCAATAGGGAAGCCCTTCAAAAGGATAAGTGGGCAGTGATATTCGCTGTCTTTTTTCTCCTGTATAAAATTTTTCCCAATTTATATTTACACCATTTAACCATAGTTGCCCCAATTTATTTAACAGGTAATAATCATCTGCGGCGTTCTCACGGGGATGCCTTATCACATTTAGCGTTGAATGCCTTTGTTGATCTTCAAATTTTCGCATAAATGAGCTTAAAACATTTCCTGGCCCCACCTCGATAAAAATAGCATTATTATTTTCTTCCAGTAATACCTGTATTCCTTTGCCAAATTGAACGGTTCTTCGCAAATGTTTGCACCAGTATCCCGGGCTCATTGCTTCCGAAGCGGTAATCGCCTCTCCTGTTAAATTGGAAATATATGGGATTACAGGTGGTTGTAATTTCATTTGTTTGACGTGTTCTTCAAATTCTTTTAAAATCGGTTCCATCATATCAGAGTGGAACGCATGCGAGGTATGAAGCAGCCTGTATTTATGACCTTTTTCTTTTAATAGCCCGGAGAATTTTTCTATGTTTTCATGGGTACCGGAAACAACACAGTGGGATGGGCTGTTTACTGCTGCTAAGGATATGTTGGGATTCAATAAAGGGGTTAATTCTTTTTCGGGGAGTTCCACACTTAACATGTCTCCTGCTGGCATTTTTTCCATTAATTTGCCTCTTACATAAACCAGTTTTAAAGCATCCTCCAGTGAAAAAACCCCGGATAAACATGCAGCCGTATATTCCCCGATACTATGCCCGATCATCGCAATAGGGGCTATTCCCCATTTCATCAACAATTGAGCCAGGGCATATTCGATTATAAAGATGATGGGCTGGGCTATTTCGGTTTGGTTGATGTCAGGTGATTTTTTGTTCACCGCAGAGGTCGCTGAGGGCGCAGAGAGAGAAGGATAAAGAATTTCTTTTATATCGTATTGCATTATCGGTCTTAATATTTCAAAACAGCGGTGCATTTCCTGGCGAAATAGCGGTTCCACCTGGTACAACCCCCGTCCCATATCGACATACTGGGCCCCCTGACCGGGGAACATAAATACCACCGGTTTCTCCTCTTCCGGAATTTTTGTTATTTCCCCACCTTTGGAAATATTTGTTAATTTAGATATTGCTTCATCTCTATTGGCACATACCAGCATTTTCCTGTGGTTAAAGCTCTTTCTTCCTACCTGTAAGGTATATGCGGCATCGGCCAGGTTTAGAGCGGGATTTTTCTCTAAATGTCCTACCAGGTTATGGGCAATTTTTTTCAGGGCAGTGTTGGTTTTGGCAGAAAGAATGATCAATTGGTGCTGCCGATTTAAGGGCTGCATATCTGACAAGGGGGCAAGCCCCCCTGTCCCCTCTGGTGCTTCTTCCAGCACAACGTGGAAATTTGTACCGCCAATACCAAAAGAACTGACACCGGCCCTTAAGGGATGGTTATCATTTTTCCATTCCCGGCACGTTGTATTCACATAAAAGGGGCTGTTGTCAAAATCAATTTGAGGGTTGGGTGATTCAAAATGGAGACTTGGCGGTATGCTGCGATTTTTTAAGGCCAGTACTGTTTTTATAAAAGCGGCAACTCCGGCGGCATTATCCAGGTGCCCGATATTTGATTTAACGGATCCGATGGCACAGAAATTCTTCTTATCCGTGTCAAAGGCCTGTTTTAAGGCTTCGATTTCGATTGGATCGCCAAGGGGGGTTGCTGTTCCATGGGTTTCAATATAAGTAATGCTTTCCGGTTTCACCCGGGTGATATGTAATACCCGGGTGATTACATCTGCCTGGGCATCAATACCTGGAGCAGTAAACCCGGGTTTTTGTCTTCCGTCATTATTGCTGGCAGAGCCTAATATAAGGGCATGGATATTATCTCCGGCAGCCAGGGCCTGCTTTAAGCGTTTCAGGACTACGACCCCGGCTCCTTCCCCGCCAACAGTGCCTTTGGCCCTGGCATCAAAGGCCCGACAATGACCATCCGGGGAATTAATCATTCCTTCCTGGTAAATATACCCGATACTATTTTGGGATAATATTGTCACCCCACCTGCAAGTGCAATGTCACACTCTGCGGTTAATAGGGATCGACATGCCGTGTGGATGGCCGCAAGAGATGTTGAACATGCGGTTTGTACCACCACTGCCGGTCCTTTTAAATCGAAATTATAGGCGATTCGGGTAACCAGATAATCTTTGTCGGTCAATTGAGATGCGGCAAATTGTCCCAGGTTACTACTTTTTCCCGTCAATTGGCAGCGGACATTCCAATCGAAATTTGATGTGGCCCCGGCATAAATCCCGATGAACCCTTCATAGGACCCGGGATTATACCCGGCATCTTCCAGTGCATGCCAGCAGCATTCATGAAATATCCTGAGTTGGGGGTCCATTATTTCAGCTTCCCTGGGAGTGTAACCAAAAAACGAAGCATCAAAGTATTCTTTGTTCTCCAGCATACTTCCATTGGACCTTACGTAATTGGGATTGTTTACTGGCTGGGGACTATTGTTATTTTTTTTGATTTCTTCATCAGAGAAAAAGGAAATAGGTTCGACTCCAATTTCCAGATTATTCCAGAATTCATTAAGGTTTTTGGCCCCGGGGAATCTCCCGGCCATACCAATGACGGCAATTTCAAAACCTGTACGTTTTGGTTTATCTTCTATGGTCATTCTTAAAAACGCTCTACTTCATCGAACAATTGAATTGTATCTTTCATTGTTTCTTCCACCTGGTCCAGTTTCTCAACTTTCGTTGTTTTCATTTTTATCGTTTCAACCTTATACCGGGTAAAATAATCGGATAAGGAACGAATCGTTGAATATCGAAACAGCATTAATACGGGAATATCTTCTTTTAATATGTCCTTTATTCTACTGTTTATTTTAATAATTTTAAAAGAATCTCCGCCAAGGTCGAAGATATTATCGTGAATACTGACTTTATCCAGGTTTAGTACCTCTTTCCATATCTCTGCTATTCTTTTTTCGGTTTTACTTTTTGGGGGGGTATATTCTTCACCTGTACCCAGTCTTGTATCATAGGAAAGTAACGATTTTCTGTCTAGTTTACCATTGGGAGTTACGGGTATTTTATCAATTTTAATAAATTGGGAAGGGATCATATAATCCGGTAAACTAATGGCCAGGTGCTCTCTCAAATCGGGGATTTTTAAATCTTCTTTTGATAGGATATAGGCACAAAGGTAATTATCTTGATTTTTTTCTTTTAATAATACCACTGCTCCTTCAATTTTTTCATGTTTCAGCAGTTGATTTTCTATCTCTTTGAGCTCAATTCTGAAGCCTCTTATTTTTACTTGATGATCGATTCTTCCTAAAAATTCGATGTTCCCATCCGGGAGCCACCTGGCCAGGTCCCCGGTTTTGTAAGTGGTGAGTGGTGGAGTTGTGGAGTGGTGAGTGTAATTTTTGCCTGGTATCTTTTTGTTTTTATCCTGGTAATCCTGGTAATTCCATAAATCCCGGTCAAATTTTTCTGCGGTTAATCCCGGGTTGTTTAAATAGCCCCTGGCCAGTCCTGCCCCTGAAATGCATAATTCCCCTGGTGCGCCTACAGGCTGTAGATGCAAATATTTATCGACAATATATAATTTAATGTTGTCAATGGGCTTACCTATGGGGATCTTCTCAATATTGTCTCCCTCACCAAGCGGACAATTAAAATATGATACGTCAACGGTGGCTTCGGTGGGGCCATACAAGTTGGCTAACCTGGTGCCATTGGGCTTGTTCAACTGTTGGTCGAAGATTTCCACCTGGCTCAAGGTTAGAGTTTCTCCACTGGCAAACACCTGTCTCAAACATGACAGGTTTGCCGCACGAAAAGTGGTGGTTACGTATTCCAGGAAAGCCTTTAACATTGAAGGGACAAAATGCATAATAGTAATATTATTTCGTTCAATTGTATCGACGATTATTTCGGGGTCTTTTTCTCCGCCGGGAGTAAGCAAACACACTTTTGCCCCTGCTATTGCCCACCAAAACAACTCCCACAGGGATACATCAAAAGTAAAGGAAGTCTTTTGCAATATGGTATCTCCTTTATGCAGGGGATATTTCCTTTGCATCCAATGCAGCCGGTTAACCAGTGATTGATGCTGGATCATAATTCCCTTGGGTTTTCCCGTGGTACCGGAGGTGTAGATGACGTAAACCAGGTTCCTGGAGCTAACCCGACAATTTGAGGTTGAGGTTAAGGTTGAGAAGACTGAAGGGTTGGAAATATCTATTATTTCTATCAATCCCTCCTGGACCTCAGCTTTAACCTTACCATGGGTCCCCGGCGCAGCCAGCAAGATTTTGGCACTGCTGTCAGCCAACATGTAGCGGATTCGTTCCCCCGGGTAATCGGGATCAATTGGCAAATAAGCACCGCCGGATTCCAGTGTGGCCATAAGACCGATAATCATCTCAAGGGAACGATTTATCATAAGCCCCACAATGGTGTCGGCTTTTACACCTTTTTTTTGCAGCAGTTGTGCCAGTAGACCGGACTTTTCATTTAATTCCCTATAGGTTAAGGTAACTTCCCTGCCTCTTACCCCGTGTTCTGCGCCGATGACGGCTGTGCTGTCGGGACTTCTCTCTACCTGCTCCGCAAATAATCCCCGGATGGTCTTTTCTTTTGGATATTCTGCTTCCGTATCATTAAATTCAACCAACAGCCGATTTTTTTCCTCCGACGAGAGTATGTCTATCTCCGACAACAATTGATTGGGGTCCTGTATAACAGTTCTCGTTATGCTTTTAAAATATCGGATAAAGCGCTGAATGGTTTCTTTCTTAAATAATTTCGTACAATATTCAATGGTAAAGAATAATTCATTGTTTCCTTCCATCGCGGTTAAGGTTAAATCAAATTTTGAGGTGGTATTGTTGTTTTCATAGGGCAGGACCTTTAAGTCACTTTCTATATCCAGGTCTTGATCCATTTGGATTTTTATATTTTGTAAGGTAAACATCACATCAAACAACGGATTCCGGCTCATATCCCGGTTTACAGCCACCTGCTCCACCAATTCTTCAAATTGATAATCCTGGTTTTCGAAGGACATCAATGTCCTATTTTTTAGTTCTTTTAAAAAGGTTTTAAAGGTTTTGGTTCCTATGGGGTAATTTCTTAATACCAGGGTATTGACGAACATGCCGATTAAATTTTCCAGGTCCGGGTGTTTTCGTCCTGCAATAGGTGTTCCGACGACAATATCTCCTTCACCGGTCAGTTTTGCCAGTAAGATATTGTAGATGGCCAGCAATACCATAAATAAGGTCCCCCCCTCCGCTTTGGCAATTCTTATTAAAGTCGCTTTATCCCCTGGTTTTAGTGTAAAATCGATGGAACTGCCCTCAAAACTCTGTATGGAAGGTCTTGGATAGTCGGTGGGCAGATTTAAAACCGGTATCTCCCCTGCAAACTCGTTCACCCAATAATCTTGCTGCTGCGCTATTTTTTCTCTTTGCTTCTTGCTGTTCTGCCATTGGGCATAATCTTTATACTGGATGGGTAAAGAAGACAATAAACGGCCTGCATATAAAGAGAATAATTGGTTTAAAAATAGTTGATTGGAAATCCCATCGGATATGATATGATGCATATCAAACAGTAACACATGCCTGGCTGCACCTATTTTTATTAATTCCACCCTGAGGAAGGGAGCGTTACTTAGATCAAAGGGTCTTACAAAGGTGTTAAATATTTCTTTTGCCTTTTCTTCATCGGTTTCTTGATATATAATTTTAAAATCAACCGTTTCATATATCCTCTGGACAGGTTCTCCATCGATTGTTTCAATGGCTGTCCGAAGCACCTCGTGTCGATCGATCATTTCCCGGAAGGCCACATCAACCGTTTCAACTTCCAGGTTTCCTTCAATAATATTCACTTGAGGTATGTTATATCCGACATTTGCGGGTTCCAGTTGTTGTAAGACAAACAATCTCCTCTGGGCAGAAGATAAAATATAGTAGTCTTTTTTTTCTGCATTTTCTATTGAAGCATATTTCTCTTGTGTTTGCTTTTTTATATACCCGGATAATTCCCTGATGGTTGGGCCTCTAAAAAACTCTTTTAAGGGTACTTTAACATTTAATTCTTTGTGAATTTTTGATAACACCGTGGTGGAGTTCAACGAATGTCCCCCCAATTCGAAAAAATTGGCATCTATGCCTGTGATTGTTTCCTCTATGCCCAATACTTTGGCCCAGATTTTCACCAGGGTTTCTTCCATCTCATTTCTTGGAGCGATATACTCATCTTCGGGTATGATTTCAGGCTCCGGCAGGGCCTTGCGGTTCACTTTTCCATTGGGGCTCAGGGGTATTTCTGCCAACGGTACAAAATATGAAGGCAGCATATATTCCGGCAATTCCCTTAACAAATACTTTCTCAGCTCTTCCCGGTCTATTTCGCAGTTTGATACATAATAGGCACAAAGGTATTTATTTCCATTATTCTCCTTGACGATGACAATGCCCTCTTCTATCTCCTTATATTTTACCAATTGACTCTCTATCTCCCCTAATTCTATCCTGAAGCCTCTTATCTTGACTTGATGATCTTTTCTGCCCAGGAATTCCATATTGCCGTCCTCAAACCATCGAGCAATATCTCCTGTTTTATATATCTTTTCTCCAGGAATAAATGGATTATCTATAAACTTGCTGGCGGTTAACAGGACATCATTGATATAGGCTAAGGCGAGACATTCTCCCCCGATATACAGGTCACCTGCCACCCCCAGGAGACATATGTTTAAATCCCTATCAAGAATGTAATATTTTGCATTTTGGATGGGTTTTCCATAGGGGATGCTATTCCAGGTGGGGTCCACTGGTTGGATGGGATAATAATTGGACCAAATGGTTGCTTCTGTTGCTCCGCCCAGGCTAATCACCTTCACACCGGCAAATGTTTCTTTTAAGATATCCGGGAGCGTCACGGGGATCCAGTCTCCACTTAAAAATACCAATCTCAATTTACTTTTTTTCTTATAATTCCCGACCTCAGCGAAGAAGGGGACAAGCTGCTGCAGCGCAGCCGGTGCGGAATCCCAAAAG
>CP070627.1:291949-309324 GCA_020355945.1 Candidatus Aminicenantota bacterium | reverse complement strand
TTTATGGATAAAAGAAAAAGTGGTTTTTTCCAGCTCTTTCTCATAATATTGTCGAGCCTGCGGATGGCACAAAGGATATTCCCCAGGCAGTGTGGGCAGTGCAAATGCTATATCGATGACCACAATATAATTTCCCAAAACTTCAAGACCCGATACCTGGTGGGGCTGGGCAAAAATTATATGAGGATGCCGGTTAAAATGATACATAGCCTGTATTATCACCTCATAAAAATCTCCTTAGAAAGCGGTTATATCTGCCAATCATCTTCCTGGTACTATAACCGGCTCTTATCATTCGTGTCCTCAGTATTCGTGCCGGTAAAGGAGCCCTGGCTGTCATGGTGAGCAGTTTGAAAAAAGCCTCGGAAACCTGGTTGATCGCCTTGAGGTATGCTTGATTTGCTGGATTTTCCGAACAACTATGTAAATTTATATCACTGGTGTAATAGACCTGGTGTTCCGGGAGTATTAGTTGCCCACAGCCGCCGCGGTTGCTGCCGAGAACAGGAATACCGCAGAAATAGGCCTCGACTATACTGAGGCCGAAAGCCTCGGCAATCGATGGCCGTAGATATACATCCAAAAGTGTATAAATCGGATGATCAAGAAAACCCATTGATATCCTGTTAAAAACCTTAAGTATCGATTTTGCCTGCTTTTGGATTTCAGAATGGTATTTACGCTTTATTGCGGCGAGATTGCATTTAAAAGGAGAAATTTTTAGTTTGGAAACATCCAGGAAACCTCTAATTCGATTCATCTCGTATAACCTGGGATACCGCTTCGGTATGCTTTTAATAAATTGAAAAAGCTGATCGTGGATGATCAAGGGAAAGAGAAAAGTCGTAGGGAAGGTATTGGCTTCCCGTTCCAGGTGATCCAGTAATGATTCAAGAATATCTTTACCTTTTGTTTGGGTCCAGCGGTTGGTGCACCCGATTACCATTCCTCCAGGAATCCCGTATTTTAAACGATATTTTGCTTTTTTCCCCCTGCCCGGTATCAGGTAAAACTTCACATCCACGCCATTGTCAATCACTGTTATCAAATCGGGGGAAATTGAAGGTGTCTTACCCATTTTAATATACGATTGTTTTGTTGATTCGCTGACTGCTATAAAAGCATCGACTGCTCCTTTTTTGGCAAGGAGGCTCAGACTAAATCTAAAATCTTCAGCCCGTTTTGCCTGCCGCCTGGACCTCTTGTTATGTAAAGGAGTCGAGTCAGACCAGGGACGCAAAAACTCATCCCTGGTGCAGTGTAAAATAACCAGTAAAACCAGGTTCGGAAAATGTGATTTCAGATCACATAACTGTAGTAAAGCCAGTGAATCTTTGTGAATAAAATGGGACAGGGCAAATACGGGTAATCCCTCTTCACATAGTTGTGATACCGTGTCTATATAAGCATGATTATTTCCGGTGGGATCGGGAACTGCCTTTGAAAAAGCACCGGAAACGTTGGAGCCTAAATAGTAATGACGGACAGGAATATTCCGGTTGTTATACCGAAGTACGTTCCAGTTTGCCGCAAAATCTTGCAGCAAAGCGAATTGGCCAAAAAAGAGTGGATTGTAAGTCAACGAGTAATCTGCCATTAAGTGGGCAATCTTAATATGATGTAAAATAGAGGCCGAAGATTCTACTTTATCTCCTTCATAATCTTTTTTTCCGGCCGTATGGCGTGGACATAATAAGCGATTATTACAATTAACCACAAGGGTATTATAAGAGAAATATTATGATATGTCAATAGATGAAGAAATCCCTAAATCTTCACTCAAATTTGGAAAACAGGAAAACTGGAAAACTTACATGTTCCTTTTTCTTTTAGTTACGACTCCACTGCACCAGTAATGAGGGCTATTTCTTCCATCATCCGCCGCACTGGATAATCCATTACCTGCTCATTCAATCCTGTTGGCTTCTGCCCCTTGCTTACACTTATGCTGGCCTCGTTCGAGAGGTGCACCGCTGCAAAGAAATCCCGGTAATCCCTATGCAAAAATAGGAACGATCCCCCTTCCCCTACCATCATGGATAAGCTTTCCGTTATGGTATGCAAAATATCCGTTCTCCGCTTGCGCTTTTCTTTATCGTTGGCACATTCCCCCAGTGGGAGGCCGTCTTCATATTTTTCATACCCGGGAAAGGCCAGGAAAAAATCCTCCCTGGAAAACCGCATCCAGTACTTTTCAAAAATCGCGTACAATTCTTCTCTTTCCAATTTGAATCGGCCCTGTTTCGCCATTTCGAAACCCAGGGCTGGCAGCAGGATGTTTAACAGGAATTTGTAATACCATTTCTTTGCTTCGGTTAAACTGTTGTGATCGAACCATTTGGCTACCTGGGCTTCTATAAAATTCCACATCAATTCTCCGGCGGTTTTCACCGGCTCTTTAAACCGGAAACGTTTATCCCCCTGGTGAGAATCAATAACTTGCCTGGCACCTTTTTTTTATTCTCCTGGTTGGATTGTTTACTTAAACAGGGGTTTTTGATATTTCTAATGGAAAAGTACCTGCTGCCAATACCGTCAATATTACCTCTACTGTCCCTGGCGGTCCACTGGATGGTATGCACGCCATTGGCATAAGCTGTGGTATCTAAATTAAAGTAACCGACTGCTCCGTCACTATTGGCAAAACCAGGGAATAAAGTGGCTATATCGGACCTGTATATATTGTAGTTGGGATTGCCCAGGTTGACACCATCAACATAAACATTAATGGTAGAGCCGTCTGTGGGTATATGATTGGGCTGGGGGGTCAATACCCAGCCCCAGTTGATAAAGTTACTACCGGATGCAGTGCCTCCCTGGGTGGGGGTATCAATAGCGCCAAAAGGTTTTACTGCATTAGCATTGTCACAGTGGATGGTTTTTGTTCCTAACGTTGTAGTTTTGCCAACAACATCGGTGACAACAGCATGAATCACAAAGGTGCCGTTACCGCTGTTGGGTAAGAAGTTGGTCAGCATCATGTAACCCCAGCCCGCTTTTGTATTATTGGGATAACCAGGATATGCCGCAGCCACATCCGTCATTATTAGACCAATTGTCACCGTTTGTGGCATTGTAAAGGGCTATCAATGCAGCTCGCTCAGATGCCGGTATGGCAGCATGCAATGGAATACTGGTTGATAAAACAAAACATAATCCGATTAACACAAAACACGTAAAGCCTAACAAAACAATTACTCTTTTCATTTTTCTCTCCTTTTGTATGCAAAACCCATCTTTCCAACTATTATAAAATGTTTATAATCAAACATTTTAAAACCTATATTTTCTATTTTGCCTCATATCTCCAATTTTGTCAATAAAATTTTTTTTCTTTGCCTCCGGCGGCCAGGGGGGTATGGGATTTGGTGCCAGGATTTGGTGCCAGGCAAAGGATTTGAAGGATTTGAATCTCATTGGAATTCGCATGCCCTTCGGCGGTATATTTGTTTTTTAATGTTCATTGTTCAACATTTACGGGCGGGGAGACCCCGCCCCTACCTGGACAAAAAGTTTGAGTCTGTCCGAGAATTCAATGGAATTTGAGGTCAGGCAAAAATGAGAATTTAATCATCCCAATCATCTTCAGAAGGGTACTGTTCTGGCGGGGTACCGTGTTTCTTTAGCAATTCAGGTTCTGCATCTTTATTTTTTATTTCCCTGATTTCTTTTAAAAGAATTTCAAATTCCCACCAATCCCTAAAATCATAAATAAATTTCATTGAACCACCTTCCTGAAGTCCCAGCTCACCTATTGCTATTTCATTAGTATAGCAAACTGCATCCATCGCAGGGTGGCAATATTCTGTAAATCCCCCAAAAGTATTTTTTACTTTCACTGAATATAAATGGTCATAATCAAAATCAAATATGTCCAGGATAAAAGTGCATAAAGAATCCAGGTCATATTGGGAGGTGATTGAAATCTCACGCCATACATTACCTAATGAAATTTTAAAAACATACAGACCTTCAATATATTCAATTTCCGGGAGACTTAAGTCCTTTTTAAGTTCGGGAAAGAACAGCCGGAAATACGCCTGCCACTGCTTGAATTCGATTTCACAATCATTTATGGCATAAATAAAAAAATCGTAAACTTCATTTTTCCAGATCTTTTGCATTAATTTAGCAGCAGCCAGTCCGAAAGGGGTACGTTCAACACGAGAAATTTTTATCCCCTTATCCTGTGAAGGTTCTTTTTTTTCCACTTTGATCAGGCCGAATAACTCCGCTAATACTACATTATACAAACCTATACTACTCTCCAGTATCTCCAGTAATATTCTTGCATCATCCTCATTCTCTTTATTTACTACTAGTTTTCGTTTCAAATGCTCAAGAATAAACGTTATGCATCTACCCATATTAAATGTTCCGAAACATCTCTCTCTTATTATTTCAGGATCGCAATAAAACAGCCATATTTTCATCAAACTGAAATACTGTTCCGTATGATTAAGATGTTTCCAGTTATTAATCATTTTATTATCCAGGATGAGATAATTTTTGCTTCCTTCTTTAATAATTTTACCGAATCCTGAAGCACGTAATAAAAGATAAAGACCGTTTATATTGGGAAAAGCATGCTGTTGTGGTCGTTTCAGGCTTACTTTTACAGGTTTGGACAACTTCTCATTCAATGTAAATAAATATTTCATACCCAGAAGATTAATTTCGGGAGTTACCTGTACTTTCTGAGAAGCGATAAAATCCAGCAGTATATTAAAGTCCTTTACGATCGTACCCGGACTGGTATCGGTAATAATTTGGTTTTTTAATAAATCAACAGTTTTTTTGTTAAGTTCGTCCGCTATTTGCTGCGGTTTCAGTTTTTTAGTTTTCATCATTTTAAATTCAATCCTTTTTGGCGGCTATTAAAATTTCATTCGGGTCTTGAGATTTGTTGCCCTTTGTGATATCAATACCATGACGTTTGCTCGTTTGCACGCCCCGCCCCATTTTTCGCTCAATCTTCTCAATACTGTCCAGGATATCTTTGGTATAAAGACTGAGGCTTCGTTTTTTCATAATATAACAGTATTTTTTAATATCGTATCTTTCAACTCTTTTCGTACAGCTTCTTTTCTCACCAGGTCTACATCGATTCCCAGGAGATCGGATAAATGGTTTTCCAACTCAAGGAATTTAAGCAAACCAGGGGTTTTCTCAAAGGTTACCAGTATGTCGATGTAGCTGTTCTCTTTCTGGTCTTCCCTTGCATAGGAGCCGAAAATTCCAATTTCTTTTACTTTATATCGTCTTCTTAACTCACCTTTGTGGGCGGATAATTTCGTTTTTATTTCATTCAAACCGGTCATTTCTGTTTCCTTCATTATAATTATAGCTAATTTTACCTTTTTTTCAATAGCAGAAATGCCTTTTTTGCCTTCGGCAACCAGGGGACCCCATGACATGGCAATGCTGTAGACTTAAATAAATATGTATAAATTTAAAGATATCTGAGAATTTAATGCTTTGAGGCGCATAAAAGGAGACGTGAAAGTG
This sequence comes from Candidatus Aminicenantota bacterium, assembly GCA_020355945.1. The sequence goes on along the minus strand of CP070627.1, from coordinate 303,816 downwards.
AATCAAGAACTTAATTTATCTTTTAGAGATGTGTGCCGGACGGAGCACTTGAAAGAACTTTGTAGAATATTTAAAATTGCCTCCGGCGGCCAAGAACCCTTTTGCATATTAGGTGGCATGTGCAGGTTACAGGTTGTTTTAGGGGCGGTTTCGCATCTTACTCCCGCAACTCACAACGAGCTCCGCCTAATTCTAAAAAAGTTGGCCATGGATTTGGCACGCCGCAGGCTGCCTGCCGGAGGCAAAAAAAAATCAAAGTAAAACTAAAAAATTCCTTGACATTCCCTTTAGAATATATTAAATTGAACTATGAAATTTCATCCGTACCCAGGGATAATATACTGTAGGAAAGAGTCATATAGTCAAATAACCCCCTCATTGGAAGATTTCCTCAACGGTGATGTATTACTGGAAACAAAACCTGAGATTAATCTTTGTGATTATTGGGATTATATTGATATTATTGCTTATGAAAGCTTTAAATCTATGTGTATGCAGTCAAAGCCTCCTTTGCGCCGGTTGAGTGTTTTTGTTACCGACTTGTGTAATATACAGTGTTCTTATTGCCCACGAAAACAGGAAACCATTCAAACGATAGATATGGATTGGCTGCTGCACAGCATTGTGGAGGCGCAGCAGCAGGGAGCGATATTCCTGGATATCATGGGGCTGGGAGAACCAACTGTGATCAACGAACTTCCCCGTATATTAAATACAGCAGCATCCGTTGGTATGGTATGTACAGTGGGAACAAACGGTACAACCAGGAACCTGATGGACCCGTGTTATTTGTCGCGTCTGTTCGATGCCTCACCGATTAAATTCCGGGTGTCCTTAGATGGTGCGGAGCCTGAGGAAAATGACCGTTTTCAGTACGACCCTTCCACCTGGTACCGGGTTGTGAATTTCCTGGATTCCCTGCTGAATGCACGGGAAAAGGGCAAACTCAAGGCTGGAATTTTTATCAATAAAGTGCTTTCAGACTCAAATGAGAAAAATCTGCTGAAGGATTTAAAATTCATGGCAGAACTGGGGGTAGATGACATTCATCTTATTCCGATCCGGTTTGCTTCAGACCAATTTTTTACACCTGAAAAAATTCTTCGCTTTAACCGTGAAATCGTACCGGGAATCCAGGAACTGGGTAAGCGTTATAAGTTACCCTGGCTGTGTGAGAATGCTTATCTGTTTGGACGCAGTGAGAAAGAAATCGAACTGGCTTCCCAGGGATATTATTATCAACCCACTATTGCTAAGGAATGTTATGTGATGAAAGGGCAAATTGTGATCGATCCTCGAAGGCTGCCCTACACCTGTCTATGGGGAAGGCGTGCAGGCGGCAAGCCCCTTTCCCAACCAAAACCTTCTGATTCCAACTTCACTGCCATTCATGACCGTGTCTTTTCTATGAATTATCTGGACTTGAATCCGGGTATTTGTAAAAACTACTGTACCCGAAGAGTTATCGATTTGAACAACTGTTTTGCCCGGAAATTGGCAAAGATTCCTGATCAGAAGGTTTCGTGAAGAAAAGCCATGAATGCCGATGAAATCGTGAAACGTAACCATGATATTCATCTTCATACCTGGGATTTCAGTGACGGCTGGCATACCATTGAAGAACTGGTTCAGTATGCCTTAAGGTGGATGAAAACCAAACCCTGGCTAGGGGTTTCAGACCATACACCACTCATTGATCGTATGATTAAACCGGTTTCGGCAAACGATTCATAATAACCGTCAGCAAAGATGATGCCACTGGAGGACATTTATACTTTTGATTGGATGCAGCGGGTAGATGCAATGGAACGTACCTCTGCCAGGGTGATGACTGATACGATGTTTACCGGGTTACGACCTTCATCAGCCCTGGACCTTGGCGCAGGTCCCTGCACCCATGCAAACTTTCTCGCTGGATATGGATGTAAAGTCACAGTGGTTGACGGTTCCATTTGCGCGGCAGATTTTACCGATCCAGGGGTTCGATTTATCCATGCTGATCTCACCCGGCCGTTGGATTTACAGCAAACCTTTGATGTGGTGCTGTGTCTTGAAGTCATTGAACATCTTCCCGAAGAAGCAGAAACAGTACTACTGGAAACCATGGTTCGGCACACAGCTCAATGGCTGGTTGCCACCGCAGCTTCTCCGGGACAAAAGGGAAGGCATCATATAAACCTGAAGCCGTTGTCCTCCTGGATAGAAAAAATTAAAGACCTCGGTTTGATCCATGAATCCAGGTTGGTAGCTCAATGGAGAGAATCCTGGAACGCCCAAAATGTCCTTGATTATTTTATCAATAACCTGATGATTTTCAGTAGAACGGGTAACCCTAAAATGGAGACAAAAATAGGTGGTGAATTTTGGAGAAAGTGATGCAGCGCAAACCGTTTCTCGATACCCCCCCTGCATTGTGGCAGGTGGAGCTCACCAATTATTGTCATTATACCTGTATCGGGTGCCCGCGTCCCACTTCTGCCAGGGCTGCAGGGATGATGGATTTTGCTACCTTTAAGGCCTGTGTTCAATCTGTTGAACACTGCCAGGAAAATATTCGCCCTCTGGGATTGCATCATTTCGGAGAATCGCTGCTGCACCCGGAGATCCATACTTTCATTGCTTTTGCTTCTGATCATCATGTTCCTACTCAACTGTCATGTAATGCCGAGCCTTTGTCAGCCAGGCTTGCTGAAGCTTTACTGCGGGCAGGATTGGATCGAATTACCTTCAGCCTTGATGGAACAGACTCAGAAACTGTTCGGCAAATCCGGGGGAGCCAGGCAGACTACTCCAGGGCCAAACAGAATATTATCAATTTTCTCAATATCAAATCAAGACTCAACTCCACCTGCGAAGTCCGCATCCAGATGATTGCCTATAAAGTCAATTCCCATCAATGGGAGGTTTTTTTAAAAGAATGGAGGGAATATGATATCTTTGCTTATATAAAGAAATTCGATTCATGGACACTTCCCGGCCTAAAGGTATTGGCCGCCGACACCATGGCGGTTAACTGCACATTTCCTTATTACTTTGCTGTTGTCTTATGGGATGGACGGATTGTTCCTTGCTGCCATGATTATGATGGTGAAGTCATTCTCGGTTCGATTCATGATGGACTGCAAACCACCTGGAATTCCAAACCATATCGCCTGTTCAGACAGCAGTTTAAAGATGGGACACTCCCGGACAGTCATATGTGCCGCCGCTGTGCCTGGTGGCCAGGAATATCCGGAAAAAATAGATTACGATAATTAAAAAATGAAGAATAAACAGGAAAAAGTTTATTAAATTGGATATAGTGAAACCATCAGGGACAGTTAAACTTTAATTTGTCCAACCCGGCCGGGGAAACCTTATAGCCATGCTGTTTGAGTATGACAGAAGCCTGTTTCAGACGGTTTTCCCCATCGATTACCTTTGGATAATAATGGAAAGAAGGGGCCTTCTCCATATCGCTGTACTGGAATATAAAACCGAAATCAATGCCAGTTGATACGATAAACCGTATGCTGTCCATAAATTCTTGCCCAGTTTCTGTGGGAAAACCGGAAATAATGTGGATGCCAATCCTCCTGCTGTATTCTTTTAGCTTAACAATGATCTCACGGACGTCTCCGATTAAATAGTTCCTATTCATCATGGTGAGAATTCTGTCATTTGCCGATTGCACACCGATCAGTACATCCTTGAAAAGGGAACTTTTAAATACTTGCAGGCGGTCTTTGTATTTAATCAGCCAAAAGGGATTGATTTCCAGGAGCTTTAATGTGAAATCTACCGGTTCTTCTGTTACTTTTATTGAAACAAGTTTTTCCAGCAGAGTGATAAAATCCGTCCCGATATCCTGACCCCAGGCGCCCAGGTCGTCGGCGACGATGCGGAAGCTTCGATATCCTGCTAAAAGCCCTGATCTGAGATCCGACACACATGCCGGCAATGGACGGCTTTGCAGCTTACCCACAGCTATTTTATCAACGCAATAGGAACATTTTCCCATACAGCCCCGGGAGATGCCGATATCTTTTGACGACACCGGCTGCATCTCCAGGTTTCGCAGCATTTGATTATTTATTATAGTCCCGGGAAAATGGCGACGGACACCGGCTAGATTCATCTGCGGAAGACACCCGGCTGCCACTAACTTGTCTCCATATTTTTCCCAATACAGCCTGATGGTTTTCATACTGAGTTCTTCCATGGGTTTATTATAGCCGCAGGTAAATAGATACACCCGGTCTGCTGCCGTTATATCCTCGGTAATCGTATCCCGGTTGTCAAGCAAATGCTGCCGCAGGCGCCTGATATCCAATACTCGCCGGCGAGGACAAACATCCAGGGTGGTATCATCAATAAATATTTTCATTTTTTCATGGTGCCTTGAGGTTTTCTCATTACCCAATAGGGACGACCTTCACCCAAGGGAAACTGTTTCACATGAAAGTGCCGCTGCGCGCTTTTTAAAATTTCCCGGGCATTATAACGCCGGATAACCTCTTCTGATATACCCTTTTGTCGATAAAACGAAATTTTGTTATCCTCCGGTTTGACCGGGTTGGCAAATACCAGTGTATCAGAGGTAATCCTGGCAAATATATCGAACAACCGGTCATGTGAAGGATTTCCAGGGGTACCGTAGGGAGAACCAAAATATAGGTAATGATAGCAGTGAAGTACCAGGACCAGGCTTGCCGGCTGAAAAGCTTTATAATACTCACCGGGTGAACCGTGCAGTATGGTTGCCGGTGCATCAAGATAATCCACCGCCTTCCTGCATGCAGCCACCATATCTTTGGCTGCTTCTATTCCTATAAGGCGTTTTAAACCATACCGCTGCCAGGCCCACAAAAGAAACATGCCTTTGGCACAACCGATATCGATCAGGGAATCCCATGATCCATGAGGCAGAACTGTTTCCAGTTCCCGGATTCGTGATTTCCCCTTTCCCTGGAATTGAATCTGCCCTTGTTGGTTAACCGTATATTGGTGGCTCCCGGGGTAGCGAATCTTATGAAGATCAGCGTTGACTTCGCAGCATGAAGGTTTTCCAGGAGGAACCAGGTGGGCGCTGAGAATATTTGCTGCCAGCCTCGACTTTTCAGACCAGGGCATATCTTTTTCTCCTATGGTAAAAAAACCGGGATGTTCTTTCCAGGCATTATGGATGAAGGTTTCCAGCTCCAGGGCTTTTTCTCTTGATTCCCTGGCAATGGGACGTCCGGCCGATTGCCGGTAACCTTCGTATATTCCGGGAGCATAAAGGGCTGTGGTACGGAGTAGAATTACCGCGTCATACCGTTCCAATTCCTTCCTGTGGGTGGAGGCGATCATGTTAAAAAACGTTTCCGTACTCCCCCCCTGGTATTCCCAGAAAGCAAGAGCATCAAGGGTACCTCGGTGGGTCAGGACCCCGCGGTGGTCTTCCTGGTTTTCCAGCTCATCAATACCCTCTTCCTGGGCTTTCTGCAGTGCCACAACATAATACGGGAATCTCTCCGAATCTTTGGAAAATCCTATCTGTCTGGCTAATGGAGCAGACTCAGTCAAAACCAGGATTGAAGAGGCAAAATCAGGATGCGCTTGAAGTTCTCGAAGCAGTGTTGTCTTGCCGCCTCCCCAGGCACCTGTTAAAACAATGCGTTTGCGATTTCGCTTTGTTTTCATGTGATATACTCTTTCACCCGGTCTCCATTATTAAGCTGGCCGTGTATGTCACCCAGTACCAAAAAGATCAGCCCCTGGTTTTTTGATTGAACCATTGATCAATCCTTTTCATATATGAAGCGATTATAGGGTCCGCTGCCATTCTCTCTTTGGCACTTGAGAAGTGCCATGCGAAAACTCGCTGTTCACCAAGACTGAAGATAGGGGGCTGCCTCGACCAATCAATCGATAACGAACCAACCCACTTCGATGCACAGGAGGGTGTCAGGTCCTTTGCAGACCTGGCCCACCACATTTGTTTACTCTTCCCATAAATATCAGGAAGACGGGTAATCGTAAGCTTTTTCTCGCTTACACTGCGGTCGATAAGGTCTTCATCGGAAAGACTTTTATCAAGACATTGGCGCTGCCGGTGAAGCACTTCAAGTACACTCCTATTGCGAAGCACAATAATCCCACTGTTAATCCTGTTTTCTGTTCGCAGATAGTTCGGGTAGTCAAGTACCCCGAGATCATCATGTACCAACTGGAAAATATTATCCATAGGCCCGGTAAAAACAAAATCCAGGTCAAAAAGGCATGTTTCATCAAACCCAATGTGATCAAGGGCAATGATTTTATTAAAAGTATCGGATACAAAACCTGCTTCTTTTAATTCTCCACTGCCCCGGACCACAGCATACTGCTGCATTATCTCTTTTTCTCGGGTTTGTAGTTGGTCATGAATGTCAAAAATATACAACCGGGAACCGGGATTGTTGAATCTAAAGGTCTTAACAGCAATATTCAAACAAGCTTTCCAGGTTTCCGCCGTTGTCTTTCGATGGATACAATGAGCGGTTTCTTCGCATTTGAACAGGATACATATAAATCCACGCTTCATGGGCCCTCCAAAAGGACACGAAATCCCATACGGAAATCTACTGCCGGTTGGTGACATGTGCCTGGTATATCCGGAAATCGTTAATAAAAACCCGGTGCAATGGCTGTTCATAACGGCTCCCCATTAGAAATTCCCCACCCGGAATAAGAACCACTACAGCCTCATCAATAGGATTAATCCATTTTTCTTTCATTTTTTCCCACTCAAGAGAACCCGTTGATCTGTCAAAGCTCCATATTTTAGAGGAAACCAGGTTTCGGGAAGAGGAAGCCCTCGTCTATGGAGAAAGTCTTTGAAAAATGACTGTAACAATTTGTTGCCGTCCTCATAAACCGGCGGGGTAAAGTTCCATGCCCGGGATAATATGTCTTTTAAACATATGTCAAAGGTAGCTTCGGTAAACATCCTGCAGTTGTCTGCATTCAAGTGCATCCAGTTTTCACAAAGGATTTCCCCATTCAGGAGAATAGGTACACCCAGCAAAAGGGCTTCACCCATGAGGCGGCAGTATCCCTCGACTCGTGAGGTGACCAGTAAACAGCGCGATTTTACCAGCTCGGTTAGAAAATTGAGACGCTGCTCGGTATCGGTCACCTTTGCTTTTCCGCACCAGTAAAAGGAAACGTTTTTATTCTTCCTGATTTCAATAAGTGCTGTATCCGAAAGTCTGCCAAAGCCAATAATATGTGTCGGCTGCTGAATTCTGGAGAGAATCCCGCAGAGAAGGTCTACCTGTTTAAGGTTATCCGGCCTTTGCGACATAGAAAAGAAAATATCATACTTCTTTTCTGGGGGAAAACGGGCACACTCATTACGGACTGTTGAAATCAGGTCAAATGTATTGAAATGCATGGCAGAAAGTCTTAAAACCTCGATGGAAGGATTAAAGGGTAAAAAAAGCATACGGAGTTTTTCCGGTTCCCAGCCGCATACGATATCTATATATCGGCCAAATTGTAACAACTGCCTTTCAATACGTTTCACGAACTGCCCGCAGTAGTTCCTGGTGAACAGTATTGAAAAATCAGTCTGCTGCTCCAGGATTTGTTTGTCTTTTGTGCCTGTACCGGAATTTTCCCATTCCGGGTAAACACCCACCAGCCCTTTTCCCTTTGCCGGTGCCGATGCAATACGGTAAATCATGAGCACACCTTCCTGTAAAGTGTGGTGTAAACATATTCCATGGGGTTCATGGAAAAATATGCCTCCGGGTCATTCCGGATAATGCCCCTTTTAAATCCCTGGAGAAGAAGAGTATTAAACCCTTTTACCGGTTTAAACCGGTAAGGTACGGATGTTTCATCCGCTTCACCGGGGAAGTGCATATGATTCTCAGCACCGCTGCGATTGTATACTTCACGCCAGGTAAAAATATTCATATGGGCAAAATAACAGTATTTGGGATTATAAACCCAGTTATGGTTTCCATATCGTTTGCAGCGCAAACGGGAAACTTCCAATTCCCCATCCCAACACGTACTTCCCAGGGGTAAAGGAATTGATAACGCGTCGGATGTCCGCTGGATATTGGGCCAGTCGCATGAATAAAAGCGGGGATGTTGAGACTGCGATTTTGCCTGGAAAGGAACTCCACAAAAACATTTTTCCGTATCGGGAAAACAGTGATAACGGGGATTGGTAAAACTGCGGGCAAGTTCCACAAAGTGTGCAGCGGTGAGCTGCATTAAAAGCTCGATGGCACCACTGAAAGGATTGGCATCAACATTGAAGCAGGGTTGGGACAGTAATCCGTTGATATGATTTTTATCCCGATCCCGGAACCCTTGCGGAATCAACCAAAAATCATCCTCCAGGAACAAAAGAAAGGGATATTTTGCCAGTTCAATAGCTGCCCGAATCGTATTATAAACCGATGAATGCTGATCATCATAAAAACGTTTTTGCTGAATATAAATCCGGTCAAAAGGGAACCTGTCCAATAAAGGAAGTAAATCAGGGTCCGAACCATCATCGGCAACAATAATTTCATGATTGATCCGCCAGTGGTTAAATGCCTGCCTGAGAGACGAGACACAAATTTCAAGACACCACGGCCGGTTATAGTGAAGCACCACGACACTCAGACCAGGGAGGGTTGAATGTTTGCCTTCACCCTTCAACCTGTTAGCTTGTCTTTTTTCCATGTCACATTAATAAAAGTCCAAATAAATGCTGCAGTGGATTTGGTCAATTAACCTCCTTTTTTTTTCGCCAAATTTGTAACATAATTGTACTAAAGCCTTTAAAATCAGGGGCCTTTCCGCTTTTGGCAATTTCAAACGCAATACGATTGATCGGGCTGTTCCATTGAGGCACGGCTTCACCCACCAATGCCTGGTGAACCACCCGTGTCAAAAAATAATAGCAGCTCAGATCCTCTTCTTTCTCAAGATGCATTATACCGGATAATTCCCCTGCTGTTAGTTTCCGGTCAAGATAGATATTATGCCAGAGTTCTTTAATGGGTTGAGAACCCAGGTAAGAGCGAAGTTCATTCAACCTGGCAAAGCCCTCCTGGAATGCTTCGCACAGTATCAGCCGGTTTCCAGGTCTCAGTATACGGGAAATTCGCCGTAAAGCTAGTTTCTGGGCAGTGCGGTCCGGGAGATTGATCAATGATCGCTGGGTGATGATAACGGTAAATTTTCTAGTGGTATTGCCAAAGGGTAATGATTGGATATCACCCAGTATAAGAGGCGTGTCCGGTTCCCGCCGGGAGAATTCTCTCAACATCCGGGCAGAGCGGTCAAAACCCACATACCACCTGCAGCGGCGGCGATAAAGCTGGCTTCCTGTCCCATCTCCACAGCCAAGGTCCAAAACCCTATCGTTTTCAGTAATATGGGAATCGATCAGTTTGGCTTCCAGCTTTTTAAGATATTGGTCCTTCATTGATTGGGTGTCAGCTTTTTCCCAGTATAACCGGATTCTATTGTCAAGATTTTTGGGCATACGATACCTCGATGGTTTCCATCCTGTTAATCATATCAATAACGGACCCTGGACTTAGCCCCGTATGAAAGGGCAGGCAGATAATCCTTGAACAAACCTCCTCCGTGATAGGCAGTGATATGGGCAGCGCCGGTTTAAAGGCTGGCATCCGATGCAGGGGGGGATTATAGTAACAACGGGTTTCAATACCTTGCAAATGCAGTTGATTGAGAAGACTCTCCCGTAATGATGCAGGGTATCGATGATTCAACAGCACCGGGAAAAGATGCGGTACGGATGGTGATGAAACACAGGGTATGAGCCAGGGTATACGGCCCAGGTTCTCCAGGTATACCTCCATCAATTCTACCCGCAAATTCAGATTATCATGAAGATTTTTCAAACCGGCAAGAACAAATGCCGCATGGAGTTCGGACAGCTTGGCATTCAGACCATAGAAATTGACCGAACCCTTTGTGTCAAAACCGAAATTGATCAATTGCCGGCACAATTTCGATAAAGATCGGTCATTGGTAAGAATCACACCGCCTTCGCCAGCAGGTAAGATTTTTGTGGCGTGAAGGCTGATAACCGTGCCTATCCCGATGCCAGCCTTTCCCTTTCCTGGCAAAATCAGGCTTCCTATTGCGGAAGCCCCATCGAATAAGAGGCACAGATCATGTTTTTTCGCAAAAAAATGCCAGGCATCCACATCAGCAAGGTTACCCATTGAATGAACCGGCATAATCACACGAGACCGGTGATTCAAACACTTATTCAATTGGGAAACATCCATTGTCAGATCATCCCCCCGGATTTCTCCATAAGACAGTTCCAACCTGTTCCAGAGCGCAGCTTCTGCCGGGGCCGGGAAGTTAAAAGAAGGTAAAATAACCTCCGAACCCGGCGTAATATCCAGGACTCGCAGTAAAATAAGCAATCCCAGCGTCGCACTGGATACACATATTGCCTGCTCAACCTCAAACAAATTTTTAAAGGATGCTTCTAATTTTTTTACCATTGGGCCATTATTGCTGAGCCTTCCCCCGGAGACTATCCCTTTAATATACCCTGTAAAAATCGAAAGGTCAGGACAACTTGGTTCTAAAAAACGGTAACGGTTCATCGCTATTCCCGGTTTTTATCTATATTTACTTCTTTTCGAAGTGAATGAGAAGGAACGGCACTGGAACATCTTCTGCACATTGGTATTGTCCGGGGCTCCAGGATACGGCGCACCATGAATTGACGCCTTTGGGGCGTATCCCACATCTCCCTGGCAGTGTTTGGTATTACTCTGCCCAGGGGGAAATTCCCATTGAAATCATGACAGCAGGGGGTAATGGTACCGTCAGCCAGGACAATCAGACGGTCCCAAGGCCATCTACAAAGCAGCAATTTGTCAGTCTGACTGGCAGGTTGCGGCTCATGGGTCTCATATCGAAGCAAAGCCGGATTTTGGGGCAAAAAGTCTCTGTCCTCATTTCCCGGACTCTCCCCTGACATGAAAACATTCAATGTCTTCATACGAATCGCATCCACACCGGTCTTCAATAAAACCTCTTTAAATTCTCTAATATTTTGTTCATTTTGTTTCATTAATAATGCTTGAGCTTCAATAAGGGGAGTTTTTCTTCCCACTGCCGTACGGATTTCTTTCATTAATTTTATGTTTTTCAAAACCTGTTCCGGGTTTCCATTATGATAGTCAACGAATAATTCAGGAGCTTGATTATGGATATTCGTGCCAAATACCTGAAGAGATTTGAAAATACAACACGGTTTATATTGGGGGATGAAGCTTGCTCGTATGGCGCGCTGTTTGCGGGTTGTAATTTTTTCGGCGGCTACCCGATCACACCCGCGTCCGAAGTCGCCGAGGTAATGGCGCGCGAGCTGCCGAACGTCAACGGTTATTATATCCAATTCGAAGACGAGCTGGCTAGCATCGGTGCTTGCATCGGCGCTGCATGGGCTGGCGCTAAAGCTATGACCGCCACCTCCGGGCCGGGTTTCTCACTTATGCAAGAGAACATTGGCTATGCGGTAATGACCGAGACCCCCTGTGTGATCGTGAATGTGCAGCGCTCCGGGCCTTCAACAGGCCAAGCCACCAAAGCCGCCCAGGGCGATATGATGCAGGCGCGATGGGGCACGCACGGCGACCATAATATTATTGCTATGGCTCCAAACTCAGTGCAGGAATCCTTTGAGATGATGATTGATTGTTTCAATTTGGCCGAGGAATATCGTACACCCGTGATTTTACTGACCGACGGCGAGATCGGCCACTTACGCGAGAAACTCACCTTCCCAAAGCTCCAAGATGTAGACCTTGTAGACCGTCCGCGCCCCGAAAGGGAAGGCGAGCTGTCGTTTGGCGGTAAAC
>CP070627.1:274358-291849 GCA_020355945.1 Candidatus Aminicenantota bacterium | reverse complement strand
TCTAATTTTAGCCACGAAGTTACACAAAGGGACACGAAGGAAAAATAGATATATACGATTGTAGGGGTTTGATTCATCAAACCCCTTAAAGACGTGAATGAATTGCTTGGGCCGGGCTTGATAAATCAAGCCCCTACAATAGAATTAAGATATTGTGAGCATGATTTTCATCGTCTCCGGGCGAAGGGTGCAGCCTTCATGTGCGACTGTCCTAAAAATAAACCACTTTCATCAGCTTTTTTTGGCAAAGAAATTGCTGGTTAATATTGGATTTTATTAAATATACAATCAACGTGAGGAGGTAATAAAGATGAGAGAAGTTAAAAACGGGAGAAAATTTTTATTTTTGTCCCTTTTATTTTCAGCGGTGGCATTATTGCTAGCCACATCCCCCGGGTATTCTCTTATTTCGGAGGCCCGTGAATGGGAAGATAACATCCCCCTGCCTTTCCTGCGCAGTACCGAAGATCAACTACTTGACAGCACGTTCCGAATAGATATCAGCACGATCGCGGTCACCTTTGACTATTTTCCCTGGGAGTATTACGTGGATTGCCGGGCTGTAGTAGAATTTACCATGCGTCCGGGTCAAACCAGGGCAGTGATTCACCTGGCACCGGCAATTCGCAATACCAATGTTGTCAGTTCTGCCAGCTTAAATGGAGAAGTACTCAATTTCTCCGATGAAGCGGATGTGAGGATTATCAGCTTTGAAGGTACCACCCAACAGGCTTTTGAATTCCAGCGTCACCTGGAGGCGGATACGGTTCACACCCTTGATATATCTTATCGGTTGACCTTACCGCCGGGGTATCCCCGCTTCTCTTCAAAGGTGCATGATTTACAAGGCCGGGGTAACGAGGAATGGTTTCCCACCATTAACACCCCCCATGAACTGGCCAGGCATTTCCTTACCTTTCGCGTACACAGCGATACTGCCTTTCGCTGTATCGGCTCGGGACTGGTAGAGGAAACGGTGTCTGATGTCCGGCAGTGGTCACTGGATACGGAACGTGAGATCGCTTCCTATACGGTTATGTTTGCTCTAATGCCGGAAGAGGACACGATTTTTGAGGAACGGATGATCGGGGAAGTGCCGGTGCGTATCATGGCATTTGTCGGTGGTGCTTCCATTGATACGGCCTTTGCCAGGTTACAACAATGGCTGCCTGAACTGGAAACCAATCTGGGACCCTTTCCCATGCCCCGGGGGTTGAGTATTTTCCTGGTAAGCAGTGGGGGCGGGATGGAGTATTACGGCGGCACCATTACTGCCCTGGGTCCTTTGGAGCATGAAGTGTTTCACCTGTACTTCGGCTGCAGCACGGTTAATAAAACCTACCGCGATTCCTGGATGGACGAGGCCATCAGCGTGTGGTACGAAAATTCCCTGGACCCTGCATATCCACCTATACCCGACAATTACACGTCCAATATTGTCAGTGGGCGGTCTGCAATAGCCGTGGGTTTTGACAGGCGGGCTTATAATGAAGGCGCCCGGATCATTGAAGCAGTGGCCCGGGAACTGGGGGGAAGAAATGAAATGATTGCCTTTTTAAGCTACCTTCATCGCAATTACTCATTTACCCCCTTTACCACGTTCGATTTCCTGGATTTCCTGGAAGAGTATTCAAACGTGGATATGACCGGGCGTTTTTTGAATTGGCTTTACATGGGATCTGAAAACGGTTATGCCCCAAATCCATCGTCCCCCCACTGGATTGATAAGAAAAAGCCGGACATGACACCTCCCCGGGAATTGCTTAAAAAATACGGCATAAATAAAAGGAGGACAAAATGAAGCGCATTGTACTTGTTTTAAGCCTGATCTTCCTGTTTTGCTGTTCTTTTTTTCCTGTTCCTCTTTTGTACGCATCCGCACCCGGGGGTAATAAATTCCAGGTAGAGCTATTCGGGGGATTTTCAATGTTGAACCCCTGGGATTTGAACCAGCAGACCCTTTATGACATGGCCTATGAAGAATTTTACCATGAATGGCAGTACAGGCATTATCATTCATTGTTAGGGGATAATTTTACCTATACGGTCCAGGCTGAAGGAGTGTTTAAAAAGATAAAGAATGCATTGCCATTGGGTTTTCGTATCAGGTACTTCCTGACTCCTTCACTTTCAATTTCAATGGGGTTCACATACCTGTCAAAAAAACAAAATTCCCGGGTTACTTACCGGTACGATGTTCGTTCGCTAAATCCCGATGATGTGTTTTATTATAATGAATTTTCCTCTACCAGCGAAAACTCACCCTACAGCCTTTTTGTAAAGGGATATGTTCTACCCAGCGGCATTTTTTACAAGATAAAGGGTAATCGTTTCCTGGATTTCGAAGCGTACCTGACAGCAGGGCCCATATTTGCAGAATGCGGTTTTGCCCGGCAGCATAATTACCGGGAGTCAAATTCTTATGGGTATTGGTATGAAGAAAATGTCTTTTATGAAATTAAAGGAAAGGGTGTCGGCGTTGCGCTTGATACTGGTATACGTATGAATATCCATGTTTTAAAAAAACTCAATTTATTCGTAGAATGTGGATATTCCTTGCGGAGTGCGGTCAAGATTTCCGGGCCCGGCAGTAGAGAAACCGTATATAACGATGCCAATTCCAGCGGGTACACCGATTCTGCCGATTGGGAAGGTACATGGTTTGTTCTCCGGCGAGAACTCAACCGGCCCTGGGGGGGGCCCATGATTGCCAATTTTCTTTCCAATGAATACGGCGGCGGCGAATATCCGAACTTCAAGCTCGACCTTTCAGGATTGCAAGTAAAAATCGGTATTTCCTTTGAATTGTAATCCCGGGCGCTCTTTCTATGAGATATAATTTTAGCCACGAAGATACACAAAGGGACACGAAGAAAGAAGGTCGATAAACGTGATAACCATGATAAAAGGCCCCATTAGTGAGAAGTTTTTGGAAGTGTCGGAACCTTTTTACAAAAAGGTTCTGACCCGCCGGAGGCAAAAGTTGACGGTGGATTTAGGACGACACAACATATTTAAACATTTAAACGGGAGGCGATCATGAAAAAAACATTTTTATGCTTTATCATGTGTACGGCATTGTTTATTTTTTTCAACAATGCACTTGGTGCGGAGGTAGGAATTAAAGGAGGCACAGGTTTCTTTAAAACAACCACTGGCAATTACTTATTTGGTGTTTCTGCCGGTCAACCTGAGGTAAAAAGTATCATTTCATTCCAGGTGGGTGCATTCTATTCAATTGATATAGCAAAAAATCTGGTCTTTCAACCTGAGATTTATTATGTAATAAGAGGTACAAGAGCCAGTAAATTCATTGACACGAGTGGAGAAGAATACAGGGCAACATTAAAAATTGAATACATCGATATTCCTGTCCTGGTCAAGTACATCATACCCTGGGGTAATAGGATTAAACCGATTCTATTTGCCGGTCCATATATAGGATTTAGATTGAATGCAGCCTACTTTGATGAATTTTTTTTTCGCAATACAACGGAAATGGACGGTAAAGTGTTAACGGCAAATCAATACCTGGGAATGGTTGTCGGAGGCGGTTTTGAATTTAATCTTAAATCGATGAAGCTAACATTAGAGGGTAGATTCAGTTTCGGGTTATCAAGTATGCATAATCCAAATGTTGTACATCCTCCTGAATTAATTTATGGAATCTCTAATTATCCGACAGATGAATCATTTGTTTTTATGTTAGGAATTGGTATTTAAACCCCTAAAACTTACACCTGTCACGAATGCCACTAAATTGCTCTTGATAAATCCGGGTGCTTTATGGTATAAAGGATTCTTTAAAGTGATGAAGCCTATGAAACAAAAAAAAGCCCTCTGGAACCATGAAGTTGTCAATGAAAATTTTTATGAGTGCTTTAAAACCAAAGCCGAAGAATTGACGGTTAAGGTATTGAGAGCTGCATCAAGTAAACAAGCGGCAGATTTAATCCTCCGGCAAATCCACCGGTTGAAGGTTCAAAGAGTGGCATCCACCCCTCTGACCCTGGTAGATGATAAGGAACTGGAAACCAATGCCTGTTCTGCACAACTGGATTTTTCGCTGCATTTGCATCCAGCAGAAATTGAGCAGGCAGACATGGGGATTTCGGAGTTTGATTTTGGGATTGCCCAACTGGGATGTATTGTCCAGGATGCTTCTGACCTGCACACCCGTTTGGTTTCCATGCTTCCCCCCATTCACCTGGCCCTGCTGCCCACGTCCGCCCTGGTAGAGACCTTTGCTGAGGCCCTGGAAGTCATCGAAAAGACCTACAAAGGAAATATACCGCCCTATCTTTCATTTATTACCGGTCCCAGCAAAACCGCGGATATTGAGCGGGAGTTGACCATCGGTGTCCATGGGCCGGAGAAACTGATTATTTTGTGCATCGACCCTTAAATTTTAGCCACAAAGCGGGTGGGGCTCATGTGTACCTTTGTGTAACTTCGTGGCTAAAATAATAATTGCTGGAATGATGGTCCATTTATTGACTTTTTTTCCCGGTTATGTTAGAAAATGAACTTTAGCTTATGATATTTCTTTGCTTATTATATCAAGCAAAGAAATCAAGCCAAGGAGAAGTGGCAAATGAGAATGTTTGAAAGGATGAACATACGCACTCATATCACCAGGCAGGCAAAAGTGGCTCTTTTTTTCCTGTTAATTTTCTTTTTTGTGCTTCAGTGCCAGGCTGAGCAAGGTTTTAAAAACATTGAAAATTTTACTTCCCTGGACTACAAATTGCATTCCCAGAACTGGTGTATTACCCAGGATGCCCGGGGAATTATTTATGCGGCCAACCAGGGAGGGATACTTGAATATGACGGTTTATCCTGGCAAACCATTAAGGTACCCCATAACATGGTGCGCGCCCTGGCTGTAGGGCCTGAGGGCAAAATCTATATCGGCGGCGTGAATGAAATCGGGTTCCTGGAACCGGACCAAAACGGGCAGCTCCATTATGTCTCCCTGATAAACCACCTGGAAGAAAACCAGCACAATTTTTCCGATGTGTACCAGTTGGCCGCTTTAAACCAGGGAACTTTTTTCAGGGCTTCAAAAAAACTTTTCCGCTGGTATAATGGACATTTGACGGTCTGGGAACCGCGTCATCCTCAAGCTATCTTCATGGCGGTATTTTCCTGGAAGGATGCTTGTTATGTCCAGGAGAAGGGCGTTGGGCTTATGCAGGTAAAAGGCGATGTGCTCAAGCCGGTACCGGGAAACCAGGTATTTACCAGGGATAAAATATGCACGGCTGTGCCCTATGACGACCAATACCTGCTTTTAGGAACCAGGGCCGCCGAATTTTATCTTTATGACGGCACCACAACCGTGTCTTTTCCAATGGAAGCGGACGATTATCTTAACAAAAAAGAGCTTTACCATGGTACCCGCCTGGCTGACGGCAATTTCGCCCTGGCTACCCTCAGAGGTGGAGTCGTGATCATAGATACCAACGGCCGCCTCAAACAAATATTCGATAAATCCTCGGGACTACAAGATGTAAACGTAAAATATGTGTTCCGGGACTGCTGGGGAAACCTGTGGCTGGGATTGATGGACGGTATATCCAGGATCGATTATGACTCTCCCCTTTCTTTTTTTGATGAACGTGCCGGTTTAGAGGGGGTGATTTGGTCGATGACCCGGCACCAGGGCCGGTTTTATGTAGGGACTGCCAGGGGTTTATATTATCTTAAAACACCAACTCCTGGGAGACCTTCGCTATTTGGCCTGATTGCCGGTATACCCTCCAGTTGCCAGTGCCTGTTATCTATCGGTGATTCCCTGCTGGCTGGCACTTCCCGTGGGTTATTCCAGGTGGAACCCATCAATAGCGAAGATTATGCGTGCCGGTTAATCAAAGGAGTATCCACGTACCAGGTACTTGTCCTGGAGGCATCCAAAACTCTTCCCCACCGCGTCTGGGTCGGAACCAGCAGCGGATTGCTGTTAATACAGCGGCAGGGTCAGCAGGATTCCTGGCGCATGGAGTGCCAGTGCGAAACTGTCCGGCAAGGAATCCTGTCTATCGCGGAAAGTAAGAACAACCCGCGAATCCTCTGGCTGGGTACCCGACTAAACGGTACGATAAAAGTAAAACCCGGGAACAACCCTTGTCAACCGGAAATTCAACGGTTCGGCATTGACCGGGGACTGCCCCGCGGGGAGATCTATGTGGCAGAGGCCGCTGGCAAGGTGAGGTTTGCCACTAGCACAGGCCTGTTTCGCTTCGATAAAACAACCCAGGCATTCGTCCCGGACCTGCTGCTGGGAAATGAATTCGCCGGCCAGCAGCGAAATATTTTTCGCCTGGTGGAAGATCAAAATAAACATATCTGGTTTCATTCCAGCAGGGAAAATTTCCATGCCGTACCCAAAAGCGATGAGACCTTTACCGTCGATGGCATCCCTTTTTCCAGGATACCCCCTATCCAGGTGCACACCATTTACCCCGATGGTTCCTTCACCTGGTTTGCCACCTCGAAACAATTGATCTGTTATCATGCCTTAGCCGAAAAAAATTATAAAACCCCTTTCCCGGTGTTGATCCGCAAAGTAACCGTCAAGGGGCGTCCTCCTTTTTACGATTGTGCCGGGTGCGGCGGGTCCACACCGCGGCTGCCGGTATTGAACTACAAAGATAGACACCTGGATGTCGAGGTGGCGGCTCCTTTTTATGAAGATGAAACCAAAACACAGTACCGCTATTTTATAGAAGGATATGACGACGACTGGTCCGATTGGACTACTACTGCATCCAGAAACTGCCCCGATATGGACCCCGGGCGCCATTCCCTGCGAGTACAGGCCAGGAATATATATGGAACCCTCAGCAGCGAAGCGGTACTGTCCTTTCGAATTCTTCCCCCCTGGTATTTAACCTGGTGGGCCTTTTTCTTTTATGCGGCTGCGGCTCTTTTTATCGTCTACCTGATGGTTAGATGGCGCTCCCGGAGATTGCTGCTGGAAAAACAAAAATTGGAACATATTGTCGAAGAACGTACCCGCCAGGTTAATCAAACCAACCACCAATTACGGCAAAAGACAATGCAACTGCAAGAGCAGTCGGAAAAACTGAAAGAGATGGATAAAATAAAATCCAGGTTTTTTGCCAACATTTCCCATGAATTTCGTACGCCCCTGACACTGATCATGGGACCATTGGAACAAATCCGCTCTGAATTCCGGCAATTGAGACGCGGGAGCAAAAAGGAAAAAAACACCCCGGAAACCGGCGAGAATAAAAAATTGGAAAAATGGATCGATATGGTTGATCGCAATGCCCGGCGCTTATTGGGGTTGATTAACCAACTGCTGGACCTGTCCAAACTGGAGAGCGGCAAAATGAAATTACAGGCCATGGAAGTAAACCTGGTCGCTTTTTTAAAAGGGATAATGGAACCTTTCCAATTGGCTGCCGCCAGGAATGGAACAGACCTGGTTTTTTTTAGTTCCGAGGATTCCTTGTTTTTATATTTCGACCCGGAAAAGCTGGAAAAAATTATGGTTAACCTCTTGTCCAATGCGGTAAAATTCACGCCCCCCGGGGGTAAAATAACGGTATCGGTAACCCTTGCTCCAGGCAGCGTTAATGAAAATTATGTGTGTATATCGGTAAAAGACAACGGCGTTGGGATTTCTGAGAATCAACTACCCCATATATTCGAGCGTTTTTACCAGGCTGAAACCACGGTGGAACACCGGCGCAAAGGTTCGGGCATTGGCCTGGCACTGGTAAAAGAACTGGTGGAACTGCACCACGGCCAGGTAAACATTAACAGCAGGAAAGGGGAAAACAGCGGAACTGAATTTATTTTACAGCTTCCCCGGGGGAAAAGGCACCTGGCGGCAGGGGAGTTGGCAGCAGGTGAAGAGAGTGAACTTTACTGCAATTCCCTTCATGAAACCCGGGAAACGCTGCTTTTAACCCCGAGAGACATCAAGCCTGTCGAAGCCCCCGGGATTTCGCCGCAAGCAGGGAATCACCGGGACATGGAATCGGACCAGTGGCAAGAGGATTTAGAGGAACAGCTAGATCAAGGAGATCGAGATAACCAGGGGAATGGGACGTCCCGGGAAAATAAAAAAAATATTATCCTGGTGGTGGAAGACAATGCTGATTTTCGTTATTACATACGCACCCGGTTGGAAGCTGATTACACGGTAGTCGAAGCCGGGGATGGCCGCGAAGGTGTTGAGAAAGCCGCAGCCATCATCCCTGATCTTATTATCAGCGACATCATGATGCCGGAAATGGATGGTTATGAGTTGTGCCGTGAGGTTAAAAGCCATGTTAACACCAGTCATATCCCGGTGGTCCTGTTAACGGCCAAAGCATCGGAAGCCAATATCCTCCATGGGTTGGAAACCGGGGCTGACGATTATATTACCAAACCGTTTAACAGCAAACTCTTGTGTGCACGTATTAGGAATCTCATCGATTTGCGCCGGCAGATGCAGCTCAATATCAACCGGGAGATGATTTTACAGCCCTCCCGCCTGGGCATATCGAAAATTGACCGTGAGTTTCTCGAGGATTTGCAAAAGGCCATCCGCAGGAATATATCGGAACCTGATCTTAACGTGGAAAGTTTGAGTAAGCAGCTTTATATGAGCCGCACCACGTTGTACCGCAAAATACAGGCTTTAAGCGGCGAATCTCCCACGGATTTTATCCGCTCTTACCGACTCAAGCGGGCGGCGCAGTTGTTAAAAGCCAATTTCGGGTCTGTCACCGAAGTGGCATTTGAAGTGGGATTTACCAGCAGGGCTTATTTCACCAAATGTTTTAAGGAAAAATTTCATCAATTGCCCTCCGAGTACCTGTCCCGGGAGTCGCCGGAGTCATGAATTCCTGTTTTCCCGTCATTTTGGAACGATTTTTATACTATTTTGCAACCTCAGTTATAATCTCCCCTGGAAATTTATACTATAATATAGGCAAGTTATCCGAAGGCTCGTTGGCAGCCCCCGGGTGATGGAAAGATAAGTAAATGTAAAAAATATAAAACCATTAAAAGGAGGTTTAGCATGAGGGATAAGGTTACGACTATATCAATTAAAAACAAACTGGGTAATCGCTTCGGCAACCGGGAAATCCAGGTTAACACCCGGGCGAATGATAAAATCACCGGCAGTTTCACGATTTCACCCTGGAACGAGAAAAGGGTTCATCCGTTATACCAGCAAGCAGAGAAAGAAATACCGGTACCCTTTCAATTGGATTCTCTAGATATTGAAGCGCTGGGGTTGGCAACTAACCTGCCCATTCCTATCAGCATCGATACCAGTGATGATTTAAATGTAGAGGTTAGCCATGTGATAGCAAATAACATGTGGGTAATCTTGTTCAAACCGCCGATAGTCCCGAAAAGAAATGGAGACTCTAACGTGAACGTCACACTGGGCCAGGATGAGCCCCCCTTCAAAGCGATGTCTTATCTCCTGGGAGGTGCCGGGCTGGGGATTATTTTCGGTCCTCCTTTATATCGAATTTCGCCTATTTTATGGGGAGCAGCAGTGCTGGCCGCATTGGCAGGGGCCGCGGTGACCTGGTTCAGGTCTGCCGGAAGGGAGAGAAAAAAAAAGGAGGGTGAATCTAAAGAAACCATAGAATAAACAAAGATTAAGTGGTATAAGTGCTGTGTAGTTGCCGCATGTTCCGGGATTCACGGGGCGTGTAGATGGAAAAAAAAGACTGCCGTTTTATAAGGGCGGACCAGTCTACAAAAAATTAAAAGGAGGAGAGATAAAATGAGTCGATTAAAGTCTGAAAATTTAAAAAAATGTTTTTCCCTTTTAAGGGAATTTATCGACGAGGCCACGGAAGCGGACAACAAAAAGGTAATCGCCAAAATGGCCCTGGGCCAACTGCAAAAAATTACAGCAGGAATAAGCTCATCGGGCGATTTAGGTCCAATGTGTGCCAGTAGACCGCGGGCAAACGGGAATCCATAATTCGGAACCCCTGTATTGTAATTGTGCCTCAAGGGGCGAAGCATTGATCATGTCCAAATGCTTCGCCCCTACTTATTTTCCCGGTTCTCCTGTTTCTATGAAAATAGGGATCACGTTGACGCCTATGGCCTCATCCCGATATGCCTTCTCATATCTGCCCCGGTTTTCTTCATCGATGACATCGACAAAAAATACCAGGAAAATCTCACTCATTCCCATTTGTTTGCCATACTGCGCGGCCCGCTCCAGGGCCTGACCATAATTGCCCCGCGTGGTAAAGGATTTTACCTCGAGGCCATATTGTTGACCGGCATAGTTGACGATTAAATCGATTTTACCATTACCGGTAGGAAATTCAGGTAAAACACTCCCCCCCTCAGATCCTAAAAACTGCTTTAAGTATGAAAACAAATTGAAATGATACACCGCCTCGAAAATCCTCAAGTCGGCGCGGCGCGGCGCATCCTTCAACAACCATTCCCGGTTCTTTTTCAAATAGGCTTCATACTGCCTGAGGAGTTTAGGAATATCCAGGCCGGTCTCGGTGATTATCCCGGGAGTGTCGGCGAAACCGTCGTAAAGTTTGCCCATATAGTGGAATAACTCCCGGGAAAAATAATTAAACAACCGTTTCTGTACAAATGGTGAGGCAAATTTTACATAATAATGGGTGCGGTTCTCTTTTTCCCGGTCAATCACCCCGTTCATATACAAAAAATTCAAAGATTTATCATCATAAGTAAATTCAACCTTTTGGTCGGTTTTAAACAGGTCCAGCACCTGGTGTTTATGCGCCGGTTCATTGGCTTTACTGATGATATTTAATATATTGTTGTTGGGTAAGATATTGATGGCAGCGGCCAGCACTTCCTCGAAGAGTTCCGGGGAAATAGGCAGGTTTTTATTATTGACATAACCTTCGTATCCTTCGCTGAGTAATTCGCCGAACCAACAGGTCAGGCCGGGCTGGCCCCGGGTTTCATCGAAAAGTTTCTTGATCACCTCCGGCTCGATCTTTTGCCCGCTTTCTTTTTCATACCATTGGAACAGGTACTTGACTTCGTCGAAGCTGAGGTTGGGAATGTGAACACTGCGCTGCACATTAAAGGGGGACCCGGTTTGGTTTTCGATACCCAAAACGCTGCGCACCCCCACCAATGCCAGGCCGTGAAGTAAATGAGTTTTCTCATGGGTTTTCTTATTTTTTTCAGTGGCGCGGCTGAGAAATATATCCCTGAATATGCCGGCAAAGTCGTTGATAAACTCCTCGATTAACGCATCAAATTCATCCATGATCAAAATCACGGGTTTTTGGAAGTATTTCTTTGTAAATAAATCAGGAATATCACTGATTTTTTGAATATCGGGCAGTGATTTTTCAAAAACCTGGTTAAGCTTTTTTATGAAAATTTCCAGGACTTTTTTTTCATTTTGTTCTTTTTTTGCACTCTGCATAGAAATAATACCCACTTCAAACCGCCGGTTATTCTTGATTTTTTCCACCACTTCCAGCATCACCCAGGTTTTACCGCACTGCCGGGGAGCCCACACCGTGATATAATGGCCTCCTTTTTGGGGATTTTCCCCCAGCAATTGATTATAGCCATTCTCAATCAATTGGTTTCGAGGCGCGTAATAATGTTCTTCCGTGTCAATAGGCCCATAGGAAAAAAATCGTCTCATGGTCAACTCCTTTTCTTCTGTTGGACCTATTTTACCAGAATTTCAAAACAAAAGCAAAAGAACCGCCAGTTGATTTTTTTTCCTTAATGCGGTAATATTTATTGAAATGACCGCAAATAGACCCCGGGAAATTCTTAGTGTACTTGTTTTTCTTTTTATTTTTTTATCGGTCTTGCCTGTCACGGCATTGGACCCTGATAAAAAAATCACCCAATACAACATTCACATCTGGAACATGGATGGGGGACTGCCCTGTAATTCCGTATATGCTGTCCGGCAAACCCGGGAGGGGTATCTCTGGATCGGGACACAGGATGGACTGGTTCGTTTTGACGGCATCGATTTCGAAATATACAACAAGAAAAAAATCCAACAATTAAAGTGCAATGATATCCGTGCCCTTTACCAGGACCGGCACGGTATACTGTGGATCGGCACCGCTGCCGGCGGACTCACCCACTATAAAGGCGGACAATTTACAACTTATCCAATAACAGTTTATAAATCCCTGTACATGATAAGCGCCATAAATGAGGACCGGTGGGGTAACCTGTGGATCGGAAGTTTCTGCGGACTTACCTGTTTAAACCGCAATAAATTCATCACTTATACGACAAAACAAGGTCTACCGCATAACCAGGTGAAATCTATCCATAAAGACGGAAAAGGAAACCTGTGGGTAACCACCGCCGCTGGGATTGTCAAATTAACGGGACCGGGAACCTTTCAAAATTACACCCCACCGGAGATTTTACCCTACTTTGTAACAACGGGTCTTTATAAAGAAGATACAAAAGAGCTTTGGTTGGGAGCATTCGGTCACGGTCTTTCCCGGACAAAAAACGGGAAATTCACCGCTTATGAAATCGAAGCAGGAATAACCCACCCCACCATCAACTGCTTGTATGAAGATAAAATGAAGAATCTATGGATCGGAACGGACGGGGGCGGACTGATCCGGATGAAAAATAGGGAATTTAGTAGCCTGACTGTCGATAACGGCCTGGACTGCGGTTATGTCTATTCGCTGTACGAAGACAGGGAAGGCAGCCTATGGGTGGGCACTCTTGACGGGGGCTTGCACCAATTAAGAGACGGCAAATTTACCACTATCACCACCAGGGAAGGATTGGCACATGATTACATCGAGTTTATCTATGAAGACCGGGCCGGATACCTCTGGATCGCCACAAAAGAGGGATTAAACCGGTTGAAAGACGGGAAATTGACCACCCCACTGACCACCAGGCAAGGACTGGCAAAAAACTATGTATTATGCATGTTTGAAGACCCGGCCCGGTATCTCTGGATCGGAACCGGGGCAGGTCTGCACAAATTTAAAAACGGAAACCTGACTACACTGACAAAAAAAAACGGCTTATCGGATAACAGGATAAAGTGTATCGCCGGAGACAGGCAAAACAATACCTGGATCGCCACTGAAAATGGACTGAACCGCTTCAACAACAATAACGGGACATTTACTGTATTTACCGAAAAACACGGACTTTCAAGCAACTTTATCGAAGTTCTTTATGAAGACGGCAAAGGGAATCTCTGGATCGGCACGAATGCCGGCCTCAACATTTTTAAAGATGGAACCATCCATATTTTTAGCCCCGGGAACGGGACCGAGAATGATTTTATACGATGCATTTATGAGGATCCCGAAGGAACCATCTGGTTTGGAACCGACAGCGGCCTTATCCGGTGGCAGGATAATGAAGCCTTCCTTTTTAACACCCGGTGCGGTCTCATGGAAAATTATGTATATTCGCTATTGGAAGATGAAAAGGGATATCTTTGGCTCGGGGGGCGAAATGGCATCGAGCGGGTCAGGAAAACAGACCTGGAAGATTTTTCTCGGGGCAAAATCCAGCAAATCAAAACCAATACTTACAATGAGATGGATGGCATGAAATCCCGGTGGTGCACCGGTATGGGGTGTAAAACCCGGGACGGTATGTTCTGGTTTCCTACCAGCGTGGGAGTGGTCGCCATCGATCCCCGTCATGTCAAAGCCCACTACCCGCCCCCGCCTATTATTATCGATAAAGTCATCGTGGATGGTGAATCATTTCATATTAATGAAAAAGAAATAGACAACAAACCCATGGAACTGGCCCCCGGGAAAAAAAGGTTGGAATTTTACTATACCGCCGTGAGCTTTATCAATCCCCGAAAAATAAAATTTAAATTAAAGTTGGAAGGATATGACGATGATTGGTTGGAAATGGGAACCGCCCGCAGTACGACCTATACCGGTCTATCACCCGGGCATTATACATTTCGAGCTGTCGCTTGCAGCCCGGATGGGATTTGGCACAATAAAGGCGCTTCTCTCTCTTTTTATTTGCAGCCCTATTTTTTCCAGACCGCCTGGTTTTACCTTTTGGTTATCTTGTTACTTTTACTGCTGGGCTTTTCACTCCACCGTTTCAGGATCAGGCAAATGAAAGCCAGGGAAAAGGAATTGGGCGCCCTGGTGGAACTGCGCACCAATGACCTGAAAGAGCGAACCGTTGAATTGGAAAATGCCCATCATAAACTCCAACATTCCAAAGAACTGATTGAAGCAAAAAATCGCCAATTGATCGAGCATTCGGGAAAACTAAAAGAGATGGACAGGGTAAAGTCACGCTTCTTTGCCAACATTTCCCATGAATTCCGTACCCCCCTGACATTGATAATGGGACCATTGGAACAAATGATTTCCCAGGGCCGCGACCCCCAACAAAAAAAACAGTTAAAAATGATGCTGAGGAATTCAGGGCGATTACTCACGTTAATCAACCAGTTACTGGACCTCTCTAAAATTGACAGTGGAAAGTTGAAATTACAAGCCAGCCGTCAAAATATCATCCCCTTTTTAAAAGGCACATTAGCCGCCTTTAGCCCCCTGGCAATTGAACGCCGGCTGCAGCTTAAATTTAATGCCGTGGAAGAGAATATTACCCTCTATTTTGATATGGAAAAAATGGAAGCGGTTATTTATAATCTTCTTGCCAATGCCGTGAAGTTTACCCCGCCCGGGGGAACGGTAACCGTCAGCGCCGGGGTAATCCGGGCAAAAGAAGAGAATGTTGATCCGGGTGTTTTAGAGATTTTGGTACGCGATACCGGAATTGGAATTCCCCGGGAACAATTGTCCCATGTTTTCGACCGCTTTTACCAGGCTGAAAGCCCGGGTTTTACTTCCGCGGCAAAGGGACATGAACCAAAAGGAACCGGCATCGGGCTGGCATTAGCAAAAGAGCTGCTGGACCTTCATCATGGAAACATCGATGTACACAGCACAGAAGGAAAAGGAACCGAATTTATTATCCGGCTGCCAATGGGAACCGGGCATCTTAAGCCCGAAGAAATCGTTGAATCTTCCCAAACCCCTTTTAAACAAAAGAAACCCAAAGAAATTACCAACCTTTACACACCGGAGGATAAAGAAACCCTTGAGTCCGAAATAGACACCACCAGAGAAGATGAAATAGAATCCGTTGAAAATAATGAACCCGGTGAAACAGATGCTGCGGAGAGGTCGATCATCCTTATAGTGGAAGATAATGTCGAAGTCAGGGAGTACAT
This sequence comes from Candidatus Aminicenantota bacterium, assembly GCA_020355945.1. The sequence goes on along the minus strand of CP070627.1, from coordinate 276,614 downwards.
CAAGGGAGCCCTTGAACCCCTCTATAAAGTGGCGGAAGCAGCCGATGGTCGGGAAGGTATTCAACTGGCAAAAGACATCATACCCGACCTCATCATCAGCGATATTATGATGCCTGAAGTGGATGGGTATGAGTTATGTAAAACCTTAAAAAAGGATATTGAAACCAGTCATATCCCCATTATACTCTTAACGGCAAAAGCATCGGAAGAAAGTATGGCCCGGGGCCTGGAGACCGGGGCGGATGACTATATCACCAAACCCTTTAACACGAAACTATTATGTCTCCGCATCAAAAACCTGGTTGACCTGCGCCGGCAACTGCAGTTGAAAATCCAACGGCAAAAACAGCTCTTGCCGGCTGAAATTCCTGTCTCATCCCTGGATGAAAAGTTTCTCAAAGAATTCCAGGAGCTTATCGAAAAGAATTTATCAGACCCGGAATTTACCGCTGAAAAATTGAGTAAAAAGCTTTACATGGGCCGGGCCACGTTGTACAGGAAGATACAGGCCTTAACCGGCGAACCCCCCCGGCAATTTATCCAGTCGTATCGGCTGGAGCGGGCCGCTCAATTATTAAAAGCCAATTTTGGCAATATTACGGAAGTAGCGTTTGAAGTCGGGTTTTCCAGTTCTGCTCATTTTACCAAATGTTTTAAAGAGAAGTTTCATCAATTGCCCTCCACGTACCAGGCCGCGCACGCCGGGTCTTGATCCAATATATAGGAGCCTGTCCGAGAATTCAAAACAAACGCGAACTGTCACGATTCAAATCCATAATTAATGTAGGGGTTTGATTCATCAAACCCTTTATAGATGTGGAATTGACCACGATCGGGTTTGATAAATCAAACCCCTACAATCGATCGAAAATTTGTAAATCTCGTATTCTCAGACAGCCTCCTGGTTTTCCTCCCCGCGTCACGTTCTCACCCGCTCAAATCAATCTTTTGAGACACACACGATAATTTTTGAGACACTGGTGATATTAATGAACAAATTAACTGTGCTATTATCCCACTTGATCGTGTGACATTAAGATGAGGAAACGTTAAACGATCGAAGAAATTGAATATAAAGGAGGGTAAGATGATTTATTTAAGAGCTTCACCTTAAACGTTAAACATCGTTAATTTAAAATTGGGGGTTTTTAAAGGTTTTACCTGAAAAACGTTTACAAAATAAAAAATTAAAAAAAAGGAGAGAAAAAAATGAACGTTAAAAAGAAAGTTTTTGTGTTGAGTTTGTTGTTTGGGATGTTTTGTCTTTTCACAACGGGGGCATTGGCCATAGACGTGCTTTATGCACCGCTTGAGGGTTTTTATAACCAGGTTCAGGGTAAGACAAATGTCTATGTCTATGACGGTGTATCCCTACAGCCCTTACCATGCAAGATCCAAAACGGTCTGGTACCTGTAGGTGGAATAGTGGGGAAGGCATTGTCATTTAATGGCAAAAGGCATATCACAGTGCTCGATAGCGATTGGTTGGATTTGGGCACAGATGATTTTGCGATTACCTTTTGGGTGCAAACGCGGTCGACTAAAACCTATAATACCATTATCGAAAAAAGGGAATCTCATCCACGTCCCGGTTATCATGTGGTGCTGTACAAAGGCCGTCCACTCCTGCATCTGTGCCAATCCCCCGGCGGCTCCACTAATTGGTTAAATTATTGGGGGGGCATGAATAGTACTGCTGTTAATGATGGTAAGTGGCATTATGTGGCCATTTATGTGGAAAGGAATAACCGTGTCGGTGGTAAGATATATGTCGATGGGCTGTGTGTGCATACGTTTAATCCTACCAGTCGAAGCGGGAGCCTTAGCAATAAAGCGGATCTACTGATTGGAGGTCACTGCGATTGGAACCATGCCTATTTTGAAGGCACCCTGGATGAATTGTGGATCTTTCGTGGTCAGTTATCTGGATCCTCTTCACAATAGCCAATAAAAAAATCGAAAATAAGGAAGATTCAAAAAATGGGGGCATCCCTTGTGGATGCCCTTTTTTTTTGGCATGGCACGGAAAATGCGGAAAATGTTGACCCTTAAAATTACCTCTTTATCATTTCGGTGCGAATGAGAATGTCGAATCCAGCAAAGTAATACCGGCGCAAACCATCATCCTGGGAAAACTTGCCTTTCCCGGCAAATATGTCTGCAAACGCTTTTCCTACCCTGGGGATGACCTCGCTTTTTACCCACGGGTCATTGTGACCGGCACAAACGTAATCATATTCCCCGATACGATGGACA
>CP070627.1:256702-274258 GCA_020355945.1 Candidatus Aminicenantota bacterium | reverse complement strand
GTTTAAATAATTTTGTACTGTATTCAAATCGAAACTGCAAGGTTTCGTTCAATTCTCTCCCTTCTAACATCAGGTCGAATTTTGAGGTAACGGTTTCATACTCATAAGGGATTAATTTAAGCCCTGGTATGGCCAATTCTGAAATTTCTACATTTTGGAGCAGGAAACTGGCATCAAAGAGTGGATTCCGACTTACATCCCGATTGATCACTACCTGTTCCACCAGGTCTTCATATGGGTATTCCTGGTTTTCAAAAGCCGTTAATGTTTTCCTTTTCACTTCTGCCAGGAATGCTGTGAAGGTTTTTTCTCCGGTTGGATAATTCCTCAGGGCCAGGGTGTTGACAAACATACCGATGATTTTTTCCAGGTCTGCATGCTTGCGGCCAGCCACCGGTGCCCCGATAACAATATCTTCCTGGTTGGTTAACTTTGACAGGAGGATGGTGTAGAGGGCCAGCAGCACCATATAAAGTGTTGCTCCCTCTGCCAATGCCAATGAGGTTAAGGCATAAGTCGTTTCCCTGTCAACTTCGAAATCCAGGCTGCTGCCTTCAAACTGTTGAACCGCAGGCCTGGGATAATCGGTGGGTATCTCCAGGACAGGTATTTCACCCTCAAACTCCTTCAGCCAATATCGTCCCTGGTCCACCAGCCGGATTCCCTCTTTTTCACGATTTTGCCATTGGGCATAGTCTTTGTATTGGAGTTTCACCCCTGGTAATGGTTCCCCCGGGTAAAGAGTCATAAAATCTTGTACCAGCAGTCCGGCAGATATTCCATCCGAGATAATATGATGCATATCCACCATTAATAAGTACTTATCCTTTTTCCCCTCTTGAGAGGGGTGACCGCGATGAGCGGTCGGGGTGTGTAGAAGTTCCACCAAACCCACCCGCAGCAGCGGAGCATGAGACAGATCAAATGGACGAATAAAGTTCCTTAACAAGGGGGCAAGCCCCCTTGTTCCCTCTAAGTGCTTTTCCTCAACCTTAACTTCTTCCAGGTCATTATATTCAATCTCGAATTCCACTTCTTCATGGATCTTTTGTACAGGTTCGGCTGCCGCCATTACAACTGACGTCCGTAAACTGTCGTGCCGCTGGATCAGTTCCCGGAATGTGTTTTCTAACCTATCCTTATCTATCTTCCCCTCCAATCGCCAGGCAGTGGGCATGTTGTACGCTGTGGCCGTTTCATCCATCTGTTGTAAAAAATACAGTCGTTTCTGCCCGGAAGATAGTGAATAGTATTCTTGCTTCTCTACGGTTTGTATTGATATGTACTGCTCTTCAACCTCCTCTTTGATATATTGGGACAGCCTTCTTATGGTGGGTGTTTCAAATAGCTTTGCCAGGGGGATGATTACATCAAATTCTTTATGAATTTTCGACACCAGTGCGGTGGCTTTTAAAGAATGACCACCCCGGTGGAAAAAATTATCATCGATACCAATGGCATCTATCTCCACTCCCAACAGTTGAGACCATATATCTACCAATCGTTCTTCCCAATTATCCCGGGGTGGTACATATGTATCACCTGCTTTTAATGCCGGGACCGGGAGCGCCTTTCGGTCTACTTTTCCATTAGGTGTGAGGGGCATCTTATCCAATATGACAAAATAAGAAGGTATCATATAAGGCGTTAAATTTACAGATAAATATTTTCTCAATTCCAATTCCAATCCTGGTACCCTGAGATTACTGCATTTGCCGGTGGGAACAATATATGCACATAAATACTTGTTCCTGTTGTCATCGCCCCTGGCTAAAACCACTGCTTCTTTTACTTGTTCATGCTTCAATAGATGGGTTTCAATCTCGCCGGTTTCGATACGAAAGCCCCTGATTTTTACCTGGTAATCGATTCTGCCCAGGAATTCAATATCTCCCTGGGATGACCACCTGGCCCTATCACCTGTTTTATACATTTTTTTCCTGGGGTTAAAAGGGTCTGCTGCAAATTTTTCTATAATCAATTCCGGTTGATTTAAATAACCGACGGCCAGCCCCTGGCCTGCGATACACAGCTCCCCCCCTACACCCAGGGGTTGAAGTCTAAAACCCGCCCCCATAATATAAACCCGATGCCTCGCAATTGGCTTACCTATGGAGGGATATTTTTCACTCTTTTGTTCTGCTTTTACCTCTGTCCATGTTGTCCATACCGTATCTTCCGTGGGACCGTAGAGATTATAAAGCTGAAAGGGGAGATGAAACCCGGGGTAACGGGTCAATTGTTCTCCGGCTGTTCTTAAAACCCTTAATGAAACTCCCAAATGGGACCATTCTTCCATTAACAATTGCTCTGCTATCACAGTGGGTTGAAAGGTTATGGTTATTGCTTTTTCAATTAACCATTCTTTCATCCGGGTTGGATTTATCCGCGTTTCATTATCGGCAATAAACAAGGTTCCACCATTTGACAAGCATGGCCAGACCTCGGAAGCCATTGCATCAAATCCCTGGTTGGCCACCTGGCTTAGGCGCTCCCCCGGACCTTCACCAAATACCTCCTGGTGACAGTAAACCAGGTTGACAAAACCACTGTGCTTAACCAGGACTCCTTTTGGCTTACCAGTAGAACCGGATGTATAAATGATATAAAATAAATTTTCCCCGTGGGTTATATGATCCGGGTTGGAATCCCATTTGTTACTGGTTTTACCACGGTATGAGGGTTGGCAAATTTCCTCGTTTACATAGACATGAACCACCCCGTCTTGTTCATTACCCCGGGATTTTAATTTATTGCTGCGCCTGTCTCCCAGGAGTACTGTTTTTATGGCACTATCTTTGAGCATATACCGGATGCGTGCTCCCGGATACCCGGGGTCAATCGGTAGATAAGCACCCCCTGCTTTTATTATTCCCATCATGCCCACCACCATGGCCACAGAACGTTCCATCATGATGGCAGCGGTGGTATCCGCTTTTACTCCCATTCCCCTCAAAAGATAGGCCAATTGATTGGCTTTCCGGTTTAATTCTCTATAGGTTAAATGCAGGTTGGTTTGTGTTTCTATTAGTGCAATATTCGTCGGTATCTTTTCCACCTGGTGCTCAAATAATTCATGTACTGCTTTATCTGTGAGGGAGTCTGGTTCGGGTTCGGTGTGATTAAAATCATATAATATCTGTCTTTTCTCTTCACCGGATAATATTTCTATACCTGTTATATCCTTTTCTACCTGGTTTAAGATATTTTTTACAATGTTATTGAAGTGAGAGTACAGCCTTATGATACTTGACTTTTCAAATAAAGATGGGTGGTAATGAAAACTGGTTTCAATATTGTCCCCGATGGTTATACCGATGGTTAAATGATAGGTGGTGGTTGACACGATGGAGTAGGAATCCACCACCAATTGTCCCGGCTGGTTTTGGTTATTTTTTTGCATCAGGCCGCGATCCAATGGGTAATTTTCCAGGACAATAATTGAATCAAAGAGGGGGGCATGATTTTCTACTTTACTGTATTCTTTTATATCTACCAGAGGTGTGCTTTGATATTTTTCTCGAAGTGCCAGGGTATCATTGACGCGGTACAGCAAATCCGTTATCTTTTCGTTTTTGCGGATGCGGATGCGCAGGGGAATCGTATTGATAAACAGCCCGACCATATCGTCGATGCCTTTTAGGGGTACGTTTCTCCCGGATACGCTGGTGCCAAAAATCACATCATCGCTGTTACAATACCTATGTAATAGTATCCCCCAGACACTATAGAAAAAGGAAGCCAATGTCACCCTCTGCCTCTTGATAAAACTTTCTAATTGATCTTTAACCGCCCCGGGTAAAATGACCGGGTAATTCTCATCTCTCGTTGATATTGACGTTTCTTTATTTTTTATCTTTATGGGCAGCTCTGTCCGGGTCTCAAACCCGGATAAATATTCTTCCCAGAACTGTTTTTGTTTCGTTTTATCCTGGCTTTGCATCCATTGGATAAATTCCTTAAATGATGATTTGGCCGGCCCCTTTATCCATTGACTGTCCTTTGCTTTTGTTTTATCGAGGATAAGGGTATGATAAGCTTCAAAAAATTCCTTTAGAATAATACCGGTACTCCAGCCATCGTATAATATATGGTGATTACTAATGATTACTTGATATTTATTTTCTTCAATTTTGCATAAAATGACCCGAAAAGGAACCTGGCCTAAATCAAATGTTTCCTGCCTATCTTTCGCTTTTATCTCTTCGCCGGGTTGCCTGGTTTGGCTGGTGTCTTTACCTGACAAATCATAAATATGCAGGTTACATTTGTGTTCTTTTAAAATAATTTGCACAGGATGTTCCAGTTTTTCCCAGCGAAACACAGCCCGCAGCATCTCATTTCTTTTAATAACAATATCCCAGGCTTGTTCAAAACATTTGATATCTATTGGGCCTGATATGTCCAGGCATAACTGTTCAAAATATTGAACGCCTTGGGGGTCTTGCAAATAATGATAAAGCATGCCCTGCTGCATGGGAGTTAAGGCAAATATATTTTCAATATTCTTTTCAGTCAATTTTTTTGATTTTTCCACTTTGTTCACCTTTTTTTAAGCTTTTTTTTCCCGGTTTATTTGTTACTTGATTCTAAAACTCGAATTCGCTTCCAGCTTCATCATAAACAGAAGTAGTTGCTGTCCTTAATTGATGAGATATTTTTATATCTTTCAATTTTATTTTTTTATTTTCCGTTACAGTTGATATTATTTCTTTAAAAGAAGCTGCAAAAGTTTCCATTGTCTCTTTTTTAAATAATTTTGTACAGTATTCCAGGCTAAAGAGGATGAAATCATCCCGAGCCGATGCTTCTAAAGTAATATCGAGTTTTGATACTTTTTTAAGTTCCCCTTCATAGGGAGACACTTTTAACTCTTCTATTCCTGTTTCTTCCATTCCACTTTCTACATTTTGTACGATTAACATGGTATCAAATAATGGATTGCGGCTTTCATCAAATTGGTTTTCAAAGTGTTTCAACAATTCTCCATAAGGATATGCCTGGTTATCGAAGGCGTTTAAGGTATTCATTTTTACTTCTGCCAGGAAGTCCTCGAAGGTTTTATCGCTTTCCGGGTAATTTCTTATAGCAATTGTTTCGATCAAGAGGCCGATTATATCCTGCAAATCTGCGTGGTTCCTGCCTGCTATTGTTGTGCCCACGATTATATCTTTCTTCCAGGTATAGTTGGCCAATAGGATATTATAGAGGGCCAACAGCATCATGAACAAGGTGGTGCCGGTTTCTTTCATTAATTGATCCAGCTTTTGCTTTAGTTCCTTTTCAAAACGAAAAGATATGGTATCTCCTTCAAAACTTTGCACTGCCGGCCTGGGATAATCGGTGGGTATATCGAGGACCGGGAGTTCCCCGGGGAAGTTGTCCAGCCAGTATTTTTCCTGTTCGTTTAATTTACCGGATATTAACCGCTCATGCTGCCATTGAGAAAAATCTTTATATTGCAGCCGCAGGGGAGGGATTTCCTTTGCCCAATAAAATCCCACCAGGTCCGCTGTAAGTATATTCAATGTGGTACCGTCACTGATAATATGATGGATCTCAAGCATGAAAACATGTTTTTGCTCTTCTAACTTTATCAGTCTTACCCTTAATAAGGGGGCTTTTTCCAGGTCAAAAGGTCTGGTAAAATTTGCTGTTATATCTCCTGCTGCCGGTCCCGGTGTTTCATCGTACTCTATTGTAAAATTGACATCTTCATGGACCTTTTGCACAGGTTCTTCGTTTATGAACCGGAATGATGTTCTTAAACTTTCGTGCCTGTTGATTATTTCTATAAGAGATCTTTCCACCTTCTCTTTTTCAAGTTTTCCTTCCAGCATGAATACCAGTGAATTGAGGTAAGATGTGCTTTGGGGATCTATCTGTTGTAGGATATAGAATCGTTTTTGTGCTGAGGATAAGGGGTAATATTCTTTTTTTTCTACAGGTTCTATTGGTGTGTATGTGGCCACTTCAGCTTTATTAACATATCTGGCCAGACTCTCTATGGTGGGATTGTTAAAGAATTCCGCTATAGGTATTTCTACATTTAATTCTTTGTGAATCTTGGATATGGCAATCACTGCTTTTAATGAATCCCCTCCCAACTCAAAAAAGTCATCCTGGATGCCCACCATGTCAAACCCGAATAAAGTTGACCAGGTAAGGGCCACTTTTTCCTGTAGGAGTGTGGAGGGGGGGACGTAAGGGCTGGATAAATCGGGCCGCTGCTGGAGGGCGGAAGAATCCTGGGTTACAGGGGTTTCCCCTGTCCTTAAGGATTCCAGTTTCACCCATTTGTCGATCCGGGTTTGCAGGTTCCAACTGGACACCACTACCTGGTTCACCTGGTGGTGGGTAAGAATACGCTGAAATGCTTCCACGCCTTCTGGCGGTGTGACTGCTAAAAGCTCTTTGCCGCTGTTTCCGGTTGGTTCCTGGTCCGGTTGGTCCAGGGATTTGAATTCCCAACCCTCCCAATTGACACTGATCCAGCTGACAGGGCTTGTCCGGGAAATTTTGTGTACAAAAGCATCCATAAAAAAGTTGGCGGCTGCATAAGCAGAAAAACCCAACCCACCCAGGATAGAAGATAAAGAAGAAGTTAAAAAACAAAAATCCAGGGGTTTATCTTTCAATACCTCCACCAATACCAGGAGACCATGTATTTTAGGTCTAAATTGCTGCTGGCACACGGCTTCATTGACCTTGTCCACAGGGGATACAATGGATTTTCCCGTATCTCCGGCAGCATGGATCACACCGTTAATGGGTCCGAACGCTTCCTCTGCCTGGGCGATCACGGTTTGCATACCTTCCCGGTCAGCAGCATCCACAGCAAAGACCAGGACATGACCCTCCTGCTGTTCCAGTTGCTGTACTTTGCGAATTTTCCGGGCAGTGGGGTCTTCCTCGGGGTGAGCGGCCAACCACTGGTCCCATTGATCCCTGGCTGGCAGTGCAGTGCGGCCAGTGAGGATCAAACGAGCCTGGAATTGCTTTAGCAAATATTCCGCCCATATTAACCCGATTTTCCCCAGTCCACCGGTGATCAAATATACCCCCTGCTTCCGCAGCTTGGGGATATCCCCGCTGACCTCTCCCCAATGAACCGGTTCAAAGGTCTGCACCCAACGAAAATGCCGCCGAAAGGCAATTACCGGTTCCGGGGCTGCGGTTTTGAATTCCTCCACCAACTGGCCCATAAGCTGTTGTTCTTCCTGGCTGCCTGGTTTTGCCGGGACAATATCGATATTTCGGCAAATCAAGTAGGGATATTCCTGGGGAATGACTTTGAGGGGTCCGAATAGGGTGGCCTTTTCCGGGTCCAGGGTCTCTTCGCCGGTGACTTCATGGATATCACTGGTGACAACAGACACCTGGATTTGATGGCTGAAGCGCTGCCTGGCAATGGCCCTGGCCAGGTAAACCAGGCTGTAAAATCCCAGGTCCATGACGTCCTGCCGTCCCCTGGGTCCGGTTCCCTCATGAACCGGGGAATCATTGTTCCCGGCATTCCATAGATGAACGATGTGATGGGGAAGCTTCCCGGTCCGACCCAGCTCATCCAGGAGGAAAGTGTAATCACTATCGGACCCAGGGTTAATGGTATATTCATCGTCGTTTATCCTGGAAAACCCGGACCCGGGGCAGACCGTAACCACATGCCCGGCCCCCTGGTCCAACTGCTTGACCAACTGCGAAGAAAAATCATCGCTGTTCCTGAAGATCAACCACAGGGAGGGGCTGGCCGGACCGGGAGTATCAACCCCGGATAAGACTGTGCGCTTCCACTGGGGAATATAAAACCAATCAGCTATATCTGCTTTCTTTTGAGCCGCTGACTCTGCCGCCAGTTTCTCCGCTCCCATTTTAAAGAGATCGCCTTCGATCCAATAGCGCTGCCGCTCAAAAGGATATGATGGCAGTGATACCCGCCTCGGCTTTTCACCAAAATGAAATTCCTCCCAATTGCAGGGTTTTCCATAAAGCCATAACCGGCCGATTTTATTCAGCAAAAAAGAAACATCCGCTGTCTCTTTCTGCGGATTCCTGACCAGGTCGATGACCTGGATATCCGGGTTTTGCTCCCTGTACCGCGACAGCAAAGAACTTAAATCACGGCCGGGTCCTACTTCTATGAATACCGTTCCCGGGTCCTTTACCAATTCCTCTATACCGTCGGCAAAGCGCACCGTTTCTTTTAAATGGGTGGTCCAGTATGCCGGGGTGGTGACCTGGCCGGCTTCGGCCCATTTACCGGTTACATTAGAGATGAAGGGTACCTGTGGTTGGTTTAAAGAGATTTCACTTAAAACCCCGGCAAATTCATCTAAAATGGGCTCCATCATCCGTGAATGAAGGGCATGAGGAGCATGAGCCAGGCGCATGCCCAGGCAGTGCTTTTCTTTCATTTTCTTTTCAAAGGCTTCAATGGCCGGCAAAGGACCGGCAACAATACAAGAAGGACCATTATCAATAGCAATGGATAATTCACTGCTTTTAAAGGATTTTACCTCTTCCGCCGGCAGCGGGACACTTAACATGGCACCCGGGGTCAGTTTTTGAATCAATTGCCCCCGGCATACCACTAACTTCAATGCATCTTCCAGGGAAAACACCCCGGATATACAGGCAGCAGTATATTCGCCAAAACTGTAACCGATCACGGCATTGGGCTGTATGCCCCATTTCAACAAAAGCTTTGCCAGGGCATATTCAAAGATAAAAACCACCACCTGGGCGATTTCGCTTTGGTTTATCTTTTCTTTTCCTGCTGTTGTATAGGACAAATCACCGGGATAAAGAATTTCTTTGATGTCGTAATCCATGATGGGTTTTAGAATTTCAAAACAGCGGTCCATTGTCGCCTGGAAAACCGGTTCCTTTTGATAGAGTTCCAATCCCATGTTCACATACTGGCTGCCCAGCCCGGCGAACATAAACACCACCGACCTGTTGTCATCAGTATTAAAAAAGGTTTTCATTTTCCTGGACCCGGGTGTAGATAAGATGTCAATGGCTTCATCACTGCCGGAACATACCAGCATGCAGCGGTGTTGAAAGTGTTTCCTGCCTGCTTGCAGGGTATAGGCGACATCAGCCAGGTGGGTGGCGGGATTTTGTCTCAAATAGTCGGCCAGGTTTCCTGCCATTTTATCCAGGGTGGATTCGCGCCTGGCGGATAAGAGGAGCAATTGGTGTTGTCTTGAAGGCTGTTCACCGGGCAAGGGGGCAAGCTCCCCTGTCTCCTCTTTATGATGCATCCGGTTGGGTGCTTCTTCAAGGATCACATGGGCATTGGTGCCGCCAATGCCAAAAGAACTGACCCCGGCCCGCAGCGGTCCACCATGGTCACCGTTATTATTCCATTCCAGGGCCCGGTCAGCCAAATAAAAAGGACTGTTTTTAAAATCAATATGGGGGTTGGGGGTTTCGGAATTCAAACTGGGGGGGATCAAACGATGCGTTAATGCCAGTACGGTTTTTATAAACCCGGCAACGCCGGCAGCAGTATCCACGTGGCTGATATTGGTTTTAACGGACCCGATGGCGCAAAATCCCTTTTGGTCCGTGTTAAAGGCATGTTTCAGGGCTTCTATTTCAATGGTATCCCCCAACATGGTCCCGGTACCATGGGTTTCAATATAGGTGATACTCCCGGGAGGAACCCCGGAAACATCCAGGGCTTTCCGGATCACCTCTTGCTGGCCCCGTTTGCCAGGGGCAGTATAACTCACCTTTCCCATGCCATCGTTATTCATGGCTGAGCCTTTGACCACGGCATAAATATGGTCCCGGTGAGCCATGGCCTCTTCAAGCCGCTTCAATACCACGATACCAATACCTTCTCCAAAAATGGCGCCTTTTGCCCTGGCATCAAAGGCACGGCAGTGACCGTCGGGTGAAAAAACCATTCCTTCCTGGTATATATATCCCTTCCCTGACTGCACCGTGATGGATGCACCACCTGCCAATGCCATATCGCATTCACCGTTTAATAAGGCCTGGCAAGCCAGGTGAATCGCTACCAAAGACGTCGAACAGGTGCTGAATACGGTTAATCCCGGCCCCTTTAAATCCAATTTATGGGAGACCCGCGTACTGATAAACCCGCTGCTGGTTAACAGGGTAGAAGCAAACCCACCCAGGATGCTGCTTTTACCCGACAGCATGGAGAGGGCTTGCCAGGTAAAACTGCTGGCTGAACCGGCATATATCCCGATGGACCCAGGGTATGAAAACGGATCATAACCGGCATCTTCCAATGCCTGCCAACTGCATTCATGGAACAACCGTACCTGGGGGTCCATGATTTCAGCTTCCTGGGGACTGTAACCGAAAAACATTGCATCAAAATATTCTTTATCTTCAAGCTCTGCACTGGCTTTGACATAATTGGGATTGTTCAACTGCTCTTCACTGACATCTGCTTCGGCCAGTTCTTCATCGGAAAAAAACGTCACTGATTCCACGCCATCGCGCAAATTATTCCAGAATTCCTCGACGTTCCTGGCGCCCGGGAATTTCCCGGCCATCCCGATCACAGCGATTTCTAATCCTCCCTTGCCGCGTTTTTCTCTTGCAGCAGGGAGCACAGGGATATCTCCTGGCTGTAACAACCCGGTCTTTCCACTATCTTGCTGCTTTAAATACTGTTCCAGTTCATGAATGTTGGGAAATTCAAACATCTCCACCATGGGAATAGCATAGCCGGTCTTTTCTTTCAACAGGTGGTTCACGTGGATCAGGGTAAGGGAGTTAAGGCCGATTTCGAAAAAATTATCATGGATTCCCACCTGTTCAAACCCGAAGAATTTCCGCAATATATCGGCAAAGTCTTTTTCAAATTTGGTTTTAGGGGCTGTATATTCGGTGCTCAATGGGGGCCGCGGCAGTAAAGTACCGGAGAATTCCTCCAGGTAGATTTCCTCCTCCGGCGCTTCCCCCCTGTGCTCTTGCCCCATCCAATACCGCCGCCGGTTAAAGGGATAAGTGGGCAGCAGGACCCGGCCGCCAGGAAAAAGACAGGAAAAATCAATAGACAAACCAAGGGTATAAACCAGGCCAATACTGCTCAGCAGTAGTTTCTCCTTCTCTTCGGGGCTGTAAGAGGCCAGGACCCGGTACCCCGCTTTGCCGGAGAGTACTGCTTCGGCCATGGCTGCCAGGTCATTCTCTGCCCCGATCCCCAGGAAGAGCAACTGGTTTTGGGAATACAACAACTCAATATTTTTCCTGAACTTATCCTCGTTAAAGGTATAGAAATTTTCCTGTTCACTTTCAGCCATACAGGTGTTTAATGCCTGTTCCAGGGTTAATTTCCCGGATATGGCTTTGGAAACATATTTGCCAATGCCGTATCCCAGGACATAAGCGGGTTTGATGCCCACATCCATCCACAGTTTGGCCAGGGCATATTGAAAGGCAAAATAAAGGGCCTGCGGTTTTGTTTCCAGGTCAACATATGCCCGGCACTCATCCATGTACCTGGCGGCCAGGAATCCTTTGCTGTAGAAATCCCAACAGGTTTTTTCCAGGTCAGCTTTACCACCGGAAAACAGGAAAATCCCTTTGCCTCCCGGGAAGCCCTTCTTTTCCAAAGCGGCCGGGGTATTGTAGAAGATTCCCGGATCATTGGCACACTCAGCGGATAATTGTCCGTTATTGTCAATATCCAGGCTGCTTAACTTCTCCATGAGTTCCTCTTTGTCTTGGCATACCACGGCAAGCCGGTGCCCATGCTGACCGCGCCCGGTATTCAGGGTATAACAAATATCCTGGAAAGCCTGGTGGGAATCTTTTCCCAGGTTTTCTCCAAGCGCACGGCACAATTGCTTTAATCCGGTGGAATTTTGGGCAGACAGGGTTACCAGGTGAAAACGCTCCGGGGTGGATGCGTCTTCCTTTTGAATCCCTGCAGTTGCCGGGGCTTCCTCCAGGACCACGTGACAGTTGGTCCCGTTAACACTAAAGGAACTCACACCTGCGCGCCGGGGGATTCCCTCTTTTACTTCCCATTCTTTTAATTGGGTATCGATATAAACCGGGCTGTTTTCAAAGTCAATATAAGGATTGGGTTCGTTAAAATTGGCCAGGGGCGGAATTTGCTTATGCTGGAGGGAGAGGATGGTTTTAATCAAGCTGGCCATACCGGAAGTATGGTTCAGGTGGCCTATATTGGCTTTTACCGAACCCAGGGAACAGAATTGTTTTTTAGCCGTATAGGTAGAAAACGCATCCGAGATACTCTTGATTTCAATCGGGTCTCCCATCTGGGTGGCTGCACCGCTGGCCTCGATATAGGAGAGGGTTTCGGGGTGGACCCTGGCGTTTTCCAGGGCCTGGCGGATCACTTCTGCCAGGGATTCGGGTCTTTGCCCGGATATGGTGGCGGTGCGATTTCCATTGTGATTCATAGCTGAGCCTTTGATTACAGCACAGATCACATCTTTATCTGCCAGGGCCTTGTTTAAAGGTTTAAGCAGGAGCGCGCCCACGCCTTCCCCATTCACCACACCGCTGGATTTGTCAAATACCCGGCACCCGGGGGATACCTCAGGGCCCGCACCTGTTTCCTGGTCTTTATGGCCGGGAATATCCCGATCACTTTCCGGGCTGGCCCCGGGGTCCATACTGCCTACTTTGCCGTCAAAATAAGCATATATGTCGGCTGCACCCACCACGGCCATTGGGCATTCCCCCCGTTTCAGGCTTTCGCAGGCATAATAGAGGGCAGCTAAAGAAGAGGAACAGGCAGTGTCAATAAGTAACGACGGGCCGCGCAGGCCAAACACATGGGATATGCGACCGGCTGAGACGGCTGGCAAATTCCCCACTACTGCCACCAACGAAAAGGAAGAAGGGCTGATCAACTGCCTGTAACCACTGTTACTACAGGAAATAAATACCCCGGTTTCGGTATTGGCCAACCGGTTCCCACCGTACCCTCCATACTCCATGGCCTCATATACAACCTCCAGGAGCAGCCGCTGGGTGGGATCAATAAAAAGAGCCTCACCGGGCATTATTCCAAAAAACTGCGCATCAAACAGTTCAATCCCATGCAAAAAACCAAAATGGACCACCTGGTCCCGGTTACCAAACAGGTGCGCCCAATCCGCTTTCCTGGTCTCCGGTAAATCTCCGCAGCAATCCCGGCCGCTTTTCAAGTTCTCCCAGAATTCTTCCAGGTTATCGGCCAAAGGGAACCGACCAGCCATACCAATAACTGCAATATCACTATCTTTATTTAAATGATTACCTGTCATTTTAAACCTCCACTAGTACCCTGTCTCATAAGTTTTGTCGTCCATAGCGGCAATTTAACTTGTTCCACTTTGAAGGAATAATTCACTTCTTCTCGGTCAAAGCCGGTCCGGGTATGATACATATTAGAGTTCCAGTTCGATGATTTCCTCTTCTTCATGGTCAGCCGTTCCCTCGATATGCATGGACAACTGTTGTATTGTCATGTAATCGAATAAATCAGCTATCTGGAGTTTGCCGGGAAAGAGTTTGTTTAATTTCATAAAAGTACCTGGTATTAAAAGTGAATGACCGCCCAGGTCAAAAAAATTATCATGAATACCAATGTGTTCCACTTTCAGGGTTTCAGACCATACCCGGGCAATTTGTTGTTCGGTGGGGGTGCGGGGAGCGACATAGTTCTCTTTACCACCGTGGGACAAAAGAGTGGCATCGATGTTCATCGCAGCCAGGGCCTGGCGGTCCACTTTACCGGATCGACTCAAAGGAAATTCCTCCAGTTTCACAAAAGCGGAAGGGATCATATAAGGCGGTAAGTATTCCAGGAGATACCGCTTAAATGCTTCGATATCTATGGTTTGTTTTTCTTTGAGGAATGCCGCGATAATATCCCCTTTTTCCTGGTCTTTTTTCACCAGGGCTGCGCATTCGCTGACACCGGGGTGTTTTTTCATCACGGTTTCGATCTCTTCCAGTTCGATGCGAAACCCCCTGATTTTTACCTGGTTATCGATTCGTCCCAAACATTCGATATGGCCATCTTCACGAAAATAACCGATATCACCGGTTTTGTACAGGACTGCATAATCCCGATCAGCAGAACCCCGGGCATAAGGATTGGGAACAAAGGCTTTTTTGGTTTTTGCTGGGTCTTTCCAATAACCTTTGCCCACACCGATCCCGGCCACACAGATTTCTCCTCTTACTCCCACCGGGCACAGTGCCAGGTCTTGATCAAGAATATAAATCCGCATGTTTTGCACGGGTTTACCGATAGGAACACTAAATTGCCCGATATCAGCAGGACTGGCTATCATGTAATGGGTAATATCATCAGAGGCTTCAGTAGGCCCGTAAGCATTCACCAATTGAATCCCGGGATAATATTCGAACCACCGCTGCACCAGGGAAGGTTTCAATGCTTCACCAGTGGGAATCATCCAGCGGAGATGGGGGAGTTCTGCCTCCTCACTGTTTTCAACCATTTCCAGGAATACGCCCAGGAGAGAAGGAACAGATTCAAAAATAGTGATTTGTTCCTCTTGTAGACCCCGCAGCAGGGCTTCCGGGTTCAATACCGTTTCATGGTCGAAAATAACCGTGGTTCCACCTTTGAGCAGGGCTGCCAGGAACTGCCATACGGAAATATCAAAACAAGGAGAGGCTGTGTGCGCCACACGGTCATTCCCGGTAATAGCCAGGTCATTGATCTTGGCATACAAATGGTTGATCATTCCCAACTGGTGAACCAGCACCCCCTTGGGTTTACCCGTGGTCCCGGAGGTGTAGATCATGTAAGCATAATGGTCGGGTGTACCGGAACAGCCCGGGTTTTCCCGGGGGCAGCCATCCAGTTGAGGGCTGCCAGGTTCCAGGTAAAGTATTCCTTCCGGTTGGGACACCGGTGAAGCACTGTCCTGGTCCTTCACCAGGATGCTAACTTCAGCATCCCGAAGCATATAACGGATTCTCTCTTCCGGGTAATCCGCTTCCATAGGCAAATAAGCCGCCCCTGCTTTGAAAACACCAATGATGGCCGCCAGCATATGGATACTGCGCTTCATCATCAATCCCACCATACTGTTGGGGGTTACACCATGCTGGACCAGGTAATGCCCCACCTGGTTGGCCAACTCATTCAACTCCTGGTAGGTGGCAGTGTCGCCGTTATGTTTGACGGCAATGCGTTCCGGGCTCTCCTGCACCTGCCGCTCAAATAAGCGGTGAAAACAGTCCTCAAGGGGAATATCTCGCCGGGTATCGTTAAAGTCCTCTAACAATTGCCGGGTTTCTTCTTCCGAGAGTATGTCCAGGCCGGAAATCAACTGGTCCGGGGTACGGGCAATGGCTTCCAGGAGATTCAGATAGTGTCCCTTCATCCGCTGGATGGTTTCTTTCTTAAACAACTCAGTCCTGAATTCAAAATCTATTCTCACATGCTGAGGCATTTCAATCATATCCAGGTACAGGTCATATTTATTGACCACGTAATCTTTTCCTAAAGATTTTATTTCCAGCTCTTGCAGGGGTGATAATTCCAGGTTTTCATGGTTTTGAAACACCATCATAATATCGAAGACCGGTGTACGGCCGGTATCTCGTTTTAGTTTCAACTCTTCCACCAGTTTATCAAAGGGGTAATCCTGGTGGTCAAAGGCTTCCAGCATACTTTTTCTCAGGTTTCCCAGGAAGTCTGTGAAACTCTGGCTGCTGTTCACCCGGTCCCGCAGTGCAAAAATATTGATAAAATAACCCACGATTTTTTCCAATTCCGCTGTAGACCTCCCGGCGGTCAACGTGCCGATGATGATATCTTCTTGCCGGGTATACCGGTATAAAAGCACTTTAAAACCGGCCATTAAAATCATAAATAAAGTGGAGGCGGTTCTCCTGGATAAATGCTTTAATTTCGGGGTAAGGGTTTCATCGATTAAAAAGGTGACTTTATCGCCCCAGGTGTTTTGCCAGGGAGGGCGGGGATAATCATAGGGCAAATCAAGAACCGGCAGTTCACCAGCCAATTTTTGCAGCCAGTATTCCCGGTGCATTGTTAAAACATCCCCGGAGAGCATTTGATTCTGCCAATAAGCAAAATCTTTATAATGAAGGGTTAAAGGCGGTAAATCGTCTGCCTGTATCCCTTGTTCCACCGGGTCTGGTTTAGTAGGTTTCCCTTGATTATAATAATAAGTAAATTCTTCCATCATTAGCCGGATACTCCAGGCATCAGAGATGATATGATGCATTACAAATACCGCCACGTGTTCCTGGGGTGCCAATGTTATCAAGGCGGCGCGGAACAGGGGGGCCCGGGCCAGGTTAAAGGGGGTTACGTCGGCTTTCTTAACCAGGCTCCCCAGTTTCTCTTGTTTTTCCTCACCGGGAGTAGCGGAAATATCCTCCTGGTAAATCTCTAATGCCGCGTTTTCGTGGACCACCTGGACCGGTACACCTTCCATTTCCTTTTCCTCTTCTTCTATCATGTGGATCGAGGTTCTCAGGGACTCGTGGCGCTGCACCAGCTTATGAAGCGCACGTGCAAATGCTTCTATATCCAGGTGGCCGCAAAGGTAAAAGTTTAAGGTGATATGATATGCCGGGTTGCCCGGGGCCATCTGGTCAAAAAACCACAATCGTTTCTGGGAATGGGAGAGTTCATAATACCGGGTTTCCGGGCACTTCTCCATCTCCGGGTATTTCTTCTCCCGGTGGAGTACCAGTACCTCCATCAGGCCTGCAATGGTGGGATGATCAAACAGATGGGATACTGCAAGTTTTGCTTCCACTTCTTTATTGATCCGGGAAATAATAGACACCGCTTTCAATGAATGTCCTCCCAGTTCAAAAAAATTATCATATATCCCGGTTTGTTCCCTGCCCAGGACTTCTGACCAGATATCCGCCACTATCTGCTCTTTTTCATTCCTGGGGGCAGTATAGGGTTGGGCCAGGGTCAAATTTGCGGTGCTTGGACCCGGGAGTGCCTTGCGGTTCACTTTGCCGCTCACCGTCACAGGAATCGTTTCCAGGCGCACAAAATAGGTGGGGATCATATAAGGGGGTAATTCCCGGGATAAATACTCTCTCAATCCAGGGACATCCGGCTCGTTGTGAGAAACAATATAAGCGCACAGGCACTTTTCGTCTCCCTCCAGGTCCGGGGCAGTTACCACAGCTTCCTTTATATTTTCATGTTTACTTAACAGGCTTTCAATTTCCCCCAGTTCGATGCGAAAGCCCCTGAGTTTTACCTGGTGGTCCATCCTGCCGAGAAATTCAATATTTCCATCCGGCAGCCACCGGGCCAGGTCACCTGTTTTGTAAAGAATATAGGACGTATAGGACCTATGAGACCTATAATAAATTCTTTTGCCTGGCACCTTTTTTGGCACCTTTTTTCTTTTATCCTGGTCATCCTGGTAATCCCATAAATCATGGTTAAATTTCTCTGCGGTTAATTCCGGTTTATTCAAATAACCCGGGGCCACGCTTTCACCACCTATGCACAATTCACCCACTACGCCAGGGGGCACCAAATTTGTATATTTGTCCAGGATATAAATCCGG
>CP070627.1:237911-256602 GCA_020355945.1 Candidatus Aminicenantota bacterium | reverse complement strand
ACCTTTGTTTACCAATACATTGCCTTTAAAACCAGGAATGCCAGGTATCTCAGACTATATGAGAAAGGAAATCTTGAAAAAGCCAGGCAGGTGTCTGAAAAAGAAGGGTTTGACTACCTGGTGGATTTAATCTCCGGCGTTGAATACGCAGTCAATCATGACTATGTGGACATACTGTGGGAAACGGTTCGCGAAGCCCCTAAAATCACTGCTTACAGCCAGGATGAATTCATCGTCCAGATGATCGATGAGTTCCAGTTCTTAAATGCTTTGATCTACAGGGACAAAGAAATGAAGCTCCTGGCAGATGATCTGGCTGGCGGGTATTTAAGTACAGCCGAAAGTAAAGTTGCCCCGCTGCTGGCCTCGGTTAATAGGGCCCCCGCGCCGCGGGGTTGGGTGGGTTGGTTGATGAACCTTCTTAATATGATGCTGCCCTCCCGGTTCAGGTACATTTATCTTGAACATATGCCCGAAGATGAAGCAGTAGAGACCGTATTTAAATACTCCCGGTTTTTTGATGTGCCGGTCAGCGAAGAAACCGCTTACTTGTTGGTACAAATGGCAGAAGGCAGTCCCTTTTATATCAGTTCTATCATCCGGTCCGTATATCCCGGCAAAGACCTGGAAACACTCGATGGGTTGACCCGGACCCTGGAGTTTGAAACCCTGGATGACAGGGGAATCATCAAAGCCACCTGGATGGAATATGTGGCCCATGCGTTCCCTCAAATCAACGATCGAAATGCCAAAAATATCGTCCTGCATCTCAGCAAATATAGAGACCGGGAGTTTACCCGGGAAGATATACTCAGGGAATTAAACCTGGAAATGTCGGATGCAGACCTGGAGATCAAGCTCAAAGCCCTGGTCAAGGCGGATATTATCATGCAGGGAAGAACCAATTACGACTACCGGGGGGTAAAGGATAATATTTTTGATAAGGTTTTCCGCGGTGTGTATGAAAAAGAAATTCGTGAATTTGATGTCAGGGTGATCAAGAAAGAATACAATGAAGAGTTTGAGAAACTTAAAACAAAGTATGACCGTTTACTGGGTAAATACAATTGCCAGAAAGGTTATTTTGCCGAGTACTTGATCCTTGATCAATTAAAGTTTCACGCCCTGGAGAAAAATAAGCGGTTAAAATCGGTAACCCGTTATTTACCCGGGGATTTTGATTTTTGCGATTATTCGCGGGTGTGGAAGTACAATAGTTCACCTGAGTATGCCAGGGATTTCAGCGTGGATATTTTTGCCCGGGCTCGATTGCCTAAAGATTACTCTATTATCGGAGAGGTAAAGGCCCGGGATTTAAAGAAATTTTCTAAAGATGAAGTCATGAAATTCGAGCAAAAATTTGCCGGGGTAAAAAACCTGGAAAATATAGAGCGGGCAGTGGGTTTTATTTTTTCTTGCAGCGGGTTTACAAAAGAGGCGGAAGATTACTGCCGGGACAAAGGGATTGCCTGCAGCGAACATGAGATATGGCTGGAAAAATAAAACCTCTTCCCCGATATTGGTCTTTTTTGGGGCAAGGCCCTGGCCCTGTTTGTTGATCTCAGATGATCTTTCGTTTAAAAGGGTATAAAAAAGGAAATTTCCAAATTTCCTATTGACTTTTTCTACTGGATATAGTATTTATCCTTCTTAAGGAACGAAAGGTGAAAGCGTCATTAAATGACAAAATCCCCAGGAGGTGTGGCCTTGGAAAACAAGAAAAGAAGGAATACAGACCTTAAGTTCTTACCGGTTAAGGCCAGGGATATTTTAATTATAATCTTTATCAGTCTATTCCTGATTACCACCGCATGTACACAGGAAACTGATCTAAAACCAATGGATAAGAAACTTTTAAAAGCTAAACTTGAAAAGATTCAAAACAGTCCCCGGAAAGTAGATATTCTTAATGAATTGGCTTACCGGGAAAGTAGAACATGGTATGACATCGCTTTTAAATATGCCAATGAGGCATTGAGTCTGGCAAAAAAGTTAAAATACTCTAAAGGGATCGTGGATTCTTATTGTAGCCTGGGATTGATTTATTTCTATAGAAGCGAATATGAAAAATCCAAAGAAAACTATGACCTGGTTTTGGAAATGGTTAAGGATATTAAATACCAAATCGGAGAAGCAAAGGCTTACAACGGCATTGCAAGATATCATCAGGTGAGAGGCGAATACGCCAGGGCACTACAATTTTTTATAAAAAGCAAAGATATCTGTGAGGATATTGGAGAAAAAAGAGAATTGGCTGGTGCTTACTATGGGTTCGGTGCACTCTATTACTATGATAAAAAGAAATATAAGGAGGCACTACCCTATTTTGAAAATACCCTGGAACTGGGGAAAAAAATTGGAGATAATATTATAATAACCTCTGCCCATTATGCCATCGGGGAAATGTACCAGAGTATGGAAAAATATGCCAAAGCCAGGGAAAACTTTAAAGATTGCTTAGAAATTAGCCAGGAGAACGAAATCCAATATAACGAGGCCAATGCTTATGAGGGTTATGGGGATATCTATTTGAAAAAAGGAAATGATGAAAAGATTTCAGGTAACAATGAGAAGGCAGTTGATTTTTATAAAAAGGCTTTAAAAGAGTACAATGAAAGCAAAAAAATATTTCTTA
Source organism: Candidatus Aminicenantota bacterium (assembly GCA_020355945.1). The sequence continues at coordinate 253,967 of CP070627.1, read as the reverse complement.
AAGTCAAAGATGGGTTACAGATTGCTGAAATCGAAAAGCGAATAGGAAAGCTTTATCATCAATGGGGAGATATCGAAAATAAAGAAGAAAATTATAAAAAAGCCCTTGATAATTTAAAGAAAGCTTTGGAAATTGCAACAGAAACGAATAAAAATATACCTAAAACGATTGAAGGGGTTGCAGAAGAACTTTTCCAAATATATAAAAAGAAGAATGAAAATGAAAATGCACTTAGGTATCATGAAATGTTCCATGAGAAAAGCAGATTACTGGGAAAAAACGAAATGCTTAGATTGAAAGTGAGGTATGACTTTGAGAAGAGGGCTGAAAGAGAAAGATCAAAAAAAATTTTCTTGATTTTAGGATTTGCAGTTTCAATGATCGTTTTGATTGTTGTTCTTTTAATTTCTATGAAATTAGCAAGGCAGAAGCAAAAATTAGAGAAGTCATATAAGGATATTGAGCGAATGAGTGAGATTGGACAGGTGATTACCTCGAGCCTGTCACCAGAAAAAATATACCATACGGTTTATGAACATATTAGAGAATTAATGGACGCTGATTTATTCTGTATTTACTGGTATGATGAAGAATTAAATAGATTGATTGTTGTCGGAGGAAAAGAGCAAGGCGTGGAAGATATATCTCATTCTATTGAATTAACAGAAAAGAATCGTCCTGCAGTAAAATGTTTCCTGGAAAAGAAAATACTTTTATTCAGCGATTTCCAAAAAGAGTATTCCCAGGTATTTGGTGAGCCACGTCCTCTTCCTATGATAGGCCGTTGGTTTAATTCACATATCTTTCTTCCTCTTGTTATAAAAGGAAGTGAAGATAAAAAAAACGGGGTGATTACAGTTCAGAGTTCTAAGAAAGGAGCTTATACTGGCTATCACGTGAATATTTTGAAAAGTATAGCTGGATATGCTGCCATTGCACTGGATAATGCCAATGCTTATAAAATGATCGGAGAGCAGAAGGCAACAATTGAGAAACAAAAAATTAAAGTGGAAGAGGCACTGGAAAAAGAAAAAGAAGTCAGCGATCATAAAGATAGTTTGATGAATACGTTATCTCACCAATACAAAACACCCCTTTCCATTATCAAAAGCTCTGCACAGATATTGAGGGATTATTGGTCGAATCTATCAAAGGAAGAAATTCAAGATCAATTAAATAAAATATTCTCGAATATTGATCGAATGCTGAAACTTATCAATGCCCTATTGCTCTACAGCAAAAGATTTAACCCGGATTTTTATGACTTACTTGATACCTGCAAAACATTCGTGGCGGAAATCAAAAACAATGAAGGAAAAAACCACGATATTGTGTTCAATGCTGCTGAAGAATGCGGTAAAGTAAAGATGGATGAAGATTTAATGAAAATCATATTACATAATTTGATTGTGAATGCCATCAATTATTCATCAAAAGGGAGTAAGATTATCATTGATCTCAAATGTGAGACCGATCACGCAGTCATTAGAATCCAGGACAATGGCATCGGTATACCGGATGATTATTTCAAAATGATATATGAACGATTTCACCGGGGCAGCAATGTGGGTCATGTACCTGGAACCGGACTGGGTTTATCTATTGCAAAACGGTACGTAGACCTACATGAAGGCAAAATAAAGATTGAAAGCCGATTGAATATCGGCACAACGGTTACTGTAACGATACCACGAGGGTAATTGCTATGGGGAAAGCAATTCTTCAAAATTTTCAAGTAAATAAAAATTAAAGGAGGAGGTAATAATAATGGCTACAATACTGGTGATTGAAGATGAAAAAGATTACCTGGAAAATATCTGTTTTATTCTTGAAAGAGAGGGCTATGAAACAATTAAAGCGGAAAATGGCGAGATAGGAGTGGAAATGGCCCGGACTCATCAGCCTGATTTGATACTTTGCGATATTGTAATGCCTAAAAAGAGTGGCTTTGACGTTATCGAAGAGCTCAAAAAAGATTCTAGAACTTCTGAGATTCCAATCATTTTTCTTACCGTTTGGGAACAGGAAGAATATGTTAAAGAAGGGCAGAAACTTGGTGCAACAGATTACATATTAAAATCATCTGATAATAAAAAAGTGTTATTCAGCATTCAGACACACCTTGAATTAATAGGATTAGTCCAAACTCTTGAAAAGATGAAAAGTGATTTGAATGATAAGGTTGATAAACTTAATACAGGAATACAAAAATTTGAAAAGGAACCGAATCAAGAGATTTTAATATATAGGAGACAATTGGAGGAAAAAAATGACGAGATCAAGTTTTTGAGAGAGATGATATCAACTATTCTCCTCAATATTGAAAACAGAAAATTTGAAATTAAAAACGAAAATATTCTCTACGTCGAAGGACACACGATCAAAAATATTATTAATTCTTCCTCTGTCATCGAAGCAAATCTTACTAATGGATTAAACCAGGTGAAAGATAAATATGGTGACGAAATCGCCAGTGAGCTCGAGAGAGTACTGGATATTATTAAGAACTCTGGAAATGAAGCGGTGGAAAGCCTTAAGAAATTTATTGAAGAACTTAATCGTGAAAAATCACAAAAAGGCAAATTGAAAGACTACCTGGATAAAATATGTTCACTGGTTCCCTTAGTTGATAATATCTCTAAAATAGTGGATTTAATTTCAAAAATCATCCCCTAGAGCAAACTGATTCATTTTTGAGTTTAATGGAGATACGAAAATTTTCCTTGTTCCCGGGGCTTTTTCTTCAGGCATTCAGGGTTTTAAAAAAACAGTGGCAGTCACTCATGATGCCGCTGGCCTCGCCTGGAGACGAATGAAAACCAACACAAATTAATTGATATTATAAACCATTATCTTGAAAGTATCATGCCCTCTTCGCACAGCCACCTGATATCTTCTAAAAATGTTTTGGAATGCGATACTTCGTGGTAAAACTCTTTTGAGGACTTTGCGGCATGTTCCACCAGTTCATCTAAAGCCAGACCATAAAAAGGGCCATAGCCAGGGATTAATGATTTCCCGCTAATGGTTTTTTGAGCCAGGGTTGACCCGTTTACGGCAGCTAAATCCAGTAAAAAATAGCGACGTACAATATCGCGTCTTTCTTGACTAACCTGATAATGGTCCCCGTTTTTGCTTCGAAGTAATCCACGGTCTAAACTTTCACTCCACACACGTTTTATTTCTTTTTCCTTATATCCATTTCTCTTTAGTAGTGAAAAAATATTCTTATAAGAGCCGTCCGTAAGGACTGCGGCGTGTTCAACTTCAAGTGGAGTAAGAAAACCTATTTTTTGGAGTTCTCTTCTTAGCCGAATCGGCGCACTCCTGATCTGGAAAAAACCAGCGGTATCGTCATAGCTTAATAATTTCTTCAAGTCGCCATTTAACGATGAAAAATAACCTGCACCATCTACATACTCCAGGAAAACCGGTTTTTTTACAAACGCGCTGATGTAATCACGAGAACTTTTTGTTTGATCAACATTTTTGTGGGATACGCTTCCTGAATCGCCGGCGTAGAATTGGCACTGGATAAACAGCTTATTATCCCAGCCGGAATTCCATCCAAGCGTTTTATAAGGTATTACGAAATCATAAGCCCTGGTTTTTTTCCCCAAACCGGTTTCCTCGTCAGATACAACAACATCATTTAGATTGTAATCGATGTCAGGTTGAAGTCCCCATTCTTTTAACCTATTTCTTAATTTTTTTTCAGGTTCATGCCCTTCTGAAGCCATCACCGAACCCCTGACTTTAAAAATAACAATAGGGGCTAAAAGGTCTTGAGCTCGATTAAACTCTTTAAGAGCAAAATAGCTGTAACCGATACTCCAAAATTGATTTATTGCCTGGTCGTCTTTCAAAAGAAACGATATGAATTCTTTTAGAAGACGTGACTCGGTCTCTTTATCGCTAATATGTGCAATGACAGACATATAATTATTACTTTTTAAAATCCTGGGAAGCCGGGAAACGGTTACCTTAACTTCTCCTTTTCTTTTTGATAAGGTGGGTATTTTTACCCAACAGGCATGGTCACGAAGATATAAGGGAAATTGACATTTAAAATTGTTATCCGATTTTCCAGTCACTGCAAAAAGAGTTGAAGCCAGGGAAAAAAGAATTGTTTTCCGTTCTTCCACCGATTTGTTTGCTAATAAGTTCGATAGAGTATCTGCAATTGAATCGGGACGACAACGTCCCGGGTTGGAGAAAGAATCCGCGGCAGCGCCGATTATATCGAATGTGTCGGTAACAAGGCGCATTTCTTCTTTAAATCTTTCTGTGTCCACAATTTCTCCAAGTGAAGCCGTAATCCAAATATCAAATTCTTCGAGAGATTCTTTAAAGGAAATATTTTTTCCAGGTAATTTCATTGTTAAAAACGTCCTTATTATTCAACAAATTGCAATCTTTTTTGAATAGGTTCCTTTATCTCGACAAATTTAACTTTTAAGCGATTTTCAGTAATCTTAACATATTCTTCATTATTGTCATTCAGAATACTTTTAAACCCCATTTTAATACCAACAGCGCCAGTAGTACCGGAGCCGCACATGGGATCAAGGACTATGTCACCGGGTTTGGTAGTCATTTTGTACAGTTCTTCATATACCCTTTCCGGTTTTTGAGATGGATGGCCGGTCTGTTCCTCCTTACCCACAAAACCACAAAGCAATGGACTTTCGATAACGCTGGGGGGGCCTGGCATAAACCTGAGTTTTCCTTCCTCTTTCTTACTGAGTTGTTTTTCATTTAAAAAGTGTTCAGGATATAATATCGCATCAGGTCTGGTCAGGTGTAAACAAGCCATTTGAGCAGACCGCCAGCCTCTTATCACCGATGGATTGTTCTTGTAATACCATGTAAGCCAACTATTCAGGGATAAAGGCGCAGGAATACGCTCAATAAAATGAGCAATTATTTCGGGAAAGCCCCACAAAAAAACGTGCGGTGATACCTGGGCTGCTTTTTCCAGTAACCCGACTATATATGGAACATAATCATCACGTACACCCCCAAATCCCTTGTTGTACCAGGGATCTAACATTGTAATTTTTATATCTAAACCAGATCCGGCAAAGATAGATAATACCTCTTCTACATCGGTAGGTGGGAGAATAACATAGTCGTGTTCGGATAATTCACGGTTTACCTTTTCAAGATTTAATCTTTTATTCAATTTTTCTCTCCAATAATATTCCACTTTAAAGTCATGATTATAAAAATATTCGCCTTTTTTGGAGGATTGCTCAAGAGCATTACTTTTCTTTGCTGCCGATATATAAAAAGTTTTTTCATCATGTCGATATTATACAGGAAATACCTTTGAGTATCAATACTTGATCCAGGCTTTCCTGGTCTTTGCCAAAATCGACTCTCCTTACGCCAATCAAACAATGAAAAATATTGCCCTCACCCGTGAAAAGCTGTCGAAGAAAAAATTTGCTGCGGCCTTAAAGAAGGGGGAAGGTGTCAGGTGAATGATTGGAATTATTACTTCTAAAAGTTTGCTTTCTTTTTGTTGACAACTTAAAGAAAAAATATTATAGTTATCATAGAATATGTAAACCGTTAAATAGGCAGGTGAAAAAATGAAAGTGGTAGCCGTTAAACTAATGATGACAGGAGCCGGGTGACAAAATGAATATCAATACCAATAACCAGACCATAAAGAAGCTAATCAAACAAGAACTCCCGGGCCTGATGAAAAAGGACAGGAAAATCCGGGAATGGATTCTCCAACTAACAAAAGAACAATTAACCGAAAAAGCAAATGAAATAGAAACCAAAACCGAAAGCAAATTTGATCGCCTCCTGGAGGAACTGAAAAAAGATAGAGAAGAACAAGCCAGGAAGTGGGATGAACTGAAAATGGACCTGCAAAGAGATAGAGAAGAACAAAACAAAAAATGGGAAGAAAATCAAAAGGAGATCAGGAAACTCTATGATGCGCTGGAAAAATATTGGAAAGATAGTAATCGAAAATATAACACAACGGTAGGAGCCCTGGGCGCAAGGTGGGGACTTCGATCAGAAAGCAGCTTTCGCAATGCTTTGAAGGGAATATTGGAAGACCTGGACCTCAGGGTCGAACATATCGATGACTATGATGAAGAAGGTATGGTATACGGACAGCCCAGCAGTGTCGAAATCGATATCATCATTAAAAACGGCCTGTTGATGATATGTGAACTGAAATCCTCTATCAGCAAAGCTGAAATGTTTACCTTCTATAAAAAAACCCTGTTCTATGAAAAAAAATACCACCGTCGAGGCGACCGGCTCATTGTTATTTCGCCGATGGTGGAAATCAAAGCCCGCGAAGCGGCTGAACAACTAGGGATAAAGGTTTACAGTTATGCCGAAGACATCCAGGAAGAATTATAAAAGGGCTTTCTACTTTCTATTTTAGCCACAAAGTTACACAAAGGGACACAAAGAAAGACTGCAGATGAACGCTAATGCACATGATGAACATGATAAAAGGCCCCATTAGTGAGAAGTTTTGGGAGGTCCAGGAAGGGGCTGGCAGCCCCAACCCATTAAGTTAACTTTACTGTTTTACTTTTTTCACCAATGACTAATGACCAATTACTGTTGCTCGAAAGGATTCCTGGCTGCCGGAGGCAAAAAAGATTCACTTCCGGAAAAATCCACTGCAATCCAAACACATATAGTCCTTTTCCACGGGCTTTTCAGGCTTTTTCTCCCTGTCCTGCTTGTTGATCAACTTTGTGCTGATAATTATCGCCACGAATACGATCAATGGAAACGTCAAATAAGATGACAGCATAAAGAGAAAATAACCCACGATCAGGGAAACAGCTAACACAATCACAATAAAAAGAGTGGGATCGCTTTGGGACTTTTCCTCCTCCTCAAAGGGTAATACATTCTCCGAACCACAGTAAGGACAGGGCGGGTACTGCGGGTTAATCATTGACCTTTTGGCGGCACATACAACCGCCTGCCCAACACTTTCACATAATCGGAAAAAAGACCTTTGGTCTCGGAACTGCTTACCGTTTCTTCAAAGATCTTTAACTTCGAATCCAATAAATCAAGAATATGAAGAACAAAAGCTTCCGGGATTTTGGGCACTTCCGGGGAACCAAATTCTTTTTCACCATGATGGGAGATAATTAAATGCTGAACCTTAACGCTTAACTCTTCGGGAAACCCGGGGATTTTATTTTTTAATTCCAAAAACATGTTATTACCGATAATTAAATGTCCCAAAAGCCCACCTTCAAACGTGGTCTCCACTGTAGGGGCAACACTAAACTCAAACATCTTCCCCACATCATGAAAGAGCACCCCCATTAAGAGTAATTCTTTATCCAGGGAGTAATGGTCTGCACAAAAAATTGCCAACCGCATCATAGACCGGGTATGCTGCAAAAGACCTCCTATATATGCATGATGCACCTTTTGCGCACCATAATGGCTCTTGAATTTCTCTTCATACTCCCGGGAAAACAGGTCCACCAACTGCAGTAAATAAGAGCTGCTTATGTTTGATTTGAGAGTATCTATCATCTCCCGGAACAATTTTCCCGTATCAAAGGCGGCTTCCTCAACAAAATCGTTTTTATCAACATCTTTGTCCGACGGAGAAATGGCCCTTAAACCATCGACTTTGACCTCCTTCTGATTCATATATTCATTAACATACCCATTGATTTTGTAGATCTCCCCTTCGCGGAGAATATTGAAATAGCGCTCGGCATTATCCCAGATTTTAGCCGGCATTTTCCCGGTTTTATCCATTACTTCCAGGGAAAGGAACGGGCTGCCATCTTTCCTGGCCCTTTTACTAATACCAAAGACTTTAAAATAACCATCCACTTTTTCTCCCACCTGGAGGTCTTTGATATATTTTTTTTCCTGTTTTTGCGCCCGCCTGTCTTCTCTTCTGGCAGAACCTGGTTTCTTATTGTCAAAATTGTTAAAAAGGCTCATTGCTGCTCCTTTAATAATTTATTTTCTATTTTATAAGACGATCGAATTTCTTTCAACCAGTCGGCAAGCCTCTCCCGGGTGCGTACTTTTCTCAGGTGATTTTCAATCTGGGGGGCCATTTCAAATAGGGATAGGGGCTGCAATTCCAATTCTTCCTGGAGGGGCCGGTACTCTTCATTGTAAAAGTTTTCAATCTCTTTAAAATCTATGGTTATTTTTTCCTGCAGTTGTTCTTTTAAAACCCTCTCATAGATTACTTTCTCTTTAACAAAATCCTTGAAATCCTTCCATTCCATATCAAATGAATCGAGTAAGGCCATTAATTTATCCAGGGAACCCAGCTTTTCAATGACTGCGGTCTGCACCTCGTCGTAATCCTCTTCCTTGAGGATAAATTCGTTCTTGTATTCCAGGTAGACCACTTTGTAATTGATTAAGTCCTCCAATACCCGGGTGTAGAATTCTTCTTCCGCTTCCCGGGTTTTCCTGAAGGCGGGATAGAATTGAACGGCTTTACCAATATCAATCATGGTGATAATTTCTTCATTAACTACAGCGGCAATTTTGTCGATGAGAATGGGACCAGGGGTTGGGGACTGCGTGAGTTGGGTGAAGGATTTATTTTTGGCTGCCGGTGCGGTTTGGGGGAGGTGAAGCACGATAAATAAGAACAAGATGAACGCCAGGGGTTTTGTTCGCATTGGTTTAAAAGACATTCCCGATTCCCAAATGAAATTTTGGTTTGCCGGTGGCCAGGTCCAAGGCCAGATCAAACCTCAATAGCCCCATGCGGGGTTTGTATTTGAGGCTGATGCCAACAGCACTTTGCAAATGGTCAAAACGAACATCCTTTACAGTGGGAAATACATTGCCAATGTCGGCAAATATCGAATAATAAAAATCACTACTGGGAAAAACCTGGAGGGGAAAGGTGGTTTCAAAATTAAACAGGATAAGGGCATTCCCTCCTTTGGGATTCTCGGTGAGTGGGTCCATGGGGCCTAATTGATCCCTGTATGTTCCCCTGAAGGTTTTAATGCCTCCGGCAAAAAAGCGTTCGGTGATGGACATGTCACCGGCGGCAAGACCATTGCGTACAGATGCGGCAAAGGTGCCGTTTTTTGAAATTTTAAAATTCTTCTGGAAACTCCACCGGAATTTAATAAAATAGTATCCCTTTTCAAATATTGGCAGCCCGATCTTCAAGTCAGAAGAGAAAAAACTACCTTTGGTGGGGTTAAAGGGATCATCCCTTTGCTCCCTTACATAAGAGAAATTCAGGGCCGTGGTATCAAAGGGCGTTTTCTTTTGATCTATACCCTGTTCGGTGATTTCAAGGTCGTTGAGAGTGGTCCTATACCAACTGAGGGAAGCCATGGCATAGGAATTGGGGGTGAGCCGCTTGATGAGTGTTTCACCAACGCCAAACCGGTAAAATTTATAGCTGGGGTATATTTCATTGTCCGCCCACACCTTAAACGAAGAATTAATGTGAGTTTTAAAGAAATAAGGGGTGTCGTAAGAAAGCAGCCCCCTCTGTTCGGCGGTTCCCAATTGGAGCATCGCAGAGAAGGTGGAATAGGAACTGAGCACATTTCTTTGTTGATACTCCAGGGTGCCCCGCACCCTTTTGGGTTCCTCCCAGCCAATTCCGAAACCGTAGAAGATACTCCGATCAGGATTGGCTTTGATTAAAATATCCATCGTGCCAGGCTCCCGAAGGAGTTTAATTATTTTAAACTGGTTGAATATGGAACTGCTTTCAATATCGTTTTTAAAGACATCGATTTTTAATTGATCGAAAGGAGCATTCTTTTTAAGGGGGAAGAGTTTTTCAACTAATTTTCGCTGCTGTAACGAAGCACCAATGGTGATGAGATTACCCATCCGATAGGCCTTTCCTTCTATTAACCGGATTAAAATCAATTTTTCAGTTCCCGGGGACACTTCCGGGATGATGGCAATGTCGTCAAACCCGTAGGAACGGTAGATGCGCTTTAACCTTTCGATATCTTTATACAATGTTTGCTGTACAAAGGGGGCATTGACACGGCTCCTCATAAAGGAAGCAAGGCTCTCCGCGGTAAAATAATGATTCCCCTCAAACAGGATGTTGTCTATAGTAAATTTTTTACCCTCGTCAATCTTAAAATAAATGTCTGCTTTGCTGCCTCGAAACTTTGGTTGGGTGGATACCCGGGCAAAGGGAAATCCCCGGGAAATATAGTACAAGCGCAGCACCTCCTGGTCTAATAACAACGAATCCAACCGCAGGTGGTGCAGCCGTTCAAACATCTTATCATCAATCTCGATTATCTTTTGCAGTTCTTTTCCAGGTATCGAGCGATTGCCTTGAAAAGAGACCTTACCCAGGGTATACTTTCTTCCTTTCTTGATATGAAACGTGATGGTTTTGACTTCGCCTTCTTCTTTTATTTTTGATTCGATTTTAGCATTTAAATAACCTTTGTTCTTTAAACGATAAAGTATCCGGGCCTTGCTCTCCTGTACCGCCCATTTCTCAAACACCTTTTTTTCCCATATGGAAGAGATCAGGTTCATTTTTGCCCTGGTTCCCTCGAATTTAAACACATATCGAAACCCGGAATTTACCGTGATATTTAAGTTTAGCGAAGATTTGCCGGGATCGAGGAAATCTTCTTTCACAGTGATTTCCGGGAAATAATATTTTTCCTTCTTTAAAAATCTTTTTACCTTTTCAATGGTTTGATTGAACCTGGCAGGGATGTAAGGGTTACCTTTTTTGGATTGGAAATAACCGCGGATTTTCGCCCGGAGTCCCGGTGAATTGACTATTAACTTAACCTCATTGACGGCGGCCTGGCGGCGGGGTATGATCAATAGTTTAACCGTGGCAAAAAACCGCTTGTGATCTTTGATGACCTCGTAAGTGACGGAAGAATTAAAATAACCGTGGGAATTTAAAAAATCCCTGGCCTCTTTCACCACATCATCCAGTTTTTCCTCCTCGAAATAAGCCCCCTCCCGCAGGGAGAAGATGGCATGTTTCAACTCTTTTTTTTTAAGGATACTGAAGGGCATGACCTGGATAAGGTTATTGGCTTTTTGTACCTGTCTGATTTTAATGGAATGAAGGATGTATTTTTCCAGGAGCATAAAGTAAATGTCCAGCTTTTTTCCGGGTTTTTTTTGCACCCTGGTTTCAATGTTATCGAAAGACCCGATTTTGTAGAGGTTTTCCATACTTTCCCGCAGGTGTTGATAGTTGAAAAGGTCTCCTTTTTTGAACCGGAGCAGTGGTTTTAAACGGCTTATTTTGGCTATCTCGATTTTGTCGTGATATTTAAAAAAGATTTCATCAATGGTATAATCTTTCAGGTCTTCACTGGCGAAGAGATAGGAAGCGCCAGTGAGCAAGGGAAACAGCAGCAAAATAAGCGCGGCAATTCTGATTATTTTATCGCTGTTTCCGATTCCTGAACCTGAGGTCAATGCTAAATAATCCTTCTTCATTGCGCATTCCTATCAATGATATGGTAGGAGACAGTTGGTACTGCACATAAACCACCTCCTGCCGCCGGGTGGAAAAATTGGTGGCGTATAAAATTAAAAAATCCCTCAGCACCTCTTTGCCGACAATGAGTCGTGAGGCATCAGCAGCACCGGAGATATTGCTAATATTGGGATCAATGGTTAGTACGTATTCACCAAAAATCTTTTTGGTTCTTTTTTTTATTTGTTCGGTGAGTTCCGAGGCAATCAAACCGGTGGCGCCTATTCCCCATTGATTAATCAGCTCCGAAGATGTGGGCCGACGGAATAATTCCCCGACGGAAATCAGCGTGAGAATGTCGCGGGTAGGCAGAGGCGGGGATGATTGCAGATCTGCGTTCAGCATGGAAGAAAGACCTTTGACCACGAGTTTAATCCGGTAATTTTTGATAAACGCCTCGGATTCGATGTCCACATCCGGGTCAGTAGGGGACCTATTTTTAAAGATCAACTTCCCTTTGACCAGGTCAAATTTCTTACTGGAAAAATTGATGAGCCCTTTTCGACTTTCCACAACGCCGGAAAGAACCGGGAAATCATAATCCCCGCTGAGCCTGAGGTTGAGTTTTGCCTGCACTTCACCAACGGAATTGCGAGCCTTGACGTTCTCCTTACTTACTATTCTCAAATCATATACCAGCATATTCAGGAGAGTGGAACCGGAAGCAGACAAAGTCGGGTCAGTATAAAACTGCACCCCTTCATCCACTTCCCTCTCCCAGAGACCGGAATGAATATCCAGGTCACCGGAGAGCAGGAGTTTTTCATCCACGTATTTGAGTGCCAGGGCCCCATCCAGGGTAAAGCTGCAGCGGTCAATGACGTTGAGGGTCATATTTTTCCCGGAGAGCTGTAAAAACAAGTGATTCACCTGGTTTTTGCTAATGTTTAATGCGCCGCTGCCCTCGACTTTTCCCCCCCCTAACGTGCCGTAGAGGGAACGCAGGGTAAAATTTAAATCGTTAAATAACAGGTCACCGTGAAAATCATCCAGGGTTTGGGCAAAATTGGGGAAGGATAAGAATTTCCCTTTAAAATCTGCATGCCCCTGGACACCGATTTCTTCATTAGCACGGGTGAAAATCCGGCCGTCTATGTTGATTTGTCCTTGATTGTCCCCCCAGGGGATCAACAAATTGATGTCCTTGATCTCTCCATGAAATCTACCGTCATATCGACCGTTGATCTGGTTGAGCCGGAGAGAAACCGGGGATGATGTATTGCTGCTCAAAATATCACCGTTGGTTTCCAGGTAATAGTGATCGGAGAAATTGGTGAAGATTTTTCCTTTGCCTTCGACCTTGAAGGGCTGCTCTTCATACAAATTGATATCAGCGGTGCGGTAAGTGAGGTTGATAGGGTCTTGCTCAAAACGGCCTTCACCGGAAAAAATAATGTCCCCTTTGCCTTCAAATTGATTATTCATCAGGTTGAAATCAATGCCGGTTATTTTGCCATTGACCGTGAATCGTTCGTCAATATAGTTAATCACCATGTTGGCATTGGCGTCCCCGGTCATGTATTGAGCCGTCAGCTCCTTTATGGTTATGGTGTCTGTATTTTCTTCATATTTAAGGGTTCCGCGAGCGTTTTCGAAATCGAAAGCATAAAACCTGGCTTTATCTGCCTGAAATGTGCCGGTTAATAAATAATTCGGTTCATTGAGATTGTCACTGTAAATAAAATTGCCCTTCATTCTACCCTGTAAATCCAGGTCAAGTTCCAGGATGTTTACCAATTTTTTGGCTTCCCCGCTCAGGTTGTTGAAGTAAACTTTATAATTACCGGCTTTGCTGTCCAGGAGGAGTTTTGCTTCTCCGTTCAAATCTTTATCAAAGGCGTTGAAAAGCCCCCTGGTGATTTCCCGTTCCGTTTCGATATGTCCCTTTAATGACGAGATTTTCTCCCCGCAGGAAGAAAAATCTCGAAGAAGCAGATCGCTGGTAATAAAATATTCATCGTTTATTTTTTTTAAGTGTAATTCACCGGTACCGTTTCCTTTGCTTAATTTCCACTGGTTTAAGGGCACATCGATGTAAAAGGTGGAATATTTATCCAGGAATGCGGACTCCTTAATCGTGCTCTTGAGGTCCACGGTCAATTGGGTTTTTTCTTTTGGGGTAAAATTAACTTCCACGTCGGTTAATTGACCGAATTCGGTTTGAATCCCGGGTGCGAAGACGTGAACCGCTTTGGTTTTGGTATTATGGATAAATTCGGCGTGCCCCCCGGCATTAAATTCATGGGGATTATCATCAGCAGGGCCGTTCTCTTTTGGGACAAAATCAACCGTTCCTTTGATTATATTTTTATGGATAGTGATATTCCCTTCTTTTAAAATCCCACCCAGGGGCACCACCTCGTAGATATCTATAATCTGGGTTATTTTTGCGGCAGAAGCATTTTGAGCGAATACCTTTACCACTTTATTTTTTGCTTCCACCCTGACATCTACTGTTGAATCATGGTCCCTGAAAACGGCATTGACCCGGGTCCGTTTGTTTTTATTGTCCCAATTAACGGTTCCCCTTAAATCTTTAAAGGGCTTTCCCCCAAAGGTAAAGGTATTCACATTAAATTGTCCATAGACGGAAATTCGGCCCTCTTTGTTTTTCTTTATTTTGAAATTTCCATAGGCAAATTCACGAATACTGAACTGGTCCAGCAGCGGGTCCAATATCTGCCTGGCACTGCCCTGGGTAAAGGCATTAAAAGCCATCCTCCCGTCCCTATAAATCCTGCCGTTGAGATTAAAGGTGGTTAACGGGGTTTGCCAATAAAATTTACCGATCTTCCAACTGTTGCGCAGCCTCCTGAATTCACTAACCATCTGTCCTTCAAAGGTCACCTCCTTACCACTCCAGGGAAACACCACTTTTAAATGGGGACTGGTTAGACGATAAACAGTAAAATTGGCCCTGGGGAATGAAAGTAAGTTACATTTTAACAGGTTGACATGGAGTTTTGGGGTAGTGTAGACCAATTCAGCGTCAATGATGTTGATTTTATTGATTTTAAACCCCGGGCTGAAAATCGCCTTTTTTCCCTTTTTCAATAAACTGTCATCAAGAATGATTTTCGGCTGATGAATATAGAGATTGATGGTTTTAATTTTTGAAAACAGTGAGAAAAAGGGGATCTCTGCACTAACCTTTTTAAAGGATACAATGTTTTTATCTTTTATAGGGAATTCCTTTAGGTTGCGGATATTGATGGAAAGGGGAAAGACTCCCAGGCTTAAGTCCCGGAATTCGATTTTGTTTGGCAGCACTTGATTGATTTTGTTGTAGACATAGAGTTTCAGTGAATAGTACCCACCAGCCAGGAGTAAAAGTATAAAAAAAAACCGATTAGAATTTTTATTTTCTTTGACACTTTTCGTCTCTTCGGTTTTTTAGGCTCTAGCGGTACTTTCTCAGACATGTTTTGTGTTGGACCTCTTTTTTAAAATCTATTTTGTTAATTTTTCGACTTCTTCCCAGTCTTTTAAGAATCGTTCCATGCCGATATCGGTAAGGGGATGTTTGAGGAGTTTCTCCAGGGTGGAAAAGGGAACCGTGGCAATATCTGCGCCCATCAAAGCGGCCTGGACAAAATGCACCGGGTGCCTGATGGAGGCAACGATAATTTCGGTTTCAATGGTATAGTTATTGAAAACCTGGATGATTTCTTCCACCAGTGCCATGCCATTGCCGGAGATATCGTCGATGCGGCCCACAAAGGGGGAGACATAGGTGGCGCCGGCTTTAGCTGCCAGCAGCGCCTGGGAAGCAGAAAAAATCAATGTGACATTGGTTTTTATGTCTAAATCGGTCAGGGTTTTGACTACTCTCAGGCCTTCCAGGTTGATAGGAACTTTAATGACCACATTGTCAGAGAATTCCGCATATTTTTTGGCCTGGTCCACCATGCCTTCGGCATCCGTGGCAGTAACTTCTACGGAAACCGGACCCGGGACGATCTCAAGAATCTCTTTGATTAACGGCATAAAATCCCTGTTCTCTTTGGAAATTAAAGACGGGTTGGTGGTAACACCGTCGAGAATACCATAAGACAATGCTTGTTTGATCTGGCCTATATTGGCAGTATCCAGGAAAATTTTCATATTTAAACCTCCAGGGAGTAATTATAACAAATAATGAAGTAATTTTCAAAATTAAAACTTTTGCTTTCGGAAATCATAATCATTGGTGGTACCGGGGGCGGTTACCAATCAACCCTCACCTTTTTGTTATTCATCTTGATGTCTTCTTCTATAAGGCTTTGATTTTGGATGCGGTGCCGGGTAAATTTTAAAAAAAACTTGAAAATCCTTTCAATATCAAGTAAAATTTTCTCTTTGGAACCGAAAAAACCCTGGCAAAATTGCTCAAGACTTCAGCAGGTTATTATATCTACGACACCGGGATAAATAAAATAATGGGCTGCAGCAAAGAATTTTACGATTTAATTCATGACCTCTTTGCTAAAGATGCCATTACAGCAGTAAATCCATGAGCCTGGAAACAGCTAAAAAAGCCATCGATTTCCTAAAGGCGCATTCAACCGACAGCG
>CP070627.1:218973-236473 GCA_020355945.1 Candidatus Aminicenantota bacterium | reverse complement strand
AATTGCAGCCGCAGGCCAATTTCTTTTAATACCGGGTCTTTCATTTTTATCCCATCCTCCAGATATTTTACTTTTCAGGGCGTGCCATGATTCTCCATTTTCCCGTCTCTTCATCTA
Organism: Candidatus Aminicenantota bacterium; assembly: GCA_020355945.1. Next base: position 236,356 of record CP070627.1, on the reverse strand, counting down.
ACAAAAACCGATGTGCCTCCACTGCCTCAAACCACTCCGGGAGGTTCAATACCTCTCGTTCCGGTCGAGTCGGCAAGGCTTCCACCCGTTTGTCCGGGGTGAGATAAATCACCAATGCACCTTTTTTTGCCAGGGTTTGCAGTTGATCTTTCAATTTTACCAGGATACTAAGTGGCATATCTTTACCAATTTGGTCCACCAGGTAGATATTCCCTTTTATATAGGGGAGTACGGATAACAATACCTCTGCCTGCTGAGGGGGTTCTAAGAAATTGAATCTTCTTCCATTAAGGCAATCAACGGGTAAGCTCCCGGAGATGGCTGCCTTTTCAGCAGCAGAAATTCCATTGGTCCGTGCGATAAAGGAAATCAAATCCACTGGTTTGATATCCCCGGGTATTGCCGAAGGATGACAGATGTATACAAAACCATCGCTGCTTGATGTCCCGGTAATCCTTTCACCCTCCAGGGTTACATTAAGAGAAGGCATGGAGGATTTTCTTTTGATATTTTTCCCGGCAAGTAACAGGTACAGTTGTTCCCTTAAACCTGGCCGATGACTGTAAAGCACGTTAATCCGATCCTGCTTTAATTGGATATTCCGGTCTTTCTCATTGAAGGCTTTTTTATCTATGGGAGTATACAACCACTTCTTAAACCGGATATAGCTCCCCAATAACAATGCCAGCGCGTAAAACAAGTGCACCATCAGTCCCGGGACAAAATTACCGGGAATTCGACTCCTGGCGTGGAAAATGTTCTCATCTCCTTTTGTAAAGGACACCAATTGATCGGGATCATTGTAAAATACCCGATCGATAAAGAACCTGCCAAATCTCAACTGGTTTTCATGTCCTTCCCTGTAAAACTCCAGGTAATTCTCATATCCCCGGCTGCTCACTTCCTGGGCCGTTAAATTGTAAAAGGTGGTGGGAAAAAGAATGGATAATCGTTTATATTTATCAATTACTTCAGCGACTTCAATGATCAATTTCTCCTCATGGAGGGCTATTTTGGGATAATCATTTTTCCAGAAATCTTCCATTATTTCTCTTTCGGTAACTATATTTTTTCTATCAAACTTCCCATACTTTTCTTCGGATTCTCCTTCAAATTTTTTGATCTCTTGTATCTTATTTAAATCCGATTTGTAACTGGAGAAGATATCATCGGCTCTTTCTTCGATGATGGAATCAACGATACCGGGAATGATAAAAACGGAGCCAATCCATACCCCCAGGATCAGGATGATATGGGTGGTATTCGAGCGGATGGTACCGATCATTCCCCCGATTACCAGGAATATCAGCAGGGTCAGCAGCGTGGTTCCCAGGTATGCCCATAGACCATTAAAATCAGTGGTTGTTAATTCGATACCCCGCAGTCGTACCACCCCCAGCATACTAACAAACATCACCATAACCGTAAGAATTATTAAAATGAATCTTGAGAAAATCAAAGCCAGAAATACCTTTAAACGAGAAAAAGAGCTGCAAAGGAATTTTAAATAGTCCCTCCTGCACATGGATTCATATCCTGTAAAGAGAGCGAAAAGGGTTCCCAGCAGGATCAAGATCCCGGAGAAACGAAGAAATCCCCTTTTATTTCCCTTAAACACTGCTCCTCCTTTGCAATAACTATAGATATTTACAGTGCTAATCGAGTCAATTTTTGCCGATAGTTCGGACATCATGGGTAAATCCGTGAAAAATATGGATGAAGCAGACGGGACAAAAAAATAATGCACTCCAAAAAGACTATAATGAGTATAACTCATAAAATTACTGAACATTAACACTTCGATTTGTTGAAATTCCTTACTGTTCTGCACGATTACTTTGTAGTTATCAATACCTTTATTGACTCCATACAGCAGCAACAAGAACATGCCTAAGAATGCAATTAAATTCCTTTTATTGAAAAACCGTTTAAAACCAAGAAGAAATAGAGCAATTAAATGTGACATCTGTACCTCTCTATTGTTTTTAGCCGTGAAGACACACGACGGGACACCAGGGTAAAAGGTTGGAGAGCTGGCAAAGCGCACAGAGCAAAACACCTGGCGTGGTGAACGACCCTGGGGTCCTGCACCCCACATGCGCCGTGCACTCTGCGCTTTGCACCATCAGCCCTCATGTTCCTGGTGGCTAAATCTTTCATGTTGTTTAAGAAAATTTGAAAATACCTCTTCTTGACCTCTCCATTTTTTAAAAACGCCGGCTAACGTATCGCGTAGAAGACTCTTGACACGTATTGGCCAAAAAGCAGGGTCCGGGAGCAGCATTCATTTAATCTCCAGCAGTCCGACAATTGTGGGAGCTTATTTGCAGAGAGTTCTTCTCTCATGGAATACAACTCCCCGGTAATCGTTGTGAATTCAGTATAAATTTGCTTATAGATCCCGGTGATATTTCCCGTTTGCAAGTGCTCTTCCACCTTCTTAAACACTCCACTGTTCAATCCCCATTCCTGCATGAAACCTGTATAATCGAAATCCATCAATTTCGAGATGACAGTTTCATTGTATGGGGTTGATTCCGCCCGTCGGATTAAATGGTAATAGGCTTTTGCAGCATTGTTCATATTACCCAGTGCCCGGTCCAAAACCTGTTGGGCCTCTTCATAATCCATTGCTTTCAAATCAGAACCTTCCACCCGGTTCAAAAATGCCAGTACGTCCGAATATGCGTCCAGGTAGTAGGCTGCGCCTTCAATCACGTACCTTTCGATGGGATTAACCAGACATTGAAATCCCGCTTTACCGCTGCTGTCTTTATCACCTTCTACATAACCTCCGCCGGAACCGTTTGCCATAAATCTTGCCAAAAGACCTGTTGGGATCATTAATAAAATTAACGCCCCAACAAGAACTCCTAAACTTCGATTTTTTTTGATAAGGATCATTGATTTCCTCCTATTTTTTTGACTTGACTGCGTATGCATTGGCTGAGTTGACCCTCTTTACCGTTTATTGATTGAAACACCTGGTTTAGGGATGAATTCGTCCACTCCAAATAAGGGCCATTACCTTGTAAAACATGGGCTTTCATCACCATCTGAATTTTTCCTTTTAGAAAATTTTCAGAAATAAAAAAAAGTATCGACCCTGGGTACAACAATAACGGCGGCATCATCTATCATTGACGGGCGTTTTAACCCACCAGGGCAATCAATTGAAAAACATTGAACGTCCCGCCACGAGTCCGTCAACTCTGCCAGCATTTTAGTCACTTATATAATATTATAGTATGAAATTTACCAGGTGTCAACATTCACATCCGGGAAATTGAAAAAGTATTAACTTTGTCTTCATATTCTCTATTCCAGGCCAGGACATGGACGAAAAAACCCAGGGGGAATTTTGGTGGACAAATTTCAGAATAAAAAATATTTTATATTTATAAATTTTTTTGTTGACATTTTTTAAAATATAAATTATAATTTTTATATGAAAAATTCAATGAGTGATCGACAACAGTTGAGGCCAGGTGGTGCAGCATTAAAACGAATAATGACCAGTAGGAAGCAGGAGATGGTGACATCCATGTTATTGATGGAAATCCTGTACCAAAGGGGAGATATACAAGAAGGGCATCCAATAGGAGGTTAACCATGGGAAGTTTCAAACCGTATCCGAAAGGTAATGAGGAACAATTAATTTCAAGAATGATTAATTCGATCTTTTATTTTTATAAATTTGTTTTTATCCTCAAAGAGGGGAATCATTACCGGCTGGTGGCAATACAGGAGAAGCGGAAAACAATTGACATCAGCTATAACACCCTAAAAGGTGCTAAAATCGCTTGTTCCAGAATTCTCCGCAATGGCACTAATAATAAAGGATTGAAGCCGATATGGAGTTTTCTTTATCCGCCGGACGAAAAATGGCTGCGGGATAAGTTAAATCGTAAAAATGACACCACTGCACCGCTGCAGCCGACCCGCAGCCGGCGGCGGCCCGAAGACCCAGCCGGGGCTGCCTGTTAGGGTTACCTGTTGGCCAGGCTAAAAGGAGAATTCCTATAAAATAAAAATATCTCTTGATCTTTACAAAAAAATATACTACAATTGACCTTGAGTTTTAGCAAGCTGAACAGTATGAGAAAATTGAGGTCGATTAAATTTAAATTTCAGTTGTTTTTGATGTTCGTTATCCTGTTCATTATCATCATCTCAAATTTTCTTACCCAAAATATCACCAACTCTTTCATTGACCGAATGGTGAACGATGATTTAATTCGATGGGGTAAGGATTTTGAGTATATGATGAAGCCCAATTTTATTGTCTATAATTATCACAACCTCAAGACCCAGGTGGAGGATGTCTTAAGAGATAAACCCGACGATTTTATCGTATTATTTGGCCCTAAGAAAAATGAAATACTTCGTCGTGGGCTCGCTTTCGATTCCAGGCAGCTTCGGTTGAGTAACCAATTATTCCCGGAAAAGACGAAATTATCCGGTAACGATTATTATATAATGACTGTCCCGGTGAAGGATCAACACGCCGGAGCCATTGGGGGATATATTTTATATGGACACTCGTTAAAAGAAAAGAACAAAGTGGTGGCAACCATCAGGAATTATATCCTCTATTCATCGGTTCTACTGTTTGTATTGGTGACTCTCATTTTAAGACTCATCATTAAGAGAATTACCAACCCCATCAACACGATAAAACAAGGTTTGGAAATGGTCAGCCGCGGTAACATGTCCTACCGTATTAACATTGAGGCCAATGATGAGTTCGCATTCCTGGCAGATAAATTTAATGAGATGGGTGAACAGTTGGAACACATGATGGCGGAAGTAGAATCCACCCATAAGGACCTGGAAAACCAGGTGCATCGACGAACCAAAGCCTTAAATGCAGCCAATGAAAAATTAAAAAAAACAATGGAAGAATTAAAATTCACGCAGAAAAAAATCATACAAACAGAAACCCAAAAATCATTAACTTCCATTGTATCAGGATTTGCCCATGAAATAAACAATCCCTTAACGGGTATCCTGGGATATATCGATTTGATGGAATTGAACAGTGACCTTTCACCCTATTCCCAACGGAGATTGGAAGGTATTAAAGACCAGGCCCTCAGGATTAAAGATATCATCGATGAGCTAAACCAGTTGGACCCTGAGATCGAACAAACCAAAGTGGAGATCAATTTGTCCAATTTGTTGGAAAAACTGGTCAAAATCATTGGCAAAGAAAACGAGAACACCGGGATTCTTTTTGAGAAAGATTTTATTGACGAAGAAATGATCGTTTATGGTAATCATTTTGCATTGTGGCAGGTATTTGAGGGGATTGTTGAAAACTCTATTGAAGCCATCAAGGAAAGAAATATAAAAAACGGCAGAATCCGGGTGAAACTGAAAAGATCGCCGGATACCGGCCAGGCTATCACTGAAATCATTGATAATGGCGGTGGAGTTGAAAACATTGATAAGGCCTTTAATCCCTTCTATACCACAAAAAACAGGACCCAAAAAAAAGGCATCGGCCTCTCCATTGCCTTTAATCTCATTCAAGAGCATAAAGGCAATATACTCATTTATAACCAGGAAGAACCAGGAGGGGTAAAGGGAGCAAAAGTGACAGTCTATCTGCCGTTTTATAACCAAATCCATTCAGCCATTGAGGCCAATGCCAACAACCATGAAAAAACAACAACCGGAATCGAAAGTGATTCATTTTAATTAATGTACATAGTATAGGAGGATAACACGATGTTACGAACGATGAGAGAAGATTTTAAGAAATACTCCTGGACACTGTGGTTGGTTATCATCGCATTCGTCGGTGGTTTCATTGTTACGGATGCCTTCCGGGGCAAAGATCGGGTGGAAATGGGCCTGGTTTATATCGACGATGACCCGGTGATTCGAGGGGAAGAGTATCAACGACAGCTGCTGCGACAACTTCAGAATTTCAAAGAACGGTATAAAGAAAATTTTAATAAATCAATGATTGCTCGATCGGGAATCCCTGAACGAACACTGCAAGAGATGATCCAGTTGACCATCATTTTGATGGAAGCTGAAAAACTAAATATTAAGGTTTCGGATGAAGAATTAAATAACCGGATCATCAATCATCCGATGTTTCAACAGGATGGAAAATTTATTGGAGAAACAAACTATCTGCGGTTTCTGGCGGAAGGCCTGCACATGGATGTCACTGAATTTGAAGACCAGTTTAAAAAACAAATTATTGGTGAAAAACTCCAGGAATTGGTGACCGGTCCGTTGGTTATGGACGACGATACCCTTCAAGACAAATACAAAAAAGAAAAAGATCAAACCCAACTGGATTTTATCACATTTAAACCCGAGCGAATAAAGAAAGACATCAACGTGGGGGATAACGAACTCGCCGACTATTATGAAAAAAACAAAGAAGAATTTAAATCCGTGGAGAAGCGGGCAGCCTATGTGATCGCCTTTAAATTCGATGATTATAAAAAGGAGGCTAAGATAACCCCCAAGGAGATTTATGAGTTTTTCAAAACCAAAAGATCGGATTTCAGGCTTCCCGGTAAAACCAAAGTTTCCAGGATATTCTTGAAATATGGTGAGACGGATCGGGATGAAGTGTTTAAAAAAGCAGAGGCGCTGCAAAAAGAATTGACCAAAGACAACTTTGCCGAGAAGGCAAAACTCCATTCCCAGGACAATAAAGCAAGAGAAGGCGGCGATTACGGCTACAATGGCTGGCAGAATTTTACTCACCAGGAAAAGACCATGATCGAGGCCCTGGAACAACACCAAATTTCAACCCCCATCGATACCCAACAGGGATTTTCCATTGTTTACATCTCCGAAAAAATAGCAGAAAGAGAGCAGACCTTTAACGAAGTGCAAGACAAAATAAAAGGCACCATGGAAGATGAACGGGTAAGGCAATTGGTAACCGAGAAATTGCAGAAGATTTACAACAAGCTGGGTAAAACTGAGAATATAAAAGCAAAAGCACAGGAAATGGGAATTACGGCAATTGAGACCGAGTTATTAACCAATGGACAGGCCATAAAAGGTATCGATGAAATGGGGTATATTTCCAGGAGAATGTTTACCTTAAAGGAAAAGGAAATTGCCTTCCCACTCCAATTTGTGAAAGGCATTGCCATTGTTCAATTGTCAAAAATAGAAGAACCCACAGTGGAATCCTTTTACAAAGTTAAAAACAAGGTAGAGGATAAAGTGGTGCTGGCAAAAAAAGTAGAACTGCTAAAAGAAGAGGCAGCAAACATTTCAACAAAATTAAACCGGATGACAGATGAAAAAAAGATCGAAGCGTTTTTAAAGAAAGAGGATCTGAGTCCCACTGCTGTCGCCTACAAACGAGGCAATCGATTATCCCGTTTCCCGGTCAGAATGGGCCTGGATGACCTGGTGTTTTCTATGGAGGAAAATCGATTCTCCTCTCCCATGGCGTTTAATGATCAGGTGGTGATTTTTAAAGTGAAGAGTAAAACCATAACCAACACCGCTGACTTTGAGAAAGAAAAAGCCGACTTTTATACCCAGGAAATCACCCGGCTCAAAAACAGTTTTTTTTGGTCGTACATTACCAATAAAATGTCAACCTACAAAATTGCAACGAACCAGGAGTTATTTGATCAAATAAAAGAGTGGGTGATAACAAGGTTTAATTAGCACAGCGCATAGCGCAAAGCGCACAGCGTAAGGCGCAGGGCGTAAAGAAGGAGATAAAATGGAAAAAGAAAAGGTTTCGCAGGCCATTGATATTTTAAACGAAACAGGTACGGATTTATGGATGGTGATTGACAAAGAATCGGAAGTGTTATCCGACCCGATTATGGATTTTATCATCGGGACCGGTGTCACCTGGTTGTCTTTTTTCTTATTCTTTAAAACCGGGGAAAAATACGCCATTGTGGGGAACCTGGACATTGAAAAAATCAAGCGACTGGAAATCTTTGATGAGATATTTCCTTACAAAGGTTCTCCCAGGGATGACCTGCTTAAATTGTTGAACAGGCACAGTCCTCAAAAGATTGCCATTAATTATTCCATTGATTCCCCCACGGCAGACGGGCTGACTTACGGCAAGTATTTGAAACTGCTGGAATTGCTGGAAGGGACGGATTTTAAAGAACAGCTTGTCTCGGCCGAGGACATCACTGCCAAACTCCGGGGCAGGAAATCACCGGAAGAAGTCCGACGCATTAAAAAGGCCATTGAAATTACTTTAGATATCTATGATAAAGTCACCACCCATGTTAAACCCGGGATGACCGAAAAAGAGGTGGCTCAATTTATTACCAATGAACGGAAAAAGGTGGGTTTTGAACCGGCCTGGGAAGAGGACCACTGTCCATCGGTGTTTGCCGGGCCCCAGGAAACCGGTGCCCATTCAGGTCCTACGGATAAAAAACTGGAACGGGGGCATGTGTTTAACACGGATTTCGGGGTGGTTTATGAGAAATATTGTTCTGATTTGCAGCGCACCTGGTATATCTTGCCAGAGGGAGAAACCGAACCGCCGGAAGAGGTGATGAAGGGATTCGACACCATTGTAAAATCCATCCAACTGGCTTTTGAGGCATTGAAACCGGGGGTAAGAGGATTCGATATCGATAAAATTGCCAGGGATTATATTGTCTCCCAGGGATATAAAGCATATGAACATGCACTGGGTCACCAGGTGGGGCGATCGGCCCATGACGGTGCGGCGCTGTTGGGCCCTGATTGGGAACGTTACGGTAAGCTGCCTTTCATCCCTTTGGAAGAGGGCCAGGTGTTTACCATTGAACCCAGGCTTTATTTAGATCAAGGTGTGGTGACTATCGAGGAGATGGTGGTCATCACCAAAGATGGAGCAGAATGGTTATCAGAACCGCAGCGAGAAATTTATTTAATTAAGTAGAAACCACCAAATCCCCAGGAAACACGAAAAAAAGTCATATATGGAACATCATAAAACCGAGCAACCGTCTAATAAAAAGTTTTTGGAGGTCCAGGAACCTTTTTTCAAAAAGGTTCCTGGTCGCCGAAGGCAACCCAAGCCCAAATGGTTAAAGGCGCAGATACCAGCGGGTGAAGATTATTTCAGGATAAAAAAAAGCCTGGAAAAGAGGAATCTATCCACCATTTGTCAACAGGCCAGGTGTCCCAATATCTCGGAGTGTTGGAATAATTACCACGCTACTTTTTTGATTATGGGGGATACTTGTTCCCGCGATTGCAAATTCTGTTCGGTTAAGTCGGGGAAACCAAAACCGCTTTTGGCGGAAGAACCGGGCCGGGTGCTGGAAATGGTGGATATTATGAAAGCCAGGTACGTGGTGATTACTTCCGTGACTCGGGATGATCTTGAGGACGGCGGCAGTTCGCACTTTGCCAGGGTGATTGCCCATTTGAAAATGCATCGCCCGGGATTGAAAATCGAAGTGTTAATTCCTGATTTTAAAGGAAATACCCGGCACCTGGATACGGTTCTTGAAGCCAACCCGGATGTGCTCAATCACAACCTGGAGACCGTTAAGCGGCTGTACCCCTATGTCAATCGCAAGGCTGAGAATTACCACATTTCATTAAAGATGCTGCGATATAGTCATGAGAAGGGGTTTATCACCAAATCCGGGATTATGGTGGGACTGGGTGAAACATGGCAAGAGATTAACGAATTATTTCAACACCTGGGGGAGAGTGGTGTGAAGTTGTTAACCATTGGTCAATACCTTCAGCCTATAAAAGAAAATGTGCCGGTGGAAAAGTATTACAGGCCCGAAGAGTTTGCGCAGTTGAAGGAGATAGCTTTTTCTCATGGGTTTACGGCTGTGGAGTCGGATCCTTTTGTTAGAAGTTCATATCAAGCCAGCCGGATGTACGAAAAGGTTTTGAAGAATTTTGAGAATTTGGTGCCAGGCAAGAATCAAGAATCACAATCATGAAAAAAGATATGCCTCAGGGGACTCAAGGAACCGACTAAGCATCCCCGGATAAAAACCGCGATAATAGATTTTATCGTAATGTTTATTACGGTAATAAACTAAGTTTTTTGGATGTATTTTTTAACCATGCGGTAAACAGTGTCTCGTTTAATCGGTTTGGAGATGTAGTCGTCCATGCCCGCTTCCAGGCATTTTTCCCGGTCACCTTTCATGCTTTCGGCAGTCATGGCAATGATCGGTATATTAGTAAAACCCGCAGCCCGGATACGGCGGGTGGCCTCTTTACCATCCATCATCGGCATCTGGATATCCATCAAGATCAGGTCAAATTTATCCGGGTCGGCTAAGTATACGGATACGGCTTCTTTACCGTTTTCAACCATCTCTAATGTATAACCGGCTTTACTTAACATGTAATCCGCCAGTTTCCTGTTGATGTGGTCATCTTCTGCCAGCAGGATAGAGACCGGTCGTGCGGTCTCGTCTTTCCCGGAGTCAGGGGTGACAGGAGAAACCGGTTTCTTTTCCTCTTCCTCTTGGTCCGTCTTTTGTTCTTTTTCGCCCAGCAATTGGGTCACCCTGGACAATAATTTTATTTTTCTTACCGGTTTGGAAAGGTAATCGTCGAAACCGCTTTCTTTGAAGGTGCGGGTTTGCCGGGAAATGAGAGAGGAGAAAGCCAGGAGGGGAATTTTTGCCACCGGGCTGTCCAGGCTGCGGATGCGGCGGGCCAGTTCCAAACCGTCCATCCCCGGCATATTGGCATCGATAATGCAAAGATCAAAGGAATCGCCAATGACTAACTCTTTTTGCAGAGTTTCTATTGTCAGTGCCGGATCGTTGAGGGATACGGTACGGGCGCCCACTTGCTCCAGGTGATGGGATAAGATATCCAGGTTGTTGATGTTATCGTCCACCAATAGGATTCGTTTACCAGTCAGGCAAAAGGATTCTTCGGGTTTACGGGGTTCTTCGGTGGGCAGTTTAAACCAGGCGGTGAATGTGAAGATACTTCCTTTCCCGGGGGTGCTTTCGGCCCGGATCTGTCCTCCCATCATGTGGGCAATCTGGCTGCAGATCGCCAGTCCCAGGCCGGTTCCCCCGAATTTCCGGGTAATGGAAATGTCCGCCTGTTGGAAATCGCCGAAAATAGAATCCAGCTTGTCCGCGGGAATACCAATACCAGTGTCCCGTACTTTAATATTCAGCAGGACACGATGGGCTTCTTCCCGTTCTACAAATACGGACAATTCAATTTCCCCGACTGGTGTAAATTTAGCCGCGTTTGACATCAGATTGGTTACCACCTGGCGGAATCTCCCGGGGTCCCCTTTTACCAGCGCAGGAACCCGGTCATCGATACGGCAGAGCACTTCCACGGGTTTGTTTGCCAGCCGGGGGAGAATGGTCTCGCACACATCGTAGGCTGCGGCACCCGGCTCGAAATCAACGGATTCGAAACTCAATTGCCCGGCTTCGATTTTGGAAAAATCCAGGATGTCGTTGATCAAGGTCCGCAGTGCTTCTCCACTCTGGTTGATGGTGCGGGTGAAATCCCTCTGTTCTTCGTTCAAATCGGTGTCTAACAACATTTCCGTAAAACCGATGACAGCGTTAATCGGGGTGCGGATCTCGTGGCTCATGCGGGCCAGGAAAGCACTTTTGGACCGGGCGGCGTTTTCCGCTTTCTCCCTGGCTTCCTTTAATTCCCTGGTCTGCAATTGGACTTCTTTTTTCAGCTTTCTTTTCTGGTTTTCAATGGTTCTTGTCCGAAGCTTCAGAAAGAGATAAATGAGCCCGATAAAAAACAGCAGGGCCAGGAATCGAAACCAGGAGGTGTGCCAGAAAGGAGGCAGTATTTTTATATTAAGGCTGGCACCTTCGTCATTCCAGACCCCATCGTTGTTGCAGGCAATGACCTTGAAGGTAAAATCGCCGTGCGGCAGGTTGGTATAAATGGCTGTGCGCCTCGTGCCCGCTTCCACCCACTCTTTTTCAAATCCTTCCAGCCGGTATTTAAAAAGTACCTGCCCGGGAACCCGGAAGCTGGTGGCAGTATAGCGAATTTCCATACTGCCTTCTCCCGGTGGGGCGGTAATGTCCATTGCCCGGGGATAATCCTTTTGATTGATCACCACCTTCTCGATTATGACCGGCGGCTTTGTGGAATTAAAGGGGATATTGGCAGGGTCTACCACTACAACGCCCCTGGGGTTCTGGAACCACAATGTGCCGTCTTGACTGGACCAGCCCGCCGGTTGAGCCGGACCGCTGCCCCCGGTATTGAAAATCCCTTGCTCACGACCGTAAGAAGTACAGGATACTTTTGCTATTTTCCCTTCAGACAACGCCTGGAGTTCTTGTTTTTTAACTTTGAAAATCCCATTGTCGTTATTCATCCACAGGTAACCCAGGTGGTCTTCCAGTACAACGAAAGCCTTGTCCGAAGCTAAACCGTGTGCTGCTGTAAAAAAGTCCCATTTATTTTCTTTCTTTTGGAACCGCAGCAAGCCGCTGCCGTCGGTCCCGCACCATATATTCCCTTCCTGGTCCGGGTATATAGCCCATACAAAGGTTTCCGGGAAATCCCTGGTCTTCCTGGAATTGTAAATGGTAACGGTATTATTTTTAAGCCGGTTCACACCACCCGTGTACGTTCCGATCCATATTTCTCCCTCTTTATCTTCGGCAATGGCATAGATAAAGTCATCGGACAGGCCGTTTTTCGTGGAGTAGTGGGCAATGACTTTGCCATCTTCTAACACATCCACGCCCCAGGAATTGGTGCCTACCCATACTTTCCCGCTGCGGTCCACGGTAATGGCCCGGATAATGTTACCGGATAAGCCTTGTTTAGTGGAATAGGTAATAAATTGATTGTCTTGCAGATGGATTAAGCCGCTGTAATAGGTGCCAATCCAGGGGGAGCCGTCCTTATCCAGGGCGATAGAGGTGATAAAGTCATTTTCCAACCCGGGGTGCGACCGGTAGATTTTTACCTGGCCATTTTTTATGCGTACCAAACCACCGCCGATGGTACCGATCCACATCGTGCCTTTGCGGTCTCCCATAAGGGGGCGTACGGGTTTGGGCGGGAAACCGGTATGTTTCCCGTAAAAAAAGAATTTCGGTTGGGTCAATTGGAACATGCCGCATTCGTAAGTGCCCAACCACAGGCTGCCTTCTTTATCCTGGAAAACGCATTCGGGTCCACAGTTGCCAAGGTTTTCCACGGTATTAAGAGGGGTAATCGTTCCATCTTTTAAGCGATTCAGGCCTCCCTGGGTGGTAGTGACCCATGAAATACCGTCCCGCCCCTGATGAATGCAGTGTACAGTCAAGCCCCTTAACCCGTGGTTTTCCGAGTAGAGGTAAAATTTCCCCTGCCGGTGCAAGACCAGGCCGTCAGTAGTGCCGATCCACATATCACCGTTCTTGTCTTTACTAAGTGCCCATACTTGTTTACCCGGCAGCCCCCGGCTGCCGGAATAAGCTTTGAAAATTCCCTGTTTAAAACGGTACAAACCCCTACCCTCGGTGCCCACCCAGAGATAACCGTCATCGGCTTCGCAAATGGCCGTAATGGGATAATGCGTGCCCCCGGTATCCAGGTAATAAGAGATAAAAGTATCATTTTTCCGGCAGTTCAATCCATGGGTAGTGCCTATCCACAACGTGCCGGAAGTGTCTTCATAGAGGGAGTTGATGTTGCTTGAAGTCAGACCGTCTTTGGTGGAGAAGTGTTTAAACTTGCCGTCATAATACTGCAGCAGACCCCTGGCGGACCCGATCCATAACCGGTTCCACCGGTCCTTTAACAATACCCGGACATTATTGTGCTTGAATTCAGGGGTATTACTTTTATTAAACGTCTCAAACCGTACGCCGTCAAAGCGTGTCAGTCCTTCGTATGCACCCAGCCAGAGGTAGCCGTCATCGGTCTGGGCAATAGCGCGTACCGTGTTCTGGGGGAAACCGTTTTCCGTCGAATAAACCCGGGGCACCCATTGCGATAAATCCATTTTCGGTGATGACGAATACAGGGAAACATGTAAAAGAGATAAAATATATAGTATGATAATTGGTTTAAAAAGCCACTTTCCGCAGGTTATCTCTAACTGTTTTTTTTTCATTTTTGTTTTTATTATACAACACTCAATTTATATCATAAATCAGAAAATTTAACAATGTGTTTTAAGTCACAAAAACCTAAGAGAGTACCTTTTCTACTCAATACCAGACAGGATTTCAAAGCCTTCTCATTTTAGCCACAAAGTTTCAGTATTAAGGCTTTTAATTCATTTCATTTGAGAGTATAATTAAAAATGGAGGTAAAAATGGTTTTTTATGTGAGAAAAAGAAGGGGGCAGGCAAGAATAGCACATTCTTTTTTTACGGGCGGATGAGGGTAAGTTCTTCGACATTCTCAAAGTCTGATATGTTGTGAGTAGCAAGAGGTATATCATAATGCAGAGCTGTTGCAGCAATCCAGGCATCTTGCGGGGAAATAGCATAACCAACAGCACGACACCTGGCACGTACTTTACCCCATTTGCGGCATAACTCTATATCACAGGGAAAAATCAAATAATTATCAAGTGCTTCTTCCAGTTGCTTAATACGCTTTACACTCCAGTTACGAATAGATGCCCATTGAAAAAGCTCTGCAACTGTCATAAAGGAGATAGACAGGATGTTTTCTTTTAGATATGGTTCGTAAGGTTGAAGGCGATTATCTCCTTTGAATATAAAAGAAACAATATTGGTATCTAGCAATACAAAATTCATTAGCCTCTCAATCGATCTTCTTCTCGCTGCTGATATGTATATTCAATAAAATCATCAACGGACTCGTTTTCGGGCCAAAAATCAACAACTAATTCGGTAAGATTTGAGACAGGAGTTTTTTGCTGTTCCTTTAATAATTGTTTAATTGTCTTTTTTTGTTTGAAATTTTTTGTTAATAGAGTATGTTGATAGTTGAGGTACAAAGATTGGGACACCATTTGCATTAATTCTAATTGCTCAACAATAGGTAATTGCTGAATCGAACCAATTATAGATTTCAATCTTTTGTTCATAGCTCACCTCAAATATACCCGGCTTTACCAATATTGATTTTGCCTGGTAAGATCATAACATATCACAATTGGAAAGAGAAATCAACCGAAAATTATACGAATCGCTGCCAATAGGGAATTCCCACCCAACCATCCTGCTTATTCCAACCAGGAATGATGGGATAATGGAAAATTGGGGAAATGGGGAAATGGGGAAATAGATTAAATTATAAATGATTAATGATTAATTATTAAATGAAAAACCGCCTGCGGCGGTATAAAATCATGCCCGAAGGGCGCCAATTAGAGTGGTAAAGAGGTAAAACAAACAGCGAACAGCGAACAAAAAACGGGTAGTAAAGGGGTAAAGTGGGAAAGGGGAAAAAAGAATATCAAACATCGAACAAAGAATAGCGACTTTCGAAGGAAAATTTTAAAGTGGAAAAGTGGAAAAGTGGAAAGTGGTTATAAAGACCTCAACAGGCGAAAGCCCAGACCACTGCCGCGCTCGGCCGGGCGAACCGGGGAGCTGCGATAGGCGGCCCGGCAGCGCCAGGCATCATTGTCCCAACTGCCGCCGCGGAAGACCCGGTGGGAGCCGTCTCCAGGCCCACGCCAATCTGCCCTGTCCTCTGCAAAGGAAGCACCATACCAATCCCAGCACCCCTCCCATACATTGCCCAACATATCGTAAAGACCCCAGGCATTGGGCTCCTTGTTCCCCACATCTTGTGTGGAATTATTGGAATTCTTTTCATACCATGCGATTTTATCGATTTCCCCATACCGCTGGCCCGAGGTCCCGGCCCGGCAGGCATACTCCCATTCCGCTTCTGTAGGCAGCCGAAACCCATTAGCACCCCAATCGGGCTTCACATTTTCGCCATCAATAGTGTATACTCTTCTTAGCCCGACTTTATCGGAAAGCAAATTGCAAAATTCAATGGCATCATACCAGCTTACTTGTTCCACAGGTCTGTTATCACCATCAAACAATCTCTGAGTTTTCCCGGTTACATGACGGTATAGTTTATTGGTTACAGGTACTGCCGACATAAGAAAAGGTTTGGTAATGTGAACGCGGTGAATCGGTGTCTCAGTATCATCTCCCATAAGAAACGAACCGGCGGGTATTTGCAGCATCTCGACGGTAATTGCTTCCTCCTCAAGGTTTCCCGGACCGGGAATTATAATTTCCATCTTGGATTTTCCCGGGACTGTACGAATTTCACCCTGGTGGAATTTTTCCCAGGACTCCCGTACCCGGATGCCGACTCTGGCTTCTTCCTCCCAGGATTGGCTCAATCTTGCCAACCTGTAAACGAAAGCGATTATCCCTTGCTCTTTTGCCGGTTCCCGGTCTCCTTTTTTAAATTCCTCCAGGGTATCTTGCAAGAATGAATGAAATGTTTCCCTTACCTCATCCACATTGGTTATTTCATGAATAAACCGGATCACGGCCTCAGGCAGTTTGGCCATGTGTTCCATCACCCGGTCCCGGTCTCCCGCCTTAAATCTTTTAAGAGGAGCAATCTGACAAACCTCCCCATTTTCATCCGCCTGCCGGCAAAAATAAGTGTCCCAGGTATAATCCATGGGTGTACCACTTTTATCGACATGGGACTGGTCCCGGGCCAGGTTTACAAAGTCAACAGGCAGGAATCCCAGCTCTGCCGTTACTTTAATGGCCACAAAAAATTCCAGCAGTGATTTGTGGGCCGGGGTATAATCCCCGTCATCATTGCGGATCATCATGGTATTTCCCATCATGTCATAATGCCAATGGTCCAGGGTCTTTTCCTCCGCCACCACAGCCCCGAACAAATTCTTGAGCCGGTCCGGGAAAAGACGGTAATTCAAACTCATGTTTCCTGTTGTCAGCATCTCCCATGATAACTCGCACATAAAATAAAGCTTATCCGACAGCGACGTAAATGTACGACCGGACTTTAGATCGGTGTCCAGTTTTTTATGCAAAGCATAAAGATAAACCCGGGCCAGGTCAATGGGTTTGCCGGATTCAATCTCCGGGATGCACTCCAAAATATATTCCATCAACACCGGACGCCGGGCCATGTCCAGCAGCAGCGGATGTTTCATAATATACTCGACAGTCTGGGTGTCTTTAGTCCTATTTTTTAAGGCTTGTCGAATTTGTTCGTCATCAAAGGGTTCCAGCATCAACACCTCGAATTGGGGAGGTTCACCGGTTAAATTCATTACCGACGCTTTTAATTCCGCATTTAACAGGGCCCGGCCTTCTTTGGCATCGGGAAAATGCTCACTGCGGCAGGTAAGAATAGCCTTAGCCCCGGGAACCACTACCCGCGCCAATTCCCAAAAATTATTGATCATCTTTTGCCGGTCCAACTTGTCTGCCATCTCATCAAAACCGTCAAA
>CP070627.1:199118-218873 GCA_020355945.1 Candidatus Aminicenantota bacterium | reverse complement strand
ACCCAACCGTAAACGGTAACGGTTTGATCGACAAATTCTTCATTGATTTTGCCGCAGTAAAGGGTTCGTTTTAGAGATTGTTTTTCAGCCATTGGTCCACTTCCTCGTTTTTTATAGTAAATTGTTCTTTGGTTGCCATGTTTTTAATGGAAATCCTATTGGTTTGAATTTCATCTTCCCCCAGGATAAAGGCAAAGTCAGCGCCGATGCGGTCACCCCGCTTAAATTGTTTTTTCATATTCCGGGTGCTGTAACTGATGTAAGCATTGATACCTTTTTCCCACAGGGTTTTGGTGAGTTTGACTGCGTTGGACTCAAGGGATTCGTTTTGATAGGCCACCAGGATGACTTTGTCTTTTTTCCCGGCTGCTGCTTCTACATGAAGGATGATGCGCTCCATTCCACCGGCAAACCCGGTGCCCGGGATATCCGGCCCGCCCAGTTCTTTAACCAGGTCGTCATACCTGCCGCCCCCCAGTATAGCGTCCTGGGCGCCTAATTGACCGGAGGTAATTTCAAACGCGGTTTTGGTGTAATAGTCCAGCCCTCTCACCATGCGGGGATTTACACTAAAACCTGTTCCCAGTGCGGAAAGGAAAGCTTTTACTTGATGGAAATGGGTTTCACACTCAGAGCACAGGTGATCAAGGATAACCGGGAAATGATCGGAGATTTCAATACAGATTTGGTTTTTACAGTCAAAAATACGTAAGGGATTGGTGTGAATTTTGCGCTGGCAGTCCGGGCACAATTGATCATGATGCTTTTCCGCTTCGGTTTCCAGTTTCTTTAAAAAACCCGGACGGCACTCTTCACGCCGGCAGCCCACTGAATTGATTAATAAGTTCATATTCCGGATGTTGAGCTCTTCCAGGAATTTGTAGGCCGAGTAAATCACTTCGGCATCCACACCCGGGCTGTCATCGCCAAAGACTTCGATGCCCATCTGGTGAAATTGACGGTATCTGCCTTTTTGGGGTTTTTCGTATCGAAACATGGGACCGATATAGAAAAACCGCAGCGGAAACATTTCATTAAAGAGATTGTTTTCAAGGGCGGCCCGTACCACAGAAGCGGTGTTTTCCGGCCGCAGCGTTAAACTGCGGCCAGCCTTGTCCGGGAACGTGTACATCTCCTTTTGCACCACCTCGGTCTCACCGCCAATACCCCGCTGAAACAGCTCACTGTGCTCGAATATAGGGGTGCGGATCTCCTTGTATAAAAACCGGGAAAAAAAATCCCTGATGTGATTTTCCACATGCTGCCATTTGGCAACTTCCGGGTGAAAAATATCTTTTGTGCCTTTTGGTATACTGATTTTTTCACTCATAAGTACCCCAATGATTTTAGAATTTTTCATCTCGCCGTCCGGGGTAAAAGATGACCTGGTACGCATAATCAATACCGGAAAGCGAGTAATCAATGTAATCAGCCGGCCTGGTATCCAGTGTAACTAAAAAAATGTGAGTGGGTGGGGAGGTGCAGCTTACACCAGCAAGTAAAAATACAAAAACTAAAGAAAAAATGCCTGCTGAAGGGATATGGACCCGTTTCATTTGTTAAACTCGCGGAGTAAGATTTCAAAAATAGTTTCAATACTGTAAGAGAGCACCCGGGTTTTTCCGATAACGGGCATAAAATTGGCGTCACCATGCCAACGGGGAACAATATGCAAGTGAACATGGTCTTTCACCCCGGCTCCTGCTACCTGACCGATATTCATCCCGATGTTAAACCCATGAGGGTGAAACTGCGCCGTTAAAATTTCCGTGCTCCGGTTCATTAATTCCCACATTTCAATGGTTTTCTCCGGTTTAATTTTACCCGGTGAATCCACATGTTCATAAGGTACAATCATCAGGTGGGCGGTGTTATAGGGATATTTATTTAATATAACATAATAATCCTTGCCCCGGTAACAAATGAGAGAGTCTTTTTCCGGTAACTTAAGGGCATTACAAAAAACACATCCTTTTTTTTTAATTAGACCGGAGATAAATTCCCATCTCCAGGGAGCGGCGAGGAACTTCATTTCTTCTTGTCTATAGCGTTCTCAAACAGGTCGCCGATGGTGGTAACCGTTTCATTGGCGGATTTGGAATATCGATCGATATCTTCTCTTTCCCTCTTTCGTCTTGATGCCCTGATACTGAGATAAATCCGTTTCCTGTCAAAATCAGAGTTCAGCACCATTGCTTCCACTGCTTTGCCGGAGGGATAGAGTTTTTTGATGTCTTCGAACTCCAATTTTTTATCATCGATTTCATTGGGTCGGATAAAGCCTTCGATGTTCTTTGAGATTTCGACACTGATGCCTTTGTCTGTCACTTTTTTGATTTTTATCGGCACCACAGTGCCGGGTTTGTTTTTATTGGTATATTCTTTCCATTCATTGTCAGACAACTGTTTGATTCCCAGTTTCACCTTGTAGTTAGGGTCCAGTGCCTCACTCAGGATCATCACGTCGATGGTCTCTTTTTCTTTTAGATATTCATGGGGGGAATCGATCCGGAAATAAGTGATGTCGGATATTTTCACCACACCTTCCACGCCTTTTTCCAGTTCCACGAAAACCCGGGATTTTAATATTTTTTTCACCAGACCTTTAATAATTTCTCCGGCCTTATGCTTTTGGATGTATTTTTCTTCGGGTCTCATTTCCAGTTGTTTGAGTCCCAGTTTTATTTTTTTCTCTTCGGGGTTTAATTCGATGACCTGGACCCACAACCGTTCACCCACTGCAACAAACTCTTCCACGGAGTTGGTTTTTCCCTCCCAGGTGAGATCAGAGATATGGAGTAGGCCTTCCACTCCTTCTTCCAATTCGATAAAGGCACCGAAACTGACGATTTTAGTAACTTTGGCAATAAGCTTTTTACCCACGGGGTATTTTTTAGCAATATCGATCCAGGGGTCCGGGTATCGTTGTTTGATGCCTAGAGAAATTCGCTTATTTCCCGGATTCATTTCTAAGACCTTAGCTTCCACTTCATCGCCTTTTCTCAATCTCTCTTTGGGGTGGTTGACCCGGGCATAGGAAATATTGTCTTTATGGATCAAACCATCCATACCACCGATGTCTACAAACGCACCGTAATCGGTCAAGGATGTAACTTTACCTTTGATAATGTCGCCCACTTGCAGTGAATTAAACAATTCTTGTATTTTAGCTTCTTTTTCCTCTTCCAATATAACCCTGCGGGACACAACACCGTTTTTCTCCCTGGAATTAAGGCGAGTAACTTTAAATTGGTATTCCCTTCCCAATAATTTCTTCGGGGATTTGACCTTTTTAATATCTGCCTGGCTCATGGGTAGAAACATTTCCACACCCATATCCACTTTAAACCCTTTGTTATCATCCAGCACACCAACGATTCGGCCACTAATGGGGTGCTTTCTTTCATATGCTCGCCTGACCTGCTGCCATCCGTCTTGTAAATCCACCTGTTTTTTGGAAACCGTGATATACCCTTCCGTGATATTGATATTTTTGCAAATCACGGTAATGGTATCACCTACTTTGTTTCTTAAACTGCCATCCCAATCGTATAATTCTTGTATATTTAAAATTCCTTCTGTCTTTTGTCCGATATCCACAACCACTTTATCATTGATAATGTCAATGATTTTGCCGGAAATACGGCTGGCGGCTTTGGCTGTTTTCAAGTCGTAATCTTTCATTAATTCTGTGAATTCATTTTCCTGTTCCTCTTCTTCGGGTTTCTGTTCTGCTCCTGTATCTGCATCAGCAGCCGCCTCTATTTCCGCACTTTCATCCGTATCTGCTTTCATGTCCGTATCTGTATCACTCCCTGTATCTGCGGCCTTATCCGTTATCTCGGTCGCACCGGTACCGGTATCTGTATCCGGGGTTTCAGTGGTATCCGCATTCGTACCGGTTTCGGGTTCTGCTGCCCCATCGGTATCGGTATCATGAGCCGGCTGGGCTTCGGCATCGGTATTCACATGGGTATCGGCGTCTACATTAGCTTTAGCATTCATATCCGCGTTCATATCCTGCATTTCTTTCGCTTCTTCCATGGTTCATCTCCTTTTCTTCTATATTTGAACTAAAGTTTCTTAAAAATTTTTCTATTTTTTCGATCTCTTCGGGTGGGGTTGACGCTCCGGCTGTAATACCCACAGAGTGAAAGTTTGCCAATTTCTCTATAAAATGAGCGTCATGAAGATCACTGCTTTTTTCAATATGAAAGGTATTTTTATTTCTCTTTCGGGCGATGTTATAGAGTTTTTTGGTATTGGAGGAATTTTTCCCACCCACCACCACCACCACGTCCACTTTGGTGGCCAATTTTTTAATCGCCGCTTGTCTGACTTTGGTGGCCTTACAGATGGTGTTATAGACGTGGAGTTTTCTTGTTTTGTTCTCCAGGATGGATACGATTCGTTCAAAAAAATCCGTATCCAGGGTGGTTTGGGCAACAACATTGATGTTATCGCTGTATTCAATGTCATTTGCCTCCTCTTGCGAATTGATGACAATAGCCCCGGGACAGTAGCTTTTGGCTGCAATGATCTCAGGGTGATTCCTGTCCCCCACGATCAGGATCCGGGTGTTTGGAGTATTGGGGTCCTGTTTTTCAATGGTTTGATGAAGCTTTTTCACCAGCGGACAGGTGGCGTCCACATAGTTAATTCTTTTTTTCTTCAAATCTGCTTCGGCCTCTTTGGGAATTCCATGGGTCCGGATGATAAGGGTTTTATCCGGGTCTAATTGGTCCAGGGTATTGATGCAACGGATTCCTTTGGTTTTTAAATCATCGAGTACACTTCTATTGTGAATCAGCTGGCCAAGTATTTGTACTTCATTTCCTTTTTCATGCAAGTTTTCAATAATATTCAAAGCTCTTTTTACTCCAAAACAAAATCCTGCCTCTTCAGCGACGTAAACTTTCATGTATTAAGGCATATGATATAATAGATATTAGGTTTTGTCAATAATTTAACAAAATTTTATCAAACCATCTCTGCTGTTCTCTTCAACTGCTCTTCCGCATCGATTACCCCACGATTGATGAGCTCAACTGCCTTGCGAATTTTTTGCTTCAACTTCTCATCAGCCGGTGTTTCCAGGATTTCCCGCAGCACCTGGATACTCATGCGATAATAACGAATCACCTCACCCTCATCAATCCGCAATCGCTCAATAATCGTTTGAAACGACTGATTCTTCATCCAATCCAATAACGAAACAGAGAGATCATAAAAAAAAGGCTTACTCAAATAACTTAATCGCATCTTCTTTTCAAAGCGGTGAATACCCCTAACCACTTCAGAGGTAATGGATTCCAATGTTTTAATCTCCCCCGGGTATTTTGGTTTTTTTATTTTAAGCCGAGGCGCATACACCGCAGCCAACGCTAAAGCCCCGATCTGGTTAAGAGTCAAATCCTCCAAAACACCATAACCGAAAAGTTCAGCCAAAGGCAGTTCATTGCCATGAATCTTTTTGGCAAAATGTCCCTTTTCCGTTAATTGATAGTCATGAATATATCCCAATTGTTTCAAAATAGTTAAGCGGGCTTTCATCTGTTCCAACTGCCGTGAACTGGCAGCCGCCTTTTCCTGGAAATAAAAAAAGGAAAGAGAATGAATTTGTAACAACTCTTCCCCATAAGTCTCGTAAAGGTTAAGAATCGTGGCATAAGAGGTATTGAATCGGCTGCGAATAACCTCGGGTTCACCGTTGAAGATGGATTGCAATTCTTGAAAGGAGACAGCTTTGGGGTTCACGCGGCTGTAAACAAATCCTTCTTTGTCAATACCGCGCCGACCGGAACGTCCGGCCATCTGGGAAAAATCCCGCACCTTTAATGCCCGATAAAACCGCCCGTATTTCTTTTTCACTTCATCCAATACCACCGTGCGTGCTGGCATATTAACGCCTAAAGCAAACGTCTCCGTGGTAAAAATAATTTTAACCAGTTTCCGGGTAAACAGCCGCTCCAAAATCTCCTTTAACATCGGATGAATACCGGCGTGATGATAAGCAACCCCTTTTTTCACCAAAGTCCTGAGGTTTTCAGTGCGTTCTTCACCGCAAATGTCGTATCTCCTGCAGAAATCGTCGTACATTTGCAATATTTGGCAACGTTCTTCCTGGTTCAAGTAATCCAGTTTTGCCGCCTCCCCGGCCAGGGTTTCGCACCGTTTGCGACCAAAAGAAAAATAAATACAGGGCAGTCGATCTTCCTCTTTCAAATGATAAACCAGGTCAAAAGGCCTGTTCCCCCGGGCCCCCATATCCAGGAGTTGATTCCCTTTGAAACGGTGCTGTTTTCGCCGCCCGTATGCATGGGCTTTCACTTCTTTAAGCTCATCGCATATTTGCCCGCTGCATTGAAAGAAAAAATGCAATGGCACCGGCCGCCTGCCTTCTTTAATCACTTTGATGGGGTGGGGGTGAATCTGCCTGAGCCAATTGGCAAATTGCTCGATATTGGGAATGGTAGCAGACAACCCCAAAAAGCGCATGTGCCCGGGTAATAGGATAAGACATTCCTCCCAAACGGTTCCCCTCTCAATACTATCCAGGTAATGAATCTCATCAAATATAATCCAGTGATGATCGCCCAAACTGGACTCACTTTCCAATATTTTATTCCTGAAGATTTCCGTGGTCATGATCAACAGGGGTGAATGAGGCCTGATATTGACATCACCGGTAATAATACCCACCAGGTCGGGAAACAACGCCTGGAATTCACGAAATTTTTGATTGGAAAGGGCTTTAATCGGCGCTGTATAGATAACACTTCTCCGCTCGATCATGCACTTCTTGACCAGGTGCTCTGCGATTAACGTCTTTCCCGCACCCGTAGGGGCGGATACAAGTACTGAATATTCGTCTTGCACTGCTGCAATGGCCTTTTTTTGAAAATCATCCAATTGAAAATTATTCCCATTATTTGTCATCTGGCTACGCTCCTCTATTTTCTGTCACCTGTTTTCCGTCGTATCAAGGGGGCAAGCCCCCTTGTTCCCTCTAATCTCCGTCTTCTGTCTTCTGTATTCTGCCTTCTGCTCATTGTTCACCGCCAACTGTCCGCAGGCGGATTTGATCTCTTTGCCTTTGGACCACCGCACCATCACAGTATATCCCCTGGAATACAAATAATCACTAAACTCATCTACCCGGGATTTATCCGGGGTTTTAAACTCGATACCTTCACACTCATTGTAAGGGATCAAATTAATCTTGCAGGGTATTCCCTTGAGCAATGCGGCAGTCTTTTGGGCATCCGCCCGGGAATCGTTTATCCCTTCCATCAACACATATTCAAAGGTCACCCGGTGTTTTCGCTTTTTCCCGGTACTTTTAAAATACGCTATTATATCATCTAACCTTTCCTGCTGGGAAATAGGCATCAACTGCTCCCTTAAATAGGAACCCGGGGCATTTAATGAAAAACCGAGTTTTATCCCGGGAAAATCCTTTTCAAAGCGCCGGATTTTTTCCAGGATTCCAGCGGTGGACAGGGTGATATGACGGGGTGAGATACCTATCCACTTATCTGAAATAATTATTTCCAATGCTTTCTTGAGATGGTTGTAATTGAGAAGAGGCTCACCCATTCCCATCAATACGATATTTATTTTCCCGGTGTATTTACTGTTTTGATTGTGCTGTCGTTCCAATTCTTTTCTTAATATCAACACCTGTGATATGATTTCGCCGGCACCCAGGTTTCGTGTAAACCCCATCCGGCCGGTGGCACAAAATTTACACCCCAACGGACAACCCACCTGCGTGGAAATACAAAAGGTGTAATGGTCTTTTTCTTCGATCAATACCGCTTCGATTTGATGTTTATCCCTTAACTCCACCAGGATTTTTTTCGTACCCTCGTGATCCTGGTCCAGGCGCAGGATTTTGTTTAATCCTATATCATAGTGTTCCAGCAGTATTTTCTTATTGGCTTTGCTAACATTGCACCAGCGGTCCGTATCCTGTACGTTTTTCGCATAAAGCCATTGGAAAACCTGGTCTCCTGCAAATTCTTTCATCTTAAGGGCGGTGATTTCTTTTTTTAATTGGTTATACGATAAATCATAAATCCACTTCATGGTTCACTGTAGTTTTTAAAAACCCACCTCCTCTCTTCTACAAATATGCAATTTTAAAGAATAAATAAGAAAATGCCACCCCCACCACCAACTTAAAGAGAAAATAGAGGATTGAAATAAATATACTCTTTTTAAAACTCATTTTGGAAAACACGTGAATGCCCGCGGCAATAGCGACAAGGTACCAAACAGCAAAAATGTCCAGGCGAGAAAGAATCAAATAAATTAAATTCCCGGGATCAAAAGGAAAAAATAAAAGTGCTGGTTTTGAAAAGCTGATTAGATCGATATTAAACAGGAGAGTGCCGGTTCGCAGTGCAGAGGGAAGAAACGTATCGATGACAGAGGCATTGACCACAAGGGCAAAATAGTTCCCATATTCCCCTTTTGAGCCGCCAATTCCAAAAAACAAGTATACAAAAAAAGCATCAAAAATAAGAGTCACCACTAACCCAAAAATTGCCAGTACGCTGGCCATAAGCCGGGTTACCGTAGAATGTTTGATAAAATATGACAATTCTTCATCTGACAGTTGCCCGGCCAATTGCGAGTTCTCAGACAGCCTGGCCATTTGCAGGGGATACGAAACATAGGTAAATATCCCGATGGCAATCGCCAACAGTAAAAAAACCGGCACCCATTTTTTCCCTTCCATCAACTGTCCCAGGGTATGGCCCGGGGTTCTAATAATACCAGCCACTTCATTTAAAAAACCGCTCAATTGATTCATCTTAGCAAACCTCTTCTCTTACATTTAATTTCGGCGTCATTTTCGCTTAAAATTAATAAATATTACAAGAGATTGCAGCAATTTGCAAATAGATTTCGAAAATTCTTGCAGAAAATTACACAAATAGACGCCGAAGGAATAGAAATTTTCTTCAAAATATTATATAATATACGATGCGATTTAGTTGGAAAATGAAAAAGAGTATGCAATTGAAGATGATATCGACCCGAGACCGGGTATATCAGGAGTGGGGACGTACACCAGAGACCAGTTACCGATTAAACCACCCTGAAACGGTGTATAACGTGTATAACGTGTGCTTATATGAATATATTAATTAAATAAGGGATGTTGAAATGAGTATTAAAGATAATTATCAAAAAATTATGGGAAACGTTCGCAGAGGCTGCCAAAGAGTTGCTCGAAGTGCGTCTGAAGTGCAAATCATGGGAGTGGCCAAAAGTCAACCCACAGAAAAAATAAAAGAAGCTTACCAGTGCGGAGTTCGGCTAATCGGAGAAAATAAAACCCAGGAAGCCGATATTCATCAAGCAGACTTAAGAGACCTGGACATCAAATGGCACTTTATCGGGAAGCTGCAAAAAAACAAAATCAACCGCATTTTAAAAAGCTTTGATTTTATCCAATCGGTGGACGGTGTCAAATCCCTGGAGCATATTCATAAACGTGTAAGCGATGTGATTGAGGTCTTTATTGAAATTAATATCGGTGAAGAGAAAAATAAATCCGGTTTCACTGTTGACGGATTGAAAAAAGCCTTAAATTACGTTGCCTTATTGGACCGGGTGAAAATCACCGGCCTGATGTCCATCCCTCCCATTTGTGACGATCCGGAAGAGGTGCGCCCTTATTTTAAAAAGATTCGTGAATTAAAAGATGAAATTAACAGCATGAATTTGTCTAACTTTGATATCCGACACCTTTCCATGGGGATGAGTGAAGATTACGAAATAGCAGTTGAAGAAGGGGCAACAATTATCCGGATCGGCACTGCATTGTTTGGGAGACGGCTGAAGTGATTACCAGTAACTTATTCAGGTTACTCGCCGACGTTTTCCATACGGCCATCCGGATTTATATCCTGATCATTATTGTCCGGGCAGTGATATCATGGATGGGAAACATTCCACCCAATTCCTTCGTTCAAATCCTGAGACGATTGACCGACCCTGTATTTCGGTTGGTGCATCGAATTTTACCTTCTAATATTACCGTCATTGGCAGCATCGATATCTCACCCATCATCATCATCCTGGCCCTATATTTAATCGACAACCTTGTCACCCGTCTTCTTTTGGAGTTTTCTTATCAATTAAAATTAGGGGGATAATAAAATGAAACTTACACCTCAGGACATTTTAGGTCAACAATTTTCAGTAAAAATGAAAGGCTATGACAAAGAGGAAGTTAACCATTTTTTGATGCAAATTGCTGAAATGTTGGAAAGTGAAATTCTCCAGCGGGAACAATTAAAAAAGGAATTTGACAAAGTCAAAGAAAACCTGGCAAAGTTTGAAAAGAGGGAAGATATACTAAGAGATACGTTGATATCCGCCCAAAAATTCTCCCATGAAATAAAATTGAATTCGGAAAGAGAAGCCGAATTGGTGATTAAAGAAGCGGAAATAAAAGCGGAATCTATTGTTGATAATGCAATTAGCAGGCAAAGAGAAATAAAAGAAGAAATACGAAATTTAAAATTTAAGCGCATCGAAATGGAAAATGATATCATCAATATGCTGACATCATTGAAGGAACTAATCGAAACCTATCGCAAAGAAGATGAAGATTTTGAAAAAATAGAGTACTTAGCCAAATAAAAAGTCCACGAAAATGGGGAAAATAGGTAATCGAGAATGGAGGAAAAATGAGTGAAGCCAACCAGAAAGAAACAGCTATAAAAAATGCGGTGTCGCAAATTGAGAAGCAGTTTGGCAAGGGGGCGATCATGCAGTTGGGCAGCGGAACCAGGGTGGAAGTGCCTGTGATTTCTACCGGCTGCTTGTCTTTGGATATTATTACCGGAGTCGGAGGCTTACCCCGGGGAAGAGTGGTTGAGATATATGGTCCGGAAGCATCGGGTAAAACCACACTTGCTCTTCATGTCATTGCCGAGGCGCAGAAAGCCGGTGGTCAGGCTGCATTTATCGATGCCGAACATGCCCTGGACCCCACCTACGCCCAGAAACTAGGGGTAAACATCGATGAACTCTACATCGCCCAGCCGGATTACGGTGAACAGGCCCTGGAAATTGCCGAAATACTGGTACGTTCCGGCGGTGTGGATATCATTGTCATTGACAGCGTGGCCGCTCTGGTCCCTAAGGCCGAACTGGAAGGGGAAATGGGGGACAGCCATATGGGACTCCAGGCCCGACTCATGAGCCAGGCACTGCGAAAACTCACCGCTATCGTCTCCCGTTCCAAAACCGTTTTTATATTTCTCAACCAGATGAGAGAAAAAATCGGCATGTTTATGGGCAGCCCGGAAACCACCACCGGTGGAAAAGCCCTAAAATTCTACAGCTCTTTACGAATAGAAGTGCGAAAAATTCTAACCCTAAAAAGCGGAACCGATATCGTCGGCGGCCGGACCCGGATTAAAATCGTAAAAAACAAAGTGTCACCACCCTTTAAAGCCACTGAAGTAGACCTCTTATTCGGCCAGGGCATCTCAAAAGAAGGAGATATCATCGACCTGGCTGCCCAACACGGTATTATCTCCAAAACCGGTTCCTGGTACTCCTATGGAGAAGAAAAACTGGGCCAGGGGAAAACCGTTGTCACCAAATTACTGGAAGATAACCCCTCACTATACGAAGACATCCGCTGCAAAATCCTGGAAAAGCTCGGGCTAACAACACCCAAAGGAAAAGAGGAAAAAGAAGAAAAAATAAAATAAACGCCCTTGAAAACCTATAAGTTTTCCATTATTTATGCAATTTTTCTAGTGATTATTAATTTCTTCCATTTTCAAGTGGAAAAATGGCTCATTGGTATAAGCAGCAGGAATTTTGCTCTTTTTTTTATCTATGTATTGTTCCTGGTCTTTTACCTGGTGATTTTCTTAAAAAAACGTCCCAAAATAAATAACCTGGAAATCGCTATTCTATTGCTCACTATGGGATTGGTTTTTTTTCTATTGCTTTCCCGACCGGTATTTTTGTTCCAGTTAAGTGTCCTGGAAATGTTTATCCTGGGAATTTTGCTGGCAGCGGAAGGGAAAAAATCCAGGTCCCCTCTCGCTTTTCTATTATTGGCCGCTGTCGCGGTATTGACGGAAATTTCTTCTAATTTATCCATGGGCAGTCATTTTTACTACCTGGACGCCTGGAGAAACGCCCTGGTCGCCCTATCCGGCTATCTAACCGGGTTTCTTCTACACTAATAGGGTCCCCGCGCCGCAGGGTGCCTCACGGTTAAAACATTGACAATTATTAGTTGACAATTGACGATTGACAATTCATCTCTCATCGAAATATCTTCTTTAACTCTTTTAATTGTCAATGGTCAATTGTCAACGGAAGAGCTTTTTAGAAAAAACCGCCCTCCCTGGACCCGACATCCTCCGCAAAAACTTTTTATTAATTTCATTAGGGGCACAAGGTGCAAGGGGGAACTCAAATTATTCTTCACCTTAATACGCAAAAGTTCCAACTTTTGCGTATTATAAATTATTTTATACGCATCTCGAATCTTCAGCAGCAGATGACGCACCGCGACAAGAAGACGTTCGGAAGGCTTCTTACCGACGGATTACCTATCATAAAGTAAAGTCCGGTAAAAGCAGCCATCTCCACAGGGGGATAAACCTTATTTTTCTTTTTATCCCATACCATTCAACTGTTTCTTCCCCTTCGTAGTCGTCGGTGATAACCATAAGTTTTGTACAATTCAACTCCTTCGAGGCATAAACCAGTGCCCTGGTTTCCCGGGATTTTGTTTTCTCATCGGTAATATTGTAGGAGACCTGGACCAATTGAGTCACCTCCAGTGCCTGTTTAATAACAAAATCCACTTCATAATCCTGCCGGGTTTTGTAATAATAGAATTCCAATTCACCGTTAAGCTCTCTTCTTTTAAGTTCAATGGCTGCAAGGTTTTCATAAAGAACCCCCAGGGTGTCAAAAACTCGAAAACCCAGGGAAGTAATCAAACCGTTGTCTACAGCGTATATTTTCTTCGGGGCTTTTACCTGGTTTCTAACCTTGAAAGAAAAAGCGGTTACCTGGAAGAACAAAAATGCTTCTTCCAGGTGGCCCAGGTATTTGGTTATGGTATGTTCACTTTTTACTTTGCATATTTTAGCCAGGTTCCGATAAGAAACCAACGCACCGGGATTGGACAATAAATACCTGGATAACTCTGCGATTCCCCTGGAAGCCCTGATCTTATGACGCTTTATAATATCTTTAAATATCACTGAATCGTGCAGCGTACTTAAATATTGCTTAAGATTGAGGTCTTTAACCAGGGGTTCGGGGAATCCCCCGGATTGAAGATAATCGCTCAATTTTGTCTTTATTTCGCTGGTGGTTACATCCCCAGGATAATAATACCTGAGATATTCCTTGAAAGAAAACGGGAAAACAAGAGCAGGAAGGTAGCGACCCGTCAGGTGACTGGCCAATTCCCGGCTTAACAACCGGGAATTACTCCCGGTGACCACCAGGCAATACCCCTGCCGCTGCAGTCGGTTGACAAATAATTCCCATTTGGGTAAATTCTGAATTTCATCCAGGAAAATAACATCAGTTTTTTGATATAGTGCCTGGATGGTTTCAATGATGTCGTTATAATCGTCAACCTCTACCAGGGCTTCATCGTCAAAATTGGCATACCCGTAAGTACCCACTTTATTTAATTCATGAATGGTAAAAAAGCTTTTGCCTGACCTCCTGGGGCCAATAATCACCTTTATAATATCTTTGTCCGGTGCGGGTAATTGGATATCCCTGCGGATATAATGAGCGCGGAGGGTTTTTTCCAGTTCCCTTTTTTGCATTGTTAAAATATTTTGGATTTTTGCCATTTATTCTTCACCTTAATACGCAAAAGTTCCAACTTTTGCGTATTATAAATTATTTTATACGCATAAGTATTAAAAATCAAGCTAGAAAATAAAAAAGCAGCAATTATCATTTTGAATTTTTTTTGCCACTGAATTCTTCTGTGTTAATCCGTGCTTCTCCGTGTTCATCCGTGGCTGAAATCAGAACTGCTGCCTTCTCGCCGAAGGGGTTGACAGAATAGGGAGAGAATGGTACTATTTCCAGACTTATTGGCCTGAAAGGAGGCATGAAAACTGATGAGCCATTATGATTATGCGTTGGAACTGGAAAAACTGGTAAAAGATTTCAATGGAAAACGAGCAGTAGACCACATTTCCTTTAAATTAAAAAAAGGTGAAATACTGGGACTGCTGGGGCCCAACGGCGCCGGTAAAACCACTACTTTGCGAATGATTTTGAACATCATCGCACCCGATTCAGGGACAATCAAAATCCTGGGTGAACATTTCTCAGAAAAAATGAAAGAACGGATTGGCTTTTTACCGGAGGAACGGGGCCTATACCGGAAATTAAAAGTCTCTGAAACCTTGACCTTTTTTGGTGAACTCAAAGGAATGAAAACCGCTGACATTAAATTCAAAGGACAGGGACTCCTCAAAGAGTTTGGCCTGGCAGACTACAGGGATAAAAAAGTAGAAGAACTATCAAAAGGTATGGCGCAAAAACTCCAATTTATCACTACCATCATTCATTCCCCGGAACTGCTCATCCTGGATGAACCCTTTGCCGGGCTGGACCCGGTTAATATCGAACTGGTAAAAGATATCATCCTGGAGATGAAACGCGAAGGTATTACCATTATCTTTTCCACCCACCTGATGGAATACGCGGAAAAAATTGTTGACAGTGTGGTGATGATTGATAAAGGCAAAAAAGTTATCGACGGCACCCTGTCCAGTATTAAAGCGGATTACGGCACAAAATTTATTAAAGTAAAATATGAAGGTGACGCCGGTTTTGTTTCAGCGCTGGACTATGTCAAGGGTGTAAGAGACTACGGCAATGAAATGGAAATCGAACCCAGGGATATTAATTTTAAAGATAAATTGTTAAGAGACCTGCTGGATAAAGTAACCATCAACAGTTTCCAGGTAACCGAACCGTCGTTGAACAATATCTTTATCCGAAAAGTCAATGAATCCGAACCCGGTATATTAACCACGGAAGAACCCGGACAGCCAGGGATAAATGATAAGGAGTAAAGATATGAAAATCGGTACCATCATCAGAAAGGAATATAAACAAATTGTCAAGAAGAAATCCTTTGTGATTTCCACCATATTAACGCCATTGATCATGGCTGCGTTTATATTTCTACCCATGCTGTTGACCAGGGTGGGAAGGGAAGTGAAAATCATTGAAATCATAGATTATTCCGGGTTGATCCAGCAGCAGTTCTTAGAAAAAAGCCAGCGCAGTAAAAAAGCCGCAGACATCCTGAGATTAAAATTCCAGCCCATCCGGGATAAAAGTCAAAAACAAAAAGATTTAATCAAAATTTATGAACAAAAGATTGCCAATAAAGAAGAAGCCAACCTTGAACTGCTGCCGGAATACAGAAAAAAAATATTGGATAAAACCATTGACGGGTTGATTTTAATCCCGGGAAACATTGAAGAGACCCGTCGTATTTATTATTTTGCCATAAATATTTCAGATTTCGGCACCAATGATTACATTACCTCGACCGTGCAGAAGATCGTGTCCGAGAAAATCCTGACCGAGCAAAACATCGACCTGCAAATTGTAGAAAATGCGATCCGGGATATGGACCTGGGAACGTTTAAGGTTAAGAAGGAAGGCACGAAGCAAACAACATCGGGCATGGAATACATAATGTCTATCCTTATGCTTACCATCCTTTTTACTGTGATCATGGCCTACGGTCAATTGATTATGAGGGGAGTCATCGAGGAGAAAAACAATCGCATCATCGAGGTGTTAATCTCATCCACCAATGCCCCTACCCTGTTCTATGGGAAAATTATCGGGATTGGTCTGGCCGGTTTAACCCAGGTGGCTATATGGGCTTTATTGGCAGCAGCGCTGCTGGGGCAGTCATCATTGGGAATCAACAAAAGTATTGTCAATTTTTTAACCCCTGAACTGGGCATATATTTTGTTATATTTTTTACTATTGGTTATTTTATGTATTCCATTTTGTTTTCCATTGTAGGGGCTTCGGTGAATACCGACCAGGAAGCCCAGCAATTTGCCGCTCCTATTACCTATCTTCTTATTATCCCTTATATTTTAGGAATCATCGTGACCCAGAATCCCAATACGCCGTTGGTTATTTTAACGTCGCTGTTCCCGTTGTTTACCCCGACGTTGATGTTTATGCGCATTAGTGTAGCGGTTCCTTCCTTTTCCCAGGTTGTTATTTCTATTGCCATGAGCGTTCTTTTCACCATGTTCCTGGCCTGGCTGGGAGCCAGGATTTTCAGGGTAGGCATTCTCATGTACGGCAAAAAACCCACCATTCCCGAAATCATCAAGTGGATTCGATATAAATAACCCTTTGCGTGCTTTTGTAATACTATCTGTCAACTTCTTTTTTTTAGCAAGAATTTTAGTGACGACGGGAGTAAATTAGAACGCGTTTGCTCTTGAATACGGACGCCGGTTATAATATAATAAACAACAGGAAACAGGAAAAAAATGAAGAACAAAATATTCCAGGCAGGACGCCCGGTGATAGGCGAGAAGTTGATTGGCCGCGAAAAAATCATTAAACCCGCTGCTTTAGATCGCATTATGGTATTTAGTGGTGGACATCCTTACTATACCCAGTTGGTTTGCAGGGAACTGGAATATTTTTCGGCCTCCTCGAACTCGCTGGATAGCCATGATGTTGATGAAGCGATAGAGGAAGCTTTCTGGAGTGAAATAAGCTATATCGAAAAAACCTGGGATGAATTATCTTCCAGCCGGGAACAAACGCAAGTTCTTATAGCCATTGCTCAAAATGTCGATTCGCTCTATCACGAGATGGATATAAAACGGGTGAATGTATCTCGAGCCTTAAGAAAATTGACCGAAAAAGGAATAATAAGAAAAAAGGGCAAGAACTATTACTTAACTGATCCCATGTTAATGTATTTTATCCGAAGAGATATCTTAAAATGGGATAAATGAGACAACTTGTGTCTGAGACAAGGTGTGTCCTATTGGATAGAAGAAGAATAGAAGCGGATAAACAAAATACCTGGCCCCATTACCCCAAACATATTTCCAATTCTTTGTCATCAGTCTCCCGGTTTTAAATATTTCAAGTGACATTCTGGCCTGGCACCAAATTCATGGCACCAAATTCACCAAATTTCAACCAGGAATTGATTTTTTTCTCCTTTTATGGTAAAATAAGATTTTCTGTTGGAAATGCTTAGATGGAGAACAACCGAATTGGCAGAACGAAAAGGGATAAGTAAAAATTTTTCAGCCCCAAAGGGCATTGGAATACTCTTTTTCCTCGTACTTATTTGGGGGACATCTGCGAATATCTATAGTCATCAGTCTCCCGGTTTTAAATATTTCAAGAATTACAGCTATAAGGAGTATGATCATCAACCGCAAAATTGGGGCATTGCCCAGGCTAAAAACGGGATCATCTATGTGGCTAACCATGGCGGGGTACTGGAATTTGACGGTGTTTCCTGGCGGCTCATCAGCACTCCCGAATACGACACCGTACGCTCCCTGGCCATCGATAAAACAGGAACCATCTACATCGGGGGAAATAATAAAATCTGGTATTTAGCCCATGACTCGACAGGTGCTTTGATATATAAGTCGCTGTTAAACCACCTCCGGGATGATCAAAAAAATTTCGGTAATGTATTGACCACCCATGCCGCAAAACAAGGCATCTTTTTCAGGACATCGAAATTCCTGTTCCAATGGAACCCCGATTTAAAAAAAATAAAATCATGGACCTCTTCTTCCTCTTTCTGGAATTTTTTTGTACATAATGGAGATTTTCTTGTAAACGAAAAAAACAGGGGACTTTTAAAAATGGTCAATGGCTCCCTGCAACTGCTGCCTGGCACTGAATTGTTTAAAGACCATAAGATTTATTTCCTGGCCCCTTATAATAAAAATAAAAACCGGGAATTGATCATCGGAACCCAGTCAATTGGCTTTTTCATCTATGATGGAAAAGCAGTTAAACCTTTTCCTACAGAAGCGGATGATTATTTAAAAAACAATGAACTATCTCATGGTATCCGGCTTTCCTCCGGTGATTTTGCCCTGGCAACCCTGTACGGCGGCCTCGTGGTGATAGACCCACAGGGACACCTTAAAGATATACTGGATAAAACCTCCGGCCTACAGGATGATAATGTAAAATATGTTTTCCAGGATATCCATGAAAACCTGTGGTTGTGCCTGAATAAAGGTATTTCAAAAATCGAATATGCATCTCCCTTTTCTATATATGATGAGCGGTGCAAACTGGAAGGTCTGGTTACATCGGTACTCAAACATGAGAATGTTTTATATGCGGGCACTTCCAAAGGATTGTACTACCTTGAGTCTTCTAAAAACTTCCACCTGGTCCCCGGTATGTCCGGTTGGTGCTGGGACCTGGTACCGGTGGGGGATTCGATTTTAGCAGCTTCATCCGCAGGGGTTTTCCAGGTTGAAAAGAAGATCCAACGAAATGTTATTAAAGATCCGGCTTTTGTGTTATTGATATCCAAACAACACCCCGGTCGTATTTGGTGTGGAACGAAACTTGGATTGGCATCTTTATCACAAAAACACGGCAATTGGAGTAACGAATACCGGCTTGAGCATATCGATCAATCCATAAGAAGCATCGCGGAAGACAAACAAGGAAACCTGTGGCTGGGGCCATCAACCGGACATGTGTTTAAAATCGAATATCCAAACGACATGGCTAGATCCGCGGTCACAACCTATGACACATCACACGGGCTGCCCGGCGGAGAGACGTATGTGGCCGAAGCCGCGGGTCACATCTTATTTGCCACCACCAAAGGATTATATCGTTTTGACGGCAAAACCAAATCCTTTATCCCCGACCCCACACTGGGCGATCAATTCGCAGGTGGAGCCAGACCTGTCTTTCGCATTGCTGAAGGCAAGAATAAACACATCTGGTTCCATTCGAAATCCAGGAATTACCAGGCCATTCCCCAGCCTGGAGCCCCTTATAAAATCATTTCCAGGCCTTTTCTCAGGATTCCCCCCACCGTACAGGTGAATGCCATCTATCCCGAACCCGATGGAAAAACCACCTGGTTCGCCAGCAATGATGGCCTATTCAGTTTCGATTCATCAGTAAAAAAGGATTACACACAGTGTTTCCACACGTTGATTCGAAGAGTACTTGTAAATGAAAAGCAAAAAAATGAAAAAAAAATTATGGATGGTCCTGTAAATATAAATAAAACCAATGAAGTGGCTAAACGGCCTTTCCCAATTATTGAATATCGGGATAGAAACCTCTACTTTGAGTTTGCCGCGCCTTTTTTCGAGGATGAAACCGGTACACAGTATCGATGTTTCCTGGAAGGATATGACAGCGATTGGTCCACCTGGAACAAAGAGACCAGGAAGTATTATACTAACCTCGACTTCGGGCTGTATACTTTCCGGGTACGGGCGAAAAATATTTATGGTCATGAAGGGAAAGAAGACGCATTCAAGTTTAAGATTTTGCCGCCCTGGTACAACACGTGGTGGTCATTTGTCATTTATGCTTTCCTATTTTTGGGGCTGATGTTCCTGGTGGTAAAGTGGCGGTCCGGGAGATTGGAGAAGGAAAAACAGCGGCTCGAACGGCTGGTAAAAGAGCGAACCAGGGAAGTCTAC
>CP070627.1:178761-199018 GCA_020355945.1 Candidatus Aminicenantota bacterium | reverse complement strand
ATTACAAACAAAAGAGGTGCCCTTCGGGCATATTTGTTTACGCCTTCGGCGAGGATTATAAAACAGCATTTTTAAGCCCGATAGGGCTGTTTGTAATTTTGGACATTGTAATTTGTGATTTGTTTGTGTTTTGTAATTTGTAATTTGTAATTCTTAAA
This sequence comes from Candidatus Aminicenantota bacterium, assembly GCA_020355945.1. Next base: position 198,860 of record CP070627.1, on the reverse strand, counting down.
AATTCTGCCATTTTCTGGCAAAATTTTACTATTAGGTAACCAGGGTATCTTTTTTTTACCCTCATTTTTGCCTGGCACCTTTTCTGTTTTCCATACCCCCCCTGGCCGCTGGAGGCAGAAAGGCCCCATGCCATTTTTTTATATAAATGGCTTGACTTTCAAGCTTACTCCGGTTATATTTACTTTAGTCTGGAAGCGTGTTTTATTGCAAACCCGGGCAAAAGGAGTAATCCTAATGAAACAGTTGACTGACAGTGCCCAATTATCGAGACTCGTACTAAAAGGCTTCAAATCCATTGCCGCTTGTGACCTGGAATTGGGTTCACTGAATATCCTTGTCGGTCCAAATGGTGCAGGCAAGTCCAATTTCGTCGAGTTCTTCAGGATGATTCAACAGATACTGGAAGGCAATCTCCAGCTCTATGTAAGCCGCCAGGGTGGACCGGATGCCCTGCTGCATTTCGGACGTAAAAAAACAGTAAAAATCGAAGCACAGCTCTATTTTGGCAATAACGGTTATTGGTGTACATTGGAACCCACTAAAGATAACCGTTTAATGTTTGCGGATGAGGCATTTTGGCGGGAGCTGTCCGGCCCGGCAACTATTGGCAGCGGGCACTTCGAGTCCAGGGCCGGGGAAGGCCCCGGTACCGGCATTGACATGTCCGTACGACCCTCTATGCAGCAGTGGCGCGTCTATCATTTTCATGATACCAGCGAAAGTTCCTATATAAAGCAAAAACATGCCATCAACGATAATTCCTATATCCGCCCCGATGCCCGAAACCTGGCTGCTTATCTCTACCTTTTGCAGCAAGTTCATCCGGCTCATTACCGGAAGATAGTGAGTACTATACGCTTAGCAGCACCCTTTTTCGGCGATTTTTACCTCCGCCCCCAACCGGATAACAAAAACATGATTGAATTGGAATGGACGGAGAAAGACCATGATGTTCCCTTTAAGGCCCATCATCTTTCCGATGGCACCTTGCGATTTATCTGTCTGACCACGGTCTTGTTACAACCGGAAGAAAAGCAGCCTTCCACCATCCTTATCGATGAGCCGGAATTGGGACTTCATCCCTATGCAATCACAGTTCTGGCATCGTTGTTAAAGTCTACTGCCGTGAGAAAGCAAATCATCGTTTCCACCCAATCTGTAGACCTGGTATCGGAATTTGACCCTGAAGACCTGGTGGTAGTAGATCGCAAAGGGGAGAAATCCATTTTCTCCCGGCTTGAACCCGGGAAACTCCAGGATTGGCTGCAGGAGTACAGCCTGGGTGAACTCTGGAAGAAAAATATTTTCGGTGGGAGACCATCTAGATGATCCGGGTACATGTCTTCGTCGAAGGCCAGACCGAAGAGACTTTTGTAACAGAACTTCTCCAGTACCATTTTTTACATATGCATATTTACTTGAACCCGATCCTGATTCGAACAGGTAAAAAGGGCAGAGGTGGGGTGAGTACATATGGAAAAATCCAATGGCAAATAAAGAAAAAATGCAAGGAAGACAAAACCGCTTATGTGACAACCATGTTGGATGTCTACGGACTTCCGAAGGATTTTCCCGGAAAAGCGGCGGCAGATAAAGAAACAAGTATTCAAGGTAAGGTGCGGTATTTGGAGGATGCATTTTTTAAAGATATTGATCAAAAGCACTTCATCCCCAATTTGTTAATGCATGAATTTGAGGCTCTTTTATTTACCGCTCCCTATGCTTTTGCTGAGTGGTTTAACGAAGAGGCTGCAGGGAAGTTACAAGAGGAGCGGCAAGATTTTACCACTCCGGAACATATCGATGATAACCCGGAGACAGCGCCTTCCAGGCGAATATTACGGCATTGTCCCGGTTACCAGAAACCACATCACGGCATTTTGATAGCACTTTCAATCGGATTGGATAACATTCGCAAAGAGTGCGGACATTTTAATGAATGGATCGAGAAAATTGAAAAACTACAAGAAAGATGAGTTACTTTTTAAATTCAAAAGAAGAGGGAATAAGAGAGGGGGATTTTTTTAAGAAAACAGGAAGATCAGGCCCAGGTTTTTCCAGGGAAAAGAATATGATAGGGTCAGGTAAAATATTTTAAGGTTTTTTGCCTGTCCCTGTCTTTTACCATAATTATAATGAAAACAGCAGTTGTTTTGACTTACCGGTTGCCATGGATGAACTTCGTCCTTTCCCGGGAAAGCTGAAAAAATTGTTAGCGGATTTTGAGAATATTTTAAAACAATTTGTGACTCAAGATGAAAGTTCCTTTAAGTTTAGCAAATGGGGCGAACTCCTGCCCATCTATCTTAAAACCAAAATGCTCATAAACAATGAATTCGATGTACCCGGAACCAGCCGTTTTTTAGACCCATTACTTATTAGATATTAATCTTTCTTAAAATTTTCTATTTCAGATTCCCAGTATGCAAAATACTTTTTTAATTTCTTGTTTTTATTTACTGCCGCTTTTATCAGGTCTTTACGTTTTTTCAAATCAAAAGGAATCAATGTTTCCCCCAGTAAATTCTTCCATTTTTTTGCTAATAAAGAGGTTGGCGTGAGAATTTGGGAAGTATCAATTGGAAATTCCAGAATAAAAGGAATGCTCCCTTTAATATCAAAAGGATTTTGCTTAAGAATTTCATCGATACGAAGACTCAGATTGTTTTCGTTATTCCCAATATCACCCTCTATAATTTCGTATATTTGATAATCTCTTTTTTTGCAAACTAGCTTCACCCTTTTTTTTATTATATCTTGGAATTTATTGAACTTGAATGGAACATCCAATATTGCAAATACTAATCGATAAGCCCAATGTCTTGAAAAATTAATGCTTGAATTCTTGAAAAATTTTTGAACATAATCCAATAGTCCTTCTATATTTTCTGCAAAATTTTTATAAGGTGGTTCTAAAAATTTCCTAAAAATGGTTGTTGAGTCGCCTCTTTGATAGTAAAATAATGAAACACTATTGACGCAGACGTCTCCTTTGACTGGTATAAATAGTTCTCTAAACCTGATTGTTCCACCTATAATTATATTCTTAGGGCAAACCAGAGACATTAGCCATGGCTCAAAGGGAGCAACTCCTTCAAAAGAACAAAACCAAGATAAGGGCCGCAACCCTCCTTGCTGTTTGATTAATGGATATAATTTAAAATAGTCATGAGAGATAATATCTTTATCCCAGATGTGCTTTGTCGGAGCAGCAACCAGGCAGAATGCAATGTAATCCGTAATCACATCTTCTAGTAGAACTACATCGAATGGCAAGGTACTATTGGTCAAACCGTCTCTCTTCAACGTTAGTGGTAAGCGCCCATCCGGGTCAAAAACGGATACGGGAGGAATGTGAAAATGATAGTTTTCAAAATCGTTAGGCTCTTTTTCTTCCATCTCGCTATGAAAGCCTTTAACTATTATACCATTGCATGTAAGAGAAGGGAAAGATAGATCATAACTCCAATGGACAACCTGGAAATTTATGGGTTTGATGATGCGCCATTTTGGGGGGAGTACTTTTTGATAAGGAGATGGCAGTTGATACCTCTGCGTAGGATATATTTGTTCGCCTTCAAATATAATACGATGAATAACATATGGAGTTTTTAGTGTGTACCAATCCCAACGGTGAAATCCATCCAAAATACGGAGTTTCCAGCGAGAAAGGCCGGCTTCTCTAGGATCAGGAGGAGGAAAAAAATCATATTTACTCATATTTAATTCTAATAATGACCTGGCCTCTTTTTTTAGCAGTAATTCCACTGATGTACCAACAGGCGTTTTGGTATAAGTCAGTTCAATTGTTTCAGAATTTTTGTTTACATCGAAAGTATATCCAATGTTATCGCTAATATGTCGAGTGGTAACTTTAATTTGGTTGGCAAGAAGAAAAGCTGCAAAAATCCCGATACCAAAACGTCCTGATCTTAAGACCCTGGATCGGTTACATGAATCGGTGAATTGTTTTATCCAGTCAGGTGAATTACGAAAAGAGGCTCCGGCACTTAAAAAGTATTTTCGAATTGTACTCTCCTGCATCCCAATGCCTTTGTCCCTTACCGTTAGTTTCCATTTTTTATCTTTTGTCTGCCTTAATTCAATTAATACATCGCATTCCTGATCGGAAAAATCCAGTGAAGTGTCTTTAATTTTGTATTTTTGACAATATCGTATCCTTTCCCTTACAGCATCTACAGAATTTTGCAGAAGCTCTCGAATACCGATCTCTGGCGAATTCCCGTAAAATGGTTCAACTAATAAAGTTAATATAAGTGGTTCAGCCGATAAGCCGGAACGGATTGGCACGTAGGGTAACTCCTTTTTGAACTCCGGATCATCAATATTGGAACGGACATGTGTTTTTGCTAATCTCAAAATGTCCATATTGTATTCTGTCGCATGGCCATATACCTCTCGTATAACAGCAGACGAACTATCCATCTCATTTTGCAAACCATCAAGCAATGCACGAATTTGAAGGTGAGTTCGTAATGTATGGGTAGTTCCCAAATCAACTTTGATGGCTTGTGGATCATTTTGTTCGTATGAAATGTGCGCTACAGATCCATGCTTGTTCCATTCATCAATAGATATAGGACTTTGCGGGTTACGCAAACGTAATAGTGAAAACGGAGCCCGGTTAGCATCCAGTTGTAAATAATCTGCGACTCGTAATAGTGCCATATTATATACAACAATACTTCCTCGTGGTCGTAAGTCACCCGAATATCTGCTTTTAATGTAATCTAAGCATGTACGAAAAGGCATGGTGTGTGAACGAGCGGTAAAACCAATCAAATCTGCTAAATGGGGCATGGTTTCAGCAAGAACAGGAAATCGTTCTTTTTGGTTACCTGTCTCCAAACCAGGAAAACCATATCTAGTAATCTCATAAGCGAGTCGGCCGTGGTGGCGTCGGATAAATTCTCCGATAACAAGTCTATCGTATTTTGTCCATTTGCCCGGATTTTTAGGAAGCTCACGAATAGCCCGTTTCTCTGAATCATCTTCAGGAGGAGGTCCCAATACATTTTACATATCACGATCACTCCAACTCGTTGTTTCTACACAGAATTCATCCCACAGCAAGTGCCATTCTTTGTCCGCCGGATATTTGCCATGCGATTCTTTAAAACAGGTTAGTGGTTTAAAGGGAGTATTTGGTTTAATAAGCATTAAAAATCCATCTTCCCTGAGGTGCATTGGTAAATCATGAAGTAAAGCAGCACAAATAATTATGGCTGCATCGGCTGAACTAAGAAGCTTTTTTTCTGAAACATCATAAGGGATAAGATCTGCTATGGTGTTAAGAACACCCTCTACATGCTTTCTCCCATGGTCCGTATACCCCGGAAAAAAAGGTAATTTGTTGTCATCGAGTATTTGTGTAACACATGAAACGAATGTGTTGACTGGTCCGCTATATTCGCTATCTATCAATAAATCCTTGAATTTTCCTGGAATATTGATCATTTCGCTTTGATTTCTTCAATTTCTCGAATAAGCACAGGAAGATTGCACCTGATGAAACTGATTTCAGGGGCAGGAATGCGATTGTGTTTGATGTCAGGAGGGATATGTTTGTGATGTGGGTATGTTGATTTCAAATTCGAATCTTTGGGATGTGGGAAGTCGTCGTACCAATAGAGTCGTTCAGTTCCACGATGCACTTCGTAGCCATAAGATGTAATTATACCTTCAAGGAAATCAAGTTCTTCCCTTATACGCAGCCGAAGGCCATTTGTGAAAAACACATCGCCTTCGGCAACTCCTGTATATAGACTGTCAGACCAAACAGACAAAGTGGAATGTTTTACAGTAGGACGGTTGAGCAATTCTGCAATAAAGCGGCTGTAATGGGTAAGTGATTTTAGAGGATTATCAGGCATTTTCAATATGCAGGTTGAACACGCATCATCTCTGACAACTTGCGTTGTTGAATTTGTTTCCTGTAATATTCTTTCCGCCTCATCCATGTCTCATAAATTCCTTTCCATTTGCTAAAATCGGCACGAGTCTCATCATAAGCGTCGTATTGTGACAACTCACCATCCATAAGGGCGGCATAAAAGTCTTCACTGAGAACACCATACTTTTCTTCATAGAGGGTCAAACGGCGCTCTAACAACTTCATTTCAACTATCAGTTCATGAATTTCCATTTTTGCCTCCTTGATACGCATTATCTGCTCTTTTTTCCGTCATGCTTTAATATTAGAACGATTTGAAGAAATTGTCAACCCCTACGTGCCTCCTAAATCCACCGTCAACTTTTGCCTCCGGCGGCCATGAACCCTTTTGGGAAAAAAGGGTCGGTGCGTTGAAATGTTTAAATATTTCCCTGGTTCCCCAGGGTATCTTTTTTTTACCCTCATTTTTGCATGGCACCTTCTTTTCTTATCAATGTTCTTGAACAGTCAAAATTTATAAATTTTGATTACAAGGGCAGTTGTTGTGAGTTTTCACAACGGGATTATAGACTGTACTCGCTGATGGGAATGTTACCGGTACAAATAAGGGCGCCGAAAATAAAATTCCCGAACCAGGCGATTGACCCTGATATCCTTTGCATAAATATCTCTCAAACATTTCAAACACCAACTCTCTTCAAGGTAATAGCCAAGCGCATCAAGAACAGCCGTATGCAATTTAATAAATTCAATATCCCCATAGGTAGTAAAGCGTCTGGCCGTCAAAGAACTTCTAAATGCCTCTTTTAAATAGCTTTTTGCACCTTTTTCATTTTTGGGACTGGCATTACGATAGAGATCGAAATTGATTTTAGCCGACAATAAATGGAGTTCTTTATATTCGGCATATAAAAGTTTCGCCCACCATAGCGACCGCAGCAGGGCAGGTGATGCATTTTGAGATATTCCCGGAGTTACATTATTATATGGAAAGGTTATTAATTTTGCTTCATACTCCCTTTTAACCTCGCGGACAATATCCTGCGAAACCTTTTGACGGATAGGGGTCAAAATCCACCACATCACGATACTTATAAAAAGAAAAACTAGCGTATAAAAGTTAACAAACCGTGTTACAAAGGAAATGAAAGAGCCCTTCTTTTTTGTTATTTGTTCCTGGTGACGCTGCTGAGTTTGCAGAATCCCATATCCTGCCAGGATGACGACAAAAGCAATAATCACCGGCGGACTTCTAAAAGGTAAATCGATCAAGCTGTGGATAAACACTCCGCCGGCACCCAACAAACCAAAAAAGAAAAATCCCTGTTTCCACTGCCTGGAAGCCGCTATCCTGGATACCAAGAAGAGGAAAACCGCAGCCAACAATCCGGTACCAATAATGCCGAATTCACACAAAAACTGCATCAAGTCGTTATGTACATAGGCCATACCCCAATAATGAGTGGCAATATATCTCTCTTTATGGTTCCTCACATATTGTAGTAGATATTCACGGTAGCTTCCACCTCCAATCCCGAAAAGAGGATAATCCCGCCACATCTTAGCTGCAGCCACCACTTGCCAGAACTTCAAATCGAATTGTTCGTTAATAAACTTTCCCGGTTCAGACATTTTCGTTAGTTTGGAAAGGATATCTCCCTTTGCCGTATGATATAAAGCGAACAAACCGATAACGATTAAACCCACAACAACAATTGCAATAATACCGATTTTCAGACGTTTATCCAGGTCCTTGCCTATGGATAAATATAATAAATGAAATGTGAAAAACGCAGTTGTCAGCCAGGAGAACAACATGGCATAACGGCTGTGGGTCAGATGAATCACATAAAGCAGAAGTAAAATGCTTACCAACAATATACCGGTTTTTACCAATACCTGGTTTTCATGCTTTCTATTAGCGTAATAGTAAAAAAACAAACCGCATGCCAAGCCCAGGTGCAATATAAAGAATGAACCGGCATGATTTGGGTAGCCAAAAGTGGAGAAAAAGAGCACATCCTGCCTGGGAAGAATAGGCTTGAGCCACAACGGATAATTTTCAACCAAAAGGGGGGCGATCAGTCCGAAGATTGCCAGTAATGATGCATTAACAATCATTCCCCAGAACAATATCTTAACCATTTTTGGTTTGGAAAACCCATGGCGAATAATCATCAAAGCAACAAATGCGGGAAAAAACCATACAACCATATCCCAACTCCGTATATTATCCACGGCTCCTGGCAGCCAATCGATGTAAGGGGGGCAAAACGTTACATCCTTTGATCCCTGTTCCAATATACGAATCTTTCCTGAATTCCACCACTGAACATATAACTGACATAGGAATGCTGCCCCGAGATAAAAAATAGGGTCCCGAAATATCCGTTGAACCTGATCGAGAATCCGAGAACAACCATGATAGTGGGATGGCCGGTGCAAATAAGGAGATAAAATGAATATAAAAAGAACTATAACCGTAATATACGGATAAGGTGAAAGATATTGCCTGAGTGTGCCGCCTCTTACCCAGGCGGGAAAAGCTAACAGTACCCCCATGATCGATAATAAAATAAATTGGTATATAAAATTTAATACTTTCACCTTTTTAGCCATTGAAACTTTTTTTTATGTGTCATAAATAAAGCCCGAAAGATAATGATCCTTCGGGCTTATTTATTTTTACAAATCCGCTCTTACACACTAAAAATTTCTTTTGCTGTAATACCAACAGTCATACATTATAATGTCATAATGATTATCAGTTAGTTACAGCCGAGGTAATGTTTAACCTCAGAGTAAATAGCTGTCATTTTTACGGCTTTATTTGGACAATTACCATCGTCATCAAAACCAAGTACTTTATCCATATTACTTGAATCATCTACAAGTATTGGCGCTCCCCAAGTTCCGTTTGAATCAGTGTCGATATAGTGATAAAAAGACAAGCCACCGTAGCCAGTAGTATTGGATACAACACCAAAGCCAATTTGTTTCGGGTCACCGCTGGGATGCTGGATCAGGTAAATGTCTTCATTTACTTCCGGTTCTCTATTGAGGGGTTCTAGCGATTGGTAATAGTCTTGTGGACTATCTTTCAATGTCAATACGCAATATTTTTTTGTGGAATCTGACCAGATATACTGATCTCCTGAATGGGTATAGGAAGAAATCCGACCAGTGCCATTGCAATAGGGGTATTGATATTCGAATTGGACCTCGAGGGTATTCACCACACTCTGGGAATCAATAAGTGAAGAATGAGTCAAAAAGGTACTTCTATAGTCGCATGCACACAGGAAACCGTTGCCCTTATACCAGTATCCATTCTTTTGATAGAGCATTCTTCCAACCGCCTGCCCTCGAGCAAAATATTCTCCCTGGCCAGAATAACACACAATATTCTCTCTATCATCGGTACCGCAAACGCACTCGATCCATGCCAGTTCATCTTCTGGGAATGGTTTGATACCCACGCCAACTTCATCAATAGTAAAACCCCACCCCTTACGCGTATCCTTTTCCATATGCAATTCAATTCTTAATACATCTCCGGCAATGGAAGGTCCCCAGAAACTGACTTTTTTGTGGTCATTTTTTATGACTTTGAACCTTGATTTCTTTTCATCGGCCACATCGATTCCTTTAATTCGTACCATGACAAATCCGTTTTTGTCGATCAAATCCACATATTCGTCGTCTTTCAGATGGAAATTAGAAAAATGAACCTTCAACCAGGCAGCACCACTTTGGCAAATAGTTTCGGACCATACCCCTGTATCCTTATGGGCTTTGGAATAAGGATGCGGGTTCTCAATGTTTGGGTAAATTGAATACCCAACAATTTCCGCGGCGATTAATTGGCCACCCATAAAACCTAACACGAAAATGATCATAGCGATCAGTTTTTTACTTTTCATTCTATAACCTCCTAAAATTTATAATAATTTAATTTTTTTTGCTTACCTTTTGGCTTAAGAACAGGCTTCTTTTCATACCTATAAATATAACCTATTTGAAAATTTATTAGTCAAAAAAGATAATACTTGACCCTTTTCTCTCCTTTATCGGATTATCAATGTTCTTGAACAGTCAAAATTTATAAATTTTGACTCCTATACTGTCTATACTGGGTAGGAGTCATGTTGGTATACTTTTTGAACACATTGTAAAAAGCAGCTTTTGTATTATAACCCACTTCAAAAGCAATGGATATGATTTTCCGGTCCTCCCATTTGGGATCCCGCAGCAGTTTTTTGGCCTCCTCGATCCGGTGGGTGTTGATGAAATCCGAAAAATTCTTGTTCAATTTTTCATTGAGCAACTGGGATAATTGATGATGGTTAATGGATAACTTTTCAGCCAATGACTGCAGGGAAAGGGATTCATCCTGGTAAATTTTCTCTACTTCCATAAGGTGGGTGAGTTTCTTTGTACATTCTTCTGCAAATATTGGATTCAGGGGAGAGTGTTTATAACTTTTCCGGGCCCACTGTTTCTGTTTTTTGTACACGAAATATATCGTAGCGGCCAGGACCAGTAAAAAAACAAGTACCCCCAGTTTAAAGTAGAGGGTTTCATAAAAAAGGGATTTTAAAGTAAAGGTGATGGAATCGCCGGTGGTGTCCCACACACCGTCACTGTTACAGGCATTAACGGTAAAGGTGTAAACCCCGGGGTCCAGGTCCTGGTAACGGGCCATTCGCTTCTTCCCCGGGGGAAGAAAGACCCAATCCCTGTCAAACCCCTCCAGTTTGTATTTGAATGTTACCTGTTCCGGCGACAAAAAGGTAGGGGCAGTAAACCGGAACACAATATCCTCTGCCTTTTTAAACCTATTGGTTTTGCTGTCCCTTTGAAAGGGAATCGATGCATCGTTAAACGCAACCGTTTCAATGATCGCCGGTGGAGGAAATTTGTTTATTTTAATTCTATCCGGGTTAACAACGGCGATCCCTTTCCTGGTGGCAAACCAGAATTCCCTTTCGCGGGTTTTGATGGCGGAGTGCCTGGAAAACATATTATTGAATTCAATGCTTTTCATCCCGTCGGCGATCCCGAAAGAAGTACAGTTGATGCGCTGCACCTGGCCGTCGGCCAATTGGTTCAACTCACTTTTGGCAGCCCGAAGAACACCAGTGTCACTCATCATCCAGAGATTCTCCCCCTGGTCTGCAAACACCTGGTAGATAAAATTACTGGTCATGCCCTGGTCAGTGGTATAGGAGGTAAGGATTCCATTTTTAAACCGTTTCAACCCTGCACCGTGGGTGGCGATCCAGAACGTACCGCCATCACTACTATCACTCCCTTCACTCCCATCTCTACCGGGTGGAGCAGTGTCCTGGTAAATGCAAGTTACCGGGACGTTATGGAAACATCCTGTCATTTTATTCTCTATAAACGCATTGTTTTTCATCACTTTAATTCCCTTGCTGGTGGCCAGCAGGATGTGATGATATTTATCTTCATAAACATTATGAACCTTTGACGGTACACCCTGGTTTTTAAAGGATTCCAGGGTGCCTTGCCGGTACCGGCTCACCCCCCCATCCGTACTGAACCAGAGATCGCCGCGACTGTCCTCAAATATAGAAGTGACAAGGTTATCCGCCAGGCCATCCCGGGTGGTAAAGTTGGTAAACCGCCCCCTTTTTTCCATAAAAACACCCTTACCATTGGTACCTAACCATAAATTGCCACTGCTGTCCTCGGTGATGGCAAGAATACCTATACCTTTAATCCCGGGGATTTCCAGGGTTTGGATAGGTTCACTCTCCCTGCACCGGCACAATCTCCCGGCCTGGGTGCCGATGCGGATATCCCCTTGCCGGTCTTCATATAGTGAAAGAATAATTTCTTCTTGACCATTTCCTTTAACTGTATAGGAAAAGAGCCTGGCTTCCTTTAACCGCCGCACCCCTGAATCCAGGGTACCAATCCATAAGGACCCCTCCCTGTCTTTAAACAGGCAAGTAATTACATGATTCTCCAAAAAATGTTTAAAGGATAACATACCGGAGGAATTCGGTTTCATTTGGTTCAAGCCGTTGGTGGTTCCCACCCAGAGATTGCGGTCTTCACCTTCCAGGATATAGGTCACATAGTCACCGGACAGTCCCTGCCCGGTGGTATAAATATCAACCGACTCCCTGTTATCGGTAACCTGGAATAATCCTTTATTGGTTCCCACCCATAAATTCCCTTCCCGGTCCTCTACCATGGTAATGATCAAATGATCTTTGCCCAGGCCTTGTATTTCATACTTAAAAAACCGTTCATTTTGGAAGACAAATACGCCGTTTTCACGGGTTCCCAACAGCAAATGACCCGTTTTATTTTCCAGGATGGCGTTGATCTTTTTGCCTTCCAGGCCGTGGGCTGCATTGAAAGCAGTAAATCGACCATTGGTAAACCGGTTCACATGACTGACAAAGAAACTGATCCAGAGGTTGCCTTGCACATCTTCAGCGATCAGGCGAATGCGGTCGGCGGTTATCCCGTCTGCCGGTGTAAAGGTTTTAAATTGACGGATTTCATATCCATACCGGGTTAAACCGGCAGAACTCCCGATCCAGAGGGTTCCTTTACTATCGACAAATAGGGCTTCAGGAAAGGTATGTTCTTTCCTGTTCTTTTCTTCCAGGAATTGAAGGGTAGTGAATCTCAGGCCGTCAAATCGTGCCAAACCTTTGTTGGTGGCAAACCACAAATAGCCGTCCGGCGTTTGGGCAATGGAGAAGATGCAGTTGCCAGGGAGCTTATCTCCAACATCCCACTGGTCCACCAGGTACTCATGACCCGGCCTTTCAGGGGTTAACGCTAATAGGTTTTCAATAAAAAAATGAATTGTCACCACCACTATGATGATTTTCAACGCCAACGAAAAAAAACCATGGTGCCTTTTATTCCTGTCCATTTTTTCCTTTTTCCAAATATTAAAGGAAATACAAGAATATTTCAATACATTTTTCTATTTTTTTTTATTTTTTGATTTTAAAATCCGGGTTGAGGTTAAGGTTGAGGCAGAGGAAGTACTTTTTTTCCTCTCAGCCCTCACCTTAACCTTAACCCGGGAACATAAGGCAAGTGATTTGACAGCGGTATGCCTGTTTTGGGCCACTTGCTCCGTCATTGGGGCTGCCTTTTCTTTTAGCCACTTTAAACTTTGCAAAAGACTCGAATGAGAGTTGTGCTGTCTGCCCCAGCGGTACCGCCGTTGATTCTCTCTTTTTCTTCATCGCTCAATAAAGTGACAAAGCTTTCAACTTTGATTGCCTCCAGGTGAAGCCTTTCTTTCTTTTCCATGGTTATGTCCTCCTTTTTATTTTGGTTTTTATTTTTATTCGGTTCCAACAGCTTATCTTCTTTATTCGTTCACTCATTTTTACTTTTTACCTCCTCATCATTAACCGGTTCATAAATTCTTAGGCAATTCTCTTGCCAGGATAAGCAAAAGCCCCGGGTTGAGACCGCCATATGAAAGCAATGAAAGCTGAAATTCCTTTTAATATAAGGGTTTCAACAACCTTGTTGTTTTTAAAATAAAAAAAAATTGCCTGCCATTATCAGCGATTCACCCGGGTCATCTCATTTGAGAACAATGCACTGCCACAAGTCATATGAACTGATTATGAACTCAGTTCATAATTTTTCCATGTCCCTCGCGTCTTTTGTGGTTTACAGGAATAAGAGGTAAATTTGGTGATGGGGTATTGATTTTTTTCCCCTGGTTTTATAGAATCTTTTTGAAAGAAATTTTAAACCAGAGGAGGTTTGTATCATGAAGAAAAATGTTCTGTTGGTGTTAATTTTGTTTTTAGTGTTGCCGGTAACTTTACTGTTGGGGTTTGGACAGGATAAACCCGAAACAAAAGATGTTGCGGTTGATGAAGAAGGAGGCGCCAGCCAGTTGATTGTCTGGACCAGCGGGGACCGGGAGGTGGCGCTAAAAATGGTATTGATGTACACCTATAATTGCCAGAAACGAAAATGGATGGATAAGGTGAGGCTCCTGGTGTGGGGAGCGTCAGCCAAATTGTTATCTGTAGACCAGGAACTCCAGGAGAAAATCAAAAAAATCAAAGAAGCGGGCGTGGAGTTGTGGGCATGCAAAGCCTGTGCCGACCTTTACGGTGTATCGAAAAAATTGGAAGAATTAGGAATAAAAGTGTATTATCTCGGGGATCAGTTGGCGGATATGCAAAAGAAAGGCTGGCATGTATTGACATTTTAAGTTAACCACAAAAAAATTCAAATAGGTGAAAAATCTCCAAAAATATGTTATAATTGAATGTCTCCAATGAGTTTTAGTACGATAAAGGTGGTATTAGAATATGGTGCTTTTTAAGTGGGTTCCCGGAAGGAATTTTAAACGCCTATTTTCTAATGCTTTGATTATAATAATACTGGCAGCCCTGAATACCACCTTTTTGTATTCACTGGAACAGGATATAAAATTTGACCGTATCTCCATTGAGGAGGGTCTCTCTCAGAGTTCGGTGAGTTGCATTCTTAAAGATAGTCGGGGCTTGATGTGGTTTGGCACCCAGGATGGACTAAACAGGTATGACGGATACAAATTTACTATTTATAGACATAACCCTAAAAATCCCAACAGCCTGAGTAACAATTATATTTATTCCCTTTACGAGGATCATCACGGCGTGCTCTGGGTGGGAACCCAGGAGGGATTGAACCGGTTCGATCGGGAAAAGGAGACGTTTGCTCATTATAAAAAGGATAAAAATCCTCCTTTCAAGTTAAGCGGCAATGAGGTGGCAGCTATTTGTGAAGACCATGATGGTGTCCTGTGGATTGGAACCTCTGATGGCGGTCTCAATAAATATGATCCAAAAGAGAATAGATTTCTTGCTTATCAACATGATATTTACGATTCCACCAGCTTGATCAGCAATCGTATCAGTACGCTGTATATTGATTCTTCAGACACGATATGGATTGGGACACAAGACAAAGGACTCGATCGATTGAATAAAAAGAAGGGAGAATTTATTCATTATCAACACCATGCCAATGAACGCAGAAGCTTGAGCAATAATTATGTGACCGCCATTGCTGAAGACCGGGAAGGGTGTTTATGGATTGGCACCCTGGAGGGTCTTAATAAATTGGAGCCAAAAAGAAACACATTTATTCATTATAAATACACTCGACGTGATTCCCGGTGCATCAGTCACAATGAAATTCGTTGTATTTACCTGGACCATGACAATGAATTATTAATCGGGACAGGAGAAGGCCTTAACAAATTTAACCCGGCAGATAGGGCATTCTCCCATTGGAAAAACGATCCCATCGATCCCTTCAGTTTGAGTAACAATGTCGTCCTGGCCATTTATGAGGATTCATCTCATATACTCTGGATCGGAACCGATGGGGGTGGGTTTAATAAATATTCCCCCTACAGGAATCGTTTTGCACATTATCAATTTTATCCCCATCAACCCAGCAAAGGTTTAAGTGGCAAAATGGTTTATGCCATTTATGAAGATCGAGCCGGTATTGTCTGGGTGGGGACCAACAGGGGGCTCAATCGATTCCATCGGCAGACAAATACATTTAGACATTACCGGCCCGATCCCACCAACCCCCGGAGTTTAACCAACGATTATGTTTTTTCCATTTTTGAAGACCGGGCTGGTGTGATGTGGATAGGGACGTGGGGCGGTGGACTCAATCAATTCGATCGGAAAACCGGGACATTTACCCATTACCTGTCGAATCCCGGAAATAATCTCAGCTTGAGTAACGATATCATCCGGGTCATTTACGAAGACCAAAACGGGTTGATGTGGATCGGAACCGAAGGGGGTGGGCTTAATCAATTTGACCGTGAAAGAAAGATATTTCTTCATTTCCAGGCCGTTGACCAGGACCCCGGAAGCATAAGTAATAATTATATCAAGTCGATTTGTGAGGACCCCTCCGGTGTGTTGTGGATCGGAACAAAGTACGGACTTAATCAATTGGATAAGCAAACGGGAAATTTTATTCGTTATACTGTAGACCCCAATAGAACCAATAGTTTGAGTAATAATGAAGTGAATGCAATATATGCCGGTTCATCCGGGATACTCTGGATCGGTACCACCGGGGGACTCGATAAATTTGATCCTCAAACCGGTCAATTTACCCATTACGGGGAAGCGGACGGGTTACCCAATAATGTGATTTATGGGATATTGGAAGACCATCACGGTCACCTCTGGATCAGTACCAATAAGGGATTATCCAATTTTGACCCGGGGCAGGGCATCTTTAGAAACTATGGAACCAAAGATGGGCTCCAGAGCAATGAATTTAACCTGGGGGCTTTTTTTAAAACTCGCAGCGGTGAAATGTTTTTTGGTGGTATCAATGGGTTTAACCTGTTCCATCCGGGCAGTATCAAAGACAATCCTTTTATTCCTCCTGTCATTATGACGGGTCTTAAAATTTCTCATCAATCCGCCATGGAGAGAGCTGCCCCCCCCCTGGCGAAATCCATTATGGAGACGACTGATATTGTATTATCTTACCGGGATCGCGTAATAACCTTTGAATTTGCAGCCCTGGACTATACATCTCCTGCGGACAATAGGCATGCCTATATGATGGAAGGGCTTGACAAGAAGTGGATTGATGCCGGGAACCGGCATTTTGCTTCTTATACCACACTCCCACCCGGAGAGTACGTCTTTAAAGTTAAAGGGGCCAATAGTGACGGCATATGGAATGAAACCGGTACATGGCTGCGAATTTCGGTCCTGCCTCCTTTCTGGCAAACCTGGTGGTTCCTGGGCTTTGCCCTCCTGACACTTGTGCTCCTGGTCCTGCTCTTTTACCAGGCACGGACCCGCCGTATCCGGGAACGGGCCAAACAACTGGAAGAAATAAATGAAACTCTCAACCGGGAGATAGCCGAACGTAAGCAGGCGGAAGAGAAGGTGCAAAAAAGTGAAAACCGCCTGAGAACCTTCCTGGAAACCGCCAGCGAAGGATTCCTGGAAGTAGACCATCAACATATTGTCGTGGATGCCAATCCTGAGATGTGCGCCATCTTAGGTCGGGCCAGCAGCGACCTGTTGGGCTGCAATTTTCTTGATTTTATTAATCCCCCGGATATCCAAAAATTCCTTCGCAATATGGAAATACGAAAAAATGGCAAACGCAGTGCTTACAACCTCACTCTTTTACGACCCGATAATGCCCTTGCCCACTGCCTGGTGAAAACCGCCCCTCTCTTTGATGAAAATCAAAACGTAAGGGGTTACTTTGCCATGGTCACGGATATCACGGAAATCGTCCAGGCGGAAGAAGAACTCAAACAAACCAAAAACTACCTGGATAATGTATTTAATTCCCTCTCTTCCATGCTGATTTCCGTTAACCGGGAAGGGATGATTACTCAATGGAACACCGCGGCGGAAAATTATATTGGCGTACCAACGAAGGAAGCAATATCCAAAAAAATCTGGGATGTGGTGCCATTTCTTAAATTTTACCAGGACCAACTGGAAGACGTATTTCATTCGCGCTCTTCCCTGGAACTGTACAGCGAACGCGTGGTCATGCGCAGTGGGGAATCAAAATACCTGGATATTATCGTGTATCCCCTCGTTTATGAAGGATTGCAAGGGTGTGTGATACGGATGGATGACGTCACCGAAGCAGAAAAAAAAGATCGCCAATTACTCCAGGCACAGAAAATGGAAACCGTGGGAAACCTGGCCGGAGGCCTGGCCCATGATTTTAACAATGTCCTGGGAGGAATTGTGGGAACCGTTTCATTGATTAAGTACTTAATGGAAAAAGAAAAAAATATCAGCCTTGAGAAAATAAAGAATAGTATAAATACAATTGAAAAGGGGGCTCACCGCGCAGTAAACCTGGTCAATCAACTGCTCACCTTATCCCGGAAAAATGAACCCATATTTGCTTCGGTGGATTTAAATGAGGCCCTGAGAGATGTAATGAAAATATGTGAAAACACGATTGATAAAAGTATTAAACTGGATATCTCCTACCATGATGGTAAAACCATGGTATGGGCGGATGCCACCCAGATTCAACAGGTAGTGTTAAATCTCTGTATCAATTCCTCCCATGCCATGACCCTGATGCGAAAAATGGATGAACCCCAGGGTGGAACACTCTCGGTTTCAATTCACAATTTTTATGCCGATAAGCACTTCTGTGTTTCCCAGCCGGAAGCAGTCGAAGGAAATTACTGGATATTAAAGGTAAAGGACACCGGTGTGGGTATTGAACCAAAAATGATCTCAAAAATTTTTGATCCCTTCTTTACCACCAAAACAAAAACCCAGGGCACCGGCCTGGGACTTGCCATGGTCTACAATATTGTTAAGCAGCACAGGGGGTTTATCGATGTTTATTCCCAACTCCACCAGGGCACGACCTTCAGTGTCTATTTACCCCGGCTGGAGGAGCAAAAGCATTTTATCCACTACCCTTTACCAACAGAAACAATGACCCGGGGAACCGGGTTAATACTGGTGGTGGACGATGAAGAAAGTTTGAGACTAACCTTGAAGGAAATCCTGGAAACCTGTGGCTACAGCGTGCTGCTGGCCGAAGATGGGCGCCAGGGGGTGAGAATATTCAAAGAACGATGCAATGAAATCAAACTCATCCTCCTGGATATGGCTATGCCCAATAAAGCGGGCAGGGAATCTTACATTGAAATGAAAAAAATATATCCACCGGTGAAAGTATTGTTAATATCAGGGTTTAAGCACGACCGGCGCGTACAAGACATCATTGAACTGGGGGTGAATGGTTTCCTCCCTAAACCCTTTACCATGATTGAACTTTCAAAGAAAATCGCTGAAATTATCAATGATTCCACTATTTGAACGATTTCCCCGGCTGAAAGACAAACTCCCTTATGTGAGTTTGTGTCAATTACCCACGCCCATTATAAAGCTCGATCGATTGGGTTCAACCATTGGCCTGGACCATCTCTATATCAAGCAAGATGGATTAACGGCTCAACCTTTTGGCGGGAACAAAATACGGAAGTTGGAGTTCCTGCTGGGGGAGGCATTGGACCAGGGTGCCAAAGAAGTGATGACCTTTGGGTTTGCCGGTTCCAATCATGCATTGGCCACTGCTGTTTATGCAAAAAAAATAGGGCTAACCGGCATTTCCATGTTAATGCCCCAGCATAACGCCCATTATGTGCGGCGAAATCTACTGATGAGTCACTATTGTAATACAGAACTCCATCAATACCCTAATAAACTGCTGCTAAAGATAGGAACAATGGTTCAACGGTTCCGGCATCGACTAAAAAAAGGTAAAGTTCCCTATATCATTCCCACCGGTGGTTCCACACCTCTTGGCGCCCTGGGTTTTGTGAATGCCGCCTTTGAATTGAAAGACCAGGTGGAACGAAAAGAAATACCCGAACCCCACCGCATTTATGTGGCCCTGGGAAGCGCAGGCACACTGGTGGGACTAATGATCGGTCTTAAGGCACTCAACATAAAGAGTAAAGTCATCCCGGTACGGGTGGTGGACCATCATTTCACCACACCTCATACGGTCCTGGAACTTTTCTCCAAAACCTCTGCTTTACTTCATGCTAAAGATTCCTCGTTTCCCTTATTGGAATTAACCGGCCTGGAATCCAGGGACCAGTACCTGGGCAATGGTTATGCGCAATTCACCGAACCAGGCAAACAAGCCATTGCCCTGGTGGAAGAAACCGAAGGGATTCGATTGGACGGCACCTATACCGGGAAAACCTTTGCCGCCCTCATCGATGACGCCCGGGAACAAAAAATAAAGGACCAGGTGGTATTATTCTGGAACACCTTAAATGCCCGGGACCTTTCAGGTTTCATTAAAGATATGGATTATCATCAATTACCCAAATCCTTTCACCGCTATTTTGAACAAGACGTTCAACCGCTGGATACTTAACCCGCATTTCTCACCAGCAATCTACTGCAATGCCAAATCTGCCCATGCCTGCTGCGTCAGGCTCCTTCACCCGCTTCGACGTACTGTCAAGTACGCCTCCAGTGGCTTCAGTCGCCTTTCTTGCATCCATAGTCATCTTTGGCATTTCGTTACGATTCCTGGTGAGAAATGCGGGTTAAGGTTTTATAATTTTTTAACACCTTACCGGTTCGTGTGCTTTTTCTCTCCTCT
>CP070627.1:157729-178661 GCA_020355945.1 Candidatus Aminicenantota bacterium | reverse complement strand
ACCGGAAGTGTAGATGACGTAAGCCAAAGAGGTGGCAGGTGCGTTAACCCACGGTGACAGGTGCAGGTGGGGAGGCGTAGGGACGCGATTTATCGCGTCCGTCACATATACAATCCCATTTTTATATTTGATTTCTTTCGATAAATCAGGGGTAGTTAACAATATTTCAGCACTGCTGTCCTTTAACATATATTCGATTCTACCGGTGGGAAATTCCGGATCAATGGGTATATAGGCACACCCAGCTTTCAATATCCCTAAAATTGCCGCGGGTATCTCAATAGAACGCTCCAACATAAGTCCGACGATACCACCGGGTTTAACTCCCTTTGCTCTTAATGCACCTGCCAATTGTCCTGCTTTCTCATTTAACTGCCGATAGGTTAAGGTATTGGAGACAATCAAGCCTCTTTTTTTGTTCCTGGTGTGTTGAGCAATCTTTTTATTGGTTTCCAGGTAAAAATTTGTGATCCTGGAATTTAATTGGTCATCGTTAAAATAAATATAGGGATAGTTAAAATCTTCAACGGTCGAATAACTGGAATCCTGGTTAAAAATTTCCTTGCTGTATCTTAAAAAATCTTCAAAGGTAGTGGCATAGGAATGCATATTGTGCTTCCCCGCATCTTCTACAATAGGAGCCCCGGGCTGAGCATGCAAACGGGCCCAATGTAATTCACCAAAACATGAATAAGTATTCATAATTTTAGAAAACAACTTTTCGCCAGGTTCGATATCGTCCGATGTAAGGTAGGGAAGACCGGTGATTAAATTGAGTCGAACTTCGATGTTCTTGAAATTTTCACACATTGTCATAAAATCCATGATTTCGGCATCCGTGGGCTGTGGCTTTACTAATCCCAATGACTCTAATTGTTTCCTATGCCTTTCGGATGGAGTGCAAATATCGAAATCCCAGTAAACATATTTAAATGTTCGGCTGACCAATTCCACCAATTCGGTTGAAAGAGGCGTTAAGGTACTGAACAAACAAAAATGACCGGACAGATCGATTCCTTCCCAAATTTTTCGGCAATAATCCGCAAGGTTTTTATCCAGGATATCAAACTCGAACTGGAAAGTAGAGGTATATTTTTTTGCCGCCATGATATCTTTTCGGACTTCTTCAACTCCCCGCCGGAATATGTTCTTCCTGTTGAAGGCCTCCTGCTGTACACGGTTACATCCACCGCAGTACAGGCAATTCATGGCACAACCCTTTTGCGTATAGATGAAAAATATACCGAAACGAGAGGCATGATGGGAAAGTAATATTTCATAGAGGTGAGATAAATAGATTTCTGATGAATTGGTTTGATCCTGGACATAAGTGATGGGATTTTTGATGATTTCGCCATTTTTTTTATAAGCGCAATTGGGAATATTCGATATATCGTCTCCCCGGCATATTTTTAATAAAGGTTCCTCGCCGTCTCCCCGGACCAGGGTATCAATACAATCATATTTTATAATATCTTTCCAATAATAGGAAGCTGTATTACCACCCACCACCACCTTAATGTCCAGGGAATGCTTCCTGGCATATTCTTTCACGATTTTGCACATATCCAGGACCCGCGCTGTGTATAGAAACCACTTCAGGCTGATGGCCACCACCCGGGGTTGAATTTTTTCTAGAAGCCATTCAATATTTTCCTTCATGGAAATGTAGTCCCGACCTGGATCGTAAAACTGGCAAAGGGTTTTAATTCCCTTCCTTTTCAGGTATGATGCCAGGTACAACAAGCCGGTGGTGGGCACACCAGGGGTATCTCCCAGGAGCAATACCTGAGCCTGTGATATTTTTCTATCTTTTATCAATACATCTTCCAGGAGGATTTCATCCGTTGTAAATTTATCTCCTTCAAAATCGTCACGAATGGAGTCTTCAAACACAAATTCTTCTGGATGAACCCCTGACAGCTCAATTAAATGATTCTTGTAAAGTACTTGAACCAATTTAATGAAATGTTCGAAGATATCAATAGAAAATATCTCTACCTTATCATTAAATTGAAAGGAGACTTCAAGCAGATCACTCTTGCTCATAGAATAGATAAGCAATTCAAGACTTTTATTGTTCAACTTTTTTAAAGCATTGAGTAGGGAATAAATAGACGTTAGATTTTTCTTTCCGTCAAAGAGCGGTATCAGCTTCACTATATTATGATTGACCACCACGCTGTTATGCCGATGGTTCTTCAATATGTACAGGTTACTCTTTTTTCCGGGTAATTCCAGGGGTGAGTGATAAATATAGGGATTCTTTTTAAAGCAGCAGGATCCTATTTTTTTCTCCAGTCCAGGATTTATTGTGTGGGATTCCAGTTGGTCATATATATCATTTAAATCAACAGGCCACGAAACAGCGATATTGACCGGTGTTTTTTCAACCTCCTCTTTAAATAATTCATGGATTGTTTTATCTTCAGGATACCTGGTTCTGGTGTCATTGAATTCATGTAAAAGTTGTTTTTTTTCTCTTTGCGAAAGGATGTCTATCCGGGATATTTCTATATTCACGTTAGAGAGAGCCTGTTTGAATACATTGGTAAAATGATTAATCATTCGTTCAATGGACTCTTTAAGATAGAGTTTTGTGTTGTATTCCACGACTCCTTCCAACATGCTTTTTTTTCTTTTTAAGGTGAAGGCAACGTTATGATCAATATGTTGAAGATACTTTTTATCATGAATTTTTTCCAATAAAATTGACACATCAAATAAAGGGAAACCCTCTCCATCCACAGCGGTTCTGTCCAATTGTTGGGGTAATATTTCAATGGGATAATTTTGATGTTCAACAGCTTTGTCAATGGTCTGTTTGACTTGCAATAACAATTCCTTAAATGTCATTGTGCTTCTCATTTGATTTCTTAGAACCAACACCATATTGATAAACTCACCATCAAAGCTCTGTTTATAAATAGGGGTACCCACAACAATATCCTCGCAGCCGCTATATTTGCCCATCAGTAAAATCAATCCTGCAGTAACAATTGTATGGATTGCGTAGTCAATTCCACGACTTAACTGCATCAGGCCGGTAAAGAGTTCCCCCGTAAATTGGAATTTCGCTGCCTCTACAGCTTTTCGTCCCTTTACATTGGCATGAGACAACTCTTCTTTCTTTTTATAATCATAAGGAAAATGGCTTTTTACCCACTCTCCTGCCAATTTATTCAACCAAAACTCTCGCTCTTTTACTCTTTGATTGGCCCAGACAGCCAATTTTCCTGCAGTCATTTCTTTAAACATGGGATTTACTCCTTTTTTTACATTACCCTTGAATTTAAGAACAAAACCAGAATTATGCGATGTTATAACCGTCCTTACCCCTAAAAAGCCTAAAATGCAAAATCATATTGGTGAACCTTTGCATCTGTGATAAAGACATCTTGTGAGAATTCAATCTCTTTTAATAAGATATTTTCATTTTCTACCACTATGGATATGATCTTTTTGAAATAGTCAAGAAACATTTCAATCGTTTCTTTCTTAAATAATTTTGTACAATAGGTGGCTGTAAAGGCCAGCTTATTTCCGACTTCAACGCAAGATAAAGCTATATCAAACTTTGAAACCTTATTCTCATAACTATATCGCTTCAGTTTCAATCCGGTTTTTTCTACGTTTGAGGTATGAACTGGATTCGTCTCGATGTTCTGCAGCAAAAAGACCGTATCAAACAGTGGATTCCGAGCTAAATTCCTTTTTGTCGCGACTTTTTCCACCAGGTCTTCAAATAAATAATCCTGGTTCTCAAATGCGCGTAAAGTTCTTTCTTTTACTTCCCGTACAAACCCTTTGAATGTTTTCTCGCCAGCAGGATAATTTCTTAGCGCCAGGGTATTTACAAACATACCGATTATTTTGTCAAGGTCCATGTGCCTTCGCCCTGCAATCCCTGTCCCTACAACGATGTCTACCTTGCCACTCAGTTTCGATAACAGTATATTATAAATCGCCAACAATACCATAAATAAGGTTGCCTCCTCTTTTTTTGCCAGATTTTTTAAACCTTTGGTCTGCTTACAGTTAATTTCAAAATGTATCCTGTCTCCTTCAAAACTCCGAACAGCAGGTCGAACATAATCGGTATGAATCGTGAGTTCCGGTATCTCTCCCTCAAATTCCTTTAGCCAATAGTCTTCTTGTTTCTTTATTTCGTTTGACCCGTAGAAGTCGCTGCACCATTGGACGAAATCTTTGTAATGCAGCTTCAATTCCGGCAGTTCTTCTCCGTAATACAGTGCCATAAAATCATTTATCAATACATTGTGAGAAACACCATCCGATATGATATGATGCATGTCCATCATCAATAGGTGCTGGTGCTCCCCTGTTTTCACTAACTCCACCCGCAGTAGTGGGGCTCGGGACAAATCAAATGCCTGTACAAAATTCTTTACGGCCCGGTTTTCATACGCCATAAAATTGACATCCTCACTGTCATTATCTGGGTGCGTCTCATAATATCCTATTTCAAATTCTACTGTGTCATGAATCTTTTGAACAGGTTCGGTTTCAACTATATCAAAAGATGTTCTTAGGCTTTCATGTTTCTGTATCAATTTTTTAAAGGTCTCTAACAATTTTTTTCTTTCTAACTCACCTTCTATAAGAAGGAATAGGGGCATATTGTAAGCGGTACCTCCCAGGGCGATTTGCTGCTGCACATACAGCATCTTTTGAGCGGATGATAATATATAATATTCTTTTTTTTCTGCCGGTTTGATGGAAAAATATTTATCTTTGACAGTTTTTTTTATATATCCTGACAATCCCCTGATGGTGGGGGACTTAAACAATTCCGCCAGGGGTATTTTTACATCAAAGGCTTTGTGAATCCTGGATTCCAGTATGGTGGAGGTTAAGGAATTTCCGCCATACTCAAAAAAATTTCCGTCTATGCTGATTTTTTCCTTTTCAATCCCCAATAATTCTGACCATATGTCTGCCAGGGTCTCTTCCTTGTTGTCCCGTGGTGCCTGGCGTCCTACTGCATCCTCAGGAAGCTGCAGTGCTTTTTTGTCTATCTTACTATTGCTGGTTAAGGGCAAGGCATCCAGCAGCACAACATTCTGGGGAACCATGAACTCCGGCAGTCGTTCCCTCAAGAAGCCTTTAAGCTCCTCCGCCAATTGCCTGGGACTGCGCCGGGAATTTGATGAGCGACCCGGATTCTCCCCTGCGGTTATACCTCCTTCCGCCTGCGGCAAACGAGCATAGATAGTATAAAGACCGGTATTTTGCAGTTCCTCATCCTGGTCCACGGTAACCTTGTACCCGTGACTTTCTACCAGGTTTTTAATTCCTTCTAATCGCCCATCCACATTGTCTACTTCAAGGACCAGCTGAAGAATTTTCGCCCAATCCTCATCCTTTATGCCTTTTAGAACTTCTAACTCACTCTTTTCAGCAGTAACTTTTAATAAATCGATCTGCTTCACCCCATTTTCCCGGATGAGTTGGGAAAGGGTTTTGGTGGGACAAATGAATTGTTTTACAGTTAGACGTTCCTCTAAAAGATCATTTATCTGGTCTTTTGATAGGGTTCCCGAATTTTCCGTACTTTCGGATATTGGTCGGTCCTCCAGGTAAGACCTCATTATTTCTTTATCAGTGTCGGGGAAGCGTCCGGAAAGCGCAGATGCATGGGGATAGAAAGTGAAATTTTCATCTCTTTGCCGGGCAGCGACACCGCAGGCAAATAAATGGGCATCGATGCCGTATAGTGAAGCATTGAGTTGCAGCACTTCAAAAATAGGGGGAAGAGGTTCGAAAGCATAAATAACCGCATTGGGGCAGGTCTCATTTATAAAAAGAACGAATAAGCCAATATGAGCACCTACATCAAATATACAGGCCCCTTCATTCAGGGAAATTCCATGTTTCAAATAAGCCTGTTTTTCAAAAATTTTTTCATGTAATAACTCTACTTCTTTCCGATTGATATAGATGACCGGCATATGGCCGTGCATGTCCAGTACCTTTCGGTCCTTTAACCAACCTTGCTTTTGGAACCTGAGCATTTGACTGACGGTAAATACATTCCCGGGATCAGGAACCACAAAGGCAGCCAGTTGTTTGCCGCCGCTTTTGTTCTCCAGTGCCATAACAAAGGATTCTTTTACGGCAGGATGAAAAGACAGGAGATTTTCTATTTCTCCGGGTTCTATTCTCAGGCCTCTTAACTTAACCTGATGATCCGATCTGCCTAAAAATTCAATATTTCCATCTTTTAACCATTGTGCCAGGTCACCGGTCTTATAAATTCGTTGATGGGGTTTAAAAGGATTGGCGGTAAACTTCCTGGCGGTGAGTTCCGGGTTGTTGAGGTAGCCCCTGGCCATACCCGCTCCGGCAATACATAACTCACCGGGGATGCCCACGGGTTGCAAGCTGTTTTTTTTGTTCAATATATATATTGTGGTATTCGCGATAGGTTTGCCGATTTTTATGCGGCTGACTATTTCCTGGTGTCTGAATATGGTGGACATAACGGCTGCTTCGGTAACTCCGTACTCGTTGACAATTTCCAGGCTGTTGTTTTTAGCCCTGGTCATTTCCAGGATATCGCTTGGCAGAGCTTCGCCAGCCAGGGTAACAACTTTTAACGATGAAGCTTCTCCTGCTGTAAGGTTCCCGATGATGCCCCGGTACAATGATGGCACACTGATAAAATGAGTCACCCGGTTCTTCAGAATGACCTGTTTTATTTTAAATAGGTCTTTAATATCCCCTTTGTTTAAGATTACTGTCCGGCATCCTGAAATGAGAGGAGTAAAAAAACTGGTAATAAAACCATCAAAGGAATAAGAAAACAATTGCAGTGAGACATCCCTTGAATCCATGCAGTAGGCTTCTCTCCTGCTGAGAAGAGTATTTACCGCCTGGCGATGCTCCACCCCAACACCTTTGGGCCTGCCCGTTGTTCCCGAGGTGTATATGAGGTAAGCGAGGCAAGTTTCGGGTGCAGATGACAGGCGCAGGTAAGTTTTTTTAGCCACGGAGATTCTTTTAACAATTTCTCCCCCGTTGGATAATAAAACGGAAGCATCACTGTCGGCCAGCATATATTTTACTCTTTCCTCCGGATAAAACGGGTCAATGGGCAAATAAGCTCCTCCTGCTTTTAATATGCCCAGGATTCCAATTATCATTTCCAGAGGACGCTCTATCATTATGCCGACGATGGTATCGGCTGTGACACCTTTTGCTATCAAGAGGTGTGCCAATTGAACGGACTTTTTATATAATTTGTTGTAAGTGATTAAAATGTTCTCCGTCTCCTGTGATCTGTGGTCTGTGTTGTGTCCCCTGGCCATTAAAGCTATACTGTCTCCTGTCTTCTTTACTTGTTCTTCAAATAGATCGTGGATGGTTTTACCTGTGGAATAATCCTTCCGGGTATCATTAAACGCCAGCAGAAGCTGGCCTTTTTCTTCTTCTGACAGCATGTCGATCAGGGCCACCGGTGTATCTATTTTTAAAAGGGCATTTTTGAGCAAGTACTGGAAATGTTTCACAATGCTTCCCACCTGTTCTTTTTTATAGAGGAGAGCATTGTATTTCACTTCCCCTTTCACTATTTGGCCGGTTTTCAAAAAAGAAAACAGCATGTTCAATTTTATAGGGTTGAGGTATTTTTCATCATGGATATTTTGTAACAAGATGGCAATATCCACCAATGATTGCACACCTTCCTCAAAGGTTATATTCAATTGCCGGAACAGGATTTCAATGGGATAATTTTGATGATTATTGGCCTCTACAAGGGTTTGTTTTACCACCAGTAAAAACTCTTTGAATGTCATTCCATGGTGCAGCCGATCCCTTAAAATTAGTACTGTGTTGATAAATTCTGCTTCGAATTCTTGTTTTACAGCAGGTACGGCTAGTACCAGGTCAGTATTTCCCGTATATCGATACAGCAACATTTTTAATCCTGCTAAAAGGATCATAAAGAGCCGTGAATCCGATTTATTACTTAATTTTATTAACCCTGAAGAAAGACTGCTGTCGAGTTGGAACGTCATTGTGTCCCGTTGGTATTGGCGGGTACTATTCCTGGTTTCATCCGGGAAACTACTTCTTACCAATTCTCCGGACAATTTTTCTAACCAGTATCTTTCTTCCCGGGTATTTCTAGTGGAGGCAACTGCCAGTTGATGCGATTTAATAGAATTTCTCATAAACAATTTCTCCTTTTTCCAATAACCATACTGGAGATGTTTGGCGTTTTAAAAAGCAAAATCCCCCCTCTCATCTATTTTATTTTGCAGGATAAAGACATCCCTGACATCCTTGGTGTCATCGATGGTGGTGTCCTTATCCTTAAATTCGATCAGGCCGGGAACTGCGTTTTTATGAAGCTTTTTCCAGCGTTCATCCGCCTGGTAGATCTCGGACAAGGAATAAGGATTCGGGATCCCCATTTTATTGCAATGTTGGATTAACCTGCATACTCGGTTGTAAGTTTCTTCCCGTGATGGTTCGGCGTCTACTACCCAGGTTTGAATCATTAACATTTTTTTTGCCCAGGCTGGATACAGCAGCTTGTTTTGTTTTACCCATTGGGCAGAATTTACCTGGCCATCGTAGCCATAGATGAAAGGATTGCACTCGGCTTCCCAGATGTCGTTTTTTAACTCTTCCAATAAATCCAGGGTTTTTTGAAAATCTTCTTGGGTCTCACCAGGATGGCCAACAACGATATATGCAGTGGTTTTTATTCCTGCATAGGCCAGGCTGGCCACCGCAGCCCGAGTCTGGTCCACAGTAATTTTTTTACCAATTAAATCCAAAACCCGCTGTGACCCACTTTCTACCCCAATCCTGGCCCGGTAGAACCCGCCCTGACGCCAGAACATCGTATTTTCAATGTCGCTGGTGGATTCATCTACCCGTAAATATCCATCCCAGTATAAGGACACCCCGGATTTGATAAGCTCCCTGGACAGGCCATCTATAACAGGATTCATCAGGGCATCGTTCATAAAGAATAACTGGGAACCATAGGTGTGGTACAATTTTGTCATTTCTTCAACAACCTGGCGGGGTTCTTTTTGCCGGTATTCTCCATAAAAGGGAGCCACATTACAAAAACTGCACCGGAAGGGACAACCGGCTGAGGCCTGGGCGGCCAGGTAGGGATAGACAGTGCGAACCTGGAAATCCGACATATCAGGAAAGTTTAATGGAGAAAAACCAAGGGTTTCGCCATTGATGTCCGCCAGGGTAAACACCCGTTGGGACAATGGCAACTCCCCCTGGAGTAATTTTAGAAATAAATTTTGCCCTTCACCAATGATGATCTTATCAATATAAGGCGTTCTCTCCAGGAAATATCGGAAGTTGGGAGTTCCCTTAAACAGGTGGTCGGAAAAAATACTGCCTCCCATAACGGTCATGATATGCGGGTATTTTTCTTTCACCAGTTTAAAGGTAAAAAGAGAGGACGCAACCGTATCTCTCAGCACAGTTACTCCCACTACATCCGGTTTTTCTTCCTCCAGTACCCGGAGGAGATATTTCTCCAATTGGTTATAGAAAGAATTAATTATTTTGATCAACCATCTAACCTGGTCATCATTAAATCCAGTAAAATAGGTTTGATAAACCAGTATCCTTACCAATTCAATATATTCTTCCTGGTTCTCATGATGGAGATGAGCCATCAAATGATTGCGAAGCACATCGTGCCCCATATTAAAAAAGTTTCCCCACCTGTGTTCAGGGATATTTTCTCTTAAAAATCCGAAATAACTATTGTAATATTCTTTTAATTCCTGCTTGGTATTGGTATCAATGGTTTTTACCATATACCCATGTTGCTTTATAAAATTTTTTAGACATGAGATTCCCTGGGGAGGAATCAACGGATCCCAGAATGGCAGCACCCAGAGGAGAATTTTTTCTTTTAACATGTTGTCTATTCCTTTAAGATTTAAAAGGCAAAATCACTCTGACCATCCTCAAGAGCTCTGGTCTCCATTGCAACTAAATTATAAGACAATTCGATCTCATTAAGTTTAATATCTCGATTGGTTATTACCTGTTCCAGGATTTCAAGGTAATGTTCTGACATTTTTTCTATTGTAGAGCATCTAAAGAGTTTTGTAGAGTAGAGCATTGACATCACTATGTAATCCATGGTTTCAGTAGCAGCTAGAATCAAGTCGAAGGCGGCTTTTCCCCTATCAAATTTATAGGGTTTTACTCTCAACTGGTTGAGAACTTCAAGCTCTTCTATATCTATTTTTTCACCTTCAATGTTTTGCACTTGAAAGGTTACATTGAAAATGGGATTCCTATCATATCCCCGCTGTAATCCTAACTTTTTTACCAACTCATCAAATTGATAATCTTGATTTTCATAGGCATTTAGGGCATTTTCTTTTACTTTTTCTAAAAATTCTATAAATGTTTCACTTCCCCCGATATTGTTGCGCATGACCAGCATGTTTACAAACATGCCGATAAGGGTATGTAGATCAGGATGTTTTCTTCCGCTTATGGGGGAACCCACCAGAATATCCTTCTGCCTGGTATAGTTTGATAACAATATGTTATACACTGCCAGTAACAACATATACAATGTGGTTCCCGTTTCCAGTATAAAGCGCTTTATTTTAGCGGTTAATTGGCTGTTGATTTTAAATACAATCAGCTTACCTTCAGTGGAAGCATCCGGAGACTCTGTATAATCTTTTGGTATATCCAGGAGAGGCAGTGGACCCTCAAGCTGCTTGAGCCAATATTTTTCTTGCTTCATTAATATCTCCTTTTGCCTGTTACTGTTCTGCCATTCTGCATAATCTTTGTAATGATGCATTAATCCAGGTAATGCTTTGCCCCCGTACAATATCATAAACTCCTTGATAAAAATTTGCAGGGATACACCATCAGATATGATATGGTGCATATCTAACATAAATATATGATGGGTTTCCCGGATTTTTATCAATCCCACCCTGAAAAGCGGGGCTGATGCCAGGTCAAATGGTCGAATGAATTTCTTTACTATTTTTTCACTCTCCTTTAACCACTGATCCAGGAAACCTGATTCTAATTTTAAATATTCCACCTGAAACTCAACGTCCCGGTGTATTTTCTGTACCGGGATTTCACCAATCGTCTCCAGGGAGGTTCGTAAGATTTGATGCCGCTTTATCATCTTCCTGAAGGTCTCTTCAAACTTCTCCCTCTGAGGTTTTCCCTCAAATTCCAATATAATGGACATGTTATAACTGGTATCCCTTTTATTTAACTTCTGGACAAAATATAAACGCTTCTGGGCTGATGATAATGCATAATACTCCTTTTCTTCTACAGACCTTATAGAGGTATATTTATCTTCCTTTAATTCCTTGATGGTCCTGGAAAGGTGCCTTATGGTCGGGGTTTTGAATATTTCCGCCAGTGGTAATTTTACATTTAATTCTTTGTATATATGGGCCATCATTACAGTTGCTTTTAATGAATGTCCACCCAACTGGAAAAAGTTTGTATCAATGCCTATTTTATGCCTTTCCACCCTCAATACTTCCGACCATATCCCCACAAGCTTTTCTTCCAATTCATTTCCAGGAGAAATATAGCCTTCATTTGTTTTTATTTCAGGAATCGGCAATGCTTTCCTGTCGATTTTCCCATTAGGGGTTAAGGGTATTTTGTCCAGGTAACTAAAATAGGAGGGAATCATATAATCGGGCAATGTACGGGATAGATATTCTTTTATTTCCAGGCTGCCAGGCGTTAGGGGTGTTAAGGGCAACGTTCCTAAACCCACAATATAAGCACATAGATACTGATTTCTACTTTCATCTTCCCTGCATATGACCACAGCCTCCTTTATCTCCGGATGCTTCACCAGTTGATTCTCTATTTCCCCTAATTCAATCCTGATCCCTCTTACTTTTACCTGGAAATCAATACGGCCCAATAACTCTAGATCTCCGTTGGAATCCCACCTGGCCAAATCACCTGTTCTGTATACCTTTTTATAAAATTTACCATTTTTTTCTCCATTTACAAATGAATTTTCCAAGAATTTTTCGTTCGTAAGTTCAGGATTATTTAAATATCCCCAGGCCAACCCTATCCCTGCAATACAAAGTTCTCCCGACACTCCTATCGGTAGTATTTTGTTCTTTTTATCTATTATATAAATCTTTACGTTCCATATGGGGTGACCGATTTTGATTTTTTGGTGATTTTCCTGGTGTCTATATATGGTTGATATAACTGCACCTTCAGTTACTCCATACTCATTTATCACTTCGATATTCTTGTTCTTATCTTTTGTTACCTCTAAAATATTTGGCGAAAATTTATCTCCGCCAAGAGTGACCATTTTTAAAAATGCAGCCTCCTCTTTATTTAAATTTTCAATGATTTCCCGGTATAATGCGGGTACACATATAAGATGAGTTACTTTATGCTTCGTTATGGTATCTTTGATTGCTATAAAATCGGCTGCATCGTCCTGGTTTACGAGAATTACCCTTGAACCAGAAATGATGGGGGTGAAAAAGCTGGTTACAAATGCGTCAAAACCGTATGAAAACAACTGCAAATTCGTGTCGTGGATATTCATCTGGTATTCTTCTTTTCTAAATAATAGAGTATTTACCACACTGCGATGATCCACCATAACGCCTTTGGGTTTGCCTGTAGAGCCTGAGGTGTAAATGATATAAGCAAGATTCATTGGCGTGGATACAGGTTGCATATTTTCACTGCCGACTGCAAGGAAAGTGTTTACACGGTTTGTTTCGGACTGCGTGTGGGGAGTTGCCCATTGTTCATTGTTGACTGGATTTCCCAACAGGTCTTCGATGATACACATCATACCTCCCCAATTTCTCACTTTCTCAACTTCCTTAGAGAAAGTTCGGGTGTTCACCAATACCCCCGCACTGCTATTTGACAACATGAATTGAATCCGATCTTCAGGATAATTGGGATCAATTGGTAAATATGCCCCTCCGGCCTTCAATATAGCCAGCATAGCTATAATCATCTCTAAAGAACGCTCCGCCATGATGCCGAAGATACTATTGGATTTGACACTTCTTTCTCGTAATAGATATGCCAATTGATTGGACATTCGATTCAATTCTCTATAGGTAAGAGACCAGATAAACCGATCTCCTGCCTTTACAACCTGGCATGTGTCCTCCTTACTCCCTTTAGGAGGCATGGAATGGTACTCACTCCATACTTTCCTTACACTGGGTCCAACAAGAGCGATTTGATCAGGACTTTTCTCTGCTTGTTCCTCAAATAGCTGATGAACAGTCTTATGTTGGGGATACTCTGCATCTGTATTGTTAAAATCAAATAGCAACCGCTTTTTCTCTTCTTTCGATATGATTTCTATTGCCGATATCTTTATTCCAGAATTTTCGATTATTGCAGATATTATCTTTTCGAAGTATCGAATAAATCTACGGATACTTTCTTCTCGAAACAATTTCGTCTTGTATTCAAATCGGCAATGCAATTCCCCTTCCAACTCCACTGCTGCTAATGTTAAATCAAATTTCGCCGTACCTCTTCTATAAGAATAAGGTTTCAGTTTCAAATCTTTCATTTCCTGTTCCGGTATTTCCACCGGTGCATCGAACATGTTCTGTAATGTAAACATCACGTCAAACAATGGATTATGGCTTATATTCCTTTCCACAAATATCTCATCAACCAGGTCTTCAAAGGGGTAGTCCTGGTTCTCAAAGGTTTCTAATGTTTTTTCTTTCACTTCACTGAGAAATTCACTAAAGCTCTTCTCCCCTTCGGGGTAGTTACGCAGTGCCAGGGTATTTATAAATGCTCCGATTATCTTCTCCAGGTCGGTATGTTTACGGCCTGCTAATGGCGTCCCCACGATGATATCCGCCTTACCGTCCAACTTAGATAAGAATATATTGTATACGGCCAGCAGTACCATGAACAATGTGGCTTCTTTGGATAAGGCAATCCCTTTTAATGCTGTTGTCTTTTCCATATTTAGCTTAAAACTGACGATACTCCCTTCAAAGTTTTGTACCGCCATCCTGGTATAATCAGTGGATAAGTTTAATATAGGTATCTCTCCCTGGAACTCCCCCAACCAATATTCCTTCTGTTTCTTAAGGTCTTCTCTCACCGCCAGGTTTTGCTGCCACTCCGAATAATCTTTGTATTGAAGCTTCAGCGGTATTAAATTGTTCCCACTGTATAGGGCTGTAAAATCTTGTATTAAAATACGGTGGGAAATTCCGTCCGTAATGATGTGATGCATATCAACTATCATTAAATATTTCAATGGTTGGATTTTCACCAAACCCACTTTCATCAACGGTGCTTGAGATAAATCAAAAGGACGGATGAAGTCGTTTATAACGTTTGCTGCACTGGATGTACCGGGAACGGATACTGATGCTGGAGTTACATCATAATATTCAATACTAAATTCTACTTCCGATGGATTATGTATCTTTTGCATAGGCTTTCCTTCTATTATCTCAAAAGATGTTCTTATACTTTCATGGCTGTCAGTCAGTTTACTAAAAATTTTCTTCAATCTCTCCCGGTCCGATTCTCCACTCCATTCAATAATTACATTAACGTTGTAAGCGGTAGATTCCAGATCCATCTGCTGTAAAATGTATAATCGACTCTGGGCCGAAGATAACACATAATATTCTTTTTTTTCAATGGGACGAATTGAAGTATATGTCTCTTCTGCCGCTTCTGTTATATATTCTGCCAGTCCTTTTATGGTGGGAGTTTCAAATATTTTTACCAGTGGTACCCTGACGTTAAATTCTTTGTGTATGACCGCTGCCAGGAATGTGGCCCGCAGGGAATGACCACCTATTTCAAAAAAGTTTGTAGTTATGCCTATACTCTTCTGTTTAATCCCCAATAATTCCTTCCATATCCCTGATAACTTCTTTTCCACTTTATTCCTGGGAGCTGCATATTCCCCTTCATACTTTAGTTCCGGTTCAGGCAGTGCTTCTTGATCGATTTTACCGCTTGCAGTTAAGGGGATCCTGTCTATCTTTGTAAAATAGGTGGGAATCATGTAATCGGGGAGTTCCCTGGAAAGATAATCCTTTAATCCAATGACATCAAAATCTTTTTCGGCAACGATATAAGCACATAGAGCTTTCTCGCCTTTTCCATCCGCCAGAGGCAGCACGACGGCACCGGTGAAGGCATCGTAATAACCGATTTCATTAAGCACTTTATGGGCGGTGGGATAGTCCACTTTAAATCCCGTGATCTCTTCGACTCCCTCTTCCCGGGTAATGGTTCCTAACCGACAGTCCCAACTCAATTGGGCGGAGTAAAAATGAAATCCTTTATCTTTTAAATGAACATAGATGCCCACATCATTAATAATGCAGTTGGATGAGGAGGCACCTGTATCCCGGGGACGAACCCACCCGGGGTCTTTGGCCTTCAAATATTCAAAGATTTCGCTGGTGGATATACCGTCATATCTAAAGTAATCGCTAAAATAGATATTATCCAGCATCTTGTCGGTGATCTTTTCATCGATGAGCCGCGAGGTTCGATGGGTCATGGAGTGATAGTTTTTCCTGAATAATTTTAACCGTTCATCGATGGTTTCTTCATTGAAAATGCCCAGTTTAAATAATCCATGCAGTTTAATATCAAATATTTGCCCGCGGGTCAACCCCGATACCACCAGGTTGATGTCGTGCTCATGGGCGATTTTGGTCCCAAAGGTATTGACTGCTTTAAAGCATCCGTTACATACATTATAATCGGACCATAAACTTTCCACGAATATCTCTTTCATGGCCCCAAAATCCATTATATTGCTTTTCACCTTCAATAATTCAGTGGTACGCTTTATATTTTCAAAAGCCATATCCGATATGTAGCCATTATCGAAAGTAAAGGCCAGTACCTTCAGCCCCATCTCTACCAGGCGATGCAAAACATAGGAACTATCTTTACCACCACTGTAAAGCATCAAACAATCATACTCACTTCTTTTGGTTTTTTGGGCCTTTTCCACCACCAGTTCAAAATCCTTAGGAGTTTTAAAGTATTTCAATGCCTTATTCTTATAGCTTTCATATTCCCGGCAGATATTGCACATCCCTTTTTCTTCGAAATAAATTCCCGGGTAGTTGGCCGGTATTAAACAGGTGGTACATCGGGTCACGGATTTGAGGTCCAATTTTTTAATAATATCTTCCCTTTGTTCCCGTTTGGCATGGGAAATTTTCTGGAAACTGACGATTTTGGCTTCGATTTCCCCGGTTTCTACCCGGTATCCCCGGATTTTGACCTGGTGATCAATTCTACCTTTATATTCAAGATTCCCATTGGGCAACCGGACCGCCAGGTCACCGGATCTGTACATTTTTTTCCCGGCACTAAAAGGATTGGGTACAAATTTTTCCTCGGTCAATTGGGGGTTACGAAGGTATCCCCTGGCCAAACCGTCACCGGATATATAAAGCTCTGCTGCAACACCCACAGGTACTGGTTGGTGATGTTGATTCAACAGGTAAACCTGGGTATTGGCAATGGGTACGCCGATGGGCACCGAGGGACTATTGTCAGCATCAGGATCAAATTTATGAATCATACTTCCCACTACCGTTTCTGTGGGGCCATATTCATTATAGATTTCTATTTTTTCATTAAAATTGTGGTAAATATCCATGGCCAATTGAGTATCCAGTTCTTCCCCTCCAACGATAAGACGCTTAATGGCTGAATCCTTTAATTGTTTTGGCCGGATTAACTTCAAATGTGACGGTGTCAGTTTTAGCACTCCGACGCGATTGTCTGCAATGACATCTTCAATATAAAACTTTTTATCTACCCCACCATACACAATAATGGCATTCCCGGTGATTAAAGGTGTAAAGATCGAAGTAATGGTTAAATCGAAAGAAATAGAGGTATAAAGTGGAAAGTCAACCTTTTCATCTTTTACATAGGTGCGGGCAGCCCACCATATGTAATTAACCAGCCCCCGCTGTTCCACCATAACGCCTTTGGGTTGACCGGTGGTACCGGAAGTATAAATAATGTAGGCCAGAGGATTGATATTATCCGGGGGTACCGGGTTGCTGCATTCGCCGGTATAGAGGTCTTTTTCTTCCAGGTAAAGCATGGGACAGTCCAGGTTCATGTGGTCTGGCAGGGATTTCTCGGTTAATAACATTTTTGCCGTACTGTCCTTCAACAGGTAATTGATGCGTTCTTCCGGGTATTCAAAGCCCATGGGGAGGTAGGTACCTCCTGCCTTTAAAACCGCCATGATGGCAATGGGTACTTCAATGCAGCTTCCCAACATGACAGCCACCACATCATCTGTCCCGATGCCTTTCTCTCTTAAACACCGCGCCAATTGATTGGCTTTTTCATTTAATTCCTTATAAGTCAATCGGCTGCCTTTGAATTCAACGGCTGTGTTACCCGGTTTTTTTTCTGCCTGTTCTTCAAACAACTGGTGAATCATCTTATCCGAAGGGTAGTCTGCGGCAGTATCATTAAAATCTTTTACCATCCGGTGTTTCTCTTCCTTTGTAAGTACAGGGACATCAATTAATTTCAAATCCACCCGGTTAAAGACCTCTTGCACCAGGTAGACATAATGGTTAATTACCCGTTGGATGGTTTCCTTTTCAAAAAGTGACCGATTATATTCCACAATACCTTCCAGGGATTCCCCTGTTCTGAGGAAAGAAAAAATCATCTGCAGGTTGATATGCCGAAGGTACTCCTTATCTTGAATATTTTCAAGTAAAAGAGCGGTATCAAATAGTGGAAAATCACCTTCTACCACCGGTATGTCCAACTCATAAGGGATGGTTTCAATAGGATAATTTTGATTATCACTTGCTTCAATAATAGTCTGCTTTACTTGCATTAAAAATTCTTTAACGGTCATTTGCTCTTCTAACTGGCTGCGTAGAGGCAGTACAGTATTGATAAACTCACCTTCAACTTCTTGTTTATCAATGGGCGTACAGATGATGATGTCCGTGTGCCCCGTGTATTTATAGAGCAATAGAATCAACCCGGTGACCAGGAGCATATGCAGCCTGGAATCGGAATTGTTGCTAATGACCATTAATCGCTCAAAAACATGCGTTGGTAATTTAAAGGAAAGGGAATCCCGCCCTTTTTCTTTAACAGCCTTCGTGCTAACATCTGCGGGAAAACTGCTTTTTACCAGTTCCCCGGAAAGTTTGTTGATCCAATACTCCCTTTCCCTCTCATATTGAGTGGCTGCAAATGCTTTTTCTCCAGATAAATCCCTGTACATCATGATTATCTCCTTAGTTGCGGCATACCCGATTATTTTTTTAGCTCCAGCCGGAGGAGGGAGGAATGTTTAACCGGGAATGACGTCGGCAATCTTGCGTTTCAATTCCATCTCCTCCATCATGGAAAGATTGTGTTCCTCGAAAATATCTTTAAACAGACAGTTCCCGTTGCATTGATAGCAATTAATATCATACCGGGCAAGAATAGGCGCCAATCCCGGGTATTTTTCCAATACTTGCTTGATCCCTGTGTTTAGATACTGTTTCATGGTCTTTTCCTCCTTTTTAATTAACCATTAACCATTGACAATTGACAATTAATTATTTTCTTTTGAATCTATAAGTTAAAGTCTCCGGGGTCCTGCCTGGATTGCTGCGCCAGTACACGTTTTTTATAATTGTCTCGAATGGAATCTCCTACTTTACCAAATTCATCCAACGGTGGTACGGCAAATTTTTGCAATTTTTTCCAGCGTCGGTCCGCATCAAAAATTTCTTTAAAAGAGTATGGATTGGGTATTCCCAGGCTTCGGCAGTGTTTTTCAAACCGGTGCATCCTCTCATAAGCCACTTCACGCACCGGGTCCATATCCAGGGTCCAGGAATCGAAAATCAACATGTCTCTTGCCTCTTCTGGATATAACCGCTGCCGTTTATCTTTCCACTCATCGGAACTATTTTGCCCGCAATAATGATAAAGAAACGGATTACACTCGGATTGATAAATATTGTTTCTTAATTCCGTAATCAGGTCCAGGGTCATTTGGAAATCTTCTTCGGTTTCACCAGGATGCCCGATAATCCAATAGGTGGTAGTTTTAATGCCGGCCAGGGCAAAGCTGGTGACCGCTCCCTTGATTTGCTCCACGGTAATACCTTTTCGCATTAAATTCAATATCTTTGGTGAACCACTCTCCACTCCTAACCGAACCCGGTATAAACCACTTTTTCTCCAGAGAAACGTGTTCTCCGCATTCAATGCTGCCTGGTCCACTCGATAATACCCATCGTAATAAAGTGACACTTTTTCCCGGATTAACTCATTGGCCAGGTCGTTTATGATGGGATTCAACAGGGAATCGGTCATAAAAAATAATTGATGCCCAGAATTGACATTATTCAGTTCGACCGCCTGGTGTAATTTTACCATTTCATCAACAGTTTCTTTCATGTCTCGTTTCCGATACTTCCCCCGGAATTGCACTTCATTGCAAAAGCTGCATTTATATGGGCAGCTAAAGGACGCGGTGCCCGGAAGATGAGAATACTTGCGGATATTTAAATCCGAAAGGTCCGGGGGGTCGGCATTTCTTAAATCCAAAAACTGGTTATCCATGTCCTCCAATGTATAGACCCGCTGTTCTTCCGGTAATTCACCACGTAAATATTTTAGAAACAGCAGCTCCCCTTCACCCACAATTATTTTATCGATATAATCCGTTGTTACTTCGAGAAGTCTGTCAAAGTTAGGGGAGCCGATCATATGGGAATCGGCAAAAAGTCCGCCTCCAATGATGGTTTGCATATGAGGATAATTTTCTTTTGCCAATTTTAAGACAAACATGGTGGGAGCGAGGGTGTCTCGATAAACTGTTGCCCCG
The DNA here is from genome assembly GCA_020355945.1 of Candidatus Aminicenantota bacterium. The sequence goes on along the minus strand of CP070627.1, from coordinate 158,743 downwards.
ACAACGTCAGGTTCCTCGAATTCCAACAGGAACAGGAAATATTCTTCCAGGATTTGATAATAGGTGGATAGGATTTCATTCAATTGGCGCACAGGGGAATCATCCACCTGTACATAGTAAGATTGGTAGATCAATATTTTTACCAATTCGATATATTCGTTTTCATCTTTATAGTTGAGATGGGCCATCATGTGGTTTCGTAAAACATCATGCCCGATATTTTTAAAATTCCCCCTATTTTCTTCGGGGATACATTTTTTCAATATATCAAAATAATTATAGTAAAATTCCAGGGCTTCGTTTTTTACGATTAGGTCCACGATTTTTACTTCATATCCATAGGGTTGGAGAAAACTTTTAAGCCTGGCCAGGCCAACCGGGGGAAGTACGGGTGCCCAATAAGGCAGTATCATTAGTAAAATTTTCATTTTTTCATCATTTTTTGGGGTCATTTGCAAGCTCCGGTTTGCTATTTCTATAATTTAAAGTCACTGCCGTCATCTTTGTGAGTAGTCGGTTTTGCGGTCAAAAAATCATGGGATAAGGTGATGTCTTTCAACTGGATAGAGATATTATCCGTAACCTGTTCAAGTATCTCAGTATAATATTTTGCTATTTTTTGAATCGTTGATGGTTTAAATAACTGTGTCGAGTAACGCAGCAGCATATCTATTGTTTCAGACCTCTCATTGGCTTGAAGGTACAGGTCAAACTTTGCAAACCTGATCTCATTTCCATAGTTTTCCTCCTTGAAGTCGGAATTTGCTGTCCCCTGGTTCTTGGTATTATAATTTTCCATTTTATTATTAAAAGCGAACACAGTATCAAATAACGGATTCCGATTGGCATCTCCCTGCAAACCCAGGTCAATGACCAGTTCATCAAATGGATAATCCTGGTTTTCATAAGCTTCCAATGCATTTTTCTTTACTTCCCTTAAGAAGTCTTTAAAACTTTTATCTGTATGGGGATAATTCCTCATGGCAATGACATTGACAAACATACCGATTACAT
>CP070627.1:135103-157629 GCA_020355945.1 Candidatus Aminicenantota bacterium | reverse complement strand
TACGCCAATGCAGACATTAAAATTAAACGCGGTTCCCGGGATTAAATCAAGTATCGGAGCAACTTCAAAGAAAATAGCCAGGGGATGCCTGCTGAGATTATAAAATACTCCCACCGGGAATCGTAACCCCATTCGCGTCTCCTCTTCAAATTTTACCCTGCCGCCGATACCATAATAGAAAGGCAATTTCACCTCCCTGAGTTTAAACAATTTGAAATGATGAAAAAGATAATCCATATGAACGTGGAGTTGCCCTTCTCCGGTAAAGGACCAGGCTACCGCTGCGTCAATGGCTTTAGTTCCGTTGATCCAGGATTTATAACTTAAACCCGTGGGTTCACCCAGTACCACCCCGATTTCCCATTTATTGCTGGCCCGGATACCGGTGGTACAAAACAATAAACATCCACATATCACCCACAAAAAAAATATATGTTGCTTCCTTTGTTTCATTTTACAATCTCCTCATATAAATTATACAAATAAATGCATATCTTTTCAACCCACTGCCCCGATAGTGAAGAGATCACCCATTAAGGGTTTTCAATCAAACCCTGGATTTCTTTCCATGTCAGATCACGCAATTCCATAGCCGAAAGAGATTTGACTTTTTCAGCAGGGATGATGGTTCCAAACTTGATTTTTATTGTTGTTGGACGAATATGCCAGGTACCTTTTCGCATCAAATGGTAAAGGCCTGTAGTGCCAATTGGAACCAGGTCCACCTCGACTCGTTTTGCCAGGAAAAAGGGCAGCTTTTTAAAGGGTTGGAGATTCCCATCCGGTGTACGATGAGCCTCTGGTAGAATGAGAAGCGATTTTCCACCCCGGATAAAATTTTCTGCCTCTCGAATGCTTCGAATAGAGCTGTGGATATTTTCCCTTTTAATGGTAATATTTCCATACCTCCGCAGCACCCATCCGTATAGGGGCAATTTGTGCTGCCACTCTGCCTCGATACTGCGGAAAAACGTGGGTATATAGCCCCCAAAAAGAGGTATATCAAAAAAACTGACATGATTGCACATGAGCAAATACGCCTTATTTTGTTCAATCTTTTCGCTTCCTTCCACTTCCACCTTTACGAAGAGGATTTTAAAAAGAATACGCAGCAGCTTCTTCATCCAGGGATCATAAGTCTCAGGACGAAAAAGAAAGGAACAAAACAGGGTGGTCCACAGGATAAAAGTAAAGAAAGTTATACCAATGAACCAACTATAAAATGAAATTAATATTCTCATCGGATCATTAGAAACGATTACTCCACCCAGCCCTAACAGGTTCTCGTTTCTGCCTCCCTTTAATATGGATAGTTACTGCGAATAATATTTCTCAGGTGCTAATATTTTTAATAGTGATAACTTGAGGAGGTCTTCATTGACTTCACCCTCTGTAGATGATAAATATTGAATTCGTGCTTTTTTATTTTTTACCAATTGTTTCATTTTAGGACTAAACATTTCACCCATAGAAGCCACCATACATCCTTCGGGAGCAACATTTAGAACCAGGTCCGTACCCTCATTTAGCAGCGATATTGTTTCCCCGACATAAGGGACCAATTCACCCACCGGTTTAAGTGTGGTAATCACCGCTCTGGCTACCGCAATGGTTTTTTTCATTTCATGAGGAATTTCCAGGCCAGCGGCTTTATATAATGGCCCGGCTAACACATTCCTGAACGCATTAATAATTGTGGTTATCTTTTTAATCTTGTTTTTTCTCTCCTCGATTAAATTCATTAATCTATCTATCTCTCCCTTTTCTTTTGTATCCTTTAGTTTGTCTTTGTACATTCCAATGTCTTTATTGGCTATCAGGATTCTCCCTTCTAATATATATTCAAAATAACACCACGCAGGAGTGAAACCCAGGTCAAAGGAGCCAAAACCAAGAATATCCACCAGGGACTTAAGAATCTCTCCGATTTGAGCCACCCGTAAATAGACCTCACCTTCGATATGAATTTTTAATTTTTTATTTTTCAAATCTTTTTTATTTGTGGGCTTATTTATCCATTGGTAATTGAACTCTTTAAGAATCTTCCGAAGGCCGTTATTGTTATATAATCCGCAGCCAAAATACAGGGCAAGGGTGCCAAGCTTCAAAAATCTTCGTCCGATTTTTTTCTCGATAAACCGGGAAAATTTACCCGGCTTTGTATTAGTCTCTAACTTATCATAAATACTTTGTTGTAATCTTCGGTAATCAATTAGAAATTTCTTGAATTCCTCATAATCTTTACAGTTGGCCCCAACTTTTAAATATATGGAATGTAATACATCCTTCATAATAAAAGCATGAAATCCCTGTATGACTAACCATTTTTCGATCTCCGGGATGTAATCCTTTTTATCATGAACTTCAGTGGTTATATTTGTCAGGAATTTTATAGGAAGTCGTTTATCCTGTTGATGGGCAGTGGGGTTACCTGGCTTTCCCAGTATCCTGTAAAAATTGAGTTTACAAATATCGAGATACTGCCCCTGGCGACAGGGTCCATCCCCGGTATGCATAAACAGTACGACTCTCTTTTTGCCCTTGACCAGGGGATCGTTTTCCTTTTTTCTTTTAATAAAGTCGTCTACTGCCTGTACCATATCCGAAACCACGGCTGCCAATGGAACGCATACCGAGTCTCCGACAAATTTCCTGCCGATTTTTGCTTTTTCTTCCAGATCATAAGAATCATTATCATAGTTGTCAATGACACATGCGCCGGAGGCTTTAAACACAGAGGTGACTGCCCGATTGTCGTTCATGGTGGGGAAGTAGATCACATCAGTTTCCCTGTCCAGGGTGTCTAGTAGAAACTCATCCAGGAATTCTATAGAAAAATTGACTTCTTTCTCCCGGGCCAGATCATTGTGTAAACGTTTATTTAATTGATTCAAATGCGTATTCACGCGATTCTCCAGGTGCGCCAGTTCGGCGATCATTGCATCGGATTGAATCAATAATGAGGGGGTCTTTTTGGTTATTTCGGATAACACGGGAAGAGTGATACTGTCCGGTCCACACCTGAAAGTTGAAACGGTTACCACAGACATCAGGATGCCGGTATTACCGGTTTCAATTTTTTTTATCAATTTTTTCAACCGGGGATGTTTAAGGATTTGATGAAGCCGCTGGTTGGCTACTGCGTTAGATTTAGTCATCAGGTCATGGGGATTTTTCCAGTAGATGTAATCAAATTGTTTATCCGGGTAGGTTTCAAACACATAAGTGGGGAGTGCTACCACACCTTTATCTTTGAGCAACTTACCGATGTGGCTGTCATAAATGCCCGGGTTCAAGATATATTCCCTGGCATTGATGATGGAAATATTTAATTTTTTGCTAATGGCCTCTTCGATAAAATTGGCGGCAATCTCTGCGCTTTGGTCTCGTAATTTTTCATATTTCTGGTCAGCATATTTAATCGCTTCAATAAACTCACTTCTTGACACCTTCACATCATAGTAGTTGAAAATAGGGCGAAATTTGGGGTACAACTGGTCGGCCATGCTTTGGGGAGTTTGATTTTTCAGGTTTATATCAAAGACTTTGAATCGGGCATCGGGATACCTTATTTTAGCAAAATGCAGGGCAATCAAGACCCCTCCCTGGTTTGTGGTACACGTCCTGCCCACACTGGCGCCTTCAATGGGTAAAAAGTCGATTTGCGGTACCAGGATAATACCATGTGGTTCCCTGGCAAGCCGAAGAAATTGCCCGGCAGCTCCTATATTTGGGGCACAGGTGTCTATAGTAAATAATGGCTGGCCTTCCAGGATATCTCTTTCCTGTACATTATCAATATGCACCGGTATACCCAATTGCTCAATCAACGTCCCGAAGAAAAAGGCTTTTTCAGATACGGCAAAACATCTTGGAATCACAAGTCGTTTCTTATCCCGGGATTTTGGCAGCCGGCTGTCGATGAATTTCCAGGTTTCTTTGTAGGCATCGGGAACCTGGATCTTTTTTCCCTCGGATTTCCGTGACTGGAGTTCATTAACAGCGGTACAGCCTCCCAGGGTCAGTGAGATTTTGCCGTTAATATCCTCAGAGGTAAGCTTTGTCCTTGCGCAGCGCGCATTTTTATCGCCGCAGGCCGCGCCGCGGCATACAATAATTTCTTTATCGAACTTACGTTCAAGGAGAGCATCCAGGCAGCAATATTCTTCGATTCCCGGCAGGTCTTTGTCTTCGATACTTTTGATGAGACCAAAACAGGCCCGATGTCCCGGGAAGGGCGGTACCAGGCAGAAGGCCCTGGATTCAATATATTCCTGGGCTCGATGAGTAACTGCTAAGGGCAAAGGGTCACTCAGCATAGTCTGACCGTGCAGCAGTACTATCGTAGGCCGTGGGAATTCCACCTGGTTCCACAAAGAGCGAGCCATATTCTCTACGATGGCATAACAACAGGATGCCAGGATTTCATCCTGCTTGTATCCCCCGGCTTGCATTTTCCTGGCATTTTCCATTAAAAATACAGCACAGGTGGCATTGATTCCATAGGCTTGCTGCGCTTCGAAAGCTTTACCATAGGCTTCTGCTATATCTTCAATATTGAATAACGCTTTAAGGGTATCCATCAGACTCCCGGTTCCGGCCGAACACTTGATGTTCATGGCATTGTCAAATAGTTCATTCTTTTTGAGGGAAATGACCGAAATCTTGGTATCTTCTCCTCCAATGTCAATTAATAGACAGAAATCTTCATTCACTTCATGGATGCCCTGTCGTTTTAGTTTTGCTATATGCCCCCTGGCAAGCCGGATGGAACCCCAGGCATGGGCATAATTTTCCACCATCACGGAAATTCTTTCTTGAATATGTGGATATATTGCCTTTAAAGCTTTCCGGACCTGGTATCTCCCGCTCCCGGTTACACCGATGTTTTGAATCTTTAATCGATCAATATTCCTGGTTTTCAATTTCCTGAAAATATGCTTGATGGTTTCAATGGTATCGCCGTGATTATTATAGGAATTTTGAAACAAGAGTTTCCCTGTACTGGCGTCGGTTATTACAATCTTCGCCATGGTTGAGCCAATATCAAGACCGACATTTACCGGCAGGTTTACAAATATTTCGGCGGAAACAGGCTCTATTTCCGGGTCCGGTAACCTTTGGTACAGCCCTTGCTTCTCATACTTTTCTTTTAGTGCTTTAAATGAAGGTAATGGGATTAATGTATTGGATTTTCTCAATTTAACGGCATTTTGTTTTCGAAAATTATCTTCCCCCACGCCTTCCACCAGGTGCTTCATACCGGTCATGATGATGGATTGTTCCTCATCATAGACAATCTCTTTTACGCCATTGGCTTCCAGTATATCTTCGGCACAATTCCTGGCGTACTGCCATTTGAATACACCCCCGGTAAGGTATACCTTATCAGTGCCATAAGCCATTTTTTTACACGGTTTCATGACTTCGGATTTCATGGTTACGGCCAGGGCATAGTCCAGGGGAATGCCCTGGTTTTTATCAGAGACTGTGGCCGAAGAGCTGAATACCCCGCAGCGATCGGACCTGACCGGGACCTGCTGCCGCTTCAATTTTCCCTCCTGGCCCAGGTAATCCTCAAGGACAGCGTCCACATCTTCAAGGTGAATGTCCAGTTTTTCCAGGATGCGGCTTAAATTGACCCCGGTTCCGGCACCGCATCGCGGATTTACCATCAGCAGATCATCTTTCAACTCTTCATTCTTATCAATACAGATAACCATATAGCCCGAAGCAGAAAGATCAATAATGCCGATGGTTTCTAATTCTTTATTCTCTTCCCTGTGCAGCAGGGATTTGGCAGCACACCAAAGAGCTGCTGCTGGCATAATGGTTTCGCCTCTTTGTAAGACCTTTTGGGTTATCTCAGAGAGCTTCCCGGTAATATATATGGCTTCGTTACCATTTCTCGATCTATTCCCTTCATTTTTGAACAACTCCATCAGCCCGGACTCCCTGAATAGTCTCTGGAGATCATCATTATTCGGTATGATGAGGTCGTTTGTCAATATAGCGGGGTTAGTCCCGGAAGATGATTCGTAGGTCTTCAGGTGAATATGCTCAATACCTGCATCGATGAAGACCTTCCCTGTTGTTGTCCTATCTTTCAAGGATTCATCTTTTGCATTCCAACCAAGGGATGAAGAAATGATTGGGCTATGTTTAATTCTCTGGTTATCTCTCATTTTTTCAGGCACCTTACGGTGCGGTGTCTAGCACATTGCTGCCGCAATTATCTTTTATTTTATTTCGGCTTCCAGGGGAGCAAATATCTGGCGGTTCTTCTTATTCCACGCTTCAAAACCGGCTTTGTCGTAACTCCTGGGATAGTTGGCATAGTGTTTCTTGACTTTTAAGATCGCTGCGCCTATATTGACTACCTTACAGATGGTGGAGGGGTTCTTCAAAAGACCCCATATCCGTGTGGGAAGACTGCAAAGTGATATAGACAGGTATGCGGGAACGGCTACGTTATACACATCTTCCGGCTGCATTACTTTTGCTTCCATCAAGGCGACAAGGTAGTCATTTCTCATTGACCTGATCCCGGCCACACCTGCATCATAAGTGGCCAGGATAGAGCCCCGGCCAGCCTGGTACTGGTAAGAGTAAGGCCACAATGCCGCAGTGTCGGGATTTCCGTCCTTTAAGGCTCGTGCTCCGGCCCTGGCTGCAAGGTGCCCGGCATGGAGTGCTGCCGATACGCCAGCGGCGGTGACCGGTGTGACCTGGCACGCTGCCCCGCCAATTACCATGAACCCGTCGGCCACCAGCTTGTCCCATGAACGGCGGGTGCGGATGAAAGCCTTGCCACCGTAAAGACACATGCCATAATAGCCCTGCTCCTTTCTGAAGCGATCGATCAGTTCCTGGAGCGGCTCCTGCTTTGGATGCTTCCGCACTCCAATCAGGATGTAAGCCCGTTGTTTATCCAGCGAAAGGTATGAGTACTCGGTGGAGTAATTGCCGTAAATGCCGATGCAGTTCCGGATTTCATCGTCATAATGGAGTTTTTTATGTATGGCCGCCTTTGCTTTTTCCACGTCTATCTCATGGAAATAGTTCCCGGCAATTACCATATCCATTTCCCTATCCTCGAAACCGATACCCATCTCGGGATCCAGTTGGCGTGTCAACACCGCATTAAAGCCGGTGGCGTCAATGACCAATCGTGCTTTTACCTCGGCCCGGGCCTGGTCGGTGTCGAAGGTTGCGCCTTTTATCCGGCCTCCTTTCACAATCGGTTCAATTGCCTTATAGTTACCGAAGAACTTCACCCCAGCTTGCTCGGCCTCAGCCAGCAGCCTCTTGACTAGCTGGTCAAGGCGCACTGATATGGTAGGGTACTGGCCCTCCACGGTAAAGCATTCTTTACGGCGGGGCGAGAACACCCGCATCCGCTCCTGGTGAAAAATTATCTCATCGCCCTCAGGCTTGCGCACACCGATGGTGTCGAATATCTTCCTCTCCACCTCGACGATGATGGTATTGCTTAGATTCTCCCTGTTGTCAGTGTCAAAAAGCCCTATGGAAAACCCTGCACGCGCCAGGTCTCTGGCAGCTAAGCAGCCCCCCGGACCAGCCCCCACCACAATCGCATCAAAATCCATTTCTATTTACCTTTCAAAAAAATTTGTAATGTCAAAAGTTTTTAAGATAAAACTTTTAAAACCCTTCTATTAAACATTTTTGTTTGTCGATCCTAAAGCCGTTCCGGGGTTGTACCCGATGCTTTCTGATGAGAACCCTTCCCCGGTATCGTAAAAGAAAATCTCCGCACCGCAAAATAGAGGTTGATTGTTTTCGTCCATTTTATTCAACCATCCGCCGCTGTTGTACATGGTAAAAATTTTCCCTTTGGGCAATTGGGGCAGTTCGTCCGGTTTCATTGACGGTGCCTTCGGCGACCCCCAGGGGATGGGCTGGTGGGTGTGCCCGAATATCATCCGGGTAGGTAATGGAATATCCGTACGGTATTTATTTTTTATTTCATCAATCTCATAAACAGTGGAATTGTAAAAATCCTTAAATCGCTCCCGTACTTTCGGGTCTTCATGAAACTCTATCCTGTACCGCATCGTTTCAACACTGGCTAATGCTTTAAGAACCTTTTTCTTGATATATTTAAATCCCAACCGTTGGAGACACCCTCTTATAATCTTAAGTCTCCTTAACTCATCTCCCAGGCGAGTGAAATATTTATCAAATCCTGTCATATCATGTTCCTTCATCTGGTGGCCAAGCTTTTGAATAACCCCTACCAACGGACCTGACTGACCAAGGCCGGAACTGCTTAACTGGCTTAAGGGAAAATTCATGCCCACCATCTCTTTTAGATCAAGTCGGTCCTGGTCTTTAAGGTCCAGGTCGCCATTGATTATTTTTAACCCCCATTTTCCCACTACGGACCAGAACATCTCCAGGTAATGGCCGTGGGTGATGAGTACGGTTTCGTCCCTGGTTACCAGGTATAAATTGGGATAAACAAAATTAAAGGGTGTAGTAGGTTTAGTCATGTCATCTAGAAACAACCCGGCATATTTGGGTTTATTTTTTTCTTTCCTGGCCGTGACATTGTGCAAGGTAAAACCCCGGGTGGGTTCTCCTTCCCGGTCATCTATAATGCCGGGCACCGACATGCGAAAGGGAGTGGGGTACTTCCCTTTTTTTACGCGGTTGGTCACATTCACCTGGAATTCAACAGTATTCCAGATTTCAAAATCATGATTCCCGGGAACAAAAATGATCTCCTTGGCGATCCTGTCTTCTTTTAATTTTTCAAAAAAGAACTTCGCGATGGCATACGCTTCACTGGAACTGGCAACGGTAAAATCAAATATGTCGCCCAGGAGAACCAGGTGGTCAAGTTCCTCTCCGTTAAATTTCTCCTTGACTTTTTCCTTAAACTCATTGTACCTACACCCCACCTGGATACTCCCGTCGGATTGATCCCGGAAAGCCATCACCGACAATGTATCACCAAGGTGGATGTCTGAAATAATTGCCAGGCGCATAATAATACCTCCATTTTAATCTTTTATGATTCACCGGTTATATTTACGCATCACCTGCAGCATTAGCCAGGATTGAAATAACAGGGATAAACCCGTTTCACTTTCTTTTTTCGCTGATAGCTTTTGGCCAACTCCATGAATATGTCTACATCCCCATCCAGGTCCGAATGATTCCCATCGTAAAAAAAGGTCCTGATAGGAAAGTGGTCATGATCCTGGCTCAATTGGGGATAAACAGCCTCACACACGATGCCTTGCATACAGGTAAAGGGGCTTATATCTATCACGCCATCAGCGCCTTTTTTATACAGGTATATCGAACTGCCGGCGGTCACGACCATTTCACCTAACGCACCGGTGAAGGGAAGATAAGGCTCACTGTGGTCTAAAATCTGCCGGATGTCCCGCGGTTCCTCATACCCCTGGAAATCATCTGAAAAAGGCTCATATAAAGCGCATTCGTCAGACCCCTGGATGGCAAATTTTAATTTTGCTCCTAACATTTCTAAGGAGAATCGTTTTCCTTTGTCCATCAATTCTCTTTTTTGATCTTCATTGGCATACCAGATCCATCCGGCCATATTATACAACCAGACCTCACCGCCATACTCCTCTATCTTTTCTATCAAAAAGTTATTACTAAAATCATTAAATCGACAAAAGCTTTCGCCCACAATCCCGATAAGTGGTTTTTCTTTGGTATTGCTGCAGGGTATCTCCCGGAATTTATCCCGGGTACGCACCAGGAGGGACACCAAATTCTTTAATCGCTGTTTGTGGGATATATTTGGTTCTGAAAGGGATTGACATATTTGTTCGAGGCATTGGTGAAATACCCTGTCAGTCATACCTTTTTCCAATTCGTAGGGTCGGGTTTTTAGCTGCAATTTTCTTAAAATATCCGAGACCACCACTGCTCGCCAGGCCGTTCGGATTAACTCATTGGCGTACTTGCCCATACCCTGGTAACTGTCGACACAGGTGGGCGAAATAAACATCACATCATCAAATCCCAGGTCCTTCAATACTTTCCGCAAATAAGGCAGATATTGTCCGAATCGACATGGGCCATCAGAGGTGGGCAGCAGAAAGGCTGTCTTTTTTGGATCAAAACCCGGGCTTTCCACCACTTTCATAAAGTTGCCCAGGGTCACCTTTGCCGGCAAACATTCGTCCCCGGAGACATATTTGCCGCCTAATTCCAGGGTGCGTGCATCGGAATCGGGTGAAGGCTGCGCCCGGATGCCTATGGATTCAAATGCCGCGGCCATGGCCCGCGCAGCACAATAACTCATTTGGGGAATGTACAATGTTCTTCCTGCTAAACGTTTATCATTATCCCGGTGGTTGAAGGTTGGCATAATAAATCTCCTATTGTTTCCCGGGCTGCCACCATCTCAAGAAGCCCTTGCTGTCCAGGTAAGCCTCGCAGCGGGTCATTATACCGGCATCATTGCTGTGACCGTCAAATTGGAGCAACAAAAACGGTTTGTTGGAAGCCTCTCCAATATAATGTCTTATATACGAATCAGGCCCGCATTTAAAATTAGTAATGTAAATAATATGCAGGTTGGAGTACTGCTTTACAAATTTGGCAGCCTGGATAATTTTCTTGCCATAGTGCCAGAACATGTTCTCATTAACGTCATGGATGTCTATAAATTCAAGGGGTAAAAAGTCCAGGGGAATGACATTCACACCGTAAAATTTTCGAAGTTTATCCGGCACATTGAGATTGATGGTTTTGTCGTAGATGTTGTAGGGGCGCCCCAGTAAAACAATGCCTGATTCATCTTGATTCGCCAGGGTTTCCAGTGCTGTTTGGCCGGCCTGTTGAAGCTTAAGCTCAAATTCCTCTTGAACTTGTTGTGCCTTTTCAACTGCCCGGTAGGCTTTGGCTTTTGATTTTCCCAATTGAGCCGCAAATCTTCCCAGTTCTTTTTTAACCACCTTTATACCCCCGCGAAAATGGATGGTGGGTCTTAGTATGTTTTTTTTGTAGGCCTTAAAAGAGGGATGATTACAAAACACAAAGGGAAGGGTTTGGCCCCAGGAACAATACCAGGACTGGGTCCGGGGGAACTCTGTTTCGGCGTTAATGATGTTGGGCTGGAACACGTAATCCACGCCTTTTTCAATGAGGTCTTGCATGTGCCCGTGTGCCACGGCAATAGGGAAACAGGGCTCGGTTACCAATGCATCTAACCCCCAATTAACGATTTGTTTATTGGTTTCCCCTGATATAACCACCTGGACGCCTAATTCAGTAAAAAATGTGTTCCAGAAAGGAAATCGATCGTGGAAATGCATACTTCGGGCCACCCCTATTCGGGGGGCGCCATTGAAATTTGCCTTTGCCTGGCAGCTTTCCAGCAGCACCTGTTCCCTCAGTTTTATTAAGTCCTCGATAACCGGTTTTTTTTCAGACCTGGTTTTGGTTCGATAACGTTCGGAACATTTGTCCCCCCAGTAGGTCTTTTCTCCTTCCACATTGAACTCACTTACGTCGCAGTGATTAGTACATCCTTTGCACATGAAATTTCGCATGGAGTAATTGACCGAATCCAGGTTGAATCCCCGAAAAGTCGTTTTTCGATGGGACATGGTCATTTTCTCCCGGGCCAGCAAAGCCGCACCGACAGCGCCTATCACTCCATTGTAGGGGGGCACGATGATTTCTTTATGCAAAAGGGACGAAAAAGCGGCTGCCACTGAGTTATTATAAGCCGTTCCCCCTTGAAAGTAGATCACATTCCCGATTTTTCGTCCTCGCACCACCCGGTTGAGATAATTAATGACGACGGAATACGCCAGGCCTGCTGCAATATCTTCATTATGAGCGCTCCTTAGTAAATAGGATCTGACATCCTGTTCCATGAAAACGGTACACCGTTCACCGAGGCGAAGGGGCTTTTTCGACCGCAGGGCCATCCGGGCAAATTGGTTTTTGATATCTATTCCTAATCGTTCGGCTTGTTCCTCCAGGAATGATCCCGTTCCTGCGGCGCATGCTTCGTTCATGGTGAAATCCACGACGATTTCGTCTTCGATGGAAATGTACTTGGAGTCCTGTCCGCCGATGTCGAATATGGTGTCTACTTTTTTGCGGGTTAATTTTTCACTAACGTGCATGGCCCCGGTCTTGTGAGCTGTAATTTCGTCATTAATGGAATCGGCACCGATCAATTCACCGATGAGTTCCCGGCCGGAACCGGTAGTGCCTACACCTAAAATGTGAATCTTATCCCCCAGTTCCGCATCGATCTCTTTTAGACAGCGGCTGACTACCTCGATGGGGCGAGCATTTGTTTTGGTGTAAATCTCTTTAACCACATCCCCGTCCTCATCGATAATGGTAAGATTCGTGCTTACCGAACCGATGTCCACTCCTAAGTAACCCCTGATCTTTCCATTTTTGCTTTCAAAGGGATAGGGTTTTATCATCTGGCGCAGGAGAACCACTTTATCCAGGGATAATGGCCCTGTAATGGGAAAATTGACATTGGATTGTTGAGAATAGGTTTGCAGATTTTGCAGGTGTTGTGGTTTATTTTTCTCCTTTGAGGCTAACTCCAAAAAGGCGGCGCCAATAGCTCCCATCCAGGCATAATATCCTGGTACAAAAAACTCCTCATCACCCAGTGCAAAAAGTTTCCTTACTGCTTCTACAACTCCTTTGTTAGCTGCCAGACCGCCAATGAAAGCCACCCGGGGTAAAATTTCTTTGCCTTTGGTAATGGTGCCTTTAAAATTTCGTACCACTGCTTCACACAGCCCTTTTAAAACCTCTGGGGGCTGAAAGCCTTTTTGTTGTGCATGGATCATATCCGATTTGGCAAACACGGAGCAGCGGCCGGCAATGTTGGCAGTTCGCCCGGCTGCCATAACAATATCCCCCACCTCTTCAATTTCATACAGCAATCGCGATGCCTGTTGATCCATAAATGAACCTGTACCGGCGGCACAATCACCGTTTTTCTCATAGTCAATAATTCCAAACATCCCATTGGAGTGGTCAACGTCAATTCGCAGGTACCTGGAATTATCCCCGCCCATTTCCAGGATGGTTCTAACCTGGGGGTAAAGCAGGCCCACGCCGTTGGCTGCCGCACGAAACTCATTTTCAAATTTTATATTTAAAAGTTGGCTGATGCGTTTCCCCCCGGAACCCGTGACCCGCATGCCGCCAATCTTTTCTTTGGGAATATATTCAAAGAGTGATTTTAAAATTTCATAGGTAACCTTAACGGGTTCCCCCAACACTCTTTGATATTGGGAAACCACTACCTGTTTTGATTTCAAAATCTTCCCATTTTCACGAAGGGATTTTGAGAAGAATTTCCCGTTGGCACACATCTTTTGGAACAGGTCCCGATAATTTTCATCTCCAATTACAGCAACTTTAGCACTTACCGAACCTACATCGATGCCCACATATACTTTACCGGGAATATTTTCAGCAAAATTGCTCATTCGTTCCTCATTGCTCAAGTTTTTTTGTTTTTTCATCCGGGTTTCATTGACCCTTACTGGAAAAGAAACCCGGTATAACCTTCCAGAGCAAGGAGAGCATCCGGGTTGCATATAAATAGGTACAGACGTTTTCAGCCAGGTAACAGGGGCTTCCGCATTGTATTCCCCACTGCTGTACGGAGAGTCGGGACTGGGCTTCGGCCATAAGTGCCGAGATGGATGGGTATTCCAGGATAGGCAAGGCAAATTGCTGATCGCTCTGGCAGGGCCAGGGAATCTTACCGTTGGGCGTAATGTGCAGACGAATGGTGGGATGACATTCAAAGGGGAGGAACTGCATCAGGATGTGAAATACCCGGGGGTCACTAAACAAGCGCAGACCATTGGGTGCAAATATCTCTTCCACTAATGCCTGGTAATTGGGGAGGTCTTTAAAGTCGTACATCAGCCCTTTTCCCCTGTTGGCAGGAACTGCCGTAAACATGATATCCCTCTCCCTGCAGAGGCGAACCACATCGATGGCATCCTCAATCGTGTCACCAGTGACTACACAGTTGGCGATTATTGAAGAACCGGCAGGTCGAGC
This sequence comes from Candidatus Aminicenantota bacterium, assembly GCA_020355945.1. The sequence continues at coordinate 143,556 of CP070627.1, read as the reverse complement.
GTGCTCCAGGCACAGTTCTAACGCCTCTAAGGCTCGTGCGCCGTCCCCGGGTTTCGATTGGTACAGACGGTCGAGGGTTTCAGGGGAAATGGCATCCAGGCTAAAGATAATGATATCAATATGACTGAAAAGATCAGGGTCCTGCTTAAAAAGGCGGGGCAGCAGCAAACCGTTGGTATTGAGCATGACAGGTCTAAATCCCAATTGGGAAATTTTATGCAATATTTCCAGGAAATGGGGATGTGAAGTAGGTTCTCCGCCGCTGAGATAAATTGCCGGCACCTCACCCCGCAGCCGGGACAGCATGCGAAACGTATCATCCAGTGGCAGAGGATGGGCGCGCCCCACCTGGCGTGGGTACGAGTGACCTTCCCCGTCATCACAGTAGGAACAGTCCAGGTTGCATGCATAGGTGAGCTCCCAGATGGCGAACAATGGTCGCATCAGGTCCCGTCCGCGGATATAATGCCGCCAGTAATTAACCACACCTATTTTGAAATGCTGAGCTGATGCATAAAGTCGATGTAAAGAGCGCTTGGAACGTCCGGACCGGGAATGCGAATCTCTAGATTTTTGCATTTTTGTTTAACTCCTAAATGTCCTAAATACGTAAATTCGTAACACTCACTATCAACTATCATGAATTTGGTGCGTGCCAGATGGTTGGAACTCGATTTTTGCGGTTGTATACCGCACGTCGGTAGAAATAATTCAGGGCGAATATTGCCCCCCATACCAGGGGTTTTCCCATCAGGTTCTTTCTCATTCGGCGTAAGATAGCGGGAATACGGTAAAACCGCCTCAACGACTTCCACAGCCCTTCACGAAGCGTTTCCGGACTCATTTGCATGGGCTGGAATACAACGTTGGTCACATTGTATTGGCGGTAATCCTCTGTGAGCAGCCGTCCTTCTTTCTTAAGTTGATGGAACAAGGGCGTGCCTGGCACCGGGACAAGGATAAAGCAGTCCAGTAAGGATATACCGGTTCTATCGAAAAAATCCGCAGTTTTGATGAAAACATCCTCTTCATCCTCGTCGAAACCAAACACCACCAGGGCATTGATGTGGATGTTTCGTTTCATTATCTCGCGGATCATATGGTGATAGGATTCCACTTTGGTGAATTTTTTCCCTACTCCTCGCAGGCTTTCCCGGTTAATACTTTCGAAACCGATGGACAGGGACATGCAGCCGCTGGCTTCTGCCAGGTCCAATAATTCGGGATCGTTGGCAATTTCTACCGAGGCCTGGCTTGTCCAACGGATATTGAGAGGCCTGAGGGCATCAAACAGCTTTTTAGCATACTCCACATCTGCCGTTAGATTGTTGTCCACGAAGAAAATATTTCGAACTCCAAAAGAACGCACTGCTTCTACGTTTCTTAGAACATCGTCGATGGGATAGGTGCGAAATGATCTTTGATATCGCCGGGTGACGGCGCAAAAGCTGCATTCGTTCGGGCAGCCGCGAGTGGCTTCCACGGGGAAGAGCTTCGAGTGACGTTTTAGATCGATTAGATCGTAGCGGGGTACCGGGGTCCCGATGAGGGGTTCGCTGAGGGTGCCATCATATCGCTTTTTAAGGCCTCGGTTCCTGGTATCATCGAGTACCTGGCGCCATACCGTTTCGGCCTCGCCGAAAACCACTGCATCGACATGCGACTCCACCAGCTCGTAGGATAATGACGTTTGATATCCACCGATTACCACCGGTTTGCCTCGCTCTCGAAAGGCATCTGCAATCTCAATCGCCCGAAGCACCTGCTCACCCATCACTGTTATGGCCACCAGGTCGACTTCTTCATCAAAATTGATCTCTTCAAGCACCTCGTTGCAGACCGACACGTTGTATTCGCCAGGGGTCAGGGCAGCCAGGTAGATGGCGGTCAAGCCTGTGACCCACAATTTCGGGAAGCGGCACAAAGAGCCGTTGGGGAGGTAATGAGAGGGTTCGATGATCTTAATATGCATCATTCCATCCCCTTTATTCCATCCCCTTTCTCGATTGCTTTCTCTTCGTATCCAGTTGGCGGCCAATGGTCACCATACGCTTGAGTTCCGGTTCCAGCTCCTCTTCCGGGACGAACGACATGACTTCGGGCCGCAAAGATGGAAGCACCGGGTGCATCGATCCTGGCGCCTCGCCTGGCCCCGGGTTACCTTTGTCATCCTTCCAGCGAAGCCGTCGGTAAAGAAGCTGCTTGTGCGCGCGTGCACCTGCTGCTATTTTAGGGAAAACCCTGAAGGCTACACGCGTTAGAGTTATTCTTTGCCTCCATGAGGCGCGAGTCATTATACGGGTGAGGCGCTTGGCGCCGTCCCAGGTGAACGGCGTATAGGCCCGCATCCAGAGTTTTGTATATTCGTCGTAGAATTGATCTTCGGGGAGTGTCGTCTCAAATACGGAGTGCATATGGTCCCACATCTCGTAGTTGGGATGCACGATCTCATGTCGGCGCATGGTGTGCAGGACAGTTCCCGGATGGGGCGTGAGTACCAGGAATGCGGTAATATTCAAGTCCAGCGAGGCCGCGTAGTCAACCAGGCGCTTGAAGTCATCCCTGGTAAAGTCGGGGTGAATGATAAAGCAACCGGTGATGGCTATGCCATTGGCGTGACATATGTCTACGGCCTTGCGGTTCAAATCCTCGGTGTTGGCTTTGTTCAGGGCCTTCAGACGATCATTTTCGTAAGATTCCAGGCCGAAGAAGGTTCGCTTAAGTCCAACCTCGGGCCAACGTTCAATGATGTCGGGCCGGCGCGCAACAAAATCGGTTCGGGTCGAGAAATAGTATTCTTTCTTGAGGTTACGGCGTTTGATTTCGGTCCTGATGCCTTCGATCCTGGCCACATGTTCCTCTCCCTCCGGTATAAAGTTGTCATCAACGAAAAAGATGTACTTCTCCGGGATGCTCTCGATCTCGTCCACCACCCGCTTTACCGAGTGAGTTAAGTACTTGCCGTCGGTCATATGCCAGAGCGCGCAGAAATTACAGCGGCCGTGACACCCGACGGAAGCACGCATAATAGCGGCGGGCTGCCAATATTCGCAGTAGAAGTATTTCCTATGATGGGAATTAAGTTTTCGATTGGGAACAGGATGGGTGTCAAAGTCAAATACCCTGGAGCGCTTAGCTGTGTATTTAACCACACCGGATGCAATAGGCAAAGCCAATCCCGGGACAGACTCAAGAGGTTGGTTCTTCTCCATTGCTCGCACCAGTTCACGTAACGTGTCCACAGCTTCTCCAATGGCAATCGCATCCACATAAGTTTCTGCCACATCCTCCGGCGCATTCGTGGCATGGTAGCCGCCAACAATAGTGGTAATAGATGGGTCTAAGCTCTTGACCTGTCTAAGGATGTCCCGTGCAGCATAGACATTGACAGACATGCAGGTGGTACCGACGATATCCGGTTTAAACTTCGCCAGTTCCCCCTCCAGGTCAGGATCAAATCGCAAATCCAGTATCCGTACGTCGTGGTCCGGGACAGCAACCGCCAACTGCTCGAACTCAAGGGGCTCGCAAAACGAATAATCAAGTCCTCCAAGCGTCCTGTGCGAGAGTTTTGGTTTCACAAAAAGTATCTTCATGCTATCCTCCGTTAATGAAAAAAGATGGTTTTAAAGATCAAACAAATTATTAAACTTAGTTCGCTGCACTCACAATTGATTGGCAAAGGAAAGAATTTTCCTACACTAGCCGATTCTCTCAGACCTGGTGAAATGAGTTCAATTTTCATTCTTAGCTCCTTCCTTATTTTTTATCCAATTTTGAGATCATTCGACCCAGCGAGTCGGCCCCACCAAAAATTGTGCACGCACCGCCACCCACCCCGTTAATTTTCTCAAAAACCCTGGTGTAGGCTTTACCTCAGGAGATAAGGGCCTTTCCCCACCAGTTCCATGTAATTGACTGAGATATTTAAGCACGGCCAGGTCACCCCTTTTCTCAATTTCCTTCCACACACACTCCAGGCTTGGTTCCAGGGGACATTTTATATCATCCGTTGGAAATTTTTCGCAGGGTTCATACTTTTTCTTTTCGGGGCACCCTGGTAACGGACATATTCCGTCCGTATGGTTGATCACGCAGGACCCGCATGAGATGCAGATGCTGTTAGAGATGAAGTTGTCCTGGTGAGTTAGCAGCAAACTTCCCACTGAATCTAATAGTCCTACTACAGGCACCTCTGGTTTACAAAGAAAGGCTGCTTTAACCCCTGAGGCACAACTAAGTATAATAAGGGCGTCACTTTTCGATATCGGCTTACGGTATATTCGTATAGCCTGCCTTACAATTTCCTCCGGGCAACATCCCATCACACATTTGGCCATTGTCACTTTTTTACCCCATTCCTTCAGGAGTTCTTTCAAGACCCTGATCCCTATCTTACCCCCGGTATTGCTCAGGTTCGCACAAATGCCGCAACTTAGGATGGAAACCTTCTGCGCACTTCTCAACAAATATTTAATTTCTTCTTTGGATTTCCATACTGTTTTTTGCATGATTTATCCTCCCTTAAATAACTGGAAAATGGCCGCGAAGACACAGCTTTATAAAGACCCGGGGAAGTTTCATATATCATTTAAATATTGAATAATACCCGGATAAATTTTTAAACGCCTCTTTAAATGGAGTTAACTTCAAATCGGGAAAAAGGTTTAATAATTTCTCATTGGAAAAATAATTATCCCTGCCGATCAGTTGCAAACGAAGTGAAGAAACGGATGAATTTGTGTTCTCCGGGTCTCTCTTTTTTATCCGTTCGATAAACCGAATAGGTGTATATAAAAGCCAAAAGGGCACACTCATCTTTGGCGGCTTAAAATTATACGCCTCACATATACTGGAAATAATGTCACGATAACGAATGGGAACACCATCTGTGACATGATAGATGGGGTTGTCGTCATAAAGGGTTTTTACTGCTGCGAATCGAAATATAATTTCGGCTAATTCATTGACGAGAATAAGCGACAGTTTCGCTCGTCCCCCGCTGATTAAAAATTTATATTTTTTTGCTGCTTTTACCATACGGGCAATCACATGTTCATCGCCTTCCCCATAAACAAACCGGTGTCGGAGAATGATTCCTTCAAAATCTTTTTTATAATGATGCTGCAGTATAATATTTTCAGCAGCGGCCTTTGAACGGGAAAACCCGGTATCCGGTTGCACCGGTGTGGTTTCATCTATCCCCCGATGAATTTTGTGCCCATACACACCTACCGAACTGATATAGATGATTTTTTTTATTCCCGCCTGAACCGCTTGTTGGCATAAAAATTCCGTTCCCTGTACATTTACGGCATGAAAACCGGTGCCATCGTTATCAATATTTTTACTGGCCAGGTGGATAACCGTATCAACCTTGTCCAGAGCTTTGCCAAGTTTATTTTTGTCGAAAAGTTCACCGAAAACCGCACGTATCCCGGGAAATTTTCCTAAAAACTCTCTCTCTGATTCAAATAATAAGACACGAATATTTTCGGCGGAAACTTTTTTTAAGAATTGCTTGACGACATGTTGACCGATAAAGCCGGTGGCACCTGTAATTAATATCACTTTGTCACCGATTTGTCACCAAATTTTTATTTTTATTACCTGGTTTTAACCGGAGTATTGTTTCCCGGAAACAGTTGGTCAATTCGATTGAATTTCCCCTGGGTTCAATCGGCGGTCCAAACACGATCCTTTTGGAACCTTGATGACTCTTTGTGGTTCCATAAATATAACAGGGAATGACAGGAACCTGGTAAGATAGTGCCACTTCAGCAGCCCAGGTTTTAAACTCTCCCAGACCATCCGGATTCCTTCCCATTTCCGGGTAAACCAGGATGATTTCTCCTGATTCCAATAGTTTCCCACAATCTTCCAGAAACTGGTTCTTATCTACAACTTTAATAATATTGGCGATCTTGAAAACAAAACGCTTAATACTTGAGATAAAATATTTGGATTTGGCGCCGCAAATCGTAAACCGGGGTCTAACCGCGCAAATCATATAGATTGAATCTGCAAATGCGGCATGATTGGAAATGATAATACATGATGCTCGTTTTTTGGGTAAATTTTCTTTCCCGGCAATGGAAAAACCTTTAAATAGGTGTAAAAAAGGTTTGATCAAAGTTCTTAAAAATTTCCTGGAGAAAAGCCAAAGGGGTTTGTTCACATTTTGTTTCATATCAGGAATTTTTTAATAAATTTTTTGGCATTATCTCTAAGAAGCAAAGGTAACGTATCATGCAATTTGCCTATTTCGATATAATGCAAAAGGAGTTTTAAGTTGAAGGGATAATTGTAGGGAGAGGAATCATTACCCCAAAATAACCTGGTCCAATCGACATTGATTTGACATTGAAGGATTTTTTTTAGGGCTAGAATGCCAAAGCCACTAATATCCCCCCAGGCATTTTCATGTTGATTGACCATGTGCACGGCTTGTTCAGTCCACATGTCACCACCCATATGACAGAGGATAAACTGGAGTTTGGGATACTTTCGTGCCAGTATATCGAAAAATATGGGTTGGCCAAATTTTGAATGAAGATAAATACCTGCCTCCTGCTCTTCTTTTTTATGGCGGGCGGTAATAAACCCGGTATGAATCATGGCCACTAATTTAAGCTCTTCCATGGTCTTCCAGAATTTTCCCCAACGGGGTTCATCCGGTTGATACCCCAGACAAGGCAATAGCTTGATTACGTTAACTCCTCGTCTTTTATATTGACGTAATCGCCTGCAGGCAAAGGGATGTCTGGGGTCCATAAAATGGGAAACAATAAACAAATCGCTGTGACTTTGCTGCAGCTCCAATAGCTTTTGATTACTCCAGATTGATTTTACTTGAGTTGGAACAGACTGGACAAGTACTTTACTTATCTTTAATTGTTCCATCATTTTAAGCTGGAAATCAAGCATATTTTCTTTATTGGGTATAATCTGGTGCATATCAATGATATCAACGATCGGCAGTTGGGGAATTAGACTGCAAATAAAATCAAAATCATCCACCCTGGTGGTATCAACCGGGTAACCACATATAGGACAAAAAGAACCATCCTCCCCAAACATATTTTTGCAATAAATATATTGACAAATTCTCACGATACTTATTTATCCTGGTTAAGTAATTTGGAAGATTTCCTCATTCGGTGGACAATTCTTTTATTAAGCATTTTCCAACTGCCGCCCATGAACCCGACTTCATTATCATCTTGAATGAAAACTCCATCTTGTTTCATTTGAAATAATACGCCGCTTCGATATTTTTTTTCTTTAACAATGCCATTGATAAATAGTGGTTTTGAAACCTCGACGTATTTATAGAAGCGCGCATACATTTCACTTAGAATAAAGACCGTATCATAATTAATGTCATAAAAAAGATGCGCAATTGCAGTGGCTGTTTGCCTGCCACTTTCAAGAAGCAGCATTCCCGGAACGTGATCATAAAAGTGTTCAAAAAAATAGGGATGTGTTGTATCGATTGCCACCTGGATAATAAAGTTGTCTTTATCATCTTCACTTACACGCTTAATACGTGACACAAAAACATTCTGTTCATTTGTTTTGTGAACATATTTTTTGTTTATCCTGATAATTTTGTTTGGATCAAAATCTTCCGACCATTCCTTCATTATTTTTTTAAATTTGTCGTTTTCTAACATAATATGTCTCCCTTTAGCTTGTCGTTAATACTTTATCAAAGATGATAATCCATAAGGATCGGGGATATTCAAATAAACGCTGCGTCTGTTGCATCAACATTTCCTGCATTGAATAAGCTCCCGCCTTTGAAGGTCTATTCATTTCATTTGACCCTTCATGCTCTGCCAACTCAAATACCTCCGTACTTATTTACTACACTACTACTACACTACCGGTTTAACCGGATGAAAAAGGCTACCACAAATTGAAAAGAAAATCAAGTACCTGGGCGAAAATTATCCAGGGTGCCATGACATGATGGCATGGGGGACCTATTAAAGATGGCTTCTTTGATATCGTTTCCCACCGGCACCTCATGCGGCAAGTTTTTTTTTAAAAAAAATTTAAAAAAACTATTGACATTCTAAAAAAATCCTTTATAATTATATCTATACGTTAACGTATGATTTAACAAAACATATACGTAAAGAGACAGTATGACGAAAAATTTTTTGATTCGTAAAGAGTTCATTGAAAAGGCAAAAATTTCCGAAAAGGTTCTCAAAGAATGGGAAACCGCTAAAATCGTCAAACCTGCAAGATTTACCGAGGATAATCTTCCCTTTTATACCCCACAGACGGTTGCGCGAGTGAATAATATAAGAAAACTCCTGGATATGGGATACGATGTTGAAGACATTCAAAAGATTTTAAAAAAAGTAGGACCACCCAAAAGCAGTGGGGGGGCTGAAAAATCGAATGAATTGAAAAAACATCTCACCATTGGCGGCCTGGCT
>CP070627.1:112389-135003 GCA_020355945.1 Candidatus Aminicenantota bacterium | reverse complement strand
TTCCAGTGAACGAAAAGCCATTTTCGATATCCACTGCGAAAACGATAAAGGTGACCAATTTATCGTGGAGATGCAAAAAGCCAAAATCAAATTCTTTAAAGATCGAGCCGTGTTTTATACCACCTTTCCCATCAAGGAACAGGCAGAAAAAGGGGATTGGGATTTCAAATTAAACCCGGTCTATTGTGTGGCCCTGCTGGATTTTGAGTTTGACGATGACCGAAAACAAAAAAACCACCTCTCCCAGGTGCAGTTGAAAGATCAATATTGCCAGACCTTTTATGATAAACTTACCTATATATTTATCGAGATGCCGCGTTTCACCAAAAAAGAAGAAGAACTGGAAACCCATTTTGACAAGTGGTTGTATTTTTTAAAACACCTGGAAAGTTTTGAAACCATCCCGGGGATTCTTAAAGAAGAGGTATTTCTCAAAGGTTTCGAGATTGCTGAGATAGCCAATTTCGATGAAAGAGAACGGGCGGAATACGAGGAGAGTTTAAAGCACTACCGTGATTTGAAAGGGGTAATCGATACCTCGTTTGAAGAGGGAGAAAAAGTGGGTTATGAAAAGGGAAAAAAAGTGGGTTATGATAAAAAGGCCAGGGAAATGGCCAAAACCATGAAAAATGAAGGTGAGCCAATAGAAAAAATATCCAGGTATACCAACCTTTCCAGAGAAGAAATCGAGAAGTTATAAAATACAAAAGACAAACATATAAATTCCAATTATCTTCGTAGAAAAAAAAACTTTGCCTTGCACCAAAATCTCGCTTCTTTTTATTGATCAAATGCATTCCAAAAATCACAGGCAACCGCTTCAAGATCATTTTCTTTAACGTCAATCTCTGACTTTTGTAATATTAATTTGTCAAAATCCTCTTTCGTAAATGTATAGGAACCAAATAAATCAAAGGTACTCAGAAAGCCTTCAAAAAATGGCTCCCTTTTATTAAAAAATATCTTGCTGCCCATAACTCTCAATTACCTCCGGTAATTTCGTATTTTAATATAATACAAAAAAAATAAAAAATCAAGCAAAAAATAGATTTTTCAACGGCTCAACCCTCCGGCAAAAATTCCTCTGCCACAATTATTTGATTTTGCCAGTGATGGTTTTACGTTCCCACCGATTATTAAATTCAATAACCAGGGTGGTGATACCTCCACGCCGCTGAATCTTTCCTCCTGGACATTCAATCTTGCGATCATTGTAAAAATGAATCATGGTATTCCCTTTTCCCCACAGGTCAATGGTAAAGCCGTCTCCCTGCAATTGGAAATTCTCAATGATCGGCTCTTTTGAAAAATGACCGTATTCCAGTTCTTTCTCCACATAGGGATATACATACCCGGAAATATCAACAACAATAACCAACTGTTCAACATCTTTAGCGATATTAAAGGAAGCCGGGGAGGAAACCCGCTCTCCATCTACAGTCATGGTTTTTTGCAGCGCAGGAATACCCGGGTCCACGGTTAAAGTATACCCCTCCAGGTTGATCATATCAAAAACATATTCCAGCCGATTTTTTTCTTTTTTAAAATTAAAGCCAATATTTCCCTGGCCCACTTTCAGGTTGCTTACCTTTAGAAAAGGCCATATCAATGGTACGGCAGGCTTGAACCGGATCTTCTTTTTTAACGCATCAGCTTCAAAGCCCAACAGGCCTTCTACAAATGCCGATATGGTGTTACCTGAAGACCAAACCTGGTTAGGCACACTCTGGTCCAACGGCCGGTAAATATCACCGGACAATAACTCCGCAGGCGCCCCGTAATCATAATCCATGATGATGTTCAAATTGGCCTGGAGCAAAGAAAAACCATGATATGGATTCCCGTAATTGTAAAGGGCCAGCGATGAAAACCCGGTCAAAAACGGCCAAACCGCTCCGTTGTTGTAACTGGAGGGATCATAATACCCTGATTTGGAGCTTAAAAACCGCGTGCCCCAATCCGCTGAAAGCTCCGGTGATGCAATCTTCCGCCGGGCCAATCTCCCTTTCTCCTCTGCCAAAACCTTAAACCGCATGGCAATGGCCGGCCAAATCGTGGTCTCTTTTACCGGTGAACCATCCTCTTTAACCGCATAAGCATAATACTGTATATCTTTGTCCCAGAAGAATTTTTCCAGTGTCTTTTGGGAACGCTGCAGCCGTTCCTCAGCAATGTTTACCTTTTTGCTGTCTTTTAAAAGCGTGTAAACGTTCCCCATAGCTTCCCAGGATTTGACCGATAACGCTGCCAGGTAAATATCGGTTTTCATTTTCTGCCGCAAAGGGCCGGTTTCCGAAGCCCCAACCCCAGCCAACCTGGTCTCGACAATCCCGTCTTTATCCCCATCACAATGGACCATCCATGAAAAAATTTTGTCAATTTTTTTGTGATTTTTAGCAAAAAAATTAGTATCCCCGGTTCGTTTTAAATAGAAATCCAAAAACGAAGCAAAATAAAGCGTGGTGTCCCCGTGAAAAAACGGGAAGCCATAGTCTCCAAACCAATCAATAAACTTCGCTCCCTGGGAAAGCTCATGCATGATTTTTCCGTCGTCTCGCTGGTATTCCAGTAAAAATTCAATCTCTTTCCTGGCCCCGGCAAAATCACCATAATTGAGGACAGCAAAAGAATTGATCAACCCATCACCACCAAAATACCAACCAAACCCGGGCCGCTCCCTTTCACCCGAAAGCCCGTAACCGGCAATCAAACCCTCCCCTAAATCCGGGTTATCCACAAACGCCGTATGAACATTCAATACAGCCCATTTGACTGCTTCATTAATCAACACATCCGGTGTATCTATCGCCAAATGATTCTTTAAAAAAACGCTGAAAATCTCCTCTCTCTCTTTCAAAAAATAACTATACTTTTTCTTCATTTCATGAAAGGTCTCTTTGATTTCTTTGTACTTCCCATATGCAGCAACCGCAGCTAAAGGAATTTCATGAAATCCTTTTTTTAACGGGATCCGATACCTCAACCTCCCACCCGGCAATTTATGCGCCGGCAAATTTCCTACTTTTTTACCAGGAACCCCACCAAAAAAAGCAAAGTTCTTAGACGTAGACTCCGAAAACAGGAAAAAATTCCCTTGTTTATCAAAGTAACTGTATTTACCACCAATAGACGCCGGCCACATGGGCGACAAATCCGGTTTAAAGAAAAATTCCAATGTAATATCCCTCAAGGCATGAACACGATACACCAAAAATACCACAGGTTCTTTGTAAGCAGGATAAAGCCGTTCGGATATGGTCCACTTCTCACCAATAAACTCCCGCTGAAAACAAATATGAGAAAAATGAAAACTGCCCAGCCGTGCATAAGGATCCTCTTCCGCCTCATCCACCAACACTTGAAATTCCAGGTCATGCAGCACCTTGTACGGGTAAATCCAGATCTCAAACGCCGAACCATCCACTTTCCCCATAACCGATGCCTTTTTACCATAAACCCCAAAAAACGAATTGGAATAATTCTTTACCCCTTTAGCCAATACCAACAACCCTAAAAAAGTAACCAATATTAAAATTGCAATGATTTTTTTCATTTCTTAGCTCCCATTTCTTTGCCTTCGGCGACCAGGGGGCTCTTTTGAAAAACCGCCTCCGTTATAACGGACCCCCACAAAACTTCTTATTGATGGCTCTTTAACACAATCTTTGTGATTCCCCGGGGCACCCGGATGAAATCCTTCATTTTAACCACTTTCTCTTCTTCTGATTCCACATCAAACGACTTTCCCTGGAAAATCAACGGGTAAAAATCTACTGCTTCACCGATTACATGAGCTTCAAATGCCAATGTATCCCTGGAAACCTCAAGATGACGCAGCACTGCTTTGCCTTTGTACTTTAACAACTCTCGTTTGTTTTTTATTAGCAAAAGCCCCTGGTCATCCACCTCAAGCGTATAAAAATCCCCCCGGAGTCTAATATTCCGGATGCTATTTTGATCGGAAGCTGAAAGATTCCCCAGCCTGAAACCTTCAAAAGGTGTGACATCAATAAAATCTTCCAGGAGAATCAAAGCAAACAACGGCCCCCAACTCTGGTATCTCTGACCACCGCCTTCACCCGTCACAGAATTGTAATTTTCACGGCACAGCCCATAGGTTTGCCAGCTCTTGAGAAACAAAGACGCACTCTTGACAGCAAATTCAGAAGCAATCTTATCCAGTTTGTATCGTTTTAAGCCTTGATAGACCAGGTAATTGGTAGGCGGCCAGATGGTTCCCCGCCAATACTGTTGATCCTTAAACGCCGGGTTGTCCCTGGAAATCGTGGGAATCACGTAATCACCCCAAAACTCTTTTTCATTCAGCAAATGCCGCACCATTTTCTCCACCCTGTCTTTACCCGCAGCACCTGCCAACATCGGATAAAAATTGGAAGCAGCTTTGTGAGTGGAAAACTTCCCGTCCCAAAACCGGTCAAAATAGAAATCCTTATCCCACAATACCTGGTTAATTTTTTTCTTAATTGCCTCATACTCTATTTTAAATTTCTCAGCATCTTGTTTTTTCCCCAGGATGGAGGCGATCTCCATCATCATTTCCGAATCCAGGGCGTAAAGGGAAGAAAGGTCAATGCAATTCATCATCAAGGTATTTTTTTTCTCATCAAAAGGCACATTGTCATAGTTGGGCAGATCGTCTTCCCCGGATTCCCATGCGGCCCGTTGTCTGCCAGAAGCGCCTTTTTCCCATTCAGGCATACCTTTAAACAGTTTATCCGTATCACTGCCCCATTCCAGTAAACCGTCTTCATTACCGTCTCGCCTGGGGTTTCCATTGATACCCAGTGCTTTCCAGTATTCATGCCATTTTTTAAGTCGGTCATAAGAGTCGGATAGTATGGAAATATCATTGGTTTTGTAATAGGTTTTCAGTACGGCAAAGGAGCCCACTGGCGGTTGGGACCGGTCTGGTGCGCCGCTGTTAGCAGAGCGCCAGTTGGGGATATTGCCTGTTGGATATTGACAATCCAGGACTGCTTCGATCTCGGTTTTAGCCAACCAGGAGTCTTCCACCACTGCTTCCAGTGCATTAAAAAACGCATCCCATTCAAAAATGGTCCACACATCCGGGGAACCGTCGGGTTTGGGAAATATCCACCGCCGACCTGCCGGGAGGTAAATCCGTTTTTTATCCGGCTGGTAAAGTCTCATCCATGCCAGGTTGTTAGAAATAGAAGCCACCAGTCCCTCCCACTCACCGATTATCCTGGGGCGAGCGTTTTGGTATACCTTTGATGCAGCATTAAGAATTCTTTCAATCTTTTGACCTCTTTGTTTGGAATTATTGAACCCGGCATAAAAATAAAAAAATCGAGTTCCTGTTTCAATCATTCCGCTGAGGGTGTTGTCTTTTTTTTCAATTTTTTTAAAAAAGGAATCTGTAAGTATAAAGTAGAATTTAAGGTCTTTACTTTCACCAACGATGGAACCTTCTGTTTCTTCATAATTGACTATAGGTTCCCAGGGGTCATAGAACAGGGCTTCTATCCTGGTATTTTCCGGGAACTCCACGCTTCCGATGATTCCCTGTTGGAATTTGGAATAGCGCATGCGAACCAGTTCCGAAGGATCGGCTTTTTTTTCAAGGATAGGTGTTTCATGGCCTTTGTGGAGGGGCAAAGATGGGTTGAAGCTTATTTCTGCGTATCTTCCGTCCGGGGAGAAGGGGCCGACGCGTTCCACGATATAAAAGGTATCGTAGCCGTCTATTTTGTCGTTGTCTTTATGGATGACGAATCGGAAAGCAAAGTGGGTATCATCTTTTACAATTACCAGGCCGTTCCAATAGGGGGGATCGAGGGCGCCGTATTGGAGGTCGGCGAAAATAAAGTTAGGGGTTACCAATAATAACAAGAAAAAAAGCGTTCTTAAGTATTTCATTTTATCTCCTTAGGTATTAATTATAGCAGGTTATTATTGGGTTGGAAAGCCTTCGACTTAATAAAAAGTTTTTGCGGGGAGCCTAAGAAGGCCCTGCGGGCCATCTTGAAGGCTTCTTTTGATGAACCGTTTCGTCAGTAAATGCATAGAAATCCCGGATGACATCAATATGGGAGAAATCCGTAGTTGAGCCGGGTTGGAAGCCTTCAGGCTTAAATGACGAAAAGTATAAAGAAAAAGCTTGTTTTTTTTGTGTTCTTTTACAGGATATTGACAAAAAGCGCCCCCCTAAGAGGGTGCCCGCGTCGCGGACCCGCCGGAGGCAAAAGTTGACGGTGGATTTAGGTGAACCTATAGGCTTGAAATCTTTTCTATTTTATGATATTCTCTTTCATAGGTTTTTGATTCGAAACAGCGAACAGAAACTTAATTGTTGAGATAAAAAAATGGCAGCAAAAGACATAAAATCAATCGAACGAAATAAATTCTAATATATAGTAAAATAGAAGGTTACATGAGAAAGAAACGTTTCGAAAAGAAACTGCTGCTGAATAAAAAAATTTTGAAGTTTGAAAATTAATATGATACAGGAAAACAAATACCTAATCCTTATCTTCATTGTCTTTAGTTTTGCAGTATTGGGCGTGAGCTGCCTGGTTGTTAATTCCTATTTTTATGCTTACTCTTATTGCTGCCGCTTCAATTCTTCCCCGCCAGCACCAGCAATTCCTGGGTTTGATAAAACATGCGATTTTTCCTATAGAAGCCTTTATCACAGCCTATTTAATTTTTAAAGTTACCCAAATCATAAAAGAATACAAATTAAGCAGCTTTTTATTAATACCTTCTGAAACTTTGTTTTTTATTTAAGGGGACATACACGAATGCATTAACAAATCCTTTGCGAGTGACCAGGTTTGTGGAGATCAGGACTACGAAGAAGCGGCCCCAGTGGCATGAGGGCTAGGCGCGCATTTTAACCAGCTCCTGCTGATTTTTTTCGTTCAGTGCTTGTTCAGCCTTGAGTTCAAATGCATAACTTGATGATTCAAAAAATATCCACATCATTACAGACAGCATAAACAAAATAACTCCCATCCATACTGGGAGTGTAAAAATCGTTGCAGGTATTAGATTTATAATTACACCTCTGGCAATCCTGTCACGGCTGCTTCGCATCGCTACTTCCTTTGCCAGTTCTGGCGTGTAGAGCCAAAATCTAGCATTTCGGTCTGCCGTTTTACCCGGTATTCTCTCCTTGCTGATTTTGTACCTCCTTTCAATTCTCCCTCTAATTTTATATTTTATTGGTCTCAAGACCATGAATGCACAGAAATCAATTATCATTCCTATAAAATATAGACCGAGAACAATTAATGGCAATGATATGGTTGGTATTGTATCCAAATTCACCTTTTTTAGATTAGGGTGAATCCACAATGGGTAAATCCATATCAACGCAAGTGCTCCATTTATCAGATACTCAACAAATAACCCTGGTATAGCCATTCATATCTCCTCTTATCCTACTCCATGTTAGCTATCCTTTGGCACGCCTAACAATAATTATACAGTCTGTATAAAACAGTAAACACAGACTGTTTCTTTCCGTATAAAAAGTTTACATGACTTCTTGTATCGCATTTAAACTCTGTCATATCAACCTCCTTTAGTTTATCGTCAACATGTCTTCCTCAGCGGCAAGGCCAGCTTGCCGGGTTTAAGCCACTCGTCCTTTTCGGTGGTCTGTCGGTTATTAATATTATTTTTCATACGCATATGAACCATCCTTTAGCTGTAAATATAGAACAAAATTGACTTTTTTTCAAGATAAAAGGAAATTTTTCTTTTTGGCGGTTGCCTTTTCTCCTAAACGACAAAGATATCTGGCCATTGGTGGTGAGTATTTACCGGCAATTAAAGAGCAGGGACGCTGCACCGGCCTCGGGAAGAAATGATGGAGAAATATGGCAAAAGGCACCCCTTTTACTGGGCTCCCTTTGGCATTATCGGCGATTTCCGCTGGTGATGCGTGTGGTGGATTGGTGAGGGGGACAGGCACGAATGCGGCATCCCCCGTAAAGTGAAGCGTGTTCATAGAACTTTGAGCGCCACAAACCTAGGAGAGCCAGATGCTGCACAATTTCTTTAAGAGCAATTTCGTAATCATCCTGGGTCTTTAGATCATAAGACTCGAGAAGATTGACAATCGCTTTGTTCATCAGCTACCTTATCGATCCTGGCTTAACCATTTAAAAAAAGCAGTAACGGATTTCTTTTTGTACACCCTGGCAATTTCCTGCACCAAATTGATATCGAAATCAGGCAGTTCATCCATATCTAATCGCAAATCATACTCGAAGAATTCTGTTACTTCGGAGACATTAAGGTCTTTCACCAATGCCAACCGGTCGCAGATGGCTTTTTCTTTTGAAGCGATGAGAAAAGCCACGGTTTCTTCGGAAATTCTCTCAATGCCTACTGAGAATTTAGAGTTATTCAAGTATTTATAAGAGAAAGTTCCCACTGGGGTTTCAAAAACTTTATTGCGTTTGTTGGTCATACTGGTAATCTCCTCTACCTTTTCAGGAATCAGTCCCCAATAGGAAAGGGCATATTCCAGGGAAATATAAGATGGCCCGTAAACCAGGTTTGCCAGGATTTTAAGATTGATGGGGTTACCAAATTCCGGTGACTGAACATAGAGACCTTTTTTAACCTGGATAATTTCTTTTTTTTTTATCATCCGGCTGATCTTATCCCTGGGGGAATTGTAGCCTTTTAAGAGGTTCATTAAATAGGAGTAATCGATTGGATATTTGGGTAGTCGCCAAGCCAGGTATTGCATGTTTTGACCAGGATGTCTAATTTTGTTCGACATACTGGTTATTTTACAGAAACTTTTCTAAAGATTCAAGTAAAATTTGTAAAAAAAACAACAAAATGCTAAAAATACTGAAATGGATTGCACCAATATTTCAACCTGCATTAAGTAAAATTCTAGATGAAAATGTAATGAAAGAAACCGCATCTGATTGGGGAATGCTTAAGGACTATATTGACAAATTACCTGAAATTCAAGCAAAGCGAGACCATTACCCTTTCATCGAAATAGAAGGAATTTATGGAGGAGAAATTAGTATAGCAGAGGGTGCAGAACTTCGTGCTATTCGCAATATGTTAGATATCGTGGATAAGAATCACCATTGGGGTGGCCTGGAACGTGTGGTGACACCTGAAGGACATATCCTTTGGTTGTGCAAAGAACACGCCCGGGAGTATAAGTGAGTCAGTAAATCAATGGCTCAGTTGAGATGCTCATCCCTCTTTTTCCAGGTAGTCCCTGGTCATATCATAACCACTTCTCTTAAAATATTTTGTCCAATCTTGGGCTTTAGGGCTTTCCGCGATACAAGGTCTACCTTTAAATTCAGCAGTTCCTCAAGATACTCTTCCAATTCAAGGAATTTGAAAAATCCAACCCATTCTGCAAATTCCACCAATACATCCAGGTCACTATTCTCTGTTTGCTCTCCCCTAATATAGGAACCAAAGATCCCGATATCTTTCACTTTGAACTTTTCCTTTAGGAGAGGCTTGCTGCATTTGATTTTATCTTCTATCTCTTTAAAGTTTATTGTTTTGTTCATTTTCGTTATTAATTATAAAACGGACCCAACTTTATTGCAAGTTTTTACTCACTCTAAAACAGTTCTTTAGAAAGAAGTTGCTTCCTTTTGACATATTTTTTTCAGATTACTTTCATCAATTTTATTTTTGTGGTATACTTTCTCCATTATGTAAATTATGTGGGTGGCTACATGAACTTTAGAAAAGAAACGATTAAAGATTTTTTTTTAAAACACAGTAAAGCCGTTCCTTTCCTACTGGGTACTTTGATCACTATCCTGGTGGGAATTTTGACCGGTATTCTCCTGGTGTACCAAAAAGGCTTTTTTCCCGAGATCGAACGGCTGGAAGATATCCAACCCAAAGTAATGACCATCATCCACGACGACCAGGGAACCCCTATCAAAGAATTTGCTATTGAGAAACGCACCATTGTCCGCCGCTCAGATATCCCTGATATCCTGGTAAAAGCCCTGATCGCTTCCGAAGATAACCAGTTCTATTCTCATTGGGGGATCAATTTCAAAGGCACACTGCGGGCTGTTTTAGGGGTCATTATCGGCAAAGAGCTGGGAGGGGGAAGCTCCATTACCCAACAACTGGCCCTAAACCTCTTCCTGGACCGGGGAACTACATTTTCCAAAAAAGTATCCAGGAAATTAAAGGAAATTTTAATGGCCATCCAAATTGAAAAAAAATATTCAAAAGATCAGATATTGACGTTCTATTGTAATAAGATTTACCTGGGCGCCAGTGTGTACGGTGTAGAAGAGGCATCCAGGTACTATTTTGGGAAATCGGTCAAGGATATTAACCTGGCAGAGGCAGTCCTTATTCCCACTATCATGCCCAGTCCCAACGGCAGATACCATGTGTTTAAAAACCCGGGAAATTGCCTGGAAAAACGAAACTATATCCTGAAACGTATGCTGGAAATGAAATTTATCACTGGAGAAGAGTATAAAGAGGCCATTAATGTGCCCCTGCCCAAAAAACCTTATGATACGGAAAAAGAAGAAATCGGCAATTATTTTGTTGAAGAAGTTCGAAAAAATCTTGAATCGGAATTCGGCGATCAACAATTATATACCGGGGGATTAAGAGTGTATACCACCCTGAACAGCGAGATGCAGAAATGGGCGGAAGTTGCTTTAAGAGAAGGATTACGACAACTGGATAAACGCATCGGTTGGCGCACCAAACCAGGACTACTTAATCTTCTAACCACCAACAACAATGAAAATAAAACCAATCTTAAAACAGACGATATCCAATTGCCCACCTGGAAACATTTGAAAATTGAAGGAGAGAAAATTTTAGAAGGAATTGTGCTGAAAGTGACCAATCAATACGCCTTAGTAAGAATCGACCGGTTCAGAGGTAAATTGGATGCCGAAGATGCCAGGTGGACAAAAAGACGATTACCTGAAATTTTAAGAAAAGGGGATGTGGCGTTATTCAAGATACAAGAAATTCCCGAACCACTGCAAAAATATCTCCAGGATCAAGACCAGGATGAAAATACAACTATAACTATGACCGAACAGGCTAATAAAGATAAGCAGGCCCCCGGGGTCATCAATTTAAATGATAAAAAATACCGTTTAAAACTGGACCTGGAACAGGAACCTGAGGTGGAGGGGGCTATCCTGGTAGTGGAGAATAAAACCGGTAAAATTAAAGCCATGGTAGGGGGGTATTCTTTTGATAAAAGCAAATGGAATAATGCCATGCAGGCCCTCAGGCAAACCGGTTCCACTATAAAACCCATTGTATACACGGCAGCCCTGGAAAACGGCTATACACCATCAACTATCGTAGAAGATGAATACTATGCCCATTTTGACGAATGGACCGGGGAATTGTGGGAACCCCGGAATCATGAAGGAGCAAAAGATTTCAAGGGGCCACTAACCCTAAGGCGGGCATTTGAATTATCACGCAATGTGTGTACCGCCAGGATCGCCGAACATATCACCCCTAAAAAAATCCTTGACTATGCACGAAAATTCGGTATCACTTCAGATTTAAAACCTTATATGTCTATTTCCCTGGGTGCTTTTGAAGTAAAACTCAGTGAAATGGTGGCCGCTTATTCGGTGTTTGCCAATCTCGGTATCCGGGTCAAACCCTTCCTGGCAGAAAAAATTGTGGATCACAACGGCCATGTCCTGAAAGAAAATCACCCGGACCGAAAACAGGTGATTAATAAAGAGACAGCATTTGTGATGAATTATTTATTGCGAGGGGTAGTCCAATCCGGGACCGGCTGGAGAGCCCGGCGCCTGCCAGCACCTATCGGTGGTAAAACCGGGACCACCAACGAATATACCAATGCCTGGTTCATTGGTTTTTCACCCTCTATCACTGTCGGCGTATGGGTAGGCTTTCATGAACCCAGGAAACTTGGGGAGCAAGAAACCGGATCAAGAGCCGCAGCACCCATTTTCGTCAGTTTTATGGAAAAATACCTGGAAAAGTATACCGAGCCCCAAACCTATCGAAAACCCCCAGGCGTTGTCTGGTGCTGGGTTGATAAATACACCGGGAAACTCCTTTCACCCGACTGCCTCCATCGATTTAAAGGAGCCTTTATCGCCGGAACAGAACCCCTGGAAGAATGCAGAGAAGAAGATCACGCCCTTATTACCGATTACTACGGCAAAGAAGACGATGAAGAGGAAGAAGAAACTACCACTCATACCACTCATACCGAAACCAATGGCCGGGGCTAAAGGTCTATTTTTTCACCTTGAAAAATGCCATGATCTGATGGCTCGATGTAATCACCTTGAGGTTGAAGTATTCATACTGGTTTAAGAATCTTTTTCTCACCCGGTACTTGGAACTTTTGTACGTTCTTTTATTGGGCTTCACTACAGCCATTTCATCGAAGAGCAGTTCTTGTGCTTGCGTGTGAACGTTAAAATAAGGAATCCCTTCTTTTGCTGTCAGCGTAACATAGTAAACCCCCTGGTCATAGTCTTTTCTAGCATGTATAAAGGGCCTGGGAAAAAGGATACTGCCAACCGTTATGTCAAGGTGCGCAAGTTTATTCGTTGCGTTGGTTTCACTGGTTTTCTCGGTCTCCTGGGCATACATCGTAAAACTTAAAAATAAAACAACCATCAAAAAAAATTTTATGGTTTTCATCTTCAATCACCATTAAATCTTTATTTCGGAATAATTATAAAAGACTTGAGCATGAAATGCAAGAAAGTCCCTATTTGGTATTGTGACTAATATGGATTGGGATGGAGAGGCGAAGGGGATTAAAAAATGAGGCGGTGGATTTAGGTTGATTCACATCTTGACTTTATATGTGAAATATGTTAAAAAGCTAATCTTATATAAAAAAAGCAAAGGATTTTAGAATGTACATAGATATAAACAAAATCGGCGGTAAAGGGCTCCTGCTGGAAGACAGGGTGGAATTAGACGACCACCTGTTAATTGAAGAGGAAAGTTTCTTCCTCGATGACGTGGATTACACTGTTTATCTTACCCGTGAAAAAGAGAAAATCAGGGCCAGGGGGCAAATTCGAACCATGCTGTCGCTTCGCTGTGTCAGTTGCCTGGAAAATT
This sequence comes from Candidatus Aminicenantota bacterium, assembly GCA_020355945.1. The sequence continues at coordinate 121,887 of CP070627.1, read as the reverse complement.
TCGAGTTGAGAGTTAATTCGAAATTTGATATCATTTTATTCCCGGTTTACCTGGTCAAGGCCACGGATACGGCATTAACTTCCGATGAAATGGAATATATTTTTTTTGACGGCGAAGAAATTGACCTGGAAAAAATTTTAATGGAACAGGTGAATTTGTTTATCCCTTTTAATCCGACGTGCAGTCCTGATTGTAAAGGCATATGCCCCAATTGCGGGGTTAATCTGAACTATGAGAAATGCCAATGTGAACATCCGTTAACCGAAATGAGTTTACTATTTAACAAACTAAAGAGGTGAAACATGGCGCTGCCCAAACGACGACATTCTCATCAGCGAACCCATAAAAGACGATCGCATCACGCATTGAAAGTGGCTACCTTATCCGTATGCCCCCAGTGCAACGAACCAAAACTCCCGCATCGGGCATGTAAGAACTGCGGTTATTATGGCACACGACAGGTAATTAAAGGCGAAGAGAAGTAGAGAATAAGAAGTAGGAATTGAAATACCCACGACAAAAGGAAGCATATCGTATTATCTATGACATACAAACAGGTGGTGAAGAAGAAAGACATCAATGGTCAGGTAGCCAATGGTTGAAAGATCAAACGCAGTGAAGAACATGACAATTGCTGTTGATGCCATGGGCGGCGATTCAGCCCCGGGCGTGGTCATTCGCGGTGTGGCCCACTACCTGAAAGAAAATAAAGATACCACGATTGCATTGGTGGGAAAAGCAAGAGATATTAAACGAGAATTTAGAAAACAACGGCTTGACATGCCCGGGAATCTTGAAATCATTAATGCCCGTGACCATGTATTAATGAGAGAGCATTTCTTTTCCTACTGGAGGAAAAGGGAACGGACCTCCATAAAAAAAGCACTGGACCTGGTGAAGTCCCGGAAAGCCCAGGCCATGATTTCCGCCGGGAATACCGGGGCGGTGATGGCTATGGCCAAAACCGTATTGGGCACCCTCAAACAGGTCGAACGCCCTGCCCTGGCATTGATGATACCCACCCTTAACGGTCACTCTCTCCTGGTGGATGTCGGTGCTAATGTGGATTCCAAACCCATCAACCTCGTCCAATTCGCATTAATGGGTAAAGTCTACCTGGAAAATGTCGCAGGAATAAAAAATCCCCGCATTGGCTTAATGAGTATTGGTGAAGAAGAAGCAAAGGGAAATGAACTGACCAAAACCACCTACAACCTTTTAAAATCCCTGGATATCAATTTTGCCGGGAATGTTGAAGGCCGAGACGTCTACATGGGAGGAGCGGATTTAATTGTTACCGATGGTTTTACCGGTAATATCACCCTGAAGGTGGCCGAAGGCGTGGTGGATGTGATGCAGTCTATGCTGCGGCGGGAAATTATGTCCAGTTTACTGGCAAAAGTGGGATTTTTCTTCTTAAAACGTTCTTTACGCCGAATCCAAAGAAAAATGGATTACGCCGAATATGGCGGCGCACTACTGCTGGGAGTCAATGGGATTGTTATCATCGGTCACGGGGGCTCCAATGAAAAAGCCATCAACAGTGCCATCCAAATGGGGAAGACCTTTGTTAAAAAAAATGTCCTGGGGAAAATTTCCAAAGAAATCGAACATATGCAAAAAAGATTTAATTTAAAGGAGCTAAAATATGTATGAAGAGGAAGGCTATACTAACGCAATCGTAACCGGTGCAGCCAGGGGTATCGGGAAAGCCATTGCCCTCAAATTGGCAGCCTCCGGTCTTAATGTCGTGGTATCAGATATATTGATGGAAGAAGCAGAGAAAGTGGCTGCGCAACTGGAAAGCCTGGGCGTCAAATCCATGGCAGTAAAAACCAATGTATCCCGGCCTGAAGATGCCGAACACCTCATCAAAACCACTGTCAATCAATGGGGATCAGTGGATTTTTTGATCAATAATGCCGGGGTTACACGGGATAACTTATCCGTTCGCATGAAAGAAGAGGAATGGGACCTGGTCATCGATGTCAACCTCAAAGGCACGTTTCTTTGTTCACAAGCCGCAGCAAAAGAGATGATGAAAAAACGGTTTGGTCGCATTGTCAACATCGCATCTGTCAGCGGTATCCTGGGAACTCCCGGACAGGCTAATTATGTCGCCTCCAAGGCCGGGATCATTGCATTGACCAAATCCATGGCCAGGGAATTGGGAAAACGCAATATTACCATCAATGCCATTGCCCCGGGATTCGTCCTCACGGAAATGACCGAACAACTACCCGATAAAGTAAAGGAAGAGTATATCTCCAATATACCGCTGAACCGACCGGGAACCCCCGAAGATATTGCTGAAGTGGTGTACTTTCTTATATCACCTTCAGCTTCATATATAACCGGAACCGTGACCAACGTTTCCGGTGGACTTTTGATATAAAAAAATAGGAGAAAAAAGGAGAAGACAATGACACGAGAAGAAATTTTGGCAAAAGTAAAAACTGTTGTGGCAGAGAAATTAAACGTTGGTGAAGATCAAGTCACTACAGATGCAAAATTCGTAGAAGACCTGGGGGCGGATTCACTGGACCAGGTGGAATTAATTATGGCACTGGAAGATGATTTTGAGATGAAAATCCCGGAAGAAGAAGCAGAACAATTGATCACTGTTGGCGCTGCCATAGATTACATCATGAGCAAAATGCCAGAGTAAACTGTAATTTGTAATTTGCAGTTTACAGCTTACATGTCGCATGTTACATCTTACAGATTGTGACTTGTCATTTAAAAGTTGAAGTTAGTGATGGATTTCACAACAAAAACAATCAATTTAAGACGGGTCGTTGTTACCGGCATGGGGATGATTTCCCCTGTGGGTCTAACCATATCGGAATCCTGGGCCAGTATCAAAAATGGCAAAAGCGGGATTTCTAAAATAACCCGTTTCGATCCTACCGGCTATTATTGCCAGATAGCCGGTGAGATAAAGGATTATGACCCTTTAAGGTATTTTGACCGGAAGGAACTCAAAAAGTTCGACCCCTACATTCAATTGGCCCTGGTTGCTGCGGATGAAGCCATCAAGGATTCGGGGTTGGCCCTGGACAAAATCGACCAGGAGAGGGCTGGTGTATATATTGCTTCCGGTATTGGTGGTATATCCACGATTGAAGCCAATAAGGTAAGGTTATTGGAGAGGGGACCTGACCGGGTCTCACCCTTTTTCTTACCTGCTTCCCTGGCTAACCTGGCCTCCGGGCATATATCTATCAGGTACCGACTTAAGGGTCCGAACTTTGCTTGCGTCACCGCTTGTGCTGCCAGCACCCATTCCCTGGGCTGTTCGTATCAAATTATCCAGAGAGGGGATGCGGATATTATGGTAGTAGGCGGGTCCGAATACCCGATTACTGAACTGGGCATTGCCGGCTTTTCCGTAATGAAAGCATTGTCATCCCGAAATGACGAACCGGAAAAAGCCAGCCGTCCTTTTGATAAAGACAGGGATGGGTTTATCGCTGCGGAAGGCGCATCCGTACTGGTGATAGAGGACCTGGCCCATGCTATTAAACGAGGCGCACGAATTTACGCGGAAATCGTGGGTTTTGGGTATACCAGTGATGCCTTTCATATGACCGCCCCCGATCCCGAAGCTGAGGGCGCTTCCAGGACCATGGCCATGGCACTGAAAGACGCCGGGATCAAACCGGAAAACATCGACTATATCAACGCCCACGGCACCTCAACCCCTCTCAACGATAAAATCGAAACCCAGGCCATCAAGCAAGTATTCGGAGACCATGCCCATAAGCTTGCCGTTAGCTCCACAAAATCCATGACCGGACATATGCTGGGTGCTACTGGCGCTGGCGAAGCCATTTTCTCTATATTGGCCATTAACCATTCCTTTATCCCGCCAACCATCAATTATGAATACCCGGACGAAGAATGCGACCTGGATTATACCCCCAATATAGGAGTACAAAAGGACATCTTATATGCCCTTTCCAACTCCTTTGGCTTTGGAGGAACCAACGGATCGTTGATCTTTAAGAAATTCGACGGGAAATAATACCGGAAGAATACGATAATAGGTAACGCCAGCAGCAGGATCCCTTCGTCAGTCCAGGGTTATTCCCTGCGTGTGCAGTGGCAATATCCGCCCCTGCCGGGGATTTTCAAAAGTAAAAAGTTGTAGATTCGTTTCCCGGCTGCGGGGTGGCGTCGATGAGAAGGAAAGCGATCCTTCTCACAGAACGTACAAAGACCAGACTCCAAAACCTGGTGATCCGAAATGCCAGACTCTTTTAATGAAAGACGAATTCCTTTTTTCAAATCCATAAAATATTTACCATCATCCGTATCGGTGTAAAGGGGGTAAAGGGGGTAAAAAATATCATCTCGATACGTTTTGAGAGAAAACCTTTCATAAAGATCAGGGCCCACTTCATAGCATTTTTTTTCAATCGAAGGTCCCAGGTAAATATTCAGTTGTTGGATGTCATGGTTTACAGATCGTCTTTTCAGCAATTCCAGCAGTTTTTTTTCAATGCCTTTCAGCAGTCCTTTCCATCCGATATGGACCACGCCGCCAATGGAACCGTTTTTATCCCAGAAAAAAAGCGGGGTGCAGTCAGCGGTTTTAATAACCGCCGCCGTACCCTGCTGGTCCAGGATAATACCATCCCCTTCGCTGCCAGGCTCGATTTGACTGGAAAAGTGTAGGATATCCGAGTGCACCTGTCTTAATTCCACTAATTTATAGGGGCTGAACAGGCAAGAAAGGTCCTGGAAAGAAAAATGAATTTCTGTAAAACCCATAATGATCCGCGGTGTTTCATAAATATTGATAAAATGACAGTTATATTTTTTTCGTTCAAATTTGACTTCCATTTTTTGTATCGGAACAGGTAAGCATCCCGCTTTAATCCACCTGGTTGTAAATGCAAAAAGGTTGGTAGGGTTCAATAATGACAAAATATTGCTTTCGATTGGCCCGGGCCTGGAACCGAAGCGTCTCTGTTTTACCCACCCGTTTACCAGTCATCCCGATATTTGCTTTTTGGGTTTTTGGATCGATATTCACCAGGAAGAAGTCCAGTTGACGATTTCTAATGGTTGGCGGGATAGTAATTTCAATGGTTTTCAATTGGTGGTTTTTTGATTGTTCCCGGTCATTGGAGAGGGTTTTATAGTTGACTTTACCCACTCGTGCCACCATGCGGCTCCAGCTGCCGCCATTAACCACATTCAGTGCAAACAATTTTTTTTCCAGGGGTTTCATTTCATGGTAAGGGGTGCTTCGTTCACTGTAATTGATGGTAATCAGTTCAATGCCTTTTCGTTGGCATTTTAATTGGATCCTGTTTTTTTTGTCCGGTTTTTTTTCCAGGTAGAAAGCCAGTTCATAATAAGCAGAAGTGCTTTTCTTTACTTTTTTGACAATATCTTCTGTACTGGTACCGGTTATAAATTTTCCACCCACTTCATCCGCCATGAACTTTAATCCCGTACCTCCAGTGGGATATTTCTGCTTAAGGGGGTTAACCAGGTAGAACATACAACCGCCGTAATTAATGGCTTTGGCAGCCGCTTCCAGGAACCGGTAATAGGTCGCGGTATTTCCCATTGCCCCGGGGATATGCCCGGCGGAAATCAAGTAGAAGGTTTTGGGTTGGGTGATAGTTTTAAGGGCATATTTCAGTTGTTTCAAGGAATCGGAAAAAATCCAGATATCTCGTTGATATTTTTCTCTTTCTCTTTGCGTCTTATTGTAGTGAAGGCCATACATCCGCAATGCCAATTCATATGCTTTGGGGTCTGAGTAATCTTCTGCCTTTGGCAGTTTCATGGTTAACAAGACCCGCCGCCGCATGTAATGTTTAACAATTTTTTTAATCGCCTCACTCAATTTTTTTTTGTCTTTTTCCGGTCCGATTACATACCGGAATCCGGTAACCTGGTTACTTTCAAGGATAACAAAGGCATCCCCTGGTGAAGCCCGATCTATAATTCCCATGACAATGGCCTGGGCAGGCACCATGGTATTTTTGTTACTGATCAGGGTATCAAGGATAATGAGATTGATTCGTCCCGGTATTTGCTCCTCATCCTCTTCCACCTGGTATCGTGCAAAGTAAATGATCTCAGCGAGTTTTCCGTCGGCATAGAGTTCAATTTCCTCTTTTTCCAGGTCGTAAACCGGGTTGCCCTGGCTGTCCATTGCGAATATGGGAACCAATTGCGCATTGACACTGACCTCATACTCCAGGCGTTTCAGCAGCTTATCTTCCTGGTCCTGACCTGACAAAAACAGGGTAATAATAAGGAAAAAAGAGAACAACAAAATTTTTCGTTTCATCATCATTTAACTACCTCTTCTTTGACTTTTTCTACATCTTTTTCGTCCTTGAGTTTATCGCTGCTTTTCATCATTTTTAAATTTTTTTATTGTTATTGTAGGTGGTTTTGAACCCGTTGTCAAGAAAAAAATTTATTAAATAGTGGAAAAAAAAAGTACAATTCATTATAATATTTAATGTCATGGAGTGGCAAACGTTTTTTCAGAACTCTGTTTATTTGGCAAGCTTTTACAAAATATTATTAAAAAAGGAGAGCAACATGAGAAAATCTATCTTTTTGATCGTTTTTGTCCTGGGCATTTTTTTACTCTCGACTCAAATCAATGCACAAGGTTGCTTGAAATTATTAAAAATTGAAGAACCCGCCAGAGGAAAAAACAGGTTAAACCTTATGGTGGAACATGCCAAAGCCATTGTTGCAGCATTCAATTTAGAGGGAGTTTCTGCTGATATCCAGTTTGCAGACCTGGAAGGAAATGTGTTGGCAACACTGGGTAAAGTCAAAAACGGGAGTATTAAGTGGGACCATAAGATCGTTGACGGCACCTTTCTCCAGGTGAAATTCAAAAAATCCCATTATGCAATGATCCTGGAAAAAGTCAAGGAAAAATCCCTGAAACCTGGTTTTCGCCTACAACTCACCACCGCGGAGGGCTGTGAAATCACCTTCATGGAACTCCCGGACCTGGCGGCACGAATGAAATATCCCATAAAAGCCGCACCCGGGGCAGCATTGGCAAAAGAGGTTTCCATTACCCTGGAAAATAAAGGAACCGTTGAAGCCAGGAATTTTAACGTTGAATTGGTGATTTCCAGCGATCTGCAAATCCCTATTCAACCCGCTGCTTATTCGGAAAATTTCCAGGAAGATGCCCTGCTTGAAGGTGGTCAAGGAACTGTGGCTGCAATCAAACCAGGTGAAAGTTTAACCATAAGTCTGCCAGGCACGCTCAAGATCCCGGCGGATACTTTACCAGGAAAGTATTACCTGGCCGCGGTGGCAGACCCGGGAAACAAAATCGAAGAACTCGATGAAGAAAATAACAAAGACACCGGGTTTATTATGATTGAAGTGCCGGAACCAAAAATGTTGACATTGGAGATACCCGATGCCCACCTGGTTTATCAACCCACCGGGTTTTCACTTAAAATCCTGGCCCAGGGAGCTGCCCTTTCGGATGGCAAAGATTGGCGAAAGTGCACGATTCGGCCCTATATCCATCAATTTAAAAATGCCACCTGGGAAGATTTCTTCTGGGAAGTGGAAACCATGGATCGTTCCGTGTGGCGGGTGAAAGGAATTAAATTCTGTCAAAAGGGTGGTACGGCAAAAGAAATAAAAATGCCAGTGGAAGTAAAAGGCGGTTCCAGCACCACACCCCCGGCACGTTTCACTTTGAGATTTTCAGACACCCGCCTGGAATATGAACCCGCCGCAGGAAAATTCAGGATTATGGCCTTTGGAGACCAGATCGCCCATGCTTCCCTGTGGAGAATCTTTAAACTCAAATCCCATCTTTATCAACTGAAACACCTCACCTGGTCGGATTTTTACTGGGAAGTAGACACCTTTAAAAATGAAGTGCGCCAGGTAACCGGAGGCAATTTCGGTCAAACAGGAGTTGGCGGTACTGTCAAAGTCCTTGATATAAAACTCAACCTGGAATACTAGCTCCCCGGTCCCCGGTCACCGGGGATTTCGCAGAAGATACTGGATTCATCCACTTCTACAATGGATGCTTCAACCCCCAGCTCAGAGGTTAATGATAAAAACTGTCCAGGACCCACGGTTGTTGCAGTAAACCCATCTTTACAAACAATCACGCCGTCCCGGGTTTTTTCAAAATCGATCTCTCCCAGGAGTCCGGCATCTGCTTGCATCTGGAACCATTCCCGGCGATGTTCCCAGAATTTATGCGAATAGCTGGAGAAAAGCACGATTCCTTCGGGCTTTGTAACTCGAATGCTTTCTTTTACCAGCTCTTTTTGGTCCACATGGAAGGCAGAAATCCCGTTTTGGATACAAATTACCACATCAAAGCTGTTATTTTTAAAGCCGGTTTGGAGGGCATCGGCTTGTACCAGCACGCAATTGGTAAAACCGTGGGTTCTTTCCGGAGCCAGCATTAAGCTGGCCAGGGAATTATCAATACCCACCACCACAGCGGCCTTTTTTGCCAGTTCCGGCATGATGCGAGCATACCCGCAGCCCAAATCAAGTACTTTGTCTCCGATATTTATTTTTTCCATTACATGGGCGATTTCCGCTTCCAGGTATTGTTGAACCCTTGGTGGTGCTATTTCATAGCATTTTATCAACTGCTTTGCCGCCAATTTTTCTTGATAATAGTCTTTCATATTGTTTTGGATTACATCACCATTGAGGTTAGAAATTTCATTTGGGCCAGAATTTTTTGGCCTGGGCAAAGGTCTCCTCTGCTTCCCGTTGGGAGGCAATTCCCACGGCAATACCTTTAAGGTTCTTTACCCGGGAAACAAAAGCAAATGCCTCTGCCGGGGCAATTCTCCCGGCAGCCAGGACCTTTTTCCCCATCACTGGTTTCTTTGCTTTTTCTATCAGCTCAGCTATTTCACCTGGTGCTGCGCCCAGGAATATACCTGCGGGATTGACCGGTGCCATATATATTTTAACATCCAGTCCCGAGTCTTCTAAAAAAGGGATGGTTTTTACCGGGTTATGGGTAACACAACCGGGAATCATCTTTGCCTTTTTGATGGCATCGATGATGGTTTGTAATTGGGCCTTATTCCTGGAATCAGTTATCACAGCATGGATAAAAGCGATCCGGGGTTCGATAATCCTGGCTGCTTCCAGTTCCCGCTGCCAATCCTCCATGCCAATGGAAACAGAACAAAAGAGTTCCAGTTGAAGGGAATCCCGGACATTTTTAATTGCTTGAATGATTATATCATAGGCAATAGCCTGGATGGCTGGAATTCCCAGTTCAACGGACTTGATCATCATCTTTTCCATATTCTCGGGCTGCAGAAAAAATGTCCGGTAATACTCTGCTGCCTTATTGCCAAACTGACCGGCCCCGATAAAGGGTGAAGTTCCCAGGCTAACGGCCGGGATTTCCATGTCATTGATTTGAAAAATCCTGACACCACAAATGTCTTTCCAGTTTTTCATTTTTTTCATAATTTTTTCCTGTATCAT
>CP070627.1:86802-112289 GCA_020355945.1 Candidatus Aminicenantota bacterium | reverse complement strand
CGGAACCAAAAAGGTTCTGGCTTGCCGGGAAATCCCAAATTACAAATCCCAAATTACAAACAAATTCCAAATCCCAAATTACAAATTACAAACAAAAGATGTGCCCTTCGGGCAATATTTGTTAACGCCTTCGGCGAGGATTATAAAAAACCATTTTTAAGCCCTATAGGGCTGTTTGTAATTTCGGACATTGTAATTTGTGATTTGTTATTTTAAAAATTTTGCCATTTCCTGGCAAGATTTTAATATCAGTTAAACTGTACACTGTACAGACACCCAATCAGGGGGGCTGTTTCATTTAGCATTTTCAATTGAATCACCCGGGTTTCCAATGCTAAATGATCAATTTGCAATGAAAATTTTTACACCCCAGCGGTTTACCAAAAGGGTTATAATGTTGTATAATAGAACTTGAGACAAAGCTTAAAATGAAAACCAAAAAGTCTAATAACCTGTACGGAAAAGCCCAGCCTGGTTGGGATTTGGAATTTAAAGAATTTGAGGATGAAGAATTTAAACCCATCCGGGGATACGATGGACACTATTTTATTTCCAATTACGGGAAGGTGGTCAGCTTCAATAGACCGCAGCCTTATTTACTTAGCTATTGGCTTTCCAGTGGTTTTCTCATGTTAACGCTGTTTCGCTTCAACTCTCCCAAAGCTCATCGTGTTTCCAGGTTGGTATACACCCATTTTGTGGGAAAACTAAAACCCAATCAACGGGTGATTCATAAAAACAAAATCAGGACCGATAATTATTATAAAAATTTGGAAGCAGTAAATCGGTCTGAATTGGTGAAAGCTGGTGGTGCAAAGAAGCGTAAAAACCGGGAGTCTGATAAGCTTAAGGGGGCTGAAATTTTACAATTCACCAGGGAAGGAAAATTTCTCCGGAAATATTCATCTATGATTGAAGCAGAAAACGATTTGGGAATAGACCATAATGCTATATACGGATGTCTCAATGGTAAACAAAAAACCGCCGGAAATTTCCAGTGGCGATACCGTGTAGACCCGAATTTTGATGATGGGATTTTTGACATTCCCCCGGTGATAAACCGTTGGACATTCAAATTGCAGCCCGTTGTCCAGTACACCCTGGAAGGAAAATTTGTAAAGGAATACTCTTCCATAAACGAAGCCGCTGAATTCTTTGGTATAGCCGCAACATCAATTGTACTATGTGTCAAAAGGAAACTAAGGAGTACAAAGAATTACCAATGGCGCCTCAAAAAAGATGTGATCAAAGATGGAAAAATAATGGATATTGAGCCGGTTATAGAACAATCCGGAAAAGCAATTTGTAAATTCGGGATGGATGGGAAGTTTATACAGGAATACGTATCTATGTCTCAAGCAGCCAGGGAAGTAGGTGTTTCAAAAGAGAATATTTCTTGCCGGGTAAAAAGAAAAAAAGGTGGAGGTTACCAGTGGCGACTCAAAGAAGAGGTGGTAAAAGATGGAAAAATAATGGATATTGAACCGGCTGAAAAAAGGAGGACTAAATACCATTATCCGGTGTGTCAATTCGGAATGGATGGAACCTTTATCCGGGAATATTCTTCCATCATAGAAGCGGCTGAGAAAACCAATATATTTAAATCCAATATTCTTTCTTGTGCTGTTAATAAAAGTAAAAGTTCCGGTGGTTTCCAGTGGCGATTCAAAGAAAAGGTGGTAAAAGATGGAAAAATATTGGATATTCCACCGCTTAAATCCCCTGCTCTTTACTACTTCCGACCAGTATGTCAATTTGAAAAGGATGGAAAATTTATCCGGGAATATCCTTCCATCATAGAAGCGGCTGAAAAAAACAATATAAATAAATATAATATTTTTTTGTGCACTGTAAAAAAAAGTAAAAGTTGCAAAGGTTTCCAGTGGCGATTCAAAAAAGAGGTAGTGAAGAAAGATGGAACAATAAGGGATATTAAACCGGTTAAAAGCATTTCTCTTTTTAATTTTCGTGCGGTGTGTCAATTTGGACTGGATGGAAAATTTATCCGGGAATACGCATCCATGCGGGAAGTCGCTAAAATAATGTTTTTATACAAAGCTTCTATCTATCTGTGTACTCAAAAAAAGCTTCAAACCGCCGCAGGTTACCAGTGGAGATTCAAAGGAGACGTGGTGAAGAAAGATGGAACAATAACAGACATTGAACCTGTCAGACCGGTTGTTCCTTCTCGTTACCTTCGCGCGGTATGTCAATTTGGACTGGATGGAAAATTTATCCGGGAATACGCATCCATCGTGGAAGTCGCTGAAATAATTGATGATGTTTACAAAGCTTCTATCTATAAGTGTGCTCAAGAAAAAGATAGAACCTCCGCCGGTTTCCAGTGGAGATTCAAAGAAGACGTACTGATGAAAGATGGAAAAATATTGGATATTGAACCTGCCAAAACGTTTTCCTCTCGTTTACTTGGCGCGGTGTGTCAATTTGAACTGGATGGAAAATTTATCCGGGAATATCCATCTATTTCGGATGCCGCCAATAAAACCGGAGTTTATAACGAAGCTATATATAAATGTGTCCAAAAAGAACAAAAAAGCACCGGTGATTTCCAGTGGCGATACAAAGATGACCCGGAGTTTAAAAATGGGATCACTGATATCGCTCCCTATGAAAGAAAAAAATCCAGGGGAAGGAAAAAGAAAAAGGAGTAGACCGCTCACACCCCAAACTTAAGGCGACATTTTGACCTGTTCCCCTTATTTAACCGTGCCTCCGGCGGCCAGGGGGACGCTTTTTGGAAAAAACTGCCCCCCTGGACCCCCCGCAAAAACTTTTTATTAATTTCATTGTAATAGTTTTCCACTGTCTGTTATAATATAAACTTAGTATCGGAGATTCAAATGAACAGCAGAAAAGATAAAACCAGGCAGTTGGCAGAGTTACTGGATGAACGCATCCTCGTCCTGGACGGCGCCATGGGCACTATGATCCAATCCTATGATCTTAGTGAAGCAGACTTTCGCGGCCAACGATTTAAAAATCACCCTGGCGATTTGAAGGGCAACTATGATCTGCTCTCATTAACCCAGCCCGAAATTATCAAGGATATCCACCGTGCATTTCTTGAAGCTGGTGCCGATATTATCACTACTAATACCTTTACTGCCACTGCCGTATCTCAATCGGATTACCACACGAAAAACCTGGTACATGAATTAAATGAAACCGGAGTCCGAATTGCCAGGAAAGCAGTGGAAGAAATAGAGAAAAAATACCCGAGAAAGCCACGATTCGTGTCGGGTTCATTGGGTCCCACCAACCGCACTTTGTCCATTTCACCGGATGTCAACAACCCCGGTTACCGGGACATCACATTTGATGAAATGGCAAAAGCGTATTTCGATGCAGTGGCGGGTTTGATGGAAGGCGGGGTGGATATTCTCTTAATTGAAACGATCTTTGATACATTAAATGCCAAAGCCGCTGTATATGCAATAAAGAATTATTTTGAACAGCACCGGGTCAGGTGTCCGATTTGGATTTCCGGGACCATTACCGATGCCAGCGGCAGGACGTTATCGGGTCAGACAGTGGAAGCCTTCTGGTATTCGGTAGCTCATGCCAACCCGTTAATTGTAGGGATCAATTGCGCATTGGGAGCTAAAGATTTACGCCCCCATATCCAGGCACTGGCATCCGAAGCCCACCCTTATACCAGCATTCACCCCAATGCCGGCCTGCCGGATGAAATGGGACAGTACAATGACACACCGGAGTATATGGCTTCTATAATAAAAGAATTTGCCCAGAGTGGTTTTGTTAATATTGTAGGCGGCTGCTGCGGCACCACAGCAGAGCATGTCCGGGCTATTGTCCGGGCAGTTGAGTCCGTACCACCGCGGAGGAAACCAAAACCAAAACCCTATACATTTTTGAGCGGCTTAGAACCTTTAATTATTTCCCGGGACAGTTTGTTTGTCAACGTGGGTGAGCGTACCAATGTAGCCGGTTCCCGCAGGTTTGCCAGATTAATTAAGGCTAAAAAATATGAGAAAGCACTGGATGTGGCCCGGCAGCAAGTGGAAAACGGCGCACAGATCATCGACGTAAGCATGGATGAAGCACTACTGGATTCGGAACAGGAAATGGTTACCTTTTTAAACCTGCTGGCATCCGAACCGGATATCAGCCGCATTCCCATTATGATCGATTCCTCCAAATGGAGCGTTATTGAAGCAGGATTGAAATGCCTCCAGGGCAAAGGCGTTGTTAATTCCATCAGCTTAAAAGAAGGAGAAGAAGAGTTTATCCGGCATGCCCGGGAGGTCATGAAATATGGCGCGGCAGCTATTGTCATGGCTTTTGATGAGAAAGGCCAGGCAGATACACTGGACCGCCGAATGGAAATCCTGGAGCGGTCTTACCAGATTCTTACAGGAAAAGTGGAGTTCCCGGAGCGTGATATTATCTTTGATCCCAATATTTTTGCTGTTGGCACCGGTATGGAAGAGCATCGCAGTTATGCATTAGATTACATTGAAGCAGCGCGTCAACTGAAGAAAAAGTTCCCCGACTCATTGGTAAGCGGTGGTGTGAGTAATATTTCTTTTTCCTTCCGGGGGAACGATCCCATCCGGGAAGCGATCCACAGTGTATTTCTCTATCACGCCATCAAAGCAGGCATGGATATGGGGATTGTCAATGCGGGTCAATTAACTATTTATGAAGAAATTCCCAAAGACTTACTGGAACGGGTAGAAGATGTGGTCTTGAACCGCAGGGAAGACGCAACCGATCGTTTACTGGATGTGGCGGATTCCTTTGCTGTAAAAGCAAAAGATGAAAGTAAAAAACCGGAGTGGCGCGAAAAACCGGTGAGTGAACGACTGGTGTATGCATTGGTCAAAGGTATATCCGAATTTATCCGGGCGGATACCGAGGCTGCCCGGTTGGAATTAAAGGAATCTATCAAAGTAATTGAAGGTCCCTTGATGGACGGGATGAACCGGGTAGGTGACTTGTTTGCAGGGGGAAAGATGTTTTTGCCCCAGGTGGTCAAAAGTGCGCGAGTCATGAAAAAAGCCGTAGCTTATCTCCAACCTTACATTGAATCGGAACAATCTACAATAAGAGATTTTTGCGGGGGGGTCCAGGGGGCCCCGCGGCGCGGGGAGCCTATTAGAGCTGGTTTTATTGCTGAGGATGTTTTCGATAACTCCACCTGCACCTCTAACCTGCACCTGTCACCTTTGGCAGAAAGCGCCCCCCTGGCCGCCGGAGGCAAAGGTAAAATTCTATTAGCTACTGTAAAGGGCGACGTACATGACATTGGCAAAAATATTGTGGGTGTGGTGCTGGGGTGTAATAATTATGAAGTGATTGACCTGGGGGTAATGGTTCCCGGGGAGGAAATTTTGAAAAAAGCCAGGGAAGAGAAGGTAGATATGATTGGCCTTAGTGGGTTGATTACGCCGTCGTTGGAAGAAATGGCCAGGAATGCAGCGGAAATGGAGCGTCAGGGTTTTACGATTCCTCTTCTCATAGGAGGTGCCACCACGTCTAAAATGCACACAGCGGTTAAGATTGCGCCGCAGTACAGTGGGCCGGCGATCCATGTATTGGATGCCTCCAGGGCCGTGGGAGTGGTGAGCAATCTATTGGATGAGAAAAATAAAGGTTCTTATGTAGCAGGTATAAAAGAGGAATACGAAGAAATGCGGCAAAAACGCCAGGCTTCAATGGACACGACTTCATTTCTTTCCCTGGCAGAGGCTCGCAAAAACAAATTCAACATTGACTGGGCATCTTATAATCCTCCCAAACCTCATTTCCTGGGAATCAAGACCTTTGAATCCTACTCTATAGAGGAATTGTCTCAATATATTGACTGGACTTTCTTTTTTAAGATATGGGAGTTAAAAGGCCGTTACCCGGATATCCTGGAGAATAAAACCGTAGGGGCAGAAGCCAAAAAACTTTTCAATGATGCCCGAGTAATGCTCGAACGGATAGAGAAAGAGAATCTTTATTGGGCCAATGGGGTATTTGGTATTTTCCTGGCGAATACGGTTAATCATGATGATATAGAAATATATAGTGATGAACGCCGTTCAGAGGTATTGGCTGTGATTCGGATGCTGCGGCAGCAGGCTCAGAAACCAGGTAAGCCTAATGTATCGTTAGCAGATTTCATCGCCCCCAAAGAATCGGGTATATCTGACTATATTGGAGGATTTGCGGTTACTGCCGGGTTAGGGCTTGAGGATGCGGTTAAAAAATTTGAAGCGGAAAATGATGATTACAGTGCCATTATGATTAAAGGCTTAGCGGACCGGCTGGCAGAAGCCTTTGCGGAGCGATTGCATGAACGGGTCAGGAAGGAGTTTTGGGGTTATGCAGCGGATGAAAATTTAAGTCTTTCTCAACTATTGAAAGAGGGGTATCAAGGGATTCGGCCGGCCCCGGGTTACCCGGCTTGCCCGGACCACACGGAAAAGCAGGCTCTTTTTGATCTGCTCCGGGTTACGCAGCGGACGTCGATTGGGTTAAGTGAAAGTATGATGATGGTGCCGGCAGCGTCGGTGAGCGGGTATTATTTTGCTCATCCCCGGTCCCGGTATTTTTTCATAGGCAAGTTGGCTAAAGACCAGGTAGAAGATTATGCCAGGCGTAAAGGTATGGATGTGCAAACCGTTGAAAAGTGGTTGGCGCCGAATTTGGGGTATAAATAGCCACAGAGTACACAGAGATCACAGAGAAGGAGGCAGTAAACATGAAAAAGAAAAAATATGAAAAGCATTTAAAAGGATTTGCAACGGTTTTTGTTTTGCTGCTTTTTTTTGTCAATTGCGGGAAGGTTACGGAAAAACAGGTAAAGTCCATTGACAAATTTCAAATCATTTCAGACATCAAGTCAAACAAAAGCAGTCCCTTTTATATTGATTTTGAGAAATATCCTGTTGAACGAAGGGGCCTTCCTATTGGCGTTTTTGATTCCGGGACCGGCGGTTTAACGGTTTTAAATTCCATCCTCACTTTAGACAATGTTAACAATCAAACCAATGAAACCGGCGGAGATGGCATCCCGGATTTTATCTCAGAGCGGTTTATTTACCTGGGGGATAAAGCCAATATGCCATATGGCCGGTACGATTCCGAAGGAAAAGCTGATTTCTTAAAAGAGCTTATTATCAAAGATGTCCAATTCCTTTTGAGGCGGAAATATTACCGATTACCCACTGATGCCTCGCCTAAGAGTGACAAAAACCCTGCCAAAGCCATTGTTATTGCCTGCAATACCGCCACTGCTTTCGGGTTTGATCTTATCCGCGAAGCCGTGAAAGAATGGGGGTTGGATATCGAGGTAATAGGTATTATTGATGCGGGTGCGGAATCCGCAGTGGCGGTATTACCGGGAAACGGTGCAGGGCAAATTATCGGTGTTATGGCTACTGAAGGCACCTGTGCTTCCAACGGGTATCCCCAGGCAGTAAGGAAAGAATTTACCAAACGATTTCATCACAGCGATATTACTGTTGTCCAGCAAGCGGGTTTTGGCCTGGCCGGGGCCATTGACGGTGACAGTAATTACATCGACCCCACAGCAGAAACGGTCAGGGGCACACAGATATATCAAGGCCCTGGTTTGAACCATCCTTTGTATCCTATTGATCTTGCCCTTTGGGAAGCGTATGCGTTTGAGACCGGTAACAACCTTTTGATTGGAAAAAACAGTGAAGGCAAAATTGTCGAGGTGGAATTAAATTCAGTAGACAATTACATAAAATATCACGTCACTCATTTGGTGGTAAACATATCGAAAACATATCCTGATCAAAAATTAGGTGCGGTTATATTAGGTTGTACTCATTATCCTTTTTTTGAGAAAGAGATAAGGGATCATTTTACATATCTTAAGCATCTGGATAAGAAGTACGATAAAATTATACCCGACAGAATCATCCTGGTGGACCCTGCTGAGTCATTGGCGGTTGAGCTTTACAACCACCTGAAACAAAACAGGCTTTTGTGTTCTAATTGTAGTAATGAAGACAGTGCTTTTTATATTTCTGTTCCCAATCCCCTTTTGGTGGAGAACCAGGTTGATGAAGATGGTGAATTCCCATTTTCTTACAAGTATGGTCGATTCATCAACAAAGGGCTTGAATTCGTTAAACGGGTGCCTTTTTCCCGGCAGTGGATAAAGGAAGAGGTGTTAAATCGGATAAAAGACAAAATGCCGGAGGTTTACAAAATGGTCTTTCACTAATAAAAAGCTTTTGCGGGGAGTCCAGATGCGTCACGGGGCATGTTTCACGTTTTCTCGAAAAGAGCCCCCCTTATAGGGTGCCCGCGCCGCGGGCCCGCCGGAGGCAAAAATGAAAATTAGACATTTCTTATTTTTTGTTATGTTGGTGGTTTTAGGTGTCCTTTTTGTGCAGTGTGGCAAGGGCAAACCGGAATTTGACATAATTATCAAAAACGGCACTGTTGCGGATGGTCTGGGTGGTAAACCTGTCCAGGCGGATGTGGGTATTTTTCAAGAAAAAATCAAAACAATCGGGAGTCTTGAGGGTAAAAAGGCGCGAAAAGTGATTGATGCTGCCAATCTCATGGTTTGTCCGGGTTTTATTGATCTTCACACCCATACGGATCAAAATATTTTAGATCAGCCCGAAGCCCATAACTATATTCGTCAAGGAGTGACAACGGTTATAGGAGGCAATTGCGGTGGTTCCAAATTTCCCATTGGTGAATTTTTGCAAAACATCCGGCAAAAGAAAATTACCCTTAATTTCTGTACTTTAGTGGGACACAATACCATCAGGAAAAAAGTCATGGAGAATGCAGACCGGGAGCCCGGCGAAGAAGAATTGGCGGAAATGAAAAAAATGGTAGAACAAGCCATGCAAGAAGGCGCTGTTGGGATTTCCACCGGGTTGAAATATATACCCGGTGCTTATGCCAAAACCGGTGAAGTGATTGAATTAGCCAAAATTGTGCAGCAATACGGCGGATTTTATGCCACCCATATGAGGGAAGAAGGCCAGGCCATCCTGGAAGCGGTGCAGGAAACCATTGAAATTGGAAAATCCGCGCAAATTCCCGTTCATATTTCCCATCACAAAATCACCAGTGTAGACCGCTGGGGCGACAGCGAAAAAACCCTGGAATTGGTGGAAAATGCCCGAAAAGCTGGCATCGATGTGACGTTGGATCAGTATCCTTACCCTGCCACCAGTACCGGGCTGACCGTACTTTTCCCGCCCTGGGCCCTGGAGGGTGACTCTAAACAAAGGATAGAGCGATGGAATGATGAGAAACTCAGACCTCAAATCATTGAAAAAATCATGTACAACATCCAACATGACCGCGGCGGCAATGATTTGAATCGCATATTGATTGCCAGGTACACGCCGGAACCGGACCTGGAAGGACTGACCATCGCACAAATATTGGAAAAAAAGGGTATGCCGGTGACACTTGAAGCAGGTGCGGAATTAATCGTCCAACTGCAATTAAAAGGAATGGCAGGAGAGAAAGAGCGGGTCCAGGCTATCTACTTTTGCTTAAGTGATGCGGATATTGAACGGATTATCAAGCATCCGTTGGTCTCCCATGCGTCGGACGGCGCCATTACAATGCTCGATGTGGGGAAACCCCATCCCAGGAATTACGGCACTTTTCCCCGGATTTTAAGGCTCTATGTGCGCGAAAAAGGGTTTCTCACTTTTGAACAAGCCATCCGAAAGATGACATCACTACCGGCCAGCCGACTGGGATTAACGGACAGAGGTTGTATTAAAAAAGGATATTATGCGGATATTGCCATTGTGGACCCTGGCGCTGTATCGGATACCGCCACCTGGCAAAAACCTCATAACTACCCCCAGGGCATTCCCTATGTCCTGGTAAATGGACAACTGGTGGTGGAAAACAACAAATTTTCAGGTCTGTATCCAGGGATGGTTATCTATGGTAAAGGTTACCAGCGAACGAAAAAATAAAATGAAAAATAAAGCCCATTCGTGTACCTTCGTGTAACTTCGTGGCTAAAAAAATTGAGAGGTATTCAATGAAAATTTATTTTGGCGGCTCCATTACCGGAGGCAGAAAATACCTGGAAACCTATCAAAAAATCGTTTCTTATCTTCAATCCGCCGGGCACCAGGTTTTAACCGAACATGTGGTCAAGCCGGATGTTTTGGAATTAGAGAGAAAATTTACCCCGGAACAAATCTATACCCGCGATATCCAATGGCTTCACCAATGCGACTGCATGATCGCTGAAGTCAGCAATCCCTCTTTAGGCGTAGGCTATGAAATTTGCTATGCATTAAGAATAAACAAACCTGTTCTTTGTCTTTACCGTAAAGGTATATTTCTAACCCGGCTGCTCATCGGCAACACTTCCAAAGGCTTACTGGTCAAAGAATATGAATTAGATTCCCATTGGAAAGAAATCATCGAATCCTTTTTTCATTATTTCTTCCCTTTACAGAGGGAAAAAAATGGTGTATTATTTCCCTCTGAAGAGGGACAAAAATGAAAAAAGAGATATTTAAACAACTTATCCTGGATTTCCAGGAGAGAGATTTGAGCCATGTTATTCCCCGGGAAATCAATATTCCCACTGATTTGGACAAAGCGATTTCCCTGGTGGGAGTTCGCCGCAGCGGAAAAACCTTTATCCTTTTCTCTATCATTAACCAATTGAAAAATACCGGTATCAACAACAAAAATATATTGTACATCAACTTTGAAGATGACAGGTTGTATCCCTTATCATTAAGCGACCTTAATATTCTCATGGAAACCTATTACGAGCTCTTTCCCCAAAACAAGAAAGAAAAAATCTTTGCTTTCTTTGATGAAATTCAAAACGTACCAGGATGGGAGATGTTTGTTCGGCGTGTCATGGATACGGAAAATTGCCGGATTTTCATCACCGGTTCATCGGCAAAATTACTAAGTAAAGAGATTGCTACTGCTTTGAGAGGCAGAGGTATAACCTATGAAATTTTCCCCCTCTCATTTAAAGAATTTCTCACCTTTAAAAATATTGACCCGGATAATCACACCTCTGCCGGACAGGCTAAAATTAAAAACGCCTTTAACGAATACCTCTCAAGAGGTGGATTCCCTGAAGTGATTCATTATAACAGTGATATCTATACCCGGACACTGCAAGAGTACCTGGACTTAATCATGTATAAAGATATCATCGACAGGTTTAAAATCAACAACAAACAATTGCTTAAATATTTAATGAAATTTTGTTTTGTCAATGTCTCCAAATTACTCAGTCCCAACAAACTGTTCAATGATTTTAAATCCCAGGGGCTTCGACTATCAAAAAACACAATTTACGAATACCTGGGCTATCTTGAGGATGCCTACGGTGCATTTACTTTACCCATTTACAGCAGTTCCGTGAGTGAAGAAATGAGAAACCCTAAAAAAATTTACAGCGTGGATATCGGTTTTAAACGGGTGATGGATTATTCGTTTAAAAAAGATATCGGCTATCTTTATGAAAATATTGCTTTCCTGGAATTGCGGAGGGAAATGAAAAATATCTTCTATTTTAAGAAAAAGCAAGAAGTTGATTTCTATTTCATAAAAGAGAGACAACCTCATCTCATCAATGTATCCTATGACATAGACAATCAAGCCACCCGCCAAAGGGAAATCATCGGTCTAAAAGAAGCCATGGATCATTTTTCAGTAAAAAACGGCATAATTATTACATCCGAAACAGACGAAGAAATCAAAGAGAATAATAAACATATTAAAATGGTTCCCCTCTGGAAATGGCTGCTTTATAGATAGCCGATCTTTTTTCACTTTTTTGCCTCCGGCGGCCAGGGGATGAGAGCTTGGCGCATGGCGCATAACATATGAGGCAAAGCAGGTTGCCCGTTTAGGCTCACCTCGCAGCGGAGCCCCCTGGACCAGTGAAACATCCTCCAAAGCTTTTGATTAGAATTTCCCTCTAGAGAAGGAAAAAAATGGAGTGTTTTTTCCCTGTGGAGAGGGAAGAAACTATATATCTTTTACTTTTTCATAAACTTTAAAATACGCTTGCGCCGCCTTCTGCCATGTGAACGTCCCGGCCTGCTTGAGTCCCTCGATAATAAGCCGGTAATAGTCATCCGCATGGTTTTGGTAGATATCAATGGCTTCTTTGACAGCGTTAAATAATTCATCAGCCATGCTTTGTACCCATTGATTGCGTCTCCTTTTTTGAACAGCATCGTTGAATCGAGCAAAGGCTTTAATATGGTCTAATGTATAGAATTCAGGACTTTCGCGGTACAAAAATCCATTTTTTTTATGTTGAATTTGATTAACCAGACCGCCGGTTTTTCGGGAAATGGTCACGGTTCCATTAACCATATATTCTACAGCAGCTCCAAAGGGTTCATAAATCGAAGGCATGATCCCAAATGTACTGCCCATTTGCAACTCCTGGTATCCCTTTTCCATCCGGATGGGAAAAACCGTGACATTACCCCTACAATTCCGTTTCCAGGCCACTTTATAAAAATACTCCAGGTCAGAGTTCTTGATGGGCATCGGGGTTAAAATCACTTTTATCTCATCCCGGGCAAATTTTTCTACCGCCCGCAGCAGGATATCAAATCCCTTCTGAAACGGGTCCAGGCGTCCACTCATCACCAGTATCGGTACGTTATCAGGTAATTGCCTAATGCTCTTGTATTGGTAAGTCAATTGACCAAAACGCTCTTTAGGAAAATAGGTATCTAAAATCTTTAACAGGGCTTTTCGTTTTGCTAATTTTATTTCTTTGACTTCAACGATTTTATATTCTTCTTTCCCGGAAAATTCAGGAGGACACTTAATAAACATCCCGTTATTAACTCCAACCACACCACTTTTTTTCAATATTTCCTGCAAATGATCGGCAAAATGACCGGTTTGCAGCCGATCCGAGGTTAATTCTCCGGCAAAATGTTCACTCACGGTGGTCACCGGAGCATCCATCAATTGAAGACCCAATTGATAGGCAGTGAGCCCGCCTTCAACCATAAATACCTGGTTTTCCCGGATTTTTTTGTTATCGGTTATTTTTGCCAGCATTTCCGCTGGAATCCAGGAATCAAAGGAATTATGCATGGTCTGAACGCATCCGCAAGATTTGAGTGTTCCTTCCAGCATGGCTTGTTTCGAAGTCAATGTCATTAAGGTGGTTTGCCATTCCTGGAGATGGAAGACAATGTTTTCCCGGATACCTAATGCTTTCATGGCGAAAGGAACCACTTTACAAAAAAATAATGCATTTTCCCTTTGGGCTTCTTGGTTTCGTCCCGGGTCACCAGGGAAATACCCATACGGATCATTAATCGGATTACGGGCCTCAAAAAAACCAGGAGCCTTTAGATAATATTCCTCTATTTTTTCCTCCCCCGGTGTATATTTCAGTAGTTCAACTTTAATTAATTTTCCTCCAAAAATCACGTAGAAGGGTTTGATTCCAGTAGGAGACAATTTGCTTTCATCCATAATATAGGGATAAAAGGGAGTCATTAGCAGTACTTTTTCAATCTCCTTGATTTCAGCCAGGGCTGGCAAAATTGTTTTGGTTACGGCAGCTAATCCGCCGCGCCTGGCAAATCGACTCTCAAAGGAACAAAAGGCCACATTCCTGGCTTCCAATTTTTGCATTCTTTCTTTAATGGTTCGGACTTCGTCTTCATTAAAAAAAGATTCCATTAAACGCCAGTTCTTTTGCCACTGATTCGTATTTGCTTTTTCTTTCATATGATTTAAATACCATAATTCAAACAAAAAAGAAATATTCAGCAATCCTTTTTTGGATTTGTAATTTGTATTTTTAACTTCCCCGGTCATACTTAAAAACCTTTGACATTAACTGATTCGGGTGTTAAAATTGATTTTTTAAACCTTTAAATCCTATATCCAGGAGGCATAACATGCATCGTTTTTCAGGAATAATCGGTATTTTAATTTTCTTGTTGGTGGCCTATCTGCTGTCCAACAACCGCAAGAAAATCCCTTACAAAACCGTTATATTCGGGCTGGTTACCCAGTTTGTCATTGCACTCTTTATGCTAAAAACCCCGGTGGGAGTAAAGATTTTTGACTGGGTCAACAGTGCCTTTGTCAAAGTACTGGGATACAGTGACAAAGGTTCTAAATTTTTATTCGGGAGCCTGGTGGACTCCCAGGATATCGGCGCTTCGCTTGCGTTCCAGGTACTTCCTTTGATTATATTTGTATCCGCCCTGATGGGAATCCTGGTTTACTTAGGCGTGATCCAATTTTTAGTAAAATTGTTAGCCCGGGTGTTTTACAAAGCCCTGAAAATCACCGGCGTAGAAGCCTTTATCTCTTCTTTGTTGATCTTTATGGGTATTGAGTCCATTACCGGTGTAAAAGAATACATCCGAAAAATGAATGATTCCCGGGTATTTACGATTATGACGACGTTTATGGCTACGATAGCTGGCAGTGTTATGTTGGCTTATATGAGTTTCGGTGCCAAAGCCGGCCATTTACTCACTGCTTCTTTAATGAGCGCACCTGCTGCCATCCTTATTTCGAAAATCATGATACCGGATACGGAAACCGGGGAAACCGACCCGCTGGAAAAAATCCAAATGGAACAAAAGGAAAAGAACATCATTGAAGCAGCAGCTAACGGGACTTCTCAAGGTTTGAGTCTTGCCCTCCAGATTGGCGCTATGTTGATCGCCTTTATTTCCATCATCTATTTGTTGAACGATGTGGTGGGGCTGTCAGGTTTCACCGGTTTCACCCTGGAAAGACTGATGGGGTATGCTCTTGCGCCGGTGGCCTTTTTAATTGGTATTCCTCTTAATGAATCAGTGGAGGTGGGGCAATTATTAGGTATCAAGACCATTTTTACCGAATTCCTTTCTTATTTGCAATTAAAGACTCATATTGTCAACGAGACCCTTTCCCCCCGGACTATTGCTATTACCACCTATGCCTTGTGTGGATTTACCCATTTTGGCAGCATTGCTATTCTCATCGGTGGCATTGGCACCCTGGTTCCCGAAAAAAAACCAGTAGTATCCAGGCTGGCGATAAAAGCACTGGTTGGTGGGTTTTTAGCCACCATGATGACTGCGGCTATTGCTGGATTGCTGATGTAAAATTCCTTTAACAGGCTCCCGCAGCCTACAGGTTTAATAGAAAGTTTTTGGGGGTGCAGGGGCAGTTTTTTCAAAAAGCGCCCCTGGCCGCCGGAGGCACAGTGCTGAATATTTTTTGATAGCATTCTTTTCCGCAGGAGGGGAAAAGGTGGTATAATTGAAACGGAGCAAAAGTATGAGTAATGAAGTTTACCATTGGTATGGCGTTTGGGTTTCTATCCCTACTCCCAAAATGATTGCCCTGTTTGAAAGCGAAAAACTGGCACTGGAATTTTGCAATGAATACCTAAAGTCAGGTATTCGTTGGCAAGTCAACCCTTTTGATTTTAAAGAGGCATAAAGGCAAGAAATGTATCCTTACACTTAAGTTCTTTACTTTTTACCTTTTTCAATCGTGACTTTAGGGGAAATCAACAATTTTGTTAAGTCCGATACCCTGGGAAGCTTTTCCAGGTTTAATACTGCATCAATGATCCGGGCAACCTGGGGCTCACTAAAAAGATCAATAGTATTTGCCTTGAATTTTGCTTTTAATTCTTCCTGGGTCATGGGATTGCCCGGGGCGCCTTTTACATGATGGATGGTGGCTTTTTTCACCGTTCCGTCCTTATATTTTACTGCGGCAGTGCACTTCACTTTTCCTCCTCTAAGCTCTAATTCCTCGGCTTCCGGGTCGTTTTCCAGCTTCACTTTAGCGGCAAGTTCCCGGACTTCCGGGTCTTTAAATTTCCCGGTGGTATACCATTTTGGTCCGGGTTCAATACCCAGGGCAGCCAGGGCAATCACGCACTGCATACTGAACTGGGCCTCCATCATGATCTCCCATTGGGGTCGATCCAATCGTTTCACGCCCTTAATTACAATCTGCTCTATGTCTTTTGCTTTTACTGGTTTGTGGTCCAGTGCTTTCCAGAGGGCAGTGATAGGGGCATGAGTTAAGCGGCAAGAGGGCGTTGGTTTGAAACTCACTTCCATTATTCGATAAATTTTTCCCAATCCTCCTGTCAATATATCATATGCTTCTACTTCTCCGCCAGCCAGGAACCATTTTTTCAGGTCGCCCTCCAGGAGGCTGTCCCATCCTGTCACCCCCTGCTGTGCCAATCGAGCGGCCAGGATGCCTTGCATGGCATACAAACCAAAATTACTCTTGGTCTCAGGTACCACCATACTGGCAGGTATATCAAATTTTTCCCGTTTGGGAGGAAAAAGTAATTCTATGGCGTGGTGGAATGCAGTACAAATCTCTTCTCGTTCCAGCTTTAACAACCGACTTGAAACCGCTGTCGTTCCCCGTGTCATGGAATCCACGTAAATTGGCCACTGCCAGTCTATTGGACCTTCGGCCTGCCCAATTCTTAAACACACTTCATAACCAAGGATGACCGCAGTCAACAGTTCTTCCCCCGAAGCATCAACCGCTTCTCCCAGGCTGATAGCTGTCTGGATAATCGCATTGCCAGGATGACCCGGTGAATATAAATCATAAGTATCATCAAAATCCAGTACGTTTGCCAACTGGGTATTCACATATGCAGCATTCATGCAAGAGACCCTGGTGCCAATTCCCATTATAGTGGATTCCGGGATGCCTTTCCAATTGGCGGCAACCCTTAAATATTTCCGGCCCAGGTCGGTTTGAGTCCCTCCCAATGCACAACCGATGTTATCAAGGATCAAATATTTGGCCCGGTTAACAACATCCTTGGGGAAATCATTGAACCGGGCTGAGTTAACATATGCAGCTAAAACTTCAACGGGTTTGGGTGCTGTTTTTTTATTTTTTACAATTTCTTTGCTTTCGCCAGGGGGAGCAAACACCAAAAAAACAGCCAACCAAAAACCAAGAAACCTCATCTTTCTGAACATTTTTTACCTCCTTTAAAATTTCCTGGAAAGATTATATAAATTTTTAAAAAAAATTTCGACTCAAATACAACCTATCGTAAAAATTCATACTTTAGTGCCAGTATTTTAAAAAGAACTTTCACCCGAAAAATACAACTTTTGGGTGATTGACAAACTCGTATACAACAATTATAATAACAAAGTGTTGACAAAATACCACCAGTAACGGTTTTATATAGTATCATTTATGAAAAAAAGCAAGAGGTAAGAGTGAGGCGGTGCACCTTTATTTTACGTCATCACGTTACTTTTATTTTTTAACGGAGAATTTCTCATGAAAAAAAATGCGATATTCGTCATATTTTTCATCTTTTTTATCACCATTGTTTTTTGCTGCCCTTCAACGGTTTGGGCTGGCAGCGTCCCTAATAAAAAGAAACCCGGGGTTCACCAACTGCATTCCCCTATCAGGCTGACCATGACCCCTGAAGGGAACCTGCTGGTTTCCGATTACCAGTTGGGAATGATTGTAACAGTGGATCATAAGACTCTTAAGGCAACTCGTTGGTTCCCGGTGGAAGGAAGACCGTTGGGTGTGGCTTATGCCAGGGGGCACATTTATGTAGGCAACGCCTCAAAAGGATGTGTCGAGGTCTATGCCAGGGGTGGAAAAAAGCTGTATCAACTGGGTTCCGTAGGGGAACCTATTAAGCAACCCACAGATATTGCCATCGATGAAAACAAGGGGTATGTTTTTGTCGTGGACGGCTCAGCAAAGAAGGTCAAAGTATTCGACTGGAAAGGCAAATTTATTCGCTTTTTTCCCGGTTTAGACCCCAACAATGAGGAGTTGACCAATCCCACTGGCATTACCCTGGACCCTGCCAATAAGGAAGTTTTTGTCAGCGATTATGGGGACAGGATAAAATACATTTACCCGCGAATACAGATTTTTGATTACAATGGCAACCTGTTGGACACTATTCCCGGGAAAAAGGGGATGTTTGGCCTGCGATTTTCAAGGCCCCAGGGCCTGGCAGTGGATGAATCCGGGCATGTGTTTATGTTGGATTGTTATTCCGGGGAAATCATGGTATTTGACCGGTACAACGGCCAAACTCTTAAAACCATGGCAGGATACGGTACAGACCCGGGACAGTTGAGGTTACCTTTGGATATTGTAATTAATCCCACATCAAAAGATATTTATGTAACCAACAACCGGTCCGCCACCATTGAAATATTTGAGAAGGGAGGGGTGTTATGATGAAACAGCGATTGATTTTATTATTGGGATTTGGTTTTGTATTAGTAATAGCAATTCTTGCAGTAATTATATATTGGCCTTGGAGTACAGAAGCGTTGAATCCTGATCATGGTACCTGTGCCATTTGTCATAGTATACACAGTGCACCGGGTCAATCGTTAACAAACGAAGACGTGGTTGAGGTGCTGTGTCTTTCCTGCCATGGACCGGGCGGGACAGCTACCAAAAAGGCAGAAGTGCATAAAAACAAGGATGGCAGTTCTTATAGTTTTTTTATGACCTGTCCGGATTGTCACGATCCCCACGATCACAGGGGTAACTGGCTTGGCGGCACCAACCTGGCCCAGGTGGGAAAGAAATTAGACAGTTCGGGAGATGCGATGATTCCTACTCCCAACAGCGGCGACCGTTACGTGGTATTTGAGAGCCGGGGAACAGATGCCGGGGGTCCTTCGCTGCACTCTTTTGCCGACAACGACGAAGACGGTAACACTTACTACGATGGCGCCT
The DNA here is from genome assembly GCA_020355945.1 of Candidatus Aminicenantota bacterium. The sequence goes on along the minus strand of CP070627.1, from coordinate 93,539 downwards.
GCGAAGCCTGCCACACGCTAGCTCTAAACCACCGCAATAACAGCAGTGGGAACCACTCCCATTACACAGGCACCAACTGCATGGTATGCCACCCCCATGATGGTTTTTTCCATGGTGCCGGTGGTGGTTGTATTGCCTGTCATAGTACTCCAAAAGGGAGTCGGCGGGCAGTAGTAGGTGAATTTTCTCTCACCAGTCATCATGTGATGGGCGGTGCGGTCACTGATGACGACTGCGGTGTCTGTCACTATGAAGCCCAGGGCGACCATGGTGACGGCAATGTGGACCTGTTGGACCCGGACAGCGGGGGCCGGTTAACGCCTTTCGTCGCTTTCAGCAGGAATACTGCCAGCGACAGCCTGGAATCGTGGGTAATCGATGTGCAGGACAACCTCTGCTTGAAATGCCACGATGTTGATGGTGCCACAGCCACCAATTTCAGCGGCAATGCGCTGCAACCTTTTTCTTCAGCCGACCGGGATGTTCCCAATGTGTTCGCCCAATTCGACACTTCCAATAGTTACCATCATGCGGTGCGTGGACCCGGTAATAATTCCTACTGCAACAGTAATACCATGGAGCCGCCCTGGAACCAGGCAGGGGACCATGATGTGATTTCCTGTTTCGATTGCCATGAAGCTGGCGGACACGGCAGCAGCAACCAACGGATGCTCCGTAATGCAATAGACCTGGTTACCATGGAAAATGCAGTCAACAAAGGAGATCTCCCGACGGGCATGGGAGTTAGTGTAGAGGCCTTCTGTATCCGCTGCCATAAATCCACTGAATATGTGGGAGGGGGTTCTTTTTCTATATTCGAGTTCCATGGGGATAACCAGAACCAGCACAGAGGAGGCAATTCAAATGAACTGGGCTGCATGGGATGTCACGGCGGTATTGTTAATATGTGGCACACTAAACAAGGCGTTGCTCTCCCCAACGGCCATGCCCGCGGGAACATTCATGGCGGTAATTTTACCTGGACTGCCGATTCATTTGCCGACGGCACTGATACCGAACACTTTATGGTGGGCGGTTGGAACAGCGGATGGCAAATCATTGGAGCAACCGGTTACTGCCGCGGCGGGGATTGTAACCACGACAACTCAAGCAAGGATTATACCAGGTGAGGTTAGACAATAGATCATAGTGTATAAAGGAAAAAGGTGGTTGACCATTTTTTGGCGGGGAGCCAGTTCCGGGCGGTTAGCCCTGGTATTAGTCGGAGTGTTGATATTGTTCTCCCTGGCAGGAGCTGTTCTGCCACAGGAAGGCTTATACGCACCGGGTGACATTGCCCGGTGGCAGGAACAACATCCCATTATTACTGCCCTGATGAAGCCAGTCGGCTTTTTCCGTGTATTTCATTCCATTCCTTTCCTGGTTACCATTTTCCTTTTAGCAATTAATACCCTGACCTGCACGGTGGTGCGTTTTTTCAAAGAGGGGGCTATTTCAGCGTTTAAAGGCCCAAAAGCTTTACGGAATATAGGTTTCATTATCCTTCATCTCAGCCTTATCGCATTATTTATCGGTGGAGCCTGGAGTTCAGCCGTAAGAATGGATGGCTATATCATTCTCACTGAAGGACAGAGTTTCAGAGAGGAACACAATAACTATCTCCGGATCGTTGAGGGACCTTTTCGCCCTGAGTATCACCGGGAGTTTGTGGTGCGCCTGGATAAGGTCAAGGTAACATACCAAAATAAAAACTACCTCATCGATATGACTTCCAATCTCGAATTTCAAATGAACAAAAACAATAAAGACAAAGTGACTAAGGCTGTAATTAAAGTGAATCAACCGTTTACCTTTGAGGGTGTGAATTTTACCCAGGACCAGGTAGGTTTTTCTCCTCGGCTGGTGATCCGGGACCGATTAACCGGCAGGCTGCTGGTCAACTCTTATGTTGCTCTTAAAACCTTCCGTTATGGCCAGGAAAGGGAATACCGGGATTTCCTGCCGCTGCCTTTTTTTAAACAACAAGTGATTGTGACTCTTTATCCCAGTTATATTCGGGTTGACGGACAGGTGAAAAAGAGCGGTGAAGAACCGGAGAATCCGATTCTCCTGGTGGAGATGGAGGATGATACCGGTCAAAAGGTTCTCCAGGATGAGATATCCCTGGGGGGCAGTATCACGTTAGGGAAGTACTCTCTAGGTTTCGTGGATTTAAGGCGCTGGTCGTCTTTCCGGGTGGTTGAAGACCCCGGTTATGCGGTGGTTTGGATTGCCCTGTTAGTTGGGTTAGGCGGCTTTATCCTCAGATACCTGCCGGAGCTCCGGGGGTGGTTTAAAGAGGAGAGGAAGCCAGGAAGTTAGGAAGATGGGGTAAAGTGATGTGTTGATGAAAATAATAACAATAGAAAACAAATGTTCGTTAATAAGAAGCTTTTGCGGGGGGTCCAGGGGGGCGGTTTTCTCGAAAAGAGCCCCCCTGCGGTCAAAAACTTTGCCTGGCACCTTTGTGGCTAAAATTAGGTGGTGGATTTTGGAAATGATGTCCCAATTCCAGGACATTTTTAGCCTTTTGGATTGGCAATCACATTGCACATCCTATTTCTTAAATGAATACGTATATATTTTAAGATATCCACAAGCGGTTGCTTAATTTAATAAAGGTGCTAAAATGAAAAAATTGATACCAATCATTGTTTTGTTTATGCTGGTTGGCCCCGGCATGAGTAACGTTGGTTATGGCCAGGCAGCAGCAGATGAAGGGCAAATATCGGAAAAACAGCATGCCAAACGCTGGAAAAAGCTAGCCAGATACGCCCCCTTTAAGTTAGAATTCAGCCACCCCCTGGAAGATGTTAAGGAATATGACCAAAAACCAACTTTTAAACAATTGTTTACCAGAGTTACCACAAAAACCCTGCTTTTGGATATGAAGCCCATCACTAAAGCACTGGAAAAATCAGGCCTTATGGAACCGGTAACCCTGCAACTGCGTACCATAAAAAATTCCTGGATACTGGCCCAACTGGGGACATTTAAACCCCATGAAAAAAAAGGCAAAGTGATTTTTCCCATACCTAAAATCAAATCGGTTACCGTTATGAAAATCGGTTTCAAAGAAATGTTACAGTTCAGGCTTAAAAATGATATACCCCTGGATCGGCCGGAAATTTGTATACTCCTATTTAAGGACCCTTCCGGGAGAATAAAAACCGAGCTCAAGGCTAACTGTTACTTCCCTTTTGATTATGAACGCCCCGAATATGAGACACTGGACCGCTTACTGGCAAAAGAAGAATATGAAAAAGCGGAAATATTTTGCGCCAACCAAAAAGGCAAGATACAAAACCATTGTTATCGAATCCTGGGAGATGTGTTTTTTGAAAAAGGAAATTATGCCAGGGCAGTCCCCTGTTATGAAAAAATCGCATACAAAAAAGGATTCGACAAGCTGGCCATGGTATATTTTGAAAAAGGAGATTATCAGGAAGCCGGGAAATATTTTGAAAAGGGCAGTCATTCCAGTCCCCGGGCCCATACTTACACCGCACTGGCAGACCATTATAGAACAAAAGAATACAACCCGGAACTGGCCAAAACATACTATGTTAAGGCCATTGATGAATTTGAATACCTGGTAAAAGATTATCACTATGTATGGAACAAAAAAGACAGCGACCAAAGACGGAGATGTATAAGAGAAAGGGACTCGCTGCCCAAAAGCCGGGAGGAGAACGCGCAGCAGGAAAAATTATCCCGTATATTGGAAAAAGCAGCAGCCTATTGCGATCGACTATATAACAATTTCTTTCATTTTTTCTGCCAGGAGCACATAACCGAAACCAACAATCTATCCTGGGATATAATTGGTTCATTTGCTACCGGGGTTCTTGCTGCCACCAAAGATAAATATATTTACGAATATCAATTAATACGTGAAGATAAGAAAGTTGTTGAGCAGCGAACTCTGCTAGAGGAAAATGGTGTTACCCGAAATATCCCGGATGCTCAATTATTGACCCGTAATCGTTATTACAAGCTTATTTTCGGCCCTATTGCCTTTTTAAGCAAATACTGGCAGGAACGTTACGATTATAAAATCTTAAGAGAAGATATCTATAACGGTGAAAAGGTCGTGATTATCGAAGCCATTCCCAAAGAAACCAGGAAACACAATCCCCTGGTGGGCAATATCTGGATCAAAGAAGATGAAAAGGGAGAAATTGATATTTTAAAATTAGAATGGAATCCCAAAACCATCATGCAAGATTTTGAAAAAGTATTGAAACTGGAAAAACGATTCAAGGCAAAACTTATTATCTCTTTCTTTGCGGAATTCAACATTAAACGCCAGGGATTTCGTCTGCCCAGCAGGTATTTTATCGAAGAAACCTATACCAAAAAAAAGAAAAAATTTGTCCGCACCAAAACAGAGGTTATTTTCAAAAAGCATCGCTATTTTACAGTAAGTTCGGAAGTGATAAAAACCGAAAGAACGCGCTAACTTCCATCGATCAGGGCTCTCATATTTATTGGGCGCTGGGGGACCCTGCCCATCCCTTGTATAATGATGTTATCCCTTAATTCTTCATTTCTTTCGGGTATAAGTAATCTCCATCCTTTTTACCTCATTTCCCTCAGGATCAATTTGATAATATTCGTAGGTGTATTTGTCCCGGTTAATGATGGTGGTAATGGCTTTTACCCGGTATTGCTCTCCTGTAAAAATATCTGTCCGTACAGTGGTATCAGTCCTGATTTTACCGGTCTTATCCAGTTTTCCTCCGGTCAAATAATAATCGGTCCTCTGTTTGCTGAGGGTGATAGAAAAAAACTCCTGTTTAAAATTATCATAGCCGTTTATAACAATAGTTTCAAGAATTATTCCTATATCGCTGGCATCCGTTTTAATATGAGCTTTGGTGAAACGGCCGTCAAAAAAAGATTCAACCTTAATCTCCTGGGTTCGAACTTTAGGTTCTTTTCCCGGCTGGCGCCATGACTTTATTTTGCTTTCCCACTCACCGACAAAATATTCTATGTGCTTGTGTTTTTCACCGGGAAACGTGTATTTCTTCCAGAGTTCCATCATCTTTTTCTGCTCTTGGGACATCTCTTGATTTTTTTCCTGGGCAGAGACCGACAAAACCACTGAACCCAACACCAATGCAGCCACGAATACAACTAATAAACTTAACATTACATGTTTGATCATTTTCATTATTTATCTCCTTTTTTTTAGCCACAGAGAACACAGAGAAAAAATAAAACAACTCTGTGTCCTCTGTGTCCTCTGTGGCTAATTTTTTTTATTTGCTTCCAGTTCTATTCTTACCCTTGTAATTCTTCGATCAAGCCGGCGAGATGAGCAATAGTAGGGTCTTCATAGAAACGATTCATAGGGATTTCCACCGGGTAATCCTGCATAAGCCGTGCCATCAACTGGGTGGCAAGCAAAGAGTTTCCATTCAAAAAGAAGAAATTATCATGAATCCCCACCTGTTCTATTCCCAGGAACTCTTGCCATAAGCGGGCGATTACTTTTTCCAGTTCACTCTCGGGGGCTGCGTAATTTTCGCTTACTCCGGGTAATTCTCCTCCAGGTCCCGGGGAATCTGTATTACTATGCTGCAAAACCTTGTTTTCATTCCAAGATTTTTCCTCCGGCACTTGCGTATTCCTGCTGCAATAATAGGTTGGGGGTGCCACCCCCTTAGTGGAAACTTCGGTGGCAGACCCGGCTTCATCTAATGGAGAACCAGCCGTTGGAGCTGAAAACACAGCAGCACTTCGCTCTAACCAATACCGTTTACCTTCAAACGGGTAACCGGGTAAAGATAGGCGGTATCTTTTTTCATCTCGATAAAACTCTTTCCAATCAATATGAAGACCATGAAGCCACAACTGCCCCAGCCTGTCCAATAGGAACCGATCATCAGTGGCTTTTTCCTGCTGGTGCTTCAGGGTATTCATAATGACATGCCCCGGTTTTTTGTCCGGATGTACCCGTACCATCATTCCTAATATCCTCCCGGCCCCGATTTCTATAAATATGGAATTATCCTGTTTCAATAATTTTGTTAGCCCATCTGAAAACCGCACGGTGGAACACAAATGAGTTCCCCAATATACAGGGTCTTTGGCTTCCTCCTCTTTGAGCCAATCCGCGGTTACATTAGATATATATGGGATTTGGGGTTTATTTAAACGAATATTTTTTATTTTGCTTTCAAATTCTTTTTTTATTGGATTCATCAAAGGGGAATGCATGGCATTGGATATATTGAGTCCCACACATAACACTCTCTTTTTTTTCATATCTTGTTCAAATGCTTTGACAACTGATTCTGGACCTGAAACGATGCAAGTGGGACCATTGACTATGGCCAATGACAAATTTTCCTTCAGCAGCGGTTTCAATTCTTTTTCCGGGAGAGGAACACTGGTCATGGCACCAGGAGGCGTTCGCTGCATTAACTGCCCCCTGAGGACGATCAGTTTTAAGGCGTCTTCCAGTGATAGAACACCGGAAATACAAGCAGCAATATATTCACCCAAACTGTATCCCATCATGGCGCCGGGGGTGATTCCCCATTTCATCAGTAGTCTTGCCAGCGCATATTCAAAAGCAAATACCAACGGCTGGGTGATTTCGGTTTGGTGGATTCTATTGTCTCCGACGGCCAGGGGGCGAGAGCATTGCGCATGGCGCATGGCGCACAGCGTATGGGGCAAAGCACTTTGCCTTTTTAGGCTCCCCTCGCCGAGGGGCCCCTGGA
>CP070627.1:60104-86702 GCA_020355945.1 Candidatus Aminicenantota bacterium | reverse complement strand
ATAAAAAGTTTTTGCGGGGGGGTCCAGGGGCCCCTCGGCGAGGGGAGCCTAAAAAGGCTGCGTGCTTTGCACCAAACGCTGTGCGCTCTGCGCTCTGCGTAATGCTCTCGCCCCCTGGCCGCCGGAGGCAAAACTTTTCTGCTGTTAATTCCGGTTGGTTTAAATATCCCCTGGCCAGTCCATGGCCGCCGATAAAAAGCTCGCCGCTGACTCCCAATGGAACCGGGCAAAATGATTTGTCTAAAATATATGCAGTGGTATTGGCAATGGGTTGACCGATAGGAATGGTTTCACGGGTTTCATCGATGGTATTAATAAAATAATAAGTAGCATATACAGTAGTTTCGGTGGGTCCATAGACATGAATGATCCTGTTTTTACCCAGGTGGTCCAGTGCACGCCGGGTGTGAGGGACAGATATTTGTTCTCCCCCGAAAAGTACTTTCCGTACCCCGGACAGGCAATCCGGGTTGATATCAACGATTGTGTTAAATAATGCAGTGGTCAGGAAAAAAACCGTTATTTGTTCATATGCGATGATACGGGAAAGCCGCTCTCCATTTAATACATCTTCTTTTTTAATCATTACCAATAGGGCACCGTTCAACAGGGCCCCGTATATATCGAAGGTAGACCCGTCAAATGCATAATTGGATAATTGCAGGATGCGGTCGCTGTTTTTCAATTCAATATAATTGGTATTTTTTACCACCCGGATCACATTACGATGAGTAGTAAGCGTACCTTTGGACTTCCCTGTAGTACCGGAAGTGTAGATGGTGTAAGCTAAAGAGGTGGCAGGTGCAGATGATAGGTGCAGGCGGGAAGAGGTGCCCTTCGGGCAAGTTTTAAACGCCTCCGGCGTAGAGAAAAACCAGGAAGAATGATTTGATAAGGTCAATAGAATCCGTGCCTTGCTGTCAGCCAGCATGTATTGTTTTCGTTCTTCCGGGTACCCGGGATCGATAGGCAAATACGCGCCGCCAGCTTTTAGTATGCCCAGGAGTCCAATAATCATTTCTACACATCGGTCTAGCATGATACCCACAATGGTGTCCGGTTGAACGCCCTTTTCTATTAAAACGTGCGCCAATTGGTTAGACCTATCATTCAACTCATTGTAGGAGAGATGCCCCTCGGCAAAGGCGTTTACATCTGCCCGAAGGACATCAATTTGTTTGTAATTTGTATTTTGTGATTTGGAATTTGTTTGTATTTTGTAATTTGTATTTTGTAATTTTGGTCCCACCAGGGCTATTCGATCCGGGTTTTGTTCCGCCTGTTCCGTAAATAACCCATGAAGGGTCTTTTCACGGGGAAATTCCATATCCGCCTGGTTGAATTCATGTAATAGCCGCTGTTTCTCTTCTCCCGGTATCATATCGATTTCACATATCCTCACCCCGGGATTCTCTATAACCGATGATATTAGCTGTTTGAGATACCCGGTAAACCGCCGGATGGTTTCCCGTGCAAACAACTTATCGCAATATTGAAGCGAAAAGTGTATTTTTTCTTCCAGTTCTATCATTTCCAGGATCAGGTCAAAGGGAGATGCGTTTTTTTCCAGTTCCAGGGGTTTTATGGTTAAATCACCCATGGTGGTTTCCCCACTTCCGGGTAAGGGCAGGTCTCCACTGACCTGACTCTGGAGCACAAATGCGGTATCGAACAAGGGATTGCGGCTGGTATCCCTTTCCTTTACCACTTTTTCCACCAGTTCTTCAAATGGATAGTCCTGGTTTTCAAAGGCTGGCAGGGTTTGTTGTTTCACTTGCCGGAGGAACCGGTCAAAGGTTTCCCGGGAGAGTGGATAATTTCGCAGTACAAGGGTATTGACAAACATGCCGATGATGGTTTCCAGGTTCGCATGTCGGCGGCCAGCCGTGGGTGTTCCCACCAGGATATCCTCCTGACCGCTGATTTTAGCTAAGAAAATATTATAAACTGCCAACAGGACGATAAAAAGTGTGGCCCCTTGAGACCGGGCAATTTCCTTTAACCGGTTTAACTGTTCTCCACTTAATTCCCCGTTTACAGCCCCGCCGGTAAAACCGCGAACCACCGGCCTGGCATAATCGAGAGGCAGGTCCAGGACCGGTATTTCCCCTTGCAATTGCTTTAGCCAAAATTCTTCCTGTTGGTTGACCGATTCCCGCTGTTGGGTAGAACTCTGCCATTGTGCATAATCTTTATATTGAAGAGATAAAGGCGGCAGCGGCTTTTGTTCATATAGGGCCATAAAGTCCCGGACCAGTACTTGATGAGAAATACCGTCGGTAATAATATGGTGCATCTCCACCACCAGGATATGTCTTTGTTTTTCCAGGTAAATCAAACCCACCCGTAAGAGCGGCGCCCCGGAGAGATCAAAGGGACGGATAAAAGAACTTATAAGAGCGATTTCGGGCTGCGGGCTGCAGGCTGTTCCCTCTGTATTACTATGTTGCAAAACCTTGTTTTCATTCCAAAATTTTTCATCCGGCATTTGCGTATTCCTGCTGCAATAATAGGTTGGGGGTGCCACCCCCTCTGTGTTCTCTGTGTCCTCTGTGGCTAAATAAACTTTTTCGTGTATTTCGTGGATTCCAAAATACTGGATTTCAAATTCCACCTCTTGGTGGACCACCTGGACCGGCTGGTCTTCCAGCATTTTAAAGCAAGTGCGGAAACTTTCATGCCGTTGGATCAAAGCGGCGAATACTTCGCGGAGGCGTTCCCTGTCCGGTTCCCCTGTCAATACGATTGCCAGGGGCATGTTATAACTGGTTCCCAGGTTTTCCATTCGATCCAGTAAATATAATCGCTTTTGAGCCGGTGATAAAACATAATATTCTCTTTTTTCTACGGGAGGAACAGAGGCATATTCACCCTTTTCAGCAGCGGTTATATATTGGGCCAGGCTTTCAATGTCGGGACGGGCGAAGAAATCGTTTAACCGGACCCGGGTCTGCAAATCTTTGTGAATCCTGGAAATCATAGATATGGCTTTTAAGGAATCCCCACCCAATTCAAAGAAATCATCCCGGATACCGATTTTTTCAAACCCGAACTGCTGCTGCCAGACATGGGCAATGGTTTGTTCCACTGGTGTGCGTGGAGCAATATACGCGGTGGTTAGATGGGGACGGGCATAAAACTGGCCTGGGGTTCCTGTGGTATCTGCCGGTTCCGGGAAGTCGCTTTTCGCTGTACGCAAGGACTCCAGGTTCACCCATTGCTGAATCCGGGTTTGTAAATCACCGGCCGATACGATCACCTGCTGAACCGGTGAAGGAACCAGGGTTAAAATACGCTGGAAAGTTTCTGTTCCTTCTTCGGGAGTGATAAGCGATTCAGTCACTGACGCCCCTAATACCAATGATATATTTCTCTGCTGGGGAAAATTCCAATCCGCCCAGTTCACGCTGAGCCAACGGGTGGAACCGCTGCGGTTGGTTTGAAAAGAAAATGCATCCATAAACGCATTGGCTGCAGAATATGCACAAAAACCCAATCCTCCTAATATAGGCGATAATGAAGAGGTCAACAAACAAAAATCCAATGCCCGGTCTCGAAACAGTTTAGCCAATACCAATGTGCCCTGAATCTTGGGCCTAAACTGGTCCTGGCACTCAGCTTCTCCCACCTCTTCAACCGGGCAGGCAACGGATTTACCCGTGGTAGTCCCTGCCGCATGGATGACACCGTTGATCGGTGCGAAGGCCTCTTCCGCTTTTTCCACCACTTCTGCCATACGACGCTTGTCAGCCGCATCCGCGGCAAAATACAACACCTCTGCTCCCGCGGCTTCCAGGTGATTAATCTTCATCATTTTAGGATCACTGGCTTCCCCGGGTACCAGCGCAGACCGGCCGGTAAGTACCAACCGCGCCCGCACCCGTTTAACCAGGTATTGGGCCAATACATATCCGATGCCTCCGCACCCACCGGTTATCAAGTAAACGCCCCGGTCTCTTAAAACCGGGATTTCCCCCGGGGGAGCCTCCAGGCGGACAGGTTCATAACCCTTAACCCACCGGTATTGATTGCGATAGGCAATATCACTGCCGGAAAAACCGGGATTCCCTTCGACTCCAGTTAAAAACTCATGGACTAAATAATCGGTAAGTATGGATTCCCGGGAGCTTCCCGCCGGTGGTAGTTCGATATCGATGCTGCGGCAAATAATATAAGGATATTCCTGGGGAATGACTTTAAGGGGACCCAAAATCACGGCTTTTTCCGGGACTATCGGTTCATTGCCAATGACTTCCTGGAGCCCGGTGCTTACCATATCGATGCGGATTTCCCCGCTGAAATCCTGTTCGCCAATGACTGCCGCCAGGTAAACCAGGCTGTAAAAACCCGGACCGATAACCCCGGGTTCAAACTGCTCATCCGCACCTGTCACATTCCAGGTGTGAACGATGCAATTGGGAAATACCCGCATCCGGTTCAACTCTGTAAATAATTTACGGTAATCATCTTTGTTGTGGGGATTTATTAAAAATTCATGATCTCCTGCCTTTTTAAAGGCATTACCTTTTGCCACAATGACCACCACATGGTTTTCGCCTTCCCCTGTGCCTGCCGAGCGCAGGCGCTGCACCAACTGCAAAACCAACGGGTGTTTATTGATAAATAAAAGAAAACACCGGGACTCCTTTTTGTCTTGATGAGTCATTACCGGGGTAAAAGGCGTCCAACGGGGAACATAAAACCAATCAGCTATATCCTCTTTTCGAGCCGGTTGAGGTTTTGGGGATTCCTGTTGTAAATCTTTAATTTGCCAGGGGTCCCCTTTGATCCAATAGCGCTGTCCTTCAAAGGGGTAGGTGGGCAGCGAAAGCCGGTATCGTTTCTTTCCCCGGTAAAATGCCATCCAGTCTATTTCCCGGCCCTTAAGCCATGATTGGCCGATTTGCCTGAGCGATTGCGCCTCACTGTCAGTGGCCGGTCCAGGTTTTTCAGTCCCTACTTGGGGTTCAGCCAGGGCTGCGGCGGCTTCCTGCAGGGTGGAACATACGGTCATCCAACGATAGTTGAAGGTTTTCCGCCCGATTTGCAAGGTATATGCCAGGTCCGCCAGGTCAATGCCCGGGTTTTTCCTTAAGTATTCCGCCAGGTTTTTGGCTGCCAGGTCCAGGGCGGATTGAGTTTTGGCAGACAATAAGATTAATTGGTATTGTTGTGAGGGCTGCGCAGTATCCACGGGGGCAAGCCCCCCTGTCCCCTCTGGTGCTTCTTCCAATACCATATGCACATTGGTGCCCCCGATGCCAAAGGAACTGACCCCGGCTCGCAGCGGGTAAGCACCGGGCTCCCAATGCCTGAGAAACGTATTCACATAAAAAGGACTGTCAACCAGGTCCAATTGCCTATTGGGTATTTCAAAATGCAGTGTCGGGGGAATTTTTTTATGTTTTAATGCCAGGGCTACCTTAACAAAACCCGCGGCACCACCGGCACTGTCCAGGTGACCGATATTACTCTTCACCGAGCCGATGGCGCAGAACCCTTTTTCCCGGGTATTAAAGGCTTGTTTTAAGGCTTTTATTTCAATGGGGTCGCCCAGGATGGTCCCGGTTCCATGAGTCTCCACAAAGGTAATACTTTCCGGGGGAATACCTGCCCGGCGAAAAACCCGGGAAATAGCTTCGGCTTGACCGTCAACACTGGGTGCGGAGAACCCTACCCTTTGGGACCCATCATTATTCATTGCTGACGATTTAATCACCGCATAAACATGGTCGCCATCCTGGACGGCCTGTTCCAGTGGTTTGAGCAGCACCGCCACAGCGCCTTCTCCACCTACCGTGCCTTTGGCACTGTTGTCAAAGGCGCGGCAGTGGCCATCCGGGGATAATACTACACCTTCCTGGTACAGGTACCCTGCCTTTTCTTCCACTTTCAGGCTCACTCCCCCTGCCAATGCCAGGGCACAATCACCGGTTAATAACGCATTATAAGCGGTATGAATGGCTGTCAGCGAAGTGGAACAGGCGGTGGACACATATACCGCCGGACCTTTTAAATCTAACTTGTAAGATATCCAGTTGGGAATGAAATGACTGTTTGTTAATTGCACTGCCTGGAAACTATTCATCATTTCATCCCGGGCCAGTAAATGGGCCAACACCTCCCAACCTAAGTTATTAGAGGCCCCGGTATACAAACCAATGGGTTTATGATAAGTTTCCGGGTTATAGCCGGCATCTTCCAGGGCCTCCCACACACATTCATGGAAAATTCGTATCTGCGGGTCCATTACCTGTACTTCCTGGCGTGTATAATTGAAAAATGCAGCATCAAATTGATCTTTATCTTCCAGTATGCCGCAGGCCTTGACATAATTAGGGTCTTGCAGCAACTGCCGGGATACCCCGGCTTCCTCTAATTCATGGCTGGTGAAAAAACTGATAGATTCGATGCCCTTTTCCAGGTTTTCCCAGAATTGATGGATATTTTTTGCCCCGGGGAATCGCCCGGAAACACCGATAACCGCTATATCAGTTAATAATCTCCCCTGCTGCTCCCGGTGCCAGCGGTCTTGCTCCGCTTCTGCCGCCAGTGGAGACCCACCAGGGCTGCCTTGGTCCCGGAGGTAACCTTTGAGACTACTTATAGTGGGATATTGGAACAGGTTTACCACCGGTACGGATACATTTAATGTCTCATTCAACCTTTGATTCACCTGGAGGATTTTTATTGAATTGCCGCCGATGTCGAAAAAATTATCATGAATCCCAACCCGGTCTATCTTTAATACCTCTTTCCAGATCCGGGCAAGAAGCAGGTCCAATTCCTCCACCGGCTCCACATAAGAGGAATCCAACTTTATGTTTAGCTTATCCGGGTCCGGCAAAGCCTTCCGGTCTATTTTTCCACTGGAGGTCAGCGGTATGGTTTCCAGGGGGACAAAGTACGAGGGAATCATGTAAGACGGCAGTTTGACAGATAAAAACGCTCTCAATTCCGAGATGGTAAGATCAACGGTTTCATCGGCGAGTAAGGGTTTAGCCGGTACCCAATAGGCACACAAGTACCGGTGACCGTCCTCTTCCAGCCGGTCCACTACTACGGCTTCTTTGATTTGCCGGTGCTGCGTCAGTGCACTCCGGATTTCTTCCAACTCAATGCGGTACCCCCTGATTTTGACCTGGAAATCGATTCGGCCCAGGAAACGAATATTACCATCCGCCAACCACTGCCCCAAATCACCGGTTTTGTAGATTTTTTTTGAAATATAGGACCTATAAGACATATAAGACCTATAAAACCTGGAGTAGAGAAACTTTTCTGCGGTTAAACCCGGTCGATTTAAATATCCCCTGGCAACGCCAGGTCCACCGACACACAGTTCCCCGGGCACACCAATGGGCTGCAAACCACCGTACCGACTCAATATGTATACAGTTGTATTGCTGACAGGTTTACCAATAGGGATAGTCACCGGATATTCCTTATCAACAGGGAAAAATGTCGAAAAGGTAGTATTTTCAGTGGGGCCATACATATGGAGAATTTTTAAAGAGGGGTAAGCGGTTCTTAACCGGTTGATATATTCCGGTCGCACCCAATCACCCCCTACCAGGAAATACCTTAATCCTTTAAAAATATCAAGACGCGCTGACGCCAATTGGATAAATAATTGGGGAATTAAATGCAGGAGGGATATATTTGCTTTAACAATAAATTTCTCCAGCTTTCCCGCATTCAAAATCACCTCTTGATCCGTTAAAAAGAGAGTTAACCCGTTTAAGAGGGGATACCATATTTCAAAGGTGGTAATATCGAATACCAGTGCACCGGTAAGCAGCAGCCGCTCACCAGGTCCTGCATCGATAAAATTTGTATTCTTTACCAGTCGTGTCACACTGCCATGATCCACCATAACCCCCTTGGGTTTTCCCGCGCTGCCGGAAGTATAGATGACGTAAGCGAGGCAGGTGACAGGCGCGTTAACCCACGGTGACAGGCGCGGGTGCCTTTGCCCTGCGGATGGCTTTTCATTAACCATTAATAATTGACAATTGACCATTGACAATTTTCCTGTTAACCCGGGGTATGTCAACAGTACTCCGGCACTGCTGTCGGCCAGTATATAATTGACTCGTTCTCCCGGGTTTGCCGGGTCAATGGGTAGATAGGCACCGCCAGCTTTTAATATTCCCAAAATGCCAATGATCATTTCCAGGGAGCGCTCCAACATTATTCCCACAATGGTATCCGCTGTGACACCTTTTTCGATTAATAATCCCGCCAATTGATCGGCACAGCGATCTAACCGGCTGTAGGTAAGATGCACATGATGTCTTCCCGGGTCAGAGGCGATAAATCGCGTCTCTTCACCTTTAGCGGGATGCGGTTCACCATGGGGCATGCCAATTACGGCTGTGTTGTCCGGGGATTGCTCCACCTGGCGGGCAAATAATTGGTGAAGCAGCTTATCTTTTATTGGAACAGTCTCGCTGTGGTTAAATTCAAGGAGAATTTGCCGGTATTCCGCCTGGGAAAGGATTTCGATTTGGCCAATCCGCTGCCCGGGGTTTACCACCACCCCGTCAATTACTTTCCTGAAATATCGATTCAATCGTTCTATGGTTTCATGGCTGAATCGTGTTGTCTTATATTCGAAAGCACAGCGGATGGTCTGTCCGATTTCTTCTGCCATCAGGGTCAAATCAAAATTTGACCATCGGTTGTCAATGTCATATGGTTTTAGCTTTAACCCGGGTATTTCCATTCCCGGTACGTCCATATTTTGCAAAACGAACGCCGCGTCAAATAAGGGATTTCGTTCCAGTTCCCCGGAAAGGCCTTTTTGCTCTACCAGGTCTTCAAAGGGGTAATCCTGGTTTTCAAAGGCGGCCAAAACCAGGTTTTTCAATTCCATAAGCAAATGCCGGTAACCTTTTTCCAGTACCGGGAAACCTCGCAGCACCAGGGTGTTGACAAACATCCCGATAATTCCCTGTACATCGGCATGATCACGGCCAGCCACCGGGGCGCCGATAACCACATCTTCCTGCCCGCTGATTTTGCTCAATAAAATCATATAGGCCGATAATAAGACCATATAAAGGGTAACATCTTCCGCTGCCGCCAGTTCCTTTAATGCCTTTGTCTCGTCAACGGGCAATTCAAACCACAATTGGCGCCCTTCAAAGTTTAACGCCGCCGGGGGGTCAAAGTCATAGGGTAAGTTCAATACCGGCACCTCGCCGGCCAGGGTCTGCAACCAATAGTCTTGCTGGCGCTTGAAGCGGTCCCCGCCCCATTCTCTTTGCTGCCAGTCGGCATAATCTTTATATTGAAGAGCAAGAGGAGATAAGGTTTTCCCCTGGTACAACCCCATAAACTCTTTGATCAGCAGCCCGATGGAGGTGCCGTCCGATACAATATGATGCATGTCTACCATCATGAGGTGTTTCTTTTCTTTTAAAGCGATTAACCCCACCCGCAGCAGCGGCGCCCGCGATAAAGCAAAAGCACGGATGAAGTTCTTTATAATTGCCTTTTCTTTATCTGCCTCCCTGGCTAAATCATAACATTCAATCTTAAATTCCACTGCCTCATGCGCCCGCTGCACCGGTTTACCGGAAACCAGGTGAAAAGATGTTCTTAAAATCTCATGCCGGTGGATCAACTGCCGAAAAATATCTTCCAGGCGATCTTTTTTAATATCCCCTTCCAGGGTCACTAGCGAATGAATATTATAGCTGAGGTCGTTTTTTTCCAGTTGATGGAGTATAAACATCCGCTTCTGTGTAGAAGATAAAGTGTAATAATCTTTCTTTTCTACCGGTTCGATAGAATAAAAACCGCCTTTGGCGGCGCCGGTAATGCATCGGGCTAAGGCGGCAATAGTGGGCGCGGCAAAAAACTCTTTCAGGGATATTTTGATACTAAATATTTTGTGGATTTTAGAGGTCACGATCACAGCTTTTAATGAATCCCCTCCCAATTGGAAAAAACCATCCCCTCTGCCTACCCGGTCATACCCCAACAATTCTTCCCACATATTGGCCAATGTTTGTTCCACAGGGTTGGCGGGTGCTTCATAGGGGGTATCCAGGGCTGGTCTTGGCTGACGAGAAGAGGCCGGCGCTGCCGGGGCATGCTCTTCTCCTGCCTGGAATCTTCCCCGGTTGAGCCACTGGTTAACCCGGATTTGCAAATCACCGCTGCATTGAATCACCTGTTTTATTCCTTCGCCGGCCAGGATACGTTCAAAGGATTCCGCTCCTTGTGCCGGGGTCATGGCCAACTGCCGGATGATGGAACCGGGTGAGGTATCCCGGGACTGCTGCTCCTCCCGGAGCCATCCGTCCCAGTTTACGCTGAGCCAACGGCTGCAAGCGCCCGGGGAACGATTAAGCGCATGAATATAAGCATCCATGAAACAATTGGCTGCCGAATAGGCCCCCAACCCCAATCCCCCCAGGATCGCCGATGTGGAAGACATCACCATACAAAAATCCACTGGCCTGTCTTTTAATATCTCCTCCAAAACCAGCAGCCCATAAATCTTAGGGCGAAAATGCATTTCAGGTCCTGTTTTTTCCATATCTCTTATGGCCACATAGGCTTGATCGCTGACCATACCGGCGGAATGAATCACCCCGTTAATCGTACCAAATTTCTCTTCGGCCTGCTTAAAGGCCGCGTGCATCTGCTGCGGTTGGGAAACATCCGCGGTTAACACCAGTACCCCGGTTCCGATTTCTTCGATTTCTTTCAGTTCCCGGATTTTTCGAATCATGGTCTTATCCGGGGAACCTGCCGACCGGGTGGAAAGCAACTGGTCCCAGGTTTCCCGGGGAGGAAACACGGTACGGCCGATGAGAATCAATTTTGCTTTATAGGATTTTGCCAGGTGCCTGGCCAGGGTCAGGCCAATAAACCCGGTCCCCCCGGTAATTAAGTAGACCCCTCCTTGTTTTAAGGGCAATTTATCGGGAAGCGGTTTTTCCAGGCGTTTCGGTTTAAAAACCTGTACGCGGCGGGACCTGCCGCGATAAGCCACCACAGGGTTTCCTTCTTCTTTTCCATAGGAACAGAGTTCGGAAACCAATTCCTGGCGCCATTGTCCTTGATCTTCGCTGTCATCCCGGGGGGGCAGCGGCACATCGATACAGCGGCAGCGAATACCGGGGTATTCCTGGGGGATCACCTTGCAAAGCCCATAAACCGGTGCGTTTTCCGGGCACAACTGCTCTTCGCCGGTAACCTCATGAACATGGCTGGTCACCACCTGCAAATCAATCTCCGGGCTGACCTCCATGCATTGTTTCCCCAGGGCCTGCACCAGGAAAAACACACTGTAAAAACCCTCTGCCAATGCTTTATCGATTTTTTGTCTTGGTGACTCTTGCCTGTCTCCGGCACCAATCCCCCATAGATGATAAACCCGGGACAGGACCTTACCCTGTTTCATTAATTGCTTTAACCATTCATCATAGTCCTGTGCGCAGCAGGGATTAGCAGACACCCCCTGTTGAAGTGCGATTACCTCGAGCCCCTGCTGTTCCAGTTGTTCTTTCAATTGAAGGCCCAGGCCATATTGGTCCATGAATATTAATACAGGTGATTGTAAGTGCTCTTGAGCCGTATCCGCCGGCCCAACCGCGGTGTGGTCCGGCATCTTCGGCTCCCAGGCAGGAACATAAAACCACTCCCCTATATCTGCTTTCTTCCGCATCACAGGTGCGGCCGTAGACACTGCCGCGCCCGGTATACCAGGTGCGTCCAGCTTGAATAAATTTTTATCTGCCGGGTAATAATTACCCTCAAACGGATAGGTGGGTAAAGGTATACGCTTCCTGTCTTTTCCCGCATAAAATGCTCTTCCATGGATATCCAACCCATACTGCCATAGATAACCAATTTGGGTTAACGTATAATAAACATCCGATATTTCTTCTTTTTTTTGTCTAACCAGGTTGAATGTCGGAGTGTCGACTTTTTTCCCCGGGTGTTGATTGACAAATAGAGTCAATCCCCTACCGGGTCCTACCTGCAAAAACAGGGGGTTGGGTTCTTTTAGCAGGGTGGTGAGTCCATGGGCAAAGCGGACCGTCTCGCGCAGGTGCCGGGTCCAATACGCCGTGCTCATTACCTGTGGGGGAGTGACCCACTCTCCACTCATCCCTGATATAAAAGGAATCCGGGGTTGTTTAAAGGTCACTCGACTGATCTTTTTCCTGAATTCCTCCATGATGGGTTCCACCATGTGGGAATGCCCGGCTTTGGGTACCCGGAAGCGTATACACTCATGTCCTTTTTGATTTAATTGTTTTTCAAAGGCCTCGATGGCATTGACCGGCCCGGATACGACACAGAGGGATTCTCCATTCACCGCGGCTAATGATATATCCTGCGGCAGCAGCGGTTTCAAATCTTCTTCTGATAGGGGAACACTGAGCATGGCCCCGGGGGGCAGTTGGTGCATCAATTCACCCCGCAGCGCTGCCAAAAATAAACCGTCTTCCAGGGAAAACACACCCGCCAGACACGCTGCCACATACTCACCAAAACTGTGACCAATCATGGCATCGGGTTGTATTCCCCAGGTGATTAACAACCTGGCCAACGAATATTCAAAAATAAATTTAATGGGAGTGGTATATAAAAATTGATAAATTTTTTTTTCAGCTTCTGTTTCCTCTTGTTGATCCGGGAAAAGCACCGGTTTCATATTGATGCCGGTAATATTTTCCAGGATTTGAAAACAGGTATCCACCTGGGTTTGGAAGATCGGTTCCTGGCGATACAGGTCTCGCCCCATATTGACGTATTGACTGCCTTGCCCGGAAAACATAAAAATAACCGTTGGTTTTTCCTGTTTTGCTGCACCGGCTGGCGCCCCGGGGTTTTCCAATTTGCGGATGGCCTCTTCACTATGGGAACATATCATCATGCGCCGCCAGGGAAGAGCAGCTCGCCCCACATGCAACGTATAGGCGGCATCGGCCAGGGTTGGACCGGGATTGGTAGGATCCCGATGATTACCACAATTTAAAAGATTTTTTTTAAAATATTCCGCCAGGTTTTCGCTCATTTTATCCAGGGCGGTTGGGGTTTTGGCAGATAATAGGATTAATTGGTACCGGGTTGAGGCACTTTCAACGTGTAAGGGGGCAAGCCCTGTTGTTTCCGTTGTTTCCCGGGGTGCTTCTTCCAGGACCACATGCACATTGGTTCCTCCCAGGCCAAAGGAGCTGACCCCGGCACGCCGCGGGTATCCATTGCACTGCCAGGATTTTAGTTCGGTATTGACGTAGAAGGGGCTGTTTTCCAGGTCAAAGGCCGGGTTGGCCTGTTGAAAATGAAGGCTGGGAGGGATGAATCCATGGTGCAGCGCCAGGACGATTTTGATCAAACCGGCAATGCCGGCCGCCGCATCCAGGTGGCCAATGTTTGTTTTCACACAACCAAGGGCACAGTAATTTTTTTTCCCGGCACCGCTGGTATGAAATGCCTGGTTTAATCCTTGAATTTCGATGGGGTCTCCCAGAGGGGTGCCGGTACCGTGGTTTTCAATGCAGGTTATGGTTTCAGGGTGAATTTCAGCCATTCGCAGCGCTGCAGCGATGGCTTTTGCCTGGCCTTCGGCACTGGGGGCGGTATACCCCACTCTGTTTTTTCCATCATTATTAAGGGCAAACCCTTTTATTACCGCATAAATAGTATCTCCATCCTTGAGCGCCTTTTCCAGTGGTTTTAGTACCACCACCCCGGCGCCATTACCTCCGACAGTTCCGCTGGCCCGGGCATCAAAGGAACGGCAGTGACCTTCCGGGGAGAGGATGGTACCTTCCTGGTAAAGATACCCTCCTTCATCATGGAGTGTCACAGACACACCCCCGGCCAATGCCATATCGCACGCACCGCTGAGCAGCCCCCGGCATGCCTGGTCTACCGCAGCCAACGATGTGGAACATGCGGTCTGCAATGATACGGCCGGCCCCCTTAAATCCAGTTTATAGGCAATCCGCGTACTGAGATGGTCTTTATCACTAAACTGGACGGCATTCCAATGCTCGGCATAAGAACCGGCGCCACCTGCCCCCCGCAGGGGTAAAACCTCCCAGAAAGGATTGGAAGTGGCGCCGGCATAAAGCCCCACAATATTGTCATCGGTATCAGGGGCATAACCGGCATTTTCCAATGCATCCCATACACATTCATGGAAAACCCGTACCTGGGGGTCCATGATCCCGGCTTCCGCCGGCGTATAACCAAAAAAGAACGAATCAAAATAGAGCTTATCTTCCAATCTTCCTTTTACCGGGACATAATGGGGAGCATTCATGAATCCC
The DNA here is from genome assembly GCA_020355945.1 of Candidatus Aminicenantota bacterium. The sequence continues at coordinate 72,396 of CP070627.1, read as the reverse complement.
GGGTCCACTCCTAACTCCTCCAATTCCCCGTCTGATAAAAAGCTAATCGATTCGATGCCGTTTTTTAAGTTGTTCCGGAACTCCTGGCAATTCCTGGCACCGGGAAATCGACATGCCATTCCAATCACGGCAATTGCCACTTTATTTTTCCCGCTCTCTTTGGTCTCTTTAACTTCTGTCACCTTCACACCGGGGATAGAATCTTGCTTTTCCTTCCCGGTCAAATACCTGGCCAGAGAAGCAATGGTGGGATGATTAAACAAAGTGATCATGGGAATATCTTTTTGAAAGTTTTTTACCAGCCAATCCTGCAGGCGGGTCAGCAGCAGTGAATGACCGCCAAGATCAAAAAAATTATCGTTTATCCCGATAGAACCTGGTGATTTACCTAATAATTCCGACCAGGTTTCCAGCAATTTTTTTTCAATATGGTTTTGAGGAGAGACATATTTTACCCCGGTTCCCAGGGCAGTTTCATTGGTTGCCAGGGTAAGCAGGCACCGGCGGTCTACTTTGCCGGTGGTGGTCAAGGGGATTTCTGACAGGCGCATAAAATAAGATGGTATCATATATTCCGGTAATTGCCCGGCTAAGTACTCCCTCAGTTCCGGGACCGACAACACCTTTTCCGTGACAATATAAGCACAAAGCACATATCCCGCATCTTTATCTTCTTTTGAAATAACCACTGCTTGTTGGATGGAATCATGCGCTAATAGACGGTTTTCTATTTCCCCGGGTTCGATGCGAAATCCCCTGACTTTGACTTGATGGTCAATGCGGCCTAGAAACTCGATATTCCCATCCGGCAGCCACCGGGCCAGGTCGCCGGTGTGGTAGATGGTGAGTGGTGAGTGGTGAGTGGTGGAGTGGTGAGTGTAATTTTTGCCTGGTATCTTTTTGTTTTTATCCTGGTAATCCTGGTAATCCCATAAATCCTGGTCAAATTTTTGGGCGGTTAATTCCGGGTTATTAAGATATCCCCGGGCGACTCCGGGTCCAGCGGTGCACAGTTCCCCGGGTATGCCAATGGGCTGCAAGGTATCATGGGGACTCAATATGTATACACTTGAATTGCTGACCGGTTTGCCAATAGGGATAGTCATCGGATATTCCTTATCAACAGGGAAAAATGTCGAAAAGGTAGTATTCTCAGTGGGACCATACATATGAAGAATTTTTAAACCGGGATAAGCGGTTCTCAACCGGTTGATATAGTCCGGTGGCACCCGGTCCCCCCCCACCAGGAAATACCTTAATCCCTTAAAGATATCAAGACGCCTTGAGGCCAATTGGCTAAATAGTTGGGGTATTAAATGCAGGATGGATATATTTGTTTTAACAATCAAGTTTGCCAGTTTTTCAGCATTTAATATCACTTCTTGATCGGTTAAGAACAGGGTTAATCCGTTTAAGAGGGGATACCAGGTTTCAAAGGTGGTAATATCGAATACCAGGGCGCCGGTAAGCAGCAGGCGCTCACCAGGCCCGGCATTGATAAAATTTGTGTTCTTTACCAATCGTGTCACATTGCCGTGCTCTACCATAACCCCTTTGGGTTTGCCTGTACTGCCGGAAGTATAGATGATGTAGGCCAGTTGTGAGTTGCGAGCCGCGGGTTGCGGGGTGGAAAACACGATTCCTGGTGTTGTTCTGTCATTCATTGACAATTGACAATTGACAATTGACAATTGACAATTAAAATGGTCTACATTTGACAACAAGAGCCTGGCCCTGCTGTCATCTAGCATGTATTTTTTTCGTTCCTCCGGGTATGCCGGTTCGATGGGCAAATAGGCACCGCCTGCCTTAGTGATGGCCAATAGACTGATAATCATTTCTATAGAGCGGTCCACCATGATGCCCACGATGTTACCCGGTTGGACACCTTTTTCTATTAATACCCCTGCCAATTGATTGGATTTTTCATTCAATTCCCGGTAAGTAACATGTATGGTCTGTTTGGTGGTGCCCAGGGCTATGAGACCGGTATGATCCGGGAATCCTTCCACCATTTCCGCGAATAATTGCCGAATCGTTTTGTCTTCAGGGTATGGCACCGCGGTATCGTTGAAATCCACCAGTAACTGCCGCTTCTCTTCGACCGGTAAAATTTCAATTTCCGCCAGTTTAAGTGCCGGAGAGGCCAGGGCGGCTGAGACAATTTTATGAAAATATTTTATAAAACGTTCTATGGTGACCTTTTTGAACAAATGGGTCCTGTATTCAAAAGTAAAATGCAGTTTCCCATCTATTTCTTCTGCAATCAAGCTGATGTCAAATTTTGCCGCCTGGCTTTCAAGGGTAAGAGGAGCCAGTTCCAAACCAGGTATCTTTATGGCGGGTATTTCCATATTTTGAAGCACCATCATGGTGTCAAACAGGGGATTGCGGCTGGTGTTACGATTGATGTTTAATTCCTCGTGCTTCACCAGGTCTTCAAAGAGATATTCCTGGTTTTCAAAGGCCTCCAATGTGGTTTTATTGACCTCTTCCAGGAAAAGGTCGATTTTTTTTTCCCCCTGGGGGAACTGACGTATTGCCAGGGTGTTGACAAACATCCCGACAATGGGTGCCAGGTCGCCATGTCTGCGCCCGGCTGTGGGAGTTCCCACCATGATATCTTCACATCCGGTTATTTTAAATAAAAAGATGTTGTATAAAGCCAACAACAGGGTGAATAATGTAGTATCCTTTTCCAATGCCAGCTTCTTCAATAAATCGGTTTCCTGCGTATCCATTTCAAAATCCCGTGAACCACCGGCAAAACTGTATACGTTCGGTCTTATATAATCAGTGGGCAGCTCAAGTACAGGAAGTTCCCCGCCCAGCACCTTTAACCAATAAGATTCCTGTTTTTTTATGGATTCTTTTTGGTGGGCGCTGCTTCTCCACTGCGAATAGTCTTTATATTGCAGTTTAAGGGGCGATAAGCTTTCCCCGGCATACAATGCCATGAACTCCCTGGCCAGTATTTCCATAGAGGTGCCGTCAGATACGATGTGATGCATATCAATCATTAACAGGTACTTTTCATTTTTCAATTCCACCAGGCCCAATCGCAGCAGCGGCGCATAGGATAAATCAAAGGGACGAACAAAGTTCTTTATAGTGCTTGCTGCGGATTCTATCCCCTTTGTGTTCCCTGTACCATCAATTCCGCCGAAGGCGTTTATTTGCCCAAAAAGCTCCTCTTTGTTTGTAATTTGGGATTTGTGATTTGGAATTTGTTTGTATTTTGTATTTTGTAATTTGTAATTTTCTTCATCTGGGGCTAAATCACCACATTCTATTTCAAATACTACCTCATCATGGACTCGTTGTACCGGTTCTTTCCCGACTATCTCAAAAGAGGTTCTCAAACTCTCATGTTTGCGGATCAGTTTTTGGTAAATAGATTCCAGTCTATTTTTATCAGCATTTCCTTTCAATATCCATGCAGCCGGTATATTATAAGCGCTGCCGCCTGGATCCAGGCGCTGCAAGTAATACAATCGTTCCTGGGCAGAGGATAATTTATAGTATTCTTTTTTTTCCACCGCTTCAATTGACCGGTACTGCTCTTTAACGGCACTTTTTATGTATTGGGACAACTGCCTGATAGTGGGCCGTTTAAACACTTCGGTCAACTTTAACTTGATGTTGAAAGCCCTGTGTATTCTTGATATCAATGAAGTGGCTTTTAATGAATGCCCTCCTATTTTGAAGAAATGATGGTCGATACTGATTTTCTCTTTTTGGATACCTAATATGTGGGACCATATTTCCACCAATCGTTCCTGGATTTCATTTTGAGGGGGGATGTAGTCTTTGCCGGTTTTTATTCCAGGCTCCGGCAGTGCCTTTCTATCGATTTTGCCATTGGGGGTCAGCGGTATCCGCTCTAACCGGATAAAATAAGAAGGGACCATATATCCGGGCAAAACATTTGTCAACTCTTCCCTCACTTGATGGAGTAACGATTGATATTCGGTTTTGGGAACAATATAAGCGGCCAGGTACTTATCACCCTTTTTATCTTCTTTTGCCAATACCACTGTCTCTTTGATCTTCCCGGTTCTTAATAAATGGTTCTGGATTTCCTCCAATTCGATCCTGAAGCCTCTTATTTTTACCTGGAAATCGATTCGTCCCAAAAATTCGATGTTACCGTCTTCGAGCCACCGCGCCAGATCGCCGGTTTTGTAAATTTTTTTGCCTTCGGCGACCAGGGGGCGAGAGCATTGCGCATGGTGCATGGCGCACAGCGGATGGGGAAAAGCACTTTGCCATTTTAGGCTCCCCGCGCCGCGGGGCCCCCTGGACTCCCCGCAAAAACTTTTGTTTTTTTCATCATGGTAATCATGGTAATCCCATAAATCATGGTCAAATTTCTCTGCGGTTAATTCCGGGTTATTGAGGTAACCCCGGGATACCCCTTCGCCTCCGACCCATAACTCCCCGGTAACGCCAATGGGCTGTAAATGGTTATACAAATCCATTATATAAGCCGTACTGTTGCATATAGGTTTACCGATAGGTATATTATCTCTAAATTCTCTATCGATGCGATAAGTAGTAGAAAATGTGGTATTTTCCGTGGGACCGTATCCGTTTACAATATTGAGCTTTTTATTTTTTCTCCTGGTCAGGTTAATATGTTGGGGAGACAATACTTCTCCTCCCACTAACAACCACTCAAGTCCCGAAAACATCGCGGCATTTTGTTGGACCAATTGATTAAATAATGATGCGGTAAGCCACAAGGTGTTAATATGATGTGTTTTCAATGCCTGCGCCAACCAATGGACATCCAGGACCAGGTCATTGGGTGCAACATATAATCTTCCTCCTTGAAGGAGCACGCCCCATATTTCAAAGGTGGTGGCATCAAACCCCGGGGCACCGGTTTGAAGCAGCCGGGTCTCTTCGCTGAGTTCCACATAATCGGTATTTTTTACCAACCGAACCACATTCTTATGCGCCACCATAACTGCTTTGGGAAAACCGGTAGAACCGGAAGTATAAATGACATAAGCCAGGTTGGCGGGACCCGGCTGAGGGGTTTGACTAAAAGAAGTGATTGGAGTGAGGGATGTTTCACTATCTTTAACAATTTTATTAATGTCAATGATTTCACTAAACTCACTCACTCCAGGCACCTGACTCACCTGATTGATCTCATCCCCCTGGCACAGCAACATCCTGGTATTGGTGTCTGCCAGGAAAAAGGCGATCCGTTCTCCAGGTGACTCTAATTCAATAGGTAAATAAGCACCACCTGATTTCAATATTCCCAATACCCCGATTATCATCTGCAGGGACCTGTCCCCGATAATGCCTACAATAGTATCAGGACCCATGCCTTTCTCCTTTAATCGGTGAGCCAGTTGATTTGTGCTCTCATTTACTTGCCGGTAAGTGAGCTGCATGGCGCCGAAGGCGGTTACTTTACCCACCAGGGCGATGTGGTCCGGGATTTGTTCCATTTGTTCCTCGAATAATTCATGGATGGTCTTATCACGGGGGTATTCCCTGGTTGTATCATTAAAATCAAGCAATAACCGTCTTTTTTCTTGTTTTTCCAACATTTCTACAGCAGATACCTTTTTCCCGGGTGCTGCGATTATATCCCGGATAATACGGGAAAAATGACCTGCTAACCCCAGGATGCTCTTTTTATCACAGCAGTCGGTTTTATAACTAAAATTCACCCGGATATCTTCATGTTGATGGGTCGTGATAGTGACGGTTAAATCATAATGACTCTCTTCTGCCATGGTGTAGGATTGAAGGGACAGCATGCCGGTTTCCCCTGGAACCCGATGGTGCAGCGGATAGTTTTCTATGGCGATGATACAATCGAAAAGCTCTTGTTTACTATCGATTTCACTCCATTCTTTTATATTAACCAACGATGTATGCTGATAAAGGTCCCGGGTTCGCAGGGAGTCATCGATCCGATAAAGAAGCTCTGCCGTGGTTTCGTGCCCGTCGGTGTTTACCGGCAGCGGCAGCGTATTAATAAATAATCCCACGGTATTTTCAATGCCCTTTACTTGAACCGACCTCCCGGATACGGTGGTACCAAATATCACAGCACTGCTGTTACTGTATTTTTGTAACAATACGGCCCATGAGGTATACAACAAACCAGCCAGGGTTATTTTATGTTTTTTTACAAAATCCTCCATTTCCTTTTTCAAATCACTCTCCAGTTGGAGAGAATGCGTTTCTACCTGCGCAGCGGCTGCTGTTTTTCCTTTGCTTTGCCGTTTTATTGAAAGCCCTGTTGGGGCATCGAATCCTTTTAAGTAGTCTCTCCAGAACTTCTCCTCTTTTTGGACATCCCGGCTGCCAATTACTTTGATGAATTCCTTGAACTTAGCTTTGACGGGTGGTTTTAATTGTCTGCGTTCTTTACCCCATTCCTCATAGGCCTGGAAAAACTCCCCCAGGATAATCCCGGTGCTCCAGCCGTCAAATAATATGTGATGATAACTGATAATCATCACATGCTTGTCCTCATCGATTTTACATAATTTTACCCGAAAAGGTACTTTTTCCAGGTCAAATTTCTCTTGTTTATCCCGGGTTTTTATTTTTTCCAGCAATTCCGGTTTATCACCGGGCCCGGTTGACAAGTCGTAATATTCGGGTTCCAGGTGGTGATTTTTCAGTACCACCTGGATAGGGTCTTTCATTTTTTCCCAAAAGAATACCACACGCAGCATGTCATTGGCCTCGATAACAATATTCCAGGCCTGCCGGAAGCGTTTAATATTAATCTTACCACATAAATTCAAACATAATTGTTCGAAATATACTCCTGATGACGGATCCATCAAATAGTGATAGAGCATCCCTTCCTGCATCGGGGTTAGAGCCAGGATATCCTGGATATTTCTTTTTTCTAATTTTCTCATGATTTCCTCATATTATCTTTCAAATCGTTAATTTTGAAAAGACATAATTTTGTTGGTTTTAGAGTTATGGGTTTGATCTTCTGAAATCAATTATCAAATGATTTTTTGAGGGTGAGCAAATTTTTTTCAACCCCTGGGTCCATCTATTTTGATAGTTTTCAGGCTTTTGCGGATATGTTACCTTACCTTTTATATCCTTATTTATAACAGGAAGATCATGCTGCTGCTTTTACGTACCTAACATTTTTAATGGTTTTAATTGCAGAAAAATGCGATTTAATCAATTGCAGCAAAGTTTTCCCATTAAAAGGCGAACTCTATATCCCCGGTTAATTTTTTCCCGGCTGTAACCACCTGTTTAATTTTTTTATTTTCATCGATATATTTATCTTTATTTTGGAACTCCACCAGGGCGGGAACCGCATTTTTGTGGAGTCTTTTCCACCGTTCATCAGCCTGGTAGAACTCCTTCATGGAATAAGGGTTGGGAATACCCAATTGGCGGCACCGGGCCACAAATCGGTTCATTCTCTGGTAAGCCTCTTCCCTGCCGGGTTCCACCTCCGGGGTCCAGGTCTGGACCACCAACATCTCCTTCGCCCACAATGGATACAACAACTGACTCTTTTCCTCCCATTGGGAAGAATTGACCTGGCCGATCTTATAATAATTGAATGGGGAACACCAGGCTTCATAAATATCGTCTCTTAATTCTTCGATGATCTCCAGGGTTTGCCGGAAATCCTCTTCGGTTTCCCCGGGATGTCCGACCACCCAGTAGGTGGTGGTTTTGATACCGGCCCGGGCCAGGTTGGATATGGTGGTCTTGATTTGCTCAAGGGAGATTTTTTTTCCCATCAATTCCAGGACATGCGTGGACCCGCTTTCGATTCCCAGCCTGGCCCTGTAAAACCCACCCCGCCGCCACAACCAGGTATAATCCGCACTGCAAGCCAGGTTGTCCGCCCTTAAATAGCCATCCCAATAAAGTGACAAACCGGATTTTACCAGGTCCCGGGCAAGACCTGTAATTACCAGGTTCAGCAGCGAATCACACATTAAAAACAACTGGGAATTATACTTAGCATATAATTCCGTCATCTCCTTTACAATTTGATTCACCTTTTTTTCTCGATATTTTCCCCAATAAATAGTCTCAGTGCAAAAGCTGCACTGAAAGGGGCAACTGCGGGAAGTAAAGGCCGCCAGGTTCGGATAAAACCGCAAATCAAAATCAGAAAAATCCGGGGCAGGCGCTGAAGAAATATCAAGGGATTCTTGATTGATGTCTACCAATGTATAGACTTTCTGTGATTCCGGCAGCTCACCGCGCAGGTATTCCAGGAATAGCATCTCCCCTTCACCCACGATGATTTTATCTATATAGGGAGTTTTTTTTAGAAAAAATTCCAGGTTTTCCGATCCCATTGCCAACTCCCCGGCAAAAATCGCCCCTCCCATCACGGTTTTAATGGCGGGGTATTTTTCTTTTGTTAACTTAAAAGCAAACATCGAAGCGGCAAGATTCCCACGAAACACTGACAAACCAAGTATCAACGGCATTTCCCTGGCCAAGAGTTTTAAGAGATATTCTCCCAGGCAATGATAAAAATCCGTTAAAATCTCTTGCAGCTCCTGGATTTGCTCACGGGTAACGTGGGTAAAAAATGTTTTGTATATAATCATTTTTACCAGTTCAAGATACTTTTCCTCATCTCCAGGTTCATGGTGAATAAAGGCCATCATATGATTTCTCAAAACATCATGACCGACATTATTAAAGTTTCCCCTCTTATTCTCGGGCACATACCTGCTCAGGGTGTCAAAATACCTATTGTGAATGTCATTAAATTCCTCTACAACATTGGTGTCCATGCTTTTTACATGATATCCATGCCTTTGCAGGTAAGATTTGAGACAGGAAATCCCCAGGGGAGGAATTTGCGGGTCCCAAAAGGGCAGCAATAATAGTAAAATCTTTTCTTTTCTCATATGTTTTCTCCGATCAAGATTGTTAAAAAAAACTACGTAGTACGATCAATTCGTCCACTGATTCCGACGCAATCATCCACTTATTATAACATAAAAAGAGATCCACTGCAAAATCTGGAAAAAGTGGACGATTGGCCTGCTTTCTTTTTCCTAACATGCTTTTATAGAGCAGCACATTGAGCCGATTATCCATTCTTATGCTGCTAAACATTTTTTATGGTTTTAGTTTTTTTAAGACAATTTTTGTACCTTCCCGGGGTGGTTCCGATCATTTTTTTAAACACACGGGTAAAATAATCAGGACTGGAAAAGCCCATTCGCTGTGATAAATCTTCAACGGTTATATTCTCCTCTGCTTCCAATAACGATATTGAACGCAGAATTTTTATCATCAGTATGTAGCCATGCAGGGAGACTTTTTTATCGTACTTGAATCGCTGGGATAAATAACAGCGATTTATATTAAACTTCCGGGCAATGGCATTGACAGTCAGATTTTCAAACTCCTTAACCTCACAGGTTAAGACAAATTCCACTACATGATCAGAAATTTTTGATAGGCCGCTGTCATTGGATTTCATATGCTACCTCGCCTTAAATTCAAACCAAAGCAGTTTATTTTTCAAATAGATACTCACATCATTTAATGTTACCTAAAACCAAATGAACGGCAGCGAAATAAAACCAGTGGATTTAATATTGCTGACTGCGTTTTTTTGCACATCCATTAATTATCATAAATAGGAAAGATTGAAAACCCTTAATTATGTTAGCCCACCTTTTATTTTTACTTTCCCTTCAAGGCCTAAATTTAACCACCCATTGCAAGATTCTTTACTATTTATAATGGTCCTGTTTTCTCATTGCTTAACCTGTTTTTTCAAGAGATGGGGATGATGTTTTTCTTTTTATAAGAGTTATTTTGGAAAAGTTTCACCCTATTTTTTTTACCACCTAACATTTTTAAGGGATTACACTTCACTGCCTCAGGTTGGGATTTCAACATGCCATGCTCAGCGTCCACGGTTCAGCGCTGCCGCCCCAAAAATTAAACATTAGGCATGAAACCTTAAACATTGAACATTGAACATTGAACATTGAACAAAAGGAATTTATATGGTAGTATGGATACCTGGTTCACAAAAGCAACATAAAATGAAAACGGAGGTTTACCAATGGATATGAAGATTTATTTTCCCGGAGGTAAGAAAGTATACGCAGATTTTAAAGGGTTTACGCATAAAACAGACCAGTCGGTTTCTGCCGGGGGAGAGGGCAGTGCACCTACCCCCTTCGAGCTCTTCCTGGCCTCAATTGGTACCTGTGCGGGTATTTTCGTGCTGGGGTTCTGCCAGCAGCGAAGCATCGATACCACAGGTATTGAATTGAGCCAACGCCACGATATTGACCCCACCACTGGGGCGGTGAAGACCATCCATCTTGAAATTAAATTACCTCCCTCATTCCCGGAGAAATACAAAAATGCCGTTATCCAATCCGCAAATCTTTGTGCTGTGAAAAAACATATGGAAAAGCCCCCTGGATTTAACGTCTTTACTTCACAAATCTGATTCCGCTCTCTTGCTATCTGGGGTTTTTTATATTATAATACAACGTCGGAACGCCGGCAAACGACAGATAACCGTAATGAAAAGTATAAAGCACTTTAAGATAAAAAATAAATTGATCGCCATTATCCTGTCTATTACACTGCTGACGTTAACCGTTGGTTTTGGCAGCATCATCATATACAATAACCGCTCCTTGCAAAAATCCTTTATTAACGAAATAGATACCATGGCTGTTGTTATTGGGAATGGTATGATTTCCATTCTTTCCTTTGGTACTACAGAGCAAGGGGAAGACGAATTACAGAAATGGCTGGCTGATACTCCAACTATTAAAAACGTTTTTGTTTACGATAAAAATAATAAATTGTTTGCCACCTATTACCAGGACGAATCTTATAAAATTCCAGCGCCAGAAGTTATCCCCCCCCCTATTACAGAACTCAGAAATAAATATCTCCATATCTACAAAGCTATTCAATATCAAAAAAATAGGCTTGGAACAATATACCTGATGGTATCCACGGAGGAACTGGACAAAATGACCAAAAATTTAATCGCCGCAATGATTTTTATCATCCTGTTACTTATACCTTTATCACTCATATTGGCTGCGAAGTTGCAAAGCATCATATCAAAGCCGATTTTAAACCTGGTCCATGTAACCAAAAAAGTATCCTCCGAAGGAAATTATTCCCTACGGGCTCAAAAAACTTATAATGACGAAGTAGGAATGCTGGTGGAGGGGTTTAATGATATGATGGAACAAATTCACAACCGGGATATCCAGCGAGACAGGGTGGAAAATGAGTTAAAAGCCGCGGAATTTTTCTTAAGCAGTGTGATGGAATCCATGCCCTCCATATTAATCAGCATTAACCGGGAAGGGCGGGTCTCCCACTGGAATCAATCCACCGTTCGCCTGACAGGAATAGAGGCAAACAAAGCAAGAGGAAAAATTCTATGGGAATTACTCCCGGAATTTTTCAAGTATAAAAAGGTTATAAATAGTGTTTCCCTCAGCCAAAAGACCCTCCAATTTTATAGAGAATTGCTCAGGATTAAGGGAAACACGTTTTATTTTAATATCACCATATTTCCCCTCCAGGACAGCCAGGCCCCTAAATTTGTTTTAATGGCGGATAATGTAACGGAAATTGAAATCAAAGAAGAGCAGCTGCGGCAATCCCAAAAAATGGAGACCGTGGGTACCCTGGCCGGCGGCCTGGCTCACGATTTTAACAATGTCCTGGGAGGAATTATCGGGACTATTTCATTGTACAAATATAAAATTTCCAAAAAGCGGAAAGTCACCCAGGAAGAACTTGAAAAATATTTTAATACCATCGAGGAATCGGCCAACCGTGCCTCCGATATGGTGCAGCATCTGCTTTCATTGACACGAAAACAGGAGTTTTCATTTGCTCCCATTGATTTGAATGCCATCATTCAGAACACAGTGAAAATCTGCAATAATACGTTTGACAAAAGTGTGGAGATCAATGCCCGATACACCCGGAAACCGGCCATGACAGTTGCCGATCCCACGCAGTTGGAACAGTGTCTGTTGAACTTATGCATCAATGCTGCCCATGCCATGACTATTATGAGAAAAGAGGGAGAAAAATATGGCGGCAGCTTGAGCATTTCCCTGGAACGGGTGCAAACCGATAAATACTTTCTTAAGCTGTATCCCGAAACCGGAGAAGAAGAGAAGGAAGAGGATTATTGGACTATTTCCGTCCAGGATAGTGGCATTGGTATGAATCCCCGCACACTGGACAAAATATTTGATCCCTTCTTCACCACCAAAGAAGATGGCAAAGG
>CP070627.1:31220-60004 GCA_020355945.1 Candidatus Aminicenantota bacterium | reverse complement strand
CCAGGCTTTTAATGTATTCGGAAAAATCGATTTTTGACAGGTCTTCGGCCTGGTAGAGTTTTTCGTGGACCAGGGCCATGGAGCGGATGCGGCTTTGACTGTCCTGTAATGCCCTGATAATATTGGGGTCGTCAAAGGTATCGGCCTGGAGCGCCAACAGGCTGGATATAATAGCCATGTTATTTTTAACCCGGTGGTGGATTTCTTTCAGGAGTATTTCGTTCTCTCGAAGTGATTCTTTGATTCGATACTCGGCGAGTTTTCTTTCTCTGATATCCCGGGAACTAACTGTGACCCCGATTATTTCATTATTATCAGGACTTATTATTGGCCCGACATTGGATTCAAAGTAATAGTGGGTACCATCTTTGGATTTGTAGACACTTTCGAATTTGTCGGGTTTTCCTGTTTTTAACACGCGTTCAAAGCATTCCCGGGTAATGGGTATGTATTCTTTCAATGTATAATCATAAACAGAGGTGCCAATGACTTCCTCCTTTTTCAAACCCGGGACGGTATGGTTAACGAATAAAATATTGGCATCAGGGTCCAGGGTAATGATATAATCCGGGGAATTTTCCGTAAGAGAACGCCACTTTGACTCGCTTTCAGTCAATTTAGCGGTTTTCTCTTCCACTATCTGTTGGAGATTTTTGTTTATTTCTATTAGTTCATTTTCTGCTCGTTTGATCCTCAGTGTGACTTTTATTCGGGCCACCAGTTCGACATTATCGATGGGCCGGGAAATAAAATCATCCGCCCCGGCTTCAAGGCCCAATGCCCGGAGTTCCGGGGTGGTATCCTGGGATGTGATAAGTATAACCGGGACATTGACCGTTTTCTCATGGGCTTTCAGGCGTTTGCACATTTCAATACCGTTTATCTTGGGCATTTTTAAATCCAACAAGATACCATGAGGTGGATGTTCAAACGCCATTGCCAATCCTTTTTCCGGGTCAGTGGCCGTCATGACTTCAACCTGCGGCAGGTGTGCTTCGATGAGCTCCCGGATGATATACAGGTTATCCTCTTTGTCATCCACCGCCAGGATGGATGTAGGGTTTTGCTTATCAATTAGTCCAGCCATTTTTTAATGACCTCCAGTAAGGTTTTAGGGTCAACAGGCTTGGAAATATAATCATCGCAGCCGGCTGATAATATTTTTTCTTTATCACCTTTCATTGCTTTGGCAGTAAGGGCGATAATGGGTACATTGGCCAGTTTTGGTTCTGCCTTGACCTGTTTTGCGGCTTCCAGGCCGCTCAGCAGCGGTAGTTGGATATCCATCAAGATCAGCCCGGGGAGAGATTCTTTTGCTTTGCTCACTGCTTCTTCACCGTCTGCTGCTGTAATATACGGATGACCGTTTTCATCCAGGATCGAGGTGATGATGTACCGGTTATCCGGGTTATCTTCCACCACCAGGATGGGCGCGGCGGTCGTGGCAGTAGACGTTTTTTCCCGGGAAGATGATGGTGGTGTTGGCCGGGTTGTTTTTCTTTTTAGTTTGAGTAATTTTTTTATACTGTCCAGCAACTGGTCCCTGTCCACGTTTCCTTTCTGGATCAACTGTTGGATATTGTTGCGTTTCAAATGGTCTTTTTCTTCAGGGGTCAATTCTTTTGCCGTTAAAATCAGCACAGGTATTTGGGCGGTGCCGGGAGTGGAACGGATTTGTTCCAGGACCTGGAACCCGTTGATTTTCGGCATCATCAGGTCCAGGATAATGGCATGGGGAAAAGTTATATTTATCATGTTGAGTCCATCGGCGCCGTTTGCTGCTGTGAAAACAGTAAAACCGCTTTCTTCCAGGAGGAACTTGATTTGCATTGTGGCCACTTCATTGTCTTCGATTATCAATATTCGAGGCGACTCCCCGGGTCTCACTTCCTGGTGCGAATCCTGCTGCCAGATATCATCGGGTTCATGTGAGAGGGTTTCCTTTTTTTCCTGGCAGCGCACCGGCAGGGCCAGTGTAAACACGCTTCCTTTGCCCCATTCACTTTCAACGGTTATATCGCCCCCCAATAATCGGGCAAATTTCCGCGAAATTGCCAGTCCCAGGCCGGTTCCTTCAAATTCCCTGGCAGCGGAACCATCCACCTGCTTGAATTCATCGAAAATGTAGGCCAGGTCCTTGCTTTTTATGCCAGGCCCGGTGTCCCTGACCGTAAAAAATATCATGTCTCCAGGGGCGGTCACTGTTATCCCGATTTCACCTTGTTTTGTAAATTTGGCGGCATTGGAAAGCAGGTTAAATAGGATCTGTTGAATCCTGGCCCGATCGGAATACATATTGGGGTTATTTTCGATGTTTATTTCCAGGATCAGGCCTTTGGATTGTGCCATTGGTCTTATGATTTCCATTGCTGCGGTCACCACCTGTTTCGGCTTAAAGTCGGTAAGATTTACATCCAATCGGCCGGATTCGATTTTTGCCAGGTCCAGGAGGCCGCTAATCAGGTCCAGGAGGATGCGGCCGTTGCGCTCGATGACTCTCAAATTTTCTTTTTCTTTTCCAGGGTTTTGGCCTGTCCCTTTTGCGATCATCAACTGCGAGAGAGCCAGGATGCTGTTCAAGGGGGTGCGCAGTTCATGGCTCATGTTGGAAAGAAATTCCGTTTTGAGCCGGTCCGCCTCTGCTAAATGCTGCCGCTGAATTTTCAACTCTTCGGCCTGCTGTTTCAACTCTTCATTGATGAAAATAATTTCTTTGTTTTTTTCTTTTAAATCTTCTGCCAGCTTAACCGTGTTAATACCGGCCAGTAAATTTGAAAATGCCGTGTTCAATGACAGCCAGACATGATTTGAAATCTCCAGGCTCTCCTGGGAATATGGTTTAAGAGATGCCAGGGATATTACCGCGGCTGTTTTATTATCTATAAGAATAGGGATGGTTAAAATATCTTTGGGGATAAGGGTTCCCGCGAAGGTTTTAAATTTGAATATCGTATCCGGCGGGATATTTGTGATATGGGATATTTTCCGGTCAGCCAGTGCCACACCGATTTCTCCCTCCAAAATATCGGCTTTAAAGGATTTAATCCGCTCGATATTGGCGCCAATGGAACCGGTACACTTAAATATCTTTTTTTCCCTGTCCAGGGTAAAGAAAACACCGAAGTGGGAATCGGTTACCTCCATGAATTTTTTTAGTAATTGATGACTGAAGCCTTCCAGGGTTTTAGACTCCACCATCACGCGGGTGATTTCGGCGCTTTTTTGTTGAACCTGGATTTGAGATTGTATGGAATCGGTCATTTCATTGAATACCTGTCCCAGGAACCCCAATTCATCTTTTTGCCGGATAATATTTCGTGCCGATAAGTCTCCTTCCCTGATTTTCCCGGATACTTCGGTCATTTCCAGGACGGGCCGGGCAATGGTATTTGCTGTAAGAACAGCAATGAAAATGATGACTGCGGCAAAAATCACGGTAATGGCGATCAAGCTTTTCAACATGGCAGCAATTGGGGCATAGACCTCTTTTCGGTCCTGCTTGGCCACAAACCCCCAGCCGGTCCTGGGAATATGGGTGAAGGCAGCCAGGATTTTTACATCCCTGTAATCGGTTGATTCCAGGATCCCGGTTTCTCCCCGTGAAGCTGCAGCCGCGGGTTTTGCCGTTATTTTTAAATTAAAAGGGGCATTTCCATACCACCTTAGCTCATTGAGAGCGATCAAATTTTTGTTTACGATGAGTGTCTCCCCGGTTTCTCCCAGTCCAGTTCGATGGAGCAGCAAATCGTATAAGGAACGCTCCAGGTTTATCCGGGCAACGGCAACCCCGGCAACTTCATCGGCATGGGAAAGAGAAAAAATAGGACAGGAAAAAGTCATGGAGGGGCCTTTTATGGTTTTGGAATAATATATATCTTTTATGTAAGGTTCTTTTGTTTGCAGCGCACCGGTAAAATAGGGGTCGCTGAACCGATCGTTTCCCTCTATATAGGGCCGCGAAGATATGACGATTTTCCCGGAACCGGCATCGATGACGAAAAGTTCGTAAAAACTTTCATAGTTCCGGACATAACGGCTCAAGAGTTCCCTGGCATTCTTAACTTCTCTACGATTAAGCCGGGCTGCGGTTTGATTGTAAAATGCGCCTGCGGCCAGGCGGATCTCATGATCTTCGGCAACCATACGAATATCGCCGATTCGTTCATCCAACCAGGCGTTAACCTGCTCTACTTTAAGGTCGCGAATGGCTACCAGCTTTGTAAACTCGCGACTTTTGATGGATTGAGCTCGCTGCCGATATACAATCCCGCTGACAATAACCAGTGGAATGAGCGCCACCATTGAAAACAGGAAAACCAAACGTGATTTAACACTGTTAAACTTGAATCTTCGCACCATTTTTCCTCTTTTTCTCTCTCTCATTTCTTTATCATTTATATTTAACATCTTTTTTTCAATCCTTCTTCTTGTATACTTGCACGGTTAGGGTTAAGGTTACATTTTAACATATTAAAAAGTTTTTTGAAATATTTTATTCCTGGAATCTAAGGTAAGAAATTCACGTTCAATTTCTTCCGTTAACGATTCGGAATCCCCGAGAACCAGGTAACCCCCCGTGGTAATGGTTTTATTAATCTTATTAAGCACAATTTTTTGGAGTTCCGGGGAAAAATAAACCAGTACATTCCGGCATAAAACCATGTCAAAGGTCCCGAATACACTGTTGGCCGGGGCAAAATGGCTTGAAGAGGTGCAGTCGTCTTTTGAAAAGGATACCATATCTTTTATGAAGGAGCGGATTTCATATCTTGCGCCCTCTTCATGGGCAATAAAATATCGGTCAAGGATACCAAGTTTGGTGGATTCGAAGCTCTCCCGGGGGTAGACGCCGGTTTTTGCTTTTTCCAGGGCATCCGTGTCAATATCGGTGGCAAAAATGTAAGGGTTCCAATTTATATTTGCCGGCCCTTTTTCCATGGCCCTATGTACCAGGATGGCGGTGGAGAAAGCCTCTTCCCCGGCAGCACAGCCAACGCTCCATATACGAATTTCCCCGGACTTTTGTCGTTCTTTGCGGACAAGAATTTCCGGCAGCAGGGTCTGTTCGATGATTTCAAAAACCAGCGGGTCTCGAAAAAACCAACTGGCATTGATCATGATTTCATTGATCAACGCATCGCATTCATGTTGGTTATCCTTGATTAATGGCAAGTAGGCCCGGGGGTCCTGGATCCGCAGCAGGGTCATCCTGGCTGAAATACGTTGTTTAATCATTTCCTGCCTGTAACCGGTAAGGTCGATCCCCCTTATTTTTTTTAATACCTCCAGGACAGCTTTTATATCAAAATCGGATATCACATTCATGTTCCACCTCCCGTCTCCCGTCAATCGTCAATAGCCCCATTATAAATTATCAATGGTCAATTGTCAATAGTCAACCGGGTCTTAATGCCTGGAAGGTAATTTTGAAAGAGGTGCCTTTCTCCCGCTTGACCTCAATCTCACCTTCCAGTTGTTGGGTTAATAATTGGACCAGGTCCAACCCGAAGGAAGAGGGATTTTGAATGTCAATATTTCCAGGCAGTCCTACCCCGTTATCACTAACAATGAGTTCATAGTATTTATTATTTATGAGCCGCATGCAGACATGAATCTTTCCCCCCTGGTTTTTGGGGAACGCATATTTAAAGGCATTGGTGAGTAATTCATTGATAATCAGGCCGCAGGGAATGGCGTTATCAATACCCATTTTAATATTCTCCGCCTTTACCTGTACGGTAACCCCGCACCCCCGGAATTCATTGGACCTGGATACCTGGAGGGCCAGGTCCCGGATATATTCGGGAAAATCGATTTTTGACAGGTCTTTGGCCTGGTAGAGTTTTTCGTGCACTAACGCCATGGACCGGATGCGGTGTCGGCTGTCATGAAAGGCATTAAGCACAGCCGGGTCTTTAAAAGAATGAGTTTGCAGGTTCAAAAGACTGGAAATCACGGCCATATTATTCTTGACCCGGTGATGGACTTCTTTGAGAAGTAATTCTTTTTCTTTTAGAGAGGTTTTGATTTTTTCTTCAGCCTGTTTACGTTCGGTGATATCCTGGACAATACCTATAATACCGATAATTTCTCCATTGGCGCCATAATTAGGAGTGTAGATCCCCCTCACCCATCCTTTTTTGTCTGTGCCGGGAATATAAAAGGGTGTATCATCAGCCCGGGCTTTTTGTCCGGAGAGTGCTTTTGCTAACAATTTGTCAACCCCCTGCTCCCGCAGATGGGGAAACAAATCAAAGGCTTTTTTTCCCAGGACCTGCTCTGCCGGCATGCCGCTCAAATGTTCCATGAATTTGTTCCACACCACGTAGCGGAACTCTTTATCATAAACAATAATACCTTCGCCGGCATCTGAAATAACCGCCCGGTTGAATTGAATGGCTTCCAGCAGTGCCTTTTCGGCTTGTCTGCGTTCGGTGATATCTTCCCCGGAGCTCAGCGTACCTAGAATATCACCCCTTTCATTTTTCAGCGTGACATTGTGCCAGGCGATCAGCCTCTCCTCACCGCTTTTGGTTAAAACAGGGTTTTCATAGTATTCCACTGTCTCATTTTTTCCCTCCATCAATTGCTTAAATACATCATAAACTTCATCACTGATATGAGGGGGTAAACAGGTTTCAAACCAATTTTTACCGATTAATGCCCCGTTTTCATAACCCAGGATGCGGCAGCCTTTCCGGTTGATCAAGGTGATGTTCCCGTTTTTATCCAGGGCAACTAAAATGACTTCGGCGATATCCAGGTACATTTGGGCCCGGTTTCGTTCTTCCAACAGCTTCAACCGGGCCTGTTTGCGATTTCGGGTAATGTCATCCAGGTTTTTTTCCAGCTCTGCCACCCGCTGCCGCAGCTCGGACAATCGGGCAATTAATTGCTCTTTTGTCTTATTGCAGTCATCGGTCTCTTTTTTTGACGACATTTTTTCCTTCTTATTTTTGTTACCCCAAAATTATAACCGAAAAATATTTTTTTTTAAACACAAAAGATATTCTTATTGCAATTTTCTTTCGTTTATGGTAACAATGCCCGTGAAAAAATAAAAACGTAAAATGAGAAAAAAAAATGAAAAAAGATAAGTTGAATAAAATAAAAGAAGATAAAAAAACATTGGAATTAGAAAAGCTGTTGGCCAGGGAAAAAAGTGCAAAGCAGATTTGCGCTGAATTAAACAACTTTATAGAACTGAAACCCACCTTAATTACTGTTATTGACTATATCAGGAAATTATCAGGTTTCGAGGCCGTTGGTATAAGATTGGAAGATGAAGGGGATTATCCTTACTATGTATATAAGGGATTCCCCGATTCTTTCATTTTGCATGAAAATAGCTTATGCGAAAAAGATAACCTGGGCAAGAGAATCCCGGCCCCGGATGGGAAAGGATTTTTGCTGGAATGCATGTGCGGTAATATCATCCGGGGAAGGTTTGACCCCTCATTATCCTTCTTCACACCCAACGGCAGCTTCTGGTCAAACAATACATCTGATTTATTGGCAACTACCACCGAGGAAGATAGACAAAGCAGGACCAGGAACTATTGTAATTCCCGTGGATATGAATCAGTGGCTTTAATTCCTATTAAAGCAAAGGACGAGATCATCGGGCTTATACAGGTAAATGATAAAAGACCCGGGATGTTTTCTCTCGACCTGGTTGAGTTTATGGAAATGATCGGCGAACAAATCGGACTGGCAATTAAAAACAGTTTAACCTATACAAAACTTAAACATGCGCTTGATGAGCTAAAGGCTTTAAGGCGGATTCTTCCCATCTGTGCCAATTGCAAGAAGATTCGTGATGATAAAGGTTACTGGCATGCGGTTGAATGTTATTTTAAGAAATATGCCAATACGGATTTTACGCATAGTATGTGCCCGGAGTGTATCAAGGAGCTCTATTCCCCATACCGGAAAGAATTGCAATGAGGAGATACCCAATCAAGACCATTTTGAAATTTACCTGTAACGTTGGGCGTAACAGTTAAGCGAGTATCTTACTGCCGCAGGCGTGGAAATCACTATTACCGTTGGGTATATTACGCTGTGTATTTTTCTTTTAATTTACGTTTTAATATCTTACCCATGGTATTGCGGGGAAGTTCTTTAATCATTTCAAAGTGGACCGGGCATTGATAATTGGCTAATTTATTCCGGCAGTGTTTTTTTAGTTGTTTGATACCCGGTTTTTCTTCGGATTCGGCCACCACTACTGCCATGACCCTCTCGCCTTTCAGGGCATCAGGTATGCCAATAACAGCCGATTCTTTTATCCCGGGAAATTCGTTAATGACCCGTTCCACCACCGAAGGATAAACATTAAAACCGCTGGTAATAATCAGGTCATTGACGCGGCCCACTAGAAATAAATACCCTTCCCCATCCAGGTAACCCAGGTCTCCGGTCTTGAAGAAGCCTTGTTCATCAAAGGCTAATTGATGTGCTCCCGGTTTTTTCCAATAGTGATTGAAGAGGTTTTGGCTCCTTACCATGACCTCCCCTGTCCGGGGGTCTTGTTTTTGTCCTTGTTTAACCGTGTTTATCCGTGGTTCACGTGGCTCCCCTTTTTCTATTTTAATCTCTATTCCCTCCAGCGGCAGTCCTACAGAGCCGTGTTTATACGGTCCCTCCAGCGGCAAACTGGCGATCACATGGCTTTCGGTCATGCCATAGCGATTAATTAACGGTTTCCCGATAATTGTTTCAATTTCCTCCAGGACTTCTGAGCGGATAGGGGCGGAACCGCAAGTAAAGAGCCGTGTCCTCTGCCACTGGTTTGCTTTTTCTTTAAATTCCTGCCGCTTTAAAAAGGCATAATAAAAGGTGGGCACCCCCATAAACACGGTGGCCTCTTTTATTTTTTCCATGGTTTTCAGCGGGTGGAACCGATCGGATATGATCATAGAACTACCGGAGATTAAAGATAAATGAGCGGCAAAGGAGAGTCCATGGATATGAAAGAGGGGAAGTACATCCAGTAGTACATCGTCGCTGGAAAACTCCCAGCATTTTTGCAAGGAGAGGAGACTGGCTGCTGTATTGGCATGCGTATGCACCACCCCTTTAGGCTGCCCCGTAGTCCCTGAAGAATAAAGCATAAAACAATAATCTCCCGGCATGATTGATACTTCATTGATTTTTTTGTTCTCTTTGGTCTCCAGGGCAAGGGCGGGGTCAAAAACCGCTTCCAAATGCAAACATTTATCTTTTATGGTTTGAATTATCGACGCTTGTTCACCGGAAGCAAAAACAAAGCGAGCCCCGCTGTCATTAAGAAAATAAATCATTTCTTCCGAGGTAAAATCGGGATTCAGTGGAAGAGACACACCACCGCAGAGAATAATTCCCAGGTGCAGGATCAAAAAAGGTAATTTTTCCGGTGTATAAAGAATCACAATATCACCTTTTTCCAGGCCTTTTTCCCGGAGAAAAGCGGCCATGGTTTCCGCCTTTTGTTCCAATTCCCCAAAAGTAAGACTTCGATGGTGATAAATAACTGCCGGGTGACAGCTATTTTTTTGAAATTGCTGCTTTAGAAGTTCGATAAAACATTTCATTGTGGCCAAACCAGGTTCATAATCTACCATATCAATTCATTGATGTCAAACCCTGCGGCGAGAAGACAGCAATTGTAATTTTGACCAACTTGCAAGCAGAATAAAAAAATATTGCAGAATTTTCGGGCGAACACAGAGGTTCGCCCCTACGTCCGATGCTGGTTTTCGTGCCATCGTAGGGGCAAACCTTGTGTTTGCCCGTTCATGAAACTTTATGGTTTTACCGCTATTGGTATCGCACCAAAAATCAGGGATGACGAAACTCTCCCGGGAAGCTAAGAATAATAATTGAACTCTACCTTTTCTTGCATTTGAATCATTTGCATAATTGTTGTATATATATTTATGGACATAAAATCAACATAATTTTAGAGGATTACAATGAGTGAAGAAGAACTTTTGGGAAATGAACCGGATGGAGATGATGATTTAGAAGAATCCGGATCGGATTACAGCTATATAAAAAAAGCCGATAGAAAAATCTTTATTGACAAGAATCAACATTCTATTTTTGAATTACACCGTCATTATAGGAGAGGAGATATTGTTTTAAGGCCCTATTATCAAAGAGAAGATGTATGGACCCCTAAAAAAAAATCCAGGTTAATTGAATCCGTTTTGCTCACTATCCCGATTCCCGTGATTTACATGGCAGAACGGGAGGATGGGAAAAAAGAAGTGGTTGATGGACAACAAAGATTATCTTCTTTCTTTGATTTCTTAGACAACAAATACTCATTGATAAGCCTGGAGATAATGTATGAACTGAATAAAAAGTTTTTCAGGGATTTTGAAAAAAATTACCCGGATTTACAAAGAAAATTTGAAGACTGTCAGCTTTCTATCTTTGTGATTAAAAAGGAATCGCATGAAGATATCCGATTTGATGTCTTCCAAAGAGTGAACGAAGGAGCAGTTAAGTTAAACGCCCAGGAGCTGCGCAACGTGTTGTACAGGGGAAATCGAATTGAGTTACTAAAAAAAATGGCGGAGGATGAGAATTTCAAAAAAATGATTCAAAACAAATTGCCTACACGTCGTTTAAAGGATCATGAGGCTGTACTGCGGTTCCTGGCTTTTTATATTCATGGTTACCAAAAATATAACGGCAACTTAAATTCCTTTTTGAATACCACACTCGAAGAATTATCGCAAGATGAGAAATACGTTGAGCAATTAAAACGGATTTTCAGCAGCACAATGGAGATCATTTTTAAAGTTTTAGGAAAAGATGCATTCATAAAAAGTGATAGCTCCAGGAAAAAGATTAACCTGTCACTATTTGACATCCTTTGCTGCTCGTTTTCCAAATTTGACAGGGAGCAAATTTTAAATAACAAAAAGCAGATAAAAGAGCGACTTAAGGCTTTAATTGAAGAGAAAGGGGAATTCTATTACTCCATAACCTCCAACACATTAACCAAAAGCAGTGTTAAAACACGTTTTGGAGAATGGTTTCAGGTGATGGAAGACTGCGTCAGGGGAGGCAAATAAAATGCTCCAGAGATTTGAAGTCAAGGATTTTAAATGTCATGAGGACTATAATGAAATAAAAATACCGGGACTTACAGTAGTCTCCGGGACCAACAATTCAGGGAAATCTTCACTCTTGCAAGCCCTGTACCTGTTAACTCAAAATAAAACCAAAACACACACCATATTATCCCTTAATGAAGAACTTGAACTGGGTGGTTTTTCTGATATCCTGCATAAAAGCAAAACCAGCAAAGAAACCATTGAATTTTCAATGGATTTTTCGGAAAGTTTAATCGAGAAATCCGGTCTCCAATATCTAGGAATCACATTGGCTTATAGTAATCCCGGTGTGTTTGAGAAACTACTGGTTAACTATGCGGAAAACAGCCCTGTACTTTCTTCAATGGAACTCCAATATAAAAAAGAAAATGAAGACCTCCAAACCATACAATTAACAATTGTAGATGAAAAAGATTCTGTTTTTTACCGGGTTTGCAGTACTACCGACAATGGTTACTGTAAAATGCAGGGAATTGTTCCGGATTCTGTCTTATACAAAGACACAGAGAAAAAAGATAGAATCATATGTTCCCCGAATTTCGAAACAATTAGAGAATATATTTCGTTTTTATCGAATGAAAATATAAAGTATTTAAAAGCGGTGAGGTTAGAAGATTTTATTGACAAAAGTACATCCATTGACAGGTACATGGGCTTAGCAGGTGAATATACAGCGGAAATTATTTATAAGATGTGGGACAACATCATTGATTTTAACAAAGAAGATGGGAAGACTATAAAATTTTCCGAACTCTTTGATCGTTGGGTAAAAAAATTACTTGGGGATGATTACCGAATACGTTCGCACTCAACAGACAGTAAAGATAAAAAATATAAGGTAACTATCGAGGAGATCAACCGAAGTCTTGAACTGAATCTTAAACAGGTTGGTGTGGGTATCTCTCAAATATTGCCCATCATTACTTTAATACTAACCAGCAAAGAGCATGATGTTCTTTTGATCGAGAACCCTGAGGTCCACTTACACCCTAAGCTCCAGGCTCTATTTGTGGACCTGTGCCTTTTTGCTGCGGAGAACAACCGAAAACTCGTAGTAGAAACCCACAGTGAGCACGTTATTAACAGACTGCGTTTCCGGATAAAAGAGAATCCTTTTTACCTCGAAAACACTAATATATTGTTCTTGGAGAAATTACAAGGCAATATCCAATACACGGAAGTGCAAGTTTCCAGAGATGGCAAGATAGACTTCTGGCCGGAAAATTTCTTTGACCAAAACTACAAAGATTTATTGGGACTTATTAAATAATGGAAAAAATTTATTTCAATCATTCATTACTCATCAATTCGTCGGATTCTTTGATAGTTAACTTATTGGTGGAGATTGTCGAACTAAAAGACTCGTTGGGTTCTATTCCATTGTATGTTTACCAGGGCTTTTGGAACCTGAGAATTCAATCAGGGACATTCCGTTCATTTTTAGCAAAACGAGATAACCAGGATGGGGCAAAAGTTATTATTTTATCACTAATGCAAAATGGACCATATTTTCATGATTCATCAACGATTCAATATCTCATTATTACTCCTGAAATTCCGCAATCTTGTTTTGCCAGAGACCTGATGAACATCTGTTATCATGATAACCAACAGCAGGTGTTATCACTGGCTGATGAAAAAGTCCTCACAAGCCCAAAATATACCATTTCAGCAGGCAGTCAATCTATTGATATTATCAATCTGATTGGAAGGGAAAAGCTCTTGCATTACCTGGAAAGACGACTGGTTTTTAATGATATTGAAAAGGTTTTCCAGGAAATTACTCAATCCCATCCTACTATCGAGATTCTTCTCCCTGCCAGGAAAAGTGCCAGAAAGCACAATTTTAAAGGTATGTTTTACGAGGTCTATAAAGCCATTACTGCTCTTGAATCAGAAATGGTGCTGTTGATTGATGAAACACCAGACCAACAACGAATCGATGCATTTTGTCAGAAAACCGGTTTTGAAATTTCCCGTGAAAGCCCTGAACTTCTTAGAAATCCAAAGTATCGTAAACATCGTGAGTTTACTCTTGGTGCAAAGGGTAAGAAACTTTTTGATTGGCATATAAAAATCGGGAG
The DNA here is from genome assembly GCA_020355945.1 of Candidatus Aminicenantota bacterium. The sequence goes on along the minus strand of CP070627.1, from coordinate 46,809 downwards.
AGAGACTCGTATACATTATTTTATTGATAAGGAAGAGAAAAAAATATATATCTACCACTGCGGTAAACATCTTCCTGTTCCCTCTTACCAATCCTGATTAAGTACTCTTCCTGTAATGCCTGTGTAGTGCACCTTGCCTATAGTAAAATATACGTGCTTCATCTCTTCATTGCGAATTAAAAGGGGAGTAACACCAAAATTTTGGCCCAAATGATCATGTAGATCATGGCCACCGGGTAGACCGTGGCATACCAGGCAAAAAAATGCATCGAAACGATTCCGTCATCGCTGCCGGCAGACACACCCCACCCCTTCCTGCGGTTACGGCCACCCCTCTTGAGAGATATTGGCGGTGAACGCGCAGCGGACAGGGTGTGGCATTCTTGACCGTCACCTTTTTTCCCCCTTACTGGAATAAAATGATAAACATCTTTAGTACCGTTAATGATCCAGGACGAAAAAAACGGTGTCCCCGGGCTTGAGATTTAATTCTTTGGCCCGGTTTCCTCGAAGTTCCAGGACATATCTGGCAGGCCGTTTGGGCTGATAGATTTTGCAGGGCTCACGCTTACACGGGGGAACATTAAAATGGATGTTAATGACCTGCTTGTTTTTATCCAGGTAAATGATGTCCAGGGGAACCCGGCAGTTTTTCATCCAGAAGCCTTTATACTCCTCGATTTCGTCGACAAATAACATCCCGAAATCATCAGGGATGGATTCACGAAACATCATCCCTTTCATAATCTTCCGAGGAGTGTCTGCAATTTCTACGCTAAACTTTTCCGTACCGATATAAAGAGGGATGATTTTAATTTCTGAACCGGCAGCAGAAAAAAGAGAACCACAAAAAATTATAAATAAAATCACTTTTCTTATCATCTTTTTCACCATTGAGGGCGCAATGAATCGCGTCCCATCACCTCTAAAATTTAAACAAAAGGTACAAAAGAAACACCGATTAATGAGTCTGATTTAATTTTCCCCCCTTTTTTCCAATATTTAACCAGCCGCTGAAAGTAATCACCCACTGGTGCTACGGCAATTCCTCCTTCGGCCAGTTGGTCAAAGAGGTTTTGTGGGAACCTTGTGGGAGCAGCAGCGAGAAGGATACGTTCAAAAGGGGCATATTCCAGCCATCCTTCCCTGCCATTGGCGAATTTGAAGAAGATGTTGGTATAATTAAAGACCCGGGTCAATAGTTCTTGAGCCCCTTTGCCCAGCGCTTCAATTATTTCAATGGTATAAACCTCTTTGGCGATTTCGGCTAATACAGCGGTTTGATAGCCGCACCCCGTCCCCAGTTCCAACACTTTTTCATCACCTTGTAAATCCAGTAATTCTGTCATGTAGGCGACGATATAAGGCTGGGATATGGTTTGACCATGCCCAATGGGCAAAGGGCCGTCACTGTAACTGCTGCTTTGTTCAAAATGAGGTACAAACAAATGCCTGGGCACCTTTAACATGGCATCCAGTACCTTTTGATCCGTTACACCGCGGGCACGGATCTGGTTCTCCACCATCAAGCGTCGTTCCCGTTCATAAACGTCTTTCATTTACTTTTCTTCCTTTTTTACCAATATTCACGGCGGAAAATCCGCCTTTAAAATATATCAAATTAAACCACTTTTTGCAATAATATAAATCAGTAAGTTCTAATTTTAGCCACGGACAAACACGGAGAAACACGGATTAACACAGAGGAATTCAATAAATCAAAAAGATTTTGGAGATTTTGGTGCCAGGCAAAGTTTTTTTGGAAAAGTTTTTTCTTCGTGTCCCTTTGTGTAACTTTGTGGCTAAAATCAGAAATGCTTACCCTATTGATAAGATGCCCATATATTTGATATAATTACACTATGAAGTTACTAATAAAAATTATAATTTTGGGTTTGGTTTTTTATCTGTGTTATTGTTTGGTGGTACAGGGTCAGACCGTCAACATCAGCCGTGCTGCCGGACCTAACACCACTAATGTCAAGGATGATGATGCGAAAAAAGAGACCAAAACCGAGGAAACCGAGAAGCCCCCCCCCAATTTGGATGAATATGATGGTTCGGAAATGGAAGAAGAGGATATTTTTTCCTATGACCAGGATTTTTTGACACGGAAAATATACCAGAAAAAACTGCAGCCCCTCACCAACAAAGAGAGAATTATCTGGTCCTTTCGAATGGCTGAGACCAACGCGTTTCTATGATAAAAAAATACCCCTGGCACCTGGTTTATTTAATCTTTGTGGTGCTGTGTCTGGCCAATATTTTCCAAAAATTAAAATGGAGCGCTCCCACAGATCAGATCCTCTGGGAACATACCCCTGAGGGCCTTGTCTGTCTTCAAGCACCGGAAGACAGCTCGATTAAAAAAGGCGACCTCCTGTTAACCGTTAATAAATATATTATTAACAATAAAACGGACCTGAACCGCGCCATTCTAAAAAGAAAAACAAATATCTACGAAATTGAAAGAGAAGGGTTATCAAAAACCGTGGGGGTGGATATCTATACCCGGTATACCCCTTTTTCTTACTATATCCTGGTATTTTCCGGTATACTTTTAATACTCCTGACCCTGAGAATTCTAAATTTCAACTTAAAGAAAAAAGGAGGCTTCTCTCCGCCGGTTTATTTTTATTTGTTGAGTTTATCCTTTTCCGGGTTTCTTATCTTCTCTCCTACCGGGTCTTATACTTTAACGGATTTTTTCTTTTTGGTCCTGGACCGGCTGTGTTTCTTCTTCTTTCCTGCACTATTACTGCATTATTCCCTGTATTTTCCCATCAAATTAAAGATTGTCAGGGTCATCAATGCGAAACTGATAAAATTATCTATTTATTCGGTTCCCATCGTTATTCTAATTCTTAACCTTTTCTTTGTTCTCAGTGGTATATTTGATCCGACACCTGGAGTGTTATTATTGTCCATTAATCACTTTAGAAAAATCTCCTTTGATTATTTTACTTTTTATCTTATTCTTGCATTAATCTCCTTTTTGAGTTCAAATTTGTGGTTCATCTTTAGAAGGAAGCAAAAGCGGTTTATTCTTCCTTTGATCGGCATTGGTATCAGTATTCTTCCCATGCTGGTTTTAAACACGCTGTTATCGGCTGCGGAAAAGTCAGCTTCTGTTTATATGAATTTAAGTCCCTTTCTCCTGGTTTTCCTACCCATAAGCCTGACCTATTACCTGGGCCATCGAAAATTTACCGATATTGAGAATATTATCAAAAAAACCATTTCAATCGCGTCTATTTTCCTGTTTATATTCGGTATTTTCTTTTTCCTGGGCAGCACCATCGAGCAGAACAAACTGGTGGGAATTTTCTGGTCTATTGCGGCCATTATGACAGCCGGGTTATTATTCAGACCCATTGAAGATACCGTTCATAAGTTTTATGAGAAGCTGTTCTTCAAGGGGGCAGTGGACTTCAAAAAGAAGTTAACCAAATTAATCTTATCTTTCAGGAATGAACGGAACCTGGGCACGATTGTCACCAATTTTTTACAAACCATTAACGAGGGATTCCAACTCCAAAAAAGTTCGTTTATTATTCATCATCGGAAAAACGTATTTTATTCACTGCCCCAGAAAAAGAAGATACTTTTATCCAAAAACTTTCGCAGCGATTTATTTGAAAATGATAACCTGGTCTTTTTTTCAGCCGCGGAATTCGCAAAAAGATATCCCAAGGATTACCAGGTGATTAGAAATATGAATTATTTCCAATTCCTGCCGTTAAAGACGCAGGATGAATTGATCGGTTTAATTGCTTTTGGGCCTAAAATGGATAACACCTATCTGTCGGCAGAGGATTGGGATATCATGTTAAATATCGCTTCACCATTAACCCTGTCCCTGGAAAATGCCTCCCTTTATTCCGAGTTGGAGACCCAGTTTAATGAGATCAATTTATTAAAAGAGTTTAACGAGAACATTATTGAGAATATCAATGTAGGAATTGTGGTTTTAACCAACCTTAATATCATAAAAACCTGGAATGATTTTATGGCATTGAAATTCAGGATTCCCGCCGCCAAAGCGATTGACAAAAAAGCCTACAACATATTCGGTCATGACCTGTGGAAACAAATTTTTAAGCGAAAACAGGGGCTTTCCTCCATTCATAATGTAAAAGTTGAAATTAATCATGAAGAATTGATCTTTGATATTTTCATCTCTCCTTTAAAAGATAACCTGGGAAAAGTGAGGGGCACAATCCTGGTTTTTGAGGATGTCACGGAAAAGATAATGATCCAGGATCAATTGATCACAGCGGAAAAAATGGCCTCATTGGGATTGTTATCTGCGGGCATTGCCCACGAAGTGAATACACCGTTAACCGGTATTTCCTCTTATTGTCAATTCATTCTGGATAACCCGGAAGACCCTGCCAATATCCACATGATCTTAAAAATCCAGGAACAGGTTCAGCGGGCTAACAAGATCATTCGAACCCTATTGAATTTTTCCCGACAAAAGGGAGAAGTACCCGCTGAACTGGACTTGAATAAAACGATTAATGAAAGCATTGCCCTGGTGGAACATACATTAAAGAAAAAAGATATCACGTTAAGAAGAGAGTATGAATTTAAGCATAAGCTGTATGGATATTCCATACGCCTTCAGCAGATGTTCATCAATTTGCTGATCAATGCCTGTGATGCCATTACCGATTCCAATGGAGTCATTTCAATTTCCGGCCTGGAGACCAATTCCAGTATCATGATTCGCATCAGGGACAACGGGAAAGGAATTGACCCCAGGCATATGAAGAAAATATTTGACCCCTTTTTCACTACCAAAGAAAAAGGAAAAGGAACCGGGCTGGGATTATCCATCACCTATACGATTGTGCAAGAACACTATGGAGATATAACCGTCAACAGTAAACTCAACAAAGGGACCACCTTCATTATTACATTTCCTGCGAAAAGCCCTTTAAGGAGAATGAAAATATGAGAAAAAAAATCATACACCTGGTTGACGATGAGACGATTATCCATGATATTTTCAAGCGAATATTCAAAGAACCGGAGTATCGTCTAATTATATCGGAAAATAAAAGCCAGGCCAAGGCCAACCACGCACCGGATGTGGATGTGGTGATTATGGATTTGATGATTCCCGGTACTTCGGGGATTGAGATTTTTAAAGAATTAAAAAAAGATGATGCGGATATCAAAGTTATTTTTTTAACCGCTTTCGGTACCATCGAGTCGGCCATCGAAGCCATTAAGTTAGGTGCTGAGGATTACCTGCAGAAACCCTTTAATAACGTAGAAATCAGACATAAAATCGACCGGGTCATTAAAGAAAGAAATATGAAGAAAGAGAACATTCAATTGAAAAAGGCATTGAATGAGCGGTTCTCTTTTAAAAATATTATTGGCAAAAGCCACGCGTTGATGAAAACGCTTTCGTTGGTGGAAAGTGTAGCCAATACCAATTCAACGCTGCTTATCAGCGGCGAAAGCGGGACCGGGAAAGAATTGATTGCAAAAGCTGTATACCAGAACTCCAACCGCAGGGATAAGCCTTTTTTTTCCTTTAATTCCAGTAACATTCCCCCCACTCTTTTTGAAAGTATACTTTTCGGTCATAAAAAAGGGGCATTTACCGGGGCCTATACGGATAAGAAGGGTATTTTTGAAGAAGCGGACGGGGGGGGGCTCTTCCTGGATGAAATTGCCACCCTGGACTATGAAACCCAAACCAAAATCCTGCGGGTATTGCAGGAGAAAGAAATCCAACCCTTAGGCAGTAACAAACCCATTAAAGTGGATGTCCGGGTCATTGTGGCCACCAATGTGGATTTAAAAGAAAAGGTCAAACAAAATGAATTCAGGGAGGACTTATATTATCGGCTGAACATTATTAATATTCATCTTCCCCCTTTAAGAGAACGAAAAGAGGATATCCCCTTACTGGCAGGGCATTTTATGGAAAAATATGCCGCGGATAATAACAAAACCATAACCGGGATGGACAGTAGATTTTTAAAACACTTGATGGATTATCATTGGCCTGGTAACGTGAGGGAACTGGAAAATGCCATATTACGGGCGGTTATTCTTTCTACCTCAGAGATGCTGACGCCTGACTTACTGCCCACTGAAATCCGGGGGGCCCAGCAGCGGATTTCCAAAAGAGGGACCTTTTATGAGCGCATTGATGCGTTGAAACGGGAACTCATCCTGGAATCCCTGGAACGAAATAACTGGGTGCAAAAAAATGCCTCCAAAGAATTGGGTTTAAAAGCCACCACCCTCTCCGAATTGATGAAACGATTAAATATCCAGAAGTAACCAATGAAGATTGAAAATGAAGATTGAAGGGTGAAGGGTTAAGGGTTAAGGGTTAAGGGTGAAGGGAGACGGGTGACGGAGATGAAGGAAGAAAAATTACAAAAAGTACTTCAAACCGCGGGGATTGACAGCCGAAGGAATATTCGCCAGTATATTCATGATGAGCGGATTAAAGTCAATAACCAGGTAATCACAGACCCCAATTCCCTGGTGGATATTGAAAAAGATACCCTCCGCTTAGACAACAAAAAATTAAAACTAACCAAAGAAAAAAAATCTTACTATATTTTTCATAAGCCCTATGGGGTGATTTCCACCCTTCATGACCCCCAGGGCAGACCGGCAATAAAGGATTTTATTACCGGGATCAAAGAGCGGGTTTACCCGGTAGGGCGGTTGGATTATCATTCCGAGGGATTAATATTATTAACCAATGACGGGGAACTCACCAATTTTGTTATTTCCCCCAAAAATAAGATACCCAAGGTTTACCTGGTGAAAATAAAAGGAATATTAATCGACAAAGAGCGGCAGCAGTTGAAGACCAAAGGTATTTTCCTGGAAGGGCGCCGGGTAAAGCCTTTGCAAATCGATTTTGTTAAGAAGACAGCCCGGGGGAATTCCTGGATCCGGGTGACGATTATCGAAGGGAAAAAGCACATCATTCGGAACTTATTAAAATACACGGGTCATCCGGTAGAGAAGCTGAAACGGACGGCGATTGGCACCATTAAGCTGAAGAAGCTGCCTGCGGGTCACTGGCATGAATTAACCAACGAAGAACTAGAGACCTTTAAAAAAACCTATAATTATACCGAATAGCCGCGGAAAGACACAAAAGAATAAAAAATAGAAGCCTTTCTATTGAAATAAACAACGATTTCATTTAAAATTCCTTTATGATGTTAGTAATAGGTTTTAAAAGGAAAATGCAATGAAGATCATTAAGATAGAATTAAAAGGTTACAATCAATTCAAAGATGTGGTGATTGATTTGACTTATCCCCAGGGCCATGATAAGGAAGGAAAACCATTGGATAAAGTTTGTATCATCGGCCAGAGTGGGAGTGGGAAAACCACTTTACTCCGGTTAATCAAGTGGTTTGTTTCTTTAACCAGGGATGTCGGGAAAAATGTCCGGTTACCTGTTCCTCCTGAGAATGGGGTAAAAATGGATATCCGGCTTTTTGATATCACCTACCGGATGTGCAATACTAAAGAATTTCCTTATTTTCATTTCGATTGGGACAGCAAAATAGAGGAATTGGACTTTTTTCAATTATTACGTGGAAATTTTAAGAAAATTAACCCACTGCTGTTTAACTTTCCCACCGAGGTTATCACAGGGGATAATGGACATGGGGTTGATCGATCAGATACCCTGGAAATGTTGGAAAAGATAAAAGCAGCCCAGGTTTCTCCTTATATGAATAAATTGAACCTGGGACGATTCATTGATTTTGCGGTTGGAGATGTAAACAAGACCCTGGAAAATATATTAGAGGATATCAAAAAACACCAGGAGCAAGAGCTATTATTTAACAATCAAATTGCCACCGCCGCCTCTCCAAAGGATGCAGCCAGGAAAAAAAGTGAATTCAATAAATGGTTGGAGCATAATCCCAATCCATTAGCACTTATGGCCGAACATTACCTGGACGATATCCTGTTTTACCTGGGACTTAAAGTAAAGAGGGATATTGATAAAGATACGATTTCTCACCTGGGGTCTATTCAATTACAGACTTTAGCCGGCCGGTATGTGCCGGGAAGTTTTTGGAGCACAGGAACCCGGCACCTGGTAGAAACCACAGTACCTCTTTATAAACTGAAACCCCAAAACGCCGTTATTTTGATCGATGAACCGGAACGATCTCTTTATCCAGATATTCAAAAAAGTATTATCGATACCTATGTCACCCTGGCCCCGGGATGCCAGTTTTTCTTTGCCACCCATTCGCCGATTATTGCCTCTTCTTTTGAACCCTGGGAGATCGTCGAATTAAAATTTGATGATGAGCATAAATATGTATACCGGGACTTGCATTATGAAGGTGAGAACCACGTGGATAACTACAAATATTTTCCCGAATATTTGCGTTGGGATTCTATCCTGGAGCGTATTTTCGAATTGGAAGAAGAGGGAGGTAAAAAACGACTTAAAGCACTTGAAAAACTGGCAGAAGTAGATATTCGCATCGGTAAAATGAAAGAGAAAGGTCAATTGAACTCCCCCGAAGGGAAGAAACTGGTAAAAGAATTCAAAGTACTGAGTCAAAGAGTGGATTGGGAATATTAATGAAAATAGAAAATGAGAAAAATCGATAAAACCAATATACTTTCTGTCCAATATAAGAAGTGGTTGGATAAGTTGAATCGCGATAAAGTAAAACATCCCCAAAGCAGCACTTATTATGATGATGTAGTAATGAATTTGCTGCATTGCCAAAAAGGTATTTGTGCTTATACGGAAATGTCTCTTTGTAATCCCGGGCTTTTAGATGAGGACAATTGGAAAAAAGGCAGGTACAACAAAAAGAGGCCCGAACCAATCGGTGAACTCGATCATTTTGACCCCAAATTGAAAAAGAATAAATATTGGGAATGGGAGAATTTGTTTGTTGTTTTGGAGAGGATTAACAGGAAAAAAGGATCAAAAGAGGTGGATTATATACTGAAACCGGATTCATCGGACTATGATCCCATGGTATTATTGGAATACAACGAAAAATACCATATTTTCATTCCTCACACCGAGATTGAGGACGAGGCCATAAGAAAGCGCATTCATCGGATGATAGAGGTGCTTCATATCAATTATGACTTTGTTTGTCGTGAGCGCCGGCGATTTTTAAAGGTGGCCTTCAAATCCCGTGAAATGGAAGCGCCAGTCGAGATTGACCGTTTTTTTACCGCCTATCAAATGGCTGTAGCTGCAAAAGAAAAAGGGGGGTGACAAAAATGGCATCTGATTTAGAGCTTATTAAAGAATTAGAGAAAGATATTGGAATAGAATTGAAACAGCTTGAATATGAGAATATTTGGCTACACAAAAATAACGGTATTTTCATCAATAAAAGTGTATATGTCAAAGGCTTGAATTTAGATGGAATACAATTAATAACTCTTCCCCTTTCAAAATTTCAACACCTGGAAACGCTCAGTTTATATAATACCGGTATAACGGATTACTCCTTTCTTCAAAGATTGAGAACTTTAACGCATTTAGATTTAAGTAATAATCAAATAGCAGATATCTCCTTTCTTCATTACTTGTGCAATTTAACGCATTTAGACTTAAGTGAGAATCAGATAACAGACATTTCCTGTCTTCATGGTTTGAGTAATTTAACTAGCTTAAATTTAAACTCTAATAAAATAGCCGATATCTCCTGTCTTCAAGGTTTGAGTAATTTAACCGTTTTAGATTTAAGTTCTAATAGAATAACCGACGTCTCCTTTCTTCAGGATTTGAAAAATTTAACCATTTTAGATTTAACCGAAAATAAAATAATCAAATTACCAGAGACAATTGTAGAACTGGGAATGAAAATAGATGTAGACTCTAAATATGCAGGTAAACGGGGAATTTTCTTATATGGTAATCCAATAGAAAGTCCGCCGATAGAGATTTTGAATATGGGAATAGAGGCGATAAGAGTTTATTTTAAGTCCCTGGAAGGTAAAATAAGGGCACTGAACGAGGTGAAAGTTCTTCTTGTGGGGGATGGGGGTTCAGGCAAAACCTCCCTTGTGAAACGATTGTTTGGACAAGCGATTGATAAAAACGAACCCCAAACTCACGGGATTAATGTTAACCATAAGTGGGAAGTAACGTCGGATAAAGTTATAAAAATCCATTTCTGGGATTTTGGGGGACAGGAAATTATGCATGCAACCCACCAATTCTTTTTATCCAAACGGAGTCTATACATTCTTGTTCTCGACGGCAGGAGAGATGAAAAAACGGAATACTGGCTCAAACACATTCAAAGTTTTGGCGGTGATTCACCGGTGTTGGTGGTTCTCAATAAAATCGATGAAAATCCCGTCTTCGATGTCAATCGTCCCTTCTTACAGGAAAAATACAAAAACATTAAAGGATTTTTTCGGGTATCTTGCGCCACGGATGAAGGAATAAAAACTTTTTCTCAACATTTGATCAATGAACTGGGGAAAGTGGAACTAATCCATATTACCTGGGGGTATAACTGGTTCAACGTCAAAATCCAATTAGAAAAAATTACTAAAGATTTCATAAGCTATGATGAATACAAAACCATTTGCAAAAAAGAGAAGATAACAGATAAAATCAGTCAGGATACTCTTGTAGATTATCTTAATGACCTGGGGGTGGTATTGCATTTCAAGGATTTTAAACTGGAAGAAACACATGTATTAGACCCAGAGTGGGTCACCACAGCCGTATATAAAATCATCAATTCAGAAAAAATAGGAGACACTCAAGGAGTCTTAAAACTCAGTTTGCTGGAGGACATTCTAAAAAAAAGAGAAGTAAGCAAGTATTATTATCCCCGTGAAAAGTACTCTTACATTATTGACTTGATGAAAAAGTTCGAACTTTGTTATGGTATTGATGATGAGACAGTACTAATTCCCGATCTCCTGATAGTTCAGGAACCCACTTTTGATTTTGACTATTTTTCCGCATTGAAATTTATCATTCAATATGATTTCCTGCCTCGAAGTGTGATGCCGCGGTTTATCGTCAATATGCATAAGGACGTTAAAAATAATTTGCAGTGGCGCACCGGTGTGGTATTGGAAGATAAGGATTTTGAGTCTACTGCCGTCATCAAAGCAGACAATGAAGCCAAAAGAATCTATATTTATGTCAAGGGTGTTCAGAAAAGGGATTATTTTGCTGCTATTTTAGCGACATTACGGCGAATCAATCGAAGCTTTGAAAAATTGAAAACTACGGAATTGATTGCCATGCCCGATGATCCGGACATCACTGTCAGTTATAAACATTTAATCCGGTTGGAGAAGGAAGAGATTGAATTTTATTTCCCTGGAGAATCGGAAAAGAAATATAGAGTTAAGGATTTATTGGGTTCCATAGGGGGAGAAATCGAGGAAGATGAAACATTGCAAATGTTAAAACAAATCAAAATCGCACAGATGCAAAGGAAAGCTGGCAAGAAAGAATAATGAAGTGTTAAGATAGCAATTAGGAATTAATGTCCCGCCCTACGTCTGCCATTATCTTCGGAATCCCTCTCCCAGCAATACATCGGCAATGGCCCGGGAAATAGGGAATTTGGGTTCGTGGAGCTCCAACCAGAAAAACTCTCCGGCTGGATTGATCTCTAAAAATACATGCCTGTTGTCAGGCGTGACAATCATATCCACGGCACCGTAATTTAATCCCATACAGTCCATCAACTGCAAAAGTTTGGTTTTGATCCCGGGAGGTAATGAATAAGCTTTCCAACAATCGATTAACCCGAGGCCATCTCTTCGCCAATCATTTTGGGCCAATTGGGAAGCTTTGGAATCAAGGGAAGCCGCAAACACTTGATTTCCCACAATAGTGATACGGAGCTCCAATTCCTTGGGGACATTTTCCTGGAAGGTCATGGGACAATAGGAGAGACCGTCAAGGTCTTCCAGGTCCCCTGCTTTAACCAGGTTGGTGAAAACCACTTTTTCCTTTTCACCTTCATGAACAGAGAAAGACGTGAGCATTTTGGTAATCATGCCATTTTTACAGGTGGAGAAAAATTCCCGTACCTCCTCAGGTTTATTGGTGGTTAAGGTACGGGGAATTTCCAACCCTACTCTTTTGGCGATTTGTAATTGTAATTGCTTATGGGATGCTATTCTAATCTTTGAAACCGGGTCCAGGACAAAGGTATCTGCGCTCTCCAGGAATCCGAAAAAGACAGTACGGGTTTCTAATATTGATGCCTTTCGCAGTTCCGGGTCCATGGTTTTGGGAATTTTGTCACCCAACTGTACCCGGCGATACCAGATACCCGTGATCTCTTCCAGGTTTAGCTCACCCTCGGGTCCTGATATGACAACGCATTTTTTTTTATTATTTTCAGCCAGGGAAAGTTGGATTTCCGTTGGGAAAAGGTCTGTATTAAAACGGTAGGTTTCACCATTTTTTTCTTTAACAGCGGTATTCACCATATCGATACACTCATTATCTTCACTATAAGTTATGATAAGAATTTTTTTCATCGTAGTTCCTCCTTATTGCGCGCGCGCCTTCACCCGGAGACGAATGAAAACCAACACAAACGAACTTGCGCAGCATATAGGCTCCCCTCGCCGAGGGGTTCCTTATTTATTTTGTTAACGCATTGGCAATGGCGTCTGAAATGTTTAGCCCCAGGTCACGCTCCAACATTCCCCATTCGCCGGTGGGATTCACTTCAAGAAACACATATTGTCCTCCGGGTGTCAGTATGACATCCAGGGCACCGAAATAAAGTCCCATTTGTTTCATGAAGGCCCTTATTTTATTAGCAAAATCATCCGCTGCGTTGAAGTGTTCCCATTTAAATATCTCCTGGTCCGCGGTTCTCCAATCCACCGGGGTTTCACCGGGGTTCTTCCAATGAAGGGCACCGGTAAATAATTGCCCGTCAACATATATAATACGCAGTTCGTACTCTTTGGGGATATATTCCTGGAATACCATGGGACTGTGTCGAAGGCTTTCCAGGTGGCGGAGGTCCTCCGGTTCGATACGACTGGTATGCACAAAGGGCGTATTGCCTTCCATACTTATCGTGAGCGGGGTTAACATTTTGGCAGCTATATTGCCCTCCAGAGAATGATAAAAATCTTGAACTGCTTGGGGATCGTTGGTGATAAGTGTCCTGGGGGTCACAATTCCCACCCAGTGCGCCGTACGCAGTTGATAAAGTTTGTCTTCGGCTTCCCGAACTATGTCCAGGCGATCGATCCAGCGTACGCTGTCAAACACCTTTAAAAAAATCTCCAAAACCTCCCCGGATTCTTTGATGCATCCCTTTCGCAGCAGTGGGTCCATATTCTCAGGAATATAGGGTGTCCCGATTTTTCGTAACCAAACAGAATAAACATCTTTGGCATAAAATTTCTGTTGCTGGTGCTCCTCTTGTAGAGACAGGACAACCTCTCCTTGGTCCAGGTGGATTGACAGTTTGACCTGTTCGGGGAATTTGTCCGTATCAAAGCGGAACGGGCGACAGCCCTTTCGGCCTATCGCCCTCTCCACGCGATCAATGGTGTAGTAATCTTTACTGTGGGTTAACAGTAATACTGTCTTCTGTGACACCTGGTGAATGTTCCGCTTGTTTTTAATTGTGGATTAACACTAAAATTTCTTCCGTGTCAATTGTTTTAATCAAACTCATGTTGGTGGTGGTTCATCACGATCCGAAGGAAATTTGTGAGTCACGCCGCCTTTGACTGTTTTCAGCTCTTCTTTCTCTACATTACCTTCCAGGAAACGTGCGAAAAAAGGTTGTACTTTCTTTTTTTCGTCCATTTTTACCTCCTTGTTTAATATTTTTTAATCCCTTCTTGAGGGTAATGTGATTATATAGTATAAAAATAGAAATTTTTCAACAAAAAAATGTAAAATTGGTTTTTTTTATTTTTTAAGGGTTTCATTATTTTTAATGTATCGATGTTGAAGGTGATGGCGGTTCAGGTAAAACTTCTCCTATGCTCAATGTTGTAATTCCCAGAGCGTCATAAAAAAGTGACGCAAGCGTCATAAAAAAATGACGCCTATATGCCCTTATTTAAAGCCTATTAATGAAACCGTCATAAAAAAATGACGGATTTTTTTAAAAAGCTATTCCAGTATTCTTAAAATGCTTTTGTATCAATGGTTTGCAAAGATGAAAAAGTTGGCATGGTTTTTGCATTCATAAATCAGCGGATATGAAATCCGTGATCTTCATCCTGGTAAGGAGGTGAGGCCGCTAGATGAAATGAATTAGTAATTGGGAAAAATTTTCCAATCGACATTTTTGTAACATTGAGGAGAGCGATTATCCGTCGCTCATCAAAATTAAAATTTATAGGAGGTAAATCATGAAAAGGATAACCACATTAATCCTTGTATTCGTAGGGCTTATTTTTTTAATAGCATGTGATGACCCGGATGAATCAGGTATTCCCAATGGGAAAGATTTCAAAAATTATCAACTCAGTAGGAGTGGTAATAATTTTATTGCCGACATATATTTTTATGCCGACCTTACGCTGTCAGAATTTTTCTTTTACTTCAGCACAGATAGTGATGTTGGAGCTGAATTTCTGATCAAATGTCGACGAGATGGTTTCAGAATTTTAAAAGAATCAGCACCGAATTCGGGTCTTTTTAATATTCTCAAATATAATGGGACACCTGTCTTAAGTGGTGACCATTATCGTCTCGAGTTTCCTATAAGTGCATTGGAATTGAGTTTCAGTAATGAGTGGAATATTTGTTATTGGTTTTTTGCAATGGATGGCGGAGATAGGATGCCGGACTCCGGTTGTAAAAGTTATGCAAATGTACTGTAGCAGCTCTTAATTGTATGTTTTTCTCGAGGCTTTGCCGAAAAAGAAGGCCTCCAAAGCAAAGCGAGAGGAGTGGTGTATTATTGTCATTGTTATTGCCAGGTATTGCTGGGTTCAGGGTTCATGGGTTCATGATTTTTAAGGTATCGATGTTGAAAAAATCTTTTAAGGCATCATAGAGTTGGGGATTGTTGGCTTTCATTATGTGTGGGTTTTCAAAGAAAAACTCCACTGCTACGGCAAAGGCTTCGGCTTCATTGGTACCGGCATAAGAGCCTAAAAATGAACGCCCCTCAAGGGCTTTTTTCCACTCGTCGTGAATAATGGTTTTCCAACGAAGCAACTGGTCAGGCTTCATCCTGGTGGAGGGGATGCCTTCGGCACGTCCGTCTTCCAAATCAAAATAATGGGCCAGTTCATGGTAAATCACATTGTACCCGTCATCGGGATTCCTGAAGCTTTGTTTTAGGCTCTCTTCCGTCAGGATCAACGGGCTGTTAATCGAAGCCTGACCGGCTCTTATCCCTTTGCCGATCTGGTAATCCTTGCTGAACCGCTCCCCCGGGTACACCAGCACACCGTCTTTTATGGGCGGTTCCCAGTAGGGCCTGCCGTGAAGGAGGGCAGCAAAGCCCGAAGCCACTAATAGTTTTGTCTTTATATCCACTTCCTTTCGCCGGATACTTTCAACTGAAAAATCACCTAAAAAAATCCGGATATCCCGTTCAAATCGCTGTTTGCCTTC
>CP070627.1:0-31120 GCA_020355945.1 Candidatus Aminicenantota bacterium | reverse complement strand
TATTACGGATGGGCAGGAAAAAAGAAAATTTTAAAACCTGCCCATCCGCATTATTTTAGTAATTTATCTAATATTGAGGAGTAATCAGTACGGTGCCTCCGGCAGGCAGGGGCGCTTTTTGTAAAAACTGCCGTGACGCATCTGCACCCCGCAAAAACTTTTTATTAATCCTTAAGTCAACAGCATTGGGGGTCCAGGATAGGGTGCCCGCGCCGCAGGCCCCACGGGGGTTTAGATTTTAAAGGTCAAGGTTTCCAGGATCTCTTCTAACGCTGCCTCCTGGTCTTCATTAGCAAAAGTGATAACAAAAATCAGAACATATCCTTTCATAATAGCGGCAAATTGTTTTTGTTTTACCACCACAGAACCAAAAGATGTTTCACTGTATAACACATCGAATTCAACTTCGCCAAAAGTTTCCGAATATATTGGCTCCGGGAATTTCACGGTCACCTGGCTTGACTTCAAGAGGTTTTTAGTATGATAGTGATAGTCTTTTCCTCTTTTTATACCCGGCATATGGCGGACTCGTTCCGCAAGACACATGAGATTCGGGTTGAAAGGAACAGGCGTACCCACCGGATGTTCAAACACCGCAAACAAGTGGACTGTCTGGAGCTCAGAGACCTCCATTGCTGTCTTGAGGTTTTTGTCATCCCCGATCATTTTTTTCCCCATGTTCCTGAGATTTTGCATTGATTCCGTATCCTGGATGCTCCAGTCAGAAGGACAGGTTATGGTCAGACCAAAAAAATTGTTTTGATATACAGACCCGGTAAATGTGCCGGTATCAACTTCCTGCGATGCTTTCTTCATGCATCCTATTGAAAAAACAAAACATGCCGCTAAGATGACACTTACCAATAACTTCATACGTTTCATTACTCGCTCCTATTTTTTAAAGGCATATGGATAAATTCTACATGAAATACAAAGGAATATCAATATGCTGCCCGTTGATCCGTTGATCTTTTTATTTCCTTTTTACGTATAAAGTTTAAAAGGTGAAACCATGATATTTATCGATGAACATGACAGATCAATCGGGCCCAAATGCCTTATTATAGTACTTTTTGCCGCTGCAATCCTGGCTTCTGCTTTACTGATGTTTACCGATGTGGGAAAAATATCTGACCAATTGGGACAATACCGGATAAAAGGAAATGTTACCCGTCAAATTATCTTGCTCTCTTGCCTGGTTATTTATTTTTTTCGAGTAGTGATTATGTTGTTTGTTTTTTTTAAACGCAAATTGTTATGGCTGGAAGCCCTTCCGATTTCGATTTTAATGTCCTTCCTTCTTTTTGCAGTGGCATATGTTGGCGGCAGCAAGGACCAGTCCATTAATTTTATCGATATCATCGGTATACTGCTTTACCTGTCAGGCTCCTTTATCAATTCTCATTCGGAGTATTTAAGGCACATCTGGAAAAGGAAACCGGAAAACAAGGGACGACTTTATACCGGTGGATGGTTCAAATATTCCATGCATATCAATTACTTTGGGGATATTGTTTTTTTCACCGGGCTTGCCATGATGACGCATACCTTTGCCGGGTTATTTATACCTTTTTTTATGACACTCAATTTTGTGTTTATCCTCATTCCTTCGTTGGATAAATACCTGGAAAAAAAGTACGGGAAAGAATTTAAAGATTATGCTAAAGGAACCAAAAAATTCATCCCTTTGATTTACTGAATTATTTTTATTTTTTCTTTTCCAGGTTTGGCATATAGGTGAAGTCACCATTGGCCAGCACAATATCTTGTCCCTTTTCACCCTCTTCAAAGTTCCAGGTGCCTTTCTGGTCAAAACCTTCAAATTTCCCATCACTGCCGGAGCTGCCGATCCAATAATTTTTAGGATTTTTGGGGTCAACTTTATACAATATCTCATTTTTCCAAGCATCGGCTAAAGGTAAGGTTTTGATATAAAAGGGCTGCAAGATTTTGCTCAATTCTTTAATCGAATTAGTTTGAGGTGCCCGGTGATAATCCTCTATATAGTGTTTGAGAGCCCGACCAACAGTGTGCATATCACTCATTGTGGCCTTTAACTTACCCTCAAAGGTTTTCGGGACTGGGGGGTTAATGTTAAAACCATGCTTCTTTAATTCATTCAAAAAATCATCCCCATGCCACATGTCTACCACTTTTCCATTGGCTAGCTGGAAAATGGAGATAAAATGAATCTGCCAATTTTCCTCCAGGTCCCGGTCCTTTATCCCATAGAAGGTCCAACGAACCGCGATTTTATCTCCTGATGCAAATATGTCGTTAATTTCAGCTTTTACCTCTGAAAATTGTTTCCACCAGTGTTTGAAAACCTTTGTGGCTTGTTCTGGAAAATCTTTGCCCATCAAGTTATCCAGTGAGTCAACGTCCTTTGTTTTGAAGACCTCGAAGACCTTTTTGACCACTTCCATATTCTGCTGTTCCTGTGATGATCCCGCTGCGGCTGGCATTGGGGAAAATCCCATCAACAAAACAAGCAATGTCAGCAAAACAATTAAGATCGCTTTTTTCATTTTTTTTATCCTCCTTTTTTTTAACGTTTTATTTTCCTTATATTTTGCGGACGCCATCAATCGCGTCCCTACACCTAACTGTCATCTGTCATCTGTCGTCTGATTTACTGAATCCCCGGGAATTCTATCTGTTTCATTTCCGGTAAAGTATAGAATGAAAGCCTGTTGTTGTGTCTAATCAACACACCGTTATTGAATATCTCGAAGGAATCGAACTTATGCTTTCTTTCATAGGGAGGGAATTCTTTTAATAGAATGAATTTTTCTCCCTCTAAGCGGTAGATTTTGTTCAAATATGATCGATGCACCCATCTTTCCAGGTAAATGTTATTATCACGCCTGGTTTCATAGTCGATATGGTAAGCTTCACCGGAAGTAGTTAATATTAAGCGAAGGGGTTTTTCAGAGATTTTAGCGATGCGGGAGAATTCAAAGGTGTCAACATCCATCCTGATATGATTCCACCCACATCTTTCAGTCCACTGGATGCAGTAAATCTCCTTAAAAGAAGTAGGGTTGAGATTGATGGGATTGTATAAACGATGCAAGTCACAATAGTTATATTCGCTTTTATGAATCACTTCCAGCCCGTCGCTGGTAACCCTGCTGAACACCAATGCTTTAGGGGCGGCAGTGATTAGCATGCGGTTGATGTATAGGGGATGAAACCAGGTCATGCAGAGAGTTTCCGCTTTCCCATCCTCCCACAATTTAATGATGGGATACTTATTGGTACGCCCGGAATGGATGAGCCAGAAAATTTTGCCATTATTGGGGTCTGCATCCGCACCAAATATAACCGGCTCAAAATAACCGGGTGGCAAAACGACTGCGGTTCTCATTTTTTTAGTGGTCTTTGACCGGGTATCGATAAACACAAAGGTACGGTTAACCGGATCATAGTAATCTTCCGAAACCACGATCATATGTTGGAACACCCGTATGTGGTACCTATAATACCAGTGATCGGGACGGACTCCCTTGCGCAGCGTTTCCACCATGTGATTTTCCTTGTGGATCCGTACAATAAAAACAGACTTGAAAGTCATATGCGTGCCGTAAACATACTGTTCATCCTCAAAAAAAGGAATAAAATCACCTTTTGCATATTTCAATTTTATCTCACCATCAGCCTCCACCAACCGGGTTGAAAAGCTATCGGTTTCAATTAACTGGTGTTTTGCGGTCAAATAGTAATTGGAATATCCCCTGCTTGTAATAGTAAACAGGTAAAAAGTAGAAAAGAAAAGACCCACCACCATAAGGGGAATGAATAATTTAAAATACCCCTTGTTATAGTTTTCTTTTGAGTAGGTTCCCCATTTCTTATAAGTAAGTACAAAAGAGATGATATATGGGAGTAACAGTAAGATGCATATCACCAGGAATGGAACCAGGTTGCCGCTGAAATTGAATGTCAAGATGGGAAGGATGACCCAGGGAAATTCCTGGGGAGAGAGACCTTTTAACCAGAAAGGCAGGTAGAGTACCAGGGAAAAGAGTAGTAAAAACAGCAGCATTCCCAGCAGTGCGATTCCTCCGACTTTCATATAGCCATCTGCAGACGCGGAGAAAGATACCCCCATGAAGAACAAAAGCCAGTAGTACCAGGAGTTAGTAAAAAAAATGTCGCGCATCCAGTGCTGGACGTTCCCTTCGCTGCCCCATAGATAAAGCGCCATGAATAAAAGATAAAAAATCAAGATGGCAATTAACCGCGGCAGCAGCTTCATAGCCAACACCCGGACCCGGGAATAGGGAAGTGAAGACACATATTCCTCTGCCCGCTGCTTTTTGTCCCACAGAAAAACAGATATTCCCATAAACGCTGCAAACGCCAGTAGGGAAAATTGATACATCTGGTAGAACACCTCGAAATAGGAACCCACATTTTTTAACAAGTTTATCACGAAGGAAATGCCTGCTACCACCGCTAAAAAAAACAAGGACAGTTTAAGCACCCCTTGAAACTCTTTTCTTAACATGATAACCTCCAATAAATGATTTTATGATTTCAGTCAGGTTCACATTGAAGGTGACAGGTGGATTATTTTTTCTTTTTCTCTTCTAAGTTAGGCATATAAGTAAAGTCACCATTGGCCAGCACAATATCTTGCCCCTTTTCACCCTCTTCAAATTTCCAGGTGCCTTCCTGGTCAAAACCTTCAAATTTCCCATCACTGCCAGGACTGGCAATCCAATAATTTTTAGGATTCTCAGGGTCCACTTTATACAAAATCTCATTCTCCCAGGCATCAGCTAAAGGTAAAGTTTTGATATAGAAAGGCTGCAAGATTTTGCTTAATTCTTTAATCGAATCAACTTTGGGCGCCTGGTTATAATCTTCTATATAGTACCTGAGGGCCTTGCCAATGGTAAACATATCTCCCATCGTGACTCTTAACCTTCCTTCAAAGGTTTTGGGGGGCGGGGCCGGGGGTTTAGTGGTCCCGGGTTTTGTCACAGGGCCGTAGACGAACCGGCCGTTGGCTAAAATAAAATCATTATCAAAGCCGCTCACGGTTGTCACCCAATAAAAACCGCTCTGACCCCAACCGTTGAAAACACCATCATTACCCCCGGAACCAATGGCATATTCATCTTTCCTGTCACCGGTACCGTGGTAATAGTGAAAATCATTACCCCAGGCATCTTTGAGCGGTAATGTTTTGATATAGCGGGGGGATAATATGGGTTGAAGTTCCGCAAAAGTTTTTGCTTCTGGAGCTTTATTATGATCGATCTTATAGGACCGAATCGCATTGGATATGGATTTGATGGCTATCATGGTGGCTTTTTGCTTTCCTTTTTGCAGTTCCACAAAGCTCCATTCCGAGTTGAGCCCGGACATTCCCTCATCTTTGTCCATCAGGTTATCCGGTGAGTCAAGGTCCCTGGTGGCTGTTTCTGCCACCTGTTGAAACCCGACAACAAACATAAACAATGTTAATACAATCAATAAAAATAAAATTAACTTACTCATTTTTTCCTCCTTTTTTATTTTTTATGTTTTTTTTTAAATTCCAACGGTTCCATATTCGGCAAGGTGTAAACCGAAAGCTTGTTGTTGTATTTAATCACCACACCACTTTTGGATACCCAGAAATTATCACCCTCTCTCTCTTTCTCATAAGCTGGGAATTCTTTTAATAGAATGAATTTTTCTCCCTCTAAGCGGTAGATTTTGTTCAAATAGTGTCGTTGTTTCCTGGCATCTATCTCCTTTTCATCTCTTTCAAACCGGATTTTGTAAATTTCACCGGGATATATGACGAGCGCTTCACCGGCCTTTCTAAAGATTTTACCGATATGAGAGATTTCAAAGGTTTCAAGGTTCAGCCGTAAATAGTTCCTTACCCACCTTTTCGTCAACCGGACGAAGTAAATCTCTTTCAAAGCAGGAGGGTTGAGATTGACTCTAGCGTATGTACTGGTTATGGGAAACGTAAGCTGCTTATATCGAGTTATTTCTCGAATCATTTCCAGGCCGTCACCTGTAATTCTTCTCACCACCAATGCATCGTCAGTGGTGGTGACCAACATCCGGCTGCTGTATACCGGGAAAGTCCCGGACATAATACCGAGATTTTCAGCTTTCCCATCTTCCCACAATTTAATGATAGGAAACTGGTGCGATCGTTCGGAAGCAATTAACCAGAAAATTTTTCCATTAGCGGGGTCTGCGTCCGCACCGAATATATGCGGCTTAAAATAATGGGAAGGCAACACATCAAGGGTTTTTATTTTTTTAACTGCCATTGACCGGGTATCGATAAATACAAATTTACGGAGGGTAGGTTCTTTGTAATATTCAGGCACCACGAGCATATGCTTAAACACCCGGATACCGAATCTGCAAGATCTGTGGCGGGGGGGGCGGGTTACTTCTAGCAGCGTATCCACCGTGTGAGTATTCTTGTAGATGCGTACAACAGGGGCGGGTTCGGAGCTTATATGCATACCGTAAACATACTCATCATCCTCGAAAACCGCCCGGAAATCACCCCGGGAATATTTCAAACTCACATCACCGTCAGCCTCAACCATGCGTGTTGAAAAACCATGGGTTTCAATCAATTGATGCTTCGATGTTAAATAGTATGCATGAAACCTCTCGCGGATGAGGGTAGTCACAAAAAGAGTAGAAATGATAAAACCCACCGCGATGAGAGGAAGGAATAATTTAAAATAACTTTTGTTATAGTTTTCTTTTGAGTAGGTTCCCCATTTCTTAAAAGTAAGAACAAAAGATATGATATATGGAAGTAACAGGCAAATGTATACCACCAGGAATGGAACCAGGATGTTGCTGAAATCGAATGTCAAAAGAGTAAACATATCCCACCCGGCAGGAGTATAGAACCGCCCACTTTTTAGCAGGAAAGCCAATTGTCTTGAAAAGCAAATGAGTTGTAAGAACACGATTATTTCCAGCAGGGCGATTCCCCCTACTTTCATATAACCATCCGCAGATGCGGAAAAGGAGAGAGTCATCACAAATACAAGCCAGTATAACCAGGAAAAAGTAAAAAACGTCTCCATTAGGAGAAGCCCTTCAACACCCCCCAGATAAAATCCCAGGAATATAAGATAAATAATCACCACCGCTGTCAATCGCGGCAGCACCTTCAACCCCAGCAATTGAAGCCGGGAATAAGGGAGAGTAAACACATATTCCTCTGCCCGCTGCCTCTTATCCGACAAAAAAACAGATAATCCCATAAACGCCCCAAACCCTAAAAGTGAAAATTGATACATCAGGTAGAACACCTCGAAATAGGATCCCACATGTTTTGAAAGGGCAATTTTTATTACTAAAGATACGCCAGCCACCACTGCCAGGAAAAACAACGACTGTTTAAGCACCCCTTGAATCTCTTTTCTTAACATAATAACCTCCGATAAATGACTTTATAATTTCAGTCAGGTTCAAATCCCGGAACCGGTAATCATAAGATTTTCTCAACTCTTCGCTGAAGGGATATACATAATACTCTTTATAATGCAAAACCTCTTTTTTGTAGAGCACCGGGATATCTTCGGGGATATCAACGTTGGCTTCCACCTTTTTGATTTTCTCTTTTAATGCTTCGGTGGCTTCATCCAGGATAAACCGCCCGTTTTCCATGATCAATACCCGGTTGGGAATGGTCTCAATTTCCGAGAAGCTGTGGTTCACTCCAATTACCGTGGCGTTAAACCGGTCGATGGCCTCCAGCAAGTTCTCCAGGAACAATTCCCGCAAATAAGGATCAATGGCATGTATAATTTCGTCCACCAGGAGGACCTCCGGTTCCTGGGCCATGATTAAAGAAAATAAAAACAATACCCGTTCACCCATTGAAAGATTTTTTATTTTCTGGTTTCGCTCCAGGTCCAGGTGACGCAGCAGGTTATCATCAAATTGCTTTATGCCATACACCCGGCAGTGAAAATCTATCCCCTGTTTCACGGTAAAATCATCAAAAAAACTGAATTGATCGGATATAAAACCGATCTTTTTCTTTGAAATTCCCTTATCATAGGCAACGTCTCCTTTAACCGGGGTAATAATGCCCACCAGGGTTCTCAAGAAAGTGCTCTTGCCCACACCATTGTTACCGGCAATGACCACAAATTCACCTTTCCCGAATTCAACGCTAATATCATTCAAAACCCTTTTCCGCCCGAAGCGGACATCTAAATCCTTTACTTTAATCATTTTTCCTCTCCATTCAAGTATTTTTCCATTAATGCTTTAATGTCTTTTTTCGCGGCCCCCAGGGCAATGACCCGGTCGAGGAAACTCCTGAATTCCTCCTCTACCAACACTTTCCTCAAACGATCCAGCTCTTTGTTCTTGTATTTGACCCAGTTGCCGCTGCCTACTTTACTCTCAACGAATCCCTCTTCTTCTAAAGTGTCATAAACTTTTGCTACAGTATTGGGGTGCAATTTAATAACCTTTGCCAGTTCCCGTATCGGTGGCAGTAGATCGCCGTGTTTCAGCCTGCCGGACAGTATTTCCACTTTTATGGCCTGTACAGCCTGCTTGTAAACCGGAACCGCTAAACCCGGATCAATGCTCAACCTAAACATGTTCACCTCACAGCATCGAATTGTCACAATGAAATGTTACAATTTCATTGTAACACTATTATGTTACAATTTTTTCTTTTTGTCAACAAAAAAATAAATTTTTTTAACGAGAAGTTTTTGTGGGGTGCAGGGGCGGTTTTTTCAAAAAGAGCCCCTGGCCGCCGGAGGCATAGTTCATAGGACTTTTTAAGAGTAGGTAAAATACTTAGAAAATGCGAATGGGCAGGGTTAGTTTTTTCTAAGTTTTTTTTTCCTGCCCATTCGTGATACGCGTACGGCCTACTGGGAGAGTGACCGGACGAAATGTTTTCAATTACTCCGTCCGGCATAAAGTTCTGAGAGAGAAAAGTACTAAAAAGACCTTACTCTCCTTACTCACTCATCAATCTAAAAGCTTGACCTTTATAACAGACTGGTCTATTGTTTACACTTAAAATAAACCCAAAATTTTAAACAGGAGGTAATCACATGTTTATTGTAGTCACTAAAACTAAATTTGAGAAGGATATGGAAGAAAAGGTCATGGAGTTCTCAATTCATCGGTACTTATTTGTAAGTACAAAGGAAATGTAACGGGAACAAAATTTGTGTTTGGTGAGATACGTGATCAATGAACGATAGAAAATTCAAAAAATATCTTGGGGACAGGCGTAAATCATGGTCTGTTTTGAGTTTGTTTGAAACACCGCGATTTCGATATTCATGTTTCACGATTTCGGATTTGCCTTCCTTTAATCAATGTCAAATTCCGCAATCCCCAGGTCTTCTTTATCTTCTTTTGTCAGCTTTGGAATAGGGGCAGTCTTCAACCATTGGATAATGGCTTTAGGCGTGTACCAGCTTTTGACCGTACCGTCTTTGGATACCGTGATTATACGTTTACCGTCCGGTGTGAATGCTGCACTTAAAACATCATCCGTATGCTTATTCAAATCAGCCAAAAGATTTCCTTTCAAATCCCACAGTTTCGCGGTGTTATCATCTGAAATAGTAAGTATTTCGGTGCCATCACTGGAAAAGACAGCGC
This sequence comes from Candidatus Aminicenantota bacterium, assembly GCA_020355945.1. The sequence continues at coordinate 21,487 of CP070627.1, read as the reverse complement.
CAGTAACAGAATCCGTATGCTTTTTCAAATCAGTTAAAAGATTTCCTTTCAAATCCCACAATTTAGCGGTGTTATCACTCGAAGCTGTAACTATTTTTTTGCTGTCATTAGAAAAAATAGCGTCCAAAATATTATTGGAATGTTGATTCAGCAGTGCTAAATGGTTTCCACTCACATCCCGCAACATTGCGGAATTTCCAAACCAGGTGAGCACCAAATTGCCATTAGGCGAAAGTATTGCGCTATCCACATTAGTCATATTCTGATTCAAATTGTCAATAAAATTGCTTTCCAAATCCCAAAGTTTGACGGTGAAATCAAAGAAAATCGTAATTATACTATTTCCATCGTAAGAAAAGACAGCCTTATTTAATATATCCACATACTTTAAATCTCTCAAATGTTTGCCATTTTGATTCCAAAGTCTCACTAAATAAAGAGATAGTGTCAATATTTTTTGGCCATCGGGAGAAAATGCCGCATTCAAAATAGGATTGGAATTCGTCAAATCAATCGAGGATTTATCTCTCAAGTCATATATTCGTGCTTTTTTTCCTTGCCAGGTAATTAATTTATTTCCATCAAACGATATGGCAGCATTGTTTACCTCATCCCTGAACTGTATTAAATCAGCGACAAAATTGCTATCCAGATCCCATCGTTTCACTGAATTGCCCGAGCAGGTGAGTATAATTTTGCCATCCGGGGAAAAGACGGCACTTGAAACATCCTCCGTATGCTTGAAATCGACCAAAAGCATTCCCTTCAAATTCCACAACTTTGCTGAAATTCCTGATCTGGTTAGAATCTTGCTGCCATCAGGGGAAAATATAGTGTCTCTTACTTCATTCGCATGATTAAAATTAGCTAAGAGATTACCTTTTAAATTCCATAGTTTCGCTGTATTTCCAGACCGGCTCAGTATTTTTGAACCATCCGGTGAAAATATGGCGCTCCAGACTTTGTTGGTATGTACAAAATTTTTTAAAAGATCCCCCCTTAAATCCCAAAGTTTTGCACTGTGATCACTGGATGCAGTGAGTATTTTAGTGCCGTCTGGGGAAAAAACTGCACTCCAAACATAATCCATATGCGGATAATTTTTTAATAGATTACCATTTAAGTCCCAGAGTTTTGCAGTGTTATCCCATGAAGCGGTTAGTATTTGGGTGCCATCCGGGGAAAAGACAGCACTTGAAACATAATTCATATGCTTATTCAAATCAGCCAGGAGATTGCCTCTTAAATCCCAGAGTTTTGCGGTGTTATCCCAGGAAACAGTAAGTATTTTGGTGCCATCGGGAGAAAAGGTTGAGCTGGATATTTGAGCTCTATGCAGGTTCAAATCGGCCAAAAGATTGCCGTACAAATCCCAAAGCTTCGCGGTGTTATCCCTGGAAGCGGTAAGTATTTTTGTACCATCAGGAGAAAAAACAGCGATTGATACATCATCCTTATGCTGATTCAAATCGTCCAAAAGAATGCCCTTCAAATTCCACAGCTTTGCGGTACCTTTCATGGTTATGGTGAAAATTTTTTTACCGTCGGGTGAAAAGTTGGCGAAAGTAACTTTATTTTCATGCTGCATACTTGCTGTGTAAAAGGGACGTTCAAAGGAAGAATAGGCCGCCGCACTCAATGTACGCTGCGCAGAAGGGGAAGGATGGGGCATCCCTATTCTATAAGCCGCTTCAGCAATTCGGATGGCATTTATATTATCTTTTGGCAGCACAAGCATGGATTGTGCTGCAAGTCCATTACTCTTTGCTTCCTTATATTGTATGTCCGCACGATTCTTCTGTTGAACAGCAACGATTACAAAGATAAGTAATACAATCGCTGCAAATGCAAGAATTCCAATAATGATATTCCTTTGACGTATTCTTTTCAAACGTGCTTCTTCCTTTTCTCTTTCTTTTCTTTCCCTCAATTCAATACTAGCATTCACAAATTCAATCTCTGTTTTGGTCAGTTCCTTCGCATGGGATTTAAGTAGAGTTTCCATTTGAACCAACCGCTCCCCCTGGAAAAGGTAATCCGTTTTATACTCTGCCTGTTGCCATTCCAATGCTGCCTGACGAAGGATACCCATCTGACGCGCCTCCTCTCTGTGCTCTGTCATCCAGGCCTGTATTCTATCCCATTTGCGAATCAGGGCTTCATGGGCAACTTCCACCAGGTCCTTTTGACGTATGGGATCTTGGGTAACCGTTATCAGTCGGGCGTTGATCCAATGGTTCAATACGTCTTCTGCAATTTGGGAATTCCCCCCAATCGCCAGCAGTTCATCTTTTGTCGCCTTACGGCGTGTATCTTCCGTGCCCTCCCCGGATTGAATCATACGAAGCACAAACATCTTACGAATTATTTCTTTTTGCTGTTTATCGTGCTTAGCATATTCCGATTCCGCTCGTTTGACCAGGGCACCTTCAATTCCCCCGATTTCATCATAAGCTTTCGAAGTCATTTGGGCACCTTTGCGCCCTTCATAAAGCTCCAGCAGGGCATGTTCCAGCAAAGGCAATTCACCAGGAGCACCTTTTACATCCTTTAATATCCTGTTTACCAGACCTTCTTCCAAATGAAGCCTCACTTGCCGGGCCGGTTCCTCGATGGCGCTTTGCAACTCTTCTTCACTCATAGGCTCCACCTGGAGAAAATTATCACTCACATAAGTATTCAGATCAGGATAAAACGCACACTTGCCTATAAAATCCGAACGTATGGTAAGAATGATCTTAGCCGGACTTTTACTTACTTCAACTGCATGCAGCACAGTAAAAATAAATTGCTGTCGTTCTTCTTCATTCCTGGTTTGGGTAAAGAGTTCCTCAAACTGGTCAATCACAATGACAAGATTTTTTTTGTCGGCATTCTCTAAAATTTCCCTGGAAATATAATGAAGGTTTTTTTCGGATTCTTTTAGACGTTTTATCAATTGTTCCACCGGTGGCATACGATTTTCCAGGTAACATTTACGCAGAGCAAAGGCAAGTTCTTCGATGGGCTGTTCCTGGGGAGTGAACAAGATGACCAGTGAATTATACCGTAAATGGGGAATAAGTCCTGCCTGGACCACAGAGGACTTACCACTTCCTGATGGTCCCAACACTGCCAGGAAACGACTTTTTTTAAGCTTATCCAGCAATCGCTGCACAACGGCTTCACGACCAAAGAAAAAATTTTGATCTTGCTCCCGGAAGACCTCCAGGCCGCGGTATGGACAAATACCAGCTTCAGTCTTTTTTGCATCCCTTCCTGGCGTAATCCTGTTAATCCCACATACCAAACGATGCAATGCATCCTCTTCATTCCAGTGTTGCTGGAAAACTATCCATGTCAAGCGTCTTAAGAAACGTGGCAGATTGCTTTCCTGTACAGGTCGCAGAGCACGAGGCAGCAGTACGGGAACAATCCTGATAGTTTGCTTTGAAACACTTTCCTCTAAGGCTATACGCATCTCTTCATTCTGCCATGGCCCGATTCCATTAGGTCCTAAAAAAACCACACAGCATTCGGATTCATCCAGAGCTTTTTCAATTTCTTCTTGCTAGCGGTCACCCGGTTTTAGATTCCATTCGTCGAGCCAGACATCAATTTTAGCGGTATTCATAAGCCATTTAGCGATTTGTTTCACATTAAGTAAATCTAGTCTGTTATAACAGAGAAACGCATTATATCTCTTTTTAATTTTTCCACATTTATGCTCTTCTTTTTTCTCCTTATTATCTATCCAGTCATCAAACTCCTTTTCTAAAAAACTCTTGGTTTCTTGGAATCGGTCCGGGTGATTATCATACAACCGTAAAATTTCTTGGACCAGATCAACAATTGTTAATATGTGTTCCTCCGGGTTGAAGTTAGGATAAATTTCCTTGAGGGCTTTTTTTTGCGTTTTATTGAATTTGGGTTTTTTATCTGATAGGATTAAGAAACGAATACCATTGCTGTATTTCTCCGCCCCCTTTTCTTTGAATTTTTGCAGGCAATCTTTTATCTTTATAGCATCACTTCTGGATGTGATTTGAAAGGATATTTTATTTTTTTTATCTCCCAGGTCAATTCCTGGGTAATTCCTTTGTTCATCATCATTGAGGTTAGACATGTTATAGTTATAAATTTTATTCAACAGCTGTCTGGCGATATCTTCGGACACCCGATTGATATCGTAGAAGTCTACGGCGTTATGTAAACGAATTTCTGTGATCCAACGGGAAATCAACCGTTTTATCCTTTGAAAATCTTCCTGTCTTTCCATGATAAATAATTATAACGAATAATTAAAATGAAATCCAGTAATCCGAATCTTTAGCGTGCTAAAAAGTTAAAAAAAGAATGAAATAAGAGGCGAAATGCAGTAATAATAAGTGAAATTTTTACCTTTATCGATTGGCGCTATAAAATAATGCAGTGCACTGAATAGATGAGAAATCCAAAAGAAATTTTAGTCTTGACAAACCCAGGGAGATGTGTTACTGATATATCATAAAGACAAAAAAATAAATGGAGGATATAAAAGCAGTAAATGAAGGCATCAAGAGCTTATAATTTAAAGTCATATTGGGACTGGCCGGAACAGAAAGTAAGAATGCCTGTAAAGCCGTTAAACAAAAAAACAACTCTGGTTTTGTGTTTAAGGGGCCTCAACATGCAACTTATGCGCCATTGCTTTTCCTCCAAATATTACTTTTCAGGAAGCCAATAGGAGGAAGAGTAGATGCGAAAGACATCAGTGTCATTAGGATTATCACTTATTTTTTTGTTATTAATTATAAATAGGGCTTTTGGGCAAGATATCAAACTGACCGAAAAAATTATTGTCGACCAGGCCTCGGAACTCAAAGCCACCCCCATGTCCTTTTGCGTTACCGAAGATAAGCTTTTTTTACTTCCCGACTATCAAACTGGATCTATAAAAGTCTTCAATAATGAGGGAAATTTTTTGAAATTCATAAAAGAATTGGGACCCAGGTTCGGCAAGAAGGGATTCATGCAGCCGACGTATTGCTTTTACAGTCAAAATGAAGGTAAGCTAGGAGTTCTTGACAACAAGGCAAGAAAAGTATTCATTCTTGATAGGCAAGGAAAGATTGGATTCTCATTGTTTAAAGAAATAGTTGGTAAAGGATACGGCTACGATATTGAATTCGCTGGTGGAGGTGAACAAGTAGTCATTTCAGGATATTTAATCGACAAACAAAGCCTACCCTTTGACCTTTACAGTATAAACATCAAGAACGGGCAAACCAATTACCTGCTACCTTCACACGAAAAATACAATCTAGAAAGCTATGATGAGTACGTCCTAGAGTATCGACAAAAACAAACGCTACCAGCGATTGGCATTAAAGCCTTCATCGATATCCAAGGGGATGACCTGTTTTTTGTATGGGAAGGTGCGTTAAGGATTATTAAGCTTGACTTGGTGTCAAAAAAGCAAGTAGTTTTCGGACATGCGACTCCTCATTACACCAAACCGGATGGGTCCAGGCTCAGTGATTCCTATAAAAAAAGGAAGGTCGAAACTACGTGGAAAAAACGGAAAAAGATGACGTACGTAAGAAATATCTTTGCCACTTCCAGGCATGTGTTTCTCGTTTATGAGATGGGCAAAAATAATAAAAGTAACACTTCGAAGTTCAGGATGCAAACGTATACCCTGGAAGGAGATTTCCTCGGCGATGTTTTATTTCCAGGTAACCCTGGCCGGCAAATGTGGTTTGATAAAGAAAAATATGAACTGTATGCCTTTTCAGAGCAACCGGGAAATGATAATGGCGAATTCTCAATATTAAAATATAAAATAAAGAGGTAATGCATTTAAACATGAGGAAGTACATTGTAGGTATGTTGGGGGTTGTCATATTGTTTTTAGGAAGTGTTATTTACAAGCAGCAACATAAAATGGTTTTCCATCATTTTCCTATCCCTGAAAGCTTAAAGCAAAAAACCGACGATCCGCCCCTTTATTTGTTCATATTTTTTAAAAAAAATGATTGCCAACCATGCGTGGTGGAGATGGTAGAGGTTTTAAATACATTACCTTCACAATTTTGTGCTGCCGGAATTGTACCGGAAGAGGAATTAAAAGATGAGCTGGGGTTGAGACGGTTGATAGGCGAATCATTCCCACTGTATTGTTACCAAAAATACAAAAAGTATTTGCCATGGGACACACCAACGCTTTTTGGGGTTTCTCCAGCAGGAAAAATCATTTTTGTTTTACCTGACATCCAGAGTCAAAGGCCTTATTTGCGAAATTTCCTTGTATCTATATATAAGAAATTATATCCTTCTTCTAAGAAAGAACATTCTCCTGTTATTGAGAGGAGATAATTCAGCTTCAGCAAATTAATAATAAAATTTCTATTTTGGATCATAGCTGAAAACAAATACCGCTGATATTAATGTTTTCATTTCCAAAAGTAAACGTTATCGAGACTAAATCAAGTTTGACAAAATTTACAAAATCATGTATATTTTACACATGGACATGAGAAAGATTTTAAAATTGATAATGATTATTTCGATGATGTTGGGCATTACACTTTCGATTCTAAATTTCATTTCAGTTGATAGTATGGCTAAACTCCCGGGCAAGGGAGGCGGGTATCAAGGTACATTGCAGCCCGATGGCTGCTACGGAGAGCCACTTAATTGCTAACTAGCTCCTCCACCATCGACATCAAAGAAAGCACCATGCCGTTCATCCAGGTTGGATGAGAAACTTAAACAAGCCACAGAGTATCTGAAATCAATCGGATGCAAAGAAATAATTCCCTAGTGCTTCTGACTTAAGAATAAAAAATTTTGACTTATTTCAGCACTTTATGCCGGACGGAGTAATCAAAAGCATTTCGCCCGGTCAATCTCCCAGTAGGCCGTACGCGTATCACGAATGGGCGGTAACTCAAGAGCTTAAAAAACTATACCACCGACCATCCGCATTCTTTTAGTACTTTATATAATCTCCCAAAGCACTGCGTTCTTCGCCTCCGGCGGCCAGGGGCTCTTTTTATAAAAACCGCCCCTGGACCCCGCAAAAATTTTTTACTAACAAGAAAGGGCGAGGTGTCTCAAGCTTAGAATTTATGACATAAGTAAGTAATTATTGAATTCTCCCGGAAACTCTGTTATCATTTCAGACTGGAGGTTATGATGAAAAAGAAAATACAACACCACATCCCGGTGCTTTTTAGCATCATCTTCCTGTTTTCAATGGCTCAATTTGGCAGCAGCCCAGGTGAAACCTTTACAGCCAAAGACGTATTAAAAACACAATACTGCGATGAAGCCCGGATCAGCCCGGATGGGCAGTGGATCGCCTATACGGTTAGACAAAACCGCCCCCCCAATGATAAACCCGGCAGCTATTACCGCGAACTCTTCGTCATTTCTACACAAACTCAAAAAATAAAACCCTTTATCATAGGTAAGGTGTCCATAAGAACCCTGCGCTGGAGCCCGGACAGCTCCAGACTGGCCTTTCTCACCAAACGAGGAGACAAGGCACAAACTCAAGTGTGGATGATTCCCATCGACGGCGGAGAAGCAATCCAAATCACCCATTCACAAACCAATGTCAGCGACTTTCAATGGCATCCCCAACAAAATAAAATCGCCTATATCGCAGAAACTCCTAAAACCATAAAAGAAAAAAAATTAAAAGAAAAAGGATATGAATTCATTTTTTATGAAGAAGATTTTAAACATAAAAACCTCTATATGATCGATCTTGATAAAAAAGACAAAACCCGGCAGCTTACAAAGGACAAAACAGCCTGGAATTTTGAGTTCAGCCCGGATGGAAAGACCATTGCCGCTGCAATTTCTCCAAAAAATTTAGTGGACCACCGGTATATGTTTCAAAAGATTTACCTGCTGGACATTAAAACCCAAAAAATAGAACAATTGACGGATAACCCGGGGAAACTTGGAAAATACCAATTCAGTCCTGATGCTTCCAAAATAGTTTATACCGCCGCATTGGAGCGAAAAGACCATGAAGTGAGCCAGGTATTTGTCATTGATATTAAAACAAAAAAACAGGTAAATCTTACCGTTCCTGGGTTTCGCGGTCATGTCAAGTGGGCGGTGTGGAAAGACCCAAAGACTATTTTGTATTATGCCGGGGAAGGGGTATGGCCTGGCCTCAGCCTGGTCCCGGCAGCCGGTGGTAAACGTAAAATTATCCTGGATTCGAAAACCACAGGCATCACTTTCAGAAAAGCCAGCTTTACTAAAGATTTCAAGTATGCCGCTTTTGTGGGAAGCGCCCCCCACATTCCCGGGGAGCTCTTTTACTGGAAACCGGGACAAAAACAGGTCAAACAACTGACCAACTTAAATCCCTGGTTAGCCCAACGGAAATTGGGAAAACAAGAAATTATCCGCTACCAATCCAGGGATAATTGGGAAATCGAAGGTCTTTTAATCTACCCGGTGGATTACCAGGAAGGACAGAAATACCCGCTGGTAGTAATCGTCCATGGTGGACCTGAAAGTCATTACTCCAACAGTTGGCTCACCAGTTACTCCAGGCCCGGCCAGGTACTGGCCGGAAAGGGTTATGCCGTGTTTTATCCCAATTACCGTGCCAGTACCGGGTATGGGGTTAAATTTGCCCTGGTGGGTTTCAAAGACCCGGCTGGAAAAGAGTTTGACGACATCGCCGACGGTATTGATTTCTTAATTAAAAAAGGAATTGCAGACCTTGAACGGGTGGGATTAGGAGGTGGTTCTTACGGCGGATATGCTGCTGCCTGGTTTGCCTCGTTTTATACTAAATACATCAGGGCCGTCTGTATGTCTGTGGGCATTAGCGACCTGATCAGCAAACGAGGAACCACGGATATCCCTTATGAAGACCTCTATGTACATATGAAAGACCCCCTGGAAAACAACTGGGATTTCTTTTTAAAACGAAGTCCCATCTACTGGGCCTATCAAAGTAAAACAGCCGTGCTTATTTTAGGGGGTACTGATGATACCCGTGTGCATCCGTCCCAAAGTCTGGAATTTTACCGCCGGTTGAAAATGAACAATCACCCGGCCGTACGTTTGGTGCAGTATCCCGGTGAAGGACACAGCAACAGGAAACAACCCGCACGGATTGATTTCTTATACAGGGTCTTGCAGTGGTACGATTGGTATGTAATGAATAAAAGACCCCTCAACGGCCCCATGCCACCACTGGATATCAGCGACCTGTATGGGATAGGTCTAAGTAAGTAGTAAGTAGTAGGTAGTAGGTAGTAGGTAGTAGACCAATGAATCAGTAAGGAGGAGCTTATTAGAGCTGTCATTGGTCATTAGCCATTGGTCAGTAGTGAAAAGAAAAGCACCATGGATTGATTTTTTATAAAACCTTTTGTAGTACTATCCGTCAACTTTTTGTTTTTTTGACAAGGATTAATTCCCGGCGCACAAATCAGTGCGCCGAAAGATGGCCCGTTAGGGCCTTCTTGGGCTGCGGGCGCCGCCCGCTTTGTGTAACTTTGTGGCTAATTTAAATAGCAGGTTTCCATGGTGCCGCGCCCTCACACGGAAACGAATGAAAACCGACACCACCGAATTGCGCAGCATATAGGTCCCCCTCGCCGAGGGGTTTATTCGAACTTTTTAAACATCCGCTTCCACCTGGTTTTAGGGATAAAATTAATGATGGTTTTAAAGAAATCTTTGATTTTATGGAAAACGCCAGGTGTTAAATATTCCTCGGTGCTGGATTCAAAAGACCAATAGATTCGCCAGGGCCTTCCAATAATGTACTCCTGGGGTAAAGGGCCCCAGAACCTGGAATCATAGCTGTGATCCCTGTTATCACCCATACAAAAATAATGCCCTTCCGGTATTTTAAACACCCGTTCCCCGCTTTCATCCCGGACCACACAGCCTTTAAAGCGCTCGCACAATTCAACCGTTCGTTTCTGATCAAGACGCTCATACTTATCCAAAGCATAAAAAGGCAGGTAACCCTTAGTTTTCCCTAAGGCATCGATGGGCTTGCGTGGGCTATTTAAAGGAAAATTATCCCCGAGTTCCTCGCGATATCCTCCTTCATAATAAACATAAGGTTCCGCCAGTGCTTTGCCATTGATATACACTTGTTTATTCTTAACTCTAATGGTTTCTCCCGGTAAAGCGATTACTCGTTTTACATAGTCTTTTTCCATTTCAGTAGGCCCTTTAAAGGTAACAATCATTCCACGCTCAATCGTTACCCGGGGGAAGAGAAATTTATCCCATGGTCCCAGGAACGATGCATAGGCCATTTTGTCCACCAACAGATGATCCCCGATCAGCATTGTGTCTTTCATGGAAGGGGTGGGGATAGTCTGACTTTGGAGAAGAAAAGCATTGATAAAAAATACAAATACCAACACTTCGATGATCATCTCTCCATACTCCCTGAGAATGCTGACTTCTCTTGGTTTCTTTTTTTTCTTTTCTTTCTTACTTTTATCCGCTTTCTTTATTTTTTTAGCTGGCATTTCTTACCTCCACTTATAATACCTCTTCTTTCATTTTAATACCAGGCCTTATCTTTTAATATTCTATAATAATATACCCCATAGGAATTGTCAATGCCTCACATGCGCCCCAATTCGCCACCAAAACCAGGTGAATCGACGTGGGTTATCGTAGCCAATGGATGTGCAAATACAGTGTATGCCAACCATGTCGGGTTACCGGCTTTTTCTTTAACCTCCAGTCTTGCCGCAAGTGTGCTTTCACCTACGGTTTCCCCAGCACACAGTTTATTATAGAAGGTTTGTGCAAAAACAAATGCTGCATGGTCCCCGATGGACCAATGTGAACCCACGAATACACCGGCTCCCGCCCGAATAAACTCAACTGCCCAACCTCCAATACCTGTTAATGAAAATGCACTGCGCCCTGTTTGACACGCATTGAGAAAGATAAGTGGGTTTCGGCGTTGAGGATTGGCTGCTAATGCGGTTGCGTTTATAGAGTGAAGTTTTTGTAAAATCTCACTTTTTTCATTGTTCCCCAAATTTACCAATTTACTCTCCAGGAGCAAGATTGAAGTATCGGTATTTTCAACGTCAAAAGAGCCATGACCGGAGAAATGCAAAACATCAAAGCTTTCATTTCGTAAGGTTTGCAAGACTGCAAGTCGATTGGCAGGAATAGGTTTAATATCAAGAGAATATTTATGGGCAAGCTTTTCCAATAGCTGGCATTCTTTTTTTGTCATGGGGAGGGCTAATTCGGGTTTTTTATAGATGGGGATAATATATCGTAGTTTCTTGAGATAAATTTTAGATGGTGGGCGCTTGCCCTCCAACCAACGAGTGAAAATAAATTGTTCGCAGAGAAATTTGTCCTCTGGTAACCCTTTACCCTTAGGTAAAAGGACCATTTCCCATGGAATATAGGGTTCCCCGGAAAGCACCTGTATTGATCTTATTTGAGAACTGTGATGCAAAAAGACCTCCTTTAGCTCTTTTGGAAACAAAACATCAAATAATTTCCTCCCAATATTTCGCAGTTCCAAATCTATGGCTTTGATGTCTTCTGTGTCCAACAGGGGAGTATCTTCAATAATCTCGAAGAGACGATTATGATATGCTTTGGGGTCGCAATCCAGTATTGTCATAGGGAAAGGTGTATGATAGAAATCTAGGGTGCTGTCAGGTGCGGCTGTTAGTTCAAATTGGATGGTTCCTTTGCCATTGAGTGTTCGGTCAAAAATCCGGATCTCCAGGTCAGGCATTGGTTCCCGTAATATCGGTTCCAATTGATGGGAACGTGTGAGCATACCGATAGGATGGGGACTTTCCAGGACAATTTTCGGCTTTAAAATTATCTCACCCACCTGTGAGGACCCCTGATACAGCCTAACCTCGATGCGACCACCTCCGAGACTTTGAGCCGCAAGCTCAAATCGGCAACTGACCGCATGACGGGGACCTGGAATAGATAGTTTGCATTCCCGCTGGTCCGTGAGAATGAATTTCTCTGTACGGACAATCACGATTAAAGGCTGTGTTTGATCTAAAGACAACCGATTAATCGCCTTCTTCAAAGTGGCCCAATCAGGAGAGAATAAAGTTACCACTAAAGAAGCTTCTTTGCCAATGATAATTTCTTCAGGAAACTCGGCTTCAATGAAGAAATCTTTCGTACGTACCGGAGAAATTATATTATGATTTACCGGATATGTGCTTTTTAACCCTCGCACAGAGAAGGCCTCCTTGATCCCGGGGTCAACTTCAACGACTCCTACAACCGTGTTTTTTTCAACGACAATGTCATTGTTATTTGCCAGGGACACATCTTCCGGGGGTACTGTTGCTGCGGGTGGTTTATTTTCAAGTCGAAGACTTTCCCGGAGCGAACCAGTATCGTAAAATGAACCTGGCTGAAAATGGTCGATGAAGTCATCATGACCAAATACGTAGTGGGATCCGACACCATTTGGATCAACATGGTATACGACAATATATTTGGGGGCCAGGGTCCGGACTTCTTGAAGCACATCAGAAGTGGTTTCGGTTGAACTAAACCGAATAAAATCTGTAGATATAACCCCTATCAATGACATGATTTCACCTCCCGGAATAGAGTAATATTATCCTGACTCTATTGGTGATACAATCCATAGAATATACTCTAATTATGCCGACCATATAAACAAAAAGGGGCCCATAGGGCTGTATATGGGTGTTCATTTTTAACCTTTAGCATTGCCTCTCTAAGGGCATTGGCTTTATCCCCAGGGTTTTTCTTCCTGAGCAGGGAATGAAATTCTTTCATCAGTTTTGCGGTGGCATCTGAATGGACTGGCCAGAGTGAAGCAATGACAGATGATACACCGGCATGGAAGAAACCACGTATTAATCCCAGCAATTCGTCACTTTCAGATACCGTACTCATACCGGACAGGCATGTACTCAAAACTGCTGTTTGGGCCCTGGTCAGGTCAAGATTATAGACGTGACGAACTGTTAATGGTTCATCGTTGAATACCAGGCTTGAATTCAATGGCCACTGGCTATCATATTGACCATGCATAGCCAAATGGATAATATCCGCTTCCGGGGCATACTTTTGAAGTACACTTCTTGTGGCTTGCTTCCCAAGAAAAACCTGCTCACCAGCTAAATTGGGATATAACTTAGCAATCTCTTCGCATTCTACAGCAGCCATGGGTAGATCTCCATTGGGATCGCCCATACAAAGTAATATTTGATAAGTAGAAACTCCAGGTGAGTAATAACAGTATTTTAATGCACTCAAACTCGGTATATAAGATATATCCAGTCCTTTCTCAATCAATGTTAGCCCATCCTCATCCATTAACGCATGGAATGGGATGTGGTGCAGCTTTTTGTGGGGGACAATGATTAACCGCTGGTAGTGTTGGATACGATTGGATAGCGGTGCGACCAGGGCATGGTAGAGTTCTTGTCTTGTTTTTGCTCCCAGCTCTTCCAAAGAAGCTAATGCCTGGGGTAATTCTGCCTTTCGTTGCTTCAACTGTTGGCGAATTTCCAGGATTTTTCCCTGGTCCGAACGAGACTGCTCAAGATCGCGTAGTTGTTTCTCTAACTGGTTGACCTGATCAAGATATAATATGGACCCGTTCAAAGACAAACGTAATTGGGAGATCAATACCGTGAGCCAATCCACTTTTTCCCCATTCTCTGTCGTCATCGGTCTCGTAAAAACATCACGGAATTCCATTTCCTGAGGGGATAAGGGATCTAAAGCATAGATGTAGTAAATATAATCATTGATGAAATAGTACATTAAGATCAAAGTGGGTTTATCAGGCTTTTTCCCACCAAATACCTGGTTGGTCCAGATTTCTTTGAGATAGTCATATGTGATAGAATCAGCTTCAGCCAACTCGGTGCCAGCCTTATAACCCGGCTTACCTCCTGGTTTTGATGTTTTCCCAACTGAAGTAAATACTTTCTTATCTATGGCCTTTTCGAAGAGGTCGAGAAACGTTTGTCCTCTACTTTTTTCCATGAATTTTAGTATTTGTTTGTCATCATTCAATCCGATACTGGCCATCACAGCGCGGTCATAAATTTGTTTGTTGCGTTCAATGAAAGCCATACGGTTGTTCTCACCGGTAAAGCTGGCTTTAGCAGCATCGATGAGGTGAATCGCCTCTTTCAAATACTCAAGCGCTTTATTACAATATTCTTGTCGGGCCTCTGCCATTTTTTGAAGTTTTTCTCGGGGCCTGGCGAGCCATTTTTTTATTTGTTGGGCCCATTCTTTTCCTGGATCAAGGGGAGGAGTTGCTGAATCTTCTCCTACAGCAGATTCCGCCTCTATTTCTCCCTTTTCCATCAGTAAACGTGCGGCAATCTGACGTGCTTCTATTGCTATATCTTTCCCCCCGGAACGATCAGCTTCCTTAATCGCCTGTTGAATCCACTTCAACGCCTTATCAAGATCAGGCATCTCTCCGTAAAATGATGCAAGATTCGTCATGGCCATAGCAATCCCATGTTGATTATTCATTTTTTTGAAAAGCCCCAGTGCTTTTTTTTGGTACTTTATGGCTAATGGGAAGTTCATTTTTTCCGATTCAATAATTGCCCGGTCAATAAACGTGACAGCTTGTTCTCGCATGGATTGGGGCTTTTGAGCCAGGGTATCCGAATCTTGTTGATTTTCACCACGAGCAAAATCAAGAATCGCCTTGTTTTTTAGCACGTTATCGCGGCTTTCTTTGAGTCCATAACGGTCGCAGAGGATCAACGCTTGCTGGTAACGGTATTCTGCCTCGTCGAAATCGCCAATATTTTTGGCGGCAATTCCCAGGCCAATATAAGCCGAAGCTTGAACTGCCGGGTCTCCATGAGTGTGGGCGATACTCAATGCCTTCTCATATGTTTCAATGGCTTCTTGACGATTTCCCATAATCTCAAGGGCATTACCTAGATTTACATAAATATTGGCTGCCTGCAGCCCCTCCGGGTCATCCAGCAGGGTGAAGGCCTTGCGATATAATCCCACCGCTTGCTTCAGTAGTCCGAAGTTTTTGCAAGCAATACCCTCACACATCAAGACATGGGCCTCTTCTTTGGGGTTTTTTAGCTCAGCGGCCACTCTACTGGCTCGATCGTAGAAATATATACAGCGCTTATAATTACCGATTCTCTCCGCAATCTTTGCGGCATCCAGGAATACTTTTAAGCGATAATCCTGTCTATCAATGGTTGTTATACGCGATTCAACTTCTGCCAGCAAAGATAGAGCCTGGTTGGTATCCCTGGTTCTGGCTTGCACATTGGCATCGGTTAACAGGATTTTGATATATAGCGTTTCCGACCCAAGAAGGCTTGCCGCCTGGTAGCCAATATCTAATAAGATGTTAGCGTGCTTAAGCCGTCCATCATCAACGGCCTGAGGGGCCAGATCTCCTACAAACATGACCAGGAATTCTTCATTGAGCAATAATGCCGCGTTGGAGTTAAGAAAAGCGTGTTTTGCATTGCCCTGTCTAAGCGTTGGCCATCGATCCATAAGCAGATGAAAGCCCGCTTTACTGGCATAAGTGCTGATGGTTTCCATCTCTTTTTTAGCCCCGTGTTTTTCCAGTGCTTTTAGAGCTGGTGTAGAAACAACCCCTGTGATCCCCACAAAGCTTCCTCGTTCTACTTGCAGATCAATGGCTTCCCGGAATAATTTCATTGCCGTTGATATGTTGTTGTTGCTCAATTCTAATTCCCCTTGAATGACTAAATCGTAAGCCAATCCATCCAGGATTTTTAGACGTTTGTGACAGTTAATTGCCAGATTCACACAGCGGACTGCTGAGGTTTTATCTCCTAAAAGCAGTGCTGCTCTTGCTGCATTAGTGAAACAATTGGCTTGTTCTTCTTCTCGCTGAATTTGTCCGAAAAAGTTGGCCGCCTCTTCAAAGGCTTTGAAGGCACGATCAAAAAACTCTCCTTGTATATAATTTGCTCCTAATATTAGATAGGCGTTACCTTGCGTTTGGGGTTGTCCCAGACATTGGCAAACGCGTTCGGCAGCGGTAAAATAGTCAAATGCCAGTTTTTGCTTTCCTTTTTTATACAGTTGGCTGCCCTTTTCCATCAATAATTCAATTAATTGACGGGGGGGAGGGCAATCAGGCTCTTTAAGGAACTGACGTATTTCTTCCAGGCTCTTTGATTTAGCCAAAGAAGAAACTTTATCTTCCGGAGTTTGGCTATCAGGAATATGGCTGGTCAGTGTTTGCAGTGTCACTTGCATCTTATGTGCCAGGTCCTTATCCCCACAAGCAACCCCTATTTTGTAAGCCTGTTGATATGCATTGAGCGCTTCAGGAAATTTTTCCGCTATCAGGTAGGCACCACCAAGATTACCTATTATTCGGGCTGTTGAACGTAGATCGCGTCTTTCCTCGGCCAAATGCAGCGCTTGTTTGAGATGCTCAATACCCTCCTCGATTCTTTTGGTTTCTTTTAATATATTCCCGATATTTGTGTGGGCTATTATTATTCGTTCTACATCATGTTGGTTTTCAAACATTTCAAGGGCCCGGATTGCCAGTTCCAAAGCTTTATCCATTTGGCCGGAGCCTTTGTATGCCAAGGCAACATCCATTGTTACTCCTGCCACCCATGGTTGATCGTCAAGCTCTTCATATAATGATAAAGCTTTTTCTTCGTAGTCAATCGCCAAATCTGCCCGGGTTTGATTCTTGAGGGCCACGCCAAACCTGTGCAGGGTTTGTGCAGCAGCGAATTTGTTCTCAATTGCCAAAGCAATATCATATAATATCTCAGCAAGGTTACAAGCTTGTTCAATTTGGCCTGATGAAGTTTTTATATCGATTCGCTGTTGTCCGGACTGGAAAAGTCTTTCCGTTAGTGGTTTACCTTTTTGTTTTAATATTTTTGCTATTTCTGACGTTTCAACGCCATTTTCAGCAGTGTTCAAAAGCATATTCACCCATTCCATTAGGATGGAATTTTTAAAATTCTCTAATCGTACGACAGCGTCTTGGGCGTTTGTTTTTTTAAAAAGCGTGCCAGCTTGTTCGCAAGCTGAGAGTGCAGCCTCATAATTTTTTTGCTTCAATTCGGCTTCCACCTGCAATACTTCAGCTTCACCTGCACTAAATATTGCACCGATCTTCTGGAACTGCTGACTTACCTCCGATAACATGACTGAAGCTTGCTGCCAATTCTTTTTATGAAGTGTTAGACGAGAGACTAATAAGTCTAATTCAATCTTCTCACGAGAAGGCAATTGTTTTGGTGCTTCTGGGTTTTCTTTTAGTAGGGATTCTACCTTATCCCATTGTTTCATCTGGGTCAGGGCATGGCATTGGCCTAGTAGAACAATGGCACGAATGCCTGGATTATTTTGACTGATTTCACTCTGAAGAATCTTCTCAAGTTCAGTCATGGCCTGCTCTGATCTTTCAGTATTTAAAAAGACATTCGCCAGGTTTATCTTGGCGCGGACAATACCCAGTTGATTTTTGCTTTTCATGAATGAATCCCTGGCCTGGTTTAGTATGTTTTCTGCTTCCTGGAATCGCCTTAAAAGCAAGAGGATCACACCCTGATCAAGTTTTATCCAACCTTTTTCATTTTCAAAATGTCCTGCTTCGGCCAGGTGTTCTGCTCGTTTAAGTCGTCTTAATGCCTGTTCCAATTCACCCAAATCCATCAAGCAGTGAGCATGGTCCCTGGACAAACCCAATGCTGCTTCATGGAGGGCATTTCTTTTGGCAACATCATACGCCCGGCCATACCATTCGGATGCGAGGCGCAAAGCGTCTGCTTCCCGATATGAGGCTGCAATGGCTCCTGTCATTTGAACAGACAAATCCGGGGCCATTTGCTCTATCCTAAAAACCTCACATTCCTGGTATTGCCGAACAGCTTCATCAGGTTGACCTGCTTCCGCTAAGAGGTGGACCTGGATGCCAAGCAATAACACCTGCTGCTCTCTGGGGATGCCTTCCGGCATAGATTCCAACGCATGCTTAAGAATAATCAGTGCCTCTTGGGTATCTCCTTTAATTCGTTTGCACACACAAAGCAATGCATAGCCCTGGGATAAAAAAGCAGGATTATTCAATTGTTCCGCTACTTTAATGCAAACTCCTGATAATTCCAACGCTTCATCGATCTGCCCTTTTTCAAGATTCTTATGCCCCTCTTCCAGGATTTCTCGGCAAATCTCATCAGAAATAGGTATTTTGCTTTGACGAAGGAATTGCATCAAATCACCTTGACGCATTGCTTCGATCAGTTGATAAGCATTTTCAGACAAAGACACTCTATTTACCTCAATCGAAAAATATAGTCAAATTTTCCATCATAGAATCAATCCTTTTGGTGTTCGTATTCACATTAATATTTTAAAATAAATACGTTGGTATTTCAACTTATATGGATTTTTTTTTGATTTTTTGTGAAATAGGGTGGTTCCTGGATTTTTTTATATCTTGAGGAGGTGCTCCTGCCAAATGAGTCAAATGAGTAAAAAAGTTGACATATACCAGTTAAACTTGTAAAATAAACTTTAAGACTTTAAGATTAAGACAATGAAAAGCCAAAATCCTTACTTAAACTTCTCTTCTTTTGTATTGCGTTCGCCGCTTTTTCCGTTTGATTTTATTGAAAAGGTGGTTTCCGGGAAAAATATCACGGAAGAACAAATCATGGAAGTATGCCAGATGCCGGAAGTAGATGAGGCGATTTTTTTAGCTTCTCCTGACCTTCATGCCCAACTATATGAACGGTTAAAAGGTGATTTAACCGACAAGAAAAAAGTAAAGCGGCTGCATTATGCATTGATGCGTTATATTCTTCGTATGTCTACCCGCCCGACACCATTTGGTTTGTTTGCCGGGTTTAATGTGGGGCAGTGGGATAAGGAAACCCATATTGAACTACCGCCTCAAGAAAAATATACCCGCCATACCCGCCTGGATATGAATTACCTCTGCGCTTTGGCCCTGGACCTGGCTAAACACCCGGATATTAAAGAAAAAATAAAATACTATCCCAATTCCAGCATCTACAAAGTAGGGGACCAACTGCGGTACGTGGAATACAGGTACAAGGATGCCAGGCGTACCCATCATATTGTGGCAGTAGACCATTCGGAATATTTGCAGCGCGTGCTGGATACCGCAGCTAAAGGTGCTTTTCTAAAAGACCTGGCCCAGGTCCTGGTAGATGATGAAATTTCCTTTGAAGAAGCCAAAGAATTTATCGATGAATTGATTGACAGCCAACTCCTGGTCAATGAATTGGAGCCCGCTATTACCGGACCGGAATTTCTAGACCAAATCCTGGCAGTACTGGAAAAATTAGAAGGCATTGATAATATTAAAAATATCATTATTCATACCAAAAAATCACTGCAAGAAGTGGATAACAGCAAGATCGGTACCACAACTTCTCATTACCAGCGGATTGCCAAAGACCTGGAACCTTTAGGAACAGGCTATGAATTAAAGTTTTTATTTCAAACCGATATGGTCAAACCCCTCCATTGCTGTACCCTTGAGTGGCGCGTGGCACAAGATGTATTGATGGGGCTTGAAGTGTTGAACAAGCTCACCTTAAGACCCTCTTCTACTACTATGAGCCAATTCAGAGAGGCCTTTGGTGAACGGTGGGAAACAAAAGAAATACCCCTGCTCCAGGCAATGGATACCGAATCCGGGACAGGCTACCGCCAGACCAGGGATGCCGGGGATATCGCACCACTGGTGGATGACCTGGCTATACCCGGAACCGGCGACGGCTCACAGGAACTCAGGTGGAACCGGATCCAATCCTTTTTATTTAAAAAATACAGGGAAGCAATAGCAGGACAGGAATACCAGGTGGAATTCACTGATAAAGACCTGGAACCCTTTGACAGTAACTGGGATGATTTACCCGACACCATTTCCGCAATGGTACAAATCGTGGAAGATAAAAGTGAAAAAAATCCCAGGCCCAGGATCCTGATGAGCGGTCTTGGCGGTTCAGGGGCCGGGAATTTATTAGGCCGCTTCTGCCATGCCGATCAACCCACAGATACTTTTGTCAAAGAGGTTACCAAAAAAGAAGGGGAAATGAACCCTAACGTGATTATGGCAGAAATCATTCATCTGCCGGAATCACGAGTAGGAAATGTACTGCTGCGACCAGTGCTGCGAAACCATGAAATCCCTTACCTGGCAAAAGCCGCTGTCCCGGAAGAATATCAAATCAGAGCGGAAGACTTGACGGTATTCCTCAGGGGAAACCGCGTGATACTGCGGTCCAAACGACTAAACAAAGAAATTGTCCCCAGGTTAACCAATGCCCATAACTATTCCTATAATGCACTCCCCCTCTACCATTTTTTAGCGGATTTGCAAACCCAAAACCTCAGGGGCGGTGTGGGCTTCAATTGGGGCGCTATTGCCAATGAATACCCCTTCTTGCCCCGCGTAACCTATAAAAATCTAATCTTCTCACCTGCCACCTGGAATATTACAAATAACGATATAAAGAAATTCGTAAAAATAAAAGATGACGATCAATTATTCCAGGAAATCCAGCAGTGGCGTGAAACCAGCAATATGCCCGCTTACGTGTTATTGACAGACAGCGACAATAAATTGTTTATTAACCTGGAAAACGTGATGTGCATTAAAACCCTCTTCTCTGTTACTAAAAATAGACCCGGGTTTCAATTGACGGAATTTCTATACAATCCTGGAAATTCAATTGTAAAAGGCCCTGAAGGGGTATTTACCAATGAATTTGTACTCTGTTTTTATAACGCCGGGAAATTGGATGCCTTAAAAAAGACATAATATGACAGATAAAAATGGAAACAAATAATAAAAATACCAGCACCAGTCAAACGCAGCCGCAGCCCCTGAAACGGGCATTTATTATTGGTGATGAGTGGCTTTATTACAAGTTTTATACCGGGCCTAAAAGCGCGGATGTTATTCTTACTGAAGTGATTAAGCCTATTACCGAGGACCTGTTATCCAACCGGATGATTGATTATTGGTTTTTTATTCGTTATGCAGACCCGCAGCTTCACACCCGGGTGCGTTTTCGCGTCAGTGATCCCAAATTTATCGGGACCATCATCCATTTGGTTCGCAGCCATTCAATTCCTTACCTCGAGCAAAACTTGATATGGAAAATCCAGGTAGATACCTATCAGCGGGAAGTCGAGCGGTATGGAATCAATTCCATGGACCTTTCAGAACAGTGGTTTTTTTGCGACAGCAAAATGATCGTAGATATGCTGTCTATGATCGAAGGGGACGAAGGCGAACGGATTCGCTGGTTGTTTGGACTCAGGGCCGTTGATACCATGCTGGATGATTTCGGTTTCGATATGGAGAAAAAATTCGATTTGGTCACCATATTAAGAGAAAATTTCGGACGAGAACACGGCATGAATCGAAATCTAAAAGAACAAATTGAACAAAAATTCCGAAAAGACCGCGCCGTAATTAATGAAC